>NZ_WRPP01000020.1 GCF_009760405.1 Nocardia terrae
GAAGCCGGTGGCCTAACCCTTGTGGAGGGAGCCGTCGAAGGTGGGATTGGCGATTGGGACGAAGTCGTAACAAGGTAGCCGTACCGGAAGGTGCGGCTGGATCACCTCCTTTCTAAGGAGCACTTCTCCAGACATGCCCACACAGGTGGGAAGTTGTTCTGGCAGAGACCGTTTCGGACTCACATGTAGTCCGGCGGACGCTCATGGGTGGAACACTGACAAGCTTCATCGCACTCGATCAGTACTCAGTGACTGGTCGCGGTGGATATACCGACACACTATTGGGTCCTGAAAGAACAGACGTTCTTTCCAGGCAAAAAACGATCTACTCGGATCTTCTGAGAAACTGCCGGCTGTGCCGGTAAGTCCTGATATCCCATCCGAGTGGGTGTGTTGTTTGAGAACTGCACAGTGGACGCGAGCATCTTTGTTAGTAAGTGTGTAAGAGCGTACGGTGGATGCCTTGGCACCAGGAGCCGATGAAGGACGTAGTAGGCTGCGATAAGCCTCGGGGAGCTGTCAAACGAGCTGAGATCCGAGGATTTCCGAATGGGGAAACCCAGCACGAGTGATGTCGTGTTACCCGCGCCTGAATATATAGGGCGTGTGGAGGGAACGTGGGGAAGTGAAACATCTCAGTACCCACAGGAAGAGAAAACAACAGTGATTCCGTGAGTAGTGGCGAGCGAAAGCGGAAGAGGCTAAACCGGTTATGTGTGATAGACGGCAGTCGTTGCATAGCCGGGGTCGTGGGATTGTTCTTCCCGTTTCTGCCGAAACGGGCGACAGTAAGAAACCAGAGCGTTAGTCGAATTGGTCTGGGACGGCCAACCGTAGAGGGTGAGAGTCCTGTAGACGAAAACGATCTGGCTGTCGTGAGCAACTCCCGAGTAGCAGCGGGCCCGTGAAATCTGCTGTGAATCTGTCGGGACCACCCGATAAGCCTGAATACTACCTGGTGACCGATAGCGGACTAGTACCGTGAGGGAAAGGTGAAAAGTACCCCGGGAGG
>NZ_WRPP01000003.1 GCF_009760405.1 Nocardia terrae
GTGTCTCAGTCCCAGTGTGGCCGGTCGCCCTCTCAGGCCGGCTACCCGTCGTCGCCTTGGTGAGCCGTTACCTCACCAACAAGCTGATAGGCCGCGGGCCCATCTCGCACCGATAAATCTTTCCAACAACCCCCATGCGAAGGCTGCTCATATCCGGTATTAGACCCAGTTTCCCAGGCTTATCCCAGAGTGCAAGGCAGATCACCCACGTGTTACTCACCCGTTCGCCGCTCGTGTACCCCGAAGGGCCTTACCGCTCGACTTGCATGTGTTAAGCACGCCGCCAGCGTTCGTCCTGAGCCAGGATCAAACTCTCCGTTGAAGACTCTCAATCGCATCCTTACGGATGAAATCGGAAGAATTAACCAGAGTCCGAAAACCTTGGCAAAATCAAACGCCAGCTCGGAAATTAAGCTGACTTAATGTCCAACCACCCTCACGGGGGTGAGAATGATTGGAACCAAATAAAATATTTGGCACTGACATTCATCGACACACTATTGAGTTCTCAAAGAACACACGCACAAACGATCTCCCGGGCTCTTAGTCCCGCTCGATCGTGAGGCAACTTTTCAAGCTTAGCCCCATCCGCACAGCAGAACCAAATCGGCTGGTTGGTGGGAGCTAGTGTGATCATCAGGCGAAGCTCGTCTCACCGGAGTCGGTGTCCGTGTCGCTCTGACCTGGAATAAGTTACGTGTTGGTTGTTCGCATGTCAAATCGCCTGTTCAGGACGGGTTTTCGCGAACACGTCCCGACACCGGTTGTTCAATCGGTGGTTCCGACCCGTTCGATCTCGGCCCCGAGCGAGCGCAGGTTCTCCACGAAATCCGGGTAACCACGGTCGATGTGGAAGACGTCGTGCACCTCGGTGACACCGTCGGCGACCAGACCCGCGAGCACAAGGCCCGCGCCGGCGCGAATGTCGGAGGACCAGACCGGCGCCGAGGACAGCCGCGGAATACCGCGCACCACAGCGTGATGCCCATCGGTGCGGGCATCCGCGCCCAGGCGGATCATCTCTTCGACGAATCGGAAGCGCGCTTCGAAGATGTTCTCGGTGATCATCGAGGTGCCGTCGGCGATCGCGGCCAGGCCGATGGCCATGGGCTGCAGGTCGGTGGGGAAACCCGGGAACGGCAGGGTCGAGAAGTTCACGGCACGAGGCCGATCCGCCTGCACCACACGAAAACCATCCGGTTCGAACGAGATTCGCGCGCCGGCGGAACGCAGCTTGTCCAGCACCAGCGACAGGTGCTTGGGGTTGATGCCCGTCACCCGCACGTCGCCGGTGGTCATGGCGGCGGCGATACCCCAGGTGGCGGCGACGATGCGGTCGCCGATCACCCGGTGCGTGGTCGGCGACAGCTTGTCCACACCCTCGATGGTCAGCACCGAGGTGCCCGCACCGGAGATCTTCGCGCCCATCCGCGCCAGCATGTTGCAGAGATCCACGATCTCCGGTTCGCGCGCGGCATTGTCGATGACCGTCTCACCGTCGGCGAGCACCGCGGCCATCAGGATGTTCTCGGTCGCGCCGACCGACGGGAAGTCCAGGCGAATCCGGGCGCCCTGCAGCTCTTCCGCCCGCGCGACCAGGCAGCCGTGCTCGATTTCCGAGGTCGCGCCGAGCAGCCGCAGGCCCTGCTGGTGCATGTCCAGCGGACGCGAACCGATGGCGTCACCGCCGGGCAGCGCGACGACGGCTCGCTTGCAGCGCGCCATGAGCGGACCGAGCACGCACACCGAGGCGCGGAACTGGGTGACCGCGGGGAAGTCCGCGTGGTACTTCGGTTCCGGCGGCGTCGTGATGGTCACGGTCTCGTGGTCGACGGCGACATCGCAGCCCAGACCGCGCAGCACCTCTGCCATCAGCGGCACATCCAGGATGTCCGGGCAGTTGGTGATGGTGGTCGTACCCTCGGCCAGCAACGCGGCGGCCATCAGCTTGAGGACGCTGTTCTTCGCGCCGCCCACCGCGACCTCACCGACGAGCCTGCTGCCCCCGGTCACCAGAAACCGTTCACTCACGGGGGTCAGCCTAGTGGTCCGTTCCCGTGCTCGCGGCGTCTCCGCCCGGGCGCCAAAGTATGTCGCCCTCCGGATTGGCGACGCGGCTCAGGATGAACAGCAGGTCGGACAGCCGGTTGAGGTATTTGGCGGGCAGCGCACTCGTGTCATCCGGGTGTGCGTCGACCGCGGCCCAGGCTGAACGCTCGGCGCGTCGCGCGACGGTGCGTGCCGTGTGCAGCAGCGCGGCAAGGGGGGTGCCGCCGGGCAGGATGAACGAATTCAACGGCGCCAGAGGCTCATTGAACTCATCGCACCATTTCTCGAGGCGGTCGATGTAGTCCTGGGTGATGCGCAGCGGCGGGTACTTGGGCTCGGCGACCACGGGGGTAGAGAGGTCCGCGCCGGCGTCGAAGAGATCGTTCTGTACGGAACGCAGCACACCGAGCATCCGCTCATCGGGCTGCCCGAGCGCGATGGCCACACCCAGTGCCGCATTGGTTTCGTCACAGTCGGCGTAGGCGATGAGCCGGGGATCGGTCTTGGCCACCCGGGAGAAATCACTCAAACCGGTCGTACCGTCATCGCCGGTCCGCGTATAGATCCGAGTCAGGTGCACGCTCACAGGGTGAGCCTAACGCGTCGCGGCTAGCCGGCGCGGCGGCGGCGAATGCGCTCGGAGGGGCGGGATTCCACCCAGGACAGGAAGGCCGCCATCGCACCCCGGTCCAGGGCCAGTTCGTAGCTACCGTCGCCGTCGGAGCACATGACGATGACCTCGTCGGTCATGATGTCGTACTCGTCGCCGTCCGGGGAGCGCCGCGGGCCGATCTCGATGGCGAGCCGGCGCATGGACGAATCCGGGCCGAGCTTCAGACTCGAGAGTTTGTAGAAGAGGAGGGTGTCCTCGTCGTAGCGGATGAGGCCGTGCCGCCAGCCGCCGCCGTGCCCGCGCGCGGGCAATACCCGCAGCAACGCGGCGGTGCCGCCGCGGCGCAGCATGATCAGGCGATAGGTCGAGGCCAGGGCCAAACCGACAAGCAGCAACACCAGAATGATCAGAAGCCACATCCCGGTTTGCAATGCCGCTCCGTCCCTTCACATCCGCGTTGCTGTCGATCACGAACCGGCCAGTGGCCGGGCCCCGCTTTCGGTCGATAGTAGCGACCGCGGAAAGGCGAAGTCCGGCCATCCACCGAATGTGACGAATGCGCTGTTCAGCGAGGTGCAGAAGATATATCAGCCCATAGTGAACGGATCGCCGTAGAGGACGAGGTTGCCGATGAAGTTCGGGGTGTCCACCTCGGCCGCCACGAACGAGCGCGCCTGGGCGTAACCACCGCAGCCGTTCACCTCGAAGGCTTCGTCCTGCCAGCTGACGCTGGCGTGCGGACCGGCAACCTTGTTGTAGCGCTTGTGCGATTCCATGCCGTAGTCGTCGGGCTTCTCGAGGTCCAGCATGAGCCGCGCGACGGCCTGACCGGGTCCGACGGTGATGCCCTCGGACAGCGACTGGGTCGCGGAGAGCCCGCCGAACGGATTGGATGACGAGGCCTTACTGGGATCGTTCGTCACCCCGGCGTTGGCCCCGTTCTGCAGTCCGCCGATGTCCACCTGACAGCCGACGATGTAGCCCGGACTGATCTTGATCTGGATGTTGTCGCTCCCGGCGCTCGGGCCGTCGAGATCGACGCTGGCCACCGCGGTGGTCCAGACATTGCGGTGCATCGGGGTGTCACCCATCGAGCCGCTGATCTTGGCCGACTCCCCGGTGATCCGGACAGTCATGGTGGTGCCGTCGGCGAGCGTGCGGGTGATCGATCCACCGGGCAGCGGAATGAAGGTGTCGGCGTGCGCGGGTCCGGTCGAACCGAGACCGGACACCACCACCGCGGTCAGCGCCACCCCGAGGGCCCTGCCACCCCGAACGCGAATTGCCTTGCCGTACATGCGATCCCTTCCGTCGGAGTGGTCTCGTCAGCCGATGCTGAACGGCTGACCGAAGAGGGAGACCTTGTGGTAGTCCGCGCCGATGATCTCGACTACGGAGACCTGGCGGGCCTGGGCGTAACCGCCGCAGCCCTGAATCTCCATCGGAATGTCCTGATAGTTGATGGTGTAGCTGCCGCTCTTGGTCAACTCGATGTTGTTGATCGCGACCCACTGCACCTGCCCCGGGGACAGCGGGAAGCTGAAGCCGCCCGACAGACTCGGGGTGGCGCTGATCGTGAACGACGAGTTCGCGCTGAAGGTCCCGAGGTTCACCTGGCATCCGACGATGTAGCCGGTGGTCAGGTTGGACGATCCGTGCGTGCCCGAGTTGTTGGTGCCCGGAAAGTTCTTCGGACCGTTATTGGGTCCGACCGTGCCGTCCGGGGTTTCCACCTCGGCGGTGACGTTGCCCGTCACCCAGGAGGTGCGACCAGCGCCGTTGTCGGCCAGCGACGGCGAAATGATCGCGCGCTCACCGAGACTGGTGATCTTGACGCCCGGGCCCTCGATATGCCCGTCGGGGAGCGGAACCGTGACATCCGCGTTCGCCGCACCCGGTGAGAAGAATCCGAGGGCGACCGCGACGACAGCGACAGCCACCCCCCATTTGCCAATACGAAGCCCGCTCATCAACCCCTCGCTCATCGTGCAGTGTGCATCGTGGAGGTAAAGCTGAAAATGCTGGATTGCCGAGGCTTTGCGGGATGCTTCAGATCACATCCGTAGACCGGCGATTGCATTTAACCACACAGTGTTACCCGGGTCGCAATTTCGCCACGACGAATCGGAAATCCGTTGCTGCTTACCAGCCTCGGCCGACCGGTTCCCAACGGCAGGCCCGCTCAGTAGGATCCGAGATGGCCCAAAACTGGAACACGTTCTTATGCTCCGGACAATTGGGATGTCTTGGAAGGAGATTCCGTGGAAATCACCGCTGCGGTGGCCCGGGGAGCGGATAAGCCGTTCTCCATGGAGACCCTCGAACTGGAGGACCCGCGCGCGAACGAGGTGCTGGTGCGCCTCGTCGCGAGCGGGGTGTGCCACACCGACCTGGTCACCAAGGGCGTGTTTCCCGCCGATTTGCCGATCGTGCTCGGACACGAAGGATCGGGCGTCGTCGAGCGAATTGGCTCGGAGGTAACCGGAATCGAAGTAGGCGACCACGTACTGCTCACCTACGCCAGTTGCGGTACCTGTTCACGCTGCGTCAACGGGCTTCCGCCCTATTGCGAGAATTTCGTCATTCTGAACACGTCGGGCGGCCGCTCGGATTTCACTTCGCCGCTGAGCAGCAATGGCGAGCGCGTGATGGGCGCGTTCTTCGGGCAGTCGAGTTTCGCCACCCACGCGCTGGTGCCGGCGCGCAGCGTCGTGGTGGTCGACAAGAACGTGGATCTGGTCGCCACCTCCCCCTTCGGCTGCGGCGTGCAGACCGGCGCGGGCGCGGTCGCCAATGTCATGAAGCCGGGCCCGAACGATTCGATCGCCATCTTCGGCGTCGGCGGCGTGGGCATGTCGGCCCTCATGGCGGCGCGTGCCATCGGCGCGGGAACCATTGTGGCCATTGACCTTTCCGCGGCGCGGCTGGCCGTGGCCAAGGAGCTGGGCGCGGACGTCACCATCGACGGCGCGGCCGAGGACGTGGTGGCGCAGATCATCGCGGCGACCGATGGCGGCGCGAACTTCGCGCTCGACACCACGGCCCTCAATCCCGTGATCGCCACGGGCCTGGAAGCCCTGGCCCCCATGGGCACCCTGGTACTCGTCGGCCTCGGTGAGGCCAGCATGGACCTGGAGATCGGTCACCTCACCGGAAACGGCAAGGCCGTCCGCGGCTGTATCGAGGGCAGCGGAGATCCGCAGAAGTTCATTCCGCAGCTGCTGCAATGGCATGCCGAGGGCAAGTTCCCCATCGAGAAGATCAGCAAGACCTACGAATTCGAGGACATCGACACCGCGCTCGAGGACGCCCACCACGGCGGCACGATCAAGCCGATTCTCGTCTTCGAGTGACAAACATGCCCGCGCCCGGCTGTTGGCCGGGCGCGGGCATGGAACTAGGTGGCGGAAGTGAAAAGAGCGGCGGCCCCGGGGTTTTCCCCGGGGCCGCCGCCTTTTGCTTCGGTGCCGAAGACTACGCGGAGGCAGCCTTCTCGAGGGCGCGCAGCTGGCCCTGAGCCTTGGCCAGCGCGGCCGGGCTCGCATCGGCGTCGGCGACGACGGCCTTGGCGGCCGCCTCGTCGATGTCGAAGGAGAACTCGGCGGACTCGGCCAGCACGCGCACCGAGGTGGCGGTGACCGAGAAGAAACCGCCGTGCACGGCCGCGACGATGCGCTCGTCGTCATCCGAGACGATGGTCACGGTGCCGCCCTCGACCAGCTGGCCGAGCAGCGGCTCGTGACCGGCCAGGATGCCGATCTCGCCCTCGGTGGTCTGGGCCGAGACGAACTTCGCCCGGCCCGACCACACCAGTCGCTCGACGGCGACCAGGTCAACGGACATATCTGCCATGGGTGACTACTTCCCGGCGATCTTCTTCGCGGCCGCCTCGACGTCGTCCAGGCCACCGCAGGAGTTGAACGCCTGCTCGGGCAGGTGGTCGAACTCGCCCTTGCAGACCCGATCGAAGTCGTCGATGGTCTGCTCCAGCGGCACGACCGAACCCTCCTGGCCGGTGAACTTCTCGGCCACGATGAAGTTCTGGCCCAGGAACTTCTCCAGGCGACGGGCGCGACCGACGAGGACCTTGTCCTCTTCGGAGAGCTCGTCCATACCCAGAATCGCGATGATGTCCTGGAGTTCCTTGTACTTCTGCAGGATTCGCTTGACCTCGTTGGCCACCCGGAAGTGCCGCTCGCCGACGATCGAGGCCTCGAGGATTCGCGAGGTCGAGGACAGCGGGTCGACGGCCGGGTAGATGCCCTTCTGCGAGATCGGGCGCGAAAGCTCGGTCGTCGCATCGAGGTGGGCGAAGGTGGTCGCCGGCGCCGGGTCGGTGTAGTCGTCGGCGGGGACGTAGATCGCCTGCATCGAGGTGATCGAGCGACCACGGGTCGAGGTGATCCGCTCCTGGAGCTGACCCATCTCGTCCGCCAGGGTGGGCTGGTAACCCACGGCCGAGGGCATACGACCCAGCAGGGTCGAGACCTCGGAGCCGGCCTGGGTGAACCGGAAGATGTTGTCGATGAACAGCAGCACGTCCTGGTTCTGGACGTCGCGGAAGTACTCGGCCATGGTCAGGGCCGAGAGAGCGACGCGCATACGCGTGCCCGGCGGCTCGTCCATCTGGCCGAAGACGAGGGCGGTGTCCTGGAGGACGCCCATCTCTTCCATTTCGAGGTGGAGGTCGGTGCCCTCACGGGTGCGCTCACCGACGCCCGCGAACACGGACGTACCGGAGAACTCACGCGCGATACGGGTGATCATCTCCTGGATCAGAACGGTCTTGCCGACACCGGCACCACCGAACAGACCGATCTTGCCGCCCTTGACGTACGGGGTCAGCAGGTCGATGACCTTGATGCCGGTCTCGAGGATCTCGGTCTTGCCCTCGAGCTGGTCGAAGGCGGGCGGCTGGCGGTGGATGCCCCACTGCTCGCCGTCGCGGCCCAGACCCGGGGTGTCGAGGCAGTCGCCGAGGGCGTTGAACACGTGGCCCTTGACGACGTCACCGACGGGCACCGAGATCGGCTTGCCGGTGTCGCGCACCTCGGCGCCACGGATCAGACCATCGGTCGGCTGCATCGAGATGGTGCGAACGATGTTGTCGCCCAGGTGCTGCGCGACCTCGAGGGTCAGGGTCTTGGCCACCGACGCGAGCGCGATGTCCACATTGAGGGCGTTGTACAGGTCGGGGATCGAACCGCGCGGGAACTCGACGTCCACGACGGGTCCGATGACGCGGGCGACACGGCCGGTGCCAACCCGAGTTTCAGTAGCTGCGGTCATTGGTTCTCTTCCGTATTAGATAGTGAGCTGTGCTGGCGCTGCGTGGTTACGCAAGCTGCCGCCTCCGCGCCTGAGGCACAGCTCACCCGGCCTTAGTCGCGGTCCGAGCTCGACGCCAGTGCGTTGGCACCGCCGACGATTTCCGTGATTTCCTGCGTAATCTGCGCCTGGCGCAACGAGTTCGCGGTCCGGGTCAGCGAATTGACCAGGTCCGTGGCGTTATCCGTTGCGGCCTTCATGGCGGTGCGGCGCGCAGCCGACTCCGATGCCGCCGCTTCGAGCAGCGACGAGTAGATCCGGGTGTTGACGTACTTCGGAAGCAGCGCGCCCAGCAGGCGATCCGCGTCCGGCTCGAACTCGTACTGGGGCTTGAGCTCCGCCGACTCGGAGTCGGTGAAGGAGTCCGGACCCATGTCGTAATCCTCGTCCACGAACGTCACCTGGATCGGAGCCAGGCGACGCACCTCGGGCTGCTGCGACAGCATCGACACGAAACGCGTGTAGACGATGTGCAGTTCGTCGACGCCCTCCATGGTGCCGACCCCGTTGGGGGTGGCGACCTCGCCGTCCGAGCCGGCCATGAACGCCTCGACCAGGTGGTTGCAGGCGGCCGAGGCGTCGGCGTAGTTGGGCTGCTGCGAGAAGCCGAGCCAGGACCCGTTCACCGACCGCTTGCGGAAGGTGTAGTAGGTCAGGCCCTTCGCGCCCATCACGTACAGCACCGGCTCCTTGCCCTCGGAGCGCAGCGTGACCATGAGCTCCTCGGCGCGCTTGAGCACGTTGGAGTTGTAGCCACCGCACATACCGCGGTCGGAGGTGATGACCAGAACCGCTGCGCGGCGCGGGTTCTCACGCTCGGTGAGCAGCGGGTGCGAGAGATTCCCACTGGCGCTGGCCAATTCGGCCAGCACCTTGGTGATCTCCTCCGCGTAGGGCTTGGCGGCGGCAACTCGGGCCTGCGCCTTGCTGATTCGCGAGGTCGCGATCAGTTCCTGAGCCTTGGTGATCTTCTTGATCGAGCTCACAGATCGAATGCGGGAGCGCAATTCGCGCACGCTTGCCATTAGCGGTTCACACTCCCTTCATTCGTCGATTCGGTCAGTCGCATGTGCCCGTCTTACTTCTCGACGTGCTTGCGAGTGACGGAAAGAGACTCGACCTCTTCGTGGTCCAGCTTGTCGGCCTCGGCCTCGACGACCCGCGAGCCGTCGGACGCCAGGAAGCCCTGCTTGAACTTGTCGGTCGCGCTCTTGATGGCGTCGGCGGACTCGCCCTCGAGCACCTTCGAGCCGCCCTGCAGGGCGTCGAAGGAGGACTGCACCGAGGAGTGCAGGTACTCGAGCAGTTCGCCGTTGAAGCGACGGATGTCGCCGACCGGCACCGAGTCGTAGTAGCCGGCGTCGACCAGGTACAGCGAAACAACCTGGTCCTCAACCGAAACCGGGGCGTACTGGTCCTGCTTGAGCAGCTCGACCCAGCGCGCGCCACGCTCCAGCTGAGCCAGCGAGGCGGCATCCAGGTCGGAGGCGAAGGCGGAGAACGCCTCGAGCTCACGGTAGGAGGCCAGCTCCAGACGCAGCGAACCGGAGACCTTCTTCATGGCCTTGGTCTGCGCGGCGCCACCGACTCGGGACACCGAGATACCGACGTTGATGGCCGGGCGGACACCCTTGTTGAAGAGGTCCGACTCCAGGAACACCTGGCCGTCGGTGATGGAGATGACGTTGGTCGGGATGAACGCCGAGACGTCGTTGGCCTTGGTCTCGATGATCGGCAGACCGGTCATCGAGCCCGCGCCCAGCGCGTCGGACAGCTTGGCGCAACGCTCCAGCAGACGCGAGTGCAGGTAGAAGACGTCACCCGGGTACGCCTCGCGGCCCGGCGGGCGGCGCAGCAGCAGCGAGATGGCGCGGTAGGCCTCGGCCTGCTTGGACAGGTCGTCGAACACGATCAGGACGTGCTTGCCCTGGTACATCCAGTGCTGGCCGAGGGCCGAACCGGTGTACGGCGCAAGCCACTTGAAGCCGGCGGAGTCGGACGCGGGGGCCGCGACGATGGTGGTGTACTCCATCGCGCCGTGGGCCTCGAGCGCGGACTTCACACCCGCGATGGTGGAGCCCTTCTGGCCGATCGCGACGTAGATGCAGCGCACCTGCTTCGACGGATCGCCGGTGGCCCAGTTGGCCTTCTGGTTGATGATGGCGTCGATGCAGACCGCGGTCTTACCGGTCTTGCGGTCGCCGATCACCAGCTGACGCTGACCACGGCCGATGGCGGTCAGGGCGTCGATGGCGGTGATGCCGGTGGCCATGGGCTCACCGACCGGCTGACGCTCCAGCACGGTCGCGGCCTGCAGCTCGAGCACGCGACGCTCGTCGGCCTCGATCTCGCCCAGGCCGTCGATCGGCGCGCCCAGCGGGTCGATGACGCGGCCGAGGAACTTGTCGCCCACGGGAACCGAGAGCACGTCGCCGGTGCGGCGGACCTGCTGGCCCTCTTCGATGGTGTCGAACTCACCCAGGACGACGGCACCGATCTCGGTGTCCTCCAGGTTCAGCGCCACGCCGAGGACGCCGCCCGGGAACTCCAGGAGCTCGTTGGCCATCGCGGACGGCAGGCCACTGATGTGGGCGATGCCGTCGCCGGTGTCGGTGACGACACCGATCTCTTCGATGGAGGTCTCGGGGGTGTAGCTCTGGGTGTAGCTCTCGATCGCGCTACGGATCTCATCGGGGGAGATCGTCAGCTCCGCCATGTTCTTCCTGCTCTCGCTGTGGTCTCGAATGTCGGTGTGTTATTGCGCTTCTCGGCGTTCGTCTCTAAGCGAGAGACTGACGCAAGCGCTGGAGTCGCCCGATGGCGCTGCCGTCGATCAGGTCGTCGCCGACACGCACGACGACACCGGCCAGCAAGGTCGGGTCCTCCTGCACGTGCACCGTGACGGGCTTGTCGTAGATGCGCTGCAGCGACGCGGCGAGGTGCTCGCGCTGCTGCGGCGTCAGGGCCACCGCGGCGCGCACGTGCGCCACGATCTGCTCCCGGAGCGACGCGGCCAGATCGGACAGCTCATCGATGGCCTGGCCGGCATCGCCCTTGTGGCGCAGCACGGCCTGTTCGACCAGCTGCAGGGTGATGTCCTCGACCTTGCCCGCGAGCAGACGCTGCACCAGGGCACGCTTGGCATCCGCCGGCTTGCCGTGGTCCTGCAGCGCCTGCTCCAGGTCCGGGTTGTCATCGATGATGCGGCCCAGCCGGAACAGCTCGTCCTCGACGGCGCCGAGGCGGCCGCGGTCCTCCGCGGCGCGCAGCAGCGCTTCGCGGCCGAGCAGCACCAGCGTGTCGACCAGATCGCGGGTGCGCGACCAGTCCTGGGCCACCGCGGTGGTCAGCACGGCCAGGGTGGTTCCGCTGATCTTGCCGCCGAAGACGCGTTCGGCCAGCTCGGCGCGCGCCGAACTCGACACCGACTTATCCGCGAGCGCCACACGCAGCGAACGCTGGTCGTCGAGGACGGCGACAACGGCGAACAGCTCGGACCCCGTAGTAGCCGCGACGGTGTCGCTACCGGTCAGAGCGGCCCGAAGAGCTTCCCGCGCACGGGAACTCGCCTCGCGGCTCGCTGCGTACATGCTTCCCACTTTCGGCTCGTTACCTTCCGACCCCGATGCCGGCGTTCGCGTCCAGCTCCTGCAGGAACCGGTCGATCGACGCCGACTGCTTGGCCTCGTCGGCCACCGACTGACCGATGATCTTCTCGGCCAGGTCGACCGCGGTGCGGCCCAGCTCGGACCGCAGCTCGGTCACGATCTGCTGGCGCTGAGCCTCCAGCTGCGAGTGACCGGCGGCCACGATGCGGTCGGCCTCGGCCTGCGCATCGGAACGCATCTGCGACAGGATGGCCGCACCCTGGGTGCGGGCTTCCTCGCGGATGCGAGCAGCCTCGAGGCGGGCCTCGGCCAGCTGCTCCTGGTACTGCTGCAGGGTGGCCTGCGCCTCGGCCTGCACGGCCTCGGCCTTGCTGATACCGCCCTCGATCTTCTCGGAACGTTCGTCCAGCACCTTGGTCAGGCGCGGGACGACGTACTTGGCGAAGACAAAGGCGATAACGATGAAGACGATCGCAGACCAGACAATGTCATAGGTCTTGGGGACGAGGGGATTGATATCCTCCTCGGCCGCCGCGAGCAACACAATGTTGTTCATCGTTGATTCCTAGTCTTTTGCCGGAATCAGAAAATGAAGCCGGCGACGAGACCGATCAGCGCCAGGGCCTCGGTGAACGCGATACCCAGGAACATGTTGGTCCGGATGGTGCCCTGCAGCTCGGGCTGACGGGCGATGCCCTCGATGGCCTTACCGACGACGATGCCCACACCGATGCCGGGGCCGATCGCGGCGAGGCCGTAACCGATGGCGCCGTAGCCCTTGGCCTTCGACTCGGCAACTTCAGCAGCCAGGTACGAGAGGGTGCTCATTAGTGTTGTTTCCCTTTCTGTCGCCCACCCGCCGATAGCGCGTGTAGCAGGTTTTTGGTGTTGGTGCGGTTGGTCAGTGAGAGTCGGCGTGCTGCGCGAGACCGATGTACACGGCGGTCAGCAGCGCGAAGACGTACGCCTGCAAGAAGATCACCAGAACTTCGAAGAGTGTGAAGCCGAAGCCCGCGAGCAGCGAGAACGGCGAGAACACCTTCATCCAGGTGACGGCATCGAACAGGAAGAACTGGGTGGCACTGAAGAACAGCACCAACATGATGTGGCCGGCCAGCATGTTCGCCATGAGACGGACGGTCAGCGTGAACGGACGCAGCAGGAAGGTCGAGATGAACTCGATCGGGATCAGCAGCACATGCAGCGCGGGCGGCACATTCGGCACCACGATGGACGAGCGCATGTATTTCAGGAAGCCGTACTTCTTGATGCCCACATAGTTGAAGGTGATGTAGGCGACGACGGCCAGCACCAGCGGCATGCCGATTCGGGCGTTCGATGAAATATTCAGGCCCGGAATGACACTGGAGAAGTTCAGGAACAGCACGCCGAAGAAGATCGACGCAATCAGCGGGAAGAACCTCTTCCCGGACTCCTTGCCCAGCACCTCGTCGCAGATCTGCTCCTTGACGAACACCAGACCGTATTCGGCGACATTCTGGAGGCCGCGCGGAACCAGCTGCGGGCGACGGAAAGCCGCGAGCATGACGATCACGAGAACGGCCGCCATGAGGATGCGGATCAGCATCAAACGGTCGAGCTCGAAAGGCGTCCCCTCGAACAGCACTGCTGGAGGGAAGAAGTCGTTGAGTGACGGCGCGTGGAACTCGCCCGCCAAAATGGTGACGCTCAGCGTTCTCTCCCGTGGTCGGAACGCAGGAGATAGTTTTCTCCTGCGGTTCGATCGGACATTGACGATCTGGTGGGTCGACTCAGGTCGGCTCGAAGTTCGTCAGCAGCTGTGGCAGTCACGCCCTGGCGTCTGTACGCGCGTCGGCGACATCGTCGACGGTGCAGAACCGGTGACCCGAAGGGCCCGGTACGGCTGTAAGCATAACCTGCTCTCAGGCGGGTCTCAGGCGACCCCCCCTGTTGATTCGGTTGGCTACAGGTAAAGAGTTTATCAAGTTATCTACGACAATGCGTAGGGGGTCGGCGAAACACGTGGTGACCGGTGTTTCGCCGCAGGTCCGGGAGCCGGAAACTACAGGTCGCGCTCCACTTCGACGGTCGGAACGCGTTGGCGCAGAAGACCGTACGTCTCCGCGCCGAGCACGATGAGCAGCGCGGCGATCACCGTGAAGAACAGCGCGTATCGGTTGTAGAAATCGAACTGCTTGAGCGCCGCGATGACAACCACTGCCAGCAGCAGTTTTCCGACCCAGCTGCCGAGCAGCACAATGCCCTGCAGGCCGGATTCGATCTTGGCGCTGAACAGCACCGACGCGGCCGTGGTGAGGATGAAGGCGCCGCCCAGGGCGGCGCCGATCAGGGCTCCCCACAGGCCGGGCAGGCCCGCGAAGATCGACGACAGGATCGCCGAAACCACAACCAGCACAGCCAAACCGTCGAGGCCGTAGCGCAGGGCCGCGCGCAGCGGGGCGTCGGGACCGGGATTCGAAGGCGTGCTCACGGTCAGCAACCTTACCCGGCGGCGTGTTCGCGATCGTGGGGCGGTTTGCGAGTCGGGTTTCTCAACTCACGCCAGGAGGGCACCGCGGTAACGATGAGCGCGAAAACCAATCCGGCGGCGAACCCGAGCACGACCAAGCGGCGATCCGAGATCAATGACGTGCCAACCGCGCCGAATGCGAAGACGCTCACCCAGAGATAGATCACCAGCACCACGCGTCGCTGAGAATGTCCGATCTGCAGCAAACGGTGATGAAGATGCATTTTGTCCGGAGTGGAAAAACTCACACCCGCGCGAACTCGGCGAACCACCGCCAAAACAAGATCAAGAACAGGAATGAAGATCACCGCACCCACCAGCAACAGCGGCGACAGCAAACCCACGATGTCGCGCGGACCGTAACCCTGCAGCGGAATTCGCCCCGAGGCGCCCGTGGACACCGCGGCCAGCATCAACCCGATGAGCATGGAGCCGGTATCGCCCATGAAAATCCGGGCCGGCGAGAAATTGTGTGGCAGAAATCCCAAACACGCACCGGCCAGCGCGGCGGCCAGCAACGCGGGCGGATACGTGTCGGTGGAACCACCGACCTCGTACAGCAAACCCACGGTGAACACGAAGACCGCGACGGCCGCGATGAAGCCCAGACCCGCCGCCAAACCGTCGAGGCCGTCCACGAAATTCATGGCGTTCACGACGGTGACCGTGATGCCGACCGTGACCAGACCGCCCTGTAGCGGATCCAGCACCACCGTCTCATTGGTAAAGGGGTTGTAGATCGCTACCCAACTCAGGCCCATCACTGCCATCACCCCCGCCGCGGTGACCTGACCCACGAACTTGGTCAGCGCGTCCAGACCCCATCGATCGTCGATGATGCCGACGATCACGATGAGCGTGCCCGCGGCCAATACCGCGGGAATGTCCTTGGGATAGTCGAAACCTCGCCGCAGAGCCGGCAGCTGATGCGCGAACAGAATCGCACCGAGCAAGCCCAGATAGATTCCGAGCCCGCCCATGCGCGGGATCGGCTTGACGTGCACATCGCGTTCGCGTGGAATGGCCACCGCCCCGAAGCCGATGGCCAGCACTCGTACTCCGCCCGTGCTCAGAAATGTCACGACCGTGGCAACGAGCAGCACCAGCAGCAGCTCCCGCAGCGGGACGACCGCGCCCTGGCTGAATACGCCCTGACTCAACAGCATCTAACGGGCCGTCACCGCGCGCCGTCCTGGCGGAGCTCCTCGGGCGACATGCCGAGCACCTCCGCGAGCTTCTCGACCGGCACCGCGCCCTCGCGCAGGATGCGCGGAGTGTCGGCGGTGAGATCGACGATGGTGGAGGCGACCGCGTGATCGGCCGGGCCGCCGTCGAGGTACACCCCGACCAGCTCGCCCAGCTGCGCCTGCGCCTCGGACACCGTGGTGGCCGGGGGCTGGCCGGAGACGTTCGCGCTCGACACGGCCAGCGGGCCGACCTCACGCAACAGCTCCAGCGCGACCGGATGCAGCGGCATGCGCAGCATGACCGTGCCGCGCGCGTCGCCCAGATCCCAGGCCAGCGAAGGGGCTTGCTGCACAACCAGACTCAGCCCGCCCGGCCAGAAGGCGCGGATCAGCTCCCGGGCCTGCGGGCGCACGGAGTAGACCAGGCCGTCGATCGTGTTCCACGATCCGACGAGCACCGGCACCGGCATATCGCGTCCCCGGCGCTTGGCCGCCAGCAGCGCGCCCACCGCCTGACTGTCGAACGCGTCGGCGGCGAGCCCGTACAGGGTGTCGGTCGGAATGACGGCCAATCGCCCGGACTTCAGGGTGCTGCGCGCGGCATTCAGACCGGCGGCACGGGAATCGGGATCGGCACAGTCGTAGACGGTACTCACGGCAGACATCTTGGCACGGGACGCTCTGCGCGCCACTGTCGCGCCGGGTTTCGGACGCATTTGCGTCGTATTCTCGGACTCGACGAAGGAGGCACGACCCCATGATGCGTGCGATCTGGAACGGAACGGTCATCGCCGAGGCCCCGAGAACCGTCGAGGTCGAGGGCAACCAGTACTTCCCGGTGGAATCGCTGAGGAGCGAATACTTCAGCGAGAGTTCCAAGCACACCGTCTGCCCGTGGAAGGGCATCGCGAGCTATTACACCGTCACGGTCGACGGCGCGGAGAACCCCGACGCCGCCTGGTACTACCCGCACCCGAGCCCGCTGGCCCGCAAGATCAAGAACCACGTCGCCTTCTGGAACGGCGTGCAAGTCGAGGGCTCGCCCGAGTAGCCCCGCCGCATCGGGCTTCCCGACACCGCATCCGGTGCGCGACCGCCACCGGTTACCGACCGCATCCGCCCGGACAAAGCCGACGAAGAGCGCGGTATGCCTCGGGCGGACCGGCGACAGAAGGCGGTTCGCGCAGTATCCGTTCGCGGCCGAGTCGACGAATTCGGACGCGTACCGCACCGCGTTCGCCGATCCGGAACGGTCGCGGCGGATTCCCGGGAGCATCGTCCGAACCCGGCCGAGCCGCGCACACTCACCGGATGGGCGAGACCCATCGTCTTCGGCGGGTCACGGTCAATTCGCGGTGCGGCGGGCCGTGACGAAGCGGGGCTTTCCAGCCAGGTCGGGGTGTTCGATGATGTCGGTGAAATTGCCGTCGGCCGCGAACAGGGCCGCGACGCCGGAGCCGTTGGTGTCGTCGTGTTCGACTGCGGTGGAGCCGTTTTCACGGAGCAGGCGGGCGATGGTCGCGATCATGGGGCGGATGACGTCGAGACCGTCGGGGCCACCGAAGAGGGCGCGGTGGGGGTCGTGGTCGATGACCTCGGGGTCGAGCTGGGCGTCCTCGGGGATGTAGGGCGGGTTGGAGACGACCACGTCGACCTTGCCGTTGAGGTGTTCGAGGATCGTGGGGTCGGTGACGTCGCCCGCGTGCAGGTCGATGGGGTTGTCGCCCTCGTCGGCCAGTTGCAGTGCGTTGCGGCGGGCCCAGGTCAGGGCCTCGGCGTCGAGTTCGACGGCGTGGACCTGGGCGTCGGGGCGGGCATGGGCGATGGCCAGGGCGAGCGCGCCGGAGCCGGTGCACAGGTCCACCACGATCGGCCGATGCTCGTGGCCCACCTGTTCGAGCTGGGCCAGGGCCCAGGCGAACAGCAGCTCGGTCTCCGGGCGCGGCACGAAAACGCCGGGGCCGACCGCGAGATCGATCTCGCCCATGGCGGCGGTGCCCGTAAGGTGTTGCAGCGGAAAGCGTTCCGCGCGCCGAGCGACCAGCTTGCGGTACTCCTCGAGCTGGTCGGGGGTGAGCATCGGCATCAGTGCCAGCCGACCGCGGTCCACTCCCAGCACATGTGCCGCAAGATTTTCCGCGTCGGCGTGGGGGCTGGGAACCCCGGCGTTCGCCAGGATCTCGGTGGCCTCTCGGATGGCCGGCCGCAACGGTGTCCGACTCACGATGCTCCCCCGCCTCTCCGGGACTTCAGCGGACGGCCCAGAGCCGTCGACCGGCATGTATCCGGGCCTGCGGTTGGGTGCCCAACCGATTCTGGACGTACCCGGGGAGTTACCCCGACCATCCCGAAATCAATGGTCACGTTGGCAAACGATACTGGCCGTCCATCTTCGATTGTCATGCTATGCCGGTTTACTCCGCGGCTGGCCGCGCGCCGACTGCGGTGGGCATGGCGGCCGGTCCCTGCTCTACAGCGGTTTGCGGTAGTACACGACACGTTCGCGCTCCTCGAAGCCGTTGGCCTGGTGGAAGCGGTGGGCGACGGCGTTCTCCAGCAGGGCGTCCGAACCGAGTTCGGTGCAGCCGAACTCGCGGCCCCACTCCTCGACCGCCCCGCAGAGCTCACCCGAGAGGCCGTGCAGCCGATGGCCCGCGGCCACGTAGATGCCCTCGAGGAAGGCGACCGGCGAGGTGTCGCAGCCGTTCACGTAGTCGTGGCGAATGCTGGCCTCGGCGTAGCCGACGGCCTCGCCGTCATCGGTGCGGGCGACCAGCACGACGTGCTCGGGGCTTTCCGCCAGTTCCGCCAGCTCCGCGCGGTGCTCGGCCTCGTCCGAGGTCGGCCACAGCGCATAGCGCAGGGGCACGGCCTTCTCGATGGACTCGGCCGTCATCCGCGCGATGTTCATTTCCGCTGTCCCCCGGCCTTATTCGGCGGCCAGGCGGGCGGCGCGATCCGCTTCGCCGAGGGCGTTGAACAGGTCGTCGAGGTTGCCGTCGAGGACCGAGTCCAGGTTGTGGGCCTTGAAACCGATGCGGTGGTCGGCGATCCGGTTCTCGGGGAAGTTGTAGGTGCGGATGCGCTCGGAGCGGTCCACCGTGCGGATCTGCGCGGCACGACCGGACGCGGCCTCGGCGTCGGCCTGCTCCTCGGCGAGGGCCTGCAGCCGCGCGGCCAGCACCTGCTTGGCGCGAATCTTGTTCTGCAGCTGCGAGCGTTCGTTCTGGCAGGTCACCACCAGGCCGGTGGGCAAGTGCGTGATGCGGACCGCGGAGTCGGTGGTGTTGACGCCCTGACCGCCCTTGCCCGAGGACCGGTACACGTCGATGCGCAGGTCCTTCTCGTCGATCTCGACTTCCTCGACCTCGTCGGGCTCCGGGTACACCAGCACGCCCGCGGCCGAAGTGTGAATACGCCCTTGGGATTCGGTGACCGGCACGCGCTGCACGCGGTGCACGCCGCCCTCGAACTTGAGCTTGGACCACACGCCGTCGCGGGTCGGCTCCTTGCTCTTGATGGAGAAGCTGGCGTCCTTGTACCCGTCCAGATCGGAGTAGGTGACGCCGAGCACCTCGACCTTCCAGCCGTGGCGTTCCGCGTAGCGCAGGTACATGCGGGCCAGATCGGAGGCGAACAGCGCCGACTCCTCGCCGCCCTCACCGGATTTCACCTCGAGGATGACGTCGTCGCCGTCGTGCGGGTCGCGCGGCGCGAGCAGGTCGGTGAGCTGCTTGTCCAGCTCCTCCACCTGTTCCTGCAGGCCGGGGACCTCGGCCGCGAAAGACGAATCGTCGGCGGCCAGCTCCTGCGCGGCGGCCAGATCGTCACGCGCGGTGCTCAGCTTGTTGTAGGTCGACATGATCGGGCCGAGCTCCGCGAAGCGCTTGCCCACCCGGCGCGCCGCGCCCGGGTCGTTGTGCAGTGAAGGGTCGGCGAGCTGGGATTCCAGCCCCTGGTACTCGGCCAGGATGTCGTCGATCGCGTTGGGGGCCGTCTTGTCGGCCATCGCGGTTCCTCCCATCGGGGTGCCGGGTAGGCACACCCGGAAAGTATGTGTGAGCTGTCTCAGCTCGCTGGAAGTAGGTCCGTAAAACGCACCAACGCCCGGCCTGCGGAGGCAGGACGGGCGTTGGCGGGACAGCTACTTGGCAGCCTTGGGGGCGCGCTTGCCGTAGCGGGCCTCGAAGCGAGCCACGCGGCCACCGGTGTCCAGAATCTTCTGCTTGCCCGTGTAGAACGGGTGGCACTGGGAGCAGACCTCGACCGTGATCTGGCCCGACTCCTTGGTGCTCTTGGTCTGGAAGGTGTTGCCGCAGCCGCACACGACCGTGGTGTCCACGTACGTGGGGTGAATTCCTGCCTTCATGGGTGTCCTTTCGAAAGGTTTTGGGTCGCCTCGACCGACTGCCATCCACGAGGACGGCGACGAGACGTGAACCAAAACCGACTAGGCATGGTTGCCGACGGAACAGTATATGTGCCGCGACCGAGTGGTCGTCACGAGGGGTGACACCCTCCTGAACAGGCGGTGGATCCGGTTTGTTCCCGCCCTCCACCCCAAGAAACTACGGGCACGCATATTTCGTGTATCCGGGTGAGGCTGGAAGTCGAGTAGTTCGCTACTCAAGAATGCGAACACCCGTGTTCATAGAGTTTGTCCAGGTGAGAGTCCCGAGACTAGCGGAAGGACAGCGGTGACCAGGAAGGACGCGACGATCGGGGGCCTGTCCCCGGTCTCCGCGCACGCCGAAGCCGGGAGGGCATACCGGCGGCGCGCGGAACTCGTCGCGGGCGGGGTCCTGGTGTCACTGACGCTTCTGACGGTCGCGGGCTGGTGGATGGCTCCCGGAGAGTCCGGCAACGCGGTGGGGCCTCTGAACCCGGTCCCCAACCCACCGCGGGGGGACGCCACACTCACCTACACAGCGGTCACGGCGCCGGACTACACCGGTGCCGTGACCGCGCTCATCCTCGGCTTCATGATCCTCGGCGCCGCGTTCATCGGCCTGTTCTTCTTCAGCCCGCACACACGACAGCGGCCCCGCCGAGGCGAGGCCGCCATCGTCAATAGCAGTGCGCTACAAGAACATTGCAGCGTTGCGCTACCTGATCACTCTTCGAGCGCACCCGGGGCGGTCTTGGAGACCGTCATCAGGAACTCGACATTGCTCTTGGTCTTCTTCAAGCGGTCGACCAGCAGGTCGATCGCCTGATGTGAATCCAGGCCGGAGAGCACGCGGCGCAGCTTGTGCAGGACCGCGGCCTCGTCGGGCGACATCAGCAGGTCGTCGCGGCGGGTGCCGGACGGGTTGACGTCGACGGCCGGGAACACGCGACGCTCGGCGATCTTGCGGTCGAGCTTGAGCTCGGCGTTACCCGTGCCCTTGAACTCCTCGAAGATGACCGTGTCACCGGTGGAACCGGTCTCCACCATCGCGGTCGCGATGATGGTGAGCGAGCCGCCGTTCTCGATGTTGCGGGCCGCGCCGAGGAACCGCTTGGGCGGGTACAGCGCGGTGGAATCCACACCACCGGAAAGGATTCGGCCCGAGGCCGGGGACGAGTTGTTGTACGCACGGCCCAATCGGGTGATCGAGTCGAGCAGCACGACGACGTCCTGGCCCTGCTCCACGAGCCGCTTGGCGCGCTCGATGGCGAGCTCGGCGACCGAGGTGTGGTCGCTCGGCGGCCGGTCGAACGTGGAGGCGATGACCTCGCCGCGCACCGAGCGCTGCATATCGGTCACTTCCTCGGGACGCTCGTCCACCAGGACGACCATGAGGTAGCACTCGGGGTTGTTGACCGAGATCGCGTTCGCGATGTCCTGCATGATCGTGGTCTTACCCGCCTTGGGCGGGGACACGATCAGCGCGCGCTGGCCCTTACCGATCGGCATGATCAGGTCGATGATGCGCGTGGTCAGCTTGTTCGGCTGGGTCTCCAGCCGCAGTCGCTGGTTCGGGTACAGCGGGGTCAGCTTGTTGAATTCCGGACGGCGGCGGGCACTTTCGACATCGGTGCCGTTGACCGTGTCCAGCCGCACCAGCGGATCGAACTTCTGGCGCTGGTTGGACTGGTCGCCGTCGCGCGGGGCGCGCACCGCGCCGGTGATGGCGTCACCGCGGCGCAGGCCGTTCTTGCGGACCAGGTTCATCGACACGTACACGTCGTTCGGCCCGGCCAGGTAGCCCGAGGTGCGGACGAACGCGTAGTTGTCGAGGACATCGAGGATGCCGGCGACCGGCTGCAGGACGTCGTCCTCGCGGATCTCCATCTCGCGGGCCTCGCCGCCGCCACCGGTGCCGCCGTCACGATCCCGGCCCCGACGACGCTCACGGAAGCGACGACCCCGGCGACCGCGGCCGCCTTCCTCGTCGTCATCGTCACGGGCGTCACGCTGCGGACGACCGGTACCGTTCTGGTTCTGCTGGCCGCCGTTCTGGTTCCGCTCGCCACGGTCGTTGCGCTGGTTGTTGCGCTCACCCTGGTTGCGGTCGCCCTGGTTGCGGTCCCGGCGACGCTCGCCGCCCTCGGACTCGCCCTTCTCGGCGGCGGGCGCCTCGGCGGTGGTGGCCTCCGCGTTCGCGTTGGCACCACGCTGCTCGCGACCCCGGCGCTGACGACCACGCTGGCCGCGCTGGCCACCGTCCCGGCCCTCATCGCCCTCGGCGCGGGGGCTCTCGCCCTCTTCGCGCTTGGATTCGCGCTTCTCAGAAGAACTTTGACGCGACTCAGCGGCACTTTGGCGCGACTCGGCCTGCTCGGCGCGATTCGCCGGAGCCTCCGCCTTCACCTCGGCCTTGGCCGGAGCGGACTCGGCGGCCTTCACCTCGGCCTTGGCGGGGGCGGGGGCCGACGCGGACTCCCCACCCGTCGGCGCGTCCTCGGCCTTGGCCTTCGCATTCCGCGTGGCCTTGCCGGTAGTGGCCTTGGCACTGCCGCCGGACTGGTTCTCCTTGATGGCGGCGATGAGATCACCCTTACGCATCCCGGAAGTGCCTCGGATACCGAGCTCTCCCGCAAGCGCACGCAACTGCGGCAACAACATTCCAGTCAGCCCCGATCGTGCGACGTCAGTTTGTTCGCTCATCTTCGAAATCTGTCCGGAGTCACTTTCGCGGCTACCCGCGGACGCTGTATCGCTATCCGTCCCGGGTGTCGCGAGCAGGTCCGTATCTGTCACGGAAATCCTTTCCTTCCCTCGACCGCCGTGTGCCTGTTCGAGGGTTCCTCCTGCAGTCCGGTCTCGTGCCGAACTCGGATGCCGTATCGCCTGTTCCGCCTGGCCAGTGGGGTTCCCACCACGTGGGCTTCGCCACCGAGTGCTGGTGCTCATCACACGAAAAAGGTGGGAGAGATCATTCCAGTTGACTGGCTACCCCCAAGTTTCGAGCCTCAAGCCTCGAGCCTGAGCAAGGAGCCTCTGGAGCGATTTGCCCTGATGAAGCACCGGCGTCTGACGCGCACGATGTACGGACTCGCTCAGGATAGCTCCCACCTTTTGCATCGGCAAGGCAGGCGCGCTGTCAATCCACCAGAACGCCGCCGGCAATGCCGGGTTCGAGCACGCGCATTCCGTCCGCGATCGCGAGTTCGCGCAGTTCTTCGGGGAATTCGCTGGTCGTGAAGGCGAGCACGGTCGGTCCCGCGCCCGACACGATGGCCGCGATGCCGGCCTCGCGCAGCCGTTCCACCCACTTGGTGGTCAGCGGCAGCGCGGAGGCGCGGTAGCCCTGGTGTAGCCGGTCGGCCGTGGCCGGAAGCAGCAGGTCGGGGCGTTGCGTCAAGGCGACTACCGCCAGCGCCGAACGGCTCGCGTTGAAGGCCGCGTCGACGTGCGGAACCATTTCCGGAAGCAGACCGCGGGTGTGCGCGGTGGCCGAACGCTCCTCGGGAATGAGCACCACGGGCCGTATCGAGGGGTGCGGTTCCAGGCGCACCGCGCGATAGAGGCGGGCGTGATGCGCGTCGGCACTGCCGTTTTCGTCCGCCGAACGGTCGGTTTCGGTCCAGCACACCACGAATCCGCCCAGGATGCTGGCCGACGAATTGTCCGGGTGGCCTTCGAATTCACCGGCCAGCTGCACCATCACGTCATCGCCGTAGGCCAGCTCGGGATCGAACTTCGCGGCCAGGCCACGCCCGGCCGCCAGCCCGCCGACCGCGGCCGACGCGGAGGAACCCATCCCCCGTGAGTGCGGAATCACGTTGCGGCACACCACGTCCAGGCCGTCCGCCCACACGCCCGCGGCCTGCAGGCCGCGTTCGATGGCGCGCACCACCAGATGCGAAGGGCCCCAGGGCACATCGTCGGCGCCCTCCCCCTCGACCCGGATGGTGAGCCCGGAGTCCGTGGTGGACACCGTGATCTCGTCGTAGAGCCCCAAAGCGATTCCGAGGGAATCGAAACCCGGACCCAGATTGGCGCTGGACGCCGGAACCCGCACGGTGACGGAGATTCCGGCGGGCAGCGTCCGAGTCATGAGCTGAGCGTCACGCGTGGTCAACTCAGGCCAGCTCGAGCTCGTGGGCCACGGCGACCGGGTCGACCGCGATGGGCTTGACCTCGGGCATGCCCTTGAGGGCGTTGTCCGGGTCCTTGAGACCGTTGCCGGTCACGGTGCAGACCACGGTGAGGCCGGCATCGAGCCAGCCCTCGGCGCGCGCGGCCAGCAGACCGGCGACCGAAGCGGCCGAAGCGGGCTCCACGAAGACGCCCTCCTTGGCCGCGACCAGGCGGTAGGCGGCCAGGATCTCGTCGTCGGTGGCCGCGCGGAACGCGCCGCCCGACTCCTCCTTCGCGGCCACGGCCTGGTTCCAGGACGCGGGCGCACCGATTCGGATGGCGGTGGCGATGGTCTCCGGATTCGACACCGGAGCACCGTGGACCAGCGGCGCGGCACCGGCGGCCTGCACGCCCAGCATGCGCGGGCGCGAGGTGGTGACGCCGTCGGCGTAGTACTCGCTGTAGCCCTTCCAGTAGGCGGTGATGTTGCCCGCGTTGCCGACCGGCAGCACGTGCACATCGGGCGCCTTGCCCAGCGCGTCGGCGATTTCGAAGGCGGCGGTCTTCTGGCCCTCGATACGAGCCGGGTTCACCGAGTTCACCAGGCCGACCTCGGGGAAGTCCGAGGTGACCTTGCGGGCCAGCTCGAGGCAGTCGTCGAAGTTGCCGTCCACCTGGATGATCTTGGCGCCCAGCATGACCGCCTGGGCCAGCTTGCCCATGGCGATCTTGCCCGAGGGGATGAGCACCGCGCAGTGCAGACCGGCCCGGGTGGCGTAGGCCGCGGCCGAGGCCGAGGTGTTGCCGGTGGAGGCGCACAGCACGGCCTTCTTGCCGTTGTACTTGGCGTCGGTCATGGCCATGGTCATGCCACGGTCCTTGAACGAGCCGGTCGGGTTCGCGCCCTCGACCTTGAGGTACACCTCACAGCCGGTGAGCTCGGAGAGGTGATGCGCGGGCACCAGCGGGGTGCCGCCCTCGAAGAGAGTGACGGCCTTCCAATCGGCGGGAATCGAGAGGCGATCCCGATACGCGTCGATCAGACCCGGCCAAGGGGTATGCACGGCTGCAGCTCGTGCTGTTGCACTCATTCCTCGGTGCCTTCCAATCTCAGAACACTGGTCACGGACGTGACGGAGTCCAGTTCGGCCAACGCGGCAACGGTATCCGCCAGCGCCGATTCCTGCGCGTGGTGGGTCACCACGACCAAGCGCGCGCCCTCGTCGTGGCCCTCCTGGCGGACCGTCGAGATGCTCACATGATGCTTGGCGAATTCTCCCGCGACCGCTTCCAGCACACCGGTGCGGTCTGCCACCTGCAGGTTCACGTGGTAGCGGGTCGGGGTATCACCGATCGAGGCGATCGGCAGTTCAGCATAGACCGATTCGCCCGGGGCCCGGCCACCGAAGAACTTGTTGCGCGCCGCCATCACCAGGTCACCCATGACGGCCGAGGCGGTCGGCGCGCCGCCCGCGCCCTGACCGTAGAACATCAGGCGGCCGGCGTTCTCGGCCTCCACGACCACGGCGTTGAACGCGCCGTTGACCGAGGCGAGGGGGTGCTTGCGCGGGATGAGGGCCGGGTAGACGCGGACGGAGACCTTGTCCTTGCCGTCCTCGTCGGTGACGCGCTCGGCCATGGCCAGCAGCTTCACCGTGCAGCCCACGGCCGCGGCGGTCTCGAGATCCTCGGCGGTGATCTTGGAGATGCCCTCGCGGTAGACGTCGCCGGAGGTGACGCGGGTGTGGAAGGCGACCGAGGCGAGGATCGCCGCCTTGGCGGCGGCGTCGTAGCCCTCGACGTCGGCGGTCGGGTCGGCCTCGGCGTAGCCCAGGCGGGTGGCCTCGGCCAGCACGTCGTCGTAGTCCGCGCCGGTCTCGGCCATGGCCGAGAGGATGAAGTTGGTGGTGCCGTTCACGATGCCGACCACGCGGTTGACCCGGTCGCCGGACAGCGACTGGATGAGCGGACGGATCACCGGGATGGCTCCGGCGACGGCAGCCTCGAAATACAGGTCGGCGCGGTGGTTTTCGGCCGCGGCGGCCAGTTCGCCGGTGTAGTCGGCCAGCAGCGCCTTGTTGGCGGTGACGACCGACTTGCCCGCATTCAGGGCGGCGGCGATGAGGGCGCGGGCCGGATCGATGCCGCCCATGACCTCCACGACGATGTCGACATCGTCACGGGCGACCAGGGTTTCGGCATCGGTGGTGAGCAGCTCGGCGGGCAGGCCGCGGTCCTTGCTCAGATCGCGCACCGCGACGCCGCGCAGCACGACGGGCGCACCGACGCGGTTGCACAGGTCGTCCGCGTGGTCGCGAATGATGCGCACCACCTCGGTGCCGACCGTGCCCATGCCGAGGACGGCGACGCCAATGGGGTGATCCTGTCCCCACACAACGCCAGTCTTGTTCTCGGTCATGCCTTCACCTCCAAGCTGAGTAGGTCCTCCACCGTTTCACGACGAAGGATCAAGCGCGCCTTGCCGTCTCGCACAGCGACCACCGCGGGCCGGGTGAGCAAGTTGTATCGGCTCGACATCGAGTAGCAGTACGCGCCGGTCGCGGCCACCGCCACCAGGTCGCCCGGGCCCACATCGGCCGGGAGCCAGGTATCGCGAATGACGATATCCCCACTCTCGCAATGCTTTCCGACCACCCGAGCCACCACCGGATCGGAATCGCTGGAACGCGAGACCAACCGGCAGTCGTACTCGGCCTGGTACAGGGCGGGACGGATATTGTCGCTCATGCCGCCGTCGACGCTGACGTAGCGGCGCTGGGCGCCCGCATCCAGGGTGACATCCTTGATGGTGCCCACCTCGTAGAGGGTGATGGTGCCGGGGCCCGCGATGGCGCGACCGGGCTCGACCGCGATCGACGGGGTCGGCAGACCCATCGCGGTGGCCTCGGTCTGCACCAGGTGGCGGACCTTGTCGGCGAAGTCGAATAGCTGCGGCGGGTCGTCGCTGGGCACATACGAAATGCCAAGCCCGCCACCGAGATCCAGCAGGTGCATCTGCTCGGAGCGGGCGACGCCGAACTTGTCGCCGATCTCGCTGAGCAGGCGCAGCATGCGGCGGGTCGACACCTCGAAGCCGTCGATGTCGAAGATCTGCGAGCCGATGTGGCTGTGCAGGCCGACCAGGCGCAGGTTGCGGGCGTCGAAGACGCGGCCGACCGCCTCCAGAGCGGCACCGTCGGCCAGCGAGAAGCCGAACTTCTGGTCCTCGTGCGCGGTCGAAATGTATTCGTGGGTATGGGCTTCCACGCCGACCGTGACGCGGACCAGCACGTCCTGCACCACTCCGGCCCGACCGGCGACGGCCTCGAGCCGATCGATCTCGATCAGCGAGTCGAGCACCACGTGCCCGACGCCCGCGGCCACCGCCTGCTCGAGCTCGACCACCGATTTGTTGTTGCCGTGCATGGCGATTCGCTCGGCCGGGAAGCCCGCGTGCAACGCCACCGCCAGCTCGCCGCCGGAGGCGACGTCCAGGTGCAGGCCCTCGTCGCGCACCCAGCGCGCGACCTCGCCGCACAGGAAAGCCTTGGAGGCGTAGTGCACGCGCGCGTCGGAACCGTAGGCGCGCACCATGTCCCGGCAGCGCGAGCGGAAGTCGTCCTCGTCCACGACGAACAGCGGCGTCCCGAATTCGGCGGCCAGGTCGGTCACCGAGACGCCGGCCATCCGGACCACGCCGTCGGCGTCGCGGGAGGCGTTGCGGGGCCACACGTGCGCGGGCAGTTCGATCATCTGCGCCGGGTCGCTCGGCCGCTCCGCGATGGTCGGGGCGTGCGGGATGTCCGCGTGGCGGGGTCCGGCGGGGTGGGCACTCATTTACATACGCTCCGGGGCAGAGACGCCTAGCAGGCCGAGGCCGTTGGCGAGAACCTGACGGGTGGCTTTGACCAGCTCGAGGCGAGCGGAATTGAGCGGGGTGACCACATCGTCGCCCTGCGGGATGACGCGCAGCGTCTTGTCGGACTGGAAGGGGTGGTAGGCCCCGGCCAGCTCCTCCAGGTAGCGCACGACGCGGTGCGGCTCACGCATTTCCGCGGCGGTGGCCACCACGCGCGGGTACTCGCCGAGGGTGCGGATGAGCGCGCCCTCGCGGTCGTCGGTCAACAGCGCGAAATCCGGTGCGACCGAGGCGTAGTCGAAGGCGGCCGCGTTGCCCAGGATCTGGTTGGTGCGGGCGTGCGCGTACTGCACGTAGTAGACCGGGTTCTCGCTGTCCTGGCGGGTCCACAGGTCCAGGTCGATGTCGATGCTGGAGTTCACCGAGGAACGCACCAGCGAGTAGCGGGCCGCGTCCACGCCGATCTGCTCGACCAGGTCGTCGAGGGTGACGACGGTGCCCGCGCGCTTCGACATGCGAACGGCCGCACCGTCCTTCACTAGGTTCACCATCTGGCCGATGAGCACCTCGACGGTGTCCGGGTCGTCGCCGAACGCGGCCGCGGCGGCCTTGAGCCGGCCGATGTAGCCGTGGTGGTCCGCGCCCAGCATGTAGATGCACAGGTCGAATCCGCGCGAGCGCTTGTTCTGGAAGTAGGCGATGTCACCGCCGATGTAGGCGGACTTGCCGTCGCTCTTGATGACGACGCGGTCCTTGTCGTCGCCGTACTCGGTGGAGGCGATCCACCACGCGCCGTCCTTCTCGTAGAGCTTGCCGGACGCCTTCAGCGTCTCGATGGCCTTCTCGACCGCGCCGGAGGCGAACAGCGAGCTCTCGTTGAAGTACACGTCGAAGTCGGTGCCGAACTCGTGCAGCGTCTTCTTGATGTGCGCGAACATCAGCTCGACGCCCTCGCGGCGGAACAGCTCGTGCCGCTCGGTCTCCGGGAGTTCCAGCACGCCCGGGTTGGCCTTCACGACGGTGTCGGCGATCTCGTTGATGTAGTCGCCCGCGTAGCCGTCCTCGGGGGTCGGCTGCCCCAGCGCTGCCGCCACCAGGGAATTAGCGAACCGGTCGATCTGCGCGCCGTGGTCGTTGAAGTAGTACTCGCGGGTGACGTCCGCGCCCTGCGAGGCCAGGATCCGGCCGAGCGCGTCGCCGACCGAGGCCCAGCGGGTGCCGCCCAGGTGGATCGGGCCCGTCGGGTTCGCCGAGACGAATTCGAGGTTAATTTTCTGGCCCGCGAGAGTGGGCGCGGTACCGAAGTTCTCACCGGCCTCGAGAATCTTCTCCACGATCGCGCCCTGCGCGGCCTTGGCCAGTCGGATGTTCAAAAAGCCAGGTCCCGCGACCTCGGCGGCGTCGATGCCCTCGGCCTGGGACAGCGCCTCGGCGAGCAAAGTTGCGAAGTCACGGGGGTTCATTCCCGCTTTCTTCCCTACCTGCATGGCCACATTCGTGGCATAGTCTCCGTGCTCAGGGTTGCGGGGACGCTCCACCTTGACCTCGTCGGGCAGGACCGCAGGGTCGGATCCGCGTTCGACAAGTACCTTCGCCGCGGTAGCACGAAGGAGATCTGCAAGGTCAGCTGGAGTCACGAGTCACTATCCTATGGTCCGAGCAGGTGAACGCCGCGAGCGGGCACCACCGGGCACCGCCCAGCAAACGATGCGCCCGCGTCGTTTGATTGTCCGATACGTCGAAAAGAGCACAACAGGCATGTCGAGCAAGACCAGTGCCAAGTCGGCCAAGGCCATCAAGGCCGCGGGCAAGTCCGCCGGGTCGTCGCGTAACCGCGGCGGCGGACTAGGCGGTAAACGCCAGATTCCGTGGCTCATGATCGGGGCGGTAGCCTGCGTGCTCGCCCTGATCGGCGGGATCGCCTGGGTGATCGTGCCGAAGTACAACCACAAAGAAGAAATGAAGGACCCGTCGGCCTACATCGACGGCGTCGTCAAGAAGGAATACCCCGCGGGCCTGCACGTGGCCTCGACGCAGCGCGTCGCCTACGACCAGTCCCCGCCGTTCGGCGGCCCGCACGACGCCTCCTGGGCCGACTGCATGGGCACGGTGTACCCGAAGGCGATTCGCACCGAGAATGCCGTGCACGCGCTCGAGCACGGCGCGGTGTGGATCACCTACAACCCGGACAAGCTGGATCAGGCCGCGGTCGACACCCTGAAGAAGAAGGTCACCGGCAAGCCGTACACGCTGATGTCGCCGTACCCGGGCCTGTCCACCCCGGTCTCGTTGCAGTCCTGGGGCTTTCAGCTGAAGCTGCCGAACGCCGACGATTCGCGGCTGGATCGCTTCATCAACGACACCCGGTTGAACAGCAAGCTGTACCCGGAAGTCGGCGCCAGCTGCTCGAACCCGACCTTCGACACCAAGAACCCGCCGCCGTTCGACCCCAGCCCGGTCGGCCCCGACGCGGTGCCGATGGACGGCAAGGGCGCGACCAAGGTGCAGAACGAGTCCGGTGGCGGTGGCACGCCGGGGATGCCCAACATCCCGGGCCTGCCGAGCGACCCGTCCGCCGGACTGCCGGGCGGTGGTAGCCCGACCCTGCCGGGCGGCATCCCGTCCATCCCGGCCCCGACCGACGCCCCGACCGGTGCCGCCACCGACACACCGACCGGCGCCGCCACCGACGCCCCGACGCAGCCGGATCAGCCGGCTCCGACCCAGTGATGGGGCCGCTCGTGAACGAAATCTCCGAACCGGGACCAGATCCCGCGGCCGAACCCGATCCGACCGACGAGCCCGATCGGCAACCCGGACGCGGCCAGCGGCCGGCGCTGCTGGTGCTGGGTGTGATCGCGGTGCTGCTGGTCGGTTTCGTGGCCGGGCTCCTGGTGGGCCATTCGACACACAGTTCGGGTGATACGCCGAACGCGGTGGATGTCGGGTTCGCACAGGACATGTCGGTCCATCACGCGCAGGCGGTCCAGATGGCCGGCGTCGCCCTGGCCGGTTCCACCGATACCGAGGTGAAGCGACTGGCCTACGACATCCTGAGCACGCAGGCCAATCAGCAGGGCCGCATGGCCGGCTGGCTGGAACAGTGGGGCAAGCCGCCCATGTCGACCGACGGCTACATGGGCTGGATGACCGACATGTCCGCACACCACCACACCGGCACCGCCGACCACAGCGGCCCGGTCCAGGTGATGCCCGGCATGGCCACGACAGAGGAGCTGGCCGCACTGGGCAAGGCCACCGGCCCGGCGCTGGACACCATGTTCCTGCAGCTCATGTTGCGCCATCACCAGGGCGGTATGGCGATGGCCGAGTACGCCGAGCAGCACGCGGACACCGACGCGGTGCGCACGCTGGCGCAGAGCATGGGCAAGACGCAGAAGGCCGAGATGGATCTGATGACGCAGATGCTCGCCGACCGCAAGGCATCCCCGTTGCCGATGAACTGACAAGGCCGCCTGAACCGACGCGGGCCGGGCATTCAAAACGCCCGGTCCGCGTCGCTTTTTGGCGCAACGCAGCCGATGCGATACGCTTTCCCAGCCCGACCGGGAGACCGGACGGGACCAATCCCCGCCCTCGTAGCTCAGGGGATAGAGCGTCTGCCTCCGGAGCAGAAGGCCGCAGGTTCGAATCCTGCCGAGGGCACAACACAAGGCCCCGACCGTGAACCACGGTCGGGGCCTTGTTCATTCGCGAATCATCGACGACTTCTCGTTGCCCAGGGCGCCAACTGATCCGGTACCGGCCGGGGTAACTCGTCGGGACGTCCGAAATCGGTTCGGCACCCGACCGCATGCACGGGTCGAGACCTGCGACGACTCTTTGCCGCCCGCTGAAGGCGCGGAGAGGCGGATAAGTCTGACTTATCGTGCCATCGTGACCGATCCGTATTCCGAATCGCGGTCCCCGGCACGAAGGTAGTACTCGTGCACGCGGTGTCCGATTGTGCAGGAGGCTATCGGACACCGCGAGCGCGTCTCAGCCCAACGTGAGCACCGCGTTGCCCCGAATCCATCACAGGACGAGATCCGTTGGAATGGTGACGGTCTCACATCGGTCAGGCCGCGTATTCCAGGCCCATGGCCACGATCACCGGGATCATGTAGAGCATGGGGAACGGGACGTGGCCCCAGGACTTGGCACGGACGATGGTGATCACCGCGCCGCTGAAGTAGAGCACGATGCCGACGGCCGCGGCGACGCCCAAGGGCGGGTAGAACAGGCCCGCCAGCAGTCCGGCGGCCCCGGCCAGCTTGGCCAGTCCGAGCCAGGTCCACCAGGATTCGGGCACGCCGTACTCGACCAGGGGCTCGGCCACGAACGCGGCCTTGCGCAGCAGCGAGACCGCGGAGAAGCCCACCCAGAGGGCGGCCAGGACGGTGACGATGTGATAGGCGATGGACATGGGCGGGGCTCGCATTCTGCTCGGTTCGGGTCGGCGTTTGCCGATCGAAATCCTGCGGCGGCGAATTCATAGATCCGCTATTCGTTTTCGATCGATCCCCGATACACCGGCTGTAGGCAGGCCCCATACATCGGCCGCGAGCAAGCCGTTCGCAGTGCGAACGGCCCTGCCTTCCATGTGAAATGGGTACGGGCCGGTATGTTCTGACAGGTGTCCGAGATCTCGCGCCTGCTCACCGGGGGATTCACCACGGCCCTCGCGGCCGCGATCGCGGGCCTGAACCTGGCCGCACCGGTCGCCGCCACACCCGTGGCGCCCGAGGAGCCCGCGGACGTGGCGTTCTACCACGCGGCCGACGACCGGGTGCCGGGCACGCACGGCTCGGTCATCCAATTGCGGCCACTCACAGGCGATCCCGGCCTCGCGGGCGCGCGGAACTACCTGATCCTCTACCGGTCCGTCGACATGCACGGCGATACGGTCGCGGTCTCCGGCACCCTCGCGGTCCCCGACGGCCCGGCGCCGGCGGGCGGCTGGCCACTGATCTCCTGGGCGCACGGCACCACCGGCGTCGCCGATGTGTGCGCGCCCTCGCACGACACCTCCCCCGATTTCCCGGCCCACGACTACACCTCACTGGTGCGCCGGGTGCAGGAGCGCTGGATCGCGGCCGGGTACGCGGTGGCGCAGACCGACTATCAGGGCCTGGGCACCCCCGGCCCGCACGGCTATCTGATCGGGACGGCCGAGCAGCGCGCCGTCACCGACATGGCCAGGGCCGCACGGGAAGTCGACCCGGATATCGGCACCCGCTGGGTGGCGATGGGGCACTCCCAGGGCGGTCAGGCCGCCGTCTTCACCAACTCCCAGGCCCAGCAGTGGGCGCCCGAGCTGCAACTGCTGGGCTCGGTCGCGCTCGCCCCCGCCTCGCACCAGGGCATCGGGCTGCAGGCGTCCCAGCTCGCCAACACCGCGGGCGTGGCGGGCGCGCTCACCCCGCTCACCGGCGGGGCGGTGTCGTTCCTGCCATTGATCGTTCGCGGCTCACAGACGGTGGCAGATCCGGATCCGGCCCGATTCCTCACGCCCCGTGCGCAATCCATGCTGGCGCTGGCCGACACCCAGTGCATCGGCCAGTTGCGGCAGGGCGATTCCTGGGGCGGGTTGACGGCCGAGGACGTCTTCGTGCGCAATGGCGACATCTCCGGCCTGACCCGCGTACTGAACGAGAACGACCCCACCGCACTGCCTTTCACCCAGCCGCTGCTGGTGCTACAGGGCCGCGCCGACACCACGGTCCCGGCGCTGGCGACCGATGCCATGGTCGTGCAGCAGCAGGCGAGCGGGCGGCCGGTGCAGTACCGGGGCTATCCGGGCGTGGACCACCGCGGCGTGCTGGAGGCCTCGTTCAATGACGCGCTGTCCTGGGTGGATACCCGCTTCGGACGGTAGCGGCGCTCAGGCGGCCGGCTGCCAGTGCGGATCGCGGCCGAACCAGGCGGCCAGCCGGTCGTAGGCGGGCGCGTCATCGGCGATCGGCAGCTCGGCCCCGAAAGGCTTTCCCGGACCGCGGAATTCGGGCTTCAGTATCGGCTTGGACCAGGCCAGCGTGTGTTCGGCCAGCTCCGGGTCGAGAGTGCGGCTCTGCCCGGTCGCCCGCGTGAGATCCCAGGCGTGCGTCACGAATTCGGCGATCTGCTGGTCGGCGCGGCTGCGCAGCGGGACCTCCCCGCCCCTACCCGGCACCAACCGGTCCAGGTCGGCCGCGCGCCATTCCTCGAGCAGCGCCCGGGCGTGGGCCCGGAACTTCTCGTCCCAGTTCTCGCCGATCTCCTCGGGCGGCGCGGTCCAGTCGATCGTTCCGCCCCGCATGGAGACCACGAAGTTGGGCAGGCCCTTGCCCACGACGTGGGTCAGCAGCCCACGCACGTCCCAGTTCTCGCACGGTGTCGGCAGGCCCGCCTGGTCCGGGGTGATCGCGGCGATGACATCGCCCAGCTGCGCCACCGCGCGCTCCACCAGATCGACGGTCGGGTCCACAGGTGCCTTGTCGGCCATGGGGCCAGACTAGACCTGGGGCAGGACCTTCCGGGTCGTCTCGCGCAAAGGCACGATCCGCGGCGTGCGCGCCGCCCGCGCCGCCTCACGCCGCGGGGACCGCAGCCGCCACAGCACGTACAGGCCCGCCGCACAGCCCAGCGTGATGACCAGGGCCATCCATCCCGGCATGCTCGAGGTGACGCCCTGCGGATCCCGATACCAGCGCGGTGAATAGGCGATCCGGCCGAAACTGGTGCCGCGCAAGGCCACCACCAGGCACGGCACGATCAGCACCGCGACCGCCACCACGGCGCTGCCCGCCGTCCTTGGTACCGCCGCGCCGAAGCAGAACCCGATGATCAGCCCGGTGAGGGCCACCCCGAGCACCGGAATCACCGCGCTCGAGTGTGCGGGCCCCGCGGTGAGGGCCGCGAACACCGCGAGTCCGCCGGTCGCGGCCAGCGCGATCCAAGGTGAGCGCCAACGTCGTCCGGCCGCGAGCCCCAGCACCACCGCCAGCACCGGAACCGGCGCGGACCAATCCGGCCGGGGCACCGCGACGATCGCGCTGCCCGCGTTCGCCACCGCCACCGCCAGCAGCACCAGCGTGCCCTCCCGCCCCGGCAGCAGCAGGGCCGCCACCACGGCCGCGGCAATCGTGATCGCGACCGCCACCCCGATCTGCGCGGGTGTCCCCGAGTGCCGCACGAACCATTCCGTCGACAGCGCGGTCGCGGTGACCAGCACCAGCGCGGACAGAATCGGGCCGATCGCCAGATCCGTGTTCTCGTCCTGGGCCACCGGAGCCGGGTGCTGCATCGCGATGCCCAGCGCGAGCACGATCGCGGTGAGCAGGATCAGCCACGCGGGCGGGGTCGCGCCGGAAGCCCATTCGATGAGCGGATTGCTCTTGCCGGAGTCGGGCAGTGAGGTCTGGTCGCCGATCAGAATGGCCGACAGGGTCCCGATCAGGTAGGCCCCGGTCGCGACGGGTTTGCCGAATACCGCGACCGCGAGCGCGCCGAGCAGGATGCCGCTGAAGATGGAGTCGATGTAGTTGACCGTGGTCAGCGCGCCGGTGGTGGCCGCGTCCTTGTTCCACAGCTGGTCGATGAGCAGGACCGTCGCGCTGCCGAACGAGGCGATCCACGCGCTGCGCCGTCCCAGGGCGACCACCAGGGCCGCCGACACCACCGCGAACGCCGCACCCGCCGCGGCCGCGCGCGGCATGTTCAGCACCATCAGATCCAGTTGCAGGACCGAGCCCTCCCCGGTCCACCCGAGATCGAGGGGGGCCATCAGCAGCAGTCCGGCGATCGCCGCTCCGAGCAGGGCCCCCAGCGCCTCGACGGGCGGCGCGAACCGGCGGAAGTCCGCGGGCGCGAGCGCGCCCGGGGCCTGTGCCAACGCGAACTTCGCGCCCATCTCGTCACCTTCCCTCGGTGATGCGACGCCTTCCGCGTTACAGCAATAACGAGCAGCTATCGACGCCGAGGTTAACAGGGCCTGCCTATGTGAATTCTGAGAAGTGGAGTCGGTCACATCCCGCGCGGACTGCGGAACGGCCCTCGAAAGCGTCAGGCGCAGCGGAAACGGAAGGCAGCCAGCGGCGTGATGCCGGGAACGGAGTTGACCTCGAGGGCCGCGTCACTGTCGAGGGCGCAGCCGGTCGGGGTGCTGATCTGCACGCGGTAGCAACCGGGCGCGCCGTTGTAGACGGCAGAGCCATCAGTGCCGGTGGTCACCGTTGCGAGCTTCGCTCCCCCGCCGCAGGGTCCGATATCGGCGGCGACACCCGCCATGGGGAATTGTTCGGGGACCGTAGACGGCCTGCACCTGCAATGCCGGATCGGCCGGCGGTTCCGCACCCGCCAGCGGGGCCGGCGCGCACGCGGCGGCGAGAACGGACGTGACGAGCAGCGTGCGGCGCACCGGGACTCCTTCGGGTCGAGCCGAGGCGAATTGGCCTCCGCGCCAATATAGGTGGTCTACCGACCGCCCAGTCACATTCCCGGCGTTCAGACCGCCGACACCGCGTCCGGCACGGTCATGCCGGTCGAGGTGGCGCCGCTTCCGGACGCCCGGCCGGCGGCCGTGCACTGCTCGGAGGTGAAAGCGACGGCCGCACCGAGGACTTCGAGGTCGACCCGATCGCCGACGGCCGGCGCGTCGACACTGACCCGGCGCACCTGGATCGGTTCCGGACAGCCGTCGAGATCGAGGGTGAGCACGACGTCCGCGCCCCGGAACTCCAAGGCGCGCACGGTGGCCCGGCCGGGGTGCCCGTCGGTGACGGACCGGGCCAGCAGCTGTTCGGGACGCATCATGACCGCGCCCGTGCCGGTCGGCGCGTTCACCTGCACCGGGATCCGGCCCAGCACGGTCTCGGCCGTCTCGGTCCCGATGGTGGCGTCCAGCAGCACGGTGTCGCCGAGGAATCCGGCCGTGAACAGGTCCGCCGGAGCGGCGTACACCTCTTCGGGCGTGCCGACCTGGGTGAAGCGTCCCGAGCACATGACCGCGACCTGATCGGCGAACGACAGCGCCTCCTCCTGGTCGTGGGTGACCAGGATGCTGGTCATGCCCGCGGCGCGCAGGGTTTCGGCGACGGCCTGCCGGGTGGCGGCGCGCAGTCCGGTGTCGAGCGCGCTGAAGGGCTCGTCCAGCAGCATGACCTTGGGTTTGCGGGCCATGGCGCGGGCCAGGGCCACGCGCTGCTGCTGTCCGCCGGAGAGCTGGTGGGGGCGGCGGTCGGCGTAAGACGGGTCGAGCGAGACCATTTCGAGCAGTTCGGCGATGTGCTCCCGGTGCTTGCGCTTGCCGCCCAGCCCGCCGCCGAGGCCGTAGGCGATGTTCTGCCCGACGGTCAGGTGCGGGAACAGCGCGCCGTCCTGCGCCACGTAGCCGATGGCGCGCCGGTGCGGCGGCACCGAGAACCCTTGCCGGGTCACGACTTCCCCGCCGATGGACACCGTGCCCGCGTCCGGGTTCTCGAATCCCGCGATCACCCGCAGCAGCGTGGTCTTCCCGCAGCCGGAGGATCCGACCACCGCGGTGGCGCTGCCGTCGGCCACGTCGAGGTCGATGGCGTCGAGCACCGGCGCGTGTCCGAAGGTCTTGGAAACCTGGTCTACGACAAGACGACTCACAGTCCCGCCGCCTTCCTGGATTGGGTGAACAGCAGATAGGTGACCGGCACCGAGGCGATGATCATGATCAGCGCGTACGGCGCGGCGGCCGCGTAGTCCAATTCGCCCGACAGCTGCCAGAACTGCATGGCGAGGGTGCGGGTGCCGTTGGGGGCGAGCAGCAGGGTCGCGGTGAGCTCGGTGGCCACGGCCACGAACACCATGGCGGCCGCCGCGGCCGCCGCGGGCGCGGTCAACCGCAGCGTGACCCGGAAGAACGTTGCGGCGGGCGACTTTCCGAGCACCTGCGAGGCCTCCTCCAGCCCCACCGGCACCTGCGCCAGCCCGGCCCGCACGCTCACCAGCGCACGGGGCAGGAACATCAGCGTGTAGGCGGCCAGAATCGTCGCGGCGGTCTGATAGAACGCGGGCAGCCAGCGAATGCTCACCGTCACCAGCGCCAGCGCGACCACGATGCCGGGCAGCGAGCTGGTGATGTAGTTGGCTCCCTCGATGATTCGCGCGAACCGCGAGGTGGAGCGGACCGCGATCCAGGCCACCGGGAATGCGCACAGTGTGGTGATGACCGCGGCCGTGACCGCCAAACCGAGGGTCTGCCCCAGGGATCGGCCGATCTCGCCGGTGTCCCACACCGCGGAACCGCCGAGCTTCAGCCAGCGTCCGATGGTCCACAGCGGCACGCCCAGTGTGGCCGCCAGCGCACCCGCCAGCAGAGCGAACATGGGAATCTTGGCCCAGCCCAGCCGAATCCGGTTCGCGCCGCGCTGCGCGCCGCCGCCGATCCGGGCGTAGCGGGCCCGCCCGCGCACCGCCGACTCACCGGCCAGCAGCACCAGGCACAGCACCACCAGCACGCCCGACAGCGTGCTGCCCGCCGCACCGGCGAAGCTCGACTGGTACTGCTCGAAGATGGCGGTGGTGAAGGTGTCGAACCGGATCATGGCGAACGCGCCGTACTCGGCCAGCAGATGCAGCGAGATCAGCAGTCCGCCGCCGAGAACCGCCAGCCGCAGCTGGGGCAGCACCACGCGCGCGAAAACGGCGACCGGCCCGGAGCCCAGGGCCCGGGCCGATTCCTCCACGGCGGGATCCAGCCGCCGCAGGGTGGCCGCCGCCGGTAGGTACACCAGCGGGAAGTACGAGACGGTCGAGACGATCACGCCCGCCCACAGCCCGTGCAGCGAGGGGACCGCGCTGACCCAGCCGTAGCTGTTGACGAAGGCCGGAACCGCCAGCGGGGCAGCGAAGATCGGTCCCCACCAGGCCGCGCCCGGCACATCGGTGCGTTCCATGATCCAGGCCAGGCCCACGCCCAGCGCCACGCAGATCGGCACCGTCAGCACCACCAATTCGGCGGTGTTGCGCAGCAATTCGCCGACGCGCGGGCGGAAGATCAAGTGCGCGGTCTCGTTCCAGCCGGTCGAGACCAGGGTGGACACGATGTAGCCCAGCGGTACGAAGGTGGCCGCCACCATGAGCAGGGCGGCGATCGTGACGAGCGACCCGGGCCGAGGGGCCCGGATCGGAGACGCCTTCGCAGCAGGTACAGCGGTCCGAACTGACACGGTTACAGCAGGCCCGCCTCGGTCATGAGCTGCGTGACCTTCTTGGCGTCCAGCTTGCTCGGGTCGATCTTGGGGTAGTCCAGCGAGGCCAGCGGCGGCAGCGCCGGGTTGGCCGCGACGTCGGAGGCCACCGGGTACTCCATGGAGTCACCGGTCTGCAGCACCGTCTGCCCCTTCTTGGAGGTGATGAAGTTCAGGAACTTCTGGGCGTTGGCCTGCTTGGTGCTCGACTTCAGCACGCCGCCACCGGAAATGGAGACGAAGGCGCCCGGGTCCTGGTTCTTGAAGTAGAACAGCTGGGTGTTGCCGCTGTTCTCCTTGGTCTTGGCCTGGTCGCGGTACCAGTAGTAGTGGTAGATGACGCCGCCGTCGATCTGGCCGTTGTTCGCGTTCTTCATCACGGTCGTGTTGTTCTGCCCGATGACCGCGTTGTCCTTCATGCCCTTCAGCCACGCCTTGGTGGCGTCCTCGCCCTTCTGGGCGAGCAGCGCGGCCACGATGGCCTGGAAGTCCGCGCCCGACGCGGCGCCGCTCCACTTGCCCTTCCACTGCGGCTGCTGCAGATCCAGCAGCGACTTGGGCAGCTGGTCGGCGGGGAGCTTCGCGGAGTTGTAGACGAAAACGGTGGAGCGCGCGGCGATTCCGGTCCACTTGCCGGTGGACGGGCGGAACTGCTCGGGCACCTGCGCCAGCGTGTCCTTGTCGACATCGGCGAACAGGCCGGCGTTCTCGACCAGCGCCATGGCCGGGGAGTTCTCGGTGAGGAAGACGTCGGCCTTGGAGTTCTTGCCTTCGGCCACGAGCTGGTTGCCCAGGTCGGTGTCACCGCCGTTGCGGATGGTCACCTTGATGCCGGTGTCCTTGGTGAACGCGTCGATCCACTCCTTGGTGAGGGATTCGTGCTGCGCGTTGTAGACCAGGATCTCGTTGTCGTCCTTGGACGAGCTCGAGCACGCCGTGGTCGCGCCGAGCACCGCGAGCGCGGCCAGTGCGCCGGACACCAGTTTCCATCGAGCCGCCGTCATGACCGTCCTTCCACTCACCGAGCCTAGCCTCTGAGGTTTGCCTAACCAACGTACAGTCCCGGGCTCCCGGTTCAAATGCCACCCCACCAATCGACACGGAATCGCTGTAGTCTGCCGTCGTTCCAGAACCGAAGATCGGCCCGAGTCGAAGGATCTCGATGACCCGCAATCGCCGCACTCCCCTCACCATCGGACTCGGCGCAGTGGCCGTGGTACTCGTGGGGGGTGGCATCGCCACCGCGGTGACGTTGAACGGCAAGGACTCCGGCGCCAGTGACGACAAGCGCGTCGAGACCGCGCTACGCGACTTCTACGACGCCATGTCCACCGGCGGCGCGTCGGCCGCCGTGGGCAAGACCTGCGCGAGCGATCGCGCCCAGTACGACGCGCTCCCCGACGCCGCGAAGAAGGGTTCGGACCAGGGCAAGATCTCGATGAAGATCGACGAGATCCAGGGCATCAACATCACCGGCGACCGCGCCACCGCGACCACCCTGGGCACCATCACCATTCCCGGCGTGAGCGACAGCAAGCGATCCATCCCGGAGCATCTGCGCAAGGAAGACGGCGTATGGAAGGTCTGCTCCACCGACGCGAAGTAGGACGGCGATGAGTTGCTGCGGCCCGAGCCGGCGCCAGGTCCTCGGCCTGCTCGCGGCGGCGGCGATGCCGGTGGCGTGGGCGAGTCCGGCTCGCGCGCAGCCGGGTTCGCTGGTGGTGACCGAGCTGGAGGTCGTGACGGTCACCGAACAGTCGGCGGTCTTCACCTGGACGACCCGCGGCCCCGACGCCGCCCCGGTCGAGGCCGACAGCGAGGTCTGGATCGGTCCCGCCGACGGCTCCGGACTGCGCCAGGTCTACGGCGACTCCCGGCCGACGGCCTTCCACTACGCCGAGGTCACCGGACTGGAACCGGGCCGCGCCTACCGATTCGAGACCCGTTCCGCCGGCATCCCGGCCGCACCCGCGGTGAATGTGGCCACGCGCCAACCGAATACACCGGAATCACTGGGCGTCTTCACCACCCTGGTGCCGCCGCCGGGCCGGCTGCTGCGAACCCTGGCGCTCTCCAACGACATTCACCTCGGCGAGGAGGTCAGCGGCATCATCACCGCGGGCCTGCCGCCTGGCTTCCGCCAAGAGCCCGGTCTCGCACCGTATCCCGAGATCATGCTGGCCGCGCTGCTCGACGACATGCGCCGCCCCGACCGCGCGGTCGATCATCTTCTGCTGGCCGGCGACCTCACCGCGGAGGCCACCCCCGAACAGGTCGGCGGCGTCCACAACCGCCTCGCGAACTGGGGTGCGGCAGGCCGGGACTGGTTCGCCGCGCGCGGTAATCACGACCGCCCGCATCTGGGCTCCGACTACGCGAGCTGTACGCCCTACCTGGATCACGACGACTGCTGGGGCGATTCCTTCTCCGCCAGACAGCAATTGGTGTCCCACGAGGTCGGCGAGCTGCGCCTGATCGCCCTCGACACCACCGAGCTCGACATCCCCGGCGGCACCTTGGACCGGTCCCAGCTCGACGAGCTGCGCGGCCTGCTCACCGCCGATCCGGACCGTCCCACACTGGTTTTCGGCCACCACCCGGTGACCGCCGAATCCGGCTGGTCCAACCTGGCGGGCCCCAGCTTCATCCTGAACGCCGCGAACGCCGCAGAGCTGCAATCGATCTACCGGTCGGCCCCCGGCGTGTTCCTGCACCACTCCGGCCACACCCACCGGAACCGCCGCACCCGCCCGGACCTCCCCATCGACGTCGAATTCCTGGAAGTGGCGGCCGCCAAGGAATACCCGGGCGGCTACACCCTGCTGCGCCTCTACGAGGGCGGCTACATGGCGAACTTCTACAAGACCCGCACCGCGGAGGCTCGCCGCTGGAGCACCCGTTCCCGCGGCGAATACTTCGGCCTGCTGCCCGAATACACGCTCGGCACCACCGCCGACCGCAATCACGCGGTGCTGCGCGACCTTTCCGGAGTGTCAGCCTCCTGAACATGAAAACGCCCCCCCATGTCCGGCATGGGGGGGCGTTTTCTCGATGGAGCGAGCGGCGGGAGTCGAACCCGCGTATACGGCTTTGCAGACCGCTACCTAGCCCCTCGGTCACACCCGCATCGTGTCGTCGATATTGGCCCGAACGGGGTCAGTTGCCCAGGTTTCGGATCACGGTGATTTCTACCGGTGCGCGGATTGGCTCGGCGCTTCAACCAACCGGTCCGCGACGTGCGATGATCGGGGGCATGTCGCGTCCCCGTCCGCTGCCGCTCGATCCCATCGAGGAGGCGCATCGCCAGTGGACCGAGCACGGCTGGGGCGACGTGGCCGACGGCATGGCGGCGGTGACGTCGCTGGTGCGGGCGCAGCAGATCGTGATGGCGCGGGTCGATGAAGCCTTACGACCGTCCGGTTTGACCTTTTCCCGCTACGAGCTACTCATGCTGCTGAGTTTCAGCAAAACGGGCGCGCTGCCCATGGCGGTAGCCAGCGCCCGCCTGCAGGTGCATCCGACCTCGGTCACCAACACGGTGGACCGGCTCGAGGCCGCCCAGTTGGTGAAGCGTGTGCCACATCCGAGTGACCGGCGGGCGACGCTCATCGAAATCACCGATGCCGGAAGGGATTCGGTGGCCAAGGCCACCACCGAACTGAATCGGCGTGTTTTCGCCGAGGCGGGCCTGCCACCGGAACGATTGCATCTGCTGCTGCAATTGCTGGCGGAGTTCCGGCAGGCGGCCGGCGACTTCGATCCGGGTAGCTCCCCGACACGGTGGGCCGGTCAGTAACTCTTCAGCGACCCAGCAGCCAATTTCCTGCGTCATAGTCTTGGATTCGGCTCGCAAAAGGTTCACCATGGAGGCCATGGTGCTGGTCCTCGGGGTGTCGGCGGGCGCTGCTGGCGCACGCGCCATGCTCACCCATTCCGACCAGCCTCACCTGCCCCCCATCGACCGTTGCAAGGTGCTACGCCGTGCCGGTGGCGGGAGCATGGAGGAGGCGGTGTTCGAGGCCATTCGGCTGATGCGGAAATCCGCGGCCAAGCGGGACGAATTCATTACCGGCATCGCGGTGACCACCCGGTGCAGCAACCATGCCGAATCCGTCCGGACCGCCGCCGGCCGCAATCGCCTGACCGTCATCGACGAGCCGGTGGCCCAGCTCAGATATCTCAGATTCACCGGCCGGCTGCCCACCGAGGGTTCGATCCTGCTCTACGACCTAGGCGCCTCCGGCCTGACCCTCACCCAGATCGACTGCCGAACCGATGCCGTCCTCGCCACCAAGCGCAGCACCGTCGTCGGCGGTGACGGCCACGACGCCCTGCTGCGCTGGCTGCTCACTCGCGGCGGCGTCACGCTGGACCTGGCCAACACTCGGCGGCAGAAGGAGGCGCTGGCCTCCGAACGCGTGCTGGCCGTGTGCGACCCGATCACCGGGCAGCGCACCGTGGTCACCCGGAGCGATTTCGCCGAACTGGTCGAAGCGGGGATTCATCACTCGGCGTCGTTCGTCCGGCACATGATCGACGAGACCGGGGTGCAGCCGACGGGTATGGCGCTACTGGGCGGCTGTACGCGCAACAAGAGCATCCGCGACGAGCTGAAGCAGCAGCTCGGCATGCAGCTCATCTACGATCCCGAGCCCGAATTCGTCTCCACGCGCGGCGCGGTCCTGCTCGCCGCCGAACGGCCCTCCGCCCGCAGCATCCGCAGCGTCCACCTGACGCCGCACTCCGGTGCCCATGAGGCCCCCTCCTCCCCGGTATCCCGCCGCAAACTGGTTGCCGCGGTCGCGGTTACCGCCACGCTCGGCGGCACGATCGTGGGCGCGCTCGCGATGAACCGCGACGGCGGCGACCACACGGACGGCAAGCCGCCCACGGTCGAAGTGGTCGGCCCTCCCAAGCACGGGTAAGAGCCAAAGACAAAAGCGGCCTAGATCAGGGAGAGGGGCCGCCTGTGCCACCAGCCCACGCCCAACCCCACCCCCCTCGAGGCCCGGCCTTGACGACCTTCGCCGTGTCAGCCGACACGATCGTTGAGTGGCACATTATCGAGAGGGAAACGGACAAAACCCCTCGGAGAGGTGCCACTCAACGAAGAAGCGGGAGTTGGTGGGGCGGCTACTTGTTGGTGAAGTTGGCGGGGCGCTTTTCGACGAAGGCGGTCATGCCTTCCTTCTGGTCGTCCGTCGCGAAGAGGGAGTGGAAGACTCGGCGTTCGAAGCGGAGGCCCTCGGTGAGGGTGGTTTCGAAGGCGCGGTCGACCGCTTCCTTGGCGATCATGACCGAGGGCAGCGACATGGACGCGATGGTTTCGGCGACCTCCATGGCCGTGGAGACGAGTTCCGCGGCGGGGACGATGCGGGAGACCAGGCCCGCGCGTTCGGCCTCTTCCGCGTCCATGTTGCGGCCGGTGAGGATGAGGTCCATGGCCTTGGCCTTGCCGACGGCGCGGGTGAGGCGCTGGGAGCCGCCCATGCCGGGGATGACGCCGAGCTTGATCTCGGGCTGGCCGAACTTGGCGGTGTCGGCGGCGATGAGCAGGTCGCACATCATGGCGAGTTCGCAGCCGCCGCCCAGGGCGTAGCCGGCGACCGCGGCGATGATGGGCTTGCGGAAGGCGACCAGGCGGTCCCAACCGGCGAAATGGTCGGTCAGGAACATGTCCATGTAGGACTTGGACTGCATTTCCTTGATGTCCGCGCCGGCGGCGAAGGCGCGGTCGGAGCCGGTCAGCACGACCGCGCCGATCTCGTTGTCGTTCTCGAGTTCGTCGAGGGCGGCCGAAATGTCGGTGAGGACCTGCGAATTCAGCGCGTTGAGGGCCTTCGGCCGGTTCAGCGTGATGAGGGCGACGCGGCCCTTGCGCTCCAGCAGAATGGTCTCGAAGTCGGGCCCGCCCGTCGCCCCGCCCCCACCCCCAACGGAGTCGCTACGCGACACGGTCATTTTGTCTCTCCCTCAGATCGCTTGCGGATATCGGTGACGATAGCCGAGAAGTCCTTGCCCGCTTCGTCCTGGTTGAAGCGGTTGTAGATGTCGGCGGCGAGCTGTCCGATCTGCCCGTCCACACCGTTGGCCCGCAGGGCGTTGGCCGCCAGACCGAGGTCCTTGTTCATGAGCGCGGTCGCGAAACCGGGCTTGTAGTCATTGTTGGCGGGGCTGGTCGGCACCGGTCCGGGCACGGGGCAGTACGAGGTGAGCGCCCACGACTGGCCCGAGGCGGTGGACACCACGTCGAAGAACTTGTCGTGGGTCAGGCCCAGCTTCTCGCCCAGCACAATGGCTTCCGAGAGTCCGATCATCGAAATGCCGAGCAGCATGTTGTTGCAGATCTTGGCGGCCTGGCCCACGCCCGCGCCGCCGCAGTGCACGACCTTGCCGCCCATGACCTCGAGCAGCGGCAGGGTGTCGGCGAAGTCGGCGTCCGCGCCGCCCACCATGAAGGTCAAGGTGCCTGCCGCCGCGCCCGCCACGCCGCCGGAGACAGGGGCGTCCAGGGCCCGATGTCCCGCTGCCGCAGCGAGTTCCGCGGCCTGCTTGGCGTCGGCGACGTCGATGGTGGAGCAGTCGACGAACAGGGTGCCCGGCTTGGCGGCCGAGAGCACCTCGTTGTAGAGGTCGAGCACGATGCGGCCGTTGGGCAGCATGGTGATCACGATGTCGGAGGCCGAAACCGCTTCGGCGGCAGTGGCGACCACGGTCGCGCCGTCCTGGCGGGCCTGGTCCTGCGCGGCGGGGACGGGGTCGAAGGCCAGCACGTCGTATCCGGCCTTGACCAGGTTGGCGGCCATGGGTCCGCCCATGTGGCCGAGTCCGAGGAACCCGACCTTGGTGTTGTTGCTCATTACTCGTCCTCGAGTTCTATTCGCCTGAAGTAGGTGCGGCCAAACCCAGTTCGCGGTCGCCGAGCGCGCCGAAGTAGGCGTCGACGTCGGCGGCGGTGACGTCCGCCAGGGTGGCGGGCGACCACTGCGGGTTGCGGTCCTTGTCGATGACCTGGGCGCGAATGCCTTCCACCAGGTCGTGGGTGTTGAGGGAGGCGATGGAGACGCGGTACTCCTGGTTCAGCGCCGCTTCCAGATCGGCGGCCTGGCGGGCGCCGCGCAGCGAACGCAGCGTGACCTTCACCGCCACCGGCGATTTCGACAGCACGTCCTGCGCGGCCTTGGCGGCTTCGGCGCGGCCGTCGATCTCCAGGCGGTGCACGATCTCCTCGACGGTGTCCGCGCTGTAGCAGGCGTCGATCCAGTCCTGCTGGGCCACGAACTCCGACACCGGCGCGGGCTGCGCGAATTTCGCGATGGCCACGTCGATCTCATTGTCGCGCAGGGCTTCCAGCAGCGCAGGCAGGTGCTCGGACGGCACGAAGTAGTCGGCGAAGCCGGCCGCGATGGCGTCACCGGCGGACATGCGCGCGGTGGTGAGCCCGACATGGGTGCCGATCTCGCCGGGCGCGTGTGCCAGCAGGTAGGTGCCGCCCACGTCCGGGATGAAGCCGATGCCGACCTCGGGCATACCGATCTTGGACCGCTCGGTCACGATGCGGTGCGAGGCGTGGCCCGAGAGGCCGACGCCGCCACCCATGACGATGCCGTCCATGATCGCGACGTACGGCTTGGGGTAGCGGCTGATGTAGGCGTTGAGGATGTACTCGTCGCGCCAGAACTTGCCGGTCTCCGAATCGGCGGCCGCCTCCTGCGAAGCATCCTGTGCGACAAGGTTCTTCGCGTCGTTGTGGATGGCGACGATGTCGCCGCCCGCACACAAGCCGCGTTCGCCCGCGCCGGTGAGCACCACCGCGCGCACCTCGTCGTCGTCCACCCAGGCCCGCAGCGCGTCCAGGATGACCAGTGCCATCGCGTGGGTGAGCGCGTTGATGGCCCGGGGCCGGTTCAGCGTGATCAGGCCGAGCCCGTCGCGCTTCTCGATCAACACCTCGGGTTCGTTCACCGGCTCGGCTGTGTCCATCTTTCGCTCGCTGCGCTCGCTCATGCTGCTCCTACCACCGAGCGGGCGACGACCACCCGCATGATTTCGTTCGTCCCCTCGAGAATCTGATGCACCCGCAGGTCGCGAACGATCTTCTCGATGCCGTATTCGGCCAGGTAACCGTAGCCACCGTGCAATTGCAGGGCCTTGTTGGCCACCTCGAACCCGGCGTCGGTGGCGAACCGCTTGGCCATGGCGCACAGCTCCACCTTGTCGGGGGCGTCGGCGTCCAGGGCGGCCGCGGCGCGCCACAGCAGGGTGCGGGCGGCCTCCAGCGAAGTGCGCATATCGGCCAACTCGAACTGCAGGGCGGTGTTGTCCAGCAGTCGCGAGCCGAAGGCTTTGCGCTGAGCCATGTACGTGACCGTCCGGTCCAGCGCAGCCTGCGCCCCGCCCATCGAGCAGGCGGCGATGTTCAGCCGCCCACCATTGAGCCCGTTCATGGCGATGCGGAAGCCGTTGCCCTCCGCGCCCAGCAGGTTGGCCGCGGGCACCCGGGCCTGATCGAGAATGACCTGGCGGGTGGGCTGGGCATTCCAGCCCATCTTGCGCTCGTTCGCCCCGAAGGACAGCCCGGGGGTATCGGCCGGAACGATGAACGCCGAGATCCCGCGTGCCCCTTCGTTTCCGGTGCGCGCCATGATCACGTACACATCGCTGCTGCCCGCGCCGGAGATGAATTGCTTGACACCGGTGAGCAGGTAGTCGTCGCCGTCGCGAACGGCCTTGGTGCTCAAGGCCGCCGCGTCGGAGCCGACGCCCGGCTCGGTGAGCGCGTAGGAGGCCAGCAGGTCCATGGACGTCAGTCCCGGCAGCCACCGATTGCGTTGCGTCTCATCGCCGTAGGTGTCGATCATCCACGTCGCCATGTTGTGGATGGAGATGTAGGCGGCCACGGCCGGGCAGCCGGTGGCCAGCTGCTCGAAGATGCGCACGGCGTCCAGCCGCCGCAGCTCCGAGCCGCCCACGTCCTCGCGCACGTAGATGCCGCCCAGGCCGAGCGAGCCCGCCTTGCGCAGCACGTCCACCGGGAAGTGCTTGCGCTCATCCCATTCCAGGGCATTGGGCGCGAGCAGTTCGTCGGCGAAGGAGCGGGCGGTCTCGACGATCGCCTTCTCGTCTTCGTCTAGTACGAACATCCGTCAGTCCATGGTCGGGATGACGAAGGCGTTGGACTCCTTGAGTCCCGCGGGCCAGCGCTGCGTCACCGTCTTGGTCTTGGTGTAGAAGCGGATCGAGTCCGGGCCGTGCTGGTTCAGATCGCCGAAGCCGGAACGCTTCCAGCCGCCGAAGGTGTGGTAGGCGATCGGGACCGGGATCGGGACATTGATGCCGACCATGCCGACCTGCACGCGGGCGGCGAAGTCGCGGGCGGTGTCGCCGTCGCGGGTGAAAATGGCGACGCCGTTGCCGTATTCGTGCTCGTTGGCCAGGCGCAGGCCCTCTTCGTAATCCGCGGCGCGAACGATGGACAGCACCGGGCCGAAGATCTCCTCCTTGTAGATCCGCATCTCGGAAGTGACGTTGTCGAAGAGCGAAGCGCCCGCGAAGAACCCGTCCTCGCCGCCCTCCACGACCAGCCCGCGGCCGTCGATGACCAGCTCCGCACCCTCGTCGACGCCGATCTGCACGTAGTTGTTCACCCGGTCCACGCCGTCACGGCCGACCAGCGGGCCGAAGTCCGCGCCCGGATCGTCGGAGACGCCCACATTGAGCTTGTTGATGCGCTCGATGAGCTTGGCGCGCAACCGATCCGCGGTCTCCTCGCCCACCGGCACCGCGACCGAGATGGCCATGCAGCGCTCACCGGCCGAGCCGTAGCCCGCGCCGATCAGCTGGTCGGCCACATCGTCGAGGTCGGCGTCGGGCATGACGATGGCGTGGTTCTTGGCCCCGCCGAAGCACTGGGCGCGCTTGCCGTTCGCGGACGCGGTCTCGTAGATGTACTGCGCGATCGGGGTGGAGCCGACGAAGCCGACGGCCTTGATGCGCTCGTCGTGCAGCAGCGTGTCCACGGCTTCCTTGTCGCCGTTGACCACGTTGAAGATGCCCGCGGGCAGCCCGGCCTCGAGGAACAGCTCGGCCAGCCGCAGCGGCACCGAGGGGTCGCGCTCGGAGGGCTTGAGCACGAAGGCATTACCGCAGGCCAGCGCCGGACCGGCCTTCCACAGCGGGATCATGGCCGGGAAGTTGAACGGGGTGATGCCCGCGACCACGCCCAGCGGCTGGCGCATGGAGTACACGTCGATGCCGGTGCCGGCGCTCTCGGTGTATTCGCCCTTGAGCAGATGCGGGATGCCGCAGGCGAATTCGATGACCTCGAGCCCGCGCTGGATGTCGCCCTTGGCGTCGGCGATGGTCTTGCCGTGCTCGCTGGACAGCAGTGCGGCCAGCGAATCCATCTCGTCCTGTACCAGGGTCAGGAACTTCATCAGCACCCGAGCCCGCCGCTGCGGGTTCGTGGCGGCCCACGCGGGCTGCGCCGCGGCCGCGTTCGCGATGACCGCCTCGACCTCACTCTTGCTCGCCAGCGGCACCTTGGCCTGGACCTGTCCGGTGCTCGGGTTGAACACATCGCCGAAGTTGCCCGAAGTTCCCGGGACATGCTTTCCGCCGACGAAATGAGTGAGTTCGCGAACCATGCCTGGCCCTTCCACGACTTTTACAGCCTGTCTCGATGCTTGCGAAGCTTGCGCGCCGATTGCGCGTTCCGTGGCGATCCTATAGTTGGACATCCAAGTATTGGCTGTGGGATAATTCACAAGCCCGATCGTGATTGGGGTTTCAGGGGGAGCCCCTGAGAGCCTCCGAGAGTTGGAGCAATCGCATGCCCGAGTTGCATGTTCCGGTCAATCCCGTGCGGTTCGTCACCGCCGCCGCGCTGTTCGATGGCCATGACGCGGCCATCAATATCATGCGGAGAATCCTGCAGGCCCAGGGGGCCGAGGTGATTCATCTGGGGCATAACCGAGCCGTGCGGGAGGTCGTGGACGCGGCGGTCACCGAGGACGTGCAGGGCGTTGCCGTCAGCTCGTATCAGGGCGGGCACATCGAGTACTTCGAGTACCTGGCCAAGGCGTTGAAGGAGGCCGGGGCCGAGCACGTGAAGATCTTCGGCGGGGGTGGCGGCGTCATCATTCCCGAGGAGATCGCGCGGCTGACCGAGTCCGGGGTGACCATCTTCTCGCCCGAGGACGGGCAGCGGCTCGGGCTGCCGGGGATGATCAATGAGCTGATTTCCGCTTGCGACGTAGACCTTTCGCAGACGCCCGCGAGTATCGAGGCGGTGCTCACCGGGGATCGGGCGGCGCTCGCGCGGACGCTCACCTGCTTGCAGCAGGGCACGCTCCCGGAGGCGGATCGGGCGGCGTTGACGGCCGCGGCGGCCGGGCGGCATGTGCCGGTGCTGGGCATCACCGGCACCGGTGGATCGGGAAAGTCCTCTCTCACAGACGAACTCATTCGGCGGCTGCGCACCGACCAGCAGGACAAGCTGCGGGTGGCGGTGCTGGCGGTGGACCCGACGCGGCGGCGCGGCGGCGGCGCGCTGCTGGGCGACCGGATCCGGATGAACGCCCTCGACGGTGAGCGCGTGTACTTCCGGTCGCTGGCCACCCGGGGTGAGCGGGAGGTGCCGCACGACATCGACACCATGGTGATCGCCTGCAAGGCAGCGGGTTTCGATCTGGTGATCCTGGAGACGCCGGGCATCGGGCAGGGCGACGCGGCCATCGCCGAGCACGTGGACGTGTCGCTGTACGTGATGACGCCGGAGTTCGGGGCGGCCTCCCAGCTCGAGAAGATCGACATGCTCGATTTCGCGGATGTGGTGGCCATCAACAAGTTCGAGCGGCGCGGGGCCGAGGACGCCCTGCGGGACGTGTCGCGGCAGTTGGTGCGCAATCGCGAGGATTTCCACGCCATGCCCGAGGACATGCCGGTGTTCGGCACCAGCGCGGCCACCTTCAACGATGACGGCGTGACGGCGCTCTACCAGCACCTCGCCGCACTGCTCGGCGAACGGGGACTGCCCTTGCAGGAGGGCGTGCTGCCGCGGGTGCGGACCCGGGCCTCCACCCGGTTCGCGCAGATCATTCCGCCGGCTCGGGTGCGGTATCTGGCCGAGATCGCCGAGACGGTCCGGGATTACCACGCGGAGACGGCGCGACAGATCGAGGCCGCGCAGCGCGTGCAGCGGGTCGAGCAGGTGCTCGCCGAGTTGCCCGAGGACGAATCGGTGAGCGAGCTGCTGGAGCGGGCGAAGAAGTCGCTCTCACCGGAGAACGCCGCACTGCTGGCGGAATGGCCCGCCGTCGCCGAATCGTATCGGGGCGAGGAGCAGGTGGTCCGGGTTCGCGATCGGGAGCTGCGCACCGCTTTGCGGCGAGAGACCTTGTCCGGCAGTTCGATTCCGCGCGTGGCCCTCCCCCGTTTCACCGATCACGGTGAGCTGCTGCGGTTCCTGCGGTCGGAGAATCTCCCCGGCCGGTTCCCGTTCACGGCGGGAGTGTTCGCGTTCAAGCGGGACAACGAGGATCCGGCGCGCATGTTCGCCGGTGAGGGCGATGCCTTCCGAACCAATCGGCGGTTCAAGGTGCTGTCCGAACACGCTGACGCCAAACGACTTTCGACGGCGTTCGACTCGGTCACGCTGTACGGGCACGATCCGGCCGAGCGGCCGGACATCTACGGCAAGGTGGGGACCTCCGGGGTTTCCATCGCCACGCTCGACGATATGAAGGTGCTCTACGACGGGTTCGACCTGGACGCGCCGAGCACCTCGGTGTCGATGACCATCAACGGTCCCGCGCCGACCATCCTCGCCTACTACCTCAATGCCGCCATCGATCAAGCGCGGGAACAGTTCTCGGCCGAGAACGGCCGCGCGCCGAGTGCCGACGAGGAGCGGGACCTGCGCGCCCGGACCCTGGCCACGGTGCGCGGCACCGTGCAGGCCGACATCCTCAAGGAGGATCAGGGCCAGAACACCTGCATCTTCTCCACCGAGTTCAGTCTGCGCATGATGGCCGACATCCAGGAATGGTTCGTGCGCAACAGCGTTCGCAACTTCTACTCGGTGTCCATTTCCGGCTATCACATCGCCGAGGCCGGGGCGAACCCGATCAGCCAGCTGGCCTTCACGCTCGCCAACGGATTCACCTACGTGGAGGCGTATCTGGCGCGCGGCATGGACATCGACGACTTCGCGCCCAATCTGTCGTTCTTCTTCTCCAACGGCATGGACGCCGAATACTCGGTGATCGGCCGGGTGGCGCGGCGCATCTGGGCGATCGCCATGCGCGACAAGTACGGGGCCAACGACCGCTCGCAGAAGCTCAAGTACCACGTGCAGACCTCCGGGCGGTCGCTGCACGCACAGGAGATGAGCTTCAACGACATTCGCACCACCCTGCAGGCGCTCATCGCGGTCTACGACAACTGCAACAGCCTGCACACCAACGCCTACGACGAGGCGGTCACCACGCCGACCGAGGAGTCGGTGCGGCGGGCGCTGGCGATCCAGCTCATCATCAACCGCGAGTGGGGGCTGGCGATGAACGAGAACCCGCTGCAGGGCAGCTTCATCATCGAGGAGCTCACCGATCTGGTGGAAGAGGCGGTGCTGCGGGAGTTCGAGCGGATCAGCGAGCGCGGCGGTGTGCTGGGAGCGATGGAGACCGGATACCAACGCGGGCGGATCCAGGACGAGTCCATGCTCTACGAACGCCGCAAGCACGACGGCAGCCTGCCGATCATCGGGGTGAACACCTTCCGCAATCCGCACGAGGAAGAGCACCGGGTACTCGAACTGGCGCGCGGCACCGAGGCCGAGAAACAGTCCCAACTGCACCGCGTTCGCGAATTCACCGAGCGCCATCGCGACGAGGCCCCCGCCGCCCTGGCCCGGCTCGCCGCGGCCGCCTCGAGCGACGACAACGTCTTCGAAGTGCTGATGGACGCCGCCCGCGTCTGCACCCTCCAGCAGATCACCGACACCTTCTTCACCGTGGGAGGCCAATACCGCCGCAACGTCTGACCGGGCAGTGCTGTCCGGGTAGTCCCGATTTCACGGCCGGAGGCGGGTCGGCGTGGAACAATCCGGGACAGGCTGACCCAGACGGAAGGCACCTCATGGACCTTGCGGGAATGACTGTCGTGGACGCGCACATTCATCAGTGGGATCCGCTGACGACGCCGCGCGAGTTCAGCGGTCTGGCGAAACTGTTCCGGTACGTCCCGATCCCCGTGGACCTGGCCAAACGGCTGGCTCCCCGGCGGGAACGCGAATTCGTGGGGGATCCAACCCCTTTCGTGCATCCCTATCTGCCGCGCGACTATCAGCAGGACGCCGGGGAGGTGCCGGTCGAGGCGATCGTGCACATCGAGGTGGAATGGAACGGGAAGGGCCGGCTCGCGCCCGCCGATGAGACCCGCTGGGTGGAAAGCCTGCCGTTCGGGGTGGACACGCCCGCGCTCGGCGCGATCATGGGCGCGGGCGACCCCACGGCACCCGATTTCGGCGAGCTGCTCGACGCGCACCAGGCCGCCTCGCGACGGTTCCGGGGCATCCGGGCGCGCGTCGAGACGCATCCGGATCCGCAGGTGCGCGCGATGTGCAAGACACCGGGTCTGCTCACCTCCTCCGCTTTCCTGAGCGGCTTCGGCGCGCTGGCCGATCGCGGCCTGGCGTTCGAGGCGTGGGTGTACTCGGGTCAGCTGCCGGAGGTGACGGCGCTGGCCGAGCGGTATCCCGACACCACCATCGTGCTCAACCATCTGGGCACACCCGCCGGGATTTTCGGACCGGTGGGACGCAATACCGGACAGCACCCCGGGCAGCGGCGCGAGTTGTTCGTGCGCTGGCGCGACGACCTCGCGGCGCTGGCCGTGCACACCAATGTGGTGTCCAAGGTGAGCGGGCTGATGATGCCGATCCTCGGGCACCCGGTGCCCGAGCGCGGTAAGCCGACACCGGTTCCGGTGCTGCTGGAACGGATTTCGCCGATGCTGGAGCACGCGCTGGACGTGTTCGGGGCCGACCGGCTGATCTGGGGCTCGAATTTCCCGGTGGACAAACCGATCACGAGCATTCCGAACGCCGCGGAGGCGGTGGCCACCGCACTGTCCGGGCACGGGGCCGACGACAAGGCCATCGAGCAGATTTTCCGCACCAACGCCGAGCGGGTGTACGGCATCGACGAGCTCTGATTCCCGGCAACCGGGACCGCTGCCGTCCCGGCCGCACGGATTTGCCGTTGCCGGCGGGTCGCTGTGGCTATCGTGATGCGCCATGGAGCGGATCCTGCGGATCGGAATGGGTTTCTGGGAGTCCCGGACCCTGCTCAGTGCCGTCGAACTCGGGGTGTTCACGGTGCTCGGGCATCGGCAATTGACCGCCGAGCAGTTGCGGCGCGAACTCGGTCTGCACCCGCGTTCGACCCGCGACTTCCTCGACGCGCTGGTCGCCATGGACCTGCTGCGGCGCACCGACGACCGCTACGCGAACACCGCCGACAGCGCCACCTACCTGGACAGCACCGGCAGCGAATACATCGGCGGCTTCCTGGAGATGGCGGCCGCGCGACTGTATCCCTTCTGGGGCGGGCTCACCGACGGCCTGCGCACCGGACTCCCGCAGAACGAGGCCAAGGGCGGCGGCGACTTCTTCACCACCCTCTACCGGGATCCCCAGCGGCTCTATGACTTTCAACGCGCCATGACCGGTCTGTCGCTGCCCAGCGCGCACGCCATCGCCGAGATCTTTCCGTGGCAGCGCTGGAAGACCGTGGCCGACATCGGCACCGCACAGGGCGCGCTGCTGCGCACCGTGCTCGAAACCAACCCCCACCTGCACGGCATCGGTTACGACCTGGCGGCCGTCGAGCCCATCTTCACCGAATACAGTGCGCCGGTGGAGGATCGGACCACCTTCCAGTCCGGCGACTTCTTCATCGATGAACTTCCCGAGGCCGACGTCCTGGTCTTCGGCCACATCCTGCACGACTGGGATCTGCCCACGAAGCTGATGCTCCTGGAGAAGGCGTACCGCGCCCTCCCCGAGGGCGGGGCCATCCTCGTCTACGAGTCCCTCATCGACGACGACCGCCGCACCAATCTCCAGGGCCTGCTGATGAGCCTCAACATGCTCATCGAAACCCCCGGCGGCTTCGACTACACCGCCGCCGACCTGCGAACCTGGCTGACCGACACCGGCTTCCACAACCCCATCACCGAACACCTGGCCGGGCCGGAGTCGATGGTCTGGGCGGTCAAGTAGCGGTCATCGGTCGGGGAAGGCCAGGTACTGCGCGCCCAGCAGGTCCGCGGTGCGGCTGACATGGTCGATGATGCGGTCGGCGTCGGCGGTGACGGTGCCGGTGCGCCAGGCCGTCAGCAGTTCGATGAAGCCGCCGATGCCCATGAGGACGCCCATGCGCAGGTCGGATTCGTCAACACCCGGGCGCAGGTAGGGGCGTGCGGTGGCGATGAGCAGGTCGGTGGCCTCGGTCAGCATCTCGCTGCGGCGTTCCTCGAGCACCCGGCTACCGGCGTGATCGCCGAAGAGAATTCGAGCGGGACCCTCGCTCTGCAGGCCGACCGCGCGTGCGATGGCCAGGTGCAGGATGCCCAGCGCCGGGTGCTGCAGGTTCTCCGCGACCACCGCCGAGAGTTCGGCCAGCACCTGAAAACCGACGTCGTCCCAGACCGCGCCCAGTAACTGGTCGCGGTCGGCGAAGTGCTCATAGAAGTAGCGATCGTTGAGCCCCGCGCGGGTACACACGCCGCGCATGGTCACTGCGGCCCAGCCGTTTTCGAGCCAGATGTCCAGACCGGCCGAGAGCAGACGCTCCCGCCGTTCGGCGCGGCGCTCCTCTTGGGTGCGCCCGCCCCAGGTGCCGCCACGCCGCGCAGGGGCCGTCGCCTCCCCGCGCCCACCCGGCACCGGCCGCGCGGACACCTCCGCCGCCACTCCGGTGGCCGCATTAGACGTCGGCCGGGCTGGTACATCCGTTGCGGCCCGCGCGGAAGTGCGAGCGGCCGCCGGTGAGGACCGGTCCATAGTTGACAAAGTAGCGCACCGGGAGCCTAATTGGTGGCAGGTGCGGCCAGTGGTGGCATACGCCCCCAGTTTGACCGCCCGGACGGCACGGCCCCGGGAGTTCCCATGCGACTCAATCCCTTCGGTGGATCCCGCCGCACCCAGCAGGCGGACGCGGTGGTGACAGGCGCGGGCAGCGGCATCGGCCGAGCCTTCGCCCTGGAGATCGGCAAGCGGGGTGGACGGGTCATCTGCTCCGACATCGACGCCGAGCGCGCCCGCGAGACCGTCGAATTGGTCAGCGCCGCAGGCGGAAAGGCCTTCGACACCGTCTGCGACGTGAGCAGCCTCGCGGAGGTCGCGACGCTGGCGCACACCGCCGAGGAATGGTTCGGCAAGAACCCGGACCTGGTCGTCAACAATGCGGGCATCGGGCGCGGCGGCACCCTCATCGGCGAAACCCCGCCCGCCGAATGGCATCAGGTGCTCGACGTCAACCTGTGGGGCGTCATCCACGGCTGTCACGTCTTCACGCCCCGGCTGCGCGAGGCCGGGCACGGCGCGATCGTGAATGTCGCCTCCGCGGCCGCCTTCGGCTCCGCGCCGCGCATGGCCGCCTACAACGTGAGCAAGGCGGGCGTGCTGGCGCTGTCGGAGACCCTCGCCGCGGAGCTGTCCGGCACCGGCGTCACGGTCACCGTGCTCTGCCCCACCGGGGTGAGAACCAACATCCTGGAAGGCGTTTCGATCGGCGACGAGAACCTGCAGCGCTGGGGCGATCGCCTGATCCGCTGGACCGGACGCCCGCCGGGTTCGATCGCCCGCACCACCCTCGACGCCGTGGACCGCGGCCAGCTGTATGTGGTCCCACAGCTCGAGGCCAAGGCCATCTGGCAGTCCAAGCGACTGCTGCCCGAGCCCTACACCCGTGCCGCCGGACTGCTGGAGCGGCTGGTGCGGTAACAGCCGATTGGAGTTGAACAATGGCGTTCGCGTATTCCGACATGCTCACCGTCATCCAGGATCGACAGTGGGCGCTGGCCGACATCGATTGGGACGCACCGGGAGCCGAACTCATCACCGACGAGCAGCGCCCGGCGCTGGCGAAATTCATGGCCGACCTGGTCTGGATCGAACACGTGGGCGCGCGCGGCTTCGCGGCGCTCACGCTGCGCGCCCCGGACGGACCACTCAAGGAGATCTACCGGTACTTCCACGCCGAGGAACAGAAGCACGCCAATGCCGAACTGGCCTTGATGCGCCGCTGGGGCATGCTCGACGAGGACGCGATGCCGCTGCCCAACAAGAACATTCGGCTCGTCATCCAGTGGCTCGACCGCTACGGGGACAGCCTGACCCTGCCGGTCCTGGGCACGGTGATCCCCTCGCTGGAGTGCGCGCTGGACGGCGCGCTGGTGAAATTCCTGCTCGACGAAGTACGAGATCCGCTGTGCCACGAGGTTTTCCGGCACATCAACAGTGATGAGTCCCGGCATCTCGCCGTCGGCTTCCAGGTCCTGGAGCAGCTCGGCGCGGGACCCATGCGACGGCTCGCCATCGAGTCGGCGGGTTACGTGCTGCGACCCAGCATCCTGATGGGCGCGGTGCTGTACACGCCGCTGCTGTCGCGCATGTCCACCAACATCATGGCGATGGGACTGGACGAGGAGAAGCTCTGGAATGCCGTGCGCCGCTACGAGAAAGCCGGTGAGCGCAGCCCCGACATCAAGCGCGTCCCGCTCTACCACGTGGTCCGGCTGCACGGCATGGCCACCATCAACCGCCTGCAGCCGATCCAGGGCGTGAACGATGCCCTGAACAAGGCGATCGACCACTTCCCGGTGAAGGTCTTCCGCCGCACCCCGTCCTGGTCCAAGGCCCTGACCTACGAGCCGGTGGCGAAATGACCTCCCCGATCCGCCGGGGAGACGCCCGCAGAGTCCGCGAAACCTACACCGGCCCCATCGTGCGCTGCACCCACTGGCGGGACCAGCACGAGGTCGACCGCCTCCACGTCGCCGTCATCGGCGGCGGTACCGCGCTGGCTCGGGTCGTGCCACCGGTGGCCGACCAGGCCCGTCGTGTCACCGTCTTCCAGCACGATCCCATCTGGATCCTGCCGACCCCACCGCTCCCCGGCGCACGAATCCTACTGCGCCAGTTGCCGACCGGGCTGCTGGGCAGCCTGCCGGGCCCCGCCGCCCCCACCCTGCCCGGCGACCGTGATGCCGCAGCTCCCGACCCCTCTGCGGGGATATCGGACCGGGCTGGCGGCCCGCACGGCGGGCCGATCGTCCCCGGCGCCGCGCGCCCCGAATTCCCTGCGGTGCTGCCGTTCTCGCGCCGCGGTATCGGCCGACCGGCGTCCTCCGACGGATTCGGCGAGGCCATGGTGTCCGCGGTGAGCGAGGTCGGGATCGGTATCTTGCGCTGGTGCGGGCGTCTAGTCCTGCGACAGGCGGCAGAGGCGAATCTCCGGGCTCAGGTCGGGGATTCGTGGCAGCGGAGGCAGCTCACGCCGGACCGACCGGCAGCGGTGCGGGTGCACGGCCGCTACTACCGGGCGCTCGCGCGGGCCAATTGCACGCTCGTGTCCTGGCCCATCGCCCGGTTCGCGCCACTCGGGATTCGCACCGTGGACGGGGTCGAGCATCGGGTGGACTGCATCATCTACGCGGAGGACACGCTGTGACCAGCACTGTGGTGGACCATGAGATCGTCATCGTGGGCGCGGGATTCTCGGGGATCGGGACCGCGATCGCGCTGCGCAAGGCCGGGTTCGACGACTTCGTCATGATCGACGAGGCCGACGGGGTGGGCGGGACCTGGCATTGGAACACCTATCCCGGAATCGCGGTGGACATTCCGTCGTTCAGCTATCAGTACTCGTTCGAGCAGCAGCGGTCCTGGTCGCGGGTGTACGCGCCGGGCCGGGAGTTGAAGGCGTACGCCGAGCACTGCGTGCGGAAGTACGGGCTGCGGCCGCGAATCCGGTTCGGCACCACCATCGCTCGCGCGGATTTCGACGACGCCCTGCACCTGTGGCGCGTGACGACCTCCGACGGCGAGGAGATCACCTGCCGGTTCCTCATCGGCGCGACCGGGGTGCTGACCCGGCCCAAACTTCCGGAAATCCCCGGGGCGGAACGGTTCCGGGGTTCGACCATGCACACCGCGCGGTGGGATCACTCGATCGATCTGCGCGGGAAGCGGGTCGGGATCATCGGCACCGGGGCCTCGGCCATCCAGGTCATTCCGGAGATCGCGAAGGACGTCTCGAAACTCACTGTCTTCCAGCGCACCCCGATCTGGTGCCTGCCCAGGCCGGACGCGCCGATGCCGCCCGCGGTCCGCGCGCTCATGCGGATTCCGGGCGGGCAGTTCTTGACCCGGTGGCTGAGCCAGGCGTTCGTGGAGATCACCTTCCCGCTCTCGGCGCACTACTACAAGGTGCTGCCGGTCGTGAAGCTCGGCGAGCGGCAGGGACTGGCTCACCTGCGCGACCAGGTGAAGGATCCGGAGGTCCGCGAGAAGCTCACGCCCAGGTACGCCCTCGGCTGCAAGCGCCCCTCGTTCTCCAACGACTACCTGAAGACCTTCAACCGCGAGAACGTCACCCTCGAAACCGATCCCATCACCGAGATCACCGCCAGCGGCCTGCGCACCACCGGCCGCCACCACCAAGTCGACGTCCTCATCATGGCCACCGGCTTCAAGGTCATGGAGTCCGGCAATATGCCCACCTTCGACCTGCACGGCAGCGGCGGCACCCGCCTCGAGGACTGGTGGGACACCCACCGCCTGCAAGCCTACGAGGGCGTCTCCATCCCCGGCTTCCCCAACTTCTTCACCATCATCGGCCCCTACGGCTACAACGGCGCGTCCTACTTCACCCTCATCGAAATGCAGACCACCCACATCCTGCGACTCCTGCGCCAGGCCCGCCGCCACACCGCCACCCGCATCGAGGTCACACCCGAAGCCAACGAGCGCTACTTCCGGGAAATGCTCTCGCGCCGAGGCACCCAGGTCTTCTGGCAGGACAGCTGTGCCCTGGCCAACTCGTATTACTTCGACAAGAACGGCGATGTCCCCCTGCGCGCCATGAGCACCCCCGAAGCGGCCTGGCGCGCGGCACATTTCGCACTGACCGACTACACCTTCGATTCCGTCGAGAAGCGGCGGAGCACCAGCCACCCCGCCGCGCGCACAGCCAGCGCGTAAGTCAGGAGTCGAGGGAGCGGTAGAGGGCGCGCAGGCCCCGCAGGCCCGCCGCCACCTGCTGCTCGTCCTCGGCCGTCATGCGCAGGGCCTGGCGCAGCAGGACGGCGTCGAGATCGTCGGGGGCAGGGTGGAAGTCGGGCTTCGGGAGCTTGGGCAGGGCGAGGTCGTCGCCGTAGAGGTCAGTGGAATCCGTTGCCGCGGTTTCCCGCTGGACGCTGCCGATGAGGTCGTCGAGTTCGACGCCGCGCAGGGTGAGCAGGTCGTTGGGGCGTTCGTCGAGACGTTCGGCGATGACGTAGCAGACGGCGGCCACGTGTTTGCAGGGCCACCCGGAATCGGGGCAGCTGCAGGAGAAGTCGAGTTCCCGCACGGTGGTGGGCAGCAACAGCGGACCGAGGGCCTGGGGCAGGGTACCCGCCGCGATCTCCCCGAGCATGCCCGGTGTGGTACGGACCAGGGTGACCAGTTCGTCCAGGCGGTCATCGCGCAGCTGGCGCATAGTGAAGACGGAAATGAACGGGCGCGGCTGACTGCCTTGGACTTCCGCGCTCACCACTCCCGGCTCGAGGCGGTAGTTCACCACCTGGCCGGTACGGGCGTAAGAGCGGCCGCGGGACAGCCGCCCGGCATCGGCGACATGCTCGACGGCCTCCAGAAAGGCTCGGCCCCACCAGGTTCGGGCGAACGCGGCACCGCGCTGACTGCGCGCCCGCACCCCGCCCCGCACCGGCCGCCGCTCACCGAATTCGCTGAAATCGATGTAGGTGTTCACCGGGACGCCTCCCGCCTCGTGCCGCCGCGCCGCCGGTCGGAAATCGTCGCGGTCCCACCGGTGCGCTGGTCGCCCCGTCCCGCCTGGTAACCATGGCTATTCACCGACGGCCTCCGCCCCGAGCGCGAAGAGTTCGCGCAGTTCCTCGTCGCCGAGTTCGGTGATCCAGTTCTCGCCGGTGCCGACGGTCAGATCGGCGAGCTTGCTCTTGCCCTTCAGCATGTCGTCCACGCGCTCCTCGATGGTGTCGACGCAGACCAGCTTGCGGACCTGGACATCGCGGCGCTGGCCGATGCGGAAGGCGCGGTCGGTGGCCTGGTTCTCCACCGCCGGATTCCACCAGCGATCCAGGTGCACAACGTGATTGGCGGCGGTCAGATTCAAGCCGGTGCCACCGGCCTTGAGGGACAGCAGCATCAGCGGCGGCCCGTCCTCCTCCTGGAAGCGGATGACCATGTCGTCGCGGCGCTGCTTGGTGACCCCGCCGTGCAGGAACGGCACCTCGCTGCCGAACCGTTCGGACAGGTAGGGGGCCACCAGGTTCCCGAACTCGGCGAACTGGGTGAAGAGCAGGGCCCGCTCGCCGTCGGCGATGACCGACTCCAGGATGTCCTCCACCAGGCCCAGCTTCCCGGAGCGATGGTGGCCGCGGCGCAGCACCGCCGAGCCGTCGTTGAGGAAGTGCGCGGGGTGATTGCACACCTGCTTGAGCCGGGTCAGCGCGGCCAGCACCGCACCCTTGCGCTCCATCCCCTTGGCGGCCTTCAGCTTGGCCGACATGTCGTCCAGCACGGCCTGATACAGCGCCGCCTGCTCCACGGTGAGGTTGGCGCGCACCGTCATCTCGATCTTCTCGGGCAGATCGGAGATGACCGCGGGATCGGTCTTCACGCGGCGCAGCACGAACGGCGAGGTGATGGCCCGCAGCCGGGTCACCGCGTTCTCGTCGTGCTCACGCTCGATCGGCACCGCGAACCGAGAATGGAACTCCGAAGCCTTCCCCAGCAGCTTGGGGTTGGCGAAATCCAGGATCGAGCGCAGTTCTTCCAGTCGGTTCTCCACCGGAGTTCCGGTGAGCGCCAATCGATGTCGCGCGGGCACCAGCCGCGCCGCGCGCGCCTGCCGGGTGCCCGCGTTCTTGATGTGCTGCGCCTCGTCCAGCGCCACCCGCTGCCACTCCTGACGCTTCAGCTCCTCGACATCGCGGGCCAGCAGGGCGTAGGTGGTGATCACCAGATCCGAATTCGCCACCGCCGCATCGAATTCCGCGCCGGATCGCCGTCCTGCCCCATGATGCACCAGCACTCGCAGATCCGGCGCGAACCGCTCGGCTTCCCGCTGCCAGTTGCCCACCACCGACATCGGGCACACCAGCAGGGTCGGTGCGATCAGTTCGGATTCCCCCGCCGCGGCGGCCTTCTCACGCTCGTGCACCAGCAACGCCAGCACCTGAACCGTCTTGCCCAGCCCCATGTCGTCGGCCAGGATCGCGCCGCACCCCAACCGGCTCATGGTGGCCAGCCAGGTCAGCCCGCGCTGCTGATACGGCCGCAATTGCGCCTTCAGCCCGACCGGATCCGGCACCGGTTCGACGGCACGCTCACCGTCGAAAAGCTCTGCGGCCCACCCGGTCGCGCTGACCTCCTCCAGCGGCACCCCGATCACCGGATGCGCCGACAGCTCGGCGAACAGGCCGCCGATCGTGGTCTCGGTCTCGTCGGTGCGGCCCGAGACGTAGTCGGCCGCGGCGGCCAGCATGCGGTGATCGGCCTGCACCCACTCCCCGCGCAGTCGCACCAGATCCGATTTCGAGTCCACCAGCCGCGACATCTCCGCGGGCGTGAGCACGGTGTCGCCCAGCGCCAGCTCCCATCGGAAGGACACCAATCCCTTGAGCCCTACCGCGGTTTCGGTCGCGGCCGGGCTCTGCACCTGCAGCTTCATGGCCGGCGCGGCGATCCGCCAGGCCCGCGGCAGCATGAGCTTCACGCCGACCGACCGCAGCGCGTTGGCCCCGTGCGCGACCAGATCCATCACCACCTCGGTGGGCAGGAACAGATCCATGCTGCGGGTGTCGCCCGGCAGATCCCGCAGTCGCGGATACGCCTGCTTGGCCGCCGCCAGCTTCTCCCCCGCGATCCGCATGAGCTGCGGATCTCCCGGTAACAGAACCGGTTGCGGCGCTTCGCCTTCGGTGCGCAGGCAGACCTCGAGCCGCCACAGTTCGCCCGGCTCCTCCCCGTCGGGTTCCAGCAGCCGCAGCACCAGTTCGGGCTCGTCCGCGGTCAGGCTGGTCCGCCAGTCCTCGAGCACCGCCGCCACCCGATGCGACCCGACCTCCAGCGCGGTCGCGTCGAGCAGCGCGGTCAGCAGCGGATGCGATCCGGTTTCGTCCTCGGCCCGGGCGGGTACGCGCATGCGCGCGATCGGATCGGTGATCTCCGAGATCAGGTTCTCCAGCAGTTCTCCCGGCCGCCCGGACACCTGCAGCGCCGCGGGCATGGCCACCGCCAATTCCGCCAGCCAGGCCCGCTGTCGCTGCCCGCCGAGCAGCCGCCACCGCGTCCACCACTGCCCGTCGTCGCGCCACACCTCCGGCACGATCCGCCCGGCCCGCACCCAGCGGTCCACCCCGCGCGCCACGTGCCCCAGGAACCGCAGATCCCCCGCGACCCCCGGCTTCGGCAGCTCCTGGAGCAACACCCGCGCGGCCGTCTCCGGAGCCAGCGCATGCGCCCGGACCTGCGTCTTCTCCGGACCGTAGGCCCCCGGCAGCAGCACCTGAGCCTTGTGCCGCCACTTCGCGCCCTGCACGATCGGCCCCAGCGGTTCGGGCACGCTCGAGGCGGCGATGGCCGCGACGGCATCGTCCGGATCGTGCCAGAGCACCAACCCGGACCCCGGCGACCACAGTCCGTGCAGCATCCGACCATCCAACCAGCCCGGTCCGACAACCCCGCACTACCCGAGAGTCAGGTACCCCTTTATTTCTGTCCGGATACGGAACATACTGGATAAATCCGCAGGTCACCGCACAGGTCGGTATCGGCTGTGTCCAGTGCACAACGTAGTCGTGCCCGGGCAGCAGCATGCGGGGCGCACCCGACAATCCATCCGCGACTCAATCCGGGGCCGTGGACCTTTCGAGACCGTAGGGAGGCCGTGAAGATGACGATTCTGCTCCAAGTGCTCGAGCAGAGCTTCACGCCCACAACTCCGTGGGAACGACGGAAATTCACCTTCGTGGACACGTCCAAGATCGTGGGGATGCGCCTGGACGGGCAATCCGGGGTGTGGCTGGATCTTTCCCGGCCGGGCGAGTCGCAGCGGCTCGCGCGCACCGCGGATCCACGCGACTCCATCACTTTCCTGCTCACTGTTTTCGCCAAGATCTCCGAATGTGAAGAGCGCGGCGGCTCATGGCTCATCGGGCACGACGGCGCGCACGTGGATTCCATTGCTTCCATGCGCTTTCCGCCTCAATTGTCGGAGACGGCGGCCGACGACATCCTCGCCCACGCCTGGCTGTAGCCAGGCGCCCGTCGCGAACTTCGCACCCTGGTCCGAGGGTGCGAAGTTCGCGTGACGGCCCATTCCGAGCGGATCGCGCGGTACACGTAATACCGTGCGCTTCAAGGGCGGAACCTTCCTGCTGCTCGGCATTGTCGTCCTCCTGCTCGCGGCCATGGGGTGCGAGTCCATCGGGCAGGTGACACCGGCGCCGGGCAGTCCTACCCGCGTTCAGCTCGAACGGTTGCTGGCCGGGGTGCGGGTGGTGGCCGAACGCCCCAGACCGGGTGGCTACGAGCGCGGTTGCGGGGGTGGTCAGGGCTGCGTTTTCGGGCCCGCCTGGACCGATGATCACGACGGGCCGGGCGGGCACGACGGGTGCGACAGCCGCAATACCGTGCTGGCCAGGCAACTCACCCGGGCGGTGTTCCGGCCCGGGGACACGTGCGTGGTCGTGTCGGGAGCGCTGAACGACCCGTACACCGGGCAGCGCATCACCTTCGCGCGGGCCGATGCCAAGGCCGTGCAGATCGATCACGTGTATCCGCTGGCCGCCGCCTGGGACATGGGCGCGGCCGGGTGGCCGATGCCGCAGCGGGTGCGGTTCGCCAACGATGTCGACTACAACCTGCTGGCGGTCGACGGAAAGACCAACGAGGACAAGGGCGATCGCACGCCCGGCGACTGGTTGCCGCCCGCGCGGGCGAGCCGCTGCTTCTACGCGGGCAAGTATCTGATGGCCGCGAACCGGTACGCGCTACCGGTCACCAGCGCCGACCGGGACGCCCTCCGGCGAGTTGCCCGAGGCTGCCCATAGCCGTGCGAAGTGGCGGTACGCCTGCTCCGCGGTGACATCCTGGCGCGGATCCATGACCGATTCGAGCAATCCGTACAGCCCCCAGGACAGAAAAGTGATGGCGGCGGCAGGGTCGGGGCCGAGACGATCGCCGAGGTGTTCGGCAAGCAGTTCGGCGTACATCTGCCGAATCGAGCGCAGCACAATGGTGTTCGCCCGCGGGCCGACCAGCGGCCGATAGACGTCCGGGTGCGCGTCGAGCAGCCGGATGAGGATCTCGATCGGCGCGAGCGCCGGCGGGTCGCCGTCGTAGCGGGCCAGCTGCGCCGCGATCTCGCCGCGCACATGCTCGATACAGCTGACCAGCAGCAGATCGTCCTTGTCACGGTAGTGCGCGTAGAAGGTGGAGCGGCCGATATCGGCGCGATCGATGATGTCCCGCACCGTGATCCGCTCGTACGGCTGCTGCTGCATGAGCTCGATGAGCGAGCGGTGCAGCGCCATCCGGGTTCGTCGCACGCGGCGGTCGAGGACGGCCCCCGGGCCCGTTTCCGGACGGAATTCCGGCGGGTGTCCGGAAACGTACACATCTCCGGAATTTGCCGGTGGCCTGGAGTTTCTCATCCTTGAATGATTGGTCACATGACCCAGAACGAGCAAGTGTCCGATATCGAATCCCGATCCGTCGGGGCTCTGATCAACTGGCCGCGCCGCTACAAACTGCTCACCGATGTCTATCTGATGGGCCGGGCGGGCAGTCTGACCCGCCACTTCGCCACCACCAGTGGAATCCGTCCGGGCGACCACGCCCTCGATGTCGGGTGCGGGCCGGGCCGACTCGCCAATGAGCTGGCCCGCCAGGCCGGACCGCAGGGGCGCGCGATCGGTGTCGACCCATCCCGGCAGATGATCGCGTACGCCACCGAGCACGCCGTGGCGAACTGCGCGTTCGAAGTGGGCGCGGCCCAGTCGCTGCCCTACCCTAACGCCTCCTTCGACGTGGTCACTTCGACCTTCGCCATGCACCACATCGCCGAACCCGAGCGAAAGACCGCACTGGCGGCCATCTTCCGCGTCCTGCGCCCGGGCGGCCGGCTACTGCTCGCCGACACCCATCCGTCCGGAGGTCTGCGCGGGCTGGCCGTTCGCGCCATGGCCGCGGTGGCCGCACATCGCGAGGGCGGCCACGGGCACGGCGGCGCGGGGCACAGCCATGAGCAGGACGGACTCTCGGCGGTGGACATCCGCCGTTATCGCGAGGCCCTCGCGGAAATCGGTTTCACCGCAATCGAATTCCGCACGGGCCCCTTCGCGACCGGCATTCTCACCGCCGTCAAGCCCGACTGATCAGGCCGGTTCGGCCCCGGTGGCGGCGGGGCGCTTGGGGTCGTTGGACCACTGCGACCACGAGCCGGGGTAGAGCGCGGCGTCGATGCCCGCCACCGCGAGCGCCGCCACCTGATGGGCCGCCGTCACACCGGAACCGCAGTACACCGCGACCGAACCGGAGCCCAAACCCTCGAAGCGGGAACGCAATTCGTCGAGCGACTTGAAAACACCAGTGGTGGTGAGGTTTTCGGCCGTCGGCGCGCTCACCGCGCCCGGGATGTGGCCCGCGCGCGGGTCGATGGGCTCGGTCTCGCCGCGGTAGCGCTCGCCCGCCCGGGCGTCCAGCAGCAGGCCCTGCCAGCCGGCCGCGCCGTCGGCGTCGATGGTCGGCATATTGCCCGGGGTGAGGACGACGGTGCCAGGCTCCGGGTCCGGCTCCTCACCGGAAACCACCTTGCCCCCGGCCTTTTCCCACGCGGGCAGCCCGCCGTCGAGAATCCGGACGTCGGCGACGCCGCCCCAGCGCAGCAGCCACCAGGCTCGCGCGGCGGCCAGCCCACCGGTCGCGTCGTAGGCCACCACGGTGTCGCCATCGGAGACGCCCCAGCTGCGCGCGCACTTCTGCAGATGCGCCAACTCCGGCAGCGGATGCCGACCCCGGGCCGCGGAGGCGGGAGCGGCCAGCTCGGTCTCCATGTCGACGAACACCGCACCCGGAATGTGCCCGTCCAGATAGTGCTGCGGCCCATCGGGATCCCCGAGCGACCATCGCACATCCAGCAGCCGCACCCGGTTCCCGCCCGAATCCAGCAGGTTCTGAAGCTCCGCAACCGAAATCAGCACCGAACTCAAGCCAACTCCTCCTCGCCGAATCACCACGCCTCGAGACCGAACCCCTTCACCCTAGCCAGCCCCGCCACGCGCCCGCAGCCACCCGGCCGTCGCAGCGCCGCAAGCACCCGCCCGTAGCGAGGCCCCACCCTGCCCTCCGGCCGGAACCCGCTCCGGCTCACCGCATCCCGGCTGCGAACTCGCCGGGACGACCGGGTGGTTGCGCACGACGCTCCCGCCGCGGACGGTGCTACGCCGCGGCCGGAGGCAGGAACCAGCGGACGATGAGTCCCGCGGTCAGCGCCCAGAATGCCGCGCCGACGCCGAGCAGCGAGATGCCGGAGGCGGCGACCAGGAAGGTGAGCGCGGCGGCGGAGCGGTGGGTGGCCGGGGTCAGCGCGGCGGTGAGGGATCCGGCCAAGGTGGCGATGAGGGCAAGTCCGGCAACGGTTTCCAGCACACCCTTCGGGGCGGCGGCCACCAGCATCACCAGCGCGCCCGAGGCCAGGGCGAGAACCAGGTACGAGCAGCCCGCCGTGAAGGCCGCGATCCAACGCCGTTTCGGGTCGGGATGGGCGGACGGGGCCGCGGAGAGGGCGGCGCTGATGGCCGCCAGGTTGATGGCGTGACCGCCCGCGGGTGCGCCGAGCATGGTGCCGATGCCGGTCACGGTCATGGCGGCGCGCCAGGGCACCTGATAGTCGAAGGTCTTCATCACGGCCGTGCCCGGAATGTTCTGGGCGGCCATGGTGACGATGTAGAGCGGGATCGCGACACCGATCATGGCCTGCCAACTCCAGTGCGGCACAGTCCATTCCACGCGCGGCACCATGGCGGACACGTCGAGGCGGCGATGCGTCACGGCGATGTCGATGCCCGCGCCGACCGCCGCCACCGCGAAGGCGGCCAGCACCGACCAGCGCGGCGCGAAACGCTGCAGCACCAGCCAGGTGGCGATGACCGGCACCACCACGGCCGGGCTCACCGGCAGCGCCTTCACCGGCGCGATGCAGATCGGCAGCAGCACCCCCGCCAGCATGGCCTGGGCGATCTCCACCGGGATGGCCGCGATCAGCGCGCCGAGCCGCTGCCAGAATCCGGTCAGCACGATGAGCGCGCCCGCCACCGCGAACGCGCCGACGGCCGCTGCCCAGCCGCCGGAGACCGCCCCGGTACTGGCCAGCAAGGCCGCGCCGGGCGTGGACCAGGCCAGTGTGATGGGCATTCGATACCGTCGGCTCAGCACCATCATGCCGATCGCCTGGGTGACGCAGACCGCCAGCAATCCGGATGCGGCCTGCGCCGAACTGGCTCCCATGGCGGTCAGTCCGGTCAGCACCACCGCGAACGAACTGGTGAATCCGACCAGGGCGGTGACGATCCCGGCCCCGATGGGTTGACCGAGGCCGGTCGCGCGCGGGCTCTCGACCGCCGGGGTGCCGGTGACGCTGGTGCTCATCGAGTCATCGTCGCGGGCCAGTCGCCCCGTGGTCAGCGGCCAATCCCGCGAAACTGGACTGAAATTCGACGGCAGGCGTCAGATCCGGTCGGAATCCTGCACCGGCCGGGTCGCCACCCCGTTCACCGCGGCGAGCCGATCCAGCAGCGGCGTGATGCGCGGACCCACGAGCGACTGCATGACCAGCGCCATATTGGTGCGCTCCACACCCGGGATCTTCAGGATGCGGCCGGTCAGGCGATAGAGATCCTCCGCATCGGTGGCGACCACCCGCACGGTCAGATCGGTGGCCCCGGATATGCCGCAGACCTCGGTGACCTCCGGGATCTCGGCGAGCTCGGCCACCACCGGGTCGAGCCGATGTTGATCGACGACCACCGCCACCAAGGCTGCCAACGGGTAGCCGAGCGCGCGCGGATCGACGCGGCGCTCGAAGCTGGCCAGCACCCCGTTGGCCTCCCAGCGAGCCAGCCTGGCCTGCACGGTATTGCGCGACAGGCCCAGCCGCGCGGCCAGTTCGACACCGGTTGCTCGGGGATTGGCCACCAGCTCCAGCAACAGCCGGGCATCGGTGGCATCCAGCGGGGCAGAAATGGGCTCCCTGCTGCTCATGAGATCAGTATGTACCAAAAACGGGCCTCCCGACCGAGCATTCTGCACAGTTCGGCGCGCCTCACTTGCGCAGATAGCCAGCCGGAGGAAGCTGAGTGGTACAGGACACACATCGATTGCTCATAGGACACAATCCCCGAGCGATGACGGTGTAGGAGGCGATATCCATGCCCGAGAAGAACACCTATCCGGTGCAGCTCGTACAGCCCGACGGCCATCGCGTACACGACCGCGTCCACGCCCCCCTCGTCGCCGATGTCGACGGTGATCGCCTGCGCGCCATGTACTCCGACATGGTCGTGGCCCGGCGCATCGACACCGAGGCCACCGCCCTGCAACGCCAGGGCCAGCTCGGACTCTGGCCTCCCCTGCTCGGCCAGGAGGCCGCCCAGATCGGTTCGGCCCACGCCCTGCAACCCGACGACTACGTGTTCGCCAGTTACCGCGAGGCGGGGGTCGCCCTCTGCCGCGGCGTCGCACCCGAGGACATGACCCGGCTCTGGCGCGGCGTCGCCCACTCGTGCTGGGACGCCGATGCGGTCAAGATGACCAACCCCAATATCGTGGTCGGCTCGCAGGGCCTGCACGCCACCGGATACGCCTACGCGGCCCACCTCGAGGGCGCGGAGATCGCCACCATCGCGTACTTCGGCGACGGCGCGACCAGCCAGGGCGATATCGCCGAGGCGCTCGGATTCGCGGCGAGCTGGTCCGCGCCGGTCGTGTTCTTCTGCCAGAACAACCAGTGGGCCATCAGCGAACCCGTGCGAGTGCAGAGCGCCACCCCCATCGCCCGCCGTGCGCTCGGGTACGGCATTCCCGGCGTCCAGGTCGACGGCAACGACGCCCTCGCCGTGCTGGCCGTGACCCGGCAGGCGCTGCAGCACGCCCGATCCGGGGCCGGACCGAGTTTCATCGAGGCCATCACCTATCGGATGGGCCCGCACACCACTGCCGACGACCCCACCCGCTACCGCACCGACGCGGAACTCGAGCTCTGGCGGCACCGCGACCCGATAGACCGCCTGCGACGGCTGCTGGAACGGGAAGACCTGTGGGACAGCGCCTTCGAGAACGAGGTCGGCGAGCGCGCGGCGGATGTCGCGGCCCGGCTGCGCGCCGCCACCCTCACCATGCCCGATCCGGAGCCGATGGCGCTCTTCGAGCACGTGTACGCCACCCCGCATCGGCTGATCGCGGAGGAACGCCGCGACTACGCCGCCTACCTGGAGGGAGCCGGGCGATGAAGACCACCTTCGCGGGAGCGATCAACCACGGACTGCGCCGCGCCCTGGAGGACGATCCGAAGGTCGTGCTCATGGGCGAGGACATCGGCCGCCTCGGCGGAGTCTTCCGGGTCACCGACACGCTGCAGAAGGATTTCGGCAACAACCGCGTCATCGATACCCCGCTGGCCGAATCCGGAATCGTCGGAACGGCTTTCGGAATGGCATTGCGGGGACTGCGGCCGGTCTGTGAAATCCAGTTCGACGGGTTCGTCTATCCGGCTTTCGACCAGATTGTCTCGCAGGTCGCGAAAATCCACTTCCGCACGGGCGGAAAGGTGGTCGCGCCCATCACCATTCGCATTCCCTTCGGCGGCGGCATCGGTTCGGTGGAGCATCACTCGGAATCCCCGGAGGCGTATTTCGCGCACACCGCGGGTCTGCGGGTGGTGTCGCCGAGCAATCCGGCCGACGCCTATCTGATGATCCGGCAGGCCGTCGCGCTCGACGATCCGGTGATCTTCTTCGAGCCGAAACGGCGATACTGGGACAAGACCGAGGTCGATTTCGACCGGCTGGACCGGGACGGCGGCCTGCCCCTGGACCAGGCGAGGGTGTGCGCCAGCGGCGAGGACGCCACCATCGTCGCCTACGGCGGCACCGTGGCCACCGCGCTGACCGCCGCCGATATCGCGGCGTCGGAAGGACATTCGATCGAGGTGATCGATCTGCGCAGCCTCTCCCCCATCGACTTCGACACCATCGAGACCTCGGTGCGGAAGACCGGCCGGCTGATCGTGGTGCACGAGGCCCCCGTATTCGCCGGGCTGGGAGCGGAAATCGCGGCGCGCATCACCGAACGCTGCTTCTACCAATTGGAATCGCCGGTATTGCGCGTCGGTGGCTTCGACGTCCCCTATCCCCCGGCTAAACTCGAGCGGCATCACCTGCCCGACCCCGATCGCATTCTCGACGCGGTCGATCGCACTCTCGCAGCTTGAACCGTTACACGGAGGAAAGCCCGGTGGATGATCAACAGCAGGTCCAGGAATTCCGTTTGCCCGATCTCGGCGAGGGATTGGCGGATGCGGAATTGGTGTCGTGGGCGGTCGCGGTCGGCGACACGGTGGAATTGAATCAGGTCATCGCCGAGGTCGAAACCGCGAAGGCGCAGGTGGCCCTGCCGAGCCCGTACGCGGGCACGGTGCTGGAACTGCTGGCCGAGCCGGGCGACACCGTGCCGGTGGGCGCGCCGTTGATCCGGGTGGGCACGGCCGCCGCCGCGGACGCGCCCGCCGAACGGCAGTCGGTGCTGGTCGGCTACGGACCCGACAGCGAGCCGGTGTCGCGGCGGGCCGGCCGGGCGGCCGCGAAAACGGCTGACGCAGCGGCCAATTCCGGCCCGCGCGCCATGGGCTCGGACGGGCCGGAGGGGCTCGGGAGTTCCGCTCCGGCGGGCCGACCGGCCGCCACCCCGGCCGCACGGAAGCTGGCCCGGGAGATCGGGATCGACCTGGCCGCCGTCATCGGCACCGGGCCCCAGGGCGCGGTCACGGTGGAGGACCTGCACGGCATGCGGCCGGAATCCCTTGGCGCCGGGCATATTCCGATCCACACCCCGCCGCCCGCCACCCTGTCGGCGCTACCCGCGCCCGAGGTGCCGCCGATGCACGGGAGCGGGCAGCGTATCGCCCCCGCCGAACGCGAGACCCGCACGCCCATCACCGGAATCCGCAAGCGCACGGCCGCGGCCATGGTGGCCAGCGCCCAGCACATTCCGCAGGCGAGCACCTTCGTGACCACGGATTTCACCGCGTCCATGGAACTGCTCGAGCATCTGCGGGCCACACCCAGCTTCACCGGGCTGACCCTGACCCCGCTGGCGCTGGTCGCGCGGGCCGCGCTGGCCGCGCTCACCGACTTCCCGGGGATCAATTCCTGCTGGGACGAGGCGAATCAGGAGATCATCACCAAGCACTACGTGAATCTCGGCTTCGCGGTGGCGACCGAGCGCGGGCTGCTGGTGCCGAATCTGAAGGACGCACAGGGGTTCACGCTGCGCGATCTGTGCCTGGAGATCGCCGGGGTGGCGGGCAAGGCGCGCGCGGGCACCGCCACGCCGGCCGACCTCACCGGGGGTACCTTCACCATTACCAATGTCGGCGTGTTCGGCGTGGATACCGGTGTGCCGCTGGTGAATCCGGGCGAGGGTGCCATCCTGTGCCTGGGCTCGATCCGCAAGCGCCCGTGGGTGCACCGCGACGAACTGGCCGTGCGGTGGGTGACCACCCTGGGGCTGAGCTTCGATCACCGCATGATCGACGGTGAGCAGGGTTCGCGGTTCCTGGCGAGCGTGGCCGCGCTGCTGGAGGATCCGCTCACCCTGCTCGGCCGGGTCTAGCTCGCGGTTCGAATCAGCCCTCGGCAGCGGCCGCGGTGACGACCAGAGGTTCGGCGGCCGCGCGGATGACCTCCGGGATCGGCACCGGCTTGCGCGTCACCTCGTCCACATAGACGTGCACGAAAGTGCCGGTGGCGGCCAGCGAGAGGCTGTCGCCGTTGTCGCGGAAGATGGCCAGCTCGTAGCTGATGCTGGAGTTGCCCAGGCGAGCGATACGGATGCCGACCCGCAGCAGGTCCGGGAAGCTCAGCGAGTCCTGAAACTTGCAGGAGGTCTCCGCGACGATGCCGATCGCCGGTAGGTCCCGGATATCCGTGCCGGTCGCGTGAATCAGCCACGCGTTCACGGCCGTGTCGAAGTACGAGTAGTACGTCACGTTGTTCACGTGCCCGTAGTGGTCGTTGTCCGCCCAGCGCGTCGGCACGGGCCAGAGCACCGGGTATGCCTCCGTCATTTTGCCCTCCGCTTCGCTCCGGGGCGGGTTCGCGGCCCCGAAGTCTCGATTCTTCCCTCCCGCCGCTCCCCCGCTCCAAGGCGGAGGGCTATCGAGCCGCAGTCCAGAATCGAGACGGCCGCGAACCTTCGAGTGGCGGGACACCGAGGTTGAACCTTAGCTGCTCCACACCGAGGGCTCAGCGGTACTCAGGCGGAGCGTTCGTCAGGGGTGGCGCGGTGGTCCCGGGGGCTGAGGCCGTAGTGGCGTTTGAAGGCGGTGGACAGGGCGAAGGCGCTGCCGTAGCCGACCCGGCGGGCAATGGATTCCAGGGTGGCGTCGGATTCGTGCAGCAGATCGGCGGCCAGGGCCAGCCGCCAATCGGTGAGGAAGGCCATGGGCGGTTCGCCGACCAGTTCGGTGAAGCGGCGGGCCAGGGCGGCACGGGAGACGCCGACCTCGGCGGCCAGCGAGGCGACCGTCCACGGGTGGGCGGGATTGTGCTGCATGAGACGCAGGGCCTTGCCGACCAGCGGATCGCCGTAGGCGTGATACCAGGCGGGGGCGTCGGCGCGGGAGAACCAGGCGCGCAGGGCGGCGATGAGCAGCAGGTCCAATAGTCGGTCCAGCATGGCGCCCTGGGCGGGCAGGTCCTTGGCGGACTCGTCGACCAGCAGATCCAGTACGCGGGAATCGATTTCGCCGCGGCTGAGCACCGCGACCGGCGGCAGGGCGCGCAGCAGGCGGCGGCTGGCGGCGGATTCGTGTTCATAGGTGCCGGTGACCATCACGGTCTGGGCGTCGGCGCTGGTGCCCCAGCTGCGCACGCCCAGACTCAGTGTCTCGCACAGCACTTCGCCGTCCATGGTGGTGGTGACATTGCCGGGTTCGATCAGCACCTGCGGCTCGGTGCCCGGATCGTCGGCGACGGTGTAGTGATCGGGTCCCCGGAAGATCGCGATATCGCCGGTGCGCAGCTGCCGCGGTGGCACCGGCTTGCCGCCCTTGGGGTCCGGCATCACCCACCCGCCGCCGCGCACCATCGCCACCAGGGTCAGCGGCGCTTCGTCGCGAATGTGCAGGGACCAGGGCGGGTCGAACGACGAGCGCATGACGAACGCCGCTCGCGCGCGTGGTCCTTCGAGCAGGCTGGCCAACGCATCCATGACAAAGACGATGGCAAATGCGTACGCGCTTCTCAACCATGTTCGCGCTCGCGACATCCCGGTGTACTCGATACATGATCATCGAACACACTCCCAACAGCGAAAACACCGTTCTCGTGCTCGGCGCGACCGGGAAGACCGGACGCCGGGTGGCCGCCCTGCTGAGCGCGCGCGGGGTGCCGGTGCGGTCCGGTTCGCGCTCGGCCGCAATCCCGTTCGACTGGACCGACCGGGGCACCTGGGCCGCCGCGCTGGCCGGCGCGGACGCCGTGTACGTGGCCTATCAGCCCGATCTGGCGGTGCCCGGCGCGCCCGCCGATATCAAGGCGCTGTGCGTCGCGGCCGCGGCCGCGGGCGTGCGCAAGCTCGTACTGCTGTCCGGGCGCGGCGAGCCCGAGGCGCTGGAATGTGAAGCGATCGTGCGGGATTCGGGGCTGAGCTGGACCGTCGTGCGGTGCGCGTGGTTCGACCAGAACTTCAGCGAGGGCGCTTTCACCGATTTCATCCTGGCCGGTGAGGTGGCCCTGCCCGCCGGGGAGGTGCCGGAGCCGTTCGTGCACGCGGACGATATCGCCGAGGTGGCGGTGGCGGCACTGCTCGACGATCGGCATGCCGGGGAAATCTACGAACTGACCGGTCCGCGCTCGCTCACCTTCGCCGAGGCGGTGGCCGAGATCGCGGCGGCGTCCGGGCGGGAGATCGCCTTCATCCCGCTCACCCGAACCGATTTCGTGGCCGCGCTGACCTCCTACGGGGTGCCCGCCGACGAGATCAGCCTGCTCGACTACCTGTTCGGGACCGTGCTCGACGGGCGCAACTCGGACCTCGCCGACGGGGTGCGCCGGGCCCTCGGACGCGAGCCCCGCGACTTCGCGGAGTACGCGCGCGACATGGCGGATTCCGGTGTGTGGTCGGTCACGGCGGACGCGTAACCTGTCGGTGCCCGCGCCTAAAATGGGTATCAATCAGGTTGTACCGCAAAAGATTCGGATCCACGGCCCGGAACGTCAGCGCAGCCGCGAAGGGTGCAGGACGGGGAGTTGCCGGGTGCACCCGGTAGCGTCGTATCGATGGCCGCTACGACGCCCGCTCCCCGGATCCGGAAGGCGCGCCTGGCACTGTTCGCGGTGTTCGGGCTCAACGGGATGCTCTCGGCCGTCTGGATCGTGCACATTCCCGCCGTCACCGCGCGCACCGGCGTCGCACCCGCCACCCTGGGCATGCTGATCCTGCTCATGGCGGCCTGCGCCATCCTCGGCATGCAGGCCGCCGGGCCCCTGGCCGACCGCTTCGGCAGCCGCACCCTCACCGCCCTCGCCGCCACCCTCCTCTCCCTGGCTCTGCTCGGCCCCGCCTACGCCGACTCCCCCGTCACCCTCGGATTGGCCCTGTCCGCCTTCGGTTTCGGCAACGGCGCGATCGACGTCTCCATGAACGCCCAGGCCGTCCACATCGAACGCGCCTACCCCCGCCCCATCATGTCCGCCTTCCACGCCTTCTTCTCCTGCGGCGGCTTCCTCGGCTCCGCCTTCGGCGCAGCCACCCAGCACGCCCACTGGCCGGTGCATGCCACCTTCGCCCTGTCGAGCGCCTTCGGCCTCGCCACGGTCGCCGCCGCGATTCCGAAACTCCTCCCCCACTCCGAGACCCGCGCGCACTCGGTCCCGAACCCGTCCGCACCGAGCGCCGAAGCCACCGCCGTCCACGGCCGCTGCCCCGACGCTGCGGCCGCGGATGACCGATCGGACCCGCGACCGAATCATGAATCTGTGTTCGGCAGCGCTGCGATCGACGCCGATCCCGGTACAGCCCAGCATCTTCCAGCGCCCTCAGGGGCCGCGACGCCGACCGAGGGCAGCCCCGTGCCCGGCGCGGAGCCCGTCCTGGGCAGGGCGCTCACCTCCGAATCGGCTGAGGCCGGTCCGACGGCATGGCGCGACACCACGAACCGCCCCGCGACCCGGAACGGCGGTGATCAGCCGGGCACCGTCGGGGATCCGGTGGCGACCGCCGGTTCGACCTCGGCTCGCGTCGGTGACGCGGGACGAATCGGGCGGAAGGTGCTGGCGCTGGGGTTGATCGCGTTCGCGCTGTTGATGGCGGAGGGGGTGGCGGCGGATTGGAGTGCGCTGCAGGTGAAGGGGCGGTTGGCGGTGGAGGCGGGGACGGCGGCGCTGGCGTTCACGGGGTTCTCGCTGACGATGACGCTCGGCCGGTTCGGGGCCGACCGGGTGAGCGCGCGTTTCGGGCGGGTGGCGATCGTGCGGTGGGGAACGGTGCTGGCGGCCATCGGGTTCGGGCTCGTCATCGTGTCGGGTTGGCTGCCGCTCACCCTGCTGGGTTGGACGCTGTGCGGGGTCGGGCTGGCCGGGGGTGTGCCGCAGGTGTTCACGGCGGCGGGGAACATGGGCTCGAAGACCTCCGCCACGGATATGTCGCGGGTTTTCGGACTCGGATATGTCGGCCTGCTGGCCGGACCGGCGATCATCGGCTGGCTGAGCAAACTCATGCCGCTCACCGTCGCGATGGTGGTGCCGCTGCTGGCGATGCTGGCGTGCGCGTGGGGTGCTCGGGCCGTTGCCGCATCGAGCCCGGCGCACCCGTCCGGCCGTTGAGTTCGTCGGCGCTGTGCCGCAAACGATCCCGCCATTCCGGCGCGGGATGGCGGATCGGCTCGCACTCGGCCGACGGCCGGTCAGGCGCTGCGGCTGGGCCGTTCCCTGGCGGTGGCACCGTAGTCCCCGATGACCTCGGCGTGGTCGAGGAAGTCATCGACCATGCGGTGGTTGAGGCGGGCCAATGCCTCGAGGTCTTCGGTGTCCCACTCGGCGAGGGCGTCTCTCATCCAGCCGCGCATGACCTGGCGGATGGCCTCGACGGCGCTGCGACCCGAGGCGGTGGGCCGAACCAGTTGGGCGCGACGGTCGCCTGGGTCGGCGACACGCTCCACATAGCCCGCCTTCTCCAGCCGCTGGATCTGGCGGCTCACGTGCGGCGCCTCCACATCGAGGCGAGTGGCCAACTCCCCCAGTCGCATCGGCTCGTCGGCGTCGGCGAGCAGTCGCAGCAGCGGCACGCTGGCACGGTCCATGCTGAAACCGCACTGGACCATGGCCTGGTCGTGGCGGCGGACCCGGGTCAGCAGATAGGCGACGCGGGCCAGCGCACGCTCCAGTTCCACGATGTGACCTGCGTCAACTTCAGTGGCGGTGGTGGCTTCGGATCGCGGCATGTGGTTATCTTACGTAACCCATTTACTTAATTTTGGTAAGTAAACCAAAGGATCGCCGCATGACTACGACCGCTGTCGGTCAGGTCGACGGGACCAAACCCGACGATCATTCGAAGGCCCATCTCGGCCTCACCCTGCTCGCGCTGTGTGCGGCCGGTCTGGTCGTATCGCTGCAGCAGACCGTCGTGATTCCGCTGCTGCCGCGCTTCATCGTGCAGTTGAACACCGACGTCGCCGGCGTCACCTGGCTGTTCACCGCCGCCCTGCTCTCGGGCGCGGTTGCCACGCCGTTGCTTTCGCGCTTCGGCGATATGTACGGCAAGAAGCCGATGGTCATGGTCACCATGGGCGTGCTCATCGTGGGCTCGGTCGTGTGCGCGTTCGCCACCACGCTGCCCGTCTACATCATCGGCCGTGCGCTGCAAGGCATCTCGTCGGCCATGATCCCCCTCGCCATCGGCATCATCCGCGACACCTTCCCGCGCGAACGACTGGTCGGCGCCATCGGCATCGTCTCCGGCACCATGGGCGTCGGCGGGACCGTCGGCCTGCTCGCCACCGGCATCATCGCCAACCACACCACCAACCCGCACCCGGTCTTCTGGCTGACCGCGGGCCTCGGCGTGATCGCCACCGTGCTGATCCAGGTGAGCGCCAAGAACAATGGCGTGCGCCACGGCGGCAAGCCCGACTACATCGGCGCGGCCCTGCTCGCCGCGCTGCTCGTCTGCCTGCTGCTCGGCATCAGCGAGGGCCCGCGCTGGGGCTGGGGCTCCGGCTCCACCATCGCGCTGTTCGTGGCCGCCGCGGCGCTGGCCGCCGTGTGGGTGTTCGTGGAACTCAAGGTCGAACAGCCGCTGGTGCGTCTCCAGCTGCTGGTCGGGCCGCAGTCGCTGTCGGCCAATATCGCCTCGGCGCTGCTCGGCTTCTCCATGTTCGGCGCGTTCTCGCTGGTCTCCAACTTCATTCAGAGCCCGGCAGACAAGCTCGGCTACGGCCTGTCCGGCAGCGTGCTCGACGTCGGCCTCTACGGCATTCCGAGCGCGGCGCTGATGACGTTCTTCTCGTTCAACACCGGACGCATCTCGGCCAGGATCGGGCCCGCCTACACCCTCGCCATCGGAGCGGTGTTCGCCGGACTGTCCATGGGCTGGCTGGCCTTCTCGCACGGGCACGGCTACGACATGATCATCGCGAACGTGCTGCAGGGCACCGGTTTCGGCATCGGCTATGCGGCACTCGGCACCCTGGCCGTGCAGCACGTGCCGATGAGCGAGAGCGGCATCGCCTCGGGCATCAACTCTTTGGTCCGTACCGCCGGCGGCTCGATCGCCGGTGCGATCACGGGCTCGATCCTCACCGCGCACGTGCTGCACCTCGCACCGCATGTGACGCCGCCGACCGAGGGTGCGTATGTCGCCAGCTTCGCGACCCTGGCCATCGGCGCGTTCGGCGCGGCGGCGGTCGCTCTCGGCCACGGCATCCGCCACAAGGGGAACTGACCAACTGTCGGGCAGAAAGGCCCACGCACGCCACCCGGCGTGCGTGGGCTTTTTCTATGTCAGGACCTCGGTGCTGTCGCCGTCGACCACGACGACGTGGTCGTCGGTCAGCGCCCAGTGCGGAATGCCCGCGGCGACGTACTCGCGCACCAGTTTTCGGGACAGGCCGTCCGGATCGGTGGGCGAGTCCAGGTGCGGGACGATGCGGCGGTCGACCAGACCGAGGCCGTCCCAGCGCGGTTCGACGCCGCAGGCGGTGCGGACCTCGTTCGGGTCGTCCATGTCCTCGATGCCGTGCAGGTCGGGAGTCATGACACAGGCTCCCGCGCTGTAGCCCGCGTAGACCAGGGCATCCTCGGCGAGGAGCTTCAGCAGCGCGAGATCGGCTCCGCTGCGGGCGAATTGGGCCCGCAGGACGAAGGTGTTGCCGCCGCGCACCCACACCATCGGGTAGTCCCGCAGCCGCTGCTCGACCTCTTCCGGACGGCCCACATACTCGCGCAGGTCGAGGACCTCGGGCTCGAAACCCAAGCGGCGCAGCGGAACCAGGTCGCTGGTGACCGCACCCTGCCAGGCCGAGGGCCAGGCATCGCAGGCATTCGCGATGACGGCCACCCGGCCGGGCGCGCCGACCAGGCCGAGCAGGCGGTTCTGGTGGGCGCCGAAGCGGTAGCTGGACAGGAACAGTCGCACGGAATCAGATGGTGAAAGCGAGGCTGTGGACCAGGCGGTTGCCGAGGTCCGTGTCACCGGCGAGCGTGATCTCCGCCGTGTGGTCCTCGGCCCGGATACGACCGCCGCGCAAGCGGGCGAACAGCCCCGAGGCCAGCGTGATCACGACCGTGGCCGGGGCATCGAGGGTGTCGACGAGGCTGGCGCGCCCGCCTTCGACCGCCACATGGAGTTGCCGCGACACCGACCCGGTGATGTCGAAGGTGATGCGCGAACCATCCGGGGCGCCCGCGCCCTTGACCGCGGCACGCCCCAGGGCGGGCAGCAGTTCCTCGAACGCCTCCGCGCCGCGGGAGCCACCCTCGTCGACGGAAACGCCCAGCGCATCGGCGATATCGTGCTCGTGCATCCAGCAGTCGAACAGGCGGATGCGCATGAATCGGCCGTAGGGGGCCATGCCGACCGGGGTCGGGACCAGCTCGGCCCACGCCTCGGAGGCGGTCTGCTCCAGCGCCTTCAACCGGCGGCCGGTCACCTCCAGGAACCGTTCCAGCAGTTGGGAACCGGTGAGCGGACGCAGCGAGGCGATCCACTTCTCGTTGAGCGCGCCGATGTCGTTGCGAATGTGCTCACCCTCGACCTCCAGGTCGGGGGTCGGATCGCCCAGCAGCATGGACTCGACCCCGATCACGTGGGCCAGGATGTCGAACACCGTCCAGCCCGGCAGGGGTGAGGCCGTGCGCCAAGCGCTTTCGTCCAGGCCGTCCACCAGCCGGGTAAGGGCGTCCCACTGGTCGGACAACAGGGCCGTGATCTCGGCGCGGTCGGGCACCGTGTCGGTCATGCGGTGGTCTCCCTTTCTTCCTCGGCGAGCCGGTCCAGGCCGGATCGCAGTGCCGCGGCGGTGTGGTCGGTGTCGTGCGGGCGGCGCAGCACGAAACCCTTGGCGAAACGCAGGATGTCGCCGTGATGGCGCGGGATCACGTGCAGGTGCACGTGATGGACGGTCTGGAACGCGGCCTTGCCATCGTTGATCAGCAGGTTCGCGCCGTCGGCCGCGAGTCCGGCGCGCCGCATGGATTTCGCCAGGCGATGGCCGAAGGAGAACAGCAGAGCGCCCATGGCCGGATCGAGTTCGTCGAGATCGGTGGCGTGGCGCTTGGGAATGACCAAAGTGTGCCCGCGGGTGATGGGCCGGATATCGAGGAACGCCAGCAGGGTGTCGTCCTCGAAGATCTTGGTCGCGGGTGCGTCGCCCGCGACGATCCGGCAGAAGATGCAGCCACTCACGACGCAGACATTACGGCGTACAGGTGATGTGCGACACCCCCTAACCGACCCCGATGCGAGCACAACCGGCAACACACCTACCGGTCAGTAGCTGAGCGAAATGTTCGCACTTGTCCAGCAGCCGACCCCGGCCGAGCATGGAGTTGTCCGGTTTTCTCGCCACACCATGTGATGGGCATCTCCGCTACGCTCACCGCGAACCAGGTACAGTTGCGAGAATTCTCACGAACTTACTAGCAAGTAAGTTCGGCCCACCGTTGGACCGGTGATTCGGCCCATACCGACAGGGTGGCCTGGGCTCACCACGAGAAGGAAGTTTGACAAGTGGACACAACGCAGAGCGCACAGACCGCTGCGCCCCGCGGTGCGCGCGTCGGAGTGGTTCGTGAGACGAACCCGGACGAACGACGCGTCGCATTGGTGCCGAAGATCATTCCCGCACTGCTGAAGCAGGGTGTGGAAGTGGTCGTCGAGGCCGGTGCCGGTCTGGGCGCATTGATTCCCGACGAGGCGTACACCGAAGCCGGTGCGACGCTGGGTGATCCGTGGTCCGCCGAGGTGGTCGTGAAGGTAGCCCCGCCCAATGACGCCGAGATCGCGAAGCTGTCGGCCGGGCAGACGCTGATCGGCTTCCTCGCGCCCCGCAATGCCGACAACAAGATCGGCGCGCTGAAGTCCGCGGGCGTGCAAGCCTTTGCCGTGGAAGCGATTCCGCGTATCTCCCGCGCCCAGGTGATGGACGCGCTGTCCTCGCAGGCGAATGTCGCCGGTTACAAGGCCGTGCTGCTCGCCGCGTCGGAATCCACCCGATTCTTCCCCATGCTGACCACCGCCGCGGGCACCGTGAAGCCCGCCACCGTGCTGGTCCTCGGCGTGGGTGTCGCCGGTCTGCAGGCGCTGGCCACCGCCAAGCGCCTCGGTGGCCGGACCACCGGTTACGACGTGCGTCCCGAGGTCGCCGACCAGGTGCGCTCGGTCGGCGCGCAGTGGCTCGACCTGGGCATCGATGCCGCCGGTGAGGGCGGCTACGCCCGCGAGCTCACCGACGACGAAAAAGCCGCGCAGCAGCAGGCTTTGGAGAATGCCATCAAGGGATTCGACGTGGTCGTCACGACCGCGCTCGTCCCGGGTCGCCCGGCCCCGCGCCTGGTGACCGCCGCCGCCGTGGAGGGCATGAAGCCCGGCAGCGTGATCGTGGATCTGGCCGGTGAGACCGGCGGTAACTGCGAACTGACCGAACCCGGTAAAACCGTTGTGCGCCACGGCGTCACCATCGCCTCGCCGCTGAACCTGCCGGCCACCATGCCGGAACACGCCAGCGAGCTGTACTCCAAGAACATCGCCGCCCTGCTCGAACTCATGCTGAAAGACGGTGCCCTCGCACCCGATTTCGAGGACCAGGTGCTGGCGGATTCCTGCGTCACGCGCGAGCGGAGCGAGCAGAGCGCTCAGAAGGTGGAAGCCTGATGTACACCCAACTGCTGGCGAACATCGCGATCCTGGTGCTGTCCGGGTTCGTGGGCTTCGCCGTGATCTCCAAGGTGCCCAACACCTTGCACACCCCATTGATGTCGGGCACCAACGCCATTCACGGCATCGTGGTGCTCGGCGCGCTGGTGGTGTTCGGCAAGGTCCAGCATCCCTCGGTGCTGATGCAGATCATCCTGTTCGTCGCCGTCGTGTTCGGAACCCTGAACGTCATCGGTGGTTTCGTGGTCACCGACCGCATGCTGGGCATGTTCAAGGCGAAGAAGCCTGCTGCGCAAGAGAAGGCGGGCAAGTAACCCATGGACAATCTGGTCAATATTCTCTACATCGTCGCGTTCGCGCTGTTCATCTACGGTCTGATGGGCCTGACCGGCCCCAAGACCGCGGTGCGCGGCAACCTGATCGCGGCCGTCGGCATGGTGATCGCGGTCGTCGCGACACTGATCTCCATTCGCGACACCAACAACTGGATCATCATCGTCGCGGGCCTCGTCGTGGGCATCGGCCTCGGCGTGCCGCCCGCCAAGTTCACCAAGATGACCGCCATGCCGCAGTTGGTCGCCGCGTTCAACGGCGTCGGCGGTGGCACGGTCGCACTCATCGCCTGGGCCGAATTCATCGACACCAAGGGCTTTTCCAAGGTGCACGAGCAGCCCTCGGTGCACATCGTGATCGGCTCGCTGTTCGCGGCCATCATCGGCTCGGTGTCGTTCTGGGGCTCGATCATCGCCTTCGCCAAGTTGCAGGAGCTGCTGTCGGGCAAGCCGATCAGCGTCGGCCGCCTGCAGCAGCCGCTGAACCTGCTGCTGCTCGCCGGGGCCATCGCCGCGGCCGTGGTCATCGGCATCGGCGCGACCAATGACGGTGTGCCGCAGTACTGGATGATCGCGCTGCTGGTGCTCGCGGGCATCCTCGGCCTGATGGTGGTGCTACCCATCGGCGGCGCGGACATGCCGGTCGTCATCTCCCTGCTCAACGCCCTCACCGGTCTGTCCGCGGCCGCAGCCGGTCTGGCGCTGGACAACACCGCCATGATCGTGGCGGGCATGATCGTCGGCGCGTCCGGCACCATCCTGACCAACCTCATGGCCAAGGCCATGAACCGGTCCATCCCGGCCATCGTCGCGGGCGGATTCGGCGGCGGCGCAGCCGCTCCCGGCGCGTCCGGCTCCGGCGAGCAGAAGCAGGCCAAGGCCACCTCCGCCGCCGACGCCGCCATCCAGATGGCCTACGCCAACCAGGTCATCGTGGTCCCCGGCTACGGCATGGCCGTGGCCCAGGCCCAGCACGCGGTCAAGGAGATGGCGGCCCTGCTCGAGGCCAAGGGCGTCGAGGTCAAGTACGCCATCCACCCCGTCGCCGGTCGTATGCCCGGCCACATGAACGTGCTGCTGGCCGAGGCCGAGGTGTCCTACGACGCCATGAAGGAAATGGACGACATCAACGGCGAATTCGCCCGTACCGACGTGGCCCTGGTGATCGGCGCGAACGATGTCACCAACCCGGCCGCCCGCGAGGACGCCTCGTCCCCCATCTACGGCATGCCGGTGCTCAACGTCGACCAGGCCAAGTCGGTCATCGTCCTGAAGCGCTCGATGAACTCCGGCTTCGCGGGCATCGACAACCCGCTGTTCTACGCCGACCACACCTCCATGCTGTTCGGCGACGCCAAGAAGTCCGTCGGCGCGGTCACCGAGGAACTGAAGGCGCTGTAAGCACGGGTTATCCCCCGCGACAAGACAATCGGCCCGCGTCTCACGACGCGGGCCGATTTCTCTTCCAGAGTTCTTGACCCGGAGGTCTAGAACTTCTAGAGTTCCAATCATGGGCAGGCCGCGCAACTTCGAGACGGACACCGTGGTGGATCGTGCGATGGAGGCGTTCTGGACCCATGGATACGCGGGGTGCTCGCCCGCACAGCTCGCGGAGGCCACCGGGATCGGGAAAGGCAGCCTCTACAACACCTTCGGGAGTAAGCGAGAACTGTTCGACCTGGCCATGGCCCGGTACAACCGGATGGGCTCCGAGCTCGCGAGAGAGACGCTGTCCCAGCCCGGTTCGACCCGGGAGCGGTTCCGGGCCTGGATGCGGTACACCGTGGACACCGAGTTCGAACCTCCGGTTCGGCGGGGGTGCCTGCTGGTGAACACGGCCCTGGAACTCGCCGGACACGACGCGGAGGCCACCAAGGCCGTCAACGACGGGTACGAGTCCATGATCGAGGCGTTCACCGAACGACTCGAAAGAGGTCAGCGAGACGGCGATGTCCGCGCCGACCTCGACACCCGGGCCTACGCCGAATTTCTGATGAATACCATTGGCGGACTTCGCATCACCGCCAAGGTGTCGGAGCCCGACACCCTGTATCGGATCATCGACACCACACTGTCCACCCTCTGAATCCCGGGCCGCGGTCTGCGGCCTTTTCCTTTACCCCAATTTTTGACCTTCAGTTCAAGAAAGGTACGGATCATGGATCTCGGACTCAGCGGCAAGACCGCACTCGTCACCGGCGCGAGCCGGGGCATCGGGCTGGCCGTCGCCGAAGCGCTCAACGATGAGGGCGTGCGCGTCGTCGGCGTCGCCCGAAACATCTCGCCCGAGCTCGAAAAGGTCGCGGCGGCAACCGTTTCCGCCGACCTGAGCACCACCGAGGGCGCGACCGCGGCGGTCGAGGCGGCCCTGGCCGAACTGGGCGGCATCGACATCCTGGTCAACAATGTCGGCGGCGGCGACCCCGACCAGCTGATCCTCGGCGGCTTCCTCGACACCCCGGACGACCAGTGGCGAAAGCTGTTCGACCTCAACCTGTTCGGCGTCGTGACGACCACCCGCGCGGCGCTGCCGAGCATTGTCGAACGGCGCGGCGCGGTGCTGACGGTGTCCTCGATCAATGCCCGCATCCCGGCCAAGGGACCGGTCGGCTACAGCGAATCCAAGGCCGCGCTGACCAACTTCAGCAAGCGGCTCAGCGAGGAGTTCGGACCGCAGGGCGTACGGGTGAACACCATTTCGCCCGGGCCGGTCGGCACCGACATCTGGCGCGGCTCCGACCATCTCGGCGCGAAGCTGGCCGCCGCCAACGGCGTCAGCCATGAGCAGTTCCTCGATGCCATTCCCACCCAGTTCGACATCTCCTCCGGCCGCATCGCCGAACCCTCGGAGGTGGCCGCGCTGGTGACTTTCCTGGCCTCGGAACGGGCCGCCATCATCAACGGCGCGGATCACGTCATCGACGGCGGCATCCTGAAGCAGGTCTGACCCGCTCACCCACGGAAACGGCCCGTGCCCCGAAAAGGGCACGGGCCGTTCGTCATCGGAGCGCTAGAGGTACAGACCGGTGCCGTGCTCGGGGTGCGAGTTGGCCACGGCGTGCAGATCGCGTTCGCGCAGTACGTAATACGCCTGGGCTTGGATCTCCACTTCGAACTGGTCGTCGGCGCTGAACAGCACCTGGTCGCCTACGCTCACCGCGCGGACGTGGGAGCCCACCCCGCACACCTCACCCCACGACAGCCGCTTGGCCACCTGGGCGGTGGCCGGAATGAGAATGCCACCACTGCTGCGGCGCTCACCCGCTTCCGGGTTGAGCTTGACCATGACTCGGTCGTGCAGCATCTGGATCTCTAGCTTGGCATCGGACACGGCCGCAGTGTACTGCGCGAAGACGGGCGGTTACGTCCCGGCGTCCGGGTCCGACGCCGGGGGCGCGACGATGCGGCGAATGGCGTCCTTGATCCAGGCGCGCTGTTCTTCCGGATCGATGTTCGGGCCCAGCGTGAATTCGGCGACCTGCGGAACCGCCATCGGATAGTTGATCATCGACATGAGCAGCATGAGCACCTGGCCGGACGGCATGTCCGTGCGCATCAGGCCCTTACCCTGCGCCACCTCGACCTTCTGGCGCTTCTCCAGGTAACGGCCGCAGCGCAATTCGCCCGCCGAGGCGTTCTCCCGCCCGAGTTCCAGGGCCTCCCACTGCAGCAGGCGCAGCAGTTCCGGATGGTCGCGGTGATAGTCGATGTGCTGGTCGATCCAGGTGTCGAGGTCCTCGATATCGGTGGTGACCGAACCGGCGACGGCCATCATGGTCTTCTCCAGGACCTGGTGGAACAGCTTCTCCTTGTCGCCGAAGTAGGCGTAGATCAGCTGCTTGTTGGCCTTGGCATTGCGGGCGATGCGGTCGACGCGCGCGCCGGCGATGCCGTACTGCGCGAATTCCGCGGTCGCGGCCTCGAAGATGCGCGCCTTCGTGGCCTCGGGATCCCTGATGCCTGCCATGCCCTCGATGGTAACCAACTAACTGGTTGACAAGACGGGGGATCCGGGTGGAATACTCACAACCAACCGGTTAGTTACAAGACTCGAGCTTCCGGCGCAATGCCGGCCAGAACGCCAGGCGCAATGGCGCGCCACCGCCTCCCATCCCCTCCACGTTCGGGAGAACGACGTGACCACTCTCGAAAATCGGCCCGCCGCAACGATTCCCGTCGCGACCGGCACCCTCGAGTACGCCGCCCGCTGGCGAGTCCTGCCCGTCATCCTCAGCGCCATGTTCATGGCGATGTTCGACTGGTTCGTCGTCAACGTCGCCGCTTCCTCGCTGCAACACGACCTGCACGCCGGCGAGTCGGCGCTGGAACTCATCGTCGGCGGCTACGGGTTCGCCTACGCCTCGGGCCTGATCACCGGCGGCCGCCTCGGCGACCTGCACGGACACCGGCGACTGTTCGTGATCGGCATGCTCGCCTTCACCGCCGCCTCACTGCTGTGCGGACTCGCGCCCAACGCGTGGGCCCTGGTCGCCTGCCGCGTCCTGCAGGGCGGCACCGCGGCGCTCATGGTGCCGCAGATGCTGGCGCTCATCAACACCATGTTCCCGCCGAACGAACGGCCGAGGGCCATGGCGGCTTTCGGCGCCACCATCGGCATCGGCGCGGTCTCGGGCCAGGTGCTCGGCGGCGTGCTGCTCGACCTCGACCTGTTCGGCTGGGGCTGGCGGAGCATCTTCTACATCAACGTGCCCATCGGACTGGTCGCCGCCGTGCTGGCCGCGCGCTGGCTGCCCCGGCACGAGCAGACCCACCGGCCGAAGCTGGACCCGATCGGGGCGCTGGGCATCTCGGCCGCGCTGGCGCTGCTGCTGGTGCCGATCACGCTGGGCCGTCCCGAGGGCTGGCCGGTCTGGACCTGGGTCAGCATGCTGGCCTCGATCCCGGTGCTCCTGCTCACCCTGCGCTACGAGAACCGGCTCACGGCGCGCGGCGGCGAACCGGTGCTCGACACCGGCATGGTGCGCGAGCGCGGATTCAGCCTCGGGCTGGTGATCGCGGGCGGATACCTGACCTTCTTCGCCGGGTTCATGCTGTGCCTGACCCTCATGCTGCAGAACGGGCTCGGATTGTCGCCGCTCACGGCGGGATTGGCGTTCGCGCCGCTGGGTCTGTGCTTCGCGGGCAGCTCGTTCTTCCTCGCGCCTCGGGTCGCGGCCCGGATCGGCAACCGGGTGATGGTGGTCGGGACACTGACCAGCCTCACCGGGCTCGCGATCACCTTGATCGTGCTGACCACCATGGGCAGCGACGTCACCGCGCTCGCGCTGATCCCCGGCATGATGATCGTCGGCACCGGCAACGGGCTCACCATTCCCTCGGTCGTCGGGGCCGTGCTCTCGTCGGGCATTCCGGCGCGGCAGGCGGGCATGGCGGCCGGAGTGCTGACCACCTCGCAGCAGTTCGGGAACGCCATCGGCGCAACGGTTCTCGGGGTGATCTTCTTCAGCGCGCTCGGCGCGAGCCGCGGGACCGGGTCGTATGTGACGGCCATGGAGATGGCCGCGCTGGGCGGAGTCGCGGTGCTGGCGCTCGTGCTCGCCGCCGCCCTCGCACTGCCGAAGGCGTCGACCGCTCGCTGAGAGCTCCCCATCAGAAACCACGGGTTCCGGACAAAAGGCTCCGGAGCCCGTAGTTTCTGCATTGTGGAACCTGACCAACTCTCGGGACTCTCAGGGGCTACGGCCCCGAACCCCCACAACGACCTCGAAGGTCTGCGCGCCCTGCTGCCGGACGGCATGGTGGTGACGGATCCCGATGTGCTGGGCGGATATCGGCAGGATCGGGCGCTGGATCCCGACGCGGGGATCGCGCTCGCGCTGGTCCGGCCGCTGACCACCGAACAGGTCGCGACGACCGTGCGGTGGGCGCATGAGCATCGGGTGCCGATCGTGCCGCGCGGGGCGGGGACCGGGCTCTCCGGTGGGGCGACCGCGCAGAACGGGGCGCTGCTGCTGAGCACCGAGAAGATGCGGGACATCAGCGTCGACACCGTCACGCGGACCGCGATCGTGCAGCCCGGACTGCTGAACGCCGAGGTCAAGCGGGCCGTGGCCGAACACGGGCTGTGGTATCCGCCGGATCCGTCCTCGTTCGAGATCTGCTCGATCGGCGGGAACGCGGCCACCAACGCGGGCGGGCTGTGCTGCGTGAAATACGGCGTCACAACCGATTACGTGCTCGGCATGGAGGTCGTGCTGGCAGACGGGACCGCGGTGCGGCTGGGCGGGCCGCGACTCAAGGACTCGGCGGGACTGTCGCTGACCAAGCTGTTCGTGGGCAGCGAAGGCACACTGGGCATCATCACCGAGCTGACGCTGCGGCTGCTGCCCGCGCAGCCGCCGCAGTCCACGGTGGTCGCAACCTTCCCCACCCTGACCGCCGCGACCGACGCGATTCTGGCCATCACCGGCCAATTGCGGCCCTCCATGCTGGAATTCATGGATTCGGTGGCCATCAACGCGGTCGAGGACGAGCTGCGCATGGGGCTCGATCGGCAGGCGGCGGGGCTGCTGGTGGCGCGGTCCGACGCGCCCGGCGAGCATGCCGGTCACGAGGCCGACATCATGCTGGCGGCCTGTGAAAAAGCCGGGGCGACCGAGGCTTTCCGCACCGACGACCCCGATGAGGGCGAAGCCTTCTGCGCGGCACGACGATTCGCCATTCCGGCAGTGGAACGCAAAGGACCGCTGCTGCTCGAGGACGTCGGAGTCCCGCTCCCCCGACTCGGCGACCTGGTCACCGGGATCGCCGACATCGCGGCGAACCGGCGAGTGCTCATCTCCGTCATCGCGCACGCGGGCGACGGGAACACCCATCCGCTGATCGTCCACGACCCTTCCGATCCCGAGGAATCCGAACGCGCCCACCTGGCGTTCGGCGAGATCATGGACCTGGCCATCGGACTGGGCGGCACCATCACCGGGGAACACGGCGTCGGCCGCTTGAAAAAGCCCTGGTTACCGGACCAGCTGGGTCCCGACGTGATGGCACTCACGCGCCGCATCAAGGATGCGCTGGATCCACACGGGATACTCAACCCGGGCGCGGTCTTATGAGCGGGGCTCTACCCTGCTGAGGGCCGTTGGGGGCTGAGCCCCCAAACCCCTTTAGGAACAATCCGCTTCACAAGGGAGTTCACACAGGTCATGAGCACGAAGCTGGAACACAATGCCGACGCGACCCGGTACGAGATCTACCTCGACGGCACGCTGGCGGGCTACGCCGACTACGCCGAACGCGTCGACGGCGACACCAAGGTTCGCGATATCCAGCACACGCTCACCTTTCCCGAGTTCCGGGGCCGCGGCGTGGCCGCGCAGGTGGTCGAGTTCGCGTTGAACGATGCGCGCGCGGAAGGCTTCTCGATCATTCCGACCTGCTGGTACGTCGAGAAGTACATCGGGGAGCACCCCGAATACGCCGATCTGGTGGCTTAATTCGCGCGATGGTGCCGGCGCTGCCAGACCCGGAAATGCCGGTCGGCGCTGCCCACCATCGCCTCCCCCACCTTGGCGTCGTCGAAACCGGGCAGAGACTGCAGTTTCGTCAGGAATGCGGTGTCGGCCGCCGAATACGGCACCACGCAACCCTTACCGGTAGACCCGATCAACACGAAGAACACATCGCCGGCGAACGGTCCGTCCGCCGCCGTAATGATCCGCACCTCTGCCAGTTCCGTCCACGCGACCTCTTCCACCCGTCCGTCGGCCAACGTGCGCCGGACGAAGGTGTCGTTGATTTCGACTCCGGCCATGGCTCCATAGTGCCCCCGGTATTCCCACCCGAACAGCCCTCAAACCCGTGCTTTACCTGAGGAAGCCGTAAAGAAAAGCCCCGGCGAACCACCCCGTCGCACATCGGCGGCGAACAGCCCCTCGGAGCAATTCTCCAGCTACTGAACAGATTTCGCGGCGACGCCCGGCACGACGCGCGCTGAAGGCCGCCACGCCGTGCAGGACGCGCACCGTGCGCCCCCGAAGAGGGGGGCACGGAACTGGCAGTCCGCTGTGAAAAGCACAGATTTCATAGCGTGGGGAACGGTGTGCTCGCTAGCGTCCGGGAGCCCCCTTCACCCAGGGGTTTTCGACAACTGGGAGAACAGACCTTATGAAGAAGTCGGTCCTTGCTCGCTCGCTCACCGGCGCCGCCGGTGCCGCGGCCGTCGCCGGCGTGACCATCGCGATGGCTCCGGCCGCGTCCGCGCAGCTGGCCATCACCTCCTCGACGGCCTACTGCGTCAGCACCACCTACACCATCACCTTCCCGTCGGCCGACGCGCAGCAGATGGCCTCGCAGTCCGGTGCGTCCAGCTTCGTGCTGCAGGCCGTCAACGGGACCAACACCTGGTGGTCCGCGCCGGTGACCTACACCTCGGGCCAGGACGTCACCTTCCAGTGGACGCCGTCGCAGTCGGTGACCGGATCCACGAGCGCCGTGGGCAACTGGAATCTGTACGTCGGCGCCTCCGGCGTCGCGGGCGTCGCCGAGGGCCCGCTCTCGGTCAACGTCGTGCAGACCGCGCCCTCCGGCGCCACCTGCAGCCCGTCCACCCTCGGCACCGGCAGCGCGAACATGACCGTGGGCCAGCTGATCAGCAACCTGCTCGCCGGCCTGTCCGCGGCCCAGCAGCCGTCGCAGTAGAGCGCACCGGTCCGCGGGGACCGCACAACACACCGGAGGCGGCCCGAGTCGAAACTCGGAACCGCCTCCGGATGTTCTCGCGCCTATCGGCGAACGATCAGCGCAGGATCTGACGCGACATGACCAGACGCTGGATCTGGTTGGTGCCCTCGTAGATCTGGGTGATCTTGGCGTCGCGCATCATGCGCTCCACGGGGAAGTCGGTGGTGTAGCCCGCGCCGCCGAAGAGCTGGACGGCGTTGGTGGTGACCTCCATGGCCACATCCGAGGCGAAGCACTTGGCGGCCGCGGAGATGAAGCCCAGGTTCTTCTCGCCACGCTCGGCGCGCGCGGCCGAGGTGTAGACCATGAGGCGGGCGGCCTCGATCTTCATGGCCATGTCGGCCAGCATGAACTGGGTGTTCTGGAAGTCGGCGATGGCCTTGCCGAACTGCTTGCGGTCCTTGGTGTAGGCGATCGCGGCGTCCAGGGCGCCCTGCGCGATGCCGACGGCCTGCGCGCCGATGGTCGGGCGGGTGTGGTCCAGGGTCTGCAGGGCGGTCTTGAAACCGGTGCCGGGCTCGCCGACGATGCGGTCGCCGGGGACCTTGCAGTTCTCGAAGTACAGCTCGGCGGTCGGGGAACCCTTGATGCCCAGCTTGTGCTCGAGCGGGCCGACCACGAAGCCCTCGTCGTCCTTGTGGACCATGAACGAGGAGATGCCGTTGGCGCCCTTGTCGGCGTCGGTGACGGCCATGACGGTGTACCAGTCGGACTTGCCGCCGTTGGTGATCCAGCACTTGGAGCCGTTGATGATCCAGCCGTCGCCGTCGGCCTTGGCGCGGGTGCGCATGGAGGCGGCGTCGGAGCCGGCCTCACGCTCGGACAGCGCGTAGGAGGCCATCTTGCCCGCGACGATGTCGGAGAGCACCTTGTGCTTGAGCTCCTCGGAACCGTTCAGGATCAGGCCCATGGTGCCGAGCTTGTTGACGGCCGGGATGAGCGAGGAGGAACCGCAGACGCGGGCCACTTCCTCGATCACGATGCAGGTGGCGACCGAGTCGGCGCCCTGGCCGCCGTAGGTCTCGGGCACGTGCACGGCGTTGAAGCCGGCCGCGTTGAGGGCGGTCAGCGCCTCCTCGGGGAAGCGGGCGTTGCCGTCCACGTCCTTCGCGTAGGGGGCGATCTCCTTCTCGGACAGGCCGCGGATGGCCTCGCGCAGCTCGTGGTGGAAGTCCTCGAGCTGGAACAAGTTGAAATCGGGGTTGCCCGCCATGGGGTGTCTCCTGGTCGTCGGGGGATCGCCGCTGGTTGCCCAGCATCGCCAACTTGTGCGGCACTCAGTGCCAGTCGAAGTTCACTATACGCCGCGATATCGCGGCCACGTGCGGGTACTTGCTCACAAAAGAGTGGCACGCAGTGTCATTTGTGCCACTCCGGATATCTCACAGCGTATCGAGACGCTGAGCCAGCAGGTCCGCGACCTGCCGGGGGGAGAGATCACGGGGGAATACCGCCACGACCATCTCCTCGGCGGCCGTCGCGATCCGCTGTCCCCCGCGCGGAATCGCCGCCAGCGCCGCGCGCAGATCCGCCGGGCTCGCCGCCGACTCACCCCGGACCATGCGCCGCAGCAGATAGTTGTGGGTGGCCGTCACCGCCGCGGTGAACTGCACCAGCGCCAGATCCGCGGTGCCCTGCAACCGCCGCCGCAGGTAATCGGTGAACAACCGCTCGTACCGGAACACGGTCACGATCTCCCGCTCCCGCAGGGTCGGCACCTGCCGCACCACCCCGTACCGCCGCGCCGCGATCTCCCGCCACTGCGTGAACCGCTCGAACACCTCCACCACGGCCTCGCACACGGCATCCCACGGATCCCCCTGCGCCGCATCCAGAAACGCCCGCGCCCGCGCCAGCTGCGACTCGTGATCGGCGAACACCACGTCTTCCTTCGACCGGAACTGCCGGAAGAACGTCCGCCGCGAAATCCCCGCCGCCTCCGCGATCTCATCGACCGTCGTTGCCTCGTAACCCTTTTCGGCGAACAACCGCAACGCCTGATCCACCACGGTCAATCGGCGTTCGGTCGAATCCGCGTCGGCGCGCGGCCGCGCGGGCAGGTCATTGGGCATCCGCCAACGGTAGCGACCCCGCCCGGCGGCGCGTCACCACCCGGCCACGGCACGCCGCCCGGGAGTCGTCGATACGCTCGGGCCACGATGAACACGCAGTACGACGAAGTCCCCGGCACCGACGCGACTCCCACCGGGTATCGGTGGGTCCTGCGCTGGCCGCCGAGCAATTCGTCCACGGCCGCCGGCATCGCCTTCGGCGTCGGCTTCACCCTCGTCCTGGGCGTGCTGACCGCATTGTTCGCGGTCGCGGCCCACACGTCCGGTGCGCCGTGGGGCGGGGTGGTGTTCGTCGGTTCACTCGCCCTGATGATTCCGCTGACGGCGATCTTCGGGAACGCCCCGGCCCGGATCGAGCACATCCAAGGCGGTGTCGCGGTCCCGCGCCGTCCCTGGAAGCATCAGGCCATGCCCGCGTCGATCGTGCTGACCGTGGCGGGGATCGGGATCACCATGATCGGGTTCGAGGTGCACACCGCACTTTTCACGGTGATGGGCCTAGTCCTGACCGTGCTCGCCGTGGCGATCGGAATCGGCAATCTGGCCAACCGGCGACCGCTGATCTTCACGACCGAATACGTGGCGTGCGGCGATACCTGGCGCATTCCGTGGAGCGAGATCACCCGGTTGCGCGGCAAGGACACTTCCGGGCGCGGTCCACGCCCTTACGTCAGTTTCCGCACGCTGGACCCGACAACGATCTCGGGCGCGAGCGCGCGCCGCTACGTCGTGATGATGCAAGCCTGGAATCTCGATCCGAACGCGGTGCTGTCCGCGATGCGGTTCATGGTCGAAAGCCCGGGCACGCGTGCGGATGTCAGCTCCGCGCAGTTCGAGGCGATGCTGGCCGCACCGCCTCGAACCGCGACGTGAGTCTCTAGCCCAGGAGTTTGGTGCGGAGGGCTTCGTCCTTGTCGAGGACGAGCTGCTCCAGGTTGGACTGGAACTGCTCCATGCGGGTGCGGAGTCCGGCGTCGGTGGTGGCGAGGATGCGGACGGCGAGCAGGCCCGCGTTGCGGGCGCCGCCGATGGAGACGGTGGCGACCGGGACGCCCGCGGGCATCTGGACGATCGACAGCAGGGAGTCCATGCCGTCGAGGTACTTCAACGGGACCGGGACGCCGATGACCGGGAGCGGGGTGGCGGAGGCGACCATGCCGGGGAGGTGGGCGGCGCCGCCCGCGCCCGCGATGATGACCTTGATGCCGCGGTCCGCCGCGTTCTTGGCGTAGTCGAGCATGCGCTGGGGGGTGCGGTGGGCGGAGACGACGCCGACCTCGAAGCGGATGCCGAACTCGGCGAGGGCCTCCGCGGCGGCTTCCATGGTGGGCCAGTCGGAGTCGGAGCCCATGATGAGGCCGACCTGTGCGGTGTCAGTCATTGTGGTGGTCCCATCCGTCGGTCCAAATGGCGTGCGACATCCAATGTGCCGCGCGCTCAGCCTTTTCGCGGGTCTCGGCGGGGTCGTCGCCGAGGATGTTGATGTGGCCGATCTTGCGGTCGGGGCGTTCCCCCTTGCCGTAGAGGTGCACCTTGGCCTCGGGGATGCGGGCCGAAAGATGGTGCAGGCGTTCGTCCATGGACATCTCGGGAGCTTCGGGGGCGCCGAGGATATTGGCCATGACGGTAACCGGGGCCAGCGGCCTGGTGCTGCCCAGCGGGTAGTCGAGGACCGCGCGCAGGTGCTGTTCGAACTGGCCGGTGCAGGCGCCGTCCATGCCCCAGTGGCCGGAGTTGTGCGGGCGCATGGCGAGTTCGTTGACGAGCAGGTCGCCGGAGTGGGTTTCGAAGAGCTCCACGGCCATCGCGCCGGTGACGCCGAGTTCGGCCGCCAGGCGCAGAGCCAGCGACTCGGCCTCGGTGGCCTTGGCCGCGGACAGGTCCTGGGCGGGGGCGATGACCACCGCGCACTGGCCGTTGCGCTGCACGGTCTCCACCACGGGCCAGGCGGCGGCCTGACCGAAGGGGGAGCGCGCCACCATAGCCGACAGCTCGCGCTTCAGATCCACCTTGGCCTCGGCCATGAGCGAGACCCCGTGCGCCAGCTGGTCCTCGATGATCGGCGCGGCCTCGGCGGCGTCGGCGGGCATCCAGACGCCGCGGCCGTCGTAGCCGCCGCGCACCGCCTTGAGCACGAACGGCCAGCCGTGCTCGTCGGCGAAGGCGACCGCGTCGGCGACCGAGTTCACCTCGGTGTAGGCCGGGATCGGCACGCCCAGCTCGGCCAGCTTGCGGCGCATGCGCAGCTTGTCCTGGGCGAAGATCAACGCGCTCGGCGGCGGCTGCACGTTCACGCCCTCGGCGATGAGCGCCTCGAGGTGCTCGGTCGGGACGTGCTCGTGATCGAAGGTCAGCGCGTGCGAGCCGACCGCGGCCTTGCGCAGCGCGGCCAGGTCGTCATGGCTGCCCAGCACCACCTCGGGCGTCACCTGGGCGGCCGGGTCGTCGGGCCGCTCGGCGAGGACGCGCAGCCGCTGGCCCAGCGCGATGGCCGCCTGATGGGTCATGCGCGCGAGCTGGCCACCGCCGATCATGGTGACGGTGGGCATCGCGGAGGAATCGAAGGAACGGGCGCTCACGCTGCACCATGTTGTCATGGCACCCACCGGCCACTCGCCTGCGGGTCGCGTGACAGGTATCTGCCCCTATTTGTACCGGCACTACACGTTCGGAAGCGGAGACGTAGACTCGCACCGTGTCATTTGTCGATGAAGTGGTCAACCGGCTGCCCGCACCGCTGCGGGCCCTCGCGGACCGCCATTACGAACTGATCAAGTTCGCGATTGTCGGTGCGACTACGTTCGTGATCGACCTGGGTATTTTCTACGTCCTGAAATGGACGATCATGGACACCAAGCCGACCGTGGCCCGCATTATGTCGGGCACCATCGCGGTCATCGTGTCCTACATCCTCAACCGGGAATGGACCTTCGACAAGCGCGGCGGGCGCGAGAAGCACCACGAAGCGCTGCTGTTTTTCCTGGTCAGCGGCATCGGCGTCGGCCTGGCGGCACTGCCGCTGTGGGTCTCGAGCTACGTGTTCGAACTGCGCCAGCCCAATGTGAGTTTCACCGTCGAGAACATCGCCGACTTCATCAGCGCATTCATCATCGGCAACCTGCTGCAAATGGCGTTCCGCTTCTACGCGATGAAGAAGTGGGTGTTCCCCGACGAAATGCAGGAACTGCAGGACGAATTCGAGGATCTCGTCAACGAGAACGAAGAGCAGCTCGGTCACAGCTGAGAGTGACGGTAAGGCGCACACCGCCTGCCGGACTTTCCCCGATTGTCGCGTTTCCGCCGTGTAGGCGGGCCTGCTGAGCGACCAGCGCCAGACCCAAACCGCTACCCGGCGTTTCGCTCGCCCGGTAGAAGCGTTCGAAGACGCGCTCCCTATCCGCAGTAGGGATGCCGCGACCATCGTCATCGATGGTCAGGACCGCATTCTCGCCCTCCCGGCGCGCCGCGATCTCGATCCGACCGGCCCCACCGTGCCGGACCGCATTGGTGATCGCGTTGTCCACCACCGAACGCAATCCCGCGGCCAAGCCCCACAGCCGAATCGGCTCCACCCCCTCGGCGACAATGGTCACCCCGGGATTCGCCCGCCGCGCATCATCCACCACCTGATCGACAAGCTGACCCAGATCGAGGTCCTCCCAATCGGATTCGGTGGTCAAATCCCCGACCGCCAGTCGTTCCAGGGCCCACAGCGTGGACTCCAGCGAGCTCTGAGTGGTGAGGATCTCATCCACGATCTCCGCGCGCTCGGCCGCCGAGAGCGGCATCGACCGCAGCACCTGCAGATCGGTCCGCATGGCGGTCAACGGCGTTCGCAGTTCGTGCGCCGCGGTCGCGGCGAAATCCCGCGCCGTGACCAGCGCTTCGTCGGTGTGCTTCCGCTCGGTCGCGATGCGCCCGAGCATGATGTTCATGGCCTCGGCCAATTCCGTTGTCTCACTGGCCGCGGCGCGGCTCGGCGTCTCCAGCGTGAGCCCCTCCCCCAACCCGGCCGTCGCCGCCGTCAGCCGCCGCAGCGGTACCACCGCGCGATGCGCGAAGAACCAGCCCAGCACCGCCGCCAGCGACACCCCGACCAGCCCGATCACCAGAATCCTGACCCGCTGCTGCGCAGCCGAATCCGAGACCACGTCATTCGGAACGGTAACCGCCACCGGACTGCCGTTCAGTGCCACCGTGCGCGAGTACTCCTGGTCCGTACCGCCCGGATCGATCCGCGTGATCAGCACTCCCGGCGAAGGCGCCACCGGCAGAGCCGGGCGAGCGTCCCCGGCGATCCGGGGTTCGGTCGGTATCACCGTTGCAGGCTCGCCGGGCGGCGCGAGGGTCGATTGCGGTGCAGCCGCCGGGGTAAGCGCGATCGCGCTGATCACCCGGCCCGCCTGGCTCGCGGCGTCGGTCGGCGCGATGGCGAAGAGCACCACCGACATACCCGCGACAACCACCGCCGCGGTAGCCGCGCTCGCCAGCGCGACCCGAGCGCGCAGCGACGCCGGCCGTCGGAGACAGTTCGCTCCACCATGGTTCACGCGCCCGCTCCCACCTTGATCGGCGGTGCGGCGACACCCGCTTCGGTCGGCGCGACCCGGACACGCCGTGACACCGCCCCGGGCGGTCTCGGCACTCGGAACCGGTTCACGCGATTGCTCCAATCGGTAAGGGCGGCACGGCGGTGACCACCGCGGGTCCGGCCGCCGGGGCCGGGGCAACTCGGCCCACACGGGTGCGGCACTGGACCTGTTCGCTCCAATCGGTAAGGGCGGCACGGCGGTGACCACCGCGGGTCCGGCCGCCGGGGCCGGGGCAACTCGGCCCACACGGGTGCGGCACTCGGACCCGCTTCACACGTTCGCTCCAATCGGTAAGGGCGGCACGGCGGTGACCACCGCGGGTCCGGCCGCCGGGGCCGGGGCAGCTCGGCCGGGTGCGAACCTCACGGCTCGGTCCGTAGGACGAATCCGACGCCGCGGACGGTGTGGATGAGGCGGGGGCAGCCGGTGTCCTCGATCTTGCGGCGGAGGTAGGAGACGAACACGTCGACCACCTTGGTCTGGGTTTCGAAGTCGTAGCCCCAGACCCGGTCGAGGAGTTGGGCTCTGGAGAAGACCTGGCCGGGGGCGGCGGCCAGGGCGGCGAGCAGGTCGAATTCGCGTTTGGTGAGGTCGAGGGGTGTGCTGTCGACGGAGGCGCGGCGCGCGCTCGGTCGAATGGTGAGCGGGCCGACCACGATGCGGTCGTCGGCGACGTGGGCGGGCGCGGGGGCGCGCCGCAGCATGGCGCGCAGGCGGGCCACCAGCTCGCCCAGGTCGAAGGGTTTGGTCAGGTAGTCGTCGGCGCCGGCCTCGAGGGCGTCGATGCGGTCGGTGACCTCGGAGCGGGCGCTGAGCACGCAGATCGGGATGTCGTTACCCAGGGACCGCAGCGCGGTAACGACCTGGACGCCATCCAGATTCGGCATGTTCAGGTCCAGGAGCATGGCCTGCGGGGCGTCGGTGGCGATATGGCGGAGCGCGGCGGCTCCGTCCGCCGCGGTCTCGACCTCGAAACCGGACATCCGGAGCCCCCGCGCGACCGACGCCAGCACCCTGACGTCATCGTCCACAACCAGAATCCTGGGAGCAGTCACAAGCTCAGACGATACTGACGCGACCTGAGGACGATCCTCAGCGAACCGGGCTGACGATGATGGTGTGCGCGGGCCCGCCCGGAACGGCGTCACCGTTCTGAATGATGACACCGTCGGGCGCGGGCTGTCCCGGCTGCAGCGGGATGGCCGGAACCGCGCCCGGCGGCATCGGCTGACCGGGCTCGGCCGGACGCACGGTGACGGTGCCGTCGCGATCCTTGGTGATCAACGTGCCCGGATCGGCGGGCGCGGACGAACCCGCGCTGCCGGTATTCGCCAGGGCGGCAATCGAATCCGGCGTCTCGGCATTGGCGACCGCGGGGATGGCCAGCACTCCGAGGGCGGCGGCTCCGAGGACACCGGCGGTGACGGTGCGGCGGACGGTGCGCTTCTGCATGACATCTCCTGTTCTCTGGTCGACGATCACTCGTCGCTTCCTTCTGACGAATCCGAAGGTAGGAAGCGACTTCTCAGCGCTGACTAGCGAACAGTTAAGAAATGGATAGAAAGATCAACGAGGTTCGGTGCCGACCGCGATGGGCCGGGAGGCGACGCCGGAGGAACCGAGGAAGACCGCGAACAGGGCGGGGCGGCGGCGTTGCAGTTCGAGCCGTCCGCCGTCGGCTTCGATGAGCGCGCGGGCCAGCGCCAGGCCGACACCGGTGGAGCCCGCGGCCGAGAAGCCGCGGTCGAAGATGTGCGGCGCCAACTCGTCTCGCACGCCGTCGCCCTCGTCGGCGACCTCCACGACCACCAGCGGCTCGCTGTCGTCCATGCGTCCCGCGACCGTGCGCACCGACACCGTGCAGGTGCCGCCGCCGTGCATGAGGGCATTGTCGACCAGCACCGCGACGGCCTCGCGCAGACGCGAACCCGTCACGGGCGCTTTCAAAGTCGGGTCGCCGAGCAGCACCAGCTTGCGACCCGCCTCGGCGAAGGGGTGCCGCCATTCGGCGACGATGCTGCGCAGTTCGGCGACCACGGGCACCGGATCGCGTTCGGCCGCACCCTCGTCGCGGGAAGCGCGCACCAGTTCGTCGATGGCGTCGGTGAGCCGATCCACCTGTGCCATGGCCTCTTCCGCCTCGTGCACGACCGCCGGATCATCGTTCACCGACAGCTCGTCCAGGCGCAGGCGCACGGCCGTGAGGCGGCTGCGCAGCTGGTGCGAGACATCCGCGACCAGCGCGTGCTCGCGTTGCAGGCGACCCGCGATTTCGACTGTGGCCGAATCCAAGACGTCCGAGACTCGATCGAGTTCGGTGATGCCGTGGCGGCGCGGATCGGCGCGGAAGTCGCCCATGGCGAGCCGGGCGGCGCGGGCCGCCACGTCCCGCAGCGGGTCGGCGACCCGGCGCGCGGTCACCACCGCGACCGCGATGCCCGCGCCCAGCGAGATGAGCACCAGCCCGAGCACCGCGCCCAATGCCTGCCGTTGCATGGAATGCATTGGGGCCGAAGGCACTTCCAGGCGCAGCGAGCCGTTGGGACCCATCGACCAGGACTCGGCCAGCGGATCCGCCACCGCTTCCGCGCCGACCTCGATCCGCTGATTGGGCTCCGACGGCGTCGGATAGAAGATGGTCAGCCTGCCGTTCGCCGGGATGAGCAGCCGCACCGATTTGGGATCGAACGCCCCGGACGACACGCCCTCGCGCTCCTGCCGCATCACCTCTTCGGAGATGAGGTTGAGCCGGTTGCGCAGTTCGTTGCGGTTGATGTCCTCGACCCACTGCCAGGCCGTGAACGCCAGCGGCACACCGAGAACCAGGGTGGTGAGGGTCAGGGCGGCCACCATGGACAGCAAGATCCTGCGTCTCATCGTCGAGATGCCTCGCTTCGCCGGGCCTTCGGGTTTCGTTCGCGCGCGGAAGAGCACAACAGATCAGATCGAGCCGAGGAGCTAGTCGGTATTGAACCGGAAGCCTACGCCGCGCACGGTCACGATGCGGCGCTCGGCCACCGGACCCTCGTCGCCGATCTTGCGGCGCAACCACGACATGTGCATATCCAGGGTCTTGGAGCCGCGCAGGTCGGCATCGCCCCACACCTCGCGCAGAATGGTCTCGCGCGAGACCACCTGCCCGGCCCGGTCGATGAGGACCTTCAGCAGCTCGTACTCCTTGTTGGCCAGATTCACCTCGACGCCGTTCACCAGCACCCGGCGCGCCGCGGGCTCCAGGCGGATACCGCCCACCTCGACGGTCTCGTCCCCGATTCCGCTGCGGCGCAACAGCGCCCGCACCCGGGCCAGCAGCTCGGCCAGCCGGAACGGCTTGCCCACATAGTCGTCGGCGCCGGCGTCCAGGCCGACCACGAAATCCACCTCGTCGGTGCGCGCGGTGAGCATCAGCACCGCGAGCTCCGCGCCCCGCGCCCGCACCTGGCGGCAGACCTCGAGGCCGTCCATGCCGGGCAGGCCGAGGTCCAGGATGAGCAGGTCGTGACCGCCCTCGAGCGCCCGCTCCAGGACAGCGGGACCGTAGCTCTCGACGGTCACCGAATAGCCTTCACGGCCCAGCGCCCGGGAGAGCGGCGCGGCAATGGCCTCGTCGTCTTCGGCCAGCAGTACTGCGGTCACGGAACAAGACTACGGGTAGGAGCCCGCGGAACCGTAGAAGCCGCCGCCGTTCGGATTGTTCTGCACCACATCGAAGACTTGGTGATAGAGCATGGCGTGCACCTTCTGCACATGCGGAATGTCGTCGTATTCCAGCGGATCCTCCGACGACGAGCCGATGATCAGGGTGCCGGTGCCCAGCATGCGGTCGAACAGGCCATGGCGGAACTGCACATTCGAGATCCGGTTCATCGGAATGTCGATGCCGGTGTGGGTGAGCACGCCCTGCCGGATCAGCACCCGCCGATCGGTCACGATGAAATGCGTCGATTTCCAGCGGATCAGCGGAGCGAGACTGCGCCACAGCACGATCCCCGCCCACAGCACCAGAATGCCGAGCAGCAAACCGGTCTGGAGCGTGCCCTCGGTATTGCGCGCCGACACCCCCGCACCGAATCCGGCCAATGCGGTGATCAGGATGAAAGTCACAGCGGGCCAGAACAACATCTTCCAATGCGGATGACGGTGCAACAGCAACACCTCTTCAGGCGCCAGTGCCTCCTCCGGATAACCCATACCCGAACCTTATCGCGTGCGTGTGCCGGAATACCGCACGCCGACCTGCGGTCTCGGGCACAATCGTGCGGTTGCCGGTAGCATCGGCGGGCACGATTGCCCTCAATCCCGAGTTGTTCCGCGCAAAACCTCACGTTTGTCCCGAGCAAGACCCTTATCAGGCTCTCTACCCGGTGTGCATGACATTTGGAGGCGTGTGTGACCCGAGAGTTGACGCAGTATCAGATACTTCGCGAGCTCGAACCGGTGGCCGAGGCGAATTTGAACCGGCACCTGTCGATGGCCAAGGACTGGCATCCCCACGATTACGTGCCCTGGGACGAGGGCCGGAATTTCGCGGCCATGGGCGGCGAGGACTGGGACCCCTCGCAGTCGCGGCTGAGCGAGGTCGCCAAGATCGCGATGATCACCAATTTGCTGACCGAGGACAATCTGCCCTCGTATCACCGCGAGATCGCCGAGAACTTCTCCCAGGACGGAGCGTGGGGCACCTGGGTGGGCCGCTGGACCGCCGAGGAGAACCGCCACGGCATCGTCATGCGCGATTACCTGGTGGTGACCCGCGGCGTGGATCCGGTGGCGCTGGAAGAGGCGCGCATGATCCACATGACCAATGGCGCGCAGTCCCCGGATGATTGGGGCGGTTTTCTGGAGAATGTCGCGTATGTGACGTTCCAGGAATTGGCCACCCGGGTCAGCCACCGCAATACCGGCAAGGTCTGCAACGACCCCGTCGCCGACCGGATGCTGCAGCGCATCTCCGCCGACGAGAACCTGCACATGATCTTCTACCGCACCCTGTGCTCGGCGGGGATCGACCTGGTGCCCGACCAGGCGCTGGAAGCCATTACCAAGGTGCTCACCCATTTCGTCATGCCCGGGCACGGCATGCCGAACTTCCGCCGCAATGGCGTCATCATGGCCAAGCACGGCATCTACGATCTGCGCCAGCACCTGGAGGAAGTGGTCGCCCCCGTATTGAAGAACTGGAACGTCTTCGAGCGCAACGACTTCGGGCCGCGCGGCGAGAAAGCCCGCGAAGAACTCGCCGCCTACATGGACAAGCTCGGCCAGGACGTGCTCAAGTTCGAGGAGCAGCGCGACCGCATGCTGGCCCGCGAAGCCGCCCGGGGTGAATTGCAGACGGTCTGAATTCGACGCGAGTTGCGCACGTCTGAAACAAATTCGGTTAGCTAAGGTGATCCCCCAGGTGTGACGAGAGGAATTCCGTTGGGGGATGGCTACCTGGGCCGATACCGCCTCGACGAACTGCTCGGCAGCGGCGGGTCGGCGGAAGTATGGCGTGCGCACGACACCGTGGCGGACCGCACCGTCGCGCTCAAGATGCTGGCACCCGTGCTGACCGCCGACCCGGAATACCGGCGGCGTTTCGAGCGGGAAGCCCGGGCCGCATCGCTGCTGCACGGACCGCACGTGATGGCGGTGCACGGCTTCGGAGAGCTCGAAGGCCGGCTGTTCATCGACTCGGAATTCGTCGACGGCCTCGACATCGAGGCGCTGCTCGAATGGGAGGGACCGATGTCCCCCGCCGCGGCCGTCGACCTCATCACCCAGGTCGCCGAGGCCCTCGACGAAGCCCACGCGGCGGGGCTCGTCCACCGGGATGTCAAACCCCAGAACATCATCGTCTCCCCCGACGACACCGCCTTCCTCATCGACTTCGGCACCGCGCTGCAGGACGGCCAGACCGCCATCACCCAGACCGGCATGCTGGTCGGCACCCCGGCCTACATGGCGCCCGAACGCTTCGAAGGCCATGCCACACCCCGCTCCGACATCTACTCGCTGGCCTGCGTCCTCTACGAATGCCTGACCGGGCAGCGGCCCTTCCGGGTTCGCAATCCGGCGCAGCTCATGCGCGCCCACCTGGAGCTGACGCCCAAGCCCGCGTCCGCCGTCGAACCCGCCGTACCCGCGGCCCTCGACGCCGTACTCGCCCGCGGCCTCGCCAAGAACCCGGCCGAACGCCATTCCAGCGCGGGAGAATTCGCCGAAGCCGCGCGCGCCGCCCTCACCGGCCCCGTGACCTCGTCGCCGATCCCGCTCGGCGGTCCGGCCGCCGCGGTCCCGCCCGATGCTCCCGTTCCCGACGCACAGACGGTCGCGCTGTCGATGACCGAATTGCGTGACCGACCCGGAAGCCGCTGGACACGCCGACGGACGGCCACCGCCATGGGCTTCGCCGCCGCGGCGATCGCGGTGGCGGTGGGCGCGGCCTGGATCACCGGGCACGCCACCGAGCCTCAACCCGACCAGCGGGCACGCATCCCGGCGACACTCACGCCGGTCGCGAAAACACCTGTTCGGGCCACGATTCCACCCACCGACACGCAGACACCGCCGAGCGACCCCATCGAACAACCGGCCGCACCGTCGATCACCGACACCGAGGCCGCCCCGGCGTGGGAACCGGCGCCACCCCGGCCGGGACCGGGCGGTGGACACGGCCCCGGGCCCGGCCGCCCGGGCGGCGACCACCACGGTGACCATCCGGGCCGCCCGCCCCGGCCGAATTAGTCCGCGCCTGGGATCTTCGCCGAATCCGGGGTAGTCCCCCATGAGACGCACCCTGGCGAGAGGACTTCTCATGGGGGACAGGCGCTTCGGTCCCTACCGACTCGAAAACCTGCTGGGCAACGGTGGGACCGGCCAGGTCTGGCGGGCCCACGACACCCGCACCGAACGCACCGTCGCACTGAAACTGCTGGCCCGCGAGTTCGCCGCCGACGATGTCTACCGGCAGCGCTTCCAGCGCGAAGCCCGGACCGCCGCCCGGCTGAACGAACCACACGTGGTGCCCATCCACACCTTCGGCGAACACGACGGGCAGCTGTTCATCGACATGGCCTACGTGGACGGCTCCGATCTGGGAAAGCTGCTGCGCACCCGCGGCCGACTGCCACCCGCCACCGCGGTGGACCTCGTCTCGCAGGTGGCGGGCGCGCTGGACGAGGCGCATCGGCGTGGGCTGGTGCATCGGGATGTCAAGCCCTCCAACATCATCGTGACGCCCAACGGCTTCGCGTACCTCATCGATTTCGGCACCGTGCAGCAGCGCGGGCTGACCACCATCACCGGGCAGAACCTGGTCGTCGGCACGCCCGCCTACATGGCCCCGGAACGCTTCACCGGCACCGCCGGACCGTCCTCCGACATCTATTCGCTGGCCTGCGTGCTCTACGAATCCCTCACCGGCCGAAGACCTTTCCCCGAATCCGACGCGCCCGGGCAGATGCACGCCCACCTCACCGCCGACCCGCCGCATCTCACCGACATCGATCCGGCCCTGCCCCGCGAACTCGACCGAATCGTCACCCGCGCCCTGGCCAAGAACCCGAACGAGCGCTACGCGACCGCGGGCGCTTTCGCCGCCGCCGCGCGTACCGCCGTCACCCTCGCCGCCGCCGCGCCCGTTCCGCCCGCCGCGGCGACCAAACGATTCACGGCGGTTCAGGCCCGCGTGCCGGACCGGGTGCTCGGTGCGGAGGAGGGCGCGCCGGTCGCCGTGGCCGGGGCGGCGGACCCGACGCCGACCGTGCCCGGTCGCGTCCGCGTCGAAACCGCACGGTCCCCGGGCTTTCCGCGTCGCTTCGCCGCCGGGGTGGCCATCGCGGCCGTCCTCATCGGGGCCGGATCGGGCTGGGCCGTCTGGCGCGCCGATCAGCACACCGCGCCGCAGCCGGTCCCGTCCTCCCAGCCACCCGCCGCCACCTCGTCGCGGCAGACGACCACCACCGCGCCGCGCGCCACCCGGCCGGACAACACGGGATCCACCAATCCACAACCGGCCCCGCCGCCTTCGACCACCGAGACGCCGCAGCTCTCGACCACCGCTCCCCCGTCATCACAGCCCAGCACGGCCGCGCCGCAACCGAACGCCACGACGGTCCCGACCACCCTGCCCTTCCCGCTCCCGGGGGACCTCACGCCGCCGGGCAGACAGAACGGCGACCAGCCGGACGGAAACGGCGGCGGACCGGGCAACGGTCGCGGCAAACCGACCAAGAAGCCGCACTAGATCCGAGCGTCAGTAGTCGGCGCGCAAATGGGTCACATCGCCCGCGGAGACGGCACGGTCACCGATGAGCAGGCGGCCGTTCGCGTCCACACCGGTCGCGATACCGGTGATCACCTCGCCGCCGGGCAGTTCCGCGCGGACCTCGGTGCCGATGGTGGAGCAGCGTTCACGGTAGGCGGCCGAGAGTTCGGTGATGTCCCAGCCCGCGGCCTCCCAGGCGGTGAAGCGCTGAGCGAATTCCCGCAGGATCGCGACCACCAGGGCGGTACGGTTCGGATCTTCCACGCCCGACAGCACCAGCGAAGTGGCATGGGGCACCGGGAGTTCCGCCTCGGTGAGACTCACGTTCAGACCCACGCCGACCACCACCGCGGGATCGGTTCCCGTGGAAGCGATCTCGGCCAGGATGCCCGCCAGCTTCCGGCCGTCGACGAGAACATCATTGGGCCACTTCAGGATTGCCTTCACACCCGTCAGTCCGCGCACCGCGTCCACCACGGCGACACCGGTCAACAGCGGCAGCCAGCCCAGCACCTCCGGGGCGATCCCGCGCACCCGCACCAGTATCGACATGGCCACCTGCGCCCGCGGCGGGCTCACCCACTGCCGATCGTACCGCCCGCGCCCGCGCTCCTGCGCCTCCGCGACCAGCACCAGCCGATCGACCTTCGGATCCGCGGCCCGCGCAACCAGATCCGCATTGGTCGAGCCCGTCGACTCGACCACCTCCACGGCGGAGAAGAACCGCAGGTGCGGCACCTCGGTAACGCTCCGAGCCAGCAAGTCAGCTTCCAGCGGCGACCTCTCCATGCCCGGAACGCTACTCCCCGCCATCCACGCGGAAAGGGCGGACCCGAATTCGGATCCGCCCCCTACGCATTACGAACTTCCCACCCGTCCGAATCGATGCCCAACGCGGCCACTGATCTCGCCCCGACCGGGGTAACTCACCGGGTACGTCCAAAATGGATTCGACGCCCGACCGCCGTCGCGGACGCCCGACCGTCAACGGCACTCAGTCCGCCGTTGAAGGCGCGGAGAGGCGGGGGAGTCCGCAGCATGGTGGCGAGCGCGTCGAACATGCCGGCGAGGGCGTCTTCGGAGATGTCCCCGCCCATCATCGCGTCGTCGTTGTCGATGTCGCGATACATGTCGTCGTCCGAGGTCTCGTCGAACTCCGGATCGGTCACCGTCGGTTCCGGTTCCCGGATCCGCCAGTTGGTGAACGACGCCGCCGTCGCCCGATCCGATTGGTGATTACTCCAGCTCCACATAACCGCCTCCCCTGGTCGTCGGTTTCGGATGCGACTTCAGGGTCCCCCACATGTGGTCGCCGAGACGACTGATTTTCTGCGAGCGAACGGCATTACACCTGGTAGGAGTAGGTTTTCGGGAGATCGGTCAATTTCCGGAACGGACAGCGACCCGCGATAGGGCGCATCGATTCAGGCGTCGACGGGCTCCAGGCCGAGCGCCCCCGCGGTGAAGCGGCGCACGCTCTCGAGACCATCGGCCAGCGCCGCGTCGTATCCGCCACGCGCCCAACCGGTTACCGTCGCGGTGCCGTCGGCGTGCGGCTCGACGCCGATCTCGGCCACCATCTCGGCGGTGGTGGGCACGCACACCGCCCATGAGAAGTGGCTCTCCGCAGCCCATTCGGCGGTGCGCCGGGCCACGTATCCGGGGTCGGTGATGCCGCCGTCGGCGAGGGCCGGGCGGTCGTCGATGCGCTCGTCGGCGCGCAGGGCGCGCAGATACCAACTGCCCGCATTGATCTCGATGGGCTCCATCAGTCCTCCGATCCGCGATCGAGTCGCCGCTGCCGCCGCCGGTCCCGGCGATCCCGATGATCCCGGCCGCTGCCGCCGCTGCCGCCGCGGCCGCCGAACAGCACCGCACCCGCCAGCGGAATCAGCAGGAACACCCACCACTGATGGGTCACGAAGAACAGGATCACCGCGAGAATCGGCACGACCGGCATCACGCGTTCCTGCCAGTGCGAGCCGAATCCGGATTCCCGTCGCGCCGGGGAGCTCTTCTCGGCCACCGGCTCGGGCAGATCGGCGAACACCGGCTCGAGGTCGCGACGCGTCATGGCCGCGGCCACGATCCCGCTGCGCTCGTCGAATTCGGCGACGCTCAACCGGCCCGCCGCGAAGTGATCCGATAGCCGCTTCATGGCGTCCTCGCGCTCAGCGGTGCCGATGCGGATCTCGGGTGGTTCAGCCATGCCACGACATTAGCGCGAAAGGCCGCTCACCTCGCAGGTGAGCGGCCTTCGCGAAATCCCTTGGGGGTTCGGGGGCGAAGCCCCTGAGAGTCCCGAGAGTTGGGTACTTACTTGATCTCGGCCCGCACGGTCACTTGATCTCTGCCAGCACAGTCACTTGATCTCTGCCAGCACAGTGCCCTGGGTGATGGCCGCACCGGCCTCCACCGACAGACCCGTGATGACACCGGCCTTGTGCGCGGTGACCGGGTTCTCCATCTTCATGGCCTCGAGCACCACGACCAGGTCGCCCGCCTCGACGGTCTGGCCCTCCTCGACGGCCACCTTCACGACGGTGCCCTGCATCGGGGCGGTCACGGCGTCACCGGAGGCGGCACCGCCGCCCGCGCCACCACGCTTTCGCGGCTTGGGCTTCTTGCGCACCACACCGTTGCCCGCAGGGGCAGCACCCGCGCCGACCGAGAACTGGCCCGGCAGCGACACTTCCAGGCGACGGCCGCCGACCTCGACGACCACCTTCTGACGGGGCGCCTCGTCCTCGTCCTCGATGGGCTGGCCACCGGTGTAGGGCTCGATCGGGTTGTCCCACTCGTTCTCGATCCACTTGGTGTAGACGTCGAACTTGGTGCCGTCACCGACGAACGCCGGGTTCTCGACGATGTGGCGGTGGAACGGGATGACCGTCGCCAGACCCTCGATCTGGTACTCGTCCAGCGCGCGGGCGGCACGCTGCAGCGCCTGCTCGCGGGTCTCGCCGGTGACGATCAGCTTGGCCAGCATGGAGTCGAACTGGCCGCCGATGACGCTGCCCTCGACCACACCGGAATCCACGCGCACACCCGGGCCCGCGGGCTCGCGGTAGACCACGACCGGACCGGGCGCGGGCAGGAAGCCGCGACCGGCGTCCTCACCGTTGATGCGGAACTCGAACGAGTGGCCGCGCGGGGTCGGGTCCTCGGTGATGGAGAGTTCGTGGCCCTCGGCGATGCGGAACTGCTGGCGCACCAGGTCGATTCCCGCGGTCTCCTCGGTGACCGGGTGCTCGACCTGCAGGCGGGTGTTCACCTCGAGGAACGACACGGTCTCGCCCTGCACCAGGTACTCCACGGTGCCGGCGCCGTAGTAGCCCGCCTCACGGCAGATGGCCTTGGCCGACGCGTGGATCTTGCCGCGCACCTCGTCGGACAGGAACGGCGCGGGCGCCTCCTCGACCAGCTTCTGGAAGCGACGCTGCAGCGAGCAGTCACGGGTGCCCGCGACCACGACATTGCCGTGCTTGTCGGCGATGACCTGCGCCTCGACGTGGCGGGCCTTGTCCAGGTACTGCTCCACGAAGCACTCACCGCGACCGAACGCGGCGATCGCCTCACGGGTCGCGGACTCGAACAGCTCCGGGATCTCCTCGACGGTGTGCGCGACCTTCATGCCGCGACCGCCGCCACCGAAAGCGGCCTTGATGGCCACCGGCACGCCGTACTCCTTGGCGAACGCGACGACCTCGTCGGCGTTCTTCACCGGGTCCTTGGTGCCCGCGGCCATCGGGGCCTGCGCGCGCTCGGCGATGTGGCGGGCGGTGACCTTGTCACCCAGATCCCGGATCGACTGCGGCGAGGGACCGATCCAGATCAGCCCGGCGTCGATCACGGCCTGCGCGAAATCGGCGTTCTCGGAGAGGAAGCCGTACCCGGGGTGGATCGCGTCCGCGCCGGCCTTCGAGGCGGCGTCGAGGATCTTGTCGAACACCAGGTACGACTCGGCCGAGGTCTGACCACCCAGCGCGAACGCCTCGTCGGCGAGCTTCACGAACGGCGCATCGGCGTCCGGCTCGGCGTACACGGCGACACTGGCGATCCCGGCGTCCTTGGCAGCCCGGATCACGCGCACGGCGATCTCGCCTCGGTTGGCTACGAGGACCTTCGTGATCTGCGCGTTGGCATGGTTGGGCACTGAGCCTCCTGTGCTCTGGATATTTCGTCAGTCGGGATTGTAGGCATCGTGCCAACAAAGCCCGAAACGGGATAGGGCTACTACCGAGTAGGCCCGAAGAGTGAGCAATACGACTCCCGGGACTCTCAGTTTTAGAACCTGTTCTACCAGATTCCCTCGAGACCCTCCCTGTCAATCACCAGGGAGGGGTCCGAGCGTTACGAGCTTGCCATGGACACGGGCACCGCGCCCGGCTCTTGCCCGATCACGATAGGGGCCCCGACGGCATTGGCCCACTCGGTCCAGGAACCGTCGTAGTTGCGGACGCCGTACACGCCCAGCAGATACGTGAGAACGAACCAGGTCAGCGCCGAGCGCTCACCGACGCGGGAGTAGACCATGGGCGCGACGCCGTCCACGACACCGCCGTAGATGACATCGAGCTCGACCCGGGGACGGAAGCGGGCATCCGCGCCGACCGAGGACGTCCACGGGATATTGACCGCGGTCGGAATATGCCCCGCCCGCAGCGCCTGCTCCTCGGGACGGTCCAGGACCACCAATTCACCGGCGTACTCCTCGAACACCCGCGAGTCGATGAGCGGGCCGCCCAGGTGCGCGACCACGTCGCCGCGGAAGGCGCGGGCGGACTTGTCGTCCCGGTCGACCACCGGGTACTCGCCCAGGCCGGCCGAGGGCACTTCGAAGGTGGTGTCGCGGGCCTCGGAGATCCACGCATCGCGGCCGCCGTCCAGCAGGCGCACGTCCTCATGTCCGAAGAGGGAGAACACCCACAGGGTGGCGGCCGCGGTGCCGTTGGATTTGTCGCCGTAGATCACCACGGTGTCGTCTCGTTCAATGCCCTTCACGCGCATAAGGTTGGCGAAGGTCGCGCCGTCGATGACATCGCGCGTACGAGGATCGATCAGTTCGGAACGCCAGTCGATCTTGATGGCACCCGGGACATGGCCGATGTCGTATAGCAATATGTCTTCGTTGGACTCGATGATCTTGAGTCCTGGCGTGCCGATGTTTGCCGACAGCCACTCTGTGGTTACTAGTCGGTGAGGATGTGCGTAGGAGCCGAAAGACTGATGCGGATCCGGAGCGACGGGCACGTTGTGGTCCTTCACGCGTGGTGGGTTAGGTATTGGCGGTTCGAATCTCGACACCGATCGTAGGCATGTGGTGGTTACGTAACTCGTTTCAGATCACGAATCGGATGATTGGGCGAATTAAGCGCAGCTTCATCCGATAAAGTCTCTCGAGAGGAGGGGTGAGCTATGTCCGATTCTTGGCCGCGACGGCGACTGCTTGCGATCCTACGTGGCGCCAGCGAGCCTCTCGACGCCCAGGAACTGGCGCGCGTCACCGGCCAGCATGTGACCACCGTTCGTTTCCATTTGGACGTCCTCACCCGGGAATCGCTGGTCCGCCAATTCCAGCAGCCGCCGCGCGGTCGCGGCCGCCCCCGCATCGGCTATACCGCCGTACAGCGATCGGTCGGTTATCAGGAACTGGCCCAGGTGCTGGCCGACCAGCTGGGCAGCGATCCGCGCCGCCGCTCCGACGCCGCCATCGCGGCCGGGCGCGCCTGGGGCGCGAAACTGGAATCGGTGGATCAGCCCATCGAGACGCTCGAGGACGCCAAGGACCTCACCGTCACCCTCATGTCAGAACTCGGCTTCGCCCCCGAACGCGACCACGCCAGCGAGACCGAAGAGTCCGCGCTGATCCGCATGACCGCCTGCCCGCTGCGCGAACTGGCCCGCACCCACTCCGAGGTGGTGTGCGGCGTGCACCTGGGGCTCATGCGAGAAGTGCTGGACCGCAACGGCGGCCGCGAGAACATGAACGTCCGCCTGCACCCGTTCGTGGAACCCGAACTGTGCGTGGCGCGATTGGAGATCCTGGCCGCCCGCACGGGTGAGGCGCTGCGCGAGGAGGAACAGCCGACCCAGACCGGCGAACCCCGATTAGCGCCGTCGACCAGTCGCATCGCGCCGCAGTTGCGCACCACGACCGAGCCGCAGTTACGCAGTGCCACCGAGCCGCAGTTACGCGGGGCGACCGACCCACAGCTGCGCAATGCCGACGCCGACTTCGGCAAGCAGTCGACGAACCAGCGGTAGCCCGATGCCGATCACGCTCGATGGATCACCGTCGATGCGATCCACGAACCAGCCGCCCAGGCCGTCCAGGGTGAAGGAACCGGCCACCTGCAGCGGCTCGCCCGTCGCGATGTAGGCGTCCAGCTCCTCCGGTTCGGGCTTGGCGAAATGCACGGTGGTGGAACTGCAGTCGGCGGCCTCGGCGACGATCTCGCCCGCGCGCAATCGCAGCACGCTGTGCCCGGTCAGCAGATCCGCGCTGCGCCCGGCCATCTCGGCCCAGCGGGCACGCGCCACCTCAGGGGTCAGCGGTTTGCCCTGCAGCACGTCGTCGACGAGCAGCATCGAATCGCAGCCCACCACAACGGAATCGGCGAAGGCCGGATCGGCGGCCAGCTGCCCGGCGATCTCACGGGCCTTGGCACGGGCCAATTCGACGACCACACGGTCGGGCGCGGTATCGGCGGGCAGTGCCGCCATGACCGCGTCCTCGTCCACATGGGACACCCGCACCACGGGATCGACGCCCGCGTTGCGCAGGACGCCGAGCCGGGCCGGAGATTGTGAAGCCAGTACGAAGACGGTCACAGGCCGTCAGTCGCGCAGGTGCGAGAGCGCCGGAAAAGCGTAGGGCGAGAAGGGTGAAGAGCCGCGGTGCAGCAGGGTCGGGCGACCCCAGTGGTCGGCCGGGCCACCGTCGGCCGGAGCGGCCGAGGCGCTCGCCGACGCGGCGGCGAACACGGCGACCAGCGCGGCGAGTTCGAGATCGGTCGGATTGCCCTTGAGAACCCGGACGACGGGTCCGGCGTTCGACGATTCGATCTCGGCGACGGCGGTATCGACGGATTCCGCCAACTCATCGACGGCTAGATCCAGTTCGGCGGCGCGCAGTACTTCTTCATCGGCCATGGTCGTCACAGCGCCAGTCCTCCTGTCCGTTCGCCGCGTGGTGCGCGGCTTGTTCACGGCCCGTGTGTTCCGGGGACGCGAACGGTATTCGATACAACCCCCGACTGCGAGGGTCATTCCTGAACATCTTTGCTCGGATGAGGCGATCGTGCGCGGTACGAAATCACTTGTCCCAAGGATCAGTGTGCGCCTCATACCGCGCGTATCGCATTTTCAGAGCGGAATGTTGCCGTGCTTCTTCGGCGGCAGCGAGACCATCTTGCGCTCCAGCAGCCGCAGCGCCGACACGATCTGGCCGCGGGTGTGCGAGGGCGGGATGACGGCGTCCACGTAGCCGCGCTCGGCCGCCACGTACGGGTTGACGAGGGTGTCCTCGTACTCGTTCTGCAGCTCGAGACGCAGGGCGTCGACGTCGTTGCCCTCGGCGGCGGCCTGCTGCAACTGCTTGCGGTAGACGAAACCGACCGCGCCGGACGCACCCATGACCGCGATCTGCGCGGTGGGCCACGCCAGGTTCACGTCCGCGCCCATGTGCTTGGAGCCCATGACGTCGTAGGCGCCGCCGTAGGCCTTGCGGGTGATGATTGTGATCTTGCCCACAGTGGCCTCACCGTAGGCGTAGAGCAGCTTCGCGCCGCGGCGGATGATGCCGTTGTATTCCTGGCCGGTGCCGGGCAGGAAGCCCGGGACGTCGACCAGGGTGATGATCGGGACGTTGAAGGCGTCGCAGGTGCGCACGAAGCGCGCGGCCTTCTCCGAGGCGTCGATGTCCAGGCAGCCCGCGAACTGCGAGGGCTGGTTGGCCACGAAACCGACGCTGCGGCCGTCGATTCGGGCGAAGCCGACGATGACGTTCATCGCGCGCTCGGCCTGGACCTCGAGGAACTCCTCGTCGTCCACCAGGCGCTTGATGACCTCGTGCATGTCGTAGGGCTGGTTCGGCGAGTCCGGGACGATGGTGTCCAGCTCGAGGTCGGCCTCGGTGAGGTTCTCCTCGATGGCGCCCGCGGCGGCGGTGGCCGGGAAGCGGGGGGCCTCGGCGCGGTTGTTGCTCGGCAGGTAGCTCAGCAGATCGCGGACGTAGTCCAGGGCGTCCTGCTCGCCGGAGGCGACGTAGTGCGCGACACCGGACTTGACCATGTGGGTGTGGGCGCCGCCCAGCTCCTCCATGGTGACTTCCTCGCCGGTGACGGTCTTGATGACGTCGGGGCCGGTGACGAACATCTGCGAGGTCTGGTCGACCATGACCACGAAGTCGGTCAGCGCGGGCGAGTAGACGTGGCCACCCGCGGCCGGGCCCATGATCAGCGAGATCTGCGGGATGACGCCGGAAGCCTGGATGTTGCGGTGGAAGATCTCACCGTAGAGACCCAGGGAGACGACGCCTTCCTGGATGCGCGCGCCCGCGCCCTCGTTGATGCCGACGAGCGGGCGGCCGGTGCGCAGCGCCAGGTCCATGACCTTGACGATCTTCTCGCCGTAGACCTCGCCGAGCGAGCCGCCGAAGACGGTGACGTCCTGGGAGAAGATGCAGACATCGCGGCCGTCGATGGTGCCGTAGCCGGTCACCACGCCGTCGCCGAGCGGGCGCTGGTTCTCCAGGCCGAAGTTCACGCTGCGGTGGCGCGCGAGGGCGTCGAGTTCGACGAACGAGCCTTCGTCCAGCAGGGCGAGGATGCGCTCGCGCGCGGTCATCTTGCCCTTGGCGTGCACCTTGTCGACCGCGGCCTCACCCATCGGGTGCTTGGCCTCTTCCAGCCGATTGCGCAGGTCAGCAAGCTTGCCGGCGGTGGTGTGGATATCTGGGGCACCTGCCGAACCCGGCGAAGGCTGTTGCTGGACACTCGTCATGACGGGGAGTGTAACCAGTACCAGACGCCTTGGGGAATCCAGACGGGGCTACTCATGAGTACTGTTATTGACTATCCGCCAGTAGAAACCCGCAGGTAGACCACACGATTCGGGTGATTCACCGCCACAACCCGAACATCGTTCAATAGCGGAATCGCCCAGTCATCGGGACCAGGTTTTGGCCGGGTCCACATCCGCCTCCCCGAGACGTTCCGGGGCTCAACGCATTACGCCGGTGTGCCCGGTCGAATACCGGCCGGGCTGCGGCCAGATGGTGAGGCCGTGCGCGCCGCGGCCGACCGGAATACGGGCCGGCAGCTTCCAATCCACGATGTCGATGGCGTACACCTCACTGTGATCGCGGCCCGAGACCCAGAACACGCGGCCGCGTCGGCGGAGAGATTTCCCATTTGACGTCCTCAACCCCCTGAGGGGCAGATTCCCAGCCGATGCGGGCTAGAGGTTCCTGCTTCGCAGACCGCCCACCGGCAAAGTCTCCACAGGCTGTCACCGCCCGTCCGGCGGCGAGGATATTTTGGCGGCGTTCACATCCGCGTTCTCGGGGTACCCGCAGTCCGTGCACCGGAACGCCGCTTGGCTCTCGCGTGATTCCGGGTCGATACCACGGCGCCGGGAACACGTCTGTGACGTGTACGCAGCGGGACTTTCCTGATGACGGCAGCGGTGGCGGGCCGCCGAGATCCACGCACCTCGCCGACGGGACTCACGGCGTTGTTCGAGACCGATGTTCCACACGTACCGGCAAGCAGCACCGACTGTCTCGGCGTACGCCTGCTGCCCACCTGGCAAAACGAGGCGATAGCGGCGGCCCGTGAGCACGACGCCGATCCTGACGTCGGCGTCATGCTCGCGATCAGAAATGAACCGGTCCGGGTTGCGGCTCAGGGCAATACGCGCTCGAGGGCGTCGACGGCCTCGTCCAGCTCCGCCTTGGTAACCGTCAGCGGCGGCCGGAAGCGGATGCCGCGTTCCCCGGTGCCGAGGATCAGCACGTGCTCCTCGTCCCGGAGGCGGTCGACCACCTCGTTGCGCAGTCGCGCGCTCCCCAGGGTGACGGCGCACAGGAGACCGCGGCCGCGCGGATCGGCGACTTCCGGGTGGGCGGTGGACAATTCGGTCAGCCGGGCCAGCAGGTGCGGGCCGAGCTCGGCGGCGCGGGCGACCAGGCCCTCGTGCTCGATCACCTCGAACACACGGCGCGCCCGGACCATGTCGGCGAGGTTGCCGCCCCAGGTGGAGTTCAGGCGCGAGCTGACGTGGAAGACGTTGTCGAGCACCTCGTCCACGCGACCGCCGGCCATGATGCCGCAGACCTGGGTCTTCTTGCCGAAGGCGACGATGTCGGGTTCCAGCCCGAGCTGCTGGTAGGCCCACATGGTGCCGGTCATGCCGACGCCGGTCTGCACCTCGTCGAGGATGAACAGGGCGTCGTGCTCGTGGCACAGCTCCTGGATCGCCCGCAGGAATTCCGGGCGCAGGTGCCGGTCGCCGCCCTCGCCCTGGATCGGCTCGGCAATGAAACACGCTATGTCGTACGGGTTTTCGGCGAAGGCGCGTCGAGCCTGGTCGAGGGCGCGCGCCTCGGCGGCCTCGATGTCGGGGTGGTCGTCGCCGATGTACGGGGTGTCGATGCGCGGCCAGTCGAACTTCGGGAAGCGCGCGGTCTTGACCGGGTCGGTGTTGGTGAGCGAGAGCGTGTATCCGGTGCGGCCGTGGAAGGCCCCCGTCAGGTGCAGCACCTTGGTGCCGAGTTCCGGTGCGCGCCCGTGCGTTTCGTTGTGGCGCGACTTCCAGTCGAAGGCGGTCTTGAGCGCGTTCTCGACCGCGAGGCCGCCGCCGTCGATGAAGAACAGGTGCGGCAGGCGCGGATCGCCCAGCACACGCACGAAAGTGTCCACGAAGCGCGCCATCTCGACGGTGTAGACGTCGGAGTTGCTGGGCTTGTTGAGCGCCGCGGCGGTGAGGTTGGCGAGGAAGTGTTTGTCGTCCAGCAGCGCGGGATGGTTCATCCCGAGGGTGCTGGAGGCGAAGAAGCCGAACATGTCGAGGTACTCGGTGCCGTCGCGGGCGTCCACGAGTCGGCGTCCATGCGATTTTCGCAGGTCCAGTACGAGGTCGAAGCCGTCGGCGAGAATGCTCGCGGCCAGGATCTCATGCACCCGGGCGGGGGTGACCAGTGTGGTTTCGGCTGCCGCCCCGAGCCGATCGAGTTCGAGGGTCACGCCACCCAGCGTAAATGAACTTTTACGGCCGGTCCCGTAAGTTCCGAAAAGTTTACGAGTGAGACCGGGCTGTCACCTGAATGTCTCCGGCCTACTTGCCCGGGTCCGCGGCCTACTTGTCATAGAATGTCTGCAGGATGATGGTGCTACGCGTCCGGACATTGGCCGTCGCGCGGATCTCCTGCAGCAGCTGTTCCAGGTGCCTGGGCGAGGCCACGCGCACCATCAGCATGTAGCTCTCGTCGCCGGCCACCGAGTGGCAGGCCTCGATGCCCGGAATGTGCTGCAGCAGTGCGGGTGCGTCATCGGGTTGTGACGGGTCGAGAGGAGTGATCGCGACGAAAGCCGACAGCATCTGTCCCAACGCCTCGGGATCGACATTCGCCGTGTAGCCGCGAATCACGCCGCGCGCCTCCAACCTCCGCACCCGCGACTGCACCGCGGACACCGAAAGGTTGGCCTTCTCCGCCAGATTGGACAGGGTGGCGCGACCATCGGCAATCAGCTCACGGATCAGCAGTCGATCGATGTCGTCGAGTACGGGTTTCGCCGGTGTATCCGCCATCAGCGAAGGCTAACGCAGCGAACCGAACTCGGTGCCGGAACCCAACCTGGAGCCATGTAATGAGTCACGCACTGACCGCACCCGCGACCCGTGAGCTACGTGAGCGGGCGGAGAACCTGCTGCGACGGCTGGGTGTCGAACCGCCCGCGCCCGGCGAGATCTCCGCGCGCACCCCGATCACCGGCAGTGAGCTGATCAGCCTGCCCGCGAGCGACAAAGCCGAGGTGGAAGCCGCTATCGCCCGCGCCGACACGGCCTTCCGGGGCTGGCGCACCGTCCCCGCGCCGCAACGGGCCGCGGTGGTGCGGCGGCTGGCGGCGCTGCTCACCGAGCATCAGGACGAACTGGGCGAACTGGTCACCCTGGAAGCGGGCAAGATCGGGCCGGAAGCGCGCGGCGAGGTCCAGGAGATGATCGACGTCTGCGAGTTCGCCATCGGGCTGTCGCGGCAGTTGTACGGCAGGACCATGCCCTCGGAGCGGCCCGGGCACCGGCTCATGGAGACCTGGCATCCGCTCGGCGTGGTCGGGGTGATCTCGGCGTTCAACTTCCCCGTGGCGGTGTGGGCGTGGAACACCGCCGTCGCGCTGGTGTGCGGGGACACGGTGGTGTGGAAGCCCTCGGAGGCGACGCCGCTGACCGCGCTGGCCTGTCACGCGCTGCTGCGGCGGGCCGCGGCCGACGTGGGCGCGGATCCCGAAGTGCACCAGCTGATCCAGGGCCCGGCGGCGGTCGGCGAACAGCTGGTGGACGATCCGCGGGTGGCGCTGGTGAGCGCGACCGGATCGGTGCGGATGGGGCAGCAGGTCGCGCCGCGGGTGGCGGCACGCTTCGGGCGCTGCCTGCTGGAGCTGGGCGGCAACAACGCGGCCATCGTGACCCCCACGGCCGATCTGGAATTGGCCACGCGGGGAATCGTTTTCGCGGCGGCGGGCACGGCCGGTCAGCGGTGCACGACGCTGCGGCGGCTGATCGCGCACGCGGATGTGGCCGGGCCGCTGCTGGACCGGATCTCGGCGGCGTATCGGCAACTGCGCGTGGGCAATCCGCTCGAGGACGGCGTGCTGGTCGGGCCGCTGATCAACGAGCGGGCCTATGACGGCATGCGGGCGGCGCTGGAGCGGGCCCTGGCCGACGGCGGCGAATTGGTCTGCGGCGGTGAACGTGTCGAGGGTCCGGGCGACGGCTTCTACGTGCGGCCCGCCATCGTGCGCATGCCCGCGCAGACCGCGGTGGTCCGGGAGGAGACCTTCGCGCCGATCCTGTACGTGATGACCTACCAGGACCTGGATGCCGCCATCGAGATGCACAACGCTGTGCCGCAGGGTCTTTCGTCGTCGATCTTCACGCAGAACCAGCGCGAGGCGGAGCGGTTCCTGGCCGCCGACGGGTCGGACTGCGGCATCGCCAATGTCAATATCGGCACCTCGGGGGCCGAGATCGGCGGTGCGTTCGGCGGCGAGAAGCAGACGGGCGGCGGCCGGGAATCCGGGTCGGATTCCTGGAAGGCGTATATGCGCCGGGCCACCAACACCGTCAACTACTCCACCGAACTGCCGCTGGCACAGGGCATCCGGTTCGAGTAGCTACTCCTCGGAGGTGATCGAGCGCACCTGCGCCTCGTACTCGGCGCGGACCTTCTCGTCGGACGGGTGCAGGGCGCGGTCGCCGTTGAAGAACTTGCGGACCAAGCGGACCGCGGGTTCGGGGGCGGCGGCGAACGCGACGTCGATGGGACCCAGGTAATTCGGGACCGCGACCTCGGCGCGGCGGGTGCGCACCGTACCGACAACCGCCGCGGCGACGTCCTCGGGATCCACCGTCGGCATGCCCCCGCCCAGGGTGAGCCCCGAGGACAGGCGGGTGCGCACGGCCGAGGGCATGACGCAGCTGACGCTGATGCCGTGCGGGGCGAACTCCAGACGCGTTGCGGCGGAAAGGCCCACGGCGGCGAACTTGCTGGCGTTGTAGACGGCCAGGCCCGGGATCGGGATCTTGCCGGCGAGGGAGGCGACGTTCACGACATGGCCGTGGCCGCGATCTATCATGCCGGGGACGACGGCGCGCATGCCGTGGATGAGGCCCCACACATTGACGTCGATGGTGGTGTGGCCCACCGCGTCCGGCTCGTCGAGGAACGAGCCGGCGGGCATGACACCGGCATTGTTCACCAGGATGTCGATGCGGCCGAAGTCGGCGACGACCTTGTCCCACTGCCCGCGGTCGCGCACATCGAGTTCGAAGGCCGTGGCCCCCAACGCGGCCGCGGCGGTCTGCGCGGCGGCGGCGTCCACGTCGGCGATGGCGATCTCCGCGCCCTTGCTCGCGAACAGCTCGGCGGTGCACTGGCCGATGCCGCGGCCCGCGCCGGTGACCAGTACCCGCGCGCCCCTCAGATCGATTGCCGGATAGCTGTTTCCGAAGATGCTCATGCGAATGCTCCCTGCTCGACCTGGCGGCGGGTGCTGTCCAGGCTGTGTTCGAAGGTGGCGAGACGGCGGCGGCCGTCCATGAAATTGGGGCCCATGACGGCCAGATCCTCGGCGGTGGCGTCGATCCGCAGCACCTTGGCGCCCGTGGCGCGCAGCAGGGCGATCTCGGCATCGAGCTTCTCGCTCATGCGGTTTCGCAGTTGCCGCTCGAGCAAGTGCCCGGGGCTGGTGACGGGCAGGCGGCCGGTGGAGGCCATCGGGGCGATCACCACGACCTCGTCCAGCCCGGCCGGGATGAGCAGGTCGGCCGAGGCGGTGGAGGCCGCGCCGCCGTCGATGAACCGGCGGCCCGCGATCTCGACCGCCGGGAACCAGCCGGGCACGGCCCACGAAGCACGCAGGGCCGCACCGAGATTCGCATCCGGCGCGGAGGGCGATCCGAACGGCACCCGTTCGCCGGTGGCATTGTCCATGGCCACCAGCCAGGTCGCCGGATGCTGGACCCAGTCGCGGCCGGGGTTCAGCCGTTCGGCCAGCCGCTGCAGCCAAGCCGGGTCGCCGCCCCCCTGCGGCAGCAACCCGCTGCCCGCGGTGAGCAGGGCATGTCCATTTCCGGGGCGGGCCAGCAGTTCTCGCGCCGCGCGGCCGGGCGCGCCCAGGCGCGGGCGGGGCAGCGGCGGGAATCGTCCCGGCTCCGAACGCATGTGGGCGGTGAGGATCGGGTCGGTGGAGGTGCCGCGCTGCATGGCGACCAGCTCCTTCACCGGAACGCCGCTGCCCAGCATGGTCAGCGCCTCCGCGCCCGCCGAGGTGCCGATCATGACGTCGGCCTCGCGCGGATCCCAGGCGAGTACGTCCTCGACCGCGGCCAGTGCGGCGACGATCCAGGCCATGCCGACCGTGCCGCCGCACCCGATGGCCAGGCCACGTCGCTGTGGCCCGTTCCTGTTACTCATGGTTTCGAACACTAGCAGTATTCACATACCGACGGTATCCCAAATCTTCGAGTACATAGAATCGTCGCCATGGCACGACTGACCCGGACCGAGAGCCAGGCCCGCACCCGCACGGACCTGCTCTCCACCGCGCGCGACATGTTCCTGTCCGACGGGTACGCCAAAACCAGCCTGGAACGGGTCGCCGAGGAGGCGGGCTATTCGAAGGGCGCGGTCTACTCCAACTTCAAGACCAAGTCGGCGCTGTGCCTCGAGGTGCTGGGGCTGATCCACGAGACCAAGTTCGAGGAGTTGAGCGGGCTGATCGCCGGCACGGACGATTTCGAGGCGCAGATGCAGCGCTTCGAGGGCTGGGCCGAACGCACGCTCGGTGATGTCGGCTGGACGATGCTGGAATTCGAGTTCGCCATCGTGGCCCGGGACGATCCGGATCTGCAGGCCGCGCTGGTCTCGAGCCTGAGCATGATGCGCGGTGCCGTCGCGGCGCAGTTGCAGGTCCTGCTCGATTCGATGGACCTGACGCTGCCCATGTCGGCCGATGACGCCGCCACCTCGATCCTGAGTCTCGGCCTCGGCCTGGGCATTCAGCGCGCGGTGGATCCGGGGATCTCGGCCCGGCTCATCACCGACGCGGTGCGCGCCATGATGGCCTCCGCCCAGCCGGGGTCTAACGGAAGTGCAGCGTCCATTCGCCGCGATAGTGCAGGCGCGTGACGCTGACCGGGGGAACGTCGATGCGCCAGAACGACTTCGCGGGCGCGTCGAGGGTGACCAGCAGGGCGGCGCGGATGACCGCCGGATGGGTGACGGCGATGGTGGGCTCGCCGTCGAGGGCGATATCGGCCAGCCATTCGCCGGTGCGCTCGATGACGTCCACGACCGCCTCGCCGCCGTGGCCGCGATAGCCGGGGTCGGTGAGCCAGAGGTAGAGGTCCTCCTTGGGGACCGACATGAGCTCGCCCCCGCGCCAGGCGCCCGCGTCCAGGTCGCGTAGTCGGTCGTCCTCGTCACCCATCAGGCCCATGAGGGTGGCGGTTTCGACGGTGCGGCGCTCGGGAGCGGTGATGACCCGCGCGGCGTTCAACCGGCCACACGAGGAGACCGCGCGCCGGCCCGCCTCCGTCAGGGGCTCGTCGACCGGGAATCGTGCTTTGCGCATCGCCTCGGTCATGCCGTGACTGACCATGTCGAGTCGGAGCACCTTCTGCACGGACCGAAGCCTACGCGCGGGGCTCAGTGGCATATCACCGATTGCCTGGTCTTCGCCAGTCCCCGGAATCCCGGAAAACGGACAGGTGGGGAGAACCGACCGTTAGGGACTGGGTCGCGCTTCCTGTCGGTGGGCGGGTGCAGACTGGGGCCATGGATCGGTTCTCCCCCGCGACCAGAGAGTGGTTCGACGGTGCGTTTCCCGCGCCCACGGCCGCGCAGTTGGGGGCGTGGGAATCGATCGCGGCGGGGCAGCACACGCTGGTGGTCGCGCCCACCGGGTCGGGTAAGACGCTGTCGGCATTCTTGTGGGCGATCGATCGGCTGGCTACCCGGGAGCCCGCCGAGGGGCCGCGCAAGACGTCGGTGCTCTATATCTCGCCGTTGAAGGCGCTGGCGGTGGATGTCGAGCGGAATCTGCGGGCGCCGCTGGTGGGGGTCACGCAGACGGCCAAACGGCTGGGGGTGGACGCGCCCGAGATCCGGGTGGGGGTGCGGTCGGGGGATACGTCCGCGGCGGATCGGCGGAGCATGCAGCGCACGCCGCCGGACATTCTGATCACCACGCCGGAATCGCTGTTTCTGATGTTGACCTCGGCGGCGCGGGAGACGCTGAGCGGGGTGCACACGGTGATCGTGGACGAGGTGCACGCCATAGCGGGGTCCAAACGCGGTGCGCACCTGGCGCTTTCCTTGGCCCGGCTGGATCTGATGACCGAGCGGCCCGCCCAGCGGATCGGACTCTCGGCGACCGTGCGACCGCCCGAGGAGGTGGGCCGGTTCCTGGTCGGGAGCGCGCCGATCACCATCGTGTCGCCGCCCGCGCCCAAGACCTTCGACCTGTCGGTGCGCGTGCCGGTGCCGGATATGACCGAACCCGATGCGGGCGGTGAGGATTCGGATCAGCCGGGGTCGATCTGGCCGCATGTGGACGAGGCCATCGTGGATCTGGTGCTCGAGCATCGGTCGTCGATCGTGTTCGCGAATTCGCGGCGGCTCTCCGAGCGGCTCACCGCGCGGCTGAACGAGGCGTACCAGGCCCGCATCGGCGAGGCGGTGGACACCGAGCACAAGCCGCCCGCGCAGCTGGGCGCCTCGACCGAGGTGATCCACGGCGCCACAACGCTGTTGGCGCGCGCCCACCACGGGTCGGTCAGCAAGGAACAGCGCGCGCTCATCGAAGATGATCTCAAAAGCGGGCGGCTGCGCTGTGTGGTGGCCACCAGCAGTCTCGAGCTCGGCATCGACATGGGCGCGGTGGAATTGGTCGTGCAGGTGGAGGCCCCGCCATCGGTGGCCTCCGGGCTGCAACGGGTGGGCCGCGCCGGACACCAGGTGGGCGAGATCTCGCGCGGCGTCATCTTCCCCAAGCATCGGACCGACGTCATCCATTGCGCGGTGGCGTCCATGCGCATGACGGCCGGACAGATCGAGGAACTCCAGGTGCCCGCGCACCCGCTCGACATCCTCGCCCAGCAGACCGTGGCGGCCTGCGCCCTGGAGCCGATCGACGCCGACGCCTGGTTCGAGACGGTGCGCGGCACCGGAAGCTATGCGGCGCTGCCCCGTTCGGCCTACGAGTCGGTGCTGGACCTGCTGGCCGGACGCTACCCCTCCGACGAGTTCGCCGAGCTGCGCCCGCGCATCGTGTGGGATCGCGACGCGGGCACCCTCACCGGCCGCCCCGGCGCGCAACGGCTGGCCGTCACCTCGGGCGGCGCGATCCCCGACCGCGGCCTGTTCCCGGTCTTCATGGTCGGCGAAAAAGCCTCCCGCGTAGGCGAACTCGATGAGGAGATGGTCTACGAGTCGCGGGTGGGCGACGTCTTCGCCCTCGGCGCGACCAGCTGGCGCATCGAGGAGATCACCTTCGACCGCGTGCTGGTGACCCCCGCCTTCGGCCTGCCCGGCCGACTCCCCTTCTGGCACGGCGATTCCCTCGGTCGCCCCGCCGAATTGGGTGCGGCCCTGGGCGAATTCGTGCGGCTGGCCGGACAGGCGGTCGAGCAGCATCGCGCCGGCGGGCGGGCGGGCGCGCCGACAGGCTCCCGGACCGGAAAGTTCGATCCGGCCGAGCAGGATCGCGCCGGCGGCGGGCGGTCGTCGGCCCGAGCCAGACCGGCGGCGGGTAAAGCCCACCCGGTCGACTTGACCACGGCCCTGGTGGAATTCGCGGCGGGCGGACCCGATCCCGCCGGAGAGCCGGTGACCGGAGCAGACGAGGGCACCGACAGCGGGTCCGCGGGGCCAAAGGGCCGGAGCGCAAAGGGCCGGAGCGCCGCGGGTGCGAAGCGCGACGGCCAGGGGGCGCGGAAGACGAAATCCGCTGCGGGCAAGGCGAAGTCCGCGCCCGAGACCGAGCTCGAGCGGGTGTCGCGGGCGGCGGGGCTGGACGAGAACGCGACCGGGAATCTGGTGTCGCTGCTGGCGGAGCAGCGGGAGGCGACCGGGCAGTTGCCGACGGACAAGACGTTGCTGGTGGAGCGGTTTCGGGATGAGCTCGGGGACTGGCGGGTGGTGTTGCATTCGCCGTATGGGCTGCCGGTGCACGCGCCGTGGGCGTTGGCGGTGGCGGCGCGGCTGCGGGAGCGGTTCGGGGTGGATGCCGCGCCGACGCCGTCGGATGACGGGATCGTGGTGCGGCTGCCGGATACGACCGATGATCCGCCGGGGGCGGAGTTGTTCGTGTTCGAGACCGATGAGATCGATGATCTGGTGACCGAACAGGTCGGTGGGTCGGCGCTTTTCGCGTCGCGGTTCCGGGAGTGCGCGGCGCGGGCGCTGCTGCTGCCGCGGCGGGATCCGGGCAAGCGGGCGCCGCTGTGGCAGCAGCGGCAGCGGGCGGCGCAGCTGCTGGATGTGGCGCGCAAGTTCCCGGAGTTCCCGATTCTGCTGGAGACGGTGCGCGAGTGCCTGCAGGACGTGTACGACCTGCCGTCGCTGCGGGAGCTGCTGGGCAAGGTGGCGCGGCGGCAGGTGCGGCTGGTGGAGGTGGAGACGGCCGATCCCTCCCCGTTCGCGAATTCGCTGCTGTTCGACTACATCGGGCAGTTCATGTACGAGGGCGACAGTCCGCTGGCCGAGCGGCGGGCGGCGGCGCTGTCGCTGGACTCGAGCCTGCTGGCGGAGTTGCTCGGGCGGGTCGAGCTGCGCGAGCTGCTGGACTCGGAGGTGCTGGAGCAGACCGAGCGGGAACTGCAGCGGCTCACGCCCGAACGGCACGCGCGGGACCTGGAGGGGCTGGCCGATCTGCTGCGGCTGCTCGGTCCGATCACCGCCGCCGAGGCGAGCGAGCGATGCGTGGACGATCCTCGGGAGTGGTTCGCGGAGCTCGTGAAATCGCATCGTGCGCTGGAGGTTTCGTTCGCCGGATCACGGTGGTGGGTGGCGATCGAGGATGCCTCGCGGTTGCGGGACGCGCTCGGGGTGCCGCTGCCCATCGGGGTTCCGGCCGCGTTCATCGAGCCCGTGGCCGATCCGCTCGGCGATCTCGTCGCCCGGTACGCCCGCACGCACGGGCCGTTCACGCTGACACAGGTCTCGCACCGGTTCGGACTGGGACCGGCCGTGGCGGCCACCGCGCTGCACCGTCTCGCCATCGAGAAACGGGTGGTGGAAGGCGAATTCACGCCCGGCGCGGCGGGTTCGGAGTGGTGTGACAGCGAGGTGCTGCGCCGCCTGCGCCGCCGGTCGCTCGCCGCCGCCCGCAAGGAGGTCGAACCGGTGGCGACCGCCGCGCTGGGCCGGTTCCTGCCGTCCTGGCAGCATGTCGGCACCGGCGAGCTGCGGGGCGTGGACGGGGTCGCGGCGGTGGTGGAACAGCTTGCGGGCGTGCCGATTCCGGCCTCGGCCTGGGAGTCGCTGATCCTGCCGTCGCGGGTGCGCGACTACTCCCCCGCCATGCTGGACGAGCTCATGGCCACCGGCGAGGTGATCTGGTCCGGGCACGGGTCGATCACCGCCAAGGACGGCTGGATCGCCCTGCATCCGGCCGAGCAGGCCGGGCTGACGCTGCCGCCGCCGGACGATATCGACCTCGGCGAGAACCACGTCGCGCTGCTGACGGCCTTGGGGGCCACTGTGATCGGTGGCACCGCCGCGGCGGCCGACCTGCCGAAGGGCGAGTACCAGGTGGTGACGGGCAGCACCGGGGGCGCGTACTTCTTCCGTCAGCTGTTCGACGGCGTCGGCTCCGAGGACGAGGCCGCGGTGACCTCCGCACTGTGGGATCTGGTGTGGGCCGGGCACGTCGGCGGCGACACCTTCGCCCCCGTGCGCGCCCTGCTGGCGGGCACCACCCGCACCACCACCGCCCATCGCACGCCCCGGCGGACGCCGCGCGGGCGAATGTATCTGCCGCGCACCGGCATGCCCGCCCGCACCAGCTCGCCGCAGGTGGCCGGACGCTGGTCGCTGCTGCCGGAACGGGTCGGCGACAATACGATCCGCGCGCACGCCACGGCCGACGTCCTGCTGGAACGGTACGGTGTGCTGACCCGCGGCTCGGTCCAGAGCGAGGGCGTCCCCGGCGGTTTCGCCCTCATGTACCGGGTGCTCACCGAGTTCGAGGATCGCGGCCGCTGCCGGCGCGGATATTTCGTGGATTCCCTGGGCGGCGCGCAGTTCTCGACCACGGATGTGGTGGATCGCCTGCGCTCCTTCGACACCGACCGCAGCCGCGCGGCCGACTCGTTCGCCGCCGGACCGGTCGGCAATGCCGTCGCCTTGGCCGCCTGCGATCCGGCGAACCCCTATGGCGCCGCCCTGCCGTGGCCCAAGGCCGCGGCCGAGGGCGCGGGGCACCGCCCGGGCCGCAAGGCGGGCGCGCTGGTCGTGCTGGTCGAGGGCGATCTGGCGCTCTACCTGGAGCGGGGCGGCAAGACCCTGCTCACCTTCACCGAGGATCCCGCGGTCCGGACCGCCGCGGCCACCGCGCTGGCCGCGCTGGTTCACGACCGGCGAGTGGACTCCCTGGTCATCGATCGGGTCAACGGTGAATCCGTGCACGGCAACACCTTCGCCGGATTCCTCAGCGAGGCCGGGTTCGCCGCCACCCCCAAGGGCTTCCGCCTGCGAGGCCGCCCATGAGCCGCCATGCCTGAGGGCGACACCGTCTTCCTGACCGCCGCGCGCCTGCGAAAAGCCCTGGCGGGCAAGACCCTCACTCGCAGCGACTTCCGGGTCCCGAGATACGCCACCCTCGACCTGAGGGGCCGGGAGGTCGAGAGCGTCGGCACCTACGGCAAGCACCTGTTCGTCCGCACCCCCGACCTGTCCATCCACACCCACCTCAAAATGGAGGGCGAGTGGCGGGTCTACCACCCCGGACAACGCTGGACCCGACCGGGTTTCACCGCCCGCCTGATCCTGGCCACCGACGACGCCGAGGCCGTCGGCTTCTCCCTCGGGCTGGTCGAAGTCCTCCGCCGCGCCGACGAGCACACCGCCACCGACCACCTCGGCCCCGATCTGCTCGGCCCGAACTGGGACCCCGCCGAGGCCGTCCGCCGACTCTCCGCCGACCCCGCCCAGCCGATCGGCATCGCGCTGCTGGACCAGACGAACCTCGCGGGCATCGGCAATATCTACCGCAGCGAGATCTGCTTCCTCCGCAGGATCCACCCCGCGACCCCGGTCGGCGAGCTCGACGACCTGCCCGGACTGGTCGACGAAGCCCACCGCGTGCTCACCGAGGCCGCCCACGAACCTCCCTGGCGTGCAGTGGCTTACGGCCGCCAACGCCGCCCCTGTCCCCGCTGCGGCACCACTCTGCTCGTCCATCTGCTGGGCGACGAAGCCCGCGCCACCCGGGCCGAGCGCGGCATCTATTTCTGTCCGCGCTGCCAGCCCGCGCCCGCGGGCTGATGACCGATCACCGGGCCGGTCAGCCTTCGGCCATCGCGGCTTTGCGGGTCGCGGAATCGGATTCGACCCAGTTGTAGGTGCGGTCGACGGCCTTGTTCCATTCGTGGACGAGATGGTCGCGCTCGGCCGCGGACATGGCGGGGAGCCAGCGTTTGTCCTCGGACCAGTTGGCTCGGATGTCGTCGGTGGAGCTCCAGTAGCCGACGGCCAGACCCGCGGCGTAAGCCGCTCCGAGGGCGGTGGTTTCGGTGACGACGGGGCGCACGACGGGGGCGTCGAGGATGTCGGCCTGGAATTGCATGAGCAGTTCGTTGACGACCATGCCGCCGTCGACCTTGAGGGTGACCTTTTCGACGTCGAGGTGCTGGGCTTCGGAGTCGGCGCGCATGGCGTCGATGACCTCACGCGTCTGGAATGCGGTGGCTTCCAGGACGGCTCGCGCCAGGTGGCCCCTGTTGACGAAGCGGGTCAGACCCGCGACGACGCCGCGGGCGTCGGGCCGCCAGCGCGGGGCGAACAGGCCCGAGAAGGCGGGGACGATGTACGCGCCGCCGTTGTCGGCGACGGTGCGGGCCAGGGGTTCGATATCGGCGGCCGAGGAGATGATGCCGAGGTTGTCGCGCAGCCATTGGACCAGGGAGCCGGTGACGGCGATGGAGCCCTCGAGGGCATAGACGGCGGGCTGGTCGCCGAGGCGGTAGCAGACGGTGGTGAGCAGGCCGTGCTCGCTGAAGACGGGGGTGGCGCCGGTGTTCATGAGCATGAAATTGCCGGTGCCGTAGGTGTTCTTGGTGTCGCCGGGCGACAGGCAGGCCTGGCCGAAGGTGGCGGCCTGCTGGTCGCCGAGGATGCCCGCAACCGGAACCCCCGCCAGCGCACCGTGCGTGATATCGGCGTAAACCTCGGAGCTGCTGCGGATTTCGGGCAGCATCGACATGGGCACGCCGAAGTCGGCGCAGATCCGCGGATCCCATTGCAGGGTGCGCAGATCCATGAGCATGGTGCGCGAGGCATTGGTGACGTCGGTGATGTGCAGGCCGGTCAGCTTCCACAGGACCCAGCTGTCCATGGTGCCGAAGCAGAGTTCCCCCGCCTCGGCGCGTGCCCGGGCGCCCGGCACATTGTCGAGGATCCAGCGCAGCTTGGGTCCGGCGAAGTAGGTGGACAGCGGTAGGCCGGTGCGGTCGGCATACCGGTTGGGCCCCTGATCGCCGGCGAGTTGTTCGGTGAGTTCGGCGGTGCGGGTGTCCTGCCAGACGATGGCGTTGTAGACGGGTCTTCCGGTGGCGCGGTCCCACACCACGGTGGTCTCGCGCTGGTTGGTGACGCCCACGGCCGCCACCTCGGCGGGCCCGATGCCGCAGCCGCGCAGGGCCTCGGCGATCACGAATTCGGTATTGCGCCAGATGGTTTCGGGATCGTGCTCGACCCATCCGGGTTTGGGGAAGATCTGTTCGTGCTCGCGCTGGGCGACTCCGGCGATTCGGCCCTGGTGGTCGAAGACGATGCAGCGACTCGAGGTCGTGCCTTGATCGATGGCGGCTACATAGCGACGCATCGAACGAGGCTAACCCGGGCGTCTATTACTCTGGGCTACCGTAGCCCTCGGTAGCCGGAAGTTAACCCGGAGGAGTCGAGCATGACGAAGCAACCGCGATCGCAGTTCCTCGGCCCGGAGCAGCGCGAAGCTGCCTGGGGGCGACTCGGAAAGGACGCCTTCGACGTCATCGTCGTGGGCGGCGGCGTGGTCGGCGCGGGCATCGCCCTGGACGCCGCCACCCGTGGCCTCGAGGTCGCCCTGGTCGAGGCCCGCGATCTGGCCTCCGGCACCTCCTCCCGCTCGTCGAAGATGTTCCACGGCGGTCTGCGCTACCTGGAGATGATGGAGTTCGGGCTGGTCCGCGAGGCGCTCAAGGAACGTGAGCTGGCGCTGTCGACGCTCGCGCCGCACCTGGTGAAGCCGCTGAAGTTCCTGTACCCGCTCACCCACTTCGGCTGGGAGCGCCCGTACGTGACGGCCGGCCTGGTCATGTACGACACCATGGGCGGTGCGAAATCGGTTCCCGGACAGCATCATCTGACCCGGTCGGCGGCGCTGCGGCAGGCTCCGGGCCTCAAGCGCGACGCCCTCACCGGCGGGGTGAACTACTACGACACCGTGGTGGACGATGCCCGCCACACCATGACCGTGGCCCGCACCGCCGCCCACTACGGCGCGGTCATCCGCTCCTCCACGCAGGTGGTCGGCTTCCTCAAGGAGGCGGACCGGGTGGTGGGCATCAAGGTGCGCGACAGCGAGGACGGCCGGACGACCGAGGTGCGCGGCAGCGTGGTCATCAATGCCACCGGCGTGTGGACCGACGAACTGCAGTCACTCGCGAATCAGCGAGGCCGATTCCATGTGCGAGCGTCCAAGGGTGTGCACATCGTGGTCCCACGCGACCGGATCGCCAGCGACACCTCGCTCATCCTGCGCACCGAGAAGTCGGTCCTGTTCGTCATCGCGTGGAGCACCGACCACTGGATAATCGGCACCACCGACACCGACTGGAACCTCGATCTCGCGCATCCGGCGGCCACCAAGTCCGACATCGACTATCTGCTCGAGCACGTCAACAAGGTGCTGGTCACCCCGCTCACCCACGCCGACATCACCGGCGTCTACGCGGGCCTGCGGCCGCTGCTGGCCGGGGAGTCCGACCAGACCTCCAAGCTCTCGCGCGAGCACGCGGTGGCCCGCATCGCGCCCGGCCTGGTCGCCATCGCGGGCGGCAAGTACACCACCTACCGTGTCATGGCCTACGACGCGGTGGACGAAGCGGCGCAGGACATTCCGCGCCGGGTGCCGCCCACCATCACCGAGAAGGTGCCGCTGCTCGGCGCGGACGGCTACCACGCGCTGATGAACCAGACCCCGCACCTGGCCGAGAAGTACGGCGTCCACCCCTACCGGATCCAGCACCTGCTCAACCGCTACGGCTCGCTCATCGACGAGGTGCTGGGCCTGGCCGACGGCAATCCCGCACTGCTGCAACCGATCACGGACGCGCCCGGCTACCTGCGCGTGGAGGCCGTCTACGCGGTCGCCGCCGAGGCCGCCCTGCACCTGGACGACATCCTGGCCCGCCGCACCCGTATCTCCATCGAATACGCCCACCGCGGCGTGGATTGCGCCGACGAGGTGGCGCGGCTGGTCGCCCCGGTGCTCGGCTGGTCGGAAGCCGACATCGACCGCGAGGTCGCCGTCTACAGCGCCCGCGTCAAGGCCGAGATCGAATCCCAGACCCGCCCCGACGACGCCTCCGCCGACGCCCTGCGCCTGGAAGCCCCCGAAGCCCGCCGCGAGGTCCTGGACCCGGTCCCCCTCAACCAGCCCGAATCCGTCTGAGCGACAGCAAGACTCGAATCGGACGACTCCGTACGACACTATCCGTCCGGGCCGAGATGGTGCAGCGAGCCGCACACTATCGGTGCGGCCGGTAGGCACCCGGCGCTCGTGAGGCCGGGTGACTTGTCACGAGCGGCAACGACAGTCACCACCCGGCACGTTTCGGCCGGGATCCCTCAACGGCGGGGGCGGCTTCCGGCCAGCGGCCCGCCGGACACCCCGCGACGGCTATGGCAGCGATGGTCGTGCGCAGGTCGCCGAGAAAGAGTTCGAATCGCTCCCATGCGGCGAAGTGGCCGCCGTGGGCGGTATGACGAGCCTCGCCGGCGGATCCGCTCAGACCTGGCCTACCGCGGCGTGGGCCTTGGCCAGGCGGTCCACGGCCTCGATGAGCACCGCCTCGTCGGAGGTGGTGAAGCACAGGCGCATGGAGTGGGCGTAGTCGGTGGAGACGGCGAAGGCGTTGCCGGGGACGTAGGCGACGCCGGTGTCGAGGGCCGAGGGGAGCAGGGCCGTGGTGTCGGTGCCGTCGGTGAAGTCGACCCAGACGAACATGCCGCCGGCGGCATCGGTGCTGGTGACGCGGTCTCCGAAGCGGGAGCGGACGGCGTCGACGAGGGCCTTGGCGCGGGTGCCGTAGACCCGGCGGACCGAATCCACATGGGTGGCCAGCCAGTCGGTGTCGGCGAGCAGGTCGGCGGTGATCTGCTGGGTGAGGGCGGAACCGCACAGGTCGGCGCCCTGTTTGAGCAGCTCGACGGCGCGGCAGACCTGGGCGGGGGCGATCATCCAGCCGGCGCGCAGGGTGGGGGCCAGGATCTTGGAGGCGCTGGAGAGTCGGATCACGTTGGGCGAGTAGGTCGCCACGGGGGCGGGCGAGGGCCGGTCGAACCAGAGTTCGCCGTACGGGTCGTCCTCGATGATCCAGAAGCCGTACTGCTCGGCGAGATTCGCGAGCTCGCGGCGGCGCTCGGGGCTCAGGGTGACGCCGCCGGGATTGTGGAAGTTGCTGACGGTGTGCACGACGGCCGGACGCGCACCGGCGGCCAGGCGTTCGCGCAGGACGTCCAGGCGCATGCCCTCGGCATCCAGGGGGACGGCCTCGATCCGCGCACCGGCGGCCCGGAAGACCTGCAGCGCACCGACATACGCCGGATCCTCGCAGATCACCAGCGCGCCCGGGTCCAGCAGCACCTCCGCCAGCAGCGAGAGCGCCTGCTGGGAGCCGTGGGTCACGAAGATCTCGTCGACGGGGACCGCGCGGCCCAGGCGCTCGGACTCCCGGGCAGCCAGCACCTCACGCAGCGGACCCCAGCCCGGGGACTCGGTGTACTGCAGGCGGGACCGTTCCGAGAGCGCGGCGTCGGCGGCTACCGCGATGCGGTCACGGGGCATGAGTTCGGCGTCGGGCAAACCCCCGGCAAGGCTGATGATGTCCGCGCGCGAGGTGAGCTTGAGCAGGTCACGGATCGCCGAGCTCTGCAGGCCGTCGAGACGCCGGGCGAGGGGCGGGAAGTTCGCGGACATGGACCACCTCCGAGGGAAACGCCGGGGTATGCGAAACTCCACCATGTCACAGCGCTACCAGGATATGAAATCCTATTCCCACAGTTTGGGACGACCGGTCCAGTTCCGCGACCACCGGACCGGTCTCGACCTCAGGAACGCTCCTCGATGGAGTAGATCAGGTGTTTGCCGTCACGCTCCACGGCCGTGACACGCTGCGCGTAGACCTGGGTAGTGCCGTCCGCGTGGTGTTCGGTGATGTCCACGTCGTAGGTCTCGAACGTCCCCGCCACGGGCGGCGCGGGCGGAGCGCCCGGCGGCACCGGCGGCGACGGCGCGGCGACCGGCGTCGGGCCGACGATCTGCAGGCAGTAGCTGGTCCCGGGCTTGAGCGCGTCGATGCCGTTCTTCTGGATGACGTCGGCCGGTGACACGGTCGGCGAATCGGGCACGACGAAGCTGCGCGCCTTCTGACCGTCGCGATCGGTGTAGAAGCCGTGCTGGAAGCCGAGGATCGCGTCCACGCCGCTGCCGGTGCCGCCCGCGCCGTTGCCGATGGTGACATTGCCGTCGTGCCGGGCCGGGCAGCTCAGCGCCGCCGCGGTATTCGTCGGCGCGGCCTTGCCGGTCGTGACGGCCTCGGGGCTGGGCGAGTCGTGCTTGTCGCCGCGCATGACCGCGAACACCACCAGGCCGATCACGGCCAGCAACGCCACCGCACCACCCGAGATCGCGCCGATCTTGCGCCAGGGCGGCGACTTCTTGTCCGGCTTGCTCGGCGCCGCAACGGTTTTCGGTGTCAGCGCCTTCACGATCGGGTCGTCGGCCCAGGACAACGACTCCCCCTGCGCCGCACCAGATTCCGATGCGGGCGGCGCGGGCGGGAAGCCGCTGGGCGCGGAGCGCCACCAGGAGTCGGAGGACCCGTCGCCCGCGGCCACCGCCCCGTTCGACGATTCCGCCCCGTTCGACGATTCCGCCCCGTTCGTCGATGCGGCCCGGGTCTCCCCCGCCGAATTCCGTTCGGCGCCCGCCTGATCGGCGGCGTCGATCCGCGTGGTCCGCTCGTGATCACCGAAGGCCGATTGCGGGCCGCCAGGCGGGATTTTGACGGTTTGTTCGACGTCCGGGGTACCCGGAGGCTGACCCGCGCCCTCCACGGCCGGATACTGGCCCGTCGACATGCCGTTGCCCGCCGGGTACTGCGCGGGATACTGCCCCGTCGACCACGAGTCGGGGGCCCGGTACTGGGGCGGCGGGGCCGGGATCGGGGCGTCGGCGGGCCGCCACGCCAGATCCGGGCTCTGTGGTCCGGGCGCGGGGCTCCAGCCGGGCGCGCCGGTCGCGGGCGCGGGCCCGAAATCGTTGAGCGAGGGACCGAAGTCGTTGAGGGACGGCCCGAAGTCGCCCAGCTCCCCCGCCGCCTCGGATTCGGGACGGTCGGCGGGTTCATCCTTACCGGAAACCATCACCCGTCCTTTCGCCACATGCACGTGGGGCGGTCGCTCACGACCGCCCCACGTGACAACACTTCTCCTACCGGTTCGTATCCGGTCCGCTCCGGACCGTCAGTACTGAACCGAACCGCCCACCTGCGCGGTCACACCGCCCACATCGACCGACTCCGAAGGCCGGTCACCCTGGGGGAGCTTACCAATCTGCGCGGCCGCATCCAGGATGATGCTGCCGCCCGGCATCAGCCGGATGAAGTTCTCGGTGTCGGCCTTGACCGCGTTGGCCACGGTCGTGTCCAGCAGGAACTCGCTCTTCTGGTCGTTGTCCGGCCCGCTGCCCGCGAACGCCGTCACCTTGATCTGGTTGGGCGTGGTGAAGTCCAGCGACATGCCGGCCTCGCCGATGCCGCCCGGCGTGGTGTAGCCGATGGTGCCGACGTAACCGTCCAGGTTGCTGAAGTGGTGGGTGTTGGCGGCCCAGCCGGGCAGCACCGCGCCACCGTCGAGGTTGACCCCGACCTCGGTGTGCGGGCCGGTCATGGCGACCACCGGCGCGGCCGGGGCGGTGTCGACCGCGGGCGACTGCCAGCGCGGCTGCTGCTGCGGGGTGGCGGTGCTCGGCTGGCCGGTGATGGTGTCCACGGCCGGGCTGTCGCCCTGCTGCGGTGCGGCGCCGGCCGGCTGCGCGCTCTGGTCGTTCGGCTTGACCGGCTGGTTCTGCGCCGGGGTGACCGACTGACCCGGCTGCTGGTTCGGCGTCGGCGTGGTCACCGCGGGCTCGACCTGGTTCGACTGGCCCGGCACCGGCAGCGGCGCGACGCGCGGCACGGTCACACCGGGCTGCGAGGGCTTGATCGACTTCGGCTGGTTGGGCGTCGGGGTGGTGACCGCCGGCTGGCCGTTCTGATCGTTCTTCGGCGCGTTCGGATCCGGCTTCGCGGTGGTGCCGTCCGGCTGGGTCGCGCCCTGCGGCTGACCCGAATCCGGCTTGGCCGCACCGTTGTCCGGGGCCGGGGTGTTCGGCGTGGTCGGGGTGGTGACGCCCGGCTGGTTCTGCTGCGGCTTGGTGGTGCCCGGCTGCACGTTCTCCGGCTTCGGCGCGGTCTGCGACTTCGCGTCGGGTGCGGGTGTGTCGGTGGGCTGGGTGGTGCCGTCGGGCTGCTGCTGGTCAGCCGGCTGCTGCTGGTCAGCCGGGACCGCGCCCGGGTCGGCCGGGGCGGCGTTGGCGGGAGCGGACAGCAGCGACACCACCGCGGCCGCACCGGCCAGCGTCAGGGAGGTGCTCGCCTTGATCCGACTCGGCTTGCGGTGCTTCACGTTTGGCTCAATTCCTTCGTCCCTCGGCAGCGCGACCGCTCCGGGCATCGAAGAGCCTCGCACCGAGGGGAATTGAGAACCCCCGTCACGTAACGCTCGCGACCGCCCTGCCGATCGCTTCCGCCGCGAACTTAATCACAAGGGAGACAAGGCAGCAAGACGGGCCGGTAACAAAGGCGCATTCACGCCTCGCGAGCGTCACGTGAAAACCGTTGCGACTAGTCCAGATCGTCGTGGCGCATGAGCTGTCGCGCGGCCTCGGTGACCGAGCCGGTGAGCGACGGGTACACCGAAAACGTCTGCGCCAGATCGTTCACCGTGAGGTTGTTCTGCACCGCGAGCGCGATGGGCAGGATCAGCTCCGAGGCGATAGGGGCCACGACAACGCCGCCGATCACCACGCCGGTGGCGGGACGGCAGAAGATCTTCACGAAACCGCGGCGCAGACCCGACATCTTGGCCCGCGGGTTGGTGTTCAACGGCAGCATGACCGTGCGGGCCGGGACCTCGCCATTGTCGATGGCGGTCTGCGAGACGCCGACGGTCGCGATCTCCGGACGCGTGAACACCGCGGAGGCAACGGTCTTCAGGCGAATCGGCTGCACGCCCTCGCCCAGCGCGTGGTACATGGCGATGCGGCCCTGCATGGCGGCCACCGAGGCCAGCGGCAGCAGGCCGGTGCAGTCGCCCGCGGCGTAGACGCCGGGCGCGGTGGTGCGCGAAACCCGGTCCACGCGCAGGTATCCGCCCTTGTCCAGTTCGATGCCGAGGCGGTCCAGGCCCAGGCCCTCGGTGTTCGGCACGGAACCGACGGTCATCAGGGCGTGGGTGCCGGTGACGGTGCGGCCGTCGGACAGCTTCACCACGATGCCCTCGGCGGTGCGCTCCACCGCGTCGGCGCGGGCGTGCTTGACCAGTTCCACACCGCGCTCGGCGAGCGCCTCCTCGAGCACCAGCGCGGCGTCGGCGTCCTCGCCGGGCAGCACGCGGTCGCGGCTCGAGACCAATTTCACGCTCACACCCATCTCGGTATAAGCGGAGACGAATTCGGCGCCGGTCACACCGGAACCGACGACCACCAGGGTCTCGGGCAGCTCCTTGAGGTCATAGAGCTGACGCCAGTTCAGGATTCGCTCGCCGTCGGGTTCCGCGCCGGGCAGCACGCGCGGGCTGGCGCCGGTGGCGATGAGCACCACCTCGGCCTCGATGAGCCGCTGCTGGCCGTCGGCGAGCGTGGCCTTCACCAGGTGGGTGGCCAGGCCGGGCGCCTGGTCGATGATCTCGCCGTAGCCGGCCAGCACGGTGACGCCCGCGGTCTGCAGCTTGGCCTTGATGTCGGAGGACTGGGCCTGGGCGAGGGCCTTCACGCGCGAGTTCACCTCGGCCAGGCGCACCTGCGCCTGCGAGGGATGCACGGTGATGCCCAGGTCACGGGCGCGACGCAGGTCGGTACGGACGCCGGTGGAGGCGATGAAGGTCTTGGACGGCACGCAATCCCACAGCACGCACGCGCCGCCGATGCCGTCACTGTCGATCAGCGTGACCGGCGCCCCGTGCTGTGCCGCTACCAGCGCCGCTTCATACCCGGCGGGGCCGCCACCGATGATCGCAATGCGGGTCATTGTTCCTCCGCTTCAAGCTCGGCCCCGGGATCTCCGATGCCGGTCCCTAACGTTATCCGCCCTGCTCGATACATCTTTAACCGCATCTCGGGACAACTGTCCCACTGTGGCGAATCCCATTCGCACGGCTCGCCCGTCACGGCGGGAGTATTGCGCGAACTTGCCGTTGCCCCAGGACAAAACGGACTCGGGGCAGGCCGGGCCGCGATTCCGGCGACCCGGCGGCAATCTTTCATGCGCGCGCGAACCGCCTTGTGATGGGGATCAGGGACGGTCTCCGGTGTTTGTTCGATAGGCTTCTATGGTGCCGATTTACGCCGCCTATGGGTCCAACATGGATCCCGAGCAGATGCTCAAGCGCTGTCCGCACTCCCCCGTGTACGGAACCGGCTGGCTGGAAGGGTGGCGACTCACCTTCGCCGGGGACGACATCGGCTGGGAGGGACCGCTGGCGACGGTGGTCGAAGATGCCGGACAACGCGTCTTCGTGGTCCTCTACGACGTGCCCAGCGAGGACGAGCTGAGCCTCGACCGCTGGGAGGGCTCGGACTTCGGAATCCACAAGAAGATCCGACTGCGCGTCACCCCCAACGCGGGCACCGGCACCGAGCCGGTGCTGGCCTGGCTCTACGTCCTCGACGCCTACGAGGGCGGGCTGCCGTCCGCGCGCTACCTGGGTGTGATCGCCGACGCCGCCGAGAAGGCGGGCGCGCCAAGCGATTACACGCACGCACTACGCACCCGCAACAGCAAGAACGTGGGTCCGGGCACCTTCGGGCCGTAGCGCCGGAAGACTCGGCTCCGCGCCGTGCCAGGAAGATTCGGCGCGGCATCGATGTTGCGGGACATGAACGATCTTCGAACCGTCGAAAGAGGAGCCATGCCCGCAACCCCGGTGCCCGCCGCGATCGCCGAATTCCTGTCCCGGCCCAACCCGGCCGTGTTCGCCTCGAACCGCCCCGACGGGCAGCCGGTCTCGGTGGCCACCTGGTACCTCTACGAGGACGGCCGAATCCTGGTGAACCTGGCCGACTTCCGCAAGCGCCTGGACTACCTGCGCCAGGATCCCCGCGTCAGCCTCACCATCACCGATGCCGACAACTGGTACAGCCACGTCAGCATCCAGGGCCGCATCGTCTCGCTCGAGAACGACCCGGACTCCTCGGTCATCGACCGCATCGCCCAGCACTACATCGGCACCGACTACGCCGTGCGCGACCAGAAGCGCGTCTCCGCCTGGATCGAGATCGACCGCTGGCACGCCTGGGGCGACATCGCCGCCAAGGCGAAGTAGCTTCGCGCACTGGATTCCCGAGATATCCCAATTTCCAGCCCCCCGCCGCTCACGAACGCCTGGACAGGGCCGGGTTCGGGCGTGTCGGCGGCGGTTCCAGCCCCTCGAGGCTCGAAAAGCCACGGCCTCCGCACGGCAGCCGGTTCGCCGAGTGGCACATTCTGGAGAACACAGCGGACATATCCCCTCCAGAATGTGCCACTCGATGGAGTGCGAGGGCTGACATGCCAAAGCGGGCCGCACTTTTGGGTGCGGCCCGGCTTGGTTGTCGTGGGTCAGTGCGCGTTCAGGACGATATTGGTGAAGACGCGGACGCCGGCCGCCAGGGCGCGCTCGTCGATGTCGAAGGTCGGCTGGTGCAGGTCGAGTTGCTCGCCCTGGCCGGACCAGACGCCGAGGCGGGCCATCGCGCCGGGGACTTCCTCGAGATACCAGGAGAAGTCCTCGCCGCCCCCGGACTGCTGGGTGTCGGCGAGCGCGTCGGGACCGAGGCCGCGGATGGCGTCCTCGAACATGCGCACCGCCTGCTCGTCATTGACCACCGGCGGCACGCCGCGCTTGTAGTTGAGCTGGTAGCGCACGCCGGTCGGGGCCAGCAGGCCCTCGACGATCTCGCGGACCATGGGCTCGAGCAGCGACCAGGTGGCGTGGTCGCCGGTGCGGACGGTGCCGGTGAGCATGCCGGTCTGCGGAATCGCGTTGGGCGCCTTGCCCGCCGAGACCGCACCCCAGACCATGACGGTGCTGGTGCGCGGGTCGATGCGGCGCGAGAGCAGGCCCGGCAGGCCGGTGATGACCGTGCCGATGGCGTAGACCAGATCGCTGGTCAGGTGCGGGCGGGAGGTGTGCCCGCCGGGTGAGTCCAGCACCAGTTCGACGGTGTCGGCGGCCGAGGTGATCGGGCCCACCCGGATGCCGACCCGGCCGACCTCCAGGCGCGGATCGCAGTGCAGCGCGAACATGCGCGAGACGTCTTCCATCGCACCCGCGGCGACCATGTCGATGGCGCCGCCGGGCATGACCTCCTCGGCGTGCTGGAACACCAGCCGCACGCCGACCGGCAGGTCCTCGATCTCGGCCAGCGCCAGGGCCGTGCCGAGCAGAATCGTGGTGTGGGCGTCGTGCCCGCAGGCGTGCGAGACGCCGGGCACGGTGGAGGCGAAGGGTAACCCCGTGTACTCCTGCAGCGGCAGCGCGTCCATGTCGGCGCGCAGGCCGATGCGCGGGCCGTCGGGGCCGATGTCACAGATCAGGCCGGTGCCGCTCGGTAGTTTGCGCGGCTCGAGCCCGGCCTTGATCAGCCAGGACTCCACGAATTCGGTGGTGCCGAACTCGGTTCGGGAAAGCTCCGGGTTGGCGTGGATGTGGCGACGCCACGCCTTGAGGTCGTCCATGTGCTCGGCGAGCCATGCCTCGACCGCCTGATGACCGGAAACCGGTTCCATGACGACGCTGGCGGGGGTCTGCGTGTTCACGCACGCTGCCGCCACTGGTCCGTTGGTACGCGCCGTGTGGATTTGGCCGCTCGCGGGGCCCTGCGTGGTTACGCGAGCTGCCGCCTCCGGGCCTGACGCTCCCGCCCGGGACCGGCCGGTTGTGCTCACCGAATGTCCTCCTGTCGCTGAAACTGCCGTTGCATGACTCGTTCCGACAACCTGTCCCTGTGCACTTTGTCGCCCGCAATATGTATCGCGGTGCGTGCCAACGCCGTTGCCCCGTCCAGGACCGCGCGGTCGGCGGAGGCGTTCACGGCGGCGGCCGCGAACGCGGGTTGGTGCGTCACCGCGCCCCCGGCATCGATGCCGATGACCGGGTGGATGCCGGCGATGACGTTGGTGACATTGCCCATATCGGTGCTGCCCAGCGGCCGTGCCGCCTCGAATTCCGGGGCGATGGGCTCGCGTCCGAGATCTCGGATCTGCTCGCGATAGGCACACAGTAGTGCGCTGTCGGGAGTGAGCTCGGTATATGTCGGCGCGAGCTTCCGGATTTCGTGTGTGCATCCGGTCGCCAGGGCGCCAGCCTCGAAACATGCCGATGCTCGTTGCATCAGATCGTCGAGGGCCGCGGAGTCGACCGCACGTAGGTAATACAGCAGTTCCGCGTGTCCGGGCACGATATTGGGGGCTACGCCGCCCGAGCCGACTATACCGTGCAGTTGCTGTCCGGGCAGGAGATGTTGCCGCAGCAAACCTAAAGCAACTTGGGCCACGGTGACGGCATCCAGGGCATTCCGCCCGTATTGCGGCGCGGCGCTGGCATGCGATTCGCGGCCGTGGAACACAACGGACAAATCGGCGAGCGCCAGGGAATGCGCGCCGGCGATGTCCTCCGGGCCCGGGTGCACCATCATGGCCATCGCGACATCGTCGAAGACACCGCGCTCGAGCATGAGCACCTTGCCGCCGCCGGACTCCTCGGCGGGTGTGCCCAGCACCTTCACCGTGATGTCGCAGGCGTCGGCTATCGCGGCCAGGCCCAGGGCCGCGCCCACGCTGGAGGCGGCGATGATGTTGTGGCCGCAGGCGTGGCCGATTTCCGGAAGCGCGTCGTATTCCGCGCAAATACCGACTACTAGGTCTCCACTGCCGTATTCGGCCGTAAATGCGGTCGGAAGATCCGCTACGTCCGTTTCGATCCGGAATCCGCGTTCCCGCAAAGGCTCGATTGTCTTTGCCACACTGCGGAATTCCTCGAAGGCGAGTTCGGGCTCGGAATGAATGTCGTGGGACAGCGCGATCAATCGGTCGCGATCGGCCGCGATGGCCGCGTCGACCTCGGAGATGAGGTCCGGATCAGCCGGTGTCGGGGCAGCATTCAGCGGCACGGCAGAGCCCACCTCATGCCGACCGATCGGTTTGCGAAGACTGCGTTCATCGCCGTTGCGCGACGGTTGCATCCCAACAGTCTCGCACTACCGTCCCGATCTGTCGCAGCAGGTGCACGGGAAATCTTCCGGCGGATCGCCATCTCGCCGAACACGAGGGGGAAATTCAGGGGAATCCCCTGAAACCCCAAGAGAAATTTGTCAGCGGGCCGGGTTCGAGGAAGCCTTGCCCCCAAGCCCGCGGCGCCGCGCCCTCGATGCCCGCAGGTTCCGAGAGCGCGGCCATCCGACTAGGGATTGAAGGCCAGGTTCTCCGGGGTGGTCTCGACGGCCAGACCGGCGAGGGCGTTCTGGTGCAGGGCGCGCTTGATGACCGGCAGGTTCGGCTTGCGGTTGCCCTTGAGCATGTCGGCCCGCGCGATGGCGGTGGCCAGCAACGACTCGGCGTCCGCCTTGCCGTCCACGATGCCCGCGGCGATGGCGTCGTCGGCGCCGTAGCGGCGGCCGGTGGTCATGGCCTCGACCGCGACCTGGTTGATCAGGCGGTTGGTGACCAGGGCGTTCATGGCGACCGTGAACGGCATGCCCAGGTGCACCTCGGGCAGGCACCAGAAGCCGCGGTCGGCGCGCATGACGCGGAAGTCGCAGGAGGTGGCGAGCATGGCGCCGGCGCCGAAGGCGTGGCCGTTCACCGCGGCCACCGTCGGCAGCGGGAAGGCCAGCAGGCGGCTGTAGAGCGAGTGCACGCGGTCCAGGTACCAGCAGTTCTTGTCGAAATTGCCGAACAGCCAGTCGGTATCGAGGCCGTTGGAGAAGAACTTGCCGTTGGCGGTGACCACCAGCGCGGCCGGGCCCTCGGACGCTTCGACCTCGTCGAGCAGCGCGTGGACCTCGGTGATCCAGTCGGGGTGGAAACGGTTCTCGCTGTCGATGGTCTGACCCTCGGTCCCGAGGTAGAGCACGAAAACGTCGCCATCACGCTTCAAATACGGCATGCGTGCAGCGTAGCGGGGGCGCGGCGGATACCTACCGACGGGTAGTAATGCCAACGCGACGACTGATTTCGCAAGAATCGGGGTAACTCGTCGGGTACCCCCGAAATCGGTTCGCCACCTGACCGCACCCCGCGTGCACAACCGACGGCGGCATCGGAGCCGGGCGCTGAAGTTGCGGGGAGGCGGATCAGGACAAAGGGAATGAAAACGGCAGGTCGCGGCCGCGCACGGGCGCGAGTGATCGCCTAGGACTAGGGTGGGCGACATGCTAGCCGAGAAGGCCATGGGCGGGGTTTCCGAACTAGCCGCCGAAGTGATCGCCGAACGTACCGGCGTACGCACCCACCGCGTCGCGGTGGTGCTGGGATCCGGCTGGCAGGAGGCCGCCGCCGAGATCGGGGAACCGGAACACTCCATCCCCATGGCCGAGGTCCCGGGCTTCGGATCGCCTACGGCACAAGGACATCAGGGCACCATCCACTCCGTCACCGTCGGTGACGCACCGGTGCTGCTGCTCATGGGCCGTCAGCATCTCTACGAGGGCCACGCGCCGGGCCAGGTCGTGCACAATGTGCGCACCGCGCTGGCCGCGGGCGCGGAGACGGTGCTGCTCACCAACGCCGCGGGCGGAATTCGCGACGGCCTGGCGGTCGGCGAGCCGGTGCTCATCAGCGACCACCTGAACCTCACCGGCCGCACCCCTATCGAGGGCGCGAACTTCGTCGACCTGGTCGATGCCTGGGATCCCGAATTGCGCTCGCTCGCAAAGGAAATCGACCCCAGCCTGACCGAGGGCGTGTACGCGGGCCTGACCGGGCCGCAGTACGAGACCCCGGCCGAGATCCGCATGCTGCGCACCCTGGGCGCGGACCTGGTCGGCATGTCGACCGTGCTGGAGGCCATCGCCTGCCGCGAGGGCGGGGCCAAGGTGCTGGGCATCTCCCTGGTCACCAACCTGGCCGCCGGCGTCACCGGCGCGCACCTGTCCCACGCCGAGGTGCTCGCCGAAGGCCACGCCGCCGCACCGAGATTGGGCAAGCTGCTGCGCGGCGTCCTGGAACGCCTCTAGGCGCGCGGCGTGCTGCGCTTCGGAACCGCCGGGCTCCGCGGTCCCCTCCGCGACGGGCCCGACGGTATGAACGTGGACACCGTCTCGCGCGCCTCGGCGGGCATCGCCGCCTGGCTGCGGGACCGCTGCCTGGGCGGCGGCCTGGTGATCGTCGGCCGCGACGCCCGCCACGGCTCCGCCGAATTCGCGATCGCCACGGCGGAAGTGTTCACGGCGGCCGGTTTCTCGGTGTTGGAGCTCCCCCGCCCGCTGCCGACCCCGGTGGTCGCCTTCGCGGTTCGTGCGCTGAAAGCCGTTGCGGGAGTGCAGATCACCGCCTCCCACAATCCGGCCACCGATAACGGCTACAAGCTCTACCTCGACGGCGGCTCGCAGCTCATCGCACCCGCCGACGCCGAGATCGAACGCTGCATCGACGCGGTGACCACCCCGATTCCGCGAAAGGCGCTGGAGAACGTCGACATCGAGCGCGGGGAAGCGGTCGTCGATGACTATCTGGCCCGAGTCTCGCTGTTGCCGAGCCTGATCGGGGGCGACCGTCCACGATCACCGATTCGGATCGTGCTGACCGCCATGCACGGCGTGGGCGGGGAACTCGCCGTCGCCGCGCTCCGGAGCGCGGGGTTCGACGAGGTGCTGGTGGTCACCGAGCAGTTCGCGCCGGATCCGGACTTCCCGACCGTGGCGTTCCCCAACCCCGAGGAGCCGGGGGCATCGGATCTGTTGCTGGACTTGGCGGGACGGCTCGACGCGGACCTCGCCATCGCGCTCGATCCGGATGCGGACCGGTGCGCGCTGGGCGTGCGCGGCCCGGACGGGTGGCGGATGCTGCGCGGTGACGAGACCGGGGTGCTGCTGGGCGATTTCGTACTGCGGACGGCCGCGCCGGATTCACTGGTGGCCACCACCATCGTGTCGTCGCGACTGTTGAGCAAGCTGGCTCCGGCGCGCGGGGCGCGGTACGCGGAGACCTTGACCGGGTTCAAGTGGCTGGCGCGGGCCGGCGAGGGGCTCGTGTACGCCTACGAAGAGGCGATCGGGCACTGCGTGGATCCGGTGGCGGTGCGCGACAAGGACGGGATCTCCGCGGCGGTCGTCGCGGCGGATCTGGTGGCGCAGTCGAAGGCCGAGGGCCGGACGGTGCTCGACCTGCTCGACGACTATGCCGTCGAATTCGGTGTGCACGCGGGCGATCAGGTGTCGCTGCGGCTGCCCGAGGTGAGTGAGGCGGCGGCCGTGGTCGCCAGATTGCGGGAGCTGCCGCCCACCGAGATCGCCGGAGAAGCCGTGAGCTGCACCGATATGGCACAGCTGCGCGGCCAGATGCGTACTGACGCACTGGTTTTCGAAGGGGCGACGCTGCGGGTGGTGATCCGGCCGTCGGGGACGGAGCCGAAGCTCAAGTGCTATCTGGAGACGTTCGTCCCGGTCGCCGACCGGGACGGGCTCCCGGCCGCGAAGGCCGCCGCGGCGCAACGGCTCTCCGAGATCCGGGCGTTCTGCGAGAAGCTCTGAGCGGGGCTCAGCGGGGGCCGAACTGGCGGTCGCCCGCGTCGCCCAGACCGGGGACGATGTAGGCGTCGGAGTTGAGGCCGCGGTCGACCGAAGCGGTGACCAGGCGCACGGCGTGGCCCGACTTCTCCAGGGCGGCAATGCCTTCCGGAGCGGCGACCACGCACAGCACGGTGATGTCGCGGGCCTTGCGGGTGGCCAGCAGGTCCAGGGTGTAGACCATGGAGCCGCCGGTGGCGAGCATCGGGTCGAGCACGATGACCGGGGTGGTGGACAGGTCGTCGGGCAGCGACTCCATGTACGGGGTGGGCTGGTGGGTCTCCTCGTCGCGGGCCACGCCGACGAAGCCGATCCGGGCGTCGGGGATCAGGTTCTCGGCGGTCTCGACCATGCCGAGACCGGCGCGCAGGACGGGAACCAGCAACGGCGGAGCATTCAGCCGGGTGCCCTCGGCCGCGGCCACCGGCGTGGCGATCGGGAATCGCTCCACCGGGGCGTCCCGCATGGCCTCATAGACCAGGATCCCGGTGAGATCGCGCAGTGCTGCCCGGAATGTCGGATTGGTGGTGCGGGAATCTCGCATGGTCGTCAGCAAAGCGGCAGCGAGCGGATGGTCCACGACGAGAGTGCGCATACGAAAACCATAATTCAGCGCCACCCCTCGAGATCCCCGCCCACCGGAATTCCCCCACCCCGGGAACCACCGCGGCCCCCCGCACGTCCAAGCCCCTACAACACCAAACCACCCCGCGACCGGCATGAAGGGGGCATTCATGCACCGCATCTCGATCCATCCCGACGGCCTCGCCACCTACGCGAGCACCACCGCCGTCCTCGCAACCGACGTGGCCGCCCTCATGGCCCGCACCGCCACCGCCGCCCCCGACCTACTCGCGCCCGCCTTCGGCCTCATCGGCACCGACTTCCTCACCGCCTACGCGGCAGCCCACACCACCCATGTCTCCGAGCTCGCCGACCTGTCGGCTGCATTCGCCGGACTGAGCAGCGCGACCGCTGGAGCCGCGAACATCTACGTCACGCACGACACCACCTACGCCTCCGCGCTGCGCGCGACAAATGGGGAGGAGACCGCATGACCACGAGACGCTCTCGCCATTCCGGCATGTTCTCGGCCGGACTCCACCGCGAACCACTCCGGGGCTGTAGGCATGGATCCCGGCCGAACACGTGCCGGGACAGCGATTACGCCCGCAACAGCGATGGAAATGAGCTGCCGTGCACCGCAACTCGCGACGAGGCCGACCGATGAGCCCGACGCCGCCGGACACCGACAGCTCGCACTCTCGCGACCGACGCGCAACCGGCCCCACATCGGCCGGTCCGAGCACACGCGCGCGACAGGGCCGGTCGGCAATGCACCCATACGACGGAGAGGTGGGCTCGTCCCGTAGGGCGGTGCGGCAGTCGGATTGTCGTGCCGGTGAGCGGCGGTTGTGCCGTCTGGTTCGGCCAGGGGTGGAACTGTGAGCGCGACAATGGACTTCGCGGGGCTTGCCGGGCCGATCGATGAGTTGCTGGCGGGTGTGGGGGCGGGTGGTTCGGGGGCGGCGGTCGGAGCGTTGCGGGAGGCGTCGGCCGCGGTCGACGAGGCGCATGCGGCGAGCCGGGCGAGTGTCGATCGGATGTATGACGCGTGGCGAGGACGGGCGGGCGATGCGGCGATGGATGCGGCATTGCGGGGTCAGACCACGGCCGCGACAGCCGCCGATCGAGGGCGCGCCATGGCGGACATCGTGGAGCGCGCGGACGCGGAAGTCGCGACCGGACGCCGGGAACTGGAGACGGTGCTGCGGGAGTTCACCGACGACGTGCGGCGGTTGGCGGTGGGCGGGCTCGGTCCGGAGGTGATCGCGGCCGTTGTCGAGTCGACGATCGACCACGTCGGGCGGGCGCTGCGGGTGGTCGAGCGTGTTCGGGCGGAACTGGAAGGCGAGACGGCTGCCATGAGCGAATTGGCTTCGCGCACGCCCGCACCGGCTCCGGTCACACCCGCGGCGGCGGGGCGAGGCGGCCCGACGGTTGTTCCGGCTGCGGTGAGCGCACCACCGGTCGGCGGATCGCCCGTGGCGGACACCTCGCTCGCGACCGCGGGAGACACGATCACGGCGGCGCGGACACCGTTCGGCTCCGGGCACTCCCCCGGCGGTGCGCTGAACACTGTCCCGGCCTCGGTCGGCACGCCGAAGTCGCCTGACCGCGGACCGGATCCGACGCGGCCACAGGGTGGCGGGGTGCGGCTGACGCTGCCGGACGGGAGCGTGGTCGAGGCCCCGAATCAGCGGGCGGCGGATGCGGTTCGGAGTGCGTTGGGGCAGGTGGGGACGCCGTATGTGTGGGGTGGGGAGACGCCCGGGGTGGGAATGGACTGCAGCGGTCTGACACAGTGGGCTTATGCGCAGGCGGGTGTTTCGCTGCCGCGGTTGGCGCAGGAGCAGGGGTACGGGCACCAGCGGGTCGGTCCAGGGGACTTGATGCCCGGGGATCTGGCGGTGTGGAGCGGTCACGTCGCGATGGTGATCGGGAACGGCGAGTTGGTGGAGGCGGGCGATCCCGTCCAGATCGGACCGATACGAACGGAGAACTCGGGCATGCGATTCCTCGGTTTCTACAGGCCCACGGCATGAGTGCGCCGCAGATACCGCCGGTGACCACGGCGGCGTCGGCCAATCGATCGGGCACGGTGACGGTGCGCGCCACCGATCAGGGCGTGCCGGTGGAGATCCAGTTCGAGCGCGGTGAATACCGGTACGGCGCACAGGCTCTCGCCGACGAGATCCTGCGGCTGACCAAGCGTTCGGCCATCGTGGCCCGGTCCCGGCGACGCGAACAGCTGGCCGAGGCCGGTGTGCCCGACACCGTGCTGGACCGCCTGGGCCTGCCCACCAGGCAGGCCGCCGTGGACGAGCTGGATCGGCTGGACGACGCCGATACCGGACAGACCAGTTGGATGCGTCGATCGTGAACGGAACGGTTGAGCCGCGCCCGCGCGGGTATTCCGTGCCCGGTGCCGGAAGGAGCTCCCGATGAGTGCTGAGATGGATGCCTTGCTGGACCGCGTGAACCGCCAGCTGGAAACGCTGGAGGCGACCCTGCAGGGCCTGTCGGAGGTGCGGGCGCGCTTCACCGCCGAGGACCGCTCGGTCACCGCGGAGGTGGACGCCGACGGCGCGCTCACCGGGTTGTGGCTGGCCGAGTCGGTGACCACGCGCTCCCCCGCCGAGGTATCGCGCCTGATCCTGTGGGCCTGTCAGCAGGCCGCGGCGGAGGCGACGGCCCAGCGTGCGCGAATCGTGGCGCGGCTGAACGAGTCCCTGACTCCGGACGGCGCGAGCCCTCGACTCCCGACGCCGATAATTCGGGCCGACCCGGATAGTGCCTGACGCGACGACTGGATAGGCTTCCCGTCATGGCTTCTGGAGACATCGTCCCGATCGCGCTCGGCCTGACCAAAGGCGATCTTGTCACCCTCTGGGCACCCCGCTGGCGAGACGGTGACGATGAGTGGCAGGCATTCCTCGGTCACGAGGAAGACCTCTACGGTTTCGAGTCCGTCGCGGAGCTGGCGGCGTTCATTCGCACCAACTCCGACAACGATCTGGTGGATCATCCGGCCTGGAAGATCATCGCCGGATTGTCGGCGGCCGAACTGGAGCCGGAGGAGCAGTACGTCTTCGATCTGGTCGGCGTGCCCGAGCTGGCCGCCGACGACCCGGACCCGGAGGTGGTCTCCGAGCTCGAGGAGACCCTCGAGATGGTCCGCAATATCGGCGACGTGTGCGAACTCGAAACCGTCACCAAGTTCTTCGGCTCGCACCCGGTGCTCGGCGCGCTGCCCGGCGGCGTGCGCGCCTTCGAGGGCCGCGAGGGCGAGGAACTGTGGGACCAGATCGGCGCGGCCATCGCCAAGGACTGGGAAAAGGTCATCGACGCCATCGACTCGGTGGTGACGATTCCGGAGGTGGACGCCGACGCGGTCTCGGTCGCGGAGGCGGAACTGCTTGCGGCGCAGGAGAACATCGTCGACGCCGAGGACGCGGCCGACAGCGATGACGACGAGATCGAGCCCGTCGACCTGGACGAGGACGACGAGGATGAGGACGAGGAGCTCTCCTTCTGGCACGAGGTCGGCATCGACCCGGTCCAGATCGTGACCTCCGACGGCACCTTCTTCACGCTGCGCTGCTACGTCGACGACGAGCCCATCTTCCTGGGCAAGAACGGCTCCATCACCGTCTTCGGCTCCGAGCGCGCCCTGGCCCGCTACCTGGCCGACGACCACGAGCACGATCTGGCGCGGGTCAGCACCTACGGCGAGGTCCAGACCGCCGCCGTGGACGGCTCCCTCGATGTCGAGGTCGACGAGGAGAACGTCTACGTGCTGCCCGGCGTCGCCGAGGATCTGGCCGCGGGCCCCAAGTCCGTCGACACCGATCAGCTCGACCTCGCGGTCGAATTGTTCACCGACGCAGCCGATTACGCCGAGGACGATTCGGTCGAATCGGCGCTGGCGGTCTCCACCCCGCTGGGCTGGTACGTCTCCTACCTGCTCAACCCCGACCCGTCCCGGATGGCCCCGAACCCGCCGTTCGACGCCGAGTCCGAGGCGTGGAAGGCACTCGAGGTCGCCTTCGAGGCTCGCCTCGAAAGGGCCTGACCCAACTCTCGGGGCTCTCCGGGGCTTCGCCCCCGAACCCCCACAACGAAATTCGGCCGCGCCCATCCGGGCGCGGCCGAATTTCGTTCATTCACAACCTATCCCAGCAGCACCGCGTAACCGGGCTTGATCACCTCGTCGATCAGCCGCAGGCGTTCGGGGAACGAGATGAAGGCGGACTTCATGGCGTTGATGGTGAAGCGTTCCAGATCGCTCCAGCCGTAGCCGAAGGTCTCGGAGAGCTTCAGCATCTCCTTGCTCATGGTGGTGTCGCTCATCAACCGGTTGTCGGTGTTGACGGTGACGCGGAAGCGCAGCCGGGCCAGCAGGTCGAAGGGGTGCTTGTCGAGCGAGGGCACCGCGCCGGTCTGCACGTTCGAGGACGGGCACAGCTCCAGCGGAATTCGCATGTCCCGCACGTAGTTCGCGACCACGCCGAGCTTGGGCCCGTCGGCGGAGTCGGTGATGTCGTCGGTGATGCGCACGCCGTGGCCCAGGCGCTCGCAGCCGCAGAACGCGACGGCCTCGTGGATGGACGGCAGGCCGAAGGCCTCGCCGGCGTGAATCGTGAAGTGCGCCAGGTTGGCCCGCAGGTGGTCGAAGGCGTCGAGGTGGCGGCTGGGCGGGAAGCCCGCCTCCGCGCCCGCGATGTCGAAGCCGCCGACGCCGCGGTCGCGCCAGCGCACGGTGAGTTCGGCGATCTCCCGGGAGCGGGCGGCGTGCCGCATGGCGGTGAGCAGGCAGACCATCTTGATCGGATTGCCCGCGGCGGCGGCGAGCTGTTCGCCCTCGCGGAAGCCGGCGATGGTGTGCTCGACCACCTCGTCGAGGGTGAGTCCGTTCTCGAGGTGTTGTTCGGGCGCGAAGCGCACCTCGGCGTAGACGACGCCGTCGGCGGCGAGGTCCTCGGCGCATTCGCGGGCCACGCGGCGCAGGCCCTCGGGGGTCTGCATGACGGCCACGGTGTGGGCGAAGGTCTCCAGGTAGCGCTCGAGCGATCCGCTGTCGGCCGCGTCCCGGAACCAGGTGGCCAGGGATTCGGCATCGCCTGCCGGTAGCTGGTCGTAACCGCAGGCGGTGGCCAGCTCCAGTACGGTCGCGGGTCGCAGCCCGCCGTCCAGGTGATCGTGCAGGACCGCCTTCGGAGCCTGGCGGATCGAGGCGAGAGTGAGGGGCATCGGTCCAGTCATGAAGCAACGTTAGCCGCATTCCCGTTCCGCGGCAGGGCGGTTGAGCCGAGTCACCCCACAGTTCGGTATGTCGTTGCCCTCACGTTGCTGACCGGTAGGTTTCCTTCACTCAACGGTCGCAGGCCACGCCGGTGCCGTCCGGGTCGAGGTACGCCGAATACCCCGGTTGCCCCAGATAGATCGGCCCCTTGCCCTGCGCCCACACCTGCTCACAGCTGCTGTAGATGGGGTCGGGCTTGGCCCTGGGGGCCGGTTCGGGCGTGTTGACGTCACCCCGCGACAAGGAGTTTCCGCCAGACGGATCGGGCTGCAGGTTCTCCCCGGGGGCCGCCCGCGCGACCGGCGTGGCCAGCCAGGCCTGCGGGGCGACGGCGCTCAGCGGCATGACGATCCCGAACGCGCCCAGTGCCGCCAGGGCAGCCGTGCGGCGGCGGAGTTTGGTTCGATGCTTCACATCCCCAGGCTAGGCGCGCTCCGCCGGAAGGTCTCCCCGTCATTCCGGCGCGCTGGTGGCCGGAATCCACCGCAGCGGTGTGGATCCCGGCCTCGAACATGCCGGGACGACGAGGGCGCTGCCCCGACACCACGAAGCGCGCGGCCGCCGGGACGGCGAGGACGCTGCTGCCCAGGGGGCTAGGCGGTGATGCGGTCCAGGATGAGCGGCTGCGGCGTCGGATGGTCGGTGTCGGAGACCGTGAACGCGTCGCGCAGGATCTCGAGCGCCGTCGGGAACGCCTCGGGCGTGTCGGTGTGCAAGGTCAGCAACGGCTGCCCTTCGACGACGGAACCGCCTGGCTTGGCGTGCATTTCGATTCCCGCCCCGGCCTGCACCGGGTCGCCCTGCCGGGCCCGGCCCGCACCGAGCCGCCACGCCGCCAGACCGATGTCGAGCGCGTCCAGCCGGGTGAGCGTGCCGGAGACCGGGGCTCGCAGGGTCTCGGTATGGCGGGCCTGCGGCAGCGCCGCGTCCGGGTCACCGCCTTGGGCCCGCACCATGGCTCGCCAGTGATCCATGGCGCGGCCGTCGGCGAGGGCGTCGGCCGGATCGACGTCGGTGATTCCGGCCTGCGCCAGCATCTCCCGGGCCAGTGCGAGGGTGAGGTCGACGACGTCGGGAGGCCCGCCGCCTGCCAGTACGTCCAGGGATTCACAGACTTCCAGGGCATTTCCGGCGGTATGGCCGAGTGGGGTGTCCATGCCGGTGAGCAGGGCCACGGTCCGCACGCCCGCGTCGGTGCCGAGTTCGACCATGGCGGTGGCGAGTTCGCGCGCCTGGTCGAGTTCCTTCAGGAACGCCCCGCGCCCGACCTTCACGTCCAGCACCAGCGCCCCGGTGCCCTCGGCGATCTTCTTGCTCATGATGGAGCTGGCGATCAGGGGGATGGATTCGACGGTCCCGGTCACGTCACGCAGCGCGTAGAGCCGTTTGTCGGCGGGCGCGAGATCGGCCCCGGCCGCGCAGACGACGGCCCCGATGGCGGGATCGGCCAACAGCTCCCGCATCCGTTCCACCGGAATGTCGGCCTGCCAGCCGGGTATCGACTCGAGCTTGTCGAGAGTGCCGCCGGTATGACCCAATCCGCGCCCGGACAGCTGCGGCACCGCGGCGCCGCAGGCGGCGACCAGCGGCGAGAGCGGCAGCGTGATCTTGTCGCCGACGCCGCCGGTGGAATGCTTGTCCACGGTCGGCCGGCCCAGATCGGTGAAGTCCAGGCGTTTGCCGGAGTCGATCATGGCCTGGGTCCAGCGGGCGGTCTCGCGCCGCGTCATGCCGCGCCACACGATGGCCATGGCCAGCGCCGCCATCTGCTCGTCGGCCACCTCGCCGCGGGTGAACGCGTCGACCACCCAATCGATCTGCGCGTCGCTGAGCTGCCCGCCGTCGCGCTTGGCCCGAATCACGTCCACCGCCGAGTGCACCGTCACGTCCTCCACCCTGGCATGCGTACCCGGGTGTTTCCATGTAAAACCGCGTGCGCCACGAAGATCAGCGGCGATAGCCGCCGGACACCGGGGCCGGAGCCGCCCGGCGCCGCGTTCACAACTGCCCGGCGGTGAGGTCGTCGGGCCCGAAGGAGTCCGGCAGCAAGGTGTTCAGGGTGACAGCACCCTTGTGGTGATCTACGAGCAACTCGCCGCCGCCGTGCTCGAGCAGGATCTGGCGGCAGCGCCCGCAGGGCATGAGCACGGCCCCTCGCGAGTCGCAGACCGAGACCGCCCGCAGGCGTCCCCCTCCGGTCGAAATCAAGTTACCGACCAGTACACATTCGGCGCAGAGGCCCAAACCGTATGAGATATTTTCCACATTGCAGCCGCTCACCACGCGGTCGTCGACGGTGAGAGCCGCCGCCCCGACGGGGAACCGGGAGTAGGGGGCATATGCCTCTTGCATGACTTCAAAAGCCTTGTAGCGCAGTGCTTTCCAGTCGATTTCCGACATTTCGGACCATCCTCCTATGGACGCGACCGAACCCGCGTGATACGCGTTCCGCCTGGTCGCGAAATTCAGGAAAGGCAAACCTAACTCACAACAATTTGGTCCAACGAGCGGCACGCCGAATTAGTTCCCCCTCAAAGCTGGGTTTAGAGTTCACGACAGATCGGTTCAGGTTCCCGAAGCGGGTCCTGTAGCACTGCCACCGGACAGTCGAGTTGCTTTGAGAAAAGCACAGATTCCGCTTGTGAGCAGGTGGTTTCGACAGTCCTCAGGCTCCGCGCCGGATCTGACCGGGTCCATCGACGACGTTGGAGGCACCGCACTCTATGACCACGCTAGAAGCTCCGGCGGCCAAGCCGAAGCGGACCCTGTACCGAGGCGACCCCGGCATGTGGTCCTGGGCTCTGCACCGCATCACCGGCGTGACGATCTTCTTCTTCCTGTTCGTCCACGTCCTCGATACCGCGTTGGTGCGAGTCAGCCCGGACACCTACAACCGCGCGATCGAGACGTACAAGAACCCGGTCGTCGCCCTGATGGAGATGGGTCTCGTTGTCTGCGTGCTGTTCCACGCGTTCAACGGCATTCGCATCATCCTGATCGACTTCTGGTCGCAGGGCCCGCGCTACCAGCGCCTGATGCTCTGGATCGTGCTCGCGATCTGGATCGTCGTCGCCGGTGCCGGTGTCGGACGCCAGTTCTTCTACCTGCTGACGAAGTGAGAGCCGACATGACCGCACCCATTCTCGGCACGTCCTACGACCGCCCCGCGTCCCTCGACGCCCCCCGCGCGCCCCGGCGCACCGGCGGCAACAACTTCGAGAAGTACGCCTGGCTGTTCATGCGCTTCTCCGGCCTGCTGCTGGTCGTGCTGGTGATCGGCCATATGACGATCATGCTGATGCTGGACGGCGGTGTGCACCGCCTCAACTTCGCGTTCGTCGCCGGCCGCTGGTCCTCGCCGTTCTGGCAGATCTGGGACCTGACCATGCTGTGGCTGGCCCAGCTGCACGGTGGCAACGGTGTCCGCACGGTCATCGACGACTACGCGCGCAAGGACTCCACCCGCTTCTGGCTGAAGACCATGCTGGTCATCTCCATGCTTCTGATCATGGTCACCGGCACCTACGTGATCTTCACCTTCGACCCCAACATCAGTTAAGGACAGGCCACCTCGAATGAGTGAATCCCGACCGATTCAGGAACACCGCTACGACGTCGTGATCGTCGGTGCCGGTGGCGCTGGAATGCGTGCGGCGATCGAGGCCGGTCCCCGGGCCCGCACCGCCGTGCTCACCAAGCTCTACCCGACCCGCTCGCACACCGGCGCGGCGCAGGGTGGCATGTGTGCCGCGCTCGCGAATGTCGAAGAGGACAACTGGGAGTGGCACACCTTCGACACCGTCAAGGGTGGTGACTACCTGGTCGACCAGGACGCCGCGGAGATCATGGCCAAGGAGGCCATCGACGCCGTGCTCGACCTGGAGAAGATGGGCCTGCCGTTCAACCGCACGCCCGAGGGCAAGATCGACCAGCGTCGCTTCGGCGGCCACACCCGTGACCACGGCAAGGCCCCGGTGCGCCGCGCGTGCTACGCCGCCGACCGCACGGGCCACATGATCCTGCAGACGCTGTACCAGAACTGCGTCAAGCACGACGTGGAGTTCTTCAACGAGTTCTACGTGCTGGACCTGATCCTCACCGACACCGACCGTGGCCCCGTCGCCACCGGCGTGGTCGCCTACGAGCTGGCCACCGGCGAGCTGCACGTGTTCCACGCCAAGGCGATCATCTTCGCCACCGGTGGTTCGGGCCGCATGTACAAGACCACCTCGAATGCCCACACCCTCACCGGTGACGGCATGGCGATCGTGTTCCGCAAGGGACTTCCGCTGGAGGACATGGAGTTCCACCAGTTCCACCCGACAGGTCTCGCGGGCCTGGGCATCCTGATCTCGGAGGCCGTGCGTGGTGAGGGCGGCATTCTCCGCAATGCCTCCGGTGAGCGCTTCATGGAGCGCTACGCGCCGACCATCAAGGACCTCGCGCCGCGTGACATCGTCGCGCGCTCCATGGTGCTCGAGGTCCGCGAGGGTCGTGGCGCGGGTCCGAACAAGGACTACGTGCTCATCGACGTGACCCACCTCGGTGAGGACGTCCTGGAGGAGAAGCTCCCCGACATCACCGAATTCGCCCGCACCTACCTGGGTGTGGACCCGGTCAAGGAGCCGGTGCCGGTCATGCCGACCTGTCACTACGTGATGGGTGGCATCCCGACCCGCATCCGCGGCGAGGTGCTGCGCAACAACACCGACATCGTCCCCGGCCTGTACGCCGCGGGCGAGTGCGCGTGTGTGTCCGTGCACGGCGCGAACCGCCTGGGCACCAACTCGCTGCTGGACATCAACGTGTTCGGCCGCCGCGCGGGCATCGCCGCCGCCGAGTACGCCCAGCGCGCCGAGTTCGTGGAGATGCCGGAGAACCCGGCGCAGATGGTGCAGGACTGGCTGGCCGGGCTGCTGTCCGACCACGGCAACGAGCGCGTCGCCGACATCCGCACCGAGCTGCAGAACTCCATGGACGACAAGGCCGGTGTGTACCGCACCGAGGAGTCGCTCAAGTCCATGCTCGAGGAGATCCAGGTCCTCAAGGAGCGCTACTCGCGGATCACCGTGCAGGACAAGGGCAAGCGCTACAACAGCGACCTGCTCGAGGCCGTCGAGCTGGGCTTCCTGCTGGAGCTGGCCGAGGTGACCGTGGCGGGTGCGGTGAACCGCAAGGAGTCCCGCGGCGGCCACGCGCGCGAGGACTACCCGAACCGCGATGACGTGAACTTCATGCGGCACACCATGGCCTACAAGCAGAGCCCGGAGCTCATCTCCGACATCCGCCTCGACTACAAGCCCGTGGTTCAGACCCGCTACGAGCCGATGGAGCGTAAGTACTGATGACTGCTGTCGCTGAAACGCCGCAGAAGCCGGCTCCGGTGCCGGACGGGTCGACCATGATCACGGTCAAGGTCGCCCGCTTCAACCCGGAGGACGGGCAGGGCCAGCACTGGGACGAATTCAAGGTCCCGGTGCTGCCGACCGACCGGTTCCTGAACGTGCTGATCTACATCAAGTCCTACCTGGACGGCACGCTCACCTTCCGCCGCTCCTGCGCGCACGGCGTGTGTGGCTCGGATGCCATGCGCATCAACGGCGTCAACCGCCTCGCGTGCAAGATCCTCATGAAGGACATGCTGCCCAAGGGCGGCAAGGATCTGACGATCACCGTCGAGCCGATCCGCGGCCTGCCCGTGGAGAAGGACCTCGTGGTGAACATGGAGCCGTTCTTCGACGCGTTCAAGGCGGTCAAGCCGTACCTGATCACGCGCGGCAACGAGCCCACCTTCGAGCGCATCCAGTCCCAGCACGACCGGGCCCGCTTCGATGACACCACCAAGTGCATCCTGTGCGCCTGCTGCACCACCTCCTGCCCCGTGTACTGGAGCGACGGCAGCTACTTCGGCCCGGCCGCGATCGTGAACGCGCACCGCTTCATCTTCGACAGCCGTGACGAGGGCGCCCGCGAACGCCTCGACATCCTCAACGACGTCGAGGGTGTCTGGCGCTGCCGCACCACCTTCAACTGCACCGACGCCTGCCCCCGCGGCATCGAGGTGACGAAGGCGATCCAGGAGGTCAAGCGCGCCCTCCTGTTCACCCGGTAATCACCAACTCTCGGGACTCTCAGGGGTGAACCCCTGAAACCCCAAGGGCCGGGTGCCGACTCGAAGCCGCCCGCATCTTCGGATGCGGGCGGCTTTCGTATAACCATGGAGATTCGGGGAACTCGACGCGGCGCTCCCCGCGTTTCCAGTTCGGACAGCAACAAGCCCGGCCCCGGCCGAGCGCGCATATAGAGGAAAGTTCCAGTGATCTGCTTCTTCGATCCCAATCACGGCCAGGCGGTCGCCAACGTGATGTGGCAGCCGCAGTGGGGCGTGCCGCGCTCCGTGGAGGCGTGTCAGTTCTGTGCGCAGCGCATCCAGACCACTCCGCCGCCGTTCTATCAGCCTGTGCAGCAGGGCTATCCGCCCCAGCCCGGCTACCCGCCCGCGGGCTACCCCCAGGGCTACCCACCGCAGCCCGGTTACGCACCGCAGCCCGGATACCCGCCCCAGCCGGGTTACGCTCCCCCGCCGCCCCGGCAGGGCCACAGCACCGCGGCCGTGGTCGGCGCGGGCGCGGCCGGTCTCCTCGGCGGCGCGCTGATCGGCGACATGATCGCCAGCGAAGGCAATGAGCGCGACGAAGAGCGCGCCTACGAACGCGGCTACGAGAATGCCGAGCGCAACGACTATTACGACGGCGGCGGCGAGTACGGCGGCGACTACAACGACAACAGCGACGACGGCTTCTTCTGACCCAGAGCAGGCGAACGAAATGCAACCCACCCGTTGCATTCAGGTAGCGTTTCCAGTGGCATTCGAGTTGCGTTTCGTCCACGCCGACGAGCACTCGAACCCGATTACCCGGTGACGGCGCCCCGATTCGGCAGAATGGGCGCAGCATCGATCTTGGGGGGAATCAGTGTTCAACTGGCGCAGGTGGTTTCCGACGATGGCCGTCACGACCGTATTGGCCGCGGCGGCCGGGTGCGGGGGCGGCAGCCCCACCACATCGGGGCTGGATCAGTTCTATCGACAGCACGTCGAATGGAGTTCTTGCCAAGGGTTTTCGGCACATGACAAAGCGCTCGAGGATGCGGGCATGCGGTGTGCCCGCATCACGGTGCCGCTGGACTATGACAAGCTCGACGGGAAGACCGTCAGCCTCGCCGTTTCACGACTGCCCGCGAGCGGTCAGCGGGTGGGCGCGCTGCTCACCAATCCCGGCGGACCCGGCGGGCCGGGACTCCTGCTGCCGCTCATGCTGGCGAAATCCGCTGTGGCGCAGCGGTTCGACGTCATCGGCGTGGATGTGCGCGGACTCGGTTCGTCGACGCCCGCGGTGGTGTGCCAAACGCCGGAGGAATTCCAGGCGGAGCGTTCGGATTCCGAGGCCGACCACTCCCCCGCGGGCATCGCGGCCATCGAGAGCAAGCGCAAGAAGCTGGCGGACGAGTGCGTCGAGCGCACCGGGATGGATCTGCTCGAGCATGTCGGAACAGTCGAGGTGGCAAGGGATTTCGATGTCGTTCGCGCCGCCCTGGGCGATGACAAGCTGAACTATCTCGGCATGTCGTACGGCACGCGCATCGGTTCCACCATCGCCGAGCTGTATCCGACCCGGGTGCGGGCCATGGTGCTCGACGGCGGCATCGATCCGAACTCCTACATGATCGACCAGGTGGCCATGGCGACGGGCTTCCAGCACGCCTTCGACGCCTACTCGACGGCCTGCGCGACCACACCCGACTGCCCGCTGGGCTCCGACGCCGCCAAGGCCACCGATCGGGCTCGCGCCCTGCTCGATCCGCTGGTCGAGCATCCCGTGCCCGCCGCCGACAATCGACAGCTCGGCTACCGGGACGCCATGAACGGCGTCCTCAATTCCCTGTACAACCCGGGCCAGTGGCCGGGCATCACCAAGGGCCTGACCGAATTGGCGCAGGGTCGCGGTGACACCCTGCTGAGGCTCGCGGACCTGGTCGCTCAGCCCGGCACGGTGAGCCGGGATCTGCAGCACGCGGTCCTGTGCACCGAGGACGAGCGCATCACCGATCGCGCCCGGGCCGCTGATCTCGATCGCCGCTCACGCGCGGCCGCACCGATCGCGGATGACGGCCACGGCACCGATCAAGCGCCGCTGGACCTCTGCGCGTTCTGGCCGGTCCCGGCACGCAGCCACCCGCACGTGCCCGCGGTCGCGGGTCTGCCGAAGACCGTCGTGGTCGGGACCACCGGCGATCCTGCGACACCCTACGCGGGCGGTGTGAACCTCGCCCGCGATCTGGGCGCGACCATGGTGACCTACGAGGGTGTACAGCACGGCGTGTTCGGCGAAGGCGTTGCGTGCGTGGATGATCCGGTGACGCGTTATCTGGTGGACCTGACGCCGCCGCAGGAGGATCTGCACTGCCCGGCCGCGACCTGAGTGGCTACGCGGTGCTCTGATTCTGGAACTGGGCCAGGGATTCCCAGGACCAGGTCAGGGTGCCGGCCTTCAGGTCGGCGAGAACGCCTTCGAGCCAATGCAGTTCGGCGGCGGTGAGGGCGCGCTGGTATTCGTCCTCGAGCACGGTGATGCGCGGGAGACCGTATTGGGCGGCCGTGGCCATGCCCGCGTCGATCTCCTCGAGTTTGGCGCGGATCGCGGTCGCGCGGCGGTCCAGTTCGCGCTGGGCGTGGGGTGGGGCGAGCAGCATCAGAAATGACAGGGCCGCGGGGAATTCCGGGAATTCGTTGCGCGGGGTGCTGACCATTTCGTTGATCCACTCGATGCAGGCGGCGCGGCCGGTGTCGGTGATCTCGTAGACGGTGCGTTCCGGGTACTGCTGGTCGCGGCCGGTTTCACGGACCGCGACGAGGCCGGCGTCCTGGAGGCGGGCGATCGTCTTGTAGAGCTGGGCGCGCTGGCCCACATTGACGACCTTGTCCTTGCCCCACTCCTTGATGCGGCGCTGGATGGCGTAGGGGTGCATCGGCTCCAGGTGCAGGATGCCGAGCACCGCCATGGCCAGGGGCGAGCGCTTGAACTGCGTGGCCTGCGTCGATGCTGTCATGCCCTCATCGTACTAGGTGCCCAAAAACTAGTTTCATAGAACTAGTTGCGACGATACTAGTTTGTATGCCACTATTGGGGAGCAGGCGAACCCGACCAGCACCACCACCCCGAAGGGACAAGGCCATGAACACCACCGACACCGTCAAGATCCACACCGACCACGCCACCGAGAAGCATCTGGGCGACTGGACCCACGCCAACTCCTTCCAGGTGAAGGCCCGCTACGGCAGTGTCGTCATCGACCTGCGCTCGCCCTGGATCGAGGGCGACGAGGAGATCGTGGTCAATGCCGACCTCGACCACGCCATGGTCAAGCTGCTCGTCCCCGAGGACGCGGTCATCGACCAGTCCGAGCTGAACTGGACCGGCCGCGGCAAGGTCAAGGACATGTCCCGCCCCCAGGACGCAGCGGGTCGCGTCATCCGCCTGACCGGTTCGAGCACCAAGAGCGAGTTCCGCATTCACCGCGGCGGCATCGCGGTCCTGTCGGCCCTGTTCAGCCGGGAGTTCTTCGAGGACGCCAAGCGAGCCCGCAAGGAGGGCCGCACCCCCACCCTGATCGACCCGGCCAACGCTCCGCGCTGATATCGGCGTCCGGTTCGGGAGCGGCTGCAAACGCCCCGAACCGGATTCAGGACGGCCGCCGGCCGGTCGGCAGCACCGCCCACACGACCTTGCCGGTCGGCCAGCGCGGCGCGCATCCCCAGGTCCGAGCCAGCTTGGCCACGATGTGCAGACCGTAGTGGCGGAAGCCGTCCGTACCGGGCTCGCGCAGCAGCGCCTCCTGCGGGTCGGCGTCGCCCACGGCCACGGTGAACATCTGATTCCGCAGTTCGAGACGCAGCTGGATATCGGCGTCGACGCCGCTGTGCAGGAAGGAGTTCTCGACCAGCTCGGTGACGATCAGCAGTGCGTCGACCCGCACCTCCGGGATGCCCCAGCGCGAGCAGGTGGCATCGACGAACCTGCGGGCCCGCTGGGCGCAATCCCCGGTGGGCACCAGGCTCAGGGTCACGCGCCGGCGGGCCGGGGGTTCGCGCAGCACCGCGAGGGCCTCGTCCACCTCGGAGTACACGGGGACGAAGCGATGAACGGCGCTGTCCCCCAGCCGCTCCCGCAGCGCCGCGCCGGGGACGACGAGCAGGATCGGCACCCCCGGCCACTCGCCCACCCGCATCCAGGCACTGCTGAACGCGGTATAGAGGGGTTCGGAAGCCACCACCAGATCCTCGAGGACCACGACCACCGCCCGCGGTTCCTCGACCGCGAATTTGACCAGGCCATCGACGAGCGACCGATACGTGGACGCGGTCAGCTCACCGTGCGGGGACACCACCGAGCAGCCCTGCCGCTCGGCACGACTCCAGCGTATTTCCCTACCGCCCAACACCTTTCAATCGCCACCAGGCCATCAGGCACAGCTCTCCGGGAACCGTGCGCCCGATCCGAACGGAGACCGCATTCGCGCAGGCCCGCTACACCGGGAAATTCGACCTCGTCGAGATCTCCCGCCGATCCATACGAATCACACTAGATGGTTACCCATCCTCGCGGATCGAAATCTCGCATCGCGGAACCATCATTCAGATTGAATTGTCAACTTCCACAAGACCTTTCACCCCCTGCGCAATGCAGATGATCCGGCACGAACACGGGCAGCGACCCTCGCGCAACTAGTCAATTTGACCAGTTGCAAGCGGCTTTGTTGTCTAGATCACATAGCAGTGGTTGCATCGAGGCATGTTCACCGAGGCTCAGCTGTACTCGCCAGTGACCACCGGGGTCGACGGCAATGTGACCGTGCATCTGAGCGATCAGCACCCGGGGGTGCACGATCCCGACTACCGGGCCCGCCGCAATGCCATCGCCGCGCTCGCGCTGGACTACCGGCCCGGTGCGCCGGTCCCGCACATCGACTACACCGACGAGGAACAGCAGGTGTGGCGGATCGTCTCCGCGGAGTTGGCGCGCAAGCGGGAACGCTACGCGTGCACGGAGGTGATCGAGGCGGCCGACCGTCTCGGACTGCCCACCGATCACGTTCCGCAACTCGACGAGGTCTCCACCAAGCTGGTTCCGCTCACCGGGTTCCGATACGTACCGGCCGCCGGATTGGTGCCGCTGCGGGAGTTCTTCGGCTCCTTCGCGGACCGCACCTTCCACTCGACCCAGTACATCCGCCACCACTCCGCGCCGCTCTACACCCCGGAGCCCGACGCGATCCACGAAATCCTCGGGCACGCCAATCAATTGGCCAGCCCCCGGTTCGCGGCCGTCTACGAGCTGGTCGGCGCGGCGGTCGCCCGGCTGGAGACCGAGCGGGCGCTGAAGTTCCTGGCCGACGTGTTCTGGTTCTCGATGGAGTTCGGGGTGCTGCGCGAGCACGGCGAAGTCCGTTGCTACGGCGCGGGATTGCTGTCCTCCTACGGTGAGATCGAGGAGTTCCGCCACGCCGATCTGCGGCCGCTGGACATTCACGCCATGGGCACCGTCGACTACGACATCACGCACTATCAGCCCGTCCTGTACTGCGCCGAATCCCTCAGCGAGATAGAGGATGTGGTGGGCGGGTTCTTCGAGACCGTGACCGATGAGACGGTGGCCCGGCTGGTGCGCGTGCGGCCGCTGCGGTCCTGAACCTGGCTCGCGGGATCGACGCGCAGGCTCGTGGACGGGGTGGCGCAGTCTCCGCACGCTAATCTGATCGGGTGTACAGCGACTCCAGCCGGCCCGCCCCGGCCGAGAGCTTCGGCATCGTCGCGATCGCGTCGTCCGCCGGTGGAATCACCGCGTTGAGCAAGGTCCTGGGCGGCCTGCCGGCGGACCTGCCGGTACCGGTCCTGGTGGTGCAGCATCTGGATCCGCGACACGAGACGATCCTCGCGGAGGTGCTCGGGCGCCGGGCCAAGCTGCCGGTGCGCCTGGCGGAGTCGGGCGAGCAGACCGAACCGGGTGTCGTCTACATCGCGCCCCCGAACTACCATCTGCTGGTCGGCCCGGAGGGCGTGCTCTCGCTGTCCAGCAGCGAACTCGTCCACTTCGTCCGGCCGTCGGCCGATCTGCTCTTCGAGTCGGTGGCCGGCGCGTATGGTCCGCGGGCGATCGCCTGCGTCCTCACCGGATCCGGCAGCGATGGCTCGATGGGTGTGAGCGCGGTGAAATCCCGTGGTGGAACAGTGCTCGTGCAAGACCCGGAGGAGGCGGAGTTCAAAGGGATGCCCCAGGCCGCAGTGCGTACGGGCGCGGTCGATTTCGTGCTGCCGTTGGACGAGATCGCGGACGTGATCCGAAGTCTGGTCGAGGTGAGGAAGTCGTGACTGAAGCACAGGACGGAACCGAGGACCGGGCCGCGGCCGACAAGACCGTCGAGGTCGACAGCGCGCTGGAGGAGCTGCTGATCTTCATCCGCGATTCGCGCGGCTTCGATTTCACCGGCTACAAGCGGTCCTCGCTGGCACGGCGCATCCGCAAGCGCATGCACGAGGTGCGGATCGTCGAATACCGCGACTACCGCGACTACCTGGAGAGCAACGCCGAGGAATTCCAGCATCTGTTCAACACCATCCTCATCAATGTCACCAGCTTCTTCCGCGATATCGAAGCCTGGCAGTACCTGCAGCGCGAGATAATCCCGGAGCTGGTGTCGGCCACCAAGGCCGACGACGAGATCCGGATCTGGAGCGCGGGCTGCTCGAGCGGTGAAGAGGCGTACTCGCTGGCCATCGTCTTCGCCGAGGCGCTCGGGATCGACGAGTGCGTCAAGCGGGTGAAGATCTATGGGACCGACGTCGACGAGGAGGCGCTGCGCGACGCGCGCTCCGGCCTCTACACCGCGAAGGCGCTCGAGCCGCTGTCGAACGAATTGCGCACCCGCTATTTCGAACCCAACGGCGACAAGTTCGTCTTCCGGTCCGACCTGCGACGGCGGGTGATCTTCGGTCGTCACGACATCACGCGGGACGCTCCCATCTCCCGGCTCGATCTGCTGATCTGCCGCAACACACTGATGTATTTCAATGTGGAGGCGCAGTCGCAGATCCTCGACCGTTTCCATTTCGCGCTGCGCGACAGCGGGTTCCTGTTCCTGGGCAAGGCAGAGATGCTGCTGTCGGACGGCGAACGCTTCGAGGTCGCGAGCATGCGCCAGCGCGTCTTCCGCCGCCGCGTCGGCGAATCCGCGTCGCAGCACGCGGCCATCCTGCCGCGGCTGGAGGCCGGGCTGGGCCAGGAGGTGCAGGGGTTCGTCAAGAAGCGGCAGTTGAGCGACCTGGCCCTGGAGACCGCGCCGATCGCCATGCTCGGTGTGGACACCGACGGCAAGGTGACGGTGATCAACAACCAGATGCGCAGCCAGTTCGGCTTGAATCCGCATGATGTCGGCCGCCCCCTGAGCGATCTCGAAATCTCCTACCGTCCGGTCGAATTGCGGTCGGTCATCGAGCAGGCCGTCAACGAGCGCCGCATGATCCGCCTCACCTCGGTGGAGCGGCGGCTGGGCCCGGACGAGATCCAGTTCTTCGACGTGGTGGTGCAGCCGCTGTGGAATGGCGAGAGCGCCAATATCGGCGTGTCGATCAGCTTCGTCGACACCACCATGTCGACCCGGCTCTCGCTCGAGGTGAAGGTCAAGCGCGAAGAGCTCGAAACCGCCTACGAGGAACTGCAATCCACCAACGAAGAGCTCGAGACCACCAACGAGGAATTGCAATCCAGCATCGAGGAACTCGAGACCACCAACGAGGAACTGCAATCCACCAACGAGGAACTCGAAACCACCAACGAGGAACTGCAATCGGGCAATGAAGAGCTCGAGACCATGAACGAGGAATTGCGCATCCGCAGCAACGAACTGGACGAGGCGCGCACCTTCCTCGAGGGCATCCTGTCCAGCGTCGCGGCCGGAGTGGTGGTGCTGGACGCCGATCTGCGGGTGCGCAGCTGGAATCGGGGCGCGGAGGAGCTGTGGGGGTTGCGCAGCGAGGAGGTGAGCCAGCAGTTCTTCTTCACCCTGGACTTCGGGCTGCCCACCGAAAGGCTGGCCGAATCGGTGCAGCAGACCATGCGCTCGCGCCGGCGGGTGGGGCCGATCGAGCTCGCGGCGGTCAACCGGATCGGCCGCTCCATCACCTGCGCGGTGACCTGTTCTCCGTTGGACGGCACCCGGGACGGCGTGGTCCTGCTGATGGAAGAGACGCCGTCGGCGACACCCGCCGCGCAACGAAATTGAATCGGCCTCGGCATCGGCAAGTTTCCGGCGTTAGGCTTGGTTCGTGTCGCCGCTATCTGACGCGTTCGAGGCGATCGCCAATGCTCTGAAACAGTACGACCTGGAACTCGAGCGCGCGGCCGCCAGCGCTTCCGTCGCGCGCAGATACGAACTGCAGCTGGATCGCCCGCCCGAATCCATGCACGACTTCCGGGTGCGGATGGTCACGCTGCACCGGGATCAGGAGGAGCGGCATCGTTCCTGCGCCCGGTTGTATCGGCTGCACCTCGAACGTCTGCTGCGGTGGCGCGATGTCGATGCCACCGGGCGGCGCCCGGTGTTCATGAACGCCGTCGCCGATCAGCTGGGAATGGACAGCGCTGCCGTCGTGCTGTTCGACGACGCGCGACACGAGTTGCTGAGCGCTGTCTCGGACGACATCGCCCGCGCGGTCCGCGAAGCGGAGACGGTGATCGGCGACGGTCCCGCCCTGGACATCGCTTCCGGTGCGGAGGAGGTCGTCGCCACCGGCCCGGAGGTGCTCGGCCGGTGGCCCGTATTCGCCTCGGCGATAGGGAATCTGGGTATTCGCACTGTGCTCGCCGTCCCACTGCGCGCGCAGTCGCGGCGGCTCGGCGCGCTCTGCGCTTATTCGCACCGTGCGGATGCGAAGCCCGGCGCGCTGGTCGGCGCGGGCCGGGTGGCGGATGCCCTCACCAGCACCGTTCTGCTCGCGGAGCAGGACGGCCAGGGCGACGGATTCACGCTGCGCGGCACGCTGTTCGACGACGCGGACTACCCGAGCGCGGTGAACCAGGCGATCGGGGTGATCGCGGCACGCCGCGGTTGCGATCTCGACGAGGCGCGAGCGCTGCTGCGCGCCCGCGCCTTCGCCGAGGGCACCTCACTGGCGTGGATCGCCGACCGGTTGCTCGAAGGCGATGACCTGTAATGACGGCCGGCCTGCCCGAAGGGCTGACGACGCTCACCGCGGCACTGCTGTCGCCGGATGCGGGGGCGGGCGCGCGGGAACTGCCCGCGATCATCTCCGGAATGCTGGTGGGCGAACCCGGGGTCTGCCTGGTACTCGAGGTCTCGGGTCTGGGATGCGATGGTGTGCAAGGGATATCGGGCGAACGGGTACGACTCGATGATGTCGTGTCGCTCTGCCGCGAAACCATCGAGACCGGTCGGCCACTGTCGGTGCCCGACCTGCGAGCGCCGACATCCCGGGCCCGGCATCCGGAGGCACGGTCCGCCCACGGCATCGGATCCTTCGAGGGGCGGCCACTGCTCGCGGACCAGCGGGTCGTCGGCGCGCTCGGCCTGTGCTCGCCCCGGGCCCACGCGTTCGGCGAGGACCTGCGCCAGCGGTCGGCGCTGATCGCCGATCACCTCGGTGTGCTGCTGGGCGTGGTGGCCGAACGCGCCAAGCAGATCACGGTGGCCGGACAATTGCACGCGGCGCTGTCCTCACGCGCCGTCATAGATCAGGCGCTGGGAATCGTGATGGCACGCCGGCGCTGTGACCGCGACGTGGCCTTCGACACCCTGCGCCGCCTCTCCAATCGCCGCAATGTGAAAGTCCATGAGCTCGCCGCGGAGATCATCGCCGCCTTGGACGACGAAGTGACCGAATACCGGTCGAATGGCCCTGACCCGCGGCGGGACGTCAACCTAACCTGAGCCCCATGGCGGCTCCTGTCCACTTGAACAACCGGCTTCGGCGAGCGCCGACCGCGCAGCCGCTGTCGCGGATGCACCGTTTCGCGGTGCGGGCGGAGCAGCGGGCGGCGCGTAGGCATTCCGAGGCGGTGAACATCCTCGCCTCGGAACAACAGCGGATGCATCAGCATCGGATCGATGCCGAGGTCGCCGACACCGAGCGCACGATCAGCGACCTGCTCGTACCCGAGCGGACGCATTACCCCGATCTCGAGGTGCTGGACCCCTACTTCCTCGCGGGCGCCGACCGGCAGACGATGCTGACGAGGCTGCTGGACACGGCGGTGGAGCACTCGCACGCCGACATGGGCACCATTCACCTGTACGACCCCGAGCGGAGCGAACTGCGGATGGCGGCCCAACGCGGGTTCGACGGTCCGTTCCTCACGTTCTTCGACCGGATCGAGGCCGCGAGCGGTACAGCGTGGGCGGCGGCCACCGGCGGCGCGTCCGTGTTCGTCCCCGATGTGGAGCACAGCACCGTGTTCGACGCGCCGAGCCGGGAGGTGGTGCTCGAGGCCCGGGTGCGGTCCGTGCGGTCGATCCCACTGATCACACCGACCGGCCCGGTTGTCGGCGTGCTGTCGTGTTACTACGAAAAGCCCTATCCCCCAATGGAAGACAATGAGACACTACTGGTGGTATTGGCCGACGCGGCCGCGAGATCGCTGATCTGGCGAGAGCGGCGCGGGAGCGGAACGGGGCCCCATGTCGCGTGACGCCGACGGCCGCCTCGATCTCGCGGTCGGACTGGCCGAACTGACATCCCGCGTGCTGTCGGCCGAGAACGTCGAAGCGGCCGCACGCGATGCCGCTGCCGTCGTGTCGCGGATACTGCCGGGCGAACCGCAGGTCGGTGTCGTCGTCAACTGGGTAAGCGACCGGACGGTTTTCGTCGCGACCGGTTCCTCGGATCGACTGCGGGAACAGACCTTCGAGGAGGGGCCCGCCGTACACCATGAGCCCCTGCGCACCCCGACCGGATCGGTCGGCACGCTGCTCGTCCGCCCGGCACGGCCCGGCGGGCTCGACGAGCGGGCCCGCCCGCTGGTCGTCCTGACCGCGGATCATCTCGCCACGCTGCTGTCGTTCCGGATCGATCTCGCCGCCCGCGAGGCGCACACCGAAGACCTGCGACACACGCTGGCCTCGCGATCGGCGGTCGATCAAGCAGTGGGAATCCTCATGGAGCGACGCCGATTCGGCCGCGAGGACGCGCTGGACGCACTCCGGACCATCGCCCGCGACCGCGGGGCCGACACCACGACCGTGGCCGCCGAGCTCATTCGCCGACTGACCGGGGCAGCGGTCGGCACAACACATTTCGACGAACCAACCGGGACCGACGCAAATCGCGGGCACGTATAATCGGATCGAGGTTCTCCCCGAGTCCCGAAGCGCGGCTCAGGATCCACCGATGACCCAGGGAGGGTCGAATGGTAGTCCCTGCGCGCCCGATTTCCGCATCACCCGCGATCACCGGCACTCCGGATCCGTCTCACATTCCGCCGGCACTCACCATCGTGGATACGCCCGGGGACTCCGAATCGTTCGAGCACTACAGCGAACGATTGGTTAGGCACCTGTTCGAGGCGGGCCTGCAATTACAGGTCCTCCGTGCGATTTTCGACGGTCACCACAGCACACCGGATGACATCCGCGCCGCGGGCGCCGCCGTCGGCGGAGTACTCGAGGACTTGGACACGCTCATCCGCGACACCGAACTCGCGATGCTCACCCTCATCAAGAGGCGATCGTCGTGACCGTCACCGATCGCCGCGAGGCGGGCCGGGCGCTCGCGCACCGGCTGCGGGCCTTCCGAGGTCCCGACGTCGTCCTGCTCGGCATGCCGCCTGGCGGCGTCGCCGTCGCCGCCGAAATCGCTGCCGCCCTGCATGTTCCGCTCGACGTGATGATCGCGGAGCGGAACCGGCTGCTCGGCAGCCTCCGATATCTCCGCCGCTTCCGGCCGCGCGTCGCGTTGTTCGGATGCACCGCCATACTCGTGCAGGATGCCGTGATCGAAGCGGACACCGTTCGCGCGGCCGTCGACGCGGCCTACGCGCGCGGCGCGGTTCGGGTCGTGCTGGCCACGCCCGTCGCCGCCCGTCCGGCGCTCGACGCGCTCGCCGGGGTTCCGGACAGGATCGTGTGCCTGGCCGCACCGGACATGCTCGAGGAGGTCGAGGACTGGTATCGAGGGGAAGAGCCGCCCACCGATGCCGAGATCCGGCGGCTGCTCACCCGGTCCCGCACCCGGCCCCCGGCCAACGCGTACGCCGCCGTGACCGTGCGGACCTTTCCGTGGCCGACGAGTGTGGTCCTGCCGCTCGCGCCGAAACACGAAAGCGATGAAGCCACACCCTGATCCGATCGTCAGAGGGGCATGCCGGCTTCGAGGAACTCGAGGACCCGGACGATCTGGTCCGGGCCGAAGGTTTCGCGGTCGATGAAGCTCAGCATCGCTCCGCTCAGCGCCCCGGCGAAGATGCGCACCTCGAAATCGCCGGGCGAGCGCCCGGTTCGGCGCGCGACGAGCTCCGCGATCATCTCGTTGCTGCGCTCCAATTCCCGCGCCACCGCGCCGCGCAGCTCCGGCACCGTGGACAACAGCTCCACCCGCTGCTTCTCGAACTCCCGGTCCTCGGGGCTGAGGGCGGCGAACGACTCCACGGTGGACTTCTTGAAGGCCGCCAGCACCGACAGTTCCGCGGGCTGGGACTCGAACGACGCGATCATGAACGGGTCCAGGTCGTCGGCCATCGCGACCTGTTCCTTGGACGGGAAGTAGCGGAAGAACGTGCTGGGCGAGATGTCGGCGGCCGCGGCGATCTGCTCGACCGTGGTCTCGGTGTAGCCCTGCTCCCGGAACAGCCGGAACGCCTCCATCCGAATGGTGCGGCGGGTGCGTTCCTTCTTGCGTTCGCGCAGACCGCCTCCGGCCGCGGTCTTCACCGGGGCCGGAGGCGTCTCGGAGGCGATCTCAGCCGACATGGACCGATTGTCCCGCATCGAGATCGGCGGCCACGACAGGTCCCTTGCCACGGATGACGAGGACCGCCAGCACCGCGGCGACCGCGCAGATGCCGGTGCAGACCCACAGCATGGCGCTCATGCCGTCCACGAAGGCGCTCTGCACGTGGGCCAGCAGGGCCGGGTCACCGAGCTTGCGGGCCGCGCCGACACCGGCGTTCACGCCGTCGGAGACGGGTGCGCGGTTCAGCTCGCCGAGGCTCGAGCGGTACTGCGTGGACAGGACGGTGCCCAGGATGGCGACGCCAATGGTGCCGCCCGCCTGCCGGAGTGCTTGCAGCAGCGCCGATCCGGAGCCCGCCCGCTCGGCGGTGAGGTCCCCCATGGCGGCCCCCATGGCCGACGGGAGGACGAATCCCATTCCGGCGCCGATCACCACCAGCGATCCGGCCACGAATCCGTAACCGGTGCCCACGGTGATCACGGCCCCCATACCGATACCCACCCCGAGCAGGACGAATCCGGCCACCAGCGCCACCCGCGCACCGAACTTCGGCAACAGCTTGTCGACCAACCGGGTGCCGATGAGGAGTCCGCCGATGAGAGGGAGCAGCCGCAGGCCGCTGCCCAGGGCATCGGCGCCGAGCACCGCCTGGAAGTACTGCGGCATGGTGAAGAACAGGCCGAACATCGCGAAGTTCGCGAGCACCATGAAGACTGTGCCCCAAAGGAATCCGGACTCACCGAACAGGCCGAGGTCGACCAGCGGATGCGCGGCGCGGCGCTGCCAGAGTACGAACACCCCGCCCAGTACAGCGCCCGCGACGATCGCGGTCCACGCGAGAGCGTCGCCCCAGCCCTGCTGTCCGCAGCGAATGAAACCGTAAGTGATGCCGAGCATTCCGGCCGCAGCCAGCAACGCACCGGGAAGATCGATGCGGAAGACGTTCTCGCTCTTGGATTCCGGCACCAGCAGGGCCACCGCAAGCGCACCGACGATCACCAGCGGCACATTGAGCAGGAACACCGAGCCCCACCAGTAGTTCTGCAACAGCCAGCCACCCACGATCGGCCCCAGGGGCAGTCCGATGGCGGTCGAGGTGACCCAGATGGTGAGCGCGCGCTGCTGCTCGTCCTTGCCCGGGAAGAGGGTGGGCAGTACCGCCATGGAGAGCGGAATCATGACCGCGGCGGCCGCACCGAGCACGGTACGGGCCGCGATCAGCTCCCCCGAGGAGGTGGCAAAGGCACACGCCGCGGAGGCCACGCCGAACAGCAGCAGCGCCGCGAGCAGGAACTTCTTGCGGCCGTACCGGTCGCCGAGGGCTCCCGCCGGGAGCATGAAGGCGGCCAGGGCCAGGGTGTAGGCGCTGCTGAACCACTGCAGCGCGGAGGTATCGGCGTGCAGGTCGACCGCGAGGGTGGGCAGCGCGACGGTGAGCACGGTGACGTCGAGTCCGATGGTCAGCATGGCCACGGCCAGGGCTCCCAGCGCCAGCCAGCGGCGCACTCCCTGAGCTTTCATGACAGGTCCAATCATTTGAGAGGTTCTCGATAATGAGAGAGTCTCTCATTTTGGAGAGACTGTCAATTCTTGTCGTGTCATGGACGCCGATGCTTGCTGCGACATGAAGTCCCCGGACTGTTACGGTCATCCGGTCCGTTTTGAGATCTGCGACCCCCCAACGGGTCTGGACACGTGAGGCACGAAATGACCGAGCAAGCAACCGAATCCGTCGAGACGCCCTTGCACCTGCAGGGCCGCGACGCCGTGATAGCCGCCGCCGCGCCGGAGGACTGGCGCGAGGGCGCGCCCGACTACCACCTGAGCAAGGAAGTGATTCCGGTCGAGCGCACCACCCAGCACGCGCCGGATTCCTTGGAGCACATCGTCGAAGAGCTCGTGAAGGTCTTCGAGATGGAGGTCTCGCACAAGAAGGATCCGGCCAAATGGGTCTCGCTCGTGGCCGAGCACTACCGCGGCCGGGTGAACGGCGGCCAGTGGCAGGACGCCGAGGAGTTCGCGCGCATCGGGTCCTACAACATCCTGATCGGCGAGAACCCCTTCTACGACGTGGAGGGCGAGAACTTCGAGTCCTCGCACAAGATCTTCCACACCGCGTTCCCGGGCGGCTTCTTCTGGGAGGTGCTCGAGGTGCTGGCCGGCCCGCCGACCGTCACCTTCAAGTGGCGCCACTGGGGCCGCTACGAGGGTGAGTACAAGGGCCACCAGCCCACCGGCGAACTGATCGAGATGACCGGCATCACCATCGCCAAGGTCTCCGAGGACCTGCGCATCCTCGAACTCGAGCACTTCTACGACAACAACAAGCTGCTCGGCCCGCTGGCGCACGGCTGCCCGGTGCAGCACTCCGCGAACTAGCGACTCCCCCAACGCGTTTGCCACCCCGGGCCCCGATCCCTCGTCTCACACGATCGGGGTTCCTTCGCGTTCGCGGCACCACATCTCCGATGCGCCACGACACGACCGCAACCGCTCTGCGGGTCATCCCGCGCCGGGGCGACGGGTCGGCGTTAGAGTCGGGCGCGATGAGTAACCGCAGGTACACCCTATTCGCCGCCGCGGCGATGGCGGCGAGCCTGGCCGCATTCTCCGGTGCGGCCTTCGGACCGCTGTCGAGTACGGCGACGGCCCAACCGTCCACGACGACAACGCCGTTCACGACGCCCAATACCGACAGCTGCCCGAACAAGACCGCGCCGCCCCCGCCCATCGACACCTCCGAGGTGCCCGAGCCAGGGACCACCGCCCCGGCGGCCCTGCCGATTCCGGATTCGCCGGTCGGGGGCAAGCAGTTGGGCGGCTGCGGGGTGATTCTCCCGTCGGGCGCCGGTGCGCTACCGGAGGGGATTTCGGCCACCGCGTGGGAGGTGGCCGATCTCGATACCGGAAAGGTGATCGCCGCCAAGGATCCACACGGGCGGTATCGACCGGCCTCCACCATCAAGGTGCTGCTGGCGTCGGTCGCGATCCCGGCGCTGGACCTGAACAAGACGGTGATCGGCACCCAGGACGACGCCAATGCCGACGGGACCAGGGTCGGGATCGGAGCGGGCGGGCAGTACACCAACAAGCAACTGTTCCAGGCACTGATCATGGCTTCCGGAAACGACGCCGCGCACGCCATCGCGACCCAGCTGGGCGGGATGGACGCCACGGTCGCGAAGATGAACGCGCTCGCGAAGAAGTTGCAGGCGTTGGACACTCGTGCCGCCACCCCGTCCGGGCTGGATGGTCCTGGCATGAGCATCTCGGCCTACGATCTGGCGCTGCTGTTCCGGCACGCCATGACGCTGCCGCTGTTCGCGGAGCTCATCCACACCGAGCAGGTGGACTTCCCCGGCTTCCCGGCGGATCCGAAGAACCCCGACGACAAGGATCATCCGGGCTTCCCCATCGCCAACGACAACCACCTGCTCTACGAGTACGACGGCGCGATCGGCGGTAAGACCGGCTACACCGACGACGCCCGGCAGACCTTCGTGGCGGCCGCCGCGCGCAACGGGCATCGGTATGTGGTGACGCTGCTGAAGGCGGACGTGCGACCGTTCCGGCCGTGGGAGCAGGCGGCCAAGCTGCTCGACTACGCCTTCGCGCTGCCCGCCGGTGCGAGCGTCGGGACCATGCCGGACGAGTCGGCCAAGACGCCCACTTCGTCTGTGGCACTGGCCAGTCCGCCGGCGGCGAGCACGGACGCGGAGCCCTCGGCGGATTCGAGTCCGGCGTCGAAGAACGACAGCCTGCGGACCACCCTCATGGTCGGCGGCGTGATCCTGGTGGTGGCGCTGCTGCTGGGTGCGCGCCGCCTGAGCCGTCGCCGCTGACCTGCTATCGGCGGCGGCGCAACAGCGAAAGCGCCGTCGCCGCAAGGGCTCCCGCACCGAACAGGGCCGCGCCGGTGCCCGCCGAGAATTCGGCCATGGTCGAGCGCGGCCGGATGACGGCCGGGGCCGGGGGCGGAATATCCGCGGGGACTTCGTTTTCCGAGGCGGTCGCGGCCCAGGCGGTGGCGAAGAGAATGATGCGGGCGGTGAAGTAGCTGAAGACCATCAGGCCGATGATGGGCCCGAAGACCGCGCCGGCGGGACCGTTGATCACCGATTTCAGCAGGATCGAGGCCAGCTGTTTGAAGACCTCGAAGATGATCGCCGCGATCAGCGCCGCCCGCGCCGCGCTGCGGAAGGTCACCGGGTAGCGCGGCATGCGCGCGATGATCCACACGAACACGGCCCAGTTGGCCAGGATGGCCAGCAGCAGTGCCGCGACCGCGAGGAGTACCTTCGCCCACGTCGTCTCGTGGACGTGCAAGCGGTTCAGCGCCGTGGTGATCAGGCCGCTGGAGGCCACCACGGACAGTCCGATCGAGACATTGATGGCCACGAACAACCCGATCATGGCCAGCAGGTCGGAGCCCTTGGTGACGAACCAGTTCCGCTCCTTGAACGGCTGGTCCCACTGCTCGGTGAGCGCGGCGCGCAGGTTGGCGATCCAGCCGAGCCCGGCGTACAGGCCGGTGACCAGACCGATGGTGCCCACGCCCGCGCGCGACTCCACCGCCTGGTGGATCAGATCGTTGATCTGACCGCCCGCCGAGCCCGGAATGTTCTCCACGATCTTGTTCTGGATCTCGGTGAGCAGCTGCGGGTTTCGCGACAGCACGAAGCCCGCCACCGCGAAACCCACCATCAGCAGCGGAAACAGCGCCAGGACGGTGAAGTAGGTGATGCCCGCGGCGTAGTAGTCACCGCGCTGGCGCTGATAGCGCCCGCCGGCCCGCACCACATGATCCAGCCAGGGGCGGCGCTGGATCTGCCCTTCGATCCAGGCCTTGACGTTTCCGACGACCTTCCCGAACACCGCCACCCACCTCCGCACGCTCGTCACGCGCGGCTACCGGGTCAGCGAGCGAGGAAGCCCACCCGGTCGTACACCTGCGCGAGAGTCTTCCCGGCGACCTCCCGCGCCCGCTCGGCTCCGGCGGCGAGGACACGATCGAGTTCACCCTGGTCAGACATGTATTCTTGCACCTTCGTCCGCAGCGGGGTGACGAACTCGACCAGCGCGTCGGCGGTGTCGGACTTCAAATCACCGTAGCCCTTGCCGACGTAGTCCTGTTCCAGCGTGACCACCGGCGTGCCGGTGAGCGAGCTCAGGATGACGAGCAGGTTGCTGACGCCCGCCTTGGTCTCCGGGTCGTAGCGGATCTCGCGCTCGGTGTCGGTGACCGCGGAGCGGATCTTCTTGGCCGAGACCTTGGGGTCGTCGAGCAGGTTGAGCAGGCCGGCGTCGCTGGTGGCGGACTTGCTCATCTTCGAGGTCGGATCCTGCAGGTCGTAGATCTTGGCGGTGCCGGTCACGATGTGCGGCTCGGGCACCACGAAGGTCTTCTTGTAGCGAGTGTTGAACCGCTGCGCCAGGTTTCGGGTCAGCTCCAGGTGCTGACGCTGGTCCTCGCCGACCGGCACCAGCTGGGCGCGGTAGAGCAGGATGTCGGCGGCCATCAGCACCGGGTAGGTGAACAGGCCCACGGTCGCGTTGTCCGCGCCCTGCTTGACCGACTTGTCCTTGAACTGGGTCATCCGGCTGGCCTCGCCGAAGCCGGTGATGCAGTTCAGCACCCACGCCAACTCGGCGTGCTCTGGCACCTGGGACTGCACGAACAGCGTGGACTTCTTGGGGTCCAGGCCCAGAGCCAGCAGCTGGGCGGCCGAGACCCGGGTCCGCTTGCGCAGCTCCTTGGGGTCCTGCGGCACGGTGATGGCGTGCAGGTCCGGGATGAAGTAGAAGGCGTCGTAGTCCTCCTGCAGACCCACCCAATACTGCAGCGCGCCAAGGTAGTTGCCGAGGTGGAAGGAATCGCTGGTGGGCTGGATTCCGGACAGTACCCGCTGCTTACGCTCAGCGGTCGGCTCAGGACTCGACATGCCCTGATCTTCGCATGTCGGCTAGGCCGAATTGCGATCCACCCAGTTGAGCGGATCCACGCCCGGCATGCTGGGGCGGCCGGAGCCGACCAGCTGTTGTTCGCGGCGGGTGACCAGCTTGTAGAGGGGGTAGCTGGGGCCGGTCATGGGGGTCGCGAGCGGGTTGCCGACCAGCGGCGGGGAGAGGTGGGCGGTGCGGATGGCGCGGGCCAGGCCGCGGTAGGCGGCCTCCTCGCGCAGGCCCCAGCGCAGCTCGTACATGTCGCGGATGCGCTTGGGCAGGCTGCCCTGGACCAGCAGGGAGAAGCCGGTCAGGGCCTGCTGCACGGGCATCGGGAGCGGGTGGGCGACGCGCTGGCCCATGAGATACGAGCCGACCAGTCTGGCCTCGTCGGTGAGGAAGGGCTCGTCCGAGGCCAGGTAGCCGTCGAAGTAATCACGGAACTCGCGGTAGGTGTAGGGCGCGGCGCTGCGCGGCATGCCGAACAGTTCGCCCCAGCGCACGTAATCCTGGTACAGCCCTTCGCGTTCGGTCGGGGTGAGGCGGCGGACCAGCAGATCGTGCATGACCTCGGCGGAGTCGAAGGTGAAGGCCATGGTCATGAACATCAGGTGCGGGTCGTCGGCGGAGTAGTGGGTGCCCGCCGGGTTCGCCGCGCCCGCGTTCTCGGGCAGCACCCCGTCGACGGGGGCGTGCCGCTTGCGGGTGAAGGCCCGGGCGCGATCGGCCTCGTCCCGGGTGCCGAGGGAGACGGCCTCGAACAGCCGGCCGGTGAGCGCGAGCCGGGTGTAGGGGGTGGTCCGATGCTGCGTGTTCTCGGCGGTTCCGACATAGAGCAGCGGATGCACCGCCCCGATCACCAGGGCCCGCTGGCCGTAGGTGAGTCCGACCGCGCGCTTGCGCATGACCCGGCGGATCATCGAGTCGTCGGAGAAATAGCCGCTCTGAGCTGCCGAATAGCCAGAACGGGCCGCGCGTGCAGGCATCGTTGCCTCCCGGGTTATGTGACGCGTACCACCGCATCTGGAAACAGAGTCCCCCAGATCGCGGATTCTGGCAAGACCTACTACCAGAATCGCGGCCGTGCCAGAATCGGTTCGTGACCGGGCAACGGACCTACGGCGGCGTGTCCGCCGACGAGCGCCGCACACAGCGCCGCGCCGCCCTGCTCGACGCCGCCCTCGACATCCTCGGTGCCCAGGGCATCGACAAGCTCACCGTCTCCGCGCTGTGCTCGGGCGCGAGCCTCAACGAGCGCTACTACTACGAGAACTTCGACGGCCGCGACGCCGTGCTGTCGGCGCTGTTCGACACCATCGCCGAGGAACTGGCCGCCGCGCTGCTCGCGGCCGTCACCACCGCCGCCGACGACCCGCGGACCAAGGCCCACGCCGCCATCACCGCCGGCATCGGCGTCCTCACCGAGGATCCCCGCAAGGCCCGGGTCGCCCTGCTGATCAGCTCAGCCACCCCCGAACTACGCACCCGCACAACCCATACCATCAAGGCCTTCGCGAATCTCGTTGCCGCCGAGGGCATCGACTTCTACGGCCTCACCGAGGCCGAGCCGAGCCCCGTGATCGGTTTCCGCGCAACCTATCTGGTCGGCGGACTGGTGCAGACCCTCACCGCGTGGCTGCAGGGCGACCTGCCCATGACCCGCGACGAACTCATCGACGCCACCACCGACGTCTTCGTGCTGCTGGGCGAGGATCTGGCCCGGGAGATCGGGGCGTCTCAGCGTTCCACGGCGAGCAGCGCGGCGCCGTCACCGGATTCGACATAGCAGTGGGTGTCGCCCACGGCGAAGGGCACCGTGGCGCCGTCCACGTCCGGAATCGCCCGCATCCAGCGGACCTTGCTGGTGTGCGGGTCGATGGCGCGCAGGGCTCCGGCGGCCAGTAGGTAGACCGCACCGGTCACCGCATAACCGCCCGCTTTGAACTCTTTGTCCCGGTCGGACACGGTGAGACTCCACAGCGGCGCGACGTCCCCGCCGGGGCGCATGGCGTGCAGCTTCGAGCCGTCACACAGGTAGTAGGTGTCGCCCGCGCCGAACAGGGTGTCGGCCGGATAGCTCAGGGCGGGCGTGTTCCACAGGGCCGCACCGGTGTTCGGGTCCAGGCCGGAGATGACGTGCGCTCCGTCGGTGGCCAGCACGGCTCCGCCGACCAGTCCGGATTCGATGGTGGTGGCGGACACGCTCGAATCACCGGCGCGGGACCAGACGGTGGCGCCGGTCCCGGCATCGAGGGCCGTGAGATCGCCGCCGCTGCCGGGACTCTGGCTGTAGACGAGCGATCCGGCGTCGGGAACGTACAGTCCCTCCGCGTCGCAGGGCACCTGCCATCGCACGGTTCTGGTCCGCGTGTCCACGGCCCACGCTTCCCGCGTGCCGTTGCCGGGACCGGACGCGACCGCGTACAGCACCCCGTCCCGGACTCCGAACACACCGGCGAGGGTGACGCCCTCGGGTGCGTCGAAGACCCACTTCCGTTCCCCCGACACCGAATCCACCGCCACGGCGCGCTGCACGGGTGCGTCGGGTTCGGTCCCGCAGACCACGAAGGCGTGGTCCCAGGTGCAGGACCGACGGCCGATTCCCGGGGTCGCGATCGGCAGCCGCCACAGTTCGCGCCCGGTTCTGCCTTCCAACCCGGTCAGCCCCGCGTCGGTTTCGACCATGACCGTGCCGGTCCCGTACCGCACTCCCCGGATGCCGCCGTCGACCGGATGCTCCCAGGCGATGGTCCCCGAGGCCGCGGTCCGCACCGCCGCCCGCGGTGCCGCGCAGGCCGCCGCGGCGCCCGCCGCGATGAGAATCGCCGCGTCCCGCAACACTTTTCGACGATCGATCAACGCCTACCCCACTCACTTGACACACTGTCGCCGACTATAGGGGTAAGCGGCCTCTCTCAAATACAAAACCGCCCGGCCTTTCCGAAGAAAGGCCGGGCGGCTCGTGAAACGGAATCAGCTCGCGGCGCCGGTCTTCGGGTCGAGCTGCAGCGCGGGCTGCGCGGTCGCCTTGAAGTCGAACATGGCGTCCAGGGTGCCGGCCTTCTCGTCGAAGGAGTCGTCGCCGATACGGCCGGTCTTCCAGTTGTCCTCGATGAACTTCAGCACCGAAGCCTGATCGGTCACGCCGTGGTCGACGAAGTTGGCCTTGGCGTAGGGCGAGACGACCAGCAGCGGCACGCGCTGGCCGTAGCCGCAACGACCCTGGTACTTGGCCGGATTCGCCTTGGCGTCACCGCAGGCGCCGGGACCGCTGTAGCCGTCCTGCTCGGAGGCGGAGTTCATGACCAGCTTCGGGGCCACGTGGTCGTACCAGCCGTCGGAGTCGTCGTAGGCGATGACGACCGCGGTGTCCTTCCACTCCGGCAGTTTCTGCAGGTGGTTCATGGTCTCCACGAGGAACTGCTGCTCGTCCAGCGGGTCCGAGTAGGCGGCGTGGCCGTCCTGGTAGCCCGCGGCCTTGAGGTAGCTGACGGCGGGCATGTTGCCCTTGTCCGCGGCGGCCCAGAAGTCGCTCAGGTCGTACTGGTGATTGGCCTGATCGTCGTGACCGATCTTGTCGACCGAGGTCGGCGGCAGGTGGTGCGGGTTGGCCGTCGACGGGTAGTACTGGAACGGCTCGTGGTGCGGGATGTAGTCGCCCTTGGTCGACCACGCCTTGTCACCGGTCTTGCCGGTGCCACCGAGCGCGACTCCGACATTGTGGGTGGCGCCGCAGACAGCCTTGCCGTCCTTGGTGTCGGTCGGCTTGAAACCGCCCTCGAACCAGCCCCAGCTGATGTTCTTCTTGTTCAGCAGGTCACCGATGTTCTGGCCGCTCATCTGCACCTGGTCACGGTCGGAGCAGTCGTCGCCATACGGCTGCGCGTCGTTGATCAGGGTGTTGTCGACCACGTTGTCGGACGGGAACGGCTTGCCCGCGGGCATGAACTGCTTTGTCACACCGTGGGTCTGGCCCGCGACCAGGTTCAGCGCACCGACCGCGGACGGGCCGAACGTGCTGGTCCACGAGTTGTCGCTCATGGCGTAGTGCTGCGCGTAGTTCCACATCGCGGTCACCGAATTGCCGTCGTAGTAGCCCATCACCAGGCCCTGCGGGCCGTAGGTCGGCGGCTTGCAGGACTTGCCCTCCGACACGTTGGTGTGCTCGACGAACTGGTCCATCTTGCCGCCGTTGAGGGCGAGCTGCTCGTCCTTGTACTCGTGGTCCTGGTCGCAGGTGATCTGCTGATCCGGGCCGCCGAGGCGCACGGGCTGGGCCTTGTTCGGGTTCTTGGTGAGCAGGTCCGGCGTGAGGCCGTCCACCTTCGGCGTGTTCGCCGCGGCGGTGAACTTGGTGCCGTCGGTGTTGGCCGCGTTCGGGTAGGTGCCGAAGTAGTGATCGAAGGAGACGTTCTCCTGGAAGATCACCACCACGTGCTTGATCGGGGTCGTGGTGTCGGCATCCGCACCGGCCTTGTCGGACGACGACGAGCACGCGGAGGCGCTCAGCGCGACCAACGCGGCGAACGCGGCGGCCGCCCTGCTTCGTTTACGCATAGCGAGACCTTTGCAGTGTCTGTGACATGTTGGTTCGACCGCAGGTTAACTGCTGGAGAAACTCCGGTGAATCACATCTTCCGCGTTTCGGGGTCCAAAGTGAGGGGTACGACCGGCAATCCGGGCGGGGTGGCGTCCTGCAACACCACCCGGAAGGGGATGCCGCGCTTGTCCCAGCTCGCCGCGGCATCGGTCATGGCCTCGGCGAACCAGGCCCGCTCCCCCGGCTCCCGATCGAGCATGAGCGCCGCATTGCGCACGACCACCACGTAACCCATTGCCGCCTCGACGAATTCATCGAGGTCCCGCAGGCATTCGTCGAAGGCGTCCTTGTTCTCCCCGAAGTAGTAGGGGAATTGGAACGCGGCCGCGAACTCGTCGAAAAGCTCGGCGACCGTACGCATCTTGCGCCCGCGCACCTCGCGGGAGAGATAGCCCTCCGGAATCCGGTAACGGACGCCGGAGAATTCGGCCGCGCCGATGGGCAGCACACCCAGCACCGGGACGTCGGCCCGGCGCTGGGTGACATCGTCGGCCGGGGCGGAGAGGAACTGCGACAGCGGCATCGGCTCGGTCATCTCAGCGCATCCTCGTGAAGGTTTTGTAGTGGTCGCCCGTGTAATACGCGGACCCGTCGCTTCCGGTGATGATGCGCTCGGCATCGCGGGTCTGCCCGGGCTGCTTGGGATTCACGTCCCATTCCTGATAGCTGATGGCCTTGCCCGACGAATCCTTGCGCGGCAGGCTGCCATCGCGATTGTTCCAGGTGTCGCCGCCGTGCGTGCCCGGCGAATTGGCCGACCCCGGCCAGCGCCCGGCATCGATCTCGACCAGCGTCTTGTAGGCCTGGTCGGGCACCCCGGCCACCTTCGACGGCGGCGCGGACTGCTGCGCCGCCCCGCCGGGTCCGGGCTTCGCGGTGACCTTGACCGAGGAGGTGGCAACGGCCTTGGCGCTGTTGCCGTCCCGATGGTCGTTGGCTTTGGTGGCGACGAAAGCGATGAGCAGCACCAGCACCGCCGCGCCCAGCGTCAGCCAGGCGCGGGTCTTCTTGGACAGGGTCATCGGTACTGCACCGTCACCGGCGCGTGGTCGGACCAGCGCTCGGCGTAGGTGGCGGCCTTCTCCACGACCGCCTGCTTGGCGCGGGCCGCGATATCGCCGCGGGCCAGCTGATAGTCGATGCGCCAACCGGCGTCATTGTCGAAGGCGCGGCCGCGGTAGGAGTGCCAGGAGTACGGGCCGGGCACACCGGGGTGCAGGTCACGCACCACATCGCGGTAGCCCGCCGCGATCATCGACGACACCCAGGCGCGTTCGTCCGGCAGGAAGCCCGCGTTCTTGACGTTGCCCTTCCAGTTCTTGATGTCGAGTTCGGTGTGGCCGATATTCCAGTCGCCCATGATCACGAACTCGCCGGGGTGGGCGAGCATGCGCGCGCCGATGGCATCGAGGAAGCGGTACTTCTCGTCCTGCATCGGGGTGTCGGCCTCGCCGGTGTGGACATAGACACTGGCGATGGTGAGGTCGTCGAAGTCGGCCTCGATATAGCGGCCCAGGGTGGCGAATTCCTCGACGGGAGTCCAGGTTCCGTCCGCGAGCAGGCCGACGCCGACGCGCACGGCGTCGGGTTCTTTCCGGGACAGGATGGCCACGCCCGCCCGGCCCTTGAGGCCGGGCTCGGCATGGCTGAGGAACCAGCCGGCGTCCAGCGCGGGCGCTAGCGCGCTACGCGTTTGCTCATCGGTCGCCCGAGTCTCCTGCAGGCAGACGATATCGGCCTCGGTAGCGGCCAGCCACTCGAGCAGTCCCTTGCCCGACGCGGCACGCACTCCGTTCACGTTGCACGTACTGATGATTTTCGCCACTTCACGACCGTACAATGCGGCTTACCGACTCTCTTCACGGACATCGAGGTCCAGGAAGGGGTGACGACGATGACGTCAGGCACCACCAAGCCCACCGCCCCGCCCGCGCCCATCCGCGCGCTCCACACCGGCTCCGGTGAACCACTGCTCCTGTTGCACGGATTCATGATGTCCCCGCATTGCTGGGAGCAGGTCGCGCAACGGATGGCGGGCCATTGCGAAGTGTTCGCTCCGGCCTTCGCCGGGCATTGGGGCGGACCGGATTTCGACGGCTGGTATCTCGATATCAGTGCCCTTGCCGACCGGATCGAAGACCAGCTCGACGAGATGGGCTGGCGCACCTGCCATATCGCGGGCAATTCGCTCGGCGGCTGGGTCGGCTTCGAACTGGCGCGCCGCGGCCGGGCCCGCACCCTCACCGCTATCGCCCCGGCCGGAGGCTGGCAAACACCCTCCATGCTGCAGCTTCGCGTGGGATTGAAGTTCTTGTCGCTGGTGCCGTTCGTGGAGATCGGCAAACGGCTGCCGCGGTCGATCGCCTTCAGCGGCCTGGCCCGCCAGGCGGTCGCGATGGTGCTCAGCAAGAACATCTCCGCGGTGCCGCGGCACGGCATCGAAGCGGCGATCTCGTCGGCCATGCACTGCACGGCCATGCTGCCGATGCTGGTCAGCGGTCTGCGCTTCCCGGCGCTCGAGGACCTGTCCACGATGAGAACGCCCGTACGCCTGCTCATGTGCGAGCACGACCGGGTCATCCCGAACCGGGCCTACGCCCGCCGCTTCCTGGAGGAACTCCCGGAATCCGCGGACCGCATCCTGGTGCACGATGTCGGCCACGTGCCGATGCTGGAGGCCCCCGACCGCATCGCGACCTTGATCGCCGAACACGTCTACGCCTCCCGCACCCGCCTGCGAGCGGTGTGAACAACTCTCGTAGCTCTCAGGGGCTAGCCCCCGAAACCCCTGAGGCGAACAGGGGCGTGTGAACAACGCTCCCTCTTCTCCCATGGAAAGCCTCAGGTGAGCGGAGGCGGCGGGGTAGGGGCTCCGGACGGGACCGGAATCTTGGGGAATTCCCTCGTGTCCGGGCGCGCCGCGGCTTCGGTGACCGCCTCGGTGCGGGTGATGCCGAGGGCGCGGTCGCGGGCCGCGCCCGGATCCCAGCCGGCGGCAACGACTTTGGTCTGCACCAGGATCGCGATCGACAGGATCACCACGCCGATGGCCAGCGAGGCGACGACCGCGCCCCAGCCGCCGAGCTTGGCCGCGGTGCCGATGGCCGTGCCGAACCAGCCGAAGTCGGCGTCGCCGAAGGTGGTGTTCTCCGAGCCGAAGGGCCCCAGCACCTGCAGCAGGATCGCGGGCAGGAAGGTGATGAGGCAGCCGTTGACGAACGCGCCGAGCACCGCGCCGCGACGGCCGCCGGTGGCATTGCCGTACACGCCCGCCGCGCCGCCGGTGAAGAAGTGCGGCACCAGGCCCGGCAGCACCAGCGCCCAGCCGAAGATCGGGTCGAAGATCCAGCTCAGCAGGCCCAGGCTGACGAGTCCGCCGACGAAGCTGCTGAGGAAGCCGAGCAGCACGGCGTTCTGGGCGTAGGGGAAGACGATCGGGGCGTCCAGCGCCGGAATCGCACCCGGCACAACCTTTTCCGCGATGCCCTGGAACGCGGGCACCAGCTCGCCGAGGATGGTGCGGACACCGAAGAGGATGACGGCCACGGCGATTCCGAACGCGAGGCCCTGTCCGACGCCTTTCATCAGATAGTTGCCGATATTGGTGGCGCCGCCGTCGAAGGCCCGGAAGGCCGTGTCCTGCCCGACCCGCGCCAGGTAGGCCAGCGCCAGCGCCAGGTACAGCAGCACCATCGACAGCGCGGTCGCCACCATCGAATCCCGCAGGAAGCGCAGCCCTTCCGGCAGATCCATCTCCTCGGTGCTGCGGCTGCGCTTGCCGACCAGCTGACCGGTCGCGCCCGCCGCGATATAGCCCGCGGTGCCGAAATGCCCGATGGCCACCTCGTCGCCGCCGGTCACCCGCCGCGTCCAAGACTGCGCCAGCGCCGGGAACGACACCATGACGATGCCCAGCAGGATGCCGCCCGCGACCACGACGACCGGTGTGGACAGCCCCGCCACCGCCAGCACCATGGTCAGCAGGGTGGCCATGAACAGCATGTGGTGCCCGGTCAGGAAGACGTAGCGCAGCGGCGTGAACCTGGCCAGCACCAGGCTGATTCCGAAGCCGAGGATCATCAGCCAGGTCACCCGCGCGCCGTATTCCTGCTGTGCGATGGCCACGATGGCCTCGTTGGTGGGGATGACGCCGTGCGCGCCGAGCGCGCCCTGGATCATGGTGCCCAGCGGTTTCAGCGATTCCACCACCAGGCCCGCGCCCGCGCCGATGAGCAGGAAGCCGAGGGTCGCCTTGATGGCGCTGCCCGCCACCTGCCCCGCCGGCTTGCGCAGCGCGATCAGGCCGACGGCGGTGATGATGCCGATCAGATAGGCGGGCTGGCTGAGGATTTCGTTGACGACGAATTGGGCGATGGCCAGAACGACATTCATCTGCGCGCCTTCCTAGACGTCGAAGAGTTCGCGCATCGCCCGATCGACTTCGGCGGCGCTGGTGAAGTTTTCGATCACTCGAACCGGAATACCCAGGTCGCCAAGGGTTTTGGCGATCTCCCCGGAGGTGAGCACGGCCACCGCCTCGGACGCCTTGCCCTTGGCGGAGATGGTGTCGGTGGCCTCGACGGTGAGGTAGGGCGTCCAGTGCCAGCGGTCGAGCACCGACTCCAGGGTGCTCTTCAGGAACAGGCTGGTGCCGACGCCGTTGCCGCAGACGGTGAGGATCTTCATCGGTCCGGAGTGGGGCTTGCCGGCGGCGGGCGCGGCGACGGCCTTTGCGGCGGTGGCCTTTCCGGTCGAACCGCCCGCGATCGCCGCCTCGTCCAGCAGCAGCGCCCGCAGCTGACGCGGCGTCTCCACCGTGCGCAGGAGTTGCTCCGCGCCCGGCTCCAGCAGCACCTTGGCGAGCGCGGCCATGGCGTCGGTGTGCACCCCCGAGTCGGCGGCGGCCAGCCCGACCACCAGGTCGACGGGATCGTTGGGGCTGCCGAAGTCGACCGGCTTGTCGAGCCGCACCCACGACATGCCCGTCCGGTTCACCGCGGGTGACGGCCGGGCGTGGGCGAAGGCGAATCCAGGAGCGATGACAATGTAGGGCCCGTTCTCCTCGACATTGCCGATCATCTCCGCGGTGTACTCGGGAGTGGTCACGCCCGTAGCTACCAGCAAATCACCGGCGGCGCGAAGGGCCGCACGCCAGTCGTCGGCGTGACCATGCAGATCGATCGCTTCGGAAGGGAGCAGATCCACCAGCGAGGTCATGTCTGGATCCTCGCACGGACTCGCTAATGGCAAATATCCGGCACACCGGACGGGTCATCCGGATCCCCGCGCCGCTCCGAATCACTCCCGGTTCCCGGCATACCGGGCGTTACCGCGAACAGCGCGCCGGAAGACGTTCCCTTACATAGGATTACTGACACAACGGAGTCCCTCGGACAGGGGAAAGAAGATGACGGATCAATCGCAGTCGGAGAAGCCGAGCATTGCCCGCGTGTACGACTATCTCCTGGGCGGCAAGGACAACTACGCCGTCGACCGCGAGGTCGGGGACTTCTTCATCAAGGACCTGCCGGGGTCGGTGGATATCGCCTTCGCCAACCGCAATTGCCTCGTCCGCGCCGTCGGCGAGATCGCCCGCGCGGGCGTCGACCAGTTCATCGACATCGGCAGCGGCCTGCCCACCGCCGACAATGTGCACCAGGTCGCGCAGCGCCACCTCACCAACCCGCACGTCGTCTACGTCGACAACGACCCGATCGTGCTGGCCCACGGCCGCGCGCTGCTGGAGGTCGACGAGTTCACCACGGTGATCCAGGCCGATCTGCGCGATTCCGAGGCCATCCGCCACCACCCGGAGGTCGAGCGCCTCATCGACTTCACCCGGCCGGTGGCCGTCATCTTCAGCGCCATCCTGCATCACCTCAACAATGACGAGAAGCCCGAGCAGGTGGTCCGCTACTGGGCCGACCAGATCCCTTCCGGCAGCATGATCTACATCTCACACTTCCGCTCCGGCTTCAACGAGGAGACCCGCACCGCCGAGGCGAAGCTCCAATCCACCTTCGGCCGCGGCCGCTGGCGCACCGACGAGGAAATCCTGTCGCTCTTCGGCGATCTGGAGATCCTCGAACCCGGCCTGGTCCCCTGCTCCCTGTGGCGTCCCGAGCCCACCGCCGAGGGCGTCTCCCGCATCGGCGGCGACCACCACGAGCTGAGCGTGTGGGAACAGCTCATCTCGGCCGCCCTCGGCCGCAAGCCCTGACCGTGGACACGCCCGGCGTGGTGACGCTCGATCGGATTCGGCGGGACCTGCGCGAGTTCGCGCGTCTCGCCGAGGTCGGGTACGACCCGGCGGTGGTGGATCCGGTGCTCGAGGAACTCGAACCGCTGTGGACCACTTCGGTACTCGGGGTCCGCACGACCACGCATCCACCGGCGCGGCGGCAGGTGAACGTCCGGTTGATGAATTCGGGTCCGGGCGCCGATCCGGTCACGCCGCTGCGCAAGTCCGGGCTGCTCGAGTTCACCGGGCATCCGATGGAGGAGTTGCTGGTCGAGGTTCCCGCGGCCGTGCCCGCGCTGTACGGCGTCGACGTCGGGGTCACCACCGGAGTCGAGAAGATCTGGCTCATGTTCCCGGAACTCCTCGAGGTGGATCGGGTACTCGAATTTCCCGGTATTCCGCAGGCGGCGCGCGACCATGCGGCACACCTGAACCGCTACGGCGGCCAGATCGGCATCATGGCCTTGGATTTCGCCAGCCGGACCATGAATCTCTACTCCCGGGTCTTCACCCCGGGCACTCTCACCGCCGCCGAGATCGGCACGATGCTGGCGGATCTGGACTTCGTCGCGGCCACCGACACCGAATTGGCGCTGCTCGCACAGACATTCAACCTGTACCGCACCTTCTCCTGGACTTCGCCGCGGATGCGACGCATCTGCCTGCCCGCACGCTTCGATGCCGAGACCTTCCCGAAGCATCTCGATCCGGTGCTGGACCGATTCGTCTCCGGCGCACCCTATGCGGGAACCGGCTCGCGCGCCTTCACCTTCTACACCGCCTACGGTCCCGACGACCGGTACTACAAGGTCCAAGCCGAGTACACCTCGGCCCGCACTGCCGCTTTTCCCGGAGGCGCCGAACCCCGAGTCCATTCTTCGGGCCGCGAATCCGAGCCCGAACCACTTCGCGATTGACGACCGGGCCGAGGTCCGGTCCGCAATCCGGGCGCGAACATACACAGTTGTATGTAAGTGTAAGATCCCGGTATGACCAGCCCAGCCGTCTCGAAACAGCCGCGTCGCACCCAGGAGCAGCGCAGCAGCGAGACGCGCACGCGACTGCTGGACGCCACCATCGAATGCCTCGTCGAGTACGGGTACGCCGGGACCACCACGCCGCGGGTCGCCGAGCGCGCGGGGGTAACCAGGGGTGCGCAGGTGCACCATTTCGGCTCCAAGACCGATCTGGTGGTGGCGGCGGTGAGCCATCTGGCGCAGCGGCGCACCGAGGCGGCCATGAAGGAGCTCAATCGCGTACGCGCGGGCGATGATCCGCTGGGCACCGCGCTGGAATTCCTCTGGGAGCTGCATCAGGGCCCGCTGTTCATCGCGGCCCTGGAGCTGTGGGTGGCCAGCCGGACGGATACGACGCTGGCCGCCGAGGTGGCGAAGGTCGAGCCGTTCGTGAACAACGCGGTCCTGCTCGCGGTGGCGCAGCTGGTGCCGAACGAGCTGTACCGCAAGAATGTTCGCGACTTCGCGTACACCGCCATGGACACCCTGCGCGGAATCCTGATGACCAACTTCATCTCTCCCGACCCCGAGCGCGCCCACCGCCGCTGGCTGCGAGCATCCGCGCAGCTACGCCTGGCTGCCGACGCGGGCATGCCGAACCTCCACGTCAACGACTGATACCGGCGCGGCTGTATGTGCCGCTGCACCAAGCTGACCTCTTGATCTTGTAACTCCTGCCGGGATTCCTCGCACCCTCTTGCCGACTTACATACAGCTTTGTATGTTTGTTTCTGCACCCCTATGTGAGGAGTTCGATGACGAACAAGGCCCACCCGTCGCCCCACCCCCACCCCGCATCGGGTCGCTCCGCGAACCGCGTTTTTGTCGTCGGCGTCGGCATGACGAAGTTCGAGAAGCCGGGGCGGCGCAAGAACGAAGACGGCAGTGCCTGGGACTACCCGGACATGGCCCGGGAATCGGGGACCAAGGCCCTCGCTGATGCCGGGATCGACTATCGCGAGATCGAGCAGGCTTACGTCGGCTACGTCTACGGTGAGTCCACCTCCGGCCAGCGCGCCGTCTACGAACTCGGCTTGACCGGCATCCCGGTGGTCAATGTCAACAACAACTGCTCGACCGGCTCGACCGCGCTCTACCTTGCGGCACAGTCGATTCGGGGCGGGCTGGCCGACTGCACGCTGGCGCTGGGTTTCGAGAAGATGCAGCCCGGCTCGCTCGGCTCCACCTGGGACGACCGCGAACAGCCCATGGCGCGCCACATCATGGCGCTCGCGGAGATCTCCGAGGTGCTGTTCCCGGTGGCCCCGTGGATGTTCGGCGCGGCCGGACGCGAGCACATGAAGAAGTACGGCACCACCGCCGAGCACTTCGCCAAGATCGGGTACAAGAACCACAAGCACTCGGTGAACAACCCGTATTCACAGTTCCAGGACGAGTATTCACTCGACGACATCCTGGGCTCGCGCATGATCTACGACCCGCTCACCAAGCTGCAGTGCTCGCCCACCTCCGACGGCTCCGGCGCGGTCGTCCTCGCCTCCGAGGAGTTCGTGGACCGCCACGACCTGTCGAGGCAGGCGGTGGAGATCGTCGGCCAGGCCATGACCACCGACTTCCAGTCCACCTTCGACGGCAGCGCCAAGAACCTCATCGGCTACGACATGAATGTCCAAGCCGCGGAGAAGGTGTACGCGCAGGCCGGACTCGGCCCCGAGGACTTCCAGGTCATCGAGCTGCACGACTGCTTCTCCGCCAACGAGCTGCTGCTCTACGAGGCGCTCGGACTGGCGAAGGAGGGCGAGGCGGGACACCTCATCGACTCCGGCGCCACCACCTACGGCGGCAAGTGGGTCGTGAACCCCTCCGGCGGTCTCATCTCCAAGGGACACCCTTTGGGCGCAACGGGTTTGGCGCAGTGCAGCGAGCTCACCTGGCAGCTGCGCGGCACCGCCGACAAGCGGCAGGTCGACAACGTCACCGCCGCCCTGCAGCACAACATCGGGCTCGGCGGCGCGGCCGTCGTGACCGCCTACCAGCGCGCCGACCGCTGACCACCCTCCCCCTTCCACCCCGATCCGCGATCCCGGCGACGCCGGGATCGCGGGAATTACAAGAGGTAATCAAATGGGACACATCGAAGCTTCCAAAGACCTCAACGCGACCCCTGACGGCTTGTGGGCGGTCGTCTCCGACCCGCAGACCTGGGACAAGTGGTTCTCCATCCACGAGCGCTGGATGGAGGAGCCGCCCGCCGTGCTCGCACCGGGCGCGAAGCTGACCGCCAAGATCATGATGCTGGGCATGGCCAACAAGATCGAGTGGGTGGTCGAGAGCGTCGAGACTCCGAACCGGTTGGTGCTCAGCGGCACCGGCATGGCCGGTGTGAAGGTGCAGTTCTCCTTCGACATCCTCGCCGAGGGCGAGGGCAGCAGGTTCTCGGTGTCCGGCGATTTCGAGGGTGCGCTGATCAAGGGGGCACTGGGTAAGGCGGTGGAGAAGGATGGCCTCACTCAACTGGACAAAACTCTCGCCGCGCTCGACGCTCTCGCCACGGCGGTCTGACATGGCCTCGACAGCAGTCGAGTTCGACAAGTCCGGATTGGGCACCTGGTCCGACGAGGAACCGTTCGAGGTCACTCGCGAGCGCATCGCCGCCTACGCGGCGGCCACCAACGACCCCATCCCCGCGCACGTGAAAGGCAATGTCGCACCGCCGATCTTCGCCATCGTGCCGGTCTTCGACGCCATGATGGTGCCGGTGATCGGCGTGGCCCCGATGGACATCTTCGGGCGGGTCGTCCACGGGGAGCAGGACTTCCACTTCCACCGGCCCATCCGGCCCGGCGACAAGCTGGCCTCCCGGGCCAAGGCCATCGGCTACGAGGGCAAGGACAACGGCTCGACCATCACCATCCTCATCGAATGTCGTTCCGAGGACGGTGAACTCGTCAACGAGCAGTACCTGACCGCGTTCTTCCGCAATGTCGACGCGGGCGAGCAGGTCGGTGACCGCGCCCCGGCGCACCGGTTCGATCCGGCGCTGCTGGAGCGGGAGCCGCTGGCGACGGCGTCCGCGCACGTCGACGCCGACCAGACGTACCGGTACTCCCCCGCCTCGGGCGACCCGGTGCCGCTGCACCTCGACGACCAGGTCGCCAAGGACGCCGGACTGCCCGGCATCATCGCGCACGGGCTGTGCACGATGGCGATGTCCTCGTGGGGTGTGCTCGGCCAGGTGGCGGGCTCGGATGTGGCTCGGCTGCAACGGTATGCGGTGCGCTTCTCCAAGATGGTGTTCCCCGGCGACGACCTCGAGACCCAGATCTGGAAGGTCGGCAACGCCGACGGGGTCACCACCTATGCCTTCCGCACTGTTCGCGGTGACGACACCGTACTGAGCGACGGCCTCGCCGAAATTTCCGACAACTAGGAGACATTCATGGGTGCACTCGACGGACGGGTCGCCATTATCACCGGGGCCGGTCGGGGGATCGGCCGCGAGCACGCGCTGCTGTTCGCCCGGGAGGGCGCGGCGGTCGTGGTCAACGACCTCGGCGGCAGCAATGCCGGTGAGGGCACGGACACCGGACCCGCGCACGAGGTGGTGAACGAGATCATCGCCGCAGGGGGGCGGGCGATCGCGAACACCGACAGCGTGGCCGACTGGCAGGGCGCGAAAAACCTGGTGGATCAGGCGGTTTCGGAGTTCGGACGCCTCGACGTCGTGGTGAACAACGCGGGCATCCTGCGCGACGCGTTCATCGCGGGCATGGACGAGAACCAGTGGGACGCGGTCATCGCCGTGCACCTCAAGGGGCACGCGGCGGTGCTGCGGCACGCGGCCGCGTACTGGAAGGACCAGTCCAAGGCCGGGAATCAGCCGGTGGCCGCGGTGATCAATACCGCGTCGGCCTCGGGCACCACGGTTCCCAATGCCGGACAGGCGAATTACGGCGCGGCCAAGGCCGCCATCGCCGCGCTCACCCTGGTGGCCGCCGACGAGCTGGCCCGCTACGGCGTGCGCGTGAACGCCATCGCGCCCATCGCCCGCACCCGGCTCACCCTGGCCACGCCGGGCATGGGCGAGATGATGGCCGCGCAGCAGGCCGGCCTGGAGGAAGGCGAGTTCGATGCCTTCAGTCCGGCCAATATCTCCCCGCTGGTGGCGTATCTTGCCACGGAGAAGTGCCCGATCACCGGCAAGGTGTTCGCGGTGCAGGGCGGCGCGATCTCCGAACTGGCGGGGTGGCACGACGTGAAGACCATCGAGACCGAAGGCCCGTGGTCCATCGACGATATCGCCGGCCGGCTGCCGTAATCAGAAAGGCGGACAACGATGTTCGAATGGTCCGAGACCGACGAGCTGATCCGCGGCGCGGTGCGGAGCTTCATCGACAAGGAGGTGCGCCCCCATCTGGACGCCCTCGACAGCGGTGAGATGCTGCCCTACCCGATCATCCGGAAGCTGTTCACCGAGTTCGGCATCGACGCGCTCGGCGCGGAGACGGTCGCCAAACTGCTTGCCAGGCAACGCAAGCGGGAGGAGGCCATCGCCGCGGGCGAGCCGCTGCCGGAGAAGAAGACGAAGTCCGCCGGTGACGGCGGCCCGTTCTCCGGCCAGGAATCGCTGATGGCGGTGCTGGTCAGCGAACTGTCCGGGGTGTGCATGGGCCTGGTCACCGCCATGGGGGTGAGCATCGGCCTCGGGGCCACGACCATCCTCTCGCGCGGCACGCTGGCGCAGAAGGAACGCTGGCTGGCCGACATCGTGACCATGAAGAAGGTCGCGGCATGGGCGATCACCGAACCGGATTCGGGCTCGGACGCCTTCGGCGGGATGAAGACCTACGTCCGCCGCGACGGCGAGGACTACATCCTCAACGGCCAGAAGACCTTCATCACCAACGGCCCGTATGCCGACACGCTGGTCGTCTACGCCAAGCTCGACGAGGGCGACGGCGTCGACAAGCGCGACCGCAAGGTGCTGACCTTCGTGCTCGACAAGGGCATGGAAGGCTTCACCCAGGGCAAGCCGTTCAAGAAGATGGGCCTGCACGCCTCTCCCACCGGCGAATTGTTCTTCGACAATGTGCGATTGGGCCGCGACCGGCTGCTCGGCGAGACCGAACAGCACGAGGGCGGCGACGGACGTGAAAGCGCCCGTTCGAGTTTCACCGCCGAACGCATCGGGGTGGCCTTCATGGCGCTGGGCATCGTCAACGAATGCCACCGGCTCTGTGTGGATTACGCCAAGACCCGCAAGCTGTGGGGTCAGGAGATCGGCCGCTTCCAGCTGGTGCAGCTCAAGCTCGCCAAGATGGAGGTGGCGCGGATCAACGTGCAGAACATGGTGTTCAACGCGCTGGAACGCTCGCGCGCGGGCAAGCCGCCCACCCTGGCCGAGGCGTCGGCCATGAAGCTGTACTGCTCCGAGATCGCCACCGAGGTCGCCATGGACGCCGTCCAGCTCTTCGGCGGCAACGGCTACATGTCCGAATACCACGTGGAACAGCTGGCCCGCGACGCCAAGTCGCTCATGATCTACGCGGGCAGCAACGAGATCCAGGTGACCCACGTCGCCAAGGGACTGCTCGCCAACTAGGCGCGCACGAGTCCGGGGTCGCCACCAGTCGCCGGTGGCGGCCCCGGCCGCCGTTGCAGGCGCGCGGTGAGCGCGTCGAGGGCCAGGGTCATGGCGAAGTCGAATTCGGTGTCGCGGTCGAACCGGGCCAGGTGGGGAGCGGCGGCGGCGACCGCGGGGAGTCCGCTGGATTCGAGGACGGAGCGGCGGTGGGCGATGGCGTCGATATCGGCGGTCCCGTAGGTCGGGCCGGCGTTCACCTCGCGCAGCAGGGTACCGATCAGGGTGGCCAGGAAGGCGCGCAGGAGGTGGACGGATTCCGCTGGGGCGCAACCGGCGTCGCGCAGGATGGTCAGCACCGCCTCGATGGGGGCGAGGGCCTCGAAGGAGGCGAGTTGACGTGTCAGGACGAGAGCGGCCACCTCGGGATGGGCCAGGGCGCGGGCGCGGAAAGCCCGGGCGATGCCCAGCAGATCGGCTCGGAAGTCACCGGATCGAGCCGGTAGATCGATTGCGCCCAAGAGATATTCGGTGACGGCATCGAGCAGTCCGTCCTTGCCGTCGACGTGGTTGTAGAGACTCTTGGCATCCACTCCGAGCGCCCGGCCGACAGTGCGCATGCTGATCGCGGCGATGCCGTCGGCGGCGATGGCTTGCAGGGTGGCCCGCACGATCGCCTCACGGGAGAGCCGACTTTCGCCTTTGGGCGGGCGGCCGCGACGGATGGGCGTGGTCATACGGCCCATCATGCCGGACACCCTTGTATAAATCCACACCGTGGGTATAACTTCGAGCAATAAACCCACGCCGTGGATCAAGGAGTCCGTCCATGTCCCGATTCACCCTGCCGCCCGAAGACGTTCTCCGCGCCCGGGAAGCGCTTGTCCTGGACCACTTCCACGACGAGGTGCGCCAGGACTGGGACGCCACGCTGTCGACCTTCCCGCACCCGCACTACGAGCTCATCGCCTCGATGACCGTTCACGACGGAGACGACGAGGTGCGCGGGTACTACCACGACACCCGAGTCGCGTTCCCCGACCAGGATCACGAGATCATCGCCATCCGGCACGCGCACGACGCCGTGATCGTCGAGTTCTGGCTGACCGGAACCCACCGCGGACCCCTCGGCAGGATCCCGCCCACCGGCTCGGCCCACCGCACCCGGATGACCGCCTACTTCGTCTTCGACGCCGACGAGAACCTGATCACCGAACGCATCTACTTCGACCAGCTCACCATCCTCCGCCAGCTCCTGGGCGGACTGGACAAGAAGAACCCCGCCGACCTGCTCACCCTCGGACGGGCCGTCGCCGGGGCGCTCGCCATGACCGGCGGCCGACCGGATCCGCGGCTCACCCGGTGAAGATCCACCATCTGAACTGCGGAACCATGCGTCCCTGGGCCACTCCCGGCGGGCTCGTCTGCCATGTCCTGCTGGTCGAGACCCCGGACTGTCTGGTCCTGGTCGACAGTGGACTCGGCTTGCGGGACGCCGTGGACCCCGCCGCCCGATTCGGTCCCGCGCGGTTCTACGTACGCCCGGCCTTCGACCCCGCCGAGGCCGCCATCACCCAGGTCCGGCGACTCGGCTACGACCCCGGCGATGTCCGCCACATCGTGCTCACCCACCTCGATGCCGACCACACCGGCAGACTGGCCGATTTCCCCTGGGCCCGAGTGCATCTCACCGCCGCCGAACACGCCGCGGCCCGCCACCCGCACGGGCTCGCCGAACGGGGCAGGTACCTGTCCGGCCAACGCGCACACGAGCCGATATTCGTCGAACACACTCCCGGCGCGGGCGACGCCTGGCGCGGATTCGCCGCGGCCATCGAACTCACCGATGTGGCACCGGGATTCATGCTGATCGACCTGCCCGGGCACTCACGCGGACACGCCGCCATAGCCGTCGATACCGGTGGCCGCTGGGTCCTCCATGCCGGAGATGCCTTCTACCACCACGCTCAGATCGGCGGCCCCGGCGCCACGCCCAGGGCTCTGACCGCCATGGAACGCTTCGTCGCGCGGGACCGGAAAATGGTTGAGGCCAACCATCACCGGCTCGCCGAACTGGCGCGCACCGCCGATCCCGATCTGATCCTGGTCAACGCACACGACCCGGGCCTGCTCCGGCGGGCGCGACGACTGTCCGGTACCGCCCACTAGCCCTGCGGCCGGTGCCGCGCGGCGAGGACGGTCACCGCGAAGAGCGCGACGCCGAGGACCGCCAGGCCGGCGCCGACCGCGGCGGGGGCGGTGTAGCCGAGGCCGGCGGCGATCACCAGGCCGCCCAGCCAGGCGCCGGAGGCGTTGGCGATATTGAGGGCCGCGTGGTTGAGGGCGGCGGCGAGGGTCTGGGCGTCGTGGGCGACGTCCATCAGGCGGGTTTGCAGGGCGGGTGCCAGGGATGCGCCCGACGCGCCCACCAGGAACGCGCCGATCGCGGCGGTATACGGGTTGTGCGCCGCCGCAACGAAACCGGCGAGGATCACCACCATGGACAGCATCGACGCGAAGACCGCGCGGTCGACGCCGCGATCGGCGAGGACGCCGCCGATGATATTGCCCGCGATCATGCCCAGGCCGAAGAGCATGAGCACCAACGGAACCAGGCCGACCTGCAGTCCGGCGACGTCGGTGAGGGTGGTGGTGATGTAGGTGTAGACGGCGAACATGCCGCCGAAGCCGACCGCGCCGACCAGCAGCGTCAGCAGCACCTGCGGGCGGCGCAGGGCGGTCAATTCGGTTCGGGGATCGGTCATTCGGACCCCGTGCAGCTCCGGCACGAAACGGGCGATCGCCGCGACGGTGGCGGCCCCGATCACGGCGACCACGATGAAGGCGTCCCGCCAGCCGAGATTCTGGCCCAGCCAGGTAGCTGCGGGAACGCCGACAACATTGGCGGCGCTCAGGCCCAGCATAACCGCCGCGACCGCCTTGGCCCGCTGCCCCACCGGGGCGAGCGAGGCCGCCGCCAGCGAGGCCACGCCGAAGTACGCGCCGTGCGGCAGACCCGAGACGAAGCGCGCCACGGTCAGCGTCGCGAACGTGGGCGCGACCACGCTGGCCGCGTTGCCGAGCGCGAACGCCGCCATCAGGATCATCAGCAGTCGCTTGCGCGGCACTCGCGCGCACAGCGCGGCGATCACCGGCGCGCCGACCACCACGCCCAGGGCGTAGGCCGAGACGATGTGACCGGCGGTCGGTTCGGAGACCTTCATGGCCGTCGCGATATCCGGCAGCAGGCCCATGGTCACGAACTCGGTGGTGCCGATGCCGAACCCGCCGAGGGCGAGGGCCAGTATCGCGGCCACCGGCCAGCGCCGGTCCGGCACGGCGGCCGCCGACGCCTCGAGGTCGTCGAGGGTCGCGTCCAAGCCCGGTGCGGAATTCGCCATGCAATAGCCCAACACGGCCCCGGGCATTCCCGCATCCCGAGGAGACCGTGAGTCTGCTCACGCCGGTGCGGGCCGGAATATCCCGCGGATCAGGCCGGAGCGTCGAGCACAGCGCGATCCAGCTCGGTCAGCGGCTCGGCCACCGGGAAGTTGCTTCGGAATATCTCCTGAGGATCGTTGCGGCGCTTGATATCCCGCAGCCGATCCAAGGTGGCCGGTGCGAAGGCATCGGCCGGGGTATCGCCGGAGTCCAAATAGGTGAACGGCTTACGGCCCGACGTGTAGATGGACAACTCCGTGGCGATCTCCGCGCGACGCTCCAGCACGGCCGCCGCATGCTGGGGCGACGGCGCGGGTCCGAGCAGGGACAGCAGGTACGGCTCCGAAATGCCGCCCGCCACACCGGCATCCGCGGGCGGCCGGGTCAGCGCACCGCCGAGATGCCGCACCTGCACCAGGGCCAGCGGGTACACCGAGCCGTTCCGCGCTGCCGTCGCGAGCAGGGAATCGCCTACCGCGGTGGTGAATTCGGTGAGCAGCTCACCGCGCACCCGGGCCGGGCTGGGATCCTCCGGCTCCATGCAGATGCCGCCGATCCCGGTGGGATCCAGCCCGCGGCGGGTATCGAGCACCGCGCCCGGAATCTCGTCGAACCGTCGCAGCGGGCCGGTCACGTCGCCCTGGGCGAGAACGTCGACGGCCACCATGGACTGCCCGCGCAGAAACTCGGGAACCGTGGGGAACGGCGGGAATTGGATGAGCGTCAGCCAGATGCTCAATCCCTCGGCCGCCTCCGCCGTCGCCTCGCGGAACGCGGCCATCACCGCCTCGGCCCGTTCCGCGGGCCACAGCACACGCCCGCCGAAAAGCGCACCGGCGTCGAACAATTCGAATTCCAGCGCGGTCACCAGCGCATAGTCACCCCCGCCGCCGCGCAACGCCCAGAACAGCTCCGGCTCCGAATCCGCGTTCACCCGAACCCGATTCCCGTCCCCGGTCACCACATCCAGCGCCCGCACCAGGTTGGCCGCCTGCCCGTGGCTGCGCGCGAACCACCCCACGCCACCGCCGAGGGTGTACCCGGTCACCCCGACCACCGGCGAACTCCCCACGGCCCCGACCAGACCGTGCCGCGCCGATTCGGTGACGACGTCACCCCAGCGCGCCCCGGCCTGCACCCGTGCGAGCCGGGCCTCGGGATCGATCTCGACGCCGTTCATCGCCCCGGTCGTCACCAGCACGGTCCCATCCGCGGCCGCCGTCGGCGTGTGCCCGGTGGCCCGCGTGCTCACCGCCAGCCCGGCCCGCCCCGCATACCGCACCACGGCCGCGGCGTCCTCGGTGTCCGCGACCTCGACGACCGCCGAAACCCGCTGCTCCACAGCCAGGTTCCAGGCCCGCCGAGCCGCGTCGAACCCGTCCTCTCCCGCCGCGACGACCGGCCCGCGCACCACGCGCCGCAGATCATCCCCAATTGCCGACATCCGTCCTCCTTCAGCGTCGAGCACCACCGACCACCGTGGCACACCCACCCGACCCATCCCACCCGAGGACCCATGACATTTTCATGACTCGCCGCATCCATCCCCGGCCCGCGAGTTGCCCCCCGGAAACAGTTCGGGCACCCGCCCACCCACCGGTTCCGGTGGGGGCAGGTGCCCGTTGTGGCGCGGTGTGATGTTCTGGCCGGGACTGTGGTCCCGGCCCCCATCAATCACCGCAAAGCGCTGTTCACGTTTGACGGCGCGTTCAGTACTTCATGCCCTCGAATCCCGAGAGCACCCTTCTCCTGCGGGCTTTGAAGCCTCCCTCGAAATCCCGGGAGTTCCTCTCCGCCCTGGGGTTTCAGGGGCTTGCCCCTGAGAATCCCAAGAGTGGGTTTGCGCCCTCGCTAGCGCAGCTCGCGCGCGAGGTTGGCGTCCAGCACGCCGAGGAACTCCTCGGTGGTCAGGTAGCCCTGGTCGCCGCCGACCAGCAGGGCGAGGTCCTTGGTCATCTGACCGGACTCGACCGTCTTGATGACCACGTCCTCGAGGGTCTGCGCGAAGCCGATCACCTCGGGCGTGTTGTCCAGCTTGCCGCGGTGGGCCAGGCCACGCGTCCACGCGAAGATCGAGGCGATCGGGTTGGTGGAGGTGGGCTTGCCCGCCTGGTGCTGGCGGTAGTGGCGGGTCACGGTGCCGTGCGCCGCCTCGGCCTCACAGGTGCGGCCGTCCGGGGTGAGCAGCACGGAGGTCATCAGACCCAGCGAGCCGAAGCCCTGCGCCACGGTGTCGGACTGCACGTCGCCGTCGTAGTTCTTGCAGGCCCAGACGTAGCCGCCCTCCCACTTGAGCGCGGAGGCGACCATGTCGTCGATGAGGCGGTGCTCATAGGTGAGACCGGCCGCGTCGAACTCGTCCTTGAACTCGGTCTCGTACACCTCCTGGAAGGTGTCCTTGAACATGCCGTCGTAGGCCTTGAGGATGGTGTTCTTGGTCGACATGTACACCGGGTAGTTCTGCTGCAGGCCGTAGTTCAGCGAGGCCCGCGCGAAGTCCCGGATGGACTCCTGGAAGTTGTACATGCCCATGATCACGCCGCCCTCTTCGGGCATGCGGACGACCTCGTGCTGGATCGGCTCGGAGCCGTCCTCGGGCGTGAAGGTCAGGGTGACCGTGCCCGCCTGGTGCACCTTGAAATCGGTGGCACGGTACTGGTCACCGAAGGCGTGGCGGCCGATGATGATCGGCTTGGTCCAGCCCGGAACCAGACGCGGCACGTTCGAGATGATGATCGGCGCGCGGAAGATCGTGCCGCCGAGGATGTTGCGGATGGTGCCGTTCGGCGACCGCCACATCTTCTTCAGCCCGAATTCCTCGACTCGCGCCTCGTCGGGGGTGATCGTCGCGCACTTCACGCCCACGCCGTGCTTCTTGATGGCGTTGGCGGCGTCGATGGTCACCTGATCATCGGTCTTGTCGCGGTACTCGATGCCGAGGTCGTAGTACTCGAGGTTCACATCGAGATACGGGTTGATCAGCTTGTCCTTGATGAACTGCCAGATGATCCGAGTCATCTCGTCGCCATCGAGCTCGACGACAGTCCCTTCAACCTTGATCTTGGACATGGATCTTCGTGTCCTCCTAGGAAGGTGGTGCTCCCATTGCACGGCCGGTGAGCACCGCTTGTAGCGGACCCCAGCTGTTCAACAGACAACGTATACGCATGGCGCTCGGCACGGGACCTGTGGTGCCAAGTCCACGTACGCTGTGGCGTCAAGCAAGACAAGCGTACTGCTGCTATCGATCTCACCGCGCGCCCGGCCCCCGCTGTGCGGGAATTCAGTGCGGTTACCGATAAGTAGCTTTACGGGTGACTTTCCGCACTTCCCAGCATGCGAAAATTCGAGGGCCGCGGCAACCCCTGTCGCGCGGCCCTCGAATATATTCTTTTCGCCGGTCAGACGGCCACCGGCGGGCCGATCAGATGGCTACCGCCACGGCGTGCTCGTCGCCCTCGAGCAGGTTCTCCGGCTTGTCCCGGACCATGAATGCCGCGATCGGAATGCAGAGCAGGAAGAAGCCCGCGCCGATCAGGAACGCGATGTCGTAGGAATGGATCGCGGCCCGCTGCATCACATGGTCGATGGCCCCGTTATTGCGCACATACCGTTCGGCCACCTGCACCGAAATGGTGGTCAGCAATGCGGTGCCGATGGAACCGCCCACCTGCTGCGCGGCATTCAGCAAGGCGCTGGCCACGCCCGAGTCCTCCGCCTCGACCTGATGCAGCGCGGTGGTCTGCATCGAGACGAACAGGAAACCCATGCCGAGCGCGATCAGGATCATGGCCGGCAGCAGCGCACTGGCGTAGCTCTGGCCGAACTCCAGCCGCGACAGCCACAGCAGGCCCGCCGCGCCCAGCACCGAACCGGCCAGCATGAGCGGGCGCGGGCCGATCTTGGGCAGCACCGCCGAGGCGATGCCCGCCGACACCACGATGCCGGCCGGGAAGGGCAGGAACGCCACCCCCGTCTTCAGCGCCGAGTAGTGCTCCACGATCTGCAGGTAGAAGCTCAGGTTCAAGAACATGGCGAACATGGCGATCGGCACCAGCAGCGCGATCAGATACGACCCGCCGCGGTTGATCTCACCCGGAATACGCAGCGGCAGCAGCGGATTCGCGGTCCGGCGTTCGATGGCCACGAAGGCGGCCAGCAGCGCCACACCCACCACGAACAACGCGAGCGTGGTCGAGGCCGTCCAGCCGTCGGAGGCCGCGCGGCTGAAGCCGTAGACGATGGAGATCAGGCCGAGGGTGACGGTGACCGCGCCGGGCAGGTCGTAACCGCCGGTACGGGGCGCGGGGATGTCCTTGATCACGAAGGCGAACGCGCCGACCAGCGCCAGTAGTGCCACCGGCGTGTTGACCAGCAGCGACCAGCGCCAGTTCGCGTATTCGACCAGCGCGCCACCGGCGATGAGACCCAGCGCCGCACCGGCCGCGGACACACCGGCGAACACGCCGAAGGCGCGAGCGCGTTCCTTGGCTTCGGTGAAGGTCACCGAGACGAGTGACAGGGCGGCCGGTGCCAGCAGCGCGCCGAACGCGCCCTGCAGCGCGCGGCCCGCGAACAGTTCGGTCGCGTTCTGCGCGAGACCGGCGAGCGCGGAGGCCGCGGCGAAGCCGACCAGGCCGACCATGAGGATCCGCCGGCGGCCCAGGTAGTCGGCGAGCCGGCCGCCGAGCAGCAGCAGACCACCGAAGATCAGGGTGTAAGCGGTGAAGATCCACTGCTTGTCGCCGTCGCTGATGTGCAGATCCTGCTGCGCGAACGGCATGGCAATGGTGACGATCGTGGCGTCCAGGACCACCATCAGCTGCGCCATGGCGATCACGCCCAGCGCCCACCAACGCCTGGAATCTTTTGCGGGACTTGCTTTTTCGTCTGCACCGAGAGCGTCCGTCGCTACGGTCATGAGCCTCTCCTAGGGAGTTCGAAGACTGCTTCAACCATACTGGCCCACACCGACAATTGGCGTCAAGAGAAAAATGTCTGACTGCGACAGTTGTCATAATGGGACAGGTCGGACCGTTAAGGCCGTAGACTGGAGTCATGTCCGAGTTGTCAAGTCACACCGGTGTGATCTCGCGTCACCGCCCCGGGCTGCGCGAACGCAAGAAGGAACAGACCCGCGCGCGCATCATCGACATCGCCCTGCGACTGTGCGATGAGCAGGGCTTCGACAGCACCACGGTGGAGCAGATCGCCGATGCCGCCGACGTCTCGCCGCGCACGGTGAACCGGTATTTCGACAGCAAGGAAGACATCGTCATCGCCCCGATCACCGATTGGGCGCGGGCGCACGCGGAGGCGCTGCGCGAACAGCCCGACACCGGGAACGAACTGAAGGCACTGCTGGACAGCTTCCTGGCCGTCGTGGACCGGGTCATCGAACGTGACGAACCGCTGCCCTTCCGGTGGTTCCAGCAAATGCAGCGCATCATCGCCGCCTCGGCCCCGGTGCGGGCCTGCAGCTTCGACGCGGCCGAGAACAAGACCGAACAAACCGCGCAGGTACTGGCCGAGCGGCTCGGCACCACCACCAATGACGTGCGAGTTCGCTTGCTGCTCGGCACCTTCCACGCCATCATGCGCGCGGGTGCCGAATCGTCGACCGAGTCCGGTGTCGTCTCCGACCAGATCCTCGGGTCCGCGCGCGGCATGGCCGACGCCGTGATCGCCGCCTATCACGAATTCGTGCGGACCTGCGCGGCTCCGACTGTGGCAAGCCCCACTTCCGAAACGGTCGCATCCGCCCGCTAGAATCGCGCAACAGGTCAAGAGCATCAGCGTCAAGGCCCCGGCTTGCTGATCGGCAACCCTCCAGCTGCGGTGGGGTGCTTCCGGGTGCAGACCGGGCGTTCGAAGGACGAACGCAAGCGCAATCAGGAGGTCTACCGAAATGTGTTGTTGTCGAAGCCCATTCGCTTCTCGATAACTGTCAAACTTCCGCCATTCGGCGACCTTGTTTTGGAGCAGAACACATGAGTGACTCGACCGCGTCCGCGGCCGTTGCGGCTGACGGCACCCTCGATCCGGCCGCCTGGTCCTTCGAGACCAAGCAGATTCATGCCGGTCAGGCCCCCGATTCGGCCACCGGAGCCCGCGCACTGCCCATCTACCAGACCACGTCCTACGCCTTCCGCGACACCGATCACGCCGCCGCGCTGTTCGGGCTCGCCGAGCCGGGCAATATCTACACCCGCATCATGAACCCCACCCAGGACGCGGTGGAACAGCGCATCGCCGCCCTGGAGGGCGGTGTGGCCGCGCTGCTGCTGGCCTCCGGGCAGGCGGCGGAGACCTACGCGATCCTGAACCTCGCCGAGGCCGGCGACCACATCGTGGCCAGCCCGCACCTCTACGGCGGCACCTACAACCTGCTGCACTATTCGCTGCCCAAGCTGGGCATCGAGGTCAGCTTCGTCGAGGATCCGGACGATCTCGAGCAGTGGCGCGCGGCCGTGCGGCCCAACACCAAGGCGTTCTACGGTGAGACCGTCGCCAATCCGAGCAGCTCGGTCCTCGACATCCCCGGCATCGCCGAGGTCGCGCACGCCGCGGGCGTGCCGCTGATCGTGGACAACACCGTCGCGACGCCCTACCTGATCCAGCCGCTGAAGCTGGGCGCGGACATCGTCGTGCACTCGGCCACCAAGTATCTGGGCGGGCACGGTTCCGCGGTCGCGGGCGTGATCGTCGACGGCGGCAATTTCGACTGGACGGTGAAGAACGCCGCGGGCGATTCCCGCTTCCCCGGCTTCACCACCCCGGACCCCAGCTACCACGGCGCGGTCTTCGCCGATCTCGGCGCGCCCGCCTACGCGCTCAAGGCCCGCGTGCAGTTGCTGCGCGACCTGGGTGCGGCGGTGTCGCCGTTCAACGCGTTCCTCATCGCGCAGGGCATCGAGACGCTGAGCCTGCGGGTCGAGCGGCACGTGGCCAACGCGCAGGCGGTCGCGGAGTTCCTGGCCGGGCAGCCCGGCGTCGAGAAGGTCTACTACGCAGGGCTTCCCAGCTCGCCGTGGTTCGAGCGTGGCAAACAATTGGCGCCGAAGGGTGTCGGGGCCATCGTCTCCTTCGAGCTGGCGGGCGGCGTGGACGCCGGCAAGAAGTTCGTGGAGGCGCTGGTGCTGCACAGCCATGTCGCTAACATCGGGGATGTGCGCTCGCTCGTCATCCACCCGGCCTCCACCACGCACTCCCAGCTGACCCCCGCCGAGCAGTTGGCTTCGGGTGTCACGCCTGGTCTGGTGCGTTTGGCCGTCGGTATCGAGGGCATCGGCGACATCCTGGCGGATCTGCGCGCCGGACTGACGGCGGCGGCAAGTTGACCGTGAACATCGAATCGAGAACGTCCCGTCATGCGGCCGAGGCCTTGCTGCCGCCGCCGGACGGGACGCTCGCGACCATCGCCATCGGGGATGTGGAGCTCGAGTCCGGAGCCGTCATCCCCGATGTGACGCTGGCCGTGCAACGGTGGGGCGAACTTTCGGCGAACGCGGACAACGTGGTGCTCGTGGAGCACGCGCTGACCGGTGACTCGCATGTGGTGGGCCCCGCCGACGTGCACCACAACCAGCCCGGCTGGTGGGACGGCATCGTCGGCCCCGGCGCGCCGATGGACACCCGCGAATGGTGTGTCATCGCCACCAATGTGCTGGGCGGCTGCAAGGGCAGTACCGGGCCGGCCTCGCTGGCCCCGGACGGAAAGCCCTGGGGCGCACGGTTTCCCGAGATCTCCATCCGCGACCAGGTGACCGCCGAGGCCCAGCTGTTCGACCTGCTCGGCATCGACCGGCTGGCCGCCGCGGTCGGCGGTTCCATGGGCGGCATGCGGGTGCTGGAGTGGATGATCGGCCGGCCCGAACGGGTCGGCGCGGCGCTGGTGCTGGCGGTCGGCGCGCGCGCCACCGCCGACCAGATCGGTACCCAGACCACCCAGCAGGCCGCCATCACCTCCGACCCGGACTGGCAGGGCGGCAACTACCACGGCACCGGACGCTCGCCCGTGGCCGGCATGGGCATCGCCCGGCGCATCGCGCACCTGACCTACCGCACCGAGGCCGAACTCGACCACCGCTTCGAGAATCACGCCCAGGGCGACGAGGATCCGCGGGCGGGCGGGCGCTACGCGGTCCAGAGCTACCTGGAGTACCAGGCCGACAAGCTGATCGCGCGTTTCGATCCGGCCACCTACGTGCTGCTCACCGAGGCCATGAACCGCTATGACGTGGGTCGCGGACGCGGTGGCGTGGCGGCGGCGCTGGCCTCGACGCCGGTGCCGTGTGTGGTCGGCGGCGTGGACTCGGACCGGCTCTACCCGTTGCGCACCCAGCAGGAGCTGGCGGATCTGCTGCCCGGTTCCAAGGGGCTCGAGATCATCCACTCCAAGGACGGCCACGACGGCTTCCTGACCGAGTTCGACGCGGTCGGCAAGCTCGTGCTCGAAACGATGGATCTGGCCCGGGCACAGCGGCTCACCGGCCGCTGAATCAACACTGCCGAATCGCTGCACCACCGCTGCCTCAGCGGTGGCTCGTTACCGCGCGTATCGTGGTTGTTTCGCGCGAATTGTCCTGACGCGCTTCCGGTTTCGCGGGGATGACGCCTCCGTAACCGGTCGCGTGGAATACGTGTGCGCGGGGCCCGGCGGCCGTAATCTGTCAGACATGACCGCCGCATTCGATGACATGGATCTCCGCGATCTCGTCGATCTGCTCTCCGAGGACGAGCAGCGTGAACTCCGCCCGGCCATACTTCGCGTCCTACACAGACTCCCGGACCAGGAAGTGCTACGCCGAGAGCTCGGTCGCCGCATCACCTCGGTCTAGCAAACCCCGGGCCGCCGGTTCGCCGACGGCCACCTGATCACGATTCAGTGCCGCGACTCCGGTCGCGGCCCCGACCTCGGTGCGGTCTAAGTGACACCGAGGCTGCTGATGGTCGCGGCCAGCACGATGATCGCGCCGCCCAGCACCGTCAGCCACGCGACATCGAAAGCCTTGCCGCGCACCGCGAGCAGCCCCGCTCGATCGGCCGGCAGCACCAGCCGCAGCGCCGCGGCCAGCAGTGTCGCCCCGCCGAAGAAGAACGTCCCGCGCCGCCAGCGATCCCAGGCCAGGAAGACCACGGCCACCACCAGCACCGCCGCCACCAGCAGCATGGGCAGATTCTCGCGCACGAACTCCCCCGCACGAGCACTGCGACTCTCGGGTGCGGCATGGGCTGGACTCACCGCACGAGCTTAACCGGCCCTCTGCAATGCTGGATCCCGTGTTCCATCTCGTGTTCTTCGAACCCAGGATCCCGCCCAACACCGGCAATGCCATTCGGCTGGCGGCCGGTACCGGCTGTGAGCTGCACCTGATCGAACCGCTCGGCTTCGACCTATCCGAGCCGAAGCTACGCCGGGCCGGGTTGGACTACCACGACCTGGCCGTTGTCACCGCGCACCGGAACCTCGCCGCCGCATGGGATTCCATTCGGCCGGAGCGGGTCTTCGCCTTCAGCGCGACCGCCACCCGGCACAACACCGATATCGCCTATCGCAAGGGCGATGTCCTGCTCTTCGGTCCCGAACCGACCGGGCTACCCGATGAGGTGCTCACCGATTCCCGCGTCACCGAGCAGCTGCGCATCCCCATGCTGCCGGACCGCCGGTCCATGAACCTGTCCAATGCCGCCGCCGTCGCGGTGTACGAGGCCTGGCGGCAGCTGGGTTTCCCGGGGGCGGTCTAGTCGTCGATCTCGAAGCGCTTGAAACGGGAGGTCTGTCCACCGGTCAGGCGCACCGACGATTTGGGTACCCCGAAGTGGGAGGCGAGCAGTTCGATCGCCGCCTTGTTGGCTTTGCCCTCGACCGCGGGCGCGCGCACATACAGCTGCAATGCCCCGTCTTCGAGGATCTCGACCAGAGGGCCTTTCTTGCTGCCGGGTTTGATGGTCGCCCGGACCACTGTGGGCACGCGGAACTCCTCTGCTGGAACTGGGTAAGCGATCGTGGCGTTGAAGCCGTAGTGTCGCAAACGCAGAGGATGTGCGATGCCACCGGTGGCGGGGAGTGGCCACCAGGGAAGGAAAGACAGATGATCAAGCGTCTCGTATTGCTACTCGCGGCCGTGGCGGGGGTGATCCTGCTGGCGACGGGTACGGCCGCGGCCGGACCGGTCACCGTCGACGACGCCTCGAAGGTGCTCGATGTCGCCAAGGTGACCAATGCCGCCAATCAGCTGTCGGATCCGGTGCACATCTTCACCACCGAGAAATTCTCCGACGATCGCGGCAAGTTCGATCAGGAGACCCAGAGCAAGGTGTCGGGTCAGAGCGACGTGGTGCTGGCCATCAATACCAAGTCGCACTTCTTCACGATCCGCACCGGCACGAATTCGCACATCAAGGACACCAGCTCCGCGGGTGCGGCGTTCAAGAGCGCCTACGGCACCGGCGATTACACCGGTGCGACGATCGCGGCGCTGGGCGCGCTGAAGGTCTCGAGTGAGCAGGGCGCGCCGACCAAGGCCGGCAACCCGGCCCCCGCCCCGGCGGCCAAGCCGGCGTCCAAGAGCAGCGGGTGGGGCTGGCTGGGCCTGCTGTGCCCGATCGTGATCATCGGCGGCATCATCGCGGCCGTGGTCGCCTTCATGCGCCGTCGCCGTAACCCGCCGCCTCCGCCCGCGCAGTTCGGCGGTCCCGCGGGCGGTTTCGGTGGCGGCTATCCCGGCGGTCCCGGCTTCGGCGGTCCGGGCTACGGCCCGCCGCCCGGCCGTCCGGGCATGAGCCCCGGCGCCGCGGCCGGTCTCGGCGCGGTCGGCGGTGCCGTCGGCGGCGGCCTGCTCGGCTACGAACTCGGCCGCATGGAAGGACGCGACGAAGAACGCGACCGCAACGACTACAACCCGCCCCCGGAATCCGGTGGCGGCTACGACCCCGGCCAGCAGCAGTGGGGCGGCGGAGGCGGTGATTACGACTTCGGCGGCGGCGGAGGCGATTTCGGGGGCGGCGGGGACTTCGGCGGTGGCGGGGACTTCGGCGGCGGTGGCGACTCCGGGGGCGGCGGCGACTTCTGACCGCTCCGCGACACGGTTGCGGCCCTGACGGAAACCCTTGGCGCGCCCGGTACTTCACCCGAAGTACCGGGCGCGCCCGCGTTCGCTTCGAAGGAGACCCGCCACTGCTGTACTGCTCATCCCCTGCCGTTCCGGCGCGTTGTGGCCGGAACCTCCGGCGACAGTGCGGATCCGAGCGCATGCCGAAGTGACGAGGAGTCGCGATCTCGACGTTCGCAGGGATCTCACCTGCGGGTGGTCCTTCTCCGGCGGCCCCAGGCTGCCCAGTACCAGCGCGGGCGCGGTCCCGCGCCCGGCGTGCTCCGCCCCTTCGCGCCCCGGGCCGTCCAGTCCCGACTCGGTGCGACCACGTCTCCGGGGGCGCCCGGGCCACCGGAAACCGGTGGCGCACTACGCGTATTCGAGGGCGCCGGAGCCGGGTGGCGCGGCGCGCGGGCGGGCGAGGCGCCGGGGACCGGGGCGGTCAGGGCGCGGTGCGCGGCCTGGGCGAAGGCGACGCAGGAGGGGTAGCGCTGGGCCTGGGTTTTGGCCAGGGCGGTGGCGAAAACCGTATCGAGCGCCGGGGGCAGGCCGGGACGGCGGATGCGCAGTGACGGCGGGGCGGTGCGGAGGGTGGCCTGGATGAGGGCGGCCGGGTTGTCGATGGGGAAGGGGGGCGCGCCGGTGAGGAAGTGGAACAGCGTACAGGCCAGGGAGTATTGGTCGGTGCGGTGGTCGAGGGGGTGCCCGACGAGTTGTTCGGGGGCGGCATAGGCGAGGGTGGCGGTGAAGGTGCCGGTGCGGGTGAGGCGGGTGGCGGCGTCGTGGAGTTGGGCGATGCCGAAGTCGGTGAGCAGCGCCCGGACACGCGGGCCGCGTTCCAGCAGGATGTTGGCGGGCTTCACATCCCGGTGCAGCACACCGCGAGCGTGGGCGTGGTCGAGCGCGGCGGCGATCTGGGCCACCACCTGCACGGCGACCGCGGGCGGCAGGGTCGCCGATTCGGCATCGGGTCCGTCGACGTATTGCATGGCGATCCACGGCGCACCCCGTTCGAGACCGCGGTCGTGCACCGCGACGATGTTCGGATGCTCGAGCCGTGACACCGCCTCGGCCTCGCGTTCGAAGCGACCGCGAATCTCGCTGTCGGCGAACATCTCCGGGCCGAGCAGCTTCAGCGCCGTCCAGCGCGGCAACCGCGGGTGGCGCGCCAGGTAGACAGCGCTCATGCCACCCCGCCCCAGCAGCCGTTCGATGGTGTACCCGGCGACGACATCGCCCCGCTGCAGCAAATCCCCACCCCCGTGTTCGTTCCTCGGGCCGAACTGTACCGGTATCGGCGGCGGCGGCGGCAACCGAAATACGTTGTCCGCGCGATGGTCAGCGGAAGTCGCGGGAGCGGCCCTCGATGCGCAGGTCCATGCGCTGCAGATGCTCGGCGACAATCGTCACCGCCCCCTCGGCGTTCTGTACGCGGCCGCGGATGAGCAGGGCGGGCGCGGTGGTGGCGAGGCGGCGGTAGCGGGCCCACAGGCCGACCGAGCAGACCACGTTCACCATGCCGGTCTCGTCTTCCAGATTGAGGAAGGTGACCCCGCCCGCGGTGGCCGGGCGCTGCCGGTGGGTGACCGCGCCGCCGACGAGAATCCTTGCCCCGTCGCGAATGTCGAGCAGGCGGGCGGCGGGGACGACACCGAGCGCGTCGAGGCGTTCGCGCAGGAATTCGGTCGGATAGCTGCCGGGTGAGACGCCGGTGGCCCACACGTCGGCGGCGGCCAGTTCCAGCGCGCTCATGCCGGGCAGGGCGGGTGCGGCGGTGGCCGCGCCGGTGCCGGGCAGCCGATCGGGTCGTTCCCCGGCGGCCGCGCCCGCCGCCCACAGCGCCGCGCGGCGGGTCTGGCCGAGGCTGCCCAGCGCACCGGCGGTGGCCAGCGCTTCCGCTTGCGGCACACTCAATTCCACGCGTCCGGTGAGGTCCAGGAACGAGGTGTAGGGCCCGGCCTCGCGGGCGGCCACGATCTGTTCGGCCAGGTCGGTGCCGATGTGGCGGACCGCGGCCAGCCCCATGCGGATGTCCATGCCCTTCGCTTCCAGCGTCGCCTCGGCCAGGCTGTGATTGATGTCGGGCCCGTGCACCGCCACCCCGTGCCGGCGCGCGTCGGCGACCAGGGACTGCGGCGAGTAGAACCCCATCGGCTGGGCGCGCAGCAGGCCCGCGCAGAAGGCCGCCGGGTGATACAGCTTGAACCAGGCCGAATAGAACACCAGCGAGGCGAAGCTCTGCGAATGGCTTTCCGGGAAGCCGAAATTCGCGAAGGCGTACACCTTCTCGTAGATGCGGTCGGCCACCTCGCCGGTGATGCCGTGCAGGTCTTTCATGCCCTGGTAGAAGCGGGCCCGCAGCCGCTCCATCTTCTCCGACGAACGTTTGGATCCCATGGCCCGGCGCAGCTGATCGGACTCGGCGGCGGTGAATCCGGCGATGTCCACGGCCATCTGCATGAGCTGCTCCTGGAACAGCGGGATGCCGAGGGTGCGTTTCAGCGAATTCTCCAGTGCCGGATGGTCGTAGACGACCTTTTCCTTCCCATTGCGCCGCCGGATATAGGGGTGCACCGATCCGCCCTGAATGGGTCCGGGCCGGATGAGCGCGACCTCGACCACCAGGTCGTAGAAGTCACGCGGCTTCAATCGCGGCAGAGTCGCCATCTGCGCACGGGATTCCACCTGGAAGACGCCCACGGAGTCGGCGCGGCACAGCATGTCGTAGACGGCCGGGTCGCTCAGGTCCAGCTGATGCAGTTCGATGGTCTGGCCCTTGTGCTCGGCCACCAGGTCGATCATGTAGTGCAGCGCCGAGAGCATGCCGAGCCCGAGCAGGTCGAATTTCACCAGACCCGCCGCGGCACAGTCGTCCTTGTCCCACTGCAGCACGCTGCGGTCGGCCATGCGCGCCCATTCGGTCGGGCACACGTCGGCGATGGGCCGGTCGCAGATCACCATGCCGCCGGAGTGGATGCCCAGATGCCTCGGCAGGCCCTCCAATTCGCCGGCGAGCGCGAGCACATCGTCCGGGATCTCGGTGTGCTGTTCCTGTGCCACGCCCGTCCACCGGCTCACCTGCTTGCTCCAGGCGTCCTGCTGCCCGGTCGAGAAGCCCAGCGCGCGTGCGGCATCCCGGACCGCGGACCGGCCGCGATAGGTGATCACATTGGCCACCTGCGCCGCGTACTCGCGCCCGTATTTGGCGTAGACGTGCTGGATCGCCTCTTCGCGTCGATCCGATTCGATGTCCACGTCGATGTCGGGCGGCCCGTCGCGCTCCGGCGACAGGAACCGTTCGAACAGCAGCTGGTTCTCGACCGGGTCGACATTGGTGATGCCGATGGCGTAGCAGACCGCCGAATTGGCCGCCGAACCCCTTCCCTGACACAGGATGTCGTTGTCGTGGCAGAAGCTGACGATGTCGTGCACGACCAGGAAGTAGCCCGGGAAATTCAGTTCGGCGATGACCTTCAGCTCGTGTTCCAGCTGCTGGTAGGCGGCCTCGTTCCCGGCATAGGAGCCGTAGCGCCGGGCCGCGCCCGCGAAGGTGAGCTCGCGCAGCCACGAGTTCTCGTCGTGCCCGTCCGGCACGTCGAAGGGCGGCAGCTGCGGTGCGATCAGGCTCAGGTCGAACGCGCATTCCCGGCCCAGCGCAACGGCATTCGCCACCGCCCGCGGGCAGGCCGCGAACAGCCGGGCCATCTCGTCGCCGGAGCGCAGGTGCGCGCCGCCGGTGGGGGCCAGCCAGCCCGCCATGTCGTCGAGGCTGGATCTGGCCCGGATGGCGGCCAGCGCCATGGCCCGGCGCCGCTGCGGCGGTGCGGCGAAATGCGCTCCGGTGGTGGCCAGGACGGGCAACCCGACCTTGTCGGCGAGTTCGATGAGACGGGCATTGCGCTCGTCGTCCTCGGGAATCCCGTGGTGGGTGAGTTCCACGCTCACGTGCTCGCGGCCGAAGCGTTCCACCAGGTCGCGCAGGGCCGCCTCGGCCGCCGCGTCGCCCTGCTGGAGCGCCTGCCGCACAGCGCCTTTCCGGCAGCCGGTGAGAATGTGCCAGTGCCCGCCCGCGGCCTCGGTGAGCCGGTCCAGGTCGTAGCGCAGGATGCCCTTCTCCCCCGCCGCCATGTGCGCGGCGGCCATCTCCCGCGAGAGCCGGCGGTAGCCCTCCTGCCCGCGCGCCAGCACCAGCAGATGCGGTCCGGCCGGATCGGGGGTTCCGGTGCGGGGCTCGGAATTCAGTGCGGCGGAATCGTTTTCACGGCCGCGTCGCCGACCGCGCGGCACCAGGTGCGCTCCGGCGCGGGCCCTGGTGCCGATGGACAGCTCGGCTCCGAAGATGGTCGGCATGCCCCATTCCTTGGCCGCTTCCGAGAAGCGCACCACCCCGTAGAAGCCGTCGTGGTCGGTGAGCGCGAGCGCTTCCAATCCCAGCCGCACGGCCTCTTCCACGAGCTCTTCGGGCTGACTGGCCCCGTCGAGGAAGCTGTAAGCCGAATGCGTGTGCAACTCGGCGTACGGCACCGTGGGCCGCTCGACCCGCCCGAGCTCTCCCGCCTCGTATTTGTCCCGCTTGCGTGACCAGGCCGGACTGTCGCCTCCGTCACCGTCGAGCTGTTTGCGCGCCGGATCGGGTCGCCCGGACAGCACCCGTTCCATTTCCGCCCACGACGGCGGGCCGTTGTGCCAGCCCACGACCCACCTCCCTGCCAATCCGACCGGTCTCGAGTATCGAACATACATTCGAAACCGAGTGGTCTCTACAGCGGCACGCCAAACGGTCGTGGCGCGCTAACTGACTCTGGAGTAAGTTCGAGGCAATTCCACATGCAAGGGAGCAGCGATGACGGATCTCTCGGCCGATAAAAGCACCGGTTACCTGGCCCGACGACGCGCTCGGCGCGATCTGACCGGCAAGCATGTCGTCATCACGGGCGCGTCCTCCGGCATCGGCCGCTCGGCCGCGTTCGAGGTCGCCAAGAAGGGTGCGGTCGTCATCCTGCTGGCCCGCCGCGCCGACGAGTTGTCCACCGTGGTGGACGAGATCAATGCCGCGGGCGGCACCGCCTTCGGCTACCAGTGCGATGTCACCGATCAGGACTCCGTCGACAAGACCCTGAAGACCATTCTCGACACCCACGGCCACGTCGACATGCTGGTCAACAATGCGGGGCGCTCCATCCGCCGCGCCGTGCACCGCTCCACCGACCGCATGCACGACTTCGAGCGCACCATGGCCGTCAACTACTTCGGCGCGGTGCGCATGACCCTGGGCCTGCTCCCCCAGATGCGCGAGCGCAAAGACGGTCACATCGTGAACATTTCGAGCGCCGGCGTCCAGGTCGCCACCCCGCGCTTCGCCGCCTACCTGGCCAGCAAGGCCGCCCTCGACAAGTTCGCCGAGGTGACCGCCGCCGAAATGCTCTCCAGCAACATCACTTTCACCACCATCCACATGCCGCTGGTCCGCACCCCCATGATCACCCCCAGCGGCGACCAGGGCGCCGGCACCCAATCCCCCGAATGGGCCGCCGCCCTCATCGTCCGCGCCCTCACCGAGCGCCCCCGCCGCATCGACGTCCCCGTCGGCACCCTCGCCGAATACGGCCAGCTCTTCGCGCCCGCCATCAAGGAACGAGTCCTCCACCGCTATTACCGCGCCCTCCCCGACTCCCCCGCCGCCAAGGGCGAAGCCGTCCCCGAGCCGGAACCCATCGACGCGGAAGTCCCTGTCCCCCACCGCCGTCGCCGCCCCGTTCCCCCGGCCGTCCGCGCCACCGGCACCGTCCTCCGCCGAGCCGCCCGCCTCGTCCCCGGCACCTACTGGTAACCAACACCCCATGAGCATGCGTTTTCGAACGCAGCACGCCGAGAAGACCCGTACCCCGGTGCCTGATCGTCGCCGATGAGGTGAGGTGGCGGGGTGCTGCGCGGACCGGCAGTCGACTCGGTCACGGCGGACCGGGGACCGTCCTCGCGCCGGGGCCCCAGTGGCGGTCGGATCGTGCTGTGGTGCGGTACCTTTCCGCGTGCCGGGCTGGAGCGTCGGTACGGGAGCTCGCTCTCGGGTATGAGGCGGGGATCATCCTCGCGCGGGAGGCGGACCGGGGTCGGGACGGGGCAGACTCGTTGGACCATGGACAGTCAAGTCGTCGCGGGAGGCCCGGCGGAAACGGGGTTTCGCCGCCGGGTGCCCTGGTTGGTGGGCTCGGTGCCCGGGTGGGTGGTCGATGCCGTTGTCACGGTGCTGGTGACGGTCGCGACGGTCGCGCCGGAGGTCGGCGAGGGGCGACCGTGGTGGGTGGTCGGCGCGGGGTTGGTGGCGTCGGTGCCATTGCTGTGGCGGCGGCGGGCGCCGTTGGTGATCGGGGCGGTGGTCGGTACCGCGATCACCGTCCTGGCGTGCGCGCACGCGCTGCCCGCGTTGCCGTATGGAACCGTGGTGTGCGCGTACACGATTGCGGCTTACTGCGATTCGAGGGCGCGGTGGGTGGCCGTCGGGGTGGGGGTGGCCGGGATCCTGATGTCGCTGGCGCTGCCCGATGAACCGGCCGAGGCCTATGCCTATGCGGCGCTGTCGTTTTCGACCGCCTGGACGCTGGGCACGGGGGTGCGGGCGCGGCACGTGCAGATCGAGTTGTTGCGGGAGCGGGCGCGGCGGCTGGAGGAGGAACGCGGGGCGGCGGTGGCGCGGGAGCGGGTTCGGATCGCGCGGGACGTGCACGACATCGTCACGCACGCACTGGGTTCGATGATCGTGCAGGCCGAAACCGGGCCGCTGCTGACACGCAGTGCCCCCGGTCGCGCGGACGCGGTCTTCGCGGGTATCGCGGATACAGGCCGGGTGGCGGTGCGCGATCTGCGGCACAGTCTCGCGGTATTGCGCGACGGGTCGGCACAGGCGCGGCATCAGCCGGGCATCGCGGCCATCCCGGATCTGGTGGCGGGCGTGCGGCTCGGCGGGCTGAGTGCGGAGTTGGTCGAGAGTGGCAGGCGCGCAACGGTACCCGGCGAGGTGGACGTGACCGCGTATCGGGTGGTGCAGCAGGCGCTGGCGAACACCCTCGAGCACGCGCGGGCCGGGCAGGTGGAGGTGGTGCTGGACTGGGCGCAGGACCGGCTCACCGTGCGGATCGGTGACGACGGCATCCCCGTGGGCGACGACGCGGCCGTGACCGCCGGAAGCTTCCCGCGCACCGCCGCGATAGGTCCACTCCGGAGTTCCTCGGCGGCATCTGCCCGCTCCGGATCGGGTCTGACCGGTCTGCGCGCACGCGTGGAAGCCTGTGGCGGACAGCTGTTCGCGGGTCGCTCCGCATCCGGTTTCACCGTTCGTGCCGAACTACCTCTCACCCGGGAGGATTGAGCCGTGCGCGTGCTCGTCGTCGATGATCAGGACCTGTTCCGGAGCGGGTTCGCCCTGATCCTGTCGGCGGAGCCCGACATCACCGTGGTGGGTGAGGCCGCCGACGGGCTCGACGCCGTCGCGAAGGCCGAAGAGCTGGCCCCGGATGTGGTGGTGATGGATATCCGGATGCCACGGCTGGACGGTGTAGAGGCCACCGCGCGCATCTGTGCGCGCACCGATGCGAAGGTGCTGGTGCTGACCATGTTCGACGCGGACGAGTACGTCTATGCCGCCTTGCGTGCCGGGGCCAGTGGATTCCTGTTGAAGGACGCCAGGCGTGAGGAGCTCGTCGCCGCGGTGCGCGTGGTCGCCGCAGGTGAGGCGCTGCTGGCCCCCGCGGTCACCCGGCGGGTCATCGAGCAGCTCTCCGGGCATGGGTGGGTGCGGCCGGAGTTGGCGAATCGCCTGTCGGAGTTGACCGATCGCGAGCGCCTCACCCTGCGGGAATTGGCGCGCGGGCAGTCCAACGCCGAGATCGCGCGGGCATTGACGGTCACCGAGCACACGGTGAAAACCCATGTGAGCGCCGTGCTCTCGAAGCTGAGCCTGCGGGATCGCGTGCAGGCCGTGGTGTTCGCCTACGAGGCCGGGCTGGTCGTGCCGGGCCGCGACGGCTGAGCTCGCTCGCGGGAGCGAGGCGCGCTTCGCTCTCGTCGGCGATGTGCGCGCGGACCACCCGGACCAGCATCGATGGGGTGACAATCAAAACCCGCGCCGAAAGCCCCCCGCGGACTTTCCGGCCCGCGAACGCCCTCCCGGCGGCCGCCGCGACGGCCGTCTCCGCGCTGCTGTGGAAGTTCGGCACCGGCATGCATCCCTGGCCCGTACTCGCCGCTCTCGCACCGCTTCCCGTACTGCTGATCGCCACCCGGGTCTCCGCCCGGACGGCCTTCGCCGCCGCTTTCGTGTCCTGGTTCGTCGGCGCGATCCCCTACCTGCGCTACTTCCTCGCCACCGTCGAGCAGCCGCCCCTGTCGTCGATCATCCTGTTGACGGGAACCGCGGCGGTCTACGCCGGTCTGATCCTGTTGACCCGGGCGTTGATCCGCTCCGGCCGCCCCGGCGCGGCGATCCTCACCCTGCCCTCGGGCTGGGTCGTCATGGAGTATCTGATCTCCGTGGGCGGTCCGTTCGGGGCGTGGTGGAGCCTGGCCTACACCCAGTCGGAGGTGCTGCCGATGATCCAGGTCGCGGCGCTGACGGGGTGGCTGGGTCTCTCATTTCTCATCATGCTGATACCGGTGGCCCTCGCGGCGCTGTTCGACACCGCGACGCCGACCCGCACTCGAATCCGCTGCGCGGCAGCCGGACTCATAACGGTGATCGCGGCATTCGGGTACGGCTTCTGGCAGTTGTCGAATTCCCCGGGTGCCACGGTGCCGGTGGGCCTGGTCGCCGTCTCGCAGCCCGAGGACTATGTCCCGGTAGATTCGCCCGACGGCCGGGACATGATCACCCGGGTGGCGGCCGAGGTGGATCGGCTCGCCGATCGCGGGGCGAAGGCCGTCGTGCTACCCGAGAAGTCCTGGCGCGCCACCGAATCCAGCCTGCCCACGCTGGCCGCCCCGCTCACCGAGCTGGCGACCCGCCGCAATGTGCACATCATCGCGGGCGTGCTCCTCACCCGCGGCGACGCCACCGTGAACGCCGCCATCGACTACCCCTCCGGCGTCGTCTACGAAAAGCACTACCTGGTCCCGGGTCTGGAGTCGGACCTGCGCCCCGGCACCTCCTGGACGCAGGTCCCCGGCACCACCTGGTCCCTGGCCGTCTGCTTCGACCTCGACCGCCCCGCCCTGGTCCGCGCCAACCGCGCCCGCGGCGCGACCCTGCTCCTGGTCCCGGCCCTGGACTTCCGCGAGGACCGCTGGCTGCACAGCCGCATGGCCGTCCTGCGCGGCGTCGAGTCCGGTATCGGCGTGGCCCGCGCCCCCCAACTGGGCCAGCTCGTAGCCAGCGACGCCCACGGCCGCCTCCTCGCCACCGCCGACACCGACATCACCGTCACCCGCTCCGTCCTCGCCGACATCCCCCAGCCCACCGCCGAAACCCTCTACGCCCGCTTCGGCGACTGGTTCGCGGCCTTGTCCGCCCTCCTGTTCACCATCGCCCTCACGGCCGCGATCGGCGGGTATCGCGCGGGAAAAGGGTTGCCCACCTGATGTTGTCGGACTCCAGCAGCCGGGACACCCACCGCTCCAACCCGATCGCGAACCCGCCGTGCGGCGGCATACCGTGGCTCATGGCCTCCAGATACGCCGGGTATCGAGCCGGGTCGTCGCCGCGCGCGGTGAGGGCGGCCAGATAATCGGCGTGCTCGTGCAGCCGCTGGCCGCCGGTGACCAGTTCCAGTCCCCGGAACAGCAGGTCGAAGGAGTTGGTCCAGCGTGGATCGCCGGGCTGCGGATGGGTGTAGAAGGGCCGCTTGACGGCGGGATATCCCTCGACGGCGAGGAAGTCGGACCCGTACCGCTCCAACGCCCACTTGCCCAGCAGCCGTTCGTGTTCGGGGGCCAGGTCGGGTTCGTCCGCCGCCGCGCCGGCCAGCTCGAGCGCCTCGGCGAAATGGATCACCGGAATCCGCTCGGGCACGGTCGGCAACGCGAGCCCCAGCCCTTCGACCGCGCCGGCCGCGGTGGCGCGAACCCCGTCGACCATGGCGGCGAGCGTGTCCCGCAGCACCGCGAGCACATCCCGGTGGCTGTCGATGAATCCGAATTCCACGTCCAGCGAGACGTATTGGGACAGATGCCGGGTGGTGTCGTGCGGTTCGGCCCGGAAGACCGGGCCCACCTCGTACACGCGCTCGAACACTCCGGTGAGCATCTGCTTGTAGAGCTGCGGTGATTGCGCGAGGTAGGCGGTGTCCCCGAAGTAGTCCAGCGCGAACACGTTCGCGCCCGACTCGGTGGAACCGTCGACGATCTTGGGCGTCGTCACCTCGGTGAACCCGGCCGCGTCCAGATGCCGCCGGAACCCCGCCATCGAAGCCGCCGCGATCTTCCATACCGCCTGCCGGGCGGGATGCCGCCAGGTCAGCGCCGCGTGGTCGAGCACGGTGGGCAGCGTGGAGTTCAGGGCCGGACGCCACAGTTCGACCGGCAGCGGCAGGGCCGGCGCGCTCAACGCCCGGAATTCCGGCTCGACCACCTCCACCCCGCCCGGGGCCTTCGCATTGGCGATCGGCTTCCCGATCACCCGCACCACCGTCTCCTCGGGCAGCCCCGCGACCTGTTCTCGCACAACCGGATCCGTCACCACGATCTGCGCCGGCCCGGAGCGGTCCCGCAGCACGACGAATACGACGGTGGCCAATTGGCGTCGCCGGTGTATCCAGCCTTCGAGAGTCACCCGCTCGGCGGGATCGGCCTCGGGCAGAGCCGAACAAAGGGTGCGTGCCATCGCATTTCACCTCCTGGTAGTCATCCCCGGGAGGTGTGGGCGATCGGGTATGTCGCGGTGCCACCACACCTTCACGGCCGAAGCCCGGCCGCCTCAGATCGGTCGTTTCCACGGTGACCAACCGCCGCGGCTCGGAGTTCGTCACGCTCGTCGGCGCCGCACCCCGATGCTATCCAGCTCACCGGGCACAACGCCCGTGATTTTCGCGCGCCGAACCTGGCAGGATCACGGCATGACCGAGGTCGACCAATCGAATCCCCTGCTCGCACAACCCGAGTTGTGGGCCGCGTCCTTTCTCGACGAGGCCGCCGAGGAGATGCCCGGCAACGACGACGACCGGGAGGAGGAGTACGACGAGCTCGAGGCGGAGTACGACCTGGGCGAGGGTTACGAATTCCGGGTCGGTGCGGGGTCTTACGGCGCGGCGCTGAGCCTGGTCCACCCGGATGCCGAGCGACCCGTCGAGCTGGGCTGGGACGATCTGGCGTGCTGGCATCCGCACGCCCTGCGCTGGTCCGAGGTCGACCTGATCTGCCGGGCCGCCGCGCTGGCCGATCCCGATGCGCCCTATCCCGGTCCGCATCTGATCATGCTCGGCCGCTTCGCGCCGATCTGCACCGACGACGACGCGCGGATCGCGATCCCGCTGCTGCGTGAGGCTTTCGACGCCGTGCCCGGCCTGGACGCCTATCAACGCCGCGCCTATTCCTCGCACGCCGATATCCGGCCCTGGGGCGCGGACTGGTTCCGGGACGACGAAACCGGTTGGTGGTATCCCGATTACGTCGAGCCGGCGGACAATCCCTACCGGGGTGACCCGAACTACCTGGACGGCGAACTGTATTCGATGCGGTATCCGGACAACGACGAATTCCCTTTCGCCGCATTGGATGCCGCGCTCGATCTGGCGCGGTCCTACTGCGCGTCGATGCTCGAGGAGCCCTGGTCGACCCGCCCCGAGGTCGAGGCGGCCGCCGAGACCTTCGCGGCCGACCCGACCGCGGCGCACCGGGCGGCGCTGCACACCGCGCTGCACACCGCGGGCTGCGACGCGGATTCGGTCCTGGAAGCACTGGACCCCGATGCCGGGGAACTCCGTGCCCTGATCATGACCGAGCTCCTCCTCGGCCTCGAACCGCACACCCTGCCGCACAATCGTTCCGGCGACGCGCCCCCGCCACCCCAGCGGTTCCACGCTCACGTGTCCCTGCCCGTCGCCTCCGCCGAAGCCCCGCGCGAAGGCCCGGCCTCGGACCTGAAACCGCACCTCAATGCCGCCCTGCGGGCCGCCGGGGTGGGATCCACCAAGAACGGACCCGCCCGCCTGGGCCGATCGGACGGCACCTGGGTCGACGATCTCCCGCTGATCGTGATCGACGATTGGCGCAGGGCGGTCGAGGTGATCCGCGAGGTCCTGCGCACCGCGGAAATCCCGGCGGGCAGCAGCATCGAGGTGACCCACGACGGCGAAACCGAGGTGTTCCCCCTCGACGGCTGACCGGTGGGCGCGGACACACGGCTCTTGACGCGTCCTGCTACTCGAGTTCTACTGTGCAGTGATCGAACATACTTTCGATTATGTCAGGTAGCTGAGTCGGTGCCGGATCTCGAGGAGGTGGTCGATAGATGGGTTCGGCTGCGGAGGCCAAGCGGGAGCAGTTGGCGGAGCTGCGGCGGCGGATGGCGGCCGTACCGGCGCGGGGCGCGGAGGCGTCGGCGCAGGTGCCGGTGACCGGGGGACCGCGGCGGGAGGCGCTGCCGGTCCCGGCCGCGCTCGAAAACCTGCTGCCCGACGGTGGATTGGTCAAGGGGTCGGTGGTGGTCTACAACGGCGCCGGGTCCCTGATCGCCGGATTGCTGGCCGCCGTGACCAGCGCGGGCGGGCATGCCGCCGTGGTCGGGCTGCCGCGGCTGGGTCTGCTGGCCGCCGTGGAAATGGGCGCCCGGCTCGACCGGCTGGCCGTGGTCTCCGATCCGGGACCCGACCCGCTCGAGGTTGCCTCGGTATTGCTGGATGGTTTGGACCTGGTGGTCCTCGGCCTCAACGGACTCTCGGTCCCCATGTCCCGCACCCGCGTGCTGGCCGCCCGCGCCCGCGGCAAGAACTCCACCCTGATGGTCACCAACGGCTCCTGGTCGGGCTCGGCCCTGCACATCGACACCCGGGTCGCGGGCTACAGCGGCCTCGGCCGCGGCTGCGGCCGCCTGCGCACCGTCCGCCTCGACGTCTCCGTCCGCGGCCGCTCCGCCCAACCCCGCTCCGGCCACCTGGCCCTCAGCCCCACCGACGGCCGCGTCGAATGGATCTCCGACCCCGACCGGCCCACCGCCGCCGTCCAACCCTTGCGACCGGCCCGTCATGCCGCGTCCTGACCCGCCGGCCGCCCCGACCGCGTCCGGCCAGGCGATACCGCCTGCGGTGCAACGGATTTCCCGCGCACTCAGAGTGCCCCAGCACGCTGGCGGACATCGTGTCGCGGGCTAGCCTCACCGCGCTCGACGCAGCGGAGCCCTTTCCTTGTTCCGGCGCGCCTTTGGCCGGAATCCACCTGAACCAGTTGGAGCACAGCTGGTTTGAATCCCCGCCTGAAGCATGCCGGGATGACGGGGGTGCGTGGCCGCGCTCAGATGACGAGAGTGCGTGGCGCCGCGATGACGGGGGTGCTCGGCGGTGAAGGCGCGGCGGGTGCTGGTGGTGTGGTGCCCGGATTGGCCCGCGGTCGCGGCCGCCGCCGAAGCGCGGGCCGAAGTCACGCGGGCGGTGGCGGTCATCGCGAACAATCGGGTGATCGCGTGCACGGCGGTGGCGCGGGCCGAGGGCATCCGGCGCGGGCTGCGCAAGCGGGAGGCGCAGGGGCGATGCCCGGATCTGCTGGTGGCGCAGGACGATCCGGATCGCGACGCGCGTTTGTTCGAGCCCGTGGTGACGGCCGTGGACGCGACCGTGCCGGGGGTGGAGGTGCTGCGTCCGGGGATGTTGGCGTTGTCGGCACGCGGGGCGGCGCGGTTCTTCGGGTCCGAGGAGGCGGCCGCCGAGCGGCTGGTCGACGCGGTGGCGGCGGTGGGCGTGGAATGCCAGATCGGGATCGCTGACGAACTGTCCACCGCGGTCTTCGCGGCGCGGCGCGCCACCTTGGTCCCGCCCGGCAAGGGCGCGGAATTCCTTGCGCCCATGCCGGTTTCGGCGCTGGCGCTGGAGCCGGTGCTGGCCGCGCCGCAGCGCGCCGAGCTGGTGGATCTGCTGCACCGGCTCGGCCTGCGCCGCATCGGCGACTTCGCGGCGCTCACCCCCGCCGAGGTGTCCTCCCGTTTCGGCGCGGACGCGATCATCGCGCACCGCTGTGCCCGCGCGGTCCCGGAGCGCCCGCCCGCGGCCCGCCTGCCCGCCGCCGACCTGACCGTCGAGCACCGCTGCGATCCCCCGATCGAGCGGGTCGACATGGCCGCCTTCGTCGGCCGCCTGCTCGCCACCGAACTGCACACCAAGCTCGCCGCCGCCGCCGTGGCCTGCACCCGCCTGGTCATCCACGCCGAAACCGAAGCGGGCGACCGGCTTTCCCGCATCTGGCGCTGCGCCGAACCCCTCACCCCGGACAGCACCGCCGACCGCATCCGCTGGCAGCTCGACGGCTGGCTCACCCGCCGCGCCCTCGACCGCGGCCGGGCGTACCGGAACGCGCAGGCCTGCGGGACCGCGAATACCACTGCGCCCGAGACGGACTCGCCGACTGCCGAGGACTGGGACTCCGGCCCGAACGCCGCCATCACCTTGCTGCGCTTGGAACCCGTCGAGGTCGTCTCGTCCGGCGCGCTACAGCTCGGCCTGTGGGGCGGTGTCGGCGAGGACGAGGAGCGGGCCCGCCGCGCCCTGATCCGGGTGCAGAGCCTGCTGGGCGGCGATTCCGTGCGCGTGGGCGTGCTCAGCGGCGGCCGCGGTCCGGAGGAGCGGATCACCATGGTGACTCTCGGCGACGAACCCGTACCCGCCGCCGATCCGGCGCAGCCCTGGCCGGGCCGACTGCCCGAGCCCGCGCCCGCGCTGGTGCTCACCCATCATCCGAAGATCCGGCTGGAAGCCGCCGACGGTACCCCGATCTGGGTGACCGACCGCGGCCTGTTCACCGCGGATCCGGCACTGCTGCACTGGGGTAGCAGTTCGTGGCGGCTCACCGGCTGGGCCGGGCCCTGGCCGCTGGACGACCACTGGTGGGCGCATCGGTTCTCACGGGGTTTCGCCGCCCGCGCCCAGGTGCAGATCCACGCCGAGGACGTCCGCCGCCTGCGCGCCCTGCTACTGCTCGGCTACAACGACGCCTGGCATGTGGAGGGCCTCTACGAGTGACTCAGATACCCAGCGGCAGACGCAGATCCATCATGTCCGGCCAGAGTTCGGCCCAGGGATGCACGGGCCCGCGGCAGATCGAGATCGAGATATCGTTGTTCACGCCGGGAAACCCGTTCGGCACGTTCAGGTGTGACAGCACGGTGACCGAGGCGAACTGCCGCTGCAGCGTGGACTCGGCGCTGTCGAGGCCGACATAGAGGACCGGCCCGCTGTCCGACGGCGGCGGCCCGAAGTACCCGAACCCGCGATTGGGGCTGTACACCGGCGGCAGGTCGTAGTCGCGCCCGAAGTTCTGCAACGCGGCCGCCTGCCAATAGTTCTGGGCGACGATCACCTTCGGCCGCTGCGCCTCCGGCAGTTCCCGGTAGGCGTCGGCGACCTTCGCGGTCAGCTCCGACCAGCCCGAGGAACCGTAAACCATGGTCCGCGTGGAGAATCCGGCCTGGTCGCGAATGGCGCCGTGCGCGCGGGAGGGCGGCTGCGGCAGGGTGACCAGCAGGATGGCGATGATGGCCAGTGACAGCACCACGACCGGACCAGCGACCATGCGCAGCAGTCGCCCGCCGCGGTCGTTCACCGAGTACGGCAGCGAGGCCGCGCCGATGCCGAACAGCACCGGCAGGAATCCCGCTGTGTAGTAAGGCCGTCCGTGCCCGACGAGCACGACGATCACCAGCAGCGCCGAGGCGACGAGCATGAACAGGTAGGGCCGCAGCCAGCGCTGCGTCGCCAGGCACCAGAACGCCCATCCGGCGAGCAATCCGCCGAGCAGGCCGCACAATCCGATCATCTGCGGCATGCACCAGAGCGGTCCGCCGCCGGCCGCGTCCTGTTCGGCGCCGATCACCTTGCTCATGGCCAGTGCCGGCCACCCGTGCTCGTTCTGCCACCACAGGGCGGGCAGGGCCGAGACCGCGAAGATGGCGACGCTCTGCCACAGGGCGCGGCGCCACAACACTTCTCGCGGTCCGGCGACCAGCACGCCGCCGGCCAGGCAGAGCAGGATCGTGGGGATGAACCATTTGACCTGCAGATCGATGGCCGCGACGATGCCGAGCGCGATGAGCAGCCGGTCCTCGCGGGTGCGGATCCACCGGATCATCAGCCAGATGATGGCGGCCTGCAGGGTGGCGTCGAAGGAGAAGGTGCTCAGCTGCACGGCCTGGGTGGCGGCCAGCGGGGAGACCCCGTAGGCGAGGGCCGCGACCAGTTGCGCCGTGCGGGAGCCACCCAACTCGTGGGCGACCGCGGCGCTGATCACGACCGCGCCCATCATCATCAGCACGGCGGGTAATCGCAGCAGCGGCGCGGATCCCGGCGCGATGGAATCGGCCAGGTGCGCGATGAGCGGGATGAGTACGCCTTGATCGGCGTAGGTCAGACTGCGGTGCGCGCCGGCCGCGACGAAGTACAGTTCGTCCCCGAAGTAGTTGTAGCGCAGCGTCGGAATGGCCAGGAATGCCCCGCTGAGTGCGGCGAGCAGAAGAACCCAGACCGTAGCGAAGGGTGGCCGCGGCGGGCTCGGTTCCTCGAGATCGACCGCGGGGGCGGCAGCATTGAGAACCATATTTCCCCGACAGAAAAAAGCAATGTTGAATCGACGAAGACGCTACCGGGACCTATGACCGATTCTCCACAATGTGAAAGTGATCTATTTCACAGCCCGATCTGCTGCGCATCACCCCAGTACAACCCTTGTTTCGCGGTCATTCGTTACATGAATGAATAGGCAACTGAATCGGTCACTCCTATATGACGAGGAGCACAAACCACGGGCCCCCGCCACGGTCGATCCGTACCCTGGATCTTCGTGGAGTCAGCAATCACCAGGGTTTCGCTGGACGACGTGACGATCGCCTACCGGGATTCGGGGGCGACCGGCGGGCATCTCTACAGCGACACGCCGGTGATCCTGGTGCACGGCATGGGCGGGGATGGCCACACCTGGGACCGGTTCGCGGCGCAACTGGTGAAACGCGGGCGGCGGGTGATCATCCCGGACCTGCGCGGCCACGGCCGCAGCGAACACACCGACTCCTACCTCTTCCCGGAATTCGGGGCCGACATCCTGCGCCTGTGCGAGCGGCTCGAACTCGCGACCGTGGATCTGGTCGGACACTCGCTGGGCGGATACGCCATCTCCTGGCTGGCCATGCAGCGCCCGGAACTGGTGCGGCGCTTGGTGATCGAAGAGCAACCACTACCCCTGCGCTCGGGTGACGAGCAGATGACCTTCACGCGGCGCCTGCCGTCGGTGCCCGAGCTGTGGCACGCCACCACCAGCCTGATCCGCCATCCCCGCGCGGTGCTGGCCTTCGACCGGTCCATGACGGGCACGGCGCTCGAGCAGTTCCGCAAGCCGTACCCCGAATGGTGGGAGGGCCTGTCCGACATCACCGCGCCCACCCTGTTCCTGCGCGGCGGTCCGGGCGGCATGGTGGATCCGGCGAAGCTCGAGCAAATGCAGGCGAGCCTGGCCGACTGCACGGTCCGCACCTTCAGCTCCGGCCACAGCATCCATCGCGACCGCTACCACGAGTTCGAGACCGAAGTGCTCCCCTTTCTGGGGCATTGAGCAGGCGGAATCTACAGTTGAACGGTGTCCGCATCCGAGCGTCCCACGCTGTGGTTTCCCGACGAGCCGTCCTTCCGGGACTGGCTGACGGCCAATCACGCGGCCGTGGACGGGATTTGGCTGAAGTTCGCCAAGAAGGACTCCACCTTCACCTCGCTCGACTATGACGGGGCGCTGCGGCAGGCCCTGTGCTTCGGCTGGATCGACGGCCAGTCCCGCAAGCTCGACGACGACTTCTTCATCATGGGTTTCACGCCCCGGCGCCGCCGCAGCCAGTGGTCACAGCGCAACGTGAGCCTGGCGGGCGAGCTGATCACGGCCGGGCTCATGCACCCGGCCGGCCAGGCCGAGATCGACCGGGCCCGCGCCGACGGCCGCTGGGACAACGCCGTCGGCCGCGACCTGCCGCAGGATTTCCTCGACGCGCTGGCCCGGTATCCGGAGGCGGCGGCCTTCTTCGAGAGCCTGCCCATGCAGTCCCGCATCGCGGTGGGTTACCACCTGGGCAGCGCGGTGCGGCCGGAGACGCGAGCGCGGCGGCTGGAACAGGTGATTCAGAAGTTGATCGACGGGAAACCACTGTGACGGGGTTCGAGGGACTGTCGTGTTCGGCTGCGGCGGAGGAGGTTCCGCTACCCGGCAGCGCGACCCGGATCACCGGCTGGCTGTGCGTCGAGCAACCCGGCGCGTGGGGCCGCGATGTGATCGGCGACGAGGTGCTCGGTCCGGCGATAACCCCGGAATTGGCGGCTCGCACAAAAGCCGCACATGTGCGTCCGACACTAATTCGCCGTCCCGGCCGTAATGAATTCACCGGAGTTCGCACAGTTCTCATTGCGAGTTCTCGTCCCGAGGGTTCATGGTGTGAGCGCTTCGAAATCAGTGATCTGCGAGAACTATTGGATATCGACTTGCACTTGCTGAACGGCCCGCCGCCCGGAATCGGTGCGACGGTGACCGATCCGCTGGTTCTGGTGTGCGCGCACGGGAAACGCGATCAGTGCTGTGCCCGGCTGGGCCGCCCGATCGCCGCGAGCCTGGCCGCGGCCCACCCGAACCGGGTCTGGGAGTGCTCCCACACCGGTGGCCACCGCTTCGCCCCCGCCGTCATCGTGCTGCCCACCGGTCTGACTTACGGCCGCCTGGACGAGGATTCGGCGCACGCCATGCTCGCCGCCGCCGACAAGGGCGAGGTCTCCCTGACCGGCTTCCGCGGCCGCAGCTGCTACACCCCGGTCGAGCAGGTGGCGGAGGTGGCCGTCCGCCAGCGCCTGGCCGACGCCTCCTACACCCTGACGACTCCGCTCACCGGCGAGACCGCCACCACCGATGTCGACGCGGGCATCGACGACCTCACCGTGACACCGGCTCCCGACCGGCCTGAACTCTCGACCGACCCAGCCACTTTCGCGGGGTCGGCCGAGGTGAGCCATCGGGACGGCCGCCGCTGGCTGGTCACCGCCCGCGCCCTGGCCTACGCACCCCGTCAGGCCAGCTGCGGCGCAGCCCCCAAACCGGCCACCGCGGTGGTCGCCGACGAGATCCGCCGGCTGCCCTGAGCGGGATGGCGCTTTCGTCCGGAAGGTCAGGAAGACCGGGAGATCCGGCATGATCGTTTCCCGGCCGTCCGCTCGAAGCGAAACGCGCTGTGTCCGTATGGGTCTGGGGTAAGGCCGCAGGTCCGGAGGCCGAGGTCCAGCAAACCTCAGGTTTCGAACCAGGCCAGTCAGGATGGTTTTCCGCTACCCTGCACCCGTGACCGAACGCGCCCGTCCCATTGTCGGCCCCGATTATCTGGTGGCCGGCCGCTACCGACTCCAGTCCAAGCTGGGTGGTGGCGGCATGGGTGCCGTATGGCTGGCAACCGATCGGCTGCTGCATCGGGATGTGGCCATCAAGCAGGTGCTCTCCACCGCCGGGCTCTCCGAGGAGGAGGCGCAGCAGGTGCGCAGCCGCATCATGCACGAGGGGCGGGTGGCGGCCAAGCTGTCGCACGAGCACGCCATCGCCGTGTACGACGTGGTGCTCGAGGCCGGTGAGCCCTGGCTGGTGATGGAGTACCTGCCCTCGCGCAGTGTGGCCAAAGCGCTTGCGCTGGTGGATCAGCTCTCGCCCATCGAGGTGGCCCAGATCGGCGCGCAGGTCGCCGACGCGCTGGCGACCGCGCACTCGGCGGGCATCGTGCACCGCGACATCAAGCCCGGCAACATTCTGGTCGCCGATCGCGGCGACGAGGTCGGCATGGTGAAGCTGTCCGACTTCGGCATCTCCAGCGGAGCCAACGACGCCTCCGAGGAGATCGGCGACGTCATCACCGGCACCCCGGCCTACCTGCCGCCGGAGGTCGCGCGCGGCGCCCGGCCCACCACGGCCAGCGACGTATTCTCGCTCGGCGCAACGCTGTACACCGCCATCGAGGGCCAGCCGCCCTACGGCTTCGACGAGGACAGCAATGTCATCGTCGAGCGCGCCGCCATGGCGCAGATCATTCCGCCCGCCCGCAGCGGCCCGCTCACCGACGTGCTGCTGCACATGATGGAACCGGCTCCGCAGCGCCGCCCCACCATGACCGAGGCGCGCAACGAAATCCTCACCGCCGCTTTCGGACCCGGCACCGCGCCCTACATCCTCAACGCGCCGGTCCGCACCGAGGACGGGACGATTCCGGCGTGGGCGGCCCGCAACTCGGCGGCCGGGCTGCGCAGCCCGCACTCGGCCCCGCTGCCGCGCCCGCAGCGTGCGCAGGCGGCGGCTCCGGCCGCGCCGCAACCGAAGTCGAAGGGTTTGGATTTCAGCGCGCTGGGCCCGAACGCGGGCCCGCTGGCGGTGGCGGTCGGCCTGCTCATCGGCCTGCTGATCATCATCGTGCTGGTTGTTGTGCTGTAAGCGCTCTCAATCGATACGACGCCGGTGCGCCCATCGGGTGAGGGCGTTCCGGTTGGACTGCTGGGTCTTGCGCAGCACGTTGGAGGCGTGCGTCTCCACGGTCTTCACCGAGATGAACAGGGTTTCGGCGATCTCGCGGTAGGTGTAGCCGCGGGCCAGCAACCGCAGCACCTCGAGCTCGCGCGGGGTGAGCGAATCCAGTTCCGGGTCCAGCGGGGGCTCGGGCACCGGCGACTTACCGGTGAACGAGTCCAGCACGAAACCGGCCAAGCGCGGGGAGAAGACGGCATCGCCGCCCGACACCCGCCGAATGCCGTCGGCCAGTTCGGGTCCCGAAATCGTCTTGGTGACATAGCCGCGAGCGCCCGCCCGGATCACCGCGATCACATCCTCGGCGGCGTCGGACACGCTGAGCGCCAAGCACACCGGCCCCGGATCGATCCCCTGCAGCACCGCGACCCCGCCCCCGTCGGGCATGTGCACGTCCAGCAGCACCACATCCGGCGTGGTCGCCTTGATCCCGGCGATGGCCTCGCCCACGCCGCCCGCCTCGCCGACCACTTCCATATCGGATTCGCGGCTCAGCTCCGCCCGCACCCCGGACCGGAACACCGCATGATCGTCGACCAGAAAGACCCGGACGCTCACCTAGTTCTCCTCATCTGACACCGAACCCGACACACTCACATCCTGCTGCACCACCAGCCGCTCGTCACCACCGTCGTTGCGCGGCATGTAGATTCGCACCTCGGTCCCGCTGCCGGGCGCGGATTTGATCTCCACGTGCCCGCCGCGGCGTTCGATGCGGCCGTGAATGGACTTGGCCACGCCCTGCCGATCCTTCGACACCGTATCCGGGTCGAAGCCCTTGCCGCGGTCGCGCACGAACACGCTCACCTGATGCGGCTCCACCTCGGAGTACAGGTCGATGGTCGGCACCCCGGCGTGCTTGGCGGCATTCACCAGCGCCTCGCGGGCGGCCCCGAGCACCGCGGTGAAATGCTCCTTGGGCAGCCCGATTCCGCTGTCGTCGACATCCATCGACACATCGCCGACGGTGACCGGCGTGACCTTCACCCCGTGCTGATCCTCCACCTCGCCGGCGATCGTGCGCAGCGCCGCCGCGAGACTCGACTGCGCCGGCCCGGTGTCCTCGAACAGCCACTTGCGCAGCTCGCGCTCCTGACTGCGGGCCAGCCGCACCACTTCCTGCGGATCGTCGGCCTGCCGCTGGATCAACGCCAGCGTCTGCAGCACCGAATCGTGCAGGTGGGAGGCGATCTCCTCGCGCTCGTCGTTGCGAATCCGCGCCGCGCGCTCGGCATTCAGCGCCCGCACCATGCGCAGCCACAGCGGCACGGTCAGCAGCCCGGCCCCGACCAGCGTCACGGCCACCGCGATCAACGCGGACCCGAGCGAACTGAGATTGATCCGCCCCAGCACCACCACACCCAGGCCCACCACGATGAGGGTGGCCCCGCCGACGATGCGCGCCCACGTCACCACCGACGGCTTGGTCGGCAGCCCGAAGACCGATCTCGGCCCGTCCGCGTCGAATTCGCGCCACACCAGCGCCGCGCCGACGGCGACCACCAGGATCGGGCCCACCACGTGCGCGGCCGACGTCCCGCTGAACAGCCACGCGGTGGCCACCGACAACGCCATGCCCAGCAACGCCAGCCCGATACCCTGCCGCCGCTCCGACCCCTTCGGCGGCGACTCGTCCGCGCCGCCCGGCGTGAAGATCCACAGCATCCCGTACGCCACGATCCCCGCACCGGCCATCGCGGCCAGCAGCACGAACCCGATCCGCACCTTGAACGCGTCGACCCCGAGATGATCGGCGAGCCCGCCCGCCACCCCGCCCACGATCCGCCCACCGGTCCGCCGCACCAACTTGGGCGGGGTCACGGGTGTGACCGCCCCGCGGGCAGGGTCGTACAGGGGCGCGGACGGGTACATGCCTCCGATACTGGCACGGCTACCTGACACCCGACATCAGGAAACACCCCGATTCGAGCCCTGAGGCAGCAGCCCCGGCTCCCACCGGCTGAGCGACACCTCGGCCCGGTCGATGGCCTCTCCGGCCTGCTGGAACGCGAAGTTCGCCGCGTGGACCCGGCCGGATGCCCGGAGGGCGGAGCCCAGGAACAACAGGGCCCGGGTCTCCACGCCACGGCCCGCCCATTCGGCGGCGATGATCGCTTCCCGAGCCGTGGTCTCGGCCGACGGGTAGTCCCCGGCCTGCAGGTGGGCCCGGCTGAGCATCATCAGCGTCCAGCCTTCGATCGCACGCGAGCCGGATTCCCGGGCGAGGTGAACTCCGTTCACGCACAGGCGGACTCCCTCGGCGCGGCTACCGACCCCATCGCGTCGCCGGCTTGTCCGGTCCGGACGATAAAGCCGCCCTGACCTGCCCGGACGCAAATCCGGGCGGCGGCGTCGGCGGGCGCTTCTCAGATCTTCCTCAGACCTGACCGGACGGCCGGCCCGACTCGGCCCGATCCGGACCCGACCGGACCGGATAACTGCTCCGAGGCCGCCGATCTGCGGTTTCCCGCTCTTTCGCGGAAATCGACATCGTCTGCCCCGCAGCCCTTTCCATACCTTCATCTCAGCGGAGCCGCCGGGCTCCGAAACGAGAGTCGGGGAGGACTCATCATGTTCACCAACCACCTGATCGCCAAGACCGCTGTCTCGGGCGTCATCGCCACCGCGTCGTTGTTGAGCGGCTCGCTGGGCATCGCCCACGCCGACGGGGGAATCGCACCGCACGAACGGACGACCACCGCGCCGAACGGCATGAGCATCACCGTCGGCGCGTCCGATCAAGCGGTCCGGTCGGTCGCGCCCATGAACGGCTGGCCGACCAGCCGCGAGGCGTACCTGGACGACACGTTCTACGGCAAGGTCGAGGGCGGGACCGGCAAGATCAAGTACGGCTTCTTCGCGGGCTGCGCGGTCGACCTGGACGTGAAATTCAATGTCGACGGCAAGGTCGGCATCGACGCCAATGTCACGCTCGGGGCCGAGGCGAGCCTGACCGAGGTGACGCCGACCGCGAGCGTGTCCATCGAACCGGAGATCGGCGGCAGCGTCGGATTCGACCTGAGCATCACGCCCGGCAAGATCAAGCAGATCGACCTCGGCGAGAAGCAGTTGACGGGCTCGAACACGGTCTACGCCGTCTTCCGCGACTGGCGGCTCACCGCCGACAACTGCGCCGGCCCGCTCACCGTCAAGCCGTACGTGATCATCGAGGCCAGCTCGCCCGAAGCGGACGCGACCGATGAGATCATGGGCGACGCGATCAGCCTGTGAGATGCCCGATTCGGTGACAAGCGGTAGATACCAGCACAATTGACGGCGGCGGAGCGGGGAGAGATCGAATGCGGGGCGGGGACATGCCGATGAGCGGTGACAACGGTGACGAAACCACCTCACCACGCGCACTTTTCGCACAGAGCTTCACCGAACTCTATGCGGCGGCCGGTAATCCGACCCTGCGCCGAGTCGCCGACGCCGCGGAAACCCGCATGCGCGCCGCCCAGGGCAACCGCCCGGGCGGCGCGTCCGCCCAGCGCATCAGCGACTGGAAAGCGGGCCGAAACGTCCCGGCCCGCTTCGAATCCCTGCTCCCGGTAGTACTCACCCTCATCGACCTCGCCCGCAAGAAGGGCGCCCCACTCCCCCGCCCCCTGACCGAACCCAAGGAGTGGCAACGCCTCTGGCACGCCGCCACCACCTGGAACCCCGAAACCGACAGCGAATCCGCCTGCCCCTACCTGGGCCTCGCGGCCTACCGCGGCGAGAACCGCGCCCTCTACTTCGGCCGCACCCGCGCCACCACCGAACTCACCGACCTGGTGCGCGAGACAACCGGCCTCATCGCCGTCGTCGGAGCCTCCGGCGCAGGCAAGTCCTCACTGCTCGCCGCCGGACTGGCTCCGGCGCTGAGCGATTGGGACGTCACCGCCCTCACGCCGGGTGCACATCCACTCGAAGCCCTGCTCACCGCGACCGCCACCCTGGTCCCGCGCACCGAGGGCCCCCGTCGTCTCCTGATCATCGACCAGTTCGAAGAACTGTTCACCACCTGCCAGGACGAACACGAACGCGAGGAATTCCTCACCGCCCTGGACCGCTGCTCGTCCCGCACCGACGACCCGATCGCGGTGGTCATCGCACTCCGTGCCGACTTCTACGCCCACTGCCTCAACTACCTGGCACTCCAGGACGCCCTCGAACACCGCTCCTACCTGCTCGGCCCGATGCGCGTGGACGAACTGGCCCAAGCGATCGCGGGCCCCGCCCGCGCCGTCGGCCTCGAACTCGAAACCGGCCTGGAAGAGCTCGTCATCACCGAACTGTGCGGCGCCGGAGACCATCACGGCCGCCGCACCTACGACCCCGGCGCACTCCCCCTGCTATCCCACGTCATGGCCGCCACCTGGCAACACCGAGAAGGCCGCCGCCTCACCATCACCGGCTACCGCCGAGCGGGCGGCGTAGTCGGCTCGGTAGCCGAAACCGCCGAATACGCCTGGAACGAACTGACTCCCGCCCAACAGTCGGCGGCCAAGGAAATCCTCCTGGGCCTCGTCACCGTAGGCCAAGACACTCAAGACACCCGCCGCCCCGCCCAACGCAACGACCTACTCCGCCGCGCCGGCAACACCGAAGACGCCCTCACCGCCCTCGAACTCCTCTCCCGCACCCGCCTGATCAGCCTCGACGCCGAAGCCGTAAACCTCAGCCACGAAATAGTCCTCACCGCCTGGCCCCGCCTCCGCACCTGGATCGACGAAGACCGAGTCGGCTACCTCGTCCGCCAACGCCTCGAAACCGACGCCGCCGAATGGGCAGCCCAAGACCGAGACTCATCCCTCCTCTACCAGGGCACCCGCCTCGACAACGCCCTCGACCACGTAGACCCACCCCCGGTCGGCCCCCTCGCCACCGAATTCCTCACCACCGCCGCAACAGCCCGCAAGAAGTCCCGCCGCCGAGCCACCTGGCTCCGAGCCCGCCTCGCCCTTCTCGGCGTGGCCATCCTCATCTTCGCCTTCAGCGCCTACAACCAATCCCGCCTCGCCGACCAACGCACCGACGACAAGAACTTCGCCGCCGTCCTGACCGAGGCCGATCGCGTCCGCCAGATCGATCCCTCCCTGGCCGCCCAGCTGGACTTGGTCGCATTCCGAATGCGCCCCGACGACAACGAAGTCCGCTCTCGACTGCTTCGTTCCGAGGCCGCCCCACTGGTGACGGTAACCAGCGCGCATCGGGGCAGCGTCGCGAAGGTCATCTACCGTTCGGACGGCAAACTGCTGGCCTCATTCAGTTATCTCGACGGCTTACGGCTGTGGGATGTCGCCAACCGGCAACATCCGAGTCCGGTAGGGCAATTGCTTTCCTCGATCACGGACGCCGCCTTCAGCGCGGACGGGATGACCATGGCCACCAGTAGCATCGGGCGCGACGGGCCCAAAGGCGTGACGCTCTGGGATATTTCGAAACCGGACATGCCCCGCCGCCTGGTCGAGCTATCCGACGGCATCTCCGGACATTCGGTCGTCCACGTGGCTTTCGCCCCGGCCGGAAGCCTGCTTGCCGTCCTCTCCGGTCCGATCCTCACGCTGTGGGACGTGAGTACTCCGTCCGCTCCGGTGCTGTCCAGATCCCTGCCAGTGAGCTCGAACCCGAGTGCGGACACCGGATACCCGACTTTCTCCCCGAATGGGCGACTACTCGCCCTCGCTCAGGACGACGGTCGAAAGACGCTGGAACTCTGGGACGTCGCCGTTCCCACCAACCCTGTGGTGCGGACAACGATCCCCAATGACTTCCGTGGACATACCCTCGCGTTCAGCCCGGACAACGCCCTGCTGGCCCTCGCCGACGATTCCAGCACGTACTCGACGGCAGAAGGCAAATCCCTGGTGCGGATCTGGGATATCGGCGATCCGAATCACCCCCGCGCCTCCGCCACATTGAGTACCGGAGCACCGTTCACGAACGCGTTGGCCTTCGCTCCCGCCGGCCGTGTCCTCGCTACCGGTAACGACGACGGAATCCGGCTGTGGAACATCACCGCCCTCGACAATCCGACACCGCTCGGCGAACAACTCTCGCTGAGCCCCACCATCTGCTCGGTGACCGGGGAATCGGACGCATGCCGCACAGGTCCGGCCGTGATGTCCTTCAGCCCCGATGGATCCGTCCTTACTTCCGGAAGCGTCAACGGCGATGTCCATGTGTGGTCGTTACCCCCGGCCACCCTCACCGGGCAGAGCGGTGCCCCTGCCGCACCGGTGTTCTACTCGGCGGGCAAGCGCCTGGCCACAGCCTCCGGTGACGGTCGAATCGACCTGTGGGACATCGAGACTCCGCTGGCTCCCGTACGCCTCGGCGAGTATCGGGCGGATCCGGGTTCCAAGATTCTCCACCCTTCTCCAGAGGGCGACGCACTGCTGGTGACGAGTTACTCCGGCCCCGAAGCGGCGACCCACTATGTCCTCGACATCACCGACCCGGCACACATCCGCCGGGCCTACGACTGGCAGCAGCCGGTCACTGCCGGCGGCACCGTCGCGATCAGCCCCGACTGGCACAGGCTGGCCGTGACCACCGGCAATACCGTTCAGCTGTGGGATCTTTCGGATCGCACGCATCCCACCGCCGTCGGGACCACAGTGCCGTTGGTGTCGACCATGAACGAAGACATCGCGTTCGTCGCCGACGGCACGAAGATCGCGATCCAAGGAATGGTCCGGGTCAACGGCCACGACGAGAGTGTGGTGGTTCTCTGGGATGTCGCCGACCCCGCCCACCCACGTCAGATTTCCGAGCTGGTGCGGCAAACCACCCCTCGAATCAGCGAGCTCGCCTTCACCCGGGACGGCAAGACCATGCTCGTGATCGGCGACAACACCTTCCAGACCTGGGATATCAGTAACCCCGCCGAACCGGCCCGCCTGGGCGGGCCGGTCACCGCGCACACTCTGCAGATCGCGGAAACCAGCTTCACCGCCGACTCCCGAACCTTGCTCACCGCCGGCGGTGACGGCGAAATCCAACTGTGGGACTTCACCGACCGCTCCCATCCCCACCGCACCGAGACCCCAACGGTCTCGGGCCCGCAACCCTGGGCCACAACGATCTCCGATTCCGGCCGCTACCTGGCCGCCGCTACCGGTCAGGGCACAATCCGCCTCTGGGACAACGACATACACGACGCGATCTCCCGAATCTGCACCGTCACCGGCTCACTGTGGACCGAAGACCTCTGGCACCACCACCTCCCCCAACTCGCCTACCACCCGCCCTGCCCGGCCAACTGACACCTCCGGAATTTCTCCGAGCCGGTCCCGGTTGGCAGCGACGAAGCCGGAAAAGGACAGGTGAGATGAACGCTTTCAACGAGTCGGTGATCGAGGAATTCCGCGCCAACGGCGGCAAGGTGGGTGGCCCGTTCGAGGGGCGGACGAACATGGTGCTGATCACCACCACCGGCGCGAAATCCGGTAGGGCCGTGACCAACCCGCTGGTCTACGTCCCCGACGGCGACCGCATCGTGCTCATCGCCTCCAACGGCGGCGCGGACAAGCACCCCGCCTGGTACCACAACTTGCGTGCGAACCCCGAGATCACCATCGAGCTCGGCACCGAAACCTACACCGGCAAAGCCGAATTCATCACCGGCCCGGAGAGTGACGAACTCTACGAGCGCATGATCGAACTCATGCCCGTCTTCGCCGAGTACCGCACCAAGACCACGCGGAAGATCCCCGTAGTGGCGGTGCGCCGCTAGCGGGGGCCTTCCATGCTGAAGCCGTCGAACAGCCGGCCACCGAACAGATTCAGGACCTCGGTGGCTACTTCGACCATCGGCTCGACCGACCCACTCGCGACCGCTCGCACGCCCTCCGCCAGCCGTCGCGCAAACGTCGTGCCCGCGTTCTGATCGAAGTCGGCCAACTCGCGGTGCAGCCACTTGCCCCGCCCGGTCCAATGGCCGTTCCCGGTGAGCAGCAGATCCGCCACGGCCTGCCACAATGCGGCCGCGATCATCAGCCGCTCACCGGGATCCGCCGACCCGATCAGATCATCCAGTCGATCGGTAATTCCATAACGTGCAGACCGCAATTCGCGCTCCGACAGAGGATCCGGGCCCGCCGCCAACAGCTTCGCGCATAGTGCCCTCCACCGCTCCCCGCCGCCATCAGCGTCGAGCAGCACATGGCTCCTACCGATCAGGCGCAATGTATTCGGCTGCCGCTCACCGTGTTCGAGAGCCAGAAAATGCTCCAGCGACGCCTCGGTCTGGACGAACAACTCCACAGGCCATCTCAGGTAGTGCAACGATTCCCGGTACGGCGCAGGCGCTCCCGCCATCAGCACGGTGATATCCAGATCAGAGGTAGCCGTAGCCATTCCGAGCGCAACACTGCCCCCGAGCCACGCCGCCCGCGCCTCAGGGAACCTCTCCCGAACCAGTTGCCGCGCAACATCAATCCCGTCGACCGCCATCACGCCAGTCTGGCATCCAGCCGACCCCGTCAAGTACTGGGCAACGAATCGAAGTAGTCGCGCAACAGGTCGGTGTAGACCCACCCACCAGCAGGTTCGTTGTGCTGACGCGTCGATACCCCGTCGCAGCCGTAGGTGGCTCGCATCGCGACCGCGACCTCACGAATCACGTCGTGCACCGCATGCCCGTACTCCGACGGCAGGTCATACAGATTCTCGTAATGAGCATTGGGGATCACCAAGACGTGCCCATGGTTGTTCGGCCACCAGCGCGCTGCGGTGAACGCCGTTGCGCGCTCGGAGCGGAACACCACGTCGCGTGGACTATCGAGCGCGGTCTCACCCCCTGCGAGCAGGAAACAGAACGGACAGTCATATCCGACGGGCTCATGGTTGTGCACGACTATCTCTCGGGGTCCGAAGTTCAAAAGCGGGACAGCTCGGGGGTTCGAGCCGGTCAAACTGAGGGCATGAGGGGTGAACTGCCATTTTGCGGGAGTCGGGCGGTGCGGGATGGGGTTGTGAGCGCGCGCCGGTTGAAGAGGGACTACCGGCGGTTGCATCCGGGGGTCTACATCAGGAAAGGCGTGGAGGTAGATCTGCGGGCACGAATGTTTGCCGCGGCCTGCTGGGGTGGGGATGAGGCTGTACTGGTTGGGTTTTCGGCGTTGGCTCTGCATGGGGTCGAATGGTTCGACCGCGAGCCGGCCGAGGTACTGGGTCCCAATATCACTCGTGCACCGTCCGGAATCGTTGCGCGGCAATACGATCTGCTGCCGACCGAGGTGGAGACGATCGACAGCATACGAGTCACTACCGCCGCCCGGACCGGATACGACCTCGGTCGTCGGCTGCCATTCGGCCGAGCCGTCGCGGTCGTAGACTCGCTCTGTCACGTGACCGGCCGAGACCCCGCAACGATTCTCGCCATTCGCGCAGCCCACCCCCGTGCTCGCGGAAACTCCCACCTCCGCACCGTGATCGCGGCCGTCGACGCAGGTGCGGAATCACCGCAGGAAACCGCGACCCGCCTCCTCCTGATATCCGCCGGCTTCCCACCCCCCACCACTCAAATCCCCGTCTACCGCCCCGACGGAACCTTCGTAGCCCGCCTCGACATGGGCTGGCCCGAATGGAAGGTAGCCGTCGAATACGACGGCACCCACCACTGGCTCGACCCCCGCCAACGCACCCGAGACATAGACCGCCACGCCGACCTAACCTCCCAGGGCTGGACAGTAATCCGACTCTCCGCCACCCACCTCCGCCCCCCACACCACCCTCACCCGAGTAGCCGCCGCCCTCCGCGCCGCCGGCGCCCGCACCCCCGACGAACATGCAATGAGGAACGCAAATGTCTGAATTGCCGCACCTCACTGCATGCTCGTGACGATGCGCGGGGTTATGCGGTCGGGAGGTCGAAGGTGCCGCCAGTTATGGAGGTGGTGAAGGCGGTCCAGTCGTGGGGGGAGAAGATCAGTGCGGGGCCGGCGGCATCTTTTGAATCACGGATGCCTACCATTCCCGCGCTGAGGAAGGCGACTTCGACGCATTCGCCGCCGGCTTGGCTGTAGCTGCTCTTGAACCATCGTGCGTCGAATTGGCTGAGGCTCACGAGGAGTACTCCCTTGCTATCCGTCTCAACAGGTCTCGGGAGGCCGAATCCTCCAGGGCGGCCTCGCGGAGTGTGTTGTGGGCGTCGGTATAGAACCGCACATCGTCCTCGCTCTCGAGGTACATGCTGCCGACATCGCCCTCCAGGTACACAACCGGAGGCTCCGTTGGTTCCCCGCGAGGCGGGGTGCCGAAGTCCAGTATCACGAAGGGCAACATGGAGATGCCACCTGGAAAACCGGCCTCGAACGGAAGCACGCGAATCGAGACGTTCTCGCGCGTCGAGCTGTCCGCGAGATGCCGCAGTTGCGAGGCCATTACCTTGGCCCCACCCACGGGCCGGTGAAGGACTGCCTGGCCGATCACGACGTCGAGTTCCAGCGGGCGGTGTTTCCGCGTGATCGCCGCTTGCCTGTGCTGTTTGATCTGCGTGCGCCGATCACGTTCCTCTGCAGGGTCATTCGGCCAACGCTCACTCAGCAGAGCGCGATCGTAGTTCTCTGTCTGAAGTAACCCAGGAATCAGCTCCGGTTGGTATGTCACACATTCGGCGGCTGCGGCCTCAAGTCCGACATACACGTCGAGGTTCTTGGGCAGCAGATCGGAGTACGAGTGCCACCAGCTCTTCACCTTGGCCTGCTGCGCCAGCCGCACCATGCCCTCGGTGACGTCGGCGGGTACCCCGTAGACGCCGCAGGCCTCCTTGACCGTACTGGTCCTGACCCGCGTGATCTCCGCCTTCTCGATCCGCGCCAGACTGGTCGCCCCCATCTCGAGCAGCTCTGCCGCGCGCGCCTGGCTCAAGCCGGAACGGTTCCTCCACTCGAGCATCAACCGGCCGAGCTGCCTCAACGGCACCGTCGAGCCGACCCCAAGATCAGACATGGCACGTCCTCCGTCTCGCGTGGCCTCATTCACCCACTTCGGACCGTCCTCGTCACTGCTTCGGTGCAAGCATCCGCCGAATTCGGGGGTTGCGCAGGCGATTCGGCGAAACCGATCCGGAGTCACCGATTTGACGAACACCACCGACGCGCCGCGACTTCGATAGGACTGCGTCCGATCAGAGGTGGAACCCGCTCCTCGCCAGGCGCACTCCCAGCTCACCGAGACGGAGGTTGTGATGAATCTGCTTGATTGCGAGGGTGATCCCGGCCCCATGGCGTCGTGGGTCGGGGATGACTGTTGGGATGACCGGATCGTCCCGATTTCCCGGAGGCGGGCGGAGGGGATTCTGGCGATACATGCCGCCTGTGAGCCGCCGTGTCCCAGGAAGGTTCGGGCTCGGGAGTACTGCGAGGGGGTGGGCCATGTTGATTGAGATCTTGTCGACCGTGGTGGCACTGGGGTGCTGGGGTGTGGTCGCGGTGCGTCCGATGGTTCGGAGTTCGGGGGCGGCGGGTGCACGGCACAGCCGGGATCGGTACTCGGTGGCGGCGATTCGGGCTCGGATCGAGTGCGAGAACCGATCATTCCGATGATGGCCGACCGGGGCTCACCGTCGGTATTCGGTGGTGCTGCCGCAGGCTGTTTGGCTAGGTTGATCTCGTGCGGGCGGGGGATGTCGATAGCGTTGACCGGACTCGTTCTCCGCGAGCGTTGTTCGCGGAGCGGTTCGCCGAACTGTATGAGGCTGCGGGGAATCCGACGCTTCGGCGGGTGGCGGCGACCGCAGAGGTTCGGATGCGGGCGGCGCAGGGCAGTCGGCCGAGTGGGGCGTCGGCGCAGCGGATCAGTGATTGGAAGGCCGGGCGGAATGTGCCGGCTCGGTTCGAGTCCCTGCTGCCCGTGGTGCTCACGCTGGTGGAGTCGGCGCGCAAGGCGGGAAATCCGCTGCCCCGGGCGCTCGCGGAACCCAAGGAGTGGCAGCGTGTCTGGCGTGCGGCGACCACCTGGAGCCCGGACGAGGACGATGAGGCCGCCTGCCCGTATCCGGGATTGAGCGCCTATCGGCGGGAGGACCACGCGCTCTTCTTCGGCCGCGTCACCGCCACCGGTGAGCTCTCGGCGCTCGTCCGGGAGGCCACCGGTCCGGTTGTCGTGCTGGGTGCGTCCGGAGTCGGCAAGTCCTCCCTGCTCGCCGCGGGCGTGCTTCCCGCCCTGTCGGATTGGGAGATCACCACTCTGACCCCGGGCGCGCGGCCGCACACCGCCCTGCCCGACCTCGCCGCACGCCGGGACGGGCCACACCGCCTGCTGGTGGTGGATCAGTTCGAGGAACTCTTCACCACCTGCGACGACGAGGCGAGCCGCGAGGAGTTCCTGGCTGCCCTGCACGAATGCGCGACCCGCACTGCCGATCCCCTCACCGTCGTGATCGCCCTGCGCGCCGACTTCTACACCCGCTGCCTGAACTATCCCGTCCTCCGCGATGCCCTCGAACACCGCAGCTATCCACTCGGTCCGATGCGCATGGACGAACTGGCGCAGGCGATCTCGGGCCCGGCCAGCGCCGTCGGACTGGAGCTCGAGCCGGGCCTCGAAGAGCTCGTGATCACTGAATTGTGCGCCACCGGAGACCATCACGGCCGCAGGGGCTACGACCCCGGCGCACTACCCCTGCTCGCTCACGTGATGGCCGCCACCTGGCAGCACCGGGAGGGACGCCGCCTCACCGTCATCGGCTATCGCAAGGCGGGTGGCGTGGTCGGCTCCGTCGCCGATACCGCCGAAAATGCCTGGAACGAACTGACTCTCGGCCAGCAGGCCGCCGCGAAGACGATCCTGTTGGGACTGGTCGCGGTCGGCCAGGACACCCGCGACACCCGCCGCCCGGGTAATCGCGCCGACCTGATCCGTCGCGCCGGCGACTCCGAATCGGCCGAGACCGCACTGGAGCTGCTCTCCCGGACCCGCCTCATCACCCTCGACGCGGATTCCGTCACCCTCACCCACGAGATCGTTCTCACCGCTTGGCCTCGTCTCCGTTCCTGGATCGACGAAGACCGAGTCGGCTACCTGGTCCGCCAGCGCCTCGAGACCGATGCCTCGGAATGGCTCGGGCAAGAACGCGATCCGTCCCTGTTGTATCGAGGCACCCGCCTCCGCACCGCTCTCGACACCGCCGACGCGGCCCCCGCCGGCACTCTCGCCCACGAATTCCTCACCGCCGCCGATACCGCGGACCGCAAGTCCCGGCGCCGCTCCCGGCGAACCAAGCTGAACTCTGCATTCCTCGGCATCGGCCTACTGATCATGGGCGCCGGTGTGTACAACCAGACCCGCCTCGCCGACCAGCGCGCCGATGACAAGACGTTCGCATCAGTGCTGGCCGAAGCCGACCGCGTCCAGCAAACCGACCCGTCGCTGACCGCGCAGATGAATCTGGTCGCGTGGCGGATGCGACCGGGAGACAACGAGGTTCGATCCCGACTACTGCAGTCCCAAACCGAAGCACTGGTCACCGTCACACCGGGACATCCGCAGGTCCTGGTGAAGCTCGGCTATCAGCCGGACGGGAAGATACTGGCTTCCCTTGCCTCCGACCACGGTCTGCGGCTGTGGAATTCGACCGACCCACGGCATCCACAACAGCTCGGGCGGCAGTTGGACGGAGTCGATGATTTCGCGTTCGCCGCCGGACAGCTGCTGGTGACCGACAGTTCGGCCGACGGCTCACCGCGTGCCGTCACGCTCTGGGACATCTCCACCCCGGCCACGCCCCGGCCACTCGCGACGATCCCGGAGCTGCCCGACACCGGCAATCTCCGAATCGCCACGACCTCCGATGGCCACACCCTGGCGATATCGACCCGGACCCACCTCGCGCTCTGGAATGTGAGCGACCCACGGGCACCGGTCCTTTCCGCGTTGCGGCCGCTGCGCGCAGCGGGCACCAGCGGCGACCCGGGCGACATCCGGTTCAGCCCCAACGGTCGTCTGCTCGCCGTCGTCAGCACGGACGACAGCACGAAAACCACCGCCGTACAGCTGTGGGACGTGCGGAATCCGGCCGCTCCCACGCAGCCGACCCCGGCCGTCGACACACCGGCCGACCTCACGTTCACCACCGCCTTCAGTCCCGACGGCACACTGCTCGCCACTGGTGGCGGATCCCCCCAGTCCATCTGGGGCACAGAAAATCCCGGCGTACGCCTGTGGGATGTGCGAGATGCCTCGCACCCCCGCCAACTGACTTCCGTGCGCACCGACAACACGATCGTGCACGCACTGGAATTCGCACCGGACGCGGCGACCCTCGTCATCTCCGGCAATCGGGGATCGACGGTCTGGAACGTCACGGATCCGGCCGATCCGCACCCACTGCTCGACAAGCTGACGACCAGATCTGCGCTCTGCCATTTCGGTCCGATGACCTCACAGTGCATCGCCGGACCCAACGCGCTCGCCATCACACCGGACGGCCGGGAACTCGTTACCGGTGGCTTCAGCGGTGACCTCCAGGTCTGGTCGCTGCCGTCAGCCGTCACCGCGGCCTACGCGGGGCGAGGCGTGCCTCCCGCTTTCGCGGCGGGCGGCACGCGCATGGCGACCACCGCCCGTTCGGGCCTGATCGAGCTATGGGATCTCCGAAATCCCGGACCGCCCAAACGAATCGGCGAGTATCGCGCCGAATCCGACAACGTCGTTCCGGGACTCACCCCGGAGGGAAACACCCTGATCATCTTCGACGTACCGACCGGACGAGTGCGGACGCTGGATATCTCGGACCCCGCCCATCCCCATCCGGTCGGTGACTGGACGCCCCCGGCTCCGGAGTCCCGAGGCATCAAGAGCATCAGCGAGAATCACCGGCTGATGGCCACCGCCCGGGACGACACCTTCCAGCTCTGGGATCTCTCGGACCCGGTCCGGCCGCAGCCTGTCGGCACCCGCCTGCCGTTGGGTGAGCAAGGCGGGCCGCTGTTGGGACCGGACAACACCTTGTTGATGGCCCGGATGGACGGGAAGGCGGACGAGCGCCAGCTCGTCGTCGAGCTATGGGACATCAAGGATCCGGCCCGACCGCAGCGAATTTCGGAGCTGTTCAGAGAACCCGCCGCACTCTTCCAGATCGTCGCTCTCAGCGACGACAAGCGCACGATGGTCACAACCGATAACGAACGGGTCCAACTCTGGGACATCAGCTCACCCACGAAACCGGTGCCACTCAGCGAATGGCTCACCGCCCACACGGTGCCGATCGTGCCCTTCGGCTTGACCACGGACAATCACACCCTCTTCGACGTGGGCGTCGACGGCACCCTGCAGCGCTGGGACATCTCAGACCGAGCCCATCCCGCTCGCACCACCGTGCTGAACCAATCGATGAACTTCAGCGGAGACGCGGCCCTGTCCCCCGACCAGCATCACATCGCCTCCGTCTCCTCCGAAGGCACCGTGCACCTGTGGGACCTGGACGAACACCACGCCATCGACCGCATCTGCGCGCTCACCGGCACCCTTTGGACCGAAGCCCTCTGGCACGCCTACCTCCCCCAACTCCCCTACCACCCACCCTGCTGACCACACCCGAACCGGCCCACCGGGCACAGTGAACAGCCGGTTCGGCACCATGATCGATGGAGCATCGTGATCGGTGGAGGGAGGTCGAGCATGCGGGCGAGAGACGTCGGATGGCCGGCGCTGGTGATCGCGGCGCTATCGGCGGTGTTGATGGTCGCGGTGGGGCTGACCGTGATCGTCGGCGGCATTCGTGATCTGACCCGGGAACCGACCTGCGGCGGCCGGACCATGAGCTCGATCGACGGATGCTAGGTCCTGTCCGGCACTACCCGCGGCTCGCACGACATTCAGCTCTATTGGCCCGGCGGGCTGATGAGGGGCGGCGCGGACAGCATTCCCGCCGATCGGCACCTGCACAGCCGCGATCAGATGCGCAGCAGCGCCCGGGAGGGCGGCGTCATCTCGATACTCATCGGCGCCGGGTTTCTCGTCCCGTTCGTCTGGGTGGGTTGGCGGATCGTCCGCCGTAAGCCTTCGCGCCGCCCACTGCGCCGCTGACCCCACAGTCGACTCACAGCGATCACGCAGGCGCCCCGGAGTTTTCGCGCTGAAGATCGACTGCGGCCCGCCGGTGCGTGCCGCAGGTTCGGGCAGGATCGCGGGGAGAACGATGTTGGGCGCACGGGTGTTGACGGCTGTCGCGGCGGCCGTCGGATACGCCATGATCACGGCACCGGCGGGCGCGGCGTACGCACCGCACGAGAAGACCTATTCGACGTCGAGCGGGTTCGAGTTCACTGTCGGCCAGAAGGATGTGGACGCGCATCCGGTCGCGGCGATGAACGGGATGCCGACCAATCGAGAAGTGTTCCTGGACACCACTTCCTACGGAACCGTGCCCAAGGGCGGCACCGGGCACCTGAAGGCCGGGTACTACGTGGCCTGCCAGGCCGACATCGACGCCAAGCTGCATCTGGATCCGGAACTGGACCTCAATCCGACCATTACGGCCGATGCCGGAATCGACAGTTCGCTGGGCCCGCACGCGGGTGTGGACCTCAGCGTCGGGCCGACGGTCACCGGCGGCGTCGGCGTGGACATCTCCATCGCGCCCGGCAAGATCGCGGACGTGGTGGCCGGGGAGAAGGATCTACCCGGCGACGGGAGCACGGGGACCCTGCTGATCCAGGACTTCCACCTCATGGTCGGCGATTGCGGGGGGCAACTGACCATCCGGCCCTACACCCAGATACGCGCCGACTCCGGCGGCGACAGCGGCAGCGGCGCGGTGTACGGCGACCCGATCACGCTGTAGCGCGGACCGACCGGGCGGTGACCGGCCCGGGTCAAGTTCAGGTTCCCATTCAGGGTGATCCCCGATGCGGCTGAGCGGGACCGACCAGCACGATGAATGCCATGACGAGAACGAGCGACTGGTCCAAGGGCGCCGGACGTACCGGCTTCTCCGATCAGCTTCACGATCTGTGGCAGACCCGGCCGGTGCGCTTTTCGAAGGATGGACCGATCGCGGGCGTCTGCGTCGGGTTCGGCCGCCGGTACAACGTGGACCCCGTGCTGGTGCGGGTGGCGTTCGTGGTGTCGGCGCTGTTCGGCGGGGCGGGCATCGTGCTCTACCTGGCGTGCTGGCTGCTGCTCAACCAGGTGGGCGACCAGTCCTCGGCGGCCGAATCGCTCTTCGGCCGGGGCCGGTCCTCGCAGAACTCGTCCAAGACCATCGTGCTCATGGTGGCGTTGGGGATCGCCGTGACCACGGTGGGCCCGGTCGGCGTGGGGCTCGGCGGGTCCGGAGTGATCAGCTTCGCGCTCATGCTGGCCGGGTGGTGGCTGCTCTATCAGCGCCAACCTCAGCCGCCCGCAGCCTATTTCGAGCAGGCGTCGGCCGACAGCATCCTCAATACCGGCTACCCCGGCACCACCAACCCGTTTTGGACCGGCTACCCCGGCACCAATGCGGTCACCTTCGAGACCTACGGGCCCTACACCACCCTGCCCGACCATTACGAGCCCGACCCGAACCAGCCGCAATCTTCCGCGCAATCCGCTGCGGCACAGAGCATGTCGCAGACCGGCACCGAACAGTTCATGGCGCAGACCGGTCCGGGCGAGGCCGATACCGCCGTACTCCGCACCGGCTCGGCCGACCCCGATACCGCTGTGCTGAACCCGGAATCGCCGACGGCGCAGGATCTTCCGGGTGAGGCCGTGACCGAGGTACTCGACACCCGCTACGCCCCGGCGTCCTCGGTGACAGACACAGTGGTCCTGCACAAGCCCGGATCCGCCTCGCGCCAGGCCGCTTCCGCACCGGCGGGCGGCTCCGCCGAGAGCAGCCCCTCAGACCCGCAATCCGAAACCCAGGCAGCCGCGAACGCCGCCGGACCTGTACGACTCGACAAGACCGCCGCGTCGAATGCGGCCGCTCCCGCCGAGAACCCCGTCCAGCCGGACACCACGGATGCTCCGGCGACCGATACACCGGCGACCGGCGAAGCCCAGACCCCGCCCACCGGTTCGACGCCGGAGACGCTCGGCAAACCCCGTACCCTGCACCGCATTCCATCCAGCGGCGACCGCCCGCGCGCCGGATACGGCCCCGCGCCGATCTCCCCCGACTTCGGCCCCACCCCGCCCGGCTGGGATCCGCTCGGCGTCTCCCCGCTGGCCTGGGACCTGCCCGAACCGGGCGCACCGGTCCAGCAGTCCGCGGTGCAGGCCCCGGCCCGCCGGCCCCGCTCACGGCTGACCGTCCTCACCATCGGCCTGGCGATTCTGGCCGCCGCCGCGGCGGGTTCGGTCGCCGCGTCGGGCGTGGACTGGATGACGCCGGGACGCATCGGGGCCGCGGCGCTGGCGGTGATCGCGCTCGGCCTCATCATCGGCGCGTTCCTGCGGCGCGGATACGGCCTCATGGTGCTGCTGGCCCCGCTGGCCGGGTTCGTCATCCTGGCCTCCATGGTCGGCCCGATCGAGTTCGACAAGGGCGCGATGGGCGACCATCAGTGGACCGCCGCAACGTCTTCCGAGCTGCTGCCCTCGTACCACGTGTCGATGGGCTCGGGCACCCTCGACCTGAGCAAGTTGCAGCTGACCGAGGACCGCGCGGTCGAGGTGAAGGTGCGCATGGGCGACGCCCGCGTGATCCTGCCGCCCAACCTGCGCGTCAACACGACATGCAATGTCCGCATGGGTGATTCGAACTGCCTGAGCGGATTGTCCGGCCCGGCAACGGGTCCCGTCCTGAACCTGACCGTCGACGTGCAGATGGGAAACGCGGAGGTGAACCGTGGCTGAGAACAAGAACAACCGTCGCCCCTCTTTCGGGCTCCTGCTGGCCGGGCTGCTGGGCCTGGGAGTGAGCATCTGGGCCTTCGTGGGCCCCAGCTCCTGGCCCGTCTCCGGCGGCCTGTCCCTGGGCTGGATCGTCGTGATCGCCGCGATAGTCGTCGGCATCGTCCTGGTCCTCACCCCGAAGAGGCACCGAGACTAGCAAGCCGACTCGCGCTGCCCCTTCCCCTCGCCGGGACAGCGCAACCCCTTCGAGGAACTGCCCTCCGAGAAGGCCGCAGGCCCCGCACCCTTCCAGGTGCGGGGCCTTCGTTACTTACGCGACAACTGATTTCGCGTCGACCGGGGTAACTCGCCGGGTACGCCCGAAATCGGTTCGGCTCCCAGCCGCCGGCACGGGTGCACGACAGTCAACGGCTCTCAGCCGCCCGCTGAAGTCGCGGGGAGGCGGGGGAGCTCACTCCCACTCGATGGTCCCCGGCGGCTTGCTCGTCACGTCGAGCACCACGCGGTTGACCTCCGCCACCTCATTGGTGATGCGGGTCGAGATGCGCTCGAGCACCTCATAGGGCAGGCGGGTCCAGTCCGCGGTCATGGCGTCCTCGGACGAGACCGGGCGCAGCACGATCGGGTGGCCGTAGGTGCGGCCGTCACCCTGCACGCCGACGCTGCGGACATCGGCCAGCAACACCACCGGGCACTGCCAGATCGACTTGTCCAGACCGGCGGCCGTAAGCTCCTCGCGCGCAATGGCATCGGCCTGACGCAGCAGCTCCAGCCGGTCGTGGGTCACCTCGCCGATGATGCGGATGGCCAGACCCGGGCCCGGGAACGGCTGGCGCGCAACGATTTCCTCGGGCAGGCCCAGCTCGCGGCCGACCGCGCGCACCTCGTCCTTGAACAGCAGCCGCAGCGGCTCGACGAGCGCGAACTCCAGATCGTCGGGCAGACCGCCGACATTGTGGTGCGACTTGATGTTCGCGGTACCCGCGCCGCCGCCGGACTCGACCACGTCCGGGTACAGCGTGCCCTGGACCAGGAACTCGACCTTCGGCACGGAGCCTGCGGAACGCCCATCGGACGCAGTCTCGCCTTCCGATCTCACCACCTCGGAGACCGCGTCCTCGAACGACCGGATGAACTCCCGGCCGATGATCTTGCGCTTCTCCTCCGGATCGGTGACGCCCTTCAGCTCACCGAGGAACTTGTCGACCGCGTCGACGGTGACCAGCTTGGCCCCGGTCGCGGCGACGAAGTCGCGCTGCACCTGCTCGCGCTCGCCCGCGCGCAGCAGACCGTGGTCGACGAACACACAGGTGAGGCGGTCACCGATGGCCCGCTGCACCAGCGCGGCCGCGACCGCGGAGTCCACACCGCCGGACAGACCGCAGATGGCGTGCCCGTCACCGACCTGCTCCCGCACCTGCGCGATCAGCGCCTCGGCGATATTGGACGCGGTCCACGCGCCCGGGATCCCGGCGATCTCGTGCAGGAACCGGCTCAGCACCTGCTGGCCGTGCGGCGAGTGCAGCACCTCCGGGTGGTACTGCACACCGGCGAGCTTGCGCGCCCGATCCTCGAACGCGGCGACCGGCGCGCCCGCGGAGGTCGCGGTCACCTCGAACCCGGCCGGCGCGTCGGTGACGGCGTCGCCGTGGCTCATCCACACCGGCTGCCGGGTCGGCAGCCCGCCGTGCAGGATGCCGCCGTCGACGCTGAGCTCGGTGCGCCCGTACTCGCGAGTCCCGGTGTGCGCCACCGTCCCGCCGAGCGCCTGCGCCATGGCCTGGAATCCGTAGCAGATACCGAAGACCGGCAGGTCCAGATCGAACAGCCGCGCGTCCAGCTGCGGCGCGCCCTCGGCGTACACGCTGCTGGGTCCGCCGGAGAGAATCACCGCGAGGGGCTTCTTCTCCGCGATCTCCTCCACGGTGATCGTGTGCGGAACCACTTCGGAATACACACTCGCTTCGCGCACCCGGCGCGCGATCAGCTGCGCGTACTGCGCACCGAAGTCGACGACAAGGACTGGTCGCTGGGTTTCTGCCACCGCCACAGTCTACGGAGCGACATAGGACACACTTGCTTCGGGCAACGGCTCGTCGCACCAGCTCAGAAATACCGTCGAGGTCGGCCGTTGGACCTCCACCCCGGGCCGGTCTCGCCGCGCCTCGGAAGCGGTTGCCGTCCGGCCCGGAAGTGGTGGCATCGGGACGGTATTCGCGGCCTCTCGACCCTGGATAGAGACTTCCGACCCCTACCGCACAGCCCTGTGGCCATCACCCCGGAAACGGCCCGGCTACTACGGTTCCGGGGGAAGATGTCCATTCGGTCCGTAGTGCACGAATTCCCACATCCGACACGACCGCAGGAAAGCTGGACATGCGACCGCGAAAACTCCAGCGCCGCACCGTAGTCCCGCCGGGACGTCGGCGGTAGGGCACAGAGCCCCTGAGGGAGGGGGAATTCCGGCCGGCGCGGCAGGTGTCCAGCGACACCGACTGGGGCGGTGGCGGGGAAAGCCGGGCAGTTTGTCACCCCGTCTGGCTATCCTCTACCTCGTGCCATTCGCCCGTGCGATCGATGCCGAGATCCACTACGAGGACAGCGGGGGCGAAGGTCCGGTTGTGTTGCTGGGGCACGAATTCCTCATGGACCGAACGATGTTCGCGTCGCAGCAGGCGGCGCTGACTCCGGAGTTCCGGATCGTGACCTGGGACGCGCGCGGGCACGGCCGCACCCGCGACGAGGGGCTGCCGTTCACCTACTGGACCTCCGCCCGGGACGCGCTGACCGTACTGGATCAGCTCGGCGTGGAACGGGCCGTGGTGGGCGGAACCTCGCAGGGCGGCTTCATCGCCCTGCGCACCGCCCTGTCGGCCCCCGACCGCGTCGCCGCCCTCGTCCTGCTCTGCAGCGAGGCCCACGAGCCCACCCCCGCCGAACTCACCAATGCCCGGAAATTCCTGGACAAATGGCACGAAGACGGCCCCCGCCCCGCTCTCGCCGAATACCTCGCCCGCTGGCTCATCGGCGACGACGACTGGTACCGCGCCGTCTGGGTGAAACGCTGGCTCGCCCGCGACCCCAGCGCCACCGAGGTGGCCGCCGGCGCCCTGCTGAACCGCGACTCCATCCTCGACCGACTACCCGAAATCACCTGCCCCACTTTGGTCATCCACCCCACCCGCTCCGGCATCCCCCGAGCCCACGCCCGCGAGCTGGCCGACCGCCTCCCCGACGCCCGCTACATCGAGATCGAAGGCGCCCGCCAAACGGTGAACATGACCCACCCGGTAGCCGTCAACACCGCCATCCGAGAGTTCCTGCGCGATCTAGCGATTTCGCGCCCCACACCCCAAACCGGCCTGCGACGCTGACCAACCCACCATCCCGCAAGCCCAACCCGCAAGCCCGGAGGCATTCCAACCGAGTCGGAAGGCCCGGAAACGACTCGCGCCCTGGCCCATTCGCGTGAATGGGCCAGGGCGCGTTGTGCGGTCTTCGTTTATCCCCGGACGTTCAAACCGACCTTTTGGAATTCCTTGAGGTCGCAGTAGCCGGTCTTGGCCATCGAACGGCGCAGGCCGCCAACGAGATTCAGGGAGCCGAACGGGTCGTTGGAGGGGCCGTTGAGGACGTGGTCCAGCGGGACGCGCTCCTCTTCGACGGCGTAGGGCAGGACCGCGCCGCGCGGGACCGACGGGTGGGCGGCGGCCGAGGGCCAGTACCAGCCGTTGCCCGGGGTCTCGCGGGCCATGGCCAGCGGCACGCCCAGCATGACCGCGTCCGCACCGCAGGCGATGGCCTTGGCGATGTGGCCGGAGGTCAGGGTCTCGCCGTCGGCGATGACGTGCACGTAGCGGCCGCCGGTCTCGTCGAGGTAGTCGCGGCGCGCGGCCGCGGCGTCGGCGATGGCGGTGGCCATCGGCACGCCGATGCCGAGCACCTCACCGGTGGTGGTCGCGCCCTGCATCGAGCCGTAGCCGACGATGACGCCCGCCGCGCCGGTGCGCATCAGGTGCAGCGCGGTGCGGTGATCGGACACGCCGCCCGCGACCACCGGCACATCCAGCTCGGCGATGAAGGTCTTGAGGTTCAACGGTTCCCCGTCGCCCACGTGCTCGGCGGAGATGATGGTGCCGTGCACCACCAGCAGGTCGATACCGGCCTGCACCAGCGCCGGGGTCAGCGCCCGGGCGTTCTGCGGGCTGACCCGCACCGCGGTGGTGACACCGGCGGCACGCACCTGCGCGACCGCGGCGGCCAGCAGATCGGGCTGCATCGGCGCGGCGTGCAGCTCCTGCAGCATCGCCACCGCCGCCTCGGCGCCCTCCTTCTCGCCGACCTCGGTCAGCTGCTGGATCTTGGCGTCCACATCGGCGTGCCGGGCCCACAGACCCTCACCGTTGATGACGCCCAGACCGCCGGCCTTGCCCAGCTCGATGGCGAACGATGGCGACACCAGCGCGTCGGTCGGATGCGCCAGGAACGGGATCTCGAAGCGGTAGGCGTCCAGCTGCCAGGCCAACGACACCTGCTTGGACGAGCGGGTCCGCCGCGAGGGCACGATGTCGATATCGTCCAGCTCGTAGGTGCGCCGAGCCGTACGGCCCATGCCGATCTCGACCATATCGCGCATCGTGTTTCAGTCCTCTCTGGAGTTCGGTTGCCAGACATGACAAAACCGGTCCGCGGCAGTGCGCGAACCGGTCATGTCCGGCTACGAACGGGTGGTGTAGTTGGGAGCCTCGACGGTCATGGTGATGTCGTGCGGGTGCGACTCCTTCAGGCCCGCCGCCGTGATCTGCACGAACTGGGCCGCCTGCAGATCCGGAATGGTCTGCGCGCCGGTGTAACCCATGGCCGCGCGGAGACCGCCGACCAGCTGGTGGATCACCTGGTCCAGCGGGCCGCGGAACGGCACCCGGCCCTCGATACCCTCGGGCACCAGCTTCTTCTCCGACAGCACGTCGTCCTGGAAGTAGCGGTCCTTGGAGTAGGACTTGGCCTCGCCACGCCCCTGCATGGCGCCCAGCGAACCCATGCCGCGGTAGCTCTTGAACTGCTTGCCGCCGACCAGGATCAGATCGCCCGGCGACTCGGCGGTACCGGCCAGCAGCGAACCGAGCATCACGGTCGACGCGCCCGCGGCGATCGCCTTGGCGATGTCACCGGAGTACTGCACGCCGCCGTCGGCGATGACCGGAACGCCGTGCGGCTTGCACGCGGCCACGGCCTCGAGGATCGCGGTGATCTGCGGCGCGCCGACACCGGCGACCACGCGGGTGGTGCAGATGGAGCCGGGGCCCACACCCACCTTCACCGCGTCCACGCCCGCCTCGACCAGCGCCAGCGCGCCCGCGCGGGTCGCGACGTTGCCGCCGACGATCTGCACGCGGTCGCCGACCTCGGCCTTGACCTTCGACACCATCTGCAGCACACCGGACTGGTGCCCGTGCGCGGTGTCCACGATGAGCACGTCCACGCCGACCTCGGCCAGCGTCATGGCGCGCGCCCACGCGTCCTCGCCCACACCGACGGCCGCGCCGACGAGCAGTCGCCCGTCGCGGTCCTTGGTGGCGTTCGGGTACTGCTCGGTCTTGACGAAGTCCTTCACGGTGATGAGTCCGCGCAGCTTGCCGGACCCGTCCACGATCGGCAGCTTCTCGATCTTGTGGCGGCGCAGCAGGCCCAGCGCGGCCTCCGCGGTGACGCCCTCCTGCGCGGTGATCAGCGGCGCGGGAGTCATCACCTCGGAGACATGGCGGTCCTGATCCACCTCGAAGCGCATATCGCGGTTGGTGATGATGCCGATCAGAATCCCTCGGTCATCGACAACGGGCAGACCGGAGATGCGGAAGCGCGCACACATGGCGTCGACCTCGGCCAGCGTGTCGTCGGGGCGACAGGTCACCGGATCGGTCACCATGCCCGCCTCGGACCGCTTCACGGTCTCGGCCTGCGCGGCCTGCGCCTCCACCGACAGATTGCGGTGCAGCACACCCATTCCGCCCGCGCGGGCCATGGCGATGGCCATGCGCGCCTCGGTCACGGTGTCCATGGCGGAACTCACCAGCGGCGTGCGCAGCGAGATGTCGCGCGTCAGCTTGCTCGAGGTGTCGACGGAACTCGGAATCAGGTCCGAAGCCGCGGGCAGCAGCAGCACATCGTCGAAAGTGAGGCCGAGCATGGCGATCTTGTCGGGATCGTCGCCGCCCGTATGGGGGCGGCCAGTGTTTCGTTCGCCCGTCACGGGACTGCTCATTCGGATCGACCCCTCCTGGACCTCGGCGTCGTCCACCGGACCGGGCACCGGCGGACGCTGGGATGAATGGCAATGCCGGCGTTTGCTACCCGGCCTTTGGTCAACCATGGTATCGGCTCCCCGATTCCCGGCCGCACCCCGCCCAACCCCGCGTCAGCGGGCCTTACCGCGCTGTCTCGAGGACCACAACCGCTGCGGTTTGTCGGCTATGCCATTACTGTGTCGACTGCCACGACATCACTGTGTGCTCCACCACCAGCGAAGTGAGGGCAAATCCCCTTCAGCGCTGGCGCACAAGGGGTGGTTCTGCGTACCGTGGGACTGTGCGTGACCATCTACCACCTGGCTTGCCGCCGGATCCGTTCGCCGGAGACCCCTCCGACCCGTCGGCCGCGCTCGATGCCATCGAGCCGGGGGAGCCGCTGGATCCTCACGAGCGCCTAGCGGTCGAAGAGGATCTCGCCGACCTCGCGGTATATGAGGCACTGCTGGCCCACCGCGGCATCCGCGGTCTCGTGGTCAGCTGCGAGGACTGCCGACAGGACCACTACCACGACTGGGACATGTTGCGCGCCAACCTCCTCCAGCTACTGGTGGACGGCACGGTGCGACCGCACGAGCCCGCCTACGACCCGACGCCCGAGGCGTACGTCACCTGGGACTACTGCCGTGGCTACGCGGACGCCTCGATGAACGAGGCACTGCACGGCGACGGATTCGACGGGTTCGACGTCTGATTCATACGGAAAGGGCCTGCATCCCAGGGATGCAGGCCCTTTCCGTATGTCTTCATGCTGTATCTCTTCATGAAAAACCGACCGCCACACGACGATCGGGTACAGCTGTCGGGCTCAGTGCGTCCCGGGTGCCGGAGCCGGCGGCAACACGGGCACGCCGGTCGGCAGCACGAGCGTGGTCGGAACCACCGCCACGGTGCTCGGCGGCTTCTCGACCGTCGGCTGCTGTGTCGGCGGCACCGCGCCGCCGGTGTTGCCACCGGTCGGCACCACCACGGTCGTGGTCCCCGGATTACCGGTCGGCGGGGTCGCCGGCTCGGAGGGCTCCGAAGACGGTTGCGTCGGAATCGTTGTCACCGGCGTCTGCGTCGGCGGCGTCGAAACACCGCCTCCCGAGGACGGATTCGGGTTCGGGCTGGCCAGTCGCGGGTCCACCGTCGTCGACGGGTTGCCGCTGCTGTCGGGCAACGGAACCTGCGGCTCCGTCGTCTGGTTCAGCGTGGTCGTCGGAACCGGCACCTTGGTGGTGGTCGGCATGAGCGACGTCAGCGGCGCCGCGATCGTGGGCGCCACCTGCTGCAGCTGCGCGAACAGCTGCTGCCAGCGGTCGTTCAGACCGTCCTTCTTGCCGGAGTCGTTGACCTGGTTGGCATTGTCGGCCGCCTTCTCCAGCGCCTTCCTCGCCTCCTCGGGCTTGTCCTGCGCCAAGGCTTGCTCCGCCTGAACGAGGTTGTCATCCGCCCGCGCCACCACGGTGGACTGCGCCTGCTCGCTGAACACGACCTCCTTCATGGGCCAGAGCAGACCACCCGGATTCGCGTTGTAGGAGAACGCCGTCAGACCGCCGAGGATCAGCGCCACGGCCGCCGCAGCACCGAGCAGAGGCCGAACCAGCCGTAGTCGCCCCCGGTTCGACGCGCCGATCCGCGCCTGCCGGGCGCCGATCTCCTGATTGACCGCTGCGACAATGGCATCCAGGTCCGGTCCGGCCGGCAACGGCTCGGCCATGATCTCCGCGCGCCAGTCCGCCAGCAGGGCCGCGAGCTGATACTCCTCCGAGGTGCCCGTCTGCACGGGACCGTCACCGGAGATGGCGTCGATCAGCGCATCGTCGCGTCGCACCGCGGCGATATCCACCGGCCCGGTATCACCGGACGCCTCGGCGTAGGGACCGCTGTTCTGCGATCCAGGTCGCGCCTTCCAGTCGCCCCGACCGCGCTCGCCATCCCTAGCCATACATTTCACCTGCCCTCGCCACTTGAGACTTGAGTTTCGCGAGTGCCCGGTGCTGGGCGACTCGTATAGCACCCGCGGTACTGCCCACCGCGACTGCAGTTTCTTCAGCCGACAAACCCATGACCAAGCGCAGGATCAGGATCTCTCGATGCTTCTCCGGCAAAGTCGCCAGCAGAGCGTTCATCTGCCGGCTCGTTTCGGATTCGAGAGCGCGCTGCTCCGGCCCCTGGTCGGTGGATATGACATCCGGTACTTCGGCCATGGCGTCCGCCTTGTTACGGGCGGAATTTCTGTGGGCGTCCGCGACCTTGTGCGAGGCGATGCCGTAGACGAATGCCATGAACGGTCTGCCCTGGTCCTGGTATCGCGGCAGGGCCGTCATGACGGCGAGACACACCTCCTGCGCGACGTCATCGGCCGAGAGCTGGCCGCGTTCGGCCGTTCCGATGCGTGCGCGGCAATACCGCACCACGAGGGGGCGGATGCTCACCAGTACCTGGGAAAGGGCCGCCCGGTCGCCCTGCGCTGCGGCAGCGACGACAGCGGGATCCAACTCCTCACCCGTGTTGTTCATCGTCAGAGCTGTTCCTGGCGTTTACGAGAGGGCACGGCGGCGGGAGGGCCGGTGCTTCCGCGGAGGGGCGGAACGGTCCAACAATAGCGGCTGGCTCATTCAAGCCAGGCGTTACGGGTCTGTTCTCGGGGACGACTCAGGGAAGTCCCCGGGGACACTCAGGGGCGGCCGAGAACCTCGCTCGCCGAACGCAATCGCCCACCGCGAGTTGCCAGCAACCGCGCACAGGCGGCGGCGACCTCGGCGCCGTCGCCGGTCGGCTCGACGCCCGAGCGCAGCATGCCGCAGGCCCAGCGCAGCGGCAGCAGCTCATGGTCGCGGCAGTCGCGGTCGACTTCGGTTGCGAGAGCACGGGATCGGTCGAGATCGCCGGACGCGGCGCTGGCGGCGGCCAGCAGTAGCCGGGATTTGACTCGATGCCGCAGCGAGGGCGAGTTTTCGGCGAGGACGACCGCGGCCTCGGCGTGCGCCAGGGCGGGATCGGCGGAGCGGTCGGCGGAGGGCACGGAGATCAGTCCGGAGCCGGGGGCCGACAGCGCCGTCTCAGCAGACACCCAGTGCAGGCGGACACGCGGACGCCACGCACTCCCGGCATCGGGCAGGTGAATGTCGAGATACTTGCGGCAACGGTTCAGCAGCCGGGCGGCAAGCGCCGGGCGGAGGGTGCCGAGCGCGTCCGCGGCGAGTCCGGTCAATGCGTCGCAAACGGCTTCGGCATGAAGAATTTCGGCGGGGGTCGCGGCGGGCGCGGGGGTACGGCCCACTGCGGCGGGCAGCACGAGGGCGGCGGCGCGGCCATCCACGACAGCGGCGTGTGTGTGCCATCCGAGCTGGCGCAGCAGTGAGCCCTCGGTGCCGTGGGTGAGGGACAGCAGCGCCGGGTCGGCGGTGGCGCGGCGGGCGCGGGCGAGTTCGGCGCGGGCGGCGGCGTAGTGCCCGACGCCACCGAGCGCAACGGCCCGCAGCCAGGATTCCCGGGCGCCGGCCGCTGTGGGCAACCCGACGGCAGCGCGTTCTGGGGCCGAGCCGAAGGCGGCGTCGGCGAGTTCGGAGTTCACTTCGAGCACAGGCACAGCCGCACTCTAACCAGCGCGAGGCCAAGTGAGGGCAGCTGCCATATCACAGTTCTCCAGCAACCCATCAGCATTCACAAGCGCTCTTGTGTTTCCACTCCGTAAATCTGTTCTCGCTATCGCCTAGCACGCCCGTTAGGAATTCGTATAGCGTTTCGCGCTATTAACCTGAGCGCCTCGAAGCGGCCACTTCTACCGTACTCAGGGCCGGATGTCCAATGGCTGAGATCACTCTGATCGCGATGCTTGCATAGATCGCGTGACAGGTATTGGTACCCGGAAATCATCTCCCACCAGGCACTTTGACCAGTCGGATGGGCTATCACAGGTTGGTCACGACGCTGGGCAACCGAACAGTATCACCACAGTCGGGGCTCTTTGTAAATAGCGAGGATGTTAATTCTCTAATGTCCCAACATTCGGCTCGAGACGAATGAAGCTATTGACTCGATTTCGTTGTTCGACCTAACGTACGACATCGCCACCGTTGGCGTCGCGTTGAATTGCGGAGCCAATGAAGTGCGATCGCCGGGCCACGGCGATGCGGCCACCTGTTTGCCACCAGCACCGCTCGACAATGCCGACGAGCTCGCACCACAAGGAGTTCACCATGCCCATGCCGACCCACCTCCCTGGTCCTAACGCCGACGTATGGGATTGGCAGATGCGCGGATCCTGCCGCGGCCAGGACTCATCGGTGTTCTTCCACCCGGACGGCGAGCGCGGCCGCGCTCGGTCCCAGCGCGAGATGCGCGCCAAGGAAATCTGCAAGGCCTGCCCGGTGCTGCTGCACTGCCGTTCGCACGCCCTGAAGGTCAGCGAGCCCTACGGCATCTGGGGCGGAATGTCCGAGACCGAGCGCGAGCTACACGCCCGCCGCAACCGCCGTCGCGTCGTCGCCTGAACGTAAGCCCCCTACACGCGAATTCGGACGCTCCCTCTCGCCGAAGTCGAGTCGTCACGGGCTCACCTTCGTGAGGGCGTCGATCGGGCTTCGAGACAGTCGGCGCGGGTAGGCGAGCAAACCCGTGTGACCGATGTTCACCAGCGGTGTCGTTGATGCGGGCGGCGGGGTGAGCTCGAGATTTTTCCCATCCGTTCGGGTGGGTGTGCCGAATGTCTAGCAAACACCCGGCACCGCTCGATGGGGGTCGGTGGCGGCCCGATGCGTCCCGGCGTGTCTTCGATGTCACGATTGCGGCGTTTCGGTGCAAAACGGAAAACCGCTGTGCGACAGTCGCTTTGCCGATACCCCCACCCGAGAGGAGGTCATAGCGGCACGCTACCCTCGTGGCCGATGACACAGAACGGAGCGTTGTGACAACGCGGCCGCCTGCCGCAGAGGGCGACTCGTTCCAGAGTTCGAGGGACGGTCGGGTGGGAACTCCCAGTGTTGACTCTGTGGTGACGGCACGCGCAGCCGAAAGTCTCGAACTCGCCGCACTTCTCGAGCGATGCGGGCAGTCGGATCAGCAGGCGTTCGCCGAGCTGTACGACCGCACCAGCGCACGAGTCTTCGGCCTGGTCCTACGCGTGCTACATGACCCTGGCTACGCGGAGGAGACCACACAGGAGGTCTATCTCCAGATCTGGCGCACGGCATCCAATTTCGACCCGAACAAGGGCTCGGCGGTCACCTGGCTGATGACGCTGGCCCATAGACGCGCGGTCGACAGAGTCCGTGCCGAGCAGGCCCACGCCCAGCGCGAGGTCGCCTACGGCACCAGCACTCTCGGTAACGAATTCGATGAAGTCACCGAAGAAGTCGGACGACGGCTGGAGCAGCAGGCGGTACTCGCCGGCCTGGCCACGTTGACGGAGACACAACGGGAAGCCATCTCTCTCGCCTACTTCGGTGGGCGGACATATGCCGAGGTAGCGGCATATCTGGGCGTAGGGTTACCTACCGTTAAGTCCCGTATACGGGATGGACTGACACGACTCAAGAAAAGTTTGGGAGTGACGTGAGATGAACGAAAGCCAGATCGATCTCGCGCACACTGTCGCGCTCGGATCGATCGGCGACGAGGATCAGCGCGCAGTGGCGGAGATTTTGGATACCGACGATTCGGTACTGCGCGCCGCCTTTACCCAGGAAGTGCAGCAGACCCGAGAAGCGCTCGCGCTGGCCGCGACGACGGTGGCGGTCCCCCCGCCCCCCGCGCTCCGCGACCGCCTTCTCGCTGCGATAGCTACAGACCAGGCCCCGCCGAGCACGATTCACCACTCCCACACCGCGTTCCACCATGGAAACGGCCGTTCCGCGAGTCCCGTCCGGGACTAGCCCTTTCGCATGCCACCAAACCAGGTCGCCTGACCGGTTTTGATTGCACGCTTCGCCGGTAACGCCCGCATTGAACCGGACGATTCGGACACCAAAAGTCCGTGTGCGCCATGAGAATTCACAGCGCCCTCACGAACTTCATTGCGCCCCACGAACGGATCGTCCGGCATGCGCCTTCTCGGCCTCCCCACCCTCACCTACATCCGTGCCGCCATGGGCGCGGCCGCGGCCCTCGTATTGGTCGTCACCGGCCTCACGGCCTTCGCCCATGTCCCCAAGGCCCATCCCGAGGACTCCTCCCCCGCGACCCCGTTGCCTCCGGTCACCGTCACCCTCGGCCCGCATTTCGACTGGGCGCCCCCGACGTCCTGACAGGTCGCGTCGCAACCCGATCCCCGCCGATCCACCGGGCCGACCGCCCGTCGCGAGTCCGCCCGCAGAATCCGATCAGAGTGCGCGGGTGACCATCGCACCCTCGAGGCCCGGCCGAGCCCGGACCGCGGAACCATGGTCGAGCATGGGGCGGACCCGGGCGCGGCCATCGACGCGACACTGGAATTGCTGGTTGGGCAACTGAACGCCTTGGCGGACAAGCCCGATGAACTCACCCGCGCGGCAGGGCAATTGAGCATTCCCGCCGCGATGACGATGCTCAGCCGCTCCAAGGAGACGCGCAAGCGGTGGCGGGAACGGCCGGAGATCATGGATCGGCTCGACCAGCTCGAGGAGGACGGGCTCGTACCGCTCTGGCTGCGCGAGATATTCCTGCTGCACGACGATGTCGAATTGGTCGTCCTGGACCCGAAGAACCGGCGCGCCTTCGAATTCCGACTGGTCGGTGTGCAGGATCGGCTCTATCACTGCCCCGCACTGCTGCAGGACGCGCTCCTGCGTCACACGGGACCCGGCTACCTCGATGCCGAACCGGTCGATCCCCAGGCGGTCCGCTACGCCCGCAACGACCACCTCACCCGCGACGACTATGCCTCCGCCGCAACGCTGATGGACCATCAGCGCTTCAATTTCGCCCATCCCGGCGTGGGCTTCATGCCCGGGTCCGGTTCCCCGGAGGAGCTGCCCCTCCTCGAGGGCAAACCGCTGCTCACCGTGGCCCCCAAGGGAATCCACTTCAACTGGCGGCCGTCGAATATGTACGGCGTGCTCCACCAGGCACTCGAATCCTCGGTGGAATTGAGCCGTGAATTCACCTCCGCCGAGGCCGAGGCGCTCCTGGGGCGCTGCGGCCTGGACTGACCCGGCCGCTCGGACAACGAGGCCCCCGGACGGATTCCGTCCGGGGGCCTCGAATTTCAGCCTCGATCAGCCGATGGCCGACGCGGCGGGACTCAGTGCGAGTGCCCGTGGTGCGCGTCGGCGGCCTCCTCGACCGGCTTGTCGACGATCGCGGACTCGGTGGTCAGCACCATGCGGGCCACGGAGGTCGCGTTCTCGACGGCCGAGCGGGTCACCTTGACCGGGTCGATGACGCCCTCGGCGACCAGGTCGCCGTAGGTGAGGGTGGCGGCGTTGAAGCCGTCCTTGCCCTCGGTCACCTTGGAGACCACGACCGCGCCGTCGACGCCGGCGTTGCTGGCGATCCAGAACAGCGGGGCCAGCAGCGCCTGCCGCACGACCTCGACGCCGACGGCCTCGTCGCCGGAGAGGCTGTCGCGCAGGGCGCCCAGGGTCGCCGCGGCCTGGACCAGGGCGGTGCCGCCGCCGGGGACGATGCCCTCGGCGACCGCGGCCTTGGCCGAGGAGACGGCGTCCTCGACGCGGTACTTGCGCTCCTTGAGCTCGGTCTCGGTGGCCGCGCCGACCTTGATGACGGCCACGCCGCCGGCCAGCTTGGCCAGACGCTCTTCGAGCTTCTCGCGGTCCCAGTCGGAGTCGGTGGTCTCGATCTCCTTGCGCAGCTGGGCGACCCGGCCGTCGATGTCGGCCTGCGAGCCGGCGCCCTCGACGATGGTGGTGTCGTCCTTGGTGACCACGACGCGGCGGGCCTTGCCCAGCACGTCCAGGCCGGCCTCGCGCAGGGTGATGCCCAGGTCCGGGTTGACCACGGTGCCGCCGGTGACGATGGCCAGGTCGTCCAGGAACGCCTTGCGGCGGTCACCGAAGAACGGGGCCTTCACGGCGACGACCTTGAGGGTCTTGCGGATCGCGTTGACCACCAGGGTGGACAGCGCCTCGCCGTCGACGTCCTCGGCGATGATCACGACCGGCTTGCCGGATTCCGCGATCTTCTCGAGCAGCGGCAGCAGCTCCGGCAGCGAGCTGATCTTCTCGCGGTTCAGCAGGATCCACGCGTCCTCGTAGACCGCCTGCATGGTCTCCGGGTCGGTGACGAAGTACGGGGACAGGTAGCCCTTGTCGAACTGCACGCCCTCGGTGATGGCGACCTCGGTCTGCAGACCCGAGGACTCCTCGATGGTGACGACGCCGTCCTTGCCGACCTTGGTCAGCGCCTCGGCGACCAGCGCGCCGATCTCCTCGTCGCGCGAGGACACGGTGGCGACCTGCGCGATGGCCTTCTCGCCGTTGACCGGGGTCGCGGCGGCCTGCAGGGCGGCGGTGACCGCGTCGGCGGCCTTGCTCATGCCCTTGCCCAGCGTCATCGGGTTCGCGCCCGCGGCGATGTTCTTCAGGCCGCCCTTGATGAGCGCCTGCGCCAGCACGGTGGCGGTGGTGGTGCCGTCACCCGCGACGTCGTTGGTCTTGGTGGCGACGCTCTTGACCAGCTGCGCGCCCAGGTTCTCGAACGGGTCCTCGAGGTCGATCTCGCGGGCGATGGTGACACCGTCGTTGGTGACGGTCGGGCCGCCGAAAGCCTTGGCCAGCACGACATGCCGACCGCGCGGGCCGAGGGTGACCTTGACGGCGTCGGCGAGCTTGTCGACGCCACGCTCCATAGCCCGGCGAGCCTTCTCGTCGAACTCGATCTGCTTTGCCATATGTGTACCTACTCCTGTGGGTCCGGGTCGGTCCGGGGACGAGGCCCCGAACCCCCGAAGAGGTTGGGTGGGAACGCACTCCGCCCCGGGCCGAATGCTGTTGTGCGCAGCTGCGACTCCGGGGCGGAAATCCGGGGGTTCGGGGGCAACGCCCCCGCTCCCCTTTCATCGGGGGTTCGGGGGGCGAAGCCCCCTGAGAGCCCCGAGAGTTGGCGCGTCCCTACTTGGTGACGACGGCCAGCAGGTCGCGCGCCGAGAGGATCAGGTACTCCTGACCGTTGTACTTGACCTCGGTGCCGCCGTACTTGCTGTAGATGACGACGTCGCCCTCGTTGACGTCCAGCGCGATACGAGTCACGCCGTCCTCGGCAACCCGGCCCGGACCGACGGCGATGACGGTGCCCTCCTGGGGCTTTTCCTTCGCTGTGTCGGGGATGACCAGACCGGAGGCGGTGGTGGTTTCGGCCTCGTTGGCCTGGACGAGGATCTTGTCCTCGAGCGGCTTGATGTTCACGCTCGCCACGTTGAGCCCTCCACTTTCGGGGATTCTTCTTGCCCGGGGCTGTTCCCCGGACTCACGGTTTCGGTCTTGCGTGACCCCTGCGCAATAGCCCCGTCGTCGCGGGTGCCGGGACCCCTGCGTAGTAGTCATCAGCTGGCACCTCAGCACTAATCCGATGCCACCTAGCACTCTATACATGTGAGTGCCAGCGCTCAAGGCCAGGCACTGCTACACGCAACCGGCCGTTACCCGTAACGCCGCTGGACAACGCGCTGACTCCGCTGGACACCGCGACTCGCCGACACGACCGCCCGGGATTCTGAGGTCTTCCAAAGAAATCCGAAAATCTGTAACGTTCGGATAACGGATTGTGACACCATGGACGACGGCCGCGCTACGAGACCGAATCGGTCCCGTCTCGCATGCCGTCGAGAGTTACACAACTGCTTCACCCCGCTAACCGTGCGGCCACCCTCCGCACGGGCTCGAGAAGAGAGCAAGACCGCAAGTGATCAGTGGCAGGTCCGCATGCCCCATCGGACACGCTCCCGCCGCGATCCGTAGCTCGCCGGAATCGTCTGAAACCCGCAGGGCGCGTCCGGTGTCCGTTCGAGATGGTCGTCTCCACCAGGACCATCCGCTCGAAGGGAGGTGAACATGCGAACATCCCTCGGCATCTCCGCCGGGAGCGAGGTGGTGTGCTCGGCGACGGTCGCCACCGCGCCCAACGGCGCCCAGAACTTCGACTACCGGGTCGTGACGGCCGATACGGCCCACTCCGATCTCGGCGATCTGGTGGCATCCTCGATCGAATTGATGACCACCCAGATTCCCCGCGACGCGGTGCATCCGGTCGGCGCGCACCCGGTCGCCCGCGTCGCCAACCATCACGAGCCCGAAGCGGCCCCGCCCAACGACATCGCCGTCGCCTACCGGGACCGGGAACAGGCCCAGATCATCCGCTCGGCGATCGGCAAGCAACGCCACGGTGTGCATCTCATCCCGGAGAGCACCGCGGCCCTGGCCTATCTGCGGCACACCGGCCTGCTCGACCGCTGGGACACCGTCGCGGTCATCGATATCGGGGCCACCGGCACCACGGTCACGGTCGCCGATCACGCCGACGACACCGTGCTGCGCACCGAGCGCACCACCGCCATCGGCGGCAATGCCATCGACGAGCTGATCCTGCAGCACCTGCTGGACTGTCACCTCTCGCGCCGCGGCATCCGGCCCAACCGGGGCATCCTGCTCAATCGCAGCCGGGCCGCCAAGGAGCATCTGTCGGTGGTTCCGGCGGTCACCATCGACCATGTGGCCGGCCAGCCGCTCAAGCTCACCCGGGTCGACTTCGAGGAGATCGTGGCCGATCTGCTGCGGGAGCTGGCGGTGTTCGCGCGCGCGGTGTTCGCGCGAGCCCCGAAGTTCCCGGAGGCGGTCGCGGTGATCGGCGGCGGCGCGAACGTCCCGATCATGGTGGTGGGGCTGGAGCGCCAGCTCGACGTGCCGGTGGTCACCGTGCCGGAGCCGGAGGCGGCGATCGCGAAGGGCGCCGCGCTGGTGGCGGATTCGAGCACGCCGAGCGCGTTCCCGGTGATCGGGCTGGGTTCGGACGCGCCGATCGGCACCTTCACCAAACTGGCGGGCACACTGGCCGGAGCGATCGTGGTGGTGGGCCTGATCATCGGGTACGGCGTCAAGGAATTCGTGGTGCCCGAGCCGCAGAACACCCACTACTCGCCCTCGACCACCGGGCCGCAGCAGCCGACTCCGTCGTCCACGCCGCCGAGCCCGTCCAACGGCTCGACCACGCCGAGCGGCAACCGCACCACCGCCGCCGTCCCGCCGCCGCAATCCGGTTCGGCCACCGGCGTTCCCACCGTGCCGTCGGCCACCTCGATTCAGCAGCCCCCGCTGCGCCCGGATCCGGACCTACCCCAGATCCCGTTCCCGGCCGATCTGCCCCGCCTGCTCGGCCCCTTGCTCGGCACCGCAGTACCGCCCGTCGAATCGGAGCCGAAGGTCTCGCCTTCGCCGCGCTCCAACACGACTTCGGGCTCCGGTGGCGCGACCGCGACCTTGGTCCGCCCCACCGACTAGCTACATCGAACAACTACTCGCCGCGACCGGAGCACAGACTCTCGGTCGCGGTCGCGTTTTCTGAGGTCTACAGGTAGCTGGTGGAGACCGACAGGCCCGGGTCGGTGGCGACCGTCAGGGCGGAAGGCTTTGCGCCGCCCGCGATCACGTGGGCGCCCAGGGTGGCGATCATGACGCCGTTGTCGGTGCACAGGCGGGGCTTGGGGACCCGCAGGGTGATTCCGGCCGCGGTGCAGCGTTCTTCGGCCAGCGAGCGGATGCGGGAGTTGGCGGTGGCGCCGCCGCCGAGGACGAGGGTGTCGACACCGATGTCCTGGGCGGCACGGACGGCCTTCATGGTGAGCACGTCGGCGACCGACTCCTGGAAGGACGCCGCGATGTCGGGGATCGGGAGCTCGCGGCCTTCGCGTTGCGCCGCTTCGACATAGCGGGCGACCGCGGTCTTGAGGCCGGAGAAGGAGAAGTCGTAGCGCGGATCCCGGGCGCCGGTCATGCCGCGCGGGAAGGCGATGGCGTGCGGATCGCCGTCGGCGGCAATGGCATCCAGCACCGGGCCGCCCGGATAGCCGAGACCGAGCAGGCGGGCCACCTTGTCGAAGGCCTCGCCCGCGGCGTCGTCGACCGTGCTGCCCAGCTCGGTGATCGGCTCGGCGAGATCGGTGACCTGCAGCAGATGGGTGTGGCCGCCGGAGACCAGCAGTGCGACCGCCGGGGGCATCGGGCCGTGTTCGAGGGTGTCCACGGCCACGTGCCCGCCCAGGTGGTTGAGCGCGTAGAACGGGATATCCCACGCCGCCGCATAGGCTTTCGCCGCCGCGACGCCGACCAGCAGCGCACCCGCGAGACCGGGTCCGATGGTGACGGCCAGTGCGTCGGGCTTGCTGATCCCCGCCGCCGCCAGCGCGCGGCGCATGGCGGGCACGATGGCCTCGAGGTGGGCGCGCGAGGCGATCTCGGGGACCACGCCGCCGAAGCGGGCGTGCTGGTCCACGCTCGAGGCGACCTCGTCGGCGAGCAGTTCGCAACTGCCGTCGGGCAATCGGCGCACGATGCCGACTCCCGTTTCGTCGCAGGAGCTTTCGATACCCATGACGATCATGACGAGACCTCGGCGTCGGTGGTGAATCCGTCCTGCGGACGGTGCCGGTTGAAAGAACCCGCCATGTCGGGACGCCGCATGGTGTACGCGTCGGCCCCACTGGGCTGGTAGTAGTTCTTGCGCAAACCGATGATGTGGAAGCCGTGCTTCTCGTAGAGCGTGATGGCGGGCGCGTTGTCGGTGCGGACCTCGAGGAACACCGGTCCGCCACGGCGTCCGGCCTCCAGCAGCAGCGCTTCCAGCAGCAGCGTGCCGACGCCCTGCCGGTGGCAGTCCGGGTCGACGCCGATGGTGTGGACCTCGGCCTCGGGATGATCGGCGGTGCCCAGCAGCGCGATTCCCGCGTAGCCGACCATGCGGCCGCCCGCGTCGCGGGCGGTGATGTAGCGATTGTGCGGTCCGGCCAGTTCCGACAGGAACGAAACCTCGTGCCAGGGATCGTCCTCCGGGAAGAGCACCTGCTCGAGTTCGGCGCAGCGGGAGACGTCGGCCGGCCGCATCGGTTCGATGCGGATGGTCATCGGCCCACCTGCGCGTAACTCTTCTCCACCGCGTCGGGGCGGCGCAGGTACAGCGGCACCAGCGGGGCGGGCGGGGCGCCGGCCAGGATCTCGGCGGCGGCGCACTGCACCAGCCCGGCCGGGGAGGGCGTTTCGACCGGCAGCACCGGCAGATCGAAATAGTCGACGTGCGAGGCGGATCCGGCGATCACGGTCGCCGCGGCCTGATCCAGGTCGGCGGGCTTGCTCACCTCGGGGCCCTCGGCGCGGGCCAGGGTGCGGCCGTCGCCGGTGGCGCGGTAGCGCGCCCAGTACACCTCGCGGCGGCGGGCGTCGGTGACGACCAGCAGCTCGGTCGGCTCGGAGCTCTCGCGCAGGTAGCTCTCGGTGTCGGCGGCGATGGCGTCGAGGCTGCACACGCCGTAAACCGGCACGCCGAGCGCATCGCCGAAGGCGGCCGCGGTGGCCATGCCGACGCGCAATCCGGTGAACGGGCCGGGGCCGATCCCGGCCACGACGGCGGCGATATCGGCACGGGAGCGCCCGGATTCGGCCAGGCAGGCCAGAATCTGCGGGGTCAGCACCTCGTTGTGCGCGCGAGCGTCCACGGTCACCTTGGCGGTGATCGTGGTGATGCGCGGTGCGTTCGACCCGGGTTGCGCCGGTTCCAGTTCCACCAGTCCCGCCGTGACAGCGGGAGTCGCGGTGTCGACAGCCAATATCAGCATGATTGTCTTTACGATACCGGGTGGTACAGCCCACAAGGCGCGGTGTCTGCCTGCGGGAACTAGTTCGCGGCGACCCACTCCCATTCGGCGGTGCGCACATCCGACTCCGGCTCGCGGCGCAGCTGCACGCGCAGGTGACGGTCGGCCAGGTGTTCGGCCACGCCCAGACCCCACTCCACCACCACGACCGCGTGGTCCAGATCGGTGTCCAGATCCAGGGCGTCGAGTTCGTCGAGATCGCCGGCGAGGCGGTAGGCGTCCACGTGCACCAGGGCCACCGCGCCCGGATGCGTGCCGGCGCGATGCTGGCGGGCGATGATGAAAGTCGGTGAGCTGACCCGTCCTTCGACGCCCAGCCCCGCCGCGATGCCGCGGGTGAGCGCGGTCTTGCCCGCGCCGAGCGGGCCGTCGAGGATGACCAGATCCCCGGCCTGCAGCTGCCCGGCCAGCTCGCGGCCCAGCGCCTCGGTGTCCTCGACGGTGGCGAGCATGCGGTGCTCGCTCACCGGGTACCTCCGAGGTGGGTGCGGATCACGCGGCCGCGGGGGGCGCACACGATTTCGTAGTTGATGGTGCCGAGTGCGTCGGCCCATTCGTCGGCGTGCGGGTGGCCCGGCTCACCCCCGAACAGGACGGCGGTGTCGCCCGGCTGGACACCGGATTCGTTCTCACCCAGATCCACCACGAACTGGTCCATGCAGACCCGGCCGATCTGGGGGCGGCGCGCCCCGCCCAGCCACACCGAGAACTTGCCGCTCAGGGGCCGGGGCACGCCGTCGGCGTAACCGGCGGGAACCAGAGCGACGGTGGTGTCGTGGTCGGCGATCCACTGATGACCGTAGGAGACGCCCTCACCCGCGGCGACCCGCTTCACCCGCAGTACCCGGGCGCGGAAGGTCATGGCCGGGCGCAGGCCGAAGTCGGACAGTTCCGGGATCGGCGAAAGGCCGTACACCGCAATGCCGGGACGCACCATGTCGAAGGCCAGGTCCGGGCGGGTCAGCGCGGCAGCGGAATTCGCCAGGTGCACGAGCTCGGGTTCCAGGCCGCGGTCGCGGGCGGCGGCGATGAACTCGAGGAAGCGGTCGCGCTGCATGTCGTTGACCGGGTGCTCGGGCAGGTCGGCCATGGCCAGGTGGGAGAACAGGGCGCGGAAACGCACGACGCCGTCGGCGACCAGCTTCTCGAGCAGGTCGAGCACCTCGGGGAACTCGGCGGCGGGAATGCCGTTGCGGTTGAGACCGGTATCGACCTTCAGGCTGACGATGGCGGTGCGGCCGAGCCGGCGGGCGGCCGCGGCCACCTGCTCGAGCTGCGCGAGCGCGGAGACGCCGAGTTCGATATCGGCGTCGATGCCGCTCGCGTAGTCGGCGTCGGAAGTGTTGAGCCAGGACAGGATCGGCGCGGTGATGCCCGCGGCCCGCAGGGCGACCGCCTCGGCGACCGTGGTGGTCCCGATCTCGCGGGCGCCCGCGTTCAGGGCGGCCCGCGCCACCTCGGCCGCGCCGTGGTTGTACCCGTCCGCCTTGACCACGACCATGACGGCGGCGTCTCCGGCGTGCTCGGCCAGGATGCGCACATTGTGGGCAATGGCGTCCAGGTCTACGAGGATCTCCACCTGAGGGTCGGGCGTATTCACGCCCTCGATGCTAATGCCGCCTCTCCGGGCCTTTAGCGGGCGGCTGAGAGCCGTTACCTATCCCACACCCGTGCCGGCGGTCGGGTGCCGAACCGATTGTGGACATACCCGGTGAGTTACCCGCATCTCACGAAATCAGTTGTCACCTTGGCGACGGCAATCGCCGCCGACGCGGCGGACAGCGAGTTCGGACTCGCCGGGAGCAGGGGCAGGCGGACGTTGGGGGTGGGGATGCGGCCCTGGGCGGCCAGAACCGCCTTGACGACAACGGGGTTGGGTTCGGTGAACAGGGCGGCGGCCACAGGGGCCAGGCGGTTGCCGATTTCACGGCCGCGGTGGAGGTCGCCCGCATGCCAGGCGGTGATCAGCTCGGCGTAGGGCCCGGGTGCGACATTGGCGCAGGCGAGAATCGCGCCCGAGGCGCCGAGGGCGAGCAGCGGGGCGGCGTAGAGGTCGTCGCCCGCGAGCACCGAGGTGTGATCGGGCAGGCGGCTCATGAAGGCGACGGTGGTGTCGTCGATGCCGCCGGCGGTGTATTTGAAGCCCGCGACATTCGGCAGTTCGGCCAGGCGGCACAGGGTTTCGGCGCTGAGGGACCGGGCCGTGCGGTAGGGAATGTGATAGATCAGCACCGGCACGGGACTGGCGGCGGCGAGGGCCCGGAAGTGTTCCACCACACCGGCTTCGGAGGGCCGGGTGTAATAGGGGACGACCGCGAGCGCCGCGGTCGCGCGGGGGTCGAGGGTGGTCAGGGCGCGCACCGAGTCGAGGGTGGCGTTCGAGCCCGCGCCGACGATGAGGGCGGCGTCGCGTTCCCGGCAGACTCCGGCGCAGATGTCGATCACCCGGGTCTGTTCGTGGGCGGTGAGGGTGGCGGGCTCCCCGGTGGTGCCGAGGGCGACCAGGCCGGCCGCGCCCGCGTCGAGGACCTCGTGGGCGAGGGCCTCCAGCGCGTCGGAGGCGATCTCGTCGGTGGCCGTGAAGGGCGTGATCAGGGGCACGTACAAGCCGGTGAATGTCATGCCGACCAGCCTTATCGAGTCCGTGCGTCAGGTCCATTTCACGTTTCTACTTCCGAGCGTAAGCTGAGCTGATGCTCGACGTCCGCCGCCTGCGCCTGCTCCGCGAGCTCGCGCACCGCAAGACCATCGCCGCGGTCGCCGACGCCCTCACCTACACCCCGTCGGCGGTCTCCCAGCAGCTCACCGCCCTGGAACGCGAGGCCGGAGTGCCGCTCCTCGAACGCACCGGCCGCAGCGTCACCCTCACCCCGGCCGCCCTGCGCCTGGTCGAGCACGCCGAAACGATCCTCGCCGTGCTGGAAACGGCGACAGCCGAACTCGCGTCCGCCCGATCCGAGCTCACCGGGTCCCTGCGCATCGGCGCGTTCCCCACCGCCGTCCACACGATCGTGTCCCCCGCCCTGGTCGCACTCAGCCGTGACCATCCCCTGCTGGAACTGCTCGTCACCGAACTCGATCCGGCCGCCGCGCCCGCCGCCCTGCGCGCCGAGACCCTGGACATCGCACTGCTCCAGGAATACGACTACGTGCCCCTCGCGCCGGAACCCGGCCTCGACACCGAGCCGTTGTTCGAGGAAGTCATCCACCTCGCCACCCTCGAGCCCGGACCGCTTGCCGCCCAGTCGGATTGCCCTTGGATCGCGGGCACACCCGGCACCCTCTGCCACGAGATGACGGTCCGTGCCTGTCTCGCAGCGGGATTCACTCCCCGCATCCGCCATCACGCCGACGACTTCGGCACCGTCCTCGCGCTGGTCGGCGCGGGCCAAGGCGTCGCGCTTGTCCCCGATCTGGGCGTGCTCTCGGTGCCGGCGGGCGTCACCCTCACGGCGCTGCCGACGCATCGCCGAACCCGCCTGGCCTACCGCCGCGGCACCGGAGCACATCCGATCGTCGCCGCCGCGCGGGCCGCCCTGCACGCCGCCGCTACCGATCGTGCAGCTGGTGCGTGAACTGCTCCGGGTTCATCAGGGCCGTGCCGATCTCCTCCCCCGATCCACCATTCCGCCCACTGCCCGGCCGGGCGCCACGCCGCCGGAACCGGGGCGGACACCCGCTCGAGGACGGTCAGGCGGCGAGTTCGCGCAGGGTGCCGATGGCCGCGCGGAGGTGGGAGAGCAAGGGGGAGGCGGAGATCGGGGCTCCGGCGGTGGTGGCCGCGTGGGCGGCGAGGTTGGCGGCGAGGGCGTGGGCGCGGGCGGCGGCCGCGGCGGCCCGAGCGGGGTCGGAGCCGTGTGCGAGGAGGGCGGCGATGATGCCGGAGAGAACGTCGCCGGAACCGGCGGTCGCGGCCCAGGAGCCGCCCGCCTCGTTGACGTAGGTCGGGTGACCAGGGCTGGCGATGAGGGTGGCTCGGCCCTTCAGCAGGACTGTGACCTGCCAGGATTCGGCGAGTTTGCGGACCGAGGCGACCCGGTCCGGGCCGGGGTCGGAGCCGGTCAGGCGGGCGAATTCACCGGCGTGCGGGGTGAGGACCGTGGGGGCGGCGCGGCCGGTCACCAAGGATGGATCCGCGGCGAGCAGGGTGAGGCCGTCGGCATCGACCACGACCGGCAGGTCGGTGGCGAGGATTTCGGCGAGGCGGTCGCGGGCGGCGGAGTCGGTGCCCGCGCCGGGGCCGAAGACCCAGGACTGGACGCGGCCGGTGGTGGAAATGGTCTCGGCGGCAATCACTTCCGGGAAGTGGGCGAGGACCTGGGCCGCGCCGGTGCCCGCGTAGCGGACCATGCCCGAGGTGGCGGCGATCGCGCCGCCGGTACAGAGCACCGCCGCGCCGGGGTAGGTGGCACTGCCCGCGCAGACGCCGGTGACGCCCTGGGTGTACTTGTCGTCGAACGGGCCCGGGACCGGCCAGTCCGCGCCGACCGTACGGTGTTCCAGCGCAATCAGATTCGCGGCGGGAAGTCGTAATCCGATCGGCACCAGGTCGACTCGGCCGCAATGCGGCGCGCCCAGCGCATGAACGGGCTTGTACGCGCCGAAAGTGACGGTGACCGCGGCGGTGACCGCGGGACCGGCGACGGCTCCGGTGTCCGGGTCGACGCCGCTGGGCAGGTCGACGGCGATGATCGGGCAGCGCACGCCCGCAACGATTTCGGCCGCCACGGGGCGCAGTGCGCCATGGCCGGAGATACCGACGATGCCGTCCACTACCAGATCCGGTGTGCCGAGCAGGTCGTCCGCGCGCAGCTCGTCCGCGGCGGCCGGAGCGGGTACGACCCGGCCGCCGGTGCGGCGCAGCGCGGCCAGACCCTCCGCGTGGGCACGCTCGGGTGAGAGCAGGATCGCGCGCACCGCGAGCCCGCGACGGCGCAGGAACGAGCCCGCCCAGAGCGCGTCGCCGCCATTGTCGCCGGAGCCGACGAGCAGGGTGACCGACCGGCCCGCCACTCCCCCGGTGCGTTCGCGGAGTTCCCGCGCCACCACGTCGGCGAGGCCGAAGGCGGCGCGCCGCATGGGCATTCCGGCGGGGACGCGGGTGAAGAGCTCGGCTTCGGCGGCTCGAACCTCGTCGGCCGTGTAGTACGCGCGCACCGCCGCTGCGGTCATGGTTCGCCTCCCGGGAGTCGACTGCCTGCGCTTGTGCAGACTACGCCGCGGAGTCCGGCGCGCAGGTCAGGGCGGGTGCCCGCGAACGGTCCGCTATCGGCGGGGACTAACCTGGCTGGCATGTGGATCCGCCGCCAGTCGTCTTCGCGTGCCCTGCTTCTCGTCGCCGTCGTGGCGGGGGCGCTGGTCGCCGGGGGCTGCTCGTCGAACGGCTCGAACAGCGCCGCCACCTCCACCACCGCCGCACCGACGTCCGGGGCGGCGACCTCCACCGGTCCCGCGGCGCCCGCGGCCGTGACGGTCGAGGTGAAGGACATGAAGTTCTCCCCGGCCGACATCACCGTCAAGGCCGGGGACACCGTGACCTGGAAGTTCGATGACCGGGCGCCGCACAATGTGCAGGGCGTCGGCGACATCGCGATGGCGCTCAACAGCCCGATCATCCACAAGGGCCAGTGGAGCTACACCTTCACCACGCCCGGCACCTACCGCTACATCTGCACGCTGCACGCTGAGATGAAGGGCACCGTCACCGTGCAGTAGGCCCAACTCTCGGGGACTCTCAGGGGCTTCGCCCCTGAAACCCCGAACCCGGGAGTCGAGCGCTGTCCCCGCACCCCGGATGCTCGGTGCGCACCCCCGAACCCCGGGCGCCAAGTGCCGTACCTCGACCCTCAGGTGCGTAGTGCCCTACCTCGACCCTCAGGTGCGGAGAGCCCTACCCCCGAATCCCGTGCGACGAGCGCTATTCGACGGTGACCGACTTGGCCAGGTTGCGGGGTTTGTCGACGTCGTAGCCGCGGGCCCGGGCGACCTCGGCGGCGAAGATCTGCAGCGGGACCGTCGAGAGCAGCGGCTGGTACAGCGTTGGGGCCGAGGGGATTTCGATCAGGTGGTCAGCGAAGGGGCGCACGGTGTCGTCGCCCTCCTCGGCGATCACGATGGTGCGGGCGCCGCGGGCCTGGATCTCGCGGATATTGCTGAGCAGCTTGGAGTGCAGCATCGCGCGGCCCTTCGGCGAGGGCATGACCACGAAGACCGGCAGACCGTCTTCGATGAGGGCGATCGGGCCGTGCTTGAGCTCACCGGCCGCGAAGCCCTCGGCGTGCATGTACGCCAATTCCTTGAGCTTCAACGCGCCTTCGAGCGCGACCGGGTAGCCGACGTGGCGGCCCAGGAACAGCACGGTCGGCACGTGGGCGAACCGCCGGGCGATCTCGCGGATCCGCTCGGCCGACTCCAGCACCTGGGCAACGAGTTTCGGCATGCACTCCAGCTCGGCGTACTCGCGGGCGACCTCGTCGGGATACTTGGTGCCGCGCGCCTGCGCCAGCGCCAGGCCGACCAGGTAGTTGGCGGTGATCTGTGCCAGGAACGCCTTGGTGGAGGCGACGCCGATCTCCGGGCCGGTGCGGGTGTAGAGCACGGCGTCGGACTCGCGGGGGATCTGCGCGCCATTGGTGTTGCAGATGGCCAGGACTCGCGCCTTCTGCTCCTTGGCGTGGCGCACGGCCTCCAGCGTGTCGGCGGTCTCGCCGGACTGGGAGATGGCCACCACCAGGGTGGAGCGGTCCAGAACCGGGTCACGGTAACGGAATTCGCTGGCCAGCTCGACCTCGACGGGCAGCCGGGTCCAGTGCTCGATGGCGTACTTGGCCAGCAGGCCCGCGTGATACGAACTGCCGCAGGCGACCACGAAGACCTTGTCGACCTCGCGCAGCTCCTGATCGTGCAGCCGCTGCTCGTCGAGAATGATCTTGCCCTGGTCGAAGTGGCCGATCAGGGTGTCCGCGACGCCCTGCGGCTGCTCCTCGATCTCCTTGAGCATGAAGTAGTCGTGGCCGCCCTTCTCGGCGGCGGCCAGATCCCAGTCGATGGTGAACGGGCGGGTGCGGACGCCGTCGGTCCCGCCGTGGAAGTCGGTGACCCGGTAGCTGTCGGCGGTGATGACGACGGCCTGGTCCTGGCCGAGTTCGACTGCCTCGCGGGTGTGTTCGATGAAGGCGGTCACGTCGGAGGCGAGGAACATCTCGCCCCGGCCGACGCCGACCACCAGCGGGGTGGAGCGGCGGGCGGCGACGATCGTGCCCGGGTGGTCGGCGTGCGAGAAGACCAGGGTGAACGCGCCTTCCAGGCGGCGCACCACCGCGAGGGCGGAGGCCACGAAGTCACCGGCGGTGTCGCCCTTGGCATACGCGCGGGAGACCAGGTGGACCGTCACCTCGGTGTCGGTGTCGCTGCCCAGCTCGACACCCGCCTCCTCCAGCTCGCGGCGCAGCGGAGCGAAATTCTCGATGATGCCGTTGTGCACCACCGCGACCCGGCCGGTGTGGTCGCGATGCGGGTGGGCGTTGCGGTCGGTGGGCGCGCCGTGCGTGGCCCAGCGGGTGTGGCCCATGCCGGTGGCTCCCGCGAAACGCTCCCGGCCCGCTTCGGCGAGTTCGGCCTCGAGGTTGGCCAGGCGGCCCGCCTTGCGCTCCACGGCCAGCCCGCCCGCGCCGTCGAGGATCGCTACGCCCGCGGAGTCGTAACCCCGATATTCCATGCGGCGCAACGCATCGACGACCACCTCGAGCGCATCCCGGTACCCCACATACCCCACGATTCCGCACATGGGCCCATAGCCTAACGGGATGACACCGTCACACGAATCCGAGTCGATGTCCTACCGGGCGAAACGCCCCAAGTACATGTTGATCGGATAGGTTCTAGTCCGTGTCGGCGTCTGTGAAATCGCTTCTGAGCACTCTGACCCTGCGCGGCCCGCACGAGGTGCTGCGCGGGAATCTCGGCATCGCCGGGCTGCCCGGGGTGGTGTACACGCCCGGGAAGGGACTCAACCTGCCCGCGGTGGCCTTCGGGCACGGGTGGCTGACCGGCGTCGGCAACTACCGGCGGCTGCTGGAACACCTGGCCTCCTGGGGATATGTGGCCGCCGCGCCCGACACCGAACGCGGACCGATCCCCTCGCACCTGAACCTGGCCACCGACCTGCTGACCACCCTGGACATCTGCGCCGGGGTGCGGCTGGGCGCGGGCAATATCAGCGTCGACCCGAAGAAGCTGGCCCTGGCCGGCCACGGCATGGGCGCGGGCGCGGCCGCCATCGCCGCCTCCCAGCGCGACGTGGCCGCCGTGGCGGCCCTCTACCCCTCCCCCACCGCCCCCTCGGCGGAGGCTCTCGCCCCCAAGATCGACGCCCCCGCCCTGATCCTGGCGGGCGCCACCGACATCGACTCGGTCAGCTCCAACGCCACCCCCTTGGCCTCCGCCTGGGGCGAGGACGCCATCCTCCGCTCCCTCGACAAGGCCAGCCACAACGGCATGGTCGAGGGCCGCCGCGCCCTCGCCGCCCTCGGCGCCGGCAAACACGAACCCAAAACCGAACGCCTCACCCGAGCCCTCCTCATCGGCTACCTCAACTACACAGTCCTCGGCGACAAGAAATACAAGCCGTTCGCCGACCCCGAAGCAGTCCTCCCCCACACCACCCTCGTCGACCCTGACGCCGTGGAAGAAGAGACCGACCAGCCTCAAAAACTCCCGGTCCTCCAACTCATCCAGGCCCTGCGTAAGTAGCCTCGCCCACCACACCCTGGCTGCTCGCAACCCCGAACTCGGCGCGCCCGCGTCACAGATCCCGATGGCTCCGCCGACAGTGCGGCCGGATTACCCAGCGCGGGAACCGGATTCGTAGCTACGCCGCCAGATAGCGAACACCGACGGCACGCCGCACCGCATGGCCCCGATCAACGAGCAGCGAGGCCCCGGGACACCACTTCCGAGGTCGTCCACTTCGCCGCCGGGCATTCCCCGCACGAAGTCGATTCGTAAGCGCTTCACCGGACGCAGGGGTTCGGGCGATGCGGCCCGAGTACCGACCACCCAGCCGGGTGCCTCACTCCGTGGTCGATTCGACGAGCGGGGAGAGTTCGGGGATCTCGACACCACCCTCCGGGATTTCCAGCGGCGCGTCCGGACTGCCCAGTGAGGGCGGCGGATTCGCGGGCAGTTCGGTCGGCACGTTGTTTTCGATCGACGGGCTTGCGGCCTGCGGTGGCTCGGAGCCGCTGGAGGGCGGTGTCGGTGCAGGCGTGGGTGGCGAAACGTCCAGCGGTCCAGGGGGATCCGGCGATGGGGTCGGCACACCCGGTTCGAGTGGCGATGGGTCGCAGGCAGGAGTGGCCGGTCCCTGGTCATGCGGCGGTTGGCATACAGCCGACGACGGGGGAAGTTGCTGCGCTGCCTGATCCGGGCCGGATCGCAGGGCGGGGGTTGGCGGGTTGGCGGGTTGGCAATCAGCGGCGGGCTCGGGCGGGCGGGTCGGAGTGATCTGGGCGTCCTGCGGGCATGGGCAGCCCGGCGCGTTGCGGTCGGTGCCGGCTGTTGGCGGTGAAGCCTCTTGTGGCGCGGGGTGTTCCAGGCCGGATGGGTCAGGGGGTGCAGAGACGGCAGGAGGTGGCTGATCGGGGGCCGATGCTCTGGAAGTCGGGGTGTCCCCGGCCGGGTCGGCGGTGGTGGGGTTGTCATGCGGAGCGGTGGAGTCGCCGTCGGGCAGGGTTGGGGTGCCGTTCTGGTTGAGGGTCAGGGTGTGGGTTCGGCCGGATTGGTCGGTCATGGTGAGGGTGAGTTCGCCGACCGGGGTGCGTTCGAGGATGAAGTGGTTTCCGGCGAGGTCGAATTCGAGGCGGCCGGTGGGGAGGTTCGGGAGGCTCGCGCTGTCCGGCTTCGGCTCGGGTTCGGGGGCGTCGGGCGTGCTCCCGGGGGTCGCGGAAGGCGACTGCTGGCCGGTGAGGGAGCCGAGTTTCTCGAGGGCGGTGGAGATGCCCTGTTGGAGGGCGGATTCGAGTTGGTCGAAGACCGTGGTCGCAGAGCGGGTGAATTGATCGGATTGGAGTCGTGACGGATCTGCGGCATCGGCGGTTGACGGCGTGGAGACGGCCGACTCCGAAGTGGCAGGCGGCGTGGTGGCCGGGCCCGGAAGGGCTTCCGGAACTGTGGAAGCCGGGTGCGTCGGCTCTCGGGGCTCGCCTTCGGGCACGGCGGATGCGCGGGCTGATTCGGCCGCACCGGGTGTTTCGGCCGGGACGAGTGAGTAAGCGGGCTGCTGCGGCGTCTGCCCGAAACCCGCGGCGGGCAGCTGCGACTGTGCTGGGTAGGACCTCGGAGCCGGAACAGGCTGGGCTGTGGGAGAACTCGGTGACAGATCCGGGTCGGGTCGGGGCAGGAGGGTTTGGGCCGGTTGGGGGTAGGGGTGGTCGATGACCTGAGCGAAGGCGGTGAGGATGGTGCGGTAGTGGGAGTCGAAGGTTCGGTCGGCGGTGTCGCAGGCGGCGGTGAATGTGGTGAGTTTGCGCTCTATGTCCGGGCGGAAGGTGGCGGTGAGCCAGGGGTCGCTGCCGTCGGAGACGAGGTCTTCGATGTCTTCGGCGGTCTTGCCGTCGATGGCTACGCGGCCCTCGCCGTCTCGGGTGGGTTCGAGAAGGGCGAGCGTTACCTCGGCCTTGGTGAGGACTGCGTGCCGGAGGGGTTCGAGGGCGGCGGAGATGGCGGCGGTGGCGGTGTGAGCCGTGTCGAGGTCTTCTCGGGCCTGGCGGAGTTGGGAATTCACGATGGTGAGGGCCTCGTCGCCGGTGGGCCCGGTCCAGGCGGCGGGGAGGGAGTGGGCTACCGATTGCTGGGCAGACCAGCGCGTCTCGGCGTCCGCGAGGGCCCTGTCGAGTTCGGCTCGGGCGGTGTCGAATTCGGCGAGCCTCGTGCCGCGCTGTTCGTCGTAACGGGCGTAGAGGTCGGTGAGGAACAGGCCGTGGGGCGCGCCGAAAGCCTTGGCGTAGAGAGGCAGAAATTGTTCCCAGTACTGCAAGCCGGGGGCACCGTAGTCGAGGATTTGGTCGACGCTCTTGCCGGTCGGGTCGAAGCTCATCGGCCCGCCTCCGTGAGGACGGTGGCGCCGGCCTGGTCGATCCGGGTGTATTCGGTTGCGGCGCGATCGAATACGTCGGCGGTAGCCGTCGCGGCGGCGGCCCAGTAGCGCAGGCATGCGGCCGCGCGTTCGAAGCCTTGGTGGACGGCCGCGCCTTGCGTCGCGTAGTTGCGACCGGCCTCGTTCTCGGCGATGCCGAAGGGGTGTTCACCGACCGCTCTCGAATGCTGCTGCAGGGCATCGGCATTGTCGCGCAACGTTGCGGCCCCGGCGTGCAGGATCGAAACGCGCACGCCGAAGTCACCGTGTCCACCCATTGGCCCCCCTCCGAACCCGTGTCGTGAAAGCCCCCGCGCCCCGGGCTACTTGCCGAGGTGCCCGTTGTCCGTCCGCACCCATTCGGTGGTGCCGTCGGGATGATGGTGGAACTCCCACGCCGAGAAGTCCCCGCCGCTGTCGACCACGGTCATGTGATCGGCGAACCCGTCGTGATCCATGTCCGTCCACACCTGCATGGCGTGATCGGTGCCGGTGGTCACCGTGTCGAGCAGCCCGTCCCCATCGAGATCCTGTGTGGGGTGCGACAACTCGATCGCGCCGAGTCCGCCCAATTCCGAATGCGCGTCGAAATCCGGCAACTCCAACCCTGGCAGATCACCCGATGTGACCATCGTTTCGGCTCCTCAGTCGTGACGTGGCTCCCATCCTGGCATTCGGCCTCACCCCTCGCACCACCTTCGATGCCGAATGTGGATAACTCGCCCCTGGGGATAACTCAGCGCTTCGGGATGATGATCCACAGTGCGATGTAGAGCAGGAACTGCGGTCCGGGCAACAGGCAGGACGCCACGAAGAGGATGCGGACGAGGTTGGCGTTCCAGCCGAGGTATTCGGCGAGCCCGCCGCACACGCCGCCGATCCAGTTGTCGGTGCTGGATCGGGTCAGCCGCTTGGGGGTCTGAGTGGGCATCTGGCCGGAGAACTGTGTGGTCATGACTCCACTGTGCCGAGTTCGATCACCGGGCACATCGGTCCTACGCCCCATTCCGACCCTGACTTTCGACAGGGCCGGAATCAGGGTCTCACCCCGAGCACGGCAGAATCGCCCTGGTGAGCACCACTCTGCATGCGCGCGGCCTGGCCGCCGGACACGGTGAGCGGATCCTGTTCTCCGACCTGGACCTGATCCTCGCCCCCGGCGACGTGATCGGGCTGGTGGGCGTGAACGGGGCCGGCAAGTCGACCCTGCTGCGCATGCTCGCCGACCGCGACGCCCCCGAGGGCGAGATCGTGCTGAGCCCGCCCGACGCCACCGTCGGCTACCTGGCCCAGGAGCCCGAGCGCATCGCGGGCGAGACCGCGCTCGAATTCCTGCGCCGCCGAACCGGTGTGGCCACCGCCCAGCAGACCATGGACGCCGCCGCCGAGCGCCTGGCCGACGGCGGCGAGGACGAGTACTCCCCCGCCCTGGAGCGCTGGCTGGCGCTCGGCGGCGCGGACCTCGAACAGCGTGCCGAGGAGGTGGCCGCCGACCTCGGCCTGGCCGAGAGCCTCCCGCACGGCCTGGACACCCTCATGACCGCGCTCTCCGGCGGTCAGGCCGCGCGCGCCGGTCTGGCCTCGGTCCTGTTGTCCCGCTTCGACATCCTGCTGCTCGACGAGCCCACCAACGACCTGGATCTGGACGGCCTGGCCCGCCTCGAGCAGTTCGTGACCGGCGTCCGCGAGCCGCTCATGGTGATCAGCCACGACCGGGAGTTCCTGGCGCGCACCGTGAATCGCATCGTCGAGCTGGATCTGGCCCAGCAGCAGGTCGGCGTCTACGACGGCGGCTACGACTCGTACCTGGAGGAACGCGCGATCGCGCGCCGCCACGCCCGCGAGGCCTACGACGAGTACGCCGACACCAAGGCCGGTCTGGAGGCGCGCGCCAATATGCAGCGCAACTGGATGGAACACGGAGTGCGCAACGCGCGCCGCAAGTCCAAGGCCGACTCCGACAAGATGGGCCGCAAGGCCCGCGCGGAAGCCACCGAGAAGCAGGCGTCCAAGGTCAAGCAGACGGTCAAGCGCATCGAACGCCTGGAGGCGGTGGAGGAGCCGCGCAAGGAGTGGGAGCTGCGCATGTCCATCGCCGCCGCGCCCCGCAGCGGATCGGTGGTGGCGACCCTGTCCGGTGCGACCGTCACCCGCGGCGAGTTCACCCTCGGGCCGGTGACGGTGCAGGTGGATTGGGGTGACCGCATCGTCCTGACCGGCGTGAACGGCGCGGGCAAGTCCACCCTGCTGGCACTGCTGCTGGGAAAGACGAAGCCGGACACCGGATCCGCCGCGCTGGGGTCGGGGGTGGCCATCGGCGAGGTCGATCAGGCCCGCGGCCTGTTCCGCGGAACCGCCTCCCTCGCCGACACTTTCAGCGCCGAGATCCCCGACTGGAACGAATCCGACGTCCGCACCCTGCTCGCGAAATTCGGCCTGCGCGGCCCGCATGTCGTGCGCCCCAACGACACTCTGTCCCCCGGTGAGCGCACCCGCGCGGCCCTGGCCCTGCTGCAGGCCCGCGGCGTGAACCTGCTCGTCCTCGACGAGCCCACCAACCACCTGGACCTGCCCGCCATCGAGCAGCTGGAGCAGGCGATCGAATCCTTCGAGGGCACCGTCCTTCTGGTCACCCACGACCGCCGCATGCTCGACAATGTGCGGGCCACCCGCCGCTGGCACATCGCAGACGGACAACTCACGGAAAAGTAGCGCACCATGCTCGTCCAACGGCTTCGCCCTTACAGCTCTTCGGTTTTCGGGGAGATGTCCCAGCTGGCCGTGACGCACGGCGCGATCGACCTCGGCCAGGGATTCCCGGACTACGAGGGACCGCGGGCGATGCTCGACCGCGCCCGCGAGGCCATCGCGAGCGGGGTGAACCACTACACGTCCGCGAAGGGGCAGCCGGAGCTGCGGGCCGCCGTCGTGGCCGAACGCGCCCGGCATCTGGGCGAACGGTACGACGCGGCAACGGAAGTGGTGGTCACCGCCGGCGCCACCGAGGCGCTCACCGCCGCCCTGCTCGGCCTGGTGGAACCCGGCGGCGAAGTGATCCTCATCGAGCCGTTCTACGACTCCTACCCGGCGGCGGTCGCGCTGGCGGGAGCCACGGCGCGCACGGTGGCGATGGTACCCGACGGCGACGGCTTCACCCTCGACCTCGACGAACTGCGCGCGGCGATCACCCCGCGCACCCGGGCGCTGCTGCTGAACTCGCCCCACAACCCGACCGGCTCACTGCTGAGCGACGCCGACCTGGCCACCATCGCCGAATTGGCCTGCGAGCACGACTTCCCGGTGATTTCGGACGAGGTCTACGAACACCTGGTCTTCGACGAGATCCCGCACGCCTCGATAGCGGCGCTGCCGGGCATGCGCGAGCGCACCGTCGTGGTGTCCGCACCGGCCAAGACCTTCAATGTCACCGGCTGGCGGATCGGCTGGGCGCTGGGGCCCGAACCGCTGATCACCGCGGTGCTCGCCGCCAAGCAGTACCTGACCTTCGTGCCCCCGGCCCCGTTCCAGCCCGCCATCGCCTACGCCTTGGAGCACGAACAGGATTGGGCCGCGGCCAATCGCGTGGCACTGCACGGCAAGTACCTGCTGCTGTCGAATGCCCTGCGGGACAGGGGATTCGATGTGAAGCGCAGCGCGGGTGGCTATTTCGTGTGCGCCGACGTCGGCACCGACGGGACCGCCTTCTGCCGCGACCTACCGGCCCGCTCGGGCGTGGCGGCGATCCCGGTCGCCGCCCTGTCCCACCGCTCCGACTGGAACACCCTGGTGCGCTTCGCCTATTGCAAGAAGGACGCGACTCTCCGCGAAGCGATCAGCCGCCTCGGGGCCTAGACCGCGGCGACCAGCTTGGCGAGGTTGTCAGCGAGCAGCTCGGCCTGGGCCGGGTCGGTGGCTTCCACCATGACGCGGACCAGCTGCTCGGTTCCGCTGGGGCGCAGCAGAATTCGGCCGGACTCGCCCAGCAGCCGTTCCGCGTCGGCGACGGCCTCGAGCACCGACGGGGCGACGGCGACGGCGGCCTTGTCGGAGACGGGGACATTGATCAGCACCTGCGGCACCGTCTGCACGATGCCCGCCAGTTCCGCCAGGGAGCGGCCGGTTTCGGCCATGCGGGCCATCAGTTTCAGGCCGGTGAGCACGCCGTCGCCGGTGGTGCCGAACTTCGGGAAGATGGTGTGGCCGGACTGTTCTCCGCCCAGGGTGTAGCCGCCCGCGCGCAGGTCCTCGAGGACGTAGCGGTCGCCGACGGCGGTGGTGCGCACCGTGATTCCGGCCTCGCGCATGGCGATGTGCAGACCCAGGTTGCTCATGACGGTGGCGACCAGGGTGTCCTGGACCAGCTCGCCCGAGTCACGCATGGCCAGCGCCAGGACCGCCATGATGGCGTCGCCGTCGACCACCGCGCCGGTGGCGTCCACGGCCAGGCAGCGGTCGGCGTCGCCGTCGAGGGCCAGGCCCAGGTCCGCGCCGTGTTCGAGCACGGCCGCGCGCACCTGGTCCAGATGCGTGGAGCCGCAACCGTCGTTGATGTTCAGGCCGTCGGGTTCGGCGTTGATGGCGATGACCGTCGCGCCCGCCTCCCGGTAGGCGGTGGGCCCGACCTCGGAGGCCGCGCCGTGCGCGCAGTCCACGACCACGGTGAGCCCGCGCAGGTCCCGCCCGGTGGCCTGGACCAGGTGCTCGACGTACCGCTCGTGGGTGCCCTCGAGGCTGTACCGGTCGTGCACGTCGAACACGTGCCCACCCAGCCCGGGCCGTCCGAGCACCCGCCCGATGCCCGCGCCGGTGGGCCGGGTGTAGGAGCCCTCGGCGATGACCGCCTCGATGCGGTCCTCGACGGCGTCGTCCAGCTTGTGCCCGCCCGCGGCGAAGATCTTGATGCCGTTGTCCGGCATGGGGTTGTGCGAGGCGGAGATCATGACGCCCAGGCAGGCGTCGTACACGCCGGTCAGGTACGCGACGGCGGGCGTCGGCAGCACGCCGACCGACAGCACGTCCACGCCCGCGGAGGTCAGGCCCGCGGTGACCGCGGCCTCCAGCATCTCGCCACTCGCACGGGGGTCACGCCCCACGACGGCGAGCGCGCGCTTCTTCCCCCGGCTCAGGACCTGCGCGGCCGCGGCCGAAACCTGCAGCGCCAGCTCCGGACTCAACGACTCATTGGCGAGCCCGCGCACCCCATCGGTGCCGAACATACGTCCCATTACCTCAACACCCCTGCTGGTTTCCGGTCGATACAGCACGAGAGCAGGCGCCCAACCGGTTCGAAAACCGTTGCGGGGAGCCTGCTCTCGTACAGGTTGCCGTATAGACGGTACCGTGCCCGGCCCCCGAAAGGGCCGGGCACGGTAGAGCCCGACGGCGCAATATCAGCGCTTCGAGTACTGAGGCGCCTTGCGGGCCTTCTTGAGGCCGTACTTCTTGCGCTCGGTGGCACGCGGGTCACGGGTCAGGAAGCCGGCACGCTTGAGGGCGGGACGGTCGTCCGGGGTGACCTCGATGAGGGCACGCGCGATGGCCAGGCGCAGCGCGCCGGCCTGACCCGACGGGCCGCCGCCGACCAGGCGGGCGTGGATGTCGAAGGTCTCGGTGCGCTCGACGGTGACCAGCGGGGACTTCACCAGCTGCTGGTGCACCTTGTTCGGGAAGTAGTCCTCGATGGTGCGGCCGTTGAGCACGAAGTTGCCGGAACCCGGCACCAGGCGCACGCGAACGACGGCTTCCTTACGGCGGCCGACGGTCTGGACCGGACGGTCGATGACAACCGGAGCGGCGGCGTAGGAGGTGTACTCGGCCTCGGCCTCGTAACCGTCACCCTCCTCGACGACCTCCACAGCGGTGTCTTCCACGACGTAGTCGTCGTTGAATTCTTCGGGAGCGGTCACTGGGCCACCTGCTTGATCTCGAAGGGGATGGGCTGCTGGGCGGCGTGCGGGTGGTTCGGGCCCGCGTAGACCTTCAGCTTGCGAATGATCTGGTTGCCCAGCTTGTTCTTCGGGATCATGCCCTTGACGGCACGCTCGACCAGACGGTCGGGGCGGGTGTCCAGGATCTGGCCCACGGTACGGCCCTTCAGACCACCCGGGTGACCGGAGTGGGTGTAGAGGACCTTGTCTTCGCGCTTGTTGCCCGAGACGGCGACCTTGTCGGCATTGATGATGATGACGAAATCGCCACCATCGACGTTCGGCGCGTAGGTCGGCTTGGTCTTGCCGCGCAGCAGGTTCGCAGCCTGCACGGAAAGACGGCCGAGCACTACGTCAGTGGCGTCGATGACGTACCACTTGCGGGTCACGTCACCGCCCTTGGGGCTGTACGTAGGCACAGTGCATCCCTGTCTGTCGTAGGTTTTGCCAGCACAAGCGCGTGGTCGAGCTGATTCCCGGCGGCCGGTGGAGACCCGGGGCTCGTGCGCCGACCGGTTACCCGGACGGACCACACGCCAACGAAGCACAATACCAGCGCGGGTGCGCCCACCTCGAATCCGGTCCCCGCCGGGGATCGACCGCCCGATGTCGAGTGAGTTACATCACTCCATAAGCGGAATACCCACCTCCGCTACCGGCATTGTATGAAGGAACGAGAACCGTCGTGACGGTTGATCAATCGCTCTGCCAATGGAGGCCGCCATGGCGATCACCATTCCGCCGAACCACCCGCGCGCGAAGGCGATGCGCCGGATGCTGCTGACCGTGGTGACCGGCAGCCTGGTCTTCCTGATTCCCTGGATCGCCTATCTCTCGGTCAGCCTGCCGTCCTCGCGCGAGGTGGACCAGTGGGATATCGCGTGGGTCGGATTCGACTTCGTCCTGGTGGGGGCGATCGGCATGACCGCGTGGTCCGCCTGGCGGCGACGGCAGATCTTCATCCCGTGGGCGATGATCACCGGCACGCTGCTGGTCTGCGATGCCTGGTTCGACATCGTGCTGGACTGGAACACCTCGGACCTGTGGTTCGCGGTGCTGTCGGCGGTCGTCGGTGAACTGCCGCTGGCCGCGCTGCTCTTCTTCGCCGCCCGGCGGATGCTGCAACTCACCATCGATCGCGCGTGGGCGCTGACCGGTCACACCGGACCCGCGCCCCGGGTCTCCCAGGTCGAGTTGATGGTCACCGCCGCCTGGCTGCAGCGGGACCACGACTCGGACGGGTCAGATGTGCAGGGGCGGGCCGGGATCGATGCCGCGCGCCGGGCCGGGAACGGTGTAGCGCAGCGTGTCGATGCCGAAGCGTAGGCAGTCCAGGCTCTTCGGATCACCCACGGTGGCGATGCCCGCGTGCGGCCCGCCGAACACGAACGGGGTGACCGCGCAGGATTCGCCGACCGGCTGGACGGGCGAACCCGCCTGAATCACGGTGTCGGGCACCGAAACCGCGGAGGTGCGGGTCTCACCGCCCGAATGCATCCCCATCAGTGACAGCGTCGCCGCACCGACGATGATCGGCGCACCGAACGGCTTGCGCATCTTGTTCCAGAGCTTGCCCTTGCGCTGCTTGCGCTCGGCGTCGGATCCCGATTCCGAATCCGACTGCCCTGCGGCATCTTCCGACGACTGCGGATGTTGCTGACGCGCCCCCGTGGACATCGCCCCACCGTACATCGCGCCGGGCTGACCAGGAGCGTTTCCGCCGGATCCAGCAAAACCCGGGCGACCCGAACCGGACGTATCCCCCTCGGCCCCATAGCCACCGGACGGATAACCACCCTGGGAATACCCACCCTGCTGCCCGTAGCCGCCGGCCGCGCCGTAGCCTCCGGCCTGGCCGTACTGTCCACCGGCACCCGGCTGACCGCCGCCCGGACCGTACTGCCCGGCGCCTCCCTGCGGACCCATCTCGGACCCGCCGGCGTTTGCCGGACCATAGCCCTGCGCGCCCGACTCGGGACCCTGCGGGCTTGCCGGTGCATAGCCCTGACCGGTGGGATAACCGGAACCGCCTGTGCCCGGGCCGGATTGGCCGGGCGCGGAATACGAACCGCCCTTCCCGTAGCCACCGCCCTGCCCATACCCGCCAGCAGCGTGTCCACCGGACTGGCCGTAGCCGGGCTGCCCCGCTTGACCATAGCCGCCGCCGGACTGTCCGCCGCCCGCCTGGGCGCCCTGCCCCGCGGCTTGGCCATAGCCGCCGCCGGATTGACCACCCGCCTGCCCGTAGCCGCCGGGGCCGTACTGCCCGGCATTCGAACCCTGTTGCACGCCCGCGGAACCCGGCGTCTGCCCGGCTTCGCTCACGTTCGCGCCTGGCTGGCCGTAGTTGGCGCTGCCGTACGCGCCCGGCCCCGCGGCGCCCTGTTGTGCTCCGGCGGATCCCGGTCCGTATCCGGCAGCGGGCGCACCCGACGCGGCTCCGCCCGGAACGTCTCGGCCCACGATGGCGGTCGCCTGATCATCGGCGGGCGATCCCGGCGGCCGCATGAACCGGCCGCCCACGCCTTCGAGCCCGGCGGGCAACGGGCCGCGGCCCGCCCCCTGCGCGGCCGCACCCCGCGACTGCGCCGGCGTGCCCGCCGCCTCGGGTGAAACCTCTTGGCCCGCAACGCCTCCGGCCGACTGGTCGGTAGCCGAGGCTTCGTGGCGTCCGTGCGCGAACACGCCCGCCTGCGCGGTGCCGGAGATCCCCGCCGCCGCCGCGAGCCGCGCGACCTCTTCGGCTGTCATGCGCTGGGTCATCCCACCGGGACCGGTATGCGCGCCCGGGGTAGAACCCTGGCCCTCGACCACGGCCTGGCCACCGGTGCCAGCCGCCCGGGCGGCCTGTGCCGCGTTGAAGGCGGCCGCCTCCTCCGCGGTGATCCGATGCGTCTGCTCGACCGCACTCGCGGCGGATTGCGCACCGCCGGAGAGAGCCGCCTCGGCCTGCGGACCCGCCGCAGCCGACGCACCCGCCGCGGCTTCCTCGGCCGTGATACGGCGTGTCTGCCCGGAGGTATCGGCCGGTGCCGGACGACCCTGCGCGGGCGATTCCGCCGCGGCCTGTGAACCTGCCCCACCGGCGGCAGCGGCTTCCTCCGCGCTCATGCGGCGCGTCTGCCCGGACGTGTCGGCGGCGGGCGTGGAACCCGGTCGCTGTGCACCGGATTCGGGCGCGGGCGGTGAATCCAAGTGGCGGGGAACCAGTTCCGGCTGCTGTGCCAGCGGTTCGGGCTGACGCTGCAGCGGCTGGACCGGATCCTGGCCGCCGACGTGGCGCGGGCCCTGGTCCACCGGGCGTGCCTCCGCGGGCGGCGGTGCGGCCGGACGGTCGTAGGCCGGATCGCCTTCACTGTCGGCGACCAGCAGGTGGGTCGCGCCCAGGACGAGGGCGTGCATGGGATGGTCGGCGACCTGGAAGCGGTGGCCGAGGTGGTTCTGGAAGGCCAGGCGCAGCGCGTCGTTGAAGCAGACGTTGCCGGTGAGCAGCACCGTCGAGGTGTCGGCATTGATCGCGCGGGCGGCGGCCATCACCTCGATGACCACATTGTCGGCGGCGCGGGCCTCGTGCAGCGCCTCGGCGGTGATGGCGACGCTCACCGATTCGGTGGGCTGCTCGTCATTGCCGTGCACGGCGACCACCAGGCATTCGCGGCCGTCGGAGTAGACGCCCACCGCGCCCACGCCCGGGCCGCGGCCGGGCGCGCGCACCAGCCCGAGGGCGCGCACATAGCCGGAGAGCGCGACGGATTCGGGCAGCGGTTCGGCGGGGACGCCGAGTTGCTCGACCAGGCGCACGAATTCGTCGACCTTGGGGTCGGGCCATTCGTCCGGGTAGGGCAGCGCGAGCACATCGGGCTCGCCGCCGAGATGGTCGACGACCGCGGCGAACGGATTGTGCATGCGCGCCCGGAACACCAGTTCGGCCGGCCAGGTCGCCCCGGCGACCACGATCTGCGGATGCCCGATGATGTCGCGCACATCCGAGATGGCGATGCCGACATCGGGCCGCCGGTCCACGCCGGCGGTGTGCAGCCGGCCGGACGAATCCGCCAGCAGGTACGCGGGCGGTGTGTACGTGCCTTCGACCAGGACCGGGCGAATGGGTGATCCGCCGCCACCGGCGGCCACCGACACCACGTCCCAGCCGAGATGTACTGCACCAACTCGAGCCGTCACAGTCATCAGTCTGCCTGCTCGCTCCGCCGCGTGCGCGACCGATTCATACTTCGCACCCCCGGCCTGCGTGAATCGCCGATCACGCCGCCGACTTCTTCAAGCGCAGTCGCGACCACGTGAACAGCGCGAGCAGCACCAGGATCGCGGCCAGCACGCCCATGTCCAGCGACCACGCGGCCACGGTGTGCTTCCAGAAATGGTCCTTCTGCGCCGCGTCCGAGGCCGAGAGATCGGGCAGATTGACCGTGGACGCACCGGCGGAATAGCCCCAGCGCGAGGGGAACAGCCAGGAGATCTGGTCCAGCACAGCGCGACCCGTCACCGGGATCAGGCCGCCCGCCATCACCAGCTGCGCCATGATGATCACCACCAGCAGCGGCATCACCTGTTCGTTGGACTTGGCCAGCGCCGAGAGCGCCAGGCCGAGCACCACACAGCAGACCGCGGTCAGCGCCACATCGAGGTAGAGCTCCACGGGCCCGGACGGGATCACCGCGCCCTTGCTCGGCGGCTTCTTCACCACCAGCACGATGGCGATCATGACCGCCGACTGCAGCATGGCCGCGAGACTGAAGACCACGATCTTGGACATCAGGTATGCGCCGGAACGCAATCCGACCGCGCGTTCCCGGAAGTAGATCGCTCGCTCGCCGACCAGGTCACGCACGGTGAGCGCGACGCCCAGGAAGCACGCGCCCAGGATGAGCACCACCAGCAGCTGTTGCGCCTCACCGTTGTTGGCGCGCACGAAACTGCCGTCTGGCGCCTGCACGAACCCGACCGATTCGAATCCGTTCTTGCCCGGCACCACCAGTGACAGCCCGGCCAGCACGAACGGCAGGATCCCGAGGAACGCGAGATAGCCGCGGTCGGCGAAGATGAGCCGCAGCTGCCGTCGTGACAACGTCGAGAACTGTTTGAACGGACTCGATTTCGGCGCCTTCGCCCGCTCGACCGGTTTGACCGGCGCGGGCGGTTCCGCAAACGCTTGGCGGGAGCGGAAATTCGCGAAGGCTCGATCCGGATCGGCGGCGACCCGGCCGAAGATCTCGGCCCAGTCGCTGGTGCCCATCACGTGCCCGACGCTGCCCGGGTGCCCGCAGAAGGCGGTCTTGCCGCCGGGCGCGAGCAGCAGCACCTGATCGCACATGTCCAGGCAGGCCACCGAGTGCGTGACCACGATGACGGTGCGCCCGGCGTCGGCCAGTTCCCGCAGCATGGTCATGACCTGCCGGTCCAGCGCCGGGTCCAGGCCGGAGGTGGGCTCGTCCAGGATCAGCAGCGACGGGCCGGTGAGCAGTTCCATGGCGACCGAGGCACGCTTGCGCTGACCGCCGGAGAGCCGGTCCACGCGGGTATCGGCGTGCTGGGTGAGCGAAAGCTCCTTCAGCACATCCTCGATCACCTGCTTGCGGTCGGCCTTGCTGGTGTCCGGCGGCAGGCGCAGCTGGGCGGCGAAGTTGAGCGCCTGCTTGACCGTCAGCTGCCGGTGCAGCACGTCGTCCTGGGGCACCATGCCGATGCGGGAGCGCAGCGCTTCGTATTCGGCGTGCAGGTTGCGGCCCTCGAAGGTGACCACGCCCGCGGACGGATGCGTGGTTCCCGCAATGAGTTTCGACAGCGTCGACTTGCCCGCGCCGGAGGGTCCGATGAGCGCGGTCAGCGACCCGCGTCCGGCTTGCATGTTCACGTCGATCAGCAGTTGCTTGTTGCCCTCGACGGTGAACGAGACACCGTGCACGTGCAGGCCCTGCTCGGCGACCGGCCGCTGCCGGCGCACGAGGGTGCCCTCCTGCACGACGAAGTCGACGTTACCGATGGTGATGATGTCGCGTTCGCGCAGCAGCGCGCGCTGCTCGCGGCGGCCGTTGACGAAGGTGCCGTTGGCCGAGTTGAGGTCCTCGATGGCCAGGCCCTCGCGGTCGGCCACCAGGCGCGCGTGATTGCGCGAGGCCATCGGGTCGTTGACCACGATCTGGTTGTCGCTGGTGCGACCGATATTGAGGCCGCCGCGCGGAATCCGGTCGGCGCGCGCGATGGCCGCGGTGGAGGCGCGGGCCCGGATCGGGGGCAGCGCGGAGGTGTCCGCCTTGGTGGTCATGTTGATGGCGTCGCCCGAGGACGGCGGCGTATTCACCGGCGGGCGCGGCACATTCGGGGTCGGCGGGGCGCCGACGTGCGGAGCCTGCCGCTGCTGCACGGGATTCGGCTGCTGTTGGGCCGGCTGCTGATGCTGCGGTACCGACTGCTGGTGCTGCGGACCAGAATACGGCCGGTTCGGATTGGGCCGCAGCTGCGGATTGGCCTGCGACGGGTTCGGCCAGGCCTGCTGCGGGTTCGGTCGCGCCTGCTGATTCGCCGGCGGCCGCTGCTGCGCGTAGGGCGACTGCACCGGCGGCTGCTGGGCCGACTGCGGCTGCCCGACCTGCGGCTGCGGCCGGGAAGGCGGCCGGTTCGGCGGCGGCGCCATGCCCTGGCGCTGCGGCTGCGGCTGCGGCGCCTGGCCACCGCGGGCGGACTGCGGCAGCAGGTGCAGCAGCGGGCCGCTGATCGCGTCGCCGAGCCGCACCTGGGTGGGCCGATTGATGACCAGCGGTGTGGTGAGCCGCCGGGCATCCACGAAAACGCCGTTGGTGCTGCCATTGTCGGTGAGCATCCACGACCCGGCCTCATAGCTCAGGGTCGCGTGCACCCGGGAGACCAGCGGGCTGTCGACGAAGAGCAGCACCTCCGGGGCCCGGCCCATGGTGATCTGCTGGGTCGCGTCGAAGACCCGTTCGGTTCCATCATGACGCACGGTGATCTGCTGCGCCCCCGGTGAAGACATGGTGGGATGATAAGCGAAGCCCCCGGAGTCCGGCGTTGCGCTTCTCGGCCACCCGTCCGATACCGGGGTAGGGAATCGGTCTGCCTGCGAGGGAGTACATGTGGCGAGACGCCGGGGGGAGGCGGCGCATACGCGCCCGTCCATGGGGATTCGCCGCCTGGCCGTGGCGCTCGGTGTGTTCACCGTCGCGGTCGCGCTCTTGACCGGATGTACACGAATTGTTCACGGTCATGCCGTTTCCATCTACGACGACCCGTTCAAGGTGGCAGGGCTGCCCACCACCAGCGGACCCAACGGTCCCCGCGCGGGCGCGCCGGACGCGCCGCTGACCGCGCAGGATTCCGACGGCGGGCCGATCGATCACCTGGTGCTGAACGCGCTGGACGACATCCAGACCTATTGGCAGGGCGAGTTCCCGGCCGAGTTCGGCGGCACCTTCGCCCCGGTGAACAAGTTCATCTCCTGGAATGCCAAAACGCCGCGGTCGCAGTCCGGGCAGTTCTGCGGAGAGTCCAGCTACCGGCTCGTCAATGCCGCCTACTGCCGGCTCGACGGTTCGGTCGGCTGGGATCGGGGCGTGCTGTTGCCGGCGGTGGCCGACGAGTTCGGGAAGATGTCGGTGGTCATGGTGCTGGCCCACGAGTACGGGCACGCCATCCAGGAGATGGCCAAGATCGTGAGCCGCCGCACGCCGACCATCGTCAAGGAGCAGCAGGCCGACTGCTTCGCGGGCGCGTTCATCCGGAATGTGGCCGAGGGCAAGGCCGAACACTTCACCATCAATACCTCCGACGGCCTGAATCAGGTGCTGGCCGCGACGGTCGCCTTCCGCGACGCCGATCCCGACGATCCGCAGAGCGTGCACGGTTCGGCCTTCCAGCGGGTCACGGCGGTGCAGATCGGTTTCACCGACGGGCCCAAGGGCTGCAAGGGCATCGACCAGAACGAGATCGACCGGCGCAGCGTCAGTCTGCCGCAGGGCACCAGCGGTGATTCCGGCGACAGCAAGTCCGATGTGGACAAGTCCACGCTGCAGGCCCTGGCCAAGGCGATGGCGGTCATCCTGCCCATCCCGGACGAGCCCAAGTACAGCTATGACAGCGCGAAGCTGAACTGCCGCAACGGAGCCGACACCGTGCCGGTCACCTATTGTCCGGCGACCAATTCGATCGGCACCGATGTGCCCGCCCTGCACGATCGGGGCGTCTCGAACGCCGACGACCAGGATGCCCTGCCCGCCAACGTGACCGGCAGCTACACCGCGCTGATCGTCTTCATCTCCCGCTACGCGCTGGCGGTGCAGCATGCGGCCGGTCAGGCGCTCACGGGGGCCAAGACCGGTCTGCGCGCGGCCTGCCTGTCGGGCGTGATCACCGGAAAACTGGCCGATCCCGCCAAGTCCCAGGGCATCACCCTCACCTCGGGCGATATCGACGAAGCGGTCTCCGGCCTGCTCACCGACGGCCTGGCCGCCAGTGACACCGACGGCAAGACGGTCCCCAGCGGCTTCGCCCGCGTGGACGCCTTCCGCGCGGGCGTGCTGGGCGATCAGACCACCTGCGCGTCTCGCTATTCGTAACGCGCACAAACTCATCCCGGCGTGGCCTGCCTCGTCATCCCGGCGTGCTCTTGGCCGGGATCCACCCCTACCGCGGTGGATTCCGGCCAAAAACGTGCCGGAATGACGAGGTCTTCAGACCGAGGGATGCTTATCCGAAGGGTGGGGGCGCTACCGGTTCGAGGCGCAGGACCCGGTTGCCGAGCATGATCTCGGCCCCGGGCATCAAGGTGAACGGCTGATTCGGTTGCAGGCGAACCCAATCCCGGTAGCCCGGCGGGCGGACGCGGGTGCCGTTGGTAGAGCCGTGGTCGATGAGGGTGATATCCCAGTTCACCAAACGGATTTCGGCGTGCACGCGGGACATGCCGCCGGAGTTGTCGTCGATGCGCAGCGGAATCAGGCCCGCGTGCACGGCATCCGAATGCTCCGGGTCGCGGCCGACCACCGCGTCGGCGGCCACCATGTAGGTCATGCCGTCATCGAGCACCAGCATGCCGAGCGGCGGGCGGATCACCTCGGCGACCGGCTGGGTCTGATCCACCGGCATGCCGCACACGGTGCAGAAGGCCGCACGGGGATCGCTGGGATGCGCACGCGCGCACTTGAATCCGAGCACCTTCACGGTCAGGGCGTTGGCCTTGGCCGTCTGTTCCAGCCGTCGCTGCAGATCCGGGTCGGGCTTGGGCGCGGGGTTGGTCCCGCTGGTTTCGCCCTGGCCGCCGACCTCGGTGGGCGCGTGGTGCAGTTCGACGCTCTCGGGGTCCGCGGGGACGCCGAAGTCCGGGTCGAGTTCGGGCCCGGTGGGCAGCCGGTTGGAGGTGCGCGTGGGAATCAGGTTGGGGTCCACGGGGATCGGATCGGGCTCCCGATCCCGCTCGGCGTCGAAGGCGGCGGTCGGCGGCGGCGGTTCCACACTCCACTGCCGTGCGACGGGTGGCCGGGCAGGTCGCCGCGACACCGGCGGTTCGCCCTCGAACCACATCACCGCGCCCGCCGCGGGCGCGAGACCCTCGATGAGCGTGCCGATTCCGCGCTCGGGCAGCTCGGGCGCGCGCCCCTCGTCGATGAACAGGGCGGCGGCATGCGCGGGCGACTCGGCCACCCGGTCCACCGTGAAGGCCGCATCGCTGCCGCGGTAGTACTCGACCATCGAACCGGCCAGCACGGCCGTCACCGATCCGTGCAGGAAGACGGCGATGCCGCCGGTGGCCGCCGCGGACAGGATGCCGAATTCGATGGGCTCCCCGGGCGAGATCCGTTCGGCCTCCTTCATGAGCCACCGCGTCGCCTGCCGCGCGACCAGCCGCCCGGGCCCGTCCGGAGCCTGCTCGGTGACGTCGGCGACCAGGTCGCCCAGCGCCCGCGCCGCCACCACGGCCCGCGAATCCCGCGTCATCGGCCCGCGTTCCCGATGCGCGACCAGGATGACCGCACCGGCCACCCGGCTCACCACATGGTCACCCGCGACGACCTCGACCTGCCGATCCATCACAGCAACCGGCCCCCGGGGACTGGATTGCAGTGGTTGTTCAACACAGCCCCAGGTTACGTGCCCGCCTCGAACCACATGGCCACCCGTCCGTATGCGTTCGACTGACGCGTCTTCGTATGCCAAAGTGGCGACTGGTCCCGTTCCGGTGGGGGTAACTCACCGGGTGCGTCCACAATGGTTTCGGCACCCAGCCGCCGGCACGGGTGCAGTAGGTTCGACGGCTCTCAGCCGCCCGCTGAAGTCGCGGAGAGGCGGGGGTGCTCATGGCGATGAGTCCGGGAACGGTCGTCGGGGGGTACCGGATCGTGCGGGTGCTCGGCGCCGGGGGGATGGGCACCGTTTATCTGGCCAAGCATCCGCAACTGCCGCGCATGGACGCGCTGAAGGTGCTCTCCGTCGATCTGACCAGCAACGAGGAGTTCCGCGGCCGCTTCGAGCGCGAGGCGAATGTGGTTGCGGGCATGGACCACCCGAACATCGTCGCCGTCCACAATCGCGGCGAGGAGCACGGGCAGCTGTGGATCGCCATGCAGTACGTCGAGGGCACCGACGCCTCGGCCGAGCTCAAACGCGATCCCACCGCCATGACGCCGCTGCGGGCGCTGTCCATCGTCACCCAGATCGGCCGCGGCCTGGACTACGCGCACCGGCGCGGCCTGCTGCATCGGGACGTGAAGCCCGCCAACTTCCTGCTCTCCAGCGCCGACGGCGAGGAGGAGCGCGCCCTGCTCGCCGATTTCGGGGTCGCCAAGTCCACCGAGGACACCACCGAGCTCACCCAGACCGGCAGCTTCGTGGCCACCATCGCCTACGCGCCGCCGGAACAGCTGTCGGGCCAGCCGCTGGATCACCGGGCCGACATCTACAGCCTGGCCTGCGCCTTCTTCAAGCTGCTGACCGGCCGGAACCCTTATCCCGCAACGCAACCGGCGCTGGTCATGATGGGCCACCTGCACGAGCCACCGCCGCGGGCCACCGAGGTCGACCCGCATCTGCCGGCCGCGCTGGACCAGGTGTTCGCGCGGGCCATGGCGAAGAATCCGGCCGAGCGCTTCAACTCCTGCCGGGACTTCACCGAGGCGGCGGCGGGCGCGCTGGTCCCCGGCTACATGCCGGTGTCCACCACCACCTCCCCCACGTATCCGATCCAGGTGGCCCCGCCCAGCATGTTCACGGCGGGCGGTCGAACCCTGACCGGCATACCGGCTTCCGCGTCCGACCCCACCGGCACGGCCCCGCTGCCGGCCGGCCCGACCGGCAACCGCAACCGGCTCTATCTCGGCATCGGCGCGGCGGTGGTGGCGGTCGCGCTCGCCGTGGGCATCGGCATAGCGGCCACCGGCGGCGACGGAAACAACCACGCCGCAACGACATCCGCGGCCACCACCACCGCCGACCCCAATCTGAGCCCGCTGGACAAGGCGCGCAAGGACAATCCGGCCTTCCAGGGCAAGACCGTCACCGTGGTCGATGTCACCGGCGCGCAGTTCAACACCAAATACAGCATCTACCTGGCCGGGAGCGATCAGGCGAAGTTCCTGGAGAGCCTCGGCTTCGTCTACAACAGCCAGTACCAGCCCAGCGGCGACGAGCCTTCGCCGCGCCCCGCCGACGGCTGGGGTTCGCTGAAGGTGGCCGACGACTCCTACATCATCGCGGTGCGCAGTGACGAGAAGGCCGGCGGCGGCGGACTGCTCGGCCTGCCCAGTGAGATCACCAGCTCGCGCGCCGTGGTCATTCCGGTCGACGACGCGGCCGCCGTGGCGGCCATGCGCACCTGGACCGCCGACTCCAGCCAGACCTTGATCAGCAAAATGGTCCCGGTGCTCCACAATCGGATCAAGTAGGGTAGCCGCGATCGTTCGTCGGATCCGGGGGAATCATGCACAAACTCGCACGCGCGGCCTGGGCCATGGCCATCACGACCGTGGTGGCCTGCGCCGCGGCGTGCGGTTCCGATGCCGCGTCACCGCCCCAGCCGACCGAGCCGGCGATCGACCTGACCAAGCTGGACACCGGCAATCTGCCGACCGCGCCCAAGGTGTACGGCAATGCCGTCAACCTCGATCAGGGCAGGCTTCTGGAGGCCGAGCGGCTGGCCGACTACCTGCCGTGGCCCTCGGAGATCGAGCCCGAGGTGAAATATCCGGCCAATCCCTGGAGTTCGGCGGTGCGGCCCTTCATGGATTTCGGCTCGGCGGCCATGACGAAGCGGATGGACGCCGACCCGGGCGCGATGAACGCCGCCGCGAAGGGGTTCACCTCCGGCTATCTGATCGCCGGGAAGTCGGACAAGGACATCGAGCTGTCCTATGAGCTCGAGAATGTCGTGCTCCTGTTCAGTGACGAGAAATCGGCCGCCGACGCCGCACAGGCGCTGGGGCAGGTCGACCTGGACGCCTCCGCCGAACATCAGCGGGTGTCGATCGACAAGTACCCGAACGCCTTCGCGTACCTGACCGAGGATCCGGACCACTACGCGGCCGGACTGCTCCAATCCTGGTACGCCACGGGCAGATACGTCATCTACACCCACGTGAACGACAATGTGATGGATGCGATCAGGACCCGGGACCTGCCCAAACTGGTGTCGCACGTCCAGCACAGCATCGAGGCCATCTCCCCCGCCGTCGCCAAGTTCCCGGCCACCCCGCAGGACCGGTTGCAGAATCTGCCCATCGATCCCGATCACGTGATCGGGCGGGCGCTGCAGACGGTCGTCGACGACCCCGCGCAGGCGGGCATACCCGGGGTCTACGACCGCCACGGCGCGCTGCAGCTGCTCCAGGGCGAGGACGAGATCAAGCTGATGGACGAGGCCGGCGTGGATCGCGTCGCGTGGAAGGGCGAGTTCCTCTTCCGTGCCCGCGACGCGGCCGGTGCGGCGAAGATCGTGGCGAACCACAGCCAGCTGAGCCGGACCTACGTGCGCGTCGACTCGCCGCAGGGCCTGCCGAACGCGGTGTGCCGCAAGTACACCGGGCCCGAAGCGGGTGCCATCCCCTATTACTGCTTCGTCTGGCACGACCGCTATGCCGCCGAGTCCTCGGCGAGCCAGCTGCTCGACGCTCAGCAGCGCATCTCCGCGCAGTACGCCATGCTGGTCAACGCGAAGTGAAGGGCCGGGGGAATCGCATGCTGACACGGCGTATTCGATGGGCCGCGCTCGCGCTGGCCGCCACCGCGCTGACCGCATGCGGATCGCATGTCGACGGCAGCGCTCGGCCCGCCGAAATCGATGTCCGCACACTGGATGTCGGCAACTACGTGACCGATCCGCTGGAGACCCGGTACCACTACCACCCGAGCCTGTCCAACGGCACGATCCTCGCCGAGATGCGGCTCGAATCCCAGGTGGCGACCGGTCCCGAGATCGATCCGCGCCTGAAGTACGGCACCGGCTCGAAGGCCTTCGACGCGGCCGAGGACGCCGCGCAGATCCTGGCCAAGGTCTCCCAGCCGGTGCTGGAGGCCGACGGCATGATGTTCGGCTTCGCGGCCGGCAGCGTGGACCGGCCCAAGACCGAGGACGGGGACCTGCCGCCCGACAGCGTCCACACGCTCACCGTCGTCATGCAGTTCCCGGACGCGGCGGCGGCGACCAAGGCCGCCGCCGACCTCGAGAGCGTCGACTTCCAGGTCGCGGCCGATATCAATCAGCCGGTCCCGCTGGCGAAATATCCCGAGGCCCACGCCCATTGGCGGCCTGGCATCCCGACCCTGGGGTCATTCCTCGCCCACGGGTCCTATGTCGTCAACACCATGGTCGCGGTCAAGGACCCCGACCTCGCGCCGCTCACCGAACTCACCCAGAAGGTCTACGACGCGCAGCTGCCCTTGCTGGATGCGCTGAAACCCCTCGACCGCGAGGGCATTCTGCGCCTGCCGTGGGATCCGGACGGCATGCTGCGCCAGACCCTGAACGTCGACGGTTTCGGAATACCCGACAACGAAAGCCAATTCGCCTCCGGGGAACGCGGACTCCTGCACCAGGTGAGCGATCAGGACCACTGGCGGCGAGTGCTCTCCGACAACGGCGTGGACCGTTTCGCCCTGAGCGGCATGCCCTTCGAGGGCTCGACCATGCTGCTCCGCGCTCGCGATCCGGAGGCCGCGCGCAAGCTCTGGAGCACCATCCTGGAACCCCTGTACCCGGGCCAGGTCGACGCCCCGCCGAAGGTCCCCGACGCCCGATGCGGCGAGGGCAAACAGGACACCCTCAACGACAAGAAGCGCTTCCGGTGCGCGATCACCTACCGCCGCTACGTCGCGACGGTGGACTCCGACCAGCTCTCCGACGTCTACCAGCGGGCGGCCGCCCAGTACGCGCTCTTGGCGAACAGCACCTGGTAACCGTTAGGGTGGCCCGGTCGCAAGCCTTGGGAGGGGAACTATGCGCATAGTGAGGCGGACGGCGGCGGCAGCCGCCCTGGTGTTGTCGGCGGCGCTGGTCACCGCGTGCGGCTCGGACAGCGGTCCGGGTCCGGCGGCGGCACCGCCCGATCCGGTCGTCGACCTGACGAAACTCGATATCGGCAACCTGCCCACCCAGCCCAAGCACTACGGCAAGGCCGACAACCCGGATCTGGCCCGGGCCGTGCAGGCAGAACGGATGGCCAACTACATTCCGCTGCCGTCCGAAGTGAATCCCGAGGTCAAGTACCCGGCGGCGGCTATCAACGGCGCGATCCGCCCGTTCATCGATTTCGGTTCCGGCGCAATGAAACTGCGCGTCAACGCCAAACCGGACGTCCTCGCGGCCGCGGCCCCGGGATTCGTCTCGGGATTCGTCACGACCGGCAACTCGGAAAAGGCGCCCGGCCTGGGCTACGAGTACTCCAACGTCGTCCTGCAGTTCACCGACGACGCCGCGGCGACCACCGCCGCCCAGGCGCTCGGCCAGGCCGACTTCGACGCCGTCCCGGGCAGTCAGCGCCTGCGGATCGACAAATATCCGGACGCGTTCGTCTACCTCGACACCCAGTACGACTTCAACGCCCTGGTCCGATCCTGGTACGCCACAGGCAGATTCGTGCTGTTCACCTACATCTGGGACGACATGATGGCCCAATCCGGGATGAGCGACCCGGCCAAGCTGCTGGCCCGGGCACAACTCGGCCTCGACGCCATCCCGCCCGCCCTCGCGAAGATTCCGGTCTTCCCGCAGGATCAGCTGACCGAACAACCCGTCGATCTGGACGGTGTTCTCGGGCGCACGCTGCCGACGGTGAACGACGATCGAAACGAGCGCGGCATCCCCGGCGTCTACGACCGGCACGGCGGCCTGCAACTCTTCCCCGAGGACGACGCCGCGGCCCTGTTCGACAAGGCGGGCGTCGACCGGGTGGCGTTCAACGGCGCCACCGTCTACCGGGCTCGCGACGCCGCCGGAGCCGATGCGATCGTGGCCGCGCGCAGCGAGACCTCCCGCGTCTTCCGCCCCGCCGACTCACCGGCGAACCTGCCGAACGCGCAGTGCCGCAAGTACATCGGACCGGTGCCGAACTCGATGACCTATTACTGCTATGTCAGGCGCGGGCGCTTCGCCGCCGAGGTGGCGACGGGCCAGCTCCTCGATGCCCAGCAGCGCATCTCCGCGCAGTACGCCATGCTCGTCAACGCGGAACACTGAGGCGGGAAGGGAAATCATGCTCTCGCAACGACTTCGAGTGACCGCCGTGCTCGCGCTCACCGCCGCCGCGGTCGCCGGATGCGGCAGCACCGTCTCCGGCAGCGCCCGCCCCGGCGAAATCGATGTCCGCACACTGGATGTCGGCAAGTACTCCACCGACCCGCTGGACATGCGCTACGAGTACTACCCCAGCAAGATGAAGAGCACGAGCCTGGCGGAGCAGCGGCTCGCCGATCACCTGGTCAACGGCGCGGACATCGACCCCCAGTTCAAGTACGGCACCGGCTCCCATGGCTTCAGCAGCTCGGACGGGGCCACCCAGACCCTGGCCAAGGTCACCGCGCCGATCCTCGACGCCGACAAGATGATGTTCGGCGTCGCCGTGGGACACAGCGCGAAACAGGCGGACAAGAACGGCGACACGCCCGATGGCAGCGCCTTCACCACCGTCACGGTGATGCAATTCCCCGATGCCGCAATGGCGTCGAAGGCCGCCACGGAACTGGAGGCCGCCGACTTCGATGTGGCGGCCGATGTGAACCAGCGCGTCCCGATGACGAAATACCCGGACGCCCACACTCATTGGCGCCCCGGTGTGGCGAGTATCGGCTCGACTATCGCGCACGGCAGTTATGTCGTGGACGTCTATCTCGGGGCGAGCGATCCCGACCTGTCGACATTGACGGCCCTGACCGAGAAACTCTACGACGCCCAACTCCCACTGCTGGATTCCTTGCCGCCATTGGACATGATGGGTGTGCTGCGACTGCCCTTCGACGCGGACGGAATGCTGCGACGGACCCTCGAGACCCAGGTCTATTTCGGACCCGATTTCTCCGATCAGGCGGTCGCGGAGCCGCGTGGATTCTTGAATCGTGTTGGCGATCAGGATTTCTGGCGTGGCGTGATCACCGATACCGGAATGGATCGATTCACCACGACCGGCGCGTCCTACGACGGCATCAGCATGCTCTTCCGTACGCGAGATGCGCAGGCCGCCGAGCGTTTGTCGGCCGCCGCGCTCGAACGCGGCTATTCGGGCGTCGCGGACGCGCCCGCCGGAGTCCCGAATACGAAATGCGGCGAGACCACCGACCAGAATCGGAGCAGCACCGTCAAGCGGTTCAAGTGCATGGTCAGCTACCGCCAGTACGCCGCCTCGGTCGAATCCGACCAACTCTCCGACGCCCATCAGCGAGCGGCCGCCCAGTACGCATTGTTGGCGAATAGCACCTGGTGAGCGGTTTGTGACCTTCCTCTCGCGTGGAGGTTGTCACCCATTCGCGGTTACCACTGGTCAGCGGTACCGATCCTTGGATAGTGTGCTGACGAATAGCTGTAACAGGGGTGGAACCGCGGGTGCGTGACCTGCGTCCAATCACTGCGAACGGGTCGTCCGCCCGCGAATCGAAAGGAGGCACCGTGGCCGGTGCATTCGAAGCCAGTAATGATCTGATCCAGGCCAAGGCCCAGGAGTTCCAGAAGACGCACGACATGCTGATGCACGCCATCGCCGATCTCAAGCGCGATGAGGACAGCATGGTCGCCGGATCGAATTGGCGTGGCGGCGCCGCCGACGCGTTCAACGCGTTCATGCAGCGCTACTACTTCCAGGCCGACAAGCTCAACGACAAGTTGATGCAGACCGCCGAGAATCTGATCAAGGTCGGCTCCAACTACGAGGACCACGACAAGGACTACCAGTCCAAGGTCAACGCGCAGATCTCGAGCCTCGACCTCCCGGCCGTCTAACCGACCCCGGCTTCCCTCTTTTCGGACTTTGGCAAAGGAATTCACCATGGCAGCAGCAGACGGCCAGATCATCTCCGCCCATTTCGAAGGCGTCGCCGACGGCGCGAATTCGATCCTCCGCCGCGCGGAGACCATTCGCGACCAGCTCGAGGCGTTCCACCGCAGCGTCGAGGAGTTCGTCCAGAACAACTGGAAGGGTGACGCGAATGACGCGTTCGCCGACCTCCAGCGCATGTGGAACCAGCATGTGCTGCAGCTCAACACCACGTTGAACGGCGCGGCCACCCTGGTCCGCACGGGCAACGCGGAGCTGCAGGCCAAGGACACCGCTCTGGCGGGGCTGTTCTAGGTAGCAGAATTTCACAGCGAGTGGCCCCGGCAACCATTGCCGGGGCCACTCGCGTTCACAAGACAAACGCCTCGAGGATGTCCCACTCAACGGGGTTACGCGTCGGCTGGGGGGAGCCAGCCGGTTTGGATGAGGTCCTCGCCGGCGCGGGTGGCGTAGGTGCCGCGGCCGGGGGGCATCAGGGAGGGGCGCGTGTTGCCGAAGAGGGTGCCCTCGTCCCGGCTGCAGCTCATGATCAGGGAGGCTGAGTTGAGTTCCTTGAGGCGGTTGAGGGTGGCCTCGTACATGGCTCGGCCCGCGCCGCCGGAGCGGCGGGCGAGGATGACGTGGAAGCCGAGGTCTCGGGCGTGGGCCAGGTGGTCGACGAGGGCGTGCAGGGGGTTGCCGCTGGCGTTGGCCACCAGGTCGTAGTCGTCGACGATCACGTAGAGCTCGGGGCCGCGCCACCAGGAGCGGTCCTTGAGTTGTTGGGGGGTGACGTCGGGGCCGGGCATGCGCTGGGTGACATAGGCGGCCAGGTCGGCCATGTTCTGGGTGAACTGGGGGGCGGTGGTGCCGTAGCCGGCGAGGTAGCCCTGCGGGACGGTGCCGAGCATGGTGCGGCGGTAGTCGCCCATGATGATGCGGGCCTGGTCGGGGGTGTTGGACGCGCAGATGGACTGGACCAGGGCGCGCAGCACCGTGGTCTTGCCGGATTCGGAGTCGCCGATGATGACGAAGTGCTGGCTGGCGGCCAGATCCAGATAGACGGGGGCCAGGGCGGATTCGTTGATGCCGAGCGGGAAGCGCAGGCACGCCTGGGAGCGGTCCAGCTGGGACGGCCAGTCACCGGCCATGCGCAGCAGCTCTTCCCGCGGCAGCCGCTCGGGCAGCATGCGCACCGCGGGGGCGGGGCGGCCGGGGGTGAACTGGGCGATGGTCGAGACCGCTTGTGCCACACCGGTTCCCAGGCTCGCCGGATCGGAGTTGCCGTCCACCCGGGGCAGCGCGGTCAGCATGTGCAGACCGTCGGCGGTCATGCCGCGGCCGGGACGGCCCATCGGGACCAGCGCCGCGAACTTGCGGCCCAGGTCGGAGTCCATGGGATCACCGAGCCGCAGCTCGATGCGGGTGCCGATCTGATCCTTGAGCGCGGGGCGCGCCTCGGCCCAGCGGTTGAGCGACAGCACCACGTGCACGCCGTAGGAAAGGCCCTGCACCGTGAGGTTCATGACGGTCTGCTCGAGCTGTTCGAACTCCTGGCGGAACGCGCCGTACCCGTCGATCACCAGGAAGGCGTCGCCGAACGGATCCTCGCGCACCCCGGCGGCGGTGTGGTCGGCTCCGGGATCGGTGGCGCGCAGCCGCCGGAACTCGGCCATGGATTCCACGCCCAGCCGCCGGAACTCGGCCTCGCGCCGGCGCACGATGCCGACCATCTCGGCCACGGTGCGCCGCACCTTGTCCTCTTCCATCCGGCTGGCGACCGCGCCCACGTGCGGCAGCCCTTCCAGGCCGACCATGGTGCCGCCGCCGAAGTCCAGCAGATAGAACTGCGCCTGTTCGGCGGTGTGCGTCAACGACATCGCCATGACCAGCGAGCGCAGCGCGGTCGACTTGCCGGACTGCGGACCGCCGACCACGGCCGCGTTGCCGCGCGAGCCGGACAGGTCCACGACCATGGGATCGCGGCGCTGATCGTAGGGCCGGTCGACGATGCCGATCGGGGCCCGCAGCGCCGCAATGGGATTCCAGTCACCGGTCAGAATCGAGCGCGGCAGCAGTTCGTCCAGGGTCGGGGCCTCACCGAGCGGCGGCAGCCAGATCTCGTGGGCGGGGCGGCCGTGGCCACGCACCCGCGACACCAGCATCTGCAGGTTGGAGATCTGATCGGTGTCGACGGGCTCCTCGATCAGCTCCGGCAGTTCGGGCGGCGGAATCCGGTCGGAGGCCCGGAAATCCACGTGCGCGGCGGTGAACGGCCGTGCGACGGTATCGGTCTCGGCGGACTGTGAGGTGACCGTGACCTCCCGATACGAGCCGCCGCCGAGGTAGGGCCCGGAGACGTAGGCGGACTGGAACCGCTGGATCTCGCCGGAATCCGATTTCAGGTAGCCGCCACCGGGATTGTTGGGCAGGTTGTAGGCATCGGGCACGCCGAGCACCTGCCGGGATTCATTGGCGGAGAACGTCTTCAGGCCGATCCGGTAGGACAGGTGGCTCTCCAGCCCCTTGAGCCGCCCCTCCTCCAGCCGCTGCGAGGCCAGCAGCAGATGCACGTGCAGCGACCGGCCCAGGCGGCCGATCATGGTGAACAACTCCGCGAAATCCGGGTGCTGCGAGAGCAATTCGGAGAATTCGTCGAGCACCACGAACAGCGCGGGCATCGGATCCAGGTCCGCGCCCGCCGCGCGGGCCTTCTCGTATTCGGAGACATTGGCGAAGTTGCCCGCCGCGCGCAGCAGCTCCTGGCGGCGGTTCATCTCACCGGCCAGGGCGTCGCGCATGCGGTCGACCAGATCGGCCTCTTCCTCCAGGTTGGTGATGATGGCCGCGACGTGCGCGACGCCTTCCAGCCCGAGGAAGGTGGCGCCGCCCTTGAAGTCCACGAGCACGAAGTTGAGCTGATCCGGCGAGTGCGTCGCGATGAGCGAGAGCACCAGCGTCCGAAGGAATTCCGACTTGCCCGAGCCGGTCGCGCCGATGCACAGCCCGTGCGGGCCCATGCCGCCCTCGGCCGCCTCCTTGATGTCCAGGACGACCGGCAGCCCGTCGGCCCCGACGCCGAACGGCACCCGCAGCCGCTCGCGCCCGTAGCGCGGCTTCCAGGCCGCCTCGGGAGCGAAGGCCCCGACATCGCCCAGGCTCAACAGCTGCGACCAACTCGAAATGACCTCGCCCTCGTCGCCGGTCGCCTCGGCGGCGCGCTGGGCGGCGGCCCGGTAGGGCGCGAGCCGCCGGGCCGCCTGCTCGGCCTCCTTGGCGGTGATGCGGTCGATGACGGCGAAGCGCTCCATCACCCCGGAGGCTCCGCGCCCGGCGCACTCGCCGTTCTCCACCACCATCTGGATGCCCCGGGAGGCGGCCAGCCGCGGCGCGTACCCGCACAGGTCGACGACGGTGACGCCCTCGAACCCGGTCTCGCGCAGCGGATCCTCCTCGGCCTCGAGCAGCCCGCCGTCCACCACCAGCACGATCTGGGTCAGGTTCGGGTTGGGCGGCTGATTGCGCGAGTATCGAACCCGGTTGTACAGCAAGGGGTTCAGGTCCGCGTGCGCCTCCCGGATGGATCCGTACACCATGCGCCCGCTGCCCACTCCGTCCTGGGAGTCCGGGTGCTGGGTGTGCGGCAGCCACTTGACCCATTCCCATTCGCGGGCGGTGTCGGGTCCGCAGACCACCGCGATCAGCACCTGGTCCGGGCCCTGGAACATGGCCAGCTGCAGCAGCATGGCCCGGGTCATCTCGCGGGCCTGCGCGCGGTCGCCGGTGAGCTGGACGCTGGCGAAGCCCTTCACCGCGATGGCGGTGGGCAGATCCGGGACGGTGGAGTGGGTGCGCACGAAGCGCCGCAGCGAGACCGCGGCGATGGGTTCAAGTTCCTCGACGGGCCCAGTTTCCGGGGCGACCAGTCTCGTAGCAAGTCTCTGGCTACCGAGCCCGATGCGGGCGTGGCAGAAGTCCTTGTCCCCCGGCCGGCGCTCCCACATCCGGGTGGTCCCCGCCAGCATCCAGATCAGCCCGGGCTCGGGATGGCTCCACTCGACCGCGGCCCGCTGCTGCCCGGCCGTCTCCTCTACGTCCTTGCGAACCTGATCGAGATAGCGCAGATAGTCCTTGCGGTCCTCGTTCGCCTCGGCCGCCTTCTGCCCCTTGCCGCCCTGCCCCGCATACATCCCGACCATGGAAAACACCATCATCATCGGGAACATGAGGCTCATCGGATTGGTGGCTATGCCGCTGCCGGAGGTGATCATGAGCGCGACCATGCCGAGCATGCCGACACCCATCACCACGGGCATGAGCTTCGAGAAGAGATTGGCCGGAACCGCCCGCGGGATCTCCGGCGGCGGCTGCAGGGTCACCTCGCCGCCGGGCGAGCGGGGCATCTCCCGGCGGGGACGGCGTTGGAACCGAACGGTGCTCATCGCTGAAAATCACCCATCGAATCCGGCTGACATACGGCCTGAGTGTACGGACGGCAACCATCATGCCGTACATTACGGGCGTGACGCAGTCGCGTACGGACCATCTCGATGAACTCCGCGCCAATCAATCGGGCACCGTCCGCGCGCCCGACCTGGCGCGAGTCACCATTCTGGCCAAGCACACGCAGGTCGACATGGCCATTCCCGTCGATGTGCCGGTGGCGCTGGTCATCCCGAGCGTGGTCGACATGGTCGATCAGCACAATCGCGTCAACGACTTCGACACCGACGGCGAGCAGTTCGAGCCGCACGAGTGGGTGCTCGCCCGCATCGGCCAGCCGCCGTTCTCCAATTCTCTGAGCCTGTCCGAGCAGGGCGTGCGCGACGGCGAACTGCTCATGCTCGAGAGCGCCGAGCACATCGCGCCCACGCCGCTGTTCGACGACATCATGTACAACGTCGCCATCGCCGACGCCGACCACTTCAAGGGCTGGACCCCGCGCACGGCCCGCCTCACCGGTTCCGTGCTGGCCGTGGCCATCATGCTGGTCGGCTGCTTCGGCCTGCTGGCCGCGCCCACCGCCATCCCCGGCTGGGTCAGCGGCATCGTGGCCACCTTCGTCACCCTGCTGCTGGTCACCGCGAGCATGGTCCTCAGCCGCATGTACCGCGATCACGCGAGCGCCCTGCTCCTCGGCGGCTGCGCACTGCCCACCGCCTTCAGCGCCGGAATGCTGTTCGTCCCGGACCACTACGGCTGGCCCAACGCACTGCTCGGCGCGGTATTGGCCGGAGCCACCGCGATTCTGGCGTGGCGGGTGAGCGGGGTCGGACCGGGCCTGTTCATCGGCGCGACCACACTGGCCGTCTACGCGATCCCGGCCGCCCTGGTGGGCATGCTGACGGGAGTGTCCGCCCATGCCATCGGCGGTGGCGCGGCGGCCCTGGGCCTTGCCGGATTATCGCTGGCCCCAAGGCTTTCCATGCTGCTGGCCAAGCTGCCGCTGCCGCCGGTCCCCGCCCCCGGAACGCCCATCGACCCCACCGAGGACGATCCCGACGACCACCGGGCCCTGCCCTCGATGGAGGTCCTGCGCGCGAAATCCGAACGGGCGCGGGAATATCTGGCCGGACTGGTCGCCGCCACCACCGTCGTGGTCGTGGCCGGATCGGTCGCTGCCGTGGATCCCACCGCCGACAGCCCGTACTGGGCCGGCCTGGCGCTGGCCCTGGTGTGCGCCGTGGTCCTCCTGTTCCGCAGCCGCACCTACGCGGGCGCCGAACAAGCCGTGGTCCTGATCGCGGGCGGCACCGCCATCGTGCTGCTGGTCCTCATCGGCGCGGCACTCACCCAACGCCAGCCGCTCACCATCTTCGGTGTGGCGCTGGCACTTTTCGCGGCGGCGCTGGTGCTGGGCATCATCGTGCCCCGCCAACAGGCCACCCCGCCCATGCGCCGAGCGGTCGAGCTGCTCGAATACGCCTTCGTCGCCGCGGTCGTACCGCTGACGTTCTGGGTGACCGACCTCTACACACTCGTGCGTGGGCTGTGACCGAGTGGGCACCAGGGGCTTTCATGCGGCATCTGCCGCATTCGTACTGGCGCTGAGCGTTTCGTTCGGCATGGGTTCGGTGCCCGGCACCGCGGCCGCCGACCGGCCGCCGCCCATCGACGCGGGGCTGTTGCCCCCGGGCGGTCCGGCCGTGCCGCCCACCGAGACCGAGCATCCCGCGAACTCGCCGTGCTTCAGTACGCAGGCGGGCGGGGACGGGCCGACCATTCCGCCGACGCAACGCACACTCGATCTGCCGGACGCGTGGCAATTCTCGCGGGGCGCAGGGCAATTGGTGGCGGTCATCGATACCGGCGTCTCGCCGCATCCCCGGCTGCCGGGTCTCGTTCCGGGCGGTGATTACGTGGCGGCGGGCGGCGACGGGACCGAGGACTGCGACGCGCACGGCACCATCGTGGCGGGGCTGATCGCGGCCACCCAGGTCGACGGGCAGGGGTTCGCGGGGGTTGCCCCGGAGGCGCGGATCATGACCATCCGCCAGACCAGTGCGCTGTATCAGACCAAGGGCGCGGGCAAGGAGAAGGGGCCCGACGACATGCCCGACGGCTACGGCAAGATCTCCGCGCTGGCCTCGGCCGTGCGGCGGGCCGCCGACGCGGGCGCGCGGGTCATCAATATCTCGCTGGTCGCCTGCCCCACCAGCGAACCCACCAGCGCCGAGATGGGGGCGCTCGGCGCGGCGGTGCAGTACGCGGCCGAGGTCAAGGACGTGGTCATCGTCGCGGCGGCGGGCAATACCGACACCTGCAAGGCGAGCAATCCGGGCCTGGATCCGTTGCACCCCACCGACGATCCGTGGAATCACGTCAACTCGTATGTGGTCCCCGCCTGGTGGGATGCTTACGTGCTGTCGGTCGGTTCGGTGGACGCGTTCGGCCAGCCCTCGAAATTCACCGTGCCCGGGCCCTGGATGGGTGTGGCCGCGCCGGGCGAGAACATCGTCTCGCTCGATCCCCGCAATACCGGGCTGACCACCGCCAAGGTCACCAATCAGGGGCAGGTGACGCCTTACAGCGGAACGAGTTTCGCCGCACCGCAGGTGTCGGGTGTGGCCGCGCTCGTGCGCTCCAGATTCCCCGATATGCGCGCACCCGACGTCATCGAACGCATCGAGGCCACCGCGCATGCCTCCGGCGAGGGCTGGAATCCCTACATCGGTTACGGCACCGTCGATCCCGTCGCGGCCCTGTCCGATCAGGTGCGAAACAACTTGCCGCCCAAGCTTCCCGCCGGACCACGCGATCAGCAACTGCCGCTCCCGAAGCCACCGGCCGCACCCGACAACACCGCACGCGACGTGGCATTGATCGGTACCGGAGTCGTGGCGCTGCTCCTGGTTCTCGGCTTCCTCGCCTCGTTCCCCCTGCGCCGCCGATTCGGCGACTCCCCCGCTTCTCCGCGCCTTTAGCGGACGGCTGAGGGCCGTCGACCATCATGCATCCGTGCCACCGATCGGTCGTCGAAACCATTTTGGGCGTACCCGGGGAGTTACCCCGATCGGCACGAAACCAGTTGGCCGGTTCGGCTACGAAGAACCGACTCAGTTCGCGCTGGGCGCTTGGGTTTTCACCGGCTCCTTGGCCGGGCTCGGATCCGGGGCCACCCCGTCGTGGGCGACCATGGCGGCCTCACGGCTCATGGTCGGCCCGGGCGCGAGCAATCCGAGGATCGGCCAGGGCGCGGGTTCGGGTCGCACCTTCTCCGGGTCCATACCCAGCGCCTTGGCGGCGTCCAGGTTCTTGATGCCGAAGCGGACGCCGTAGTCGGAGACGAAGAACAGGCTGTCGTGGCGCTGGCTGTCGGGCTCGATGCCGGTCGATTGCACGTACGCGCCCGCGCCCGGCTTCAGGTAGAAGCTGTCCACATTCGGTCCGCTGCCGTCGGCCTGGGCCAGCGGAACCAGCTTGGCGCGGTCCGGAATCGGCATGGCGTGCCCGGTGAGCACCGAGAGTTCGGCGTGTTTGCTGCCGTCGGAGGTGTCGGCGGAGGTGAGCGGCTTCCAGGACAGGCAGTCGACGGGCTGGTCCTTGCCGTCCACGAGGGCGGGGGCCCTGTCCGGATAGTTCGACACCTGCAGCGCCGAGGACACCGGCGCGCTCGTGCGGTCGGCCTGCGCGATGTAGGTGTCGGCGGCCGTCGAACGGTAGGTGTTGCGGATGACGTCGGCGGTCATGGGCGACACGGCCTGCAGGCCGTCGGGCAGCACCACGTAGTACTTGCTGTCGGTGCGGACCTGCACCACATCGCCGACGCGGTGGTCCCCCAGCGGGTAACCCGGTGCGGCGCCGGCGTTCTCGATGCGCGGCGGGACCAGCGGCACCACCTCGGGGATGGCGTTGAGCAGGCCCTCGCTGATCGGGCGCGGGGTCTGGCCGCGAATGTCGAGGGCGTCGACCACCGCGCGGTCGTTCAGGTCGATCTGGGCGCGCTCATTGTCGTAGATCAGGTAGGTGTGGTCGCGGCCCTGCACCAGCAGCGCCTTGCCGGACGCCAGGGCGGAAGCCTTGTCCGCCAACGTGAGATCGCCGACCAGCACCGAGGTGGTGAGGTTGCGGCTGCCGTCGTTGGACAGCGCGTCGCACACGGTCCAGGTCCGCCCGCTGCCCGCGTCGAAATTCAGCGAGGTCGGCGCGCCCGGGATGCCGATCAGCTGCCCGCGCGGCTTCTTGGACAGCTCGGATTCCTTGACGGTCGCGGGCTTGGCGGCGTCGCCCGCGGCCAGCCGGGCCGAGGCGATGTTCAGGGCCGGATGCACCACATTGTCGAGCACCACGTAGACCGCGCCGGTGTCCTTGCCGATGAGGATCTTGTTGGACCCGATCTTGTCCTGTGGCCGCAGCAGAGCCAACACTCCGCAACCCGCCAGTGCGACACACGCGAGAATGAGTCCGGCGGTGAACGCGCGCGACTGTGAGCGCATGGGATCGTGCAGCATTCGCACGTCCCTGCGGACCAGGGCGTGCTCCATGCGACGGACCAGGAAGCGGTAACCGCTCACCTGCCATCGGGTCGTGGGTTTCGAAGGCATCCATGTCCCGGAAGGTCGTTGCGTTCGCCGAACACAGTACAGTTACCAGGACCTTCATTCGCACTCGGCCGCCGCGCGGGGCCGAAATCGGGGAGTCGGGGACCGACGATGACGATCGATTCCGGGGAGTCGGCGGGGCGGCCGTTGCTCGGCCGGATCTCCTTCGCGAACCTGGTGTGGGCCCAAGTTGCCGGACTGGTCATTCTGGTTCTCGCCCTGGTGTGCGGGCTCGCGTGGTGGGGTGCGCTCGCCCTCGGCATAGTGGTCGGTCTGCTTCTTCTCATACCGCTGGGCAAACGCACAGTTTCCGACTGGATCGCCACCCGCGGCCGCTTCCGCTCCCGCCGCGGCCACCCGCCCGCCGACATCATCGACTTCCACGCCCCCGACGGCCGCTCGCTCGGGCTCTACCGGGACGGCAGCCGCGTGGTCGCCGTCGTCGAGGTACTCGCCCCCAAGGGCGGACTGACCCGGCTCGGGCGCTCCACCGTGGCGTCCACCCACCTGCTGCCGCTGCCGGAACTCGCGAAAAGCCTGAGCCAGCACGACATTCTGCTGTCCGGCATCGACATCGTGTCGCACGGCTACCGCAGCCGCTCGGGCACGCCCGCGGGCGCCATCTACGAATCCCTGCTCGGTCCGCTGCCCGCCACCGCGCACCGCACGGTGTGGCTGGCCATCGCCTTCGACCCGCTCACCTGCCCCGAGGCCGCGGCCCGGCGCGGCGGCGGACTCACCGGCGCGTGCCGGGCGGTCACCATCGCCACCCAGCGCATCGTGCGCACCCTCGAGGACGGCGACTGCTCGGCCCGGCTGCTCACCGCCCCCGAGATCCGGCAGGCCGCGCTGCAGATCACCGCGGGCGTGGATCCCGGTGAGCTGAGCCAGCACTGGCGCTACGCCGAACTCGGCAACAGCGTCAACATCGGCGCGGCCGTCGATCCGCAGCAGCTGGCCTCGGACCTGCTGGCCCAGCTCTGGGTGCCCGCCTCGCGCGGCACCACGGTGGCGGTGCGGCTGCGGCCCGGCCGCAGCGCCGACACCGTGCGGCTCGGCGCGGCCTGGCGGCTCACGGCGCGCGAGCTGCCCGAGGAGCCGGTGCAGCAGCACATGATCTCCATGAACGGCCGCCACCGCGAGGGCCTGCTCGCGCATCTGCCGTTCGCGGTGCCCGGGCTGGACGACACCGTGCCCACCGAGGTCCGCGCGATCGCCGACATCGACGCCCTGCAATTGCCGTCCGCGGGCTGCGGCCAGCTGATCGGCTCCGACGACGACGGCAACGGGGTGGCCATCCGCCTTGTCGGCCAGGGTATTTCGAGCGTCTACATAGCGGGCGAACTCTATCTCGCCCAGCAGCTGATCTTCCGCGCCTTGGCCGTCGGCGAACGCATCCTCATCCGCACCGACCGCCCGCAGGCCTGGCAGCAGCTGGTCACCACCATCGGCAACCCGGAGCGCCTCACCGTCGCGGTCGAAACCCACCAGTCCGACGCCGATTTCACCGCCACGCTCGTGGACGGCGTGCTGGCCCCCGCACCCCACGCGGGCGTCACCACCCTCTACCTCACCGGCGACCCGCTCGGCTGGCCCGGCACCAAACCGGACCTGTCGATTCATCAACCCGGCGCCGCCGGCAACCGGATCACCTTGCGCACCGGCGCCTCCCAGGTCGCGCTCACCCTGGTGTCCATCCCGCGCGAGTCCACCTACATCGGGCAGCCGCGCGCGGCACACGCTGTCGCGCCTTGACAGCTCCGTCGGCGTAGCCGTCCGAATCGTGCGCACGGCCGGAGCGAATGCGGAGCTACGCCCTAGCTCCCCGGATACGGGTCGGCCGTGCGCGCTGTCCGCAAAGCCGTTGCCCACCAGGCCAGTTGGCGCAGCATGCGGGCCGAGGCGTCGATGGCCGCGCCGTCGTGGGTCTCGCCGTCGGCGTCGAACCGGCGCTTCGCCTCGTGGAAGCTGACCGTCTCGCGAATCGACACCATATGGATCTCGGCCACCACCTGACGCAGCTGCTCGACCGCCCGCAGACCGCCGGACAGCCCCCCGTAGCTGACGAATCCGATGGGCTTGCCGCGCCATTCGCGCTTGGCGCTGTCGAAGGCGGTCTTCAGCGCGGCCGGATAGCCGTGGTTGTACTCGGAGGTGACGGCCACGAACGCGTCGGCCGCCTCGATCCGCCCCTGGAAGGCCCGCACCTCATCGTTCTCGGTCAGGTCCAGCGGCAGCGGCGTATCGATGAGATCGATGACCCCGACCTCGAAATCCTCGTCCGCCCGCGCCTGCCGCAGGAACCAGTCCGCCACCACGGGCGCGAACCGCTTGGGGCGCACACTGGCGACGATGACCTCGAGCCGGAGGGGGCTGTCCTGCGCTGATTCCGCCATACGGCGAGCCTAATCGGCGCTCAGCGCCGACCGACGCCGCGCGCCGCGTATTCGGCCAGCCCCTTGGCGGGGATGATCCGCGCGTTGAAATCCAGCGCGTGCCGGGCACGCTCGGGATTGGCGACGACATGGCGGATATCGGTGATCCGGCATTGCCCGGTCACCACCGGTGACGGACCGTCCACCGCTTTGGCCATGGTGGAAGCGACCTCCCACAGGGTGAGCGGGCGGCCCGACGCGATGTTCAACGGCACGAAGCCCGGCACCACCCGCGTCACCGCCGCCGCGGTCGCGGCCGCCGCGTCCCGCACATGCATGAAATCCCTGACCTGACCGCCGTCTTCGAAGACGCGCGGTGGTCGCCCCGCCGCCAGCTCCGCCAGGAATCTGGCCACCACACCGGATTCCGCCGAGCGTGGCCGCCGCCCGTCGGCCACCGGCTCGCCGTACAGGTGGTGATATCGCAGCACCGCCGCGTGTCCGCCGGTATTGGCCACCCAAGCCAGGGCGTAATGCTCTTGCGCGACTTTGCTTGCCGCATAGGCGCTTCGAGGCCGCAGCGGAGCGTCCTCCCCCATCGGCTCCCAGGTCAGCACCTCGCCGGACCGGGGCGCCCGATGGTCGAACAACCCGCGATCGAGATCACCGCGCCGCCGCAGCCCCGGATAGAACGGCCCGGACCGCATGCCGCGATACCTGCCCTCCCCGTACACCGCCACGGTCGAACCCAGCACCAGCCGCCGCACCCCGGCCCGCTCCATGGCGGCCAGCAGCACGGCCGTGCCGACGTCATTGTGCGTGGCGAACAGCGCGGCCCACCGCAACCCCTCCGCGCCGGGCCGCCCTTGTCCCCCGCGATCCATCCCGATCGGGGTGCGCACGCACGGCCCAGCTCCGTGACCGCCCGGCCCCGCGCTCGCGGCCCGGCCTTCGCGGGCAGATTTGGAACCGTCCTCCCGATTCGTCGGTACGGTCCCCGCCCCCTCGTCGAGATCGGAGCTCGGAGGTCCTTCGGTACCGCGCGGACCCGGCTCGCCCGATCCGCCGACCGGTGCCGATCGGCTCTCCCCGGGGTTCTCCCCGTCTCCGCCGACCGCGCCGTCGCCCGTGGCCGCCGCGCGTCGCCCACCAGCGGTCTGCGCGTGGCTCCGCCGTGGAAGCTCCTGCTGAGCACCGGAATCGGGCGCGGACGGCATCGCGTCGAGCGGGTCACCCAGGTGCGGCAGCGGCACGGCGGCCGCCAGATGGCAGACCACGTCCACACCCTCCAGCAACGGCGCGAGGGCCTGCTCGTCACGGATATCGAGAGGGAGAACACCCTGGGGCACTGCCGGATTCGGGCCGTGCACGGCCTCGAGCAGGGCATCCACGGCGATGACGTCGTGTCCGGCGGCCAGCAGGGCGCGGTGGACATGAGAGCCCAGGTAACCGGCCGCGCCGGTCAACAGGACGCGCAGGGGGTGACCGCCGCCCGCATTCATGAACTCAGCCTAGGCGACCGGCCGCGATGCCTCACGTCCAGAGCCGCCCGTAACCCGAATACCTATTGGGTGATGGGCATTTCGGGCGAAACAACGTCGCCCGGACATGCCGCCGCGAGCAGGTGCAACGAGGCACCGCGGGGCACAACGAGGTGCCCCGGTCGCTCGGGCGGCGGTCCGATCGGCTCGGTGGAAGCCGCTCAGGGCAGCTCGAACGGCAACTGCACGCCGGTGCCGGTCAGGACGCGGCACTTGTCGCAGGTGTCGTCGCCCTCGACGGCGGCGACGGCGCGACGGACCAGGGCCTTGAAGGGCACCAGGTTGCGTTCGAACTCGGCGAAGACGGCGGCGGCGCTGACGCCCTCGCCGGACTCCAGGCCCGCGTCCAGGTCGGTGACGAGAGCGATTGCGGAGTAGCACATTTCGAGTTCGCGGGCGAGGACGGCCTCGGGGTGGCCGGTCATGTTGACCAGTTCCCAGCCCTGGCCGGCGAACCAGCGGCTCTCGGCGCGGGTGGAGAAACGCGGGCCCTCCACCACGACCATGGTGCCGTAGTCGTGCGCGGGCAGCTCGTCGCCCAGGGAAGCGATTGCGGCCGAGCGCAGTTCGTCGCAGTACGGATCGGCGAAGGAGACGTGCACGCCGCCGGTGTCGAAGAAGGTCTGGGCGCGGCCGGACGTGCGGTCCACCAGCTGGTCGGGCACGGCGACGGTGCCCGGCCCCCAGTCGGCGCGCAGGCTGCCGACGGCGCAGGGTCCGAAGATGCGGCGCACGCCCAGCGAGCGCAGCGCCCACATGTTGGCGCGGTACGGCACGGTGTGCGGCGAGAACTCGTGCTTGCGGCCGTGCCGCGGCAGGAACGCCACCGCGCGGCCCTCCACCTGGCCGATGGTGATGGGGGCGCTGGGCGCGCCGTAGGGGGTCTCGACCTCGACGGTGGTGGCGTCGTCACCGAAGAAGTCGTAGAACCCGCTGCCTCCGATGATGGCGAGCGATGCCCGTGGATCCGAACTCATGACCCCGATTCTCGCGCATGCGCGCATGAGTGGTGGTAGCAGGGCAAACCATGTACCCTAGGGGGGTATCAATGCCCGGGAGTGAGGACAGCGCAGGTGACCAACGACAAGACCGCCACCGCAGAGACCGCCACCGACCAGTCCTGCCACGACCACGCCACCCACGGCTACATCACCGCCAAGGACGATTACCTCAAGCGCCTGCGCCGCATCGAGGGCCAGGCCCGCGGTCTGCAGCGCATGGTCGAGGAAGAGAAGTACTGCATCGACATCCTCACCCAGGTCTCGGCCATGACCAAGGCCCTGCAGGCGGTCGCCATGGGCCTGCTCGAGGATCACATCAGCCACTGCGTGGTCGACGCGGCCGTCGCCGGCGGCCCCGAGGCCGAAGCCAAGATCAAGGAAGCCACCGACGCCATCGCCCGGCTGGTCCGGAGCTAGCAACTCTCGCAACTCTCAGGGGCAAGCCCCTGAAACCCCATCGGGACGGGGACAACTCGCGCAGCCCCCGAGAGCTTCTCGGAAACCCCATCAGGACGGGGACAACTCGCGCAGCCCCGAGAGCTTCTCGGAAACCCCATCAGGACGGGCACAACTCGCGCAGCCCCCGAGAGCTTCTCGGAAACCCCATCGAGTGGGGGACCACTCTCAGAACCCTCAGAAATCCCCTCTCGCACGCCCGACCCGTGCGCTCGGAACCGATTCGGGCCGATCGGATGCGTGGCGAGTTTCGCATCCGTGGCGTGCGGCCCGGTTTCGGGTCAGCAGGCGGCGATTCCGCCCGGCTGGGTACCCAGGGTCATGGGGAGCGCCCAGCGATCGGGGCCGGACTGCCAGCCGGCGGCGGCGCGGCGCGAGCCGCGGCGGGTGGCGGAGACGCGCTCCTTGCGGTCACGGGCGGGGCGGCGGGCCGCCTCGTACTGGGTGTTCTCGGCATTCGCGGCGCCGATTTCCAGGTCGGCGTAGAGGATTCCCTCGACGCCCTCCGCGAGCGGCGTCACCAACTCGGTGCCGTCGGCGGCGTAGATACGGGCCTGACCGGTATCGCCGGTGGTACTGGGCCGGGCCAGGCCACCCCACGCGGAGTTGCCCACCACAGCGGTGGGTGCGAGTACGAACGCACCGACTTCCAGGGCGTACATGCGGCTGACCGTGCTGCTCGAATCGGGGCCGGGCACATCGCCGTGCGGGCTGGCGGGCCAGGCGGCCACATGGATCTGCTCCTCGTCGGCGCGCAGCGCGCGGGTCAGCAGCGGGCGCTGGTTCTCCTGCCCGGACAGCGCGCCGTACATGCCGATCGGGGTGTGGTGCACCGCGGGCAGATTCGGGGTTCCCGAGGCGAATATCTTGCGTTCGACGCTGTTCAACCCGGCCTTGCGGCGTATCGACAGCAACTCACCGGAATCGTCGATCACGGCCTGCGACATATAGATTCGCCGATCCTGCCGTTCACCGAATCCGAGAACGACGTGAATGCCGTGTGCGGCAGCGGCTTCGGTGATCGCTCGCATTTCCGCACCATCCCGCGTCATCGAATTCTCGCGGCAGCGGGTCGAGTATTCGACATTCCACTGATTGGTATCGATCCAGCGCCACCACGGATAACCCGGGAGAAACGTCTCCGGGAATGCGATCAGGCGGGCACCCCGGGTCGCGGCTGCTCCGATCAGTTCGACGACCTGCTCCACGCCGTCGGACAGCCGCAGCCAGCTGGGTTCGGCCTGGACGGCGGCGACTCGCACCGTAATCCTCATCGCTTTTCCCTCATGAAACGTGATGGTTGCGAAGAGTTTCCGGTCAAACAATGGCGAGGAGTGCCGAACTATTGACTGATCATGCCAAGGCTCGAAATGCTCCGGGCGTAGTACCCATTTCCAAACGGAAGCTTCTGTAGAAACTACGTTCCGTCAGGAATCCCGACGCTTTGGCCACAGCCGATAGGGGCAACTGTGGCGCATTCCTCAGCAGATCGCAAGCACGTTCGATTCGCATGCGCCGCAACACCGTTCCGGGCCCGCCCTCGAACTCGCCGAACACCCGGTAGAGCGTACGCCGCGACATCCGGCAGCCTTCCGCGATTCGATCCACTCCGAGATCCGGATCGGCGCAGTTGGCCCGCATGTAGGTCAGCACCCGCTGCCGGTTCAGCGCGTCCGCCGACTGGTCACGCGGGGTGCGCCCGGACGCGGCGACCACGGCGGCGGCCAGCAGATCCATGCCGGGCTCGGCCAGCAGCGCCGCCGCCGAGGGATCGGTGCGCTGCAATCCCGCTATGCCGCGGAAGAATTGCGCGACGATTCCCGGCGCGGTATCGGCGGAAAAGTGGGTGGCGGTCGGAATCTCGAGGTTCTCCACGCCGTATCGCTCACGCAATCGACTCAGCGGGACCTGGACGACGACTTGTTCGAACTCCTGGTGCGCGTCCCAGTGATAGGGACGGGTGCTGTCGTAGAACACAATTCCGCCGGGTCCGACGTCGGCGGCCCGGCCGTCCTGATGCAGCCGGGCCGTGCCCAGGGTGGGAATGCTGGCGAGCAGGAACTCGTCGCCGGTGCGGTTGATGAGCGAATCGGTCCGCTGGATCAGTTGCGGTGTGGATCCGATCACCGAGAGATCGAGTTCTTCGTAGCTGGCGTGTTCGATATAACCGTGAAAACGACCGGTCGGTTTTGGCGAAACGGCCAATGGCACGTAAGCGGCGGTCACCTGCGCTTCCCAGCGCTCGAATGCCTCTGCCGACGATTGCTCCGGCCCGGACCGCACATCGATCCGACTGACCGCTTCTGACGCGTCCACTCCCCGTCCCTCAATGACAACGGTCGACCCATGTACGGCCGAATACTCGGGAGAGTGTGTCAGATCGAGGGATGGGGAGCCAATGCACCGAAGTGGTACACCCCGGTACCGCTCAGGCGGCGGACTCGACGCTGAGGTCCAGCTCCAGATCCGCGTACAGCAAACCCTGTTCGTGTCCGCTCAGCGGCGACACCAGCTCCTCACCGCCCGGCGCGAAGATGCGGGCGTGCCCGCCCGGACCGCGCACCAGCTGCTTGGCCGGCTCCGAACCCCGGCGGGTCTCACTGCCCGCCACATCCATCACCGAACACGCCGCGACGACATTGAGCTGCCCGACCACCGCGTACCAGAGCGTGGCCGCATTGTTCACGCGCACGCCCCAATCCACGTCCCGCGCCACGATGAAGCCCGGCCAGGACACCACGTGGATCTGCGCCCCGGTGCGTTCCAGCTCGCGGCGCGCCGGAAGATGCAACTGCTCGGAGCCGCCCTGCACCGCGATGCGGCCGATGCCGGTACGGAAGACCTGCGACTCGCCGGGCTCACCGCAACGGAAGATCTTGTGCTCCAGCGGTGTCAGTTCGGGCTTGCGACGGACTCCGAGCAGTACCCCTCGATCGTCGATGAGGCACTGCGACATGTACAGCGCGCTCGCGCAGCGTTCGCTGAAGCCGAGCAGCACATGGATGCGGTGCCGGCGCGCGGCGTCGGCAATCCGCCGGAACTCGGTGCGGCCCACCGTCATCGAGTTCGTGCGGTAACGCGCGAAGAAGCCCTGACCCCAGCTCACCGAATCCAGCCATAACCACCACGGATATCCCGGCAGGAAGGTCTCCGGGAACGCCACCAGCTGCGCACCGCCCGCGGCCGCGTCCTCGATCAACTCAATGGCCTGCTGAACACCGGCACGCAGATCCAGCCATCGCGGCTCGGCTTGGACGGCTGCGACTCGCACCTTCGTCGGCACCTCGGCTCCTTCGACGGATCGGATGATCTGTGCAATCACCCTTCGCCGAACGCGGTTCGCTTTCAGCGACATAGAGTGCCGAGCTACCGACCGCGCGTGCCTGCGTCCAGTTGTGACCGAAATTGACCGGGCGTCACGCCGGTTTCCTGCCGAAATGCCCGGTAGAAGTGCCGATCGGTGGCGAATCCGGAAGCCGCGGCAATCCCCGAGAGCGGCCGGTTCGGATCGGCGCGCAAGAGCCTGCGGGCATGCTCGACACGCATCCGGCGCACCAGGGCGGCCGGGCCGCCGATGTCCTCGCACACCCGGTACAGGGTGCGCCGCGACACCAGGCACTCGTGCGCCACCTCGTCGACGGTGAGGTCCGGATCGGTGTAGCGCCGGCGCAGCACCGCGAGCACCTGCTGGCGGGTGAACAGCGAATCGGCGGGGGCAGGTGAGCCGTGCCCGTTGGCCAGCAGCACCGCGGAGGAGAGCATGGAGGTGACCTGCGACTCCAACACGTTTGCCGCGCGGTCGGTTTCATCGGCCGGCAGCACCGCCATACCCCGGAAGAAGTCGGCCACCACGCCCATCGCACCGGTGGTCGGCATCGCCTTGGCAATGGGTAGCTCCTCGCGTGCCAGCCCGGCGTGCTCGAGCACCGCGGCCAGCGGCGCGCGCACGATGGTGGACGTCGCGTTCTCGGTGGTGCGGCTCTCGATCGGCAGGGCGCTGTCGTAGAAGGCGATGGTTCCGGCTCCGCCCTCGGTGATCCGGCCGCTCTGCTCGGTCCAATTCGAGCCCTCGACAACAATGTTCACCAGCAGGAACTCTCCGGTGGCCCGGTCGAGCTGGCGCCGGGTGCGCACCACGCGCTGGGCGCTGGAGGTCATCAGGGTGAGGCTGGAGCGATCGAACTGGGTGCTGCGGACCCTGCCGTGCCAAGGCCCCTTGCCGAGCGGTTCGATGATGGATGGCAGTACGGCGTCGGCGACGATCGCCTCCCACTGCTCGAATGCCTGCCGCGCGGATACCCCGGTGCTCGTTGAGACTTCGGCGCTGGCAGTGGACGCGATACCCACACCGCCATCATTCCATTACCGGGCCGCCGGCAAACCGCGAATAAGCCGACCGATGCGACAAAACAGACCGACTGTCCCGGATTTGGAAGAGGCCGCCTGCCCGGTCGCCGGCGGCTCGAAGGCGGCGACCGGGCGGCGCGAGTCCAGTATTTCCGATCTCCCACCGCGCTGTGACTGCCCGCCCGTGCCAGATGACTGCCAATTCACGTCAGCCCAGATCTACCCCCTGATCAGGCATGATGGGTCCGGAATTCGCCAGGGGTCATACCGGTCTCGCGTTTGAAGGCGCGATAGAACTGCCGCTCGGACATGAAGCCCGCCGAGCGCGCCACCGACAGCAGCGGGCGCGTGGGATCGGTGCGGATCAGCGCCAGCGCGCGTTCGACCCGCATGCGCCGCAGCATGGCCGCCACGCCGTCCCCGCCCTGCTCGAACATCCGGTACAGGGTGCGGCGGGAGACGGCGCAGGCCGTGGCCACCTGATCGATGGTGAGATTCGGGTCGGCGTAATGACTTTGGATGAAACCGAGCGCCTGCTGTTTGGCCAGCGTGTGCGCGGGCTCGTCACGCGGCAGATCCCCCGCCGCCAGCTGCACCACCGAGGCCAGCAGCCCGGTACCGTGCTTGGCCAGTTCCGCGGCCTGATCCGGTGCGGTGTACTGCAATTGCGCCAGCCCGCAGAAGAAGCGGCCCACGATCCCGGCCGCGCCCTCGGGCGGGAAGCGCACCGCCGTGGGCAGCCGATCCGCCGCCACCCCCGAGGCTCCGACCACCTCGGCCAGGGGCACCTGCACCGCCACCACACCCCAGGACTGCTCGAAATGCGCGCTGAACGGCCGCGAACTCACGTGCAGGGTGAGGCCGCCGTCGGCCAACTCCCCCACCCGCCCATCCTGTTCCAGCCAGCCGTGCCCGTGGGTGGTGACGCTGGCGAACAGGATCGGTTCCTCGGGCTCGTGGATCAGCCGCGGTATCCGGCTCAGGTGCTGGCCGCTGGCCGTCACCACCGAGACATCGATCCCGTCGAACCGCGACTGCACTATTCGCGCCCGGAACTCCCCCGCACGCACCGGAGTCACGACCAATGGAACGTAGGCCGCCGCCACGACCGCTTCCCATTCCTCGAACGTCTCTTGCTGAGAAACCTCCGGCATGGATCGAACCTCCACCACCGCAGGCTCAACGCCGCCCCTCATCGCCCGATTCTCGCACCCCGCCCCCACCCCGACCCCCCAATTCCCTTAACAACATCCAACTTTCACCACCCCGCCCGAATTAACCGATTCCCCGCAACCCGCGAAATGAATCCCCATCCCGGACTTGCACTTTCACTACGGCGGTCCGTCCGCGATTACGCCTGCGAATCCACCCCGACTGCCGCAAATGCGCGCGCAAAACGGTCACGCCGAGGAGGTACGGCACGGGCTCGTCGACGGCGTCGGTCGACCGCACCACCCCGCTGTGCGCATCCGCGCGATCCCGGCGACCGCCCGGCCCGCCGGTGCTCGTCCATTTCGCTGCTTACGGCGGCCACGGCCGCGCTTCGTTGTGCCCATGCCACGTACCCTCCGCCGAGCTACGAGCCACCGAGCTACGAAAGGAAACTTCGCACCCCGAGGCACCTTCGATCACCGTCGGCAAAGTCGAGAAATAGCGCCGCCAACCAGGGCAGTACCGGCACGACGGGCGACGGGACAGAAGTCGCGACGATCGAAACTTCGCACCCCGTAGCCACTCATCGGGCCGAGAAGATCAACTGCCGCAACAACCTTCGCCGCCGGGGACGGTACGGACCTCGCGGGTCTGGGCATTCCGAGCGGCCAGGTCGGCATCGGCCGGATAGTCGACGGCGATGAGGGACAGGCCGTGGGCCGGGGCCACCGTCACCGAGCTGGAACGCTCGCGTTCGTTCAGCAAACCGGCGATCCAGGCGGGGGTGCGGCGGCCCTCGCCGACCGCGAGCACGCCGCCGACCAGGCTGCGCACCATGGACCAGCAGAAAGCGTCGGCACTGACATAGGCGGTGAGCAGATCGCCGTCCTGCACCCAGTCGAAGCGCTGCAGCTCGCGAATGGTGGTGGCGCCCTCGCGGCGACGACAGAAGGCCGCGAAATCGTGCAGGCCCAACAGGTTTCGGGAAGCCTCACGCATGGCCTCGACATCGAGACCGGGACGGACGGGCACGACACCGCGAGCCTGCAGCGGTTCCGCGCCGTAGGGCGCGGTGGTCAGGCGGTACGCATAGTGGCGGCGAATCGCCGAGAAGCGGGCGTCGAACTCCGCCGGCGCGAGCCGGACATCCTTCACCCGAACGTCTTTGGGCAGGAACCGGGCCAGCCGGTGCACCAGCTTGGGCCCGTCCACCTCGGTGTGCGTATCGAAGTGCGCGACCTGCCCTTCCGCGTGCACGCCGGCGTCGGTGCGCCCGGCCACGGTCAGCTGGATCGGCTCGCGCTGCACCTTGCTCAGCGCCTCCTCCAGCACACCCTGCACGGTGCGCAGGCCGGGCTGGCGCGCCCAGCCGGTGAAATCGGTGCCGTCGTAGCTGATGTCCAGCCGTACCCGAATCGAAACCGGTTCGGGCGTCTGATCCTCCACGGTCACAGCGATCTCCTGGTTAACATGGAGAAAGCCCGCCGACCCGGAGGGGACGGCGGGCTCACTCATGGGCTCTCGACCTTCGCAGGTCAGGGCAAGCTCCTGTACCCGCTGGGACGTCCTGGGGCGGCGGGAAAACCTTCCAACCCGCCCAGACGTGAAGGGGTTTCAGGGGAAGCCCCTGAAACCCCTTCATCTCGTCCGAAGGACTGGATTACTCCGCGTCCTTGGCCTCGGCGGCCGGGGCGTCGGCCACGGTCTCCTCGGCGGGGGCATCCTCGACCTTGGCCTCGGCAGGGGCCTCGGTGGCCTTCTGCGAAGCGGCGACGCGACGGGCACGGTCGGCCTCGTTGGTCACGGTCTTCTCGCGGACCAGCTCGATGATCGCCATCGGCGCGTTGTCACCCTTGCGGGGGATGGTCTTGATGATGCGGGTGTAGCCACCCTCACGACCCTCGAACGAGGGACCGATCTCCGCGAACAGGGCGTGCACGACGTCCTTGGAGCGGATCACCTTCATGACCTCGCGACGGTCGGCAAGGGTGCCGCCCTTCGCCTTGGTGACAAGCTTCTCGGCGTAGGGGCGCAGCGCCTTGGCCTTGGCCTCGGTGGTCGTGATGCGACCGTGCTCGAAGAGCGCCGTCGCCAGGTTGGCGAAGATCGCCTTCTGGTGCGACGCCGTCCCGCCGAAGCGGGCACCCTTCTTGGGCTTGGGCATTGTTTGAATCTCCTGTGTTGAAGGCCGATTCGGGGCGCTACACCCCGAATGACCTAAAGCTGTTCGGTCTCGGCGTAGTCCTGCTCGCCGCTGTCGGTGTCGCTGAACGAACCGCTGTCGCTCCAGGTGCCGCTCGCGGCGTCGTAGCCGACGACGGAGGACGGATCGAAGGAAGCCGGAGAATCCTTGAGGGACAGGCCGAGCGAGTGCAGCTTGACCTTGACCTCGTCGATGGACTTCTGGCCGAAGTTCCGGATGTCCAGCAGGTCCGACTCGGTGCGGGCGACCAACTCGCCGACGGTGTGCACGCCCTCACGCTTGAGGCAGTTGTACGACCGCACGGTGAGATCCAGGTCCTCGATCGGCAGACCGAACGAGGCGATGTGGTCCGCCTCGGCCGGGCTCGGGCCGATCTCGATGCCCTCGGCCTCGACGTTCAGCTCGCGCGCGAGACCGAACAGTTCGACCAGGGTCTTGCCCGCCGACGCCAGCGCATCCCGCGCGGAGATCGAGTTCTTGGTCTCGACATCCAGGATGAGCCGGTCGAAGTCGGTGCGCTGCTCGACACGGGTGGCCTCGACCTTGTACGTCACCTTGAGAACCGGCGAGTAGATCGAGTCAACCGGAATCCGGCCGATTTCCGCACCCGACGCCTTGTTCTGCACGGCCGGGACATAGCCGCGACCGCGCTCGACCACGAGCTCGATCTCCAGCTTGCCCTTGTCGTTCAGGGTGGCGATGTGCATGTCCGGGTTGTGCACGGTCACGCCCGCCGGGGGGACGATGTCACCGGCGGTGACGGTGCCCGGGCCCTGCTTGCGCACGTACATGGTGACCGGCTCGTCCTCTTCGGACGACACGACCAGGCCCTTGAGGTTCAGGATGATGTCGGTGACATCCTCCTTCACGCCCGGGACGGTGGTGAACTCGTGCAGCACGCCATCGATGCGAATGCTGGTGACAGCCGCACCAGGAATCGACGACAGCAGCGTGCGCCGCAGCGAGTTGCCGAGGGTGTAACCGAAGCCCGGCTCCAGCGGTTCGATGGTGAACCGCGACCGGTTCTCGGACACGACCTCTTCGGTCAGCGTCGGTCGCTGTGAAATCAGCATTTCTTCCTCCTTCGAGCGCCCACCATTTGACGCTCACGATTGGGAGCTTGCGTGAACCTCGGGGCTTGCGCCCCAACCCTTTTCCCAAAAATGGGGGTCCGGGGGCAAGGCCCCCGGTCCCCCTTTTCAGGGGGTGTGGGGGCAAAGCCCCCCACGGTCCACACCAGCGGCGCGTTGCGCGCCTATTACTTCGAGTAGTACTCGACGATCAGCTGTTCCTGGAGCGGAACATCGATCTGCGCACGCTCGGGGAGCTGGTGCACCAGGATGCGGAGACGGCCGGGAACGACCTGCAGCCAGCCGGGAGCAGTACGGTCGCCGATGGTCTCGCGCGCCACCTGGAACGGCAGCATGGCGGCCGACTTCGGCTTGACATCGATGATGTCGTACTGCGAGACCTGGAACGACGGCACGTCGACCTTCACGCCGTTGACCAGGAAGTGGCCGTGCGACACGAGCTGACGGGCGGCACGACGGGTCCGGGCCAGACCGGCGCGGTACACGACGTTGTCCAGACGGGTCTCGAGCAGACGCAGCAGGTTGTCGCCGGTCTTGCCCTTCTGGCGGTTCGCCTCTTCGTAGTAGCGGCGGAACTGCTTCTCCATGACGCCGTAGGAGAAGCGAGCCTTCTGCTTCTCCTGCAGCTGCATGAGGTACTCGGATTCCTTGATCCGCGCGCGGCCGTGCTGGCCGGGCGGGTAAGGACGACGCTCGAACGCCTGGTCGCCTCCGATGAGGTCGACGCGAAGACGACGCGACTTACGGGTGAGGGGTCCGGTATAACGGGCCATTTCGTTCTACTTCCTTTCCCGCTAGACGCGACGCCGCTTGGGCGGACGGCAGCCGTTGTGCGGCTGCGGAGTGACATCGGAGATCGAACCGACCTCGAGGCCGGCGGCCTGGAGGGAGCGGATCGCGGTCTCGCGACCCGAACCCGGGCCCTTCACGAAAACGTCGACCTTCTTGACGCCGTTCTCCTGCGCCTTGCGGGCAGCGTTCTCGGCGGCGAGCTGCGCGGCGAACGGAGTCGACTTACGCGAGCCCTTGAAACCGACGTGGCCGGAGGACGCCCAGGAGATGACGTTGCCTTCGGGGTCGGTGATGGACACGATCGTGTTGTTGAACGTGCTCTTGATGTGCGCGTGGCCGTGCGGGATGTTCTTCTTATCCCGGCGACGCGACTTCTGAGTCTTCTTCGGGCCAGCGGCCCGGCTCTTCGGAGGCATGCGCTATCCCTACTTCTTCTTGCCGGCGACGGTCTTCTTCGGACCCTTGCGCGTGCGGGCGTTGGTCTTGGTCCGCTGGCCACGCACGGGCAGGCCACGGCGGTGGCGGATGCCCTGGTAGCAGCCGATCTCGATCTTGCGACGAATGTCGGCCTGCACCTCGCGGCGCAGGTCACCCTCGACCTTCATGTCCGAGCCTTCGATGAAGTCACGGAGCTTGGTCAGGTCGTCGTCGCTGAGGTCCTTCGAGCGCAGGTCCGGGCTGACGCCGGTCTGCTCGAGGATCTCCTTGGCGCGGGTACGGCCGATGCCGAAGATGTAGGTCAGCGCGATCTCCATGCGCTTTTCGCGCGGGAGGTCGACGCCCATCAGACGTGCCATGTTTGGCGATTCCTTACTTTTGCGGAGGTCTGCTCCCAGCCCGTCCCCTCGTAAGTGGGGCCCCGGCCTCCGTACCGGGGGAAGGCCGCCGTCCGCCCCGCAGGGGGCTCGCCGACGGCGACTGGAACTGGGAGTTCTTCTTCAATTGCCAATCCGAACCGCGATTCGGTGCTTGGCGGTGAATCAGCCCTGGCGCTGCTTGTGGCGCAGGTTCTCGCAGATCACCATGACTCGCCCGTGACGGCGAATCACCTTGCACTTCTCGCAGATCGGCTTGACGGACGGCTGAACCTTCACGTCAGATCCAATCTGGGTTGGTGTTCACTGGCCGTGAACACAGTTTTTCCCCGGCCGGTTTGACCGGGGAAAACCCGGGACTCACGTCCCGGAAGTCTGTACGCACCCGCGAGGGTGGCTCACTTGTAGCGGTAGACGATGCGACCGCGGGTCAAGTCGTAGGGCGAGAGCTCCACGACGACGCGGTCCTCGGGCAGGATGCGGATGTAGTGCTGACGCATCTTGCCGCTGATGTGGGCCAGAACCTTGTGACCGTTCTCCAGCTCGATCCGGAACATCGCATTGGGCAACGGCTCGATAACCCGGCCCTCGACCTCGATGGCCCCTTCCTTCTTCGCCATATCCTCCGCGATCCCGGTTAGGCTGAACCTGGTTGGTTCAAGCTCATTACGGCAGGTCGGCCGGAACTTCGTGGTGCATGACGGCCAACCCGGTGACATACTCACTGGAGGCGGCACTGAGACATGCCACAGCCACTATGTAAGTCACCAGCCGCCTAGCTTACCGGTTTCCCCAGATGCGGCCAAATACGGGGTGCTGTGACATGGGCCCATCACGATCCTCGAAACCACACGCCGGGCACACCCGTGCGGGGGATCGCTAAACTACGCCCTGTCCAGCTAGATCGGTCGAGCACCCGGGGGTAGATGTGAGCGGCGAGAACGACGGCCTCCCCATGCTCCCGCCCTGGCTGTCGGAGAGTGACGTCAACGAGGGCGGTTACGAGGCTCCCGTCCAGAACCTGCCCCAGGACGAGGTCATCCCGCCCAAGAAGAAGGGTGGCCGCCGCGGTCTGTGGGGAAATCGCGAGTCCAACAAGAACGCCGCCCCCGAACCCGCCGCGCCGACTCCCAAGCCCACCGCGTCACGCACCCCGGAACCGAAGCGCGCCCCGGAGCCGAACCGGACACCCCCGCAGCCGCCCGCGACCCAGATGCCGGTCCGGGAGCCGGGCACCCATTTCAATCTCCCGCCCCGCGGCAACCAACCGACCGCATCTGCACCGCCCGCCCCGTCGCAGTCGAACGGGCAGCACTTCGCGCAGACCAATGGCCAGGCCCCGACGAACGGGCAGCCCGCGCATCCGGGCGGCCAGAACGGTCAGCCGCCGCAGGGTCGGCCCCAGATGCCCGTTCAGGGCCAGCCGCCGATGCAGGGCCCGCGCTTCGACGCACCGCCCGTCGGCGATCAGGTCTCGCAGCCGCCCGCCGCGCCGGAATCGCCTCGGCCGGGTCCGAATTCCGGTCCGGTCGGGCCGACGACCGGGCCGCAGTTGATCACGCCGCCGACGTCCGCGGCCGAGCAGTCCGCTCACTCGCGCCCGCAGCACAGCAAGTCCGGCTTCACGCCGCCGCCGATTCCGGAGTCGCCCCACCCGCGCCACGGTTCGCCCGCGGTGCCGCAGGTGGGCGCGTCGCTCGCCGGCACCCCGTCCCCGGTGGCCCCGGCCGACCCGACCACCCGGGTCCCGCTGCCGGACGCACCGGGTGAGTCCGGTTCAGCGGCAGTCGATCCGGCCCCGCGCACCAACCGGCCGACACTGCCGCCGTCGCCGAGCGAGGTCGAGTCCGGGGGTCCCGCCGCTGCCGATCCGGCCGCCGCGACGACCAAGATCTCGCAGCCGCCGCTGCCCCCGTCGCCCGCCGAGCTCGACTCGACCGGAGCCGACACCATCGCCCCCGCACCGGCCACCACCCGTTGGCCGATCCCGGATGCTCCCGAGAACGTCTCGGCCCCCGCCCCCTCGAACGAACCGCCCGCTCCGCACCACGCGACGGGTGAGACCCCGGCCCCCGACGCGACCACGCGCGCGCCCGAACCCGCGGTCGAACCCAACCCGGTGCCGAATACGACCGCCGCCGCCCACGGACTGCTCGACGCCCAATTGGCCGGCCTCGGCGGGGCACTCGCCGCGCGCAGCGCCGAATCCGAGAACGCCGCGGCCGCCGAGCCGATCGACGATTTCGATCAGGAGACGTCCTCGGGCCGCCACCGCGCCCTCGAGATCCCGCAGCCGCACGCGCCGAATCCGACCGCGCAGGCACCCAGCTCAGTTCCGCAAGCCCCCGCGCAGCCGACCCCGAGTCCGATCCCGCAACAGCCGGGCCCGACTCCGCAGGCCCCGACCGCGATTCCGCAAGGATCGGGTCCGATCCCGCAGGCACCCGGTCCGCAGGGTTCCGGCCCCGCCCCGCTCGTTCAGCAAGCGCCCGTCAGCGGTGGCCAGTGGTCACCCCCGGCTCCCCCCGTGCCGGGACCGGTGCCCCCGATGGGGACCAACCCCGCCCTCCCAACGGGAGCCGTTCCGCCACAGCCGAATCCGTGGCCGCAAGCGCCGGGACCGGAGAACCCCGACCCGGACGCGAATCCCTGGGCCAACGCGCCCATGTCCGAGGCGGCCGCCGCCGGTCTCACCGGACCGCACACCGCCGTCCCCCCGCAGGGGCAGGGCGCTCCGGGACAGCCGATCTGGGGTCCGGGCGCCCCCGGCCCCGCCTACGGCGGCGACGCGCCGAACCAGAACCATTGGGGCGCACCGAACCCGGCTCCGCCCTACCCGAACGGCCCGCTGGTTCCGGACAACGGAAGCATGCCGTGGCAGCAGGGCGCACCCGGGCAAATGCCCTGGGGCGCACCCGGTCCGCAGCCGACGTCCTCGGGTGCGCCCGGAACCGGCGAGCAGGAGCAGGGCCCGGGGCGCGTCCCCGATGGCCCCGCTACCTCAGCACCCCACTTCGTCCCGGCCCAGCAGCCGATGCCGCAGGGTGGCTATGGTCCCGGCGAGGCGGGCCAGGCACCGTGGAACGGGATGGGTTCGGAGCAGGCTGCGGGCTATTCCGGTGGGCCGGTGCAGAATCCGAACTTCATGCCCGGTCCGGGGCAGGCGGGCCCGGGGAACGGGCAGTACGGGCCCGGTGGGCCCGGGCAGCCGGGTTACGGCGCACCGGCGCAGGCGTGGGGCGCGAACGGTCCTGGCGGGCCCGCGCCTTCGCTGGATGATGTGCAGGTGCGGCGGGCCAAGAAGGCCGCCGGATCGGGTTGGCGTAAGGCCGTGCACCACATGTCGGGTGGCACGATCAATCCCGGGATGTCGGCGGAGGAGCGGCGGCTGCAGGAGTTGGTCGCCCGCATTCGGCAGCCCGTGCGCGGCGATTACCGGATCGCGGTGCTGTCGTTGAAGGGTGGCGTCGGCAAGACGACGACCACGATGGGCCTGGGGTCGATCTTCTCCTCGATTCGTGGTGACCGCGTGATCGCGGTGGACGCGAACCCGGACTTCGGCACCCTGTCCCAGCGTGTCCCGCTGCAGACCCGCTCCACGGTCCGGGATCTCTTGCTGGACGAGCACATTCAGCGCTACTCGGATGTGCGCCGCCACACCTCCCAGGGCAGCAGCCGGCTCGAGGTCCTGGCCAGCGAGCGCGATCCCGCCGCGTCGGAGGCGTTCAGCGAGGAGGAGTACCGCGCGGTCGCCCGCATCCTGCAGCGCTTCTACAACATCATCCTCACCGACTGCGGTACGGGCCTGATGCATTCGGCCATGGCCGGCGTGCTCGACCTGGCGCACTCGCTGGTGCTGATCTCGTCCTCGGCCATCGACGGCGCCCGCAGTGCCGCCGCCACCCTGGACTGGCTCTCCCTGCACGGCCACGACCACCTGGTCCGCAATGCCGTGGTGGTCATCAACCTGCCCCGCCCGGGCGCGCCGAATGTCGGAATCAACCAGCTGCGCGACTACTTCCTGTCCCGCTGCCGCGCGGTCCACATCATCCCTTACGACGCGCACCTGGGTGAGGGCGCCGAGATCGACCTGCACCGCTTGAGCAAGCCCACCAAGCGCGCCTACGTGGAGCTGGCAGCCACCGTCGCCGATGATTTCACCGCCGATCACCGGCGTTATCGAGGCTGACGGGGATCCGTTCGGGGACCGCGTGTTCCGCCGCCGAAAATGGCGGGACACGGCTCCGAACCGATGCTAGCTTGTGGCTCGATCACGCCGGTTGGGTTGGCGCGGTGCGGGTTCGGCCGGTTCGGCAGCAGCCGTCGGCCGGTGGGGAGGGAAGCATGGGGCGGGTGTTCCGGCGGTTCGGCGCGGCCGAGTGATGATGATTCGTCCGCTCGCGCAGGGTGATCCTCGAAGCCTCGGGTGTTATCGCGTCTTGGGCGTGCTCGGATCCGGCGGGATGGGCCGCGTCCTGCTCGGGCTCGGGCCGGACGGCCGGGCGGTGGCGATCAGGCAGATACGCGGGTCGCTGGGCGATGACGGGTATCGAGCCAGGCTGCGTCACGAGGCGACCGCGCGCATGCGGGTGTCCGGAACGTTCACCGCTCCCGTGATCGATTTCGATATCGACGCCCAAGATCCCTGGCTGGCCTCGATTTTCGTGGTGGGTATCCCGCTCGGCAAGGCGGTGGCCGAGGCCGGGCCACTGCCGGTGGCCGCGTTGGCGGCGCTGGCCTCGGCCTTGGCGGGGGCGTTGCGGGACATCCATGCCGCCGGGCTGGTGCACGGGAACCTCGAGCCCGCCAAGGTCATGCTCACCGCCCGGGGTGCCCGGGTGATCGATTCCGGTATCGCGTCGCTGTCGGCCGATCCGGCCGGGTCGACCGAGACCGGTACGGCGCTGGGTTCCGCGGCCTACCTGTCGCCGGAGCGGGCGTCGGGTGAGGCGGCCACCACCGCCGGCGATATCTTCTCGCTCGGATCGCTGCTCGCGATGGCGGCGACCGGGTCCAGTCCGTTCGCCGCGTCGTCACTGGCCTACACGCGGTTCCAGATCATGCACACCGAGCCGGATCTCGCGAAGGTTCCGCACGAGGCGCGAGAGCTGATCGCGGCCTGTCTGCGCAAGGATCCCGGATCGCGCCCGACGGCAGCCCAACTGCTGTATTCCCTGGGCGAGCTTCCGGGCGGGACCGCGCCGTGGCCCGCCCGATTGCACACGGGGTTGCGCGGCCAGGAGCGGCAGTTGGCACTGCTCACCGACCGGCGTACGAAAAACTCTGCGCCACAGCCGCCTCCACCGTGCATTCATTGATCCCACAAATATCGCAGCACAATTGACAGCGGTTTGTGGCGGAATGTTCAGTGCGCTCACCCGCACATGACATAGCACCGATGCGGTGCTAATTTGTGGCTCGATCGCGCCGCTCGGTTCGCGCGATGCGGGTGCGAATGTTCGTCGGCCCGCTGCTCGCCGGTGATGAGGGTTGACGCATGCGTGTGAGGTTCCGGCGATTGTCCGTGGCCGGGATGGGTGTCGCGTTGCTGGTCCTGATCACGGCGTGTGGGAGTGACGGGGCCGCACCGGATTACGGGCCGTACTCGATCGTTCCCGGGAACAACGACTTCGATCGGCAGCCGAGCTTGATAAGGGGGATATTCGCCGAGTCACTGCGGCTGGCCGATCACATCGCGTTCCCGACCGATGTCGATGCCGATCTGGCGACGGTATGGGAAGCCGGGGTGTCCGCGGACGAAAAAGGGCTGCACGAGTCCGCGCTGTCGGCGCCGCAACGGGCCGCCGCGCGACCATTCGGAGTGGTCGGTTCATTCGGTGTCGCGGCCGCGAATCGCGGCGAGGGCGTCACCGGTCCGCCGTTGAAGTATTTGCACATGTCACTCACGGCTTTCCGCGACGAGCGGTCCGCCGCCGCGGCGGCCGCGGAGATGGAGCGGGTCGATTTCGAGGTCAGCTCCGAGAACGCGCCGGTCGCGGTGGATGCATTCCCGGCCGCGCTGAGTCACTGGCGTCCGGGGGTGCCGTCGATGGGCAGTCTCCTGGCGTGGAAGAACGTCGTGATCCGCGTGTACGCCCAGTTGCCGGACCCGGATCTCGGGCGGCTGGTCGACATGGTGACCACCGCCTATCGCAAGCAGACGGCCCAGCTGTCGGGTTTCGACGCCGCCGCGGTGCCGGATGTCACCGGCGTCCCGCTCGATCCGGACGGCCTGCTGACCCGGCTGGTGCGCACCGGCGACACGATCGCCGACCCGAAGACCTTCGCCGCGTTCGGAATCCGTGCCTATTCGGCGCTGTCGGGCGATCCCGCGCGCACTCTCACGAACTATTCCGGCAAGGGGGTGACCGCGCTCGCGGTCTCCCACAACAAATCCCTCTATCGGATGCGGGACTCGAACGCCGCCACCTCGTACCGCGAGTGGCTGGCCGACGACCCGGAGAACTCGGAGTACACCTGGATGCGTAATGTCCGCGACCTCACCGGCGCTCGCTGTTCGGAGGCCACCCGCCCGGATCCGAAATCAGTGCAGGCGCGCAGGTATCGCTGTGTCGTGACGCGCGGCGAGTACGTGGCGGTGGTCTACAGCAATACCGAGACCGATATCCGGCAGCTCGCCGCCGCGCAGTACGCGATCATGGCGGGGGTGCGATGAAGGCGCTGCTGCCCGACGATCCGCGCTGGATCGGCCCGCACCACATGATCGCCGTGATCGGGCGCGGCGGGATGGGCCGGGTACTGCTGGGCCGGACGCCCACCGGAAAGCTGGTGGCGATCAAGCAGATTCACCGGTCCTTCACCGATGACCTGGAGTTTCGGGCCCGCTTCCAGCGCGAGCTGGAGACCGGCAAGCAGCTGACCGGTTCGTACGCCGGGGCGGTGCTGGACAGCGATCTGGATGCCGACCGGCCGTGGCTGGCCACCGAATACCTGCCGGCCCCGGATCTGGCGACGGTCGTGACGGCGTGCGGCCCGCTGCCGCTGCCGGGTCTGCGCCTGCTGGCGACGGGTCTGGCCACCGCGCTGCTCGAGGTGCACCGGGCGGTGCTGGTGCACCGGAATCTCATGCCCGGCAATGTCCTGCTGATGCCGGAGGGGCCGCGCATCATCGATTTCGGCATCGTCCGCCCGCGCGAGACCGACGGTCCGGGCGATTCCGCGGCGGCGGCGTTCCAGGCTCCGGAGCAGGCCGAGGGCCAGCCGGTGACCTCCGCCTCCGACATCTACGCCGTCGGCATGCTGCTGGCCCTCGCCGCCACCGGCGCTTTGTCCGATACGCCTGACCTGCAGGCGATCCCGCATTCGCTCCGCAAACTTGTGGAATCCTGCCTGGCGCCCGACCCCGCGCATCGCCCCTCGGCGCGGCAGCTGCTCGAGCAGGCGGAGCGGATTCCGGCGGAATCCGTGTGGCCGCAACAGGTTCTGGAGTTCATCGAGGCGCATCGGGTCGACGCCGAATGGTGGGCGTCGAGCGGTGAGCAGGAGACCCGCTACCGAGATCAGCTGGAGCGCTTGGCGGGTCGACGCCGGCGCACGATCGGCTTGGCCGCGGCGGGCATCGTCGGGGTGCTGGTGGTGGGCGGCGCGCTGGTCGGGTTCGGCCGGTCCGCGGCCACCGACGGCCACGCGTCGCCACGCAAGGACCCGGCCCTGGATCTGACGGCCGCGGAACTGCGGATGCTGGACATCTGCGCGGTCCTCGACAAGGCCGTGGCGGGCAAGCTGGGCACCCGCACGGGCGATCCGGCGACCACGCCCGAGGGCGGGTGCGCCACCACCGTGGTCGATTCCGGCCAGCGAAAGGTCCACTACACCTTCGATATTCCCGACCACGCCATCGGCGTCGACCAGCTGACCCCGACCGGCCGCACCGTCGCCTGGGCGCCGATCCTGAGCGCGGGCGCCGCCGACAACAAGTGCGACACCGCGGTGGTCACCCAGTCCGGAGACGCGGTCCCACTGCGCATGTCGGCCGAGCAGCTGGACCCCGCCGCCCAGCCCGGCACCGCGTGCGCGGTGGCCGAGCAGGCGTTGGTGGCCGTCGTCCAGCAGCTCACCGAATACGCCCCGCAACGGCAGCTGCCGGCGAATTCGGTGCTGCGCCTGGATCCGTGTGCAGTGCTGCAGGACAGCATGATTCGCGAAATCGCGGGCGAGCTCACCGACCATCAGCGCACCCCGCACGCCTGCACCACGGTCGGCCGCAGCGGCTGGGTGCGCGTGGACCTGGTCGAGGAGTCGCGCCCCGACCGCGGCGAGTGGACCTACGACACCCTGCAGGCCGGCGAGTTCACCGCCTACGTCATCGGCGCCCGTTCGGCCAATGACTGCGATCTCGCCTACCTGGTGCGCCCGACCGAAAAGGACAATGCCGAACAGCTGAAGCTGACGGTATCCGATCTTTCGAATTCACCGGACGCTTGCGGCAAAGCGGAAAAACTTCTCACGGACGCCATTCCGCACCTGCCGAAATGATCGAACAAATCGCGGTCCGGGCCGCCCTCGGGCCCGGACCGCGCAGGGGTTTCGAATTACCAGGCGGGGAGTCGGCGCCGGCCGGCGAGGACGTCGCGGACGAGATCGTCGTAGGCGTCCGACAATTCGGCTAAATGGTGCCAGGCTCCGTGCAGCATTTCGTCATTCGCGTCAAGGGTCATCAACGCGTGATGGGCGCGGACGGACGCCTCGGCGAGACGGTCGATGACCGATCCGACCGTTTCGGTGTGCAGGGTCGCGCCCAGCCGGTGCTGGGGAACCGAGCGCACGACCCAGTCGTCAATGGCCATGACCAATTCGATTCGGCGGCGCTTGTTTTCGATGATCGAGGTGGGTTCGGTCTCCGGGCCCACGCCGCCGCGCCCGACCACCCGTCGCTCGTGCAGCACCGCGAGGTCGTGAGCGAACCACAATAGGGGTCCGCCGATGACCCGGTGCCCGCGACAAGCGCGCAGGAGTAGGTCGGAGGTGGGCAATAGGCCCGCAGCCAGGGGCTGCGCGTCGACCATGTCCGCATACGAAGGGGACACGTCGGGCAATGCCACAACGACCGTGTTTGATGTCTCCGAACCTGCCACGTTGCCTCGCGTTCTTCGACGTATAACAACACCGCATTCAGGACGTTCATTACAATAAACCTCAGAATGCTGCTGTCAAGCCTTACACGGCAGTAGTGCTAGCGGAGTAGACTTCTGAGCCTTGAAGCAACAACCGAGGAGCGAGATGGCGGACGGTCCGAGATATCAACGGATCGCAGACCTCCTCCGCGAGGAGATCCGCGCCGGCAAGTGGGAACCGGGCGATCGACTACCGAGTCACAACGAGTTGGCCGAGCAGATGCAGGTCTCGATTACGACGGCCCGCAATGCGATTCAGCTCCTGGTGGCCGAAAACCTGGTCTACACAGCCACTTCCCGAGGCACCATTGTGCGCAGTCAGGAAGTGCTGGAATCGGTTGTGACCAACCATATTCGACCCGACAGACCGAAGGCCGCACACGACATCTTCTCCGAGATTGCGCGCGCCGCCGGCCGGGAGCCGTCCAAAGTGTTCAGCGCCAGAATGGAACCGGCCAGTTCGGAGGTCGCGCACTGGCTGGGGGTGGCGCGTGACGAGTGGGTGGTGTCCCGCACGATCATGCAGTACCTGGACAACGAGCCGTGGTCGTGGGAGGTCAGCTTCTACCCGCGAGATCTGGCCGAGGCCACCGGAATCGACGCACCGCACGACATTCCGGAGGGCACCACGCGAAGGCTCGCCGAGCGTGGCTTCGCCGAGACAGCGCATCGCGACACCGTCGTCGCACGGCCCGCCACCGCCGAGGAGGCGGCACTACTGGGAGTCGGTCCGGGGACGCTATTGCTCGATCATTTGCGTATCGGGGCCAACCACGAACGCATCACCCGAGTGACCCGGCATCGTTCCACTGCCGCCCGCAACCGGCTGGCATACGAATTGGGTGACGACGAAGGAACGGACATTATTCGTAAAACTCTGGGGGCGCCGTGTCCGCCCGGAAATTCCCATTCCTTCGGTAATTCCCTGCTACCCGGCGCACCATGATTCCGCACCTGCGCCCGGCCCGTATCGCCGATCTTGGGACCATCACCCGGTTCCGGCTGCAACGTACGAGCTGGCTGGCAGCGCGTGGCAGCGACCAGTGGACCCGGGCCGGTCGCGGTCTCCCCATCGAGACCTTCGTCCGGTCCGTGGCGCGCGCGGTCCGCGCCGACGAAACCTGGATAGCCGAGATCGACGGCGAACCCGCGGGCACCATCACCGTCAACGACCGCGCCGACGAAAACCTCTGGTCCCCCGGCGAACTCGCCGACGCCGTGATCATCCACTACATGATCGTCGACCTCCGCTTCGCCGGCCTCCGCGTCGGCGACTCCCTGCTGGCCCACGCCGCCCACCTGGCCCGCACCAAACACCGCGCCTGGGTCCGCCTCGACGCCTGGACCACCAACGACTCCCTCCACGCCTACTACCGCCGAGCCGGCTTCCACCTGGCACGCGTCGCCGGCCCGGAGGCCACCGGCCCCTCCCGAGCCCTCTTCGAACGCCCCACCGCCGCCTGGCCCCACACCCCCACCCACCCCACCCTCACCCTCGCCTCCGGCGAACCCACCCGCTTCACCCTCAACCCCACCCCCGCCACCACCTGGCCCCTCCCCCAACACCCCTTCCGCCGCACGCATCCGGGGATAGTCGCGGAGCCCGGCCCGGCGACAACCTGAGCCGAGGCGCGATCAATCCCTCCGAGCAACGTGATGACCGGCCGGGTCGAGCTGTCCGTTCGGGCGTGATACCGACAGGGCCCCGCCCCGACAGAGCGTCGGGGCGGGGCCCTGTGACCTCGAGAGCGTCGGTTACAGCGCTGGGAGGTCGGCGATTTGGATCATCTCGGCACCGCCGGAGCGGGTCCAGAGGACACCTCGGCCGGGCGGCAGACGCATCGGGCGGATATCGCCGATGAGTTTGCCCTCGTCGCGGGAACCGCTCATGAGCAGGGCCGGGACCGAGAGGTTCTTCATCGACCCGAGGACCTGGTCGTAGAGGGCTCGCGAGATGCCACCCATGTTGCGGGAGATGACGACGTGCAGACCGATGTCGCGGGCCTGCGGGAGCAGTTCCACCAACGCGCCCAAGGGGTTTCCGCCCGCGGTCACCATGTCGTAGTCGTCGACGACGACGTAGATCTCCGGGCCGGTCCACCAGTCGCGATCGCGCAGCTGCTGCGGGGTGATGTCCGAGCCGGGGATGCGCTTGGAGAGGTAGTTGACGACTTCCTTGACCATCCCGCCGCAGGTCTGCGACGACGTCGAATACCCGGCCAGCTGATCGCCTTCCAGCACACCGAGCAGGGTGCGGCGGTAGTCGATGAGGATGACGCGGGCGGTGTCGGCGGTGGAGTTCTCGGCGATGCCGCGAATGATGTTGCGCAGCACCGTGGTCTTACCGGACTCGACTTCGGAGAACACCATGAAGTGCGGGTCGGCGGCGAAGTCCAGGACGATCGGCTGCAGCTCGGACTCGCCGATGCCGACGACCACCTTGGTGCGGCTCTGCGTGATGCCGTGGCGGTGAGCCAGTTCCAGGATCTGGTCACGGGGCACGCTGCCGGGCAGTGTGCGGACCTCGGGCGCGCGGCGCTCGCCCCACAGGGCCTGCATGTCGGTGCGCGCGGCGGCCACACCCTCGGCGAGGTTCTGGGCGTTGGTGTCGGAGTCCAGGCGCGGCATGGCGATGAGCATGTGCAGCTGGTCCGCCGTGAGACCGCGGCCGGGCCGGTTGAGCGGCACGTTGACCGCGACGCGGCGGCCCATCTCCGAGTCCGAGGGGTCACCCAGGCGCAACTCGATGCGGGTACCGATCATGTCCTTCACCGACGCGCGGATCTCGCCCCATCGGTTGGCGCCGAGAATCACGTGGATGCCGTACGAAAGGCCCTGGGCGGCAAGCTGTCCGACCTGTTGTTCCAGGCTGTCGAATTCATCGCGGACGACCTGCCAGTTGTCGATGACGAGGAACACGTCACCGAACCGGTCGGCCATCACCGGGTCACCGGTCTGGCCCGCGGCCAGCGCCGCGTGCTTGCGCCGCCGGAACTCGGCCATGGATTCGATGCCCTGCGCGGCGAAGCGCTCCTCGCGCTCACGCAGCAGGGTGGTGAGCTCGGCGACGGTGCGCCGCACCTTGTCGGAGTCGAGCTTTCCCGCGACCGAGCCGACATGCGGCAGGCCGACCAGACCGGCCATGGAACCACCACCGAAGTCGAGGCAGTAGAACTGCACCTGTTCGGGGGTGTGCGTGGCCGCCGACGCCATGATGATGGTGCGCAGCGTGGTGGATTTACCGGACTGCGGGCCGCCGACCACGGCGACATTGCCCTGCGCACCGGCGAGATTGATGGTGAGCACGTCGCGCCGCTGCTCGTACGGCTTGTCGATGATGCCGATCGGCATCCACAGCTGCCCGTGCCGGTTGACCGGCGAACGCCAGTCCGGATCCGGCAGCAGCATGTCCACCGTCGGCGACTCGTCCAGCGGGGGCAGCCAGACCTCGTGGGCCGGGCGGCCGTGACCGGTCAGGCGCTTCACGACCGTCTGCAGCAGGCTGTCGGGCAGGCCCTCGTCGCCGGACGGTGGCGGAGGAGGCAGGAGGTCCAGCGGGTCGAGCGGGTTCTCCGGTTCGGGCGCCTCCAGGATTTCGACCATGCCGGCGGTGAATTCACGCGGCGGCGCATCGACCACGGTGGTGCCGTCGGCGGCCTGCCTGGCGGTGCGGGGCGCGACATAGGGGCCGGAGACGTAGGTCGCGTTGAACCGCAACGGATCCGACGCATCACTCTTGAGATATCCGGATCCGGGGATACCGGGCAGATGGTAGGCGTCGGTGATACCGAGCACCGCACGAGATTCGTTGGCGGAGAATGTACGCAGGCCGATTCGATACGACAGATGCGAATCGAGGCCGCGCATCTTGTTCTCCTCCAACCGCTGCGAAGCGAGCAGCAGGTGGACGTGCAGCGATCGGCCCAGTCGGCCGATCATGACGAACAGATCCGCGAAATCCGGTTTCTGCGAGAGCAATTCGGAGAACTCGTCGATGACCACGAACAGGGCGGGCAGCGGGTCCAGCGGCACACCGGCCGCACGGGCCTTCTCGTACTCGTTGACGTTGGCGAAATTGCCCGCCGAACGCAGCAATTCCTGCCGCCGGTTCATCTCACCGGCCAGCGCGTCGCGCATACGGTCGACGAGGGAGAGTTCCTCTTCGAGGTTGGTGATGACGGCCGCCACGTGCGGCAGCGGATCCATACCGAGGAAGGTCGCACCACCCTTGAAGTCGACCAGGATCAGATTGAGCTGATCCGGCGAATGCGTGGTGACCATCGAAAGAATCAGCGTGCGAAGGAATTCCGACTTACCGGAACCGGTCGCACCGATGCACAGGCCGTGCGGGCCCATGCCGTTCTCGGCGGATTCCTTGATGTCGATCTCGACGGGGGTGCCGTCCGGAGTGATGCCGATCGGCACACGTAGTCGTTCTCGCCCGGCACGCGGACGCCACACCTTGGCCGGATCGATCTGCGCCGCGTCCGGAATCTTGAGCAGGCTCATCAGGCCCGGGTCCGCGGCCGAGGTGTTGTCCCCGAGGCTCACGATCTGCGCCGCGGTGGCGATGCGGAAGCGAGCCAGGCTGCGCGAGAACGCTTCCGCCTCGGCGAGGGTCACGCTGTCGGCATCGGCGAACTTCTCGCTGCCCGCGGCGCTCTTGGCGAACACCTCTCCCCCGGCGGCCACGAGCTGCAATCCGCGTCGGGTGGCCAGGCTGTTCTCGGCCGAGCTCACATCGATCACGGTGACGGCGTCCAGACCCGATTCGCTGATCAAACGCTCACTGCCGCTGACGTATCCGTCGTCGATGATGATGACCAGGTGCAGACGCCCCTGGGTCGGCTGCGGGTTGCGCATGAACCGCCCGCGCTCGAGCAGATCGTCGGCCAGCGCCGTCTCCAGCTCGCCGAGCGAGCCGTAGATCATGCGGGCCGCGCCCATCCCGTCGCGTTGGCTCGAATGCTGTACGTGCGGCAGCCATTTCGCCCACGACCAGGCCTCGCAGTCGGGTTCAGCGGTGACGATGGCGACGCCGACGTGGTCGGGTCCGTGGAACGCGGTGAGCTCCATGAGCATCGACCACGCCAGTCCGCGCACGTCCTCGGTCGGTCCCTCGATATTGATGGCGGGGAAGGCACGCAACGACACCGCGGTCGGCAGGTGGTGCACCACGGAATGCGTTCGCACGAAACGGCGCAACGCCACGGTGGAGACCGGTTCCAGGTCCTCGAGCGGACCGGTTTCCGGGCGGGCCAGTTTGGCCGCGAGTCGGTGGGTGCCGATGCCGACGCGCACGTGCCCGAAGTCGGGATCGTTGGGCCGCCGCTCCCACATGCGCCGAGAGCCGACGATGGAGGGCAGATCCGCGGGTTCCGGGTGGCTCCAGATCAGCGTCTCGAGCTGCTTCTGCCCGGTGCGGCGGACGTCGCGGCGGGTCTGGTCGAGGTAGCGGAAGTAGTCCTTGCGTTCCTCGTTCAGCTCGCCGGAGCTCTTGGCGCTGCCGCGCGAGCCCATGAGCATGCCGGCCATCGACATGATCATCATCATCGGCATCATCATCATGTACGGGTTGGACAGGATCGACCGGCCCATCAAGCTCATCATGGCGAGCATGCCGATCATGGCGACCACCATGACGACCGGCATCAGCTTGCTCATCAGCGGCGCGGGCACCGGACGCGGGATCTCCGGCGGGGCGGTCAGCGCCATCTCACCGCCCGGCGCGCGGGGTGGCGCGATCCGGGGCCGACGCACGAAACCTTCGGTAGCCATGGGTGTTTCTCCGGTCGTTGTCAGTCGAGGTCGGGCAGCTCGTCGTCGCGTCGGCGGCGCCGGAACGGAATCGATATGGCGAGACCGATTCCCAGCGCGGACAGGCAGACGATGGTGCCGACGGTGGCGACCAGCCGCGGGAGACGCGGTGGGCCGGCGGGCTTCTGGGGTGTGGGGAAGGCTTGCGGCTGATCGGAGCCGACGTGGTTGGGCAGCACGGGGTTGTCCGAGTTGAGGACATCGTCCGGGAAGTGAGCGGTGAGCGCGGCGACCGGATCGATGAGGCCCGCGCCGACGCGATCGTCGCGTCCGGTGCCCGGCTGGTGCGCGGTCAGAATGATCTGGTTCATGACCTGTCGTGCGGACCAGTTCGGGTACTTGGCCTTGATCAGCGCCGCCAGACCCGACACGTAGGGGGCAGCGAAACTGGTTCCCTGAATGCCTACATAGACCTTGTTCTGCTCGTCGTAGCCGGAGGTGTTGACGATCGCACCCGTCTTGGGGTCGAACCCGAGAACGTCCTGCCCGATCGCGGAGACACCGACCCACGGCCCGTAGACGGTCTTCGAAGACGGACTGCCGTCCTTGGTGATCCAGCCGACCGTCAGCACGTACTTGCTGAACCACGCCGGACTCACGATGGTGTTCAGCGAATTCCAACTGGCACTCGGATTGGACTGCGCGGTGTTCTGGGTTCCACAGCCATTGCTCGAGTCCAGGTTGCCCGCGGCCGCGACCACCACCACGCCCTGCTCGTAGGCGAAACGCACTGCGGCTCCGAGCGCCTCGTCGCCGGTCGCGGAACCCGCCGTTGTGCATGCGGCGGCGGAAATGTTGATGACGGTGGCCTTCATCTGGACGGCGCGCACGACGGCCGCCGCAAGGGTCGCGCTCAGGCCGTAGCCCTGCTGACTCATGCTGCCCGGAGGCTTGTCGCCGCTCTGCTCTTTGGCCTGATAGTGCTCGCTGAGCTGGCGGATGGACAGGATCTGCGCATCCGGCGCGACTCCCACCAACCCGTCGTCCGGGCTGGGCTTGGCGGCGATGATTCCCGCGACCACGGTTCCGTGCCCGTCACAGTCCTCGGTGCCGTCACTGCCGGAGACATAGTCGCCGCCGGGCTGTACATCGATCCGAGGATTGCGGGCCACGCCCGTATCGATGACCGCGATCGTCTGGCCCGCACCACGATTCCCGAAACCAGGATTGGCCTGCCAAGCCGCGGGCAGATCGAGCACCTTCTGCGAGACCGGCTCGTCCTTCGGGACACCGCCCGGACGGAGATAGAACTGCGTGCCGCACTCGACCTTCAGCTCGGTGGTCGTCAGCGGTGCGGGTTTACCGGCCTGCCCCATAGTGTCGCCGGGAACGGAATCCGCTGGCGACGGTGGAGTGACCGCGACCGTCGCCATCGGCCGGGCCCCCGCCGACGCCTGCGGTCCCAGCAGGGCGCCGCCGAGAACCGCAGCCGCACACAGTGTTCGCGCCCAGTTTCCAGGACGCCGTCTCATATGTTCCGAGCCGTCGAGTAGACGTCCATCATCCACAGCACCAGCGGGACGATCGACACGATCAAGCCGTATTCGAAGATTTCGTTGAAGCGCCGGGTGACCGGTGTGACCTCGACATGCGGGCCGATGACACCGAAACCGATGGCTCCCACCGCGAATACCAGCAGCAGTCCTGCCGAGAGGAGCAGCATGCCGTTGTCGGACAGGGCCAGCAACACCGCGAGTCCGACGAAAGTGACACAGCCGCTGACGATCAGCGTGGCGGCCTGAGTGAGATCGGCGAACGAGCGTCCGCGCAAGCACAGAATGATCGAGATGACGACCGCCAGCGTGATGCCCTGCCAGCGGGCCGAGCCCAGCGGATCGGCCGAGCCGAGCGCTCCGGCGACGGCACCGATCGCACTGCCCATGACAATGCCGGTCTGGAACTGGTTGGCCGTGCGGGCCCGCTGGCCGAGACCGTGCGCGGACGGCAGCACGGTCGCACCGATCGCACCGATGCCCTCGATAGTGGGCCGGGGTTCATGGTCGGCCGGGTCGATGGCCGCACCGGCGGTGGGCACCGGCGGCACGGGTAGTCGGGCCAGCATGGCGGCCAGGCGCGGGACCATCGACAGCACGATGATCGACGCCACCAGAACGCCCGCCGCGACTTTGGGCACTCCGGCGTCCCAGATCATGCGAACGGCCGCGCCGACGCCCGCCAGCAGCACCACGGTGACGACCGTGGACACCACCGCCGCTCCGGCGCCGATGATGCGGTAGCCGACCACGGCCAGCAGCAGGGTCGCGGCCGCGCCGAGCATCAGGTGCGGGCTGCCCACCGTGCCGGGCACGGCCAGGGCCGCACCGCCGAAGGTGAGCAGCAGCATGCACAGCGTCAGGACGGTGGCGGTCAGCTCATCCGCGTACTTGCGCATTGCGATCGCACCGGCGACCAGCGCTGCTATGGCCCCGACCAGCAGCAGCGGTGGTGCGACGAACTTGTCTCCCGCCGACCGCGAGATCAGGCCCAGCACAACGGCGAAGGCCACCGCGGCCACACCAGCGACCAGTCCGGTCCACCGTGCCGCACTTGGCGACCAGTTGCGGAACTCCTCGGCCGTGAGCCTCGACACAGCGTCGATGACGTCGTCGAACAGCGCTGGCGCCTCCTTGGCGGAAACCGCCCGCAGCACCAGCAATTCGCCGTCGTAGATCTCGGCGTCATTGAGGGTCTGGCTGGGCGCGATCATGTCGCGTCCCAGTTTGGCCAGTGTCCAATGCTGCGACTGGAGCGGTGTTCCCCCTTCCTCGCCGATCGGATCCGGATTACGGGATTCGATGAGACGCACCAGATCGCCGATGAACGCGGCGATCGGCACGTTGGCCGGCAGACCGACGTCGAGCTGGGTATTCCCCCCGATGACGGACACTCGGCACAATTCGGGTTCAGCCGCCCGCGGGCCGCCGATCGACTGTGCTGTCACTTGCTGAACTGCTCCCCTATAGCTCTCAACAGTTGCCCGCCCAGGGCGGTTAACCATAATGTATCCGACTGTCCGCAGCTGTGCGATTCGCGCGGTGTGGGTGGGGATTGTGAACGAAAGACCAACCAGGTTCGACGAATTCGGGGTTCGACAAGGATGATCGACACTCGCCAGGCACAACGCGCCTTCGATGCGGGAGTGCTGTCACTGGGGTTGAGCATCGAGGGACAGGAATCCAACCGCGACCTGGACTACGCCAAACTCGCCTTCCAGCGCGCCACCGAGTGGGACCCGTCGATGGCCGATGCATGGCTCGGCCGGGCCGCCGCCGGTGAGGTCACCAAGGATGTTCTGAGCAACCTCTACAAGTGCAGCACCATCTCGCTGGGACGGGAACAGCGCCGGTTGGGGCTGGCGCCGCGGCAGCTTGCTGGACGTTTTCTGCCGGGGCTCTACATCGATTACCCGCTGGCCGGTTTCACCGAGATCCACCTGGCGTGGGCTGCGCACCTGATCGCCGAGAAGTCCTACGACGAGGCCGAGCAGGTGCTCGACGAACTCGAAAAGCACCGGCGGGCGCGGGCTTCGGAGCCGGACTTCGAGATCGACGGACGCATCGCCAAGTACGTGCGCGGCATCCTGCACTACAACACCCAGCGCTGGCCCGACGTGATGACCGTGCTGAACGGCTCCGAGGGCTGGGAGGATCCGTATCTCGCCGCCGGCGCGCATGTGATGGTCGGCACATCGTGTGCGCAGCTCGGTCTGTTCGGTGAGGCGATCCGCCGGATGGAGGCCGCCGAGGCAGGCCCGATTCCGGCGGCCCGTACCGCGGCCATGTTCTGCCGCGGCCTGTGCCTGCGTGAGAACGGCGCGGCCGACGAGGCGCAGGCGCTGTTCGAGAAGGTGTATTCGCAGGCACCGGATTTCGAAGCCAATGCCGCGGCCATGCGCGACCGCACCTACCGGATCACCCTCACCACCAAGGAGGTGATCGAGGCCCGCACCTCGCGGTGGGACCCGGCCTCGGCGCCGTCATTGGAGGAGAAGCGGGCCGCCGAGCACGAGGACCGCGCGAAGGAGATCCTGGCCCAGGCGCGCGCCGAGCTGGATAAGCAGATCGGCCTGAACGCGGTGAAGACGCAGGTAGCCAAGCTGCAGTCGAGCGCACAACTGGCGAAGATCCGTGCGGAGAAGGGGCTTTCGAGCTCCGCGCGCGGCCAACACCTGGCGTTCACCGGCCCGCCCGGAACCGGTAAGACCACCATCGCGCGCGTGGTCGCCAAAATCTATTGCGGCCTGGGCATTCTCAAGACCGACAAGGTGGTCGAGACCAAGCGCTCCGACTTCGTCGGCCAGCACCTGGGTTCTACCGCCATCAAGACCGATGCGCTGATCGATACCGCCATGGACGGCGTGCTGTTCATCGACGAGGCGTACACGCTGATCCAGCAGGGCCTCTCGGGCGGTGACGCGTTCGGTCGCGAGGCCGTCGACACCCTGCTGGCCCGCATGGAGAACGACCGCGACCGCCTGGTGGTGATCATCGCCGGGTACGACGGTGAGATCGACCGCTTCCTGGCCGCCAACGACGGTCTGGCCTCCCGCTTCGCCAAGCGACTCCAATTCCCGTCCTACACCGCCGAAGAGCTGGGCCGGATCGGTGAAGTCGTTGCCTCCAAGCGCGACTCGGAGCTGTCCGAGGACGCGCTGGCGGCGCTGGTCGCGACGTGCACGAAGCTCTACGACATGGAGAGCACCGACCAGAGCGGGCAACCGCGCCGCGGTGTCGATGTGGCCGGCAACGGCCGCTTCATCCGCAACTTGATCGAAGCCGCCGAGGAAGAACGCGAATTCCGGCTGGCCAATGACGAATCCATCGATCTGAGCGCCATCGACGAGTCGGTGCTCATGCGGATCGAGGGACCCGACATGAAGGCCGCGCTGAGCAGTTTGCTCGCCTCGCTCGGTCTAGCGTCGGCCGCCGACTGAGGGGCATCTGAACTGTGAACGATTTTCCGCGGGGAGCGGGCGGCTATCAGCCGGGCGGAAATGGTGGGAATCCACACGGCGGGGACGGGGGCCGTCCCGAAGGCGGACGGCACAGTCGCCCGCCCAGCGGTCCGCCGCAGGGCGGTCCGGGCGGTTTCGGCCCCGGTGGCCCCGCACCGACGCCGGGCGGAAATCCCGGTGGCCGTGGCAATTTCCCGCCCGATGGTCGAGGCCACGGACAGCCCGGCAATTTCCCGCCGAACGGCCCGGGTAACGTCCCGCCGAACGGTCCGGGTCGGTACGGGCCGAACGGCCCTGGCAACTTCCGGCCGAACGGGCCGGGCGAACCGGGTGGTTTCGGGCCGAACGGTCCTGGCGGTCGGCGGCAACCCGAACCGGGCGACCACGGACGTGGCGATTTCGGGGGCGGGTTCGACAGATTCGCGCAGGGCGGCAACGGTTCCGGCCGCCTGGGCGACCACGGACAAGGTGGGCCCGACGCCTACCGACCGGGCGGAACGCAAGGCTACGGTCAGGGCGGGTCGGAGGCATACGAGCGAGGCGGATCGAGCGTCGCCGCGCCGCCGCGTCCCGCGCCGCCGGCACTGGAGCGGGAACTCGCTCCGGAACCGCGGCCGTCCCGGCCACGCACCGCTCCCGAGTCCGCGGAGCGATCCGCTGGTTCGAACGATCCCGTCGCCGCCGCGGACGAGCTGCGGTCCGACGAGCTGTGGCTGCTGCGGAATCTGCCGCTGCGGCTGGTGATTCCGGTCGCGTTGATCGGGGTCACGGCCTCGCTGGTCGCGGTCGCGCTGCACACGCCGTGGTGGGCGGCGCTGGTGGCCGGGCTGGTGCCCGCGCTCATCGGGCTGGCCCCCGTGGGCGGGACGGCGATCGGGCTGCGGGTTGGTCGTTGGGTGGGGTATCGCTGGAAGCGCGCGCGGCAGAAGAGTTTCGATGAGAACGCTCTGGTCGACGTGCCGATGCCCGATGGCGGCAGCTGCGGATTGCGCTGGGACGGCACGCTGCTGACCACCATGCTGCGCATCGACGCGCCGCCGGACACCTTGACTCTGCTGCGCCGGGGTTCGCTGAGCACCGATCAGCTGTTGCCGCTCAACGAGATCGCGGCCTGCCTCCGGCAATACGATGTCGAGCTGCACTCGGTCGACGTCATCAGTACTGGCACCCGTACCGCCAGCACCGAAGCGGTGATCTCCGGCTACGCGGCCAGCATCGCGCCCCTGGGTCGGCTCTACGACGAGATCCTGGGCCCGCTGCCCGCTATCGCGCACCGCACCATGTGGCTGGTGCTGCGGTTGAACCCGCTCGACAACGCCAAGGCGGTCGACAATCGCGGCGGCGGCCCCGAGGGCGCGCTGCGCTCGGCGCTGGTCGCCACCCGTCGCGTAGCCAATCGCCTGGCCGGACACGGGATTACGGCGTCGGTACTCACCACCTCGGAAATGACGACCGCGATCCGCGAACTGACCCGCGGTACTCCGGTCGGTGAATTCACCGAGCACCCGGACAATCTGGAGCACGACGGGGTTTACCTGACGAGCTTCCAGATCGATCCGCAGCTGTTCAATTCCGATGGCCTGGCCAAGATCTGGGCGGTCCGCAGCCTCGCCACCACGGTGACGGTTCGTCTGCAGCCGGTCCCCGAGCCGAACGCGAAACCTGGCCAGCCCGCGAGCATCATCGAAGTGGACGCGCGTGTCCGCTACGACACGCCTTATGAGCATGGCGAGCCACCGGTCGCGGGGCTGAAGGAGCTTCCGCGCCGCCAGATGTGGGCACTGATGGACATCCTGGCCTACGGCACCCAGGAGATCCGCCCCAGCGGCTACCGTGGTCCGGTCGGTGTCCTCACCGACATCGCCATGCCGACCGCCGGCTGCGGCCAGCTCATCGGCGCGGACGCTTCGGGCAGCGGCATCGCGGTGCCGCTGATCGGTGACGGCTCCCGCCGCATCGACATCATCGCCAGTCTCGCCCTGGCCCAACAGGTCATCCTGCGCGCCATCGCCCTCGGCGCCGGCGCGGTGGTTCACACCGCACGCCCCGGAGCCTGGCAGGCCATGGTCGCGAATGTCGCGGCCCCCCAAGCCCTCTCGCTGGCATCCTCCATCCACCACAGCTCCCGGGGCACCGTGGTCACCGGCCGCCTCGCTTCCCCGGCCGCCACCGTCATCGTCTTCGACGGCGTCCCGGCCAGCGCTCCCCCGGGCTCGGCCACGGTGGTCACGATCCACGAAACCGTTCCCGCCGACTACCATCCCGACGCCGACGTGACGATCGTCCAGCACCCGGACGCCCCGCGCACCATCACCGTGCACACGCCCGCGACCATGACGACCGCGCAGATGGTGACCACACCGCAGGAACAGCAGTACCTGACCGGGGCCACCGCCCGGCGTTGATCGCTCCGGGCGCGAGCACCGGCCTACGCGAACCGTTTTCCTTTTGTCATCAGTGCGACTCGGCCGCGGGGGCTGATCCGCCAGCGCCCGCGCGGGCTGCTGGCCAGGATCAGTCCACGGGATTCGAGCCCGGCGAGGGCGTTTCGGGTTCGCCAGCCGGTCAGCCTCGAGGTGCGACGGACCTGCGCCGCCGTCAGTGTGTTGTCGGGGTGAAGCGCGGCCAGTACGGCCACCTCGGCGGGATTCATGACAGGTCACCTCCGGACTCGTGTTCGATGCCTTCCGATTTCGAGGCCGGGCGGATGCGGAACCTCGAGAAACCCACCCCCGGCGAGCGGAAGCCGAAAGGAGCCAGAGCTTCCCGAGTGGTTGTCTGAGTAGAAGCCCCACGCGGACCAGCAGATGACGGCGGCGCAGAGGCCCAGAATCGACAGCAGCGCCCAGGTGTCCCAATGCATTACGACATCCCTCCGAATGCGTATAGCTGATCTTGGTCTGATTTCCGGCGGCTGCGCGCTGTCGCCATCTCCCAGTAGACACCCGAATCGGCGCGGAAATTGAGTTCATCGTGAACTGTCCACGAACTAGACTGAGGCGTCGATGGTGGACGTATCGGCCATGGACACAGCAATTTTGGACATAGCCATCGTGGACACTTATCCAGATAGCGAGGCTTACAAATGGCCGGATTGGCTGCTTCTCGCGTTGCATTTGGTTCATACATCCGCGAACTGCGGACACGGAGTGGCAAGAAACCGCTGGCGGCGGGCGTAGAGATCGACAAGTCGCGGCAAACGGTCGTGCGGATGGAGAACGGCTACCCGACGAACGCCAGCACGAACGATATAGACCGACTGCTCGGGTTCTACGGGGCGTCAGCCGAGGACAGACAGGAGGCACTTCGACTGTGGCAGGAAATGCGATCCGAGGAGAAAATCGCTCAGCAGCAGGGTGATTCGAGAGGCTACTGGCAGCCCTATGTCGATCAGGTCTGGGCCCATCTGCCCCGCTACCTGCGACTGGAAGATGCCGCCAATCGCGTGACCACCTACCAGTCAGCCCTGGTGCACGGGCTCTTGCAGACTCCCGACTATCGGCGAACTATCGCCCGAATCGATGAGCCGGACTTGTCCACGGTCGACACCGAACGACGAGTCGAGCTCGCGATCCGTCGCCAGGAAAGGCTGAACGATCCCGACTTCCGCCTCGAATTACTCATGTCCGAAGCTGTTCTCCGCAACCAGCCTGGCGGCCCGCAGGTCATGGCCGGTCAGCTGAGGCGGCTGGCCGAAGCCAACGAGCACGACAACATCAGCGTCAGGCTCATCCCCTTCGGTGTGGGCTCCCACCGCGGCCTGACGGTCCAGCCGTTCACACTCATACATTTCCCACCTCTGAACCGTGATGTCGCCGACGCCCCGGTGGTCTACCTCGAAAGCGGATCGGCCGGTGTCTACCACTCCAAGCCCGACGTGGTCGGCGAATATCAAGAGGTGATCTCACGCATCGGAGCGGTAGCGTTGAACGAAAGCGACACGGTCGACGTCATTTTGAAGATCGCGAAGGAGTACGAGGCGTGAGAAGCCATCCGCGCACACGCAACTGGTTCAAGTCGACCCGGTCCAAAGCCTCCGAGACTTGCGTCGAGGTCTGCTTCGAGGTCGGCTGTGTCGGGGTCCGCGACTCGAAGAACCCCGGCGGACCCGAGCTGTTCTTCGAAGGCTCCCAATGGGATACGTTCCTACGCAGCCGAATCTGGCAACGCTGACACACCCCCGACTCGCCGTTGGGCGATGATCTCCGGCATCATTGACTTCGTTGATCGATGACCGGGGGGATCTCGCGATATGGGCTACAGCTCAGGCCGACTACGGTCGGCAGGTATCTGGCTGCGCGCAGGAGCTGCTGCCGCACTGGCCTTTTCGCTCTTCGCGAGCGCAGGCTGCGGATCGGAATCCCATGCGGCCGAGGGACCGGCCATTGATCTGAACAAGCTCGATACCGGCAGCTACCAGACCAAGCCGCAGGACTTCGTACCCAAAGACCCGGCGCGAGCGGCACGCACGACCGAGGCATTGCGGCTCGGCGATATCATGCCCCTGCCGATGGAGATCGACCCGGCATTGACCCACAACGACGACGGGCCGCACCCGTTCACCGGAGCCGAGGAGGCGGCGATTCCGGCGCTGCCGGGAGGCAACTCGTTTCTCAACGGGCTCAACTACACGGACTTCACCGCGAACACGGCAGGATTCGTCGCCGGCTTCGCCACTGCCGCGGGGTCGGACGCGGACTACGGCGCGGCATATCACCTCACCGACGCCGTCATGATCTTCGACAGCGACCATGCTGCCGTGTCCGCGGCAAAAGCACTGGCTACCAGCGGCTTCTACCAGAACCCCGCACAGCCCAATGCCCGGGACGCCACGGCCGTACAGTCGACCATCCACCCGAATGCCGAAGTCAGGTGGATTCCCAACGAGCAGTTTCTGGCTTCTTGGTATCCCGTCGGGACGTTCGTCGTCCTGACCATCGTCAGCAATTCCGAGAACAGGAGGCTCGAACAATCCGACCTCCCCGGCCTGCTGGCCCTGTCCGACAAGGCGATCGACGTCACCACCGAGAAGTTGACGTCGTTTCGGCCGACGCGCGTCGACGAACTCGGCAGCCTCCCGATAGATCGGGATGGAATGCTCCGATTGACCCTGCCACGACCGCCAGGGGACACAACGGCGGATACTTTCGACGGCACGCTCGACCGGCACGGGGCGCTCCAGACTACGAACAGCGACCCGGCCACGATGGCGGCGCTGTACGACAAGAACGGCGTCGACGCCGTCAGTTACGGTGCGGGACTGCTGGTTCGGACACGCGATGGTGCGGCCCAGTCCTATCTCGATGCCGCGTACGGCAGCAGATTCGAGCGGCGCATCGATTCACCGCCCGGGTTGCCGAATGCGAGATGCACCAAGTATCACGGTCCCTCGGCGCATGCGTTCCCCTTTGCCTGCCAGGTCGCCCATGGACGTTACGTGGCCTCGGTGTGGTCTCAGCAGCAACAGGATGTGTATCAGCGGATAGCCGCCCAGTACGCCATCCTCGCGAACGACAAGTAGGGGGACCTGTGATGAATCGCGAGATTCTCTGTGCCACAGGAAACGTGGTGTTCGGCGTGCTGGCACTCGCACTGACCGCGGCCACCCTCACCGGCTGCGGAGGCCAGGTGAACGGCACCCCGGCGGCCGGTGAGGTCGATGTCCGGCAACTGCCGGTTGGCAACTATCCGATCGAGCCGCTCGATCTCCGGGTCGAGTATCTGCACTCGACCAACGACGGGTATCGACTCGCCATGGCACGGTTGGCCGATGCTGTCGTCACCGGGGTCGACATCGATCCGAAGTTCGCTCACAACAGTCTGGCAAAAGCATTTCTCAACACGGGCAGCGCGACAAATGTGCTCGCCGCCGCCGTTCAACCGGCGCTCAGGGACAACGGGATGAAATTCGGCTACAGCGCATCCGCGAGCACCGATACGTTGCTTCCGATCGACACCAGTGAGTACGTCACCAACAATTACGAGCCGTTCGGTGGACACCACACCAGCCCGGATGCCACCTCCTTCAACGTCACCGTCCTGCAGTTTCCCGACTCCCAGCGGGCGCGGGCGGCGGCGGAACAGTCGGAGGCCGCCGATTTCGCCGTCGCGCCCGACCAGAACGTCCGTGTCGCTCTGGACAAGCAGCAGGACGCGAAAGCACATTGGCGGCCGGGCATTCCGTCCTTGGCCGCCACGCTGGCGTACGGCGACTACGTTGTGAACGTCTACGTCGAACTGCCCAAGCCAGACCTGGACGGGCTCCGGCAACTCACCGAGCAGATCTTCGCCGCGCAACTGCCGCTCCTCGACCGGACTCCGCCCCTATCCGAGCGGCAGATCTTCCATCTCGACTACGACCCCGACGCCATGCTGTTGCGAACCCTGCACCCCGCCACCTACCTGAGCCTCGACGCGGTCACCGAAATCACGCACGCCGCGCGTGGTTACCTGCACTACGTAGAGGATCAGGCAACCATGAAGCGTCTCATGGACGACAGCGGCGTCGACCGGGTCTCGACCACCAAAAAGGGCGCACTCCTGTTCCGGGCGCGCGACACCGGGTCTGCGACCACCCTGTGGTCGGGAATCACCAAGCTCGACAAAGGATCCGTCGAATCCCCCGCCGGGGTTCCGGACGTGGCTTGCGTCGAAAACCCGAACCCCAAACCCCATTCCTGGGACTTCGACAACGCATGGAACGACTCGGGCAGATACATCTGCACCCTGCACTACGACCGCTACGTCGCCCGTGTGGCCAGCGGCCAGCTGATCGACGCGCAGCAAAAGGCGGCCGCACAGTACGCCTTGCTCGCCAACAGCCAGTGGATGTGAGAAGGACCGCAGCGGATTGGCATGATGCGCCTCACATCCTCGCCTCCCAGTACACTCTGCCCACGAGAAGCAAGGCATAACCGGCAATTCGGTATCGGCGGGGGGATGTTCGACATGCGTCATGGCGTTGGCCGACTACGGTCGGCCCACATCGGAGTGCGCGCGGCGACGGCCGCGGTACTGGCGGTCACAGTGCTGGCAAACGCCGGGTGTGGGTCGCAATCCCACGCGGCCGAGGACAAGACGGTCGATCTCGGCAAGCTCGATACCGGTAGCTATCCGACCAAACCCAAGGATCCGACCATCTCGGATCCGGCGAAGCAGGGGCGGATGCTCGAGGCACTGCGGCTCGGAAACATCCTTCCACTCGGATCCGACATCGATCCGGTGCTCGTGCACAACGGGTCCGGCACGCACGCGTTTACCGAGGCGAATTCGTTCAACAAGTCCCTCAATGTCGACCATTTCGCCGATGATGCACGCGGGTTCGTGGCAGGGTTCGCCACGAGTGCGCGCCCCTCGGAGGACGCCTCGCTCGGCTACACGCTGACGAACGCCGTCATGATCTTCGACAGCGAGGCCAATGCGACAGCGGCAGCGACCGCGCTCGCCCACAGCGGCTTCGTGCTGAAGGCAGGCCCGGGCTTTGTGCTGCAGAGCGAGGAGATCGAGACCCTCCAGTCGAACCAGCACCCAACGGCACAGATCATTTGGGCGCCTACCGAACGGCGACTCGGTTCCTGGTATCCCTCTGGGAAGTTCGTTGTTTTCACCATGATTGATCAGGTCGAGAACTTCGCCGTCGAGCAGGACTTCGGCGTCACGCCAGAGCCTGCACCGCTGGCATTGACCGACAAGGCCATTGACGTGACAGTCGACCGGCTGAAGAACTTCCAGCCGACACCACCGGACAAGCTCAGCGGGCTGCCGCTCGATCCCGACGGCATGGTCAGATTGACACTACCGAGCCCGGCGGGTGACTTGGGAGGCGATGGATTCCCGGGAGCTGTTGACCAGCACGGGATCATGCACTGGATGGGAGACACCGTCTTCTACAAGGCTCTGATGGATAAGGCGGGGGTCGATAGAGTCTCTGATGGTGCAGGATTCCTCGTTCGAACCAAGGATGATGCTTCCGCCCAGGCCTTCACCGATGGGGTATCCGCTTCGCGGTTCCAGCATCTGATCGACCCACCTGCGGGACTCCCGACGGCTCGCTGCGTCAAGTACCACGGCCCGGACGAGCATGCGGCGCCGTTCCACTGCTATGTGGCATATGGACGGTATTCCGCAACAGTGTGGTCTTTGCAGCAACAGGACGCATATCAACGGATCTCCGCGCAGTACGCCATCCTGGCCAGCAGCAAGTAGGGGGAGCTCGTGAAGAAAATCGGAACCCGCCGATCCACTGGCAGAGCAGTTTTCGGCGTACTCGCCGTCCTGTTGACCGCAGCATCGCTTGCCGGGTGCGGCGGCACGACCAACGGCACCCCGGCCGCGGGCGAGATCGACGTCCGAAAGCTGCCCATCGGCAACTTCTCGACCGATCCGCTCGATGTCCGCTATACCTATCAGCACAATGCCAGGGACGCAAAGGAAATGGCCCTCGCACGCCTGATGGACAATGTCGTCATCGGAGCCGATGTCGACCCGAAGTTCAGTCACAATGTCACCGCGCTACTGATGGATTCGTTGGACTCCGCACATGCGTCACGAGTGCTGGCTGGCGCCGTCGAACCCGTGTTGAAGAGCAACGGCATGATGTTCGGCTTCTCCGCTGCGGCAAGCACGCGGGCCCTGCCCAAGTCGCGCGAAGTCGATCAGACGGACAATTTCAATCCGTTCGGCGGCGCCCTCGGTGACCCGGAATCCACCGCCTTCAATGTCACGGTGTTGCAGTTCCCCGATCAACAGCGCGCACAGGTGGCTGCTGATCAGATGGAGGCCGCCGACTTCGCAGTGGCGGCTGATCAAAATGTCCGAGTCACGCTCAGCAAGCAGCCGAGCGCGAAAGCCCACTGGCGGCCCGGTGTTCCATCGATGGCCGCCACGGTGTCACACGGCCAGTACGTCGTGAACGTCTATGTCGCACAGCCCAAACCGGATCTCGATGGACTGCGAGAACTCACCGATCAGGTCTTGACAGCGCAATTGCCGCTCCTCGACCAAGCGCCGGCCTTGTCACCGCACGAGATCTTCAGACTAGACTACGACCCTGATGCCATGCTGCGTCGAACGCTGCACCCCAGGAACTTCTTCGAGGCCAAACCTATCCACGAGGCAATCCATACGCCCCGAGGCCACCTGCACTTGGTTGACGACCAGGCAACCTGGAAACCGCTACTGGACGCGAACGGGGTCGATCGAATCTCCACCGCAAGCAGCGGCGGACTGCTGTTCCGAACACGTGATGCCAATGCCGCCGCCAAGCTGTGGTCCGGAATCGTCGCCACCACAAGCGGATCCGTCGAGGCACCCGCCAATGTCCCCGATGTCTCCTGTACCGAGAACAAGACTCTTATCGGCGACGCATGGTGGGGGTATTACGTCGGGAAAACGGGCGGCTTCTACGTGTGCACATTGCGGTACGACCGCTACGTCGCCCGCGTCGCCGGGGACCAGCTGATACAGGCTCAACAGGCGGCCGCTGCACAGTATGCCCTGCTGGCCAACAGTCAGTACATGTGAGGAATCGGGATGAATATCGGACCGGGCACCATCATCCGCGGCTACCGCGTCGAGCGCGTACTCGGGGCGGGAGGCATGGGCACGGTGTATCTGGCCAAGCATCCCGAGCTACCGCGGTGGGACGCTCTGAAGGTTCTCAGCCCGCAGTTCAGCCGGGATACAGAGTATCGGGCCCGGTTCGAGCGGGAGGCGAATCTCGCTGCGGCTCTGGATCATCCGAATATCGTTTCGATCTACAATCGTGGCGAGGACAACGGCCAGCTCTGGATCGCGATGCAGTACGTGAACGGCATCGACGCGGCGGCGGCCGCCGAGCGAGATCCCCGGTCGATCACCCCTTGGCGCGCATTGCACATCGTCACCGAGGTCGGACGCGGCCTCGACCACGCACACCGTAGGGGTCTGCTGCACCGGGACGTCAAACCCGCGAACTTCCTGCTGTCCATGGGTGACAACGGGGAAGAACGAGTGCTGCTCACCGACTTCGGCGTTGCGAAGTCGACCGAGGACACCAATGAGCTGACCCAGGCCGGCGGATTCGTGGCCACCATCGCCTACGCCTCGCCCGAGCAATTGAGTGGACACAGACTCGATCATCGCGCTGATATCTATAGCCTCGCATGCTCGTTCTTTCGCCTGCTGACCGGACAGAATCCCTATCCGGGCACGCAACCCGCAGTGGTGATGATGGGCCACCTCAGCGAACCGCCCCCGCGAATCACGGCTGTGGATCCTACGCTCCCGACTGCAGTGGACGATGTACTCGCTGTCGCTATGGCCAAGGATCCGGCGGATCGGTTCGATACCTGTCATGAATTCACGACAGCGCTGAAATCCGCGCTCGAGTACGGGGTTTCAGGGCTGTCGATGCAGACCCTGCCTCACGAACGATCCACCACCCTCGCCGCAGCCGCATCAACGGAACCGAGCACGTCGGCGAAACCAGGCGGTCGTAAACGCGCCCTGATAATCGGCGGAGTCGCCGCAACAGTTATCGCGCTGGCCGCGGGAGTGGGCATTTGGGCTACGCAGGATGGCTCAACGGCCTTCGCGACCCAGAATCCGATGGCCATCGCTCGCTCGCAGAATCCTGCATTCAAGGACAAATCGATTGTCATAGTGGATGTCTCAGGCCAGAGCGGCAACAAGGCTGAGATGGATGTCCAGTTGAAGCCGGGCTCTCAGTCGAAATTCCTCGAAGACCTCGGCTTCGCCTACAGTCCGAACTACCTCCGCAAGGGGGACGAGCCGAATCCTCGCCCCATCCCGTCGGATTTCAATTCTCAGTACGATGCGCTGAAGCCGATCACCACAGGCTACGTGCTCGCGGTCCGCAGCGACACGGATGCGAGCGGCGGCGGCCTGGTGAACCTTCCGGTGAACTTGGCGGCCAGTCAGGCCACCGTGATCGTCCTCGATGACCCTGCCGCGGTCACCGCGATCCGTCAGTGGTCGAACAATTCCGAACAGATTCTGCTGGACAAGCTGCTGCCGATCCTGCGCAAGAGCGTGAAGTAGCTCCGGACCCGCCGTTAACCGCATGCCTTGTCGCACTTGGGCGGCAAGGTGTCCCAGCTCTTCTGTGCATCGTCCACGGACAAGGTGGGCCCGGGAATCAGCGCGCTCACAATCGAATACGGGGCAAGGTGGGGCTTGGTATCGAGCCCTAGAATCCCCGCCGTCTTGAAATCCGGGATGCTGTACTTGATTCCGTTGTCAGCGATATAGTACAGGCCGTCGCGCTCCTGACTCCCTGGCTTCACACCGGTCGTCTGCACGAACTCTCCGGTCGTAGGTGAGACGAAGACCCTGTCGACTCGGTCACCGGCGGTGCCGTCAGCAGTTGCCAGCGTGACCGGTGTCTGCGAGTCGCGGAGTGGGTAGCGAGTGCCGACCAACAGTTGGACCGTAGCCCAATCAGAGGGGCTTTCAGTGGCATCCGACTGATCCTTGCCGAAACCGCTCTTCTTCGTCCAGGTGACGCAAGTGACCGGATTCTCCGATGCGGAAATGATCTTCGGTGCGACGCTGGGGAAGTCGTCGATCGGCAGTCCCGGATCGTTCTTGTCGGACGCGTGCTTCTGCGGAATTCCCGCGATCATGGCGGGCGTCACGTTGGTGAACCCGTCGGTGCTTTGATTCTTCGAGTTCGCATACGTGATGAACTGAGCGGTGAACAGCGAAACGCGTTGAATAGCGTTGGTCAACACGACATACAGATCCGACCGACCCGAGCCGTCCATGGCCGCGACCTGGATGATGTTGCCGACCTTCACACTGCTCAGCTGGCCGGGGCCGTTGCTCTCGCCGGCGTTCGGAATCGTGGGCAAAACCAGAGGAGGAACCGGGACCGGCGCTCCAACCAGGTTCGACGAGATCGGTCGCGCGGTCGACAAATCGAGCACCGAGGACAGGGCGGTCTGCGTTGCGACGTCATTCTGCGGGTTGACCTCGGCGATCTTGCCGTCGTAGATCAGATAGGTGTGGTCCTTCTTCTGATCGTCGGTCTTCTTCGCCAGAACCGCGGTCCCCGCATCGGCAACCTTGACGTGGTCACCAAGGTCCACGCTCCCGGCGATGACTGCCGTCTCCGCTCCCGTTGAGGACAGAGAACCACCGGACGCGGACAACGGCACCTTGTCACACAGCGTCCACTGGGATCTGGTGCCCTGGCCACTGCCGGGCAAAGCGGCTGGGACACCGGGGATTCCGCGAATCGGACCGCGGGGAACCGAGTTGAGCTTGCTGTCCTTGACCGATGTCGGCGACTCGTCCTTCCCCGCCAACAACCGTGCGGACGCGAGATTCAAGGACGGATACAGCGTCATCTTGTTCTTGTCGTCCTTGTCCCGCACGACGACATAGAGGGCGCCACTGTCCTTGCCCATGACGATATTCGCGTTGCCGATCGAGCCCTGCGGACGGATGAAGGCCATGATCGCCGCACCCGCGACCACGAGCACTGCGAGAACCGCTCCGACCATGAGCGATCGGAACTGAGACCGCATCGGATCGTGCAGCATTCTCACGTCGCGGCGTACCAACGCGTGATCGAGCCGACGCAGCAGGAAGCGGTACCCATTGACCTGGGCACGGGTGGTCAATTGGGCTGGCACTAACCAAATCCTCCGTCGAACCGGGAACTACTGAGCAGATAGATTACTGGCGGCGGACCGACGACAGCGCACTCCTCCTGGCTGGAGAAGTGCGCTGTCGTCGGTAGCACCGATGCACTCGCTAGCCGTTGAACATGTTGCCGACTCGGGCATCCGCGGAGAGAGCGTTGTTCAGAGCATTCTCGACAGCGGAGGTCACAGCGTCCAGGGTCGACAGGCACTTGTCAGCGTAGGCCTTGTCCCAGTCGTTCTTCGCGGCGACGACGGCCTCGAGAGCGCCGTTCTCCGCACCGCTGGCCGGGTTGGACCAAGCCGACTTCAGGCGCTCGTAGGCCTGGCCGAGATCGCTGGAGGTGTCGATCGCGACAGTACCGTCGCCGGCAACGGCAACCAGATCCTTGTGGTACTGCCGGAGGTGTTCCGCCAGCTGGGTCATTCCGGCCTTGTCGTAAAGCATTTTTCGTCCTTTGCAGGTGATGGAGAGTTGGTGTTGGCGCTAACCGCTACTAGCCGAGATTGGTCAGAGCGCTAGCGAACTTGTCCTTGTTCGTGATGTCCGTGTCCTCGAACACGTTGGTGCCCGAGCCGACCTTCTCCTGGAACTCGTCCATGGCCGCGTTCAGCTTCTGGGCCTCCGCATCCCACGCCTGGGCGGCGGTGTTGAATGCGCCGGCCGCTTCACCCTGGAAGCTGCTCTTGGACGAGTCCACCTCGTCGGTGATCTTCTTCAGAATGCCCTTGATGGACGCGACCACGTCCGCCATGTGGCTCTGCGCCGCCTTGGCGAGTTCCGCATCATTTGCAACCATCGTCTGTACCTTGCCTTTTCTTGGGATGGATAGGCGATGCGTTGCGCATCACCGGTTCGGGGTGGATCAGCTGCAGGTGGGTCACGCCGGACTCACGACAGCCACCTCCCCCCAGGCAGCGAGTCGATCAGTGCTGAAATCGACTGCGCGATACGGTGATCACTGCCCGGTGTCAGCGTGGACCAGAGCGTCTGGTCCGGGGCGACCCCCGGTGCGGCCACGATGCGGCCCCGTGCGGTGTCGTAGACCGCGACGGCTCCGGGCGATCGGTCTGTGAGGCCGTCGGCGTAGGCGTAGGCCACGATTTCGGCGTAGGCGTGGATGGTGGACAGGGCGAGACCGTAGGCGGTGGCGTCTGTGTCGGGGACGCCGAGGTTGTAGACGGTGTTCGCGTAGTCCGCGGAAGTCGTTGCGGCGTCGAGGCGTTCGGCCAGGTCTGCCGATTCTGCGCTGAAGGCGGTGAGGTCGGCGGCAGGGCAGGGGCCCAGCGCGTCGAGGAGGGGGCGGGCCAGGGATGCGCCCGAGCCGTCGGACCACAGGGAGTGGATGTCGAGGGCGTCGCCGCGACGGGTGGCCACCACATGATCCTCGCCGCGGCGGGCCACACAGACACGGAGCGGGCCGTCTGCGGTGTGGACTCGCATGGCCAGTTCACGATCCGGCTGAGCCAGAGTGAAAAATGCTGCGGCAGTGTCGGTGTCGACGTCGCCGTGGGCGTCGACGATGCGGCGGGCGCGTAGGTCGGAGCGAGCTAGTTCCTGCGCCTGCTCCCATTCCGAGTACGAGTCCTGCTGCGGACCGATGGATAGGACGAGGGGCAGGGTCTGTACACCTAGGTGTCCGGCCAGCGCGATCACACCGTCGTTGGTCAGCGTCGTCATGAGGCGGCCTGCCCACTGCCGGATTCGGCTGTACCGGAGGCACTTTCGGATCCCGTGCTGCCCGCGTTGAAGGCGATGTCGACCGGGGCACGCTGCGCGGACGGGTCGACGCCGCCGAGCACGGCGGGGGCGGCCTCCATGCCCGAGGTGAGGCCCAGATCGCCGGCGGGTGCGCCCACGAGTCCGGCGCGTGGGATGTGCTCCTCGTCGCCGTCCTGGCCGCCCGTACCCGCCGCGGTGGGCGCCATGGCCTGGCCGGTCTGCTGCACTGTGACCGGTTCCGTCACCACGCGTTGCGTGGTGGTCGTCTCCTCGGCCGCGACGGTCGTCGTCGTGCGTAGCTTGGCCAACGGCATCGGTGGCAGGTTGAACGAATCGAGCGACAGGGTCGGTAGCGAGGTCGGCATGGCCGTCGGCGTTTCCGGGGTCTCGACGGGCGCGGCCGGTTGCTCGGTAGGAGTCAGCCCGGCGGTCACCTGCGGCGGCGCCTCGTGTTCCCAGGGCTTGGCCAGGTTTTCGGTGGCGGCCTCGTAGGTGCGCATCACCCGGGCCGCTTCGGCCTTTGCCTTCTCCACGTCGGTGTCGGTGCCCGCCATCGCGCCCAGGAGGATCGGGCCCATGGCCGGGCCCAGTTGCCCGAACAACTGCTGGATGTCCTTGAGCTTCTCGACCTCGTCGACATCCGGCATGGTCAGTTTCGCGAGTTCGTATGCGGCGGCATGCGCTTCGGCCTGCGCCGCGTTTCCGGCCGCGGCCGAGGCGGAGGTGCCGAGCCAGTCCCGCAGGGCCTTGATGCGTTCGATGAACGGTCCGCTGTTCTTGGATTCCCAAGCGCTGTCCAGGATTACGAGGATCCGCTCGTACTCCAGGGCGGCGGCCGCGAAACCCGCGCTCAAGCGCGTCCACGCGAGACCCGCCTCGGCGGCGGGTACCGCACCGGCACCCGTCACCAGGTCACGCGCCAGCTGCTCGGGCGGTCGGGATTCCCAAACCGTCTCGGTGAAGCCGGGTTTCGTCGGTTCCAGCATCGGAGATGGTCTCCGCTCAGCCCGCGAAGCCGAGGACGGACTGCTCCTCGACCTGACCGAAGGCATCGAACTGGCTGCGCAATTCCGCGGCCAGGTTGCGCAGCTCGGTGACGCCGTCACCGCCGGAGGTGACGAACGAGGTCGCCACCGCGCCGAGGGTCTGCGCGGCACGCACCGACACCTCGTCGGCGCCGGCGGGCGCGAAGTCGAGCTTGACCTGCTCGACATCCAGTCCGGCCGCGACACGGTCGGCCAGCGCGTCCAGCTGGGCCGCGGCGTCGCGTGCGGTCGAGGCGTCGAAGCGCAGACCGTCGAATGCGTTGGTGCTCATGCCATTCCTCCTATTACCCCTGGCAAATCTTTTCAGAGAGTGAGCGCCTTGTCCGGCGGCTCGTCGATGGCCTCGATGGCGCCGACCACCGGCAGGACCACACCCTCGATGGTTCCGACCACCTCGTCGCCGTTGACTCCGGTGACCAGACCGGAACGGTCCGAGTTCGACTCCTCGTCGGCAGCACCGGCCCGGCCCGCGGCACCCGCGGCCCCGCCCATGCCGGGCGAGGAAGTGGTGGTCGTGGTGCGGGCTGCGGTCTCGGTCGTCGTGCTGGTCTTGGGAGATCCGGTCGCCGTGACCTCACCGGTCGGGATCTTGTTGGCGCCCAGTGTGTTCGTCGGCGTCGTGGTGCTGGGTGTACCGCCGCCGAAGAGGGTGCTGAGCGGACTGCCGCCGCCACCGTCGACCTTCGAGGTGTCGAGATCGGTCTTCTTCTCGTCGTCGGTCTTGGTGGTGGTGTCCGTCGGCGTGGTCGTCTTGTTGTTCGTATTGGTATTGGTGTTGGTGTTCGTATTGGTGTTGCTGTTGCTCAGCGCCGAGCTGATATCGCTGCCGACGGTGGAGGCGACCGAGGACGCCTTCGAGGCCACATTGCTCGCCACGGTGGGCGCGACGCTGGTGATCGGCTGCAGCGCGGTGCCCACCATGTTCGCCAGGTCGGCGAGGTTGGAGGCGATCGGCGCGCCCGCGATCAGGATCTTCGTTCCGGCTGCGGCGATCTCGGCGGTGCTGCCCGCCAACTGGAGCGAGGTCTGGGCCGCGATGGCGGAGCCCTCGCTGATCGCGTCGGTGGCGGTGGCGATCAGCCACGGGATACCGGCGGGGGTGGCCAGCATCGCGATGCCGGCACTCACCTGCGCGACGAATCTCGCGATGAGAGCGCTCATTTCGGCGTAGCCCTGAGCGACGATGGCCTCGGCGCTCAGCAGGATGCCATGTTGCTGGGTCCCCTGCGCGGCGACTTCCCCGGTCTGCCCCTCGACCGTCTTGCTCTTGTCCTGCGCAGCGGTGGCGGCGTCACCGGTCCACGTGTTCGAGACCGTGCTCGTCGCCGACTTGCTCTGTGACGCAGAGGAAGTCAGCGCGCTCACCAGCGACGTCAGAATGGTCGCGGGATTGAAACTGCTGTTGCTCAGGCTGCCGGTCCCGAAGGACTGCAGCAGGCTGACAACCGGCTGGATCAGAGTCGTCAGGTCGATCGTCGGCAGCGTGGGTAGCTGGATGCCCGACAGATCCGGCAGGCTGATCGACGAAAGCGAAGGCAGCTGCGGCAATCCCAGATTGCTCAATACGTCGGTGACCGGCGTATCGAGGTACTGACCGACCGGACTGCTGCGTAGCTCGTCCAGAACGGTCGGGTTCGACGGACTGGTCACAGCACCGTCGAGAGGAAGTTGGCGGCTGAGGTCACTTCATTGGTGCCGTAAGCGCCGACGGCCGCGTACGCCGTGGTCGCGGTGTCCGCGTGCACGGCCGCGATCTCCACCGACGACATCAGGAAATTGCCCTGCGCGGCGGCGAAGGCCGCCAGGAATTCCTGGCCGATCAGCCCGAAGACCGGAACCGCCTGCGCGAGTGCGGTACCCACATCGACCGCGGCCGTCCCCGCGACCTGGGTGGCGATGCCCGCCTTCTCGGTGGCGTACGCGAGGATCGGCGGAAAATCCGCCGCTACGTGATCGGCCATGGTGTGTCCCTCCCACTACCTTTGATCTTGCTCAGACTACAAGTGCGAATTTCCCTGTGCCAGACCGCAAGGTGCAAACTCTGACTCAAGGTTGTGTTAACAAACCGGACGTTACCCGGCCATCTCGTCATTGAAGCGGTTAACGATCTCAGCGCGGCGCTCGAACGCTCGCCGCGCGGCCTGAGCGGACGTGTGCACCACGGTCCGCTCGAACTCCGCGGGCGTCATCCGCGAGACAGCGCTGGTGAACTGGAGATCCTTGAGCGCACCGTTTCCGTCGACCTCGACCGTGACAGCACCGTCCTCGGAGGTTTCCCGCCCCCGAACCGCCGCCATCTGTTCGGCCAGATCCTGAAACCGGTACAGCTGCCGCCGAACCTGCTCCTGCAGCTCATCCATCGACGAGACCACGCTGCCCCCTCTCACACCGTCCTGAGCCAGCTCTGCGGCTCAGTATCGTAGTCCTGCTCCTCGACAATCTCCTGTCGAGCGACATCGGCTTCGGTGGGCAGGCCGGTGCGGGCGAGGCCCGCGGCATCGAGTCCGGCGTCCTCCAACTGCTTTCGCAGCTCCAGACCGGCGCGATTGGCCGCACGCTGGCACAGCCTCAGCAATTCGCCCGCGAGGTGATCGGGATCCCGGCGAAGCTCGTCGGGATCGACCTTGACGGCCAATGGCAATCCCTGGTGAGTTGTTTTCACCCGAATGGACCCGGTAATTGTGGCCGCCGTCACGGAGGCCCAATCCCCCTGGGCCGAGCCGGAACTCACCGCCTCAACGTCACTCATCGCGAACTCCCTCCCAGTTAGCTATGCGTATGGATATCACAGAGCTGTCCCACGCACCAACCGCTTTTGCCGAAACCATACCGATCATCCGCGCTCGTCCTTGATCGTCCGCACCACCGCGGCAACGTAGTTGTTGAGAACCGCGATGAATCGCCGCTCGTCCACCGCGAGCGCCCGGTCCGGGTTCTCCGTGACGACGTATCGGCCATCGCCTTCCAGATCACGGAATCGGACCGTGTGGCAAGTGGTTCCGCGGGGGCCGAAAAGCGATCGGCCTTGGACGATACGGATCTCACCGGCCGTCGTGACGGGCGTCGCCAGGAACTCGCGCGTCTTGAATATCTCGGCGTCGGGCGCGGCGGCAATAGCCGAACGACCGAACTCGTGATCCAGATCCTGTTCACGAGAGGCCAATCCGATATCTCCGAGGCCACCCCGTTCGACGGGAGGCAGCGCGCTCACGATTTCGTCGGCCAGCCGGATCGGATCGCATTCGGTCACCGCGTATCCGCCGCGGTGGAAGTAGCTCGTGCCGGGCAACTGCCTGATCAGGTAGCCGTTCGGTCCCTTGCGGGTGGCGCGTGCCCGGATCATGGAGTCCGTGGCGAAGCGGTCCTTCTCATTCCACCCGTACGCGGTCAGGGACAGATCCGGGTTCGCCATGGCGTCGAACACGACCTCGAAATCTCCGCCGACCTTCTGGCCCAGGCCTTCCCGGGCGTCGCGTTGCTCGGCGTCGAATTCATCCACGGTGCGGGTGGCCGAGGTGAACAGGAAAGGCTTCGGCGGCGCCTGCCCGGTCCGGTCCATCCAGAGCGTGTAGAACTCGGCCTCGGTGAACCGCCAGCTCCGCGTCACGTCTCCGCGACCGGGATGACCGCGTCCGGAACCTCACCGAGAGCTTCCGACAGTTCGTCGAGGCCTTTGAGGTACTCCGGGCGCTGGTATTCCTTGCCTTGCCCCTGCGCTCCGGCCCCTGGCGTGCCTGGCATTCCGCCGGTCATACCGGAAGAGGTAGCGGACGTGGTCGCCAGTCCGGCGCGCGTTACCGTGGCCGTCTCTTCTTCCGTTTCCGTTGCCGGAGTTGCGGAATAGGGCGCCGGCTCCGTCTTCGGCGTCTCGGGTGAGCCCACGCCGGTGGGCGTCGTCGGACTACCGCCGGTCGGGCTGTCGCCACTCGGGATCAAGCCCATGTCCTGCAACTGCTTGGTCAGCTGATCGGTCGGCTCGGTGGTCTTGGTGGTCGTCTGGGTGGTCTGCAGACCCTGCTGAATCGCGGACGCGACCTTCTCGACGCCCTGCTCCACTGCTGTAATGCCCGACTGCAGAATCGTGCCGGCCTGAGAGATCAGGGACTGAAGAGTGCTGTCGGTCGTTGTCGATGTATTCGTCTTGGTCGTATCCGTGGTTTTGGTGTCGGTGGGCGTATTGGTATCGGTGGGCTTGGTCTCGGTCGTCTGGGTAGGGCTGTCGACCTGCGTTGTCTCGGTCTTCTTCGAATCCGTCGGCTTCGGGGTGCCCGTGTCCTGCGGCGTATTTCCGTCTTGCTGTGGGGTATCCGACTTCACCGGCGTGACGGCCACCGCCGCTTTGGGATCGGGAATCTCGGGCACGGCCTTGCTGGAGTCCTTGACCCCATTGCCGTACCACTCGTCCCATGCCTGCCGCATCTCGTCCATCGCCTCGTCGACCGCGCTCTGCGAAATCGGCATCTCGACAGCAGCCCTACCGGCCGCGACAAGCTGAGTGGTCTGCGCAATGCTCTTGGACGGCAAGAAATTCTGCAGCTTCTTCAGCCAACCCTCCGCGAACGCGAGATTCGCGCTCATCAACTCCATCGAGTCGGTGAGGGTCTTCACGTTGTCGAGGTAGTGCCCGATCCCGTCCCGGGCCTGCTTAGCGGAGTCCGAAGCCCACACCGTGTCCCCGGTCGCCTCGATGCCCTGGTAGGTCTTCAGATACTTGTCCTTGGCCGCGGCGAAGGTAGCCGCCTGACTCTTGATGTAGGCGGCGGCAGTCTTCCAATCCTGCGCATGGCCGGCCAGGTCACTCAGAATCGTCGAATCGTGAATGTACTGCCAGTGATTATGGAAGTCGTCCCAGCCGTACTGACTCCCCGGCTCACCCACGATCTCATCGCCACTCAGCTTGATCCCCGCACCGTGCGCCAGTGCACTCAGCTGACTCGCCTGCTCCGTGGTCTGCAGCTTGTTGGAGTAGTCGTCCTTCGACGTCCCCGACCACTCGTAGACGTTCCCCCGACCAGACTGCCCCCACCCCGGCAGACTGACGGCATCCACGTGCTGCGTCAGCGCAGCCAGTCCCGACACAGCCAACCCTGGCTGACCGGTATTCGTTTGCAGGCCTTGGAATTTCGCCTGGACGTTCTGATCGAAGTTCACGGCCGACGTCTGATCAGCTTGCGCGTACTCCTTGTTTGCGGCCACGAACGCCTCACCCATACTGGTGAGAACCTCGACGTGATCCTTCGCAACAGTGCCACTCAAACTCTTCGTGGCCTCATTGAACCGCTCCGCGAGCTTCGCCCCAGAGGCCCGCTGGTTGAACGCCGGCAGATCCTTCTCCGGCTGCACCAACGCGAACGCCGCCTGCACCACCGTCAACATATCCGCGGCCTGCTGCGCCATCGTCTGCGCAGCCCCGGAATCGAAGTAAACGCCCTTCCGGCCATCACTTCTGAGACCACTGAAGTCATCATCGGCCATAAGACGTTCTCCCTCCACGCCCAACCACGTTGCGATCCAACGTCATCACGACCTCAGCTGCACCGCCCCGCCCGGCCCCCAGCGCCGGCGTCGCCCGACCGTACCACGAGGTTTCCAGCCGGGCTGGCCGCGAGGGCCCACCCGACCGTAGAGCTTCACGGTACCGATATCTCAAACTTGTCCGCCCCCAAGGGATTAGGTACAGTCACCGCGCGACTGTTACCCAATTTACTGACGGTCACACAGGGGGGTGGAGTAGTGATGTCGGGTCGAATCATCCGGCAGGTCCCGATTGCGTTAGTGCGACTTTCAGCTTATTCCCCTCAATTAATCCGTGACCGTTCATATCCCGTGGTCGAGAAGGACATAGAGCTTTGACACCCGTTGTGCGCGTTCCACCCACAGAGGATTTCACGCAATTCAATGCCCTGGTTTTAGCTCAGAGTTCGCACTTCGATTTGATGGTCGACTGGGCGGGTAACGAATGCCGGAAGACCGACGGGCTGGAGGGCCTCACAAAACCGTTGGTAAAGAAGGTGGAGGCTGCTTCGGATTTCATCGGCGGGAAGCTGAAGGACTGCCGAAAGGGAATGGATACGATCCAAGGAAAGATGTACGACGCGAGCCGAACATTCCAGAATACCGAAACGGACAACACAGCAGCCTTCACATCTATCTTCGGAGGAAAGCTCGCCGGAATCCCGGATATCTCCACTATTACCCAACACGATTTGATCGGAACATTCGACGACGACAACGTGATTCTAAAGACCCCGAATGTGGACACCGAGTACCAGGAAGGCGCTCTGCGCATGTCCAAAGACCTATCCGCCTATCATAACCAATACAAGGGCGTTAAAGGCGCAAAGGGTCCGGTAAGTCACGAGTTGACTGCGATCGATAAGATATATCGATTTGTCACAGGACATAGCCTTATCAGTCAACTATTTGAGCCGCTGGCCGGCGATTGGGGCAGACTCAGCTATCTACACGAGGCCTACAAGACGCTGAGTGACGGATGCTACACCGTTTCAGCGAACCTGACCAAAGGCTTGTGGAAGCTAGGAGGAGAGTGGGAGGGCGAGGGCGGCGAGGCCTTTGATTCGTACATGTTCAAATGGTCTCAGGGCATCGGAGGAATTGGCGATTACGCAAGGGTGGTGGCCGACGCATGCGACGTAGGATATCACGCTATACTAATGCTCGTCAGATCAGCCGTAACCGCAATCGACGCGTTGATCAACAAAGCACTTGACCTATTGAAAGACAAAGTTGAGAAGATGGCCGCCAAAATGGCGGCAATTGAGGTAGTGGGCGGCGGCCCCGAGGACCCCGTCGCGGATGTTGTCGCCGTAGGCTTCGCCCTGTGGGATATTATTGACATCTACAAGAAGGTGAATACAATCGTCAACGACGTCGCCAGGATCGTTGGCATATTCACAAACATATCGACAAAGATCGATGAGATTTCCAAGGCCCTGGATCCGGTCGCCTACAATGTACAGGAGTTTTTCGCCCCCGGCAGTCAGAGCATTTCGGACTGGTTCTCGCAATCGGTAGTGAGCCCCGAGAGCAAGCCGGGATGGAACCCGGCCCTAGGAATGGCGCGGGTCAAGATGCTTCCCCAGTGACCGATCGTATTCCTATTCAAAATGACGTGAATTCTTTGAGATGGCAGGTATCTGTGGTTGAGACTTTTGAGAACCTTATGGAGTTTTCGATAGTTACTAGCACTCGGCGACGAAGGTGCGAAGTTGTCTCGACTCAAACAGGTCAGGCTATTGCGCTGCTGCAAGGCGAAGGGGTGTACGTCGGTCCAAAGTTTGATGTAAAGATAGGCCGATGCAATCGTAAATCCGCCTACTCCGCCGATGGCGAGTACCTAGGTCATATAATCTCCAAAAAGGCGCGTCGTGGCAGTCTGGCATATATTCGAGAATTCAACCAGGAGGGTCTGGGTGTCCTGATTGGACGCCGGGTCGACGTCGGCGCGAAGTTAGCCAATACCCCCGGCAGCATGCTCCTCGAAACCATACAGTTTGTTAACTGGATGCTACCTTTTCGCATTCGCTTCGAAAGCGCCGACAGCCCAGGGTTCGAAGTCTTCAAGAAGCCCGGTCCGTCGACTGACCTTCATTTCAAGGTCTACGACCACCGCGTCAGCAGAATGTTGATGATTTCCTGCTATGAGCTGATAGTGGCAGAGGAGGGCGGGGACGGCTACTGATGTCCACATGTCGTCGTCTACCAAATTTCGAGGGATGAAAATCTCCTATGTCGACCTACTATGATGAATTCTATTTGGTCTCACAGGCAGAATTGGATGGCGTTGTAACCGGTATCCAAAGGAAAGTTCGCGAACTGGAGGAATCCGCGCGGCGGCTGAAGGTTGAAAAAACACCCGGTTGGTCGTCCGATGGGCTGGTTGGGGTTGCCGTAAACCTGGCGGGCATTGTACAAAAAGTCAGACTGGCACCGGAGACATTCGAAAACAGCCACCCAGAATATCTTGGCCGTTCCGTTGTCCAGGCGATCAACCGGGCGGTTGGACAGGCAAATGCGGTGCGCATGGAAGTATCGGCGACAGCAGGATCCGATGTCCGACAGATGCTCGACATCATGGGCATACGATTGCCCAAACCAGAACCTCGTCGGCAGAACGAGACTGTGGAGGCGGCGTCGAACGACAGTTCCGTCCAGCTCGTGATGAGCATTCGCGGTTCCGTCACCGAAGTTCGGATTTCGCGAGAAGCGTTCCGCGCCAAAAGGATCAACAGCCTGGCGGCTGCCATAACCGAGGCAGCGCAGCGTGCGGCGTATGAGGTGCACGGCGCCAAGTTCTCAACGCTCGATGCAGAGACACTCAGTACAGCCGAGGATTGGTTCATGCCAAGCATCCGAGCCGACAACCGGGCCACAGGGGCAACCACCCAATTGCATAGATCGCGCGAGCATTTGCCGCGGAGGCCCTCGCCTGACTCGCGGTCGGCACCCAACCCGGAAGAGTGGGAGGAGCCCACCCCGCTCCGCATCACCTATACGCTCTGACATCGCCAGATCGGAGCCCAGTCCCTGCGCTCCCGATCGGCGATGCGTATCGAAGGGGTTGCTTCGAGTCTCACACTTCTCCCCACCCCCTGGACCGGCCGATAGCCGGGTCATCGGTACAGACTTGCCATCCAGCCGCTCAGCGGCCGAGCAGGAGGTGGTCACAAGGTATGTGTGATACGCATCGGCGGCGCAAGTTCCTCCCAATCCGGCGGAGTGGGTGAGTCCTGCGGACCGGGTGAAGCGGTCGGATTCGGGAGTTCAGGCGCGTCCAGCTGGTCTGTGTAGAGTTCGGTGGCTTTGTCCTGTGCCTGCAGCCGCGCCGCTTCGTGGCACTGAGCGATGACTTGCGCCAGTTGATCTGGATTGGCAGACATCGCAGCCTGCGAAATCCGGAGATCAGTGATCGTTCCGTTTCTATCGGTTTCGACGGCAACCGTGCCGCCAGCCGATGCGACTTTACCGCGCACCTGCATGATCGCCTCTTGCAAGCGGGCGTTGCGCGCGGCAATCCGCTCCCGATCGGTACTCAACTCATTCCCCTGTTCATACAACGTACTTCGCCGACGGCGATCATGCTTCGATGACTCGCTGTCGACTTGCCTCGGTGCCGAGCTCTTCGCGGAGCTCTGGATTTTCGGTCGCCTGAGTCAAAGCGTCGCCGGCGTGAAGTCCCCGGCGATGATCCTGCGGATGCTCGAATCGGCGCCGAGTTCGGCGCGCATCTTGGGATGCCCGAGGTAGAAGCGCAACGCGGAATACAGTCGAGGAGCGCCGATTTCAAATGACTCGGGACGAAGAGTCCACACTTCGAGCCCGTTCTCGAGCTTTGCCGGGCGCTCCGTGCCGAACGGGCCGAATAAGCCGTGATGCCGGCGGGCCACTCCGGCGGCAGGGTTGTAGGTGATCGCGACAGTCGGCACTGTTACGGGCGATTTCCTGCCTGTTGAGATGGCGGTCGAGGAGGCGTTGATCGCTTCGACTGCCGCCCACGGGAAGAATGTTTCGACCGTGGTTGAGCGATGACGAATGCCCGTCTCCGACAATGTGATGCGTGCGGTCGCGAAACCGCCCCGAAGAAACTCGACACCGGCGGCCGCCGCGAAAATGGCGAATCCCAACAGCACGATACCGAACACAGGTGACCGCGCCAGCGTCGCGGAATCGACCCACGGGACCTTGTTTTCCAGTCTGAGGACACCCCACCACCCCGCAGAGGCAGCGAAGCTCGCGAGGAAAACGAAGGTCGACCAGATAGGTCGCGCAAACCTGAACGTAATGCTGGCGGGGTCTGCCTTCGTCCGCGTGACGCCGCTGGAACGACCCACCCGACGTCGCCGATAGAAACCGAGCGAACCGCCAATGGCAGACACGCATGTGACGGCAAACAGCGCGAACAGGCCAGCCTTGAGGTATCTCGCTTGGGTGAGCGCTACGACCGCCTCGACGACCAAATAGCCGCCGGCGCCGAAGAAAAGTACGGTACCGGCAGCAATCCGCCAGTCCAGGCGGATCTTCCACTCGTCCGGCACCGCGTTGGCGGGAATGCGTACAACACTCATCAGTCACCCAGCTTCCATGCTTTGTCGAACAGCCAGCCACCGATCTCGCCACCGGCAATCGCTCCGAGTGCGGCCCCCGCGGGTATTGTGATCGGCTCCGCGCCTGGAACGAGAGCACCGAGGGTTCCTCCGACGTCCGCGCCGATGTCGCCCGCGCCAATTTGGGCTACCGTCGAGCCGGCGGCTTGCAGGGGACTGGCGTTTCCACTCATGACGTCCAATACGCCTGCGGCAACAGTCGCACCAGGGCCGATGAAACTGGATCCTGCCTTGATGTCTCGCAGGCCCTTCTCGGATTCGGACATGATGTCGGTGGTTGGCAGCTTACTCAACTTGAGGTCGGCGAACTTGTCGGCTGCCGACGCCGCGCCACCGACACCATCCAGGTTGGGATGGGAGAACCACTCGTAGGGACCGGATGCGCTCCGCCCGTCGGGCAAGGTGATGATCGTAGTACCAGGATCATCACTGTTCACACCGGCAATTTTCAGCACCTTCGTTTGATCGCTGCCGGCGCCGTCCTTGTACAGGGTTGTGAGCTGACGTGTCTCACCCGACGTCCCTTTGTAGCTGACCGTTGTCGACAGGAGCTTCCCGTTTTTGTCGTACTGGTCGTATTTCACGGTCGGCTGTGCCGCTGAACCGGGGTTGTCGGGGTCGGTTGTGGTGGTCTGAGTAGCCACCGTCTTGGAACCGTCCTTCATGGTGATGGTCTTCGTGGGTTGGCCCTTGTCGTCCACCCCGTCGACGGTGCTGACGACGGTCGTCGCATCGATCGCGGCAGCCACCGACTGATTGTCGGCCGCGTTACCCGATTCTTTAGGAACGGCTAGAGTCGCGATGCCCGCAATATCGGATATCGAGCCTAGGTTGTCGCAGCCCTCGAACGCCGCGGCCCACACGCCCGGCAGACCACTACGATTCCAGATCGCGGTGAAATCGTCTGCGGCACTGTTGATGACATCCGGTTGTGCGCCGTCGAGCGCCGAGATGTTGACATTGGTTCCCATACTGACCGCGGTCGCGAGCAAGTCGGGCAGGGCCTTCGGGGCTTCCTTGTCGACACCGTCGCGCAGGGTCGTGAGTTGGTCGTGATGGTTCCCGACCGCCGTCGCGATTCCCTTCGCCGCCGCCGCGATTCGCTGTGCGCCCTGTTGCAAGGTGTGGAGGGTTTGGACGATGTCGTCCTTCTCAGGCGCGTCGACGCTCGCGAACGAGTCGGCGATCTGCCCCAGCTTGGCAGACGAGCCTGTCACCGCGTCGCTCGCCGCGAATGCCTGCCAGCCCTTCGCCGCTGCCGCCAGCAGGTCGGTATCACCATTGGGGAAGGTCACATTCCGCGCTTTAAGTGCGGATATCAATGTGCCAGACCACTTCGGAGCGCCTCCGCTGAATGTCAGCCCGTCGCCGTTGTCGTTGGTGGGATCAGGAGTCTTGGGCACGTCCTTGTCTCCGAACAGCGGATTCGCCGCCAGCGTCGGCTTCGTCGGCGCAGTGCCTTTGTCCGACTTCGGGTTCGCGTTGTAGTTGGAGGTGTCCCAGTTGTATCCGCACACGTTCAGAATGTCGGCGAATCGCTGGGCGGCATCAGAGACCGCAGCGGCGAGGGTGTACAGATCATCGCTCGACTGCTTGTACCGTGTGTTCCATGCCAGGGCTTGCGGATGGTTGCCGCCCATGCCTTTTGTCTTCACATTCTCGATACCGCTGACCTCGGGGGCCAAGGTCTGTTTAACAGCGGTGGCAACGGCGTTCCCGATCTCGGCCAGATCCTTGCCAGCGGTGTAATAGGTACTCGGGTTTACTGTTACCACGTTCTATCCTCGGAAGCGCTCAGGCTTTGACCATTTTGACATTCGCGGTGCCCGCATCGGTGTACTCCTGATGCGCTTTACGGGCAGCGACGCTCATGTCCTTGACACCGTCGGCGAATTCCTTTGCCGCAACCGCCCATTTGTTATGGGCAGTTTGGTGCGCATCGGCAGCTTCACTTTCCCAGGAACCGGAGTGCAGGGTCGCGACTTGTTTGTCCAGATCGGTCAGGTGCGTGGTGAGGTTACTCGCCAGCCCCTCCAACTGGGTGACAATGTAGTCGAGGTGGTCGAGGTTGACGCTGAATTCTCCACTCATGACAGATTCAGATTCGTCAGTTCGGCCGCAGATCGACTATCGGTACCGCGATAAGTGTCGGCAGTGATACCCAGCGCTTGAGCCATGGCAGTGAGAGCGTCGATGATACGGTGGCCACCGTCACTGCATTCATTCCAGCCGGAAGAGAATCCATCCGCTGCCGTACCAGTCCACCCCTTACCGATGAATTCATCCACCTCGCCGGCCATCGTATTCAAAGCTTTACGTAGGCTCTCGGCGAGGTCATAGGCGTATTTGCCTACCGCCTGTACATCATCGGGAACTACCGACAGAGTCGGTCCCCCACCAGTTCCGGTCATGCTTCCGGACGCTAGCACAAGTCAGGAACCTCGGTCGGGGCCGTGGCAGCAGGTTCGCAGGGATGCGGATTCGCCGAAGTGACTGCCGATCCGACTGCAGTGCAGACCCTTTGCCAGTGCCGTGACCACGCCCGCATGATGAGATTCGTTCTGCCGCACGGAGAATCATCAGCAGACGACTGAACATCCCAATCGATCAGCGGCACGAGGCTCCCCCGTGCCGAGCTCGGACGGATGACCGCTCCCGCCAACCTTACAGTTTGCTGTGAACCGAGATCTACACTGTCGATATCCAGCCATGTTGCTCGCCGATCCGCAACCAGATGACGACGAGGGTGACGATGTATCCCAGGACGCTGGATACACCGATCCAGACCAGGGTTCTGCCGATCGGGTTCTCCTCGTCGATTTCGGGGTTGCCCTTGGACAAAGTCAACAGCGAGATGCGATAGCGGGCAGTCGCAACATCTGGGCTCGGCGGTGAATTATCCGACCCAGCAGCTCGCGGATCGGGCTGCGGTTGCCGAATGCGGTGCCGATTGCATTGTGGGGATCGAGTTCTCGAACGGTTGCGGCTCCATGGCCGAGAATCCGAGCAGTGGCTGGCGCGCCTGGGGTTCGGGCGCCAACCGCGCCGAGTCCGAGCAGAACACGTTGTACGCCCGAAGCGCACAGTCGCCGCTGCCCTCCGGCAGCTCCGGCGGCGCACCGGGACAGGGACGAATCTCGGTCACCAAATGCACTGACTGAAGCTCTCGAACGCCACCGGTTCATCCCGGTGGCGTTCGGAGCGACCGGTGTGGCTGTAGCCGACTACGGGACAGCGGCGAGGAACGCCGAGACCACGTCGGCGACCGCTCGCCTTGCCGAATCGACGGTGCCCAGGTGCGTTTGATTGTCCACCCAGAACAGGTCCGCGCCTCTGCGAACAATCGCCGAGCCGGATCCGGAATCGCTCTCTTCCTGGTAAGCGACGCACGCCTCGTCCGCAATACCCGAGGTGTGTTGAAAGGACCCGCCGATCGCCGAATTGTCGCAGGATTCAGCGAAGGCGTGGGAGGCACGGCCGGAAGGCGAGTGCCAGCCGACTCGGCTGTAGCGCAGCAGACGTACGTGCAGGGAGCCGTACGCATCAGGATCGGCCTGGCGGTTGTTGGGAGTGCGGTGGTCGCAGGCCGCGTCCGGGCCGGTGGAATAGATCGTCTGGGTTTGAGGCACGCCGTAGGGGACCAATCGCTCGAACAGGGCTTGGCCTAGCGCTGCGCACAAGTCGGCCGGGGCCGCGGCCGGCGGGTCGGCGGCGTCGATCGTGTCCAGTAGTTTCGGGAGAAATGCTGAGGCCGCGATCATTACGACGACGATGGCTACAGCTGGCAGACATCTCAGTCGGCGGCGCGATACAGACGGCACTTCACGGTCGCCGAGATGCTGTGTTGTTCGCACGTTCCCAGGCCTTGACCGCTTGTGCGGCTTGCCATTCTTCTTCGTTGAGGTAGCGCTGGAAGGTCACCAGGACGAAGCCGATTGCTTGGCCCACCACGAACAGACCGCCGAGAGCGAGCAGGCCGCCTGCTGGTCCGACGCCGCCCGACGCAGCGGTTCCCAAACCCATTCCCGCGCCGCCTGCGCGGGATTTCTTGGCGCGTGAGGTCTTCGGAAACCCGAATGGTTTATCTTGCGCACGGTCTTCCGGCGCCCGTTTGAGGGTGCGGTATGCCGAGTAACAACTCCACGCAATCGCCAGGGCGCCGAGAGCGAGAAGAACGCTCCGTATCGGCCAGGAGCTCGCGGCGGAGAAGATGACCACGATCGCGAGGGCGACCAGGATGAGGATCAGCGCGAGGCCGACGATGGCGATTGCGGACATGTACGCGCGCAGACGCCAGTATCGGAAATCGCGGTCGTACCAGGATGTTCCGAAATAGCGGAGGTGCGGGATCGGGGGGCCCGAAACGGGTTGCGGCGTGGGGCGCGTCATCAGAAGAGGCTCGTGACGCTGTGCCATACGCTTACCGCTGCGTTTCCGATCGTTTTGCCCGCACCCACGGCATTGTCTCCGATCTGCTTGACCCCGCTGGAAAACATGTGACCGGTGCCATCTAGGACACCCACCACAACTCCATTGTTGTGGACGTCTTCGGACCAATGTTCGTGGACACCCGCGCACACAATGTCTCCGACACCCCAGACGACCAGACCCGCAGCAGCTCCCACCGCGGCTACCGGTACTTCAACCGGCAACGCGGCCGCGCCGACGACGACACCGGCTCCGGCGAGCAGGCCGAGAGCCTCGGCTACCGCCGTCGGCCACCACAGCTGTCGTGGGTGACCAACCTTTCTGCGTGTCGTCGACGGATTGGAAGGCGGTGATCACACTGGCGGCGGCGATGTCCACGACCGGGATTTCTTTGAGGAACTTCAGCCCCTTGGGCAGGGCATCGATACTCGGCGCAACCTTCGCGAGGTCGCCGATATTGGCGTTGAGGATCTCTATGAACGGCTTCTCCCCCTTGCCGGCTTCAACGTCGGCCAGTTGGCTCTCGACGCTCTTCAGGTCGTTGTAGGCCTCTGAGTGGTTGATACGGGCGGGGTCGTCCTTGGGAATCTTGAGTCCCTTGTCCGCATAGGCCGCCTTGGCGTCCTTGAGTTCCTTGCGCGCATCGCGGAACTCGTTGCGGAGGTTCTTGATTTCGCCGGGGAGCTTCGCGGCGAGCTCCTTGTTCTTCGCGTTCGGGATGACGCAGAGGCCTTTGAGATAGTCGGCCATCGTAGTCGCCTGGTCCCAGTGCGGCTCGTTCCCGTCGTCGCTGGGTGCCAAGCTGGTGGCGATGCCTTCCAGCGTGGCGGCGGCCGCGAGCCGCAGGCCGTCGACGGTTTGCATTGCCTCGGCGTAGACCTGGTTGTAGTCCTGTTCGGCGGCCAAAGCGTCCTTGGCCGCCTGCGTATCCGGGTCGCCGGTGATCACCAATTGCATTGGTGTACCGGTCTTCTGGTCGATCTGCGCGCCCTTGCGCGTGTCCTGGTCGGCGATATTGGACAGGTCGGCCTCAACCTTGGCGAGTTTGTCACCCAGGTCCTGGATGGTCTGGCCGAATTTGTCGCCGACTCCCTTGATGAAGCCCACACGCATCGACGCGAGGTTCCAACCTTTGCGAGAACGGTCCGACCGGTCTCACAGTTTACTGTGAGCCGATTCCTGCCCCGATCACTCGGCTGGTCATGACCGTTGTCAGCTGGTGAATCCTGTTGTTATCCAGCCATGTTGCTCGCCGATCCGCAACCACATTACGACGAGCATGACGGTGTAGCCCAAGACGCTGAATACGCCCACCCAGACCAGGGCTTTGCCTATCAGGTTCTCCTCGTCGATCTCGGGGTTGCCCTTCACCAAAGTCAACAGCGGAATCTGGTAGCCGCTGTTGTCACCGCCGTCGGGAATGGTGAGAGCGGCGAGCACGATGAAGAGGTCTGCCAGCTGGAGTTGTGAATGCTGGTCAGGGGTGGAGAGATACGCGGCAAGCAGGAGTGGGGCGCAGACCGCGAAGATCGGTATGCCTAGGGTCCACAGAGAGAGCACGATCAGCCAGCCAGGGGCGAGAAAACGGACCAGCACGACGCCGAAGACCAGGGGCCACTGCCACGAAACGATTGTCATCTGCGCTTCCACCCCCGGCATGATGAAGACGATCTTAGCTACCCGAGCGGCATCGGGGTCGGGGCGCAACTAGGCTGCTGGGCGATCGTGATGGACGCTCGACCACAGGGGGAATCTTGGATCAGTCGACTGTGCAAATCGATGACGTGCAGCGGATTTCGGAGGCTGCCGCCCGGGCGGGGTTGGGTCGGCACGTGAAAACATATGAGGCAGTGCGGACGAACTGGCGAGCGATCGGGAAACTGGGGATCGCGTTCGTCGTTCTGGTCGCGGTGACCGTGCTCGGGTATGCGGTACAGGTTGAAATATTGGAGGCGGCAGTCTATTTCGCGCTGATCACCGGGTTGGCAGCGCTGTTCTCGACCGTTCGCGGACTCTACACTGGGCAGCAGAATTCCGGTAAATGGTTGGAACTCTTCGAGCACGGGCTGATCTTCAAGTCCAAGGAACGATTGCGCGTGGTTCGGTACGACTCGACCAGCGTGATCCAGGACCTGGTCGACCATCGCAGGAATGGGGTCACCACTCGGGTGACGCACGCCTACCAGATCCGTGATCTCGACGGTCAGGCTTTGCGCCTGCGCGAAGGAATCATCAACGCACAGGAGTGGGGGCCACGGATCCAGGAGGGTGTCGCCGCCCACCAAATGCCAACCGCGCTGGCAACGTTGGGATCGGGAAGTCCGGTGGAGTTCGGTTCGATCACGCTGAGCCCAACTGGCGTAAGCGGTTACGGCACCCTGGTGCGCTGGACCGAAATCACCGATGTCGATGTCGCCGAGGGCAGACTGCGAATCAAGACCGCGGCCAAGCGTCCGCCGATCGTGAGCCCTATCAGCTCGCTGACCAACTTCAATCTGCTGTACGCCCTCATCGAGCGAGGCCGCGGTAGCGGACAACGTTGATCGGCGGGTTGGACAATGTGGACTTCCCTTGTACAAGATCATGATGACTTCTTCGTCGGAAGAAGGTCTCGCAAGGGGAGGTTCTGTTGAAGTTTGCTCTGATCAAGGCTGCGGTGGTTGCTGTGGCGTCTGCTGGGCTCGTCACCTCGTTCGCGGCTGCGGCCAATGCCGAACGCGGGCCGGATGGTTCGCTCTATGGAGCGCTGGCGACCGGGCCGACGGGCAGTCGGAATGTGTGGGGGTCGGCGGTCAATTATCCGACTCAGGAGCTTGCGGATCGGGCTGCCGTTGCCGAGTGCGGGGCCGATTGCATTGTGGGGATCGAATTCTCGAATGGGTGCGGGTCGATGGCCGAGAATCCGGCCAGCGGTTGGCGGGCGTGGGGTAATGGCGCCAACGTCGCGGATTCCGAGCAGAATGCGTTGAATGCCTTGGCGGCGCGGAGTTCGCAGTCGTTCCTGCCTTCGGGTAGCTCGGGCGGGGCGCCGGGGCAAGGAAGGATCGTCGTCACCAAGTGCACCGGCTAGGTCGACTCCTTCAGATCTTCGTCGGACCTGGGCCGTTGGAAGGTCGTTAGAAGTTAAAGAGTCTCGATTTCTACCGTGACAGCGTTCGCGGCCGGAGGGCCGGATCGGAGCTACGGGAGGGATCGGGAGATGACGAGTCGGATGGTGGTGCGCGGTGCGGCGCTGATCGGTGGGATCGGGGTGGCCGCTTCGGCGGTCGTGTTCGGGATGGGCAGCCCGCAGGCGAGCGCGGGGCCGGCGGCACGCGATTCCCAGGTGATCGATTGCACGGGCCGCGCGCCGGCGGTCAGGCCGGACAAGTTGGAACCCGGATGCTCGGCGTCGCATCAGTATCTGACCGATATCGGGTGGCGCGCTTGGGGGTCGGATGTGGCGGTCGGCGAGGGCATGTACCACGCGAACAAATGCGAACCTGCTTGTGCCGCTGGAAACTTCGAGACCATGCATGCCTGGGTCGTGCTGTCGGATCCGACCTCATCGGGGATGTTCACGAAGGTGACGGTCAGCGACGACAAGGGGCAGTGGACAACCTCTATGCCGGTGAGATGAGTCCCGCGCGTCCCTCGACGTGACGTGAGGTCGTGCGTCCAGTTATGGTCGGCAGCGGTCTTACGAGGGGAGGGGTGGCGATGGCGTTGCTTGTGTACTACCGACAGGTGCGCAACGAGCCGGAAGAGGCGGAGTACTGGTTCGGGACCAGTCGGGAAGAGATGAGCCGGACCTTGGTCATCGACAAGGTGCGGCGGACGGCTCGGACCGATGGGGACGAGAACATGCTGTTCTGGGAGGCGGCGGGGCATATTTTGCTTCGGGAAGGGCGTGAGAAGGTATGGCCTACACACGGAATGAAGGCGTCATGAAGACGCCGACGGTTGGGCGGGTCACCGGGTTCCTGTTGATTGCGGCGGCGGCGTTGACCCTCGCGGTGTTCAAGCTGCCGGTGTTGACCGCCGGTGACGGTTCGTTCGATGTGTATGCCTGGAAGAGCATGACGAGCGGGCGGGGCATGACATCGTCCGACTTCTACTCGGCTGCGCCCTACGTGCTCATGTTGGTCGTCGCGGGGGTGGCCGGGACGCTGCTCGCAGTCGGGCTCGGGGCTCGGCGCGGTGTGCTGTTCTGGGTGGGGGCGCTCGCGGCCGGAATGGTGCTGCAAATCGCATCAGGTGATGTGGTCGGCGCTGTACAGAGTTTCGGGAGTGACATCTCGCCGGGGTCCGGTTTCTGGATTGTCACGGTGGTGATGCTGCTTGCCATCGCGGCCTTGGTAACCGGGATGCGCGATGCCGTGGTCGCCAAAGGCGGTGCCGCCCCGGGCAACTCTGGGGCAGCGAGCGGTGGGGTGGCAGACCGGGTAGCGGCGGTGTTCTTGGTTGTCGCGGTGGCCGTAGACTTCGGGGGATCATTCGTGCCGCTGATAGCCGGCGACCACTCGAGTTTCGTCACCATATGGGAGACGGGACGGGATGGGTCCATTCCATGGCCCGCCGTGCAATTCGCGCTGGGATCGATCGCCGTGATCGGCGTAGCTGTCGCCTTGCTGGCGGGTATCGGCCTGCGGTCCTCGGCCGTGAGTGCGGCCAGCGGGGCCGCTGCCTCGTTCATGGCCGCGGGCGGGATCGTCGAAGTGAGTTCCGTACTGTCCGTGATGGGACCCAACTTCTGGGAATACGCGGGGACCGGGTTGTGGCTGGCGGTGCTCACACTGCTGTTGTCCTTCGCAGCGACGGTGGCGGGGCTGGTGGCGCAGTTGGCGCGGCCGCGAATGCCAGTCCAGCCAGGGGCAGGTTATGCACCGGGATTCACACAGCCGGGCCCGAATCCCTTTGTGCCTGGACAGTCGATGGCGCCCGCGCCGAACCCGTTCGCTCCCGTGACTCCGGTGCCGAATCCATTCGCGTCCGCAGCGGCCTCACCGAATCCATTCGCGGCGGCTGCTCCGCAGGCGGCTGAGGTCGAGGCGACCGTCAAGATCTCGCCGCCGCCGCGGATGGCGAAGGTTTATGAAGGCAAGGATGGTGAGGGGCGGCCGATGGTGAATCGGCAGGCGCTGGAGGGGAATACGCGGACCGCGGTGTTGGCGTATTTGGAGAGTGCGCCGATTGTGCTGGCGGCGCGGAGTTTCGAGCAGGACGAGTTCGCGCCCGGGGACAAGGATGTGCCGCTGACGTTCCGGACGGACGGGGTGTGGGTGTGGGCGGGGGCTGTGGCGCATTATCTGCACAAGCATGGGCTGCCGCCCGAGCCGGAACTGGTGGCGCATATCGCGAGTCGCGGGTTCCGGGTCGGGGAGGTCGGTAAGGATGCTCAGGACGCGGCGATTCGAGTGATCACCGGCGGGTGATCGCTAGCGGCGGGCGGCCAGGGCGGCGATGTAGGTGTCGTGCAGGGCCTCGAGGCGGGGGCGGGTGAAGCGGCCGGGTTCGGTCTCGTAGGCGGCTCGGCCCTTCGGGGAGGTGAAGGCGGAGGCGGGGATTCGGTCGCCGGCCGGGGGGAGGAATTTGAGGGTTTCCTCGACGGCGGCCACCGCCGTGGCGAGGGTGTGGCGGGCGGTGCGGGCGGCGCGCTCGTCGAGGGGCTCGTCGACCGCGGGGACCTGGCGGATGCAGACATCCGAGTACCAGAGCCAGACGCCGGGGTCGAGGAGTTCTGAGGGGTTGTCCAAGCCGAAGCGGACCGAGTCCGCGGGTGGGGGCAGGATGTCGGCGGGGAGGCGGAATTCGTATACGCGCTCGGTGCCGCACGTCGGGCAGTCGCCGGTGTAGCGGCTGGCCAGGTCGCCGTCGATGCTCACCACCGCGCTGCGGAACTGGCAGCGGGTTTCGCCGCAGGTGGGGCACGGTTGGAGGGTGAGGTAGAGGCGAGCCTCGGCATTGGTTCTGGCCAGCGGGAGGGTGTCGGGCATGGGGGCTCCTTCGGCCGGACGGACGGTGTGGGATCGATCTTGCCAGGCGGGGCGCGGCCCGTCTCGTTCACGTTGTGTTCACTGATCGGTTGTGGGACAGTCGATCTTATGGCCGGGAGAGTTCAGGTACATCCGGAGGCGGTGCGCGCCGCCGCGAAATTCGCCGGAGATATTCAGACACGATTGCAGTCGATGGCCGATAATGCCCGGACGGCGGTCTCGCCGGGAGCCGCGGGGTGGGGCGACGACGATTTCGGCAGCAACTTCGCCGACGGGGCGAAGGGTTTCTCCACCAGCAGCGAGACCATGGCCACCGGCACCGAGAACCTCGCGAAGTCCTTCGAGAAACTGCACTCGGGGCTGACCGACTCCGCCGACAAGCTCCAGAACACCGAACACGGCAATACCGAGACCTTCGCGTAGGCGGGCGAAATGACGGGGCAGAACGGGGAAGTCGCGAAGGCCGCCATCCTCGAGGAATTCACCTCGCAGATGCGGGATATCGCCGAAGCGTCGCGTAAGCGCACCCAGCTGGTCGCCAGCGCCACGGCGGCGGGCGGGCGGGTGCAGGTCACGGTCAACGCCGACGGGGTGGTGATCGCGACGCGGTTCTCCTCCGATATCGACGAGCTGACCTTCGACGAGATCGCCAAAGCGGTCACGACGGCAGCCCAGAACGCCGCGACCGAGGTGTCGAAGCAGGGGCGAGAACTGTTGCAGCCCTTGCGGGATCGGCGCGCGCGCATGCCGAGGCTGTCGGAATTGATCGAAGGGATGCCGGATCTCGAGACCAAGGCGCCGCTGGTCGAGCCCGCCTCGCTGGCGCCCCCGAAGTCGAGGGAACGGCTGTCCCAGCTCCGCGAGCCCGCGCCCGAATACGGCAATGCCGTCGGCTACGAGGCGTGGTCCGAGGGGCAGGAGAATCGGGGAGCCACCGACTCCGGTTGGTGAATCAGTCCGAGTCGGCGCGCAATTCGGGGTAGTAGGCCCGCTGGAACGTCGACAGCCCGGAGACGGCCAGCTCGCCTCCGCCCCGGCAGATCGGGCAGAACCCGGCGCCATTGCATTCCGGACAGAGGCGGCCGTTGGCCAACCGGCCTCGGCCGAGGCATTCGGGACAGGCGCCCAGGCCGTCGCATTCGTAGCAGAGGACATAGCCGGGAGTCAGGGTTCCGGGAGTCCGCACCGGCTCCGGCCGCCGGGTCTCCTCCTGGCCGCGCAGGGCGAGTTCGGGGGTCCGACCGCTGAACATGACCGACGAAGTATGGTCGCCCACACGGACTTCGATGCTGTTGCCGTCACGACGGCCGGTGATCAGCACGGCCGGCCGCGCGCCGCTCGTGTCCTCGGTCTCCCCCACGTCCCAGCCCGCGGCGGTGAGCATGGCGCTCGCGCGCCGGGCGAGTTCGGCGGCCGGGACGGTCGCGGGACGCTGACCGCGGATCAGGCCCGAATAGTGGTAGCGCGGCGGCTCGGCCCAGTCGGCGACCGTCGGCGCGTCGAGAAACAGCAGGCCGAGATCGGTGTCGGGAGTCAGATCGGTGATGAGCTCGACCATTTGCGCCCGCAGGGCCGCGCCCAGTCGGTCCAGCTCCTCGCGTGCAGCCGAGATGTCGCCCATGCGGCCTCCTTCCCGCCGGACCCTATCACCGCCGGACGGACGCGGACCCGTCACCGGCAACTCATTCGGCGTTCGTGTTGAGTTCACCTGCTCCCCTGTGGCACAGTCGGTCTCGCCAAGATCGGATCCGACCGGGCGTGAGGTGACCTGTGGCGCTGGAGTTCCCATCATGGCTCGAGTGGCTGAGCTGGTTGGTGGGCTCCGAATGGCCGCACGGCAACGAAGACACCATGTGGCAGATGGGCCGCGACCTGGAATCGGTTGCGGGACAGTCCGACCAGCTGCTCACCGACCTCGACCACCTCATCGGATCGATCGGCGACGCCTACCCGGACGGTACCGGCGGTGAGGAGATCCTCAAGTGGCTGACGCCACTGCGCGACGGCGACGGCTCCGGGCACGGCTCGATCAAGGAATTCGGCGACAACTACCGCCAGCTGTCCACGGCCGCCGACGGATTCGGCGACCAGCTGCAAGGCGCCAAGCTCAACTTCTACATCGCGGGCGGGTGGTTGCTGGGTGAACTCGCCTGGGCCGCGGCCACCGGGCCGTTCGCGCCGGAGTCCGAGACCGCGGTCTTCGTGACGGCGCGCATCGCGTTCCGCAAGCTCGGCCAGCTGTTCGCGGACCGGATCGCGGAGCTGGTCGAAAGCAAGATCACCAACAAGCTGCTGCAGGAGGTCATGACCAAGCTGATCTACGAGATCGGCAAGGGGGCGGTGATCTCCACCGTCCAGGCCACCACCCAGGAATTGCTCGTGGAGTCCATCCAGAATCTGGACGGGCACGGGCACGGCTTCGACCTGGGCGCTCTCGGTAAGAACGCACTGGTCGCCGGACTGTCCGGCGGCGCGGGTGGCGCGCTCGGCCTCGGCGCGCACCACTTCCTGCCCAGCGAGACCGGCGGCGCGCGAGGCGTGTTCAACGGCATGCTCACCGGCGCGGCCGCGGGCGCGGGCGGCGCGGGCGCGGGCTGGCTGGCCAATGGACTCGTCAACGGCGACTGGTCGTTCGATCCGCGCTCCGTCACCGGCGGCATGTTCGCGGGCGCGGGACCCGGCGGAATGCACGGCTACAACGGCGAATCCCCGCACGCCGGACGCCCCATGGGCAGCGACGGCAGCGCGCACGTCCCCGGCGAAACCGGCACCAGGACGGACGCCCCCGACCACACGGGCAGCGCACCGGACAGCCGCGCCGCGGGCGTCGACACCAACGGCAACGGCCACGACGGCACCGGAGACTCTCGAACCGCACAGCAAGGCGGCCCGGGCGACTCCACCGCGAACGGACAGCACCCCGCGACCTCCGACGGCCAACGCGGCGCGACACCCGAAGGGCAACAGAGCGCGAGCCCCGACGGCCAACACGGCGCGACCCCGGACGGCCAACACGGCGCGACCCCGGACGGCCAACACGGCGCGACCCCGGACGGCCAACACGGCGCGACCCCGGACGGCCAACACGGCGCGACACCCGACGGACACGGCACGACTCCGGACGCGCAGCGCGACGCAGGTGTCGATGGACAGCACGGGACCAGCGATCCGAGCGTCTCTGGGCAGCACGGGAATACGGGCGAGTCGACCGGCGGCCAGGGCGGCGACAACCCGCAGGGCCAGCAGCCCGGCGGACCCGCCGTGCATCCGGCCAGCGCCGGGGCCGCGACCGCCGACGCGCCCGCCGGTCAGACCCACGACCAGCCCACAGACCATGGCGGCGACTCGTCCCGGTCCGACCAGGGCGGCTCGTTCACCTCCGACAGCCGTCGTGAACCGACCGACCCGAGCGCGCAGGACGCCACCAGCGGCGGCGATTCGGCATCACACCGTCCGGACACCCAGACGGCCGCCGCGGACTCACCCGCACCGGACTCCACACGGGCCGACGGGAGCGGCACCCCCGAACATCGCGCCGGAGACGGTACCGGTGCGCTGGACTCGACCGGCCGCACACACGACACCGGAGTGGATTCGCGCGCACCGGAATCCGCACCGGCCCACGCCTCGGATCCGGTCCGGGACGGGAATTCCACGTCGACGGCCTTCTCCAACGACGCCAACACCCGCCCGGTCAGCGAGCCCGGCAAGAGCGCGGACGCCAGCTCATCGAACAACGCCCCCGCCAACGAGACTCGCGCACCAGCGACGGATCCTGCCAAGGCGACCGCGACTCCCCGCGATCTGCCACGCACCTCGGCGGACGGCAGCACCCCCAAGCCCGCCGACGGCGGCTCCCCCCGGACTCCGGACACCCGCGCCGGAGTCGATCGCGCCACCCGACCGGACGCACCCGTGCAGGCCAACCGCACCGGTGTCGAACCGACCTCGCGCCTCACCGAATCGAATACCGCCGACCACGAACAGCGCTCGGCCGCACCGGACGATTTCTTGAACCTCGCCGGCGACGCACCGCACTCGTCGGCCGATCGCCTCGGCGCGGAGCAGGATCCGACGGGCAGTTCCCGCGATCGCACAGAGCCGGCGGACGAACACGCCGGTGCACCACGCGCATCCGCCGATCACACCGGTACCGATGGTCGATCCTCCGGCGAGCGGGACGACCTGGTCGGCGAGCGCAACGGTCGGCGCAGTGGTCGCGGCGATCTGCCCGGCGAGGGCAGCGGTGCTCACGGCGGACTGCCCGGCGACCACGTCCGGTCGGCCGATGATCGGGCGGGCGCACCCGGCGAGCAGCCGGACGGGGCGACCATCATCCCGTTCCCCGTCGACGCACCACAGCACGGCGACCGGCTGCCCCGAGTCGCCGAAATGCCCCGGACCGATGTCGCCGCGGCCGGGCCGGTGGGCGATTTCCACGGAAACGCCCGCGTCGGGGACGATCTCACGCTCCAGTCCGTGCACGGTCAGATCGACGACAATCTGCGGCTCATCACCCCCGAGGGGGTGGCCTGGAATCCGGACAAGGGGCACTTCGTCCTCTCGGACGGCCGCATCGTGCGCATCGAGGTCGGCGAGACCTCGGACCGGCATGTGGCCGAGTTCGTCCCCAGCGCGGACGGTTACGACGTGCGGGTCTCGAAGCGGGCCCGCGACGAGGACGTCGTCCGGGCGCTCGCCCACGAACTGGCCGAGATCCGGCTCTCGCAGGACGACGACATCCTGGTCGATCCCCACGACCAGCGACCCAGCCGGATGTCCACGGAGCTGGGTGGCCGATTCGCCGAACTGCGCACGCTCACCACGGATCTCGATCGCGCCGCCCTGGACCCGGCCAGGACTCCCGAGCTGCCCAGGCTGAAGCACGACTTGCGCGATCTGATGGATCACCTCGGTTTCGACGATTCGGCACACAAACCGATCGTGGAACGGCTACTGGCCGAGCATGATCCGGCCCTCGCACACCGACTGCTCGAGCGCCCGGGAGTATTCGACGAGCGGCCCGCCTTCAACCGGGACCTCACCGAGGACGACTTCCAGCACGCCGCCGAGCATCATCTCGACCGTATGCGCGAAGCGATGGACGGCGAGCACGTCGAGGATCTGCTGCGGGCCGAAGCGCAGGGCATGAACGGCCGTATGCGCGAAGAGCTTTCACGTCGCGTGTTCGAGCCGATCTTCGAGAAGGCGGCCAAGGAGGCCCGCGGGCAGGTGCCCGGGGTGGTGTCGGCATGCGATCCGATCAGTGCGGCCATCAACCATCCGACCCTGCGCGGCCCGGAACAGGCCGCGGCCATCCACCGGGCCATCGACGACTTCCACGACGGCATGTCGCAGGCCTCGCGCGACGCCCTCGGCGAGGATCGCTTCGCCCGGATGCACGCCGCGGCGGACGGATTCGCGACCGCGCCCGACCGCGTCACCGGCATCATCGACCACGCGACCGGGGTCATGCACATCGGTGGCGAGCAGACCACGCTGGCAGACTTCCTGCACGGCATCGACCGCGCCAACCGCGGTGCGACCGAGAACCACCTCACCGTCGAATACGCCGTCATCCTGCACGACGCGGCAGATGGCCTGTCCACCGTCGAGGTGCTGTCACGGCCGCAGCCCCAGCATCGACTTCCCTTGGAACAGTTCCGGTTCGGTGACCACAACGAGCCCATCGAGCATCAGCCCCGGCCCGCGCTCCCGGCGGCCGCGGCGGGTGGCCACACCATCGATGTCGGCGTCGGCCGTGGCGCGTTCGGCGTCGAGATGACCCCGGCGGCCGATCGCGCCGGTGGCGGGCTGGTCATCAAGACCGAGCTGGCCGACGTGGCGATCGGTGCACAGCGACGCCGCGATCTGGGCATTCTCGACGCCGGGCCGCTCATGGAGCCGGGCACCGTCATGGTGTACGGCGACATGCTCGGCAACGGCCACCTGCTCGGCGGGGACATCGCCCGCGTCTTCATCAACAATGTCAGCGCCAAGCTGCCCGATTCCGCGTATCACCCCATCGCCGAGCATCTTTCGAAGATTCTCGCGCCCGGCGGACGGGTCGAGATCCAGTGGGACATGAAGCCTGACAAGGTCGACGGGGAGCCGGGCAGCCGCCATCACATCCTCGGCACCAAGCTGTGGGAGGCGCTGGAAGCGCCGTACCCGGACGGCGGAAATCCGTTCAAGCTGGTGGAGCACACCGAGTTCCCGCATCCGGGAAACCGTGACTACTACTACACCATCGATGCCGGGTCCAGTAACAAGCTGCCACACGAGCGGATGGCCGGTTTCTCGCCGCCGCAGCCCGAGCATCGCTGGATCATCTCCTACGATCCGGAATCGGCTGGGACACATCTCCATCCGGAATCCGAGACGTCCTCTCTCCCCCACGACGCGGGCGACCACGGGCACGCGAGCCCGGTCGGCGACTTCCACGGCGATGCCCGGCCCGAAGGTACGCCCAAACTGCAGGAGAAGTACGTCCTCGATCAGATCAAGGACAATCTGGGGCTCATCACCCCCGAGGGCGTCGCCTGGAACCGCGACAAGCACTACTTCCTGCTCCCCGACGACGGGGGCCCGGTGCACGTCACCATCGGTGAGACCAGCGACGGCAATGTGGCCGAATTCCGCGCTCGGTCCGATGGTCCCGGATACGACGTGGTGCTCTCCGAACGTGCCCGTGACGAGGATGTGGTGCGCGCACTCGGACACGAACTGGCTGAGATCCGGCTCTCCCAGTACCCCGACATCCTCGTCGACCCGACCGACGATCGTCCCTCTACGATGACCACCCATCTGGGCGGCCGCTTCGCCGAAATGCGAATCCTGGAAGCACACATCGACCGCGCCGTCACGGATCCGGCGCACGCGCACGAACTTCCGCGACTGCGCCAGGATCTGCACGACCTGGCCGATCACCTCGGCATGCACGATCCCACGCATGCCGAGACCGTGCGACACCTGCTCAGCGAACACGATCAGCAACTCGCCCGACGCTTCGAGCTCGAAGAACAGGGATTGCACGAACACCGGCCCGCCTTCGATCCGCACCTGACCGAGTCCGGTTTCGAGCATGCCGGGGCCGAGCATCTGAATCAGTTGGAGCACTTGCTGTCCGGTGATCACGCCGCCGACGTGGTGCGGACCGAGCGGCTGGCGCTCGACGGCCGCATGCGAGAGGAACTGGCCCGCCGGGTCTTCGACCCGCTGTTCGATCCCAGCACCAAGGCCGCCCGCAAGACCGTCGATATCGAGTACCTGCTGGACGCGCTCGACCCGCTCAACACGGCGATCAACGACCCGAACCTGAGCGGTACCGACCGCGCCCAGGCGATGAAGATGGCCATCGCCCAATTCCGCGACGATATGCCCGAGAAGTTCCACGAGGCCCTGCCACCGCAGGTCTTCGATGAGATGTACCGGGCCGCGGACACTTCCGCACCCGGCATGGATCGGATCAACGCCGTCATGGACCACGCGACGGGTCTGCTGGTGGTCAACGGTGAAGCCACGAACCTCGGCGACTTCCTGCGCCAGGTGGACAGCGCCAACCGCGGCGCGGGCGAACACGGTCTCAATGTCGAGTACACGGTGGCCGTGCACGACGCCGTGGACGGGAGATCCACCGTCGAGGTGCTCCCCCGGCCCCGGCCGCAGCATCGACTGCCGGTGGAGCAGAACGTATTCGGCGAGGAGAACACCCGCATCCGGCACAAGCGGCTGCCCGCCACCGGCGTCGAGGGCCACACCATCGACATCGGTGTGGGTCGCAGCGCGTTCGCCGTCGAGATGACGCCGGCCGCGGACCGCTCCGGCCGTGGGCTGATCATCAAGACCGAACTCGACTCCATGTTCCCGATCAAGGGCCAGCGCCGACGCGATCTCGGCATCCTGGATCCCGGACCGCTGACCGAGCCCGGCACGGTCATGGTCTTCGGCGACCTGCTCACCCAGGGCAATATCCTGACCGCGGCGCCGACCGGCGAGGTGGCGCGGATCTTCATCAACAATGTCAGCGCCAAGCTGCCCGACCACGTCTATCGCGACATCGCCGCGCGACTGCCCGAAACCCTCGCTCCGGGCGGGCGGGTCGAGGTGCAGTGGGACATGAAGCCGGAGAAGACGACCGGTGTGCCCGGCGACCGCAACCATATCCTCGGCACCAAGCTGTGGGAGGCCATCGAATGGCACTACCGCGACGGGGAGAACCCGTTCACGCACGAGTACGAGGAATTCCCGTCCCCCGGCAATGACAACTACGACTACACCATCGACGCCGGGGCCAGTAACAAGCTGAACACCGCGCTGATGGCGACCTACAACCCGCCACTGCCCGAGCACCGCACGGTGATCACCTACGACCCGCACGGCGAGCACGGGGCGGGGTCGAACCATGAAGGTGCTGAACACGGCACCGCCAGCCCGGTCGGTGAATTCCGCGGTGACGCAAGGCCCGAGGGCATGGACCCGTTGACGCGGGACGACGTGGTCGACAAGGTCGAGCACAACCTGCGCCTCATCGAGCCCGAGGATGTCGCGTGGAACCCCGACACGCGCCGATTCGAATTCGAGCACGACGGGCGCACTCTCGACATCACCGTGGACGTCGGGCCGACCACCGGCAATGCGGTGGCCGAATTCACCGCGCGCAGAGACGAATCCGGCCACCTCACCGGATACGACGTCCAGGTGTCACCGCACGCGCGGGACGAGGATGTGGTCCGCGCGGTCGCCCACGAGGTGGCCGAGATCCGGCTGGCCCACGACGAGAACGTGGTCATCGACGCCGTCGACGATCGGCCCACGCGTATGACCTCGCATCTGGGTGGTCGCTTCGCCGAATTCCGCGTCCTGGTCGATCAGATCGGCGAGGGAGTCGCGGCGCGGGTCAAGCCTCATCTGTTGGAACCGCTGCGCCGCGATCTGCGCGATCTGATGTATCACCTGGGGCTGCACGATCCCGAGCACGCACCGACCGTGGAACGGCTACTGGCCCAGCACGATCCGGACCTGGCGCGCTTGATCGATCAGTCGCGCATACCGGATCCGGGCATCCTGCGGCCGGGACCCGTGGATCACGAGGCCACGCCGACCCCGCACGATCTCGGCCGCATCCGGCAGTTGCGGGAGCTGGCCGACCTGGTGCCCGACGGCGCACCGGAGACCCGGCGCGAAGCGCTGGCCCTGGTGGAGCAACTCGGATTGCGTGAGGGCACACCGGGAGCGGCCGAGCGACGCGCGATCGTCGCCGAGCATCTGACCGAGCACGCACGTGCCCGGGTCGACGATCTGCTCGCCGACGTGGGGCGCCGCGACTCCGAACTGTCCGTCCCCGACCGGGAACACGTCGAGACGGTCCGGCTCGAGCGTCGGGCCGCGGACGCGCTCGACTTCCTGTCCATCCCGACCCACGGGGCCGTGCACCGGGTCCACATCGCCTACCGGGAAGAGATGGAGGTCCACCTCGCGCGTATGCAGGAACCGATCGGCGTGACCTCCGGGCCCGGGAATCTACGGCCCGTGGACATCCACCGGGTCGAGGACATACGCACCGGGGAACGGTGGTTCCGGTGGCCGCCCGGCACGCACGAATATCCCGACCACACACCGGTACCCGACGTCAGGCTACCCACCGATCCGGATCACCGGCTGCCGGTCGATCCGGGGCAGTTGCACGAGGAGTGGCGGGGGTTGTCCTCCGACGAGAAGGACGCCTGGTACCGCGCGGATCCGTTCATCGGAAACCGCGATGGCATACCGCATGCCGACCGGGACCACTACAACCGGCAGACCCTCGAGACGCTGCGGGAACAGACGGAGCGGGCGCTGGCCGAGGAACAGCCGGAAACCCCCGAGTGGAAGCGGATCAAGGATCGCCTCGGCATCATTCAGGACATGAAGAGCTATCTCGACCGGCCGACCGAGGAGGGCAAGCCCGCCGTCCATCTGTCGTATCTCGACGAGAAGCTCCAGTACATCTATGCCCTGGGCGATCCGGACACCGCCCGGAACGTGGCCGTCGAGGTGGCCGGTGCGTTCCGGCGGCGCAGCGGCGTCGGCTACGCGCTCGAGACGCTGGAGCAGGTCTGGCAGGCGGCCAAGGCGATCGATCCGAACGCGGCGACATCGGTGATTCTGTTCGGCGCATACAACAACCCGAATTCACTGGTCCAGGGCATGCACTCCGAGCACGGCGAGAGCGGTGCGCCGAAGCTGCGGGAGTTCCACGACGGGCTGCGGGCCACTCACCAGGGCCCGCCCGCGAATACCACCACCATCGCGCACTCCTACGGTGGCGTCACCGCCGGGCACGCGGCCGGGCACGGCGGCGAATTGAATACCGATGCACTGGTTTTCGTCGGCGCCATCGGCACCGGCGTCGACAATGTCGGGCAGTTGCGGCTGACCGGCGTCGATCCGGCCGATATCGGCGACCATGTCTTCGCGACCATGGCAGAGTACGACTCGCTGGAGCTGATGCCGCCCACCCACGGACCCAAGCCGTCCGACCCGGCGTACGGCGCTAGGGTTTACGAGTCCGCCACCCACCCCAGCCGGACCCGACTGGGCTGGAATCCGGACGACCATGTGGGCAAGAACTACTTCAGCGACAAGCACGACTCGTACCGGATCCTGGGAACGATCCTGACCGGCAATGCGCACCGGCTGCGCTGACAAATCGACGCTGAACACATCGAACGAGAAGAGGACGGAATGCCGACGGCGACCACGCGGGCGGCCGCCCGCGCGCAATTGCTTCGGCACTTCGAGGCGACGCTGCGGGTGCTGCCCGTCGAACTGGCACTGACACTGCGCCATCCGGACCTGCCGACCGCGCCGTTCCACAGCGGCGTCGACATGTCCTGGGACGACAGCGATCCCGACAACCCGCTGAAGTTCCTGAACATCCGCTACTGGATGCTCGGCACCACCCCGGAGACCTCGGACCGGTCCTTCGATCTCGTGCTGCGGGCCTGGAGCGAACAGGGATGGTCGATCGACTACAACCCGGAGGCATTCCCGCGCGGCGGGTACGCGCACACACCCGACGGGTACGACTTCGCCCTCACCCAGAGCGTGAACGGCTACCTCAGCCTGGCCGGGTCGACCCCACCCTTCGAACCCGACTCGGAGACCGACGATCCGATGCCCGCCCGCATCGAAAACCCATCCGTGCCCCCGCGCTAGCGGCGACGAGGGACGGCGTTCGGGCTCAGAGGAGGTTGGTGAAGTCCACTGCGCTGGCGGTCTCGACGCGGCCGAAGGCGCTCGCCTGATCACGGACCACCGCGGCCAGTTTGCGCAGTTCATCCACGCCGAGCCCGCTCTGGTCGACGAAGGACGCGCCGACCGCGGTGAGCGTGTCAGCGGCGGCCAGCGAGACCTTGTCGGAGCCGGCGGCGGGCACCGCGAGAGTCTGGGCGTCCGCGCTCACCGCGGCCTCCAGACGATCCGCCATGGCCTCCAGGCCGGCGGCGGCGGCCAGCACCGTGTCCGCGTCGAAACGCACACCGCCCAAGTTGAATTCGCTCATCGTCCCTCCCTTTCCGGGCGAATCTTACCGTGTCACCACGACATACGACGACCCGGTTTCCACCCGGTCGTCGTCGATCACCGCGCCTGCCGGCCGATCACTGTGCCGGGCGCGGGCCGTTGGTGCCGAACGCGCCGACCACCGGAACGCCGGTGTAGCCCAGCTCGCCCACGACCTCGTCGCCGTGTTCGGCGGTGACCATGTTCGTGCGCACCTCTTCGTCGGCGTCACCGGCCTGCGCGGCCGCGCCGCCCATGGCCCCCATCGGCGGGACCATGCCGCCACCCACCCCGCCCGCACCGGTGCCCGGCATCGACGCGGGCACAGGGACCGGTGTGGTGGTCGCGCTCATGGCGCGAGGGGTGGCCTGGCTGAGCGGGGCCGGGGTCTTGGCCCCGCCACCCAGCGTGCCGAGTCCGCCCATCGGCGCGAGGCCGCCACCGAGCGCACCCGAATTCAGCGGTGTGGCAGCCGGTTCGGTGGTCGGCGTCGGTTCCACATCCGTGGCCTGGCTGATCGACTGCAACTGCTGCAGCTGCTGCGCCCCGGTGCTCGCGGCGCTGCTCAGCGGCGAGATCAGACCCAACAGCTGCGACACCTGCGACATTGCGTCCACGCCCTTCGGCGCATTGGTGACCTTCACCTTTTCTCCGGCGGTGGTCATATTGGCGCTGTGCACCGCCATCTCGGTGCGCGTCTTCGCCACCGTCGCGGTCGCCTCCGCACCGGTCTCGGTGGCCAGCGACAACAGGAATGCCTGACCGGGCGGGGTGGCGATGAACGGCGCGGCCAGCGTGACACCGGTGACGAACTTGGTGATGATCGCCGACATCGTGGCCGCGCCGGTGGCCACCGAGGTCGCCGCACCGGCCATGACCGTCTTCTGGTGCACGTTCTGAGCTCCGAGCTCGGCCGCGTTGCCCTGGGCCTCGACACCCTTCTCACCCGCGCCGGTCGCGCCGGAACCCTGCCACTGGTTCGAATTGGCCAGCGACATGACCGACTGGGCGATCGACATGATCTGCTGCAGCGCGCTCGAGACGCCCGAGAGCACCTGCGAGGCGTCCACGCCCTGGAGCTGTCCGGTACCGAAGGATGAGGCCAGGTCGGTGAGCGGCTTGGTGAGCGCGGTCAGATCCAGGGTGGGTAGCGGCGGCATGTCCGGCAGTGGGGGCATGGCGGGCAACTGCGGCAGCGCGGGCAGGCCCAGCGTCTGCAATACATCGCCGACCGGACTGTCCAGCAGGGGCGCGAAGTTGGTGTCGCGCAGGACATCCGCCACCGACTGGCCGCTCGCCGCCGGCGGAGTGCCTTGGACGGCCCCGCTCGAGCCCTCGAGGGGCGTACTCACCGGTCCCGCCTCACAGGTCCCGCGAGAGCGACAGGAAATCGACGCCGGAGTCCGCGTCCGTGGCCTCGTAGTCCGCCGCCGCCTCGTAGGCGGTGACGGCGGTGCCCGCGTGCACGGCGGCCAGCTCGGCCACCGAGGACAGGTGATTGCCCTGCGCGCCCGCGTAACTCAGCAGGAAGTCCTGACCGATCAGGCCGAAGACCGGGACCAGCCCGGCGACCGTCGCGGCCTGGTCGACGGCAGCGGCACCGGCGATGGTCCCCGCCATGGCGGCGGACGCGTCCCCGTAAGCGCGAATCGCGTCCGGTGTGGCAACGAGGTTGCTCATGAGACTCCCATCAGGAAGATCATTTCGAATTGAACTATACAGAGCGGATATTCAGCAGGCATAGCGAAGAGTTCACGAACTCACCAACCAGCCGGTGAACGTAGGGTATTCCCCAGGTTATCGATGACGTGGCGGATCGGTTGCCGCACTGTATATTTCAGCGCCCATACGCCATCGGCTCAAATCGGGCGCAACCAGCTGTCGGGTTCGGTCTCGTACTCCTGTTCGTCGACATACTCTTGACGCGTCACATCCTCGGCGGTCGGCAGACCCGTCAGCGCCAACAACTCCGGGGCGAGACCCGCGGCCTTCAATTGGGCTCGCCGCTCGATCCCGGCGCGGGCCGCCGACTGGCGGCACAGGCGCAGGATCTCCGCGGCCAGCAGCTGCGGATCCTCGCGGAGCCGGTCACGTTCCACCGAGATCGCCCGGGGCAGGCCCTGTTCCGTGGTCGTCACCACGATCGAGCCGGTTCGCGAGGACAGCGTGAACTCGGACGGGAAATCCGCGGACTGTGCCGGCACGCCGCTCTCCTCACTCATCTGCCATCACCTGCATCACCTCGGCGATATGGGCGTCCAGCGTCGTCACCAAGCGGCGGCGGTCGGCGGCGGCCGCGACCGGGGGATGGTCGCCGGTAACCACGTAGCGGCCGTCCTCCTCGAGGTCGCGCCACTCCAGACGGTAACGGGCGATGCCGCGCGGCCCGAAACGCGAACGGCCCTGCACCACATCGATGGCGCCCATGCTCGGTGCGGGGGCCGCCAGGAAGTCGGCGGCGCGGGTGACCACCGTGCCCTCCAGGGTCTCGTGCGCGGGCGACATCCCGAAGTCGTAGTCGGTGTCGGCGGTGTCCTCGGTTTCGGCAAGCACCATATCGCCGCCCTGCGCGCCCGGGAAGTCCCGGCCCGCCGGGGTGTCCGGCAACGCCGCCACCACCCGCTCGGCCAGCTCTTCGGCATAGAACTCCGAGAGCGTGAAACCGCTGCCGTGCCGGTAGGTTTCGCCCGGGTGCTGCACCAGCAGGTACCCGGCGTCGCCCGAACGGACACCCAGCATGCGTATGCGGGCGGACGCGGCGAGCCGGTCCCGACCGTCCCAGCCGTCCACCTCGACCCGCAGCTCCGGCATGAGCACCGCCCGCAGCACCTCCGCGTAATCGTCCTCACGGGCCCGCAGGCCCTCGCGAGTACGGGCCATGTTCCGCTGATGGTCGTTCCACCACTCGGTGCGACTGGCGAAGGTCAGCGGGTACGGCAGGAAGTCCTCACCCAGATCCTGCCACAGCGACAGCAACTCGAGATCGGTGAATTTCCAGGTCCGAAGCACTAATTCAGCCCTCCACCACGGGCTTCGCCACGATCGGCGCCTGGCCCATGGCCTCGTCCAGGTGCTCGTTGGAATCCAGGAAGTCCGGGCGCTTGTGATCCTTGCCGCCGGCGCCGTGCGCGCCGCCGCCGTGACCCATGCCGCCCATGCCGCCACCGCCCATGCCGCCGGAGGTGGCGGGACCGGCCGCGACACCCGCGCGGGCGATGCCGGTGCTGGTCCCCTCCAACGCATCCGCGATCGCGGCGCGCGGGAACAGCTGGGCCTTGGCCGGTTCCACCGGCTTGAGCGCCGGGGAACCGCCGGGGCCGCCGCCACCGGGGGAACCGCCCAGCGGCTTCTTGAGGTCGTCGAGCAGGTTGGTCAGCGGGGAATCCTTGAGCTGATCCTTCAGGTCCTGCGCCGTCTTCTTCTGCTCGGTGCTCTGCGAACCGGTGAGCGAGCTCAGCGCGCTCTGCAGCCCCGAGAGCGCGGACTGACCCGAACTCGAACCGGACGAATTCGAATTCGTGCCACTGGGATTCGAGCCGTCCGGCGAGGTGCCGGTCGGGTTCTTGCCGTCCGGGTTCTTGCCGGTCGGGTCGGTCTTGCCGCCGGGATCCTTGCCGCCGGTATCCTTGCCGTCCTTGCCATTGTGATCCTTGGCGTCCTTGCCGCCCGGGTCCTTGTGGTCCTTGTTCTTCGGATCGTCCTTGGCCGGATGGTCGCCCTTGGGATCGGTCTTGCCACCCGGGTGCTTGGCGCTCGGGTCACCGACGCCGCCACCACCGCCACCGCCACCGCTCGGCGAGACGCGGCCGTGCGGGCCGCCGTACTTCGTTCCAGGTCCGGTTCCGGTGTAATCGTCGCGCGGGGACCCGGAGTTGTCCGTCTTCGGCGGATCGGTCGGATCCACCAGAATCGGAACCGTGGTGGAGGAGTTGGCGATCCCCGGGATGTACCACGCGGTGAAGGCGGCGGTGCCGGTCCTGATGATGTACGCCTCGGTCGAGGTCCCCGCGTAATCGTTCGACCACATCGTCGGCATGCCCGCCTTGGTCTGGTTCAGCCAGGTGGCGGTGTAGAGGAGGTTCTCGGCGACGGCGAACAGGTCGGTGGAGAACTGTCTGGCCTGGGCCTCGGTCACCTGACACGCCGTGATCGCGCCCTTGATGCCCTCGCCCGTCCAATGGCCGTCGGACTCCAGCCGTTTGACACAACCCGACAGGGTCTCGAACGAGTTGCCGATCACCTGCGCGATCCATTTCCACAGAGCGCTGCGGTTGGCGATCGGAGTCGGGTTGATGCCCTGACCTACGTCGTAGAACCACTTGCCGTCGTGGTGGCTCGGATCCTCGGAGCCGATCGCGTCGGTGTAGCGACCCGACTTCTCCTGCGCGACCTTCGCCATATCGCCCATGCCGTTGGCGTCCGAGGGCGTCGGAGTCCCCGAGTCCCATCCCGTCCCGCTGTCCAGCTGCGTCGTACCGTCCAACGGGATTCCGTCCCAGTGCATGTCGATGTTCGCCTGGTTCTGGATGACGGCGAAATCCGACTTCGACTGATCGTCGGTCTGCCGATAGGACTTGCCCGCGGCGACGAAGGTGTCGCCCATGGTGTTCAGGATGGTGATGTAGTCGTCGATGATCTTGCCGACCCGGCCGCCCTCCTTGGCGAACCGATCCTCGAGATTCAGCGCCGACTGCAGAACACCGTTATCGCTGAAACCCGAATACTGATCCAACAGATAGGTATAGCCCTTGGCCGCGTTGAGCGCGCTGATGGCCTCGGCGGCGAACTTGGCGCCGGCTTCGGCCGAGCCCGGATCGAGCTGCAACCGGTCGCTTTTCAGGTGCGCGTTGTGCAGGGGCCCGAGCCAAGGGTTGTATACGTCGCCACCGTCACCCATGTACCGCTCCTAACTCGACCGACCACTCAGAGATTACTGGCCGCCGACACCGATGCCACACTCGTCCGGCCGGTTTCACTGCGAATGTCGTTGGCGGAACCGATGTTCCAGCCCCGGCAGGTAGACGGACGCGGGCATGCTCGAGGTGGTCCGCTCCACCACGCCGTCGTCGGCGACGTAATGGAGGGCGCGGTCGATCACCAGCTCGTCCGGATCGGTCGGCACGTAGACCATCCATCCGACCGAAAGCCGTTCGGCGCGAAGCCGATCCAACGGGTAGGCGGGACTCTCCTCGCCCGCCGCCCGGACATGGTGACGGACGGCCTCCAGGGCGTCGGCCTCGGGCAGCGGCTCCGGGCCGAGGCGGGCCACACCGGCGAGAGTCAGGGCGTAATGCGCCGCGTCCAGGTTCGCGTCGGCGCCGAAGACCGCGGCCAGTGCGCCGTGCGTGACATCGTGACGTTCTGCGGCGGCCACCAATTCGGCTACCGCGGAACGCTGTTCGGGAGTCGGGGCCTCGGCGACCAGGCCCGCGATCACGTCGGTGACGGTGGCGGCCGTCCAGATACCGGGCACCGCGGCGGCCACGTCGGCGGCGGCCGGGGACTCGCCGCGATACCAGCGGCCGCGCTCCCACCAGTAGCAGAAGGTGAGCATGCCGCCGACCGCCCGGGTATTCAGCACCGGGTTGGCGACCCATTCCGGCGCGCCCGCGTAGAGCTGCGGCAGGGCCGCGCGGCCGTTGTAGGCGGCCGCCAATTCCGGTGCGTTCCAGACACCTCCGGACAGCACCGCGCGGCCACCGGGCAGCAGGTAGAGCGAGGAGCCCGAGCGCTTTGAGCCCTCGAACCAGCCGAAGGACGGCAGCAGGCGAGGACCCCATTCGGAGCCGATCGCCACGAAGGCGGCGGAGATGGCGGCCCAACGCGACCACAGCAGCGGCAGACTCGGGAAATCACCCTCGGAAACCACGGGAAGGTAACCGGATTCGCGATCGGCGCGCGCGGCCACGGCGGCCTGTCGGGGATCTCGGGACTGGCGGTCGTCGTGGCGCAGATAGGCGGCCAGCCACATGGGGAGGTCGTCGCGCGGGTAGGTCCGCAAGTCGGCAAGGTAGTCCGCCGGGCCGAACAGCTGGTCGGCCGGGAACGGCTCGTCGCCGTAGTCGTGATCGACGTTCAGCTCACCGGACGCGGTCAGCCGCAATTCCAGCCGCCACCAGGGATCGCCGAGATCGGCCGAGAGCCGACGGTGTTCGGCGACCTGGGCGAGGATCTCGGCGGACGGCGTCACCGTGGCCTGCCGGTCCTGCTCGTCGGAGAAGACGACCCGGGAGCGCTGACCGGTCACGGTGAGCGCGAAGGCGGCGTCCACCCGGACCCAGCCCGGCGGGCCGAGTTCCTGGAGCCCCTGCGCGATGCGGTGCGCCAGGCCGCGGGCGCGCTGCGGAATGTCGATGACCGGCGGGGTCAGGCTGAAACCGATGTCCGGGTCGGCGCTGAATCCGATGTCCGGATCGGAATCCTCGGGCACGCTGAGGGTTTCGACCGGATCGGCGATCCCGGCGGCCGTCGCGCCGGTGTGGTTCTCGTTGTTCCCGGTGGGGGTGGTCACGCGCTCTTCTCCGTCAGCCCTGCTCCGTGGACCCCTGCTCGCGCGCGGCCTTGCGGTCCTCGCGTTCGTCGAACCAGTTGTCCATCTGCTCGCGCCAGCGCTCGGCATTGCTGCCGTCGAGCTGGCCCTCGAGGGCCCGGCGGGCCACTGCGATCAGTTCGGGGGCGGCGTTCGGGTAGGCCTCGGCGATCGCCCACAGGGCGTCCTCGGTGTCGTCGTCGAGACCGGTGGCGGTGTGGACGCCGCGACCTTCCAGGACGTGTCCGAGCACCTCTTCGAAATTCGCCCGCAACTCGTCGTCACTGGGATAGCCGTGCCGCATGTCCCTCTCCTCCCTCTGCCGAACCGGATCCCAGCATCACATATCCCGGGCGACCACGCGGTTGCAGGAACCGTAAGAATCGGCGAACTCGACCACGATCACCCGAAGATTCCCGCCCGCCTCGCCGGATCGCCGAGCACATCACGGATCAACAGGCCCAGGTCGGCGTCCTGCGGGAGCGTGCGATAGCGGACCTCACACTGCGGAGTGCCGCCGACGCCGACCAACAGGCGGTTGAAGCCCTGCTGGGTGCGCTCCCAGAAGACGTCCGCGCCCAACCGGTCCACCTCGATGCACTGATCGCCCACCCGCAGCACCAGACCGGCCTGCTGGTCGCGATAGAACGCCACCCGCAGACCATCCAGATCGTCATAGACACCGGCCAGCGATCCCGCGCCCACCGGGGCCGAGTTCAGTTCACCGGTCAGCGGATTCAGCATGGCGAACTCGCCGAAGCCGGAATGCGAGCGCAGGTACACCCCGGCGTCCGAGGATGCCGGGCCCGAGGCGCGCGGGAACCGGCCCGTGCCGCGCGAGCGCCCGCCATCGGCCCCGCCCGCGGGCCGGCCGCCGGGCGCACCGCCGCCCATCGGCCCACCCGGGAACCCGCCGGGCATGCCCGTAGCGCCGGTTCCGTTGGCACCGTTGCCATTCGGGGCGACGCCGTTCTCGTACCCGCCGGACGGGCCGCCCGGGACGGCATTCCACCCCGGAGCACCCGTCGGACCGTGCGGCGCACCACCATTGGGTCCACCGGGACCGCCGGGGGTGTGCGGGCCGTGCGGCGTCTGGCCCGGATACTGCGGCGAACCCGGGTATTGGGGGTTCTGTCCGTCTGGTGAGCCCGGCCACTGCTGCGATCCGTTGGTCCACGGCTGGGATCCGTTGGGCCACTGCTGAGACCCATTGGGCCACTGCGGCGAACCACCCGGGTCCTGCGGACCGGGCCACGAACCCCACGGCGGTTGTTGCCCGCTCGGCGGCACCTGACCGCCCGGCCGGCCCGGATCCGGCGGCGTGGGCACGCTCCCGTACGGCGGAATCACCGGCTGCGGCATCACGGGCTGCTGCGGCATGACCGGCGGCTGCGGCATCACGGGTAGCTGCGGCTGAGCGGGCATCCCGCCACCCGACATTCCCGGCTGCCCCGGATCCGACGGCGCGCCGGGCTCGCCCGGCGGCAGCGGATACGGCTGCTGCGGCTGCGGCTGATACGGCGGTGCCGGCTGCTGCGGCGCCGACGGCTGATCCGCGTCCGGCGGCAGCGTCCACGGCGCGGCCTGCTGCGAAGGCTGCGGGGTGTACTGCGGGAACTCAGGATCGAACTCCCGCGGCACCTTCGGCAGATGCGACCGCACATGTTCCCAATTCATCCCCGACCGCTGCGGATCCGGCACAGCCCGCCCCTCCGTCTGGTTACCGGGGTCGCCTCCATCCCCCTCGGTCTTCCCACCGGCCGCGCCCGAGCCCGCTTCGACGGGCGGAACGCCACCATTGTCCGTGCCTTCGGAAACCCTGGGCGGCAATGGCCTACCGGGCTCAGCGACGTGCTTCGCCGAACCAGAGTCGTTCCCGTCGCCGTCGCTGGCCTCGGAAACCTCGGGCGGCAACGAGTTACCGGGCTCTGCGGCGACCTTCGCTGGGCCGGAGCCGGTTTCGGCGCTCTCGCCGGTACGGCCTGTCGGCCCGGCGCCGTGCGGAGTTCCCGTACCTGTGGCGGGGACCTCCGGCTCGGATTGGGGTGGATTCGGTACCGGGGCAGCGGAGTTCGGGTCCTGGGGTTCGATGCGGGCGGCCTCGGGAGTGCCGGTGGGCAGGCGATCGGCTTCCATGGCCGCGACCGCCCCGGGCGGGATGATCGGAGGGTTGGGGCTGGGGATCGGGTCGGCGGTGGGGTCCTCGCCGGTGGTGCGGACCTGGGTGACGTGGGGGTTCGGGTCAGGGTCAGGCTGGGCGGTGCCTTCGCCGGAGCCATCGCCCGGCTTCGCGCCGCCGGGGGTGGTGTCGGGGCCCTGGGGGCCCGAATTCGGGTCGTGGGGCCCGGTTTCCGGGTCGTCGGGGGTGGGGGTCGGGCCTGAGCCGGGGCGCGGGATGTTGTTCTCGACCCATTCGGCGAGGGCGTCGGCGTGGTGGGAGCGCTCGGCCGCTGCGCGGAGGTCTTCGAATGCGGTGGCGCTGCCCGGGCCGTTGGCCAGGGTCGTCTTGCCCTCGAGTTCGGCGATCGTCGGTTCGAGGTGGGTAGGCGTGAGATCGATCTCGGCGACCTGCAGGCCCGTCGCCGCACGGAAGTCGGTGATGGCCTGGCGCAGGGCGGTGCGGGCGTCGGCACGAGCCGCGGCGGCGGCCTCGTGGGGGGTGACGGCGGCGCGGTTCTCGGCGGCGAAGAGCCGCTTCAGTTCCGTGGACCAGCGGTCGGCGGCGGCTCGGGCCTGGTCGACGCGGTCGACGGCGTCGCGCAGGGCCTGGCTGTGGGCCGCGAACTCCTGCGGATCGGTCGGTTTCGGGGCGGTCATGACCGCGTCGCGGTCGGTCTGGGCCGCGCGGAGTTCCTGTTGCGCGGCCCGCGATTCCCGGCGGGCGGTTTCCAGAGGAGTCTCGGCGGCGCGAGCCTGCGCCCGCGCGTCCGCCTCGTGCCGGGCGATGAGCTCCTCGATCTGATGCACCCGCACCGCCGCGTCGTGCAAACGGTCGATGCGCGGGCCGAGCTCGACCTGTTCCGCGGGCGTGTGCGCGCGCTGGAGGGCCTCGTCGAGGGCGGCGCGGAAATGCTCGGGGGTGAGTTCCGAGGCGTTCACCCGCACGCCCTCCAGGGCGCGCCCGCGATCACGCAGCGCCTGGTCGAGTTCGCGGCGCAGCGTGTCCACCGGGGCCTCGTCCGGCCAGGCGTGGGCCATCAAGGCTCGGTCCAGTTCGTGCTCCGCCGTGTGCAGCCGGGCCTCGGCCTCGTTGTAATGCTCTGCGGCCGTGCGTAGTTCGGCGACCATGGCCAAGTGGTGGGCACGCGCGCCCTCGTGCACGGGCAGCTGCTCGAGGTGCGCGATGGTGGCGGGCAGCCGCCGCGGCGTCAGATCCGCGGCGTCGACCCGGCGGCCCGGAGCGCCCTCGAGATGCGGCGCGTGGGCGTCGGGGTGCGTGATCCGCGACAGCGCGTAGTTCCGGACCTTACCCGCACGCTCGAATTCACCGCGGGCGGCATCGAGTTCGGCCGCGGCCCGGCTCGGCAGCAGGTGCTGCGGATGTGCCGACTGCTCTTGGGTCGCCGCGTCGGCCCGGTTGTAGTCCTCCGCGAGTTGCCGCAGCTCCTCGATCTGCGCCGCCCGTTCGTGAACCTGCGCCCGCAGTTCCGCGACGGCCGCGCGTGTTTCGGCCTCGGTCGGCCGCTCGAATTTCTCGATCTTGCCGTCCCGGTAGGCGTCGTAGGCCTTCTCCAGACGCTTCGGATCGTCGCCGAGCTCGAGGCCCTGCAGCTTGCCCCACGCGGTGTCGACCCACTGCGGGTCGGCCAAATGCGGTGGCTCACCCATCAATTCGGGACTGAAGTCGCGAAGCACGACGGGCGCTTCCGGATCGTGGATGGGCAACTCGCCCTCGGCGACGCGCGGATCGGTGCTCGGATCGAATCGCAGCTCGGGGTGGTACGGGTCGATGCCGCCGAGCGTGCGCGCGTATTCGGTCAGCGCGGCGATGGCTTCGGGCCGCTCGAGCTCGCGGTGCTGCATGTTGTTGAACGCCCGCAGCAGGGCCTTGGGGTCGATGCTCTTGGCATCGGGCTTGAACAGCTGCGTCTTCTTGTCGTACTTGGCCGGGAACAGGTCCTCCGGCGCGACGCCCAGCCGCTCCGCGAGCCGGTCGCGGGCGGCCAGCGCCGCCCGCTCGTCCACGCCGCGCACCGCCTTGGCGTAGCGGACCAGATCCTCGACCGCCTGCAGGCGGCGCACGTCGCGCAGCTTGGGGTCGGCCATGGCCTCGGCCAACCGCTCCGGGCTGAGCTGAGAGTGCTCCACACCCAGCCGGTTGGACAGCTGTTGCAGCGCGGCGTCGAGGTCGTTGAACGACTCGATGGCGTCACTGCTGCGCATGAAGTCGGCGACGCCCTCGATCTGCGCGGCGTGCAGGGCATTGTCATGCTGCAGGCCCCTGATGGTGTCGGCCAGCTTGTCGGGGGCCAGGTCGGCGGGATCGACCCCCAGCTTCTCGGCGAGATCGGCACGCGCCGTCGCCAATTCGTGCCCCTCGAGCGGGGTCCGTTCCGGTGTCGGGTGCGCGGCCGGTTCGGCGGGGGCGTGCTCGACGACCCGCCACGGGCCCGCCGGATGGTCGCGCAAGGTGGTAGCCGTGATCTTCTGGCCTCCACCGAGATCGGGCTCGTGGAAGCGCACCTCGGGCGTGTGCTCGGGGACGACGCTCACCTGCCCGTGCTCATCCATGGTGACGGTCCGGAAATCCAGCTCGAGCCGACCGTCGTTGAGCTGACGGCCGATCTCGGGGTGCGCGGCCAAGTAGTCGGCCAGTATCCGTTCGTGGGTGCCGTCGGCGCGAATCACCGTGAGGCGCGGCGGATCACCCGGCAGGACGGAGACACCGTGGTCGAGGGGTGCGCCATCGTGCTGATCGGTCCAGGTGCGGGCCGCGTCGTGGGCCAGGTCGTTGGCCGAGGCGCGCAGTGCGTCGTCGGCCCGCACGTATTCGTCCACAGCGTGGCCGAGGTCGACGACCTGGTCGGCGTGTTCGCGGACCGCCATGCGCAGTTCGGCGATGGTGTGCGGCAACCGTTCCGGGGTCAGCTCGTCGAGACCCACGCCGAGCAGCTGCGCCCAGTTGCCGCGCTCCTCACGGACCTGGTCGCGCTCCAGGCCGCGTTTGAAGTGCAGGTCCTCCTTGCGGTCCAGCTCGTCGGGCGTCAGATCGTCGAAGTTGCGGGCGGGCTCACCGCCGTTGGGCGTGCCGGACCATTCGAGAGCGGTGAACAGCCGATCGTCCTTGCCGATCAGCTTGAGCTTGCGGGCCAGCCGCGTGGCCGCCCACTCGTGCCGGGTCGGATCGCTGTGCACCAGCTCGCGCAGGAAGCGGCCCAGCGGGTCCTTCTCGAAGTAGTTGATATCCCGGCTGAACGGGATGGCGGCGTCTTCCGCGTTGTAGCGTCGGGCGGCATCGTCCAGCGCCTCGATCGCACCGGCCCGGCGCTTCATCACGTACGCCTGTTCGTCGACCAGGCGGCGCAGGGTCGCTGGATCGGCGGTGCGCACGTCGATGCCCTGGCGTGCGGCCTGCTTCAGGACCTCGCCCAGAGCCTGGTCGCGAGCGTCGAGGCCGTCGGCGAGTGTCTTCGGCAGCGAGTCCCGAGCGGTCTGGGGATCGGGCTGATGCGCGTGTAGCGCCGGATCGGCCTGTTCCCCAACATCTCCGGCGGGGTCGACACCCGAGGGCAGCTGGGGCAGCGGGTCGCGCTGGTTGACCGCGGCGGGGTCGGTGGTGGGGTCGGGACGCTGTCCGGCGGCCACCGGATCGTCCTGGGAAATGCCCGCGAAGGCCAGGTCCGCGGCGGCGCGCGCCCGGGTCGCGTCATCGACCTCGCTGAACCACGGCTCGTACTCGCCGCCGTCGCTGGTGCGCATGGGCACATGTTCGGTGGCGATGTCCGGGACGCGCGCCGTGAGGCGGTTGACGAACGGCAGGTCCTCGCGGGCCTTCCAGAACGTGAAGATCTCCTTGCCCAGGCGCGACGGATTGATGGGGAGATGGGAGATGAAGTCGTTGTGGAAGACGTTGTCGCCGAAGAAGTGGAAGAGCTGCTTCTGGCCCTGACCGTCGATGCCCGAACCCGAGGCGTACTTCGGGTACTGATCGTTGTATCCGCCTCGGATGAGGTCCCAGAGGCGGCGGCCCAGCGACGGGCGGGCCGGCGGGCGCTCGGCCGGGAGGCGGTCGCCCGGTAGGGCCGGCCGCGCGGCCGGTTCCAGGTGCTGGACACCGTCGGCATCGGTGCGGACGGTGGCGTGCACACGCTCGCCATTGATCTCGAGCGCCAGGTGCCGCGGTGCGGCAGGGTCGGGTTCATGGAACGTCGCGGCCATCAGATCCGCGACATCGGCTGCGCGCCGGACCGTTTCGTCGCGCAGCTCGGTCACGATGGCCGCGCGGTGCACCGGGGCGAGCCGGTCGGGGTCGACACCGAGCAGGTGCGCCCATTCGTCGCGGACCTGGGCCAAGCGCACCCGCTCCTGCGGGTCGGTCGCGGCGTCGTGGCGGGCGGCGGCCTCGTCGAGCGCCTCGATCGCACCGGCGCGCAACATGTTCCGGTACTGCAGCTCACCGGCGACCTCGGGCAGACGCTCGCGGGTGAGGTCCGCGGCGGACAGGCCGAGGCGAGTGGCGATGTCCTGGCGCAGTTGGTCGAGGGTCAGCGCGCGCGGCTGGTCACCCGCGTAGTGCGGAGTGTCCGACCACGGTTCGAGCGGAAGATCGCGCACCGAGCCGTGAGAAGTGTTCTGCCCCAGGGCCTGCCGCCCCGCCGCGGCCTCGGCGGCCTCGGCCTGGCCCAGGCGATCGGCGATCCCGAGATCGCGCAGCTCGGCCTCGAAGGCACGCAGCTCACGCGGATCGACCTCGGTGCGCCAGTACTCCTCGCCACCGTATCGCTCGTCGGTGCTGAGTGGGCGGAAGTCTTCGGGAGCCCGCATCGACCCCGGCCCGGACCCAGTGGCCGGATCGCCGAAGAACCCTCGCGCCTTGGCCATCTCGGCCAGCTCCTGCAGCGAGGCGAGCGCGTCCGGCCGCTTCGACAGCGGCTCGACCATGCCCAGCCCATCGGCCAACCGGGCCAGATAGGCGAGCTCCTCCGGAGTCCTCTGCCGCGCATTGTGTTCCATCGGCGCATCCGCCAGGAAGTCCGCCACCGCCTTCAACGTCGGTGACGCCACGGCCGGATTCACCGAAAGCGGCTCCCCCTCCGCAGCAGGCACCACCTCAACCGTCGCAGCCTCCGCAGAGGGCGGCGGCAACTCTACTGTCGGGTCCTCGGAACCCCTCGGCGGCGACTCCACTGTCGGATCAGCAGAACCTGTCGGGCCCGATCTCGGCGGGAGCTCGAGCGTCGGATCGCCCGAGCCCACAGGGCCTGAGCCACTGGGAAGTTCGACAGTGGGATCGCCAGATCCCTTCGGCCCCGGCTTCGGCGGGAGTTCGACTGTCGGGTCGCCGGAACCCGCGGGGCCCGAGCCCTGCGGAAGCTCCACGGTCTGGGCGTTCGGGTCCGGGGTGCCGGGGCCCTTGCCCGTCGGGGGCTCCCCGTTGTTCCCGGGGTTCTGGTCTTCGCCGCCGGAACCTGAGCCGGGGTCGGTGTCGCCGCCGGAACCCTTGCCACCGCCGGAGCCCGGATCGCCGGACCCACCGCTCGGCTTACCGTGGTCCGGGTCCTGCCCGCCGTCCGGATCGCCGGAACCGACCGGAGGCTTGCCCGACCCATCGTCGCCGCCCCTGCCCGCACCACCCTGCTGGGCATTCTTCGCGGGATCCGTTGGATCTTCGGCATTTCCGGATCCGTCGGACCCAGGTTTGCCGCCCTCGCCGCCAGGTTTCCCGCCCTCATCGCCGGGCGTACCGCCGCCGGTCGGAGGCGCGCCCGAGCCGTCGGAGCCGGGCTCGGCGGGGCCGGAGTCGTCGCCGGAGTTGTGGTTGGTGACGTGCTCGTCGATCCAGTTGGCGAAATCTTGTGCGCCGTGCAATTTTTCGGCGGCTCCGCGCATGTGGCCGATGGCGCTGAGGGTGCGGGCGGCGTCGCGTGGGTCCGTGACACCGGGGACGATTCCGGCGCGGTCCGCCATGCGCGGCATGGCTTCGGCGAAGGCGTCGCGGGTGGCGAGATCGGATTCCTCGACCTGGATACCCGTTACTTCGTGCATGTTGTCGATCGCGGCACGCAGGTCGGCGTGGGCGGCGTCGACGGCTCGGGCCGCGGCGGCCTGCGGGGTGTCGGCGGCATTGCGGGCGTCGGCGGCGAGGTGGTCGACCTGGGCCTGCCAGCGCTCGACACGGTCCTGGACGTCGAGGTAGTGCTCGGCGACGTCGGCCAGGCGCAGGCGGCTGCGCTGTTCCGGGGTGAGTTGCTCGGTTGGGGTGTCGCCGAATTCCCTGCGGGTGTCGGCGATCCAGTCGCGGGTGAGGTCCGCATCGGTGAGTCCGAGACCGGCACCGGCCGCGTCCACGGCCACCTTGGCGATATCGGCGTCCTGCACCGCGTAGCGCAGTTCGCGATCGGCCTGTGCCTGCGGCGACTCCCCCGCGCGAACCGACTCGATCGGCTCGGGCCGCACCGCACCTTGGAAATCCAGGGCGGTCTGGTACCGAGCTGCGGCCTCGCGCAGCGGGGCGAGCTGTTCAGGAGCGAGTTCGAGCCCACTGACCGGAAGGCTGCGGGAGATCTGATCGAGCTGCCTGAGGATCACCTCGGGGTTGTCACCGAACCGGGCCGGCGCCTCGACGGCCGCGGCGACTAGATCGGCTCCCGCTCTGTCGACTTCGCGCGCCCAGACCTCCGCCGGTGTCTCGCCCGCGCCCCTCGCGGTCTCGACGGCCGCGGCCACTCGCGCCTCGCGATCGTTGACTCGTGCCTCGGCTTCGTTGAATTCGGTTGCGGCCCGGCCCAATTCCGCGATGTGCTGCGCGGAGTTGAGCGGGTGGCCGTCCTCGCCGAGCCGGGCGGCCAAGTAGTCCAGGGTGCCGCGCAGTCGCTCCGGACTCAGGTCGCTCGCGCGCAGCGGCCGTTCCGAGCCGGTGTCCAGGTGATTCACGGCGGCCTCGCGCTGACCGAGTGCCCGATCGCGGGCCTGGTGCGCCTCGGCCAGGTCGTGTGCCTCATCGAGCGGATGTCGCTGTGGCACAGCAGGTTCCGGCGTACTGGTGAGCGTTCGATGTTCAGCGGCCAGCCGCGCCAACGCGTCGATATCGACCTCGCGCGCCCGGACCTCCGCGCGCATGTCGTTGACGATCTGCCGGAGCTCAGCCGGTTTGGGTCGTTCGTCCGTCTCGATCCGGCCGTCACGGTAGATCTCGTACACCTGGGCGAAACGGGCGTCGCGGACGGCCTTGACCACCTCGACGAACTCGGGCGCGGACAGCGGGTGTCGGTTGGGGTCGAACCCCATCCGGTATTCCGGGTAGGCCAGCCGAGGATCCCCGTGTTGCAAGGTGTGCAGTGCTCGGCCCAACTCCGCCGGCGTCATCCGAGCGTGCATGCGCTTCAGCTGCTCGTCGTAGAGCTTGACCGCGCGAGGGATATCGTCGACATCCACCCCCAGCAGATGCGACCAGACCTCCGAGGCATGCGACGGCTCGCCGGAAAGCGGTGGCTCGCCGACGGTTTCGCCCAGCAGCCGGTGCAACAGCTCCGGCGCGGAGTCCGCGTGGATGGGCAGCTCCCCGTCGGCCGCGCGCGGATCGGTGCTCGGATCCAGGCGCAGCTCCGGATGGAACGGGTCGATGGCGCCGAGCGCGTGCGCGTACTCGGTCAGCGCCGCCACCACGTGCGGCCGCTCACCGTCGCGACCCAGCGCGTCGTTGATGGCGCGGACCACCGCGGGCGTGTTGTTGGACTTGGCGTTCGGCCCGTAACCGACGACCTCGGTCTCGAGTTCGTTCTTCTCGTGCTTGGGTCCGTGGAAATCCTCCGGCGCGACACCGAGCCGTCGGGCCAGCCGGTCCCGCGCCGCGAGCGCCGCCCGTTCATCGGTGTGCTTTCGCAGTTGATCCGCGTAATTCAGCAGATCGCCGATGGCCTGCCTGCGGCGCGCACGCTTCGTCCCCGGATCGGCGATCGCCTCGGCCACGCGCTGCGGCGACATCTCCGCCGGATCGATGCCCAGCACGTGCCCGAGATCGCCGAGCCGGTCGTTGAGTTCGTGGAAGTTGTCGATGGCGTCGCTGCTGCGCATGTAGTCCGCCATGCCCTCGATCTGGGCGGCGCGCAGCAGATTGTCCTGACGCAGTTCGGCGATCTTGCGGTCGAGGTCCCCGCCGAGGTCGATGCCGAGGCGGGCGGCGGCCGCATCACGTTCGGCGCGCACCAGCTCGGGATCACGCGGCGTGCCGGACTCTACCGGGTTCGAGTGCTCCGGTTCGGGCGTGGCGTGTCCCTCGGGCCGGACGACCTCCCAGGGACCATGGCTGTCGCGCACCATGAGCATCGGGGCGCGGTCACCACCCAGGTCGGGGTTGTGGAAGCGCACCTGCGGGGTGTCGCCCGCGTCGACATGCACCCGGCCGTCGCGCTCGTCGAAGGTGATGTCGCGGTAATCCAGTTGCAGCTCACCACGATTGAGCATCCGGCCCAGTTCCGGATACGCCGCCAGGGCCTCGGCCAACCGGGCATGGTGATCCTCGGCGCCACTGAGCACGACGAGCCGGTTCGGTTCGCCGGGGTGCTCGCCCGGGCGCACACCGACCGCCTCGTCGAGCATGACGCCGCCGCGCTCGTCCATCCAGGCGTGCGCCGTGCGGTCGGACAGCTTCTCCTGCTCGTGCGCCGACTTCTCGTCGAGCTCGATGAAATGCTCGACAGCGGCGGACAATTCGGTCAGCCGGTCCCGGGCGTCACGCACTGCCATCCGCTGTTCGGCGATGGTGTGGTCGAGTTCGGCCTTGGTCGGACCGAGTTCCTCCAGACCGATGCCGAGCGCCTGGGCCCAGTTCGACCGCTCCTCGCGGATCTGATCCCGGTTCAGCGCGTCCTGGAAGAGCTCCCCGCGCTCACTCTGCCGGAAACCCTCGTCCGCGTCCTCGAAGTGGTTGACCCACTCACCGTTGTTGTTGGTGCCGACCGCGTCCAGGAAGCTGGGCCGGACCGGCTCCGGCTGGAACTTCTTCGACGGATCGTCCGGTGCCGCACCGGCCTTCGCCCGCCGCTCGTCGGCCTCCCGTTGCAGGCGCGTCGCCTCGGCGACCGGATGAACGTCACGGACGGCGCGGGCCAGCGGGTTCTTGTCGTTGTAGGCGACCGGACGCGACGGAACCTTCGCCTCGAGGCGATTGAACTCGTGCCCGACATGGTTGAGGGCCTCGATCGCGCCCGCCCGTCGGAGCAGCCGATACGCCTCCTCGGTGACCGCGCGGCGCAAGGCTGTCGGATCGCCTCCGGAGAACTCGATGCCGTGTTCACGGGCCAGGCGCGACAGATCGCGGAGCGCGGCGTCACGGGCCTCGGCCGCATGGGCCACCGGCTCGGGCAGATTCGAGGCCCAGTGCCGTTCGGGTGGGCCCGGCAATTCCGGTGTCACCGTGGGTGATTGCTGCTTGCGCTGCTCGACCCCGTCGAGGTAGTCCGCCGCGGTCTCCAACCCACCCAGGCGCGCGCTGGCCTCGAACTCCGCGCGCAGCTCGGGATCCGCGTCGGTGTACTCGTAGACGTACTCGCCGCCGTCGCGGGTTCGCAGGGGCACCTGCTCGGCCGCGACATCCTCGACGCGACTGGTCCCGTACTTCAGGAGCGGCAGGCGTTCGCGCTCCTTGTACATCGACCAGCTCTCCTTGATGAGGCGAGCGGCGGGAATCTCTGCCATCTTGTCGGGGAATTCGTGACCCTCGATGATGTGCAGGATCGGGTCCGGATCCTCCTTCGGGTCGGTGATGGGGAATTCGTATCCCGCCATGTGCCCGATGCCCCGGACCGCCTCGGCCTGACCGACGGCGTCGCCGCCCTCGTGGTAGCCCGACATGTACTTGGGGTACTGGGCCTGGTAGCCGCCCTTGAGCTTGCGCCAAGCCCGGCGGAACACTCCGACTTCCTCATCCTCCGCGTGGGATTTCGACTTGGTTGGTTCCGGCTCGACGGGCAGCTTCGGGCGGTCGGCCACCTCGAGTCGGTGCGCGCCGTCCGGTCCCTCGGTGAGCTCGACGTGCACCCGGTGGCCGTCGGCCTCCAGCACCAGCCGCTGGCCCGCTCCCGGATCCGGCTCGTGGAAGGTGGCGGCCATCAGATCGGCGACATCGCGTGCGCGGCGCAGGGTTTCGTCGCGCAGCCCGGTCAGGACCCCCTGGGGATCGCGAGCCAGATGCTCGGGGTCGACCCCGAGCAGCCGCGCCCATTCGTCGCGGACCTTCCCGTACGCCTCGCGGCCCTCCGGGGTGACCGCGCGGGAGTGGCGATCCACGGCATCGCTGAGGGCCTCGATGGCACCGGCGCGCAGCAGGTTTCGGTACTGGAGGTCGCCGGCCAGCTCGGACAGGTGCTCCGGGGTGATGTCCTCCGGGCGCAGCCCCAAGCGGTCGACCAACTCCTCGCGCAACTCCGGCAGTGAGAGCAGTCGCGGTTCACCGTCGACGGGACCGTGATCCACCTCCGACCACGGTTCCAACGGCAGCTTCCGGGCGGCCTCGCCCTCGGGACGCTCCACCGGCTTCGGGACGAAACGGTCCTCCTCGGAGAGGTGGCCGAAGTCCTCCGGACGCAGGGCACGAGGCGGGCGGTCGCCCTTGGGATCGCCGAAACCACCACGCGCGCGGGCATTCTCGGCCACATCGCGCATGGCCGCCAGGGGATCGCGCTGCTGGCCGAGAGATCCCTCCATACCGAGCGCGTCCATCATCTGCCGGACGTACTGCCGCTCGGCGGGCGTGTGCTCGCGGACGGCGGGCGGCGCCTCGGAGCGGCCCAGGTAGTCGGCCACCGCGTGCAGGGCCGGGGACGCATCCACCGGATCGGCGGGGATGACCACATCCCGTGCGGGAACGAGCAATTCCTGGGTGTGCGCCCCGGGGAAGTCCGGATCGGCCACCGCCTCGGTGTGCAGGCGCGTATCCGGCAGTGTCGCTTCCGCGGTCGAGCCCGGACCCCGCCCGGGCTCGACCGGGTCCGCGTTCGGATCGTTGAAGGTGACCGGCTCGTCGGGTCGGCCACCGGCGCTCTCCCACAGCCGATCCGCGGCTTCCCTGGCCTCCTGTGCCCGGGCCGCCGCATCGGTCGCGCGGTTCTCGTAGTAGGCGTGGTCGGCACTGCCCTCGGTCATCGAATCGGCGAGGCGACGCATGAATCTCGCATGCTGGTCCGCCATTTCGGCGTTCCAGTCGGCCTGGATCGCCTCCTGGCGCTGCAACCAGGGACTGCGCTGATCGGGCTCGGGCCCGGCTGCCGCGCCGGGGGTTTCGGGCTGCTCACCACCACCGGCGGGCGACTCACCGCCGTTCGGCTCCGGCTCCGGACTGGGCGCGGCCTCGTTGCCGGGCGTCGGCGGCTCCTTGCCACCGGCTCCCCCGGCGGCCGGATCGACAGGGCGCTCGCCGTCGGCCCCGTTGGAGCCTTCGCCCTCGGATGCATTCCGGCCGGCGTCGTCTCGGCCGCTGCCCTCGGACTCGCCGAGGCCGCCGATCTTGTAGTCGCGAGCGCGAGGACCGCCCTCGTCGCCGCGTTCGGTCTTGCCCGGCTCGGCGGTGGATTCCGTGTCACCGGGGCGGCGCCGGGGTTCGACCGGGGCGGACTCGTCGTGTGCGCCGCTCGGCCGCGAAATCGCGTCGGGCGGCATGTGATAGCCGGCGTCGATGTGCGCGTGCTCCGCCATGCTGTCCATCAGGTGCCAGTACAGGACCTTCGCGGGTTCGGAGGCCCGCTCGCCGTTGTACTCCACCTCTTGGAACGCCTCGGCCATCGCCTCGGCCGCGTTGAACTCGTATTTGCGACCGAGGCCCAGGCGCTCGGCCCCGCTGCGGCTGTATCCGCTGAGCTGATCCAACCATTCTCCGAAGGCGGCGCGGAACTCCTTGCGGCCCAAGTCGGGCCGGGTCGCCTCGAAATGGTCCCGCAGGACCTGCAGCGCGGTCTTGGACGGCCGAGTTCGGATCGATCCGGGGGTGCCCTCGATCTCCATCGCGTGTGCCATCTCGTGCACGATCACCGCGTGCACGGGGCGGAAATTGGCACCGCGCGGCGTGATACCGGCCTTCACCTCGGCGGATATCGCCTTCCGAAGGGTCGCGTAATCGTGCGCGTAGTGCGAGTTCAACACGATCGCTTCGGATTTCAGGGCGGGCTCGAAGCGGCCCGGAACCGGGCGCTCACAGGCGGCGAAGATGTTCTTGTCCGACATCTCCGCGATCTCGATGCGCTTCAGGCTCCGCACGGCCGGGTATCGGCGCATCATATCGTCGACCGCACGCGCGAATTCCCTAGCGACGTGTGGATTCACCGTCGCGTCGTCGAACCCGGAGACTTCGACTCCCCAACGCTCGGCGAGCTCCTGGCCCACCTCCGAGGGTGACATCGACGACCAGTCGTCGAGGGGCAGGTTGATGGTGTGCCGGTCCTCGCCGGTGGCGGCGAGCCACTCCTCCTTGGGCACCCGCGGACCCCGCTCCGATTCCGGAGGGGGAATGGGCTTTCCGTCGTCGTACCCGGAAGGACGCTGTCCACGACCGGGTTCGGCCTCGCCTGCCCGCGCCGGGTGCTCGGACGGGTGATCGCCATCGGAGGAATCGGCGCGCTTGTCGCGAACCTCCTCGGCCCGCAGTTCTTCCGGGCGGGTCTCGCCCGCGGGACGCACCTCCTCCGGGCGCGGTTCGTCGGGTCGGCGCTGTTCGGATCGCACGGGCTCGCGCTCCGGATCGGTGGCGCGGGGTTCGGCGGCTGCCGGTCGCTCCGCCGCAGCATCTGGGTGCTCGTCTTCCCTTGGACCAGAACGGGATTCGGCAGACGACTCACGCGCGAGCTCGGGATCATGGACCGCCGCCGATGCGCGCTCGGTCGTCGGATCGTGGGCGATATCCGGCTCGGATGTGGGTTTCGGCTCGTGCACGGCGTTCGGCTCATCGGCGCCGGCGTGATCGTGCGCCCCGGCCGATTCGCGATTGGCCGTCGGGTCGGGGGTGTGCTCGGCCGGGGGTTCGATTCGGGTGCGGGGGCCGCCTTCCGAGGGGTGCGCGGCGGTATGTTCGGCGAGGGCGTCGACGAGGACCTGGTGGATGACCTTGGCAGCGGGCCGCGCGTTGTCGCCGTTGAGTTCGACCTCGGTGAAGGCCTCGGCGATGGCCTCGACCTTGTCGAGGCGCCGATGCATGGCATCCCGACCGGAGAAGCTGTAACCCGAGAGATTCTGTTCCAGCCAGCGCCGGAAGCCGGCCATATTGCCGTTCTCGGCCGCATAGTGCTCGCCGAGCGCGAGCAACATGCGATCACGGGCTCGGCCCTGGCCGGACGAGTCCATGGCGTGCGCGAACTCGTGCACCATCGTCGCGTAGATCGGGCGGTCGGCCGAGCCCGGCACGTCGTGCCCCGAAGCCTCGTCCCGGCGGATCAATTGGTGCATCTCGGAGGGGTCGCGAGCGTAATCCGCGTTGAAGACGACCTTCTCGCCATACCAGCCGACGGTGGGGCTCTTCTCGGTGGACGAGCGCGCGTAAACCTTGTCCGGCAGATCCCCGATGCCGACCGAACGCAGGTTGGTTCCGGGGTACTTCTCGAACATGGCGTCGATGGCACGTGCGAATTCCCGCAGGGCCTCGGGGTGGTATCGGGAGTCGAAGCCGAAAACGTCGATATCCCAGCGTTGTTCGAGTCTGTCGGCGATCTCCTCGGAGTTCAGGCCGGACCACTCGTCATCGACCTGCAAGGTCCACTCCGGCTTGGGGCCCTCGGAGTCCCATCCGTCGTGGACCGGGTGCTGCTCCGCACCGACCGACGGCTCATTCCGGTCGCCGCCGTGGGCCGGCAGCTCACCATCGGCTCGGGAGTCGGCGGCCTTGTGCCCCACCAGGGCGGGCTCTTCGGTGCGCACGGGCGTCCGCTCCGAATCACGGGCGGGCGCATGCTCGTTCGAACGGCTCGACTGGGGGTGCTCGACGCCGGGACGATCGGGACGGCCGGTCCGCTCGGTGGTCTCGGCCCCAGGCGACGGTCGCTCCTCCGGACGAACCTCGCCGGACTCCCGGTCATTCGGATGCTCGCCACCCTTCGAGGAATCCGTGGGAGCTTCCTCCGGACGCGAGTGTTCCTCGGTATGCGGCTCTCGGTCGGGCCGTGACAGTTCGTCGGACCGCGACCCTTGTTCAGGGCGCGACTCTCGAGCGGACCGCGGCTCCTGATCAGGGCGCGGCTGCTCGGCGACCTGCGAAGGATCCTCGACGCGCGGCTGGTCTACCGAACGCTGATCCTCCGAATGCGGCTGATCTTCGGAGCGTTTCGGATCCGGGCGCGACCGATCCCCGGGGTGCGACGGATCCTCCGAGTGCGGCTGGTCTACCGAGTGCGGCTGGTCTACCGAGTGCGACGAATCCTTCGTGGCGCGGGCCGGTTCGGGCTCGGCGGGTGTCTCGGATTTCTGCTCGGGTGGGAGCTTCTCGTCGGCGGCGTCCTTGGACTCGGCGGACTGCGTTTCGGGGCGGGCGTGCCGGCCGAAGTACGCCGGATCGAGGGAGGCGCGGGTCTTGGCCGCGAGCGGGTCGACGGCCGTGCCATCGGCCTTGAAGAGGATGGCGTGGGTGGCCTTGGTCTCGCGCGGGATTTCCGGCGGGAAGCCGTGTTCGCGGCCGACCGCCGGGTCCAGGACCTTGATCTCGCCACCGTCATTGACCAGCAGATAGGCGTGGGCGCCGACGCCGTGCTCGTCGGCGGGACCGGCGTAGCGGTCGACGACCAGTGCGGATGCGCCGTCACCCAGATCGCGCAGCCGCGCGGCGACGGCCTCATGATCGCCGAAGGTGCGCAGCCTGCCGCCCGCACTCGCGACCACCTCGGAGATGGACATGCCCTCGGGGCCGACCTTGCGAACCGGTGGGTGGATGGAGTCGTTGCCGGTGAGGAACTTCAGCAGGCGCAGGGACAGTTCGGCGCAGCGGCCGTGATTGGAACTCGCGGCGTCGGTGGTCTGCTCCGGCTCCGAATCACCGTGCGACGCCACGGGATCCGATTCGTCATCGAGCTTGCCCGGATGGGACGTGGCGCCGTCCCCACGCTCGGGCACCCCGCCGCGCTGTTCGGCGACGCGCTCCGAGGAAGCGGAGCGGTCCGATGCGCGGTCCCCGCCGACTGCCTCGTGCGGTCGCTCACCCGCGGGTCCCCGATGCTCCGGCGTTCGCCCGGGCGTGTGCTCGCCGAGCGGAACAGATGCGAGCAGCAGTGCCGCGTCGGCAGCGTTCGGCTCGTGACGATTCCTGGGCTCGTTGCCGTCGTGGTCGCGTTGATCCTGGTGCGCACCAGCGGATTCCGGATGGCGCCCGGCGGAATGCTGCTGCTCGGAAGACCTTTCCGTCGGCGGCCGCGACCCCTGCGAACCATGCTCGGGCCCAGCCGGATCTGGTCGGCCGGTGCCGGCCTCCATGTCCGCGGGGCGGTCCCCGAAGCCATCGCGCGATGCGGCATGGTCGCCCTCCGGCTGCGAATCACTCTGCCGCGAACCCGGATCGTCCGCCTCGCGGACCGGATCCTCACCCCTGAGCCCGCTTTCATCACTCATCGGCGTGGACTTCTCACGCTCCGGCGCGGGTTCATCACGCTCCGGCGCAAGGTCGTCGCGTTCGGGCGTGAGCTCGTCGCGTGGTGGCGCGAGATCGTCTCGGCGCGGGGCGGATTCGTCGTTCTGCGATGAAGGTTCGGACGGGTGTTCGGTCCCGTCCCGACCTGCCGACTCCGGGTGGGGGTCGGCAGGATCGTGGGTTTCCGGGACGTGCGGTTCCGGGTCCCGGGGTGCGGTCGGCTCGTGCTGTTCGTCGAGGGCCGACGATTCCGGCTCGGAATCACGCGAGCCACCTTGCTCCACCGGCTGATCGGATTCCGAGTGCGATGTCGTCGGTTCGTGCTCGGGCTCGAGACCTGCCCGGGAACCGCCTTCGTCACCGACGACGGGTTCGCGGATCTCCGGAGTCTCGGTGTCCGGGCGTTCGTCGGACTCGAGTGCCGCTGGTTCGGACTCGGGCGAGTCCGAGTGTCGCGTCTCGGCATCGGTGGGCCGCGGACGGTCCGATTCCGGCTGCACGACAGGGTCTTCCGAAGCCGGATGTGCGGTCGTGGGCTCAACGGTGGCGGGATCGTGGATGCGACCGCCGGCTTCGGGACCCGCGGGGCGGGCCTGAGCGCCGGTGGCGGGGCGAGCCGCATCGGCACGCGGGGCGTCGGCGCGGGCACCGGTGGCATCGGTCGCACGGGCCCCGGTCGGCCGTGCATCGGGAGCCGGGCGGGCGTCCGATGCCGGGCGGGCGTCCGCGGCGGGGCGTCCGTCCGCGGACGGACGCGCGTCGGCGGCCGGTCGGGCCGGCTCGGAGACTGCGCGGGATTCGGGGGCGCTGTGCTGAGGAACCGAGCCGCTCGGGACCTGGGTTCCATTGGAGGAAGCGGTGATCGCCGAGTCCGCGTGGTCTGCGGCCGGGGCCGACGCGGGGGCCGCACTCGCGTCGTGTGCAGTGACCGGAGCGGCTGTTGCGCTCTGCGGAGTGTCCCCCGCGACGGCTGCGCGCGAATCCGGGTTCGGTGCGGCGGATTCCGCGGGGGTAGCGGAGGCGGAACTCGCGTCCGAGGAAGACTTGGATGTTCCGTCGGACGTGCTGCCGGAGGTGCGCGTACCGGTGTCGGCGGTGGCAGAGGAATTCCCGCCGGTCGAAGAGGTTGGGGCGGTTCGCGAGTCGGTGCTCGGGGCGGAGGCCGGGGCGCTCTGAGAGCCCGATCCACCGTTGGTGGCGGGACCGGTTCCCGAGGCGGGCGCGGAGGTGTTCGCGGGCCCGGAGTCGTTGACGGTCGGCGCGGGGGTATCGCGGTGACCCGCTTGGACACCGGATTCCGCAGTGCCGCCCGGGTTTTCCTGGGCGCTCGCGTGCGGCTGGATGCCGGAGTCGGCCGGGCCGTGCGCCCCGGTGTTCGCATCGGCGGGAGTGTGGGACTGGGCGCCGTGATCACCGCCGGTCGCCGCGCTCGGATCGTCGGTCGCGGCCCGCTCCGAGGGCGAACGGGAGTCCGTGCCGCTATAGCCGCCGTTGGCGTTCTGATCGCCACCGGCGGGGTGCTCGGTACTTCCGTCACCAGTGGTCCGGCCGCCATTGGAATCGCCCGCGTCACCAGAGAATCCGGCAGGATGCGTCTGTGGCCCGCCGTTGTCACCGGCGTGGGCAGCGCCGCCCGGATTGCCGCCACCGTTGGCGTTCCCGGCCACATCATTACCGCCGTGCGCGCCGCCGTCGGAGCTCGCGTGCACGTTGATGTTGCCACCGCCATGGGAGCTTCCGCCGAGGTCGCCCGTCCCGCCCGCATCGGGCCGGGAGCCGACATTGAACACCTCGGGAATCCCCGCGCGCATCCGCGCCACTCGCGGATCCCAGAACTGGTGCGCGGCGGTGTGATTCATGCCGGACAGACCGCCGTTGACCATACCGCCGGTCAGCATGCGCGGATCGAAATTGGTGAACGCGTTGCCCGCGTTCTTGAACGCCTCGCCCCATCCGTGCTGATACGCGTCGATACCGAGCTGTGTCGCGGTACCGGCCAGGAATCCTGCTCCGCCACCGGCCAATCCGGCGCTCGTGCCGGTGATGGCGGCGGCCAGGTAATGGTTCATGGCTGACTGCTCGAAGTGCTCGCCCAGCATCTTGCCGACCTTGCCGCCCGCCATACCACCGGCGGCCGAGCTGACGAACGTGACGCCGATCTTGGCCATATCGAAGCCGCTGCGATGCCCGGCAGCTATCTGGTAGCCCTCGATGCCGACTTCCTGCAGCATGCCCAGGCCGGCGTCCAACACGAAGTGCCGCACCATGAATTTCGCCAATGTCGAACCCACCAGCTTGCCCACATACCGCTCGATCGCGGCCAGCGCTCGCTTGGCGATGATGCGCACCGCGACCCGGGTTGCGGCCTGGGCCGCGGCCTCCGCCGCCGGCGCGGTGGGTGGAAAAGCCCATGCCGCGATCATTTCGCCCAGCAGCATGGCCAGCGACGAATAGAACATGAGCTTGGTCGACTCGATCTCGGTGCCGGTGTCGTGCACCGAGCCGCCGATCTGGTCGAAGAAGTCCGCCAGATCCAGGATCGAGGTATTACCGTCCTGTTTGCCGCCGACCCCGGCCATATTGTCGAACTGCTTGGCCATGGCGTCGCGGCCGTCGCCGTCCACGTACGCGGCCAGCGTCGCGTACTTGGCCTCGTCCATCTTCGTGACCTGGCCACGGAGACCGTTGGCGGCGTCCTTCCAATAGTTCGCCAGGTCCCACATCTGGTCTTCGTTGCCGTCGGGCCATTCCACGCCGACGAGCCAGCCCAGCCATTCGAGTTCAGGCGGCAGGTAGAGGGCCATCCGGCGCTACCTCGCCCAGCGCGTGCGCATTACCATCCGGAATCGGTAGCTCCGCCTCGACGCGGCTGCTCGGCATCTGGGCCCGGATCCTGGAATCCGCCGAGCCGCTCCGGCGACTTGGGCGGTGCGGTGGAGACGACCGGAGGCTCCGGAATCGCCAATTCCTTGGAGAGATCCGGCATTCCGGGAATGATGTCGGTCAGTTTGGGCAGCCGGTTCCGGTTCTGCGACACCGGGGCCATGATGTCGCGACTGCGGCGCGCCACCTCGGCGGACGCCTGCTGGGCGGCCTCGGTCACCGCCTTGGCGATCTCGGAGTACTCGAGTTCCTCGATACCGGAACCGAATCGGGTCTCGATGACAGTGCCGTCCGCGTTCACTGTGACGGTGACCCGCTTGCCGCGCACCGTGGCCGACGCGGTCAGGGCCGCGCGCTCACGCTGCAGTGCGGTGATGGTGCGCATCTGGTCCCGGAAGCCGTCGAGGATCTCCGCCAGATCGGACTTGGCCTGATCGTTGCTCATGCCTGCGCCACACCCTTGAACTGGTCGGCGTTCTCCTTCTCCTTCTTCTCCAGCTCCACGGCCGAGTCATGCTGTGACTTGGAGAAATTCGCAAAGGTGCCCGCCATGTTCTTGGCCCCGTCGACAATGTTCTTCTTGCTGGCCAGATATCCCTGTGCACCCTCGGCGAACTGCTTGCCGAGGCTGTCGCTGCCCCACGGCTCCCCCAGCCCGTCGGCGCTGGACTCGAAAGTGTCCACGACACCCTGGATTCCGTCCCGCACGTCACCAGTCTTTCGCGACGCCGTGATCAGCAGATCATGGTAGGACTCCAGCCGACCGCTCATGCTGTTGACCTTGTCAGCCCCGGGCAACCAGCCAGTAGCCGGAATCTTAACGGAGAGTGCCGATTCGGGCGGGAGGGCGCGGACCGTCGTTGCTGCCGCGCCCTCCGCCACGCTCAGATCTCGTCCTCGCCACGCCATTCCATCTGTTGCAGAATCCGATCGATGCTGCCCGCGAGGGCCGCGGCGAACTTGTGAGCGTCGACGCCGACCGCGATGGGCGTCTCGGGATCCAGATCGATCAGGTAGCGACCGTCGTCCGGCAGATCCCGCCACAGCAGCGTCGACACCGTCAAGCCGCGCGGACCGTACTTCGACCGGCCCGACACCACCCGCATCGCGCCGGTTCGCTCGGCCGGGGTGGAAAGAAAAGCGAGACTGCGTGTCTCGAGGGAGTCCTCGAACGAATCGAAGGCTCCGCCCATCGAGCTCTCGTAGGGATCCGGCGCGGGCGCGCCGCCCTTCACTATCGACACGGCCGGTTGCCAGCCCGCCTCCCGGGGCGGCAGCTGCGCGACCAGCAACGCGGGCATTTCCTCCGGCTCGCATTCGAACAGGGTGATATTGCCGCTGTGGTGCAGCGTTTCGCCGGGCTCCTGCCGGATCACGAAGGCACGCCGCCCCCGCCGCGCACCGTGCAACCGGAGCCGATGGGCCGGATTGCGGAAGTCGTTGTCCACCCAGGCCTGCGCGCCGACCCACACCTCCGGGCGCGCGATCACCTCGAAGGCCGTGCCGAAGCTCGGGCCCAGCTCCGCCAGGAGCCGGGCCTGCGTTTCGGCGATCTCCCGGTCGTAGTCGGACTCCAGCACGATGCGACTCGTGAAATGGAACGGCCGAGGCATCCGGCCTTCGTTGAAGCGCTCACACAGTGATTGGAATTCGAGATCGGTGAACTCCCACTTCATGACTCGATCACCGGCGCATGCGCCTCGACGTCGTGCGTCAATGCTTCGATGAAGTCGACCGGCGCGGGTTCGGCACCCGCGTGGACGCCGTCGGTGACTACCGGGACGGCGGGTGCGGCCGCCACACCCAGAACAGGCTGGGCAAGTTCGCCGTTCACACCCGCGCGATTGAAGAGGTTGGTGAACGACGGCTCATCCGGAGCCAGCGGCAGCGCGCCCGGCGCCCCCGGCGGCAGGCCTGCCGCCGGGGGCACACTCGCCGACGGCGTCCCGGTCACCTGACCGGCAGCCGGGCTGACCACCGAGCCGCCGGTCGGCGTGGTGCCGTCCGGCAACCCGGCGGCAGGCTGCGGGGTGTCGGTGGTGGGCAGACCGAGCAACTGCTTCAGATCGTTCAGCTTGTCCGGTGAACCCTCGAGCGCGGTGAGCGCGGTGGTCACCGTGTCCTGGGGAACCCCGAGCGCCTCCGCCAGCTTGGCGATATCGCCCGAGCCCAGCGCGGATTGAAGCTGCCCGAGGGTGGTGCCGAGTGACGACAGCCCCTGCAGGCCGGTCGAGGCGGCACTCGCCAGCGAGCTCAAGGTGCTCGCGATCGTCGACATTCCATCGGAACCGGAACCGCCGCTCGAGGTGTTGGTCGCCTGCGGCACGCCCGCACCCGAATTCGTCCCGGAGGGGTTGCCGCCGTTCGGATTCTGTCCATTGGGATTGGTCGCGTTGGGGTTGGTGCCGTTCGGCTTGGTGGCGTTCGGGTCCGGCTTGGTGGCGTTCGGGTCCGGCTTGTTCTCGAGGCCCGGAATCTTCGGTGTCTCAGGCTTGTACGCCCCGCCCGTATTGGCCCCGCCGCCGCTTCCGCCCCCGCTGTGGGACCCGCCGGTGTTCGCACCACCGGTGTCGGCCCCGCCTCCGTTGTCCTTGCTGCCGTCGTCTTTCTTGGTGCCGTCGTCCTTCTTGGTGCCGTCGTCCTTCTTGGTGCCGTCGTCCTTCGTAGTGCCGTCGTCCTTCTTGGTACCGTCGTCCTTCTTGGTGCCGTCATCCTTCTTTGTGCCGTCGTCGGTCGGCTTCTGGGGCGGCGGCAGCGGAGTCGGCGTGGCGAGCACGGGGAACGTCGCCGCGGTGTCCTTCATCGGCTTCTGGTAGTCATCCACCCACTCATCGCGGTAGTCGTCGGTATCCCAGGAGTCGTCGCAGCTGTCCGACTCCTTGTTCTGCGGCATGTTCTCCTTGGTGGAGGTCATCCATGTCGAAGTGAAGTTCAGCAGATCGCCGGTGGTCTTCATCGTCTCCACCCACGGCGCAAGGTCGGTGCAGTACTGCTTCACCGCCGCTTGCGCGGCGTCCGCGCCCCCATTGGGGACGGCGCTCTTCCAGGTGCCGTCGAGCGTCTGGATATTGTTCTGGAAGTCACCGACGTACTTGTCGACCTGCTCGCTCAACCACTTCCACATGTCTCCCGCGGTCGCGTAGGGAGCCGGCTGCATCGCCTGACCGAGGTTGTACATATCGTCCCAAGAGAGCGACTTCTTGCCCTCGACGTGAGGATCGAAGCCCGCCTTGGCCTTGGACTTGTCGTCCCTGAACTTCTTCAGGTCATCGGAGAGGTGGGTGGAATCGTCGATATCGTCGGCGTCCTTCTTACCCGGCGGATCCAGTTTGATATCGGCGGCCGTCGTCGGCATGGGCGTGCCGCGGTACTTGAAGTCGTCCGCGGAATTCGAATCCGCGTTGATGTACGCGCGCGCGGCGGCGTCGAAGGTCTCACCCATATCGGTGAGGATCGCGACGTGCGTATCGAAATCGTTCAGCAGTGCCGTACCCGACTTGTTGAACTCGTGGGTCAGCAGGTGACCGGAGGTCAGGGTGCCGATGTCCGCGAGCGAATCGAGACCCGCGCCGGAGGCCGTCTTCTTGAGCGCCAGTAGCTGGCCGATCAGGGTGGCGCAATACTGCTCGCCCTGGTCCGCCGAGCTGGGATCGAATTGGAGGGTGCCCGCCTTCGCCTGATCCATGAGTCCCGGCCAGGCTGTCTTGTCTTTGTTATCGTCTGCCATCGGTAACTACTGTCGCTCCGCCCAGTTTTCCGCTATCCGTGCCAGCACAGCCTACTGTCGTGAACTCCCAGTGGCGCACAAGGAAATTCGGGGCATGTGTGGCTGCTCGAGGATAGCCCGACGGCAGTGACTTCGTCGTCTGAGAAGATCGATACCCATGCGGATACTGGTGCAACGCGTGACATCGGCTCAGGTCAGCGTCGGCGGCGAGGTGGTCGGGAGCATCGATCCGGCCGTGCACGGGGCGGCGCAGGGGCTGGTCGCGCTGGTCGGTGTGACGCACACCGATACCGAGGCGACGGCGAAGGCAATGGCCGACAAGCTGTTCCGGCTGCGGATTCTGGACGGGGAGCGATCGGCCGCCGATCTGGACGCACCGATTCTGGTGATCAGCCAGTTCACGCTCTACGCCGACACCGCCAAAGGGCGACGACCGTCGTGGAACGCGGCCGCGCCCAGCCCGGTGGCGGAACCGTTGGTGGACACCTTCGCCGCCACCCTGCGCGAGCTCGGGGCCACCGTCGCCACCGGGCGGTTCGGGGCGCACATGCAGGTCGAACTCGTCAACGACGGGCCCGTCACCATCCTGCTCGAAGGCTGAGCCGGGTGAGCGGTGGTCGCGGCTAGGGTGGCGGGCATGCTGCTGTGGATCAACGGGCCATTCGGCGGAGGGAAGACGCATACCGCGTTCGAATTGCGTCGGCGGTTGCCGGGGAGTGTGGTGTGCGATCCCGAGGAGGTGGGGTTCGGGCTGCATCGGGTGATTCCGAGGGAGTTGCGGCCCGACTTTCAGGATCTAGCGGCTTGGCGGCAGGGGGTTTTCGAGACGCTCGATCTGGTGCTGAGCAAGCATGATGGTCCCGTGATCGCGCCGATGACCGTGGTGGAGCCCGCGTATTTCGCGGAGACCGTCGGGCGGTTGCGCGAAACCGGGCACGATGTGCGGCATTTCGCATTGATGGCGCGGCCCGAGACGGTGGTCCGGCGGCTGCGGGAGCGGGCGCTGGGCGGGTTGCGGCACGAGAGTTTCGCGCTCGATCAGGTCGATCGGTGCCTGAACGCGCTGGCGCGGCCCGAATTCGCCGAGCACATCCAGACCGATGAGCTCTCGCTGCGGGAGGTGGCCGATCGGATCGCCGCGTCCGCCGGGCTCACCCTCGCGCCCAACACCGACGGCCGACTCCGCACGCAACTGCGTCGAGTCCTGGTCGGCGTCAGGCATATTCGCTTGTTCTGAAGCTAGCGGACCCACTTGGACGTCAGGCCCGCGACGATGGAGCCGTCGAGGTCCGAGAGGCTGTCGGCAACGAAGGAGCGGGCGAAATCCGAAGTCTGCCAGCGGAAGACGATCGGGTATGCGGCGAGGGCCTGGAGTACCACCTCGGCCACTTGGTCCGCGGTCTGGGCGGTGCTGTATGCCCCGCGAGTGCGATTGATGTAGGCCTCCAGCGCCGGGGCGTAGGCACCGGCCGCTTCGATGGCGGCGGGCACGTCGATGCGTGCGTTGTTGACGAATTCCGTGGTCACCGCGCCGGGTTCGATCACACTCACCCCGACGCCGACCGTCGCGGCGACCGGCTCCAGACTCTGCATGAAGCCCTCGACCGCGAATTTCGCCGCGCAGTAGGCCTCGTTGAAGGGTTGCCCCACCGCCCCGCCGACGCTGGTCACCGTCACCACCCGCCCCTTGGAAGCCCGCAGCAGCGGCATCGCCGCCTTGGTCACCGCGACCACCCCGAAGAAGTTGACCTCCATCGCCCGCCGGATATCGGCCATCGGCAGATGTTCCACGGTGCCCACCACCGAGACCCCCGCGTTGTTGACCACGGCGTCCAGCCGGCCGTAGTCGGCGACCACGCCCGCCAGGCAATCCTCGATCGAGGCGGAGTCGGTGACATCCAGGCTCCGGACATCCGCGCCAGTCTCCCGAACCGGCCCGGCCTTGTCCAGGTTTCGCAAGGTCGCGACGGTCTTGTACCCCGCCTTCACCGCCGCGGCGGCGACCGCCAGCCCGATTCCACTAGAAGTTCCGGTGATGAGGACAACCTTGTCGGCCATCACCCCATCGAACCAGAACTCGGCCCGCCTCCGCCGCGCCACGCCCGAGCGATCAGGGATGGGGCGGCGGGAGGAACGCGACCGTACCGCCGATCAGGGTGCAGACGGCGTGGGTGCGCGGGTCCACCGCTGAACCGACGAGCCTCTTGACCCCGGTCCTCGATGAAAAACGAGAGCGGCGGACTCGACCCGATTCACCGGGTCGTGCGTCGATTGTCATTTGTGCCAGTAGTTTTCCGGGCCGGCCTTGTCCGCGGCGGCCTTTGCGGCGGGATCGGTCCAGTCGTCGGTGCTCGCGTCGCGGCTCAGGTTGATGTACAGCGCGGTCGTCTCGAAGACGTAGCGGGACTGATGGGCGCTGTAACCGGTGCGGCGGGCGCGGGAGGGATTGTTGTTGCAGACCTCGGCGCCCGCGCCGTCGTGTGGGCACCAGATCGCCCAATCCTGGGTCTGGCCCTTCATGGTGGCGTACATCTGGTCCGCGTCGGCGGTCGTGTTGAACGCCAGGACGTTCACCGAGACCATGATCTGGTTGGAGTCGTCGACGTAGGAGCCCGCCACCTGCTGGCCGCAGTTGTAGCTCCGCAGAATCGATTTCACGTTCGAGGACATGTCCGCGGTGATGCAGTCCATGACGCCGCTCGAGCGCAGGGTGTAATTCACGTTCTTGCCGTCCCGGAAGGATTGCGGCAGTAGCGCGCTCCCGGTGAACGGGGTCTTGTCGGTGGCCGCCGAGTCCAGGGACGCCCAGTTGAACGCGGGTGTGGTGGGGGTGGGCGGAGAGTAGGAGTACGAGGTGCTGGTGTAGGTGTAGGGCGAGTACGTCGAGGTCGACGACGCGTCGCCGTGATCGGAATGCCGCATGGCACGCACGCCCAGCACGATCAGGACGATCGCGACGACCGCGCCCGCCACCAGCGCGGCCGCCGGCCCACCCGACATGCGTTGCGGTTCCGGCGGTCTCACGGGAAAGAGCCCGGCGCCGGGCGGTGGCGGAGTCGGAGGAACCGAGGCACCGGCGCTCCAAGCAGGCTCGGTCGCAATCGCCGCCGGCTCCTCCACCGGTGTCATCACCGGCCGACCCGCCGGTTCGCCCACCGGCGACGGCGATTCGACGACCGGCCGAGTACGCATACCGATGGCGGACAACGCATCCCGGCGATCGGTTACCCCGTCCTCCGCACGGAACGCGGCCACCAAGGCCGCACGCCACTCACCCGCCGCGGGACGCGCCTCGGTGGCCGACGGGTTGTCGAAGGCCCGCTCGATCAGCGCGAGCAGACCCGCATCCAATCCGGACGGCAGCTCGGACCGCATGAACCACCGCCCGTTCACGAGCGCGGGCAGATTCGCTTCGAGCAACAGCGTTCGGTACACGAGCAACGCGACCCCGAGTCGGTCGCTGTACCGATCGTGCCCGGCGATCGCGCCGAAATGCACTCGGGGATCACCCCATCCATCGGCGATCCGCTGCCGGACCGGATCCGCCTGCGCCGAGCGCAGGCCGTCCCCACCCCGCAGATAGACGCCGCTGCGTGACCAGAGCAGGTTGTGGGGCGCGATATCCCCGTGCACCAACTCGTTCCGCTCGAGCATCTCGAAGAGCTCGCAGAACCGGATCGCCACCGCCACACGGGTTTCCGTCTCGACCGCGCTGTCGGCCGCGATCAGCTGGTCGAGCGTCTGCGGTATTCCGTCGGCACGCGCGAACTCATCGGATACCGCGGGCAGAATCACCCCGGCCAGAGCACCGTCCCGCCACACCTGATCGATCGGCCAGCTGATCGGCACCGGCACCGGCACCGCCGCCTGCTCCGCGCCCAGCACGATCCCCCGCCCGGTAGCGGTCACCTTGCCGACGCGATCGAGATCACCGGGATCGGTCAGCGGCGTCCCGAACTCGCGAAACAGCCGTGCCCGCCCAGCCTGATCCCGGCACTCGTGCAGCCAGGAACTCCCGTACGCGCCGCTGACGGTCGCACCATCGATGCTGTAGACATCACCCGACGCCCCGGTGATCCGAAACCGTTCCGGCACTCCGGCTCCCGATGGCGCGTTCGATTCCATCGGCGATTCCCCCTCCAAGCAAACTCCCGTCCGCGGCCAACCGTAGCGACACCCCCCAAACCGCGCCAATCGGACAAACGACCGCACCCGCCCCAGCGGCGCTGGAGCGGGTGCGGAAAGTGTTGCGCGGAGGCTACTCCGGGCGCAGCGTCAGGATGCGCGGGCCGTCTTCGGTGACGGCGACCGTGTGCTCCCAGTGGGCGGCGCGGGACCCGTCGTCGGTGACGACGGTCCAATGGTCGTCCAGCTCATGGGTTTCCGTGGTGCCGAGGGTCAGCATGGGCTCGATGGCGAGCACCGAGCCGACGCGCAGTTCGGGGCCCTTGCCGGGAGCGCCCTCGTTGGGCAGGAACGGGTCCATGTGCATCTCACGCCCGATGGCGTGGCCGCCGTAGCCGGAGACGATGCCGTATTTGCGGCCGTGCTCCTTCTCGGCGGCGTAGGTGCCCTGCTCGATGGCGTGCGAGACGTCGGAGAGGCGGTTGCCGGGGAGCATGGCGGCGATGCCGGCCTCCATCGAGAGCTTGGTCGCCTCCGACAGCAGGCGGTCCGCCTCGATGATGGTGCCGACACCGAAGGTCCACGCCGAATCGCCGTGCCAGCCTTCGAGAATCGCGCCGCAGTCGATGGAGACCAGGTCGCCCTCGGCCAGCACGTCGGTCTTGGACGGGATGCCGTGCACCACACGGTCGTTCACCGACGAGCAGATCGAACCCGGGAACCCGTGGTAGCCCTTGAACGACGGAATCGCCCCGGCCTCACGGATCACCGACTCGGCCACCTCGTCCAGCTCCAGGGTCGAGACCCCGGGCTTGGCGGCGGCCCGCACGGCCACCAGCGCGCGACCGACGATTGCGCCAGCCGCCGCCATGGCGTCCAATTCACCGGCGGTGCGGAAGGGCACCACCCGCTTGCTCTTTCGGCCGAAGACCATTCAGCGACCCAGCGCCTTCAGCGCACGCGCGTTGACCTCGTCGATCTCGCCGACGCCCTCGACCGAGACAACCTGTCCGTCGTAGTGCTCGAGCAGCGGCTCGGTCTCCTCGCGGTAGACGCGCATGCGGTTGCGGATGACCTCTTCGGTGTCGTCGCCGCGGCCGCGGGCCAGCATGCGCTCGACCACCACGTCCTCGTCGACCACGAAGGACAGCACGGCGTCGAGCGCCTGGCCCGACTCCTTGAGCATCTTCTCCAGCGCCTCGGCCTGATCCACGGTGCGCGGGTAGCCGTCCAGGATGAAGCCGTTGACAGCGTCCGGCTCGGCGATGCGCGCCTCGACCATGCGGTTGGTCACGTCCGAGGGCACCAGGTTGCCGGCGTCGAGGTACTGCTGCGCCTCACGGCCCAGCGGCGTCTGCTCCGCGATGTTGGTGCGGAAGAGGTTCCCGGTGGAGATGTGCGGAACACCGAGCTTTTCCGACAACAGTTCGGCCTGGGTGCCTTTCCCGGCACCGGGCGGTCCGAGCAGTACGAGTCTCACTTCAGGAACCCTTCGTAGTTTCGGTTCATCAACTGGCTCTCGATCTGTTTCACGGTATCGAGGCCGACGCTCACAACAATCAGCACCGCGGTACCACCGAACGGCAGGTTCGTCATACCGCCCGAGGCCCCGATCCCGAGGAGCAGGTTCGGCAGAACAGCGACAGCACCGAGGTAAATGGAGCCGGGGAGGGTGATCCGGCTCAAGACATAGTTCAAGTAGTCCGCGGTCGGCTTGCCCGGACGGTAACCGGGGATGAAGCCGCCGAACTTCTTCATCTCGTCCGCGCGCTCCTCCGGGTTGAAGGTGATCGCGACATAGAAGTAGGTGAAGAACACGATCAACGCGAAGTAGATGCCCACGTAGACCGGGTTGGACGGATTGACCAGATACTTCTGGATCAACTCCTGCCACTTGGCCGGGTTCCCCGAGGACTTCTGGGTCAACTGCGCCAACAGGTTCGGCAGATACAACAGCGACGAGGCGAAGATGACCGGGATGACACCGGCCTGGTTCACCTTCAACGGCAGATACGTCGAGGACCCGCCGTACATCTTGCGACCGACCACACGCTTGGCGTACTGCACCGGAATCCGGCGCTGGCCCTGCTCGACGAAGATCACGCCGACGATGACCACGACGGCGGCGGCACCGACCAGAGCGGTGGTGATCCAGCCGCGGCTGTCGTAGATCTGCTTGCCCTCGGAGGGGATACGGGCGGCGATACCCGCGAAGATCAACAGCGACATGCCGTTACCGATGCCGCGCTCGGTGATCTGCTCGCCGAACCACATGACCAGGGCCGCGCCCGCGGTCATGACCAGCACGATGATGATCATGCCGAAGATCGAGGTGTCGTCGAGAATTGCTTTGGGGCAGCCGCGAAGCAGCTGTCCGCGGGAGGCGAGCGCGACCAGACCGGTCGACTGCAGCACGGCCAGCGCGATGGACAGATATCGCGTGTACTGGGTCATCTTGTTCTGACCCGACTGGCCCTCCTTGCGGAGTTCCTCGAACCGCGGAATGACAACGGTCAGCAGCTGAATAATGATGCTCGCCGTGATGTACGGCATGATGCCGATCGCGAACACCGAAAGCTGCAGCAGCGCACCACCCGAGAAGAGGTTGATGAGCTGATAGATACCGGCGGAATCACCGCCGTTGACGATCTTGACGCACTCTTGAACGTTCTTGTAACTGACGCCCGGCGAGGGCAGCGACGCACCGAGCCGGTAGAGCGCGATCAGTCCCAGCGTGAAGAGAATCTTCCGCCGTAAGTCCGGGGTCCGGAAAGCCGACACGAAGGCGGAAAGCACAGATCCTCCTGGCTAACGACATAGGTCAGGCCACGGATTCAGCGATGAGAACGCCGAGAACCATGACGGTGTTGGCAGACAACACTTGAACTCTAACAGCGACACCGGGCGAGCTCGCGACTCGCCCGGTGCCATTGCTACTTCAGGTTACCGTCAGGCCAGCTCGGTGGCGGTGCCACCGGCCGCGACGATCTTCTCCTTGGCGGAGCCGGAGAACTTGTCCGCCGAAACCTGCACGGCCACAGCGATTTCGCCCTCGGCGAGCACCTTCACGAGCTCGTTCTTGCGAACGAGGCCCTTGGCGACCAGCTCGGCCTTGCCGATGGTGCCGCCCTCGGGGAACACCCGAGCGATGTCACCGACGTTCACGACCTGGTACTCGGTGCGGAACGGGTTGGTGAAGCCCTTGAGCTTGGGCAGACGCATGTGAATCGGCATCTGACCGCCCTCGAAGCGGACCGGGACATTCTTGCGAGCCTTCGTACCCTTGGTACCGCGGCCCGCGGTCTTGCCCTTGGAACCCTCACCGCGACCCACGCGGGTCTTCTCGGTCTTGGCGCCGGGGGCAGGACGCAGGTGGTGCAACTTGATGGTCATGCTTAGACCTCCTCAACTTCCACGAGGTGGCGCACGACGTTGATCAGGCCGCGGTTCTGCGCGTTGTCCTCACGCACCACGACCTTGCGGATGCCGCGCAGCCCGAGGGTGCGCAGCGAATCCCGCTGATTCGCCTTGGCGCCGATGCTGGACTTGACCTGGGTCACTTTCAGCTGTGCCATATCTAGACTCCCTGTCCCGCGCGCGCACGCAGCATGCCGGCCGGGGCGACGTCCTCGAGGGGCAGGCCACGACGGGCCGCGACCTCTTCGGGACGCTGCAGCATCTTCAGAGCCGCAACGGTGGCGTGCACGACGTTGATGGCGTTGTCGCTACCGAGCGACTTGGCCAGAACATCATGGATGCCGGCGCATTCGAGCACGGCACGGCAGGCGCCACCGGCGATCACACCGGTACCGGGCGAAGCCGGACGCAGCATGACGACACCGGCCGCGGCCTCACCCTGAACCGGGTGGGTCACGGTGGAGCCGATCATCGGAACGCGGAAGAAGTTCTTGCGAGCCTCTTCGACGCCCTTCTGGATGGCCGCGGGAACTTCCTTGGCCTTGCCGTAGCCGACGCCGACCAGACCGTTGCCGTCACCGACGATCACGAGGGCGGTGAAGCTGAAGCGACGACCACCCTTCACGACCTTGGAGACGCGGTTGATCGCGACGACGCGCTCGAGCTGGTTCTTCTCGGCGGCATTGTCCCGGCGATTGTCGTCGCGACGGCCACGGCCGCCACCACGCTGATCGCGGTCGTTGTTGCCACCATTCTGTCCGGCGGGACCGTTGTTTCCGCCGTCACGCCGCTGACGTCCCGGCATCAGACGTTCCCTTCGTTCGCGCAGGCGGTGCCTGCAATGTGCGCAGTGTTGATCATCAGAACTTCAGCCCACCTTCACGGGCGGCATCGGCGAGAGCCGCGATACGGCCGTGGTAGTCGTGACCACCACGGTCGAACACGACCGCCTCGACGCCGGCGGCCTTGGCGCGGGCGGCGATGAGCTCGCCGACCTTGGCGCCCTTGGCGGACTTGTCACCCTCGAGCGCACGCACATCGGCCTCGATGGACGACGCGGCGGCAATGGTCTTGCCGACGGAGTCGTCGATCAGCTGGGCGTGCAGGTGGCGCGAGGAGCGGTTGACCACCAGGCGCGGACGCTCGGTGGTGCCGACGACCTTCTTGCGCAGACGGAAATGACGACGCGTCTTCGACAGACGACGAGTGGTCGAGATGTCCTTACCGACCGGCTTGCGGGCGGCCTTCTGCTTTTCGGTTTGTGCCATGGCTTACTTACCCGTCTTTCCGACCTTGCGGCGAACGACCTCGCCGGCGTAGCGGATGCCCTTGCCCTTGTACGGGTCGGGCTTACGCAGGCCGTGGATCACCGCGGCGATCTGGCCGACCTTCTGCTTGTCGATGCCGGACACCGAGAACTTGGTCGGGGACTCCACCGCGAAGGTGATGCCCTCGGGGGCGTCGACCGGAACCGGATGGCTGTAGCCCAGGGCGAACTCGAGGTTCGAGCCCTTGGCGGCCACGCGGTAACCGACGCCGAAGATTTCCATCTTCTTCTCGTAACCCTTGGTGACGCCCTCGATCATGTTGCTGATCAGGGTGCGGGTCAGGCCGTGCAGCGAGCGGTTCTGACGCTCGTCGTTCGGGCGAACGACCTCGAGCTCACCGGACTCCGCGCGGGTGACGGTGATCGGCTCGGCCACCACGTGCGACAGGGTGCCCTTGGAACCCTTCACGGTGATGTTCTGGCCGTCGATGGTCACCTCGACGCCGGCGGGAACCGGGATCGGCTTCTTACCGATACGCGACATTGTTCCTACCTCCCTTACCAGACGTAGGCGAGGACTTCGCCGCCCACGCCCTGCTGCTTGGCCTGACGGTCAGTGAGCAGACCGGAGGACGTGGAGATAATCGCCACGCCGAGGCCGCCGAGCACCTTGGGCAGGTTGGTGGACTTCGCGTAAACCCGGAGGCCCGGCTTCGACACGCGGCGGACGCCCTGGAGGGAGCGCTCACGCGAGGGGCCGTACTTCAGGTCGACGATCAGGTTCTTGCCGACGGTGGCGTCTTCGACGCGGTAGTCGGCGATGTAGCCCTCGCGCTTGAGGATCTCGGCGATGTTCACCTTGAGCTTCGAGTGCGGAGCCTTCACCTGATCGTGGTACGCCGAGTTGGCGTTGCGCAGACGGGTCAAGAAGTCTGCGATGGGATCGGTCATGGTCATGTTCGACCGTTACCTCTCTCGCCGCGGTTCCCATTCAGCACCGTCAAAGGGCGGTCGTGGGCCTACGACAAATAGGGGCGGTCCAGCCGGGGTTGCCCGACCGGATTGAGCACTTGCGCCCGGAGCAACCGCCACACGCGAGACCACGTATGGACACAGCTGTGCCCGAGCAACCGGTCTAGTGTAGACAACCGCAGATCAGCGACCAAATCGGGGGGCCGAGGAGGAGCTGTGAAACGTGTCATCGGAACGATTCTCGCCATCTCGTCCGTGACCGCCGGTCTCACGGCGGTGGCCTGCTCGAGCACCATCGACGGGCAGGGCGTGGCCAACGAGGCGGACGTCACCGCCTACCGATCCTCGGTCGCGAGCGTCTCCAGTTCCGCGGCCGCCGCACACGCGGCCTCGGACCAGGGCGCGGTCTGCGGCGCGTTCCTCGCCGGCGCGCTGGACGCCAACTTCAAGATCGACGCCGTCGCGCAGAAGGCCGACCAGAACGCATCCCGCGACGAGGCCCTCCCCGCGATCAACGATGCCGCCACCGCCCTCGACACCGCGGGCAAGAACGTCAGCGACGCCCTCGTCGGCACCTCCCTCCCCGCCGACTTCAAATCCACCCTGACCGAATACTCCCGAGCCGCAACAGCATTCGGCACCCAAATGACCAAACTCGGCCAGGGCACCAGCAACCACGACGACTTCACGTCCGCCCAGGACCGCTACGTCGCCGCCAAGAACGCTGCCCTCGACTCCTGCTCTTGACGTCGATATAGCATCACATAGCATCAAACGCTATACTCGGCCCATGACTCGAACCATCACCCAAGCCGAGCTGCGCAATGGAAGTGCGGGCGTGATGGATGCGTTGGAGGCCGGAGAAGACTTCGTCATCACCCGCAACGGACGACCGGTCGGCGAACTGAAGCCGATATCCGCTCGCCGCGAAATGACGACCGCGGAACTCAAAGCGCTGATCGCGCGCATCGGGCGCAACGGCTCGGGCGAGGAAGAGCGCGCGGAGATCGATTCCGCTTTCGGGGAGGATCGCCTCGATGACTGAGGTATCCACGGAACGGTTCCCCGAAGGCATGCTGGACACCTGCGTTCTCATCGATATCGATCTCATCGAGGACTCCGAACTGCCTGTGCGACCGCGGATCAGCACGGTGACGCTCGCCGAGCTCGGGTTGGGGATAGCCCTCGCCACCACACCCCAGGCGCTGGCCCTGCGTACGGAGCGTCTACTAGCGATCGAGCATGGCTTCGATGCACTGCCGTTCTGCACCGCATCGGCTCGACGGTTCACGTCGATGGCGAAACTCGTTGTCGCATCAGGCCGCAGCCCGAAGCCCCGGAAGATGGACTTGATGATCGCTGCCATCGCCTCGGCAAACGACCTGCCGTTGTTCACCCGCAACGCCGACGATTTCAAAGCGTTGGAACCGCTGCTGACCGTCGTACCGGTGTGAGACCACGCGTCAGTGGGCGGAGCCGAGGCAGAGGGCCTTGGGGATGCTGCCGGGGAGTTGGTAGTCGAAGGTGGCGATGGAGCCCTTGATGCTGGTGCACATGGTTTCGCTCGTCATCGTGGCCAGCAGCTTGTAGTCGGCGTCGGAGCTGGTGCAGGAGGTGACGGTGAGGTCGTTGGCGCCGGACTTGTGCAGGCAGTCGCCCTGTTTGGCGTTGTCGATGGTGCGGGTCGGGTCGGAATCCTTTGCGATCAGGCAGAATACGATGCCCGTGCCGAAGGCGCCCATGCCCTTCTTGGCCTTCAGCAAGTAGCTGTAGGTGGATTGCGTACCCGTGACGTTGTTGCAGGCCATGTCCGTCATGAACTCGGTGGCGTCGGGGCGGGCCAGGACCCGGTAGACCGCGGTGCGGTCGGTGCAGTCGACCTTCTGGACAGTGCTGCCCGCGGTGTCGGTGAGGCAGTCGCCCTTCTGGGCCGCGTTCGCGGCGTGCGCGGGATCGGCGCCCTTGACGCCGACGCAGATCGAGCCGCTGCCCTTGTCGTTGTAGACGTATTCGGTGCCCGCGACATCCACGCAGCGTTCGTGCGCCTTCCCGCTTCCGGCCCGGTCGAGCACGACGAATCCGGCGTCCGAGGAGGAACACGACACCTTGTCGAATCCGTCATCCCCGGACTTCTTCAGGCAATCACCCTGCTGCACAGCACTGGTGGATCCGATCAACCCGCACCCGCTGGTGAACAACGCCAACAACAGCGCCGAAACCGCAACCGCCCAACGCATCCCGAACCCTCCCCGTAACCACCCATTTCGGACGAGTCGTCACGGTAGCGCGCCGCATGCGACGAGGACCAATCGAATGGCTCAGCGCACGGCCGTTCAGCCGAGGACGAACGGGAGTCTCGTTGCCAGGTCGCCGAGTTCGGTCTGCTCTGCGCTGGTCGGGGCACGGCGGCCGGTGCCGATCAGCAGTGCGTCCTTGTCGGACATCGATGCGGGGAAGGTGGTGCCCGCGATCTGCTCCAGCATTCGGCGCGACTCGGCGAGGGCTTCGGCGGGTGGTTCGGATCGGCCCGGGAGGTGCGCGATCAGGTCGAGGTGGTGCAGGGTCCATTCCAGGACGTATGCGCCGAGATAGTCGCTCGCGGTGAGGACCTCGTCGCGGGTCTCGACACGCAGGGCGGGGTCGGCGAGTTCGGCGGCGCGACCGGCCGCGGAGCCGACGTCGTCGAGGTGGAACCGCAGCAGTGCCGGCTGCTGGTAGGCCGCGGCGAGCCGCACGATCAGCGCGTCGAGCGGGTCGTCGCCGGTCGGCGGTGTGCCGGTGACGTTCCAGTAGGACACCGCGTCGCGGGTCGGTTCCGTGTCGGCGGGCGTCACCAGGGTGATCAGCACGTCCTGAGCGTCAATGATCAGGTGGCACACCAGATCCCGCACCAGCCACCCGGCACACCCCGACGGCTGCGCGAAGTCCTCGTCCCGAAGCTCGGCAACCGCCGCGCGCAATGCTGTCCACGATCGAGAGAACAGAGCCACCGCCCCAACCTAACCCGATTCACCAGAGGACGGCGGCCGATCGTCGGCTAGTGTGTCCGTCCGGTACGTGAGTTGGATGCGATGGCAAGGGAGTTCGGGCCGATGCCGTATGTGACCACGGACGATGGCAGCACGGTCCACTTTCTGGACAGCGAAACCGACGGTCCGGCATTGCTGCTGGGACACGGGTTCTTCATGGACGCCGAGATGTGGCTTCCGCAGTGGGAGGGGCTGGCCGACCGGTATCGGGTGATCGCGGTGGATGCGCGCGGGCACGGGCGGACCGAGGATGTCGGAAGGCCGTTCACCTATTGGGATTCGGCGTGGGACGGTTGGCGGGTCGCCGATGCGCTCGGGCTGGATCGCGTGGTGGTCGGCGGGCTGTCACAGGGTGGGTTCACCGCGCTGCGGATGGCGTTGCTGCAGCCTGGTCGCACCCGCGGGCTGGTGTTGATCGGGACCACCGGCGCCGCCTACACCGAGCAGGAGCGGGAAGGCTTCGAGCGGGCCGTCGTGCGGAGCTGGGTCGGCGGGACGGTGCCGGTCGAGGACATCGCGCCGACGATGGCCGCGGTCATGATCGGTGGCGACCGCGACCGCCATCAGCGGCCGTGGGTGGAGAAATGGCGGGCCGGCGACCGCGCCCGGCTCGCGGAGGCCGCGCACTGCCTCATCGATCGCGAGGACATCACGGCACTGCTCGCGGAGATCACCGCGCCCGCGCTGCTGCTGCGCGGAATCGGCGACCAGTCCTTCACCCATGAACATCTGCGGGTGCTGGCCGACGGGCTGGGCGGCCCGGCGGAATTGAAGACCATCTCCGCGGTGACGGCCGCCCACGTCTGCAATCTCACCCACCCCGAACTGGTGACTCCCGAGATCCGGGCATTCCTGGACGGCCTCCCGGCCTGATCAGTTCTCACCATCGGTCGGCAGACACAGGATCAGCCAGCCCGAGGCGGCCGGAATCCGCGATTCCCGAACCACTCTCATGGTCCCGGTGCTCGGCGACCAGACCCGGCGCTCGACATCCGGGCGCCGGACGTAGACGGCGCCGGAGGCCCACATGCGGCGGAACTCGCCACTGGTCGCGGCCAGCTCGCGGACGATGTCGCCGGTGGGACCGCCGGGCTCGACCGCGCAATAGTGGCGCAGCACGCCCGCGATGACCAGGGCGTCGAAGTGCCAGTCCGGCAGCACCAGTTTGGCGCGCGGATCGCCGAACATCCAGTGCGGCATGGATTTCGCTTCCACCATTCCCGGGAACAGCGCGCGGAAGGGATCGTTCGCGGCGCCGAAATCCCAGCCCCCCATCCAGGCCGCCGGGATCGTGAGCCGGTCGAGCAGCGTCACCATGTCCGCGGCCGAGGCGGCCTCACCCAGGGAGAAGTCGGGCCGACCGGCCAGTGCCCGCAGGTGCGCGTGCTCGTGCTCGTCGAAGCACATCGCGTCGCCGAGGGCGGTCAGTGCCCGGTCCCCCACGCTGACCTTGTCGCCCTGCTCGAGTTTCTGCACGGTACCGAGTCCGATGTGGGCGTGCTCGGACAGTTGCCGCTGAGTCCACTTGCGCCGCAGCCGCAGTCGTTTCACGAAGGCGGCCATGGTCGGTATCTCGACGTCGACCCCATCGTCGAACTGCATGTAGACCTCTTGCACTGGCGGAACATTCGAACTCCCCCTAATCAGGGGTAGAGCGCCAGACGCTACCACCAGGTTGGGACAGCCCGAGATCTTGCTCGCGCGAACACCGCATTGACAGGATTGGTTCCCGGCGACGCCCTGGCCGCAATGCTGGAGGGGACGGTCAGGTCTTCGCCGCCCTCATACCGCGGTCGCGACTGTCGGCGGGTCGTCCGGCGTATAGGTGGCGATCGCTGTAAAGCCCTGTCCCGCAACTGTCATAGTGGTTGGATGAGGTCTACCTGCTCCCTCTATATCGATGCTGGTTATCTACTCGCTTCCGCCGCTACTCGCGTCACCGGGACCTCACTGCGCAGCGGAATCCACGTCGATTACGACAAACTGATCAAATCGCTGGCGCAGCTCGCCGAAACTCGTTCGGGCCTGCCGATGCTGCGCGCGCATTGGTACGACTCCGCCCGCAACGGCGTGCCCGACGTGCAGCAGGAACGCATCGGGGAATTGCCCAGAGTCAAGCTCCGCCTGGGTCGGTTCGGGGTCAACGGGGAGCAGAAAGGGGTCGATCTGCGCATCGGGCTCGATCTGGTGGCCCATGCCCGAAACAACGCATCCGATGTGTTCTTCCTGCTCTCCGGCGACGACGATCTCACCGAAGCGGTCGAAGAGGCGCAGGTACACGGGGTGCAAGTCGTGCTGCTGGCGGTGCCCAACACGGACAAGAAGGCGCACGCGGTGAGCAAGCACCTGATTCTGGCCGCCGACGAACTCGACATCATCGGGGGCGACACGGTCGATGCCGCGGTACTGAAGGTCGATCGCCGGCCGGAACCCAAACCGATCCCCGCGCGACCGGCCGCCACATCACCGCGACCCGCTGCCGCAGCGCCCCGGCCGGCTTTCCCGACACCTCGCGACCTCGCGAGCCTGTCCGTGGACCCGGCCGCGGCCCGCCCAACGAGCGTCCTCGCCTACACCGTGTCGACGGGATCACCCGCCCACGTGTTACCGGGATACGGCGACGAACACGAGAAATACATCGATGAGGTGGTGCGGCGGGTGCTCGCCTCGTTCCGCGAAAGCGCCAGCGCCGAAGAGAAACTGGAACTGCAGCGTGCGAAACCATGGATCCCTCCGGAGATCGACCGCGCGCTGTTGCAGGACGTATCGGATTCGATCCAATGCTATGACCTCAACGAGCAGGTCCGCTGCCGGCTCAGGGCACGGTTCTGGGAGATCCACGACGAGGAGTAGACGTAACGAGCGACGCGAACGCCGAAGGCCCCCGCCGAGACGAATCTCGGCGGGGGCCTTCGGGATTGGTATTACGCGGTCACGAGGACCGGTAAGTCACCAGGACGACTTGTGGACGCCCGGGAGCTCGCCGCGGTGGGCCATCTCGCGCAGGCAGACACGGCACAGGCCGAACTTGCGGTAGACAGCGTGCGGACGGCCGCAACGCTGGCAGCGGGTGTAGGCACGCACGGCGAACTTCGGCTTCGCGTTGGCCTTGTTGATCAGAGCCTTCTTAGCCATGGATCAGTTCTCCTTGAACGGGAAGCCGAGGTGCTTGAGCAGGGCACGGCCTTCTTCGTTGTTGGTGGCCGTGGTCACCACGGTGATGTCCATACCACGCGGACGGTCGATCTTGTCGACGTCGATCTCGTGGAACATGGACTGCTCGGAGAGACCGAAGGTGTAGTTGCCGTTGCCGTCGAATTGCTTCGGCGACAGGCCGCGGAAGTCGCGGATACGGGGCAGCGCGATGGAGATCAGGCGGTCCAGGAACTCCCACATGCGGTCGCCGCGCAGGGTGACCTTCGCGCCGATCGGCATGCCCTCACGCAGCTTGAACTGCGCGATGGACTTGGTGGCCTTACGGATCTCGGGCTTCTGGCCGGTGATCAGGGTGAGGTCGGCGACCGCACCGTTGATCAGCTTGGCGTCACGGGCGGCGTCGCCGACACCCATGTTGACGACGACCTTCACCACGCCCGGGATCTGCATCACGTTGGCGTAGTTGAACTCGCTCTGCAGCGCGTCCTTGATCTCGGCGCGGTAGCGCGCCTTCAGGCGCGGCTGCACCTTGTTCTCAGTAGAAGTCATCTCAGATGTCCTTCCCGTTGCGACGGGAGATGCGGACCCGCTTGCCGTTCTCATCGGTGCGGAAGCCCACGCGGGTCGGCTTGCCGTCGGAGTCGACGACCATCACGTTGGAGGCCTGGATCGGCGCTTCCTGGGTGACGATGCCGCCCGAGCTGGCGCCACGCTGGTTCGCGGAGTTCGCGACGTGCTTCTTGATGCGGTTCACGCCCTCGACGAGGACCTTGCCGGTCGCCGGGTAGGCCTGGATGACCTTGCCCTTGGCGCCCTTGTCCTTGCCCGAGATGACGATGACCGTGTCGCCCTTGTGCACCTTCATAGTTAGAGCACCTCCGGGGCGAGCGAGACGATCTTCATGAAACGCTTCTCACGCAGCTCACGGCCGACCGGGCCGAAGATGCGGGTGCCACGCGGATCGTTGTCCGCCTTGATGAGCACCGCGGCGTTCTCGTCGAACTTGATGTACGAGCCATCCGGGCGACGACGCTCCTTGACGGTGCGCACGACGACGGCCTTGACGACCTCGCCCTTCTTGACGTTGCCACCGGGGATGGCGTCCTTGACAGTGGCGACGATGATGTCACCGATGCCGGCATAGCGACGCGACGAACCACCGAGAACGCGGATGCAGAGGATTTCCTTCGCACCCGTGTTGTCGGCGACGCGCAGTCGCGACTCCTGCTGAATCACTTCAGCTCCTCCTAGACCTGGACGAAATGCACGCCGGATTGCCGACCCGACGGGCATGGTCAGTTGCCCTTCAAACGCACGCCTGCCAGCGGTTTCACACCAAGCTGGAGATCAACCACTGTGGGTTCGCGGCCGAAGTGCGGGCATAGCTCCCGCAGGCAACCGGTCCATAGTAACGAAGCCCCAGGTCGGACCCAAATCGGGGTCGCGGGCACCCGCTCGGCGCGGATTCAGGGGTTCCTCAGCCGGGTCGATTAGCGTCGGCGCGAGCAACGTCCGAGCTATCCGATTATCCCGGTAGAGGAGATCCGCGTTGACGTCCGAGCGTCCTGCTCTCGACCGCCGCAAGTTCCTGATCGCTCTGGGCCTGGTGCCCGCGGTGGCCGCACTGCCCGCCTGTTCCACGAAATCCGAGACGGCGAATGCCTCGGCGCAGCTGACCGGGCCCGACATGTCCGGCTCGGATCCGGCGATCCGGCCGCAGGACGACCTGTACCGCTTCGTCAACGGGAAGTGGCTGAAGGAGTACCAGCTGCCGCCCGACAAGGTGTCCTTCGGCACCTTCGACGAGGTCCAGGAGCGGGTGCAGCAGCAGCTCAAGGACATTATCGAGAGTATCCACAACCCCAAGTCCGGGACCGACGAGCAGCGCATCCGCGATCTCTACGACGGGCGGATGGACAAGGACGAGATCGAGAAGCTCGGCATGACGCCGCTGCAGGATCTCTTCGATCAGATCGACAAGGCGGCGGCCAAGCCCGAGCTGGCGAAGGTGATGGGCGCGCTGCCGGGCGTGGGGCTGATCGGCATCGGGGTCGGCCCCGACCCCAAGGACTCCAACGCCTATCTGCCGTCGGTCTCCCAAGCCGGGCTCGGCCTGGATCAGCAGTACTACAGCGATCCCAAGTACGCCGACAAGCTCGCCAAGTACCGGACCTACATGCAGCGCATCGCGGCCGGGGCCGGTTTCCCGGATCCGACCGCGCTGGCCGACCGGGTGGTGGACCTGGAGACGCGAATCGCCGGATTCCATTGGGACAACGTGAAACTGCGTGACACCGACGCCACCTACAACCTGAAGACCTGGGCGGAGCTGACCGCGCTCGGACCGCAATTCGATTGGGACCCCTGGCTTTCGGGCACCACCGATCGGCCGAAGAACCTGTTCGACAAGGTCGACGTGGGCGAGCCGTCGTTCATCACGGGTGCGGCGCAGCTGTGGGCCGATGTCGATATCGCCGCCTGGCGGGAGTATCTGAAGCTGGGTCTGGTGCGGGCGTTCGCGACCTACCTGCCCAAGGCCATCGCCGACCCGAACTTCGACTTCTTCGGCAAGGAGATGTCGGGGCTGAAGCAGCGGCCGGACCTGTGGAAGGCGGCCGTGAGCACGGTCAACGGCACCGTGGGCGAGGCGCTCGGAAAGCTCTACGTGGACAAGCATTTCCCGCCCGAGGCCAAGAAGCGGGCGCTGGAGATGGTCGACGACCTGCGGGCCGCCTACCGGGAGAACTTCAAGAGTTCGACGTGGATGTCGCCGCCCACGCGCGAGGCGGCCATCGCCAAACTCGAGAAGATCGACGCCAAGATCGGGTACCCGAACAAGTGGGAGGACTACTCCAAGCTGACCGTCACCCGCGGCAAGCTCGTCGAATCCCTGCGCGCCTCGGACACTTTCGAAGCGAAGCGGATGTTCGACCGGCTGGGGACGCCGGTGGACAAGTCCGAGTGGGGCATGCCGCCGCAGACCGTCAACGCCTACTACAACCCCAGCGGCAACGAGATCGTGTTCCCGGCGGCGTTCCTGCAACCGCCGTTCTTCGACCCGGATGCCGAGCCCGCGGTGAACTACGGCGCGGGCGGGGCGGTGATCGGCCACGAGATCGGGCACGGCTTCGACGACCAGGGCTCCAAATACGATGCCGACGGCAATCTGAAGGACTGGTGGACGCCCGAGGACAAGGCGGCGTTCCAGGCCAAGACACAGCAGCTCATCGACCAGTACAACGCGCTGGTGCCGGAGGGGCTGCCCGCCGATCAGCACGTGAACGGCGAGCTGACCGTCGGCGAGAACCTGGCGGATCTGCGCGGGCTGGAGATTTCGCTGGCGGCCTATCGCATGGCCGAGAAGCGCAAGGGCACCGATACTCCCGACTACAAGTCGATGTTCGAATCCTGGGGCCGCACCTGGCGGACCAAGATGACCGACGAGGCGCTGGAGAATCAGCTCGCGAACGACCCGCATTCGCCCGCGGAATTCCGGTGCGATCAAGTGGTGAAGAACCTCGGCGAGTTCTACAGCACCTATGACGTGAAGGAAGGCGACAAGGAATACCTGCCGCCGGACCAGCGCGTCACGCTCTGAGCGAGCCCTGATGCCCTCCGGGCGACCGCGACATCCCGCGCGGGGCTGCCATCCCCGGTAGCCTCGCGTCGGTATCGCAGCTTCGGGGAGAGGTAGTGCCTGTGAGTTCGTCGGGTCGTCCGGCCGGTCTCGACCGTCGTCGTTTTCTGATCGCGCTGGGTCTCGCGCCCGCGGTCGCCACGCTGGCCGCGTGTGGGCGCGATACGAAGAACACGGTCACCTCGACCCATCTCACCGGGCCCGACCTGTCCGGCTCGGATCCGGCGGTGCGGCCGCAGGACGACCTGTACCGCTTCGTCAACGGCAAGTGGCTCACCGAGTACCAGCTGCCCGCGGACAAGGTGTCGTTCGGCACCTTCGACGAGGTCGGGGATCGGGTCGAGGGGCAGCTGCGGGAGATCATCGAGGGCATCAAGGACCCCGAGTCCGGCACGCCCGAGCAGAAGATCCGCGACCTGTACGACGCGCGGATGGACGTCGACACCATCGAGAAGCTGGGCATGACGCCGCTGAACGAGATGTTCTCCGACGTCGACAAGGCCGCCGACAAGGCGGCACTGGCCAAGGTGATGGCCGAGCTGCCGATCGGCGGGTTGATGGGCATGAGCGTCTCGGTGGACCGCAAGAACTCCAGCGCGTACATCGCCTCGATCGGGCAGTCCGGAATCGGGTTGGGCGAGCAGTACTATCGCAAGCCCGAATACGCCGACCAGCTGGCCGCGTACCGGACTTTCCTGGAAAAGATCGCCACCGGTGCGGGTTTCGCCGATCCGGTGGCACTGGCGGGGCGGGTCTTCGACCTGGAGAAGCGCATCGCGGCCGGATTCTGGGACAACGTCAAACTGCACAACACCGAGGCCAGCTACAACAAGATGTCGTGGACCGACATGGTGGCGCTGGCTCCGCAATTCGATTGGGATCCTTGGCTTTCCGGCAATACCGATCGGCCGAAGAGCCTGTTCGCGACGGTGATCGTGGGCGAACCGTCGTTCGTCACCGCGGCCGGGCAGCTCTGGCACGACGTGGATATCGCCGTGTGGCGCGAATACCTGAAGCTCTCGGTGGTGCGCGAATACGCGCGATACCTGCCCAAGGCGATCTCGGATGCCAATTTCGAATTCTTCGGCACCGTGATGAGCGGGCAGCAGCAGCGGCCCGAGCGCTGGAAGTCGGCGGTCGGCACCGTCGACGGCACACTGGGCGAGCTGCTCGGAAAGCTGTATGTGGCAAAGCATTTCCCGCCCGAGGCCAAGAAGCGGGCGCTGGACATGGTGGCCGACCTGGTCGCCGCCTACAAGGACAACTTCACCAATTCCAGCTGGATGTCGCAGCCCACCAAGGACGCCGCGCTGGTGAAGCTGGGCAAGATGGGCGTGAAGATCGGATATCCGGACAAGTGGGAGGACTACAGCGGGCTGACCATCACGCGCGGGCAGCTCATCCAATCCCTGCGCGCCGCCAATGTCTTCGAGTCCAAGAAGATGTTCGACAAGATGGACAAGCCGGTCGACAAGACCGAATGGGGTATGACGCCGCAAACCGTCAATGCCTACTACCAGCCGGTCAACAACGAAATCGTCTTCCCCGCGGCGTTTCTGCAGCCGCCGTTCTTCGACCAGAACGCCGAGGCGGCCGTCAACTACGGCGCGGGCGGTGCGGTCATCGGCCACGAGATCGGGCACGGATTCGACGATCAGGGCTCCAAGTACGATGCCGACGGCAACCTGAAGGACTGGTGGACGGCCGAGGATCGCGCCAAGTTCGACGACCGCACCAAGAAGATCGTCGCGCAGTACGACAGTCTGGTCCCCGCGGGGCTGGATCCCGCCCACCACGTCGACGGCACCCTCACGCTGAGCGAGAACGTCGCCGACAATCGCGGCCTGCAAATGGCTTTCGCCGCCTACCGCATCAACCAGAAGCGCGCGGGCGTCGACAACCCGGACTACAAGCCCATGCTCGAATCCTGGGGCCGCAACTGGCGTTCCAAGCAAACCCCTCAGTACACCGAGAACCTGATCGCCAACGACACCCACTCCCCCGACGAGTTCCGCGCCAACCAGGTGGTCCGCAACCAAGCCGAGTTCTACACCGCCTTCGAGGTGAAGGACGGCGACAAACTCTTCCGCCCCGAGGACCAGCGCGTCACCTTCTGACCGCTCACACCGCCAGCGGTGGCGGTGCGGCAACACGTTTCGCGGGCGGGCGGTAGGCCCGCCACGCGGAGGCGAGCCGTTCGACCGCCGCCCCGAGCACCGCGTCGGGATGCCGGAAGTGCAGGCGGACGCGGTCCTCACTGCCGCCGCCCGGATCCAGACCGGTACCCGCGAGCACCGCGACGCCGTGACGCAGCGCGGTCTGGGCGAAGGAGGTGCCGTCGCCGTAAGGCAGTCGCACCCACAGGGTTTGGCCGCCGGTGACCGGTGGGAGTTCCCACTCGGGCAGGGCGGCGGCGAGTTTCGCGCGCAGCAGGTCGTGACCCGCGCGCAGGCGGTGGCCGCGCGCTGCGGACGTGGCGTCGATGCACGGCACCAGTGCCGTGGCGGCCAGCTGGGCGGGGAGGTTCCCGCCCAGATCGTGCACGGCGCGCAGCCGGGTCAGGCGGGCGATCACCGGTTCCGCGGCTCGAATCCAGCCGACTCGCAGTCCGCCCCACAGGTTCTTGCTCAATGAGCCGATCGAGATCACGCCGTCGGCTTCGGCGGCCAGCGGTGGTGGCGTCGCGACGCCGGGGAAGGCCAGATCGGCGGTGATCTCGTCGGCGATCAGCGGAACATCTTGTGCCGCAGTGATTTCCGTGATCCGCTGGCGGCGCAGACCGGAAAGCACCGCGCCGGTGGGGTTCTGGAAGGTCGGCGTCAGATAGACCAGGGCCGGGCGTTGCGTCCGGAGTGCCGCCTCGAATCCCGGGAATCCGATCGGGAGGGTGGTGAGCAGTGCCGCTTCCTCGTGGAAGGCCTCCAATGCACCGGGATACGTGGGTGTTTCGACCAGCACCCGATCGCCGGGCCGCACCAACGCGCGCGCCAGCAGGGACAAAGCCTGCTGACCGCCGTTGGTGACCAGGATGTGTTCGGGCCCGGTGGGTGCGCCGAGCCGGGTGTACCGTTCCGCGATCGCCGCGCGCAGCGGTGGATGACCCGCCGGGTGGTAACCGATTTCGGCCGTCATCGCCGCCAGTACCGGCACCATGTCGGCATAGGCCGTGGTCACCTCGACCGGCGGCGCTTCCGGCGCGGCGCAGGCCAGGGAGATCACATCCGGGTGCGGCTCGAGCAGATTCAAGAACATGGGTGCGCTGGTGGTGTCGCTCGCGGTCTCGGCGCCGCCCCCGGCCACCCGGGTACCGCTCCCCCGCCGCCGTACGATCCGCCCCTCGGATTCGAGCAGGTCATACGCCGCGATCACCGTATTCCGGCCCACCGCCAGCTGTTTCGCGAACACCCGATCCGGCGGCAGCACCGCGCCGGCCGCCAACTCCCCGTCATCGATGAGCTGCCGCAACCGCCCCGCCAGCAGCACATACAGCGGCCCGCGCCCGGACGACCACCGTCCGAGCCGCTCGGTTACCTCGATTGGATCCATAACAGAACCAATCCTGCCCGATTGGCCTTCCCCTCACCACCTCCGGTTGCCGACGATTGACCCCATGAGCGAAACAACCACCGCCGCCTCGATCCCCGCCACCATCGCCGCCCTTCCCGGCCCCTTCCAACAGCGAGAACTGGCCCGGGTCAACGACTCCGTGGTCCGCGTCGCCCAGATCCACGGCGAATTCCCTTGGCACCACCACGACGAGGACGAACTCTTCCTCTGCTGGGACGGCACCTTCCGCCTGGAACTCGAGGGCCGTCAGCCGGTAACCCTCACCGCCGGTGAGCTTTTCACCATCCCGCGCGGAGTCCGCCACCGCCCGGTCGCCGACGAACCCGCCCACGTCGTCCTGATCGAACGACCCGAGACCACCCAATACGGCAATTGATCACTCGGATTCCGTCAGCTCCCTGGGTGCGGCCTGCCGCCACGAGTCGGTGACGATCGCTTCCAACTCCTCGACATCGTCCAACGCCGCCAACCGCACCCGCACCCACGCGTTCATCACCTCGTGCGGCGCGATCCAGAACTTGTCCGGCTCGGCCTGCACCAACTCGTCCCGATCCGCGATCGGGCACCGCACCGCCATCGACGTCTCGTTCTCCGGCAACGTCAAAAACAGCTTCCCCGCCACCCGAAACGTGGGCATCTGCCACTCGAACTGCTCCGTGGTCCGCGCCAGCGAAAGCGCCACCGCCCGAACCTCGTCCCCGGTCGTCGTCATACCCCGATGCTTCCAGGCGAGTCCGACAAGCGCGCGGGCTACTTGGCGGCGTTGGTGAAGGCGGGGTCGAGTTTGTCGAGGAGGTAGGGCAGGGAGAGGGGGGTGGGCTGGTTGATGGCGCTGATCTCCTGGACGGTGAGGAAGACTACGGCGTTCTTCTTGACGGCCGGGAGGTCGTTGTAACCCGGTAGGGCTCGGTACTTTTCGTCCATGCCGGGTGAGTAGCCGGCCAGGAGGAGGTCGGCGGTGAGTTCGTCGAGGCGTTCCGGGGAGAGGGCCAGGCGGCCGCCGTTGCCGCCCTGGGCGACGAGGGGGGCGGGGATGGTCATGCCGAGTTGGGTGAACAGGCGGCTGGAGCCGTCGTTGGGGTCGGTGAGGACCATGAGCTGGGAGGGGCCGGCGAGCCAGGAGCTGGTGAAGGTTTTGCCCTTCAGGGCCGGATTGCGTTGGGCGATACCGTCTATGCGGGTATTCAGATCGGCGATCAGTTTGTCGGCGGCCTCGGTTTTGTGGAGGACCTGGCCGAGGGCACGAACCTGGTCGGGCCAGGGGGTGATGGTCTCCTTGCCGAGGGCGGGGAGGGTGGGGGCGACCTTGGAGAGGTCGGCGTAGGTCTTGGCGTCGGCGATGAAGGGGTCGGCCAGGATCAGGTCGGGGTTGAGGGCGGCGACCTGTTCGGCGAGGTTGCCGGTGGTCTGCAGAGCCTTGGCGCCGGACAGGGCGGCGGGTTCCCACGCGGGCGCGCCCTTGCTGAGGACCGCGATGTTGTCGATGTAGCCGACCGGGGTGACGCCGAGGGCCTGGGTGGTGTCGAGCCATTGGTTGCCCAGGGCCACGATGCGGGAGGGCGTGCCGGTGACGGTGGTGCTGCCGAGGGCGTGGGTGATGGTCACCGGTTCGCCGCCGCCCGCCGAGGTGTCGTCGCTCTTGCCGCCGCAGGCCGCGAGGCCGACCGCGAGCACGCCCGCGAAGGCCGCCAGGGTCGCGCGCCGGGTGAGCGATCGCCGGGTGAACGCCGAAGCCATCGTGACTCTCCTGTCTGCCGAGACCCGGCCAGTCGGCCGAGCGGTAGGTGAGCCTAGCCTAATTTCCTGAGAGATTGTCGACCGTTGTCGCCGATTCGATCCCGATCGGGGTGGCCTACCGTGCTCTCGATCGATTAGGTTAGGGTTGCATAAGTAAGAACCCGGGGGTTTGGAACGATGGAGCGTGCGGTGCCGGAAGTCTTGTCCGCCGTCGAGCGTCACCGGCTCGTGGACGAATGGGCCAACGGCGTCGAACTGTACGACGTGCCGTCGGTCGCCATGCTCATCGACTGCGGTCGCCGCGTGCCGTCGCTGCGGACCGCCGTGCGCTGCGGTGGCCACATCCTCACCTATGCCGAACTCTACGAACGTCTCGACGGCGGCGTGACCGGAACCGCCGGACCGACCCTCGACGATCTGGCCCGCCTGCTCTGCGATATCGCCGCGGCCGCCGAATTCGGCGCGGTGCTGGCCGAATTGGGGCCGCGCGGCACCGGGCTGAAGCCGGTCGCGGTGGCGGCTGCCGCCGATGATCGCCGGGCCGTGGTCGCCGACCGGCGCGACTGCTCGATCGACCGCGCCTACGGCTCCCCGGATGTGCGACTGCTGGCCACCCGCTGGGATACGCCCGCCGCCGCCCCGGGGACCCCCGACGCGCAAGCCGCCGTGGAACTGCTCGCCGCCCTGGCCGACGGCGCGACCCTGGTGCTGGCCACCGCCGCGCAGCGCACCGACGCCGCCGCCCTGGCCGAGCTCATCGCCCTGAGCGCCCCGACCCATGTGGCGGCCGACGCGGACACCCTCGCGGGGCTGGCCTTCCTGCCTTCCCCCGCGCTGCCCACGGTGCGGCGCTGGGATGTCTTCGGAAGCGATTGCCCGGCCGCGCTTTCGGAGCTGCTGCGGGAACTGTCCCCCGGCTCCTGCGCCGGATTCGCCTACACCACACCGGAATACGCGGGCGTGGCGGCGCGTGGCCCGCTGGACGGCTCCGGCCGGGTGCGCCCGATCCCGGGCGCGCGACTGCTGGTGCTCGACGAGTCGCTGCGGCTGGTGCCGCCGGGCCGGTCGGGCCGGGTCTACGTGGGTGGCGCGGCGCTGGCGCTCGAACTGGACGGTTCCGCCGAGGGATTCGTCGACGACCCGTTCGCACCGGGCGGTCGGCTGGTGCGCACCGAGATCCACGGCGGTTGGACGGCCGAGGGCTGGCTGGTGCTGGACATGATCGAATCTAACGCTCCCGCAACGATTTCCGAGGCGACCGGACGGTCCGAATCGGCCGATTTCCCGGCGGATGACGGGTACGCGGCGGCCTGACGCCCGTAAACGGGGCACCGATTTGCAAGCTTCGCACCGAGCTTTGTGCGCGGAACCTCCGAACAATTCCGATCCGCACTATTCGCACGAATTCCGGCGCTATCGTGAAATCACCCAATGGCCGCCGAGCGCGACGACGCCTCGGGGTGCCCTCGGGCCTTGATGTCACCGTGTTCGACCGACGGTGACGACCTCATCATCGGTGCTGGAGTCGTCCGCGCCGTTCGTACATTCACGCATCGGGCCGGGCACCAGCCGGCGCGACGATCGACAGGCGTTCAACTCGGAGCGTGCTGACGATGCCCTGCGGCATCAGCGCTTTCGATCTCCTTCGGCCAGGCCCAGGGTCGGCGTCCCAGTATCCGGGCGTCGACGGTTGTGTCCCTGGAAGGAGGGGCGTCATGAGTACGCATTCCCCGTTGTCCGTTCCCGCAAACACCGCACTGGAATTCCCGTCGGTCGCGCGTGACCGCCTGCGCATCGCGATGGTGGTGCCGCCGTATTTCGACATCCCGCCCAAGGCGTACGGCGGGGTCGAGGCGGTCGTGGCGGATCTGGTGGACGCACTGGTGGAACGCGGACATCGGGTGACGCTGCTCGGCGCGGGCGTCAACGGCACCAAGGGCGAATTCCAATCGTTGTGGGACCGTGCGCAATCCGAGCGTCTGGGCGATCCGTTCCCGGAGGTGGTGCACGCCTTGAAGGCGCGGCGCGCACTCGAGCGGCTGGCCGCCACCGAGGGCCTGGACCTGGTGCACGATCACACTTTCGCGGGGCCGCTGAACATGCCGGTCTCCCGGGAGCTGGGCCTGCCGACCGTGGTGACGGTGCACGGACCGGTCGACGGCGACCCCTACGTCTACTACCGCGAACTCGGCGAGGACGCCCATCTGGTGGCGATCAGCGACCGCCAGCGCGCTCTCGCACCCGACCTGAACTGGGCGGGCCGCGTGCACAACGCGCTGCGCGTGGAGGATTGGCCCTTCCGCGTCGAGAAGGACGACTACGCTCTGTTCCTGGGCCGGTTCACCGCGGAGAAGGCGCCGCATCTGGCGTTGGACGCCGCGCACGCGGCGGGTCTGCCGCTGATCCTGGCGGGCAAGTGCGCCGAGCCGCCCGAGGTGCGCTATTTCGAGAGTGCGGTCCGGCCCTTGCTCACCGAACGCGATCACATGTTCGGAATGGCCGATGCCGTGGCCAAACGCGAGTTGCTGTCGAAGGCACGCTGTCTGGTGTTCCCGGTGCGATGGGAGGAACCGTTCGGCATGGTCATGATCGAGTCGATGGTGTGCGGGACGCCCGTGGTGGCGTTGCGCGGCGGCGCGGTCGCCGAGGTGATCGTGGACGGGGTCACCGGGCGGGTCTGCGATGATCCGGCCGAATTGCCCGCGGCCATCAAGGAAGTCCAGGACTACGACCCGCACGCCATGCGCGCGCATGTGGCCGCGCGTTTCGGCGCGGATACGCTCGGCCGCGGGTACGAGGAGATCTATCGGCGGGTGGTGCGCGAGCACCGGCCGCGGCGGGCGGCGCGGATCGCCATTCACACCTGGGGATCGGCGCCCGCCCATCAGAACACCCCGGTGCCGGTCCGCGCGGCGGGCACCGGTCCCGGGCGGGCGACCGCGTCCACGGTGACGGCGCGCGGTACCTCGCATTCCGGGCATCCAGATGCCTTGACCGGCGGCGAGCTGACGCCGGGCCGTAAACCTGTGTCGGACAGCGGTTCCACTCCGAAGGCGGCGCGACGGCGGCGCGTGCCCCGGCGAAAGGGTCTCCATGAACAGTGACACTCCGAGCGCGCCCGGCGGCGTGCCCCAGGCATTGAACGGCGGCGAACCCAGCGTGATCGGCGGCAGTGGCGCGATCACCCTGGTGGAGGGCAGCACGTTCTGTCTGTCCGACCAGCTGGGGGATGTCGAGACGGGAACGCCGTACGGCCTGTTCTTCCGGGACGCGCGGGTGTTGTCACGCTGGGAGTTGCGTTTGGACGGGCAGCGGCCGGAGCCGCTGTCGGTGTTGACCCCGGAGGCCTTCACCGCCCGGTTCATACTGCGCCGGCCTCCCCGGGCCGGCGCAGCGGACAGCACGGTATTGATCGTTCGGGAGCGGCTGGTGGCCGACGGTCTACGGGAGACCATCACGGTGGAGAATCTGGGCCGCGAGACCACGGCCGTCGACCTGCAATTGCATGTGGACGCGGATTTCGCCGACCTGTTCGCGGTCAAGGAGGGTCGCGGCGGCAATGCCCGCGCCGAGGTGATCGTGGCGGATGTGGAGCTGCTGCTCAACGATCGGTCCGATCGCTCCCGGGGTTTGGCGGTGTCGTCGTCGGAAACGCCGCTGGTGCTGCCGGGTTCGCTGTCGTGGCGGGCGGTGGTGCCCGCCGGTGGGCGCTGGCAGACCGAGATCGTGTGCCAGCCCACCATGGGCAATCAGCCGATCCACTCCCCCGTGCGGCCGGGCGAGCACTACGAGGCCAGCGAGCCCAGCCGCAAGCTCGCGGCCTGGCGCGATACCGCCACCAAGATCACCGCGTCGGATCCGCAGCTGGCGTGGGTGCTCGAGCGCACCGAAAGCGATCTGGGCGCCTTGCAGATCCACGACGATTCGCGCGGCGGGCGGCCGTTCGTGGCGGCGGGCGCGCCCTGGTTCATGACGCTGTTCGGCCGGGATTCGCTGCTGACGGCGTGGATGGCGCTGCCATTGGATGTCGGCCTGGCGGTGGGAACGCTGCAGCAGCTGGCCGAGATGCAGGGCCAGCGGGTGGATCCCATGACCGAGGAGGAGCCGGGCCGCATCATGCACGAGATGCGGCGCGGCCCGGCCAGCGGGCAGGTGCTGGGCGGGGAGACCTATTACGGAACCATCGACGCCACACCGCTTTTCGTCATGCTGCTGGCGCAGGCGCGGCGCTGGGGCGCGGACACGGAATCGGTGCAGGCGCTGCTGCCCGCCGCCGATTCCGCGTTGAACTGGATCGCCGACTACGGGGACCGCGACGGGGACGGGTTCGTGGAGTATCGGCGCGCCACCGATCGCGGGCTGATCAATCAGGGCTGGAAGGACAGTTTCGACGGCATCAACGACGCGCTCGGGCGGCTGCCGGAACCGCCGATCGCGCTGTGCGAGGTGCAGGGTTACGTCTACGCGGCGTTGCTGGCGCGGGCGGATCTGGCCGATGAGTTCGGTGATCCGACCACGGCCGGTCACCTGCGCGATCGGGCGGCCGAACTGCGGACGAAATTCGCGGAGGCGTTCTGGCTGCCCGAGAAGGGCTGGTTCGCCGTGGGTCTCGACGGCAACAAACGCCGACTGGATTCCCTGACCAGCAATATCGGGCACTGCCTGTGGTCGGGCATCGTCACCGACGAGCATGCCGCCGTCGTGATCGGCAAGCTCGCCTCACCCGAGATGGACAGCGGATTCGGTTTGCGCACACTGAGTTCCGGTATGGGCGCGTACAACCCGATGAGTTACCACAATGGTTCGGTGTGGCCGCACGACACCGCGATCGCGGTCGCGGGGCTGCTGCGCTACCGCCACATTCCCGGGGCGCTGGAGCTGGCCTATCGGCTCGCCGACGGGCTGCTCGACGCGGCCGGGGCCTTCGGGGGCCGGTTGCCCGAATTGTTCTGTGGTTTCCCGCGTTCCAAGTTCTCCGCGCCGGTGCCCTATCCCACCTCCTGCTCGCCACAGGCGTGGGCCAGCGCGGCGCCGCTGCTGCTGGTCCGTTCCTTCCTGGGGCTGGATCCCGATGTCGCGCATCGCACCCTGACGGTGCTGCCGCATCTGCCCGCCCGGTGGGGCCGCGTCGAACTGACCGACCTGCGCCTCGGCGGTGCGGTCATCGACCTGGCCGTGGAGGGTGACCGCGTGACCGCCACCAACCTGCCCGACGATTGGCGGCTGGTCACGCACTGAGAGCGGTGATCGGGGTCAGCTCTGCGCGGCCGCCCGGATGCCGCGCAGGGCGAAAGCCCCGAAAACCGCTGCGAGACCGGCGGACCAGGCCAACGTCTGCAGGACCGGGGCGGCGATCGGGCCGCCCACGGTGAGGTTGCGCATGGCCTCGATGGCGCAGCTCATGGGCTGGGCGCGGACCACGGGCCGGAGCCAGTGCGGGTAGTTCTCGACGGGGACGAAGCCGGAGTTGAAGAACATGCCCAGCAGGGTGACGGCGGCGAAGAGCTGAACCACCTTGTCGCCCACGCGGCTGACGCCGACGGTGATCACCATGGTTGCGAAACCGGGGATGAGCAGGACCGGGATCAGGACGGAACCGAGTGCGCCCCACGGTCCTTCGTGGAAGCGCAGGCCGAGGGCCACGCCCAGCAGCACGATGACGACCGTCCCGGCCAGCGTGCGCCCGCATTCGGCGAGCAGCCGGCCGAGCAGTCCGGCCGAGCGGTGCACGGGCAGTACCCAGAAGCGGCGCAGCAGGCCGCTCTCGCGTTCGGCGTGCAGGGACAGGCCGGTGCCCATGGCGCCGTACATGGCCCCGGTGATCGCGATCATCGGGACGAAGCCGTAGATGGCGTCCGCGCCCGAGGTGTTCGTGAGCACCTTGTCCAGCACGAGTTGGTACATGAGCAGCAGCAGGACGGGCAGGATGAGGGTGGAGGTGAGCACTTCCTGCTCGCGCGGCCAGCGGCGCATGAGCCGGCCGGCCTCGACGAGACTCTGATCCAGCAGGGTTTTCACGGACGCCTCCGCTCCACGAGCACCGACAATGCGGCGAACAGCACGATCAGCCCACCGCACCAGACGGCGGCAATCGCCACGGCCGTGGGGAATTCACCGTCGGCGAGGCCGCGCAGCGCGGCGGCGGCCTGGGAGACGGGCTGATCGCGCACGAACGGCTGGATCCAGCCGGGGAACGCCTCGGCCGGAACGAAACCGGTGGACATCATGATCAGCAGCAGTTGCGGGGCGAGCAGGGCCGAAGCGCCGATCTCCGGCTTGCCGGTCGCCACGCCGAGGGTGTCCGCGCCGACCACGACGGCCGCGGCGAAAGCCAGTGCGAGCAGCAGGAATCCGACCGCGCCGGCGAAGTCGTGGAACTGGAACCCGAAGACGTGGCCGATCACCAGCGTGCCGGCGAGCGCCGCCACGGCCCGCACCAGGTTCGCCGACATCCGCGCGGCCATGGGCAGCCAGGGTCGCACGGGCATGGACCGCAGTCGGGTTCCCATGCCGCTGAAGGTGTCTCGCGCGGCTCGATCCCCGGCGGACATGGCCGTGAAGAACATGCCCTGCAACACGATCACCGGCAGCAGGTACTGGGCGTAGTCGAGCCCGCCCGCCTCCATGGACCTGCGCAGCGGCACATAGAAGCACAGGAAGAAGATCATGGGCGCGGCGAATCCGAAAGGCAGGTCGCCTTCGCGCAATGCGGCGCGAATAGTACGCCCGCTCAGAGCCTTCCATTGCAAGCCCGCCGGAATACGCAACTCCGGTCGCCCTGCGACCGCGGCACCCCGCGACGCCGAAGCGGGCGACGCCGGTGCGGCGGCGGACCCGGGGCGCGAGTCGACCGCTTCGAGACCGACGTGCGCACCACCCGCCACCGGCTCGGCCGCCACACAGCTGGACGCGCTCGCTACACCCCCGGCCGCTGCACCACCCGAAGCGGGCGCGGCCGCCACGCCTGCAGGCGCGCTTGCGGTGAAGCGGGGTGCCGCACCGTCGGCGGCGGGCGGGGTGGGCGCGTCGGTGTCGGGGCTCACGCGCCGGCTCCGGCCGGTTGCGGGCGGGTCAGTTCGATGAAGACCTCGTCCAATGACGGGCGGCGCAGGGCGATGTCGATCAGGTCGATGTTCGCGGCGTTGACGCGGCGCAGGACCTCCCCGAGGGTGGCCGCGCCGTCGGGGGCGGGCAGGGCGACGCGGTCGGCGGAGTCGGGGACGGTGAGTTCGCCCAGACCCTCGAGCGCGGTGCGGACCGCGGGGACGTCGGCCGCTTCGACCGGGACCACCTCGCAGTAGCTGGCTCCCGAGCGCGCCTTGAGTTGATCGGCGGTGCCCTCGGCGATGACCGTGCCCTTGTCGACCACGATGATGTTGTCGCTGAGGGCGTCCGCTTCCTCGAGGTACTGGGTGGTGAGCAGGATGGTGACGCCGTGCTGTTTGAGCTCACGGACCAGCGACCACAGGCTTTGGCGGCTGACCGGGTCGAGGCCGGTGGTGGGCTCGTCCAGGAACACCACTTTCGGCAATCGCACCAGGCCGCAGGCGATGTCGATGCGGCGGCGCATGCCGCCGGAGTACTGGCCGACGCGGCGGTCGGCGGCCGCGGTGAGGTCGAAGCGCTCGAGCAGCTCGTCGGCGCGCTGCCGAGCGGGCTTGGGGCGCAGGCCCATCAGGCGGGCGAACAGGACCAGGTTCTCGCGGCCGGTGAGCACCTCGTCGAGGGCGGCGTATTGGCCGGTCAGCATGATCGAGGCGCGCACGGCATCGGCCTCGCGGACCACGTCGTGGCCCGCCACCAGGGCCCGGCCGGTATCGGGGCGGACCAGGGTGGACAGCACCGAGACGGTGGTCGTCTTGCCCGCGCCGTTGGGGCCGAGCACCCCCAGCACACTGCCCGCGGGCGCGCTGAAGCTGATGCCGCGCAGGGCTTGTACAGCGCCGAAGGACTTCTCGACGGCTTCGACGACTATGGCCGCGTCCGTGGTGGATTGCGACACCGGGTTCTCCATCCTCATGTTCGTTCGGGTCGGGTGGGCGAGCGGTTCAGGCGGGGCTGAGCGCGGCATTGGCGGCGGTGAGCGCCGCCACCGAGCGCTGCCAGATCGCACCGAATCGGTCGATCTCCGATTCCTCGAAAAGGATTGCGCTCCATCGGAACAGGGTCACCAGCTGCGACCCCTGCTCACCGGGGTGGATCGCGGCGATGAGGTCGAGGGCGTAACGCAGCGGCATATCCGGCTCCGGGGCGATCGGGAGTCGTTGATGCAGGGTCAGATCCGTGACGGGAGCGAACGGCTGATCCGTGCCGGTGCCCGCGGTCAGGTCCATGCGGCCGAGGTAGTCGAAGAGCACCTGCGGCTCGGCCTGCGCCGACAATTCCGGCGCGCTGCCGCCGTAGCGCATCGTGCCATAGTCGAGTCCCTTGTTCGGCACCATATGCGACTGTGCCGCAACGGTTTCCAAAAGGACGGCAGCGGCGGCCGGATCGGCTTCAGCGCGGGTCACATCGAGACCGGAGCCGACGGCCAGGCGCAGCGGGTAGACGCTGGTGAACCAGCCGGAGGTCCGTGAGGTGTCGGCCTCGGCCGCCACTCGGGCGTCCTCGCGGCCATGGCCTTCCATCGCGATCAGTGCACCCGCCGAGGCGTCCTGGCCGCGCTCGGTCCGCCAGGTGTTGAGCGTCAGAACCAGTGCGGTGAGCAGGAATTCGTGGATTCCGGCCGCCCGGTCACCCCAGCCCGCCGCGGCCAGGATGCCGCGGGTGGCCTCCGCATCGGTGAACGACGGGGTGATCCGGTAGGAGTCCCAGGTGTCTGTGCGCGGGTCGGGGCGGCGGCGGCCGAGCGGGGCGTCACCGCCCGCGAGCTGGGTGGCCCAGAATTCGCGTTGCGACTGGACATCCCGGCTCGGGCGGCGCGCCTCGAGCAGTTGTCCCCAGCGCCGATAAGACGTGGATTCCACTGCGAGCCGCGGCGTTTCACCCGACTCGAGCTGCCGCCAGGCGTCGGCGAGGTCGCCGAGCAGGATGTGCCAGGAGACCGGATCGACCGCGAGATGGTGCACCGTCAACAGCAGCACGTCCCCCGGGGAATGCCGCAACCGCACCGCCTGCAGCAGGATCCCGGCGTCCGGGTCGATGCGGTCGATGGCTTCGCGTGATCGAAGCTCCAGTGCCGCACCGAGATCGCCGTCGACCGTCACCTCGGTCAGCAGGTCGGCCGCCCGCACCGCGCCGGGCTCACGAGTGATCAGGCGGGGGCCGGAGTCGGTGTGGGAGAGCCGGGCGCGCAGCATGTCGTGCCCGTCGAGGACGGCTTGCAGCGTGGCTTCCAGTCGTGCGGTGTCGATTCCGGACGGCAGTGTGACCAGCGTGGACAGTGCGAGCCGGCGGTAGCCGCCGAACTCGTACATCCAGCGCATGATCGGGGTCGCGGGCACCTCGCCGTAGGCGGGGCCGTGCTCGATCGCGGCCGTCTCGCGCTGTGCCGCCCGCGCATCCACGGTGGCCGCCAGGTCGCGCACGGTCGGCGTGGCCAGCACCATGGCCGGGCTGATCGGGAGTCCGGCCCGGCGGGCCTTGTCCACCAGCGAGATCGCGACGATGCTGTCGATGCCGAACGCGAGGAAATCGTCGTCGATGCCGATCGTGCGGCCGCCCAGCACCTCGGCGAAGGCCGCGCACAGGGCGCGTTCGGTGTCGGTGCGCGGCGCGACGCCGGTGCTCGATTCACTGAGCAGGCTCAGGCCCGCGGCGACGAGGGCGCGCACGTCGAGTTTGCCGTTGGGGGTGACCGGCATGGCGGGCAGCAGGACGATGCGGGCGGGCACCATGTAGGCGGGCAGCCGCTCGGAGAGCCTGGCGCGCAGCATGATTCCGGTGGCCTCGTCCTCGGCCACCGCGAACCCGACCAGTGTCGGCCCGCTGGGCCGATCGACCACCACGACCGCGGCTTCCCGCACGCCGGACAACTCCAGCAGCGCCGATTCGATATCGCCGATCTCGATGCGATAGCCGCGGATCTTCACCTGATCATCGGCCCGCCCCAGATAAGAGATTTCCCCGGAGGGCAATTGCCGCACCAGATCTCCGGTGCGGTACATCCGCACGCCGGTCCGGAACGGGTCGGCGACGAAGCGGTCCGCGGTCTGCGCGGCCCGGCCGACATACCCGCGGGTCAGCTGCGCGCCGGACAGGTACAGCTCGCCGACCACGCCGCGCGGCACCGGCCGTAGCCCGGAATCCAGGACGTAACCCGCCATCCGATCCACCGGTCGACCGATCACCGGAACGGACCCGGCCTGCGAAAGATCCTCCATCCCACCGGTGTTGACCGTCGCGACGACGGCTTCGACCGTCGTCTCGGTCGGCCCGTAGCAGTTGTAGACGGCCGTGGCGGGCAGCGCCCGCAGCCGCTCCCACAACGCCGGTCCGATCGCCTCGCCACCGAGCGCCAGCACGGTCAGGTGATCGCCGTCCACCAGCCCGGCCGCCTCGAGCTGCGCGAACATCGACGGCGAGGTGTCGATCATGTCCACCCGATGCCGAACGATCCCCTCGACCAGCCCCCGCGCGTCACGCATCTCGGTCTCGTCGAACAGATGCACGGCATGCCCGTCGAACAGCCCGATCATGGGCTGCCAGGACGCGTCGAAGCTCAATGACCACGCGTGCGCGATACGCAACGCCCGCCCCAGCCGCGCCCGCGCGGGCAGGTACACCCGATCCCGGTGATCAGCGAAGTAGCTGGCCAGCGCGGCCCGCGTACCCATCACACCCTTCGGCTCACCGGTGGATCCCGAGGTGAAGATCAGATAGGCGCAAGCGTCGGGATGCACCTCCCGAGGCGCCGAAATCGGCCCGGCCGCAATGCGTGCGGCAACGACCGCGTCATCCACCACCAGCGTTCGCGCCGCGCCCCCACCCTCCTGTCGAACGGCACACCAGCGAGGGGATTCGTCCGGATTCGCCTCAGTGCTGCGCCACTCGACGATTTGGCGGTGGGCGGCGTGGATGAGTGGGAGGCACGCCTCGGAGGTCAGGATCAGGGCGGGGTCGGCCTGACGCAGGATCGAGGCGGTTCGCATGGGCGGGGCCGAGATGTCGATGGGGACGTATGCCGCGCCCGTGTACAGGGTCGCGAGGATGGCGATGATCGATTCGGCGGAGCGCGGAAGCGCCAGGGCCACCACGTCTTCCGGGCCGATGCCCCGCGCCGCGAGCTCCGTGGCCAGGCGTCCCGCCGCGGCGTGCAGCTCCCGGTAGGTGAAACGCGCGGTCGCGACGCTCAAGGCCGGTGCGTCGGGGGTGGACGCTACATGTCGCTGGAACAGGTCCAGCACGCCGAGCGGGGTTTGCGGGGCAGCGTCCGCGCGGCTCGGGCCATCCGCGCCCGCCGCACCGCCGAGCGTCGACGCTCCAGCTCCACGCTGACTGTCGAGCTCGGCCCGTTCGGCGGGCAGCAGGACATCCAGGAGGTCCGGGATGGAGTCGGTGTGGTCGGGAAGTTGGCGCAGGACGGACAGGACGCGGGCACCGATGTCCTGAACCGAGAGGTGGGGCAGAGCTTCGGCGATGGCCTCGAGTACGACGACGAGGCGGTCGTCCTCCAAATGCGAGACCACCGAAAGGGGGTAGTGGACCAGGCTTTCCATGGCTACCGGGAGGAAGCGGGTGCCGTCGGTGGTGACCATGGGGTCGGTGGCCGCGCCGATGGGGGCGTTCTCGAAGACGAACAGGACGTCGAAGAGGGGGCCGTGGCCGGCGGTGCGCTGGATGGTGGACAGGCTCAGGTAGCCGCTGTCGCGCATGGCGGCTTGCTCGCGTTGCAGGGTGCGGCAGTGGTCGCGGACGGTGGCGGTGCGGTCGAGGACGACTCGGGCCGGGACGGTATTGATGAACAGGCCGATCATGGTTTCCACGCCGGGCAGGGTGTCGGGGCGGCCGGAGATGGTGGTGCCGTAGATCAGGTCGCGGCGGTCGGTGAGGCGGGAAAGCACGACGGCCCAGGCGAATTGCACGACGGTGCCGAGGGTGAGGCCGTTGGTGCGCGCCCAGTGGACCAGGCGCTGGGTCTCGTCCGGGTCCAGGTAGTGGCGGGTGCGTTCGGGAATGGCGGCGCCGACCGCGGCCGCGCCCGCGTCGGCCAGCATGAGCGGGTCGGAGAGCGGGCTCAGGTAGTCGGCCCAGGCGCGGCTCGCGGCGGCGGTGTCCTGGGCGGCGAGCCAGCCGATGTAGTCGCGGTAGGGGCGCGGGGCGGGCAGGGTGTCGGCCGTTCCCCCGGCCTCGTACACCGCGATGAGTTCGCGGAAGAACACCGCGACCGCCCAGCCGTCCATGAGGATGTGATGGGTGGTGAGGATCAGGCGGCGGCGCTCGCCGGGCAGGTTCACCAGGGTCACCCGCAGGGCCGGGCCCTTGCCCAGGTCGAACGCCCGCTCCCGGTCGGCCGCGGCGAGGGCATCGAATTCCTCCGGCCGCGCCTCGATTTCGGTCCAGGGCAGGTCCACCCAGGTGGGCACGATCTGCACCGGCTTGGGCAGGTCGCGATCCCAGAAGGCGGCCCGCAGGTTGGGGTGCCGCTCCAACAGCACCTCGACGCTGCGGCGCAGCACTCCCACGTCCAGCGGTCCGCCGATATCGATGACGAACTGCATGGTGTAGAGATCGACGCCGTCGGCGGCCAGCCTGGCCAGCGAGAACAGCCCCTGCTGCAGCGGGCTCAACGCGAGTACGTCTTCGATCTCGGCGGGCTCGGTCCGGTCGACGGCCATGTGCTGGTCCTCTCTCACCGCGCGTCCTTCCATGCCGCACCGAGCGCGGCCAGAGCGTCCTGGTTCAACCCGGAAACACTCATCGGGGCGTGGTTATGTGCCTGCGGAACCGGTTGCGGCTCGGCTACTTCGGGCTTCACAGGTTCGGCATGCGCCGGGCTGCCGAAGGTGGCGGTCATCTCCGAGGCCGAAACACCCGCCGCGGCAGCGATATCCGCCGCGGTCACGCCCGCCGCGATGGCCGCATCCACGGCCGCCGCGAGTGCGGTGACGGTCATGTGTTCGAACACCATCTGCGGCGAGAGCGGTAGCCCGATCTGATTGGCCCGCACCGACCACTGGATGGAGATGACGCTGTCCCCGCCGAGCGCGAAGAAGTTGTCCTCGCCGGAAATCTCGTCGGCCTCCAGCTCCAACAGTTCGGCCAGGATGGAAAGCAGAGCCTGCTCGGTGCCCGCTCCGCCTGCGGCACCGGCGAATTCGCCCGCACCCGCCGCAGCAGCGGGCCGCACGGTGGGTCGTTCCCGTGCGACGGCGAACTCCAGTTCACCTCGTACGGTCCAGCGCGCCCGGTCCCCGGTCCGCACCAGCACCCGACCGGAATGGAAGGGGTCGGCAACCAGATCCGCCGGGACGGCAGCTCCGAGGCTCGCGACCGGGATAGCGGGCTCCGCCCCGATGCCGGTCGGATCCGTCGATACCGCGGTGGTGTCGATGTGAACGGTGCCGAGCACGCCCGGCGGCACGGCTCGCAGAGCATCGTCGAGCACGAGTACACGTGCACCGGGGGCCGGGGTGGCCGTGGCGCTGCCGGTCAGCCGACCGCGCGCCACGGCTCCCGGGAATCCCGGGACCGAGTAGACGTAGCGGGTCGTGGAGCCGGACGAGAGTGCGGGCAGCAGATCGGGAAGCGCTGCGGGCCACTCGGTTCCGAGCACCTCCCAGTGCCGGACCGAGGGCAGCATGGACACGCCCGTGTGCACGAAGCGGGCGAGCACGCCGGGGTCGGCGGCGACCCGGGTGGGCCGGAACCGCTGGATCAGTTCGACGAGGGCCGTCGGATCCTGGCGTTGTGCGTCGTCGGCCACGACCAGGGTCGCACCGGCGGCGCAGGCCGAGACCGCCTCGACGGCGAGTTCGACGCTGCCCCGCGCGGCCGCGACCAGCCGGGTTCCGGAGCTGTCGCCGATAGCGGCGTCGACGATCAGGGATTCGAATGGGACCTCCGCCGATCGTGCGAAGAACTCGCTGTAGGTGAGGGTTTCGGGTCCGCAGTGGACTGCGGCCCGACCCGTGGCTCGGGTGTCCGCGAGAACCGCGGCGACATCGACCACCCGCGCGGACCCGGTGCCCCATGACTCCACCGCCCGCAGCTCGTCGGCGGGCATCACGTCCAGTTCGCTCAGCGCGAGGTCGGCGTTCTCGGCGAAGGCGGTGAGGACGCGCAGCATGCGCTGGGCGAGCAGGTCGCCGGTCGACGCCTCGTAGAGATCGGTGTTGACGATGACGCCGGCGTCGAAGCCGCCGTGGGGGCCGGAGAAGAAGTTGATGCTCAGGTCGAGGAGCGAGATGTCGAATTCGATGGGGAGGACCGAGAGTTCGGCTTCGCCCAGGCCGGCCTCGGTGGCCGACCAGTCTTCCTCCCGGAAGTGCATCATGGCCTGGAACAGCGGGTTTCGGGAGAGCGAGCGGGGCGGTGCGACCGCTTCCACCACGCGTTCCAGCGGCACGTCCTGGTTGGCGTAGGCGGCGAGCGCGGTGGCGCGGGAGCGTTCCAGCACGGTGCGCAGGGTCGGGTCGCCGGACAGGTCGTTGCGCAGCACCACCATGTTGGCGAGCAGGCCGACCAGGTCGGCGGCCACCGGGTAGGAGCGGCCCGCGACGGGGGTGCCGAGCGGAATGTCCACGCCCGCACCGAGTTTGTGCAGCAGGGTGACGACCGCCGCCTGGTACAGCATGAACTCCGAGGCTCCGGCCGATTCGGCGAGACCCTTCAGCCGTCGGCGCAGGGCCGCCGGGACGGTGAACGCGCTCATGCTGCCGTTCTTGCCGAGGACCGCCGGGCGCGGATGGTCGTGGGCGGCGGCGATCTCGTCGGGCAGTCCGGCCAGGGCGTCCCGCCAGTAGTCGATGCGCTGCTGGTCGTCGGCCACGAGTTCGCGCTGCCAGAGCGCGAAGTCGGCGTAGTCCAGGGCCAGCGGCTCCCAGTGCGGTGCGACGCCGGATTCGATGCGGCTGCGGTAGGCGGTGGCCAGGTCGGCCAGGATGGTGCGGAAGGACCAGTGGTCGGCGACCATGTGGTGCACCAGCAGCGAGATCGCGTGCGAGTTCCGGCCCAGCACGAACACCTTGGGCCGCACCAGCAGTTCGGATTCCACCGCGAAGCGGTATTCGGCGGCCTCGGCCAGCGCGGCGGGCAGGCGGTCGGGATCGTCGAGCACGGTGACCAGCACGTCGATCGGGCCCGCGGGCAGCACCGACTGGTAGGGCACGCCACCGTCCTCGGGGAACACGGTACGCAGCGCCTCGTGCCGGGCCACCACATCGCCCAGCGCGGCGGCCAGGGCGGTGATGTCCAGCGGTCCGTCCACGCGCATGGCGAAGGGGATGTTGCCGACCGGGCTCGGCCCCTCCAGTTTGCGCTGGAACCACATGGCCAGCTGCGAGAACGACAGCGGAACCCGCTCCGGCCGTTCGCGTTTCGCCAGACTCGGAACCTCGGCGCGCACCGCCGGGGCCGTTGGCGCGGTCTCGATCAGCGCGGCCAGACCCGCGACGGTCGGGGTGTCGAACGGGGCGCGCACGTCGAGTTCGACGCCGAATTCCTTGCGGATCAACACGATCAGGCGGGTCGCCAGCAGCGAGTGCCCACCGAGTTCGAAGAAGGAGTCGTCCGCGCCGACATCGTCGCGGGCGAACAGCTGACCGAACAGGGCGGCCAGCCGGACCTCGGCGTCGGTGGCGGGTTCCCGGTAGCTGCGCGCGGTTTCGCGCCGCGGGGCGGGCAGGGCGCGCTTGTCGAGCTTGCCGTGCACCGTCAGCGGGATCTCGTCGATGACCGCGAACGCGCTGGGCACCATGTACTCCGGCAGGCTCGCGGCGGCATGCGCGCGCACCTGCTCGAGGTCGACGGTCGCGGCGTCGGCGGGCACCACGTAGGCCGCGAGCATCGCGCCGACGGCGGCGTCCTCGGTGGCGATCACCACGCAGTGCCCGACACCCGGGTGGCTGCCGATGACCGCCTCCACCTCGCCGAGCTCGATGCGGAAGCCGCGCACCTTGACCTGTTCGTCGGCGCGGCCCACGAATTCGATCTCACCCGCCGCATTGCGGCGGGCCAGGTCGCCGGTGCGGTAGAGGCGACCGCCGGACCCGAACGGGTCGGCCACGAACCGCTCCGCGCTCAGGCCCGCCCGGCCCAGGTAGCCGCGCGCCAATTGCTCGCCGCCCAGATAGATCTCGCCGACCACCCCGGTCGGGACCAGCTGCAGCGCCTCGTCGAGCAGGTAGACGAACACATTCCGGTTCGGGGTGCCGATCGGGACGATGGCGGTGCCCTGCGGTCCCACCACGTCCTGGTGGGTCGCGCACACCACGGCCTCGGTCGGGCCGTAGTGGTTGCGCAGTTCGGCGTCGAAGATGCCCGCGAACTTGTCGGCCACCTCGCCCGGCAGCGCCTCGCCGCCGACCGGTACGTGGCGCAGCGCGCGCCACTGGCTGACCTCGGGCAGCAGCAGGAAGGTGCTGAGCATGGACGGCACCATGTGCAGGACCGTGACACCGCAGCGGGTGATGACCTCGGCGACATACGGAATGTCCCGGAACGCATCGGGTTTCGGGATCACCAGCCGCGCGCCGGCGGTGAAGGTGACGAAGATGTCGAGCAGGGAGGCGTCGAAGCTCACCGAAGACGACTGCAGCAGCCGGTCTTCCGCGGTCATGCCCCATTCGGCGACGAAGCCGTCCAAGTGCTCGGCGATCGCGCCGTGCGGGACCGGGACGCCCTTCGGCTTGCCGGTCGAGCCGGAGGTGTAGATGACATAGGCCAGGTTCGCGGGGCGCAGGGCGCGCACGCGGTCGGTGTCGTCCGGGTCGTGCTCGGGCAGCTCCAGTGCCGAGAGTTCCGCGGCGTCGAGTTCGACCCGGCCCAGCACCAGGCGCGGGCGGGCGTCCTCGACCAGGTAGTCGATGCGGTCGTCGGGATACGCGGGATCGATGGGCAGATACGCCGCACCCGATTTGAGCACGGCCAGCATGCCGACCACGAACTCCACCGAGTTGGACAGGCGCAGGCCCACCAGGTCCTCGGCGCCCAGGCCCTGGCCGATCAGCCAGTGCGCCAGGCGGTTCGCGCGACGGTTCAGGTCGGCGTAGGTGAGTTCGGTATCCGTGTCCGGGGCGACCACGGCCATTGCGTCGGGCGCCGCGGCCACCCGCTGCTGGAACATCTCGACCAGGGTGGTGGCCGGGGTGTCGACGAGCGCGCCGTGCGAGAGCTCGAGAATGCGGGCGGCGTCGGCCGCACCGAGGATGTCCAGATCGGCGATGCGCCGGTCGGGCTCGTCGAGGGCCGCGCCGAGCAGTTGCGCATAGTGGCCGAGCAGCTGGTCGACCAGCGGGCCGTCGAGCATGTCGAGCTGGTATTCGGCCTCCAGGTACGCGCCCTCGGGCTCGAGCACCACCGCCAGGCTCAGCGGCAGCTGCGCGACCGTGCTGCCGAGATCGAGCAGGGTGGCCTCGACGCCGGCCAGGGCGAATCCGGACACGCTCTTGCGGACGCTGAAACCCAGCCGCACCAGCTGATCGAGACCGTCCCGGCCGCCGAGGCGGTCCGGATTCGCCTCGCGCACCACGCGATCGATGCCGACACCCTGATGCGCGAACGCGTTCAGGCAGGTATCGCGGACGGCGTCGGCGCAGGTGGTGAAGCTGTCCCGCGGGGACAGGGTGGCGCGCAGCAGCAGGGTATTGCCGAAGTAGCCGATCAAGGATTCGGCGGTGGCATTGCGGCGCACGGTGACCGGGACCGACACCAGGAAGTCGCCGGCGGCGGTGTACCGGTGCACGAGCGCCTCGTAGGCGGCCAGCAGCACCATGAACGGGGTCGCCGAACGCTCACGGGCGAAGACTTCCACGCGGGACATCAGGTCGGCGGGGAGGGCGAGCGTGCGGCGTTCGGCCTGACGAGAACCCGAATCACCGGAATTTCCCGGCAGTTCGAGGGCCTCGGGTAGCGGACGCAACGCGGCGCGCCAATAGTCGAGATCCGCGTCAGTGGCGGGCTCGACGCCGAGAACCTCGATATCCACGAATTGTGCTGCGGGCATGGCGAGTTCGGTGTCACGGTAGGCGGCCGCGACCTCGCCGAAGAAGACGCCCCAGGAGTCGTCGTCCCAGCAGATGTGATGGGCGACCAGGATCAGGGCGTGCTCGTCGGGTGCGAGACGCACCAGGCTCAGGCGCAGCGGCGATTCCGCCGACAGGTCGAACGGACGGCCGAATTCCCTGCGCGCCAGCACTTCCAGGCGGCGGGCGCGGCTCGCCGGGGGCAACTCACCCAGGTCGTGGGTCTCCCAGCCCGGCATCAGCTCGGCGTGCGCGAGCTGATACGGCTCACCGTCATCGCCGAGACCGTATGTGGTGCGCAGGATGTCGTGGCGCATGGCCACAGTGGCCATCGCGCGCCGCAGCCGCTCGCCGTCCAGCTCACCCGAGCGCGGGTCGACGGAGCGGAGCCGGTAGGCCACACAGATATTGAGGGTGGTGTCCCGCGGATCCCGCGCCTGCAGGAACCACATGCGCCGCTGCCCGTCCGACAGCGGATGCCGCTCCCCCGCGACCGCGCGCGGCGCGGAGACCGGCGTGGCGGCCGCGGCGGCGACACCGCTCTCGGCTATCCGCCTGCGCAGCAGTTCCCTACGCCGCTCCAGCAGGGTTTCGGCATCGTTCGCCATGTCTCGTCTCGCTCCTGAAAGTATGTCGACTTATGCCTGGCTGCCGGCCATCAACCGGACGACATCGTCCAGCGACGCACCGCCCAGAATCGCCGCCACCGGCAGATCCCGGTCCAGCTCCACCTGCACCCGCTTGCGGAAGTCCAGGGCCTGCAACGAATCCAGGCCCAGCGCCACCAGCGGCACCGAGGGGTCGAGGGCGTCGGCATCCGCGCCCATCACCCGGCCGAGTTGCCGCCGCACCCGCTCGGCCAGGTTCGCGGAATTCCCGCCCGCCGCGCCGGGTTGCCCTGCGGCAGCGCGGAATTGCGTCATCGCCTTCGTGCCGCCCTGCGCGACCGTCGCCCGCACGCGGTCCGGCCCGCTCGGGTATGCCGCCGAGTCAGCGGTGCCACGGTGCCCGTCCGCCGGTGTGCCGGCGATTCGAGGGGAGTTGCCGTCCCGATGTCCCGAACCCGGCGAATCCGGCTGCACCACAGCACTTTCCGCAGCGGCCGCTACCACGTCGTCGAGCAACGGGCCCTGGCCGATCGCGACCATCAGGGCCTGGACGTCGCTCCAGTCGGCAGCGGCGACCAGGCGGTTCTCCGCGCCGGAATGGTCGGCGTGGTCGGTGAATCCGACCGCCAGCGCATCAGCGGCCCGCATCGGGGTGACACCGGCCGCCTGCACGGGGCCGGTGCCGACCGCGTGCAGCGGACCTTCGAGATCCCACAGTCCCCACTGCACGGCGACCGCGTCGACGCCCGCCGCGCGCAGGCGGCGGGCGAGTACGTCGAGCATCCGGTTCACCGTCGCGTAGAGGATCTGGCCGCGACCGCCGAAAGTGGCTGCGGCAGACGAGCACAGCACGATCCGGCAGTCCGGGGTGCGCGGCCACGTGTGCAGCATGTGCTCCGTGCCGTAGATCTTCGACCCGGCCATCTCGCGGAACTTCTCCGGCGTGACCTCGGCGAGCTCGGCACGCACGTAGTTGACTCCCGCGTGCACCAGGACGGTTGCCGGAATCTCCTGCCGCTCAGCCAATTCCACGACCGCATCGGCGTCGGTGACATCGCAGGACTCGACGATGATCGGAGTGTCACCCAGCGCCCGGATCGGACGCAGACGGCGAGTCACCTCCGCGGTCTCACCGGACCGGCTCAACAGGGTGATCCGGCCCGCCCCACTGCGGGCGTAGTGAGCACAGAACTCCACACCGAGCGTGCCGGTACCACCGACGATCACCACGTGTGCCAGGTCGGCGTCCCGGGCCGGGCCCCGCTGCACGGCATCGATTTCCAGCCGCTTGGCGTACACGGCCCCATCGCGCAGCGCGAGTTCCGGCTCGTTCTTGACGTGCACCGCACGCACCAGCGCCGCCGCCCGACTCGCATCCGCCTGTCCGGCGGCCAGATCCACACGCCGGAAGGAAACGCCGAGCGATTCCATACCCAAGCACCGGAATCCAGCCGTCACCGCACCGTGGAACTGGTGCGGCACCGGATCGCCGGAGGTCACCTGCTCACCGCCGACGGTGACCAGCCAGCAATCGCGGACCCCGGCCAAGTCGGGCAGCCACGTCGGATTCGCGAAGAACTCGGCCGCCGCCTCCAGTGCGCCCGGCGCATCCATGGCCGGCATCTCCGGCAACAGAATCACCACGGTGTCATGGGAATCGGGAGGAATGACCGAGTCTCCGCCCACGGTGGAGGCACTGTGCCTCGCACCAACCGCAGCGCCGGCGGAAGCGGCCGAAGCACCTGACCCGTCGACCACAGCGGCGGTGGCGGTCGCCGCGTCGCCACCGGGCTGGGTCGCCGAGCCTGTGGCCGAGACGAGTTCGCGCCGAGCGGAACCGCTGCTCTCGGCACCGGCGGTGCTGTCCGGGACCGCGCTCGGATCAACAGAGACTCCGATCAAGGCGGATGCCGCAGTACCCGCGACGGGCGTCGCGCCTGTCGCCGAGGCCGCCGAATCCTGGGCGGCTGCGCCGGAGAGCACGTGTGCGGAACCGCCGTGGTTGTGGGCGGCGGTGCAGATCGCGGCCGCTAGTTCCGGGTTGCGGCCGGTGTGGTCGATGACCAGGAGGTCGCGCGGAGGAACCAGAGAGCGCTTGTCGAGGCGGATCCAGGTCTCCGCCAGGCGATATGGACGGCGGCGGGTCGGCTCCGGGATCGATTGCCCGGCGGGTGGTTCGAAGGCTGCCCACAGGCGCTGGGGGTTCATCACCGTGTTCGGGAAATCCTGCAGGGGCAGGCGCACTGTGCCGGTGGTGCGCAGGGCCTGCCAGTCGTAGCCGAGGTCGTGGACGGCGACGGTGGCCAGGTTGCGGGTGAAGTCGCGGAGGGTGTCGGCGGTGCGCAGGGAGGTGCCGAGTACGCGGAAGTCGCGGGGCGGGAGGGCCGGTTCCTGGGGGACGAGGCCGAGGTTCTCCTGGACGGCGAGCTGCAGGGTGGGGTGTTCGGCCACCTCGACGAAGGTGTCGATGCCGTCCACGGCGGCGGCCACGATGGCGCGGTCGAATCGGACGCGGTTGCGCAGGTTCCAGTACCAGTACTGTTCGTGCTCCAGGTCGGGGGTGATCTCCGCGCCCAGAGTGGCTCCGTAGCAGGGGATGTCGCCGGTGGCGAAGGTCGGCGCGCTCATCTCCTCGCCGAGGAAGCTTTCGAAGTCGGCGCGCAGTTCGGCCACGATCGAGGTGTGGGCCGGGTAGGCGACCTGGATCTCCTTGGCGAAACAGCCCTGCGCCCGGGCGGCGGCGACCATGTCCACGATGGTGTGGCGGTCGCCCGAGATGGCCAGGATGTGGGGCGAATTCACCACCGACAGCTCGGCCCAGCCGGAGTGGCGGGCCAGCAGGGCCTCCACCGACTCGCGGTCCATGCCGAGCACGGCCATCGAATAGCCGCGCGGGGAAATGCGTTCCACCAGCCGGGCGCGCTCCGTCACCGCCATGACGGCGTCGCGGCGGGTCATGACGCCCGCCACCCAACCCGCGGCGAGCTCGCCCTGACTGTGGCCGATGGCGGCGGCGGGCCGCACCCCGGCCGCGCGCCACATGGCGGCCAGGCCGGTCATGTGGAACATCAACGCGGGCTGGACTTCCCACACCGTGTTCTCGAAACGGCCCTCGTCACCGAGCAGATAGTGCAGCGGCTGGACGTGGCCGTAGTGCTCGCGATGCAGTTCGGCGCAGGCTTCCACCTCGTCCCGATATGCTTGGGACAGTTCGTGATACAGCTGTCCCATGCCCGGCCGCTGACTGCCCTGTCCGGGGAAGACGAAGCCGATCCGGCGCGCGGTGGCCACGCCCAGGCCGGATATCACGGCCGGATGCTCGGCGTCGGCGGCGACGGCCTCGAGCGCGGACAGCAGTTCGTCGCGGCCCGACACCATGGCCAGTGCCCGGCGGCGGCGCGCGGTGCGAGTCCGGAACAGCATGTCCGCCACGCGATCCGGCGTCACCTCCGGCCGCTCCGCGAGATAGCGAGCCAGCTGTGCCGCCTCGGCACGCAACCCTCCGGCCGTCTCGGAGGACAGCAGGACCGGAACGGTGCCGTCCGGGAGCCGGTACTCAGACATGGAGATCCTCCAGAGCGGGCATGGCGAGCACGGCGTGGGCATTGGTACCGGCGACGCCGAACGAGGAGACGGCCCCGTAGCGGACGCCGTCGAGCGGCTCCCACGGAGTGAGTTCGGTGGCCAGCCGCAAACTGGTGGCGTCCCAGTCGACCCGGTCGGTGGGATTGTCGGCGAACAGGGTCGGCGCGATCCGGCCGTTGCGGCCGCACAGCAGCACCTTGATCAGGCCGAGCATGCCCGAGGCCGCCTGGGCGTGACCGATATTGGACTTCACCGAGCCCAGCAGCGGACCGCGCACACGCTCCGGAGCACCGTAAGCCTGTGCGAGAGCGGTCAATTCGAGCGGATCACCGACCGGCGTGCCGGTGCCGTGGCCCTCGATGAGGCCGATGGCGGCGGCGTCCACACCGGCCGCGGCGAGCGTCTTCTCGATGAGCCGCCGCTGCGCGGTCGAACTCGGCACGGCCAGCGGCGCGCCCTTGCCGTTGTGGTTGACCCGCGTGCCCAGCACCCGTGCGTAGACGTGATGGCCGTGCTCGCGTGCCCGCGATTCCCGTTCCAGCACAACGACGCCCGCACCCTCACCCCACAGCGTGCCGGTGGCGTCGGCGGCATAGGCCCGGCAGTGGCCGTCGGCGGCCAGCGCATTGTTCTTGGAGAACTCGTAGAAGGCGGCGGGCGAACCCATCACGCAGACGCCGCCGGCGAGCGCCCATTCGCATTCGTCATCGCGAATGGCGTTGGCGGCCAGGTGCAATGCGGTCAGCGAGGAGGCGCAGGCGGTGTCGACGCTCATGGACGGCCCGATCAGCCCGAGGCCGTGGGAGATGCGCCCGGCCACCGCGCCCAGGGCGGTGCCGGTCACCCGATAGCCGCTGTAGTCGGTGACCGCGGCCGACATCGGCCCGTACTCGTTGACGGACGCGCCCATGAAGCAGCCGACCTCGGCTCCGTCGAGGGAGCCGGGATCGATGCCCGCGTTCTCCAGCGCCCGCCACGCCACCCGCATCCCGACCCGCTGCTGCGGATCCATGGACACGGCCTCGCGCGGCGTGATTCCGAAGAACAGCGGATCGAATTCCGTTGCCCCGTCCAGGAATCCACCGGCGTCGGACACCCGGCTCCAGCCCTCGAGCCGATGCAGGGACAGCAATTGCTCGACCGGCCACTCCCGATCGCGCGGGAACGCGCCGATCAGCTCACGCCCCTGGGACAGCGCCGCCCAGTAGTCGGGCAGCGTCTCCACGCCGCCGGGTGCTTCGATCGCCATACCGGCGATGACGATGGGATCCACGTCCACGCCGCTCACCCGACCGTGTTCAACGACGGGGCCAGCAGGTCGGCGATGCCGGAAGTGTGCTCGTTGAGATAGAAGTGCCCGCCGTCGAAGACGGTCACGTCGATCTCCTGGGCGCTGTGGTTCGCCCAGCCGTAGAGATCGCGCGGTGTCACGAAGGGGTCCTCGGCACCGCCGAGCACCTGAATCCTGGCCTGCACCTTGATATCCGGCGCGCACTCGTAGGAGTCGAAGGCCCGGTAGTCGGCCTTCACCACCGGGAGCGCCATCCGCATGACCTCCCGGCTGCCCAGCACGTCCGCGCCGGTGCCGTCCAGTCGGCCGAGGTGGTCGAGGATCTGCTCGTCCTCGCTGGGATGCGGCGGCAGCTCGGCGGCCCGGCCCGGCGACACCGCCGCCGACGGGGCCAGCAGCCGCACCTCGCGGCCCGCCGCCTCGGCGACCCGCACCAGCTCGAAGGCCACCATCGCGCCCATACTGTGCCCGAACACGGTCAGCGGCAGCCCGCGATCATGCTCGGAGGCAACGTAATCCGCGTACGCGCCCGCCGCGAGCTCCGGAAGCGCGGTCAGCGCCGCCTCCCGCACCCGGTCCTGACGGCCCGGATATTGGAAGACGACCACGTCGAACCGCTCGCTGCAGACCTTCGAGAACGCCCGATAGCTGGACGCGCCCGCGCCCGCGTGCGGGCAGATCAGCAGCGGCGGCAGCCCCGCCGTCGCGGGTTTGTGGAACTGGCGGACCCAGCTGAGCTGTGCAGCCATGACGTGAACTCCTACTCCGCCGAATCGGTCAGATAGCCGCCGCGCGAGAAGAATTCGCCCGCCGCGTGTTCACGCCCGTCCGCCGTGCGCACCCGAGTCAGGACGAGCGCCCGGTTGCGGCCCCGGAACGCCTCCGGGCCGCACACCACGGCCGCGCCACCGTCGAGCACCACGACGCGTCCCGGCGTGCCGCCGCAATGGAATTCGGCGATCCGCGAGTCCAGCACCTCGACGCGCTCACCCCGGTAGTAGGTGAAGGCGGGCGGGTACGGCGCGGACAGGGCGCGCACGAAGCGCTCCAGATCCTCCGCGGGCCAGGACCAGTCGATCCGGCTGTCGCGATCGGCGCGCTTGTGGAAATAGGTGCGCTCGGCCTTGTCCTGTGGCCGCCACACGGCGGTGCCGCGCTCGAGCGCGTCGAGCGCCTCGTTCACGGCGTCCGGGATGAGTTCCATTCCGGCCAGCACCAATTCGGTGCCGGTGATGTCCGGGCCGATGGGCAGCCGCTTCTGCACCAGGATGTCGCCGGTGTCGAGGTTCTCGTCCATGCGGTGCACGGTGAGCCCGGTCTCGGCCTCGCCGCTGATCAGCGCCCACAGCACCGGCGAGAATCCGGTGAACTTGGGCAGCAGGGAATCGTGCAGGTTGAGGGTGCCGTGCGGCGGCAGGTTGTACAGCTCCTCGGGCATCCAGGTGTACCAGCTGTTCACCACGATGACGTCCGGCTCGGCCCGCTTGACCAGGTCGATGGTCTCGGCGTCGGCACGTTCGGTGAGGTGCACCGGAATCCCGTGCTCGCGGGCCAGCTCCTCCACCGAATCCGACCACATGGCCTTGTAGGTGGACTCCGCGGCCGGATGGCTGACCGCCAGCACCACCTCGTGGCGCGAATCGATCAGGGCCTGCAGGGTTTTCCGGCCCCAGGTCTGGAAGCCGAACGAGACGATACGCATTGAACCGAACCTCATCTTTGCTCGAAGTAAGCTAAGCCTAACCTATTTACTAGGCCGGTTGTCTACCTACCGAGGCGGTGGTGCGCCGCGACCGCGGCCGCCGGTCGCGGCACCCGGTCCGGAGCGCAGGCCAGCACCCGATCCGAAAGTTCGCCCAGGCAGCTCAGATTGGGGAAGCCGGGACCCTGCGCCAGGGCGGCCAGATTCGGCAGGTAGAGCTTGGACCCGAGACCGGAGACCGCCAGGTCGTAACCGATGGCGGACTCCAGGCGCGCCTGATCGACCGGGCCGCCGACCGCCAGCTCCAGCAGGTCCGCGGCATCGGTGTCGAAAAGCTCCAGGAACCACAGCGATTCACCGCCGGTGGCGTCCACCACCAGATCGAAGGTGTGCAGCTGATCGGCGCGGGTCTCGTTGCGCAGGGTCAGCGCGACCGCTTCGTCGCGCGCGGCCACCCGGACCACGCGGCCCTGCAGGTGATGCACGCGACTGTCGGCGAGCAGGCTCTCCTGCACCCGCACCGAGAACACCCCGCGATCGGTGCGGCGGATGACGTCGCGGCGCTCGTCCACGCTCAGTGCGTGCCATTTGATCGGATCGCTGAACAGCGAGTTCTCGAAATAACTTTCGCCGCGCGTGTAAATGGTGGCCTTGGGCGAGATCACCGAGACGGTCAGCACGTCGTGGCGCACCAGCTCGTCCATGGCCGAGCCCGCGGTCTCGCCGCCGCCGATCACCGCGGCCCGCGAGGACACCGGCAGCCGGCGCTTGGCGGCCAGATCCCAGAACTCGGCGATGCTCAGCACCCGCGGATGGTCGGCCAGCGCGCGGCGGCTGTTGCCCGGACCGGTGATCATCAGGCGGTCGGCGTCGAGGGTGCTGAGCGCGCCGTCGGCATCCGCGATCGTGACCAGCCAGCCGTCGGCCGCGGCGGAAATCGTTCGGACCGAACCCATCACGACCTCGACACCGCTGCGGCGGGCGACCCACTGCAGGTAGTCGGCCCAGAGGGTGTGCTGCGGACTCGGGCGGCCGCGGTCGATCCATTCGGCGTAGGTGCCGTGCTCGACCAGGTAGGCGGTCCAGCTGAAGGCGCGCATGGCCTCGTCGATCGCGCGATTGCGCCCGCGCGCCCAGGTGGAGTGATACGGGAAGCCGACGTCCTTCTCCGGACTGGTGCCCAGCCGGTGACGGCCGTCGGTCCAGCCGCCACTGGGCAGCCAATTGCCGCCCACCGCATGGGATTCGACGACCACCACGCGCGGTGCGGGCAGGCCGAGTTCCCGCAGGACGTGCGCCTTGGCGGCAACGGCCATGGCCTTGGGACCGGCTCCGACCACGAGAAGTGTGTCCACTGATGCTCCTGACTGTGATGGCAGCCACTGTGCAGCTACCCCCACGGCAGGCAGGTCGAAAAGGCCGATCGGGGAACGGGATCGAACGACGCACTTCCAAACCGTAGGGTCTTATGTTTGCATAGGCTTACCTTATATTGGTCGGGTCCCGGTTCCAGCGCAAGCCCTTGGATCGGACACCTGACCGAAAACGATGGGATACCGAATGAACAAGTCCATGCCTGTGCACTCCTCCGGATGGCGCCGCGTCGCGGCCGCCGCCGTCACCGTGGCCGCCGTCCTCGGCGGCAGCGCCGCCGCGATCGCCCCGGCCTCCGCGCTGCCGGTCACCGCGCCGATGAAGGCCGCGAATCCCGGTGTGGGAGAACTTCACTCGAAGCTCGCGCTGATCCTCGACACCAGCGCGGACCGCGCCGCGCGGGCCAACGAACTCGAGGCGGGCGAGGCCGGACTGCCGCTGATCGATCAGGTCGGCACCGTCATCGCGGCCGCCCCGCCGAGCTTCAAATGGTCGGTGCTGGGACCGGTGAACGTCTCCGGCGACACCATGACCGCCGGACTGCAGACCTCCGTCGACGGGTTCGATCCGTGGAACTGGACCCTCACCTGGCGCGACATCGACGGCACCTGGAAGCTGACGCGCGACTCCGAGTGCACCGTCGCGAGCATCGCCATGGTGCCCTGCAGCCTCTGATCAACGGGTAACAGCGAATCCCGGGCATCCCATGCGATGCCCGGGTTTTCGCATGCCCGGCCGAGCGCGGGCCGACTACCCGACCGCCGCTTCCAGACGCCAGCCCGCGGCCCGGGTGCGCTCGTTCCAGAAGGCGGCATAGCGGCCGTCGAGAGCGAGCAGTTCGACGTGCGTGCCGCGTTCGACGATGCGACCGCCGTCCATGAACAGAATCTGGTCGGCGTGCGCGATGGTCGCCAGGCGATGCGCGACCACGAGAACGGTTCTGCCGCGAGTGAGTTCGTGCACACCGCGCACCACGACCGCCTCGTTGTGCGGGTCCAGGGCACTGGTGGCCTCGTCCAGCAGGACGATCGGGGCGTCCTTGACCAGGGCGCGTGCGATCGAAACCCGTTGCCGTTCACCGCCGGACAAGGCGGACCCGCCCTCGCCGACCGAGGTCTGCCAGCCATCGGGCAGGCGCTGGGCGATCTCGTCCACGCGGGCGACCGCGCCGGCGCGCAGCACCTCCGCATCGGTCGCGCCGGGACGGCCCGCCCGAATGTTCTCCAGCACCGAACGATCGAAGAGGTAGACGTTCTGGAAGACCAGGGCCAGCTGGTTCAGCAGCGTCTCCGTCGGCTGGACGCGAACATCGTGGCCGCCCACCGCGACTCGACCGGAATCGGCGTCGTGGAAGCGGGCCGCCAGGCGCAGCAGGGTGGATTTGCCCGCGCCGCTGGGGCCCACGATGGCGGTGGTCGTGCCCGGGGCGGCGGCAAAGGTGACATCGGTCAGCACCGGCTTGTCCGGGCCGTATCCGAAGGTGACACCGTCGAATTCGACCGCGGGTGCGCCCGGGACCACCGGCGATTCCGGCTGCGGCAGTGCCTGTTCCGACAGCAGCGCCGTCACCCGGTCCGCGGCCGCCGCGGCGGTGCGCAGCGCGCCGCCCAGCTGCGCGGCCTGGGTCAGCGGCTCGATGAAGCGGGAGCTCACCGCGATGAGGGCGATGGCCGCGGCCGCCGAGATCGCACCGTCGGTGGCCCGGCCCACCACCAGATACACCAGGATCAGGAAGATGGCCTGCACGACAAGGGAGAACACGATGAGGCCGGGCACGGCGGCGATCAGCAGGCCCGAGGCCGCCTTGCGCTGCCGGACCAGGGCGGCGTCCAGCGCGCGATTGCCCGCGCCGACCGCACCCAGCGAACGCAACACCGGTTGCGCCTGAGCGAATTCCAGCACCCGGGCATTGGCCTCGGCAGCGGCCTCGTGCATACGTTCGTCGGCGGAGGCATACGAGCGGTTCGCCCACAGATTCACCACGAACAACACCGGCGCGGCCACCAGCATGGCCAGAGATATGCGCCAGTCGACGAAGAGCATGCCGATGGCCACGCCGAGCGGAACCAGCACGCCGGTCAGCATTTTCGCCAGCAGGTAGGCGATCAGACCCTGTACCTCACGGACGTTCTCCACCACCACCCGCGACAGCTCCCCCGCGTGCCGATCGTCGAACCAGCCCAGCGGCAACGCATTCAGCTGATCCCCGAGCCGGGTCTGCAATCCGTCCTGCATACCGACGCCGATGCGCAGACCGAGCAGCGACTGCAGATACCCGAACACCACGACGGCGACCACCGCCAGCGCCAACCACAGCGTCCACCACCAGGCCCGTCCCAGATCATCGTTGAACAGGGCCTGCAGCACCGGCACCAACAGCACATAAGCGGCGGCCTGGGACAACGACTGGGCGACGATGACCAGCAGCAATCGCGGTGTCAGATGGGCATATTCGGCCGGGACCAGCCCGAGCACCTTGCGGATCATCGCTTCGCCTCCTCATCCGCCACACCCGGAGTCTCACTCGTCATCCCGGCATGCTCTCGGCCGAGATCCACAGCCACCGGCTGGATTCCTGCCGAAGCCGCGCCGGCACGACCGGGCGCGGAGTCGGCGGAATTACGGGGTGCGGTGCCGGACAGACCTCCGGCACCGGTGTCGGCATTGCGTCCCTCACCGACACCCACACCGGCAACGGTCTCCAAAGCAGCGGCGTTGACCTCCCAGAGCTGCTGGTAGAGGCCACCGGCGGCATGGAGGCTCGCGTGATCGCCCTGTTCGACCAGGGTTCCGTGCTCCAGCACCAGGATTCGGTCCACACCGGTGATGGTGTGCAGGCGGTGGGCGATCACCAGCACCGTGCGACCGGCCACCAGTTCGGCCAGCGCGTCCTGCACCGCCGCCTCCGATTCCGGGTCGGCGAAGGCGGTGGCCTCGTCGAGCACCAGGATCGGGGTGTCGGCCAGCAGGGTGCGGGCGATCGAAAGTCGCTGCGCCTCACCGCCGGACAGGATGGCGTCCACGCCGATCTCGGAGTCGTAGCCGCGCGGCAGGGCCAGGATGCGGTCGTGAATACGGGCCGCGCGGGCCGCGCGCTCCAGGGCGGCGGCGTCGGCGTCGGGGCGGGCCAGCCGCAGATTGTCGGCGATGCTGCCGCGGATCAGGCGGACATCCTGGAAGACGAATCCGACCGTGCGATACAGCTCCTCGCTCGGGATATCGCGAATATCGCGTCCCCCGATGGTGATTCGGCCGGAGTCCACGTCGTAGAAGCGGGGCAGCAGTTTGGCCAGCGTCGACTTGCCCGAACCGCTGGGACCCACCAGGGCGGTCATGGTGCCGGGGGCGAGCTCGAGGTCGAGGCCGCGCAGCACCCGATGGTCGGCGCGGTAGCCGAAACTCACGTCCTCGAAGCGGATCAGCCCGGCCGGCGACTCGCGTGTCCCGGATTCCCCTGACCCGGTGGACAATTCGGCGGTCTGCTGCAGCTCGTGCAGGCGCAGCGCGGCATCCCCGGCCGTGCGCAGGGCCTGCGCCCCGTAGCCCAGACCCAGCAGCGAGCTGCCCAGGCCGAGCCCGACCAGCAAGAACGGCAACAGATCCAGCGGTTCCAGCCAGTCCAGGCCGACACCGGCCAGGCCCGCCACCACGACCAGCAGCATCACGAACACCGGCGAGACCACGGTGTCCGACACCGACTGCACGGTCATGACCGGCATCTTCAGTCGGCGCAGCCGTTCGGTCTGCGCCGCGACGGCCGCACGGAACTCGCTGTGCGCCTTGCCCGCCCGCCCGAAGGCGCGCACGACTTGGATGCCGTCCACGAATTCGACGGTGGCCACGCGGGTGCGCTGCTCGGCGGCGTTGTAGGCCGAAAGCCGTTCGCGGCCCGGCTCGTCGAGCATGGCGCGCATGCACAGCGCGTAGATCACCAGCGGCAGCAGCAGGACCAGGGTCAGCCGCCAGTCGACCGTGGCCAGGTAGACCAGCGTCACCAGCGGGACGGTCACCGAGCCGATGAAGTCCAGGCGGGCGTGCGCGACCAGGTAGTGCAGCGCCTCCACATCGTCCTGGAGATACTTCTTCACCTCCGAGGAGCTGCGCGCCCCGAACCAGCCCAGCGGCACCCGGGTGAGCTTGTCGGCCAGGGCACGCCGCAGACTCAGCTGGTAGCGGGCGTCCACGGCATGCGACCAGGTGAGGGCCGCCGCCTGCAGCATCGCGCGCACCACCAGCACGAGCACCGCGAGCGACAGCAGCCGCCACACCCGATCGGTGTCGGGCGAATTCGCCAGCAGCTCACGGCAGGCCGAGACGATGAGCAGGAACGGCGCCACCGAACACACCGAAGCCAGCGCCACGACCACGCCCGCGATGGTCAGCGCACCGCTGACCGGAGCCAGGATCTCCTTGCGCGCCGCGGCTTCTCGTCGTCGGCGGGCCTTGGCCGCCGCCTTCTCGTCGGGCACTCCCCCGTCGGCTGCCGCCGGGCCCGGGTCGATGGCATGCGCCTCGACCGCGGGCGGTGACTCGACCGTCATCAGTCCGCCTCCCACCTTCATCCGTCGGTGCTCCCCACGAGCACCGACGCGAAGATAGGTTAGGCTAACTTTCCATGAACGACCAGACCGACGCTCAGCGCGGTACTTTCCCCGTCAGCTTCCGGCCGTCGGCGTAGTGCACCATGCAGCTCGCCCGGCCATTGGACAGATTCCACTGGGCGGCGTTGGCCGGATAGAGGATGAAGTTCTCCAGCTGGTCGTACATCGAACTGCCGCTCATCAGTTGGTCGAGCTGGACCGCGCAGGTATCACTCGCCTTCTTGAACGCCGCGTCCTCCGACCCCGGCCAGGAACCGGGCAGCTGCACCGTGGTGATCACCTCGGCGTCGTGCGCAGAATCGCACGGCGTGATGGTCACCCGCTTCACGTGGTCACCCTCCTTGACCGTCTGCACACAGTCGCCGGTCTTCAAATCGCTGATCGAGACCGAGGTCGGTCCGTTCGGATCCGAGGTTCGGGTCGAATTGTCCGGCGACGCCGACTTGTGCGAGTCCGTGGCCACACCGATGGCGAGCAACCCGACCGCCAGCACCGCGTACACCGCCGTGATCACCAGACCCGCGATGGCCAGACCGCGCCCGCCCTGGTTGCGCTGTTTGATCTGCGACAGCGCGATGAAGCCGAAGGGCACCGCCAGCAGACAGCAGCCCAGCAGGCCGAGCACGAACGAGGCGATGGCGAAACCATTGGTGCCCTGCGGCGGCGGGGCCATCGGATATCCGGGCGGCCCCGGCGCGTACCCGGGCGGATAGCCCGGCTGACCCGGCTGACCGTAGTTCCACTGCCCGGCCGGTGGCGGGTACATCGGCTGATTCGGGTCCGGCTGCCCCGGCTGACCCTGGGGCGGTTGGTCATTCGGATACACGAGACCCCCGGTTGCTCGTCCCTTACCCGGGCATTCCGGGCGTGGACCAACCGTACCCGCTGGTCCGCACAAAACCTGGGACTAGGGTTTGGCGAGTGAGAAGGCGTCAGCAACCCCCGCTACCCAAGCGGCACGGACTGGATCCGGCCCGGTTGCGACTGCCGGAAGTGGGCGAGTGGGCGACCATTCGCGACCACCTGGTCGAGCGATTGCCCCGCGTTCGCCCCGAACGCATCGACGAGCTGCTGCGCGAGGGCGGCATCGTCGATCTCGAAGGTCCCATCGCGCTCGATACGCCCTATGTGCCCGGCGGCGCGGTGTGGTTCCACCGGGATCTGCCCGACGAGCAGGAAGTCCCGTTCCCCATCGGCATCGTGTATCGCGATGACGACATTCTCGTGGCGGACAAACCACACTTCCTGTCGACCATTCCGCGCGGACAGCACATTCTGCAGACCGCGCTGGTGAAACTGCGCCGCGAACTCGATCTCCCGGATCTGGTTCCGGCGCATCGGCTCGACCGGGTCACCGCGGGGCTGGTGCTGTTCATCGTGAATCCGGCCCGGCGCGGGGCCTATCAGACCATGTTCCACAAGCGGCTGGTGCACAAGGAATACGAGGCGATCGCGCGCTTCGATCCCGAACTCGCGCTGCCGCGCACGGTGATCAGCCGGATCGTCAAGGAACGACAGGTGCTGCAGGCCTACGAGACCGACGGCGAACCGAACGCGGAGACCTACGTCGAATTGCTCGACCACCGCGACGGGTTGGGGCGCTATCGGCTGCGGCCCAGAACCGGGCGGACCCATCAGCTCCGACTGCACATGAACAGCCTCGGGGTGCCGATCCTGGGCGACGACTTCTATCCCGAACTCACCGACAAATCGGTCGACGACTACACGCGGCCGCTGCAGCTGCTGGCCTCGACACTGGAATTCACCGACCCGATCACCCGGGAGCCGCGCCGGTTCGAGACCGCGCGCAGCCTGCGGGCCTGGGACGATCCCGAGGGCTGGGCGCGCGGGAACTGACCTGCCGCGGGTATTGCGGCAGCGTGATTAACCACATTCGAAGCGGATTCCAAGAATTCGCTCGTACACTGGCCGAGATGTCTCAGAACGATAACGGCGCGGTCGCGGTGGTCGATCTCCCGCCTACTCCGGCCGGTCACAAGCTGCACGCCTACGTGGATGTAGCCGTCGTTGTCGCCGTGCTGGTCTGCACGAACCTCATCGCGCACTTCACCAACAAATGGGCCAGCATCCTCTCGGTGCCGATCGCCGCGATAGTGCTGGTGGCCCTGGTCCGCCGCCGCGGACTCGGCTGGGCGGAGCTCGGACTCTCGCCGAAACAGTGGCGCCGCGGCTCGCTGTGGGCACTGGCCGCGGTGGGCGTGGTGCTCGCGGCCGTGGTCATCGGCGCGGCGCTGCCCATCACCCGGCCCTTCTTCCTCAACGACCGCTACGCCGCGATCTCCGGCGCGCTCATCGCGTCCATGGTCGTCATCCCGCTGCAGACCGCGATTCCCGAGGAACTCGCCTTCCGCGGCGTGCTGCACGGCACGCTGGACCGGGTGGCCGGGGCGCGCGGCGTATTCGCCGCCGGATCAATGCTTTTCGGGCTCTGGCACATCGCCTCGTCACTCGGGCTGACCAGCGGCAACAAGGGGCTCACCGGATTCCTCGGGAGCGGACCGGCCGGACAGATCCTCGGCATCGGGCTCGCGGTCCTCGCGACGGCCGGCGCGGGCGTGGTCTTCACCTGGCTGCGGCGGCGCAGCGGCAGCCTGCTCGCGCCGATCGCGCTGCACTGGGCGGTGAACGGCGCGGGCGCGCTGGCCGCGGCGGTGGTCTGGCACGTCACCGTGCACTGACGCGCAAGAAAGGGGGGCCGACTGACCTGGGAACAGAGGATTATGGTCAGTCGGCCCGGGACAGTTCGGCGGGTCGGGCCGCACCGAACGTCGAGCGAACTGTATCGCCTGTCCAGTTCCACGCGTGGCACTTTTGGGAAAAAACTGAAACATGTTTCTGTCAGATGTTGGACAGCGGGACCGACCAGCACGAACACCGGGCCCGCCGCTCGAAGCGACGGACCCGGCGAACGCGGCAAACCGTGTGCGGCTAGCGGCGACTCACCGCATCGGTGGGCGCCCATTCATCCCACTGCGCCGGCTGCTCGGCGTCACCGCCGTGGCCCGGCCACCAGGCGCGGCGGCCGATCAGGGCCGTCACCGCCGGGGTGAAGAACATCGCCATGACGAAGGCCGCGATCGCGATGCCGACCGAGATGGCGAAACCCATCGAGGTGAGCACGGTATTGCCCGCCAGCATCATCGAGGCGAAGGTGCCCGCCAGGATGACACCGGCCGCCGCCACCGTCGGCCCCGTGTGCCGCAGGGCCAGGGCCGCCGCCCGGTGCGGATCGTGCCCCTCGCGGGCCTCCTCCCGCAGCCGGGCGACCATGAGGATGTTGTAGTCGGTGCCGAGCGCGACCACGAACAGGTACATGATCAGCGGCAGCGTGAAGATCAGACCCGAATCCCCTTGCGCGTGCTGGAAGACCAGCACCGCCGAGCCGAGCGTCGCGGCGAAGCCGAGGAACACCGAGGCCATCAGGTACCACGGCGCGACCAGACTGCGCAGCAACAGGGCCAGCACGATCATGATGAGAATGCCCGCGACCGGGAACACCACCGTGTAGTCACGGTTCATGGCGTGCTGGAAGTCGACGAACACCGACGTCATGCCGCCCACCACGGCCGAGGTGCCGACCGGGGCCGCCGCGTGCGCGGTATCGCGCAGCGGACCCTTCACGGTCTTCAGCGCGGCATCCGATTCCGGCTTGTCGGCAAGCGTCACTTGATATTCGGCGACGGTCTTGTCGGACGACAGCGCGGGCTGCGCGCCCACCTCGCCGACACCCTTGACCCCGCGCAGCGCCGCGCCGAAGGTGTTCAGCTCGTCGGCCGTCAGCGCACCGTGCCGGCTCTGCAGGTACACCTGCGAGGGCTGGGTGCTGCCCGCGGGCATGCCCTTGAGCAATTCCTTGCCGTAGACCACGGATTCGGAGGTGTCCGAGGTCGAACCGGAGCTCAGGTCGAAGGTCGGGTTGAAACCGAAGGCGAAGACGCCCAAGGCGATCAGCACCGCGCCCGAGGCGGTCGCGAACACCGCGGGACGCTTGCCCAGCGCATTGCCGATCGCCGCGAAACGCGCGCCCCTCGGCTCGGTCTGCCAGGCCCTGGAAGGCCAGAACACCTTGGTGCCCAACAGCGAGACGAGCGCGGGAATCAAGGTGAGCCCGGCCAGCAGCGTCACCGCCACCGCGATGGCCAGCGCGATGCCCATGGACCGGAACATGCCCAGCGTGGACAGCGTCAGCGCGCCGAAGGCGATGATCACCGCCGCGGCCGCGGAGGTAATGGCCTCGCCGACCCGGGTGACCGCGTTGACCACGGCCGTCTTGGCGTCGTCGCCGGCGCGCAGGCGCTCCCGGAAACGGAACATCAGGAACAGGATGTAGTCGGTGCCGACCCCGAAAAGGACTACCACCAGCAGTGATTCGACCGAGCTGTCGATCTTCAGGTGGAACGCGTCGCTCACGATGCCGAGCAGCCCGTTCACCATCGGGGACACCACCAGGAAGATCACCAGGATGGGCAGCAGCGCGATGATCGGGCTGCGGAAGATGACCAGCAGCAGCACCAGGATCAGCAGCACCGTGGCGACGCCGATGATGATCAGGCCCTTCTTGCTGGAATCCTGCTGATCCAGGTTCTGGGCCGCGGTACCGGTCACACCGGCCTTCAGGTCGGTGCCCTTCACCTGCTCCTTCAGCGAGTCACGAAGGGACTTCACCGCATCGGACTGTTTGGTGTCGTTGGGGCTGGTGACCTTGGTCATCTGCACCGCGACCACCTCGATCGCCCGGTTCTCCGCGGGCGGCACCACCTGCACCCCGGTGATGTCCTTGATGTTCTGTTGCGTCAGCTTCGTGGCGGCGTCCTGGACCGCGGCCGTGTCGGCATCGGTCATCGGAGCCCCGTCGGAGCGTTCGAAGACGACGAGCGCGGCCGGGACGTTGCTGTTGGGGAACGCCTTCTGCTGCAGGTTGATCGCCTGCACCGACTCGTAATGCGAAGGCAGGAAGTCGGATTGGTCGGTGGTCGCGGTGAGTTTCGGCGCCGACGCGACGACCGCGACGATGGCGATCACCCAGGCGGCGATCACCAGCCACGGGAAGCGGACGACGAAGCGCCCCAGTCTGGAGAACATGCGGGAGAAGTCCTTTCAGGGTTCGGCCGCGCTATTCAGATGCGTGCTGCGATATCTCCGTGATCAGATATCGAGGACCTGAGTGGACGGGTTCTCGACGACGTCGGCGACGATGCGGTAGACCTTCGCCGGGATCCGATCGCGCAGCTCTTCCAGCGAGTCCACGATCTCCAGGGTGAAGTCGCCGTATCCATCGTCGTCCAGGCCGAGCATCTCGCGCCAGTTTTTAAATCCCTTGGCCCAATTCATGATCGGCGAGTAGTCCGAGGAATCGGAGTTGTTCTTCGCGGTGATGAACTCCTCCCGCTTCTCCTGGGCGGCATGCTTGGTGGCGGTGGCGAAGTCGTTCCAGTCGATGATGTGACTGTGGACGACCAGCTTGCCCTTGCGGCTCTGGTACACCCGCACGGTCTCGCTGCCCTCCTTGGTGACCCGGTGCGCCTGCGACAGCAGCCGGCCCACGAAGCGCTGGGTGCGGCCGCCGCCGGGGCCGACGCGCAGGGTGACCTCCTGCATGCCCTCGGGGAGGGCGTCGATCACGAGCTCGGTGGTGGCGGCGGTGTCCTGGGTGTCCTTGTCGAAGTCCATTGGGGTGCTCCAAATCATCAGTGAATGCGCATATGGGCATGCGAGTACTACACGGCACCGCGGGTCGATATCCGCTGTGCCGCATCGCTTCTCAGGGTTCGCGGACGCAACGTCCGACTTCAGTCACTATAAGTAGACGTATACGTATAGCGCAACCCTGATTCGACCCTGAACTTCCCCTGAGATCTAGCGGCCGCGCCGCTTACCCGGATTCTTGGCGCCACCCTGCCGCGACGGGGTCGCGGGTTTCTTGGCCCCGCCCTTCTTCACCCCGGCCTTCTTCACCACGGCCTTCTTGGCCACGGGCTGCTTCTTCTTCTCCGGCTGCTGACCGGACGGAGACCGCGAACTGCGTTGCGAGCGGCCACGGACCACGCCCACGAACTCCTCGGCCAGCTCGGTGGTCTTGGCGGCGGGCCAGGCCAGGGCGATCTCCGTCTCGGGCACATCGGTGACGGTCCGGTAGACCAGATCCTTGCGGTGATGCAGCCGGGCGATCGAATGCGGCACGATCGCCGCGCCGCTGACCGCGGCCACCAACTCCATCGTCATGGCCGCGTCGTCCAGATCCGAGGCGTCCTGCATGCGCTCATCGGCCAGATCCTTCGTGGCGACCTGCTCGAACAGGGCGATCGGATGATCCTTGGGGACCACGACCACCGGCAGCTCGCGGTAGAGCGGGATGGCGCTCATGCCCTCGCGGTCGATGGGCAGGCGCACGAAGCACATGTCGACCGCGCCCTCGCGCAGCGCCTGTTCCTGTTCCTTCATCGGAATCGGGGTCAAGGTCAACGCGATGTCCGGGAACCGGTCGGCCCAGATGCGCTCCCACTTGGTGACCGTCACGCCGGGCACGAAACCGACGCGCAACCGGTCCGTCGCGGCCGATTCCACCCGTGGTTCCGCCGCGTCGGCCGCGGCGATCAATGCGCGAGCCTCGCTCAGCACTTCCTGCCCGTCCGGGCTCAATTGCGTGGGCTGCGCGCCCGGGACGAACAGTTTGGTACCGAGCTCTTCCTCCAACTCGATGACCGTTCCGCTCAACCGCTGCCGCGAGATACCGAGGCCGCGCGCCGCCCGGGCGAAATGCAATTCCTCGGCAACCGCGACGAACCAGCGCAGGCGCGTGGTGTCGATGGACTCCAGACGGCTCATTGGACCAAGGTTATTGCACCGGCCAGCAGGTTCGCCCGGGCCGCCCGATACCCTTGATCGGTGAGCCCGGACAAGAACCCCCAGACCATGAAGCCGCTGACCGCGGCCGACAAACTCGGCATCTACCTCCCGGCAACCCCCGAGGAATTCCGGAACTCACCCGTCACCCGCGCGCAGCTGGAAGAGCTGCGGGTCAATCCCCCGGAATGGCTGACCGAGCTTCGCAAGAACGGGCCGTTCCCGCGCGACGTGGTGGCCCGCAAGCTCGGCATCTCCAATTCGGGGCTGGCCCGCAATGGGATCTCGGACGCGCTGACCGCCGCCGAGATCGATACCCTCCTCGCCGACCCGCCGGAATGGCTGATCCGCGAACGCGACAACCTCATCGAGGTCCGCAAGGAGGCCGAACGGGTCAAGGAGAAGGAAGCCACCCGGCGCGCCTCGACCAACCGGCCGCCCAAGAACCGATTCGGCGAAGGCAAGTAGTCCACGCGGCGCGTCACAGTCGGCGCAGCACCCGGTCGACGAGGTCGGGGGCTGCGCCGAGGTAGTTTTCGGGGCGAAGCAGGTCGGCGAGTTCGGGCTTGGTGAGGTACAGGGCGATGTCGGGGGATTCGGCCAGCACCTCGACCAGCGGGCGGGTTGTGGATTGGGCCTCGAAAGCCGCTGATTGCAGGGTCTTCTTGGCGACCGGCTTGCCCAGCAAGGGGGCCAGGCGGATCGAGAGCCGCTCGGAGACGATCTGGCCCTCGGTGAGCGAGAGGTTCTCGGTCATGCGGTCGGCGTCGGCTGTCAGGCCGGTGGCGAGTTCGACCGCGGTGTGGGCCGCGCCGCCGACCAGCAGCAGGCATTCGCGCAACGGCTGCCATTCCGCGTGCCAGGCCCCGGCGGGACGCTCGTCCTCGGCCAGCAGTGCGCCGAACAGGGTCGAGGCGAGAGCCGGAACCTGCAGTGCGGCGGCGCGGATCATGGTGCTCAGCACCGGGTTTCGCTTCTGCGGCATGGCGCTGGACTCGCCGCGGCCGGCGGCGGCGGGTTCGAGGAGTTCGGCGATCTCGCTGCGGGACTGGGAGATCACGTCGACGGCCAGCTTGCCCAGGGCGCCCGAGGTCAGCGCCAGGGCGGCGGCCAGATCGGCGATCGGGGTGCGCACGGTGTGCCAGGGGGTGGCGCTCACCGTGAGCGCGAGTTCGGCGGCGAACTCGCCGGTCAGGCGTTCCATGATCTCGCCGGTCGGGGCCTGCGACAGGTCCGAATCGGCGCAGCGGGCGCATTCGATGTAGGAGGCCAGAGTGCCCGCGGCGCCGCCCAATTGGACCGGCAGGGTGGCGCGGACGCGGGTCAGGCGCTCGCGAGCGTCCAGCAGGCCCTGCATCCAGATCGCCACCTTGGCGCCGAAGGTCGTCGGCACGGCGTGCATGGCGAGCGTGCGACCGGCGATCGGGGTGGTGCGATGGCGGCGGGCCAGCTCGGCCAGGGCGGCCAGGACGGTGTCCAGGTCGGCGATCACCACGGCCAGCACCCGGGAGGCGATCACCATGGTCGCGGTGTCCAGGATGTCCTGGCTGGTGGAACCGTAGTGAACGTAGTTGGCGCTCACCGGATCCACGTCGGCGACCGCGTCGTGCAGGCGCTCCACGACCGTCACCACCGGGTTGGCCGCACCCCGGGAGGCGCGGGCGATCTCGCGGGTGTCGAACTCGTGCTCGCGCACGGCCAGTGCCAGATGGCCGGTGACGGTGTCGGGCACCATGCCCAGGCGGGCCTGCGCGCGGGCCAGCGCCAGTTCCACCTCCAGCATGGCCTCGATCCAGGCATCGTCTCCCAGCAGGGATTCCACCGGTGTGCCCACCCCGACCGGGGCCAGCAGGCCGCACTCCACCGTCATATCGTGCCTTTCGCACTCGTCCGGGATCTCGGAATGTCGTTGCACCCCGGAGTGTTTCGGGGCGGGACCCTCGTAGCGGTGGGCGGTGAGGATCTCGCGGGCGATGGCGTCGCCGTCGGCCAGGGTCACCGAGTTGACGCCGGGGCGCGGGCCCGCCGCCGTCACCCAGCGCACCGCCTCGGTCGGAACGCCGAAGACATAGCGGCGCTGATGGATTCGGCCGCGCGCGTCGACCGGGTGATGCGAGCCGGGCGCGACGGCCAGTCCGCCGGTGCGGTAGCGGGTGCCGTCCGGGGAGGCGATCGCGTAGTCGCGCACCTCCTCGCGGCGCACCATGTTGGCCAGCAGGGGATCCGCGGTGCGATGCAGGTCCGGTACGGGCATCCAGGCATCGATGAGGGAACGTGCCGTCGTCACCGAGTCGCCCACCAGGGGCGAGTCGGCCACGAAGCACTCGCGCCTGCTGTCCGCCCGGACCCGCATGCCGGGGCCCGCGACCCGCACCACACCCGCGCGGATCAGGGCCGCCAGTTCCGAAATCCGCTGCGCCGGTGGGCCGATGGACAGGAAGGCGTTCATCGGCGTGTACCAGCGATCCAGGTCGTCACGGTAGGACGAGCCCGCGATGCCGCCGTGATCGACGATCAGCCGGACCTCGTTGCGCAGATCGCGCAGCACGTCCAGGGCCGACTTCACCGGTCCGTCCACATTGCCCAGGTGAGCCTGGTGCACATCGGCGTCCAGATAGGCCAGCAGCCAGGCGTGGAAGTCGGCGGGATCGGTGAAGCAGCGGCCGCCGGTGGGGTTGGTCAGGGCGTTCCAATCCCAGCGATCCTCGTCCGGAACACCGAAGCGGCTCAACAGTTCTCCGGCGTCGGCGGCGGTCGCGGCGAGCAGGTAGCGGTCGCGGAAGGAGGCCAGCCGGTGCGGGCTGACGCGGTCGGCGATCAGGCGGGTGTAGTAGACGGACTCCACTTCCCGCGCGATGTGCGGCCAGACGTCACGACGAAAGGAGACGTCACCGAATCTCCTTGCGCGCTCACGCAGTCCGGCGATGCGGTCGGCGTTGAGGAGCAGGGGTTCGTAGCGGCCGGTGACGCCCTTCTGGTGTTCGCCGCGCGCGTGATGCGGGACGCCGCGCCGGCAGCCGGTGATGATGAGCGGCTCCCGGCCCGACGGGATGTACTCCAGGCCGCTGTCGGACTCCTTGAACCGGCCGCCGCGGCCCGCGGTCAGCAGGGCCACGTAGTCGAAGAAGGTGAGGCCCAGGCCCCGGATGATGACGGGCTCGCGTTCGGGAACGGCGTCCATATCGGCGTCGGCGGCATTGCCGGGCGGAATGTAGGTGAGGCCCAGGCGCTGTGCGGAATCGGCGAGGGAACCGCGGGTGGCGGGCGGGGTCTCCGCCAGGTGGCCCTGGGTGAGCACGACCGCGTGCAGGCCGCGCAGGCGTTCGCCGGTGCTCAGATCCAGTTCCTGGAATCCGCCGGGCCCATCGAGAACATCCACGGCGGTTGCCACGATTTCGCGCACGCGCACCCATTCGGCGTATCTGTCGCGGGTGCGCTCGAAAGCCCAACGCAGATAATGACCATAGAAGGCCCGCGGCGGATACGTTTCCGGCGCGATACGCAGGGCCTCTTGGAATGCGCCGCCGGGCAGTCCGGCGAAATTGCCTATTTTCGCCAGAAAGTTCGACCATTCGTAGAGGCTGGGACCGCGCTCCACCGGACCGGCCATCTCGACGCTGTCGTCGGTGAATATCGTGACCTGCTCCGCGACCGTGTTCATGAGCAGGTTCGCGGGCTGGTCGGTACGCCACACCGCGCCCGTACCGACCCTTTTCGAGTCGATGGCCACCACCTCGACACCGGCGGAGAAACCCAGCTGCCGGGCGTTGGCGCAAATCCGCTCGAAGACGTTCAGCCCGCGGGGACCCACACCGACGATGGCGATCCGTAAAACATTGTCGAGCATGCAAACTCACCGATCGCGCTCGATTAACCACGCCCGAATCCGGACACCCCGCCGAGATTAGACCTGCCCGCAGAGGCGCTCAAGAATGAACGGTACGGTACGCCTCGTTAGCCGGAATTGTCGAAATATTGTTTGCTGGAACGGTATTCGGAGCAAACTTGCCCGCGCGCCGCTCCAGCCCCTCGGCGACGAACGCCAGCAACAGCGCCGATACCGCCAGCGCCGCACCCACCCAATTCGGCGCGGTGTAACCGAACCCGGCGCCGATCACCAGACCGCCCAGCCACGCCGAAATCGCGTTTCCGAGATTGAACGCTCCGATATTCATGGCGGATGCCAGCGTCGGGGCGGCGTGGGCCTGATCCAGCACCCGCTTCTGCAGCGGCGGTACGGTCGCGAACCCGAGCACGCCGATCGCGAAGATCGTCACCGCGGCCGCCACCTTGTCGTGCGCGGTCACCGTGAACAACCCCAGCGCCACCGCCAAGCCCGCCAGCGACGCGGTCAGCATCAGCACGGGAGCACGGTCGGCGAACTTGCCGCCCACCAGATTTCCGACGAACATGCCCGCGCCGAACAGCACCAGCAGCCAGGTGACCGACCCGTCGGCGAAGCCGGTGACCTCGGTCATCATCGGTGCGATGTAGGTGATCGCCGCGAAGACACCGCCGAAGCCCAGCACCGTCATGGCCATGGCCAGCAGCACCTGAACGTTCTTGAACGCGGCCAGCTCGTGCCGCAGGTGCACGCCCTCCGGCTTCGGCAGATCCGGCACCAGCTTGGCGACGCCCACCAGCCCGGCCACACCGAGCGCGGCCACCAACGCGAAAGTGACTCGCCAGCCGAGGCTCTGACCCACGAACGTGCCCAGCGGCACGCCGACGACATTCGCGACGGTGAGCCCGGTGAACATCATGGCGATGGCCCCGGCCTTCTTGTCCGGCGCGACCAGCTCCGCGGCCACCACGGACCCGATCCCGAAGAACGCGCCGTGCGCCAGTGAGGCGATCACCCGGCCCAGCAGCATCACGCCGAACACCGGGGCGACGGCCGAGAGCAGGTTCCCGGCGATGAACAGGCCCATCAACAGCATGAGCATCCGCTTGCGCGAGATCCTCGTGCCGAGCGCGGTCATCACCGGCGCACCGAGCATGACGCCCAGCGCGTACCCGGTGACCAGCCACCCGGCGGTGGGTATGGATACCCCGAAGTCCCCCGCGACCTGCGGCAGCAGGCCCATGATCACGAATTCCGTGGTGCCGATCCCGAAGGCCCCGATGGCGAGGGCGAGCAGCGCGAGTGGCATGACAAAACCTTCCGACAAGAAGTTGCAAGAGCGCTATACGTGCACACACAATAGTTGCAGACGCGCGTTACTTGCAAGCGCTTGCTATTGCAGACGTCGGCTATCCTGGTGGTAATCCCCTCCCGACCAGAGGAAACGCGATGACCGCCACCGACCCCGCCATGACCGCCCTGTCGCAGGGCTGGTGCGCGCTGTCCCTGCTGCACGGCAAGATCGAGGCACACGTCGAACGCGCCCTCCAATCGGCCCACCACCTCAGCGTCCGCGAGTACTCACTGCTCGATGTCCTCTCCCGCCAGCACGACGGCAAGGGCGGCATGCTCCAGATGAAGCAGGTCGCCGACGCGGTGGTGCTGTCCCAATCCGCCACCACCCGCCTGGTGACCCGCCTCGAGGACCGCCACCTGCTCGAGCGCTACCTGTGCCCCGACGACCGCCGCGGCATCTACACCAAGGTCACCGACTCCGGCCGGGAACTGCTCGAAGCCGCCCGCCCCACCAACGCGAAGGCCCTGCGCGAAGCCCTCACCGCCGCCGCCGAGAACCCCGAACTGGCCCCGCTGGTGCACACGCTGGAGAACCTGAAGACCCCGGTCTGATAGGCACTCCCCCAACAGCTTTCGCCGGTAGGTTCGAGAACATGCCACTGGGTCATCTCGGGATCAACGTCAGCGATCTGACGGGTGCGCGGAAGTACTACGACGAGTTGATGCCGCTGCTGGATTACGAGCCGCTGCTGGCCGATGACACGCAGTTCGCCTACTGGCCCGCCGCGCGGAAGATCGGGACGTATGTCTTCTTCTACCCGGCCGAGACGCCGGGGTACTCACGCTCGCTGCCGGGACTCCAGCATTTGGCGTTCATGGTGCCGACCCGGGACGCGGTACGGCGGGTACACGAATGGGCGGCCGGGCGCGGTGATGAAATCCTGCATGTGCCACAGGAATTCCCGCAGTACCCGCCGCCCTATTACGCGACGTTCTGGACCGGCTTCGACGGGATCATGCTGGAAGCCGTGTGCCACAAGGACGCTCAGCCTCAGCAGTAGTAGCAGACGCCGTTCGCGGGGAGTTCGGTGAAGCATGAGGCGCAGACGGCCTTGCGGGCCTCCGGCTCCGGCTTCGGGGTGGAGACCGGGCCGGCCGCGGTGACGCGGCGGGGCGCGCCGCCATTGCGCGGGATCAGGGGCGGGATGCCGCCGTCCGAGGGGATGTCCGCACCGTAGGCGGCGTAGCACTGCCAGCGGGCGTAGGCGGCGTGCACCTCGAGGTCGGCGGGGATGGGCAGGTGCGCCAATTCGAGGACGTACTTGTAGCTTTCGCTGACCTTGTGGTTCTGCTTGACGCACAGGGAGGTCAGCGGCGGCTCGGCGGAATTGTGGCAACGCCGCGCCACCTTGCGCAGGATGGCGTCCATCCAGGTGCGCGTGGGGGCATTGGTCCGGATACCGGACATCTCCTGAATCTGCTCGGCAAGTTCGTTCACGGTCACGAAATGGCCGTAGCCGGAAGCAGTTTCGGCCAGCACCTCATGTGCGGCCAGTGCCCACGCGACGGAAGCGTCGCGGAAGGTCACCGTCTCGTCGGAATTAGTACGCCAGGCACCCGAAGTCGTTGCAGCATCCCTCATAGCCCAACCAAGTTAGCGCTTCGACGGGGCGACACGCTAATTCCCTTTGGACATACAGTGTTTCGGTTTGGTCACACTCGGACAGATGCCCACATATCAACTACGGACTCACAGAAAAATGCCCAGAAATAGATAAGGCCCGCTTCCCTGATGGGAAGCGGGACCTCTCATCCCCCTTGACACATTGGCCCGCTTCCCTGATGGGAAGCGGGACCTCCCCCCCTTGAACACATTGGCCCGCTTCCCTACTGGGAAGCGGGCCGATGTTCTATGACTCGATCAAGTCACGGAGCAGGCTTACTTGGCCTTCTCCAGGACCTCGACCAGACGCCACCGCTTGGTGGCGGACAGCGGACGGGTCTCCATCAGCTGCACGCGGTCGCCGATGCCGGCGATCTCGTTCTCGTCGTGGGCCTTCACCTTCGAGGTGGTGCGGATGATCTTGCCGTAAAGCTTGTGCTTCACGCGATCTTCCAGCTCGACCACGATGGTCTTGGTCATCTTGTCGGAAACGACGTAGCCGATGCGCACCTTGCGCGAGCCACGCTCTTCCTGCTTGGCCGGCGTCTTGGCCGGGCCCTTTACGTCGCTCATGCGGCGTCTCCCTTGCCTTCAGGACCGGAGGCCAGGCCGAGCTCGCGCTCGCGCATGACCGTGTAGATGCGGGCGATCTCGTGGCGGACCACACGCAGGCGACGGTTGTTGGTCATCTGACCGGTCGCCATCTGGAAGCGCAGGTTGAACAGCTCTTCCTTGGATTCGCGCAGCTTCGCGACAAGCGCCTCGTTGTCGAGCTCGCGGAGCTCTGCGGCCGGATTGGCGGTAGCCATCAGAACTGCTCCTCTCGGGTCACGATGCGGCACTTCATCGGGAGCTTGTGCATCGCGCGGCGCAGGGCCTCGCGAGCGGTCTCCTCGTTCGGGTAAGAAAGCTCGAACATGACCCGACCGGGCTTCACGTTCGCGATCCACCACTCGGGCGAACCCTTACCGGAACCCATTCGGGTTTCGGCCGGCTTCTTGGTCAGCGGGCGGTCCGGGTAGATGTTGATCCAGACCTTGCCGCCACGCTTGATGTGGCGGGTCATCGCGATACGAGCGGACTCGATCTGACGGTTGGTCACGTAGGCCGGCTCCAGAGCCTGGATGCCGAACTCGCCGAACGAAACCGCGGTGCCGCCCTTGGCCATGCCGTTGCGCTTCGGGTGGTGCTGCTTACGGTGCTTGACCTTGCGGGGCATCAGCATAGGTCAGCCCTCCTGGTTCTCTGCCGGAGCCTCCGCGACGGCAGTCGCGGCACGCCCGGCCTCGGTGCTGGTCGCCGTGGTGCCCTGGGCACCGCTGCGACGGGGGCGGCTCGGACGCTCGCGACGCGGGCGGTCGTCACGGTCGCGGCCGGACGGGGCCACCGCGGTGACCTCACGCTTGCCGCCGACGATGTCGCCCTTGTAGATCCAGACCTTCACGCCGATGCGGCCGAAGGTGGTCTTCGCCTCGTACAGGCCGTAGTCGATGTCGGCGCGCAGCGTGTGCAGCGGCACGCGACCCTCACGGTAGAACTCCGAGCGCGACATTTCCGCGCCGCCGAGGCGGCCGGAGCACTGCACACGGATGCCCTTGACGTTCGGCGAACGCATGGCCGACTGGATGGCCTTGCGCATCGCGCGACGGAACGCCACACGGTTCGACAGCTGCTCGGCCACACCCTGAGCAACCAGCTGCGCATCCGACTCGGGGTTCTTGACCTCGAGGATGTTCAGCTGAACCTGCTTCTTGGTGAGCTTCTCCAGCTCGGCGCGAATGCGGTCGGCCTCGGCGCCACGACGGCCGATCACGATGCCCGGACGCGCGGTGTGGATGTCCACACGCACACGGTCACGGGTGCGCTCGATCTCGACCTTCGAGATGCCGGCCCGCTCCATGCCAGTGGCGAGGAGCTTGCGGATCGCGACGTCTTCCTTCACGTAGTCCGCGTACTGCTTGTCCGCGTACCAACGCGACTTCCAGTCGGTGGTGATACCGAGGCGGAAGCCATGGGGATTGATCTTCTGTCCCATTTACTTTGCCCCTCCCTTCCGGCGGCTACGAGTGGCAGCGCCGGCGGTGGGCACGCTCTCGACCTCGATGGTGATGTGGCTGGTGCGCTTGCGGATCCGGAACGCGCGGCCCTGGGCCCGCGGCTGGAAACGCTTCATGGTCGCGCCCTCGTCGACGTAGGCCGTCGAGATGACCAGGGTCGCCGGGTTCAGGCCGAGGTTGTTCTCGGCGTTGGCGGCCGCCGAAGCGACAACCTTGGCGACCGGCTCGCTGGCGGCCTGCGGCGCGAACTTCAGGATGTTCAGCGCGTCCTCGACCCGCTGGCCGCGGACCATGTCCACGACGCGGCGAGCCTTCATCGGGGTCACGCGAACGTGCTTCGCGGTCGCGCGCGCGGTCGGGTTCTGAGTTTCAGTGCTCATCGCCGCTTGCTCTTCCGATCTTCCTTGACGTGGCTCTTGAACGTACGAGTCGGCGCGAATTCACCGAGCTTGTGTCCAACCATGTTCTCGGACACGAACACCGGCACGTGCTTGCGGCCGTCGTGGACCGAGAACGTGTGGCCGATGAAATCCGGGATGATGGTGGAACGACGCGACCAGGTCTTGATGACCTGCTTCGTGCCCTTCTCGTTCTGAACGTCCACCTTCTTGAGGAGGTGTTCGTCGACGAACGGGCCCTTCTTCAGGCTGCGTGGCATGTCTAACCTCCTCCTTAACGCTTCTTGCCGCGGCGGCGGACGATGAGCTTGTCGCTGGGACGGTTGGGCTTACGGGTGCGGCCCTCGGGCTTGCCCCACGGGGAGACCGGGTGGCGACCACCGGAGGTCTTACCCTCACCACCACCGTGCGGGTGGTCGACCGGGTTCATGACCACACCACGGACGGTCGGGCGAACGCCCTTCCACCGCATACGGCCGGCCTTGCCCCAGTTGATGTTCGACTGCTCGGCGTTGCCGACCTCGCCGATGGTGGCGCGGCAGCGCACGTCGACGCGACGGATCTCGCCGGAGGGCATACGCAGGACGGCGTAGGCGCCTTCCTTACCCAGCAGCTGGATCGACATGCCGGCGGCACGCGCCAGCTTGGCGCCACCGCCCGGACGCAGCTCCACGGCGTGAATCGTGGTACCGGTCGGGATCGAGCGCAGCGGCAGGTTGTTGCCCGGCTTGATGTCCGCGCCCGGGCCCGACTCGATGCGGGTGCCCTGGGTCACGCCCTTCGGCGCGATGATGTAGCGCTTCTCGCCGTCGGCGAAGTGCAGCAGCGCGATGTTGGCGGTGCGGTTGGGGTCGTACTCGATGTGAGCGACCTTGGCCGGCACGCCGTCCTTGTCCAGGCGACGGAAGTCGATCAGACGGTAGGCACGCTTGTGGCCACCACCCTTGTGACGAGTGGTGATGCGACCCTGCGCGTTACGGCCACCGGTCTTGGTGAGCGGACGCAGCAGCGACTTCTCGGGGGTCGAGCGGGTGATCTCGGCGAAATCCGAGACCGAGGCACCGCGGCGACCCGGGGTTGTCGGCTTGTACTTACGAATTGCCATGAGTTCTTCTGCCTTTCTGAAGTCCCCGCCGCTTACGCGACCGGGCCTCCGAAGATCTCGATGGGCTTGCTGTCGGCCGAGATCGTCACGAGCGCGCGCTTGGTGTCCTTGCGCTTGCCGTAGCCGAAGCGGGTCCGCTTGCGCTTGCCCTGACGGTTGGCGGTGTTGACGCTGGTCACCTTGACGCCGAAAACCTTCTCAACGGCGATCTTGATCTGCGTCTTGTTCGAGTCCGGGTGCACCAGGAAGGTGTAGGTGCCGTCTTCGATCAGCCCGTAGGACTTCTCGGAGATCACCGGCGCGAGCAGGATGTCGCGGGGATCGGCGATGGTGGTCACTTGCTCTCCTCCTGTGCAGCTTCGGCCGGGCCGTGCACGAAGGCGTTGAGCGCCTCGACCGAGAACACGATCTCGTCCGACTTCAGGACGTCGTAGGTGTTCAGCTGGTCGGGGGCGATCGGGTGCACGCCCTGCAGGTTCGCCACGCTCTTCCACGCGGTGACATCCTCGCGACCGACGACGACCAGGATGTTCTTCCGGGTCGACAGCTCGGCGAGGAAAGACTTGGCGACCTTGGTCGACGGGGTCTGACCCGCGACCAGTTCGGTGATCACGTGGATGCGCTCGTTGCGAGCCCGGTCCGACAGGGCGCCACGCAGCGCGGCGACCTTCATCTTCTTGGGCAGACGCTGCGAGTAGTCACGCGGCTGCGGGCCGTGGACGGTGCCACCGCCGGCGAACTGCGGCGCACGGGTCGAACCCTGGCGCGCGCGGCCGGTGCCCTTCTGGCGGTACGGCTTCTTGCCACCACCGGAGACCATGCCCCGGGTCTTGGTGGCGTGCGTGCCCTGGCGAGCCGCGGCCTGCTGGGCCACGACGACCTGGTGCATCAGCGCGATGTTCGCGGTCACGTCGAAGATCTCCGCGGGGAGCTCGACGGTGCCCTCGGTCTTGCCGCCGGCGGCCTTGACCGTGAGGGTCAGGTTGGTCTTGGTCTCGGTGCTCATGCCCGGGCACCACCCTTCACTGCACTCTTGACGATCACGATGCCGCCGGTGCGGCCCGGGATCGCGCCCTTGATCAGCAGCAGGCCGTTCTCGGCGTCCACCTTGTGGACCGAGAGGTTCTGCGTGGTGACGCGGTCGTTACCCATGCGGCCCGACATGCGCATGCCCTTGAAGACACGGCCCGGGGTGGAGCAACCACCGATGGAACCCGGGCGGCGGTGCACGGCCTGCGCACCGTGCGAGGCACCCTGGCCACGGAAGCCGTGGCGCTTCATGGTGCCCGCGAAGCCCTTGCCCTTGGAGGTGCCGGTCACGTCGACGTAGGAACCAGCCTCGAAGGCGTCGGCGCCGATTTCCTGGCCGACCTCGAGGTTGGAGACATCGGCGAGACGGAGCTCGGCGATGTGGCGACGCGGGGTGACACCGGCCTTGGAGAACTGGCCGGAGACCGGCTTGTTCACCTTGCGGGGGTCGATGGCGCCGTAGGCGACCTGGACGGCCGAGTAGCCGTCGCGCTCCACGGTGCGGATCTGGGTGACGACGTTCGGGCCCGCCTTGACGACGGTCACGGGAACGACGCGGTTCTTCTCGTCGAAGACCTGGGTCATGCCGAGCTTGGTGCCCAGGATGCCCGCGGCCGGACGGCTCTTGTTGTCAGTCATAGTCGAATACCCCGTCACTGAATGTTGACGTCGACGCTGGCCGGCAGGTCGATGCGCATCAGGGCGTCAACCGTCTTCGGCGTCGGGTCGAGGATGTCGATCAGCCGCTTGTGCGTACGCATCTCGAAGTGCTCGCGCGAGTCCTTGTACTTGTGCGGCGAACGGATGACGCAGTACACGTTCTTCTCGGTGGGCAACGGCACCGGGCCGACGACGCGGGCACCGGTACGGGTCACCGTCTCGACGATCTTGCGCGCAGACGCGTCGATCGCCTCATGGTCGTAGGCCTTGAGCCTGATGCGGATCTTCTGTCCCGCCACGCTGAGTGTCCTTTTCTCCGCTTACGTTGTGGCCCAGAAGCTTTCGCTCCCGTACCACCCTCATTTGCACAGCCCGAACACACGAAGACGCATCAGCCACCACACGACCGGCCCACCTGGGCCCGATCCATCGCCGCTGTTCATCTGTCATGGTTCATCCGGTCCACGCGGTCGGGCGTGTCGCTCCGCCGCCCATTCCTCGGCCCGGACCAAAATCCTGTAAGCCTCGGAACATTGTTCCGGACGCACCCACGCCGCAATCCAGCGGGGTGCAAAATTGGGTCTTGCTCACCCACGACCTGCGCTGATCCAACGGAAAAGACGCAACCCGGTGTGGGCAACCCGAACAGTATGCCTCGAGCCATGGGGCGACTTCAAATCGCCCCCTCCCCCACCCTCGAGCCAATGGCCCTGGTCACAACGGGTCGTGAAAGCGCGACGGCCGGTGCGGGAACTCGATTCCCGCACCGGCCGTCTCGGATCCAGCAGTCAGCGGTCACCGAGGTAGTAGTCCCAGCCGCCGAGATCCTCGACCAGCAGGAAGTTTCCGCCGTGGTGCACGTTGGGGTCGACCACGTTCAGGCTGACCTCACCGCCCGGCGTATCGGCGGCCTCGCCCACGGCCTGCGACAGCGTGGCGTAGGTCGTGCCGTTGTACACCGGGATGTCGGAGAAGTACGGGTCGGGCGCGATCAGGTCGTGCCCCCTGTTGACCTGGGTGATGGCCGCCGGGATCCAGCTGTTGGCCAGTGCCACGGTCTCGTCGTGATTGAGGGCCACACCGACGATGATGCCGCCGCCCGGGTTGATGTAAGGCGTGAAGGCGGCCGCCGAGCCGGCCGATGCGGTGGTGGCGGCAGCCGCCCCCGCGAGTGCGATGCCAACCGTGGCCACCGCGGTACGAATACGCATGATGTGAAGAACTCCTGATTTCCCCGACCGCCGACCGGTATGGCGTCGGCGCCCAGCCGCGCCCCCGGCGCAACCTGTCCAGCTAACTCAAAACCAACCGGTCTCGCGAGCTCGAATCGACGAGTGACCGATTCGACTACCTATACGAGGGCGGGGAACACCGCGCTTCCGTCGAACTTACTTATGAGTAAGATACGGGTATGGCTAAAGAGACCGCTACGTATCGCGGGTGGAAGAAGCTTCCCGACAATCGGATCGGGCATACGTTGTTCTCGCTCGGGATGGTGGCTCGGGTGCCGTACTTCGGGACCGTGTTGCCGAGCGTGGTGCGGTTGGAGCCGGGGGTGTGCGAGGTGACCGCGCCCAAGTGGTTCGGGATCCACAATCATCTGGGGACCTTCCATGCGATCGCGGCGTGCAATCTGGCCGAGGTGGCGATGGGGATGCTGTCGGAGGCGACCGTGCCGGAGACGCATCGCTGGATTCCGAAGGCCATGAACGTGCAGTACTTGGCCAAGGCGAACTCGGGGCTGCGGGCCGTCGCGAAACTGCCCGAGGTGCCGGACTTCTCGCTCATCACCGAAGGTCAGGACCTGGTGGTGCCGGTGTCGATCTTCGACAAGGACGGCGTCGAGGTCGTGCACGCGGACATCACCACCTGGGTGACGCCCAAGTAGAGGTCCGGCGCGGGCTATCGGGAGCTGACGCAGACCACGATCCGCCGCTCGTCGTAGACGAAGCCGCGATTGCCCGCGGAGCAGGTGTTCACGTCGGCGGTGCCCTGCTCGATCTGCACCACGCGCACGCTGTCGGGGATGTCCGCGGCGCAGTCCGTCCGCCGGGCGTTCCCGGCGGTCAGGTCCATGCAATCGCCTACCACCCAATCGATGTCGAGACAGAGCGTGTCCGGCGCGCCGGGTACGGGGCGGGCGACGGTGCGGTCGGCGTCGCGCGGGCATCGTCCGCCCTGCGCCGCCACATCGGACACCTTGTAGCCGGAATTCCCGCTGCCGCAGGCGACCTTTTCGATATGGGTGGCGTCGGCGCCGAATTCCACGCAGTCACCGGCATTCACGTTCCGTCCGGGAATTCGCACGGTGGCCGTCCGGTGGACGGCGGAGGCGAAGCCCCCGCTCTCGGGTTCGGTATTTCCTTGCGGGGCCGCGTCTTCGGGAGAGACTCTCACCGATGTGTTCGCGGCGGCGAGGTTTTCGTCCGGAACCGGCCCCGGCCGTCGATGGCCGAGCGAGGCGAGCAGGATCGTGAACAGTCCCGCCACCACCGCGAGCATCGCGCCGGCGAGCAAGCACGCCAACGTGATTCCGGCCAGGCCCTTGCGCCGCGACATGCCTTCACCCTCCACAGCTGCCGTATCGAACCAAGCCCACCCGCGTCCGAAGTCGATCCGAGAAACACGACATTTCCTACACGACCGGACACGGCGCGTCGAATTGTGAATTTCGAATCTTTTAGAACAGCGGCTGGTCTTACGACCAAATCACGATTACATAACGATGATTTGGCGGGGCTCGCGAATTACCCTCCACGGCACCAGAGTTCGATCGCTGAAGTACCACCCGGCGAGAGAGAAATCCTGAATGAAGTTCGGCACCTGTACCGCGGCCGCCCTGCTGGCCGGCGTCACCGTCTGGATCACCGCGGCCACCGCGCCGGCACAGCCACCAACCACTCTCCCCGAGCAGATCGCGACCGGCGTCGAGGACGGCATCGGCTACCGCGCAACCGTTTCCGACTTCTCCCGGGTGCTGACCACGACCGTCTCCGGCGGCGCGTTCACCACCACCGCCGACGGCGGTGAGGTCATGCTGACCTCGGACACGGGCGCCGTGGTGGCGCGGATCCCGCTGGCCTATCGGATCGCCGGCGCGGCCGTCCAGGTCGACCGGGCGATCTCGGACGACGGCCACCGGCTCGTGCTCACGCCCGCGGTCACCGCCACCGAGATCAGCGAGATGCAGCCGGTCAGCTCCATGACACAGCTCATCAACGAGGTCAATCAGAACGTGGCCGCGGTCGCGGTCGGCGGCGTGCTGGGCGGGCTGATCGGGACCGTCCTCGGACTCGGCTTCTTCAGCCTCCTGACCGGCCCGATCGGCCTGCTGGTGGGCGGGATCGCGGGCGGGTACGCGACGGGCGGGCAACCGTTCCTGGACGCCGTCACCGCCGTGCTGACCGGCCGTCCCTGACCGACCGGTCTCGCACCGAGCTGAAAGTGACTCACCAGCCGACGCCGAGGGAACTCACAGTCACCGTCAATAGCGTTGCGGCCATGACAGATTCAATACCTGCCGCGGACGGTTCCCGGACCCCGAGAGGGCGGCGTCGGCCCGGTCGCGTCACGCTCGCGATCGCGGGGTCGGCGGTGGCGGTCGCGGCCACGCTGGGCCTGGCGGCCTGCGGTTCGCCGAGTGATCATGCCGCGAAAGGCGGTAGTCAGGAGCAAGGTCCGGGTGGGCACGGAGGGGGTGGACGGGGCATCGGGGGCAAGATCACCACCGAGGGGTCCGGATCCTGGATGATCACCAAGCAGGACGGCAGCACCGAGACCGTGACCATTTCCCCCACCACCGAATTCGGCACCAAGTCCAAGAGCGAGACCGCCGCGCAGTTCGCGGTCGGGGATCAGGTCATGGTGCAGGGCCATGAATCCAACGGGACCATCGCCGCCACGCGGATCATTCATGCGCGTGCTCGCGGCAATCCCGATGGGACGCCGTCCAGTTCGGGCAACGGCGCCCCGCCCACGTCCTCGTCGGCCACCCCGCCCACCAAGTGAGTTCGGAACCGGATTGCACCTATAACTTGTCGGCAAGTCCGCTGCGGGACAGCGGACTTGCCGTTTTCAGTGGCCCACGGCGGACCGGCGGGCGGCTCCCGGGCGCAGGGCGAAGCGTTTGCGGTCGAAGTCCCAGAACCGGTAGATCGGCCATTGCAGGGTGTGGGTGGTCCAGGCGGCGACGATGAGCACCCGGTGCAGCGGGAGCACGCGGTAGCCGTGGTGGGCGATGGTGCGCAGGCCCATGAGCTGGAATCGCCACCAGTGGTGGGGGCTGGTGCGGCGGCGGCGCGCGGAGGTGAGGGCGTGCATGTCCTTGACCTGGTCGATGCGCAGGCCGCGTTTGGACAGGCACAGGGCGAGGTCCAGGTCTTCGGCGACGTCGACCCGGACCTGGGTGTCCGCGCGGACCTCGAGCCAGGCGTCGCGGCGCAGCGCCATGTTCGGTCCGTACATGTTGCCGACCGGGCCGCCGATCTTGCCGCGCCGATCCTGCAGGTAGACACCGAAATCCAGGAGGAAGCCGACGGGCGAGTCGTGGTAGGTGCAGATGCCGGTGACCGCGGCGGTCTCCGGATGCTCGGTCAGGAAGTCGTGGATGGTGCGGCCCCAATGCGGCGGGACCAGGGTGTCGGCGTCGGTGCGGGCGATGAAATCGCCTTTCGCCGTGTCGAATCCGGTATTGCGCGCGGGGGTGATGCCGCGGTGGTGTTCGTGGACGAGTTCGACCTTGGGGTGCGCGGCGGCGAAGGCGCGCACGATCTCGGGGCTGCCGTCGTCGCTGCCGTTGTCGACCACGATGATCTCGTCGATCGCGTCCTGGGTGACGAGGCGTTGCAGGCAGCGTTCGATGACCGGGGCCTCGTTCAAGACGGGTACGACGACCGACAGCACGGGCGGGGCGGCGTGTGATTGCGACACGATATGTCCAGGTGGCTCGGGGGCGGCTGGTCCAAATTTTCACGGAGAAGCACGTTTTCGCGCGCTCCATCCCCCCACGCCGGGTGATCCGCGGGCGGGATTCCCGACGTTCCCGCGATGCGGCGGCCACGGTATCAACGATGTGAATCGTTCGCATCCGGAGCGAAGTAGGTGCCAGCCTGGCGGCGATCGGGCGCGGCTGTTTGAATGCGGGTATGAGTGGCCGAGAGGTCGGCGCGGCGGCCGACGTGTGCGTGGTGGGGCTCGGTCCCACGGGTCGGGCGTTGGCGCATCGCGCCATGGCGGCGGGGATGCGGGTGGTCGCGATCGATCCACGGCCCACCCGGCTGTGGGGCCCGACGTATTCGTGCTGGGTGGACGAGCTGCCGGAGTGGCTCGGCCGGAGTGCGATCGCCAGCCGCATCGAGGCGCCGGTGGTGTGGACCGACGCCGCGCACCGGATTCCGCGGCCCTACTGCGTGCTGTCCAAGCAGGGCCTGTTCGACGCGCTGCCGCTGGATGACGCGACGGTGATCACCGGTCGCGCGCGCACCGTGCAGGCGCACCGGGTCGAGTTGGCCGACGGCACCGAGGTGCGGGCCGCGACGGTGTTCGACACCCGCGGGCAGGCCGCGCCGGGTTCGCGGCGCACGGCCAGCGCGCACGGCATCTTCGTGGACGAGGACATCGCCGCTCCCATGGTGAGCGCGGGCGAGGGCCTGCTGCTGGACTGGCGCGACGAGAACGGCGCGGGTCCGGACGAGCCGCCGTCGTTCCTGTATTCGGTGCCCCTCGGCGACGGCACGGTCATCTTCGAGGAGACCAGCCTGGGCCTGCGCGGCGGCATGCCGCAGCACGAACTGCGGCGGCGCACCCTGAACCGGCTGGCGGCGCACGGGATTCGGCTGCGCGGCGACGAGCCGACCGAGGCCGCGCACTATCCCCTCGACGAGCTGCCCCCGAAAGCCGGTCGCGGGCAGGTGATCCCGTTCGGTTCGCGCGGCGGCATGATGCATCCGATCACCGGCTACTGCGTGGCCGATTCGCTGTCGCTGGTGGACACCGCGCTGGACGCGGTGCGGGCCGGCACCGATCCGGTCGAGGCGTTGTGGCCGTGGCAGGCGCGGCTGGTGCACTGGATGCGCATGCGGGGGGTGTACGGCCTGGGCCGCCTCACCACCGACCAGTCCATCTCGATGTTCGACGCCTTCTTCACCCGCCCGCCCCGGCAGCAGCGCGCCCTGCTGTCCGCCCACGACGACTATCTCGCCCTCGGCACGGCCCTGTGGATGACGGTCGGCACCACCCATCCGTTCCGCTGGCGCTTCGACCTGGTCGGCTGGCGCAACCGGAACCGCTGGGTGAACTGGGATTACGGCCGCGCGCGCCCGGAGAGCGACCTGCTCCTCCCCGAGGACAGCGCGACCTCCTGAGCCCTCACACCCAGTTCTCGATCCAGTACTTCCAGATGATCGAGGCATAGGCGGCCAGCGGCGGCACCTTGATGTCGGTGCCGGCGAGGGCCGCGGCGGTGTGGCGGGAGTCGAAGCGGCAGGCGAATTCGCTGTCCTCGAGAACGTCCATGGGGACGCCGAGCTGGCGCAGCGCCCAGCCCATGCCGGGCACCCGCAGTGTCACGTCGAGGGTCCGTTTGGGCATGACCTCGATGAGGTGCGGCGCGCCGGCCTCGTCGGCGAAGAGGTTGAAGACCTCGGCGACGCTCTGCTCGCGCGGGTCCACCAGGTGGTAGGTGCGGGGCCCGTCGCCGGGCCGGTGCGCGATGTGGTCGAGGGCGCGGGCCACGAAATCGACCGGGACCATATTGGTTTCGCCCAGCTGCGGGGCGACGACGGGCAGGATGCGCGGCAGCTGGGCGGCCATGCGCAGCAGCCGGAAGAAGTAGTAGGGCCCGTCGATGCGGTCGATCTCGCCGGTGCGGGAGTCGCCGATGACGATGGAGGGCCGGTAGATCCGCCACGGCACCGCGGTCTGTTCGCGCACGTCCTGTTCGGCGCGCAGCATGGCGCGCTGGTAGGGCGTGGGCAGCAGCTGGCCGACGTCGGTCATGTCCTCGGTGAACAGGCCGTCCCAGGTCCCGGCGATGCGGGCGGTCGAAAGGTGGTGCAGCCGTCCGGCTTCCAACGCGGCCGCGAGCTCGGCCACCCGCCGGGTGCCGCCGGGTGCGGTGGCGTCGAAGCCGCCGGCCAGGTGGAAGACATGGTCGATCGAACCGCGGTGTGCGGCAATCCAGCCCGCGTCGACGCCGACGCCGGGCGCGGCCAGGTCGCCGCGGACCGGGCGCACCCGGTCCCGGGCCTCCCATTCGCGCAGGCAGCGGTTGAAGCGCAGCACGGAGTCCTCGCCGGGACGCACCAGCACGTGGACGTCCGCACCGCGTTTCAGGAGTTCGGGAACCAGAAACCGCCCGATGAACCCGGTCGCCCCGGTAACCAGGTAAGCCATGGGGCCACCTTAACGTGACCCGCGCCACAGACCGACCGGGGCTCGGCTACGCGCCGGTTTCGGCCGCCCGCCGGTATCCGCGGATCGCCGGATACGCGAACACGATGATCATGCCGAGGGTCCAGGCCAACGTCTTCCACAGCGGAGTCGCGATGGGCCCGTCGTAGGACAGCCCGCGCATGGCGTCGATGGCCGTGCTCATCGGCTGGTTCTCCACCGTCTTCTGCAACCAGGCGGGGTAGGCGAACACCGGCACGAACCCGGAATTGAAGAACATCAGCAGCGTGTTGACCAGACCGACGAGCGCCACCAGGATGATGCCCTCGGTCAGGGTGGCCAGCGCCGTCACCATGATCGCGAACCCGATCGCGAACAGGATCGGAATGCCCAGCATGGCAATCGAAGCCGCGGGCCCATACCAGAACCGGAAGCCCAGCACGAGACCCACCGCCAGCACGAACAGCGACGTGATGAGCACTCGAACGGCCTCCGCCAGCAGCCGGCCGGTGAGTCCGGCGGCGCGGTGGATGGGCATGGTGTGGAAGCGCCCGAGCAGGCCCGTGGCCTTCTCGGCCTTGAATCCCAGTGCGCTGACAACCGATCCGGACATGGCGGCCACCATCATCACCATGGGCACGTAGCCGTAGATGGCGGGCATGCCGGTGGCCGAGCCGACCGCGTCGCCCATCACGATGCGGAACATGACCAGGGTCAGTGCCGGGTAGACGAGCGTCTGGATGGTGGTCGAGGGATCGCGCATCCAGCCCATGAGCAGTCGCTTGCACTGGATCAGGCTCTGTTCCACCAGGATCGAGAACCGGCGTTCCGATCGGGGCGCCACCGTGGGCAGCGGCTGGTGCCCCGCCCACGAATCCTGTTCGGCCGCTGCGGCCGTGGTCGCGGTACTCATGATCGCCTCACACTCGCCCAGACCGCCAGCGGCGTGAAGACGACCAGGCCGCCTGCCAGCCACACCAGCGGCACCCAAAGAACATGCCAGGTCACGCCGCCCGCGGCCATGTCGCGCAGCGCGTAGGAGAACTGCGAGATGGGTTGGTTGCGCACGAATCCCCGGATCCACATCGGGAATTGGTTCTCGGGCACGAAGCCGCAGGACAGCATGCCGAAGATCAGCGTCGGCAGAGTCAGTGCCTGACTCAGGGATTCGGGGCTCTTGGTCAGCGACCCGAGCCCGTCCGCGCCGATGGCCAGCACGGTGCCGACCGCGAGGGAGAACGCGCAGAACAGCACGGTCTGCCCCCATCCGGCGACGAACCGGAAGCCGATCAGGTGGCCCCACCCCAGGGCCGCGGCGAGCGAGACCGTCGAGCGCACGAAGCCCGCGGACTGCCGTGACACCAGCGGCACCATGGCCCCGATGGGCATGGTCTGCATGCGGGTGTTGAGTCCGGTCATGGCCTCGTAGGCGGCCAGCTGCGCATTGGACATCATGGTGAAGGACATGGTCTGCAGCACGATGATCGGCATGACGAACTGCGCGTAGTTGATGCCGTGGAACTGCATGACGAACTTCAGCGGCAGGTAGAAGCCGAGAGTGAAGACCAGCGGCACGATGACCGCGACGATGAGCTCGCCCTTGGTGGCCATCACCCAGACGACGCGGCCGGTGAGGGCGCGCCACTGCGCGAAGCTGTTGGGCCGGGCGGGCGGTACCCCGGCGAAGAGGTCGGCGGCGGTGTCGGCCGCGACCGCGGTCACGCTTCGCCCTCGGGTTCGGTTTCCTTGCTTCCGGAGTGACCGGTGAGCGTGAGGAAGACGTCGTCGAGCGAGGGGCGGCGCAGCCCGATGTCGGCGAGCTGCACGCCGGCGGCGTCGAGCCGGCGCAGCGCCTCGGACAGGGTGGCCGCGCTGTCGGGGGCCGGAATCGAAAGCCGGTCGCCGCCGGACAGTTCCGCGCGGACGGCGGCGGGCACCAGATCGCCGAGCGCGTCGGCGGCCGCGATCAGCTGGCTGGGATCCAGCGGCACGACCTCGCAGTAGCTGCCGCCGGTCTTCTCCTTGAGCGCGTCCGCGGTGCCCTCGGCGATGACGGTGCCCTTGTCGATGACGATGATGTTGTCGCTGAGCACGTCGGCCTCTTCGAGGTACTGCGTGGTCAGCAGGACGGTGATGCCCTGGGTTTTGAGCGCGGTGACCAGATCCCAAACGCCCTGGCGCGAGCGCGGATCCAGGCCGGTGGTGGGTTCGTCGAGGAAGACCACCTCGGGCCGGACCACCAGGCCGCAGGCGATGTCGACGCGGCGGCGCATGCCGCCGGAGTAGTGGCGCACCGCGCGGCGGCCCGCGCCGGTGAGGTCGAATTCCTCGAGCAGGGCGTCGGCGCGCTGCCGGGCGGCCTTGCGGGGTAGCCCCATGAGGCGGCCGAAGAGCTCGAGGTTCTCGCGGCCGGAGAGGTTCTCGTCGAGGGCCGCGTACTGTCCGGTCATCATGATGGACCGGCGGACCGCGGCCGGATCGGCGCGCACGTCGTGCCCGGCGATGCGGGCGACGCCCGAGTCGGGACGCAGCAGGGTGGACAGGATCTTGACCGTGGTGGTCTTGCCCGCTCCGTTGGGACCGAGGATGCCGAGCACCTGGCCGCGCGCGGCCGTGAAGCTGACCCCTTGCAGCGCATGTACGTCGCCGAAGGACTTACGGACGTCTTCGACATAAACGGCCGGATCTTCGGGCACTGCGGACTCCGGTCTGTCCAAGCTGGGCATCAACTCTCCACTATCGGCTGGTCGGGCTGAACGATGTCGCCCCGTTCGACGGGTCCCCGCATCCCGCAGGGATGAGTGGATACGGCCCCGCCGGGATGATCCACTCCGTCGGCCGTGATGTTACCGGTGCATCCGAAGTGAGGGCTTTTCTTTGCAGAAGCAACGGTATTCAAACTGTGCGCTTGGTCACAAACCGATGAGTCCCCGAATAGCCGCTGATCCAGGCGCAGACCGGCCGGTATGCGGCGATTTCGCTACCTTGTCGCATCTGCGACTCGAACCATAGTCTGGCGTTGGCGGGGAGAGACATTCACAGGCCACGAGAGGTTGACCATGGCCGAGTCGGCGCAGCCGGCAACCGGGCGCGCTGGTGCGGGCCGTTCCAAGGTGCTGTCGTCCTATGATCCACGGACCGGGGAGCTCGTCGGCGAATACGCCAGCATGGGCGCGGGCGAACTGACCCGCACCGTCCGGTCGGCGCGTACCGCCGAACAATGGTGGGCGGCATTGGGATTCGATGCGCGCAAACGCTGGCTGCTGGACTGGAAACGCAGCCTGGCCCGCGGCACCCGCGACCTGGTCGAGCTGATCAGCAGCGAGACCGGCAAGCCGCGCCTGGACGCGGCCGTCGAGGTGACACTGGCGGTTGAGCACCTGGATTGGGTTGCGCGCCATGCCGAGCGGACGCTGGGCCGCACCAACCGGCTCGGCGCCAGGCTGCGGCGCGAGCGCACCGGCACCATCGGCTACCTGCCGCTGGGCGTGGTCGGGGTGCTGGGTCCCTGGCACAATCCCGTTCTCACACCGATGAATTCGATCGCGGGCGCAATGGCCTCGGGCAATGCCGTGGTGTTCAAACCCAGCGAGCTGACGCCGGGCGTGGGCGCGTGGCTGGCCGACACCTGGAATCATCTGGCCCCGAATCAGCCTGTGCTGCAAGTGGTCACGGGCGACAGCTCGACCGCCGCCGCACTGTGCCGCGCCCGGGTGGACAAGCTGGCCTACGCCGGGTCCAGCGGGGGCGCGCGCGAGGTGGCCGCGCTGGCCGCGCAGTCGTCCACTCCCCTGGTCGTCGAGCAGGGTGGACGCGGAGCCATGGTGGTGCAGGTCGACGCCAAGCTGGACACCGCCGCCGCGGCCGCGGTGTACGGCGCGATGGCCAATGCCGGACAGCAGCCCGCGGGCGTGCAGTGCGTGTACGTGGCGGACTCGGTGTACGAACCGTTCCTGGAGCTGGTCGCCGATCAGGCCCGGCGGCTGCGCCCCGGCGCGGATCGCCGCGCCTCCTACGGACCGATGACCCTGGACGCCCAGATCGATGTGGTGCGCCGCCAGGTGCGCGACGCCATCACCCGGGGCGCGCGGCCGGTCGTCGGCAGCCTGGAGTCGATTCGCGAGCCCTATATCGAGCCGATCGTGCTGACCGAGGTCCCCGAGGTGAGCACGGTGGTCACCGGCGAGGCCGCCGGGCCGGTGCTGATCGTGAACCGGGTGGCCGGCATGGACGAGGCCGCCGATCGCGTGAACGCCGCCGAAAGGTCGCGCACCGTCGCGGTTTTCACCCGCGACGTGCGCAGCGTCCCGGAGTTCGCGGCCCGGCTGCACAGCGAGCTGATCACGGTCAACGCGGTGCCGGTGTACGGCGTGAACGGTCCCGGCCGGATTCGCGATCCGCGGGTCCTGCGGGAATTCACCCGGCCGCAGACGATCACCGAGAAGCATCCGCCCGACCAGATCACCTCGGCCACCTTCGAGAAGCATCCGAGGCGACTTCGCATGGCGCGCGCGCTGTTCCGCATGCGGCACCGGGTTTAGTCGTCATCCCGGCAGGCATTTGGCCGGGATCCACCCCGGCCGCAGTAGATTCCGGCCGAAAGCGCGCCGGAATGACGGAGTCGGGGTCCGCCGGAGTGGGCTACTCGCCCGCGTTTCCGCCCAGCAGCACGGACCGCATCAATGCGCTCACCCGGGCCAGGTTCTCCGCCCGCCCGTCGAACCGGATGCGCCGGCCCACGTCGATGACCTGGGCGATGGCCGCGTGCACCCGGAAGCGGGCCTCGACCTGGTCGCCATCGAGCAGGTTGGCCCACTCGAGCACGTTCTGCCGCTGCACCGAGCGCAGCCGATGCTGTTCGGAGGCGGGCAGATTGGAGAATTCGGAGAAGTAGACCGGCAGGATCTCCGGCATGGCGAAGGTCATGCGGGAGAAGCGGTCGGCGATGCGCACGGCCGCGTCGGAGCGGCTGGTGGCCTCGGCCAGCGCCTCGTTGTTGCCGATGGCCACCCGCTCGCCGGTGCGGTTGAAGGCGGCGGCGAGCAGGTCGGCCTTGCTGGCGAAGTAGCGGTACACGCTGGAGGCGTTGATGCCCGCGGCCGCGCCGATCTCCTCGATGCTGGCCTCGTGGTAGCCCTGCCGCCCGAAGATGCGGATGGCCTCGGTGAGCAGCTGTTCCCGCTTGGAGATGACCGGCAGGCCGCGCAGGATGGGGTCGCCGGTGATCGGGGCGGGCGCGGGCGGCAGGTCGGTGCGCAGGATGTCCCAGCAGATCTCGGTGATCAGGTTGACCAGCCGGGTGGTGGACAGCGCGGTGCGGTGAGCGGTGATCGAGCCGATGGCGCTCAGCAGCGCGGCCGCGCGCAGCTGGGTGTCGGCCGGATCGGCGTCGGGGTACAGCCCGGCGATCGCGGCGGCCACGGTGTCGTGCAGCTCGGTGTAGACGACCCGGATGCGGGCCCGGTCCTCGCGCTCGAGATAGCGCCGCTCCCACCGGTAGAGCCCGCCCTCGCGGCGCACGTCGATGGTGTACTCGGCGATGCCGCGGATCAGCGCGGTGAGTCGCGGTTCCGGTTCCAGCTCGGGATTGTCGGAGGCTTTGGCGGCGTCCAGCAATTGCTGCGCACCCATTTCCGCGGCGGCCACCAGCAGTGCGTACTTGTTGCGGAAATGCCGGTACAGGGCCGGGCCGGAGATGCCGACCTCGGCGGCGATCTCGTCCACGCCGACCGGGTGGTAGCCGCGCTCGGCGAAGGCTCGCGCCGCTACCCGCACGATTTGGGCCTTGCGGTTCTTGGGGCGGCGGCGGGGACCGGATTCGCTGTCGGTTGTCCCGGATCGACCGTCGGGCCGGCTCGAGTCGCTGTCGGGTCGCACGGAAGCGAGGGCGGCCTCGCTGCGATCGGCGACCATACAGTTTCTCCTTCTCGATGGCACCGGCTGTTGACAGTGCCGGACGAACGACCTTAAGTTAACCACAATTCGCAATGTCGAACACAAGTCTGCGGCAATGCGGCCGCATATATATCTGGGAGCGCAAATGAGTACCGCGACCACTCCGGGTTTCACCGCGATTCAGGACGGGCGGGTGCTGCGCATCACCATCAGCAATCCCAAGCGCAAGAACGCGCTCACCTACGACGGCATGGTGAGCCTCGGCGACACCGTCCGCGCGGCGTCGGCGAATCCGGCGCTGCGGGTCATCGTGATCACCGGTGACGGCGGCGACTTCTGCACCGGCGCGGATCTGTCCGCCGCGGACGCGTACGCCGAGCGCGGGATCACCAACGAGATGATCCTGGACGGGGCCAACGGGATGATCAAGGCCATCGTCGAGGCCCCGATTCCGGTGATCGCCAGGGTCAAGGGCTCGGCCGCCGGAATCGGCGTCGCCATCGCGCTGGCCGCCGATCTCACCTACCTGTCCGAGGACGCCTACCTGCTGCTGGCCTTCATCAATATCGGTCTCATGCCCGACGGCGGCGCGGCGGCCATGGTGGCCGCCGCGGCCGGTCGCCCGCTGGCCGCCGAGATGGCGCTGCTGGGTGAGCGGCTTCCGGCCCGAAAGGCCCTGGAGCACAGCCTGATCGCGGGCGTCCACACCGACGAGGAGCTGGACGCCAAGGTGGAGGCGGCCGTCGCCAAGCTCGCGCACGGCCCGCGTCGCGCCCTGGAGCTCACCAAGCTCGCCCTCAACGGCGCGGCGCTGGCCTCGCTCGATTCGGCCCTGGCGGCCGAGAAGACCGGTCAGTGCGAACTGCTCGACTCCGCCGATTTCGCCGAGGGCGCGTCGGCCATGCTGCAGAAGCGCAAGGCCGTCTTCGCCGAATAGCGGTCAGCTCCTTCCGGCGACGGTCAGGTAGATCAGCATCACGTTCAGGACGGTGATGACGGCGACCACGAGCCAGGCCAGGGCGGTGGTGACGCGGTGGTTGACATTGCCGTCCATGAGATCGGTGTCGCTGGTGAGGCGCACCAGCGGGATGAGCGCGAACGGGATGCCGAAGGACAGCACCACCTGCGAAAGGATCAGCGCGCGAGTGGGATCCACCCCCGTCGCGAGCACGACCAGCGCCGGGATCAGGGTGATGACGCGGCGCACCACCAGCGGAATGTGGCGGTGCAGCAGGCCCTGCATGATCATGGCCCCCGCATAGGCCCCTACCGAGGTGGACGCCAGCCCGGAGGCGAGCAGGCCCACCGCCAGCAACAGTCCCGCCACCGGGCCGAGGACCTCCCGGACCGCGGCGTGCGCGCCCTCGATGGTGTCCACGCCGTCGCGACCGCGCAGCGTGCCGGCCGCCATGAGCAGCATGGCCAGGTTCACCGCACCGGCCAGCAGCATGGCCAGCCCGACGTCGTAGCGGGTGATGCGCAGCAGGCGCTTTCGCGGCGCGCCCGCTTCCGGGCGTCCGTGGCGGTCACGGGCCATGCCGGAGTGCAGGTACACCACGTGGGGCATGACGGTCGCACCGATCATGGCGGCCGCCAGCAGCACACTGCCCGAGCCGTCGAAGCGAGGTACCAGCCCGCCCAGGGCTTCCGGGGCCGACGGCGGTGAGATGAACAGGGAGGCAAGGAATCCGATGGCGATGACGCCGAGCAGTCCGGTGATCACGCGCTCGAAGGGCTGCTGCCCGCGCCGGTTCTGGATCATCAGCAGGCCCAGCGAGACGATGCCGGTGATGACGCCGCCGGCCAGCAGCGGCAGCCCGAACAGCAGGTTCAGCGCGATCGCGCCGCCGACCACTTCGGCCAGATCGGTTGCCACGGCGACGGTTTCGGCCTGCGCCCAATAGCCGATGCGCACCGGGCGGCTGGCCCGCTCGCGCACCACTTCCGGCAGGGACCGGCCGGTGACCAGCCCGAGCTTGGCGGAGAGGAACTGCACCAGCCCGGCCATGACGTTGGCCATGACGACGACCCAGACCAGCAGATAGCCGTACTTCGCACCCGCGCTGATATTGGACGCGACATTGCCCGGATCGACGTACGCGATGGCGGCGACGAAGGCGGGACCGAGTAGGACCGTGACCGATCGCGCTCGCTGGAACGGGCTGCGCTGCTGATCGGCCACACTGGTACTCACTCCTAGAGTTTACGGTTAGCCGAACTTTTTGTTTAGCCCTGCCAACCAACCTGTGACCATAGCCATAACGGCAAACAGCCCGGCACCTTCCGGATGCCGGGCTGTTTCGTGTTGTCCGCGTGGACCCTCGGGCTAGATGCCCAGCCCCTGGGCCAGGACCGGCCACGAGTTGATGAACTCGTCGTTCCAGTAGCCCCACGAGTGGGTGCCGGTGGCCCGGAAGTTGTAGGTGGCCGGGATGCCCAGCGAGTTCAGCTTGTTGGCCAGGTTGTGGCTGCAGAAGTTGGTGCCCGCCTCGATGACGCCGCCGACCAGGATCTGGTTGGCCAGGCCGTAGGCGCCCGGCAGGGCGTAGGGCCCGTTGAGGGTGTCGTACTGGCCGGGCAGACCGCTGCCCGAGGAGATGTAGAGGTTGATGCCGCGCAGCTTCTCGGCATTGATGACCGGGTCGTGGGCCGCCCACTCGGGCGAGTCCGACGGGCCGTACATGTTCTCGAGCTTGCCGCCGCCCCAGGTCTCGACGGTCAGGCGCATGAACTCCTGGCCCTGCGGGTCGGCCATCTGCGCGCAGCCGGAGTAGGCGGCGACGGACTTGTACAGATCCGGCTGGGCCTCGGCCAGGGTGAGCACGGTGGTGCCGGAGGTGGAGATGCCGGAGACGGCGTTGACGCCGTTGGTGCCCAGCGCCGCGTCGATCAGCGGGGGCAGTTCCTGGGTGAAGAAGGTGGTCCACTTGTTGCGGCCGAGGACCGGATCGTCGTTGTCCCAGTCCTGGTAGTAGGACCACTTGCCGCCGATGGGCTGCACGACATTGACGTTCTTGTCGCCGAGGAAGCCGTTGACGATGTTCGTCTTCTTGACCCAGGAGGCGTCGTCCTGACCGCCGCCCGCGCCGTTGAGCAGGTACAGGGTCGGGCGCGGCACCGAGGCGTCGGCGGGACGCTGCACGTCGACCGGGTAGGTGGCGTCCATGGCCGCGGAGTGGACGTAGAGCCGGATGTTCCGGTCATCCTTCATCTCGGCCTTGGTGATCTTCGAACCGTCCGCCGACACCGGATCGGCCAACAGCTTCTTGCCGTCGATGATCGGGTCAGCGGAGGCCGTGCCGCCACCGACTCCGGTCACGAGACCGGTGAGAACCGCTGTGGCTGCGAGGAAGGCCGCGGTTCGAACCCCGCGCCGCCCGTTCCGGACATGTCGACGAATCAATGTTTCGCACCTTCATCTCGTGTCGATTTCTGCCCCCGAGAGACCATACGGCCAATCCCCCCGCCGTAACAGCTATCGATGTTATCGCCCATGTTCGGCGAGTCCGCCCAGGGCCTGCACCCAGCCTTCGACGAGTTGCTTGACCTGATCCAGACCGAGCACCGCGCCCACGAAGTCGAAACGGGCGACGAGGCTGTCCTCGCTGGTGTCCACCGTGATGTCCAGGTACAGGTCCTGCGCGACCGGCTCGGGGTAGACCCGGGCCGGACGCAGATCGCGGTAGCGGAACCCGATGCGGCCAACCGGAAGTACGGCGATGTCGGCCATGGTCTCCGGGTTCAGGTACCGCAGCAGTCCGAAACCGACGCCCCCGGACGGCACTTCCCGGAAGCGGTCGCGGATCTGCTCGATGATCGAGCCCGCGCCGGGTCCGCCGGCGCGCACGTCGGCGGGGTCGAGATTCTCGAGGTGCAGCGGGAACGGGTAGGCGGTGCTGAACGCGCCCACCGTGCGCACGCCGGTCCGGTCGCCGGGGCCGCGGCCGTCGGCGATCAGCCGTACCACCGAACCCAGTGTGTCGCGCAGGGTTTCGGCGGCCGGGTCGAGGAGCGCGGCGGCCAGTGCGGCCACCAGCACGTCGTCGATGCCGGCGTCGTAGCGGCGGGCTACCGCGTCCACGGCCGCCGCGCCCTCGCCGGTGATGGAGACCGAGACGCGGCCGCGGCCACCGGAATCGACGTTGCCGAGCACCTGTTCCGGGGACACGCCCTCGGTGACGTCGGCGAGCGCCTTTCGCCACCAGTCCAGTTCGCCGAGGGTCTCGGCGTCGACGGCCCGCTGGGCGAGCTCGCGGGCGATGCCGAGCGGGTGCGCGTCGGCGCTGGGCGGGGTGGAGTGGCCGCCGGACCAGGAGGCGGTGAGGTCGTCGATGACGGTGCGCCAGGAGGTGTCGTCCACCACCAGGCCGTTGGCGACGACCACCAGCACGGCGGCGGGCCGCTCCTCGGCGCCGCGCGCGGCCGAGTTCTCCACCAGCACGAACCGCATGTTGTACCCCTTCTCGGGGTCCAATTCGGCGGCGGCGGCGTGGATCACGGCCTCGATGGGGTCGCCGACGGCCTCCACGTTCGGGTCGATCTGCCACACCACGGCCGCGCCGCGCGGCTGCTGCGCGGGCACGTCGAGGGCGAAGGCGTCGCCGTCGCGCCGCAGCCGGGCCCAGAGGCCCGGGTGGCGGTCGAGCAGGGCGGCCACCGAGCGGCGCACCCGGGTGCCGGAGATGCCCGCGGCGATGTCGAGGGTGATGGCCCGGACCCAGAGTCCGGACGGTTCGATCTCGAGCAGGCCCATGGCTCCGGCGGGCAGCGGCGAGGTCTCGCCGACCGAGCTCAGCCGGGGGCCGTTGGTCGAGGCCGGGGTCGCCAGGGCCGGTTCGGCGGTCGCCGGGGTCGCATCGGTGGACTGCGGCGGTGCCGGATCGGTGGACTCCGCCGGTGCCGGATCGATGGACTCCGGCTGTGCCGGTTCGGGATTCGCCGCTTCCTCGGATTCGGGTTCGGGCGTGTCCTCGATCTCGACGTCGGACGCGTCCTCGTGCGGCTTCAGGCCCGCGGCGAGATCCTCGGGCTTGATGACGGGCAGCACCTGGGTGATGGCCCAGTCCGCGCCCGTGTCCCAGTCGTCCTCGGCCGCGGCGGGTTCGGCGGCCGGGGCCGCGGGCTCCCGCGCGGGGTCGAGCAGTTCGGCCAGGCATGGGCCGATTTCGGCGAACGCCTCGGCGCCGGTCATCTGCTGATGCCGCAGCGGCAGCGCGCGGTCGGTGACGCGGGCGGCGAACGGCTCCCAATCGGCGACCGCGCCGACCCGCTCGCCGTCGTTGTGGACGGTGGCGCGGAACAGTTCGATCGTGCCGTCGAAGCGGGCCGGCCGGAACTCGGCCAGCAGCTGGACGGTGCCCATCGCACCGCGGTAGATGCGCCGCATCCGGTCCAGGGTGAGGACCGCGAGTTCCGGTGGCAGCGCGGCGGTCAGCGCGGCGAGGGCGTCGTCGCCCAGGTCCCGCAGATCCGCCGGGAACGCCTCGGCGGGCACGCCCAGCTGAACGAATTCGTCGCGCACCGTGCTGCGGAAGTACTCGAGGTCGATCTCCGGGTAGGCGTCGAGGATGCCCAGTAGCTCGACCTCCTCCCCCGCCGCGCGCAGTTCGGTGGCGAGGGCGTGAGCGATGAGACCGCCCATGGAGTAGCCGATCACCCGGTAGGGCCCGTGCGGCTGGGCCGCGCGCATGGCCTTCAGGTAGTGACCGATCATGTCCTCGAACGAGGCCGGGTCGTAGTCCTTCTCGGTCAGCGCGGGCGATTGCAGTCCCAGGATCGGCTGGTCCTCGGGCAGGTACTGGGCCAGTCCGGCGAACGGCCACGCCAGGCCGGACAGCGGCGGCGCGCAGAACAGCGGCGGCCGGGAGCCCTGCGCGCGGATGGGCAGGATCGGCCGCAGGCTGGCCTCCACCTCGGCGTCGGCCTCGGGGCCTGCCGCGATCCGGGCGCTGAGCCCGGCCACGGTCGGGTCGGTGAAGAACCACGCCACACGGACTTTCGCTCCGGTCACCCGGTTCAGTTCGCCGACCACGCGGGTGGCCAGCAGCGAGTTGCCGCCGAGGGAGAAGAAGTTGTCGTGGACGCCGACCCGTTCCAGGCCGAGCACCTCGGCCACGGTGTCGGCCACCGTCTGCTCCAGAGGCGTTCTGGCGGCCTGGAATTCACGACTGATGAGCGTCGGTTCGGGCAGGGCCCGGCGATCGAGCTTGCCGACCGGGGTCAGCGGCAGGGTGTCGAGGACCGTGATGGCCGTCGGCACCATGTATTCCGGCAGTCGTCCCGCGACATGGTCGGTGAGCGCCGCGGTATCGATGCGCTGTCCTGCCGCGGGCAGCACATAGGACACCAGGATGGTGGCCCCCGCCGCCGACTTGTGGCCGAGGGTGACCGCGAAGTCGACGGACTCGTGCGAGGCCAGCGCCGCGTCGATCTCACCGAGCTCGATACGGAAACCGCGCACCTTCACCTGGAAGTCGGAGCGGCCCACGTACTCGACCACGCCGTCGGCGGTCCAGCGGACCACGTCACCGGTGCGGTACATCCGCTCGCCGTCCATGTACGGGTTGGCGACGAACCGCTCGGCGGTCAGACCCGGCCGCGCGTGGTAGCCACGCGCCAGCTGGATGCCCGACAGGTACAGCTCACCGGCGACGCCCACGGGCACCGGGTGCAGGCGGTTGTCGAGAATCAGCGCCTGCACACCCTGAATCGGGCCGCCGATGGTGACCGGATCGCCCGGCACCAGCGCGTCGCTGATATTGGTCATGATGGTGGTCTCGGTCGGACCGTAGCCGTTGCGGAAGGCACGAATCGTGCCGTCCGCCAATGGAACCGCCCACTTGTCGACCAGATCGGCCGGGACGGCCTCACCACCGACGATCAGGACGCGCAGCGAATCCAGGCCCGCCGGGTCGAAGGTCGACAGCACCGCGGGGGTCGCGAACGCGTGGGTGACCCGTTCGTCGCGGATGAGCTCGGCGAGCTCCTCGCCGCCGTAGGTGCCCGGCGGGACGATCACGAGCGCACCGCCCGCGGCGATGACGAGCAGGAACTCGAAAATGGACGCGTCGAAGGACGGCGACACGAAATGCAGTGCCCGCGAAGATGAATCGAGTCCGAGCCGCGCCGTCAGCACGGCGGTCATATTGGCCAGACCGGTATGGGTGACCACGACGCCCTTGGGCACGCCGGTCGAACCGGAGGTGTAGATGACGTACGCCGGATGTTCCGGACGCAGCGGCCGGGTGCGCTGCGCATCGGTGATCGGCGCGTCCGAGTGCCGGTCCACATCGCGCACGAACTGCTGTTCGTCCAGCGCGATCCATTCGGTCTCGGCCGAAAGCTCGCGCAGACCGCCGATCTCGGCCCGCAGGGTGAGTCCCAGCGGCGCGCCCGAGTCGGTGACCATGTGCGCGATGCGATCTGCCGGGTAGTCCGGGTCGATCGGCACGAAGACCGCTCCGGTCTTGGCCACCGCCCAGGTTGTCAGCACCGATTCGATGGACCGCCGAATGGCCACGGCCACCGGGACTCCCGGTCCCGCGCCGTGGGCGATGAGGGCCCGCGCCAGCTTCGAGGAGGCCGCGTCGAGATCGGCGTAGTCGAAGGAGCGGCCGCGGTGCACCACGGCGGGCCCGGACGGGTTCGCCCCGACGGCGGCCCGCATCAGCTCCGGCAGGGTGCGTATCGGCGCGGCCGGGCCGCCGCTGCGATCGGTGAGATCCGCCCGCTCCTCGGGCGAGAGCAGTTCCAGGTCGCCGACCGGCTGTTCCGGCCGCGCGGCGATATCGGTCAGCAGCCGCAGGAAGCGCTGCGCGAACAGCTCCACCGTCGCGGCGTCGAACAGGTCGCGCGCGAAGGTGAGGATGCCGGTCGCACCGGAGTCGGTGGATCCCGCGATGGTCAGCTGCAGATCGAATTTGGCGGTGTCGACCTCGTAATCCACCGCGCCGATCCGCAATCCGGGCAGTTCGAACCCGGCGTCGGGCAGGTTCTCGAACGACAGCGCCACTTGGAACAGCGGGTTGCGCGCGGTCGAGCGTTCCGGGTTGAGCAGCTCGACCAGCCGCTCGAACGGGACGTCGGCGTGCGCGAAGGCGGCCAGGTCGGATTCCTTCACCTCGGCCAGCAGGTCTTCGAACGTCTGCCGATCCGAGACGCGGGTGCGCAGCACCAGCGTGTTGACGAACATGCCGATCACGTCATCGAGCTCGGCTTCGCCGCGGCCCGCGATCGGGGTGCCGATCGCGAGGTCGTCACTGCCCGACAGCCGCGACAGGAACACCGCGAGCGCGGTGTGCATCACCATGAACAATGTCGCATTGCGTTCCCGCGCAAGGCTTTGCAGCGCCTGCTGCAACTCGGCCTCGATCTCGAAGGTGACCGTGCCGCCGCGCATGGAAGCGACGGGCGGCCGCGGACGATCCGAGGGCAGGTTCAACTCGTCCGGCAGACCCGCGAGAGTCGTACGCCAGAAGTCGGCCTGCGCCGAGATCAGGCTCTCGGGATCGTCTTCGGAGCCGAGGATTTCGCGCTGCCACAGCGTGTAATCGGCGTACTGCACCGGCAGCGGAGCCCAGCTCGGCGCCTCGCCCTGCGCCCGCGCCGCGTAGGCCAGCATGATGTCGCGGGTCAGCGGGCCCATCGACCAGCCGTCGGCGGCGATGTGGTGGGCGACGAACACCAGCACGTATTCGTTCTCGACGGCTTCGATGCGGAACAGCTTGGCCCGCAACGGAACCTCGCGGGCGACGTCGAAGCCCTGGGCGAGCACGCCCGCGACGCGGTGCGGCAGCGAGCCCGCGGTGACCAGCACCGGGGTGAGGTCGGGCACCACGTCGGCGGCGGGCCGGAACACCTGGCGCGCGGCGCCGTCGATCTGCGGGTAGATCGTGCGCAGCGACTCGTGCCGGGCGATGGTGTCGGCGACGGCCTGCTGCAGCGCGGCCACATTCAGCTCGCCGGTGAGGCGCACGGCGGCCGGGATGTTGTAGGCCGCTGACTCGACGTCGAACTGGTTGAGGAACCACATGCGCTGCTGGGCCATCGACAGCGGCACGATCTCCGGACGCGGCCCGGCGGTCAGCGCCTTGCGACCGTGGCCGACGTGCTGCTCGACCCGGGTGGCCAGGGCGGCGACCGTGGGCGCCTCGAAGAGGACGCGCACGGGGACACGGGTGTCCAGGGCCGCGCCCAGGCGGGCGGCGACCTGCGTTGCCACCAGCGAGTTTCCGCCGAGGGCGAAGAAGTCGTCATCCGCGCCGACCCGCTCGGCCCCGAGCACGTCGGCGAAGACGCCCGCCACGATCTCCTCGATCGGGGTCGACGGGGCACGGAAGGCGACGGCCTCGAACTCGGGCTCGGGCAGCGCTTTTCGATCCAGCTTGCCGTTCACATTGAGCGGCAGGGCGTCGAGGACCACGAAGGCCGCCGGCACCATGTAGGAGGGCAAGGCCGCCGACAGGGCCGACTTCACCTGTGGCACATCGATACCCGAGCCGGACGGCACGAGGTAGGCGACCAGTCGGTCACCGGTGTGCGGATCGGACTTGGCCAGCACCGCGGTCTGCGCGATCGTCGGCAGCGCCAGCAGCGCCGCCTCGATCTCACCCAGCTCGATGCGGAAGCCGCGGATCTTCACCTGGAAGTCGGTGCGGCCCCGGTACTCCAGCTCACCGTCGGCGTTCCACGCCACCAGGTCGCCGGTGCGGTACATGCGCTCGCCGTGCCCGAACGGGTTGGCCACGAAGCGATCCGCGGTCAGGTCGGGTCGGCCGAAGTAGCCGCGCGCCAGCTGGTCGCCCGCCAGGTACAGCTCGCCGGACACGCCGACCGGCACCGGCCGCAGCCGGGCGTCGAGCACGTAGACCCGCGAGTTCCATTCCGGTGTGCCGATCGGGACCGACAGCTGGTCGCGATCGGTGACCGGGTGGCTGGTGATGGACACCGCCGCCTCGGTCGGACCGTAGAGGTTGATCAGCCGAGCGGACGGGTTCTCGGCGCGGAAACGCTGCGCCACCGCGGCGGGCAGCGCCTCGCCGATGGCCAGCACCCGCCGCAGCGAAGACGTCAGCGCCCCACCGGATTCGGTCATCAGGGCGTCGAGCATGGACGGCACCACGTGCAGCGTGGTGACCCGCTCGCGCGCCATCAGCTCGTTCAGGTACGCCGGATCGCGGTGCCCGTCGGCCGAGGCGATCACCAGACGGCCGCCCGATGCGGCGGCGGACCAGAATTCCCACACCGACAGGTCGAAGGTCGAGGCGGTCTTGAGCAGTACCGCGTCCTCCGCGCCCAGCGCGAATTCGCTGGTCTTCCAGCGCAGCTGGTTGACCACGGCCCGGTGCGGCACGGCCACGCCCTTGGGCCGGCCCGTCGATCCGGACGTGAAGATCACGTACGCGGTATTGGCCGGACGCAGCGGCTCGACCCGCTCGGCATTGGTGACCCCGTGGCCCGCAAGGGATTCCAGGCGCAGGTCGGCCAGGTTGAGCACGGGCGCCACCGCGGTGTCGAACCCGGCTTCGGAGTTGGTGAGCACGCACAGCGGCGCGGCGGTCTCGAGGATGTACCCGGTCCGGTCGGCGGGCTGGTCCGGATCCACCGGCACGTACGCGCCGCCGGCGACCGACACCGCGTACATGGCCACGATCAGATCCACCGAGCGCCGCAGCGCCAGCGCGACCCGGGTCTCCGGGCCGACGCCGAGCGAGATCAGGTGCCGCGCCAGGCGATTCACCCGCAGCCCGAGTTCGCCGTAGGTCATGACCCTGCCGTCGGGACCGACCAGCGCGGTGGCCTCGGGTGCGCCGTTGACGCTCGCGGTCAGCAGCGAGGCCAGGGTCGCGGCGGTGTCGACCCGATGCGCGGTGGCGTTGCGCGCCCGCAGGAGTTCGTCGCGCTCGTCGGCGGCCAGCAACTCGATGTCCCCGGCCCGCACCGAGCCGTCCGCGACGACGGCGGCGAGCAGGCGTTGCAGCCGCTCCAGCATGCCCGCCACGGTCGCGGCGTCGTAGAGGTCGGTGGAGTAGGTGATGAAGCCGCCGATGCCGGCGGGCGCACCGGCCTCGTCGTAGGCGTCGGACACGATGAGGTGCAGATCGAACTGCGACACTTCGGCATCCGCGGCCAGACCGGAAATGGTGAGGCCGGGCAGTTCCAGCGTTTCCTGCGCCATGTTCTGGAAGGACAGGCCGACCTGGAACAGCGGGTGGTGCGCGGTCGAGCGCGGCGGGCTGAGCACCTCGACCAGCCGCTCGAACGGGATGTCGGCGTGCGAGAACGCCTGCAGGTCGGTCTCGCGCTGCCGGGCGAGCAGTTCGGCGAAGGTGTCGTCGCCGTTCACCCGGGTGTGGAAGACGACCTGGTTGACGAACATGCCGATCAGATCGTCGAGTTCGCGTTCGCCGCGGCCCGCCATGGGCGTGCCGATGGCGATGTCGCCGGTGCCCGACAATCGCGACAGCAGCAGGGCGAACGCGGTGTGCACCACCATGAACAGGGTCGCGTTGTGCTCACGCGCCAAGCGCATCAGCCCGGCGTGCGTGTCCGCGTCGATGACGACGTTCATGCGCGACCCGGCCAGCGAGGCGACCGCGGGGCGCGGCCGATCGGTCGGCAGTTCGAGCAGATCGGGCAGGCCGTCGAGCTCCTTGCGCCAGTACGCGATCTGCTGCGCGGCAACGGATTCCGGATCGGCTTCGTCGCCGAGCACGGCGCGCTGCCACAGGGCGAAGTCGGCGTACTGCACGGCCAGCGGGGCCCAGCCCGGCTCGACGCCGGCGGCGCGGGCCGCGTACGCGGTCATGATGTCGCGGGACAGCGGGGCCATGGAGGAGCCGTCCGCGGCGATGTGGTGCGCGACCACGGCCAGCACGTACTGCGGCGCGACGGTGCCCGTTTCGAGATCCGCTGCGATGTCGGTGATCTCGAGCAGCCGCACCCGGATCGGCACCTGGCTGGTGACATCGAACGGCGTCACCGCGAGCTCGTACACCGACGCCGCCACCTCGGCCTCGGTGACCCGCACCGATTCCAGTCGCGCGGCGGCGGTCTCGACGCCCGCGGGCAGCACGACCTGCACCGGGCCCTCGGGGGTTTCCGGGTAGACGGTGCGCAGCACCTCGTGCCGGGCCACCACGTCGTCGAGCGCGGCCGTCAGCGCGGCCACGTCGAGGCTGCCGGTGATGCGCAGCGCGAACGGCAGGTTGTAGGCGGCCGAGCCCGCGCCGATGGTGCCGTCGCCCTGGTCCTCGAAGCGGTTGAGGAACCACATGCGCTGCTGCGCGGGCGAGAGCGGAAGCTGTTCCGGCCGTTCGATGCTGCCCAGCTGATGGGTGCGGCCGCTGCGGATGCGGGATTCGATCGCGGTCGCGAGCGCGGTCACGGTCGGGGTCTCGAACAGCGCGCGCACCGGCACCCGGTCGCCGACCGCGGCACCGAGCCGGGCCACGACCTGCGTTGCCACCAGCGAGTTTCCGCCGAGGGCGAAGAAGTCGTCGTCCGCACCGACCCGGGCGACACCGAGCACCTCGGCGAACACCCCGGCCACGATCTCCTCGACAGCCGTTGCCGGAGCGCGGAATTCGCGGCCCTCGAAGGTCGGTGCGGGCAGGGCCTTGCGGTCCAGCTTGCCGCTGGCGTTGAGCGGGAATTCGTCGAGGGCCACGATGGTGGCCGGAATCATGTACGCGGGCAGGTGATCCGCGAGCGCGGGCAGCAGCTCGGCCGGTTCGATGGCCTGTCCGGGCAGCGGCACCGCGTAGGCGACCAGCTGGTCGCCGAGGTCCGACGGCATGACCAGGGCGACGGCCGCCGACACGGACGGCTGGGCCAGCAGCGCGGTCTCGATCTCGCCGAGTTCGATGCGCTGGCCGCGGAACTTCACCTGGAAGTCGGTGCGGCCGATGTAGTCCAGCCGCTGCGGGCGGTCGGCCCCGGCGTCGCGCCAGACCACCAGGTCGCCGGTGCGGTACATGCGCTCGCCGTGCCCGAACGGGTTGGCCACGAAGCGATCCGCGGTCAGGTCGGGGCGGCGGACGTAACCGCGGGCCAGCTGGTCACCGGCCAGATACAGCTCACCGGCCACCCCGGCGGGCACGGGACGCAGCCGCCCATCGAGCACATAGACGCGGGTGTTCCACTGCGGCAGGCCGATCGGCACCGTCGGCCGTTCGTCGCCGCGCGCCTGCCAGTAGGTCACCGAGACGGCGGCCTCGGTCGGGCCGTAGAGGTTGTGCACCTTCGCGCCGCACACCGCGGCGAAGGCGGCGACGGTCTCCGGCGGCAGCGCCTCACCGATGACGAACACGTCGCGCAGGCTCTCGATCGACCCGGCGGCGGTGTGCGAGGCGAACACGGTGAGCATGGAGGGCACGAAGTCGGTGACCGTGACGCCGTGGCGCGCAATGGCTTCCGCCACGTACACCGGGTCGCGGTGGCCGTCGTGGGTGGCGACCACCAGTTTCGCGCCGGTGCGCAGCGGCATGAAGTAGCCCCACAGCGACACGTCGAAGGTGGTCGCGGTCTTCTGCAGGTAGACGTCACCCGGGCCCATCGGATACTCCGACAGCATCCAGGTGGTCTGGTTGTGAATGGCCGCGTGCGACACCGCGACGCCCTTGGGGCGGCCGGTGGAGCCCGAGGTGAAGATGACGTAGGCGGGATGCTCGGGCAGCACCTTGCCGAGCAGTTCGCCCGGGTTCAGCGGCGCGCCGTTGAACACGTCGTTGTCGAGGACGTCCAGGTACACCACGCCGGTGCCGTCCGGAACGGGGACCGCGTCGGCGATGGTGGTCAGCACGCAGACCGGCTGGGCCGTATCGAGAATGTGCGCGATGCGCTCGGCCGGATGGTCCGGATCCAGCGGCACGTACGCGCCGCCCGCGGTGAGCACCGCGTACATGCCGATCACCAGTTCCGGTGACCGGCGCAGCGACAGGCCGACCAGCGACTCCGGGCCCACCCCGTAGGCGATGAGCAGCCGGGCCAGCTTGTTCACCCGCAGGTCGAATTCGCGGTAGGTGAGTTCGACGCCCTCGTAGTGCAGGGCCACCCGGTCCGGATGGGCGACCACGGCCCGGCGGTAGGCGTCGAGCAGCAGTTCGGGCGCGCCGGGATGGCGGGTGTCGTTCCAGCCCAGCAGGATTCGCTCCCGCTCGGGCGCGGTCAGCAGCTCGAGGTCGCCGAGGCGGGTCCGCGGGTCCGCGGCGATGCCCGACAGCACCGACAGCAGGCGATCGGCGAAACCGGCCACCGTGGACTCGTCGAAAAGCTCGGTGGCGTAAGTGAATACGGCCGTCATGCCGTCCGCGACACCGTCGCGTTCGCGCGGGATGACCGAGAGCTGCAGATCGAATTTCGCGACCGCGCCGTCGAGTTCGACGGCCTCGGCGGTCAGGCCCGGCAGTTCCAGGCGCGGGGTCTCGATATTGTGGAAGAACAGCGCCACCTGGAACAGCGGATGGTGGGCTTGCGAACGGACCGGGTCGAGGACCTCCACCAGGCGTTCGAACGGCAACTCGGCGTGCGAGAAGGCCGCCAGGTCGGTCTCTTTCGCGGCGTCGAGCAGCTCGGCGAAGGTGGCGGCGGGGTCGATCCGGGTGCGCAACACCAGCGTATTGACGAACATGCCGATGAGGTCGTCGAGTTCGCGCTCACCGCGGCCCGCGACCGGGGTGCCGATCACGATGTCGTCGGAGCCGGACAGCCGGGCCAGCAGGGTCGCCAGCGCACTGTGCATGACCATGAACGGCGACGCGCCGGAGCGCTGGGCCAGCGCGTCGAGCGCGGCGTGCAGCGCCGGGTCGATCTCGAACTTGTAGACCGCGCCCAGGCCACTGGCCACGGCGGGCCGGGGCCGGTCGGACGGCAGGTCGAGGCGGTCCGGGATACCCGCCAAAGCGTCACGCCAGTAAGCGATCTGGGTCGCCGCGAGCGAACCGGCGTCGTGCTCGTCGCCGAGCAGCGCGCGCTGCCACAGCGTGTAGTCGGCGTACTGCACCGGCAGCGGTTCCCACATCGGCGCGGTACCGCCGTGATGGGCGAAGTAGGCGGTCAGCAGGTCCCGCATGAACGGGCCGACGGACGCGCCGTCGGCCGCGATGTGGTGCACCACTACGGCGATGACATAGTCACCGGGCCCGATCTCGGCCAGCTCGACACGCAGCGGCACCTCGGTGGCGACGTCGAATCCTCGACCGGCCAGGCCCAACAGCCAGTCCGGCACCGCCTCGGGCGCCACCGGCCGCAGAGCCAGCTGCGGAATCGCCTGTGCGGCAGGCAGAATCACCTGGTAGCCGGTGCCGTCCACGGCCGGGTACACGGTCCGCAACGTCTCGTGCCGTGCCACCAGATCACCGATGGCCGCCCGCAGCGCGGGAATGTCCAGAGCATCCGAGCCCGCCTCGGCCGAACGCAGCCGGATGGCGAAGGGAATGTTGTTCGCGGCCGAGGCCGGATCGAACTGGTTGAGGAACCACATGCGCTGCTGCGCCAGCGACAGCGGAATGTGCTCGGGCCGCGGCTGTGTCGTCAGCGCGGGACGGCCACCCGCGCCCACCAACGGTTCCAGCTGCGCCGCCAGCGCGGTGACGGTCGACGCGGTGAAGATCAGCCGCGCCGGGACCCGCGCGGAGATCTCCGCACCCAGCCGGGCCGCGACCCGGGTGGCGATGAGCGAGTTGCCGCCCAGTTCGAAGAAGTCGTCGTCGGCGCCGATCGGGTCGACCGGTTCCAGCAGATCGGCGAAGATGCCCGCCACCAGCTCCTCGAGCTTGCCCGAGGGCGCGCGGAACTCCTTGGTGCGCAACTGCGGTTCGGGCAGCGCGCGGCGGTCCAGCTTGCCGACCGGGGTCAGCGGAATGACGTCCAGCAGCATGATGGTGGTGGGCACCATGTGCGCGGGCAGGCTCTGCTCGGCGTAGGCGGTCAGCGCGTCGACGTCCACCGTCGCGCCCGGCGCGGCGTGCACGTAGGCGGCCAGAATCGTTGCGCCCGTGTCGAGTTTGTGGCCGACGGTGACGGCGAAGTCGACGCTGTCGTGCGAGCCGAGCACCGCGTCGATCTCGCCCAGTTCGATGCGGAAGCCGCGGATCTTGACCTGGAAGTCGTTGCGGCCCAGGTATTCCACATCCCCGGAGGGCGTGCGCCGCACCAGGTCGCCGGTGCGGTAGAGGCGAGCGCCGCTGGGGTCCAGGGGATTCGCGACGAACCGTGCGGCGGTGAGACCCGGCCGCTCGTGGTAGCCGCGCGCCACCTGCGCACCGCTGATGTAGAGCTCCCCCACCACGCCGTCGAGCACCGGCACCAGGCGCTCGTCGAGCACGTATTCGGTGATGCCGCGCACCGGCCCGCCGATGGTGACCAGTTCACCGGGTACCAGCGGCGCGCTGATATTGGTCATGATGGTGGTCTCGGTCGGCCCGTACCCGTTGTAGAACTCCCGGGTCGCGCCGCCCGCGATCGGAAGTACCCAGCGCCGCACCAGATCCGGCGGGCAGGCTTCGCCGCCGGCCACCACCACGCGCAGGTCGTCGAGCCCGGCGGGATCCACCGAGGCCAGCGCGGCCGGGGTGATGAAGGCGTGGGTCACCCGCTCCCGGCGCAGCAGCGCCGCCAGTTCGTCGCCGCCGAGCACGTCGGGTGAGGCGACCACGAGCGCGCCCGCGCCGCCCAGGGCGAGCAGCAGCTCCAGCACCGAGGCGTCGAAGGACGGGGAGGCGAAATGCAGTGCGCGCGAGTCGGTTCCGGTGCGGTAGCGCTCACGCTGCTCGTCGCAGAAGCCGGACAGTCCGGCCTGGGTGACCACCACGCCCTTGGGCTTGCCGGTCGACCCGGAGGTGTAGATGACGTAGGCGGGGTGCTCGGCGCGCAGCGGCCGCACCCGGTCCGCGGAGGTGACGGCCTCGTCGGGGTACAGCGCCAGCTCGGCGAGGAACTCCGGGTCGTCGAGGGTCAGCCACTCGACGTCGTCGGCCAGGTCCTCGCGGACCTCGGCCACGGTCAGACCCAGCACGGCCCGCGAGTCGGTGACCATGTGCGTCACACGGTCCTGCGGATAGTTCGGGTCGACGGGGACATAGCCCGCGCCGGTCTTGGCGACGGCCCACACCGCCACCACCGAGGCCGGCGAGCGCGGGATGCCGATGGCGACCAGCGCCTCGGGCCCGATGCCGCGGTCGATGAGCAGCCGGGCCAGCCGGGTGGATCGCTCGTCGAGTTCGGCGTAGGTCAGCATGGCCAGCGTCGCGCCCGCGTCGGCGTAGACGACCGCGGCGCCGGTGGGGTTGGCCTCCACCGCCGTGGCCATGAGCTGCGGCAGGGTGGTGACGCGCGGCTGACGGGTACGGGTGGGCCGCTGGCGGACCGGGCGGGTCATGCCCGGGCTCCCGCGTCCATCGTGTTCCACTGTTCCCCGACCGCCCGAACCATGAACCGCTGCCTCATCCCTTGCCGTCGTACCCTGCGCGCATGCTGAAGCACACATCCTGATTCATCGAATCGGGTTGCGCCAACCGTTACCCGTCCTCAGCGAACGGACACACGCTGCATACGGTATCTGCCGGGTGCCGGCAAGCCCACAGGGCCCGGGCGGCTACTCGATATTCCCTCCGAGCTCGCTGTCGACCGGATCGTGGTTCACTCGGCGTTCACTGCCGATCCGACACCCGGAGTGACCCACGGCACATCCGCGACGGCAATGTCGGTCGGATCGAGATGCCCGTCGTCGATTTTCTGCAGTGCGTCGGAGAGGAATGCACCGATGCGCGCAAAGGCCGCTGAATCGGTCATGCGGTCGTGAGTCACCGGGATCAGATGGTCGACGATCGCTCCGGAGACGAACGGCTCCCAGTCCGACACCGATCGTCCGGCCACCGCGTGGGCCGGGTCGGCCGCGCCGAAGAACAACAGCGTGCCCCGATAGACGGCGGGCCGGAAGTCCTCCTCCATCGCCACCGTGCGCAAGGCCGTGTCGGCCACGCGTCGCACCAATTCGGGTGGCACGCCGTCGAGTTCGGGTGCGAGGGCCGTGTGCAGCGCGGCCAGCGTGGCCTCGTTCAGCTCGAGCGCGTCCTCGGTGCCGGGCAGGGCGTCCGCGAGCCCGCGGTTGGCGAAGGTCTCCCGGACATCGGCCCGGAATTCCGCCCGATCCGCCGCCGGGTACCCGTCGAGAATGGCGAGCAGCTCGACCGACTCTCCCCGGGCCTGCAGCATTGTCGCCATGGTGTGTGCGAGCTTGCCGCCGAGCGACCAGCCCAGCAGGCGGTAGGGCCCCTCGGGTTGGACGGTCTGCAGCTCGGCGATGTAGCGCCGCGCGATATCGGCGAGGGTGGCCGGAGCGAAGTCCGTTTCCGTCAGCGCGGGCGACTGCACACCGAAGATCGGCTGTCCGACCGGTAGCACGCGGGTCAAACCCGAATAGCACCAGGCCAATCCGACCAGCGGATGGACGCAGAACAGCGGCCGGGCCTCGCCCGCCGCCCGGATGGGCAGCATGACGCCGAGCGCGCCGGTCGGGTCGTGCCCGTCGAGCGCGCCGGGCGCGCCGGTCCGGGTGAGCACCTCGAGGCGGCGGGCCAGCCCGGCGACGGTGGCGTCGCCGAAGACGTCGGCGACGGTCAGTGGTGCGCCGGTCTCCTCCCGTAGACGGCCCACGACCCCGGTCGCCAGCAGCGAGGTGCCGCCGACCGCGAAGAAGTCGTCCTCGGCGCCGACCCGCTCCAACCCGAGCGCCTCCGAGAAGACCTCGGCAACCAGGGATTCAGCGGGTGTCGCGGGCTGCCGGTAGGCGCGGGGCCGCAGCTCGGGCGCGGGCAGGGCGGCACGGTCCAGCTTGCCGACCGGAGTCAGCGGCAACGCGTCCAGTACGACGATGGCCGCCGGGACCATGTAGGAGGGCAGATACGCGGCCACGTGCTGGGTCAATCGACCGGTATCCACCGTATGGCCGTGCACGGCAGTCACATACGACACCAGCACGGTTTCCCCGGCGGCGGTCTCCCGGCCCAGGGTCACGACGTGGTCCACCTGGTCGTGCGCGCCGAGGACCGCGTCGATCTCGCCGAGTTCGATGCGGAAGCCGCGGATCTTCACCTGGAAGTCCGAGCGGCCCATGTACTCGAGTTCGCGGGACGCTGTCCAGCGCACCACATCGCCGGTGCGGTACATGCGCTCTCCCGTCGCGAACGGGCTGGCCACGAACCGCTCGGCGGAGAGCCCCGCGCGGCCGTGATATCCGCGGGCCAGCGCACGGCCCGCCAGATACAGCTCGCCCGCGACGCCGGGCGGCACCGGGTTCAACCGCGCGTCCAGCACATAGGCGGCGACGCCGGGCAGCGGGGTCCCGATCGATACCGGCTGTCCCGCGGTGAGTTCCGCGTAGGTGACGGAGACGGTGGCCTCGGTCGGCCCGTATCCGTTGAGATAGCGGCGTTCCGGCTGCCACTTGGCGACCAGCTCCGGGGTCGTGGCCTCGCCGCCGGTCGATACCACCTCGAGGTCGTCGAGCCCGGCCGGGTCGACGGTGCCCAGCTGTGCCGGGGTGACGAGCAGGTGGGTGATCCGCTCGCCGCGCAGCAGCTCGTGCAGCTCCGCGCCGCCGACGATGTCGGGCGGTGCGATGACCAGGGTCGCGCCCGCGCGGAAGGCGGGCAGCCATTCCTCGATCGACTGGTCGAAGCTCGGCGAGCAGATGTGCAGCATCCGGTGATCGGACTTCAGGCCGAACAGCTCCACATTGTGCTCGACCAGGTCGCTCAGACCGGTGTGGGTGACGGCGACGCCCTTGGGGCGGCCGGTCGATCCGGAGGTGTAGATGACATACGCGAGCTGGTCGGGACGCAGCCGCCCGAGCCGGTCCGCGTCGGACACCGGCTCACCGGATACGTCCGCGAGACGCGCCTCGGTGGCCGGGTCGTCCAGCACGAGCCATTGCGGACCGTCCGGCAGCGCGGCCAGGTGGCCGGACACGGTGACGCCCAGGGTGATTCCCGCGTCCTCGAGGATGTAGCGCACCCGATCGGCGGGATAGGCGGGGTCGATCGGCACGAACGCGGCACCGCTGCGCGCGACCGCCCAGAGGGCCGTCACATTCCACGGCGAGCGCGGCAGCGCGACGGCCACCGGCGTCCCGGGCGCGGCCCCGTGTGCGATGAGCAACCGCGCCAGGCGTGACGCGTGGTCGTCGAGTTCGCCGTAGCTGATCGTGCGGCCGTCGAAGCGCAGCGCCGGGCGGTCCGCACCCAGGCGGACACCGTGTTCCAGCAGTTCCGGCAGCAGTTCTCCGGATCCGATCGCGGGCGTCTTCCGGACGAGTTCGCGGTACTCCGCGGCGTCCAGGAGCGGGAGATCGCCGACGGCGGCGTGCGGCCAGCGGGTCACCGCGTCCAGCAGGCCGCAGAACCGGTCGGCGAATCCGGCCACCGTGTCCTCGTCGAAAAGGTCTCGCGAATAGGAGAATTCGGCGTGCAGACCAGAGTCGCGGGTCTCGGTGATGGTCACCGACAGGTCGAACTCCTCGGCGGCGATATCCGAATCGATCGCTTCCACACGCAGATTCGGCAGTTCGAAGGTGCTCTCGGGCAGATTCCAGAACGACAGCATCACCTGGAACAGCGGATGCCGCGAGGTCGACCGGGCCGGATTGACGACCTCCACCAGTCGTTCGAAGGGCAGATCCGCGTGCGCGAACGCAGCCAGATCGACCTCCTGGGTGCGGGCCAGCAGCTCGGTGAAACTGTCCTCGCCCCGGACCGGGGTGCGCAGCGCCAGGGTGTTGACGAACATGCCGATGGCATCGTCCAGTTCGACCTCACCGCGACCCGCCACCGGGGTGCCGATGACGATGTCCTCGGTGCCCGACAGCCGCGCCAGCAGCACCGCCAGGGCCGCGTGCACGAGCGTGAACAGGGTCACCCGGTTCGCGCGGGCGAGTTCGTGTGCGGCCCGGCCGCATTCGCCGTCGATGCGGAAGCGGACGCGGCCGCCCGCTCCGGACTGGACCGCCGGCCGGGGGCGGTCGGCGGGCAGGTTCAGTTCGTCGGGCAGTCCGGCCAGCGTGGTACGCCAGTAGGCGGACTGCGTGGCCAGCAGGCTGGTGGGATCGTCCTCGGAGCCGAGCACCTCGCGCTGCCAGAGCGCGAAGTCGGCGTACTGCACCGGCAGCGGGGACCAGCCGGGGGCGTGCCCGGACACCCGGGCCGCGTAGGCGGTCATCACGTCGCGGGTGAGCGGGCCCATGGACCAGCCGTCGGCGCCGATGTGGTGGGCGACGAGAGCCAGGACGTACTCCGGGTTCTCGCTGTCGCCGGCCCGGAAGAGCCTGGCCCGCACCGGCACGTCGGTGGTCACGTCGAAGCCCGCCGCGAGGAATTCGATGATCCGGCCGGGCAGCTCCCGTGCGGGCACCGCGACCGGCGCGAGGTCCGGAAGCGCTTGCGCCACGGTCAGAATGACCTGCGACGGATCGCCCTCGGTGCGCGGATAGATCGTCCGCAGGATCTCGTGGCGTGCGAACAGGTCGGCGACGGCGGTCCGCAGGGCGGCCACATCCAGTTCACCGGTGAGCCGGATGGCGATCGGCATGTTGTAGGCCGCCGAGTCCGTATCGAACTGGTTGAGGAACCACATGCGTCGCTGAGCCAGGGAGAGCGGAATCGTGTCCGGCCGCTCCCGTGCGGTCAGCGGGATCCGGCCGCCCGTACCCGCGAGCTTTTCGACGCGGTCGGCGAGTTCGGAGACGGTGGTCGCTTCGAAGAGAACACGCACCGGCACCCGACCGCCCACGGCCGCGCCGAGTCTGGCCACCACCGCCGTGGCGATCAGCGAATTGCCGCCCAGCGCGAAGAAATCATCGTCCGCACCCACCCGCTCCACACCGAGCACCTCGGCGAACACACCCGCCACGATCTCCTCGACAGGAGTCGCGGGAGCACGGAACTCACGAGCACTGAAACTCGGCGCGGGCAGCGCCTTACGATCCAGCTTCCCGCTCGCGTTGAGCGGGAACTCGGCCATCGCCACCACGGCCGACGGAATCATGTACTTGGGCAGCGAATCCGACAACGCCGCCAGCAGCTCCGCACTCTCGACGAGGTGACCGGGGGCTGCCACTACATGCGCGACCAGCTGATCGCCGAGCTCGGAGGACATCACCGAGACGGCGGCCGCGCTGACCGAAGGCTGTGCCAGCAAGGCGGTTTCGATCTCACCGAGCTCGATGCGCTGGCCGCGGAACTTCACCTGGAAATCGGTGCGCCCGAGATAATCCAGATGCCCGCCCGCACGCCAGACGACCAGATCGCCCGTGCGGTACATGCGCTCACCGTGCCCGAAGGGATTGGCGACGAACCGATCCGAGGTCAGATCGGGGCGGCCCACATAACCGCGCGCCAATTGATCGCCCGCGAGATACAGCTCGCCCGGGACACCGGCCGGGACCGGACGCAGCCGCGAATCCAGCACGTACACCGCGACATTCCACTGCGGGCCACCGATCGGGACGCTCGCGCGCTCGTCACCGCGTGCCTGCCAATAGGTCACCGACACAGCGGCCTCGGTCGGACCGTACAGATTGTGCACCCGCGCCGAACAGACCCCGGCGAAAGCGGCCACGGTCTCCGGCGGCAACGCCTCACCGATCACGAAGACATCGCGCAGCGTCCCTAGACCACCCGCCACGGTGTGCGCGGCGAAAACCGTCAGCATCGACGGCACGAAATCGGTCACCGTCACCCGCTGCCGGGCAATGGTTTCCGCCACATAGGCCGGGTCACGATGCCCGTCGTGCGTGGCGACCACCAGCTTCGCACCCACCCGCAACGGCATGAAATAACCCCACAGCGAGACATCGAACGTCGTCGCCGTCTTCTGCAGATAGACGTCCTGCGGGGTCATCGGATACTCGGCCAGCATCCAGCTGATCTGGTTGTGGATGGCGGTATGGGAGACCGCGACGCCCTTGGGGCGACCGGTGGAACCGGACGTGAAGATCACGTACGCGGTGTGCTCCGGGCGCAGCGGGGCGAGCCGGTCCGCGTCGGTGACCGGCGCGTCGGAATAGCCCGACACATCCAGCTCATCGAGCAGCACGACCCCCGGTGCGGCGAGCTCGAAACCGTCGCGCGAGGTGGTCAGCAGGCATACCGGCCGGGCGATGTCGACCACGTACCGGTTGCGCTCGACCGGGTGGTCGGGGTCCAGCGGAACGTACGCGCCACCGGCGGTGAGGACGGCGTACATGCCGACGACCAGGTCCGGTGACCGCCGGATCGCGAGGCCCACCAGCGATTCCGGACCCACGCCCCGGTCGATCAGCAGCCGGGCCAGCCGGTTGACGCGCTCGTCGAACTCCCGATAGGTCAGCTCCACGCCCTCGTAGTGCACGGCCACCGCGTCGGGGAACGCCTCCACCGCACGCCGGTAGCCGTCGAGCAGCGCCTCCGCGCCGACGGGATGCCGGGTGTCGTTCCAGCCCAGCAGCATTCGGGCCCGTTCGTCGGCGCCGAGCAGTTCGATATCGCCGAGGGGCGTGGACGGGTCCTCCGCCACCGCGGACAGCAGGCGCACCAGTCGCTGCGCGAAGCCCTCGACGGTCGGCTGATCGAAAAGGTCCGTGGCATAGGTGAACACCGCGTTCATCCCGGCGGGCTTTCCCTCGTCCGCCTGGGGAAGCAGTGACAGCTGCAGGTCGAATTTCGCGATCGCACCGCCGGTTTCGACGGACTCGACGGAAAGTCCCGGCAGTTCGACGCGCGGGGCATCGAGATTCTGGAAGAACAGCGCGACCTGGAACAGCGGATGATGCGCCCGGGTCCGGACCGGATCGAGGACCTCGACGAGCCGCTCGAAGGGCAGCTCCGCGTGCGAGAACGCCGCCAGATCCGTTTCCTTCACGGTCCCGAGCAGCTCCGTGAACGAGGCGTCGCCGTCGACGCGGGTCCGCAGTGCCAGGGTGTTGACGAACATGCCGACGAGATCGTCGAGCTCGGCCTCACCGCGACCCGCCACGGGGGTCCCGATCACGATGTCGCCGGTACCGGACAACCGGGCCAGCAGTGCGGCGAGGGCACCGTGCCACACCATGAACGGCGAAGCGCCCGCGGCATGGGCGAGTTCGCCGATCCGCGCGACCAGTTCCGCGTCGATCGCGAAGCTGTGGGTCGCGCCCCGCCCCGAGGCCACGGTCGGCCGCGCCCGGTCCGCGGGCAGTTCGAGGCGGTCGGGAATGCCCGCCAAAGCCGTTCGCCAGTAGTCGATCTGGGTGGCGGCGAGTGATCCCGGTTCATTCTCGTCGCCGAGCAGCGCGCGCTGCCACAGCGTGTAATCGGCGTACTGGACCGGCAGCGGACGCCAGTCCGGGGCCAGACCGCCGAGCCGAGCCAGATAGGCCGTCAGCAGATCTCGTGCGAAGGGTCCGGTCGAGAAGCCGTCGGCGGCGATGTGGTGCAACACGATCGCGAGCACGTGGTCGTCCGGGCCCAGCCACGCCAGCTCGACGCGCAGCGGCACCCGCGCCGACACGTCGAATCCGGACAGGGCCCGTTCGGCCAGCCACGCGAGGATGTTCTCCTCGGGTACCGGCTGCGGGACGATCTCCGGAATCACCTCCGCGGCAGGAAGAATCGACTGGTAGCCGGTGCCGTCCACGGCGGGGTACACGGTGCGCAGCGCTTCGTGCCGTTCGATCAGGTCGCCGAACGCCGCCCGCAACGCCACGACGTCCAGCGCACCGGTCAGCCGCAGCGCGAACGGGATGTTCTCGGCCGCCGAACCGGTATCGAACTGGTTGAGGAACCACATCCGCTGCTGCGCCGGAGACAGCGGGACGCGTTCCGGACGCGGACGTGGTTCGAGCGCCGCGCGCCCACCCGCGCCCTCGAGTTCGGCCAGCTCGCGCGCCAATTCGGACACCGTCGGCGCGGTGAACAGCAGCCGGCCGGGCACCCGGGCCGAGATCAGCGCACCCAGCCGCGCCGCGCCGCGGGCGGCGATGAGCGAATTGCCGCCCAGGCCGAAGAAGTCATCGTCCGCGCCGATCGGATCCACCGTGCCCAGCAACTCGGCGAACACCTCGGCGACCAGGGTCTCGAGCCGGCCCACCGGGGCCCGGAACTCGGCCACACGCAACCGGGGCGCGGGCAGCGCCCGGCGATCCAGCTTCCCGACCGGGGTCAGCGGAATCCGGTCGAGCACCGTGATGACGGTGGGCACCATGTGCGCGGGCAGGCTGCGCCCGGCCAGGGCCATCAGCTCGTCGGCATCGACGACGGCAGCACCGTCGGCATGCACGTACGAGGCCAGAATCGTTGCGCCATCGGCGAGTTCGTGCCCGATGGTGACCGCGAAGTCCACGCTCGGATGTCCCGCGAGCACCGCGTCGATCTCACCGAGCTCGATCCGGAAGCCACGAATCTTGACCTGGAAGTCATTGCGCCCCAGATACTCCAGATCCCCGGACGCCGCCTGTCGCACCAGATCGCCCGTGCGGTACATGCGAGAACCCGCCGGGCCGAACGGATTCGCCACGAACCGCTCCGCGGTGAGCCCGGGCCGATCGTGATAACCCCGGGCCAGCTGGTCCCCCGCGAGGTACAGCTCACCCGCCGCACCGTCGAGGCTCGGCAGCAGCCGCTCGTCGAGCACGTATTCGAGGACACTGCGCAGCGGTCCGCCGATCGTCACCGGCGCGTCCGGCGTCAGATCGGCGGTATTGGCCAGAATCGTCGCCTCGGTCGGCCCGTACCCGTTCACGAACCGTCGGGTGCGTCCGTCGGACAGCGGAATGGCCCAGCGCCGCACCAGATCCGGCGGGCACGCCTCCCCCGCGACGACCACCGCCTCCAGCGCGTCGAGCCCGCTCGGATCTACCGATGTGAGCGCCGCCGGCGTGATCATCATGTGCGTCACCCGCTCGCGCCGCAGCAGCGCCGCCAGTTCCGGACCGCCGTAGACCGTCGGCGCGGCGACGACCAGGGTCGCGGCCGCACCGATCGCGAGCAGCAGCTCACCCACCGAGACGTCGAACGACGGCGAGATCACGTGCAGGACCCGGGAATCCGATGAAGCGGCCAGGAGCTCGCGCTGCACGCCGCTGTACACCGAGGCATTGGCCTGCGTGACCACCACGCCCTTGGGCAGGCCGGTCGAACCCGAGGTGTAGATGACGTAGGCGGGGTGGTGCGCGTGCAGCGGGCGCACCCGGTCGACATTGGTGATCAGCTCGCTCGACGCGGCCGCCAGCCGGGCCGCGCCCGCCGGGGCGTCGATGACCAGCCACTCGACCGCACCGGGCAGCCCGGATTCGATCGCGGCGATCGTGATACCCGCTACCGCACCGGAATCGGTGACCATGTGGGCGACGCGATCGGCCGGGTATTTCGGGTCCACCGGTACGAATCCGGCGCCGGCCTTGGCAATGGCCCACACCGCGACGATCGATTCGATCGAGCGCGGAATTCCCACCGCCACCAGATCTCCGGGGCCGATGCCCTGCTCGATGAGCAGTCGGGCCAACCGTGTCGAACGATCATCCAGTTGGGTGTACGTCAGGGTCGCCAGGGTGGCCGAGTCGTCGGCCAGGACGAGCGCGAGGGCATGCGGATCGGATTCGACCGCGGCCGAGAGCAATTGCGGCAGGGTGGGTATCCGGGGACCTCGGGTCCGGACCGGGCGGGTTCGGTTCGAGCCGGGCCGTCCAGCTCGTTGTGCGGCATTCTCGAGCGGATTGCCCCCGGCCCAAACCATTAGCCACTCCCCATTTTTCACCGTTATCGCGACGTCGACTCAAACGTTCCAATACTGGACGAGCGTATAAATACCGGCAAGTCGTACAATGCGAGATAAACGGGACTTATAGCGTCACGGTGGAAAACGAGTCATGCCCGACCACCAGCGGCGACCGGGCATGACCAGTTTCGATAAGGGGAACCTCGACCCCGTTAACTCATTGCTTACTTTCCACGGAAACCATCGTGGTGACCCAAGGCACAAGGGCGGCAGCGCTATCCGCCGGTCCCTCGTCGACGATGACCGCCTGCAGATCCTCCAGCGGTTCCGTACCCACTTCCCCGAGCCCGGCCAGATCGCTGAACAGGTGGGTCACCCATTCCTCGGCGAGGGCATCGGCGAGCGAATCGCCGGACTCGACCGTCATGATCACGACCGACGCACCGCTGGCACCGGCGGCCAGCACCTCGACCGCGGCCGCGGGCACATCGGAACGGCCGCGGCGGAAGGTGCGCGACTCGAAGGTCAACTCGGTGCTCGCACCGATCCGGCTGACCAGCTCGGCGAGCTCGTCGTAGGTCAGGACGCGGTCACCGGTGACGAAGGCCGGATCGCCGCCCTGCAGGGCCCGGGTCCGGTTGGCGTAGGTCACCGGGCGCGGCGAGGCCGCCGCGATCTCGGCGGCCAGCGCCGGATCGGTGAGGACCAGCCAGTCGACATCATGGGTGGTGCCGCCCGCGATGGCGGTCAGCCCGACCTTGATCACCAGATCGGCGGGCAGCTCCGCGCCGGTCACCGGCACCAGGGCCGCACCGGACTTGAGCACCGCCCAGGTGGCCACGACCGCGCCGATGCCGCGATCCAGGCGCACCGCGACCCCGGTCCCCGGACCGCAGCCGCGGCCGATGAGCACCCGCGCCAAACGCGAAGAGCGAGCGTCGAGTTCCTGATACGACAGCGCACCGTCGCCCCACACCAGGGCGGGACCGTCCGGATCGTCCTCCACCGCCGCGGTCAGCAACTGCGGCAGCTGGGTGCCGCGGGTGACGGCCGCGGTCTGGGCGACCGGCGCGGCGGCCTGCGGACGCGCCTGCGCGCCACCGAGTTCGATGTCCCCGACACGGCCGCGCGGATCGGCGGCCACCGCGGTCAGCACCCGCGTCAGCCGTTCGCCGAAGGTGCGGATGGTGGCCTCGTCGAAGATGTCGGAGGCGTAGGTGAGCGCGCCCACGAGCTCGCCGACGGTGCCGTCCTGCTCCGACAGCCGCGGGTCGATGGTGACCTGCAGATCGAACTTGGCCGAGACCGCCCCGGTGTCGAGCGCGGTGACCGACAGCCCGGGCAGCTCCAGCCCGGCCTGCTCGGTGTTCTGGAACGACAGCACCACCTGGAACAGCGAATCCTGGCCCTGGGCACCGCGATCCGGGGCGACCGCCTCGACCACCCGCTCGAACGGGATGTCCGCGTTGCCGTAGGCGGCCAGGTCGGTCTCGCGGGCGGTGTCGACGAGCTCGCCGAACGACGCCGCCGAATCGACCGCCGTGCGCAGCGCGAGGGTGTTCACGAACATGCCGACCACATCGTCGAGGACGCGTTCGCCGCGGCCCGCGATGGGCGTGCCGATGGTGACGTCCCGCCCGCCCGAGAGCCGCGCGAGCAGCGCGGCCAGTGCGGCGTGCACCACCATGAACAGCGAGGCATTGTGCTCGCGGGCAATGCGATTCAGCCCCTCGTGCACCTCGGCGGGCACCGTGAAGGTGGTCGCGCCGCCCTCCATGGTCCGCACCGCCGGCCGGGGCCGGTCCAGCGGCAGGCCGAGGGTGGTCCCCGCGCCGTCGAGCCGATCCCGCCAGAACGCCAATTGCGCCGCGGCGACCGAATTCTCGTCGTCGTCGGTGCCGATGACCTCGTGCTGCCAGAGCGCGAAGTCGGCGTACTGCACCGGCAGCGGCGTCCACGCGGGCGGAACACCCTGGGAGCGAGCCACGTACGCCATCATCAGGTCGCGGGCCAGCGGCGGCAGCGACGCGGCGTCGGCGGTGATGTGGTGCACCACCACGACCAGGTAATGCTCGGTCCCGCCGTCGCCGTCGGTGCACAGCAGCGCCCGGATGGGAACCTGTGCGGTGACATCGAATCCGCCGGTGAGCACCGCGGTCATGCGTTGCAGCGCGTCGGCCCGCGGCCCGACCTCGAGCCCATTGGGCAGCACCTGCTCGACCGGCAGGATCTCCTGGTAGGCAATGCCTTCCGCGTCCACCGGGTAGCGGGTGCGCAGCGACTCGTGACGCTCGAGCAGGTCCAGCACCGCCCGGCGCAGCGCCGCGATGTCGAGGGTGCCCGAAAGCCGCAGCGCCAGTGGGATGTTGTAGGCGGGCGATTCGGGATCGAGCTGGTTGAGGATCCACATGCGCTGCTGGGCCAGCGACAGCGGCACGTGCGCAGGCCGCTCGCCCGCCACCAGCGCCGGGCGGTTCCCGGCCGCACCGGTCACCACGCGGGCGGCCAGCGCCTCGACCGTGGACGCCTCGAACAGTTCGCGCACCGCGAGATTCGCGCCCAGGGCCTCGTTGATGCGTGCCACCGCGCGGGTGGCCAGCAGCGAATTGCCGCCGAGGGCGAAGAAGTCGTCGTCCACGCCGACCTCGGCCGCGCCCAGCAGGGCCGCGAACTCGGCGGCCACCACGCGTTCGGTCTCGGTGCGGGGTGCGCGGAACTCGACGGAGCTGACGGTCTCCGGCGCGGGCAGCGCCTTGCGGTCCAGCTTGCCGTTCGGGGTGAGCGGCAGCACGTCCAGGGCCACGAGGGCGTCGGGAACCATGTAGGCGGTGAGGAATTCGCCGAGCGCGGCCTTCATCTCCGCCGGATCGACGAGGGTGTCGGCCTCGGGCACCACATATCCGACCAGCTGATCCACGCCGTGGTCGGTGCGCACCAGCGCGACCGCCTGGCTGATGCCGGGCAGGCGTAGCAGCGCCGACTCGATCTCGCCGAGTTCGATGCGGAAGCCGCGCAGCTGCACCTGCTGGTCGCTGCGGCCCGCGTACTCGAGATTGGCCTCGCCGCCGAAACCGACCCAGCGGCCGACGTCACCGGCGCGGTACATGCGCGAACCGGGCGGGCCGAACGGGTTGGCCACGAAGCGCGCGGCCGTCAGGCTCGGGCGGCCCAGGTAACCGCGCGAGAGCTGCGCGCCGTCGACATAGATCTCGCCCGCGACCCCGACCGGGGCCGGGTGCAGCCGCTGGTCGAGCACGCGCGCGCTCAGGCCCGGCAGCGCGCGGCCGATCATGCTGCTCGGCTGCTCGGCCAGCTCCTCGTCCAGCGCCAGGAACGACACGTGCACCGTGGTCTCGGTGATGCCGTACATGTTCACCAGGCGCGGCGCGTCCGCGGGATGCCGGTCGTACCAGCGGCGCAGCTGGCGCAGATCCAGTGCCTCACCGCCGAATACGACGTAGCGCAGCGCCAACTCACCCCAGCCGGAGGGGTCGCTCGCGCCCGCCGCGGCCCGATCGGCCTCGACGAGCTGGTAGAACGCCGACGGCGTCTGGTTGAGGACCGTCACCCGCTCGCGAATCAGCAACTCGCGGAACTGCTCCGGCGACCGCGAGGTGAGGTGGTCGACCACCACCACCGCGCCGCCGTTGGCCAGCGCGCACCACAGTTCCCACACCGAGAAGTCGAAGGCGAAGGAGTGGAACAGCGTCCACACGTCGTGGTCGTCGAAGTCGAAGTGCGCCTGGGTGTTCGCGAACAGCTCCACCACATTGCGGTGGGTGACGCCGACGCCCTTGGGCACACCGGTCGAGCCGGAGGTGTAGATGACGTAGGCCAGCTGGTCCGAGCGCAGCGGCGCACGGCGCTCGGCGTTGGAGACCGGGGCGGCCGAGTAGCCGGTCGGCTCGTCCAGCAGCACCACCGGAATGTCCCCGGCGGGCACCGCGTCCCGTTCGGCGGCGGTGGTCAGAATGGCGACCGGGCGGGAATCGCCCAGCATGAACTCCAGCCGCTGCGCCGGGTAGGCGGTGTCGATCGGCAGGTAGCCCGCGCCCGCGACCAGCACCGACAGCAGCGCCACCGGCAGCTGCTCGGTCCGCGGAACCGCCACGGCCACCAGCGATTCCGGTCCCGCGCCCGCGGCGATGAGCCCGCGCGCCACCCGGTTGGCCTGCCGCATGAGCTCGCTGAAGGTGAGCGTGGCGTCACCGAAGCGGACCGCCGTGGCTTCGGGATGCTGCGCGGCGCGCGCCGCGATCAGATCGACGAGGGTCACGTCCGGCACCGGCGCGCCGGGCGAATTCCACTCGTGCAGAACGAGATCGCGCTCGCCCGGGGCGTAGATGTCGATATCGCCGACCACCGCGTTCTCGTCCGCCGCGACGGCGGTGAGCAGCCGGGTCAGGCGATCGGCGAAGTCCTGCACGGTCGCCGGTTCGAACAGATCGGTGGCGTAGGTGAAGGTCAGCGCGACGCCGGTGGCGGCGGGCCGGTCGGTCACGTCGAGTTGCAGGTCGACCTGCGCGACCCCGTTGCCGTAGCCCGGGTTTCCGGCGGTGATCAGCACCTGGAACGGCGGCTGACCCGCCGCGCCGCGGATCGCGTCGAGAATGCCGGACAGTCGCTCCGACGCACCGCCGGGACGGCCGAACGCCTCGGCGTCGGCGCTCCCCACCCGGTCGAGCAGCGCGGCGAAGGTGCTGCCCGGATCCACCTCGGTGCGCAGCACGATCGCGTCGGCGGGCGAAACGGCGAGGGCCGCAGGGCGATCGGAAGACACCGCGCCCATGGCGATCTCCCGGGTCCCGCCCGACAGACGCGACAGCAGCACCGCGAAGGCCGCGCGCACGACGGTGAACACGCTCGAATCATGTCGCTGCGCCAGACGATCCAGCGCCGAGTGCACCTCGGGGTAGAGATCGAAGTGCAGCTCGTTGCCGCGGCGCGACGGCGTGGCCGGGCGCGGGCGGTCGGCGGGCAACTCCAGGCGACCGGCGGGCGCACCCGACAGCCACCAGTTCGACTGTGCGGCAACCGCATCCGGCGATGCGCCGACGAAGCGGCCGACGAGCGCGCGCAGCAGGGCGGCCAGCGATTCGGCCGTCGAGCCGGACACGGCGTCGCGGCGGTGCCAGATCTTGAAGCGCAGGCGCGCACCGGATTCCACCACGACGGTCACCGGGTAGTGGGTGAAGGTCACGCCCTTGATCCCGGCCACCTCGAGGCCGTCGATGGCGCCGCCGGCGGCCTGCAGCCCCTCGGCGTCGACCGGATAGGACTCGTAGGCGACCAGCGAGTCGAACGCCGCGCCGATCCCGGCCGCGCTCTGCACCTCGGCCAGCCCCAGGTAGTGGTGCTCGAGCAGACCAGCCTGCTCGGCCTGCACCCGGCCCAGCAGATCCCGCACGGTCCAGTCTTCGTCGAAGCGCACCCGCACCGGAATGGTGTTGGTGAACAGGCCGATCATGTCGTCGACGCCGTCCAGCTGCGGCGGGCGGCCCGAGACCACCGCGCCGAAGACCACGTCGTCGCGGTCGGTCAGCGCGGACAGAATGAGCGCCCAGGACGCCTGCACCACGGTGTTGACGGTGACCTCGGACCCGGCCGCGAAGGCCGTGACGGCCGCGGTCTCGGCCTCGGAGAGCTCGAATTCGATTTCGCCGTAACCGATCTCGGGGTCGGCGGGGCGCGTCAGCACGTTCTCGACGAGGGTGGGCAGCGCGCCGGTCAGGGTCGTCCGCCACTTCTCCAGGGTGGCGTCACGGTCCTGGCGCGAGAGCCACGTCAGGTAGTCGCGGTAGGGCCGCACCGGCGGCAGCAACGACGAATCCCCGTGCATCGCATAGGAGATCAGCAGATCCTTCATCAACAGCGGCAGCGACCAGCCGTCGAAGAGCAGGTGGTGCGTGGTCAGCACGAAGTGGATGCGCCCGGACACCGTGCGGTACACCGTGAATCGAATGAGGGGCGCGACGGCCGGATCGAATCGGGTGCGCTGATCCTGTTCGAGCAGGGTCGGCACATCCGCGTCGGCCACGTCGTCGATGACCTGCCACGGTGCTTCCAGCCCGTCGACCACGACCTGCACCGGCGTCCCGTCGGCCGCGGGCACGAAGGCCGCCCGCAGCGCGGCGTGCCGATCCAGGATGGCGCGCGCCGCGCGGCGCATGCGCTCGAGATCGACCGTGCCCGCGAGCTCGAGCGCGAACTGGGTGACGTAATCGTCGGCCGCACCGGCGGTCATGAGGGTGTGGAAGTACAAACCCGAGGCCAGCGGCGAGAGCGGCAGCACGTCCGACAGGCCCGGGTATTCGCGCCGCCAGGAGTCGAGCTCGACCTGGGTGGCACGCACCAGCGGCACGTCCGAGGGCGTCAAACCGCCTGCGGCCGGGTCCTTCACGTGGCGGGCGACCGCGCCGAGCGCGGCCACCCAGTCCTGCGCCAGCTCGCGCACCGCGGCCTCGTCCAGGATCTCGGCGGCGTACTGGAACGACACCGACATGCGGGGTCCCGCCTCGCCGTCGGTGACGATGGCATTGATGTCGACGACGGTGCTCACCGGCATCGCGAGGTCCTGATCCACCTCGAGCTCGCCGAGCGCGTCGGTGGGCAGCCAGCCCGCGCCCGCCGGAGCTTCGGCGATCTCGCCGGTCGAGATCCGGCCCAGGTAGTTGAAGCCGATCTGGGCCACCCGGCCCGTCAGCTCACCGGCGCTCGCCGCATCGAGGTGACGCAGCATGCCGAAGCCGATTCCCTTGTCGGGCATGGCCAACAGCTGTTCCTTCACCGAACGCAGCACCGCCGCGGTGATCGCGCCACCCTCCAGCGCCGCCGCGGTGTCGAAGCCGGTCAGATCCAGGGCGACCGGGTAGACGGTGGTGAACCAGCCGATGGTGCGGGTGATGTCCGCGCCCGGAACGACGCTCTCCTCGCGACCGTGGCCCTCCATGCGGACCCGGGTGACGGGCGCGTCGACGCCGCGGCGATCCCGCCACGACCGCACCGCCAGCGCGAGCGCGGCCAGCAGGCCGTCGTTCACGCCGCCGCGGTAGAGCGCGGGCACCTCGGTGAGCACGGCCTCGGTGACCTCCGTGGGCACCTGAATGCTGAAGCGGCGCACCGTCGCATAGGTGTCGACCGACTTGTCCAGGGCGCGGGCGCCCAGCAGCGGGTCCGGCGAGGTGAGCGCGCGACGCCAGTAGTCGAGCTCGCCGCGACGCGCGTCCTCGGTCGCGACCTCGGCCAGGGCGTGGGCCCAGCGCCGGAACGAGGTGCCGACGCCCGGGAGCGCCGGGCGCTGTCCGGCCGCGCGCTGCACCCAGGCCAGCACCAGATCCGAGATGAGGATGCGCCAGGAGACGCCGTCGATCACGTAGTGGTGCGCGGCGACGAGCAGCACATCGGCCGCGTCGGGGCGGCGCAGCCAGGTGACCGCGACCATGCGGCCGCCGATCGGGTCCAGCGCGGCCAGGGTGGAATCCATTGCGGCGCTGCCCAGTCGGGCCAGTTCCGCACCCTCGACACCGGCGGGCAGCTCGACCTCGGCGATCAGCGCGTTCGCGTCCACGCCCGCGGCCGGGGGCACCTGCAGCGACCAGGTGTCACCGTCGCGCTGCAGCCGGGACCGCAGCACATCGTGGTGGGTCAGGACGGCGTTCAGGGTGTCCGCGATACCGGTGCGGTCGATACCTTCCGGCAGCCCCAGCACCATGGTCTGCGAAAAGCGTTCCGACACACCGTCGGCCAGGTATTCGGCCAGCACCGGGGTCAGCGGGATCTCGCCGATGCCGCCGCCGGGCAGCTCCTCGAGCTTCACGATCTGGGTGTCGTCGCCGACCACGGCCACCTTGGCCAGCCCGGCCACGGTCCGCTGCTCGAACACGTCCTGCGGGGTGAAGACGATGCCCGCCGCGCGCGCCCGCGACACCAGCTGGATCGACAGGATGGAGTCGCCGCCGATGGCGAAGAACGAGTCGTCCGCGCCGACCTCTTCGGCCCGCAACAGGTCCGCGAACAGTTGCGCCAGTTGGGTTTCCACCGGACCCGACGGCGGTCGCGAGGTGGTTGCCGGGAACTCCGGCTCGGGCAGCGCGGCGCGGTCGAGCTTGCCGTTGGAGGTCAGCGGCAGGTGGTCGAGCACCATGAGGGCCGAGGGCACCATGTGCGCGGGCAGGCTGCGCCCGAGCTCCTCGGCGACCGCGGCGGTGTCGACGGTGTGGCCCGGGGTCGGCAGGACATAGGCGACCAGCGCGGTCGCGCCCGAGGGCAGGGTCTTGCCGAGGGTCACCGCGAAATCGATGTCCGGGTGCGCGGTGAGGGCGTTGTCGATCTCGCCCAGTTCGATGCGGAAGCCGCGGATCTTCACCTGGAAGTCGGAGCGACCCAGGTATTCGATGACGCCGTCCTCGCGGCCGTACCGCACCAGGTCGCCGGTCCGGTACAGGCGAGCGCCCGGATTGTCGGCCCCGGCGAAGGGGCTGGCCACGAAGCGTTCCGCGGTCAGGCCCGGACGGCCCAGATAGCCCTGCGCGAGAGCGGGACCCGCGAGGTACAGCTCGCCGATGACGCCCGCGGGCACCGGCCGCAGCCGGGTGTCGAGCACGAACGCGCCGACGCCCGGGATCGCGGTGCCGATGGTGATGGGTTCGCCCGGCACCATCGCCGCCGAGCTGGTGGCGAGGATGGTGGCCTCGGTCGGACCGTAGCCGTTGTAGAAGGCCCGCCCCGGGACCGCCCAGCGCGCGACCAGTTCCGGACCGAACTTGTCACCGGCCACCACCACGACGCGCAGCTCGTCCAGGCCGCTCGCCTCGACCGACTCCAGCGCGGCGGGGGTGATCAGCATGTGCGAGACGCGTTCGCGCCGCAGCAGTTCGGCCAGGTCGTGCCCGCCGAAGACGGTCGGCGGCGACACCACCAGGGTCGCGCCCGAGGAGAAGGCGAGCAGCAGTTCCAGCACCGAGACGTCGAAGTTCGGCGAGCACACGTGCAGCACCCGCGAATCCCGCTCGACGCCGTAGTGCTCGCGCTCGGCGGCGACCAGCGCGGCCAGACCGGTGTGCGTGACGACGACGCCCTTCGGGCGGCCGGTCGAGCCCGAGGTGTAGATGAGGTAGGCCGGATGCTGCTCGGTCAGCGGACGCACCCGGTCCGCGTAGGAGATGGGGTGCGCGGGCCGGGCCTCGATGCGGGCCGCGTTCCCCGGCTCGTCGAGTTCCAGCCAGGTGACGCCGTCGCCCAGCGCCTCGCGGTGCTGCGAAGTGGTCACACCGAGCACCGCGCCCGAGTCGGTCAGCAGGTAGTCGATGCGATCGGCCGGATACTTCGGGTCGACCGGCACGTAGGCCGCGCCCGCCTTGGCGATGGCCCAGACCGCGAGCACCGATTCGATCGAGCGGCTGATCCCGATGGCGACCACGTCACCCGGGCCGATGCCGCGTTCGATGAGCTCGCGCGCCAGCCGCGAGGAGGTCTCGTCGAGTTCGCGATAGGTGAGTTCCCGCTGGTCGGCGGGAGCGCCGGTGGGGTTGAAACGGATCGCCACCGCATCGGCCGCGGCCTCGACCGAGGCCGTCAGCAGCTGCCCGAAGAGCAGGCTGCCGGACCGGCGGCGACGGCTACCACGAGCTGAACGGCGGGCAGTATCCATTCGAGTGTCTTCACCTCTCGCGTTCATCAGGTCCCGCTCGGCCGAAGCGAATTCGGCATCCAGCCGACGGCGCGAGCGCATGCCGTCAGTTGTGGGGGCGGTCTGAGCAATCCTATACGGGCGCATCGGCGGGAATTCCCGCACGATCTCTGTTCACTCACCCATCGGCGCGAGAGCGCCGTCGCGTTGCAGCTTCATCAACGCGAGTGAAATACACCACAATTCAGGGCCGATTCCACCGCGACGCGGCGGCGGATCGACCGGCGATTCAGAGCCAGCCGCGGCGTGTGGCCTGCACTCCCGCCTGGAAGCGGGTGCTGGCGCCGAGGCGTTCGAGCAGGCTCGCGGTCCGGCGCACCACGGTCCGGCGCGAGAGGCCGAGCCGGCGCGCGATGGTGTCGTCGGTCGCGCCCATGCTCATCAGCGTCAGGATCGCCTTGTCACGCTCGTCGAGGGCCTCGGCCGGGTTCACCGAGATCGGCGTGGACATGAGCCACAGCGCGTCGAACGTCTTGACCAGCAGGTCCAAGGTGGGCGACGGGCCGACGCGCACGCCCATGGGGTCGCCGCGGCGTTCGTCGGTGTGCAGCACCAGCACCGCGCGCCGATCGTCGGCGACGATCAGCTTCATGGGCGGATCGGGCAGCGTACGCGCCTGCGCACCAACCGCATTGGTCGCGAGCACGTGCCGCAGCCGCTCCGGGTCCTGGTAGATGGTCTCCTGGTACAGGGTCCGGTAGTCGATGCCCGCCTGAATGCGCGAGGACTTGAGCTCGAACATCCGCTCCTCGGTCTCCACGTCGGAGAGGAACGGGCCGCGCTCGACCACCTTCACGCAGGCGTGCGCGGTGTGCTGCAGGTCCTCGAAATCGGCCAGCAGCTGGCGGCGTTCGTAGACCGCCACCACCGCGCCGTCGGCGTCGGCGGTGCGACGCACCGAGCGGAAGGTCTCGCCCAGCCGCGCCGCCGCCGACTGCATGCGCAGCATGTCCTGGTTGCGGCGGCGAGTCTCGGCCTCCGACAGGGCTTCCGGGGCGTGCGCGTCGAAACGCACCACACCCTTGCCGTCGGTGAGCCGGACCGCGGCCTCGAGGTGACACAGCGCCTCGAGGGCGGATTCGGCCACCCGGGGCGGCACGGTCAGCCGCTCGGCCACCTCGAGCACGGTCGAGCGCGGGTGCGCTACGAGCACGGCGTAGGAGCGGCCGGGCAGCGAGGCCGGGTCGAAGAGATCGTCCAGTGTCGTCACCGCGCCCACCGGCGGTCGCCGGTCCGGAAATCGTCCGGCCGCGGGCAGCGGTGAACGCTCTACTGGTCCGGTCCCCACTGCTGCTGCATGAGAACGCCCTTGCTGGCTAGCCATGGCAGCGGATCCATCTTGTTGTCTGCGGCGTCCCAGATCTCGAGGTGCAGATGGGGACCTGTCGAGTTGCCGCGGTTGCCCACGGAGGCGATGACATCGCCGGTGTTCACACGCTGGCCGACGGTCACGTACATGTCGTTGACGTGGCCGTAGACCGCGGTGGTGCCGTCGTCCTGCTTGACACGCACCCAGAGGCCGAAGCCCGAGGCGGGGCCGGCCGAGATGACCGTGCCGCCCATGACGGAGTGGATCGGGGTGCCGATCGGATCGGCGAAGTCGATGCCGTAATGCATCGCGCCCCAGCGCATTCCGAAGCCGGAGGTGAGCTGACCGTCGACCGGCTTGACCACGTTCGGCCCGGGATTCAGCTGCTGCTGCAGGGTCTTGAGGGTCTGCTCGGCCTGCTGCAGCGGAGCGGAGACCTCCGGCGGCAGGTTCTGCAGGCCGAACGGGGCGGGATCGGGGCTGGGGGTGGCGGCGACGTCCTTGGCCTGGGTCGCGGCCTGCGCGACGGGGGCGACGTCCGGCTTGGCCTCTTTGAGCATGACCGCGGAGTCGGAGGCGGCCTCGGCGACCGGGGCGGCCGGTTTCTCGTCATGACCGGGTAGGAGCGGTGCGGCGTGCGCGAGGGCGGGGACCAGCTGCGTCGCGGTGCCGATGAGGGCACCCGCGGCGACGGCCACACCCGCGACGGTCTTCACGCGATCGGTGGTGGACGGTTCGGCCCGGTGACGTCTGCGAGACGTGGCGCCAGTGCGACCGGCACCGGAATCACCAAGCAAATCCATGACAGTTACGGAGTTCGCGGTCGTTCGGTGGTGCGGCACTGCAAGTCCTAGCGTTCGGTGGGTCCGGTAACGATTCGGCATCGCTGTGATGGAAACTGTACTCGTCCGTGACCATTCCGCAACCTTTTGTGCGATAACGCCAGGTCGGGTACTCGAACCCTTGATCACAAAAGGTAACTCGAGGGGCACACTTGTGACATGGTTCTCGACGAGTTGGGTACGCCGATCGTTCTTGCCCCCATGGCCGGGGGCCCGTCCACACCGGAACTGGCCGCCGCCGTCTGCGAGGCGGGCGGGCTGGGGTTCTTGGCGGCCGGATATTTGCCCGCGAGTGAACTGGGTGTACGCATCAAGGCCACCCGGGCGCTGACCACGCGCGCCTTCGGGGTCAATCTGTTCTACCCTTCCGAGCCCAGTCCGACCGCTCGGTTCTCTCCTTATATAGAGGAGCTGTCCCGCGAGTTCCCCGTCGGCGACGCCAAGCACGACACCGACGACTGGGACGCCAAGCTCGACCTGCTGGTCGCCGACCCGGTCGCGGTGGTGTCGAGCACCTTCGGCTGCCCCTCGGCCGCCGAGATCGCGCGACTGCACGCGGTCGGGTCCGAGATGTGGGTGACCGTCACGACCGTGGCCGAGGCCCGGCAGGCCGTCGAGGCGGGCGCGGACGTGCTCGTCGCACAGGGCACCGAAGCGGGCGGGCATCGCGGGACGTTCGCCGACGACCCGGCCGATGATCTCGTCGACGCGCTCGGGCTGCTGACCCTGGTCCAGCTGCTGCGCGCGGCGGTGTCGGTGCCGATCGTCGCGGCCGGCGGAATCACCACCGGGCAGGCCGTCGCCGGGGTGCTGGCCGCGGGTGCGGCGGCGGCCCAGATCGGCACCGCGTTCCTGCGCTGCCCCGAAGCCGGGACCGCACCGCTGATCCGGGCGGCCATCACCGAGGACACACCCACCATGCTCACCCGCGCCTTCACCGGGCGGCGAGCCCGCGGGCTGCGCAACCGATTCATGGTCGAGCACCCGGACGCACCCGCCGCCTACCCCGAGATCCATTACGCGACCGGACCTTTGCGGGCCGCCGCACGGACGGAGGGCAACGCCGACGCGGTGAATCTCTGGGCAGGTCAGGCGCATTCGCTGGCACCCGAGCTACCGGCGGGCGAGCTGGTGCGCACCCTGTCGGCGGATGCGAAAAATGCTCTGGAACGGGCACTTTCACTGCGAATCCAGACTTATTGACAACCGTTTCCGTCTACAATCGGCTGACACCTTCCGCCATCCCATGAGGAGAGCGATATGTCACTCGACGTACCCACCGCACTACTCGAGCGCGCTGAACGCGGTGAAGTCAGCGACGCAGAGTTCGTCGAATGCGTCCGCAATTCGCTGCCCTACGCCTACGAGGTCGTCAGCCGGGTAGCCGCCGATCTGCGTTCCGGCACGGCGGAATTCGCCGACAACACCATCGCGCCACCGGATGAGACCGCTCGCGGCCAGCTCCTGCGCGCCATGGCCTCCGACGCCATCCGCGGCGGCTTGGAACGCCACTTCGGCATCAAGCTCGCCTTCCAGAACTGCCACCGGGTAGCGGCGTTCCCGCTCTCCTCGGTCGGCAACGACACCTACAGCACCTTCATCTCCACCCGCGCCCAGCTGCTCAACCAGAGCCCGGAACTCCGCAACTGCTGAGCGCCTGAGAACACCGTTCGGCGCGACCGAAACCCGGTCGCGCCGAACCGCGTTCACCGTGCACCGGCTTCCCGCCAACGACGCCGTTCGGCCCGGAACTTCTTTACCTCCCGGACGACCAGCCAGACGAACAGCGCGAACGGTGCTACGAACATGAACCACGCGACCACCGTCTCGCCCATGCCGTCGAAGGCTCGATCCAGCGACATCAGGACGGTCGCGATCGCCAAGAGCCCGAACAGCAGGACCAGCAGTCCCAGCACCACCCACCACACCGGCTGCCACGGCCGAACCCGCGGCTTCTCCATCGGCGGGACCGTCCCGGTGGAGTAGCCGGTTCCCGCTTGCGAATACGAATGCGGCGAGACGTAATCCACCCTGTCCATGGCCATTCCACCCGCGGGCGATGCTGCGGTCATGGAAGTAACGCCGAACGGTCCACTCACGGATACTCCACCGCGCGGCACGCCGGGCCGTGGTAGCACACCAGGTGGAGGCATGACCGCGGACGCGGCGTCTTCGTGCGCCATCATGCCGGGTGAATGCGTTGCGCCCGCTGGCATTCCACCCTGCGGAACCGAACCGGGCGGTGTCACGCTCGGCGACGGGGCGGCGCTCAGAGGCTCAGGACCGACCCCGGGCATTCGCGCCGCCGAGACACCGCTGTGCGGCGAAGCCGACTCACCGAATGCGTGGATGGGCACCACATGTGGCCCGCGCAGGCGGGCGGCCAGCCGGGCTTCGCGTTCGAAGCGGCGGCGATAGTCCTCATCGGCGGCCAGCTCGACGGGGAGGAGTTTCAGCGCCACCTCGCGTTCCAGGCGAGTGTCCTCGGCCAGCCACACCTGCCCCATGCCGCCCCGGCCGAGCAATTTGACCAGTCGGTAGTGGCCGAGATCGCCTTCCCCGGGCACCTGCCCTCCCCTGCTTCACCGCGTATCGCGCGGTGCTCAGCATACGGCCGCCGGGGGCGGGTGCACAGTGGAGTCTCCGGCTTGACCGACCCGCTCGAGGTGGGGTCGAATGCAGTCGGCACCAATATGTTCAGCACCGAGGAGCACCCGTGGCCAGCGAGCAGCCCGCCGACACCTTCGACCTGTGGGACCGCGACGGGGACGGGCAGATCTCCGCCGACGACATCCTGGCCGGGATCACCGCGCTCGGGTTGGACATCGATGCCGAGGCGGTCGAGCGGCTGGTCGCGGCGGCCGACACCGACGGGGACTGGCTGATCTCGCGGGCCGAGTTCGAGGCGGCGCGGCTGGGCCGTGATCCCGAGATCACCGACGCCGACGCCGCTTTCGACACCTTCGACGTCAACCATAACGAGCTGATCGAGCTCGACGAGCTGGAGTCACTGCTGCGCACCTGCCCCGGGCTGACCGACGAATCGGCCGAAAGCCTGCTGGTGGCAGCCGATCTCGACGGCGACGGCTTCCTGTCGCGCGCCGAGTTCGCAGCCCTGCTCGCCAAGCTCGCGCAGTAGTGCTCAGACCTCCTGGAGTTTGCGCTTGAGCACCTTGCCGGTGGGGTTGCGCGGGAGTTCGTCGAGGAAGACCACTTCGCGGGGAACCTTGTAGCGGGCCAGGTTCGACTTCACGAACTCCCGGACTTCCGCCTCGGTGAACGTGTGCCCGTCGTGGACCACCACGAAGGCCTTGAGCCGCGCGCCGAACTGCTCATCGGCCACGCCGATGACGGCCGCCTCGCGCACCGCCGGATGGGTGTAGAGCAGCTCCTCGACCTCGATCGGGAAGACGTTCTCGCCGCCGGAGACGATCATGTCGTCATCGCGGCCGTCGATGAAAAGCCTGCCCTCGCCGTCGAAGTGGCCGACATCTCCGGAGGACATGAGGCCGCCGATGATCTCCTTGTGGCCGCCGCCGGTATAGCCCTCGAACTGGATGCTGTTGCCCACGAAGATGCGGCCGGTCGCGCCGTTGGGCACCGCGCGGCCCCGGTCGTCGAGGATCCGCACCCGCGCGCCCAGCACCGGTCTGCCCACGCAGCCGGGCTCTGCGGCCAGATCCTCCGGGGTGGCGATGGTGGCGTAGGCGACCTCGGTCGACCCGTACAGGTTGTAGACGACCGGCCCGAAGGCCGCGGTCACCTCGCGGCAGAGCTGCGCACCCAGTTGCGATCCCGCCACGAAGATGATGCGCAGCGCCGACAGATCGTGCCCGGTGAGCGCCTGCCCGCCCAGGTCGATCATGCGGTTGAGCATGACCGGCACGGCGATCACGGTGGTGGCCTTGTGTTCGGCCATGGAGTCGATGGCGACCTGGGGGTCGAAGCGGCGGCGGATCACCACGGTGGAACCGAATCCGAGCGACAGCATGGCCATGGCGAAGCCGAGCGTGTGGAACATGGGCGCACAGCACTCGGTCACCTCGTTCACCCGGAACGGGACCTTGGACAGCAGACCGCCCAGCGACAGCAGCGATTTCGGCTCCGCGCGGGGCGCGCCCTTCGGGGTGCCGGTGGTGCCGCTGGTGAGCAGGATGATCTTCGGTTCCGCACCGGGAGCGGGCGGGGCGGCGGATGATCCTGTCGCGATGAGGGATTCGAGGCTGTCCTCGCGCGGCTGCTCGGTCCAGGCCCGGTAGCTGCCGCGCCGCGGATGCACCTCGTCGAGCATGTGCGCGTACTCGTCGTCGTAGACCAGCAGGTCGGTGCCCTCGCGGGTGGCGACGTCGCGAATCTGCGGCCCCGCGAAATCGGTGTTCAGCAGAATGATCTTGGCCCCGCACTTGGCGGCCGCGAAGACCGCTTCGAGCAGCCCGCGATGATTGCGCGCCAGAATCGCCACGCCCTCACGCGGTTTCAGCCCGCGTTCGCGCCAGGCGTTGGCCAGCCGATTGGATCGATCCTCGAGCTCGGCGAAAGTCAGCTCCCCCAGCTCGTCGATCACCGCCGTCCGCGCGCCGTAGCGCGCCGCCGACAACCGCAGCCCCGCCGCCAGCGTCCCGTACCGCAGCATGGCCGTGGCCGCCGACAACAGGATCGTCGGCGATTCGACCCGGGCCAGCCCCGCCCCCACCACCAGCCGAGCCGACTCCGCCTCCAGATAGGCCCGCTCCCCCACCGACCTGATCAACCCGAGCGTCATCCGCGCCCACCTCCGACCATCGATCCACCGTGCGCGCGTGTCGATTCCACCCGGGACCTCCTCGTCCACCCCTGCAGATTGCGGGCATCCGCCCTCGAGCTAACGGTACGGATCCCGCCCCTCGACCGGAATAGTCTGCCGAGCCGGTGCCCGCCGGCCGATGGCTCACGGCACCCGGAAGGCGCGCCGGTAGGCGCCCGGAGTCGTCCCGACCCCGGTTCGGAAGCGGCGGCGCAGGTTGACCGCCGAGGTGAGCCCGACCCGCGTGGCGATGGCCGCCACCGGCAGATCCGTGTCCTCCAGCAGGGTCCGGGCCGCCGCGATGCGACGGGCGAGCAGCCACGCGCCCGGGCTGGTGCCGAGTTGATCGGCGAAGCGCCGGGCCAGAGTTCGAGTCGAGACATTCAGATACGCGGCCATATCGTTCACCGAGAGCGGCGTGCCCAGGCGGGCCGAGGCCCAGGCGAGCAGACCGTCCAGGGTGTCCGGGGGCGCGGGGTACGGCGCGTACTGCATCTGACCGCCCTCACGGTGCGGTGGCATCACCATGTGCCGGGCGAGCAGCGCGGCATGGGCGGCGCCGTGGTCCTTGCGGACCAGGTGCAGGCACAGGTCGATCCCCGCGCCCGCGCCCGCGCTGGTGGCGACATCGCCGTGATCGACGTAGAGCACATCGGGTTCCACTCGTACACTGGGGAATTCGCGCCGCAATCGGTCGGCCCGAGCCCAGTGGGTAGTGGCGGATCGACCGTCGAGCAAACCGGTACGGGCCAGGGCGAATACCCCGGAACAGATGGTGACGAGCCGCGCCCCGCGCGCGTGCGCCCGCACCAGGGCATGGCGTACGCGCGTGGAGAGCGGCGTTTCGACCGGCAACCAGCCGGGAATGATGACGGTATCAGCCTCGGCCAGTGCCGAAAGCCCGTGCGGCACGTCCATCGCGTACCCGGCCGTGGTCGGCACCGAGCCCGGTGTCTCCGTGCACACCGAGAATTCGTAATGCGACGGCACACCCTCGCGGTGCGTCCCGAATACCTCTGTCGCACAGCCGAGCTCGAAGGTCGACTGCACCGGCCGCACCAGAGCCACCACACGATGCATGGCAGAAAAGTACCCCATGACGTCATTTCAGACACTGGTTCGCCGCCGCTGCGCACGGAACGGTGGAGGTCATGCATCCCGAGATCCTCGAACAGCCCGGCTATATCTCCGCCTCCGTCGCCGAATCCCCGGTGCGCGAGATCTTCCCGGGAATCCGGGCGCGGCCGCTCTGGAAAGGGCCGTCCGGCGCCGCCGCCCACCTGCTGGAAATGGATCCGAATTCCTCATGGCCGCACCGCGATATCCACGAGCCGGGCCCGGAAGAGGTCTTCGTCGTCTCCGGCATCTTCAACGACGGTGCTCGCGACTACCCCGCGGGCACCTTCCTCCACGCGCCCGCCGGTTCCTGGCACGTCCCCACCACCACCGTCGGCTGCACCCTGTTCGTCTTCTACCCCGAGGGTTAGTCCCTTTTCGACCATGACATGTCCTGTTTGCACCTCGCCCGGCGCGGCCGGCCCGCAGACGATGGACGCATGACGACAACGATCACCGATCCCGCTCATCTGCCCGCCCTTTTCGAGGCCCGCCTCAACGCCGGCGACATCGAGGGCGTCCTGTCCCTGTTCGCCCCCGACGCCACCATGCGCACCACCACCGGCACGGTCCTCTCCGGACGGGACGCCCTGCTGCGGGAGATCTCCGGAACGGTGGCCGCCCGAGGCCGGCTCACCAACACCGGGCGGCACGTCCTCATCGGCGGTGACACAGCGCTTCTCGTCACCGACTGGACCATGGAGATCGACACTCCCGACGGCGCGCGCATCGCGCCGACCGGCAGCACCGCCAATGTGGCCCGCCGGTCGCCGGACGGCGAATGGCGCTTCGCCGTCCTCAACCCGCTGGGCACCGCCTGACCGGTCAGGCGTAGGGGTCGGTGATCTCGCGCAGGGCGGCGAGGGCCTCACGGAGGTTGCGCATGCGACGCGGGCCGAGGTGCGCGGCCCATTCGTCCTGGACCGCACGGGCGATCCCATTGGCGTGGTCGGCCATCTCGCGCCCGCGCCGGGACAGGCGCACAAGGCGGGCGCGGCCACGCTCGGGTCCGGCGTCCGCTCGACATACCCGGCCCCCTCGACCCCCTCCCCCTCGACCCCCTCCCCCTCGACGCAGCCGCCGCGGCCGCCGAACGCGCCGCCGGCATCGGCCGGCCCGTCTGGAATCCCCACCGCCTCGACGGAATCCGCCTCGCCGCCACCGACATCGACTGGACCACGGCGCCGGCGCCGAAATCCGCGGCCCCATCACCGCCCTGCTCCTCCTTGTCACCGGCCGCACCGCGGCACTGGACCAGCTGACCGGCGACGGTCTCGAAAAGCTCCGCCGCTGAGACGAATCCGCGGTCAGCGCGGGGTGTTGCCGAGGGACAGGAGGGCGGCGACCAGTTGGGCGGCGGTGTCGAGGGTTGAGCGGAAGATGTCCACGGGGACGGGTTTTCCGTTGCACCACAGGATGTTGCAGGACGTCGAGGCGTAGGGGCCGGTGCCCAGGAGGATGGCGGCGGCGTTGGCGGGGTCGATCAGTTTGCCCATGTCGTCGAGGGACTCGATCGGCAGGGGCGGGGTTTCGAGGGAATACGGGTCGACGTAGGGGTCGGCGGGGAGGTCGGTGATCGCGCGGGCGATGCGTTGGTAGAGCTCCTTGTTGTCGGGATTGCCGCTGCCGGTGAGCATTCCGACGGGGTTGGACAGGTCGACGCGCAAGGGGATGCCCATGCGGATGACGACCATGTCGCGGCTGGGGATGACGGTGACGAACTGGCCGAGTGCGCCCTCGAAGGAGAAGAGGTCGCGGGGGGAGCCGGGGAATTGGGGGCGGTTGTAGGCGACGGCGGTGGGCACTTCGGTGCCCCGGTAGGTGTCGCCGGAGTTGAGCCAGGTCAGGAAGCCGTAGCCGGGGTTGGCGGCGGTGCCGGTGGTGGCCTGGCGGATGTAGTCGGCGTCGACGAGTTGCCGATCGTTCCAGCGGCCCTGTTGCAGCATGAGGCGGCCGAGGCGGCCCAGGTCGTCGGGGCGCATGGCGAGCCCGCCGTTGACCGCGGTGGTGCCGCTGCGGTCGCGCAGCCAGATCCAGTCGCCGCGGGCGATGCCCAAGGGCTGGAACACTTCTCGCTGCGCGAAGTCCTGGAAGTCGGTGCCCGTGGTGAGCTCGACGATCTTCGGCAGCAGTGCGATCACGTTCTGCGCGTACTGGAACGTGCTGTCCGGCGCGTGGTCGGCGGGCTCGGCCAGGGTCTGCTCCACCGAATCCGTGGCCAGCCCGGCGACGTCGGCGGGCCAGCTGAAGTGCAGCCCGGTGGTCTGCGTGAGCACCTGGCGCACAGTGAGATTCGCGTGGGCGGGATCGGCCTGCGGGAAGAACTTCGACAGCGGATCGTCCACGCCGAAGTACCCCAGGGTGACGGCCCGGCCGACCACCGTCGCGGCCACGCCCTTGGTGGCGCTGGCCAGCGGCAGCGGCAGGTTCCCGGTCGGGGTGCGGTCGCCGACCAGGCAGCCGTGCCGGTAGATCTGCACGGCCACACCGCCGGCCCGGGTACCGAAGTCCAGCGCATCGTTCACAGCGGCCGAATCCATGCCCACCGCTTCGGGATTCGCGCGCGGCAGCGGTTGCCCCGGGACAGGCTCGGCGCAGCCGGCGTTGCTCTCGGGCGTCGCCGAGGCCAGCGGCGAGACCAGCGGCAGCGTGGTGATCACCGCGGCGGCGAGGCCGGTGATCCAGGCGGCGCGCCGGGCCCGCATGGTCGATCTCATTTCCCTCGAAGGCATTTCGTTCCTCAGCCCAATCCACTGGCGAGCGCGTTGCGTTCGACGCTGAAGAAGCTCTTGTCGTCCTTCAACTTCCAGTCGGGACCGACGAAGAACTGCTCGGCGGTGTCGTCACCGAAGGCCATGTACTCCAGCCAGGCCAGCGCGGCGCCGGAGGACCGGAACCCTTCGGGCCCGTCGACGGGCCCGAAATGCGTCACGCCCCGGGCATCCGCGATCCAGGCCGGTGCGTTGAGATGCAGGTTGTACTGCCACCAGCGCACCCACGCGAAGTCGGGCACCACAATGTCGTTGTAGCCGGTGAGGTAGAAGGTGGGCACGTCGACGAGCGCGCCGACCGCCACCGGCCCCGGCGCCATGGCGAGCACTCCGGCGATGCGCAGGTTCGGATCGATCGCCCCCGCGATCGGCGGGAACAGGGCCGCGGCCTGCATCGAGGCCGCACCGCCGGCGGAATGCCCTGCGAAGAACGTCCGGGACAGGTCGACCTTGCCGAACAGCGGCGAATTCGCGTCCCGATTCTGCGCGATGGCCGCCGCCAGGCCCAGGGTAGGCATCTCCGGCAGCGAGTTGACGAAGTCGAAGGGCACGATCACCACGAACCCGTGGCTGGTGAAGAACCGCGCCATCGAGTCGTAATTGCCCGGGTTGGACAGGATTCCACCGGTGAGCACGATCAACGGCGCGGCTCCCATGGACGCGATGTCGGCCGGATAGTAGGTGTTCACCCCCACCGGCATATCCAGGCCGTACGGAAAGGCCGCGGTGCACTGCAGCGTGTCCATATTGCCGCTGACCAGCACGGTGAGGTGCGCGATCATTCCGGCCAGCGACTGCTGGCAAGGACCGACCCTGGCGGCCGTCGAAACCTCGTGCGGCCCGGTCGATTCGAAAACACTCTGCGCCGTGGTGCCCGGCGTGATCTCGTCGGCCGCCGCGGGTCCGGCCCCCAGCGCCGAACCCGCGGTCACCGCGATCGCCGCCGTGATGGTTGCGGCCGCACGCCGCCAAGTGATCGCCCTCGTCATCGAGGTCCCCCGTATCCGCGGCCGGGCTGCCACCCGGCCACAAAAGTGGAACTGATTGGTCCCGGATGGCGAGAGTAATCCAACTGTGGCCTGCGACACAATGGTTCGCGAGAATTCCCCAGGTCACCCGAATCGCCGCAGTCGAATGCTCCCCCGAATGCAGACCGGCCACGGACCACTCGAAAGTGGTCCGTGGCCGGTGCGTGCCGGGTGTGGCGATCAGCCGCCGAAGGAGCCGGTGCTGGGCTTGGGGGTCGGAGTCGGAGTGGGCGTCGGGGCGGCGGCCACGGTGACCGACTGGGTGGTGGTCGAACCGGCCACCCCGGTGCGGCCGGAGAAGGTGGCCCCGAGGGTGTAGGTGCCCGCGGCGCCGGGAGTCCAGACGATCGACGCGGTGCCGTTGGCGGCGACCGGAATGTCGCCGAGAACCTGGTCGCCCGCCTTGAATTCGATGGTTCCACCCGCGGCCGCCGGAGACACGCTCGCCTGCAGCGTGACGGCCTGGTTGACCTGCACGCCGGACACCGGCGCGAGCGTCGTGGTCGACGTGGCGTCGCTGGACACGGTGATGGCCGGACCCTTGTCGGTGTAGTTGCCCGAGCCGAGCGAACCGTTGTAGTTCATGGAGGTCGGCAGCGCGGTGTCGCGGGCGCAGTTCACGCCGACCGTGTACTGCACCGAGAAGGTCTGCGACTTCGGCGAAATGTTCGGGTACACCGGGTATTTGACGACGCTGAAGGAAGCGCTGACATAGTTCGGGTTCGAGGTGTCGATCGAGACCTGATCCCCGCCCATCGTCGCCGACCCCGCGACCGGGGTCAGGCAGGCGGGATGCACGTCCTGGATCGAGTAGATGTACTCGACCGGAATCCCGGTCCGCTCGAACATCGTCGTGACCGTCACGGTCTCGCCCGCGATCGGGTTGGTATCCGACACCGTCCGAGTGAACTTGCTGTTCCCATCGGTCCAGGTGACGGTCCCCGAGGCGGCCGAGGCCGTACCCGGAATCATCGACACCGCGAACCCGGCCGCCACCGCCAACGCGGCCACCGAACCGCCCGCGCGCCGAATACTACTGTCCACCATCGCTTCTCCCACGTACCCGAATGCCCCTCGGCAAGGACGCCGAGGCGTTGCCACACCCGAGTTGGGCAGCATTAGATCACGCGGAAGTGGTCAGCGGACCAGTTTCTGAAATGATCGTAAGTCAGTTTTCGGCCCGCCCGCACCACCACCGACTTCGGCCCGATCCGGCTGCGACGCCCCGACCGTCATCCCGCGACGACACGGAAGGCGATCGCCGCCGCCGAGAGAACGAGGAAGACGGTCGCGCTCGGTGCGCCTTTCACGTCGTTCTTGCGGAGATGCGCGCCGACGGCTCCGATAAAATAGAGCACCAGGCCGACGGCGGCGGCGATGCCGATCGGCTTATACCACAGCCCGCCGATAAGACCTGCCGCACCGGCGATCTCGCACACGGCCAGGAACGGGAACCACCCCAGCGGAACGCCGAGCCGGCCGTGCAGCCCTTCGACCATGTCCTTGGTCCGAGCGAGCTTCGCCACGGCCGAGGCGAGACTCATCGCGCCGAGTATGACCCCGATGACGGCGTACGTGATGAACATGGCTGACTCCCCTACGGTGTCGAGTACCGAATGCGAGCCGTTCGGAACAACGGCTCAGCAATACGACGGCGCAGCACTCCGGAATGTCAGGTTCGTCGTGCTCATGGTGAACGCCCAGCAGATCAGACCGCGGACATGATGATCGAAATGTGCCCTCGGCAGGATTCGAACCTGCGACACCCGCTTTAGGAGAGCGGTGCTCTATCCCCTGAGCTACGAGGGCTGAACGGGCCGGGTCCCGCGGGGGCGGCCTGGACGTCGGGGAGTCTACCCGGTGATGGGTGCGGGGACCGCATTCATTGTTCGCGGGTGGGGTGGGGGCTGGTCAGTGGGGGTGGTTACGGGTGTAGCGGGTGCGTTCGGCGGGGGTGGCGTGGAGGATGCCGGCGGCGTCGAGATCGGCGGGGAGGCCGTGCTGGGCGAGGCGGTGGGCGCGATTGGGGGCCATGTAGGCGGCGCAGTAGAAGGCGGCAAGGATCAGCGCCAGCAGGGTCATGGCGCAGCGAATCCAGAAGGGGCCGGGGAAGAACAGCAGGAAGGCTGCGAAGATGGGCAGGAAGGGGACCATGCCCCGGATGAGATGCCTTGTGTAGGCGTGCTTTCCGGTGAGATCGCGCAGGACCCAGTCACGAAGGTCGGCGGGCATGGGGCGGCCGACGGTGTAGCCGAGCCACTCGGGGAAACTGGGGCGGCGGCGTTGGGTGATCATGACTTCATCGTGCGCCGACCGCCGCCCAGCAGGTAGACGGCGGTTTTCTATGCGGCCATAGGTTCGATCTATGCGGCTAGCGCCGCGCGGCCTGCCCCTGGTCATAATCCGAGGGCGTGAATGTGCTTGTCTTCCAGCGGAACAGCGCTGTCGCCCCGGGCCAGTTGTTGGTGATCCGGCCCGACGCGTTGCGGTACCAGCTCGAGCAGAAGTTCCACGGGGTGTCCTTCAACCGCCGCTGCAGCCAGTCGTCCCAGGACTGTTCCGCCTCCGGCCGCGCCGCCAGGAACCGCCCGGGCCGCGCGCCCAGATACTCGATCACCTGCCGGATGTAGCGGGCCTGCGACTCCAGCATGTAGATGATCGACCCCGAACCCACATTGGTGTTCGGTCCGTACATCATGAACAGGTTGGGGAAGCCCGGCACCGACATGCCGAGGAAGGCCCGCGCCCCTTCGCCCGACCACTCGTCGGCGAGCTTACGTCCGTGCAGCCCATAGATATTCATGGGGGCGAGGAACTCGGTCCCCTTGAACCCGGTCCCGTAGACGATCACGTCGACCGGGTGTTCCACGCCGTCGGCGGTGCGAATTCCCTTGGGCGTCACCGCCTCGATGGCCGTGGTCTCCACAGTCACATTGCTCTGCGCCAGCGCCGGGAAGTACTCGTTGGAGAACAGTCCGCGCTTGCAGCCCGCCGCGTAGTCCGGAGTCAGCTTGGCGCGCAATGCCTCATCGGGCACCTGCTTCTCGCGATGCCGGTCGGCGATGGCGATCACCGGCGTCTTGATGGCCGGAACATCGGTGAGCGCCAAGGCCATCACCTCGAAGAAGGTCCAGATGGCGAACCGCTCGGCGAGCCGGGTGCCGGGCACGTATTTGAACAGCGCGTGATGCAGCGGCGTGTACTCGGTGTCGAACTTGGGCAGCACCCAGGCCGCCGAGCGCTGGAACAGCGTGAGGTGCTCGACGCGCGGCTGGATCGCCGGGATGTATTGAATGGCGCTGGCTCCCGTGCCGATGCACGCCACCCGCTTGCCGGTGAGATCGACCGAGTGATCCCATTCGGCCGAGTGGAACGCCGCCCCGGTGAAGGAGTCGATGCCGGGCAGGTTCGGCAGGGCCGGGCGCGACAGCTGCCCGACCGCGGGGATGAGCACATCCGCGATATGGGTGACGCCGTCGGCGGTCCGCACCCGCCAGATCCCGCCCGGCTCATCGAATTCCGCGTCCACGACCTCGCTGCCGAACTCGATCTTCGCGGGCAGGTCGTACTTCTCGGCGACCGCGCGCATGTAGGCGTGGATGTCGCGCTGCTGCGAGAAGCGCCGGGGCCAATCGGATTTCGGCTCGAACGACCACGAGTACAGCGGCGACGGCACATCGCAGGCCGCGCCCGGATAGGTGTTCTCGCGCCAGACGCCGCCCAGATCGGCGGCCTTCTCCAGGATGGTGAAGTTGGTCAGACCATGGCGCCGCAATTCCAGCGCCATGCCCAGTCCGGCGAACCCGGCGCCGATGATCAGAATGGATGGCTCTCGCTGCATATCAGCAACGGTAGAGCCGTTCCCGCTGGTCACGAAGACATCCCCGGTCAGTGAATCGGTATTTTCGGCCACGGCCGCAAGTGAGGACCGACTCCCGACTCAGCGAGCGCTCGCTTATCACCCTCACCATCCGCTGTCCGGGTCAGTGAGCATCGTCTGACCTGCGACTCTGTCCTCGACTGGACAGCCCGATATCCCACTCAATATATTCACGGAGGATCTTGCTCCAATTTACTTGTCCTGGTTAGTGATTGGCTATTCTGCGCCGCCGCAGGGGGCTGCGTAAGCATGTCGAGACGCTGATCAGGACCGCGGTGCCGGACCGTTGCCGTGTTGGGCGGCGGCGGGTCGGCTACGGGCTGCGGACGGCGAAGGTGGGGTTCGCCGTCCGCAGCCCGAGGAATTTCGCGCGGGTGCGGGGCCCCGACCGCGCATGTCCGATTTCGGCTAGGCTCGCCGCAGTGACCCAGTTCACTCATCGGTGAGTACATGCAAGGAGCGGTTGGGAAATGTTGAGCACCATGCAGGACGAGCAGCTGTCACTCGCGACGCTGCTGCGCTACGCCTCCACCTTCCAGGGCGACAGCCATGTCTCCACCTGGACCGGCGACGGCGTGCGCACCCAGACCTATCGCGAGATCGGCCAGGATGCGGCCCGGCTCGCCAATGCCCTGCGTGACCTGGGCATCGGCGTCGGCGACCGGGTCGGCACGTTCATGTGGAACAACAACGAGCACATGGTCGCCTACATCGCGGTGCCCGCGATGGGCGCGGTGCTGCACGCCTTGAACATCCGGCTGTTCCCCGAGCAGCTGGTCTACGTGGCCAACCACGCCGAGGACCAGGTCGTCATCGTGGACGGCTCGCTGCTGCCGATGTTCGCGCAGTATCTGCCGAACCTGAAGACGGTCCGCCACGTCATCGTGGCCAACGGCGACGCCGCCGCGCTGACCGCGCCCGAGGGCGTCACCGTGCACTCCTACCGCGAGCTGCTCGATGCCCAGTCCGACGCCTATGACTTCCCGGTCATCGACGAGCGTTCCGCGGCCGGCATGTGCTACACCTCGGGCACCACGGGCGACCCCAAGGGCGTCGTGTACTCCCACCGCTCCAACTGGCTGCACGCCATGCAGGTGATCTCCCCCAACGGCATGGGCTTCACCGCCGCGGACACCGTGCTGGCCATCGTGCCGCTGTTCCACGCCAATGCCTGGGGCATCCCCTACGCCGCGCTCATGTCCGGCGCGAATGTGCTGATGCCCGACCGCTTCCTGCAGCCCGCCCCGCTGCTGCAGATGATGGAGCAGGAGAAGCCGACCTTCGCCGCGGCCGTGCCCACCATTTGGGGCGGCGTGCTGGCCGCGCTGCAGGCCCACCCGCAGGACATCTCCTACCTGCGCACCTGTGTGGTCGGCGGCGCCGCGGTGCCGCCGTCGATGATGCGGGCCTTCGAGGAGCGCCACCACGTGAAGCTGCTGCACGCGTGGGGCATGACCGAGACCTCCCCGCTGGGTTCGGTCGGCCACCCGCCGGCCGGCGCCGAGGGTGACGAGGCCTGGGCCTACCGCTACACCCAGGGCCGTTTCCCCGCCGGCGTACAGGCCCGCCTGGTCGGCGACGACGGCAGCGTGCTGCCCAATGACGGAGAAGCCCTGGGCGAGTTGGAGGTTCGCGGCCCGTGGATCACCGGCTCCTACTACTCGCCCTCGGGCGGGGAGGTCGATCCGGACAAGTTCCACGACGGCTGGCTGCGCACCGGCGATGTCGGCAAGATCAGCCCCAACGGCTACCTCACCCTGGTGGACCGCTCCAAGGACGTCATCAAGTCCGGCGGCGAGTGGATCTCGTCGGTGGATCTGGAGAACGCCGTCATGGGCCACCCGGCCGTGGCCGAGGCCGCCGTCATCGGCATCCCCGACGCCAAGTGGGACGAGCGTCCCCTGGTGGCCATCGTCCTGGTCGAAGGTTCCGAGGCGAAACCTGAAGAGCTGCGCGACTTCCTGGCCCCCAAGTTCGCCAAGTGGCAGCTGCCCGAACACTGGTGCTTCATCGAGGAGGTCCCGAAGACCAGCGTCGGCAAGTTCGACAAGAAGCGCCTGCGCGCCCAGCACGCCGACGGCACCCTGACCGTCATCACGCTGTCCTGACCGCCGCCCGCTGGCGCCCCCGGACCCGAGGGCGCAAGCGGGTGTCGCAGTTTCGAATCCTGCCCGGGGCAGGGTCAGCGACTTCCGATCGGCCACTGCACGATTCCGGCCAGCAGGGTGCCCGCGCCCTGCAACCAGACCGGCCAGGTGGCGGGGTCGAGCGCCATCGATCCTTCGTCGCGGATATCGCAGCCGGGCTGGACCGGGACGCCGTCGAAGCGGTCCTTCAGCCACAGCAGCACCCGCGGCATGCCGATGATCTCCAGCGTGACGTGTTCGCTGAAATGATCGCGCACATACTGAATTCGGGCGTTCGAGTCGTGGCAATACTGATCGACGACCGCGTTCACCGGCCCGACCGGGGCCAGCCAGTCGGGATTCGACTGGTAGAAGAACACCGGCATGTCCGGCACCGAATGCCCGAGCCGGATGGCGTCGAAGACCTCGTTCGGGATCGGATCGTGCAGCGGGTCCGGGCGATCGAACAGCCCCTGGATATTGAGGAACGGGAAGATGCCCGCCGAGTAGAGGCACAGGGCGTTCTTGACCGGAATCATGGCGCGGCCGAACGGATTCATATACTGCTGGATATAGGCGTCCAGTGCCGGATACTCGCGCGCCACCCCGAGCAGTCCGCTGAAGACGATGCCCGACCCGAGATTGTTACTGGCCAACTCGATGGTCTTGCGCAGGTCCGGTTCGTTGCCGCCGGTGGCCACACCCACGATGTTCAGATCCGGGGCATAGGCCGCGTGCAGCTCGGCGACGTGTGAGGAAACGATTGCGCCGCCGGAGTATCCGGCCACACCGACCTTGGTCTCCCGGCCGGGCAGACCCATCGGCGCGAAATTCTCCACCGCGCGAATCCCGTCCAGGATGATGTGCGCGCCGAGCGGCCCGGCCGCGAACGCCGAGTTCGGGCCCTCGTGATCGGGCATGGCGACCGCCCACCCCGCGCCCAGCGCGGTCAGCGGCGCGACGAACTCGAACGGAATGTCGTACTGCGAGGTGATGTTTCCCGGGATCGACGCCTGCTGCAGCACATACGACGGCGCGCAGTAGTTGGCGTTCGAGTCCTCGGGGAACTGATAGGACAGCAGCGGCCGCGGCTGCCCGCCGTTGTCGCCGCGCGGCTTCATGACCGTCGTGACCGCCGCGATCGGCTCGCCCCGGGTGTTCGTCGACCGGAACGACAATTGCCAGGCATCGATATTGAACGGAATCACCGAGTACAACGCCAGATGCACTTCCCGCGCCGCGATGATGTCGCCCGGCTGCTTGTCGGCGATGATCTCGGCAGGCGGGGCGTAGAAGCCCGGATCGAATTCCGGGGGCAGCGGCGGAATCGGGAACGGCAGTACCGGCCGCACCGGAACCGGCTGCGCGTCAGGATTCTCGGCCGGCGCCGCACCCGCCACCAACTGGGGAAACAGCAGGCAGACCGCCGCCACACCGGCCAGAATCGATATCGAACGGCGGAAATTCCTCCCGGACACCGTGATGCGCATTTCACCTTTCCCGAGCACGCCTGACCGCGCCCTCGAAAGGCGCGGAAGAAATGGAATGGGAAAACAGCAGGCAAAGAATACACACCGGGTGCGTAATGTGCGGTTCCGCGTTGATGTTTCGCTAGAGGCGGGTCGCAGTGCGGACGAGGTCGGCGATCGGTTTGGAACGGCTGTGGGGTGGCCAGGCGATGACGGTCGTGACCGGCGGGGCGTCCGGCACCGGGACGATGGCATGCCCCTCGCCCAGTTGGGCTCGAATCGATTCGGGCATGACCGCGCAGGCGCGGCCGAGTCTGATCAGTTGGGTCAGTTGGGTGTGGTCGCGGATCTGGGGGCCGGGGCCGTCCGGGTAGGTTCCGTCTCGGCGGGGCCAGCGGGGCAGGAGGTCGGTCAGGACGTCGATCTCGGACATCGACAGGTGGGCGCGGATGGCGAGGGGGTGACCCGCGGGCAGGACGACGACCTGCGGTTCGGTGTGCAGGTCCTCGGTGTCGAAGCCGGTCGTCGTGTCAAAGGGCTTGTGGAGTAGCGCGACGTCGGCAGTTCCGTTGCGCAGCAGGGTTTCCGGTTGGCCCGGACCGACCAGCACGACCTCGACCGGGACAGCGCCGGGTTCGGCGGCGTAGGCGTCCAGCAACTTCGACAGCAATTCGCTGGACGATCCCGCCTTGACCGCCAGCACCACACCGGCTCGGTCGGCGGCGCGGCGGGTGCGGCGCTCGGCGGCTTCGATCGCTTCGAGGGCGAGCCGGGCCTCCCTCAGCAGCACCGACCCGGCCCGGGTCAAGCTGATACCGCGTGAATTGCGTTGCAGCAGAACGACTCCGAGCCGACGCTCCAGTTGCTGGATCGCCCGCGACAGCGGCGGTTGCGCCATCGCGAGCCGTTGCGCCGCCCGCCCGAAGTGCAACTCCTCGGCGACGGCGACGAAATAGCGCATCTCCCGCGTCTCCACCATGTGATCGTATCCGGCGCTCACCACGATCAATACCCGTACGGTATCGCTGTCCACCCGATCGGTCTTGGAAATCCCACCCGGGTCCGCAGCACGATCGACGGTATGACAGAACGGACGATCGCGCTGGTGACCGGCGCGAACAAGGGAATCGGATACGAGATCGCGGCGGGCCTCGGCGCCCTGGGCTGGAAAGTCGGTGTGGGCGCGAGGGATCGGGAACGGCGCGAGACCGCGGTGGAGAAATTGCGTGCGGGCGGGGTCGACGCGTTCGGCGTGCCGCTCGATGTGAACGACGACGCGAGTGTCGCCGCCGCGGCCGAGCTGATCGCCGAATACGCCGGAGGACTCGACGTTCTGGTCAACAATGCCGCGATCACCGGCGGTATGCCGCAGACGCCCACCACGGTCGATCCCGCGATCGTGCGAGCCGCCGTGGAAACCAACGTGATCGGCGTCCTCCGCGTCACCAACGCGATGCTGCCCATGTTGCGCGGCTCGGCCTCGCCGCGAATCGTGAACATGTCCAGCAGCGTCGGCTCGCTCACCCTGCAGACCACGCCGGGCGCCGAGGTCGGCCCGATCTCGGCCGCCTACTCGGCGTCGAAGACCTTCCTCAACGCGGTCACCGTGCAGTACGCGAAGGAACTGCGCGACACCGACATCCTGATCAACTGCGGCTGCCCCGGGTACACCGCCACCGACCTCAACGGTTTCCAGGGCGTCCGCACACCCCAGCAGGGGGCGGCGATCGCGATTCACCTCGCGACGCTGCCCGACGACGGTCCGACCGGCGGATTCTTCGACGACTCCGGAGCCGTGCCCTGGTGAGGGTCAGCGGGGCTGCTGCTCGGCGATCACCGCCCAGTCGTCCGCGGCGTGCCCGTCGGTGATCGCTTGGTCGAAAACACCTTTGAGCAGTTCACCGAACGGCAGGGAGACCGCCTGGCCGACTGCGGCGTCGAGGGCGAGGTGGAGATCCTTGCGTCCGAGCGCGGTGGTGAACCCGGCCGGCTGGTATCTGCGCTCGGCGATCATCGACCCGTATCCGGCGTAGACGGGTCCGGGAAAGAGCGTCGAGGTCAGCAGTTCGACGAACCGGCCCGGGTCGGTGCCGGTCGCGTCGGCGAGGCCGACCGCCTCACCGAGGGACTGGATCGCGCAGGCGATCAGGTAGTTGCCCAGGATCTTGGCGATATTGGCCTGCTCGGGCCGTTCGCCCAGCCGCCAGGTGCGCGATCCGATGACGTCGAAGAACGGCTGAACCCGGTCGACGTGCTCGGGCGCGCCCGCGGCGAGGATGTTCAGCGCACCGGCCTCGGCCACATCGACCCGGCCGAACACCGGGGCGGCGACATAGCCGATCCCGTACGCGGCATGCTCGGCCGCGGCGCGGCGGGCCAGCTCGACGCTCACCGTGGCCACGTTGACGTGGATCGCCCCGGGCGGGGCCTCGCCGAGGACTCCGGAGTCGAAAAAGGTCTCGGCACAAGCGGTGTCGTCGGACAGGACCGAGAACACCACCGGGCACCGGAAGGCGTCCGCGACGGACGCGACGCGCCGGGCACCGTCGGCCGCGAGCTCTTCCGCGGTGCCGGCCGAACGGTTCCACACGACGACCTCGTGTCCGGCCCGGACCAGATTGCGCGCGATCGCCCGCCCCATCGCACCCAGACCGATGACCGCAACCTCGCCCATCGCACAACCTCCCAACATGAACCGGCCAAGACGGTTCGATTATGGCGGGAATCGATCTCGATGTCGAACCGTCTAAGATGGTTCACGCAGCGGTCCATGCCGGTATGGAAGGTGGTGGCGATGGAGGCCCGTCAACTGTTCCGGCTCGACAACGAGGTGCTGGCGTTCCGCTTCACGGCCACGGTGAGCGACCGGGCCGGCACGGCGCCTCGCGAGCGGCTGTCCAGCCCCGACCTGCTCGAACTCTGGCTGGATGCCGCGGGTCTCGGCGTGCCGGGCGTCTCGCCCGCCGAACTCCGGGAGGCGATCGCCCTGCGGGAAGCGATCTACCGGGCCGGATCGGCCGTCGCCGCCACCCGGCATCCCCATCCGGGTGACGCGACGATCCTGAATCGGGTCGCGGCCGCGGGACGGCCGCGGCCCGCGCTCGACAACGGACTCGCGGTCTGGCACCTGAGCGGGAAATCACCGGTACCCGACGCCCTGGGAGTGCTTGCCGCCGAGGCCATTCGGATACTCGGCGGCCCCGACCGCAGCCGGATCAAAGCCTGCGAAGGCCCCGGCTGCGCCGGTCTGTTCCTCGACACCAGCCGCGGCGCGAACCGCCGCTGGTGCTCGATGAACACGTGCGGCAACCGGGTCAAGAAGGCCCGGCTCGCCGACAGATGACCGCCCGGTCTAGGCGTGGAAGGGGTGGCCGCCGAGGGAGGCGGTGTACACGGCGGCCCGGGAGCGGGCGATGCGGAGGTTGGCGCGCTCGGACTCGGTCAAGGTGTGCCGGGCGCGTACTCGGCGGGCGGAGTCGCCGAGTACGGACAGGACGGTCAGTGGGTTGCGGGTGCGCGGGAACGCGATGACGGCCATGACAGAAACTCCTCGGAGAAAGTGGCACGCCGCAGATTTCCGAATCGGTTGGATTTCTCCGGTGGCAGCCTTTTTCGGGCATGCGAAATACACGATCGCCGAATTGTCGGGCGAGCGATGGGAAATCAGGAACCGGTCGGCATGCGGCGAGCCGGGAACGATGATTGTTTTCGAACCGGACTCGGATACGGACTATCGCCGGACTTCATTCGTCCCTCACCTCCTTGCCGCCTGGACGCACGGGCGCGTCGACCACATCAACGGGTACCAGCACCGGGGAGGGGCGGAAACAACGCCGCCACCAGCGGCATTGCGGGCACCCCTCTCGTCAGAGCTTCGGCACTGCACGACGTATCCCCTTGCGGGAAGCCACTTTGGATCACCCCTTAATCCGGGGAGATCTGTCCTAACCCTGGGCGTCTCTCGACGTCGTCGGATCAGTGGCCTGTATTCGTACAGGAGCCTCGCCTAGCGAGGTGCTGACCACCCCATATTGTCCTCTCCAGCACGGCAAGTCAAATCGATTCGTTTTTCCTGATGACTTCCTTACGGCCGAATTCCCGGAATGTCACTGATCCCGAGCCTTTTTCACGAGCACCCGTGTCAGGCCGGCGTCAGGTCGATATCAGCGGGACCGTGGACAGTCGTTTCCGTACCGGCCACCACCCTGCTGAAGGAGCTTCCGACATGACCACTTTCGCCACCCCGGCCCCCATCGCCCTCGACATCGACGTGCTGTGCGGCAATGTCACCGTCATCGCCTCCGACCGCGCCGACACCGTCGTCGAGGTGCGGGCGGCCGATGCCTCCAAGAAGGCCGATGTGCGGGCCGCCGAACAGACCGTGGTCGAGTTGAGCGACGGCACGCTGAGCGTGCGGATGCCGAAGAACTGGCGGACCTACACCCCGTTCGGCGGCAATGCCTCGATCGCGGTGACCGTGCACGTGCCGACGGGGTCGCGGCTGAAGGCGACCGCCGGCGTCGGCAAGATCCATGGCGTGGGCGAACTCGGTGAGTGCGCACTGGATCTCGCGCTGGGCGACATCGTCGTGGACCGCCCGCTCGGATCGGTGACCGCGAAGGTCGCCAAGGGCGACATCCGCATCGGAGAGGCGACCCGCGGCGTGCTGCGCCTGCAGACGTCGATGGGCGAGCTCGAGATCGGCATCCGGCCGGGCAGCGCGGTGCGGACCGAGACCGCGACGCAGAAGGGCTCGGTGCGCAACGACATGCAGGTCGTCGCACCCTCCGGCACCCAGGACGTCGTGCAGGTGTTCGCGCGGAACTCCCTGGGCAACATCGTCATTCGGCACACCGCCGCCGCGTGACCCGCGCCCGCACCGCCCGCACGCGTCCCCACGTCGCCGGGCATGACCGGCGGCCGCCAGGCCCGCGCGGCAGAATGGCCGGGTGCAAATCAGGATGCTTGGACCGCTCGACATCCGAGCCGAGGACGGGACCCCGATCGAGGTACCGGGCGCGCGACTGCGCGGGCTGCTCATCGCCCTCGCGCTCGAGCCCGGCCGCGCGGTCTCGAAGACGAAGCTGGTCGACTGGATCTGGGGTGAGCAGCCGCCCGCCGACGCGGCGAACGCCCTGCAGGCCCTGGTCTCCCGGCTGCGGCGGCTGCTGCCCGACGGCTCGATCGAGGTGCAGGCGGGCGGCTACCGGCTGCTGGTCGCGCCCGAGTCCGTGGATGCCGTGCGGTTCGAACAGCTCGTGGACCGGGCGCGCGGCGGGGACGACGCCCATCGGGCCGGGCTGCTGCGCGAGGCCCTCGACCTGTGGCGCGGCGCGTTCCTGCAGGACATCGGGGTGCCCGATGGCGACGACGTCAACGCGGTGCTGGTCCGATTCGACGGCCTGCGCCTGGCCGCCATGGAGGATCTCTACGAGGCCGAGATCCGGCTCGGCCGCGGCGCCGAACTCATCGCCGAACTGACCGAGCTCACCACCCAGCATCCGATGCGGGAGCGGCTGGCCGCCTCGCTCATGCGGGCCCTCGCCGAGGCCGGGCGCGGCAACGACGCGCTCACCGCCTACGAGCGGGTGCGCGAGGCCCTCGCCGACGAACTGGGCGCGGACCCCTCGCCGGAGCTCTCCGCCCTGCACGTCGCCCTGCTGCGCGGGGAGGTCGGGGCGAAGAACACCGACCGCACTACCAACCTGCGCGCCGAATTGACCAGCTACGTCGGCAAATTCGCCGATGTCGCCGCCGTGCGCGAACTCATCGCCGACCATCGGCTCACCACCATCACCGGCCCCGGCGGCTCCGGCAAGACCCGCCTCGCCCTCGAAACCGCCCGCACCTTGCTCGAGGACCTCCCCGACGGCGCGTGGCTGGTGGAACTGGCCGCCACCGACGCGAGCGGCGACCTGGCCCAATCCGCGCTCGCCGCACTGGGATTGCGCGACGCGCTGCTCGGCAGCGGCAGCCACGCCGAACCGATGGACCGCCTCGTCGCGGCCCTGCGCGAACGCGAAACACTGCTGATCCTGGACAACTGCGAGCATCTGATCGACGCCGCGGCGAGCTTCGCGCACCGGCTGCTCGGGGAGTGCCGGCGGCTGCGCATCCTCGCGACCAGCCGTGAGCCGCTGGGCATTACGGGCGAGGCGCTGTGGCAGGTCGAACCGCTGGCCCTGCCCGCCGAGGACGCCGACCCCGCCGCCATCGAATCCTCCCCCGCCGTCGCGCTGCTGCTGGACCGCGCCCGCGCCGTGCGCAAGGACCTCCCGGCCGACGCCGCGGCGCTGGCCACCATGGCCCGCGTCTGCCGCGCACTGGACGGGATCCCACTGGCCATCGAACTGGCCGCCGCCCGCCTGCGCACCATGTCCCTCGATCAGCTCGCCACCCGACTCGACGACCGCTTCCGCCTGCTGACCGGCGGCAGCCGCACCGCGATCGCCCAGCACCGGACCTTGCGCGCCGTGGTCGACTGGAGCTGGGAGCTGCTCTCCGAGGCCGAACGCACGGTGCTGCGCCGCCTCGCGGTGTTCTCCGGCGGCGCGAGTCTCGAAGCGGCCGAACAGGTTTGCGCGGATACCGACGGCGGCGCGGTCGAACAGTGGGAGGTGCTCGAACTGCTGACCGCGCTGACCGAGAAATCGCTGCTGCTGGTCACCGAGGACGGCGGACCCCGCTACCGCATGCTCGACACCATCAAGCAGTACGCCCGTGAACGCCTGGAGGCGGCGGGCGAGGCGGAACTCGTACGCAGAGCGCATCTTTCGTATTTCACCGATCTCGCCGCGCAGGCGGAGCCGCGCTTGCGCCGCGCCGACCAGGTGGAGTGGCTCGCCGTCCTCGATACCGAGCACGACAACATCGCGTCCGCCATGCGCGGCGCGCTCGCGGCCGGTGACGGGGCCGAGGCCATGCGGCTCGCGGCGGCCGCGGGCTGGTACTGGTGGCTGGCCGGGCACAAGGCCGAGGGCCTGGAGTTCGTGGCGGCGGCCGCCGACCTGCCCGCCGAGGTCGACGTCGACACCCGGGTGACGGTGTACGGGCTGGTCTCCCATTTCCTGTCGTCGGGCCCCAATGACCAACGCCAAGTACAGGAATGGATCCACAAGGCCTACGAGCTCAGCCAGGGCCGACCGGGCCACCACCCAACGGTCGCGCTGGTCGCCGCGCTCGAGCGCCTGTTCCAGGGTCCGGAGGCGATGCTGACCGCGTTCGAACCGGAGCTCACCGACGCCGATCCGTGGGTCCGGGCCCTGGCCCGGCTACAGATGGGCAAGATGCGGGTGGTGCTCGGGCAGGACGGGCCGGAGGTGGACGAGTACTTCGAGCAGGCGCTCACCGAGTTCCGCGCCATCGGCGAGCGGTGGGGAATCTCGTTCGCGCTCACCGAACTGGCCGAACGTATGGCCATGCGCGGCGAATTCGTCTCCGCCTGCGAGCTGCTGGACCAAGCGATCGAGGTGGTCACCAAGCTCGGCACGCTCGAGGATGTGGTCCGCATCCGATCGCGTCAGGCCCAGTTGTATTGGCTGCTGGGCGATTCGGAGGCGAGCGCGGCGGCGCTGGCGCAGGCGCAGCGGGCCGTCGATCGGTCCGGGTGGCCCAATGCTCTGGCGGAATTGGCGCTGACGCGGGCGGAACTGGCCCGGTGGAGCGGAGATTCCGCGGAGGCGTATCGCCAGATCGACCGTGCCGCGGACCTTTTGGACGGCGGCGAGGACACTCCCTACGTCTCCGCGATGATCCACACGCTGCGCGGCTATCTCGCCGAGGATCTGGACCAGGCGCGAGCCCACTTCGCCACCGCCTTCCAGGCCGCGATGGAGGCGGGCCACTCGCAGCTGATCGCCCAGATCATCGTGGGCATCGCGGATCTGGCCCTGCGCGAGGACGAGAACGAGCAGGCCGCGCACCTGCTGGCGGCGAGCCAGACGGTGCGCGGCCTACCCGATCGTTCGCTGCCGGACGCGACCCGGATCGAGGCGGAAACGCGAAATCGCCTCGGTGAAGCGGACTTCACCGAGGCGATGCGGAAGGGGTCGGAAGCGGACTGGAGCAATTTGGTCTCGATCACGCTCGCTTGTTGAAAGTGGCACGCGACCACAGGTATCCGACGATGGCGAACCCGGCGCACCAGGCCAGCGCGACGACGGTGTAGCCGCCCGACGGGTGTCCGGTGAGAAACCCGCGCAGGGATTCGATGATCGGGGTGAAGGGCTGGTACTCCGCGAACTGCCGGACACCCTGTCCCATCTTGTCGGCGGGCACGATCGCGCTGCTCAGGAAGGGCAGCATGATCAGCGGCACCACGGACATGCCCGCGGATTCCGGAGTCTTGGCCGCCATGCCCAGCGCGACCACCAGCCAGGAGGAAGCGAACGACACCGCGAGCATGACGCCGATCGCGCCCAGCCACTCACCGGCGCTGGCCGGCGACCGGAAGCCCAGGGCGAAGGCCACACCCAGGACCGCGCCGATGGCGATCACGTTGGTGAGGATGGTGGCCGCGACGTGGCCGGTCAGCACGGCTCCGCGGGAGACGTCCATGACCTTGAACCGGTTGATGACGCCCTTGGCCATGTCCGAGCTCACCGAGACCGCGGTGCCGGAGAGTCCGTAGTTGATGGCCAGCAGCAGCATGCCCGGCGTCGCGTAGTCGATGTAGTGCCCGCCGACATTGAAGGCGCTGCCGAACACGTAGACGAAGATCAGCAGCATCATCACCGGCATCAGCGCGGCGTTGAAGACGGTGACCGGGTTGCGGAGGATGTGTTTGAAGTTGCGGCGCAGCATGATCGACGAATCGGCGAGCGAGGTCGACAGGCTGCCGGGGGCGACGGTGGTGGTTGCGGTGCTCATTGTGCTTCGGCCTCCGTGGTGGCGTGCCCGGTCAGGGCGAGGAAAACGTCATCGAGATCAGGGGTGTGGATGGAGACCTCTTCGGCCTCGAGGGAGTGGTCGGCGAGCCGATCCAGCAGGGCGCGCAGGGTTTTCGTGCCGCCGTTGCCGGGCACCTGCAGGGTCAGGGCCTCGTGGTCGGCGGTGGAGCCGGGCAGGACCTGCGCGGCCGCGTCGAGCACGGCGAGATCGACGAATCGGAACTGCAGGTAGCTGCCGTGCACCCGGCGCTTGAGGTCGTCGGGGGTGCCCTCGGCGACGATGCGGCCGCCGTCGAGCACCGCGATGTGGTCGGCGAGCTGATCGGCTTCCTCGAGGTACTGGGTGGTGAGGAAGATGGTCACGCCGTCGGCGACCAGTTCCCGGACGATCTCCCACATGGTGCGGCGGCTGCGCGGGTCCAGTCCGGTGGTCGGCTCGTCGAGGAAGACGATCCGCGGCTTGGTCACCAGCGTCATCGCCAGGTCCAGCTTGCGGCGCATACCGCCGGAGTAGGTGGAGGCCGGCTTGCGCGCCGACGCGGTCAGATCGAAGCGGTCCAGCAGCGTGCCGACGACCTGCTTGCGATCGTTGCCCTTCAGCCGGTGCAGATCCGCCATCAGCTGGAGGTTCTCCTCGCCGGTCAGCAGATCGTCCACCGCCGCGAACTGGCCGGTGACGCCGATCGAGGCGCGCACCGCCTTGGTCTCGGTGGCGATGTCGTATCCGGCCACCCGTGCCGTGCCGCCATCGGCGGTCAGCAGCGTGGTCAGGACGTTCACGGTGGTGGTCTTGCCCGCGCCGTTGGGACCGAGCAGCGAGAAGATGGTTCCGGCACCGATATTCAGGTCGATGCCGTCGAGGATCGTCTTGTCCCCGTAGGCCTTGCGCAACCCGGAGGCCGCGATTGCTGTGCTGTTCATGGGGACTACATTCGGCGGCCCGCCTGATATGGGCCTGACACCGACCTGACACGGCGTCTGACACAGGGTTTCCCCTGTTCACAGTGGCTTTCTATGCCGCCGGTCGGGTCGCGGCGAGACCGTAGAGGACCGGGATGATCGGCGCGGTCGGCGGCAGCCGCCACCAGCCGTCGTCCGTCCGGACCATGCCGGGCCAGCGCGGCCACGGCAGGGTGTCGGTCTCGGTGAGCCCGGTGATGCGCAGGCCCGCGGCCAGCAGGGCGTTGACGACCTCGCCCAGGCCGTGCCGCCATTCGTAGGCGGTGGTGTCGGTGGTCAGATCGGGGCCGTCGGTGTAGGTGTGCACGCTGTCACGGCGTTGCGCGCCGCGACCTTCGAGGTAATCGTCGTGCAGGACAAGCAGATCCGGGTCCACACCCGGTGGCGGGGTGGGGCCGAGCGCGTGCAGCAGCGGATGGAACTCGACCAGGTAGAGCAGGCCGCCGGGCCGCAGCAGATCGGCGATCACCCGCGCCCAGCGGTCCAGGTCCGGCAGGTAGCACAGCGCGCCTTTGCCGGTGTAGACGATGTCGAAAGTCCTGCCGGTCAAGGCTTCCCGGGCGTCGTACACGTCGGCGCACACGTATTCGACCGTGCCCCCGGCCAATTCGCGTGCGTGCCGTACCGACTCCGCCGAGAAGTCCAGGCCGACCGCGCGGGCCCCGCGCCGCGCGAATTCGACCGTCTCCGTGCCCAGATGGCACTGCAGGTGCACGACATCGCGGTCGCGCACGTCGCCTAGCGTCTGCCATTCGAACGGCGCGAACCAGAAGCTCGCGTCGCGGTCCCGGTAGAAGCTGCTGGCGGCGTGAATACCCGCGCGGGCATCCCAGTTCCGGCGATTCACCGACAGCGGATCGATGGTCACGCCGCCCATGGTATGCGTACCTCCGCATTCGCTCCGGCCATGCGCGGGTTATGGACGGCTACGCCGACCGCGCCCATCCGGGCTCAGAACAAGTACTGGTTCTCCGCCGCGATGAAGAAACCGTGGCCGTCACCCGAGGAGCAGCGCACGCCCGAGGTCATGGATTCGCAGATGATGCTCTTCACGGCGAGTATCCGGCCGTATTCGAGGACCTTGCCGCCGCCCTCGTGGTTGCCGGGGGCGGTCGAGCCGTCGGTGGGCGGGCCGACGAACACGCCCTGGTTCAGGCACTCGAACTTGGTTCCGCCGCTGAGGATTTCGGCCGCCACCTCGTGCGCGGGATTGTTGGCGCAGGACAGCCCGGAGGGGATGGCGGTGGCGTTCTTCAGCTGACAGCCCGCGATGTGCAGGTTGTCCACGTCGATGCCGCATTTGATGTTCTTGCTGGGCGACTGGAAGTAGTAGTGACCTTGCTGCTGGAAGTCACGCGCGTCGACATTCGCGTCGTCGCGGTTGGGTAGTCCCGCGGTGGTGGTCGTGGCCTTGGCGGCCGTGGTGCCCGGGCCGGGATTGCCCTGCCCCGCGGTCGTGGTGACCTGGGCCGGACTGGTTCCCTGCGCGCCGGGTGTGGAACCGTTCGGGTCGCACCCGGACAAGGCGCCGACCAGCAGGATGGCGGCGGCCGCGGTCAGAAGGGCCTTCATGATCACTTCGCTTTCGGGTCGTCGGGCATGGTCGGTGGCGCCACGAGCAGTTCAATTCCCCCACAGAAACATTCGTTCGAATGAGCGGCGCTGTTATTCGGCTGAGAGCCCCGGAATAAACGGGCTTGACCGAGGCCCACAGCCTAGGCTGTGGGCATGACGCCGCTGCAGCGCTATATCGCAGAGGAAATCGCCACCGATCACGTCGAGGGGCTGCTCAGCCGCCGGGAGGCCCTGCGGCGGCTGGGCCTGCTCGGCATGGGGACGCCCGCGGCGGTGGCCCTGCTGGCCGCGTGCGGAGAATCGGCCGAACAGTCCGCTCCCACCACAACGGCGGCCGCCTCCGGGTCGCCGACCGGTGGGGCTTCCGGATCTCCCGCCGCCGCACCGCCGGGGAAGGCGACGGCGCTGCAGCCCACCGCCATCACCCTTCCGGGTCCCGAGGGCCGCACGCTGCAGGCGGCCTGGGCGGAAGCACCACAGCCCAAGGGCGGGGTGCTGGTGATCCACGAGAACAAGGGGCTCACCGATCACATTCGTTCCGTGACAGGGCGTTTCGCCGGCGTCGGCTATTCCGCGCTGGCCGTGGATCTGCTGTCCGAGGAGGGCGGCACCGCCTCCTTCACCGATGAGGCCGCCGCCACCGCGGCCCTGAGCAAGATCCCCCAGGACCGCTTCGTCGCCGACCTGCGCGCGGGCCTCGCCGAGCTCGGCGAACGGGTCCCCGGAAAGAAGCTGGGAGCCACCGGCTTCTGCTTCGGCGGCGGACTGACCTGGCTACTGCTCACCTCGGGCACCCCGGAACTGGCCGCGGCCACCCCGTTCTACGGACCGTTCCCCGATGGCGGCCAGGTCACCGGCTCCAAGGCCGCCGTCCTGGCCATCTACGGCGCATTGGATGCCCGCGTCGATGCTTCGCGCGCGGCCGCCGAGGCGGCGCTGGACAAGGCGGGCCTGACGCACGAGAGCTTCGTGGCCGACAATGCCGATCACGCCTTCTTCAACGACACCGGGCCGCGCTACCAGCCCACCGCCGCCGCCGAAGCCTGGCGACGCGTAATCGACTGGTACGGACGCTATCTCGCCTGAGACCCGCTAACGAGCGGCCAGTAGCCCATCGGCGACCGTCTGCGCGATCCGCTCGCACAGATCGTCGCCGACCGCCTGCTGAAACCCGAACAGCGAGTAGAACATCGGGCCCGCCATCAACAGGTGGACATGGGCCGGGTCGGGCGGCTCGGCCAATTCGCCGCGCGCGACGGCGTGTTCGAGGATGCCGCGCACGTAGTCGACCTCGACCCCCAGCGCCGATTCCCGGAACCGCTCGGCCAGCGCCGGATCCTTGGCCAGTTCCGCGATCAGGGCGGGACCGGACTGCACGGCCAGCGGGTTGCCCATCGAAGCCTTGATCACCCGGGCCAGCGCCCGCAGGTCGCCGCGCAGCGAACCGGTGTCGACCGGCGACGGCAGCTCCGCGGCGTGCACCGCGGCCCGGAAGGCCATTTCGGCCTTGGAGCCGAACCGGCGATAGATCGCGGCCTTGCTCACCCCCGCCTCGGCCGCCACCGCGTCGACGGTCAGCGCGCCATATCCCTTGCGCGCGAGCAGTTTCCGGGTGGCGGCCAGCACACTGTGATCTATCCGATCCTCTCGGGGCCGACCGGGGCCTTGTCGCGGGGTGCTCACGGTGTCACTATATCGATACTCCAGTTTCGAAACTCGAGTATCGATATTCTCCAGAGGAGCAGACCATGTCCACGGTCGAGAGCATCCCCACCCTCCCCCGCGATCCCGCCCGCACCCGCACCCTGTGGGCCGGGCGCTCCCTCATCGGCATCGCCGTCCTGCACATCGCGTACTTCCTTCCCGTCACCAGACCGAGCTGGTCCGACTGGATTTCCGGCGACCTCTCCCGCCACGGCGACAACCCGTCCGACGCACAGTCGATGGCCGACTTCTGGGCCCTCCCCGGCAGTTTCGTCGTCCCGCTCATCGCCCTCGGCGTGATGGTCACCAAGTCCGCCCGCGAGGACCGCGAAGTCCCGCGCACCGTGGGTGTTTCGCTCGGCCTCTGGTCCGCCGTGAACTGCGCCCTGCTCTTCCCGTCCGGCTTCATCCTCGGCCTGATACCCACCGGACTGCTGGTCGCCGCACGGCGCGCGCGACGCTGATGTTTTGATGGCTCGGTGGAATTGCGCCAGTTGCGGTATTTCGTGACCGTCGCCGAGGAACTGCACTTCGGCCGGGCCGCCGAGCGGTTGCACATCGCGCAACCCGCGGTCAGCCAGCAGGTACAGCGGCTCGAACGCGATCTGAAGGTGCAATTGCTGGATCGATCCCCCCGGCGCGTCCGGCTGACCGAGGCCGGGCTGCGCTTCCTGCCCGCGGCCCGGGCCGTGCTCGTCGCCGCGGAGCAGGCTCGCGCGTCCATCGCGGATCTCACCGGCGGGCGGGCCGAACTGTTCCGGCTGGGAACGGTGACCGGCCTGGGCGAACGACTCGACGCGGTCCTGGACGCCTTCGCCGAGCAGGCGCCGCAGGTGCAGGTGGAACTGATGGCGTTGCCCGTGCGGGAGCGCCTGGCCCAGGTGGCCGACGGCCGCCTGGACGCCGCCTTCGTGCGCTCCCCGGAACCGGAGCAGAGTCCGGACCTGGACTTCCTGCCCGCGTGGGACGATCCGCTGGTGGTCGCCCTGCCCGCCAAACACCCGCTGGCGAAACAGGATTCGGTGAATCTGACCGACCTGGCCACGGTGCCGCTGCGGCTGACCGAGCGCCGCAATCACCCCGCGCTGGTGGATCTGGTCCTGAACTCCTGCGTCCGTGCGGGTTTCGAGCCGATTCCCGCGCCCACCTCGACCACGCTGCAGGACACGCTGGCCGCCATCGGCGCGGGTTCGCCCATGTGGACCGTCGTCTACGAGTCGAATGCCCGTCAGGTACACAACTCGCGCGTGGCGTTCCGCGCCTTCGCGGACCCGGGCATGAGCCTGCCCATCGCGCTGGCCGTGCGCGCCGAGGCCGCCTCGCCGAATCTGCGGCTGCTGGGAGCGCTGCTCGCCGAGGCCGAGCAATAAGGATCGCTTATCGCTGCGCTAACGACCTGCTCATTGGTCGGGGCGCGGAATTCCGGTGAACTGTTCACAGGCCGCCGAAAGGATCGGAACTCGGAGCGAGAAGCTCCGAAATGGCCTGTATTCCAATGCTTTTCGCGAAGGAGAACAGTCATGCCCATCGTCACCGTGCAGCAGGGTCCGCGCACCGTCGAGCTGAAGCGCGATCTGGTTCGCCGCATCACCGACGCGTTCGTCGACGCCTACCAGATCCCGGCCGAGGCCGTGCAGGTCTGGATCCACGAGACCCCCGCCGACAGCTGGGGCACCGCCGGCCGGCTCACCGCCGACGGCAAATAGCCGGTGCCGGTCGGTCCGCCGCGGTCGATCACCCGATTCGCCCGCGGTGGGCCGTCTCGCCCCACGCGCCCGCACGCATCACGCTCTCCCCGAGGACTTTCCATGCCCATCGCAGTTTTCGCGTTGGCGCTGTGCGCCTTCGCCATCGGACTCACCGAGTTCGTGGTCGCCGGACTCCTACCGAATATCGCGACCGACCTGCACGTCACGATTCCCGCCGCGGGCCTGCTGGTCTCCGGCTACGCCCTCGGCGTCGTCATCGGCGCTCCCCTGCTCACCGCCCTGACCGGCGGGGTGGAACGCCGTCGCCTGCTCACCGGGTTCATGGGCCTGTTCCTGACGGGCAGCGTCCTGTCGGCCTTGGCTCCCGGGTACGCGGTCCTCATGATCGGTCGATCGGCCGCCGCACTGGCCCACGGCGCGTTCATGGGCGTCGGCATCGTGGCCGCCTCGGAGATGGTGCCGCAGGACAAGCGCGGCCGGGCCATGTCGCTGGTGATCAGCGGGGCCACGCTGGCCACGGTGCTGGGCGTGCCGATGGGCACCATGATCGGCCAGCATCTGGGCTGGCGCGCCACCTTCTGGGTGGTGACCGTGTGCGCCGCGATCGGCCTGGCCGGAGTGGCCACGCTGGTGCCGCGGGCCGACCGCAGCGCGGCGGGCCACCTGCGCACCGAACTGACCACCCTGCGGCAACGCCCGGTGCTGCTGGCCCTGCTGACCACCGTGCTCGGCTTCGGCGGCGTCATGACCTCCTACACCTACATCGCCGAAATGGCCACGCGGGTCACCGGTTTCGCGAGCACCACGGTCATCTGGATCACCATGCTCTTCGGACTGGGCACCTTCGTCGGCAACCTGCTCAGCGGCCGTTTCACCGACCGCTACCCGCGGGCCGCCGCCCCGGGCTCGCTGGTCCTGCTGGCCCTGGTGCTGGCCGTGTTCACACTGACCGTCCACGACAAGGCCGCCACCTGCGTGACCGTATTCCTCTTCGGCGCAGCGGCTTTCGGCACCCTGGCACCGCTGCAGATGCGGATCATGGCCAAGGCGGGAGCCGCCCCGACGCTCGCCTCGGCCACCAATGTCGCCGCCTTCAACCTGGCCAACACGATCGGGCCGCTGCTCGGAGGCGCGCTGCTCAGCGCCGGATTCGGCTACGCCACTTTGAATCTAGCCGGTGCGCTGTTCACCGCGCTCGGCCTGGCCGTAGCGCTGCGCGGCCTCGCCGCCGACCGGTCGGCGACTGCCGCGCCGATCGCCGAGGACCTGATCCTCGTCTGACAGTCGGCTGCCAGCACACCTCGTCACCCTGACAGATCTCCCGAAGAACGGAATTCCCATGCCTTTCGCACCCGTCACCCTCGGCAACGGACCCAGCGACGTCGAATACCTCGTCACCGGCAGCGGGCCGGGCGTCGTGCTGGTGCACGGCACCTTCGCCGACGCCGAGGCCCAGTGGACCGAGCTGATGGCCGAACTCGGCTCGCGGTACACGGTGGTCGCGCCGAACCTCGCCGGATCGGGGGCCACCACCCATCCCGCCGAGATGACCGTCGAGGATCTGGCCGCGCAGGTCCTGGCCGCCGCCGACCACGCGGGACTGGCCACCTTCCATCTGGCGGGCCATTCGCTGGGCGCGGTGACCGCGGCCGCCCTCGCCGGACTGCGCCCCGGGCGGGTGAATTCCCTGGTGCTGCACGCCCCGTGGGCCGCGCCGACCGCTCGCGGCGCCGGGCAGTTCGGCCTCTGGCTGGACCTGCTGCGCACCGACCGGGACGCCCTGGCCCGGCTGCTGCCGTTGTGCGCGCTCAAGCCCGAGACCATGGCGGCGTGGACGACCGAGGACTTCGATCAGACGGTCGCGGCCTTCGCCGGACTGATCGATCCCCGGCACGCGGTGCAGGTGGAACTCGACCGGGTGGCCGACATCCGGGCGCTGCTGCCCCGCATCACCGCCCCGACACGGGTCTTGGCCAGCCTGCAGGACCACATGGTTCCCGTGGCCGAGCAGCGGGCGGTGGCGGCGGCCATCGCGGGAGCCGAGCTCGTCGAGTTCGACGCCGGGCACGCCCTCCCGCTCGAGGACGGGCCGGGCTTCGGGAAGGCCGTCGCCGAGTTCCTCGATCGGCACACCGCGCGCTGACGCCCGGTCATCGCGCGCGGCAGCCCGTACAGTCACACCGTGCGCTCCACGCGAAACCCGATGCGGCCGTTCGACTCGGACGGCCGCGTCGGCGTATCCGGCGAACGCCGGGCATCCCCGCGATACCCCCGCTCCCACTCGCGGAACTCAACCGGACCGACCCTTCGGTTGGGTCGGGTGTCGGACCCGTTCCAACCTGGTATCGACTCCGCATGCTCCCTGGTAGAAGCCATTTCGGGTGATAAACCGGCACTATGGCTGAAGTAGTGGTCAGTCCCCCCGTACCCACCGCGGCGGGACGTTCGCTCGAATTCTGGGGCTATTGCATGTGGGGCCTCGCGGGGCTGGCAATCGCCGTGTCCGAACTGGCATCGGTCTTCCGACTGGCGAGCTGGCCGACCATCTCGAACACCATCGGGCACTTGGAGACCCGGCACGACTGGGTGCGGCTGATCGTGGTCGCGGTGATCGTGCTGCTCGCCTATTACGCCGTCCCGCAGCTGACCACCGCGGCCGCGCCGGTCGTGCAATCGGTCGGCGGGCGCACCCTGACCGCGAACGGCCGTGTCACCACGGCCGATTCACCGGTCACCCTGCTGGGCGCGGGCTACCTGCTGGCGGCCGTGGGCACCTACGTGTTCGGCGTGCTGTTCGCCGCCGCCGATCGCGGCATGCACCCGCATTCCTATCTGGGCGCCTACGTGCTCTACGGGTTGATCGCCCTCATGTGGGTCATCGTCCCGAGCATCCTGGCCATGTTCTTCAGCCGAGATGTCCCCTTCCCCACGCTGTTTCGCACCGTCGGCTATCTGGAGCGCCGCGCCCACCCGGTCGCCGCGATCATCCTGGCCGGACTCGTGGTGCTGTTGATCCACCTGGCCTTCTACCCCTGGCCCGTGGTGGCGAACTGAGAAACCCCTTGCGGGATCGGTTATTTGCGGCCGCGTAGCACCCAGAAGGCCGCGTAGGCCGCCCCCGCGAGACCGACGACCACGACCGCACCGATTGTTGTCAGGATTGGATCCACGCCTGCGATTTTAGGCGTCCGACCGGCCGGAGGGGGCGAGCTCGGCGGCCATTGGGCCCCGGGCTCGGCGCGCCGCGCATGACCGATCATCGAAACAGGCGTATGCAGGAGTTATGGGTCGCCACCCGCAGCGGACCCCGTTCTACGGGGTGCTGATGCTGATCGGGGCCATGCTCTCCGGACTCTGGATCCGGGACTGGCCCTGGCTGTGGCTGCGGGTAGTCGCTTTTTCGGCGCTGTTCGTCATCGCGTGCGCCGGTTTCCTCATGACGTTCCGCGATCTCTCATGACACAAATATTGCATACATAGCGATTCATGCATATGGTGTTGCGTCGGGACTACCGAAGGAGGGTTATGGGCGGGCACGAGCATTCACACGGGCATGGACACGACCACGCCGGGCATTCGCACGGCGCGACCGCCGACAGCGACAAGCGCTGGCTGGCCGGCGCGCTGGCGGTGATCGTGGCATTCCTGCTCGGTGAGGTCGTCGTCGGCCTCGTCGCCAGATCGCTGGCCCTGCTCTCCGACGCGGCGCACATGCTCACCGACGCGGCCTCGATCGTGCTGGCGCTGTGGGCGATCCGCCTGGCCGCCAAACCCGCCGAGGGCCGCATGACCTACGGCTGGAAGCGCGCCGAGATCCTCTCCGCCCAGGCCAACGGCCTCACTCTGCTGGGTCTGGCCGCCTGGCTGACCTACGAGGCGATCCGGCGTCTCATCGATCCCCCCGACGTCACCGGCGGGCTGGTCCTGGTCACCGCCCTGGTCGGCATCGTGGTCAATGTGCTGGCCAGCTGGATGATCAGCCGCGCCAACCGCACCAGCCTCAATGTCGAAGGCGCTTACCAGCACATCCTCAACGACCTGTTCGCCTTCATCGCCACCGCCGTCGCCGGTCTGATCATCATGCTCACCGGCTTCACCCGCGCGGACGGCATCGCCACCCTGATCGTGGTCGTGCTCATGGTCAAGGCCGGTGTCGGCCTGGTCCGCGCCTCCGGGCGCATCTTCCTCGAGGCCGCTCCCACCTACCTCGACCCCGTCGAGATCGGCCGCGAAATGGCCGACGTCGACTCGGTCGTCGAGGTCCACGACCTCCACATCTGGGAGATCACCTCCGGCGTCCCGTCCCTGTCGGCCCACATCCTGGTGGCCCCCGGCGCGGACAGCCAGTCCGTGCGCGCGGCCGTGGCCCACATGCTGGCCGACAAGCACCACATCGACCACGCGGTCCTCCAGGTCGACTTCACCGACCACGACGAATGCCCACCCGACGTCGACCACGACCACGAACCCCACTGCGCCGAACCGCACGGCCCGGTGCACCGCAAGACCTCCGCCGCGAACTGAGGGCCGGCACAGTCACACCGTGGCGGCGTGCGACTCCGCGAGCCGAGCCAGCGCGGCCGCGGCCGGGGAATCCGGTGCGGCGGTGTACACCACCATCAGCTGATCGGGATCACCCGGCAGCGTGAGGGTTTCGTAGCCGATCTCCAACCGGCCGACCTCCGGGTGGTGAATCAGCTTGGCCCCGCGTGTCTTCTCCTTGATCGGATGCGCGATCCACAGGCGGCGGAAGGCCGGGCTGGCTGCCGAGAGCTCTTCGACCAGGGCGGTCAGCTTCGGGTCGCCGGGGTGCAGACCGGCGTCGCGGCGCAGGAAGGCGACCGTTTCGGCGGCGACCGTCTCCCACTCCGGGTAGAAGGTGGGCGCGGCGGGCTCGAGGAACAGATAGCGGGCCTGATTGCGCTGCGCGGCGGGGACGCGTGAAAAGCCGGAGACCAAGTCGCCCAGCAGATTCCAGGACAGGACGTCCATCCGGCGGCCCAGTACGAACGCCGGTGCGGCCAGGGCGTCGAGCATCAGCTGGATGCCCGGGGCGACGCTGTCGCGGTACGCGCCGGACGGGGCTGCCACGTGCGCGTCGACCACGCCGTGGGGCCGGGCCAAGGCGTAGAGGTGCAGGCGTTCGGTATCGGTGAGGCGCAGCGCGCGGGCCACCGCGTCCAGGACGGCATCCGAAACGTGTTTGCCGCGGCCCTGTTCCAGGCGAATGTAGTAGTCGACGCTGACGCCCGCGAGCTGGGCGACCTCCTCCCGCCGCAGGCCCGGGACTCGGCGGCGGCCGTAATCGCGCAGGCCCGCGTCGGCGGGGCTGAGGCGGGACCGGCGCGAGCGCAGGAAGTCGCCGAGATCGTTCTGCATGGGATCCAGCGTACGAAGTCATCCTGGTACTGGCAGACCCAGGAAAGGTTGAACCCTCGCTGCCTTCGCGGCGCGCTCGCAGGATGAGTGCACGAGCAAGAACGCGAAGGAGCACGGAAATGAGCTACGAGAACCTGTCCGGCCGGACCGCCGTCATCGCCGGAGCCGCCAGCGGCATGGGTGAGGCGACCGCACTGCTGCTGGCCCGCAACGGGGCCCGGGTGGCACTGCTGGCCCGGCGCGCGGATCGGCTGGAGACCCTCGCCGCGAAGATCGAGGCCGAGGGCGGGACCGCGCTGGCGGTCGCGGTGGACGTCACCGATTCGGCGAGTGTCGCCGCGGCGGCCGAGGCCGTGCACGCGGCGTTCGGACCCGTCGATCTGGTGGTGAATTCGGCGGGTGTCATGCTGCCCAACCCGATCACCGAGGGCCGCGAGGACGAGTGGACCCGGATGCTGGAGACCAATGTGGCCGGGCGGCTGCGCATGATCCGCGCGTTCGTCCCGGACCTGCTGGCCGCCGCCGACGCGGGCCGGACCGCCGACCTGGTGAACATCTCCTCGATCGGCGCGCACCTGACCTTCCCCAGCTACTCGGTGTACGGGGCCACCCAGGCCGCCATCACCCAGCTGTCGGCGAACCTGCGCACCGAGCTGGGCCCGCGCAAGGTGCGGGTCACCAATATCGAGCCGGGCCTCACCGCGACCGAGCTGGGCGACCACATCGACAATGCCGAACTCAGCGGCCAATTGGACGGCATGTTCCAGTTCATGGAGTCGCTGCGCGCCGAGGACATCGCCGACCTGATCGCCTACACCACCAGCCGCCCGGCCTACGTGAACCTGCGCCAGGTCATCGTCCTGCCGACCCAGCAGGCATAGTTTTTACCGAATCTTGGTGCCCGCCATGCCTACTATTGGGTGATGCGGGTGGGACGCGGGCTTCGAGGATTCCTGTCATTCGCACTGCTGCTCGCGGTGGTGGTGGCCACCGCGTGGGCGCAGCAGCCGCACGGATACCGGGACGCGAACGCCCCGGACGATGTGTTCAGTGCGGCAAGAGCATTCACTCACGTCCGGGAGATCGGCGGCACGGCCCATCCGGTCGGCACGGCCGAACATGACCGGGTCCGCGACTATCTGGCCGATCAACTGCGAAAACTGGGTGTCGAGACCGAGATCCGCACCGGTGTCGGCCGCTTCCCCCGGGGGCTGCGTGACGACAACCCGAACCTCGGGCGAGTCGACAACATTGTGGGCCGCATCCCGGGCACGGCGTCCACGGGCACGGTATACCTTGCGGCCCATTACGATTCGGTGCCCTCCGCACCGGGCGCGAACGATAACGGCGTGGGTGTCGGGGCCGTTCTCGAAACCGTGCGAGCGTTGCGGTCGAACCCCGCCGGGCTGCGCAACGATCTGGTGGTCCTGCTGACCGACGGCGAGGAGCCCGGGCTGCTCGGCGCGGAAGCCTTTGTGGCGGAGGGCGGTTACGACCGCGACCACGGTGTCGTCATCAATCACGACGCCCGGGGCGCGGGCGGGCCGCCGCTGCTGTGGCGGCTCACGCGGCCGGAGGGCGCGCTCATCGAGGCGGTCGCCGACGCGGTACCGCACGCCAACAGCGATTCGCTGACCACCGCGGTGGCGGGTGAGGGGACCTCGAGCAATACCGATTTCACGTCCTTCAAGCCCGGCGGCCTGCGGGTGCTCGACTGGGCGTACACCGGCAAGAGCGCGTATTACCACAGCCGCATGGACGATCCGGCACACGTGGACAAGGCCACCTTGCAGCAGCTGGGCGAGAACACCCTCGCGCAGGCACGGGAATTCGGGTCCCAGGACCTGGGCGACACCGGCGATCGGTCGAATCCGGCGTACTTCGCACTGCCTTTCGGCACGCTGGCCGTCGTGCCCGTGTGGGTGATCATCGCGCTGGCGGTGGTCATGGTGCTCGCGGCGGCGTGGACGATCCGGCAGGTGCACCGCACCGGCGAGGCCACCGCCACAAGCCTTGTCCTCGCTCCGGCCACCGCCGTGCTGACGGTCCCGCTCACCATCGCCGCCACGTCCGGGTTGTGGACATTGCTGCGGTGGATTCGCCCGGCGTACGCGAGCGGACCGGTGGATCCCTTCCGTCCCGAGTTCTTCCACGTCGCGGTGCTGACGCTGTCCGTCACCGTGCTGCTGGCCTGGTATGCCTTCGCGCGCAGAGTTTTCGGGACCACCGCAGCGCCGATCGGACTGCTGACCGGCATCGTCGCGCTCGGCGCGGTGTTCGCCGCGCTCGCACCCGCCGCGGCCCAGGTGATCGTGGCGCCCACGGCCCCGGCAGCGGTCGGTACGGCCCTGACCTTCGTCGTCCCCGAACGCTGGCGACTGCCGCTGCTCACCGTGTTCCTGCTGCCCGCGGCCGTTTTCCTCGGCCTCACCGCGTGGTCCGGGGTGCAGGCCGGACTCGGCACCGCGCCCTACCTCGCCGCACCGGTGACCGTGCTGTTCGGCGGTCTGCTCCTGATGGTCCTCGCGCGATCCTGGCCACGGCGGAGCTGGCCGATTCCGCTCACCGCCCTGATCGTCGTCGCCGCCCTGGCCGCCGCCGGATTGGCCGTCGACCGGTTCGACGACCAGCATCCCCGCCGGACCCCGCTCGCCTACGCCCTGGACGCGGATCGCAATGAAGCCCGGTGGATCTCGACCCTCCCACCCGACGACTGGACCCGCACCTTCGTGGGGCACACCGCACCCGGCCCTCGCTACGACGGACTGTGGGACTCGATGGTGTCGAGCGGACCGGCACCGCTACAACCACTTCCGGCTCCGACCGCCGAAATACTCGCCGACAGCACCGACGCCGCCACCCGCACACTGCGCCTGCGGCTGACCTCCCCGCGCTCCGCGACCCGCATCGACCTGAGCTGGGACAACGCTCCGCGGTCCCTACGCGTGGCCGGCCGCGAGATAACCCCCGCGCCCGCCAAGGGTTTCCACTTCTACGCTCCCGCCCCCGAAGGCATCGAGGTCGAACTGACGGCCCCGGCCGGACCGCTCACCCTGCGACTAACCGACTACTCCTGGCTCCCCGACTCCCACCTCGACGCCCTTCCGAGCCCACCCGGCGACGTCTACTTCCAGCAGAACTCCGCCGCCGCCGTGTTCAGGACAGTGGCCTTGCCGTAAACCGTCGCGTCGGACGCAGCACCGCGCCCGGTTCCGCGGCCGGGCGCGTCGGTCAGGGGTGTGCCGCCGTGCTCGTCAGGACCGCGGCGTTGCCGTATCCGACGAGTTGGCCGATCGGGACCGAGCCGAGTCGGCCGTGGTGGTCGAGTTCGCCGTCGCCACGCCAGCAACCCAATTCGCCGGTGCGGTACATGCGGTCGCCGGGGTTGCCGTAGGGGTCGGCTACGAATCGGGAGCCGGTGATTCCGGAGCGGCGGTGGTAGCCCCGGGCCAATCCCGCCCCGGCCACATAGATTTCGCCGACCACGCCGGGCGGGAGCTGGTTCATCTTCTCGTCGAGCACGTAGCACCGGCCGCCGACCACCGGGCCGCCGATCGACACCGCGGCGTGCGGGGCGACCGCGCCCAGCGGGCGGCTCATGGTGGCGCACAGGCCCGCCTCGGCCCAGCCGTAACCGCTCACGAACGACCTTCCGGCCGACCAGATTCCGGTCAGCTTGGGCGGGCAGGCCGCGCCCGCGGTGGCGAGCAGGCGCAAGTGCGGCAGCGGTTCCGCGCCCGGCAGGGTGGCCAGGATGTGCGGGGTCAGCACGGCGTGCGTGACGCGGGCGTCGACCATCAGCTCGTAGAGGTCCGCGCCCGCGTACGGCCCGGCCGGAGCCAGCACCAGCGTCGCGCCGGAGGCCAAGGCCAGCAACAGCTCCCAGATCGCGGCATCGCGACCCGGTGTGGCCGCGGCGAGCACGCGGGCGTCGGGATCGGTGTCGCAGCGCTGAGCCTGGGTCACCACGAGGTTGGCGAGTCCGGCGTGGGTGAGGGTCGCGCCGCGGACGATGCCGCTCGAAGCGTTCGGATACACGACGTAGGCCGGATGCTGCAGCAGCAGCGGCCGCACTCGTTCGGCGTCGGTGACCGGCGCCGCGATCGGCGCCGACCACACCCCGGCCGTGCCGGGTGCGCTCTCGCCGCTGGTCCGGCGCATCGGCGTGTCCGCGCCCTCGGCCACCAGCTCCCGCGCTCGCGCGTCGAGTACCTCCGGGTCGGCCCCGCCGTCCGCGCCGTGCCGCTCGAGCGGTCCGATGGGGGCCATCGGCAGCCAGCCCGCGCCCGCCAGGGTGGGCAGCTGGTCGAGCCGATAGTCGGTCGTAATCCCGGCGACCGCACCGGAATCCACCAGAATCGGGGCGATGCGCGCCGGCGGCGAGTCCGGATCGACGGCCAGGAAGGCGGCCCCGGCATGCGCGACCGCGCACACCGCCACGACCCACTCCGGCGAGCGCGGCAGCCCGACGACCACCACGTCCTCCGGCCCGACACCCGCCTCGATCAGCCTGCGCGCCACACCGTTCGAGTGTTCGGCCAGCTCGCGGTAGGTGAGGGTGGTGCGCCCGCACACCACGGCCGTGGCCTCCGGATCGTAGGAGGCGGCCCGGGTGAGCAGCTGGGGCAGCGTCAGTGCGATCGCCGAGCTGGTGTCGTTCCACTTCCGTAGCTGCCGTTGCCATTCGAAGGCGGAGTCACCGGACCGGGCGGACTCGGCGGTGCGGCCGGGACCTGCCGGTGCGGTTTCGCAAACATCCGGAGAATCGGCGAGCATTGTCCCTCCCGAAGTCGAGACCTGCGGATTGCGCCGGAGCGCGGCGGTTTCGCGCTCCGACTGCGGACAGTACAGCACCGGAGCAGCAAGTCCACTGCTATTCGATCCGTGCCGCAGATGGACGAATGATCAGGCGTTATATGGACAATCGATCAGAGCGCTCGACGAGATCGGCCCGATGCGGGTGTCCGCACCGGGCCGATTCTGTCCGCCGGACCGGGCAGTGGCCGACGGGGCCCCCGGCGCGACGAGGAGCTCCGGGGTACGGGGCCGGTGGTGAATCCGGGCCCGCCAGCCCACGTTAGGCGTGTTCGCGCCGGAACGGTATCGGTTGGATGACCCAAATTTCAGATCATGCTCACCGCGACCCGGCCGAGATTGCGGCGCGTCTCGATCAGCTCGATCGCACCGGCCATCCGATCCAGCGGAAGGATGGTGTGGCGCGGGCGAATTCGCCCCTCGGCCAGCAGTTTCCACAGTTCGGCCCGCCAGGTCGCGAGCAGGTCGGCGGACTCCCGGCTGAGCACGCCCATCGAGAAGCCGGTGACGGTCTTCAGACCGCCGAGCAAGGTGTTGGCGTCGACGGAGCCGCCGAAGGCGCTGAACGCGATGAGCCGGCCGTGCGTGGCGAGGGTATCCACGCCGCGCTGCACCATCTCCGCGCCGACGCCGTCGAGAAAGACGTCGACCCGCTCGGTCCACGTCTCGTCGTAGGTGACGACCTCGTCCGCGCCGCACTCGCGGAGGAACTCGGCCTTATCGGCGGAGCCGACGGCCGCGATCACCCGCGCCGCGCCCAGGGCCGCGGCCAGCTGCACGGCGAGGTGACCGACCCCGCTGGCCGCGCTCGCGACGAGCACCGATTCGCCGGGGACCAGGCGCGCCGTCCGCAGCAGGCCCAGCGCGATGACACCGCCGCGCACCAGGGCCAGCGCGTCGGCGGGGGTGACGCCGTCGGGGATCTCGGTGATCAACAGCGGCATGGCGAGGGCGAATTCGGCGTACGCGCCGTCGAACACCACCCCGCCGACCCGCTTGCCGACCCACTCGTCGAGATCCGGCCCGGCCGCCACGACCGTCCCGACGATCTCACCGCCGTCGGGGCCCGTCGGGCCGTTGTCACGCTGCAGCATTCGCAGCAGGCCGAGGTGCACGCCGGCCAGTTCGGTCCGCACCAGCAGCTGACCCGGACCGGACACGAGCTCCGCGGCGGCGACGACGGCGGGGCGGCGACCGGAGAACTGAATCTTGCGCACTGGCGGGCCTTTCGATCTGCTCCGACCGACCGTCGAAGTTCTTATGTTGGACCTAAAGTTAGTCCGAGTCCGATTCGTATGTCAAACCTAAATTTCTCTTGATGCGAGAACTGCCGGCTCAGGGCATAAAAAAGCGCGGCGGCCGTCCGAGGACGACCACCGCGCTCAGCTGCGGGAGGAACTAGGTGGAGGCTTTCTCGTGCTCGAGCACCTCGTGATGCTTCGAACCCCAGCCCACGTGGGCCTCGGCGCGCATGCGCTCGACCATGTGCGGGTAGTGCAGCTCGAACGCCGGACGCTCCGAACGGATGCGCGGCAGCTCGTAGAAGTTGTGCCGCGGCGGCGGGCACGGGGTCGCCCACTCCAGGGAGTTGCCGTAGCCCCACGGGTCGTCCACGGTCACGACCTCGCCGTAACGGAATGACTTGAAGACGTTCCACACGAACGGCAGCATCGACGCGCCCAGGATGAACGACCCGATGGTGGAAACGGTGTTCAGCGTGGTGAATCCGTCACTGGGCAGGTAGTCGGCGTAGCGGCGCGGCATGCCTTTCGTGCCCAGCCAGTGCTGCACCAGGAACGTGGTGTGGAAGCCGATGAACGTGGCCCAGAAATGCCACTTGCCCAGGCGCTCGTCGAGCATGCGACCGGTCATCTTCGGGAACCAGAAGTAGATGCCCGCGAACGTCGCGAAGGCGATGGTGCCGAAGAGCACGTAGTGGAAGTGCGCCACGACGAAATACGAGTCGGAGACGTGGAAGTCCAGCGGCGGGCTCGCCAGGATGACACCCGACAGACCACCGAAGAGGAACGTCACGATGAAGCCGACCGCCCACAGCATCGGCGTCTCGAAGGTCAGTTGCCCCTTCCACATGGTGCCGATCCAGTTGAAGAACTTCACACCGGTCGGGACCGCGATGAGGAAGGTCATGAACGAGAAATACGGCAGCAGAACCGCACCGGTCGCGTACATGTGGTGCGCCCACACCGCGATGGACAGCGCCGCGATCGCGAAGGTCGCGTACACCAGGGTGGTGTAACCGAAGATCGGCTTGCGCGCGAACACCGGGATGACCTCGGAGATGATGCCGAAGAACGGCAGCGCGATGATGTACACCTCGGGGTGGCCGAAGTACCAGAACAAGTGCTGGTACAGGATGCTGCCGCCGTTCGCGGGGTCGTAGATGTGCCCGCCCAGGTGCCGGTCGTAGGCCAGCGCGAAGAGCGCGGCGGTCAGGATCGGGAAGGCCACCAGGATAAGGAAACTCGTCACGAAGATGGTCCAGACGAAGACCGGCATGCGGAACAGGGTCATGCCCGGGCAGCGCAGGCAGACCACCGTGGTGATCATGTTGACGCCACCGAGGATGGTGCCCAGACCCGAGACGGCCAGACCCAGGATCCACAGGTCCCCACCCACGCCCGGCGAGTGGACGATGTCCGACAGCGGGGTGTACGCGGTCCAGCCGAAGTCGGCCGCGCCGCCGGGGGTGAGGAAGCCCGCGGTGGCGATGGCCGCGCCGAAGAAGTACAGCCAGTAGCTGAAGGCGTTCAGGCGCGGGAAGGCCACGTCGGGCGCGCCGATCTGAATCGGCAGAATCACATTCGCGAAACCGAACACGATCGCGGTGGCGTAGAACAGCAGCATGATCGTGCCGTGCATGGTGAAGAGCTGGTTGAACTGCTCGGGCGAGAGGAACTGCATGCCCGGGCGGGCCAGCTCGGCGCGCATGAGCAGCGCCATGATGCCGCCGATCAGGAAATAGGTGATGGCGGTGGTCAGATACATGATCCCGAGCATCTTGGGGTCGGTCGTGGTGATCGCCTTGTAGATGAACGAGCCCTTGAGACCGTGGCGCGCCGGGAACGGGCGGGCCCACTCGACGTTCTGTTCGGGCTTTGGAGCAACTGCTGTCACCACGTCCTCCTCGGGAGGGGTTCCGTCCAGCTCTACCAATCGGGGCACATAGAACGGCGCACAGCGTACCTACAGCAAATAGATCTTCGCCGAAAACACTCCGAGAACACTCCAGGTGGTGCGAATCGCGATCGAACTGCAAGATACTGCAGGGCAAACGCCCCTTCGCATTCGGGGCGCGATCGGATTAAGGTCTGCGAGGGTGGGGATCGACCTGGTATCCAGCGAAACAGACCGTCCGGAAACAATTTTGGCGCGTTATTCAACATCAGTTCATCCCGCAACGTCACGAAAACCTCACGAGTCGCGATTCACTATCGGAACCATGTCTCGATCCACGCGCACCCGCGTCGCCACCGTCGCCGTGGTCGGCACCCTCGCAACCCTGCTCGCGGCCGGTGCCGCCACCGCCACCGACGAACCCAAGGCCGTCATTCACGGCCGCGCCGACGTGACCGCACGTGTGACCGGTGAGAAGCCCGGCAACAAATGCCAGATCGCGGCCGCCGACGTGAGCGGACCGTGGGGCACGGTCGACACCGACGGCACGGTCACCCTGACCCTCGCGGCCGGGAGGAGCAACGGCAAGCAGAAGTTGCGTGTGATCTGCGAGGACCCCAAACGCGGCGACGCGAGCATGCACACGGTCAAGTCGGATCGGGTCAGCTTCGACGGCATCCTCTCCCCCATCCGCCAGATCATGCACAACCGCTTCTTCGGGGCGCGATAAGCGTCATTGACGCCCGGCGCGGGCGGCGGCCACCGCGGCTCGGACGGCGGGGACGGTTTCGGTGGTGAAGTGGTGGGTGGCGGCTTCGCCGTCGGGGTCGACCGGGAGCAGGAATTCGCTGATGCCGTGGGCGAGAGCCGCTTCGGTGAGCTGGGCCGGGGTCATGGTGGGGTCGGTGACGTAGGCGCGGCGGATGAGGGCGGGGACGCGGCCGGATTCGCGGGCGCCGGTGTCGATGGCCGACATGAGGGCGGGCAGGCGGTCGGGCGGGGCGTAGCTGAAGCTGCCGAGCCAGCCGTCGGCGAGTTCACCGGTCAGGCGTAGGGCGCGGGGACCGTAGACGCCGAGCCAGATGCCGATCGAATGCGCCGGGGGTGGGCCGGGTTTCGCGCCGCGCAGCGGGTAGTAGTCGCCGGGCAGATGGGAGCGTTCGCCCTCGCCCCAGAGCGCGCGCACCACCCCGATCGCCTCACGCAGGGCAGTGAGGGCCTGGCCGGGGGTGCGGCGGTCGCCGCCCATGGCCTCGATGGCATCCCAGAACGCGCCCGCGCCCAGGCCGAGTTCGACGCGGCCCGCGCTGAGCAGGTCGAGACTGGCGGCGCTGCGGGCCAGCACGGCGGGCGGGCGCAGCGGGAGGTTCGCCACGGCGGGCATGAGGGTCAGGTTGCGGGTGACGGCGGCGACGTAGGACAGCAGTGTCCAGGTGTCCAGGAAGGCCGGCTGATACGGATGATCTTGAACGGCCAGCACTTCCAGCCCGGACTCGTCGGCCTGGCGTACCAGGCGCAGCAGCGCACGCCCGCGCGCCGCCTCGGGCGGAACGAAGATCCCGAACCTCAGCTCATGCCCGTAATCCGCCATAGCGAATACCAAGCTACCGCTCGGCCCGCGACGGCGGGACGATCTCGCGTCGGCTCGGCGAGTCCGGTTGACCGTCTCCGTTTCAGATCGTGATCAACCGGCAATCCGATTCCATAGTCGTTGCCGGGCAACGAATTACAATTGAAACCGGGCCGTCCGGTGCCCCGGCACGGTCTTCTCGACGGTCAGGCCGCGCGCGAGGCGGCCGGGTGAAGGGGCGTGCGCGGTGCAGGTTCACAGCACGATCGACGTGGCGGCCAACCACCTGCGGAAGGTGGATCCCTCCGCACTGGCGCACGCGCGGAACCGCTTGGCGGAGACCGGAATCGCGCGCCTGGGCTTCCTGCTCCCGCATCGGGTCAAACGCATGCTGGCCGCCGAGGCGCTGGCCCTGCTCGACCATCACCGGCAGTGGGGCGAACTCCTGCCCGAGGGCGAGGGCAGCGCCCGCCGGCCGGTGGATCTGAGTCGGCAGGAGGTGGCGGCGCACGCGTCCTGCATTCCGGGGCTCTACGACTGTGAATCCCTGCGGCACAACCTTTCCGTGATCGCCGCGGAGCCGGTGCTGCCCTGCCCGGATGCCTGCCGCTACACCGTCAGCCGCCGGCACCACGACGACGCCGCAGGCCAATGGCATTGGGACGATTACTCTTTCGCCCTGATCCTGGTGGTCGAGTGCCCGCCGCTGTCGGACGGCGGCTTCGTGCAGACGGTGGCGCACACCCGCCGCGACTGGGACCACGCCGACGTGTATCGGACCTTGACGCGCAACCCGATTCACTCCTGGGAGCTCTACCCCGGCGACCTCTACCTCCTGCGCGCCGACACCACCCTGCACCGGGTCCACCCCTTCGAGAACGGCCGCCGCACCACCCTCACGATGGCTTTTTCCGCCTCCCCGGGACTTCAGCGGACGGCATAGAGCCGTTGCCGGCCTCGTATCCGCGCCCGCGAATGGTGCCGAAACGATTTCGGGCGTACCCGGTGAGTTACCCCGAACGTCACGAAACCAGTTGTCACGCCGACAATCGACGGACGCTACCCGACCCCGGAGTTCGCGCTGCCGAGAGTTTGCTCGCCGGGCGAGAGTGATGCGAATCATATACAGTGGTAACCTGATTCACCGTTAACGCAGGGGGGCAGCGTCGCCGCACCGTGCTCCGCCCGGGCAGTTCTGCCCTCACGTTTCAGGCGCTCCCATGGATCTTCTCAACCCGATCGACGCGATCTTCCTGGCCATCGAATCCCGCGAGCACCCCATGCACGTGGGCGGCCTGCAACTGTTCGAACCGCCCGCCGACGCGGGCCCCGAATACACCCACGAGCTCTTCTCCGCCATGGCCGCGAAGACCGAGGTCCGCACCCGCTTCCGCCGCAGGCCCAGCCGATTGCTCGGCGGCTTCTCCAGCCTCGCGTGGTCCCATGCCGAGACCGTGGATCTGGGCTACCACCTGCGACGATCCGCCCTGCCCGCGCCCGGCGGCATGGCCGATCTGCTGGATCTCACCGAGCGCCTGCACGGCATCCTGCTCGACCGGCACCGCCCGCTGTGGGAGGGCCGGCTCATCGAGGGCCTGGCCGACGGCCGCTTCGCGGTCTACATGAAGATGCACCACGCCCTCATCGACGGCGTCTCGGCCATGCGGCTGATGCAGCGCACCCTCACCGACGACCCCCTCGACACCCGGCTGAGCGTGCCGTGGGGCACCGCGCCGGTGATCCGCGACGACAGCGCCGAACCCGAAAGCCCGTGGGCGCAGATGCGCAGGGCCGTGCCGCGGATGCTGCGCGGCGCCGGATCGATCGCCGCACCGTTGCGGGGCGCCATCGACGGCCGCCTCACCCTGCCGATGACCGCGCCGCGCACCATGCTCAACACCTCCATCGGCGGGGCCCGGCGCATCGCCGTGCGGTCCTGGCCGCTCGAGCGCATCAATGCCGTCCGCCTCGCCACCGGCGCGACGGTCAACGACGTGGTGCTCGCCATGAGCGCGTCCGCCCTGCGCTCCTACCTGATCGATCACGACGGACTGCCGGACGAGCCGCTGATCGCCATGGTGCCGGTGAACGTGCGTAGCGCCGCCGAATCCGATACCTCCGAGGGCAATATGGTCGCGGCCTGCCTGGCGAATCTCGGCACGCACATCGAGGATCCGGCCGAGCGGCTGGAGGTCATCCGGACTTCCATGCGCAATGCCAAACAGGTGTTCACGCAATTGCCGAAGCTCGAGGCGATGCTGCTGTCGGCCGCCCTGATGACGCCGCTCGGGGTGTCTCTACTACCGGGCTTCGAAGCCTTGCCGCGCATGCCGTTCAACCTGGTGATCTCGAATGTGCCCGGGCCGCGGAAACCGGTCTATATGCAGGGCGCGCGGTTGGACGCCAATTACCCGCTGTCGATCCCGTTCGAATCGCAGGCCATGAACATCACCGTCACCACCAATGGCGACAATCTCGATTTCGGGCTCGTCGGCTGCCGCCGCACGGTGCCGGATCTGGATCGCATGATCGGCTATTTGGAGAACGGTCTGGCCGAGCTGGAGAAGGCCACCGCCTGACGGCTGATTACGCTGGGTCGCGTGGAAATGTCGTGGCCCGAACTGCGGAAAGAGTGCCTGATCCTCGAGGACGAGGCGGTCTTGGCGTTGAACAAGCCCGCCGGGATCTCGGTGACGGGTGAGCGCCACGACACCGACATCGTGGAAATGGCGGCGGCACAAGGCGAGACGTTGTATCCGGTGCATCGCATCGACAAGGTCACCTCGGGTCTCGTCCTGCTGGCCAAGGAGTTGCCCGCGCACGGCGTGCTGACCCGCCAGTTCAACAAGCGCACCGCGCAGAAGGCGTATCTGGCCGTCACCGCGTCCACCGGCCTGCCCGATCGCGGCGTGATCGACCTGCCGTTGAGCGTCGGCCGCAAGAATCGGGTGCGAATCGCCGCGCCCCGCGAGAGCATTCGCCGCGCGGGCGACACCTGGCTGGTGGACGAGCAGGATGTGCTCGCGGGCAAGAACTATCCGTCGGTGACCGAATTCGCCACGGTCGCCCGCACCGATTCCCACACCGTCCTGGCGCTGCGCCCGATCACCGGTCGGCGGCATCAGATTCGCGTGCACCTGGCCTGGATCGGCCACCCCATCGTCGGCGATCCGCTCTTCGACAGGACCGGCGCGTTCGAGCGCACCCATCTGCATTCGTGGCGTTTGACCCTCGACGCACCCTGGCGTCCGAATGGTCTACTGGAACTCGAGGCCGAGCCGGGAGCCGATTTCTGGCAACCCGTCGCCGAGTCCGTCACCGCCGATCCTCGGCAACTATTGAGCAGCGCAAGCGAACTCATGGCCGACACCACACCGACCGCCCATTGATATTGGTTCGCTATATTGGGTGGCGGGTCTCACCGGTTCACATCGGGGCAGGTCAATTAGCCTGTTCGAGGTGACCGCGGTGCGGCGGCACAGCCGGGCGCAACGATGCGGCCCTTCACAGAAAGCGAACGCCGATGGTTCTGCTGGCTCAGCTCAGTGACACCCACTTCAATATGGGCGCACGCAATGTCGAACGCGTCGAACGGGTGATGGCCTTTCTCGCCGAGCTGCCGCAGCGACCGGATCTGATCGTCGTCACCGGCGATATCGCCGACGAGGGCGAGGTGGAGGAATACCGGCAGGCGCGCCTCGCGCTCGCTTCCGATCTGCCCGTGCTGGTCCTGCCCGGCAATCACGACGATCGCGGCAATATGCGGCAGGTGCTCTTCGGGCAGGACCCGAACTACGAGCCCATCAACAATGTGCACCGCGGCGACGGGCTGACCGTCGTACTGCTGGATTCCAGCATTCCCGGCAAGCCCGAGGGCCATCTGGACGAGGTCACCTACGCCTTCCTCGAGGACGCGCTCGCGCAGACCGCCGCGGACGACACCGTGCTCGTGGCCATGCACCATCCGCCGGTGGCCGTGCAGTCGACCGTCGTGGACCCCATTCGCCTCACCAATCCCGAACGCCTCGCCGAGATCGTGGCCCGCGATTCGCGCATCGCGGCCGTGCTCACCGGCCACGTGCACGCCGGGCTCATGACGCAGTTCGCGGGCAAGCCGCTGATCGTCGCGCCGAGCGTGTCCTCCACCATCGGCTGCGAATGGGAAACGGCCGCACCGGGACACGTGCCGATCGACTTCGCGCCCGACCCGTCGCTGGTCTTCCACTCCGTCACCGACGCCGGGCTGCTGTCCATGTTCCGGCCCATCGCCATGGGCGGCTGGCTCAGCGAACCGGCGGAGTGATCGCGGCGCGGCGGTAGACCGACGGGGTCGTGCCGGTCCAGCGTTTGAAGGCGTGAATGAAGGTGGACGCCTCCGCATAACCCAGCCGGATCGCCACATCGCTCACCGAAAGCGGTGTGGCGGTGAGCATTTCCTCCGCCAGCGCCCGCCGCACCTCGTCCAGCAGCTGCCGGTAGCTGGTGCCCGCGGCATCCAGGTGGCGGCGCAGGGTACGGGTGCTCATATTGAGATCCCTTGCCACGAGATCGATTCCGGGCGGCACCGCGAATCCGTCCAATCCGCCGCGCGGCACCAGCCGCCCCCGCACCTCGGCGGCGATGCCGGTGCGAGCGCGCCGACGGGACACCAGGTCCCGGCACTGCGCCAGGCACATGGCCCAGGTGTGGTCGTTGGCCTGGGGCAGCGGTTGCTCCAGTATCGCCGGGTCCAGGGTGAAGGTGGTGTGCGGCTGCTCGAAATGCGGCTGCAGGCCGTAGATTTCGGTGTAGAGGTCCAGGTCGGGCGGGGCCGGGAAGTCGAAGTCGGCGCGCAGGAGTTCGACGGGGTGGCCGAGCAGGTCCGACAGCACCTGGTGCATGGCCGTCACATCCCGTTCCACCAGGAAGCGCCGCACATCCGCGGGCACCCGCTCGTCGTGGACCACGAATTCGCCCGGCCGGACCCGGGCCGCCGGAATACAGAAGGTGAAGCTCAGCTCGAGGTAGCGCAGCGCGAAGGCGATGGCCTCGCCGAGGGTCGGGCTGGACACGCAGGCGAATCCGAAGATGCCGAAGGTGGAGATCCGATACCGCCGTCCGACCTCGAGGCCCAGATTCGGCCGCGCCCCCAACTCCCGCACCAGGTTCCGGATGACCGCGAGCTCGGTGTGCGCGTCGATCTGCGCGTCCGGGTCGGCCAGCTGTTTCTCGGTGAGCCCGCTGCCCTGCAGCATGCGCGCCAGCGGCACCCCGTGCTCACGCGCGAATCCCGCCATGAGCGCGACGCTCGCCACCCCACGCGGGAAGTCCCAATCCCTGATCCCCGCCTCCTGCTCCGTGCCCATAGCCTGATTATGGCCGAAATTCTCGATCTTCTCGCCCACTAAATCGAACGCTCGCTCCTACAGTGAAAAGGGACTTCGATGTGAGGAGCACCACAATGCCGTCGGTCATCATCATCGGTGCGGGATTCGGCGGGCTCGCCATGGCGATCGAGTTGCAGCGCAATGGCTTCCACGAGTTCACCATCCTCGAGAAGGCGGCCGACCTGGGCGGAGTCTGGCGGGAGAACACCTATCCCGGTGCGGCCTGCGATGTGCCGTCACCGCTGTACTCGTTCGCGCACGAACCCAAACCCAAGTGGCGGCAGCGGTATTCGACCCGCGAGGACATCTGGGCGTACATGCGCGGGGTCGCGGAGCGGCACCACCTGCTCGACGCCATCGTGTTCGGGGCCGAGGTGACCGAGGCGGAATTCGACGAGTCGACCGGGCGGTGGACGGTGCTGACCTCGGACGGGGTGGCACGCACCGCCGATGTGCTGGTGCCCGCGGTCGGGCAGCTGTCGCGGCCCGCCATGCCGTCGATTCCGGGGATCGGGCTCTTCGCCGGGGCATCGTTCCACTCGGCGCAGTGGGATCACGACGTGAAGCTGGCCGGAAAACGCGTGGCCTGCATCGGGACCGGGGCCAGCGCCATCCAGTACGTGCCCGAGATCCAGCCGGTCGTCGAGCATCTGACCCTCTTCCAGCGCACCGCGCCCTGGGTCCTGCCGAAGTTCGACACCGATTACAAGCCGGTGCATCAGCGGATCCTCGTCGAGATCCCGGGAATGCCGGTGGCGGAACGCTTCTCCTGGTGGCTCATCGGCGAATTCGTGGCGCTGGGGCTGGTGGAGTTTCCCGGCATCGTCCGCATGGTCTCCCGCATGGCGGAGAAGCACCTGGAAGAACAGGTCACCGACCCGGTCCTGCGCGCCAAGCTCACCCCCGACTACCCCATCGGCTGCAAGCGGGGGCTGTTCTCCAGCAACTTCTATCCCGCCCTGTGCGAACCCAATGTCGATGTCGAGACCACCGCGATCACCGAAATCGTCCCCGAGGGCCTCCGCACCGCCGACGGCGTCCTGCACGAAGCCGACGTCATCATCTACGGCACCGGCTTCAAGGGCACGGAGTTCCTGTGGCCCATGAAGATTCGCGGCAGAGCCTCCCGCAACCTCGATGACGTCTGGTCCGACGGCGCGCACGCCTACCTCGGCATCACCGTCCCCGAGTTCCCGAACATGTTCATGATCTACGGCCCCAACACCAACCTCGGCGTCGGCTCCATCATCTACATGATCGAATCCCAGGCCCGCTACATCCGCCACGCCATCCAACTCCTGGCCGAACACCCCGCCACCTACCTCGAAGTCCTCCCCACCCCCGAACGGGACTTCAACGAGGCCCTCCAATCCCGACTCGCCCGAACCCCTTGGAACTTCTGCACCAGTTGGTATCGCACCCCGTCGGGCCGCATCACCAACAACTGGCCCGGCACCACCCGCAGCTACCGCCGCCGCACCCGCACCCTGAACCTCACCGACTACACCTTCACCCCGATCAGCTCCTGAACAGCGAATCGCCCCTCGACCACCCACCCCGAACCCAGTGAGTTCGAGGGTGTGGGCACGGGGGGATGAGTCTGTGGAGATGTTGAGAGGGAGCGGTGGGTTGGGGCGGGGACACGGCAGACTGGTAGGCGTGACCGATTCGTACCGGATTCGCGGTGGGCTGAGTGACGGCCGGACCGGGAGTTCCGAGGGGGCGCTGCCCACGGGCGCGCTGCGGCCGATCGAGCTGGCGGCGGCCGCCGTGCTGGGCGGGGCGACCGTGGGGCTGGTGACCCTGGGGACGCTGGTGCCTTTCGCCGCGGCGCTGCAGTTGGTGGCGGCGGTGCCGATGGGCTTGCTGGCGCATCGGTACCGGTTTCGGACGCAGCTTGCGACCGCCATCGCGGGGACGCTCGTCACCTTCGTGGCGGCCGGGCTGTTGTCCGCGGAAAACCTGGTCGGGGTAGCGGTGATCGGCGGGATCATCGGGACGGTCAAGCGCAGAGGGCGCGGGCTGCCCGCGGCCACCGCGTTGTCGGCGCTGGCCGGGATCATCATGGCGGTGCTGACGGTCGGGATGCTGTTGGCGCTCGCGAAGTCGCGGCACCTGTTGTTCGACAATATTCGCAACCTGGCCAAGGGCGTGGAAAACCTTGCGGCGCGGCAGTCTTCGCTGGAGCCGCTGGGCAGGGCCGTCAGCGACCTCACCGATACGGTGCTGCACTGGTGGTGGGCGTTCGTGGGCGGCGGCATCATCGCGGCGATGGTGGCCAGCGGCGTCTTCTCGTGGTTCGTGCTGGGATCGGTGCTGGACCGGCTGACCTGGCTGCCGGGCCGCAACGACCTGCTCGACGCGCCCGACGACGACCGGCCGGTGGCGCCGCTGCCGGTCACCTTGCGGCAGGTCGCGTTCCGCTATCCGGGAGCGCGCGCTGATGCCCTGCAGGGTATCGATCTCACCGTCGACGTCGGCGAGTTCGTCGCGGTCGTGGGCCACAACGGGTCCGGAAAGTCCACGCTCACCAGGATTCTCGCGGGCCGTCCGCCCACGGCCGGCACTGTCACCCGCCCGGGTGCGGCGGGCCTGGGGGTGCGCGGCGGCACCGCCATGGTGCTGCAGCGCCCCGAGAGCCAGACCCTCGGCGTGCTCGTCGCCGACGACGTGGTGTGGGGTCTGCCCACCGAGTACGCCGCCGAGGTCGATATCGACGCGCTGCTCGCCGAGGTCGGCCTGGCGGGCATGGGCGGACGCGAGACCGCGACGCTGTCCGGCGGCCAGCAGCAGCGGCTCGCCGTGGCGGCCGCGCTGGCCCGGCGGCCCACGCTGCTGCTCGCCGACGAGGCCACCTCGATGATCGATCCGGAGGGCCGCCGCGATCTGGTCGCGCTGCTGGCGGCTCTGCCGCGACGGCATCGGATGGCGGTCGTCCTGGTCACCCATCACGAGGCCGACGCGGCCGCCGCCGACCGCGTGGTCCATCTGGCGAACGGCCGGGCCGTCGAGCACCTGCCCGCCTGGCCGCGCCCGATCAGCGATCCGCGCCGGCGTCCGATGGGTGAACCCGTTCTCGAATTGCGCGGCGTCGGACACACCTACAACCGCGGCACCCCGTGGGAAGCCCCCGCGTTGCACGACATCGATCTGACCGTGCGCCGCGGCGAGGCGCTGCTCATCGTGGGCGGCAACGGATCCGGCAAGTCCACGCTGGCCTGGATCATGGCCGGGCTCACCATGCCCACGGCGGGCACCTGCGACCTGCACGAATTCACCAAGACCCGTCCCGTGCACAAGCGAATCGGGGCCGTGCAGCTGGCCTTTCAGCATTCCCGGCTGCAGTTGCAACGCCAGACCGTCGGCGAGGAGATCGAGGATTGGGGCGGTCGCGGCACCTACGCGGTCGCCAAGGCGCTCGACGCGGTGGGCCTGGATCGCGGACTCGCCTCGCATTCCGTCGAGGGGCTCAGTGGCGGGCAGGCCAAACGCGTGGTGCTGGCGGCGATCGTGGCCAGTCACCCGCAGGTGGTGGTGCTCGACGAGCCGCTCGCCGGACTCGACCCTGGCGGCCGCGCCGGAGTGGTGGAACTGCTGGCCCGACTACGGGATTCGGGGCTGACCCTGATCGTCATCTCACACGACGTCGCGGATATGGCCGCGGTGTGCGACCGCACCGTTCACCTGCGCGACGGACGCCTCGTCGAGTCCGATGCGGCCGCACACGTCCCGGCCCACGATTTCAGCGGAGGCATCCGATGAGCAGTGTCGTCTTGCGCGAAGTCCCCGTCGACAGCCCCGTGCACCGACTCTGGGCCGGTACCAAGATGATCGGCGTCTTCGCCTTCAGCCTGCTGCTCATGTTCGTCCCGTCCTGGTGGCTGCTCGGTATCGCCGCACTGTTCCTGAGCACGGTGTTCGTGATCGCGAAACTGCCGCTGGGCACCCTGCCGCGCTTCCCGTGGTGGGTGTGGATCGGCGTTCTCCTCGGCGCGGCCATCAACGTACCGGTCGGTGTGTCGGCATTGGTGCGCTACGCACAGGTCATCGTGTTCGGATTCCTGCTGCTCGGTTCGACCTTCCTGGTCGCCTGGACGACCCCCATGGGTGAGATCGCTCCCGCATTGGCGAAACTCGGTGCGCCGCTGAAGAAGATCGGCTGGACTCGCGACGGCGTCCGCCGCACCGTTCCGGTCGACGAGTGGGCGGTGGTGGTGGCGCTGACCCTGCGCGGCCTGCCCCTGCTGCTCGAGGAGATGCGGATCCTGCGCGCGGCTCGCAAACTGCGGCCCAAGGATTCGCTCGTGCACCGCGCCTCGGAGAACCCGCTGGTCGACATTCTGACCGCGAGCATGGCCGTGTCCACCCGTCGCGCAGGCGAACTCGGCGAGGCCATCACCACGCGCGGCGGCACCGGCGAGTTGACCGCCCGTCCCGGCTCGCCGGGCCGCGCCGACGTGGTGGCCCTGCTGGTGGTGGCTTTCGTGTGCGCCCTGGGAATCGGTGTCGAACTGCTGTTTCAGTAAGTCTCGAGCCGAAATTTATCCTGCGCGTCGGTGTCGCGCGCTACCGTGATTCTCGATAGAACGCGTTGCTGACGCAACACGGCTCTCGCATTCATAAAGGGGGAATTACACAGCCGAGCCTTGTGTTGCCACGAAAACCTGATGAAGATTGGAACACCCATGATGCTGCGTAAGATCACCGCAGTCGCGGCCCCGGTTGTCACCGCGGTCGCCATCGCCGGAGCCGGTGTGGCACACGCCGACTCGGGCGTCCCGGACATCGGCTACCAAGCCCAACTGGTCGGCAATACCGTCGTCACCACCCTCACCAACGGCAGCTTCGAACTGGCCGGCGGTTCGGTGAATATCAAGGACACCGCGGGCGACATCCTGCTCACCATGCCGCTGTCCTTCGCCGAGGACGGCCTGAGCTACGCCATGCCCTCCAGCGTCAGCCAGGACGGCACCACCCTGAGCATCACCGCGGTCAAGGACGTCGCGGCGGCCACGCCGGCGCTGCACCCGGTGGCCTCGCTCGGCGAGAACAACCGGGCCATGCAGGCCTTCAACGGCCAGTTCGGAATCGCCACCGCCATCGGCAGTTTCGTCGGCCTGGCCATCGGCGCCGGCATCGGCCTCCTCGGATTCGCGGGCGGTGCGTTCGGCCTCGCGACGGTACCGCTCGCCGCGGGCCTCGGTGCGGTCATCGGCACCCTGGTCGTGGGCGGCCCGGCACTGCTCATCGCCGGTATCGACCTGATCAGCACGCTGGCCGCCCCGCCCGGCACCACCAAGTGGTCCGAGCCCGGCAACAACTAACCCAGACGTCGGGTGCGCCGGGCTGGGTTCAGCGCACGGTGCACCCGGCAACCAGGGGTAGGCCCGCGAAGCGGTCCGACAGGAAGTTCATGGCCCCCAACGCTTCTGCGATGGCCGCGGGGTTGTGGCCCGGTATCGGGCTGTGCACGGCGGTGAGGGTCGCGCCCAACGCGCAGTAGCGAGCCACCAGGGCGTTGAAGCCCGCCGGGGGAATCACGTCGTCGGCATTGCTGTGATACAGGTACAGCGGCACGTCGGGCGCCCAGCCGCCCAGCTCCTGATGGTTGCCGGCCACCAGAAAGGCTTGGCTGTCAAGGATTTCCGGCACGTTCGAGTAGTCGTCCATGTGCCCGAACACGTGCCGCACCACCAGATCGCCGCCGCACGCGGCGGCCTCCTGCGCCAGCAGCGTGTGCCCGCTGTCGTTGAGGACGCCGGCGAGGCCGGAACCGGGATCGTTGCGCGCCAGGGCAATCAGGATGAGCATCGCGAGTCCGGCCTGGTAACTCCCGTCGACTCCGCGCGCGATGGCGGGTATGTCGGTGGGCACGCCGCCGGAGGTGACGCCCGCGAACCAAAGTTCGGGAGCGTAGCCCGCCCGCAGCTGCATGGCCCACAGGGTCGCGAAGGCCCCACCCGAGTAGCCCCAGGCCCCGAGCGGACTGGAATCGGTAATACCCAGCGGTGCAAAGGCTTTAGCGGCGCGCACGCCGTCCAGCACCGCCCGGCCGGAGTTCACGCCGTCGAAGAATCGAGACCGCGGTCCCTCGTAGTCGGACACCACCACCGCCCAGCCGCGGCGCAGCGCCTCGGCCAGGAAGGGCACATCCAGCAGGGTGGTCGCGATCGAGAAGTCCCGCCCGCCACGCAGCGCGAACGATGGCGCGCAACGGGTTCCGAGACCGTCCTCGGCGATCTGGAACGACAGCAGCGGCCGGTCGCCGGGGCCGCTCCACGGCGTGATGGGTTCCAGCACGGTCGCCACGTCGGCGGCGGCCCGATCGGCGGAGTCGGTGGTCCGGTACTGCACCTGCCAGCCCGCGACCGGCAGCGGCAGCCCGAAGACGGCGATCGGCCGGGAGTTCAGGATCGCCCCGTTCGCATACTCGCCCAACGAGATCGGGGTCGCGTAGAACGGATCGTCATCCGGGTAGGGCAGGTCGGCGCGGGTGCGGGGCACCACGACCGCCGCCGCCACGAGGGCGACCGCGGCGATCAGCCCGGCGCGCCACCAGTGCCGAAATCCCCTCGGGCGCCGCATCATTCCCCGCGCGTGCGCCCCCGACCATGCGTCATCCCGCCGCATAACGCCCTCCAGCGTCGTATCGCCCGACGCTCCAGACCACGGACCCGCACTGTGCGCCGATAGAACTCCAGCGCATCGGAGATCCAAAGCTACTGCTGGCGTGTCCGCCGGTCAACGACTTCGGGCGCGTCGTGACCATGGTGTTGCGCGGTTTCTAGTACCGAAGTATGTAGCCAATTCGAGGTCCAGGGATTGCCAACTGGATCTACCGACTGCATGCCAGTCGCGGGCATGCTCGGTCAATGTTGTTGCGCCGCCTCTTCGCCCTGTATGTCGGACTCTGGCTGTACGGCTTCTCCATGGCCGTCATGATTCGCGCGGCGCTCGGCCTGGACCCGTGGGATGTGTTCCACCAGGGTGTGGCCGGTCAGGTGCCGCTGAGTTTCGGCACCATCGTGGCGATCACGGGTGCGGTGGTGTTGCTGTTCTGGATTCCCTTGCGACAGTGGCCCGGTCTGGGCACGGTCAGCAATGTCGTGGTCATCGGGGTGTCGGTGGACGCGGGATTGTGGCTGCTGCCGGAGCCGCACGCGCTGCCGGTGCGGATCGGGGCGATGGCCGCGGCGGTGGTGCTGAACGCGGTGGCGACGGTGCTCTACATCGGCGCGGGGATGGGTCCGGGGCCTCGCGATGGACTGATGACTGGTCTGGTCCGGCGCTCGGGCAGACCGGTCTGGCTCATTCGCACCGGACTCGAGGCGACGGTGCTGTCGGTCGGCTGGATCCTGGGCGGCAGTGTCGGCGTCGGCACCGTCGTCTACGCGTTCGGCATCGGACCGCTTATCCAGCTGATGATCCCATTCGTGGATCGGTACCTGCCGGGCTTTCGCCCGGAGACGTCCGAGGGGGCGATCGAGCCCGCGGCCGAGCCGATGGCCGCCTGACACCTCCGGGGTTGACAGGCTAACGGCGTTAGCCTTACCGTAGTGGCTAACAACGTTAGCCCCTGCTCGAAGCCCTCGGAGGGTCCGATGACCACCATCGCCGCCAACCTGTCGACCACCGACCACCGCCTGCCCGCCGCTGTCCGCAAGGCCGCGTGGATCGCCTGGACCCTGTTCCTGGCCGCCTTCGCGGTCGTCGAGGGCGTCAACCACGGCACCGGCTCCTGGCTGGCCCTGGTGGCCGGACTCATCGCTCCCGACCTCACCTTCTTCGCCGCCATCGGCGCGAAAGACCCTGTGCGGCAGGGGCAATTGCCCCGTCGGGCGGTGCCGTTCTACAACGCGGCCCACCGCACCTGGATCCCGCTGGCGCCGGCCATCGCGTATGCCTTCGGCCCCCTGCAGATTCCGGCCCTGTTCACCTTCCTGGTGGCCTGGATGCTGCACATCGGCATCGACCGCAGCGCCGGGTACGGGCTGCGCACCGCGGACGGATTCATCCGTGGCTGACCCGAACGGAACGCTCACCGAGCGGCAGCGGCAGATCGCCGCGGCCGCTCGCGCGCTGTTGGACGAGCAGGGGCCCGAGGCGCTGACCATGCGAAATGTGGCCGAGGTCTTGGGGATCAAGGCGCCCTCTCTCTACAAGCACGTCCCCGACAAGACCGCGCTCGAGCACCTGGTGGTGGCCGACGGCTTCGCCGAGATCGCCGATGCGCTGGAAGCGGCTGTCCCGCAGGGGCTTACGGGCATCGCCGCGGCGTACCGCGACTACGCCATCGGCCATCCCCACGTCTACCGGCTCATGAACTACCGCCCGCTGCGCCGGGATCTGCTTCCCGCGGGCCTCGAAGAGCGCACCGCGCGACCGCTGGCGGCGGCGGTCGGCGGCGATCCGGCACGCGCCCGGGCATTGTGGGCGTTCGCTCACGGCATGGTGAGCCTGGAAATCGACGGCCGATTTCCCGATGACGCCGACCTCGCCGCCGCCTGGCGCGCCGGACTCGAATCCTTCGGCGAGGTAATGCCAAACCACTATCGACCTGGCACATCCCCGCAATAAATGTCAGCTATCCAGGAGTAAGTTACCGCTTTCACTCATTTCGAGTGCTGCTCCCGGGGAAGTGCTGATGCGCACTCGATTTCGCTGTCTCGCCACGGCCGGGCTCGTTATGGCCGCCACCCTGCTGCTGGTCCCCGGGGCCGCCCGCACCGCACCGGAAAGTCAGGTCAGTGTGCTCGGCGACGACTTTCTCTGGGGCGTGGCGGCTTCCGGATTCCAATCGGAAGGCCAGTCACCGGACAGCAATTGGACTCGCTATATCGAGGCCAATCCGGGTTGGGACCGGCTCGGTGATTCCGTCGACTTCCGGGATCGGTTTCGATCCGATATCGCCCTGGCGCAGCGGCTCGGCGTCAAGGTGTTTCGGATCGGCATCGAATGGGCACGGCTGGAACCGCAACCCGGAGTGTGGGATCCGGCCGCCTTCGAGTACTACGACGACGTGGTCGAGGCCATCGTGGCGGCCGGTATGCGCCCGATGCTGACCCTCGACCACTGGGTGTATCCCGGTTGGGCGGCCGATCGGGGCGGCTGGCGCAACCCCGGCATGGTGGCCGACTGGCTCACCAATATGCGCAAGGTCGTGGACCGCTACGCGCCGCGCGCCCCGGTCTGGGTGACCGTCAACGAGCCGGTCGCCTACATCATGCACGAGGTGACGAAGAACGGAACCGACGCCGACCAGATGCTGAGCGAGGTGGCGCAGGCGCACAACAGCATCTACGACTACATCCATCAGGTGCAGCCCGGCGCGCAGGTGACCAGCAATGTCGGCTACGTCGCCGGCGCGGAGTCGAAGGTCAACGGACCGCTCATGGACCTCATCGGCGACAAACTCGATTTCATCGGCATCGACTACTACTTCGGCTACGAACCCCCGCAACTCGCGGCCGCGAACACCCCCGCCACCCCGCCCGGCATGTGGGACCTCCCGGTCTACCCCGAAGGCATCTACTTTGCCCTGCAGCACTATTCACAACGCTTCCCCGGAAAACCCCTGTGGATAGTCGAAAACGGCATGCCCACCGACGACGCCCACCCCCGCCCCGACGGCTACACCCGCTCCGACCACCTCCGAGACACCGTCTACTGGCTCCAACGCGCCAAATCCGACGGCATGAACATCATCGGCTACAACTACTGGAGCCTCACCGACAACTACGAATGGTCCTCCTACACACCAAGATTCGGCCTCTACACGGTCAACGTCCGCACAGACCCCACCCTCACCCGCACCGCCACCGACGCAGTAGCCACCTACCGCACCATCATCACCGCCAACGGCGACCCCACCGACTACCTCCCCACCCGCAAACCCACCGACTGCACCCTCGTCGATCCCCCCGCCAGCTGCACCACCCCGGTCACAACCCCCTGACCCCACGAGCACGCACTGAGGCACGGGAATGCCCGGGAAATCGATTTGGGGATTGTCGGGACGTCCGCGGGTGCGGGGGCCGGGAGCATCGTGCGGTGCGGGCCCGGCGCGGGCGCGATCGGCGTGTTCACCAGGTACGCAGCCGATCCGGACGTGCTCGCGGGCTGGCCGGATGCGTTCCGGGCGGGTATTCGGCAGGCGGGCGACCTGGCGGAACAGTTGATCGGCGGGGCTGGGCGGCGAATCCGCTACGGGCGCAGGGTGCGGGCGAACAGGGCGAATAGTTCGCGGTAGTGGCGTTCGGCCGCTTCCTCGTCGTAGGCGGCGGTGTCGGCCTGGGTGTAGCCGTGCTGGACGCCCGGGTAGACCTCGGTGCGGAAGGTGACGCCGGCGGCCTCGAGGGCCTTGTCGAACGCGTCGATGTGGTCCGCGGTCATGTGCCGGTCCTCGCCCGCGTGGGCGAAATACAGTTCCGCGGCGATGTTTCCGACGGTCAGGTGCGGGCTGTCGGGGGTGTCGGTGACGAGGGGGCCGCCGTGGAAGCCGGCCACCGCGCCGACCCGCTCGGGGAACATCGCGGCGGTCAGGACGGCCAGGCGCGCACCCATGCAGTAGCCGGTGACGCCGACCTTTCCGGGGGTGACCCGCGGGGACGCGGCCAGCCAGGAGAGGTAGGCGTCGGCGTCGGAGCGCAGGCGGTCGGGGGTCAGCTCGCGGATCATGGGGAAGACCTGCTGGAAGATCTCCGGCCGCTGCGACGGGTCGATGAAATCCGGCAGGTCGATCACCGGTGCGCGGCCGTGCCGGTAGAAGGCGTTGGGCAGCAGGACCGTGTAGCCCTCGGCGGCGATGCGATCGGCCAGCGCGCGCAGGTTGGGGCGCAGCCCGAAACCGTCCTGGATCACCAGCACGCCCGGGTGGGGGCGGCCATCGTCGGGATACGCCGCGTACGCGTCGGCGACACCGTCGGGCGTCCGAATGTCGAGCGATTCCCCGTGCACTGCCGTCATCGTCGAATCCTCCGCTCGCGTGGGATGTTTCGAACTTAACCCATCAGTGCCCGCTCGAGCCGCGTCCGTCGATGAGGTCGGCGAAAATTCGGGTGATGCGGGCGGTCAGCTCCTGCGGTGTGGTGCCGGACTGGGTGGCGCGCAGAGCGAATTTGCCGTCGACGGTGAGGGCTGCCATGCCGTGGGCCAGCGACCACCAGGCCAGCGCCATCGTCTCGGCGTCGGCGGCGGGGAGGAAGCCGGACGCGACGGCCTCGGCGACGGTGGATTCGAGGACGGCGAAGGCGGCGTCGCCCGCCGCCTCGGTGTCCGGGTGCTTCTCGGGCTGAGACAGCTCGGGGCGGAACATGATCCGGAAATAGGCGGCGTGATCGCGGGCGAAGTCGACGTAACCGATGGCCATGGCGATGAGGGCGGCGCGCGGGTCGGGGGCGGTCTCCCGGACGGAAGTCATTGCCGCGCCGAGGAGTTCGAACCCGCGGGCCGCGAGCGCGGACATCAGGGCGGCACGGTCGGCGAAGTGGTGGTACGGCGCGCCGGGGCTCACGCCCGCCTCCCGGGCGACCTTGCGCAGGCTCACCGCGGCCAGCCCCTCGGACTCGATCAGCTGCAGAGAGGCGCGCAGTAGTTCCTCGCGGAGGTCTCCGTGGTGATAGCGGTCCTTGGGCGGCATGGGTCGAGCGTAAGGGGTTGACGATCCACGGCCCCGCAATCTATACATTGTTCAGATTCTAAACACTGCTCAGATTGGGGTACGGCCCATGTCCGATCTCGTTCTCGTCACCGGCGCGTCCGGCTTCGTCGCAGGTCATGTCATTCAGGAATTGCTCGGTCGCGGCTACCGGGTGCGCGGCACCGTGCGTTCGGTCGCACGCGCCGCCGCGGTGGCCGACGTGCTGGCCGGGGCCCAATTGGTCGAGGCCGATCTGGGATCGGATGCCGGGTGGGCCGAGGCGGTCGAGGGCTGCCGCTACGTCGTGCACACCGCCTCCCCGTTCCCCGCCGCCGAACCGAAGCACGAGGACGAACTGGTCCGCCCGGCCGTCGACGGCACCCTGCGCGTGCTGCGCGCGGCCGCCGCTGCCGGAGTCGAACGCGTCGTCGTCACCTCGTCCATCGCGGCGGTCGAGGTCGGGAACGAGGGCCACACGCTCACCGAGGCCGACTGGTCCGACACCGCGCGCTGCGACGCCTATCAGAAGAGCAAGACCCTGGCCGAGCGCGCCGCCTGGGATTTCGTCGCCGAACACCCGGAACTCGAACTGGCCGTGATCAATCCGGGCATGATCATCGGACCCGTCCTGCGCGCCGAGGCGGGCACGTCGGTCGGCGGCATCCGGACCGTGCTGGCCGGGGACATGCCGGGCGTCCCACGCCTCAACTTCGCCACCGTCGACGTCCGCGACCTGGCCGTCGCCCACCGTCTGGCCATGGAAGTCCCCGCGGCCGCCGGAAACCGCTACATCTGCGCCGGACCCGAGACCACCTTCCCGGCCATGGCCGAGATCCTCGCGCAGCGCTACCGCGTCTCCACCCGCGTCCTCCCCGACTGGCTCGTCCGCCTGGTCGCCCGCTTCAATCCCGATGCCCGACTCGCGGCCCGGTTCCTCGGCCGCCACGAGAACCTCAGCGCCGCCAAGGCCGAGAAGGAACTCGGCTGGACGATGCGCCCGCTCGCCGATTCCCTCTACGACACCGCGGCCAGCCTCATCGACACCGGACTGGTCGCAGACCCGGGCTCGCCCAGGAGCGCCCGGGCCGCCGCGTAGCGCCTACAGTGGAGCGAAAGTAGCTGGGACCCAAGGCGATAGCGGAGGTCAGATGCGGCACGGGAACGGGCTCGAGATTCCGGAGACACTCGAGGATGTGTGCGCTCCGGAACGGATGGCGCTGGTCGTGTACGACATGCAGGTCGGGGTGCTCTCACAGCTCGAGGACGGGCCGCGGATCACCGAGCGGGTCGCGCAGGTCGTGGCGGCGGCCCGGCGCGGCGGCTACCCGGTGATCTTCCTGCGGCACATCTTCCTGCCGAAGCGCCTCATGGGCTCGTTCGCGCTGCGCATGGCGATGAGCTGGCAGGGCGTGGACAGTGCCGACCAGGTCGTGCCGATCCTGCAGCGGGATACCCCCGGGTTCCACCTGGTTCCGGAGTTGCAGCCCCAAGAAGGCGAGACCGTCTTCGACAAGACCTCCATGTCGGCCTTCGAAGGCACGCCGCTGGCCTCCACCCTGCGCGACCTCGGCATCGGCGCGTACGCCATCGTCGGTGTCGCCCTCGAGATCGGCATCGCGCCCACGGTCTGCCATTCGACCGATCTGGGCTTCCTGCCGGTGGTGATCCGCGACGGCGTCGGCGGGCGCGACGAGGCCGGAAAGCAGCGCGCCTGGGACGATTTCGCGTTCCAGGGGCATGCCATCGTCACCGATATCGACACCATCGTGCCGCTGCTGGAGAAGACCGCCTGACCTCCACAGGGTTTCAGGGGCTTGCCCCCGAGAGTTCCCGGGAGTCGGGTAATTGCTAGTCGGAGCTGGGGATCCAGGCCGGATGCCAGAGGCGTCCGGTCTCGGTCCAGTTCATGAACCGGACCGTGCCGGTGAGCTTCGGGGTCACCCACACCGCGTCCTTGCGCTCGTCGGCGGTGAGCTCGTTGCCGAACGGGCTGGTCTTGCGTTCCAGGCGGCGCAGGCGATCGGCCAGCTCGCTCATCTCCTGCTCGCTGTATCCGGTGCCCACCCGGCCGAGGTAGTACAACTCCCCCTCGTGCGGCACACCGACCAGCAGCGAGGCGAATTGCCGCACCTCCGAACGGCGATACCCGCCGACCACCACCGACAGCGTGCGCCAATTGCGGGTCTTGATCCACGACTGGCCCCGCCGCCCCGGTAGGTAGACCGAATCCCGCCGCTTGGCGACCACACCCTCCATGCCGTGATCCTGGCTGTAGCGCAGGGCTTCCGCGCCCGAACCCTTCAGCTGCTGCGGCACGATCAGCGAACGCGCCTGTGCGGCAAGGGCTTCCAGCACCCGCCGTCGATCGTCGTAGCGCTTGCGCACCAGCGAGGTCCCGTCCAGATACAGCAGGTCGAAGGCCAGGAAGACCGCGCGCTTGGAATCCTCCCGCAGCAGACCGAGGTTCGCCCCGCCGTGGTCGTCGAAGACCACCGCCTCGCCGTCGAGCACCGCACTGTGGCCGGACAGTTCGGACCCCAGCACCGCCACGCCGGGGTATTTCCCGGTGACGACATGCCCGGCGCGACTGCGCAAGGTCACCGCCCCGTCCTCGATCTCGGCGATCAAGCGGAACCCGTCCCACTTGGTCTCGAAGGCCCAGTGCTCGGCGTCGAGGGTCGTCACATCGCCCGGCGTGGCCAGCATGGGCGTCAGGCCGTGCGGCAGGGGCGCGGGCGTGCGCGGCGGCGAAACCGGCTTCGCCCCATTGCCTTCCGCGCCGGGGCGCGACTGGTCCTTCATCAGGTGCATGAGCCACTGATTCCCATTGGTCTGGATCAGCGCGTACCGGCCGTCGAGCCGCTCCCCGCGCAACCAGATGATGACCTCGTCGTCGCGCCACTTCTCGGTCTCGTAGGTGCCGGTGTCCCACACGGTCATCTCGCCGCCGCCGTACTCGCCCTTGGGGATCGTCCCGTGAAAGGTGAGGTACTCCATCGGATGGTCCTCGGTGTGCACGGCCAGTCGGTTCTCGCCGGTATCGGTCGGCGGGCCCTTGGGCACCGCCCAGGACACCAGCACGCCGTCGCGTTCCAGCCGCAGGTCCCAGTGCAGTCGCCGCGCGTGGTGTTCCTGCACCACGAACCGATTCCCCGGTCCGGCGGCGGGCGGGCCCGGCGGCACCGGTTCGGGCGTCCGCCGCGGATCGCGCAGGGAACGGTAGGTGTCGAGCCGGTCCGGAACCGGTTCGGGCAGAACCTGGTCCGGCTCTTCGGGCAGCGGCTCGTCGAGCCCTGCCAGGAGATCCCCGTCTTCCTCCCACCGCCGCAGCACGTCTTCGAACCGTAAGTGCCGCAACCGCTTCGGCTTCTCGATCTCCTCCCACGCCCGCGGCGCGGCGACCCACGGCTCGACCCGCCCGCGCAGCGAGTAGGGCGCGATGGTGGTCTTTGCCGGATTGTTCTGGCTCCAGTCCAGGAACACCTTCCCGCCCCGCGCGGCCTTGGACATAGTGGCCGTCACCAGCTCCGGCCGCAGCTGCTGCAGGTTCGTGGCCACCTGTTTGGCCACCGCCGAGGCCCCGTTGGGCCCGAGCTTGCGATCCAGCGGCACATAGACGTGAATCCCCTTGGAGCCGCTGGTGACCGGGTACGCCGCCAACCCCACCTCGCGCACCACATCCCGCAGGATCAAGGCCACCTCGGCGCACTGCGCCAGCCCGGCCCCCGGACCGGGATCCAGATCGAAGACCAGGCGCGTGATGTCCCCCACCTCGGCGCCGTCGAAACGCCATTGCGGCACATGCAGTTCCAGCGCCGCCTGCTGGCCCAGCCAGGCCATGCCCGCGACATTGTCGATGAGCGGATAAGTCACCGGCCGGTCGGAATGTTGAACCGTCCTCCGCTCCAACCATTTCGGCGCGTGCTCGGCCAGATTCTTCTCGAAGAACGACTGCTCCTCGACCCCGTTCGGCCACCGCTTGCGCGTCACGGGCCGCTCGGCGATATGCGGCAGCAAAGCGGGCGCGATCGCCGTGAAATAGTCGATGACCTCGCCTTTGGTGGTCCCGACGGCCGGATACAGCACTTTGTCGAGGTTGGTCAGCCCAACCTCGATACCCCCGAAATCCCTGCGGGACCCCATAACAGCAGTCTAGGTCCGCCCACCGACAAATCCCCGTAACCTACAGAACCCGCGAAAAGCCAACGGGCCGTTCGGGTCAGCAACGCCTCTCGCCTGCCTCCGAACGGCCCGTGGAACGACCGGTACGACTACTCCGCGGGCTTCTCGCCCTCGGGAGCGGGTTCCGGCGCCGCTTCCGGCGCCGGGGCGGGTTCGGCCGCCGCCTCGGCGGGTGCTGACTCCGCGGCCGCCTCGGCAGGAGCCTCGGCCGCCTGCTCGGTCGGAATGGCGTTCTTGACCGCCTCCGCGCCCTTGTCGATCTGGGAGGAGAATTTCCCCCCGGTCTTCTCGTCGATCACCTGGCCGGCCTTGTCGACGGCCTGCTCAATCTTCTCGGCGTTCTGGGCCGCCACCTCTTTGCCCTTGCCGACCAAGCCTTTGAGCGTGTCCACGAAACCCACAGCACTGCTCCTTCAATCTCGGTCCATTATTGGCAAACATCTTCCCACCACGTCTCGCGTGGTGGCTGGGCAATCGCGTCTATCCGCTGCCCGGGCTTCGGCACGGCGATGCGTGTCCCCGCCTCGCGCGCCGCGTCCGCCAGCCGCCGCACCGGCTCCGACCAGCCGTGGAAGGCCAGATTGAAGGTGGCCCAGTGGATCGGCACCAGCAGTCCGTACTCCGGATCGCCGACACACAGATCGGCGTGGGAGCGCACCGCCTCCTCGGGGTTCATGTGCACATCGGGCCAGTGCCGGTCGTAGGCCCCGATGGGCAGCAACGTCAGGTCGAACGGGCCCAGCCGCGCGCCCGCCTCCGCGAACGCCTTGGTGTAGCCGGTGTCGCCGCCGAAGTAGACGCGCCGGGTGGGACCGGCGATGGACCAGGATGCCCACAGCGTCGTATTGCGCACCAGACCGCGGCCGGAGAAGTGCCGGGCCTCCGCGCAGGTGATCACCAGATCGGTGCCGTCACCGTGATCGCGCTCCAGCTCGGACAGCGAAACCGATGCCGCCCAATCCAATTCGACGATGCGCTGTTCGGGCACGTCCCAGTGCCGCAGATGCGCGCCGATGCCGATCGGCACGATGAACACGCAGTCCTGGCTGTCCACCAGGCCGATCACGGTGTCGCGATCGAGGTGGTCGTAGTGGTCGTGCGAGATGAGCACCGCGTCCAGCGGCGGCAACGCCGCCAGCGGCGAGGGCACCGGATGCAGCCGGGCCGGACCGATCAGCGGCGACGGCGAAACCCGTTCGCTCCACACCGGATCGGCCAGCACCCGATAGCCGTCCACCTCCATCAGGCAGGTGGCGTGCCCGTACCAGGTGACCGCCAGATCCGCGGCCTGCGCGGGCAGCTCGGGCGTCACCAGCGGGATCTCGCCCGGCGGGCGGCCGTTGTTGCGCTGGGTGACCAGCTGATACATCAGCTCGACCGGGGAACCGGTGATCTGACTGCTCGGCTCCGTGTTGTGGAACTGCCGATTGCGATAGGACGCCGACCCGTGCGCGGTCGGCGCGATCGCGGAGATGGACGCGCCCATGGCGGAGGGAATCCCCCACGCCGCCCGGACCAACCAGGAAATACCGAATGCACCCGCAGCCATACCTACCAGTTTCCGCGTCTTCGCGGTCGCGCGCTGCCCGTTCATCGGCCCTCGAACTTCGCGGGCCGCTTCTGCTGGCGCGCCGCGCGCGCCTCCTGCGCGTCGTCGCTCTGCCACGCCGCGTCCAGGGCCGCGGACTGCTCGGCGGTGTCGGGGCCGCGGGTGTCGTCGTCGTTGAAGACCAGCTTCATGTGCCGCAGCGACAGCGGCGCGAGCTCGGCGATCTGCTTGGCCCAGGCCTGTGCGTCGGCCAGCGTGCCGATCTTGTTGGCGAAGCCGAAGGTGTAGGCGTCCGCGGCCGAGACCCGCTCCGCGCCCAGCAGAATGGTGCGCGCCGGACCGGGTCCGATCAGGTTCGACAGCCGCCGCACGGTCCAACGGTCAACGGAGATACCGAGTTTCGCGGCCGGAACGGCGATGAACGAGTCCGGCGTCATGACCCGTAGGTCCGACGCCAGCGATAGCTGCACCCCCGCGCCCAGCGCCCCGCCGTTGATCGCCGCGATCACCGGCACCGGAATGGTCTCGATGGTGCGCAGCATGCCCATCAGACCGTTGAGGAAACGGTCCGAATACACCCCGTCCAGATCCGCGCCGGCGCTGAAGATCGGTCCCTGGCCGGTCAGCACGATCACCCGCGCCGAGGTCGCGGCCTCCTCGAGTGCTGCCCGCAGCAGGCCGATGAGCTCCTCGTTCAGGGCGTTCCGGCGATCCGGACGCTGCAGTTCGATGGTCACGACCTCGCCATCGCGGCTGACTTCCAGCATCTGTCCCTTCCCCACTGTGCAACTCACCTGCGCTACTTACATGATCGGCCTTCACTCTAAGTGGGCGTACCGTCGGGTCCGTGACTGCAACACCCGATGTCGACATCCTTGTGATCGGGGCGGGGCAGGCCGGATTGTCGGTCGGCTACCACCTGCACCGCCTCGGATTACGGCCGGAGCGGGATTTCCTGATCGTCGACCACTACCCCGCCGCCGGCGGCGCGTGGCAGTTCCGTTGGCCGTCACTGACATTGAGCACCGTCAACCGGGTGCACGACCTGCCGGGCATGTCCTTCGAGGAGACCCTGCCCGGGGGCTCGGAGAACGCGCAGGCCGCCACGGCCGTGCCGCACTACTTCGAGCTCTACGAGAAGCGCTTCGACCTGCGGGTGCACCGGCCGGTGTCGGTGACCGTGGTGTGCGACCGCGCCACCTCGCTCACCTGCCCGAATCAGGAGGTCGACGGGCTGCTGCACGCCGAGCTCAAGCCGGGCGAGGCCGTGAAGGTGCGGGGACTGGTGAACGCCACCGGCACCTGGGACAAGCCGTTCATTCCCTATTACCGGGGCGCGGAGACCTTCGCGGGCCGCCAGCTGCACGCCCACGACTACCGCACCGCCATGGAGTTCGACGGCAAGCACGTGGTCGTGGTGGGCGGCGGCATCACCGCCATCCAACTGCTGGACGAGATTTCGCAGGTGACCGACACCACCTGGGTGACCCGGCGCGAACCCGTCTTCCGCCGAGGGCAATTCGCGCCCGAGGACGGCCGCGCGGCCGTGGCCATGGTGGAAGACCGTGTGCGGCGCGGACTTCCGCCCGGCTCGGTGGTCTCGGTGACCGGGCTGCGGGAGGATCCGCGGGTGAAGGCCATGCAGGCCCGGGGCGTGCTGGAGCGTCACCCCATGTTCGACCGCATCGAACCCGACGGAATCCGTTGGGCGGACGGCACTTTCCAGCGCGCCGACGTCATCCTGTGGGCCACCGGATTCCGCAGCTCCCTCGACCATCTGGCCCCGCTGCGACTACGCGGGCCGGGCGGCGGCATCAAGATGGCCGGCCGCCTGGCCACCCAGGTCGACGCCGATCCGCGCATCCACCTGATCGGCTACGGCCCCTCCGCCAGCACCATCGGCGCGAACCGCGCGGGCCGCGCGGCCGCCGTCGAACTGACCTCCTACCTGGGCATGCCCACGCACGCGGCGGAGTGAACGCCGGCGGGGTCGGCCATATCAGGCGGGCGCGTCCATATCCATCAGGTCGGGATCCGCGCCCTGCCGCGCGTTCTTGTCGATCCCGGCGATCTGGGTCATCTCCCGCCCGGTGAGCTCGAAGTCGAACACCGCCAGGTTCTCCGCCATACGCGCGGGCGTCATGGACTTCGGAATGGCCACATTCCCGAGCTGCATGTGCCAGCGCAGGATGATCTGCGCCGGAGTGCGCCCGAGCTTGTCGGCCAGCGCGATGATCACCGAGTCGTTGAACTCGGCCCCGCGCCCCAGCGGACTCCACGCCTCGGTCACGATGCCGTGCGCGGCGTGGAAGGCCCGCAGCTCCGACTGCGCGTAATACGGGTGCAGCTCAACCTGATTGACGGCCGGGACCTCCCCCGTCTCCCCGATCACCCGTTCCAGATGCGCCCGCGTGAAATTGGAGACGCCGATCGAGACCACCCGCCCCTGCCGCTTGAGCGCCTGCAACGCCCGGAAGGTGTCGACGTACAGATCGGCCGACGGCAGCGGCCAGTGGATGAGATACAGATCGATGGTGTCCAGACCCAGCCGCTTCGCGCTGGCGTCGAAGGCGCGCATGGCCGCGTCGTATCCGTGGTCGGCGTTCCACAGCTTGGTGGTGACGAAGACCTCATCGCGCGGCAGCCCGGACTCCCGCACGGCCCGGCCCACTTCCTCCTCGTTGCCGTAGAAGGAGGCGGTGTCGAGACTGCGGTACCCGAGCTCGAGGGCCGTCGAAATGGTGCCGGCAGCCTCATCCCCGGCAATCTTGTACACACCGAACCCGAGCTTCGGCATGATCTGTCCGTCACCCAGGACGATCGCGGGGATCGCGCTGGTCTCACTGCGGTACGTCACCATTCCGACCGTAGCAAATCAGACAAGCCAGTTAATTCTCAGCACGCCAGCGATCTCACCTGATCAGGACGGAAGACCCAAGCGCCGATAACGCCGATGTCGCTGCTCGCGGAGCTTCGCCATCGGCAGCGCCGTCAGCCCGGCCAGCTCCTCGGCGATCGCCTCCACCATTCGCAAGGCGAAGTCCACCGGTTCCTCGGCGGCGTCCGGATATTCGTGGACGATGCGGTCGACGATGCCGTCCGCCTCCATGTCCACCGCACGAATCCGCTGGGCGGCGGCCACGTGCGGGGCGTGCCCGGTATCGCGGTACACGATGGCGCTGGCCCCCTCCGGCGGCAGCGGGGCCAGCCAGCCATTGGCGGCCGCCAGCACGCGGTCGGCGGGCAACAGGGCCAGCGCGCCGCCACCGCTGCCCTGGCCCAGCAGCACCGAGACCGTGGGCGTGTCCAGCGTGACGAGATCGGCCAGACAGCGCGCGATCTCGGGAGCCAGGCCGCGCTCCTCCGCCTCGCGCGACAGCGCCGCGCCCGCGGTGTCGATCACCAGGACCAGCGGCACGCGCAGCTCGGCGGCCAACGCCATACTGCGCCGCGCTTCCCGCAGGGCCGCCGGACCCATGGTGTGCTCGGGCGACTGGCCCGCGCGATCGTGGCCGAAGACCACGCACGGCTGACCGCGGAAGCGCGCCAGCGCGTGCACCACGGTCCGGTCCAGTTCGCCTTGTCCGGTGCCGGACAACGGAACTCGGTCGGTGACGTGCCGCAGCAGCTCACGAATGCCCGGGCGATCGGCCCGCCGCGAGATCAGCACGGTCTGCCAGGCGTGCACCTCGGGGGTGTCGAGCACGGCGAGGCCGCCGCGCTCCTGAGGACCGGCGAGGAACGATCCCCGGCCGGGCGGCGTTGCGTCGCTGACGTTTCGAGGCAGCGGCGCGGGAGCATCGCAGAGGACGGCGAGGGTCCGGTGCACGATGCGACGGAAGACCCGCACGGGCACCACACCGTCGATAACCCCGTTGCGGTAAAGGTTTTCGGCCGTCTGCACGCCGTCGGGGAACTTCTTGCCGTAGAGCGCCTTGTACACTCGCGGCCCCAGAAAGCCGACCAGCGCGCCCGGTTCGGCGAAAGTCATGTGCCCCAACGATCCCCACGAGGCGAACACCCCACCCATGGTCGGATCGCGCAGATACACCAGATACGGATGCCCTGCCGCCTTGTGCGTCGCGATGGCCCCGGCGACCTTCACCATCTGCACGAAAGCGACTGTGCCCTCCTGCATTCGGGTACCGCCGGAGGTGGGCGAGGCGAGCAGCGGCAGACCCAGCTCGGTCGCGCGCTCCACCGCCGTCACGATGCGCTCGGCCGCGGCGACGCCGATCGACCCCGCGAGAAACGCGAATTCGCACGCGATCACGGCGACCCGCCGTCCGCGCAGCAACCCCTCCCCGGTGAGCACCGCTTCATCGATACCCGCCGTTGCCGCAGCAGAAAGCAACTCACGGCGATACTCCGGCGATGCCGGTACGTCGACCGGTGGCCGATCCCAGCTCACGAAGGAACCGGGATCGAGCAATTCGCCGAGCAGCTCCCGCGCCGAGGTCTTCACGGGCGCGAGCTTAACCGGCACCGTCGCGGCTACGGCCGACGGCGGTGGCCGGGTGTGTCAGTAGCCCTGGACTACCTTGCGCAGTGCGTATTCGGTGACCGCGACCAGCGCGCCCTTCACCGGCTCCCGGCGACGAGCATCGATGGAGAGGATCGGCACGTCCGCCGGCACCGCGAGAGCCTGGCGAATGTCCTCGACCGGATACCGTGGCGCATCATCGAATTCGTTGATGGCCACCAGGAAGGGTAGGTTGCGCGCCTCGAAGTAGTCGACGGCGGCGAAACTGTCCTCCAACCGGCGGGTGTCGACCAGCACCACCGCGCCGATGGCGCCCTTGATCAGGTCGTCCCACATGAACCAGAAGCGGTACTGGCCCGGCGTACCGAACAGATACAGCACCAGGTCATCGGCCAGGCTGATACGGCCGAAGTCCATGGCCACCGTGGTGGTGGCCTTCGACGGGACCCCGGTCAGGGAGTCCACGCCCACACTGGCATTGGTCACCAAAGCCTCGGTGCGCAGCGGAACGATCTCCGACACAGCACCGACCAGGGTGGTCTTGCCGACACCGAAACCACCGGCCACGACGATCTTGGCCGACGTGGGCTTGCTGGTGCGCGTGTCGACCTGTGTCGTCGAATCAAATACGCCGGAGTCCACTGAGAACCCTTTCGATCAGCTCGCGACGTTCATCGTCGCTGGAATCGTCTTTCAAAGTCGCCGATACCCGCACATGGCCGGCATCGATGAGGTCGGCGACCAGCACCCGCGCCACACCGAGCGGGATGCCCAGACGCGCGGCCACCTCGGCGACCGACGGCGATTCTCTGCACAACTCCACGATTGACGTCTCGATATTGGTGAGTTCGAACTGCCGCTCGAGGGCGACCGGATGCGATGCGACGAGCGCCTCCAAGGCGAGCTCCACCTTCGGCCGGGTGCGACCGGCCGTCAGTGAATAGGGGCGAACCAAGCTCGGTTCGGCGCTCCCAACGCGTTCGTTGTCTATGTCCATCCCGCCATCAGGAACCCATCGTGACGCGAGGTGTGGCCTGCACCGTCTGGCCCACTCGCTCGACCAACAACGCCATCTCGTAGCCCACCTGGCCGATGTCGCACGACGTATTCGTCAGCACCGCAAGGTAAGAGCCATCGCCGACCGCCATGAGCAGCAGGTAGCCGTGTTCCATCTCGACCACCGACTGCAACACGGTGCCGCCCTCGAACAAGTTCGACACACCCACCGAGAGGCTCGCGAGCCCCGCGGTCACCGCGGACAGCTGTTCGGCACGGTCCACGGGCAGCTGCGCACTCGCGGCCATCAGCAGGCCGTCAGCGGATACCAGGACCGCGTGCGCAACGCCGGGAACCTCATTGGCGAAGTTCGAAACCAGCCAATCCAGCTGACGCTTCGTACCACCTAGATCGGGGTTCATCGGTCTCCTTTATCTCCGGTTAGGTTCATAGCTTTCATCGCGCGGCCATCCCGGACGCCCTGCTGGTGACGACTCAGACTTGACCTGATGGATTCTGGGTCTCGGTGGGCCGCCTTGTCAGCGTTTCCGTTGACACCGCCGGGCACAAGTCGGTTACCCGGATCACGCTGCGGCAGACCGGCCGCGGTGCGCTTGTCCGGCGTGGTCTCGATGGCACGCCGTGCGGCCACCCAGCCCTCGTCACCCGGTGATTCGAAGGAAGCGGCCACTTGGGACCGGTCGGCATTCGGATCCGAAAGCCACGCCGACATCATCTCGGCGAAAATCGGCGTGCCGCCCATGATGGGGTCGGCTCCCGCGTCGGCGGGCTGCAGCCGCGACTGGAAGAACGAGGCCGCCTTCGTGGGGTTGGAACGGAAGCTGTGGCGTCCTGGCTCCTTGACACCCTCGGTGCCGTTCTGCGGCAGGCCGACACCCGGAATCGGGGACGGACGCTGCGGGAGCACGGCGCCCGGATCCCGTTGCGGCAGACCGGTCGCGCCACGCTGCGTCGCTCCGCCTCCCAGCGCTTGCGGCGTGCCGCCCCCGAGCGGATCCCGCGTAGGCAGCGGGCCACCGAGCGGATCGCGCTGGGACAGCGGATCCCGTTGCGGCGGCAGCGGGTCCGAGAGCGGATCCGGCTTCGCGGCACCGCGCTGCGGCAGACCACCGGTCGATTCCCGCTGTGGCAGACCATTGCCCGCGTCCCGCTGCGGCAGACCGCCCGGACCACGCTGCGCCGCTCCACCTCCCAGCGCTTGACCGCCCGCGGCCGGATCACGCTGCGTCAGGCCACCCGACAGGGCATCGGCACCCGGGGCACCGCGCTGCGGCAACCCACCCGACGATTCCCGCTGCGGGAGACCATTGCCCGCGTCCCGCTGCGGCAGGCCGCCCGGCCCACGCTGCGGCAGACCGCCGTCGCGCGGCGGAATCGCGTCCCGCTGCGGCAAGCCCGGCTTGTCCGAATCCTGCTGCGCCGCACCGCGCTGCCCCGGCGCACCCGCACCGCGCTGCGACGGCGCACCGTTCGCGCCCGGCTCACGCCGCGGCAGACCACCCGAGGCGGCATCGCCACGCTGCGGCAGACCACCGGGAGCGGCATCACCGCGCTGGGGCAGACCACCCGGAGCGGCATCACCGCGCTGGGGCAGACCACCGGGAGCGGCATCGCGCGGCGGCTGACCACCGGCGAGCGGCTCACGACGAGTAGCGCCCGAATCCCGTTGCGGCTGGCCCAGTCCGGACTCACGCTGCGGCGCACCGTTGGTACCAGGCTCGCGCTGCGGCAGACCGCCCGAGGCGGACCGCTGCGGCTGGCCCAGACCGGACTCGCGGCCCGGCGCACCATTGGTGCCCGGCTGACGCACGGGCAGACCACCGGCACCCGGCTCCCGCGGCGGCAACCCGCCCGAGGCCGAATCCCGCTGCGGCAAACCGACCGAGGGATTGCGCTGCGGCATCGCACCGGACTGACCCGGCTGCGTCGCTCCACCTCCCTGCGCTGTCCCCCCAAACTGTCCCGGCCCGCGCTGCGCGGCACCCGGCTCGCCCGGCGCACCCGGCCGCGGCGGCATGCCGCCCGGAGCACCCTGACGCTTCAGCATATTGGCGGCGAGACCGCCCCGCGGCTGCGCCGGGGCATCGCCCTGGCCGCGCTGCGGCAGATTCGCACCCGGCTGAGCCGAGGGCGCGGCCGGGCCGTGCGCACCCGGATCCCGCTGGGGTAGTCCGCCGGGTCTCGCACCGCCCGGGGCACCCCCGGGCGCGGAGACGGTGTGCTTGACGGTGGGCCCGTTCACGCCCGGCTGGCGCACCGGCAGACCACCGGGCACCTGCGCGCCCGGCTGCCGGGTGGGCAGACCGGTGGCGGCGCTGGCCGCGGCCGGCGTCGGCGCGGCGCCGGAACCGGCCCCCGCGCCCGCCGGAATCGGCCCGCTCACACCCGGATCCACGGTGACCATGACATTGCCGGTCGCCGTGCGGGTGACCGCGCGCATCTGCATGGAGGACGGCGCACCGGCCTGGTTGCCCGCGCCCTGCGGCGCGGCGGCCGGAGCCGGCTGCGGACGCTGCGGCGTGTCCTGCGGCTGCGGCGGCACCGAGATGGCCCCGCCCGCCGTGACGATCAGTGGCTTGGGCACGTGCACGGTGACGGTCACGCCCGGGTCCCGGGCGGTGTCGAAGGTCGGGCGCAGGCGCACGGTCAGGCCGTGGCGCTCGGCCAGGCGGCCGACCACGAACAGACCCATGTGGCGCGCGGTGTCCGGGCCGACCTCGGCCACGGCCTCCAATCGCCGGTTGATCTCGGCCATTTCGGCCGGGGGCATACCGATACCGCGGTCGGCGACCTCGATCAGCAGACCCTGATCGTGGGCCTGGGCGAAGGTGAACTTGACGTCGGTCTCCGGCGGAGAGGCGCGCAGCGCGTTGTCCAGGAGCTCGGCGAACAGGTGCGCGAGGTCGGAGGCGGCGGGTTCGACCAGGGCGCCGCGCGGGGTCGCGCCCAGCTTGACGCGTTCGTAGTCCTCCACCTCGGAGATGGCGGCGCGCAGCACGTCGGCGATCTCGACCGGCGCGGACTTGGTCCGGCGCTGCTTGGTGCCGGCCAGAATGAGCAGGTTGTCGCCATTACGCCGCATACGGGCGGCGAGGTGGTCGAGGCGGAAGAGGTTCTCGAGCAGGCGCGGGTCCTTCTCGTCGTACTCCATCGCCTCGATGAGCGAGAGCTGATGGTCGACAAGGGACTTCGAGCGTCGCGCCAGGGTCTCGAACATGTCGTTGACCTGGGTACGCATGGCGGCCTGGTCGGCGGCCAGGCGCAGCGCCTGACCGTGGATGTCGTCGACGGCGCGGGCGAGCTGACCGATCTCCTCATCGGTGTGCACCGGCATCGGTTCCAGCGGAACGTCTTCGGGGTCGGCGCCGTCACGCAGCGAGGAAACTTCCTGGCCGAGGTCGTATTCGGCGACGCGCAGGGCGGCCAGGCGCAGACGGCGCAGCGGGACGATCATCGCGCGCGCGATCAACACGGCCAGCGCCATGGCGCCGAGGATGGTGGCGATGACGATGATCGAGTAGCGGATGGCGCCGGAACGGGCGCTCGAGGCCAGGTCGTCGACTCGGGACACGATGTCCTTGGTCGAGTTGGTGGCGATGGTCTGATAGCTGTTGATGCTCGCGACCAGCGAGTCCTTCAACTCGGCGACCGGCAGCTGACCGGCCTGTGCCTGCGGTCCGTTGACCAGCTGCACGCGGGTGTCGGCGCCGCGTTGTAGGTCGGCGATGATCGGGTCGCCGTCCGGGAAGCGGTGCGCCAGCACGGCCAGCATCTGCCGCTCGGTGTTGACGCCGATCTGGATGTCCTTGAGGCCATCCTTCGGGTTGTTGCGTAGGGCCTCGGCCATGCCGGCGACCTCGTTGAACAGCATCCAGCGCGAGTTCAGCGAGTCGACCAGGCGCAGCTTGGACTGGTCCACACTCTTGTCGGCGACGGTGGAGACGATGTTCTCCACGGTCTTGACGCTGTTGCCACGGATCCGCTCGACCTGGGTGACGCTGTCCGGAATCGACTTCGACGGGGCCAGGCCCTGCGCCCGGATCGCCTTGGCGCCGGTGATCATGTCGTCCAGCGCCTGCCGGGCGCTGGGGATGTCGCTCAACCGCGAGGAAGCCTTCTCCGCGAAGGAGATCGCCGTGTCCAACTGCGCGAGCTCGGGATCGGAGGTCAGCGACTGGGTCGGGCCCAGCATGACCATCTGTCCACCCGCGACCTGCGCCGCGTCAGCACTGAGACCGGTGATCGCCGGGATCACCCCGACGTGGTCGGTCGCCGTCGAGAGCCGGCTCGAATCGGCGAACTCCGCCGAAATCCTGGACGCTCCCAGCACAACGGCGACCAACAGCGGCACGGCGAGGACCGCCGTCACCTTCCATCGCAGGTCCCAGTTGCTCAGCGCCCAGCGCTTATTGCTGCCGGACCTAGCGGCGTCACGCATCTCCCACTCACTTTCCAAACTGGCCCCAGCCACGCGCCATCAGCGAGCCTCCGCGATCGCACGCTGGGCTCGACAGGCATCGCTGGCCGAGAACTGCGGCTGGCCGAGAAATTGCGTCCATGACGGCCGAAATATGTGACATGCGATTCTAACGGATCAATAACTTCTTGTGTGACCTCTTGGCAACCACCGGTCCCTGACCTGCCGTTTGCAGGCAAAATCAAAGGTCGCGGCGTCCGCCCGGACGTCGCGTGAAGTCTGCCACAATCAGGCTGATCTATCGAGGCGGGCATCTCAGCGCATCTCAAGGACACAAGGCGGAGCTAGGGAGTCACCGGGTTGAACGCGAAGCAGGAGTACCGACCGGCGTATCAGCTGAGCCTGGTCGATCCCTCGGAGTTCTGGCGTACCGCGGCCGAAGCCATCAGCTGGGATGTGCCTCCCACCCAGATTCTCGATACCGCGGCCCGTCCGACGGCGCGCTGGTTTCCCGACGCTCGCCTCAACACCTCCTACAACGCACTGGATCGTCATGTGCGCGAGATCACACCCTCGGACGGCCCTTCGGGCGGTCAGGAGGGGGGTCGCGCCGATCAACCGGCCCTAATATACGACTCGGCTATGACCGGGTCCAGGCGGATCTACACATATCGGGAGTTGCTGGACGAAGTCGCCCGATTCGCCGGATCCATGCTCCGATTGGGCGTCAAGACCGGTGATCGAGTCGTCATATACATGCCGATGATTCCGGAAGCCGTTGTGGCCATGCTCGCCTGCGCCCGCATCGGGGCTGTGCACTCGGTGGTCTTCGGCGGGTTCGCCGCCCACGAACTGGCCGCGCGCATCGACGACGCCGAGCCTGTGCTGATTATCACCGCCTCGGGCGGACTCGAGCCCGGACGCCGCATCGAATACCCGCCCATCGTGCTGGCCGCCCTCGACCTGGCCGCCACCACCGCGCCCCGCACCGTGCTGGTCAAGCAGCGAGAAGGCTTCCCCACCATTCGTTTTCCGGCCTCGCAGGAGGCCACCGAGCACCTGCCCGCCTCCTCGGAGTCCGTCGTCGCCCGCTGGGTCGACTGGGACGAGGCGCAGGTCGGGGCCGAACCGGCCGACCCGGTCTCGGTGGCCGCGACCGATCCGCTCTACATCCTCTACACCTCGGGCACCACCGGGAAACCCAAGGGCGTGGTGCGCGACAACGGCGGGCACGCGGTCGCGCTGGCCTGGTCCATGCGCAATATCTACGAGGTCGGCGCCGGGCAGACCATGCTCACCACCTCCGATATCGGCTGGGTGGTGGGGCATTCCTATATCGTCTACGCGCCCCTGCTGGTCGGGGCGACCACGATCCTCTACGAGGGCAAGCCGATCGGGACCCCGGACGCGGGCACCTTCTGGCGATTGGTCGACGAATACAAGGTGGACGTGATGTTCACCGCACCGACCGCACTGCGCGCCATCCGCCGCGCGGATCCCGACGCCGCGGCCGCGCACCGGCACGACCTGTCCTCGCTGCGCGCGCTGTTCTGCGCGGGTGAGCGACTGGATCCGGCCACCTACGAATGGTCGGTGGAGACGCTGCTGGCCGAGCATCCCGACTGCCCGGTGGTGGACCACTGGTGGCAGACCGAGACCGGCTGGCCCATCTGCGCCAATCCGCTCGGGCTGCAGCAGCTTCCGATCAAGCCCGGTTCGGCCTCGATGCCGGTGCCCGGCTACCGGCTGCGGGTGCTGGACTCGGAGGGCAACGCGGTCGCCCCCAATACAGAAGGAAACATCGTCATCGGGCTGCCGCTGCCGCCCGGGACGCTGACCACGCTGTGGCGCGACGACGCCCGCTACGAACGCTCCTATCTCTCCGCCTATCCGGGCCACTATCTGACCGGCGACTCCGGCTTCTTCGACGAGGACGGCTACCTGTTCGTCCTGGGCCGCAGCGACGACGTCATCAATATGGCGGGCCACCGGCTGTCGGCGGGCGGCATCGAGGCGGCCATCGCCGGGCATCCGCTGGTGGCCGAGACCGCGGTGGTCGGCATCCCCGACGAACTGAAGGGCCAGCGGCCCATCGGTTACGTGGTGCTCAAGGCCGGCGTCGACATCGAGCCCGAGCGGCTGCGCGCCGAGATCATCGAGCGGGTGCGCGAGCGCGTCGGCGCCATCGCCACCCTGTACGACGTGGTCGCGGTGACCGCCCTGCCCAAGACCCGGTCGGGAAAGATCCTGCGCCGCACCATGCGTCAGATCGCCGCGGGCGATTCCTTCGAGGTGCCGCCCACCATCGACGACGCCGCGATGCTGCCGACCCTGGAGAAGCAGATCCGCGACGCGGTCACCCTCATGGAGGACAAGGAGCGCATCGCCGCGGCCGAGGCCGCTGCGGCGGCTACCATGCCGATTCACCGGATCGATCCGGCGACCCTGGATCGGGGCGTGGATCCGGCCACCACGAGCGGTGATTCGGCCGTCTCGGGCTAGCCGCATTCGTCATCCCGGCATGGTTCGGCCGGGATCCGCCCTCGGCAGCATGGATTTCGGCCAAAAGCGCGCCGGAATGACGGAGGGAGGCGGCGAGGCGGGCGCGGCCTCAAGGATTTCTCAGAGATGGTTCATTGCCGTCCCAACCGGGTGGTTTAGCGTCGTGCGGGCGCGGATCGTCAGATCCGCAGCCTGAACCCGGGAAAGGCTGATGAATGAGCTTCATCCGTAATCGCCGCGCTGGTGTGCTGTTCGGAGCCGGTGCGGTCGCCGCCGTGGCTCTCGCCCTCGCGCCCGCCACCGCCTCCGCGTCCCCCACGGATCTGGTCGCGCCGCTCCTCAACTCGACCTGCACCTTCGCTCAGGTCGACGCGGCCCTGCACGACAAGGCCCCGGCGCTGGCCTCGATGTTGGACGCGAACCCCGACACCAAGGCCCAGCTGAAGGCCGAGTTCGAGCAGTCGCCCGAGCAGCGCCAGGCCCAGCTCGACCAGTACCTGAAGGACAACCCGGACGCCGCCAACCAGGCCGCGTCCGACCCGCGCGCCGGTGGAATCGCCGCCGCCATCCAGCAGGTCGCCGACTCCTGCCACAACTACTGAGGTAACGGCTGCCAAAATGGAGTCCGTGGCCGAACGCGGTGAGCTACCCACTGTCCTTGTTGTCGACGACGACGAGGATGTTCTCGCCTCTGTCGAGCGCGGGCTCCGTTTGTCCGGTTTCCGGGTGGTCATCGCCCGGGACGGCGCTGCCGCACTGCGCAGCGTCAACGAATCCGCCCCCGATGCGGTCGTTCTCGATATGAACATGCCCGTGCTCGACGGTGCGGGCGTGGTCACCGCGCTGCGCGCGATGGGCAACGAGGTGCCGATCTGCGTGCTGTCGGCGCGCAGTTCGGTCGACGACCGGATCGCCGGGCTGGAGTCGGGGGCCGACGACTATCTGGTGAAGCCGTTCGTGCTCGCCGAACTGGTCGCCCGCATCAAGGCGCTGCTGCGCCGCCGCACCGACGCGCCCGCCTCCGCCATTCCGGGTGCGATCACCGTGGGGCCCTTGGAAGTCGATGTGGCCGGATACCGCGCGCTGCTGAACGGCACCGAGATCGAGCTCACCAAAAGGGAATTCGAGCTGCTCTCGACGCTGGCGCGCAGCGCGGGCGTGGTGCTGAGCCGCGAGCGGCTGCTGGAACTGGTGTGGGGCTACGACTTCGCGGCCGACACCAATGTGGTGGACGTCTTCGTCGGCTATCTGCGCCGCAAGCTCGAGATCGACGGCACCCCGCGTCTGCTGCACACCATCCGCGGTGTGGGATTCGTACTGCGGGCGCCTAAATGAGCTGGGCGGCAGGCGCTCTCACGAGATCTGGCGGAAGCGCCGGCCGCCGCTGGTCCTACACGCTGCGGGCGCGCGTCGCCGCCGCGGCCGCCCTGGGCGCGACCATCATCGTGGCGATTCTCAGCTGGATCACCATCTACGCGATCGGCCGCAGCAATCTGGCGCAGGCCGATCAGCAGTTGTCGATGGTGTCACGGCTGGTCCTCATCGAGCCGGTCTTCGCGGTCAATGTGGTCGACATCCTCGCTCCCAACAAGGAAATGGTGCTGACCGTGCGCACCGCGGACGGCTCACTGACCAGCACACCGGTGCGACTGCCGCCGATGCCGGTCGGCAATGCCACCGTGACGGTCGACGGCAACACCTACCGCGTGCTCACCACCACCGAGAAGCAGCCGGCGGGACAGGTGGTGTCCCTGGGCATTCCGACCAATCAGACCGAGAAGACCATCCACGATCAGCGGCAGTGGGTGTACCTGGCGGCAGCGCTCGCGGTGACCGCCTCGGCCGGGCTCGGTTGGCTCCTCGGCGGGCGCGCGGTCCGGCCCATCGTCCAGCTCACCAAAGAGGTGGACCGCCGCCGACCCACCGGCGGGCCGAGTACCCCGCTGCCCGTGGCGGGTTCGGGGGTCAAGGAGGCCGACAAGCTGGCCGAGGCCGTCAACACCATGTTCGAGCGCCTGGACACCGCGCAGGCCGAGACCGCCGCCGCGCTCGAGACCGCTCGCGATTTCGCCGCGGTGTCCGCGCACGAACTGCGCACCCCGCTGACCGCCATGCGCACCGACCTGGAAGTACTGAGCACCCTGGACCTGAGCGAGGACCAGCGCCGGGAGATCCTCACCGACCTGCAGCGCGGGCAGAACCGGGTGGAAACCACCCTGGCCGCGCTGGAACGGCTGGCCGCGGGCGATCTCACCAATGCGCGCGATCACGTGGTCACCGATGTGGCCGAACTCTGTGACACCGCCGCGCACGACGCCATGCGGCACTTCCCGCAGCTGAAGGTGTACATCGACACCGATACCGAACTGGTCACCCGCGGCCTGCCCACCGGGCTGCGGCTGGCGGTGGACAACGCGCTCACCAATTCGGCCAAGCACGGCGGGGCCACCGAGGCGGTGGTGTCCGCGCACCGCTACCCCACCGGGTTCATCGTGATCGCCGTCGACGACAACGGCCGTGGTCTGCCCGCCGAGGAGCGGGAGGCGGTGTTCCAGCGTTTCGTCCGGGGCAGCCGGGCGGCCAAGGGCGGCTCCGGGCTGGGGTTGGCGCTGGTCGCGCAGCAGGCCCAATTGCACGGTGGTCGCGCGTATTTCGAGGACAGCAGGCTGGGCGGCGCGCGCCTGGTGCTGGAACTTCCGGATCGACCGGTCTTTACCGAACTCTCAGACATCCATCAGAGGTAGCGCCATGGGGGACCTCTACGGTCTCCAGTGTGTTCGGAAAACGCACCCGCTGGGTCCTGATCGTCCTGCTGCTCGCCGCCGCGGTCACCGCGGGCACCTTCAGTGTCCTGCGACTGCGCTCGGCGCCGTCGGGGGTGGCGCTGGTCAACGACGACAGCGGTCCGGTGGGTGCGCGCATCGCCAAGGAGCTGGCCGACAGCGGTATCCGGCACTGGGACGTGGTCGCCGAGGCCGACACCAAGGATTACGCCGCCGTCATCACGCTGCCCGCCGATCTCACCACCGACATCAAGTCGCTGGCGACCGACAAGCCGGTGAAGGCGCAGGTCACCGTGGCCACACACGCTCGCGCGGACGCCAACCTGGTCAATGACGCGGTGAACGAGGTGACCAAGAAGATCAGCGCGGCGGGGCTGGACACCATGTTCTCGACCATGAACACCGCGCGCCTGCAGGTGTCGGGAATCGCCGGGACCTCGCAGCTGCTGAGCGCGGGCGTGCAGGCCGCCGCGGACGGCGCGTCGCAGTTCTCGGGCGGCGCGGATCAGATGATGGACTTCCTGAATCAGGCCAAAGCCGGTGCGGGACAGCTGACTTCGGGCATCGACGCCCTGAACTCCACGCTCTCCGCCGCGACGACGCAGGCGAATCAGCTTGCCACGGCTCTGGATTCGACCGGTGTGACCATGGGCCAGGTGGCCCAGTCGGCGGAGATCCTCTCCAACGGGCTCAATCTCGTGGTGCCGCTGCTGCAGGCGCTGCCGTTCGCCAATGATCCTCAGGTGGCGAGTGTGATCACCCAGCTGCAGGGTCTGCAGAACGTCGCCAACCAGGCCAATACCCAGCTGAGCGGCTTCGCCAAACTGACCGGCACGCAAGTCACTCCGGACACGAAGGTCGGGCAGCTGCTGCGCGACGCCGCGGCCAAATTGAACGATGCGAGCGTCCAGTTGAATCAGGGCGCGTCGCTGGCCCAGCAGATTCCGGCCATCGCCGATCAGGCGGGCACTCAGCTGATCACCGCCATGCAGGCGCTGACGGGCGGTGTCACCCAATTGCAGGCGGTCACGAAAACCCTGGGCAACCAGACAAATCAGGCACTTGGTTCACTCCCCCAGCTGGGAGTGCCGCAGCAGGCGACCATTTCGGCGGCTCTGACCGACCCGGTGGACATTGTTCGCAAATAACGTTCGCAAACAATCGGCAACGATCGGCGGTTCACCCGGTTAGACTGTGCCCGAATTGCTCTAATCGAACCGTTTCGGAATCTCGTCCGCTCTATCCGATCCCTGGCTTCACCCAGCGCCCCGGTACCGGAGAGGAAACGATCGTGAGCATGCTGATGGCCGCGCACGACATGTACGGCACGGTTCTCGCCCAGATTGGCAATCCCAGCGCGGAAACCCCGCCCATGGCCGACAAGATGATGAAGATGTTCCGCTACTTCACCTGGTTCACCCAGATGTCGGGCATCGCGGCCATCACCTACGGCGGCGGCCGCTTCGCCTGGGAGAAGTGGGGCGGCGGTTCGGCCTCGCCCAAGATGGTCGCCAACGCGATGCTCGGCGGCGCGACCGCCACCAGCGCCGGAACCATCATGAATGCCGTCGTAGGTTCGTAGTTCGGGAGACAATGCGGGGGGCAATACCCCCGCATCCCCCAGGGGAGGATCCGATGACTTACGACAACGATCCCTACCGTCAGCAGCCGCAACAGCCGAGCTACGGTCAGCAGCCACCGCCCGGATACGGGCAGCAGCCGCCACCCTCCGGATACGGGCAGCAGCCGATGCCCGGGGGATATCCCGGACAGCCCGGCGGCTACGGCTACGCCGCCTATCCGCAACCGCCCTATGCCAGTTGGGGCGCGCGAGTCGGGGCGACGCTGATCGACGCGCTGATCGTCGGGGTGCCCGCGGCGATCTTCTACGGCATCGGCTTCGCCGTCGGGTTCAAGAACGCCGACTGCACCACCGACCAGACCGACACCTCCTACAGCACCTCCTGTTCGGGTGGGCTGTCCGGCGCCGGGCTCGCGCTCATCGTCATCGGCGCGCTCATCGCGCTCGTCGGCCGCCTGTACTTCATCTATCTGGAGGGCACGCGCGGCCAGACGCCCGGGAAGAAGATGCTGGGCATCAGCCTGATTCGCGAAGCCGACGGCCAGTTCATCGGGTTCGGCATGTCGTTCGTCCGCCAGATCTGCCACTTCGTCGACAGCATCGCGTGCTATCTCGGCTGGCTCTGGCCGATCTGGGACGCCAAGCGCCAGACCTTCGCCGACAAGATCATCGGCACCATCGTCGTCAAGGTCTGATCCGGAACAACGATGCCCGCCGCACTGAAAAGCGCGGCGGGCATTTTGTTTTTGATCGATCGGACGAACGTCAGTTCAGGACGTCCAGGAGATCGATGACGAAGACCAGGGTCTTACCCGACAGCGGGTGGCCGCCGGCCTCGCCGTAGGCCAGCTTCGCCGGGATGGTGAGCTGGCGACGACCGCCGACCTTCATACCCGGAATGCCGTCCTGCCAGCCCTGGATCAGGCCGCGCAGCGGGAAGGTGATGGACTCACCGCGATCCCAGGAGGCGTCGAACTGATCGCCGGTGTCGTACTCGACGCCCACGTAGTGGACATCGACGGTGTCGCCGGGCTTGGCTTCCGCGCCCTCACCCACGACGAGGTCCTTGATCACGAGCTCGGCGGGGGCGGGGCCGTCCTGGAACTCGATTTCCGGCTTGTTGCTCATGGGTTGTCCTCTTCGATTAGGGGATCGGGATCGTTGCTCACCCTATGCCCCGCGCATTCCGCCGCCCGCACCGGAGGCGAAAATGGCAGCGTGGCCGAAGTAATCGATATCGACGATCCCGACGATCAGAGGGTTGCCGATTTCCGTGACCTCAATAATGCGGATCGGCGTCCCGACCTGCCGGGAGGCAAGGGTTTGGTGATCGCCGAGGGCACGGTGGTCGTGGAACGCATGCTGGCGTCACGATTCACGCCCTTCGCATTGTTCGGGGTCGCGAAGCGATATGAACAGCTCGCCGAGCAGCTGGTCGGAGTCGATATTCCTTACTACCGGGCCAGCGCCGATGTGATGGCTCAGGTGGTGGGATTCCATTTGAATCGAGGGGTGCTGGCCGGTGCGTATCGGCCGCGGGAACTGAGCGCGGACGAGGTGCTCGCGCAGGCGCGCACGGTGGCGGTCCTGGAGGGCGTGAACGATCACGAGAACATCGGGTCGATCTTCCGCAATGCCGCCGGATTGGGCGCGGACGCCGTGCTGTTCGGCGATCGCTGCTCCGATCCGCTGTACCGGCGGGCCGTGCGGGTGTCGATGGGACATGTGCTGCGCGTCCCGTTCGCGCAGCTGCCGCCGTTCCCGCAGGGACTGGACATCCTGCGCGACAACGGCTTCCAGATCATCGCGCTCACCCCGAATCCCAAGGCCGACACCCTCGCCGCCGCCATGACCGGCGACAAGGTGGCCCTGCTGCTCGGCGCGGAGGGCCCCGGGCTCACCGAGGACACCATGCGGGCCAGCGACATTCGGGCCCGCATCCCGATGACGCCGGGCACCGATTCGCTTAATGTGGCGACTGCAGCCGCCATGGCCTTCTACGAGAGAGTGCGAGCCCAGTGAGCCATCCGCCCGACGGACCGTACGGATACGGTTACTCCGAGCCCACCCCGTGGGCGGCCGGTATCGCCGTGGCGGTGCTGGTGGCCGCGTTGACGACCACGGGCGTGTACGCCTTCGGGGCGGCGCTGGCCCAGATCCATTGGACGCTGTCGGTGGCGGTCAACCTGATCGCGGTGGGCGGTGCGGCGCCGACCGCCTGGCGCTGGCGCTACGCGCCGGTGACGCGCTGGGTGATCATGGGGCTGGCCGCCGGGGTGCTGCTGGCCTGGGTCATCCTGCTGCTCTCCGTCCTTCCGATAGGTGTCGACACCGTCTGATAGGCGTCGACACCGCCCGACCGCCCTACGACACCCGGTCGCGGCCGCGCAGCCAGCGCAGCAGACCGCGCTTGCCGTTGGTCTCGATCCGCGGTTCGGGCGTGGACTCCGCCTTGGGCGCCTCCCCCTTCGGGAACAGCGAGAAGCCGCACACCTCGATCTGGTCGGCGGTCAGATCCTCCCCGGAATCCTTGCCGCGATAGCCGAATCCGAGCCACTGGCGATTGGCGGCATCGGCGAAGTCCGGCGGGTCGAAGGGCAGCAGCTGCGGGTCGGGCAGCTCCCCCGGCACGAGTTCGATGGGATGCTCACCCGCCCAGTAGGGCCGCTCCCACACCCGCGGCATGCCCTCGTCCTCGAGGATATTGACCCGGGTGGCGCTGAAGGAGCGACGGAATTCGCCGCGCTCCCATTCCGCGAACGCGCCCCAGCCCAGCGACAGGTCGTAGGAGACGAGGAAGGTGTGCTCGGAGGCGAGCGGGCGGACCAGCAGCTCCGGCAGTTTGGTCGGGCGCGGCAGCGCGGCCTGATTGGAGCAGACGACGGTGACGCCGGGATAGCAACCGATATAGACGGATTCGGGATCGGGCCCGGCCCACACCTTCATGGTGCCGGAGGCGGCCGGGACCACGTCGCGGTCGGGGTTGAGTTGTCTGGCGAGCGCGAAGGCCGCGTCCGGATCGGGTCCGGGATGCGCGCGCAGCACGGCCACCGGATCGGGGGCGTCGACGTACCACAGGGATGCGACCGTTGACGGCATCGACGTCACCTCCCTCATTGCACACAAGCTGGCTACTTTTGAGCAATACGCGGCGGCCGAACGTCGGCGTCGACACGGATCGGCCCGGCAACGACCGCCAACAGAATTGAATCTACCCTGGAAGGCCGCCGCGATGTCGCTGTTGCCGACCCTGTTTCACGGCGCGCCGGAGAGCGGAGGGCCGAAGGGCTCAGCAACCCTTCAGCATCCGAAATGTTCGAGCGCTGCCCGTGGGATTTCCCACAATCGGCTCAGTGGCCGGAGCTGCGCACCCCTAGGAGCACGTCCTCCCAGGACGGCATCGGCGCCTTGCCACCGCGCTTCGCGCGATTCTGCTTCTGCGCGTTCTGCTTCGCGGCGGGCTGCGCCGGGGCGGGCGCCGGTTCCGCGGTGGCCGCGGCGGGCTCGGCGACCGGAGCGGAGGGGGCCGACGGGGCAGCGGGCGCCGGAACAGCCGGGGCCGCCTGCTCTTTCGCGGCCGGAGCGGGAGCCGGAGCCGGGGCGGCGGCGGTGACCGCGGGAACGGTGCCGTCCCCGACCGCGGCCCGCTGCTCGAAGTAGTCCTCGGAGCTCTGCTGCTTGGCGACCCGCGCGGGCGCGGACTCGTATTCGGCGGCGCGCTCTTCCCGCGGCGCCGGAGCGGGGGCGGGAGCCGGAGCCACCGCGGGCTCCACCGCGACATCGTTCTGGTCCGGCAGGATGGTCGCCAGACCGCGCAGCGCGCGGCCGAAGTCGGGATCGATGAGATCCGAGGCCGGATCGTCCAGCGGCACCACCGAACCGCCGTGCGCGTCGGGCTGGTAGCGCCAGTGCGCGGCAATCACCGAACGGCCCGCCTGCCACTGCAATTGGGCCACCCAGTAGCCCTTCTCGTCCTTCCAGGCGTCCCACTCGGCGACCTCGATATTGTGGCCGCGCTCGGCGAAGGCGGCGGACACGATCTCGATCAGGGTCTCCACGGCGGGGCCGTCGTTGCGGACCGGGTGCGCCTTCTGCGCCAGCTCGGCGGCCCGGGCGCGTTCCAGCAGAACGGGATAGGCGAAACGCTCGACTCGCGACAGCGGCATGCCCGACTCTTCGGTGACCTGCTCCACCGAAGCACCCGCGCGGATACGGGCCTGGATATCGCGAGGACGCATCGTGGCTTCCGTTTCGATCTCGATTTGGCCGAATCGGGCAAGATCTCCGCGGGCAGCGGCGCGCAGTTTGTCATCGGCGGCGAGCCGGAACTTCTGGCCGCTCTCGGTATCGATGCACACGATGTGCGTGGAATCGGGCGTCAATCCGATCACTCGAAGTTCACGCACCGTTACCTCCTGTTCGCTGCGTAACTCACAGCTATAGCTAGGCTCGCGACACCGCCCACGTTCTGGAACAGTAGTGCACTTCTGTGAATCATGGGGCAAGACACGCGGCGCGGAAATCTGTCGCCAGACTCCCGCGCCGCATAGTCTTACCTGTTTTCGATCTCAGCCGAGCTGTCCCACAACCCAATCGATGCAGCGAGTCAGCTGCGAAACATCCTCGGGATCGATGGCCGGGAACATACCGACACGCAGCTGGTTACGACCCAGCTTACGGTAGGGCTCGGTATCCACGATTCCGTTGGCGCGCAGGACCTTCGCAACCTGTGCGGCGTCCACCGAATCGACGAAGTCGATGGTGCCGACAACCTGCGAACGCAGCGCCGGGTTCTGCACGAAAGGAGTGGCGAATTCGCTGGTCTCGGCCCACGAGTACAGGCGCGAGGAGGAATCGGCGGTGCGCTTCACGGCCCAGTCCAGACCGCCGTTGCCATTCAGCCATTCGATCTGGTTGGCGAACAGCAACAGGGTGGCGAGCGCCGGGGTGTTGTAGGTCTGATCCTTGGTGGAGTTGTCGACCGCGATCGGCAGCGAGAGGAATTCGGGGGTCCAGCGACCCGAGTTCTTGATCTCCTCCACGCGCTCGAGCGCCTTGGGGCTCATCAGCGCGATCCACAGGCCACCGTCGGCGGCGAAGCACTTCTGCGGCGCGAAGTAGTACACGTCGGTGTCGGTGATGTTCACCGGCAGGCCGCCCGCGCCGGAGGTGGCGTCGATGGCGATCAGGGCGTGCTCGGAACCGGCCGGACGCGACACCGGAATGGCGACACCGGTGGAGGTCTCGTTGTGGGCCCAGCCGATCAGGTCGACCGAGGGGTCCGAGGTCGGCTCGGGGGCGTCGCCCGGCTCCGACTTCACCACGATCGGGTCACCGATGAACGGGTTGCCCTTGGCGACCGAGGCGAACTTCGAGGAGAACTCCCCGTTGCTCAGGTGCAGCGACTTCTCGCGGATCAGGCCGAAGGCGGCGGCGTCCCAGAACGCGGTGGTGCCGCCGTTGCCCAGCACGACCTCGTAACCGTCGGGCAGGGAGAACAATTCGCGCAGACCGGAGCGCACCCGGGCCACCACGTCCTTGACCGGCTTCTGCCGGTGGGAGGTGCCGAACACCGAAGCGCCGGTATCCACCAGGGACTGCAGCTGCTCGGGGCGGACCTTGGAAGGGCCGCAACCGAACCGTCCGTCGGCGGGCTTGAGATCGTCGGGGATGGTCGGGAACGCAGAGGTCATGGCGACAAGGGTAGAGGTGCTATCACCCGCGCTCACGAGGGGGTCGGCCCGCAAAAACATTCCGACCGGGGTCGTTCACCAACCCGCGCGTATCGCTGTGTCACGCACCACACAACCGTTACGGTTTACCGCCATGGACATGGCCGCACACGAGCGACCGAGCACCACCGGAGACCACGCACCCGACTCCGCTCCCGCCGCTCCCCCAGCCTCCGCGAATTCCGGCCGCCCGCAACACCGCCCGGACACCGGGCCTGGCTCCCGCGGTCCCGAGCCCCGCCTGGGCTTGCTGGCGCGCCTGTCCTCCCAGTTCGGCTCGCGCGGCCTCAGCCGCCGCGGCCCCGCCCTCGACGACGCCGCCCGCCGCGAGCTGCTGCTGCACGGCGTCGAGGGCACCGCCACCATCCTCAGCGTCCGCTCGAGCGCCAAAGTCTCCCCGCCCCGGCCCGATTCGCTACCCGAGATCGGATCGACCCCGATCGAGGACCGGCGAACCGGTGCGCCGCGCGCCGAGTCCGGACTCCCCATGGGCGCGCGCTTCATCGGCGCGGACACCGCTCCGGAACCGCTCACCGATATCCCGGCCGCGGCCGAGGACACCGACCCCGACGGCCGGACGCCGGATGCGCGCGGCAGGTCCGGGCGCCGCACCGACATTCGCACCGGGGCCGAGAAGCGCGTCGACGCCCGGGCCGCGGCCGCGCGCCGCGTCGGAAATCGCGACGCGGACGTCGCCGAACCCGGCTTGGAATTCTGGGTGCGCATTCAGCTCGAGGATCGGCACGCCTACGAGACCCGGGTCCGGCAGCGCGTCAATGCCGCCGATCAGGAGTACATGGAGCCCGGCGACATCGTGTGCTGCCGAGTCGATCCCGGCGACCACGACCGGGTGGTCCTCTATCTGCCCGCACCGGACGAGATCTCGCGCACCAATATCGCCAAGATCCTGACCGACGGTCGCCGCGCCCGCGCCACGGTCCTGGCCGCCACCCCGGTGGCCGCCGACTACACCGGCCGCGACGACCCGGTGCTGCGGCTGGATCTGGAACTGCGCGCCTGGGACGAGCCGGGGCCGTGGCGGGTCCGGCTGATCCAGCCGGTTCCGTTGTCGGCGATGGAACTGATCGACCTGGGCCGCCACCTGGAGGTCGCCTTCTTCACCGTCGACCGCGGGGAGTCGGTGGCCGTGGATTGGGCCGCCTCCCGCGAACTCTGAGCCCTAGGGCAGGTGGACGAACTGAAAACCGTTGGCCACGAGGGTGGGCAGCGACGCGAGCATCCCCGCGCCGGTGCCGGCCTTGGGGCGGTGCATGTGCGCCAGGGAGATGCCGCCGGGCTTGGCCGTCAGCATGTTGTTCTGCACCTGGGTCGAGGTGGCCGTCGCGCCGTAGTCGGCGTTGAGTGAGAAGCCGACCGGCGTTTCGCCCAGATCCTTGACGATCGACACGGCCACATCGTCGTAATGGGCGGTGCCGGTGCGGAAGAAGCGCGGGGCGTGGCCGGTCAGGGCGATGATGCGCTGATGGTTGCCCCAGACCTCGTCCACGGCGGCCTGCGGCGAAGCGGTGCCCTTGATCTCGTAGGCGGCCCGGCCGTTGACCGAGAGCGGGCAGTGCGCGGTGCCGTGGTTGCCGATCTCGAAGAGCGGATTGTTCGCCAGCTGGCCGGCGCGGGCCGGGTTGGCGTCGATCCAGCGCTTGTTCAGGAAGAGAGTGGCCGGAATCTGCTGGGCCTGCAGGAAGGCCAGCAGATTCTCGTCGATGTCGTTGTTGCCGGGGCCGCCGCAGGCGTCGAAGGTGATCGCGAACTGCTTGCCGGTGGCATTGAAGCCGGTGACGATGCCGTCCAGGTCCATGCCCCATGCCTGCGGCTGCCGCCCGGCGTACTTGGCGGCCACCGCATCGGGATTGGCCCCGGAAATGGGTAGGCGCGCCGGCGCGGTGGCCGGATCGGCGGCACCGCGCGGCGGGTCCAGGATGCGGTCGGACGAATTGCCGTTCGCCACACCGCATCCAGCGGTCACGAATCCCGCGGCCAGCGCCGCGCCCGCGGCGAAGAGGCCGCGCCTGGACAGTCCTGCGTCGAACACCGAAGCAGGTTATGTGAATCTGATCTCAGGTGCCAGGACCCCCACCGGGTTTATTTCAATCGTCGCGGTCTGGCAACCAGTTCGCCACCGCAGTTGGGGCAGACGTAATCCATTGTTCGACCGCAGGGTTCGCAGAAGCTGCACTCGTAGGAGCAGAGGAAGGCCGGACCGTCCGCGGGGAGCTCCGCTACCTCGCAGCGCTCACAGCGTGTCCGCATCTCCAGCGCCATCAGATCCTCCGTCTTGAACCGTGCCGACCGCTCCGTAGAGGGTGTGATCGGATTTCCAGTTCATCCCTTCGGCCGGATTGCTCCAGACTGTAGCCTGCCCGACCGAAACAACCCTTTGCTAGGAATCGAATTGACATACCCGAACAACCCGTACCCGCAGCAGCAGCCCGGATACGGCTACCCGCCCGCCGACCAGCCCGCCGGCGGCTACGGCGCACCCCAGCCCGGCTATGGCGCTCCTCAGCAGCCGGCGTACGGCGCTCCGCAGCAGCCCGCCTACGGCGCACCCCAACCTGCCTACGGCACACCGCAACCCGCATACGGCGCACCCCAGCAGCCCGCCTATGACGCGCAGTCGCCCTACGGGGCGCCGAAGCAGCCCGCCTACGGCGCGCCCCAACCCGCCTACGGCGCACCGCAACCCGCGTACGGCGCACCCCAGCCCGGCTACGCTCCGTTCGGGGGATACGGAGCGGACTATGCGAGCTGGGGCGCACGCGTGGGCGCTCGGCTGATCGACAGCCTGGTCGTCGTCGGCCCGTTCGCACTGCTGTACATCATCGCGATCACCGCAGGCACCTCGAAGCCCACGTGCACGACCAGCGGCTACTACACCTCGTGCGACTCCGGTTCGATGAACGCGCTGGGCCTGATCTGCTCGTTGATCGGATTCGTCGCGTGGATCGGCACCGGGCTGTTCTTCGCCTACCAGGAGGGCACCACCGGCCAGACGCTCGGCAAGCGGGTCGCGGGCATTCGCGTCATCCGCGAAACGACCGGCCAGCCACTCGGTTTCGGCACGGCGATCCTGCGCTACCTCGCCGAGAACCTGACCAGCTTCTGCGGGATCGGCTGGCTCTGGCCGCTGTTCGACGACAAGAAGCAGACCCTGGGCGACAAGATGGTCGGCTCGATCGTCGTCAAGGCGTAAGGCAACTCTCCTAGCTCGGGCCTCCGCCTCCCCGCGGCCGGGCTCGCGCCCCTGAAACCCCTCGAGATGCCCGGGGCTGGGGGGTGACCCGGGACACCACACTGGAAACGCGATGGCCCGCAGTGAAATTCGCTGCGGGCCATCGCGTTGTTCAGGGACTTACTTGTGCGACAGCAGGTTCCAACCGGGCACGGTCTCGGGCTTGCGCGGGGCCGGGCCGGTGTAGATGGCGGCGGGGCGGACCAGCTTGCCGAGCTTCTTCTGCTCGAGGATGTGGGCACACCAGCCGGCGGTACGGCCACAGGTGAACATGGCGGGCATCATGTGCGCCGGGACCTCGGCGAAGTCCAGGATCACCGCGGCCCAGAACTCGACATTGGTCTCGATGGCACGGTCGGGGCGACGCTCGCGCAGCTCGGCCAGGGCGGCCTGCTCCAGCGCGGCGGCGACCTCGTAGCGCGGGGCGGCCAGGCGCTTGGCGGTGGCGCGCAGCACGCGGGCGCGGGGGTCCTCGGCGCGGTAGACGCGGTGGCCGAAGCCCATCAGCTTTTCCTTGCGGTCCAGGATGCCCTTGACCAGAGCCCGTGCGTCGCCGGTCTTTTCGACCTCTTCGATCATGGGCAGCACGCGGGCGGGCGCGCCGCCGTGCAGCGGGCCGGACATGGCGCCGATGGCGCCGGACAGCGAGGCCGCCACGTCGGCGCCGGTGGAGGCGATGACGCGGGCGGTGAAGGTGGAGGCGTTCATGCCGTGCTCGGCGGCGGACACCCAGTAGGCGTCGATGGCCTCGACGTGGCGCGGGTCCGGGTCGCCCTTCCAGCGGGTCATGAACCGCTCGGTAATGGTCTGGGCCTGATCGATCTTGGCCTGCGGCACGGCGGGCTGGTAGATGCCGCGCGCCGACTGGGCCACATAGGACAGCGCCATGACCGAGGCGCGCGCGAGGTTCTCGCGGGCGGTGTCGTCGTCGATGTCCAGCAGCGGCTGGTAACCCCAGATCGGGGCCAGCATGGCCAGACCGGCCTGCACGTCCACGCGCACGTCGCCGGTGTGGATGGGCAGCGGGAACGGCTCGGCCGGCGGTAGGCCGCGGCCGAATTCGCCGTCCACGAGCAGGGCCCACACATCACCGAAGGTGACCCGATTGCCGACGAGGTCCTCGATGTCGACGCCGCGATACCGGAGGGCACCGCCGTCCTTGTCGGGTTCGGCGATATCGGTGGTGAAGGCGACCACGCCCTCGAGACCGCTCACGAAGCCGTCCGGGACGACATTGGTGGGTACCGCAGCGCTGGCAGTCATGTTGTGACTCTCCTTGCAAAGTCGGGCTGCCCGATCCCTGGGCAGCCACGCCGATCATCTGGAGCTTAACGCGCGGATTACCGCGGAGTAACGTCTGCCCCATGGTTGACCAGGAGAAATTCGCCACTGCGTCGGTGGCGCGCATGGCTTCCGCCGACGTCGATATCGCCGCACTTCGGGTGGAGTACGGAGTCGATCAGGGCGACAACCATCCAGGCACGGAAACCGACCTCGACGAGACCTGGCTGAGCGACGGCTGGGAGCCCTTGCTGCGCAAGTGGATAGAGGACGCCACCAGCGCGGGCCTGATCGACCCGAACTCCATGGTGGTGAGCACCGTGGAGATCACCGAAACCGGCCCGAAGCCCTCCTCGCGAACTGTCCTGTGCAAGGGGCTTTCTCCCGAAGGTGTGACTTTTTACACGAATTACGAATCCTTCAAGGGCCGCCAACTGACCCAAACCCCCTACGCGTCGGCCACTTTCGTCTGGCAGGCGATGGGCCGCCAGGTGACCGTGCGCGGCCCGGTCCATCGGGTTCCGGCCGAGGCCACCGAGGTGTACTGGCAGTCGCGGCCGCGCGGTTCCCGCCTCGGCGCGTGGGCCTCGGAACAGTCGCGGCCCATCGCCTCGCGCGCCGATCTGGACAAGCAGATGGACGAGACGACCGCCCGCTTCGCCGACGTGGACGACATCCCGGTCCCGCCGTTCTGGGGTGGATTCCAGATTCAGCCCGAGACGGTCGAGTTCTGGCAGGGCCGCCGCAGCCGCATGCACAACCGGATCAAGGTCACCTTGGAGCCGGGCAATACCGACGTGGCGGCCATGAAAGTCGAACGCCTGCAGCCTTGATCGATCCTCGACGCGGAAAAAGTTGGATATCTCACGTTCAAATGGTGGGATCATCCGCCCAAAATGCCTAGCCAAGCGCCATTTCGGCTGGCTAGTGTCAGGTCGGTGAAGCTGCTCGCCGATATAACTCCATTACGGAATCCTGACTACCGCCGGTTGTGGACCACCGGCATCGTCACGGTCATCGGAGCACAGCTTTCCGTCGTAGCCGTTCCCAAACAGCTCTACGACATCACCCACAGCTCTTCGTATGTGGGCCTTGCCGGACTCTTCGGCCTCATCCCCCTGATCGTTTTCGGTCTGTGGGGCGGCGCGCTCGCCGACGCCATGGACCGCCGCAAGATGCTGCTCATCACCAGCGCCGGCACCGGCCTGACCTCCCTCGCCTTCTGGGGGCAGGCCGCCGCCGGGCTGAACAACGCCTGGCTGGTGCTGGTCCTGTTCTCGGTGCAGCAGGCTTTCTTCGCGATGAACCAGCCCGCGCGCAGCGCCATCTACCCGCGCCTGCTCCCGCCCGAGCAGCTCCCGGCGGCCAACTCGCTGAGCATGACCGTAATGCAGTTCGGCGCGATCGCCGGACCCGTCCTGGCGGGCATGCTGATTCCGTTCGCGGGCCTGGCCATGCTGTATCTGATCGATTCGATCTTCCTGCTGGCCACGCTGTGGGCGACCTGGAAGCTGCCGCCCATCCCGCCGCACGGCGAGTCCCGGCGGGCGGGCCTGCGCGAAGTCTTCGACGGCTTCGCCTATCTGGCCACCCAGAAGATCCTGCTGGCCTCGTTCGCGGTGGACGTGGTGGCCATGGTGTTCGGTATGCCGCGCGCCCTGTTCCCGCAGATCGCGCAGGACAGTTTCGGCGACTCCGCTTCCGGCGGAACGGCTCTGGGCCTGCTGTTCGCGGCCATGTCGGTGGGCGCGGTGCTGGGCGGGGTGTTCTCCGGCTGGCTGTCGCGGGTGCGCCGCCAGGGCCTGGCCGTGGTGGTCTGCATCGTGCTGTGGGGCCTGGGCATGGTCGGGTTCGGGCTGGCCGTGGGCCTGGTCGGGCACGGGCTGGGCATGACCCTCGCGCTCTGGATCGCCCTGGCCTGCCTGGCCTTCGGCGGCGCCGTGGACATGTTCTCGGCGGCCCTGCGGACCACCATGCTGCAGTCGGTGGCGACCGACGAGATGCGCGGCCGGCTGCAGGGCGTGTTCATCGTCGTCGTGGCGGGTGGACCGCGCATCGGTGATGTTGCGCACGGTTTCGCGGCGGCCGCGGTGGGTACCGCTGTGGCAGCGGCGGGCGGCGGTGTCCTGGTGGTGATCGGCATGATGATCGCGGCCGTGGCCTTCCCGGCCTTCGTGCGCTACCGGGTCACACGTGCGCATTCGGAGGTGCAGCTCGCCTGAGGTTTCCGCGTTCATGCACGTAGCACATGATGGCCGTTCGCCTCACACGCAAATCAGGTGACCGTGAGGTAATAAGGGACACCCTCATGAGTCGGGCGTCTTGGACAGCGGCTAGCGTTGACTCGAGCGCATCGCGCGCCGACCGCGTCCGATGCCTACGGTTACAAGCCTGAGAGGGATCCTTCCGTGCCCGCTGAGAACATCATCAACGTCGACGACGACGCCAAGCCGGTACTGCAATACCCGGGCGGCGAGTACCCGATGACCGTCGCCAAGGCTGTCGAGGGCAATGACGGAATCGACCTGGGCAAGCTGCTGGCCAGCACCGGGTACGTCACCTACGACCCCGGTTTCATGAACACGGCTTCGACCAAGTCGGCCATCACCTACATCGACGGTGAGGCCGGCATCCTGCGCTACCGCGGCTACCCGATCGAGCAGCTGGCGGGCAAGTCGAGCTTCATCGAGGTCAGCTACCTGCTGATCTACGGCGAGCTGCCGACCCAGGCCCAGCTGGACGACTTCACCGACCGGATCCGCCGCCACACCCTGCTGCACGAGGACCTGAAGCGGTTCTTCGACGGCTTCCCGCGCAACGCGCACCCGATGCCGGTGCTGTCGTCCGCGGTCAACGCGCTGTCGGCCTACTACCAGGACTCGCTGGACCCGCGCGATCCCGAGCAGGTCGAGCTGTCCACCATCCGACTACTCGCCAAGCTGCCCACCATCGCGGCCTACGCGTACAAGAAGTCGGTCGGCCAGCCGTTCCTCTACCCGGACAACTCGCTGTCGCTGGTGGAGAACTTCCTGCGGATGACCTTCGGCTTCCCGGCCGAGCCCTACGAGGTCGACCCGGAGATCGCCGCCGCGCTGGACATGCTGCTGGTCCTGCACGCCGACCACGAGCAGAACTGCTCGACTTCGACCGTGCGCCTGGTGGGTTCGTCCGACGCCAACCTGTTCACCTCCGTCTCCGGCGGCATCAACGCGCTCTGGGGCCCGCTGCACGGCGGCGCGAACCAGGCCGTGCTGGAGATGCTCGACGAGATCAAGGCCAGCGGCGGCGACGTCAAGGAGTTCGTCCGCAAGGTCAAGAACAAGGAAGACGGCGTGAAGCTCATGGGCTTCGGGCACCGCGTCTACCGCAACTACGACCCGCGCGCCACCCTGGTCAAGCAGGTCGCCGACGGCATCCTGGCCAAGATCGGCGGTGACGACCAGCTGCTCGACATCGCCAAGGCCCTGGAAGAGGCGGCGCTGACCGACGACTACTTCATCGAGCGTCGCCTGTACCCGAACGTCGACTTCTACACCGGCGTCATCTACCGGGCCATGGGCTTCCCGACCCGCATGTTCACCGTGCTCTTCGCCATGGGCCGGCTGCCGGGCTGGATCGCCCACTGGCGCGAAATGCACCGCGAGCCTTTGAAGATCGGCCGTCCGCGCCAGATCTACACCGGCTACGGCGAGCGCGACTACATCGAGATCAACGGTCGCTGATCGCTTTTCGACCGACCCCGCCGCAACGCATCGTTGCGGCGGGGTTTTTCGTTTACAAGGACTTGTTAAGGATCTTGCTGGGACGAGGCGGCAATCTAGTTCCTGTGAGACGGAAACGATCTCGCAAGCGGGGGAACCGGGGTCGGGGGATCCGGGGGATCGGGGGGAAACGGGGGGACCGGGGGTCGGGGGACCAACGGGGGCGAGGGGGAACGGGGGGACGGGGGAATCCGTACTCCGGGTGTCACCTGCCGCGGCGGGGGCGGCAGGTGACACCCGGAGAAAAACGGATGCGCCGGACGAAAATTCGTGGGATGTTCGGTTCATGGCATCGACGAATGGCATTACCGTGCGTTCGGCCCGAGCGGAGGAGCGGCCGGAGATCGTCCAGCTCTCCGAAATCAGCTTCGGAATGCGGGTCAACCCCGCCGATCTCGAATACGCCGAGCAGGTCTTTCCGACCGAGCGGGCGCTGGTCGCGGTGGACGGCGATCAGATCGTCGGACACGCCAACGACCGGGTCATGACCGTCACGGTCCCCGGCGAGCGCACCGTCCAGGCTTCCGGTGTCACCAGTGTCGTGGTCGCGCCGACCCACCGGCGACGCGGCATCCTGCGATCGCTCTACACCGAACTCCACCGGCGCAGCGAATCCGAGAACCTGCCGCTCACCATCTTCACCGCCAGCGAGGGCACCATCTACGGCCGCTTCGGCTACGGCCCGACCATCGTGACGAACGAGGTCTTGATGCCCGGCCGCACCGCCGAATTCCGGCCCACCACACCCGATCCCGGCGGCGTCCGCGTGGCCGCGCCGGATGAGGCGAAGACGGTGATCCCCGAAATCTACGACCGCTGGCGGCGATTCGTCCCCGGTGCGCAGATCCGCCCCGAAGCCCGCTGGCAGCAGCGGGTTTTCGCCGACGCCGTACAGAGCGAGGGCGGCTCGCCACAGTTCTTCCTCGTGCACCCCGACGGTTACGCGATCTTCCGGCGCGCCTGGAACGACGACGGAAAGAACATCGCCACCATCCGGGAACTGCGGGCCATCACACCGGAGGCCCACATCGCGCTGTGGCGGGTGCTGCTGGGCATGGACCTGGTCCACACGATCGAGACCGAGCTCGCCGACCGCGATCCACTCCCCCACCTGCTCACCGATCCCAGGCTGGTCAAGGTCACCGGCCGCCATGACGCCCTCTGGGCCCGCGTCATGGACGTCCCCGCCGCGCTCTCGGCGCGCACTTATCAGCGGGACCTGGATGTCGTGCTGTCCGTGGACGATCCGTTCCGCGACGCGGGCGGCACCTTCGCGCTGCGGGTCCGCGACGGCATCGCCGACTGCGAGCCCACCGACCGCGCCCCGGACCTCGAACTCGGCATCGACATCCTCGGCAGCCTCTACTTCGGGAGCTACCGGGCCAGGGACTTCGCCGCCGCCAATCGGATCCAGGCCAAGGACGCCGCTCGGCTGCGCGCCTTCGACGAGGCATTCGGCTCGGAGCGTGAGGCCGAGCTCGGCTGGTTCTTCTGACCGCCGCTCAGGGTGCCCATCACCGGGAAGTCAGGGTTTTCCCGGTGGTGGGCGGGCACCGGCCGCTGGCATGCTGGGGATCGTGAAACCCATCCAGTTGATACTCAACGTCCTGTGGCTCGTGCTCGTCGGCTTCTGGATGGCGCTCGGCTACATCGTCGCCGGATTGATCTGCTGCGTCCTGATCGTCACGATCCCGTGGGGCATCGCGTCGTTCCGCATCGCCAACTTCGTGCTGTGGCCCTTCGGCCGCGAGGCCGTCGAGAAGCCGAGCTCCGGTGTCGGCTCGATGCTCGGCAACATCATCTGGATCATCGTGGCCGGCTGGTGGCTGGCGCTGGGTCACCTGATGACCAGCATCGCGCTGGCCATCACCATCATCGGAATCCCGTTCGCCTGGGCCAATCTCAAGCTGATCCCGATCTCGCTGTTCCCGCTGGGACGCGAAATCGTCGACAGCGACCGGCGATTCGGATACTGACCGCCCGGGTTGAAAGGGGTTTCAGGGGAAGCCCGGCCACGGGGAGGCGGAGGCCCGAGCTCCCGAGAGTTGGGTCCCTATTCGGACTCGTCGACGATGTACTTCATGATGCCCACGGCCTCGGTCAGCACCTTCAGCTGATCGGGGCTGAGTTTCGAGAGCTGATCGGTCATCCACGCCTCGCGGGCCTGGTTCTCGTCCGCGACGAGCGCCCGCCCGGCCGGGGAGAGCGACACGATGATCTGCCGCCCGTCGGTCGGGTGCGGATTGCGTTCCACCAGATCCAATTCCGACAGCGAGGCGATGACCCGCGTCATGGACGGCGGCTGCACCCGCTCCTTGGCGGCGAGCGCGCCCGGGGTCATGGCGCCTTCCCGATTCAGGGTGGCGAGTGCGGAGAGCTGGGTCAGCGAAATCTGGGCATCGGCCCGCCTGCCCCGCAGATGCCGAGTCAAGCGCACCACCGCCAGCGAGAGTTCACCGGCGAGCGCTCGAATGTCGGAAGGCGTTGTCACAGAGGCAAACGATACGGGACCGTCCGCGCGGGAGTCGGCTGTTCGCGTCGGTAGCCACCACCCGCCCCGGCGCGCCGCCGATCGAGCTCGCGCCCTCTAGTCTGGGGACGTGACCACGCCACCCGTACCGGAGATTCCCCAGCGCTTCACCGATCCGCGTCCCGTCCTGGCCGTGGGCACCCTCGGTTTCCTGATCGCGACGGTCGCGGTGTGGGTGAACGATGCCTGGGCGACGGCCCGGCCGGTGTGCCTGATGGGTTTGGCGGTCGGGCTGCTGGGTTACACGATCTTCGCGATTCAACGGCGAAGCGCGCGGCGCGGCGACAAGGGAGCACAGCTCGGCTTGGACTGAGGGCTTTACAAACTCCGCCATTTCGTAACGAAATGTCTGGAATGCCCGGCAGACCGCGAGTCCGGACCGACGGCGCAAAACGAACTTGCGGGGCGTGCGAATTGACTGCGCGCGTCGCGGACGCTTAACTCCCTGGAGTGTCCTCCCGATTGAGCGTCGAAGAACGACGGGCCCACCTTATCGAGGCGGCCATCGGCCTTGCCGAAAAGAAGGGCGTGGCAGGAGTTACCACGCGCGATGTTGCCCAGGCAGCCGGTGTTTCCCTCGGTGTGGTGCATTACTGTTTCGAAAACAAAGATCAGCTGATGACCGAGCTGGTCAAGGCGCTCTCGATGGAATTGCGTGATTCCGTCGACGCCAACGAAGCGGTATGGCAAGACGTCGGAACCGGAAAAGCAGCGCTTCAACAATTGGTGCGCGCGGGTCTGGAACTCATGTGGCTCAACATCGAAGCCACACCCGAGCGCCAACTACTCACCTACGAAACCACCACTTACGCCCTGCGCGAAGGTGAGCAGACCCCCGCGAAACTCGCGATCGCCCGCGAGCAGTACACCTTCAACGACTCCACCGTCGCCGATATCTGCGAGCACGCGCGCGAAGCCACCGGCACCCAGTGGACCGTTCCGGTCGGCACCCTGTCACGTTTCATCCTCGCCACCATCGACGGCATCGTGCTGCGCTGGCTGGTCGACAACGACAGTTCCGCCGTCCGTGAGCAATTAGATGTTCTCGCCACCACCGTGGCCGCCCATTCGGCCTGACCCGGGCCCCACTCAGCACCGGCGCGGGCAGCTGATCAGCCCGCGCCGGACCTATTTCCCGGCGCGAATCCTCAACGACGCGAGAAGTTCTGCGGCTGCGCCTGCACGTGCGTGACATCGCCCTCGCGCCACCACGCCACCGCCACGGTCGCCTCGTACGCCCCCGACAACCGCACCCGCAGCTCGTCGTGGACCACCAATCCGCCTGTGGGCGTGGTGAAATCGAACTGCATGCGCAGCAGGACGCCCAATGGTTCGGCGGCCCAGGTGGTTTCGCGGCCGGTGCTCACCACCTCGGCCTGGACGGCCTCCGAGGCCAGCGGCAGATCCAGCAGCGTGGCAAGCGATTTCGCGGTCGCGATGTCACCGACGACGAGCCGGTCCACCGGCAGCGCCGGGCCCAGCCAGGAACGATCCAGGACCAGCGCGTCGGCGGCCGGGATCACCTCGCCGGAGAGGGCGCGCACCTCGCCCGGGAGCACCACCTCCTCGGTGTCCAGACGTCCCGACTCCAGCGCCTCGGCGAGCAGCTGGTAGGTCTGTGAAATCGACTCGGGGGCGGGCCTTCTCGCCGGATCGGCCAGCGCGTCGAGGAGCTCTTCGGCCAGGGCTGTGGTCAGCACCTCCGGGTCGGCGAGCAGGCCGCGCAGCACCTTCAGATCATTGGCGTCGAAGCCGGGCAGCTGCGGGAGCAGGCCCGCGAACAGGGTGTCGTCCGGGTGCCGCATGAGCCCCAGCGGGATGCCGTCGATATGGGCGTGCTGCCCCAGCCACCAGGCGGTGTAGCCGTCGCGGTCGGCGAGCAGCGGGCGGGTGGCCGGGTCGGACAGCAACAGCCGCAGCGCCTCCGGCCATTCGGCGTCGTCGACCAGATCCAGATCGCGCACGGCGACGAGCTCGGCGGGATCCTCGGCGAGGCCCTCCCACCAGGTCTCCTCGTCGTCGAGGTGATGGTCGGGGCCGGTCGGATCCGACTCGGTCACCAGGGTGAAGCCCCAGCCGACGCCGATGGCGCGCAAGGCTTCCGCGCCGTAGCGCTCCAGCACCTCGGCGTCCACCGTCGAAAACGGCGAGTCCGCCACCAGCACCCGGCCCAGCGGCGCGTCGGGCAGCAGCAGTTCGTCGGCGGGCATCGATTCGCCGTCCGCATCCGGCAATTCGAGCAACCCCAGCCAGGACGGCAGCACCCCGGGCGCGGCCAGGGTGTGCGCGGCCAGGCCCAGCACGGCGTCCACGGTGTCCGGGTCGCTCGGATCGTCCTCCAGGATCGCCTGCAGCGCGGGATCGTTCAGCAGGTCCTCCGGCGTGGCGGCCCGCGCCCCCAGCCGCCCCAGCAGCTCGTGCGCCGCCTCCGGATGCACCAGCCGCGCCCAGTGCACCGGGATCGCCGACTCCATCCGGTCATCCAGCACCACGGTGCGCGGACCGGTCACCAGCCGCCCATCGGTCAGCGGCACGGCCAGCGCGCCCAGCTCCTCCACCGACAGCGGATCACCGGCGAAGAATTCCAGCGCGTCGTAGAACGAATACCACCACTGCGGTTCGCGTTCCAGGCTGCTCGACAACTCCGCGATCCGCGCCAACCCGATGCGATGCACATCCAGCACGGCCAGCGCGTCGGCGAGGTGCCGCCCCGACAACTCCGGAATCACCAACGGCCCCACCATATCCGCCAGCAACTCGGCCAATTCGACCGTCACACCGGTGAATACGCTCGCCCGTCGCGGCGCGGCCACCGCCCCGCCGTACGAATCGATACTCGCCCCGGCGCTTTCGGCGGTCGCCGGTTCATCCACAACCATCCCCAGGGTGGTTGTGCCCGCCTCGGGCACACCCGGGCGGTCCGCGCTCACGCCGAATTCGTCCAGGGTGTCGAACCCCGCGATATCCAAGGCTTCCCCCGGCTCGCCGGGCTCAACGAAGTCCCCGGTCCCCGCCGCGACCACATCGTGCGGCCCGATCGCGTCGTGGGGTTCGACCGCGCCGTAGGGCAATTCATCCTGCGGCGGCAGCTCCCACAGCGGCAGCGTCTCGTGCTCTGCGGCCCGCACCACACGGCCCTTCCCGCCCGCCCCGGCAACATCCCGGCCCCTGGCAGGTACCGAACCGCCGACGGCGTCGACGTCACCCGGCAGCCCGACCGCGCCGGCGGCTTCGGACGGCGCACCGCCTTCCGCAGCCGCGGGTGGAACCTGCCCGGCATGGAGTGCTTCCGATGCCGCAGAGGGCACGTCCCGGACTGCCGCATCGCCGGGCACAACCCCGCGCCGAACGTCGCTGTCGGCCGGCGCGGCCGCATCCGGGACGTCGTCGGCAGCCGGTGCGGCGAAGTTCGCAGCGCCGAGCGTGGTGTCGGTGTCGACCGCTGCGGCCGAGCCCGCGGGCGCGGCGTCGAAATCCGCTGGTATGGGTGTGGCTTCGTGCGAGGCCGGGCGGACGGCCAGAACCGGGAGCCATTCGTGGTCGCGGAGTTCGGCGATCAGGGCCTCGCGGAGCAGCCCGTCGGCCTCGCTGCGCGCGAAGCCGGGGGTGGGGACCAGGACCAGGCGGTCACGGGGCGGGAGGGCGCGCGCGAAATCGGCGTAGCCGGCGGCCAGGTCGGTGAGGCGGGCGCCGGGCAGCAGGCGGCGGCGGTCCGGCTGCATCGGGATGTCGGCGATGAGCAGGGCCGGGATGGACAGTTCCTCGTCGGAGCGGGTGGGGGCGCGCAGCACGTCCGGATGGGTGGCGACCGGGCGGCCGTCGCGCACCGGCAGCAGCCAGCGGGCCCGCTCGGTGCGGTACTGCCACCACACCCGCTCGTCGGAATTCGGGCCGGTGACACGCAGTTCCGTCAGGCCGTGATCGAGTTCCCGCGAGGCGCCGGTGATCTCGTCGTCGCCGATCCGAATACTGTGCAGCGCGGGCAGTTCCAGCAGCAGCTCAGCGGCCTCGGCCCGCATTTCCGCGAGCAGGGCGACGGTGTCCACGTCCTCGCGCAGCCGCAGCACCACCTCGGTGTCGAAGCCGGCGGCGGGCCGCTCCTCGAGCGCCCAGGCCAGCCGCAGCGCCGGCGGCTCGAAACCGCCCTGGGTCTCGGGGATCTCGATGCCCTGTGCGCCCAACAGCGCCCGGGTCTCGGCGCGCGAGAACCGCACCGACCCGCCACTCGAACGCAACTCGACCTCATCCGAGACCGTCAGCACCGCGGTGAACCCGACGCCGAACTTCCCGACGCTCGCGCCCTCCGCCTTCCCCGAGGCCCGCAGCGCCGTCAGCGCGTGCACGCCCGAAACATCCAGTGCCGCGCCGCTGTTGGCGACGTGCAGGGTCCGGCCGTCCAGCCACACCGCGACGCGTCCGGCCACCCCGGCCTTCGTCGCGGCGTCGGCGGCATTCTGGGCCAGCTCGGTCAGCAGCCGATCCCGGTAGCCCGCGCGCACCAGGTCCGCCTCGGTGGCGGCGTCCTCGCGCAGCCGGGTGGGCGATCCGCGCCAGGCCGCCAGCACCCCGGCCCGCAGCTCCTCGGTCCCGAACGGATCCCCCAGGTCGGTCGCGATCACGCGCTATACCCCTTCCGCACCACGGTTTGTCGCCGCCACAACGGTTTTCTGGCAGGCCAAAGCCAACCATCCGGTCATTTCACAGAATTCCGACACATTCCGACCGGCGATCGGGCCCACTGCCCGACCTCCGCGGCGCTGCGGGAGGTTACGCGGTCGCGTCTCAGCGCGACTCCGCAGCCCCCGAATCGGGTTCCACCCGTACCGCGTTGACCGCCCAGGCATCGTCGTACACCGCATCCGGATCGGCCACCTCGAACAACCCGACCGGGCCCTCGTCCTCGGCGGGCCCGGATTCCACGGAGGTCTCGGGTGCCGCGCTCGGCGCGACCTCGATCGCATCGCCCCCGGATTCGGAGGTTTCGCCCGGGTCAGCGGATTCCGGTTCGGCCGCAGGGGTTTCCGGCCGCAGCTCGGCCGCCGGAATCAGCTCCACCGCGGCATCGTCGTACGCCTCGTACAGCGGCGAGCCGTTGCCGCTGGGCAACACCACGTCGGAGTGCGCGCCACAGCCGTAGGCGACGTGCACGACATGCCCGTCGGCCCCCATCGCATTGGCGCAGACGCCGAAGCCGGCGCGCAGCGCACCGGCCAGCGGGACGTAGAAGCCGCACAGGCCGCAGGTGGACGGTGCCGCCCGGGCCATGTCGGTATCGGGACCGTATTCGGAGAACCAGCGATCGGAGGCTTCCTCGCGGCCCTCGCGCGAGAGCACCTGGGAGCGGCCGAGACCGATCTCGAGGGCCACCTCGTCGATGGCCGGGTCACCGCTGGCGACATAGCCGGGCACCAGGCGCAGGTCGCCGACCGGCGGGGCCAGCAGATCGCCGGGCGCGAGATCGCCGGGCCGGATGCGCTGATCCCACGGAATGAAATCGGGAGCGACCAGGGCGTCGGGCCCGGGCAGCAGCGCCGACTCGCTCACCGTCGCGACCGTGGCCTCCGGCGGAGCCGCCACCACGACCGCCCACTGCCAGCCGCGATAGCCGGGCAGGGTGGCCTCGAAGTGGTGGGTGGCCGAGGATTCGTCCTCGGCGGTCACGCCCAGATGGACGCCGACCCCGACCGGCTCCAGATCCAGGAGCGCACGGCGAGCCAGCTCGACCGCCTCCGCCAGGATCGGCCGTACATCGGGCTCCGAAACTCCAACCGCGCTCACGGTCTACATTTTGCCGCATGGAGCGCAAACGCCGTGCACCGGTGGTGGCCGCCATGATCGCGCTGTGCGCCGCCATGGCCCTGGCCGCGACCATCAGCGGCTGCACCAGCAGCGACAACACGCCGAAGATGCGCGTGGAAGTGATCACTACGCTGCCGCACGATCCGGGCGCGTTCACCGAGGGCTTAGAAATAGACGGGTCTGTTTTATATGAGGGCACCGGACTCTCGGGCCACTCGGCGGTCCGCGCCACCGACTTCGCCACCGGCGCCGAACTCGCCCGCGCCGACCTGCCCGCACCCCTGTTCGGCGAGGGCATCACCCGCGCCGGCGACCTGCTCTGGCAGCTCACCTATAAAGACGGCATCGCCATCGCGCGAGACCCGGCCACCCTCACCGAGATCCGCCGCACCCACTACGACGGTGAGGGCTGGGGCCTGTGCACCCGCGGCAACCGCCTGGTCATGAGCAACGGCAGCGCGAGTCTCACCTTCCGCGATCCGCAGACCTTCGCGATCACCGGCACGGTCGCGCTCACCAGCCACCGCGACGCCCGACTCAACGAACTCGATTGCGCACCGGACGGTTCGGTCTACGCCAATGTCTGGCCCACCGACACCATCCTGCGCATCAACCCCGATACCGGGGCGGTGCTGGCCCGCATCGACGCCTCGGGTCTGCTCTCCGGCCACGACCGCACCCCCGACACCGATGTCCTCAACGGCATCGCCGACATCCCCGGCACCGACACCTTTCTGCTCACCGGCAAAAAGTGGCCGAAGTCCTACGAAGTCCGCTTCGTACCGGCCTGACCACCCGTCGCGACCAGCGCTCGGCCGAACTTGTGGCGGCCCACACCGGCGGTAGTGCAGCCGCCGGCCTGCGGCACTGCAAGAATTGGTGGCGTGACTCCTCCCCGTGACCCCGGTGCCGACCCAGGTCGCTGGGGCGACGAGGACTCTCCCATGATCGAACGGCACCCGGGGTACGACCGCTATCCACCCGCCAACCGCGCGGGCCGCCGGCCCGTCCCACCGCGCGACGAGCCCGAAGTGCCGGAATTCCTCACCCGCCGCACGCCCCCGGGCCGCGACGAGCCGCCACCGGACCCGCGCGGCAATCCCCCGCGCGCCGCCGGCGGCGAACCACCGCGCGAACCGGAGGGCCGGACCTCGCGGTGGGCGCGCCGCCGCCACGAGAAGTCCGAGGCGCGGCGCGAGCACGACGCCCGGGGCGGCGACGAGGTCCGGGGCCGCGACGCGCCACAGGCCAACCCGCCGACGCGGCCCTACCGCACCGGCTCCACCGAGGACGGTTCGAGCGAACCGCGAGAATGGCAGCAGCCGCACGACTTCGGCACCCGACGGCGGGTGCGCTACGACCCGGAGTCCGGCCACGAGTCCAAGCACTCGCACGGGGACGAACCCGCACCCCGCCGCGCCCCGGAGCGGACCCTCCCCTACGACACCGAGCGAACCCGCCCCTACGAGTCCGGCACCCCGCCGTTCGGCCCGGCGCCGCAGTCGGCACGGGACGCGGACCGAACCCGTTCGTACGACGCGGAATCGACGCGGCCCGACGCCACCCGCCCCGCCCACGATCCAGCGGCGCACCCGGAATCGACTCAGCCGCAGCCTTTCGCGCAGCAGCCGGAGACCCACGACACCGGCGGCGTCCACAAGCCGCCGCGCAAGCTGACCGTCACCCGCGTCGCGGCCCGCCGCAGTATCGAGCTGACGCAGAGTGGTTTCGCGACCTTCCAGCGCGCGGCCAAGGCCGACGGCGCGGAGGAGTCCGGTCTCACCGCGCTCGTCTACGCCACCATGGCGAACTTCGCCACCGACGCGGCGATCGCGGTGGCGCTGGCCAACACCTTGTTCTTCGCCAGCGCGACAGCGGAATCGGTCACCAAGGTCGCGCTGTACCTGGTGATCACGATCGCCCCGTTCGCGGTGATCGCACCGGTCATCGGTCCCATGCTGGACCGCCTGCAGCACGGCCGCCGGATCGCCCTGGCCGGATCGTTCGCGATCCGGGTGCTGGTGGCCGGCCTGCTGATCTTCAATATCGACAACTGGGCGCTGTATCCGCTGGCGCTGTGCATGATGGTGCTCAGCAAGTCCTTCTCGGTGCTGAAGTCCGCGGTCACCCCGCGCGTGCTGCCACCGGGAATCGACCTGGTGCGCACCAATTCCCGGCTCACCGTCTTCGGACTGGTCGGCGGCACGCTGTGCGCAGGCGGCGTGGCCGCGCTCATCGCCAAGGTGACCGGCTCGACCGGCGCGCTGCTGTTCGCCGCCGCGCTCGCCGCCGCCGGCGCGTTCCTGAGCCTGCGCATCCCGTCCTGGGTGGAGAACACCGAGGGCGAGGTGCCCGCCACTCTCGGCTACCACGGCGACGACGCCCGCACCGAGATCCTGGACCCGAGCCGGGCCGATCAGGTCGCACCCACCAAACGCCGTCAGCCGCTGGGTCGTTCGGTGGTGACGGGACTATGGGGCAACAGCACGGTCCGCGTGCTGACCGGATTCCTCACCTTCTACGCGGCCTTCGTCGTCAAGACCACCGAGCATCGCGGCGTGCAGCAGATCGCCATGCTGGCCGTGGTCGGCGTGGCCGCCGCGGTCGGCAACTTCGCCGGCAACGCGACGGGCGCCCGCATGAAACTCGGCCGCCCCCAATTGATCGTGCTGGTCTGCACCGTCGCCTGTGTCGGCATCGCGATCGCGGCGGCGGTCCTGGACAGCCTGATGGGCGCGGCGCTGGCCACCCTGGTCGCGTCCGGTGCCAGCGCGCTGGCCAAGGTGTCGCTCGACGCCGCCATCCAGGACGATCTCCCACCCGAATCGGTGGCCTCCGGCTTCGGCCGCTCCGAGACCGTGCTGCAGCTCGCCTGGGTGCTGGGCGGCGCGCTCGGCGTGCTGCTGCCGACCCTGTGGATGCCGACCATGTGGTGGAAGGGGTTCGCCGTGGTCTCGGTGGTCATGGCGCTCGGCTTGATCCAAACCGTGGTCAGCTACCGTGGTCATTCGCTACTGCCCGGTTTGGGCGGTAACCGCCCGCAGCACGCCAAGCAGGAAGTCCCCGGTGCGCACCACGCGGGGGAACCCACCCCATGACGGACAGGACATCCCGGTGAGCCAACCCAGAACCCGCACGATCGTCGCCTTCGCCGGAGCGGCGCTGCTGGTTTTCGTGGCGGCGGTGGCCGCCGTGGTCACGATCGCGGTGCACCGGGCCGCCGAGCCGCAGGCTCGGATCACGGCCTACGCCAACGGCAAATCGATCACGGTCGCCCCGTACGTGGACTGCAATGTGCGCATGCAGGACTGCAAGACCCTGCCCGCCGACAGTGACGTGCCGCTGCCCCCGGGCCTGAACTGCGCGGCCGGCGGGGACGGCTGCCATACCGGCAAATCCGCCGAGCTGGCGGTGAAACCTGGCCTCCCGCTGCAGTTGTCGCTGCCCAAGGAGATCTCGGACGGGCCGTGGCTGGGGCAGACCGTCTACCAGGCGCCCAATGGCAAGGTCCTGCAGAAGCCCATCGAGCACGACGACTACACCAAAGGCACGACCGCGCTGACGGTCCCGTCCGTGCTGTACCTGACCGCCGACGGGAAGCTGGCCGAGAAGAAGCCGGCCGCGCCGTCGGTGACGTTGATGCTCGTCGGCACCGAGATCGCCCTGCCGATCCTGATCCGCGACCAGACGACCGGCGAGGAGGGCTACCTCCCGCACGCCGCCTGGTCCATCAGCACCGCCGCCTAGATCCCCCGTCCGCGACCGCATTTCGTACGAGAGAACCCCGGTGACCGAGTCACCGGGGTTCTCTCGTAGGACGGTGTGGCTCGGCCTAGTGGTCGAGCTCGCGCGCCACGCCGCGCACCACTTCGGCGATGCGCTGTGCGGTCTTGCGGTCCGGGTACTTGCCGCGGCGCAGATCCGGCTGCACCTTGGTCTCCAGCAGCGTGATCATGTCCTCGATGAGGCCGTGCAGCTCGTCCGGCTCCTTGCGGGTGATGGGGCCGTCGTTGCGGCCGCCGCGGCGGTCTCCGCGTTCGCCGCGGCCACCCCGGTCACCGCGCTCCTCGCGAAGGTTCGGGGTCTCCAGCAGCTTCAGCGAAAGCGCCTGCGGGCCACGGCGACCCGCGGCCATGCCGAATTCGACCCGCTGTCCGGGCTTGAGCGCCTCCACACCATCGGGCAGCGCCGACGATCGAACATAGACGTCCTCGCCCTCATCCTGGGAAAGGAAGCCGAAGCCCTTTTCGACGTCGTACCACTTCACCTTGCCGGTCGGCACTGCGCTCACCCGTTCGTCATTCAAGCCCGAGCAGCGCCGGGCACACTCGTGGCCGCAGGCGCACGCGCCCCCGACCTTTCCGTTTGCGAAAAGAACGCGCCCCACACAGCTATGCAGGACGCGATAGACACCGAGTCTACCCCGGTGTGAATAGCGCGAGCACATCAGTTTTACGGTTCAGAGGTGTCGGACACTTCTTCCGAGCAGGGTTCTCGCGGTTCGGCGAGCCCGCTGCTCTATATCTCTCTGGGCCTGTTCGCGATCGGGTTGCTGGCGGTTGTCGCAATCTTCGGCGTCCACTTCGCGACCGATGCGAAGCCGGGACTGTGGCTGTATCTGCTCGCCATGTGCGCGCCGCTGGGGTTCCTGCTCTCGCTCGTCTTCGCGCTGTGGTCGGGTCGCCGCTCGCGATGACGCGGCGACACCGGGATTGCCCACTTCGTTACCCGAGCATGCCTGTGATCTTCGTCACATAACGAGAAGGTCACGGAGCGGTGACAGACCCCTATCGAGCGGGACTCGCCGTGACCACCTGCGCAGAAGCCAAGCGGAACCCCTTGCGCCGGTTAGCGACCCGGACAGACACGACGGTTACCAAAAGGAGACTTTTCACGGCGGTCGTCGTAATGTTCTCCACCAGCCGGGTCAGCCCGGCGCCACCGGCCCGCCGCACCGAACTTCGCCCCGCGGGTACGGACCCCCAACTGGAATCAGGGGCGAAGACGAGGAACAGCGCACGATATGTGCGCCGGGCCGGACGACCTCTCAGTTCGACCCCGGTAGTCGGCCTCGCAGGCGCGTACGAGAGGAAAGACCCGAAAATGAGTGGACGCCATCGCAAGCCGACCAACACCGGCCGCACTGTCGCCAAGGTTGCCCTGACGGGCATCGCTCTCGGCGGCGCCGGAGTGGCCATGGCTGGTAACGCCAGCGCGGCACCCGACTCCGACTGGGATCGCCTCGCACAGTGCGAAGCCGGCGGCAACTGGGCCATCAACACCGGCAACGGATTCCAGGGCGGGCTGCAGTTCTCCCCCGGCACCTGGAACGCCGCGGGCGGCGGCGAATACGCCCCCACCGCCAACCAGGCCACCCGCGAGCAGCAGATCGCGGTCGCCGAGAAGGTGCTCGCCACCCAGGGCTGGGGCGCATGGCCGTCCTGCTCCTCGAGCCTCGGACTGACCAGCGGCTCCACCCCCCGCCAAGCCCCCGCGCCGGCGGCCTCCAGCACCCCGCAGTGGGCCCCGCAGCAGGCCGGCCCCGGCGGCGGCACCAACGGCACGCAGGAAGTCTTCCAGGCCGTCGACCGTGCCATCGCCGTCGCCCAGTCGCAGGGCGTCAACATCCCCCAGCCCGCGCTGGACTTCCTCAACGCCACCAAGGCCAGCGGCACCCAGCTGGATCCGGGCGTCGTGAACTTCTTCGAGGCGAACAAGGGCCTGCTGCCCCAGTAGCACCGCGTTCCCTCTTCCCGAATGCCCCGCGTCGACGCCGACGCGGGGCATTCGCGGTTTCGACAACTCTCGTAACTCCCTGGGGCTTCCGAGGCGCCCCCCTCTCCGACTTGGGGTTTCAGGGGCTTGCCCCTGAGAGCTACGAGAGTTGTCTCATCCTGTTTGCCAGCGGAACGCGGTGGTGGGGGCAAACTTCCGGGTGCCGGAGCGGGCGGTCTTGTGGGCCTCATGTCAGAATGAGCGACGTGGTGAACAAATCGAACAAGCCCTATGTCGACAATGGCTGGCCGGAGATGGCCAACGGCGACCACGCGGTCACCGAACTCTCGTCGACCCGCTCCGGCGGTCTGTCCCCCTACGGCGAGGACACCGAGTTCCCGCTGCCGGCCGACAAGCTGCCGTACGTGCACCCGTACACGGTCGTCAACCGCTGATCCGAGGCACGACCGACAAATCATGCGGTTAACGGCGCTCGTTCCCGGGCGGCCGCCGTGCGTTCGACTCCAGGCTCGGACTACCCCCTGGTTTCCCGCGGCGGCCGCTGAACCGCGTCCACCCGGCCCGACGGATCGGGTGAAGTGACCGACACCCCCGCCCCCGCCGCTACCGGCGCCGAGGCTTCCGCCGACACCGCCCCCGAGGCGCCCGCCAAGAAGACCCGGTCCGCTGCCGCGCGAGCCGATGTGACTCTGGCCGAATGGCTTTCCAAGCGCTCCGACGAGGATCTCGTCACGCTGCTGGAGCTACGCCCGGATCTGGCCGTTCCCCTGCCCGCCTCGATGGCGGTGCTGGCGGCGCGCACCGAACAGCGCGCCTCGGTGCTGCGGGCCGGCGACGAGCTCGACACCCTCGACTTCGCGATCATCGAAACCCTTGTCGTGCAAGGGGCCGCCGACGGCCGCCACGGTCAGCCACTGCCCGCCAAGACCCTGCGCAAGCTGCTCTCGGACCGAGTTCCGGCGGCGACGGTCAACGCCGCGCTGCAGAAACTGCGCGCCCGCGCCCTGGTGTGGGGCCCGGACACGGCCCTGCGGGCGACACCCGCCGCGCAGGAGGCGCTGCCGTGGCCCTTGGGCAGCACCACCGAACTGCCGGACGCGCTCACCGAGCCCGAGATCGCCGCGGCCCTGGCCGAATCCACGCCACAGGAACGCGCCCTGCTCGACAAGCTGGCCGCCACCGGCCCGCGCGGCCGCACCCGCGATGCCGCGCCCGGCACCCCGAGCGAACGCCCGGTGCAGCGGCTGCTGTCGCGCCGCCTGCTGAACTGGATCGACGAGGAGACCGTCGAGCTGCCGGCCGCGGTCGGCCAGACCCTGCGCAACGAGCCGGTCACCGATCCGCACGCCCTCACCCCGCCGCAGCCCGGCACCACCAAGCACCCCCCCGCCGACGTCAACGCGGTGGGCGCGGGCGAGGTGGGAGAGCTGTTGCGGCACAGCACCTCCCTGCTCGAGGTGCTGGGCCGCACGCCCGCGCCGGTGCTGCGCTCGGGTGGTCTCGGCGTGCGCGAACAGCGCCGCATCGCCAAGCAGACCGGTATCGACGAGACCCGGGTCGGCCTGCTGGCCGAGATCCTGGTGGCGGCGCGGCTCATCGACAAGGGCACGCCCGAACCCGCACCCGAGGGCGACGGCACCGAGGACTACTGGACGCCCACCACCACCTCCGACGCCTGGCTCGCGGTGGTGCCGCCGCGCCGCTGGGTGGTGCTCGCGCAGGCCTGGCTGGAGCTGGACCGCTTCCCGTGGATGATCGGCCTGCGCGACGCCAATGACAAACCGCTGGCGGCGCTCTCGGCCGAGCTGCGCACCGTGCACGCCGTCCGAGACCGGCGCGCCGTCCTGGAGCTGCTGGCCGAATTCCCCTCCGGCACCGAGGTTTCCGCCGCCGATCTGGGCCGCGTGCTGGCCTGGCGGCAGCCGCGCCGGCGGCGGCACTATCGGCTGGACGCGGTGGAGAGCACACTGGCGGAAGCCGAATCGCTGGGTCTGGTGGCACGCGGGGCGGTTACTTCGGCGGGGCGCGCGCTGCTGCACGGCAGTCCCGAGGACGCCGAGTCGGAGATGGCGACCGCGCTGCCGGAGCCGGTGGATCACGTGCTGGTGCAGGCCGACCTGACGGTCATCGCGCCGGGACCGCTCACCCCGGAGCTCCAGCACCGGATCGAAAGGGTCGCCGATGTCGAATCGGCCGGTGCGGCAACGGTTTACCGCCTCAGCGAGATCTCGGTGCGCCGAGCCCTGGACGCGGGATCCACCGCCGCGGAGCTGCACAACCTGTTCACCACGCACTCGCGCACCCCGGTCCCGCAGTCGCTGACCTACCTCATCGACGATGTGGCCCGGCGCCACGGCCGCCTGCGCGCGGGCATGGCGCAGAGCTTCGTGCGCAGCGAGGACCCGACCCTGCTGGCCGAGGTGCTGGCCGCTCCGGTGGCCGGGGAACTGGCGCTGCGCGCGGTCGCGCCGACCGTCGCGATTTCCCAGGCGTCGCTGGGCGAGGTGCTGGAACGCCTGCGCGCCGCCGGTTTCAGCCCCGCCGGGGAGGATTCCTCCGGGGCCATCGTCGATTTGCGCCCCCGGGGCGCGCGCCTGCCCGCCCGTCAGCCGACCCGCCAGAACTGGCGGCCCAATCCGCCCAGCACCGAACAGCTGCAGTCCCTGGTCGCCGAGCTCCGCGCCGGGGAGCGGGCCGCCAATGCCCGCCCCGGCCAGGCGGTCCGCTCCGACGGCTCCCGCACCAGCACCGCCGCCACCCTCAATCTGCTCCAGCTGGCCGCCCGCACCCGCCGCCCGGTCCACATCGGCTACGTGGACGCGCAGGGCGTGGCCACCCAGCGCGTGGTGGAGCCGCTCAAGGTCGGCGGCGGCCAGCTCGACGCCCTCGACCCCGTCACCGGCTCGGTCCGCCACTTCACCCTGCACCGCATCGCCTCGGTCGCGCTGGTCGAATAGCGATGGGCCGGATGAACAGCGAAGGCCCGGTGCGCCGACGGCATTTCGACTGCCGCCCGCACACCGGGCCCTCGGGTCCCCGGAGTCTCTACCCCGTGGGTTTCCGAAGCGCCTCGCCCCGGGTGGGGTTTCCGGGGCTGGCCCCTGAGAGTTACGAGAGTTGTTCTACCCCTTGGGGTTTCCCAGACAGAACGTGGTCTTCGGGTCCGGGATGATCCGGAATCCGACAGACGTGGCGGTGTCGCACTGGAATTCGTCGGCCTGGCCGTCGATCCGCTTGATCACCTTGAACGACGCCTCGGGCGCCGCGCAGTCCACGAACTTGTAGCCGGTGGTCTGGCTTTCGTTGTAGCAGGAGCCCTGCTTGAAGTTCGGGCTCAGGCACAGGAACGCGACGGTCTTGCTGTCCGAGCCCTTCTCCTCGTAGGAGGTCTGCTCGTCCTTGCAGCTGGACTTGGCGTCGAAGACCGCGGCGACCTTGTAGACGGCCTTCTCGCTGGAGCAGTCGATGGGCTGCGTCTTGGAGTTGTCCGCCGAGCCCTCGATGACGTTGATGCAGTCACCCACCTTGGACTTGGCGGTGTCGGACTTGCCGGCATCCTTCAGCATCGAACAGCCGGAAAAGGCCAGTACGGCCACGGCAACCGCCACGAGGGCGAGTACGAGGCGCACCAGCGGCCTCGTTCCTGCGAACTTCACTAGCGAAAACCTTTCTCACCGAACAGTTCACGGCTGTGAACGCGGTGAGAATACCTGGTCAGTGCACCATCGACAGTCCACGCATGCCCAGCAGCGACAGGTTGATGAAGAGGGTGGGCAGCGAGTTGAGGAACATGAGGCTGAGTGCGGGCAAAGTCGTACCTCTCGATCGAATCTATCTGGGCGTTTGTCCAGCAATGTCCCCCGGGCACTGTGTCGCTGCCCGCTCCTGGGGCGTTACAACAAGCACCTCAAGGGGTTTCGCACCTCACTATGCCGATCCGGTGCCGGACCCGCTACCCGAGCCGCTGTCCGCCGAGCCGGTTCCGATCGGGCCGCTGGGCACCGTCGCGCCCTTCGATCCCGGCCGGTTGATGTAGACGGTCACCGGCGCCGAGCCGTCCGCCGCCACCGTCACCACCCGGGCACCGGCCGCCGAGGTGACCCGGCCACCCTCGACCCGCACCGCGTACCCGTCCGGATAGTGCACATCGGACACATAGATCTCAGTGGTCCCCGCGCCCGGCGTGTATCGGTAGGCGAAGTCACCGGTATCGGGATCGAAGATCATCCGCCCGGGCGTGCCCGCGGTCGCCCGCGGATACGTGCGCACCAATTGCCTGCCGAGATCGCCGGTGAACGGATCCGGTTTCGGCGCGCCCGCACCGAACCGAGACGTGTAGTGCCAGTACTGCCAGCTGACGAATCGATTGTCGGCATTGACGAGCGTATTGCGCAGCACCGCGGCATCACCGTCACCGAATTCGGTGACCAGGGTCGGCAATTGCGTCCGCGCGGTGAAGGAATCGATATTGCCCCAGGTCTTCCCCTGCTGCAGCGGGCAGAGTCCGCGCAGGAACGCGGGCAGCCCCGAATAGATCGCCAACTGGCTCGGAATGCAGTAGTCGTGCGGCGCGAAGGCGATATCGGGCGCGCTGATCGGCGGATTCTTGCCCAGATTGGTGGGCATGGTCTCGTTCCAGGTGACGTTCGGCTCCCACAGCACCAAGAGATCGCCATTGCGCGCCCGCACCGAATCGGTCAGCTTCTGCATGGCCGCTTGATATTTCACATCGAACCCCGGGCACCCGTTCGGATAGCAGGACAGGAACGCCGATCCCGGCCACGGCTCGTTGAGCAACTCGATCCCCAGCGCCCCCGGATGCCCGCTCACCCGCGCCGCGAGCGCCCCGAGCGCCGCACCCAGCTCGTCGAGCACCCCGTAGGTGTTGTTCCAGACCTCGTCCCACCCCGCATTCATGCTCGGCATCAGGTAGAAGAACGGAAAGCCCAGATTCGGCTCCCCGACCCCCGGTCGCGAGTGAATGGCCCACTCCGGAAATCCATTGCCTCCCCACGGCTTCGACAGCCCGTCCTGATGATTGTCGAGCAGCGTGTGAATCCCGTACTGCGCCAAGGTGTCCACGACCCCGGCGACCCGATCGAGGTACGCGGTATCGACCACCCCTTCGGTCGGCATGAGCGCATCGAACGACACCCCCAGCCGCACCGTATTGAACCCGTGCCCCGCGAGCGCCGCCGCATCCTCGGCGGTCACCGTGAACCCGTCACCAGGCTCTATATAAGGCGGCGCCTTGTCCACATTGTTGACCCCGTGCAACACCACGACCCGCCCGCTCTCGTCCACGAACCGGCTGCCGTCGGCGTGTATCCGCCCGACCGAAGCGGCATCGGGAGCACCCGACGCCGACACCGCAGGAGTGAGCACCGCCCCCGCCAGCACCGCGGCCACCACCCCGACCACCCCTCGCCCGGCCCTCCGCCATCTCCCCCGAGCTCTGACCCCGCGCATCGGCACCCCTGTTCAGTTCAATCAGGTCTAACGTCCAAATGGACACACGTCCAAGTTTCGAGTGATCGTAGCCACAGAAACTCGGGGCTTGACCCTTTTCGCCGAATCCACCGGACTTCCGGCCACCCTTCCACCCCGCTCCCGGCCGCATTTCTCCGCTCTCAGAGAACGGGGACGCAGGTCACGTCGCCTTGTCGGTGGGTTGCTGGAGAATGGACCAGGCTCATTCGGGCCCGGACAAGCCAGGAGGTGTCGTGACCGACGGTCCACTCATCGTGCAGAGCGACAAGACGCTGCTGCTGGAGGTCGATCATGAGTCGGCCAATGCGGCTCGGCAGGCTATCGCGCCGTTTGCCGAGCTGGAGCGCGCACCCGAGCATGTGCACACGTATCGGGTGACGCCGCTGGCGCTGTGGAATGCGCGGGCGGCGGGGCACGATGCCGAGCAGGTGGTGGACGCGCTGGTCAACTTCTCCCGGTACGCGGTACCGCAGCCGTTGCTGGTGGACATCGTCGACACCATGGCGCGGTACGGGCGGCTGCAGCTGGTGAAGCATCCGGCGCACGGTCTGGTGCTGGTCAGCCTGGATCGGGCGGTGCTGGAGGAGATCCTGCGGCACAAGAAGATTCAGCCGATGCTGGGTGCGCGGATCGACGACGACACGGTGATCGTGCATCCCTCCGAGCGCGGGCGCATCAAGCAGATGCTGCTCAAGGTGGGCTGGCCCGCCGAGGACCTGGCCGGGTACGTGGACGGCGAGGCGCATCAGATCGATCTGGACTACGCCTCCAGCGACTGGCATCTGCGCGACTACCAGGAGCTGGCCGCCGAGTCGTTCTGGGCGGGCGGGTCCGGTGTGGTGGTGCTGCCGTGTGGCGCGGGCAAGACCATGGTGGGCGCGGCGGCCATGGCCAAGGCCAAGGCGACCACGCTGATCCTGGTCACCAATACCGTGGCCGGGCGGCAGTGGCGGCGCGAGCTGCTGGCCCGCACCTCGCTGACCGAGGACGAGATCGGCGAATACTCCGGTGAGCGCAAGGAGATCCGCCCGGTCACCATTGCCACGTATCAGGTGATCACGCGCAAGACCAAGGGCGAGTACCGCCATCTCGAGCTGTTCGACAGCCGCGACTGGGGTCTGGTCATCTACGACGAGGTGCACCTGCTGCCCGCGCCGGTCTTCCGGATGACCGCCGACCTGCAGTCGCGCCGCCGCCTGGGCCTGACCGCCACCCTGGTGCGCGAGGACGGCCGCGAGGGCGACGTGTTCTCCCTGATCGGCCCCAAGCGCTACGACGCCCCGTGGAAGGACATCGAGTCGCAGGGCTGGATCGCGCCCGCGGACTGTGTCGAGGTGCGGGTCACCCTGACCGACGCCGAGCGCATGGCCTACGCCACCGCCGAGCCGGAGGAGCGCTACAAGCTGTGCTCCACCGCGCGCACGAAACTGCCGGTGGTGGAATCGATTCTGGCCCGCCACAAGGACGCGCCGAGCCTGGTGATCGGGGCCTATCTGGATCAGCTCGACGAACTGGGCGAGCACCTGAACGCCCCGGTCATCCAGGGTTCCACCCGCACCAAGGAGCGCGAGGAGCTCTTCGACGCCTTCCGCCGCGGGGAGATTCCGGTGCTGGTGGTGTCGAAGGTGGCCAACTTCTCCATCGATCTTCCGGAAGCTTCTGTGGCCGTGCAGGTTTCGGGCACGTTCGGGTCGAGGCAGGAAGAAGCACAACGGCTGGGCCGCCTACTTCGGCCGAAACACGATGGCGGCCAAGCTCACTTCTATTCCGTCGTCGCACGTGACACGCTGGACGCCGAATACGCTGCGCACCGGCAGCGTTTCCTTGCGGAACAGGGGTATGCCTATCGCATCACCGATGCAGACGATCTGCTGGGTCCGACGATAGGATAAGTGGAGGAATAGCCTCCATTAGGCGGGAGGGACGCACGTGCGGCGCTTCGAATTCGCGGTGGACCGCGAACATGCCCGGGCGGTCAACGAGGTCGTCGCGTACCTGCGTCGACTCCGGATCTGGGCGTATACCGCGGCCATCGTGCTCGGCCTGGGGGTCGCGTTCCTGGTCTGGGTGAACCATCCGTGGTCCTGGCTGCTGGCCGTGGCCTTCACCCTGGCCACGGTGACAGCGCTGTTCATCGGGTACTGGATGCCGCATCGCGGCCGCGTCGACAAGCTCTACGCGGCCGGCGACCTGGTGCCCTCGGTGGTGTCGGAGGCCCACGGCAACGGCGCCACCCTGCTGGCTCTGGTCGATCTGGCCAAGCCGAACGCCCAGGGGCCGCGCTACGCGCTGGTCACCCGGACCGTGCGTTCACTACCGGGGCACCGGGCCCGCGCCGGGGAGCGCGTGCCCGCGGTGACCGTCCGCGTGGACCGTGCGCCGGGCCCGGTCGGCGATCTATGGCAGACCGTGAGCGCCATGCCCATCGCCTGGGGCACCCGCGACCTCAATATCATCGAGCGCGCCCGCGACGCCATCAACGAGGTGGAGTGGAAGCTGCTCACCGACAATCTGGATCTGGCCGACAAGGTGCGCGGGGCGGATGCCAAGCGGCTGCTCCTGGACCCGCAACAGCTGCCGGATGAGCTGCGGCACCGATAATTCCGGGCGACAGACCGGAAACCGCAAAATAGAATGATCCGATGATTCCCGCCGCGAACATGCTGGCATTTCTCGTCGCATCCATTGTCATTGTCATAATCCCCGGTCCCGGTGTGCTTTTCGTGATCGGCCGGGCGTTGAGCTACGGCCGCCGCGCGGCCCTGCTGTCGGTGCTGGGCCATTCGATCGGCGTCATGGTGATTCTCGGGCTGGTCGCCGCCGGGCTGGGCACCATCCTCGCCGCCTCGGCCATCGCGCTCTCGGTGGTGAAGCTGATCGGCGCGTTCTATCTGATCTACCTGGGCATCCACGCCTTCCGGGAACGGCGTTCCCTGCGTGAGGCTTTCGAGGCGAAGATCGAGCCCATGGACAATCGGCGGGCGCTGCGCCAGGCCGTGCTGGTCGGGGTCACCAACCCCAAGGCCATCATCTTCTTCTCGGCGGTGCTGCCGCAGTTCGTGGCGCCCAAGGCCGGCGCGGTCCCGGTCCAGATGCTGCTGCTGGGCCTGATCTTCCTGGTGGTCGCGCTCGTCTCCGACTCGGTGTACGCCCTGCTGGCCGGGAGCGCCCGGGACTGGTTCGCGCGCTCGCCCAAGCGGCTCGAGGCGGTCGGCGGCGCGGGCGGGGTGATGATCATCGGGCTGGGCGCCAGCGTGGCCGTGTCGGGCAGCACCAACTGAGCGATCGGCCGATTAGCATCGGGCAGGCAGGGGTATCGGCGTGGGAAGGGGCGGTAGCGGCGCATGAGACGGAACTGGCGGTACTTGGCGGTGGGGGCGGTACTGCTGGCGGGCGCGAATGCGGCTCCAGCACAGGCGGATTCGGCGGACCCCCTGGCGGGTTCATCCGGGCTCGGCGATCCCTATTACCCGATGGACGGCAATGGCGGCTATCACGCGAGCCATTACGACGTCACGCTCTCCTACGATCCCCCGTCGCATCACCTGGCCGCGTCCACGCGCATCGACGCGGTGGCCACCCAGGCGCTGCGGACATTCAACCTGGACTACAGCGGCCCGCAGATCTCCAAGGTGACGGTCGACAACCTGCCCGCCTGGTTCGACCGCACCGACGAGCACGAACTGGTCGTGACGCCGATGATCCCGCTGCTGCCCGGCCTGCCGTTCACCGTGCAGGTCGACTACGCGGGCGAGGTGACCGGCACCGACGGCGAGGGCTGGGTGTTCTCGCCCAGCGGCGGGGCTTTCGTCGCGGGTGAACCGCATTCGGCCAGCAGCTGGTATCCGATCAACGACACCCCCTTGGACAAGGCGACTTTCACGCTGCACGCCACGGTGCCGCAGGAGTGGGAGGTGATGTCGGGCGGCGACAAGGTGTCCGACACCGTGCAGGGCGCGAACCGCACCGTCTCCTGGGAGCTGCGGCAGCCGGTGATCGGCTATCTGACCACCATCGCCATCGACAAGTTCGAGTTCCTGGAACAGCGGCGCGCCAACGGCACCCAGCTGCTGAGCGCGTTCGCGCCGGATGCGCTGAAGGCCAAGGACATCGAGTCGCGGCTGCCGGAGATCCTGGACTTCCAGCTGCCGGAGATCCTGGACTTCCAGGAGGAGCTCTACGGCCCGTACCCGTTCGATGTCGCGGGCGGCATCTTCGTCGACACCGACCTGAACTTCTCGCTGGAGACCCAGTCGCGGCCCATCTATGCGCCGTGGACGGATCTGGACACCGTGGTGCACGAGATCACCCACCAGTGGTGGGGCGACTCCATGTCGGTGAAGCAGTGGTCCGACGTCTGCCTGAACGAGTGCTTCGCCAGCTATACCGCCGACTACCTGTGGCCGGAACGCAAGGACGGCAAGGACGTCGACGCCCAGTACCGCGAGACGGTCGCGAAATACCATGACGATCCGAAGTTCTGGGAGATCGCGCTGCAGAACCCCGGCAAGGGCAGCGAATTCACCTCGGTCTATTACCGGGGCCCGCTGTTCCTGCACGCACTGCGCCGCACCATGGGCGATGACGCCTACTTCCCGGCGGTGCGCGACTTCGTCATGGGCCACAAGTACGGCAATGCCTCGATGCCGGAGTTCCGCCAGTTCGTGCAGACCCGCACACCACACGACCTGAGCGGATTCTTCACCGCCTGGCTGGACCGCACCGACCGCCCCGCCGACGAATTCCTGTACCCGGGTTCGCTGCGGTCCTGACCTGTCAGGCCGGAAGGGGCCGGGTCCGGTCGTTGAGCACGAGGACGGCCATGGCCCCGAGCACAGTGCCCGTGACGAACCGTTGCGCGCGCAGCCAGAGCGGCCGGCCCGCAAGGAAAGCCGCGATCGCTCCGGCGCTGAGCACGATGAGCCCGTTCACGGTGACGGCGATGCTGGTCTGCACCGCGCCGAGCACCAGACTCTGTAACCAGACCCGGCCGTGCGCGGGAACCACGAACTGCGGAATGAGCGCCATGTACAGGATGGCGATCTTCGGATTCAGCAGGTTGGTGACCAGTCCCATGGTGAACAGCCGCCGTGACGAATCCGGGGGCAGCTCGATCGGAGCGAACGGCGAAACGCCGCCCGGCCGCAATATCTTCCACGCGAGGTAGAGCAGGTAGACCGCACCCGCGATCTTCAGCGCCAGATACAGCGCGGGCACCACGGCGAACACCGCGGTGATCCCGGCGGTAGCCGCCACCATGTACGCCCCGAATCCCACTCCGACGCCCGCGAGCGACACGAGTCCGGCCCGCCGCCCCTGCGAGATCGTCCGCGACACCAGATACATCATGTTCGGCCCGGGCGTCAGCACCAGTCCGAGCTCCGCCGCCGCCACACCGAGCACCGCAGTCGTTTCAATCACATGCCCAATTCTGGGACCCCAACCGATCTCTGTCGCGGTCCACTTGCGGCCCGGTGGACCGCGACGGCAAAGGCCACCGGCCCCAGCGGGATACACACCCCGCCGGGCAGATGCTTCAGTCGCGGAGGGTCAGAACGGCTTTGCCGCGGAGGGTGCGGGATTCGATGGCCTCGAAAGCCTTCGGCGTCTGGGTCCAGTCCAAGGTGAGTCCGATATCCGGGGTCAGGCGGCCGTCGGCGACCAGGCCGGCGAGGATGGCGAGGTCTTCGCCGAGGGTGTCCTCGGGGACCGGGCTGATGAAGCCGACGATGTGGGCGTTCCAGCCCTGGGCGTAGAAGTCGGCGAGGCGGAGTTCGGCCGCGCCGCCGAGGTTTCCGTACCAGGCCAGATGGCCGCCGGGGGCGAGGCGGCGGACGGCCTGGGCGGTGAGATCGCCGCCGATGCCGTCGAGGACCAGGTGGAAGGGGCCCAGCGCCGGGTCTTCGAGGGAGGTGACGGCGTGGTGCGCGCCGAGCGCGAGCGCGTCGGGGGTGCGTTCGGGGCGGCTGACCAGGGCGGTGACGGTGGCCCCGGAGGCGACGGCCAGCTGGGTGGCGAACTGCCCCACGCCACCGGTAGCCCCCGTGATCAGGACGCGCCTCCCCAGCAGAGCACCGCCGACCCGGACTGCGCGCAGCGCGGTGATCCCGGCGATGGGCAGGGCCGCCGCCTGTTCGAAGGTCACCGAATCCGGCAGTACCGCAAGGCGTTTCACCGGCACCGGAATACGCTGCGCCCAGCCCTCCCAGTCGAGGTAGCAAACTACGCGCTCACCGAGCGCGGGTCCGGTCCCGTCAGCGGCGGCCGCGATCACGACCCCGGCCACGTCCTGTCCCGGCCGCCAGCCGTCGGGCCGGCGCTTGATCAGGTTCAGCTCGTCGTGGTTGATGGCGAAGGCCCGCACCTCGACGACCACCTCGTCCGGCTTCGCCTCCGGCTCGGGCAGATCGGTGGCGAGCCGCAGCCCCGCGGGTCCGGCGGGGTCGGTGAGGTAGCCGAGCATGGTGCGTCCGTTCGTCTGGAAGTGCGACAACGGCTCACAACCGTACGGCCCGCCGGATCATTCCGCAGCCCGGAGCATCTCCTGGGCAACACCGCCCGGCGGCGAGCGGCTAGCGGAGCGCCTCGGCAGCACGGCCCGCCCGAAGCCGGCGGACGCCCTCGGCGATGGTCTCCTCCTTCTTGCAGAAGGTGAAGCGCACCAGCCGATTCCAGGCGGCCTTGTCATCGGCGAAGACGCTCACCGGGACGGCGGCGACGCCCAGCCGTTCGGGCAGTTCGCGGCAGAACCGGTAGGCGTCGCTCGCGCCGAGCGGGGTGATGTCGGCGCACACGAAATACGTTCCGTCACTGCGCTTCACCTCGAATCCGGCCTCGGCCAGCGCGGCGGAGAGGCGGAGCCGCTTCTCCGACAGGGTCTCGCGCAGCGCCGCCACCCACTGCTGCTCGGTGTTCAGCGCGTGGGCGACCGCGGGCTGGAAGGGCCCGCCGCCGACGAAGGTGAGGAACTGCTTGGCGGCCAGCACCGCGTCCAGCAGCGGCGCGGGCGCGCAGGCCCAGCCGATCTTCCAGCCGGTGACGCTGAAGGTCTTGGCGGCGCTGGAGACCACGACGGTGCGCTCGAACATGCCGGGCAGCGTGGACAGGCTGATGTGCTCGTGGCCGTCGAAGGCGAGATGCTCGTACGCCTCGTCCGACATGACGTACAGGTCGTGTTCGATGGCGAGCTCGGCGATGGCGGTGAGCTCGGCCCGCGAGAGCACGGTCCCGGTCGGGTTGTGCGGCGAGTTCACCAGCAGCAGCCGGGTTTTCGGGGTGATGGCGGCACGCAGGCTGTCCAGGTCGAGAGCGAAGCCGTCGCCGTCGGGCACCAGTCGCGCGGTGCGCCGGTTCGCCCCCGCCAGGGCGATGGCCGCCGCGTAGGAGTCGTAGTAGGGCTCGATGAGCACCACGTCCTCGCCGGGTTCGACCAGCCCGAGAACGGTGGCCGCGATGGCCTCGGTCGCCCCGACGGTGACGAGCACCTGGCTGTCCGGGTCGTAGTGGGTCCCGTAGCGCCGGGCCCGGTCGTTGGCGACGGCCTGCCGCAGGGCGGGCACGCCGCGTCCGGGCGGGTACTGGTTGAACCCGTCGGCGATGGCCTGCCGGGCCACCTCGAGCATGCCCGCGGGCCCGTCGCTGTCGGGGAAGCCCTGGCCGAGGTTGACCGCGCCGTGACGCACGGCCAGTTCGGTCATCTCGGCGAAGATCGTCGAGGCGAACGGCTGCAGGCGGGCGACGGTGGGAATGCGGGACGGCATTCCCCGGAGCCTAGTCGATGCCCGAAAAGCGCTGATAAGGCCCCGAAAAGCGCGGCTGAACCTAGTGCGGCAGCCGGATGCCGGACAGCTTGGCCGGATTGACCACGTCGTAGATGCCCCACACGCGGCCGTCGCGCACGGTGAACGCGTACACCCGCTGCGGGGTGCCCGGGACACCGTCGTGCGGGGCCATCTCGTGCGCCAGCACGCCCCACTGTCCGTTGACCAGGACCGGTTCGAGCTCGCGTCCCATGTGCGTCGGTTCGAAGAGCCCGAACCTGCGGAACAGCCCCGTCCACAGCCGGACGTTCTTGTCCACGCCCGCAACGATATTGATGGCGGTGGAGACCGCGCCCCCGCCGTCGCCGACCGTGCGCACGTCCGGATGCAGCGCCGCCACAATGGCATCCACGTCACCGCCGGCCAACGCCTTCAGCAGCTGTTGCACGGCCGCACCGTGCTCGTCGTCCGAGACCGGTTGCGGGGCGCGGGCTACGGCCTTGCGGGCCCGAGTCGCCAACTGCCGCGCCGCGTCGGCGGAAACGCCGAGGATGTCGGCGATTTCGGTGAACGGCACCGAAAAGCCGTCGTGCAGAACGAAGGCCACGCGTTGCGGCGGCGTCAGGGTGTCGAGCACGACCATCGCGGCGAAGCGGTACTCCTGTTTGCGCACCACCGCCGCGAGCGGATCCGGGGTGCTCGAGGGCGTGACCGCGGTGACGATGGGCTCCGGGAGCCATTGCCCCACATACTTTTCCCGCCGGACGGCGGCGCTGCGCAACCGGTCCAGACAGATCCGGCTGACCACGGTGGTGAGCCAGGCGCGCAGATCCTCGATCTCGGATTGGCGGGCCACCGAGAGCCGCAACCAGCTCTCCTGCACCGCGTCCTCGGCATCGCTGACGCTGCCGGTGAGCCGGTAGCCCACGGAGAGCAGGTGCGGCCGATGCGATTCGAACAAGTCGGCGAGAAGAGCGGCAACCACCGCATCGATGCTACGGCCGGGCCCCGGCACCCCCGTCACCACCCCGATGCTGCCGACCGGAAGACCGTGCGCCCGCGCCCGTTTCCGTGACAGCATGGCCGCATGGACGCGGAATTCCTGTCCGACGGCACGGTCTGGCTGTCGCCGCCCGCCGTCTCCGATATCGACGGCATCACCGCCCTGTGCCAGGAACCCTCGATCGGCGCGTGGACCACCATGCCGGTCCCGTATCACCGCGCCGACGCGGAGAAGTTCATCTACGACATCGTCGGCCCCGGCTGGGCGGGCCGCAGCCCCACCTGGGCCGTGCGCCGCGCCGACAACGGCCCGGTGGTCGGCATGATCGGCATGAGCCCGCTCTACCCGCGCCGCGATGACGACACCGCCGAGATCGGCTTCTGGCTCTCCGCCGCCGCCCGGGGCCGGGGGCTCATCACCCGGGCCGCCCTGCTGGTCTCCGCCGCGGGTCTCGACTCGACGGTCTTCGGCTTCCAGCGCCTGGAATGGCGCGCCTTCGTCGGCAATCATCCGTCCGCGGCCGTGGCCCGCCGCGCGGGCTACCACTACGAGGGCTTGATCCGCGGCGGCGGCGTGCAGCGCGGTATCCGCCGCGACATCTGGGTGGCGGGCCGCCTGCGCGCGGATCCGGCCATCCCCAGCCCGAATTGGCCCGCGGGCGTCTGATACTTCTACGACCACGTCACGACCGAAAAAGTTCGGCCCACACCCGCCGGACTGGGTGTGGGCCGAACTCAGTGTGCACGCCGAACTCGTTATGTGCGAGACGAACTCGCCGCGAGCGGGTGCGGGTCGGAGATCGACGGGCTAGCCGCGAGCCGCGCGGCGACGGCGTCGGCGAGCCGGTCGAGCTGGGTGGCGGTGGTGTCCCAGTCGATGCAGGCGTCGGTGATGGACTGGCCGTAGGTCAGGTCCTCCGGGTGGCCGAGGGTGAGGTCCTGGCGGCCCGCCACGATGAAGGACTCCATCATGAGCCCGACCACGGTGTCCTCGCCGCCGGCGATGCGGTCGGCGATATCGGTGACGACGTCGACCTGGCGGTTGTGGTCCTTGTTGGAGTTGCCGTGCGAGGCGTCCACCACCAGGCGCTGCGCCAGCGCCGACTTCTCCAGGCGGAGCAGGGCTTCCGCGCAGGAGGCGGCGTCGTAGTTGGTGCCGTTGGAGCCGCCGCGCAGGATGACGTGGCAGTCCGGGCTGCCCGCGGTGCGGATGAGCGCCGAACGCCCGTCCAGGTCGGTGCCGGGGAACACGTGCGAGGCCGCCGCGGCGCGCACGCCGTCGACCGCGACCTGCACGTCGCCGTCGGTGCCGTTCTTGATGCCGACCGGCATGGACAGCGCCGAGGACAGCTGCCGGTGCACCTGGCTGGCGGCCGTGCGCGCGCCGATCGCGCCGTAGGCGACCAGGTCGGCGATGTACTGCGGGGTGATCGGGTCGAGGAACTCGCACGCCACCGGCAGACCCAGCGCGGTGATGTCGACCAGCAGCCGCCGGCCCAGGTCCAGGCCGGTGTTGATGTCGAAGGTGCCGTCCAGGTGCGGATCGTTGATCAGGCCCTTCCAGCCCAGCGTGGTGCGCGGCTTCTCGAAGTACACGCGCATCACCACGTGCAGCCGGTCGGAGACCTCTTCGGCCTTGGCGGCCAGGCGGCGCGCGTAGTCCATGGCGGCCTCGGGATCGTGCACCGAGCACGGCCCGACGATCACCATGAGGCGGTCGTCGTCGCCGTTGAGCACGTCGACGGTGGCCTTGCGGCCCGCGCGCACGGTGTCGGCGAGGGTGTCGTCGATCGGGTGGACGGCGCGGATCTCACGGGGTGAGCGCAGCGGGCTGATGCTCAGCGTGCGCTGGTCGTCGAGATCGGCATGCCGGTCGAGATCGGCGGTAGTCATCGTGGGTTTCCTTGTCCCAGGCCGACCCACGGAGAGTTGTGCGAAACCCCTTGGAGCCGGTCTGTTTTCGTCCGGCTCGGGGTGGAGGATGTCAGCGCAGGTCAGCGCCGCGCGACCCACCCGGGGCCGGCTGGCTAAACCAGAAATACACACGCTGCATGACCGGCACAGTACCAGAGATCTCGAATCGTGCGTGTGGCGTGGGACACGATCGGTGGGACAAGCATCCCAATTATTGGGAAGTCCCAGGTCAGCGCAGGATGTAGTGCAGGATCACGTCGTGCACGTGGTGGGTCTTCTCGTCCCCGCGGAACTCCACCTCGTAGGTGTGGTGCCCGGTCGAGATGGCGATGTGCCCGGAGGAGAAGAACTGTCCCGCGAACGACTTGTTGGTGAGGATGCTGACACTCGTGATCCGCGCGTACGGGATGCTCGTGATGGCGATCTTCTTCCCCACGAACGAGTTGTCCTGGATGACGACCCGCCGGTCGGTGAGCCCCAGGAATCCGGTGCCCACCCCGATGGCGTCGTACACGGCGATGATCTGCTCGCCGGGCAGCAGCCCCTGCTGGATCTTGTCGAGCTGATCGCGCCGGTCGAATGGAATGCTCATATCCCCCGGCTCCGGATCACTTGCGCACGAACGGGTAATTGACCTTGGTGAGCTGTTCGGAGAGCTCCCACAGCCGGCGCGCGGTCACCTCGTCCTTGGACGCGGCCGTCGAGGTGCTCGGTCCCGGATAGCCGCGCATGCCGCGCAACCCCGTCGGCCCGTAGAAGCCGCCCGGCTCGACCTCCGCGGTCGCCGCGAACAACGAGGGCAGCGCACCCATTTCGGCGCTCTGCGCGAAGATCTTGTTGCCGAGGGACATCAGCGTGTCGTACAGCGATTCGGTGTGGCCCTGCAGTTCGGTCGCGGCATAGCCGGGATGCGCGGCCACCGACACCTTGCTCGACCCGGCGGCGCTCAGACGGCGTTGCAGCTCCCGCGCGAACATGAGGTTGGCGAGCTTGGACTGACCGTAGGCGGCCCAGCGCTGATAGGAGCGCCGCTCCCAGTTCAGATCCTCGAGGTCGATGCGGCCGATGGCGTGCATGCCGCTCGTCAGCGTGACCACCCGGTCGCGAATCTTGTCCAGCAGCAGCCCCGTCAGCGCGAAATGGCCGAGATGGTTTGTGCCGATCTGCATTTCGAAGCCGTCAGCGGTGCGCTTGAGCGGCACCGCCATCACGCCCGCATTGTTGATCAGCACGTCGGCGCCGTCGATGGAGTCGGCGAAGTCGTGAATCGAGGACAGGTCGGCCAGATCCAGCCGCCGCACCTGGGCATTGGGCCCGATCTCGTCGGCGACCGCCCGGCCCTTGAGTTCATTGCGGCACGCCATGATCACGCGCGCCCCGGCGCCGGCGAGCGCCCGCGCGGTGACCGCACCCAAGCCGCTATTGGCTCCGGTGACGATGATCGTTCGACCCGCTTGATCGGGGATGTCGGAGATGTCCCAACCGCTCACGGGGTCGAGTCTAGGGGCGCGGAGGCACCGCCGTCCGGCGTCGGCGGGAACCGGCCCTGGAGCAGAAATTTGCCAGCACACATCACGATCGACCGAACACGGCGTGTCCGACTCGCCTTCAATAGGTTCGACCTGCGCAAGCGGTAGCGTCCGCGACTATGGACACGCTGATACTCGCAGGTTTGCTGGGCATCGTGTATCTGATCTGGAAACAGAGTTCTCGCACGCGCGTTCTGGCGGCCTGGTGGATTGTCATCCTCCTGTGCGCCGGCCTGCTGAAGTACCACATCACCAGCGGCCTCGGACTGGGGCTGACGTGGTGACCGCCACCGAGAGCGAGACCACCGGAACCGGAAGCGGCGGTGGGATCCTCGGCCAGGTCCAATACTGGCTGGCGGTCATCTTCATCGTCGGCTGGACCGGCGTCGTCTGCGGCGGCCTCGGCGTCCAGTTCGGCACCTGGGATTACCCGTGTCCGCTGTGCATGCTGCAGCGCTACTTCATGATGCTGGCCGCGCTCGGTGGCGCGTACATCGTGCGCAAAGGCATGACGGGAACCATTGTCCGACGCGACTACATGGTCGGCTGGGGCCTGGCCATCGTGGCCTGCTTCGGCGGCGGGTTCACCGCGTGGCGGCAGACCATGCTGCACATCCTGCCCGGCGACAAGGGGTACGGCGGCGCGGTGCTCGGCCTGCACCTGTACGTGTGGGCCTTCGTCCTGTTCATCGCGGCGATCGCGACAATCGGTGTGGTGCTGGCGTTTTCGTACGAGACGGCCTCGGAGACCATTCCGGCGACCGGACCGCATCGCACCCTCGGCCTGCTGGCCATCGGCTTCCTCGCGGTGGTGATCGTCATCAACCTGGTGGCGACGTTCTTCCTGGAAGGCTTCCACCCGGTGCTGCCGGACGACCCGTCGTGCTACCGACTGCTGCACGATCTGGGCATCCTGCACGGCGGCTGCGTCCTGCCCGCCTCGCACTGAGCCGTCCCGCCGATCCCCGCGCCTCGCGAAAAGGGCGCGGGGATCGCGCTTGTCAGGACAGCGCGAGGATCTCCTCGTCGGACAGAGCGGCGACCTCCAGGTAGAGACGAGCCACCGCGTCGAGGCGGCCGGTGGCACCGGCGCGCTGCTCGCGATCCAGCAGCCGCCGGCTCAGGCCCTCGACCGTGCGGGCGGCGAAGAAGTCGGCCACCACCGTGTCCGGTGAATCCAGCCACTCCCGGACCCGCGCGACGACGGCGGTCGCCAGCACCGAATCGCCGCCGAGAGCGAAGAAGTCGTCGGTCACCCCGACGCGGTCACGGCCCAGGACCGTGGCGACGATATCGGCCACCGCGCGCTCGACATCGGTTCGCGGAGCGAGGAATACACCCTCCGACTCGCCATCGGCGAGCACCGCCGCGATGGCCTTGCGATCGGGTTTGCCGTTCGAGGTGAAGGGCAGTTCGGCGAGCGGTACGACCCGGCCGGGAATCATGTAGCCGGGCAGCAGGTCCGCCGCGGCCGCGAGCAGCCCGGGCACATCCGGGACCACGCCGTCGGCGCCGACCACGACCGCCGCGAGTTTCGGTGCGGCCGAGCCGATCACGGCGGCGATCGCGTGCCGCACACCCGGCAGGGCGCGCAGCGCGCTCTCCACTTCCCCGAGTTCGACGCGGTAACCGCGAATCTTCACCTGATGGTCGGCGCGCCCCAGGAATTCCAGGCAGCCGTCCGGCCGATACCGCGCGAGATCCCCGGTCCGGTACCACCGCAGACCCTCGTGCGTGACGAACCGATCCGCGGTGCGCTCGGCATCGCCGCGATATCCGGCGGCCACGCCCGCCCCACCGATCCACAGTTCACCGGTCACCCAGTCCGGGCAGTCCTGCCCCGCCGGCCCGACCACCCGGCACCGCACATTGCGCAGCGGCGTGCCGTACGGGATCGCCGACCAGTCCTGCGACACTTCGGCATTCACGACTTCGCAGATGGTGGAGTGAACGGCCGTCTCGGTCGCGCCGCCCAGCCCGGCGAACCGGCAGTCCGGAGCCACCGCCGCGAGCCGCCCCGGCAGCGCCACATCGACCCAGTCGCCGCCGAGAACGACCATGCGCAAACTGTCCACAGGCTTCCCGGCGGCGGCCTCCAGCAGCATGTCCAGCAGGCTCGGGACGCAGTTGACCACCGAAATCCGGTGCCGCCGCACAAGTTCGACCCACCGTGCCGGTTCACCGCGCTGTCCCTCATCCAGCGCGACCACCGCACCCCCGGCACTCAACAGCCCGAAGATGTCGTACACGGACAGGTCGAACTCCAACGCCGACAACGCGAGCGCTCGATCCGCCACCCCGATCCCGAACCGCTCGTTGAGATCGTCGATGGTGTTCATGGCCGCCCGATGCGGCACTTCCACGCCCTTCGGCTTACCCGTCGAGCCCGACGTGAACAGCACGTAGGCGATCGCCTCCGGATCCGGAATCACCGCCTCCGCCAACGGTTCCGGATGCCGTCGCGCCCGGTCCAGCACCAGCGTCCGCACCTCGGGCACCTCGGCACCCGCGGTCAGCGCCGCGACCACGCCTCCGGTCCGCAGGATCTCGGCCCGCCGCGCCGCCGGTTGATCGAACCCGATCGGTACATACACGGCACCCGCCGCCAGCACTCCGGCGGTAGCCAGGATCTGATCCGGCCCCTTCGGCAACTGCACCGCAACGGCGTCACCCGGCCGAACACCCGCGACCTGCAACGCACCCGCGATAGCGAGCGCCTGGTCGGCGAGCTCGCGATAGCTGAGAGTCCGTACCTCACAGTCGCTTTCCGCTCGATCGACCTCCCAGATCACCGCGGGCGCGTCCGGCTTCGCGGCGGCGAATTCGAACAGCCCGCTGTGCAGGGACCGCCCACTGATCACACCGTCGGTGGCGTTCACCCGGGCACGAATCACAGCCTGCTCCACCGGAATTCGCACCACCGCCTCGGCATCCCATCCGGCGCCTCCGGGTGTGGCCGCGCGGGCATGACGCGTCGCCGTCGCGTCGGTCCCGGCGTGGAGTCCGGGCCCGCCCGTTATTTCGCCCGCCGCAGGAGCGGTCTCACCGCTGCCCGGCGCACCATGCTCCTCGAGGCCCGCCAGGCGCACGACGGCGTCGATGTAGCGGGTGAACATGGTCTCGACCATGCCGGACGGGAAGGCGTCGGCGCGGACGTCCCAGTTCAGCAGGAGACCGCCGCGGACCTCGGTGACCTGCGCGTCCAAGAGCACCTGGGGGCCTTGGGAAATGATCCACACCGGATCGCCGAAGGTGGCGGTGACCTCGTCGGCGAACAGCTCACCGAGGTTGATGGCGCTGGTGTACACGATCGGGGCCAGCACCGGCTCGCCGCGCAGCCGCCCCAGATCGCGCAGCACCTCGAGCCCGGTGTAGCCGGAATGCGCTCCGGCGGCATGCAATTCGCGCTGCAGGGCGCGGGCACGCTCGGTGACGGTAGCCGGTTCGGTGACGTCGACCTCCAGCAGCACCGAGGACGTGAAGTCACCGACCACCCAGTCCACCTGCGGGTGCACCGGTTCCCGGTGGAACAGCGGCAGATTCAGCAGGAACCGGCGCTGCGTCGACCACCCGCCGATGGTCTCGGCGAACACCGACGCCAATGCCATGGCCGGGGTGATCCCCCGGGCATGCGCGGCCGCGAACATGGTCGCCTTCGCCTCGGGCGACAGCCACCGGTGCAGCCGCACCGTCCGCGCGCCGCCGTCGGTCTCCGGAAGTCCGGCGGGCTGGGGCGAGGCAGACGCCGCAGCTGGACCCGATTCGCTCGCGATATCCGGCCCCGGCCCGGCGATCGAGCGGTGAGCGGTCTCGGCGCGGGGCAACTCGGGGGCTCCGGGCAGCTCGGCCAGGCGGCGCTGCCACCACTCGCGGTCGGCCGCGTGTTCCGGTGTGGGACCGGCATGTTCGGCCAGGTACCGCCGGAAGGTGTAGGTCTGCGGCGGCAGCTGCGCGCCCCGGTAGAGCCGAGCGAGGTCGGCCACCAGGATCCGGTAGCTCATGGCGTCGGCCGCGAGCATGTCCACATCCAGATGCAGCCGCGTCCGCCCGCCCGGCAGCAGCGTCAGCGCGACATCGACGACCTGCCCGTCTTCGACCGCCATGAGCTGGTGGGTCCGCCTGTCCCGCAACTCCTCCAGCACCCGCTCCACCGACTCCGCGTCCGCATCCCGCAGATCGGTGACGCTCCACACCTCGCGCCCCGGCCGCGCCAACGTCTGCTGCGTCCCGTCCGCGAGGAATCGAGTCCGCAACATCGGATGCCGCCGCACCAGCGCCTCGACCGCCGCCCCCAACCGCCCAGGATCCACACCGTCCCCATCGAACTCGACATAAAGGTGCGCCGCGACCGCCCCCAGTTCCTGCCCATCCGACCGCCCGACCCAGTACGCGTGCTGCATCGGTGCGAGCGCGAAGGGGCTCCCGTCGTCGGCCCAGACGTCCGCGTCCGCGCCGGACCCTCGGGCGATGCCGCCGGACTCGCCTTGCACTCCCGTGGTCGAGTGCGCGCCGTCCACGACCGCTGCCCGGTTCGCGCCGGCCAGTGCCGCGGGCTCGGGTTCGGGGGCACCCGAACCATCCTGGACAGCCGGAGGATTCGCCTCGGGGCTGGCCTCGGCCGCCCCCGGATTCGGCTCGGCTACGGCACCGTGCGCGTCGCCCGCGGCCCGGCGGTGCGAACCGGTCGCGGCGGCGAGTGGATTCGTCGCCCGAACGGAATCGCCCGTCGCCCGAGGAGCGTCGGACTCGGCACGCGGCGCGGCGCCTGCGGCCGGGCGTGGCGAATCGGCTACGACGGCACCGGCATCCGCCGGGTCGACAGCGCCGAGGAGGCGGTGCCAGGCGGCGAGGGTGGGTTCGGCGGCGAGTTGGGCGAAGTTGACAGCGAGGCCGCGTTTGCGCCAGGCGCCGGCGAGTTTCATGGTGCGGATGGAGTCCAAGCCGAGCTGGATGAGGTCGTCGTGGTCGCCGATGGCGGCCGGGTCGAGGCCGAGGTGTCCGGCGATGGCGGTGCGGATCTCGTCTCGGGCGATGCTCGCCGACCCCTGGGGTGACTCCATTTCCGCTGGTTCTCCTTGTGCTCGGGGCGCTGCCCATCCCGGATTCGGATGTCGTTCGACAGCAGCGTAACTGATTGAGATAGGGTTGCCTAACCTATGCAAGGCCACCCTAACTAGCTAGAGGTCAGAGCTGTGACATCCCCCGCATCCGCCGCCACGGACCATCGCGACGGCTTCGTCCCCTTCCCCGCCGACCTGGCCGAGCGGTACCGGGAGGCCGGGTACTGGGCGGGTCGGCCGCTGGGCGAACTGCTGCGCGACGCGGGCAGGCAATGGCCCGAACGCCCCGCGCTGCTCGGCGATGTCACGGCCACCTACGCGGAGCTGGATCACGCGGCGGACCGCATGGCACACGGCCTGCTCGAACTCGGCATCCGGCCCGGCGACCGGGCCGTGGTGCAGCTGCCCAACGTGCCCGAGTTCATCGCGGTGCTGTTCGGCCTCCTGCGCGCCGGGATCATCCCGGTGCTCACGCTCCCCGCGCATCGCCGCGCCGAAATCGAGCACTTGACAAAGCTTTCCGGCGCGGTCGCCTACGTGGCCGCCGACCGGCTCGGCGACTTCGACTACCGCGTCCTGGCCGCCGAGGTGAGCGCGAACGCGCCGGCGCTGCGGCACGTCCTGATCCTCGGCGATCCCGGCCCCTTCACCGCTCTGGATTCGGTTCCCGCCGAGGGTGATTCGCTGCCCGCGATCGACGCGTCGGACATCGCGCTCATGCTGGTCTCCGGCGGCACCACCGGCCTGCCGAAGCTCATCGCCCGCACCCACGACGACTACGCCTACAACGCGAAGGCCAGCGCCGAGGTCTGCGAGCTCGGCCCGGGCGACGTCTACCTCGCGACACTTCCGGTCGCCCACAACTTCCCGCTGGCCTGCCCCGGTGTCCTCGGCACCGTCGCGACCGGCGGAGCCATGGCCTTCGTGACCGATCCCAGCCCGGAGAGCGCCTTCGCCGCCATCGAACGCCACCGCGTCACCGTCACCGCGGTGGTCCCGCCGCTGGCCCAACTGTGGTGCGCGGCAGTCGATTGGGAGGACGCCGACCTGTCCTCGTTGCGCCTGCTCCAGGTCGGCGGGGCGAAGCTCGCCGAGGTGAACGCCCGCGATGTCGCACCGGCCCTGAACGTCCGGCTGCAGCAGGTCTTCGGCATGGCCGAGGGCCTGCTCAACTACACCCGCGCCGAGGACCCCGAGGACCTGGTCGACACCACCCAGGGCCGCCCGCTCTCCCCCGCCGACGAGGTACGGGTGGTCGACGAACACGGCCATGACGTCCCCGACGGCGAGGAGGGCGAACTCCTCACCCGCGGTCCCTACACGCTGCGCGGCTACTACCGTGCCCCCGAGCACAATTCGCGCGCCTTCACCCCCGACGGCTTCTACCGCAGCGGCGACCTGGTCCGCCGCCTGCCCAGCGGGCACCTGATCGTCTCCGGCCGCATCAAGGACGTCATCAACCGCGGCGGCGAGAACATCTCCTGCGACGAGCTCGAGGAGCACCTGCTCGCGTATCCCGGCGTCCGTCACGCCGCCGCCGTCGGTCTGCCCGACCCGGCGCTGGGCGAGAAGGTCTGCGTCGTCCTGGTGACCGCCGGCGAACTACCTACCCTCCCCGAGATCAAGACCTTCCTCACCGACCGCGGCCTGGCCACCTACAAGCTCCCGGATGTGTTGCGGCAGGCCGACTTCCTGCCGGTCACGGCCGTGGGCAAGATCGACAAGAAGGCCCTCGCCGCGCACATCTGACCCGGCCGTCATAGAGTTCATCTATGGGCGGGTGGAATACAGCGGACATGCCGGACCAGACCGGCCGGATCATCATCGTCACCGGGGCCACCAGCGGCCTGGGCGAGGCCACCGCACGTGCCCTGGCCGGCGCCGGGGCCCAGGTGATCATGGCCTGCCGCAACGAGATCAAGGCCCAGGCGGCGGCCCGGACCATGCCCGGCGACGTGCAGATCCGCCAGTTGGATCTGGCCGACCTGTCCTCGGTGCGCGCCTTCGCCGACACGGTCGAGCGGGCGGACGTGCTGATCAACAACGCGGGCGTGATGGCGGTGCCCCAGCGCAAGACCGCCGACGGCTTCGAATTGCAGATCGGCACCAACTATCTCGGTCACTTCGCGCTGACCGGCCTGCTGCTGGACCGGATTTCGGAGCGGGTGGTGAACACCTCCAGCATCACCCACTTCATCGGCCGCATCGATCTCGAGGACCTGAACTGGGAGCGGCGCGCCTACTCCCGCTTCGGCGCGTACGCGCAGTCCAAGCTGGCGCTGTTGCTGTTCACCTACGAGCTGCAGCGTCGGCTGGCCGTCACCGGCTCGCCGAAACTCTCGGTGGCCGCGCACCCCGGCTACGCCGCCACCGAGATCAGTTCCGAGACCCAGAACCTGCTCGAGCAGATCGTCGGGCTCGGCAACCGGCTCGTGGCGCAGAGCGCCGAGATGGGCGCGCTGCCAACGCTGTACGCCGCCACCGCCGAGGTCGAGCCCGGCGGCTACTACGGACCGGACTGGTTCAACTGGCGTGGACATCCGACCAAGGTGGGCTCCACCGCGGCCTCCCACGACGAGAAAACCGCCCGGCAGCTCTGGGAGCTGTCCGAGCGGTTGACCGGCGTGGAGTTCCGCGTCTGACTCCGCGCCGGCGGTACGGGGCCGGTCAGGCGCGCACGACGTACGGCGCGACGCTGCCCAGCTTTTCGCAGGTCTCCTCGAATTCACGCTCGGGGCGGGACTGTCCGACCACGCCCGCGCCCGCGCGCAGCCACGCGCCCGCGCCGGTCTGGTAGACCGCGCGCAGCACCAGCGTCGCCTCCAACTCGCCGTCGGGTGAAACCGTCACCACGGCACCGGAATACAGCCCGCGCGGATCGTGATCGAGGCGGAAGACCGCGTCGACGCCCTCCGCCTTGGGGATGCCGGAGGCGGTGACGGACGGGAACAGCGTCTCCAGCGCGTCCCACGGGCTGCGGTCGGCCGCCAGCCGCCCGCGCACGGTGGACGCCAGATGCTGCACGCTGCCGCGTTCGCGCACCGCCATGAAATCGGAGACCGCGGTGGTGTCCGGCTCGGCCACGGCCGCGATCTCCGCGAACGAGGTCTGCACCGAGATGGCGTGCTCGACAATCTCTTTGGGGTCGCGGACCAGCTCGGCGCGGGCCGCGACATCGAGGTCGCCGCCCCGGCCGAAGGCGCGCGTCCCGGCCAGCGGCTCGGTGGTGACCACCCGATCCCGGTCCACCGAGGCCACCAGCTCCGGGCTGAACCCCGCGGCCTCCAGTCCGCCCAGCCGCAGCAGGAACGAGCGTGCGGGCGTGTTGTGCAGGCGGCCGAGCCGGTAGGTCGCCGGAATGTTCACCGCGAAGGGCAGATCCACCTTCCGCGACAGGATCACCTTCTGATACCGGCCCGCGCCGATCTCGGCGACTCCCGCGGCCACCCGGTCCCGATACCCGGTGGGATCCACGGTGACGTCCACCGGATGCGGCACCGGCGGATCGGTCCGCTGCGCGGCCGCGATCAGCGCGTGGATGTCCCCGGTCTCGGCGGGCGTCGCACCCGACACCCGGACCCCGGTCGCGTCGATGCGCACCTCGATGCGCGGAATCATCAAGTGCGCCAGCGTCGCCCGCGGATGCACATGCTCGGTGACGGCCAGCGACCAGGCGCAGAACTCGAATCCGATCCAGCCGAACGCATTCCGGCCGTCCAGGGGCAGTCCGGCCAGCGCGCGGTCCACGGCCCGCGCGGGACTGCCGGACCAGGCTCCGGCGGTGGTCTTCCCGTCCCAGCTCACCCGCAGCTCATTCGCGTCCAGCTCGACCCCGCCGAGGGGGTCGGCCGCGAATACCCATTCGCCCGGCCGTTCGTAGACGACATATTCCCCGAAGCGATCCGCCGCCGCGAGCGCGGAGACCGCCGCGACCGGATCGGTGACGTATTCGCCCCACCGCTGCGCCCCCGCGACCCGTACCCGTTCGTCAGCGACCGACACTAGACCTCCAAGGTTATGCTTACCTAACTTACGTGCCGAGGTTAGCATTACCTTCCTAAAAGTGGAGCGCCGAACTTCGGAACGCTGAAGGTTCGCGGCCCGCCTCGGCCTGGACTGACGGAGCGGGGGAGCGAAGCGGAGGAGCGGAGGAGGGAAGGCCGAGGTAACAGGGCCGCGAACGCGCCCGCAGCGGAGCGGAGGGCAATAAAATACCGATCGCAGCGGCTCATGCGGAGGGAACGAAGATGCTCGATCATGACAGCCGGCTCCCCGAAGCCGCGCTCACCGCTCCGCACTCCGTCGTGGCACTGGTCGACGCGGCCTCCCAGGTGGAACGCGAACTGGTCGGGCACTGGCTCGCCGAGGGCGGCATCGCGCAGGAATTCGGCACCGCCGCGCCCGTCACCCAGATCGACCTCGACCCCGCCGCGGTCACCGATCGGCTGGTCGGACGCAGCGACGATCCGCTGGTGGTGCCGGTGCGGGTGCTGTGGCTGCCGCCCGAGCGAGACGGCGTGCGGCGCACCACCTTCAGCGACCTGCTCACCATGACCAACCCCCGCAAGCCCAATCGGCTCGTGCAGCGCCGATTGCTGAGCAAGGCCCCCGACCGACACCTGGTGCTGACCGGCGCACCCGCCCGGCTCAGCGCGCTGCGGGCCAACAATCCCGGATCCGCCGCGGCCCCCGACGCTTTCGGGCGCGCCATCGTGCGCGCGGGCATCGTCGCGCTCGAACGCGCCGAACGCGCCGTCATCGGCGACCGGTACAAGGTGCCGCGGCTGGTGGTCGAGGAAATCCTCGACTCGCCCGAATTCCTGCGGCGGCTCGACGCCATCGCCGAGGAGACCGGGGTGCCCGCGCGCGAGGCCTACCGGCGGGCCGAGCGGGGACTGCGGGAACTCGTCGCCGCCCAGTCGCGCCTGGTGTCGGACCTGTTCACCCAGGCCATGCGGCCCGTGCACGCCTCCACCTGGAAGGTGGACTCCGACGAGTCCGGACTGGACCGGCTGCGCACCCTGAACCGGCGCTACCCGCTGGTCTTCCTGCCCTCGCACCGCTCCTATGTGGACGCCTTCGTGCTCGGAGACATCCTGGCGCGCAACGACTTCCCGCCCAATCACGTGGTCGGCGGGGCCAACCTGAAGTTCTGGCCGATCGGCCCGATCGCGCGACGCACCGGAACCGTGTTCATCCGCCGCAGCTTCGGCGACGACGAGGTCTACAAGGCCGTCGTCGAGGAGTACTTCGCCTACCTGCTCACCAAGCGCTTCAACCTGGAGTGGTACTTCGAGGGCGGGCGCACCCGCACCGGGAAACTCCGCCCGCCCCGCTACGGACTGCTGAACTACCTTGCGGCGGCACTGCGTTCGAAACGCATCGACGACGTCATGCTGGTGCCGGTCTCCATCACCTACGAGCGGCTCAACGAGATCGGGGCCATCGCCGACGAACAGACCGGCGGCAGCAAGCAGGCCGAGGGCCTGGCCTGGCTGGCCCGCTACGTGCGCAACCAGCAGCACTCGGCCGGGCACGTGTACGTGCGCTTCGGGACCCCGCTCTCGGCCCGCGACCGGCTGGCCGCACTCGGGGATCCGCTGGCGGCACACCCGAATCCGGCCCCCGAGCAGATCGTCGAACTCGAGCACCGGGCCGTGCAGCGGCTGGCCTTCGAGGTCGCGGTCGGCATCAACGACGTCACCCCGATCACCGTCAACGCCCTCACCACCCTGGTGTTGCTGGGCGTGCACGAACGCGCCCTGACCCGCCACGAACTGCGCGCCGCCATCGCGCCCGTGCTCGGCTACATCGAGAACCGGGACCTGCCGCGCGGCGAACTCGCCACGCTGCGTGACGATCACCGGCTGGCCGTGGTGCTCGAGCAGCTGGCCATCGCCAAGGTGGTGACCGTGTACCGCGGCGGGCTGGAACCGGTGTACGCCATTCACGCCGGAGCGCACCTCGAGGCCGCGTTCTACCGCAACAGCGCCGTGCACTGGTTCGTCAATCGCGCCATTCTCGAACTGGCCATCCTCACCGCCATGGAGGCCCCCGAGGGCGATCAGCTGCGGGTCGGCTGGGAGGCCGCCTACCGGCTGCGGGACCTGCTCAAGTTCGAGTTCTTCTTCCCCGAACGGGCCGAGTTCACCAGCCAGCTGACCGCGGAGATGCTGCTCGTGGACCCCGAATGGCACCGCCGCACCGCCGCGGGCACCGTCGGCACCGAAATCCTGGCCCGGCTGGCCGAATCCGGGTTCATGATGGCGCACCGGGTGCTGCGCTCCTTCATCGACGCGCAACTGGTGGTCGCCGAACGCCTCGCGGCCCGCGATCCCGTACTGCCGGTCGACAGGAAGGCTTTCGTCGACGAGTGCCTGCATGTCGGCAAGCAGATGCTGCTGCAGCAGCGCCTGCACAGCCCCGAATCGGTGTCCTCCGAATTGTTCGGCAGCGCTCTCAAACTCGCCGACAACCACGGCCTGCTCGCCTCCGACGAGGAACCCGCCGAGCTGGCCGCCCGCCGGGTCCGCTTCGCCGGGGAACTGCGCGCCATCAGCGGACGCATCTCCCGCGCCGCCACCCTCGACCCCTCCAACCGGCTGGAAACGCTATGACACACCGGGTCCGGGGAATCGCGGCGGGCAGACCCACGCTCCCGCTCCGGCCCGGGGTCGGCGTCACCCAACGGCCCATCGGCGCAATGGATCTCGCCCAGGCCCTGGCGACGGTGCGCACCGGACCGCAGGGCCCGCGCATCGCGGCCGTCTTCGACTTCGGCGGCACCGTGGTGAACGGCTTCAACCCGCCGCCGCTGCCGCGCCGACTGCTGCTGCGGCGCGGCAGCACCCGGGGCGCGCTCACCGCCGGACTGCTGGGCAGTATTCGCGGGGCGCGCAGCGAAGGCGAGTACGAGCGATTCCTGCAGTACGTCATGTACGCCTGGGCCGGGGTGCCCGAATCCGAGCTGGAAGAACTCGGCCGGCAGATCTTCGCGCACGACGTGTACGGGCACATCTATCCGGAGGCATGGCGGCTGGTCCGCGAGCACGAGGCCGCGGGGCACACCCTGCTGCTGGTCAGTTCGGTCACCCGCTACCAGGTCGCGCCGGTGGCCGAGGAGCTCGGCATTCCGAACGTGCTGTGCACCGACATGGCCGTGCAGGACGGCGTGCTCACCGGGCACGTGGCGGGAAAGCCGCTCTGGCGCAACGGCAAAGCCGACGCCGTCCGCCGCTTCGCCATCGCCCGCGACCTCGATCTCACCCGCAGCCGGGTCTACGCCGACAGCGCCGCCGACCTGCCCCTGCTACAGCTCGCCGGGTACCCGGTAGCGGTGAACCCGGACCCCCGGGTGGTGCTGGAGGCGGCCGAAAAGGATTGGCCGGTCCTGCATTTCCGGCCCCGGCAGTCCCCCGGCACCCTCGACTACGCCCGCACCCTGGCCGGCTTCACCGGACTGCTGGGCGGCGCCCTGTTCGGCGTCGCCGCCAAGGCGCACACCAAACAGCGCCGCCAGATGGCGGATTCGATGATGACCTACGCCGCGGACTCGACCCTGCGCAGCACAGGGGTCAAGGTTCGGGTCGTCGGCGCCGAGCACGCCCGGGCCCCGCGCCCGGCCGTGTTCATCTTCAACCACCAGAGCCAGTTCGACATCGTGGTGGTGGCCGAGGTATTGGGCACCGGATTCACCGGGGTCGCCAAGCGGGAGATCACCAAGAACCCGGTCTTCGGCCCCCTCATGCGATTCGTCGAGGTGACCTTCATCGACCGCGCGAACACCGCCGTCGCCAAGGCCGAGCTGGCGCCGGTCGTCGACACCCTGCGCGGCGGGCTGTCGGTCGTCATCGCCCCGGAGGGCACCCGCTCACTGACCCCGCGCGTCGGCCCCTTCAAGAAGGGGGCCTTCCACATCGCCATCCAGGCCGGGGTCCCGGTCATTCCGGTGGTGATCCGGAACGCCGGTGAAATCGCCTGGCGCAATTCAGCGGTCGTCCGCAAGGGCATCGTGGACGTGGCCGTCCTGCCGCCGATCGATGTCAGCGGCTGGGATCCGAGCCATATGGACGCCGAAGTGGAGGGTGTCCGTCAGCTTTTCGTGGACACCCTGCTGCACTGGCCGGAGAGCTAGACCGCGCGGCCGAACAGCAGCTTCCACGGCATGGCCGCGGACTCCAGCTGCACCTTGAGGCTCATCTTGGACGCGCCCTTGGTGCGCTCCTCGAAGCGGATCGGCACCTCGGCAATGCTGATGCCCTGCTTGACCGTCCGGTAGTTCATCTCCACCTGGAACGAGTAGCCGTTCGACTTGATCGAGGCCACGTCGATGGCGCGCAGCGTATCCGCCTTCCACGCCTTGAAACCGGCGGTGGCGTCCTTGACGCCCAGGCGCAGAATCGTATTCACGTAGAAGTTGGCCCACGCCGAGAGCGCCTTGCGGTACCACTTCCACTCCGCGGCGGTGGAACCGCCGGGGACGTAACGGGATCCGAGGACCACGCCCGCGTCGGTGGACTCCAGCTTGTCCAGCATGGCCGGGATGACCTCGGCCGGATGCGACAGATCGGCGTCCATCTGGATGACGACGTCGGCGCCCTCGTCCAGCGCCTTGGTGATGCCGGCGATGTAGGCCCGGCCCAGACCGTCCTTCTCGGTGCGGTGCAGCACGCTCACCACGTTCGGCAGGTCGGCGGCCAGCTTGTCGGCCACCTCACCCGTACCGTCGGGCGAATTGTCGTCCACCACCAGCACGTGCAGGTCGGCCACCGGTAGCGCGGTCAGCCGCTCCACCGCCACCGGCAGGTTCTCCCGCTCGTTGTAGGTCGGCACCACCACGGTGACCTTCAAGGTTTACCCTCCCGCTTGGTCGTTTTCTGGCTACGAAACCGTACCTGGTCCGCCTGAGTGTCCCGTGAGCGCACCAGCACGTGCGTCACCCCCATCACTCCGGCGTCAGTCGCCGTCCTTCTGGTCGGCGGCCCGATTCCGCTCCCGCACAATATCCAACGCCCGCTCCGCTGTCGCCTTATCGGGGTAGGGACCCATCACCTCCGCGAACCAATGCTGCTTCCCCTGCTCGGCCCGATTGTGTTTGAGGCAGTAATACCACTGGTCATCAGCCATGAATCCCAGCATCCCACCAAGATCAGCACCGAAGGTGCGAACACGCGAAGAAGCCCCGGAACGCCGAAAGACCCCGTCCGATGGACGGGGTCTCCCAGAACTGGTGGCCAAGGCCGGGATCGAACCGGCGACCTTCCGCTTTTCAGGCGGACGCTCGTACCAACTGAGCTACCTGGCCGAAAGGCACCCGATACGAATGCCAAGCGTTGTTACTGCGACCCTGACGGGACTCGAACCCGCGACCTCCGCCGTGACAGGGCGGCGCGCTAACCAACTGCGCCACAGGGCCTTGCTACTTGCTCCGACAACCATGTTTCCATGGTTGTACCCCCTACGGGATTCGAACCCGCGCTACCGCCTTGAAAGGGCGGCGTCCTAGGCCGCTAGACGAAGGGGGCCCGCCGGATCTCTCCGGACCGTTTGCTTGCAACGGCTTCCGTTGGGAGCGGAGATAGCTTATGACAGGCTCCGCGTTATTCCCAAATCAGCTGGTCAGAGTCCCAAGTTGAGATCTTCGAGCTTCGCGGACACCCGCCAGCCGGTGCGGCGGAACTCCTCGGTCCACTCCGGTGTCGCGGTGGCGTCCACGATCACCTCGAGCGCCTCGGCGAACCGGGACCGCAGATCCACCGGACCCGCCAGCACATCGGCGATATAACGCTGGCCGGCCAGCGCCGCCGCCAAGGTGCGGGTGAAGCGGTCCGGGTCGGCGTCCGAGCGCAACTGCTTGTGCTCGATGGCGCGCACCGCGAGCTGCCGGATGGCCCGCCCGAGGATGCGGCCGCCACCGGCCTGGATGTCGCGGTAGAACTCCGGCTCGATGATGAGCCGGAACTCGGCCTGGATGATGATGTCGTTCTCCAGCCGCAGCGCGATCTCGTCGATCATGCCGTGCAGCACGTCGAGTGGACCGAGATCGGTTCTGGCGAGCCACCTTTCGGTGGATACCCGATAGCGGTCGACCGCCGCCTCCAGCACCGCGCGCGCCAAGTCCTCCTTGGAGTCGAAGTGAAAGTACATGGCCCCCTTGGTCGCCCGGGAGCCTTCCAATATGCGGTTGAGCGATGCAGCGGCATAGCCGCTCTTCCCGAACTCAACGGCGGCGGACCTGATGATCGCCGCGCGTGTCCGGCGGGCCCGCTCTTGCTGCCGTGCCATGCTCGAAACGCCTCCGAAGCTAGCTAACCGTCGCCGACCGGTTCCCCGGCCTCGACGCAAAGTTACGTGTCTTTCAAATACTTCAAATCGGGCTACGCCCGGAATTACCAAACCTTTGGTACGAAAAAGCGCGAAAAACTTGAAACACACCAACTGGTATAGTTTTTCCCGCCCGGGTGCACCGCAGGGGGTGCGCACCCGGGCGATCACGTCGTTTCGGTCCGCCTCCCCGCAGCTTCATCGTGTGGAGCCGCGATCGGCCAGACCGGTCGCGACACGTTCGGGCACTTCAACGATAAGCCGAATCCCGTGCCGCCGGGGCAATCCCGGTTCTTCGGGAATTCACCAGTCGGTCACCGTACCCGGAAAGCGCACCCAGCGTGAGGTGTACCGGAAAGTCAGTTAGCCAGGGGACCCCCTATCTAAAACCGCAATTTCCCAGCAATCGTATGGACGATTGGTCCGAATAGACGAATTCGCCCATATGCCACCGATGTTCGGCCTACCGATCTCGACCGCGCGCGACATCCCCATCGACGCCGCATCGCCGCCGAGCCGCCGCCCGTCTCCCCGCGGCCGCTCCGACCGGTTCCTGTCCCCCTCCCCAAAAAGGTTGCCACGCATCACCATTGGATGATATTCACACCCCATCGCCACGAAACAAACTGAGTGGCAAGGCGATTGCCCGGACCGGCGACAGCGGCGATCAGCGGACGCTTACCGTGAGACTCCGGATCCATCGGAGGGTGGGTACGACGAGACCCCACTACCACTCCGCCCCATCCACACTCCGCGCCGACCCCTACAAACCCCCGGGTCCACTTTCTCGCGATGCCGCACCGACCGGTCCGCACCCTCACAGCCCTACATCGTCTCCCCAACCGGACCCCGTCGGTCAACGAGACCGTCCGATCGGCACGACCGGTCACCCCAACGGCACATCGCGTCATCCCCTACTCGAACCCCCATCGCGCCCCCGGCGCCGCGACCGGGGCTCGCGCCGCTCCGCGCGAGCATCGGAGAAACCGTCGCGACCTGCGCAAATATCGTCTGCCAGAGCACAATCGGATACTCGTTTAACAGTTGCGGGGTCCGCACCGTAAACTGACGTCCCGCAAGCCCCTATAGCTCAGTTGGTAGAGCTACGGACTTTTAATCCGCAGGTCCCAGGTTCGAGCCCTGGTGGGGGCACATCTGCGAGGGGCCCGGAATCATACCGCCGGGCCCCTCGCCACATCCGCGAATCTGTGGCAATCTGTCCGGATTTCACCTACCGTGACCTGAGTAGAGCTTTTCCCGGGATCCATCACCACAGGCGGAGTTCATGACTTCCTTCGATGACCTGCTCTCCCAAGTCCCCATCGGTCAGATCGCCGAGAAGCTCGGCGTCGACGAGGCGACCGCCAAGACGGCGGTGACCGCGGCCGTCCCCGTACTACTCGGTGGATTCCAGGCACAGGCCGGCAACCCTGAGACCGGTCTCAACCTGGAGAACGAAGTCGCCAACCAGCCGCACGCTCTACTCGACGGCGGTGTCGACATCGATCAGGTGGACACGAACAACGGCAGCCAGATCGTCGATCAGACCTTCGGCGCCGAAAAGAACACGGTGATCAGCGCTCTCGGCAATGTCGGCGGCAGTGGCATCAGCCAGGACCTGATGTCCAAGCTGCTCCCGATGCTCGCGCCGATCGTGTTGGCATATCTCGGCAAGAAGGCCCTCGGCGGCGGAGGCGGCGGCGCGGCCGCCGAATCCGGTGGCGGCGGCATCGGCGACATTCTCGGTAGCCTGCTCGGAGGGGCCACCGGCGGAAACAAGAGCGGCGGTCTCGGCGACATCCTCGGCAAGGCCGTGGGCCAGAACGCGGGCAGCGTGCTCGGCAATGTGCTGGGCGGTCTGCTCGGCAAGAAGTGATCGCGCATCGAATGGTGATGCGCGGCTAACGAACGACGGCCCATGGCGATACACCCCTCGCTGTGGGCCGTTGTCTTATGACATCTCTCACCTAGACCGCAATGCTGCGCATGTGAGTTTCACATCACCCTACGGTCACGTAAGGTATGGGCCGCGGCGGCAGGCCGGCGAGGGTACGACAGCACGACGCACGATACGAAGGGCACATATATGGCAAAGGATCTGACTCAACTCGAGCTACTGCGGGAGTTGGAGCCGGTTGCCGCGGAGAACGTCAACCGCCACCTCTCCCTGGCCAAGGAATGGCACCCGCACGATTACGTGCCGTGGGACGAAGGGCGCAACTTCGCCGCCATGGGCGGCATTGACTGGGATCCCGAGCAGTCGAAGCTGAGCGAGGTCGCCAAGGCGTCCATGATCACCAACCTGCTCACCGAGGACAACCTGCCCTCCTACCACCGCGAGATCGCCGAGAACTTCTCGCAGGACGGCGCCTGGGGCACCTGGGTCGGTCGCTGGACCGCCGAGGAGAACCGGCACGGCATCGTGATGCGCGACTACCTGGTCGTCACCCGCGGCGTCGACCCGGTCGCCCTCGAGCAGGCCCGCATGGTTCACATGACCAACGGATTCGCCTCTCCCACCGACCAACTCGAGCACCTCGGCAACGCCGGGTTCCTCTACTCGGTGGCGTACGTGACCTTCCAGGAGCTGGCCACCCGCGTCAGCCACCGCAACACCGGCCGGGTCTGCGACGACCCCATCGCCGACCGCATGCTGCAGCGCATCGCCGCCGACGAGAACCTGCACATGATCTTCTACCGCAACATGTGCGGTGCGGCGCTGGATCTCTCGCCCGACCAGACCCTCGAGGCCATCACCCTGATCCTGGAGAACTTCCAGATGCCCGGCGCCGGAATGCCCAACTTCCGCCGCAATGGCGTGCTGATGGCCAAGCACGGCATCTACGACCTGCGTCAGCACCTCGAAGAGGTGGTCAACCCGGTCCTGAAGAAGTGGCGGATCTTCGAGCGCGACGACTTCACCGCGCGCGGCGAACAGACCCGCGAGCGTCTGGGCCTGTTCCTCGAGAAGCTGGGCAAGGACGTCGTGAAGTTCGAGGAACAGCGCGATCGCATGCTGGCCCGCGAGGCCGCCAAGCGCGAGAAGGAACTGGCTGCCACCGGCAGCTAGCGCCTGCGTGCCGCCTCCTCGCCGGAACACCGCACGGCCCCTCCGGATTTCGATCCCGAGGGGCCGTCGCGCACGACTCACAGGAAGCTCCCCGGAATTACCCAGTCCGGTCCGGGGCGGGAAACCGAACATGGAGACATGAGCCTCGAGACCCGGGTCGGCGCCGCGAATGTGGTGCTGCTGCACGGGCAACCGGGTGACCGCACCGACTGGGACGCGGTGACCGCCCGGCTGCCCGGCTCGGTGACGCCCATGGCGCTGGATCGCCCGGGGTACGGCGACAATCCGGATCCGGCCGGATCCATCGAGGACAATGCCCGCTGGCTGCTCGCCCGGCTCGACGAGGCCGGCGTGGAAAGCGCCGTGCTGGTGGGGCATTCGTACGGCGGGGCCGTCGCGCTGGCGGTCGCGGCGCTGGCCCCCCGGCGGGTGCGCGGGCTGGTGCTGGTCGCCAGTGTCGGGCCCGGCTGTCTCAACACCTGGGACGAAGTACTCGCCGCACCGGTCGCGGGCGCGGCACTCGCTCTGACGGCCTGGTCGGTGCTGCCGTGGCTGGCGCGGAAGGGCTTGGACCACAATCCCTCCTGGATCGGGGTGCCCGCGGTGCTGGGCCACCTCGCCGGAATCCACTACCGGCACGGGCAGCTCTGGCGCAGCTTCCTGACCGAACAGCGCGAAATGTTCGAAACGCTGGAACAGTGGACCGCGCGACTCTCCGAGATCCGCGTTCCGGCCTTGATCCTCGCCGACCCGGCCGATAGGGTCGTGCCGATCTCCACCACCCACGCCCTGGGCTCGCAATTGCCCTGTGCCCGAATCGAACTGGTCAGCGGGGGTGGCCACCACCTCCCGCGACGGCTGCCCGGCGTCGTGGCCGCCCGGATTGGCGCCTTTGTCGACTCGCTGGACTGACCCGATGCGCGGCACCCTGGTCGCGGTGCGCGAACGCGCGCTGACCCAGTTCCACACCGAACGCCGGCATCCCGCGCCCCGGCCGATCGATCCCGGGCTGCCGCTGTGGCGGCAGGTCGCCGGCGAGGTCCGGTGGTCGTTCACACCACCCGCGCTCTGGCTCGAGGGCGTCGGCGCGAATGTGGTGCTGTCGGGGCTGTTTCTGCTCGTCTCGCCGCTGACCCTGCACCGGCACGGCTGGGTGGTGCTGGTCGGCGTCTACTTCGCGACCTTCGTGCTGGCCGACGTGACCACCACCAATGTGCTCGGCGTGGACGCCGACCGGACCCGGCTCAGCCTGGCCGCCGGGTTGCCGCTGCATCGGATCCTCCTGGTCAAGAACCTCGTGCTGCTGGTCATCGTGGGACTGCCGACCCTGCTGGCCACGGCCGTGCTCACCGCGACCACCGGCACGCGCACCACCGGCACGCACACCGCGACCGGCACGCACGCGAGCGCCGCCGCCTCGCACGCGCTGATGCAGCGGACGGGAGTGACGGTCGCCGATGTGGCGCTGCCGATCCTGGTGTGGCTCGGCGTCGGCAACATCGTCTCCGTCCTGCTCGCGGTGCGCCCCCGCGCGCTCGGGCAGCGTTGGGCCGCGCGCCGTGATCGGCGCACCACCCTGCCCTGGCTGACCCACCTGGCGCTGCCGTACGGGCTCTACTACTTCGTCAGACCGATCGACGGCGAGCAACGCGCCATCCTCGGCTACCACCTCGGCCGCTCGATGACGGGCGATACACGCGCCGCGATCCACCTCGGCGTCGGGCTCTCGGTGTGGCTGCTCGGCACCGTGATCGCCGTCGCCGTGGTGCGCCGGCGCGGGCTGCGCGTGTGGTGACGCCTGTGACCGGGGGCACTGTGCGGGGTACGCGGCTCTGGGCGGCCGCGCCCGGATGAGACACTGGACGGCGTGACTGCCTCGATCCAAGCGCCCAAGACCGAGTTGCGGATCGGGCCCTACCCGCTCGATCCGCCGGTGGTGCTGGCGCCGATGGCGGGCATCACCAATGTCGCGTTCCGCACCCTGTGCCGCGAGTTCGGCAGCGCCACTTCGCTGTACGTCTGCGAGATGATCACCGCGCGGGCCATCGTGGAGCGCAACGAGAAGACGCTCAACATGATGGCCTTCGGGCCCGATGAGTCGCCGCGGTCCATGCAGCTCTACGGCGTCGATCCCAAGACGCTCGGCGAGGCCGTGCGCATCGTGGTGGGCGAGGGCTGGGCCGATCACATCGACATGAACCTGGGCTGCCCGGTCCGCAAGGTGACCCGGCTCGGCGGCGGCTCCGCGCTGCCGTACAAGCGGCGGCTGTTCCGCGAGATCGTGCGCGAAATGGTGAGCGCCGCGGGCGATGTGCCCGTCACGTTCAAATTCCGCATCGGCATCGACGACGAGCACCACACCTACCTCGACACCGGCCGGATCGCCGAAGACGAAGGGGCGGCGGCGGTTTCGCTGCATGCCCGCACGGCCGCCCAGCTCTACTCCGGGCAGGCCGACTGGAGCGCCATCGCCCGGCTCAAGGAGACCGTCACCGGCATCCCGGTGCTCGGCAACGGCGACATCTTCACCGCCGACGACGCGCTGCGCATGATGGCCGAAACCGGTTGCGACGGCGTGGTCGTCGGCCGCGGCTGCCTGGGCCGGCCATGGCTGTTCGGCGAGCTGAGCGCCGCCCTGCGCGGCGAGCCGATTCCCGCGGGCCCCACCCTCGGCAAGGTCGGCGAGATCCTCTACCGCCACGCCGCGCTGCTCGTCGAGCACGACGGCGAGGACAAGGCCATGCGCGATATCCGCAAGCACATGGCCTGGTATCTGATGGGTTTCCCGGTGGGGTCGGCGTTGCGCCGGCAGTTCGCCACCGTCACCAGCCTGGCGCAGATCGGCGATCTGGTCGGGCAGCTCGATCCGGACGTGCCGTTCCCGGAGGACGCGCTCGGCCCGCGCGGGCGGCAGGGGTCGCCGCAGACCAAGGTGGCCCTGCCCGACGGCTGGCTCGACGATCCCGAGGACGCGACCGTGCCGACCGCGGCCGACGTCATGCATTCGGGCGGCTGAACCACACCGCTTCGGCTCGATCTGGATAACGCCCGGCGCGCTACCCGGTCCTGCGGCGCGACCCTGGCACACTTTCCGAGGCACGCCTCGGGACTCCCGGAGCACTCGGACATAACGGAAAAAGCGCACCCACCTGCGATGGACATACGTTCGAGTGGTCCATCGTGGCGAAATCGTTATCATGGCCCTCGGTACCAAGAGCAAAGTGAGGTTCGTTGGTGGGTGACGATCGGTACGGGCGCACGCCACGACCCGGCGGACCCGCCCCCTGGGAGCGCTATTCCGCGGACGCACAGCCCATTTCGGTACAGGATCTCGTCGATCGGGTGGACAGCGAGCGCCAGACCCGCCGCCGCCACAAGGCCGAGGCCGAGAGCACCGGCGAACCGGTCGGCGCCGAGCCCGCGCCGCCCGCCGAGCCCGCACCGCCCACCGCGATCACCGGATCCCAGCGGACCGTCCGCGACACCAGTCACCTACGCCGGGTGGTGAACGCGCCCGGCACCGGAAGCAATCGCGCGGTGCCGCGGCCCGATCCCACCGCCGATCCGGTCACCGAGGAACTTCCCCCGATCACCGAGAGCACCCCGCCGCCCTCGCCCCCGCCCTCCGAGCGGGTCAAGGCGCTGCTCGCGAGAAAGGTCAAGTCCCCCGCCGACTATCCGACCACCGCACTGCCCGCCGCGGTGGGAGCCGAACCGGCCAAACGGATTTCACCGGCGCAGCGGCGCCGCAATCGCCGCGCACGGCTGGCCGGACGCGCCGCCCTCGCCGTGGTCGCCGTCGTCGCGCTGATCATCACCGGCGGCGGCTGGAGCTACCTGCGCGCCAAAGACAACAATTTCCAACAGGTTTCCGCCCTCGACGACAACTCCCCCGACGTGGTCGACGCCGACGGTCAGACCGGCGACGAGAACTTCCTCATCGTCGGCACCGACACCCGGGCGGGCGCGAACGGCCAACTCGGCGCGGGCACGGAGGCCGATGCCGATGGCGCGCGCTCCGACACCGTCATGCTGGTCAACATTCCGGCCAACCGGGCGCGGGTGGTGGCCGTGTCGTTCCCACGCGACCTGGACGTCACCCGCCCGGACTGCGAGGGCTGGGACAACGGAAAGGCCGCCTACACCGGCCAGAAGTTCGTCGGCGCGGCGGGCGACAAGCTCAATGCGACCTATGCCCTCGGCGGGCCCAAATGCCTGACCAAGGTGATCACCAAACTCTCCGGTCTCAAGATCAACCACTTCGTCGGCATCGACTTCTCCGGGTTCGAGTCCATGGTCGACGTGGTCGGCGGCGTCGAGGTGTGCACCACCAAGCCGCTGGTCGACGAGATCCTCGGCACCGTGCTCACCACGCCGGGCAAGCAGGTCGTGAACGGCTCCACCGCACTGGACTACGTGCGCGCCCGCCACGTCTACGGCGAGGAGCGCAGCGACTACGACCGCATCAACCGGCAGCAGCGCTTCCTGTCCTCGCTGCTGCGCAGCGCGCTGTCGAGCAAGGTGCTCTTCGACCCGGGCAAGCTCAACGGGTTCATCAACGCCTTCGCCCAGCACTCCTTCATGGACAACGTCAGCACCAAAGACCTGCTGACACTGGGCCGTTCACTGCAGAAGATGCAGGCCGGGAACATCACCTTCCTGACCGTCCCGACCGCGGGCACCACCTCCTACGGCAACGAGATTCCGCGCGAGTCCGACATCAAGGCCATCTTCCGGGCCGTCATCGACGACCAGCCCCTGCCGGGCGAGAAGAAGACCGACAGCCCGGCGACCACCACCGGCGCGGCGCCCACCGCCAAACCCAAGCTGACGGCCGTGGATCCGAGCACCGTGTCGCTGCAGGTGTCCAACGGCTCGGGCCAGGCGGGCATCGCCGGCACCACCGCGACCAAACTCGCCAATCAGGGCTTCGGGATCTACAGCACCGGCAACTACGCCGACGGCACCTCGGCCAAGACCAAGGTCCGCTACTCCAGCGGTCACGAGGCCGAGGCCGCCACCGTGGCCAGCGCCCTTCCGGGCGCGGTGCTGGAGCCCGCGAGCGGGCTGGGCAGCATTGTCGAGGTCGTGGTGGGCACCGATTTCGCGGGCACGGTGAAGGCGCCCACCACCTTCGGCCAGACACTGCCCGACACACCGAGCGATACCGGCGGCCCCAGTGCGGCACCGGTCACACTCCCCTCCGACCTGGAGCACGTGAACGCCGCTGACGACCTATGTAAGTGAGCGGTCGTCCGGTGGGCCGGAACTGCGGTGACTTTGCTGAAACAGACCGGCACCGACGGTTAACCCACCGTTGGTGACTTGGTCAGCGCCGCGCACTAATGTCTTGACTCATGCGTGTCATCTACAACGAACAAATGGCCGAGCTCGCCGATCTGCTGGGCGGCATGGCCGGGCTCGCCGGATCGGCGATGGAGCGGGCCACCCAGTCCCTGCTCACCGCCGATCTCGAGCTCGCGGAGCAGGTGATCAGCGAGTACGACCGGATCGCCGAGATGATCACGCTCGCCGAGGAGAAGGCCTTCGCGCTGCTGGCCCTGCAGGCTCCGGTCGCCGGAGATTTGCGGCAGGTGGTCAGCGCCATCCAGATCGTCTCCGATGTGAACCGGATGGGCGTGCTCTCGCTGCACGTGGCCAAGATGACCCGTCGCCGCTTCCCCGCGCACGCCGTGCCGGAGGCCGTCAACAGCTACTTCGCCGAAATGGGCCGGGTCGCGGTGAAGATGGGCGCCACCGCCAAGGAGGTGCTGGAGTCCCGCGATCCCGAGCGGGCCGCCAAGCTCACCGACGACGACGAGGCGATGGACGACCTGCACAAGCACCTGTTCACGCTGATCATGGACCGTGATTGGCAGTTCGGTGTGGCGGCGGCCGTCGACGTGGCGCTGCTCGGGCGCTACTACGAGCGCTTCGCCGACCACGCCGTCGAAATCGGCCGCCGCGTCGTCTTCCTCGTCACCGGCGTGCTGCCCCCGGACCCGGATTCGGAGAAGGAGAGCATCTAGCTCTCCGGGGCAAGACCCTGAAACCCCTCTCCCAGGGCCCAGGGCGAAGCCCTGAAAAGCCAAGGGCCCGGGATGATCCCGGGCCCCGTCGGCGGTGTCAGTCCTCGTCGGACTCTCGCCAGCCCATGAGTACCGAGTTGCCCTTCTCCACTCGCCACGGAAGTGTCGCGGCCACGATGACCGCGCACACGACCAGGGTGCCGACCGCGATATAGGACGCGGATTCGGCGCCCTGCATGGCCGCGACCTTCATGGCGTGGACGAGATCCGCCTTCGCCGGCGCGAAGATCGGATTCACCGCAGCCTTCACGACCTCGAGCACGCTGATCGGCGTATTGCTCGCCAGGTCCTTCTGCTGCGAGGTCATGATCTGGCTCGGAATCGCGTCGATCCGGCCGCCGATGCGGTTGGCGTAGATCGAGGTCATGACCGAGCCCAGCACCGCCACGCCGAGCGCGCCGCCGACCTCACGCGTGGTGTCGTTGACCGCCGAACCCGCGCCCGCCTCGTCCAAAGGCACCGCGCCCATGATGGATTCGGTCGCCGGGCCCTGAACCACCGCGAACCCCAGGCCCATCAGGATCATGGCGATCACGACCGGGCCCAGATAAGGGGTCTCGACCTTGGCCTGTCCCGCGATGTACATCGCCACCGCCAGGATCAGCAGCCCGGACACCACCATGGCCGTGGTGCCCAGCCGCTGCGCCAGCAGGGTCGCGATGGGCGCGCCGAAGCCGACCGCCACCGCGAAAGGCAGTGAGTGGATGCCGAATTCGAGCGGGGACATCTCCTTCACACCCTGGAAGTACTGGGTGATCAGGAACAGGAAGCCGAAGGCCGAGAAGTAGGACACGGTGATCGCCAGCGACGGCAGTGCGAAGCGGCGATTGCGGAACAGCCGCATGTTCAGCACCGGCGTGGGCACCCGCAGCTCCCAGGCCACGAACGCGGCCAGCAGGACCAGCGAAACCAGGTACCCCGCAATGCTTTCGGCCGCGAGCCAGCCGTGCTTGGGGGCCTCGATGATGGACCACACCAGGGCGGTCACACCGGCCAGCGAGAGCACGATGCCGAACCGGTCGAGCCGATCCACATGGTCGGCCCGGGATTCCGGCACCGCCGCCAGCACGGCAGCGATGGCCACCAGCGCCACCGGAACATTGATCCAGAACACCGAGTGCCACGAGAAGTACTCGAGCAGCCAGCCGCCCACGGTCGGCCCGATCGCCACGGCGATGCCGGCCATGGCGGTCCACAGCGCGATGGCCGCGGCCCGTTCGCGCCGGGCGGTGAAGATATTGGTGATCAGCGCCAGCGTGGCCGGGAAGACCACGGCCGCGAACACGCCCATGCCCGCGCGGGCCGCGATGACCTGCCCGAGCCCGCTGGACAGCGCGCCCGCCGCGGACATGACGGCGACACCGATGAGGCCGATGATCATGAACCGTCGCCGCCCGTACCGGTCGCCGAGGTGCCCCATGGCGAGCAGCAGCCCGGAGAAGGCGAGGGTGAACGCGTCGACGATCCACTGCAGGCCGCTCATATCGGCCTGGAGCTGCACCGCCATGGACGGCAGAGCGACGTTGACCAGCGTATTATCAAGAACCACAAGCAGTTCCGCGACACAGATGGCGGCCAGCGCGGCCGCCTTCGCACGCTGCGACAACCCTGTCGCGGCCTGTCCGGATCCCAGGCTCGCCGTTGAGACGGTCATCCGACACCTCCTTACTAAACCGATCGGTTTACCAGCAAGGTCAGAGTAAACGTTACTCAGAGTTGCACACAACCACCTCGGCTTTATGTGACCGATGCCACACAGCGACCGCTTACGCGACCTTCACCTGCGCAAATGAAACGACCCCTGCCGGATGGCAGGGGTCGTAGACGCCGGAGAGTCTTTAGCCGAAGCGGCCGGAGATGTAGTCCTCGGTCTGCTTCTGGGAGGGGTTCGAGAAGATCTTCTCGGTCTCGTCGATCTCGATGAGCTTGCCGGGCTTGCCCTGCGCCTCGAGGTTGAAGAACGCCGTCTGGTCGCTCACCCGCGCGGCCTGCTGCATGTTGTGGGTGACGATGACGATGGTGAACTCCTTCTTCAGCTCGGTGATCAGATCCTCGATCGCGAGCGTGGAGATGGGGTCCAGGGCCGAACACGGCTCGTCCATGAGCAGCACGTCCGGCGACACCGCGATGGCGCGGGCGATGCACAGACGCTGCTGCTGACCACCGGAGAGGCCGCCGCCCGGCTTGTCCAGCCGGTCCTTGACCTCGTTCCAGAGGTTGGCCCCGCGCAGCGACTGCTCGGCCACCTCGTCCAGCTGAGCCTTGTTGCGCACGCCCTGCAGCTTCAGCCCGGCCACCACATTGTCGCGAATCGACATGGTGGGGAACGGGTTCGGCCGCTGGAACACCATGCCGATGGTGCGGCGCACGCCGACCGGATCGACCTGGGCGCCGTAGATGTCCTCGCCGTCGAGCAGCACCGCACCCTCGACGCGAGCCTCCGGGGTCACCTCGTGCATGCGGTTGAGCGCGCGCAGCACGGTCGACTTGCCGCAGCCGGACGGGCCGATGAAGGCGGTCACGCTGCGCGGCAGCACCGTCAGACCGACATTGGCGACGGCATGGAACTTGCCGTAGAAGATATTGAGGTCTTTGACGTCAATTCGCTTGGCCATCAGTCTTTCCTTCTATCGGTTCCGCGTCAGCAGCTTGTTGACCGCTGCGGCGGCGGCATACAGCAGCGCGATGATCAGGATCAGGGTCAGCGCCGCACCCCAGACGCGCTCGCGGCCGGCGGCCTGCGGGTTCTGCAACTCCTGGTACATCAGCAGCGGCAGCGAGGCCATATTGCCGTGGAAGACATCGAAGTTGATCGCCTTCGAATAGCCGACCAGCACCAGCACCGGCGCGGTCTCACCCATGACGCGGGCGACGGCCAGCAGCATGCCCGAGATCATGCCCGGGGCGGCGGTCGGAATGACGATCCGCACAATCGTTTTCCACTTCGGAATACCGAGCGCGTAGGAGGCCTCACGCAATTCGTCGGGCACCAGCTTGAGCATCTCCTCGGTGCTGCGCACCACCACGGGCAGCATGAGCAGCACCAGGGCCAGTGACACCGCGAAGGCGCTCTGCGGGTTTCCGAAGGTCGCGATCCACAGCGCGAAGATGAACAGCGCGGCCACGATCGAGGGCACACCGGCCAGGATGTCCACCATGAACGTGGTGGTCTTGGCCAGCCAGCCGCGCCCGTACTCGACCAGATAGACCGCGGCCATGACGCCCAGCGGCACCGCGATGATCGCGGCCATGCCCGACTGCACGATGGTGCCGTAGATGGCGTGGTACACACCACCGGAGGTCGAACTGGGCAGCACGCCGTTCTGCGACTTGGTGAACCACCCCGTGCGGGTCACGGCGACCGCGCCCTTCTGGAGCACGATGTAGAGCACCCACAGCAGCGGCACCAGCGCGATGCCGAAGCACAGCCACACCAGCGCGGTGGCGACGTTGTTCTTGACGCGCCGGGCGACGCTGACATGCCGGAAGGTCGGCGCCTTGACCGGTTTGTCCAGTGTGGCGGTCATCCGTTCACCTTCCCGCCCGCGGCGAGCCGAGCCAGTGCGTTGACGACGAACGTCAGAGCGAACAACACGAAACCGGCGGCGATATAGGCGCCGGTCGGCAACTTCGAGCTGAATTCCGAAGCGGCCGAGGCGATCTTCGAGGCGAAGGTGTAACCGCCGTCGAACAGCGACCAGTGCCCTGCCTTGGGCGAGGTGCGCAGCACGATCAGGACCGCGATGGTCTCACCGAGCGCGCGGCCCAGGCCCAGCATGGAACCGGCGATCATGCCCGAGCGGCCGAACGGCAGCACGGTCAGGCGGACCACTTCCCACTTGGTGGCGCCCAGCGCCTGCGCCGCCTCGATCTGAGTGCGCGGGGTCAGACCGAAGACCTCTCGGCTGACCGAGGTGATGATCGGCAGGATCATCACCGCGAGCACCACGCCCGCGGTGAAGATGGTGCCGCCACCGGCGATGGTGACATTGCCGTCGGAGAACAGGAACAACCAGCTCAGGTTCTTGTTCAGGAAATCCTGGAGGGGGCTCAGCCGAGGCGCCACCACCAGGAAGCCCCACAGACCGAACACAATGGACGGCACCGCCGCCAGCAGGTCCACGATGATCGAGAACGGCCGCGCCAGCGCCTTCGGCGAATATTGCGTCAGGAACAGCGCGATGCCCACCCCGATCGGCACCGCGATCACGAGCGCGAACAACGAGCTCAGCACCGTGACCATGAACATGTCCTTGATGCCGAAGCGAAGGTTGTTCTCGTCCTTGACGTTGAACTCGGTGGTTGTGAAGAAGTTCGCCTTGTTCGCCATGATCGAGGGCCATGCCCTGATCAGCAGGAACAACGCGATCAGGGCAATGGCGGCGACAATGATTCCGCCGGCGGCCGTGGCCGCCGAGCGGAATGCGAACTCCGCGCCGAACTTCTTTGGTGCGCCGCGCCCGGCGGCCGGTTTGGTGCTGGGTTCGGTCGGCATCAGCGCAGTATCCCCCGGCAGTTGGGCACGGTCCTTCCCCGGGTCGGTCGAAACGGACAGACCCGGAGAAGCAGCTTCGTCGTGCACGGTCATCGTGGTTTTTCGATCAGGCGATCACTGAATGGCGTTGATCGCGGTGGTCAGCTTGGTCTTGAACGCGTCCGGGAGCGGCACGTAGCCGGCCGCGGCCAGACCGCTCTGGCCATTGCCGACCGCCGAGGTCAGGAACGCCTTGACCGCCTTGGCGGTGTCGGCGTCGCTGTACTTCGAGCAGACGATCTCGTAGGTGGCCAGCATGATCGGGTACGCGCCACCCGCGGTGGGCTTGTAGATCGAGGAGTTGTCCAGCACCATGTCGTTGCCCTCACCGGCGACCTTGGCGGCGTCGACGGCCTTGCCCGCGGACTCCGCGGTCAGCTCGACCGGCTTCGGGTCGTTGGAGGTGGCGGTGGTCAGCACGTGCACGCTGGACAGCTTCTGCGCCTGAGCGAAGGACCACTCGACGTAGGTGATGGTGTTCTTGGTGCCCTGGACCGCGGCGGCCATGCCGTCGGAGCCCTTCACGCCCTCGCCGACGCCACCGTTGAACGTCTTGCCGGCGCCCTTGGTGTAGCCGCCCGCGGCGGTCAGGTACTTCTGGAAGTTGTCGGTGGTGCCCGACTCGTCGGAACGGTAGATCACGCCGATCTTCTCGTTCGGCAGCTTGTCGGCCTTGTTGGTGTTCAGGGCCTTGATCGCGGTGTCGTTCCACATGGTGATCTCGCCGGAGAAGATCTTGGCGATGGTCGGCGGGTCGAGCACCAGGTCGGTGATGCCGTCGATGTTGTAGGCGACGGCGATCGGGCCGAAGACCATCGGCAGGTTCCAGGCCGGGCTGCCACAACGGGCGGCGGCCTTGTCGGTCTCACCCTTCTTGGCGTCCAGCGGCGAGTCCGAACCGGCGAAATCGGTCTGGTTGCCGATGAACTCGTTCACACCCGCACCCGAACCGGACCCGGTGTAGTCGAGCTTGGCGCCGCTGCAGTTGGTCTGGTAGGCGGCGACGAACAGGTCCATCGCGTTCTTCTGAGCAGTGGAACCGCTGGACTTCAGCGAGCTCTTGCCGCCGCAGGCGACGTCGATCTTGGCGGCGCCGTTGCTGCTGGTGTTGTTGTCACTGCCACAGGCGGACAGAGTCAGGGCACCGGCCGCGGCCAACACACCGAGCAGGGCGCTGCTGCGCTTGAGATTCACCTATTCCTCCGGGAATCACGATTGCACGTCCAACCCCTCAACGGCCGGACGGGCGCGATCTGGCGGCTGTTCGCTGCGAACTAGCGCACCGGGCAGCGGAATGCGGCCCACTTGCAACGTAGGGGCGGCTGGTTGACAGTTGGACCAGGGCAGGTGAACGGCAGATGAACAACCCGCCCCGATTGCGCCGCAAGTTGTGTGACATTAGCCGCACTGTTGCCGATCGGAATTTACGACCCCACGGAGTAGGCCACGTCGACGTGGAATCGAGTGAAATCGAGCCGGGTGTAGGTGTGGACGGCGGCCGTGTTGTCGCCCTCCGTGTAGAGCAGAACCGCGTCCAGACCGCGGTCCTTCAGATAGCGCAGACCGGCCAGGGTGAGCAGCCGGCCGAGGCCGCGGCCCTGCGCCTCGGGGTCGATGCCGACCACATAGACCTCACCGATCGGCGGGGTCTCGTCGGAATGCACCTTCGTCCAGTGGAATCCGAGAATGCGATCCGGGCGGGCCGGGTCGACGGCGATGAAAAGACCCTTGGGATCGAACCAGGATTCGGCGCGGCGGGCGGCGATATCGCGCTCGGTCCAACCGCCCTGCTCGGGATGCCAGGAGAAGGCCGCATTGTTGACGCGGAGCAGTTCGGCATCGTCGGAAGGCCCCGCGTACGTGCGCAATTCCAGACCGTCGGGTACGACCAGCTCTGGTAGCTCAGAGTTCGCCAACTCTCGCCGCATTTGCCACAATTCGCGCGAAACGGACAGCTTCAAACGGGCCGCCACGGCCCGCGCGGGCGGCAGATCACCGTGCGCCCAGACCCGGGCGCCGGGACCCCCGGCGGACAGGGCCGCAGCCACCAGACCTGCGCCGATTCCATTTCCACGAGCCCGAGGATCGACCGCCACCTCCGCCATGGCGGGGTGTTCCCCGTGCGCGGGAACGAGATTCGCGTACCCGGTCACCACGCCGTCGTCGACGGCCACCAGATGGCGTGCGGGCGAATCGTTTTCGAGCGACAGCACCGCCTGTTCGGAGACAGGGGCCACTCCATCGGCGTCCGTGGCCCGCCGCAGCACGGCCTTCACCTGCGCGGCCGTCTCGGGAGACGGCCGGTCGGCCCACGAGGTCATCAGAGCGTGCCGTTCGCCGTCGTCAGTTCGGAGTCGTCGCCGTCGGACTCGGGGAAGGTGACCGCGTCGCCCTTACCGGTCGCGCGCGCCGGGCGCACCGCCTTGTAGCCGACATTGCGGACCGTGCCGATGAGCGACTCGTATTCGCTGCCGAGCTTGGCGCGCAGGCGTCGCACGTGCACGTCCACGGTCCGGGTGCCACCGAAGAAGTCGTAGCCCCAGACCTCCTGCAGCAGCTGCGCGCGGGTGAACACCCGGCCCGCGTGCTGCGCCAGGTACTTGAGGAGTTCGAACTCCTTGTAGGTGAGGTCGAGCGGGCGGCCGCGCAGCCGGGCGGTGTAGGTGCCCTCGTCGATCACCAGCTCACCCAGGGTGATCTTGCCGGTGTTCTCCGGGCTGGCCACGCCGCCGTTGCGGGCCACCAGCAGGCGTAGCCGGGCGTCCAGTTCGGCGGGTCCGGTGCCGGGCAGCAGGATGTCGTCCAGTCCCCAGTCCGCGTTGACGGCGACCAGACCGCCTTCGGTCAGCACGGCCACCACCGGCACCGACGATCCGGTGCTGCCCAGCAAACGGCACAGGCCGCGCGCGGCGGCCAGGTCGGTGCGGGCGTCCACCAGCGCCACGTCGGCGGACCCCGCCTCGAGCAGGGACGCCACCTCGGTCGGTGCGGGTCGCACGTGGTGCGGCAGCAACGCGAGCGAAGGCAGCACCGCCTCGGGGTTGGGGTCGGAGGTCAGCAGGAGCAGCTCCATGGGGGCCCTCCATCCCATCTGGCATGTGTGTGGCTACCGCACTGTCCGCCACAACCCCATGCAGGTCATCACAGGTAATCGCTGCCTACATTAGCGTGTCGGGACCGACAGGCTCGTATCTGCGGCCATCGTCGCAACCAACTGGTCTGGTCCACTCGCCCTTCATCTCCTTTTCACCGGCCCGCGACCTGCCCGTGTCCCCGTACTGGAGCCGATAACACGACCACTCCCTACTAGGGTGCAGCTATGCGTTTCCGGAGGCTGCTCATCGGATTGCTCTGCTTGGCGGGGCTGGCCGTGCTACTCGATTTCGGAGTCGCGGCTTACTCCGAGTACCGCGTCTCCCGGATGCTGCGCGCCGGTTCCGAGCTGAGTGCCGATCCGGCCGTCAGCTTCCACGAGTCGCCGCGGCACCCGTTCGTGCTGCAGGCGCTCGACGGCGAGTTCACCTTCATGGAGATCCGCGGGCGCGCCGTGCGGCCAGACATCCCGGGCCAGATCACCGTCGAGGCCGATCTGAACGGCATGCACCTGCCGATGGGCGATCTCGTCGACGGCAATGTCGGCAAGGTGCCGGTGGACGAGGTGCAGGGCCGGATGCGCATCGAACCGGCCGAGCTCGGCCGCATGTTCCAGATTCCGGATCTCGAGGTCTTCGGCCCCGAGATGGACAACTCCGACGAGTCCAGCGATGCCGGAACCGCCACCGCGACCACCGTGGGCTCGGTCATCCTGTACGGCACCGTGCCGATCGGTCCGGACGCCGACGCGACGGCGGTCACCGACCCGCACGGCATCGCCGGGGACAAGACCACCAAGAAGACGAACTCGGCCAAGGTCCACGTGCTCGCCGAGATGCGCCTGGACGGCAATCAGATCCGCATCACCGCCACCGCGATCGCCGGCCGGGATCTGCAGAACGACCCCGATTCCGTGCTGCCGGGCCAGCAGCAGCGGCCCGTCATCACCGAGCAGGACAAGCCCGCGGTGCTGGCCCATTTCACCCGCACCATCGACATCAAGAACATGCCGTTCGGCATCACGCCCACCAAGGTCAAGGCCAGCGGCGGGCAGATCCTGGTGGAGGGCAAGGCCCGCGACGTGACCGTCGACCTGCATCGGCTACAGCCGTGACCGCCGTCTGGATTCTGCTCGGTTTCCTGGTCGCGGCGCTGGTCGTGGGAATCCTGGTGCGCCGCAACGAGGGCCGGGTGCGGGTCAGCGCCGAGCCGGCGAGTCCGCCCGAACCCGAATCGAATCGGGCCGCCCTGTTGCGAGACGCCGGGGTGCTGCCCGGCCGTCCCGCCGTGCTGCATTTCTCCGCCGACTGGTGCGGCCCGTGCGCGGCGGTGCGCCGGGTGGTCGCGGGAGTGGTGACCGAACTGGCCGATGCCGAGCTGGCGCCGCTGGATCTCGAGGTCGACATCGACGCGAATCCGGTGCTGGCGCGCGAGCTGAATGTGCTCTCGCTGCCCACCACTTTCGTGTTCGATTCTCGAGGATTGGAACGCTTCCGCATCTCCGGCGTTCCGAAGACGGCGGATCTGCGCACGTCACTGGCACCTTTAACGGTCTCCGGCTCCGCTGAGTGACCAGCATTACGGACCCCGGGTCCAATTTCCCCCGAAAATTGGGTAAACTCCCTCTCGTGCAATCCAACCGCGAGCTGATGCTCACCCGACGCCGCACGGTAGACCTGTGCCGGCTCGGTGGTTGTTGCTGCCTGTGCCGCTAGCCGGTCGGCCTTTCGTATTCCTCTGTCGCCGACCGGATTTGTCCCCCGCTGTCGAGAGATCACATCGATCCTCCGGCGATCTGGCCAATACACCTTCAGCGCAGGAGTACTCCCATGTCGAACCCTCAGATAGGCACACCGCCCGCCGGGCAGGTAGATGTCCGCGGCCCGCGTTTCGCGGCCTGGATCACCACCGCCGTGCTGGCCCTCGTTCTGATCGTCGCCGTCTTCTCCGTTCCCGCCGCCACCGTGCTGCTGGCCCTGCAGGCCATCGTGTTCGGATTGAGCGCCGCCTACGGTCCGCGCCGTAGCCCGTACGGCCGGATCTACGCCACCGCCATCGCGCCGCGCATCGGCGCGCCCACCGAGCTGGAACCCGTTGCGCCGCTGCGGTTCGCGCAGCTGGTGGGTCTGGCCTTCGCGGTGCTGGGCGTGGTCGGGTTCGCGGCGGGCAGCACCGTGGTCGGCGCGATCTTCACCGGATTCGCGCTGTTCGCGGCCTTCCTCAACGCGGCCTTCGGAATCTGCCTGGGCTGCAAGATCTATCCGCTCGTCGCCCGGTTCCGGACCACCTCGAACGATCCGGTGTCGACCCCCACCTCCGTCTAGCCCCCTGACTCTGTCCAACCCTCAACCACACGAACGCAACGCCGCCTCCTGGCACCGCATCGAAAGGAACAACATGGCTCGCTCCGATGTCCTGGTCTCCGCAGACTGGGTCGAAGAGAACCTGAACACCCCGGGCGTCGTCCTGGTCGAGGTGGACGAGGACACCTCGGCCTACGACCTGGGGCACATCGAGGGCGCCGTGCGTCTCGACTGGAAGAAGGACCTGCAGGACCAGGTCCGCCGCGACTTCGTGAACCAGGAGCAGTTCTCGGCTCTCCTGTCCGAGCGCGGCATCGGCAACGACGACACCGTGGTGCTCTACGGCGGCAACAACAACTGGTTCGCGGCCTACGCCTACTGGTACTTCAAGCTCTACGGCCACCAGGACGTGAAGCTGCTCGACGGCGGCCGCAAGAAGTGGGAGCTGGACGGCCGCGAGCTGACCAAGGAGGTCCGGGTCCGCCCGGCCACCGAGTACAAGGCCGCCGCGCAGGACCTGTCCATCCGCGCCTTCCGCGACGAGGTCATCGACGCCATCGGCGCCAAGAACCTGGTCGACGTGCGCTCCCCCGACGAGTTCTCCGGCAAGATCCTGGCCCCGGCCCACCTGCCGCAGGAGCAGTCGCAGCGTCCGGGCCACATCCCCGGCGCGATCAACGTTCCGTGGTCGAAGGCCGCGAACGAGGACGGCACCTTCAAGAGCGACGCCGAGCTGGCCGAGATCTACAAGGATGCCGGTCTGGACGGCGAGAAGCAGACCATCGCCTACTGCCGTATCGGCGAGCGTTCCTCGCACACCTGGTTCGTGCTGCAGGAGCTGCTGGGCCACCAGAACGTCAAGAACTACGACGGGTCCTGGACCGAGTACGGGTCCCTCGTCGGTGCACCGATCGAGTTGGGAGCGTAATCAACATGTGTGCAGCACCTACCCAGGGTCAGGCCATCCCGGCCAATGTCGATGTCGAGAAGGAGACGGTCATCACCGGCCGTGTCCTGACCGCTGACGGTCAGACCGTCGGTGGCGCGTTCGTCCGCCTGCTGGACGAGAACGGCGACTTCACCGCCGAGGTCGTGGCCTCGGGCACCGGCGACTTCCGCTTCTTCGCGGCGCCGGGCAAGTGGACCGTGCGCGCGCTGTCCTCCTCGGGCAACGGCACCGTCGTGGTGTCGCCGGAGGGCGCGGGCATCCACAACGTGGACGTCACCGTCGCCAAGTAGGAGCGCGGTTTCGAACTGACGAAACATCAAGAACGGCCCCGGGATTCATGATCCCGGGGCCGTTCTCGTCTTCACCCCCGCGTCTTACCGATTGTGCGAAAGATTTTCCCGGGGTCGTTTTCACGTGATCTCGGCGGTGGGATTAGACTCCGAGACGTGGTGCTTACCTTCGAGATTCTGCTGGTTCTCGTCTCCGTGCTGATCGCTTGGTTCGGTCTGTACGTCCTCTACCGGCTGTTCACCGAGTCGTGACAGATCCGGCCCACGAGAACATCGAAAACGGAGTGGCCAACGGATCGTCGTCGACGACGCCGATCGTTCGCCACGACGAGGGCGCTAGGCGCAGCGGCGACCAGGCGGTCGCCGAGGCTGCCGAGCGTGCCAAGTCGACCGGAGCGATGAATGTTCCGACGCTTCCCGGTCTTCCGTTGCCCGTGGACACCGCGAACCTGCGGTTGGGCCCGGATCTGAGTTCCTCCATGCTCGCGCTGCTACCGCTGGTCGGCGTGTGGCGCGGTGAGGGCGAGGGCAACGAGCCCGAGACCGGCGACTACCGCTTCGGTCAGCAGATCGTCGTCTCGCACGACGGCGGCGACTACCTGACCTGGGAGGCCCGCTCCTGGAAGCTGGACGCTCAGGGCGAGTACACCGGCCCGGATCTGCGCGAGAGCGGTTTCTGGCGGGTCGGCATCGACGGTGACGACGAGGTGCTCGAGCTGCTGCTCACCCACTCGACCGGCATCGTCGAGCTGTTCTACGGCCAGGCGCTCACCCAGTCCTCCTGGGAGCTGGCCACCGACGTGGTGATCCGCAGCCAGTCCGGCATCGTGGTCGGCGGCGCGAAGCGGCTCTACGGCATTGTCGAGGGCGGCGATCTGGGCTACGTCGAGGAGCGCATCGCGGCGGACGGCGCCCTGGAGCCGCGACTCTCGGCCCGCCTGCAGCGCTACATCGGTTGACAGATTCAACGAAGCCCCGTCGGCCGATTGGTCGTACGGGGCTTTTTCATGTCTTGGTCCAGAAAAGGGTACGGCCCCCGAGTTGTACCGACGGAGGATGCAACATTCTCACGTCGGTCCGGCCGGACAGGCCGTAACTCGGGGGCCGGGTGGCTGCCTTGGATTCGCGAGGGCTCGCGCGATCGGAATCCGATTGCAGCGGTAGCGCCTAGCTGGCAGCCACCTCACGCGTCCTAGAAATCATTCTCGAACCACCTCCTTCCTGTGTACCGACGAAATTAGTCGCTCGAGTCAAAGGCGGCAACGTATTTTCTCGGACCGCGAAACAGCAGGTCAGGCGGGAATAAAATGATCAACCGAGAGGCTGCCGCCGGGCTCGACGTGAACGACGGTGTCGGCCTTGGTGTCCGGCGGCAGCTGGTGGGTGACCACCACGACCGTGCGGTCACGATCCACCAGCCCGCTGGATTCATCCAGCAGCCGACGCTGCAACTCCGCGCCCGCCTCGGCCTCCATGTGCTCGGTGGGCTCGTCCAGCAGCAGCACCCGGGCCGGCGAGAGCAGGGCGCGGGCCAGCAGGATGCGGCGGCGCTGACCACCCGAGACCGCCGCAGCACCACCGACCAGATCGGTGTCGACGCCCTCGGGCAGGGAGTCCAGCCAATCCCCCGCTCCGACTGCGCGCAGGGCGGTTTCGGCCTCCGCCGCGGTGATGTCGCCCCGCGCCACCCGCAGATTCTCCAGCACGGTGGTCCCGAACAGGTGCGCGTCCTCGGCGAAGAAGGTGACACCGGGGCGCGGTGTGTCGAACAGCCCCGCCCAGCCCATCAGCAGCGTGGTCTTGCCCGCGCCGCTGGGCCCGACGACCGCGATGCGACGGCCTGCGGGCAGCGGCGGGAAAGTCGGCGCAGGAGTCTCGGATTCGCTGTGTTCGAGCCGGTTCAGGCGATGCAGGGCGGCGCGGCCGGTGGTCAGCGCCTGCGCGGCGGCCGGAAGCACCGCGACCGCCTCGAAGGCAGACAGCGGTACCAGCACCAGCACCGTGAACGCCATCGGCGAGATACCGCCCGGCGCGACAGTCTGGAAGCCCGCGGTCGGCACGGGAGTCCCGCTGCCGTACAGCACGATCCCGATCAGCAAGGCCCCCAGCACACTGGCCCCGATCGACAGTGGCAGCACCGCCGCCGCCCACGCGCCGTGCTTCGCCGCCCGATCCTCGGCCGCCACCGCCCGCTGCCCGGCGGCGGTCGCCGCGCCGACCGCATCGGAAAGCCTTCCCGCGACCCGCAATTCGGGCGCATGATCAAGCACGGTGAGTGCCTCCGCGGTGAACTCGGTCCGATCGGCCCGCACCGCCAGCTCCGCCTCCCGGGCCGCCCGCGCCGACAGCCACGGCGCGATGATTCCCGAAATCGCCAGTGCGACGGCCAGGATCACGGCCGCGAGCACCGAAATGCTCGCCAGCAGCCCGACGGCCAGCAGCGACAGGATCAGCGCCACCGCGATGGGCACGAATGCCCGCACCACCACGGCCCCCAGATCGTCGATATCGCTCATCACCCGCCCGAGCAGCTCACCTCGCCGCAGTCGAGTCGGATCCCCGGACCCGACTTCGTCTTTCGCTTCGGTGCGACGCAGCCGCCAGATATCCGCACCCGCCAGCGTTCGATACGTCGTGGTCCGCGCGGTACTCATGGACCGCAGTGCCACATCATGCGTGGCCAGCCGCTCCAGATACCGGCACAACCCCCGCGAAATACCCAGCGCCCGCACGGTTGTCACGGCGATGCTCAAATCCAGCACGGGCGGCATCTGCCAGGCCCGCGCGATCAGCCACGCCGCCAGGGCCGCCAGCCCGAGCCCGCTCCCGAGCGCCAGCACCCCCCACCCCACCGACAGCGCCATCCGCGCCCGCGACAGCTCGAGCAGCTCCCGAATGCACCGAAAATCAGCAAGTACCGCCCTCATCGCGCCGACACCTCCGCCGAATCGAACTCTCCCACAGCGTGATCCGCCGAGTCTCCCGACCGGGCGCCGTGATGCTCGACCCGAGCGGACATGGCACCGTCCGGAATGTCTCCCATCGCCGCTGTCTCGCCGCCGGTCGGATCGGGTGCGGCGACCTCCTGCTCCGCAGTGAGTGCCGAGGCAGTCCGAGCGCCATCACCGACAAGCGGCCGACCCTGCGAAGCCCCGGCCGGGCCCCAGATGCCGACCGGGCAGGCCGTATCGGCCCGGGGCAGTTCGAGCACCGCGTCGCCGCCGTCACCGCGCCCCGGTGCGGCTTCGCCGGACGGATCGGCGGCGCTGTCCGGCGGGCCGCCGCGGTAGGCGTCCGCGGCGTCGCGGAGTGTCCGGCGTGGCTCTGCCGTCCTCGCATGAATTCCGCTCTCATGTACCGATTCCGAGTCGATCGATGCCGACCGGGCGGTTGCATGGACCTCGACTATGTGGTCGGCGACGGCGAGAACGGACGGGCGGTGGGCGATTACGACGACCGTGGCTCCGGCGCGGGCGCGGGCGGTCAGGGCCGCGAGAACTGTTGCCTCCGAGGCGTCGTCGAGGTGGGCGGTGGGTTCGTCGAGGAGGAGGATCGAGCGGGGGGCGGCCAGGGTGCGGGTGAGGGCGAGGCGTTGACGCTGGCCCAGGGAGAGGCCCAGGCCGCCGGTGCCGACGATAGTGTCCCAGCGGTCGGGGAGATCGCGCAGGACGGTGTCGAATCCGGTGGCGACACAGGCAGATTCGATCTGCGCGGGACCCGCCGGGGGGCCGAGGAGTTCGAGGTTGGCGCGGAGGGTGCCGGGGACGAGGACCGGCCGCTGGGGCAGCCAGGCGATGTGCGACCACCAGTCGTCGAGATCCAGATCGGGGACGGGGGCGTCGTCGACGAGGACGGTTCCGGAGTCGGGGGTGAGCAGGCCCAGGATCGCCTGCAGCGCGGTCGATTTGCCGCAGCCGTTGGGGCCGGTGAGCACGGTGACCAGGCCGGGACGGATATCGGCGGACAGGCGGTCGGGGGCGTAGCCGTCGCGGGACCGGATGGTGAGGTTGCGGATGTCGATGTGGCCGTGGATGTTCCGGTGTCCGGCTCGGTTCGGGTCGGCCGGTGCGGCGCTCGCGGCGGGATCGGCGTCCGGCTCGATGATGGCGAAAGCTCGTTCGGCGGCGGCCATTCCGTCCTGGGCGGCGTGGAAACGTTCGCCGACGGCGCGCAGCGGGAGATAGACCTCGGGGGCGAGGATGAGAGCGAGCAGGCCCGCGTACAGGCCCATGTGGCCGAAGACCAGGCGCATGCCGATGGAGACGGCGACCAGGGCCACGCACAGGGTGGCGAGCATTTCCAGGACCATGGAGGACAGGAAGGCCAGGCGCAGGGCCGACATGGTGCGGCGGTGCAGGACGTCGCCGAGCTCGCGGACCCGGCCCGCCATGCTGCGGGGTGAATCACCCACTGCCGCAGCGTCGGCGCGTCCGGTTTCGCGGCCGAGGGCGCGCAAGGTGGGCATGCCCGCGAAGAGATCGAGGAGTTGATCCGAGAGCCGGGTGGTGGCGGCCAGGGTGTCGGCGGATTTGCCCTGGGTGAGCAGGCCGATGAGGATCATGAAGATCGGAATCAGCGGCAGGGTGACCAGGATGATCACGCCGGAGATCCAGTCGTGGGCGGCGATGACGGCCAGCACCACCGGCGGCACCAGCGTGGCCAGGATCAGGGCGGGAAGGTAGCCCGCGAGATAGGCGCGCAGGCCGCTGAGCCCGGAACCGACCACCACCGCGAGTTCGGTGCGGCGGCTTTCCAATTCGCGGGGCGGCAACTGCGCCCCGGCGTCGAGAGCGGCGGTCTCGAGTTCGGCGACCACCTGGGCTCCGGCGCGGTGCGCGAGGCGGGACTGCCACCAGGTGGCGGCGACCCGGCACCCGACGGCCACGGCGAAGATGACCAATTCGACTGTCCAGGAGCCGATCCGGCGATGCTCCGGCTCGGTGATCACCCCCGCGAGCACCCGCGCCAACGCGAGCGCCGCGATGACTATGCACCCGGTGGTGACCAGCGACAGCCCCACACTGAGTCCGAGATACCTGCGCGCCGAGCGAGCGTGCCGCCACAGTCGCGGGTCCACCGGTCGTGCCATGGTCGATCTCCTCTACGCAGTGCCCAATTCAAGAAACGGGCGTACCGGGTTTCACGCCGGTACGCCCGTCCCTGTTCAACTCAGCCCGTCCCTGTTCAACTCAGCCCGTCCCTGTTCAAGCCTGCCGGTGCATGGTCAGCTCTTGGCGGATTCCATGGGCAGCCCGATCGGGGCCGGGATCTGTTCCATGGTGAGCCGCTTGCGGAACACCCAGTACGTCCAGGCCTGGTAGACCAGCACGACCGGGACCAGCGCCACCGCCACCCAGCTCATCACCACCAGTGTGTAGTGGGTCGAGGACGCTGCCACCGTGCCGCCGCGCCCGTCGACGGTGAGGCTGTACGCGTCATTGATGGTGGAGGGCAGCACATTCGGGAACAGCGACCCGAACAGCAGTACCGTGGCCGCCGCGATGGTGACCGCGGTGCCGGTGAAGGCCCAGCCGTCGCGGCCCTGGGTCGCCGCCAAGCCCGCGACCACCAGCCCGACCACGGCCAGCACCAACGGAATCCAGGTCCAGCCCTGGCCGTAGGCGAGCTGGGTCCAGAGGCCGAAGGCGGCCACCACCACGGCGGTGGGCACGAACAGCAGGCGGATGATCCGCTGGGCGTCGTCGCGCACCTCGTTGCCGGTCTTGAGGGCGATGAACACCGCACCGTGCAGCATGAACAGCAGCAGCGTGGTGAGCCCGCCGAGGAGGCCGTACGGGGTGAGCAGGTTGAGGAGATTGCCCTCGATCTGCTTGTGCTGGTTGAGCTTCACGCCGTGCACGATGTTCGCGAAGGCCAGTCCCCAGGCCAGTGCCGGGATCCAGGAGCCGAGCGCGATGCCGATGTCGCACCAGTTGCGCCAGCGCGGGTCGTTGATCTTGCCCCGCCATTCGATGGCGCAGGCCCGCGCGATCAGCCCGACCAGGATCAGCAGCAGCGCGAGGTAGAACCCGGAGAACAGGCTGGCGTACCACTCCGGGAAGGCCGCGAACATGGCGCCGCCGCCGGTGAGCAGCCACACCTCGTTGCCGTCCCACACCGGGCCGATGGTGTTGAGCACCACGCGCTTCTTCACCTCGTCGCCGCGGCCGATGATGGGCAGCAGCATGCCGACGCCGAAGTCGAAGCCCTCCAGCACGAAGTAGCCGGTGAACAGGACCGCGATCAGTAGAAACCAGAATTCAGGGAGACTCATCCTCGGCTCCTAGTAGGCGAAGGAAAGCTTCTCGACGGAGTCCCCGGTCATCTTCGGGGCGTCGGAGTCGGCGGCCGGTGTGTCGGGTCCGGCGATCACGTACCGGCGCATCAGGTAGAACCAGCCGATGGCCAGTAGCCCGTAGAGCGCCGTGAACACGATCAGCGAGGTGAGGATCGTGCCCGGCGAGACCCCGGAGACGCCCTGCTGCACCGTCATTCGAATGTGCTGGTCCCCGGTCGGGTTGGGCGCCACCACCCAGGGTTGGCGGCCCATCTCGGTGAAGATCCAACCGGAGATATTGCCCAGGAACGGGGTGGCGATGGCGATCAGCGACAGCCAGCCGAACCAGGTCTGGTCCGGGATGCGACCGCGGCGGGTGACCCAGAATCCAGCCAGCACCAACAGGATCGAGCCGGCCATCCAGGTGATCATGGCGCGGAAGGACCAGTAGGTGACGAACAGGTTGGGCCGGTAGTCGCCGATGCCGTACTTCTCGTTGTATTCGACCTGCAGGTCCTTGACGCCCTTCAGGGTGACGTCGCTGAACTTGCCCTCGGCCAGGAACGGCAGCACGTACGGCACCTTGATGACGTGATCGACGCTGTCGCAGTTGTTGTGGGTACCGATGGTCAGCACCGAGAAGTCGGGGTTGGTCTCGGTGTGGCACAGCGATTCCGCCGACGCCATCTTCATGGGCTGCTGCTTGAACATGAGCTTGCCCTGGATGTCGCCGGTGAAGATCAGCGCGACCGAGGCGATGAGGATGACGTACAAGCCCATGCGCGCACTGGGCCGCCACATGGTGCGGGCCTCCTCGAGCGGAGCCTCGCTGTCCTCGGCCTTGGCCTTGCGGGCGTTGCGCACCATCCACCAGCCGGCGATGCCGGCGACGAAGGTGCCCGAGGTGAGGAAGGCTCCGGCCACCACGTGCGGGAAGGCCGCCAGGGTGGTGTTGTTGCTGAGCACCGCCCAGATGCTGTGCAGCTCAGCGCGTCCGGTGGCCGGGTTGTATTCCGCGCCGACCGGGTGCTGCATGAACGAGTTGGCCGCGATGATGAAGTACGCCGACGCGTTGACGCCGATGGCGACCAGCCAGATGCAGGCCAGGTGCACCTTCTGCGGTAGTCGGGTCCAGCCGAAGATCCACAGGCCCAGGAAGGTCGACTCCATGAAGAAGGCGACCAGCGCCTCCATGGCCAGCGGTGCGCCGAACACGTCGCCGACGAAGCGGGAGTATTCGCTCCAGCCCATGCCGAACTGGAATTCCTGCACGATGCCGGTGGCGACGCCGAGGGCGAAGTTGATCAGGAACAGCTTGCCGAAAAACTTTGTGAGCCTGAGCCAGTGCTCCTTGCCGGTGATCACCCAGGCGGTCTGCATGCCCGCGACGAGCGGTGCGAGGCCGATGGTGAGTGGCACCAGGATGAAGTGATAGACGGTGGTAATTCCAAATTGCCATCGCGCCAGATCTACGACGCTCATCCGACCTCCCTGCCGTTCTACGACATGACGTAGTAACAGACCCTACGCCGACTGGTCTTCAGATCAACATGCGCCGCGCCACAGTGCGCCCAAAATTAGCCACAATGTGACAGATTGACTGCCAAGGTCCCCGGGGGCCTCACCGAAACAGGGACCGATTCAGGCAAAAGGCCCTTGAATCCGGATCACCAGTCCGCGAGACTGCCCGGCAACGCGATGCCGCGGTTCACCATCTCGACGATCTCCCCGGCATTGTCGGGCGGCGACATGCGCAGTCCGTCCAGGGAATTGACGCGCGCGGCCAGCGTGACCGAGGACAGCAGCCAGACCGCGTCGGCCGTGATCAGGTCGGCGATGAACAGCGGCTCGTACTCGCAGTCCCAGCCCGCCTTCTCCGCCTGCGCGAACAGCGCGCGCTGGGTGGTACCGGGCAGCACGCCATTGCGAGCGGGCGGGGTGATCAGCTTATTGTCGCGCTGCACAACGACTGTCGAGCGCGGCCCCTCCAGCACCCGATGCTCGGTGCTGGTGAAGATGACGTCGTCGGCGCCCATCCGCTGGGCGAAGCGCAGCGCCGCCATATTGGTGGCATACGACAGGGTCTTCGCGCCCAACAGCAGCCACGGCGCGTTCTGCGCCAGATCGACGGAAATGCCGCGCGACAGCGTGATCACCGAAACACCCTCGGTGCGAGCGGTTCTCACACGCTCGGGCACCTCGGCCACCAAAACGTAACCGGTAGTGGCGGGTTCGGCGCCGGCCAGATCCCCACTCTTGTTTGCCGAACCTTTGCTAACCGGCCCGTGGTCGCTGTCACGCCCCCGCGTGAGCACCATGCGCAGCGTCCCCTCGCGCTCGCTCCCCCACTCCTCGGCCGCCATCTCCACCGCGAACCGCCACGCCTCGAGATCCGGCGTCGGCAATTCGAGGGCCTCGGCCGAGCGGCGCAGCCGGGCCAGATGCAATTCGAGCGCGCAGGGTACGCCGTCACGCACCAATACGGTCTCGAAAATTCCGTCGCCCCGCAGCGCACCGATGTCATCCGCGTACAGCAAAGGCGCATCCGGATCCTGGATCGCGCCGTCGAGAGTCACCAGAACCCGTTCCACCATGTCATCGACCCTATGACAGATGGCGCGCCCCGGCGGCCATACCGCGCCGCCTACCCCGTCAACCCGCCTGCCACCACCCGGTAAACCCATGCCCGCGACCCATAAGTGCCAACGGCGCCCGGCGCGGCACCCGGCCCCGTGACCCTCTTACGCCACACGGCCCCGCGGTGACACGTTCACCCGCACCGGGTCGCGATTCGCCGGTTCCCGCAAAGGTCGCGTAGAGGCAGACGAGACCGCGGCCCGGGTTGGCATAGGGTGGGTGTGTGTCCTCCTCGGTTGCGCCCAGTCCGATCTTGCAGGTTCCAGGGGCTGTCGCGGGGCTGCCGGAGTCACCGGATGCCGCGGTCGCGTGGCATTACGGGGACCCCTTCGGCGAGCAGCGCGCGGCGGTACAGCGGGTCGCGGTGGTGGATCGCTCCCACCGATTCGTGCTCGCCATCACCGGAAAAGAACGGCTGAGCTGGCTGAACACCATCTCCAGCCAGGCCGTCGCGGACCTGCGCGACGGCGACTCCGCGGAGGATCTGGACCTCGATCTGAACGGCCGGGTGCTCAATCACTTCGTCCTCACCGACCTCGACGGCACGGTGTGGATCGACACCGAGGGCGCGCGCGGAGCGGACCTGCTGAGCTTCCTGCAGAAGATGGTGTTCTGGGCCGACGCCAAGCCCGTCGAGGCCGATGACCATGCCGTGCTGAGCCTGCTGGGCCCCGGCGTGACCGAACTCACCACCGAAACCTTGGGCGTCCCGGCCCTTCCCGAGACCAATCGCGCGGTCCCGCTGCCCGGCGGCGGCTTCCTGCGCCGCATGCCCTGGCCCACCGCCGACTCCTTCGACCTGATCGTCCCCCGCGACCAGCTGGTCACCTGGTGGACCAAGCTGCGCGCCGCGGGCGCGGAAGCCGCGGGCATGTGGGCCTTCGAGGCGCTGCGCGCCGCGGCCCTGCGCCCCCGCCTCGGCCTCGACACCGACGACCGCACCATCCCGCACGAGGTGAACTGGATCGGCGGTCCCGCGGAATACGGCGCCGTGCACCTGAACAAGGGCTGCTACCGCGGCCAGGAGACCGTGGCCCGCGTCCACAATCTCGGCAAACCGCCCCGGCACCTGGTGCTGCTGCACCTGGACGGCGCCGCGGATTCCCGTCCGGCGTCCGGTGATCCGGTGACCGCGGGCGGTCGCGCGGTCGGGACGCTCGGCACCGTGATCGACCATTACGAGTTCGGCCCGATCGCCCTGGCGCTGATCAAGCGGACCATTCCCGTCGACACCGAGCTGGTGGCGGGCCCGTGCGCGGCGGCCATCGACCCGGATTCGGTGCCCGCGCACGACGAACCGCAGGCCGGCCGGCTCGCCGTCGAGAAGCTCCGCGGGCGATGAGCACCGCCACCGGCCAGGTGCTGGCCGTGTGCGTGGTGCACGCCGAGCTCGAGGTGCCCGCCAAGTCGTCCAAGGTGGGCCGCACCGCCATCGACAAACGCCCGGTGCCGCACCGGGTTCGGGTCAAGGCGCTCGGCCTCGACGGCGACCACGTGTGCGACACGAAGAACCACGGCGGGGTGCACCAGGCCGTGTACGCCTACGCCGAGGAGGACGCCGCCCGCTGGGCCGAGGAGCTGGGCCGGGAACTCGCACCCGGCTGGTTCGGCGAGAACCTGCGCGTGTCCGGCCTTCCCGTCAGCGACGCCGTGATCGGCGAACACTGGACCATCGGCGACACCCTGCTCGAGGTGTCGGCCCCGCGCGTTCCCTGCGCCACCTTCCAGTGGCGCACGGGCGAGCCGCAGTGGGTGAAACGCTTCACGGCGCAAGCGAATACGGGCGCCTACCTGCGCGTGCTCACCGAGGGCGCGATCGGGATCGGCGACCAGGTGCGGGTGGTGCACGTGCCCGCGCACGGCGTCACCGTGCGCGACCTGTTCACCGGCACGGATCCGGAGCGACTGGACACCCTGCTGGCCGCCGAGCCCACGATCTCCGACGACGTGCGCATGCAGATCGACCGCCATCACCGCCGCCACGCCGGGGCGGCCCGCCGATGACATCGACTCCAGAAGGGAACGCAAGCATGAGCGTGGATCTCGTCGAGGTGGTGCGCTCCGGGTTCCGGGAGTGCGTGCATCGCGGATCAGCGGTGGTCCTGCGCCCCGACGGCGAGCCGCTGGTCGAGATCGGCGCGGTGCACGGCCCGATCTTCCCGCGCTCGACCAACAAGCCCATGCAGGCATTGACCTTGCTGCGCAATGGTTTCGAACCGGTCGACGACAGCGAGCTGGCCATCTCCACCGCCTCGCATTTCGGCGAGCCCGATCACGTGGAGCTGGTGCAGCGGCTGCTGGATCGCTTCGATCTGTCCGAGGACGACCTGGAGTGCCCGCCGGACCTGCCGTTCGACGAGCAGGCCCGCGCCCAGGTGCTGGCCGGCAGCGACCGCGCGAAGGCCGCCCGCCGCGTCTTCATGAACTGTTCCGGCAAACATGCCGCCATGCTGGCCACCTGCAAGATCAACGGCTGGCCCACCCGCGGTTACCTGGAGGTCGGCCACCCGCTGCAGCAGGCCGTGCTCGAGACCGTCGCCGACGTGACCGGTGAGCCGGAGACCGATCTGGGCATCGACGGGTGCGGCCTGCCCATCGTCCCGGTCTCGCTGGTGAACCTGGCCCGCGCCTACTCGACCTTCGCCACCGCGGCCCCCGGTACCCCGGAACGCCGTGTCGCGGACGCGATTCGCACCCATCCGCGAGTGATTTCCGGCACGGACGGACCAGATTTCCGGGTGATGACCGCGACCGCAGGTCTGGTCTGCAAGATCGGTGCGGACGGCGTCCACGCCGGCGCGCTGCCCGACGGATCGGCCTTCGCCTACAAGATCGACGACGGCGCCGATCGCGCGCGACTCCCCCTGACGCTGGCCATTCTCCAGCGTATGGGCGTCGAATGGACCGACGCGCACGCCGAACTCGCGGCCCCCGCGGTGCTCGGCGGAGCGGCCCGGGTGGGCATCATCCGAGCCATTCCCGGCGTCCTGTAGCCCCCGGTCGGCGGGCTTTTCCAACCACCGGTCGCACGGGTGCGCCCGGCCCTCCGACGTTTATCCCCCACTCCTGGAAGCGCGACCGCCGGACACACGCTAAAGTGTTCGTCAGGAAGAGTATTAATTCGAACGGGGCCGCCAAACCCACCCCAGGCCGCCCCGCAGTGACGCGAGGGGGTCAGCCATGGGCCGTGGCCGGGCTAAGGCAAAGCAGACCAAGGTTGCACGGGAGCTCAAGTACAGCTCGCCGTCGACCGACTTCTCGAGCCTTCAGCGAGAGCTGTCGGGGAGTCCCTCCGACTCACAGCGGAGTGGTGTGCTTTCCGAAGAGCATGACGCGAGCGATTCGCGGTCGAGCTGGGAAGAAGAAGACAGCTACGACGACTGGCGTCGCTGACTCGGATTTCGACGTACTGCAGGGGGAGCCAACGGGCTTCCCCTTTAGCACGTCTCCCCCGCCTCCCCGCGCCTTCAGCGCACGGCTGGGAGCCGTAGTCAGCTTCGCATGCGTGCCGGCGGTCGAGTGCCAATCCGATTTTGGACGTACCCGATGAGTTACCCCGGTCGGCACGAAATCAGTTGTCGCGTTGAGAGACGAAAGATCTCCAGCTCGCGGCGAACAGCCGCAAAGGCATAGCAAAGGGCCCCGGCCACTCTCTCCAGAGTGGCCGGGGCCCTTTGTTTCTCGACGCTCAGAAGCGCGGGTGGTCTCCCATGAGGACCGCACGGGCCGCCTCGGCGTCCTTGGCCTTCTTCACCGTGCCGAGGGTCCAGCAGTCGATGTGGCGGGCGGTGAGGACGGCGAGGGCGCGGTCGGCGTCCTCGGGGGCGACGACGGCGACCATGCCGACGCCCATGTTGAAGGTCTTCTCCATCTCGAGGCGATCGACGCGGCCGCGCTGGGCGATCATCTTGAAGACCGGAGCCGGGTTCCAGGTGCCGCGGTCCAGCTCGGCGACCAGGCCGGCGGGCAGGACGCGGGCCAGGTTGGCGGCCAGGCCGCCGCCCGTCACGTGGCAGAAGGTGCGCACGTCGGTCTCGGCGATCAGGGCCAGGCAGTCCTTGGCGTAGATCTTGGTGGGCTCGAGCAGCTCCTCGCCGAGGGTGCGGCCGAATTCCTCGACGTGTCCGGTGAGGGACATGCGGTCGATGTCGAGCAGCACCTTGCGGGCCAGCGAGTAGCCGTTGGAGTGCAGGCCCGAGGAGCCCATGCCGATGACGACGTCGCCGGGGCGGACCCGGTCCGGGCCGAGCACGGCGTCGGCCTCGACCACGCCGACGCCGGTGCCGGAGATGTCGTAGTCGTCCGCGCCCATGAGGCCCGGGTGTTCGGCGGTCTCGCCGCCGAGCAGCGCGCACCCGGCGATGACACAGCCCTCGGCGATGCCGGACACGATCTGCGCGACGCGTTCGGGCACCACCTTGCCGACGGCGATGTAGTCCTGCAGGAACAGCGGTTCGGCACCGCACACGACCAGGTCGTCCACGACCATGGCGACCAGGTCCAGGCCGATGGTGTCGTGCTTGTCGAGGGCCTGGGCGACGGCGATCTTGGTGCCGACGCCGTCGGTGGAGGCCGCGAGCAGGGGCTCCTTGTAGCCACCCTTCAATGCGAACAGTCCTGCGAAGCCGCCGAGTCCGCCCTGTACCTCGGGGCGGCTTGCCTTCTTCGCCAGCGGCGCGAAGAGCTCGACCGCACGGTCACCGGCTTCGATGTCGACACCGGCCGCCGCGTACGAGGCACCGGCGCCGCTGGGGGTCTGTTCAGTCATTGTCGGGGAGAGCTCCAAGCCGAATCGGGTGGATAGGATGCCTGCTCACGGTACCGGAACGACATAACGCGCTTGCACTCGCTACGGTGCCTGCCGGGTGTCAGGGCGTGCCCGCCCCCGCGAACAATGTCGCGGTTTCGGTCCGGCGTCGGCGTTGCTCGACCGGATCCGGGACGGGAACGGCCGCGACCAGGCGACGGGTGTAGTCCTCGCGCGGACGACGCAGAATGTCGTCATTGTCGCCCTGCTCGACGACTGTCCCGTTGCGCAGCACCACGATCCGGTCCGCCAGCTGATCCACCACGGCGAGGTCGTGGCTGATGAACAGGCACGCCCAGCCGCACTCACGCTGGAGTTCGGCGAACAGCTCGAGCACCCGCGCCTGGACCGAGACGTCCAGGGCGCTGGTCGGTTCGTCGGCCACCAGCAGGTCCGGATTCAGCACCAGCGCCCGGGCCAGGCTGACGCGCTGGCGCTGGCCGCCGGAAAGCTCGTGCGGATAGCGCTTTTCCACCCCGGCCGGGAGCTGCACGTCGTCGAGGAGGTGGCGGACGCGGTCGCGGGCGGCCGCGCCCTTGGCCTCGCCGTGCACCAGCAGCGGTTCGGCCACGCACTCGCCGATGGTGAGGCGCGGGTTGAGGGAGGTGGCCGGGTCCTGGAAGACGAAGCCGAAGCGGCGGCGGATGGGCCGCAGCTTGCGTTCGGAGAGCCCGGCGATATCGGTGCCGAGCACCCGCACGCTGCCCGCGGTGGGGCGTTGCAGGGCGGCCACGCAGCGGCCGATGGTGGACTTGCCGGAGCCGGATTCGCCGACCAGGCCGAGGGTTTCGCCGCGGCGCAGGGTCAGGCTCACCTCGTTGACGGCCCGGAAGGACGGGCGGCCCAGCGGGGCGGGGAATTCGACGACCAGGTTCGAGACCTCGAGCACGGTCTCGGCGTCGGCCGGGACGGGTTCGCGGACGATGGTCTTCGTCAGCGCTGCACCGGCCACCGAGGCACTGTCTTCGTCGCCTTCCCAGTTGTCCGGCAGCACATGCAGTTTCGGCACGGCCGCCAGCAGGGCGCGGGTGTACTCGTGCTGCGGGTCGGCGAAGAGCTTGTCGACCGTGGCCTCTTCGACGATGTGGCCCTCGCGCATCACCACCACACGGTCGGCGAGGTCGGCGACGACGCCCATATTGTGGGTGATGAGGACGATGGCCGCGCCGATGCGGTCGCGCAGATCCCGCAGCAGCTCCAGGATTTCGGCCTGCACGGTGACGTCGAGCGCGGTGGTGGGCTCATCGGCGATGATCACCTTGGGCTCGCAGGCGATGGCGATGGCGATCACCACGCGCTGCTTCTGGCCGCCGGAGAGCTGGTGCGGGTAGTAGTCCACCCGCGCCTCGGGATCGGGCAGCCCGACCGCGCGCAGCAGCTCGATCGCCTTGGCGCGGGCCGCTTTCCGCTTCATGCCCGAGTGCGCGCGCAGCGCCTCCCCGATCTGGAAGCCGACGGTGAACAGCGGGTCCAGCGCCGCGCCGGGCTCCTGGAACACCATGGAGATGGCCCCGCCGCGCAAGGCGGTGAGTTCGCGCTCGCTCATCTTGGTGACGGCCTTCGCGCCCAGCACGACGGTGCCGCGCACGCTGGCGGTGGGCGGCAGCAGTCCCATGGCGGTGCGGGAGCTCACCGATTTACCGGAGCCGGATTCGCCGACCACGGCCAGCACTTCGCCCGGATACACCTGGTAGGAAACGTCTTTCACGGCCGTGACCGCCCCGGCGTCGGTGGCGAAGGTGACGGTCAGGGCCTCGAAGGACAGCACGGGATCAGGCATCGCCTGCCTCCTTCGCGGTCTCGGGAGCGGGTTCGGCCGCGGGTGCGGTGGCGGCGCGGCGGGTACGGAGCAGCGGGTTGAGGACCTCGTTGAGGCTCTCGCCGACCAAGGTCATGCCGAGCACGACCAGCACGATGGCGACGCCGGGCCACACGCCGGTCCACCAGATCCCGTTGGACACATCGGAAAGCGCCTTGTTGAGGTCGTAGCCCCATTCGGCGGCCTGGGTCGGTTCGATGCCGAAACCGAGGAAGCCCAGGCCCGCCAGCGTCAGGATCGCTTCCGCGCCGTTGAGCGTGATCAGCACGGGCAGCGACTGGGTGACGTTGGCGAGGATGTGCCGGTAGAGGATTCGCGCGGTGGACGCGCCGGTGACCCGCGCGGCGTCCACGTACGGTTCCTGTTTCACCGAGATGGTGGCATTGCGGACCACCCGGAAGTACTGCGGCACGAAGATGACCGTGATCGCGATGGCCGCGGACAGGATGCCGCCGAAGCTCGACGACTGCCCGCCCGACACCACGATCGAGACCACGATGGCCAGCAGCAGCGACGGGAACGCGTACATGGCGTCCATGAACAGCACCAGGATGCGGTCCACCCAGCTGCCGAGGTAGCCGGACACCAAACCCAGTGGCACGCCGACGAACAGCGACAGCACCAGCGACACGGCGATGACCGACAACGCGGTGCGCGCACCGAAGATGACGCGGGAGAACACGTCCTCGCCGCGCACCGAGGTGCCGAACCAGTGCGCCGCCGAAGGCGCTTGCTGGCGCACGAAATCGACGCCGTCGGCGGTGCTCTGCGCGAACCCGTAGGGCGCGATGAGCGGCGCGAACACGGCGACCAGGATGAAGCCCGCCACCAGCGCGAGCCCCAGCAGCAACGTGAACCGCTGCAGCCCGGAGGTCATGCGCACCAACGCCATTCCGGGGATGCGCCACTTGTTGCGGGTGGGCGGGACGGGCGCTTCGACGCCCGTTTCGATGACGGTCATCAGAACCTCACCCTCGGGTCGATCATTGCCACGATCAGGTCCACCAGGAAGCTCATGACCGCCACCACGATGGCGATGAACGCGACGATGCCCTGCACCGCCACGAAGTCCCGCGCCTGCAGGTAGGAGGCGAGCTGGTAGCCCAATCCCTTCCATTCGAAGGTGGTTTCGGTGAGCACCGCGCCGCCGAGCATCATGGCGATCTGCATGCCCATCACGGTCACGACCGGAATCAGGGCATTGCGGAAGGCATGTCGCCCGGTGACGACGCGGTCGGACAGACCGCGCGCGCGAGCGGCCTCGACGTATCCGGAGCGCAGGGTCTGGATCAGGTTGATCCGCACCAGGCGCAGGAACACGCCCGCGGTGAGCAGACCGAGCGCGATCGCGGGCAGCACAGCGTGTTTGAGCACGTCGACGATGTAACTCGTGTCGCCGTACAGGATCGCGTCCACGATCATGATGTTGGTCTTCGGCGACACGTGCTGCAGTTGCAGCTCGACATTGGTGCTGGCCCGTCCGGCAACGGGCAGCCAGCCGAGCTTGACCGAGAAGATCAGCTTCAGCAGCAGGCCGACGAAGAACACGGGTGCGGCGTACACCAGGATGGCGAACAGCCGCAGGCTCACATCGCGAGCCGAATCCCGTTTGGTGGCCGCGTATCTGCCCAGCGGCACGCCGACCGCGAAGGCCACGATGAGCGACCAGAACACGAGCTCGAGCGTGGCCGCGCCATAGGTGACGATGACGTCGCTGATCGCCCGATTGTCCTGGGAGCGGCCGAAATCGCCTTTCAGCAGCCCGGACAGGTACTCCCAGTACTGGGTCAGGATGGGCCGGTTGAGCCCGGCCGCCTCCTTGCGTTCCCGAATCTGCTCGGGGCTGAGGCGTCCGCCCATGGCGGCGCTGATCGGGTCGCCGATCACGCGCATGAGGAAGAACACCAGGGTGACCAGGATCCAGGTGGTCGGGATGATGAGCAGTGCCCTCACCCCCAGGTAGCGCAGCAGCGCGCCGTAGCGGGAATTGCTGCCGCGCGATCGCTTTCCCTCGGGGCGCGCCGGAACCAGCGCGCCCTTCTCCTCGATGGCCGTCACTTGCTCAGCACACCGAAGCGGAACTTGAAGGTGGGGTCGAGGGTGTCGGCGACGCCCTGGACGTTCTTGCCCGCGACCGCGATATTGGTTCCGGCCAGCAGCGGCAGCATCGGCAGGTGGTCGTTGGCGAGCGAGAACTGCACCTTCTTCAGGATCTCGGCACGCTTGGCGGCGTCGGGTTCGGTGGTCTCCGCGGTGAGCAGCGCGTTGATCTGCGGATCCTCGAAGTGGTTCTGCAGCGTGTTGTTCGGTGCGAAGAACGGGGTCAGGTAGTTGTCGGCGTCCGGGAAGTCCGGGAACCAGCCGAACTGGTAGAGCGGGTAGGAGTCCTTCACCCGTTCATCCTGATACGAAACCCATTCGGTGGACTGCAGATTCACCTTGAACAGCCCGGTGGCTTCGAGCTGGTTCTTGATGGCCGCGTACTCCTCGGAGCTGGAGCCGCCGTAGTGGTCGGAGTTGTACTGCAGGTTCAGCGTGACGGGGGTGGCGACCCCGGCATCGCTGAGGAACTTGGCGGCGGCGTCCTTGTTCGGCTTGGCACCGTAGAGGTCCTTGTACGGCTCGGTCGCGCCGGTGGCGCCGGGCACGACCGAGGAGTAGGCGGGCTTGTAGGTGCCCTTGTAGACGCCGGTGGCCAGCGCCTCGCGGTCCACGCTGGAAGCGACGGCCTTGCGCACGGCCAGCTTCTGGGCGGGGGTGCCGCCGGGCATGGTGTTCATGTTGAAAACGATGTAGCGCAGCTCTCCACCGGGCCCCTCATGCACGGTGACCTTGCTGTCGTTCCGCAGCGAGTCGACGTCGGTGGGGCTCAGGCTCCGGTAGGCGACGTCGATATTGCCGTTCTGCACATCGAGTTTCAGGTTGGACATCTCGGCGTAGTACTTCACCGAGACGCCGTCGTTCTTGGGCTTGCCGAACAGCCCGTTGTATCCCGGGTTGGCCTTGTAATCGACCAGCTTGTTCTTCTCGTAGCTGGTGATGGTGTACGGCCCGGAGAAGGCGTTGGTCTTGACCACGTCCTCGTCCTGGAGGACCTTGTCCGCCGGGAAGCTCTTCTCGTCCACGATGATTCCGGCCTGGCTGGGCAGCACCGAGGCGAAGGTCTGATCGTTGGCGACCTTCAGCGTGAAGTTGACCGTCCGGTCATCGGGCGCGTCGGTGCTCGCCAGATTGCCCAGCAGCGACGCGGGACCGTTGGGGTCGTTGATCTTCAGGATGCGGTCGAACGAGAACTTCACGCTCTTGGCGGTGAGCGGGTTCCCGTTGGCGAACTTCAGACCGGCCTTGACCGTGCAGCTGTAGACCGTCGGGGAGGTGAAGCCACACTTCTCGGCGGCGTCCGGCTCGGGCACGGTCTTGCCGGGCGCGAAGTTCAGCAGGGTCTGGTAGATCTGGGTCTCCGCCTGCAGCGAGCCGTTGTCATAGGCGAGTGCCGGGTCGAGCGAGAAGATCTTGTCGGTGGTGCCGACCGTGATTCCCCCGCCGCTGCCCCCGTCCCCGGTTCGTCCCGAGCCGCAACCCGCGGCGACGAGTGCGATACCTGCCATGCCGACCGCGGCGAAGGTCCTCGCCCGGTTCGTCTTCGAACCCATAGTGCTCAACTCTCGAACTTCGGGCGGTGTTGGTCCGGATCGCGGACATGCACCGCCATAGCTTGATGTGTCCTGGCGCACCGTAATGACGGTTTGTTGCCAGCGTGTTGCTTTTGGACACATGAATAAATCGAGCGTCGCCGAAACTGGTTATAACCAGGCAAAACTTCGGCAAATTTTTCTGTCTACTGAATAGATTCCAGAGACAGTGCATAACTACCAACAGAAGGCCCGCCCCTCTCGCCGAGCGGGCCTTCTGCCGTCTATTTGCTGAGCACCCCGAATCGGAACTTCGAGGACGGGTCCAGGGTCGAGTCCACACCCTGCACGTTCTTGCCCGCGACCGCGATCTGGTTACCGGTGAGCAGCGGCACGATGGGCAGGAAGTCCGCCATCAGGTCGTGCTGCAGGGTGGCCAGCACCGCGGCCCGCTTGGCCGGATCACCCTCGGTCAGTTCGGCGTTCAGCTCGGCGGTGATCTTCGGATCGCCGAAGTGGTTGCGCAGGAAGTTGTCCTCGGTGAAGAAGGGCCGCAGGTAGTCGTCGGCGTCCGGGTAGTCCGGGAACCAGCCGAACTGGAACGCCGGGTAACCGTCGGAGGACCGCGCCTTCTGATAGGCGACCCACTCGGTGGACTGCAGGTTCACCTTGAACAGACCGGTGGCCTCGAGCTGGTTCTTGATCGCGGCGTACTCCTCCGAGCTGGCCGCGCCATAGTGCTCGGTGGTGTACTGCAGGCTCAGCTCGACCGGAGTCGCCACGCCGGCGTCGGCGAGGAACTTGGCGGCCGCGTCCTTGTTCGGCTTGGCCCCGTAGATGTCCTTGAGCGCCTCGGTCGCGCCCGGAACACCCTTGGGCACCGGCGAATACAGCGGCGACCAGGTGCCCTTGAAGACGTCGTTGGCCAGCGCGTCGCGATCGACGGCGGTGGCGACGGCCTTGCGAATGGCCAGCTTCTGGGCAGGATTGCCGCCGGGCTGGGTGTTCAGATTGAACACGATGTAGCGGGTGTCACCACCGGGCGCCTGATGCACGGTCACCTTGTCGCTGGTCTTGAGCGAATCCAGGTCCGTCGGGGACAGCGTGTGCCAGGCCACGTCGATATTGCCCTGCTGCACATCGAGTTTCAGGTTCGACGCCTCGGCGTAGTACTTCACCGTGACGGTGTCGGTCTTGGGCTTGCCGAACAGGCCGTTGTAATCCGGATTGGCCTTGTACTCGACCAGCTTGTTCTTGTCGTAGCTGGAGATCGTGTAGGGGCCCGAGAAGGGCTTGGCCTTCACGATGTCCTCGTCGGCCAGCACCTTGTCGGCCGGGAAGACCTTCTCGTCCACGATGGCCGCCGCCTGGGTCGGCAGGATGGCCGGGAACGTCTGGTCGTTGGCCTTCTTCAGGGTGAAGTTGACCGTCTTGTCGTCCGGGGCGTCGGTGTGATCGAGGTTGTCCAGCAGGGCCTTCGGGCCCTGGGGATCGTCGATCTTGACCATGCGGTCGAAGGAGAACTTCACGCTCTGCGCGGTGAGGGGGTCACCGTTGACGAACTTCAGTCCCGCCTTCATCGTGCAGCTGTAGACGGTCGGGGAAGTGAACGCGCACTTCTCGGCCGCGTCCGGCTTCGGGGTGGCGTCGCCGGCGGGGAAGTTCAAAAGGAACTGGTAGACCTGGGTTTCGGCCAGCAGTGAACCATTGTCGTAGGCCTTGGCGGGATCCAGTGAGGTCACCTTGTCGGTGGTGCCGACCAGGATTCCCGCTTCCCCACCTCCTCCGCCGGTCTTGCCGGAACCGCATCCGGCTATGGCAAAGACGGCTAGTCCGGCGAACCCGACTGCCGCAACTCTTTTCGCGCGCATGTACTGCCCTGCTCTCGAAACGCAGCGCAAGCGGCCGGGTCTAGGCCCGCCGCGCCGCGGTGGACATCCTTTGGCTGGGCACAGTATCGACCGGTTATAACCGCCGCGTTGCGTTTCTGGACAATCGGTACATTTTTTGCGCCAAACGCGCGCACACGCCGATGGCGCAACTGCGCCACAACATTTCCCCCCTCGGCCCGGAAAAGCGCGGTGCCCGTCCGCGATACGCGGACGGGCACCGAAAGTTCTTACGCTCGGGGCGTTTGCGCCTAGGGGCGGCTCAGCGCCGAGGCGTTGGCGTTGTCGGCCAGCAGCTCGGCCTCGGTGGACCCGGTGAGCATGCCCTCGAGCACGTTCTTGCCGATGGCCGACTCGACCGGCAGCGGGATCGGGTAGTCGCCGTCGAAGCAGGCGGCGCACAGTCGCGAACGCGGCTGCTCGGTGGCGGCGATCATGGAGTCGAGCGAGATGTACCCGAGGCTGTCCGCGCCGATGGAGCGGCGCACGCCCTCCACCATGTCATCGAGGCTCTCACCCTCGATGCCGTCGGGGCCCGCGCCATTGGCGATCAGCTCCGCGCGCGAGGCGAAGTCGATGCCGTAGAAGCAGGGCCACTTGACCGGCGGCGAGGCGATGCGCACGTGGATCTCCAATGCGCCCGCCTCGCGCAGCATGCGGATCAAGGCCCGCTGGGTGTTGCCGCGCACGATGGAGTCGTCCACCACGATGAGCCGCTTGCCGCGGATGACCTCGCGAAGCGGGTTGAGCTTCAACCGGATTCCGAGCTGGCGGATGGTCTGGCTGGGCTGGATGAAGGTGCGGCCCACGTAGGCGTTCTTCATCAGACCCTGGCCGTAGGGCACGCCCGAACCCTGCGCGTAACCGACCGCGGCCGGGGTGCCGGACTCGGGCACCGGGATGACCAGGTCGGCCTCGACCGGATGCTCGGCGGCCAGGCGGCGGCCGATGTCCACGCGGGTGGCATGGACCGAACGACCCGAGATGGTCGAGTCGGGCCGGGCCAGATAGACGAATTCGAAGACGCAACCCTTGGGCGTCGGGTTGGCGAAACGCAGCGAGCGCACCCCGTCGGCATCGATGGCCAGCAGTTCGCCCGGCTCGATCTCACGCACGAAGGATGCGCCCACGATGTCGAGAGCGGCTGTCTCGCTGGCAACCACCCAGCCTCGATCCAGACGGCCCAGGCATAGTGGGCGCACGCCGTGCGGATCGCGGGCGGCGTAGAGGGTGTGCTCATCCATGAAGGTGAGGCAGAAGGCCCCGCGCAGCGTCGGCAGCAGCTCCATGGCGGCCTGCTCGATGCTCTTGTCGGCGGCCGCGTGCGCGAGCAGCGCGGTGATCACGTCGGAGTCGGAGGTCGCGGCCACGGTGCCCGCCAGACGGCCGGTGACCAGTCCGAGTTCCCGTGCCCGCGTACTCAATTCGGCGGTGTTCACGAGATTTCCGTTGTGGCCCAACGCGAGTCCGGTACCGACCGCGGTAGTGCGGAAGATCGGCTGGGCGTTCTCCCAGGTGGTGGACCCGGTGGTGGAGTAGCGGCAGTGGCCGACGGCCACGTGGCCGGGCATGGCTGCCAGGGTCTGCTCGTCGAAGACCTGGCTCACCAGGCCGAGATCCTTGAAGACCAGCACCTGCGAACCGTCGGCGACGGCGATGCCCGCCGCCTCCTGACCACGGTGCTGCAGGGCGTAGAGTCCGTAGTACGTGAGCTTGGCCACATCCTCGCCCGGGGCCCAGACACCGAAAACACCGCACTCTTCGCGCGGTTCGTTCTCGTCCTGGTCGGGGGTGGTGGCGGCGGAGGGGAGAGTCACCGTTTGCTCCCTGTTCGGCGGGCTGGGGGCGTTGGCCATTCTACGGGTAACCGCAAGGCAACCCACCGTTGGGATAACCGGGATGGCAGGCGGTTTGCTGTTAGCGTTCGTCCGTGGCGAGCACGGAGAGCACCGGCGGTGCGGAAACCAGTCCACGACGTAGGCACCTGAGCCCGATCAGGTGGGCATTCCCCATTGTCGTCGTCACCCTGCTGGCGTCGCTGCTGGGCGTGATGTACCTCGACTATGTCGTCGATCCGGAGCAGAACCTGCACGACTTCCCGATCGCGTTGGTGAATCAGGATGTCGGCGACGATCTGAAGAACGGCGATCAGGTCCAGCACGTCAACTTCGGCGATCAGGTGTCGGAGGGACTGCAGAAGGCGGTGCCGTCGGACAAGATCGATCTGCGGGTGCTGGGCATCAACGAGGCGCAGCTGCAGATGCAGTCGGCACAGGTATACGGCACCATCATCATTCCGAGCGACTTCTCCAAGCGGCTCGGCATTCTCGGCGTCGGCAGCGTGGTGCCCGGCGATATCACCAAGCCGGTGCTGACCCTGCAGACCAATCCGCGCACCGGCGCGTTCGCCACCGCGGTGGTGCAGAAATTCGGCGAGCAGGCCCTCACCCAGGTGAACACCCAGGTCGGTCAGCAGTTGACCGACACGGTGAAGAAGCAACTGGCCCCGCCGCCCGGCGCACCCCCGACCGAACTGTCGGCGGCCACCCGGCTGGTGCTGGCGCAGCCGCTGAACATCGTGGTCGACCAATTCCGGCCGCTGCCGGGCGGTTCCGGCGAGGGGCTGACCGCGTTCTTCTACAGCCTGCTGCTGTTGTTGATCGGCATGGTCGGGGCGATGATCATCCATCAGCTCATCGACTCGGCCCTCGGATTCCTGCCGACCGAGTGGGGTCCGTGGTACGTGCACTATCCGCGCGCGTCGATCTCACGGCTGAAGACGCTGCTCATCAAGTGGTCGGCGGTCACGGTGATGGCGTGCGCGGTCTCGGGCGCGTACCTGCTCATCGCGAAGATCCTGGGCATGCCGCTGGACAAGCCGCTGCTGCTGTTCCTCTACGGCGCCTTCGTGATCATCGCGGTCGGCTTCACCTGCACGGCGGTGCTGGCCGCGGTCGGCACCTCCGGCCTGATCATCAACATCATCGTCTTCATCATCCTGGGCCTGCCCTCCTCGGGCGGCACCATCCCGATCGAGGCGACCCCCAAGTACTTCGGCTGGCTGGCCAAGTTCGAGCCCATGCACCAGGTCTTCCTGGGCACCCGCTCGATCCTCTACTTCAACGGCAACGGGCAGGCGGGCCTGACCCGCGGCCTCTGGATGGCGGTCCTCGGCCTGGCCATCGGCGTCGTCCTCGGCCTGTTCATCACCCGCTTCTACGACCGGAAGGGCTTGGAGCGCAAGCCCGTCAACACCGACGCCGGCACCGGCAAGCACGCCAAACCCGCGGACGCCTAGCGCACGGCCGCACGACCGGCAGAGCTCACAGCGGCACCACCGGCAGCCAGCGCGCGACCTCGCCCGCTCGGCTGCCGGACGCGTTCAACGCCCCGGATTCCACCGCGTCGTCGAACCCCAGCAGCCCGGTCGCCAGCAATAACCAAGTCCGCGCATCGGTTTCGACCACATTCGGCGGCGTACCCCGCGTATGCCGGGGCCCCTCGATGCACTGCACCGCCACGAACGGCGGCACCCGCACCTCCACCGAATGCCCGGGCGCATCCGCCGCCATCGCCCGCGCGGTCCCTCGCACCGCCGCCGCGATCTCGGTGCGTGCGGGTTTCGACACGCTCTCGTCCCGCAGCCACTCCCCCACCGCGGCCACCGCCGCCCGCACCTCCGCCGGATCCACCGCACCTCGTCGCGCCATGCCGCAGACGCTACCTCCGCCCGCCGACGGCGCGGGCCCGCACTCCAGTGGACGTCGTGCGCCTCTTCGCGCCGGGCGGACTCAGCCGGAGCGGTCACGGTGATCGGAATCGCACAGTCGAACGCCGAGCCGACACCGGTGGAGCGGTCCGGTCGTCTATCCGGATCGGCCGTGCGACAGCCGGTTCGACGACCGGCCGGCCCGACCGCTCTCCACCGGCGGCATCGGCCGTCGCCGATCGGTCAGCCGACAAGGTCGGGCTCGCGGCGACGAGGCGGCGCGCTTTCGCCCCGGAATCCACACTGCTCGCTATGAATCCCGGCCAAAAGCATGCTGGAAAGGCCGCTGTGCGCCGTGAAGGCTGGGGCCTAAACGCTCGGGCGGGGAAGGCTGGGTGCCGGAACGCCCGGGCGGCGTGCGAGTCGCGGGGCGAGCGCGCCGCCCGCGTTCAGAGCCAGGTGCAGCAACGCGGGAGCGGTGGCGCTGCCGGTGTGCCGGCGCAGCCGGTCGAACAGCAGTCCCGCACCGGTGGTGAGGGCGACCGTCGCCGCAATGGGGTCGGCGGCGGCGCGAGCCGGTTGGATATGAGAGAGGCCGAAAACCAATGCGCCGAGGGAGGTTCCGAGGCGGCCCGCGGTGCGTTCCAGCAGCGGGGTCAGGGTGGAGCGGTAGATGAGTTCCTCGGTGAGGACGGTGCCGCCGGGGATGTGCAGGGCGGTCCATTCGACGGTGTGGACGGCCGGACCGCGGTCGTCGAGACCGGCCAGGTGGCGGCGGGTCGCCGGAATGGCCAGGGCCGCCGCGTATCCGGAAAGGACCAGCCCGGCCGCGATCGCTCCGGCACGCGCTCCGCGCTGTGAGAGCCAGTTCGGCGTACCTCGGAACGCGACGGTGTACGCGGCGGCGAAGGCGGTGTTGGCGGCGGTGCGGCCGCGGATGTCGAGGTCGAGCGCCGGTAGCACGCGGTTGCTCCACAGCAGTGGGAGCGCCACAGCGGTAAGGGGTTCGGGGCGCAGTAGCGCGCGAGCGGTGGTCAGCACCGCTACTTCACCGCCCGCTCGTAGGCTTCCGCGAGTTCGATCTGGGTGCGGATGCGTTCGGACTCGTCCTGGTCCCAGTCGGGCGGTGCGGCGATGGCGGCCCAGCCGTCGAGGACCAGGGAGCCGTAACGGTGGCCGTGGCCGTCGCTCACCCCCTGGGCATTGGTGAGGTCGGCGACGACCTGCCAGAAGGTCACGAAGGGCCACCAGCGCATCTGGGGTGAGACGTCCGCGCCGCGCGGCTCGGACAGCCAATCCGGTTGGGAGAAGATCAGATCCGAGGACCACCAGACGATGGGGTCGGACGGGTGCTGCAGGTAGGCGATGCGGGGTTTGCGCCAGTCGGGTGAGGGCTTGTTCAAATCGGCTGCGGTGGCGGCGAATCGGACCACCAGGCCGTCGGCGTAGATGGGATCCACCTCACGGGTGCCGGGGTCGCGGCGCTGAACGAACTGCTGCCACAGGCGATTCGAGTTGGGTGGGCCCACCCACAGCGCGCCGTCCACCTTGGAGCGCAGGTCGGCGAGGCCGTCGAAGGCGGATTCGGAGCCCTGCGAGCCCAGCGATTCGCCGTACACCAGCAGTTTCGGCCGATGCTCGGGCGGCCGTCGCAGCCAGTGCGCGTAGACGGCGTCGAACATCTTCCTGCCGTTGATCGCCACCTTCTGCCGGTCCGCGAGGAACGAGAGCACGCTGGGCAGATACGAATACTGCGACGCCACGATGGCGGTGTCGCCGCCCCACATGTATTCGAGGGCGGCCGCGGCCTCTCCGTTCACCCAGCCGGTGCCGGTGGTGGTGGCCACCACCAGCACCTTGCGGTCGAAGGCCCCGGTGCGCTCGAGTTCGGCGACGGCCAGGTCCTCCTCGGTGGTGTCCTTGCCCGCCGACTGCAGGCCCACGTACACCCGGATCGGTTCGCGCGCGGGCCTTCCCGTGGCGGCGCTGATCAGCATGGGGTCGGGTCCGTGCGAGACGAACCAGCGGCCCTCCGAGCCCAGCGTCTCCCATCTGGCCAGCGAGGCCGGGCTGCCCGAACGCTCGGGTTTGGTGGGCTGCACGGCGTATTCGGTCATCTTGTCGTTGCGCACGCTGAAGGCGGAGTTGGCGACCGCGAAGAACGCGCGGGTGGCGACACCGTTGAACAGCGTCACGATGAGCACGGTCAGCAGCAGCGCCCCGGTGGCCGGCGCGAGCGCGGGCGGCACCTTGACCCACCGGCTGAGCAGCCGGGCCAGCAGGCGCACGGCCGACCGCAGCGTGCGGTACACCGCCACGACGAGCGCGCCGACCGCGAAACTCAGCCCGCCCGTGCGCAAGTAGGCGGCCCGGGTGGTGCCCTCCATGTCCATGAGGGTGGTGATCTCGCGCTGCCAGTCGGCGGAGAGCACCAGCATGCGCGCGGCCACCAGGACGCAGGCGACCACCAGGACGACCTTCATCAGATACCGCGCCCACTCCGGCGGGGTGGCGATCCTGATGCGCGGCCGAATCCATTTGCGGAACAACCACTGCAGCACACAGCCCACGCCATACCCGATGGCGGCGTTGATACCGGAGATCAGACCTTGGAACAGCCAGTCGCGCGGCACCAGCGACGGCGTCACCGACCAGGCGAAGAAGATGGTGGCCACCACCAGCCCGGTGTGATTGAGATCGATGATCTCCTCGGCCCGCCGCGCGACCACCGCGACCTTGCGACCCCACCCGCGCCGGAACGACTTCCGATACTCCACCACCGCACGCGCGTAGAGCACGGTGCCGCGCGTGCGCAACCGTGTCCGGGTGTCGACGGGGTCCGGCACCCGTCAAGTATGGACGCAACCGGCTGGAATCCGGGGACCTCGGCCTGTGAGACGGACCATCGCGACGGCGTGTCGGCACTACCTAGGCCGCTCGAGTAGTAGTACTCGGTCGATCATGGCCTGCCGCTGACAGAGTCACACACCATGAGCACGCCAAGCGCACAGACCAAGAGCACCACCGCGTTTCTGGCTCAGGCCACGATCGCCTTCGGAATCAGCTTCGCCGCCTTGATCCTCGGCATCGCCTACCTGCCCCTCGACATCTGGCAGCGCGGATTCCTGTTGATGGCAATGCTGTTCCTGGTGAGCAGCACCTTCACTCTCGCGAAAGTCATTCGCGATCAGCACGAATCCTCGAAGGTCACCCACCGCATCGACGAAGCCCGCATGGAAAAGCTGATGGCCGAACACGATCCGTTCAAGATCAACTGAGCTGTCCCCACCGGGACGACGAGAGCCCGCCGGAACGAGGGGAACCGGCGGGCTCTCACTATGTCCACGGCCTGTCGGCCGAAGTGGTTCAGTGCTCGAAGGCCCCGAACAGGGCGGGCAGCGTGGCCTCGTGGGCGGCGCGCAGATCGTCCAGCTTCACGCTGAACTGCCCCTGCACCTCGACCGCGTCCGAGCCGTCGTCGACCACGCCGATGCGCACCCACGGCAGGCCGCGGGCATCGCACATCTTGGTGAAGCGGGTCTCCTCCGAGCGCGGCACCGCCACCAGCACGCGGCCCGCCGACTCCGAGAACAGGGTGACGAACGGGTCCGCGCCCTCGGGAAGGATGATGCGGCAGGCGGTTTCGCCGGCCAGCGCGGCCTCCACCACGGTCTGGATCAGACCGCCTTCGGAGACGTCGTGGGCCGCGGAGATCATGCCGTCGCGCGAACCCGAGACCAGGATCTCCGAGATGAGCTGCTCGCGAGCCAGATCCACCTTGGGCGGCAGGCCGCCCAGGTGGTCGTGCTCGACCTGCGCCCAGATGGAGCCGTCCAGCTCGTCGCGGGTCTCGCCGAGCAGGATGAGGGTCTCGCCCGGCTCGGTGCCCAGGCCGGTCGGGATGCGGCGGTGCACATCGTCGATGACGCCCAGCACGCCGACGACCGGCGTCGGCAGGATGGCGGTCTGGCCGGTCTGGTTGTAGAAGGACACATTGCCGCCGGTGACCGGAATGCCCAGTGCCGCACAGCCGTCCGCGAGGCCGCGCACGGCCTGCTGGAACTGCCACATGACGCCCGGGTCCTCCGGCGAACCGAAGTTGAGGCAGTTGGTGACGGCCTTCGGGACCGCGCCGGTGACGGCGACATTGCGGAACGCCTCGGCCAGCGCGAGCTGCGCGCCGGTGTAGGGGTCCAGCTTGGTGTAGCGGCCCGAGGCGTCGGTGGCCAGCGCGATGCCGCGGCCGGTCTCCTCGTCGATGCGGATGACACCGGCGTCGGCGTTCTCGGCCAGCACGGTGTTGCCGCGCACGTAGCGGTCGTACTGCTCGGTGATCCACTTGCGCGAGCACAGCTGCGGGCTGGCCAGCATCTTCAGCAGGGTGTCGCGCAGTTCGTCGCCGGTCTTCGGCCGGTTCAGGCGGGAGGCCGAATCCGCGTTCAGCGCATCCTGATCCGCGGGGCGCTGCACCGGGCGCTCGTAGACCGGGCCCTGGTGGGCGACGGTGCGCGGCGGCACGTCCACCACGGTCTCGCCGTGCCAGGTGATGATCAGGTGCTCGCCGTCGGTGACCTCACCGATGACGGTGGCGGTGACGTCCCACTTCTTGCAGACGGCCATGAAGGCGTCCACGTTCTCGGGGGTGACGACCGCGCACATGCGCTCCTGCGACTCGCTCGAAAGGATCTCGGCGGGAGTCATATTGGCGGCGCGCAGCGGCACCTGGTCGAGCTCGATGTACATGCCGCCGTCACCGGCCGCCGCGAGTTCGGAGGTGGCGCAGGACAGTCCGGCGCCGCCGAGGTCCTGGATACCCACCACCAGTCCGGCGTGGTACAGCTCGAGACAGCACTCGATCAGGACCTTCTCGGCGAACGGGTCGCCGACCTGGACGCTGGGGAGCTTCTTACGGCCGGAACCGGATTCGTCGCCGGAGAAGGTGTCCGAGGCCAGCACGGACACGCCGCCGATGCCGTCGAGGCCGGTGCGCGCGCCGAACAGGATGATCTTGTTGCCCTGGCCGGAGGCGAAGGCCAGGTGCAGGTCCTCGACCCGCATGACGCCCGCGCACAGCGCGTTGACGAGCGGGTTGCCCTGGTAGGACGGGTCGAAAACGGTCTCGCCGCCGACATTCGGCAGGCCCAGCGAGTTGCCGTAGCCGCCGACGCCGCGCACCACGCCGTCGACCACGCGCCGGGTGTCCGGGTGGTCGGCCGCGCCGAAGCGCAGCTGGTCCATGACCGCGATCGGGCGCGCGCCCATGGCCATGATGTCGCGGACGATGCCGCCGACGCCGGTGGCCGCGCCCTGGTAGGGCTCCACGTAGGAGGGGTGGTTGTGCGATTCGACCTTGAAGGTCACCGCCCAGCCGTCGCCGATGTCCACCACACCCGCGTTCTCGCCGATGCCCGCGAGCATGGACTTCTTCATCTCCTCGGTGGTGGTCTCACCGAAGTAGCGCAGGTGCACCTTGGAGGACTTGTAGGAGCAGTGCTCCGACCACATCACCGAGTACATGGCGAGCTCGGCGTCCGTGGGCCGACGCCCGAGGATCTCCTTGATCCGGGCGTACTCGTCGTCCTTGAGGCCGAGTTCCTTGTAGGGCTGCGGGTGGTCCGAGGTGGCCGCGGCGTTGCTGACCGTGTCGACGTGGCTGGTCACGGGAATACCAGAGTCCTTTCGGCCGGGCAGGTCGAGAGCGATTGCCGGCGTTGCTGGAAGTCGGCGAGATATACGATGCGAGTCTAATTGCCTGCGATTTCAACCCTTTACCCCGCCCTTCGGTGTGGTAGAGGCCACTGGCCTCGTATGCCAAGGCGACAACTGATTTGTCGCCGCCCGGGGTAACTCCCTGGGTACGGCCGAAATGGTTTCGGATCCTCGCCGTCTGCCGCATGCACGGCGCGACACGGCACCCGACCGGGCGCTGATGTCGCGGGGAGGCGGGGGAGCGTACCCGCTACTCTGAGCCGGTGAACGATCGATCCGGGGTCGCGGATCCGACCGAGAAAGCTGGGACCATGCCCGCCGGGCTGACCAAGCAACAACGGAAATTGCTGTTGCTCTCGGTCGCCCTGTTCGCGGTGTCGGCGGTGATCAGCCTGCTGACCAAGTGGCACGGGTACATCGATCTACAGGTGTATCGCAATGGCGCGCGAGCCTGGCTGGACGGCAAGGACATCTACGGTCCGATGCCGCCGGTCTACGGAATCGGGCTGCCGTTCACGTATCCGCCGCTGGCCGTGCTGTTCTTCGCGCCCCTGGCGATCATGCCGCTGGCCGTCGCCGAGTGGGCGGTGCTGCTGGTGTCCATCGCGTCGCTCGGGGTGACGCTGTGGCTGGTGCTGGATCGGCTGCGGCCGAGCCTGGCCTGGCAGACCAAGCTCGCGCTGGTCATCGGCGCGGTGGCGGTGACCCAGCACCTGGAGCCGATCCGCGAGACCTACGGGTTCGGGCAGATCAACCTGGTGCTGATGGCGGCGGTGGCGCTGGATTGCCTGGCGCGCAAGACCTTCTGGCCGCGCGGCATGCTGATCGGCATCGCGGTGTCGGTGAAGCTGACACCCGGCGGCTATCTGCTCTACTTCCTGCTGCGCAAGGACTGGAAGGGCGCGATCACCCTGGTCGGGTCGGCCATCGGCGCGGTGGCGGTGGGTTTCGCGCTGTTCCCGCACGATTCGCCGCAGTACTGGTTCCACACCCTCGCCGACACCGGCCGGATCGGGCCGCCCTGGTACGCGGGCAACCAGTCCATCAAGGGTTTCGTGTTCCGCCTGGGCTATTCGACCGAGATGTCCACGCTGCTGTGGCTGGTGCTGTCGGTGATCGCCGTCGGCCTGGCCGCGCTGTGGATGAAGCGGCTGCTGGACGAGGGCGCGGACGCGGCCGCCCTGATGGTGAATGCCGCTGCGGTACTGCTGGTTTCCCCGGTCTCCTGGTCGCATCACTGGGTCTGGATCGCGCCCGCGCTGCTGGTGGCCGCCGACGCCGTCGCCCGCGGCCGCCGCAACCCGTGGTTCCTGGGCGCGGTCGGCCTGGCCGTGGTCATGTTCGCCATCGGCCCGATGTGGCTGCTCCCCCACAACAGCGACCGCGAACTCGACTGGACCTGGTGGCAACAGCTCATCGGCAACAGCTACGTGCTGTTCACCTTCGCCATCTTCGTGGTCGCCGCGGTGAGCTACCGGCCCCACCCGAGGCCGGTAGCGGACGCACCGATCAGCGCGTGAGTTCCGGCGTCAGGAAGGCCGCCAGGGCGGAGGCGTAGGCGGGAACGTCTGCCGCGCCCATCATTTCGCGGGCCGAGTGCATGGCCAGCTGGGCCGCGCCGACATCCACGGTCGGCATGCCGGTGCCCGCCGCGGTCATCGGGCCGATGGTGGAACCGCAGGGCAGGTCGGCGCGGTGGACGTAGCGCTGCAACGGCACGTTCGCCTGGGCGCACGCGAGCGCGAACGCGCCCGCACCGGTGGCATCGGTGGCGTAGCGCAGGTTCTGGTTCACCTTGAGCACCGGGCCGCCGTTCACCTCGATGCGGTGTGCGGGCTCGTGACGCTCCGGGTAATTGGGGTGGGTCGCGTGGGCCATGTCGCCCGAGGCGCACACCGAACCCGCCACCGCCGCCAGGTATTCGGCGCGCCCGCCGCCGCGGGTCATCACGATGCGCTCCAGAACCGTGGGCAGCAGCCCGGATTGGGCGCCGCGGTCGGACTGGCTGCCGACCTCCTCGTGGTCGAACATGGCCAGCACCGGTACCGCCGCACCGGGTTCGGCGATGGCGGCGAGGAAGGCGCGCAGTCCCGCGTAGCAGGTGCCCTGATTGTCCAGCCGGGGCGCGCTGATCAGATCCAGGTCGCGTCCGATCAGCTTGGAGGGCACCAGATCATGGGTCATGAGCTCCCAGCCGAGCACCGCGTCCGGTTCGATGCCGGAACGTTCGGCGATGAAGGCCATGAACGAGCGCGGCTCGCCGCCGATCCCCCACACCGCGTTCACGTGCCGCTGCGGATCCAGCTGCACCCCGCGCCGGTCCTCGGACAGGTGGATGGCCAGCTGCGGCACCCGCAGGATCGGCTCGTCGATGCGAATCAGCCGCTCCCGCACCACGTTTCCGTCGCGCACCGACAGCCGCCCGGAGATGCCGAGGTCCCGGTCCAGCCAGGAGTTCAGCCACGCGCCGCCGTAGGGTTCCAGTCCCACCAGCTGCCAGCCCGCGACCGCCAGGTCGGGGTGCTGCTTGACCCGCAGATTCGGGCTGTCGGTGTGGGCCCCGACCACGCGGAAGGGAGTGGCCTGCCCGATCCGGAATCCGGTGGGCGCGCCCGGTCCGCCGTCGGCCCAGGCGACCAGCGATCCGCCGCGCACCACGTAGTAGCGCCCGGCGCTACTGGAGGGCCACGGGGCGGACTCGGAAAGCCGGGTGAAGCCGTGATCGTCGAGTTCGGCTGCGACAGTGCGGCAGACATGGAACGGCGACGGGGAGGCATCGATGAATTCACACAGTCCGGCAGCGGTCGCGGTGGTCTCGGCAACGGGCATGCGAACGATCCTAAGCAACGCTGATTCAGTTTTCGCTGATCAGGTCACCCTCATGGAGTGCGCCGCGGCTACTCCGGTACCGGCGCTCCGGCGACCCGGCCCAGCAGCCGCACCAACTCCAGGTAATCGTCGCTTCCGAGACTGCGGCGCATTTCGGCCTCGGCTCGCGCCTCTTCGGCGCGCACCTCCTCGACCAATTCCTCCCCGCGCCGGCTCAGCCCGATGAGAATGCGGCGGCGATCGTCGGCGGCGGCGACTCGGAAGATGAGTCCGCGCTCGGCGAGATGGTCCGCGTGCCGGGTGGCCGAGGACGGGGGCAGTTGCGCGCGGCCGGCCAGCTCGCTCATGGTGATGCCGACGTCAGCGGACAGATTGGTGAGCATGCACCATTGATCTGCGGTCAGTCGCCTGGCACACAGTGCGGCGTCCAGGTGACGAAGCCAACTCCGTTCGGCCGCTCGGAGGGCTCCATGCAAGGTGGAAAATCCACCTAGAATTGTCGCCATATTTCCCGCCCGTCAGAAAACCGCTTGAACGAGGGGAAGGTTAGCCCATGTCCCCCTTTGACGGGAATCCCGAGAACACCATCGAGATCATCAACATAGTTCCGCAGCAGGGTCCCGGCGGTATCTTCGCACCCTCCTGTGAGGCGGCCATTTCTCTGGCGATGGAAGAAATCAACTCCGCATCCGGAATTCTGGGAAGGGAATTACGCGTCACCCACATTGACGGCGGACGCGAACCGGAGGTCGTCGCCGGGGAAGTCGCGGCGCTGCTGGCGACCGGCATGGTGCACGCGGTGACCGGATGGCACACCTCGGCGGTGCGGCGGGCGGTGGAACGGGTGACGGCCGGACGGGTGCCGTATCTGTTCGCGACCGATCACGAGGGCCTGGAGACCACGCCGGACGGGCTGTTCATGATCGGCGCGGACCCGAAGCACCAGATCCTGCCCGCGCTGGACTGGCTGCGCCGCGCCTTCGAGGCGCGGCGCTGGGCGATCATCGGCAACGACTACGTGTGGCCGCGGCGCACCGCGCAGGCGGTCCGGGCCGCGCTGCTGGATCCGGAGCTGATTGCCCTGGAGATGTTCGTGCCCATGGGAACCCGCGATTTCCGGCGGTTCCTCGAGGACCCGCTGCTGGATCGAGCCGACGGCATCATCGTGCTGCTGGTCGGGGCCGATGTCGCCCGCTTCAACCTGCAGTTCTCCCGCACCGGCCGCTCCGATCACCAGGTCCGGGTGAGCCCGGCGGTGGACGAGAACGTGCTGCTGGCGGCGGGCGGCGGCGCGAACCACAACCTGTTCGTGCCGTCCGGGTTCTTCGTGAACGGGCCGCACGACCGGGAGCGGCTGGACCGGTATCACAAGCTGCACGGCTGGTTCGCGCCCACGCTGACCAATTTCAGCAATACCAGCTACGAGGCCATCCACACCCTGCGCGGCATGGCCGAGCTGGCCGGATCACTGGACGTGCGGCGGATTCAACGGGCGGTCGCGGACCGGCCCGTCATCGAAACCCCGTGGGGCGAGGTCGGTTTCGAGGGCAATCAAGCGATCCGCCCGACCTGGCTGGCCAGGGCGGGCGGAGTCGACTTCGAGATTCTGGATGGAATTTAAGCGGAGACCAGGCTGTCCAGCACGGACAGGAACAGGCCCAGGCCGTCGTCACTCGGACCCGTCAGCGGCTCGGTGGCGTGCTCGGGGTGCGGCATCAGGCCGACTACCCGGCGGTTGGCCGAGGTGATGCCCGCGATGTCGCGCTGCGAACCGTTGGGGTTGCCGCCCGCGTAGCGGAAGACCACCCGGCCCTCACCCTCGAGCTCGTCGAGCACCTCGGCGGAGGCCTGGTAGCGGCCCTCGGCGTTCTTGACCGGCACCAGGATCTGCGCGCCCTTCTCGTAGCGCGAGGACCAGGCGGTATCGGTCTGCTCGACGGTCAGCCACTGGTCGCGGCAGACGAAGTGCAGGCCCTCGTTGCGGGTCAGCGCGCCCGGCAGCAGGCCCGCCTCGCACAGGATCTGGAAACCGTTGCAGATGCCCAGGATCGGCATGCCCTGCTCGGCGGACTTGATGACCTCGCCCATGACGGGAGCCATGGAGGCGATGGCGCCGGCCCGCAGGTAGTCGCCGTAGGAGAAGCCGCCGGGGACGACGACCGCGTCGACCTGCTTGAGGTCGGCATCGGCGTGCCACAGCGAAACGGGCTCGGCTCCGGCCAGTTTCACCGCGCGGGCCGCGTCGACGTCGTCGAGCGTGCCCGGGAAGGTGATGACACCGATGCGTGCGCTCACAGCCGGACGACCTTCCAGTCCTCGATCACGACGTTGGCCAGCAGCGATTCGGCGATCTTCTCCAGGTCGGCGTCGGTGACGTTGTCATCGACATCGAGCTCGAATCGCTTGCCCTGCCGCACATCCGAGATTCCGGGGTGCCCGAGACGTCCCAGCGCTCCGACAATGGCTTGTCCCTGCGGATCCAGGATCTCGGCCTTCGGCATCACCTCGACCACGACACGTGCCACGCGTTGCTCCTCAGCTGGTGGGGCGGGGCCCGGCGGTCTGCAGCCGGGCTCGTTCGCTGCTCAGCGTAGTTGGCGTGACCCGACGCCACGTCGCCGGGGCAATCGCGTTGTGGCGCCCGACACAGCGGAACCTCCAAGCTCGGCGAGAGTCCGGCGCGGGCGGCTCGTACAGAGCTACGGTGGCCATATGCGCATAGCCCATTTCGGACATTCCTGCATTCTCGTGGAGCTGAACGGCGCGCGGATCCTCTTCGATCCCGGCACCTTTTCGCACGGTTTCGAGGGCATCACCGGATTGGACGCCATCGCGGTCACCCATCAGCATCCGGACCACATCGATCCGAATCGGATCAGCGCGCTGATCGAGGCCAATCCGCGGGCCCGGCTGCTGTCCGACCCCCAGACCGCCCTGCAGCGGGGCGAGCCGTGGGAGGCCGTTCATGCCGGAAATGTTCTAAAAGTCGGGGATGTCCAAATAACCGGCGGTGGCGGCCGGCACGCGGTGATTCATCCCGATATTCCGGTCATCGACAACACCGTCTTCCAACTCGGCACCGCCGAGGACCCCGCGCAACTCGTCCACCCGGGCGATTCGCTCTGGGTTCCGCCGACCCCGGTGGGCGTGCTCGCCATTCCCGCGGTCGCCCCCTGGATGCGGATCAGCGAGGCGGTCGATTACCTGCGGGCGGTAAATCCCACCATCGCCTTCCCCATCCACTACGGCATCATCGCGCCCGAAGCGCAGGGCATCTATTTCGGTCGGCTGAACGAAATGGGCCCGGTGAATACCGAATTCAAGATCATCGAACCCGAGGATCACGCCGAATTCTGAGCGGCTACAACCAGCCGAGCGATCCGAAGACGATGAGGGCGAGCCCGTCGATGCCCAGAATCGCGCCCACGGCAAGGGCTTTCGCCCGCACCGTGGCCAGGTCGTGAACCCAGAAGCAGGCGACGAAGAACGGCACGTAGCCGAAAAGCCAGATGAGGTACGGGAATCCGGCGTGCCACCAGGACCAGTCCCAGGTGAGCACGCCGGCCTTGTTGAGCAGGACCTCGACACCGACGGCGGCCGCCGAGTTCACCGCGATCAGTACCGGCCGATTCGGCAGGCCGAGAATGCGGGTCTCCTTGGGCGGCAGCAGCTTCGCGGCCGCGACGCCCATGATGGCGAACATGAAGCAGATCTCGATATTGAGGCCGATGAGGATCTGATACGCCGTCGGCCCGCTCGCACCCCAGACCGGTGCGCGCCCGGTGGCGTGGAAGACCAGCGAGTTCCAGATCTCGTTGAACCAGTCCATGCCCCACAGCGCCAGACCCGCGAACAGGACATTCCAGTTCCGGCGTTCGACCTCGGCGGCGTAAACGTAGATGACGACCAGCAGGAGTGGGATGACGTACCACTTAAATTGGGTGCTGTCGCGCAGCAGTTCGAGTGCTGACCGGGCGTGATCGGTCATCGGCGGGCCTCTCTGCTCATGACCGTGAACGCCCAGAGTCTTTACAGATCGCCTTGCATTGTCAATGTGTAAGCGCTGCTTCCCGGCTTTCGGCCTCCCGCTGCTGGATCTCGCGCAGGCGCGCGCCCTCGACGTCGATATCGGGCACGATCTTGCTGAGCCAGCCCGGAATCCACCACGCCCACTTGCCCATGAGCACCAGCAGTGACGGGATGAGCACCATGCGGACCAGGAAGGCGTCGAAGAACACGCCCGCCGCGAGGGCGAAGCCCATGGATTTGGCGCTGGCGTCCGGCTCCATCATGAAAGAGCCGAAGACGAAGATCATGATGACGGCGGCGGAGGTCACCACCCGCGCACCGTGGTGGTAGCCCTTGATCATGGCCTGCTTCGGCGGCTGGCCGTGCACGAACTCCTCGCGCATGCGGGTAACCAGGAACACCTGGTAGTCCATGGCGAGACCGAAAACCAAGCCGATCAGCATAATCGGCATGAAGCTGATGATCGGCCGCGGTTCGGAGATGATCCCGAACTTGCCGTCCTGGAAGATCGCCACCGTCGCGCCGAAGGTGGCGGCCATGGACAGCAGGAAGCCCAGCGCCGCGGTCAAAGGCACCAGAATGGACCGGAATACGGCGATCAGCAGCAGGAAGGCCGCACCGGCCACGATGGCCAGGTAGGGCACGATCTTGCCGAGCAGTACGTGGTCGATATCGGCGTAAATGGCTGTGGTGCCGGTGATTCCGTATTCCATGCCGTATTGCGACTTGAACTGCGACTCGGCGTCGCGCGCATCCCGGACCAGGTCCTTGGTGTCCTGGTTGTTGGGCCCGGTCTTGGGCACACCCTCGAGTCGCGCTCCCGCCTTGTCGGGGCTGAAGACCGGATCGGTCACGTAGTTCATGTCCGGGTATCCGGCGAGCTTGTCGCGCAGCGCGGTGACCGCGGCCTCGCGCTGATCCGGCGCGACGTTCGACAGGTCGACGGCGATCTGCAGCACGCCGTTGCTGCCCTCCCCGAACCCGTTCGTGCGCAACTCGTACGCCTTGCGGACGGTGGACGTCTTGGGCAGGCTGTCCTCGCCGGGCAGGCCCAGTTGCAGGTGGGCGGCGGGCGCGGCGAGCAGGCCCAGCACCACGATGCTCAGGATCAAGGTCACCACAGGCACCCGGCCGATCGCCTTGGCCACCCGCATACCGTTGGTGACCGCGCTGTCGTCCTCGGGATCGTGCTGGGCGATGAGCGGCAGCTTCGGCTTGAACAGCACACCGCCGAACGCGCCCAGCAGCGCGGGCATGAGCGTCAGCGCGACCAGCACCGCGAACCCGGCCGCGATCGCGCCGCCGAGACCCATGAAGGTCAGGAACCGCACCCCGACGATGCTCAGACCGATCAGCGCGATGATCACGGTCGCACCGGCGAACACCACCGCCGAGCCCGCGGTGCCCAGCGCCACCCCCGCCGCCTCGGCGGGCGAATCCTGCACCGCCAGTTCGTGTTTGTAGCGGGACACGATGAACAGCGCGTAGTCGATGGACAGCGCGATGCCGATCATGGACGCCAGGAAGGTGGTGAAGCTGGGGACCTCCATCACCGAGGTGCCCAGGAAGATCAGCGAGGTGGCCGCGCCGAGGCCGACGATGGCGGTGATGATCGGCACGAAGGCGGCCACGATCGCGCCGAAGGAGATGATCATGACCACGAAGGCGAAGGCCATGCCGACCATTTCGGATTTACCGCTGGGCTGCTGCTGTTCCATGGCGATGGTGCCCGAGAGTTCCACCGTCAGACCGGCATTGCGGGCCTCGTCGGCCACGTCGTAGGCGGCCTTGCGGTTGTCCGCGGTGATGGCCCCGAAGTCCTTGATGGTGAACGGCACGCTGAGCACCGCGACCGTATCGGCCCCGGTCGGATTGAGCACGTTCACCGGCGCGTTGCTGCACCGGTTCACGAACTCGCGGGAGGCGCGGTCGCCGGTGAGGCAGCCCATCTGCTCGGCCGCCGCGATCGGGTCGACGAGCGGTTTGGCGTGGTCGACGATGTCGAGCCCGTTCAGCTTCTGCACCAGCGCGTCGACGGCCTGCCGGTTGGCCTGGTCGGTCAGCTTGGTGCCCGTCGGCGCACCGATCACGTACACACCGGTGACCGCGTCGAACTTGTACGCCTGTGACATGCCCGGAAAATGCTTGTCGAGAATGTGATTGGCCCGCTCGGACGGCAGATTCGGAATATCGAAGGAATTGCTCATCGGTTTCTGCAGCGCCGCGCCGAGCGCGCCGAGCGCCGCGAACAACACCAGCCAGACGGGCAGCACGATCCACTTGCGCCGATACGCAAACCGTCCCCACCGGTACAGATAGACGGACACGAGCTCTCCTAGCGGTCGCCGGGCGTGCTGTGGGTCTTCGTACTACCGATTGTCGAGTTTGCTATCGAATTGCGAGCGATGCAAGCGATCTTGACCAGATTGAGGCCGCACCGCCGGGCAGGACGGGGCACCGCCCGACGGCGCGAGCTGCGGGATTTACTGCGGCGAACATGTCCTCATCAAGATCAATCCGACCTGTTCATACTTCACTGCCTCCCGCTGCCCTCGCGGCGAAACACCGAAAAACTATGCCTGACCTGGACTAACGATAGGAGGCCAAGAAGAGGGCCTCGGCGAGGGCCATGTTCTCGATCTCGGTGGGATCGACGCTCTCGTTGGGGGCGTGAATCAGGCACTTGGGTTCTTCGACGCCCATGAGCATGATCTCCGAGTTCGGGTAGTGGTCGGCGAAGACGTTGCAGAGCGGGATCGAGCCGCCCTGGCCCTCGGTGGTGGCGGGGCGGCCGTAGGCGGCTTCCATGGCCGCCGCCATGGCATTTCGCGCCGGGCCGTCGGTGCTGCCGACGAACGGTGAGCCGGTGGCCTCGGTCTCGATGGTCACCTTCGCGTTCCAGGGCGTGTGCGACTTCAGGTGTGCGGTCAGGGCTTTCAGCGCGTCGTCGGGCTTGATGCCCGGCGGGATGCGCAGGTTGAGCCGGGCCCGGGTCTTGGGCTGGATGGCCGCGGACGAACCGACCACGGCGGGAACGTCCATGCCGAGCACGGTGAGAGCCGGGCGCGCCCACAGCATGTCGGCGACCTTGCCGCCGCCGACCAGGTCGACGCCGTCGAGGACCCCGGCGTCTTCCCGGAATTGGTCGGCCGAGTACTCGTGGCCGTCCCAGACCTGGTCGTTGCGCAGCCCGTCGACGGTGGTGTTGCCGTGCTCGTCGCGCAGGGTGCCGAGCAGGCGGATCATGGCGGCCAGGGCGTCGGGCGCGGGTCCGCCGAACATGCCGGAATGCATGGGGCCGGAGAGGGTTTCGACCGTGACGACCACGTTCACATTGCCGCGCAGGGTCTGGGTGAAGGTGGGGACGCCGACCGCGAAGTTGCCGCAGTCGCAGATCAACAGGGTGTCGGCGCGCAGCAGGTCCACATTGCCGGGCACGAACTCCTCGAGCCCGCCGGTGCCCTGTTCCTCGGAGCCTTCGGACACCAGCACCAGCCCGACCGGGAAGTCGTCGCCGTACACCTTGCGCAGCGCCCGCAGCGCGGTCAGGTGCATGACGATATTGCCCTTGCAGTCGGCCGCGCCGCGCCCGTACCAGCGGCCGTCCTTCTCGGTGAGCTGCCAGACCGGGGTCTTCCAGGCGGCGTCGTCGAGTGGCGGCTGAACGTCGTAGTGGCAGTACAGCATCACGGTCGGCTTACCGGCCGGGGTCTTGCTGCGCGCCACCACCGCATTGCTGCCGTCCGGCGTCTTGTGCAGCGCCACCTCGGTCAGCCCCTCGGCCTCGAACGCCTCGGCCACCCACTGCGCGGTCTTCTCACACTCCTCGATCGGGAACTGCCGGGCGTCGTAGACGGACTTGAACGAGACGAGCTGCGCGAGATCGCTTTTCGCACGCGGCATGAGCTCCTTGACGGCGGCGCGCAGCGCGGCCACCTTCGAGTCCTCCTGCACCCCTGCGGTTGTGGTCATGAGGTCCTCCTGATCACTTGGCGGTATCGGGTTTCACAGTGTCAGCTTTCTTCAGATGACCCGTGGTTTCCAAGTACGCGGCGAGCTTGTCCGGGCAGTAGGTCTCGATGGCCAGCGCGGTGGCGGTGAACACGTCGGTGTCGGCGATGACGGGCCGGGCACCCGGTCCGGTCGCGCCATTGCTGATGGCGGCCTCGTAGCGGGCCTTGATCAGCGGGGAGGACGGGTTCGAGCACACCAGCCCGCCGTCCTCGCCCAGCGAGTCGGCGATGGTCTGCGGATCCGGCGCCGTGAATCCCGCTGCCACCAGCCGTGAGTGCAGCACCTCGGCCTTGCGCAGCGCCTCGTCGCTCTGGTGCTCGCGCTTGAAGATGATCACCCCGGCGACGGCCAGCGCCGCCAGCACCACCGCGACCGAGACGTACACGATCCGGCGTGACCGCTCGGACGCGTCCTCGAAACCGTACTCGTCGCTCATGCCAGCGCCTCCTGGGGGACGTCGGTCTTCCAGCCGGGTTTGCGGAAGCGCATGAACAGGTAGGGCACGAGCAGCCCGACCACACCCATGCCCGCCCCGATGAGCAGCACGTAGCTCAGGGCATTGCCGCTGCCGTACTGCGACGGCGGCACGAAACCGATGAGGAACGCCGCAATCGAGGCCGCCGTGCCGAGCCCGCACAGCGCGACCAGGGCGGGCGCCCGGTAGCCGCGCGGATGGTCGGGCTGGTTGCGCCGCAGGCGAATCGCGGCCACGAACATGAGCACATACATGATCAGGTACACCTGCGTGGTGATCACCGACAGGATCCAGTAGGCGCTCGACACGTCGGGGATGAACGCGTAGAGCAGCGCCAGCAGTGTGGTCACGACGCCCTGCGCGACCAGCATGTTCTGTTGCACGCCATGCTTGTTCACGCGGGTCAGGATCGGCGGCAGATACCCTTCCTTGCGCCCGATCAGCAGCAGTCCCTTGGACGGCCCGGCCAGCCAGGTGAGCATGCCGCCCAGCGCGGCGGCCACCAGCATGATGCCCAGCACCGGGGTCAGGAATCCGATGTGGAAGTGGTTGAAGAACCCGTCGAAGGCCTGCATGACGCCCGCGGTCAGGCTCAGGTTCTTCGACGGCACCACCCAGCTGATCACCACGGCCGGAACGATGAAGATCATCAGCACCAGTCCGACGGCCAGCGCCATGGCCTTCGGGTACTCCTTGCCCGGATCCTTCAGCGACGACACGTGTACCGCGTTCATCTCCATGCCCGCGTAGGACAGGAAGTTGTTGACGATGAGCACCAGGCTGGCCAGGCCGGTCCAGGCCGGGAACAGGTGCCCGGCGTCCATGGGCGCGGCCGACGGATTGCCCTGGCCCAGGAAGACGAACCCGAGCACCACCAGCAGCGCGCCCGGAATCAGGGTGCCGATGATCAGGCCCATACTCGACAGTCCCGCAACGGTTTTGGTGCCCTGCGAGGAAACGAACACCGCGACCCAGTAGATGGTGATGATGACGATGGCCACGTACAGCCCGTTGGCGGCCAGCGACGGATTGATGATGTAGGCGAAAGTGCTTGCCACATAAGCCAAGAGGCTCGGGTAATAGAAGATGGTCATGGCGAACTGGCACCACACCGCCAGGAACCCCATCGGCTGTGACAGGCCCTCGCCCACCCACTTGTACACGCCGCCGGTCCAGCCCGAGGCGAGCTCGGCGGCCACGAAGGCGGTCGGCAGCAGGAACAGCAGCGCGGGCAGCAGGTAGAGGAACACGCAGGCCAGGCCGTAGACCGCCATGGTGGGCGCGGCGCGCAGGCTGGCCACCGAACTGGTGGTCATGAGCGCGAGCGTCACCCACGACATGTATTTGGTGGCGGTCCCCGCTTTGGACATCGTGCTGGTCATCACCGGTCCTTTCCAGTCATTGCACCGAAAAACCCTGATATCCCGGCAAGATCCGCGGGCAGCCGATCGGCAACAACGATCACCCCGGTATCGATGGCGTTCCGATGGCCCATAGTGCTGAATAGTAACCTTTCAGCAACTATCTCTTGATTACGAAACGGTAGCTTGCAGAACCAGTTTCGATCTTGGATGGCTGACTACCATCGACACGGCAAATACCGCCGTGCGTTCGATCGGAGGCCCCATGACCGGCACCATTCAGCCCGACGACATCTTCGCGATGTCCAGCATCAAACGCTCGGCTCCGCACCGCGGCTTTCCCGAACACGAGATCTTCCCGCAGGTCGCCTACCAGATCGTCCACGACGAACTGATGCTCGACGGCGTCTCCCGCATGAACCTGGCCACCTTCTGCACCACCTGGGTCGACGACGAATCCCGGCGGCTGATGAACGAATGCCTCGACAAGAACATCGTCGACAAGGACGAATACCCGCAGACCGCCGAACTCGAACAGCGCTGCGTGCACATGCTCGCCGACCTGTGGAACTCCCCCGACGCGATGGGCACCCTCGGCACCTCGACCACCGGTTCCAGCGAAGCCGCCATGCTGGGCGGACTGGCGGCGAAATTCCGGTGGCGCAACCGGGGCGGCAAGGGCGTGCCCAACTTCGTGTGCGGTCCGGTGCAAGTGTGCTGGGAGAAGTTCGCCCGGTACTTCGACGTGGAGATCCGCCAGATCCCGCTGCGCGGTGATCGGTACACCATGCACCCGGACGATGTGGCCGCTTACTGCGACGAGAACACCATCATGGTGGTGCCCACCTTCGGCCAGACCTTCACCGGCCTGTTCGAGGACGTCGAGGGCATCAGCAAGGCGCTCGACGAACTGCAGGCGAAGACCGGCCTGGACATCCCCATTCACGTCGACGGGGCCAGCGGCGCCTTCCTCGCCCCGTTCTGCGCACCCGAAATCGCTTGGGATTTCCGGCTTCCGCGGGTGAAGTCGATCAACGCGTCCGGCCACAAGACCGGCCTGGCGCCGCTGGGCGCGGGCTGGGCGATCTGGCGGACCAAGGAGGACCTGCCCGAGGACCTCATCTTCGATGTCGACTACCTCGGCGGCAACATGCCCACCTTCAATCTGAATTTCTCCCGGCCCGGTGGGCAGGCCGTCACCCAGTACTACGAATTCATCCGGCTCGGCCGCACCGGCTACCGGAATGTGCAGACCGCCATCTACACCGCGAGCCGGCACCTGGCCAAGGGCATCGCCGAGGCCGGGCCCTTCGAACTCATCCACGACGCCGATCCGAATCGCGGCATCACCGCCGTGTCCTGGAAGCTGGTCACGGGCGAGAGCTACAACCTCTACGACCTGTCCGACCGGCTGCGCACCCGCGGCTGGCTCATTGCCGCCTACCCGCTGCCGGCCGACCGCGAGGACGAGATCATCATGCGGGCGGTACTGCGGCACGGCTTCACCACCGACATGGCCGATCTGCTGATCGCCGATCTGCACCGCAGCCTGAAGGTACTCGGCAAGCATCCGATGCAGAGCTCGCTCACGCGGGAAGAGGCGGGCGGGTTCCCGCACAACGCGCACGCGGTGGTGCCCACGCCCAAGGCGAAGCCGGTGCGCAAGCCCGAAACCGACGGCAAGACAGCCACTTCCAAGTCCGCGGCCAAGAAGGCGAAGACCCCGGGCAAGGCCAAGACCGGCAAGAAGTGAACTACCGGATCGACCGCTGGGTGGCGCTCATCCCGATTGCGCCTCAGCCGATCAGCGCGCCGAGCGGCACCCCGATCGCGATCGCCACGAGCATGAACAGCGTGTTCGGCAGCTGGAAGGAATGGTCGAGCACGAACCTGCCGATCCTGGTGCTGCCGGTCTGATCCATTGCGACGGTGGCGATCTGGGAGCCGTTGGCGGGCAGGATGTACATGCCCTGGCAGGCGGGCCACATGCCGGTGATCACCGCGGGCGAGAGCCCGAGCGCGATGCCGATCGGCACGATCGCCTGCGTGGTGCTGGACTGGCTGGTGGTCAACATGGCGACCACCGCCAGCGCCACCGCGAACAGCCACTTGTGATCGCTGACCGCCTGCCCCAGCCCGTGTTCGATCTGCTTCTGGTTCTCCGCCACAAAGGTATTGGCGAGCCAGGCCAGACCCAGCACCGCGACCGCGCCCACGATGCCCGGGCCGAAGATGGACTGCTTGGGCACCTCGGCGGGATCGGCCTTGCAGACCAGGAAGATCAGCACCGCCACCAGACCCATCACCAGCTCGATCGTGGTGACCACACTGAGCCGGTCCCCGCCCACCACCGGCCGCAGCCGGGAGAACAGTCCCATGGCTACCACCAGCAGCACTCCGCCGAGGAAGATGAGCGCCGAATTACGGGCGGCGGCAGGCAGTTTCGCATCCAGATCGACCGGCTCGGGCGGTTTGATGTGCTCCTCGGCCAGCCGCCGCCGGAACTCGGGATCGTCGGCCAGGTCCTTGCCCACCCGGGTCTCCACCAGCGCCGCGACGAACAGTCCCGCGATACACGCGGGCCAGGTCACCAGCAGGATCTTGCCCAGCGCGAACCCGTGCGGCTCCAGCAGCACCGCCAGCGACGCGGTGGCCGCCGAGACCGGACTGGCCAGAATCCCGGCCTGCGAGGCCACGGCCGCCATCGCCAGCGGTCGCTCGGGCCGCATCTTCTGGTTGTAGGCGACGCTGTAGATGACCGGCAGCAGCGCGTAGTAGATGAACCCGGTGCCCGCGCCGACGGTGAACAGGAACGACATGGCCGGGGCCAGGAAGACCACCGCCTTCGGGCGGCTCATGATCACCCGGGTGGCCTGGCGGACCATCCAGTCGGTGCCGCCCACGGTCTGCATCACCGAAGCCGCGGTCACCACCGTCATGACGATGAGGATGATGTCGACCGGCGGATTGCCCGGCTTCACATGGAATCCGAAGACCAGCACCAGCAATCCGACCAGGCCCCACGCGCCGATGCCGACGCCGCCGGTGCGCACACCGAGCAGGATCGCCAGGATGACGACCAGGCCCTCGATCGCCATCATCATGCGCTCGGTCCCGTCCCCGGGCCGCCCGTGCTCACCAGATGCCTTACCGGAATCGGGGTTTCGACCACTCGATCGCCCTCCGCGGCCACCCGCCACGCCCGGCCGTGGGCCTGCGAGCTCACCGCGTCGACCAGCTCCGTACCGTGAAAGTGCAGTGAGACCAGGTTGTCGATGGCGTAACCCGGTGGTAGCTCACCCTTCTGAATGGCTCGATGAAAGAGCGGCTGCCGCTGATCCTCCGCGTCGTAGTGCGGACAGCAGCTGCCGGCCAGCAGACCCAGTCCCTCGGGCAGGATCTCGAGCGTGGGGCCGTAGGAATCAGTGGTGCCGCCCTGGAACCAGCAGATCGCCCCGGCGCTGCCGCCGGTCATGACCGCGCCGTTCTCCCACGCCTCGCGCAGCAGCACATCCACGCCTTGCCGGCGCCAGACATCCAGCATGTTCGCGGTATTGCCGCCGCCGACGTGGATCACGTCCATGCTCAGGATGAATTCGCGCAGGTCGGTAATGCCGCGCTGGAACAGGCGCAGGTGGAACGGCGCGCAGCGGTCGGAGTTGTAGGTCTCGTAGAAACTGACCGTGTAGTCCGGATTGTCACCGGTCGCGGTGCCCAGGAACAGCACTCGCGGCTTCGGTTTCCCGGTCAGGCCGAGGATGAATCCGTGCAGTGGGTCACCGCGCCGGTCCATCATCGCTCGACCCGCGCCCGTGGCTACCACGTGACCGACCATGAATCCGCCCCTCTCCGAGGGAGATCAACGATTGCCGGTTCACATGGTAGCTACGAGATTGCCTGCTACCGATCCGCCAGGCCGACGGTGTCGAGGACCCAGGCGAATTCGAAGGCCACTTCCTTCCACTTCTCGTAGCGGCCGCTGACACCGCCGTGACCCGCGCTCATCTCGGTCTTCAGCAGCAGCTGCTGGTCGCCGGTCTTGGTGGCCCGCAGCTTGGCGACCCACTTGGCCGGTTCCACGTACAGCACCCGGGTGTCGTTGAGGCCGGTGATGGCCAGCATGGCCGGGTAGTCCTGCGCCGTCACGTTCTCGTAGGGCGAGTAGGACTTCATGTACTCGTAGACTTCCTTGTCCGCCAAGGGATTACCCCACTCGTCCCACTCGGTGACGGTGAGCGGCAGGGACGGGTCCAGGATGGAGGTCAGCGGGTCCACGAACGGGACGTTGGACAGGATGCCCGCGAAGAGGCCGGGGGCCATATTGGCCACCGCGCCCATCAGCAGGCCGCCCGCGCTGCCGCCGTCGGCCACCATGCGGTCGGGCGCGGTCACCCCCGTGTCCACCAAATGCTGTGCGACCGAGACGAAATCGGTGAAGGTGTTCTTCTTGGTGAGGGTCTTGCCGTGCTCGTACCAGAGCCGGCCCATCTCACCGCCGCCGCGCACGTGCGCCACCGCGAACACCGCGCCGCGATCCAGCAGCGACAGCCGCGCCACCGAGAAGTACGGGTCGATGGCGGCCTCGTAGGAGCCGTATCCGTAGAGCAGCAACGGCTTCGGGCCGGGGACGGCGTCCCGGCGCATCACCAGCGAGATCGGCACCCGGGTGCCGTCGGCGGCGATCGCCCAATCCCGTTGCTGCACATACTCGTCGGCGTTGTAGCCGCCGAGCACCACCTGCTCCTTGCGCAGCAGCAGCTCACCGGTCTCGGGCACGTAGTCGAAGATCTGGGTCGGGGTGATGAAGGAGGTGAGCCCCATCCGCAGCATCGGCTGCTCCCACTCCGGGTTCGCGCTCAGCCCGGCCGAGAACAGGGCCAGGTCGAAGTCGATGTCGCGCAGCTCGCCGTAGCCCTCGGCGGTCAACGGCCACACCGCGACCCGCGGCAGCGCCTCGCGGCGGTAGCTGAGCACCAGCTTGTCGGCGAAGGCGTCGATGTCCTCGAGGCGCACGTCGTCGCGGTGCGGAATGAGGACGGTCAGGTCCGACGGGTCCGAGAGCGGCGCCTCGGCCAGCACGAAGTTGACCGCCTTCACCCCGTCCACGACGTCGTTGTGCAGGATGAGCAGCTTGTCCTCGCCGCCGATGACCGCGTGCTCGGCCGAGTACTCCACGCCCTCGCGGCGCGGCATGAGCACCCGGAACTCGCCCTCGGGATTGTCGGCCTCCAGGATCCAGTTCTCACTGGTGATCTTGGAACCGGTCATGATGACCAGGTACCGCTCCGAACGCGTCGCGCCGATGCTGACCCAGAAGCTCTCGTCCGCCTCGTGGAAGACTCGGACGTCGGCGGACTGCTCGGTGCCCAGGCGGTGCCGCCACACGCTGTCGGGCCGCCAGGAGTCGTCGAGGGTCTGGTAGAAGACGTGGGTGCCGTCCAGCGACCAGGTCGCGCCGGGGGCGATGTTCGGAATCTCGTCGGCCAGCAGCTCACCGGTGCGCAGGTTCTTGAAGCGCAGCGTGTAGCGCTCGTTGCCGAGGGTGTCCTCGGAATAGGCGAGCAGATCCCCGGCGTGGCTGATGGAGTACGCGCCGAGCGCGAAGAAGTCGTGGCCCTCGGCCAGCTCGTTGGAGTCCAGGACGATCTCCTCGCCCGGGATCTCGACCTCGGCCTCCAGCTTGGGCGGGGTCCAGTCGTCGGCGTCGGCGATCGGGCAGCGGCAGTGCACGCCGTGCTGCTTGCCCTCGAAGGTGCGCGAGTAGTACCAGTAGTCGCCCATCCGGGTGGGAAGCGACAAGTCGGTTTCCTGGGTGCGGCCCTTGATCTCCTCGAAGATCCTCTCCCGCAGCGCGCCCAGCTTCGCGGTCTGCGCCTCGGTGTAGGCGTTCTCCGCCTCCAGGTACGCGATGACCTCGGGATTCTCCTTGTCCCGCAGCCACTCGTACTCGTCGATGAAGACATCCCCGTGGTGCACGCGCTCCTTCGGCACCCGCTTGGCGATCGGCGCCACCACCGCGCCGGTTACTGAGGTCGCGCTCCCACTGTCCAAAGCCATGGGGTCCACGTTAGTAGCGCGCCACCGCCGCGGACCCCCGACCCGGCGGTCGCGAAATCGATCCGCCGCGATGATCCCGAGAGCACGCGCCGGCTCCCGGCAGATCACCTCGGACTTCAGCTTCACCCCGTCGGCCCGGGATCTCGACTACCGGGAGACCGAGCATCGTGTCGACTATGTCCAGTTCCTGGGCATACCTGCGGGTTTCGCGATCTACATCGCGGCGTTCGTGCTGCTCATCGTGATGCGACTCCTGCACAAGAGGCGTACAAGAGCCGCAATCTGAGGGTCAGCGCAGCCGTCGCTGCCGCGCGCCGTTGGCGTGCTGATGCTGGTCGTACAGGTAGAACACGGCGGCCTTGCGACGAGCACACTGATCGGTCGGACAACTTCGGTGGATCCGCAGGATGCTGTGAGCCAGCTCCACCGTGAATCTCTCGGGAACCACCTCACAGCTGTCGGAGATGGGAGCAGCCCGCTGCGGGGACCATGGCGTGCGCACCACATACCTCCTTCCGCTGACAGAAGATGGAATATCCGATCCGAACCCCTCACAAACCCTGGCATTATGAGTGCGATCTACATCACCGACCAGTACCCGCTGGTGCCGTACAGGGGAGGCCGACAGTGGAAGCGAAAAATCGCGCAATCGACGCCGACGCGGTCTGGCGGCGTGGCGACGACCATGCCGACGGCGTCGAGATCGCCTTTCTGGCCAGTGGAAACATCGGATTACGGGACTCTCGCCACCCCGACGGGCCCGTTCTGATCTTCACCCCGGGTGAATGGGAAGCCTTCGTCGCCGGGGCCAAGGACGGCGAATTCAACCGGCCCGGAGCCTGATTCGAGGGAGCCCGGCTCGATCCGAGCCGGGCTCACCGGAATTCGTCCAGTGGGCTTGATGCGCCACCCCGACAACTCGGGACGGACAGTACGAATCGGTCCGGACTACGCGCCCAGCGCCCCGCCGATGGTCGGCCAGGACTCGTGCAGCGTGTCCTGCCAATACGACCAGGAATGCGTGCCCACCGGCGAGTGCTCCACCCGCGCCGGAATGTTCATCGAGCGCAGCCGCTGCTCGAACGCCGTCACGCAGGCGTCCACGCCGAATTCGATGGGCCCGCCGAAGAAGATGTTCTCCGGCAGCTGCGGTTTGATCTCCAGCTCGTGCGGACCGGGAATGCCGGTGCCGGTGGACAGGAAGATGGTCTTGCCGCGCAGCGCCTCGGTCAGCACCGCCGGATTGTGTTCCTGCCACGCGGGATCCGCCGGACCGCCCCACATATTGAACGGATTGCCTCCGCGGTTGGCGATCGAGAACGCCATCGCGCCCTGGGCGATCGTGGTGTCCGGGCAGGCGCTGTAACCCGCCACCGCGCGGTACAGCTCCGGATGCCGCACGGCGAGCACGAAGGCCGCGATGCCGCCCATGGACAGGCCGCCGATGGCGTTCACCCCGTTACCGGCGAAGTACCCGTCGATGATGGGCGGAAGTTCTTGCGTCAGAAAGGTTTCCCACTTGTAGCGGCCGAAGCGCGGATCGTCGGCCGCCCAGTCGGTGTAGTAGCTGGCCTGCCCGCCCATGGGCAGCACCACGTTCACGTTCTTGCCCTGGAAGAAGGGCTCCGCGTCGGTGGCATTGGTCCAGGTGCTCTGGGTCGCGCCGGGATCCAGGCCGTCGAGCAGGTAGTAGCTGGGGCGGTCGCCGCCACCGGCCGGATGCAGGACCTGGACCTGGATGGTGCGGCCCATGGCCGCCGAGTCGATGAAGATCGCCGAGCGGGTAGCGCTCAGCTGATCGACGCGGACCACCTCACCCGCGTGCGCGATGGCCGGTGGCGCGGCCACCGGGTACAGCAAACCAGCAGCGATTGCCAAAACAGCTGCGGCAACGAATCTTTTACGCACGCCCCACCTCCATCAGCCCACCACAATCGCATTCAAACGTAACTCGAGTGGCTGCTGTGACGCGGCGGAATCCGGTTACGGCGATCTTGGCGTGTCGTTGGCAAACCAGACGGTTCGCACATGGTAATGCCGAGTGGCTATGAATCGCCGGAGATTCGGGACAACACGCCCCGAATCGATCCCGCCAGGTAATCCAGGTCCGCCCGCGCCGGCGTGGTCGGCCGCGCCCGCAGCCCGAACCCGTCGCCCGGGGTGCGCGGAATCACGTGCAGGTGCACATGGAAGACCTCCTGGCCCGCCGTCACTCCGTCGGCCAGGAAGAAATTCACCCCGTCGCAGCCCACCTCCGACTGCCGCAGGCCCGCCGCGATCCGCTGCCCCACCTGAAACAGCTTGCCGCCCAACGCCGGATCCAGCTCGGCCAGGCTCCGCGCCGGCGTCTTCGGAACGACGAGCACATGCCCGGGCGTCACCGGCCGAATGTCCATGAACGCCAACACATCCTCGTCCTCGTACACCTTGGACGAGGGAGCCCGACCGGCGACGATGTCGGAAAAGATGGTGTAAGGATTCATGCCCGCAGCATAGAACTCCCCGCCGAACCGCCCGCGGCACCGGGCGACCCGGGCGATCGACCTCCGGACCACTCCCTACCGACCCGAACGCCCCCGGCTCCGTTCAGGAGCCGGGGGCGAGATCCAGAGTCGTTGCGTCCCTAGAGGATCGGGGCGGGCGTGTAGCGCGCCGCCTCCGGGTTGGCGTCCACCAGCTTCTGCACCTGGGCGATCACCTCGGCGACCTGCGCCTCGGCCGCGCCGATGAAGGCGGAGCGGTCGGCCAGCGCGGCGTCCAGGGCGGCCCGGTCCAGCGGCATGCGGTCGTCGGCGGCCAGGCGGTCCAGCAGATCGGGCTCGCGGCCCTGCTCCCGCATGGCCAGCGCCACCGCCACCGCGTGCTCCTTGATGACCTCGTGCGCGGTCTCGCGGCCCACGCCCGCGCGCACGGCCGCCATCAGGATGCGGGTGGTGGCCAGGAACGGCAGGTAGCGATTGAGCTCGCGGTCGATGACGGCCGGGTAGGCGCCGAATTCGGCCAGCACGGTCAGGAAGGTCTCCATCATGCCGTCGATGGCGAAGAAGGCGTCCGGCAGCGCCACGCGGCGCACCACCGAGCAGAACACGTCGCCCTCGTTCCACTGCGCGCCCGCCAGCTCGGCCGCCATGGACCCGTAGCCGCGCAGCACCACCTGCAGGCCGTTGACGCGCTCGCAGGAGCGGGTGTTCATCTTGTGCGGCATGGCCGAGGAGCCCACCTGGCCGGGCTGGAAGCCCTCGGTGACCAGCTCGTTGCCCGCCATCAGCCGAATGGTGTGCGCGAACGAGGACGGGCCAGCGCCCACCTGCACCAGCGCGGAGAGCACGTCGTGGTCCAGCGAGCGCGGGTAGATCTGGCCGACGCTGGTGAAGACATTGGCGAAGCCCAGGTGCCGGGCCACCTTCTGCTCGAGCTGCGACAGCTTGGCCGCGTCGCCGCCGAGCAGGTCCAGCATGTCCTGGGCGGTGCCCATCGGACCCTTGATGCCGCGCAGCGGGTAGCGGTCGATCAGCTCCCGCAGCCGGGTCAGCGCGATGAGCAATTCGTCCGCGGCGGAAGCGAATCGCTTGCCCAGCGTGGTGGCCTGCGCCGCCACATTGTGCGAGCGGCCCGCCATCACCAGCGTCTGGTACTGCGCGGCCCGCTCCGCCAACCGCGCCGCGATGGCCACACCGTGGTCGTGGACGTGCTCGAGCGAGAGCCGGATCTGCAACTGCTCCACATTCTCGGTGAGATCCCGAGAGGTCATCCCCTTGTGCACGTGCTCGTGCCCGGCGAGCGCGTTGAACTCCTCGATCCGGGCCTTCACATCGTGGCGGGTGACCCGCTCGCGCTCGGCGATGGACTTCAGATCCACCTGATCGATGACCCGCTCGTAGTCCTCGACCACCCCCGCCGGAACATCCACCCCCAGTTCGGCCTGCGCCCGCAGCACCTCCAGCCACAGCCGCCGCTCGAGCACGATCTTGTTCTCGGGGGACCACAGATGAACCAACTGCGGACTGGCGTAGCGAGTGGCGAGGACGTTAGGCACAAAGGTCACGTTGTGCCAGTTTACCGGCCGGTTTTCCACCGGTTTGCCCCAGCACCACCCAGCCGGAATTCTTCCCCCGCGGATAGCGTTCCAGCGCCGCCCCCGTGTCCCCGAGCGCCCCTCGGATGGCGTTTCAACGCCGGCCCCGAGTCCCCCCTCGGATGGGGTTTCAACACCGCCCCGAGTCCCCCGAAGGCCCTCTCGGATGGGGTTTCAACACCGCCCCGAGTCCCCCGAAGGCCCTCTCGGATGGGGTTTCAACACCGCCCCGAGTCCCCCGAAGGCCCTCTCGGATGGGGTTTCAGGGGCTTGCCCCTGAGAGTCCCCGAGAGTTGGGCCGAGTCATGCCGGTGGGGCGACGATGTCGATGATCTCGAGTAGCGCCCCCCGCGCCATGCGCCGGGGTTGCGGGTCGAGTTCACCGAGCGCGGTCACCACCGCCCCATCGACTACCGCCACCAGACGGCGGGCCTGTTCCGGGCGCACGATCCGGTCGGAGCGACGCAGCACGTCGAGCAGTAGCTCGTCGAGCTGCGCCCGTAGTCGTAGCTGGACTTCTCGTAGTTCGGGGTGGCGGGCCGAGGCGACCGAACGCTCGTAGCGGGCGATGAGCTGGCCGCGAGCGTCCTCGTCGTGAATCTCGGCGCCCACCAACAGGTCCAGCACCAGTTCGACGGTGGCCTCCGCGCCGCGGCGGCGGTGGGTCACCTCACCGACGCGCCGGCGCATGGCCTCCAGTTCGGCATTGCCGGAGAATTCGACCGCGCGGGCGATCAGATCCTCCAGCGATTCGAAGTAGTAGGTGGTCGATGCGAGCGGCAGATCCGCCCGGGTCGCCACCGAGCGGTGCCGTACCGCCTCGAAGCCACCTTCGAGCAGTAGCTCGGCGGCGGCACAAACCAACGCCTGGCGACGCCGTTCGCCTTTCGGAGTCGTCGCAGTGGTCACGGTGCAATCGTGCCAGTCATCGGTGATGCTGTGTTCATTTTGCCCACCGCGTTCAATCCGCTTGGCAGATCAGGCCAAATACCGTTCCAACCGGTCCAGTGCCTCTTCGATATCCGAACTCGCTCCGGCGAACGAGAAGCGAACGGTGTGGTGACCGTTTGCGGTATCGAAGTCGATGCCGGGGGCCAGCGCCACGCCGGTGTGGTCGAGCACCTCGGTGCACCAGCGCATCGAATCGTCGGTCAGGTGCGCGATATCCGCGTACGCATAGAACGCGCCGTCAGCGGGGGCCAGATCGGTGATACCGAGTTTGGGCAGACCTGAAAGCAACAGCTGGCGATTTGCCGCATAGCGTTGAACATGACCGTCCAGTTCGGCTTTCGCCTCCGCACCGAAGGCGTGCACCGCCGCAAACTGGGAAATAGCGGGCGGGCACACAGTCATATTGGAAGCCAGTCGCTGCAATGCGGGTCGCAGAGATTCCGGCACCAGCATCCAACCCAGCCGCCAACCGGTCATGGAGAAATATTTCGACACCGAGCCGATGACGACGGACTCGCGCGAGGTCTCCCAGGCCGAAGAAGTCGGCTCCGTGTCGTCGTAGACGATCCCGTGATAGATCTCGTCGGAGATGAGCAGCGTCCCGTGCTCGTCGCACCAGCGGGCCAGCGCCGCGAGCTCCTCCGGCGCGATCATCGTCCCGGTCGGATTGGCCGGGCTCGCCACGATCAGACCGGCGGGCGGCTCGGGCAGCGCCTCGAGCATGGCCACGGTCGGCTGGAACCGGGTCTCGGGGCCGCAGTCGAGCTCCACCACATTGCAACCGAGCGCGGTCAGCGTGTTCCGGTAGGCCGGATACCCCGGCCGCGCCACCACCACGGTGTCGCCCAGATCGAACGCCGCCAGGAAGATCAGCGTGAACGCCCCCGAGGATCCGGTGGTCACCACGACGTCCTCCGCACCCACCTGGACCCCGTAGGTGCTCCGGTGATGCTCCGCGATGGCCTCCCGCAGCGCCAGGATTCCGAATGTCTCGGTATATCCCAGCAATTCGCTGTCCATCGCGGCCCTGGTGGCCCGCAACACCGCCGCCGGCGCGGGCGTCGACGGCTGCCCCGCGGCCAGCACCAGCACATCTCCGTGTGTCCGGGCCCGTTCAGCTGCTGCTTTCCAGACGTCCATCACGTAGAAAGGTGGAATGGTCGACCGGCGAGATTCGATACGCACCCGACAGACGGTAGAGCACCCGCTCCCCCGGCTGTCCGGGAACGGTCGTGCGAATGCCTGAGGAGGCCGCTGTGCAGGGGGGACCAGCAACCACCGGGAACACCCCGGAGGCCGACCCACACCCACCCGAGCCCACCCCGCCCGCCCGCACCGACGGCCGCACGCCGAAGCGCCTGGCCCGGACCATCCTCCGGAGGCGGCCCACCGAACCAGCGCCACCACGCCCCGGCATCGAGGAAGCGAGCTCCGGCCCCCGGGTGAAGTCCACCGACCGCATGAGCAGCCGTGCGCGGTCGCGGTCCCGCACCGACGACGAAGCGGTGGACAGTGATCTCGCTGACCGGGACAACGCGGTGAGCGAGAAGGCCGACGCTCTCAACGGGGCAGCCATGTCCGAAGACGGACACGACCGGCAATCCACAGCGGCTCGAGCGGGGCGAGACGACTCGTTCCGCGCAGAAGACGACGAAGCGGATGACGATCCCTCCCTACTGGAGGAAGACTCGCCGGGAGCCGAGGCGCGAGCGCGGAAGTGGATGCGGCGCGGCGGGTCTCGGGCGATGGACAGCTATACGCCCGGGGTGCGATCACAGCTGATCTCCGTCAGCGAGCCGTCTCCGGTACGGGACGCGCTGAATCGGGCTGGTCGGTTGGTCCTCCGGCTCGTGGCACAGGCCATGGCGTGGCTGCGCGTGTACGCGCCCATCGCGCGGTATCGAGCGGTCGAACTCTGGGGGCAGCGGCCACGGTCACGTGCCGAGGCCGTCGAGTTGGCGCGCCGCGGGCGGGCCGAGGCGCGGAAGCGATGGCCGGTGGTGCGGGCGTGGGGCATTCGGCATCGGGTGCTGATCGGCGGGGTGGTCGCGGTGCTGGTGTTCGCGAGCGCGGATGGGACGCTGGGGCTGATTCCCAGCGATGCCGCGGTGAGTCCCGATGTGGCGCTGCGGGTTCCGGTGCGGTATCCGCTGCAGGTGCAGGCCGCGCCGGAGACCTCGAAGCGGTATCTGGACGCCATCAACAACGGTGAGCGGCTGCGGGAGCAGGCGGTGGTCTCGGCCGCCGCGGCGGCCACGCTGGAGCGCGCCAAGGCGGAGGCCGCGGCGGCGGTGGCCGGGCAGCCGCAGCCATGGATGACGCCCGCGCCGGACAGCTCGCTGCCGCCGGGGTTCGTGATTCCGGGGGTGGGCGGTTACGCGCTGCCCGCCAAGGGCGTGTTCACGTCCGGATTCGGCGCGCGCTGGGGCACCTTCCACGCGGGCATCGATATCGCGGCCCCGCTGGGTTCACCGATCTACGCGGTGGCGGCCGGCACCGTCATCGACGCGGGACCGGCGCAGGGCTTCGGGCTGTGGGTGCGCATCCGCCACGACGACGGCACCATCTCGGTGTACGGGCACATGTACGACTTCTCGGTGTCGGTCGGTGAGCGGGTTCCGGCGGGCCTGCAGATCGCCCGCATCGGCAACCGGGGCGACTCCACCGGCCCGCACCTGCATTTCGAGATCATCATCAACGGCCAGCACGTGGACCCGCAGCCGTGGCTGGCCCAGCACGGCATCATCGTCGGCTAGGCCAGGCCGCGCGTGAAGTTCGAATGCCAGCGCGACAACTGATCTCGTGCCGACCGGGGTAACTCCCCGGGTACCCCCAAAATCGGTTCGCCCGGAACCGCCGGTCCGCGTGCCCAGCGGCACACGGCTCTCAGCCGTGCGCTGAAGTTCCGGGGATGCTGATCCGTCCCTCTTCGGCGGCCAGGGCGATGTCGGTGCGGAAGTGGCCGCCCGGCAGCTTGATTCCGGCGAGCCGGTCGTAGGCGTTCCGGCGGGCCTCGGCGAGATCCGCGCCCTGGCCGACGATGGCGAGCACGCGACCGCCCGCGGAGACCAGCGCACCGTCCTCGCGCTGGGCGGTGCCGGCGTGCAGCACCTCGGATTCGACTCCGGTGCCGGTGGATTCGGCGCCGGTGATGACGTCGCCGCTGCGCGGACGGGCCGGGTAGTTCTCGGCGGCCAGCACCACGGTGACGGCCGCGCCGTCCTTCCAGCGCGGCGGGGCGACCTTGTCGAGGGTGCCGGTGGCGGTCGCGTACAGCAGTTCGCCGAGCGGGCTGTCGAGCATGGTCAGCACGGCCTGGGTCTCGGGATCGCCGAAGCGGCAGTTGAATTCGATGACCGCGGGTCCGGCCTGACCGACGGCGAGCCCGGCGTAGAGCAGGCCGCTGAACGGCACGCCACGGCGGACCATCTCGGCCGCAACGGGTTTCACGACGTCGTCGACGATCGCTCGCAGGGTCTCGGCCGGCAGCCACGGCAGCGGCGTGTACGCGCCCATGCCGCCGGTGTTGGGCCCGGTGTCGCCGTCGCCCACGCGCTTGTGGTCCTGGGCGGGCAGCAGCGGCACCACGGTCTCGCCGTCGACGAGGCAGAACAGCGACACCTCGGGGCCGTCGAGGAAGGACTCCAGCAGCACCGGGTGGCCCTGCTCGAGCAGTTCGGCGCCGTGTTCGCGGGCCACCGAGCGGTCGGCGGTCACCACGACGCCCTTGCCCGCGGCCAGCCCGTCGTCCTTGACCACCCAGGTCGGGCCGAAACGATCCAGCGCGGCATCCAATTCGCCCGGGTGATCGACGATCTCGCTGTGCGCGGTGCGCACCCCGGCGGCGTTCATGACGTCCTTGGCGAAGGCCTTCGAGCCCTCGATCTTGGCGGCCTCGGCCGAGGGGCCGAAGGTCGGGATGCCGACGGCGCGCACGGCATCGGCCACGCCGAGCACCAGCGGCACCTCGGGACCGACCACCACGAGATCGACGTTCAGCTCCTGCGCCAGCGCCGCGACCTCCGTCCCGGAGGTGGCGTCCACCGCGCGCACCTCGGCGTGCTGGGCGATGCCCGCGTTGCCGGGCGCGGCATAGACCGCGGACACCGCCGGGTCCTTGCGCAGGGCCAGGACGAGGGCATGTTCACGGGCTCCGGAACCGATCACGAGTACGCGCACGGCAGACAGCTTAAAGGGCTGGGCCCGCGCAATCGGTAGGGGTCCGTAGTGCGTTCACGCGGGGCTCTCCTTCCCCGCGTAGTGTCCCCAGCATGGCTTCTGTTTTCTCGGCAATCATCGACGGTCAGCTGCCGGGCCGATTCGTCTGGGAGGACGACGAATTCGTCGCTTTCCTGACGATCGCCCCGGTCACGCAGGGGCACACCCTGATCGTGCCGCGCAAGGAGATCGACCAGTGGCAGGACGTCGATCCGGGCACCTTCGCCCGCATGAACGAGGTCGCCCAGAAGATCGGCAAGGCGGTGCGCGCCGCGTGGGACGCCCCGCGCGCGGGCCTGCTCATCGCCGGCCTCGAGGTGCCGCACCTGCACCTGCACGTCTTCCCGGCCTTCGAACTCGGCAACTTCGACATCACCGGCGCCGACCCGGAACCCAGCAAGGAATCCCTGGACGAGGCCCAGGCCATGATCAAGCAGGCCCTGCGCGACCTCGGCTACGCCGCCAACGTCCCCGAGTAGGACGTCCGCCGGGGTCGCATGCCCCCGGCATCACCTGGCGTCGCGGGGCAGCCGGACGGTGAAGGTGGTCCCCTCGCCCGGCGCGCTGGTCACCGACACCCGCCCGCCGTGCGCGGCGACCAGCGCCTGCACGATCGACAGTCCCAGTCCCGTGCCGCCGCTCTCCCGGCTGCGCGAGGCGTCGGCGCGATAGAAGCGTTCGAAGACCCGCTCGGCCTGTTCGGGATCCAGTCCGGGCCCGGTGTCGGCGACCTCGATGAGCACCTCGTCCTCGGCCGGGGTCAGCCGCACCGTCACCTCGGCGTCGGCGGGCGTGTGCACCAGCGCGTTGTTGATCAGATTGCCCAGCACCTGCCGCAGCCGCGTCTCGTCGCCGAGCATCTCCAGAGTGCCGGGCCCGGGCCGGATTTCGAGGTCGATCTTGCGTTCGGGCCCGTCCGCGCGCTGGGCCGCCGCCAGCGCCCGCGCGCTGTGCACGGCATCGCTGGCCAGCATGAGCAGGTCCAGGGGCCGCCGTTCCACGGGCCGTTGCGCGTCCAGCCGGGCCAGCATGAGCAGGTCCTCGATCAACAGCCCCATCCGCTTGGATTCGCGTTCGATGCGATCCATGAGCATCTCCGGATCGGTGATCGCGCCCTGCCGGTACAGCTCCGAGAAACCCTTGATGGTGGTCAGCGGCGTGCGCAGTTCGTGGCTGGCGTCGGCCACGAAGCGCCGCATCTGCGCCTCGGAGCGCCGCGCCGCCTCCTCGGAGGCCTCGGTGGCCGCGAAGGCCTGCTGGATCTGGGTCAGCATGGTGTTCAACGACTGGGAGAGGTGATCGACCTCGGTGTCGGTGCCGCGCACCGGAACTCGCTGATGCAGATCCCCGCCCGCGATGGCGGCCGCGGTCCGCTCGACCTCCCGCAACGGCCGCAGACTGCGCCGGATCACGATGCGCGCCACCGCGGCCAGCGCGGCCAGCACCAGCGCGCCGATCACCAACTGCAGCACGATCAGCTTGTCCAGCAGCGAATTCGTCTCGTCCATGCGCAATGCGATGGTGCTGGAGCCGTATTCGTTGACGGTCCGCAGCACCCGCCATTCCTCGGTCGAGGCGCCGATCGAGCCCACGGTCCGCGGCCGGGTGCCGATATTCGCGGGCACCTCGGGCTGCTGCGCGCCCGCCGACAGGCTCAGCGTGATCTGCCCGGACGTGTCCTGCACCTGCACCCAGTACAGGTGCGGCGGCCGCTCGCGCCCGCGCACGGTGGGCAGCGGTTCGGGCCGTTGCGCGCCGGGCGCGGCCCAGCTGTGGGCGGCGTCGTAGAGCTGCCGATCGATGCGCTCCACCAGCACATTCCGCATGAGCGAGGTGACCGCGATGCCGGACACCAGCAGCCCGAACCCGACCAGCGAGACCAGCGCCAGCACCAGGGTGGTGCGCAACGGCACGGCCGCGAGCCGGTCCGCGACCTTTCCTCGAAAACTTCGCGCCGCCTCGGCCGCGTTCACCCGGCCGCCGTCTTACCGCGCGGCTCCCGCATGACGTATCCGACCCCGCGCAGGGTGTGGATCAGCCGATCCGGCCCGGTGTCGACCTTCTTGCGCAGATAGGACACATACGTTTCGACCACCCCGACCTCGCCGCCGAAGTCGTAGCGCCACACGTGATCCAGGATCCGCGGCTTGCTCAGCACCGTGCCCGCGTTGACCAGGAAGTACCGCAGCAGCGTGAATTCGGTGGGCGACAGGGAAACCGGGTCCCCGGCCTTCCATACCTCATGGGTGTCGTCGTCGAGTTCGATATCGGCGAAGCGCAGCCGCGAGGACTTGGTCTCGGGCGCGGACCGTCCCGCGCGCCGCAGGATCACCCGCAGCCGCGCCACCACCTCTTCGAGGCTGAAGGGTTTGGTGACGTAATCGTCGGCGCCGAGGGTCAATCCGGTGATCTTGTCGTCGACGTCGTCGCGCGCGGTCAGGAACAGCACGGGCGAGTCGATGCCGTCGGCCCGTAGCCGTCGCAGCAGCCCGAACCCGTCCATCCCCGGCATCATCACATCGATGATCAGCGCGTCGGGCCGGAAGGTCTTCGCCTTGTCCAGCCCTTCGGTGCCGCTGGCGGCACTGGCGACCTCGAACCCCTGATACCGGAGACTGACCGACAGCAGCTCGACGATCATCGGCTCGTCGTCCACGACGAGCACCCTCGCCTCGGGTTCACGCGACTGCGCGGGCACACCTGTCATGAGGTCATATTCTGCGCCGCACCCGCGAGAACGCTGGCCCTTCCCTGGGAGTTTCCTGGGAACACCCGGAGAAACGACGAACGCCGGTCGATGATCGACCGGCGTTCGTCTGCCGAGCCCCCTGTCAGGATTGAACTGACGACCTTCGCTTTACAAGAGCGGTGCTCTACCACTGAGCTAAGGAGGCGGAAAGCGGAGCCCATCATAACCGGGGTGGCCGGCTGCGCGGAAAAGCCGGCTTCCCGATCAGAACGATGCGGCGCGGCGGACCGGAGCGCGACCGGTGACGCTTGTGGCGTCGGCCGGTCGCGGTCGGAAACCGTTCGCGCAGTATCGGACTAACCGCAGGGTGTCAGGACTGCGCCGCCTGACGTGCCGCGTCGTCCGCCGCCATGGCGTCACGCAGGCTCTTCGGCCGCATATCGGTCCAGTTTTTCTCGACATACTCGACGCACGCGGCGCGGGAGTCCTCGCCGAAAACGACTCGCCAACCCGCCGGAACCTCGGCGAAGGCCGGCCACAGGGAGTGCTGTTCCTCATCGTTGACCAGGACGAAGAACCGGCCGTCTTCGTCATCGAAGGGATTGGTGCTCATTTCACCTCACTGGATACTGGCGCATGTGTACGGAGTACGTAGACGGATCGTCCAGCCACCGCAGTGATGGAACGAGCCCCCGACGTTGATTCGACCCTAGCAAGGCAGGTGTTACCGCTGGGCGGTTACCTGCACTTCATTGAATGGCAGAGCATTCAGGCCGCGAAGAATTCGAGCAGGATCTTGTTGACGGCCTCCGGCTGCTCGAGATATCCGAAGTGCCCGGCGTCGGGCACCTCCTGGTAGCGGGCACCCGGAATGATATCCGCGACTTCGCGCGAAAGGTAGGGCGGAATCATCCGGTCGTCGGCGAAGCCGATGGACAGGCACGGCACGGTGATGGCCCGGTAGGCGGCGGTGCGGTCGAAGTCGTGGTCCATGCGGCGCTGGGCCCGCACGCCGGGTGTGGCCGGGCCGCCGGTGAATTCGAACAGGTCGAGCCAGTCCCGGGCGGTGTGCGGGTCGGCCAGGCTGGCCGGGCTCAGGTTCATCAGGGCGGTCATGGCGGCCTCGTACTTGGCGGGCAGCCGCACCCCGGAGTCGTCGATCTCGTGTTCGCCCAGCGAGAGCGTCTTCTGGAACTGGTCGAGCCGGGCGTGTCCGGCCATGAACACGGCCTTGCGCACCAGATCGGGCCGGGTCAGCGCGAGTTCCTGCGCGACGCGCGAGCCCATGGACTGGCCGACGACCAGAACCGGCCCCTCGTCCAGGAATTCGATGAGGGCGGCGGTGTCACGGACCAGGTCGTCGATGGTCATCCCGTCCGGGGCCTCGAAAGACGGTGCGATACCGCGATTGTCGAAGGTGCAGACCCGGTATCCGGCCGCGACCAGCGCGGGCACCTGATGCAGTTCCCACACTCGGCCGCCGCTGCCGGTGCCCATGATCATGACGACCAGCGGCGCGGACCCCTTCACGTCGGTGCCCCGCGACCGGTCTCCCTTGACCTGGTAGTTCAGTGAGATTCCGTTCACCGTGGCCAACGGCATGCTTGGTCCCTTCATCGGTTGATGCGACTCGTGCGTTCTCCACCGTATAGCTCCGGGCCCACGGAATGTTTCGGCCCTTGACCATTGCGATTGAGGCTCGCAATACACGCACCCGGGAGTCCCGACTTTCCCGGCAGATACGATGGACTCCTCGCAACGAGCTGACTTCCCCGAGAGGACATCGATATGGCCGCGAAGACCGGCGCGAACGACATCGCGGACGACGACCTCGAACCGCTCGCCGACGAAACCGCTCGTCAGGCCCAGCGCGTGGTAGCCGCCTACGCCACCGACGCCGACGAATGCCGGATGCTGCTGTCGATGCTGGGCATCGGTCCGACGCGAGGCGAATAGAACCGTGCAGCCGGACAGCTCCGGTTCCGGTTTCGTCGTCGTCGCGAACCGGCTTCCGGTCGACCTGGAGCGACTACCCGATGGCACCACCCGCTGGAAGCGCAGCCCCGGCGGTCTGGTGACCGCGCTGGAGCCGGTGCTGCGCAATAACAAGGGGGCGTGGGTCGGCTGGGCCGGCGTCCCGGACGTGGAGCTGGACCCGATCGTCGAGGACGGTCTGGAACTGCATCCGGTCCCGCTCTCCGGCGACGAGGTCGCCGACTACTACGAGGGCTTCTCCAACGGCACCCTGTGGCCGCTGTACCACGACGTGATCGTGCGCCCGGTGTACGACCGCCAGTGGTGGCAGGCCTATGTCCAGGTGAACCGGCGCTTCGCCGAGTACACCGCCAAGGTGGCCGCCGAGGGCGCGACGGTGTGGGTGCAGGACTACCAGCTGCAGCTGGTGCCCAAGATGCTGCGCATGCTGCGCCCGGATCTGACCATCGGCTTCTTCCTGCACATTCCGTTCCCGCCGGTGGAACTGTTCATGCAGATGCCGTGGCGCACCGAGATCGTCGAGGGCCTGCTGGGCGCCGACCTGATCGGCTTCCACTTGCCCGGCGGCGCGCAGAACTTCCTGTACCTGGCCAGACGCCTTGCCGGACAGCCGACTTCACGCGGCAATGTGGGCGTGCGCTCGAAACTCGGTGTGGTGCAGGTGGGTTTCCGCACCGTCCGGGTCGGCGCGTTCCCGATCTCCATCACCTCCACCGAACTCGACGAGTACTCGCGCCGCCGCAGCGTGCGTGAGCGGGCCGCGAAAATCCGTGCGGAACTGGGCAATCCGAAGACGATCCTGCTGGGTGTGGATCGCCTGGACTACACCAAGGGCATCGACATCCGCCTGGCCGCGCTCGAGGAGCTGCTGCACGAGGGCCGGGTCAATCCCGAGGACACGGTCATGGTGCAGCTGGCCACGCCGAGCCGGGAACGGGTCGAGTCGTACAAGCAGATGCGCGGCGATATCGAGCGCCAGGTGGGACGCATCAACGGCGAATTCTCCCGCGTCGGTTACCCGGTCGTGCACTACCTGCACCGGCCGATCCCGCGCGAGGAACTGGTCGCGTTCTTCGTGGCCGCCGACGTCATGGTGGTGACCCCGCTGCGCGACGGCATGAACCTGGTCGCCAAGGAGTACGTGGCCTGCCAGGGCGGCCTCAGCGGCGCCCTGGTGCTGTCCGAATTCACCGGTGCGGCAGCGGAATTGCGTCAGGCCTACCTGTGCAACCCGCACGACCTCGACAGCGTCAAGGACGCCCTGATGGGCGCCATCGACGACGACCGCGACACCCGCCGCCGCCGCATGCGCTCCCTGCGCCGCCAGGTCCTCACCCACGACGTCGACCGCTGGGCCCGCGCCTTCCTCGACGCCCTGGCCACCGACCGCGTCGCCGGCAGCGCCCTGCTCACCGACGACGACGTGGACCCGGACGTACGCCGCTGACCCTCACCCGAACTGGTAGGCGACGCCGGTGAGCCGCTCGGACTCGGCCCACAGCCTCGCCGCCAGTTCGGGATCACGCGTCGCCGCACTGGCCTCGTTCGGCACCGGATACCCCTTGGTCGCGCCGATGGGCCCGTAGAAGTCCCCGCCCCGCACGCCCGGATCGGTCGCCGCGCGCAGCGTCGGCAACGCCCCCATCTCGACGCTCTGCATGAAGAAGCGGAACATCCACCGCACCGACGGCCGAGCCAGGAATGCCACCGCGGGGCCGAAATTCGAAGCGAAATCCGATTCAGCGGCCCCCGGATGCGCCAGCACCGAGATCAGCTCACCGCCGGTCCCGTTCAACCGCCGCTGCAACTCGTACGCGAACACCGCATCAGCCTGCTTCGACCGCGCGTAGGCGCGAAACCCCTTGTACTTCCGCCTCTCGTACGCCAGATCGTCCACATCGAGCCAGAGCCCCTTCTGCGCGGGCGCCCCACTGGTCACCGTCACCACCCGCCCGGCCGGTGCGGCCCGCACCAGATCCAGCATGAGCCCGGTGAACGCAAACGGTCCCAAATAATTTGTCCCAAACGTCGTTTCGAACCCATCCACGGTCACCGACCGCTCCCGGCACAACGTCCCCGCATTGTTCACCAGCAGATCGATCTGCCCGAACTCATCGTGCACCCGCACCGCAGCCTTGCGCACCGACTCCAGCGACGCCAGATCCAGTTCCACGAACGGCAATTCGGCCCCGGGTGCGGTCTGCCGAATGGATTCCGCTGCGGTCGCCGCCTTTTCAGCGTTCCGACAGGCCATCACCACCCGAGCCCCACGCTCCGCGAGCCGCCGCGCGGTCTCCAGCCCGAGCCCGCCACTGGCTCCGGTCACAATCGCGGTACGCCCGTTGAGATCCGGAATGTCGGCGGCGGTCCACGGCGTCGTCTTGCTACCCACGGTGCGATCCTGACTTCAGAAATGCTGTATTTTCGTCAAGAAGCCTAGATCGATCGGTACGTTAGTACCAGTTCAGTTCCGCCGCCAGGCACCCCTCGAACACGCAAAGGGCGCACAGCTTTTCGCTGTGCGCCCTTCGAATCGCCTGGCTTCGAGCCGGTCCCGCTCAGATCGTCTTGATGTCGGAGACCAACCAGCTGTCCTTGTGCTTGGTCAGCTTCACCTGCAAGCGGTCGCTGGCGAGGGTTTCCTTCCCCGAATCGGAGCTCGAGAAGCGCTGATCCGCGATCACCAGCACGGTCACGCTGTCGCGGGTCGAATCGATCACGCCGGTCGCCTGCACGATCGTCTGGACGTTGAGCTTCTTCTCCTTGGCCGCGGGGATGGCCTGCTCGTTGATCACCTGCATATAGGAATCGCGGTAGGCGCCGGACAACCGGTCGGCGACCTTCGGGAGCTCCTTTTCGGCGGAGTCGTAGTTGTAGGTGAAGAGGTCCTCGACCGTGTCCTGTGCGAAAGCGGCTGCGGAAGTGCGGTTTCGTTCAGCGGTACGGTCGGACCAGAAGCGGTCGGCGACGAGTGAGCCCACCACCACGGCGGCGACGAGCAGCACGCCGGCGGCGGCGATGACAATGGAACGCGCGTTGATTTTCACGGCACCAGCTCCCAGGCCGAGGCGGTCACGGTGCCGTCGTGGCGGTTCACGGTCACCCGGAAGCGGTAGTCCTTCTGCATCGGGCCGTTCGACGCCGCATTGGACACGGTCTGCTGGGCCAGCAGCAGCACCTTGGCCGAATCCGGGCCGTCGCTCTCGATGGCGGCGGAGATGATCTTGCCGGAGGACTGCACCTTCATCTGCTCGAAGACCTTCTTGTAGTCCTCTTTGTTGGCGGCGAGATCGTCCTTGAGGCCGCCACCCGCGACCGCGAACAAGCGGTCCAGATCCGGGCCGGCGGTGTCGGCCTTGACGGTCACCATGTCGAGGTACGCCTGCTTGGCGACCTGGATGTACTCCTGGCGTCGTGCGCTCAGATCATCGGCCCGGGGCTGGTGGTAGAGGTAGACCCCGCCCGAGCCGATCAGCACCAGCGTGGAGATCAGGGCGACCACGGCGGCGATCGAACCCGACAACCCGAGCGCGGCCCGCGCCCGCTGGAACCGCGACTTCGGTTCGCCGCCTTCGGATTCGGCCGTCTCCTCGACGTCCGAATCCGGCGCATCCTCGATCACCGCGACCACGAATTCCGGCTCGGCGGTGGCGGATTCGGCCGCGACGGGCGCGACCTCCTCGACCGTCTCCACCGTGTCGGCCTTCGGCTCCACCGCATCGGCCTTCGGCTGGGCGGCGACCGCCGGTTCCGGGCTCACCGCGGCGACCGAGGTCTCGAGGACCTCGATGCGCACATGATCATCCTCGACGGGCGGTCCCGCCTGCCGGACGACGCGTCGCCGCGTGCGATTTCGAGTTGCTGGGGTTTCGCTCATGGCGTTGGCTCCTGAAGCAGCTGTTGCCAGCTCGACGGCACCCTGGTGGAACCATCTGCATTGACGTCTCCCCGACGGTACACGTGACCATCAGGTCCGACGAAGGTACCGGTGCCCGGATCCTCGTGTGCGATGAAGGGTGCCTTCCCATCGCCGAGCAGCTTGTCCAGCGGCTGCCCGTTGTTGTCCACCTTGTTCGGCTGACCGAACGGCGGGTTGTCGCCCTCGGGCTGATAGCCGTTGGGGTCGTGGCAGAGCTCCGGGGTCGGGGCGCGCTTGCCCGGCACATCGACACACGGTGTATTGCGGATACCGCGCACGGCTTCCTTGGCGTTCTGCGGCACCTTGCAGTACAGGTTGTCCGGAGTGTCGATCTGACTCAGATCGGCCGGTGAACGCCGCTCGGAGGCGGGCAGGAAGCCGGTGGTGCAGCCCGGCGGATCATTGAGGCCGAGCATGAAGTCGACCATCGCGCCGTACTGCACGGGCCCGCGGATGGCGGTCAGCAACCCCGACAGCAGCGGCGGGTAGAGGACCAGGATCTGTTCGAGTCCGGCGTGATAGGTCAGTCCGACCTGCCCGACACTGAGCATATTGGCCAGCATGATCGGCAGGGTCGGCTTCAGATCCTGGAAGGTCGAGTTCACCTTTTGGAGGGTGGACGGCGTCTTCTGCAGGATCGCCTTCAACGACGGATCATGTTCGCGCAGTTGGTCGGTCACCGTGGCCAGGTCCTTGGTCCAGGTCCGGACGTCGTCCGCGGTCTGGTTCTGGGTGTCCAGCAGCGGGCCGATCTTGTCCAGCAGGTCCTTGGTCGCGTCGGTGTTGTCCTTGGCCGACTGCACCAGCAGCGAGGCCGAGTCGATGAAGCGCTGCAGATCCGGCCCCGCGCCGTTGAAGGCGACGAAGGCGTCGTTGATGACCTCTTGCAGCTTGGTGTCGGCGACGGTGGACAGCAGCCGGTCGGCCTGATCGAGCATGGCGCCGACATCCTGGGGCAGCTTGGTCTGCCCCACGGGGATGACCGAACCGTCATGCAGGTTGCCGCCCTTGGGATTATCGGCCGGAACCAGGTCCACGAACTGCTCTCCGATGGCCGACACGCTCTTCACGTACGCGGTCACATCCGAGGGGATCTTGTAGTCGCTGTCGATGGACAGCTTGGCGTCCACACCGGCCGTGGTGAGCTTGACGTCCTCGACCTTGCCGATGTTGGTGCCGCGGTAGGCGACGTTGGCGGTCGGGTACAGGCCGCCGGTGGCCGCCAATTGCACTGTGACGCCATATCTTCCGATCCCGAGCATGGCCGGGAGCTTCACGTAGTCGCCGCCCATGACGGTCAGGCCGATCACGGTCAGCACCGAGAAGATGGCGAGCTGCACCTTGACGAACTTGGTGAGCCTCACTTCCCGTCACCCCCTTGCTGTGCGGGCACGGTCAGGCCCGGAATGGCGGGCAGACCCGGAATCGGCGGCAGCCCAGCGATACTCGGGGTCGGCGTCGGCGTGGTCGGCTGCGGCTTGAGCGGATCGGTGAGCGGGTCGCCGATGCCCTGCGGGGTCTTACCCCCGGTGATGCCGGTGCCGAGGGTGGCCTGCGTGCCACCCAGGCTGCCGCCCAGCGGGGTACCGGTGAGGAAGTTCGAGTCCAGCCGCGCGCCGGTGAGGTCGACCGTCATGAACAGGTTCATGTAGTCGCCCTTGATGACCTTGTCGATGTTCTTGATCGGGAACGGGAACGACAGCAGCCACTGCAGCGAGTCGGCGAGCTTGTCGCCGGTCGAGGCCAGCGACTGCAGGGCCGGCTCCAGATTGGCCAGATCGGCCTTGAGGTTGTCGCCGCCCTGGTCGATGACCTTCTGCACGGTGTCGCTCAGACCGCCCAGCGCCGTAATGGCTTTGGTGATGTTCTCGCGGCGGTCGGCGAGCACGGTCAGGGCCGGGTGGATCTGGGTGATGGCCTTGGTGACATCGTCCTTCTGCTGCGCGAACACCCCCGCGAACCGGTCCAGGCCGCTCATGGCGGAGATGATGTCCGCGGTCTGCTTGTCCAGGGTGGTGGTCAGCTGATTCAACTGCGGCAACAGATCCCGGATGGCGTCGGTGCGGCCCTTGAAGGTCGCGTCGAGCTCCTTGGTGATGGTCTCCACCTGGGAGATGCCACCGCCGTTGAGCACCACCGACAGCGAGGACAGCGTCTGCTCGGTGGTCGGGTAGGCCCCGGCGCGGTCGAGCGGGATCAGGTCCCCATCCTGCAGGCGGCCCTGCGCGGGTTGATCGGTCGGCGCGGCCAATTCCACATGGTTGGAGCCCAGCAGACTGGTCTGACCGATGCGCGCAATAGCGTTGGCGGGCAACGCGACTCCCTTGTCCAGGGACAGCGTGACCAGCGCGTGCCAGTCCTGCACCTCGATGCCGGTGACCGAGCCGACGGCCACGTCGTTCACCATGACCGGCGAATTACGGGTCAGGGTGGTCACATTCGGCATCTGGACGCGCACGTGCCAGGCGCCCGCACCCGTGCCGGGCGCACCCGGCATGGACACCGAGTTCAGCCCGTCCCACGAGCAACCACCCACACCGAACACCGCGACCACACTGATCGCCGCGCCCGCCAGGCGAATTCGTCGGCGGCTGGTCATCGCCCACCTCCAGTCAGCAGATCGGCGAGGGACTTGGGCGAGGAGACATCCGCGCCGTCGGCCGCGGGCGCCTGGTTCGCCAGGCTGGACGGGCTGTAGGTGAGCTGGTTGGGGAAAGCGTTCTGCTCGGTCGCCGGATTCAACAGCAGCGGCGGGTAATTCATCATCAGCGACTGGATGACCGGCGCCAGATACTGCTTGCACAACTCGGCGCTGTGCTGCGAATCGTTGACCGGGTCGGCTTCGATACCACCGCACAGGAAGGCGGTCGGGTTGGCGAAGTTCGCCCCGATCAGAGAACCAGTGAGCGTGCCCTGGGCGGGCTTGTAGAGCTGGTAGAAGTTCGCCAGCGCGGTCGGGGCGGAGTGCATGATGCGTTCCAGTTCCGGCTTCTTGTCCGCGAGGACCTGGGTGGCGTCGGCCAGCTTCTGCACGCTCTCGGTCAGCGCGCCACCGCGCTCGTCGAGGAACTTCTTCACGTCGCCGATGGCCGAGTCGAGATTGTCCAGGCCCGCACCGAGATCGGTGGAAACCCCGGACAGCACCGAGGAGACCGAGGCCAGGCGACCGCCGAACTGCACGATCTGATCATTGGACTTGGACAGGACGTCGACGAACTTCTGCAGGTTCTGAATGGTGCCGAACAGGTCGGTGCGACCGTCCGAGAGCGTGCTCAGCGTGCTGGACAGCTCTTTCAGGGTGTCCCGGAAGGCCTGGGCGTTCCCGTTGCCGAGGTTGTCGGCGGCGGTGTTGATGGCCCGGCCGAAGGAACCCTGCTTGTCCTCGCCGATCGGGCCCAGCGCGGTGGACAGTTTGGTCAGTTCGGCCTTGATGTCGTCCCATTCCACCGGAACGGCGGTGCGTTCCGCCGGAATCGACGCGCCGTCACCCATTTTCGCTCCGCCGGTGTAGGCGGGCGCGAGCTGGATGAACCGCGCCGAGACCAGCGACGGGGAGATGATGATGGCCTTGGCATCGGCGGGCACGTCGACACCGCGGTCGACTGTCATCTTCACCGTCACCCGGTCCTTGCCCGGATCGATGGAATCGATGCGGCCGACCTTCACTCCCAGCACCCGGATCTCGTCACCGGCGTAGAGGCCGTTGGTCGAGGGGAAGTAGGCGGTGATGTGCTTCTTGCCGATATCGGAGACCAGCCCGTAGACCAGCCAACCGGCCAGCGCGACCACCACGGCGGCGGCCGTGAGCTTGGTCCACCGCGGCAACTTGCGAAGTGCGTTCATCGCGGCGGCTCCTGGGGGTTGGTCTGAACTTGGAAGGCGCCGTTGAGCATGTTCTGCAGGTCGTCGGGCAGATGCTGCGGCCAGACCATGGAGTCGACCAACGTCTGCAGGGCCGGGCTCGCGCCATTGGACAGATAGGCCTGGAAGTACGGTCCGCTGCCGACCTGCTCACCGAGCGCGGCCTCGAACGGGCCGAGCTCGTCGACCGCCTTGCCGATGTTGTCCTTGTTCTTGATCAGCAGCGCCAGCACCGAGTTCAGCTTGTCCAGCGTCGGTTTCAGCTGGTCCTGGTTGTCCTTGACGAAACCGGTCAGCTGCTGCGCCAGACCGTTGATGTAGACGATCAGCTGACTCAGCGCCGAGCGCCGGGCATCCAGCTCCCCGAGCAGGTCATTGCCGTCGACCAGCAGCGAATTGATCTGCAACGCACGGTCACCCAGCACCTTGGTGACGTTCTGGGCGTGCGAGAGCAGGTCGGTCAGCGCCTTGTCGCGGGCGTTCAGGCTGCGGGAGAGCGCCGTGACGCCGTCCAGCGCCGAGCGCAGCGGTCCCGGAGTATCGCTGAAGGCTTGGGACAGGGTGTCCAGGGTCTTGTTGACCTGGTCTGTGTCCATCCCTTTGACATCGGTCGCCAGATCGCCGAGCGCGTCGGTGAGCGAGTACGGAGATGTGGTGCGCTCCAACGGGATCGTCTGATCCTCGCGCAGCGCGCCGTCACCGGTCGGCACCACTTCCAGCGACTTGCGGCCCAGCACGGTATTGGTCTTGATGGCCGCGGTGGTCTTGGTGCCGAGCACGATCGCCTCGTCGAGGCTGAACCGGACCTTCACCTTCGCGCCGTCCAGTTTCACCTCCTCGACCTTGCCGGACTTCACGCCGGCAACCTGTACCTGGTCGCCGGGCAGCAGCCCACCGGCATCGGCGAAGTAGGCGGTGAACTCCGCGCCCGAGCGGATGAAGGGCAAACGGTCGAACTGCAAGGCGGTCAAGCAGATGGCGACCACCACCACGATGCCGACGATGCCGATGTTGATCAGCGGTGAGCGTTGTTGGTTCACTTTGCCGCACACCTTCCGGTGGTCTGACCGCTCGGCATGGTGATCCGCGTGGTGCCGCCGCCGGGGGCGTCCACGATCAGCGCCGCACCACAGACGAACATGTTGAGGAACGATCCGTAGGAGCCGATGCGGATCAGCTTCTTGTAGGTCGGGGGCAGCAGGTTCAGGACGTAGTCCACCTCGTCGCTCTTGTCGTCGAGGTTCTGCGACAGTGTGCCGAGCTGCTGGAAGTCCGCCTTCAGATCCGGGCGGGTCTGCATCAGCAGATCCTGGAGACCGCCTGTCGCCCCGGCCAAGCGGGGCAGGGCGTCACCGATCGGATCCTTGTCCGCCGCGAGACCGCTGACCAGGCGCTGCAATTCGTTCAGCGTGGTCTGGAAGTCGGCATTGTTCTGATCGATGGTGCCGAGCACCGTCTTCAGATTCTCGATCACGCTGCCGATCAGGGCGTCCCGGTCGGCGAGGGTCTTGGTGAAGGAGCCGCCGCTGTTGAGCAGCGACACCAGCGTGCCGCCCTGTCCCTGGAACACCTGCAGCAGCGCACCGGTCAGATCGTTGATCTGATCCGGATTCAGGCCCCGCAGTAGCGGTTTCATGCCGCCGAGCAGCAGATCCAGATCGAGCGCGGGCTTGGTCTGGCCGAGGGGGATGGTGGCGCCTTTACCCAGCGGCTGGGCCGTGCCCGGCCCGTCCATCAGTTCCATGTAGCGGTTGCCGACGAGGTCCTCGTAGCGCACCGCGGCCTGGGTGCCGGAGTAGATGCGGTACTGCTGGTCGAGGTCGAAGTCCACGTGCGCCAGATGGTCCTTGCCGACGGACACGCGGGTCACCGAGCCCACCGGAACACCGGCGATGCGCACCTTCGCACCGGGCAGGATGCCGGACGAGCTGTTGAAGATCGCGTGGTATCCGGTCGAGCGGGAGAAGCGCATCTCGCTGAAGATCACGGTGAGCGCTGCCAGCACCAGCAGCATGACCAGGGCGAAAATGCTCAACTTCACCGTGGTGCCATGCGGTTTGAACTTCACTTGCCCACCCCCGGAACATCGGAGAACAGCAGCTGGAACACCCGCGGACCGTTGAGGCTGGTGCTCGTCGGCGGGGTCCACACTTCACCCTCGGTGGTGTCGGTGACGACGTAGTTGGAGTGGCTGCCCGGCACCCGGTCGAGAATGTTCTCGCAGTGCGGGCCACCGGTGGCATTCACCTTCGGCAGATCCTTCGGGTACGAGTACGGTGTGCCGCCGCCCATGAAGCCGGCGTTCAGCGTCACCCAGGGGCCGTCACCACCGAAGATGCGGTTCCCGTCCGGCAGCGCGTTGGCCGAGCCGACGACCAGGCAGTACAGCGCCGGGTTGTACTCATTGAGCAGTTCAGCGGTCGGCCGCAGCACGCCGAGCGTGTCCACCAGGGCCTTCTCGTTGTCGGAGAGCACCCCGCCGGTGTCGTCGGCCAAGCCCACCAGGTTCAGCAGCACCTTGTCGAAGTTGTTCTTCTCGTCGACGATGGTGCCGCCGGTGGTGGCCGCGTTTCCGGTGGTGCGCAACAGATCCGGCGCGGTGTCGGCGTACAGGTTCGTGACACCGACCGAAGTCTGCAGATCGCGCTGCAGATCGGGCAGACTCGGGTTGAGCTCCTTGAGGACGTCGTCGCTGTTGACCATGAGCTGGCCCAGCTTGTCTCCGCGGCCCTGCAGGGCGGTGCCCAGCGCGGTCAGCGTGGCGTTCAGCTTCTCCGGCTGCACCTTCGCCAACAGATCGTTCAAATGCTGGAAGAGCGTGTTGAATTCGACCGTCACCGCACCGGCCTGCACCACCGCGCCCGGCTTCAGGGAATCGGTGGAGGGGTTCTGGGGTTCGATGAAGTTGACGTACTTGGAGCCGAACACCGTGGTCGAGTTGATGTCGACGGAAGCGTTGGCGGGCACCATCTTCAGCTTGTCCGGATCGACGGCGAGGTCGATGCGGGCGCCGTCCGGACCGTCGGTGATGTTGGAGACCCTACCGATCTCGACGCCGCGGATCTTCACCTTGGCGTCCTTGTCCATGACCAGGCCCGCGCGCGGGGAGGCGATGGTGACCTTGACCGTGTTGTCGAAGCCGCCCGCGAAGGCGACCAGGCAGATCGCCACCGCGGCCACGACGGTGAGCACCAGGCCGGCCCCGGCGAGCCTGATTACCCACCCCTGTTCCAGGTAATTCTTGGCCTTCGGTTTCTGGACGAACGGTGAACCGATCGGGTTCACCACGCCGCCTTGCTGTTGGACCATGTCGTGTGTCCCGCCCCTACCCGGAGAGATGGAAATTGCCGGAGGTGCCGTAGATGGCCAGCGACATCAGCAGCGTCACCATGACGACCGCGATCAGCGAGGCCCGCACCGCATTGCCTACCGCCACACCGACGCCGACCGGCCCGCCCGCGGCGTTGTAGCCGTAGTAGGTGTGGATCAGCATGACGGCCATGGCCATGAAGATCGCCTGGGCGAAGGACCAGAGGATGTCGCTGGGGATCAGGAAGGTCGAGAAGTAGTGGTCGTACACACCGGCCGACTGGCCGTAGATCACGACGGTCGAGAAGCGCGAGGCGATGAACGACGCGATGACCGCGAGCGAGTACAACGGGATGATGGCGATGATGCCCGCCAGCATGCGGGTGCCCACCAGGAAGGGGACGGGCCGGATGGCCATCACCTCGAGGGCGTCGATCTCTTCGGAGACGCGCATGGCCCCCAATTGTGCCGTGGTACCGGCGCCCAGCGTCGCCGCCAGGCCGATGCCCGAGATCACGGGGGCGGCGATACGGACATTGATGAATGCGGCGAAGAAGCCGGTCAGTGCCTCGACACCGATATTGCCGAGCGAGCTGTAGCCCTGCACGGCAATGGTGCTGCCGGCGGCCAGCGTCAAGAATCCGACGATCACGACGGTGCCGCCGATAACGGCCAGAGCACCCGTGCCCATGGAGATCTCGGCGATCAGGCGAATGGTCTCGGTGCGATAGTGCACCAGCGCCTTGGGTACCGATCCGATCGAGCGCGCGTAGAAGACGGCGTGCTTACCGACCGAGTCGAGGGCCTCGGTGAAGCGCCGAAAACGGTTGGCTACCTTCGGGAAACGACTTTGGATCACGAAAGCCATCTGATCACCGCGCCGTGAACTTGATGCCCGCGGCGGTGACCACGACGTTAATGACGAACAACGCCATGAAGGCGAAGACGACAGTCTGATTGACCGCGTCGCCGACGCTCTTGGGACCGCCCTTCACGTTCAGACCCAGATAGCAGGCGACCAGTCCGGCGACGAGTCCGAACAGCATGGCCTTGATCTCGGAGAGGACGAGCTCCGGGAGGTGGGTCAGCAGGGTGAGCCCGTTGACGAACGCGCCCGGGTTGACGCCCTGCAGGAAGACCGAGAACAGGAACCCGCCCAGGATGCCGATGGCCGACACCAGGCCGTTGAGCAGGAAGGCGACCAGCATGGAGGCCAGCACCCGCGGAACCACAAGGCGCTGAACCGGATCGATGCCGAGCACCCGCATGGCGTCGATCTCTTCGCGAATCGTGCGTGCGCCCAGATCCGCGCAGATGGCGGTCGCGCCCGCGCCGGCCACGATGAGCACCGTGACCATCGGGCCGATCTGGGTGATGGTGCCGAACGCCGCGCCCGCGCCGGACAGGTCGGCGGCGCCGATCTCCCGCAGCAGGATATTGAGGGTGAAGCTCACCAGGACGGTGAAAGGAATCGCCACCATCAGCGTGGGAAACATGGAAACCCTGGCGATGAACCAGGACTGATCGATGAATTCCCGTCGTTGGAACGGGGGCCGTACCGCGGCGCGGGCTACTGCGCCGGCGAGTTCGAAGAACCCTCCGACCGCCCGCAGCGGTACGGCAAGGACTTCATTCATTCTCGCTATTCCTCCTGCCCCTGCCTAGCGATAGCAACCGAGATATGGATGTGATCTCGGTCCCGCTCGAAGATTAGAACACGTTCTCATACGGTTCGGGAAGGTTTCAGCTGTTTGAACAGGCGTTCTTTCTGAACCGGTGTCCAGTTTCAAGAACATGTTCACCCCAGCCTAACCGTCAGAGGTATGCCGCATTGTGAGACGACACACATAGTTGATCCCCATTCCTACCAACGATCGATCCCGTGATCAACCGCAGCGCCGGAGGCTGGAGCGTGTCGGTGAAAAACTCACAGCCTCCGGAGGGGGAATCCGGGGTAAGCCTCAGCCGAGATCTTTCAGCGAGGAAGCGGAAAACGTAGCGTCCGAGCCACGTTCGGCGAAATAGCCGCCCAGCCTCTCGGCGAGGCCCTCGCGGGTCCATTCGCCCTCGGCGTCGAAGCGCCGTTCCACCACGGGAGCCGCCATCAGGGCGACCATCGGGCCGTAGACGACGAACAGCTGGCCGGAAATCGATTCGGCCGCCGGGGAAGCCAGGAAGGCCACCAGCCGCGCCACGTGATCGGGCGAGAGCGGGTCCGGGCCCTCTTCGGGGGCCGCGGAGAAGACGTTCTCGGTCATGGCCGTGCGGGCGCGGGGCGCGATGGCGTTGGCGCGCACGCCGACCTGCTCCAGGGCGCGGGCGGCCGAGAGGGTCAGCGCGGTGATACCGGCCTTGGCCGCACCGTAATTGGCCTGTCCGGCCGGGCCGAGCAGGCCCGCTTCGGAGGAGGTGTTGATGATGCGCCCGTAGACGGGGGCGCCCGTCTCCTTGTACTTACCGCGCCAATACGCGGCGGCATTGCGGGTCAGCAGGAAGTGGCCGCGCAGGTGCACGGCGACGACCGCGTCGAAGTCCGCGTCGGACATGTTGAACAGCATCTTGTCCCGGGTGATCCCGGCGTTGTTCACCACGATGTCCAGGCGGCCGAAGGTCTCCTCGGCCGTGCGGATCAGGGCCTCGGCGGTGGCGGACTCGGCGATGCTGCCGGCCACGAACTCCGCCTTCACACCGAGCGCCCGGATGTCGGCGAGGGTCGCGCTGACCGCGTCGTTCTCGGCGAGGTCGTTGACGATGACCGACGCGCCGGCCCGGGCCAGCTCGAGGGCTTCGGCCCGGCCCAGCCCGGCGCCCGCGCCGGTGACGATGGCAACGCGGCCGGAAAGACTTACATCAGAATCGCTCACCGGGCCGACTCTAGAACGTGTTCCACCCGGCGGGCAAGCATCCGCTCAGACCAGCTTCAGCGCGGCCTTCGGGCACTGGGCGACCGCCGACTCGATATCGCGGCGATTGGCCTCGGTGACCTCGGCCTCGTTGACCGACAGGTTGTCGTCGTCATCGAGATCAAAGACGTCAGGGGCGATTCCGACGCAAATTCCGTTGGCTTCGCACTGATCGAAGTCGACGATGACCTTCATGTTTCTCTCCTTAACCACTGGTTGCGCCCGAGCCTAACAACCAGACCCGCGCGCAACCAGCAAAGTAGCCCTAACCGGAACCAATACTGGAACATGTTTCACTTGCGTGCGATGATCGGCTGAACCGAGAAACGAAGGCTAGAGGTACTGGTATGCGTATCGCCTACACGCCGCAACAGGAACAGCTGCGTGCCGAGCTACGTGACTATTTCACCAAGCTCATCACTCCCGAACGGCGGCAAGCGCTTTCGGCGCAGACCGGCGAATACGGCGAGGGCAATGTCTACCGCGAGGTCGTGGCCGAGATGGGCCGCGACGGCTGGCTCGCGCTGGGCTGGCCCAAGGAGTACGGCGGGCAGGACCGCTCGACCATGGATCAGCTGATCTTCACCGACGAGGCCGCCATCGCGGGCGCCCCGGTGCCGTTCCTGACCATCAACTCGGTCGCGCCGACGATCATGCACTACGGCACCGAGGAGCAGAAGAAGTTCTTCCTGCCCAAGATCGCCGCCGGTCAGCTGCACTTCGCCATCGGGTACTCGGAGCCGGGCGCCGGCACCGACCTGGCCTCGCTGCGCACCGCCGCGGTCCGCGACGGCGACGACTGGATCATCAACGGCCAGAAGATGTGGACCTCCCTCATCGCCTACGCCGACTACATCTGGCTGGCCGCGCGCACCGACCCGAACGCCAAGAAGCACAAGGGCATCTCGATGTTCATCCTGCCCACCACGGCGGAGGGCTTCTCCTGGACCCCGGTGCACACCATGGCCGGGCCCGACACCAGCGCCACCTACTACCAGGACGTGCGGGTCAAGAACTCCGACATGGTGGGCCCGGAGAACGGCGGCTGGGCGCTGGTCACCAACCAGCTCAACCACGAGCGGGTCGCGCTGACCTCCTCCGCGCCGCTGGCGCTGGCCGTCGCGCAGGTGACCGAATGGGCGCGCAACACCAAGGCCGCCAACGGCTCCCGGGTCATCGACCAGGAATGGGTGCAGATCAGCCTGGCGCGCATCCACGCCAAGGTCGAATACCTGAAGCTCACCAACTGGGAGATCGCCTCACGCGCCGACGCGGGCGGCGACGCCGCGCCGCGCCCGTGGGACGCCTCGGCGACCAAGGTGTACGGCACCGAACTGGCCACCGAGTCCTACCGCGCGCTGATGGAGATCCTCGGCCCCCAGGCCTACCTGCGCCAGGACTCGGCGGGCTCGCAGCTGCGCGGCCGCCTCGAGCGCATGCACCGCGCCTGCCTGATCCTCACCTTCGGCGGCGGCACCAACGAGGTGCAGCGCGACATCATCGCCATGACCGCCCTCAAGCAGCCCGCCGCCGCGCGCTAACCGAAACCAAGGTACCCATCATGGATTTCAGTCTTACCGAGGCGCAGCAAGACCTGGCCCGCCTCACCGCCGAGGTCACCGGCAAGCTCGTCACCGCCGACCGGCTGCGTGAACTCGACAAGAACTTCGACGCCGACGGCAACCCGACCGTGCGCTTCGATCGGCAGCTGTGGAGCTCGCTGGCCGAGACCGGCGTGCTGGCCGCGGCCCTGCCGGAATCGGTGGGCGGCAGCGACTTCGGCGTGCTCGAGCAGACCGCCATCCTGCGCGAGATCGGCAAGTCGGTCGCCCCGGTGCCCTACCTGTGGTCGATCGTGCTCGGCGCGGGTGCGCTCGCGCAGTTCGGGTCCGCGCCCCAGCGGGAGCTGGCCGCGCAGGCCGCCTCCGGCGAGGTCATCCTCACCGCGGCGCTGAGCGAGGAGCGCAACTGGGAGCTCGACAAGCCGATCACCACCGCCATCGCCGGCAACGGCTGGCTGCTGACCGGTCTCAAGACCACCGTGCCCTTCGCGCGGCAGGCGAACCGAATCCTGGTGTCCGCCAGTGTCGACGGCTCCCCCGCCGTCTTCGTGGTCGACCCGTCGCACGAGTCGGTGCGGATCGAGGACCAGATCGTCACCGACCGCTCCCCCGAGGCCGAGGTCGAATTCGCCGGTACCCCCGCCGAACTGGTCGGCACCCTCGAGCAGGGCGGCGAGATCCTGACCTGGCTGCTCGAGCGCGCCTGGCTCGGCCTGGCCGCCACCCAGCTCGGCGTGGTCGAGAAGGGCCTGGAACTGGTCGCCGACTACGCCCGCGAGCGGGAACAGTTCAACCGCAAGATCGGCAGCTTCCAGGCCGTGGCCCAGCGCCTGGCCGACGGATACATCGACGTCCAGGGTGTGCGGCTGGCCGTGCAGCAGGCGGCGTGGCTGCTCTCCGAGGGCCTTCCGGCCACCGCCGAGGTGCACACCGCCAAGTTCTGGGCCGCCGAGGCCGGTCACCGCGTCGCCCACACCGTGGTCCACGTGCACGGCGGCGTCGGCATCGACCGCGACCACATCGTGAACCAGTACTTCACGGCGGCCAAGCACAACGAGTTCGCCCTCGGCGGCGCGACCGACCACCTGCGCGCCCTCGGCGCACAGTTCGCGGCGGAGTGACAACTCTCGTAACTCTCAGGGGCAAGCCCCTGAAACCCCTGAGCCCCTGAGGGGCATGCCCCTCACCCCCGAGGCTCCGGGCGGCGAACCCCTCGAACCCGCGAGGCTCCGGGCAGCGAACCCCTCGAACCCGCGAGGCTCCGGGCAGCGAACCCCTCGAACCCGCGAGGCTTCGGGCGGCGAACCCCTCGAACTCTCGAGGCGTCAAGGGGCGAGCCCTTGAGGCTCGAGAGACGCAGTGCGCAACTGTCGGCTCCCGGGACCGGCCCCTGAAACCCTGACGTCCGGCGGCGTGATCGCCGCCGGAATGTTCGGGGGCCCGGCCCGCGCGGCGCCCGCGGCGTCACGGCGAACGGCGAGGCGGTGGTTTCCATACCGGCCACCACCTCGCCGTTTCTTTTGTCCGCCGGGTGTTTTCGGCTAGGGCACCAGCGGGCCCGCGAGCACTCGTTCGCCCGCTGCCCAGTTACCCGTCCAGGTCAGGGCCGGATCCTCGGCGTCCTTGCGCTGCCAGAGGGCCAGCAGCAGGTCCGAGGCGGTGCCGGAGACTTCGGCGACCGGGGTGCCCGGGCCGTAGGTCCAGCTGTCGTCGGTGTCGGTGGTACGCACGCCCAGCGCGACCTCCGGCTCCTTGGCCAGTCCGCGTTTGATCATGCGGGGCGCGAACAGCTCGAACACCTCGGCGATGCCGTCGGCGGCCACGGCCGGGTCGAAGGGTTCGGCCGTGCCGAGGGCATCCTGGCCGTCCCACACGTGCATGAGGGTTTCCTGGGCGCGGCGGCGCTGCCAGAACCCGACCGTGCGGGGCAGCTGGCTGGTGAAGGTCCAGGCCGGGGTCTGCGGATCGACCGACAGCGACTCGATGATCGCCTTGGCGGATTCGTCGTACCAGGCCCGCAATTCGATCGGATTCGTCGGAGCGGGGTCGCCCTGATAGTCGCCGCGGCCCTCCGCCACCGCGGTCACCACCCACCGGTTCCCCTGTCCGAGATGGTCGGCGAGGTCGTAGAAGGTCCAGTCCCCGCAGCCCGGGACCGGTGCGGCCAGATTCGTCTCCGGCGTGATCAGCTCCCCGAAGTCGCTCAGCTTCTCGCGCAAAATGGCCATGAAATCCATGCGGCCAACGCTAAACAGTGAAAGCCCAGCGTGCCAGCCATATCCGGTCTACGACACGCGAAATTCGGCCAACCGTCACGATTCCGGTCCGCGCTCCCGGAATTCCAGTTCACGCACCGAGAGAATGCGAGTTCCCGCGGGGTCGGGGTGATCGCTGGCGGGTTCGATCTCGTGCAGCAGCGCGTCACCGCGCGCGTCGTCGCGGATGGCGCGGCCCAGGGCCGCGGCGGCCCGGTAGTGGGCCGGCGTGCGCAGTGTGTGGCGGATAGCGCGGGCGATACGCTGCGGGGTCGCGGTGCGGGGCAGCACGATTCCGGCGCGATGGGCGCGCACGCGGGCGGCGTTGTCGGCGTTGTCGCGGCCGTGCGGGAGCACCACGACCGGCAGGTCGGCGGCGAAGGCCCGCATCAGGGTGCCGTGACCGCCGTGCGTGACGACCAGGCTGGCGTGCCGCATGAGCTCATGGTGCGGGGCGGCCCGCAGCACCGCCACAGTGCCCGGCGCGTGGATATCGCCGGGATCGACGGCCGGACCGGTCGTGATCACACCTCGCACCGGGAGTTGCCCCAGTGCGTCGGCAATCCTTTGCAGGCAATCGGTTTGGCGTTGGAAGGTAGTGGACAGCGCGACCAGGACCAGTGGTTCGCCGCCATCGCCCTGGGTCCAGGTGCTGCCCCGCACCCAATCCGGTTCGTCCAGGATCGGGCCGACCCAGCGCACTCCGTCGGGGCCCTGACCCGGGAAATCGAAAGCGGCGCTGGACAAGACCAACTGCCGCCGGGCCAGCTGCGCCTGATCCTGATAGTGCGCCAGCCGCTCCAGCCCGAAGTCCGCGCGCAGGGCATTGAGTTTCGGTAGCAGCTCCTCGTCCCAGCGCCGCTGGACCAGCGAGCCCACCACCCGGTCCCGCAACCGCCCCAGCGGTCCGCGCGCCCGATCGAAACCGGTGCCCGGCGGCGGCCCGCCCTCGACGGGCAGCGGATAGATGCCGGGGATGAGCACCGAGAACGGCACGCCGCAGGCCTGCGCCGCGACCATGGCCCCGAAGGCGAAGAACGAGGCCAGCACCAGATCGGGCCGCTCGGCATCGATTTCGTCGGCGGTGTCGCGGGCGAATCCGGCCCCCGCGCGCGGCCGCAGCCGCGCCCCGGTCGCCGCCACCGCTTCGGCGAGGGATTCCTCGGCCAGCACGGTCACCCGATGTCCCCGCCGCACCAGTCGCCGCACCACACCCAGTTCCGGCGGCACGGTTCCGCCGCTACCGGTGAGAGCGACCAGGTAGCTGTGATTCATCGGGCACCTCCACCCGCCACTCTTGCACGACCGATGAGTTTTCCGCACCCGCTTCGTCCCCACCAGTACAGCGATGAACGCGCGATCCGCTCGCGGAGACGAAGAGGGGCGAAGCACCATGCCGAGCAAGATGATCTTCCTGAACCTTCCCGTGGCCGACCTGGATCGGTCGAAACGGTTCTACGAGGCCCTCGGCTGGAAGGTGAACCAGGACTTCACCGACGGCAACGCCGCCTGCATCGTGGTCGACGACAACATCTGCCTGATGCTGCTCACCCACGATTTCTTCACCACCTTCAGCACCCGTCCGATCGGCGACACCGGGAGAACCGTCAGCGCCCTCTACGCCCTGTCGCTGGGCAGCGCGCGGGAAGTCGACGATCTCACCGAGGCCGCCCTCCGGGCCGGCGGCACCGAAGAGGTCAATGCCGATAAACGCGCCCAGGAGGCCGAGGTCGGCATGCACGGGCGCACATTCCTCGACCCGGACGGCCATCAGTGGGAACCGTTCCACATGGCCTACCCCGGATACTGACCCTGTCCGGTCGCATTCCGGGATCTGTCACCTCGCACGAAATCCGTTGCCACACAACCCGCGTGGTCACCCAATACGGGTGAGTGTCCGATATTGACCCGGACGACCCGAATGGGGAGGGTGAGTCGGTGGTTGTCGGCGATCAACGGCGATTTCCGGCAGCCCGGAACAACCACGGGTTGCGGACCTCAGTTCGGGCGTAGCTCCATCGGCAGACCGAAGAGCGGGAACAGCTTCTCGGTGTCGAGGAAGAAGGTGAGCCCGGAGATCCGGTCTCCGTCGAGCTCGAGGGTGGTGATGGACCAGGGCGTCCACACGCCGGGTTCCTCGCCGGGCTTGTAGTGACCGAAGGCGGGCAGGCCGTTGGCGCCGGCGAGCGGGACCATGCGCGAATCGCGGCAGGCGTGGCCGGTGCCGAGCATGAAGGCGGCCACATTGTCGGGGCCGGAGATCCACAGCGAGAACGGCGGCATGGACAGCGCCACATCGGCTTTCAGCAGCTCGGTGAGGGCGTTCATGTCGTAGGCCTCGAAGGCCTTGACGAAGTCGTCGACGAGTTTGCGCTGCTGTTCGTTGTTCTCGTCGAAGGTATCGGAGACCGTGGAGGTCTCCTGCACCTTCGACATGGTGGCCCGGGCGCGCTGCAGGGCGCTGTTCACCGAGGCCGGGGAGACATTGAGCATGTCGGCGGTCTCACCCGCCGAGAAGCGCAGCACCTCGCGCATGATCAGGATGGCGCGCTGGCTGGCGGGCAGATGCTGCACCGCGGATACGAAGGCCAGGCGCAGCGTGTCCTTCGCGCTGGCGGCCTCGGCCGGGTCCGCCCCGAACGCCAGTGCGTTCGGAATCGGTTCCACCCATACGTAATCCGGTTCCGGCGCGGGCAATTGCGAATCGGGCGTGGAGGGTCCGTTCAGGTCCATCGGCCGGGCCCGGCGCTGCGGCCCGTCCAGCATGTCCAGGCAGACATTCGTGGCGATCTTGTACAGCCACGATCGCAGGCTGGACCGCCCTTCGAACGAGTCATAGGACTTCCACGCCCGGGTGAAAGTCTCCTGCACCGCATCCTCGGCTTCGAACGAGGACCCGAGCATTCGATACGCATAGGCGCACAGTTCCCGCCGATGCCCTTCGAAAGAACGCAATACGTCATCCGAAATCGCGGTGACGGATCTGCCTGCCTTCTCGGTCATGCCAGACAGCCTGGCACAGCCCACCGACAAGTTGAACCCACGAAAAATGCCCGCCCGCAAGTGCGGGCGGGCATCCGAGTACCCACCGAGATCTCGGGCCGTGCCCGCCTGCGAAAGCAGGCGGGCACGGGAGGTCGGAGAGGTGGGCCGCGTTACTTCGAGCTGGAAGCGGCCGCGTGGTTGTCTGCTTCACGGGCCTCGGTCTGCGCCTTCGCCCACTTGTAGTCGGGCTTGCCGGCGGGCGAGCGCTTGATCTCGTCCGCGTACCACAGGCTGCGCGGCATCTTGTAGGAGGAGATCTCCTTGGTCAGGGTCGGGCGCAGCTCCTCCAGGGTCGGGCGGGCCTCGCCGCGACACTGCACGACCGCGACCACCCGCTGGCCCCAGCGCTCGTCGGGCACGCCGACCACGAGTGCGTCGAAGATGTCCGGGTGCGCCTTGAGCGCGCCCTCGACCTCCTCGGGGTAGATCTTCTCGCCACCGGAGTTGATGGACACCGAACCACGACCCAGCATGGTGACGGTGCCGTCCTCCTCCACCCGGGCGAAGTCGCCGGGGATGGAGTAGCGAATCCCGTTGAACACCTTGAAGGTTTCGGCGGTCTTCACCGGGTCGTTGTAGTAGCCCACCGGGATGTTCCCGGTGCGGGCCAGCATGCCCACCTGACCCGAGCCGGGCGCGACCTCGTTGCCCTCTTCGTCGATCACCTTGGTGGAGCCGTCGATCTTCACGCGCGGACCGCCGGTGTGGGTCGCGCCCTTGGCCGCCACGGCCAGACCGCCGAAGCCGGTCTCCGAGGAGCCGATCGAGTCGGTGATGAGCGCGTTCGGGAACCGCTCGATGAACTCGTCCTTGAACGCGGGCGAGAACAGCGCGGCGCTGGAGGCCAGCACCCACAGGCTCGAATGGTCGTACGGCGCACCGGTTTCCGGGTTGCCCGCCGCCACCGCGTCGAGCATCGGACGCGCCATGGCGTCACCGGTAATAAAGATCATGTTCACGCCGTGGTTCTCGATGGCCTGCCACACGCCGTGCCCGCTGAACTCGGGCAGCATGACGGCCTTGCCGCCGTCGAAGAGGCTGTGCAGGGTCGCGGTGAACGCGCCGCCGTGGATCAGCGGCGGAATCGGGTAGCGCACCATCTGCGTGGCGCCGCTCGCGCCGCCCTTGGCCTGCTCCCACTCGTCCTCGATGAAGACGCCGGTGTAGAAGTTGATGCCGCCGCCGAGGACGCGCCACCAGTCCTCCTGCCGCCACATGACGCCCTTGGGCATGCCGGTGGTGCCGCCGGTGTAGATCATCATGATGTCGTCGGCGGAGCGCTCCTCGAAATCGCGCTCGCCGTGCGAACCCGCCAGTGCCGCTTCGTATTCGACCGCGGTCGGGGGCAGCGGCAGATCGGTGCCGTCCTCGACGGTGATGACCGACTTGATCTTCGGCACGTTCGGCAGCACATTGGCGACCTTGTCGCTGTAGCGCCGCTCGTGAATGAGAGCGACCATGTCCGAGTTCTCGAAGATGTACTGCAACTCGTTCTCAACGTACCGGTAGTTCACGTTGATCATGACCGCGCGCGCCTTGAAGATGGCGACCATGGCCTCGACGGCCTCGATGGTGTTGCGCGAGTACACGCCGACCTTGTCACCCGGCTGCACACCCTGTTCCTGCAGGTAGTGCGCCAGCCGGTTGGCCCGGTCCTCCAATTCGGCGTAGGTCACCGAACGCGAGTCGTCAACCAGTGCGACACGTTCCGGCATGAGGTCGATGGTGTGCTCGACGAGGTCCGCAATGTTGTAGCTCACAGGATCAAAATAGAACGTGTTCTTGTGTGTGACAAGCCACAAATCCCACTCATTCGATGGACCGAATGTGCCCCCTGTCACACACAGTACCGCGATTCCTACGATTCGATCAGCGGACGCAGACGCTCGAACTGCGCGACGTCCCGGACCCCGACCAGCATCATCGTGACCCCGGCCTGCTCCCAGACCTTCAGCTGCTCGCGCACCTCGGCCTCGTTGCCGATGATGGTGGTGTCGAGGATCAGCTCGTCGGGAACCGCCGCGGCCGCCTCTTCCTTGCGACCGGACCGGAACAGCCGGGTGATCTCCTCGACCGCCTCGCCGTAGCCCATGCGGCGGTAGACCTCGGCGTGGAAATTCAGTTCCTCCGCGCCCATTCCGCCGATGTACAGCGCGCTGAAGGGCCGGATCGCGTCCAGCGCGGCCTTGCGGTCGTCGGTCAGGATCACCTGCGCGGTGGCCGCGATCTCGAAGTCCTCGCGCGAGCGCCGCGCACCCGGCCGCGCGAAGCCCTCGTCGAGCCACTCGTTGTACATGTCCGCCAGGCGCGGGGTGTAGTAGATGGCCAGCCAGCCGTCGGCGATCTCCGCGGTGAGGGCCACGTTCTTGGGGCCCTCGGCGCCGAGCCAGATGGGCAGATCCGAGCGCAGGGGGTGGGTGATCGGCTTGAGCGGCTTACCGAGTCCGGTCGCCCCGGAACCGTTGTAGGGCAGCGGGAAATGCGGCCCGTCGTTGACGACCTTGCCCTCACGGGCGAGCACCTGCCGCACGATCGAGACGTATTCCCGGGTGCGCGCCAGCGGCTTGGCGAAAGGCTGGCCGTACCAGCCCTCCACGACCTGCGGGCCCGAGACGCCGAGTCCCAGGATGTGGCGGCCGCCGCTGAGGTGATCGAGGGTCAGTGCGGCCATGGCGGTGCCGGTCGGCGTGCGCGCCGACATCTGCACGACCGAGGTGCCCAGGCGCACCCGGCTGGTGTCCGAGCCGTACCAGGCCAGCGGCGTGAAGGCGTCCGAACCCCAGGACTCCGCGGTGAAGACGGCGTCGAAGCCGACCTCCTCGGCGGCCAGCACCAATTCCCGCGTATTGGCGGGCGGCTGCGCGCCCCAATATCCCAGTTGCAAGCCAAAGCGCATGTCCGCGTTCCTTCCTAGAACATCCCGGGCCGGTCGGCAGGGCCGCAGCCGCAGCTCTTGCCACCATCACTAGAACCTGTTCTACTCGATCTCGTGACTCTGGGGAACACCGAAGTACTGTCCGCACCGCTGCGGATGCAATTCGACTACACCCGCTCCACCGGTCCGATCATCGGTCGCTTCCTCACGGAATTGCGGTCCGGCAAGGTCGTCGGTGTGCGGGGTTCCGATGGGCGCGTGATCGTGCCGCCCGCGGAATTCGATCCGAAGACCAGCGAACCGCTCTCGGAATTCGTGGAGGTCTCCGACGTCGGGACGGTCCAGACCTGGTCCTGGGTGGCCGAGCCGCTGCCCGGGCAGCCCTTCGACCGGCCCTTCGCCTTCGCGCTCGTCAAGCTCGACGGCGCGGACACCGCCATCCTGCACGCGGTGGATGTGGCGTCGCCGGACGACATCTCGACCGGTATGCGGGTGCGGGCGCGCTGGGCCGCCGAGCGGACCGGCCGCATCCAGGACATCGCCGCCTTCGAGCCGGGCGAGACCTCCGCCGCCCCAACCGATTCCACGCCCGATGCCGAACCCATCACCGGCATCGTGACCCCGGTCGACTTCTCCATCAAGCACACCGCCGCCCCGCAGGAAGCCGTCTTCCTGAAGGGCCTCATGGAGGGCAAGCTGCTGGGCGCCCGCGCCCAGATGGACGGCAAGGTGTACTTCCCGCCCCGCGGCGCGGATCCGCGTGACGGCTCGCCGACCGACGACTTCGTCGAGGTGTCCGACACCGGCATCGTCACCACCTTCTGCATCGTGAACGTGCCGTTCATGGGCCAGTCGATCAAGCCGCCGTACGTCGCGGCCTACATCCTGCTGGACGGCACGGACATCCCGTTCCTGCACCTGGTGCTCGGCATCGAGGCGAGCGAGGTCCGGATGGGCATGAAGGTGAAGGCCGTGTGGAAGCCGCGCGAGGAGTGGGGCCTGTCCATCGGCAATATCGACCACTTCCGGCCGACCGGCGAACCGGACGCCGACTACGACTCTTTCGCGCACCACCTGTAGAGAGGCGCTGAAATACCTTGAGCGACAACACCACCGAGATCGCGGTCGTAGGGTTCGCCCACGCGCCGCACGTGCCGGAGACCTTCGGCACCACCAATGGCGTGGAGATGCTCGCGCCGTGCTTCCAGGAGCTCTACGCGAAGCTCGGCATCGGCGTCTCCGATATCGGCTTCTGGTGCTCCGGTTCCTCGGATTACCTTGCCGGACGGGCCTTCTCGTTCATCTCGGCGATCGACTCCATCGGCGCGGTGCCGCCCATCAACGAGTCGCACGTGGAGATGGACGCGGCCTGGGCGCTGTACGAGGCGTACGTGAAACTGCGCTCCGGACAGGCGGAGACGGCGCTGGTGTACGGCTTCGGCAAGTCCTCGGCCGGCACGCTGCGCCAGATCCTGAGCCTGCAGACCGACCCCTATCTGGTCGCCCCGCTGTGGCCGGACTCGGTGTCCATCGCCGGCATGCAGGCCCGCGCGGGCCTGGACGCGGGCAAGTGGACCGAAGCCGACATGGCCGCCGTGGCCGCGCGCAGCAATGGCGGCGACGCCGAGAAGCTGCTGGCCGAGGCGAAGGTCGCGGATCCGTTCCGCCCCCACGACATCGCGCCGATCACCGACGGCGCGGCCGCCATCGTGCTGGCCGTGGGCGATCGCGCCCGCGAGCTGTGCGAGCGCCCGGCCTGGCTGACCGGCATCGCCCACTACATCGACACCCCCGTCCTGGGCGCGCGCGACCTGACGGTCTCCGAGTCGACCGCCAAGGCGGCCGCGGCCGCGATCAACGGCGCCGGAACCGATTTCGACGTCGCCGAGCTGCACGCACAGTACAGCCACGAGGAACTGATCCTGAAGCAGGCCATCGGCCTGAACGGCAACACCCGCATCAACCCGTCGGGCGGCCCGCTCTCGGGCAACCCGATGTTCGCGGCCGGGCTCGAGCGCATCGGCTTCGCCGCCACCGAAATCTTCAATGGCACCGCGAATCGCGCACTGGCACACGCCAGTTCGGGTCCCGCGCTGCAGCAGAACCTGGTCGCCACCCTGGAGGCACGATGACCCTGCCAGCCGCTGTCCTGGGTACGGGACAGACTCATCACGTGACCAAACGGTCGGATGTCTCCATGGCGGGCATGGTCCGCGAGGCCATCGACCGGGCGCTGACGGACTCCGGCCTGACCATGGCCGATATCGACGCGGTCGTGGTCGGCAAGGCCCCCGACTTCTTCGAGGGCTCCATGATGCCGGAGCTGTTCCTCGCGGATGCGTTGGGCGCCACCGGAAAACCGATGCTCCGGGTACACACCGCCGGTTCGGTCGGCGGCTCCACGGCCGTCGTGGCCGCCAACCAGGTGCAGGCGGGCGTGCACCGGCGGGTGCTGGCCATCGCGTGGGAGAAGCAGTCCGAGTCCAACGCCATGTGGGCGCTGTCGAACCCGGTGCCGTTCACCAAGCCGGTCGGCGCGGGCGCGGGCGGCTACTTCGCACCGCACGTTCGCGCCTACATCCGCCGCTCCAATGCCCCGCTGCATGTGGGCGCGATGGTGGCGGTGAAGGATCGCCGCAACGGCGCGCGCAACCCGCTCGCGCACCTGCACCAGCCCGACATCACCCTGGAATCGGTGATGGCGTCCCAAATGCTGTGGGATCCCATCCGTTTCGACGAAACCTGTCCGTCCTCGGACGGTGCGTGCGCCATCGTGATCGGTGACGAGGCGTCGGCCAAGGCGGTCGAAGCGCAGGGCAAGAAGGTGGCGTGGATCCACGGCACCGCCATGCGCACCGAGCCGCTCGCCTACGCGGGCCGCGACCAGGTCAACCCCAAGGCGGGACAGGAAGCCGCCAAGGCGCTGTGGAAGCAGGCCGGGATCACCAACCCGCTCGAGGAGATCGACGCGGCCGAAATCTATGTCCCCTTCTCGTGGTTCGAGCCCATGTGGCTGGAGAACCTGGGCTTCATGCCCGAGGGCGAGGGCTGGAAGCTCACCGACGCGGGCGAGACCGCCATCGGCGGAAAGCTGCCGGTCAACCCGTCGGGCGGTGTGCTCTCCTCCAACCCGATCGGCGCGTCCGGCATGATCCGCTTCGCCGAGGCGGCCAAGCAGGTCATGGGCCGCGCGGGCGACTACCAGGTCGAGAACGCCCGCAAGGCGTTCGGCCACGCGTACGGCGGTGGCTCGCAGTACTTCTCGATGTGGGTGGTCGGGAGCGAGCAGCCGTGACGACCACGACCGAACATCCGGCCCGGGTGGCGGGCGCCGCCTCCCAGGCCGCGGTCCGCGCCAAGGACAAGGACGCGTGGGTGGCGTTGTTCGCCGCCGACGGGATCGTGGAGGACCCGGTCGGTCCGTCGTTCTTCGATCCCGAGGGCGTGGGGCACCGCGGAGCGGAAGCCATCGCGGCGTTCTGGGACAAGGCCATCGCCCAGACCGACTCCATCGAATTCCTCTTCGATGATTCGTTCGCGTGTGGCAGCGAGGTGGTCTTCACCGGCCGCATCCGTACCACCATGGGCGGCCATATCATCGATGCCGAAGGCGTTTTCACCTACAAGGTGGATGAGGACGGCAAGATCCTCGCGTTGCGTGCTTTCTGGGAGACCGAACGCGCCATGGCGACGATGAAAAAGATCTAGAACGAAAGACGAAGCGGGCGACCGGATTTTCCGGTCGCCCGCTTCTTTTGTCTCCGCCCCGAGGAGTGAGAGGGGTGCGGGGCGGATCAAATCATCTGGAACTCAGTGCTTTACCGGGCAGCCGCCCGTGTAGTCGACCTGGAATTCCTTGATGCCGTTGAGCCAGCCCGACTGCAGCCGGCGCGGGTCGCCCAGCTTGGAGATGTCGGGCATGTGGTCGGCGATCGCATTGAAGATGATGTCGATCTCGAGCCGAGCCAGGTTCGCGCCGATGCAGAAGTGCGCGCCGGTGCCGCCGAAGGACAGGTGCGGGTTGGGATCACGCAGGATATTGAAGGTGTACGGATCCTCGAACACCTCCTCGTCGAAGTTGGCCGAGCGGTAGGACAGCACCACCCGCTGCCCCTTCTTGATCTGCACGCCACTGACTTCCACGTCCTCGAGCGCGGTGCGCTGGAAGGAGCTGACCGGGGTGGCCCAGCGGATGATCTCGTCGGCGGCGGTCTTGGGCCGCTCCTTCTTGAAGAGCTCCCACTGATCCGGGTTCTCCAGGAACGCGATCATGCCGTGCGTGGTGGCATTGCGGGTGGTCTCGTTGCCCGCGACCGCCAGCATCATGACAAAGAAGCCGAACTCCTCCGGCAGCAGCGCCTCGCCGTCCATGTCGGCCTCGACGAGCTGGGTGGCGATATCGTCGGCCGGGCAGGCCCGCCGCGCCTCGGCCATCTGGTACGAGTAGCCGAGGATCTCGGTGGAGGCGACCACCGGGTCCGCGGTGCTCTCCGGATCGTCGTAGCTGGTCATGTCGTTGGACCACTGGAACAGCTTCTTGCGGTCGTCCTGTGGCACGCCGATCAGTTCGGCGATGGCCTGCAGCGGCAGCTCGGCCGCGACCTGCTCCACGAAGTCGCCGGTGCCGGTCTCGGCGGCGGCCTTCACGATGGCCTCGGCGCGGGCCGTCAGTTCGGCGCGCAGGCCGTTGATGACGCGCGGGGTGAAGCCCTTGGAGATGATTTTGCGGAGCTTGGTGTGCTCCGGCGCGTCCTTGTTCAGCAGGACGAACCGCTGCAGATCGATCTGCTCGCGGGTGATGTCGTCCTGGAACCGCGGGATCGCGGTGTTCTCGTAGGTGGAAAACACGTCGTCGCGGCGCGAGACGGTCTTGACGTCCGCGTGCTTGGAGAGCACCCAGAAGCCGTCGTCGGTGAAGCCGCCTTTCTGGGGATCCTTCGGGTTCCACCAGATCGGGGCGCTGCGGCGCAGTTCCGCCAGTTCCTCGGCCGGTACTCGTTGCGCCCACATCTCGGGGTCAGTGACATCGAATCCATCCGGCACTCCGGGCCGGGCTGCGGGGTCCACCACCAGCAGTCTCCTTTGACCAACTGAAACACGTTCTAGTGCTATTGAAGCACAGGAGGTAAAACAAGAGAAGGGACTAGGTAATGGGCCGGAACGGGCTTACGTTACTTGCTGTGAACTGGTTGCAGTTCTAATCCGGAAGGAAAGACATTGGGTACTCCCGTCATCGTCGAGGCCGCGCGCACCCCCATCGGCAAGCGCAATGGCTGGCTGGCAGGCCTGCACGCCGCCGAGCTCCTGGGCGCGGCGCAGCAGGGCGTGCTCGGACGCGCGGAGCTGGATCCGGCGCTGGTCGAACAGGTCATCGGCGGCTGCGTCATGCAGGTGGGCGAGCAGGGCAACAACGTCACCCGGACCGCGTGGCTGCACGCGGGCCTGCCGTGGCAGACCGGCGCGGTCACCATCGACAACCAGTGCGGTTCCGCGCAGCAGGCCACCGGACTGGTCGCCGGGCTCATCACCGCCGGCGCCATCGAGGTCGGCATGTCCTGCGGCATCGAGTCCATGAGCCATGTTCCGTTGGGCGCCAACGTCGGAACGCACGCGGGCCCGCGCCGACCGGCCTCCTGGAACATCGACATGCCCAACCAGTTCGAGGCGGCGGAGCGAATCGCCAAGCGGCGCGGCATCACTCGCGACGACGTCGACGCGCTGGGCGAGCGTTCGCAGCGGCTGGCGGCGCAGGCGTGGGCCGAGGGCCGCTTCGACCGCGAGGTGCTGACCATCGCGAACGCCCCACAGGTCGACAAGGAGGGCAACCTCACCGGCGAGTTCGCCGACATCAGCCGCGACCAGGGCCTGCGCGAGACCACCCGGGAGGGCCTGGCGAAGCTGAAGCCGGTGGTGGAGGGCGGAATTCACACCGCGGGCACCTCCTCGCAGATCTCCGACGGCGCGTCCGCGGTGCTGCTCATGGACGAAAAGGCCGCGCAGCGTGAGGGATTGCGTCCGCGCGCCCGGATCGTGTCGCAGTGCCTGGTGGGCGGTGAGCCCGAATTCCACCTGGACGGTCCGGTTCAGGCGTGCGAGCGACTGCTGGAGCGCTCCGGCATGAGCATGTCGGATATCGACTTGTTCGAGATCAACGAGGCTTTCGCGTCCGTGGTGCTGTCGTGGGCGTCCGTACACAAGCCCGATTTCGATCGTGTGAATGTTAATGGCGGTGCCATCGCGATCGGCCACCCGGTCGGCAGCACCGGAACCCGCTTGATCACAACGGCTTTGCACGAGCTGGAGCGGACCGACAAGACCACCGCCATGATCCTGATGTGCTGCGGCGGGGCCCTCGCGACGGGCACGATCATCGAACGGATCTAGTCTCTCAATGATTTTCGGCCAGGTTGAACGTTCATCCGTCTTGCCATGAAACGTGGCGTACGCCACACAAACTCCGGTACAGACAAGAAGATGAGACGTCAGCTATCTTATGGCTACCCGAGGCCCGTCCGGGAAGACCCTCGCGACGGGCCAGAACCGGGGCTCTTAAGCCCTTGGCAAGAACCGTGGGGTGACCCCGCAAACGCCCAAGCCACACAGGGTGAAGCGGATCACCGCCTAGAAGCTTCAAGGAAATCGCGAATCAGGCGTAGGTTTTCAGTTACTGAGCCGCTAATATCAATGATACGTATCCGAGATAACGACTGTTAGTACAGCGAAGGGAATTGGGCGGCTCACAATGGCTGATTTCGCGGCGCGGCTGAACAAGCTGTTCGAAACCGTGCATCCCCCGGGGCGTAAGCCGCACACGAACGCAGAGGTGGCGGCTGCCTTGACGGCCTCCGGCCATCCGATCTCGAAACCGTATCTGTCGCAGTTGCGGTCGGGACAGCGCACGAACCCGTCGGATGAGACGGTGGCAGCACTGGCAAAGTTCTTCAAGGTCAAGCCGGACTACTTCTTCAACGACATCTACGCGGCGAAGATCGATCACGATCTCGAGCTGCTGTCCCAGCTGCAGGGCTACGGACTCCGTCGTCTGTCGAGTAGGGCGTTCGACCTGTCCGAAGAATCTCAGAACCTCCTCACCTCTATGGCGGAGAAGTTGCGGGCCAGCGAAGGGCTGCCCGAAATTCCTCCGGACGGTACGGAATAGGCACTGCCACAGAGCAACACAGTGCGGCTGTCTCGGAGGCCGCACTGTGTTGGTTTGTTACAGGGCTTGCTCCGGACTTGACATAGAACGGTCTCCGGCGACGCTTGCAGGGCGACGCCGGGGGCCGGCCGGACCATACGGTCCGGGTGCGGGATGTTGCACCGGTCTCAGCGTGCTGAGGCCATGTGGCGCAGACCCCTGCGCTGGTGCATTATGCACAAACCTGGCATATCGCCGCCCGGGTGTTCCCGGTCGAGCGAGTGAGTTGTTTTGTGCACTATGTCGTTTTGTGCACTGTGAGTGTTTCGCCCCCAATGCACCATCTGCGACAAGCAAGAGTGACAACTTCATGTGACAAGTAAGTCCCGCACAGCGCACGACGGGTTCGATGAGACGAAACCTCGGATACGAAGTCTCATCGAGAAGGCTCGCCGGAATGCCACGCCCTTGGCAATCACGCGCGGTGCGGGACTTGCTCATTTGCGACAAGATCGCAATTGTGCCGGTGATCTTCGCGTGATCAACTTCGAACCGCACCGGACAGTAATGCTTCATACTCCGGAACGGTAATGAAACAGTAAATGACTACCGTTGCGCGGAGCCCTGAATCGCGGACTGCGCCTGCGCCCCCGCCGCGTCGTAGGCCCGGGCGATGGCCTGGACCCAGCCGCGCGGGCTCACTCCCGCCGGCGGTGAGATCCAGCGGCCGTCGATCACCACCTCGCCGAACGGATTCCGCGCCCACTCCGCCACCCGGCGGGCACGCTCGGGGACCGAGGTCGGCGGCGCGCCCGCGGCGATCAGTTCCACTCCGCCACCGGACTGCAGGTAGAGCGCGTCCATGATCTGCGCGACCTGGTCGGACGCTTTGAGCTGGGTGCCCGATCCGGTCTGCTCGTGCGCCACCACCTCCGGGAAGCGGGCGATCAGTACCCGGTGCAGGGTGCGAATCTGCTTGAGCAGCACCCGGGCTCGCCACCACAGCTCGATCACGATCCACACCGCGCCGATCGCGATGAGCATCGCGGCGATCTGCCAGATCGGCCAGAACCAGCCCTCGTCCCCCGCCTTGGGCATCGGCTCGTCCCGGACCAGACGGCGAATCGACAGCGCGGCCAGCACGCCGACCACGAAGGTTCCGGTCGTATAGAGCGCGATGCCGCGGCCCAGGGTGGTCCAATCCAGGTTGCGCACACCGGTGATCACGATGAACACGCACTCCAACAGCACGACCGCCCAGCCGAAGGTGAGCGACCACAACAAGGTCAGGATCATGGCTATCGCGCCACCGGCGTAGATCATCATGCCGATCTGGCGCAGGTTCCGGCGCGAGACGACCGGCCACGCGGCTGCCGCCACCACGGAGGTGGCGGTGGCGAACATGATCCACGCCGCGGTCACGACCCGGTCGCCCAGCCAGTTGCCGTGTACCCCGTGGGGCGCGAGATGGTCTACCGCCACAGCGATTTCGGGCACACCGACGGTCACCGCCAGCGCCACCGCCGCCACCGCGACCACAATAGCGACTCGCGCCGTGGTCGCGGGTTTCACCAGCACGCGTCCGACGCGTGCACCCGAGGCCATCCAGACCAACATGGCCACCAACCAGAAAGTCATGCTGCACACCCTTTCGGATGCCCGAGGGGCTCTACGTGGTTACGCAAGCTGCCGCCTCCGGGCCCTGACTCGGTCATCCGAGTGCCTCATCGAACCGAAGGACCGAGACGCCCGCGCCCCGGCTGTGGAACACCCGCAGACGAGTCATGAGCATGCTGGCGAAGGTCTCGGCCTCCCACTCGCATTGCTCGTCGTCGCCCAGATCGACCGCCTTCTGGTGGGCGCGCTGGCTGAGCATGTAGGCGATGAGATCGTCGCTGGCCTCCAGCACCACCTCGGTCGCGGCCTCGCCCGGATGGTCGAAGACGATGTGACCGAGCTCGTGCGCGAGGGTGTGCTCGCGGCTGGGCAGGGCCTGCGCCAGCACGATCACGTCGCGGTCGGGATAGCTGCGCCGCTGGCCGCACACGCCCGGACCCAGTTGGGCACTGGCGATCTCGATGGGTCGCCGCCGTTCCGCGGAGATGGCCAGCACCACCTCGTCGAGGTCGGTGGCGTCGAAGTCGGCGGCCACCGCGCACACCGCGTCCACCGCGGCGGCCACCCGGCGGTAGGACCCGATGCTATGAGCCTTGCTCTCGGTCATCGCGGTCCCCTCATGCCCTCGGTCCGAAGAACGCCGCGCGTGCGGCATCGACGCGTCCCTGGGCGGCGGACGCGCTCTGGAAACTCACCGCGCCGGAACCGGTGCCCACCAAGGCCATGGCGATCAGGCCGCCGATCACCGACAACACCTTGATCGGCGGGATCGGCTCGTTGTTGGAGGTCGGCTTGATCTCCGGATTCGGCTGGGCCAGAACGGGAGTCGGAGCGGGCGCCGGTGGCGGCGGTGGTGGTGGTGCGGCGGGCTCGGCCGCCGGCGCGGGCGCGGCCGCCGGGGCCACCACGGCGGGCAGCTGCGGCACGGCGGGAGGCTGCGGGATCTCCAACGGCACCGGCGGCACCACGGCGGGCGGGCTGGGCAGCGGAATCAGCAGGAGCAGCAAGGGGGAAGCGCAGATCGCGGCCGAGCCCAAACCCGCGGAACCGACCGCCGCGGAACCCACCGCGGCCGAACCCAGATCGGCGGAACCGGCCGCCGAGCCCGCACCGGCGGAGCCGACGCCCGAACCCGTCGCGGCCGAACCGACACCGGAGCCCGCCGAGCCCACGCCGGTCGAACCGCCGACGGCGGAACCCAGGCCCGCGGAACCGATTCCGGCGGAGCCGACCGCGGCCGAACCGGTGCAGAACGCGGCCAGCCCGGCCGAGCCGACGGCGGCCGAACCCACGGCGGCCGAACCCGTTGCGGCCGAACCGGTGCCGAGCAGAATGCCCAGCAGCGCGGAGCCGGTGCCGATACCCGCCGAACCGACGCCCGCCGAACCCAGACCGAGCACGGATCCGGTACCCAGGCCCGCGGAACCCACCGCGGCGGAACCGGTCCCGAGCGCCGCCGAACCGGTGCCGCCCACGGCCGAGCCCAATCCCGCTCCGGCGGAGCCGGTTACGGCCGAACCGGTGCCCAGCGCGGCCGATCCGGTGCCGCCGAGCACGGTGCCCAGTCCGGCCGAACCGACGGCGGCCGAGCCGACTCCGGCGGAACCCACGGCCGCCGAACCGGTTCCGAGACCGAGAAGAATGGAGAGCAGATCCTGCGGCCCGGCCACCGGGGTGACGGGCGGCTGGGCGTCGATGGGCTGGGACTGGGGAACCGGCTGGCCCGGATCCTGCCCGGCGGGGACGGGATCGAGCGGGATGCCCCCGGGCTGCGCGTCGGCAACCCCGGGCCCGAGCAGCGCCGAACCGGCGACAGCCGCGATCACTGCCACCAGGCGCATTGCACGATCGACGATCATGCGACAGCCATCCCCTCATCGATACCGCGCATTGGCTTGCTCCGCACCAGTGGTACGGAATCTCGATCCGCACCAGGCGGATCGAGACAGGGTTCGAGCTCACCTTGTCGCCCCGATTGCCAGACCGTTGCGGAACGCGGTCATCCTAACGGTCACCACGCCGCCCCGCACAAGTCCCGATCGCATTAGGGGTGCCAACAAACCGTACGCCTGCGCGTCCCCCTACGTATCGAATATCACCAAGCGCCCCAGCCCAATTGGCCTAGACCATGCCGGCACGGCGGACCTCACAACTCCCCGATCGCGACTGTGAGGTCCGACCCACTTGTCCAATACCGACAAATCAGACCAATGCGGCAGCAAATCACCTGCTCACCGCACCCGGCCTCAACGCGCCCAGGGCGCGACCACCGGATCCTGGCCCGGAATCAGTCCCTGGCCGCCCACGGGGAGCACAACCAGCGCCTCGAACGGCTCCTCGCCCGGATTTGCCATGGCGAACATCTGATGCGCGGGAACCACCAGCGCATCCCCGGCCTCGACCCGGAACACGTCCTCCCCCATGGTCACCGTCATGCCACCGGACAACGCGACGAAGATCTCCTCGCGATCCAGGGCGTGCGGCGGCGCGTCCACACCCGGCTTGATGGTGAGCCGCCAGGCGCAGTTCTCGGTCGAACCGCGGCTCGGGGCCGCCAGACCGACGAAGGTGGCGTGGTCGTTCTCGAATCGGGGGGCTTCGGCGGCGGTGATCAATGGCATGGCTGTTCCTCTTCTCTCTTCTTCTCTCGGCCGGAATCGCGGCGCTACTGAGCCCACGGCGGGCTGACACGCTCCCCGCCGGGAGCCTGCGCGTAGGCCCCCACCGGCAGGATCGCGACCGCCTCGAACGGCTCCTCCCCCGGCACCGAGAGCTTGAAGACGGTGTCCGCCGGAATCACCAGCGCGTCGCCGGCTCGGAAATCCCTGGTCTCGCCGTCCATCTCGATGCGGGCGCTGCCGGCCAGCGCCACGAAGATCTCCTCCCGCGACACCGCGTGCGCGTGCCCCTCGTTCCCGGGCCGCAGTGTGAATCTCCACACACTGTTCTCCTTGGATCCCCGGCTGGGCGCGGCCAGCCCGATGGCGGTCATGCCCGGGCCTTCGAAGGTGGGTGCGTCGGCGGACTTGATGAGTGGCATGCTGTCTCCTATATCTTCAACCAAGGTGTTCAACTACAGTTGAATATATGTCCCCGCGAAAGGAGAGTCAACACATGGATTTCGGCGTGCTACTCGGCCAGGCCTACCAGTCCTTCGTGCAGCAACTGCACGCCCATCTCGCCGAGCACGGCCACGAGGTACTCGGCGCGTCCTACGGCTACGTCCTGCGTTCCCTGTCCGAATCCCCCCGCACCGCAAGCCAACTGGGCGAACAGCTCGGCATCACCGCCCAGGGCGCGGCCAAGGTCGTCGACGAGATGGTCCGCCACGACTACGTGGAGCGCCGCCCCGACCCGGCCGACAAACGCGCCAAACTCCTGCATCTCGCGCCCCGCGGCGAGGACATGCTCCGCACCGTGCGCGAATTCCACGCCGCCTACGAACAACGCCTCGCCGAACGCGTCGGATCCGCGCAGGTCGCGACCACCCGCGCGGTCCTCGACGAAATCAAGGACGAGGCAACCGAACCCGCCCGAGTCCGGACGTTCCGGTCATTGTGACCGCGGGCCATCCCGGCCGCGAAACGCGCGAAGCCGCCCCCGGGCGAGAGGATCCGGGGACGGCTCGGGCGCGCCGGCCAGCGGCGCGCACGGGATCCGATGGTGTTCGGATCCGGGGTGCGCGGTCGGGCTGTGGTGGCCGCGCACGTTTCGGGCGCGCGTCAGGCCGAGGCGGTGACGCGGTACTGGTTGAGGCTGTCGATGCGCTCGACGGCCTCGGTGATGATGCGGTCGATCAGGTCGGCCACGGTCGGCAGGTCCTCGATGATGCCCGCGACCTGGCCGGAGGCGAGGACGCCCGCGTGGGTATTGCCTTCCACCAGACCGGCTTTCAGCAGCATCGGGGTGTTGGCCGCCATGATGACCTGGGACCAGGTGAGGTCCTTGTGCTTGCGCATGGCCAGACCGTCCTTGACGATGGTCGACCACTTCATGCCGGTCATGGCCTTGAACTTGAAGGCATTGGAGACCGCGGCGGACAGGCCGCGCACGCCGCTGGAGTGCTCGAGCTTGTCGACCAGTTCGGTGTTGAGCACACGGTGCGGCATGCCGTCGACCTTCTTGGAGACGACGGTGTCCATCAGGCCGCGCTTGAGGTATTCCTGCTTCACCGAATCCGGCACGCTGGAGTCCTGGGTGAGCAGGAAGCGGGTGCCCATGGCGACACCGGCGGCACCGTAGGACAGCGCCGCGGCCAGACCCCGGCCGTCGAAGAAGCCGCCACCGGCCACCACCGGAATGTCGACGGCGTCGAGGACCGACGGCAGCAGCAGAGTCGTTGCGACGGAACCGGTGTGGCCACCGCCCTCGCCGCCCTGCACGATCACCGCGTCCGCGCCCCAGGAGGCGACCTTGACCGCGTGCTTGGCCGCACCGATGGACGGCACGACCACCACGCCGTTGTCCTTCAGCCGCGCGATGAGCTCCTTCTTGGGAGCCAGCGCGAACGAGGCCACCTTCACGCCCTCGCGGATCATCAGCTCGCAACGCTCGGTGGCATCCGAACCGTCGGCGCGGATATTGACGCCGAAGGGCTTGTCGGTCTTGGCTTTCGTCTTGGCGATGGCCTGTTCGAGCTCCTCGAACGACATGGTCGCCGAGGCGAGGATGCCGAGGCCGCCCGCGTTGGCGGTGGCTGCGACCAGGCCCGGACCGGCGACCCAGCCCATGCCGGTCTGCACGATCGGGTGCTCGATGCCGACCAGTTCGGTCAGCGGCGTCCTGAGCTTCTGGGCGGTCATGCCGTCACTTCCTTCTCGCGGAAACCCTTGGGGTCCAGCACGGTCCGGATGATGGTGAGCTCTTCCTCGGTGGGCAGCCGGGTTTCGCCCGCCTCGGCCAGCCCGGCGATCTCGAAGGAGGTGTTCTCGGCGACCTCGTCGGCGCTCACGCCCGGGTGCAGCGACAGCGCGCGCATGGTGTGGTCCGGGCCGTTGTAGTCGAACACGCCCAGGTTCGAGACCACCCGGTGCAGGTGGTGGAACCGGTAGGCCGGATTCTCGGAATCGATCTTGTCGTAACCGATTCCGGAGACGATGTCGACCTGCTCCACGAACACCCGCTTGTTGTGCTTGGGCACGAAGTAGCTAGTAGCGTGGTTGATGGTGTTGCCCGGCGCGCCGCGCACACCGAACATCTGCCGGGTCGGCTGCTGCAGCGGGCCGAACGCCGACAGGTTCTGGTTGCCGAAGCGGTCGAGCTGGTTGGCGCCCATGACCACATGGCGGCGACCGGAATTCACCACGTCGAAGACCTTGGAGAACGGAATCCAGCCCTCGATGGGCGCCTTGCCGCCGATCGGCGGGATCTCGGCGAAGAACAGCGCCTCACCGTCGGAGAGCAACAGATCCGGCTCGAAGGTGAGCCGCGCCAGCCGCGCGCCGATGGTGGTGACGGTGGACATGGGCGAGGCCATGATCTCGCCCGCGCCCCGGAAGATCTCCGCCGCCGCGACCACGCAGATCTCAGCGCGAGTGATGGTGGAAGTCTCGGTCATTACTTCTGCTCCTCGGCGAAAGCCTTGACGGCGGCCTGGTATTCGTCTTCCGAGGCATCCAGGTAGCGGGCCTTGAACTCGGCCCACGACTCGGGCGTCTTGGCGGCCTCGACATAGTGGCGCTGGAACTTCTCGTCGCGGCCGTAGCTGCCGGAGAAGGTGAAGTGCGCGCCGCCGGGGGCCTCGACCACGCCGTCGACCATCATGCGGTTGAGGATGAGGGCCTGCGTCGGAACGGATTTCACCAGTTCCTCGGTCTCGACCAGGCGGTCCACCGACAGGTAGCGCTTCTCTGCGGAGAGCATGTACAGGTCGTCCATGTACGGATCGACGCCGGTGTAGGCGGCATTGCCGTGCTTGTCGCCCAGGTCCAGGTGCACGAAAGCGGCATCCAGGTTCAAAGCGGGCATGGCGACGAGGGTTTCGGCCTTGCCGTCGGTCAGGTAAGGCGACTGAACAGTCTTCAGCTCGCCCTCCCAGAAATCGATGACGGCCGAACCCAATCCGGCGCGGATCGGCAGGAACGGCAGCCGGGCCGCCGCGGCCTGCAGACCGCACTTGACCATGCCCTCGTCCATTTCGCGCACGGTGATCGCGCCCTCGGTACGCGCCTTGGCGAACCACGGGTCGTAGAACGGCGCGGAGTCCAGGGACACGAAGCCGTAGTACGCCTTGCGGACCTTGCCCGCCGAGCAGAGCAGACCCAGGTCCGGGCCACCGTAGGTGACCACGGTCAGATCGGTGACATCCGAACGCAGCAGCGCCCGCACGAACGCCATCGGCTTACGCCGGGAACCCCAGCCGCCGATGCCGATGGTCATTCCGCTGCGCAGTTCGCCGACAACCTCGTCGAGCGACATTCGCTTGTCGCGCATAGTTCTTACGACTCCTTCTTCGGTGCCGAATTCTTTTGGGCGGCCAGATCGTCGTCGAAGCGCGCCCGGATCTCGTCGGCCACGCCCGCGAGGTTGAGCTCCATGGTGAAGCCCTGCTCGAAGCGGTAGGAGCGGTGCACGTCCTGCACGTCGATGCCGTTGAGCGCCTTCTTCGCGGCGCGGATGACGCGGCCGTCCTTGTTGGCGATGTTCTTGGCGACTTCCATTGCGGCGGCGTCGAGTTCGGCCCGCGGGACCACCTTGAAGACCGAGCCGTAGTGGTGCAGCTGCTGCGCGGTGAGGGTGCCCGCGGTGTAGAACATGGTCCGCATCAGGTGCTGCGGGACCAGTCGAGCCAGGTGGGTGGCCGCACCGAGCGCGCCGCGGTCGACCTCGGGGAGGCCGAAGGTCGCGTCGTCGGAGGCGACGATGACATCGGAGTTGCCGACCAGGCCGATGCCGCCGCCGAGGCAGAAGCCGTTCACGGCGGTGACCACGGGGACCTCGCAGTCGTAGACCGCGGCGAAGGCGGCGAAGCAGCCGTGGTTGGCGCGGATCAGGGCGGTGTGCCCGACATCGCGGTTCATCTCCTTGATGTCCACGCCCGCGTTGAAGCCGCGACCCTCGGCGCGCAGGACGACCACCCGGGTCTCCGGGTTCTTCCCGGCCTGGGTGATGGCGTCGGCCAGGGCGAACCAGCCGTCCGAAGGCAGCGCGTTGACCGGCGGGTAGTCGACAGTGACGACTTCGACGCCCTCGGTTTCGGTGTGACGGTTGATCCCCATCGAATGTCCCATCGTTGGCAAAACAAGCAAGTGCTTGGTAGGTTAGCACGGTGGGAATCGAAGTAAACCTGTCCGGCTCGGTCGTCCTGGTCACCGGCGGCGTGCGCGGCGTCGGAGCCGGCATCAGCCGGGTCTTCCTGGACGCGGGCGCGACCGTGGTGGCCTGCGCGCGGCGGCCCGCGGACACCCCCGTGGAGAGCAATGGACGCGGGATCGACTTCCTGCCGTGCGATGTGCGCGATACGGATTCGGTGCGCGGGCTGATCGACGCGATCGCGGAGAAGTACGGGCGACTGGACACCGTGGTGAACAATGCCGGTGGCGCGCCTTTCGCCCTGGCCGCGGACGCCAGTGCCAACTTCCACTCGAAGATCGTGCAGTTGAACCTGCTCGCGCCGCTGCTGGTTTCACAGGTCGCCAACGAGGTGATGCAGAAGCAGGAGACGGGTGGATCGATCGTGATGATCTCCAGCGTCTCCGGGCACCGGCCCTCGCCGGGTACCGCCGCCTACGGTGCCGCGAAAGCCGGTGTGGACAGCCTCGTTTCCTCGCTCGCGGTGGAGTGGGCTCCCAAGGTCCGGATGAACTCCGTCATCTGCGGCCTGGTCAATACCGAGTCCTCGCATCTGCACTATGGCGACGACGACGGCATCGCGGCGGTCAGCCGCACGGTTCCCATGCAGCGCATGGCAACCCCCGAAGACATCGGCCGCACGGCCGCCTTCCTGGCCTCGCCCCTGGCCGCCTACATCACCGGCAGCGCGCTGCTCGTGCACGGCGGTGGCGAGAAGCCCGCCTTCCTGGAAGCTTCCACCGCAGACGTCCCCGCCGTCTCCGGCCACTAGACGGCCTGGCCCCAGCCCCTTTCGGGGGCGCGGGGGTCAAGCCCCCGAATCCCATCTTTCACATCAGTGAGGTAATCGATATGACCGACAACAAGATCTGCGACGGCCGCGTCGTCATCGTGACCGGAGCGGGTCGCGGCATCGGCCGGGCCCACGCCCTCGCCTTCGCCGCCGCGGGTGCGAAGGTCGTGGTGAACGACATCGGTGCCGAGCTCGACGGCGCGCCCAGCCCCGACTCCCCGGCCGCGCAGGTCGTCGAGGAGATCAAGGCCCTCGGCAGCGACGCCGTCGTGAACGGCGACGACATCTCCGACTGGGAGGGCGCGCGCCGCCTGATCGCCACCGCCGTCGAAACCTTCGGCCGCCTCGACGTTCTCGTCAACAACGCGGGCATCGTGCGCGACCGCATGCTGGTCAACCTCGGCGAGGACGAGTGGGACGCCGTCATCAAGGTGCACCTCAAGGGCCACTTCGCCCCCATGCGGCACGCCGCCGAATACTGGCGCAACGAGGCCAAGGCCGGACGCACCCCCGAGGCCCGCATCATCAACACCAGCTCCGGCGCGGGCCTGCTCGGCTCGGTCGGCCAGGGCAACTACTCCGCCGCCAAGTCCGGCATCGCGGGCCTGACCCTCACCGCCGCGGCCGAATTCGCGCGCTACGGCATCACCGTCAACGCCATCGCCCCGGCCGCCCGCACCCGCATGACCGAGCAGGTCTTCGCCGACATGATGGCCGCCCCCGAGGACGGCTTCGACGCCATGGCCCCGGAAAACGTGTCGCCCCTGGTGGTCTGGCTCGGCTCCGCCGATTCCGCCGGCGTCACCGGCCGCATGTTCGAGGTCGAGGGCGGCAAGGTCACCGTCGCCGACGGCTGGCGCCACGGCGTCTCCATCGACCGCGGCGCCCGCTGGGAACCGGCCGAACTCGGCCCGGTAGTCCGCGACCTGCTCTCCAAGGCCACCACCCCGGAACCGGTCTACGGCGCGTAGCCCGCACTCCCGCACCGAGCCGCCTCCGGAACCTCTCGCCCCGGGGGCGGCTTCGTGTTTCTCCGCTACTTCTTTCGGATGCCCGACACCAGGGCGAAGAGGGTGTCCAGGACCGGGGTCGGGGTCAGGGAGGTGGCGACCACCTGGATCTTTCCGGCGAGGCCGGGGATGTAGCGGGCGTGGGGACGCTTTGCGGTGAGCGCCTTTTCGACTTCCTTGACGACCGAATCGACCGGGGCGGCGATCTTGGGGACCTGCTGGGACATTCTGCGCAGGCCCGCGAGGTGGGTGCTGTAGAGGTCGCGCTGGGCTTCGGTGAGGTGGGCCGTGGTGGTGTCGACCATGTCGGTGGCGCCGAACCAGAGGTCGGTGGCGATGGGGCCCGGCTCGATCAGCGAAGTGCGGATTCCCCAGGGGCGCAGTTCCACTCGGAGGGCGTCGACCAGGCCCTCGAGGGCGAACTTGGAGGAGTTGTAGGCGCCGGTGCCGGGGGTCGAGACCCGGCCGGAGAGGGACGAGATGAAGACGGCTCGGCCCTTGCTGGCGCGCAGGCGCGGGAGGACCGCCTGGGTGACGGCGAACTGGCCGAAGACATTGACCTCGAACTGGTTTCGGAGCTCGTCGAGGGTGAGCAGCTCCACCGGGCCGTCGACGACGACGCCCGCGTTGTTGACCACGGCGGTCAGGTCGGCGGGGAGGGCCTCGTCCAGTGCGGCGATGTCATCGGGGTTGGTGACGTCGAGTTGTATCGGGGTGATGCGGGAGTCGGCGGCGGTGAGGGCCTCGCCGTCGGAGAGCTTGCGGACGCCCGCGTAGACCTGCCAGCCCTGCTGTGCCATCCGCAGGCAGATGGCCTTTCCGATACCGCGCGCCGCGCCCGTGACCAACACAGAGTTCATGGTGGTCAGCCTAATTCGGCGCGGCCGGGCGTGGCGTGGGGTAATGGGGATGCCGTTCGGGGGTGAGGGTGCCACCATGTGGCGATGGGGAATGTCCTGATTGTCGGAGACCTGCATGGAAATACGACATTCGCACAGGCGATGTTGCAGGTCGCGAAGCGAAATGACTGCGGAAAGGTCTTCGTGGTGGGGGACTTCGGGGCCTGGGAGCACATGCACTCGGGGCGGCGGTATTTCGATGTGGTGAACCGGTCGGCCAAGAAGGCCGCGGTCACCGTCTACTTCCTGGACGGCAACCATGACAAGAGCTCGCTGCTGCACGAGCTCTATGACGACCATCGTGACGACGAGGGATTCCTGGTGTGTCGCACACACCTCCGGTACGCACCGCGCGGACACCGGTGGACCTGGGACGAGACAAGTTTCGCCGCCTTCGGCGGGGCACGATCGACCGACAAGGGCTGGCGACTCGCCAAGGAGGCGCGCAAGGCCGCTCAGGCCGAGACGCGGCGGCGCTACGGCTCGTCGAAGCGACCGGAAACGGCGGGCACGCTGTGGTTTCCGGAGGAGGAGATGACCGACGAGGAACTGGACGCCGCGCTGGAGGCAGACAGCTCACCGGTGGACATTCTGCTCACCCACGACAAACCACGCGGGTCGCAGCCCAAGTGGAACCGCAAGGACAAGCCGGAGTGCTTCCCCAACCAGGACCGCATCCAGCGTGTGGTCGAGACGCTGCGGCCCAGCGTCCTGTTCCACGGCCACCTGCACGTCCGCTACACCGACACCATCGCTTCCGGCGACGGCCGGTGGACCCGCGTCGAGGGTCTGGCCTGCGACCCGGAAGCCTCCCAGTACCTGGAGTATTCGGGCGAACACTCCTGGTACGTGCTGCGATTGCCCTATGCCGAGGAACGGCTCGAGGGCACCGACGAGACCGAGCCCAGTTCCCTACCCGCGTGATTCGTCATAGGAGGAAGTGCCCTCGTCGAGCAGGGGCTCCTCCACTTTGAAGTGGGCCGGGGCGAACAGGCGCAGCACGTGATAGCCGGTGATGACGACCAGGGTGCCCAGCGCGATGCCGCTGAGGGTGAAGTTGTCGGTGAACTTCATGCTCACATTGCCGATGCCGATGATCAGGCCCGCCGCGGCGGGCACCAGGTTCAGCGGATTGCGCAGGTCGACCTTGGCGTTGGTCCAGATCTGCGCGCCCAGCAGGCCGATCATGCCGTAGAGGATGACGGTGATGCCGCCGAGCACGCCGCCGGGAATGGCCGCGACGATCGCGCCGAACTTCGGACACAGGCCGAAGAGCAGCGCGAAAAAGGCGGCGGCCCAATAGGCGGCGGTCGAGTAGACGCGGGTGGCCGCCATGACGCCGATGTTCTCGGAGTAGGTGGTGTTGGGCGGGCCGCCGACCGCGGTGGACAGCATCGACGCCGCGCCGTCAGCGGCGATGGCGGTGCCGAGCTTGTCGTCCAGATTGCCGCCGGTCATCTCGCCGACCGCCTTCACATGCCCGGCGTTCTCCGCGACCAGCGCGATCACCACGGGCAGGGCGACCAGCACCGCCGACCACTGGAACGAGGGCGCGTGGAAGGTCGGCAGCCCGATCCAGTCCGCCTTGCCCACCCCGGAGAGGTCCAGACGCCAGTGGTCGACGACCTTGCCGCTGCCGTCGGCCGAGTGGATCTGGCCGAACACCCGGTCCAGCACCCACGAGAGCCCGTACCCGAAGATCAGGCCCAGGAAAATCGCGATGCGCGAGAAGAATCCGCGCAGACCGACCACGGCCAGACCGGTGAAGAGCATGACCAGCAGCGCGGTCCACTGGTCCTGCGGCCAGTAGGTGGAGGCCGTGACCGGGGCCAGATTGAAGCCGATGAGCATGACCACCGCGCCGGTCACCACCGGCGGCATGGCCGCGTGAATGATGCGCGCCCCGAACTTCTGAACCGCCAGACCGATCAGAAACAGTGCCGCACCCACCGCGAGGCAAGCCCCGGTAACCGTCGCGCTACTTCCGCCCTGCGCCCGGATCACCGCTGCCACGCCCACGAACGACAGCGAACAGCCCAGGTAGCTGGGCACCTGCCCGCGGGTGGCCAGCAGGAAGATCGCGGTGGCCACGCCGGACATCATGATGGCCAGGTTGGGGTCCAGCCCCATCAGCACCGGCGCCACGAAACTCGCCCCGAACATGGCCACGACGTGCTGCGCACCCAAGCCGAAGGTGCGGGGCCAGGACAGTCGCTCATCCGGCCGCACCACCGCGCCGGGTGCGGGCGTACGCCCGTCGCCGTGCACCGTCCAGCGGACACCCAAAACCATCAATCGCCCGCTTTCTCCCGAAGGTCCGAAACCACTCCGCGCACATCCTAATCCGAGCAAACCCCCAGCTCCCGCCCACACACGTCGCCACGAGAACCGGCCGGCATCGGCGGGCAGCGGCCGGAATTCGACATCGCCGGTCCCCGGCCTCCCCCACGCGACCTTTCAGCGACATTGTGGGTGCCGGTCCCATCGCCGTGAACGCGGACCACTCGCACCTCGGCGGGTATGTCGGCCTCGGGGCGACCCGCGCGAGCTGCCCCGCTCAGCCGCTCATGTCAGGCCGTACCGGCGCCGCACGCGAGGAGGTAGGGCATAGCGATTCACCGTATCGTCGTCCGAGCCGACCGGGACCCGTTGCGACACCGCAGGATTCGTCCGGTCGGAGCCGACAGGCAGTGGCCTGTGCCGGATGTCGGCAGGATCGGGCGGGGAGGCCGAGGTGGGCGGCGATGCTGCGTTATCCGAGCGCTCGACGGTCGTTCGCACGAGATGTCGTAGCGCGCGGGCGACGGACGGATCGGAGGTGAGCTCCTCCCGCAGGGCGGCGGCCCGTTTCAGCGCGCGACCGAGCGCCAACCCGTGCGCACGCGAAACCGATTGCGCCACTGCCGGGTCCGGCATGGTCAATGTGGTGATGCGCCCGTCCGCGGCGACCTCCACGTCGACCCCGTCCACTACGGCGCGCGCACGCACCCCGTCGACGGCGTCTTGAACCCGACGGGCCTTGCGCGCCAACTCCTCGAATCGAGCATCCATCGATCCCGGCATGCGTTCCAGGCTACGGAGAGGACATGAGATGGCTTGTCACATTGGAAACTTCGCGCACCAGGACGGTCAGGGCCGCACACGGATCTGCTGCATCATGTCGTGGTCGGCGTGGTCGAGGTTGTGGCAGTGCCAGACATAGCCGCGAATCTCGGGCGAGTCCGCCATGCCGCCGGGCATACCCGCGCCGGTCGGGGACATGGCTTCCGCGCCCGGCGGAATCGTGAGCACCGTGTCGGGGTCGAAGCCGAGCTCGTCGGCCGACGGCCACTTCACCAGAATCCTGGTGATGGTGTCGGTGGGGCATTCGACGGTGTCCTTCCAGCCGGCTTCCCAGGGCGGCGGCCCCTCTTCGGGCCCGATGGCGAAGGCGTCGGCCGAAGGGGCCCAGCGGATCCCGAACTTGGGCGGATAGTTCGCGAGGAAATACGCCGAGGTGAGGATGGGCTGGCGCGCGATCACCCGGAGCCGGGCCAGGTGCAGGTGGATGGGGTGGTCGAAGGGCGTGGTGTTGACGATGTCCCACTGTTCGACGGTGCCCGCCGCGGCCAGATCGATGTCCGAGCTCAGGAAGGGCAGGTTGTTCAGCGACATCATGGTCGGGAAGACCGCCGCGGCCCGGGCATCGTCATTGAGCCCGAGCAGGGTCATCGTGCGTGTGGCGCTCGGCCGGTAGACGGGTTCGAGCGCGTCCGGCTGACCGGGTCCACCCCGCAGGGTGAACGGAACCGGCTGGGCCGGACCGTCTCCCGCGCCGACGAAGCGCATGATGGGCCGTAGCTCGGGAGCCATGAACACGGCATTGCCGAGATCGTTCTTGGCGGTATTGATCAGATCGACGCTCGCCCCGTCCGCGACGGCGCTGAAATCGACCAGCAGATCCACCCGTTCGCCCGGGCTGACCCGGATCGACGGCGTCGGCACGGGTCCGTTCAGCAGTCCCAGATCGCCTCCGATGACGAAGAACAGCATGCCGTTGGAGAACTCGAAAATATAAGGGCGCGAATTGGATCCGTTGAGCAGCCGGAACCGGTAGACGGTGCGCCGCACCTCCAGCCGCGGCCACACCACCCCGTTCACGCAGCACACGTCGCCCAGCTGCCCGGATTGGTTGTAGCCCTGCGGAATATAGGTAGCCACCATGGGTTGCAGGCTGCCGTCGGCGTTGAAGGTCCGGTCTTGCACGATGAGCGGGACCTCGAACTCGCCGCTGGGCAGCCCGAGCGGGTTGTCGTCGCGCCCGGTGTCGAATTCGTCTCTCAGGTAGTACATCCCGGCCAATCCGGCCTGGATGTTCAGCCTGGTGATCCCCATGGCGTGATCGTGATACCAGAGGGTGGCCGCCTCCTGCCGGTTCCCGTACGCGAAGCTCGGCCCGCCGCCGTTGCGCCACCCGATGAGCGGATGCCCGTCCGAGTCGGGGGCATTCGCGCCCCCGTGCAGATGCACGGTGAAGCGCGGGTCGGTGCGGTCCAGCTCGGTGACCCCGTGCATGGTGAGATCCACATGCTCGGCCAGCACATGCGGGCCGAGCTCATTGCGAAAACCTATGCGCGCCATCTGATCACGGTGCGCCTCAAGATTGGGCCCGAGCACCGGCCGCTCGAACCCCCAGCTGCGGGTCTCCGGCAGATCCCGGTGATAGCGATGGGTACCCGAGGTTGCCGCCAATTCCCCCGCGACCCCGCGGGTTTCGGGGATGGGCAGTTCGTCGACATAGGGCTGCAGCGCGGGCGAGTGGTAGTTGAACGGCGTGATCGGGGGCGGGGGCAGCGGCGGAATGGGCACGGGCGGCGGGGGCAGGGGCACGGGGTCGGCCGATGCCGACGCCAGATAGCCCATGCCCGCGACTCCGAGGGCTCCCAGGAGGAACCCCCGTCTCGGCAGGTTCTCGGTCATCATCCAGTCCCACCCGGACAACTGCGCTGTCAACCGGTCTATCGCTCGACGATAGCCGACATTACGAGGCCCCGTAGCGGAAAAGCCGCCCACCGAATCCCGGTGCGCGGCTTCCCTGGAACTTGCGGCGGGCCTAGCTCAGACGCTCGATGATGGTGACATTGGCCGTGCCGCCACCCTCGCAGATGGTGAGCAGGCCGTAGCGCCCGTTCACCCGCTCCAGCTCGTTGAGCAGGGTGGAGAACAGCTTGGCGCCGGTCGCCCCCAGCGGGTGGCCCAACGCGATCGCGCCACCGTTGACGTTGACCTTGTCCGGGTCGGCCCCGGTCTCCTTGATCCAGGCCAGCACGACCGACGCGAACGCCTCGTTGATCTCGATGACGTCCATGTCCTCGATGGTCAGCCCGGTCTTCTCCAGCGCCCACTTGGTGGCCGGGATCGGCGCGGTGAGCATGTAGATCGGGTCCGCGCCGCGCGCGCTCACGTGGTGGATGCGCGCCCGCGGGGTGAGCCCGTACTCGGCGACCGCCCAGTCCGAGGCCAGCAGGGTGGCGCTGGAACCGTCGGAGATCTGGCTGGCCAGCGCGGCGGTGATGCGGCTGCCCTCGGCCAGCGGCTGCAGCCCGGCCATCTTCTCCAGGGTGGTCTCGCGCGGGCACTCGTCGATCCAGAAGTCGCCGACCGGGACGATCTCGCGGTCGAACTTGCCGTCCACGATGGCCTTTCGGGCGCGCTCGTTGCTGCGCAGCGCCCACTCCTCCATGTCACGGCGGGAGATGTCCCACTTCTCGGCGATCATGGTGGCCGAATTGAACTGCGACACTTCACCGGTGCCGTAGCGGTGATCCCAGCCCTGCGCGCCGACGAACGGCGAGTCGAACCCGTAGGCCTGCCCGGCCAGCATGGCCGCCGAGATCGGGATGGCGGACATGTTCTGCACGCCGCCGGCCACGATCACCTCGGAGGTGCCGGACATGATGGCCTGCGCGCCGAAGTGGATGGCCTGCTGCGAGGAACCGCACTGGCGGTCCACCGTGACACCCGGCACCGACTCCGGGTAGCCCGCGGCCAACCACGAAGTGCGCGCGATGTTTCCGGCCTGCGGGCCGATGGTGTCGCAGCAGCCGAACACCACGTCGTCCACGGCGGCCGGGTCGAGGCTGCTGCGCTCGATCAGCCCCTTGATGGCGGCCGCGCCGAGATCGGCCGGGTGCACGGCCGACAGCGAACCGCCCCGCTTGCCGACCGGGGTGCGCACGGCGTCGATCACATACGCCTCACGCATCGGCGAGTACTGGCGGCGGGACGGTGCTGACATGGGAACTCCTACTGCTTCGTACGAGAGCTGAAAGCTAAACGCGCTGTTCGGGATTGGTGAGACCGTCGAGGACGATGGTCAAGTACTGCTTGGCGAGGCTGTCCACGGTGATGCGGCCGCCCGGCTGGTACCAGCGCACCGACACCCAGACGGTGTCGCGCAGGAACCGGTAGGCGAGTTCGACATCCATCTCCGGCCGGAAGCTGCCGTCCTCGACACCGTTGGTCAGGACGCGGTGCCAGAGCTCGCGGAACTCCTTGTTGTATTCGGAGATGTAGCCGAATCGTGGTGTGCCACTGAGCCGTTTGGCCTCGGCCTGGTAGATGGCCACGGCGGCGTGGAAGTGGTCGAACGACTCATAGGACGCGACGACGAGGGCTTCCAGCGTGTCGCGGGCGGGCAGGCCCGCCGCCACGATCTCGCGATAGCGGCCGAAGAGGTCGTCGAGGAACCCGCGCAGGATTTCGTCCACCATGGCTTCTTTGGAATCGAAGTGGTGGTACAGACTCCCGGATAGAATCCCCGCCGCGTCGGCAATGTCACGAACCGTGGTGGCGCGCAGCCCGCGTTCCGCGAATAGGTTCGCGGCCAGGCCGAGCAGCTCGTTGCGACGTGCTGATTTGGAGGGGTCAGGTTGGGTCACTCCGCCAATATACAACCAAGCATTTGCTTGGTCCACTGGCCACCCCGGTGACCGGCACCGTCACCCGGATCAGCGCACGGAATACCGCAGCGGCGAGGACACCGACAGGTCCGCGAGCAGGCGATCGCAGATGACCACCGGCGATATCCCCGCCCGGGCCATCCGCGCGACCAGGGCCAGGCGACGTTCGGGGCTGTCCCATTCGACCGTCAGCGGTTCCTGCCCGGGCCCGGCGTCCACGGTGGCCATCACCCGCGGTGGCACGCCGTCGTGGCCGGGCTCCTCGATGAGCTTCAGGACCATCCCCCGCTGCCATGCCCGGTAGGTCTCCATGTCGGCTCCCACCACCAATTTGTCCGTGGCAGCGCACAACCCCTGCGCTATCCCGTCCGCGAAGGCCACATGGTCGTACCGCAGGCGTCTGCAGGTCCGCACCACCTCCAACAGGTCGGCGCGCACCTCGCACAGCAGGGCGGTCCTCTTGCGGCGACGGCGATCGGCTTCGGTGTCGACGTAGCCCGCCGCACGCGACAGACCCAGCCGGCGGGCGCGATCGCGGTCGCGAATCATGTCCCGCCGCAACGCGGCGCGCGGATCGCGAGCCACGTCGGTTTCGTCCACGGCGTGTTGTTCGAGGATCTGCGCCGCCCGCATGGCGGTGGCGCGCTCGGAGTCGTGGTCGAGTAATTCCGCACCCAATGTGAGCGCGGCCAGAACGACATTGTCGAGCCTTCGGCGCGCAAGAACGACCTCGCGCACCAGCTCGAGTTCCAATTCCTCGTGGGCTTGTTCTGGGGCTGCTTGTTGTCTGCGATCCGGACCCATGGGTCGTGCCCTTCGACTAGCGGTACCGGCCTAAACCAGGATTGCACAAGGACACCCTCAACGCGCCAGCCATTTTGCGCCCCGAATAAAACTGGCACTGCCGCGCCCCCTCCGGGACGCGGCAGTGAGAAAAGCTGCGACCTGACGACACAGCATTTCGCGACAACCGAACGCACTAATTCGGTTGCGCGGATGCGTAATCCGAATTACGCGCGCTGACTGGAAATGGAAACCACTTCACCGGTCAGGTAGGTGGTGTAGTCACTCGCGAGCATGGCGATGGTGGCGGCTACCTCCCACGGCTCGGCCGCGCGGCCGAAGGCCTCACCGGCCGCCAGGCGGTCGAGCAGATCGGCCGAGGTGACCTTGTCCAGGAACGCGTGGCGGGCGATGGACGGGGCGACCGCGTTGATGCGGACCCCGAACTCGGCGGCCTCCACCGCGCTGCAGCGGGTCAGCGCCATGACACCGGCCTTGGCCGCGGCGTAGTGGGCCTGGCCGTGCTGGGCGCGCCAGCCCAGCACCGAGGCGTTGTTGACCACGACACCGCCGTGGCCGGCCTCGCGGAAGTACTTGAGTACGGCCCGAGTTGCCCGGAAGGTCCCGTTCAGCGTGATGTCGAGAACCTTGTCCCACTGCTCGTCGGTCATGTCGACCACCGGCACCTCGCCGCCGAGGCCCGCGTTGTTGACCATCACGTCGATGCGGCCGAAGGCGGCCACGGCCCCGGCGATCAGGGCGTCGACCTGTTCGGTCGAGCTGACGTCACAGGGCACGGAAGCGACTCGCCGGTCCGAGAATTCGGCCTGCAGGGCTTCCTCGGTCTCCTTCAGGCGACGCTCGTGCCAGTCGGAGATCACGACATCCGCACCCTCGGAGAGCAGGCGGCGCGCGGTGGCCGAGCCGATGCCGGTGCCCGCGGCGGCGGTGACGACCGCGATCTTGCCCGCGAGCAGATTGTGTCCGGGGGTGATTTCGGGAGCGGTGGACAAATCGGTCACGGTCGTGCCTCTCGGGGAAGTCCGAGCACGCGCTCGGAGATGATGTTGCGCTGCACCTCGTTCGAACCGCCGTAGATGGTGTCCGCGCGAGTGAAAAGGAACATGCGCTGCCAGGCATTGAGATCATCGCCGGGGCCGTCGGCGATCAGGCCGGGCGCGCCGAGCACGTCCATGGCCAATTCACCCAGTCCGCGATGCCAATTGGCCCACAGCAGCTTGGTCACCGACGCCTGCCCGGCGGCGGTGCGGGCATCCACGGACGCTCCGTCGTGGCCCGACTCCAGGGTGCGCAGCACGTGCGCGCGCAGCACCCGCAGCCCGACCCACGCCTTGTCGAGGCGGTCGGCGATGACCGGATTCTCGATGGCGCCGTTCGCCTTCGCCACGGCCTCGAGGTCGGCCAGCTCGCGCGCGTAGCGGATCTGCTGGCCCACGGTCGAGATGCCGCGCTCGAAGGTGAGCGTGCCCATCGCGACCTTCCACCCGTCGCCGGGCTGCCCGACCACGAGATCGGCCGCGGTGCGGGCATTGTCGAAGAAGACCTCGTTGAATTCCGCGGTCCCGGTGAGCTGGATGATGGGCCGCACCTCGACGCCCGGCTGCTTCATCGGAACGAGCAGGTAGGACAGGCCGTGGTGGCGGGTCGAGCCCTTCTCGGTGCGGGCGACCACGAAGCACCAGTCCGACAGATGCGCCAGCGAGGTCCAGATCTTCTGGCCGTTGATCACCCATTCGTCGCCGTCGAGCTGGGCGGAGGTGGTGACAGCGGCCAGGTCCGAGCCCGCGCCCGGCTCCGAATAACCCTGGCACCACAGCTCGGTGACATTGCGGATGCCCGGCAGGAAGCGCTTCTTCTGCTCCTCGGTGCCGAAGGCGATGACCGTGGGGCCGAGCAGCTCCTCACCCAGGTGCGAGACCCGGCTGGGCGCATCGGCTTTGGCGTACTCCTCGTGGAAGATGACCTGCTGCCGCAGCGTGGCGTCGCGGCCGCCCCATTCCTTGGGCCAGCCCAGGCAGGTCAGACCGGCGGCGGCGAGGGCGCGGTCCCATTCGAGCCGCTCCTCGAAGGCCTCGTGCTCGCGCCCGGGACCACCCAGACCGCGCAGCTCGCGGAACTGGCCGTTCAGGTTCTCGGCCAGCCATTCCCGCACCTCGGTGCGGAATGCGGCATCCTCCGGGGGCTCAATCCCGCTGGCCGGTTCGGGGGTCTGGATCATGCTCACGTCGGTAGAGTAACCTACCAAGCACTTGCTTTGTTAGACCCATTCCCGGACAGCGAGGACGCCCTGTGACATCTCCTCCGCAGACCACACCGCTCGCTCTGCACGAGGCCGCGCGTCTTTACGGCGACGCGCCGGCCGTGGGCGACGGTGCCGTGCGACTGAGCTGGTCGCAACTGCTGGACTCGGTGCGTGAGACCGCACGTGCGCTCATCGCCCGCGGCATTCAGCGCGGCGACCGCATCGGCATCTGGGCCCCCAATACCCACCACTGGGTGACCGCCGTTCTGGCCACCCACTACGTGGGCGCGGCGATCGTTCCGTTCAATACGCGCTACGTGGCGGCCGAGGCCGCCGAGGTGCTGTCGCGGACGAACGCCAAGGCGCTGTTCATCGCGGGCACCTTCCTCGGCCGCGACCGCCTGGCCGAACTGCGCGCCGCCGCACCGGAACTGGGCATCGAGACCACCATCGTCATCCCCGTCGAGGGCGAGGAACCGATCGAGAACGCCCCCGGCGGGCCGGGAAGTGTCATCGCCTGGTCCGAATTGGGCAAGGTGGCCGAGGCGGTGAGCCTCGAGCAGGCCGTCGCCCGCGCGGAATCGGTGTCACCGGAAGATCTTTCGGACATCCTGTTCACCTCCGGCACCACCGGGCGCAGCAAGGGCGTGCCCATCGCGCACCACCAGGTGCTCGGCAGCGCGCGGGCCTGGGCCGACTGCGCGACGCTGAACAACACCGACAACTACCTGGTCATCCCGCCGTTCTTCCACAGCTTCGGCTACAAGGCGGGCATTCTCACCTCCCTGGTGACCGGGGCGACCATCATTCCGCAGGCCGTCTTCGACGTCGGTGCGACCATGCGGCTCATCCACGACGAGCGCATCACCGTCCTCACCGGGCCGCCGACCATCCACCAGTCCATCCTCGATCACCCGGCGCGCGGCGAGGCCGACCTGTCCAGCCTGCGCGTCGCGGTCACCGGCGCGGCCACCGTGCCGGTCGTGCTCATCGAGAGAATGCGCGGCGAGCTGGATCTCGAGGTGGTGCTGACCGCCTACGGCCAGACCGAGTCCGGCGGGTTCGGCACCATGTGCCGGCCCGAGGACTCCAGCGAGACCATCGCCAACACCTGCGGCCGCGCCATCGACGGCTTCGAGATGAAGCTGGCCGACAATGGCGAACTGCTGCTGCGCAGCTACCAGGTCATGCGCGGCTATCTCGACGATCCGCAGGCCACGGCCGCGACCATCGATCCGGACGGCTGGCTGCACACCGGCGATGTCGCGGTGATCGACGAACGCGGCTACATGAAGGTCACCGACCGGCTCAAGGACATGTACATCTCCGGCGGCTTCAATGTGTATCCCGCCGAGATCGAGCAGACCATGGCCCGGCTCGAGGGCGTCGCCGAGACGGCGGTCATCGGCGTGCCGGACGAGCGCATGGGCGAGGTCGGCAAGGTGTTCGTGGTGCGCCGCAACGGTTTCGAGCTGTCCGAGGAGGACGTGCGCGCCTACGCCAAGGAGCAGCTGGCCAACTTCAAGGTTCCGAAGTACATCGAGTTCCGCGACGAGCTGCCGTACAACGCCGCGGGGAAAGTGCTCAAGCGGCAACTACGTGAGGAGAAGGCGTGAGCCAGCAACCGGGAGCCATTCCCGATGAGGGCGAGGTCGTCCTCTACGAGAAGCGCGGACCGATCGCGGTCGTCACGCTCAACCGGCCGGATTACCGCAATGCGCAGAACTCGGTCATGACCTACGCCCTCGACGCCGCTTTCGAGCGGGCCGTCGAGGATCCCGAGGTCAAGGTGATCGTGTTGGGCGGCGCCGGAAAGCATTTCAGCGCCGGACACGACATCGGCACGCCGGGCCGCGATCACCACATCGAGTACGAGAACAAGGCCGCGCTGTGGTGGGACCACACCGACCGGCTCGGCGGCGATCAGCGTTTCGCCCGCGAGTCCGAGGTGTACCTGGGCATGTGCCGGCGCTGGCGGGAGATTCCCAAGCCGACCATCGCCATGGTGCAGGGTGCGTGCATCGCCGGTGCGCTCATGCTGGCGTGGTCCTGCGACATGATCGTGGCGTCGGAGGACGCGTTCTTCTCCGATCCGGTGGTGCGCATGGGCATTCCGGGTGTCGAGTACTTCGCGCACCCGTGGGTGCTGGGTCCGCGCCGCGCCAAGGAGATCCTGTTCACCGGCGAGCGCTTCACCGCTGCACAGGCTTACGAGTGGGGCATGCTCAATCATGTTGTCCCGCGCGAGGACCTGGAGACGAAGACCTTCGCGCTGGCCGAGAAGATCGCGGAGATGCCGCAGTTCGGGCTGGCGCTGACCAAGAAGGCCGTCAACCAGTGCGAGGACCTGATGGGGATGCGCGCGGGCATGGACTCCGTGTTCGGGCTGCACCACTTCGCACACGCCCACAATGCCGAGGTCGGCACCGACTCGCTGGGCGGCATGAACGCCAGGTCGATGAAGGCCGCGGCCGTGAACGGCTCACCGAACTCAGCTACTACTAATGACGGGGCCAACTAAGTGGATCTCGAATTCGACGCCAAGACCGAGGAATTCCGTGCCGAGGTGCGCGCGTTCCTGGCGGCCAACGTGCCCGCCACGCCCCTGCCCTCCATGGACACCGAGGAAGGGTTCGAGGCGCATCGCGCGTGGGAGGCCAAGCTGGCCGAGGCCCGCCTGTCGTGTGTGGCCTGGCCCGCCGAGTACGGCGGCCGCGACGCCTCGCTGACCGAATGGGTCATCTTCGAGGAGGAGTATTACGCCGCGGGCGCGCCGGGTCGCGTCTCGCAGAACGGCATCTTCCTGCTCGCGCCGACGCTCTTCGAGCACGGCTCCCCCGAGCAGCTGGCCCGCATCCTGCCGAGAATGGCTCGCGCGGACGACATCTGGGCGCAGGCGTGGTCCGAGCCCGAGGCCGGGTCGGACCTGGCGGGCATCCGCTCCACCGCCAAGCGCACCGAGGGCGGCTGGCTGCTCAACGGCCAGAAGACCTGGAGCTCGCGAGCCTCGTTCGCGGACTGGGGTTTCGGCCTGTTCCGCAGCGACCCGGAGGCCGAGCGGCACCGCGGCCTGACCTACCTGATGTTCCCGCTCACCGCGGAAGGCATTACGGTGCGGCCGATTCCGCAGCTGGACGGCGAGCCGGGCTTCGCGGAGATCTTCCTGGACAATGTGTTCGTGCCGGACGCCGACGTGATCGGTGAGGCCAACAACGGCTGGAAGGTCGCCATGGCGACCTCGAGCAACGAGCGCGGGCTGTCGCTGCGCGCGCCGGGCCGGTTCACCGCCACCGCCGCCAAGCTCATCGAGCTGTGGCAGGGCGCGGCTGACGAGTCCGACACCGCCCTCGCGGACCGCGTGGTCGACGCGTGGGTGGGCGCGGAGGCGTACCGCCTCAACACCTGGGCCACCGTGACCCGCCTGGCCGACGGTGGTCAGCTGGGCGCGGAATCCTCGGTGAACAAGGTGTTCTGGTCGGACCTGGACATCGCCATGCACGAGACCGCGCTCGACCTGCACGGCGCGGCCGCGGAGCAGGAGTCGGCCTGGACCGACGGCTACCTGTTCTCGCTGGCGGGCCCGATCTACGCCGGCACCAACGAGATTCAGCGCAATATCATCGCCGAACGCCTGCTCGGCCTGCCGCGATAGCCACAGGAGGACGACGACATGCGATTCGCATTGACCGCAGAACAGAACGATTTCGCCGCCAGCCTGCGCAAGATGGGCGAGGCCGCCAAGACCCCGGGCGTCGTCCGGGCCTGGGGCACCGGCGATTCCGCCGCCGGGCGCGCGCTCATCGGCCAGCTCGCCGAGGCGGGCGCGCTGGGACTGACCGTCACCGAGGACAACGGCGGCTTCGGCGCGGGCCCGGTCGAGATGATCGTGGCCTTCACCGAGATCGGCCGGGCCGCCGTGCCGGGACCACTGGTGGAGACCGCCGCCGCGATTCCCGCACTGCTGCAGGCGCTTCCGGATTCGGCCCTGGCCGCCTCGAAGCTGCCGGAGCTGGCCGAGGGCGCGAAGCTGGGCACCCTCGCGGTCACCGCAGCGGCGGGTGCCAATGCGGGCCGGGCCGCCGGGTCGGCCACCGCACTGGACGCCGACGTCGCCGACCTGGTGCTGATCGCCGAGGGCGACCGCATCGCGTTGGGGACCGCCGGTGACCTCGTCACCTCGGTGGACGCGGCCCGCCGCCTGTTCACCGTGACCGCGGGTGAGACCCTCGCCGAGGGCGAAGGCGTCTCCGCCGCAATCGATCTGGCCTTCGACACCGCCGCGCTGGCCGCCGCCGCGCAGCTGCTCGGCGCGGGCCGCGCCATGCTGGACACCAGCGTCGAGTACGTCAAACAGCGCCAGCAGTTCGGCACCCCGATCGGCCGCAACCAGGCCATCAAACACCACCTGGCCAATGCCCACATCGCCCTGGAGATGGCGCAGCCGCTGCTCTACCGGGCCGCCCTGACCCTGGAGTCGAACGCGGACAGCGAGACTCGCGGCCGCGACATCTCCGCCGCCAAGCTGGCCTGCGGCGAGGCCGCCTACCAGACCGCACGCATCGCCCTCCAGGTTCACGGCGCGATCGGCTACACCGCCGAATGCGACCTGTCCCTGTGGCTGACCAAGGTCACCGCGCTGCGTTCGGCCTGGGGCACCCCTGCCGAACACCGCGCGCGCATCGCCGCCGCGCTCCGGGCCGGAAGCATCGCATGAGCGTCCCGGCGGCCGGTTCGGCGAGCAGGCTCGAGCTGCCCTGCGCGGACGGCGAATTCACGCCGTGCGTGGCACGGGCCGTGCGCGCGCTGCGGTCCGCCTTCGGCGGCGACACCGACACCGACCTCGGCCGCCGGGACGCCACCGCACACTCCACCGACGCAGGGCCGGACGCATGATCGCGGCCACCGCACGATCCGGCTCGGTCGGCAGATCGGGCACTCACCGGGACGGCCGGCTCGGAGCGGCCGCGCTTACGCCGGAACCCGCTGCGGGAGCGAAGATTCGCTCCGTCGACACACCATTCCTCACCGCGCCGGGCCTCGACGCCGCGCGCCACTTCGACACGTTGGGAGCGAAGGCATGAGCCTTACGGCCGAACAGCAGGAACTCGTCACCACCGTGCGCGCGGTGCTGGCCAAGCACGGGGACAGCGCGGCCATGCGGCGTGGGCTGGAGACCGAGCGCGGATATGACGAGCAGCTCTGGAAGCTGCTGTGCGAGCAGGTCGGCGTTGCGGCGCTTGCCATTCCGGAGGAGTTCGGCGGTATCGGTGTGGGATTGGTCGAATCCCTGCTGGTGGTCGAGGAACTCGGCCGCACGCTGGCCGCGCCGCCCATGCTCGGGTCGGCCGTGCTCGGGGTGCAGGCGCTGCTGCTGGCCGGGAATACCGAGGTCAACGAGCGGCTGCTGCCGGAGGTCGCCGAGGGCGTCCGGACACTGGCGCTGTGCTGGGCCGGGACGCACGGCTGGGATTCCTTCGGGGTCACCGCATCGGTCGAAAAGCTCTCGGGTTCCGCGCATTACGTCCTCGACGGCGTGCACGCGGACACGCTGCTGGTGCTGACGGCCGACGGCTTGTTCGAGGTCGAGGGCGACGCCGCGAGCGTCACCCGGACCGCGGTCGTCACCCAGGACCCGACCCGCAAGCTGGCGCGCATCGACTTCGATGCGACGCCGGCCCGCCCGGTCGGCACCGTGAACGTGGCCCGGCTGCGCGAAATCGCCTGGGCCGCGGTCGTCGCCGAGCAGATCGGCGCGGCCGAGCAGTGCCTGGACATGACCGTCGAATACAGCAAGTCCCGCGTGCAGTTCGGTCGCCCGATCGGCAGCTTCCAGGCGCTCAAGCACCGCATGGCCGACATGTACGTGCTCGTGGAGTCGGCCCGCTCGCTGGGCTACCTCGCCATCGCGGGCCTGGCCGAGGGCGCGGTCGAGGCCATCGATGTGCAGGCCGCCCGCCTGCACGCCATCGACGCCCTCAACTCGGTGGTCTCGGAGACCGTCCAGATGCACGGCGGCATCGCCATCACCTGGGAGCACGACGCGCACCTGTTCTTCAAGCGCGCGCACGCCGACGCCCAGCTCTTCGGCACTCCCGCCCGCCCCCTGGCCCGCCCGGCCTGATCGGGGACACAGACCCTCTCGGGGACACAGGACGGCCCGCACGCCCATCACGTGCGGGCCGTTCGCCGTCTGTGGGCCAATTCACCGGACAAATATCGTTAGCCTATGTAAATACATAGTTAGCTTATGCAACAATCAAGACCGTGCAGCTGGAACAGGCAATCGAGCCCACCCCGAACCTCTCCGGGGATCGCCTCGCCGACATCGTGGTCGCCGTGTCGAGACTCAATCGCCTGGCCGGAGTGGTCGGTCGCGTGGACCTGCCGCACGCCGTCATGCGGGCCCTCGGGACCCTCGACGAGTACGGCGCGCTGCGGGTCAGTGAATTCGCGCGCATCGACCGGTGCTCCCAGCCATCGGCAACGGCGCTGATCGCACGGCTGACCGAGGCCGGCCTGGCCCGGCGGACGAAGGATCCCGACGACTCCAGAGCAGTGGTCGTCGAGCTCACGCCCGCGGGCCGGGACCGGCTGGCCGCCGCCCGGGAACACCTCGGAAACTCCCTCGCCGCACGGCTTCCCGATATCGATCCGGCCCTGCTGGATCGCCTGCATCGGGATCTGCACGGCCTCACCGAGGCCCTGAAGGCCGCCGGGGCCTGAACACCGGCACCTCGCAACTCGACCGAAAGCAGCTGCGATTCAATCCCTCTCGTAGATGAGGACTTGCCCGTGAGCACCTTGACGCTCGCCCCCGAAACCGCCTCGAGCACCCGAGCCAGGCAACCCAAGGCCGTCTGGGCCGTGGCCTTCGCCTCCGTGATCGCCTTCATGGGAATCGGTCTGGTGGATCCCATCCTGAAACCGATCGGCGAGCAACTGCACGCCTCCCCGTCACAGGTGACGCTGCTGTTCACCAGCTACATGCTGGTCACGGGCGTGGCCATGCTCATCACCAGCGTCGTCTCCAGCCGCTTCGGGGCCAAGAAGACCCTGCTCGCCGGGCTGGCCATCATCATCGTCTTCGCCGCTCTCGCAGGCAGTTCCGGCACCGTCGGGCAGATCGTCGGCTTCCGAGCGGGCTGGGGTCTGGGCAATGCCCTGTTCATCGCCACCGCCCTGGCGACCATTGTCGGCGCGGCCACCGGCGGCGTCGCCCGCGCCATCATCCTGTACGAGGCGGCGCTGGGCATCGGCATCGCGTCGGGTCCGCTGCTGGGCGGCTTCCTGGGCCACTTCACCTGGCGCGCACCGTTCTTCGGTGTCTCGGTGCTGATGGCGGTCGCGTTCATCGGGCTGATCGTGCTGCTGCCCGAATCCCCGAAACCGGCGCGGCCGACCTCCATCACCGCCCCGTTCAAGGCGCTCACCTACCCGGGCCTGCTGCTGGTCAGCGTGACGGCGCTGCTCTACAACTACGGGTTCTTCACCCTGTTGGCCTACACCCCGTTCCCTCTGAACATGGGCACCTATTCGATCGGCTTCATCTTCTTCGGCTGGGGCCTGCTGCTGGCCCTGTCCTCGGTGGTCTTCGCCCCGAAGTTGCAGCGCCGCTTCGGAACCGTGCCGATGATGGCGCTGGCGCTGGCCCTGTTCGCGGTCGATCTCGCGGTCATGGCGATGTTCACCGACCACAAACCGGTCCTGATCGTCGGCACCATCCTGGCGGGCCTGTTCCTGGGCGTGAACAACACCCTGATCACCGAGGCCGTCATGGAATCGGCCCCGGTGGAACGCTCCACCGCCTCGGCCGCCTACAGCTTCGTCCGCTTCGCGGGCGGCGCGGCGGCCCCCTACCTGGCGGGCAAGCTCGGCGAACACCAGGCGTCACTGCCCTTCTGGGTCGGCGCGGCCTGCACCGCCGTCGCGGTCGCGGTCCTCTTCTCCGGCCGAAAGCTCTTGGCCCACATGGACGACCGCTCCCCCGCCGCCCACACGCCCGCCGAGGCCACGGCCATCACCCTCGGCGACGACTGATCGCCCGACGTTCGCGGACCGCACCCGCCGGGTGCGGTCCGCATTCGATTTCACCCCGTACGATCCGGCTCATGAACCAACCCATGCCGCCACAAGGGCAGTACCCGTACCCGCCGCAAGGACAGTCGCAGCCCGGGTATCCGCAGCAGGGCCAGCCGTATCCGCCGCAGGGGCAGCAGCCTTACCCCCAGCAGCAGCCGCAGCAGCAGCCCGGGCCGCAGTTCCCGATCCTGGTCTCCACCATGAACGACGTGCCCGGCCTGGAGATCGTCAAGGTGATCGGCGAGGTCGCCGGCCTGACCGTGCGCAGCCGCGGCATCGGCGCGAACTTCGCGGCCGGGTTCCGTGCGTTGGGCGGCGGCGAGATTCATGAATATACGCAGCTCCTCTACCAGTCTCGACATGAGGCGATCATGCGGATGTGTCAACACGCGATGGCTTTCGGAGCCAATGCGGTAATCGCGATGCGCTTCGACTGCAATGAAATCGCTCAAACCATGAGCGAAGTCGCTGCGTACGGCACCGCCGTAGTTATCAAGCCCAACGATTAGAGAAACGAGGCTGAGCGAGATTCACGAGTGCAGTATCCGAATCGGTGAAGTTCTGGTACTCCGGCTCGGTTTACGCCGCTGCGGCGACGAAGCGGTACTGCAACCGCGTGCGTGTCGCTCGCGGAGAAGGGTCGGTTCGAACCGCCATCTAGTGCGGAACAATCGATCCATCTCGGCAAGGACTTGTTCCCGTGATTGACCACGATGACCGTTACTATCCGCAGAACGTCCGCGGATATTGCGTGCGGCGTTGATGTCAGCCGGGAGCCTTTTGCCACAGAACCGGCACATGAACCGCTCCTGAGATGGCCTGTTTTTCTTGTCCACATAGCCACAACCCGAACAGCAGCGTGAGGTGTGAGCCGGATTGACCCGGGTAACCGTGATCCCATGGGTCTGAACGATTGACGCAAACTTGGCACGAACGGCCGCCCTCCCTGCGCGACCCATAATCCGGTTGAGGCGCGCAGAAAGACCGCCCATCCGGAAGTCCAGCTCTTCGACGACTAACTCTCGGATATCCTTGTCGGCCAGGCGATTGAGCACTCTGCACACTTCGTTGCGGACATGCTCACGGATGCGGAGGTTCAACTTCAGATACCGTTTGGACCTGGATGGACAGATTCCTTGGCGCTGCAAGGTCGCCCCAAGCTCGTTCAACTCCTTGTCACGCTGACACAGCCAGCGGTATAGCCCCCGCCCAAGAAGCTGTCCGTCGCTGGTAGCGAAGGTATTCTTCAATCCCCAATCCAGGCCGAGGGATTCACCTCTGTCGCGCTGCGGTGTAGGCAAAGACTTCTTCACAAGCACGAACGAGACTGTCCCACTCTCGCTCACGTGAATCTGGCAGAAGTTACGCACCTCGCCATCAGCCTTGTTGAAGTACTCGTACCCCTGCAACGGGATGTTCACCGGCTTGCGCTTTTCGAGCGTGGTCACCTTCACCCAGAATTCCGCATGAGAGTTGGTCGACGTCGAAACCTTCGCGATCGGCCCATCCATCGCCATGGTGCGTGCCCGGGAAAGGTTGGGAAAGGGATTCCGTCGCAACCATTCCTTGACCAACATTGCAGATATGGACATCGCTTGGTTCGAGACCACGATCCCGTGTCTCGCATCAATCACGTTGTCTTTTGCCCACCAGGCCATATAGACATTGATGCGATACAGCTCCTCACGGAGCTTCTCGTCGTCCAGCGGCTGCATCCGAATCATCTCTCGAAGACCAATTTTCGCTGTCTCCCGCCAAGAGGTAAGCGCCGCATTCACTTGGTTTACTACCGACTTCCACTGCCGCTGAGACAGATACGGCGGTAGCGACTGCGCCTCTTGCCCACCAAGCCAACCCAAGTGCGCAGTGCCCGCCTTCAGCTTGCAGACCTGTAAGTACTGCACATGGACGAGGCCGCGCTGCCACCAGGGCAAGACTGCCGCCACTGCATCGAGTTTTCCTCGATTCGCCGTGGTTGGAAGGCGGTAGGAACGCATCATGCATCAAAAGTAGCGATGTGATCGAAAATCTGTTCGATAATTCCCTAAACGTGCCCGGAATCGCCGGATTCAGGATGAATTTCGTTGTGTCGCAGTTTGTTTGAGTCAGTGGTGCAGGACCTCGACCTCGCGGACCGGCTCCTTGCGGCCGAGTTTGGCGCGTAGCGGGTAGATCGCCATGACCGCCAGGAGGCTGATGGTGGAGGCGATGAGCTGGTTGCGTTGGTCGGGGTTGCAGGCCATGGCGACGAAGACCGCGAAGATGGCGACGATGACGGCCCAGCTGAGGTAGGGGTAGCCCCACATGCGGTAGGTCAGCGCCGAGGGGTCTTCGCGGCGCAGGCGGGCGCGAAGGCGGAGCTGGGAGAACATGATTGCCACGTAGACGAAGGCCAGGACTACGCCGATGGAGTTCACCAGGAAGGTGAAGACCTTGTCAGGGGAGACGTAGGAGGCGATGACCGCGCCCCAGGCGGCGACGGTGCCGAGCAGGACGGCTCGGGCGGGGACGCCGCACTTGTTGACCTTCACGAGGGAGGCGGGGGCGTCGCCGTCGCGGGTGAGGACGTAGAGCATGCGGGACGAGACGTAGATGGCCGAGTTCAGGACCGACAGCACCGCGGTCAGGATGACCACCTGCATGATGGTGCCCGCGGCCGGGATTCCGATGTGCTCGAGGGCGCTCACGAACGGGCTCTTCAAGACCTTGGCGTCGTTCCACGGCAGGATGGTCACCACCAGGAAGATCGAGGCCACGTAGAACAGGCCGACCCGCCACAGCACATTGTTGGTGGCGCGGGCGACGATCTTGCCCGGCTCCCTGGATTCGGCGGCGGCCACGGTCACGATCTCGGTGCCGCCGAAGGCGAACATCACCACCACGATGGCGGAGAAGATGCCGCCGATGCCGTTGGGCGCGAAGCCGCCGTGCTGGGTCAGGTTGCCGAAACCGGCCTCCGAGCCCGGCCACAGCCCGAACACCCAGGCCAGCCCGATGACCAGGAACAGCACGATGGCCACCACCTTGATGGAGGCGAACCAGAACTCGAACTCGCCGAACGACTTCACCGAGACCAGGTTGACCGTGGTCATGAGGACGAGCAGTCCCGCGGACAGGATCCACTGGTCGAGGTCGATCCAGTTGGCGAGGATGGCCGCACCGGCCACGGCCTCGGCCCCGACCAGGATGACGTAGAGGTACCAGTACAGCCAGCCGACGGTGAATCCGGCGAAGGGGCCCATGGCCATGCGCGCGTACTCGCCCATGGATCCGGCGACCGGGCGGGCCACCACCATTTCGCCGAGTGCGCGCAGCACGCACAGCACGACCAGTCCCGCGCCCGCGTAGGACAGGATGGCTGCGGGTCCGGCGGTCTCGAGGACCGAGCCGCTGCCCACGAACAGACCCGCCCCGATCGCGCCGCCGATGGCGATCATGGTCATGTGCCGACGCCGGAGTCCGGGACGCAGCCCCTGCTCTTGGACGCTGACCACTTCCGACATCCGATCGCCACCTTCTTGTGTTGCCTGAGTGTTGCCAGAACACCATATCGAGGCTGGTCAGTCGGTAAAAATCGCCTCCGGGGCAGAAATCGGGCGAGATGCCACGAATATGCGAATCCCACTCCGAGACAGGCGTTTCCATTCCGGGGGTACCGTCGGGAGGTATGACCGAAACACAGCGTGGCCGGGTGCGCGTCGAACCGAGCGCCAAGCGGGTGCGCGCCTACCTCGGCGGTCACCTCGCCGCCGACACCGTCCATCCGACGCTGGTGTGGGAAGGCCCGCACTACCCCACCTACTACCTGCCGGCCGCCGACCTGCGGGTGAAGCTCGAACCCAACGGCAAGACCCGGCACTCCCCCAGCCGCGGCGACGGCACCGAATTCGATGTGATCGCCGACGGCGTGACCGCCCCGGGCGCGGCCGTACGCCACCTCGACTCCCCGATCCCGGAACTGCGCGACCTGGTGAAGCTGGATTTCGCCGCCATGGACGAGTGGTTCGAGGAGGACGAGCCGATCTACGTCCACCCCCGCGACCCCTACACCCGGGTCGACATCCTGGCCAGCTCCCGCCACGTCCGGGTGGAGCTGGACGGCCACACCCTGGCCGACTCGCACTCCCCGCACATCCTGTTCGAGACCGGGCTGCCCGCGCGCTACTACCTGCCGCTGACCGATATCCGCCTGGACCTGCTGCGCCCCTCGGAGACGAAGACCTCGTGCCCGTACAAGGGCCACGCCGAGTACTGGACGATCCAACTGGGTGAGGCGAGCTACCCGGACCTGGTGTGGATCTACCGCACCCCGCTGCCGGAGAGCCAGAAGATCGCCGGGCTGGCCGCGTTCTACAACGAGAAGGTCGACATCTGGGTGGACGGCGAACTGCAGCCGCGGCCCAAGTCGCCCTTCAGCTGAAACCCTCAGTCGCCCAGGATCTCCGACACCAGCCGGGGCAGCGCCGCCCCGATCGGGTCGCGCACGATCTCGGCGGCGTACTCGTCGTAGGGGGTCGGCTCGGCGTTCACGATGACCAGGTCGGCCCCCGCGTCCACCGCCACCGCGCACATGGACGCGGCCGGTTCCACCTGCAGCGAACTGCCCACGGCCAGAAAGATTTCCGCGGTCTCGGCGATCTGCACGGCGGCGCGGATGGCGGTGGTGTCGAGCTGCTGGCCGAACATGATGACGGCCGCCTTCAGGATGCCGCCGCAGTCCGGGCAGTCCGGATCCGGTTCGCCCGCGGCCACCCGCTTCAGGGTGGCGGCCATGGAATCGGTGAATTCGCAGTCGATGCAGACGACTTCGAACATATTGCCGTGGATCTCGACGACACCGCTGGATCCGGCCCGCTGGTGTAGTCGGTCGATGTTCTGGGTGATGATGCCGACCTGCCGCCCCGCCGCGGCCAGCCGCACCAGCGCCTCGTGCGCCGGGTTCGGCGTCGCCCGCCAGGCCGGATTGTCCCGGCGCGCCAGCCAGGACCGCACCCGCAGTTCGGGATCGGCGACATAGTTCTGATAGGTGGACAGCAACTCCGCGATCGGATCCTTCGTCCAGACCCCGCGCGGCCCACGGAAATCCGGAATTCCGGACTCGGTCGAGATCCCCGCCCCCGTCAGCACCCCGATCGGTCCCTTGCGTGCGCGCCAGTCCGTCACCCTGCCCAGCCTAGGCCCAGACTCGGAACACCTCTCGTCATCCCGGCACACGACCGGAATCCGGTGATCGGTCAGCGGATTCCGGCCATGGGCACGCCGGGCGACGATCCGGTCGCCGACCCCCTATCGAGTGTTCAGACCGCGATGACGGCGGGCGTGTCCTCGGCGCGACGGTATCGGCCTGGAGCAAGACCGTATTCGCGCTTGAACGCCTTGGCGAACGCGAATTCGCTCTGATAGCCGACTTTTCGGGCCACGCCGACCAGCGGCGTCTCGGTCTCGCGCAGCAGTCGGGCGGCGGTCAGCATGCGCCAGCGGGTGAGGTAGGCCAGCGGCGGCTCCCCGACCGTGGCGAGGAAGCGGCGGGCCAGGGTGGCGCGGCTGACCCCGGCGAGCGCGCCGAGCTCGGGCACGGTCCAAGCGCGCTGCGGCGCAGCGTGAATGGCGCGCAGGGCGTCGGCCACGGCGGGATCGGCGAAGGCCCCGGCCCAACCGGTCGGAGCGGCCTGTTCGCCGAACCAGGCGCGCAGGATGAACAGCAGCAGGGTGTCGAGCAGCGCGGGGACGGCGGCATCGGTTCCCAGTCCGGGCTCGGCGACCTCCCCGGCGAGCAGGTCGACCGCGGAGCGCAGCGCCGGATGGCGGCCCGGGCGCGCCGGGAGGTGGATGAACTCGGGCAGCTCGTCCACCAGCGGGTGACCGCGCTGACGGCCGAGTTCGTAGGCGCCGCAGACCAATACGGTGCGCGCGCCGGGGCCCTCCACGTCCCGGGGCTCCCCCGGTGCGGCGGTCTCGGTGATCGGCGTCCCGAGCGCGTCGACCAGATCGTGTGTCGCGCCGCGCGGCATGAACAGCACATCCCCGGCCCCCATCGCGAACGGCTCGCCCCGCGGCGGCACCACCCAGCACGAACCCTGCAGCACCACATGGAATCCCGCGCCCGGCACCTTCGGGTAGTGGCGGCCCCACGGCGCGGGACGAATGAACAGGCCCGAGGTGGGATTTCCGGTGCGGATGGCGGCGATGGTCTCGCTGAGGATGTCCACTCGCCCACCATACAGCTCATAAAATGAGCGTTCCGAGCATCGAACTGAACATTTCAGCCATTCATTTGCTCATGCTATCCGAATAACTTCATTCTCATGACGACAGCAGACATCACCCCGACCGCCACCATCGCCGTGTACGGCGCGACCGGAACCACTGGCGGCTACCTCCTCGCCGAACTGCACCGCCGGGGCCTGACCCCGATCCTGGTGGGACGCAATGCCGCTCGCCTCCAGGCCGCGGCCGACGCCGCCGGGATGCCGGCCGCCGAGATCCGCGTCGCGGACGTGGACGACCACTCCGCACTGGTCGACGCCTTCACCGACGCGGATGTGGTGATCAGCAGCCTGCCCGCCTATGTCGAGATCGGCGAGACTGTGCTGGCCGCGGCCGTCGAGGCGGGCGCGCACTACACCGATATCTCCGGCGAACAGCTCTTCCTGAAGCGCGTCCTGGACGGCTACGGTCCGCGCGCCGAGGCGGCCGGTGTCACTGTCGTCTCCGGCGTCACCGACAACAACGTCTCCGGAGATCTGCTCGCCTACCTGGTGTCGCGACGCGTGCACCGCCCCGCCGAGATCGTGCTCAGCCATCTCAGCCGCAGCGGAGGCAATGGTTCCAAGGGCAGCGCGAAAACCGTACTGGCGAGCATGGATTGGTTCCGCTCCGGCGGCTGGCACTACGAGGACGGGGAATTCCGCACCGGTCCGGTCACCCGGCACACCGCCATGACCTTCCCCGACGCGAACGAGCCGACCGCGGTGGCCAAGTTCCCGCAGCCGCCGGTGCTCACCATCCCGCGCCATTCCGAGGTCTCGTATGTGGCCGGGGCGCTGGACGTCGCGATCCTGAAGCACCTCGAGAGCTTCACCGCCGAGGCTCTCGACACCATGCCGGACGCACCGAGCGCGGATCTGCGCTACTTCGTGGTCGTGGATGCCGTCGGCGCGGACGGCGACCGGGCGCGCGGCGTGGTGAGCGGCGTGCACTCGTACCGGGATTCCGCGCTCATGGCCGTCGAGGCGGCGATCCGGCTGGCGCGCGGAACCACGAAGCCGGGCGTCCTGGCCCCGGCCGAGGCCTTCGACCCCGAGGACTTCCTGAACGCCCTCGCGCACCACGGCATCTCGTGGCAGATCACGGGGTAGCGAAAGCACCGCGATAGCGGGCCGCAGTCGACTCCGGTGGATCGGACCGGTCTCCGACAAGTCTCCGAACATGCTCGCGCCGAGAGCTTTCGGCCCGATCCGCGACCTACAGTGGGGGGCATGAGCGACCACGAGCGCCCGAGCGATGATCGTCCGAAGCTGGCCGCCGAGTTGGACTTGGAGCCGCACCCCGAGGGCGGCTGGTTCCGGGAAACCTGGCGCAGCGGAGTCGAATTCGAGCCGGAAGGCTACGCGGGGCGCCGGTCCAGCGCGACCGCCATCTACTTCCTGCTGTTACCCGGTGAGAAGTCCGCGCCGCACACCGTGACCTCGGACGAGATCTGGTTCTGGCATCGAGGCGGCCCGCTGCTGCTGAACATCGGGGGTGAGGAGATCGTCCTCGGCCCCGATGTCGGGCAGGGCCAGCGCCCCCAGGCGGTGGTCCCCGGCGGGGTCAGCCAATCCGCCCGACCTGCAGGAGACCACTACAGCCTGGTCAGCTGCGTGGTCTCCCCCGGCTTCGAGTTCGCCGACTTCCGGCTCGACTGAATCACTCGCTCTTTGTTCTCGTGCCCGCCGCACTCACGCGCGGCGGGCACTCGAGTGCATCAGAGGATCGACGACTGTCAGTCGTCGATCTTGAGCAGACCCTCCGCGACCGCGTGGTCGATGGTCTTCTCGAGGTTCGGGCACGAGTCCGGCTTACCGGTCATCGGCCCGGACTCGGCGAGCTTGCGGAAGACAGGGCAGTGCTGGGCCGGATCGACCGTCCACTGCACCGTCTTCTGATTGTGACTGTGCTTGCGCACCAGCACCTCGGTGCCGCAGTTCTGACACGCGATCGGTGTCAGGCCCGACTCCATGTAGTGCTCTTTGTCGAGAACCGTCTGGGCGCGCACCTGTTCACGCTGTTCCGGACGGTCCGCGAAATCCGGCGCCTTCGCCCAGCTGGTCATCAGACTCCTGCTTCCTCCTGCGAAGCGTCGGCGGCCGCGGCTTCGGCCTCCTTCGCTTCGCGCTTCTTACGGAGATTCTCCTCGACCTCGGCGGTCCAGGATTCCACGGCCTTGGTCGTGTCGATCTCGAACTCGAAGCGCTGCACCGACTTCGGGTCGATGTCGGCGACGTCCACGTAGAACTGGTCGTACCAGCGGCGCAGCTGGTAGACCGGCCCGTCCTCCTCGGTCAGCAGCGGGTTGTCGATCTTGGACTTGTGCTTCCAGATCTCGACGTCCTGGAGGAAGCCCTCGGAGACGCCCTCGGTCATCTTCTTGGCGAACGACCGCGCCTGCTCCTCGGGCAGCCCCGCCGGCTTCTGCAGCGAGACACCCCACTGCAGCACGAAAGAGTTCTGGCTGACCGGGTAGTGGCAGTTGATCAGAACCGTCTTGACCTCGTAGCCGCTGTAGATATTGAGCAGCGGGTTGATCATGTACGACGGACCGAAGTACGACGCCTCGGACTCGAGCAGCACATCGATGCCGGCCTCGGCGGCCTGACCTTTGTCAGGGCGCCCCTTGGTCTTCAGGTACTGGGTGGCGATGTGGCCCTCCAGCACGTTCTTGAAGTACGTCGGGAAGGCGTAGTGGATATAGAAGAAGTGCGCCATATCCACGACGTTGTCGATGATCTCGCGGCAGTTGGCGCCCTCGATCAGCAGCGAGTGCCAGGTCCAGTCGGTCCAGCCCTCGTTGAGCCCCTCCGAGGGAGTGCCGTCCGCATTGGTGTACGGGCCCTCGATGTAGGGAATCGTCACCTCGTCCGGCGGCGGGTTGCCCTCGTGGTCGTGCCAGACGAACAGCTGGCCGTTGCGCTCCAGCGTGATCCAGGAGCGGGTGCGAGCCAGCGGGGGCACGCGCTTCGCGTAGGGGATGCCGGTGCACTTGCCGTCGCCGCCCCAGCGCCAGTCGTGGAACGGGCAGGCGATGGAGTCGCCCTTGACCTCACCCATGGAGAGGTCGCCACCGAGGTGGCGGCAGTAGGAGTCCAGCACCTTGAGTTCGTCCTGGCTGTTCATGAAAACGACCAGCTTGGTGCCGAATACATTGACCGCGTGCGGCTTGCCGTCACGGAAATCCTTGGCAAGCCCCAGGCAGTGCCAACCCCGGGCGTAGCGGGTGGGCATCGAACCCACGTCGATCTCGCGGACCTTCCCGCGGGGCCCTTGGGCGCTTGTCGCCATCGTTGATCCTCCTATGGATGTACTAGAACACGTTACAAAATTGGCTGGCGGTTGGCCAGCGATAGGTCCCACTACCTGGATTGGGGTCGTTTGAGCTGGTCTTGCACCGCGTTCTCGACAGGAATAAGAACGTGTTCTACTCTCAGGGGCACACGAAGACCGCTTGTACCAGCACCAGGCAGGAGCAACTGGCGAGATGACGCAAGAAGTAGTTGAGCGGGTCGAGGCGCTGCTGCCCGCCCTGCGTGAGCGCGCCCAGCAGGCCGAGGATCTGCGACAGATCCCCGAGGAGTCCATCAAGGAACTCGAGGCCGCCGGATTCTTCAAGCTGCTTCAGCCCAAGCAGTGGGGCGGCCACGCGGCCGACCCCGTCGTCTTCTACGACACCGTCCGCAAGATCGCCAGCGCGTGCGGCTCCACCGGCTGGGTCGCGGGCATCATCGGCGTCCACAACTGGCACCTGGCCCTGTTCGATCAGCGCGCGCAGGAAGAGGTCTGGGGCGAGAACACCGACGTCCGGATCTCCTCGTCGTACGCGCCCATGGGCGCCGGCGTGGTGACCGAGGACGGCGAGGGCTACACCGTGAACGGTTCCTGGGCTTGGTCTTCGGGCTCGGGCCACGCGGACTGGGTGGTCGTCGGCGGACCGGTGATCAAGAACGGCAAGCCGGTCGACTTCGGCTCGTTCCTGATCCCGCGCAGCGAATACGAGATCAAGGACGTCTGGCACGTGGTCGGGCTCAAGGGCACCGGCTCCAACACCATCGTCGTCGAGAACGTCTACGTGCCCCGGCACCGCTTCCTCAGCTTCCGCGCCATGAGCGAGCTGAAAGCGCCCGGCCTGGAGCAGAACACCGATCCGGTGTACAAGATGCCTTGGGGCACCATCCATCCCACCACCATCTCGACTCCGATCGTCGGAATGGCTTACGGCGCTTACGAAGCCCACGTGGAGCACCAGGGCAAGCGCGTGCGCGCCGCCTACGCCGGTGAGAACGCCAAGGACGACCCGTTCGGCAAGGTGCGCATCGCCGAGGCCGCCAGCGACATCGACGCCGCGTGGCGTCAGCTCTCGGGCAATGTCGCCGACGAGTACGCCTACCTGCTGCGCGGCGAGGACGTGCCCTTCGACGTGCGCGCCCGCGCCCGCCGCGACCAGGTGCGCGCCACCGGCCGCGCCGTCGCGTCGATCGACAAGCTGTTCGAGGCTTCGGGTGCGACCGCGCTCGCCAACGGCACTCCGCTGCAGCGCTTCTGGCGTGACGCGCACGCCGGTCGGGTGCACGCGGCCAATGACGCCGAGCGCGCCTACGTCATGTACGGCACCCACGCGTTCGGGCTCCCGATCACCGACACGATGGTGTAGGCGATGACCGCTGTCGAGGAAATCACCTACGAATCCACCTCGCGCTACGCGCAGGTGCGGCCGGACCTGAAGCTGCACTACCACGAGGCCGGGGTCGGCAACGGCCCCACCATCGTGCTGCTGCACGGCGGCGGTCCCGGCGCTTCGTCGTGGTCGAACTTCGCCAAGAATATTCCGGTGCTGGCCAAGGACTTTCACGTTCTGGCGGTCGACCAGCCCGGATTCGGCCTGTCCGACAAGCCGACCGAGCACCCGCAGTACTTCGTGCACTCGGCCTCGGCGCTGAAGGACCTGCTCGATCACCTCGAGATCACCGATCGCGTTCACCTGCTGGGCAATTCGCTCGGCGGCGGCGCGGCCACCCGCTTCGCGCTGGACTACCCGGACCGGGCCGGCAAGCTGGTGCTGATGGGCCCGGGCGGTCTGTCCACCAACCTGTTCGCGCCGGACCCCACCGAGGGCGTGAAGCTGCTGTCCAAGTTCAACTTCGAACCCACGAAGGAGAACCTGGAGGCGTTCCTGCGGATCATGGTCTTCGACCAGAAGCTGATCACGCCGGAACTGGTCGAGGAGCGCTTCGCCTCGGCGTCGCAGCCGGAGTCGCTGGCGGCCACCCGCGCCATGGGCAAGTCGTTCGCCGGACCGGACTTCGCCAAGGGCATGATCTGGCGCGACGCCTTCAAGCTGCGGCAGCCCGTGCTCATGATCTGGGGCCGCGAGGACCGCGTGAACCCGATCGACGGCGCACTCGTGGCCTTGAAGATGGTGCCGCGTGTACAACTGCATGTGTTCGGTGGTTGCGGCCACTGGGCGCAGTTGGAGAAGTTCGACGAATTCAACCGCCTGGCAACCGACTTCCTGCTCGGCGTCAAGGAGAAGTGAGCATGAGTATCAAGGCGCTCGGGTACATGCGCATCGAGGCCACCGATATGGCGGCCTGGCGGGAGTACGGGCTCAAGGTGCTCGGCATGATGGAGGGCGACGGGCTCAACCCCGACGCACTCTACCTGCGCATGGACGATTTCGCGGCGCGCCTGGTGATCGTGCCCGGCGAGCAGGATCGGCTGCTGGTCTCGGGCTGGGAGGTCACCGACGCCCGTGGGCTGCAGCAGCTTCGGGAGACCCTCGCCAAGAACGGGATCGCGTTCACCGAGGGCACCAAGGAAGAGCTCGGGGAGCGTCGCGTCGAGGGCATGATCCGGTTCCAGGATCCGGCCGGCAACACCCTCGAGGCGTTCTACGGCGCGCAGTACCTGGGCCGCCGCTTCGTCAGCCCGTACGGCCACAAGTTCGTGACCGCCGAGCAGGGGCTGGGCCACGTGGTCCTCACCTGCACTGACGACGCTGCCGCGCAGGCGTTCTACCAGGACATCCTGGGCTTCCGCCTGCGTGACTCCATGCGGCTGCCTCCTCAGCTCGTCGGCCGTCCCGCCGACGGCGACCCGGCCTGGCTGCGCTTCTACGGATGCAACCCGCGCCACCACGCGCTGGCGTTCCTGCCGCTGCCGAACCCGACCGGGATCGTGCACCTCATGGTCGAGGTGGAGAACTCCGACGACGTCGGCCTGTGCCTGGACCGCGCCAACCGCAAGAAGGTCAAGATGTCGGCCACCCTCGGCCGCCACATCAACGACAAGATGCTGTCGTTCTACATGAAGACGCCGGGCGGGTTCGATATCGAATTCGGTTGCGAGGGACTCGAAGTCGATGATCACTCGTGGATCGCGCGGGAATCCACCGCGGTCAGCCTGTGGGGCCACGACTTCAGCGTCGGATTCAAGTAGGCGAGAGCGGACAGGGGCGGCAAGCGACATGACCACCGAGGAATACCCGTTGATCGACGGGCGGCAGTTCCGGAATGTGCTGGGGCAGTTCTGCACCGGCATCACCGTCATCACCACTTTCGATGGCCAGGGCGAGGAGCGGGCCCCCATCGGGTTCGCGTGCCAGTCCTTCGCCGCCCTGTCCCTCGATCCGCCGCTGGTGCTGTTCTGCCCCACCAAGGAGTCCCGCTCCTGGGCGGCGATCGAACGCAACGGCAGCTTCGCCGTCAATATGCTCGCCGAGGAGCAACAGCCGGTGTGCGCCCGCTTCGGCTCCCGCGAACCCGACAAGTTCGCCGGAATCGACTGGCACACTTCCGAACTGAACCTCCCGGTGCTGGACGGCGCGTTGGCCACGATCCAGTGCACTGTGGACAACGTGCTCGACGGCGGCGATCACTACATCGTGATCGGCCGAGTCCAGGCCCTGTCGGAGTCCACCGACTCCGGCAGGCCGCTGCTCTTCTACCGAGGCCAATACACGGCCATCGAACCCGAGAAGACCACCCCCGCCCCCTGGCGCGCCGACCTCGAACACTTCCTCACCACCACCACGCTCGACACCTGGCTGTAGGCCGGCGACTCGACGATGCCCGCACGGTGACGCCGCGCGGGCATCGTTCGTTCACGCTCGCGATGGTGCCGGACGGAAGTAATTTCATTGTGCGCGTTCCGATTCGGGTCTTTCATATTCGACTGGCGCGGAAGCTCGGGGGTCGCTAGGGTCGGGGCGTTCCGCGGCCGAGTCGGCGCGGGTGAGTACATCTTCCGGGGGTAAATACCGCATGGCATTTCGTAAGTCGACGATTCAGAAGCAGTTGGCGGCCAAGCTGGCCGAGTTCGCGCCGCAGGGCGAGCAGATGCAGGTGGCCTTTCAGGCCATTACCGGGCCCAGTCCTTGGGTCGATGATCTGCCCTACGTGCGCTTCATCATGATCTTCCTGCGCAAGTACTACTTCGTGGTGCTGACCCAGACGTCGGTTGTGCTCATCGAGTGCAGCAAGTGGAGTGGGCGGCCGACGAACTTCATTGCGGCCGAACACTTCAGCACCGCGCAGTTCACCGATATGCAGATCAATCCGGTCTGGTCGAAGGTCTTCTACCAGCTGCCGAACACGGTCGCGCCGGAGCGCCTCAATGTGCACCGCCGGTGGCGCACCGAGCTCGACGCCCTGGTGGCCCGGCTGCCCCGGCGCTTCCAGGCCGCGTAACACGCAGCCCGTCGCCGTCAGGCCGCCGCGCGCGCCTGGCGGCGGTATTGGCCCGGCGCGAGGCCGTATTCGCGTTTGAAAGCCTTGCCGAAGGCGAACTCCGAGCTGTATCCCGCTCGGGCCGCGACCTTTTCGATGGCAAGATCGTCCTCGCGGAGCAGTTTCGCCGCGGTGGTCAGCCGCCAGCGGGTCAGATAGGCCAGTGGCGGTTCGCCGACCATGGCATTGAACTTGCGGGCGAAGGCGGCGCGGGACAGGCCCGCGTGATCGGCGAGGGACTGCACCGTCCAACCCGCCGCCGGGTCCTCGTGCATGGCCGCCAAGGCCGGTGCGACCGCCGGATCCCGCAGCGCCGCAGCCCATCCCACCGCCTGGGAGCGCGGCTGATCCTCGATCCAGGCGCGCAGGATGTAGAGCAGCAGCGAGTCGATGAGCGCGGGCACGATGCCGTGCGAGCCGAGACGCGGGTTGTCCAGCTCCGCGCCCAGCAACTGGATGGCCGCGGCCAGTTCCGGATGCCTGCCGTGCCTGGCCGGCAGGTGGATCACCTCGGGCAGCTGCCGCAGCAGCGGATGCGGACGCTGCCCGTCGAGGTGGTAGTTGCCGCAGAGCAGGCTGGCGGCCGGGCCGTCACCGCCGAGCTGCAGCACGCCCACCGGCGGGCGCTGCAGGTACTGCTCGGGCCGGGGAATCTCCGGAGTGGTGTCCGGGTGGTCGGCGAGAATGTGGCCCGCGCCGTCCCGGACGAACACCACATCGCCCGGGCCCAGGGCGATCGCCTGCGCGGGGTCCTCGGTGGGATAGAACCAGCAGGTGCCGTGCAGCACCACGTGGAATCCCGCACCCGCGGTCGGCGGCAGCTGGAGCGCCCAGGGCGCGCGGCCGTCGGTCCGTACCGAATTCGGCACGCCGGTCCGCATGGAGGCCAGGGCCTCGGTCAGGACGTCCATCGCTGCTCTCCTTCACTCCGGAACCCGTGCCCTGCAACCCGGATCCCGCCCCGATTATTCGCCGCCGCCCTCATTCGACGGTCAGCACCACCTTGCCGACGACCTGTCCCGACGCCACGATCTCGTGCGCCTTCCCCGCCTCCTCGAGCGGCAGCGTCTCGGCGATGGTCGGCGTCAGCTCGCCCGCGTCCACCAGCTCCGCGATCTGCTCCAGGGCCGCGTAATCCGGCTCCACCGAGATACCCGCGAAACGCCGCCCCGCCGCCTTCACGGCCGCCTCCAGCTCCGGGTTCATGTGCTCGAGGATTGTCACCAGCGTCCCGCCCCACTTCAGCACCCGCAGCGAACGCTCGCCGTCGGCCACGGAGTCGAAGACGATATCCACATCCTGCACGACCTGCGTGAAATCCGTTGTCCGGTAATCGATCACCTCATCGGCACCCAGGCTCTTCACATAGTCGTGCTTGGCCGCGCTGGCCAACGCGATCACATACGCGCCCCGCGCCTTCGCGATCTGCACCGCCAGATGCCCGACTCCACCGGCGGCCCGGTGCACGAGCACCCGGTCCCCCTCCTTCACGCCCGCCTTGTCGACGAGCCCCTGCCAGGCCGTCAGCGCCGCCAGCGGCAGCGCCGCCGCCTCGACATGGCTCAGCGACTTCGGCTTCCGCGCCACCTGACGCGAGGGCGTCGCCACATACTCCGCGTAACCCGTTGCGGCACGGGGGAAGAACGGCATCCCATAAACCTCTTCCCCGACCTCGTATCGCGCCCCGGGCCCGGTCGCCTCGACGACACCCGAGATATCCCACCCGACCCCGAACGGCGGCTGCCCGAGCAACGGGAACGCCCCCGACCGCACCGCCACATCAACAGGATTGATCGCACTGGCCTTCACCCGAACCAGTACTTCACCACTCAACAGCTCCGGCTTCTCGGTCTCCACGACCTCCAAAACCTCAGGCCCACCGAAGCTCTTCTGAATCACCGCACGCATCGCCTTCATCTCCCTGACGCTGTCTCTCGGCCCGTCCCTCGAACCGAACACCGACAACGTTATGGAGCAGACAGAAGACTTTGAATGCCCTGCAGTCTCCCGTTTTTGTCTCTAAGTATCCGAAGAGAGACGAGCTAGGAATCCAGGCCCCGCCTTCCGCAACCTCGACAGCGCGACAGCGGAAACCGGCCTGCTGATTCCCTTCGCACGATCTCTGCGGGAGTGGCCGGCGACGGCAGAAGTACATTCCGACCCCGAGTTGGCCCGCCGCCTACGCGGACCGTTCGACATCAGCGAAGCCGCCGATGTCGAACGTCCGGGTAGGGCAGATGGCTGATCAACTTGACAGAGGTGACGAAGTACGGCGACCTACAGGAAACAATGGCGATACGAAGTCACCGGCAGCGGACGGATCTGGTACGCGATCGATGATGAGCGACGCGTCGTATGGGTAACCCTGGCCGGAACGGGCCATCCGCGCCGAACTGAGCGTCATCGGCACTGAAAACAGAACTGGGCCGCAACCGGAATCGGTTGCGGCCCAGTCTTGGTGGAGTCAGGCGTTGGCGGCTGACTTCTCTTTTTCGCGCTGGAGTTCGAGGGCGATGTCGATGAGTTGGTCTTCCTGGCCACCCACGAGCTTGCGCTTACCGGCGCGGACGAGCATTTCTGCTGCCGAGACGCCGTAGCGTTCGGCCTGGCGCTCGGCGTGACGCAGGAAGGAGGAGTAGACGCCCGCGTAGCCCATCATGAGGGCCTGGCGGTCGAGGAGGCATTCGCTCGGCATGGCCGGGCGGACAACATCTTCGGCGGCGTCAGTGACCGCGAAGAAGTCGACGCCGGTCTTGATGCCGAGCTTGTCGCAGACGCCGATGAAGGCCTCGACGGGGAGGTTGCCCGCGCCCGCGCCGAAACGGCGTGCGCTGCCGTCGATCTGGGTGGCGCCCGCGCGGACCGCGTAGACCGAGTTGGCGACGGCCAGGCCGAGGTTCTCGTGGCCGTGGAAGCCGACCTGGGCGTCGTCGCCGAGTTCGGCGACGAGAGCCGAGACGCGATCCGTAACCTGGTCCAGCACAAGCGCACCGGCGGAGTCGACGACGTAGACGCACTGGCAGCCGGCGTCGGCCATGATGCGGGCCTGCTTGGCCAGGTTCTCCGGGGTGGTGGAGTGCGCCATCATCAGGAAGCCGACGGTCTCGAGGCCGAGGTCGCGGGCCATGTTGAAGTGCTGGATGGAGACGTCGGCCTCGGTGCAGTGGGTGGCGATGCGGCAGATCGACGCGCCATTGTCCTGCGAGATCTTGATGTCTTCCTTGACGCCCACGCCGGGCAACATGAGGAAGGCGATCTTGGCCTGCTTGGCGGTCTCCGCGGCCGCCTTGATCAGTTCCTGCTCAGGGGTTTTGGAGAAACCGTAGTTGAACGAGGAACCGCCGAGGCCGTCACCGTGGGTGACCTCGAGGACGGGCACACCGGCGGCGTCGAGCGCGCCGACGATGTCGCGCACTTCCTGCACGGTGAACTGGTGCCGCTTGTGGTGCGAGCCGTCGCGCAGGCTGGTGTCGGTGACCCGGACGTCCAGATCCGCCGAGAACGGCTTCAGAATGTTCGAATTGCTCACTGTCGGAACTCCTTACACCCGAGCCGAGATGATCTGGTTCGCCAGCACCTCGCCCACGCGGGTGGCGGCGGCGGTCATGATGTCGAGGTTGCCCGAGTACGGCGGCAGGAAGTCGCCCGCCCCCTCGACCTCGACGAAGATCGAAACCTTGGCCATACCACCGGAAACCAGCGACGGCTCGTCGAACTGCGGCTCGTTGAGCAGCCGGTAGCCGGGCACGTACTCCTGGATGGACTTCTCCATCCGGTGGATCGACTCGGTGATGGCGTCGCGGTCGGCGTCCTCGGGGATCGCGCAGAAGATGGTGTCGCGCATGATCATCGGCGGCTCGGCCGGGTTCAGGATGATGATCGCCTTGCCGCGCTTGGCCCCACCGATGGTCTCCACACCGGCGGAGGTGGTCTTGGTGAACTCGTCGATGTTCGCGCGGGTGCCGGGACCGGCGGACACCGAGGACACCGACGCCACGATCTCGGCGTACTCGACCGGCACCACGCGAGACACCGCGTGCACCATCGGAATCGTCGCCTGGCCACCGCAGGTGATCATGTTGACGTTCATCTCGTCACGCAGCGAGTCGAGGTTGACCGGCGGGATCACGGCCGGGCCGACCGCGGCGGGGGTGAGGTCGATGGCGCGGATCCCGGCGTCGGCGTACTTGGGCGCGTAGGCCCGGTGCACGTACGCGGAAGTCGCCTCGAACAGCAGGTCCGGCTTCTCCGGCAGCGCCAGCAGCCAGTCCGCACCTTCGGCGGAGGTCTCCAGGCCCAGGCCGCGGGCCCGCTTGAGGCCCTCCGACTCGGGGTCGATGCCGATCATCCAGCGCGGCTCGATGGACTCCGAACGCAGCAGCTTGTACAGCAGATCGGTGCTGATATTGCCGGACCCGACGATCGCGGCGGTGACTTTGCTTGCAGTCACGGCTTTCTCCTACTCGGTGAGGTCAGTGTCTGTGCGACGCGGCCTGTTTGATTCAGGCTTACGCGAAACCCAGATGGACGGAACCGAGTCCGGCGAACTCGGCGATGAACTCGTCGCCCGGGCGGGCGTCGATGGCACGGGTGCAGGAGCCGGGCAGCACGATGTCGCCCGCCTTCAAGCGGACGCCGAAGGAGGCGACCTTGCGGGCCAGCCACGCCACCGCGATGGTCGGGTCACCGAGTACGGCGTCGGAGCGGCCCTCGGCGATGACCTCGCCATTGCGGGTCAGCACGGCGTCGATGTTCTTGATATCCAACTGATCCGGCGAGACGCGCTGCTTGCCGAGCACGTATCCGGCGGAGGAGGCATTGTCGGCGATGGTGTCGCAGAGCGCGATCTTCCAGTCCTTGATGCGGGTGTCGATGAGCTCGATGGAGGGCGCGTAGGCGACGGTGGCCTTGCGGACATCCTCTTCGGTGCAGTCCTCGCCGGGCAGGTCGGCGCCCAGGATGAAGCCCACCTCGACCTCGACGCGCGGGTACAGGTACTTGGCGGTGTCGACCGGAACGTCTTCGAAGACTTCCATTTCCGCGAGCAGGTGCCCGTAGTCCGGCTCGTCCACGCCCATCATCTGCTGCATGGCCTTGGAGGACAGGCCCACCTTGTGGCCGACCACCTTCGCGCCGCCGTCGAAGCGCTGCCGCATGTTGATGAGCTGGATCTCGTAGGCGTCGACCACGTCGATCTCGGGGTACCGCACGGCCAGCGGATCGATCGGAACGCGGGTCCGCTCCGCCGCCGCGAGCTCATCGGCCAGTTCCTTGCGTAGCGCGTCGGTCAGCACGCTGTGTTCCTTCCATCGGGGGTACCGGCCGGTGGCCTTCCGGTAACGAGACTAGAAACTGAAACGAGTTTTTGTGAAGAACGTCGCTTCAGCAGTCCCATCTGCCAGACCAACATAGACCAAACCAGGATTGATTCTATAACGTGTTCTACATGACTGATCGGGATTACGACGTGGTGGTGGTCGGCAGCGGTGCCGCCGGTATGTCCGCCGCCATCACCGCTGCGCACCACGGTCTGCGCACGGTGCTCATCGAAAAGGCCGCTCATTACGGCGGTTCTACCGCGCGCTCGGGCGGTGGCGTCTGGATTCCCGGAAACAAAGTGCTGAAGGCCGCGGGCAAGGGCGACGACCTCGACGAGGCGCGGACCTACCTGTACAGCATCATCGGAGACGTGGTGCCGAAGGAGAAGATCGACACCTACCTCGATCGCGGCGCGGAAGCCTTCGACTACATGCTCGACCACTCCGCGCTGAAGATGTGCTGGGTGCCGGGCTACTCCGACTACTACCCGGAGGCGCCGGGCGGCAAGGCGGATGGACGCTCGTGCGAGCCCAAGCCGTTCAACCTCAAGGTCCTGGGCGCGGAGCGGTTCAACCTGGAGCCCGCCTACAGCAAGGCGCCGCTGAACGTCGTCGTCATGCAGGCCGACTACAAGAAGCTCAACCTGATCCGCCGCCACCCGAGCGGCATCGCGCGCGTGCTGCGCGTCGGCACCCGCTGGGCGTGGGGCAAGGTCACCGGCAAGGCGCTGGTCGGCATGGGCCAGGCCATCATCGCGGGTCTGCGCAAGGGCCTGCTCGACGCGAATGTGCCGGTGCTGCTGAACACTCCGCTGACCGGCCTGGTGGTCGAGAACGGCGTGGTCACCGGCGTCGACGCCGAGCAGAACGGTGAGGCGGTCCGGTTCAACGCCCGCTACGGCGTCATCCTGGCCAGCGGCGGCTTCGAGCACAACGCCGACATGCGGCACAAGTACCAGCGCGAGCCCATCACCACCGAGTGGACCACCGGTGCGGCCGCGAACACGGGTGACGGCATCCGCGCGGGCATCGAGGCGGGCGGCGACATCGCGTTCATGGACGACGCGTGGTGGGGTCCGACCACCTTCCGCGGCGAGGGCAAGCCCTGGTTCTGCCTCGCCGAGCGCAACCTGCCCGGCTCCATCATGATCAATACGCAAGGGCAGCGATTCGGTAATGAGTCCGCTCCTTACGTCGAGGCTGTGCACACCATGTACGGCGGCGAATACGGGCAGGGTGAGGGTCCGGGCGAGAACGTGCCGTGCTGGCTCGTGTTCGATCAGCGCTACCGGTCTCGCTACATCTTCGCCGGATTGCAGCCTGGCCAGCGGATTCCGTCCCGCTGGATGGAAAACGACCTGATCGTCGTCGCCCCGACGGTGGCCGAATTGGCCGAGAAGATCGGGGTTCCCGCGGACAAGCTGAGCGCCACCATCGAGCGCTTCAACGGCTTCGTCGAGACCGGCAAGGACCTCGACTACAACCGTGGCGATTCCGCCTACGACCGCTACTACGGCGACCCGACCATCAAGCCGAACCCGTGCCTGAACAAGCTCGAGGTCGGCCCGTTCTACGCGGTGAAGATGGTCCCCGGTGACCTCGGCACCAAGGGCGGTCTGGTCACCGACAACGACGCGCGCGTGCTGCGCGAGGACGGGACCGTGATCGAGGGTCTGTACGCGGCGGGCAACACGTCCTCGCCGGTCATGGGCCACACCTACGCCGGTCCCGGCGCGACCATCGGACCCGCGATCACCTTCGGCTACTTGGCGGCCCTCGATGTCGCGGCCAAGAAGAAGAACGGCGCACCCGTCGCCGAGAAAGCGTCCTGAACCATCCCAACCTGGTTCAGGATCGGGTTGGGCGCGAGTCGGGTCACGTCGAGTCCGCGCCCAACCCACCCGCATGCCCTGCCGTACCGCTCTATCCCGGCGGGGCATGGGGAAGCACAACTGAACGCCCGGACCGCCACCACCGAACGCTCTTTCGGGTGGCGGGACCGGGAGCAGACTTTCGAGCGCGCCGACGCAGGACCCGCTCAGCGGAGCGGGGGCTTGCGGGGAGGCGAACCGCGCCGGACCATCGGACGCGAGTGACGAGGAGAACCTTTCATGCCCATCGATTTGAGTGTCGCGCTCGGCGCGCAGATTCCCGCGCGCGAATTCAGCTGGTCCGCCAGCGATGTACAGACCTACAACCTGGCGCTGGGCGCGGGCAACCGCTGGACCGACGCGGCCGAACTGCGCTACGTCGACGACCGCGAGCCCGCCGTGCTGCCGTCCTTCGCGACCGTCGCCCCGTCCTTCCACGAGACCGAGCCGCCGAAGGTGAAGTTCGACGGCATCGACATCGATCTGGCGAAGGTGGTGCACGGCAGCCAGGAGGTCATCGTGCACCGCCCGATCCCGGCCTCGGGCAAGGGCAGCATCTCCGGGCGCATCACCGACATCTGGGACAAGGGTTCCAACGCTGTCGTCTGGCGCGAGGACACCGCCGTCGGCTCCGACGGCGAAATCCTGTGGACCGCACGCTCATCCATCTTCGCCAAGGGCGAGGGCGGATTCGGTGGCGAGCGCGGCCCCAGCGCCAAGACCGAACTCCCCGACCGCGCACCGGATTTCGAGGTCCTGACCCCCACCCTCCCGCAGCAGGCGCTGCTCTACCGCATGTGCGGCGACCGCAACCCGCTGCACTCGGACCCCGAATTCGCCCGCAACGCCGGCTTCCCCAACCCGATCCTGCACGGCCTGTGCACCTACGGCCTGGTCCTCAAGACCGCCACCGACACCGTGCTGGCCTCGGATGTCGCCCGCGTCAAGGGCTTCCGCGCCCGCTTCGCCGGCGTCATGTACCCCGGCGAGACGCTGCGCTCCCGAATCTGGCAGCAGGACGGCGAACTCGCCATCGCGGTCACCGTCGTCGAGCGCGACGACGCCCCCGTCCTCGCGGACGTGGTCCTCACGCACTCGTAACCCCGAAGGGCTTCACGATCAGGGAGCTCTCAGCGTGGGAAATCGGACAGATTTCCGCGGTGGGAGCTCCCTGATCTTGTTTCAGCAGGCTTGCGGAAGGGTGGCGTAGTGGAGGGCGGCTACCAGGTCTTCGCGGGTGAGGGCGGGGCAGTCGGAGAGGAGTTCGGTGGGGGTGACGCCGGTGCGGAGTAGGTCGACGATCAGGGCTACCGGGTAGTGGGTGCCGAGGATTACCGGTTCACCGCGGCAGATGGCGGGGTCGAGGGTGATGCGGTGGAGGAAGGACATGTCATCGGAGGCTAGGGGGCGGAAGTAATCGAACTCTGAGGTAGCTGTTGGCCTGGGCTGTGGGGTGTGGGACCGGGCGGTTGGCCTAGAGTCGGGCTCATGGGCGACATCGTGATGTATGGGGCCGATTGGTGCGGGGATTGCCGGCGGGCGAAGGTGTGGTTTCGGGAGAACGGGGTGGCGTTCACCGAGGTCGACGTCGAGCAGGATGAGGCCGCCCGGGAGCGGGCGATCGAGATCGCCGGGGGTCGGAAGAACATTCCGGTGGTCGTGATGCCCGATGGCGCGGTGCTGATCGAGCCCACCAATGCCGAGCTCGCCGCGGCGCTGAAGGGCTGACCCGGCGGGCGACGTCAGACCCGCGCCGACACCCGGCCGCGGTTCTCGCGGGCGAACTGGCCGGGCGATTGCCCCTTCCAACCACGGAAGGCGGAGGTGAACGCGGAGACGCTGGCGTAGCCCAGGCGGATTGCGGCCTGTTCCACCGTCATTCCGGCCACGAGGAGTTCCTCCGCCAGCAGACCCACTGTCTCCGTGGACAGCTCGCGGAAGGTAGTCCCCTCATCGGCCAGGCGGCGGCGCAGGGTGCGGACACTGACGTCCAGTTCGGCGGCTATGCGTGATTGGTCGGCTATGCCGCCGCGCGAGATGAGCAGCTGGCGGACCTGGCCGCTGATGCCCTGGCGGCGCTTGCGGCGCTGCATGAGTTCGGCGCACTGCTGTTCATAGAAGCGGGCGGTCGCCGAATTCGCCTGCGGCAACTGGAGATTCTGAATACTGGACGGTCCGGTAACCACCGAGCGGGGCGCGTTGAAGACGACCTCCTCGACACCCAGCATGGCCCCGAACATCTCGTAGACCGGATGCGGCGGGAAGGCGACCGCGACCCGGGTGATGGGCGGCCGCATCGGCATGACGTCCTGCTGAATGGTCCAGATGGCGGCCACATCCCGCTCCACCGCGAACCGCCGCACCTCGGGCGGCACGCCGCTGTCGTCGCGGACGATGGAGACGTCGTCGCCATTGAAGACGAGATGGTGGCGCGCGACCGTGAAGGACAGGTCGGCGTAGCGCAGCGCCATGTCCACGGCGTCGCGCACGGTGGGACAGCTCATCAATGCGAACCCGAGGACTCCGAGACTCGGTGGGTGACACAGCAATCCGGCCATAAGCCCCATTCCGGGCTCGTCACCGACGCCGGAGACGACATTTCGCATCAGCGACAGCTCCTGCGCGAGGGTGATCTCGGCGGTGGAGTCGAGCAGATCGCGCTCGCGAATCCCGGTGTGGCGCAAGAGATCGGGCACACCCAGGCCGCGAGCGACCGCGAACTCCACGAGGAGCGCCGCGCTGGTGATGGAGCGCAGCTGAGCCTGACCGTCCGTCACATCGAAATGGTCGCAAACTTTCAGCGTGTCGGGGGGCGGAACGAGCGGGGAAGTTGCTGAAAGCGGCCGAAATTCGATTGTTTCTGACCCAGGACGCGCTGGAGGCGTAACGTCTTCAGGCATACGGTGAATATCTAGCTAACCAACTGAATATCTAGCTGACTACAACCGATAGACATGGAGAAGGTGAACCAATGGCCGCCTGGCAAGTGTTCACGGCCACCCTCGCATCGCTCGTGATCATGGCGATCACCATCATGAGCCTGCACCACCCCCATCACGATCCGGACCGGCTCTCGGTGGAACGGATTCGCGAGCGAATCAATAACGAGCACAACACATTAGCCCTGGCAACCAGCGATCCCTCCGTCTGGTCTCACGTCGCCCCGGACCACCCGCTGGATGTCCAGGAAGCCCATCGCACCATGCAGCAGCACCGCCGCTGCCCGGTTGCGGAGTGCGGGCGCAAAGCCGCGGCATTCCGGGCGCTCATCGACGCGGGCCGCATCAAGCCGACCCGTATGCCCCCCGCCCTGCAGTAAGTGGCCGCACGCCGGCCCGCCCGGCATCCGGACAGAAACCTCACAGTCCGGACAGATATTCGGGCGGGACGGCGGCCACCAACCAGACCCCGTTGGTGCTGACCCGGAAGACGTGCCCGTCGCGGTGCATAGCCGCGGCATCCACGGTCAGCACCACCGGCTTGCCACGCCGGGTCCCGACCTTGACGGCGGTCTCCAGATCCGCCGACAGATGGACGTCGTGGCGGCGCATGGGCTTCAACCCCTTCGCGTGAATTCCGGGCAGTGCCACGCCAACGGTGCCGTGGTAGAGCAGATCGGGCGGCGTGCTCGCTCGATACTCCAGGTCAACGTCGACACTGTGTCCCTGGCTCGCGCGTATGCGGGTTCCCGTCGCATCGAATTCGAAGCGGCGCTTGTTGTTCCGCGCCACCACCTCGTCCAGCTCGGGCCGGGTGAGCGCCCTTCCGTGTGCGCCGAGCGCCGACAGCAGGGCCGAAACCTCCACCCAGCCCGCCGAGTCCAGCGTGAGGCCGATCTCCCCCGGTGCGTGTCGAAGATGCCTGGACAGCCGCTTCGAGGTCTTGATCATTTGCTTCTCTTCCATGCGGGCGAGTGAACCAGCCCCGCATCCGGATTCGAAGCGATTTCGGACGGCGCTCGGCTCAGTCGCGCACCCGGTCGTCGGTCAGGCCGCGAACCAGCAAGGCGTACAACAGGATCACCGTGAACGGCGCGAGAATCGGCACCCAGGTCAATCCCGCGGGCAGCACCGTGGCCGCCCCGGCGGCGACGGTGAACACCAGCGCGCCCGCCACCGACGGCACCGTGGTGGGCACCACCCCGACCGGAGCCGAGATCGAGGCGGTGTTCAGCAGATAGGTGGTCGCCACGAGCCCGATGCCGCCCGCCACCAGCGCCCCGGTCCCGACCCACGCCAGCGCCGCCATGGCCGCCAGCACGGCCAGCACGGCGCACACCCGCCACCGCCACCCGGCCGCCGCCAGCAGCGCCACCGGAATCGCCGCCCACGGCAATACGATCGCCACGGCGGCCGCGAGCAGCAGGCCGGACAGCACGGCGAGGAATCTGGTCATCGGCGGACCCTCACGGTGCGGCGATGTTCGGGGATCAGGCGCATCACCTGGTCCAGGCGCGTGTCCTCCGGCCATCCGACGATGTCGACGCCGACCGTGCCCATATCGCGGTACATCGACGCGCGCTCGAGCTGCCACATGCGGGCCAGCGTCGAGTCCAGGCCGTCCCCGAAGGGCGGTCCGCGCAGCACGTCGACCACGACCACCACGTGCCCGCGCTTGCGCAGATCGATGAGGGCCAAGGCGAATTGGGTGTCGAGCAGGGTCGAGAACGCCACGACGACCGCGCCGATCGGCACGGCGGAGTGCGGGGCCAGCGTGCCCTGCATTTCGATGTGCTCGTCGCCGACGTCGAGGACGGTGTCCACGATGCGATAGAACTGGCGGCGGCCGATGTCCGGGCGCAGCCAGCGCGGATTGCGCCCGAGGCAGACGACCGCGGTCCGGTCACCGGCCTGCAGCGCGGACTGCGCCACCTGCGCCGCGCCGCGCACCGACAGCTCGAGCGAGTCCGACGCGGGCCCGGGGGCCTGCATCGAGGTGTCCAGCAGCACAACCACATCCGCGGCCCGATTGGTGAACCGCTCGGTCACGAACAGCTGTCCGCGCCGCGCGCTCACCGGCCAGTTGACCGTGCGCAGCTGATCTCCGGGCGTGTAGACGCGAATATCGGCGTATTCCACGCCGGGCCCGTGCCGCCGCGTCAGATGGGTGCCCATGCGTTCGGGAAGTTCGGTGCGCGGCAACCGCATTCGCTGCGGATCGGTGATCGGATAGATGTACAGCTCCCCCGCGGGCAGCCGCACCGACGCCACTGCCAGCCCGGCCGGGCTCAGCGCGCTGACCCGCATCGGCACCGGATACCGTCCCCAGCGGGGCGCGGACAGGGCCAGCCGCAGCCCGGCGGGCGCGACGCCGGAGTCGACGGTCTCCTCGACGTGGATCTCCATGCCGTGCATGGGTTCCGGATGCAGCCGCAGCAGCGCGTGCCCGCTCTCCACGAACGCGGCCGCGGTCAGCACCACCTCCTCGGTCTCGAAGCAGCGCAGCACCCCCGCCCCGTCCACCTGGATCTTCGTGCGCGACTGCTGCAACGGCGCGGTCGCCAGCACCCCGAGCATGGGCGCGGCGAACACCACCAGCTGCCATTTGCCCAGGATCACCGCCAGCACCAGCGCGGGCGCGGACACCGCCGCGAGCATGAACACCAATGGCGCGGGTCGCCACCGCAATTCGGCCTCGACGGACGTACTGGTATCGCGATGCTTCATGACCTCGCCCGCTTTTCGACGCCGAGCAGGTGCGTTCGGCCGGAGTCTCGCTCCCCGCGGTGGATTCCGGCCGAACGCACGCCGGAACGACGACGGGCGTCCTCGGCGATGCGCGGGTATCTGTCACTCATACGCGGCTCACGACGGCGTGCTGGCGCGAGGCGCCGGGAGGCGGCGCAACAGTTCGGCGATGACGTCCTCGCCGCGGATGCGGCGCACCCACATCTCCGGACGCAGGGTGATGCGATGGGCCATGGCCGGGATGGCGAGGGCCTTGACGTCCTCGGGGACCACATAGTCGCGGCCGTTGAGCAGCGCTCGGGCGCGGGCCATCTGGACCAGGTCCAGTTCGGCGCGGGGGCTCGCGCCGACCTCCACCTGGGGATGGCCGCGGGTGGCCGAGGCCAGGGAGACGACATAGCCGACCACGTCGGGGTGGACGGTCACGTATTCGACCGACTGCCGCATCTCCATCAGGCCGTCGGCGTCGACCACCTGCGCGATCTGGGCGGGTTGCGCCCCGCGTTCCAGCCGGCGGCGGATCATGTTCATCTCGTCGTTCTCCGACAGATAGCCCAGCCGCAGCTGCATGGCGAACCGGTCGAGCTGTGCCTCGGGCAGCGGGTAGGTGCCCTCGTACTCGATCGGGTTGTCGGTGGCGAAGACGATGAAAGGCTGTGGCAGCGGAAAGGTTTCGCCGTCGATGGAGACCTGCCCCTCGGCCATGGCCTCGAGCAGCGCGGCCTGGGTCTTGGGCGGGGTGCGGTTGACCTCGTCGGCCAGCAGCATATTGGTGAAGACCGGACCGCGCCGGAAACTGAAACGGCCCGAATGCATGTCGTAGATGGTGGAGCCGATCAGGTCCGCGGGCAGCAGGTCCGGGGTGAACTGCACGCGTGTGAAGTTCAAACCCAGCGCCGACGCGAACGACCGCGCGATGAGGGTCTTGCCCAGCCCGGGCAGGTCCTCGATGAGGATGTGGCCGCCCGACAACACCGCGACCATGATCAGCTGCAGTTCGTCCCGCTTGCCGACCACGACCCGCGATACCTCGCGCAGCACCGCGTCGGTGCGCTTGATGGTCAGGTCCATCGGTGATGTCATCGCATATCTCGCATCTCGTCTCACATGTCCTGTAGCCGGCGCAGGATCTCGTCCAGGGCGGCGCGACCGGGTGCGCTGTTGACCTGATCGCGCAGCGCCGAATTGGCCGGGTCCACCCAGCGCCACAGTTCGGGTCCGAACTGCAGTTGTCCCGCCACCTCCAGCGCGCGCCGGTTCTTGTTCATCCGGTGCCCGCTGGTCAGTTCGAATTCCTTGGCCAGCAAGGGCCGCAGGTGCCGATCCCAGTCGGCGCGCGAGCCCTCGGACCGGTCGGCCAGCATCTGGGCGCGCGCCTGCCAGCGGCGCAGCATCTCCGCCGGGCCGTTGTCGATGTCATTGTCCTCGGGCTCGGGCGGCGTCAGCCGCCGTGACCGCTCCACCAGCGACCACACCAGCAGCCCGAGCGCACCCGCCACCGGAATCCCGGCAATGGCCACCAGGGAATCGCGCTGATTGTTGTAGGCGAGGATCTCGAACATGGCCGCCAGCAGCAGCGTGCCGATCACGATCACGGTCCGGTTCATGCGGCCTGCTCCTGCAGATCGGCCAGGACGATGCGCAGCAGCTGTTCGGCCCGCATGCGCTGCCACTCCAGCATGGAGTGCGGGCTGAACCGCGCTTCCTCGAACAGCGCCACCAGCTCTCGCGCCGAGGCGTCGCGCAGGAATCCGCGGTCGAAGGCCCGCGCCAGCACCTCGGACGGGGTGTCCGAGGCCAGCGGCGCCACCTCGCGCGCCGTCGCCAGCCCGCGTTCCATGGCGACGTAGCAGGCGATGATGGCGGTGCGGGGATCCTGCCCCGGCGCGATCATGGCCGCCAGACCCATCTCCGCCACCTTGGCCAGCGAGACCGCCTCGGCCGGAGTGGGCGGCGACAGCGGCGTGCGCGAGAGCGAGGGCGCGCGGTTGGAACTCACCGCCGCCACGACCAGTCCCGCCATCGCGACCAGGACCAGCACCCCCGCGGCGATGCCGACCAGCAGCAGCGCCGTCCCCGACAGCGGCGGGGAGGAGACCGTATCCGGTTGCGGGGCCACGGTTTCGGTGGGCAGTTCGGTCCCCGTGGGCGCGGCCGTCGGCTGCGACCCGACCTCGCTCTGGCGCGCCGGGGTCACCAGGTACACCGACACCACGGCCGTGACGATCAATGCGATGGCCGCGACGCCGATCAGCACCAGGATCCCGATCCGCCGCAATCCCAGCCCGCGCAGGGCGTTCTCGCGATCAGGCTCGGGCATGGCCAGCGGCAGCCGGTGCTGGCTGTTGATCACGCCCGCGATCAGGATCACCATCGACACCAGCAGCAGCACCGGCATCAAGGCCAGCGAAACCGCGGACGAAGGATGCGGAGCGGTGGGCCCGCCGGTCCCCGGAATGTATCCGCGCAGTGCGACGACAGCGAGCATCACGAGCCCGATCAAAGCGATCGCGCGCGAGGCCACGGTCCCCACCCCAGTCACGAATACTCCTAACCAGAGTCTTGCCGGAAACAGGCACATAGTTACATGCCGAGCGGTCCCTCAGGACCAAAATCGTGAACCCCGAATCACATACCCGAACCACATGAATCCACAACCGGCATGTGGTCGAACAAGATCAGGGAGCCCGTACCGTGGGGAAGAAGACAATTCCCACGACCAGAGCTCCCTGATCTCGTTCGAAAAGCCAGGCGTCAGGCGGTGCGGCGCACGCGGGCCCGCAGCCGGGTCAATGGTGAAGGCGCTGCCAATTGCCGGGGCACGACAGGTGGTTTCGGGTACGCGGTGACGACGGGAGCGACGCGCGGCGCGGAAGCCGCACGGGACTCCACCAGCCGTCCCATCGCCCGGAAATCCCAACCGGCGGCGAGCCACGGCTCCGGGTCCAGCGTGTTGCGGGCGTCGATGAGGACCCGCCCGCGCGCCACCGTCCGCAGGAAGGCCGGGTCCAGCTCACGGAATTCGCGCCATTCGGTCAGGTGCAGTACCACATCCGCCTCGTGCAGCGCGGCCGCCGCCGTCGCCGCGAACACCAGCTGCGGGGCGACCGCTCGCGCCGGAACCGTTGCGGCGGGGTCGAATACGGTGACATCCACTCCGGCCGCGTGCAGCCGCCGGGCCACATCCAGCGCCGGTGAATCCCGCACGTCGTCCGAGAGCGGCTTGAACGCCGCGCCCAGCACGCCGACCCGCCCGGAGGGCCGATGCCCGCCGCCGAGCAGCGCGAGGGTCTCCTCGACCACGCGTTCGCGCCGCCGCAGGTTGATGGCGTCGATATCGCGCAGGAATTCCACCGACTCCCCCGCGCCGAGCTCGGTGGCGCGAGCGATCAACGCCCGCACGTCCTTCGGCAGGCACCCGCCGCCGTAGCCCAGCCCCGCGCCCAGGAACTTGCGGCCGATCCGGTCGTCGTGGCCGAGCGCGTCGGCCAGCAGCGTCACGTCCGCGCCGGTGAGATCGCACAGCTCGGCCATGGCGTTGATGAACGAAATCTTGGTCGCCAGAAAGGCATTGGCCGACACCTTGATCAGCTCGGCGGTCGGCATATTGGTGATCACCACCGGCGAGCCCGCCGCGATCGGCGTCGCGTACACCTGCCGCAGCGCCCATTCCGCGTCCGGAGTGGTCACCCCGAACACCAGCCGGTTCGGGTGCAGGGTGTCGTACACCGCGTGCCCCTCGCGCAGGAATTCCGGGTTCCAGGCCAGATCGACCGAAATCCCCTCCGGCGCAAGCTCGGCGATGCGCGCGGTCAACGCCTCGGCGGTGCCGACCGGCACCGTGGACTTGCCGACGATCAGGCAGTTGCGGGTCAGGTGCGGCACCAGGCCCTCCAGCGCCGAGTACAGCTGCGAGAGATCCGCCGCCCCGTTCACCCCGGGAGGCGTTCCCACACAGAGGAAATGGACGTCGGCGAACTCGGCCGCCTCGACCAGCGAGGTGCCGAACCGCAGCCGCCCGCCGGCCACATGCCCGGCCAGCAGCTCGGGCAGCCCGGGCTCGTGGAAGGGCACCTGCCCCGCGGACAGCGCGGCGGCCTTGGCCGGATTGTTGTCCACGCCCAGGACCTCGAAGCCGAGTTCGGCCATGCCCGCGGCGTGGGTGGCACCCAGGTAACCGGTGCCGATGACGGAGATGCGGAGCATCAGGATGCCTCCTTGGTGGCCGGAACCTCGCCGTGCCCCGAATCGGGCTGCAGGCGTTCCGCGATCACCTCGCGGTAGTGGCGAATGAGCAGGTCGTTGACCGCCGACCAGGACCGGTCGCGCACGCTGCGCACCGCGGTGGCCGCGGTCTGCTCGCGCAGCGCCGGGTCCTCGACCAGGCGGCGCACCAGCTCGGTCATGGCCGCGGGGTCGCCGGGCGGGTAGAGGAAGCCGGCGCCGGGACCGACCACGTCGATGGGCCCGCCCGACTTGGGCGCGACCACCGGCACCCCGGAGGCGAGTGCCTCCTGCGCGGCCTGGCAATAGGTTTCGTGGCGGCCGGTGTGCACGAAGACGTCCAGCGAGGCGTAGACCGCGCCCAGCTCGTCACCGTGCAGGACACCGAGGAAGTCCGCTTCCGGCAACAGCTTTCGCAGCCGCTTCTCCTCGGGGCCGCCGCCCACGATGATCAGCTTCACGCCGGACAGCGTCCGCAGATTCGCGAGCAGCTCGAGCTCCTTCTCCGGAGCGAGCCGACCGACATATCCGATGAGCGCTTCACCATTGGGGGCCAAGCGCTTTCGCAACTCCTCCGAGCGCCGGAAGGGCCCGAACTGCTGCAGGTCGACACCGCGTGGCCAGCGGCCCAGCCCCGGGATGCCCATCAGCTCCAGCTGGCGCAGGCTGGCGGTGGAGGGCGCGAGGGTGCGGTCCACGCGCAGGTGGATGCGGCGGGTCAGCGCGGTCATGGCGCGGACGCCGCCGGGCAGGTCGTAGCGCAACGCGAAACCCACCAGATCGGTCTGATAGATGGCGACGGTCGGCACCCCGAGCTCACCCGCGACCTTGGCGGCCTGATAGCCGAGGGTGGCCGGGGAGGCGATGTGCACGACGTCGGGCCGGAATTCGCGCATGATCTTGCGCAGCCGGCGGCGGGTCTCGAGGCCGATCCGGAAGTCGCGGTAGAACGGCAGCCGCGCGCCGCGCACCACGTGGACGCGGAAGCCCGCGTACTTCTCGGGCCCGGTCGGCGCGACCAGCGTGGCCTCGTGGCCCTTGGCGGCCAGGTGATCGAGCACCCGCCTGACGGAGTTGGTGACGCCGTTGACCTGGGGAAGAAAGGACTCGGCGACGACCAACACCCGCAGCCGGGCGCTGTTCCGGATATAGGGGCTACTCGGTATGCTCGGGTTCCGCGGCGCGGAATCCCTTGCCTGCTCGCGGATTCGCATCGGTCCCCTCCGGTTCGGTGCAGCTCCTGACGCCACGGTAGGAAGCGGCCCGCAACGCAAGACCCCCTCCGCGTTGACGGCACGTGAACCGTGCCTGTCGATCAAGTCGGCCAGTTCACCGGAGCTTCGCCGAACGGCTAACGGGACTCGAGGTTTACCGGTTTCCTGAGCTCACCGAGCCGGCTGAGGGTGCGGTAGAGATCGGGAACCCGCTGGATCTCGCCGCCCAGCTCGGCCAGCGGCACCTCGGCGAAGATCGACAGCTCGAGATCGGCGTCGTAGAGGACGTCGACCAGGTTCACGAACCGCATCACCCATTCCGGAGATACGGCGCTCATGGAAGGCACGTCGCACACCACCCACCGGCGGACCTCACGGGTGAGGCGCAGATAGTCGGCCGCCGACACGGGAATGCCGCACAACTCGGCGAAATCGACCGTCAGCTCATCGTTCTCGAGGGCTCGCGCTCGCAGCCGCCGATGCGCGACGGGCAGCTCGATCGCGCCGACCACTTCGCATGATCCGACGACGTAGTGTCCGGCGGCGAAACCGGTGCGGCGTCCGCCCAGGGAGCGGTAGTCCATCGGACCGTTCACCGACACCACGTCGAGGTGCTCGAGGATCCGCTCGATGGTCGGCTCGAACATGGCGTGCATGAGCGGATTGGGCAACAACCCCTCGGGCGGGTAGTTCGAGGTCACCACGAGGGTGATGTGCCGGGCCCACAGCCGATCCAGCAGCCGCGCGACCAGTCGCGCGTCGCCGGAATCGTGCACGTGGAATTCGTCGAAGCAGATCAGCTCGGCATCACCCAGCAGCGCGTCGGCCGAGGCGTCGATGTTCCCGTACTCGTTGATGCCCGCGTTCAGGCGCGCGAAGAATTCGTGGAAGTGATAGCGCCGCTTGCGCTCCGAAGTCACTGCGGCGAAGAAGTCGTTCATCAGCATTGTCTTGCCGCGCCCCGGACCGCCGTACAGGTACAGCCCGCGCGGTCGCCGCCACTTCTTGCCCACCCGACCGGCGATGGCATCCAGCCGCTCGGCCGCGATCCGCTGGTCCGCGTCGAGCACGATCTCCCGGGCTTCCATGTCAACCCTCCTCCTTCCTCTACCGCCGTAGAGCTTCCTCTATAGTTGTAGAGGATTACGAAGCCGCAGAGGAGCGAAGGTGACCACTCCCACAACCGACCGGCGCAGCCTGATCGTGGACAGCGCCATCGATCTCATTGCCGCGCAGGGACTTCGGGCACTGACCCACCGCGCGCTGGACACCGCGCTGGATCTGCCCGCCGGATCGACGTCCTACTACTTCCGCACCCGGCGGGCACTGCTCGAGGGCATCGTGGAGCGCATCGCGACCCGCTCCCGCACCGACTTCGCCGACCGGCAGCCCGAAATGGACGAGACCCGCGAGGACCTCGACGTGGACCGGCTCGCGCGCGGCACCGCGACCTGGCTGGATCGACTACTGGCCCAACGCCGCAACCACCTGATCACCCGGCACGCGCTCATCGTCGAACTGCTCGGCGACGCCGAACTGCACGAGAAGCTCGTGGGCTGCCTGTTCTCCCACCGGCACGCCACGGCGCTGTTCGAGACGCTCGGCGCGACCGACCCGGCCACGGCCGCCGCCGATTTCATCGCGGTCATCGAGGGTTTGATCTTCGACCGCTTCGCCGGTGCCCGAACCGGACTGCAGGCGGGCACCGCGGAGAGCGTGCGGCAATTGACGGCCGTACTGGCCGTGCAGTTGAGGGCCGCTAGTTAGTGCGGTAGCGGATATCCCAGAATCGCATGTTCGGCCACGGCGGAGTCTTCACCACCGCGAGAGTGCCGAGCGTGGCCGCCACCAAGCCGGTGATGACACCGAGGGTCGCGATGCGCGAGGCATCCACCGCCGGCTCCCACTTCACCTCACTGTCGCGGACGACGAAGATGCCCACCGGCCGCGATCCACGCCAGCCGCTCACCGCCGCGACGGTGATGATGGTGGCCCCGTCGGGCGTCTGATGCGGCGCGCCGTACACCAGCGTGCTCCCCATCGCCGGCAGCTCGTTCAACCGTTCTCTCAAGGTCATTTCGACCCCTTTCCCCACAGATGAATTGCGGCCCAATCTACGCCGCCGTGCGCCTTCCGCGTCGAATCTCGCTCGGCCGCAGCCCCTCCGGAATAAGTGGACACAATGACCGGTTACCTCGGGAATGATTCCTCCCGAAAAGATCGGCCTGGTCCTCGGCAGCCTGACGCCGCCCGAACAGCTCAACGGCATCTCGAGCCTGGCCGAAAGCGTGGGCCTCGGCGAACTCTGGTTCTCCGAGGACTGCTTCTTCACCGGTGGTCTGTCCGGTCTGGCCCAGATGCTGCTGATGACCGACGAGATACCCGTGGGGCTCGGCCTGGCCAGCATCACAACCCGGCACCCGGCGATACTGGCCATGGAACTCGCCGGTCTGGCCCGCACCTACCCCGGCCGAGTGCGCGCGGGCATCGGGCTGGGCAATCGCGGCTGGCTCGAACAGATGGGACTGCTTCCGGCCCGGCCACTGACCGCCCTCGAAGAAACCGCCGACGTCCTGCGCGAACTACTCGCGGGCGAGCTCGTCGACCGTCGCACCGAGATCCACACCCTGTCCGGCATCCAGCTGAGCTTCCCGCCCGGCACGCCGCCGGAACTCTGGATCGGCGCGGTCAACGAGCGCGGACTGCGGGTGGCGGGCGAAAAGGCCGACGGCGTCCTGCTTTCCGTGCTCGCCGGACCCACCTACATGCGCTGGGTACGTGAGCTGATCCCACGGCACACGCCGGTCACGGCCTTCGTGCTGGTCGCCATCGACGACGACGAGCAGGTCGCCCGCGACGCCGTGCGCGGCGCGGTCGCGATGTTCCTGCAGGCCGAGTCGGCCTCGGCGCTGGTCGGAAAGTCACCGTACGCCAAGGAGATACGGACCGCGGTGGCCGAACTCGCGCCCGGCGAGGAACTGCCGGTCGAGGCCGCGTGGATCGACGAATTCGCGGTCGCGGGCACTCCGGACCAGGTCCGCGATGGGCTGCGGACGCTGCTGGACGCGGGCGCGACCGCACTGGGCACGTGGCTGTTCCCGGCCGATCGGCTCTCGGATCAGCTCCGGCGCCTGGCCGAGGACGTGCTCGATACGGGTGCCTTCCCCATCGGCTGATGCGTAGGCACGGACGAGGTCCAGGATCGTCCGGGCCTACGCGACCCGCTCAGTTGGCGGTGAGCACCAGACCCGAGGTGGGCACGCCGGTACCGGCGGTGACCACGATGTTCTCCAGACCCTGAACCTGATTCACGGAGGTGCCGCGAATCTGGCGGACACCCTCGGCGATGCCGTTCATGCCGTGGATGTAGGCCTCGCCGAGCTGGCCGCCATGGGTGTTCAGGGGCAGGCGGCCACCGATCTCGATCGCGCCGTCGGCGATGAAATCCTTGGCCTCGCCACGGCCGCAGAAGCCGAGCTCCTCGAGCTGCATGAGCACGAACGGGGTGAAGTGGTCGTAGAGGATGCCGCCCTGCATGTCCTCCGGGCGAAGACCGGACTGTGCCCACAGCTGGTCGCCGACCAGGCCCATTTCCGGCAGGCCGGTCATGCCGTCACGGTAGTAGCTGGTCATGACGTACTGGTCCGCGCCCGAACCCTGTGCGGCGCCGGCGATCAGCGCGGGCTTGTTGGGCAGATCCTTGGCACGCTCGGCCGAGGTGATGACGATGGCCACGCCGCCGTCGGTCTCCTGGCAGCAGTCCAGCAGGTGCAGCGGCTCCGCGATCCAGCGCGACGCCTGATGCTCCTCGAGGGTGATCGGCTTGCCGTAGAAGTGCGCCGCCGGGTTCACGGCCGCGTGCTTGCGGTCGGCGACGGCCACGCGGCCGAAATCCTCACTGCGCGCGCCATATACGTGCATGTAGCGCCGCGCCACCATGGCCACCTGCGCGGCCGGGGTGCCCAGGCCGTGGGTGTAGGAGAACGCGTTGTCCACGCCCGACGAGCTCGGGTTGCCGGTCGCGAGGTGAGTCGCGAACTGCCCGAACCGATTTCCGGAGCGCTCGTTGAAAGCTCGGTACGCCACAACGACATCCGCGATTCCGGTGGCGACCGCCATGGCGGCGTGCTGCACGGTCGCGGCGGCCGCGCCACCGCCGAAGGGGATGTTGCTGAAGAACTTCAGGGACGGGATACCGGTGGCGCGCGCGACGGCGGCCTGGGTATTGGTGTCCATGGTGAAGGTCGTCAGACCGTCCACATCGGCGGGCGAGAGGCCCGCGTCGGCCAGGGCGGCGGTGACGGCCTCGGCGGCCAGCCGCAGTTCACTGCGGCCGGAGTCCTTCGAGAAGTCGGTCGCGCCGATGCCGACGATGGCGGCGCTACGGCTCAACCCGCTCACTGTGCCTCCTGCAGGGAGATAACGGCTTTCGCCGTGATGTGATCGCCGAGCGAATCCTTGCCGACCACGTCGATGGTGATGTCGGCGCCGTCGACGGCCGAGACCGTGCCGGTCAGGGTGAGGGTGTCACCCGCGTACAGCGGCACGCCCAGGCGCAGCGCGATGGACTTGACGCGAGCGCTCGGCCCGGCCCAATCCGTCACGAACCGCTGCACCAGACCGGTATCGGTGAGGATGTTGACGAAGATGTCCTTGGAGCCGCGCTCGACCGCCTTGTCGCGGTCGTGGTGCACATCCTGGAAGTCCCTGGTGGCCAGCGCCGTCGAGACGATGAACGTGGTGTCGGCGTGAATCACCAACTCCGGCAGCGTGGTTCCGACCTCGACGGTCGAGAGTTCGACGGTCGTCATTTCACGGCCTTCCAATAGGGCACGGTGTTGTCATCGTCGAGCTTCAGGAAGCCCACCTCGACCGGCAGCCCCACCTCGACTTCGGCGGGGTCGACGCCGGTGAGCTCACCGAGCATGCGGACGCCCTCCTCCAGCTCGACCAGGGCGATCACGTACGGCAGCTGCCGTCCGGGCACGCGCGGCGCGTGATGCACCACGAAGCTGAAGACCGTGCCCTTGCCCGAGGCCACGACGTAGTCGCTCTGCTCGGTGTGGTCCTTCCACAGCGCCGGCACCGGCGGGTGCTGCAGCGACCCGTCCGGCCGCTGCTGGATGCGCAGTTCGCCGAGTTTCACACCGTCCCAGAAGAACTCGGTGTCCTTGGAGACGGTCGGGCGCACACGCTTGGCCAGATCCTCGGCCGAGACCTCCCCGGACTCCTTGGGAGCGGCCGTCTTTCCGGTGCCGGGCACGAACTTCAGCATCCGGAATTTCATCTCGGTGACCAGCTCGTCGCCCACATACCAGTTGGTGAGATAGGTGGTGAACCAGCCGTCGCCGAGCCCGGTCTTCTTGGGCCCCACGATGTCGCCGACGCTGGTGCGCACCGTCACCTGCTCGCCCAACTCCAGGTAGCGGTGGTAGACCTGCTCGCAGTTGGTGGCCACGACCGAGGTGAACCCGGCCGCGTCGAACAGCTCGTTGGTGCGGGTCATCGGGTCGTCGTCGGCGCGAATACCGCCCAGCCCCAGCATGGTCCACACCTGCGCCATGGCGGGCGGAGCCACGATCCCGGGATGCCCGGCCGCCTTGGCGGCGGCCTCGTCCACATAGATCGGGTTCGCGTCGCCGAGGGCCTCGACCCAGTTGTTGATCATCGGCTGGTTGATCGGATCCCGGCCCGCGCGCGGCGCGGACTCGCCGTCGGCCTTGATCTTCTCCAGGCCCTCGCGGATCTCCTCCGCCGTGAAACTCTTTGTCACGCTCGGTATCTCCTGTTATCGAGGCACGCGCGGGAGGCGCAGGCCCATCTGGGCGATCAGTTCCCGCATGACCTCGTTGACGCCGCCGCCGAAGGTCACCACCAGGTTCTGCTTGGTGCGCTTGTCCAGCCACACCAGCAGCTCCGCGGTGGCCGGGTCGGCCGGGTCGCCGAAGCGGCCCACGATCTCCTCGGCCAGCCGGCCCGCCTCCTGCAGGGCCTCGGTGGAGAACACCTTGGTCGCCGAGGCGTCGGCGATGACATCGCGCGGATCGGCGTCGGCGCGCTCCATATTGGAGGCCACCTGCCAGTTCAGCAGCTCGTTCAGCCGCGTCATGGCGTGCAGGCGGCCCAGCGAGCGCCGCACGTCGGCCTCGCCCAGCACGCCCTGCTGCTGCGCCCACTCGCGCACGGCCTCGTAGAGCTGCTCGATCTTGCCCGACGGTCCCAGGCTCACCCGCTCGTGATTGAGCTGGGTGGTGATCAGCTTCCAGCCGCCGTTCTCCTCGCCGACCATCATCTCCGCGGGGACGCGGACATTGTCGAAGTAGGTGGCGTTGGTGTGGTGCGCGCCGTCGGCGGTGATGATCGGGGTCCAGGAGTAGCCCGGATCCTTGGTGTCCACGATCAGGATCGTGATGGCCCGGTGCCGTGCCTCCACCGGACCGGTGCGCACCGCCAGCCAGACGTAGTCGGCCTCGTGCGCACCGGTGGTGAAGATCTTCTGCCCGTTGACGATCCAGTCGCCGTTGGCGTCGCGCACCGCGGAGGTGCGCAGCGCCGCCAGATCGGTGCCCGCGTCCGGCTCGGAGTAGCCGATGGCGAAATGCACGTCACCGGTGAGGATTCCGGGCAGGAACTTCCGCTTCTGCTCCTCGGTGCCGTAGGACTGCAGGGCCGGGCCGACGGTCAGCAGCGTCACCAGGGGCACGGGCACATCGGCCCGGACCGCCTCGTTGTAGAAGATCTGCTGTTCCAGCGGCCCGAAGCCCTGCCCGCCGTACTCCTTGGGCCAGCCGACGCCGAGCTTGCCGTCCCGGCCCATCCGCTTGACCACCGCCCGGTAGGCGTCACCGTGGCGGTTCACCTTCATCTCGGCCTCCTCCTCGGGAGTCACGAGACCGGTGAAGTACGAACGCAATTCGTCGCGCAGCTGCCGCTGTTCCGCGGTCAGTTCGATGAACATCTGGCTCCCAAACGGTCCAGCCGGAAGGATTCGCCGCCGAGCCAGCGCGCGATGTCCTTGGCCTGTGAGTAGTAGCGGTGCAGCGGATGGGTGATATCGACCCCCAGGCCACCGTGCAGGTGGTGACACTTCTGCATGGCCGCGGGCAGTTCGGAGGCCACCGTGTACGCCAGCACGTCCAGGTCGTCGTCGATCCGCTCGGCGTCCGGTTCCTCCTGGGCCAGCGCCCAGGCGGCCGAGCAGGCGGCCACGTGCAGGGTCCGCGAGACCACGTACACATCCGCGATCTGCTGTGCGACAGCCTGGAATTCGGCCAGCGGGCGGCCGAACTGCTGGCGGGTCCGCACGTGCTCGGCGGTCAGGGAAACAACGCCCTTGAGCAGGCCGTCGGCCACCGCACCGATGCCCGCCAGCGCGAACCGGTGCAGTTCGCTCATACCTCCGGGAAGCAACTGCTCGGCCGGGATCTCCACCTGGTCGAACTGGAGTGAAAACTCCGGCACGCCATCGGAAGTCGGGTTCGCGGTCTTGGTGATACCCGCCGCGTCACCGTCCACCACCGCGATGCCGTTGTCGGTCGGCACCAGGATCCAGCGCGCGGTGTCGGCGTAGGGCACCGCCACCTTGTGGCCGCTGATCCGCACGGTCGCGCCGTCGGTGACCGCGGTGGTCTCCGGCTTCACGGTGAACGGCGAACCGGTCTCGTGCAGCGCGGCGGTCAGCACCGCGCCCTCGGACACGGCGGTAAACAGCTTCTCCGCCAAGGCATCCGGCAGGCCGATCGCCTTGAGCGGCAGCACGCCGAAGCCCAGCGTGGCCAGCGCGGGCACCTGCGCGGCGTCGGTGGCCAGCTCGGTGAGCATGGCCGAGACCTCGAGCAGGCCCATATCGTCGCCGCCGAACTTCTCGGGTAGCGGCACGGCCAGCAGGCCACTGTCCGAAATGACCGGCCACAGTGCGATATCGCGCGCACTTTCGCGTTCCAGCAAACTTACGACAACCTCGGCGACAGCGTCCTGGCTCTCGTCCCTGGTGAAGTCCAATTCCATGCTCCCGGTTGAGGTGTGGGTTAGCCGTGCGACTCGCGTGGCAACCCGAGGATCCGTTCACCGGCGACGGTCAACAGAATCTGCTCGGTACCGCCCGCAATCGACAAACAGCGTGTGAGCAGGAATTCTTTCACCACATCGGTTTCCAGAGCGCCCGCCGCACCGGACAATTCGACGGCAAATTCGGCCACCGCCTGCCGGTGTCGCACACCGACCAGCTTGCGCACGCTGCTCTGCGCGGCGGGGTCGCCGCCGGACAGCAGCTTCTGTGCCGCACGGGCTTCGAGCAAAGTTCCAGCAACAGATTCTGAAATGAGCGCGCCCAAACGGTCCGCGACCACCTCCGCGCCGGGTCCCGAGGTCGGGGCGGCGGCGATCATCGCCTCCAGCTCGTCGCCGATTCCCTTGCCGCCCATGGCGACTCGTTCCGCCGTCAAGGTGGAGCGCGCGATCTTCCAGCCATTGCCGAGCTCGCCGACCAAGCATTCGTCCGGAACGAACACGTCATCGAAGAACACTTCGTTGAAGCGCGCCTCGCCGGTGATCTCCACCAGCGGACGGATGTCCAGCCCGGGGCTCTTCATATCGACCAGGAAGTAGCTGATGCCCTTGTGTTTCGGCACGCCGGAATCGGTGCGCGCCAGGCAGATGCCCCACGTCGCGCGATCCGCCAGCGAGGTCCACACCTTCTGGCCCCGCAGCTTCCACCCGCCCTCCACCCGCTCGGCCACCGTGCGCAGCGAGGCCAGGTCGGAGCCCGCGCCCGGCTCGGAGAAGAGCTGGCACCAGATGACCTCACCGGTCAGCGTCGGCATGGCGTAGCGCTCGATCTGCTCGGGGGTGCCCCACTGCAGCAGGGTCGGGATCGCCCAGTTGGCAATCACGATGTCCGGCAACTCGATTCCGGCCTGGCGGATCTGGTCCTCGATCTGGGTGCGCAGGATCGGCCCCGCGCCGCGACCGTAGGGCGCGGGCCAGTGCGAGGCCAGCAGCCCGGCCTCGGCCAGCGCGACGCGCTGCTCGGCCTCGGGCAGCGCCGCGATCTTGGCCAGGTCGGCCGCCAGCACGGCCGCCTCGGCGGCATCCAAACCGGCCACGTCCCAAGCCGATCCGGCCTCGGCGTCACCCAGGTCGATGCTGATGGTGCGGCGCACGCCGGCCAGCGTCAGCTCGGCGACCCGGGCCCGCCAGCGCGCCGAACCGCCCAGCAGCTGCCGCAGTGCGGTGGCGCGGCGCAGGTACAGGTGCGCATCGTGCTCCCAAGTGAAACCGATTCCACCCAGTACCTGAATGCAGTCCTTCGCATTCTCGACCGCGGCGTCCAGCGACACCGCCAGCGCGACGGCCGCGGCCAGGCCCAATTCCGCGGTGCCGGAATCGACCGCGGCGGCGGCATCGGCGGCGACCGCGCGCACCTGCTCGGCCCGGCACAGCATCCACGCGCAAAGGTGTTTGATCGCTTGGAATTCGCCGATCTTGCGCCCGAACTGCTCGCGCACCTTGGCGTATTCCGTCGCGGTCTCCAGGCACCAGCCCGCGATGCCCGCGGCCTCCGCGGCGACCAGTGCGGCGGCCACGTCGAGGACCGAGAAGTCCGGCTCGAAAAGACGATCCGCGGCCACGACGACCTCGGCGCACACGACCCGCGCCAAGGGCACGCTCTGGTCGATCGTGGGCAGCGCCTCGATGCTCAGCCCCGGGGCGTCCGCGTCGATCAGCGCCCACAGCCGCCGCTCACCGTCGCGCACCGGAACCAGCACGGCCGTCCCGGGCGCGGCACCGAGAACCGAGTCCCACTCACCGGACACCGCGGCGCCGGATTCGCCCACGGATATTGCGATTTCGCCCGCGAGCGCGACACCGCATGGCGTAATCTCGTCGAGCGTCTCGCCGACGACAAGACCCGCCAACGCCGTCGAGAGCACCGGTCCGCCGACCAGATCATGCGCCGCCTGCTCCACCAGAACGGCCAGATCCCCGACGGTCCCACCCGCGCCCCCGGTCTCTTCCGGCACCGCCACCCGGAAAATCCCGAGTTCGGCCAGGCGCGGCCAGTATTCGCGCCAGAATTCCGGGGTACCGGAACGCAGTGTTGCAATTGGGCGCACCGCGGTGGCCCATCCCCGCATCGACTCCTGGACGGCTTTATGCTCGTCAGTGGTGGCTATGGTCACACTCCATACCGCCTTTCCGGCGTGACTTCAGCTCCTAGAACATGTTCTAATGTTCGAGCCGGGCTGAAGTCAAGCGCCGTCCGGTCGCGGTACGAACTCGTACGATTCGTGCAGGAAAGGACTTTCAACCGATGGCCAGTCCCTCCCGATCGCAGGCCGCCGACGGTGCCGATACCGGACGCGCCGCGTCGGCCCCCGGTGGACGCACCGCGCCCGTCACCACCCTCAGCGAGGAGGATCTGAGCTCGGCGGCCCAGCGCGACCGACGCAAGCGCATCCTCGACGCCACCCTCGCGCTGGCGTCCAAGGGCGGATACGACGCGGTCCAGATGCGAGCCGTCGCCGAACGCGCGGATGTCGCCGTCGGCACGCTCTACCGGTACTTCCCGTCCAAGGTGCACCTGCTGGTCTCCGCCCTGGCCCGGGAATTCGAGCAGTTCGAAGGACGTCGCAAGCCGCTCGCCGGCGCGACCCCGCAGGAGCGCATGCACCTGCTGCTCACCCAGGTCACCCGCGCCATGCAGCGCGACCCGCTGCTCACCGAGGCCATGACGCGCGCCTTCATGTTCGCCGACGCCTCCGCGGCCGCCGAGGTCGATCGGGTCGGCAAGGTGATGGACCGCTTCTTCGCCCGGGCCCTGTCCGACGAGGTCCCCTCGGATCGCCAGTTGGCCATCGCCCGAGTCATTTCCGACGTGTGGCTGTCGAACCTGGTCGCCTGGCTCACCCGCCGCGCCTCGGCCACCGACGTCACCGAGCGCCTCGAGCTGACGGTCGATCTGCTCATCGGAAGCGGCGACGGCAACGACAAGTAAGGCAAACGCATGCCGTGCGTTCGCACGGATCGCGAAGGGCTGTCCGGTCCGGAGAACTGGGCAGCCCTTCCCTCGTTTGCTGGAATACCGCTGGTCAAGCAGGGTGAATCACTGGCTACCAGCGGGTATCTCACAAAAGGCGTGAACGACACGGAAGTGTCTTGTAAACGCTATGTATCACCGCACACACGAGTGGGCAATCAAGACCCAGTAGCATCACTCGCGCCCTGAAAAATCTCCTCCGATCATTAGGTTGGATGCGTGAGCGCACAGGATTTGTCACTCGAACTTCGCCGTGCCCTGTCGGCCATCGCCCGCGTGCCACGGTTGCTGGTCGCATCGGACTACGACGGGACGATCGCGCCCATCGTCTCCGACCCGACGAAGGCATATCCCCATCGGGAGTCGGTGAGCGCCTTGCGCGCTCTGGCCGGACTCACCGGAACCACCGCCGCCGTGATCTCCGGTCGCGCCCTGCGCGATCTCGCGGCCCTGTCCCGGTTGCCCGTCGAGGTGCAGCTGATCGGTAGTCACGGTTCGGAATTCGATGTCGGCTTCGTGCACGCCATCGACAACGACGCCAAACAACTGCTGTCCGAGGTCACTACGACCCTGACCCAGATCGCCCAGGACAATCCGGGCGCCTCGGTCGAGATAAAACCGGCCAGCGTCGCCCTGCACGTCCGCAATGCCAGCCCCGAAATCGGCCGTCGCGCACTGGTTCAGGTGCGTCAGGGTCCGGCCAGTTGGGTCGGCGTGCAGACCACCGAGGGCAAAGAGGTCATCGAGCTCGCGGTCGTCGAGACCGACAAGGGCGCGGCGCTCGATATCGTCCGGCACCAGCAGGGCGCCTCGGCGGCCCTGTTCATCGGCGACGACGTCACCGACGAGAAGGCGTTCAAACGGCTCTCCGGACCGGACGTCGGCATCAAGGTCGGCGACGGTGAATCCCTCGCCGAATACCGCGTGGCCAGCACCGAGGAGGTGTCGAAGGCGCTGGCGTTCCTACTCGAGGAGCGCCGCACGTGGTTGGCAGGTGCCAGCGCCCCTCGAATCGAACGGCTGACCATGCTGGCCAGCCCGCGTTCCAAGGCCCTGGTCACCCCCGACGGCACCATCACCTGGCTGTGCCATCCCGAACCCGACTCCGCGGCCGTGTTCGCCCATCTGCTGGGCGGACCGGGCGCGGGACACTTCACCATTCAGCCCGAGCGCGCGAGCCTGCCGCTGTCGCAGCGGTACGTCGACGGCACCATGACCGTCGAAACCCGTTGGTCCAGTTTGCAGGTGGTCGACTACCTGCCCCACGACGTGGTGCCCGAACGCACCGACCTCACCCGCGTCATCACCGGTGACGCCAAGGCGGTCATCACCTTCGCGCCCCGCCCCGAATTCGGGCAGGTGCCGGTGCGGCTGGTGCACGCCACCGGCGGGCTCAAGGTGGAGGGCACCAACGATCCGATGGTGCTGCGCTCGCCGGGCGTGGAATGGGAGATCATCGACGACGGCAACCACCACACCGCCCGCGCCGTGGTCGACCCCCGCCAGGGTCCGATCGTCCTCGAAATGCGTTGCGGCACCTCCGATCTCTCGCCCGCCATGCGGCCCGAGACCGACCGCCGCCGGGAAGCCGAACGCTACTGGGGCGACTGGGTCGGCACGCTCGAATTGCCGCCGCTCAAGCCGGATCTCATGAAGCGTTCCGCGCTCACCCTGCGCGGTCTGGTGCACGCGCCGTCCGGCTCGATCCTGGCCGCCGCCACCACCTCGCTGCCCGAGGACATCGGCGGCGTACGCAACTGGGACTACCGCTACTGCTGGCTGCGCGACGCGTCGCTCACCGCCTCGGCGCTGGTCTCACTGGGCTCGGTCGGCGAGGCCGAGGACCTGCTGGCCTGGGTGCACCGGGTGCTCGAGACCCTGCCCGGACCCGAACGCCTGCACCCGCTCTACACCCTCTACGGCGAGACCCTGCCGCCCGAGGCCGTCATCGACCAGCTGCCCGGCTACGCCGGCTCGCGGCCGGTGCGCGTCGGCAACGCGGCCAATATGCAGGTGCAGCTGGACGTGTTCGGCCCCATCGTGGACCTCATCTCCCAGCTCGCCCACGCACGAGAGCGCAAGGGCATCAACGATCCCGCCAAGGCGCTGCCGGACATGGACTGGGAACTGGTGCACGCCATGGTCTCCGCCGTGCAGCGGCGCTGGCGCGAACCCGACCACGGCATCTGGGAGATCCGCGGCAATCCGCGCCACCACGTGTACTCCAAGGTCATGGGCTGGCTCACGGTGGACCGGGCGCTCACCCTGGCCCGCCAGTTCGGCCGCCCGGCCGACCCGGAGTGGGAGACGCTGCGCGACACCATCGCCGACGAGGTCAAGAGCGAGGGCTGGAACGACGAAGTCCAGTCCTACACAGCCGCTTACGAGGGCACCGACCTCGACGCGGCCACGCTGCACATCGGGCTGTCCGGACTCATCGACCCCTCGGATCCGCGCTTCGCGGCGACCGTGGTGGCGACCGAGGCCGAGCTGCGCAGCGGATCGACCGTGTACCGGTACCACCACGACGACGGGCTGCCCGGCGGCGAGGGCGGGTTCCACCTCTGCGCGGCCTGGCTGGTCGAGGCGTATCTGCTGATCGGCAAGCGGGAGGACGCCGAGGCGTTGTTCGCGCAGCTGGTGGATGTGGCGGGACCGACCGGTCTCCTCTCCGAGGAGTACGACCCGGTTGCCGAACGCTCGCTGGGTAACCACCCGCAGGCGTACAGCCACCTCGGCCTGCTGCGCTGCGCCCAGCTGCTGAGCCAGCCGGTAGCCGCGCTGACGTAGCGATTCATGCATATGGAAGGCCCGGAGAGCGACTCGCTCTCCGGGCCTTTCGTGTCGCGGGACACATCTCCGGAAACGGACTAGGGGCCTAACGGTCGTTTGCGCTACATTCAAATGGCAATCGTTTTCGTTTCTAGTAAGCCCTAGTCAGCCGCAGTGCCAGGAGTACCCGCGTGACCAAAAGCTTTGCCCGAGGTTTTGCCGTGTTCGCCGCAGGACTGGCCACCATCGCCACCCTCACCGCCTGCGGCAGCTCGAAGGATTCCGATCAGCTCACCGTCGTCGCCTCCACCAATGTCTGGGGCGACATCACCAAGGCCGTGGCGGGACCGGACGTGAAGGTCGAATCGATCATCAGCGACCCGAAGGTGGACCCGCACTCGTTCGAGGTCTCCCCCGCCGACGCCGCCAAGATCACCGACGCCAAGCTGGTCGTCTACAACGGCGGCCACTACGACGAATTCATCGACAAGGCCATCGCGGGCAGGAACAAGAAGACCGTGAACGCCGTCGACATCGCCACCGAAGGCGACCACGATCACGGAAGCACCGCGGCCACACCCGATCTCGCCAAGAGCGACGCCGCGGGCCACTCGCACGAGACCAACGAGCACGTCTGGTACGACGTGCACCAGGTCGGCCACGTCGCCGAACACATCGCCGACGCGCTGGGCCAGCTCGACCCGGACCACAAGCAGGCCTACGCCGACCGCGCGAACGCCTTCGCCGCCAAACTGGCTCCCATCGAGGCCGTCACCGCCAAGATCGCCGCCGAGCACCCGAACCAGCCGGTCCTGCAGACCGAGCCGCTGGCCGCCTACCTGCTCACCGCCGCCAAGGCCGACGACAAGACCCCGCACGCCTTCCAGGAAGCCGTCGAGCAGGGCACCGACCCGGCTCCCCAGGACGTGGCCACGGTCCGGGACCTGTTGACCGGCAAGCAGGTTCGCGCCCTCGTCTACAACATCCAGACCGAGGACAAGCTCACCAAGGACCTGCGCGCCACCGCCGACAAGTCCGGCGTCGCCGTCGTCGAGGTCACCGAAACCCTGCCCGCGGGCAAGGACTACGTCACCTGGATGACCGACAACGCCGACGCCCTGGCCAAGGCCCTGTCCTGACGCTCATCGAGTAGAGGATCCCCCGCTGAACCACCGGACCGCCCCGAAGTCGCCGAGCGCCCGTCCCGCGCCCGGCGACTTCACCGCGTCCGAAACCCGTTCCGCCGCAACCCGCCCCACCGCAGCACCCGGGAGCACCACCATGACCGCGAATCCCGCGCAGGCAACCGACACCGGGGTCACCACCCCCAAGCCCGGCTGCGCCCTCACCGGAGCCCGCCCCCGCACCCCGTCGGGCCGCTCGTCCTGCGCGGACACTCCGCGCACGGCGACCGGTTCGGTCGATACCGCAGACGTGAACACCGAGGCGCCACAGCCGGATACGGTGCGGCGCGCCGGACCGCCAGCGGTGCGACTATCGGGGGCACGACTCTCGTTCGGGGAGCGGACCCTCTGGCAGGGACTGGATCTCGAGGTCGCGGCTGGGGAATTCATCGCGGTGCTGGGGCCCAACGGCTCAGGGAAGACCTCGATGCTGCGGATGCTGCTCGGGCAGGTCGCGTTGAGCGCCGGGACCGCCGAGGTCGCGGGAGTTCCTGCGCGGCTGGGGAATCCGGCGATCGGATACGTGCCACAGCAGAAGACCATCGAGGGCGGGGCGCAGTTGCGCGGCGTCGATCTGGTGGGACTCGGCGTCGACGGGCACCGATGGGGACTCGGGTTCCGGGGACGCAAGGAACGCAAACGGAAAGTCGCGGAGGCCATTTCGGCCGTCGGGGCCGAGAAGTTCGCGTACGCGCCGCTGGACGCGCTCTCGGGCGGCGAACAGCAGCGGCTGCGGGTGGCGCAGGCGCTGGCGGGCGATCCCCGGGTGCTGCTGTGCGATGAGCCGCTGCTCTCGCTGGACTTGGCGAATCAGCGGCTGGTGTCGGAGCTCATCGATCGGCGGCGGCGCACCCACGACACCGCGGTGCTGTTCGTGACGCACGAGATCAATCCCATTCTGCCGCTGGTGGATCGGGTGCTGTACCTGGTGGACGGGCAGTTCCGGATCGGCACGCCGGACGAGGTGATGACCTCCGAGACGCTGTCCGAGCTGTACGGCACCGAGGTGGACGTGCTGCGCGTGCGCGGCCGCCTGGTCGTGGTCGGCACCGGCGACGCCATGGACGCGCTCGGCGAATCCGGCGCGGCGCACTGCCACGGCGAGAACGCGAAAGAGGTGCGGGCGTAATGGAAAAGCTGTCCAAGCTCTTCTCACAGATGTTCGACGTCTCCACCACCGCGCATCTGCTCTCCTACGACTTCGTGCAGCAGGCGGTCATCGCCGCCGCGCTGCTGGGCCTGCTGGCCGGGGCCATCGGGCCGCTCATCATCAGCCGCCAGATGTCCTTCGCCGTGCACGGCACCAGTGAGCTCTCGCTGACCGGCGCGGCCGCCGCGCTGCTGGCCGGTATCGGCGTCGGCACCGGCGCGATCATCGGCTCGGTGGTGGCGGCGGTCCTGTTCGGCGTCCTGGGTTCCCGTGCCCGCGAACGCGATTCGGTCATCGCCGTGGTGCTCTCGTTCGGCCTCGGCCTGTCGGTGCTGTTCCTGTGGCTCGGCCCCGAACGCGCGGGCTCCAAGTTCTCGCTGCTCACCGGCCAGGTGGTGAGCGTCGGCAATACCGGCCTGGGCCTGCTGGCCACCTGCACCGCGGCCGTGCTCGTGGTGCTGGCCGCGGTCTACCGCCCGCTGCTGTTCGCCAGCTCCGACCCGGAAGTGGCGGTGGCGCGCGGGGTCCCGGTGCGGGCGCTGTCCATCGTGTTCGCGGTGCTGCTGGGCGTGACCGCCGCCTTCGGCGTGCAGATCGTCGGCGCGCTGCTGGTGCTGTCGCTGCTCATCACCCCGGCCGCAGCGGCCGCACAGCTCACCGCCAGCCCCGCCCGGGTCGCGGTGCTGTCCATCGTGTTCGCCGAGATCGCGGCCGTCGGCGGCATTCTGCTCTCGCTGGCCCCGGGCGTGCCGATCTCGACCTTCGTCACCACGATCTCGTTCACGATCTACCTGATCTGCCGCATCGTGGGTTCCCGCACCCGCAATCGCCGAAGGATCCTCGTCGCCGCCTGAGTTTCGGGCATCAACCGCGAAACCCTTTGGCGCTTCTGCGCGATCTACCGCATGAGGGGCGGTAGATCGCCCCCGCGCGCCCCTCCCGGACAAAGCCACAACCCCTCGGCCCGGGAGGGGCGTTCGCGGGCTAGCCGGCCTCGCCGGCCAGCGCGAACAATCCGTCGGAGGTCTGCTCGATGAGACCGTCGACCAGCAGCGAATCCAGGGCGCGGTCACGCTGACCCGGATCCCGGGTCCAGGCCAGGTCCAGGCGAACCCGCTCCACCGGACCCGAGGCGCCGCGCAGCACATCGAGCAGGCGTCCACGCGCCTGCCGGTCGGTGCCTTCGTACTTCTGCACCCGCCGCACCACGTCGGAGGCCGGACGGCCCGCGGAAATCCACGCGCATCGGGGAAGCGGGCAGCGCTCGCAATCCGGAGTGCGCGCGGTACAGATCAGCGCGCCCAACTCCATCAGCGCGGCCGACATGACGGCGGCCCGCTCGACATTCGCGGGCAACAGCGCCTCGGTCTCGGCGAGATCGCGAGCAGCCGGACTGCCCGCGTCGGCCCGGCCGTGCACCGCCCGCGCCACCACCCGCCGAACGTTGGTGTCCACCACCGGAACCCGCTGCCCATAGGCGAAGCACGCCACCGCACGCGCGGTGTACGCCCCGATGCCGGGCAGGCTCAGCAGCACCTCCACATCGGTCGGCACCTCGTCACCGTGCTGCTCGGCCAGCACCCGGGCGCACTCGTGCAGCCGCAGCGCGCGGCGCGGATAACCGAGCTTGCCCCACGCCCGCAGCACCTCACCCTGCGCTTCGGCGGCCATGGCCGAGGGCACCGGCCACCGGGCCACCCACTCCCGCCAGATGGGCTCCACCCGCACCACCGGGGTCTGCTGCAGCATGATCTCGCTCATGAGAATCTGCCACGCGGTGACGCCGGGCCGCCGCCACGGCAGATCCCGGGCGGTCTCGCGGTACCAATCGATGAGCGCGTCCTTGTCGAACGCCGTGCCGTCCAATCCGTTCCGCCTCCTCCCGGCCGTTCCCGATGGTATCCATAGCGCGCGTCCACCGAATCCGGTGGCTCACCGGGCAGGCATGGACGCGTTCGGCGCGTCTTTGCCGGACCGTAACGATAACGACTCGCCGGTAACCGAGGGGCTGTGGAAAATGGGACGCATGCCGCATAACAACCCGATCAGTGCCTGGAAAGCCCTGCGTGAAGGCAACGAGCGCTTCGTCAGCGGCGCGTTGCAGCACCCTAGCCAAGGGGCCGTCGACCGGGCCAAGCTCGTCGCGGGCCAGTCCCCGGGCGCGGTGCTGTTCGGCTGCGGCGACTCCCGCGTCGCCGCCGAGATCATCTTCGACCAGGGCCTCGGCGACATGTTCGTGGTCCGCACCGCCGGCCACGTCATCGACTCCTCGGTGCTGGGTTCCATCGAATACGGCGTGCAGGTGCTGAACGTGCCGCTGATCGTGGTGCTCGGCCACGACAGCTGCGGCGCGGTCCGCGCCACCATCGACGCTCTCGACCACGGCAATGTGCCCGGCGGATTCATCCGCTCGGTGGTCGAACGCGTCACCCCCTCCATCCTCATCGGCCGCCGCGAAGGGCTCACCGAGGTCGACGAACTCGAGGCCCGCCACGTGGAGGAGACCGCGCGCCTGCTCATGCAGCGGTCGATGATCATCTCCCAGCGCGTCGCCACCGGCGAGTGCGCCATCGCGTGTGTCACCTACAACCTCGACGACGGCGAGATCAAGCTGCACCGCGTGATCGGCAACATCGGGGAGGTCGTCTAGCCCGGTCCGCGCGGTCCCCGCCGGGCCGCCGGAATTTACAGGCCGCGTAGGCGCTTTCAGGTCCGACACGCCGAGACCCTGCCCGTGGTGATCCGGATGGTGCCCTTACCGTTGTCACCGTGCTGGAACCGAACGGACCACTGCCACCGGAAATCTACTGGCGCCGCCGCGCGGCCGCGATCGGCGCGGTGGTGCTCGCACTCGCCATCGTGATCTGGGGCGCCTTCGCGCTCCTGAAGGGCGGCGGCGATCACAAGACGGACGCCAAGGCGGCCCCCGGTTCCAGCGCCGCGTCCACCGGCAAGCCCTCGGGGAGCTCCTCGGCCGCGCCGGATTCCAGCTCCGCCAAGCCGTCCGGCGCCACCTCGAGCGGCGCCGCACCGGCCGCGCAGGGCCAGTGCCCCGACCAGTCGCTGGCCGTGAAGGTCACCGTCGGGCAGCCGACCTACAAGGTCGGCGAGCAGCCGCAGTTCGGCATCGTCATCACCAATATCTCCAGCGCCGCCTGCGAACGCGACATGGGTTCCGGGCTGCAGCTGGTCCAGGTGCAGTCCCTCGACGGCCAGCGCAAACTGTGGACCAGCACCGACTGCAACGTGGACGCCACGCCCGACACCCGCAGCCTGGCCCCCGGCCAGCAGGCCGCCTTCACGCTCACCTGGTCCGGGTCCACCTCCCAGCCCAACTGCGCGGGCGACCGGGTCCCGGTCCCGGCCGGACCGTACACCGTTGTGGCCCAGCTCGGTTCGGTGCGCAGCGCCCCGGAACCGTTCAATATCGCCTGAAGCCGGCGCGATTCGAATCGGCAGTGATTCGAATCGGCACGGCGTCGGATCAGTCGGCCATCTCGACCGGAGCCTGGGCGCCCCGGCGGCGGCGCAGACCGGTAACGGCAAGGGCCGCACGAATATCGGTCACCTCCCGCACGGTCATGCTGCGGCCCGCCCGTTCCACGCCCGGCGGCACCAGTGCCTCGGTGAAGCCGAGCCGCTCCGCCTCCGCCAGCCGGCGGGTCAGTCCGGTCACCTGCCGCACCTCCCCGGCCAGGCCGACCTCGCCCAGCACCACCAGCCCGCTGGGCAGCGCCAGATCCTGGCTGGCGCTGGCGATGGCAAGCGCGACAGCCAGATCCGCGGCGGGCTCCGTGAGCCGCATACCGCCGACGGTGGCCGCGTAGACGTCCTGCTTGCCCACGAACACGCCGCCGCGGCTCTGCAGGACCGCCAGGACCATGGAAACGCGGTTGTAGTCCAGCCCGCTCACCGCGCGGCGTGGCGCGGGCGCCTGGGTGTCCACCGTGAGCCCCTGCACCTCGCCCAGCATGGGCCGTTTGCCGTCCATGGCGACCGTCACCGCGGTCCCGGGCACCGAGTCGGTCCGGTGATGCAGGAACAGCCCCGAAGGGTCGTCCACGCAATGGATTCCGGCCTCCCGCATCTCGAAGCAGCCGACCTCGTCGGTGCTGCCGAAGCGGTTCTTGATGCCGCGCACCATGCGCAGCGAGGAGTGCTTGTCGCCCTCGAACTGCAGCACCACGTCCACCAGGTGCTCGAGCGTGCGCGGACCGGCCACCGCGCCGTCCTTGGTGACGTGCCCGACCAGCAGCACCGCGATCCCGCTCGCCTTGGCCAGCGAGGTCAGCGCCGCCGTCACCGACCGCACCTGGGTGACACCGCCGATCACGCCGTCCGCGTCGGCGGCCAGCATGGTCTGCACCGAGTCGACCACCAGCAGTGAGGGTTTCACCTGCTCCACGTGACCGAGAATGGTCGCCAGATCGGATTCCGCGGCCAGGTACACCTTTTCGTGCACCGCGCCGGTCCGGTCCGCCCGCAACCGCACCTGCCCGGCCGACTCCTCCGCGGTCACGTACAACGCGATCTCGTCGCGCGCCCGCGCCCACCGGTGCGCCACCTCGAGCAGCAGCGTCGACTTCCCGACCCCCGGCTCCCCCGACAGCAGCACCACCGACCCGGGAATGATGCCCCCGCCCAGCACCCGGTCCAGCTCGGAGACGCCCGTACCGCGCGCGTGCGTCTTGTTGGAGTCGATCGTCGAGATCGGCACCGCCGCCGTGCTCGGCAGCATCGCCCGCCGCCCCGCCGCCACCGCGGACGAGGACGCCGCCACCTCCTCGATGGTCCCCCACCCACCGCAATCCGGGCAGCGCCCAACCCATTTCGCGACCTCGTGCGTGCACTCCGCGCACCGGTACAGCGATTTCACCTTGGCCACGCGAGGCAGCCTAGCCAGGCTCTCCGACAGATCCGGGCAGCGCACGACCGGAAACGACGGCGCCCGCCCCGAATGCGGGGCGGGCGCTGCGAGTTTTCAGCGGGCGAGACTCAGTGCTCGGCACCGGACTTCGCCGGCTCCTGGCGCGGGTTGTTCGGGCCGGCGTCGACCGGAACGTTGATGGCGACGGTGCCGCCGTTCTTGAAGACGAACGACAGCGGGTAGGTCAGGCCCGGGGTGATGTCCTTGGTCAGGCCGGTGACCTCGACCAGGATCGGCTTGGCGGCCGGATCCGCGGACTTGTCCGCGGCCGGCTCGCCGGTGTTCTGCTCGTGCACGGCGGCGGCCTGGGCCGCGTCCTTGGCGGTCGGCTTGTCGGCGACGACGACGGAGGACGGCTTGATCTCGACCTTGTCGGCCAGCTTGACCTGGCCCAGATCGCCGGCGCTGATGCTGACCAGCTCGTCGGTCTTGTTGTCGCTCATGTTGATCGCGCTGAAGGCCAGCACGGCCTTGCCGCCCTTGGCGTTGTTGTACTCCTCGGTCGGCGGCAGCAGGAAGCGCACGTCGCGCAGCGCGATCGAACCGGAATTGGTGCTGTTGCCGTTGACGGCGGCGACCTGGGTGGCGGTCTGCGAGACCTGACCGGCGCCGCAACCCGACAGCGCGAGCACCGCACCCGCAGCGAGCGCAGCAACTGTCACGGCACGCCGCCGCGACTTCGACGCAGTGGTGGCTTTCAGGGCAGTCACGGGGTCCTCCATGTCGACCGGGCTAACTCCACTATGGAGAGTAGTAGTCAAAGAGAGTAATGCGTGCCTTCCCCCGCGCTACACGCGGGCGGTGTCGCGCGCGTGGCGGGAGTTACCCGAGAGGCGATCGAGAAGCGTCGTGCGCGTGCGAGAGATGCGACACGGCGATCGAACGGGATGTGCCAGGGGGCCTGACAGAGATTCTCGGACGACTTCTCGAGAGATGCATTGCCGTTTATGTGAGGGTGTTCGGTCGCGTATGCGAACTACGCACTCGCATATGCACGTGAACTGCCCGATGCGCTATCCCCTTATGCCACAACGGGATGCACACGATTGGCGTTCTGTCAACCCCCGCCGCCGCCTCGTTGTGGCCCTGACCTGCGCCGTTGATCGCGCCGTTACCGAGTCGCATGTTAAACTGTGAACATCGAAAGGGGCACGGGACACATGATTTTTAAGGTCGGAGACACCGTCGTTTACCCCCACCACGGAGCGGCGCTGATCGAAGCTATCGAAACCCGCACCATCAAGGGTGTACAAAAGGAGTATCTGGTCCTGAAGGTCGCGCAAGGCGACCTGACCGTTCGGGTTCCCGCGGAGAATGCCGAGTATGTCGGCGTCCGCGATGTCGTTGGGCAGGAGGGCCTGGACAAGGTCTTCCAGGTGTTGCGGGCTCCGCACACCGAAGAGCCGACCAACTGGTCCCGCCGTTACAAGGCCAACCTCGAGAAGCTCGCCTCCGGCGATGTGAACAAGGTGGCCGAGGTCGTTCGCGACCTGTGGCGTCGTGAGCAGGATCGCGGCCTGTCCGCCGGTGAGAAGCGGATGCTGGCCAAGGCCCGCCAGATTCTCGTCGGTGAGCTCGCGCTCGCGGAAGGTACCGACGACATCAAGGCCGAGACCCTGCTCGACGAGGTTCTCGCAGCGGCCTCCTGACCGTGAAAACAACACCCGGCGGCGACATCCGTGTCGTCGCTCTGGTTCCTGCCGCCGGCATGGGCGTGCGTCTCGGTGAGAACAAGCCGAAGGCCTTCGTCCACGTCGGCGGCAGTCCCATGCTCACTCGCGCGGTCCGGGGTCTGATCGACTCCGGCTCGGTCGACGAAGTTGTGGTTATGGTGCCCGCCGAACTCGTCGCCGAGACCCGCGCGCTGCTGCCCGACTCCACGGTGCCCGTGCACGTGGTGCCCGGCGGGGCCGAGCGCACCGATTCGGTGCGGGCCGGACTCGCCGCGGCGCCCGACGCCACCCTCGTGCTGGTACACGACGCGGCCCGGGCCCTCACTCCCCCGGCGCTCGTCACGCGCGTGGTCGGCGAGCTGCGCGCGGGAGCGCGGGCGGTCGTGCCCGCGCTGCCGGTGACCGACACCATCAAGTCCGTCGACGCGACGGGCGCGGTGACGGGGACGCCGGATCGGTCCGGACTGCGTGCGATCCAGACTCCGCAGGGCTTCGATGCCGAACTGCTACGCGCCGCCTACGCTGTGGGTACACAGGCGACAGACGATGCGGGGTTGGTGGAAATGCTCGGCGCGACCGTTCATACGGTGCTCGGCGACGCCCTGGCCTTCAAGATCACCACGCCGCTGGACCTGGTCCTGGCCAATACCCTGGCCGCTCATCGTGATACCGCCGACACCGCAGGTGGGCTGGACACGACACGCGAGGCGGTGATCGCCCCGTGATCGATCCCAGGGCGCTGCGCACCGGAATCGGCAGCGATGTGCACCCCATCGAACCCGGCCGGCCCTGCTGGATGGCGGGCCTGCTCTTCGAGGGCGACAGCGGCTGCGAGGGCCACTCCGACGGCGATGTCGCGGCCCACGCGCTGTGCGACGCGCTGCTGTCCGCGGCCGGATTGGGCGATGTGGGCGCGGTGTTCGGCACCGGCCGTCCCGAATGGCAGGGCGTGTCCGGCGCGGCCATGTTGAAGGAAGTCCGGCGGCTTCTGGACGAGGCCGGATTCGACATTGTCAATGCGGCTGTACAAGTAATCGGAAACCGCCCGAAAATCGGTCCGCGGCGGGCCGAGGCGCAACAGGTGCTGGGCGAGATTCTGGGTGCGCCGGTGTCGGTGTCCGGCACGACCACCGACGGTTTGGGCCTCACGGGCCGCGGCGAAGGTATTGCGGCGGTCGCCACGGCCCTGCTGTGTTGTCGGGCTTGAGCGCTGCTGCCTTGCCGCGCCTGACGCGCCCGTAAACCGCCAATTCCCAACAGCTAGGATCCCCGTCGTGACTCTGCGCCTTTTCGACACCGAGACGCGGACCTTGCGTGAATTCACGCCCCTGGTCCCCGGCAAAGCCTCGGTGTACCTGTGCGGCGCGACCGTTCAGGGCGAGCCCCACATCGGACACGTGCGCAGCGGCGTCGCTTTCGACGTGCTGCGTCGGTGGCTGGCCGCCAATGGATTCGATGTCGCCTTCATTCGCAATGTCACCGATATCGACGACAAGATTCTGAACAAGGCCGCCGAACACGGCCGCCCGTGGTGGGAGTGGGCCGCCACCCACGAGCGTGCCTTCGACCGCGCCTACGAGACCCTCGGTGTGCTGCCGCCCTCGGGCGAGCCGCGCGCCACCGGGCACATCACCCAGATGGTGCGGATGATGGAGCGCCTCATCGAGCGCGGCCACGCCTACGCCTCCGAGGGCAATGTCTACTTCGACGTGCTGAGCTACCCGGCCTACGGGCAGCTGTCCGGGCACAAGCTCGACGACGTGCACCAGGGCGAGAGCGCGGGCCTGGGCAAGAAGGATCCGCGCGACTTCACGCTGTGGAAGGCCGCCAAGCCCGGTGAGCCGAGCTGGCCCTCGCCGTGGGGTCCGGGCCGGCCGGGCTGGCATCTGGAATGCTCCGCCATGGCCGAGTTCTATCTCGGACCGGAATTCGACATTCACTGCGGCGGAATGGATCTGGTCTTCCCGCACCACGAGAACGAGATCGCGCAGTCGCGCGCGGCCGGGGACGGGTTCGCCCGCTACTGGCTGCACAACGGCTGGGTGACCATGGGCGGCGAGAAGATGTCCAAGTCGCTGGGCAATGTGCTGTCCATTCCGAATGTGCTCGAGCGGGTCGGGGTGCGCGCGGTCGAACTGCGCTACTACCTGGGCAGCGTGAGCTACCGGTCCATGATCGAGTACTCCGACCAGGCGCTGACCGAGGCCGCGGCCGGATATCAGCGGCTGGAGGCGTTCGTGCTGCGGGTGGCGGAGCGGGCGGGCGAGGTGCCGGTCGGCACCTGGACCCCGGGCTTCGCCGACGCGCTCGACGACGACCTGGGAGTTCCGCAGGCGCTGGCCGAGATTCACGGCGTGGTGACCGTGGGCAACAAGGCGCTCGACGCCGGTGACATCTCGGGTGCGCGCATGCTGGCCGGGCAGGTCCGGGCCATGCTCGGCATTCTCGGCGTGGATCCGCTCGACGAACGCTGGGCCGCGCCCGCCGACAACTCCGCCGCCATCGGCGCGCTCGATGTGCTCATCGGCGCGGAGCTGCAGCGGCGGCAGCAGGCCCGTGCCGACAAGGACTGGGCCACCGCCGACGCGGTCCGCGACCGGCTCGCGGCCGCGGGCGTCGAGGTCACCGACACGCCGCAGGGCGCGGAGTGGTCGCTGTCCAAGGAGAAGAAGTAGCGGTTCCGCGTGTGGCGGAGCGCACCGAATTCGGGGTCGCGGCCCAGCGTGAGGCACAATTCTTAGCGTCCCTCCGGCAATGCCGCATGTCCGCGGCCGTCCGGGGGCGCTGCTCACGCGCAGCGCGAAGTTTTGACATGGGCGCAGCCCCTTGCTGCGCCGACCGGAGGCAGGTTTCCCGCATGATCGACCGTGAGCGGGTTCGTCCCGCGGCCGGCTCGATGCGGGTTACCCGCGAGATACGGAAGGCGAAGTAATGGCAGGCAATTCCCAGCGACGCGGGGCGACACGCAAGAGCGGCAGCAAGAAGGGTCAGGTCGTCGGCTCCGGCGGGCAGCGCCGGCGCGGGCTCGAGGGCAAGGGCGCGACGCCCAAGGCCGAGGACCGGGTCTATCACGTCGCCGCCAAGCGCGCGAAGGCCAAGGCCAAGGCCGAGGCGACCGCGGCCACCACCCGCTCGCGCAATGCCTCGCGTCCCATCGCGGGCCGCAAGGACAACGAGGGCCCGGAGCTGGTGCTCGGCCGCAACCCGGTGGTGGAGTGCCTGCGGGCGGGCGTGCCCGCCACCGCGCTGTACGTCGCCAACGGCACCGAGAACGACGACCGGCTCTCCGAGGCGGTGAAGACGGCCGCCGAGATCGGGATCTCGATCCTGGAGGTGCCGCGCACCGATCTGGACAAGATGAGCCACAACGCCATGCATCAGGGCATGGCGCTGCAGGTGCCGCCGTACAAGTACGCGCACCCCGACGACCTGGTCGACCGGGTGCACAACTCGGGCGAGCCGGCGCTGATCGTGGCGCTGGACAACATCACCGACCCCCGCAATCTGGGCGCGGTCATCCGTTCGGTGGCGGCCTTCGGCGGGCAGGGCGTGGTCATCCCGCAGCGTCGCAGCGCCAGCGTCACCGCGGTGGCGTGGCGTACGAGTGCCGGTGCGGCGGCGCGGCTTCCGGTCGCGCGCGCCACGAATCTGACTCGCACGCTGAAGGATTGGGCCAACAAGGGCTATCAGATCGTCGGCCTCGACGCGGGCGGCAACACCACTCTGGACGAATTCGACGGCAGCGCACCGACGGTCATCGTGGTGGGTTCCGAGGGCAAGGGCCTGTCGCGGCTGGTGCGCGAGACCTGCGACTCGATCCTCAGCATTCCGATGGCGGGACCGGTCGAGTCGCTGAACGCGTCGGTGGCGGCGGGCGTGGTGCTGGCCGAGGTGGCGCGGCAGCGCCGGATCTGAAACGACCCCGCCGGATCTGAACGACACCGCCGGATCCGAATCGGACGGTCGCCCACTTGGTCGCTTGCACAGCTCGGTCTCGATGACCAAGTGGCGCAAGCGAAGACCGCGCGTCAGCCTGCCGACAAGGCGCTCACGCCCGTAAACTCGGGCAGTGGTCTTCGATCAGCCGCCCCTCGGGTCCCCCGTCGAGCACGAGCACGCGACAGCCGTCCTATTGCTGGGCGCGCTCAGCCTGTTCTGCTGTGGCGCGCTGGGACCCATCGCCTGGGCCATGGGGCGACGCGCGCTCAATGACATCGAGGCGGGCGAGGGCCGATTCGGCGGCCGCGTCCAGGTGGTCGTCGGCTACGTCCTCGGGATCATCGGCACCTGCCTGATGGTCGTGTTCGGCATCCTGTTCCTGCTGATCGCGATCAGCGGTCACGGACACTCCTGAACGGTCAGTCCAGGCCGGGCCGTTGCTCGCCGCCGTTCACGGCGTCCCAGGCGGGCCATTCGTCGCTGACGCTGCCGCTCCACTTGGGTGGGCGGCGATCCTTGAGGGCGGCCACGCCCTCGCCGCCGTCGGCGCTCTTGGCCACGTAGTCGTTGAGCTCGGTCTCCAAGCGGCCCACCGTTTCCGGGGTCATGGTGGGGGCTTCCCAGAGCAGGCGCTTGGACAGGGCGACGGGCAGCGGGGCCGAGCCGTGGGCGATGTCGTGGGCCACCTCGAGGGCGGTGGGGAGGACCTCGGCGGCGTGCAGGCAGGCATTGGCCAAGCCGAGCGAGCGGGCCTCGTCGCCGTCGAAGGTGCGACCGGTGAGCAGCAGGTCGGCGGCGCGGGCGCTGCCGATCAGGCGCGGCAGGGTCCAGTGCGCGTAGCCGTCGGCGAGCGCGCCGCGGCGGACCTGGTTGAGGGCGTAGACCGCGTCGCGGGCGACATAGCGCAGATCGCACTGCAGCGCGATCTCCAGGCCGATGCCCACCGCGTGCCCGTTCACCGCGGCGATGACCGGTTTTCGGATCCGGAACGGGGGCGGGTCGATGAGGCCGTTGACCTCGCCGACCTTCAGCGACAGGTCCGCGCCCGCGCAGAAGGCGGGCGGAGTGCCGGTGATGACGACCGCCCCGATGGCGTCATCGTTGTCGCAGCGGCGCAGTGACGCACCGAGTTCCGACGCCATGGCCGGAGTCAGTGCGTTCTGCTGTGCGGGCCGATTGAGCGTGAGCACCGCGACGCCACCGGAGACGTCCACGTGCAGTTCCGAACTCATGGATCGGAATCCTAGTCAAGACGGCGGCGGCACGCCCGGGAGCTCGGGTTATCGGCTCAGCCCCGCAGGATCTGCCGGCCGATGGCGTACTTGTGGACCTCGGTGGGTCCGTCGTAGAGGCGGAAGGCGCGCATGTCGCGGAAGATCATCTCCACTACCGTCTCGTCGCTGATGCCGATCCCGCCGAGCACCTGCACGCAGCGGTCGGTGACCTTGAACAGCTCCTCGGAGACGTACGACTTGGCGATGGAGGATTCGTGGCGCGCCTTGTGGCCCTGATCCATCAGCCAGCAGGCGTGCCAGATGGTCAGCCGGCACTGGTGCAGCGCGATCTCGTTGTCCGCCAACATGAACGACACGCCCTGGTGCTCGCCGATGGGCTTGCCGAAGGCGGTGCGGGTCTTGGCGTAGTCGACGGCGATGGACTGGGCCCGCTCGGCCGCGCCCAGCCAGCGCATGCAGTGGGTGAGGCGGGCGGGGGCCAGCCGCAGCTGGGCGTAGCGCAGCGCCTGGCCGGTCTCGCCGAGCACGGAATCCTTGGGCAGCACCAGGTTTTCGAAGTTCACCACCGCGTGGCCGCCGACATAGTTGCGGTCCATGGTGTTCATGATCCGGTCGATGACGATGCCCTCGGTGTCGCCCTCGCAGAGGAACAGGGTCGGGCCCTCGGGCAGGTGGGGGTTGGCGGCCAGGCGCGCCATGATGATCCAGGTCTTGGCCCCGTCGGCGCCGGTGATCAGCCATTTGCGGCCGTTGATGGTGAAGTTCTCGCCGTCGAAGACGGCCTCGGTGGACAGCTGGTTGGGGTCGGAGCCCGCGCCGCCCGGCTCGGTCATGGCGAAGACGCTGCGCTGGTGGCCGTCGATGACGGGCTGCAGGAAGCGTTGCGTCTGTTCCGGATTGGCGATCTTGGAGAGCAGGAACATATTGCCCTCGTCGGGGGCCGCGCAGTTCATGGCGACCGGGCCGAGGGTGGACCAGCCCGACGCCTCGTAGAGCACGGCCTGCTCGACATGGGTCAGGCCGCGCCCGCCCAGTTCCACGGGCGCCTGGATGGTGAGCAGCTTCTCGGCGCGGGCCAGCTCGACCATTTCCTGGCGCAGCTCGTCATTGGGGCCGTGCGCGGTCAGGCGGGGATCCCGCTCGAACGGCACGATCTTGTCGATGACGAACCGGCGAACCCGATCGCGTTCGGCAGCAAGGTCGGCGGGAATCGAGAAGTCGATCATCTGGGTCACCATCCGTCAGGAGTCTGGGTCGAGCCGAGCATACGACGGTTGCCCCGGCCGACTGAAGGCACCCGCCCTCAAACGATGACGCGGCGCAGGAAATCCTCGACTTCGGCCCGGTAGGCGGCCGGTTGATCGTCGTGGACCAGGTGGCCCGCATCGGCGATGACGACGTGCCCGGCGTCCGGATGGACCTCGGCCATCTCCCGCATCTGCCCGGGCGGGGTGATGGTGTGCTCGCCCTCGATCAGCAGCGTCGGCACGGTGATGGATTTCCACTGGGCCCAGAAATCCCGGGTGCCCCACTCCTCGGAGATGTCCCGGAAGGTCGGCACCTCACCGTGCAGCCGGTAACCGTCGGGGCCGTGCAGGAACGAGTCGAGGAAGTAGCGTCCGGCGACCGGACCGAAGAATTCGAGCACCGCCGCCTCGTCCGGAAACGGCTGCGGCCACGCCGAAATCACGGCCGCCCAGTTCTCGGCGGTGCGGCCCTGGAAGTCCGGTGCCATGTCCTCGACCACCAGTGCCCGCACTCGATCCGGATGCGCGGCGGTGAACATCCACCCGTGCAGCCCGCCCATCGAATGACCGATCACCACCATCGGTTCGGTGATACCGGCGGTCGCCGCGGCCAGATCCGCGACGAACGCCTCGGTGGTGAGGTGCTCGGGCGCGGGACGCCCGTGGCCCGCGGCGTCGAACGTGTAGAGGTGCCCGAATTCGCGCAGCCAAGGCAATTGCGCGCGCCAGGTGCGGGCGCTGCCCATCAATCCGTGCAGCAGCAGGATCGGCACACCGGTGCCGCCCTCGTCATAAAGCATCCACTGACCCTATGTTCAGGGGGAGTAGGGTCGCCACCATGGCAGTCGTCAAGATCAACGCAATCGAGGTCCCCGAGGGCGCGGGCCCCGAATTGGAGAAGCGGTTCGCCCACCGCGCGCACGCCGTGGAGAATTCGCCCGGCTTCCTGGGCTTCCAGCTGCTGCGTCCGACCGCCGGCGAGAACCGGTACTTCGTTGTCACGCAGTGGGATTCCGAGGAGTCCTTCGCGGCTTGGCGCGACGGCCCGGCGCGCGAGGCGCACGCGGGTGAGGCCCGCAAGCCCGTCTCCACCGGCGCGTCGCTGCTGGAGTTCGAGGTCGTCATGGACGTGGCGGGCAAGAACGCCTGAGCGGCGGCCAGGGGCGCTCACGAACCGGCGGGAGCCGCGCGCACCAGCAGGTTCGTGAGGCCGGCACCGGTCCGGTGCAGCACCCATTCGGCGGGACCGCGGCGGAATACCGCCCGCCACAGCGTGGCCGCCAGCAGTGAGCCCCCGGCCAGCAGAAGCAGTAGCGGCCAGCCCGGGCCGTGGACGCCGCCGGGCAGTTCGTGCGTGTTCCCGTCCGGGATCGGCACCAGCACGCTGACCGCGACCACCTGCGCGATGTAGAGGCTCAGTGCGCAGGAGCCCGCGGCGATCAAGGGCCGCAACCCGATTCCGGCCCGCGGCACCAGCGCCATCAGGGCTCCGATGACCAGGAAGGCCACGCCGGTCGCGCCGAACACCTCGAACGGGGTGCCGCTGTGCGGCGTGGCGACGGTGAGCCACCAGGGGCTGGTCGTGGCGACCGTGCCGAACCCGGTCATGTCGATGATCATGCCCGGATCGAAGTCCGTGACTCCCGCCTCGGCCATGCCCCGCGTGAGCAGGTCGACCAGCTGCTCGCGCCCGCCCAGCGGATGCTGCGCCAGCCACGAACCCCCGTAGCCGAGCAACGCCAGCAGGGCACCGACGCCGAGCACCGGCAGCGGCCGCAGGACGCGAATCCCCCAGCGGCCCAGCGCCATTCCGGCGAAGAGGAACGGCATCCAGGTGAGCGCCGGATACGCGCCGGTGAGCACCAGGATCTGGCCCGCCTGCCGCAGACCCGACCACGACGTGAACATCTCGAAGGTGGGATTGCCGCCGAAGGTGTTCTGGTGCAGGTGAGTTCGGATCACGAACGACGCGATCGGCCCGGCCGCCGCCCACACCGCGGCGAGCACCGCCAACGCTCGGGCGCCCAGTCGCAGTGCGGGCAGGGCGAGCAGGAAGAACAGGCCGTAGTAGGTCAGGATGATCATGATTCCGATGCCGGAATGCAGTTGCGCCAGTAGCAGACCCACCAGCGCGACCAGCACGGCCCGGATCGCGATGCGAATCAGGCTGCGCCGCGCCGCGATTCCGGTGGCGGGTTGCGCACCGCCGGACATGAGCGCCAGCGAGACGCCCGCGAGCACCGCGAACAGCGCCGCCGACCGGCCCTCGAAGATCGTCAACCAGGACGCGCCCGGCATGCCGCGCTGCGGCCCGACATGAACCGCGAACATGCCGAGCACCGCGATCCCGCGGGCCGCGTCGAGCGCGAGGACGCGCGGCAGCGAATCTGCCGCATCCATTTCCCGTGGCGCGCCAACCGATAACGATGAGCCCATGACATGCGAGGCTAATTCGGCTCGGTTGCGAATTTCGAGCTCAATGCTCGATTCAGGCCAAGAAATAGACGAATTGGTTAGTTCCCGGCTAACCAAAGTGGCAGCCGGGAACCGATGAGCTAAGCCTCGAAGGTGGCGTCCAGTTCGATGGTGTCGACGCCGCTGAGCGCCTTGGAGACCGGGCAGCCCGCCTTGGCGGCCTCGGCGGCGGCCAGGAAGCCCGCCTCGTCGATGCCCGACGCCCGGCCGATCACGGTGATCTTGATCTTGGAGATGCGGAAGCCGCCCGCCGGATCCGGGCCCAGCGTCACGTCGGCGGTGGTGTCCAGGCTCTGGACGGTGCCACCGGCATTGCCGATCTGACCCGACAGCGCCATCGAGTAGCAGGAGGAGTGCGCGGCGGCGATGAGCTCCTCCGGGCTGGTGGTGCCGTCCGCATTGTCGGCGGCGCGCTTCGGGAAGGAGACGTCGTATTTACCGACGCCGGAGCTGACCAGCTCCACCTGACCGGACCCGTCCTGCAGTCCGCCGGACCAGGCAGTGCGTGCGGTACGTGTAGGCATACCAATCCTTTCGATGTCTTCCGGGGTACGGCGTCGAACCTACGCTTCAGACCGCCGCCGCGGTGCGCTGATCCCAGTGCTCGAGTACTCGCGGCCAAGATTTCTCGTGGCGGTCGCGAGTGGCGGCATTGGGGAACCCGGCGTGGGTGAGCAGCAGGGCGGTGCCCGCGCCGTGTGCCGAAAGCTCCAGGGTGACCACGGTTTCCGCGCCCTCGGTGCCGCTGGTGACCCAGGTCAGTTCGACCAGCCGATCGGGTTCCAGGCGCAGGAATCTGCCGTAGTGCGGATGCCCGCCGCCCGCGGTGAAGAAGAACGGCTCGTTCACCGCGGCGCGCATGAGCACCGAGCCCGGGTCGGCGAACCAGAGTCCGAACCCGCCGGTGCACTGGTGGTAGAGCTCGGCGGGCGAGGCGGCCATGATGCGCTCGGCGACCGTGAAGAACGGTCGCGCGGCGAGGTCGGGTGGCCGGAGGGGCGCAACGTCCATGGGGCGCGACGATACCGCCCGGACCCGCGCTCACTCGGGATTGGTGACCCGAGCGAGCACGATGCCGCCGATGATCATGGACAGCGCCAGCAACCGGCCCGCGCTCAGCGGATCCTTCTGAACCAGGATCCCCAGCGCGATCGCCCCCACCGCGCCGATGCCGGTGAAGACGGCGTAGGCGGTCCCGACCGGCAGCGATTGCATGGCGCAGGAGAGCAGGTAGACCGCGACCGCCGCGAGCACGAAGCAGATCAGCGTCGGCAGCGGCTTGGTGAAATTCTGTGTCGGCTTGATGGATTGCGACCACGCGATCTCCACCACGCCGGCCGAAGCCAGGACGAGCCAGTTCATGTCAGGACTCCTTGGCGAGTCTGCGGGCGGTGTCGAGGGCGGCGGCGAACGAGACGTCGTGCTTGTCGCGCAGGTGCAGCAGGGCCGGATCGTGGCGCGCATTGGCCAGTTCGGCATTGGCGAAAACCGTGTCGTCGACGGCGAAGTGGCCCGCGAAGAAGTCGCGCAGATAGCGCTCCTGATAGTCGTACATCGCCTTGGGCGCACCCGGCGAGTACGCGCCGCCACGCGCCGTCACGACCACGAACCGCCTGGGGGCCAGCGACATTCGCGGGAAGGTGATCTGATCCAGCCACGCCTTGAGCGCCGCCGGAATCGAGTAGTTGTACATCGGAGTGCCGATGAGGATGACGTCGGCGGCCAGAACCTCGGCCAGCAGCGGCTCGACGATCTCCCAGGCTCGCTGTTGCGCGGGCGAATTCACCAGTTCGGGCAGGCGGTCCAGGTTGGTGCTGCCGTGGGCGAGTACGCGATCGCACAGTTCGGTCCAGCCCTCGTCGATGAACGGGATCGGGTCGGCGGCCAGATCGCGGTGGATGTAGCGGCCTTCGGGATGCTCAGCCTTCCAGGTGTCGGCGAAGGCGATGCCGAGCAGCCGGCTGACCGAGTTGCGGCGGGCGCTGGCGTCGAGGTGCAGCAGTGCGGTCATGAGTAGCTCTCCGATCAAGCGGACGTTCTGTCCGCCTACGTGACTGACGCTAGACCACAACCGGACAGATTGTCCACTTATTCCCCGGAGGCTACAGTGAGCTGCATGAACACCCCCGGCCTGCCGATGCTCAACGATTCCCCGGCCGCGCCCGCCGAACGCGCCGACGCCGCCCGCAATCGAGCCAAGGTGCTGACGGCCGCGGCGGAACTGTTCGAGACCCGCGATCCGCGCACGATCACCATGGACGACATCGCCAAGGCGGCGGGAGTGGGCCGGGGAACCCTCTATCGGCGGTATCCGGACGTGGTCTCGATCGCGGTCGCCCTGCTCGACGAGCACGAGCGGGCGCTGCAGGAACAGCTGCTGCGCGGGGAGCCGCCGCTCGGGCCGGGCGCGCCGCCCGCCGAACGGCTGGCCGCGTTCTACGCCGCGATGATCGAATTGCTGGACACCCATGCCCATTTGGTGCTCGGCGCGGAGACCGGGGGCGCGCGATTCCGCACCGGGGCCTACCAATTCTGGGTGGTCCATGTGCGCTCGCTGCTGGTGGAAGCCGGGGTGCCGCAACCGGACGCCCTGGTCGACGCGCTGCTCGCGCCGCTCGCCGCGGAGGTCTACCGGCACCAGCGCGAACGCGGACTGACCTCCGAAGAGATCGAGTCCGCGCTCGCACGGCTCGCGGCGGGCGTCATCGCCACCGCCGCAGGCTGATTCAGACCATGTCGCGGCGGCGGATCAGCCAGACGGTGCCCGTCGCGAACAGGGCCAGGTAGGCCGCGAGGACCAGCAGCGACTCCCCGCGGGAGAGCACGTCGAGCACCCCGGGCGTGGCCGGACCGGTCACCGTGCGCAGCGAACCCGCCAGCGAGCCCGCCGCCGTGCCGGGCAGATGATCGGTGATCGCCCGGATCGGCGAGAAGATCGCGGCCACCCCGCGCAGCAGGTTCTCCACCACCAGCACCCAGACCAGTCCCAGGCCGACCGCCAGCGCGGGACCCCGGGCGATCGCCCCGATGACCGCGCCCGCCAACGTCCACATGCCCAGAATGGCTGAGCCCGAACCGATTCCGAGCGCTATCCGGCCCACCGACGGCAGGGCCAGGGACTGCCCATGGGTCCCCGCGATGAGCGCCGCCACCCCGGTGTCGACCACGAAGGCGACCAGCACCAGCGCGACCACCGTCAGCGCCAGGCTCACCACGACCGCGCCGATCACGTTCACCCGCGAAGGCCCTTGGGTGAGTGCGGTTTTCCAGCTGCCCCAGCCGTATCCGCTGCCCACCGCGAGCGCGCCGAGCACCAGCATGAGCGCACCCCCGAACATGGCCATGCCCTGCGTGAACACCTCCGGGACCGCCGCGGGCAGCATCTGCTGCAGGAGCACGTCGCGGGGCAGGCCGTTGGACATGCGGGTGCTGCTGCCCGTGCTGTAGGCCAGGTAGTTGAACAGGTAGGCGAAGGTCAGGTTCAGCAGGATCCAGGTGCCGAGCACGATCCAGAAGGCGGGCCAGCGGCGCAGTCGCAGCAGGTCGGCCCTGGTGGCGGCGAGCAGGTCGGTCATTTCGGGGTCTCCGTCATCTCGAAAAAGACTTCTTCCAAGGACTTCTCGTCGGTGCGCAGCTCGAGCAGCTCCGCGCCCGCCTCGATGACGGCGCGCGCCACCACCGGGGCCTTGGCCGCGCCGGCGTCGACGCGAATTCCATTGGCGGTCACCAGGGCCGAGCGCTCCCCCACCACGGCGCGCACCGCCGGGAAGGCGACGCTCAGCGGCTCGGCGCGCACGAAAAGCGATGCCGTGCCGCGTAATTCCCGCACCGTCGACTCGACGAGCAGGCGTCCGCCGGAGATCACGCCGACGCGATCACAGATCTCCTGCACCTCACTGAGCAGGTGACTGGACAGCACGACAGTGTGCCCGTCGGCGGCGAGTCCGGTGATGAGCTCCCGCATCTCGGCCATCCCGGCGGGATCCAGGCCATTGGTGGGCTCATCGAGAATCAACAGGTCGGGGCGGCCGAGCAGGGCGGCGGCGACGCCGAGGCGCTGCTTCATGCCGAGCGAATAGGTGCGGAACTTATCCTTGCCGCGGGCGCTCAGGGCGACGCGGTCCAGGGCTTCGGCGACCGCGTCGTCGCCGACTCCCCGATAGCGGGCCAGGACGCGCAGGTTGTCCCGGCCGGAGAGATACGGATAGAAGCCGGGGCCCTCGATGAGAACGCCCATGCGCCGCAAGGTATCCGGATCGCCCAGTTGGCTGCCGAGCACCGTGGCGGTGCCCGACGACGGGCGGATGAGTCCGACCAGCATGCGCAGCGTCGTCGTCTTGCCCGCGCCGTTCGGGCCCAGGAAACCGTAGATCTCGCCGCGGCGGACGGTCATGCTCACGGCGTCCACGGCGGTGTGGGAGCCGTAGCATTTGGTCAACCTGTCGGTGACTACGATCGCTTCGTTCATGAGTAAGACGATCCGCCTGTGACGACGGGAAATAATCCGTCCCGGCGCGCGATCCGCCGTACGTATCTCGACGTATTTCAGCGCGACACCATGCCACGGCCCGCGTACGGCGCTACGGTGCAGCTATGGACTTTCGCGGGGGAAGGCTAGGGCGGCGCGATGTGCTCCCGGCGCTGGCGGTGGGGGCGATACAGCTCGGTTTCGGCACCCTCGCCAACCACCACCAGAACGTGGCCCGCGAACTCGACGTGTTCGGGTATGCGCTGCTCATCGCCGGTCCGGCGCTGCTGATCCTGCGCCGCCGCTACCCGCTGCAGGTGTTCTACGGAACGCTCGCCACCGCCGTCGCGTACCTGCTGGCCGGTTACGGGTACGGGCCGATCTTCGTTTCGCTGGTCATCGCCTTCATCTGCGCCGCGCTCACCGGATCCCGTTGGTACACATATCCGTTCGTCGCCGTCGGTTATCTGCTCATGGTGTGGCCGGTGCCCGGCTGGTGCGGCTACCACACCGACAGCTGGCAGGAATTCGGTTTACTGGCCTGGCTTTTCGTGCTCGCCGCCGGCGCCGAGGGTATCCGCCAGCGCAACGCCGCCATGACCGCGCGCAGGCAGCGGGCCGAGTCCGCCCGGCGCAGTGAACAGGCCCAGCGGGAACGCGAACAGGCCGAGCGCGCACTGGAATTGGCCGAACGCGAGCAGCGGGTCACCGAGGAGCGGCTGGCCATCGCGCGCGAGTTGCACGATGTGCTCGCGCACAGCCTCTCGCTCATCAATGTGCAGTCCTCGGTCGCGCTGGAACTGTTGGACCGCAAACCCGAACAGGCCGCCACCGCGCTGGCCGCCATCAAGACCGCCAGCAAGGACGCGCTCGGCGAGGTGAACGCGCTGCTGCGCTCCATTCGCGGCGGCACCGCCACCGTGGCCGCGCCCACCACCCCCACCATCGGGATCACCGATCTGGACAAGCTCACCGGCCCCGCCCGGGCGGCCGGACTGGTGGTGCACACCATGGTGACCGGCGGGCCGCGGCGGCTGCCGGCGGTGGTGGATGTGGCCGCGGCGCGCATTGTGCAGGAGTCGCTCACCAATGTGGTGCGGCACGCGCCGGGCGCGAGTGTGCTGGTCACCGTGCACTATGCGGCCGAACGGCTGCAACTGACCATCGACAACACCCGCCCCACCCGTCAGCCCGCGCCGCAGTCCCCGACCGGCGGGCACGGCATCACGGGCATGACCGAACGCGCTCACGCACTGGGCGGGAATCTCTCCGCGGAACCCAAGGCGGACGGCGGTTTCCGGGTCCGGGCCCGGCTGCCCACCCATCTGTCACGACCCGAACCGGCTGCGTGAGCGAACAATTCGAGCGAGGAGGTGCGCATGGCCGTCCGGGTCGTGATCGCCGATGATCAGGCGCTGGTGCGGGCCGGCTTCGTCGCACTGCTCGGCGCGCAGGACGACGTCGAGGTGGTGGGCGAGGCCGAGAACGGCGAGCGCGCCGTCGAACTGACCCGCGAGCTGATTCCCGATGTCGTCCTCATGGACATTCGCATGCCGGTGCTGGACGGCCTGGCCGCCACCCGCGTCATCGCCGCCGATCCGGCCCTGGCCGCGGTCAAGGTGGTCGTCCTGACCACCTTCGAACTCGACGAATACGTCTTCGAGGCCATGCGCGCCGGAGCCACCGGCTTCCTGGTCAAACACACCGAGCCGGCCGATCTCGTCAAGGCCGTGCGCGTGGTGGCCGGCGGCGACGCGCTGCTGTCCCCCAGCGTCACCAGACGCCTGGTCGAGGAATTCGCCTCGCACGCCAAACCCGCTCCCACCGCCGAATTCTCCGAACTCACCGACCGGGAACGCGAGGTCATGACCCTCGTCGCCGAGGGCCTCACCAATGCCGAGATCGCCGAGCGGCTCTACATGAGCCCCGCCACCGCCCGCACCCATGTCAGCCGAATCCTGGTCAAGCTCAACGCCCGGGACCGCACTCAACTGGTCGTCATGGCCTACGAGTCCGGCCTGGTGCGCCCGGGCTGGCAGTGATCAACGACCGGGATTCGACTGCTCGCGTTCCTCATCGGTGAATCCGGCATCGGGCATGCCGCCCGGCGCGGGCGGGGCCTGCAGGCGGGCCGAGTAGGCCGACGCGGCACGGAAGACGCCCGAAACACCCTGCGGCGCGGCGGCGTAGGTGATGGACTGCTTGGGTGAGAAGCCCATCTGGGCGCCGATCTCGACGGCGTCCATATTCGCGCCCAGGAACAGGAAGTTCCACTTCCATTCGTCCTGCTGCTGCGTGATGAGGGCCTTCACCGCGGCGTGGCTCCACTCGCGGCTGGAGTTCTCGTGACCGTCGGTGAGGACCACGATGATGACGGTACCCGGCCGGTCCTGCTCCGGCCGGCCGGACAGTTCCGTCCCCACATCGGTGATCACGCGGCCCACCGCGTCATAGAGCGCCGTCATGCCGCGCGGCTGCAGGTTCAACGGCGGTACCTGCGCCAGCGGCCGATTCGCGTACACCAGTTCGTATTCGGTATCGAACTGCGCGAGCGTCACCTCGATCCGGTTGGGCACCTCGCGCTGCTGCTCCATGAAGGCGGCGAACCCGCCCTCGGTATCGGACTTGATCGACTGCATGGAACCGGAGCGGTCCAGCAGGACGGCTATGAGTGTGAGATCAGGATTGGTCATCGGCTCCCCCGAGCTGGACGATGTCGGACGCCGTCCACCGTACGCTCGGGTCCTTACGGCTCACCGTAGGTTTCGCTTGTATCCCAGGCCCTGCCGAATCGCCTGTTCCACCGGCGAATACGCGCCGTCGGGACGCTCCAGGACGCACGGCTCACGAAGCAGCAGCGGCGGCTGCGCCATGAACTTCGGAGTCCGGCCACGATGTGGCTGGGCGGCGTGGATCAGGAACGGATGGCACAGGTACACATCGCCGGCCCGGCCCGTGGCGATGGCCTCGGGGAGATCGGCGCTGTCGGTGTAGAACTCGTGCAGATCGAACATGGTGGTGCCCGCCTCGCCGAAGGGCTCCAGGACCGGAGCCAGCCGCTGATGCGAGCCGACCCGGATGCGAGTCGGGGCGTCGTCGGGTCCGACATCCGAGAACAGGAACAGCATGAGCAGCGCGCGGCCCTTGGAGAAGACGTTGAGCCGCCAGCTCAGGAAGTCGTCGAGCGCGGCGTCGCCCTGGAAGCTCACGTCGACGTGCCAGCCGTCGTCGCCGGGCGGTTCCGGGCTCGGGAAGCGAATCGGCCAGCTGCCCAGGCTCTTCCGGGGCAGCCAGCGGCCGGGACCCACCAACTGGTCGAAGGCTTCCCGCAGCGCGGGCGCGGTCACGGCCCGCTCGAAGGGCTCGTCGGAGTAATCCCACAGCCGGATGACCGGCTTGGTCCAGGTCGACGGATCATCGGGGTCGCATCCCGTTCCACGCCAGAGAATTTCGCGCCCCGCGGCGGCGGTCTCGGCCGAAAAGGCCCGGTCCACCTTCACGAATCCATCGGTGATGAACCCGGTGATCTGATCATCGGTAAGCATGTGATCCTTCCGCTCGGTCCTCCGAGCATCGGCGATAACCCGATCGGACCGCCACCGAATTTCCTTCCCGGACAACGCGGAAGCCCCGCTCCTCCCGAAGGAGAAGCGGGGCTTCCGTTGTCTCGCTGAGCCTTACTCGCCGGAGGCGGCCGGGGCGTCACCCGCGAGGGCGGCGACCGGCTTGTCCTCGGCGGCGTCGGTCTTCTTGGTCAGCTTGGCCTTGGGCGAGAAGGTGAACTTCGCGCTCTCGCCCTGGCCTTCGCCGTTCCAACCCTCGACATCGACCACCACGACCTGGCCGGGGCCCAGTTCGCCGAAGAGGATCTTCTCCGACAGCTGGTCCTCGATCTCGCGCTGAATGGTGCGACGCAGCGGGCGGGCGCCGAGCACGGGGTCGAATCCGCGCTTGGCCAGCAGGCTCTTGGCCTGCTCCGACAGCTCGATCTCCATGTCCTTGTTCTTCAGCTGGTTGGCGACGCGGCCGATCATCAGGTCGACCATCTGGATGATCTGGTCCTGAGTGAGCTGGTGGAACACGATCACGTCGTCGATACGGTTGAGGAACTCGGGCCGGAAGTGCTTCTTCAGCTCGTCGTTGACCTTGAGCTTCATCCGCTCGTAGTTCGAGCCCTCGACATTGCTCTGGGCGAAGCCGAGGCCGACCGCCTTCGAGATGTCGGAGGTACCGAGGTTCGAGGTGAAGATCAGGACGGTGTTCTTGAAGTCGACCGTGCGACCCTGACCATCGGTCAGGCGGCCGTCCTCGAGCACCTGCAACAGGGTGTTGTAGATCTCCTGGTGCGCCTTCTCGATCTCGTCGAACAGCACCACCGAGAACGGCTTGCGCCGCACCTTTTCGGTGAGCTGGCCGCCCTCTTCGTAGCCCACGTAGCCCGGAGGGGCACCGAACAGACGCGAGGCGGTGAAGCGGTCGTGGAACTCGCCCATGTCGATCTGGATGAGCGCGTCGTCCTCGCCGAACAGGAAGTTCGCCAGCGCCTTCGACAGCTCGGTCTTACCGACACCGGACGGACCGGCGAAGATGAACGAGCCCGAGGGACGCTTCGGATCCTTCAGACCGGCGCGAGTACGGCGGATGGCCTTGGACACGGCCTTGACCGCGTCCTCCTGGCCGATGATCCGCTTGTGCAGCTCGTCCTCCATGCGGAGCAGACGGGTGGTCTCCTCCTCGGTGAGCTTGAACACCGGGATACCGGTCCAGTTGGCCAGCACTTCCGCGATCTGCTCGTCGTCGACCTCGGCCACGACGTCCAGATCACCGGAGCGCCACTGCTTTTCGCGCTCGGCCCGCTTGGCGACGAGCTGCTTCTCCTTGTCGCGCAGGCGCGCGGCCTTCTCGAAGTCCTGCGCGTCGATCGCGGACTCCTTCTCCCGGCGCGCCTCGGCGATCTTGTCGTCGAATTCGCGCAGGTCCGGCGGCGCGGTCATCCGGCGGATGCGCATGCGCGCGCCCGCCTCGTCGATGAGGTCGATCGCCTTGTCCGGCAGGAAGCGGTCGTTGATGTAGCGGTCGGCCAGGGTGGCAGCCGCAACGAGAGCACCGTCGGTGATGGAGACGCGGTGGTGCGCCTCGTACCGATCGCGCAGACCCTTCAAAATATTGATGGTGTGCTCGACCGTCGGCTCGCCCACCTGCACCGGCTGGAACCGGCGCTCGAGGGCGGCGTCCTTCTCGATGTACTTGCGGTACTCGTCGAGGGTGGTCGCGCCGATGGTCTGCAGCTCACCGCGAGCCAGCTTGGGCTTGAGGATCGAGGCCGCGTCGATCGCGCCCTCGGCCGCGCCCGCACCCACCAGGGTGTGCAGCTCGTCGATGAACAGGATGATGTCGCCGCGGGTGTTGATCTCCTTGAGCACCTTCTTCAGGCGCTCCTCGAAATCACCGCGGTAGCGGCTGCCCGCGACCAGGGACCCCAGGTCGAGGGTGTAGAGCTGCTTGTCCTTGAGCGTCTCCGGCACCTCGCCGTTGACGATGGCCTGGGCGAGACCCTCCACGACGGCGGTCTTACCGACGCCGGGCTCACCGATCAGGACCGGGTTGTTCTTGGTGCGGCGGCTCAGCACCTGCATGACGCGCTCGATTTCCTTCGAGCGGCCGATGACCGGGTCGAGCTTGCCCTCGAGGGCGGCCTGGGTCAGGTTGCGGCCGAACTGGTCCAGCACCAGCGAGGTGGACGGGGTGCCCTGCTCGCCGCGCGAACCGGAACCCTCGACCGGCTCCTTGCCCTGGTAACCCGACAGCAGCTGGATGACCTGCTGACGCACGCGGTTGAGATCCGCGCCCAGCTTGACCAGCACCTGCGCCGCGACGCCCTCACCCTCGCGGATCAGGCCGAGCAGGATGTGCTCGGTGCCGATGTAGTTGTGGCCGAGCTGCAGCGCCTCACGCAGCGACAGCTCCAGCACCTTCTTGGCGCGCGGGGTGAAGGGAATGTGACCGGACGGGGCCTGCTGGCCCTGACCGATGATCTCCTCGACCTGCGACCGCACACCCTCCAGCGAGATGCCCAGGGATTCCAGCGACTTCGCCGCGACACCCTCGCCCTCGTGGATCAGGCCCAGCAGGATGTGCTCGGTGCCGATGTAGTTGTGGTTGAGCATCCGGGCCTCTTCTTGGGCCAGGACAACGACCCGCCGCGCGCGGTCGGTGAACCTCTCGAACATCGCTCCCTCACTCTCCTGCTCCGCCATCTACGGCATCCGGCGCTTCAGACCCTGTGCTGCCCTTCTGGTCGCCAGCCTGCCATGAAGCCCTGGGGTTGCATCCCCCGACTCCACTCTAGTTGCCGGGGGTCACGCACGTCGTCCGTCCACCCTATTGCGAACGGGCCTCAGTACGACTCATTCAGTCATAACGGGGCAGTTGCGCGGTCCGTTTCCGTTTGGGCTACGCCCACAGCGAACACACCGGTCAATCCCGAAATCTGGGCGGATCGGCTACCCGGTGAAGGGCGGAACGAACTCGCAGGGCACCGGATTCCGGTGCTCGGGATCCAAGGCGTTGAGGGCGACCATGGCCGCGCGGTGGCTGCCGGCGATGGCCAGGTGGTCGGAGAAGTCGGTGGCGCAGCCGTCCTGCATCAGCACATTGGTGACATTGGGCCCGGGCACCAGGGCGACGGACGGGAAGACGCCCTCGTCGAAGTTGGAGGCCAGATTGGTGTAGGTGACCGTGGGGTCGTAGACGCCGTCGGCGTTCAAGGCGTTGATGAAGGACGAGTTCCCGAGCATCTCGGGGCACGCCTGGCAGATGGCGCTCATGGTCGGAATGCTGTCGACGGTGTCGGCGTCCACGCCGAGCCGGTGCCCGAACTCGCGCATCACGTTCATCTGGTCACCGAAGATGCCCAGCCAGGGCGGGGCGATGGCCACGAACTTGTCCACCTTGCCGTGCCCGCCGAGGCGCTTGATGTAGTAGTCGCCGACCGTGTTGCCCTGCGAGTGGGCCACGAAGTCCACCTTGGCCGCGCCGGTCGCGGTCAGCACGCGGTCCACGAAAGCGGCCAGCTGGGCGGCGCTTTCGGGGATCGGCTTCATGCCGCCCATGGCCGAGAGCGGCCAGGGCACGTCCAGGCTGCCGTAGGTCAGCGCGTAGACGCAGTAGCCCTGGTTGGCCAGCAGCGGGGCGTACGCGCCCCAATTGGTCTGCGCGCCACCCGCCGTGCCGTGGATGAGCACCACAGGGTCGGGATGCGCGGCCGTCACCTTGCAGGCCCAGTCGTTGGCCCCGGGCAGCGAGCCCCCGGGATTGGTGAGCTCGTACGGGATGCCCGCGAAGAAGTTGAAAGTGACCGGGTATTCCGCCCGGGCGGTCCCGCTCATGGCTATCCCCAAGACCGCCAGCACCGCGATGATCAGCAGCGATCCTGGCGTTCGACGCATGGGCATCCCCTGCATGTTCCCTCCCAAATTAGAACGCGTTCCCGAAACCTAATCGGAAAACAAGCACGGAGGATGGCTTACTGGCCGGTAAGTTCTGCAACTTGTTCCAGCACAGGAAAACGGCGGTGGCCGAGACCCGCAGGCGGCTTGCGATGCCGCACGACGGGTCCCGGCCACCGCCGGAACGGAACTCCGATCACTGCTGTCCGGAAGCGGATCCCGGCTGCTGCGGGGTGGGCGCGAACTGTTGCGCCGGGGCGGCCGCGAAAGGCTTGGTCGGGGCGTAGACCGGGGCCGGGTAGGCGCCCGGAACCTGCGAGAATCCGGGCTGCGCGGACGAGACCCCGGGGCGAGCCGGAGCGGACCCGGCCAGGGCGCTCGCCTTCGCATGCTGCATGCCCGCCACGAACAGGGCGCCGATCAGCACCAGGAAGGCCAGGGTGTGGACGACCGCGCGCACGATGTTCCAAGTCACCCACGAGCTTTCGAACTGGGCGCGCACCGCCGCCAGATCACCGATCTGCCCCACGTCACCGGCATTGGAGAGCTGGTTGTTGAGCGGGACGTTCAGGCCCGAGGTGACGAAGAAGGCGATCACATTGAGCAGCAACGCGACACCGATCCAGATCAGTGTGGTCCGGTTGCTCTTGCCCAGATGCAGCGCCGCGGCGAGCACGGTGAAGCCGACCGTGCCCATGAACCCGAGCATGAACCACGGGTTGATGATGACCACGTTGATCTTCTGCATGACATCGACGAAGGTGCGGTCGTCGGACCGATGCAAAGCCCCCATGACCGAGGTCGCGTAGGCGTAGAACACGCCGGCGATCAGCCCGGTGGTCAGCGTCGCCGCGACCAGGGCGGCGGTGCGAAATGCGAACATCGTTCTCTCCTGACTGGATCCGCCACCCGCGTTCTCCCGGGTGATCGACTACATCCAGTCAATCGCCGGCGGGCGCGGAAACCCATGGCTCAGAAGCTCGCACGCATGCGGCGAAGTCTCAGAGGTCGCGTTCGGAGATGACGCCCGACTGCATGGCCAGATTGGCCAGGCGGACCCGCTTCTGGTTCTGGGGCAGGTCCTCGACCCCGAACTTGGCGAACAGGGCGCGCAAATGGGTCTTGATGGCGTCGACGCTGAGGAAGAGTTCCGCCGCGATCTGCTGATTCGAGGCGGGTGAGGCGAAACCGTCGTTGCCACGCAGAGGGCGGCACAGGGCGATGAGGACCGACCGCTGAGTTTCGGTGAGGGAGCGCAGGGTTGGCAGACCGCCGGTGGAGGTCTGGGTGACATCGCCTGCGGCGCCGCTGAAATCGTGGAAGGTGACGCGCGAGGTGCCCATCCGGATGACGTCCCCGGGCTGCAGCCGATGCCGGCCGACCAGGCGATCCCCATTGACGAAAGTGCCGTTGCGAGAAAGGCCGTCGTCCACGATCGTCCAGTGCGCGCCCAGATATTCGGCGGTGGCGTGCAGGCGCGAGACCTCCACGTCCCAGAACAGCGACAGGTCGGCCTGCGGTGAGCGCCCGATGGTGATGCGGGGCTGGTCAGGGGACAGCATCAGCTCGTGCTGGCGTCCCTCTTGATCCTTGACTCGAAGGAAGGAACCGTGGAATGCGGTCACTGCGCCGATACCTCTTCTCTACATCCAGCCAGTGACATCGTCCGCACGTCTCAATGGTGCCTGGCGACCCCGGCACGAGCAAGATCACGCGGGGCCCAGGCTACTGGTTTTCCGAGGACGCGACGGAAAGTTCCATGACTTGATCTTGGTGTTATACGCAAAGCGTATGAATAAACCACTGCCGCCCGGGTTCGCACGAACACCCGGACGGCAGTCGAATCGGCGACTAGTCGGACAACTAGTTCTTAGATGCGGCCTTGTTGTAAGCCTCGGTGATGTCAGCCGAGATACGACCCCGAGCGGACACCTTGTGGCCATTCCGGCGCGCCCATTCACGAATGGCCGCGCTTTGTTCGCGATCGATCGACACCCGGTTCTTCGGACCCGCGGCCGGAGCACCGGCCACCTTGGTACGACGCCGCCCGCTCACGCGCCGAGCGGCGGAAACCCAGGTCTCCAGACCTTCCCGAAGCTTGGCCGCGTTGTCGGTGGACAAGTCGATCTCGTAGGAGACGCCATCGATAGCGAACTCGATGGTCTCCTCCGCGATGGACTCACCGTCGACATCGTCGATCAAGCTAACGGTGACCTTCTTTGCCATGAGATGAACGTCCTCTCGAAATCGTGCGACCCGCATAGTCAGGCCGATTACCCGACGCCAGAATACCGCTAATTCCGATAGTCCCAGAACTAGCCCCGGAAATGCAATCCGGAGAACTAACGGGCTGCCGGACGCACAATTGGAAAGAGTATCGTTTCCCGGATTCCCAGGCCAGTCAGGGCCATCAGCAAACGATCGATACCCATACCGGTTCCGGTTGTGGGGGGCATACCGTGCTCCATCGCGGCGAGGAAGTCCTCGTCCAGACGCATGGCCTCGTCATCGCCGGCCGCGGCCAAACGCGCTTGATCCATGAACCGTTCACGCTGGATGACCGGATCCACGAGTTCGGAATAGCCGGTGGCGAGTTCGAAGCCGCGCACGTACAGGTCCCACTTCTCGGTAACCCCGGGCTTGCTCCGATGCTGGCGCGTCAGCGGCGATGTCTCAACCGGGAAGTCCCGCACGAAAGTCGGCGCGTAGAGCTTGTCGCCGTAGACGTGCTCCCAGAGTTCCTCGACCAGTTTGCCGTGGCCATAGCCCTTGCCCTCGGGAATTTCCAGACCGACCCGATCGGCGAGTGCCAGCAATTCCTCGACCGTCGTTTCCGGCGTGACCTCGACACCGATCTGCTCGGACAGCGACGGGTACATCTCGACAGTCGCCCACTCGCCGGACAGGTCGTATTCGGTGCCGTCCGCAAGCGTCACCACCTGCGTTCCGTAGACCTCCTGTGCGACTTCCTGGATCAATTCCCGCATCATGGTCGCGGAATCATCGTAGGTGCCGTACGCCTCGTAGGTTTCCAACATTGCGAACTCGGGCGAATGGGTGGAGTCCGCGCCCTCGTTACGGAAGTTCCGGTTGATCTCGAAGACCTTCTCGATGCCGCCCACCACGCAACGCTTCAGGAACAGCTCCGGCGCGATGCGCAGGAACAGTTCCATATCGAGCGCGTTGGAGTGGGTGGCGAAGGGGCGGGCCGCCGCGCCGCCGTGGATGGTCTGCAGCATCGGGGTCTCGACCTCGAGGAATCCCCTGCGCTCCAAGGCGTTTCGCAGCGCGCGCACGGCGGCGACGCGGGTGCGGGCCATCTCGCGGGCCTCGGGCCGCACGATCAGGTCCACATAGCGCTGACGGACACGGGACTCCTCGTTCATCTCCTTGTGCGCGACCGGCAGCGGGCGCAGCGACTTCGCGGCCATCTCCCATGAATCGGCCATGACGCTCAATTCGCCCGAGCGCGAGGCGATCACCTCGCCGTGCACATAGACGAAGTCACCGAGGTCCACATCGGCCTTCCAGGCCGCCAGCGACTCCGCGCCGACACCGTTGAGGCTGATCATCGCCTGCAGCTTGGTGCCGTCACCGTCCTGCAGGGTGGCGAAACACAGCTTTCCGGTATTGCGGACGAAAATGACGCGGGCCGCGATCCCGACCAGCTGACCGGTCTGGGTATCGGGGGCCAGATCCGGGTAAGCCTCGCGAATTTCAGCGAGGGTGTGGGTACGGTTCACCACCACCGGGTAAGCCTCACGGCCCTCGGCCAGCAACCGCTCGCGCTTCTCCCGGCGAATCCGCATCTGCTCGGGGACATCGTGCTCCACGACAGCCGCCGCGGCACGCTTTTGGCCAGCGGGAACAGTGGTGCTTGCGGGAGAAGAGGGGTTGGAGGCGCTCACGGATCCTTAGCCTATCTTGCGGCGGAAATCGATTTGATCCGCCGCCCTTCGGCTACCCCGAGTCGGAGCTTTACAGCCAGGCGAGAGTCGCGACCTCTCGTTCGAAGTGCGGGGCGGAGGCCGCGACGGTCAGCAGGCCCGCCTTTTTCAGGGCCTGATATCCGCCCTCGAGGTCGGTGGCGCGACGCAGTCCCAGCTGCTGCAAGGAGGCCGCGGCCAGGCTCGAGGTGTAACCCTCCGAGCAGACGATGATCCATTCCACATCGTGGTGTTCGGCCATGGCCAGACGCGCGGAACTGGACGGATCCAAACGCCATTCCAGGACATTGCGTTCGATGACCAGCGCGCCCGGCAGGGTGCCCTCGCGCAGGCGCTGCGCCTGCGGGCGAATATCCACCAGAATCGCACCGCGCGCGATGGCCTGCGGCAATTCGATCGGGAGCACCCGGCGCAGCTGCTGCCGGGCGTGGGCGAGCATGCCGTCGATCGTCAAGTGGGTCATTCGAGTTCGCCTTCGGGCTGGTCGGTGAGGACGGAACGGGTGCGCCGCAGGGTGCCGTGGCCGGTGACCTCGTAATAGGACATGGCCGTCAGCGGCGGTGAATAAGCGTGGACGCTCAAGGTGGGATTCAGCGGGCCGGTGATTCCGGCTTCTGCGGCCGGGGCACGCACCACGTCGTGCACCCAGCCGAGCGGGAAGGAGGCCTGATCACCCGCGGTGAGGGTGCGGCGGCGCAGCTCCCGGCCGTTCCAGCGGTATTCCGAGAGCGCGCCGGAGAGCACGGTCAGCGCGCCCAGCGAGCCGGCGTGGTCGTGCAGCTCGGTGTATTTCCCCTCGACCCAGCTGATCAGCCAGATGTCCACCTCGTCATCGGCGACGAGCCTTGCCGCCCAGCGGTTTTCGGTGGGCCAGAGGCCGTCCTCGGGCAGCAGGTGGTCGTAGCGGCCCTCCAGCACGTCCTGGGCGCCCTCGTCGGTCAGGCGCAGCAGGTCGGCCGGGCGCAGCCGGGTGGGCAGGGCGGAGGCGGTGGCCCGCTCGGTGACCTCGGGCAGCAGGCGCGAGACCGGGGCGTCGACAGGTAGGGAAAAAACAGAGGAACGCATGAGCGAAACTCCAAGAAATGTGAAAGTGGTCGGGGGCTATACGAAGCCTCGACGACCGTCGAGGCGAATCAGCCTCGACAACACTCCTGGGTGCTCACGCGGGAATACACGTCGGCGAGCCTAACAGAGGGACGCCGGGATTCAACAGGGCCTCCCGGCGACGACTGCATCACTTTTATTCCAGCCGGTCCGTTCAGGGCCGGGCGTCCGCGCGAGCCCGGCGCTGCTGATTGCGCTCGTAGACCAGGCGCAGACCGTCCAGAGTCAGATGCGGTTCGTGGTGCTCGATGGTCTCCGACTCCGGCACGATCAACGGCGCGGTGGCGCCGGTGGCCACCACCGCCACATCGTCGCCGGAAAACGCGTCGATATCGCGAATACGGTCGATCAGGCCGTCCACCAGGCCCGCGAAACCGAAAATAGCGCCCGACTGCAGACATTCCATGCTGTTCTTGCCCACCACCGAACGCGGGCGGGTCAGCTCGGCCCGACGCAGCGCGCTGCGCGCGATCAGCGCCTCCGTTGAAATCTCCACGCCCGGAGCGATACTGCCGCCCAGGAATTCACCCTTGGCCGACACCAGATCCACACAGATCGCGGTGCCGAAATCCACCACGATGGCCGGTGACTGGAAACGGTGATACGCCGCAAGACAATTCACGATGCGGTCGGCGCCGACTTCCTTGGGGTTGTCCACCAGCAGCGGAATACCGGTGCGCACACCGGGTTCCACCAGCACGTGCGGGACATGGCCCCAATAGCGCGACAGCATCTCGCGTAGCTCGCGCAGCACCGGCGGCACCGTGGACAGCGCCGAGACGCCCACCACCTGCTCGGCGTCCGCGCCGATCAGGCCGCGCACCTGCAACGCGAACTCGTCGGCGGTCAGCAGTGGATTGGTGTGCGTCCGCCACTGCCGCACCAGCTTCGCGTGGTCCCCGCTTCCGGAGAACAGGCCAAGCTCGATGCTGGTGTTGCGGACATCGATACAGAGCAGCATCCCCGCCCGCCGCTCAGGCCATGGTGAGCGAGCGCGGGGAGATCAGGTCCGACCCCTCCGGGGCGTGCGCCGGATCGGTGCCGAGCTCGATCGGGCGATTGCGCTCGTCGACGAAGACCACGTGCGGGGCATAGTCCTTCAGCTCCGCGGCATCCAGCATGCCGTAGGCGATGAGGATGACCAGGTCGCCCGGATGCACGAGATGCGCTGCGGCGCCGTTGATTCCGATCACGCCGGAACCGCGCTCGCCCGCGATCACGTAGGTCTCGAGGCGGGCCCCGTTGGTGATGTCCACGATCGAGACCTTCTCGCCCTCGAGCAGGTCGGCGGCGTCCAGCAGATCCTGGTCCACCGTCACCGAGCCCACGTAGTGCAGATCGGCGTGAGTCACCGTGGCGCGGTGGATCTTCGACGTCATCATGGTGCGCAACATCGTCGTCGCCCTCCTAGAGAGATGCCTGGGCAGGCTGGTCGGGAACGGTGGGCAGGCCGTCGAGGGGCTTGCCGATGGAGACGGGCATATTGTCGATCAGGCGGGTGGTGCCGACCCGGGCCGCGACCAGCAGGCGGGCATTGCCGCTGGGCCACTGGTCGGAGAAGTCGGAACCGCGCAGGGCCAGATAGTCGACCTTGATGTCGGGGGCCAGATCCAGAATCGCCCGAGCTGTCTCGAGCACGGCCTCCGGACCCCGGCCCGCGGCGTGCCGACCGGCCAGCAGCGCGGCCGACAGGGTGGTGGCCAGCTCGCGCTCCTCGGCGCTCAGGTACCGGTTGCGGGAGGACAGGGCCAAGCCGTCCGCCTCGCGGACGGTGGCCGCTGGCACGATCTTCACGTCCATGTTCAGGTCGACGACCATCTGCCGGATCAGAGCCAGCTGCTGGTAATCCTTTTCGCCGAAGAACGCCTCGTGCGGCTGGCAGACGTTGAACAGCTTCGAGACCACGGTCAGCACGCCGGAGAAATGGCCCGGCCGGGTCGCGCCCTCGAGGATGTCGCCGAACGGACCGGCCTGCACGGTGGTGCGCGGGCCGAACGGGTACATGTCCTTGGCGCTCGGCGCGAACACCAGCTCGACGCCCTCACCGCGCAGCAGCTCGACATCGGCGTCCAGGGTGCGCGGGTACTTGTCGAGATCCTCGTTCGCGCCGAACTGCAGCGGGTTCACGAAGATCGACACGATGACCGTGGTGTTGGTCAGCTTCGCCAGCCGCACCAGCTCCAGGTGGCCCTCGTGCAGCGCACCCATGGTCGGCACCAGCGCGACCCGGCGGCCGACCGACTTCAGGGCCTTGACGACCTTGGTCATGACGGCCGGATCGTGGTGCACGGTCAGTTCGCCGCGCTTGTACGAGCCGATCAGCTTGGGGTCCATGGGCGTCAGAGTCCTTTCTCCGGCCCATCGGGGCCTTCCGTGGTTACGCTTCGCTGCCTCCTCCAGGCCTGACCGCCGGGCCGGGGTCCTTCCAGCAGATCGATCAGGTCGGGATTGGTCTGGGCACGCTCGGCCGAACGCAGCGACTGGGCGCGATACCCGGCGGCCAGACGGGGATTCAGGGCCTCGAGCGCATTCAGGTGCGCGGCCACCGCGGCCACGTCACCGCGGGCCACCGGACCGGTCAGCGCGGCCGGGCCGCGGCGCAGCGCGTTGTCGAGCGCGGCCGAGGCCAGCGGTGCGAGCATGCGCTCGGCCAGCCCGTTCGGCTGCTCGTCGATGGCCTGCTGGCCCAGCAGGCCCGGACCCGAGAGCGCGGCGCGCAGGGCCTCGACGGCATCCACGATCAAGGTCACCAGATGGTTGCTGCCGTGCGCGAGGGCGGCGTGATAGAGGGTCCGGTTCTCCTCCGAGACCCGCACCGGCTCGCCGCCCATCTCGATCACCAGCGACTGCGCGATGGCGTAGCCGATGTCGTCGGCGGCGGTGACGCCGAAGCAGGCATTGGCCAGCCGCGCGACGTCCTCGTCGTGGCCGGTGAAGGTCATGGCCGGGTGGATGGCCAGCGGCAGCGCGCCCAGCGCGGTGAGCGGCGCGAGGATTCCCACACCGTTCGCGCCCGAGGTGTGCGCCACGATGGTGCCCGGGCGGACCGCGTTCGCCGCCGCCAAACCGGCCACCAGAGCGGCCAATTCGCTGTCCGGCACGGCCAGGATCAGCAGTTCGCTGCGGGCGGCCACGTCCTCGGCGGGCAGGACCTGGGAATCCGGCAGGCGCGTGGCGGCACGGCGCAGCGAGGCATCCGAAATCGCGGATACCCCGAATACGACATGACCGGCACGCTCGAGTGCCGCGCCCAGCGCGGATCCGACGCGTCCCGCCGAGACGATTCCCACCGTCAGTCGTGCGGGCGCAGGATCACTCCAGACATCCTTGTCCGAGGTCACTTTGTCCTCTCGAAAGTCGTTCCAGTCCCGCCTTGCGGGTACCGGACGTTACTCGGCGAGGATATCGCCGCCCATTCGCCGGAGCCACTGTATGTGGGATAGGCAACTCCGGCGGACGGGCGCTAGTTCGCGTTCTCGGATTTCAGGTTCGCCATGATCTCGGCGACCGAGAGCCGGTGGGTGCCCTGCGGGTCGGGGTCGTCACCACGGCGACGGCGACGGGCGGTGGCACGGCCGACCGGGGCGATCGGGGCCGGATCGGGAGCCAGGCGCGGGAGGGGGGCGTTGCCGTCGACCTTGTCGTCGACCTTCTTGGCGTCGCCCTTGTCGCCGAGATTGGTGAGGGAGTCCGCGGGCCGGGAGTCGTTGGCCGGCTCCGGCTTCGGGGTCTCGGTGGCCGAATTCGCTTCGGCGGCTTCGGCGGCGAGCCCGGCCTCATAGTCGGCGCGCATGGCGTCGGTGATGACCGAGGTCTCGGCGGTGACCGGGTCGTCGAAGGGGGTCGCGAAGGCGGGCGCCTCCGGGTGGGCCGGGTCGACCTTGGGGGACATGCGGGCGCGCGGGTCCTCGTCGTCCTCGGGCTGATCGGGCGACGACCACGGGTCCCACGGATCGGCATCCGGCCAGCTATCATTCGCCGCTTCGGCGGTCGGCTCGGCGTCCCGGCCCGGAAGTTCTTGGACACGAACGGCATCCGCACGCAGGGCCGGGCGTTCGAAGGGCAGGTCGCCGTCGAAGAGACGCTGCAGGCTCTCGCGCAGGACGGTGAGTTCGGCACGCAGCGCGGCCATCTCGGTGGCGTCGGCGCCCACCTCGTGGCGGACCCGGGTCTCCACGCCGAGTTCGTACTCGCGGCGGGCAGCAACCTCGCGCTCGAGCTGGAGTTGGTAGACCTTCTGGAGGTCACCCACTTTCGCCTTGTCGATGGCCGCCTCCCTGCGATAACGCGTGGCCGCCAGGGCGCCGATGGCGGCCGCCCACAGGGCCGCGACCAAGCCGACACGGATCAGATGGAGGTTGTCGCTGAAGACCAGGAAAACACTGGCAACCAGTCCGAGGAGAAGCAGAAAGCCGGTGAACAACTTTCCCGCGTCCTCCCGCCTCCGACGGGAAGCACTGCTACGGGAGGGTGAAACCATGTCCGCCAGCGTAGCTTGATCTTCCGACCAGGACCCCCACCTTGGCGATCATCATCACCAAAGCGTTAGCTAAGAAGTAGCTGCCTCATCGGGCGGATCGATGGGAGCACGGCAGCAATACTCCAGCCACAAGGCCGCGGCCACCAGCGCCACACCACCGACCAGACCCACCACCGCGCCCGGCGTATCCGACGACGCCGCACGCAGATCCGAATGCGTGAGCAGCCACACCAGGAAGCCCACCCAGATACCGCCCACCAGCGAGCCCACCTGCGCCGACGCCTTGGCCAGCGCGACCGCCCGGGCCGCCGTGATCGGATGCAGCTGCCCGGAACCCGGGCCGATCCCGTGATTGTCCTTGCGCTGCCGAATCACGAAGGCCAGCACCGCCTCCAGCAGCGCCACCGGCAGCAGCGAGGCGCCCGAGAACACCGAGATCGGCGGGAACGACGAATACGCCATATTGGTGGCGACCCAGGCCACGATCGCGGCCAGCAGGACATTCGCACACAGGTCGAGAACGCGGGTCGGCTTCACCGCATCAGCTCCGGCATCACGGCGTCCATCCCAAAGTGAGCTCGGTGCGGCGCACACCCGCCACCTCGTCGGAATCCAAGGCGGACAGCCACTCTCGCAGCGAGCGCGCCGCGCCCGCCACCGCCAGCTCCGCGTCCGGGTCCACCTCCAGCCAGGGCACCAGCACGAACGCGCGATTGTGCGCCTGCGGATGCGGCAGCGTCAGCACCGGATCCAGGCTGCGCACCACCACCCGCACATCGCGGCGGCGCCGCTCGGCCCACACCACGTCCACGTCCAGCGTGCGCGCGCCCCAGCGGACCTCGCGCACCCGCCCCGCGGCCTGCTCCAGCTCCTGGCCCAGCCGTAGCCAGTCCGAGGGCTCCAGGGCCGGATCCTCGGCCACCAGAACGGCATTCAGGTAGTCCTGCTGCGGCACCCCACCCCAGGGCGGCGTGGAATACACCGACGAGACCGCCGTCACGCGCGGGCCCAGCGCCGCCACGACGCTGCGCAGATGCGCCAGCCGGTCACCCAGGTTGGATCCGATCGACAGGACTACGCGGGTCACCGTTCCACTCCTCCACGCCGGCGGGACGTGACTACTCGAACGTCTTCGAAGGTATGCGGAATCGGCGCGAAAGGCTTGTGCAGCACCACTTCCACGGCCTCGATGCGGGGATCGGCCATCACGTCGTCCGCGATGTTCGAGACCACCGTCTCGATCAGGTCGCGCGGCTCACCGGCCACGATCCGCACCACCTGCTCGGCGAGCTCGCCGTAGTGGATGGTGTCGGCGATGTCGTCGGACTTGGCGGCCGCGGTGAAATCCGTCCACAGCGTCAGGTCCACGACGAACTCCTGGCCGTCGCGCTTCTCGAAGTCGAAGACGCCGTGATAGCCGAACACGCGCAGACCGCGCAGTTCGATCCGGTCCCCGGACAATCCGATTCGATCGATGCTCACAGCGACTCCCCCGCCGCGCGCCGGTATCGCTCGCGCAGCCGCCGGGCGGCATTGGTGGTCGCGTCGACCACCGCGATGGCGTCCAGCGAGGACCGCACATCGTGCACCCGCACACCCCAGGCCCCGTGCTCGGCGGCCAGGGCGGAAATGGTGGCGGTGGCGACCTCGCGGCCGTCGGGCGGGCGCGGACCCTGCTCGTCGGCCAGCAGCCCGCCCAGGAAGCGCTTGCGGGAGGCCCCGATCAGGACCGGGATCCCCGCGTCCATCATCTCGGTCATGCGATAGAACATGCCGCCCAGCAACTCCCAGTTGTGGTCGGCGTTCTTGGCGAAGCCCAGACCCGGATCCAGCACCAGCTGCCCGAAGTCGACGCCGCCCGCGAGCGCGAACTCGACCTGCGCGTTCAACTCCTCCCAGACCTTGGTCACCACATCGTCGTACTGTTCGGCCGGGCCGGTGTGCTCATAGTTGGCGTCGGCCCGCCAGTGCATGAGAATCCACGGAATATCGGTCTCCGCAACGACTTTCACCATGTTCGGATCGGCGCGGCCACCGGAGACGTCATTGACCATGGACACCCCGGCCGCGATGGCCGCCTCGGCCACGCTCGCCCGCATGGTATCCACGCTCGTCGGGACGCCCGCTGCCGCCAGCTGCCGGATCACCGGAACCACCCGCGCCGCTTCGGTTTCCGGATCGATGCGGACCGCGCCCGGACGCGTGGACTCACCACCGACATCGATGATGTCCGCACCCATCTCGTACAGCTCGAGACCGTGCGCGACCGCCAGCCCCGGATCCAGGTAGCGGCCGCCATCGGAGAAGGAATCGCTGGTGACGTTCACGACGCCCATCACCACACACGAGCGGCCACCACGAGGAACAACCAAATCGGCCCCCCGCGTACCGCTCTCGGTCATGGTCGCTGCGCTCACTTCCGGAGAATGAGGTCGAGGGCTTCTGCCCGGGAAGACGCGTTCGACTGCAAAAGGCCGCGCACCGCCGACGTGGTGGTGGAGGCTCCCGGCTTGCGGATACCGCGCATGGCCATGCACAGGTGCTCGGCCTCGATCACCACGATCGCGCCGCGCGGATCCAGCTTGGCCATGACCGCGTCCGCGATCTGCGAGGTCAGCCGCTCCTGCACCTGCGGCCGCTTGGCGTACAGGTCGACCAGGCGGGCCAGCTTGGACAGTCCCGTCACCCGGCCGTGCTGGCCGGGGATGTAGCCGACGTGCGCGACGCCGTGGAACGCCACCAGGTGGTGTTCACAGGTCGAGTACATCGGAATGTCGCGGACCAGGACCAACTCCTGGTGGCCCTCGTCGAAGGTGGTGTTGAGCACGTCGGAAGGATCGGTGAACAGCCCGGCGAACATCTCCCGGTACGCACGAGCCACCCGTCCGGGAGTGTCGGCGAGCCCGGGACGATCCGGATTCTCACCGACCGCGATCAGCAGTTCGCGCACGGCAGCCTCCGCGCGCTCCTGGTCGAAGGGCCGACCGGTGTCGAGCGCGATCGGGCCGGACACGACTTGATTGTTGGTGGCCGACAATCGACACCTCCTGTGTTGACTTGCCGCACATGCACTCGCGGCCTGGACGCGGTCGCCGACCACTCGGGCGGGCTCGGCGCCGGGCATTCACCCTGCTACCGAGCCCGGCCCGAGCCGGGCCGCGAACCCAATGAGCGTATCGGGACCGCGGTCAGCGACGACCGTTCGGTCCGTCCCAACCGTTCTTCTCGTCCTCGTCATTCCCGGACGGCGGCGGCGCGGCCGGATACTCCGGCTGGCCGTAACCCGGCTGGTACTGCCCGCCGCCCGGCTGGTACCGCTGGTTGCCCGCGGGCGCCCAGCCGCCGTACGCGCCGCGCGGCTGCGGGGCCTGGCCCTCTTCCTCCTGCGGCGGCCAGCCCGGGGCCGACCAACCGGCCGGAGCGCCGTAATCCGGACGCGAACCGTGGGTCGGAGTCCCCTGGCGCGGGTAGGCCGGAGCCTGCGGCAGCGGATAGCCCTGCGGTGCGGGAGCCGGGTAGCCGTACTGCGGCGCGCCGCCGTAGGCCGGCTCGGGGTGGCCGTTGGCGGGCTGCGCCACCGGACGCGAGTCTTCCTCGGGCCACGGCTCACCGCGCTCGGCGGCCAGCTCGCGCGGCGTCTTCACCGGCGGGCGATCCGAGGGAGTGCGGGCGCCGAAATCGTTGAAAGCCGTGATGCGCGGCCGCTTTTCGACGGTGGCCAGAATCGTCTCGAGCTCCTTGCGGTGCAGGGTCTCGCGCTCCAGCAGCGCGGTGGCCAGCGAGTCGAGCTCGTCGCGGTAGTCGTTGAGCACCGACCAGGCCTCGGTGTGCGCGGCCTCGATGAGGTTGCGCACCTCCTCGTCGATCTCGCGGGCCACCTCGTGCGAGTAGTCCGAATTCGTGCCCATGGACCGGCCCAGGAACGGGTCGCCCTGCTCCTGGCCGTAGCGGACGGCGCCCAGGCGGGCGCTCATGCCGTACTCGGTGACCATGGCCCGCGCGGTCTTGGTGGCCTGGTCGATATCGGAGGAGGCGCCCGTGGTCGGCTCGTGGAACACCAGTTCCTCGGCCGCGCGGCCGCCCATGGCGAACACCAGGCGGGCGATCATCTCCGAGCGGGTCATCAGGCCCTTGTCGTCCTCGGGCACGGTCATGGCGTGGCCGCCGGTGCGGCCGCGGGCCAGGATGGTGACCTTGTAGACGGGCTCGATATCGGGCATCGCCCACGCGGCCAGGGTGTGCCCGGCCTCGTGGTAGGCGGTGATCTTCTTCTCGTGCTCGCTGATCACGCGCGACTTGCGGCGGGGGCCGCCGATGACGCGGTCGACCGACTCCTCCAGTGCCGCACCGGTGATCACGTTGCCGTGCTCACGCGCGGTGAGCAGCGCCGCCTCGTTGATCACGTTGGCCAGGTCCGCGCCCGACATGCCGACGGTCCGCTTGGCCAGACCCTCGAGGTCGGCGTCGGGCGAGATCGGCTTGCCCTTGGAGTGCACCTGCAGGATCGCGCGGCGACCGTTGAGGTCCGGGTTGCCGACCGGGATCTGCCGGTCGAAACGACCGGGACGCAGCAGCGCCGGATCCAGGATGTCGGGCCGGTTGGTGGCGGCCATGATGATGACGCCGGTGCGCTCACCGAAGCCGTCCATCTCGACCAGCAGCTGGTTCAGGGTCTGCTCGCGCTCGTCGTGGCCACCGCCGAGTCCCGCGCCACGCTGGCGGCCGACCGCGTCGATCTCGTCCACGAAGATGATGCAGGGGCTGTTCTGCTTGGCCTGATCGAACAGGTCGCGCACGCGGGAAGCACCGACACCGACGAACATCTCGACGAAGTCCGAACCGGAGATGGTGAAGAACGGCACCCCGGCCTCACCGGCAACGGCCTTGGCCAGCAACGTCTTACCGGTGCCGGGCGGGCCGTAGAGCAGCACGCCCTTGGGGATCTTCGCGCCCAGCGCCTGGTAGCGCGACGGGTTCTGCAGGAAGTCCTTGATCTCGTAGAGCTCTTCGATGGCCTCATCGGCGCCCGCCACGTCCTGGAACGTGGTCTTGGGCATGTCCTTGGACAGCAGTTTGGCCTTCGACTTGCCGAAGCCCATCATGCCGCCGCGACCGCCGCCCTGCATGCGGGCCATCACGAAGATGAACAGGCCCAGCAGGATCACCATGGGCAGCATGAACAGCAGGATCTGGCTCAGCCACGAGTCCTGCTTGACGGTGGTGTTGACCTTCGCGCCCGAATCCTCGGCGGCCTTGAAGACCTGCGCGGAGACCTCACCGCCACCCGGGTACTTGGTGATGATCTTGGTCTGACCCTTGGTGGCATCATTGCCGTTCTTCAGCGTGACGCGCAGTTGCTGCTCTTTGTCGTCGATCTGGACGGACTCGACATTCGACTTGTCCTGGAGCTGGGACAAAGCCACCGAGGTATCGACGCTGTGCCAGTCGCGCGTGTCGTTGCTGAAATAGCTGACCAACCAGATCACGAGCAAGAAGCCCGCGACTATGGCCAGGTTGCGGAACACAGTCTTGCGGTTCATAGAGCGTCGGCCGGCGGCCAGTCCTTTCCGGGGGGTGTATCCGGTTTGCCTGCGATGCTGCGGGGCACGCCCGTTCCGGCGAACGGATGCGGACATGCCACGTTACCGCGTACGGTCTAGTCGATACATCGCGCAGTTCGGCTGCTGGTGCAGTTCAAGAAGTAAACGGCTGGAGAACGCGGGTGGTTCCCCGACCATCTGCGGCAACACATCGGGTCGATCACCCCCTGGTGTCGGCACGAGTGGTCACAATCATGGCATGGTCGTCTCATCGTGAGTGACGACACAACAGAGCGCAGGGGGTATGGACATAGTCGAGCTACGGACACCCACGGCGATTGTGCGGCACGGCAACGGCCGGTTGACTGTGCTGCGACCTGGAACCGACGGCGAGCGCGTGCTCGACGTGCCGGTCAGCGACCTGTTGAAGGTGCGTTTGAACCGGCGTGCCGATGACGCCGTCGTCATCGAAATCTATCTGCGCTATCCCACCCCGGTCCTGACCGGAGTCCCCGCCGACCGCACGCCCCTGCCGGTGCTCATCGCCGAACACGATGTGCCCGCCGCCACCGTCATCGTCGAGCGGATCAACAATCAGATCCTGGCCACCCAGCGGCTGGACGTGGCCGCGCCGGACCTGACCCCGCCCGCACCCTCCTGGGGTCGCACCGGGCCCGCCCGCGCCGACGTGGATCGCGCGGTGCGGCGCATGGCCCCCAAGCGCGACGCCAAGCCGGCCGTGGCCGCCCTGCAGCGCTACGTCACCGCCGAGGAATACGTGCTCGAGGCGGCCCTGGTCACCGCACAGCCGCCCGCCCCCAAGGCGACCGGGCTGCTGGCCGTCACGACCACCCGGCTGATCTTCGTCGCGCTCGGCTCGGGCAAGCGTTTCGCCCATGAGCTACCGATCGCGACCCTGCTGTGGGCGCGCACCACCGACGATGCCGAGGCACCGGGCGCCGCGCCCGGCGAGTACGGGGTCGAGGTCAGCGACGGCAACCTGACCTGGCATTTCACCGGCACCGATCGGGCCGACACCGATCGGGTCACGGGCGCTTTGAATTTCGCGATCCAGCGCGAGGTGGCCGACGGCGCGGCGGGTCCGGCGGATCCCGGCGTGTCGAAGCTGTACTCGGAATGGGAATTACTGGTCGAGCGGCATTCGCTCGGCATGGTCGACGACGCGCAATTCCAGCGGTATGGACGCGGAATTCTCCGGTCTCTGCCCGATTAGACGAAAGGGTTTGGGGGCCGAGCCCCCAAAACCCGATCTATTTATTCGTCCGGTTGCAGCGTGATGCGCCGCCACGGGCTGGTGGGCCGCATCCACAGGCGCAGCAATTCCATGCGCCGATCCACGCCGCCGGACTTCAGTTCCGCGAGGTCCTCGCACGCCTGCCAATACGTCCACCCGGCCAGGTAGGCGTCGCCGAATTGCCGCCAGTTGCGGTATTTGCGCTGGGCCGGGGGCAGCGCGCGCATGAGGTAGTCCCAGGCGACGTCCGCGTCGAGGTAGCCGGCGGTGTAGGCCATGCGGGCGACGGCGACCACGCGGGCCAGATCCCAGGCCTGGATATCGGTGGGCAGCGGCCGGACCAGATGGTCGGTGAGGCCGAGTTTGATGGCCTGCGACCAGATGTCGTAATCGCGGACCAGCGCCTCGGGATTCTCCATGCCGCGGAAGGAACCGACCTGCCGCAGGAAGGCGCGGTGCCGATCGGCGCGCTCGCCGAAGCGATCGCGTTCAGGGGAGTTGATGGCCGCCATGACGAGCGGATGCACGAGCGCGTAGAGGGGACCGTGCATACCGTCGAGGAGTTGTTCCATCGAGGCCATGGCCTCGGTGCCGTCGGTGATGCCCCACGCGCCGGTGAGCGTATCGATGGCAAGCTCCCGGCGATCGCCCAGCGGATGCTCGCGTTCGGGACCGAGCAGCAGCGCGTCGTGGAAGGCGTCCCAGCGCGCCGAATAGAAGCCACCCAGCGATAAGGCGCGCAGCTCGTCGTCGGAGACCTGCGCACCTGACCAATGGTCGTCCTCGCGCTGGTCGAGCTCCGGGTAGGGGAAGGTCGTCAGCGTTGGCACGTCGCGGGCGGGCATACCACGATTGTTCACCATCGATCTTGGAGTGGCCCGCTATTCGCCGATCGCGTGTGCCACACCGGGCGGGTCGGTTGCGAACACTGAGCAAACCGGTCGGTTCTGAATCCCCGGAACCCACCGCGACACACTCACGCAATTGTCTGAATCTTGCCCTGTCACAGCGGGTAATCGGGCGCTAACCTCTGGGGGCATGAGTGGGAACATCACCCTGCTGCGCGGGCTCACGCCGGCTGCCACGGAGCAGGAAATCTACGCCGCCGCACAGGAATACGTGCGCAAGGTCGGCGGGGTATCGGGATTGACCACGGCCACCAAGGCCGCGGTGGACAAGGCGGTGCAGGCGATCGCCGAGGCCACCACCCAATTGCTGGCGGAATTACCGGATCGCCGGGCCGCCGAGGGCGAGGCGCCGGCGCGTCGCCGGGTGCGCGACACCGTCACCGAAGAAGCGAGCTGACGCTCGCGCGTTCACACGCCGTACACCGACACGCAGTCGAGCGCGATCTCCAGGCGCGGACCCCGTTGGTCGAGAGAGTGACCGAGTAGTTCTTCTATGCGCTGAATCCGGTATCGCACCGTGTTCTTGTGCACGCCGAGCAGTTTCGCGGCCGCGTCCGGGCTGCGGCGGGCTCGCAGGTAGGCATGCAAGGTTTCCCGCAATCGCGCCGACTGTGCGTCGGGTGCGGCGAGTGCGCCCAGTTCCCTGTCGATGAGCGACCGCATGGCGCTCTCGTCGGCTCCCGCCAGATAGGCGACCTCGACCTCCGAGTAGTGCAGCACGCGCGGCCCGTCCGGGCGGGCCCGCTCGGCCACGTGCCGCGCGGCGACGGCCTCGCGGTGGCTGTCGCGAAATCCGGTGGTGTGCGCGGCCGGCAGCCCGACCGCGACCCGCACGGGAGCCTCCACCGACCACGCCGGATCGTCCGGCTCGGGCAGTTCGCCGTCCACTCCGATCCAGGCCCACAGGGCGGTCGCGCCCGAGGGCATGGTGAGCAGGCTGCCGTTGCCCAGCGCGGTCGCGTAGCGGGCCACGATCCGGTCGAGCTGGCCGACGGCCTCGCCGTTGCCGTCCGAGGGCAGTGGCGCACTGTCCACATCCGTCCACAGCACCAGTGCCAGGTGCCGCTGCGCGAGCCGGTATCCCAGCCTGCCGGAAGCGGTTTCGGTGTCGACCTCGGCGCCGTCGAGCAGGGCGCGCACGATCTCGGCGCGCTGGGTGAAGGCCGCGCGCAGCCCGCTTTCGCGTTCGGCCATGTAGGTGTCGGTGAGGGTTTCGACCGAGTGGCTCGCCCAGCGTGTGGTGCGGTCGAAAAGTCGTAGCAGCACCGATCTTTCGATGTCCTGGGGCAGCTGCCGCTGTTCGATCACCTCGGTCATGTAATCGATGACGGCTTCCTGGCCGAGGTGGTAGACCCGCAGCAGCAGCCGGACGTCGTAGCCGCGGCGGGCGACCGTGCGGGCGAAGGCGTGCGCCTCCTCGGGGACCGGATAGTGGAAGCGGTCCTGGGTGAGCCCGCTGAGCACCTCGACGGCGTGGGCCCGGCTGCTGGCGGCGAGGTCGCGGCGCATATCGGGGTCCCGCAGTTCCGGGATGCGGGCGATGATCGCGTTGTCCAGGCGGGTGACGACCTGTTCCAGCGTGTCGCCGGGGAGGGTTTCGGCGACGAAGTCGGCGATCCACTGACGGATCTCCGCGCTGTTCGCCGTCGTCGCCACGAAAGCCCTCCAGACTTGTACTCAGAGCACAAAACCGACCGGAACAATTGACCCGATTGGCCAAGCATCGGCCCTGGAAATTGTGTCACGATCATAGTCCAGTGAGCTGCCACACAGCTCACCGTCGCAACGTAGCGCACGTGGGGAAGGCACACCGTGACCAATACCGAACCCGCCGCGGGCACCGCTCGCAAGACCGGGACCCGTAAGCCCGCCGCCAAGGCCGCCGCGAAGACAGCGGCCACCCCGAAACCGGACGCGCCGAAGCAGCCCACCGAGCTCGAGGTCCGCAATCCGGCGACCGGCGCGCTGGCGGGCACGGTCCCGATCGATTCGGCCGAGACGGTCGCCGCCAAGGTTCGCGAACTGCGCGCGCACCAGCCCGCGTGGGAGGCGCTGGGCCCCGACGGCCGCAAGGAGTGGCTGCTCAAACTGCAGGACTGGCTGGTGGACAACACAGATCGCCTGGCCGACGTGCTGCAGTCCGAGACCGGCAAGGCCCGCGTGGACTCGCTCATCGACCCCGCCTTCTCGGTCGACCTCACCGGCTACTACGCCCGCCGCGCCGCGAAATTCCTTGCCGACGAACATCCTTCGCCGCACAGCCCGCTCGCCCGGGTCAAGCAGCTGACCACCGTGTTCCGGCCCTACCAGGTGGTCGGCGTGATCACCCCGTGGAACTTCCCGCTGGCCATGCCGGTCATCGACGTCATCCCGGCGCTGGCCGCGGGCGCGGCGGTCATTTTGAAACCCTCCGAGGTGACCCCGCTTTCGGCCGTCGAGCTGGCGCGCGGCTGGCGTGAGATCGGCGCACCGCCGGTGTTCGAGGTGGTCACCGGCGCGGGCGACACCGGCGCGGCCGTGGTCGGGAACGCCGACTACATCCAGTTCACCGGCTCCACCGCGACCGGCCGCAAGATCGCGGCGGCCTGCACCGAGCGCATGGTCCCGTTCAGCCTGGAGCTGGGCGGCAAGGATCCGGCCATCGTGCTGGCCGACGCCGATCTCGACCGGGCCGCGCACGGCATCGCCTTCGGCGGGCTGTTCAATGCCGGGCAGGTGTGCATCTCGGTCGAGCGCGTGTACGTGGAAGCGCCCGTCTACGACGAGTTCCTGGCGAAGCTGACCGCCGCGGTCAAGGAGGTCCGCCAGGGCGTGGACGGCCGCAAGCCCGAATACGACATGGGCGCGCTGGCCAACGAGAACCAGGCGCAGATCGTGCAGCGGCACGTCGAGGAGGCTGTCAAGGCGGGTGCGCGCATCACCACCGGCGGCAAGCGCACCGGTGTCGGAACGCTTTTCGAGCCGACCGTGCTCGCCGACGTGGACCACACCATGAGCTGCATGACCGAGGAGACCTTCGGCCCGACGCTGCCGGTCATGAAGGTGGCGAACGAGGCGGAAGCCATTCGGCTGGCCAATGATTCGATCTACGGGCTGTCGGCCTCGGTGTGGTCGGGCGACAAGGATCGCGCCGAACGCGTTGCGCGCCAACTGAACGCGGGCGCGGTGAACATCAACGACGTGTTCGCCAATATGTTCAGCTTCGCGCTGCCCATGGGCGGCTGGGGGCTGTCGGGCACCGGCGCGCGCTGGGGCGGCCCCAACGGCGTGCGCAAGTACTGCCGTCAGCAGGCCATCACCAAGCCGCTGCTGCCGACGCAGACCAAAGAGCCGCTGTGGTTCCCGTATTCGCCGCCCAAGCTGACCTTCGCCATGGCCGCCATGCGGGCCGCGGGCACACGCGGGCTGCGGCGCGTCAACCTGCCCGCCATCATCAAGACCGTCCGGGGGCTGTGATGACCGATTTCGGAACGATCGCGGGCAAGGTCGTCGTCATCACCGGCGGTGCGCGCGGCATCGGCCTGGCCACGGCCACCGCGCTGCAGGCGCTGGGCGCGAAGATCGCCATCGGCGACATCGACGAGACCACCGTCAAGGAGTCCGGCGCCGCACGGGGTTTCGACGTGTACGGCACGCTGGACGTCACCGATCACCAGTCCTTCGAGGCGTTCCTCGATGACGTGGAGCGCCGCCTCGGGCCGGTCGACGTGCTGATCAACAATGCCGGGATCATGCCCACCGGTCGTGTGGTGGACGAGCCGGACCAGATCACCCGCCGCATTCTCGACATCAATGTGTACGGCGTGATCCTGGGCTCCAAGCTGGCCATCGCGCGCATGCTGCCGCGCGGGCGCGGGCACGTCATCAATATCGCGTCGCTGGCGGGTGAGACCCACATCCCGGGCCTGGCCACGTACAACGCCAGCAAGCACGCGGTGCTGGGCTTCACCGACACGCTGCGCGAGGAGTACCGGGGCACCGGGCTGCGGTTCTCGTCGGTGCTGCCGACGCTCACCAGAACCGAACTGGGAACGGGCATCACGGCCCCCAAGGTATTGCGCCCCGCGGAGCCGGAGGAGATCGCCGACGCCATCGCCAAGCTGATCGTCACGCCGCGCTCCAAGGTGCGGGTCACCACCGTGGCAGGGGTCATCTCGCAGGTGGTGGGCTTCCTCCCGGAGGCGTGGGGCGATGCTCTCGGACGGGCGCTGGGCGCGCAGTCCGCCTTCCTCGACGATGTGGACTCCGACGCGCGCAGGGCCTACGAGCACCGGGTGCGTGAATAGCTCGTAGGGTCGGCGGCATGGACAACCAGACCGGGGTGTTCGTCGGATTGTCGACGCTCGATCTCTCCTACACCGTCGACCGATATCCCGTCGAAGACACCAAGACCCGCGCCGGGGAACTGTTCCTCGGCGCGGGCGGTCCGGCCGCCAATGCCGCGATCACCCATGCGTACCTCTCGCATCGCCGACTCCCCGGCCTGGCCCGCGGCACCGGCCTGATGACTGCGCTGGGCAGTCATGCACTGGCTCAGCCGATTCGGACGGAGTTGCAGCAATTCGGGATACAGATCTGGGATGAGGCCGCGGGCGACGCGGACCGTCCCCCGGTGTCCTCCATCGTCGTCGCCTCGGAAACCGGGACCAGGACGATCGTCTCGACCGACGGCGCGGAGCGGGATCCGTACCCGCCCGGCGAGCCCTACTACCTGGACGACGCCGATATCGTGCTGGTCGATGGCCACTACCCGCGCTTGGCGTTCGAGGCCGCGGGCCTGGCAGGCGGCATCCCGGTGGTTCTGGACGGTGGGCGGTGGCGGGAGGAGGTCCACCGGAAACTGCTGCCGGACATCACCATTGCGATCTGCTCCGAGAAGTTCGCGCCACCGGAACTGGACTCCGGCCATATCGACGAGGTGATCGACTTCCTGCACGCGACGGGTCCGCGACTGGTCGCGATCACCCGGGGTGGCCGGTCCATCCGCTATTCCACTCCGGACGGCCGCGGCGAGATCCCGGTGGCGACCGATGGCATTGTCGACACGCTCGGCGCGGGCGACATTCTGCACGGCGCGTTCTGCTATTTCTCCGCGCTCGGCGAGGAATTCCCGCTCGCATTGCGCCACGCCGCCGAGGTCGCCTCCTTTTCGTGCCGGTACACCGGAACCCGGGAATGGATGCGGCACTTCGATATTCAGTCGATCCGGTAGCCGCGTCCAGCCTTGCGCAGCACCAGATCCGCACGGGCGCGGGTGGATTCGACGAGGACGGCATTGCGCAGATCGCTCTGTACGACCTTGGTCCGCGCGGCCTCCGGGGTGCGGCCGCCGCGAATGTGGCGGCGCAGCAGCCGTTGTTCGATGATCGGGCGCGGCACGTCCAGGTACCAGGTCTCGTCGAGCAGCACGCGCACGGCCGACCAGGCGGGGTGGGCGCGATCGTCGAGGAGCAGATAGTTGCCCTCGGTGATGACGATGGTCTGGCGGTCGACGACCACACCGCCGGGCACGGGTTCGTGGATCGCGCGATCGTAGGTGGGCCAGGACACGGGGATGCCGGGCGCGGTGTCGCGGATCGCGCGCAGCTGCGCGAGGTAGCCCGCGGTGTCGAAGGTGTCGGGTTCGCCCTTGCGGTCGAGGATTCCGGCGGCGCGTAGTTGTGCGTTGGTGAGGTGGAAGCCGTCCATGGGCGCGACTTCGGCGATGGCGGCGCCCGCGGCCAGGTTCAGTTCGTCGCGAATGCCGCGGGCGAGAGTGGATTTGCCCGCGCCGGGCGGGCCCGCGATGCCGAGCAGAAACCGACCGGAATGACCTTCCGCGCGGCGGCGGACGCGAGCCGCCAACTCCGCCAAGGAGGTTTCGACACCGCCGCGTATCGCCACCCCCCAACCCTACGGGGAGTCAGTGCCCGCCTTCGGGAATGGCACGCACGAGCGCCCGCAGGTCGTCCTCGAGCAGCCGCGAGAGCCGATAGGTGAGCACGAACGCCAGCACCCCGCCCACGCTCAACCAGCGCAGCGGAACGATCACCAGCCACAGGTCCGCGGTCGACACGAAGGTCATGCTCGCGACGCCCAGCAGCGGCACCGAGGCGGCCGCGGCCAGATACAGATTGCTGCGCCGGGCCAGCGCAGAGAGCTGCCGCCGATCGGCCGGACCCACCGAACCGCGCGCCAGCAACTGCGGATACAGCGACCGCACCGAATACACCATGATCGGGAAGAACGGATAGGCCAGCGCGATGAGCGCGCACACCACCTGCGCGGTGAGGAAGTGCCAGAAGGCATTGTGCGGCAGGTCCGCTCCCGCGCCCTCGAGCGCCAGCGGCCAGACGATGCCCGCGATCATCCACATGGCGAACGGAATCCACACCGCCCGCTCCCCCATCAGCAGCGTGTCGGCGCGCGCTCGGGCCAGCTGGGCGGGGGTGTACTCGTGTCCGTGGGCCAGTCGATACGACACGGTCAGCGGCCGCCGCGCCAGCCACAGCAGCAGCACCGCGGCCAGCGGGAAGGTGATGGCATTGTTCACCAAAGCCACCTGCCCGAAGCGGTGCTGATCGAGCACCGACATCTCATCCACGATGAGGCTCTTGTTGATTCGGATGTTGTACCAGCTGGCCAGGGCATTGGGCAGGCCCACGCACAGCACGGCGATCGGCACCGGCCAGCCCCGCAGTCGCGCCCACGGACTGCGGCGCGGCGGATCGACCAGGTCTCTGGCCCGTGCGTCCAGGCACAGGTCCAGCTGACCCGCCAGCTGTCCCCCGCTCTGCCAGCGCCGCGCCGGATCGGGCCGCAGGCATTCCAGCAGCACGCGCCGCAGCGCCGCCGGAGTGTCGGCGGGCAGGGCCGTCAGCGCGGCCTCCGGCACCCCGGCGATCCGGCGGGCCAGCATGGCGGCCACCGCCTCGTCCCCGGCGGCATCGTCCTCGTCCTCGAAGGGCAGTGCGCCGGTGAGCATCTCCCACAGCACCAGTCCGAGCGAGTAGATATCGCCGCGGGTATCGGGTATCGGCGCGGCCGGATCCAGCAGTGCCGCCAGTGCCTCCGGCGAGCGATAGCGCAGCGCCTCGGTACCGTTCGCGCCGAGACCGCGGGAGCCGGGGAGTCCGTTGTTCCAATAGCCCGGTCCCAGCGCGAAATCCGCGAGCTTGGGTACGCCCTCAGCCGTGAAGAGCACATTGGCGGGCCGGATATCGTGGTGCAGCACCCCGTGCTGCTGACCGTATTCGAGCGCCCCGGCCAGCCGACGACCCACCCACGCAACGGTTTCCGGCCACGAGAGCCCGGCGATGTCCGACCGCACCCGCGAACCGGACGGGCGGCTCTCACCCTTCGCCTCCATGGCGGCGTCGATGGCCCGCAGCAGCAGCCCGCCGTCGGCGACCGCACCCGGTTCCGCGCGGGCCTGCGCCAGCACGCCGTCGACCGTCCCGCCCGGCAGGTACTGCATGTACAACAGCCGCAGGGGTTTCCCGGTGCTGCCGTCGGCGATCAACCGCTGGTCGAAGACCCGCACGATGTGCTGGTGATCGAGCTGCGCGACGGTCTCGGTGTCGCTGTCCGCGCCCGCCTCCACCCGCACGGCCACCAGCCGCTGCATGGACCGCTGCCGGGCCAGGAACATGCGGCCGCGCTCACCCCCGCCGAGATCGGTCAGCAGGTCGAAATCGTCGAGGCGACGCCCGATTTCGATGCCGTCGGGCAGCGGCGGCGCGGGCGGCGGGGCGGCGCCGGTGAACCGGCGGCGGATCTCCCCGGCGACCTCCGGGTATTCGGCGGTGAAGCTGTCCACGTCGAGCGGCCGGAAGCGACTGCGGGCCACGTACTCCTCGCACACCAGGTCCGCGAAGTCCGGGCTGTCGCCGAATTCCGGGAACTCCGCGCGGTATTCGGCGATCCGCTTCTCCAGCCCGGCCCGCAGCCACCGCCGGCGCATGTCCACCCGCACCAGATCGGTGAGGACCGCCAATCGCACGGTGTCGCCGTCGGGCAGGTAACCGGCCAGACGCGGCGGTTCACCACGCTCACCCCTCAGGGTGGATTCCCAATCGGCGGAGAAGCGCGCGAGGGCTTGCGCCGGAAGCTCACTCACGGTTCGGTACCCGCCGGGTTCCCGGGCGCCCGCGTCGGCGACACCACCCGCTCCAGTGCCGCCAGGTCGGCCTCCAGTGCCCGGAACATGGCGTAGACGAGCACGAACGCGGCGATGCCGCCCACGCTGAGCACCCGCACCGCCACGATGACCCGGGGAATGTCGTCCGGCGGCAGGAAGGTCACGCCCGCCACCGCCAGCAGCGGCACCGACGCCGCCACCGCCAGATACGTGGTGCAGCGCCGGCCCAGCCGGTGCAGCCACACCGCGTCCTCGGCGCTGATGTCCCCGTGCCGCAGGAACATCGGATAGATGCAGCGCACCAGGTAGAAGGCGACCAGGAAAAACGGATACGCCACCGCGATGGCTCCGCACACCACCAGCGACACCAGGAAGTGCACCACACCGCCCACCGGCAGGTCACTGGCCGTGAGCCGCAGGATCAGCGGGAAGGTGATCCCCGCGAGCACCCACAGCGAGAACACCACCAGCGAAATACGTTCCCCGGCAAGCAATACGTCGGCGCGGGCGCGCCGCAGCGTGTCCGGGTCGTATTCGCGTCCGGTGCGCAACCCGCGCGGCACCACGATCACATAGCGGCACAGATAGGCGGTCACCACCGCGCCGAGCGGGAAGAACACCAGGTTCACCGTCGCCGTGGTCAGCACGAAGGTGTGCATGGCCGAGTCGGACAGGTGGCTGATGATGAACGCCCGGTTATGGGCGATGTTGTACAGCGACGCCAGGGTGTTCGGCACGATCACCGCCAGCACGACCAGCGGAATCAGCCACGGCCGCAAGCGCATCCGCCAGCTGTGCGGCGGCGGGTCGACCAGGTCGCGGGCCCGCTCGTCCAGGCACAGGTCGAGCTGCTTGGCCAGCACCGCGCCATTGCGCCAGCGCTGTTCGCGATCGGGGTCCAGGCAGGTGAGCAGGACGCGGCGCAGCGCGGCCGGGCAGTCGGGCGGCACCCGGTCCAGGGCCGCGGTGTCGACGCCGTGCCGCCGCCGGTCCAGCATGGCCTCGAGGGTGGTGCGATCACCGTGGTCGCCGGGTCCGGCGGTGCTGTCGTCGAAGGGTTTCGCCCCGGTCAGCAACTCCCACAGCACCACGCCGAGGGAGAAGATGTCGGCGCGGGTGTCGAGGTCGGCGGCGCTCCCTTCGGTGCCCGGGTGGCAGGCCTCGAGCTGTTCGGGGGACATGTAGGACAGCGAACCACCGAAGTAGGAGACCGGACTGGAGCCGTCCAGATTCCGGCTGAAACTGATATTGAAATCCGCCAGTTTCGGTACCGCCTCGGCGGTGAGCAGCACGTTCGCGGGCTTCACATCCCGGTGCAGCACCCCGTGCCCGTCCGCGTAGTCCAGCGCCTCGGCCAGCCGACGGCCCAGCCACGCAACGGTTTCCGGCCAGTTCAGTCCGGCCAGCTCGGCGCGCACACTGGAATCGGTGGGCCGGATCTCGCCCTTCTCCTCCATGGCCGCGTCCACCGCGTCCAGCAGCAACTGCCCGCTGCGCTGCGCCGGCGGAGTGGCCCGCACCCAGCGCAGCACGCCCAGCAGGGTGCCGCCGGGCAGGAACTGCATGTACAGCAGCCGCAGCCGCCGCCCGGACTCGGTGCGCAGCTCCGACATCAGCCGCTGGTCGAAGACCCGCACGATGTAGTCGTGGTCGAGCTGGGCCAGGGTCTGCGGCTCGCTGCCGTGGTCGGCGGAGATCTTCACCGCCACCAGTCGCTGCAGCGACCGCTGCCGGGCCAGGAAGACGCGCGCGAAGGCCCCGGAGCCGAGGCTGGTGAGCAGATCGAAATCATCGATGCGCTGGCCGATTTCGATGCGATCCAGCAACTCCCCGGTGTCCGGCGCGCCGACTCCGCCGGTGACACGGGTGCGATCGGTGGCGGTGCCGACCGGTTGCGAGGGCTCCTCGAACAGCGTCAGCTCACCGGGTTCGGGGACCCGGGTGGTCTCACCGTCGAGCTGGCTTCCGAAGTGGAGGGTCTCCTCGCTGGGGGCGGGTGTGGTGGGTTCGAGGGTGAGCCCGCCGCGCGTGGACTCGTCCAGCCGCGTGCGCCGCGTGCTCTGGTCATCGTCGTCGGCATTGAGCAGTTCCCGCAGCTCGCCCGCCTGGTGCGGGTACTCGCGCAGGCAGTCGCGCGGATCCACTCGCTCGCCGCTGTGCCGCCGGATCACGAATTCCTCGTACACCAGCCCGGCGGGCAGATCCCGCGCGGCGAGTTCGGGGAATTCGGAACAGTATTCGCGCAATCGCTTGGGTGCCGGCGTGGTGCCGGACGGCGGGCCGGGGCGGCGCAACCAGCGGTGACGCATGTCCACCCGGATGAGCTCCACCAGCGCGCCGCGGCGCAGCGTGGTCGCGTCGGGCAGGTAGTCGGCGATGCGCGGCGGGGCCGCGGCGGCGGTGTCCCAGGCCGCGGCGAAGGCGGCGACCGCGCTGAATTCCGTTCCGGCCGTGTAACCCCCGGAGCGGTGGTCGGAACCAGAAGTCATGTCCGCACCCATCTGGCTCGGCACGGATGTCGATGATCCGTACTGTCGATCCATAGGTGTCGTGGATTCTTAGATTCGGACAAAGAACCCGCCACACCCGACACCATCATCCCCGACCACTAGCCGGAATGATAACTTGCGGCTCACGAGCGGATCACCCGATTTCGACACGAGGCGACGGGGGAAAACGAGCATGTACGACGAGGGCACGGCGATGACGGCCGATCGCGTCACCGCCGAGACCACCGAGGAGGTACCGGTGGCCGCCAACACGACCGATTCCGACACCCCATCCGAGCCCCGCCCGCCCGTGGATCTGACCACGGCCACCGGCACCGCCGCGGCCGTCCAGCACGGTTCGATCTCCCCCGAGCAGGCCCTCGACGCCGCGCTGGAGCGGATTCGCGCCCGCGACCGGAAGTTGAGCGCCTTCAGCCTGGTCCGCGAGGAGGCCGCGCGCGCCGAGGCCCGCGCGGTCGCCGAACGCCAAGACCTGGACATGCTGCCGCTGGCCGGGGTGCCGATCGCGGTGAAGAACAACATCGATGTCAGCGGCGAGGTCACCCGCGGGGGCTCGCTGTCGGGCTCGGAGGTTCCCGCGGACTCCGACCACCCGGTGGTGCGGCGGCTACGCGCGGCCGGCGCGGTCGTCGTCGGCCTCACCTCCGTTCCCGAGTTCGGGCTCTGGGGCGTCACCGACGGTCCGGGCAGCATCACCCGCAGCCCGTGGAACACCCGCTACTCGTCCGGTGGTTCGTCGGGCGGTTCCGGTGCGGCCGTCGGTTCCGGCATGGTTCCGATCGCGCACGGCAACGACGGTCTGGGGTCGGTCCGCATTCCGGCCGCGTGCTGCGGCGTGGTCGGCCTCAAGCCCGGCCGCGGGCTGGTCCCTTCCGAGGTCGGCGTCGACTCGTGGGGCGGGATGACCGAAAACGGTGTGCTCGCAACGACTGTCGCGGACACCGCGCTCATGCTCTCGGTGCTGGCCGACCGCCCGGACCTGGCCGATCTGGAGACACCGCCGACCCTGCGCATCGGGCTGGCCACCGCGGCGCCGACGCCGCTCACCCATATCGATCTGGCCTGGACGGCCGCCGCCGACAAGGCCGCCGCGGCCGCGTCGCAGGCCGGTCACATCATCGGCGTGGCCGAACTCCCTTACCAGGGTGCGACTTTCGCGCTGGCACTGCGCTGGCTGGGCAATGCCGCCCGGGAGGCGGCGACGGTCCCGCATCCGGAACGCCTGCAGCGCCGCACCCGCACCCATGTCGCGCTGGGCCGGGCGGTGCTGAAGTCCGGTCTGCTGCGCCCGTCCCAGGTGGATCGGGTGGAGGCCCGGCTGCTGGACTACTTCGAGCGCTACGACGTGGTCATCACCCCGACGCTGGCCACCGCGGCCCCGCGTGCCCGCCGCTGGCACTCCCGGCCCTGGCTCGCGAATGTCCTTGCGAACGTGAAGTTCTCACCGTTCACGCCGCTGTGGAATCTGGTCGGCTGGCCGGCCCTGTCCATCCCGATGGGCATCCACCCCCGCAACGGCACGCCGGTCGCCGCGCAGATCGCGGGCCCGCCCGGCAGCGAATCCACCATCCTGCGCCTGGCCGCCCAGATCGAGGCCGCCCACCCGTGGCAGCGTCTCGCGCCCTGAGGACGACACAGCGCCGCGTCACCTGGTGACGCGGCGCTGGTGGTATTCGGCGCTGCTTCGAGCGATTCGGTGTCGCACCGATAGCTCGGCACTGCCCGGCGGGCGGCGGCAACCTCCGACCTACTGCCGCCGCCAGAGGCGGACCGGGCTGTGTTCCGCGCTACTGCGCGGCGACGGCTTCCTGCTCGGCGAAGCCACCCTCGAGGACGCGGGCCGCGAATTCGAGAATGGTCGGCCGGTCGTCGTCGGCACGCCAGGCCACCGCGAGCTCGCACGGAGCCAGACCGGTCACCGGGCGGGCGGTCAGGCCGGGCCAGCGGTACATGGGGACGTTGTTCTCGGCCAGCAGGCAGACGCCCAGGCCGAGACTGACGGCTTCGAGCCGCTCTTCGGCGGTGGCCGCCTCCGCGCCGATCTTGGCCTGCCGGCCGCCGCGGGCGTCCGCGCCGAGCCAGAAGTCGCGCGCCGCACCGGCTTCGGCGGGCATGGCGATGAAGGGCTCGTCGATCAGGTCGGCGAAGTCGATGCTCTCCTGGTTGGCCAGCGCGTGGTTTTCCGGCAGCAGCACCCAGCGCGGCTCGGTGCGCAGCACCTGCCAGCGGTAGCGGCTGGTGTCGGGCACCGGCAGCCACATCAGGGCCAGATCCGCCTGTCGCCCGGCCAGCCCGCTGGACGGGTCGGTCCAGGACGCGGAGTGCAGGGCGAGCCGGTGGCCGCTGGCGCTCTCCAGGTCGGTGATCAGGCCGCGCCCGATGGAGGACTGGATGCCGACGCGCAGCACCTCACCGGCCTCCTGCAGGGCGACATTGGTGACTTCCCACAGTTCCAGGATCTTCCGCGCGCCTTCGAGGAGTTCCTTGCCGGCGACGGTCAGGGCCACGCTGCGCTGGTTGCGGTCGAACAGCACGACGTCGAGCTGGCGCTCCAGCTGACGGATCTGTCGTGACAGGGTGGGTTGTGCGATGTGCAGCCGCTGGGCGGCGTTGGTGAAATGCAGTTCCTCAGCGACGGCGACGAAATACCGCAGGTCGCGCAAATGCGGGTCCATAGCCCCTTGCTATCAGAATCGGTCTTGATTTTCCAGCCGTATCCGACCCGAAAGTTTGCAACAGGATCAGAAAACAGCCGTCAGGTTTGTTCCTGACAGCATAGGGCGCGGGTGAAACATTCTGTTAACTGGATCCGCGAATTTCTGGCCATTCAGCGGGACACCCCCTCCCACTCCCAAGCGAACGATTGACCAGTAGTAACGCCCATCACGCCCGCGACCGGCCACACACCCCCGGACCCGCACGCGGACTTCCAGCAACAGCACCTGTCCAGCCCCCTGAACTCAAACAAAATCACCGAGTGACATTCATCACATCAACGCGAAAAGCCGCCCCGAATCATGGGACGGCCTTCGCTGCGGGGAGTCCGAGAGGTGTTTCTAGCCCCCGTAGACCTTCGGGTCGAGGGTGCCGATGTAGGGCAGATCGCGGTAGCGCTCGGCGTAGTCGAGGCCGTAGCCGACCACGAACTCGTTCGGGATGTCGAAGCCGACCGCCATGACGTCGACCTGCGTGCGCAGCGCGTCCGGCTTGCGCAGCAGCGTCACGACCTCCAGCGAGGCCGGGTTGCGGCTGGACAGGTTGCGCAGCAGCCACGACAGCGTCAGACCGGAGTCGATGATGTCCTCGACGATCAGCACATTGCGGCCCGCGATGTCCTTGTCCAGGTCCTTCATGATGCGCACGACGCCCGAGGACGAGGTGGAGGATCCGTAGGACGAGACGGCCATGAACTCCATCTGCGTCGGCACGGTGAGCTTCTTGGCCAGATCGGTCATGAAGAAGATCGCGCCCTTGAGCACGCCCACGAGCAGCAGGTCACCCTCGGGGGCCCCGGCCGGGTAGCGCTTGGCGACCAGTTCCGCGAGTTCTTCGACCTTGGCGGCGATCTCGTCCTCGCTGATCAGCACCGACGCGATGTCGTCCCCGTACACGTCCGCTGGTATCCCTTCAGTGATGTGTCGACCCGGCCGCGCTTGCTCGCCGACCGGGGTCACTCTGACCTGAGTATGAGCCTGCCATGTTCACGCGCGGCAACCAACCTCGTCCCGGCGGCCGAACCGCCCACCGCGACCCCGCCCTGTCCACGCCATTGCGTGACCAGCGCCTCGACCGCCCGTAAATTGCTGTCGGTCAATGATTTTGCGCCACGCTCGAGCAACCACGCGCGAATGACGCGTCGGCGGAGCGCGGGCGCGGCAGTGGCGAGCGTCTCGATTCGCAGCCCCCCGTCCTCCCGCACATCCGCCAGCAACTCTCCGGCGAGCGCGTCCAGGACCTCGCCGTCCTCACGCAACTGGGCCGCGGTCCGGGCCAGCGCGACCGCCACCCCGCCGCCGAGGACGTCCTCGAGCAGCGGCAATACCTCCCCGCGCAGCCGCACCCGGGTGAACTCCGGCGCACTGTTGTGCGGGTCCTCCCACGGCTTCAGCCCCAGGTCCGCGCACAGCTCCCGGGTCGTCTCCCGCCGCACCCCGAGCAGGGGCCGGCCCCACGGGTCGTCGAATTCGGCCATGCCGCGAATCGATCGGGAGCCCGACCCGCGGGCCAGGCCGAGCAGCACGGTTTCGGCCTGATCATCGAGGGTGTGGCCGAGCAGGACCGGAAGTCCTTCGCGCGCTTCGTCCAGCGCCGCGTACCGGGCCAGCCGGGCCGCCGCCTCCGGGCCGCCCGGATAGCGGCCGTCGCGACGATCGACGGTCACCGTCCGCACCCAGGCCGACCGGCAGCCCAGGCGCAGCGCCACCGCGGCGGCCTCGGCCGCGACCTCCGCCGAATGCGGCTGCAGCCCGTGGTCCACGGTCAGGGCGTGCACCACGTCGGCCTCCGCGCAGGCGGCGGCGGCCAGGGCCAGCGAGTCCGACCCGCCCGAGACGGCCACCGCGACCACGCCGTCGGGTGCGTACCGGCCCAGCCACTCCCGCACGGCACGCCGCATTTCCAGCGCGGCGCGCGTTTCGGGCAGCCGGGGCCGATCGTTCACGCCCAGATCGTCGCATGCGCCGCACCGGCTCCCCGCCTTGCCGGGCCACGCTGGCGCAATGGATCCCGCGCAGGCACAATCGGTATCAGCCGAGGACGCGGCTCACCCAGCGCTGCGGTTCCCCGATTTCGTCTGTGCGGGGCAGGGTTTCGGGCTCGGTCCAGACGGTGTTGAAGCGTTCCATGCCGACGGTGTCCACGACCGCGTCGACGAAGGCTTTCCCGCGCACGTACTGGGCGACCTTGGCGTCCATGCCGAGCAGGGCGCGCAGTAGCCGCTGAATGGGGTTGGCGGGGCGCTTGCGGCGCTGGTCGAAGGCGGCCCGAATGCGGGTCACCGAGGGAACCACGGCCGGTCCGACGGCATCCATGACATGGTCGGCGTGGCCCTCCAGGAGGGTGCCGAGCATGAGGAGGCGATCGAGGGCCTCGCGCTGCGGTGCGGCCTGGGTGGCGCGCAGCAGGCCGATGACGCCGCCCGCGGGGTCCTCCTCGCCGCGACGGCGAGCCTGCACGGCCTCGGCCAGCCGGGCCAGCATGTCGGCCAGCGGTTCGTCCCCGGCCTCGCCGAGCACCTCCACATTGCGGCGCATGTAGTCGGCGATCCAAGGAGCCGAAGAGAATTGGACCCGGTGGGTGACCTCGTGGAGGCAGACCCAGAGCCGGAAGTCGCTGGGCGGCACGCCCAGGGCGCGCTCGACCGCCATGATGTTGGGCGCGACCAGCAGCAGCGTGCCGTCGGGTCCGGTGAAGGGGTCGTACTGGCCGAGGATGGCCGTGGACAGGAATGCCAGCATGGCCCCGGCCTGCAAACCGGCCGGTTTGCCAACGAATTTGCCGGGCGCACCGGCGTCGACGCCGCTGCCGGTGAGCTGCGACATGGACTCCGCGGCCGCCCTGATCCAGCCCGGCCGGTCCACGACCAGCGCGTCCGGCACCACGGATCCGTCGTCCAGCCCACTGACCTCGCGCACCGGCCCCTCGGCGCGCACCGAGGCGGAGGCGAGTTCGGCGACCGCCTGCTCGGCCGAATACCGGGAGGTGCGCGGCCCGGCGGGCACCAGCGCGGCGCCCGTGCGGGCGGCCACGCTCCAGTCGACGACGCCGGTCAGATTGGTGCGCGTCCGCCGGGTCGGTTCACGATCTTCCGAATCGGCGGGGGCCGAGGGGTTTTCGGGTCCGGTCATGTTCATCCACCCGTCAGGAGCAGCCACAGTTGCGCAGTGCGTTGGCGACGGCGTCCAGCGCGGGTCGGCTCACTTCCGGGGGCCGATCGTTGGACATGAGGGCGAACGTCAGCACCCGTCCGTCGCGGTCCAGCACATAACCCACCAACGCACTCGATACGGACAGAGTTCCTGTTTTGGCCCGGATCCAACCCGCCCCTTCGCGATCCCGGTCGACATACCGGCTCGCCAGCGATCCGGTGCCGCCCGCGACGGGCAGGTAGTCCAGCAGCGGCGCGAGCGGAGATCCGGCGGACTTGTCCGAGGCCGGGTCGGCGGTCGAATTGTCCTGTGAACCGGCGTTTCCGGGCAGCGCCGCCACGGTCAGCACCCGGTTGAGCAGTCGCGGCGGAATGCGGTCCTCGGTCGAAAGTCCGCTGCCGTCGGACATTTTCAGCCCGTTCAGGTCGAATCCAGCGGCCTGCAGCACGGTCTGCATCGCGGCCACGCCACCAGTGAAGGAGGCTTCCTGACCCAGCGCCACCGCGACCTCACGGGCGATGGCCTCGGCCAGCACATTGTCCGAGTGCACCATGGCCTGCAGCATGCGTTCGCGCAGCGGCGCGGACTGCACGGCGGCCAGCTGGCTCGCGCCCGCCGGGGCGGCGCCCACGGTGACCTTCGCCGGATCCACCCCGAGCTCGGTGGCCAGCTTCTTGCCCGCGTCGAGCGCGGGAGTGGCGGTGCGCGGCGAATATTCGACCAGCGGATCCAACCGGCCGCCATCGATCATCACCGGATCCATCGGCGCGATGGACCCGCCCGCGATGTCGGAGTTCTCCCAGCCGGGCGCGAAGTTCGGTCCGGTGTAGGCGGAGGTGTCGACCAGGATCGAGTCCACCCGCTGCCCGGATGCCTTGATCTGCGCGACCAGGTCCTGCAGCTTGGGTGCGTCCGGGTAGTAGCCCTTGCCGTCCGGCTGCGCCGTGATGGTCGGATCACCGCCGCCGACGAGCACGATCTGCCCCGGGGTCGCACCGGCCACCACCTTGGTGGTCAGCCGGTGGTCATCGGGCAGGGCCAGCAGCGCTGCCGCCGTCGTGAGGACCTTGGCGGTCGACGACGGGATCATGCCCTTGTCCGGGTCCTGCGTCCACAGCACCTTGCCGCTGTCGCCGTCCGACACCGAGCCCGCGAAGATTCCCAGATCGGGGTTCCCGACCACGGGCCCCAGCGCGGCGGCCAGACCGCCGGCGGTGGCGGCGGGCGCGGTGACCGGCGCGGGGGCGACCTGCGGAATCGGCTTCGAGGGTGCGGGCGGGGCGGCGATCGTCAAGCCCCCGTGCCGGAACTCCTCGGTCCACGGCTTCAGGATCAGGGCCACCGACCCGGCCGCGACCAGGACCATGACCAGCACCAACGACACCAGGATCCAGGTTCTGCGCCGCCGCTTGGCCTCCAGACCACCGACGTTCTGCTTGTTCCGACCAAACACCTGCCGCTGTCTCCCTGATACCTGTGGTGGGGCTATGGCTACTGCTCGGGGCCCCGGGACGTCCCTGCCGAACCCACACACTCGCGGTCCACACTATCCTCGTTGCGCAGTCGTTCCCTCGAACGAGCTGGCGAGTCGGCAGCCCTACCGCCCACAGAAGGAGATGACGTGGAGTTCGACGTCACCATCGAGATCCCCCGGGGTCAGCGCAACAAGTACGAGGTCGATCACGAGACCGGACGCGTGCGCCTGGACCGCTACCTCTACACCCCGATGATGTACCCGGCCGACTACGGCTACATCGAGAACACCCTGGGTGGCGACGGCGACCCGCTGGACTGCATGGTGCTGCTGCCCGAGCCCGTCTTCCCGGGTGTGCTGGTCGAGGCCCGTCCGGTCGGCGTGCTCATCATGAGCGACGAGGCCGGCACCGACGAGAAGCTGGTCGCGGTCCCCAACAAGGACAAGCGCTGGGCCCACATCCAGGACGTCGAGGACATCCCGGAGTTCCAGCGCAAGGAGATCGCGCACTTCTTCGAGCGCTACAAGGACCTGGAGCCCGGCAAGTGGGTCAAGGTCGAGGGCTGGGAAGGCCGCGAGAAGGCCGAGAAGCTGGTCGAGGAGGCGTACGCGCGCCTGAAGGAGCAGGGCGGCCACTGAGCCCCGCGACGACGCAGGGGTGGTGCGGGAACCGCGCCACCCCTTCGCATTTCGCTACGATCTGGCCGATGTCAGCCCTCGGCGGTGGTCAATCCGGCGGTGGTGCGCAGCGGCACCTCGCGCCACAGCAGCACCAGCAGGAATGCCACCAGGGTGACCGCGGACGTGGTCAGGAAGACCGTCGACAGTGAATCCGCGAAGCCGACCTTGAACGGGTGCGCGAGTACGGGATTGAGCTTCTGAATCACCGAACTGTCGTTCAGCACACCCTGTGCTGCCGAGGTGTCGTGGTTCAGAAAGCCTTGCGACAAGGCCATATCCGCGGGATTACCATCGTGCGCACCGTTGACCACGGCGCGCTGGAATTCCGGATCCTTGCCCGCCTCCAGCAGCTGCGAACGGATATTGGGTCCGAGCCGGTCGAACAGGATCGACAGGAACACCGCCGCGCCGAGCGTGCCGCCGATCTGACGGAAGAAAGTGGCGGCGGCCGTGGAGACGCCCATGTCCTTGGGCGGCAGCGCATTCTGCAGGGCCACGATGAGCGGCTGCATGAGATTGCCGAGCCCGAATCCGACGCACAGCATGAACAGCACCACGATCCAGAAGGCGGTATCGGCCTTCAAATAGTGCAGCAGGAACAATCCGATGGTGATCATGGCGGAACCGAGCAGCGTATAGACGCGGTAATGCCCGGTGCGCGAGATCAATTGGCCCGAGACGACCGAGCCGATCATCATGCCCAGCACCATGGGAATCATCTGCAGACCGCCGATCATCGGGCTCGCACCCCGGTCGGCCTGCAAATACTGTGGCAGCAGCAGGATCCCGCCGAACATGCCCGCGCCGACCACGAACGAGATGACCACGCCGAGCGCGAAGGTCCGATTCTTGAAGATACGCAGCGGCACCAGCGCCGCGTCCCCCAGAGCCGCTTCCACCAGGATGAACCCGGCCACGCCCAGCGCCCCGACGCCGTAGCAGAGCAGCGATTTCGCGCTGGTCCAGCCCCATTCGCGACCTTGCTGCGCCACGATCAGCAGCGGGCTCATGGCGATGATCAGCACCAGTGCGCCCCAATAGTCCACGCGGTCACGGGATTTCTCGCGCGGGGGCAGATGCAGCACGCGGGTCACCACCACGAGGGTGAACAGCCCGATCGGTACGTTCACCAGGAAAACCCAGCGCCAGCCCGCGATGCCGAGAATGCTGTGCTGCCCGGCGAACAGGCCGCCCAGCACCGGTCCGACCACACTCGAGGTGCCGAAAACGGCCAGGAAATACCCTTGATATCTGGACCGCTCCCGGGGACTGACGATATCGCCGACAATGGTGAGCGCCAACGACATCAGCCCGCCCGCACCCAATCCCTGCAGGGCCCGGAACACCGCCAGCTCGTACATGGACTGCGACAGCGTGCAGAGCAGCGATCCGCTCACGAAGATCGAAATCGAAGCCAGATAGAAGGGCTTGCGCCCGTACATATCCGAGAGCTTGCCGTACAGCGGCGTGGCCAGCGTGGCGGTGATCAGATACGCGGTGGTGGCCCACGCCTGCAGCGAATATCCGTTCAGGTCATCGGCGATGGTGCGGATCGCGGTCGAGACAATGGTCTGATCGAGCGCCGCGAGCAGAATTCCCAGCAGCAGTCCGCTGAGGATCACCAATATCTGCCGATGGGTGAAGCCGCCCTCTTCGGTCGACTCGCCTACTTCGGATGTAGCCATGACCAAACCTCCGGTCCCCGCCCCAAGAACGATAGGCCGGAAACCGGAGGTGTGCAGTCCTTTTAAGGGCGAACCCTCCGGGGTTACCTACCCTTGAATTCGGGGGCCCGCTTTTCGAAAACCGCCGTGATGGCCTCGGTGAGATCCTCCGACGGCAGGAAGGCCGAATTCCACACCGAGACGTACCGCAGCCCGTCGGCGACCTTGCCGCGCTTGGGCTGATCCAGCACATCCTTGATGCCCTGCACGACCAGCGGCGGGTTGGCGGCGATCTCCCCCGCCATGGCGTAAGCCGCTTCCAGCACGGCGTCCTGATCCTCGAACACGTCGTTGATCAGCCCGATCTTCTCGGCCCGCGCCGCGTCGATGTCCTTGCCGGTGTAGGCGAGTTCGCGCACGTGCCCCTCGCCGATGATCCCGGGCAGCCGGTGCAGCGAGCCGATGTCGGCCACGATGGCCACCTTGGCCTCACGCAGGCTGAACTTGGCGTCCGCACTGGCCAGGCGGATGTCGGCGGCCGCGATCAGGTCCAGCCCGCCGCCGATGCACCAGCCGGAGATGGCGGCGATGACCGGCTTGGCGCAGTCGGCGACCGCGGTCACCGAGTCCTGCATGCTGCGCACGTGCTTGAGGAAGTCGGTGCGCGGCGCGGCCAGGGCCTTGTCGGCCAGCAGCGGACCGAACAGCGGGCTCATGGCGGGCAGGTCCAGGCCGTAGGAGAAGTGCTTGCCGGATCCGGTGAGCACGATGGCCCGCACCTCGGGGTCGGCGTCGAGTTCGCCGAAGATGAGCGGCAGCTCGCGCCAGAAGTCGGGGCCCATGGCATTGCCCTTGCCGGGACCGGTGAGCGTCACGGTGGCGATGTGGTCCTTGCTTTCGACGTCGAAAGCCTTCCATTCGGTCATCGGTCCAGCGTATCGGGGGTGCCGGCGGTCGAGCGGGGCGGTGTAAACGCTGTGCTAAATCTGCTGCGTCCCAGTGTTTTCCGGCCGGTTCCCGAGCCACGATTATTCGGTCCGCACATTCTGCTCCTCCCGTTTGTGAGGTCATGGTGTCGATGCATCACGGAATCGGCCTGGACCGGTTCAATTCCCTGTCTCGCCTGCGCGCGATCCACGCCCTCTACGCCTGCTGCTGCAATGTCACCTGGGCGCAGAAGATCGCCGACGGCCGCCCGTATCCCGGTCATGCCGCGCTGTTCACCGCCGCCGAGGCGGAACTGCACGCGCTGTCCGCGGTGGATCTGGAACGGGTCTTCGATTCCTGTGTGCACGAGCAGGTTTCGGAGCACACCGTCGAGGGGGTGAATCCCCTCGTCCGCGCCCGCCTGCTCGAGTTGCTGGGCCCGGAGGAGGGCTATCCCGAATACTGATCCCCCGCACATCCACCGCAATCGCTCTACGCTGGTTGCCATGCGCCGGTCGCTGCCACCCGTCGCCTCGAGGGTCTCCGACACCTTGATCGCGCGCGGACATCACGGGGTGATCATCACCCAGCCCACGCCCACCCACACCGCGCAGGAAGCGGCCGATGCCCTCGGCGTGACCGTCGGGGCCATCACCAAATCGCTGGTCTTCCTGCTCGACGACGATCCCGTACTGCTGCTGGTCTCGGGCGCGCACCAGGTGAACCTGGACCGCACCGGCGAGCGACTCGAGGGCACTCTCACCCGCGCACCCGCGGCAATGGTCCGCGAGGTGACCGGGCAGCCCATCGGGGGTGTCGCCCCGCTCGGCCATCCCACCAATCTGCCGACCTTCGTCGACAACGCGCTGTCGCGGCATCAGGAGCTGTGGGCCGCGGCCGGGCATCCGAATACGGTCTTCCGCACGACGTTCGGGGAACTGGTGCGGATCACCGCGGGGCTGGCCATCGACGTCGATTGACGGCGAGCCGTCGGGGTCGATTGACGGCGAGCCGTCGGGTCGATTGAGCGATTTCTTACAGCGTGGAATAACCAAGCGCCCGACCACGTAGGTTCGTGACGTGAGCGATTCTCCGACGCCCGGCACCGAGCTACATGTGCCCGACGACCTGAGCGGCATTACCGCGCAGCAGTATCGCGCCGCCATGCGGCACTATCCGGCCGGCGTCACGATCGTCACCCTGAACTCCGCGGACGGCCCGGTCGGTTTCACCGCCACCTCGTTCGCCTCGCTCTCGGCGCAACCGCCGCTAATCTCGTTCAATATCGCCGAGACCTCCTCCAGCATCGAGGCGATGCTGGGAGCCCGATCCCTGGTCGTGCACTTCCTGGGCGAGCATCAGAAGCACCTGGCCCAGCGCTTCAGCCGGACCGCCGAGGACCGCTTCACCGACCGGTCGCTCTGGACCGCCCTGAGCACCGGCGAACCGGTCCTGCACGGCACTCCGATCTGGGTCCGCGCGACCGTCCACCAGCTGCTCCCGATCGGCGACCACACCCTGGTCATCGGCCTGGTCACCCAGGTGCACGACAACACCGAGAGCTCCCCCGCGGTCGGCCCGCTCGTCTATTACAACGGCGCGTACCACCGCGCCGAGATCGCCGACTGACTCACGCGCCCGCCGACGCGGCGGTCCCGATCCCCAAGGCCGCCAGAATCGCGGCGCTGGCCTGTTCCAGCCGAGCCCGGATCTTGGGCCGCTTCAACAGGGCGACGGCCCGCGCGGCCGCTACGGCCAGGACGATCATTTCGATTGCGGCGATGGTGGATTCGATCGCTCCCAGCGTGAGCGTGTTCAGGAATGTCACGTGGGTGAGGAACTGCGGCAGCACCGCGAGATAGAACAACCCGACCTTCGGATTGAAAATGCAGGACAGCAATCCCGCGGCGAACGCCGAGCGCATCGACACCGGCTTCCCCGTCGCCACCGCGACATCGGTCTCCCCGGCATCGTCCGCCTGCCCGCGCCGATGCGCCAGCAAGGCCCGAATCCCCAGGTACACCAGGTAGATTCCGCCGATCACCTTGAGCGTGCGATACGCGGTGGCCGACTGCTCCAGCAGCGCCGCCACCCCCGCCGCGACCACCGTCGCCCAGACGATCCCCCCGAATGCCGACCCCACCGCCGCCGCGATCCCGGGCCGCGATCCGGCCATCGAAAAGCGCAGCACCAGAAAGGTATCCGGCCCCGGCGTGAGCGCCAGCAGCACGCACAGCCCCACGAAACTCAGCAACAACGCAAAACTCATACCCACCATGGCAACTCACCGGTGCGACTCGACGCAAGGGTGCCGTCGTTGACCCTGCCCCCGACGAACAGGGTCAACGACGCACGGACGGCACAGCGAAGGCCGCCTCCCCCGCCTGATGAAACGGAGGTCGACGGCCTTCTGGCTGCGAGTGTTTCAGTTCCGCGCGCTGAACTCCGCACCCAGTTCACGGAACAGATCGGTGTTCATCGTGAACGCCAGTCGCGCCTCGTCGAGTACGCGATCGACCTCGGGACCGTCGATGGGAAGCCGGTCCAGGGCTTCGCGGTACCCGCGCTTGAACGCGGCCGGGTTGTCGATGCCGTCGAAGACGTAGAACCGGACGCCGTCGCCCTTCTTGGGCAGGTTCCACAGCTTCTCGGCGGTGCCGCGGATGACCTGGCCGCCGGAGAGATCACCCAGGTAGCGGGTGTAGTGGTGCACGACGTACCCGGCAGTCCAGTCGCTCGCGACCTCTTCGATACGGGCGGCGTAAGCGGCGGTGGACGGCAGCGCGGTCAGCTCGTCGCGCCAGTTCTCACCACCGAGGTGGGCCAGGTCGGCCTCGAGCGAGGCCAGCCGGGCCAGCTCCGGCTTGACGAAGGGCCCGGCAACGGCATCGGAAGCCAGTGCGTCGGAGTGCTTTTCGAGCGCGGCATACACGAACCAGAGCTGGCTGGTGTAGCGGTAGAAGGCCTCCACCCCGAGCTGCCCGGTGAGCAGATCGCGCATGAAGGTCGAGTGCTCCGCCTCATTGTGCTGCTGCTCGGTCGCGGTCCGAATGAGCGTCGAGAACGGGGTACTGGTCTCCAACATGGTCGCGCTCCTCGTGATCAACTCCGGGGGCACCCCACTTTGGCTACCCTAACTTCCTCCCAACCCTACGCCTCAGCAACGATCGCGCGATTCGAACTTTGCGGCCCACCCACTCCAACTTTCGGACGATTTTTCCGATACGGTCGTGCCGTTCATCACACCGATCCGCGGCATTCCGGCCCGGAGTGCGGGTTGACAAGCCCGCGAATCGTCTGCCAGTCTCTGCAATCAGGTCATGAGTACCAGCGTCAAGCCCCGGCTAGCTGGTCGGCAACCCTCCTCCGCGGCGGGGTGCTCCGGGTGACGACCGGGCCGTAGCCCGACCGGGCACGGCAAGCGCGGACTCTCGATCGATTCTGTTGGAAACGGAACAGCTCCGATCGCGCGTCCATGAACCCGATGGGATTTCGTGATGACCGCATTCGCCGACCAGACCTGTGCCCCGCTCGCCGCCGTCTCCGGCTGTGACCTGCAGGTTCCGCTCGTTCAGGGTGGAACCATCGGCTACGCCAACTTCGACTACGCCGCCAGCGCGCCCGCGCTGAAGCAGGTCACCGACCGGGTCGCCGAGCTGCTGCCGTTCTACGCCAGCGTGCACCGCGGCGCGGGCTACGCCTCCCGCGTCTCCACCGACTGCTACGAGTCGGCGCGCGGCTCGGTCGCCCGCTTCCTCAATGCCGCCGGCGACCAGGTCGTGGTCTTCACCCGCAACACCACCGACTCGCTGAACCTGCTGGCCGCCTGCGTCCCCGGCGACACCGTGGTGCTCGATGTCGAACACCACGCCAACTTCCTGCCCTGGACCCGGCACGGCCGCCGGGTGGTGCCGGTCGCCGACACCATCGAGGAGACCATCCAGCGCGTGGTCGCCGAGCTGTGCTCGAAACCCGCTGCGCTGCTGGCGGTTACGGGTGCCTCCAATGTGACCGGCGAGCTGCTGCCGCTGGAGCGGCTGGCCTGGATCGCCCATCAGTGCGGCACCCGCATCCTGGTGGACGCGGCCCAGCTGGCCCCGCATCGCCGGATCGACCTGCGCACCACCGGCATCGACTACCTGGCGTTCTCCGGCCACAAGGCCTACGCCCCGTTCGGCGCGGGCGTGCTGGTCGGCTGCCGGGACTGGCTCGACGCCGCCGAGCCCTACCTGGCGGGCGGCGGCGCGGTGCGCTCGGTCACCACCGACGGCGTGGACTGGGCCCCGGCCCCGCAGCGGCACGAGGCCGGTTCGCCGAACGTGCTGGGCGTGGCCGCCCTGGCCGCCGCCTGCGACGCCCTCACGGATCTGGATCAGGCCACGGTCACCGAGCACGAGCAGTACCTGACCCACCGGCTGCGCTACGGCCTGAAAACCGTTCCGGGCGTGAACTTCCTGCGCATCTGGCGCGACAGCACCGATGCCGTCGGCATCGTCGCCTTCACCATCGACGGCTTCGAGCCCGGCCAGGTGGCCGCGTACCTCTCCGCCGAGCACGGCATCGGCGTGCGCGACGGACGCTTCTGCGCCCACCCGCTGCTGTCGCGGCTCGGCGTCGACGCCGCCCTGCGCGCCAGCATCGGCCTGGGCACCACGGCCGCCGATGTGGACCGCCTCATCGATGCCGTCGCCACCCTGGTCGAGCGGGGCCCGGCCTGGAATTACGCCCGCACCGAAGGACATTGGAACCCGGTTCCGGAAACCCGCCCGTTCACCGGCTCGACCGACGGCGCGGCGCCCTGCGGATTCTGAACTGCGGCTTTTGAACTACGGCACGAGGTATCGGGCCGCGAGCTCCTCGATCACCGGATCGTCCTCGGCGACCGAGTCCAGCAGGTCCAGGTCGTCCTGCACCGAGACCTGCCGGGTGTCGCCCTGCTCCGGATCGGGCGGCCCGTCCTCAGCGAGCTGACGAACCAGCTTCTCGCGCACGCGTTCCTTCAGCGAATCACTCATACGCAGAGCATGCCCCAGGACTACACGGGCGCGATCCAGGTCCCCCATGGCGTGTTCCGAACGACGGTGAAGACGATGAGAAAAGCGAGCGCCATCCACAGCGCCGACTTGGGCAGAACCTGCGGTAGGCGCGGCGGCACCGGATTGCCGCGCCACCCGCGCACCAGCCAGGTGCCCCACCACGCGATGAAGCCCAGCGTCAGCGGCAGCAGCAGCACATTGCTCTGAATGGCGTCGAGAATGCGGCCGTCGGTGAGATTGTGCAGGCCGCGCAGCCCGCCGCAGCCCGGGCACCAGTACCCGGTGAGCTCGTAGAACGGGCAGTACCCGTAGGACCCCGACGTATGCGGATCCCGAAAATGCAGCAAGGCCAGCCCGCCTGCTACCGCTCCACCGGCGAGCAGCGGTAGCCCCGCGCCCAGCCACCGCGGGCGCGCGGATGATTCCGTAACTGCTGCCGTGGTATCCACGACCATCAACGGTAGCCGCACCGCCACCAACCTGCCAGGTCGCACCGGACTTCGCACCCCACAAATACCAAGCGCGCTTGGGTATGCTGCCCCGGCAATCATTTTCGAGTTCGGGGGAATTCCACTCATGCCTCAAAATCAAGGCCGCGGCAAGGCCCGCACCGTACTGGCCGTGGTCGGCGCCATCGTCGTGGTCATCGCCATCCGGGTCGGCATCCGCTTCATCGGCAATGCCTTCGGCATCATCGGCCTGCTCGCCGTCATTCCCGTGAGTGTGGGCCTGTGGTTCGTCATCACCAAGATGCAGGACAAAGAACCACCGCTCATCAACAACGTCCAGCCCTACGCGCAGGCCCCGAGTCCGTACGACCAGCAGAACACCCCGGTGCAGGGCTACCCGGCCCCGATGGGCACCTTCCCGCAGCCGAATTATCAAGCGCCACAGCCCCAGCCCGGATACCCCGCGCCGAATCAGCCGGCGTACGGCGCCCAGCCGTCGAACCCGTACGCGCCGCAGGGATATCCGCCTCAGCAGGGCGGCTACCCACAGCAGGGCTACCCACAGCAGGGCGGCTATCAGCAGCCCGCGCCGCCGAACTACCCGCAGCCCTACCAGCGTTAGTCCACCGCGCTCGGTTGCCGAACGGCGACCGGCGCGGTCAACACACCGGCGAGCATGTCGACGATCTCCCCCCACGCCGTCACGTCCCCGGCGCTGACCCGCCCGGCTTCCACGGCCCTTTCATGATCGGCCAGCAGCGCGAACAGCACGGTCGGCAGGGCTCGTAATCGACGCCGCCGCAAGGGTTTCGGCAGCTCCGCCAGTTCCCGGTCCAGCTGCCGCATGATCACCCGCACCGAGGTGCGGCGCGCTGATTCCAGATTGGCGGCGTCGGTGACCGCCGGATGCGTGTGGATCTGTTCGAGAAACCGCCCGTAATGGTTGATCCCGAGCCGGTCGCCGAGTTCGAGCATGGGGATGACCAGCGCCTCCAGCAGTTCGTGCACGCCGGTCGCCCCCGCCCCCGCCTGTTCGGCCAGCAGTTCCAGCCGTCGCACCTCGAGGGTGGCCAGCCGATGCTCGACCACCGCGAGAATGAGCCCGTCCCGGGACCCGAAGTGGTACTGGATGGCCGAATTGTTCCGCTGCTCGGCGGCCGCGGCGATATCGCGCAGCGCCACCGCCTGCCCCCGTTCGGCGATCAGTCGCTCCGCCGCGAGGATGATGCGCTCCCGCGCGTCCGTCACTCCCACAGACTGCACCATAGCCGCTCACCAGCGGATAAAGAACTTCTCCTTGACGATTAAGAACAATTGCTTAAGGCTGCTTGTGACTGTCGTCACCCGAGAAGGACTGAACTCGCGATGATCCTGGATACCTTCCGACTGGACGGCCGCGTTGCCGTCGTCACCGGCGCGGGCCGCGGCATCGGCGCCGCCACCGCCCTCGCTCTCGCCGAAGCCGGTGCGGACGTGGCCATTTCGGCCCGCACCACCGCCCAGCTCGACGAGGTGGCGGGCAAGATCCGCGCGCTGGGCCGCCGTGCCGTGGTCGTCCCCGCGGACCTGTCGGACCTTTCCGCCGTCACCGCCCTGGCCGAGACCGCGGCCGCCGAACTGGGCCGCATCGACATCGTGGTCAACAATGTCGGCGGCACCATGCCCAACACCTTCCTCACCACCACCACCGAATTCCTCGAAGAGGCATTCCGTTTCAACGTCTCCACCGCCCACGCCCTCACCCAGGCCGCGGTTCCGCACATGCTGAAGAACGGCGGCGGGTCGGTCGTGAACATCTCCTCACGGATGGGCGTCTCCGCCGGGCGCGGCTTCCTGGCGTACGGCACGGCCAAGGCCGCCCTCGCGCACTGGACGAAGCTGGCCGCCACCGACCTGTCCCCGCGCATCCGGGTGAACGCCATCGCGGTCGGCTCGGTGCTCACCTCCGCGCTGGAAGTCGTTGCGTCACAACCGGAGATCAAGAAGCAGATGGAGGACGCCACCCCGCTGCACCGCCTCGGCGAGCCCTGGGAGATCGCCGCCGCCATCGTCTACCTGAGCTCCCGCGCGGGCGGCTACATCACCGGCAAGGTACTCGAGGTCGACGGCGGCATCGACCGCCCGAACCTGGATCTGCCCATCCCCGACCTGTAAACCACTGCACCACAGGAGCATTCCCATGACCTACCGCGTAGTGCAGTGGAGCACCGGCAATGTCGGCCGCCGAACCCTGCGTTCCATCATCGCCCGCCCCGAATTGGATCTCGTCGGCGTCTGGGTCTCCGGCCCCGGCAAGGCCGGCAAGGACGCCGGTGAGCTGGCCGGTCTCGACCGCGAAATCGGCGTCACCGCAACCCAGGACGCCGAGGCACTGCTGGCCTTGAAACCCGACTGCATCGTCCACACCGCCATGGCCGACGACCGCTTGATGGAGGCCGTGGAGGACCTGAAGACCTTCCTCCGAGCCGGCATCAATGTCGTCTCCAGCAGCCCGGTCTTCCTGCAGTTCCCCTACGGCACCCTGCCCGACGAGGCCATCGCCCCGATCATCGAGGCCGCCGAGGAGGGCGGCGCCTCCCTGTGGGTCAACGGCATCGACCCCGGCTGGGCCAACGACTGGCTACCCCTGCTGCTGACCAGCGGCTCCGAGCGCATCGACAAGATCATCTGCTCGGAGGTGATGGACTACTCGACCTACGACAATCCCAAGGTCCTGTTCGACATCATGGGCTTCGGCAGCGCCCTCGACGAGCTCCCGCTCCTACTCCAGCCGGGCGTCCTCACCCTCGCCTGGGGCAGCGTGATCCGCCAGCTGGCCGCCGCTCTCGACATCGAACTCGACTCCGTCACACAGCATTTCGAGCGCCTGCCCGCCACCGAGGAACTGAAGGTCGGCAGCCACACCATCGCCGAGGGCACCGCCGCCGCCCTCCGCTTCCAGGTCCACGGCGTCAGCAAGGGCCGCGAAATCCTCACCCTCGAGCACACCACCCGCCTCCACCCCGACCTCGCCCCCGAGTGGCCCCAACCCGCCGGAAAGGGTTGCTACCGAGTAGAAGTCAAGGGCGAACCCGACTACCTCCTGGACCTCCAGCTCTACAGCAACGGCGACCACGCCGAGGCAGGCATCGTAGGCACCGCCGCCCGTCTGGTCAGCGCCGTCCCCGCCGTAATCCAAGCCCGCCCCGGCCTCCTGACAGCCACCGACCTCCCCCTCACCACCGGCCGCGGCCTGGTCTCCTGACCCCACCGACGCAAAAAGGGTGAGGACCAATGGTCCTCACCCTTTTCTCTGAGCCGCCTGGGGGAATCGAACCCCCGACCTTTTCATTACGGCAGACTGCGACTACCAGACGCGACACCAATCCACCGGAGATCACCGCAAAGTCGCTGCTGCCCTGCGAGATTGACTCGCAGCAGACAACTCTCGACACTCCGCCGCACACCTAAACAACGCCAGCGTGTCAGTATTTTGCTGGGACTTTCTTGGGATTGACCGCATCCACCCCGGCTAGGATTCCGTCAGTTGACCGTCGGACATCACGGGGAGGGACGAGTCAGGTGGCGGACCCAGACGATGAGGATCGATCCGAAGGCGTCAACCGATACAGAGCCATGAACCTCTGGCTAGCCGGCCTGAAGAAGGACGCGGGGATTCCCCTGAGAGCCTCCGACATAGTGTCGCTTACCGATGCGGAACGCGCCCTTGACTTCTTTAACGAGCTGATCGAGCGGGCCCATCAGGGTGGCGTGGGGAAGATCATTACCCAGGAGACCGACGGCTCCATAGTCAGGTTCCTAGAGGGCGACGCAGCGAGCTTCGTTCGCCGACGTAGGAATGACTACGCCGTCCGGTACGCCGAATTGGCCAGGCAACAACAGCTAGACGTGATCAAGAGTGCAGTCGAGACGAAGGTTGCGGACCCCCAGGTCCGCCAGGAGCTTGCACAGTTGGTAGCTGAGACAGCGCAGAAGCAGAGAGAGCTCGACGCCAACCGCCGATCACAGGAGGAAGCTGATCACATCCGCGAGGTTCGGAGGATCGACTTGCAGGCGCGCCGGTGGCAGATGCGTAAGACAATGCTCGAACGCGAACCGGCCGCAGTCCTAATCGGCGGACTCCTCCTGGTCGTCCTCACCGGAACGCTGGTGATCGGGATGTTCACCCATACAACAACTCCGGAGGTTCTGATCAACATGGTTCTGTTGATCTTGGGATTCTTCTTTGGTCAGACCGCCGGCCGCGACGGCCGGTCTGTCGAGAATAGGCAGTAGCGCCACAGCAATCTGACCCTCAAAGTTGTGGCCGCAGAGCTGTTTCGGCGATGCTCAGCGATCTGAACCTTCTCCGAGGCTCCGAGACCACGACCTGGGCTTAGCTTCCCATTCGGCCACAGCATGACGAAGCGCAAGGATGTCACTAGTCTTGATAGCCTCCAAGTTCGGATTGAGATCACCGAAAACCCTTGCGATCAGCATCTTGATCACGCCTGATGTGACCGACCGCCGTCGCAGGCTCGGACGCCGTAGGGCCGGGAGACCGGCTCGACCTCCCAGCTTGACGTACATGAGACGTCGCGCGTTCATCCAATCCAAGATGATCGCAGCGGGCAGGATCTGGAGCGCCGCCATGAGCGCGAATCCGATAGTCGGACCGTTGTAGAGGATGGGCGACGGGGACCGATACCACTTAAAGACCGCACCCAGCGCGAAGAGGCAGACGGTCGTGACCACTGCGAGGACCCATCCGAACCAGAGGATGGTCCGGTCACGTGTGGTGTATCGAATCTCGCTGTATGCAGCTACCCAACGGATCTCCTCCATGAGGTTCGCGCGCAGCACCTTTGGACAGCCATCGCCCGCGGCGCTGACGAGTTTCGCTAGTTGCTCTGCCCGTCGAATGCGCCGACGCCTGTCCGTAAGGGGAACGGCGGCTAGAAGTGTGTTCACTGCGACCATGGCAGCTGGGATTCCAACGACTGGTGCCCAAGACAGACTCACGGCCGTGAGAGTACCGAGAACTATGGCGCTCGTCGGTTAACACGGTCTCGCTGCGGATCTGATGCGATCGTGTCGCGGACCTGATGCGATTCCCAGTCGCATCAGAGTCGCATCAGGACTGGATCAGCATCGCTCTAACCTGCGCCTTCGGCGCATGGCTCTCGCGTGCACGACCCCAACTCTCTACCGCTTCGCTGCAGAGAGTTGGGGTCGTGCACGCGAGAGCCATTTCAACTGGGTTGGGGGTCAGAAGTCACGAAAAGTGTTGGGAGATAGGTAAAACCATAAGAAGAAAGACCACAATAGGAGGACCACAAAGAGAGGGTTCACAACGAACCTTGCGTTGGCAGAGCTAGGCACGTTGGGAAGTCCGCCGCCTTCGGCGGCGTATTCGCGCGCCAGGGCGCGCTCAGTGCGGTGGTACAGCCGGTACTCAATGTTGCGGAACACGACAACCACAAAGAAGGGATAGGCCCAGCACGCAGACGCACAGCTAGTAGGTGACTGCAGCCAACGCCACGGTGATCAGCAGTAGACCGATGGCGACGAGCAGTAGCCGTGTCGCCCATCGGAGTCTCTGGTAGCGGTACCAGTGCAGGCCGGATGCTCTCCATAGCTCGACAAGCGCACCCCGAAGCTGCTGTTCCGGGGATTGCTCAGCTATCGCTTGTCGGAACTCATCGAAAGTCGGCCAGCGGGAGCTGATGCTCGTGTAGTTGTAGACAGCCGCCGCAGCCTCTCGGGGGCCGTAGAACCGATGATCGATGCGGAACAAAGTGATCAGCGCCGTCGCCGCACAGGTGACTGATGCGGCGACCACGACGAGTGCACCAAATGCCGAAATCAGCACCGCGAGGTTGAGCCGGTGCGTGCCTTTCAGGGACAGAGCCAACGCAGTGCCCGCGACCACCAGTGCATTGGTACTCAGCACTGCCCCAGCTCGCGCTGTGACGGCGCCTCTGAGCTGATCCTCGCGCGCAATATGCCAACGGATCGTTTCCAGTGTGAGCCCACGTTCCCGACCAGCGGCCCCTCCCTCTATCACCACATGATTGTCACCGAATGTGGTTGCGAGGAAGGCTAAATCATCCACCGGATGCCCCGGAACGATCTCGCCAGGCTTGGGAGTTCACAGCGCTGCCTGACCAACCGCAGCTAGCAGACCGAACCAGTTGTCCCGCTTCAGCTTCACTCCGCGAGCAAGCGCCGAGTGAAGCCTGCATCCACAAGGCTGGAATACGCTTTCAGAACCTCTCCAGGCACGTCCTGCTCTATGGCCCAACCCTTCGCTGGGTAGACCCAGATTCGCTGCGTATCACCCACCAGCATGTTGATCACGCGATCCGTATCGCCGATGGCGGCGACATAGTCGTCCAGGTCGAGCGGCAGCGATCCACAGACCACATCGACCTCGGGCCAACGCTTTCGGCAGATCGCATAGCTGCGACGCTGCTGGTACGGGCGCGAGATCAGCATGACCGACTTGATCGAGTCGAGGTGGCCGCGTTCAGCGAGCAGCGACCGGGTGAAGTCGATGTTGTCGCCGGTATTGGTCGCCTTCGGCTCGACAAGGATTGATTCGGCCGGCACCCCGAGGTCGATGGCACGCTCCCGGAAGTGCACGGCCTCTCCGCGGGGGAACCGGTCTACCGTCGTCGGCGCGTTCGCACCGGTGAACACGATGAGTGGGAAGGTCCCCGCGTGATAAAGGTCGGCGACATAGGTAGCGACTCCAATGTCGTGACCACCGAGGCCGACACCAACATCGACCGGACGCGGCTCGTGATGCATCTGGTTGTAGTCCCAGAGGATCTCGACATCCGAGCGGTACTCCGCAGGCAAGGTTGTCGTCGGCATCGGAGGCTCCTCTACTCGGGCAGCTTGAAGTCGTACGTCCACGAGAACCGGGATGCCGCGTGGACGCCACGCGCAAACTCGATCAGAACATCATTCGCGGTGTAGGTGCGACGCGTAAGGATCATCACCGGTTCCCCAGAGGGCAGTTCGAGGGTCTCGGCCTCTTCCGGGGTGGGCATGCGCGCGAAGATCGTTTCCGACATGTGGTCGGGTTCGTAGCCCTGGAGGGTGAGAACGGCCAGGCCACCACCAGGGCCCGCAGGTCCCGGTGTGGGATCCACCAACGGTGTTCCCTCGACGATCTCGGGAAGGTAGTAGCTGTTCAGGGTGTGGGTCGGCCTTCCTGCGTCCTTGACGGTGCGTGCGCGCTCGTAGACAAGCGAACCTGGTTGCAGCCCATAGGCTTCCGCGATCTCCGGATCCGCCTCCATGAGCCTGACGGTCTGTGTCTGGTCGGTTCGTTGCCACGGCCGGCCGGATGCCTCACGGTCAGCGATGAACGCAACCGTGTCGCCGTACTTCCACTTCTTCTTCGAGTACCGCTCGGTGCCCATCCGTCGCATAGGCGGGCGCTCGCGTACGACGGTTCCGCGGCGCCTGATCGGCGTCACCAGCCCTTCCGATTCCAGCTGCCCGACCGCCTGGCGGATGGTCTTGATGTTGACGCCGTAACGCTCGGCTAACTCCTCCTGCTTGGGAAGCGTTGCGCCAGGCAGGTATTCGCCCTGATTGATGGCTTCACGCAGGTTGGCCGCCACTTCTCGGTATCCGCTCATGTCGCTCAGGTGCTCTCTCGTCGCTGGTCTGCGGAGTCGTCGCCAATAAGAGTAGCCATAATCCAGCAATTGAGGAATACGGTCAAATAGAACCAGCTGTATTGCCCAACTACTAGCTACTTGCTCCAATAGAGCTACCTCTATTGGAGCTACTTGCTCCAGAGGCTCGAAACTCCAACTAGTTCAAAGGGAGTGGGGCCGATGGCTCTCCAGAATTCGACTCATCCAGCCAGCTCATCTGACCGCGGGGCAGGTGCGTGATGGCCGTGAGCGTGTACGCAAAAAGCCGCGCTGAGCAGCTGAAAGAAGTTCGCTACGTTGCTGGACAGACCATCCACTACGGCGCGGCGAAGCAACACCAGATCCGCATTCCGGGACTCGTGTCCGTCAAGTTCGGGGACGGTTCGCTGGAGCTCGATATCGAAGATGCTCACGCCCTCATGTTCGGTTTGGCGGTGGCCCTGGTCCAGGACGCCGCAGCCCTGAGGGAATCCGCAGCCGGGCCAAAGGCGGTCGCGTGATGCGCATGCGGACCAGCCTCCTCGTGATCACGTCCCTGACAGTCGCCTACGTCTTGGTGACTCATCCCGCAGTCATCATCGTCCCGGCGTTCCTGATGGCCTTGTACGCCGCAAACCGTCGGCGCAGGCATGGCGCTTGGGGGCGACGATGAACAGCCACGATTACGCGCGTCATCGGATCGGGCTGTCCGCGTACAACCGGGTCGAGTACGACGCGAACGGGCTGCTGCTAACCGGATTCCAGGCGGTTCCGTTGCGCTGGCGGTTGCCGGTGTTCTTCGGTTTGGTGCTGTTCGCGACCGGAATCGTGATCGGTATTCAGCTGGAGAAGCAGACCCCGGCGATGCCGGCGTCGGTGAACGTGTGCCGCGCTGATGAGGTCGACCGCATCGACTGTGTCCACGTAACTCAGCCCGCTCCGACCGCCGTGGCGGTGATCCGATGAGTGCGCTGGACAAGGGGCACAGCGACATTCGCACGCTGGCCGCCGAGGAACAGCGGCTCGCCGTGACCGAGGGCGTCCTATCGGACTTGCTCGCAGCCGCGCTCGATGTGATGGAGCGCGGCGACCGGCGCGGTTGGGGCGGCGCGCGGCAGAAGCGTGATCACTGGGACGCGACACACGAGTCGGTACGGACCGACCGAGACAGTGCCGCGGATGCCTACCACGAGGCTCTCCTCGGTCGGAACTCCATGGAGACGATCCGTGCAGCCCGAGAGAACGTCGCCAGGGCACACCGGGGAATCGGGCGGTCGCGATGACTCGCAAGAACGTTCCTGGCACGGTCTATCTGCTGCATTTCGACCAGCCATTCCACCACGCGCGTCACTACACGGGCTGGACCACCGACCTTGAGGCTCGACTGGCCGAGCATCGCGCCGGTCGCGGTGCTCGGTTGCTGGAGGTATTGCGCGACAAGGGGATCGGTTGGGAGTTGGCCCGCACCTGGTCGGGCACCCGAGGCCGCGAGCGCCAGCTCAAGCGCGAAGGTGGAGCGTCCCGACGCTGCCCGAAGTGCGGAGTCACACCACGCCGCGAACCCGACTCGGGCACTGCCGAGATGGCCGCAGTGATCGTGCAGGCCCGTCGCGATATCGCGGCCCGCCACCAAGTCCGTGACCGAGCCCGTCGTCCGGAGCGATGGGTAGGCCCGATGCCCGCCGAGGAACTGGCAGCGCTACTGGACGGCATTGCCGCCCGGCAGGCCGCCCGTGCACGAAGGGAGCGAACCCGATGAGCACGCAGAAGAGGAGGGACCGCTACACCCCGCTCGAGGCCCTGCACCGCACGGAACTGATTGGGAGCCTGCGTGACTACGGTTACACCTACTCCGAGATCGCCCGCACACTGCAGATCTCGCTGAGCAAGGTCGAGAAGTGCCTCGGCGAGGCCGCGACCCTGCGGGCGCAGGGCTTGACCAAGGCCGAGGTAGCCGAGTTACTGCGGGTGCCTTACGGGTCGCTGAGTCGGATGCTGCCCGCCGCGCACAGTGCCACAATCACGGCCCGCCAGAACCAGGTCCTTGATCTCACCTCCGACATGCGCGGCGTACAGGTGGACTTGATCGCCGCATACCTCGACGTCGAGCTGAGCACCGCCTACAACATCGTGTCGTCGCTGATCGACAAAGGCTTGCTGTTCCCGCTCATTCGCGTGGGGCAGGGCCGAGCATGGGCTGTCCCGAAGAAGGAGGCCGCCTCACCTCGAGTTGGGTGGCGGACGAAGGACTGGGCCCCTTCGATGATGTGGGCCAACCACGATCGAGCCACTGCTCAGGCCCGCATCATGCTGGTCGGCTCTGACCCGCACCGCTGGGTGTCCGAACGCCAGCTGCGCCGCCGTGCCGAAGAGATTGCCGCTGCGGCGCGGGATGCGGCGGAGTTCAGCTCCAGCCGCGAGCCGCGCCCCGGCCGCCCGCACATCCACGACGGCTGGGTACTGCGCAAGACCAACGGCGAACTGCAGTGGTGGGCAGTGGAAGTCGAGCTCACCCGCAAGTGGTCGACCGACATGGACATCGCGTTGCAAGGCGCCATGCGAGCCACCCAATCCGCACCACCGTTCCGGCAGGTCACCGAGTTGGCCGGGCTGCTGTACCTGTGTCGCACCAGCAGCGTCATGGACGGTGTCACCGCCGCGGTCGGCCGCCTGCCCGGCGACGTCGCCGCGATCGACATCGACTTCGAAACCCGCGACCTCGACGACGACTGGAGCGCGTTCCTCGCCCGCCGCGCCGAACGCAAGGCCGCCGAGAAAGCCAAGCGCGACAAGCGCATTCACACCAGCAAGGAAGCATCATGAGCAGCGACTGTGTCCCGCTGATCACCCCGCAGGACTGCGACCACGCCGACCCGCCCGCGATCTTCAATCCCTTCACCACCCCGACCGTCCCGACCACCACGCCCGCACCCACCGGGACCGGATTCGACCAGCTTGGGCCTCAAGCACCGCCCGGAGCCCCACAGGTGAAGTTGGCGGGCTGGCACGCTCCGGACCTGTCACAGGCCACCCACATCGCGGGAACCTCGCTGGTGGCCGGGGTGGTACTGGTCGCGATGCTCATCATGATCGTGGCCGTCGCCTACGGCTGGCCGCTGGAACCGCATCGGCTGCGCAACTTCGCCATCGCCTCTCTGTTGCTGCCGTTCGCTTCCATGGTGGCCGGCGGATCCCTGTCCACACCGGTCACGTTGTTCTGGGCCGGGGCCTGCGAGGTCGCCGCCGGCGACTGGTCCGGGCTGCGGATGATGCTCGCGCTCGGTGCGCCCGTCGCGATGCTGGCCGCGACCTACTGGTGGGCCTCGTTCGTCCTGAAGACCAACACCGTCGGGCTCAAGCACCTCGGCCGCACCGAACGCGTCCAGGAAGCGCTGGCAGCCAAGAAGTTCCGAGCCGCCGCCCGCGCGGCCAAGCTCGGCGCCCCCTACAGCGCCGGCAGCTCGATCGTGCTGGGCACCCTGGCCGATCACCACGATTCCCGCCCGCAAGGGCTGTGGCGGGAGCTCACCGACCGCCACCGGCACTGGCTGATGGTGCCGCACAACGAGATCAAACGGCATCAGGGGATCGTGGCAACCACCCGCAGCGGCAAGACCGAGCTGATCAAACGCCACGCCGTCGCGACCTTCATCTATGAGTGGCATGCCTGGCAACGGTGGAAGGACGTGCCCGGCATGAGCACCCGGCACCCCAAACCGCGGCTGGTGATGATCACCTGCAAGGGCGGGGAGGACGACAGGGCCCTCGGCCGCGAATTGCTCGCCATCGCAATCGCCCTGGGCATCCCCCGCGACGAGATCGCCCTGGTGATGCCCGGAGAGGACCGCGTCGAGCTGTGGAAGGGCCTGCCGGTCCGCGACAAGCGCGCCATCGTCGCTGACCTGCTCAACGCCGGAGAAGCGACCACCAGCGAGGGCCAGCACTTCGACGAGATGCGCCGCCGCATCATCGATCTGGTCCTCGGCGCCCCGAACGGCGAGATCAACAGCAGCGCCGAGTTCCTGGCCCGGCTGACCCCGGGCGAGATCAAGAAGGCATGGGACTACGCGCCCGATGTGATCCGCCAGGTCGACGCCCTGCAGAAGGAGAAGGTCCCGCAGATCGACGACGCACTCATCAAGTGCACCAACCTGTTCGAACTGCTCAAAGACCCCGACGGCCACGTGGTGTTCGACAACGGCAAGAACATCGACAACCTGACCTTGCTGTTCATGACCGTGCCCGCCCTGGACAAGGACGCCGCCCGCGCCCAGGTCGCGGCCACCATGCGCCTGGTCATGCAACGCGCCGGCCGCACCCTCAAACACCTGCGCCGCTCCAACACCCTCTACCTCGACGAAGCCTCCGCCCTCACCACAAAGAAGGGATCACTCGGGCTGGAAGAGATCGCCGAACGCGGTAGCTCGCAGGGCGTTGCGCTCGTCGTGTCCGGGCAGTCTCCCGAATCCCTGGCCCCCGACAAATGGACCCTGGACCGGCTGCTGAAGGCCCTCGCCGGCGGACTGATCATCGGCTACTGCGAAAACGTCGGCGAAATGTGCAAACACTTCGGCTCGGTCCGCACCATGCTGCCCTCCCGGCACCTGATCAAGGGGCAGCGCCACGGCGACGAGGGACAGGTTTCCGTCGGCGAGCGCTGGCTGGTCGACCCCGACCGCGTCCGCCGCTTCCAGCCGGGCGAGTTCGTCTTCGCCAAGGCCGGCCACGCCTGGTTCGGCCGCGTGGCCCTTCTCGACCTCACCCAGCTCACCCCACTGCCCGGTACCCCCGCTGCCGAAGCCGCCCAGCACCAAGCCGCACCCGGCGACGGCCCCACTCTCGCCACCGCTTGAGCCTTCCCTACGAAATCGATTGGAGCACAACCACTATGCGCATCATCCGCAGCAACGACGACCACGACGACGATCATGAACACCAGCACAATCGCAAACGCGGATCCGGCGGTCCGAACGAGCTCGGCGAGCTGGTCGCCGGCCTGCCCGACGGGCAAGTCGGAGACATCCTCGGCGACGAGGCCAGTGCCTTCATCGCCGCCGCGACCGTAGCCGCCGACGGCCCCGGCTTCCCACTCGGCCTCGACGTGCCGGAGGAAAGCATCCCCGCGAAACCTGTTCTGCGGCTGGTCACTCCCGAGAAGCACCTCGACACTGCCCCGTCTTCGCCAGCCCAGGCGGGTTTGCGGCCGCGGTTGCTGCGCGCCGGACTCGGCGGGTCGGCACTGGTGGCCGTGATCCTGCTGATTGCGGACTGGCGACAGCCCGCAGTGGTCGCAGCACCCCTGGCGGTCTACGGACTGGGTTGGGTCGCCTACCTCTGGTGGAACGCCGCCCTGCGCCCACCGCTGCCGCAAACCCTCATCGCCCTCACCACCGCCATCGGCCGCGCTCTCGCCGCACTCCTACGCGGAATCTGCCGCACCTTCACCGGCGCCATCGCACGCATGGACCGCTCCCGCGACCGCCATGAGACCCGACGCACCGCCACCGCATGAACTCCACGAAAGGAAAAACAATGAACCGCAACGACATCCGTGCTGCCGGCTTCGGCATCGCGGGCGGCATGGTCGTCGCCATCGGAACCATCGCATACTTCGCGCTGGATCTGGAGGTCAAGATCCCCAACGCCATCCACCGCTGGCAGCTCTCCCCGGCCGATCGCACCGAATACGACGCCATCCGCCAGGCCCAGACCGACAAGTACGCCGACGCCGACCGCAAACGCGAGCAGGCCCAGCTCGAAGTCCGCGCGAAGTTCCGGCCCGACCTGCTCAGCATCTCCCCGAAGGTGCCGGTGCTGTCGGAGCTGCCGCTCGAAGCCCTGATCAGCGAAATCCGCTACGCCAAGACCCGCAAGCGCCGCGCGATCGAAACAGCACGAGGCACGTTCACCTGCGGCGACAGCACCGACATGTGGACCCAGCAGATCGCCGCCCTGCGCAGCGAATTCCAGCGCCGTGACACCGAGCCGCTGTCATTCCTCGACCGTGCCCGCCATAACGCGGCCCGCCACGACGTGAACAGCCACGACGACGAATGGCCGCCATTCCGCGCCTTCAATCCGGCCACCGAACAGACCGCCGCCACCTTCCACGAGGAGCAGGCCGTCGTCGCCAGTGACCCGCTGACGACGTACCCGCCCTACCCGGATTTCTCCGGACCCACCGCCCCAACCAGCACCGAGGAGCCGTGATGCCGCCGTTCGCCGACCGCACAACCCGAGAGGAAAACCCATGAGTATCAACCAATTCCGCCGGACCGCTCCCGGTGATGACAACAGCTCGGCTGTCCCAAATGCCGAGGCCCAGGCCACAAACGTGGTGCCGGCCAAGGCTATCGAGGACTGGCTCGACGAACTCGCCGTTCTCTACGGTGCCAACGCCGCCCGCACCGCCTGTGAGCATCACGCACGAACACTGGGGCTGCTCGCCCGCGATACCGAGGACCAATGGCGCGGTGGGCTGCTGCGCGGCATGTGGTTCCTACTCGCCCATGTCATCATGCGCGCCCCGCTAGCGCCCCTCGACAAAGGCCAGCGTCTGCTCGACATCGACGACCTAGTTGCACCGGCCTACCGGATGCTTCCCGCTGACCTCGGCGCAGATCACGTGTCGGCTGAAGACACCGGCGATCTACGGGCTGCCCACGCCTACAACCACGTTCGCGAGGTGCTGGTGGAGGCCGACGAGAAGACCCTCACCGATTGGCGGTTCAGCAAACAACTGCTGGGCCTCGGTCCCGAAGACGACAGCCCTGCCGAAGCCGGCTACCCGAGCCGCGGCTGATCGCTCGTACCAGCCAGAACCACAACCAGAAAGGAGCCGAGTACCCATGCACGACAACACGAATGAGCAGATCCTGCCGATCCCGTCGGATCTCTACGCCGAGATCGGGCAGATCGAGGAACGAATCTACGAGCTGCGACGCGATGTACGCCGACTGCGGAATCGCTACGCCGAGCTGCGGCAGTCCCCGCAGTCGCTGCGCGTAGACAACCTGGGCCAAGCGATCGAGCCGCGGGAAGCGGTCGAGGCCGCCTACCAGGCCTTGGACTCCGCCGAGTTCAACCTCGACGACACCTCCGAGTCGCTCGGCTGGGCCCACCGCGCCGGCAGCCGGTTGAGCCTCACCGACGCCGCGGCCGAACACCGCGAGCAACAGCTCGCCCAGCAGCACCGTATCGAACGCACCCGATAACCCAAACCCCTTAGTTCTGAAAGGAATACCCACTCATGTCCGAGATGGACGAGATCACCCAAGAGGCCGGCCGATTCACCGGCGCCATGGCACAGGCTCTGACTCAGCTGGCCCACGCCACCAACTGGTTGGAGCGCCGCCGGATCAAGAAGGACATCAGCCGCCTGGTCCGTGAGCAGACCCGCCAGGCCGAAGCGGCTCGCGCACTGGAGGTTCAAGCCACCGCCGAGGCGCTCGAAACCTACCGCCAGCACTCCTCGCGAGTGTCCACCAGCGCCAACAACCCGGGGAGTCACCCCGACCGGCGTGCCCACGATCGCAAAGCGCTGGCACGCCATCACGACCAGTTGAAGAAGCAGGTGCTCCAGTCGGATCTGTTGACTCCCATCGAGCAGGGCATTGCGTTGGACGGAATGGACGCGGCGACCACGTTCCCGGAGTTCAAGCTGGGCAAGCTCTTCTCGAAGGCACGCAAGGTCAAAGGTGTTGACGCGCTTCGCTATCGGGCGCAGGTCGCCCGTGCCCACGCCGAGACCGGTATCGAGCGCCCGCCGGCCTACCGGACCCCGCCCACGTCGCCGGATCGCTCACAGCCCGGTGCCGAACAGCGGCTCGCGGAGGTCGAGAAGCAGCTGGCCGTCTTGACCGCGGACCGGGATCAGCAGGCACGCCAGGTGCAGGTACTCCAGCGTGGCCTGGACGCGGTCACCTCCGACCGGGACAACCACAAGCGCCGTGTGGAAGCCGCCGAGGCGGAGGTGGCGACGTTGAAGAACGCCAACACCCGCCAGGCCGCCGAGCTGAAGAGCCTGCGCGACACCGTGATAACCGTCGGAGTCGAACGCGACAAGTTCAAGACAGAACGCGACCAGGCCGTCGGGAAGCTCAAGGCAGCCACCCCCGAACACGACCGCTACGGCAGTCGCGAGCGTGTCGCAGCCGAGAACAACGGTGTCCCGCCCGACCAACAGCGCACGCAGCCGCAGCGGCCCAACGGGATCGAGCGGAGTCGGTAGACATGCATCGCGAACACGAAGAACTGATGCGCCGCGAGTTCTTCGAACAGGCCCAACTCGCCCGTACTCAGGCCCAGACCCGCTCCGAGTTCCAGTACGAGCGCCTCGCCCTCACCCGCGCCAACTACGACGACCGCTGGCTGGCCGGCCCGCATGCGCAGGAATGGGCGTTCCTGAGCGCCTCCTACGAGGACTGGCAGCGCGACCCGAAATCCATGACCGTGCTGATGAACAACCTCGACCACATCCACGCCCACCACGGAAAAGTGTTCGGCCTCACCGACGTCCGCCGCCGCAGCCTGGAACAGGCCCGCGATCTGGTCACCATCGATCACACTCGCGCCCCTGCCGAGCATGAGCACGGTGTCGAGCGGGGGCGATGAGCTCATGCACCGTGAACACGAAGACCTGATGCGTTCGGAGTTCCACGACCGCACCACCCTGGCATGGCAGGCCGACCGGCCCGGGATCAGCGACGCCGAGCAGGCCAGCCTGCACGGCCAGGTCGCCGACTATGACCAGCGGTGGTCGGGCGGGCCGCACGCGGACGATTGGCAGTATCTGTCGAACGCGTTGCGGGACTGGCAGACCCGCCCCGACGAGATGGACTCCTACCTGGCCGTCCTGGACTACCAGCGGCGCGCGTTCGGCCGGCCCGAGGGCGTGGACGAAACGCAGTGGCAGAGCCTGGTGCAGGCCCACAACATCGCCCACGAGGACCGCATCCGCCAGCGCTACCAGCACCCCGAACGCGACCTGGGTTTGGAACGGTGGCGATGAGCATGCAACCCGAGCATGAGGAAGCCATGCGCGTCGACTTCGCCGAACGTGTCCGGCTCACCGACGAAATGGGTTTGGCCCTTCAGACCAGTGCGACCGAGGCTGAACTCGCCGATCTCGATATGCAGCGCAACAGCATCGATATCGGCTGGTACCGCGGGCCGCACGCCAAGGATTGGCGCTACCTCAATATCGCGTTCAACACCTGGGCGTTCGCACCCGAGCAGGCCCGCCAGCATCTGGACTGGGCCAAGTACTACCGCGACGAGGTCGGCCAGGACCAGCTCACCCCGCTGCAATGGCGCAGCATCGAGCAAGCACAAGAGCTGTCGGGCAACACCTTCGAGGTTCCCTACGAACGCAACGCACCCGACACCTACCGGTGCGCGCCAGGCACACCGATCCTGCGATTCGGTGCCGACCGGGACCGTCCTCCGATCGAGCGAGGGCGGTGAAATGCCGTGGATTTCACAGCCCCGCAGGGTCTTTCGTGGCAGAAGATCACCGCAGCGCTCACCGCGCACATGGGACCCGGCCGTCCCGGACCGCGCTGGACCAACTACCTGTGTCCGGTCCACGAGGCCGACGGCCAGCACCACAATCCGTCATTGGGTGTGCGGTACGACCCAGTGCAGGGAAAGACAATCGTGCGATGCTGGGCCGGCTGCGATGACCAGGACGTCCTGACCCGATTGAACCTCCAGGTCCGAGACCTGTGGGACCGACTGCCCGAACGTGGCTCTGGGAACCGTCGCGACCACGCCGGCGGCCGCGGCGGCAGGCCGAACACTCAGGCGCAGCCTCAGATGTCGTTGGTGGACAAGGCCATCGACTATGCCGGGTTCCCGGTACCGCACAAGCCGAGCCTGGGTGAGCAGACCGGGCCCGCGGAGAACGTCCACTCCTACCTCTACCGGTGGCCAGATGGCCGAATCGAGGGCGCGATCATCCGCCAGCGCATCCCCTACGAGCACGGCTACGGCAAAGGGTTCACCCAACGGCACTGGACCGGAACCGACTGGGAGAACACCGGGTTCGCGCCCATCCCCTACCGACTCCCCGAGGTCACCGACTCCCTCAGCCGCGGACGCGAGATCTATGTCTGCGAAGGCGAGCAGGACGTGCTGTCCGCCTTCACAGCCGGGCAGATCGCCACCTGCAACGCCATGGGCGCCGGCAGCTGGAACCGCGATCACGCCCAATGGCTCCACGGCGCGGGACGGGTGATCGTGGTGGCCGACCGCGACCGCCCTGGCTACCGCCACGCCGCCCGCGTCGCCGAGTCCCTACACGGCCACGTCGGTGAGATCCGTGTTCTGCAAGCGGCCACGGGCAAGGACCTCACCGACCACCTCGCCGCCGGCCACGGCATCGACCAGCTCGAGCTGGTCCCGTACCTGGATCGGCACTACCGCCAACCAGCCCAGCGGTCCCAGCAGATCACCCGCAGCCGCTGAACCCACCTATCCCTGATCGACCACAAGAGAGGAAATCCCATCATGACCGGCATCGACTACGGACAGCGGTTCAAGCAGGCCGCCGCCAAACCGCCGAGCGCGTTCGGCAAGAACGCCACTCCCGGCACCACCGTCTACGGACGCATCACCGAGATCGGTGAACAGCCACGACTGAAGTTCAACGGCGCGCCCGGCGAAGTCCAGAAGGACAAGCAGGGAAACCCGGTGATGCAACTGTTCATCACCCTCGATACCCCTGCCGGACTTCGAAACCTGTACCCGACCCCACGCATGGAACGCGCGATCGGCGCGGCTATGACCAAGGCCGGCGCCACCGGTTTCGACATTGGCGCGACCCTGTCGATCACCTACACCGGGACCGATCCCGCTGACGATCGAGCCCGCCTCTACACCGCCGTGTACAACCCGACTACGACCGCGGCGGGAGGTGAGGCGTGACCGGCAACGACGCCGGTGCGGACGCGGTGCGCAGCAACGACGCTGCGCACCGCAGCGCACCGGGCAGTGCGTACAAGGCCGCACGCCCCGAAGCCGAGACCGCTGCGGTCCGATTCTTCTGGGGCGAGCTGATCCTCATGGCACTCATGTCCATCGGCGGCAACACCGTCCACGCAGTGCTCAACGCACCACACGGACTGGCTGTCGTCGCCGGATTCGTGGCCATGTTCCCGCCCATCGCGCTGCTGGCCGCCACCCACGGTGTAGGGCTCCTGGTCCGGGCGCGCGCGAACGCGACGCTGGCATATTGGTTCGTTGTCTCTCTGACCAGCGCGATTGCGCTGATCGCGTTCCGGCTGTCCTTCGATGCCCTGCGCGCCTTGGCCATTCAGGTCGGGATGGCCGCCCACCTGGCCCTGCTGGTGCCGTTGATCATTGACGGCGCGATCGGGCAGGCCACCATCGCCCTGCTCGTCCTGGCCCGCAGCCCACGCACCGACAACGAGGCACCTGCGCAGCCGTTACGCACCGATTACGACCCGGTGCGCACCACCGGAACCGTACGCACCACGTCGGTGCGCGAAGTCCACACCGAGACCCGCTCAACTGCAACCGAACTGCACGCCCCGAGACCCATGGCCGAGATCGAATCGGCGCAGCCGACCGTGATCGAGGCCGGCGGTGCGCAGGATCGATGGATCGAAATCGCCGAATCGGTGTGCAACGCCGACCCCGCCGGACGCCGCGACCCCGACAAGGTCGCCACAATCCTGCGGCTGAAATTCGAAGAGAACTGGTCGCATTCGCGGATCGCCGAGCAGGTCGAACTCAGCTCATCCGCGGTCACCCGCACCCTCACCGCTGCCCGCGACCACCTCGAGGGGTGGGAATCCGGCGAACCTATCCACCCAACCAACACTCTTGCCCCACTGCCCGATCCGAGAGAGGGATAGCCGTGACAACCCACTACGAGAGCAGCCATCCGCGGGTACGCCGCTGGGCGAACACGAAAGATGCTGCCGCGCACATCCATCGCCACCCCGAGGTGCTGCGCCGCTGGCATCGAGAGCGCGACGAACACCCGTGGCTCCCGATGCCGCGCAGGGTCGGGAAAAACCTGCTGTGGGACCTCGATGAACTCGACGCCGCCATCGACGCTCGTGTCGACCGACCGGAAGGCCGGTAGCCATGCCGCGTGGCCGGCCGCCACGGCCGATCGGAGTACCGGGCGCTGTGATGCTCACCGAGCTGGCGCCCGGCCACTTCGAAGCGCGTGTCCTGGTTCGTGACGGGTCCGGCAGGCGCCGCGAGGTCACCCGCCGATCGCCGCTCAAGTTGGACTCGCGTGGACGGAAAGTGCCGGACCGCAATGGCTCTCGCGCCACCGAGGCCGTCCTCGCCGCCGCTCGCGAGGTCCGCGTCGCGGTCCAGGGCGAGCTGACAGATTCGATCACCGTCCGCAGGTTGTGGGAGCACTACCGCAATCACCTGGTAGCGCTCGAGCGCGCAGCGAACACCCTCGATCGCTACGACGACGTCGCGGCGATGTTCACCACCGCATTCGGCGATCTCCGCCTGTACGAGGTCGAGACGATCACCGCCGAGAAATTCCTGATCGAGGTCGGCAAGACCCAAGGACCCGGATCCATGGATACGGCCCGTTCGGTCCTGTCCGGCATGTTCAAGTACGCCGTCCGCAAGACCCCGCTCACGGTCAATCCGCTCCGCGAGGTCGAGTTGCCGGAGAACCTCGAACCCAAGGGCCGGACCGGCGGAGCCCGAGACATCACCGTCGACGAACTCCGCTTCATTCTCACCGCAGTCCGATCCTCGGTCCTCCCCTGCCCGCGCAAGCTCATGAAGAAGGAGCGCGAGCGCGCGAACCCGATCAAGTCCTACACCCCGCCGACCGTCACCGAGTTCTGCGAATCCGCCGACCTCACCGACTGGGTCACGCTGCTGGCAGGAACCGGCCTGCGCCGCAGCCAGATACTCGCCCTTTTGTGGTCCGACATCGACCTCGCGGGCAAGACCCTCCGAACGACCGGAAAAGTGCTGAGAATCACCGGAATTGGGCTCGTCCGTCAGGAGATCGAGAACGACCCCAAGAACCGCAAGGGCCGAATCGCCTTGCCCGACTTCGCAATCATGATGCTCACGAACCGCAAGGCCACGCTGGAAGCCCGGAAGAAGAATCACCCGCCAGCTGAACCACCCGCGTACGACCTGGTCTTCCCGTCCGAGAACTGGACCCTGCGCGACCCGAACAACGTCCAACACCAATGGCAGCGCGTCCGCGAGTCCCTCGGCATCCCCGACGACATCACCGCCCACAGCTTCCGTGGCGCGGTCGCCACCATCCTCGACGATGCGGGCCTCTCCGCCCGAGTCACCGCCGACGTCCTCGGCCACGCCGACCCGTCAATGACCCAGCGCCGCTACATGGCCCGCGGCCGAGTCCACCCCGCAGCAGCCGACGCATTGCACCGGGCAGTCAGCGCCGAATGAATTCTCGAAAGTCGCTACTGCCGAACGGTACTGGTACAGCCATCTAAGTGTGCCATCTGATGACGTTGGTTGGCTCAGTAGTGATCTCCTACGACAGGTTGTTCCGGCCCCAGGCCGTTCGAGGAGGTGCGATGCTCGGCGCATGACTGTCTGGCTCCCGCTGATCAGCTCCCTTGTCGTCGCGACTGTGACGCTCATCGGCATCCGGATCAATAACCGCACCAATCGAGCGGCGATCGCTGCTGCTGACGAGCGTGAGTATCGGAAATGGCAGCGGGAGATGATACTTCGGCAGTGCAGTGAGGTGATCGAGACCGCAACGGCGGCGCACGACATGTACTGGCGTGCATTTGATGACCCGCTGATCACAGCTGCCCAACTGAAGTCCATGACGGACGAATACATGAACAAGATCAGCACGAATGTCGCAGTGCTCAAGATGCTCAACGCCCCGACGATCTCCGCATCATGTAGCACGGTCATAGATGTCCTGGCCGAACTGTGGGAGAGCACAGAGGACGACGATTGGAACAGCGGTCTCACGCATACGATCGACCGTCTCAAGGCTTCTTACGGCGAGGTCGCTCAGGTGGCCAGCGTCGAGATCCATCAGCTAAGTCTGTCGATTAAGGCGGATCTCACCAGACCGATTCGGCAAAGGCTGGGGCGTTTCCACCGTTCCAAGGGCAATCCCACGTCCAGACGGCTAGGACGACTCATAGGTGGGTCAGCAGCTGGTCCACCGCATGAGGTTTAACACTGACGGAGTTTGTTGGGATATAGACGGGTTCCAGACTCCCCGAACGTCACAGGTGGAGAGCGATGAACGCTCTCCACCTGGTCTTTTGGAGCCGCCTGGGGGAATCGAACCCCCGACCTTTTCATTACGAGTGAAGCGCTCTACCGACTGAGCTAAGGCGGCGTGCCTTCCGGCGGTGCGAGTCTATCGTCTCGTGCCCGAAACGCGAAAACGGGTGCTCGGGGTGATCGGGGACACGCCGGGGTCAGGCGGAGCGGGCCGCGATGAGGGCCGCGGCCATGGCGGCCAGGGCGAAGCGGGGCTTGACGTTGGTCTCGAGGGCCTCGCGGCAGTCGAGGACGGCCTGGATGGACAACAGCAGGCCCTCGGGGCGGACGTCGGTGGCGAGCTCGCGGATCTGGTCGGCCATGTCCGGGTGGGTGAGAACGACTCCGGCGGAGGAGTCCGCCCTCGCGGCGCCGAAGCGGACCGCGAGCGCGTCGCGGTACAGGCCCGCGACATCGATCAGCGCCCGGTCCAGGGCGTCGCGCCCGGTCCGGGTGGTCCGCGACTTCTGGCGCTTCTCCAGTTCTTTCAACGCTCCCGCCGAACCGCGGGTGGCCGAGGCCGCGCCCTTGCCGGTGCCGCCCGCGCCCAGCGCGATGGCCAATTCCTCGCGCTCCTTCTCGTCCCGCTCGGCGCTGACCTGCTTGGCCTCGTCATCGGCGGACTTCACCAGCTCGTCGGCGGCGCCGTAGGCCGCCGCGGGCCGGGCGGTCGCCGCGACCAGCGCCAGCGCCCGCTTGCGCCGGGCCCGAGCCTGGTCATCGGTGGCGAGCCGGCGCGCACGGCCCACATGTCCGCCGCTGACCGAGGCCGCCCAGCCGGCCGTCCGCTCGTCCAGCCCGTCCCGCTCGCGCAGCACCTGCGCGATGGCGGCGACCGAGGGCGTCGCCAAATGCACGTGCCGGCACCGGGATCGGAGCGTCACCGAGATGTCTTCCGGGTCCACCGAGGGCGCGCAGAGCAGGAACACCGTCCGCTCCGGCGGTTCCTCCACCACCTTCAGCAGCACATTGCCCGCCGCCTCGGTCAACCGGTCGGCGTCCTCGACTACGACCACCTGCCACCGCCCGGTGCTCGGCCGACGCGACGCCACCTGCACGATCTCGCGCATCTCCTTGGTGCCGATGCTCAAACCCTCCGGCACCACACGCCGCACATCGCCGTGCGTTCCGGCCATGGTGGTGGTGCACGCGTGGCAGCGCCCGCACCCGGGCGTCGCCTCGTCGGTGCACTGCAGAGCCGCCGCGAAGCACAACGCCGCCACCGACCGCCCCGATCCGGGCGGCCCGGTGAACAACCACGAATGCGTCATGGCCGACGAGGATCCGGCTCCACCCCGCGCCGCTATCGCGGCAGCGGTGAGCTCGGACTCGACCGCACCCTGGCCGACCAGTCGATCGAAGACACCCGCCACGCCGACCACCTTAGCCGCCACCCCCGACAGCCCGGCCGACGGTCAGCCGGCGCGCTGATGATCAGTTGGCCCGTTGATAAGTGGTGTTGGCCCCGTCCAGCGCCTCCCGAATGATGTCGGCGTGGCCGGAGTGATGCGCGATCTCGCGGAAGATGTGCAGCAGGATGTAGCGGACCGTCAGATACACCCGCTCCGGCGCCCACGGCGCGGTCGGCGTCGGCACCGAGTCCTCCAGGTTGGGTAGCTCCCGGATCACCTTCGCGGTGTGCTCGGCGACGACCTCCCACTCGGCGAGCAGCCCGGCGACCGTCTGCTCCGGGTCCAGCCGGTATTCGGAATCCATTCGGGAGACATCGAATTCGGAGTTCGGGTCGCGCTCGAGCAGGATCGTGGTCCAGTGCCTCTCGATATTCACGGTGTGGCTCACCAGACCGCCGAGGGTGAGTTCACTGACCGTGGTGCGCTGGCGCGCCTGCTCGTCATCGATGCCGCGGACGGTGATCCGGAACAGCTCGCGCTGGCTGTCGAGGATCTTGATCAGTTCTTCACGCTCATGGTCGACGGTCATCGAATGTCCTTCCGCTGGTGCGTGTTACGGATTACACGCTACGGCAGGGCACCGACAGGAACGTGGCGGAAAAGCGAAGCGCCCCCATCTGAACAGGGGCGCTTCGAACAGCTCGCGCTCAGGACTGCGCGGTCGCCGCGGTCTTCTTGGCGGCCGGAGTCTTCTTGGCCGCCGCGGCCTTCTTGGTCGTCACACCGTCAGCCGTCTTGGCAGCCGCCTTCTTCGCGGCCGCCTTCTTCACCACGGTCTTGGCCACCGCGGTCTTCTTGGCCGGGGTCTTCTTCGCTGCCGCCTTCTTGGCCGTCTTCTTCGCGGCCTTCTTCACCGGCCCGCGCGCCCGCCGATCCGCCAGCAGCTCCGAAGCCCGCGCGTCGGTGATGGACTCGACCTCGTCACCCTTGCGCAGGCTGGCATTGGTCTCACCATCGGTGACATACGGACCGAACCGCCCGTCCTTGATCACCATCGGCTTCTCCGACACCGGATCCACACCCAGTTCGCGCAGCGGCGGCGCACTGGCCGACTGCCCGCCGCGCCGCTTGGGCTCGGCGTAGATCTTGAGCGCCTCCTCGAGCGTCACCGAGAAGATCTGATCCTCGCCGGTGAGCGAACGCGAGTCCGTGCCCTTCTTCAGGTACGGCCCGTAGCGCCCGTTCTGCGCGGTGATCTCGTCGCCGGAGGTCGGGTCCACACCCACCACGCGCGGCAGCGACAGCAGCTTCAGCGCTTCCTCGAGCGTCACCGTCTCCACGCTCATGGACTTGAACAGCGACCCGGTGCGCGGCTTGGGCTTGTCGGCCGCCTTCTTGGCGGTCTTCTTCGCGCCGGTGTCGATATCCTCGGCCGGCTCGGGCAGGACCTCGGTCACGTACGGCCCGAAACGCCCTTCCTTGGCGACGATTTCGTGCCCGCTCACCGGATCGGTGCCCAGCGAGCGACCCTCCTGCGGCGTCGCGAACAGCTTCTCCGCGACCTCCGGCGTCAGCTCGTCCGGCGGCAGATCGTCGGGCAGGTTCGCGCGCTGCGAGACCGGAGTCCCGTCCGGGTCATCGGGATTGGCGACCATGCGCTCCAAGTACGGCCCGAACTTGCCGACCCGCACCACCACGTCGCGACCCTCGTCGTCGCTGAACAGCTTGATGGAGTTGACTTCTCGCGCGTCGATGCCGTCGAGCCGTTCGCCCACCATCTTTTTCAGGCCGCCCGACCGCGCCACCGAACCCTCGGCACCGTGATCGCCGCCGAAATAGAAGGAGGACAGCCAGTTTCCGCGCTGCTCGCGACCGCCGGCGATGGCGTCGAGGTCATCCTCCATGGCCGCGGTGAAGTCGAAGTCCACCAGCCGCCCGAAGTGCTCCTCCAGCAGCCCGATCACCGCGAACGCCACCCACGACGGCACCAGCGCACTTCCGCGCTTGTACACGTAACCGCGGTCGAGAATGGTCTTGATGATCGAGGAGTAGGTGGAAGGACGGCCGATGCCGAGGTCTTCCAGCGCCTTGATCAGCGAGGCCTCGGTGAAGCGCGCGGGCGGATTGGTGGTGTGCCCGTCCGGCGCGAGCTCGATGGCCGTCACGCCCTGGCCCTCGGTCAGCGCCGGCAGGCGCGATTCGGCGTCATCGGACTGGCCACCCGCCTCCTCGTCGACGCTCTCCACATACGCCTTGAGGAAGCCGGGGAACGTGATGGTCCGGCCCGATGCCGAAAACACGCACTCCTCACCGGAATTCGCGTTACCGGTGATCCGGACGGTCATCGTGGTGCCGCGCGCGTCCTGCATCTGCGAGGCCACTGTGCGCTGCCAGATCAGCTCGTACAGGCGGAATTCGTCGGTGTCGACCTTGTTGTGCAGCTGCCCCGGCGTCGCGAAGGTGTCACCCGCGGGACGGATGGCCTCGTGCGCCTCCTGCGCGTTCTTGACCTTGCGGGTGTACTGCCGCGGCGTCGGACTCACGTACTCCGCGCCGTACAACTGCGTGGCCTGCGAGCGCGCCGCCTGAATCGCCGACTCCGACAGGGTCGTCGAGTCGGTACGCATATAGGTGATGTAGCCGTTCTCGTACAGCCGCTGCGCCACCCGCATGGTGCGCTCGGAGGTGAAGCGCAGCTTGCGCGCGGCCTCCTGCTGCAGCGTCGAAGTCATGAACGGCGCGTACGGCTTTCGCGTGTACGGCTTGGATTCCACCGAGCTGACCGTCAGGTCCGCGCCGTGCAGCCCTTCCGCCAGCCGCTGCGCGTAACCGGCGTCGAGCACGACGACGCCCTGGGATTTCAGCTGCCCGTCGGACCCGAAGTCGCGACCGGTCGCCACCCGGGAACCTTGGACACTGACCAGTCGCGCGCCGAAGACCCGCGGGTTCCCGCCGCTCTCGTCGCCGCCTGCGTCCAGCTTGGCCGCGATGTCCCAGTACTCCGCGGACCGGAACGCCATGCGCTCCCGCTCCCGCTGCACGATGACGCGCGTCGCCACCGACTGCACCCGGCCCGCCGACAACCGCGGCATAACCTTCTTCCACAGCACCGGCGAGACTTCGTAGCCGTAGAGCCGGTCCAGGATGCGTCGCGTCTCCTGCGCGTCGACCAGATCCTGATCCAGCTCGCGGGTGTCGGCCGCGGCGGCCTGGATGGCGGGCTCGGTGATCTCGTGGAACACCATGCGCCGCACCGGCACCTTGGGCTTGAGCGTCTCCAGCAGGTGCCAGGCGATGGCCTCGCCCTCGCGGTCGGGGTCGGTGGCGAGGTAGAGCTCGTCGGCGTCGGCCAGCAGGCTCTTCAGCTCACTGACCTTCCCCTTCTTATCGGGGCTGACAACGTAGATGGGCTCGAAGTCGTGGTCGACGTCCACGCCGAGCCGCGCCCACTGCTGTCCTTTGTATTTGGCGGGCACGTCCGCCGCACCGCGCGGCAGGTCCCGGATGTGGCCGACCGAGGCCTCCACCACGTATCCGCGCCCCAGATAGGGCGCGATCTTCTTGGCCTTCGTCGGCGACTCGACAATCACGAGACGACGCAGGGAACGGCCCTGGTCGGGCGCTGCCTGGGAGTTCGGCGCTGCACCGCGGTCTCGTGTTGCCACCGGCGAACACACCTTTCGTCTCGATCCGCGTCGGAGCTGGTGTACGCGCTCTACGCGGCTGGGGCATACGGCTGCGATGTCCGATATCGCTGCCAGCAACGTTTATACCGTGTTCAAAGGCCGCGGCTGGTGCGCGGCGACGATGTAGCCCCTGATCGTGATCGAGTGTAATGGGTCCAGATATGGGTCGTCCCCCACCGCCAGGGGGCGATGGGGGACGGATACCTTCGGGAGGGCTCGCTCAGAGCGCCCGAACACCGGTGGCCTGCGGGCCCTTGGTGCCCTGGCCAACCTCGAATTCGACCTTCTGGTTCTCCTCGAGGGTGCGGAAGCCCGTGCCCTGGATCTCGGAGTAGTGGACGAAGACGTCAGCGGAGCCGTCCTCGGGCGCGATGAAGCCGAACCCCTTCTCCGCGTTGAACCACTTCACAGTTCCCTGTGCCATTCTGTTCCTTCTCTTTCCATACCGGAACGGCGGACAACTGGGTTCATCCACCGGGTCCGTTGAGACCGCTGTACTCTGTTCCCCCTGCAGGAAAGCACCTAGTACACCGTTCGCAACATCGATCCTGCTGATGGTTTGGACTTTCGATCCGTTCCCTCGAACACAGAAGCTTGCGACCAGGAACCAGTGAACCATGTCTTCGGGCAATTCAACAGCCGAGTTACCCACAATTTGCAAAAAAGTTGATCTTGCGAATGCGCAGGTGAGGGGCATAATGCCCAAATCCGTACTTGAAGTTGGTTTGCTTCCGGATAACAGAGCGAGCATCTGGCAAACCGGGTGTGAGGCGGGACGCTACTCGGTAGTGAAATGGCAGGTAGAGCCTCGGGCGCACACACCTTTCGCACCCGTTGGGCGTGTCGCGGTGACGCTTCGATGAATGATGAAGATCAGCAGCGTCCAACCGGAGACTACAGCGAGATCAGCTATGGGAGATCGTTGCTGAATCGTGTCCTAAACGGACCGGTGTCCGGTGACCCCCGCCTCACCCATGTGACCGAGCTACCGCCGCGCGCGGCACAGGTCACGAAATGGCCCGAATGGACATCTCCGGATGTCATCGCCGCAGTTCAGGCGGCCGGAGTCGCCGAGCCCTGGAGCCACCAGAGCCGGGCCGCGGACCTGGCCGCGGCCGGGCGGCACGTGGTGGTGTCGACCGGTACGGCGTCTGGAAAATCGCTGGCCTATCAACTCCCCGTGCTGACCACCCTGCAGGCCGATCCGCGGGCCACGGCGCTGTACCTCTCGCCGACCAAGGCGCTGGGAGCCGATCAGCTACGCATGGTCAACGAGCTGACCAGCGAAGATCCGCTGCGAAACGTGCATCCCGCGCCCTACGACGGCGACACGCCGGCGGAGATCCGGCAATGGGTGCGAGCGCACGCGCGGTGGGTGTTCACCAATCCCGACATGCTGCATGTCGGAATGCTCCGATCGCATCAGCGGTGGGCACGACTGCTGCGGCAGCTCAAATACGTCGTGGTCGATGAATGCCATATCTACCGTGGGGTTTTCGGGTCGCACGTGGCGCTGGTGCTGCGGCGGCTTCGGCGACTCGCCGAGCGGTACGGGGCGGATCCGGTTTTCGTGCTGTGCTCGGCGACCACCGCGGACCCAGCTGGCACCGCCGAGAAACTGATCGGCGCACCGTGTGTCGCGGTCACCGAGGACGGATCGCCGCAGGGGTCGCGGACCGTGGCGCTGTGGGAGCCGCCGCTGCTCGGGGCGGGCTTGACCGGGGAAAACGGTGCGGCCGTGCGACGTTCGGCGGGGGCCGAGGCCGCCGCCGTGATGGCGGATCTGGTGGCCGAGGGTGCGCGCACGCTGACCTTCGTGCGCTCGCGACGCGGGGCCGAAGCGGTGGCGATGGACGCGAAGCGGCTGCTCGCGGACGTGGATGCCCAGCTCCCCCCGCGTGTCGCCGCCTATCGGGCCGGGTATCTCGCCGAGGATCGGCGGGCGCTCGAGGCGGCGCTGTCGGAAGGCTCGCTACTGGGCGCGGCCACCACGAACGCGCTGGAACTCGGCGTCGACATCGCGGGGCTGGATGCCGTTGTGGTGGCGGGATATCCGGGGACGGTGGCCTCGTTCTGGCAGCAGGCCGGCCGGGCCGGGCGCCGCACGCAGGGGTCGTTGGTGCTGCTCATCGCGCGTGACGACCCGCTGGACACCTATCTCGTGCACCATCCGGAGGCACTGCTCGGGCGGCCGCTCGAGGCCAGCATCACCGACCCGCACAACCCGTACGTGCTCGGGCCGCACCTGCTGTGCGCGGCCCTGGAACAGCCGCTCAGCGATGCCGAGGTGCACGGTTTCCGAGCCTGGGAACTGCTGTCCGACCTGGCCGAACAGGGATTGATCCGGCGGCGGGCGGGCGTGGCGCGGGACGGGACGGCACGCTGGTTCGTGACCGCCGACGCGCATCCCCACGACGCGGTCGACGTGCGCGGCGGCATCGGCACCGCGATCGCGGTGGTGGACGGCGAGTCCGGCCGCATGCTCGGCACCACCGATGCCGGGCGCGCCCCGGCCACCCTGCATCCGGGGGCGGTCCACCTGCACCAGGGCGAGAGCTACGTGGTCGATGAGCTGGACCTCGAGGAAGGCGTGGCGCTGGTGCACGCTGACACGCCCGGATGGACCACCAGCGCGCGGGCGGTGACCTCGCTCGAGATCGAGGAGGTGACCGAGGAACGCCGGTTCGGCCCGGTCACCACCGCTCTGGCGCGCGTGCTGGTGACCCGGCAGGTCATCGGCTACCTGCGCAGACTGCCCAGCGGCGAAGTCCTGGACATGGTCGAGCTGGACCTGCCGGCGCAGACCCTGCCCACCCGGGCCGTCTTCTACACCGTCACGACGGAGCTGCTGGCCCGCGCCGGAATCGACGCGCGACACGCCGCGGGCGCGCTGCACGCGGCCGAGCACGCCGCCATCGGCATGCTGCCGTTGGTCGCGACCTGCGATCGATGGGACATCGGCGGCGTGTCGACGGCAGAACACGCCGATACGGGGCTTCCGACGGTGTTCGTCTACGACGGGCATCCGGGCGGGGCGGGTTTCGCCGAGCGCGGGTTCTCCCAGCTGCGGCACTGGCTGGCCGCGACCCTGGGGGCGATCAGGTCCTGCGTGTGCGTGAGCGGTTGTCCGTCCTGCGTGCAGTCACCGAAGTGCGGAAACGGCAACAATCCGCTGGACAAGGCGGGTGCGGCACGGCTGTTGCGGGCCGTGCTGGCCGAGCTCGGGGAAGGTGACGGCGACCACGCCGAACCGTGACGCCGCCGTCGTCGGGGCGAGACCGGACCGCCATCCGACCAACTGGTCGGCGTTGTCAGCTGGTTGGTATCGGGGGCAATCAGGGTGCTGGGGGGTGTCTGCGACACGCCGGGGCCCCGAGTCGAATAAAAAGGGATGTGATCCTGTTAACTGGGGGGTTGCTCCGTTCGATAATGTCGCTCCCGGATTTACCTGTGCATTCATTCCAATGAGTCTCCGAGAACGAATTGGAAAGCGATCGATACCCAATCAATTCGCCTATGACATTCATCGAATTTCGACATTGATCGACTACCGATGTGGCCCGCGCCATCGCATTTCTAACCAACCGCTCGGTACGAGATATTGCCTCGCTACCCGACCCCTTCCGCCGGTCCCGCCCGCGCCGCCGCGCGCACCTCTCGCGCCCCGAGCGCACCCAGCGATATCCGCCCCTCGACGGTCACCGTCGCGTCCCACCCGCGCACCTCGCAGGCCACCAGCCGCACCGACATCCGGTCCGCGATGTCCGCCGCCCGGCGGCAGCCCGCCACGGTTCCCGCGTCGAGGCCACTTGCGGCGGCGAGCGCGCCGAGATCAGCGGCGGACTGCACCCGGTGCCGTCCGGCCACGGCCACGCCGATCTGCGCGATCAGGACCATCGTGGCGAGCATCCCGAGCAGGGCCAGGCACGCGGTCACGGTGACTCCTCCGGCCTCACCGTCCGCCGGGCTTCGGACGAAGGTCGTCATCGGGGCTCCCCGGGCTCGCGCGCGGCCACCGCGGCCGCGTGCAGGGTGAGCGGAAGCAGCTGAGCGCGGGCGCTGACCTCGGCGACGATCAGGTCTCCCTCGGACCGCAACTCGACCCGTGCGCCCGGCGGCGCGACCCGGCGGGCCGCGGGTACCGCTGCGGCCCGGTCACCGCGGGCGGCCAGCCGGGCCGCCTCGCGGGCGGCATCGACACAGCGCACCTGCGCCGATACCGCCAGCAGGGCTCCGAGGCCGAGGACCAGCACCGCGACCAGCGCGGCCAGCGCAATGGCCGCCTCGACCGTCGCCATGCCCGCCTCGGCATCCGGAGGTGGTGTGGCATACGTCACTTGACGGGAGTCTTCAACGCCTTGTCGATGATCTTGGTCAGCGCGTTCACAATGCTGTCGCCGGTAACCACCGTGTACAGCACGGCTCCGAAGGCCGCGGCGGCTATGGTCCCGATCGCGTATTCCGCCGTGCTCATACCGTTTTCGGCGGTCAGCACGCGCAGCAGGCGGGTTCGTGCTTCCCAGAAGAGGTTTCGGACAGTCGTTCCCACGGTCGCTCCTTCCCTCGCTCCGGCGCGGCGGTTCCGCACCGGCACAGTCGTCGGCGATCACAGCAGCCCGCCCTCCAGCACCCGGCCGGCCAGACCGATCACGACCGGGATGATCCCCAGGCACAGGAAGGCCGGCAGGAAGCACAGACCGAGCGGGCCGCCGATCAGCACACCGGCCCGCTCGGCGCACGCGGCGGCGGCGTCCTCGAGCTCACCCCGGCGGCGCTCCGCCAATTCCGCTACCGCCGTGGCCAATCCGGTCCCCGACCGCGCCGAGCGGCGAGCCGTGCGGGCCAGACCCACGACGGAGTCGTCGGTGGTCCCGGCGGCGGCTTGTTCCCACGCCGTGGCGGCATCCGCGCCCAGCGCCAGCAGATCCGACGCCCGGCGCAGGACCGAGGCCAGCGGCTCGGGCGCCTCGATCGCGACGGCCGCCGCGGCCGCGGCCGTGGGCAATCCGGCACGCAGACAGGCCGCGAGCAGGTCGAGGGCCGTGGCGACGCCGAGCGGATCCGCGGCGGTTCCGGCGGCGGACCGCGGTGGTTCGGCCCGACCCGAGTCGTGCAGCCGCCGCAGCCGACGCACCGCGCCCACACGCCCGGGCAGCATCATCAGCGCGAGGGCGGCCAGCAGCGCGGCGATCGCAACGGTCATCGCAACGCTCTGTCCGTAATGGCGTCGGCCCACAGCAGACCAGCACAGGTCAGAGCGGAACCCAGGGGCAGCAGCACAGTGCCGGCCGGAGACAGGAACAGCACACGCAGCGGCGACGCGCCCATCAGCTGGCCGAGACCGATACCCAGCAGGGGAAGCAGGGCCAGTACCGTCGCGGTGGCCCGAGCGCCCGCCAGGGCGGCCCGGGTGCGATCCCGGAAACGTTTGCGGCCGAGCAGGTCCAGGCGCGCGGCCGCCAGCAGCTCGGCCAGGGCGAGGCCGTGGCGCTCGGCCAGCTGCCAGGCCGCGGCCACACATGCGAACTCGCGGGCCACGGCCGTGCCCGGACGCCGCAAGCCCTCCGCACCCGAGCCGCCCAGCCGGCTGCGCGCGGCACTGACCGCGAAGGCCCGCGCCACCTCCCCCGCTGTTTCCGCGGCTGCCACCTGAGCCGCCGCGCTCGGATGCGCGCCCACCCGCAACTCCCCGATCACGGCGTCCAAACCGTCGAGCAGTTGCGCCGAGTCGGCGATCCGCAGCCGTGTCATCCGCGCCCGCCGGCGGCGGAACACGACGGTGGCGGTGACCAGCACCGCCGCGACCGAAACCCCCGGACCGGCCAGCAGCGCACCAAAAATCATGGCCGGTGGCACGACTCGAATACCCCACCGGGAAAGCGTCTTTCGCGCATGACGGGTTCGGGCGAACAACCGCTCGAACCGGCGACGCCCGGCGGACGGAGGCGCCACGAGTACGGCCGAACCGACGCAGGCGAGGGCCGGGGCCAGCGACCCGATATCGGGTGACATCAGCACCCCTCGCTCGGCAACTGCCCCGAATCATCCTCGGCACCAGCGTGATCGATCGAGTCACAGTCGAGACACCCACGCCGCCGAACCAGCCGGAGCCCCGAGAATCGCGAGCCGCGGATTCCGAAGGGACTGCAACACAGCGAGTTTCCACTGACACAGTTGGGCTGGAGCCGACCGGCTTCGCCCTCATCACTCGCGGGAATCATCCGGAAGCCTTTCCTCGAGAAGGTCTTTCAAACCGCTGGCCGCCGGGGCGGGCCGGGCGTCGGCGGTCCATGCGGGCGTGATGCGGACGCGGCCGTCGACCGGTTCGACCAGGCCGATCTCACGCAGGGCGCGACGGCCGTCGGGGCGGCGGTGGACATGCAGGATGACCTGGATGGCCGCCGCCAACTGACTGTGCAGCGCCGCCGCGGACATGCCGCCCAGAGCCGCGAGGGCCTCCAGGCGCGCCGGAACCTCACCGGGAGAGTTCGCGTGCACCGTGCCCGCCCCACCGTCGTGCCCGGTGTTCAAGGCTGTCAGCAGATCCACGACCTCCGCGCCCCGAACCTCGCCCACCACAATGCGATCCGGACGCATGCGCAGGGCCTGGCGGACCAGATCACGCACGGTGACCCGGCCCGCTCCCTCGACATTGGCGGGGCGCGCGACCAGACGGACCACGTGCGGATGCGGCGGCGCGAGTTCGGCGGCGTCCTCGACGCAGATGATGCGCTCGGCCGGGTCGACCTTCGCCAGCAGACCCGACAGCAACGTGGTCTTGCCCGCCCCGGTGCCACCCACCACCAGGAAGGCGAGCCGGGCTCGAACAATCCGCTCCAACAGGGCCTTCGCATCCGGCGGCACCGCCCCGGCCGCAGCGAGCGCGTCCAGCCCCTGGGTGGCGGGCCGAAGCACCCGCAGCGAGAGGCAGGTGCCGCCGTGCGCGATGGGCGACAGCACGGCATGCAGCCGCACGCCGAAGGAATCGCCCTGCGCCGCTTCGGTTCCCGCCAGTCGTCCGTCCACCCAGGGCTGCGCGTCGTCGAGCCGGCGGCCCGCGGCCAGGGCCAGCCGTTGCGCCAGCCGGCGCACCGCCGCTTCGTCCGGGAACCGCACCGAGGTCCGCCGCAACCCCCGGCCCCGATCCACCCACACCGAATCCGGCCCGGTGACGAGTACGTCGGCCACGTCGGGATCGTGCAGCAGCGGCTCCAGCACCCCGGCCCCGGTCATCTCGGTCTGCAGCAATCGCAAGGCGCGCAACAGATCCGTGTCCGCGAGGACCCCGCCCGCCTCGGTGCGGAGGGCGGCCGCCACCCGCGCCGGATCCGGATAGGCAGTGCCGTCCGCCAATCGCTCCCGCACACGTTCCAGCAGTTCCGCCGTCACCAGCTCACTCATCGCGGACCTGCGCCCCGACGACGAACCACCGGGACACGCCGCCGGAGCTGATCCGGCAATATCCCCGCCGCAGCTCGGCCCAACGCGATCTCCTCGTCCCTGGCCACACCCCGACCCGAATCGGGGGACCCGGCCGGTGCGCGGCGCTCACGACCGCGCTCCGGCGGACTGCGGCACCGCGGGGGTGCAGGACTCGCTCCGCGAGCGGGCTATCCGCCACCAGGAGGGCCCTGGCCCGACGGATGCCCCGGCGTGCCGCGCGCCCTCGGAAAACAGTGCGGTCAGGCAGGTTTCGGCGGCGGTGCGCAGGGGGCCGCGGCGGCGCACCGTGAGCCCGCCGCGTTCCAGCCGCTCGGTGAGCCCGGGCTGCGAGGGAACAGCCGTCAGCAGTGGTACTTCGAGAGACTGCGCGATGTCCGAGGGCGCGAGCCCGCCCGGGGCCGGACCGCGCACGACCGAGCACACATTCGGATTCCGGGCACGGAGATAGGCTGCGGCCGATTTCGCGGCCGCTATCGATCGCAGCCGGGCCTGAGCGACCAGCACCACCAGGTCGGCGATATCGAGCACCTGCTCGGTGTAAGGCCCGTGATCACTGGAGAGATCGACGACCACCAGATCCCCCGCGGCCCGGCCGCCCTCGATCACGGCACGAACCGCGGCGGGCGCGAGTGCGGTTGCGGTACCCCCGGATTCGAACGCGGATGCCGGAGCACCCCGCTCGATCAGGCAATCGACGGACTCACAGCTGCCCGGGTCGGTCGACGGCCCAACGGGTTCCACGGCCGCCGGGCCCGTCGAGCCGAGTTCGGTTGCGGTGACCGCCCTTCCGCAAGCGAGAACGGCCAGGCCCGAGACGGCGGGGAGGGCGGCGTGCAGAGCGGGCGCGGCGATCCGGCCGTGTTCGATGGTGAGGTCCGGCCAGCGCAGCCCCGGGACGCTCTCGAGTCCGAGCAGCAGGTCCAGACCGCCGCCGTACGGGGCGCAGTCGACCAGCAGGGTGCGGTCGCGGAAACGGCTTGCGGCCGTGAGGCCTACGGCCGCGGCGAGGACGGAGGCGCCCGCACCCGCGCCCGCACCTGCCACCGCGAGGACCGCGCCGTCGCCGGGGCGGCGGCCGTCGTGGGCGGCGAAGGCGGCGATGAGGGAGTCGGCGCCGGCCGGGAGTTCCAGCACCGGTTCGGCGCCGACGGCCGTTGCGGTCTGCCAGTCGAGCAAACTCGGCTCGCCGAGTGTCACCAGGAGAATTCCGGCGCGTCGGGGGTACCCGGCGGATGCGCAGCTAAGCGCGGCCGCCGTATCGACGATGATCACCGACGCGGCCGTCCAGGCGGGCCGGCCCGGGGGCGGCACCCGTTCGTCGAGCGGACGGTCGGCCGCGGCGGCGATGCGGCGGATCTCTTCGCGCAAACGGGGATCGGCGACCAGTGACAGGGCCGGCGGTGTGGCGGCATCGGAGTTCATGCTGGTCAGCGTCGCCCGATCGGCCCACCCTCCGAAAGCGGCCGCACGGCGAGTGTGGATAACACGCGGCCTGTGCAGAACTCTGCCGATACGAATGGAATCCGAACTGTCCGGAAATAGAGGACGGCCCCAGCCGGGGGGGGAGGAGGCTGGGGCCGTCGGGTTCAGCCCCGGGGGGTCGGGCTGAACGCGCCTGGACCATGTCCAGGTAACTGCGATACTACACCCAAGCCCCGGCCGGATTGCAAGTCCGCCCGGCGAGTCTTTTTCCCGCCCCAGCGGCCCGGCTTCCGGCTGGCTAACCCGGACATTCCTGCCGCGGAAGTGACCACTGCCACCCGAGCCCGGACGCCGCATGAAAAGAGCAGGTACGTCACGAGACCCGCCCGCGACGCCCAGGATGCCCACGGCGAGCCGCCGAACCATATCCTGGACCACGTGACAGCCGAACGCGGACGAGTCGCCGCCTTCTTCGATCTCGACAAGACGGTGATCGCCCGGTCGAGTGCCTTCGTGTTCTCCAAGCCGTTCCTGGATCAGGGCCTGCTCAGCCGCCGTGCCGTGCTGGAGAGCAGTTACGCGCACTTCCTGTTCCTCTTATCGGGCGCCGACCACGATCAGATGGAACGCATGCGCGAGCACCTCACCAAGATGTGCGCGGGCTGGGACGTGGATCAGGTGCGCTCGATCGTCGCCGAGACCCTGCACGACATCGTGGATCCGCTCATCTACGCCGAAGCCGCGGATCTCATTGCGGACCACCGGATTCGAGGACACGATGTGATCATCGTGTCGGCCTCGGGCGAGGAGATGGTCGCGCCGATCGCCGCGGCGCTGGGCGCGGATCACTTCGCCGCCACCCGCATGGTCATCGAAAACGGCAAGTACGCGGGCGAAGTCGAGTTCTACTGTTACGGCAAGGGCAAGGTCGAGGCAATCGAAAAGCTTGCGGCCCAATACGATTACGATCTCAGCCGCTGCTACGCCTACTCCGATTCGGTCACCGATCTGCCGATGCTCGAGGTGGTCGGCCATCCGACGGCGGTGAACCCGGACCGCGGCCTGCGGCGCGAGGCCGCCGCCCGCGGCTGGCCCGTGCTCACCTTCTCGAATCCGGTGTCGCTGTGGGCCCGGATCCCGGCTCCGACGACCACCACGGTGGCTGCGACCGCCGCGGTCGGCCTGGGCGCGCTGGCCGCCGGAGCGCTCACCTATCGGCTGCTGCGCCGGCGCGGCTGAAGCCCGGCCGTCGGAGAACAAAACCGAAACGCCCGGACGCAAAACTGCCGAACACGCCGAGTAATGGAATGTTTCCCCAGGTCTTGATGTGACGGCGGTCACGGGGTAACAATGGAGGCACGGAAGGACGGAAGGCCAAGATCGGATCGGAAGAGAAGGTTCGACCTCCCATCCCACCCTTCCCAGCACGGACACCAGGCACCCACGCGGAGCACGCCGCGACAAGGGCACGAGTAGTTGTGGGCCTGCGTTATCCGGGATTTCGACGGCGAGGGCCTCGCATCAACGCGGGGATGAACCACCGGATCCTGGAGAGCTCGCCGAGGCCGAGAAGACACAACCCGAGAAGCACGCTTGGTAACCGGGTAGTCCGTGCTAGCGGGCGGTGAGGTCGCAAATCGCGACAACGCCGCCCGCTCTGATGTTCAGGGGGAGTTACCCCGAGGCCGAGTCAGCGATCGAACGAGCCTCTCGCGCACCATCTTCCAGCGCGCCGCAGGTGAAGATCACCCAGCCGCCCACGCCTTCCGGGGTGCCCATGCCGAAAGCGGCCGCGGCGTCGAGGTAGGTCTGGCGGCGACGCAGCCAGAAGACCTCGGGGACGCCGAGGCTGTGCGGGTCGAGACCGCTGGACACCGCGACCAGGCGGGAGGCGGCGCGGGCGACGATGCCGTCGGCGGTGCCGAAGGGACGCAGGGTGAGCAGTTCGCCGTGCACGATGGCGGCGATCACCGGGGCGGGGGCCTTTGTGGTGGTGATGGTTTGGGCCAGCAGGTCCAGGCGCTCGGCGACGCCGGGGACATCGCGGGGGCGGCCGAGTTGCTGTTCGTCCTCGACCATGTCGGCCGCCGCCAAGAGGTGTAGACGGGCCAGGGCCTGCAGCGGGGCGCGCTGCCACACGCCGACCAGGTTCGTCAGGGCTTCGGCGTCGAGGGCCTGGCCGACCCGCAGGGAGCCGGCCAGGATCGGGTCCTCGACGCGACCGTCGGCGGGCAGGTCGATGGTGCCGCCCTCGATGGCCGCCGAGGACCGCGCCGCACGGACGGCGGCCTCGGCGGCGGTGGTGGGCCAGCCACGGCGGTTGGCCCGGTGGCGGTGCACCTCGGCGAGGGCGTCGCGGGCCTTGTCGGCGGCATCGCGGACACCGGGCAGGTCGACGAGGGGCTGCAGCGGGTCGGTCACGAGGTACGAGGCTAGCGGGTCACCCCGCGAGGAGATCGCGGCCGGGGATGGCGTCGAGCAGGCGCCGGGTGTAGTCGGATTGCGGGTTGTCGAAGACCTCGGTGGTGGAGGCGGCCTCGACGACCTTGCCCTGGCACATGACCAGGACGTCGTCGGCGATCTGCCGGACCACGGCGAGGTCGTGGGTGATGAACAGATACGTGAGGCCCAGTTCGGCCTGCAGTTCGTTGAGCAGCTGCAGGATCTGTGCCTGGACCAGAACGTCGAGGGCCGAGACGGCCTCGTCGCACACCACCACCTCCGGCGACAGCGCCAGGGCGCGCGCGACGGCGACGCGCTGGCGTTGGCCGCCGGAGAGCTCATTGGGATAGCGGCGCATGACCGAGGCCGGCAAGGAGACCTTGTCGAGGAGGTCCCGGACGGTGGCCTCCCGCTCCTTCGGGGTGCCGATGCGGTGGGTGCGCAGGGGCTCCTCGATGGTGCGGTAGATGGAGTACATCGGGTCCAGGGAGCCGTAGGGGTCCTGGAAGACCGGCTGTACTCGACGGCGGAACGCGAACGCGCCCTTGGCATCCAGTGTCGCCACCTGGCGGCCGTCGAAGGTGACGCGGCCGGAGGTGGGCGGCAGCAGGCCCAGGACCATTTGCGCCACGGTCGATTTCCCGGAGCCCGATTCGCCGACGATGGCGGTGGTGGTCCCGCGCCGGAGGGTGAACGAGACATCGTCCACGGCAACGAGTTCGGTGGATTTCCAGGGCGCGTTGCCGCGGATGCGGAACACCTTGGTGAGCTTGTCGACGACCAGCACATCGTCGGGGGCGCTGGCGAATTCGGCATTGGTCTCCGCCAGTTGCCCGGCGACCTGGACGGCCTGCTCGCGCACCTCGGCCCGCTTGCGCATCGAGGACAATCGCTGGGAGGCCAGCGAGGGCGCGGAGTTCACCAGTCTCTTGGTGTACAGGTGCTGCGGTTCGCGCAGGATCTGCAGCGCCGGACCGGATTCCACGACCCGGCCCCGGTACATGACCACCAGGTGCTCGGCCCGTTCGGCGGCCAGGCCCAGGTCATGGGTGATGAGCAGGACAGCGGTGCCGAGCTCGTTGGTGAGTCCCTCGAGGTGGTCGAGGATCTGCCGTTGCACGGTGACGTCGAGCGCGGAGGTCGGCTCGTCGGCGATGAGCAGCTGGGGCCGGCAGGACAGGCCCATGGCGATGAGGGCGCGCTGGCGCATACCGCCGGAGAACTCGTGCGGGTACTGGTTGACCCGCCGCTCGGCGTCGGGCATGCCCGCCTCGCTGAGCAGTTCCACGGCACGCTGTCGCGCGGCCTTGCCCTTGGCGATCCCGTTGGCCTCCAGGGTTTCCCGAATCTGGAATCCGACCTTCCACACCGGATTCAGGTTCGACATCGGGTCCTGTGGCACGAAGCCGATACCTTTGCCGCGCACCTTGACGATCTCGTGCTTGGACGCCTTGGCCAGGTCCTTGCCGCCGAAAGCTATCGATCCGGAGGTGATCTGGCCGGTGCCGGGCAGCAGATCGATGATGGCGTGCGCGGTCGTCGACTTGCCGGAACCGGATTCGCCGACGATGGCGACGGTCTGTCCGGGGTACACCGTCAGATTCACCCCGCGCACCGCCGGGATCTTCTTGCCCTCGGAGGTGAAGCAGACGTTCAGGTCGCGGACGTCGAGCAGTGGTTCGGTCATGTCCTCACCTCTTCCGAGCCTTGGGGTCCAGGGCGTCGCGCACCGCGTCGCCGAGCATGATGAAGCTGAGCACCGTGAGCGCCAGTGCCGTCGCGGGATAGAACAGGATGGCCGAGGTGCGGATCTCCTTCTGGTCCGCGGCGATATCCGAACCCCAGGACACGATCTGGCGGGACAGCCCGACGCCGAGGTAGGACAGCGTCGCCTCGGTGACGATGAAGACGCCGAGGGAGATGGTGCTGACCACGATGAGCGGCCCGGTGGAGTTGGGCAGCACATGCCGGATCAGGGTCCGGAATCTGGAGACGCCCAACGCCTTTGCCGCCGTGACGTATTCGCTGTTGCGCGATTCGATCACCGCGCCCCGGGCGATGCGGGCGGCCTGCGGCCAGCTGAACGAGGCCAGCGTGATCATGACCGTCCACACCGTGCGGGTGTGCAGCAGCTGCATGAGCACGATCGCGGCGAGGGTCAGGGGCAGCGCGTAGAAGATCTCCGCGATGCGCGACACGACCGCGTCGAGCAGTCCGCCGTAGTACCCGGCGAACGCCCCGAGCGTGCCGCCGATCAGCACGAACAGCAGGGTCGCACCGAGCCCGGTCTCCACCGACGCCCGCGCGCCGTACACGGTGCGGGTGTAGATGTCGCAGCCCTGCTTGTCGAAGCCGAACGGATGGCCCGACGACGGCGGATGCATGCTGAAATCGCCGCTGCAGTACCGCGGATCCTGACCGCTGAACAGCGACGGCCACACGGCGACCAACAGGATGAACAGGATCAGCAGCGTCGCGACGATGAAGATCGGATTGCGCCGCAGCTGCTGCCAGGCCTCGCGCCACACGCTGGTCGGGGCGGCGGTTTCGTTGACCCGGTCGGTCGCGAGCACCTCCACCTCGTCCGGCGGCGCGACGAAATGCTCTTGCCCGGGCCGGTTCTCGTCAGGTGTCTCAGTCCGGGTTTCGGTCTGCGGCTCAGGCATAGCGGATCCTCGGATCGAGTGCGGCGTAGAGCAGATCGACGATCAGATTCGTCAGCAGCAGGATCACGATCAGCACGGTCACGAAGGCCACCACCGTGGGCGGTTCACCGCGCGTGATCGCCTGGTACAGCGTGCCTCCCACGCCCGGGATGTTGAAGATGCCCTCGGTGACGACCGCGCCGCCCATGAGGAAGCCGAGATCGGTGCCGACGAAGGTGATCACCGGGATCAGCGAGTTGCGCAGGATGTGCACCACGATGACCCGCCGGCGGCTCAGCCCCTTGGCGGTCGCGGTGCGCACGTAATCCGCGCTCATGTTCTCCGCCACCGCGTTTCGCGTCAGCCGCAGCACGTAGGCGAACGACAGCGAGCCCAGCACGAACGCCGGCACCAGCAGATCGCCGAAACTCGCCTTGCCGCCGACGGTCACCGGGGCAATGCCCCATTTGATGCCGAGCAGGTACTGGGCGAGGAAGCCCACCACGAAGATCGGCACGGCGATGATGATCAGGCTCAGCACCAGCATGGTGGAGTCGAACAGTTTGCCCTTGCGCAGTCCGGCGACCAGGCCGAACACGACACCGAAGAAGAACTCGATACAGACCGCCATGATGGCCAGCCGGAAGGTGATCGGGAAGGCGCGAACGAGCTCGTCGCGGACCGGCCGCCCCGAGAACGAGGTGCCGAAGTCCAGGGTGACAATGCCTTTCAGGTATTCGAGGTACTGGATGTAGAAGGGTTGATCGAGGTGGTAGCGCGCCTTGAGGGCCGCCTCCACCGCGGGTGTCATCTGCCGGTCACCGGCCAGCGCCTGAATCGGGTCGCCCGGAACCAGGAACACCATCGCGTAAATGAGCAGCGTCGCTCCGAGAAAGACCGGAATCATCTGGAGCAACCGCCGCACGACATACCAAGCCATGGTTCACACTCCACTGCGAGAGCGGGCGTGCGGCGGCACGGGTGAGCGCGCCGCCGCACCACCCGCGGCGGCTACTTCTCGATGTTCTCGAAGTCGAACAGACCCGACCAGGACACCTCGGCCTTCTTGACCTTGTCCGAGCGCCCGGCCGCGACGTTGTAGTCGAAGATCGGGATATCGGCCATGTCCTTGAACAACAGCTGCTGGGCCTGCGCGAGGATGTCGTAGGCGGCCTCCGGGGTGGCGGCCCCCTGGGCCTGGGTCAGCAGCTTGTCGAACTCCGGGTTGCTGTACTGCGTGTTGTTGGTGCCGGATCCGGTGAGGTACAGCGAGGTCAGGAACTCGAACATGGACGGGTAGTCGCCCTGCCAGCCGTAGCGGAACGCCTTGCCGATGGTCTTGTTGGTGATCTCGTCACGAATGTTCTTGAACGTCGGGTACGGCACACCGACCGCGTCGATGCCCAGGGTGTTCTTGACACTGTTGGCCACGGCCTCGATCCACGCCTGGTGACCGCCGTCGGCGTTGTAGGCGATCTGGTAGGTGCCCGACCACGGCGACATCGTATTCGCCTGTGCCCACAGCTTCTTCGCCTCGTCCGGGTTGAACTTCAGCACGTCCGAACCGGGCAGATCCTTGCGGAAGCCGGGCAGCGTGAACGCGGTGAAGTCCTGGCAGGGCACTCGGGTGCCGTGGAAGATGTTCTGCGCGATCTGTTCCCGGTTGATCGCCATCGAGATGGCCTTGCGGCGCAGCACGCCCTCCGCGCCGGCGAAGTGCGGCACGGTCGGCTGGATGCCGATGTGCTGGCTGTAGGCGATGGGCTTGTGGATGGCGCGGTCGCCCAGATCCTTCTCATAGGTGGCGAGGGCCGTATCCGGGATGATGTCGAGGGCATCGAGGTTGCCCTGCAACAGATCCGCGTAGGCGGTGTCGTAGGACTGGTACATCACGAACCGCAGACCCTTGTTCTTGGCCGGGCGGCCGCCGTGGTAGTCCGGATTCGGGACCACCTCGATCTTGACGTTGTGCTGCCAGGTCGAGAACTTGTACGGGCCGTTGCCGACAGGGTTCTCACCGAACTTCTTGGGGTCCTTGTAGAAGGAGTCCGGCATCGGATAGAAGGGGGCGAAGCCCAGCTTCAGCTCGAAGTCGATCGACGGGTTGGTCAGGTCGACGGTGAAGGTGTGGTCGTCGATCACCTTCAGACCCGACATCGTCTGCGCCTTGGGCGGATTCGCCTGGACGTCGTCGTAGCCGGCGATCCCCTCGAAAGCCCAGTTCTGCAACTGGCCGTTGGTGGAGAGAGCGCCGTAGTTCCACGCGTCGACGAAGGACTTCGCGGTCACCGGCGTCCCGTCGGTGAATTTCCAGTCCTTGAGGGTGATCTTGTAGTGCTGCCGATCGGTCGTCTCGATGGACTGCGCCACCTCGTTGTGAGCGGTGCCGTTGACGTCGTAGTACTTCAGCCCCGCCCAGAGCCGGTCGATCACGCGACCGCCCATGTTCTCGTTGACGTCCGTGGGTACCAGTGGTCGCTGCGGCTCACCGCCGTTGACCGTCACGAAGCCGGAATCGTCGCCGCCTCCGGAGGAACAACCTGTCACCGCCAGGCCGGTCGCCAGTATGACCGCCGCGGCCAGTGCGGTAATCGTCTTGATTCTCAACGCTTTACTCCCGTGTCCAGGAAGGTGCGAAGGAGGATCGGACAACCAGCCGGGGTCGCCGGTGGTTATAACAATCCACCTTGGGTGAATCGGACAGTAACCATCCCCGCCGGTGTTGTCAGCGGATCGAAACAGGAATGTTCAGCTTGTTAGCAATCCGGCAACATGGGTCATACGGAGAGAGGACTTCGGGTGACACAGTGCACAGCGCCGAGGGAAGACCGTTCACGGTTCGGTCATACCCGCTCTGGCAGGTTCATCACGACCGCCCACCGATCGAGACGGCAGGACACGACGCAGGTCACAGTCGGTTAGGGTCGAACGTGGCCGCCGTCACCCCGCGCGGCCTGCACGCGAGAGAAGAAGAGACGAGATGACCGAAACCTCCGCCGCCGACCACCTGGACGCGTATCCGCCCAGCACTGAGTTCGCGGCCGCTGCCAATGGCGACGCCTCTCTTTACGCTCGAGCCCAAGCCGACCGGGACGGGTTCTGGGCCGAACAGGCGAAGCGCCTGCACTGGCATCAGCCCTTCACCCAGGTCCTGGACTGGGACGACGCGCCCTTCGCCAAGTGGTTCGCCGACGGCAAGCTGAACGTCGCCTACAACTGCGTCGACCGGCACGTGCTCGACGGGCACGGCGATCAGGTCGCCATCCACTGGGAGGGCGAGCCCGGCGATTCCCGCGACCTCACCTACGCCGATCTGCTGGCCGAGGTGTCGCGTGCCGCCAACTACCTGACCGGCCTGGGCCTGGTCGCGGGCGACCGCGTCGCCATCTACATGCCGATGGTCCCCGAGGCGATCGTGGCCATGCTCGCGTGTGCCCGCCTGGGCCTGACCCACTCGGTGGTGTTCGCGGGCTTCTCCCCCAGCGCCCTGCGTCAGCGTATCGACGACGCCGAGGCCCGGCTGGTCATCACCACCGACGGCCAGTGGCGGCGCGGCAAGCCGGCCCCGCTCAAGACCGCGGTCGACGAGGCGCTGTCGGAAGGCGATTCGACCATCGAGCACGTGCTCGTGGTGCGCCGCACCGGCCTGGACACCCCGATGGTCGAGGGCCGCGACATCTGGTGGGACGAGACTGTCGCTCTGGCCTCCCCCGAGCACGAGGCGCAGCCCTTCGACGCCGAGCACCCGCTGTTCATCCTCTACACCTCCGGCACCACCGGAAAACCCAAGGGCATCCTGCACACCACCGGCGGCTACCTGACCCAGGCCGCGTACACCCACAACTACGTGTTCGACCACAAGCCGGGCAAGGACGTGTACTGGTGCACCGCCGACATCGGCTGGGTGACCGGGCACAGCTACATCGTGTACGGCCCGCTGGCCAACCGGGCCACCGAGGTGGTCTACGAGGGCACCCCGAATTTCCCGGACGAGCACCGGCACTGGCAGATCATCGAAAAGTACGGCGTCACCATCTATTACACCGCGCCGACACTGGTCCGCACGTTCATGAAGTGGGGCCGCGAGATCCCCGACGCCCACGACCTGTCGAGCCTGCGGCTGCTGGGCTCGGTCGGCGAGCCGATCAACCCCGAAGCCTGGCGCTGGTACCGGGATGTGGTGGGCGGCAACCGGACTCCCATCGTCGACACCTGGTGGCAGACCGAGACCGGCGCGATCATGATCTCCCCGCTGCCGGGCGTCACCGCCGCCAAGCCGGGCGCGGCCATGACCCCACTGCCCGGCATCTCCGCGAAAGTCGTTGACGAGGAAGGCAACCCGGTCGAGCTGGGCGAGACCGAGGCCAACGGGTACCTGGTGCTCGATCAGCCGTGGCCGTCCATGCTGCGCGGCATCTGGGGCGACAATGCCCGCTACGTGGACACCTACTGGTCCCGCTACGCCGACAAGGGCTGGTACTTCGCCGGTGACGGCGCGAAGCTCGACAAGGACGGGGACCTGTGGGTGCTCGGCCGGGTCGATGACGTCATGAACGTCTCGGGCCACCGCATCTCCACCGCCGAGGTGGAGTCCGCGCTGGTCGGGCACGAGCACGTGGCCGAGGCCGCCGTGGTCGGCGCGTCGGACGAGACCACGGGCCAGGGCATCGTGGCGTTCGTCATCCTGACCGCCGACGCCAAGGACACCGGCGCGGACCTGGTGAACGCGCTCAAGGCCGAGGTCTCGCGTGAGATCTCCCCGATCGCCCGCCCGCGCGAGATCCACGTGGTGCCCGAACTCCCGAAGACACGCTCGGGCAAGATCATGCGCCGCCTGCTGCGCGACGTGGCCGAGGGCCGCGAGCTGGGTGACACCTCAACCCTGGTGGACCCCAACGTTTTCGAAGCCATTCGGGCGGGTAACGCGTAAGCGCGTCGACAGTCGGCGGGGCCCCGTGACCTGCGGTCACGGGGCCTCTTCGCGTACCGGGTGGTCAAGAAGTTCCAGGCAAACCGTTAGAATTGCGCAAAAGGTGTGCCGGGAAGTCTGGTCGGCATGCGGTGTGCCGAGGATCCCGTCAGTGGTGTGCACGCCGCTGTTCTGTCGAACGTACGGCTGAAAGGTGCACCCGTGATCGCTCAGGTCCGATCGGAGCTGGCCCGCTATCTGAGAACCGAAACCTTCGGCGGCGCTTTGCTTCTCATCGCGGCGGCCGGAGCGCTCATCTGGGTCAACTCGCCGTGGGGAGCGAGCTACACGACCATGGTCGACACCCGGCTCGCGATACCCGCCCTGCACCTGGATCTCACCCTGGCCGACTGGACCAAGGACGGTCTGCTGGCCATCTTCTTCTTCGTGGCCGGGCTCGAGCTCAAACGCGAGCTGGTCGTGGGCGAACTCGCCGACCGCAAGAGCGCCACCCTGCCCATCGTGGCCGCCGTCGGCGGGGTGCTGGTGCCCGCGCTCATCGCCATGGGCATCGGCTGGGGCGTGGACGGCATGGACCGCGGCTGGGCCATCCCGGTCGCCACCGATATCGCCTTCGCACTGGCCGTGCTGGCCATGACGGGTTCGCGGATTCCGGCCAGCGCCCGCGTGTTCCTGCTCAGTCTGGCCGTGGTGGACGACCTGATCGCCATCATCCTGATCGCGGTGCTGTTCACCACCACCCTGAAGATGCTGTGGCTGCTGATCGCGGTGCTGTGCCTCGCCGGGTGGGCGCTGGCCCAGCGGTTCCGGCTCGGCAGTCCGTTCATCTACGTGCCGCTGGGCCTGCTGGCCTGGTATGCCCTGCACGAGGCCGGGATTCACGCCACCCTGGCCGGGGTGGCGTGCGGCCTGCTGACCCGGGTGCGCCCGGATCCGGACGAGGACGAGCACTGTGTGCCCGCCGCCCGGCTCGAGCACTTCTTCCAGCCCATCTCCGCCGCGCTCTGCGTGCCGCTGTTCGCCCTGTTCGCCTCGGGCGTCCCGCTGGATTCGAGGGTGCTCTCGGAGATCTTCACCAACCGGCTGTCGCTGGCGATCATCGTGGGCCTGCTGGTCGGCAAGACGGTGGGCATCTTCGGATTCAGCTGGCTCGCGGTGCGATTGGGGATCGCGGTGCGACCGGCGGATCTCGGTTATCGGGACATGTTCGCCCTGTCGGTACTGGGCGCGATCGGCTTCACCGTTAGCCTCTTGGTGGCAGAACTGGCATTGGAAGGCGTCGGCGACGGCAGCGAGGCAGAACTCGCAAAAGCGGCGGTGTTGCTCACGTCTTTGGCGGCTTCCCTGGCCGGTTCGGCGCTACTGTTGCGTCGTGGGCGTGTTCACCAGGCACGACGAGAAGCGCGAGCGCTGCAAAGTCAAGAGTGACACCGGACAGTACTACCGGGACATGGAGAAGGGTCGAGCAATTGAGCTTCACACAGGGCGGTAACGGCTACGACGGGAACCGCACCCGCACCGTCACCTCGATTCCGCTGTCCGATGTCGACGCCCATCAGTCGGCCACCTTCGGCACCTTGGTCCGCGACGCGACCGAGCAGATGTCGACCCTGGTGCGCGCCGAGGTGGAGCTCGCCAAGGCCGAGGTGACCGGTGAGATCAAGAAGGGCCTGCAGGGCAGCGTCTACTTCATCGTCGCGCTGACCATCCTGCTGTTCAGCTCCTTCTTCTTTTTCTTCTTCCTCGCCGAACTGCTGGACGTGTGGCTGTACCGCTGGGCCGCGTTCCTGGTGGTCTTCCTGCTGATGATCGCCGCGGTGGCCGCGTTCGCGCTGCTCGGGTATCTGAAGGTGCGCAAGCTGCGCGCCCCGGAGAAGACCATCGAGTCCCTCAAGGAGGCGAAGAGCGTGCTGCCGAGCGGTTTCGGTCACAGCGAGGAGCAGACCGTCGACGCCACGGTCGAACTCGGCAAGCCCCGGACCTAGACCTTCGATTACGCTGCTTCGGCGTGTCGTCGAATACGCATCCCGATCCGTCCACAGTCCGCTACGACGGACCGTGGGCCCATCGGGACGTGCACGCCAACGGCATTCGCTTCCATGTCGTCGAGGCCGTGCCCGCCGGAACGGCCTACGCCGACCCGGACACCCCGCTGGTCGTGCTGCTGCACGGCTTCGGCGACTTCTGGTGGACGTGGCGGCACCAGCTGACCGGACTGGCCGCCCGCGGGTTCCGCACCGTCGCGGTGGATCTGCGCGGCTACGGCGACAGCGACAAGCCGCCGCGCGGCTATGACGGCTGGACCCTCGCCGGTGATGTCGCCGGCCTGATCCGCGCGCTCGGCCACACCGACGCCACCCTGGTCGGCCACGCCGAGGGCGGCCTGGTCTGCTGGGCGACCGCCGTGCTGCATCCCCGCGTGGTGCGCTCCATCGCCCTGATCAGCTCCCCGCATCCGGTAGCCCTGAAACGAGCCGTGCTGCGCGACAAGGCACAGCGCTCGGCCTGGCTGCCCGCTTTCCTGAACTGCCAGCTGCCGCGGTTGCCGGAGGCCCGGCTCACCCGCGACGACGGCATCGAGATCGAACTCATGCTGCGCGAACGCGTCGGCGAACAGTGGTCGGCCACCGCCGAATTCGCCGACACCGCCCGCCGCATGCGCACCGCCATCCGGATTCCCGGCGCGGCGCACTGTGCGCTGGAGTATCAGCGCTGGGCCTTCCGTAGCCAATGGCGGCCCGACGGCAGGCGATTCATGTCGGCCATGAGCGAACCGGTGCGCGTGCCCACCCTGGCCCTCTACGGCGACCGGGACCGGTACATCCTGCCGAACACCATCCGCCGCGCCGGGCAGCTGTCACCGCAGCGACGGCTGGTGGCCATTCCGGACGCGGGTCACTATGCGCATCAGGAGAATCCGGAACCGGTCACGGCGGAGATCGCGAAACTCCTGGCCTGACAGACGAAAAACGGCCCCGGCGAATCAGGTTCGCCGGGGCCGTTCTCGTTCTCGCTAACTCAGCACGCAGCTGCCCGTGCCGACCGCCTGCGTCTGGTTCGCCGCCGAATTCAGTTCCGGCCGTACCTCGTCGAGGGTCAGCACGTACCCGGTGTCGTCGTCGGTGACCGCCGCGCCGAACACCACGCCCAGGATCCGGCCGTCGGTGTCCACCAGCGGACCGCCGGAGTTACCGGCCCGCACCTGCCCGCGAATCGTGTACACCTCACGCTTGACGTCGTTGTCGCGGTAGATGTTGGGCCCCTTGAGGTTCAGGGTCTCGCGCACGCGGGCCGCGCTGGCGGTGTAGCGCCCGCCGCCCGGGTAGCCGAGCACGATCGAGCTCTCGCCCGAGGTGGCGTCGGCCGGGGCCAGCTGCAGCGGCTGCGCGTTCAGGCCCGGCACCGCGAGGATCGCGATGTCCTTGTTCGAGTCGAACAGCACCACGGTGGCCGGCTTGTTGCCGGTGGCGGTATCCACGCTCACGGTGTTGGTGCCCGCCACCACGTGAGCGTTGGTCATGATGCGGTCCGGAGCCACCACGAAGCCCGAACCCTCCAGCTGCCGTTGGCAACTCGGCGCGATGCCGCGGATGCGCAGCACGCTGCTCTGCAGCTGCTGGGCGACCGGCAGCTGCAGCACGCTCGCGTCGGGCGGCTCCACCGCCGTGATCGGGACGTGCCCGAACGGGCCGATGACGTCCGGCAGGCCGGAGGTGTTGAGCAGGTTGGAGAAGTCGGTCGGCACCCGGCGCAGCCAGTCCGGCGCGACGTGGTCGACATTGCGCAGCACCTGGGAGTTGGTGACCGCGGCCGCGATTCCGGGCTGGGAGGAGTTCGTCAGCGGCAGGGCCAGCAGCCAGGCCGTGGCCAGCACCGCCACCGCCTGCAGGCCCGCGCCCACCACGCTGTCCACGCTGCGGGTGAACGGATCCCGCATGCCGCCGCGTGCGGCCCGCCCCAGCACCATGCCCGCGACCTCGCCGACGATCACCAGCGCCACGATGAGCAGCACGCCCACCAGCACGCGGGTGCGGCCCTCGCTGAGGTGCTTGAGAATGTGCGGGGCGATCAGAATGCCCGCCACCGCACCGAGAATCACGCCCAGGAAGGCCAGTGCCGAGGCGACCGCGCCCTGCCGCCACCCCGAGGTGGCCGCCAGCAGCGCCAGAATGATGATTCCGAGGTCGAGCCAGCCAGAGGCGCTCATAATGTCATCCCTACCGCGGCCAGCGAGGCCTGCAGATCACGTACATCGTGATGGTCCCATTCCGTCTCCCACCCCGACACCGCCAGCAGCCCGGCGAGCACGCCGGCGGTGAACCCCCACACCAGCATTCCGTCCACGGCGAACGCGGGACCCATATAGCCCAGCGGATGCCGCACCACGAAACGGTTTGCCGGATCGATGAGTTCGGCCAGCGGCACCCGCGCGACGCGCGCGGCCTCGGTCTCGCTCACCACACCCACCTGGCCGGGGGTGCGCCAATAGGCGACCACCGGCGTCACATCGAACCGCGAGGGCGGCACGAAGATCTTGGGCAGCACCGCCAGCGGCTCCACGCTCGCCGGGTCCAGGCCGGTCTCCTCCCACGCCTCGCGCAGCGCGGTGCTGACCGGGCCGTCGTCCTGCGGCTCGACGCCGCCGCCCGGAAAGGCCACCTGGCCGCTGTGCTGGCGCAGGGTGGCGGCGCGCTGGGTGAGCAGCACGTCGGCATCGTCCGGAAGTCCGCCCGGCCCGGCCGGATTCGCCTCCGGCGAGCCGCCGAACAGCACCAGCACCGCCGCCTCCCGGGACGGGGTCACCGCGGCGGCGAAGCGCCGCATGGTGGTTCGCCGCAGTACCGGGTTCACGCCCGTCGGATCGGCCGGATCGTGCTCGGCCACACCGCGTAGCCACGCGGGAATCCCCTTGGCGGACGCCTCTAGTCTCACGCTTTCACTCCCAATTCGGCGGCGACGGTAGCGGAAATGTCGTCGACGCTGGTGAAAGGACGTACCACGACCTTGGCCACGGTGCCGTCCGCGCGCAACAGCACCGAGATCGGCAGCACCGCGGGCGCTCCGACGGCCGTGCGCACCTTCGTATTCGGATCCTCGACGCCGGGCAGGTGGATGCCGAGCCCGGTCAGCCGGGACAGCGCCTTCGACGCCCCGGCGTCACTGTGCACGGTGAGCACCGTGAGCGCGTTCCCGGCCTGCTGCGAGAATCGTTGCAGCAGCGGCAGTTCCTCGGCGCAGGGACCGCACCAGTACGCCCACAGGTTGAGCAGGGCGGGCTTTCCGGCCAGCGCCGCGACCAGATCCACCGGCGTGCCGTCGGCCAGGCAGTTCAGCGTGATCCCGCGCAACGGGCTGTCGCCCACCGGCGCGCCGCTGGGCTGCGGGCAGGCGGCCAGCGCGGCATCGGCCCGATCCGCCTCGGGGACAGCCGCTTCGACCGGCGGAGCGACGCTGGTGGAGCCGGTCGCGGTGTGCCCGGAGTCGTGGCGGGCGAACTGCGGCCACAGGGCGACGCCCGCCGCCACGACCACGATCACCCCGGCCAGCACCCATCGCCACCAGGTATTGCCCGTCGCCGGGTCGGCGCTCACAGCCCCACCAGCTCGAGCAGATGCTCGGTCTCCGGGCCCTTGACGAGTTTGGCGGCCTCGGTCGGATCGGTCGGGCCCTCGCCGTAGGACGGGCACTCGTTGGCCAGGAAGCACGCCCCGCAGGCGGGTTTGCGGGCATGGCACACGCGGCGACCGTGGAAGATCACCCGGTGCGAGAGCATGGTCCAGTCCTTGCGCTCGATCAGCTCGCCGATGGCGTGCTCGACCTTGACCGGATCCTCCTCGGCGGTCCACTTCCAGCGCCGCACCAGGCGGCCGAAGTGGGTGTCGACCGTGATCCCCGGCACACCGAAGGCATTGCCGAGGATGACGTTCGCGGTCTTGCGCCCGATGCCGGGCAGGGTGACGAGTTCTTCGAGGGTGCCCGGGAGTTCGCCGTCGAAACGCTCGACCAGCTCCTGCCCCAGCCCGATCAGTGAATTGGCCTTGTTGCGATAGAAGCCGGTCGCCCGGATGTACTCCTCCAGCTCGGCGCGATTGGCCTGCGCGTAATCGGCTGCGCCACGGTACTTCGCGAACAGCGCCGGCGTAGTCATGTTGACCCGCACATCGGTGCACTGGGCGGAAAGAATTGTGGCGACCGCCAATTCGAGGGGGGTGGTGAAATCAAGCTCACAGTGCGCGCCGGGGAACTCGACGGTCATATCCCGGTACATGCGCCGCGCGCGCCGGACCAGGCCGATTCGAGTCTCTTTCGCGCGCTTGTTCGCTTTGCCGGGACGCGAAAACCGTGGCGCATCCGAGACATCCGCCGACGCCGCGTCGGCAGCTGTAGGAACGCCCGAATTATCCGGGTCTGCCCCGCTCACGGCCGCGTTGGTTTCAGTGACACGCACGCGTCCACCTTACGGAACCACTCTGTCGCCACAACCGGGCTGAGTACCCGCCGTGTTCCATCTGAGACCTTCGGCGTGTTTACTGCTGCCTATGCAAGGACTCGCTGTGGTGCTGTTTCCGATAGCGCTGATGCTGTTCGCATTGGTGATGGAACGAGTCGAGAATCGGCTTCGCAAGCTCCTCGAACCCGACCCCGAAGTCCAGCAGTACCTCGATCGAGCCACGAATGCCGAGGTCAGCGATCTGACCAAGCTGGGTTTACCCGCCGCTGCGGCGCGTCCGCGGCGCGCCCGGCCCGCGGCCAAGGGAATGGATGTGGCTCAGGCCAGCTGATCGGGGCTGGTCGGTGATCGAGTGGTCCGGTGGCAAACGGCTCCGGACCACTTTTACGATCTTCATGACGCCGGTCTCACGGCGTGTCGTAGATTCTTAGGGAAGCGTGTCGCGAAACCGTCGTTGGATGTCGCGTACTGGGGCTCCACGTGTCTGAGAATGAGCTCGGCGCGTGGTGTCTATCACTACCCGGCGGTATTGCAAAGTAGACTGCACTGTCGGCCGAGTCGTTTCGGTCCAGGACAGAGCCATTTCCCATAAGGAGCACATTCGTGGACGAGGCCCTCGCCAGAGCAGGCATCTTCCAAGGCGTCGAGCCCACCGCGGTCGCCGCTCTCACCAAACAGCTGCAGCCCGTTGATTTCCCGCGCGGCCACGTCATCTTCAACGAGGGCGAGCCCGGCGATCGGTTGTACATCATCACCTCCGGCAAGGTGAAGATCGGCCGCCGTTCGCCCGATGGTCGCGAGAACCTGCTGACGATCATGGGCCCGTCCGACATGTTCGGCGAGCTCTCGATCTTCGACCCGGGTCCGCGGACGTCGACGGCAACCACCGTCACCGAGGTCAGAGCCGTCACCATGGACCGGGACGCGCTCAAGGCGTGGATCGATCAGCGCCCGGAGATCGCCGAGCAGCTGCTGCGGGTCCTCGCCCGCCGCCTGCGCCGCACCAACAACAACCTGGCCGACCTGATCTTCACCGACGTTCCGGGTCGTGTCGCCAAGGCGCTGCTGCAGCTGGCTCAGCGTTTCGGCACCCAGGAAGCGGGTGCGCTGCGCGTGACCCACGACCTGACCCAGGAAGAGATCGCCCAGCTGGTCGGCGCCTCCCGCGAGACCGTGAACAAGGCGCTGGCCGACTTCGCGCACCGCGGCTGGCTGCGGCTCGAGGGCAAGAGCGTGCTGATCTCGGACTCCGAGCGACTGGCTCGCCGCGCCCGGTAAAGCGCCACAACTACAGACGAAGGACCGGGCGTCACCTGCCGTAGCGGTGATGCCCGGTCCTCTCGTGTTTCTAGCCTCGTGAGCGCAGGTAGGCCAGTTGAGCTTTCACCGAGCTCTGGGCGGCGGGCCACAGCCGCTTGTCCACATCGGCGTAGACCTCGGCGACGATCCGCAGCGAGCCCGCCTTGGGCCCGAGCTTCTCCAGGGCCGCGCGAACCTGGTTCAGCCGCTCCTCGCGGTGCGCGATGTAGTAGCGAATGACCGGATCGGCGTCGGCGTGGTCCGGACCGTGGGCCGGGAGCAGATGCCGCCCCGGGGCGACCGCCGCGAGCCGGTTCAGCGAGTCCAGATAGTCCGCCAGCGCGTCGTCTCGGGATTCCAGGACGGTCGTGCCGCTGCCCAGGACGGTGTCGCCGGTGAGCAGGGCCCGTTCGCCGTCCGGGCCGTCGAGCAGGAAGCTGTGCGAGTCCTCGGTGTGGCCGGGGGTGGCCAGGACGGTGATGCGCAGTCCGGCGGCTTCGATGACCTCGCCGTCAGCCAAGATTTCGTCGGTGCCGCGCAGGAATTCGGTTTCCTTGGCGCGCACCGGGGTTCCGGTGGCCTTGACCAGATGGTCGATGCCGCCGGTGTGGTCGGCGTGATGGTGGGTGATGAGGGTCAGCGCGATGTTCCCGCCGGTCTCACGCACCAGGTTCGCGGTGTGCTCGCGGTCCTTCGGGCCCGGGTCGACCAGAACGTATTCCGTGGCGCCGGGCGCGCGCAGCAGCCAGGTGTTGGTGCCCTGCAACGTCATTCCGCTGGGATTGTCGGCCAGCACGACGGCGGCGGACGGAGTCACTTGCCGCAGTTGGCCATACGCGGGATGGGTGAGCGTCATCTTTTCGTCCTAATGCACCGAGCGTGATGCGTCCAGGGTTGAACGCATCACGTTTTCGACTGTGCCCCAAGCGTTTCGGGGTTATCGCACCTCGGCGATGAGTTCCACCTCGACCGGGGTGTTCAGCGGCAGCTCGTTGACGCCGACCGCGGAGCGCGCGTGCACTCCGGCATCGCCCAGCACCGCGCCGAGCAGCTCGGACGCACCGTTGATGACCAGCGGCTGGCTGTTGAACCCGGCCGCGGAGGCCACGAAGCCGACCACCTTGACGATGCGCACCACATTGTCGAGCCCGGCCAGATCGTGCACGACCGAAAGTGCGTTGAGCGCGGCCAGTTTGGCCATTTCCGCGCCCTGCTCGATGCTGATCTCCGCGCCGAGCTTGCCGGTCAGCGGCAGTTCACCGTTGACGAACGGCAGCTGACCCGAGGTGTAGACGTAGTTGCCGGACCGGACACCGGGCACGTACACCGCGACAGGCTTGGGAGCCGGCGGCAGTTCGAGCCCGAGTTCCTTCAGGTTCTCGGCCCAACCCATCAGCCCTTCCTCCTCTTCAGGTAGGCGACATGCTGTTCGCCGGTGGGCCCGGGAAGCACGGTGACGAGTTCCCATCCGTCGGCGCCCCACTGGTCCAGAATCGCCTTGGTGGCATGGGTCAACAGCGGCACGGTGGCGTATTCCCACACGGTCACATCACTCATGGCCTGAGACTAGCCCCGGCGAGGTAACCCCAGTTCCCCGGACCCTCCGACTACGCTGCGGGATTGGGAAATACAAGTCCCGAGTGGTGTATCAGACAGTTGCCGAGTCCTGTGGGCAGGAATCCAGAACGAGTTATAGGCTCGCGAGCGTGGGAGTACCGATAGCAGTGCCCGTTTCGGTTGAGCCGGGGGTCGAAGCAGGGTGGCCGGAGCGAGCGGACAAGGCTCGCCTGCATTACGTATCCGGCAAGGGTGGGACCGGTAAGTCGACGGTCGCGGCGGCCTTGGCCCTGGCACTCGCGGCGGGGGGCCGCCGCGTGCTGCTGGTCGAGGTCGAGGGCAGGCAGTCCATCGCGCAGCTGTTCGATCTGCCGCCGTTGCCGCCCACCGAGACTCGCATCGCCACCGCGGACGGCGGCGGCGAGGTGATCGCGCTGGCACTCGATGTCGAGCACGCCTTCCTGGAATACCTCGACATGTTCTACAACCTGGGCTTCGCCGGTCGCGCCATGAAGCGGGTCGGGGCCATCGAATTCGTCACCACCATCGCGCCGGGTCTGCGCGACGTCATCCTCACCGGCAAGATCAAGGAATGCGCGGTCCGGGTGGACAAGAAGACCGGCAAGCCGGCCTACGACGAGATCGTCATCGACGCGCCCCCGACCGGCCGCATCGCCAGCTTCCTGGACGTCACCCAGGCCATGGCCGAGATCGCCGGCGGCGGGCCGATCGCCTCGCAGGCCGAGGGCGTCTCCAAGCTGCTGCACTCGCCGCAGACCATGATTCACCTGGTCACGCTGCTGGAAGCGCTGCCGGTGCAGGAAACCGCCGACGCCATCGCCGAACTCACGGCCAATGACCTGAATATCGGCACGGTGATCGTGAATCGGGCGAGCGAGGGCTACCTGCCGCGCTCGGTCCGCGAACGCGCCGCCACCGGCGAGATCGACACCGACGCCCTGAAGGCCGGACTGGCCGAGGCCGGAATCACCCTGTCCGAGGCCGATTTCCAGGGCCTGGTCGCCGAGACCGTGGAGCATTCCGCGCGACTGGCCGCCCAGGACGAGAGCGCCGCCGAGCTGTCGGCGGTCGACATCTCGCGGCTGTACCTGCCGTCGCTGACCGACGGCATGGATCTGGGCGGGCTCTACGAGCTGGCCGAAGTCTTGAGCGCGCAGGGGGTTCGCTAGTCATGGTCGTTCCGGCAGGCACTGTGCCCCTGGACATCTCGAAGATCATCGCCGATCCGTCGGCCCGCATCGTGGTGTGCTGCGGTTCCGGCGGCGTGGGCAAGACGACGACGGCCGCCGCCATCGCGCTGCGCGCGGCGGAGTCGGGCCGCAAGGTCGTGGTGCTGACCATCGACCCGGCGCGCCGACTGGCCCAGTCGCTGGGCGTGAGCGACCTCGGAAACGTGCCGCAGAAGGTCGAGCTCGGCTCCGACGCCAAGGGCGAGCTGTTCGCCATGATGCTGAACATGCGCCGCACGTTCGACGAGATGGTGCTCGAGCACACCAGCCCCGAGAAGGCCGAGCAGATCTTCGCCAACCCCATCTACCAGACCGTGGCGTCCTCCTTCGGTGGCACGCAGGAGTACATGGCGATGGAGAAGCTGGGACAGCTGGCGTCCAAGCGGGAATGGGACCTGATCGTGGTCGACACCCCGCCCTCGCGTAATGCGCTGGACTTCCTCGACGCGCCGAAGCGGCTGGGGAATTTCCTCAACGGCAAGATGATCCGCGTCATCATGGCGCCGGGCCGCGGGGTCGGGAAGTTCGTGGCCGGTGCCATGAGCTTGGCGCTGCGCGGCGTCTCGACCATCGTGGGCGGGCAATTACTCAAAGACGCCAGTGTCTTCTTGCAGTCACTGGAGTCCATGTTCGGCGGTTTCCAGGATCGCGCCGACCGCACCTACGCCATGCTCTCGCGGCCCGGCACCCACTTCCTGGTGGTGGCCGCGGCCGAGCCGGACGCGTTGCGCGAGGCGAGCTTCTTCGTGGATCGGCTCTCGCACGACAAGATGCCGCTGGCGGGTCTGGTGCTGAATCGGACGCATCCGGTGCTGAGCAGCCTGTCCGCGGAGGAGGCTCAGGTCGCCGCGGACCGTCTAGCCCCCCTGACGTCACCGAACGGCAATGGCTCCGAGCCGGACTCGGACACGCCCGAGTCGCTCGCGGCCGCGGTACTGCGCATCCACGCTCGCCGTGCCGCCACCGCCAAGCGGGAACAGCATCTGCTGCACCGCTTCACGGGCGCGCACCCGAGTGTCCCGATGGTGGCCGTCACCACGCTGCCGTTCGAGGTCGCCGACCTGGAAGCGCTACGCGCGGTCGGCGATCAGCTGGTAGACGCAGGTTCTGCCAAGTCCGCCTGACACGCCGAGGGCTTTCGACCCATCTGCGACGTATGCCCGATCTGACCCCGGACACGGATCGAGCCCGCTTCCGCGGGCTCGATCCGTTCTGCTTATAGGGGGGATCTGGGTAAGGGATACTCGGTTACATCGCTACCTTCTGTGATCGCTGGACGCGGAAGAAGTCCGCCCAACTCGTCACCTCCGGATGCTGTTTCAGCAGCGCACGGCGCTGCCGCTCGGTCATGCCGCCCCACACACCGAACTCGACGCGGTTGTCCAGGGCATCCGCCCCGCACTCCATCAGGACCGGGCAGTGCCGGCAGATGGTGGCCGCTTTGCGCTGCGCGGCGCCACGCACGAACAGCTGGTCGGGATCCACTTCCTTGCATCGGGCCTGGGAAACCCAGGCGATTCTCGCTTCGGCCTGCTCCACGTCCAATCGAGCGATCGGGGTAGTCATGTGCATTTGGTGTGCCCCTTTGCAGTCCGAACACCGGGTCAACGGCGCTCCAGAATCGCGAGTGCAGCGCGCAGTTACCCAACCCCACTGCGTTCTGCACCACATTCCACTTTGAGTGTTAGCTCTATCACACTGGGTTCTCAATCTAGGTAAAGGTGCATGGCCTGCGCAAGACCGTCCCGAGATTTTCTGGTACGTCCGTCCACGCATTCGTTGCACGGAACCGGGCAGTCCGTCTCTTTTAGGACGAATGGACACCCCGACGGGCGAACACCGAGTGTCCGAAAGGCCAATTAGGCTAGGGCCCGTGCCGATCACACGAACGCTCTGGAGACTGGCAGGCGCGTGCGTCTTGGCCGCGGTGTTGCTCGCCGGTCTGCTGTTCCCCCTCGCCGGTGGCTTCGGGTTCATCTCCAACCGAGCCGCGGACGCCGTGGACAATGTCTCCGCCGAACTGGTCGAGGGCACCGTGCCCGCGGTCTCGACCATGGTGGACGCGAACGGGACACCCTTCGCCTGGCTGTACGAGCAGCGACGCTTCGAGGTGCCCAGCGAGAAGATCTCCAACGACATGAAGCTGTCGCTCGTGTCGGTGGAGGACAAACGCTTCACCCAGCACCACGGCGTGGACTGGCAAGGCACGTTCCGCGCGTTCCTGACCAACACCTCCGGTGGCCAGGTGTCGCAGGGTGGTTCGACCATCGACCAGCAGTACGTGAAGAACTACCTGCTGCTCGTGGTCGCCAAGACCGACGCCGAGCGCCGGGCCGCCACCGAGACCACCCCCGCCCGCAAGATCCGTGAGATCCGCATGGCGCTGACGCTGGACAAGCGGCTCACCAAGGACGAGATCCTCACCCGGTATCTGAACCTGGTCCCGTTCGGCAACGGCTCCTACGGCATCCAGGACGCCGCGCAGACCTACTTCGGCGTGGACGCCAAGGATCTGAACGCGGTGCAGTCGGCCATGCTGGCCGGCATGGTGCAGTCCAGCTCCAAGCTGAACCCGTACACCAACCCCTCGGGCGTGCTGGAGCGCCGGAACACCGTGCTGGACACCCTGATCCAGAACGTGCCCGACCGCGCGGACGAGTACCGCAAGGACAAGGAAGCGCCGCTGGGCGTGCTGCCCGAGCCCAAGAGCCTGCCGCGCGGCTGCATCGCGGCGAACGACCGCGGGTTCTTCTGCGATTACGCGATGCAGTACCTGAACAACGCGGGCATCAGCCGCGACCAGCTCGAGAAGGGCGGCTACCTGATTCGCACCACCCTGGACCCCGCGGTCCAGGATCAGGTGCGCGACTCGCTGGCCGCCAACGCCAACCCGAACCTCGACGACATCGCCGAGGTCATGAACATCATCGCGCCCGGCCAGGATTCGCATCCGCTGCTGGCCATGGGCTCGAGCCGCGTCTACGGCCTGGACTCGAACGCGCACCAAACCGTGCAGCCGCAGCCGTATTCGATGGTCGGTGACGGCGCGGGCTCGATCTTCAAGATCTTCACCACGGCCGCCGCCATGGAGAAGGGCCTGGGCATCAGCGCCACCCTGGACGTTCCGGCGAACTTCCAGGCCAAGGGCATGGGTAACTCCGGTACCCCGGGCTGCCCGGCCGAGACCTACTGCGTGAAGAACGCCGGCAACTACAAGGGCTCCATGTCGGTGACCGAGGCGCTGGCCACCTCACCGAACACGGCCTTCGTCAAGCTGATCCAGGCCGTCGGGGTACAGCCGACCGTGGACATGGCGGTCCGGCTGGGCATGCGCTCCTACGCTCAGCCCGGCACCTCCGGCCACGGCAACCAGAGCCTGGCCGACATGGTCAAGGACCAGAACCTGGGTTCGTTCACCCTGGGTCCGGTGGCGGTCAACGCGCTCGAACTGTCCAATGTGGCCGCCACGCTGGCCTCGAGCGGCAAGTGGTGCCCGCCCACGCCGATCAAGGAGGTCGTGGACCGCAACGGCAAGTCGGTGCCGCTGACTCAGCAGGCGTGCGAGCAGGTGGTGGATCCGGGTCTGGCCAACACCCTCGCCAACGCCCTGAGCCAGGATGTGGTGAGCGGTACCGGTTCGGCCACCGCCCGTTCGGTCGGCTGGAACGTCCCGACCTCCGCGAAGACCGGAACCACCGAGAGCCACCGCTCCTCGGCCTTCCTGGCCTTCACCAATTCGTTCGCGGGCGCCTCGTACGTCTACGGCGACAGCCCGACCCCGGGCGAGATCTGCACGAGCCCGCTGCGCAGCTGCGGCAGCGGCAACCTGTACGGCGGTAACGAACCGGCCAAGACCTATCTGAGTGCGATGAAGAACGTGCTCGACAAGTTCCCGCCCGCCGGGCTGCCGCCGCTGGACGACAAGTACGTTCGCGGATCGAACAATTCGCAGATCCCGGACGTGATCGGCCAGCAGCAGGCGGAGGCCACCGCGGCTCTGGTGGCGGCCGGGTTCCAGGTGTCGGTGGTGACCCAGCCGGGCGCGGGCAAGGGGACGGTCATGAACGTCTCGCCCAACGGGTCGGCGATTCCCGGCTCGGTGATCACGCTGTACGTGAGCGACGGCAGTCAGGTTCCGGCGCCCGCGCCGAACGCGCCGCCCGCGTCGGTGCCGGGGCTGCCGGGCATCACGATCCCGGCATTGCCGCCGATCCCGATCCCCATCCCGATCCCGCGGTAAGCAGGGCAAGCAAAACGAAAGGCCCGGAGTGACACGATCACTCCGGGCCTTTCGTTTAAAGAGGACCGCTAGAGCCGGGCCTTCACGGCCGCCGAGATCCGCGAGCCGTCGGCGCGCCCGGCGGCCAGCGCCGTCGCGGCCTTCATGACCTGCCCCATCTGCTTCATGCCCGGCCGCTCCCCGATCTGCTCGGCGACGTCGGCGATGGCGGTGTCGGCGATGTCGCCCACCTCGGCGTCGGTCAGCTGGGTCGGCAGGTACTCGTCGATGATCTGCTCTTCGGCGCGCTCGTTGGCGGCGAGTTCGCCACGCCCGGCCTGCTCGTAGACGACGGCGGCCTCGTTGCGCTTCTTCGCCTCCTTCTGCAGGACGGCGACGATCTCGTTATCGGAAAGCTCGCGCGCCTCGCGCCCGGCGACCTCCGCGTTCTGGATGGCCGACAGCAGCATGCGCAGGGTGCCCAGGCGCAGCGTGTCCTTGCTCTTCATCGCGGTGGTCATATCCGTGCGCAGCTTGGTTTTGAGTTCCGACATGAGCGACACGGTACGAGGGACTTCTGGCGTGGTCCAGCTCATTTGACTCGATGTTTCTCCGCCGGGTCGCCTATTCTGGGCAAATGCCCGTCTTCTCGACCTCCGCTCTCAGCCGTGCCGCACTCGGAGTCGCTGGCGCCGCGGTCGCCGGAATCGGATACGCGACCCTGATCGAGCGCAATGCCTTCACGCTGCGGGAAGCGACGCTACCGGTGCTCGAACCGGGCAAACCCTCCCTACGGGTGCTGCACATCAGCGACCTGCACATGATGCCCGGCCAGCAGCTGAAGCAGGCCTGGCTGCGCGAGCTGGACCGGCTGGAGCCGGATCTGGTGGTCAATACCGGGGACAATCTCTCGCACCAGAAGTCGGTGCCGGCCGTGGTGCAGTCGCTGGGCGGACTGCTGGCGCGCCCCGGCATCTTCGTGTTCGGCTCGAACGACTACTTCGCGCCGGTGCCGAAGAACCCGCTCAAGTACTTCAAGAAGGACCACAAGCGCGTCTTCGGCGATCCGCTGCCGTGGCAGGACCTGCGGGCCGCGTTCACCGAGCGGGGCTGGCTGGACCTGACGCACGTGCGCCGCGATCTCGAGGTCTCGGGGGTGAAGATCTCGACGGCGGGCGTGGACGATCCGCACCTGAAGCGGGACCGCTACGAGACCGTGGCGGGCGCACCGAATCCGCTGGCGGACTTGAGCATCGGACTCACCCACTCCCCCGAGCCGCGGGTGCTGGACCGCTTCGCGGCCGACGGCTACGACCTGGTGATGGCCGGCCACACCCACGGCGGGCAGCTGTGTGTGCCGGGCTTCGGTGCGCTGGTCACCAACTGCGGAATCGACCGGGCCCGGGTGAAGGGCGCCTCGCGCTGGGGTGCGCACACCCGGCTGCACGTGTCGGCCGGCCTGGGCACCTCGCCGTGGGCCCCGTACCGGTTCTGCTGCCGTCCGGAGGCGACCCTGCTGACCCTGGTCGGCGCGCCGCCGAAGAAGCCGATCGCCGAGTCCGGGCGCGGGCGCACCGCGTCGTCGGAGGCTGTCGCGCGGTGAGCGCCCGCCGCGATATACAGCGGTAAGTAGTCGTCAGTCAGGGGGCAACCGTGACCAGTGGAAATGACCAGCCCGGTCAGCCGGACCCGAATCCGGACTGGTGGCAGGGCGCGCCGGCGCCGGAACCGACGTGGCAGCAGCAGCCACAGCAGCCGCCGGTGTATCCGTCTGCCCCGCAGTCGAATCCGACCTGGAGTCAACCTGGCTACCAGCCGACGACCCCCATCACGGGCGGCCAGTACGGCCAGCCGTATCAGCCGCCGCAATACCAGCCGACCCAGGCTTTCGGCGCCCCACCGCCGGGCTACGGCGGCCAGCCGCCCTATCCCCCGCCGCCCGGTGGCGGCAAGCGCCGCGTCTGGCTGTTCGCGGGCCTGGGAGCACTGGTCGTGGCGATCGTCGCCGCCGTCGTGATCGTCGCGCTGGTGAACCGGAATTCCTCTGAGCCATCGGCGAAGTCGAGCACCACGCCCTCGCTGATCAGTGCGCTCACCTCGACGACCGCGAGGCCGAGCGGGTCCGACCGGCCCACGCCGACCAAGACCTCGGCCGCGAAGCCGACGTCCACGCCGACCGCGGTGATCCCCGGGTACCAGGTGGTGACGATCCCGGACAACGGTGCGGCATACGATATTCCGCCCGCCTGGAAGGTGGATCGCACCGGCCAGAACGCCTTCGGCTCCGGATCCGATTCCATCCCGGTGGCCGGGCTGGCGCAGGACGGGGTGGACTACTGCCCGAAGAACGTGCGCACCAACGTCTTCCTGACCCAGTCCGACGAGACGGATCCGGCCAAGGCGGCCGCTGACATCGGGACCCGGCTGGGCCGCATCGGCTGGTCCACCGCGACCGGCACGACCGCCGGCGCGCCGGAGTCCTTCCAGTCCGCCGACGGACAGCTGCAGGGCATCTACCTGGAGACCAAGGGCAACGCCCAGCCGTCGGGCGCGGGCTGTGCCTCGACGTTCTCGATCTACACCTTCGCCTTCCCCGGCGACAATGGCGCCTTCGTGTTCACCATCGCGGCCGACACCGGGGTGGACCAGGCGGTGGACGCGGCTTCGGCCAAGAAGATTCTCGCCAGCATTCGCCCGATTCAGTAAGGGCGGCAGTACGACTCGTCCGACAGGGGGTCCGACGATGAGCGATGGAACCGACGACCGGAACATCGATCCGGAGAAGACGACATCCAGCGGGGACTGGTGGCAGGGACCACCGAGCCAGGGACACGCCACACCGAGCCCGGTCCAACCGCCGCCGACATATCCGTACACGGGACCGAATCCCTATGTCTCCGGGCCGAATCCGCAGACGGGACCGAGCCCGTATCAGTCCGGGCCGAACCCCTATCAGTCAGCGCCGTACAGCACCGGTCCGAATCCCGTTCCGCCGATGCAGAATCCGTATGCCACGGGCCCGAACATGTTCCCGCCCAACGGCTACACTCCACCGCCCGGCGGCGGACGCGGGCGCATCTGGCTGCTCGCGGGCCTGGGCGCACTGGTGGTGGTCATCGTCGCCGTTGTCGCGATCGTGGTGGTGATGAACGACCCCGGCGGCCCCGCATCGCCCAGCAGCTCCGCCAAGCCTTCCCCGACCACCCGGGTGAGCACCTCGGCTCCGCGCACGACCACCACGGGACCGACTTCCACGCTGACGCCCCAGATTTCGGGCTACCAGGTGGACGCGCCCAAGGATGTGCAGGCCGCCTGGGACATCCCCAAGGACTGGGCCATCGATCAGAGCGAGTCCACCTACGGCACGACCACCGACAATCTCTCGGCCGTGGGCTTCGCGCAGGAGGGCGTGGACTACTGCCCGAACAATGTGCGCACCAGCATGTTTCTGACCACCTCGGAGATCGACGACGCGACCACCGCGGCCACCGACGTGGGCGCGCACGCGGCCCGCGTCGGCTACTCCACCAAGACCTCGCTCACCGCGGGCGCCGCACAACCCCTGGACACCACCGACGGCCCGCTGCACGGCGTCTTCCTGGAGACCAGCGGCGCGTTCACCGCGCCGGCGGGCTGCGCCACCACCTACTCGGTCTACACCTTCGCCCTCAGCGTGGGCACCGCCGGCAAGGGCTCACTGGTCTTGGTGCTGCTCGCCGACACGGGCACGGATCGCTCGGTCACGGCCGATTTCGCGCGTAAGCTGTTCGCCACTTTCCGCCTGCTTTAGAGCACTTGACCAGCCGATTTAACGTCTGGACCACCCGTGCGCTAAGCTACTCCAGGTTCGCTTCACGGGGTGTGGCGCAGCTTGGTAGCGCGCTTCGTTCGGGACGAAGAGGTCGCAGGTTCAAATCCTGTCACCCCGACTGTGTGGTTGAGACACAACTCGGCCCCCGGCTCTCGCCAGAGAGTCGGGGGTTTTGTGTATTCGGGGTCAGGTTCGTTTCGCGGCCATGCGGCGGCGGTAGCCGCGGGCCGTCAATGGTGAGCCGAGGCCGTGTAGCACGACGCTGCCCAGCACGGTGATGACCATGGCCGACAGCGCGAGTTCGGCATTGTCGCCGCGGAGTTGGTTGAAGGCCAGCAGACCGAACACGATCGAGGTGGTGCCGCGCGGGCCGAGCCAGCCGATGAGGAAGTCCTCGACCCAGGTGAGGCGGTAGCCGATGAGCGAGGCCATGACCGGGACGATGCGCACGACCGTCAGGACCGCCGCGCAGAACAGGAGCAGCCGCCAATTCGTGCCTCCCCACAGCACGAAGACCGCCGTCGCGCCGAAGACGAACCACATGATGGCGGTGAGCAGGAAGCCGATGTCGTCGATGAGTTCGAGTTCGCGCTGGTGCTCCTCGGTCCGGCGTACGCGGTGGATCACGAAGCCGCAGACGAAGGCCGCGACGAAGCCGTTGCCGCCGACGCTCACCGAGAGCGCGTAGGAGCCGAGCGGGGCGGCCACCATGATGAGCCGCTTGGACTGCAGGCTCATCAGGCGCGCGGCATCGGCGCGGTTGGTCAGGAAGGCCAGTGCCGCACCGCATCCCGCGCCGACCAGTAGCGCCTTCAGCGCCGGGGGTCCCGCGGTGCCGAGCGCTTCCCACGGCGTCTGGTCCTTGCCCGCGCCACCCGCGACGGCCAGCGCGAAGACGATGATCGGGGAGACGATGCCGTCGTTGTAGCCGCTCTCGACATTCAGGATGTTGCGCACCCGCACCGGAATTCGCTTGTCGCGCAGAATCGCCGCCGCGGGCGCGAAGTCGATGGGCACCACCACGCACGCGATCACCAGCAGCAGCGCCCATCCGGAACCGGGCAGCAACCACAGTCCGAGGCCGACCGCCGCCGCCAGGCTCAGCGGCAGCGCGATGAGCAGAAGCCGCACCGCCGCACCGGGATTGCGGCCGAACAATCCGCCGCGCACCTCGGTGGCGTCGATGAACAAGAGCACGGCGAGCACGACTTCGGCCGCGTGCAGCGCCATCTCGGTGTCGAGGGTCTCGCCGATCGAGTCTCGCACCATCAGCCCGACCACGACGCCCGCGGCGACCGTCACCATGGGCGCGCTGATGCGCCACTGGTCGAACTTGGTGGCCAGCAGTGCCCAGCACACCAGGGAGATGGCAACCGCCAGCATGGTGGCAATCATTCAGCCATCTTGCCAGGACTATCCCGCGACGGGTCGAAGGCGGGTGCCGCCCAGGCGGTTCGCGTGATCGGTGAGGACGGCGCGCAGCACCGCCGCCGAGGCCTCGTCGGCGGGGGTGAGCACGGTGATGCCGTGGTCGGCGCCGTCCGGGCTGGTCAGGTTGTCGTAGCAGACGGTCAGGTCACCGAACTCGGGATGGCGGATCCGCTTGCTGCCGTGGCTGCGGTCCTGCACCGTGTGGTCGTCCCACCAGGTGGCGAATTCCTCGCTCTCCGAACGCAATCCGTCGATCACCTGGCGCAGCCGGGGGTCGTCCGGATGCCGGGCCAGATTGCGGCGCAGATTGCCGACGGTCTCGCGCGCGACCCGCTCCCAGTCGAGCTGGGTGGCGCGGATGCCCGGATCGAGCAGGGTCAGCCGGGCGACATTGACACCGGGGCCGAAATCCGGGCCGAACAGCGCCGCGGCGGCGGTATTGCGGGCCAGCACGTCGAGCCGGAAGTCGCTCAGATACGCCGGGAGTGACGGCATGCCGTCGAGGATGGCGAGCAGCGAGGCCGGTGGCTGGACGGTACGACGGGCCGGCGGCTGCGCGCCGCGCGCGATGAGATGCAGATGCGCCCGCTCGGCATCGCTGAGCCGCAGCGCCTCCGAGAGGGCGTCGAGAACCGAGGCCCCCGGCGTCCCGACCCGCCCCTGTTCCAGCCGGATGTACCAGTCGATGCTGACCGCGGCGAGTTGCGCGACCTCCTGCCGTCGCAGCCCCGGCGTGCGCCGGGTGCCGACGCTGGGGAGCCCGGCCGCTTCCGGCGACAGTCGCTCCCGCATCGCGCGCAGGAATGCGCCCAGCTCGTTCCCGGATCCCGTACTCTCCACGCGTCCAGCCTAGGGGCCGGGACCGGGTAGCACGCGGCGTACCAGGCTGCGGAGGATCTCCCAGCCGGGCCCGCATTTCGAGATTCTCTTCTTGCCATTCGAAATACCGAGGAGGACCGCCATGAACGGCACCGCACGCATCGCTTCCAGCATCTTCGCCGTGGCGGCCCTGGCCGGGCTGACCGCCTGCGGCAGCGACAAGGATTCGACGACCACCACGAGCACCCCCGCATCGGTCCAGGTTCGCCCCGTAGTCCCGGCCACAGCGGCCCGGTTCACCGTGACCACCGCCGACGCCACCACGTCCTTCCCCGCCGACTTCTACGCGGGCAGCTTCGGCTGCACCGCCGCCAACCGCGCCCCGCACCTGGCCTGGACCGGAGCGCCCGCGGGCGCGAAGAGCTTCGCGGTCACCATGTTCGATCCCGATGCCCCGACCGGCGCGGGCTTCTGGCACTGGATGAACTGGGACATTCCCTCCACCGCAAAGGATTTCACGTCGGGAGCCGCGGGTGTCGCGGGTACCAATGACGCGGGCGTCCCCGGCTACCTGGGCCCCTGCCCGCCGGCCGGCGACAAGCCGCACCACTACGAGATCTCGGTCCTGGCTTTGGATACGGCGAGCATGGACCTGCCCGCCGGCACCACGCCGACGGTGGCGTCCTTCAGCATGGGCTCGCACATCATCGGGGTGGCGAAGCTGAGCCTGACCGCGCAGCGATAACGACAACGGGTCCCCGCCGAATGACGGGGACCCGTTGCAGCGCAGCGCTTCTCAGCCCAGATGCAGGCGGCGCATCAGGCGCAGCGTGACCAGCGTCGACTTGAGCTGCTTCTCGTACGGCATGGACGCCCGCGCGGCCATGATCTGCTTCTTCTGCACCCCGATATTGATGGTGTCGGTGTACTTCAGCAGCCCGGCCGCACCGTGGCGGGTCCCGACGCCGGACTGCTTCACGCCGCCCGACGGGGTGCCCTTGGCCGCGTAGCTGGTGACGAAGCCGTCGTTGATATTGATGGCTCCGGACTCGATGCGCTCCGCCAGACGCGTACCGCGCTCGATGTTTCCGGTCCAGATGCTGGCGTTGAGGCCGTAGCTGGTGTCATTGGCCAGCTCCACGGCCTCGTCCACCGAGCCGTACTTGTAGATGCTGACCACGGGCCCGAAGGTCTCCATGGTGGCGTGGGCCATGTCCTTGGTGACGCCGGTGAGCACGGTCGGCTCGAAGAACGCGGGTCCGATGTCGGGGCGCGGGTTGCCGCCGGTGACCACGGTCGCGCCCTTCTCCCGGGCCTCGTCGACGTGGGCGGCGACGCGCTTCATATGGTCCACCGAGACCAGCGAACCCATTTCGGGTTCGAAGTCGTAGCTCGCGCCCATCTTCTTACCGAGCTCCTCTGCGGCGGCGACGAATCGGCGCAGGTACTCGTCGTAGACCCGCTCGTGCACATAGATGCGCTCGATGTGCATGCACGCCTGGCCGGTGTTGCCGAACACCGCGAAGATGGCCGACGGAATGGCCTCGTCGAGGTTGACGTCGTCGAGCACGATCATCGGGTTCTTGCCGCCGAGCTCGAGGCTGCAGCCGATGAGGTTGCGCCCGGCCTGTTCGCCGATGGTGCGTCCGGTGGCGGTGGAGCCGGTGAACATGACGAAGTCGACATTGTCGATGAGGGTGGGTCCGACGTCGGGGCCGCCGCCGCAGACCACCTGGACCAGCCCGCGCGGCAGGCCCGCCTTGTGCAGCAGTTCGATGCCGTACAGGGTGCACAGCGCGGTCTTGTTGTCCGGCTTCATGATCACGCCGTTGCCCGCGATGAGCGCCGGGGTGGAATCGGACATGGAGATGGCGAACGGGAAGTTCCACGGCGCGATGACCGCGACAACGCCCTTGGGCCGATGCTCCTCGGTCGAGGAGGTGATCACCGGCATCGGCCCGGAGCGCTTCTTGGGCTTGAGTGTCTTCGCCGCCGTCTTGAGGTAGTGCGCGATGACCATCGGCGTATCGCAGGCCTCCTCGATGGCCATGCGACGCGCCTTGCCGCACCCGATCTGGATCAGATCCGCCAGCGTCTCGATCTCGGAGAGAATCAACTCGTGCGCGCGCTCGAACACCGCGAGCCGGTCCGCGAGCGGCCGTGCGGCCCATTCCTTCTGGGCGGCGCGCGCCATCTCGGCGGCGGCCTTCACGTCCTCGGGCGAGGACTGCGGCAGGTAGCCGACGACGTCACCGGTGTAGACCTCGATCATCTCGAACGGCTCGCGAGCCTCGCCCGCCTTGCCGGCCGTCACCATGGCGGTCAGCCGATCGATGAGGGATTCCGTGACGCGGGGCGGAAGCTTCGCCTTGCTCGTTGTGCTCATGGGACTCTCTCCAGTACTTGCCGCCCGTGACGGCGGTCACCATGATCCAAACTAGAACACGTTATTGTTCAGGACAACGGTGCGGGGTAGTTTCGTGCCGGAATCAGCTCAGAAGTTGGAAGAAAGGGGTCGGCGATGACCGCAGCGACGACTGCTGAAACGGGTAGCAACACCGAACCGCACGCTCTGGTCGAGAAGCGGGGCGCGACGCTGATCGTCACCATGAACCGGCCCAAGTCCAAGAACGCCCTGACCGGCGAGATGCTGGCCATCATGACCGAGGCGTGGGACACCGTCGACAACGATCCGGAGATCCGCTCCTGCATCCTCACCGGTGCGGGCGGCGCGTTCTGCGCGGGCGCGGACCTCAAGGCCATGAACAAGCGCAACCCGAGCGACGGCATGGCGGAGGGCTCGGCCTTCGACCCGTCCCGCATGCCGGGTCTGCTCAAGGGCCGCCGCCTGACCAAGCCGCTGATCGCGGCGGTCGAGGGCGCGGCCATCGCGGGCGGCACCGAGATCCTGCAGGGCACCGATATCCGCATCGCGGGCGAGAGCGCCAAATTCGGTGTGTCCGAAGCGAAGTGGAGCCTGTTCCCGATGGGCGGCTCGGCAGTGCGGCTGCCGCGTCAGATCCCGTACACCGTCGCGGCGGAACTGCTGCTGACCGGCCGCCACATCACCGCCGCGGAGGCGCTGAACTTCGGGCTCATCGGTCACGTGGTGCCGGACGGCACCGCGCTGGACAAGGCCCTGGAGATCGCCGAGCTGATCAACAACAACGGCCCGCTGGCCGTGCAGGCGATCCTCAAGGTCATTCGCGACACCGAGGGCATGCACGAGGAAGAGGCGTTCCAGATCGACGCCAAGGTCGGTCTGCCGGTCTTCCGCAGCGAAGACGCGAAGGAGGGCCCTCGCGCCTTCGCCGAGAAGCGGAAGCCGAATTTCCAAGGGAAATAACCCTTTTACAAGAGGGAGGAAGTTTGGGGGCTGGGCCCCCAAACCCCCTTATCCTCTCCGAGGAATCCGCCGCTCTGGTGCCGCCACAGTTGCGCATACGTGCCCTCGGCCCGTAGCAGCTCCTCGTGGCTGCCCTGTTCGACGATCCGCCCGCGATCGAGCACGATCAGCCGATCCATATCGGCGACCGTGCTCAGCCGGTGCGCGACCACCAGTGCCGTACGCCCTTCCATCAGCTCCCAGAGCGCCTGCTGCACAAGGAGTTCGCTCTCGGAGTCGAGGGCGCTGGTGGCCTCGTCCAGCAGCAGGATGGGAGCGTCGCGCAAGATGGCGCGAGCGAGCGCGACCCGCTGGCGCTGCCCGCCGGACAGTTTCACGCCGCGCTCGCCGATGAGCGTGTCCATGCCCTCGGGCAAGGAGTCCGAGAACTCGGTGACGTGCGCGGCCTTCGCGGCCCGCCGTACCTCCTCGTCGGTGGCATCCGGTCGCGCGAAACGGATGTTCTCGCTCAGCGTCCGGTGGAACATGGCCGGATCCTGTGGCACGTACGCGATCAGGCTGCGCAGATCGCTCTGCTTCAGCCGCGAGATGTCCTGCCCGCCGATGCGAATCGCACCGCCGTCGATGTCCATCATGCGCAGCAGCAGCTGGGTGATCGTGGATTTGCCGCCGCCCGAACGCCCGACCAGCCCGATCCGCGATCCGCCGGGCACCTCCAGATCCAGCCCCCGGAACAGCGGCGGCGCACCCGCGTGCGCGAAGTCCACCCGCTCGAACCGGATGCCGGACCCATTGGGCCGCAAGGGTTCCGGATCCGCCACGTCCAGCACCGTCGGCGATTCCCGCAGCAGCTCGGTGAACTGCGCGGCCTCGGTGGTGGAGCTCTCCAGCCGTCGGTAGATCTGGTTGAACCGGAACATGATCCCGGTGGCGTTCCAGTAGTAGGTGAACGCCACGATGATCACCTCGACCGAGGCGTGGCCGCCGTCGATGCCCAGGGCGATCAGCAGTCCGAGCACGTTCACGATCACCATGAGCGGCATGACCGCGGTGTCGATGTAGAGGTTGTTGTAGTCCCACGACCGCAGCGTCTTCTTGCGCTGCCCGTCCACGCGCCGCCGGTGTTCGGCCGCCTCCTGTGGTTCGGCCGCGAAGGCCCGGACGGCCTGCATGTTCGACAGGCTGTCGGCGACGTGCCCGGACACCAGCGCGACGGCCTCCTCCCGCTCGTCGACCAGCCGCTGCCGACGCCGGATGAGGGGCGTGACGATCAACCCGCACAGCGCGATCAGCCCGACCAGCGTCACGACCAGCATCGGGTCATAACGCCACAGGACCACGCAGGCGAAGCCCATCGGCACCAGCGCGGAGACGATCTCGAAGGCGAAGGTGTCGGCGAACTCCTCGAACCGGGTCGCGAAGCTCAGGGACCGCTTGGTCAGCGAGCCCGCGAAGTTGTTGTGGAAGAACGCCGTGTCCTTGGCCAGCAGCTCGTCCATGGCGATGTTGTAGAGGCTCTCGATACCGTAGGCGTCGAGCCGGTTCAGGAAGTGGATTCCGATACGCCAGAACACTTCCGACAGGGTCAGGACGCCGGCGAACGCCAGGACGTAGGGCGCGAGCGCGCCGAACGAGGAGTCGCCGGTGGTGGCCACCTTGCCGACGAGCATGGCCACCAGCAGTGGTGCGATATAGAGCTGACAGGTGTTTCCGAGGGCCGGTCCCAGCATGCCCAGGGCCGTGATCGCCTTGCGCCGGGACATCTCCCGGCCGTAATAGCGCAGAACCAGCATCACAGCGGATGTGCGCGAACTCATCCATCCCCTCTCGAATCAGATGCTCGAGCAGTGCAGACAGCCCAGACTGCCTGGTGGGGAGGTATCGCGCCACTGAATTATTGCCGGTTGGTAGCCGGGTTTCTCGCGAAATGCAGTCGGCGCTGGGCAGCCGCAGAGCCTCGGCTACCCAGCGCCGGATGGATGCCGATCGGAGCACTTGCCGACATCCAGCACAGTGGGCTACTCGACGGGATGGATCGAGCGCCTGATGATGGCGCGGGCGACACCGGGCAGGAATCGCCGCATGAAGTACGCCGGTCGAGCCTGGCCGGGAAAGACGTACAGCGCCGACTTCGGCTTCGCCAGCGCCTTTTCCAGCGCGTCCACAATGCTCTCCGGTGTCGCCACCCCGCCCTCGTTGCCGAGCACGCTGGCGTTCTCCTTGCGGACCGTCTCCAGGAACGGCGTCTCCACCATGGGCGGGCACAGCACGAGCAGCCGTACTCCACTGCCCTCCAGCTCGTAGGAGAGGCTGTCCGCGAACCCGATCACCGCATGCTTGGAGGCCGTATATCCGGCCATTCCCGGCGAGGGCAGCCAGCCCGCCAGCGAGGCGAACAGCACGACCGTCCCCGCGCCCGCCTGCTTCATGGCCGGAATGACGGCCTGGCACAGGTTGACGGTCCCGATGTAGTTGACGTCCATCATCTTCCGGATCTGGGCCACATCGTGGTCCAGCGCGGAGGCGTGCACATGGCACATGCCGGCGGCGTGCACCAGGCGATCGATCACGCCGAGCTCGGACCGCACCTTGTCGACGACCGCGCGGACCTGTCCCGGATCGGACACGTCGCAGGTGTAGGTGTGCATGTTCGGCGATCGCAGCGCGGTGTCGGCCAGCCCGGCGGCGTTCATGTCCACCGCGGCCACATCCCACCCCGCGGCCGCGAGACGTTGCGCGACGATGCGGCCCATGCCGCTGGCCGCTCCGGTGACGAGTGCTGTGCTCATCGCACCTCCCGGGTTTGCAATACCGTGGCGGCGTCCGCGAAGGTCATGCGCAGCACACCGATTCGGCTGGAGAAGAGAGCGGCCCTGGGCAGTCCCAGCGCACGCAACTGGTCGGAGACGGGGTGAGTGCCGAGCTCCACCCGGCTACCGCCGGGCCGCCCGCGCACCGCACCGGGATTCATCACCCAGGGCGTACGACGCAGGATCCCGTCACGCCAGGTGTAGGCATCGATGGACGCACCGCCCGCACCTCCGGGCATCGGGAACCCGTCGGCGACCCGCAGCGCGATCACCAACTGCCCGTCGACGCGTACTTCGCACCGATGTCCGTGCCCGTCGGGCGTGATGTCGATATCGGCGATCAGCTTCGGGAAGCCCCAGATCGATTGCCCCGCTTCACAAGTGAAGCTCTGATTCACCGGTAGCCAGTGGATGTAGGCTCCGGTGCTGTTCTTGCGCCCCGGCTGCTTGGCCATGAGCGAGAACGCGAATTCGTGATACGGCCCGAGGTCCCCGTCCACATATCGCACGAAAGCCAGTGAGAGCACTGCCTTTCCGAACATCGTCACGGGCGCCAGCCCGGCATCGGCGAGCAGCTCACGGGCAGCGGAGACGTCGGCGAGGAACAGCGCCGAGCAGGCGTCGGCCCGGCGGATCTCGACCGGCATGCGGACCTGTTCGCCGAGTACGGAGTGCGCCTCTACCATCTCAGAATTAGAACAGGTTTCACTCACGTCCATCGGTGGTTTCATCGAGTTTCCCCACTCACCGGGATCCGATCGGGTTCGCGGGAGGCCGCATAGGACTTGGCCCACCGGTAGTCGGGCTTGCCGCTGGGCGTTCGGGACACCGTCTCGGCCACCCAGATCCGCCGCGGCAGTTTGTATCCCGCGAGGTGCTCGCGCACATACCGCTCGACGTCGTCGAAGTCGATCGCGCCGTCGGCCGCCGACACCACGGCCGCCACCAGCTGCCCCCACCGCTCGTGCGGCACCCCGATGACCACCGCGTCGTACACGGCGGGATGCGCTTTGAGGATGGCCTCGACCTCCTCGGGGAAGACCTTCTCGCCCCCGGTGTTGACGACCATGTTTCCGCGCCCGATCAGGGTCACCGATCCGTCGGGCTCCACCCGCGCCCGATCATCGGTGATGACCATGCGCACGCCGTCCACGGTCCGGAACAGCTTGTCGGTCTTGACCGGATCCTTGTAGTAGCCGATGGGCACGTTCCCGGTCTTCGCCACCCAGCCCTCCCCGCCCGGCGCGACCGGATGCCCGCCGTCGTCGACCACCAGCGCCCCGCGTCCGGTACGCACCCGCGGCGCCCGCGCCGGATCGTCGTCCTGCTGCGCGAAACCGATACCCCCGAAACCGGTTTCGGAGGATCCGATGGACTCGGTGACCAGCGTGTTCGGAAACAGTTCCAGCAGCGCGTTCTTCACCGGCTGGGTGAGCTGCGCGGCCCCGGAGCCGATGGAGATCAGCGACGACGCGTCGACCGGCGCGGCCCGGTAGGCGTCCACCAGCGGACGGGCGATGGCGTCACCGGTCACCACCAGCACGTGGGGCCGCTTCTCGGCCACCTCCCGCCAGACCTCGTAAGGATCGAAACGCGGCTGGAACAGCACCGCGTTGCCCGACCACAGCGCGGTGAAGGTCGGCATCATGGCGGCGGCGTGAATGAGCGGCGGCAGCACGAACCAGGTCATGGGCGAGTCGTTCGCGGCGGCCATGCGGGACTGCTGGAATTCGTCGGCGACGGGCTCCCCGGTGTAGAAGTCGATCCCGCCGCCCAGCACCCGCCACATGTCCTCCTGCCGCCAGATGACGCCCTTGGGCAGGCCGGTGGTGCCGCCGGTGTACATGATGAAGTGGTCATCGGCGCAGCGCGGTCCGAAATCCCGTTCCGGCGAACCGCTTTCGAGGGCTTGTTCGTAAGGGACGGATTCGCTGGCCGCCCCCGCCCCACCCTGGTCGTCCTCGACCACCAGCGTGTGCCGCAGCTTCGGCAGCCGCGGCCGGATCTCCTCGATGAGCGGCGCGTAGCAGCGGTGGTGCACCGCCATCTCGAGGTCGGCATTGTCGTAGACGTACCGCAGCTCCTCGGCCCGGTAGCGATAGTTGATATTGACCGGCACCGCGCGAATCTTGTAGCAGCCCAACAATGTTTCGAGCGTCTCGATGCTGTTGTGCATGTGGAACCCGATATGCGTCCCCGGTCGCGCCCCCGCCGCGGCCAGGTGATGGGCCAGCCGGTTGGCGCGGGCGTCGAGTTCGGCGAAGGTGAGCCGCCGCCCACCCGCGAGGACGGCGGTCCGGTGCGGCACCGCATCGGCCGAGTGTTCGTACAGGTCGGCGAAATTACACGCCATGGCCGTTTACTCCCGGTTGTTTCGATTACAGGACGGTGAGCGGTAGCGGGGCGCCCCGATCGGCGAAGACGAAGCCCGCCCCGGAGCTGAAGTGGGTGATGGCGACCTCGTCGGCGGTGCGGAAAGGCAGGTCCGCACGGCGGATTTCGATGGTCAGCGCGCAGTCGGAGACATCTCGCACACGGCAGAAGAACCGCGGATTCACCCCGCGCACGAGCGCGTCGAGCGGCTCGAGATGATCGGCGTCGATCAGAGACGTCCAGGCCCCGTCATCCTCGGCACCGCAGGCCCGGCCGATGCGGATTTCCACCACCTGCTCACCGGCCGCGGTCTCACTGGAGACATCGATATCCACATAGGCGGCCGGATTGAGGGCCGGATGCATCCGCAGCACCTTGGCCAGCGACGCGAAATCATCGCCGAGCCCCAGTGCCGCCCGCAGCCGTTCCGCGGTGAGCCCCGCGATCCCGGTGAACTGCTTGCGCAGGATATCGACCGCCACTTCGGGTTTCGTCCGCATCTCGACCGCCGCCCGATACCCGAGCGTGAGCAGGTGGTGCTGCAGGCTCACCTCGTCCGCGATCCGGATCAGCGCCGAGCGCGAGAAGTCCCCGAACCTGAGGTCACTGAGCAGCGGCCCCGAATAGTCGGCCAGCCCTTCGTCTTCCGGATCGATCGGCGACAGCACGGTACCGGCGGCCTGCGATCCGGAGACCAGTTCCGCGCCATCCACCGGTGCGGGCGGCTCGTGTGCCGGATCGATGGTGACCGTCCACGCGCACACCGGCTTTCGATCCGCGGGCTGCCGGGGCGGCCGATGCACCGGCCGCACCCGCGCGTAGGGATTGGTGGCCAGCGCGGTCGCGTCGAAGGTCGGGTCCTCGATGTCGTGACACATGGCCACCACGAACTCGGTCCCCATCGGCTCCACATCGGCCAGCGCGCCGCAGTGGTCCAGATGGAACTCCCCGTGATCGTGATCGATCACCCGGTACCGGAAGTCCATGAACTGCGGTGGCGCACCGATATCCAGCTGGAATCCCTTGAAGATGGCGTCCACGCCGTCCCCGGTGATCCCGAGCGCCCTGCGCATCCGCCGCGTGTACACCGGGCTGGCCAGCCGCCATTCGTCGATGGCCACCGCCGTCATGCCCGCGCGGCCGAGCGCGCCGAGCACGTGCGCCATGCCCGATCGATCGATGAGGTGCCCGCACAGCAGCAGTTCCGGAACCAGCAGGGCCAGTTCGGATCTGGTCAGCGATTCGTATCTGCTGTTCACCACAGGGGCACCGGCCCCTTTCCGATCGGGTACCAGCCGGGCAGCGGCTGGCCGGACATGGCCCGTTCCATGCGCTTGCGCATGCCGGACGACAGCGCATCGGCGGAGATCATCTCCACGAAGAGCGCTGTCACATTGCCGAAGTCGAAGAAGTCGCGCTGCCAGCTCCATTGGTAGTCACCGGCGTAGCGGAACCAGCTGCCGCCGATGCCTTCCGGCGAATACGGCCGCCCGTCCGGCCGCTGCTGCTCGTTGACCTGCTTCCAGAATCCGATGACCGACCCGCTGCGCTCGTCGACCACGAATTCCTGATACGGGTAGGTCCAGCCCTCCAGTCCGAACATCTCCTGGCCGAGCGCGATCTCGCGGATCTCGTCGCGTCCGACGGCCATGAACTCCTGCTGCGGACCGTAGTTCCAGCCGTAGGTGGCGTCCTCGGTGTAGAAGTGGTCGAGGGGCTTCCAATCCCCTTGCGCCTCACACTGTTTGTTCTCGTCCACCCAGCGGCGGATCATCTCGTCGAGTTCGTCTCGGGACCAGGCCATGGCGGCTTCCTCGCTAGTCAACGGCGCTGTCGTCGATCAGCGACAGGGCCTGGGTCGGGCAGTAGCGGACGGCGGCGCGAGCCGCCTCGAGATCAGCGCCGGGGTCAGCGCGGAGAATGCGCACCTGACCCTGTTTCGGCACATCGAAGAGTTCGGGGGCCTCGTCCTGGCAGACGGCGTGCCCCTGGCAGAGATCCAGGTCGACAACGAGTCTCATCGAGGACCTCCGGTTATGGGCGCTTCCGGCTGCACTTCGACCAGCACCAGATGCGACCCCCGCGGTGTGGAGACGACCGCCGTCACCGCCGCCGCCAGATCCCCGGGCCGCAGGAAATTCGCGTGCCGAGCGAACCCCCACTTGACCCAGTTCTCCAGCAGCGGCCCCACTACCTCGGCCGTGGCCTGCATCCCCATCCCGGTCAGCGTCTGCCCCGGCCGGACGATCGAGGACCGAACCCCCGTGCCCTCCAACTCCATTCGCAGCTGGGTGGCGAACGCCTCCACACCGGTCTTGGCCGCGTTGTACGCGCCCGCGCCGGGCCGGGCCCGCACGGCGCAGTCCGAGCCGATGATCACGAAGTCGCCGCGCTGCCGCTCGATCATGCCGGGCAGCACCCGGTGCGCGAGCCGCTGCGCACCGACCAGATGCACCCGGACCTGGGATTCGAACACCTCGGGATCCATTTCCCAGCCCTTGCCGAATTCCAGATCGCCGGCGCCGGAGACCAGAATCTCCGTGGGACCCAACGCGGCCTCGGCGGCGGTCACGAACTCGTCCACCGAGCCGGTGTCGGAGACATCCAGACGTCCCGCGAAGGCCTCACCGCCCGCGGCCCGGATCTTCTCGGCGAGCGTCTCGCAGATCTCCACCCGCCGCGCTCCCAGCGCGACCGGATGTCCCAGGGCGGCAAGCGCTTCCGCCGTAGCGGCTCCGATACCGGACGACGCGCCCGCGACGATCGCGGGCCGGCGGTCCGGATGAGGTGCGAACCGAGCCATCACCGAACCTCTACCGATACGGGCAGGTGCGCGAACCCGCGCACGTTCACCGAATGAACACGCTGGATACCGGATGCGCCGATGCCGTACTCCCGCACCCGAGCCGCGAACTCCCGCAACACGATCGACGCCTCCAGCCGCGCCAGGTGCGCTCCGAGACAGAAGTGCACGCCACGACCGAAGCTGATCAGACCGCCCTTGTCGGCCCGCTCGATGTCATAGCTGTCCGGATCGTGGAAAGCGGCCGTGTCCCGATTCGCGGACCCGACGAGCAGCAGCACCTTCGACCCCGCCGGAATGACGCGCCCGTAGTACTCGAGATCCTCGGCGGCCGTGCGCGCCAGAATCTGGCTCGACGCGTCGTACCGCAGCGTTTCCTCGACCCAGTCCTCGACCAGCTCGGGATGCGCGGCCACCTTCGCGTACTGCTGCGGATTGCGGCCCGCCCAATACAGCGCGTTCCCCAGCAGTTTCGTGGTGGTCTCATTGCCCGCGACCACCATGAGGAACATGAACCCGAGGATCTCCTCGTCGGTCAGCCGGTCCCCGTCGGCCTCGGCATCCAGCAGGGCCGAGGTCAGATCATCGGAACGCTGCTTCTTGCGGGCGGCGAGCATGCCGTTGTAATAGCCCGCCAGCTGCAAGGCCGCCTCCATCGCGGCGACCGGCACATCCATCACCCCCTCTTCACGATGCACCAAAAGGTCGGCGAGCCTGCGCAATTCGGCCCTGTCCGTCTCGGGTACACCCAGCAGCTCGGAGATGACGTCCATGGGCACCTGCCCCGCCACCGCGTCGATCCAATCGAAATCGCCGGCGGCCAGCGCGGGTTCGAGGTAGCGCAGCGTGATCTCGCGGATCCGCTCGCTCATCTCGGTCACTCGCCGGGGCGTGAAGCCCTGATAGACCAGCTTGCGCAGCCGCACATGCCGCGGATCGTCCATGGCCAGGAATGACATGGTGCGCCACGCGTGCGGCCCCCACGCGGCGGGATCCAGCGAGACCCCGTTCGCGCTGGAGAGCCGCACATTGTCGCGGAACCCCGCCGCCACGTCGGCGTGCCGCGAGAGCGCCCAGAAATCCAGTTCCGGATGGTGGTACAGCGGGGCTTCGGCGCGCAGGCGCTGGTACACGGGATAGGGGTCCTCGTGCACGCGGTAGTCGTAGGGGTCGAAGAGCAGCGGCTCGACGGAGGCTGCGGTCATCGGGTCAGCACCTCGTATTCAGTAACGCGTTCATCGGCTCTGACGAACGATTTCCAGCAACGGAGACACGTAGCTGGACATGTGTCTGTACGGTACTAGCGACGGGATCAACTGACAACGGAATCCCGAATCCCACAGCGGCGCCGACCCCGCAAACTGAAACATGTTCTTGCGCGGATCCGAGCCGCGAACCTATAGTCCGTACACGTGTCCGGACAGCATGGGAGCTACCTATGAGCCCGAGCGATCTCGTCCCCGACGGCGGTTCGCACCTGCTGATCGGCGGCAAGCTGATGCCCAGCGCCAATGGCGTGTTCAGCACCGCCAACCCCGCGACCGGGGAAACCCTCGGTCATGCCGCCAATGCCGACGCCGCGGACATGGACGCGGCCATCGCGGCGGCGCGGATGGCATTCGACACCACAGACTGGTCGCGCGATCCGGGTTTTCGCGCGGCCTGCCTGAGACAACTGCGGGACGCCCTCCGGAGTCATATCGAGGAGCTCCGCGAGATCACCATCGCGGAAGCGGGCGCACCCCGCATGCTCACCAGCGGGCCACAACTCGAAGGCCCGATCGACGATCTCGGCTATTTCGCGGATCTGGCCGAAAACTACGAGTGGGAAACCGATCTCGGCATCGCATCCCCCATGGGCATCAAGAGTTCCCGCAAACTCCGCCGCGAACCCATCGGCGTCGTCGGGGCCATCACCCCCTGGAACTTCCCGCATCAGATCAACTTCGCCAAGCTGGGTCCCGCACTCGCGGCAGGCAACACCATCGTCCTGAAACCGGCCCCCGACACCCCGTGGTGCGCGGCTGCGGTCGGCCGGATCCTCGCCGAGCAGACCGATATACCCGCGGGCGTCGTCAATATCGTCACCTCCGACGACCACGGCCTGGGCACCCAGCTGGTCTCCGATCCGCGCGTCGACATGATCTCGTTCACCGGGTCGACCGCGACCGGCAAGACCGTGATGGCCACGGCGGCAGCCTCTTTGAAGAAAGTCTTCCTGGAGCTGGGCGGCAAGTCGGCCTTCATCGTGCTGGACGACGCGGATATCGCGGCGGCCGCGAGCTACGCGGCGTTCGGGGTGTGTGTACATGCCGGGCAGGGATGCGCGATCAGCACGAGACTTCTGGTGCCGCGGGAACTCCACGATCAAGCGGTCGAGGCGGCGGCGAAGACCCTGGCGAATATCAAGCCCGGCGACCCCGCCAAGCCCGGAACCGTCTGCGGCCCACTGATTTCCGAACGCCAGCGAGCCCGCGTCGAGCGCTACCTCGATATCGCCCGCGCGGAAGGCGGCACCATCGTCACCGGCGGTAAGCGTCCCGACACCGGCGCCGGTTGGTTCATCGAACCGACCCTCATCGCGGGTCTGCCCAACAGCTCCCCTGTCGCCCAGGAGGAGATCTTCGGCCCCGTCCTCACCGTCATCCCGCATGACGGCGACGCCGATGCCGTCCGCATCGCCAACGATTCCCCCTACGGCCTGTCCGGCTCGGTCTGGGGCCGTGACCCCGAACGCCTGCGCCGCGTCGTCGAGGGCGTCCGCACCGGCACGCTCAGCGTGAACGGCGGCATCTGGTATTCGGCCGACGCGCCCTTCGGCGGCTACAAGCAGTCCGGCATCGGCCGGGAAATGGGCCTCCTCGGATTCGAGGAATACACCGAGACCAAACTCATCGCGACCGGCTGCTGAGGAGTACCGACATGGGCCGTTTCACCGACAGGTCGATCATCGTCACCGGCGCCGCACGCGGCATCGGCGCGGCGTACGCGCGGGCTCTCGCCACCGAGGGCGCGAAAGTCGTTGTCGCCGACCTCAACAGCGAGCTGGGCGAGAGCGTCGCCAAGCAGATCACCGCCGACGGCGGTACCGCCGTCTTCGCGCAGGTCGACGTGGCCGATCCCGCGTCCGCCAAGGCCGTCGCGGATTTCACCGTCGCCCAGTTCGGCGGCATCCACCACCTGGTCAACAATGCCGCCATCTACGGCGACATGAAGCTCGACATCCTGCTGACCGTCCCCTGGGACTACTACAAGAAGTTCATGGCCGTGAACCTGGACGGCGCACTGAACATGACCCGCGCCGTCTACAAGCACATCGCGAAGGCGGGCGGCGGGTCGATCGTCAACCAGTCCTCCACCGCGGCCTGGACCTACTCCGGCTTCTACGGCCTGGCCAAGGCCGGAATCAACAGCCTGACCCAGCAATTGGCGCACGAGCTGGGCCACTCCAAGATCCGTGTCAACGCCATCGCCCCCGGCCCGACCGACACCGAGGCCACCCGGTCCATCGTGCCGGAGCAGTTCGTGGACCAGCTGGTGAAACAGATGGCGCTGAAGCGACTCGGCACCACCGAGGACATGGTCGGCGCGTGCCTGTATCTGCTGTCCGACGACGCGGCCTGGGTGACCGGCCAAGTCCTGAACGTCGACGGTGGGCAGGTCTTCCGCCCATGAGCGAATCACCGGAATTCTCCGTAGGTTTCATCGGCCTCGGCAATATGGGCGCACCGATGGCCCAACGCCTGGTCGACTGGCCGGGCGGCCTGGTCGTGTGCGATATGCGACCGGACGCGGTAAAACCTTTCGCGGACGCCGGAGCGACCACCGCGAACTCGCCCGCCGACGTGGCCGAGCGCTGCGCCGTCATCTCGGTCGTGGTCCTCGACGACGATCAGGTCCGCGAAGTCGTGAACGGCCTGCTGCAAACCGCCGAACCCGGCACGGTCATCGCGGTGCACTCCACTATTTCCGATACCACGGCCATCGAGCTGGCTGCCGAATGCGCCACGCGCGGAGTCGAATTCGTCGACGCGCCGATCAGCGGCGGTGCGCCCGCCGCCCAGCGCGGATCGCTGGCCATCATGGTGGGCGGCACCACCACCGCCTTCGACACCGTCCGCGAACCCTTCGCCCGCTTCGGCTCCCTGGTCATCCACGCCGGTGACGTCGGCGCAGGCACCCGAATGAAGCTGGCCCGCAACCTACTCCACTTCGTGGCCTTCACCGCCGCCGCCGAGGCCCAACGCCTGGCGGAGGCCGCGGGCCTGGACATCACCAAGCTCGGCAAGGTGGTCCGCCACTCCGATTCCCACACCGGCGGCCCCGGCGCGATCATGCTGCGCAAGACCACCAGCCCGGTGGCCGCGGACGACTTCTGGTTCCCCATCCTCGGCCACGTCCGCGATCTGGGCGAAAAGGATCTCGCCCTGGCCCTGGATCTCGCCGAGCGGCTGAACGTGAATCTGCCACTGGCACAACACGCATTGCACGACCTGGGTGACGGCCTCGGCGTAGGCCCCGGCCCGATCGCGAAGGAGCAGAAATGACAGACGAGCACGCGCCCTCCGAGACCCGCCAGCGCGGCCTGAAGACGATGTCGGAGGTCTACGGCTTCGACCTCCCGAACCTGAAGGGCGACCCGTTCTACGAGGTCACCGTCGACCACCTGTTCGCCGACATCTGGAACCGCCCCGGCCTGACCATGCGGGACCGGCGACTACTCCTGCTGGGAGTCATTGCCGCACAGGGCAATGCGGAGATCGCCGAAATCCAGGTCGGCGCGGCCCTGCGCAACGGCGAACTGGACGCCGACCAGTTGCGTGAGATCGCGGTCTTCCTGGCCCACTACATCGGCTGGCCGTCCGCCACCAAGCTCGACGGCGCGATCCGCAAGACGCTCGCCAAAGACCAGAAGAAGTAATCCCTACCCGCAGTAAGGAACTCGAAGACATGGCGGAAACACCAACCGTCCGGCCCCTCCCCGCCGGTGAGGTCGAAACCTGGGACTTCGAAGCCGACGTCGTGGTCGTCGGCTTCGGCATCGCCGGAGTCTGTGCCGCCCTCGAGGCCGCCCGCTCCGGAGCCGACGTCCTGGTGCTCGAACGCACCGGCGGCTGGGGTGGCGCGGCCGCCATGTCCGGCGGGTTCATCTACCTGGGCGGCGGCACCGCGCTGCAGCGCAAGCTCGGTTTCGAGGACACCCCCGAGAACATGGAGGCGTTCCTCACCGCCGCCCTGGGCCCCGGCGTGGACAAGGCCAAGATCCACGACTACTGCCAGGGCAGCGTCGAACACTTCGATTGGCTGGTCGCCCAGGGCGTCCCGTTCAACGAGGTCTTCTGGGGCGAACCCGGATACGAGCCCCCCGCCGACGAGGGCCTTATGTTCTCCGGCGGCGAGAACGCCGCCCCCTTCAAGGACAAGATCCCGCCCGCCCCGCGCGGCCACCTGGCCTGGACCAAGGACAAGAAGCTCGGCGAAAAGGGCGGCGGCTACATGCTGATGGAGCCCCTCGCCAAGAAGGCCGACGAACTGGGTGTCCGCCACGAATACGACGTCCGCATGCGCCGACTGATCGTCGACGACTCCGGCCGCGTCGCAGGCGTCTCCGCCACCCGCTACGGCAAGCCCGTCCACATCCGCGCCAACCGAGGCGTGGTCCTGGCCACGGGCAGCTTCGCCTACAACCACGAGATGGTGCAACGCTTCGCCCCCAAGATCGCCGGCCGCCCCACCGCCACCGTCGAGGAACACGACGGCATCGGCATCCAGGTGGCGCAGGCTCTCGGCGCGGACCTCGCGCACATGGACGCCACCGAGGTCGCCCTGGTGGTGGACCCGCAACTGGTGGCACGCGGCATCCTCGTGAACGGTCACGGCCAGCGCTTCATCACCGAGGACACCTACGCGGGCCGCATGGGCCAGGCGGTCCTGCAGGATCAGGGCAATCAGGCCTACCTGGTGATCGACGAGCTCGCGCTGGAGGAGGCGATGGAAACCAAGTCCTCCCTGTCCTTCCTGCGCGTCGCACCGACCTGGGTAGCCGAGACGGTCGCCGAACTGGAGTCCGAAATGGGCCTGCCGGAAAACACCCTGCAGTCCACCATCGGCCTCTACAACCACCACGCCGAACAGGGCAACGACCCCTTCCTGAACAAGAAGCCCGAATGGGTCAAGCCCATCCGCACCCCCCTCGGCGCCTACGACCTGCGCGGCTACACCGGCGGTTTCACCCTCGGCGGCCTGCGCACCGACCTGGACTCCCGAGTCCTCCACGTCACCGGCGACCCCATCCCCGGCCTCTACGCGGCAGGCCGAGTCACCTCCGGCATCTGCGCCGGCGGCTACGCCTCCGGTTGTTCCCTCGGCGACGGCAGCTTCTACGGCCGCCGCGCCGGAGTCTCCGCCGCCAAGCAGCTCTGAAAGGTCCCCTCCCCCATGAGATTCGGCATCGTCCTATTCACCAGCGACCGCAACATCACCCCCGCGGCCGCCGCCAAAGCCGCCGAAGACCGCGGCTTCGACTCCTTCTTCGTCCCCGAACACACCCACATCCCCGTCAAACGCGAAGCCGCCCATCCTCAAACCGGCGACGCCAGCCTCCCCGACGACCGCTACATGCGCACCCTCGACCCGTGGGTAGCCCTCGGCACCGCCGCCGCCGTCACCAGTCGCATCGAGTTGTCCACAGCCGTGGCGCTTCCCACCGAAAGCGACTGCATCACCCTCGCCAAAACCATCGCCACCCTCGACCACCTCTCCGGTGGCCGAGTCACCCTAGGCGCCGGATTCGGCTGGAACACCGACGAACTCACCGACCACGGCGTTCCCGGCAACAAGCGCCGCACGGTCCTCCGGGAATACGTAGAAGCCATGCGGGCCCTCTGGACCGAGGAAGAAGCCTCCTACACAGGAGATTTCGTCAACTTCGGCCCCAGCTGGGCGTGGCCCAAGCCGGTCCAGTCCCATATCCCCGTCCTGATCGGCGCGGGCGGCACCGAGAAAACCTTCAAGTGGATCGCCCGCTCCGGCGACGGCTGGATCACCACCCCCTACGAATCCGACGTCTCCGCCTCCACTTCCCTCCTCATGAAGCACTGGGAAGAAGCAGGCCGCGAAGGCACCCCCCGAGTAGTAGCCCTCGCCTACAAGCCCAACCCCGAACAACTGGCCACCTGGGCAGAAGCAGGCGTAACCGACGTCCTCTACGGCCTCCCCGACAAGCCCGAACCAGACGTCCTCGCCTACCTGGACCGGCTGGCAACAAAACTCGCGCCACTGGGCCTGGCGACTCCCTGAGTAGGAGGGAGAGGGGCTGGCTGGGTTGGAAGCCCCAGCTCCGGTTCCAGCCCCACCCTCGCGTGTTTGTGTCTTTTGTGTTTTGTCTTTTGTTTTTTGTCTCGAGAAGGTGATGCGTGCAGTCCGTGGGCCGGGACGTGAGGTGACGGCTCCCAACCCGGCGTCAGCCCAAGTCCGGTAGGGCAGGCGAGGCGACCACACTTCAGGTACCTCCGATCGATGCGCAATCCCGTTGCCAGTTCATGTGCCCTGGAAGTCTTCCCCCGGGTTACCTGACCTCATGCATCTGAATCACATGTTGTGCCGGGCCCGCCGAGCGTGTCGGGCAGCACGGAATGCCTCGCGCCGTTGCGCGGCAGAGTAGTAAACGTGCAGCAGCTCGGTCATCTCCGATTCCGCGATCCCGGGATCCCAGATCGATCCACTCGGTTCGGCCTCAGGCACTCCGTCAGCGGTGACCGGCGGCACGAACACCGTCGGGAACAGGAACGGCACCCCTTCGGGCGTGGTGGTGGCCGATTCGCCGGTGGGCGTGACCCATTCGACCTCCCGCCCCGGGTGGTGAATGACCTGCCATTGGTTGCGGTGGTTGTCGGAGTGGGTCTTGAGCCGATGATGGCGACGACACCGGGCCCCGAGATTGTCGGCGGTGGTGTGGCCCCCGGCAGCGGGGTCGTTGTGGTCGAAGCGTTCTTGGTGGTCGAGATCGGTGGCAGCGGCGGGAATCTGACAGCCCGGGGCACGGCAGGTCCCGTCAAGGGCACGCACGCGCGCGGCGACGCGGGTTCCGGGCCGGTACCGCAATTCCGCTTCCGTGGTCTCGGGAGTGGGGGTGTGCGCTTCGCTGGTGTGCGCGGACGCGGTGTGGGTGGCAGCTGACTGTGCGGCGGTGGTGGTGTCGGTGATGATGTCGAAGCGGGCATGGCGGGCAAGCTGACGAGCCAGATCCGCATCGATCGCACCGAACCCCGCCAACAACGCCGGATTGTCGCGCAACCCGGCCAGAGTCTCGGCCGAGACACCGACCTGCACAAGCACTTTCCGTGGTGCGGGGGTGGTCGCGTCGATCTCGGCATGCGGGCAGTCGGGCCGACCACACTGGCAGGTGAGACGACCGGTGCCGTCGGCGAGGGCGACCAAGGCATCGGCCCGACACTGGGTGGTGGTGCGCGGATCCGAACCGCACACCTGGGTCGAGGCCATCTCCCGCAGACGCTCGTAGAGGGTTTGTCCACCGGCGGCGGGCAGGACCGCATCCACCACGGCGGTACCGTCGTCCGCGGCAGAGATGCTGACGTAGCGGTCGGCCTCGGCGGCCTTGCGGCGCACCGCTTGTCCTTCGGGGTCGGCCTCGAGCAGCCAGCGCCGCGCGGTGCGCTTGA
>NZ_WRPP01000004.1 GCF_009760405.1 Nocardia terrae
GGTTCCAACTCCGCACGCACCTCGTCCGGGACGTTGGCCAGGGTCTGGGAGATCGCCCGAGCCTGAGCCAGATCGATGCGCCCGGCCGCGAAGGCTTCCAGAGTGGCCGGACAGCGGTTGTTCAGATCCAGACCGAGATTGATCAGCAGATCCGCCGAACGCTGCGACATCTTCAGCGCGATCCCGATCTCGGTGGCGGCATCCTCCCCGGCGTGCAGGTAGGCGACGCCGAGGTCGAGCTGTTCCTCGCGGCGCAGGGTGTAGAGCGCGGTCATCAACGCCATCTGCTTGGCTTCCAACACAGCTATTTCCGAGTGCACGACACGCAGCTCCTCGATCACCGCACGGGCGGCGAACAGGTCAGCTGCGGTTTCGGTCATACATTCGATCATAGTTTCGAATCAAGCGACACGACAGCATGATCGAAGCAACACGCCTGGAAAACTATTGGCAAATCTAGTAATTCGCTCTCCAATGCCTATGCTTCGCGACATGGGTGGACTGGATCATTCGGATATCGCTGACCTCCCGCCGATTCCGGCACTGGAGCAGCCGCACGCGGTGTTCGTCGCGCGCCCCGGGACGGCCGAGGCGATCGGTGCGGCGGTTGCGCGGAGGTCGGTGCGGAACCGGTGGCTGTGGATGAAGCTGGTCGCGATCTGGATCCCGTTCGTAGCGTTCATGGGGTTCCTGCTGGGCGGGTTCGGAATCGGGGTCGGGGCGGTCACGATCGCGGTGACCGTAGGGGTAAGGCTGCTGGGGCGAGGAGCTGTCGCGCGAAACATGAGCGCGCAGGCCGCGATGTATGCCGGGCCAGGGATGGTGATGGCTTCGCGGTTCGGTCCGGATGCGCTGGATATCGCGCAGTTCGACGGACACACCCGGCTCGCGTACGACCAGGTGCGCGGCGTCTACCCGGAACCGTCGGGTGTTGTGGTGCTGTTCTACAGCGGCATGTTCGTGGGCTTCCCCCGAGAGCTGTTTCCCGACTGGGCAATCGAGATCCTGCGGTCCGCCGCTGATAAGCGGCCGTGGGATGCCTCGAATCTCCCACCCCTGCCGCCCATTCCACGCCTGGAACAGCCGACTGTGGTCATGGTGGCGGATGCCGGTACCGCGGCAGCGATGGCTCGGGCGATTTCCCGGCAGATGCTGATTGTCCTGGTGCCGGTAATGGCTGTACTCGCAGTGGTGGGCATCCTCCAGGCCTGGGTCACACAAGGAATCCCGGGCCTGGTCACGGCTCTGGTCATCGCCACCGCGCTGTTCGGCATCGTGCTGAACGGAGCCGCACGCGGAAAGCGGCTCACGCGGGAGAAATACGCACGTCTCATGCCGCCGGGTGAGCCACTGGCGGTTCGCTTCGGTACCTACACGGTGGAGTTGCAGACCGCGACGTTCCGAGTTCGGCACCCGTACAACGTGATCCGCTCATTGCGCTTACGTGGTCCGGCGGCGCTGTTGGGTACCACCTTCGTCGCCGCCTATCCGCGTGAGCTGTTCCCAGAACATGCCATCACCCACATGCTGGGCATGAACCCTCGAATCCGCCTGAAGCGCTGAGCTTTCGGCTAGTTGCAAGCGGCGATGCGTTGGAGTAGGTGGAGGTCTGCCACTGTGCCGAGGTCGCGGAATTTGCCGCTGGCGAGGGCGCGGGTGTGGAGGGGCTCGTTGTCGGCGATCGCCAGCAGTCCGCCGCCTGCGATCCAGTGGACCCAGTCGTCGTAGGCGTCGCCTGCCGCGGCAGCATCCGGAATGCTGAGCAGCAGCAGGCGCACCGGGCTCCGCCAGGTTCGGACCATGTCCCGATAACCGTTGGAATCCGCCGTGTCGAGCCCGGTGGCGACTTCCAGCACGAGTCCGTCGCCAATGTATGGCCGTGCTGTTTCCGCTATTTGCTCTCCGAGTGCCGGCAATTCGCGCACAGCGGCGGACAGCACCGGAGTCGTCATTCGAAAGCCTTTCTCACGCGCCTTCATTCATGCGGTTCGCGTATACCGCGAGTTGCTCGGCGGGCCGAGTCATAGTAGCATCCGGACACGTGTCTGATCCCGTTTCTGCCCGCTCAGCGGTGAGCATGGAGGCCACTCGGCGGCGGCTCACCGAGAAGCAGGCCGATACCGTGGAGAAGCTGACGCGGGCTGCCTTGGACGTGCTGCGGCGCGAGGGGTTCGCCGGGCTCACCGTCCGTATGGTGGCGGCGCAGGCCGGGGTGGGTACGGCTACCGCGTACACCTACTTCAGCTCGAAGGAACACCTGGTCGCGGAGATGTTCTGGCGACGCCTGGCGGCGACCGAGGCCCCCGGGGACGGCGAACCGGATTCCACGAAGCGGGTGCTGGCGGTGCTGCGCCAGATCGCCATGCTGGTCGCCGACGAGCCCACGCTCGCGGGCGCGGTGACCTCCGCGCTGCTCGGCACCGATCCCGATGTGGCGCATCTGCGTTTGCGGATCGGCAGCGAGATCCGGACCCGGTTGATCGACGCCCTCGGCGCCGACAACGATCTCGAACTCGTGGAAACGCTCGAAATGATCTACGCGGGCGCATTGGTCCGCGCGGGCATGGGCTATGCGTCCTATGCCGAGGTTGCCGAGCGTATGGAGAAAGCCGCGCTGCAAGTCCTGCGCGGCTGATATTCCGCTTTCGAGCAACCATTCTCGAAATTTCTCGCGATCCGCGAGATCCCTTGCCGTGCAATCGCTTCCGTAGTACCGTCTGGACAGGTGTCTACCCGGGAGGTCACAGATGACCCTGGTCAAACCGCGCGCGGTATCCGGTGGCGAGCATGAGCACGGCCACCTCGAGGAGTTCCGCACCGATCCCATCGCCCTGATGGCACGGGTTCGCGAGGAATGCGGTGATATCGGCTCGTTCCGATTGGCGGATCGCGACGTCATCCTGCTGACCGGCGCGCAGGCCAACGAGTTCTTCTTCCGAGCGAGCGACGACGAGCTGGATCAGGCCGCCGCGTATCCGTTCATGAAGCCCATCTTCGGCGAGGGCGTGGTCTTCGACGCACCGCCCGAGCGCCGCAAGGAGATGCTGCACAACACCGCCCTGCGCGCCGAGCAGATGCGCGGCCACGCCACCACGATCGCCCGCGAGGTCGATCGCATGCTGGCCCGCTGGGGCGACGAAGGCGAGATCGATCTGCTCGAATTCTTCGCCGAACTCACCATTTACACGTCCTCGGCGTGCCTGATCGGCACCAAGTTCCGCGAGGAACTCGACGACCGCTTCGCGCACCTGTACCACGAACTGGAGCGCGGCACCGACGCCTACTGCTACGTCGACCCGTACGCGCCCATCGAGAGCTTCCGGCGTCGCGACGAGGCGCGGTGGGAACTGGTGAAATTGGTGCGGCACATCATGGCCGGACGGCTCGCGAATCCGCCGACGGGCAAGGACGATCGCGACATGCTGGACGTGCTGGTGTCGGTCCAGGACGAGCAGGGGCGGCCACGCTTCTCGGCCAGCGAGATCACCGGGATCTTCATCTCGATGATGTTCGCGGGGCACCATACGACCTCGGGCACGGCGGCGTGGACGATCATCGAATTGCTCAGGCACCCCGAGGTTCTGGAGCAGGTGGTCACCGAGCTGGATACCCTGTACGCCGACGGCTCGGACGTGAGTTTCCATGCCCTGCGCCAGATTCCGCATCTGGAGGCGGTGCTCAAGGAAGCCCTGCGCCTGCACCCGCCGCTGATCATTCTCATGCGGGTGGCCCGCGAGGAGTTCGAGGTGTGCGGCCACCGCATCGATCCCGGCGACCTGGTGGCCGCGAGTCCCGCTGTCTCCAACCGGATTCCGGAGTCGTTCCCCGATCCCGAGCGCTTCGACCCGAGCCGCTATCTCGATCCGAACCAGGAGGATCTGGCCAACCGCTGGACCTGGATCCCCTTCGGCGCGGGCCGCCACCGCTGCGTGGGCGCGGCGTTCGCGCTGATGCAGCTCAAGGCTATTTTCTCGATTTTGTTGCGGGACTGGGAATTCGAGCTGGCGCAGCCGTCGGACAGCTACCGCAACGACCATTCGAAGATGGTGGTGCAGCTGCAGCAGCCGTGTGCGGTGCGGTATCGCAGGCGCACACGGCCGGCAAGCAGCTGATTTACAGTGCGGCCTCGATCGCGGCGGTAACCGCCGGATCCTTCGGCTCGGTCCGCGGGCGGAAACGACCCAGGACCGAGCCATCCCGCCCGATCAGGAACTTCTCGAAGTTCCACTGGATGTCTCCGGCTTCGCCGGAGGCATCGGGCGTGGCCGCCAGCTCCGTGTACAGCGGAATCCGGCCCTCGCCGTTCACGTCGCTCTTCTCCAGCAGCGGGAAGTCCACTCCGTAAGTGGTGGAACAGAATTCGGCGATTTCCTCCGCCGTGCCCGGCTCCTGCCCCATGAACTGGTTGCACGGCACGCCGACCACGGTGAATCCCTGCGGCCCGTAGGTCTGCTGCAGTTCGACCAGGCCGGAGTACTGCGGGGTGAGCCCGCACTTGGAGGCGACGTTGACCAGCAGCACGACCTTGTCGCCGGCCAGTTCGGCCAGCGTCGTCGGCTTGTCGGTCAGAGTGCGCAGCGAAATCTCGCGAAGATTGGTCACAAACACGAATCCTAGAACGGGTTCGAGGGGCTCACCGGTTCAGGAGTAGCTCACCTGCCAGTGTTTGATCCCGTTGATCCACCCCGACCGCAGCCGCTGCGGCGGCGCGACCTCGGCGATGTCGGGCATGGCATCGGCAATGGCGTTGAAGATGAGATCGATCTCGAGCCGCGCCAGATTCGCGCCGACGCAGAAGTGGTTCCCGGTACCGCCGAATCCGACATGCGGATTGGGATCGCGCAGGACATTGAAAGAGAACGGGTCGTCGAACACTTCCTCGTCGAAATTGGCGGAGCTGTAGAACAATCCGACGCGCTGACCCTCCCGAATCGACTGCCCGCCGATTTCGGTGTCGCGCATGGCGGTGCGCTGAAACGCCACCACCGGCGTCGCCCACCGCACGATTTCGTCGGGTGCGGTGCGCGGCCGCAGTTCCCGGTACAGCTTCCACTGGTCCGGATTGTCGACGAGCGCCTTCATGCCGTGGCTGATGGCATTGCGCGTGGTCTCGTTGCCCGCCACCGACAAGAGGATGACGAAGAATCCGAACTCGTCGGAACCCAGCGCCTCGCCATCCACATCGGCGTTCACCAGCTGGCTGACGATATCGTCGGCCGGGCATGCTCGCCGTTGCTCGGCCATGTTGTAGGCGTATCCGAGCAATTCGGCGTTGGCGGTCATATTGTTGCCCGCGAATTCCGGATCGTCGTAGTTCAAGAGCTGATTCGACCAGGTGAACAGCTTGTGCCGGTCCTGCTGCGGGACGCCGAGCAGTTCCGCGATGGCCTGCAGCGGCAATTCGCACGCCACCTGTTCGACGAAATCTCCACCACCGGTGGCCTTCGCCTCGCGCACAATCTTCGCCGCGCGGTCGGTGAGTGCCGCGCGCAATCCCTCGATGGCCCGCGGGGTGAAGCCCTTGGAGACGATGCGCCGAATCTTGGTGTGCTTGGGCGGGTCCATATTCACCAGCAGCGCTTCACGGCCGAGTTCGATCTGTTCGGGCGCGGAGTCGGCGGGCATTTTGATGATGGAGCCCTTGCGATTCGAGGACCAGAGTTCCGGTTTTCGGGATATCTCCTTCACGTCCTCGTGCCGGGTAATGACCCAATAGCCGTCGTCGTCCATGGGCGCCGCCTGCGCGGGAGTTTGAGCATTCCACCAGACCGGCGCGGTGCGGCGGAGCAGCGCGAACTCCTCGGTCGGGCTATGGTCGGCCCAGAGCGCGGGATCGGTGAAATCGAAGCCGGCCGGTAATGACGGAACAGACACTGTTCCTCCTCGGGCAAGGTGCCGCTATGATCACGAAATTGGAACGTGTTTCATGCCGATTCAACCATGTCGACCTGCGGCTCGCAGGGTTTCCAGCCACTTGATCTTGAGACTGGACATGATGTCCACTGTGTCGGCAGACTAGAACTTGTTCTACAGTGATGCCAGGCACACTCGAAGATGAGGTAACTGATATGACCGCTTCCCCGGGCTCCGCGAACGAGGCCGATTACGTCGTCGTAGGCGCGGGTAGCGCCGGTGCCGTGCTGGCCGGGCGGCTGGCGCAGGCCGGCGCGAGCGTGATCCTGTTGGAGGCCGGACGCAAGGACAACACCCAGCTGGTCACCCGCCCCGGCATGATCTCGGTGGTCCACACGGTCCCGCAGCTGAAGAAGCTGGTGACCTGGAAGCAGTACTCGGTCCCGCAGAAGCACGCCAACAACCGCGAGATCCCCTTCACCCGCGGCAAGGTGCTCGGCGGATCCAGCTCCGTCAACGGCATGCTCTACGTGCGCGGCAACCGCGCCAACTTCGACTCCTGGGCCGCCGAGGGCAACAAGGGCTGGAGCTACGACGAGATCCTGCCCGCCTACAAGCGGCTGGAGAACTGGGTCGACGGCGCGGACGACTACCGCGGCACCGGCGGCCCGATCGAGGTGACCCGCCCGCGCGAGATCACCCCGATCGCCGAGGAATTCATGACCGCCGCGTCCGAGACCCTCGGCGCGCCGATCATCAAGGACTACAACGGCGAGTCGCAGGAAGGTCTCTCGGTCTTCCAGCAGAGCGTGAAGGACGGGCTGCGGTACAGCTCTTCGCGCGGGTTCATCACGAACATGCCGAACTCGCACCTGACCGTGCTGACGCATGTGCACGCGACGCGGGTCGTCATCGAGAACGGGCGCGCGATCGGTGTCGAGATCGCGGAGAAGAACGGGTCGCGCCGGATCGTGCGCGCGGCCAAGGAGGTCATCGTCTCCGGTGGCGTGATCGGTTCGCCGCAGCTGCTCATGCTGTCCGGTATCGGTCCGGCCGGCCAGCTGCGTGAGCACGGCATCGAGGTGGTCGCGGACCTGCCGGTCGGCCAGAACCTGCACGACCACCTGTTCGTGCCGATGACCTTCGTGTCCAAGAAGGCCATCCACCGCGGCATTCCGACCTACTTCGCGCGCGGCATCCTCAAGGAGATGCGCAACCCGGGCAGCTCGTTCATGGGCCGCACCGTCTTCGAGGCCGCGGGCTTCGTCAAGACCAAGTTCGCCGAGGGCGACCACCCGGACATGCAGATCCACACCCTGCCGTGGAGCTACCCGACCCCCAACCAGGACGAGGACAAGCTGCACCTGGTGGACCGTCGTCCGGCGCTGACCGTCATGCCGTCGCTCATCTACCCGAAGAGCCGCGGCGAGGTGAAGCTGGCCTCGGCGGACCCGTTCGCCGCGCCGCTCATCGACCCGGCCTACCTGACCGATCCGTGGGACACCGAGTTCCTGATCGAGGGCATCAAGATGATCCGGGAAGTCATGTCGCACAAGAGCATCGCGGGCGACATCACCGAGAACTTCTTCCCCGGCCAGGAGTGGGCCGACGAGACCGCGCTGCGGCGCGAACTGCCCAACCGCGTGCACTCGATCTACCACCCGGTCGGCACCTGCCGCATGGGTGTGGACGAGCGCGCGGTCGTCGACCCGGAGCTGAAGGTGCGCGGCATCGAGGGGCTGCGCGTCGCGGACGCCTCGATCATGCCGAGCATCACCGGCGGCAACACCAACGCGCCGAGCTACATGATCGGCGAGAAGGCCGCGGAGCTCATCAACGGATAGGCCCCACTCTCGGGGGCTCCGGCCTCCGAACCCTCAATACGACGGAGCGTGCAGCTACTTCCCTGGTGGCGCCTCCGTGCGGGTCGGCGGCTACGACCACCGCCGATCCGGAACAGCCCCGGGCCTACTACCTCTCGGCCCGGGGCTGTTGTATCTCTACCCGGAGGAGATCAAGTGGCCCTGCCCGTCGATATCTGGCTGAACGCGCCGCTGGCCGAATCCGCTTCTCGTGCGGCGGAATTGCGTGCGCTCGGCGTGGACGGCGTCTTCACCTTCGAAGGTGCGCACGATGTGTTCATGCCTTTGACGCTGGCCGCGACGGCCGACGTCGACCTCATGACCAATGTGGCCATGGCGTTCCCGCGCAGTCCGATGCATCTCGCGCACACGGCGTGGGATCTGCAGTCGTTGTCCGGCGGGCGATTCCGGCTCGGGCTCGGGAGCCAGATCCGGCCGCACATCGAGCGTCGGTACGGCAGTGTCTGGTCGGAGCCGGTCGAGCGGATGCGGGACACCGTGCTGGCGGTGCAGGCGATCCTGCGGGCGTGGCAGCACGGGGAGCGACTGGATTATCGGGGCAGGTTCTGGCAGCACACGCTGATGACGCCGCAGTTCGATCCGGGGCCGAATCCCTGTGGCGTGCCGCCGGTTCTGGTCGGGGCGCTGGGACCGCGGATGACCGAGATGGCGGCTGAGGTGGCGGACGGACTGCTGGTCATGCCGTTCAATACCGAGCGGCACTTCCGGGAGCGGACGCTGGCGGCGGTGGACAAAGGGCTCGCGGGGTCGGAACGGCCGTTCGAGATCATCGTGGAAGCGATTGTGGCCATGGGCGATTCGGAGGAGAGGGTGGCCGGCGCGCGGCTCGCCGTGCGAAACCTGTTGGCGTTCTACGGTTCCACGCCTGCCTATCGCCCGGTGCTGGAGGTCGAGGGGTGGGCGGATCTGCAGCCCGAGCTCAACTCGTTGTCCAAACAGGGGCGCTGGCGGGACATGGCCGGGCTGATCGACGACTCCATGGTCGATGCGCTGACCGTCAGCGGCTCGCCCGCGGACTGCGCCCGCCGGATCCGAACCCGGTTCGGCGACAGCGTCTCTCGCGTCTGCTGCTATTTCCCGGGCTACCAGGTCGCCGATGCCGAGATCGCCGGCCTGGTAGCCGCGCTGCACTCCTGACTCAGCCGACCGTGATCGGACGGTCGAGTTCGAACAGGCTCTGATGGCCGGTCATATCGGTGACCACCAGTCGCGGCAGGTTCGGGCCGCGGTCGTTGTAGGCGTGGGAGGTCGAGCTGTCGGTGGTGGTCTCGTGCGAGCCGTCGCCGAAGTACCAGTCGTACTGGCGGATCGCGCTGCCCGCCTTGGCGGCGTCGAACGCGATCGGGGTGCCCTGATGCGTGGTCGTCCGGGAGGCGGTGAAACCCTCGCCGGTCGGTTCGCCGCCGCCGAACCATTCGGCGATGCGGCCGTTCATCAGGAAAGCCTCGACGTACTTGCGGGCGCCGTCGAGATCGGCCTGGGCCGCCACCGGGACGGTCAGGCACTGCGGCAGGGCGCCGGGCTGGGCGCAGGCCAGCTGGCGCAGTGAAACCGCCTCGTCGCCCAGGGGATTCATGGCCGGTCTGCGATCACCGGTCGGCATGGCGTCCTGGGTGAACAAACCGTCCGCGGCGGCGGCGAAGACCTCGCCCGCGGCGGCGTTGGCGTCGGTGGCGGCCTGCCGGAACGCCTCCGAGGACAGCCGCACGAATTCCGACCAGCGCTGGGTCAGACCCTGCGGCACGCGGCCGGCGTCGTAGCCGTGGAAGTAGTCGCCCACCAGCACCTTCGGCGCACCGGGCAGATCGTGGGCGGCCTGCATGGCCTCGCGGATACCGCGGCCGCCGTAGCCGAGCTTGGCGCCGCTGAAGTAGGGGACGTCGGCAGCCGGATTCACCGATTCGGCACCCACGCCGCCACATTCGCGGCGGACGGCCGCGGCCAGGTCCTGGGTGCCGGGGGTGACGCCGACCGGAATGCCGAAGAAGGGGTCCAGGTCGTTGAGACAGCCGTCCAGCAGGACCAGATCGATCCGGTAGCCGTTCGCGGTGGCGTCGGCGGCGGCCTGCTCGAGCTGACAGAAGACATCGAGGGTGGTGTCGTCGGAGTTCGGGCAGTTCGGGTGCAGAGACGGAGAGTCCAAGGTCGCGCCAGAGGCGGTGTAGTCGTGCAGTTTCGCCCCCCGCCCGGTCCGGGTTCCGAGCGTCTCGGCGAACAGGTCCGCGAAGGTGCGGTTCTTTTCCAGGCTCTGGCCCCACAGCACCGAGTCGCCGACCGAGACCACGTGCAGGGGGCGGCATTCCCGGCTCACCCGGAAGTTCCACGGTTTGCCGTAGTCGCCGATGTCGCCGCCGGGGACGCGGGCGCGGGCGTCCACGCGTAGGAGTCCGTCCGGGGGTAGCTCATCGCGGCGGATATCGAAACCGACGGTCATCACGTCGTTCTGCACCACCGTGATACCGCTGCGAATCGGCTGGCCACCGCCCAGGATTCGCCATTCCACCTCGGCGTGGGCAGGCACGCCCGGCGGGAAGTAGACGGCGGTGGTGCCGTGTAGCGGGCCGTTGCAGGGCCCGTCGTGCGGAGTGCTGACATCGAGAATCAGAGGTAGGTCTGCCAGTGGGTCGGCCTGGGCCTCGGCCATGGTTCCGGCCACCGCGATCACACCCGCCAAGGTCGGCAGCAACGCCGCCCGACACTGCCGGGATCGCCACAACTTCACATGCTCCTCCTGGGAGTTCCGCAATCTGACAGCAGACATGGTGCGGAACGGACGGCAGGGGTCCGCGAGGCGCGCCGAAATGGCCGAATTTAGTCCGTTCTACCTGCGTATCTGTTAGACAAAGGGGATGAACGCGAGAAATCTAACACTCGCTACACTCGCCTTCGCCCTCACCTTCTGGGCGTGGAATCTGATTGGTCCGCTATCGAGCAGCTATACCAAGCAGCTGCACCTGTCGCCGGGCCAACAGTCCCTACTGGTCGCCACCCCCGTGCTCGTCGGATCGCTGGGGCGGATCCCGGTCGGCGTGCTCACCGACAAGATCGGCGGGCGGCTCATGTTCACCATCATCGCCTTCGTCTCGATCATCCCGGTGCTCCTGGTCGGCTGGTCGAACTCCTTTGCGGCGCTGATCATCTGGGGATTCTTCCTGGGCATCCCCGGCACCTCCTTCGCCGTCGGCATCCCGTTCGTGAACGCCTGGTTCGAACCGGCCCGGCGCGGATTCGCCACCGGCATGTTCGGTCTCGGCATGGGCGGCACGGCGCTCTCGGCCCTGTTCACCCCGCGCCTGGTCGACCATCTCGGCCGCGCGCAGACGCATGTGCTGATGGCCGTCGCGCTGGCCGTGCTGGGCGTGGTCATGTGGCTGTTCAGCCGCGATTCCCCGCAGTGGAAGCCGGCCACCGAACCGGCGCTGCCGCGGATCATGGACGCGCTCAAGCTCAAGGCGACCTGGGAGGGCGCGATCCTGTACGCGCTGGCCTTCGGCGGATTCGTCGCGTTCTCCACCTACCTGCCGACCGTGCTCAAGAACGTCTACGAGTTCTCCCAGTCCGACGCCGGACTGCGCACCGCGGGCTTCTCCATCGCGGGCGTGCTGGCCCGCCCGCTGGGCGGCACTCTGTCCGACAAGCTGGGGCCGATCAAGGTGCTGATCATTTCCTTCGCGGGCGCGGCGATCATGGCGGTGGTGCTGGCCTTCGAGCCGGCGCCCGAGATTCCGGCCGGAGCGAGCCTGGTGCTCATGGCCTTCTTCCTCGGCCTCGGTACCGGCGGTGTCTTCGCTCTCATCGCCAAGCTGGTGGAACCCGCGCGGGTCGGCACGGTGACGGGTCTGGTCGGCGCGGCGGGCGGGCTCGGCGGCTACTTCCCGCCGTTGGTCATGGGCGTGGTCTACAGCGCGACCGATGAATACACCATCGGTTACATCCTGCTGGCTCTGACCGCGGTGGCGGTGCTGCTCTACACCCTGAGGATCGGCCGCGAGCTGCGGCCCGCGACACCGGATGACGCGCCGATATCGCAACGCTCGCAGAACATTTCGTGAAGGTGCTCGGCTGATCTCGGAATGCCGGACGCCGGTGCGTGTTTCCGCACCGGCGTCCGTTCTGCGTCAGTGCCGCCGCCGATGCGGCGACCGCTCGAAAATAGGGCGCTGCCAGCGACTTTCACTATTACAAGATCTTGTTAAGGCCGTGCCAAGCGCGGCTGGGCATCGTTTGTGTCAACGCCGGAACATCCGGTGGAACCAACGAGCCACCATCCGGGGGTGGGGACGCTGGGGCCGGCCCGTCTACGAGGGGTGGCGGGTCGGCCACAGCAAACCAACCAATCGGTACTCGTAATGAGCCCTGGCCTGCCGCGAAGGGGGTGGTAGGCCAGCGCAGAACCCGCTCTATCCATCCACGAGGGGTGTTGGGTAGAGCGGGTTTTCTGTGTTCCAGGTTACCGTTCAGCGATCTTGTTGCCCGATATGTGGCCTCCCACGCCCGGCGCACGGCATCATGGAAGGCAAGAGCGCCAAGAAGATTGGGATTGACGATGGAAACCGTGGTCGTCTTCGTGCTGGCCTGCCTGATCTATTGGTGGGGCCTACTCTGACGTGGAGGTTTGCGCGACCGCGTACAGCGCGCCGGCGATTCGGCGGCTGAAGTGGTCGGCATCCTCGGTGCCGTGCGTGAGGGCGCGCATGAGGGTCGCGCCGCGCAGGAATTCGAAGATCGCCTCGACATCGCAATCGGGCGCCGCCTGGCCGGATTCGGCCGCGTCGGTGAGCAGTTCGCGCAACGCCTGAATCGTCGGACGCTCACCGCCGTCGAGCAGGCGGCGGTAGCTCTCCCGATCGTCGTGATACTCCGAGAGCAGGCCGGGGATGGCCGAACGGGCCGCGGGGTGCGCGGCCGCGGCCAGGAACAGGCGCGTCCAGGCCAGTAGGTCGGCGCGCAGGTCGCCGGTTCGCGCCGGATGGTTCTGGGTGTCGAGGGCGAAGACGGCGTCCTCGACCAGGGCCCGTTTGCCGGGCCAGCGGCGGTAGATCGACGTGGTGACGACGCCGGCGCGACGGGCCACCGCGGCAATGGTGGTGGCCTGATAGCCGTCACGGACCAGGAGTTCCTGGGTGGCCTTCAGCACCTGGGCATCCAGCTGCGGATCGCGTGGGCGGCCGGGGCCGGGGCGGGCGGTGTCTGCCGCTGCGGTCACGGGGCTCCCTCTCACTCGGGTCGGTGGCAATTTCTGAAACAGGTTACATCGTGGCCCGATTTGAAATACGCTGCGGCCCGTATTCTAATTCAGGAGGCACCCATGCTGACCCCGCAGGACGAACTGCTCGCCCACCAGCTCGCCACCACCTTCGACCATGTGCAGCAGAGCGATCTGCGCTGGACCGAGCGCGTCGTCATGTACGGCTTCGACACCACCGGCGAGATCAGCGTCATGACCGGAATGGCCCGCTACCCCAACCGGAACGTGCTCGACGCCTACGCCATGGTCACCATCGGCAACAAGACCGCCCACGTGGTCCGGCTCTCCCGCGAGATCGGGGGCCGGTACGACGGCATCGCGGACTGGACCGTCGGACCGTTCACCTACGAGATCGTCGAACCGCTGCGCAAGGTGCGCGCCACCCTCGGCGACAACGAGCACGGTGTGCGACTGCACCTCGACTTCGACGGCCGATTCCCCGCCTACGAACAGGAACCCGCGTTCTTCCGCAGCCGCGGGCGGGTCCGCGAGGACGCCCGGCGGTACTACCAGAACGGGCGCATCAGCGGCTGGCTCGAGGTCGAGGGCAAACGCATCGAGATCGACCCGGAGACCTGGTGGTTCGGGCGCGATCACTCCTGGGGCACCCGGCACGGCGGGGGCGGCGGCAGCCTCGGCGAGGGCGACGGGCTGCAGCCGGGCGAGATCCCGGACGGCGTCCTCTACTACATGGGCATCTTCCAATTCGAGGACGAGCTGGTGCATTTCGCGCAGCGCGAGACCGCCGACGGACAACGCTGGCACTTCGAGGGGACGGTGCTGCCACCGCTGGGCTCCGGGCGGCAGCCGGTGCCGATCGTCACCACCGAGCACGCGCTGACCTTCCGCGACGACTTCCGGATCGTCAGCGGCGGGAGCTTCACGGTGCGTTCGGCCGACGGCCGCGACCGTGAATTCACCATCACCCCGGTCTCCGACTTCTGGCCCGGGATAGCCGGATACGACCATTACCGCGGGTACGCCTCCGGACTGTGGAAGGGCCCGGACTGGAGTGACGGATTCACCGCCGACCTCACCGACACCGCGGATCTGCGGCAGGCCAGCATGCTCAGCGAGACCTTCTGCCGCATCGAGACCGACGGCAAGGTCGGCTATGGGCTGGTCGAAATGGTGTTCATGGGCCGCAATGCGCGGTACGGGTACGAAGGGTTCTGAGCTTGAGCACCACCCGAATTCCCGCCGAGGACCTCGGAGCGGCACTGGAACCGGCGGTGCGCGAGCACCTACCGGGCTCCGGAAAGGCGAAGGTGCGCAATCTTTTACGCACCGAGCGCGGATTCGCCACCGAGACCTACCTTTTCGAGGTCGAAGACGACTACGGCAGCGTCCCACTCGTCGTGCGGCGACCACCGGACATGTCGCTGTTCCCGGACTACGACCTGCTCCGTCAGGTGCTGGTCATGAAGCGGCTGGCCGGGACCGGTCTCCCCGTGCCCACCGTGACCTGGCTCGAGCGCGGCGACAACCCGCTCGGCAGTCCATATTTCGTCATGAACCGGCTGGAGGGCCGAGCGCCGAGCGACTATCCGTCGTATCACACCGCCGGGAACTACTTCGAGGCCACGCCCGAGGGACGGGCCCGCATGTGGTGGGGGTGCGTCGACACCATCGCCGAGATCAATCAGCTGGACTGGCGGGCACTGCGATTGGACTTCCTGGCCTTCCCGCAGCACGGCGACGGCGTGATCGAGCAGGGGGTGAACTATCTCGAGGCCGCGCTGAACTGGGCCTGCGAGGGCGATCCGCCCGAGACCTACCGGCGGGCCGTCGCGCATCTGCGGGAGCACCGCTACGAGCCGGAACGGATCAGCCTCTGCTGGGGCGACGCTCGGATGTCGAACATCCTGTACGACGAGGACTTCCGGGTTCGCGGCGTACTGGATTGGGAGATAGCCCATCTCGGCGCACCGGAGTCGGATCTGGCGTGGATGTTGTTCCTGGACTGGGCGTGCAGTGAATACGAAGGCCATGCTCCACTGCCGGGGACGCCGTCGCGCGAGGAGACCGTCTCCTATTACGAGAAGCGCACCGGGCACGAGGTTCGCCACCTCGAGTATCAGGAGATCTTCTCGGCCGCGCTCTTGTCGATTCCCTTGCTGCGCATGACACATCGCGTGCGGCTCCCGCCGGACATGAACATCACGGGATTCTGTACCGCGCGCATCGAACAGCTGCTCGGCTGAACGACGAAGTCCGCCCCGGCGTGATGCCGGGGCGGACTTCCGATTCGGCGGTGACTACTTGGCCTCGACCAATTCGGCCTCGGCCGGAATCCCCTCCGGCGCGGCCGCCTTCGCACCTTTCATGAGGAAGAAGGCGATCACCGTGGCGGCGAGGACCGCCGCGCCGCCCGCCAGGAAGGTGTTCGACATGGCGTGGGTGAAAGCGTCACGGGCAGCGCCGATCAGCTCGGTCCGGCCGCTGGCGAAGGCGCCGGCGATACCCTCGCGGGCCGCGGCCGGAGCCGAGGCCGGCATGCGATCGGTGTAGGTGCCGGCCAGCACCGCGCCGAGCACCGCGACACCCAGCGCACCACCGGTCTGCTGAATGGTGTCGTTCAGCGCCGAACCGACACCGGCCTGCTCCGGCGGGATCGCGCCCATCAGCGCACCGATCGCGGCCGGCATCGCCAGACCCGCACCGGCGCCGACCAGCGACATGGCCGCGGCGGGCAGCCAGAAGCCGGAGTCCGCGGTCAGCGCGGCCAGAGCGCCGAAACCACCGGCCAGCACCAGCATTCCGATCAGGGCGACGGGACGCACGCCCAGCTTCTGCACCAGTCCGGCACCCATGCCGTTGAACACCAGGGCGGTCAGCGCGAACGGGGTGAAGGCGAGCGCGGTCTTGATGGGCGAGTAGCCGAGCACGAACTGCAGGTACTGGGTCAGCACCAGGGTCAGACCGGCATTGGCGAAGGTGACCAGCACCAGCGAGAAGCTGGATCCGGTGAACACACGATTGCGGAACAGGTGCAGCGGAACCATCGGGTGCTCGGCCTTCAGCTCGCGAATCACGAAGGCCACCAACACGACCGCGGCCAGGATCATGGTCGGCCAGGTGCCGTCGAGGCCCTTGCTCGGGAACTCGATGATGGACCACACCAGCAACACCATGCCGATGATCGACAGCGCCATGCCCGGCAGATCGATCGGGCGGGCCGGGCCCTTGGACTCCGGCATCAGGACGAAGGCGGCGGCCACGGCCAGCGCCGCGATCGGCACGTTCAGCAGGAACACCGAGCCCCACCAGAAGTGGTTGAGCAGCACGCCACCCAGTACCGGGCCACCGACCATGCCCAGCACCGACACACCGGTCCAGGCGGCGATCGCCTTGGGCCGCTCCTGCTCGTCGAACACGTTGATCAGGATGGACAGCGTGCTCGGCATGATGAGCGCGCCGCCGATACCCATGACCACGCGACCGGAGATCAGCATGCCCGCACTGGTCGCGTAGGCGGCGATCAGTGAGGCCGCCCCGAAGAGCGCCAGACCGAGCACCATGATCAGGCGGCGGCCGAAGCGGTCGGACAGGCTGCCGGTGGTGAGCAGCAGGCCCGCGAAAACCAGGATGTAGGAGTCGATCACCCACTGCAGGGCCTGGGACCCGGCGCGCAGGTCGATCGCGATCTGCGGCAGGGCGACGGTGAGGACCATGTTGTCGATCACCAGCACCAGCGTGGACAGGCAGAGCACGGTCAGGATCAGCCAGCGTTTCGGATTGCGCTGGGAGACAGAAGCACTCAGCGCTTCGGTCACATCTTTGGCAGTAATTTCGGTTCCCCTTCGAGAAGCTCGTCCGCACACTGTGCGGCGTTGTCGAACACTGTACGGTCTCCGTACACTGTTCGCAATAGGGAACGGTGTACGGCCAAACGAACGGCGTTCTAGCTGGAGTTATGCTGTTCCACGGACGAAGGAGGAAAGCCATGGCGGCCAAGACGCAGGAGTTCTCGTCGGTGTGGACCCGACCGGAACGACAGCGGCGCGATCAGCCCGCACTGAGCCGGGAACAGATCGTGGCCGAGGCGCTCGCCCTGCTCGATACCGAGGGTTACGAAGCTCTGAGCATGCGCAAGCTCGGCACCCGCCTCAATGCCGGAGCCACCTCGCTGTACACGCACGTCACCAACAAGGACGAGATCCTCGAGCTGGCGATCGACGAAGCCTTCCGCGACATCCGGATGCCCGACGCCGACACGCCGGAGAACTGGCGCGACGAGCTGCTCAGGCTGGGCACAGATGTGCGCTCGGCCATCCTGTCACACCCGTGGATCAGCACCGCCATGACCGGAGCCGGCTTGGCCTACCTCGGCCCCAATCTCATGCGCATCTCGAATGCCATGCTCGGCCTGCTCGACGCGGCCGGCTTCGACGACAGGACCGCGGACCGCGGGGCGAATGTGTTCTGGTCCTACATTATTGGCGCCACCAGCGGCGAAACCGCCATGCTCATCACCATCGCCCGTAGCGGTGCGACCGAGAAGGAATGGTTCACCCAGTTCATGGCGACGGCCGACCAGGCGACACGGCCCTATCCGCACGTCGCCAAACGCCATGACGTGTACCGGAATCTGGACACCACGCAGTCGAGGGAAGACTTCTTCGGCGACGAGCTCCGGCTCATCCTGGACGGGCTGGAACTGCGACGCAGTCGCGCGGCCGGGAAATAGCCTGCGGGAGAAGGCGACTCAGCCCATTTCCGCCGAGCGGCGGCGCTGGGCGGGAGTCTCCGCGACGACCGAGCCGATCACCAGCACGGCCAGCACGGTGAGCAGCGCGGCCACCGGAATGCGCGTGGCCACCGGCAGCAGGGCCGCCACCGGCACGGCGGTGACCAGGCGGATCACCACGACGTGCTCGCGAAGACCGGTGAAAGCGGCCCGAACCAGGGCCAGCGACACCAGATAGACGATGACGCCACCGACGATGCACGCCGCGGCGGTGGCGTCGAGGTGCGAGCCGCCGCCGGTCACCGCCATACCCATCGACGCACCGGTCAATGCCAGGGCCAGCAGCATGGGCAGATGCCCGAACGTGTAGGCGTGCAACAGTTTTCCAGGGCGCGCGAGCTCGGTGTGCGAGCCCGCGCGCATGCCGCTGCCGTTGAAGTACGACCACCACAGACCCACGGTGAGCGCGAAGGCGGCAGCCGCGGTCACCGCCGCCCAACCCGCTGTGCGCGCGGCGGCCAATCCATTGGTGAAGCCGAGGACCGACTCGCCGAGGATGACGATCGTGAAGAGCCCGAAGCGTTCTCGCAGATGCTCGGTCTCCTGGGTGACCCCGTCCAGGCGGCGGCCGACCACCAGCGGCAACGCCAACTCCACGAGCATCGCGATCGCCCAGCAGCCGTAGCGAATCGGGCCCGACTCGAAGGCCAGACCGCCGAGCCAGAAGACCGCGCCGGCGGCCGAACCCGTTGTGAACGAACGGAATACGCTCCGGAGCGCCGGATTCCGCCGGGAATCCCAGGCGTAGAGGGCCGCCACGCCGGCCCGCGCCACCAGATAGCCGATCACGAATCCGGCGTCGACGCCGCGATCATGCCCGACCCCACCCGCGAAGACGGCCATGCCGACGATGCCGACCAGCCCGAAACTGGTCAGCAGCCGGTGCGCGGTCGTATCCCGATCGGCCCGATTGGCATGCACCGCGTAGAGCACCCAGGCCCACCACAGCGGCACGAACAGTCCGGCGACCGCGGCCACCGAGCCCGCATCGGGGTGCGCGCCCACCCGATGCGTGATCTGCCCGACGGCGGCGGTGAACACCAGGTCCCCGAACAGCTCGAACCAGGTGGCTCGGCGCGGTGTGGTCGATTCCGGTGCGGTGGCGGAGCTTTCGAGCATGCCCACCAAACTACTGCCTGGTCAACGGCCCGTCGCCAGGCTGGTGCCGCCGTTGGCGTCCAGCACCACGCCGGTGATGAAGCCATTGGTGGCCAGCATGTGGATGGCGCGGGCGATGTCCTCGGGACGGCCGACGCGGCCGACCGGGGTGGTGGCGACCAGGCCGTCGAACAGGGCGGTGCGCTGTTCGGCGGGAACCCGGTCCCACCAAGGGGTGTCGATGACGCCCGGGGAGACGGCATTGATCCGCAGCGGGGCGAGTTCGACGGCCAGCGGCGGGACCATGGCGTCGAGCGCGCCGTTGATGGCGGCCAGGCCCGCGGTGCCGGGGAAGGCGGAGCGGGACGAGCCCGCGGTCACCAGGGTGACCGAACCCTGCGAATCCAGGTGCGGCAGTGCGGCTTGCAGGATGCGCACCTGCGGCCAGAACTTGCCGTCGAAGCCGGCCGCCAGCTGGTCCAGGTCGAGTTCGGCGAAGGGGCCGCTGCCGGCCGAGCCGCTCACCGAGATGATCAGGTGGTCGATGGTTCCGGACTGCGCGAAGAACGCGGCGATCTCGTCCTTGCTGGTGGCATCGAGCGCGTAGCCGGTGGTCTTGCCGCCGATGCGCGCGATGGCCGCGTCCAGCTTGTCCTGCGAGCGCCCGGTGATGACGACCTCGGCGCCGTCGGCCGCGAAGGCGGTGGCGGTGGCCTCGCCGATGCCGGAGCTGCCACCCATGACGACGACGCGCGGTGTTGTGGTCATTGTCGAAAACCTCTCTGTCGCTGTCCGTCTATTCTTACGGAACTGACAGTCTCGACAACGCTGTAATCGAGACTTTTAGTCTCGACAAATCGGTGATGTGCGACACAGGAGGCGGCGGTGACACCCGAACGACCCCATACCGGACGCAGACGCAACGAAGCGACCCACCAGGCCATCCTGGACACGGCCCTGCGGCTGCTCGGCACCTCCGAGGGGGCGGCCGTCACCATCGACGCCATCGCCCGCGCCGCCGGGGTCGGCAAGCAGACCGTCTACCGGTGGTGGCCGTCCAAGGGCGCGCTGCTGCTCGACGCGCTCACCGAGCGGTCGTCACTGCAGGTGCCCACACCCGACACCGGCTCGGTGCGGACCGACCTGCGGACCATCGTCGAGTCGACTTTCCGTGGCGCACAGGATCCTTTGACCGCGCCCGCACTGCGCACCCTGGTACGCGAGTCCGCGCAGGATCCGCATCTCGCCGACCTGCTGCGGACCTTCACCGCACGGCGGCGCGACGCTCTCCACGCGGTGCTCACCCGCGGGCAGCAGCGCGGCGAAATCCCGGCCGACGCCGATCTGAATCTCATGGTCGACGAGTTCTACGGGGTGTTCTGGTACCGCTTCATCCTGGGCCACGCACCCCTCGACGACACCGTAGCCGCGCGCCTCACCGATTCGATCCTGGCTCGGCACTGAAGAATTCGGCCGAGCGATCGGTCTGCGCGAGATGACGCAGCGCGCTGATCAATTCGTCCCCGAGCACGTTTCCGACCACGACGGTCTCGGCCATGCTGTCGATGTCGGGGCGCGAGGCCAGCACGGCCATATCCAATTCGGCGACCGGTTTCAGGGCGCGGGCGTAGTCCTCGAGGCGGTCGGCGATGTCCCCATGTCCGAGTTGGCGTAGCGCGCCGACCACCTCGGCGGCGGCGTGCACAGCCGGATTGTCGGGTCCGACCCGCCAGCCCAGGCGCTCCAGCATGGCACGCACCTCCGTCAGGGCCACCCGCTTCGACTCCTCGTCGCAGAACGCGATGCCGCGGGCGGCGGTGTGCTGGGCGACGCCGAGGATCTTGTGCGTGCCGAGATTCGAATCGTCCAGGGCCGCAATCACATCGCGAGCCGAGGCGATGGAGAGGCCGCCGACCTCGATGAGCGCGCGGATCAGCCGGAGCCGGCGCAGGTGCGAATCGTCGTACTGGGCCTGGTTGTGGCCGGTCGCCTCACCCTTGGGCAGCAGGCCCTCGCGCAGGTAGAACTTGATCGACGGGGTCGATACGCCACTGGCCTTGCTCAGCTCGCCGATTCGCATCGAACCTCCTTGTCGCCGGTCCCCCATCATAGATAGCCGCGTTATCCGCTGGAGATGCGACAAGGCCCGCACCATGGAACATGGTGCGGGCCTTGGATGATCGTGTTACTTGGCGAGCTGCTCGCGCACGCCCACCTCGATGCGCTTGCCGAGATCGGCGTCGACGCTCTTCCAGTAGTCGAACACGCGGCTCAGGATCGGCTCGCGGACGCCGCCGAGGATGTGGCCGACGACGTTGGAGACCAGGCGGTCCCGCTGGGCGTCGTCCATGACCTCGCGGACCAGGGTGCCGGCCTGCGCGAAGTCATTGTCCTCGCGGTGCTGGATGTAGCCGGCCCGGACCATGGTCGGGTCGAACGCCCAGGCGCCGTCGTCGATGGCGCGCTCGGGGTCGGCGTGCGGGCCGCCGAAGGAGTTGGGCGCGTACACCGGAACGCTGGAGGCGTTGTGCTGAAACCGCATCGCGCCGTCCTGCGAGTACGAGTTCACCTGCGCGGCCTTGGCGCGGTTCGGCGGCAGCTGCGCGTAGTTGGCGCCGATCCGGTAGCGGTGCGCGTCGGCGTAGGCGAACACGCGGCCCAGCAGCATCTTGTCCGGCGAGAAGGCAACGCCCGGAACCGTGTTCGAGGGCTCGAAGGCGGCCTGCTCGATATCCACGAAGTAGTTCGCGGGGTTGCGGTTCAGGGTCCAGCGGCCGACCTCGATGAGCGGGTAGTCCTGCTGCGACCAGACCTTGGTCAGGTCGAACGGGTTGAAGCGGTAGTTGTCCGCCTCGGCGACCGGCATGATCTGGACCTTCAGGGTCCAGCTCGGGTGGTCGCCACGCTCGATGGCCTCGTACAGGTCGCGACGGTGGTAGTCGGCGTCCTTACCGGCGATCTCGTCGGCCTCGGCCTGGGTCAGGCACTGGATGCCCTGATCGGTCTTGAAGTGGTACTTCACCCAGAAGCGTTCGCCCGCTTCGTTGATCCACTGGTAGGTGTGCGAGCCGAAGCCGTCCATGTGGCGCAGGGTGGCCGGGATGCCGCGGTCGCCCATGAGCCAGGTGACCTGGTGGGCGGTCTCCGGACGCAGGGTCCAGAAGTCCCACTGCATGTTGGCGTCGCGCAGGCCCGAGCCCGGCAGGCGCTTCTGCGAGTGGATGAAGTCGGGGAACTTGATCGGGTCCTTGATGAAGAACACCGGGGTGTTGTTGCCGACGATGTCGAGGTTGCCCTCGGTGGTGTAGAACTTCACCGCGAAACCGCGGGGGTCGCGCCAGGTGTCGGGCGAGCCCTGCTCACCGGCGACGGTGGAGAAGCGCACCAGCGACTCGGTGCGGGTGCCCGGCTGGAACACCGCGGCCTTGGTGTAGCGGCTCACATCGCCGGTGACGACGAGCTCACCGAACGCGCCCGCGCCCTTGGCGTGCACCACACGCTCCGGCACCCGCTCACGGTTGAACTGGGCCAGCTTCTCGATCAGGTAGTGGTCGTGGAGCAGGATCGGGCCCTGGGTACCCGCGGTGAGCGACTCGTTGTCGCTGGGCACAGGGGCGCCGGTGTTGGTGGTGGTCGCCTTGGTCATGGGTCCGAGCCTGCCGAGTTTTCTGGAACTAGTCAAGAAAAGGGGGCCGGGTAGCGAGTAAACAAAGGTGTATACAGTCGGCGCCGGACGCCGTTGCCCAGATCACATCGTCGGAGCCGGAATAGATCCGGCGCGACCCCCGTTGATGACCATTGCTGGCGTCGGAACAGCCCCGGGCCGCACCCTTCGTCGCTACGAGCGACCACTCGCCGAGAGGCGCTTGTTGGGCGTCAGCGTCAACTTCCCCGGTTCTGCCGGGGGTCCGCGTTAGCCTCGGGCCATGGTGCGCATGCGCAGGGGGTTGGCCGTCGCGATCGCGACGGCCCTGGTGGCGGGCAGCGTGATCATCGGAAGCGGGGTCGCCACGGCGGCACCGCTTCCGGCGCGTTGCGCCGAACCCACCGGGCGGGAATTCCAGCGGGCCGCCGCCGAGGACACGGGACTCGACTCCGGGCGGCTGGCAGCGGCACTGGATTTCGCGGCTTCCCGAAATCGCTTGAACATCCAGGTCTTCCGGCACAACTGCCTGGTCGGCGAGGGGCCGCTCAATGCCGAAACCGGCGGGGTGCCGTGGAATGTCTGGAGCGTGACCAAGAGCGTCGTCTCGCTGATCGCCGGAATAGCCTGGGATCGAGGGAAACTCGACATCGATGCGCCGCTGGACCGTTATCTGCCACCAGGGGTCGGCGATTCGGCGCATCGCGCGATCACCGTGGAGAATCTGCTCCAGGAAACCTCCGGGCTACGCGTGGGCGCGGCCACCGAGGGGATCACCGGCATCGTGCCCATCGATCCGTTCAGCGCGGTGCAGGCGCTGGGCGTGCCGTTCGACGATCCGCCGGGCAGCGCGTTTCAATACAGCCAGCGCAATGTGGATCTGCTGTCCTATGTCGTGGAATTGGCGGTGGGCGAACCCCTGCAGCAATTCGCCCAGCGAGAGCTGTTCGGCCCCATCGGAATTCAGGACTCCGACTACTACTGGGCACGCGACCGTTCCGGCCACGCCTACGGCTACGCGCATCTGTTCATCCCGCCCGACGATCTCGCGCGGCTCGGCATGCTGGTGGCCGAACACGGGAAATGGAACGGGCGCAGCATCGTTTCCGCCGACTACCTGAAACGCGCCACTACCGAATCCGACACCAACCATTGTTACGGCTACCTGTTCTGGACCGGACCCGGCTGCGCGGAGAATCCCGAATTCCTGCCCGCCGACAGCTATTCCATGTCGGGTTTCGGCCTGCAGCACGTATTCATCGTGCCCAGTCTGGATCTGATGGTGATGTGGACCGGCTTCTTCGGCGTCCACACCACGAAGGGTCCGAGCGGCCTGCTCCAATACTGGAACGAGCCACCGCACGAATTCTTCCGCCGCCTGCTGGCCGCGTTCTCCGACAACCCGATCCCGGATCCGGGCCCCTATGTGGAGGCCCCGCCGTCGGTCGACATTCGCGGATATTTCGACCCCGACATCACGCTCGCGGTCTTCGGCGTAGGCCCCGACTCCTACCCCGGCTGTACTCTGACGTCCTGTCTGAACCTCCCCCTGCGCGCACCGTTCAGCGACGCGCCACCGGGCTGCCTGCTGCTGGCATGCGTCGGGCCGGACCCGCGCACACCGGGTATTCGCTGACCGGCCGTGCCCCTACGGGGTGACCGCGGCGCGGCCCGCCAGCTCCCGTAGTTCGTCGGCCGGTCTGCGACCGGCGAACTGCAGCAGATCGCGCACCACTTCGCGGGCGCGATGATCGGTGTGCACCAGTTCGGGCGTTAGTCGCTCGGCATTGAGCAACGCGTCCAAGGCTTCCGCCGCCTGCCGCCGTTGCGCGTGCGCGCGGGCGACGTCGACCAGGAAGCGGGCCTGCCGCTCCGGGGACAGCACGGAGGCGTCCACGGTGCGCGCGGTATCGAGCGCCTCGCCGGCATCACCCAGTTCGACCGCCACCGCCACCGCGTGCACGGCGACGCCGGTCGGACCGAACTCGGTGTCGAAATCGTTGCGGCCCTCGCCCAGCCGGTCGGCCGCGGTGCGTGCTGCGGCCAGCCCGCTGCGGGCCGCCGTGCGATTTCCGTCCGTCGCCGCGATCACCGCCAGCATGAGCTGCAGAGATCCGTAGAGCGACAAGACTTCCGGCTTCGGATGCTCCGACGCCGCCTGGGCGGCCAGCGCCGCCACCGACACCCGCGCCGCCTGTTCGGCCTGTTCCAGCCGTTGCAGTCGCAGGAACGCCTGTGCCATGCGGTAGGTCCCGGCCACCACGCTGAGCGCGTCGCCGGATTCCTCGGCCGCGGACAGCGCGCGGTCGGCCGCGACCCAGGCCGCGTCGACTTCTTCCTGACGGGTGAACGCGGTCGCGGCCACCTGGTAGGCGCGCGAGAGCAGGGTCAGCACCTCGGGCCGCTGCGTGGTGGTCGACCGCGCGGCGTGCTCGAGATCCGGAATGAGTTCCAGCAGACTGCTGCCCACTTCGATCAGTCGTGATTCGTGTGCCAGCTGCCAGGCCAGGTCCACACGTTCTTGTAGCTTCGAGAGCTCGAGCGCCGCAGTGTTGGCTCCAAGACTGCGATCGTCCTCGTCTCCGAAGAGTTGTTCCAGTGCGGGATGTCCGGTGAGCAGCAGCCGCAGTTGCTCGAAAACCGCGGATCCGGGCCGATGCCCGTCGCCGCGATCGGCGGCCATGGGTTCGGCCGCCTCGGGTCTCAGGTCGCGTACCGCCACGCCGAGCACGTCCGCCAGTCTTTGCAGAACGGACAGTCGCTCAACAGGCAGGACGTCTCGCTCGACCTGCGATACCCAGCTTTCCGAGCGACGTATGGCCGCTCCCAACTCTTTTTGCGATAGCCCCCGCCTCCGGCGCAACTCCGCTACCCGTGCCCCAAGGGTACTTTCGGCCACCGGGTCAAACTCCTTCTGCCTGATCGGCTTTCCCGGCCGTCACCGCCCGCTTGTTTCGCCGATGTCTACCATGCCCTTCTCCTTCCGCCCTTTCCGTCCAGACGGGATCTGCCGACAAGGATTCCAGACCGGGCGAGCTTACGGCGCACAGTATGGAACATGGATTTTTCTTATTGCACCGCAATTTTTCTGTGTTTAACGTTTGAAGAGGACCCGTCGAACCAAACGGACGACAAGAGGTGGTCATGCCCGGCGAACTGTTCTTCTTCCTACTCGGAGCCGGAATCGGCGGCGCGGCAATGTGGTTCGCGGCGTGCGCCCTTGCGGCCACCAAGTATTCCTCCACTGCCGACGGGGCGACGGTGCAATCCATCACCGCACGCCTCGAACGCGAGGGTATCCGGAACTCGCGCGCGATGAAAGGTCAACCAGCAGCGCACCGGGCACACTCGAGATGACCGCCGCGCCCCGCACCGACGAAGTCCATGTACGGCTGAGGTTTCCCGGAGGAATGATCTTGGATTACCGCGCCGAGCGCGCAATTGCCGAACGCCTCGCAGCGCATTTGCGACCCCACCGCATAGAAGTCACCATCGACGTTCAGCCGACCGGCCTACTCCCGCCGCTCCCGTGTGCCGAACTGTGGACAGATTGACCAACTTTCGCCGGATATGACCGGGGGACCCTCGCCAATATTCGAAAACGGACCGTGCACTTTGTCGTGCACGGTCCGTTACGTATATATCTGATCAGTTGTTCAGAAGAACTTCGGCGATCTGAATCGTGTTGAGCGCCGCGCCCTTCCGAAGATTGTCACCGGAGATGAACAGCGCCAGACCACGGCCGTCCGGCACACCCGGATCCTGGCGGATGCGGCCGACCAGCGACTCGTCGATGCCGGCGGCGGCCAGCGGGGTGGGGACGTCGGTGAGCTTCACGCCCGGGGCCTTGGCCAGCAGTTCCTCGGCCCGCTCCACCGAAAGCGGCTGCGCGAACTCGGCATTGATGGACAGCGAGTGGCCGGTGAAGACCGGCACGCGCACGCAGGTGCCACTGACCAGCAGATCCGGCAGACCCAGGATCTTGCGGGACTCGTTGCGCAGCTTCTGGTCCTCGTCGGTCTCGCCGCTGCCGTCGTCCACCAGCGAACCCGCCAGCGGGATCACGTCGAAGGCGATGGGGGCCACGTACTTGTTCGGGGCCGGGAACTCCACGGCCGAACCGTCGTGCACCAGCTTCTCGGCGTCGCCGATGACGGCGCGCACCTGGCTCGCGAGTTCCTCGACCCCGGCCAGACCCGAGCCCGAAACCGCCTGGTAGCTGGACACGATCAGGCGCTGGAGGCCCGCCTCGTCGTGCAGCACCTTCAACACCGGCATGGCGGCCATGGTGGTGCAGTTCGGGTTGGCGATGATGCCCTTGACCAGGTTGCGGGTCGCCTCCGGGTTCACCTCGGAGACCACCAGCGGCACCTCGGGATCCTTGCGCCAGGCCGAGGAGTTGTCGATGACCGTGACACCGGCGGCCGCGAAACGCGGAGCCTGGACCCGGGACATGGTGGCGCCGGCCGAGAACAGCGCGATGTCCAGGCCGCTCGGGTCGGCGATCTCGGTGTCCTCGACCACGATGTCCTTGCCGCGGAACGGCAGCGTCTTGCCCGCCGAGCGCGCGGACGCGAAGAAGCGCACCTCGTCAGCCGGGAAGTTGCGCTCCTCGAGCAGCTTTCGCATGACCGCGCCGACCTGACCGGTCGCGCCGACGACGCCTACACGCACGCCCATCGCCTTACCGCCCCGTTCCGCCGTGGACCACGGCCACTTCGTCGCCGCCCAGATCGAACGCCGAGTGCAGCACCTTCACGGCCTCGTCCAGGTCGGTGTCCTTGACCAGCACCGAGATCCGGATCTCGGAGGTGGAGATGAGGTCGATGTTGATGCCGGCTTCCGCGAGCGACTCACAGAAGGTGGCGGTCACGCCCGGGTGCGACTTCATGCCCGCGCCGACCAGCGACACCTTGCCGATGTGGTCGTCGTACACGACCTGGGAGAAGCCGATCTCGCCCTGCCGCTTGGTGAGCAGCTCGACGGCGCGCGGGCCCTCCAGCTTGGGCAGGGTGAAGGTGATGTCGGTCTTGCCCGTCTCCACCTTCGAGATGTTCTGCAGCACCATGTCGATATTGATCTCGGCATCGGCGACCGCGCGGAACACCTTGGCGGCGTAGCCCGGCTCGTCCGGAATGCCGACCACGGTCACCTTGGCCTCGCTGCGGTCGTGCGCGACGCCCGTGAGGATTGCTTGCTCCAAGGGGATGTCCTCCATCGATCCGGTAATCATGGTGCCCGTCTTGTCGGTGTACGAGGACCGCACGTGGACGGGCACGTTGTAGCGGCGCGCGTACTCGACGCAGCGCAGCATGAGAACTTTCGAGCCGCAGGCGGCCATCTCCAGCATTTCCTCGTAGGAGACGGTGTCCAGCTTCTGGGCGTCGGAGACGATGCGCGGGTCGGCGGAGAAGACGCCGTCCACATCGGTGTAGATCTCGCAGACATCGGCATTGAGCGCGGCGGCCAGCGCGACGGCGGTGGTGTCGGAACCGCCGCGGCCCAGCGTGGTCACGTCCTTGCTGTCCTGACTGACGCCCTGGAAGCCCGCGACCAGCACGATGGTGCCCTCGCCGAGCGCCTGCTGCACCCGGCCCGGGGCCACGTCGATGATCTTGGCGTTGCCGTGCGTGCCGGTGGTGATGACACCGGCCTGCGAACCGGTGAATGAGCGGGCCTCGGCGCCGAGCGAATGAATGGCCATGGCGACCAGCGCATTGGAGATGCGCTCACCGGAGGTGAGGAGCATGTCCATCTCGCGGGCCGGGGCGGCGGGTGCGACCTGCTGGGCCAGATCGAGGAGTTCGTCGGTGGTGTCGCCCATGGCGGAGCACACGACGACCACATCGTGGCCCTGCTTCTTGGTCTCGATGATCCGCTCGGCGACCCGACGGATGCGCTCGGCGGTGGCGACCGAGGATCCTCCGTACTTCTGGACGACTAGAGCCACGGCGGAAATCCTCCAAGATCGACAAACTGCTGCTACCGACCCACAAGACTACCGACCGAGGTCCACGGGATTTCGGTTGCCTCCTACTGCCTGGCAAACAGAGCGTTGAACAGCCAGTGGTACTTGGTGTTCTGGAACGCGGCGACCGACCAGTCCCCATCGCGGCGGACCACCACGTAGAGGACCATCTTGGTGTTGAAGCGATTGCGCTTCTTTCTTCCCCTCACCACCGCGCCCCGCCCGTGCACCAGCGCGACATCCGGCGTCACGAAACGCACCGAGGTGATCTCGCCGTCGGTCCGGGTGCCCTTCAGATATTTCGCGAACAGCGGCGCGTGCGCGGAGTCGATGGCCTCCCGTCCGGAAAGTCGCTGGCCGAACCAGGTGACGTAATCGGCGTCGGGCGCGAAGACGGCCGCGAAGGCCGTGGCGTCGCCCGCTTCCCACGCACCGTCGGCCCGGGCCAGGAGTTCGCGGACCGCTTCCTCGTCGGTGAGCTGCTGTGTGGTCATGACATCCCCCTCGGATATCTGCTCTGATCATCAACTGAATCAGTAAGTAGTTGAATGAGTAAGATATTGTCCGAGTAAGACTAAGCTGTCAAGGGATGAGCAAGAAACACGACGAGCTGGGGGCCGCACTCACCTTCGCCGCCCAGCGCAGCGCGACCGATGCCGTGATGCTGCACGGCGCGATGGCCGACAAGCTCGGCCTGCACGTCACCGACCTGCGGTGCCTGACCATGCTGCGGGCCAGCGGACCCGCCACCGCGGGCGAACTCGCCCAGCGCACCGGCCTGACCACCGGGGCCATCACCCGGATGATCGACCGGTTACTGAAGGGCGGATTCGTTCGGCGCGAACATGATTCGACAGATCGGCGGCGGGTGATCATCACCGCGGAAGAGGACCGGATCGCCGAAATCGCGCCGCACTACGAGGTGCTGGCACGCGAATTCGGCAAGATCGCGGCCGACTATTCGAACGAACAGCTGGAACTGCTGCTCGAGATCTTCAATCGCCTGCACGAGACCTCGGTGCACGTCACCGCGCTACTGCGTGCAGGCGATTGAGCCGTACTCAGATCCGATCGAACCAGGTCACCTGGGTGCCGTTGGCGAACTCCCGGCGCTGGGCGACCTTGAAGAGGGTCGGGTCGAAGTTGCCGACGATCATCGGCTGCCCCGCGCCCGCGAGGACCGGATAGCTCTTGATGATCAGCTGATCGATCTCACCGAGCAGCTGACCGGCCAGGTCCGCACCGCCGCAGAGCCAGATGTCCAGGCCCTCTTCCTTCTTCAACCGCCGGACCAGCTCGACAGCGTCACCGGAGACGACCTCCACCTGCGGATTCTCGACGGGTGCGAGAGTGCGCGAGAAGACGTACTGCTTCAGATGGTTGAACGGGCTGTCCGTTCCGGCGGCGAGGCCGGGTTCGTAGCTGCCACGACCCATGAGCACCGTGTCGAAGTGCCGATTCGGCGTATCGATCGGCATGCCGATCATTTCCCGAACGTGGGTCGGGACGGTGTCCGGCATGGCCTCGCCGAACCAGCCCATCATGTCCTCGCCGATCGGATAGAACTCCACCTCGTCCTGCGGACCGGCGATGTAACCGTCGAGAGAGACCGCCACGTAGTAGACAAGCTTTCGCACGATTTACCGCCTTGTTCATAGTACTATGTCCGTAGTGATTACTAACGTAGTACTACACATGGAGTGGTGTCAATGGCCCGGACGAATCCGGAACGACGAAACGCGTTGATCGACGCCGGGATCGAGGTCCTGGCCCGCGACGGCGCGCGCGGACTGACCTTCCGCGCGGTCGACAAGGAGGCCGGGGTACCCGCCGGCACGGCCTCCAACTACTTCCCGAATCGGGACGAGCTGCTGATCCAGGCCGGGCATCGGTTCTACGAACGGCTGCAGCCCAGCGCCGAGACGATGGACCACCTGTTCACCGGCCCGCGCACCCGCGAGACCATCGCGGAGCTGATGACCGAGGTCGTCACGCGGATCAGCGGCTTCCGCACCGGCTACCTGGCCCTGCTGGAACTGCGGCTGGAGGCCACCCGCCGCCCCGACCTGCAGGCCATCCTCACCGAGCGGGTGCGCGCCGACATCGACTTCAACGTGCGCAACCACCTGGACTCCGGGCTGCCCGGCGACGCCGACTCGGTGCTGCTGCTCTACCTGGCCCTGAACTGGCTCATTCTCGAAAGACTCACGCTGCCCGGCGTTTTCGACGACGCGGAGGCGACGCGCCTGATCGAGATGGCGGTGCAACGCGCCATCCCGGCCTTGTGACGAGCATCACCTCGGGCGAATAATCCGAAGTATGCGAGCAAGTGTCGGTGACCACCTGGTCATTCATGGGCGCAGGGTCGACCTCCCCGACCACACCGCGGAAATCGTCGAAGTGCGCGGGGCCGACGGCGAACCGCCGTACGTCGTGCGCTTCCCCGACGGCCGGACGAGTCTGGTGTTCCCGGGCCCGGACTCGGTGGTCCGGCCCGGGTAGCCCCCGCCGGATTACGGCGATTCAGCCTGTGCCGCTCCGTTTTTCGCGACCTCGGTCTCGGCCCACGCCTGCATCACCAGCCGTTTGCGCTGGATCACCAGGCGGGTGATCAGCGCGACGACCAGCACCCGGGCGATCGCCGAGATCAGCGCGTTGACATCGACGGCGGGCCGCCAGTCGACCTTGCCGTCCTTGAGCACATAAGCCCCGACCGGTTTCGCGCCGAATCCGAATCCGACGCCCTCACCCTGCTCCCCCTCGGACGGACCACCGCCGCCCCCGCCTCCGCCACCGCCGACCGAGGCGACGGGAATCACTGTGACGCCGCCGGATTCGGTGGGCTCGCCGAAGACGCGCTTGGCGGTCATGGCGTCACGGTTCTGGGCCAGAATCTCCGCGTATTTCATCGCGGCCTCCCAAGTATTTGCGACCGCGTTCCAGTCTAGGTGGATTCCCATGTCAGGCAGGGAAAATCGGTCCAACAAGACTGACCAGTCGGTAGAAAGCGGCAGGAGGCACAGTTGACTCTCCGAGCGACGCTGGTCACAATCGGTCCCCGAATGGAAGGGTAGATATGCGCACGAAGACTGATCACCGGTTCGTCATCGACATCGATCCCGGACAGGTGATGGATGCGTTGCTCATGGTCGAGCAGATGCCCGACTGGTCCCCCTCCCATCAGGACGTCCGGGTCGCCACCCGGGACAAGGCCGGCCGTCCCAAACGCGTCTACATCTCGGCCAATCTCATGGGCCGCCCCGACCGGCAGGTCGTCGAGTACAAGTGCAGCGAGAACCGCGTCGAATGGCAGGTCTCCGAATCCAGCGCCGGCGCCGGCGGCAAGGGCTGGTTCGACCTCACCGAGACCGAGGACGGCGCCACCGAAGTCTGGTACCACTCCGAGCTCTACCTGCCGATTCCCGCGCCCGGCATGCTGCTCAAGCGCAGCGCCCGCCGCGAGGGCGACGCCATGATCAGCAACTTCGTCGCCTTCGTCGAAGCCGTCACCGGCATCGAGGGACTCGCCGAGGTGGAGGAGGCGCCCTACACCGAAGCCGCGCCCACCGAGTTCGAGCAGTCCGGCGGCAGCTATGTCCAGCCCGGCTACGCCCAGCCCGGATACGCGCAGCGTATCGACTACGGCCGTAATTTCGAGCCGGGCTTCGGTACCGCGTAGATAATTTCCGGGCAGTATGTCTCCCATGCCCGGTTCCCCACGCACCCGCATGATGCCGGTCGCCGAGGACGCTTCGGTGACCCAGCTGGAACTGTTCTTCGACCTGGTGATCGTCTTCGCCTTCACCATGGTCACCGACTTCGCCGCGCACGAGACCACCGCGGTCAATCTGCTGCGCGCCCTGCTGATCCTGACCATGCTGTGGTGGGCCTGGATCGGCTACTCCTGGCTCGGCAATGTGATCAAGGCCGACGAGGGCATAGCGCGGGTGGCCATGTTCGTGGCCATGGGCGCGGTCTTCCTCATCGCGCTCACCATTCCCGAGGCCTTCCACGATCTGCCCGGCGGCTGGTACGGGCCGCTGGTCTTCGTCATCGCGTATCTGGCCGTGCGCTTCATCCACCTGAGCGTGTTCTGGCTGGCCAGCACCCACGACGCGCAGCTGCGCCGCCAGGTGATCCGCTGGGCCGCGGGCTCTCTCAGCGTGGCCAGCGTGCTGCTGGTCATCGGCGCGATGACCTCCGGCACCGCGCAACTGGCGCTGTGGCTGGCCGCCCTGGCCTGGGACATGGGCTGGACCTTCTTCGCGGGCAACGAGTGGCGGCTCTACTCCGCCTCGCATTTCGCCGAACGGTACGGGCTGATCGTCATCATCGCGCTGGGGGAATCCATCGTGGAGATCGGCGTCGGCGTGGCCGGGCTGCCGATCTCCTGGTCCATCACCGTGGGGTCGATGCTGGGTCTGGCGGTGGCGGGCCTGCTGTGGTGGGCCTACTTCGACGTGGCCGCGCTGGTGGTGGAGCATGCGATGCATCGGGCCCAAGGCGAGCGCCGGATCCAGATCGCCCGCAACTGCTACACCTTCTGGCACTACCCGATGATCGCCGGAATCGTGGCCATGGCACTGGGTTTGAAGAAGGTGCTCAGCTACGTCGGTGGGGCGCAGGGGCATTCGCTCAGCGACGCGCTGCACGGCATCCCGCTGTTCGCGCTGTACGGCGGCGTCATCGCGTATCTGATCGCGCTGGTCGGGTTCCGGCACTACGCGACCGGCAAGCTGCTGACGCCGCGAGTGGTGGCGGTGGTGGCGCTGCTCGCCCTGATTCCGGTCGCGTGGGTGCTGCCCGCCCTGGCCGCGCTGGGCGTGCTGTGCGCGGTGCTGCTGGCGCTGATCGTGTTCGAGGTGGTGGTGTACGCCCAGCCGCGCGACGCCATCCGGCACGGGCTGAACTGAGGCTCAGGGAATGCGTGGCGCCGTGCGGTGGTCGATCGCCTCGGGCACCCGCTCCCCCGCGTGCACGGCCTCCCGGATCTGATTGATGTTCTCGCGCAGCGCGTCCGCCACCAGCTCGTCGGTGCGCGGGTCGGCCAGTACCTGGAAGACGACGCGGAAACTGGCGTCGGCGATGCCGCGGATCATCTCCTCGTGGAACGGGACGTAGCGCACCCGGCCCAATTGCGGGTCCTGCCGGATGATCTCGAGGATCATCTGGTCGATCTCGGTGCGATTCTCCTCGAGCGCGCTGGCGATGTTCCGGGTGTAGTGGCCGGTGCGCAACACCTCGGCGACCTCCTCGAGCACCGCCACGGTCACCGGGCGTTTGATCGCGTCGACGATCGCGCCCACCGAACGGTTGACCACGGCCGCGGTGATGCGGTCGCCGAAGGCGCGGTCGGCGACCCGGCCCAGCCGGACCACGATCACCACTATCCGCAGCAGCCGGAAGCCGCGGAAGAAGGGGCTGGTCACCGGGATCATGCCGAGGACCTCGTACCAGTAGACGAAGGGGAAGGTCCAGCCCCAGCCCTCGTGCCGCCAGCGCCACAGGAATTCGGCGAGGAAGACGCCGCAGATGCTGTAGTCGACGACGCGGATGATCCGGTAGTGCTGATCCGAGACCGGGAAGAACGTCACCCAGGTGACCAGCACGACCGAGACCACCGCGAGGGCCAGCATGACGAAATCGGTCCACAGCGCCGGTGGCTTGTGCGGGAATTCGTCCGCTTCCGGTGCCCCCGGCACTCCGCCGATCGCTTCGAGCGCGGCCACGGCAACCCCTTCCTCATCGAACGGTCCTGCCAGGGTAATGGGCGCGAATGACCGGCGAGGCGGCGTGGCACCGCGGTCGGGCTACCTCCCGGCGCGGAGGATGGCCTCGATATTGCGTTCGGCCACAGCGGTGATCGTGAGCGACGGGTTCACCGTGGCGGTGCTGCCGGGAATGGCCGCGCCGTCCATGACGTACAGACCGGGATGCCCGATGACGCGCCCGTTGCCGTCGGTGGCCCGCCCCAGCACCGCGCCGCCGAGCGGGTGCGCGGTGAAGAAGCCTTGCGCGTCATAGCCGATCGGCGTGTAGTCCATCATCGAGCCGCCGGCCTGGGCGACCTTGTGATCCACGGCCCGGCAGGCCGCCACCACCTGATCCTGGGCCGCCTTGGGCCAGCTCAGTCCGACGCCGTTGCTCGCGCGGTCGTAGCCGAAGCGGGCGCGGGTCGGATCCAGCACGATGCCCAGCGAGGCGATCGCGCCGGTGTCGACCGGAATGCCCGGCACATACCAGCTTTCGAGCTGCAGCGGCATGCCCGACTCGTCGAGGATGCGGCTGGCGCTGGGCACGCCGCCGCCGGTCATGGACGGGGAGCTGATGCTGCGGGCCAGCACCACATCACCGTTGGTGCCCCAGCCGTCGCCGACGTGCTCGTTGAGGTTGGGCAGGGTGCCGGTGGCCTGTGCGCGCACCAGCAGTTCGGAGGTGCCCACCGAGCCCGCGCCCAGGAACAGGCGGTCGCAGGTCAGGGTGCGGGTGCCGAGCACCTGGCCGGTGGGCGCCAGCTTGGACACCGAGACCACGTATTTGCCGCCGCCGTCCTGGCCGATCGAGTCGACCCGGTGGCCCGGGAAGATGGCCGAGCGGCCGGTGCCCTCGGCGTAGCGCAGGTAGTTCTGATTCAGGTCGAACTTGGCGCCGTTGGAGTTTCCGAGATTGCTGCGCGACGCGGTCGCCGACGCGCGGCTGCCGCCCGCCAGCTCGGAACGGATGACATCCCAGTTGAAGATCGAATCATTGGCCTGCGGGTCGTATCCCGCCGCTCGCACCTGCTGATCCCACACCCGGGAGTGGGTGAAGGGCGCGGAGTTGTACACATCAGCGGGCATGGTGGACAGCCGCAGCATCTGCCGGACCCGCGGGTAGTAGACCGAGTCCAGTTCGTCGTAGTTCACCACGCCCTGAAAGACCTGGTCGAACAGATGCTTCGGCGGCGCGACCATGGCCCCGGTGAACACGATGGAGCCGCCGCCGACGGCCGCGGCCCGCCATACGTCGATGCCCGGATACTCCGTGACGTCCAGTACGCCACCGAAATCCGAGCACGGCATGGGGACCTTGGTGACGCCGGTGAAGCTGGTGCGATGCCAGAAGCCGCGCCCGTCGGGCAGGTCGTCGCCGGTGAAGATCTCGCGCCACGGATCGTTGGGCCAGCGCGAGCCGCGCTCCAGCACCGTGTTCTGCACGCCCGCCTCGGCCAGCCGCAGCGCCGTCACCGCGGCCCCGAAACCGGAGCCGATGACAATGGCCTCGCTGTGTTCGGGCGGATCCGGTAGCGGCGCAAAGATTTCCGGTACCCACGCCTGGAACAGCGCGTCCCACAGCGGATTGGCCGACGCGGTCCCGGCGCCGCGCGTGGCGGCCCCCGTCCCGACGCCCGCCAGCAGAGCCGCCATCCCGGCAGCCTTGAGCACGGCGCGTCTACGCAACCGGCCACCTCCCTCTGTGTCCGTGACCGCGCGCGAGATTACCGGTCGGTCGGCAGTGTCTCAACAGGTTCGTCGCCCATCACAACGATCAGCCGACCCGTCTGGCGGAAATACCCGATTCGCTCAGGCCCGCAGGCGTTCGCGGCGGAGCTGATCGACTTCGGGGAGCTCCAGTGGCGGAAGCGAATCCACGCCCAGGGCGCGGCAGAGCAGATAGTCGGCCAGCTCCGGATTCCGGGCCAGGGCGGGGCCGTGCATGTAGGTGCCGAGCACCGAACCCTGGACGACGCCCTCGAGGCCGTCGCCCACACCGTTGCCGACGCCCTTGGTGACCCGTCCCAGCGGCTTGGCGTCCCCGCCGAGCTTGGTTCCGCCCCGGTGGTTTTCGAAGCCCGTGAGGGGCTGCGAGAGGCCAGGAATCAACGGCTGGGTGGCGACCTCGCCGATGGCGCGCTTGTCCTGCGGCGAGGTGGTGACGTCGAAAAGGCCGACGCCGTCGACACGTTCGCCCGAGGAGGTCTCGTACCAGTGCCCGAGCACCTGGATGGCGGCGCAGATGGCCAGCACCGGCGCACCGCGCCCGGCGGCCTCCTGCAGGCCCGGGTAGCGCTGCAGGTGGCGGGTCGCCAGGCGCTGGGCCGAGTCCTCCGCGCCGCCGAGGGTGTAGACGTCGAGCGAGTTGGGAACCGGCTCGGTCAGCGGGATTTCGACGATCTCGGCGTCGTGGCCGCGCATGCGGGCACGCTGGCGCAGCACGACGGCATTGCCGCCGTCGCCGTAGGTGCCCATGACATCGGGCAGGACGAGGCCGATGCGGATGGTCGATTCGCTCACTTGGTGCCCGCCTCCAGGTCGCGGTTCAGGTCGCGGAACGCGGTGTAGTTGGCCAGCACCTCGACGCGGCCCGGCGGGCAGGACGCGATGGCGCGCAAGGGATCCGCCACGGTGGTGTGCTCGACGCCGGCGTAGGTCAGGCGCACCGCGAGATCGGTGGCGCGCTCGCCTGCGGCCACCACCTGGGTGCCCTCGAAGTGCTCGAAGCGCACGTCCCACAGCCAGGACAGATCCTCGCCGTCGGGCACCTGGCCGTTGACCGCGATCACCAGACCCGTTGCGGCCGGGTCGATCATGGACAGCGCCTCCTGCCAGCCGGCGGGATTCTTGGCCAGCAGCATGCGGGTGCTGCGGCCGTCCACGTCGACGCTGCGGTAGCGGCCCGCGATCTCGCGGACGGTGCCGGTGGCCTGCGCCGCCCGCACCGGATCGGCTCCCAGCGCGACCGCGGCCGCCACGGCCTGCGCGGCATTGCCACGGTTGGCGCGTCCCGGAAGCGCAAGGGACAGCGGGATTTCCAGGCCGTCGGGGCCGTGCAGCCCCTGCTCGTCGACCCGCCACTGCGGTTCGGGACGTTGGAAATCCGCTCCCGTGCTGTACCAGTGCTCGCCCTCCCACACGATGGGCTCGCCGCTGCGCGGGCAGCTGGTGGCGTCCACCGACCAGCCGCTGCCGGCCGACACCCACACCACATTCGGATGGTCGTAGGCGATGGAGGTCACCAGCACGTCGTCGCAGTTGGCGACGAGCACGGCCGCGGGATGCCGGGCCATGCCCTCGCGCAGGCGGCGCTCGATCATATTGATCTCGCCGACCCGGTCGAGCTGGTCGCGGGACAGGTTCAGCAACACCACGACCGACGGGTTGAGCGCGTCGGCCACGTGCGGCAGGTGCAGCTCGTCGACCTCGATGGCCGCCAGCGGCGCGGCGCGGTGCGCGGTGAGCGCGGCCACGATCCCGGCATCCATGTTCGCGCCGTCGGCCTGGGTGGCGACCCGGCCGAGGGTCTGGAGCGCGGCGGTGGTCATCCGGGTGGTGGTGGATTTGCCATTGGTGCCGGTGATCAGCACCGTGCGCTTGCCGCGACCCAGCTGCGCCATGAGCGAGGGGTCGATCTTCAGCGCGATCAGCCCGCCGATCATGGAGCCGTTGCCGCGCCCGGCCCGCCGGGAGGCCCACGACGCGGCCGTCGCCGCCCGCAGCGCCAGCTGTCCGCGCATCGAGATGTCTGCCACGACGCGAGTTTATGGGGACCGCGAGTGCGGCGTGCGGGCGGCATCGCGGCCGACGGGGTGATTCCCGCCGCAATCAGCTCTTGTAGAGCATCTTTTCGTAGTTGGCGGGCGCGTAGTACTCCTCCAGCTGCTCCACCGTCTCGGTCATGGCGGCGGGCATCACGTCCTTGGCCATCCGGGCCGCGCTGGGCAGCGTGTCCTCGGGCCACCGCTCGGGATCCCACAGCGAGCTGCGCATGAAGGCCTTGGCGCAGTGGAAGAAGATCTGATCGATGGCGACCTCGATGGCCAGGATCGGGCGATGCCCCTTGACCGTCATGTCCTCGAAGTAGGGAGCGTCGCGGACCAGGCGGGCCCGGCCGTTGATGCGCAGGGTGTCGCCGCGGCGCGGAATCATGAACAGCACGCCGACGTGCGGGTTGCTCAAGATATTGAAATAGCCGTCGGCACGCCGGTTTCCGGGCCGCTCGGGGATGGCGATGGTCTTGTCGTCCAGCACCTTCACGAAGCCGGCCGGATCGCCCTTGGGCGAGGCGTCGCAGTTTCCGTCCGCGTCGCTGGTGGCCACGACCACGAACGGCGTAGCCGCGATCCACTCGCGATCGTGGGCGTGCAGGGAGTCACGGACCTTGTTCTTCGGTCGCCAGGCGACCTCGCCCAGCAGTTCGCGCAGTTCGACGGGGTCCGTGATCTCACTCATGCCTTCGATTCAACGTGAAATCGCGCTAGGCGTCGAACATATTTGGTTGTCCCGCCGCGTAGCGGGCCGCGTCCAGCTGCCGGAACGGCTCCAGGACCTCGCTGCGGTAGAGGGTGAACAGCTTGCAGCGCGGGGCATCCGAACCGGTCACATCCAGCAGCTTGTTCACCGCGGTGCGGGCCGCCTCGGACGCGCCCTCCATGGTGGCCAGATCCACATTGGTGCGCACGTAATCGCCGGCCAGATACAGGTTCGGGAGCGAATCGGCATGCGATTCCGGGCGCAGCGCCCAGGAGCCCGCTGTATTGATCAGCAGCGGGTCGGCATTGGTGTTGCGCTGCTGCGCGGCGTCCCAGGCGATTCCGGTGTCGAGGAACCAGGAGTGCAGGTCACCGTCGCGCAGCAGGTCCGCGCGATCGTTGAGGTGCGCCTTCAGCTGCGCCCACACCTCGCGGGCGATCTCGTCGGGGCTGCATTCCTTGGCGGTTTTGCCGTAGAGCATGCCGGGGGTGTTCCAGTCGGAGATGTCGACCGAGAGGCAGTCCTGCACGGTGCCGTCGCCCAGGCCGGTGACCGGGGTGCGATTCCAGAACTGGCCCTGCGCAATGGAAGTCAGCGACCACGGGGAGTCGACGTAGGCCACATGGCCGCGCGCGATATCGGTGCGGCTGCGCAGGAAGAACTGGATGCCGGTCATCCAGTCCACCGTCAGCTGGTTCATGCCCGCCAATTCCGGTCGCAGCGACAGGATTTCGGGCGTCCACAGGGTGCGGGCCACCTCCACCGGCATGGCGCTCACGAAATGGTCGGCGGCGACCGTCTGGGCCGCGCCGGTCGAATCCACCACCCGGGCACCGGAAATCCGGGCCCCGTCCAGGTCCAGACCGCGAACCTCGGCGTTGACGAAGGTGACGCCGAGATCCTTCAGCCGGTTGACCCACGGGTCGATCCAGGCCTCGTTGGTGGCCCCGTTCAATAGTCGGTCCAGGGCGCCGTCATTGCCGACCTCGAGCGGGTTGCCCAGGAACTGCTCGCCCATGGTGCCGATGGTGAGCGTGCTGGCCTTGTCCTCCTTGGCGGCCACCAGCAGTGTGGTGAGCGTGCGGGAGAGCAGCATGCGAAATTCGTTGGAGCGCTTGCCCGCACCCACGTAGTCGCGCCAGGAGACGTGGTCCCACTGGCCGTAGCGGCGGGCGTCGCAGCTGGAGTTGAAGACCAGCAGGCGCTGGGCGAAGTAGAAGGCGTCCGCCATGCCCATATTGGTGGAGGTCGCGATGGCCGAGCCGACCGTCTCCCGGAAGTCGTCCGGGGTGGACCAGATCTTGCCGAACTTGCCCATCGGGATGATGGTGTCGTCCGCGCCCGTGCGCGAGAATCGCGCCTCCGGGGCGGCGACCAGGTTGTCCCACACACCGTTGGCGTTGCCCGCGAACGGGATTCGCCGCATGGTGTCGGGAATGTGGCGGTAGAAACCGGGGAAGAACCGGAATCCGTGCTCACCCCACAGTTCCGGTCGCCCGTCCTTGCCGCTGCCCGGCACCGCGATGCTGCGGGCCTTGCCGCCCAGGGCCCGCCGTTCGTAGACGGTCACCTCGAAGCCGCGTTCGGCCAGTTCGTGGGCCGCGGTGAGTCCCGCGACACCGCCGCCCAGCACCGCCACCCGACGTCCGGTGTCGGCCCGGGCCGCGGTCGGCGTGGCGGCCCCCGCCGCCACCGCCCCCGCCATCGCCCCGGCCGCCACCGCTCCACGCAGCACTGAGCGCCGCGTGACGGACAAACGTTGTCCTGCCATACCCGTTACCTCCCACGCCTGGTCCGCATCCTAAGGAGCTGTCGCAGACAGATGGTCGGTTGGGGTGGAAATTTCTATGCCGAGGACCCGATTTCTGGCCTAACTCCAGCAAATCGGGTTCTTCGGCTAGGCGTCGACGAGATCAGAGTCCTTTTCGACCCGGCGTGTCGTCTCGGCGGGTCGAGCGATGCGACGGCCGGGCGACGTCGCAGTGAACGCGCCGGCGAGCACGATCGCGGCCCCGATCAGGGACAGCGCGGTCGGGGTCTCGTGCAGGAAGACCCACGAGGCGGGGATACCCACCACCGGCACGGCCAGCGACAGCGGAGCCACCATGCCCGCCGGGTACCGGGCCATCAGGTAGGTCCACAGGCCCGAACCGGCGATGGTGCCCAGCAGCACGATGTAGGCGAGGGCCGCGAAGGCGGGCCAGCCGGTGGACGAGAAGGACGAGATCAGGTCGTTCCATCCCGTCGTGGGGCCCTCGGTCAGCACGGACAGCGTGAACATGGGGATCGGCGGCACCACGGCCATCCACAGCGTGAGGTGCAGCGGGTTCACGTTCTCCGATTGCGCTGCGGCCAAACGGGATCCGATATTGCCGAAGGCCCAGCCCAGGCCGCCGAGCAGGGTCAGCAGCACCGGCAGCAGGGCCGCGTGATGCGAACGGTCCCAACCGATCACGGCCACCCCCGCGATGGCCACCGCGATGCCCGCCAGCTGAATGCCGCGCAGCCGCTCCCGCAGGAAGATCGCACCCAGCAGCACGGTGAACGGCGCGGACGACTGCAGCACCAGCGAGGACAGTCCCGTCGGCATGCCCGCCCGCATGGCGGTGAACAGGAACGCGAACTGCAGAATCCCGAAACCCAGCCCGTACAGCAGCAGCCACTTCCACGGCACCCGCGGCCGCGGCACGAACAGCAGCACCGGAATCGCGATCACGACGAAGCGCAGGCCCGCGAAGAAGAACGGCGGGAAGTGCTCCAGGCCGATATGAATGGCCAGGAAGTTCAGGCCCCACAGCACCACGACGGCCAGGCCGATCAGTCGATCACGATTGGTCATGCCGAAAATCTTGCGTTGGCTAATAGGTAAGCACAATCGAATAATTCTGCAACAACAATGTAGTACAACTGAACAGTGCCACAGCCCGACCCGCCCCGACCCATCCCACCCCCACGCCGCGTCCACCGTGGCACACCGGGCGAATCCACGCAGGAGCCCGCGACGCCGACCGGGAAACACGAACCCATAGTTGTGAGCGATGGCCCGACCCGAGTCCGGACCGGCACCCCGCCGAGCACCCCGACTCGCGCGAGGCGAGTGGTATCGACCCCGCGGACCGCGGTCACCCCGGACAACTCGGGCGGCGGCTCCGGCGGTGCGGACAGCACCGATCCGGCTGCCGAGAATAGCGGCCCCGCAACGCCTTCGGCGCCGTCGGTGGCCGCCCGCGACACCTCTGCCCGGGTGAGGCGCGTGGGCACACCCCGGGCGGCCGGGGCGGAATCCACCACTGCGGATGACGATCCCGGGCCCGCGGGAGCCAGCGCGTCGGCCCGTCCGGACTCCGGCCGGGCCGAGGGACCCCTCATGTCTCTCGAACGGTTGCGCGTGCTCCGCGAACTGGCCGATCGCGGGACGGTTGCCGCGGTGGCCGAGGCGTTGTCGATGACTCCTTCGGCCGTGTCGCAGCAACTCAAGGCGCTGGCCCGGGAGGCCGGGGTCGCGCTGCTCGAACCGGACGGGCGGCGGGTGCGGCTCACCGATGCGGGCCGGGCGTTGGTGGTGCGGGCCGACGAGGTGCTCGAAGCCATGGAACGCGCGGTCACGGAGATGGCCGAGTACCGCGGATCACCGCGCGGGCGGGTGCGGGTGGCACTGTTCCCGTCGGGTGCGGCCCTGCTGCTGCCGCATGTGCTCGCGGAACTCGAGGACAGTGGCGTGGAGGTGATCGCCAGCGACGAGGACGTGCCCTCCAGCGAGGTGCCGCGGTTGCTGGCCGATTACGACGTGGTGCTCACGCATCGCGACGAACGCGCGCCCTCGCTCGGCGGACCGCGCGTGGCGTCCCGGATCCTCATGCGTGAACCGATCGACGTGGTGGTCGCCCCCGACCACCGCCTGGCCCGCCAGGGCGCGGTCGTGCCCGCCGAACTCGCCGACGAGACCTGGATCAGCGTCCGCACCGGCTTCCCCGTCGACGACGTCCTGCGCTCCATCGCCACGGTGACCGGCGTCCAACCGCGAATCGCTCAGCGCCTCAACGAATTCGCCGTGATCGAGGCCCTCGTCGCCACCGGCTACGCGGTCGCCCTCATGCCCCGCTACGCCGTGCGCCACCCCCACCTGGTCATGCTGCGTCTGGCCGGGGTCCGGGCCGCCCGCGTCTACGACCTCGCCATCCGCCCGCACGCCGACAAGCGGCCCGCCGTGGCCATGGTCATCGCCGCCTTCCAGGCCGCGGCCCGCCGGGCGACCGGTGCCGAATAATCACCTGTTGACTTGGAGTGCACTCCAAGTTCTAGCGTTTGCGGCATGAGCATTCGACTCGGGTATCAGATGCCGAACTTCAGCTACGGGGTCGCTCCTCGGGATCTCTTCCCGGCGGTGGCGGCGCAGGCGCGCGAGGCCGAGGCGGCCGGTTTCGACGCGGCCTTCGTGATGGACCACTTCTATCAGCTGCCGCTGCTGGGCGCGCCCGAGGAGCCGATGCTGGAGGCGTACAGCGCGCTGTCCGGGCTGGCCGCGTCGACCGAGCGAATCCAGTTGTCCGCCTTGGTGACCGGCAACACCTACCGGAATCCCGCGCTGACCGCGAAGACGGTCACCACGCTGGACGTGGTGAGCCGGGGACGGGCCGTGCTGGGCATCGGGGCCGGGTGGTTCGAGCTCGAGCACAAGGCCTACGGGTACGACTTCGGGACGTTCACCGAGCGGTTCGAGAAGCTCGAGGAGGCCCTCGAGATCATCACGCCGATGCTGCGCGGGCAGCACTCCACCTTCGACGGCAAGTGGTACCGCACCGAGAACGCCATGAACGAGCCGCGGGTGCGCGACGATCTGCCGATCATGCTCGGCGGCGGCGGTGAGAAGAAGACGTTCGCGCTGGCGGCCCGCTTCGCCGATCACCTCAACATCATCTGCAATGCCTCGGAGCTCCCGCGCAAGCTCGACGCGCTGCACGCCCGGCTGGACGAGGCGGGCCGCGATCCGAAGACCCTCGAGACCAGCTTCCTGGCCTTCGTCATCGTCGACGAGGACGGCGACCGGGCCCGCAAGACCCAGGCCGAACTGCTCGCCCGCATGGGTATCGCCGACCTGTCCGCGCTGCCGGCCGAGGCGCTGCGCAACACCCCCGCCGACCGCCAGTTCGTCGGGACACCCGACGAGGTCGCCGAGCAGATCCAGGCCCGCGTGCTGGACCACGGCATCGACGGCATCATCGTCAACATGGTCACCAACGGCCACGAGGCGGGCGCGGTCGAGCTGGCCGGTCGCGCGCTGGCCCCGCTGGTCCACGCCTGACCCACGACGAACTATGCCCCGCGGTTCGGTTGAACCGCGGGGCATTTCGCTGTTCGCAGGTCAGCCCTGCGGGTGGAAGCCGTCGCCCTGCGGCGGGTAGCCACCGCCCTGCGGCGGCTGGAATCCGCCCTGCGGCGGCTGCTGCTGGAAGCCGCCCTGGGGCGGGAAGCCTTGCTGGGCAGCGTGATAGCCGAAGTCGTCGGCGACCATGGCGGCCAGTTCCAGCAGGGCGCGCCGGGTGGGCTTGCCGACCAGTTCGAGGTCGATCTCCGCGCCCTCGGCCAGGTGATCGTCGAAGGGCACCACCTGCACCGCGCGGGTGCGGTCGAGGAACAGCTTGCGCAGCTGGTCCAGGTCCACCGTGGAGGAACCCTTGCGAGAAGCGTTGACCACCACCACCGTTCGCTCCACCAGCTTGTGGTAGCCGTGGTGGTCGAGCCAGTCCAGGGTGGCCGAGGCGCTGCGCGCGCCGTCGATGGCCGGGGACGTGACCAGCACCAGCGAGCTCGCCATATCCAGCACGCCGGACATGGCCGAGTGCATCAGGCCGGTGCCGCAGTCGGTGAGGATGATGTTGTAGAACTGCTGCAGGATGCCGATGGCCTTGCGGTAGTCCGCCTCCGAGAACGCCTCCGACACCGCCGGATCCTGCTCGGACGCAAGCACTTCCAGGCGGCTGGGCGCCTGCGAGGTGTGCGCCCGGACATCGGAGTACCGGCTGATGTGCCCGTCCTCCAACAGGTTTCGCACCGTGGAGCGGGTCTGCCGGGGCACGCGGTGGGCCAGCGTCCCGAGGTCGGGGTTGGCGTCGATGGCGATCACCCGGTCACCGCGCAGCGAGGCGAAGGTGGAGCCGAGACCGACCGTGGTGGTGGTCTTTCCGACGCCGCCCTTGAGCGACAGGATGGCGATCCGGTAGTCCCCGCGCACCGGCTGGTTCACCCGGTCCACCAGCTGCCGGTACACCACATCCGCGGCCGACTCGCCGGGGTTGATGGCACCGCCGGAGGCCTTGTGCACGGCGCGCCGCCACCCGCTGCGCGGCGCGCGCTTGGCCCGCTTCAACAGGTTCAGGTCGTTGACCGAATGCCCGGGCGGCATCGGCTGCTGGCCGTACTGCTGACCGAACCCGCCCTGCGGCGGCTGGGGTTGCTGCGGAAAACCCTGCTGCTGCTGGGGATTCCAGCCCGGCTGGAAGCCCACCTGCGGTTGCGGCGGCTGAGTGTGCTGCGGCGGCGCGGCCGGGGGCGGCGACCAGCTGTAGATCGGCCCGCCCGGTTGGTCATTGGACGGCGCGAACTGGCCCGGCTGGCCCGGTCCGCCGAAATGTCCCGGCTCCCCGGGATTCTCGCCGTCGCCGGAGGGACCCGGCTGCTCGGGGAACACCCGCCGCACCATGCCGTCGCTGCCGATCTCCTGCCGGATCTCGCCGTAGGGCGTGTGGTCCACGACCTCGCCCAGCGGTGCGGGCGGCGGGAAGCCGTTGTGCGCACCGGGATTCGGCGGGGGCGCGAACTGACCGGCGTCCGGCGGCGGGAAGCCGCCGCCCGGCGCGAAGCCCGGCGCACCGTAGGGTCCGGGCCCACCGGGCGCGAAGGGATTGCCGCCGTCGGGCGCACCCGGACCGTAGGGCCCGGGGAACTGCCCCGGCCCACCGGCCAGGTGAACGGTGTGGTCGATCGAATCCGGCACCGGCGGGAAGAACCCGGCCGCCTGCTCCTCGGAGTCGGTCCCGGATTCCTTCACCTCGGCGGACTCGTCCGGCTCGGACGCCTTGACGGCGTCGTCGACGTCCTCGGCCTCCGCGGGCTTCGAGGTCGAATTCTGATCTTTCGTGGTCACGTGTCCCCCATCTGCTCGACAGCTCGAACAGAGAGCTCGGCGCTATTGCGTCCCAACGCTAGCATTCTCGAGCCCTCCAGACGCGGCGAGCCCGCCTCGACGAAGTCGAGACGGGCTCTCCTACCTGCGCTTTCACTCAGCCCTTGCGGGCGGCGCGGTTGACCGCCGAAACGACCGCGCGCAGCGAGGCGGTCGTGATCGAGGTGGCGATGCCCACGCCCCAGGTGACCTGGTCCCCGATGGCGACCTCGACATAGGCCGCGGCCTGGGCGTCGTCGCCGGAGGACATGGCGTGCTCGCTGTAGTCCAGCACTCGCACGTCGTAGTCGATGGTGGCCAGCGCGTCGACGAAGGCGGCCAGCGGGCCGTTGCCCTCACCGGAGATGGCGTGCTCGACGCCGTCCACCTTGACCACGGCCTCGATGTGGTCGACGCCGCCGTCGGTCTCCGACGCGGTGACCTTCTGCCGGATGCGCTCCAGCGGCAGGATCGGGGTCAGGTACTCCTCGGAGAAGACGTCCCACATCTCCTTCGGGGTGACCTCGCCGCCCTCGCCGTCGGTGATCTTCTGCACGGCCTGCGAGAACTCGATCTGCAGGCGGCGCGGCAGCACCAACCCGTGATCGGTCTTCATGATGTAGGCCACGCCGCCCTTGCCGGACTGCGAGTTCACCCGGATGACGGCCTCGTAGGTGCGGCCCACGTCCTTCGGGTCGATGGGCAGGTACGGGACCTCCCACACGATGTCGTCCACGTCGGCGCCCTGCGCGTCGGCGGCGGCCTTCATGGCGTCCAGGCCCTTGTTGATGGCGTCCTGGTGCGAGCCGGAGAAGGCGGTGTAGACCAGGTCGCCGCCGTAGGGGTGGCGCTCGGCGACGGGCAGCTGGTTGCAGTACTCGACCGTGCGGCGGATCTCGTCGATGTCGGAGAAGTCGATCTGCGGATCCACCCCGCGGGAGAACATGTTCATGCCCAGCGTGACCAGGCAGACGTTGCCGGTGCGCTCGCCGTTGCCGAACAGGCAGCCCTCGATGCGGTCCGCGCCGGCCTGGTAGCCCAGTTCGGCGGCGGCGACGGCGGTGCCGCGGTCGTTGTGCGGGTGCAGCGACAGCACGATGGAGTCGCGGCGAGCCAGGTTGCGGCTCATCCACTCGATGGAGTCGGCGTAGACGTTCGGGGTCGCCATCTCCACGGTCGCGGGCAGGTTGATGATCAGCGGCTTCTCGGGGGTCGGCGCGATGATCTCGGAGACCGCGTCGCACACCTCGCGGGCGTAGTCCAGCTCGGTGCCGGTGTAGGACTCGGGGCTGTACTCGTAGCGCCAGTTGGTGTCCGGGTAGCGCTTCTCGATCTCCAGGCACAGGGTCGCGGCGTCGGTGGCGATCTTCTTGACCGCGGCCCGGTCCGCGCGGAACACCACGCGGCGCTGCAGGATCGAGGTCGAGTTGTAGAAGTGCACGATCACGTTCGGCGCGCCGTCGCAGGCCTCGAAGGTGCGCTCGATCAGCTCGGCGCGGCACTGGGTCAGCACCTGGATGGTGACGTCGTCCGGAATCGCACCGTCTTCGATGATCTCGCGGACGAAGTCGAAGTCGGTCTGCGACGCGGACGGGAAGCCGACCTCGATCTCCTTGTAGCCCATGCGCACCAGCAGGTCGAACATGCGGCGCTTGCGGGCGGGGCTCATCGGATCGATCAGCGCCTGGTTGCCGTCGCGCAGGTCCACGGCGCACCAGCCGGGCGCGCGGTCGATGATCTTGTCCGGCCAGGTGCGGTCGGGCAGCGCGATCGGCTCGACCTCTTCGGCGAAGGGCCGGTACCGGAAGACCGGCATGGAGGAGTTCTTCTGCGCATTCCAGGCGGGCTGGTCGGCGGGCGCGGGCTTGGAGGGCGGGGTGATGTTGCGCGTGCCGGATACGAAGGCGTCAGCGGGGGACATGGCGATTTATCTCCGAGGGTGTGGCTGGATCCCAGGTATGGGTAGACCGGCGCGGCAAATCCCCGCGACGGGAGCCGGTCCGTATCAGAACCCGTCGCGGCGGCCGAGGAGAAGAAGGGCCCGCTGCATGGTGATCACGAGTTTACATGCGGGCGATAGAAGCCCGGAAGGCGGGGAGGCGGGGGCCACACCGAAGGTAGGAGCCGACACGGTCCGAGTGTGTCACCCCTGCGCGGCCGCCACGCAGAGTTCGTGAATGAAGCGCATTTTGCGCAGCACCGGGTCCGCCAGCACGAAGGGATACGGATCCCGGTGGCCCATGGCGCGATTCATCATATTGAGGGCCCAGACCAGGGGCAGCCAGAGTTCGATGATGCGGTCGAACGCGGCGTCGCCGATCGGCGGGCGGTCGAGAGCGGCTGCGGCCGGGGCGAAGCCGAAGGCGGCCGCGGTGTCGAGGGTGTCGCGGATGTGCAGGTAGTGGGCGAAGGTTTCGGCCCAGTCCTCGGCGGGATGCATGGCCGCGTAGGCGGAGACGTGGGTGTCCTCCCAGCCGGGCGGGGCGCCCTCGGCGTAGTGGCGATCGAGGGCGGCCTGATAGTCGGCGAAGGGGTCGCCGAACAGTTCGCGGAAGCGGTCCAGATCGTCCTCGGCGACGATCACCTCGAAGTAGTAGTGGCCGATCTCGTGGCGCAGGTGGCCGAGCAGGGTGCGGTAGGGCTCGTCCATTTCCAGGCGCAGCCGTTCGCGGTGCAGGACGTCGCCCTCGGCCAGGTCGAGGGTGATGACGCCGTGCTCGTGGCCGGTGGTGACGGTCTCGTCCGCGCTGGAGAGCAGATCGAAGGCCAGGCCGTGGTCGGGGTCGGCGGTGCGGTCGGTCAGGGGCAGCCCCAGTTCGGTCAGCTCCAGAACCAGGCGGCGCTTGGCGGCCTCGGCGGCGGCGAAGGCCTCGAGCCACTTGTCCTCCTGTTCGCCGGGGCGGACGCGGGTCAGGCGGCAGGAGGCGCAGAGTTCGGGGGCGAGGCCGGGGGGCGGGGCCGGGACCAGCCAGTTGCATTGGGCCACATATTGGTTCGCGCACATGGCGGAGGTCTCGGGATCGACGGGGAGCAGGGCCCGGGCGTCGAGGCTGAAGCCGAGGTCGCTGCCGCAGCCCAGGCAGACGGTGTTCTCGAAGGCCAGTTGCTGACCGCAGCGGGGACAGGTGAAATCGCGCATCGGCTAGACCTCTATCGGGGCGACATCCACCGAAACAGTGATGGTGGATTCCTTGGCGTCGGTGTAGATGATGCCGCGCAGGGGCGGGACGTCGGCGTAGTCGCGGCCCCAGGCGACGGTCACGTAGCGGTCGTCGGCGAACTGGTTGTTGGTGGGGTCGAAGCCGATCCAGCGGGCCGCCCCACCGTTCTCGCCGGGGAGCCGGACGTCGGCCCAGGCGTGGGTGGCGTCCGCGCCGACCATGCGTTCCTTGCCCGGGGGCGGGTCGGTGGACAGGTAGCCGGAGACGTAGCGGGCGGCCAGGCCGCGGGAGCGCAGGCAGGCGATGGCGAGGCGGGCGAAGTCCTGGCAGACGCCGCGCCGCTCGGCGAAGACGTCGGCGACGCTGGTGCTGACGGTGGTGGAGCCGGACTCGTAGGTGAAGTCGGTATGGATGCGGGTGGTCAGTTCCCGCACCGCCTCCAGCAGCGGGCGGCCGGGCGGGAAGGATTCCGCGGCGTAGGCGGCGACCTCGGCGGTGATCTCGGGCGGGGTGAGGTCGAGGGTGAATTCGACTGCGAGCGGGCCGTTTCCGACATCGGGGCGGGCCCGCTCCCAGGGTGTTCGCACGCCGTCGCCGTCCGGCGGATCGACCTCGACCAGGGATTCGCCGGTCACCTCGAGGCGGCGGTGCTCGGCGGTGACGTGGAAGTAGAGGGTGGTGTTGTCGTAGACGTCGGTGCCGACGGACCGGTCCGAGGGCACCGGGTCGACCCGGATGTCGTGGGTGAGCAGGCGCTGCCCGGGAAAGTCGCGCGGTGTGAGATAGGCACGCCCGTAAGAGCTGGTGACCACATCGGAGTACACGTAGACGGTGCGGTGCAGCACCCGGTAGCGGCGCATCAGCCCACCACCCGGGTGGAGCCCCACAGGGGCTGGATCTCGCGCGGCACCGAGAGCCGGGTGGCCTCGAAGGATTCGGAGAGCTTGCGCAGGCGCAGATGGACGCCGTCGAGCAGTTCGGCCAGTTCGGTGCGGCGGCCCTCGGCGTCGGTGGCCTCGAGGTCGGCGGGGTCGAGGCGGCGCAGCATGCGCTGGGCGTCGGACAGGAGCCGTTGCGGGCGTGAGGATCCGGAGGCGGCGGGCAGGGCCAAGAAGTCGTCGTCCAGGCGCTCCAGCTGATAGGCCAGCGAGCGCGGATTGTGTTCGTCGAACAGCAGCAGCCCGGCGACGGCGGCGATGCGAACCGAATCCCGGTGGCGGCGGCGGTAACTCACCGCGGAGACGGTGGCCTGCAGCACGGCGTCGGTCACCACCCGGCCGACCTCGGGCGGATAGGTGTCGGTGAGCGCGGAGTTCAGCAGCGCCGACAGCGTCAGGGCGCGCTCGATGCGGCGGCCGATGTCCAGGACGTGCCAACCGGTGTCGCGCACCGTCGATTCCGCGTCGATGCCGGTGAGCGCGAGCAGACCGGACAGGGCGCGGGAATGCACGGTGGAGAGCGCGGCGCCGCGATCGCCGTGGGTGCCACGGTATTCGGACAGGGCGCGGTCGATGGAGCCGAGCACCATCCAGGTGTCGGGTGAGAGTTGATCGCGGACGGCGCGTGCGGCTTTCGCGTAGCGCTCCACGGAGTAGGCGACGGAACCGGCGAGCTCGCGGTCGACGGTGAGCGAGACCAGATAGTCGTGATCCCGCCGGGACGCGCCGGGCAGGGCGATCGGCACGGTCGGCTCGTCGGAGTACTCGCGGCGACGCGACGGCTGCGCCCCGGTCTGGGTCTGGGACTGGGTTCCGGAGCGGTCCTGCGACTGCGACTGCCTCTGCCGGGTGCGCCGGCGCTCGGCGGTATCGCGCTGTCCGGCAGGCCGTCTCGGTGCGGGCGGGGCGCTGCCGGTCATGCGGCCGAGGGCGGCCATGAGCACGGGCATGGCCTCCGCCCCCTCCATCCAGGGCCGGTAGCGGTAGTCCTGGTGGCGGTCGTGGATGGCGCTGAGCAGGCGCAGGGTGACCTCGGCGCGCTCGCCGTAGCGGCCCAGCCAGAACAGGTCGTTGAGCACGCGCGGGGAGCTGACCACATCCACGACTCCGGCGAAGGCCACCCGGCGCTCGCGTTCCTCGGGCACTTCGGGTGCGGGCACCTCGACGGCCGGCACGGCCGGGACGGCGGCGGGGGCCGCGCGCACCCAGACATCCTTGGCGGCGGCCTCACCGATCATGCCGTCGGGTCCGCCGCGCTGGTGCAGTTGCCCCAGACCGCCCTGCATGACGCGGTATCCGACCCGTCCGGCCAGGGAGAACAGCCGGACGGCCACGGGTGCGGCGGCCAGCCCGCCGGAGCCGTCGACGGCGGGTGCGATCGAGAAGCGCGCCGGTTCCTGCCCGACCCATTTCCAGCCCTCGGTCTCGATGCGGGCCCGCCATTCCGCGCGCTGCACGGCGGTGAGGAGGGGGCCGAAGACCGTGGTGTCGTCCACCGCGGAGCGCAGGATCAGGCGATGCAGGTTGGCGGAAAGCTTGGTCCGCTCGGAATCGTCCCCACCCCAATAGGATTCGATGCTGGGCACTTCGAGGTCCTCGTCCAGCAGCCGCCGCGACAGCCGGGGCAGGAAGGTGGCCAGCGCCGGGTTCTCCAGCAGCCCGCTGCCCAGGGTGTTGACGACCGTGACCGCGCCCCGGCGCAGCACCTCCACCAGGCCGACCACGCCCAGCCGTGAATCCGGGCGCAGGTCCAGGGGATCGGAGAATTCGGCGTCCACGCGGCGCAGCACCACGTCGACCCGTTCCAGGGTGCCCAGCGACCGCATCCACAAGTGGCCGTCCCGCACCACCAGGTCGGCGCTCTCCACCAGCGGGAAACCCAGGACCGACGCCAGATATGCCTGATCGAAAGCGGTTTCGGAGTGCACGCCCGGGCTCAGCACCACCACGGTCGGATCCTCGTCGGCGGCCCGCGGGGCGGCCTCGATGAGCATCAGCCGCATGGCGCGCACGAAGGGGGTTAGCGGGCGCGGGCTGGCCAGTTCGAACGCCTCCGGGATGGCGGCGGAGACCACGCGGCGGTCGGCCAGCGCGTAGCCCGCGCCCGACGGGGCCTGCGCCCAGTCGGCGAGTACCCGGAAACCGCCGTCGCCCCAACGGCTCACATCGCAGGCGTGCAGGAACAGCTGATGTGCTCCGGGCAGCGAAATACCGTGGGCCGCACGCACATACCCACGATGCGCGAAGACGATCCGCGGCGGGAGCAGGCCCTCGGTGAGGGTGCGGCGCGGGCCGTACACGTCGGCCAGGACCGCGTCGAGCAGCCGGGAGCGTTGCACGACACCGGATTCCAGCTCGGCCCAGTCGGTGTCGGAGAGCAGCAGCGGGATCGGGTCCAGCCGCCAGGGCGACGGGGCGGCGGGCTCCTCGGAGGTGGTGAGCTCGGTGTAGGTGATGCCGTCGTCCTCGATGAGCCGCCGGACCCGTTCGTCGATGCGGTGCAGACCCTCGCGGCCCTGGTCGAGGAGGTCGGCGGACAGATCGGCCCACATGCCGCGCAGGCGGCCGCCGCGATCCACCAGTTCGTCGTAGAAGCCGCCGGTGGGCAGCCCGCACGCGTCCCGGGCACCGGTATCGGCCGCGGCGGCACGGTAATTCGCGAATTCCTCGAGCACCTCGCGCCGCGCGGCCAGGGCGGTCCACCGGTCCGGTTCGTCGGGCGTGGCGTCCCCGGGCGGCACCGCGTCGAGCACTGTCACCGCTACCACTTCCCCGGGTATGCCTATCGATCGCCGACGATGCCCCACACGGTCCGCGCCCTCCGCAGATCGAGTATTCCGGGCGCGCCGACATCTGTCGCCTGTATGGCCATTTTGGCACGCAAATCCGCGATATCCACCCGGCCCGGGGTATGCCCGGTGGATTCGAATCGCCGATTGCGCCGGGATTGCGCCACCACCGAATTCACCGGCGGCCCGGCATAGAACATGCCGCCGGGATGGCTCACGTGATAGGTGCAGCCGCCGCGGGACAGACCGCTCTCCAGTTCGATGACATCGAAGACCAGGGGCGCGTCGACGGTGATCGTCGGATGCAGCGATTCCGGCGGCTGCCACGCGCGATAGCGCACGCCCGCCACCTGCACATCCGCCCGCCCGGCCGCGACCAGCGGCAGCGGGAAACCGTTGCAGGTCACCACATAGCGATCCCGATCGGCCCCGGTCACCCGGACCTGCAGCCGCTCGACGGAGGAATCGACGTAGCGTGCGGTTCCGGAGGCGGTCGTCTGTTCACCGAGGGTGTTCCACGGTTCGATCGCCCCGCGCAGTTCCACTTCCATATCTCCGAGTACCACCGTGCCGAACCTGGGAAAACGAAACTCGAAGAACGGATCGAGCCAACTGGTATCGAATTCGATACCGTGCGAACGCAGATCGGCCGCGACGTCGGCGATATCGGCCTGCAGGAAATGCGGTAGCAGATAGCGGCCGTGCAGGTTGGCCCCGTGCCGGATGAGCGGCGCGGTGTAGGGATGTTCCCAGAACCGCAGCACCAGCGCCCGCACCAGCAGCGACTGCACCATGGCCATGCGGAAGTGCGGCGGCATCTCGAAACCGCGCAGCTCCACCAGCCCGAGGCGACCGCGTACCGAGTCGGGGCTGTAGAGCTTGTCGATGCAGAACTCGGCCCGATGGGTATTGCCGGTGAGGTCGGTGAGCAGATGCCGCAGCGCCCGATCGATCGCCCACGGCGGAGCGACGGGTTCGCCCGAATCCTCGCCCCCGGCAGCCCGGCTCAGCCGGGCGATCTCCGCGAACGCGATCTCGAGTTCGTAGAGCGAGTCCTCGCGGCCCTCGTCCACCCGGGGCGCCTGCGAGGTCGGGCCGATGAATCGTCCCGAGAACAGATAGGACAGCGCGGGATGCCGCTGCCAGTAGGTGAGCATCGAGACCAGCAGATCGGGCCGGCGCAGCAGCGGTGACCGCGCCGGGGTGCGGCCGCCGAGCGTGATGTGATTGCCGCCGCCGGTCCCCCGGTCGGTGCCGTCCACATCGAAGGACTCGGTGCTGAGCCGGGCCAGCCGGGCCTGCTCGTAGAGGGTGTCCAGCAGTCGCGACTGTTCCTCGAAACTCGAAGTGGGCTGGACGTTCACCTCGATCACACCCGGGTCGGGGGCCAGGGACAAGGTGTGCAGCCTGCCGTCCACCGGCGGCGGATAGCCCTCCAGCACCACCGGCTGCCCGGCCGCGGCCACCGCCTCCTCCACCCGCCGCACCAGATCGCAGTACGCGCCGAATTCGCCGATGGGCGGCAGGAATACGTGCAGGTGGCCGTCGCGGACCTCGGCGACCACCGCGGTGATCGGCGCGCGTTCGGCGGACTCCACCACGGCGGGCGGTTCGTCCGGAGCCAGCGGCGGACGCGGCGCGAAGGGATCGGCCTCGGGGCGCGGCGGCGGCGCGTTCCAGGCGACCGACTGCAGCGGCAGCCGCAACCCCGCCGGGGAATCCCCCTCCGTCAACATGATTCGGCCCCGGCGCAGCTTCCAATCCGCGCTCGCCCAGCCGGCCTCGTCATCTCTGCGGTACAGCGACAGCACATAGGCGGCGGGCCGGCCGACAGCGGTATCCAGCCGCGCCAGCAGGGTCCTTCGCGTCGCCAGCGAATCCGCTCCGGTCGCCAGATCCTCCTCGGCCGGAACCGGATCGCCGTGTGGCACGGCGGCTTTCGCCGCCAACCGCAGCAGTGGGTCTTCGTAGGCGGGACGCACCTGACTGTCCGGGAGACCCAATCCGTGGGCCAGATGGGCGATTACGTCCCGGGCCACCCGAGAATCGGGACCGGGCGACAGCTCGGCCACGGCGGGAGCGGGCCGTCGTGACGAATGCTCCGCCCCGAGTACCGTCGATCGGTGCTCACCCGGGCCCGCCGGTACGCCGGGCGGTCCCGGCTCATCGCCGACACCCGGGGAGCTCGATCCGCCGCCAACACCATGAGAACCTGCCCGATCGCCCGAGGCGCGCGGCCCCGGCGTATCGATCCAGCGCCCCGGTATTTCGCTCCCGGTGCGGTGCCCGTCGAACTCGCGGGGCTCGCCGTCGCCGGGCGCGATCGTATTGCCGCCGAGGCCGCTCTCGCCCTGCGCGGCACCATTGTTCAGGCCCACGCCATTGCCCTGCGCCGTTCCATGGCCCTGCGCCGCAGCCTCACCGGACGTCGTCGCCGGGCCCCGCGTCGCGCTTTCATCCGGTATATACGTTTCGTCCTGCTTCGTCCCCTTGGTGCGCGCCGCGGAAAGGTCCTGCGTGGTGGCGAAGCCCGCAGCGGGTTTGCGCTCCTCGACCACCGCCGTGGCTCGCGCCCCGGTCATTACCTTGCTTTCGCCGCCTGCGCTGTCCGACAGGCCCTTTCGGGCGTTCGGGTTTGTCGGAGGCGGATCGGCCGGAGGCAGCCACGGGTGCGCGAGCAGGCTCGGGTTCCGCCACAGCGGCTCGCCGTCGTCGCGCCACAGCATGGCGATTTCCCAGCGCGGCAACGGCTCCCCCGGGTACCACTTGCCCTGGCGGTACTGCATCAGGCCGGTCGGCGCGTAGATGCGGCGCAGGCGTTCGGCGAGGTCAGCGGCGCGTTCCCGTTTGGCTGGGCCGTCGGCCTCGGTGGTCCACTCCGGGCCGGTCTGGTCGTCGAGGGAGACGAAGGTGGGCTCGCCGCCGAGGGTCAGGCCGATTCCCGCGGCCTCGGTGCGGGCGTCCACGGCCGCGCCCGCGGCGCGGATGCGTTCCCACTGAGTATTGCTGTAGGGCAGGGTGACTCGCGGGTCCTCGTGGATCCGGCGGACGGTGTTGGAGAAGTCGAGGGTGGAGCTGACCGGGTCGGTGGAGCCGGTGATGGGGGCCGAGGAGACCGGGTGCGGGGTGGCGGCCAGCGGGATGTGCCCCTCCCCCGCGAACAGGCCCGAGGTGGGGTCCAGGCCGACCCAGCCCGCGCCGGGGAGGTAGACCTCGGTCCAGGCGTGCAGGTCGGTGAAGTCGGCGGGCGGACCGGAGGGTCCGTCCAGAGACGGCACGTCCTGGGCCAATTGGATGAGGTAGCCCGAGACGAAGCGGGCGGCCAGCCCGAATTCCCGCAGGATCGAGACCAGCAGCCACGCCGAATCCCGGCACGAGCCCAGCGCGGTGCGCAGGGTGTGATCCGGCGTCTGCACGCCCGGCTCCATCCGGATGGTGTAGGCGACATCGTTGCGCAGCGCCTGGTTCACGGAGATCAGGAATTCGATGGTGCGCGGCCGATCGTGCGGGGTGTGGGCGCGCACCCATTCGCGCACCGATCGCCCTGGGCCGGAACCGGATTCCCCCTCGTCGACGGGCCGCAGATACGGTTCCAAATCGGCCAGCAGCTGCGGCGAGTATTCGAAGGGGAATTGCTCGGCCTGCTCCTCCACGAAGAAGTCGAACGGATTGATGGCGTCCATATCGGCGATCAATCCGACCACGATGGACAGTTCCGACGTGGGCTCGTGGAAGATCAAGCGCGCCAGGAAGTTCCCGAACGCGTCCTGCTGCCAGTTCACCCAGTGGTTCCCCGGGGTGACCCGCATCGAGTACGCCTCGATGGCGGTGCGCGTGTGCGGGGCCGGTCGCAGCCGGACCACGTGCGGATGCACGCGCACGGGGCGGTCGAAGGAATAGGTGGTGCGATGCTCGAGGGAAACCTTGATCCCCATCTGTCCAGTGCACCACGAAAACGGCCCGCCACGCTGGCGTTTTTCCGACAGATCGGACGACACGCGGTGACCTCCCGCAGATGTCGCACCCGGGTGATATCACCGTAACGAAAGGCGAAGGAGGCAGCGGTGCATCCAACCGGTTGCTCACTGTGTGAATCGGCCCTCGATCACTGTCACGGGACGCTGATCGTGCACGCCGCGGGTTCGGTGGAGTGCACCGAATCCGACTGTTTCGACACCGGCCGGGCACGGCATCTGTTCGTGGCCGACTGCGCCGATGTGGCGGGCGGCTGCTCGTGCGTCGGCGCGGCGATGGAGACCGGTCGGCATACCCGCGCGGGCTAGCAACTAGCCTGGCCGGGTGAGTTACGACCTGGTTCTGCTGCCCTCCGGCGCCGCCGCGTCCCCCGAAGCGGTGGACGCGTACCTGACCGCGCAGGACGGTCGGCCCGCCGTCGAGGCCGTCGGCGAGATCGCGGCCGAGCTGGACAAACGCAATGCCGGGCTGCCCGAGGCGGACGCCTTCCTGGGTGCGCCGGCGGTCGACGGCGTGCTCGGTGACGCGCTGTTCGTGTCCACGCCCTACGACTCGCTCGGGTTCACCCGGAACCTGTTGTTCGAGCTGGGAACTCCGCGCGGTTACGCGGTGTGGGATCCGCAGCTGGCCTGGCTGATGGATCCGGCGGGCTCGATCGCGGCGGCCGTCACGCACGGCGGCGCGGGCGAGTTCCCTTATCTGACACGGCAACTCGTCGACGAGTGGATTCCGGAGCTCGGCCAGCCGGGTCCGTACCTGATCGTGGAGACCGGGGATCAGGTCTACATCCAGACCTATCGGCATCCGGACGGGCATTACGACCTCGAATACCGCGAGGGCTCACCCGATAAGCATTTCGCCGCCACCGCGAACGATCCGCGAATTGTCGCCGATCTGATCTGGGGATGGACCACCGGAGATCGTTCCGGATTCACGGCACTCGATTGGCAGAAGCTCACCTTCTGACCCTCGAATAACGGAGAGATTCCAATTTCGGCTCGCCCGACCCGGCAATGAAGCCTGCGCGCATGAAGGAAAGCTAATCTTCAGCTAATTGCATGCGGTGTATTCAGGCTTGTTCGCATTACCACCGAGGCGAGGAGCGAAGGATGAAGCTACGTCCGACCATGAGCGCGGGGACCTTGCGTAAAGGCTTGGCCGTCGTGGCCGGATTAGCGGCTACCTTCGCCATCGCCGTCGCTTTACACGCCAGCGGGGCCGGAGCCGATATTCCGCGCAACGTTCAGCACATTCCCTGCCCCCACCCGGCGGCGCTCCCCGCGCCGCCGACCTGGACTTAGCCGCTATAGCGCCCGACGGCCGGAAAGGGCCCGGCCCAGGGTCAATTCGTCGGCGAATTCGAGATCGCCGCCCATCGGCAGGCCCGAGGCGAGTCGAGTCACGCTCAATCCCGGGAAGTCCCGCAGCATGCGGACCAGATAGGTCGCCGTCGCCTCGCCCTCGGTATTGGGGTCGGTGGCGATGATGACCTCGGTGACGTCCACGCCGTCGTCCTGATTTCCGATGCGGGTCAGCAACTCCCGAATGCGCAGCTGGTCGGGGCCGATGCCCGACAGCGGGTCGAGCGCGCCGCCGAGCACGTGATAGCGGCCGCGGAATTCGCGGGTGCGCTCGATGGCCTGCACGTCCTTGGGCTCCTCGACCACGCAGATCATGGTGCGGTCGCGGCGCGGGTCGGCGCAGATGCGGCAGAGCTCACCGTCGGAGACCGTGCCGCAGACGGCACAGAAGCGCACGCCGTCGCGCACCTTCTGCAGCGCCGCCTGCAGGCGGTCGATCTCCGGTGGCTCCACCGAGAGGAGATGAAAAGCGATGCGCTGCGCGCTCTTCGGACCGACGCCGGGCAGCTTGCCCAGCTCGTCGATCAGATCCTGAACCGGACCCTCGTACACCTACGCCGTCCTCCGCTCAGAATCCGGGCAGCGCGCCGCCGCCGAGGCCGCCCGCCAGCGGGCCCAGCCGCTCGGCGGCCAGGTTCTGGGCGGCCTCCATGGCGTTGTTGAGCGCGCCGATGACGAGGTCCTGCAGGGTCTCGACGTCCTCCGGGTCGACCACCTTGGGGTCGATGGTCAGCGCCAGCACCTCGCCGGTGGCCTTGATCTTGGCGCGCACCAGGCCGCCGCCCGCCTCGCCCTCGACCTCGGACTCCGCGATCTCCTGCTGCGCGGCCATGACCGCCTGCTGCATCTGCTGGGCCTGGGCCATCAGGGCCTGCATGTCGAAACCTTCACCGGGCTGCACGGCGCGTCCTTCCTGAGGGATGGTGATCGCTGCCCAGCCTAGTCGCCGACGCGCGGCGATCTTCTTGACTCTCCCCTCACCGGAGGGTGTTCGCTAAGGGCATGACGGCAACGGTTCCGATCGGCGAGTTCTCCCGGCTCACCTACCTGACCATCAAGACGCTGCGGCACTACCACGAGATCGCGCTGCTGGAGCCGGTGTCGGTGGATCCGGACTCGGGGTATCGGTACTACTCGACCGAGCAGGTGGATCAGGCGCACCTGATCAAGCGGCTGCGCGAGCTGAACATGGCGCTGCCGCAGATCAAAGCGGTCATGGCCGCACCGGATCAGGCGGCGCGCGACACCGCGATCCGGGCGCACCTCGAGCGCATGGAGGCCGAGCTGGTGCGCACCCGCGACGTGGTGGCCTCACTGCGGGCGTTGCTGCTGCCCTCGGCCGCGATCGATATCGAATATCGTTCCGTCGCAAGCTATCCGGCGCTGGCCATGCGCGCGGAGGTGGCGCGCGAGGACTGCGACGTGTGGTGCGAGCACAGCTACGGAACCATGTACGGGCAACTGGCCGCCGCGAACCTCGCACCCGCGGGTCCGGGCGGGGCGACCTATGCCACCGAGTTCTTCGAATACGACCGCGGCGAGGTCGTCACCTTCGTGCCGATCGAGGACCGGCACCGCGACCGCTTCGACCCCGAATCCATGCTCGACCTGCCCGCGCGCCGGTTCGCCATCGCCGTGCACGCCGGGCCGTTCACCGAATTCGACCGCACCTACGGCGCGCTGGGCAGCCATGTGGCCGAACACGACAGCGCGCTGGCCGAACCCGTGCGCGAGATCTACCTGGTCGGACCCGGTGACGCCGAGCCCGAGGACTACCGCACCGAAGTCTGCTGGCCGATCGGCCGGCTCTGAAAAAGGAGAGAACCCATGGCACTGACCCTCGGCAATATCGTCTTCGACTGCCACGATGCGGCCGCGCTGGCGGGCTTCTACGCGCAGCTGCTCGACCGTCCGATCGACGAGGGCGCGAACGAGCACTTCGCGACCATCGACAATGCCGCCGCCACACCGACATTCATGTTCGTGGCGGTCCCGGACAAGAACCCGGGCAAGAACGTCGTGCACCTGGATCTGGGCGCGGGCGACGGGCTGACCGCCGAGATCGAACGCGCGGTCGCCCTCGGGGCCAAGCACATCGCGGACTTCGACGAATACGGCGTGAAGTGGGCGACGATGGCCGACCCGGAGGGCAACCTGTTCGATATCGGCGGCGAATGAGCCTGAGTCAGGCCAGTTCGCGCTTCAGGTTCTCGAGCACCTCGGCCTGGATCTTCTTCAGGCCGATCGGTGCGAAGATGCCCTCGAAGATGCCGCCGATGCCGCCGGCTCCCTTCCAGGTGGTGCGCACGGTCACCAGCGAGCCGGCGCCCTGCGGCGTCACGGTCCAGGCGGTGACCATGGAGGAGTTCGAATCCCGTTCCGTCACCATGGAATCCGAGACCGACACGGCGGCGCGCACATTGCGCTGGCGGCTCTCGGTGGCCTGCAGCGTCCACTCCGCGACGGTGCCCGCGCCCTGCCCGCCCTCGACCACCTTGTAGTCGCGGTAGTGCGAGGAGAGGATCTTCGGCCGCACGGTCTCGTAGTCCGCGATCGCGTCGAGGGTGCGCTTCGGATCCGCCGCGACGACGATCGAACTGGAGGCGCTGACCTGTCCCACCATGTGCTCCTTTGTGATTACGCGGGCCGCGACAACCCTGTGACTGCTCCGCAGTGTGCCCTGTTACCGATCGGTCATGCTACGCCGGATCGGGGCGGGACCGGGGCACCGGATTCCGGGTGTGGGCGAGCTCTCGCGCCCCTATCCTGGGGGCACATCCCGGGGGAGGCGGCGCCGATGACGCGATTCGTGACATGGGTCAGGCTCAATATCGACGGGGTCGTGGCGCTGATCGTCGCGGTCACCGCCGTCGGGCTGGAGTTCCTCGACAAGATCAATGCCCTCAATGCCGATCAGAGCTTCGTCAACGGCGCCATCCTGCTGGTCCTGAGCCTGCTCGTGCTGAGCATCCTGCGGGATCGGCACCGGATGGCGCGGCTGGTCCGGGAGAGCGCGGCGGTGCAGCTGCTGTACGGGGCGGAGATCGATCAGGCCCATGCGCTGGCCCGCCGCGAGACCGACAGCTGGATCTACAAGGGCGGCACCGGAACCTATCTGCGGGAGGTGACGCTGCCGTACTTCCTGGGCCGGGTTCGCGCGGAACAGCAGCTGTTGAGCCTGCGGGTCGAGATCCTGGACCCGAGCGACGAGCGGCTGTGCGAGGTCGAGGCGCAGCATCGCAACTCGCTGCGACCCGATGGCGACGCGAACGGCAGGCCGTGGACCACCGACCGGATCCGCAAGCAATGCTTCGCCTCCGTGCTGGCGTGCTCCTGGTACCGGACCCAGTCCGAACTGCTGACCATCGAGCTGGCGCTGTCGCCCGTCGTCTCGACCTATCGGTGGGATATGTCCGACAGCGTCGTCATCGTGAATCAGCGCGGATCGAACACCCCGGCCCTGCTCTTCGAACGGGGACGGACCCAATATTCGGATCTGACCCGCGAATTGGCCCTGAGCTTCAAGCAGGCCCGCAATGTTCCGCTGGGCCGCGACAGCGAGCTGCGCCCGCCCGCCGAGCCGACCATCGTGCAGGTGCGCAGGCAGCTGGAACGGCTCGACCTGCCGCTGCCCGCCGTGTACACCGATGAGGACGTGCTCGAGATCGTGGAATACGCACTGCGCCCGACGAATACGTTCTAGCCGGTGAGCAGCAGTCCCGCCGTGGCGGCGACGGTCGCGGCGGCGGCCAGCACCAGCCCGGTCAGCACGAACCGTCGCATGGGCACCCTCACCTCGTGGCTGCGGCAGAACTCCAGGCACAGCAGCGTGGCCAGCGAGGCCCACGGTGTCACCAGCGGACCCACATTGGTGCCGATCAGCAAGGCCAGCAGCTGATTTCGATCACCGGCGGAGATCACGGCTTCCCCCGCGGTGTATGCGGGCAGGTTGTTGACGATATTGGACAGGGCCGCCCCCGCCCCCGCCGCGCGAAACACCCCCGGACCACTGGTGTCCCGACCGATCAGGTGGTCCATGATCCACGAGAGCCCGTGCAGCGACAGCGTCGGCACCACCAGAAACAGCCCCGACACGAAAACCAGTAGCTGCCAGGGGAACAGCGACCATCGCAATGCCGACCGATCGCAGACGGCGAAGGCTGCCACCGCGATCGCCGCGGCCACCGCGGCCGCGATCCCGATCCGATTCCCCACAAACGGAATCGCCGCCACGAACAGCACGCACGCGCCGCCGGACGCGTACAGCAGCACGCGTTCACGCATATCCGCCGGTCGGATCGCCTCCGGCACCACATACCGATCGGCCCCGCGCTGCGACCGCCGCCAGTACCACCACCACAGGCACACCATGGTCACCGCGATCGAAAGCAATTGTGGCAGCCACATTCTCGCCGCGAATCCGGTAGCATTCAACGCCACCCGATCCGCCGCCAGCAGGTTCGTCAGATTCGACACCGGCAACAACAGACTCGCCGTATTCGCCAACCACAACGTCGTCATGGCCAACGGCAGCGGCGGAATCCGCGCCGGTATCGCCAGCGCGAGCATGACCGGCGTCAACAGCACCGCCGTGGTGTCGAGATTGAGCACGATCGTGGTGATCGACGCGAACAGCACACAGAGCAGGAACAATCCCACGTAGTTGCCGCCCGCCACGATTGCCAGCCGATGCGCGATCACGTCGAAAACCTTGGCCCGTCGAGCAAGATTGGCCAGCACGATCACGCTGCCCAGGAACAGGAGCAATGGCGCGATCCGCCGCATGTTGTCGGCCGCTTCCGCCTTCGGCAGCAGTCCCGTTGCCACACAGATCAACCCGACTACCAGCAGACCAATTCGGATGCAATCCAACACGGACGGCCGCCAAACCAGCCGCGCGACGCCATGCGCAGCCGCCCGCCTACGCACGAGGAAGCACCTGGCCTCCGCGCCACACGATATGGCGCGTCCCGACCAGCGCCGGTAGCGCTTTTGAGATCGCCGTGCGCTGCTCGGGATTCGTGCCACGCGTCGCGATCCAAACGATCGCGACCTTGGCAGCCGCCGTCATAATCTGCGCGAATAAGGCCACATATAGGGCGAGTTGCGCGGCGTTCACTTGAGCCGACCCAGCTTCTCGAGCATTGAAAAATGATCGCAGGCCGAGACCGGGCGCGGGATACTGGACGGCGTGACGCTTTGGGGGCGGTCGCGGATGCTCTTCACGAGCTACTCCCCGGCCGATGAGCGGTGGGCGATCTGGCTGGCCTGGCAATTGGAGCATGGCGAGGCGCGGTATCGAACCGTGCTGTCGTCGTGGGATTTCGATCCCGCCACGAATTACGGCGACTTCGTACAGCGCGGGGTGCGGGAGTCGGATCTGGTCGTCGCGGTGCTCACGCAGAACTATGTGTCCTCGCGGCACGCGAATCGGGAGTGGCAGGCGGCGCTCGACGTGGATCCGGCGAAGCTGCTGGCGGTCCGGGTCAGCGCGTGTCCACTGGAGTGGTTGCCGTCGGGGGTCGGGTGCCTGGATCTGCTGGGGATCGACGACGCGGGCGAGATGCGGCGGCTGGTGCTGGACCGCGTGGAGCGGATGCTGTCGGAGCGGTGGACGCCGCGGCGGGCGGACCCGCGGGCGGACGACCTCTGGTCTTCGACCGGGGATTCCCCGGCGGTGCGCCGCCGCCCGCTGTCGGCACCGGACTTTCCCGGCGACGCGATGGCGAACCGCGCACAGGCCGGGCTGTCGATCCTGCACGTTTCCGGACCGCGGTTCGGGCGCGGGCTGCCGGCCACGGATATCCCCACCGATCCGGAGGGCCTGCAGTCCCACATCTGGGGCGCGGTGACCGAACTGGTCGATCGGCAGGCCCCGCCACCGGAGTTGATCGTGGTGTCCGGCGATCTCACCGAGTCCGCCCATCCGACCGAGATCCGCAAGGCCACTTCGTTTCTCACCGGGCTGCGGGTGCTGCTCAAGCTGGAGCCCGACCGGCTGGTCATCGTGCCGGGCAATCACGACATCTCCAAGCTGGCCTGCGCGGCCCACTTCCTCGAATGCGAGGCCAACGACCGTCTGCCCCGCGCGCCGTACTTCGCGAAGCTGCGCTTGTTCGAGCAGATGTTCAACACCCTCTATCGCGGGCTCGACCACCTCCTGTTCGACGTGGGCCAGCCCTGGACGCTGTTCCCCATCCCCGAATTACGGCTGGTGGTCGCGGGTTTGAACTCGACCATGGCCGCCACCCATCGCACCGAGGACGACTACGGCTGGGTGGGCACCGAGCAGAAGGACTGGTTCGCCGAGCAGCTGCGCGGCTACGAGGCCCGCGGCTGGTTCCGCCTCGGCGTCCTCCGCCACGATCCCGCACCCGGCCCGGGCACCTCCCCTTACGACCCGGGCGTGCTGCGCGACGCCGAGCGCACCTTCCGGCGGCTGGGCCCGCGGCTGAACCTGCTGCTGCGCGGCCCCGGCCGGGCGGGCCGGTCGCTCGCGCATCCGGGCGGCACCCTGCCCGTCCTGGCCGCGCCCGCGCCGGGGCAGGCCGAACTCCTCCACATCACCGCCACCGGACTGACCCGCTATCGCCCCGACGACTCGGCCGAAGCACCGATCCCGCAGCCGCTCGCCTGGACCAATTCGGTAGCCGCCCTGGAACGCCGGGCCGCCGCGCCGGAACTCCAGGCGCCGCCTGTCCCCACCCCGCGTCCCGCCCTCGAAGCGGGCACGACGTCGCGGCCGCACGATCTGCTGCTGGAGCAGGTCGCCGAGGTCTGCGAGGTCCGCTTCCCCGGCGCGCGCATCCGCCGCATCGCCTCCGACCCGCCGTACCTGCTGGTCACCGTGAAATCCGATCCGGTGATCGAGCAACTGATCATCGGTGCGCACGTGGGCGAGGTGACAGCGCAGGTCCTCGACGAATTCCTCGGCCCCGAACCGAAACCCGGCTCCCAGCTCATCTACCTGGGCCCCGCGCCCGGCCGCGAACTGCGTGACCGCGCCGCCGCCGAGGGCGTCCGCATCCGCAGCTTCGCCGACTTCCAGGGCCTCGCGGATCTGGGCGACTATGTGCGCAAACAGTCGGCCCGCCTGCGCGACGATCCCGCGTACGCGGCCGAACTGTATGTGCCGCAACGCTTCCGCATGCTCGCCCCGCGCGGGCGCGAGGTGCAGAACGATCTGCTCGCCGAGCTCATGAGCCTGGTGACCGCCGAGGACGGCCGATTCGTCCTGCTGCTCGGCGATTTCGGACTGGGCAAGACCTTCGCGCTGCGCGAGCTGACCCGCCGCCTCACCGACACCGCCACCGATTTCGTCCCCATCCTCATCGAGCTGCGAAACCTGGACCGCACCAGCTCCCTCGACACCCTGCTGGCCGCGCACCTGGCCAACAACGGCGAATCCCGCATCGACCTGCGCGCGCTGCGCTACATGCTCGAACAGGGCCGGGTGGTGCTGCTGTTCGACGGCTTCGACGAACTGCTGACCCGCCTCAACTACGACACCGCCGCCGAGCACATGGCGACCCTGCTGCAGGCCGCGCGCGGCCGGGCCAAGGTGGTGGTCGCGGGCCGCACCCAGCACTTCAAGTCCTACGACCAGATCGCGACGGCGCTGGAGACGCAGGAGGATCCGCATCCGGATCGCTACATCCTCGGCGTCGAGAACTTCACCCACGAACAGGTGCACGCCTTCCTGGTGAACCGCTACGGCACCACCGGGCCCTCGGCGGACGCCCGCATGCGGCTGCTGCGCGGCATCCCCGATCTGCTGGAACTGGCCCGCAATCCGCGCATGCTGAGCTTCATCGCCGATCTGGACGAGCACCGGCTGCGCACCGCGGCGGGCGCGCAGCAGATCATCGGCCCGACCCGGCTCTACCGGGAGATCCTCACCGCCTGGCTGACCTTCGAGGTGGAACGCTCGCCCGAGCGCGCGGGCACCCACCCCACGCTGCGCATCGACGAACTGTGGCTGGCCGTCACGTATTTCGCGCTGCGGGTCTGGGAGACCGGCCGTCCCTACCTGAGCCTGACCGAGCTGACCGAGGTCGCGCACGCGGCCGTCGAACGCATCGACGCGACCCGGCTCAATGTCGCGCAGTTCGTGCACACCCTCGGTTCCCGCAGCCTCATCGTGCGCGGCGAGGACAACCAGTTCGGGTTCATCCACTCCTCGGTGCGGGATTGGCTGGTGGCCGAGCACATCGCCCGGCAGCTGGGTGCGGACATCGCCGCCCCGGCGGCGCTGACCCAGGCCCAGCTGGAACCGCTGGCCGTCGAATTCCTGTGCGACCTGGCCGATGTCGAGCGCCTGCGCGCCTGGGTCGGACGCACCCAGGCGGATCCGGCCGCGCACGAGATCACCCGCACCAATGCCGCCCGCCTCGCGGCCCGGCTGCGCATCTCCCCGCACGAGGACCTGCGCGGCCTGGACCTGTCCCGGGAGGACCTGTCCTTCCGCAATCTGCAGCGTCTCGACTTCACCGGCGCGAACATGACCGAAACCCGGCTCTCGGGCGCGGTATTGGACAATGCGATCCTGCGCGGCGTGCGGCTGGTGGATGCTCAGCTCGACCAGGCTTCACTGGTCGGCGCGGATCTTCGGGGAGCGGATATGACCGGGGTTCAGTTGGTCAGCGCGAATCTCCAGAACGCCGACCTGCGCGGGGCTCGGCTACAGCGTGCGCAACTGGACCAGGCCAACCTGGTCCATGCCAACCTGGGCCGCGCCGACCTGACCGCGGCCCGCCTGGCCCGCACCGATCTGACCGGAGCGCGCGGGGAGGGCAGTCGCTGGTCCCGGGCGGCCCTGCTCGACGTGGTCGGCACCCCGATCGGCACCGACCTGGCCGGATCGGGCCGGGTGCCCGGCACCCCGCCACTGACCGAATTCGCCCCGGCCGCAATCGGTGTCAAACACGGCGTCGACACCCAGAGCGGTCGGCTGCCCCGGGCGCTGGCCTTCAGCCCCGACGGCGGCACCGTCGCGGTCGGCTGCGATTCGGGCAGCGTGGTGATCTACGGGGCGGACACCGGACGCACCCTGCGCACCCTGCACGGGCACCGCGCCCGCACCTTCGCCGTCGCCTACACCGAGAAGGTGCTCGTCACCGGCTCCGCCGACGGCACCGTCCGCATCTGGGACGCCGCCAGCGGCGCGGTCCGAAAGATCCTGTCCGGCCACCGGAACTGGCCGTGGCCGCTCGAAACCGATACCGCCGGAACGCTGCTCGCGACCGGTGACGCCGCGGGCACGCTGCGGTTGTGGTTGCTCCCCGACGGCGAGCCGCTGCACGAATTCCCCGCGCCCGGCGGTGTGCCGCGACGCGTCTACTGCGTCGCGTTCCACCGGGACCGGGTGGCCGCCGCGTATCACGATGGCACCGTGCGCATCTGGCAGACGACCACCGGAGCCGAGATCGGCGGCTTCCGGGGCGCGGACGGTCCGGTCCGCCGCATCTGCTGGAATCCGATGGGCGCGCTGCTGGCGGCCGGGGGCGCGGACGGCAGGCTGGGCCTGTGGGATCCGGCCACCGGGGAGCTGGTCCACGACCTGCCCGGCCACCGCGACATCGTGTACACCGTGGCGTTCCATCCGGTCGAGCCGATCCTGGCCAGTGGCGACCTCTGCGGTGCGATCCGGCTGTGGGACACCGGCACCGGCACGCTGCTGCACAGCCGCGACGAGCACGGTAGCGCGCGCATCCACTGGCTCGACTTCGATCCCTCCGGCGACATGCTGGCCACCGGCGACACCGCGGGCGCGGTGTACGTGCGCGACGGCCGCACCGGCGCCCCGCTGCACAAGCTCACCGGCCACACCGGATCCATCTGGCCCTTCGCCTTCCGGCCCGACGGCACCCAGCTGGCCGTGGCGGACGACCAATTCGCGCTGCGCATCTGGGATCCCGCCACCGGCGCGAGCCTGCACGCGCTCAACGGCCACGGCCGCCACGTGCGCGCGGTCTCCTTCAATGCCGACGGCACGCTGCTGGCCGGATGCGGCAACGACGGCAGCGTCCGGCTGTGGGACGCCGCGACGGGACGCCTCGCCCAACGCCTGCAGGGCAGCCCGGACGGACTCATCACCCTCGAATCGGGCGCGTTCAGCCCGGTCGATCCCGCCCAGCTGGTGACCGTGGGCAATGCCGGGCGGCTGCGGGTCTTCGATATCGAGGCCGCCACCGCCGAACGCGACATCACCGTCGACTCCGCCCCGGTCTGGGCCATCGCCTACGACCCGACCGCCCGCTTCATCGCCACCGCCAACGACGACGACACCGTCACGCTCTGGACCCGGGAGACCGGCGGCGAGCACGCGGTCTGCGCCGAGCACCGGGGGCGGGTGCGGTCCATCGCCTTCGATATCGACGGGATCCGCATGGCGACGGGCTGCGACGACGGCCATATCCGGGTCTGGGAGGTGGAGTCGGGCGAGCTGATCGCGACGCTCTCCGATCCGGAGCCCTCCGGGCGCACGGGCGGGCATCGGGTGTACGGGGTGGCCTTCCACGGCGATCGGCTGGCCGGCATCTCCTGGGACGGCACCGTCCGGATCTGGAGTCCGGCGGGCGGTCCGCCGCTGCACCGGCTGGATCTGCATCGTGGCCGGCTCTGGTGCGCGGCCGTGGATCCGGTCTCGGGCACGCTGGCCACCGCGGGCGACGATCTGGTGATCCACCTGTGGGACATCGCCTCCGGCCGGCATCTGCACACCCTGCACGGGCATCGAAACCGGGTGCGCTCCTTGGCTTTCGCCCCCTCCGGCCGACTGCTGGCCAGCGGCGGCAACGACGGTTCGATCATGCTGTGGTCGCTCGGGGCGCACGGTTCCGCGCCGGAATCGCGGGCCACCATGCTCGGGTTGCCCGAGGGCTGGGTGACCTTCACCCCGGACGGCCGCTACAAGACCGAGGGCCTGACCGCCGGGCAGTTCTGGCACGTGATCGGCATGTGCCGCTTCGAGCCGGGCGAATTGGACCCCTACCTGCCCCAAATCTGCCAGGTCGAGCTGGACGAGCCGCTGTGATGGTCTTCGGCACAGCGTAATTCAATCGTTAGCGGGAGTAAGAATCATCACGACGCCTTGGGGAATACACTCGCTGGAAGGCTGGTAAGGCCTACCGACACGCATGCAAACTATGCGTGAAAACCCGCCCCGCCGGTGCTCCCCTGCTGGCCGTACCGGTCGGTGCACGCTAGGTTTCCGAGGGTGGCAGTGAGTCTGTTGGGGAAGGCCGGCCGCGCACCGGCCGCACAGGAATCAGGTTTCGCCGCGCATCAGGCTGGAGTGAATCGCCTGCTGGCGTCCTACCGGGCGATCCCGCCCGATGCGAACGTGCGCCTGGCCAAGAAGACGTCCAACCTCTTCCGGGCCCGGGCGCGCACCAACGCGCCGGGACTGGACGTGTCCGGATTGACGCAGGTCATCGCGGTCGATCCGGAGGCCCGCACCGCCGACGTGGCGGGCATGACCACCTACGAGGACCTGGTCGCCACCACCCTGCGCTACGGACTCGCCCCGCTCGTGGTGCCGCAGCTGAAGACCATCACCCTGGGCGGGGCGGTCACCGGGCTGGGCATCGAGTCCACCTCCTTCCGCAACGGGCTGCCGCACGAATCGGTGCTGGAGATCGACGTGCTCACCGGGGCCGGGGACATCGTCACCGCGACCCGCGACGGCGAGCATTCCGATCTTTTCCGCGGCTTCCCCAATTCGTACGGCACGCTCGGTTATTCGACGCGGCTCGAGATCGAGCTGGAAAAAGTCGAGCCCTATGTCGCGCTGCGGCACATCAGGTTTCACGACCTGCGGGAACTGGAAGCCGCCATGGTCGCGATCATCGCGGACCGCGCCTGGGACGGCGAGCGGGTCGACTACCTCGACGGCGTGGTCTTCACCGCCGACGAGAGCTACCTGACGGTGGGCCGCCAGACCGACGAACCCGGCCCGGTCAGCGACTACACCGATATGGACATCTACTACCGGTCCATCCAGCACGATGCGAAGCAGCCCAAGCGGGATCGGCTGACCATCCACGACTACCTGTGGCGCTGGGACACCGACTGGTTCTGGTGCTCACGGGCTTTCGGCGCGCAGAACCCGACGATCCGGCGTTTCTGGCCCAAGCAGTACCGGCGCTCGAGCTTCTACTGGAAGCTCATCGCGCTGGACCACAAGTACGCGATCGGCGACAAGATCGAGGCGCGGCACGGGAATCCGCCGCGCGAGCGGGTGGTGCAGGACATCGAGGTGCCCGTCGAGCGCACCGCGGACTTCGTGGAGTGGTTCCTGCGCGAGATCCCGATCGAGCCGATCTGGCTGTGCCCCTTGCGGTTGCGCGATGCGGAGGGTGAACGGCCCTGGCCGCTGTATCCGCTGGAGCCCGGCCGCACCTACGTCAATGTCGGCTTCTGGTCGGCGGTGCCGACCGTCCCCGGGCAGCCCGAGGGCGCGGCCAACCGCGCGATCGAGCACAAAGTCTCCGAACTGGACGGTCATAAATCCCTGTATTCGGACGCCTACTACGACCAGGATGAGTTCGCCGCGCTCTACTACGGCGGCGGCACCTACTCCTCCCTCAAGAAACGCTACGACCCGGATTCTCGTCTACTGGATCTGTATTCGAAGGCGGTGCAACGCAAATGACCACGTTCAAGGACCGTTCCGACGTATTCGCCGAGCTCGGAACCAAACTCAGCATTGCCGAGATCTTCGAGACTCTGCTCGACGGCCCCGTGCCCATCAGGCTGACCTGCTACGACGGCAGCAGCGCCGGGCCGCAGGACTCGGAGTTCGGGCTCGAGATCAAGACACCGCGCGGGGTCAACTACATCGCCACCGCGCCCGGCGATCTCGGCATGGCCCGCGCCTACATCGCCGGTGACCTGGAGGCCACCGGCGTGCACCCCGGCGACCCCTACGAGCTGCTGAAGGCCATGGGCGGGTTGAAGTTCCGCCGTCCCACCGCCCTGCAGCTGGTCGTCATCGCCCGCTCGCTGGGCTGGGAGCTGCTCAAGCCGATCGCCCCGCCGCCGCAGGAGACCCTGCCGCGCTGGCGGCGCATCGCCCTGGAAGGGCTGCGGCACAGCAAGACTCGCGACGCCGAGGCCATCCACCACCACTACGACGTCTCCAACACGTTCTACGAGTACGTGCTGGGCCCGTCCATGACCTACACCTGCGCGGCCTACGAGGACCCGGCCTGGACCCTCGAGCAGGCGCAGGAGAACAAGTACCGCCTGGTCTTCGAGAAGCTGAACCTGAAGGCGGGCGACCGGCTGCTCGACATCGGCTGCGGCTGGGGCGGCATGGTGCGCTACGCCGCCAAGCGCGGGGTCAAGGTCATCGGCGCGACCCTGTCGGCCGAGCAGGCCGAGTGGGCGCAGGCCAAGATCGCCGAGGAGGGCCTGTCCGACCTCGCCGAGGTGCGGCACTCCGACTACCGCGACGTGCGCGAGGGCGACTTCGACGCGGTGTCCTCCATCGGGCTCACCGAGCACATCGGAGTGCACAACTACCCGGCCTACTTCGAATTCATCAAGTCGAAGCTGAGGGTCGGCGGGCTGTTCCTGAACCACTCCATCACCCGGCCCGACAACACCCGCATCACCAAGGCGGGCGACTTCATCGACCGCTATGTCTTCCCCGACGGCGAGCTCGCGGGCTCGGGCCGCATCATCACCGAGGTCCAGAACGTGGGCCTCGAGGTGCTGCACGAGGAGAACCTGCGTCAGCACTACGCGCTCACGCTGGCCGAGTGGTGCGACAACCTGGTGAAGAACTGGGACGACGCGGTCGCCGAGGTCGGCGAGGGCACGGCCAAGGTGTGGGGTCTGTACATGGCGGGCTGTCAGCTGGGCTTCGAGAAGAACGTCGTTCAGCTGCACCAGGTTCTGGGCGTCAAGCTCGGGGCCGACCAGGCGTGGACGGTGCCGCTGCGCCCGTGGTGGAAGGCATAACTCCCAGGGGCTCTCAGGGGTGAACCGAAGCGGGCGTGCGGACATGTTCCGCACGCCCGCTTCGGTTCACGACGAGATACCCGCCACCGGGATACCCAGGCGCGCGGTCATCCACGGGAATGACGAGGTGAACGCCGCCGCCGCGAACTGCCAGGTGTGCCCGCCCTCGGTGGTGTGCACCGTGCAGTTGATGTTCACCTTCTGCCCCTGGCTGCACAGCTCCTCGGCCGCGCCGACCTCGCCGGTGTCGAACACGCCGTCCTTGCCGCCCATGCCGACCTTGCTCTCGTCGACCTGTTGCTGCTGCCGCATGTAAGCCTGCACCCGGGGGTCGGAGGCCATCTTCTTCTGCGACGCGGGCGGCGTCAGATCGTCGAACAGGCCGACGGTGTCGGGGTACGCGCCGTGCTTGCGCATCACCGTGACGGGATCGAAGGCCGCCCAGGCGTTCTCGTCGCCGCCGAAGAGCCGCTTGATCGACTGCTCCTTGTTGCCCGCCGCCGGACCCAGATCGCCCGCGATGTCCACGAAGGTGCCGAACTGCTCCGGATGCATGACCGCCAGGTCGACCGCGCAGGTGCCGCCCATGGACCAGCCGACGATGCCCCACTTCGCCGGGTCCGCGGACGCGTCGAAGGTCGATTCCACATAGGCGGGCACGTCCTTGGTGAGGTGGTCCGCCGCGTCGCCGCGGGGGCCGTTCACGCACTCGGTGTCGTTGTTGAAGGCGCCGCCGGAGTCCACGAAGACCAGAATCGGCGTCAGGCCGTTGTTGGACTTCGCGAAATCGTCCACGCTCTGCATGATCTGACCGCTGTTCACCCAGTCCTTGGGTGTGTTGAACTCACCGCCGATCATCATGACCACCGGCAGGGTGGGCGGCTTGTCGCCCTGGAACCAGGCGGGCGGCAGGTACACGTATTCGGTGCGGTGCTTGAAGTGGCTGCCCGACTCCGGAATGTCCACCGGCACGATCCGGCCGGTGCCCACATCCGTGTTCCGCAGCGACGCCAGCGATTCCAGATCGGTCTGATGCGGCAGCGGCTCGGCGGTCAGGGCGGCCCAGGCCGCGTTCGCGGTCGGGTAGTAGCCCACCCACTGGTTCAGGACGACGCCGACGTTCAGCAGCGTGGCGGGGATCGCCAGAAAGGCCACGATCCGCTGCCACCAGCTGCCGCTGCGAATGCCGACCACGGCGGCCCCGAGCGCCGCGCCCGCCAACCCGACCGCGATCCACAGCAGCTTCGGCGCCGGATCCGAGGCCAGACCCTCGTCATTGGTGTACGTCCACGAGGCCCACACCACCGCGAGCGCGAACACGGCGACGATCGGCATGATCCACAACCACCAGCGGCGGGTGAACCGCGCCAGCGCGACGATGAGCAGGAAGACCGCCACGAAGGTGATCACCTGGGGCAGCCAGCCGTGCAACAGCGAAACCCCGTGGTGGAAGCCCGGATATCCGACCTGGGTGTGGGTGGGCATCTGGGGTGCGGGCGGCACGGCGGGTGGCGATTGCAGCATCGGCGTTACGGGCACGTCGCGATTGTGTATGGCGTTCCTCGAGAAACGCTGTGAATACCCTCCGCGAACTCTGCCGAGCCCTGGCCCAGCGAGCCCCGCGCTACAGCAGCGAGTCCAGGAAGCGGCGCGGTACCTCCGGCCCTTCCCCGTCACCGCTACCCAACGGCATCTCGTGGCGCAGCGTGCGCAATATATTGAGCACCCCGGGCCCCGCGTCCAGCAACGGCCGCGGCCAACCCAATTCGGCGCAGCGGATCACCACCGGCGTGAGCACCGCGATGGACTCGCCGAGCCAGCCGGAGGCCGAGAGGCATTCGGCCAGCAGCAGGGCCGAGTCGAGTTCGGCCCGGGGGCGATGCTGTTCCCGGATGCGCGAGTGCAGGGCGCGGGCGCGCTTGACCGCGGTGTCGTCGGTGCCGAGCGGAGCCAGATCGTCGGTCGCCCGGTCCTCGCCGCGATAGTGCCGGGCCAGCAGCGCGCGAACGGTCGCGATCTCCTCGGCCTCGGCGGCCAGGGCGGCCGCACCCGTCGCGTGACGCAGAGAACGGACCATCGGGTCGGTGACCAGTCCGGCGGTCAGCGGATCGGCGGGCAGCCCCAGCCGCATGCGCTCGGCGCGGACATGGGCGGCCAACCGCGTGAGCTTGCGTTCGGCGGCGATGCGCGCGCCCTCGTCCAGGCGGGCCGTGGCGGTTTCCAGATCGCCGCGCACCGCCTTGACCCGGGCGCCGCTCACGAAGATGGTGACCAGGAAATCGACCGGACCCACCCGGGCGGTGAGCTCGTGACTCTGATCCAGCAGCCGCTCGGCGCTGTCCAGATCACCACGGCGGTAGGCCACCTCGCCCAGCAGCGCGGCCGCCACCCGCACCGAATGCGAGCGCGAACCCGCGCGATCCCGGGCGGTCTGCCACGCCTGCTCGAAACAGCGGGTGGCCGCCTCGATATCGAGCTGCTCATACGCCGCGTCGCCCTGCGCGCACAGGCCGAACACCTCGCCCAGCGGGTCGGCCGAGCGCGCGTGATACGGCGCGGCCCACTCCTGCATACCGCGCGCGCCCTCGAAGTCGAAGTCGCACAGGCGCACGAAAGAAGCCAGGTTCGCGGCCGTGGACACCGTCCACGGTGGGAGTTCGTCGGCCAGCTTCAGACATTCGGCGATCTTGTCGAGCACCCCGTCGGTGCGGTCGCGCGCCACCTGATCGGCCGCCGCCAGCACCGCGGCCTGGCAGCGCTGATGCACCGCCTCGGTGTCGTCGGTCCCGCTGCGCGCCAGCATGTTCGACAGCCGGCCCAGCGCGGTGCGCGCGGCGCCCGACTGCTGCAGGTTCACATTGGCGCGGGCCAGCGCCATCAGCAGCTTCGAGCGCGAGGCCACCTGCTGCACCGGCAGTTTCGACACCGTCCCGAACAGGGTCGCCAGCCGGGAACTGTCGATCAGGTCCATCCCGCCCTTCTCGACCAGGTCCAGCGCGTAGTTCAGGTCGGTGGCGGCCAGTGCGTGATCCACCGACTGGCGGATCAGATTGTGCGCGGCGAACCAGCGGGAAGCCTTGCCGTGCAATTTCTTCAACGCTCCCGGATGGGTTCGATCCAGGCGGGCGCGCAGCTGCTCGGCCATGATCGGCTGCATGCGGTACCAGGTCGGATCCTCGGCGACCCGATGCACGAACAACTCTCGCCGTTCGGCCTGGTCCAGCAGCTCGGCCGCGTCCTTCGCACCGGTCAACGCCTCGGCGAGGGAGGCGTTCACCCGCTCGGGAACCGAGATGGCGCTGAGGAATTCGAGCATGCGCGGCTCGATGGTGTCGAACACGTTCTCGGTGAGGTATTCGCGAATCGCCTTGTTGTCACCGGAAAGCCCGGCGATGAGCCGATCCACGTCGTGCTCCGCCGAGCGCAACGAGAGTCCGGCCAGCTGGATCGCCGCGGGCCAGCCGTCGGTGGCGGTGTGAATCTGCTCGACCTGGCGGTCGCTCAATTCCAGCCCCATGCGCGTGACCAGGATCTGACGGGTCTCGTCCTGGGTCAGCCGCAGCTCCTGACAACCGATCTCCACCAGTTCGTCGGCGACCTGCATCCGGCTCAACGGGAGTCCGGCCCGCTCGCGGCTGGTGATCACGAAACGCAGATGGTGCGAACAGTTGTCGAGCAGCGACTCCATGGCTCGCTGCGCGCCGGCGTCGGTGATGCGATGCCAGCCGTCCACCACCACGACCACGGGACTGTCGCTCGCGGCCACCTCGTCGATGAGCGCCGACACCGCGTATGGCACCGCCTCGGCGGGCCGCTCCTCCAGCAGCTGCTCGAGCCCCGCGCCGATCTCCGGACGCACCTTGCGGATCGCGGCGATGACGTGGGCCAGCAGCCACACCTCGTTGTCGTCGTCGCGGTCGATGCCGATCCAGGCCACCGTCACCCCGCGGTCGGTGAGCTCGGCGCACCACTGCGCGGCCAGCGTGGACTTGCCGAATCCGGCCGGGCCGTGGATCACCGCCAACCGGCGACGACCGCCCGCGCGCAGCTCCTCCATCAGCCGGGGGCGCGGAATCGGTTCGCGCGCCGGGGACGGCGGCAGGAATTTCGTCGCGGCCGTGGGCGGCAGCGTGTTTCCGGTGGACGTGAACCGGGCGCTCGGGGAGCCCGGGGGCCGCAGGGTCAGCGACGGACTGCGCGGCGCGGTCACCACCGTGTGCGTCCGCTGGCGCGTATACGCCTGCGTCGCTTCGGAATCCGAGCCGTCGCCCGTTCCTTCCTCGCCCTCGAGCAGCGCCATCTCGTCGGGCACCTGCCCGTTCTCGCCCTGCACCGTCCGCAGCAGGTCACCGAATTCCACCGCGGTGCCCGGCCGATCACCCGGATTCGGCGACATGGCGGCCTCGATGGCCGCGGCCACGTTCGGGGGGATCTCCAGCTCTCGCAGATCCGGAACCGGCTGGCTGGTGATGCGCAGGAATTGCGCGATGACTTTCTCCCCCGCCTGCCGCTCGTACGCGGCGTGACCGGTCAGCAGGGCGAACAGGGTGGAGCCGAGGCCGTAGACGTCGGAGGCCACCGTCGGCTCATCGCCCTTGAGCACCTCCGGGGCCGTGAAGGCGGGCGAGCCGGTGATCAAGCTCGTCGAGGTGCGGAAACCGCCTGGGATGCGGGCGATTCCGAAATCGGTGAGCTGCGGTTCCCCATAGCGGCTCAACAGCACATTGGCCGGTTTCACATCCCGGTGCAGTACTTCGGCGCGGTGCGCGGTCTCGATGGCCCCGGCCAGCTTCACCCCGACGCGCAGCGAGTCGATCCACGACAGCGGCCCGCTGTCGCGCACCACCTGCTCGAGCGATCCCCTTGTCGCATAGGGCATCACGATGTACGGCAGCCCGCTGGGCGTCACGTCCACCTGCAGGATGTCGACGATATTCGGGTGCCCCGAGAGCCGGCCCATGGCGTGTTCCTCGCGCAGGAAGCGCTCCAGCCCATCGTCGTCGATCTCGGTGGACAGCACCTTGACCGCCACCACCCGATCCAGGGATCGCTGGGCACAGCGGTACACCACCCCGAAACCGCCCCGCCCGATCTCCTCCGCGTCGAACAGCCCCATGGCCTCGAGCTCATCGGTGATCGTCATGGGAAGGTAGGCCTGCGTGGAGTTTTCGGGAGGGGTCTGTTCATTCCGGGGGTCCCCCGGACGCGCCTGTGGATTCATCGCGACCACCTCGAACTACCACTGCTCCCCCGCCTCCCCGCGACTTCAGCGGACAAGCGAGAGCCGTTGCCGGTTTCGTACCCGTTCGACGGTCGGGTACCGAACCGATTTTAGACGTACCCGACGAGTTACCCGGGTCGCAACGAGATCACTTGTCCCGTTGGGCTACGTTTCATTCCCTTCATATCTGGTAAATCGCCGAGACCCGGGTCGCGTATTTCGCGACCCGGGTCTCGGGTTCTACCGACTCAGCGGGGCAACCGCTTCAGCCTTACTTGCGCAGCGAAGCCGGAACCTCGAAGCGGTTGCCGAACTTGGCGGCCAGCTCGTCGGCGCGGGCCACGAAGGCCTCCTGGCCGCCCGGGTAGCCCACGATGAACTGGTGGGTGCCACCGGTCCAGGCCGGGAAGCCGATGCCGAAGATCGAGCCGATGTTGGCGTCGGCGGTCGAGGTCAGCACGTTCTCGTCGAAGCACTTCTGGGTCTCGATGGCCTCGGCGAACAGCATGCGGTCCTTGAGATCCTGCAGCGTGACGCCCGCGGGAAGAGCGGTCGAGGTGCCGAAGGTAGAACGCAGCTCCGACCACAGGCCGGTGGCCTTGCCGTCGACGTAGTCGTAGAAGCCCGCGCCGCCGGCCTTGCCCTTGCGGTCGAACTCGCCCACCATCTTGTCGAGGATCTTCGCGGTCGCGCCCGAGGCGGCGTCGATCTCGCCACCGGCGGCCACGATGGCCTCGGCGGTCTCCTTGTAGATCTTCTGCATGGTGGTGAAGTTCAGCTCGTCCGACAGCTTCAGCGGCGCCGCCGGGTAGCCCGCCTGCAGACCGGCCTGCTCGATGGTCTGCGGGTCGACGCCCTCACCGAGCATCATGATGGCCTCGTTGATGAACTTGCCGATCACGCGCGAGGTGTAGAAGCCGCGCGAGTCGTTCACCACGATCGGGGTCTTGCGGATGGCGAGGGTGTAGTCGTACACCCGGGCCAGCGCCTCGTCGGAGGTCTTCTCGCCCTTGATGATCTCGACCAGCGGCATCTTGTCGACCGGGGAGAAGAAGTGGATGCCGATGAAGTCCTCGGCCCGCTTCACGCCATTGGCCAGCAGGGTGATGGGCAGGGTCGAGGTGTTGGAGCCGAGCAGCGCGTCGGCGTCCACGATGTCCTCGATCTCGCCGAAGACCTTCGCCTTGAGCTCCGGGTTCTCGAACACGGCCTCGATGACGAAGTCCACACCCGCGAAGTCGGCCGCGTCGGCGGTCGGCTTGATGCGGTCGAGCAGGGTCTTGGACTTCTCCTCGGTGGTCTTGCCGCGGGAGAGCGCCTTCTCCTCGAGCTTGACCGAGTAGTCCTTGCCCTTGTTGGCGGCCTCGATGGTGACGTCCTTGAGGACGACGTCGATGCCGGCCTTGGCGGTGACGTACGCGATGCCCGCGCCCATCATGCCCGCGCCGATCACGCCGACCTTCTTGATCTCACGCTTCGGCACGTCCTTGGGACGCGAACCGCCGTTGTTGATGTGCTGCAGGTCGAAGAAGAACGCCTGGATCATGTTCTTCGCGACCGGGCCGGTCAGCAGCGAGACGAAGTAGCGCGACTCGATGAGCGAGGCGTTGTCGAAGTCGACCTGCGCGCCCTCGACCGCGGCGGCCATGATGGCCTGCGGCGCCGGCATGTTCTGGCCCTTGAGCTGCTTGCGCAGGTTGGCCGGGAAGGCCGGGAGGTTCGCGGCCAGCGCGGGGCTGGACGGGGTGCCGCCCGGGATCTTGTAGCCCTTGACGTCCCACGGCTGCACGCCGCCCTCGGGGTTGGCCTTGATCCACGCCTTGGCGGCCGGGACCAGCTCCTCGACGGTGGCGACGGTCTCGTGGATGAGACCGGTGGCCTTGGCCTTCTGCGCGTTGAACTTGGTGCCCTGCAGCAGGACACCCATCAGGCCGTTGGCGATGCCGAGCATGCGGGTGATGCGGGTGACGCCGCCACCGGCCGGGAGCAGGCCGAGGGAGACCTCGGGCAGGCCCAGCTGCACGGCCTTGATGTCGGCCGCGATGCGGTGGTGGGTGGCCAGGGCGATCTCCAGGCCGCCGCCCAGGGCCGCACCGTTGATGGCCGAAACCACCGGCTTGCCAAGGGTTTCCAGACGACGCAGGTCGTCCTTGATGAAGGTCAGCTCTTCCATGATGGCCGCGGCGTCCGCCGGGGTGGTCTGCATCATGTTCTTGAGGTCACCGCCGGCGAAGAAGGTCTTCTTCGCGGAGGTGATGACGACACCGGTGATGTCGTCCTTCTCGGCGACCAGGCGGTCCACGGTGGCCCGCATGGAGTCCTTGTAGAGCTGGTTCATGGTGTTGGCGCCCTGGTTCGGGTCGTCCATGGTCAGCACGACGATGCCGTCGGCGTCCTTTTCCCAGCCGATCATGTTCTCGGTCATAATGTTTGGTCTCTCCCTTGAGAAAAGTCTCTGTCGAATTCGGCGCGAGCGGGGCCCTGCGTGGTTACGCAGGCTGCCGCCTCCGGGCCCCGACGCTCGCGCCGGCTGGGCGTCAGACGCGCTCGATGATGGTGGCGACACCCATGCCGCCGCCGATGCACAGGGTGATGAGCGCGTAGCGCGCGTTGCGACGGTGCAGCTCGTCGACCATGGTGCCGGTGATCATGGCGCCGGTGGCGCCCAGCGGGTGGCCCATGGCGATGGCGCCGCCGTTGACGTTGAGCTTCTCGTCCGGGATCTGCAGATCCTTCTGGAACTTCAGCACGACGGAGGCGAAGGCCTCGTTGATCTCGTAGAGGTCGATGTCCTCACGCTTCAGACCGGCCTTGGCCAGCGCCTTCTCGGCGGCCGGGGTCGGACCGGTGAGCATGATGGTGGCGTCGGCGCCGGAGGTGGCGGTGGCGACGATGCGGGCGCGCGGGGTCAGACCCGACGCGGCGCCGGCCTCTTCGGAGCCGACCAGCACCATGGCGGCGCCGTCGACGATGCCGGAGGAGTTACCGCCGGTGTGGACGTGGTCGATGGCCTCGACGAAGTGGTAGCGCTGCAGGGCGACGGCGTCGAAGCCACCCATGTCGCCGATGCCGGCGAAGGCGGACTTCAGCTTGCCCAGGTCGGCGGCGGTGGTGCCGCGGCGCATGTGCTCATCGTTGTCCAGGACGGTCAGGCCGTTGATGTCCTTGACCGGGACGACCGAGCGGGAGAAGTAGCCGTTGTCCCAGGCCTTGGCGGACAGCTCCTGCGAGCGGACGGCGTAGGCGTCCACGTCGTCGCGGGTGAAGCCCTCGATGGTCGCGATGAGGTCGGCCGAGATGCCCTGCGGGACAATGTAGGCGTCGTAGCTGGTCTTCGGGTCCATGAACATGGCGCCGCCGTCGGAGCCCATCGGCACGCGGGACATGGACTCCACGCCACCGGCGAGAACCAGGTCGTCGAAGCCGGAGCGGACCTTCTGGGCGGCCAGGTTGACGGCCTCGAGGCCGGAGGCGCAGAAGCGGTTGAGCTGGAAGCCGCCGACGGTGTCGGGCAGGCCCGCGGTCAGCACGGTGGTGCGGGCGATGTCCGCGCCCTGGTCACCGACCGGCGAGACGACACCCAGGATGATGTCCGAGATGCGGTCCTCGTCCAGGTTGGGGAAGCGGTTCCGCAGCTCCTGGACCAGACCGGTGGTCAGGTCGATCGGCTTGACCGAGTGCAGCGCCCCGCCACGGTTCTTGCCGCGCGGGGTGCGGATGGCCTCGTAAATGTAGGCCTCTGTGGTCATATCGGAGTTTTCCTCTCTTGGGTGCGCCGTCACCGCGTTGTGCGGGCAGTGCCATGGCCTTCAACTTCGCCGACCGGCCTCACGACCGACCGCCTGACGGTGTACAAACACCGTCCCGAGCAGGTTTGTTGACGCTCCAGTAACCCGTACGCCTGGGCATACCTTAGAACCTCGCGAAACCGATACTCACGGCCACCCGATCATAGTACCGAACTATGCGAACTCCGGTTAACTTAATCTGCCGCCCGGGCGAACTGTCAACCCTCGAGAGGTGTGGCGCCCAACTCCGACCGCAGTAGCGCAAGCGCCACCTCATCCGGGTCGCGGCGCTCTTCCGGAGGCACCGGCTTGGCCGACTCCTCCAGCATCTCGCGCTCCTCCTCCGGCGTAGTAGCAGGTGGGACGCCGTCATAACCTACCGACGAGTAGTCCCCCGGCCCCGGATCATCCGGAAGGTCCGGCCCGTCAGGCAGCGGAATATCGTCCTCCGGCGGCGCGAAACGAGCACTGTTCGGTTCGGCCCGATCCCCGCCCGGCGGCGTCGGCGCGGCGGGCGGCGCGGTGACCGGGGCCGCCGGCGCGGCCGGGCTCCCCCACCCACTCGCCGCCGCGGGCTCGGCCACGGGCGCCACGGCGGCCTTGGCCTGACTCGGCCGGGAGAACGTCTGCGCGGTCTTCTTCGGCGCGGCGGCGGGCGCGCTCGCCGGACCCGCCGGTCCCCGGCCCGCTGCGGCCGAGGCCGCCGACCCGCCCGATCCGGCTCCCCCGACTTCCCACTTCACCCCGTGCTCGCGACCCAGCACCGCCTTGACCGCCGACTGCACCGCCTCCAGGTACTGCGGCTGCGACAGTCGCTGCGCCAACGGCGCGTGCTGATGCGCGAACACGATCGTCTCACCCTCGACCCGAGCCACACTCGCCCCGGACAACAGCGCGTGCACCGCCGCCCCGAACTCCCGCACCTTGGCGCGAATATCGGCCCACGCCGCCTCGATCTCCGCCAGCACCGTGTCACCGACGGGTGCGGCGGCCTCGGCGGCCGGTTCCGGAGCAGCTGCCGGAATGGGCTCCGGCACAGCTGACGCAACAGGTTCCGACACAAGTGCCGCGACAGATTCCGACCCAGGTGCCGCGACGGGCTCCGGCGCAAGTGTCGGGAGAGCCTCAGCCATGGGGGTTGTCATGGGCACCGGCGCGGGTGCCGCAACCGGCTCCGGGGCGGGTGCCGCCACGGGCTCGGGGGCGGGCTCCGAGACGGGGGCGGGAGCTGCGGCGACCGCCTCGGACGGCGCGGAAACCGGCTGCGCCGCAACAGGTTCGGACGGCTCCGGAACCGGAGCGGGAGCCACCGGCTCGGCGGCAGGGGCGGCGGCTTCCGGAGCGGGCGCCGACTCCGGAGCCGCCGGAGCAGTCGAAATCTGTTGCGCCGCCGCCCGTTCCGCCGGGTGCGGCGCGGTCACGGGCTCCGCGGCGACCGGCGGAGCGGCGACTGCGGGCGGGGCGGCGGCCGGAGCGGGTTCCGTTGCGGCGGGAGTCGCCGGGCCACCGGACTTTTCGGCGCGCATCGCGGCGAGAGCGGCGGCACCGCGGCGGCCCTGGGGCGCGGCGGCGGCCGCGGTGGCGGCCGGTGTCGCGGGGGCCGTCTGCTGCGGCGCCGACGCCGCCGACTGCGGTGCCGCCTGGGGCTGGGCGGCGGGCATTGCGCCGCTTGCCATTCGGCGTTCCAGCTGTTCGAGGCGCTGGAGGGTGGCGGTTTCGGCGCCGGAGGCGGCCGGGAGGAGCATGCGGGCGGCGATGACCTCGAGCAGGAGACGGGGGTTGGTCGCGCCGCGCATGTCGCCGAGGCCCTCGTGCAGGAGTTCGGCGTGGCGGGAGAGGGTGGCGGGGCCGAGGCGGTCGGCCTGGGAGCGCATGCGGTCGATGACGTCGCCGGGGCCGGTGACCAGATTGCGGTCGGTGGCGTCGGGGACGGCGCGCAGCAGGATGAGGTCACGAAGACGTTCGAGGAGGTCGGTGGCGAAGCGGCGGGGGTCGTGGCCCGCCTCGACCACGCGGTCGATGGTGCCGAACAGGGCCGCACCGTCGGAGACCGCGAGCGCCTCGATCGCGTCGTCGATGAGGGCGACGTCGGTGACGCCGAGCAGGGAGACCGCGCGGGGGTAGGTGACACCCTCGGGGCCCGCGCCCGCGAGCAGCTGGTCGAGCACGCTGAGACTGTCGCGCGGGGAACCGCCGCCGGCGCGAATCACCAAGGGGTACACCGACTCTTCGACCTGCACGCCCTCTTGGTCGCAGATCTTGCCCAGCAGCCCGCGCATGGTGGCGGGCGGGAGCAGCCGGAAGGGGTAGTGGTGGGTGCGCGAGCGGATGGTGGGCAGCACCTTGTCCGGCTCGGTGGTGGCGAAGACGAAGATCAGGTGGGCGGGCGGCTCCTCGACGATCTTGAGCAGCGCGTTGAAGCCCGCGGTGGTGACCATGTGCGCCTCGTCGACGATGAAGACGCGGTACCGGGATTCGGCCGGGGCGTAGAAGGCGCGGTCGCGCAGTTCGCGGGTGTCGTCCACACCACCGTGGCTGGCGGCGTCGAGCTCGATGACATCGAGGTTGCCGGACCCGCCCGGACCCAGCGCGACGCAGGACGAGCAGACCCCGCACGGCTTCGAGGTCGGCCCCTGCACACAGTTCAGCGAGCGCGCCAGAATGCGCGCGGAGGAGGTCTTGCCACATCCGCGCGGTCCCGAGAACAGGTACGCATGACTGATCCGCCCGGTGTCGAGCGCCGTACTCAGGGGATCGGTGACGTGCTCCTGCCCCACCACTTCAGCGAACGTTGCCGGTCGGTACTTCCGGTACAGAGCCACGGGGAGAGGTTACCGGCCCCTACCGACACGGAGCGATTCGCTGCCGAGCCCACTCGACTGTGATGCAAATCACATGCATTCTCGCGGGTGGTAGATACCGACCGGACTGGACCCGGAATCCTGCCGAAGTTCCCAGCAAATTCTCAGCGCGTTTTTAGACAGGAATTGCCGGACACCGCTTACCTGCTACGTCACCAGATACAGACTTGCGTTCTGTTTCAACTCCACAGAGCGGACATAACGATCCGGCCAATCGATGCGGCAAGATCGCAATCGTTTGGCTACCGTGGACATCGGCAACTTCGGTAGCCAAACCTTCATCAGGTTGGTTGCCCCGGCCGGTCCCTCATCCCGACCGGGGCACAACCAAATCTCCCGGAGGAAATGCCAAGTGCCGTCGATCGACGACATCGCCACAGCCTGGCTCTCCAGTACCGAATTCGCGGGCGACACCGCCGCCGTCGGTCTGCTCAGTCGAGCCATCAGCCCGCACGATTACGACATCAAGCGTGATTCGCTACCGGTGTCGGCCGCCGCTGATCCGGCCACCGCGGGCGCGATCCTGGAACTGCTGCAGCGCGGTCAGGTTCCGACCATGGCCGCCATCCGCACCCTCATCGTGCAGAACGACATGCGCGCCGAGGCCGAGCGGATCGAGCGGCTGGGCCGGCGGGCGCAGCGCAGCATCGACGACTTCGGGCGGGTGCTGGCCAAACTCACCGACGAGTACTGGACCGCGCACGGCACCGGCCCGACCCGGCGCGACATTCTGCTGACCGAACCGGTGATCGCGCTGATCCGCGAGCGGGTGGGCGAGATCCCGCCGACCGCCATCAAGCATCTGTGGCTGATCGAGCGCGCCCAGCGCGCGGGCTGGATCGCCTACGACGCCAGCCCCCGATCCCTGTGCGCCGGAAGGCGTTTCCACGCCGCCCGCTACGGGAACCGGGTGTCGCTGCGGCCCGTGAACGCCATCGGCACGCTGGTCGCGGCCTATCTGCGCGATCAGGTCGCCGAGCACGGGCGGCCGCCGCGCTGGTCGGTGCTGGCCTACGAACTGCGCGACGACCGGGGACGGCGGGTGTTCAACGACACAGCCGACGCCCGGGCCCAGCAGCAGTGGCTGGTGACCGCCGAATGGATGGCGCTCGAAGACGGAAATCCGGTGCCCGGCCCGCGCGGATTGCGCGCCTTGGCCAAAAAGGTCAAGGATCGCCGCAGCTAGACGGTGTTACGGGCGGGTTTCCGAACCTCGATATTTGTAACAGCGCCTTAACGTGAGGATTCGGTAACTTCCACGAAACGCGACCCGCGTTGCGTGGAAGGAGTTACCGCATGACCCACCTCGACCCGGCGGCAACAGCCTGGCTGTTGGCCGCCACGGCACTGGTGCTGCTGATGACGCCGGGACTGGCGATCTTCTACGGCGGCATGGTGCGGTCCAGCGGTGTGCTCAACATGCTGATGATGAGCTTCATCTCGATTCCGCTGGTGACGGTGGTGTGGCTGCTGGGCGGGTACAGCCTGGCCTTCGGCGATGACGCGGGCGGCGGAATCATCGGCGACCTCGGGCATTTCGGGCTCGCAGGGATCAATCCGGGCACGTTGCACGAGGTGGACCCGACCACCCACGCGGCGGTGCCCGAGCTGTTGTTCGTCACCTTCCAGCTCACCTTCGCGATTCTCACCGTGGCGCTGATCAGTGGCGCGATCGCCGATCGCGCCAAGTTCTCGGCGTGGATGATCTTCGTACCGGTGTGGGCGCTGATCGTGTACGCGCCCATCGCGCACTGGGTGTGGACGCCGAACGGCTGGCTACAGAAGCTGGGGGCGCTGGACTACGCGGGCGGCTTGGTGGTCGAGATCGCCTCGGGCGCTTCGGCGCTGGCCATGGCGCTGGTACTGGGTCCGCGCGTGGGCTTCAAGGTGGACGCCATGCGGCCGCACAATCTGCCGTTCGTACTGCTGGGCGCGGGTCTGCTGTGGTTCGGCTGGTTCGGGTTCAATGCCGGTTCGGCCCTGGCCGCCAATGGGACCGCCGCGGCGGTGTTCCTGAACACGCTGGTGGCGGGCTGCCTGGGCATGCTGGGCTGGCTGGTGGTCGAGGCGCGCCGCGACGGCAAGCCGACCACCTTCGGCGCGGCCTCGGGTGCGGTGGCCGGTCTGGTGGCCATCACGCCGTCCTGCGGATACATCAACACGCTGGGCGCGGTGGTCGTGGGCCTGGCCGCGGGCGTGGTGTGTTCGTTCGCGGTGAGCTGGAAGTTCAAGGGCAACTACGACGATTCGCTCGATGTCGTGGGTGTGCACTTCGTGGGCGGCATCGTGGGCACGCTGCTGATCGGCTTCCTGGCCGCGGGCGTGATGACCGATCAGACCGCGCCCGGTCACCGCGGACTGTTCTTCTCCGGCGGGCTCGCGCAGCTGGGCAAGCAGGCGCTGGGCGTGATCGTGGTGGCCGCCTTCGCCTTCGGGGTGACGTTCCTGCTGGGCAAGGTGCTGGACAAGACGATCGGCTTCCGGGTCAGCCGGGAGCACGAGGTGGCCGGCGTCGACTTCGCGCTGCACGCGGAGACCGCGTACGCCGAAGGCGTGCACGGGCATTCGCCGAGCCGGATCGGCAAGCCGACCGGACACTGACTCGGGTCAGTTGACCTTGCTGGCGGGCACGCTGAAGGTGTTGCACTGCATGGCGCGGTCCTTGTCGTAGCCGGTCTCCCACCAGCCGCCCATGTTCTGCGCGGTGCCGTGATCACGCATATCGCCGGGCGCGTCGCCGCGGTGGTAGGCGTCGTTGCGGGCCACGCCGATCTGAGCGCTGGTCAACGAGCCGCCGTTGTTCGACGAGGACAGGTACATGCCGTCGAAGCACTGGGCCTGCAGTTCGGTGCGGCGTGACAGTTCCAGGCCGAGGTCGCTTTTCGCGCCCGCGTCCCGGCGCTGGGAGTGCACCTTGCCCAGGATGCCCGCCTGGGCCTGGACGTGATGGCCGTACTCGTGGGCGAAGACCGACAGGTAGACCACCCAGTTGTTGCCGAACAGGTCGGTCTGCAGCTGACTGATCGGCATGTAGATGGTCATGTCCGCCGAGCAGTAGAAGGCCGCGAAGTTGTTGCTGTTGCCGGTGCACAGGGTGGTGATGCCGCTGGTGTCGGCCGAGACGTTCAGCTTGGGCTGTTCGAACGGCAGATTCATCTTGTCGAACAACGGTTTCCACGCCGAGTACAGGCAGTCCTCGGCGGTCTGGAAGAACTTCTTGGCGACCTCGACCTGCGTACTCCACTGTGTGTAGGCACATTTGGCCGGGATCAGGGTGTAGTCGGCATTGGTGAGCAACGGATTGTCCGACGTCGCCAGGACACCGTGGTTCTCGCCGGAATCACCCGAGTAGGTGGTTTTGACGGTCGAACCCGCGTTGATGGAGTGCAGACCGGTGGTGAGGGCGGTGCGCAGCAGCACACCGGTGACCACCAGCACGAGGATCACCAGCAGGGCGCCGATCCGGCCGCGGCGCGGCGGTGCGGGCCGGTTCACGGGGATGGCGCCGGTGGGCGGAGCGGCGGCGGGCGGCGGCATGGGAGCGCGATAGCCGGGCGTGGGCTGGCCGTAGGGCGGGCGGCCGTAGCCGGGCTGCTGCGGAAAACCTTGCTGCTGTGGATAACCCGGCCGGGGCGGGATCGGGCCGGGTTGCGGGCCGTAACCCGGGCGCGGCGGCATGCCGGGATGCTGTGGATAACCCGGAACCTGTGGATAACCGGGCGGCGGGACGGGTCGTCCCGGCGGCTGCTGTGGATTACCTTGCGGCCGTGGGAATCCGGGCGGCGTATTGGGGCGGCCGGACTGCGGCGGGACCGCGGGGAACTGCTGGGGCACGCGACGCGGATCGCCGGGCCCGTGATCGGACGGTGGGCGAGTCATCCCCCGCACCCCCTCGTTCCTCAGAGATAACCTGCCGGCTCCATGGTCCTGCGCCTTGCCGCTGAGGAAGGATAGCAAGCTGGCTAGAGTACTCGGTCATGCAGATTTTTCGGGGGGCCGCCCTCGTCGCGCTGCTGCTCGCGGTGGCGGGCGTGGCGGCGCCGGCCGCGTGGGCGCAGACGGCCGGCGTGGATATCACCGCCGAGATCAATCTGGGCGACGACGGTCTGCTGCGGGTCACCGAAACCGTGAAAGTGCCGGAGGGCGGCGAGTTTCGGCAGGTGCTGCCGCTGCGGGTGCAGACGGGCGCGGCGGTGCAGCGCAAGTTCGAGGTGACCGAGGTGTCCGCCGAGGGGGACGGCGAGGCGAATGTCGCCAACGACCAGTTCACCATCGCGGCGCGGCCGGGTTCGGCCACCTTCAAGTACACGGTCCACAACACCGTCAGTGACGCTTCGGGCGCGCAGGTGTTCCAGTGGACCGGAGTGCTCAATACCGATGTGGCGTCGATCGATGCGACGGTGTCGAGCCCGAGTTTCCGCATGGGCGTCACCAAGTGCACGATCGGCCCGCCCGGAAATCCCCAGAACTGCGCGGATATTCACGTGGAACCGGACGGTTTCGCGCATCTGGAGAAGACGGACCTGCACAAGGGCGACATCCTGGATGTGACCCTGCAGCTGCCGCCGAACACGGTGAAGGCCAATGCCGATGTCCGCGACGACAATGCGCCCAACGCCTTCTCGCTGACCGGCCCGGTGCTGGCCGCCTTCGGTGTGCTGCTGGCGGCGCTGGCCGCGGCGGCCGGATACGTGCTGTGGGCGCGGCGTTCGGCGCCGGCCGGCAGCGAGGTGCTGGATCCGCTGGTGCACGCCGGCGACCACGTCGAGTTCGCCTCCCCGGACGCCATGCTGCCGAGTACGGCCGGGCTGCTGCTCGACGGCCACGCCGATGTGCCGGACATGGCGGCCACGGTGGTGGACCTGGCGGTGCGCAATTACCTGTGGGTGAGCGCGGTCGGCGATTCGGATTGGCGCTTCTCCCGGGTGAATCCGCCCGACGCGCAGCTGACCGGTTACGAGCGCGCGGTCTACGCGGCACTGCTTCCGGAGGGCACCGATTCGGTCCTGCTCTCCGAGCGCGGCGGCCGGGTCGACGCGAAGGCGGTGCGGGCCGCGCTGATCGACGACGCGGTGGCCGCCGGGGTGTTCGTGGACCGCACCCGACGCGGTATCGAATTCTGGCTCGGGGCGGGGTTGATCGCGCTGGGTGTCATCGCGGCCGTGGTGCTCGCGGTGGGCCCGCAGCGCCACGCGCTGGTGGGCGCGGCCATCGCGCTGGGCGGAGTGGCGGCGCTGCTGCTGCCCCGCTACCTGCCGTCCCGCACGGCGCTGGGCCGGGACCTGACCGGGCAGGTGCAGGCCATGCTGCGGGGCTTGGACGCGATTGCGCCGCAGCGCATTCCGGCCGGTGACCAGGAGTTGGTGTTCTCGCGGGCGCTGCCGTTCCTGGTGGCCGCGCGCCGCGGCGACCAGTGGGTGCGCACCTTCCGCGACCTGGATCCGACCGCGGACGGGAGTCCGGGCCTGTACTGGTTCGGGGGCTTCGAGGACGATCGCCGGCTGCATCGTTTCGGTGCGCACTTCCCGTATTTCATCACCGCCGTCGAGGGTCTGTTCCGAACCGCCGACCAGCGCTGACACGCCGTATCGACCGATACACCAACCGATGTACCAGGGCTCGGAATTCGCTATTGTCGCGCCGTGAGCAATTCATCAGCAATATTGCTGGCCACACCGGTCGAACTCACAGTTCGATGACCGAACGCCATATCGCGCTGAATATCCAGGATTTGAGTTATCCATCCGCTATTCGCAATACGGATGCGGGTTTCGGTCGAGCCGTGCGAGTGCGGACCAATGCGCTGCGCGCGGAATTCCTGGCACAGCATCCACAGGCGGTGCTCGCCGACGTGGCCTGGTGTTCGCGTGCCATCGCCGGTTATCTCAGCCTGGACGATCCGCGAGGTGATTCGGCCGCACTGCGTCGCGCGGTCGCGGATTCGGCCGCGGCGCAGGCGGCCCGGCTGCGCTCGGTCGCACGGCCCGCGGGGGCGGACCCGGTCGAGGTGACCCTCGCCGAAACCGTGTGGTCGGTGCCGGCCGGTGGTGGCCTGATCGCACCGCCGACGGTGGCGGACCTGCTGAACGGGTTGTGGCCCGCGGTCATCGGACGCGACCGTGAGCTGCTCGCGATGCTGCTGGGCGCGCCCGGCAGCCCGGGCTACCCCTTGTCCGCAACCGGTCGCACCGGGCACCCGGGCGAGCACTGCCTGTATCTCTGGGCCGACGCCTGGCAGCGGGTGTGGACCGGCGATCCGGCCGCGGAGACGGTCATCGTGGACGGCATCGAGGCCGCGGTGGACGCCCAGGCCGCGGCCGCCGACGACTACGCGCTCACTATCGCCTACTCCTCGCTGTGCCTGCTCGACTCCGTATCACGTGGCGAGGCCGCCGAATTCGACACCGCACTGGTCGAGGGCCTCGAATTCCACCGCCGCTTCTGGGACTCCCCGCAGCGCCGGCTGGATCCCGAGGGCTTCATCGCCTGGCCGCTGCTGGCGGTCGCCTGCCTGGCGGTGGATCGCGGTATGCGCCCGGGCATCGCCACCGACTATCTGCCCCCGGGACTGCTCTACCCGCAGCCGGGTTAGTCGCTCCGGCCGAGTTTCGATCACGGTGATCGAAAGGCTCTGCACCAGGGCTGATGCGGCTTCGGCTTCCGCTGGGCGTAATCGGAATGATACTTTGATCCCATGTCTGCCAGTCGCCCTCTCTCCGCGCCGCGGGTCACCTACGTGACCGTCGCGCTGGGCGTTCGGCTGCCGCGGCAACGGGAACTGTGTTGTCCCTGCCGTCCCGCAGCCGAGTTCTGAGCCCGATCACTTCCCCGGTCGATCCGGGTTCCTCGCTGCACCGCTGATACCTCCATGTAGGCATTTCGTCCCCCTGTCGGCAGGTGGGACCGCAGCAAGGATTCCGAAACGTGTCCAGCCCCATCCTTGAACGTCCCCACAGTTCCGCCTCCGCGACCGCGCGGCTGGCTCCGGCGCGTCCGGCGGTACCGCCGGAACTGCGCGTCACCGACAATCCGGCGGCCGCCGTCCTGCGCACCGCCACCCGCGGACCGGTGTTCCGCGATGTCGCCGCCCAGGCCACCGGTCTCAGCATCGCCACCGTGAATCGTCAAGTGTCCGCGCTGCTTTCGGCCGGGCTGCTGCGCGAGCGCGCCGACCTGACCGCGTCCGGCGCGGTAGGTCGTCCGCGCGTGCCGTTCGAGGTCGACACCGACTCGTACGTGACGCTGGGTGTGCATATCGGCTTCACCGTCACCCGCATCGTGGCCGCCGACCTGTCCGGCCGCATTCTGGGCGGACTCGAAATCGCCACGCCCCAAACGGGTCAGGACGCGGCGCTGACCATAGTGGCCCGCAGCGCCAAGGCGTTCCTGGATCGGCTGCCGCGGCGGCGTCCGCTGTGGACCGGCGTGGCGCTGGCGGGCCGGGTGGATCCGGCCGCCGGCGTGGTGGATCATCCGCGCCTGGGCTGGCAGGCCGCACCGGTGGCGGCGGTTTTCAGCAGTGTGCTGGATCTGCCGGTTTCGGTGTCCGCGCACGTCGAGGCGATGGCGGCGGCCGAGCTGCTGCTCACCCGGGAGCCGGGCGAGGAGACCCGACCGGGCAGCAGCCTGTTCGTGTACGCCCGCGAAACCGCCGGTGTCGCAGTGACTTTGCACGATCGGGTGCATACCCCCGCCAATGGCCCGGGCTCGATCGCGCATCTGCCGACCGGCTCGGAGGTGGAATGCACCTGCGGCCGGCGCGGCTGCTTGGAGGCCGCCATCGGTGAGCGCGCCCTGCTGGAGCGCGCGGTGCGCAAGGGCGTGCTGCCCAAACCGGAGGCCCCGCGCCGACCGGCGGTCACCGATCTCTACCGGGCGGCCGACTCCGGCAATGCCGCCGCCCGCGAGCTGCTCATCGAGCGTGCCGAAATCCTGGGCCGCACAGCGGCTCTGGTGCGCGACATGTTCAATCCGGATCGGGTGGTGCTGGGCGGTCAAGCCTTCACCGGCTGGCGGCCCGGCATGGAGCGGGTGGCCAAGGCCTTCGCGGAGTCGACCACACTGCCCGCGGCCGATCTGCGGATCAGCCGTTTCGGCGGCCGGGTGCAGGAATTCGCGGCGGCGGTGACCTCGGTGAGCGTGTTCTACGCCGACCCGCTGTCCGCGATGCGCCGGGCCACCCGCACGGCGCGCTAGTCGCACGGAACGACGAGAAACCCCGCCGGGATTGCCCGGCGGGGTTTTTCGTCGATTGGGGTCGAGCCGAACGGTCCACGGACCGGCTCGACCCCGGTCCCGCACCCGCGCGAGGCCCTGCGCACGGTGCGGGGAACCGTCGCCCGCCCCGGAGTCCCCTTCCGGGCGGGCGGCGGTGGTCTCAGGCGGCGCGCACCTGCGGGGTCAGCCCCCACTCGCGGGCCAGCAGACGGTGCGAGTTGATCCGGTCCTCATGGTCGAAAGCCACACTGGTGATGACGATTTCATCCGCACCGGTGAGCCTGCGCAGGGCGCGCAGGCGCTCGGCGACGGTGGTCGGGGAGCCGACGAACTGGGTGGTGACGCGGTCGTCGACGAGGCGGCGCTGTTGATCCGACAGCGGTGGCGCGGTATCGGGGTCGAGGTACTCGGCGGCTCCGGCCCCGCTGCGAATGCTGTAGACCCAGTGGCCGTAGCTGGAGGCGAGATGCTGGGCGGTGGCATCGTCCTCGGCGACGACCACATCGGCGGAGACCACCAGATACGGTCGCGGGAATCGGGCCGACGGGCGGAAGGTCGCGCGATAGGCCTCCACGGTCTCCACGATGGTGCCGGGCGAGACGTGATAGTTCGCCGCGAACGGCAGCCCCAATCGTCCGGCCAGCTGGGCGCTCTCACCGCCGCTGCTGCCGAACAACCAGGGCTGGATGTCCGCGCCCTCGCCCGGAACCGCGTGCAATTCGACGCCTTCGGGGCTGACGTAGGTGCCGTCCAGCAAGGCCAGGATGTCCTCGACCTGGTCGGCGTAGGGCAGCGGTTGCGCGCCGGGCAGGTGCAAGGCACCCAAACCGGCCTTCACCCTGGAGAAGTCGAGCAGCTGACCCGGGAAGAAGGGCGGCGGGATCACCACACCGTCACGAACCTCGGTGGGCCGGTCCGGCGCGGGCACGGGCGGCACACCCGCCGAGCGCACCTGCTCGCCACGGTGACCCGAGCGGCCCAACCCCAGATCGAGGCGGCCCGGATACAGCGCGTCGATGGTGCCGAACGCTTCCACGACCGAGATGGAGGTGTGGTGCCCCAGCTGGACGGCCGCGGAGCCGACCCGGATGGATTCGGTTGCCGCCGCGATCAATCCGATGAGCGTGGTCGGTGCGGCGCTGGCGACGTGTGCGAAGTGGTGCTCGGCGACCCAGAAGCGCCGGTAGCCCAGGCGTTCCGCGTTCTCGGCCAGGTCGATGCTGTTGCGCAGTGCCTGCTGCGGCGTCGAACCGGCGCTGATCGGGGCCAGGTCCAGGACCGAGAGTGGGATGGTCATGCTGCTTCCTTTCTCGCACGCCCGAGGGGCCGTCCGTGGTTACGCAAGCTGCCGCCTCCGGGCCTTGACTCGGTCATGCGGTGTGCTCCTTGCGCGGATCCTGTTCGCCCGCTTCGACGGCCAGCGGCAGCCGGTTCTCGGCCGGCGCGAGGGGGCAGGTGGCGTTGTCGGTGAACGCGCAGGGCAGGTTGACCGCGCGATTGAAGTCGAGGACGACGGCGCCGTCGGCGGCGGGCCGGGACAGGTCCAGGCGGCGCGCTCCGCCGAAGGTGGTGACGCCGCTCGTGGCGTCCGCGAACAACACGTGCAGGCCCGGGGCCTGGTTGCCGAAGACGATCAACCGGCGTTGCTCACCGTCGAGCTCGAAAGTGACGGTGCCGGTGGCGGTGTGGTGGTGTTCCAGGCCCGCCACCACCGCGCCCGTGGTCACGACGCGGGCCACCTCGAAGGGCTCGAAGTGACCGGTGACGATCCACTTCGGATTCGGCTGGTACACCGGGATTTCCACGAAGGCGGCCAGGGTCGGGGCGGCCGGATCGTGAACACGCAGGGCGAACAGACCGTTCCGGCGGATCACCTCGATGAGCCGATCGCCGGTGCGGACCTCGATGCCGGGCGCGCCCTCGGCCGGCGTGAGCACGGTCGATCCGGTGATGGTCTCGCCCGCCAGGCGCAGCTCATCCGCGCCCGATTCCACTGTCACATGGACGTTCTCACCGTCGGCGCGCCAACGGCCGGGCAGTCCCTCGATGGTCTCGTCCTGCTCCCCCAGCCAGTGCAGGCCGGTCAGGCTGAGCCAGCCCAGCGGTTGCCGCGCCCAGGCGGCGCGTTCGGCGCGGAAGGCGGCCCACTGCTGGTCGAACTCGGTGGCGGTGGCGGTCATCAGGCTGTCCTTTCGAGCGGGATGGGCGGCTCGGGCACGGTCGCCCGGGGTGCGGCCGCGAGCAGCTCGCGGGTGTAGTCGTGTTGCGGATTGTCGAAAAGCGCCGCGGTGGTGGCCGTCTCGACCACGCAGCCCTGGCGCATGACGGCCACGCGGTCGGCCAGGCGACGGACCACGGCCAGATCGTGGGAGATGAACAGGTAGGCCAGATCCAACTCAGCCTGCAACTGTTCGAACAGCTCCAGGATCTGCGCCTGCACCGAGACGTCCAGGGCCGAGACCGGTTCGTCGAGAACCAGCAGTTCCGGGCGCAGGGCGATGGCGCGGGCGATGGCGACACGCTGGCGCTGGCCGCCGGAAAGCTCGGCCGGGCGGCGATCCAGGTAGTCCGTCGGCAACGCGACCTGGTCCAAGAGCTCGGCCACCGCCGCGCGGCGGGTGCGCCGGTCACCGATTCCGAACGCCTGCAAGGGTTCGGCCACGATGCGGCCGATGGTGAGTTTGGGATTCATTGAGACGTACGGGTTCTGGTAGACGACCTGGATGCGGCGACGCAGCGCCCGCAGTCCGGCTCCGCGCAGGGCGGTGATGTCTTGCCCGTCGAAAGTGACGGTGCCCGCGTCGGGTGCGGTCAACCGGGCGATGATGCGGGCCGTGGTGGACTTGCCCGAACCGGATTCGCCCACGATGGCGAGGGTTTCGCCGCGATTGATCTCGAGGGATACGTCGTCCACGGCGGTCAGGGTGAAATCTCGCGCGATGCGGAAGGATTTGCGCAGGCCGGTCGCCGATAGCAGCGGGGCCGGTTGCTCGCGGACGCGCCGCGGAGGCCGCTCGTGTTCCAGGCTCGGCGCAGCGGCGATCAGGCGGGCCGTGTATTCGTGCTGCGGATCGGCGAGTATCTGGGCCGCCGTGCCGGTTTCGACGATCTCGCCGTTCCGCATGACCGCGATGCGATCGGCGCGCTCGGCGGCCAGCGCCAGATCGTGGGTGATGAGCAGGACGGCCGTGCCCGATTCCGCGGTGCGCTCGGCCAGATGATCGAGAATGCGACGCTGCACGGTGACGTCGAGGGCACTGGTCGGCTCGTCGGCGATCACCAACTCCGGACCGCAGGCCAGCGCGATGCCGATCAGCACGCGCTGGCGCTGGCCGCCGGACAGATCCTGGGGATACTGCCGGGCTCGCAGTTCGGCCCGATCCAGCCCGGCCTGTTCGAGAATGCGGACGGCTTCGATTCCGGCGGTTCGGCGATCGGCGCGGCCGTGGATGCGCAGCACCTCACCCACCTGCTGACCGATGCGCAGCACCGGATTCAGGGAGCTGCCCGGATCCTGCGGCACCAATCCGATACGCGCGCCGCGTATTCCCTGCAGCACCCGCGGGGATACTCGCTCGATGCGCTCGCCCGCGAAGGTGATCGCGCCGCCGGTGATCACGCCGCCGTTCAACAGCCCGATCACCGAGTGCGCGAGAGTCGACTTCCCGGAACCGGATTCACCCACCAGCGCCACGGTCTCGCCACGCCGCACCTCGAGCGACGCGCCCCGCACCGCGGCGGTGGTTCCGGTGCCGCCCCGGTACTCGACCTGCAGCCCCTCAATTCTCAACAGCAGCTCGGTCATCGGACACCGTCCTTCTGGAGGGCACGCGCAATGCGCTGTGTGGACAGCACGAGGATCACGATCACCACGCCCGGCAGCGTGGTCATCCACCACGCCGTGGCCAGGAAGCCGCGTCCTTCCGAAACCAGCGATCCCCATTCGGGTGTGGGAGGCACCGCGCCGTAGCCGAGGAAGCTCAGCGAGGCCACGAACAGCGTCACCACGCCGAAGTCGACGGCCGCGAGCGCGGCCACCGGCCCGTAGGCATTACGCAGGATGTGCCGGAACAGCACGGTGTGCCACCGGACCCCGGACGCGTGGGCGGCCTCGACATAGGGCGCGTTCCGCACCCGCAACACCTCGCCGCGCATGACCCGGGCGAAACGTGCGATCAATGAAATACCCACCGCGATGGCGATATTGCGGGTACCGAGTCCGAGCACCGTGATGGTGGTGAGCGCCAGCAGCATGTCCGGAATGGACAGCAGCACGTCCACGAGCCGCATCACCGCCGTATCCACGACACCCCCGGCCGCACCCGCCACCGATCCGATCAGTGAGCCGACCACCAGCCCCAGGAGCACCGCGAAGACGGTGGCGCTCAACGAGAGCGCCGCGCCGTGCACCACGCGGGTGTACAGGTCCCGCCCGAGATTGTCGGTGCCGAACCAATGCCGCACGCTGGGGGCGCGCAGCTTCTGGGCGGGCGTACCGTGCAATGGGTCACCGCCGGCGAACAGCGACGGCGCGATCGCCCAGCCCAGCACCAGCAGCACGACGGCGCCCGCGGCGAGCAGGCCGAGATCGCGGCGTGCCCGTGCCGCCACGCGTCGCACCGGCTCGGCCCGCAGCCGATCGGTTCGGCGCCGGACATCCGTCGGCTCGGCCGGGTTCGCCCGCCCGGCGTCGAGCACCACCGAAGTCGCAGCCACGGATTCCGGCGGGGCGAGTGCCTCAGCCACGATCCACCTCCGCGCGGGAGCCGCGCCCGGACCTCGGGTCAGACATCGTATTGCTCATCGTCGGTGGCCCAGTAGGCGTAGCCGGGGTCGAGCAGCGGGTGGGTCAGCGTGATGATGCGCAGGGTCGAACGCGGGCCGGACCGGACCCGCAGGCGCGCCCGCAGGTTCGCGATCACGTGCCGGGGCGAAAGCGGCTGGTCAGGCATGGGCGCGTTCCTTCCTCGAATGCTCCCGCACCACACGGGGGTCCAGGAGCGGGTAGGCGAGATCCACGAGCAGATTGACGGTGACGAAGGCCAGCGCGGCGAACACGACGATGCCCTGCACCACCGGAATGTCCTCGTGCAGCACGGATTCCTGCGCGAGGCGGCCGACGCCCGGCCGGGAGAACACGGTCTCGGTCACCACGACGCCCGCGAGCACGCTGCCCACCCACAGGCCAGCGACCGTGAAGGCCGGCGCGGCGGCCGGGCGCAGCACGTGGCGCGACTGCACCCACCAGCGCGACGCGCCCTTGGCGAGGGCGACGGCGACGAACGGCTGCCGCCAGGTCCGGACGAGGCTCGCGTAGAGCACCTGGGCAATCACCGCGCCCACCGGGATGGCGACCGTTATCGCGGGCAGAACGGTCGCGCCGAACCCGCTGCCGCCGAATGCGGGCACCAGCCGCAATCGGAACGAGAACACTTGCAGCAGAATCAATCCCACCCAGAAGCCCGGAATGGAGGCCCCGATCGGCGGCAGCGCGGTGAGCAGGCCGCGCAGCCACGGGCGTTCGGTGTAGGCGGCGGCGAGAGCTAGCGCCACCCCGCCCAGCAGGGCGAGCAGCAGGCCCGCTCCCGCCAGCGCCAGCGTCGACGGCAGGGCCTCACCCAACGCGGCGGTGACGGTCTGGCCGGTCGAGATCGAATGGCCGAAATCGCCGCGCACCGCGTGGCCCAGCGCGGTCCAGTACTGCGTCCACAGTGGTTGGTCCAGGCCGTATCTGGCTCGCATCTCCGCCGCGGCCGCGGCATCTACGGGGGTGCCGGTGGCGGCGTTGGTCGCCATGTCCACCGGGTCGCCCGGCAGCAGGTACAGCCCGGCGAAGGACAGCGTGAACGCCGCCCACAGCACGCCCACCGCCTGCAGCACCCGTCCGATCAGATAGCGGCCCATACGATTACCGCTGCAGCCAGGTGTCGTGGAACTGGAGCCGGGCCGACGCCTCGAACTTCACCCCGGCGATGTTCCTGCCGACGCCGATCGCCTGGGACAGCTCGATGGTCGGAATCCACAGCCCCTGGTCGAGCACCGCGGACTGGGCGTCGCCGATGAGCTTGGCGCGCGCGGCCGGGTCGGTGACCGAAAGCTGCTGGGACAGCAGCGTATCCAGCGGTTCGGCGGGGCCGCGCGCGTTCAGGTTGCGCTGATCCACCGCGAAGGTGGTGCGCAGGATGTCGCCGTCGGCGCGAGTGGAGTTGTAATAGTCGAAATCGAAGTCCTTGTTGTTCTGGCGCACATTCGATTCCGCCACCGACAGCGGCTCCAGGCGCAGGTCGAAGCCGACGGCCCGCAATTGCTGCTGGGTCAGTTCGAGAATCGCCTGATTGCCCGCGAACACCGGGGCGAAGATGACGCTCGCCGACAGGCGCTGACCGTCCTTGACCCGGATGCCGTCCGCACCCGGTACCCAGCCCGACTGGTCGAGCAGCTTCCTCGCGGCGTCCGGGTCGTACTTCACGCGCGCCGAAAGATCCACGTAACCAGGCGTTTTGGAAGCCAAGACGCTGGTGGCGACCTTGAACTGCGGCCCCAGCACGGTGTCCACCAGTTCCTTGCGGTCGATGGCCGGCACCAGCGCCGCCCGCACCGCCGGGTCGCGCAGCGGGCCGCGGGTCACATTGACCTGCAACCCGAACGGGACGCCCGGATTCGGGGTGAACCGCACGCGCGCGCCGCCCGCCTCGATCTGCGAGATGTCCTGGGGCAGCGCGTCACTGATGGCGTCGAGCTGGCCGGAGGCGAGGCTGCCGGTGCGGACCCCGGACTCGGGGACCACGGTGAACACGATCTTGTCCAGATACGCCTCGCCCGGGTTCGCGAAAACCGCCGAACCCCACTTGTATCCGGCGCGCTTGGCCAGCGTCGCCGAGGCGTTCTGCTTCCATTCGGTGTAGGTGAACGGCCCGCTGCCGATATTCGCGCCCAGGCAGCGCTCATCGGCGGACTTCGCGACGGTGGCGTCGGCCTGGATGCCCAGCTGCGGCGTCGAAGTCGCCTGCAGGAACTGCGCATTCGGTGCGGCGAAGTCCACCCGGACGGTATGCGGATCGACCACGGTGCTGCCGGTGTAGCCGACCAGATAGCTCGCGCCGAGCGGGGCCTTGGCGCCACCGAGGGCGACGATCGAGTCGAAGTTCTTGCGCACCGAATCGGCCGTGAGCGGGGTGCCGTCGCTGAAGGTGACGCCGTCCTTCAGATGGAAGGTGAAGGACCTCGCATCCGGGGAGACGGACCAGCTGTCGGCCAGCCATGGCTTCACCTCACCGGTGCCCGGGTCCTGATCAACCAGGGAGTCGACGATCTGACGGGCCACGTAGATCGTCTGATTCGTGGCCGACTGGGCCGGATCCGAGCAGGACGGCGCGCCGGACAGACCGTAGCGCAGGGTGCCACCCGCCTGCGGCGGACCGGACGGCTCGGCATTGCCGCCGCCGGTATCACCGCCACCGCCACAGGCGGCGAGGGCGAACGCGGCGGCGACCGCACCGCCCAGTGCGACAACTCTTCTCATGACAGGTCTCCGCTTCGGGGATCTCCGGAGGGGTAGCGCTCGGCGCCGAGCGGACGGCTCGGAACGCGGCGGCGCAGGTCAGGGGCGACCTCGGCCTGGAACAGCTCGAGGCTGTCGTAGTGCTGGGCCTCGGTGCGGCCGTCGGCGTCCGCGCTCAGGTGGATCACCTCGTGGCCGAACCGCTCGTGGTAGCGGCTCACCTTGTCCAGCACCTGCGCCGGGCTGCCGATCAGGGCGGAGGAACGCTCGGCGAAATCCTCGACCGAGTCGAACACGATGGGCACGTTGAACTTTCGCGCGATGGTCTGCCGCGCCTCGAAGATCGGCCGGTAGATGTCCAGGGCCTCCTGGGAGGTGCCGGTCACCAGGAAGCCCGCCGTGCCCGCGCCCACCAGCGCCTCGGCCGGATCGTGACCGTAGGCGGCCCAGCGCTCCCGGTAGTGGTCGATCAGCTCGGCGTACGGCTCGATCGGGTAGGTGACATTGGCGGAGAACAGCGGATCACCTTGCTGTGCTGCGTAATCCGCCGACTCACGGCTGGTCGCGCTGCCGTGCCAGATGCGCAGTCGCGGCTGCAGCGGGCGGGGCAGCGCCTTGGCCTCGGTCAGCGCCGGCCGGAATCGGCCCTCCCAGGTGACGCTGTCGCTGTCCCAGAGCTTGCGGAACAGCTCATAGCCCTCGCGATTGCGGTCCCACTGGTCGTCGGTGGTGACGTGGAAGAGCTTGGCCTGCGCCGCGCCGTTGCCCTTGCCGATGATCAGTTCCAGCCGGCCGTCGGAGAGGTTGTCCAGGGTGGAGTAGTCCTCGAAGGCGCGCACCGGATCCAGCAGGCTCAGCGTGGTGACACCGGTGAACAGGGCCAGCCGCGAGGTGACCGCGGCGAGGTGACTCAGCACCACCGGCGGGGCGGCGGAGATGAACGGATCCTCGTGCCGTTCCCCGACCGCGAAACCGTCGTAGCCGAGATCCTCGGCCAGCCGGGCGCTGTCGACCACCCGGCGCAGGCGCTGCCGGGGCGACTCGGTGGCGCCCGTGACAGCGTCCGGGGTGTGTGTGATCAGGGTCAGGAGCAGGAATTTCATGCCGGGACCGCCTGCGCGTCCTCGTCGACGACGAGCCGCTTCTCGAAGGGATGCACGTAGCCGACCTGCTCTTTCACGTCGCGCGGCAGGGCCGTGTATCCCGCAGCCGTGTACAGGGCGACCGCTTCGGGCTGCCGCGGTCCCGTGGTGAGGTAGACGCGCCGATATCCGCGCCGCGCGATCTCGGCCTCCAGCTGTTCGAGCACGAAGCGGCCCAGCCCTTGGCGCCGATGCTCGCTGGAGGTCCAGATTCGCTTCAGCTCCGCGGTTTCCGCGTCGAAGCGCTGGAACGCGCCGCCCGCGACGGGTTCACCGTTCTCCACAACGATCAACAGGTCCCCGTGCGGCGGTGCGAAGTGCTCGGGCGAGTACCCGAGCAGATCCGCGTGCACCTCACCCGGGGTGCCGCCGTAGCGGCTGCTGTACTCGATGGCCAGCTCAGCCAGCAGCGGCGCGGCCAGCGGATCGTGCTGCCCGACATGGAATACGCTGCGCGACATGCTCATCCCTTCTTCTTCGGTAGTCCGGGCGGGTTGATCCGCGACTGCCGCACGGCCTCGCCACCGAGGCCCCAGCGGTCGAGGACCTGCTTGTAGGTGCCGTGATCGATGGCGTACTGGATGGCCTGCTGGACCGGGCCGATCAGCCCGTTGTCCTTGCGGGTCATGGCGGCGATCTCGGCCTGCAGGGCGTCACCCGCGCCGGACCAGGTGGTCAGCACCTTGGTGCCGGTGGTCGCGGAGTGGTACTGCGCCGACGGGTTGGGTCCCACGTATCCGTCGATGCGGTGCGAGGACAGCGCCAGGTAGTAGTCGGAAGGCTGCTGGTAGTAGGCCAATTCCAGCTTGGGCAGGCCCTCGGCCACGTTCTGCTCGTTCCAGCCCACCAGCAGCTGCTCCTGATTGGTGCCGGAGGTGACGCCGATCTTCTTGCCCGCCAGCGACTTCCGTTCCTGATAGGTCCAGGTCGAGTCGCCGGGCACCTCGAGAGCGATATTGTCCAGGCGGTAGGTGGCGAAGTCGTACTTCTCCTTCCGCTCCTCGGTCACCGTGGCGTTGGAGACGAACAGGTCCGCCTCACCGGAGTCGATCTTCACGAAGTTCTGGGCCCAGTCACCGTTGCGGCGCTCCAGCTTCAGCCCCAGGATGTCTGCGATCACGCTGGACACGTCCACCTCGGAGCCGATCATGGTGCGGTCGTCGGTCGCGTAGAAGCCCAGCGGCGGGGTCGCGCCGATCGTGCCGGTCACCACCAGCGTGCCGCGGTCACGAATGGCCTGCGGCACCTGTGCGGCAATGGAATCCACCTTGTCGGCGTGGACGCGCCCGGCCTGCGCCGGCGTCAGGTCGTAGGTCAGACCGTTCACGCTGCGGGTATCGGAGGCGCCGCCGTCACCCTTGCCACAGCCGCCGACCAACAGGCTCAGCAGGGTGACGGCAATCAAGGCGCTGGTCCGTCTGCGACGGCTCGCCAGGGACATGGGCGGATTCCTTACCTAGTGGGGATGACGTCAGAGGACGTGTGCGAGAAAGGCTTTGGCGCGGGGATGCTCCGGGTTGTCCAGTACCCGAGCGGGCGGTCCCTGCTCGACGATGCGGCCCGCGTCCATCAGCACCACGGTGTCGGCGACCTCGCGGGCGAAGCCGATCTCATGGGTGACGACGACCAGGGTCGAACCGCCGCGCGCGAGATCTTTGATGACGTCGAGGACCTCGCCGACCAGCTCCGGATCCAGGGCGGAGGTCGGTTCGTCGAACAGCACCACCTCCGGGCGCAGGGCCAGCGCCCGCGCGATGGCGACACGCTGCCGCTGACCACCGGAGAGCCGAGTCGGATACTCATCGGCCTTGTCCGCCAGCCCGACCCGCGCCAGCAGCTCCAGCGCCTCGGCGTTCACCTCGGCCTTGGACCGGCGCTGGGTGGCGACCGGCGCGAGCGCCACGTTCTCCCGGACCGTCAGGTGCGGAAAGAGATTGAAGTTCTGGAAGACGAAGCCGATGCGGGCGCGCTGCCGCAGGATCTCGCGCTCGTGCAGTTCGTAGAGCTTGTCACCCTTGCGGCGGTAGCCGACCAGCTCGCCGCCGACCCGCACGGTGCCGCCGTCCACCTGCTCGAGATGGTTGATGGTGCGCAGCAGCGTGGACTTGCCCGAACCGGACGGACCCAGGATCACGGTCACCTCACCCGGGCGGACCGTCAGATCGATGCCCGAGAGAACCTGATGTTTGCCGAAAGACTTTCGAATGCCGCGTAATTCGATAGCGAATTCACTCATCGGTGCCCCTTCGAGAAGTGCCGCTCGATGTAGAACTGAATGACGCTCAGCACACTGGTGAGCAGGATGTACCAAACCGTCGCCACCATGAGCAGCGGCACCACCCGGCCATTGCGGCCGTAGATCACCTGCACCTGATAGAACAACTCGGCGATCGCCATGACCGACACGATCGAAGTGCCCTTGAACAGGCTGATCACCTCATTGGCGGCGTTCGGCAGAATTCCGCGCATGGCCTGCGGGACCACGATGGTGAAGAACTGCCGCCGCCACGGCAGCCCCAGCGACCGGGCGGCCTCCCACTGACCCTGATCCACCGAAATGATGCCGGCCCGGATGATCTCCGCCGAATACGCGGCCTGGTGCAGCGCCAAACCGATGACGGCAGCGGTGAATCCGCTGATCACGCCATTGGTCCGAAAGTGCGCGAATTCGGGTCCGAACGGAATACCCAGAGACAGCGTCTTGTAGAGGTAGGCCAGGTTGAACCAGAACAGCAGCTGCACGATCAGCGGGATCGAGCGGAAGGCCCAGATATAGGTCCACGAAATCGTCCGCAGCACGGGGCTTTTCGAGAGCCGGCCCACGGCCAGCCAGCCGCCGAGGAAGAAGCCCAGCAGCGTGCCCCAGAACGTGAGCTCCAGCGTCACCTTCAGCGCCGACACCACCGACGCGGCCGTGAAGTACTGGGCGAAGGTGCTCCAGTCCCAGCCCGGATTGCTGATCAGCCCGTGCGCGAACTGGGCGACCACCACCAGCGCGATCGCCGCCGTGGCCCAGCGCCACGGGTGGCGGGTCCGGACGATCGGCAGGCCGCCGTCATCGTGCTCGTGCGCCGCCTCCGGCTGCGCCGATACCACCAGGGTGCTCATACATCCGACGATACGAACCCGCCACTCCCGTGTCGCCGGTCACGATCAGGCTGAATTCAATTGACCGACAGTGGATTTCCCGTCCAGAGCGCGGAAACCGCTACGGTGGAAGACCAGCGGTTCCGACTCCGGTCGCACGCTCACCCGATGCACCCGCAGCAACACCACCGCGTGATCCCCCGCCGGAACCTGTTCGTGCACGGAGGTCTCCAGCCACGCCGTGGCCCCGCCCACGAACGCCGCGTTCCCGTTCCCGGTGTGCAGCTCCACATTCCGGAACCGGTCCCCCCGCCGCGAACTCAACCCCCGCGCCGCCGGTTCCTGCTCACTGTCGAGCAGACTCAGGCCCAGTCGGCTGGCCTGCTCCAATCGCGGCCACGTCTCCGAGGTGTACTGAATGCAGATCGACACCAACGGCGGATCCAGCGACACCGGCACGAAAGTGCTGGCCACCAACCCGTAGGGGGTCCCTCCGATGCGCGCGCACACTGCAACCACCCCACTGGGGAAGTTCGCGAAGGTGCGCCGCAGATCGGCTCCGTCGACGGCGGAAAGCGCGGTGGCCGCGCCGTGAATCGAGGTCAGCTCGCCCATTGATCCAGTGCAGCACCGGAACACGGGCCTCGACAGGGTTCCGATCACGCCGATTGCAAGACGAACCCCCGTCCACCGAGGGCGGACGGGGGTCGGGTCCCCAGCTCTCTCGAGCGGAATTACTTCGGCGCGGTGATGTGCGGCTGGTTGATCGTCACGAAGTAGTTGACGGCGGCCGCGATGGCGACCGGGGCGGTGATCAGGATGTTGCCGGCGATGACGCCGACGAAGCCGAGGGCGCTCGCGCCGACCAGGCAGCCGACGAGCGGGCCCGCACCGAACATCAGGGCCAGCGGGCCGGTGGCGATACCGGCGGTGACGCCACCGATGGCGCAGCCGACCGCGGCGGCGCCGAGGCCACCGACCAGGGACGCGACGGTCGCACCCAGGGCGATGGTGTCCTTCATGCGGTTCCAGGCGGCCTGCTCACGGTCGTAGTCCGACTTCCACGGAGCCTGATCCTCGTACGGCAGGTTGACGTCCTGGGCCTGGGCGACCGGCTTGTAGGTCGCGTGGTCCATGTCGTACTGCGGGGTCAGCGTCGCGGTGTGGTCGGAGATGTCCGCCGCGATCGGGAACTCGAAATCGTTGACCTGGAACTTCAGCGGCATACCGGCCACGACATTGCCGTTGGCCTTGAGCTCCAGGTTGCCGTTCTCCACGACCAGCGAGCCACCATCGGTGCGCAGCACGGTGTTGGTGTCGTTCTGAGTGATCGTGTAGTTGATGCTCGCGTTGTCGTCGGCGGCCGGCGCGGCGTTCACGGTGCCGGCGGTGACGCCCATGGCAGCGGCCACCAGTGCCGCGGTCGCGGCAACATTCTTGAAGCGCATTTCTCGTTTTCCTCATCAGGCAGTCCGCAGGAATGGACTGCCTGATCGAAACGGTTCGGCGAGAACGAAAAATGTCTTACGGGTTCCCAAATGGTGAACTCTTCAGAATTGGGAACCCGCCCGGTCGAACGACCGAGCGGGCTGTAGATCGGTCTACTTGGCGGGGGCGAAAGGCTGATTGATCGTCGTGAAGTATTGCACCGCAGCGGCGATCGCGACCGGGGCGGTGACGAATACCTGGCCGGCGATGGTGCCCAGGAAGCCGACGGTGGAAGCGCCGATCAAGCAGCCCGCCACCGGGCCGACACCGAACATGGTGGCCAGCGGCAGTGTCGCGGTGGCGAAGACGACGCCGCCGATGACGCAGCCCAGTGCCGCGCCGCCGAGGCCGCCGACCAGGGTGCCGACGGTCGCGCCGAGGCCGATGGTGTCGCGCAGGCGGTTCCACGCGGCCTGTTCGCGGTCGTACCGGGTCTTCCATGGGGCCTGGTCCTCGTACGGGAGCGCGACCGGCCGGTAGACCGCGTGCGCCTCGTCGTACTGCGGGGTCAGGGTGGCCGTGCGGTCGGAGATCCGAGCCGCGATCGGGAACTCGAAATCGTCGACGCGGAACTTCAATTCCGTCCCCGCGACGGTGGTTCCATTGGCCGCCTTGATCTTCAGCGCGCCGTCCTCGACCACCAGCGAACCGGCGTCCGTCCGGATCACCGCGCCGGTGTCGGTGGCCTGCTCGGTGTAATTGATGACATCGGATTCGGCGCGGTCCGGTCCGGCATAGGCGGTACCGGCCGTGACGCCGGTAGCCGCGATAACCAATGCCGCGATTCCGGCGAATTTCCTCATCTGCATTCTGGTACTGCTTCCCACTGCCGCTAACGTGAACTGTCGGCGGCAAGCATCAAGCAACCTCCGAGATTTCTGGAGGTTAAAAACCAGCTTGATTCGATCCGGGCGAACCGGGCGCGGACTTACTTCACCTTGGCGGCGGCTTTCGCCTGCTTCTTGAATTCCCGCACCTGCGTGAGGGATTCGGCGTCGGTGACGTCGGCGACCGAGCGGCGTGAGCCGTCCTCGCCGTAGGCGCCCGCGGCCTCACGCCAGCCCGGGGCCCGCAAGCCGCGTTGTTTACCCAAGAGCGCCAAGAAGATTCGCGCCTTCTGGTCGCCGAAGCCGGGCAGCTTCTTGAGCCGCTTCAACACTTCCTTGCCGTCCGGATCGCCATCGGTCCACAAACCGGCGGTATTGCCGTCGTAGTTCTCGACAATGTATCGAGCCAGTTCCTGGACCCGGCGTCCCATGGAACGCCCGTAGCGGTGGATGGCCGGCGGCGTGGCGGCCAGCTCCTCGAATTCCTCGGGATCGGCGGCGGCGATCTTGTGGATATCGAAGCCGCCCATTCGATCGGCGAGTTTCCACGGTCCGCGGAATGCGTGCTCCATGGGAAACTGCTGATCCAGCATCATTCCGACCAACAGGGCGAAATCATCGGTCGAAAGCAGCTCGTCGGCATCGGATTCCTGGGCAATACACAGCGTGCGGCTCACCATGCGTCGATCATCCCATTCATCTTGCGTTGCGGTGACACGGGTCACGGTTAGGGTGAGGTCATGCCCGACATCATGGCTAATTCTTCAGTACGAACCGCGTCGCAACCTGGCGCTGGGTCCGGACTGCGACCGGACCGTTTCGACCGCGATGGCCAAGACCAGCTCGTCGACGTCAACGATCTACAGGCAGCGCTGCCGGGTATCCGGCGCCTGCGGGCCTGGGCCCACGACGCCCTGGCCACCCAGCCCGGCGAGAGCGCCGTCGATATCGGATCCGGCACCGGTTCGGAGGTGCTGACCCTGGCCGACAAGGTCGGGCCCACCGGCATCGCACTCGGCGTGGAACCCGATCCGGACCTGCTGTTCGCCGCCGAACGCCGCGCCACCCAGGCCGGATCCACCGCCAAATTCGTCAGCGGCGACGCCTACGGCCTGCCCGTGGCCAGCGAGAGCTTCGATGTGGCGCTGTGCGAGCGCGTCTTCGGGCACCTCACCTCGCCCGCCCGCGCGGCCGGGGAGATCGCCCGGGTGCTGCGCCCCGGCGGGCGCGTGGTCGTCATGGACTCCGACTGGGGCACGGCCATCGTGCATCCCGGCGACCGGCACGTGGTGCACGAGGTCATCGAGACCATGATCGCGGGCACCACCAACCCCTTCGCGGGCCGTCGCCTCTCCGGTCAGCTCACCCAGGCCGGACTCGTCGTCGACGACATCGCCTCGCACGCCCTGATCCAGGACGGCAGCGTCGGCGCCGGCGCACTGGTTGCGCGCATCGCCGATCGCGCGGTCGCCCGCGGTTCGATCACCGAACGCCAGCGCGAGCAGTTGCTGGCCGATCTGGAGGCCGGTGCGGCCAGCGGTGACATCCACTTGTCGGTGACCATCTTCGCAGTGCTGGCGCACAAGCCGAACTGACGCGAAAACGCAAGAGGCGCGCACCGTTTCGGGGTGCGCGCCTCTTATTTCGTTGTGGCCCTTACAGGCTCATCAGTTTCTCGGAGGCGGCGAGCAGCACGCAGGTGGCCAGGCCGTCCATCGCCTTCTCCAGCTCACCCGTGGACGGGAAGCTCGGCGCGATGCGAATGTTCTTGTCCTCCGGGTCCTTTCCGTACGGAAAGGAAGCCCCCGCGGGGGTCAGCGCGATACCGGCGTCCTTGGCCAGCGCCACCACCTTGCTGGCCGTGCCCTCCAGCACGTCCAGGCTGATGAAGTAGCCGCCCTTGGGCTCGGTCCAGGACGCCACCTTGGACGCGCCGAGGCGGTCCTCCAGAATCCGCAGCACCAGCTTGAACTTGGGCTCCAGGATGGCGCGGTGCTTCTGCATGTGCGCCCGCACGCCCTCGGCGTCCCCGAAGAAGCGCAGGTGCCGCAGCTGGTTCACCTTGTCCGGGCCGATCGTCTTCTTGCCCAGGTGCTTCAGGTACCACTCCAGGTTGGCGGTGGAGGAGCCGAAGAAGCTCACGCCCGCGCCCGCGAAGGTGATCTTCGAGGTGGAGGCCAGCACGAACGGGCGGTTCGGGTGCCCGGCCTGCTCGGCCATGCCGAGCACGTCCAGCACCTTGTCGGCGGTGTCGGTGAGCGGGTGCACCGCGTAGGCGTTGTCCCAGACGAGGCGGAAGTCCGGCGCGGCCGTGGGCATCGAAACCAGTTCCCGGGTAACGGCTTCGGAGAACGTGATGCCGGTCGGGTTGGAGTAGTTGGGCACCGCCCACATGCCCTTGATGCTGGGATCGGACGCCACCAGCTCCGCGATCAGATGGGTGTCGGGGCCGTCGCCCCTCATCGGGATCGGGATCATCTCGAAGCCGAGCGCCTCGGTGATGGCGAAGTGGCGGTCGTAACCCGGTACCGGGCACAGGAACTTGAGCACCGGCTCGTCGGCCCAGCGGCGCACCGAATCCACGGTGCCGTGCAGCATGGCGAAGACCAGCAGGTCGTTCATGATCTCCAGGCTGGCGTTGTTGCCGGCCACCAGATTCGACACCGGAATGCCGAGCAGCTCGCCGAAGATGGCGCGCAGCTCCGGCAGGCCGTGCAGCCCACCGTAATTGCGCACGTCGGTGCCGTTGGCGTCACGGTAGTCGGCGGCGCCCGGCAGCTCGAGGAGGGCCTGCGAGAGGTCCAGCTGCTCGGGCGAGGGCTTACCCCTCGTAATGTCCAGCGTCAGCTTCTCGGTCTTGAGCTTCGCGTAGTTCGCGGTCTGCGTCTCGTGTTCCGTCGCGAGTTCCGCATGGCTCATCAAACCGAATTGCGTCTGCCGAGGCATCTGACAGCCTTTCCAATGGCGTGGGGTGTGTGTCCAGGGTTGCGCGCGGCGCGAACCCAACCGCTCACGTTACTAGGAGCCCTCGCGGATTCGGCAGCGATATATACACTTCCGCCGCCCACGCAAACCGGTCCAACCGTGACCCCCGCAAAACGAAAGGGGACCCAGCGCACCCGGCAGAGCCCGTTGACCCTTGCTGCCTTCCGGCCCTGGGGGAGTTCACAGGATGCGCGCCGCGCTGGATCCGTCGGCCAGTGTAGCGGCTCACCGAGACCCGCGCCGCCCGGGGTCGATACGATGCCAGCGATACGCGGACACCCGCTCATTTCCGGAGGGGAAAGAATCAGATGACGAGTTCCGATCCAGGACCGGGCGGGCAACACGACCCGGCGAAGGCCCAGGAGACCGCTCAGTGGTGGGCCACCCCGCCCACCGGCACCGATCCCGGCCAGCCGGTGCAGGGCGCGGACCCGACCATGTTGAACTACGCGGCCGGCGGCGGAATGGCCTACACACCGCCCGCCCAGGCCGTTCCGCAGATGCCGTCCGATGCCGGATACCCGCAGCAGCAGCCGATGACCGGCGGCGGCTACCCGCAGCCGATGTCCGGCGGCTACCCGCAGCAGCAGTACGCGGCGCCGCAACAGCAGTACGCGGCTCCCCAGCAGCAGTACGCCCCCGTCCCGCCGGTCGCGCCCGCCTACGGCTACGCCGCGCCGCCGCCCAAGGGCGGCAACAAGACCGGCTGGATCATCGGCGGTGTCGTCGGCCTGGTGGTGATCGTCGGCGCGGTCATCGGCATCGTCGCGCTCTCCAGCGGCTCCGGGCCGCTGAACAGCGACAAGAAGAACGCCGGCAAGTACACGATGGACAATGTCTCCAACGGCTGCAGCGTGATCGACACCTCGGCGCTCAGCAAGTTCGCCGCCAATTCCAAGGGCACCCCCGAGCACTCCGAGACCAAGGCCACCGACTACTCGGGCGGCCGCTTCGAATGCCGCGCGGGCAACGAGGAGACCACCAAGCCCGACAAGTACGGCTCCACCAACACCAACACCGCCGACCTGACCCTCGACGTGTCCTTCCTGAGCGGTACCTCCAGCGCGTACAACCGCCCGGAATACGACATCTGGAAGACCTCCGACACCGGCACCACCGGCAGCGGCCGCACCTCGGGTGACCTCGGCGGCATCGGCGAGGCGGGCTACTGGGTGTCCAAGTCCGACGACTACACCTACTTCACCACCACCGACTACACCTGCGCGGTCAAGGACGACAACGCCTCGGTCAAGATCAACATCCGCACCACCATGTACAAGGGCAAGGACGTCAGCAGGGACGATCTGGCCCAGGTCTGCAAGGACCAGACCCGCAAAGCGCTCGACAATGTGAAGAAGAAGTAGCCGCCGACCACTGCATTTGCTTCGACCAGGGGTGCACCCGGTATATTGCTCGGCGGAGGATTCGCCTAGTGGCCTATGGCGCTCGCCTGGAACGCGGGTTGGGTTAACAGCCCTCAGGGGTTCAAATCCCCTATCCTCCGCGCACGAAGGCCCCGGCCGGACTCAGTCCGGCCGGGGCCTTCCGCATTCCCGGGCCCGCGCCCGTCCGGCTGACCGGTGGCCTCGGGTTCCCGCAATGCGCAGGCAACCTCGTTCAGGGCCGATTCCAGCAGCCCCGCGTACCGGTCGGGATCAGGGATTACGGCTGGGTCGGCGTGGACCGAGATGGTGACGGTGTCGCCGAGGCCGTGTACGCCGTGGGTGAGGTGCATGACCGCGCCCAGGGCCGGGAAGCCCGCCGTGAAAAGGACCGCGCCGCCGCCGAACTCGAGATCCGCGGGCCCGCGGTCGACGCTGGAGACCACGGTGTGAGCCGAAACTCGTTCGGGGAGTGCGTCGATCGGGGCGTGAGCTACGTCACGGTAGAGCAGCGGGGCGGGGAGGACCGCGGTCACCGCGTCCTGGGCGCCCTGCAGCGGATGCGTGGCGCGCACCTTGCGCGCGGCGAGCTCGGCGGCGATGCGGTCGGCTCGGAGGCGGGGCAGGGGCTCGGCGAGGGCCAGATCCACCGACAGGTCGCGATAGCCGTTGCGGGCGTCGGCGGCGATCGCCATCGGCACCTGGGCGCGCAGGGCGGGGGCGGGCGCGCCGAGGTAGCGCTCCAGTGCCAGCGAGACCGCGGTGAGCGCCACAACCGTCACAGAGTGGTCCGGGACCCGCAGTCGATGTTTGTCGCACACCAGCATTCGCACGACATGCGAAACGGGGACCGCGCCGCCACCGTTCAGGGCGGCCGGTTCGACATCGGGTGCGGGCGGCGGGAGTGCTCCGGCCGTCGTCAGCTCGGCCAGCCGTTGCCGGGCGCGGCCGGCGGCCAACCCGCGAACGACGGTGCGGGCCATAGCGATCGGAAGCGCCGGCAGGGCGAGGGTTGCGGCGAGGGAGCTCAGCGCGGCCTCCCGGATCCGGTCCGGCAGCAGTCGGCGTGAGAGCGGCGCGGACGATCGCACACCCCGCGCTGCCGGTAATTCGCTGCGGCCGAACAACGCCCGCGCGATGACCGCGGCGCGGCGGCCGTCGGCCAGGGCGTGGGATAGCTGGAGCACCGCTACGAGCGCGGACTCACCGGTAGCGAATCCCGGGACTTCCCGGACATTCCGGAAGACGTGCAGCCGCCAGGGCCGATCGTTCGCACGCAGACCGGTGCCGAGCAGACCGCCGACCGCGGCGGTGACATTCGCCCACGTCGCCTCGGTGAGATCGGACTCGACGAACTGATCATTCGTGAATTCGCAAGCCGCCCAAATGGGATACGCAATGTTTGCAGGAGTATCCAGCACGTGTATCAGCAAATCCGGAATACCGGCGACCCGGTTCGCGACGGCCGCCCGCAGCCGCTCGGCGTCGCATCCGGTATCGGCGAAGCAGTAGAGCAGGAACAGATCGTTGCGGGTGCGCGCGGACAGCCAGTACATGGTGGCGTCCCGGGCGGCCAGGGAATTCACCCGATGACCCTAGCGAAAGCCCATACGACGCACCGGCTCTGGGTGCTACCGTTTGTAGTAGAAGCCTTTTCACTGTCCCGGGGGCGGGGTGACCGCAATGGCAACCACGGCACATCGATCCAAGACCGCCACTCGAGTGGCGGCACAAGCCGATGAGATGGACCAGCGGTACCGAGGTGCCGCATTCCTGAAAAGATCGATCAACAAGGTCTTTCCGACTCACTGGTCGTTCCTGCTCGGCGAAATAGCGCTCTACAGCTTCATCATTCTGCTGCTCTCCGGCGTCTATTTGACCTTGTATTTCGATCCGTCCATGCAGGACGTGACCTATAACGGGTCCTATCAGCCGCTGCGCGGGGTCACCATGTCCCGCGCCTACGAGACCGCGCTCAATATCTCCTTCGACGTGCGCGGCGGACTGTTCGTGCGGCAGGTACACCATTGGGCCGCACTGCTTTTCACGGCGTCCATGATCATCCACATGTGCCGGGTCTTCTTCACCGGCGCGTTCCGCAAGCCCCGCGAGGCCAACTGGGTGATCGGCGCGCTGCTGTTCATCATGGCCATGTTCGAGGGCTTCTTCGGCTATTCGCTGCCCGACGACCTGCTCTCCGGCACCGGCCTGCGCGCCGCCTTCGCGGGCATCACGCTCGGCAGCCCGGTCATCGGCACCTGGCTGCACTGGCTCATGTTCGGCGGGGACTTCCCCGGCACCATCATCATTCCGCGGCTCTACATCGCCCACGTCCTGCTGCTGCCCGGAATCATGCTGGCGCTCATCGGCGTCCACATCGCCCTGGTCTGGTACCAGAAGCACACCCAGTACCCGGGTCCCGGACGCAGCGAGAAGAACGTCGTCGGCACCCGCATCGTGCCGGTGTTCTCGCTGGACCAGGGCGCGTACTTCGCCTTCACCCTGGGCGTGCTGGCCATCATGGGCGGGATATTGCAGATCAATCCGATCTGGAATCTGGGGCCCTACAACCCCTCCCAGGTCTCCGCCGGCACCCAGCCCGACTTCTACATGATGTGGACCGACGGGTTCCTGCGCCTGTTCCCGGCCTGGGAGATGTACCCGTTCGGGCATACCGTCCCGGGGGCGTTCTCGGTGGCGCTGTTCATGCCGCTGATCTTCACGCTGATCATCGCCTACCCGTGGATCGAGAAACGGCTCACCGGCGACCGGGCCCGGCACAACCTGCTGCAGCGGCCGCGTGACGTGCCGGTGCGCACCTCGATCGGGGCCATGTCGCTGAGCTTCTATCTGATCCTCACGCTGGCCTGCGTCAACGACATCATCGCCTACAAGTTCGACATCTCCCTCAATGCCACCACCTGGGCCTTCCGGATCGGGCTGCTGACCGTGCCGCCGCTGGCGTACACCATCGCCTACCGGCTGTGCCTGGGCCTGCAGCGCGGCGACCGCGCCGTGCTCGAGCACGGCATCGAAACCGGTGTGGTGCGACGGCTTCCGCACGGCGAGTACATCGAGGTGCATCAACCGCTGGGACCGGTGGACGAGCACGGTCATCCGATTCCCCTGGAGTACCAGGGCGCCCGCGTGCCCCGGAAGATGAACGAGCTGGGCGTCGCCGGGCGTCCCGGAACGGGCGCGTTCTTCCGCGCGGACCCGCAGCAGGAGCGAGAGGTCAACGCCGCCAACGATCGCGAGGCCGAGCACGCGCAGCTGGCGGTGCTGCGCGCCGCACAGGAGAGCGCCGCGGGCAACGGGTCCGGCAACGGGCATCGGCCCGCCTAGTCACCGCACAGAGTGAAGCCCCGAGTCTCCGGGACTCGGGGCTTCTCTTTTTCCCGGTGGGGGCTGTTCAGGCCCGCTTGAACTCTCCGTCGGAGACGCCGGCTACGAAGGCGTCCCATTCGCCGGGGGTGAAGGCCAGGATCGGGCCGCGGCCGTGATCCTTGGTGTCGCGGACCGCGACATTGCCGTCGCCGAGAAATGCGACCTCCACGCAGTTGCCGTTGGGGCCGCTGTGTTTGCTCTTGCGCCAAACTGCGCCTGTGTAATCCACGTTCACGGTACTAGCTCCTTTGCTGCGTCAAGCACGAGATCTTGCTGGCAATGATCTTGGTGACCTAGGGATCCATCGAGAATCACGAATCCCTCGAGCGTCACGGGCCGCACGCAAACGCTCCGTACAACCTGTTCTCTGCACTTCGCGATGGGAATGCACCCCCGATGGCCGTTCCCGCGCTAAACACTAGCAGGGTTCGTCATAAGGAGATCGCATTCTTTCGTTTTCAATCAGCAAATATACGGCAAGGTTAGCCAGCAAATTATTTGCACGAAATTAGCCGCAATTTGAGGCTTTTGAATTTCAGAAGTCCGAATTCCGTTGCCTCGCCATTCGCGCACCCGCAGGCAAACTCCCCGCGCGGCGGCGGACCCGCCATGGGGAATCATGGAGGGCATGCCCACTGACTCCCAGGATGCCGCCGGGCGGGATCGCGACGACTCGGGACGCGCCCGGAATGCCCGTCCTCGTGACCGATTTGGGCGGCCCCTCCCCTTCGGCAGCACGGGCGTTCCCCGCATACCCGATGATCTCGACCTACCCCCGGCCGAAACCCTCGACTATGCCCAGCGCCTGCTCGATGACGGCCTCGCATTCAACGCGCACGAGGTACTCGAGGCCGCCTGGAAGAACGGTCCGTTCGCGGAGAAGTCGCTGTGGCAGGGCCTCGCGCAATTTGCCGTTGGACTGACCCACATTCAGCGGGGAAATTCGAAAGGGGCTCGCACCCTGCTGGAACGCGCGGTACAGCGCCTCACCGCCTACGGTCCCGCCCCCTACGGCATCGACTCGCCCGGCCTACTGGCCTGCGCCGACACCCTGCTCACCGCAATTGACCAGGGAAAACCCGTTTCCGAGAACGATCTTCGGCCACGGCTCACAATCCCGCACTGAATTCGCAATCCGACTGCTGACCGACACTCGGTGTGTACACCCGCAATAATGCGAAGGATCGGCGGCACTGCGAAGTGTGCGAACTACCATCGACAGACGTGCCCACCGACCCCCCCACAGCAACGCCCGACCGGGCCGCAGGAAAACCCGGGAACGGCCGCTTCGCGCCCAGCCCCTCGGGCGACCTGCACCTGGGGAATCTGCGCACCGGGCTGCTGGCTTGGCTGTTCGCCCGCTCCACCGGGCGCGGATTCCTGATGCGCGTCGAGGATCTGGACCGGGTGCGGCCGGGCGCGGCCGAACGGCAACTGGCGGACCTCGCGGCCATCGGATTGGACTGGGACCCGCCGGTGGTGTGGCAGTCCGAGCGACTGCTCCTCTACCGGGCGGCCATCGAACGCCTGATCGCGGCGGAACTGACGTATGAATGCTTCTGCACCCGAAAGGAAATCCAGCAGGCGGTCACCGCACCGCACGGACCGATGGGCGCGTATCCCGGAACCTGCCGGAATCTGACCGACCTGCAGAAACGGCAGCGCCGCGCCGAGGGCCGCCCCGCCGCACTCCGATTGCGCGCGGGCGTCACCGAATTCACCGTCACCGACCGACTGCTCGGTGAATACCGCGGCGCGGTCGACGATCTGGTGCTGCGCCGCGGCGACGGGACTCCCGCCTACAACCTCGCGGTCGTCGTCGACGACGCCGACCAGGGCATCGACCAGGTGGTCCGGGGCGACGACCTGCTGCCCTCCACCCCGCGCCAGGCCTATCTGGCGACCCTGCTCGAACTGCCCGTGCCCGAATACGCCCACGTGCCACTGGTACTGAACCCGGCCGGGCAGCGCCTCGCGAAACGCGACGGCGCGGTCACCCTGCGGGATCGGATGGCCCTCGGCGAGTCCCCGCAGCGTGTGCTGGGCCTGCTCGCGGAATCATTGGGCTACACCGACGCAACCACGCCATCCGGGCTTCTGAAACAATTCCGCCCGGAAACCCTGCCGCGCGAGCCGTGGAGACTCGACCCGAACGGGTTGTTGCAACCGAGCTGATATCCGTAACGTACGCACTCGACCAGATCCCGAACGAATTCGACGAGGACGGCGAAACAATGACGAGCGGTGGGTACGACCCCAACCAATATCCGCAGGGTGGCCAGCCGTATGGGCAGCAGCCGTACGGCCAGCAGCCCCAGCAGCCGTACGGGCAGCAGCCCTACGGCCAGCAGTCCGATCCCTACGGTCAGCAACAGCCGCAGCAGCCTTACGGTCAGCAGCCTTACGGTCAGCAGCCCTACGGTCAGCAGTCCGACCCTTACGGTCAGCAGCAGCCGCAGTACGGTCAGCAGCCCTCGTACGGTCAGCAGTCCGATCCTTATGGCCAGCAGCCCTCGTTCGGGCAGTCCGACGCCTACGGTCAGCAGCAGCCCTACGGTCAGCAGCCCTACCAGCAGTACCCGGGCGGCCAGCCCGGTTACGGCGCACCGGGTTTCGGCGGCACGCAGCCGGGTGACCTGTGGACCCGCTTCGGCGCGCGTGTCATCGACTGGCTCATCGCCGGTATCCCGGCCGGTATCGTCGTCGGGATCCTCGAGGTCGCCATGGGTGGCGGAACCGTCGCCTCCATCATCGGCATGGCCCTCATCTACCTGGTCATCACCGCGTACTTCGTGCTGATGGAGACCCAGATGGGTGGCCAGACCCTCGGCAAGAAGCTGCTCGGCCTGCGGGTGATGGGACCGGGCGGTGCGCCGCTCACCATCGAGACGTCGCTGAAGCGCAATATCTTCGTCGCGGCCAACATCGTCTACTGCCTGGGCAACCTGCTCAGCCTCGGCCTGATGATCTACATCGCGGTCACCATCGAGCAGGACCCGAACAAGCAGGGCTGGCACGACAAGTTCGCGGGCGGCACCCAGGTGCTGAAGGGCTGACGCCCTCCGCTGTACAGAAATGGGGACGCATCCTTTCCGGATGCGTCCCCATTTCTCTTGCTATCCAGCGCTTTTCAGTTGTACGGCGCGGACATGCCGAAAGCGAGGAGCGCCAGCAGCAGACCGAGGCCGATGACGGTGCCGACCGCGCCCACCCAGATGCCGGCCAGCGCCTGACCGCGACCGCCCTGCGGGTTGCTCTTGATCTGATTCAGCGCCACGATGCCCATCACCAGGCCGGCGATCGAGACGACCGGGACGAAGACGCAGATGAACAGGCTGGGCAGGCCGATGATCGACACCACCATGGAGGCGATGGCCAGCGAGTTGTTCTGCTGGACCGGCAGCGAGTAACCGTAGGGCTGGTAGCCCGGATAGCCGTAGCCCTGCGGCTGTTGGGCGGGCGCGGGATAGCCCGGAGCCGGATTCGCCTGCGGCGGCGGGTAATTCGGGTATACCGGCTGTGGCGGCGGGGTCATCGGCTGCTGCTGGTACTGCGGGGCGGAGCTGTATCCGGCCGGCGGTTGCGGGGGCGTCGGCTGCTGCGGTGCCGCGGGCGGGGTCTCGGGCGAGACGCCCTCACCGCCGTACTGCTTCCACCACTCGTCGGAATCGCCGGGATTCGTCATTCGCTCAGCCTAGGTCACCCACCTGCCGGTGCGTATCGCTCCAGGCAGGGATACTTTCCGCGTGAGTGAATCGAAAATGGTCGATACCGACCGATCTGGACACCCCACGTCGGAGCACGCGGCTTTCGCGGACGCGGCGGGGGGATATTTCACACCGGTGGCCGTCGCCTTCACGGCCGTACTGCTGATCTCCAATGTCTGCGTCGCCAAGGGCGTGCAGTTCTTCTCCGGGTCCCATATCTCCTTCGGGCCCATCACCGTGCTGCCGCTGACCATGGACGGCGCGTTCTTCCTGTTCCCGCTCGCCTACGTCATCGGCGACATCCTCAGCGAGGTCTACGGTTTCCGTGCGACCCGCCGCATCGTCTACTACGGGTTCGGCGCGCTGCTGCTGATGATCATTTGCTTCCAGATCGTCATCAAGCTGCCCACCGGCGACCTCGATCAGAACGGCTCGGCCTTCGGCGATGTCCTCGGCCATACGCCGCAGCTGGCCTTCGCCGGAATCGCCGGGTACTTCGTCGGCCAGTTCCTGAACTCGATCACCCTGGTGCTCATCAAGGAGAAGACCAAGGAGAAGCACCTGTGGGCCCGACTACTCGGCTCCACCGTGGCCGGCGAGGTCGGCGACACCTTCGTGTTCTGCTCCATAGCCGCCACCGCCATCGGCATCCACAGCTGGGGTGACTACTTCAACTACACGATCGTGGGCTTCGTCTGGAAGACCCTGGTCGAGATGTGCGTGCTGCCGATCAGCTACCGCTGCATCGCCTTCCTGAAGAAGCGTGAGCCCTCGTACCGCCCGCGCGAGCGCTCGGCCATCTACGAATAGGGGTTTCGGCGCGGTCGCGTCTAATTCCCTTGCAGTCCAGGGGCTTTGATGCGACCGCGCCAACGGCCGAGGAAATCGGTCTTGTAATCGTCGAAATAGCCGCCGTCCAGGCTTTCCCGCACCCGGTCCACCAGCCGAACCGTGAACCGCTCGTTGTGGATGGTGCACAGCGTCGCCGCGAGAATCTCTTTCGCCTTGAACAGGTGATGGATATAGGCGCGGGTGTAATTGGCGCAGGTATAGCAGTCGCAGGTCTCGTCGATGGGCGTGAAGTCCCGCTTGAACCGCGCCGTATTGATATTGAAGCGGCCCTCGTCGGTGTAGAGCGCCGCATTGCGGGCCACGCGTGAGGGATTCACGCAGTCGAAGGTGTCCGCGCCGTTCTCCACGGCGGTGAAAATATCCTCGGGCTCGCTGATGCCGAGCAGATGGCGCGGCTTGTTCTCGGGCAGTTCGTCGCAGCACCAGCCGACGATGGTGCCGAGATTGTGCTTCTCCAGCGCACCGCCGATGCCGTATCCGTCGAATCCGGTTCCGGCCTCGCCGCGCAGCGCCTCCAGATCGCGACATGCCTTGCGGCGCAGGTCCTCGTACTGCGCGCCCTGGATGACGCCGAACAGCGCCTGATACGGCCGATGCGAGCGCGCCGCGGTGAGCCGCTCGTGCTCGTCGAGGCAGCGCTTGGCCCACCGACGCGTGCGCTCCAGCGATTCCTCCTGGTAGCCACGGGTATTCATGAGCGTGGTGAGCTCGTCGAAGGCCATCATGACGTCCGCGCCCAGCTGATGCTGGATGCCCATGGACACCTCGGGAGTGAAGCGGTGCTTCGAACCGTCCAGGTGCGAGCGAAAGGTGACGCCGTCGTCGTCGACGTGGGCGAGGCGCTCCTTGCCCTTGGCGATCACGTCGTCGCTCTGCACGCCGACCGACTCCATGGCCAGCACCTTCTTGAACCCGACGCCCAGCGACATGACCTGGAAGCCGCCCGAGTCGGTGAAGGTCGGGCCCTTCCAGTTCATGAACGCGGCCACGCCCCCGGCCTCGTCGACGATGTCGGGACCGGGCTGCAGGTACAGGTGGTAGGCATTCGCGAGCAGCGCCTGTGAACCGAGTTCCTTCATGGTCTCCGGCAGTACGGCCTTGACCGTCGCCTTCGTGCCGACCGGTGTGAAGGCGGGCGTGGCGATGTCGCCGTGCGGCGTACTGATCACGCCCGTCCTGCCGTGCCGCCCTTCCAGACGGGTACCGACCTTGAACGAGAACTCGGAGGCAGCAGACACGAAGCCCATCCTCTCACTTCGTGAAAAGTGGCCTGGCCCGCACCTCTGGGTGCGGGCCAGGGCGGGCCGGACTACTTGGTCAGCGCGACCGCGTCCGGTTCCGGATCGTCCACATTGTTGCCCTCGCCATCGGTGATGGCGGCGGCGAACTGCGCGTTGTAGAGCCGGTAGTACGCACCCCGGGCCTGCAGCAGCTGCTCGTGCGTGCCCTGCTCGACGATCTTGCCCTTCTCCATCACCACGATGGTGTCGGCGTCGCGGATCGTCGAAAGCCGGTGCGCGATCACGAAACTCGTGCGATCCCGGCGCAGCGCCGCCATGGCGTGCTGCACCAGCAGCTCGGTGCGGGTGTCGACCGAGCTGGTGGCCTCGTCCAGGATCAGGATCGAGGGCTTGGCCAGGAACGCGCGCGCGATCGTGATGAGCTGCTTCTCGCCGGCGCTGACGCCGGAGCCCTCCTCGTCGATCACCGTGTCGTAGCCCAGCGGCAGCGCGTGCACGAACCGGTCCACGTACGCCGCCCGGGCGGCCGTGAGGATCTCCTCCTCGGAGGCGTTCGGATTGCCGTAGGCGATGTTCTCGCGGATGGTGCCGCCGAACAGCCAGGTGTCCTGCAGCACCATGCCCATGCGCGAACGCAGGCGGTCGCGGGAGATGCCGGTGATGTCGACGCCGTCGATGGTGATCGCGCCCGAATCCACCTCGTAGAACCGCATGAGCAGGTTGACCAGCGTGGTCTTGCCCGCGCCGGTCGGCCCGACGATGGCCACCACGTGTCCGGGTTCGGCCACCAGCGAGAGGTTCTCGATGATCGGCGTCTCCGGCTCGTAGCGGAAGGACACGTCCTCGAACGCGACCCGGCCGCGATCCACCGGCCGCGAATCCTCCGGATCCGGATCCGCCGACTGCTCCTCGGCGTCGAGGATCTCGAAGATGCGCTCGGCCGAGGCCACACCCGACTGCAGCAGGTTCATCATCGAACCGATCTGGGTGAGCGGCTGGGTGAATCCGCGCGAGTACTGGATGAACGCCTGCACCTCACCCAGCGACAGCTGACCCGACGCCACCCGCAGGCCGCCGACCACGGCGATCAGCACGTAGTTCAGGTTCCCGAGGAACATGATCGCGGGCATGATCAGGCCGGAGATGAACTGCGACTTGAACGAGGCGTTGTAGAGCTTCTCGTTGGTGGCGTCGAACTCCTCGCCCACCTCGCGCACGCGGCCGAAGGCCGAGACCACCTCGTGGCCGGTGAAGGCCTCCTCGACCTGCGCGTTGACCTGGCCGGTGTACTTCCACTGGTCCACGAAGTGCGGCTTGGAGCGCTTGGCGATCTGCGCGGTCACGATGATCGCCAACGGCACGGTGAGCAGGGCGATCAGGGCCAGGACCCAGGAGATCCAGAACATCATGATCAGGATGCCGATCACCGACAGCACGTTGATGAGCAGCTGCGACATGGTCTGCTGCAGCGTCTGCGCCATATTGTCGACGTCATTGGTGACGCGGGAGAGCACATCGCCGCGCGGCATGGAGTCGAAGTAGCGCAGCGGCAGCCGGTGCAGCTTCTCCTCGATCTGCGCGCGCAGCCGCTTCACGGTCCGGTTGATCACGATGATCAGCAGCTGCGCCTCCAGCCACTGGAACACCGCCGCCCCGATGTAGAGCGCCAGCACCCCGGCCAGCACATGGCCGACCGCGGTGAAATCGATTCCCGTACCGGGAATCACGTTCATGCTCGCCAGCATGTCGGCGAAGGTGTTGTTGCCGTTCGCGCGCAGCCCCGCGACCAGTTCGTCCTTGCTGTGCCCCGCGGGCAGCGACTTGCCGACCACACCGTCGAAGATGAGGTTGGTGGCCTTGCCGAGGATCTGCGGGCCCAGGGTGTTCAGCACCACCGAGCCCACGGCCAGCACGAAGACGATCGCGAGATAGAAGCGATCGGGTGCGAGCATGCGCAACAGGCGCTTCAGCGACGGGCCGAAGGACTTCGCCTTCGCGTCCGGCGCACCGGGATTGACGCCGCCGGGCCTCATCGCACCTCCTCCGCGCTGAACTGCGACTCCACGATCTCGCGGTATTCCGAACAGTCCCTCAGCAATTGGTCGTGGGTGCCGATGCCGGCCATCGCGCCGTCCTCCAGCACCACGATCTGGTCCGCGTCGCGAATGGTCGAGATCCGTTGCGCCACAATGATGACCGACGCGTTCGAGGTCTCCGGCTTCAGAGCGTCGCGCACCCGCACGTCGGTGGCCACGTCGAGGGCGGAGAAGCAGTCGTCGAACAGGTAGATGCGCGGCTTGCGCACCAGCGCGCGGGCGATGGCCAGGCGCTGACGCTGACCACCCGAGACGGTCGTACCGCCCTGTGCCACAGGCGTTTCCAGGCCCTGCGGCATCTCGCGCACGAAGTCGGCGGCCTGCGCGATCTCGAGCGCGTGCCAGAGCTCCTCGTCGGTGGCGTCGGGCTTGCCGTAGCGCAGATTGGAGGCGACGGTGCCGGAGAACAGGTACGCCTTCTGCGGCACCAGGCCGATTTCCGAACGCAACGTCTCCAATTGGAGGTGGCGCACATCGGTGCCGCCCACGTAGACCGCGCCGTCGGTGACGTCGATGAGCCGCGGAATCAGATTGACCAGCGTGGTCTTGCCCGAACCCGTCGCACCCACGATGGCGGTGGTGGTGCCCGGCGCGGTCTGGAACCGGATGGCCCGCAGCACCGGCTTCTCCGCGCCCGGGAACTTGAACTCCGCGAACTGCAGGTCCACCGTGCCCGGGTCGCCCTTGAACGGCTGCGGCAGTCGCGGTTCGGCCACCGAGGACTCGGTGTCGAGCACCCCGCCGATGCGCTCGGCGGAGACCGCGGCGCGCGGGGCCATCATGGCCAGGAAGGAGGCCATCATGACCGCCATCAGGATCTGCATGATGTAGGCGAGCATCGCGGTCAGCGTGCCGATCTGCATCTCACCGTTGTCGATGCTGTGGCCGCCGAACCAGATGACGCCGACCGTGGTCACATTGGAGATCAACATGACCACGGGGAACATGAGCGCCATGTACCGGCCGACATACAGCGACTGGTTGGTCAGCTCGGTATTGGCGACCCCGAAGCGCCAGGTCTCCTGCCGCTCCCGCACGAATGCGCGCACCACGCGGATGCCCGTGATCTGTTCGCGCAGTACGCGGTTCACCGCGTCGATGCGCTCCTGCATGCGCCGGAACCCCGGCACCATGCGGCTGATGATGAAGGCCATGGACAGGCCCAGCGCCGGCACCGCGATCAACAGCAGCCACGACAGCTGCACGCTCTCCTTCAACGCCATGAAGATGCCGCCGACGCACATGATCGGGGCCATGACCAGGATGGTGGCGCTCATGACCACGAGCAGCTGCACCTGCCCGACGTCATTGGTATTGCGCGTGATGAGCGACGGCGCACCGAACACGCCGACCTCGCGCGCGGAGAAGGTGCCGACCCGGTGCAGCAGGGCCGCGCGCATATCGCGCCCCGCGCCCATCGCGGCCTGCGAGCCCAGGTAGACCGAGAGCGCCTGGGCGACGATCTGGATGGCGGTCACCAGCAGCATCCAGCCGCCGGTGGACCAGATATAGCCGATATCGCCCTTGGTGACGCCGTTGTCGATGATGTCGGCGTTCAACGTGGGCAGATACAGCATGGCGATGACCGAGATCAGCTGGAGCACGACGACCCCCGCCAACTGCTTGCGGTAGGGCCACAGGAAGGTGCGTAGGAGTCGGATCAACATGATGGTGGCAGGCTACCGCCGAAACCGAACCGCCGCCGCGACGTTTTCCGGTCTGTCAGATGTCAGGCTGATCCAGATCACGCCACTCCACCGCGATCGGACCGCGCTCCGGGGTGGGGGCCGGGGTGGCCTCGGGACGGGGGCGGCGGGTCCAGGCGTCGGGGTCGCGGAGCAGTTCGTCCAGGAACGAGGGCAGCAGGTCGTGGGCGATGTCGGCGATGGTGACCCGCTCCAGGATCGAGCGGATGTTCACACGCAATCCGATCCACACCCGCTGCAGCGATTCGGCGGCGCCCGGGTAGGTCACGTCCTCGGGCCGCTGTCCGCGCACCGAGGCCAGCGGACCCTCCACCGCGCGGATCACATCCGCGACGCTGATCTCCGCCGCCGGGCGGGCCAGCCGGTAGCCGCCGTCGGGTCCGCGGCGGCTGGTGACCAGTCCGCCCTTGCGCAGATCCGCGACCACCGATTCCAGCACCTTGGGCGGGATGTCCTGGGCGGCCACGATGGCGTCGGCCTTCACCGAATCCGGTTGCGCCTTCGCGATTTCCACGAGCGTGCGCACCGCGTAATCGACCTTCGCGGTGATGTGCACGGGAGCTCCTGATCAAGATCGGTGGTAAGAGAAAAACCCTATCGCGCCGGATAGAGCACGCCGAGTGCGGCATTCAACAGTGTCGCCTCGATGTGATCGATATCGGTGTCGGGCACGATCTCCTGGGACATCATGGCGGTGCTGAGCACCTGCATGGCCGCGGTGGCGCGCAGCAGGGTATCGGCGTCGGCATGGGGCCCGGCCAGCCATCGGCAGGTGCGGTGGTGCAATTCGATCAGGTCGGGGTAGCGATTGCCGAGGGCGTTGACGATGGCGACCGTGTCGCGCATGCACAGCGCGCCCACTTTCCGATTGGCGAGGGTCGAACGCAGGCGTTCCCGGATGACCGCGCGCACGTTCTCGGGAGTGTGCGCGATCTCGTCGAGGCCCTCGACCTGCGTGCGCACCTCGTCGAACATCGGCTCGATGATCGCGACCAGCAGATCGACCTTCGAGGCGTAGTGATAGTAGAGCGAGGCTTTTGTGATTCCCACCGCATCGGCGACCTCACGCAGACTGCTGTGATCGAAGCCCTTGGTCGAAAACAGCTGGAGAGCCGCGTCCCGGATCGCGTCCTTGGTGCTGCGACCTGCGACGACCGTTCCGGAAACGACTGGGGCACCCATGGTCTCATCCTCTCACCCGCCCTCGAAATGCGACGCACGCCACCTAGAGTCGAGGTTGTTCCTCCGCTTAACCGCTCGGTAGTCTACCTACCGCACGGTAGGCAGAATTAGTTTCGTGGAGGCGGGGGGCCTTGGAGCTCCCGGCGGCAGTGCCTGTCTACGCGCTCGCGCAAGCACCCTGTTTCGCCCGATAACCATTCGCCCAGGAGAACCCCTCGTGTCCGTATACCTCTATCGGTGGGGAAAGTTCGCCTTCCGCCGGAAATGGATAGTCATCTCGGCGTGGATCGCCGGGCTGCTCATCATCGGCGGCACCGGCGCCGCCCTCGCCAAACCCTTCCAGGACAGCTTCTCCATGCCCGGCCTGCCGTCGGAGCGGGCCACCGAGATCCTCGACAAGCACTTCCCCGGTGCCTCCAAGGATTTCGACGCCAACGCCGTCAGCGGCACCTATGTGATCGCCGCGCCCGAGGGTAAGAAGCTGACCGACCCCGAGTACGCGAACGCGCTGCAGGGGTTCATGAACGACCTCAACGGTCTGTCGATCGTGGACAAGTCGGACCCGAAGAAGGCGCCGATGAATCCCGTCGACGTCACCAAGCAGATCGGCAAGGCCGCGGGCGTCGACTGCCTCGACGGCGATCGATCCGCTGCGAACTTCGCCGCCAGCTGCTCGAACGCACCGCTCAACGTCCTGAACAAGACCAACCCGGACTCGGTCGCGGTCGTCAAGGTCACGTACACCATTCCCAAGTTCTCCGACATCAAGCCGGCCGACCAGGACGCGGCCTATGACATCGGCAAGAACGCCCGGGCCGCCGGGCTGCAGGTCGAGCTCACCGGCAATATCGAGCAGAAGCAGGCCGCCGGTGGCGCGTCCGAGATGATCGGCATCGGCGTCGCGCTGGTGGTCATGATCATCGCGTTCGGTGCGATCGTCGCCGCGTTCGTGCCCATCATCACCGCGATCTTCGGTGTCGGCACCGCCATGGCCATCATCATGTTCGGCACCCACTGGCTGACCATGCCCAGCTTCACCCCGACGCTGGCGTCGATGATCGGCATCGCCCTGTCCATCGACTACGCCATGTTCGTCGTGTCGCGGTACAAACACGAACTGGCCGTATCGGATTCGCCGGAAGAGGCGGCGGGCACCGCGGTCGGCACCGCCGGTTCCGCGGTCATCTTCGCCGGTCTGACCGTCATCGTCGCGCTGGCCGGGCTCAGCTTCGTGGGCGTCAGCTTCCTCACCTACATGGGTATCGGCGGCGCGATCACGGCCGCGATGGCGGTGCTGGTCGCCGTGACCCTGATGCCCGCACTGATCGGCGCGTTCGGCAAGACCCTGTTCAAGCCGAAGCTGCCGCTGGTCGCCCAGCACGATCCCGAGGACGAGAACTCGGTCACCAATGGCATTCGGTTCGCGCGCTTCATCGGCAAGGCTCCGTGGCTGACCCTCGCGGCGTCGGTGGTGCTGCTGGGCCTGCTGGCCGCACCGGCCGCGAATCTGCAACTGGGCCTGCCCGGCGGCGACTCGATGCCCAAGGACACCACCCTCTACAAGGCATACGACTTGCAGACCAAGGGTTTCGGTGAGGGCTCCAACGGCACGCTGATGGTGGCCGTGGACCTGTCGAAGACGCCGGAAGGCGAGCGCGACAAGGCGCTCGGGGACCTGCGCAAGACACTGGCCGACTACTCCGGCATGGACTACCTGACCGCCACCCAGCGCAGTCAGGACGGGCAGGCCGCCCTGTTCATGGGCGTGCCCAAATCCGGGCCGAACAACAAGGAAACCAAGGATCTCGTCGAGAACGCGCGCGACGCGGAATCCAAGTTCAACAGCCAGTACGGCATGGAATACGGCATCACCGGCACCACCGCCATCTACACCGATGTCTCACAGGCCCTGCTGCACAAGATCATTCCGTACCTGTCCATCGTGGCCGGCGCGGCGTTCCTGCTGCTGCTGTTGGTCTTCCGCTCCATCCTGGTCCCGCTGACCGCCGCCCTCGGCTTCCTGCTCTCCATGGCGGCCACCTTCGGCGCGACGGTGCTGCTGTTCCAGGAGGGCAAGGGCGGCCTGTTCGACCCGCACCCGCTGGTCAGCTTCCTGCCGATCATGTTGATCGGCTTGGTATTCGGCCTCGCCATGGACTACCAGGTCTTCCTGGTCACCCGCATGCGTGAGGAATACGTCCACGGCAAGTCCGCCAAGGACGCCATGATCAGCGGCTACCACCACGGCGCCCGCGTCGTGACCTCCGCCGCCATCATCATGATCTCGGTCTTCAGCGCCTTCATGCTCGACGACAACGTGGTGGCCAAGTCCATGGGCTTCGCCATGGCGGCGGGCGTCTTCTTCGACGCCTTCATCGTCCGCATGGTGCTGATCCCGTCCCTGCTCGCCCTGCTGGGCAACTGGGCCTGGTGGATGCCCAAGTGGCTCGACCGCATCCTCCCCGACATCGACGTGGAAGGCTCCAAGCTCACCGAGCTGAAGCAGAACTCCGCGGTTGTCGAGGACAAGCAGCCGGTCACGGTCGGCTGATATATCGCTGAACGACGCGGCCCCCATCCGATTCCCGGATGGGGGCCGCGCCATATTACTGCGACCCCAGCGATCCCGGTCCCCACCCGACGGATTCGAGGTTCTTCATATCAATCTCCCCTTCGTGCATGAGATGCCCCGACGATGACGTCTGCCTGTCCCGACTTCCATCACCAGGCGCTAGCCGGAGAGGGAGCTCAGCAGCGGCCCGATCACCGGAATGGAACTCGCGCTACCGGTTCCGGCTCCACCGCCGGTGGGCTGGGTGCAACTCGATCCGGCCGGAGCGGACTGCACCACGGTGACCGCCAACGGCCCAGCGAAGGGGGTGCCATAGCCGCCCTGACTGAACGGGGCCATCATGAGCTGCCACTGCCCGGCCGCGGGCGGCGTCCACTGCACGGTCACGTCCCGGCCGGCGACATACTTCACCGGGGCCGAGACGGTTGTCGACAGCCCGCTACCGGCGGACGGTGTTTCCACCAGCGCCCACTCGTTCTGAGCGGTTTCGATGGCGGGCATCTGCGCCCACAGCGCAGAGGCGTCCGCCGCGGGGAGGGTGACGGCATAGGTCGTGCCGACACAGTAGGCCGGCGAGGTCGCAATGGTCATCTGGGCCGACGCGGTCGCGGTCACGAGGGCGGTAGCCGCCCCCGCGGTCGCAACCATAACGGCCACCCTCATCGGCACAGATCCCGCAATCCCCTTGCCTGCCAGACGGATTCGAGAGTTCTTCACGTAGCTTCCCCTTCACTCTTCCGACGTCGTCACGATCAACGCCATCGCAGAAGCTACAAGACCCCACCGACAATTTGAACTGCTAACATTTCAAATGGTGGATACGGTTGACGATCCACATCAGCGCATGAAACGGGTGATGGCGTTGCGGATCGTGATGCCTGTCGAAGTGGCGGGAACCATGAGGGCGCGCGCCGCGCGGAAGCCGCGTTGCCTGGGTTCGACGAGTCGGCGGTGGCGCTGTTCGTAGGCAGAGAGGGCGGCATGCGGATGATCCGGGGTCCGGGCGAGTTCGTGAGCGAGGGTGTGCGCGCCCGCGATGGCAAGAGTGGAGCCGTCGCCGAAGAGGGACAGGGATGATCCGGCGTCACCGAGCAGACCGACGCGGCCATTGAACCACTGCGGCAAGCTGATTCGGCTCACCGAGTCGAAGTAGATGTCATCGGCGGCCTTCAGCTGATCGAGGACTTCGGCGAAGATTCCGATCGGTTCGGCGAAGGCGTCGGTCACCAGCCGCTTGTGCTGGTCGAGGTCGCGGTGATCGAAACCGGGCACCGCCCGGCTGCGGAACAAGAAGGCCGCCACGGCTTTTCCCTTGGACGGATGAACCGAGACGGCGCGGCCCGGCAGATTCAGCATCACCACCTCGCGTTCGTCGCCGAAGGCGCGGTCGACCGGCAGTGTCGCGACGTACATGCCCATGTGGCCGATGAATTCGGACTCCGCGCCGAAGGCGAGCCGCCGGACGTTCGAGTGCAGGCCGTCTGCGCCTATGACGTAGTCGTAGCACCCGGCCGCACCGTTCTCGAACGTCACGTCAACCCCCGCCGAATGCTGCGCGATCTCGGAAATCGAATCAGACCAGCGGAGTTCGGCGAAGTCCCGTGCCGCCTCGAGCAGGATCGCCGCCAAGTCGGCACGGGTGATCTCGACTTCACGAGCGCCGGCCCCGCCTTGAAAAGCGCTCAGTCGCAGCCTCGATCGCTCTCGCCCCGCCGGATCGACGAAGCTCATCCGATCTACCCGCGACGCGGCCGCCCGCACACTCGGCATCACCCCCATCCCCTCGATCACATCGACAGCGGGGCCCTTCACATCGACGGGATTCCCGCTGGATCGCTGCGCGCGGGCCCGTTCCACCACGGTCACGTCGAATCCGTTGCGCCCCAGCCAATACGCGGCGGTCGAGCCGGCGATGCCCGCTCCGGAGATCAGCACTGTCTTGCTCATCGTCATCACCTTCGATCCAAGTGGACGATTTTCGTCCACTTCCACGAAGGTACGCTAACCGGAAGAATCTCGTCCACTTTTTCCGGAGGTGAGGACAATGGCCGAGCTCAGGGCCGACGCCCGCAGCAATCGCGACCAGATCCTGGCCGCCGCCCAACTGGTCTTCCGGGAACAGGGCGTCAATGTCTCCATGAAGGACATCGCCGACGCGGCAGGCGTCGGCGTGGGCACCCTCTACCGCCGCTTCCCCGACCGCGGCGCGCTGATCTCCGCCGCCGCCCACTCCTATTTGTCGGCCCTCGCCGACCTGGCCGCCACCGCCGAACGCGAATCCATCGACGCCTTCGACGCCATTTCCCGACTCCTACGCGAGTGCGCCGAACTTCGCCTCGGCGCCCTGGCCGCCGCCGTCGAGCCCGCCCTCCACACCGACATCAAGGCCGACTCGACCCTCATCGAAGTCCGCACCTCCATTGCCGACCGCATCGCGCGCCTGACCACCCGGGCCCACGCGGAAGGCACCCTCCGCCCAGACGTCACACCTGCCGATCTCTCCCGCCTGATGACCCTCCAGATCTACGCCACCCCGGACGAGTCCTACCCCACCGCCGTGAACCGCATCCTCGACTTGCTCTTCGACGGCCTCCGCCCTTGAAAACCAGGCCCCACAACGGTTTATCTGCGTGAGGCCGCGCCAGTGATCATGGGCGGGTACGAATCCAGCGGGTGGTGGAGGGGTGGGCGGCCAGCACGATGATGGCCAGGTAGAAGGAGAAGAAGGCCAGGGGGAACACCATGTCCGCGAAGCCATGGGGCCGGTACTCGGACAAGTCCGCGAAGCCGTCGGCGAAAGCGCCCAGCACGCCGACGATCACGAAGACACGGCCGACGGTGAGGCGGCGCAGCAACAGGATGCCGCCCAGGACGAGCAAGAGGGCCGCGAGCGGGCGGTAGATCAGGTGGGTTTCGGTGCCGAGAATCGAGTCCGAAGCGAGCTGGTAGCTCGCGAGTGTGCCCAACGTGAACCACACACCGAGGCAGAGCCCGAAAATGGCGGCCAGAACCGTGGTGGCATTGTTCGGACGAGGCGCAAGCGCCGGGTAGAAGTGGCCAGGCTGGTTGTGCGGGTACGACATCGAATCCTCCTGGCTGCTCGCTCACAGGGAATCCCCTGCGCCGCATCGATCTTGGTTGGCACCTCTTAAACAAACCTTTCGACTTGGATAAGAGCCATAGCCAGGACTCACCGAGGCCCGTTAACGACCGGCGGCATCTGTGGATTCGTGCCGTCGGGCGAGACTCCGGTCGGGTGGTGGGACAGCACCCAGATGACCGCGGCGGCGGCCGCGAGGGCGACTGCGATGACTGCGTACTTCTGCCAGCGCACGGTTCCGTAGGTCTCGGGCTTACGCCAATACCACCAGATCACCACCAGCAGAACGGCAATCGCGATCCATAGCATGATGCCATGATGGAAAGCGCACCTTAACCAAGGCTTTTCATTCGATTAAGAGCTGCGCCCGGTCCAGGGAATGAGAAGGGCCCCGACCTGAATCAGGTCGGGGCCCTTCTTGGCGGTGGCGGAGGGATTTGAACCCTCGGAGGGGGGTTACCCCTCACACGCTTTCGAGGCGTGCTCCTTAGGCCGCTCGGACACGCCACCGGTGGTGACTTTACCTGAGGACCCCGAGGATTCTGAAATCGGCTGGAGAAGGGGGTCAGGGGCGCTGGGATTTGAAGAAAACGTCGAGGAGGGCGGCGCATTCGGGTTCGAGGACGCCGGCTCGGACTTGGGGGCGGTGATTGAGACGTCGGTCACGGACCACGTCCCAGAGGGAGCCGACGGCTCCCGTCTTCGGTTCCCAGGCGCCGAAGACGAGGCGACCGACGCGAGACAGCACCAAGGCTCCCGCGCACATGGTGCAGGGTTCGAGGGTGACGGCCAGGGTCGCGCCTTCGAGGCGCCAGCCGTCGCCCATCACCCGGGCCGCCGCGCGCAGGGCCAGGACCTCGGCGTGGGCGGTCGGATCGCCCAGGGCCTCACGGGCATTGGCGGCGCGGGCCAGCTCGCGGCCCTCGGCGTCGAAGACGACCGCGCCGACGGGGACGTCGCGCGGGTCGGCGGCACGCGCCGCGGCGATGGCGGCGCGCATCATCGCCTCGTCAGATCTCATCCCCTGGTCGGGGGCGAGCGAGCCGATCAACGCGGGAGCTTGTCCAGGACCGCGGAGAACTCGTTGGCGAAGCCGAGGCGCTGGGCGATCATGCCGAGCTGCTCGTCGGGGTAGAGGTCGGCCTCGGCGAGGATGACGGCGAGCACCGGCTCGGGCAGGCCGAGATCGGACAGCACGCCGAGGTCGCCCTCCTCCCAGGGCTCGATGTCGTCGATCTCGTCGGGGTCGATGTCGGGGATCTCGATATTGAGTTCCTCGAGGACATCGGCCGCGATGTCGTAGTCGATGGCGGCCGTGGCGTCCGACAGCAGGATGCGGCTGCCGGTGGGGCCCGGACGCAGGATGATGAAGAATTCGTCGTCGACGTCGAGCAGGCCGAAGACCGCGCCGGAACTTCGCAGCGCGCGCAACTCGTGCTCGGCCGCGGACAGACTGGACAGTGCCGCCTCGCTCAGGGGCGTCACTTTCCAGTTGGCTTCCTCGCGGACAACCGCCACTGCGAACCCTTCCACGTCGTCGAACTCATCCGACGCCGCCCTGTTCGTGCTCGAGCGCTGTGCTGCCATGGGCGCAACGGTAGTCCGCTTCGGGGGAAATGTTGAAGTCGTATGCGAATCTGATCGCATGACGGGCTCTCCGAAACCAGCTGTGTGCGTCCTGGGTACCGGTTTGATCGGCGGATCGGTGCTGCGCGCCGCCGCCGCGGCCGGGTACGAGGCGTTCGGCTACAACCGCTCCGAGGTCGGCTCGAAGGCCGCCCGCATGGACGGATACGACGTGATCAGCGATGTGGAGGCGGTGCTCACCCGGGCCGCGGAACGGGACGCGCTGATCGTGATCGGTGTGCCCATGACCGCCATCGACGCCGTGTTGTCGGATGTGAAGACCTTCGCGCCCGATTGTGTGCTCACCGATGTGGTGAGCGTGAAGGCCCCGGTCGCCGCGGCCGTGCAGCGCCACGAACTGGGGGCGCGCTACATCGGCGGGCACCCCATGGCGGGGACCAGCGAATCCGGTTGGGCGGCATCGGCTCCCGACCTGTTCAAGAACGCGGCCTGGGCGGTCAGCGTGGATCCCGGCGTACACGCCGACCCCTTCCGGCGTGTCGTGCGGCTGGCGCTGGACTGCGGCGCGGTGGTGGTGCCGGTGCTGGCGGTGGAACATGACCGCGCGGTCGCCCGCATCTCGCACCTACCCCACGTCCTGGCGGAGGCCCTCGCCATCGAGGGCACCAACGGCGGTCCGCTGGCCCTCGGCCTGGCGGCGGGCTCCTTCCGCGACGGCACCCGGGTCGCGGCCACCGCCCCCGACCTGGTCCGGGCCATCTGCGAACCGAACGCCGCCGCGCTGCTGGACGTGCTCGACGACACCCTCGAGGTCCTCACCCAGGCCCGCGACAGCCTGCGCGCGAACGGCACCATCACCGAACTGGTGGAGGCCGGGCACGACGCCCGCACGGACTTCGACGACAACGAGCGCTGGTTCATCACCGATGTCACCCCGGGCGAGCACAACTGGCTGACCAAGTACATCGACGCCGGCCGCGCGGGGGGCGTGATCAACTCCCTGGACTAGATCCGTTCGGCCAGGCCCGGGTAGTCGAGCAGGAAGCCGTCCTCGTCGACGGTGACGGTCGCGCTGGAGACGGGCGAGAGCACGTGGATGCCGTCGGGGCCGCTGCTGTAGGTGAGGCTGGCTTCCTGCACGAGGAGGTCGGGCAGGCGCACGTAGACGACGGGGACCTGGACGTCCTCGTTCGTGTGCGCCAGCCCGTAGCGGCGGATGGGGAGGGTGTTGAAGAACGGGCTCAGCACCACGTCCACATCCAGCGCGCCGCCGAAGGTGGAGCGCACGTGGGTGTTTCCGGCGTCGATGAGCCAGTAGTTCTCCTCGTCGCGGGCGATCGAGGCGTGGCGTTCGCCGGTGGCGAGGGTGCTGCGCAGCGAGAGCCGCTTGGTGACCCCGGATTCGTCGGTGACCAGGTCGTAGGAGGCGCTGAAGGCGGGATGGTCCTCGCAGTCGCCGGCGATGATGCGGCCCGCAGCGCGAATCCGGTTGCCGCTCAATACCACCCGCACCGATTCCATCCGCGATGCGTTGTGCGCCCGCCAGGTGAGAATGGCCGGCCACCGCGGCGCACCCGGCTTGGCTTCCTCACTCCCGTTATCCGTCACGCCTATAACCGTAGTTGCAGGTGTCCGCGCACCCGTGCTCCCCGGCCGGTATCACTCCGTGCGCGCGACATCGTGATCAACATGCAATGGTGCGGGCCGCTTCTCGGCGTTTGCCCACGCCATCGCCTGCTGATCGAGCGTCCTGGTGATAGCCGCAGGCTCTGGAACGGGGCTGTGGAACGGTGTTGATCACGATGCGGCCGGGGGGACTCGAGTAACCTGCTCTGGGCACGGGGGACTCCGGGGTGAAAGGGACTGTTGTGACGGGCGCGCGGATGGTCGGCCTGTTCGCCGGCATCGGCGGACTGGAACTCGGGCTGGCGGCGCACGGGTGGCGCAGTGAACTGCTGTGCGAGATCGACTCGGGGGCGCAGGCGGTACTGCGGGCGCACTTCCCGGACGTGCCACTGCATTCCGATGTGACCAAGCTGCGCGCGCTGCCGTCGGGGACCGAGCTGGTGGCGGCCGGATTCCCCTGCCAGGACCTGTCGCAGGCCGGGCGGACCGCCGGAATCACCGGGCCCCGTTCGGGTTTGGTGGACGAGGTGTTCCGGCTGGTCAAGCGCAAGAAGGGGCCGCGCTGGCTGCTCATCGAGAATGTGCCGTTCATGCTGCAACTGGGCAGCGGCGCAGCCATGCGCCACATCACCGACGCGCTCAGCGAACTCGGCTACACCTGGGCCTACCGGGTGGTGGACGCGCGCGCGTTCGGGCTGCCGCAGCGGCGCGAGCGGGTGCTGATGCTGGCCTCGCGCACCGAGGATCCGCGGCCGATCCTGTTCGGGACGGACGCGGGCCCGCGCGAGATGGGCGATCCGTCGAATCACCCGTGCGGCTTCTACTGGACCGAGGGCAATCGCGGGCTGGGCTGGGCGGTGAACGCGGTGCCGACACTGAAGGGCGGTTCGGGCCTCGGCATCGCGAGCCCGCCCGCCGTGCGGCTGCCGTCGGGTGAACTGGTGACGCCGGGCATCACCGACGGCGAACGCCTGCAGGGTTTCGATCGGGATTGGACCACACCGGCTTTGACGGTTCCGGGCATCCGGCACGGGCATCGCTGGAAGCTGGTCGGCAATGCGGTGAGTGTGCGCATGGCGTCCTGGATCGCCGAGCGCGTCACCAACCCGTCCGATGATCCGGTCCCGGACGGCGAACCGCTGACCCGCCGCAGCTGGCCCACGGCCGCGTGGGGACATCGCGGGACGGTACAGCGGGTTCCGGTGTCCACCTGGCCCGTTCACGCGCCCTACGAGGACCTGCGCTGGTTCCTCGACGATTCGCGGCTGCTGTCGGCCCGGGCGACCGCGGGCTTCCTGCGCCGCACGGCCATGGGCTCGCTGCGTTTCCCCGAGGGCTTCCTCGACGATGTGGAGAACCATCTCGAGCGGATGGGAGGCACGCCGCGCGAGGCGGCGTGACGGACTGTGCGGGATCTTGCCGGCCGTGCGGGATCTTGCCGGCCGTGCGGTGCGCGGCGAGGATGGCCGGATGTCGACAACGCGGCGGCCGGGTACCGATGCGGCGACCAGCGCCCGCATGGCCAAGCAGCGCCGGGTGGATACGAAACCGGAACTCGAGCTGCGCCGGGAATTGCATCGCCGGGGAAAACGGTTCTTTGTGGACAAGGCTCCGCTGCCCGGTCTGCGTCGGCGAGCCGACCTGGTGTTTCCCCGGCGAAAGGTGGCTGTCTATGTGGACGGATGCTTCTGGCACAGCTGCCCCGAGCACGCGACACACCCGAAGAACAACGCCGAGTGGTGGGAGCGGAAGCTGGCGGGGAATGTGGCGCGGGATCGGGATACCGATACCCGGCTGACGGCGGCCGGATGGGCGGTCGTGCGGGTGTGGGAACACGAAAGCGCGGAAGCGGCGGCCGACCGGGTGATGCGGGTACTGGCACGCGGGGCGTGACGACCATGTTTCCGAATGGGAGACAATGGTCCTACGACCGGACGACCAGTCCGACAAAACAGACTGCGGGCAGGCAGTACGAGTAAGCGAGGCCAGGCGAAAGCGAGCGCGGTGATGCCAACCGAGCAAAAACTAGCCGAGGCGGCTCCGAGCAAAGTAGCTCAGCAGCCGCGATGGCGTCGGGCGCTCCGCTGGTTCATCGCGATCTTGATCGCCGTCGCCGGATTCGGCTACTCGTCCTGGGTCCTCGAATTCATCCTCCCCATCCAGAGCAATCCCACCAACACCTTCCTCAGCCAGCTGGCCGAGAAGGGCGCACCCTTCCGATGGGTGTTCACCACCGGCGACACCGTGTCCGGTTCGCTGCTGGTGCTGGCGGGACTGGGCGGGCTGCTGCTGTTCTCGCGGCGGCGCTACTCGACCATCGGCTGGGTGGCGCTGACCTGCTTCGGCGCGGCCACCATCGCCGACGCGCAGTGGCCGATCGTGCCGGACGATCCGGACGGGCCCAAGCGCTATGTGGATACCGGCCTGTTCCCGCAGCTGCACCAGATTCACGCGCTGACCAGCACTTTGGCCGTGTTCTCCATCTATATCGCGATGATCGCCTTCACCGTGGCGGCCTTCAAGTACCGGCGCTGGCCGATCCTGCGGCACACCGGATTGTGGATTCTGATCGTCGGTTCCGCGGTGACGGCGTGGATGCTGATCGCCGACAACCTGCCCGGCAACTACGGCCTGGGCATCGCCCAGCGCATCCAGGTCGGGGCCATGTCGCTGTGGCTGGTGGCGCTGGCGGTGCAAATCGTTGTCGCCGAACGGGATTCCGGCATTCCGGCCGCGCACCGGCGCACCGCGGCGTCGTCCGGCCGCTGACCGTCCGCACCCACTATGGTCGGAAATGTGACCAGCGACGCCTCGCAACTCGCCGACACCAACGCCCAGCTCGACACCGTCGCCGCCGCCACCGCGCGGCTGCTGCCCGCGGTGGCCGCCCTGACCGAGGCCGACCTGGTCGAGCCCTCCCTGCTGCCCGGCTGGACCCGCGGCCACGTCCTGGCCCACCTGTCCCGCAATGCCGACAGCCTGGTCAATCTGCTGCTGTGGGCCCGCACCGGGATCGAAACCCCGCAGTACGCGAGCCAGTTCCTGCGGGAGGCCGATATCGAGGCGGGTGCGCCCCGGCCGCTGCGCGAACAGCTCGAGGACCTCACCGCCTCGCACGAACGCTGGCTGGCGCTGGCCCGCGTCATGCCCGCCGACCGCTGGCCCACCCTGGTCCGTAACCGCAAGGGCGGCGAGATGCCCGCCACCCGCGTCCCGTGGATGCGGCTGGTCGAGGTGGAGATCCACCACGTCGACCTCGATATCGGCTACGCCCCGGCCGACTGGTCCCCGGAGTTCGTGGCCCGTCTGCTGCCGCAGTGCGTCACCGAGACCGAACCCGCCGACGGCACCGGCTTCACCGTGCACGCCACCGACACCGGCTACACCGGCACGGTCGGCACGCCCGCCACCACCATCAGCGGCCCCGCCGCCGACCTGGCCGCCTGGCTCATCGGCCGCTCCCCCGGCACCGACCTCACCGGCGACCTTCCCACCCTCGGCGCCTGGAAATAGCCCCCGCGGGCCGGGTTGTTCGGTGCGTGGTCGTCACGATCCGGATGTCGAGGTGATCGCCCGGGTGACCGCGGTGATCGCGGGGGTGGCCGGGCCGGGGAGCCGGGCCACGAGGATTCGGCGGGATTCCGGCGGCGCACCCTGGACTCGGAGAGCGATCACACCGGGCGGGAAGATCGGCGACAGGCTTCCCGGAACCGTGGTGACGCCGAAACCGCCTGCTACCAAGTGCAGTTTCGTCAGCCAGTCGCGGGCGCTGTGGACGATGCGTGCTCGTCCCGGCAGCCCCGGCCATACACCGAGCAGTGGCTCCGCGCTGGAGGACGGGGTCGCTATCCAGGGGGCGTCGACGAGTTCGTCGACCTGCACCGAGGTACGGCCCGCGAAAATGCCGGTGGCCGAAGCCGCCACGACCAACTCGGTGTCCTGAATCGTCGTGAGGTGCAGACGCGGGGACTCGCCGTCCGGCGGCCGATGCGGTGGACGCGAGGACAGGACGGCCAGATCGATCGCGCCGGTGCGCAATGCCCGGGTCAGTCCGGGGGTCGTGCCTTCCCTGGTGGTGACCCGGACCTGCGGCGCGACCGTGGCGAGCCGGGCGAGCGCGGCGGGCAGGATCACCGGCCCGGCGCTGAGGAACAAACCCAGCCGCACCTCCTCGGCCCGGGGAGTCTCGCCGTTCAGATCGCGTTCGGCGGCGTCGACCGACTCCAGAATCGTTCGCGCATAACGCAATAGCGTGAGGCCGGGCCCGGTGAGCCGGACCCCGTCGGGACGCCGTTCGAACAGCGTTGCCCCGGCGCTGCGTTCGAGGGCGAGCGCCTGACGCGAGATCGCCGACTGCGTGTAGCCCAGGCGCGCGGCGGCCGCCGTGAAGCTGCCCGATTCGGCGATCTGACAGAGCACTCGCAGATTCGCGCTCGAAACGTCCATGCCGACTACGCATACCAGAGATGCCTGATCGTCGCTTCCCGCATGACGCGTGCCTGCTTAGCGTGGGGGAAGACGAGACGACGGAAAGGCTTTCCCATGCGTGCGGCGACACTGACCGACTTCGGCAAACCGCTGACCGTGCACGATGTGCCCGACCCCGAAGCCGGCGGCGGTGAGGTGCTGGTCGAGGTCCTGGCGACCTGTGTACTCCCGTATTCGGCCGAGATTTTCAGCGGCGAACGACGCTACCCACTGGAGCCGCCGGTCGTGCCGGGCGTCGGCGGTATCGGCCGCATAGCGCGCATCGGTCCGGACGCGACCAAGCTCCGCGTCGGCGATCTGGTGTGGTGCGATGCGACGGTCCGGGCCCGCGACGACGCCCTGACACCGGATATCACGCTGCAGGGCTGGAGTTCTCGCGGTGAGGGCGGTGCCCGGCTGGCCCGGTACCTGCACGACGGCCCCTTCGCGGAACTGATGCGCGTCCCCACCGAGAACGTCTATCCGCTGCCCGCCGCGGCGGCCGCCGATCCCGCCCGATGGTCCAGCATGACCGTGTACGCCGTCCCCTACGGCGGCTTGCTGGCCGGCGGGCTCGAGGCCGGGGAGACCGTGCTGATCAGCGGCGCGACCGGCAATTTCGGCAGCAGCGCGGTGGCGATCGCCCTCGCCATGGGAGCCGGGCGGGTGGTGGCCCCCGGTCGTAATCGGTCGGTCCTGGACCTGCTCGCCGACCGTTTCGGCCCCCGGCTGTGCCCGGTCGAACTCAGCGGCGACGAGGAGACCGACCGCCTCGCCATGACCACGGCGGCCGACGGCCCGATCGACCTGGTCCTCGATCTCCTGCCGCCCCAAGCGCCCAGCTCGGCCACCCGCGCGGCGGCCATGACCGTCCGCGAATACGGCCGGGTCGTCCTGATGGGCGGTGTCGGCATGCTCGGCGGCCCGGATCTCGCCCTCCCCTACCCCTGGATCATGCGCAATTCGGTGACCGTCCGCGGCCAGTGGATGTTCTCCCGCACCGCGAACGTGGGCCTGATCCGCCTCATCGCCTCGGGCACCCTCGACCTCACCCGCGACCACCTCACCCGCTTCGACCTCGACGAGGTCAACGACGCGATCGCCCACGCCGCAACCCACGGCGGCCCCTTCGACCGCACCATCCTCACACCGAACCCCTGAAAGCCCGGCCGCCCCCGAACACCGGCACAACCACGAAAACGCCAGTGGCCCCACACCATTCGGTGTGGGGCCACTGTATTGCGCGCCCGGAGAGACTCGAACTCCCAACCTTCTGATCCGTAGTCAGATGCTCTATCCGTTGAGCTACGGGCGCAAGATTATTCAAATGTGGTCACTCGGCGTACCGAGTGGTGGCGGAGGCGAGAGGATTTGAACCTCCGGTCCCCGTGAAGGGACAACTCATTAGCAGTGAGTCCCATTCGGCCGCTCTGGCACGCCTCCTGGTGCCCCTCTTCGAGGGCGCCGGTTCCTTTCGAACCGCCGGGACAGAAGATTACACAGCGGGTGACCAATAGGCCAAATCGGCTGGTCAGCGTAGGTGCGAGTCGAACCATTCGTAGATGCGGGTCTGGGCGTCGAGGACGGAGACGTCGTCCAGGGCGGAGGGGTCGAAGCCGGGATGGTCGGGGCGGTGGTGCAGACCGGGGTAGGTGACGACGAGGGTGGCGACATCGGCGCGGGCGCAGGCGTCGCGGAGGCGGTCCACCTCGTCGGGCGGGGTGAGCGGGTCGTCCTCGCCGAAGAGGCCGAGCCAGGGGGCCTTGAAATCGGGGGCGGCGGCGAGCAGGGCCACGGCCTGCGGGGTGAGGGGTGCGCCGATGCCGGGGGCCGCGACGCTGACGGCCGCGCCGATGCGGCGATTGGTGGCGACCAGGGCCGCGGCGGTGCCGGCCGAGTCGAACCCGAGCACGCCGATGCAGTCACGGAACACGCCGTGCGCGGTGAGCCAGTCGAAGCAGGCGTCGAAGTCGGCGAACAGGTCCTCGCCGAAGACGCGGTCGGGAGTGCTGCCGTTGGCGGGTCGATGGAAGAGATCCGGGGCCAGGACGGTCCAGCCGTCGGCGGCGAGCGCGTGCATGAGTTCCAGCAATGGCTCGGTGAATTCGCGTGATTCGTGCAACACCACAATGCCGCCGCGGGCATGACCCTCGGGTTCGAGCACCGTGAGCGGGACCGTGCTCGTGTCGTGCACAGGGGCGTGTTCTCGATAGATGCCCGACATAGGGCCACTGTAGTTGCGCTAGGTAAAAACGGGATAAATCTTTCCCGGGGTCGGATATTCCGGAGATATTCCGGCTGAGCGGCATTCGAGCAAACCGGGTGGCACCGCGAGTCGGCCACTCGGGGGGCGGGACATAGGGTGGAGGGGTGAGTGCGCACATTCGCCCGGACCTCGATGCCATCCCCGCGTACGTCGCCGGAAAGACCCACCCCGGCGCGGTGAAGCTGGCCAGCAACGAGACCACCTTCCCGCCGCTGCCGTCGGTGGCCAAGGCCATCGCCGAGGCGGTCGAGCTGTCCAACCGGTACCCGGACAACCACGCGATCGAATTGCGCGGCGCCATCGCGGATTTCCTGGGCGTGGAGCTCGAGAACGTGGCCGCCGGCTGCGGCAGCGTGGCGCTGTGCCAGGAGCTGGTGCAGATCACCTGCCGCAACCCCGAGGACGAGGTGCTCTTCGCGTGGCGCTCGTTCGAGGCGTACCCGATCGTGACGCAGGTCGCGGGGGCCAAGGCGGTGCAAGTACCGCTGGACGGTGAATTCGCCCACGATCTGGATGCTTTGGCGGCGGCCATCACCCCGAACACCCGGGTGGTGTTCGTGTGCAACCCGAACAACCCGACCGGCACGGCGCGCGGCAAGGCCGAGATCGTCGAGTTTCTCGACAAGGTGCCGAGCGATGTCCTGGTGGTGCTGGACGAGGCGTACTTCGAGTACCTGCGCATTCCCGCCGAGGACTTCCCCAATGGCGTCGAGCTGGGCCGCACCCGCCCGAATGTGCTGGTGCTGCGCACGTTTTCGAAGGCGTACGGACTGGCGGGCCTGCGCGTCGGGTACGCGGTCGGCGCGCCCGAGGTGATCACGGCGCTGATGAAGGTGCACATCCCGTTCAGCGTGAGCCGGGTGGCGCAGGCCGCGGCCATCGCCTCGCTGGAGGCCCGGCACGAGCTGCTCGAGCGCACCGATGCCGTTGTGGCCGAACGTGATCGCATGCGCGCGGCGCTGCTGGCGGCGGGCTACCGGGTGCCGGTGAGCCACTCCAACTTCGTGTGGCTGCCACTGGGCGACCGCAGCGCCGAATACGGTGCGGCCAGTACCGAAGCCGGGGTCATCATCCGCCCCTACGGCACCGACGGCGTGCGCGTCACCGCGGGCGACCCGCACGAGAACGACGCCTTCCTGCGCTTCGCCACCGACCCGGAGACCATCGCGCGGTTCTTGGGCTAGCCGAGACCGAGCCCCGCGGCCATGGTCGGCCACGAGCGGGGCAGTTCGTCGGCCCAGTAGGGCCAGGAGTGCGTGCCGACCGGGCGGCGGTTCACCGTCGCCGGGATGCCCAATTGCGTGAGCCGGTCGGCCAATTGGCGGGTGCACATATCGGCCCCGGCCTCGATCGGGCCGCCGAAGAGCACCGCGTTGCGCAGATCCGGATTGCCCGGGGCCTCGTGCTCGCCGGGGACGCCGCTACCGGAGGACAGGTAGATGGCCTTGCCGCGCAGCGCTTCCGCGTGGGCGACCACATCGTGCGCGGCCCACTGCGGATTGTCGGAGGGCCCGAACATATTGTCCGGATCGCCGCCGAAGGTGCCGACCACCGCGCGGGCCTGAGCCTGACCGAAGTCGGAACTCATTGCGTAGCAGCCGCTGTGGGCCGCCACGGCGCGATACAGGCCCGGATTGCGGGTGGCCAGCATCATGGCGGCCTCCGCGCCCATGGAGACGCCCTCGAGGCCGTTGCTGCCGTCCCCGCCGAAGCTGGCGTCGATGAGCGGGGGCAGTTCGCGGGTGAGGAAGGTTTCCCAGCGATTGGTGCCGAGCTTGGGGTCGCTGCGCAGCCAGTCGGTGTAGTAGCTGGCGGGGCCGCCGAGGGTGAACACCACGTTCACGGTCTTGTCGGCGAAGAAGCGGAGCGCGTCGCCGCGGGCGGTCCAGTTGTTGACATCGGGTGCGGCGCTGCGGCCGTCGAGCATGTAGACGGTGGGGCGGGGTGCGTCGTGCCGCGCGGGCAGCAGCACTTGGATCCGGACCGTGCGGCCCATGGCCGGGGAGGCGACGAAGACGTCGAAGAGGTTGCCGCCGAGTGGTTCCACCCGCTCGACCCGGGCCTGCCCGGGATGGACCGGGTCCACACCGGGCGGGGATTCCTCGTTGGAGCCGGTCTCGACGGGTGGATCGGTCAGGGCGAGTGGGGCTTCCGCGATCGCCGACCCGGCCACGAGGATGGCGCCGGCGAGGGCACCGAGAAGGCGAAACGCTCTGCGTCTGACCACCCAGCCACAATTACCAGAAACGGTCAATCAGCGGCGATATCACGTTCCCAGCGCGTCTCGATATCGGTGAAACGCCACACCGCCAGCGCCAGTGCCCAGGTGAGCACGAACAGCCCGACGATGAGGTAGCCGAGTCCGCCCAGGTCCAGGTTGCCGAGCCAGGCCACGAAACCGGATGAGATGTCCAGCTTTTCGACGAGGATCGAGACGATCTCCTGCACGCCGATCAGCAGCGCCACCGCCACCGACAGCCCGGTGATCACCAGGTTGTAGTAGATCTTGCGGACCGGGCGCGCGAACGCCCAGTCGTAGGCGTAGCTCATGAACGCGCCGTCGAGCGCGTCGAACAGCGCCATGCCCGCCGAAAACAGCAGCGGCAGCACCAGAATCGTGTACCAGGGCAGTCCGGTGGCGGCCGCGCCGCCCGCGATCACCAGCAGGCCGACCTCGGTGACGGTGTCGAAGCCGAGTCCGAACAGCAGGCCCACCGGGTACATCTGCCAGGGTTCGCGCACCAGTCTCATGACCGGGCCGAGTACTCGGTTGAGCAGGCCGCGGTCCGCGAGCGCCCGTTCCAGCGACGCCTCGTCGAAGTCGCCGCCGCGCATGCGCCGGTACACGCGCCAAATGCCGATCAGCGAAACCAGATTCAGCAGGCCGATGGCGATCAGGAAGGCGCCCGAGACACCGGTCCCCCACAGCCCGGTCCACTTGTGCAGGCCCGACCCCTCGTCCTCGATCGACCCGGCCAGCGCGCGCACGCCGAGGGCGAGCAGCGCGACCATCACGAACACGATGCTCGAATGCCCGAGCGCGAACCAGAGTCCGACGGTGCGCGATCCGGCACGGCCGTTCTCGGCCACCAGTTTTCGCGTGGTGTTGTCGATGGCGGCGATGTGATCGGCGTCGAAGGCGTGCCGTGCGCCGAGCGTGTAGGCGGTGATGCCCAGTCCGACCCCGAAGACCGAGCCCTGCACCTCGTATCGGCCGGGCACCACGACCAGCAGCAGGACACCCCAGCCCAGCAGGTGGAGGGCGAGAACGGCCAGACCCATACCGATCCAACCGCGCAAGCGAACACCTCATCATCGATAGAAACGGCGAAGCGGAGGGGAGTCTAGCGGCGGGCTCGACACGCGACCAACTAGAACGTGTTCCTGTTAATGTCGGGCGAGCGCTTCGGATCCGCACCGGCGCAGTCGAAGACCTACCCAGGGAGGGTGCCCCCGTGCCATATGTGACGACCGAAGACGGCGCGCAGATCCACTACCGCGACACCGGAGGCGACGGCCCCGTCGTGCTGATGCTGCACGGGTTCTTCATGGACTCGGTGATGTGGGAGCCGCAGGAGAAGTCTCTCGCGCCGCACTACCGCTTGATCTCGATCGATCAGCGCGGACACGGTGGCACCACCGACAACGGCGACCCGTTCGACCATTGGCGGCTGGCTTGGGACGCGTGGGCCGTGGTCGATCACCTCGGCATCGACAAGGTCGCGATCATCGGGCAGTTCCAGGGCGGCTGGATCGGCATGCGCATGGCGCTGCAGCACCCCTCGCGGGTACGCGCGCTCGCGCTCATCGGTTCCCGCGCCGATGCCTACGATCCGTACGAGTACGCCGGATACAAGCAGATCATCATGGATCAGTGGATCCTCGGCGACGGGCCGCTCTGGGAACTCGCCAAGCCGATCGTCGTGCAAATGGTCGGCGGCACCCGCGAGCAGCACGAGTTCTGGCTCGACCGCTGGCTCGCGGATGATCGCCGCCGCCTCGAACAGGCCGGCTGGGCGCTGCTGGACCGCGAGGGAATCGAGCCGCTGCTCGCGGACATCACGGTTCCCGTGCTGGTGATGCACGGCATCTCCGATCCGGTGTACAACCGCGACCACCAGGAGAAGCTGGCCGCGTTGTTCGGCGGCCCGACGCGGGTGGAGACGATTCAAGCCATCGGCGCGAATCACTCCCCCAGCTTCTCGCATCCCGAGCTGACCGACCCGATCCTGCGCGACTGGCTCGACGGCCTACCCGCCTGACTCCGCCTGCTCTGCCCCGGCCGGAAACCCGACGACGATCACGCCGGAGTCCGAGGTCGGATAGAACGCCTCTCGGAGCGTGATCCGCGATTCGGTGGCCGGGGACCAGATGCGCCGCACCCGGGCGGACCGGCCTGCGACATGGACGACTCCGGTATTCCAGATCCGCCGGAATTCGGGATGGTCGCTCAGCGCCTGGATCATCTCGACCGTGTGCCCCTGCCCGCGCTCGAGCACGGCCCGGTGCCGCATGACGCCGACCAGGAAGGTCGCCTCGTCCCGCCAGTCCGGCAGTACCAATTTCGCGCGCGGATCGCCGAACATCCACTGCGGCAAGGATTCCGCCGCCATCAGGCCCGGCATGAGCCGACGATGAGCGTCGTTCGCGATCCGGACCCGCCAATCCTGGATCCAGGCCGCCGGCGTCGGATCCAGGGCCGAGACCAGCATGGCGACGTCGTCCGGGCTGCCACCGGCGAAGGATCGGCCCGGCCGGCCCGCGAGCGCCCACCAGTGCGCGCGTTCCTCGCCGGTCGCGCACAGCACATTCGCCAGGCTCTCCAGGGTGTCCTCCCGGAAATCCGCGGCGGAGTTCTGCTCGATCTTCCGCAACGTGGACACACCGACCTTGGCCTCGTCGGCAGCCTTCGGCTGTGTCCAGCCCTGCCGGTCACGCAGTTGTCTGGCGTATGCGCCCAGCGTTGGCATCAAGATCTCGGCAGTCACTCGGCAACCTTCCTTCTACTCGCGAATCCCACTATCAGGAGTAGCCGATAAACCGCTACTCGGTAAGTGGGTAGTCGAAAAAGGCTGCGGCGCTTGTGGATCGGACAAAACCGGTGTTTTGATATTGATCACGCATCTGACCAGCCGATGCGGACTCGGTGGACGGGCCGAAGGGGGGCCCGTTCACTCGATGGGGCCGAAGGCCGAGAGGGAGCGGCGACCGGCGAAAGCGGTCGGCGGGTGCCGATCGAGGTCCGTGAACGAAGGTTCGGAGCCCGGCGTCACCGCTTCGAGCTACCACCGGGAAACTGGTGGACGAGGATCCGAAAACCCTTGCCCACCAGCATCATCACAGCGGAAGCGGAGGGATTTGAACCCCCGGTTGCTTTCACAACGCTCGCTTTCAAGGCGAGTGCATTCGGCCGCTCTGCCACGCTTCCAGGCAGCTGATCGTAACTGATGGCGCGTGCGGTCTGCCTCCCACTTCCGATTGGCGGGCGCGGATCAATCCAGTTCGGCATCCGCGCGGGTGACGGCGCGGTGGTCGGCGGCCAGGTTCACCAGGTCCAGGGCGGCCGCGACGGCGGCCAGCTGCTGGGGTGTGAGCAGGTCCACGAAGAAGCGGCGCACCGCGGCGACGTGGCCGGGGGCGGCGGCGCGTAGTCGGCGCAGGCCCTCGTCGGTGAGCTGGGCCAGCACGCCGCGGCCGTCGTCCTCGGCGGCGACGCGGCGGACCATCCGCTGGGATTCCATGCGCCGGATCTGGTGGGTGAGGCGGCTGCGGGAAGAGAGCACGCCGTCGGCGAGGTCGCTCATGCGCAGCGAACGGCCGGGCGCCTCGGAGAGCTTCACCAGGATTCGATAGTCGGCGAAGGAGAGCTGGGAGTCCTGCTGGAGCTGGCGGTTGAGGTCGGCCATGAGGCGCTGGCTGCCGTCCATGTAGGCCCGCCAGGCCCGCTGCTGTTCCGGGGTGAGCCATCTCGGTTCGGCCGCGCCCCGGCCGTCGGTGTCGACGACCACTCGCTCATTGCTGTGACGGCGGTTGATCGCCCCTCCTCGACTCGGCCGGACCGGACACGCATCCCAGAGCAGTGTTCCTCCCCGGGGCGGAGCTAAACGCGATACGAGGAGATCATGGTGCGGCTCAGGTCGTGCAGGCTGGTGCAGCCCGAAAGTCCCATGGCCGCATCGAAATCCGCGAGCAGGGCGCGCAGCGCGTGCCGGACGCCGTCGGCCCCGGCCAAGCCCAGGCCGTAGACCCAGGGGCGGCCGTAGAGGACGGCCTTGGCGCCCAGCGAGAGCGCGATCATGGCGTCGGAACCGGTGCGGATCCCGGAATCGAACAGCACATCGGCGCGATCGCCGACGGTGGCGACAATGGTGGGCAGGGCATCGAGCGCGCCGACCGCGCCGTCCACCTGGCGGCCGCCGTGATTGCTCACCACCACCGCGTCCGCGCCGGCGTCCACCACCTGGCGGGCGTCGTCGGGATGCAGCACCCCCTTCACGGCGATGGGCAGTTCGGTCCAGTCCCGCAGCCGGGCGATATCCGCCGGGCGCAGGCTGTGATTCCCGAAGAGTCCGATCCAGGTGAGGACGGCGGCCCGCATGGCGTCCTCGCCCTCCTCGGGCGGGGCCGTGAGCTTGGCGCGGAAGACCGGGTCGGACAGGTAGTTGGCGATGCCCTTGCCCTGCAGGAATGGCAGGTGCCCGAGCTGCAGATCACGGGGACGCCAGCCCAGGCTGGGGGTGTCGGCGGTGACGACAATGGCCTTGGCTCCGGCCTTTTCGGCCCGTTCGACGAAGGAGCGGGCCAGCTCCATGTCATTGGGCCAGTACAGCTGATACCACCATTCGCCCGCGCGCTCGCCGACCTCCTCGATGGTGGTGGAGGAGGCGGTGGACAGGCACATGCCGATGCCCAGTTCCCTGGTCACCTCGGCGACCACGGCCTCGCCCCGCTCGTGCAGCAAGCCCAGCACGCCGACCGGCGCGGTGAGAATCGGTGCGGCCAAATGGGTTCCGAGCACCTCCACCGAGAGGTCGCGGGCCCCGGGACCGCTCGCGCCGCGCAGGATGCGGGGCAGCAGCCGGTACTTCTCGAAGGCCGCGAGGTTGGCGTGCGCGGTGCGTTCGGCGGACGCACCGCCCGCCACGTAGGCGAAGGCCGCCGGATCCAGTACTTCCCGAGCCTTCTCTTCCAGCCCCGCCGCCGTCATCGGTAGCGCCGGGACGATGCCCGCCAGGCCGGAGAGATAGATCTCGTTCTGGAAATCGACGAAACTGCTCATGCCCCGGAACGCTAGTACCTTCCACCCCGGCGCGGAGGAGGTCGAAATTACTTTCCCGGAGCGTGACTTTAGAGTCCGGGAATGTCGGTTTTCGTCAGCGCTTACGCACGCGGACCAGGGCGCGGGGCGCCTCTTCGGCGACGAAACCGGACATCGCCATAGCCGCCAGGATGACCATGCCGCCGAGGACGGCCAGAGTGGTGAACACGGAATCTCCCTTCGAATGCCTCCCCCTACGGTGACGGCCGAAGCTGACAGGATGCTGTGCCGACGCCGAGGACTGCCTGACACTAATCGGTGAGCTCCGGCCGTACGCTCGTTTTCATGTATGCGGTGACGCTCGACGGTTTCGGTGGGCCCGAGGTCATGAAGTGGGCGCAGGTGGACGACCTGCCCGCGCCCGGACCGGGCGAAGTGGCGATCGATGTGGTGGCCGCGGGGGTGAACCGCGCGGACCTGCTGCAACGGCAGGGTTTCTATCCGCCGCCGCCCGGAGCCAGCGAGATCCTGGGCCTGGAGGTGTCCGGGGTGGTCGCGGAAGTCGGTGCCGGGGTGCGGGATTGGCGGGCCGGGGACCGGGTGTGCGCGCTGCTGGCCGGCGGCGGCTATGCCGAGCGCGTGATCGCGCCCGCCACCCAACTGCTCCCCGTGCCGGAGGGACTGGATGTGGCCGCGGCGGCCGCGCTGCCGGAGGTGGCGGCCACGGTCTGGTCCAACCTGGTGATGACCGCCGGGCTGCACAGCGGGCAATTGCTGCTGATTCACGGCGGCGGCAGCGGAATCGGCACGCACGCCATCCAGGTGGCGCGGGCGCTGGGTGCGCGGGTGGCGGTGACCGCGGGGTCGCAGTACAAGCTGGACCGGTGCGCGGAATTGGGCGCGACGGTGCTGATCAATTATCGCGAGCACGATTTCGTGACCACCTTGCACAGCGAATATCCCGGCGCGGACATCATTCTCGACGTCATGGGCGCGGCGTATCTGGAGCGCAACGTCGAGGCGCTCGCCGAGGACGGGCACCTGGTGGTGATCGGTATGCAGGGCGGGGTGAAGGCGGAATTGAATCTGGCCGCGCTGCTGGGCAAGCGGGGTTCCATCCACGCCACGAATCTGCGACGGCGGCCGGAACACGGACGCGGATCGAAGGCGGAGATCATCACCGAACTGCGCCGCCACCTCTGGCCGCTCATCTCGGACGGAACCGTCGTACCGGTCGTGTCGGCCGAGATCCCCGTGACCGACGCCGCCGAAGCCCACCGACTGCTGGACTCCGACGAGACCGTCGGCAAGGTGCTGCTGCAGATCCGGGAGCTCTAGGTCTCCAGGGCCGCGAGCGCGCGGCCCAGCTGTTCGATCTCGAATCTCGTTGTGTAGGGCGCGAGTCCGATGGTCACGGCGCCGCCTTCGTCATTGACGCCCAGGGCGTCGAGGAGGCGGCTGCCGCCGTGGGATCCGCTGAGCGTGCCGATGCGGGCGTCGGCCAGCTTGGCCGAGACCTTCTCCGCCTGCATGCCCGCGATGGTGAAGCTCACCGTCGGGATGCGGGTGGAGGCGCGGCCGATGACGGTCAGGTTGGGGATGGTGTCCAGCACCGCCATCAGATCCTCGAAGAGCTGATCGTGGTGGTCCTGCAGGGACGTGATCGACATCTCCAGGCGTTCGCGGCGGGTGCCCTCGGCGCGCTCGTCCAGCGAGGCCAGGTAGTCGATGGAGGTGGTGAGCCCGGCCAGCAGCGCGTACTGGTGGCCGCCCACCTCGAGCCGTTCCGCGCCCTTGGCATAGGGATTCAGCGACATGGACGGAATCCGGTCCAGGAACGCGGGATCGCGGAAGACCAGCGCGCCGATCTGCGGACCGCCCCAGGCGGGGGCGCTCAGCGCGACCACATCGGCATTGAGCTCGTCGATGTCGATGAGCGCGTAGGGCGCGGCGCCGAAGCAGTCGGCGACCAGCAGACCGCCGACCTCGTGCACCCGGTCCGCGGCCACCCGCACCGCGGGCGCGGAGCCCACGATCGGTGAGGCGGCGGTCAAGGCCACCAGGCGGGCGGTGGGTCCGATGAGCTCCTCGAACTGCCAGGCCGGCATCTCGCAGGTCTCGATCTCCACTTCCGCCCAGCGCACGTGCGCGCCATAGCGATTCGCGATGCGCAGCCAGGGCGCGACATTGGCCTCGTCGTCCAGACGCGACAGCACGATCCCGGTGCCCAGACCCAGGCGGGAACTCAGCGATTCGGCCAGCCAGGCCAGCAGGACCGCACGGTCCGGTCCGAGCACCACACCCGCCGGATCGCCGCCGACCAGATCGGCGACGGCCTCGCGCGCGGCCTCCAGGATCGCGGCGCTGCGCTTGGCCGCGCCGTGCCGGTTGGTGTGCGAGAAGGCCGAGGTGCGGAAACCCGTTGAGACGGCCCGGGATACCGAGTCCGGGACCAGCATGCCCGCTTGCGGGTCGAGGTGGATCCAGCCGTCGCCCAGGGACGGTATGAGGCCCCGCACCCGTGCGACGTCGTAAGTCATGCTCGCCACTCTAAAGGGAGAGGGCACAACTGGGTAACGGTAGGCATGGAAGCGGCCGAGAGGACCGGGACGACCTGCATCTACCGTACAAACTGGACGGGACGTCTCGGTCCGGTCTACCGACGGCTTCGCTCCGGGCCCGGCAGTAGTTACACGTTGGCTCCCGAATGCTTGCGAAGTGGGGTGGCGCTGGGCAGGTTCGGCCCGCATTGGGCAGGATGGGGTTATGACGCAATCGGATGGGGTTCCGGAATCCATCGTCGTGATCGGGCCCGAGGGAAAGCCGCTGTTCATCCCGGCGGCCGCGCAGATCGGCGGCGAGCCGGTGGAGCTCACCGGACAGTTTGTCGGCGAGGACAATTCGGAGGCTTCCGACGATTCCCGCGAGAAGGAATCGCTCGCGGACATGGTCGAACAGCCCGCGAAGGTCATGCGCATCGGCACCATGATCAAGCAGCTGCTCGAGGAAGTCCGGCACGCGCCGCTGGACGACGCCTCCCGCACCCGGCTGCGCGAGATCCACCGCACCTCCATCCGCGAACTGGAAACCGGCCTGGCCCCGGAACTCCGCGAGGAGCTCGAGCGGCTGGCCCTGCCCTTCACCGACGACACCGTCCCCTCCGACGCGGAACTGCGCATCGCCCAGGCGCAATTGGTGGGCTGGCTCGAGGGCCTGTTCCACGGCATCCAGACCGCGCTCTTCGCCCAGCAGATGGCGGCCCGCGCCCAGCTGGAACAAATGCGTCAAGCCCTCCCGCCGGGCGTGAGCCACGGCGGCGACCCGCGTGGACAGCAGAGTTCCGGCGGCGGGCAGTACCTGTAGGACGGTGGCGCAGCACACTCCTGCCGCTGATTTGTCGGGGTCGGCGGCAGGTTCCCACCGCAACGTAATAGCAATTAGATAAGGTCGGGTGCTGTGCCTGCTGCTGCTCCCCCCGACTCCGCTACGGCGGAAGTGCGCGCGGACAATTCTTCCGTGCCGCTAGTGTCGGACTCCCAGACGTTCCGTCGCGCGTTCAAGGACTTCCGTGACGGGTTCGCGCAGCGTGAGCTGTGGCTATCGCTCGGCTGGCAGGACATCAAGCAGCGCTATCGCCGCTCGGTGCTGGGTCCGTTCTGGATCACCATCGCGACCGGCGTGCAGGCCGCGGCCATGGGATTCCTCTACGCCACCCTGTTCCATCAACCGCTGCACACCTATCTGCCCTATGTGACGGTCGGCCTGATCGTCTGGAATGTGATCAATGCCAGCATTCTCGAGGGCTCCGACGTCTTCATCGCCAACGAGGGCCTGATCAAACAGCTGCCGTCGGCGTTGAGCGTGCACGTCTATCGCCTGGTGTGGCGGCAGTTCCTGTTCTTCGCGCACAACCTGGTGATCTATCTGGTCATGCTGGTCGGCTTCGGCGTCTGGCGGGATCTGCACTGGACGGCGATTCTGGCGATCCCGGGCATTCTGCTGCTGTTCGCGAACGCCATGTGGGTGAGCATCGCCTTCGGCATCTTCAGCACTCGCTACCGCGATATCGCGCCGATTCTCGGCAGCATGACCCTGATGCTGTTCGTGCTGACCCCGGTCATGTGGAGCACCAAGTCGCTGCACGATCAGGGCGGTTCGGTGAGCGAGCGCGCCAAGCTCGTCGAGCTGGTGCCGACCTACCATTACCTGGAAATCGTGCGCGCGCCCCTGCTGGGCGAGCCGCAGCCATTGCGGTCCTGGATCGTGGTGCTGGCCATCACGGTGGTCGGCTGGACCGTCGCGGTCATGGCCATGAAGCAGTTCCGTTCCCGTGTCCCCTACTGGGTGTGAAGGCTCGATGACCGACCATGTGAGTATCGAAACCCAGAACGCGTGGGTGGAGTTCCCGATCTTCGACGCCAAGTCCCGTTCGCTGAAGAAGGCGTTCATGGGCAAGGCGGGCGGCGCCATCGGACGCAATCAGTCCGATGTCGTCGTGATCGAGGCGCTGCGCGATATCAACCTCTCGCTCAAGGAGGGCGACCGCGTCGGGCTGGTCGGCCACAATGGCGCGGGCAAATCGACGCTGCTGCGCCTGCTTTCGGGCATTTACGAACCGACCCGCGGCAGTGCGCGCATTCGCGGCCGCGTGGCGCCGGTCTTCGATCTCGGCGTCGGCATGGATCCGGAGATTTCCGGGTACGACAACATCATCATTCGCGGTTTGTTCCTGGGGCAGACGCGCAAGCAGATGCTGTCCAAAATCGATGAGATCGCCGAATTCACCGAGCTCGGCGAGTATTTGGAGATGCCGCTGCGCACCTACTCCACGGGCATGCGGGTCCGTTTGGCGATGGGCGTGGTGACCTCCATCGATCCGGAGATCCTGCTGCTCGACGAGGGCATCGGCGCGGTGGACGCGGAATTCATGAAGAAGGCGCGCATCCGCCTGCAGGAGCTGGTGTCCCGCTCCGGCATTCTCGTTTTCGCCTCGCACTCCAACGAATTCCTGGCGCAGCTGTGTGATTCCGCTCTCTGGATCGACCACGGCAACGTGCGGATGCACGGTGGAATCGAGGAAGTCGTGCGAGCCTACGAGGGCCCGGAGGCGGGTGATCACGTGGCGCAGGTGCTGCGGGATCTGGAACGTGAACGTGAACCGGAACGGAATCCCGCATGAGTGAGCAGTCCGCCACCCCCGTCTATGGCGATGATGCGCGCATCGTCGCCATCGTGGTCACGCACAAACGCCGGGAGCTGCTGGCCGAGTCGCTGAAGGTGCTCGGCAGCCAGACCCGGCCGATCGACCATTTGATCGTGGTGGACAACGGCAACGAGGCCGAGGTCGGCGAGCTGGTGAAGCAGCAGCCCATGGAGACCACCTACCTGGGCTCGGAGCACAACCTCGGCGGCGCGGGCGGTTTCGCGCTCGGCATGCTGCACGCGCTCACCATGGGCGCGGACTGGGTGTGGCTGGCCGACGACGACGGGCGGCCCGAGGGGCCGGATGTGCTTGCCACGCTGTTCGATTGCGCCAAGCGGCATCAGCTGGTCGAGGTGTCGCCGGTGGTCGCCGATATCGATGATCCGGACCGGCTGGCCTTCCCGCTGCGGCGGGGCGTGGTGTGGCGGCGGCTGCGCTCGGAGCTCGGGGACGAGGACTTCCTCCCGGGGATCGCGTCGCTGTTCAACGGCGCGCTGGTCTCCGCGGAGGCCGTGGACAAGATCGGCGTGCCGGATCTGCGGCTGTTCGTGCGCGGCGACGAGGTGGAGGTGCACCGGCGGCTCGTGCGCTCGGGCCTGCCCTTCGGCACCTGTCTGCAGACCGCCTACCTGCACCCCAACGGCTCGGCCGAGTTCAAGCCGATCCTGGGCGGGCGCATGCACACCCAGTACCCGGACGATCCGGTCAAGCGGCACTTCACCTATCGCAACCGCGGCTACCTGATGGCGCAGCCGGGCATGCGAAAGCTGTTGCCGCAGGAAGTCGCCCGATTCGGGTGGTTCTTCCTGGTGCAGCAGAAGGACCCGGCCGGGCTCATGGAGTGGCTACGCCTGCAGCGGATGGGACGCCGCGAGCAGTTCGACAAGCCCTCGTCGTAGGGAGAGCCAACTCTCGGGACTCTCAGGGGTGCCCCCTGAAACCCCTGGAGGCCGGCCGAGAAAATACGTTGCGCGCACGGGGACAGCCTGACAAGGTTGTCCCCGTTCTTGTTGGACTGTGGACTCCTCTGGGGTTTCAGGGGCTAGCCCCTGAGAGTTTCGAGAGTTGAGTCCCTCGAGTGAGCGAGGGAGGTGGAGTACGTGACGGAGACAGTGCGGATTGTCGTGCCCGGGCGAGTTGTCGCCCCGCGCGTATCCATCTCGAATTCCCCTCGCTGAGTCCACTTCCGGGCTCGGCCCGTCGAAGGACTCACCAATGTCTTCGGTCGATCTCGACCTGCTCGTCCCCTACGGCTGGAACTCCGCCTACGCCGCCGACTATCTGCCGCTGCTCGGCGATGATCTGATTCCGGCCCGCGTGATCCGCATGGATCGCAGCGAATGCGATATCGCCGCACCGCTTCCCACTCCCGACTACGAGAGCCGTCTCAGGGCCGCCGTCGTCCGTGCTCAGCTCCCGCGCTCGGACTCCGAGATCAGCGGGCTGTGCACCGGCGACTGGGTCGCCATCGATCGCGGGCGCACGGTGCGCGCGCTGCTGCCGCGCCGGACCGCCATCGTCCGCGCGGCCGTCTCCGGACAGCCCGATTCCCGCGCCAGATCCGCCCATCAGGTGCTGGCCGCGAATGTGGACACCGTGCTGGTGTGCACCGCCGGTGACGGAGACGTCGATCTCGGGCGCATCGAGCGCCTGCTCGCGCTGGCCTGGGAATCCGGCGCGCAGCCGATCGTGGTGCTCACCAAAGCCGATCTGGCGCAGGACATTCCGATCGAGGACGTCCGCGCCGCCGCGCCGGGCGTCACCGTCCTGGCCGTCAGCGCCGCCGGCGGTGTCGGAATGGAGGTGCTGGCCGGGCTGCTGCACGGCACCGTCGCCCTGATCGGCGCTTCGGGCGCGGGCAAGTCCACCCTCGCCAATGCCCTGCTCGGCGCGGATGTCTTCGCCACCAGCGAGGTTCGCGAGGGCGACAAGCGCGGCCGCCACACCACCGTGCATCGGGAACTCCGCCCCTTGCCCGGCGGCGGCACCCTCATCGACACGCCGGGCCTGCGCTCGGTCGGACTCTGGGATGCCGCCGAGGGCCTCGGCCGCACCTTCGGCGAGATCGAATCCCTGTCCGCCCAGTGCCGTTTCAGCGATTGCGCGCACGAGAACGAACCGGGCTGCGCGGTGCTCGCGGCCATCGAGTCGGGCGCGCTGCCGCAGCGTCGGCTGGACAGCTTCCGAAAGCTCAGCCGCGAGAACGACTGGCTCGCCGCCCGCAGCGACGCCCGCGCCCGCGCCGAACGCGCCAAGGTGTGGAAGGGCATCGCCAAGGAGCAGCGCCGCATGTACAAGGAACGCGGCGGCAAGCGGCGCTGACCGTCGCGGGCAGTCCCGGTGCGCGGGTAGCGCCGGCCGTCGTGCCCGATAGGTTGGGCAGATGCTCGGAGCCCACGCACCACTCGATCACCGGCCCACCCGGGTCACGATCGTGCCTACCGCGTGGTGGTTGACGAACGGACCGCGCGGACTGCCCGTGGCGAGCCGGCCGGCCGACAAAACGGTGGCGGGGTGATCACCGCAGCGAATCCCCCGGCCGCGGATCGATCCGTGGCCGGGTGGATCCGTGCCAGGCTGCGCTCGCTCCCCGGTGCCATCGGGTATCTGCTGGTCGGTGGTTTCACCGCGTTCGGGGCGCTGTTCGCCGTTTTCGCGCTGTCGGTCGTGGCGGCGGCGAGTCTGGTCGGGGTGGGCATTCCGGCGATTCCCGAAGTCATCCGGCTGATCCGGCCGCTGGTCGAGTTCGAGCGACGGCGGGCGGGCAAGCGGCTCGGCGCGCCGATCGTGGTGGTCTACGAACCGCTGAGCGGCAGCCTCGGCGCGAAGCTGGCGACCGTGTTCCGGGATCCGGCCAATCGGCGGGATGTCGCCTGGCTGATCCTGCACCTCGTGCCCGGTGTCCTGTTGGCGGGGCTGGCGGCGGCGCTGCCGGTGGGCACGCTGCAGCAGGCCGCGATTCCGGTGTACTGGCGGCTGCTACCCGGACCGGTGGAGACCTTCGGGATCACCGTGACCTCATGGCCGCTCGCCCTCGGGGCGGCCCTGGCCGCGATTCCCCTGGGGTGGATCGTTTTCCAGGCGCCCGTGGCGGCACGGGGACAGGCGCTGGCGGCACGGGCGCTGCTCGGCCCCGCCCCCGGCGCACGGCTGGCGGTGCGGGTAGCCGAACTGACGGCCACGCGGGCGGCCGCCCTCGACGCGCACGGGGCGGAGCTGCGACGCATCGAACGGGATCTGCACGATGGGGCGCAGGCGCGGATCGCCGCGGTCATCATGCAGCTCGGGCTGGCCGATCAACTGCGGGAACGGGATCCGGACGCGGCCGCGGACCTGGTGCGCAAGGCCCAGGACACGGCGACCTCGGCACTGAGCGAACTGCGTGACGTGGTGCGGGGCATCTATCCGCCGGTGCTCACCGATCGCGGCCTGGTGAGCGCGATTTCGGCGCTGGCCGCCCGCTCCCCGATTCCGGTCGAACTCGATCTGGCCACCGAGGGGGAGAACGCACCGCGTTCCGAACCGGGGCGGTGGCCCGCGGCGATGGAGGCGGCCGCCTATTTCGTGATCGCCGAGGCGATCACCAATGCGACGAAACACTCCGGTGCTCGGCTCCTTCGGATCGCGCTCGGCGGGAGTGCCGAAGAACTGATCGTCGAGGTGTGGGACGACGGCGCCGGAGCCGCGTCCGAGACCGAGGGCGGCGGGCTGGCCGGGATCCGCCGCCGGGCCGAGGCGCTCGACGGGCGGATGCTGCTGAGCAGCCCGCCGGGCGGGCCTACCGTGGTGCGCGTGGAGTTGCCGTGTGGATCGTGAGCGAAAGGGCGGACGAGGTGGTGGCGTCATGCGCGTCGTGATCGCGGAGGACGACGCGCTGCTGCGGGAGGGGCTGGCGCTGTTGCTGAAGACCGCGGGCATCGAGGTGGTCGCGGCGGTCGACAATGCCGATGATTTCCTGCGGGTGGTCACCGAGGACCGGCCCGACGCGGTCGTCGTGGATGTGCGGATGCCGCCCACCTTCACCGACGACGGCCTGCGGGCGGCCGTGCGCGCCAGGGAGATTCACCCCGGGCTGCCCGTGCTGGTGCTGTCGGCGTGGGTGGAGGACAGCTATGCCGCCGAACTGCTCGGGGACGGGGCGGGCGGCATCGGATATCTGCTCAAGGAGCGCGTCGGGAAGGTGGATCGATTCCTGGACTCGCTGCGGCGGGTGGCGTCGGGCGGGACCGCCATGGATCCGGAGGTGATCTCGCAGCTGCTGGTGCGGCGCAAGACCGGCGATCCGCTGGCGGCATTGACCCCGCGTGAACGCGAGGTGCTGGCGTTGATGGCCGAGGGGCTCGACAACGGCACCATTGCCGAGCGCCTCGTGGTCTCCGAAGGCGCTGTGCTCAAACACATTCGGAGCATCTTCGCCAAACTGGGGTTGTTCGCCGACGAGGTGGGACACCGCCGGGTGCTGGCCGTACTCGCCTACCTCAATGCCGGATGATCGCGATGATCAGTCCTCGCGGCAGGTGAGGTCTGCGGCGGGCAGGATGCCGTCGGCCAGGTAGGTGTTGACGGCGTCGTAGACGCAGGCGTTCGGGTAGCGGCCCAGGATCGAATGGATGGCCACATCCCGCAGTGTCACCATGCGGGAGCCGGTGAGCACCTTGTGCATGGCAAGCGCGCCGCCGTAGTTGGTGCGGGTGTCGCCGGTGGCCTGGATGATCAGATTCGGCACCGAATTGCTCAGGGCCGTGGGGGTTTCGATGGGCGGCGCCCAGAACGCGCAGGGCGTGATGTTGTCGGCCAGCGCGCCGAAGACCGGCTGGGCGGCGCGGGACGCCTCGAGATTGCGCCGGTACCAGGCGGGATCGCGCGGGACGCCGACATCGCCGCACAGGATCGCCATCTGCGGTGACAGGTCGCGGGGCTGCGAGCGCAGCATGATGCCCAGCTTGCCCGCCAGATCCGCGTCCGGGCGTACCGGTGTGCCGTCCGCGGCATCGGCCAGTTCCCGGATCTGCTGGGCGGCAAGGCCGTAATCGTGCGGCGAGTCGAAGGCGATGTACAGGACCAGCGGCAACATATGCTCGTTCAGCTCGAAGTCGCCGATCCGGATCGGCTGGACGGCAGCGCGTTCGATCAGCCGCTGGACCGCACCGCGCACCTCGGCACCGGTCGCGCCGAGGTGGTATTCGCCGTCGCGTTCCGCGGTCCAGGCCGCCCACGCATCCAGCGCGGCCTCATTGGGCGCGCCCATGTCCTGGACCATGCCGACCGCACCGTAGCGGTACGGGTCCACGGTGCCGTCGAGCACCATCCGGTCGGAGCGCTCCGGGAACATCTGCATGTAGACGGCACCCAGATAGGTGCCATACGACGTGCCGAGATAGCTGATCTTGTCCTGGCCGAGCACCGCGCGGATGACATCCATGTCGCGAGCGGTATTGCGGGTCGTGAAGTGCGGCAGGCGATCCCCCTCCACCGCGGCGCAGCGCGCCGCCAGATCGGCCTGATCGGCGACGGATTCGGCGAAGCTCCCGGCATCGGGTCCGGCGAATTGCAGGCCGAATCCGTGCGGCCAGTGGCAGTTCACCGCCGACGAGCGCCCGACGCCGCGCGGATCCATGCCGATCAGGTCGTAGCGGGCACGGACCTCGGGAGTCATGGCCTTGCTCGTCTCGACGAAGTAGTCCAGGCCCGCGCCGCCGGGGCCGCCCGGATTGGAGAGCATGACACCGTGCCGCCGCGAAGGATCGGTGGCGGGGATGCGGGAGATGGCGACGACGATCGTGCGGCCTTGCGGCTCCGCGTAATTCAGCGGCACGGTGACATCGGCGCACTGCGCGCCCACGCCGTCCAGGCCGGGATCGTCGCAGGACCTCCAGTTCAGCGACTGCTGTTGGAAGCGGTCCAGCGGGGCGGCGGCGGGACGTTCGGTCACCGCGGCCGTCGTGATGGCGGCGGCCGTCACCAGAGCGGTGACCGCCAACGCTGCCATGCCTTTTCGGGTACGGGCGAGCTCGCGAAAACGCAACACGGTTCCTCTCACGAGCAGAAAGCGGTGTCGAAGGCCTTGTTCACCACTTCGGAGGCGGCCCGATCGGCCAGGAGCTGATTGACGGTCACCACCACGGCGGTGCCGTCCGTGGCCACCCCGGTGTGGGTGCCGAAGCCGGGGATGCTGCCGCCGTGGCCCCATATTTCCTTGCCACACGAACTCGCCTGACGGATCAGGCCCAGCCCGTAGCCGGAGCCGGGTTCGCCGCGGTCCCAGGGGACGGTCTTCTTCATCTCCGCCAACTGCGCGGCGGGGAGCAGTTTCCCGGCGAGCAGGGCGGTGAAGAAGCGGTTCAGGTCGGTCGGGGTGGCGATCATCGCGCCCGCGGTGTCGGCCCAGGACGGGTCCAGATCGGTGTAATCCTCACGGTGGCCGTTGATTTCGTGGTACCCGCGCGGATGCGGTCCGCGGATCCCGGTTTCGCGCGAGTCCGGGAAGTAGGTGTCGTGCAGGCCCAGTGGTTCCAGGATGCGGCTGCCGATCTCGGCGGCGGCCGGGCGGCCGGTCACCTGCTGGATCAGCATGCCCAGCAGGATGTAATTGGTGTTCGTGTAGACCGAACGCGCGCCGGGCTCGAACCGCGGCGGCATGGCCATGGCGATGCGCACCAGGTCCGCGGGTTCGTAATGGGCGCTGCGGAGTCGATCGGAATCGGCGGTCAACTGGCCGGAGCCGGGTGCGGCGGGGTCGCGGCCCGCCAGATATTCGGGCAGTCCGCTGGTGTGCTGCAGCAACTGGCGGACCGTGACGCGATTGCCGTCGTTGCCGTTGCCCCGGACGACGCCCGGCAGATAGCGCTCGATCGGGGCGTCCAGGTCGACCCGGCCCTCACCGACGAGTTGCAGCACCACGGTGGCGACGAAGGTCTTGGTATTGCTGCCGATCCGCACCCGGGCGTCCTCGGGGATGGGCGCGCCGGTGCTCAGATCGCCCGCGCCCGCGGTGAGCACGTGATGGCCGTCGGGACCGTCGAAGACCACCTGCGCGCCGGGGAAACCGCTGCGGACCACGGTGTCGAGCGCCTCGGAGACGGCACGGTACACCTCCTTGCGCGACGATTCGCCCGTGCGAGAGCCGGTGGCGGAGTCGGTGCCGCAGGCCGTGGCCGCGAGCACGGCCAGCACGCCGACTCCGGCCAGCAGGGCCCGGCCACGCGGTCGCCGCAATGCGCTCATAGCAGATATTCCTCCTGTTCAGGCCGGTTTTCCGGCCCTTCGAGCGTAGGAATCCGGGCGGCCGCGGCCCATGCCCCACGCACCCGGATCGGGGTCGTGCGCGGTACCGGATCGGAGGTGGTGTCAGCACTACCTATATGCACCTTGTTGCATAGTCGGCATTTCTTGCCTACTGTCCGAGATGCGAGAGTTTCTGCCCCGCCGCATCAACCGGGCGCGGATGATCGGAACGGGGCGACAACAGCAGAAGAGGAGTGGATCCATGACCGGAGCACAGAGGCAGCTGGCGGGTCGGACCATGATCATGTCGGGTGGGAGTCGCGGAATCGGGCTGGAGATCGCCAAGCGGGCGGCGGCCGACGGCGCGAACATCACGCTCATCGCGAAAACCGATACGCCGCATCCCAAGCTGCCCGGCACCATCCATACCGCGGCGGCCGAGCTGGAGCAGGCGGGCGGCAACGTCCTGAAGTACCTCGGCGACGTTCGTGACGACGGGGCGGTGGCCGAGGCGGTGCGGCAGACCATCGAGCGCTTCGGTGGCATCGACATGGTGGTGAACAATGCCTCGGCCATCGACATCTCTCCCACCGAGACCCTGTCGATGAAGAAGTACGACCTCATGCAGGACATCAACTGCCGCGGCAGCTTCCTGCTGTCCAAGCTCAGCATCCCGGCGCTGAAGGAATCCGCGCAGGCCGGACGCAATCCGCACATCCTGACCCTGTCGCCGCCGCTCAACCTGGATCCGAAGTGGGCGGGCATGGCGCTGGGCTACACCATCGCCAAGTACGGAATGTCGCTCACCACACTGGGTTTGAGCGAGGAGCTGCGCAAGTACGGCATCGGCGTGAACTCGCTGTGGCCGCGCACCACCATCGCCACCGCCGCGGTCAAGAATCTGCTCGGCGGGGAGGAGATGATCGCCACCTCACGCACGCCGGACATCTACGCCGATGCCGCGTATCTGGTGCTCACCTCACCGGCCAAGGACACCACCGGCAACTTCTTCATCGACGACGAAGTCCTTGCCGCACACGGGATCACCGATCTCGACAAGTACCGAGTGGTGCCCGGCGACGGACCGCTCACCACGGACCTGTTCCTCTAGCGGCCGGTTCAGCCGAGCGCGAGGGCCTCGCGCTCGGCCAGCTCCTTCAGCGTGCGCAATTGCTTGCGCATCATCAGGAAGTCACCGAAGATCGGCAGCGCAAGCAGCCAGGACGGGCCCCGGAATCGAACCCGGGCGTGCAGCCGACTGCGCGTGCGGGTTTCGGGGTGGACCGCGTAGGTGACCGCGACTCCATCGGCCAGCAGAGTGACCTGCGCACCGGGCGTATAGCCGACCAGGTCGAACAGGCCCATGAAGCGTTGGCCCACAGCGAGATCCATCAGCAGCGGATCACGCTCCCGCGGACTCCGGCGCCCGAAATTGTCGAGCAGGTCATAGCTGTAGGGGGCGACCCGCAGCTGACAGAGCCAGGCGAAGACCGCACCGGCGGGCGCGGATACGGACACGGCTCGGTCGCAGACGACCACCTCGCCGGAAAGCTGACTGTCGCAAGGCAATTCCATGGCCACCTCCGCATCGGTGGCGCCCCACCGTTGCCCCGGAAGTCGCATGCCGGACCCCTCCGCGGCAACGGCTATGTCGCGCAACAGCATCCGCCGCACCATCAGTTGATGCATCCCGCTGTCGATCACCAGGGCGCGATAGATCCGGCCGTGAATGCCGGGGAAGACCGCGCGGGATTCGGCGGTGACGCGGGTGTGGCCGGGATCGACCTCGTCGAGCCGGTAGGTCAGCGCGTAGCGGGAGAACCAGTGGTGGCCTTCGAGGGCCAATCGTTTCAGCGGGTCGGCCTCGTCGAGCACGAAACCCATGGGCACTGTGCTGAGATCGTCAGGATTCTTGCAGGTCGCACGGACAAGGGCGGCCCATGTCCGCTCACGATCGGCATTGATTACCCTGGAATGCTCATCGATATAGGGCAAACGCTCCATATAGAAGGAACGTACTAGTTCATGGCGCCACCTCGCAAGCACGACACCGACGTGATCCTCGACGCAGCCCGCACCCTGGTCCTGCGCGACGGCCCCCGCGCGGCCAGCGTCGCCGCCATCGCCGAGGCCAGCGGCGCGCCGGTCGGCACGCTCTACCACCGCTTCGGCAACCGCAACGGCGTTCTCACCGAGGCCTGGATCCGCGCCCTGGACCGCTTCCAATCCCGCGTCCTCACCGCCACCGCCGTCCCCGACCCGATCGAGGCCGCCGTGACCATGACGACGGCCGCGATCGGCTTCGGCCGCGACTGCCCCGACGACGCCAGGCTGCTGCTGAACCTGCGCCCCAGCGACCTGCTGGACGGCGCGCCCGACACCGAGTTCCGCGAGCGCCTGGCGCGCATGAACGAGCCGCTTTTCGAACAGCTCCATCGCATCGCGACCGGTGTCTACGGCGCCGACGGCGAACGAGAGATCGACGCCGTCAGCCGCGTCGTGGTGGACCTCCCCTATGCCGCCCTGCGCCGCCACGCGCCCGCGCCTGAACTTCCGGACTGGCTGGAGGCCGACCTGGCCGCCGCCGCCCGCACGCTGCTCACCGTCCGCTGAGACGAGACATGGCCCGGGACTGGAGGTCCCGGGCCATGGTCAGGCGATTATGTTGCCGTCTAGTCGATTCCGTAGAGGCGTTCCCAGTTCTCTCGACTGGTGAGCTCCGGCATGGCGGCGCGCCAGCGGCGCTGCAGGTCGGGCAGGTCCTTGCGGAGCCGGCGAAGCACCCGGTAGGCGCGGATCAGCAGACGGCGGGCGGTTTCCTTGTCGCGCACGCGGACTCGGACGCCGGACTGGGAGGCGTCGGTGACGACCACGTGGTTGAACAGGCCCACATGCCACCAGTGGGCGTCCTCGCGGGTGACCGCGACCGGGCCGGGGATGACGCGGCCGGTCCACTGCTTGAGGGCGCGCTTGTAGAGGACCAGCAGCGGGTGGCTGGGCTCGCCGCCCGCGCGACGCACGTGCAGGTGCGCGTTGGGGACCGGGGCGGTGGCGCCCGGGTGCTTGATGGTCTCCGGGTAGTCCGAGCGCGAGCCACGGGCCTTGGCCAGCGCCTCGATGCCACCGTCGCGCAGGATCTCCGGGCCCTTCAGGTAGTCCTCGATGCCCTGCAGGGTGGTGTGCGCCAGGCCGTACTGCATGCCGACCAGGTACTCGCTGATCTCCCGGAACAACTGGCGGGTGATCGATTTCGCGTCCAGGTCGTGGTGCAGGGAGGACACGATGAGCGAGTTGCGCGAGGAGAAGTAGCGCGCCCAGTCGTCGAAGTCCTTCCAGTAGAAGTCGGCGTGCCACACGGCGGCGTTGGGCAGGGTGACGGTGACGAAACCGTTCTCCCGTGCGCGCAGGCCGTATTCCACGTCGTCCCACTGGAAGAAGATCGGCACCGGCAGCCCGATCCGCTTGACCACCTCGGCCGGGATGAGGCAGGTCCACCAGGCCTGGTAGCCGGCGTCGACGCGGCGTTCCTGGTGCTTCTTGAGCATGGAGGTGTTGCGCAGCGCCTTGGCCACCTTCTGGCCGTGGCGCAGCTTGCCCAGATTCGTCTCCTCCGCACCGACATTGAGGTAGTCGGGGTTGAACAGGAACAGCATCTGCGCGCCCACCAGGGTGGGTTCGACGGTCAGGTTCGCGAAGGCGTTGAGACGCAACACGGTTTCGGGCTCGCACAGGATGTCGTCGTCCATGAGGATGACGTCGGCATGCTCATTGGCCGCGGACACCTCGTAGAGGCCGCGCGTGAAACCGCCCGCGCCACCGAGATTCGGCTGCCGGATGTAGCGCAGCTTGTCGCCGAACTTGGGCTGTGTCTCGGTGAACAGCGCCTGATCCTGCACCAGGTCGGTGCCCTGGTCGACGACGTAGACGGCGTCGATGAGCGAGAGCACGGTGGCGTCGGAGGCCAGGGCCGCAACCGTATTGGCGCAGTCCTGGGCCCGGTTGAAGGTGCAGATGGCGATGGCCACCGGGCGCACCTGCTCGGGCGCGGCCGCGGTCCAGGCCAGATCGGTGACCACGGCCTCGCCGCCGAGGGCCTCGATCTCGAGCCAGATCGCGCCGCCGTCGATGTACATGTCCAGCGGTGCGCGCAGCACCACCCGGCCGGTCTCCTTGACCACGGCGGTGTCGACCACCCGGCGGTGACCCGCGATATCGGAGGCGGCCAGCCGGATTCGCACCTTGCCGGTCACCTCGAGGGTCATGCCCACCTCGACCTCGGTGACCTTGGTCCAGCGCTGCCAGTAGGCGGCGGCGAAGCGGCCGAAGTAGGTGTTGGTGTTGACCGACGCACCCTTCTCCAGGCGTAGCGTCTGCCGCTCCCGGGTGACCTTGCCCTTGGCCACCGCGTACAGCTCATCGCTGATCTTCGGCGCTGGTCCGCAGAAGATGCCGCGGGCCAGCACCAGCCGCTCCGGAGCGGCATGCTCGGCGCGCAGAGTCGCGGGAGCCCCAGCGCTCTTCCGGTCCTCGGTTTCGGTCACGGCCTGCCCAGCCGACGCATCCATGAATCCCTCGACATCCTTTGAATATGTAGACACCGGCACATCCGACGTGGTCGCACCGCCACTGTCACTGTCTTGCTCGGCCGGGCGAGAATATCAATCGCTATTGGTAGTGGCAGCGTGAACCCGCACTTAGCGTTCGTCCCCGCGTGTTCCGGTGAAGACGAATTTCCCGTATGCCCAGAAGCGGAAGCCCATGGCGACGGCCTGGCCGATGAGCGTCCCGGAAACGTTGTCCGCCAACGGACTGTCCAGTCCGAGAACGTAGCGGGAAATGCCGAGGCACCCGAGTTGCAGCCCGATGGCCATCACATTCAGTACTGCGTATACAAGTATGTGCCGGGCCCCGGTTTCGCCCTTGTGGTCGGAGTAGGTCCACCACTTGTTGCCGAAATAGGTGACGACCGTGGCCACCCCGATGGAAATGATCTTGGCGATCAAGGGCTGATGGAACAGCGGGCCCTCGCCACCGGCGAAGACCAGCAGGTTGTAGGTGCCCGCGTCGACGACGAACCCGATCGCGCCGACCACCAGAAACGCGCCGCCGCGCTGCAGCAGGGCACGGATCTTCCCGGTCAGAGAGGCATCCGGCGGGTTTTCGCTCACCGCCGTGGACTCGTTCGCAGACACCGGCCGACGGTACCGCAACCCGCAGCACCCATATACCTGTGAAGGTCGGGTACCCTCCCGGTGTTCATATTCGCCTCCGATCAGAGGATTGACCGGGTGGACTCCACCGAGCTTCGTATTGCCGCCATTGTGCCGTGCCACAACGAAGAGGCCGCCGTCGCGAAGGTCGTCGCCGACCTGAAGGCCGCCGTCCCGGGCATTGTCGTCTACGTCTACGACAACCTGAGCACCGACGCCACCGCCGAGAAGGCGCGCGCGGCCGGGGCGATCGTGCGCACCGAGAACCGCAAGGGCAAGGGCAATGTGGTGCGACGCGCATTCGCCGATATCGAGGCCGACGTGTACCTGATGGTCGACGGCGACGACACCTATGACGCCGCCGCGGCCCCCGAAATGATCAAGACCCTGCTCGAGGGTCCGTACGACCACGTGCTGGGCGTGCGCCGCGAGGTCGAGGCCGGCTCGGCGTACCGCGCCGGGCACGAGACCGGCAACAAGGTGCTGAACGGCGTGGTGGGCAAGGTCTTCGGCGAGAACGTCGAGGACATGCTCAGCGGCTACCGGGTCTTCTCGCGCCGTTTCGTGAAGTCCTTCCCGGCGGTCTCGCGCGAGTTCGAGATCGAGACCGAGCTGACCGTGCACTCGCAGCACCTGGGCGTCCCGCAGACCGCGGTCCCGGTCGGCTTCCGCGATCGGCCCGCCGGCAGCGAATCCAAGCTGCGCACCTACAGCGACGGCTTCAAGATCCTGCGCCTGATCGTCGGCCTGGCCCGGCACGAGCGGCCGGTCGCCTTCTACGGCCTGTTCGGCACGCTGGCCTGGATCATCTCGGTCATCCTGATCACGCCGATAGTGATCGAGTTCTACCGCATTCACGAGGTCCCGCGGTTCCCGACGTTATTCCTCGGCTTCACGCTGCTGCTGCTGGGCAGCCTGGCCTGGACCGCCGGCCTCATCCTGGACGGCATCCGCCGCTCCCGCCACGAGGCGGCCAGACTGATGTACCTGCGTTATTCCGCCGTGGGCGCGGACAGCGCGGCGGCCGGTTCGACGCGATGACGGTGGAGCTTGCCGGGGAAAATCAGAACGGCAAAGCAGAATCGGACATCGTGGTTACCGAAGCAAACGAGAATCCCGCCGTCGCCGCGCCGGAGAAGATCCCGGCCGCCGCGCCCGAGCCCAGGGCCGGACTGCGGCGCGCGGTGATCGGCGTGGAACGGCGATTCGGTTCCGCCGCTCTGGCTTTCGTGCTTATCGCGGGCATCTTCGGCGCGGTGTGGTCGGTCCTGACGCCGCCGTTCTGGGGCCACGACGAGATCACCCAGTTCGGCCGCGCCTATCAGGTCGCGCACGGCGGATTCCTGCCGGAGAAGATCCATGACGATCGCGGCCCCGCGTGGGGCGGCGACGTGCCGGTCAGCATCGACGCGCTGATGAGCTACGCCTTCCACGACTATCAGAACAAGCCGGATGAGCCGGACCCGATCGTCGTCGATCCGCACGCCTACGACCAGCTCGGCGCGGCCGCGGTGTCGGAGGAGACCAAGCAGGTCTGGTTCACCAATACCGCGGCCTACTCGCCGATTCCGTACCTGCCGCCCGCCGCGGGCATCCGGATCGCCGAGGCCCTCGACCTGAATGTCGGCGGCATGGTGCTGGCCACCCGCTGGGCCGGGCTCCTCGCCTACCTGCTGATCGTCGGCTTCGCGCTGCGCGTGCTGCGCGGACATCGGGTGCAGTGGCTGGCCTTCACGGTCGCGGTGCTGCCGATCGCGCTGTTCCAGGCCGGGACCGTGACCGCGGACACCGTCACCAACGCACTGGCCCTGCTGGTTTCGGCGCTGGTGGTGAAGGGCCTGTTCCTGGGTGAACGGCTGTCCAAGCCGGAGACCGTCGCCGCCCTGGCCGCCACGATCCTGCTGCCGGTGTGCAAGCCGACCTACGTGCTGATCGCCATGCTGACCGTGTTGATTCCCGCACGGCGCTTCGGCTTCGGCGGCGGCGAGCGGGTCGCGACCTGGCAGCGGGTGCTGCCCTGGGCGGCGGCCGGTATCGGCGCGATCTCGTTCGCGGTGTGGATGAAGATCGCCGCGCCGACCGGTGACGGCATGAGCCTGATGCGGCCCGAGAAGGATTGGGGCAGCGTGCGCCCGGGCGACCAGCTGCACGGCATCCTCACCGATCCCGCGCATTTCCTGCGGGTCTTCGGCGACAGCATCGCCCGCCGCGATCAGCACTGGTTCGTCCAGTTCTTCGGTGAGCTCGGCTTCTCCTACGTCGAGGTGCCGTCGCTGACCGTGCTGGCGAGCCTGCTGGCCTTCGCGGTGAGCATCGGTGCGGCCGAGCGCTTCTCGCCGCGGGCCGCGAACCGGACCCGCACCTGGCTGGTGCTGCTGACCGTGGCCGCCAGCGTGGCCATGATCTACGTGACCCTGTACATGTCGTTCACGCCGGTCGGTTACTTCATCATCGACGGCGTGCAGGGCCGCTACTTCGTTCCGTTGGCGGTGCTGGCGCTCGCGGTGCTGCTGCGCTGGATGCCTTTCCGGCTCACCGACGCCGCGGGCCGGTTCCCGACGCGGGGCGCGGCGATCACCGTGGTGGCGGCGACCTCGGTCGCGCTCATCGCCGCGGTGGTCAAGTACAGCACCCTGGTCTGGGGCTGATACCCGCTCGCCGAGCACGGAATTCGTCTCTAGCCTGCGGTGGTGGGGATACGGGAGAAATGGTGTGGTCACGGCCGCGCTCGGCGAATCACGGTGGTATTGCTGGTTGTTGTCTGCATCCTGCTGACACCGGTCCTCGCGGCCACGGTATACCTCCGACTGGAAGATGCGGGCACCCTGCGCGAGGACGCCCGGACCCGCGGCCGGGACGCCCTCTGGCTCGGTCACGCCTGGATCGACGGGCGCAAAAGCGACACCGATATCGCTGAACTGGGAATTCGGCTGGCCGGGACCGGAATCAAGGATCTGTACGTCCATACCGGGCCGCTCGACAATGACGGCACGCTGTCTCCACAGCTTTATCCACAGGCTCGTTGGTTCATCGACGCCGTGCATCGGAGTCTGCCCGGAATTCGCGTGCAGGCCTGGCTCGGAGATCTGCTGACCCCCGAATTCGACGGCTTGAATGCCGACGATCCGGCGACCCGTGAACATGTCGTCGCGACATCGATCCAAGCCCTCGATCTCGGGTTCGACGGCATTCACTTCGATTTCGAACCGGTGCGCTCCGGATCGACCGGCTATATCGCCATCCTCGAACAAGTGCGGACGATCACTTCGGACCGTCGTGCACTCTTGTCGGTGTCCGCTCCGGTTATCGATCCGCTACCCGGATTGCATTCGGCGGGAGCGGCGCTGTTCGATCACGGAAAATGGTGGTCCCAAGCCTATTTCGCACAGGTGGCACGGCACGTCGATCAGATCGCGATCATGTCGTACGACACGGCGATGCCGGTCCGTTCGCTCTACGCCGGATATGTCGCCGAACAAACCACTCTCGCCCTGCAGGTGACCCCGCCGCCGGTGGATCTGCTGATGGGCCTGCCCGCGTTCTGGGCCGACGATCTCGGCCACCACGGTGCGGCCGAAACGGTGGCGGCCGCGATCCGTGGCGTCCGTGTAGGTTTGGGCCGCACCGATCGCGGTCGCCGTGCATTCGGTGTCGCGCTGTATGTGGATTTCGCCGCCACCCAACAGGATTGGGCGGACTATCGACGGGACTGGTCCTAGAGCACCTTTTCGCCGGCCGCGGCATAGGCCGATTCGGTCGCGGCTTTCCGTGGCCGCCACCAGGATTCGTTCTCGCGGTACCAGTCGATGGTGGCCTCGAGGCCCGTGCGGAAGTCGCGGTAGCGCGGCTCCCAGCCGAGTTCGGTGCGCAGCAGCGAGGAGTCGATCGCGTAGCGCAGATCGTGGCCCGGACGGTCGGTGACGTGGTCGAAGTCGTCGGGCGCGCGGCCGAAGGCCTCGAGGATCATCTCCACCACGGACTTGTTGTCGCGCTCGCCGTCGGCGCCGATCAGATAGGTCTGGCCGATGCGCCCGCGCTCCAAGATCTCCCAGACCGCACTGTTGTGATCGTCCACGTGAATCCAGTCGCGGACCTGGTGGCCCGTGCCGTAGAGCCGGGGGCGGATGCCGTCGATGAGATTGGTGATCTGACGCGGGATGAACTTCTCCACGTGCTGGCGCGGGCCATAGTTGTTGGAGCAGTTGGAGATTGTGGCCCGCACCCCGAACGACCGCACCCACGCGCGGACCAGCATGTCGCTCGAGGCCTTGCTGGCGGAATAGGGACTCGACGGGTTGTAGGGCGTGCTCTCGTCGAATGCCTTCGGGTCGTCGAGTTCCAGGTCGCCGTACACCTCATCGGTGGAGATGTGGTGGTAGCGCACCTGATGGCGGCGCACCGCCTGGAGCAGCGAATAGGTGCCGACGATATTCGTCTGGACAAACGGCCAGGGGTCGGCCAGCGAATTGTCGTTGTGTGATTCGGCGGCGAAATGCACCACCGCGTCCACACCGCCCACCAGGCGGTCCACCAGGGCGGTGTCGGCGATGTCGCCGTGCACGAACTCGATTCGGTCCGCGACCTGGTCGAGAGAGGCGCGGTTACCCGCATAGGTGAGTTTGTCCAGCACGGTGACATGGACATCGGGACGCGAAGTCACGCTCTGATGAACGAAGTTCGCGCCGATGAAGCCGGCCCCGCCGGTTACGAGCAGTCGCACACGCAAACACTACGTCGGCCGGGGCGGACGCCGCCGTCGGGTCCGGGAAGTTGCCTTCTCTACACCAGACAGCCGGACGACGTGCGCGGATTCCGACATCCTGTTGAAACAAATGCACTTAATTGAAAGGCGGCCGCGCGGTCGAAATGTCGGAATTATGTGTTCAGAGCGTGATGTACACCGTCAAATCGTCACGACTCGACAAGCATGCGATGTGACCTTCATCACACATCTGCCCTCAGGTAACGATCAGCCTGTTCAGATATATGCGTCAAAACCTTTCTCATGCAGCGGTTTTCCGCTAGCTTGCAGACCGCACGATCGTGATGGTGAACAAAAATTGAACGAACGGTCACGATGGGTTCACCGCTCGTTAGCTGTCCTCCATTTCGATTCGTGTTGTCCCCCCGAGCTCTTCGATGAGGTTTCAACAAATGCTGATGAGGAAATTCGCCGCCACCGCGGCGCTGGCCGTCGCTGCCCTTGGCATCACCGCCGGCACCGTGAATGCTGCGCCGGCCGCCGACGACAACGGCAGCATCAACTACACGATCACCCAGAACTCCGACACCAGCACCGTGCTGCGCACCGATGGTGGCTCGCTGGTCGTGGAGAACGGCAACCTGGAGCTCAAGGCTTCCAACGGCAACGTCGTGGCCGGCATGCCGCTGTCGTTCAAGGTGGACGATTTCACCTTCCCGATCGCGGCGGACATCTCCGACCACACCGCGACCCTGACTCCGCAGTTCGACATGGACCACGCGAAGTACACCCCGGAGAACGTCAAGGACGTCGCGCTGCCCTACGAGGATCAGGCTCCGTGGAAGTCGGACTACGACCGTGAGCAGGCCGCCTGGAACCGCATGAAGGACACCATCGGTCTCGGTGCGACCGTCGCGTCCCTGGTCGGTGGCCTCGGCGCCGCCGCGGTCGGCTGCGCCATCGGTGGCGTCACCGCCGGTATCGCCACCGGCCCGCTGGCCCTGATGTTCGGTGCGGGCCCGCTCGTCGGCTGCCTGGTCGGCGCGAGCGCCCTCGGCTTCGTCGGCGTCATCGCCGGCAACGTGCTGATCACCGCCCCGGTCGCCATCGCCGCCGCGATCCAGTACTTCACCACCATCAACGGCCCGCACATCTCCGCCCCGGCGAAGTAAGACACGGCCTGCTGTATTGCGAAACCCCCGCCCGGGTCATCCGGGCGGGGGTTTCGCTTTGCGCGGGAGTAGATGTGGGGCCCGAGGTCATGCGCGCCCCGAGCCCCACATCATCAATCACGCTGTGCGCGATTCGATCACGCTGTGCGCGCGACCCGTTCGACCGCGATCTGGGCACGGACGAACCGCGCCACACTCGCCAGTGCCGCCCGGCTCTCGGGCATCGCCGGGAAGATGGCCATGAACGCGTGCACCTGCCCCCGCCAGATCTCGAGCGTGGCGGGTACGCCGGACTGGGCCAGCCGCTGAGCCATGATCTCGCTGTCGCGGCGCAGCACCTCGTCCTCGGCGACGATGAGCAGTGCGGGCGGCAGACCCGCCAGCACATGATTGACCGGTGACAGCCGCGGATCGAGGCGGCCGTCGACCTCCGCGCCCAGCTTCACCACGGACTCCAAGGCGGACAACGGAATCAGGGCGTCGCGGTGGTAGTTGGGGTGGTTGCGCTTCTCGGTGCAGTCCAGATCCAGTGCGGGGCACAGGCCGACGAGCCCGGCGGGCACCGGCAGGCCCGCGTCGCGGGCGCGCAGGGCGGTCGCGAAGGTCATGTAGCCGCCGGCGGAATCACCCGCGAAGACCACCTTGGAGGCCGGAACACCGTGGGCGAGCAGCCATTTGTAGGCGGTGAGGCAGTCGGTGACCGAACCCGCGATATCGGTCTCGGGCAGCTGCCGGTATTCCACGCTGACCACCGGCAGTCCGGTGCGGCGGGCGAGCGCCGCGACCACGGGGCGGTGGGTGTCCAAGCCGCACAGGAAGAAGCCGCCGCCGTGCATGTAGAGCACCGCGCCGTCGCGCAGCGACTTGCGCGCTCCGGCCGGTCGCACGATCTCCATGCGGAAGCCGTTGAGCCGCACCTGCTCCCGTTCCACTCCGCGCGGCGCCGGGCGGAACTTGGCCAGGGTGTTGATGACCGTGCTGGCGACCGGCATGGACGCCGCGGTGACGGGGACCAGTTCACCGGCGGGCCGGATCATGGTGCGCGCGACGACGGTCAGGGCGCGGGCGGCGGCACTGGTCCGGTTCGGGTTCTGGACAGGGTGGTCGTCGTGAGTCATCGCGCACCTACCTCGTTGTTGGCGCGCCGAGCCGTTCGTCCGGTGCGTCCGAAGCGTTGGCTCGGCACCCGGCGCGCGAGAGTCGGCGCTGACATCTCACATAGTGTCGTTTCAGAACACCATGGGAACGTGACCTACGTATCAGAAATCGCCGGATTGCTATGGCGGTAAACGGCCGTGATCGATTCGAAGTCCATTCGGAGCCTCACCACCACGGTCCGCGACCGAACTGGCAGACTGTTGTGACATGCGCGGAATCATTCTGGCCGGGGGCACCGGATCGCGGTTGCACCCGATCACGCGCGGGGTGAGCAAGCAGCTGGTCCCGGTGTACGACAAGCCGATGGTGTACTACCCCCTGTCCACCCTCATGCTGGCGGGGATACGGGACATCCTGGTCATCACCACCCCCGAGGACAGCGACGCGTTCGCCCGCCTGCTCGGCGACGGCAGCCGCTTCGGCGTCTCCATCTCCTATGTGGTGCAGCCCGAACCGGACGGCCTGGCCCGCGCCTTCGTCCTCGGGGCCGACCACATCGGCACCGATACCGCCGCACTGGTGCTGGGCGACAATATCTTCCACGGCCCGGGCCTGGGCACCGGCCTGCAGGCCCTGCACGATCTGGACGGCGGCGCGGTCTTCGCCTACCGGGTCTCGGACCCGACCGCCTACGGCGTCGTCGAATTCGCCGACGGCCGCGCCATTTCCATCGAGGAGAAGCCCAAGGCGCCGCGCTCGAACTACGCGATCCCGGGGCTGTACTTCTATGACAACGACGTGCTCGCCATCGCGCGCGACCTGAGGCCGTCCGACCGCGGCGAGTACGAGATCACCGATATCAACCGCGCCTACCTGGAGCAGGGCCGACTGCACGTGCAGGTGCTGCCCCGCGGCACCGCCTGGCTCGACACCGGCACCTTCGACTCCCTGCTGGACGCGGCCAATTACGTGCGCACCATCGAACAACGGCAGGGCCTGAAGATCGGTGTGCCCGAGGAGGTGGCCTGGCGGCTGGGCTTCATCGACGATGATCAGCTGACCCGGCTGGCGGAACCGCTGGTGCGGTCGGGTTACGGCAACTACCTGCTGGGCCTGCTGGACCACGGGCGAACCTGGGAGTAGGCATGCGGATTCGGGAACTGTCCATACCCGGTGCGTGGGAGTTCACGCCCGTCCTGCGCGGCGATGACCGCGGAGTCTTCTACGAGTCGTTCAAGGCCTCGGAGTTCGAGAAAGCCGTGGGCCGGCCCTTCGATCTGCTGCAGGTCAATATCTCCACCTCCGCGGCGGGCGTGCTGCGCGGCATCCACTACACCGAGAATCCGCCCGGCCAGGCCAAATACGTGACGTGCGTGCGCGGGGCCTTCCTGGACGTGGTGGTGGACCTGCGCCGCGACTCGCCCAGCTTCGGGACGTGGGACGCGGTCGTCATCGATGACGTCGAGCGCAAGGCGGTGTTCCTCACCGAGGGTCTGGGCCACGCGCTGCTGTCCCTCGAGGACGGCTCGACCGTCAACTACCTGTGCTCCTTGGAATACTCCCCCGAATTCGACCGGGATCTGGACGCTTTCGACCCGGACCTGGGGATCGAGTGGCCGACCGTCGGCCGTGACGGCCGCCCGCTCGAGTTCATCCGCTCCGGCAAGGACGCCGCCGCGCCGCGCCTGGCGGATCTGAAGCAGCTGTCCCGCCTCCCCGGAACTTCAGCGGACGGCTGAGAGCCGCAACCCGTCCCACACCCGTGCCGGCGGTTGAGTGCCAATCCGATTCCGGACGTCCCCGACGAGTTACCCAGATCCTTGCGAAATCAGTTGTTACGCAGGGGGCGCATCGCGTAACGCGATGCGCCCCAGCAATTTTCAAAGGCCCCGCCCGTGTGAGCGGCGAGCGGCGCCTCCACCGTGTCAGCCGACCAGCTCGACCTCCACGTCACGGGCCTCCTGGCGGCGGGCCCGCAGCTTGGGGATGAACACCGTCAGGGCGACCAGGGCTCCGACGATGGACACGCCGGCGGCGAATTCCAGGCCGGGCCGGTAGGTGTCGAGCATGGCCGACGGGGTCGGGTCGCTCGGCACGTTCGAGGTGACGATGGCGGTGGTCACCGCGAGCACGATTGCCGCACCGACCTGCATGGCGGTCTGCAGCACACCGGCCGCCAGGCCCTGCTCGTCATCCTCGATGCCGCTGGTGGCCTGAATGTTGATGGCGGGGAAGCCGACCCAGCCGATGCCGACCAGCAGCACGGCGGGCAGGATCACGGCCAGGTAGCCCGGCGCGGTGTCGATGCGCAGGTACATCAGGTAGCCCACCGCCATGACCACCATGGTGACGGCGATGATCGGGCCGGTGCCGAAGCGGTCGACGAGCTTGTCGGAGACGAAGGCCGAGGCGACCACCAGCAGACCGACGGGCAGCAGCGCCATCGACAGCTTCAGCGGCGACCAGCCCAGGGTGTCCTGCAGGTACAGCGTGGTGATGAACTGCCAGCTGAAGTACGAGCCGGCGACCGCGATGATGGCCAGGCTGGCCCGGACCAGGGTCGGCTTGCGCAGGATGCCCAGGCGGACCAGCGGGTACTTGACCTGGCTCTCGGCGTAGACGAACGCCGCACCCAGCACGGCCACCGCGACGAACGATCCGATGGTGCGCGCCGAGCCCCAGCCCGCCTGCGGGGCGGAGACCACGGTGTAGACGAGCAGCAGCATGGTGGCGGTGGACAGCAGCGCGCCGATCAGGTCGTGCCCGCCCTCCTCGGCCGGCTTGTCCTTGGGGACGAGGAAGTACGCGGCGACCAGCGCGGCCAGCGCGACCGGCACGGGGAGCAGGAAGGTCCAGCGCCAGCCGAGCCCGGTCATCAGGCCGCCGAAGAGCAGGCCCATGGAGTAGCCGCCGGCACCGAAGACGGTGTAGATGGACAGCGCCTTGTTGCGGGCGGGTCCCTCGGCGAAGTTGGTGGTGATGATGGACAGACCGGTCGGCGCGGTGAACGCGGCAGCCAGGCCCTTCACGAAGCGGGTCAGGATGAGCAGCGCCGGCGAGCTCACCAGAGCGCCGGCGAGAGAAGCCAATGCGAAGACCGCCAGGGCGATCAGGAAGACCTTGCGGCGGCCCAGCAGGTCGGCGGTGCGGCCGCCCAGCAGCAGCAGGCCGCCGTAGCCGAGCACGTATCCGCTGACGAGCCACTGCAGGGTGGAGGTCTGAATGTGGAGTTCGGTGCCGATGGAGGGCAGCGCGACGCCGATCATCGACACGTCGAGGCCGTCCAGGAACAGCACGATGCACAAGGTGATGAGCATGCCCCAGAGCCGGCCGGTCCACTTGGTGGTGTCGGCCGCGGTGCTCACTGCGGGGCGAATCTCGGTGGAAGTCACGAGAAGCGACAGTACATGCACGCGCATCAAATGCACAAGCATTTAATGCGGTTGCATGGTTCTGCCGAGGGGACTAGGATGGCCGCATGCCGAAGCCGACAGCGCCTGTCGAACGGCCCGTGACAACGTCTTTCGAGACGTCCGGGCTCGTAGGGGAGTGGCGCGATCTGCTGGCCCGGCACGCGACGACCTCGTGCGCTCTGGAAAAGGAACTGCAAGGCCGCCACCACATCGGGCTCAGCGAATTCGAAACCCTGGATCGCCTCGTCGAAGCGGACAGCGACAGCTGCAAGATGAGCGATCTCGCCAATGACATCTACCTGAGCCAGAGCGCGCTCTCGCGCACGGTGGCCAGGCTCGAGCGCGACGGGCTCGTCGACCGCACGCTGTGCACCGAGGATCGCCGCGCGATCTTCGTGTGCGTCACGGAAAAAGGGCGCGAACTGCACAAGCAGGCCGCGCCCACGCACCGGGAAGTGCTCGCCCAGAATCTGGGCCAGGTCTGATCAGACTGCCGCGCGCAGGGTGTCGATGACCGGAAGCGCGTCCACCGCAATCGAATTCACCGCGGCGTAGGCCTCGCGGTAACGCTCCACCTCGTGCTCCTTGTCCAGATACGAGGAGCCGGTCAGGGCCTCCACGTACACCACCGGCGGTTCGGTGGGTTCGCCTGCGGCGGTGGGGAATTCGAGCAGCACGAACCGACCGGCATCCATGCAGTGGTGGTAGCCGCATTCCGCGGGCAGCAGCCGCAGCCGGACATTGGGCAGCTCGCCGAGCTTGCGCAACCGGTCCAGCTGGCCGCGGGTCACCTCGTCGCCGCCGACGCGATGCCACAGCACCGCCTCGGAGATCACCACATCCAGCTGCATCGGCGACTCGGAGCGGGTGAGCAGCGACTGGCGGGCCAGCCGCACCCGCACCCGGCGGTCCATCTGCTCGGCCGAGATGCCCGGGTAGGCCCCGGCGAGCACGGCCCGCATGTACTGCTCGGTCTGCAAAAGCCCGGGGACCAGCTCGTTCTCGTAGCTGGTGAGCCGCCCGGCGGCCTCCTCGAGGCCGATGTAGACCTCGTACCCCTCGTCGATCACGTCGCTGAACTCGGTCCACCAACCGCGCGCCTTGGTCTCGCGGGCCAGCGAGGTGAGCGGCTCGATGGCGTCCTCGGGCGCACCGTAGATGCGGCACATGGCCTCGACATCCAGACTGCGCAACGAGGTCTGACCGGTTTCGATGCGCCAGATCTTGGCCTCGGACCATTCCAGGCGCTGGGCCGCCACCCGGGTCGTCATCCGCGCCCGATTGCGCAGGTCGCGCAGGTGCCGGCCGAGTTGACGGCGCGGCACGGTCGATCCGGTAATCCCCTGCGGTAGAGCCATTCGTCCCCCTAAACCAGTGTTGCGATCGCATTGTTGCACAGGAAAACTCAGCGATCCATGGACCCGGGACCCCTCCCGGTGGTTAGGATGTCGACTCCCTCTCAGGCTACTTCCTGGCCGACCGCTTACGGAAGCGCCAGAACTGCACGGCCTGAACATCTTTCGAGAGCTGGTTGACCGGCTCCGCCACGTCGGACAGCGCCTGGAAAAGGTCGTCGGCCATATCGGAGATATGGGAGACCCTGGCGGCCAACCGGGACGCGTTGAGGACGAACTCCAGCAGCAGGCGCACCGTCGCGGCGATCACCAGGCCCAGCGGGATGGCGAACACCACCCCGAAGACGATGCCCAGCCAGGCCGAAACCCGCCACAGCCCTACGGTTCCCACGATCGGAATCGCGAAAGCGCCCGCCAGGCCCAGCAGATACGCCAGCGGCAGCAGGGTGCGGGTGGCGGCGCGATGGAACTGCACGTCCAGCAGGGCCCGCGCGGCATCGACACTCCAGGAGCCGAAAGCGCTTGGACTGGCGAAGGGTTCGACCGGTTCCTCGGCCTCCTCGTCGGCGGCGATGCGCCGGGACATGCGACGGGTCGCGGACTCCTTGAAGGCGGCCCAGCGGCCCTCGGTGATGATCTCGTCGAACTCGTCGAACTCCCCGAGTTCGGCTGTGTTCCCACCCGATTGGTCGGCCATGCCGACGATCTCCTCTCCCGCAGACCTTTTCGGCCGACTCAGTCTCTCCGGTAACGCCGGGGATGCACAGGACGAGACAGTGTGTTGTAGAACACGTTCGTCCTGCGGGCGGGTACGGGGCCCGAGCGGGCATGCCAGCGCCCTTGACGCCGTTGCCGCAGGCAGAACCGTTGTCCTGATGCGATGTCTCTTCTGGGCCAGATTCCCTAAAGGGTCAAAACGGACTGGACACACGACGTTCTGGGACAGAACCGGACTGTCGGTGAAAAAGAGGGTGTAACGACCCGGTCATCCCGTTGCGATACGTCGCACAGAGCAGGAACTAGATCTACCGGGGAATGGAGAAACCAGTGCGTACGACGTTTTCGTCAGCCGTTGCGGAATCTGCGCAGGACTACATCCAGCGCGGCTGGACGGTCGCCGAAACCGCCAATGGCATCTGCCTGGTCACCGACGACGAGATCTCGGGCATCGAGGTCACCGGCGAGACCGCCGCGTTCGTGCGTCGCTACCTGCGCGCCAATGACCTGACCGGCCCGGTCATCGAGATCCCGGGCACCGAGCGCCGCGAGATCCACCTGGTGACCGGCCTGCGCAAGGCCGAGCGCGCCATCGAGGCGCTGCGCGAGTCGGGCGTGGTCGTCCACACCGACGGCGCGGGCATCCCGCTGCCGCCGAGCAAGCTGTCCGCCGGTGCGGCCTGCTGGGGCGTCGCCCCGCACGAGGCCCGCTGGGTCCCGCCGGTGGTCGCCATCGCCGCCGCGGTCCGCGCCGCCGCCAAGGGAGCGACCAAGGCGGCTCGTATCGCCTCCTGATACCGGCTCGAATATCGACTCGAAACCCGCGAGTGCACCCCGGCGCTCGCGGGTTTCGCTGTATCCGGGTCCAAACGTTGCAAATTCAGAGAGAACGGACATAACCCGTGGCCCCTTCGCCGGGAGCCACCGGGGAGATGCTCCCGAACCAAGATCCGCTGTTCTACCTGGATCCTGTCAAGCGCAAGGCGATTCGCAGGTCGTAACGGTCTCCAAGATTTCGCGCGGAAAGCTGTAGGAGTCCGCACACATACCCCGCGCGGTGGCAGGTGTTTCGCCCGATGCGACTCCGGGCGATCATTGGGTATGACCCACGTCACGGACAGCCCCCGGACACTGCTACGCACCTGCCCGCTCTGCGAGGCGGTGTGCGGCCTCGAGCTCACCCTGGACAGCGACGACCGGATCGTCTCGGTGCGCGGCGATCACGCCGATCCCTTCAGCAAAGGCTTCATCTGCCCCAAGGGCGCGACCCTCGGGCATCTGGACTCCGACCCGGATCGGCTGACCGCGCCGATGATTCGCGATCGCGCCACCGACACCTGGCGGACGGCGAGCTGGGACGAGGCCTTCGGGGTGATCCGGGAACGGCTGCCGCAGGTGTCGGCCGCCCACGGGAATCAGGCCGTCGGGCTGTACCTGGGCAATCCCAACGCGCACACCGTGGCCGGGGCGCTGTACGTGCCGCTGTTGATCCGGGCGCTGGGGACGCGCAGCCTGTTCTCCGCCAGCACCGCCGACCAGATGCCCAAGCAGGTGTCGAGCGGGCTCCTGTTCGGCGATCCGCTCACGGTCGCGGTCCCGGACCTGGATCGCACCGACTACCTGCTCATGCTGGGCGCGAACCCACTGGAATCCAATGGATCGCTCTGCACGGCACCGGATTTCCCGGGCCGGTTGAAGGCGCTGCGGCAGCGCGGCGGACGCTTCGTGGTGGTGGATCCGCGGCGCACCCGCACCGCCAAGCTGGCCGACGAGCACCTGTTCGTGCGGCCCGGCAGCGACGCCTACCTGCTGTTCGGGATCGTGCACACGCTGTTCGCCGAGAACCTCACCGACGTCCGCGTCGAGGTGAACGGACTGGACGAGGTGCGTGCCGCCGCAGCCGATTTCACGCCGGAGCTGGTCGCCGGCCGCACCGGGGTCCCGGCCGAGACCATCGTGCGGATCGCCCGCGAACTGGCCGCCGCGCCGACCGCCGCCGTGTACGCCCGGATCGGCACGTGCACAGCCGAATTCGGGACGCTCACACAGTGGCTGGTGGATGTCGTCAATGTGCTCACCGGCAATCTGGACACACCCGGCGGGGCCATGTTCGCCACCGGGGCGGCACTGGGCATCGTGCGGTCGCGGCCGTTCCGGACCGCGCGCTGGGGCAGCCGGGTGCGCGGATTGCCCGAGGCCATGGGCGAGTTGCCGGTCGCCACCCTCGCGGACGAGATCCTCACGCCCGGCGACGGGCAGATCAGGGCCATGGTGACCGTGGCCGGGAACCCGGTGCTGTCCGCACCCAGCGGCGCCCGTCTGGACAGCGCCTTCGCCGGACTCGAATTCATGGTCAGCGTGGACCGCTACCTCAACGAGACCACCCGCCACGCCGACGTCATCCTGCCGCCGCCGCGGATTCTGCAGTCCCCGCACTACGATTTCGCGCTGCTCAACTTCGCCGTCCACAACTACGCCCGCTACTCCCGGCCGCTGATTCCGCTGGGCGAGGGCGAGCTGTCGGAGGCCGAGGTGCTGGCGCGACTGGCCCTGGCGGTGTCGGGCCAGGAGCCGCAACCCGGTCTGGATCCGCTCACGGTGGTCGACGAGATCGTCATCGCGGGAACACTGCACAAGGCCGGAATGGCCGAGCGGCGCGGTGAGCTGCTCGGTGACAACACCACCGAACAGCGCATCGACATGATGCTGCGGCTCGGTCCCTTCGGGGAATGGGCGTCGACGCCCGATGACGCGAGCGAATGGCGCGGCAAGCTGAATCTGCGGGTGCTGCTGGACAATCCGCACGGGATCGATCTGGGCCCGCTGGAATCCAGGCTGCCCGGCGTGCTGCGTACGGCCTCGCGCCGGGTGGAGCTCGCACCGCCGGAGATGCTGGCCGATCTGGAGCGGTTGCGGGCCCGGGTGCGGGCCGAGCAGCCGGAAATGGTGCTGGTCGGGCGGCGGCAGCTGCGGTCCAACAACAGCTGGCTGCACAATGTCGGGCCGCTGGTGGGCGGGTCGAATCGCTGCACGCTGCACATCAATCCGGAGGACGCCGCGCGGCTCGGGCTGAACGGACTGGCCGTGGTGAAGTCGGCGGCCGGGACGTTGACCGTGGAGGTCGAGCCGACCGACGACATCATGCCGGGTGTGGTGAGCCTGCCGCACGGATGGGGTCACGAGGACAGCGAGCAGTCCGTCGCGCGGGCGCACGCCGGGGTGAACGCCAATGTGCTGACCGATGATTCGCTGGTGGACGCGCCCTCCGGGAACGCCGTGTTCAATGGCGTGCCGGTGACGCTCACCCGCGCCTGATGCCGGTGCCGGCATGTCCTTCGGCCGCGGCGCTGCCACTTTTCGAGTCCTGCAAGCGCTGAGAGGTGGAGCGGGCGGCGGTGTGTGTCGCGCTGCCGGCAGCGGGGCTGTGGCTGGTGCTGGTTTCGCTGGTGTTCCAATTGAATTCAGGTTTCCTCGGGCTGCGCGGACTGGCCGCACCCGGGGTCATCCTGTCCACACGCCCGATGTCGGGTTCACCGTGACGGTTCCGGTCCTACATGTCGTAACAGCCCTGGTGACGGGATCCGCAGGGTCCCGCGCTGGTCCAGCTGACCCAGGAGGATCTGGCCTCGGTAAAGACCTTTCGGTATTTAGGTTTCGAGTACCGAAGATCAGTCGCAACTAGGGGGATGACATCCGGAGCTTGTCATCCGAAACTCTGCAAAATGGACAAATCAGGAATGCGAAATCCCTGCGCCCCCTAGGGATCTCACATACTCGCGGCCCGTACGCGCGGCCAGCATCCCCACAGTTAAGGGACAAACGGCCCTTGTGGACCTTTTCATCCGGGAGGATCCTCCCTCGGGAACGTTTGTCCGGCACCAGTCGAGGATGCCCCACCAGGGCGGATACGCCGGTTCAACCATTCGCCACACGAAAATAGTTAAACCGTATAGCATTTCGGATGGCCGAAGTTCGTGGCCGAGCCTCTTCCATCCGGTGTTCAGTTACCAAAGGGGGCGCACGATGCCCGGTATCAGAAACGGCAGCGACGGCGAACGGGAACTCCAGGAGCGCTACGGAACCGAGGATCGGGCGCAACGCTTCTATACCGACCAAGTGCGAGATCGACTCAATACCCACATGATCGATTTCATTCGCCGGATGGATATGGCCTTCATCGCCACCTCCGACAAGCACGGCGAATGCGATTCGAGCTTCCGCGCCGGGCAGCCCGGCTTCCTGCACGTGATCGACGACCGCACCGTGGCATACCCGGAGTATCGCGGCAACGGCGTGCTGGCCAGCCTCGGCAATATTCTCGAGAACCCGCACGTGGGCATTCTCATGATCGATTTCGTGCACGATCTCATCGGCCTGCACGTCAATGGCACCGCCCGCATCGTCGACGACGCCCTCATGCGCCGCTGTGTCGCCGACCTGCCCGCCGACCAGCGCGGGCGGATTCCCGAGCGCTGGGTGGTGGTCGATGTGGAAGAGGCCTACATCCACTGCCGCAAACACATTCCGCACCTGGTCCCGGCACACCGCGAGACGCGGCAGTGGGGCACCGACAATGTGCGCGCCAAGGGCGGCGATTACTTCCGGGCCAAGGAAGAGAACAACGCCCTCGTCGAATCCTGAATCGGACGCCGCTTAGTTGATCTTGAAGATCACAGCCCGCTGGACAATGAAGTTGATCACGGTGGCGGTGCCCTGAGCCACGCAGAAGGCGAAGAACATCCGCCACCAGGCATCGGGCAAGGCGTAGTAACAGACCTGGTTGATGCCGACCTGCAAGGCGAAGGTCAGCGCGTACAAGGCGATCACCGCGATGAAGCGCTTGCGACTCGGCTCCGCCTTGAAGGTCCAGCGCCGATTGATCAGATAGGCCGTGGTCGTACCCGCGATGAAGCTGATGGACTTGGCCACCGGCAGCGGAAAACCGACCAGTTTGAAAAGCAGCGTGTACAGGCCGAAGTCGACAATGGCGGACAGGCCGCCGGTGACCGCGAATCGAATGATCTGCGTCTTGAGATCAACGTCCGTACCACCCGGTTCATCGACCAGGGGCAGCTCGGGCGGCAGGGGCAGATGGGGTTCCGCGGTCACAGGCAGAAGAGTAATGCCCGGGACAAAGGACACAAGCCTCGAGACGGTTATCCCTGTAGCCTCTATGCCGATGTCCACGAAAGCTCAGACCACGACCGAGGCCGCCACGGAGCCCAGCTCCGCAGGCGAGAGCCCTGTCGTAGGCAAAGAAAAAGAGGGCACAGTGTCGCAGGGGTCCTTCGACCTGCCGACGCAGACCCGGCGCTTGACCGGTTGGGGTCGCACGGCAGCCACCACCTCCGAGGTGCTCTCCACCAACGACCCCGAGCTGATCGCCAAGGCGGTCGCCATGGTCGCGGAGGACAACGACTCCAAGCCCGCGCACCTGCGTCGCGGTGTCATCGCCCGCGGCCTCGGCCGTTCCTACGGCGATCACGCGCAGAACGCCGGCGGCCTGGTCGTCGACATGACCGCGCTCAACCGCATTCACCGCATCGACCGGGACTCCCGGCTGGTGGACGTGGACGCGGGCGTGTCCCTCGACCAGCTGATGAAGGCGGCGCTGCCGTTCGGCCTGTGGGTTCCGGTGCTGCCGGGCACCCGGCAGGTGACCGTGGGCGGGGCCATCGGCTCCGACATCCACGGCAAGAACCACCACAGCGCGGGCAGCTTCGGCAACCATGTGCGGTCCCTCGATCTGCTCACCGCCGACGGCAAGGTGCAGACCATCGGGCCGAAGAAGAACGCCAAGCTGTTCTGGGCGACCGTCGGCGGCAACGGCCTGACCGGCATCATCCTGCGCGCCACCATCGAGATGACGCCGACCGAGACGGCCTACTTCATCGCCGACGGCATCAAGACCACCGGCCTGGACGAGACCATCGCGGTCCACAAGGACGGGTCCGAGGAGAACTACACCTACTCCTCCACCTGGTTCGACGCCATCAGCGCGCCGCCGAAGCTGGGGCGCGCCAATGTGTCTCGCGGCCGGCTGGCGAAACTCGATGAGCTGCCGAAGAAGCTGCGCAAGAACCCGCTGAAGTTCGACGCGCCGAATCTGCTGACGGTGCCGGATATCTTCCCGAGCTTCGCGGTCAACAAGTTCACGCTGGGCATGGTCGGCGAGGCGTACTACGCCCTCGGCGGCAACTACACCGGCAAGATCATGAACTTGACGGCGTTCTACCACATGCTCGACGTGGTCTCGGAGTGGAATCGGGCCTACGGTTCGGCCGGATTCATCCAGTACCAGTTCGTGCTGCCGCCCGAGGCCCTCGATGAATTCACCAAGATCATCGTGGATATCCAGCGGTCCGGTCACTACACCGCGCTCAATGTGCTGAAGTTCTTCGGCCCGGGTAACCCGGCCCCGCTGAGCTTCCCCATGGAGGGCTGGAACATCTGCGTGGACTTCCCGGTCCGCCCGGGTCTGAACGAGTTCGTGCGCGAACTGGACCGGCGCGTCCTGGAATTCGGCGGTCGCCTCTACACTGCCAAGGACTCGCGCACCGACGCGGAGACCTTCCACAAGATGTACCCCCGGATCGACGAGTGGATCAAGATCCGCCGAAGTGTCGACCCCACAGGCGTTTTCATGTCCGATATGGCGAGAAGGCTGGAGCTTCAGTGATCAATGCGGTAGGGAACCCGCAGTCCATTCTGCTGCTTGGCGGCACCTCGGAGATCGGCTTGGCGATCTGCGCCGAGTATCTGAAGAAGGGCCCCATGCGCGTCGTCCTGGCCGCGCTGCCGGGCGATCCGCTGCGCGAGGACGCCGTGTCGCAGATGAAGGCGGCCGGTGCCTCCGAGGTCCAGCTCCTCGACTTCGACGCGCTCGACACCGACAGCCACCCGGCCGTCATCGACGCGGCCTGGGCCGCCGGTGACATCGACGTGGCCATTGTCGCGTTCGGCATCGACGGCGACGGCGAGATCTTCTGGCAGGACCAGCGCAAGGCCGTCATGATGGCCGAGATCAACTACACCGCCGCGGTTTCCGTCGGCGTGCTGCTCGGCGAGAAGATGAAGGCGCAGGGCTTCGGCCGCATCCTGGCCATGTCCTCGGTCGCGGGCGAACGCGTCCGCCGCTTCAACTTCGTCTACGGCTCCACCAAGGCCGGTCTCGACGGCTTCTACCTCGGCCTCGGCGAGGCCCTGGCCAAGTTCGGCCCGCGCGTGACGGTCATCCGCCCCGGCATGGTCCGCACCAAGCTCTCCGCCCACGCCAAGGAGAACGGCCTCACGGTCAACAAGGAAGACGTCGCCGTCCTCGCCGTCGCCGCTTCCGAAAAGGGCAAGGAAATCGTCTGGGCCCCGGGCACTTTCCGCTACGTCATGATGATCCTGCGCCACATCCCGCGCCCCATCTTCCGCAAACTGCCGATCTAGCTACGACCTCAGCCGGAACACGGGGTGGACGAAATGTCCATCCCGCTTTTTCGTCGACTCCTCTGCCGTCTGGCGCTTCCTTCGTGACGAATCCCTGGTTGAGCGTTGGTTCGAACCGTATCTGAAGGCGCCTTGCGATCGTGCTACCCCCAGCGAGCCGAACTGTTGCGATCCGCGCGAAATCTGAAGGAGTACTCGGGTCTTTGCGGGATGTTCGAAGCCCTCTACAGTGATGTGACGGTGCCGAAATCCGCGGGTCTCTGGATTACCGGACTCCAGCATCGCGCGGCCGAGATTGGTTGCCACAGAGCATTTTCCGCAATTGATCTTCAAGTTTGCGCTACCGCCGCTTATCACAGGCTGGTAATCGTTCATGACGACAATGACTTCGTGACAGCCGCTCGGCTCGCCACCGAACTACGCCAGCAGAACGTTCATGACGGACCGCTGTAGCGGCCCATCGCCCCGGTTACTATCGACCTCGTAGATCCGCCACGCGGAAGAATCGGGTGGTCTGGAGGATTTCCGTGATGTCGGAGTGCTTCGGAGACCAAGACAGGTCGGTCATCGCACGGGACGGGTCGACGATGAGGGCAGACGGTTCGGGGGCGGGTGGTTTGTGCACCACGGGAACTCGCAGGCCGGTCTCGCGTTCTACGGCGGCCACCACGTCGAGAATGGTTGTCCCCCGACCGCTTCCGATGTTGTAGTGGGCGAATCCGCCCGGCTCGGGAGTGCGGTCGATGGCGGCGACGAACGCGGCTGCGGCATCGTCGACGTGTAGGTAGTCGCGCACGGCGGTGCCGTCGCCATTGATTCCCAATGGCGTCCGGGCCATTGCGGCGGCCAGCACTCGAGGAATCAGGCGGGTCGGGTCGCGGTCGTCACCACCGGCGAGGTTCGGCAGTCGCAGGATGGTCGCGCCGAGCGATCCGGTGGCCGCCTGTGCCTCGACCACGGCTTCGGCCGCGACCTTGCTGCTCGCATAGGGGTGAGGCGGTGCGATCGGTGTTTCCTCGGTCATCGGCTGTTGTTCAGGGGAGCCATAGACCGCGCAAGTGGAGGAGAAGACCAGGGCTCGCACATCGGCCTCGGCCATGGCTCGGAGAAGGGCGATGGTGCCGCCGGTGTTCACGTGGAAGTAGGGCAGCGGGTCGGTCAAGGATTCGCGGGCGCGGGTCAGGCCCGCGAGGTGGCAGACGCTCTCGACGCCCGCGACGGCCCGTCGCAGGGCGGCCGGGTCGAGCAGGTCGGCGGTACGCGTGTCCGCGGCGCCCGGGATTGTCCCGGCTCCGGGGCGGGCCATGGCGATCGGCTCGTGTCCCGCCGCGGCCAGGGCGGCCACGACGGCTTTGCCGAGGTAGCCCGCCGCGCCGGTGACCAGTACTCGCACGCTCGGATCCCTTCCTTCGAGGAGGTTCCGACGATAGTGACTAGGCTGACGCGCGGTCCATGGACACGAATGCGGAGGCAGAGTGCGGATGAGCGAGCGGGCGAGCGGGCGAGGTGCGCTGCTGGCGCGGCAGGCCGGTGAGGCTGTCGGGGAAGCGGTGCTCGCGGCGGTGGTCGCGGGCGTCGTGGCCGGGGTCGGGCTCGTGGCGTTCTCGACCGTGCACTGGCCGGCGTTCAACTCGTCCAATGTCACGCGGTCGCTCACCACGGTGGGGCAGGTCGTGGCGCTGGCCATGCTGGTGGCGGCGGTGGTGCTGCTGCGTGTGCACAAGTGGGGATGGCTGGCGAAACTGCTGTCGTGGGGCGGGATTTCGGCGTTCGTGACGGTGACGCTGGGGATGCCGCTGGCGGCCACGAAGTTGTATCTGTTCGGGATCTCCGTGGATCAGGAGTTCCGCACGCAGTATCTGACGCGGCTGACCGACAGTACGGCGCTGCACGATATGAACTACATCGACATTCCGCCGTTCTATCCGGCCGGATGGTTCTGGATCGGGGGACGGTTCGCGAGCCTGACCGGGATGGCCGGGTGGGAGGCGTTCAAGCCGTACGCCATCATCGGGCTGGCCGTGGCCGCGGTGGTCGCGCTCGTGTTGTGGTCCAAGCTGATTCGCGCCGATTGGGCGGTGGCGGTGGCGGCCGCCACGACCGCGGTGACGCTGGCCTACGGGGCGCCGGAGGCCTACAGCGCGGTCCTGACGCTGCTGCTCGGACCCGCACTGGTGCTGGCCTGGGGTGCGCTGCACCGGCCCGCCGCGCCCGGGAGCGAGGAGACGGCCGGGGGCTGGGGCGCCGTGCTGGGCACCGGGCTCTTCCTCGGGCTGGCGGCGACGTTCTACAGCCTGTACTTCGGCGTCGCGGTGTTCGCGGTGTGCCTCATGGCCCTGATCGCCGCCGGACTGGCGATTCGCGTGCAGCGCACCTGGCGGGCACTGTTGCCGATTCTGCTGCGGCTCATCGGAATCGGTGTCGTAGCCGGAGTGCTGGCACTCACCGTGTGGACACCGTTCCTGCTGAAATTCGTGTCCGGCAAGGCCTCTCTGGGCTCCGGCTCGGCCTTCCACTACCTGCCCGAGTCCGGGTCGCGGCTGCCGCTGCCCATGACCGAATTCGATCTGCTCGGAATCTTCTCCCTGCTCGGAATCATCTGGCTGGTGCTGCGGGCGGCCAGCTCGCGCCGGGCGCAGGCGCTGGGCATCGGTGTCGTCGCCATCTACCTGTGGTGCCTGCTGTCCATGGCGGCGACCGCGGCGGGAACCACCCTGCTGGCATTCCGGCTGGAAGCGCCGCTGGACGCCCTGCTGGCGGCGGCGGGCGTGTTCGGATTCGCCGAGGGCGCGCGGGCGATCTACCAGGCCCTCAGCGAGCCCGGCCGGTTCCGGCTGGCCGCGGCGGCGGTCGCGATCGCGGGTGCGATCGGATTCAGCCAGAACATCCCCACGGTGCTGGCCACGGAAATCGACACCGCCTACACCGACACCGACGGCAATGGCGCGCGCGCCGATCAGCGGGCCCCCTCGGCGGTCTCGCACTACCGTGAGATCGACGCGAAGCTGCTGGAGCAGACCGGGCGGCCACGGGACAAGAGTGTGGTGCTGACCGCGGACACCAGCTTCCTCGCGATCTATCCGTACTACGGATTCCAGGCCCTCACTTCGCATTACGCCAACCCGCTGGCCGACTTCGCCGCCCGCACGGCCGAGATCCAGCGCTGGGCCACGCTGAAGACGCCGCAGGAGCTGACCGACGCGCTGAACCACTGCCGCTGGCGGGCACCGGACGCGTTCCTGTTCCGCAACTCCGGCACTCAGTACACGCTGCGGCTGTCGCAGGACGTGTATCCGAACGACCCGAATGTGAAACGGTTCACAGTGGCGTTCCCGAAGGCCCTGTTCGAGGACCCGCACTACCGGATCACCGATATCGGTCCGTTTACTCTCGTGGTGCGTGTCTAAACAAAGGGACGAGACAAGCATCACTTATCCCCAAAAAGCGGTCGGAATCTGTGGATAGACGTCGGTTTCTGTGGATAACTTCCCGACTTGCCAGTGCAATCTCAGCCGAACCCGGTAGCGTGGGCCGCTGATTGCAAGGCACCAAGGAGTTAGCGCGTGGCACAGGGGCGGGTATCCGACCGGGGGGTTGAAGACGGTTCGGCGGTAGCGGTTCTCGACCGCCCCGCTCCGGAAACGGCTCGCCCCAAGCTCTCTCGGCCCCGGCGCGTAGCCCGCCGGATTCGGCTCGCCCGCGCCGATGTGATCGTGGCGACCGGGTATCTGTCGCTGGCGGTGCTGGTGCTCTCGGGCCAGTGGCTGCAGCCCGACCGCGGATATCTGATCAAGAGCGGCCAGGACCAGACCATGTGGGAATGGTTCTTCGCGGTCACCGCGCACAATGTCGCGCACCTGGAGAACCCGCTCGGCACGCTGCTGCAGAACTATCCCGACGGCGTGAACATGATGGCCAATACCGCCATGTTCGGCGTCGGGGTGCCGCTCACCCCGGTCACCCTGCTGTTCGGTCCGACGGTCACCTTCGTGCTGGTGCTCACCCTGGGCCTGTTCGGCACCGCGTTCGCCTGGTACTGGCTGTTCTCGCGCGAGGTGGTGTCGTCCAAGTTCGCGGCGGCCGTGGGCGGTCTGTTCTGTGGTTTCGCGCCCGCCATGATCTCGCACGCCAACGCACACCCGAATTTCGTGGTGCTGGCGCTGCTTCCGCTGATCGCGCTGCAGTTGATCCGGATGACGCGGCGCGCCAACGCGACCAGGGAACTCCGCAAGGCACGGCGCAATCGCGACGCCTTCGTGCTCGGCTTGCTGGTGGCGCTGCAGATCGCGCTCGGTGAGGAGCCGCTGCTCGTCTTCGCCTTGGCCTTCGGTCTTTTCGCGTTCGTCTACTACCTGCACGCGCCGGGCACCGGCCTGCGCGCGCTGCGCACCATCACCCCGACCGTGCTGCTGGCCGGGCTGATCACGGTGGCGCTCACCGAGATTCCGCTGTGGTGGCAGTTCTTCGGACCGCAGTCCTACCGATCCATCGAGCACGGGCCGATGGGCAACGATCTGAAGGCGCTGTTCCAGTTCCCGTCCGAATCGCTGGGCGGTCTGGTCTCGCACGGCCAGAACGTGGCCATCAATCCCACCGAGGAGAACTCGTACTTCGGCTGGCCGCTGTGGATCGTGGTCGCGGTGGCCGCGGTGCTCATGTGGCGCGAGCGGGTGGTGCGCGCGGCGGCCACGGTGATCGTGGTGTTCACGGTGCTGTCACTGGGCGCGACCCTGATGATCGGCAAGACGAGCACCGGCATCAACCTGCCGTGGAAGCGGCTCGACCATGTGCCGCTGCTGGATTCGGTGCTGGAGTCGCGCTTCACCATGGCCGCGATTCCGGCCGTCGCGATCATTCTGGCCCTGGCCACCCAGCGCGCCCTGGACTATTGGAAGGTCTCGGCGACCGACTGGCGGCCGCTGGCCCTGTTCGCGGCGCTGATCTTCGCGCTGCTGCCGCTCACCCCGACGATCCTGCCCGTCGTGCAGCGCCCGGACACTCCGGTGTTCTTCACCGACGGCACTGTGCGACACTATATTTCGAACGGTTCGGTGGTGATCGCACCGCCACCCACCGCACCCGACGCCCGCGCGCTGCGCTGGCAGGTCGATTCGAACTTCGCCTTTCCGCTCGCCGGCGGCTATTTCGTCGGCCCGACCGGCACCTCCAAGAAGGGCCGCTACGGCCCCGACGATCGCCCCACCGCCAGCCTGCTGATCAAGGCCCAGCAGTCCAATACGGTTCCGGTCGTGGACGACGCCGCCCGCGCCCAGGCGCTGGAGGACCTGCGCTACTGGCACGCGGACGTGATCGTGCTGCCGCCCACCGACAATGGCGACACTCTGCGCCTGACCGTCGACCAGCTCCTCGGCTTCCCCGCGAAATACGTTGACGGCGTGTGGCTCTGGGATGTGCGCGGCCTGGTCCGAGACGCCGGTCAGCCCACCTTCTGATAGGTCACGAAACCGCTGACCGAGAGCGCGCGGGTGATCTGCCCATTGCTCAGCAACAGCTCGTGCGTGCCCTGGACCTGGCAGCCGCTGCCGCCCGCGCTGAGGGTGCCCGCGCCGAGGGTGATGTCCCCGGTGCCGGGGACGCCGAGCAGACGGTAGTCGAAGACGCAGGTCACGCTGGAGGTCCGCACCGTCGAGGTCACCAGTACCTGGTTGATCTCGCCCTGCCGGATGCTCAGGTGATAGTCGTTGGCGTTGGAATCACTGGACCCCGACCACTCGCCGACGAATTCCGCGGGTACACGGCCCGCGGGCGTCGTGGTCGCGGCGACCGTGGTCGCGGGCACGGCTGTGGCCATGGTCGGTATCGCGGCGGACAGCGGTGCGCCGCTGGGGGTTCCGTGACTCTCCAGTTCGGCGACCACCCAGATGGCGCTGCCGCCGAGCACCGCGGCCGTCAGTACCGCGAACAGTCCGATGAGCACCCCGCGGCTCGTGCCCGAGGCGGGGCGGACCGGGTCCGGGACCCGATGCCGGTGCGGCACAGCGTCTTCGGCCGGTCCGCCCGCCCCGTAGGCGATGCCGTAGACCGGTTGACCGGAATCGGCGTAGTAGTGGCCCGGCCCCAGCACGGTCGGGTCGGTGCCCGGCGAGCGCAGCACGGTCGGGTCCGTGCGCGGGGACCGCGCCACGGTGGGATCGGTGACGAAGCCGATCGGCGGGGTATCGACCGAGGTCTTGGTGGCGGGGGCCCGCAAGGCCGCCAGTGCGGCATCGGTGAAATCCACACAGCTGGGGAATCTTTCGTCCGGATGTTTGGCCAGTGCGCGATCGAACACGGCGTCCAGCCCCGCCGGGAGATCCGGGCGCACCTGGGTCACGCGCAGCGGCGGCGTCGTGGTGTGCGCGTAGATCAGCCCCACCAGGTCGTTGGCCAGGAACGGCCGGGAGCCGGTGAGCAGCACGAAAAGCGTGCAGGCCAGCGAGTATTGGTCGGTGCGCGGATCCAGCGGACGGCCCGACACCTGTTCGGGAGAGGCGAAGGCGAAGGTCGCGGAAATGTCCCCGGTCTTGGTGACGTGTGTGGTCTCGTCACGCAGCCGGGCGATGCCGAAGTCGGTCAGCAGCGCTCGCTCGGGGCGCCCGTTCTCGGCCGGGGACAGCATGATGTTGGAGGGCTTCACATCCCGGTGCAGGACCCCTTTGGAGTGCGCGTAGTCGAGGGCGGAGGCGATGCCCGCGCCGATGCGCAGCGCCCGCTCCGGGGACAGGCCCGAAAGCCCGTCCGCGTCCGGGCCGTCCACGTACTGCATGGCGATCCACAGCCGCCCGTCGTCGAGTCCGCGGTCGTAGACCGAGACGATGTTCGGGTGGTCGAAGCGGGCGGTGATGTCGGCCTCCCGCTCGAAGCGCCGCCACCCGTCGGCGTCGGCGTTCACCTCGTCGCGGTGGAAGACCTTGAGCGCGGCCAGGCGCGGTAGCCGCGGATGCCGGGCGGCGTAGACCGTGCCCGAGCCACCGGCCCCGATCCAGCGTTCGATGACGTATCCGGCGATCTCCTCGCCCGGCTTCAGATCGGCCATGGTCGCGCACCTACCTACTTCAAGGGAGCCCTTTCGAGCCAGTCGGTCAGGAGGCTGTTCACCGTGTGCCCGGGCCAGCGCAGCACCATGACGAAGCGGGAGCGGGGGTCACCGTCGGGGAAGGTGACGGCGGCGACCGCGCGATGGGCCTCGGTGTCCTGGGTGGCCGCGGGATCCACGGCGGCGGCGGTGGTGACGGTCAGCTCGCCCGCGACGTCGTCGTGGCTGACTCCGGTGGTGGCGACCTTGTTGTCGAAGAAGAGCTGGGCGACCGATTGCCCTGGGCGAGCGTCGAAGTCGAGGATGTCGAAGTGGACCTGGCCGGTGGTGTCGTCGGCATTGCAGCGCACCCGGTGCGCACCCTGGGCGGCCTCACCGGGACCCGGATCCTTGGCCCGGCACGAGCTGCCCTGCCAGCCGACCGCGGTGCCGGTGGAGTCGAGCTGGCCGATCAGGCTGGGGAAGGCACGAGCGATGGCGGTGTCGTCGCGGCCCCAGGACGACACCACGGCGTCGTCGCGGGTGTAGGTGATCAGGCCGCTCACATCGGTTTTGCGGCTGACGCGGCCGTCGGACAGCAGGGTGAGCGTGGTCGGGCCGTTGGCCTTGCAGGCGTTGGCCGGTTCCCGCTCGACGATCTGGGAGGTGCCGACGATCAGCCGGTCGCCGTCGTGGGGCACCTCCTCCAGCGGCGCGGAGAATTCGCAGTGGAACGGAACCCCGTTGGGCAGCACGCCGTCCACGCGATTGGACAGCACGGGATCGCCGACCTTGCCCTGATCGACGGTCAGCCGGTAGTTGGTCTGGCCCTCGGTCGCCAGCCAGATACCGACGAACCTGTCCGGAACCAGGCCGCCGGTGGCGTGCACGGACGGCGGGTCGCCCCGGTGCAGGGCGAAGGCGACACCCGCCGCGGTCACCGCGGCCACCGTCACCGGAATGAGGGTGCGGCGGTGCACGATGCTCTGCCACAGCGGTTTCCGACTCCGGTCCGCGGGCCGGGGCACGGGCGGATGCGGGAGCAGTCGGGCGGGCGCGGTGAGGGCCAGCGCGGGATCGGAGTAGTAGGCCAGGGTGGCGGCGTAGGCGAAATCCGCGCAGCTCTCGAAACGATCCTGCGGATCCTTGGCCAGGGCGCGCTCGAAGACCGCGTCCATGGCCTCGGGCAGTTCGGGATTCACCTCGCTGATGCGCAGCGGCCGCTCCTGGGTATGGGCGTGGACCCACCCCAGCGGGTTGTCGGCGCGGAAGGGCCGACGGTCGGTGAGCAACACGAAAAGCGTGCAGGCCAGCGAGTATTGGTCGGATCGAGGACCGACCGGCTTGCCGCTCACCTGCTCGGGTGATGCGAAAGCGAAAGTGGCGGAGATATTACCGGTATGGGTGAACTTGGTCGTCTCGTCGCGCAGCCGGGCGATGCCGAAGTCGGTGAGCAGGGCGCGTTCCGGACGGCCGCTGTCGGGATCGGCCACCAGGATGTTGGAGGGCTTCACATCGCGGTGCAGCACGCCCTTGCCGTGCGCGTAGTCCAGCGCGGCCGCGATCTCGGTGCCGATGCGCAGACCCCGATCGGGCGAAACATTGTGCAGTTCAGCGGCATCCAGGCCGTCGATGAACTGCATGGAGATCCAGAACAGGTCCTCGGCGACGCCGCGGTCGTAGACCTGCACGATATTGGGGTGATCGAAGTGCGCGGCGATGTCGGCCTCACGCTCGAAACGCCGCCACACATCGTCGTCCCCCACGACGTCGTCCCTTTTCAAGATCTTGAGGGCTGTGAGCCTGGGTAACCGCGGGTGCCGCGCCGCGTAGACGACGCCCGACCCCCCGGCCCCGATTCGCCGCGCGATCACATACCCGGCGATCACTTCGCCAGGTCGCAGCTCGGTCATGCTTCCTCTTTGTCTTCCGGCCCGGCCCCACGCCCAGTTCGGATAACAACCATCATAGAGTCGATGCTCGTGCGCGCAGACTTCCGAGCGTTCCACCGCATCCGCATCGTCGCCCTGGTGTCCGGTCTTCTCGGATTCCTGCTGGCGGTGATCACGCCGATCCTGCCCGTCAACCAGGATCGGCCCACACTGCATTGGCCCCAAGGGGATACGGCGAACATCGACGCCCCATTGGTGTCGTATATCCCGTTGAACCTGGATGTGAGCCTGCCGTGCCAGCTCCTGCGAGACCTGCCGACCGGCGCCCTGTTCTCGACCGTGCCCGAGTCTTCCGGGCAGGCCGAGTCGAAGGGGCTGGTCGTCAAGGTCACCGACGAGCCGGAGAAGGGGCGCACGGTCTCGGTGCTGGTGCGGCTGATTCCGCTGCTGTCCGCACCGGTCTCGGAGATCGGGGACTGCACCGCGATCACCGTGCATTCCGATGCCGCCGAGACCCGGGTGGAGTTCACCGGGGTCGACCGCAAGGACGGGACGCCGTTCGTCGGCAGGGTCGGCGGTGACACCCGGCCGCAGGTGGTGGGCCTGTTCACCGACCTGAAGCGGGACCAGCTCGGAAACGCCTCCGCCACGGTGCATATCGACGCGCGCTTCACCTCCAGCCCCAACTGGATGAAGCGGGCCGCGACCATCGCCGCCGCGGTGTTCACGCTGATCGCCCTGATCGCGCTGCACATGCTGGACACTTCCGACGGCCGCAAGCCGCGGCGCTTCCTGCCCGCGCACTGGTGGCGTGTGCGACTCGCCGATGTCGCGGTGATCGGCACGCTGGCGGTGTGGCATGTCATCGGCGCGAACACCTCCGACGACGGCTACATCCTGAACATGGCTCGAGCCTCGAAGGTTTCGGGCTACATGGCCAACTACTACCGCTGGTTCGGGGTGGCCGAAGCGCCGTTCGGCTGGCCGTACGAGGTGCTGGCCTGGATGACCCGGATCAGCGACTCCAGCCCCTGGATGCGCCTGCCCGCCCTGCTGGCCGGAATCGCCTGCTGGCTGGTCATCAGCCGGGAAGTGCTGCCGCGCTTGGGTTCGCGGGTGCGCCGCGACAATGTCGCGATCTGGACCGCCGGACTGGTGTTCCTGGCGGCCTGGATGCCCTACGACAACGGGCTGCGCCCCGAACCGCTCATCGCGGCCGGCGCGCTGCTGACCTGGTGCTCGATCGAAAGGGCCATTGCCACCGGACGTTTGCTGCCTGCCGCGGCCGGGGTGCTGATCGCGGCGTTCTCGCTGGCGGCCGGGCCCACCGGGCTCATCTGCATCGCGGCGCTGATCGCGGGCGCGCGGCCGGTGCTCATGATCATCATCAAGCGCGCCAAGGGGCCGGGCTCGTGGCTGCTGCGCTACGGCGCGCTGCTCGCGCCCGGTGTGGCGGCCGGAACCCTGGTGCTGGTGGTGGTTTTCGCCGACCAGACCCTCGCCTCGGTCATGGAGGCGACCCGGGTGCGCACGCTGATCGGGCCCAATGTGGCCTGGTTCGACGAGCGCACCCGCTGGGATTCGCTGCTCATGCTCTCCCCCGACGGGTCGCTGGCCCGCCGGTTCGGGATCCTGGCCATGCTGCTGGCCCTGGTCGTGTGCGTCATGGTGATGCTGCGCAAGAACGGCCGCATCCCCGGCACCTCGCGCGGGCCGTCGGCACGGATCCTGGGCATCATCTTCATGTCGCTGTTCCTGATGATGTTCACGCCCACCAAGTGGACCCACCACTTCGGCGTGTACGCCGGACTCGCCGGATCGGTGGCGGCCTTGGCGGCGGTGGCCGTGGGCGTCAACGGGATCCGCTCACCCCGCAACCGGACGCTGTTCACCGCGGCGGTGTTCTTCCTGCTGGCCATGACCTTCACCGGGCCCAATGGCTGGTGGTACGTGTCCAGCTACGGCGTGCCGTGGTTCGACAAGGCCCCGCTCATCGCGGGCAAGGGCTTCTCCACGCTGTTCCTGGGGCTGGCGGTGCTGTGCCTGCTCATCGCGGCCTACCAGCACTTCCGGGAGCCGTACACGACGCCGAAGCCGGTGCGCGGCTTCGACAAGTTCGCCAGCATGCCGCTCACCATCGCGGCGGCGGCGCTGGTGCTGTTCGAGGTGCTGTCGCTGGCCAAGGCGGCGGTGAGCCAGTACCCGGCGTACTCGATCACCGAGTCGAATCTGCGGGCGCTGAAGGGCGATTCGTGCGCGCTGGCCAACGAGGTGCTGGTGGAGACCGACACCGCCGCATCGCTGCTGCACCCCTGGACCGGCTCCGACGCCGACGGATTGTCCGCCGAGAACACCGGATTCACGCCCAACGGCGTCGCCTCCGACCTCACCGCGGACGCCGAGGAGACCGTCACGGGCGGGGCCAACTCGGTCAACGACAAGTCCTCCGGGAACAAGACCTCCAAGACCACCGGTGCGGGCACCGGCGGCGGCAAGAGCGAGGAGGTCGGCATCAACGGCAGCTCGGTGGCGCTGCCCTTCGGGCTGGACCCGGCCAAGACGCCGATCGAGGGCAGCTACACCGAAGGCGAGCAGCAGGTTTCGAAGCTCACCACGCAGTGGTACAACGCCGAGAAGCTGAACAGCGTGCGCAACGACCCCGCGTACAAGGTGCTGATCGTGACGGCCGCCGGACGCATCAAGTCCTTCAACAAGGACGGCGTGCAGACCTACGGCCAGGACCTGGTCGTCGAGTACGGCACCCGTGACGCCCAGGGCAATGTCACGAACACCGGCCAGATCCGGCCGATCGATATCGGCCCGAGCCCGTCGTGGCGCAATCTGCGCGTGCCGCTGGATCAGATTCCCGCGGGGGCCAACGCCATTCGCCTGGTGCTCAGCGACGCCGACATCACCCCGCGTCAGTGGCTGGCCGTCACCCCGCCGCGACTGCCCAAGCTGGAGACGCTGAATTCCCTTGTCGGCGACAAGGCTCCGGTCCTGGAGGACTGGCACGTCGGCCTCGCCTTCCCGTGCCAGCGGCCCTTCGACCACCACGACGGCGTGGCCGAGGTGCCCGAATGGCGCATCCTGCCCGACCGGGTGGGCCAGGACGCCTCGAATGCCTGGCAGGACGACATCGGCGGCGGTCCACTGGGCTGGACGGGTTTGTTGCTCAAGTCCGAGACCCGGCCGAGCTACCTCGACCACGACTGGAGCCGGGACTGGGGTTCGCTCGAGAAGTTCACCCCTTATGTCCCGGATGCGAATGCCGAACCGACCCTGGACGTGACCGTCCAAACCCGCTCCGGCCTGGCCAAGGATGACCCCATCAAGGTCAAATGAGACGCGACAACTGATTTCGTGAGGTTCGGGGTAACTCACCGGGTACCCCCAGAATCGGTTCGGCACCCAACCGCCGGCACGGGTGCCGAACCGGCTACGGCTCTCAGCCGCCCGCTGAAGTCCCGGGGAGTGCGGGGAGCGGGGGCTTTTTCAATCATTTTCACTATGCGTGTCGTGGCGCGGGAGTGAACACCGCCACTCCCAGGGACTACCGATACGATCAGCAACCGTGCCCGACGCCTCCGCTGTCCTCACCAAGCCGGATAACCCGGCTACCGCACCCGCGACACCGCGCGATTTCCGCATCGCGAAGCTGATCGCTATCGTCGCGGGCCTGCTCGGCGCGGTTTTCGCGCTGGCGACGCCCTTCCTGCCGGTGCAGCAGACGCAGGCGGAGGTGAGCTGGCCGCAAGGCGGTTCGCTCGATCCGGTGCAGGCGGCGCTGATGTCGCAGGTGCCCATCGACGTCAACGCCACCATCCCGTGTTCCGCCGTCCAGCAACTGGATCCGCGCGGCGGCATCCTGCTGGCAACCGCGCCCCCGCAGGGCAAGGGCGCGGACCTGGAGGCCATGTTCGTTCGCGTGTCCGGCGAGAGCGTGGACGTGCTGGACCGGAATGCCGTGGTGGCCACCGCGACCCGCGCGGAGCTGAACGAGTGCTCCACCATCGTCATCACCTCCGACGACAAGGCGACCTCCGCGGTCTTCGAGGGCGTCACCCGCAGCGTGGAGAAGCCGACCGCGGACGGCGGCCGGGAACTGGTCACCGTGCCGGTCGAGGGCAAGCTGCTCGGCGACCTGCGCCCGCAGGTGGTGGGCGTGTTCACCGATATGAAAGGCGCGGTGCCGGAGGGCCTTTCGTTCCACATGACGGTGGACTCGCGGTTCTCCTCCTCGCCGACGATCATCAAGCTGGTGGCGATCATCGCCGCCGTGCTGCTCACCCTGCTGGCCATGGGCGCGCTGGCGGTGCTGGACACCAGTGACGGCCGCGGGCACCGGCGCATCCTGCCGGCGCACTGGCTGAAGCCGACCTGGGCCGACGGCGGCATCATCGGCACCCTGCTGCTGTGGCACTTCGTGGGCGCCAACACCTCCGACGACGGCTACATCCTGACCATGGTCCGGGTGGCCCCGCACGCGGGCTACCTGGCCAACTACTTCCGCTGGTTCGGCGTGCCGGAAGCGCCGTTCGGCTGGTACTACTACGTCATCCAGGCCTTCGCCGAGGTGTCCACGGCCAGCCCGTGGGTGCGAATTCCCGCGCTGCTCTGCGGAATCCTGTGCTGGCTGGTGATCAGCCGCGAGGTGGTGCCGCGGCTCGGCAACGCGGTGGCCAAGTCCAAGGTGGCGCTGTGGACCGGCGGCCTGGTGTTCCTGGCCTTCTGGATGCCCTACGACAACGGCCTGCGGTCGGAGCCCATCGTGGCCCTGGGCGCGCTGCTGACCTGGGTGTCCATCGAACGGGCCATCGCCACTTCACGATTGCTGCCCGCCGCGGTCGCCGTGCTGGTGGCGGCGTTCACGCTGGCGGCGGCGCCGACCGGCCTGATGTGTGTGGCGGCGCTGCTCGCCGGTATCCGGCCACTGGTCCGCATCGTGGTCCGGCGGCGCAAACAGTTCGGTGACGTGGCCCTGCTGGCGCCGATCGCGGCGGCCGGGTTCCTGGTCCTGGTGGCGGTTTTCGCCGATCAGACCTTCGCCGGAATCATGGAGGGCGACCGGGTGCGACAGGTGACCGGCCCCAACCTGGCCTGGTACGAGGACTACCTGCGTTACTACTACCTGTTCGTCGAGACCGTCGACGGCTCGCTGGCCCGCCGGTTCGCGTTCCTGCTCATGATCCTGTGCCTGATCACCACCCTGCTGGTGCTGCTGCGCCGGCGGCAGGTGCCGGGCATCGCGAGCGCGCCGACCTGGCGGCTCATGGGCGTGGTCTTCGGAACCATCTTCTTCATGATGTTCAACCCGACCAAGTGGACCCACCACTTCGGTTCGTACGCGGGCATCGCCGGCTCGCTGGCGGCGGTGACCGCGGTCGCGGTGTCCGCCACCGCACTTCGATCCCGCAAGAACCGCTCGGTGTTCCTGGCCGGGTTGCTGTTCACCCTCGCCGTCGCCTTCTCCGGCATCAACGGCTACTGGTACGTCTCCAGCTACGGCGTGCCGTGGTTCGACAAGCGGGTGTCGCTGCACGGCTTCCAGTCCAACACCTTCATGCTCATGCTCTTCGGCCTGGCCCTGGCAGTCGTGGCCTGGCAGTCGCTGCGTGAGGGCTACGCCAAGCCGATGGAGAACGGAAAGACCGCGCGCGGCAGGCGGGTCCGCAAGTTCGCGGCCATCCCGCTCACCGTGATCGCCGCGCTCATGGTGGCGTTCGAGGTGCTGTCGCTGGTCAAGGGCGCGGTGACGCAGTACCCGGCGTACTCGCTGGCGCGCTCGAACTTCGACGCGCTCGCGGGCAAGACCTGCGGGCTCGCCAATGACGTGCTGGTCGAGCCGGATGTCAACAGCGGCAACCTGACCCCGATCATCGATCCGGCCCACCCGCCGAAGGACGGCGACCCGCTGGCCGGGGAGAACCCGGTCGGCTTCTCCCCCAACGGCGTCGCCGACAAGCTGGACGCCGACAGCGTCGAGGTGAAGCCGGGCACCGGCAACACCTCCACCCAGACCGTGGGCCCGGCCTTCGAGAAGGGCCAGAACGCGGGCACCGGCGGCGGCAAGGGCGCGGAGGGCGTCAACGGGTCCACCGTGGCCCTGCCCTTCGGGCTGAACCCGGCCACCACCCCGGTCATGGGCAGCTACCAGGACGGCGTGCAGCAGCCCGCCGAACTGACCTCGAGCTGGTACCAGCTGCCGGCCCGCTCGGACGACTCCCCACTGATCGTCATCTCGGCGGCGGGCCGCGTCATGTCCTTCGACGACACCGGGAATATGACCTACGGCCAGGACATCTTCCTGAAGTACGGCCACCGCAACGCCGACGGCAGCGTCACCGAGCTGGGCCAGTACCGCCCGCTCGACATCGGCCCGGCCCCGTCCTGGCGCAACCTGCGCATCCCGCGCTCGGCGCTGCCCGACGACGCCGACGCCGTGCGCGTCTACGCCCGCGACCCGATCCTGATCGGCGACCAGTGGCTGGCCTTCACCCCGCCGCGGGTGCCGAAGCTGGTGTCGCTCAACAACTATCTGGGATCCGACCAGCCGATCCTGCTGGACTGGGCGGTGGGCCTGCAGTTCCCGTGCCAGCACCCGTTCGACCACAAGAACGGCGTGGTGGATTCGGCCCCCAAGTACCGCATCCTGCCCGACCGCCCGCTGGCCATCAGCTCCACGAACACCTGGCAGGCAGAGGAATTCGGCGGTCCGCTGGGCTGGGCGGAGATGCTGTCGGGCTCCAAGACCGTCCCGACCTATCTGAAGGACAACTACGCCCGCGACTGGGGTTCGCTCGAGCAGTACACCCCGTACTACTCGAACCCGTCCGATCCGGCGAAGTTCCCCAAGCCCGCGCAGATCGACACCCACGTGGTGGATCGCTCCGGGCTGTGGTCACCGGGCAAGATGCGGGTCTTCTGATCCGCTGAGCCCGGACATGCGATAGCCGGTGGCCGCCCGCTTCCTTGCGGGCGGCCACTTATGTGTTCAGGTCCTACCGAGATTTCGAGCGTTCAGCGCTTGGCGTCGACGTGAGCCACCCATTCGTAGACGGGCAGGCTGCCCTCCGGGGTGTCGCGCCACCGGGACGTCACTTTGAAACGCTCGTAGCCACTTCCGGTCTGCACCCGCAATTCGACGCCCGGTGGCGTGATCGGAACGATCCGCGTTTCGAGGTCTTCGGGCCCGCCTTCGAGTAGCGCCTTCGGTGAGGTACTCATAGCTGAAGGCTCTCACATCTGCCCGGGCCACCCGATAGATTCAGCGCAATCGGCGAGCCGCCTGAACAAGGCGGCGGGGTCCGTTCAGGCCAGGCCGACCAGACCCAGCAGGGTGCTCAGCGCGCCGCCGATGATCGGAATCTTCGAGGCGCTGCCGGTGCCCAGGCTGCCCGCCGGGACCGCCGTGACCGGGACGCTGGTGACCGCGGCATTGCCGCTGGTGCTGCTGCCGTCGTCGCTGGCCACGATCTTGACGGTGCCGGAGCCGACCGCGGTGGGAGTCCACGAGATGGTCGCGAGGCCGTTCGAGTTCACCGTCGAGGTGCCCAGTTGGGTGAGAGCGCCGCCGGCGGCGTCCCCGACCCAGAAGGTCACCACGGTGCTGGTGCTCGCGCCGAAGTCCGTCGCGGTCAGGGTGTAGGTCGAATTGACGTGCGCCAGGCCGGTACCGGGGGTGATGCCGGTGACCGCCGCGGACGCGGACGGCGCGGCGGACAGCACCGCCAGGGCGGTGGCGGCGGTGACCGCACCGCCGATGATCGTTCTCCGGGTTCGAGGGGTAGCCATCAGCGGGTCGCTCCAAAGCTCGCATTCCAAAACTGAAATGCGAGCTTTTCATAGCTACAGCGGGAGCAGGTGATGTTTGCGAGGATTGCGGGGAATTTTCTTGTCCCGCAGCACCTGCAGGGCCCGGCGGATCTCCAGCCGGGTGTGCGCGGGCTCGATGACCGCATCGATATAGCCGCGCTCGGCCGCCACCCACGGCGTCGCGATGGTCGCGTTGTAGAAGTCGATCATCTGCTGGCGCATGGCCGCGCGCTGATCCTCCGGCGCGGCCTCGAGCGACTTCGCGCCGATCAGCGAGACCGCGCTCTCCGCGCCCATGACCGCGATACGGGCCGTCGGCCAGGCCAGATTGATATCCGCGCCCAGCTGCTTGGAACCCATGACCGCGTAGCCGCCGCCGTAGGACTTGCGGATCACCACGGTCACCTTCGGGACCGTCGCCTCCACGAAGGAGAAGATGAACCGGCCACCGCGCTTGATGACGCCGATCTTCTCCTGCTCCACCCCGGGTAGGAAGCCCGGCGTATCGACCACGAAGACCAGCGGAATCTCGAAAGCGTCGCAGAGCCGGGTGAAATGGGCCGCCTTGTCGGAGGCGCGGGCGTCCAGCGCGCCCGCGTAGACCATGGGCTGATTGGCCACCACGCCGACCGTGCGGCCGTCCACCCGCGCGAAACCACAGATCACATTGCGGCCCGCGGACTCGCCGAATTCGTGGAACGCGCCGTCGTCGAAGATGCGCAACAGGATCTCGTGCATGTCGTAGCCGGCATTGTCGGCGTCGGGCACGATGCCGTTGAGCTCCAGATCCGATTCGGTGAGTTCCGGCTCCAGACCGGGATTCACGATCGGCGGCAGTTCCTGGCAGCTCGACGGCAGATAGCTCAGGTAATCGCGCACCCACTCGAACGCGGCGGCCTCGGTCTTGGCCACATGGTGGATATTGCCGTACTGCGCTTGGGAATTCGCGCCGCCCAGCTCCTCGAGGCTGACATCCTCGCCGGTGACCTCGCGGATCACCTTGGGGCCGGTGACGAACATGTACGCCTCTTCGGTGGCCACCACCACGTCGGTATTGATGGGCGCGTACACCGCGCCGCCCGCGCAGCTGCCCAGGATCATGGAGATCTGGGGCACCAAGCCGGACAACGGTTCCTGGCGTCGGCCCAGCTCGGCGTACCAGGCCAGCGAGGTCACCGCCTCCTGCACGCGCGCGCCGCCGGAGTCGTTGATGCCGACCACCGGGCAGCCCACCTTGGCCGCGAATTCCATGATGCCCGCGACCTTGCGGCCGAACATCTCGCCGACCGAACCGCCGTAGACGGTCTGGTCGTGCGAGAAGACGGCCACCGGGCGGCCCTCCACGAGGCCGTGGCCGGTGACCACGCCATCGCCGTAGAGGGCGTTCTTGTCGCCCGGATTGCGCACCAGCGCACCGATTTCCACGAAGGAACCGGGGTCCAGCAGCATATTGATGCGGTCGCGGGCGGAAGGGATACCCTTCCGGGCCCGCTTGGCGATTCCCGCATCGCCCGCCGGTTCCCTCGCAATGTCGAGCTTGTGTCGAAGGTCGGCGAGTTTCTCGGCGGTCGTGCTCACTGGTCTCCTTTCGGCAAAAACCTACTTTCGCAGAACCCGTGACGCGGTGGTGCTATTTCATGCCGTGGCGTCGATCTCCGTCAGCTTCTTGGTGAGATCTGCGCCGATGGTCGCGATACGCGGCTCATCGATGATCTGGAGATGGTCACCCGGGATGTGGATGATCTCCAGATCTGAAATGTGCTCGGACCAACCGCCGTTCGGACGACGATCACCGAATCGCGGCTCCAGCTCGATGAGCCCGTCGTGGTAGCGGTCGGCGAGGTAGAGGGTCACAGCACCGTCGTAATCCGACAACTCGAGCTTCTGCAGCTCTCGGTTCTCGATGAACGACGTGCGCTGGTGCTCCATCACACCACCCGGAATGTTCGCGCCCGCGAACTTGACCAGCTCCATGATGATCTGGATCTGCTCTTCGTCCGAAGCCGAGGCCAGCTCTTCCAGCTGCTCGTCATCGAGCTCGCCGTTGAAGCCGTAGGTCTTCTGCGCGAAGGCCTGGTACCGGCGCATGCGCGCCAGCCGCTCCTCGGGCGTGTTGTGCTCGGGCTCAACCGGAATGGCCAGGTCGATCAGGCCGACCAGACGCACGTCCGCACCTTCGGCGCGCATGAGCTGCGCGACGGTCAGCGCGAACACCGCGCCCAGCGACCAGCCGTAGAAGACGTACGGGCCCTCCGGCTGACGCTTGCGGATTTCCGGAATGTACTGGCGCGCGCGCTCTTCGATGGTGCCGTCGGTGCGTTCGAAGCCGTACATCGGGGTACCGGCCGGAAGCCGCTTCAGCAGCGGCTCGTAGACCAGGGTGTTGCCGCCCGACGGGTGGAAAACGAAGACCGGCACGGCATTCGAACCGGCTTCCTTCGCACGCAGGGTCCGAACGAAGCCCTCGACGTCATCGCCGTGCTCCTGGTACTCCGCCACGACATCGGAGATCTTCTCGATGGTCGTGCATTCGCGAATCCGTTCGGGATCGATCTGCGCCTTGGCACGCTCGGACAGCCGCGCGACCAGCTTGTCGAAGGTCTCGTCGTCGAGCTTCGGCAGCGGGTTGAAGATGCCGCCCGCCGACTTGCCCGTCACCAGTGCCCAGGTCGCGAAGACCAGCCGCTCCGGCGCGTTGCGGGGCGGGACATTGTCGGCATCGGTCTCGGCGATCGGCGCGGCCGACTCGTGCTCGGCCGCAACCGCTTCGGCCTCCGCCTCGATCTGCTCGGCCTCGGCCACCGGGGAGGTGGTCTCGACGCTGGGCAGCAGCGCCGCCGGGTCCTTGCCCTCGGCCAGGGCATTGCGCGCGGCCGAGATGAAGTCGGCGTCGACCGAGATGTCCTCGCCGGCGGCCTGCCGGGCGGCGATCTCGTCGAGCTGATCGCGGTGCTCGATGGCGTAGCGCAGCACCTTGCCGACCTCGAGCAGGCTGGCGTCGCGCACCGCCTGGATCTGCAGCTGCGGGATGTCGAATTCGTATTCGACGCGGTTCTTGATGCGCATGGCCATCAGCGAGTCCAGACCCAGCTCCATGAGCGGGATCTCCATGGGCAGGTCCTCGACCGCGTAGCCCATGGACTCGGCCACGATGATCGCCAGCCGCGCCTCGATGGTCTGGGTGCCGTTCGGGTCCCAGCGCTCGCCGGGTGCGGCCTCGATCGCGGCGGCCGGAGCCGGAGCCGCCTCGACGGCCGCGACCGGCTGTGCCACAACCGATTCCGGCAGCGGAGCGCCGGAGGTGACGACCGCGTCGAAGAGCGGGCTGAAGGCGCTGCCGTTCTTGGCGTGCACCGAGACCGACGCGCCGCCCGGGTGCGGGGTGAGCGTGGTGGTCAGGGTGCCCGCGGCCGGAATCTGGCCGTGGGCGAGCGAAGCGCCGACGGTGACGTCCGAAAGCACCTGGGCGGCAGCGGCGTTCACCAGCGCGGCCAGGTCGGTGACGGCCGACGCCTGGACCTCCCACACGTGGCGGCCGTCCGGCAGCGCCACGTGCGCGCCGGGGACGCGGGCGTTGCCCGAGCCGCCGCCGAAGCCGCCGGACACCTTGGGCCAGTACTGCTTGCGCACGAACGCGGTGCGCGGCACGTCGGCGTAGTCACCGGCGGGCAGCAGCGAGGGCAGGTCCACCTTGTGGCCCTGCACGTACAGCTGCGCCAGCGCGGCGATGACGCCCCCGGCCTCGTCTTCCTTGCGCTTGAGCGTCGGGATCAGCGCCGCGTTGTGCACGCCCGCCGAGTAGGTGGTGCCCAGCACCTGCATGAGCGTCACCGAGTGCGGCGCGAGCTCGAGGAAGGTGGTGATGCCGGTGTCCACGGCCTTGCGAATGGCATTGGTGAAGTACACCGAGCCGCGCATGTTCATGCACCAGTAGTCGACATCGTGGACCGGGGCGTGGCCCGCCTTGTAGACGGCGTCCTGGTGGACGGTCGAGTACAGGTCGCGCTTGAGCTTGGTGGGCTCGATGCCCGCCAGCTCGGCGGCGAGTTCGCCCAGCAGCATGTCCATCTGCGAGGTGTGGCCCGCGCCGCGGGTCGGCAGCACGCGCGCGAACTTGCCCTCGGATTCGGCGCGCGCCACGATGGCCTGCACCTGCTCCGGGATGCCGCCGATGACCGTATTGGTCGGCGCGGCGTAGATCGCGACCTCGATATCGGGGAACTCGGACTTGAGCGCCTCGATGTCGGCGGCGCTGTACTCCAGCAGGGCCATATTGCGGACCTGGTCGTCGGTCAGCATGGCCTCGCCCTCGGCCATCAACCGTGAGCGGGCGCAGATCACGCGGACCGCGTCCTCGAGCGGCAGACCGCCCGAAATGTAGGCTCCCGCAACCTCACCCTGCGAATGGCCGACCACGCCCTCGGGCTCCGCGCCGTGCGCGCGCAGCACCGAGGCCAGACCCACCTGAATGGTGAAGGTGCCGACCTGGCCGGTGCCGATGTCCCAGTCCATGGAGTCGTCGAGGATCATCTCCTTGACCGAGTACCCGGCCTCGTCCATAACCAGCTCGTCGACCTGATCGACGGTCTTACGGAAGATCGTGTTCTCGAGGTAGAGCTGCTTGCCCATCTTCCGGTGCTGCGCACCGAAACCGGCCATCACCCACAGCGCGCCCTTGGCGGCCGGGGAATCGGCGGTCCAGACGCTGTTGCCCGGCTTGCCCTCGGCAATGGCCCGCAGACCCGCGATGGCTTCCTCGTGGGTCTTGGCCACGACCACACCGCGCGAACGGCCGTGATTGCGCTTGGCCAGCGAACGGGCCACGTTCTCCAGCGGAGTCGCCTGTCCTGCTTCGGATTCCAGCCAGTCGGCCAGATCCTTGGCGGCCCGCTTGCGGCGCGAGGGCAGGTAGCCCGACACCGGGATGATGTACGGCAGCGGCTCGTCGCGGTCGACCCACTCCGGCTCCGGCGCAGCGGCTTCCGTAATGGCCTCCGCCTCGGCGACCACCTCGGTGGTCTCGTCGTCGAGGTCGGTGGTCTCCGGGATCTCGGGCGCGACCGGGGTCGGTACGTACTCCTGGATGACCACGTGCGCGTTGGTGCCACCGAAACCGAAGCCGGAGACGCCGATGGTGGCGGTGCCGCTGTAGCGCGGGAACTCGGTGGGCTCGTCAACAACCTTGAGGTGCGCCTGATCCCAGGGAATGAACGGGTTGGGTCCGGTGAAGTTGATGCTCGGCGGGATGACGTTGTTCTGCAACGCCATGATCACCTTGGCCAGGCTGGCCGCGCCCGCGCCGGACTCGATGTGGCCGAAGTTGGACTTGGCAGAACCGAGGAGGGCGGGCTTGTCGTCCTCGCGACCGCGACCGATCACGCGGCCGAGCGCATCCGCCTCGATCGGGTCACCGAGGAGAGTGCCGGTGCCGTGCGCCTCGATGTAATCGACGGCGGACGGGGCGATCCCAGCATCCCGGTACGCGCGGCGCAACACCTCGGCCTGGGCATCCGGGTTCGGAGCAAGAAGACCGTTGGAGCGGCCGTCGCTGTTGACCGCCGACCCCTTGATCACCGCGAGGATTTTGTCACCATCGCGCTCGGCGTCGGCCAGACGCTTGAGCACGATCAGGCCCGCACCCTCCGAACGGATGAAGCCGTCGGCGTCCTTCGAGAACGCCTTGAGGTGGCCATCCTTGGCGAAGACGCCGTTGACCTCGAAACCGAGGGTGGCGACCGGAGCCAGGATCATGTTGATGCCACCGGCGAGCGCCAGATCGGAGTCACCGTTGCGCAGCGAACGCACCGCCTCGTGCACAGCCACCAGGGTGGACGAGCAGGCGGTGTCGACGGCCACGGACGGGCCGCGGAAGTCGTAGAAGTAGGAGACGCGGTTGGGAATGATCGCGGAGGATGAACCCATCAGGGCATAGCCCTCGGCCGAGATGGGCACGTTCGGATCGCGCTGCCCACCCGCCGCACCCGCGACGATGAAGCTGAAGTCGTTGGTCGAAGTGCCGACGAACATACCGACCGGCTTGCCCTTGAGCTCGTTAGCCGGAATCCTGGCGTGCTCCAAGGCTTCCCAGGTCAGCTCCATCATGAGCCGCTGCTGCGGGTCGACGCGCTCGACCTCGACGGGTGACATGGCGAAGAACTCCGCATCGAAGCCCTTGACCACGTCCTGGTCGAGATAGCCGCCCAGCGTGTTGGCCTGCTCGATGGCCTCGGCGAGGCGCGGATCACCCTTGAACTCGTCCCAACGACCCTCGGGTAGTTCACGAATCGCGTCACCGCGATTGATCAGGAACTCCCAGGTGGATTCGGGCGTATCACCCGCCCCCGGCAACCGGGTGGACAAACCGACGATGGCGATATCGTGCGCCTCGCCCGGCTGGAATCCCGTCGTATAGAACGAATCGTCGGCCGCCTCGGCCGGAACGTCGGGCTCCCCGTTGATGATTCGCTCGGCCAACGACCCGATGGTCGGGTGCTGATACACGATGGTCGCGTTCAGGACGACCCCGGTGAGCTCCTCGATATCGCCACCGAGCGCGAGCGCGTCGCGGGACGCCAGGCCGAATTCCTCCATCGGCCGGTCCACGGTGATGTTCTCGATCGGCTGCCCGGTCGCGTCGGCGACCCAGCGCCGCAGCCATTCCCGCAGATCCGCCACCGACATATCGGTGACCGCAGCCTTGGGTTTGGCGGTCTCGCCGTCCGTCGGAGCGTTGTCGGTCGTCTGGGTGGGGTTCGTGCCCTCGTTCTCAGCCATCAGTTCCTCAAGCTACCTGTCTGCGTACGGTGCGCGGCGTGAATCGTGGTTGGTGATCCATGCATGAATGGCGCGAGCCGAACCGGCTCGCGCCATTCATCTGTGAGACGGTCGTCTCACTCCTCGTCTGGTGCATCGGGGAAGGCCTGCTGCGTGTAACCACCACGCAGTGTGCCTCCCATGTACTCAGCCTTGCAGGCACGACGCGCGATCTTGCCGCTGGACGTGCGCGGGATCGACCCGGCGGGAACGAGGAGGATGTCACGCGCGGTGACACCGTGCCGGGAGGAGATGGCCGCGCGGACCGCGTCGGCGATGGGGCCGGGATCGGCCTTGCCCGCGCCCGGACCACGCTCAGCCACGATAACCAGCTGTTCGCTGGCATCGTCGGCGTCGAAGCTCAGACCTGAATGGCTGTCCTGGGCAAAGACTTCGGCGGGCAGCTGGTTGGCCGGGACCGAGAAGGCCGCGACGTAACCGGCGCGCAGCATGGTCGAGGCTTCCTCGGCGGAGTGCTCGAGATCCTGCGGGTAGTGGTTGCGGCCGTCCACGATCACCAGATCCTTGACGCGACCGGTGATGTAGAGCTCGCCGTCCACGTACACGCCGTAGTCGCCGGTGCGCAGCCAGATGCCGTCGGCCGGAACGCCTTCGGCGTGGCTGCCCTCGGGCTGGCGACGGGCCAGCTGGTTGCGGAAGGTCTTCTGGGTTTCCTCGGCGCGACCCCAGTAGCCGATGCCGATGTTGTTGCCGTGCAGCCAGATCTCGCCGACCTCGCCGTCGGCCACCTCGCGGGCGCCCTCGGGGGAGTCGATGGACTCGGCGTCGACGATGGTGGCCCACTGCGACAGCGACACATAACCGCAGGAGACCTGCGCGATGGCGTTCTCGGTGCCCGGCTCGACCTTCACCACGCGACCGGCATTGAGCTCGTCGCGATCGACGTAGATGACCTTGGCCTCGTCCTCGTGCCGGGTGGCCGACACGAACAGGGTGGCCTCGGCCATGCCGTAGCAGGGCTTGATGGCGGTCTTGGGCAGGCCGTACGGCGCGAACGCCTCGTTGAACTTCTTCATCGACTTGGTGGTCACCGGCTCGGAGCCGTTGATCAGGCCGAGGACGTTCGACAGGTCCAGCGACTCGCCCGCCTTGGGCAGGCCGCGGACGGCGGCGTGCTCGAAGGCGAAGTTCGGTGCGGCGGCGAAGGTTCCGGCGCCGTCGGAGACCGCGGCCAGCTCGTTGATCCAGCGCGCGGGACGGCGCACGAACGAGGCCGGGGACATGATGGTGATGTACTTGCCGCCCACGGCGGGCAGGATCACCGTCAGCAGACCCATGTCGTGGTACAGCGGCAGCCAGGTGACGCCGCGCGAATTCTCGTTCAGGTCAAGCGCGTTCACCATCTGCAGCACATTGGTGCCGACACCGCGATGGGTGATCTCGACACCGGCGGGCACGCGGGTGGAACCGGAGGTGTACTGCAGGTAGGCGATGTCGTCGACCGCGATGTCCGGGCGGATCCAGGATTCGCCGACGCTGTCGGGAATCGCGTCCACCGCGATGATGCGCGGGCGCTGGGCCGCGGGCAGCGAGCGGAAGAACTGGCGGACGCCGGCGGCGGAGGAGCTGGCGGTCAGGATCGCCGAGGGCGTGCAGTCACCGAGGACCGCGTGCAGGCGGTCGGTGTGGCCCGGCTCGTCCGGATCGAACAGCGGCACGGAGATGGTGCCCGCGTAGATGGCGGCGAAGAAGGAGATGACGTAATCCAGCCCCTGCGGAGCCAGGATCGCGACCCGATCGCCCCGCTTGGTCACCTGCTGCAGTCGGGCGGCCACCGCGCGCAGCCGCGTGCCGAACTGACTCCAAGTGAGGTCCTGGTACTCACCGTCGCGCTCGCGTGAGTAGTCGATGTAGCGGTAGGCCAAGTCATTGGCGTCATTACCATGGGTGTGCTTCTCGACGTAGTCGACGAGGGTGCGTCCCTCGGGAATCGTGATGTTCCCCGTTTCGTCGAGGTAATCGTCGAAAGTCTCGTCCATTCCTTCTTCTCCTCCGAGGCACACGCGGCATGAGACGGCATGCATTGCCGCTGTTACCTGTGAGGCCCCGACTCTCTTCGCCCGCGGGAGCTCCATGGGAGAGCCAACCTGCAGAATTGTGTTGCGGTCTGCGCGGTGACCGTCTATTGGCTAGATGTTCTCAAACCAGGGACATGTTACAGAGGGGTCGTCCGGCCATGCTTCGGAGCGGCCGAACATCTCCCAGCTCACACCTCTGGGCTAGTGCTTCACCGGCGCGAATGCCTCCAAATGGGTGGGGAGCGCCCCACATAGGACACAACAAGGTCATGGATGTGAGTTGCCGCACGCACCGGGTCTCGGCTGTGTCGCAACCCGGAGCACTTTACCGGGTGACCCCGAAACTGGGGGGTCGGTCGGGTGGGGTCACACGAGAGGACGAGTGCTCATCATCAATGGTGCGCCCCGGCGCATAAGAAACGCTGAGCCGATGCTTACGAATGTGCCGGGTGCGGAGCGTTTTCGATGAGGCCCGAGGCCCAGTTCACGGTCCACACGGTGGCCGTGGTGCCGTTGTCGTCGACCTGATAGCCGTTGTAGAGGCTGTGCACCGGGTTGCCCGCGGCGCGGACCAGGATGTTCAGACTGCCGAGGATATTGGCGGGGTTCAGCGCCTGGCGCGGGGAGTCGCAGATCAAATCGCCTGCGGCGCAAATGGTGAAGGTCCGGTTGGCGAGTTTGCCGAAGCCGCCGCGCGGTCCGGTCATGGTGATGCCGGGGACGTTCAGGCCCTTGAGCGCCACCTCCGCGCCGACTCCCGGTGGGGTGGGGCCGATCTCGGTGGCCTCGCCCGGATCGCCCACATCGCGGCGGCCGTCGGCGATGGTGGTCACGCCGAGTACCAGGTCCTCCGGAATCGGGCCCTTGCCCGCGCCGATCTGCGCGGCGATGTCACCGACGATCACGGCGCCCTGTGAGAAGCCCGCCAACACATAGGTGGTGAGCGGACATTTCTTGTAGGTCTGGGCGAGCTTGTCGGTGGACCGGGTGGCGCCCTCGGAACGACTGTTGTTGTAGGAGGACTGGCCGTCGGGCGGAATGGCGATCGGGTTGGAGAACTGGGCCACGTACGGCGTGGTGTAGACCTCGACCCGCTCGTTCGGGAACTTGGCCCGAATCGGGTTGGAGATGTTGAGCATCAGCGACGCCGGGTTCGCGCTCGGGTTGTAGGGGTCGTCATTGCTGTTCGACTCCCAGGTGCCCGGCACCGACAGCAGGAACACGTCCGGGCAGTCGGCCGGCTGCGACGTCGGACGGGTCGGCCCCGGGGGCTTGGGCCCCGGCAGCCGCAACCGGCCCGCCAGCAGGTACCACAGCAGCAGCGCCACCACGACCACGATCACGATCGCGGCGATGACGAGCAGCAGGCAACCCGCCGGCCGGGGCCGGCGTCGTCCGATTCGGCGTCGCGTCGTCACTTGTCGCAGTAGCTCTTCGAGGCGACGTCGTAGTAGATCTTGCCCGCCTGCTCGACCGACATCTTGGACGGATCGAAGGACGGATCGGAGCCGGCGATGGCGGTCACGTAGGTGATGATCTGATCCTGCGGGGCGTTCTCCGACTTACCCTGGCAGACCAGGTTGGCCGCGGTGATGGCGATATCGGAGGAACCGGGGGTGATGCCGGCCTTCTTCAGCTCGTCGAGGAAGCCCTTCTCCTTGTCCGACAGGGCGGGCGAACCGCTCTGGGTGGTGAGGAACTGGCTCGGCACCGGCTGCGGACGCTCGGGCGAGGACGTCGCGGAATCCGGCGCGGGCTGCGGTGCGGCCTGATCCGTGGTGGACGGCGATCCCGCTGCCGGCGTCGTGGGCGCGGCGGAGGCGGCGCTCGTGGTGGTCAGCGTGGGCGTGCTCTTGGCGGTGGAATCGTTGCTACCGCAGGCGGCGAGCAGTCCGGCGGCGGCGATGGCGGCCACCACGCCGAATACCTTTCCACGGGTTCCGTGCATCTATTCGCTTCCTATATCTGTCCAAGGGCAAAAGGTCGCCCCCAGGCTAGCCGTAACCCGGGTCGACGTCCCGGGCCACAACGGAACCTCATCTACTTCTTAGGGCCGCTTAGGGCCTGTTGGCCGGAAATGTCTCAGTTGGGACGGACCTCGGGACCCAGCGCCGGAACCGGCGGCGGCTGCGGCGGATCCGCGGGTACCGGCTCGGGAGCCGGGGCCGCGGCGGGCTGCGAAGCCGGGGCCGTCGGGGCCGGGACCTGGGCCGCGGGCGCCGGCGCGGGCGCTTGGGGAGCCGGCGCGGGCGCTTGCGGCGCAGGCTGCGGGAGGGTGGGCAGACCCGGGAACAGCGCGGGCTGCTGGGCCGCGGGCTGGGGCTGGACCGGAGCGGGCTTGGGCTGCTCACTGCCCGGAATGTTGATGGGGCGGCCGTCGAGGGTGGCCGCGGTGACCCGGCCGTCCCGCAGGGTGAGAATGCCGCCCTGGAAGGTCTGCTGTGAGCCGCCGGGGATCTGCCCCTCGTCCGAGAGCGGATAGCCCAGGGGGCCGTTCTCGAATCCGGTTGCGCGCCAAGCGTCCATGATCGGACCGTTGCTGACGCCCCATGCGCCCGACAGCGGACTCCAATAGATATTGCCGCCCTCGAACGCGGAGTAGCGGCCGAAGTCGCGCAGCGGCTGCTCCCCCGCGATCGGGAAACCGTAAGAGCTGTTCTCGAATCCGAGCTGGCCGTACTTGCCCAGGATCAGACCCTGCACCAGATGCGCGCCGGTCTTGGCGCTGAAGTACATGGGCCCGTTCTCGAAACCCTGCACCACGCCGTCCCTTTGGGGCGTGCGCGCCTCCTGGCCGTTGGGGTAGCCGGCCGGGCCGCGCTCGTAGCCCTGCTTGGCCCACTCGTCGAAGATGGCGCCGCGCACCGCCTGCGCGCCGGTCTGCGGGGTCCAGTAGATCGACCCGTGCTGGAAGGGCTGCAGCCGGCCGCGGCCGTCGGGCAGCCCGCCCTCACCGGCGGTCGGGAAGCCCAAACCGCTTGCCGCGCCGTTGAGTCCGGCGTAGCTGCCGCCGATAGCCCCGGCCACCGGCTGCGCGCCGGTGGCCTGCGAGTACAGCACCTTGCCGCCGCGGAAGTCCTGGGCCACGCCGCCCGCCACCGGATATTCGCCGGACAGGCAGTCGCCGAGCCAGCTGTTGCCCTGCGCCACCGGCGCGATGGCCCCGCCCAGCTTGCAGTCCAGCGCGGTGGCGTCCACGCCGATCGCGGCGGCGGTCTGCGGCCAGGCCTGGCGCATCTCGAAGTCCCAGTACGGCCAGGTGTGGGTGCCGGACGGGCGGTAGTTCACCGAGACCGGGATGTTCAGCTTGTTGAGCTTGGCCACGAAGTTCTGGGTGCTCAGCCGCGACAGCACCTCGAGGCCCAGGCCCGCGTAATTGGTGGTGATGCCGGGGATGTCGGAGAGCGGGTCGGTGGTGCCCGCGACGCCGTTGCCGCTCGAGACGTAGAGCGCCACGCCCTTGAGCTTGTCGGCCAGCTCGTACGGGTCGTGTTCCTTCCAGGCCGGACTGCCCGGCGGGCCGAACATCTTGCTGGAGTCGAAGCCGCCCGCGTCGTGCATGGCGAAGTTGACCGCCTGCGGCATGCCGAGCGAGGTCAGGGTGAGGAAGCCGGAATAGGAAGCGGCCGAGCGCACCCAGCCGGGATTGCGGGCGGCCAGCATCATGGCCGCGGTGCCGCCCATCGACAGGCCCTCCACCGCACGCACGTCGGTGGCCCGGAACTGGCTCTCCAGCAGGGGCGGGAGCTCCTTCACCAGGAAGGTCTCCCACTGGTAGTTGCGGCCGTTGTCGGGTGCGAGCCAGTCGGCGTAGAAGCTGGACTGACCGCCGATCGGCAGCACCACGAGGGCGTTCTTGTCGGCGTAGAAGCCGGCCGCGCCCGCGTCGTGGGTCCAGCCGTTCTCCTCGTCGGTGGCGCGCAGGCCGTCGAGCATGTAGACGACCGGGAACTTGGCGTCCGGCTTGGCATTCCAGTCGCGCGGCAGCAGCAACTGGATCTCCACCGGCGCACCGGAGGCGGGCGAGTTCACCCAGACGGACACGCGGTGGTCGTTGACCCAGTTCATCTTCTGGATGCTGGCCGCCGGAGCGGCCGGCGCCTCAGGGGCGGCGGATGCCGGACCGCAGCCCACGAAAGTGCCCGCGGCCAGCGGAAATATCGCCGCCGCGGCGCATGCCATCACGCGCGTGCGCCCCTGCTTGATCCCACGGACAACTCCAGCCACACAAGTGTTGTACCTCCGCGAGCACGCGACTCCCGGTAGGACACACGGAAACCGGCCGTCTTACAGCAAACGACCAGTTTTCATATGGCTCGCGGCGTGTCGCGCTACGACACCCCGAGGGCAGCCAGAATGTCCGGGCGGGCGGCGGCCAGCTGGTCCTGCCAGTAGCCCCACGAATGGGTGCCTGCCACCGGCAGGTTGTAGTGCGCGCCGATGCCGAGCTGGTTCATCCGGGCCATGAACGAGACGGTATTGACCATCGACAACGCCTCGAGGGCAACGGCATTCATGGTGTTGAAGATGCCGATCGGGGAATCCGGGTGATCGTGCGGCCCCAGCACGCCCCACGAGGCGGAAATGAACAGCGGCAGATTGCGCAGCTGCGGGGCGAAGACGAAGGGGTCCATGCGCAGCCAGGCCGGACTCCAGGGCCAGGCCATGGAATCCACGTTGAATCGGCCGGCGTCGAGCATGGCGATCCGGATGGCCTCGCGCATGCCGGGCGCGGAGATATTGAGGTAGCCCGAGAACGAGGACGCGTGCTTGAACTGGTCGCGGTGGTAGGCGGCCAGGGCCAGCGCCGCCGAACCGCCCATGGACAGTCCGGCCACCGCGTCATTGGTGCGCGAGACGCCGTAGCCCTCGAGGAAGGCGGGCAGCTCCTCGGTCAGGAAGGTCTCCCACCGGTAGGTGAACTTCTGGCCGTTGGTGCTCGAGGGCGCGCGCCAGTCGGTGTAGAAGCTGGACTGGCCGCCGACCGGCATCACCAGGGTGATGTTGTCGTCGGCGAACTGCTGCAGCGCGTTCGTCTCGAAGGTCCAGGCATTGAAGTCGTCACGGGCGCGCAAGCCGTCGAGCAGGTACAGCGCGGCGTCGCCACCGTGCTTGGCCCACTGCACCTGCACCTTGATCGGGCCCATGCTCGACGGCACCATCAGCTGCTCGAAACCGCCCTCGGGGGTGCGATGCAACGGGTGCGTGGGCATGGCCAGCGCGGGCCCGGCCAGACCGGGCAGCGCCATCACGGCCGCGGCCGCCACGAGGGCGCGCCGCCAGGCACGTTTGGCGCGACCGCGCGTGATTTTCCGAACCGAACCGCTCTGCGGGCATGACGAAGCGCCCTGTACTGCCATAGAGATCGATCTCCTGAACCGCAGGGGGGAGCACACCGACGTGACGGGAGTCACGGACAACGGTGCACTCTACCGGGGGCCGTTCGCGATCCGGCAGGTATCCGCTTCAGCTGGCGTGTATCTCGGCCTTCCCGTCGCGGAAGACGATGGTGCCGTGCTGGAACGCCTGCTGCACACCGCCCTGTATGGGCGTTTCGTCGGACGTGGGAAAGCCGAGTGCGCCAGCGGGTCCCGACGCGCCCTCATACGCGCCGCCGATCATCCCGCCGATCGAATGCGCGCCGGTGCCCGCCGACCACAGCACCCGCCCGCCCCGGAAGTCCTGTGCCGCACCGCCGGCCAGCGGATACTCCGCGGTCAGGCAGTCGCCCAGCCACGACTTCCCCAGTGCCACAGGCAGAATCGCGCCCGCCGCAGTGCAGTCCGGCTTGGCCGCCTCCACACCCAGCGCGGACGCCGCCTGCGGCCAGGACTGCCGCATCTCGAAATCCCAGTAGGGCCAGGAGTGCGTGCCGGAGGGCCGGTAGTTCACCTGCACCGGAATGCTCAGCTTGTTCAGCTTGGCCACGAACTGCTGAGAAGAGAAGCGGGACAGCACTTCCAGCGCCATGCCGGTCCAGTTGGTGCTCACGCCCGGGATGCCCGCGGGTAGGTCGTACACGCCGGCCAGGCCGCTGCCGCTGGACACATACAGGCTGAGGCCCTTCAGCCTTTCGGCGAGGGCGTAGGGATCGTGCGCCTCCCATTCCGCGTCGGTGGCCGGGCCGTACATGGCGTCGGCGCTGTAGCCGCCCGCGTCGCGCATGGCCCACGCGATCGCCTGCGGCATACCGAGAGTCGTCAGGGTGAGCACCCCGGAGTAGGAGGCGACGTAGCGCACGAAACCGGGATTGCGGGCCGCCAGCGCCATGGCCGCGGTGCCGCCCATGGACAGTCCGGCCAGGCCGCGCACATTGGTGGTACGCCAATCATGATCCAGCAGCGGCGGTAATTCCTTGGTGAGGAAGGTTTCCCACTTGTAGGTCTTGCCGTTGTCGGGGTGCTTCCAGTCGGAGTAGAAGCTCGCCGCGCCGCCGACCGGCAGGACCACGGTGACGTTCTTGTCGGCGTAGAAATCCTGCGCCCCAGCGTCTTTCGTCCAACCGCTCTGATCGTCGGTCGCACGCAGGCCGTCGAGCATGTAGAGCATCGGGAATTTGGCGTCGGGCTTGTTGTTCCAATCCCTGGCCAGGAGTAGTTGCACCTGGATCTGGGTGCCCATGGCGGGTGAGTCCACCCACAGGGCTACCCGTCTATCGGTCAGCCACACCACATTTCGAATATCGGGTTTCGTCGGTTTGGCCGGTTCGCCCGTGGGTGGCGCCGCCCCCGGTTCGGCATACGCGGGCCCACCCGTCAGCAAGGCTGTCGTGGCTACCGCGAGTGCGACCAGTCCTGCGCGGCCGCCTCTCCCCCATCTACCAATTGCCACAGCTGTCACATAGGTTTTCTACCCCGTTGCGGCGAATCTTGGGGAGGCATAAAAGAACCGGCCACCCTCTCGGATGGCCGGTTCATGCATTCGCGCTATCGCGATGCGGTTGTCTGCTACGCCAGACCGAGGGCGCTCAGCATCTGCGGGCGAGCCTTGATCAGCTCGTCGTGCCAGTAGGCCCACTTGTGGGTACCGGTGGCGGTGAAGTCGAACTGAGCCGGGATGTTCAGCTGACCCAGGCGGGCCTGGAACGCACGGGTGTTCACCGAGGCCAGCGCCTCCAGGGCGATGGCGTTACCGGTGTTGAACACGTCGGCGGCCGAACCGATGCCGTCGTGCGGACCGGGGATGCCGTTACCCGAGGAGATGTACATCGGCAGGTTCTTCAGCTGCGGCGCGAACACGAACGGGTCCATGCGCAGCCAGGCCGGGCTCCACGGCGCGGCCATGGAGTCGACGTTGTAGCGGCCGGCGTCGAGCATGGCCAGGCGGATAGCCTCACGCATGCCCGGCGCGGACAGGTTCAGGTAGCCCGACATCGAGGTGGCCTGCTTGAACATGTCGCGGTGGTAGGCGGCGGTCATCAGGGCGGCCGAACCACCCATGGACAGACCCGCGATCGCCACGTTGTTGCGCGAAACGCCGTAGCCGGAAAGGAAATCGGGGAGTTCCTTGGTCAGGAAGGTCTCCCACTTGTAGGTGAACTTCTGACCGTTGGTGTTGGACGGTGCCGCCCAGTCCGCGTAGAAGCTGGACTGGCCGCCGACCGGCATGATGACGTTGATGTCGTCATTGGCGAAGATGCCCGGGGCGTCGCCCTCGTCCGCGTTGGCCCACGCATTGCGATCATCGCGGGCACGCATGCCGTCGAGCATGTAGACCGCGGAACTACCGCCGTTCTTGGCCCACTGCACCTGCACCTTGATCGGGCCCATGCTGGACGGCACCATCAGCTCTTCGAAGCTGCCGGGGATCCCGCGATGCATCGGGCCGAAGGCCGGAGCGGCCGAGGCGATGGACGGGGCGGCCAAGGAGGCGGTCGGGACAGCCAGCGCCGCAGCGGTGACGGTGGCGGCGACGAGCCGTGTGCGCCAACCACTCTGCGCACGGCGTCGCGACGATACTCCCGGCACGGCGGACCTGCCGAAACGCATGGATACTGCTCCTTCTCTACCGCGGTACTGCGCTACCGCGGTGTCTTAAGTTGTCAATCGCGCGCACACGGCATGACAAAGCCGCGCGTGGACGAACGCGATCAGCACTCACAGGTGAATCCCGACAGTTCCCTGCGAGCGAAGCGCTACCACGGCTGGTCACACTTGCGCTCGCTGGAGGGTATTCGACGCTCCGAGCGGTTGGCAAGGTCATGCTTAATGATTGGCGGATTACCACCATCGCATACGACCGTAATGGTGCGGTGACCATATCGCGAATCCTTCGTGATGTCGCGGCGACGCGGAAATCCCTTACGCCGCACCCGGCTTCGCCCCTATCACACAATCGGCCGGGGGATTTGACTCACCCGATGTTCGCACTCAGGTCCGGCAGCATGTTGTAGACCTGGTCGGCCCAGTACGGCCAGTTGTGCACACCGTTCGCGGTGAAGTCGAAGACGGCATTGTTCGCGCCCAGCGAGTCCAGTCGCGCCTGGAACGAGCGGGTATTCGCAAGTGCTATCGCTTCCAGGCCCATCGCATTGCCGACGTTGTACGCGTCCAGGGGGCTGTGCACCACGTCCCGCTGACCGGGCAGGCCGTTCCCGCTCGAGATCCACAGCCGGGTGCCGTTGTCACGCAACCGCGGCGCGAAAACGAAAGGATCGTTGCGCAGCCACAATTCACTCCACGGCGGACCCCACATGGCGTCGATGTTGTAGCCGCCCGCGTCCAGCAGCGCGGCGCGCAGGCCCTCGCGCATACCCGGGGCGGAAATGTTCAAATACCCGGAATATGATCCGGCATAACGGAACTGGTCCGGGTGATAGGCCGCCAGCACCAGTGCGGCACTGCCGCCCATGGACAGTCCGAACACCCCGTTCCCGTGTGGATTGAAGCCCAGCCGGGCCGCCATCGCATTGCGCAGATCGCGGGTCAGGAAGGTCTCCCAGGCGTATGGGACAGTTTGGCCATTCGTGTTGGACGGAGCCACCCAGTCCGAATAGAAGCTGGACTGGCCGCCGACCGGCATCACCACATTGATGTTCCAGGCGGTCAGCACGCGCTCGATATCGGTGTCGATCTCCCAGCCGGAAAGGTCGTCGCGGGCGCGCAATCCGTCCAGCGCGTAGACCACCCGCTGGGTATTGCCGTCATTCGCGCGGAAGATCCGCGTCTTGATCGGGCCCATGGAGGAATCGACCCAGAAGTCGTAGCCGCCCGGATCGAATGACGCGGCGGCCGGCCCCGCGGCCCCGACCATCCCGGACAGTGAAACGGCAACCGCCACGGCGAGTCCCGCGAGGGACCGCGACAGCGAACCACGAAGCACCCGAACAGACCGCATCGACTCGCCTTTCACGAGGCGTGGTCACCGTTGACCACAGCCGAAATGCAGAAACTGCTGACGCTGGAACAGCTATAAGCCTCCGGCGGAAGCGGATCGCTATCAAAACACCTGAAGCGACCAAACCGTGATTTGAAACGACGATGGCCGCCGCCCTCCGGGACGACGGCCATCGAATTCGTCCGGCTTATCCGATATTCGCGGACATGTCCGGGATCATGCGGTAGGCGTCGTTGGCCCAGTTCGTCCAGGCGTGCAAGCCGTCGGCCGGGAAGTCCCAGACGGCATTCTGGGCGCCCAGCGTGAGCATGCGGACCTGGAAGGCGCGGGAGTTGGCCAGGGCCAAGGCTTCCAGGGGCGCGCCACGGACCAGGCGGTCGGCTGCCATTCCGAGCGGAATGTTCAGATCGTCGGGCATGGGAGCGCCACTGCCCGCCGACACCCAGACGCGGGTGTTGTTGGCGATCAGCGTCGGCGCGAAGACGAACGGGTCCATACGCAACCAGGTCTGACCCCACGGCAACGCCATGCAGTCGACGTTGTAACCGCCGGCGTCGAGCATGGCGACACGGATCGCCTCACGCATACCGGGCGCCGAGATATTCAGATAGCCCGAGTACGAACCGGCGTAACTGAAGAAGTCGGGGTGGTAGGCGGCCAGGGTGAGCGCGGCGCTGCCGCCCATGGACAGACCGAACACGCCGTTGCGATTCGGGTTGAAGCCCAGCCGATTCGCCAGCTCCCAGCGCAGATGGTTGGTGATGAAGTCTTCCCAGGCGTAGCGGTAGCTCTTGCCCGGGCCGCCGCCCATTGCCTCGGTCGCGCCCGAACCGGTGCCGTAGGCCGCGGATCCGGCCCCGGGCGGAACGCCGAAGAACGAGCTCGGCGCGTCCCAGTCGGCGTAGAAGCTGGACTGGCCGCCGACCGGCATCACCACATTGATGTTCCAGTCGGCCAGCACCTGCGGCACATTGGTGTTGATCTCCCAGCCGTTCAGGTCCTCCTGGGCACGCTCGCCGTCGAGGACGTAGACCACCCGTTGGGTATTGCCGTCGCGTGCCCGCAGAACGCGGGACTTGATCGGCCCCATGACCGGGGAGTCGGCCCAGAAATCGAAGATGGCGGGATCGAAGGCCGCACTGGCCGGTGGCGATTCGATCACCGCCACCCCGAGTGGCATCAGCAGGGCGGCAGCAGCGACGCCCATGACCCTTCGTGTGAAGCCTCGCACCCGCATCGACCCAGCCCTTCTCGTTTTGAGCAGAACACTGATCACGCAGAACTGATCTTCGCTACGAGACGAGTATCGGATGTCCAGCTGGGCGTGTCCCGTGTGGTCAACGCGGCGAGTCGCGAAACGATCCTCAGCCGGCCAGCGCCGCGCGCAGGTCGCCGAGCCATTTCCGCTGGGTGTTGCGGGCGAGCGCGGAGTCGGGCGCGGTGAACTCGAAAATGTGCCAGGCGCCCGGCACATTGCAGACCGTGACCGGAATGCCCGAATCCATGAGGCGGCGGGCGTAATCCAGCGCCTCGTCGCGCAGCGGATCCAGATCGCAGGCCAGCACGAAGGCGGGCGGGAGCCCGCTCAGGTCGCCGACACGGGCCGGGCTCGCGTAGACCGGAACGGTTTCCGCCTCCGGCTCGGGCAGATAGTGCCGATAGGTCTGTGCGATGTCGGCGTTGTTCAGGAACCTGGGATCGGTGATCAGCCGCGCCGACTCGGTGTCGTGGCGATGATCCAGGGTCGGGATGTACATCGACTGGTACGCGATCGCCGGGCCGCCGCGATCCCGCGACAGCAGGGCCAGCGACGCGGTCAGGCCGCCGCCCGCCGACTTCCCGGTGACCGCCACCCGATCCGCGTCGACGCGCAGTTCGGCGGCGTGCTCGGCGATCCACTCCAAGGCGGTGTAGCAGTCCTCCATCCCCGCCGGGTACCGATGTTCGGGCGCGAGCCGGTAATCGACCGAAACGGCCACCGCGCCAACCTCTTCGGCGATGGCGATCGCGGTGCGGTCCTCGCCCGGCCGGGAGCGGCCGAAGGCGAAGCTGCCGCCGTGAATGTGCAGGACCGCGGGCAGCGGACCCGCGACGCCCTTCGGCCGGTAGACGCTGATCGGAATGAGATTGCCGTCCGGCCCGTCGATTTCGAGATTCCGGATGTCCACGCCGGACGTATCGAGCGGCATCGAGTCCTGCAGCGCCCCGAAGTTGCGGCGGGTCGCCTCCAGGTCGTCGAAGAGGTTCGGTCGTTCCGGCATGCGGTCCAGCACGTCGGCGAGTTCGGGATGAACGGTCGTGTTGTGCACAGTCACTCCATAGTCTCACTGATACCGTTTCGTTGGTATCGAAGATATAGTCTCAATGAGACGGTGTCAAGGACACGAAAAAGCCCCCGCCCAGGTGGGGCGGGGGCTTTTTCGAGAGCTGGAGTTACCCGATGTTGTTGGAGAGGTCGGGGAGCATCCGGTAGACCTCGGCGTTCCAGTTGTTCCAGTTGTGGACACCGGTGGCCGGGAAGTCGTAGGTGACGTTGTTCGCGCCCAGCGACATCATGCGGGCCTGGAAGGCGCGGGTGTTGGCCAGCGCGAGACCCTCGAGCGGCATGCCCTGGATCACCGACATCACGCCCGAGACGTCACCCGCACCCGGAATCGCGCTCGCGGCGGAGATCCACAGGCGGGTGTTGGCGTCGCGCAGGCGCGGCGCGAAGACGAACGGGTCCATGTGCAGCCACTGCGGGCCCCACGGCGGAGCCATCGAGTCCACGTTGTAGCCGCCGGCATCGATCATGGCGGCGCGAATGGCCTCACGCATACCGGGAGCCGACGGGTTCAGGTAGCCGGAGAACGAGCCCGCGAAGCTGAACTGATCCGGGTGGTAGGCGGCCAGGGTCAGCGCGCCGGAACCGCCCATGGACAGACCGAAGACGCCATTGCGGGTGGTGCTGAAGCCGAGTCGGCTGGACAGCGCGTTGGGCAGGTCCTGGGACAGGAAGGTCTCCCAGGTGTAGCGGTAGCTCTTGCCGGGGCCGCCGCCCAGGATCTGGAAGGCGCCCGAGCCCGACGAGGAGCCCGAGGAGGACAGCGAGGAGGAGCCCGAGGATCCGGCGCCACCGCCGACGCCGAGAATGCTGCTGGGCGCGTTCCAGTCGGCGTAGAAGCTGGACTGGCCGCCGATCGGCATGACGACATTGATGTTCGCGGCGGTCAGCGCGTGGGTGATGTCGGTGTTGATTTCCCAGCCGCTCAGGTCCTGCCCGGCGCGCATGCCGTCGAGGGCGTAGACGACGCGGGAGGTGTTGCCGTCGGCCGCGCGGAACACCCGCGACTTGACCGGGCCCATGGACGCCGAGTCCACGTAGAAGTCGAATCCGCTGGGATCCAGTGCGGCGTTCGCCGTACCGGCGCCCACCGCCGACACCCCGAGCGGCAGTGCAATCGCCAGAGCCAATCCGACCACGGAATTCTTGAGCCAACCGCGGGATCTCTGACGTCTATCGCCTCGCATTGATTTGTCCGGCCTTTCCTGTCGTTCGGTCTCACCGTGTGCTCGTGACCACGGCAGAGGTCTCGGCGACCCTATCGTGTGAGTGGTAACTGAGCGTTATCGGAACGTGACGAAAGTGACGAGCACCACGGTTTGCCAGGAATGTGGCGCAGCACAATGCCTGATTGCGGCTCGAGCGCCGAATTCCACCCCCGCGGTCTCATATCCATACGCTATTACTCCGTACTACACCAATGTAATTCATCGTGTACTGCGCGAACAACAGTGCGCGCCTTCAGCATCCCCCGAAACGGCGGGTAATGCTCAAGGCGCGCACAGGATATCGAATCGGCCATCAGCCGATGTTCTTGGACAGATCAGGGAGCATGCGGTTCAGCTCCCCTTCCCAGTTGATCCAGTTGTGCACCCCGACCGCCGGGTAATCGGTGACCATATTGCCGCCGCCCAGCGCCGCCCAGCGCGTTTGGAAAGCCTTGGTGCCCACCAGGGCAACCGCCTCGATGCCCATGGCCTGGACGACCGTGGTGGTGATGTCGGGCAGCGAACCCGGCAGGCCGCTGCCCGCCGAGAGGAACAGGTGGGTGCCGTTGGCCTTCAGCTTGGGCGCGAACTGGAAGGGGTCCAGGTGCTGCCACTTCAGGTCCTTGGGACCGGCCAGCGCGTCGACGTTGTAACCGCCCGCGTCGACCATGGCGACCCGGACCGCGTCGCGCATGCCGGGCAGTGACAGGTCGAGCGCGCCGGACATCGATCCGGCGTAGGAGAACTGGTTCGGATGGAAGGCCGCCAGCATGAGCGCGGAACCGCCGCTCATCGACAGCCCGAAGATGCCGTTGCGAGTCGGACTGAAGCCCAGGCGATCCCGCAGCGCGTTGGGGAGATCCTGGCTCAGGTAGGTCTCCCACTTGTAGGTGTAGGACTTGCCCGGACCGCCGGAAAGCGCCTGCGTGACACCGGACCCGGAGTTCTGGGAGGCGGTGCCCGCGGGCAGGCCGAGGAAGGTGCTGGGCGAGTTCCAGTCCGCGTACCAGCTGGACTGACCGCCGATCGGCATGACGACATTGATATTGGCGGCCGTCAGCGCATGGGCGGCATCGGTATTGATCTCCCACCCGTTGAGGTCGTCGCGGGCCCGCTCACCGTCGAGCGCGTAGACCACGCGGTTGGTATTGCCGTCGGCCGCGCGGAAGACGCGGTTCTTGATCGGTCCCATCGAGGAGTCGACGTAGAAGTCCATGCCGTCCGGACTGAAGGCGGCCTGCGCCGGGGCCGTTCCGAGGACGGACACCCCCAATGGCACCGTGGTCGCCAATGCCAAGGCCAGCACCGACTTCCGCAACCAGCTCCGCGCCCCACCCTTAACCGTCACGCCCCGCATATTCGGCCTTCCGTCCGTGCGCCCCGAGCCTCCCTGGTCTACCCGCTCGGGTTCGTGTTGCGACAACCGTTGCCGCGCAGCGGGTTTACCGGGTCGGCGACGGGAGTACTCGCGGAGCTTATCGCGAAACCACCGCCGGGGTGTTACCAAATCGAGACAGCATCCCATACATCACACCCCTGAAAGTGACCTTTCGGTCAAACCCCCTCACATAAAAGAGAAAACCCCGCATCCGGTTCGGATGCGGGGCTTCGTCTGCCGATTACTTGGGCGGTGCCGGGGGCGGCTGCGTCGGATCGACCAGCTGGCAACGCTGGATCTCGTACTTCGGCACCCGGTCGATGCGGTACTTGGCGAAGTCCAGCGACTGCATCAGGTTGTGCCGCCAGCGGTCGAACGTGAGCGGCGCCCGCGAGGAGGCCAGCAGCGCCTGGGTCTCCGGGCAGGACAGCGCCGTTCGCGCCTGGGTCACCCACTTCTCGTCCAGGAACGAGGGCATCCACGGGTGCTTGTCCACCATGCCGGTGTCCACCACGACCCAGTCCGGGTAGAGGTCCTTGTCATGGCCGATGCGGCCGTCGGTCAACCGATCGGTATGCGCGGCAAGCGGATACGCCAGGCCCATCTGATCGATGACCCGCACGTCCAGAGGAACGTTCATGCTGGTCATGCCGAGGTTCAGGAAGAACACCGTGTGTTCGGGCTTCTCGTCCATCCCCGGCTGCGGCAGCGGTTGCGGCACGATGTACCAGTTCATGAACGACGGCGAGACGATGAGCAGCGCGCCGTCGGGCGAGTTGCCGATGTCGCGGACCATGGCCCGCATCCACGGGTAGTCCAGGTAGTCCGAGGCCAGGATCGGGTGATCGTGTCCGGTCCGCAGCACGTAGTAGATGCGTTCGTCCACAATGCCGTTGGCGCGGATGGTGGTGCCGGTCTTGATCGCGGTGGTGTTGGCCGCGAACAGCGCCCAGCCCGCGGTGCCGACGAACGCCGCGAGTACGAATACGAACGCCCAGTTCAATCGCCGCTGTCCGGACTCATCGGCACGCGGCAGCCGGATCGGCACCACCGACACCGGCAGCATGAGCAGGAACAGCTGCGGCAGCAGCATGCGGCCGTGCATGAAGTCGCCGCCCACGCGCAGTTCGTAGATGACGAGCAGGACGCCGCCTGCCACCATGAGGGTCACGACCGCGGCCGGGCTGCGCAGCCACACGCTGAACCGGTGAATCCGGTCGCGCCAGTTCCCCTTCGAGGTCTCGGATTCCTCCGTCTCTGCGTGGTCCGCCGACGCGTCGCGGCGACCTTGGCGCACCAGCACGATCGCGGCGGCGGCCAGCAGCGCCAGCGGCAGCCACAGCCAGTACGGGCCGACCAGGTCCCACAGGTAGGTGAAACCGTGCGACCACTTCGCCCCGGCGGCGTCCTTGGCGACCGCGGTATTGGGGTAGGGCAGGCCGTAGTAGCCCATCCGCCAGATCTGGTAGCCGACCGGCACCAGCCCGGCCACCACCACGACGAGGGTGCGGAACTGCCAGGGGCGCAACCGGGTCGCGGGGACCGGGGCGCAGAACAGCATGAGCAGCGTCAATCCGCCCACGACCGACATCTCGGGCCGGATCACCGGGGCCAGACCGGCCCAGAAGACCAGTCCGAAAAAGCTTGCGACGCGCACCTTCTCGGCCTGCGACCAACGCATGAGCCACCACCACATGACAGCTAGCCAGAAGATGACCAGGCAGTTCTCCAGTCCGGAGGTGGCGTAGTCACGCGCGGGCGGCAGCGCGATGTAGACGATGGCGCCCGCGGGCACCAGCAGCGCGGAAGACGTTCCGCCCCACAGCCGGGCCGAGCCCAGCATGGCGAACACGATGGCCAGCACCGACATGGTGAGCGCGATGCCGAGCACCACGTACTCCAGCCGCGCCTGGGTCAGCCAGCTGAAGAACCAGACGACATAGGTCCAGGCCGCACTCGTATTGGTTTCGACCCGTTCGCCCTGGTTGAAGACCGGACCGTTGCCCGCCAGCAGGTTTCGGACCGTGCGCAGCACGATCAACCCGTCGTCGGCGATCCAGCGGCGCTGCCACGCGCCGGCCCCGAACAGCGTCGCGGTCAGCACGATCCCACCGATGAACGTGGCTCGGGATAGTCGTGAGAAACGGCGCGCGGAATCATCCGCGCGCCGACGGGCGCGATCGACCGGCAATTGTGCCGTCTGCGCGCCCGGCTCTCGCTCTTCTCCCTCTACCACGTCAGGTGAGATAGACAGCGACACCCAGGGCTCCGATCAAGGCGACTGCGAGGAACTGGAGGACGCGGTCCCCCAGGGCGATCTCTTCCGGCTCACCCGCTTCGCCGCCGTCGACGTCCACCGCGTACCGCATGATGGCGATGACGAACGGAATCATGGAGATGGCGAACCAGATGGTGTCCTTGGCGCGATCCTGCTCGAACGCCCACAGACCGTAGAACACGACGACCGCGGTGGCCGACAGGGTCCAGACGAAACGCAGGTAGGTCGGCGTGTAGTACTCCAGCGACTTGCGGATCTTGGCGCCGGTGTCGAGCGCGATCTTCAACTCGGCGTAGCGCTTACCGGCCGCCATGAACAGCGAACCGAAGGCCATGATCAGCAGGAACCACTGGGACAGGCGGATATCCGAGGACACGCCACCCGCGACCGCGCGCAGCAGGAAGCCCGAGGACACGATGCAGATGTCCAGCACCGCCTGGTGCTTGAGGCCGAAGCAGTAGGCCAGCTGGATGCCGATGTAGACCGCCATCACCACGGCCAGATGCCAATTCGCGGTGAACGACAACAGGATCGAGCCGAGCAGCAGCACCGCCGAGAGCGCGAAGGCCAGGTTCACCGGCACCACGCCGGCCGCGATGGGCCGGAAGCGCTTGGTCGGGTGGGCCCGGTCGGCCTCCACGTCGAGCGCGTCATTGACCAGGTAGATGCCCGAGGCGGCCATGCAGAACACCACGAAGGCGATGGCCACGTGCCCGAGCACCGACAGGTCGGTGATCACCAGTTGACCGCTCGCGGTCTTCCCGGCGGCCAGCGGCGCGGCCAGCACCAGCACGTTCTTGATCCACTGCCGCGGACGCATGGCCTTGATCAGGCCGCCGCCCAACGTCTTCGGCGGTCCCTTGATGACCGCCTCTGCTAGGTCGGTGCTGGTGGGCTCTTCGCTCATGTCAACGATGGCTCTTTCCTGGGCGGTCACTTCGCGAGTCTCTTTTCGGCGGCGAGCACGGCTGCTGCTGATGCTGCGCCCAGCGCCGAACCCGCCAGCACGTCGGTGGGGTAGTGCACGCCGAGGACGACCCGGGAGAGCAGCATCGGCGGGACGAGCACCGCTGGCAAGGGTAGCCCGGTGAGTCTGCCGAGCAACACAGCCGCCGCCGTGGTCGAGGTCGCGTGCGAGGACGGGAAGCTCAGCTTCGACGGCGTCGACACGTTGACCTGCACGGACGGATCGTGCGGGCGCTTGCGGCGGACGACGCGCTTGATGACCACGGACGCGGCGTGCGCGCCGAACGCGCCGACGGCCACGCCCGCCCACTCGCGGCGGCGCGGCTTGTCGACCAGCGCGCCGACCGCGGCGATGCCGAGCCAGCCCAGCGAGTGCTCACCGAAGTGCGACATCCCGCGGGCGGCCTTGATGACGCCCGGGTTCTGCCCGATGGTGCCCTGCACCAGGTTGATGATCTTGACCTCGGCCGGGGACGCGACCGGGGCCTCCGGCGTATCCGGGACCACGTGCAATCCGCGGTCCTGGCCGGAAACGGGCTGTGCAGCCGTCATTTGGGCTCGTTCCTTGATTCAGTATCGATGCCGAAGACGTTCTCCCACGCGGCCTTGCTGGTGAGGTGGGCGTGCGCGCGACGATACTGCTCACGCACCTCGGGGAAGCGCTCGGCCAGCTCCTTGCGCAGGCGCATCGCTTCCTTGAACAGCTCCATGGCCTTTCGCGGATCCCGCTTACGGTAGACGACGCCGCGGCCGTCGGCGGTGGTTACGGTGACGCCGTCCACCTGCGACAGCAGGAACCAGCGCGCGTCCAGCGTGGGGACGTTCAGCTGGGGGGTCTCGTGATGGCGCGGGTTGGCCTTGCGGAAGTTGTGCAGCACGCCCTTGCCCAGGCGCGCCACCTTCCCGATCGGGTTGCCCGGCTCGCCGACCGCGCCCACCTCGGCGTGCGAGGGCAGCGGCAGTTCGGTCGAGGACGGCAGCACCACGGCGTCGGGGTACTCCTTGCGCATGGCGTGCACCTTGCCGAGCGCGGTCGGCAGCAGCTCGAACAGCTTCTCCGGGCCTGCCAGGTAGTCGCGGATCGCCTCGTTCTGGATGGCGACCGTCGAATACTCCAGGCACAGCAGGTGTTTCAGCGTGGCCTTGACGGTGTTGACGACCATGGGGCGGCCGTCGTTGGGCAGGTGCAGGGAGGCCACCACCAGGCGGTTGCGCAGGTGGAAGTAGGCCTGCCAGTCGATGGCGTCGTCCTTGTCGGACCAGGCCATGTGCCACACCGCCGCACCCGGGAGAGTGACGGTCGGGTAGCCGTGTTCGCGTGCGCGCAAACCGTATTCGGCGTCGTCCCACTTGAGGAACAGCGGCAACGGCTGCCCGATCTCCTCGGCCACCTGGCGCGGGATGACACAGGTCCACCAGCCGTTGAAGTCGACGTCGATGCGCCGGTGCAGCAGCTTGGAGTTGTCGCGGTCGCGCAGCGGGTTCTTCGCGAAGTCGTGGTCGTACTCGACGTTGGGGGCCGCGGTCCACATGAAGATGGAGCGGTCCACCACCTCGCCCATCACGTGCAGGTGCGAGCGCTCCTGCAGGTTGAGCATCTGGCCGCCGGTCAGGATGGGCGACTTGGCGAACCGCGAGAACGCCAGCGCACGCAGGATGCAGTCCGGCTCGATCTCGATGTCGTCGTCCATGTAGACGATGTATTCGGCATCGGTGGTCTTGAGCGCCTCGTACATGACTCGGCTGTATCCGCCGGACCCGCCGAGATTCGGCTGGTCGTGAATCGCCAGACGACCGCCCAGGCGGGCGGCGGCCTCGGTGAAGCCGGGCTCGTCCACGACCTTGCGGTTGCCCTGGTCGGGGATGATGACGGCCTTGATCTTCTCCAGCACCAGCGGATCCGAACCCAGGGCGGTCAGCGTCTTCACCGCGTCGGTCGGGCGGTTGAAGGTCGGCATGCCCACGGCGATGCTGCCCTCACCCGGCGCCTCGACCGGCGCGTACCAACCGCCGCTGCGCATTTCGACGTGGCTGTCGGTGGTGATGTCGAACCAGATCCAGCCGCCGTCCTCGAACGGGCCCAGATCCACCTCGAACTCCACGAAGTCCGCGGCCGCCGCGCCCTCGCCGGGCGTGCTGAACTCGTTGCCCTGCACGTGGATTCGCGAGCCGTCCGCCTTGGAGCGGTAGACGTCGACGCGGCCGTGGCCGGACAGCTCCAGCCGCAGCACCACCGACTTCAGCACGCTCCAGCGCCGCCAGTAGCTGGCGGGCACGGCGTTGAAGTAGGTGCAGAAGGAGACCTCGGACTCCGCGCCGATGGCCAGCGCCGTGCGCGTGATGGCATGCGCGCGACGGGCATTGGTCTCGGATTCCTCGAGGTACAGCTTGCGCACGTCCAGCGGCTCACCCGGCCGGGGCAGGATGACGCGCTGGAGCAGGGATACGGCGCGAGTCTCGGTGCTCATGTCTTCCCGAGTCAGTTGGGCGGTCATTCGGCGACATCCACCAGCGGGGCACCGGATTCCAGGTGCGGGCGCAGCACATTGTCGAACATGCTCAGCGCCGCGCCGATGGCCATGTGCATGTCGAGGTATTGATACGTGCCCAGGCGGCCGCCGAAAAGCACCTTGTTCGAGGCGGTTTCGGCCTTCGCGCGCTCGCGGTAGGCGAGCACCTTGGCGCGATCCTCGGGGGTGTTGATCGGATAGTACGGTTCGTCGCCGGTCTGGGCGAAGCGCGAGAACTCGCGCATGATGACCGTCTTGTCGGTGGTGTAGTCGCGCTCGGGGTGGAAGTGACGCGGCTCGATGATGCGGGTGTAGGGGACGTCGGCGTCGTTGTAGTTCATCACCGACGTGCCCTGGAAGTCACCGGTCTCGAGCACCTCGGTCTCGAAATCGATGGTGCGCCAGCCGAGTTCGCCCTCGCTGTAGTCGAAGTAGTGGTCCAGCGGGCCGGTGTAGACGACCGGGGCGTCCGGGTTCTGGGCGCGGATCTCGTCGCGCACGTCGAACCAGTCGGTGTCCAGACGGACCTCGATGAGGTCGTTCTCGGCCATCTTCGACAGCCACGCGGTGTAGCCGTTCTTGGGCAGGCCCTCGTAGGTGTCGTTGAAGTAGCGGTTGTCGAAGGTGTAGCGGACCGGCAGCCGGGTGATGATGTTCGAGGGCAGTTCCTTGGGATCGGTCTGCCACTGCTTGGCCGTGTAGTCGCGGATGAACGCCTCGTAGAGCGGGCGGCCGATCAGCGAGATGCCCTTCTCCTCGAGGTTGGTCACGTCCTTGCTGTCGATCTCCGCGGACTGCTCGGCGATCAGCGCGCGGGCCTCGTCCGGGGTGAAGTAGCGACCGAAGAACTGCGACAGCAGGCCCAGGCCCATGGGGAACTGGTAGGCCTGCCCCTTGTGCATGGCGAAGACCCGGTGCTGATAGTTCGTGAACTCGGTGAACTCGTTGACGTAGTCCCACACCCGCTTGTTGGAGGTGTGGAACAGATGGGCACCGTACTTGTGGATTTCGATGCCGGTTTCCGGGTCCGCCTCCGAGTAAGCGTTGCCGCCCAGGTGATAGCGGCGTTCGACCACCAGCACCCGCTTGCCCAGCAGGTTGGCGGTGCGTTCGGCAATGGTCAGTCCGAAGAAGCCGGAGCCGACGACGATGAGATCGAAGGGGGATGCGACGGTCACGGGAGCCCAGCGTACCGGCACCACCTACGAGCGCGCGTGGGCTCCGTCGGGGTGGGTTGGCAGCCTTCGCGACGGGTGGATGCGGTGACTTTGCCGGAACCGGTGGCGAACCTCGCGAGGTTAGCCCGCTCGGTGACCCGCGTCATCCCGCTGATTGGGAATGGTCGCCGTTATTTAGCGCAAAGTTCACGAAACCGCTGACAGTTGCGTCATGAGAGCTGTATTACATACCCACTGAACTGATCGACCGACCAGTTTTTTGCCGTGTGTTTGCGCGGCCGTGCCACCAGCTCGACCTGAAAGACCACCCATGCGCTTCACACGTCTCGCCCCACTCGTGGGCGCGCTGACCATCACGGCCGTGCTCGGCACCGCCGCCCTCATCCCCGACGCCGCCCCGGCCCGCGCCGACGAAGGCGACACCCTCGGGGCCTCCCAGATCGCCGACGCCGATGGGGTCTGCGGCAAGCCCGGTGCGGCCACCTTCGACGACGTCATCACCGCGGCCGCCACCACCATCCGCACGGTCGTGCCGGCCGGGCAGCAGGCCGCCTACGACCAGTCGGTGAACGACTTCCGGCAGAACGTCGCCTCGATTCACGTGCACCGCCGCGGGTTTCTGCCGCTGAGCCCGGACGAGGTCAACGACCGCACCCAGTTCCTCGACGACCCGATCGTCACCTACATCGTCAACAACCTCGACGCCATCCGCACCGGGCAGGTGAACAGGACCATCGCGCTCTCGGATCTGAAGGTGCGCGACGTGGTCGAGGTCTTCATCCTCGCCACCCGGATCGTGAAGATTCCGGCCCAGTTCGCCTCCAGCCTGGTGCCGACCGTCGGCTTCGTGCTGAAGCCGATCGTGGGCGCGCTGTTCAACGGCGTGAAATCGCTGGCGCGCGCGGTGCAGTCGCAGCTGTCGGTGGGCTGCGGCAATAATGCCGTCTATCGGAAGCTGCAACTGGACCTGCCCGATGAGCACGTGGACCTACCGCAGCCGCTCATCGATCTGGCCAACCAGGTGGTGAAGGCCGACGGCGGCTGCACCCCGATCGCCGAGCTGAAGACCGCCGACCTGGTCGAGCGCACCCGCAACTACCTGACCACCGCCGCGCTGCCCGTCGACCCGAACGCGGTCAACGCCAATGCCGATGCGCTGCAGGGCTTCCTGGCGAGCAATCGGGTCGCCGACGTCATGATGCTGCGCCGCACCGAACAGCTCGGCCCGATCGTGGACGCGCTGGACTACGGCCCGCTCACCTTCCTGGCCAACCTCGGCTTCGACATCTACGAGGGCCGCGCGCTCGACACCGTGGCGCTGGCGGATGTGAAGGTGGAGAACGTCTTCTCGCTCATCACCTTCGCGCTCGACACCACCAGCCTGCTGCTGACCGTCGGCAACACCCTCGCCGGGTTCACCGGCGTGGCCTCGACCATCACGACGCCGCTGGGCATCGCGGAGACCATCGCCTTCGCGCCCGCCACCTACGGCGCGCCGATCCTGCGCGGGGTCATGCAGTCCATGTGCGCGGCGTGATCAGTAGTAGGGGTAGTAGGCCTGCTGCGGCGGAACGGGTGTCTGCTTCCCGGCCTCGATCCAGCGGCCGGTCGGCGGCACCGCGGCGAAGACCAGAATCAGGATGGACATGAGCAGTCCGATGACTCCCGCCCCGGGGCGGCCGACCAGGCTGATCAGGCCGAGCACGATCGCGATCGAGGACATGACGATCAACATGATCCGGCCGGCCGTCTTGCGCATGAACAGCAGTGTCGCGCCGACGCACCACACCACGCCGACCACCAGCACCAGGATTCCGATTCCGATCAGGACGCCGAAGAGCTCGCTGTCGCTGGAGCTGGTGCGGTACTCACTGCGGTCGGTGACGACGGCCGAGGCGATGAGCATGAACACCCCCGCGATCAGTGAGAGCACACCCACGATGATCGCCAGCACGCCGGCCGTGATGGCGGTGCCGCCGCTCGGGGCCACCGGCACGCCGTAGGGCGCGTATCCCGCCCCGGCGGGATACGCGGGCATGGGACCGGCCGGGTAGGCGGGCATCGGATATCCCGGCTGCTGCGCGAAACCCGGTGCCGGCGCGCCGGTTTGGCCCGGATACGGCTGCTGCTGATAGCTGGACTGCGGCGGATATTCCACCGGCGCGAAGCCCGGCTGCGGCTGATCCTCTGGCCCGGTTTGTCCGGATTTTTCATACGGGTAACTCATCGGGTCTCCTCCCCTCACACTCTGGCGCGAACTCTACTCCGGGCCGCTGACATGGGCGAACGTGTTATTCCGGGGAGGTATGGAAGACGCCGCGGCCCCTTTCGGCGGTCACCGAAAGGGGCTGCGGCGGTGCGTTTTCCCGACTAGAGCCGAGTGGCGGAGTACACCCGGATCGCGGCGCGGACGTACTCGGCATTGCCCTCGCCGTACTTGTCGTAGTTCTGGGCGAATCGCGGATCACCCACGTACATATCCGCGAGCCCGTTGAAGTACTGGGCGTTGACCGGCCCGCCCGAGGGCGAGCTGCCGATCCAGTCGTAGTGCCGCTGCACGATGGCCTGCACCTCGTCGCTGTCGGCCGCTAGGCCCGCCGTGTGGGCGCGGGCGTAGTCGGCGGCGATGTCCTCGTGCGTCCGGATGTGCGCCTTCTGCTCGGCGACGCTCATCGAGCGCCACCAGCGATCACCCTTCTCGTACGCGTCCTGGCCCCAGCGTTCGATGACCTCGTCCTTGTACCGGGTGTGGTCGAACCCGTCGAATACTTCGTCTGCCATGAGTTGCTCACCTGCTTCCGTCTTGCGCAATGTGGTTTGCACCGAGGCGATTTGGCGCGCGATCCGGTCCTGCTCGTTTTTCAGCAATTCCAGATGCGTGCGCAGGGCGGCGGCGGTGTTCTTTTGCCCGTGCAGGACTTCGGCGATGGCCGGCAGGCCCAGGCCGAGTTCCCGGAGCAAAAGGATGCGCTGCAACCGAACGAGGGATTCCTGGTCGTAATAGCGATAGCCATTGGATCCGATCCGGGTGGGCGGCAACAACCCGAGCTCACCGTAGTGCCGCAGGGTGCGGCTGGTGGTGCGGGCCACTTTGGCCAATTCCTGGATGGACCATTCGGCGTTCACGTTCCGGCCTTTCGTATCCTCTCGTTCACCTCGATGAATTCAGGATGCAAGTTGACGCAACGTCAAGGTCAAGCCTTAATCTACGCGCCGTCGGTGCACTGGGTGTAGCGGATGTGCACGGACTGCTTCGCCGGGGCGGAGCTGCCGAAGAAGCCCGTCGGCTGCGGCAGGTAGTTGGTGAGCCGGGTCATGGCGTCCTGCTCGGCCTCGGCGCGGTTGCTGCCCGAACCGCCGTAGTAGTAGTTGTGATCGGCGCTTTCGGCGATGGCGCCGCAGCCGTCCCGGAACTGCGCCACGACCGTGCAACCGCGGTGGGCGCACTGGCCGATCGCGTCGGCGTCCGAGCTCCCCCAGTTCGGGTAGTTCCAGGCCGCGCCGTAGAACAGGCCGCCGTCGGTGCTCAGCGCCAGCGAGCCGTACAGCGAGCCGTTCGGACCGCGCTCGGCGCTCGCGGTTCCCGCCCCCAGCGACGAAACCAGCACCGCGGCAGCGGAAACGAACATGGTCAGGGCGAGTTTGCCCGAAAAAGCCATTAGAAAATTCTCCCCATTCGGAAGCGGCGGAATAGGCCGCTCCGGTTGCCCTCCGTGGTGCGATCACCACTGCCCGGAGTTCTATCACGGAGCGCCGACACGACCAAGCGCGTTTCGGTCACTCGGAACCCGCTGCCGGGCAAAGCGTTCCGAATGGGTAACCGGATCGGTCATCCGCGAGGCGACTTGCAACCCGGTTGCGGGCATGACATGCTCCGCGTGCGCGCCGGCGGCCTCCCGATTTCCCCGCGCGCACGAATTCGATTTTCGGGGGATGAGGAAAATCCAATGTTCTCTGCGGGCCGCGCCCGAGTTCTGCGCGTGGCGGCCATCGCCGCCGCCGCTGTCAGCTCCACGCTCCTGTTCGCCGGCCCCGCGAACGCGGCCCCGCCGGTGACGCTCGGCGGCGGTTCCGGTGTCTACGTCGAGGACCTCACGACCACGGACTCGGTCAGCGACTGCACCCTCACGGCCGTCGGCTACGACAACAGGAACCAGCTCGTCGGCCTGACCGCCGGCCACTGCGGCGAGGTCGGCGCGCGCGTCGCGGCCGAGTACACCCGCAGCGGCGGCATCGGCGTGGTCGCCGAGAAGAGCGAGGACATGGACTGGGGCATCATCGTCTTCAACGCGGACCGGGTGATCCCGACCCGCCAGGTCGCGCAGTCGGTGATCAACTCGGTCGGCGCGCCGCCGCAGGTCGGCGAGAACGTCTGCAAGAACGGCCGCACCACCGGCTTCACCTGTGGACCGGTGTGGGAGAGCCGGGCCCTGACCTTCCGCAGCCAGGTGTGCGCCAACCACGGCGACTCCGGCGCGCCCGTGCTGCGCGGCGACCAGCTGGTCGGAATGGTGGTGGCGGGCACCGACTTCAAGGCCGGGCCGATCGACATCGAGCTGCCGCTGTGCGAGGGCGGCGGCAACCTGATCCACGAGCCGGAGCTGGCCACCAACATCACCGCGGTGCTGGCCGACATCGACCGCCACGGCGGGGCGGGCGCGGGCTTCCGCATCGCCTGATCTCATACGGCGAACGGGGCGTGACCGGATTCGGTCACGCCCCGTTCTCATTGTCCGGTCAGGGTTTTCAGTATCCGACCGTGAGGCGGGTGCGGTGGTGGCGGGGCTGCTCGATCTCGTCGAGCAGGGCAATCGCCATGTCCTCCATGGAGATCGAGGAATTGCCCTCGGCGTCGACCAGCATCTCGTCGGCGCCGAGACGGAACACGCCGGTCCGCTCGCCGGGCTCGAACAGGGCGGCCGGGCTGAAGTAGGTCCAGTTCACGTCGTGCGTGGTCGTGCGGAACACCTCCAGCTGACGGTTGCCGCCCTCGGCGATGGGGATGAGTTCGGCGGGGAATCCGGGCTGCTCGGTGAGCAGCTTCCCGGTCCCGGCGACGGTGAGACTGCCCGCGCCGCCGATCACCAGGAGCCGAATTCCGCTGTCCGCCAAGCCTTCCAGCAGGGCCGCGGCCACCTCGGCGAGTTCGTGCTCGCTGCCCACCGCCGGGCGGGTCGTGCTGATCACGACATCGCTGCCGGCGCTGGCCTTCTCCACCTCGGTGGGATCGGTGGCGTCGGCCGTCCACACCTCGATCTGTTCGGGTAGATCGCGCAGCCGGTCCGCGTGGCGGGCGACGGCCCGCACCCGGTGGCCGCGGCGCAACGCCTCGGTGACGACGCGGCTTCCCGCGTCTCCACTGGCTCCGAACACTGTGATCTGCATGGTCTTTCGCTCCTTCGAGGGGTTCCGGTCAGGCCGGGAGACTGGTCTTGGTGGTTTCCGCCGTGGTGTCCGGCGCGGGTTCCGGTGCGCGGGGCGCGGTTCCGGTCTGGCCGAGCAGCAGGCCGCCCAGCACGATGAGCATTCCCAGCACCTGCAGCGGAGCCAGCGACTGGCCGAGCGCGGCCCAGCCGATGACGGTCGCCGACAGCGGGCTGAGCAGGCCGAGGAAGGTCACCGAGGTGGCATTGGTCTTGGCGATGCCGCGGAACCACAGCGCGTAGGCGAGAGCGGTGCCGATCAGGCCGAGGTAGAGGTAGCCGCCGATATTGCGGGCGTCCAGCGCGGGCGGCGCGCCCTCCACGATCGCGGCGATCGGCAGGAGCATCGAGCCGCCCGCGGTCAGCTGCCAGCCGGTCATGGCCAAGGGCGTCACCCCGTCCGGGCGGCCCCACAGTTTGGTCAGCACGGTGCCGCTGCCCATGGCCACGGCCGCGCCCAAACCTGCGAGGACGCCGAGGGTGTCGAGAGTGGCGGTGGCTCGCAGGACCACGAGCGCGACGCCGGCCAGTCCGATGACTGCCGCCAGCACCTTGCGGGCGGTGAGCCGTTCATTCCCGGCGAGGGCCGCGAAGCCCACCGCGAACAGCGGCGCGGAGGCGGTGACGACCGCGGCGACCCCGCCCGGGAGCCGGTAGGCCGCGACGAACAGCAGTGCCGTGAAGATCCCGATATTCAGTCCGCCGAGCGCGAGCGCGCGCGGAATCCATTGGCCGTGCGGCAGTTTCCGCGTCATCGCCAGCAACAGCAGCCCCGCGGGCAGCACTCGCATGACGGCCGTGAACATCGGCCGCTCGGGCGGCAGGAAGGTAGTGGTTACGGCGTAGGTCGACCCCCACACCAGCGGCGCGAGCCCGGTGAGGGCGAGCGTCCCGGCGAGTCCGGCGGCTCCAGCGCGTGAGGTGGTCATCGATAGCTCCTCATTGATAATCTCAACGTTGAGATAACACCATCAGTGATACCTCACCGTCAAGTATCTCAACGTTAAGATTTATTCCGTCCCGAGAGGAGCCCGCCGGTGCCCGACGCCGTCGACCAGATCACCGCCGCCTGGCGTCAGCAACGCCCCGACGTCGACACCGCCCCCATGGAAATCTTCGGCCGCCTCTCCCGCCTGGGCCGCCTGGTCGACCGCGAACTCACCGACTTCTTCCGCACCCACGGCCTGGAACGCTGGGAATTCGACGTCCTGGCCACCCTCCGCCGCTCCGGCGACGAATCCGGCCTCAGCGCAGGCGCTCTCAACAAGGCCGCCATGATCACCTCCGGCGCCATCACCAACCGCATCGACCGCCTGACCGCCAAGGGTTGGGTCGACCGCGTCCCCGACCCCACCGACCGCCGCGCCATCCGAGTCCACCTCACCGACACCGGCCGCGAACTCGTCGACCGAATCCTCCCCCTGCACATCGCAAACGAACAACGCCTCCTGACCGCCCTCTCCCCCACCGACCGCGAAACCCTCATCCCCCTGCTCCGCAAGTTCGCCGAATCCCTCGGCGACCTCTCCTTGGAGTGAACCCGAAAAGGCGGTGCCCTCTTTTCGAGAGCACCGCTACTTTCCTTGCACCGCAGACGAACTCGGGGGCCGCAGACGAACTCGGGCGAACTACTGCGGGAGCACCGCAGGCGATAGCGGCGCGGTGGCGGGGTTCGAATACGGGGAGGTCGGCGGGGTCGGGGTGGAGGCCGTGCGGGGGGCCGGGGTTGCGGTGGGGAGGACCGGCTTGACCGGTTCGGGGCTGGCCTGGCCCGGGGCCCAGCGGGAGTCGGAGAGCATCGAGTTCGGGTCGACGCTGCCGAGGTTGGGGAGGGATGGGAGGGGGATGTTGACCCGGGTGCGGTTGTTGGGGGTGGGGCGCACCTGGGGGGAATTGCCCGGGGCGGTGGGGGTTTCGGCGCCCGGGGTGGTGTTGGTCGGATCCGTGTAGGTGGGAGCCGGGGCGGTGGCGTCCGGGGTGGTGGGGTCCGATTCCGTTGGGGCGGACTGGTTTTCCGGGGTCTGCGGATTCAGGAACGGGAGGTTGGGGAGGGTGGGGGTGGCCGCCGGGAAGTCGGTGACGGCGGGTCCCACTTCCATGGCGGTGGCGGGGGTGGGGAGGCCGCCGTCGGGGGCCGCGGAGTATTCGGCTCGGAGGATGCGGTTGTCGCGGGTGAGGACTTGACCGGAGGTGGCCTCGACGGCGGCGGTGGTGCGGGGGTCTTCCTTGTCGGTGCCCAGGTACATCTGGCAGTCGGTGGTGTCGCAGGTTTGGGCGTAGGAGTAGCGCTGTTCGGCCAGCGCGTAGGAGCGCGCGGCGATGGCCTGGGCGCGCAAGGCTTCGGCGCCGCCCTGATCGGCCCAGTCCGGGACCATTTCGGCGGGGACCACGCCCTTGAGGTAGTCGTCGAGGTCGAGGTCATTGACCGTGCGGGGGGAGCCGTTGTCGAGGGCCACGCCCAGGACGCCGCGGTAGGCGTTGCCGCCGCAGATCTCGAGCTGTTCGTTGGCGGGGCGGTCGGTGCCGTCGGCGACGGGGTAGGCCCACGGGTCGTCGGTGGAGCCCTGCCAGAGGTTCGCGCCGTCGCAGCCCTGGGTGATGGTGACGTCGGCGCCGGACGCGGTGGGCGTCAAATGTGCTGCCTGGCCGGGGATCACGCGCCGACCGGCGACGAAGAAGACGGAGTCGGAGGCGATGTCGAGGGTCTTGTCGTCCTGCTCCATGAGGCGGACGCGGACCGTGGTCGGGCCGATGTCGGCGAGTTCGGCGCCGGAGTAGTAGTTGGCCAGGATGCGGTCGGCGGTCCAGCCTGCGACGGCCTTGTCGAAGGCGCCGTTCTGGCTCAGGCCGCGGCCGTGACCCCCCGCGGCGGTGAAGTGGAAAGCGTTGTCGGGCCAGGCCCAGAGCAGGATCGCGGCGCCGCCGGTGGTGGCCGCGGCGACCAGGGACAGGGTGAGCAGACCGCGCCGTCTACGGCGCTGGGCTAGGTACCCGTTCGGCATGTCATACCCGTTCTGTCGAGAGCCGAAGCTACATTCGAGTTACCCAAAGCTAAGCCTCAACCATACGTTCAGGGAATGTGACAGTAGGGACTAGTGTGATCGCTGATGCGCCAATGAGCAAGCTTGTGCTCCGGGCGCGGTTAGACGGATTTACCTCGAATGGGAGATGCTCGTGCCGTATCGCAGACCGAAACCCACCATCGCGCTCCCGATTGTCACCGTCCTCGCGCTGGCCGCGCCCGTCGGCGTCCTGGCGCTGACCGATTCCCGAGATGTCCGGCCCGCAGACGAGAGCAATCTGGCAGCTATACCTGCGCAAATGGCCGAAGTCGCCCTGGCTTCGGCGCCCGACATCGTCCTGCCGCTCCGGGAGCTGACCGGGCTGAATCTGCCCGACCTCCACCTCTCCGATCTGCGGATGCTGCCGCTGCCCAGATCGATCCAGGTTCCGCCGAATCTCATTCCGGGCGTGCAGCTTCCGAGTGAGATTCCGCTGCCCCGGCTGAATTCCTCACCCCAGCCCGACGGCACCGCACCCGCCCTGCCGAGTTCCACCCGCCCGTCCACGCCCGCCGCCATCCCCAGCCCGAGCCGCCCGGCCGCGACGCCGAGCCCGACTCGCCCGGCCGCACCGGCGGCCACTTCCAGCCAGATCCCCCCGCAGAGCCCCGCGGCCGGTACCCCCGGCTTCATCGCGGAGCCCATGCCCGATACCCCGGTCGCCGAATCACCGACCGGCCCGGTCGATTCCACCGATCCGGTGCCCGGCCTCACGGGCGACAGCACTCCGGCGCTCACCCCCGGTGCGGTCCCCAGCGAGCTGGCCGACAAGGTCGGCGCGCAGGTCAAGGAGCTGACCCGCGACACCCCGTTCAGCATGGTCGCGCTCACCGCCGCACAGGACCTGATCGGCACCACCACCAAGCTCCGCGCCCAGCGGCCGGACGGCACCTGGGGTCCCTGGTACGACGCCGAGACCGAGAACGGCAAGGACCGTCCGGTGGCGGGCAAGCGCATCGGCACCGAGCCCATCTACGTCGGCAATACCAAGACCGTGCAGATGCTGGTGACCCGCAAGCCGGTCTCCGCACCCGCCGAACCCAAACCGCTGGACGACGGTTCGGCCGATCCGGCGCAGATCAATCTGGAGAAGCTGGCCGCGGTGCTCATCGATCCGGGCCGCGGCAGCATCGACGAGAACCTCTCCACGGTGGCCGCGCCGCTGCCCGGCGGCGGTCCCAAGGTGATCACCCGGGCCCAGTGGGGCGCGGACGAATCGCTGCGCTGCGAGGAACCCACCTACGACGACGGCGTCTCCGCGATCACCGTGCACCACACCGCGGGCCGCAACGACTACACCAAGGCCGAGTCCGCGGGCATCGTGCGCGCCATCTACGCCTATCACGCGAAGACGCTGGGCTGGTGCGACATCGGCTACAACGCGCTGGTCGACAAGTACGGCCAGATCTTCGAGGGCCGCTACGGCGGGCTGGACCGCCCGGTCGAGGGCGCGCACGCGGGCGGATTCAATATCAATACCGCCGGTGTCGCGCTCATGGGCGACTACGAGGACGAGGCCCCGACCGACGTGTCGATCCAGGCGATCGGCAAGTACATCGGCTGGCGGGCCAAGGTCGCCGGACTCGATCCCGAGGGCTCCACCACCATGTACTCCGAGGGCAGCGACTACACGAAATACGCTCTCGGACAGGCGGTCAAGCTGCCGAACATCTTCGCGCACCGCGATGTCGGCAACACCACCTGCCCCGGTGACGCCGCCTACGCGCTGATGGACAAGATCCGGCAGATCGCCGAGGACACGGCGGGCAGTACGAGCGCGGCCACCCCGACGACCACCCCGCGCGTGCGCCCCGGCCAGAACGCCGGCAACCCGCAACCCTCCCCCGCCCCCGATGCCAATCAGGGCGATCAGGCCGACCTGACCGCTCTCGCCGATCTGACCCAGAAGATCCTGAACATGCTCGACCGCAGTCCGGTCGCGCGGTACTGGAACGATCAGGGCGGCGCGAACGGCCCACTGGGACAACCGAAAGCGGAGCCGGTGGCGCTGGCCGACGGCGGCCAGTACGGGCAGTTCGCCAACGGCTACGTGTATTCGAACCCGTCCGGGCAGATCTTCTCGGTGGTCGGCAAGATCCTGGAACGCTTCCTGCAACTGGGCGCGGCCACCGGCATTCTGGGCCTGCCCTCGAGCAACGAGTACGCCGTCCAGGACGGTGTGCGCGCCGACTTCCAGAACGGCGCACTGATTTTCAACAAGCTCACCGGAATAGTCACCACGGTCCTGAAGAACTACGGCGCGGTTCAGGACCCCGCCCCCGGCAAGCCCATCCCCGCCCTGGGCACCCCCGCCCCCGAACCCCTGGCCGGGCAACCCTCCAACTAGGAAGCCACTGCGTCATCCCGGCCTGTGCTCGGCCGGGATGACGCGGTGTTGTTCAGGCCCACCAGCGTTCGAGGGTGCGGGCGACGCCGTCCTCGGAGTTGGACGGGGCCACCTCGTCGGCGGCGGCGATGGCCTCGGGGTGGGCATTGGCCACGGCCACGCCGTGGCCCGCCATGAGGAGCATGGGGACGTCATTGGGCATGTCGCCGAAGGCGATCAGGGAGCTGTGCTGGACGCCGAGGCGCTGGGCGATGGTGGCCAGGCCGGTCGCCTTGCTGACACCGGGGGCCGACAGTTCGATGAGGCCGTTGTCCGTCGAGTAGGTCAGATCGGCGCGCCCGGCCAGGTGTGGTTCCAGGACGGTCCGCATGACGGCGCTCGAGGTGCCGGGTAGGCGGATCAGCATCTTGATCGCGGAGGCGGAGATGACCTCGGCGCGCGAGACCTGCGTGTCGTCCGGGTTGAGCCAAGCGTGCTCGTATTCCGGCGAACTCACGAACTGCGGCGTCGCCGCGTCGTGCGCGCTGACCCCGACCCGCTCGGCGGCCAGCCCGCACCCCGGCAGCAGCCGCTCGGCCAGATCCGCGGCCCACGTCAGCGTCTCGATATCCAGCGTCCGGGTGTCCAGCACCCGATCGCTCGCGCTGTCATAGATCACCGCACCGTTGCCGCACACGCACAGCGGCGCGAATCCGAGCCCGTCGACCACCGGATCGATCCACCGCGGCGGCCGCCCCGTAGCGAGCACGAACGGCACCCCATCCGCGATGAGCGCCCCGATCGCGGCTTTCGTACGCGCGCTGACCTGCTCACGGTGGTCGATGAGCGTGCCGTCCACATCGGAGGCAACCATCTTGGGTTTGGGCAGGTGAAAGAGCGTCACCTACTCCATCCTGCCTCGAGCCGCATCCCGTGCGCCCGTGGATTACGGACGATGCCGTACAAACGAGACCTTTCCGGCACCCCGCCCGGTCAAGGCCCTCCACCCCCGTTGCATCCCGAGAGCCACACCCAATAACACACCGATTGCCGGAGCGTCTCCCCTCCGTACCCCGCGTTTACGCTTTCCACTCCCTATGATCTGGGGTCAGTACTCGACCCCGAAAGGGAATGATGGCCGGTTTTCTGCTGCGACGTGCGCTGAACTATGTCGTGCTGCTGGTGCTGGCATCGTTCCTGACCTTTGCCCTGGCATCACTGACCTTCAATCCACTCCAGGCCCTGGAGCAGCGCAATCCGCGCCCGGAACAGTACGTGATCGACCAGAAGCGCACCGAACTGAAGCTGGACATGCCGATCCCGCACCGGTATGCGGATTGGGTCGGCGGCGTCGTCCTACACGGTGACTTCGGCAAAACGCTGGCGGGGCAACCGGTCAGCGAGGAGCTGCCACGCCGGATCGGGACCAGCTTGCGGCTGCTCATCATCGGATCCGTGCTCGGCACACTGCTCGGCATTCTGGTCGGTGCGGCGGGCGCGATCCGGCAGTACAAGATCAGTGACTACCTCACCACGATCCTGTCGCTTCTCATTCTCAGCACACCTGTGTTCCTGCTCGCGACACTGTTGAAATACGGTGCGCTGGAGATCAATACGGCATCCGGGACACAGATCTTCTACTACACCGGCGAGACTTCGGCGAATGCGGTGCACGGCACGTGGAACCAGTTCGTCGACCGGGTGCAGCACATGGCTGTACCGACCCTGGTACTGATTCTCGGCGCGGCCGCCAGCTACAGCCGCTACCAGCGCAACGCCATGCTGGACGTGCTGCAGAGCGACTTCATCCGGACAGCCCGTGCCAAGGGTCTGACCCGGTCGAGGGCTCTGTACAAGCACGGTCTGCGAACCGCGCTGATTCCTATGGCGACGCTGTTCGCCTACGGCTTCGGTGGATTGATCACCGGCGCGGCCTTCGTCGAGAAGATCTTCGGCTGGCATGGCGTAGGTGAATGGCTGGTCGATTCCATCAATGCTCAGGATCTCTACCCGGTGGTGACGATCACCGCGTTCGTCGCCCTGGTGATTCTGCTGTCCGGGTTGCTCTCCGATATCGTCCTCGCGATTCTCGACCCCAGGGTGCGTGCCTGATGACCGAGACAGAACTCATCGCAGGGGGCACGCCCGAGCCCGCCGCGGCCGGCCGTCGCAAACTGGTAGTGCGACGATTTCTGCGCAACAAGCCCGCGGTCGTCAGCCTGGCGATCCTGGCGCTGATGGTGATCCTGGCCTTCGCGCTGCCGCCCTTCCTGAAATACGACTACCAGCAGATCGATTACACGGCCCTGCTGCAGCCGCCCAGCGCACGACACCCGTTCGGCACCACCCAGATCGGGCAGGACATGCTCGCGCAAACGCTGCGCGGCATGCAGAAGTCGTTGATCATCGGTTTCTCGGTGGCATTCATGTCGGCCCTCATCGCAGCCTTCACCGGATCCATCGCGGGACTGCTCGGCGGACTGACCGACACGATCATCATGTGGGTGGTCGACCTGTTGCTGGTGATGCCGAGCTTCATCATCGTGGCGCTGTTCGCGCCGCGCACGAAGGGCAGCGGCAGCATCGCGCTGCTGATCCTGCTGCTCGGCGGTTTCGGCTGGATGATCAGCGCCCGGATGGTCCGCGGCATGACCCTCGGCCTGCGCGATCGTGAATTCGTCCGAGCTGCACGGTATATGGGCGCGTCCACACGGACGGTGATCACCACACACATCCTGCCGAACATCGCCTCCATTCTCATCATCGACACAACCCTCGCGATCGGTGCGGCGATCCTCGGCGAAACCGGGCTCAGCTTCTTGGGATTCGGTGTCCAGCCGCCGGACGTATCGCTCGGCTCGCTGATCGCCTCGGGCACCAAGTCGGCACTGACCTACCCGTGGCTGTTCATGTTCACAGGCGCCCTCCTCATCGCGATCGTATTGTGCGCCAACCTGGTCGGGGACGGCCTGCGCGATGCTTTCGATCCGAATGCGAGCCGGGCCAGGGCCAATCGGAAGGACCGTGCGGACAAGAGCGCCACCCGTCGTGCGAGCAAGGGCGACACCGCCGGAAAGGCCCAGGCATGACAGATAGGACGGGTCGCGCTACCACCGCCCCACTGCTCGAGGTCACCGATCTTCACGTCTCCTTCCCCGGCGAGGAGGGTCGCATCGACGCCGTGCGCGGTGTCGGCTACACCGTGCAGGACGGTGAAGTATTGGCCATCGTCGGGGAATCCGGTTCGGGCAAGTCGGTTTCGTCGCTGGCGGTCATGGGACTGCTCCCGGACCAGGCCCGAGTGCGCGGTTCCATCCGCCTGCGCGGGCAGGAACTGCTCGGAATGGGCGATCGACAGCTGTCCACATTGCGCGGCAGCAAGATCTCGATGGTTTTCCAGGACCCGCTCTCCGCGCTGACGCCCGTCTATCGGATCGGCGATCAGATCGCGGAAGCCCTGCTCGCACATGGAAAGATGAGCAAGCAGGAGGCCGCCGACCGAGCGGTGGAACTGCTCGATCTGGTCGGTATCCCCGATGCCGGGGTTCGGGCCAGGGCCTTTCCACACGAGTTCTCCGGCGGTATGCGTCAACGTGTGGTGATCGCCATGGCCATCGCCAACGATCCCGAGCTCATCATCTGCGACGAGCCGACCACCGCACTGGATGTCACTGTGCAAAAGCAGATCCTGAGTCTGCTGCGTAAGGCACGCGACATCACAGGCGCGGGAGTCGTCTTCATTACCCATGACATGGGTATCGCGGCCACCCTGGCGGATCGGGTGGCTGTCATGTACGCCGGCCGGATCGTGGAAACTGCCCGCACCACTGACCTTTTCGCTGCGCCACGGATGCCGTACACGGTCGGTCTGCTGAGTTCCATTCCGCGACTGGACGGTCCAGCGCGCACACCACTGGTCCCCATCGTGGGTGCGCCGCCCGCCATGCACGCGTTACCACCCGGCTGCCCGTTCGCACCGCGCTGCCCGGTCGCGATCGAAGAATGCCACGCGGCGGAACCGCCGCTGCGGGACACCGAGCCCGGGCATCGGGCCGCTTGCATTCGCGTCGCCGAGATCGGGAGCACGGACCTCTTCGCGGCCTACCGGCGCGAGGCGCCGCCTGCGGAAGAACCCCAGCCCACCGATGACTCAGTGGTGTTGCGAGTTTCGGAGTTGCGGAAGACCTTTCCGCTCACCAAGGGCGTGGTCTTCAAACGCCGTATCGGCGAGGTGAAGGCGGTGGATGGTGTCAGCTTCGAAATCAGGTCGGGCCGCACTCTCGCACTGGTCGGCGAATCCGGTTCCGGGAAGTCGACCACGCTGACCGAGATCATGGAGTTGCTCACGCCGGAGAGCGGCACCATCGAGGTGCTGGGCAACGATGTCGCCACGCTGACCAAGGCACGTCGCCGCGAGATACGCCGCAAGATGCAAATCGTGTTCCAGGACCCGTCCGCGTCACTGGATCCCCGGCTACCGATCTTCGACGCCCTGGCCGAACCGCTGCGCGTGAACGGTCGTCCGAACGATGAAATTCAGCGCCGGGTCAAGGAATTACTGAGTCTGGTGGGCCTGCGTCCCGAACACGCCGACCGCTATCCGGCCGATTTCTCCGGTGGACAGAAGCAGCGCATCAATATCGCGCGTGCCCTCGCACTGGATCCGGAAATCCTGGTGCTGGACGAACCGGTCTCATCGCTGGATGTGTCTATTCAGGCAGGCGTGCTGAACCTGTTGCGCGACTTGCAGGCCCAGCGCGGATTGTCGTACCTGTTCGTATCCCACGACCTCTCGGTGGTACGCAACCTCGCTCACGACATCGCCGTCATGTATCGCGGTCAGATCGTCGAATACGGTGCGGCCGAACAGATCTTCGCCGATCCTCGGCATGAGTACACCCGTGCTCTCATCGACGCCGTACCGGTCCCGGTCGTCTCGGGATAGGGCGGACAATGTTCCAGCAGAACTCCGACGGAAGGAGCAACCGGTGAGGATTCGCTCGATCGGGATCAAGCTCGCGGTCCCACTGGTGGCCGTGTCGATTGTCGCGACCGGCTGCGGTGGCGGCAACGACAATTCCAGCGCGGTGGCATCCGACCTCGGATCCACCAGCGACATCAACCCTCATGATGTCGCTGACCTACGTGATGGCGGCAATCTGCGGCTCGCGATCTCCGCGCTTCCCTCCAATTGGAACACTCTCCAAATCGACGGTAACGACGCTGAGGTCATGGGCGTCGAACGGTCGACGATGCCGCGAGCGTTCAAATCCGATGCGGCGGGTAACCTCTCGGTGGACACCGACTACTTCACCGACGTCCAGCTCACCAATTCCAACCCCGAGACGGTCGTCTATACCATCAATCCCAAGGCGATCTGGTCGGACGGCACCCCGATCACCTGGGAAGACATCTCTGCGCAAGCCAATGCGCTGAGCGGGCGGAACAAGGCCTTCCAGATCAACAACACCCAAGGCTGGGACCGTGTCGAGAAGGTTGAGCGCGGCGTCGACGATCGCCAGGCCGTTGTCACTTTCAACAAGCATTTCGGTGAATGGCGGGGCCAGTTCGCGGGCAACAGCTTCCTCTACCCGAAATCCGTGACGGGGACCCCCGAAGCATTCAACACGGGCTTCGTGAATGCCATGGGTGCCAGCGCGGGCCCGTTCATCGTCCAGTCCGTCGATCGTGGACAGGGTCGAATCACGCTGGGCCGCAATCCGAAATGGTGGGGTAATACACCGAAACTGGACACCATCACCTTCAGCGTCCTCGACGCCCAGGCCATGGTTCCCGCGCTGCAGAACAATGAGATCGACGCCGTAGGCCTGGCGAGCCGCGACGAACTCAAGTCCGCCCAAGGCACCGCGGGCGTCGCCATCCGGCGGGCCAACAGCAGCCAGTGGTCGCACCTGACCTTCAACGGCGCGCCCGGTTCCATCCTGGCCGATCCCGCGCTCCGGGTGGCCATCAGCAAGGCCATCGACCGGCAGGGCATCGCGACAGCCATGGAGAACGGTCTGGTCATCGATCCCAAGCCGCTCAACAACCACATCTACCTCACGAACCAAAAGGGCTACCAGGACAACTCGCTGGGCTTCGACCCCGACGCCGCGGCCAAGGAACTCGATGCTCTTGGTTGGAAGGTCCCGCCCGGCGGCGGTACCCGGGAAAAGGACGGTCGCAAACTCGAGATCCGCGACGTCATGTACAACCAGGACTACTGGGTGCAGCTGGCGCAGATCATGCAGCAGAACCTCGACCGGATCGGCGTGAAGCTCACCATCGACACCAAGCCGGGGCAGGACTTCTTCCCCAAGTACATCAAGACCGGTGATTTCGATGTAGCGCAGTTCGTTTGGGTCGGTGATCTGTTCCCGCTCGGCAGTCTCGACCAGATCTGGGGCTATCACCCGGACGACTGGCAGGGCAACTACGGCCACATCGGCTCCGAGGAGATCAACAACCTGATCGAGCAGACCGTCTCCGAGCTGGATCCGCAGAAGGCGATGGAAATGGCCAACCAGGTCGACAAGAAGGTCTTCGAAGAGGGACACTCCCTGCCGCTGATCCAGTCGCCGGCCAATATCGGCGTGCGCGCTAACCTCGCCAATTACGGTGCGCCCGGTCTGCTGAGCCTGGACTACACGAAAATCGGCTTCCTGAAGTGAATTCCCGGATGGGTCAGCCTCTGGCCTATCCGGCGCTCGTGACGATCGGGACCCTGGCGATCACGCTCGCCTGGGTCCCGTTCGCCGATCCGGACCAGGTGGCCATGCTCGGCACTGTCACCCTGATCATCCTGGGTTACACAGGGTTTCGGTTCGCGATGGCGCTCGGGTATCTACCCGTCGGGGTGCCCGGCGGGGCCGAGCGCCGTGAGGTGGCGGTGCGGCGGGTGCGACAGCAGCATCGGCTTGTCAGCCGGTCCTGGCTGGAATTCACCGTAGGCGGGAGGGACCGTTGGCTGCCGGTGTATTTCGATCCCAAACTGGTGACGCTCACGCAGGACTCGGCCGAATTGGCCGGGCGGATGGTGTTCGTCGAAGGGCATCGGGTGTATCCGTCCGGGCGAGTACGCAATTCGGAGCCGGTGGGTCGGCTGATCGACAATCCGGTGCGGCCGGACCCGGAAGCGCTGACGCGCACCGGACTTGGCCGCAGACTCCTGTTGGACGCACAATCGGCGGTCGTCGGCCCGTTCGCGGGTTTGCTGTGGGTGTACGCATCGGGCGGCGGGTGGTCGGCCTTCGTGGCCGCGACACTGGTCGCGGCGGCAGCAGCGACCTGGTTGGCCACCATCCGAGGCTCCGACCCGAGCTGAACAGGGCTCAATCGGCGAATCGGGCGACGGCATCGTAGATGCTCGCCACCATGGCCGGGCTGCCAGTGTGCCCGGAGTCGTCAATGATCCGCAGTTCCGCGTCTGGCCAGGCTTGCGCGAGTTCCCAGGCCGTGCGCACCGGCGCGGACAGGTCGAGTCGGCCATGGATCAGGATGCCGGGGATTCCGGCAAGCTGGTGTGCGTCACGCAGTAACCGGTCGTCGTCGAGCCAGGCCGCGTGTGCGAAATAGTGAGTACAGATCCGCACGAAAGCCAAGCGCGCCGCATCGAGCTTCGCACTGTATTGACCTGGCGCGCCCAGGGTTTCATGTGCGATCACCGCATCCTCCCAGGCGCACCACTCTCGCGCGGCCCGCTCGCGCACAGCCGGATCCTGATGTTCCATCAACTGCCTGTAGCCCTCGACCAGATTTCCGCCCCGGTATGCGGCGGGTGCCTCGCTCCGGAATCGTTCCCACTCGATCGGTAGGAGTAGCCGCAGTCCGCCGTAGAGCCAGTCGATCTCCTGTGGACGAGCCATGGTCACCCCGACCAGCACGATTCCGATGACCCGCTCCGGGTGACGCTCGGCGTAGGCGAGGATGAGGGTGCAACCCCACGAACCGCCGTAGAGCACCCAGCGCTCGATAACGAGGTGCTCACGCAACCGCTCCATATCGGCCAACAGATGTTCAGTGGTGTTATGTGCCATGTCAACGCGGGGATCGGAGGCGTGCGGCAGGCTCTCACCACAACCGCGCTGATCGAACAGGACAATCCGGAACACGTTGGGATCGAACTGTTTACGAGCTCCGCGGTGTCCACCGCCACCGGGACCACCGTGCACTGCCAACACGGGCCGACCGGCCGGATTCCCGCTGGTTTCCCAGTAGATCCGGTTGCCGTCGCCGACATCCAGCAAGCCTGACGCATGGGGCTCGATCGCGGAAAACGGCGGCCGCACTATCGACCTGGCTGGTCGAAGAGCTTCCAGTGCCCCTCGGAGATGACTTCGATGGCACCATCCACCACCTTGATAGCCGTCTCGTCATCGACCGCATACCCCGGAACCGGCATACGCGCGGCCCATTTCTCGGCGTCGGCCATGGTGTTCTCCGGACACCTCACGTTGTCCAGGTGTGGGAACATCGAGAATCCGACCATGCCGAGCGTGTGGTCGCCGGCCTCGGTCGGCCTCCAGCCGACGAACTCTTCCCCGACATTCGGGGCCATCACCATGCTGCCGGCGCTCAGTCCCACATAGACCGTCCGGCTCAGCGAAGGCAACAGATCCGCCAGTCCGGATGCGCGCATCCAGTGGTGCAGATACAAGACGTCACCGCCACACACCAGCAGGGCGTCGGTCTCCCGGACCATGGGGACCCAGTTCTCTGAGTCGATGCTGGGCAGCGCGGTCAACTCCAGCATTCCCACGGACTTCCACCCGAGTTCGACCATGGGGTTGGGGCTCTGCCCGGCAATCTGCCGCCACGTCAGGACAGCGGTCCCGGGCAGTCCGCCGTACATCGCGGTGGGGATGCACAGAGCAGTGGACTCGGAGATGGGTTTGCCCAGCATGTCGACCAGTGCGTCACGAATGCTCTGATTGCTGACACCACCGGAGGTGAGAAGAAGCTTCACGGCACCTTCCTTGTCCATCGTGAGCCGTGCTGGGAAGGGGTATTTTCGTGGCGCGCCGAAGACTTCCAGCGTCACCAGATCCTTTGGCAGACAAGTCAATCACGGTGCATCGACTCGCACAAGCGTACGAATCAGCAGTACCGACACTCTCCGAGCTCCACCGGCATGCAGTGAGGTGCGACGAATCGGGCATTGATGTTCCTCAGTGCATGCTCGTAGTCGGCGCGCCGATTACGGCCGGTCGAATTCGCCATCCCGGACGCCCGCGGTGAAGGCATCCCATTCGCCGGGCGTGTAGACGAGAACATGTCCGTCCCTGGCTTTCGAGTGGCGCACTGCAATATCGCCATCGGCCAGGAAGGCAACCTCGACGCAGTCGGGGCCGTTGCCGCTCTTGGTGCTCTTGCGGAATAGGGCGTTGCGGAGGCGGGTGTCCGTACCGGACAGGTTGTACATCGTGGCTAACCGTTCTTCCGGCTCCAGGATCAGCGTTGCCAGATTTTGCTGCCGAGAAATTCGTCCCAATCCGCGCCTGCGAAAACCAGGTTGGGGCCTGCCGGGTCCTTGGAGTCGCGGACTCCGACCCGGCCGCCTGCGAATGCGACTTCGACGCACTCTCCGCCGCTGCCGCCGCTGTATGTGCTCTTGTGCCATTCCGCTTCGGACCAGTCGATGTTCACGTTGCGAACTCCCTTGCTGCCTTGCGGAGCAGATCCCTGCTGGCCTGCTCGCCCAACGCTAGGCTTCGGTGCCTGGCGGCGGCGCGTTGATAGCGCTCGACCACACGTTGGTCAGTGAAATACATTGCTCCCGTGTAACTCTCAACGTAGACGACGGTCGGCTCGACGATCTGACCGTTTCCATCGATCCCGAAATCCAGCACGATGAACGGTCCTGTCAGGTCACCGAGCGGGAGGCCCGCCGCAAAGGGAAGCACCCTGATCGAGAAGTTGTCGCGGGTACTCAGGTCGGCGAGGCGACGGAGTTGGGTGGCCATGATCTTGGCGCTACCGATCACGCGGTGCAGCACCGATTCATCCAGGACCATGTCAACCTCGATCGGAAGTGCTTTGCGGGTGAACAGCACTTGGCGATTCATGCGGATCTCGACGCGGCGGTCGATCTCGACGGATGTCGCCTCGGGATGGACGGTTGTGAACAGCGACCGTGCAAAGTCGGCGGTTTGTGCCAGTCCGGGAACGAGTTCGGCGTATGAGGTCAGCTTCTTGGCATCGGCTTCCAGTCCGATGTAAACATCGAAATCCTCCGGAATCACATCGCCGTACTCGTGCCACCAATGCTTGGTGTTGGCCTGCTGTGCGAGTCCCTTCAGCCCCTCAGTCGTGGTTTCATCGGCACCGAGTACGCGGCAGATGGCTTCGATGTCCCAGAGTCGTATCCGCACGGCAGGATCGGCGGTCTCCAGCCGTTGGACTGTCGAGTCGCCCCGTTCGATCGCCTTGGCGACGTTGGCGATCGTCATGCCGGACTGCTGTCGTAGGTCGCGTAGGTGCCGACCGAGTTGCCGTCGAGGGATTGTGGACCCGTTCTGAGACATCTTCCCTCCTATGTGAATGTGAAACATTCGCATACTGGATGACGTTCGAGCAGTCTTGGATCGCGCGATGAGCGTGCGTGAATTCTATCGTGGTCGCTTGAGGCAGCCACGGTGAATTATCCAAATTCCGTTGTTCAGCACATGGTTTCGCTGTGAGCTGAGGACATGGACACATGGATTTCGCTACTGGCAATCGCCTGCTGCGTTGCCCTCGTCGCAGGTGTTCGTTGGAGTATCGACTACGACAGCCCCCAGATCCCTCCAGCGACAGGTGGGCCGCTGGTCATGGCCGGAGGCGTTGAGTTGCGTCAGGTTCCGCTAGAGAACCGGCATCGGGCGCACGGCAGGCATCGGGCCGGGTGAGGACATGACCAATCCGTACATCGCGCCCGAAGACCTTCCGCGGCGGGATTCGCGCAAGCTGCCCTCGTGGGCGAAACCGGGTGCGGTGGTTCGGTTTCGGGTGACCGGGCGGGAGGTGGTCGAATGTCGGATCGAGGTGGCTACCGACCGGGGGATCACGTTGTCGAATGGGGAGCGGTTCCTCGTCGCACATCTGCGGTGGGGAAGCTCCGATGACACAAGTTATTTCGAGAAGTACGACGCGATCGGACGCATCACGAAGACTGCACGGCCGGTGTGAACCGAACGGCCTGTCCCGGGGGTGCTCCTCCCAGGGACAGGCCGTTTGCGGTTTCAGTGCTTATTCGGGTTTGGTGCGGCGGGCTGCTTTTTCGGCGGCTTCGGCGGCGTCCATGGCGTTGGCTTCCTCCAGGGTGGGGGCGCTGCCGCCGAGGCGGGCGGGGACCCAGTAGGCGCCGGGCTCGTGGGTGTAGTCCTTTTGGAGGTCCAGGAGCATGGATTCCATGGTCTTGTGGAGCTCTTCGGTCAGGGCCGAGGCGGGCTCGTAGGGCTGGATGGGCTTGCCTACCGCGATGGAGATGGGGGTGTTGGTGCGGCCCAGGCGTTTCGGGAAGCCCTTGGTCCAGACGCGCTGGGCGCCCCAGATGACCATGGGGATGATGGGGACGTTCGCCTCGATGGCCATGCGGGCCGCGCCGGACTTGAATTCCTTGATCTCGAAGCTGCGGCTGATGGTGGCTTCGGGGTAGACGCCGACCAGTTCGCCGGAGCGCAGGCGGTCGACGGCCTCGTGGTAGGAGTCCGCGCCCGCGGACCGGTCGACCGGAATGTGCTTGAGGGCGCGCATGATCGGGCCGGAGATGGAGTTGTCGAAGACTTCCTTCTTGGCCATGAAGCGGATGTAGCGCTTCACGGTGCGCGCGGGCAGACCCGCGTAGGTGAAGTCCATATAACCGGTGTGGTTGATCGCGATCACCGCACCACCGGTCGCCGGAATGTTTTCGTCACCCTTGACGGTGAACTTCAGGCCCTGTGCCGCGAAAACGGTGCGGGCCAGCCCGATGACGGGGTAGTAGACGGGTTCCACAAGTCCGCTAGCGTAGTCGCTGCCCGCGCGGCATCCAGTGATCCAGGCAACACCTTCTTGATTGATGTGACTTCCAGACACTGAAAGAGGTTCGCAGGAGTGACGGTGCCCTTGACAAGCAGCGGCCGGACAGCGCCGCGTGCACATCTCCGCAAGGGGCTGCTCGGGACATTGCTGATCGGCGCGGCGTGCTTCGGCGCGGGCTGCGATTCGCATGTCGGGATCGAGGGAACCGATTGGCACGCGGACTCCGGCGATGCCGCGCAGACCGTCACCGATACCCGGACCGCGCCCGCGGCGGCGATCGGTGGCGTCGGCTCGGTGCCCGGCAGGCCGGAGGCCGCGGCGGCCGTCGCCCGCTGGGCGGCCGATCTGCGCGGCAGGGGGCTGGACGAACTGGCCGGCCGCTGCTGGACCATGGCCCCGCGCAACGTGCACGCCATGTACGCCGAGCCGCAAACCATCCTCGACGCGCTGGCCGGGCCCGGTAGCATCAGCGAAAACGCGGTGACCTGGCAGAACACCGAGGTGATCGTCACCGCGCAAGATCGCGACATCGCCACCGGCTACGCCTGCCCGCACGTGTACCCGACCGGCGGCGAGGCCGGATTCAACGACGCCGACGCGCGACACACGGTGCGGCGCTTCCTATCCCGTGCCACCGGCAATCCGCTCGACCCCGCCGACCGGGAGGACGCGTATCCGCTGATCTGCGCGGCCGGACGCACCTGGGATCCGGACGGCACCGGCAAACCGTCGAATGTGCCGCTGGCGGTGAACCCGTCGAAGCCGGGCACGGTAAAGACCTTCGTGGACCAGTCCATCAAATCGGAGTGGCCGCGCGGCGGGTACATCACCGTGTCCGTGCCGGTCACCACCGGGACGGGTAATCAGACAAAGCAGATATACACCTTGAAGTCGGGCTCCGAGGGTTACTGCATCGGCGACGTCTCCGGCTAGTCGGTAGTCTGGGTGGCTGGTAACGGTCAGGGAGGAATGAAGCTCGTGCAGATCACCAGCGTCGGACACGCCGGATTCCACATTCGCACCGCGGCCGGGACGATCCTCTGCGATCCCTGGGTCAACCCCGCCTACTTCGGATCGTGGTTCCCGTTCCCCGACAACACCCAGTTGGACTGGGACGAGCTCGGCAACTGCGATTTCCTCTACGTCTCGCACCTGCACCGCGATCACTGGGACGCCAAGCACCTCGCGGACAAGGTCAACAAGGACGCCACCGTCCTGCTGCCCGACTACCCGGTGCCGGACCTCAAGCGGGAACTGGAGAAGCTCGGCTTCACCAAGTTCGTGGAGACCGAGGACTCGGTCAAGACCACGATCACCGGTCCCGGCGGCGACCTCGACATCATGATCATCGCGCTGCGCGCGCCCGCCGACGGACCGATCGGCGACTCCGCCCTGGTCGTCTCCGACGGGGAAACCGTGTGCTTCAACATGAACGACGCGCGGCCCGTCGACATGGATGTCCTGCACGAGAACTTCGGGCACGTGGACATCCACCTGCTGCAGTACTCCGGCGCCATCTGGTACCCGATGGTCTACGACATTCCGACCAAGACCAAGGCCAACTTCGGCAAGCAGAAGCGCCAGCGCGGCATGGACCGCTGCCGCTCCTACATCGAGCAGGTCGGGGCCACCTGGGTCGTCCCGTCCGCCGGCCCGCCGGTCTTCCTCGACGACGAACTGCGCTACCTCAACGACGATCACGGCGACGAGGGCAATATCTTCCCCGACCAGATCGTGTTCCTGGATCAGATGAAGATCCACGGCAACGAGGGCGGGCTGCTCATGATCCCCGGCTCGACCGCGGATCTGCGTGGCAAGGAACTGAATTCGCTCACCCACCCGGTCGACCCGGACACCATCTACGGCGACAAGGCCGCCTACATCGAGGACATGGCCCAGCGCATGGCTCCGGTGCTGGCCGCCGAGAAGGCCACCTGGGCCCCGGCCGAGGGCGAGCCGCTGCTGCCCGCGCTCAAGGCCAAGTTCGAGCCGATCATGGCGCAGTCCGACCTCATCTGCGACGGTATCGGCTACCCGGTCAGCCTGGTCATGGGCGACGAGACCGTGGTGCTGGACTTCCCCAAGCGCGTGGTCCGCGAGCCCATCGAGGGAGAAGGCAAGCACCGCTACGGCTTCCGCATCGCGCCCGAGCTGGTGCGCACCGTGCTGCGCGACGACGAGCCGGACTGGGTGAACACCATCTTCCTGTCCACGCGCTTCACCACCTGGCGCATCGGCGGCTACAACGAATTCCTCTACACCTTCTTCAAGTGCCTCACCGACGAGCGCATCGCGTATGCCGACGGCTGGTTCTCCGAGGCGCACGACGATTCCGCCTCCACCGAACTCGACGGCTGGGAAGTGCAGCGCCGCTGCCCGCATCTCAAGGCGGACCTGTCGAAATTCGGTGTGGTGGAAGGCAACACGCTGACCTGCAACCTGCACGGCTGGCAGTGGGACCTGGAGTCGGGTCGCTGCAAGACCTCCAAGGGCCACGAGCTGCGCTCGAAGAAGCTGGTCTGATCCCGGTGGGTGCGGCCGGTCCCGGGTATCGGCCGCACTCCGGGTTTCACCGCGTCAGTTGTTGATCTCGGAGTCACTCAGTTCACGAGTGAGCCGCGAGGACCACGGACACCAGAAGCAGCCCGGCAGGAACGCACCGCACGCCTCGTCGAGGTTCTCCTCGAGGTAATCCATGCTCGAATCGCAGACCTCGATGGCCACGGTGAAGAAGGTGATGGTGTCCGGGTCGAGGAAGAAGTCCCAGCCCGGGTTGTACGCCGCCTTCTGCTTGCGAATCCTGCCCATCACATGGGTGGACATCGTCTCCTCACCGGACAGGATGCGGCGCGCCTCTTCGATGCGCTGCTCGTTTCGGAGTTCGAAGACGAATTCTTTGCCGGAGTAATCGGTAAAAGCGAAGTAGGCCATGATTGTTCCCTTCGGCGGAGCGATCGGGGGAGGCAGGACCTGCCTTTCGATGGTAAGGCTCACAAACCGGGTGAATTGCCTAATTCAATTGCGTACCAACAGGTTTAGAGAACCGCCCCGTTTGTTTGGGGCTCCGCCGAGCTGCCAGTTCGCTTTGCCTGAAATATCAAGTCACGCACCGCCATCGCGCCGCGCCCGACCGGCGCCGCCACCCGGCCCTGCTCATTGATCAGAACTCCCGAGGGCGTCCCCCGCACGCGATACCGCAGCGCGGCCTCGTTCCCCTGCTGCACCAGCACCGGAATCTCACCGAGCCCCTGCTCCCGGCCCCAGGCCGCATGCTCGGCCACCTCACCGTTGCCCAGCACCGCGATGGTCAGCGCATCGGCGGACCGCGCCTGCCACCGCGGCAGCTCCCGTGCGAGCGCGGCGCACATCTCACAGCTCGGGTGCACGAACACCAGCAGCAAAGACTTTCCCGGCGACAGCAACTCGTGCAGTCCGCTGCGGCCGCCCGAGGTCTTCAGCACTTCGAATTCCGGAGCCACCGCCCCGGGCGGCAGGCCCTCTCCGCCCAGAGTCGACAGCACCTGCTCGTCCAGCCGCCGACGCAACGAACGCAGCTCACCCCACAGCGACACCAGCACCGCCGCGAACCCGGCCGCGAACGCCATCGCGACGGCGTGATCGACCGGCAGCGCGCCCGGCACCTCCGACTCCGCCAAGGTCGCCACCAGCGTCCACCCGGCCAGCGCGATGAGCACGATATTGCGCACCACCGTGCCCCGCCCGATCGGCGCGGCACTCGCCGCCCCGAAACACGAACAGACCGGCCGCCTTCCGTGCCGGAGCAGCCGCACCACCGCACCGGTGAACATGCCCAGCAGCAGAATCGCCACCAGCGCCGCACCGGCCGCCGTCCACGGCGGCAGGACCGCGACCGCCACCGCCGCCTCGACCCCCGGCAGCCCCCACGCCACCGCGGGCACCCACGCCAGCGGAATCCCGAACTCCCCCACCGCCTTCCGGGTACCGGCCGCGTCGGCGAACTTTCCCCACGCCGAAAGCCCGAAGACGACGGCCAACACCAGACGCGCGGCCCACACCGCGTAGTCGATAGCCATACCGCACCATCGCACACTCACATGGACGGCGAATTACGAATCCGGGGAACAGATTTCACCCGTGCGACGAAGCGCGCCGCCCCGTCCTGCTCAGCCGCGCGATCGGGCGGCCAGCGCGACCGCCACGAAGGTCAGCGCACAGCCGACGATCGCCGCGGCCGAGAGACCCGTCCCGGTCGGAGCCACCACGTCCAGGACCAGCGACGCCAGCAGCTGCCCGGCCACCGACGTCAGCCCGAGCAGCAGCACGCCGATCCCCCGGACCACCAGCACCGCCAGCGCGACGAACACGATCCCGATCAGGCCGCCGAGATACAGCCAGGGTTCGCCGGGCAGCTCGCCGAAACCTCCGCGGCGGAACAACACCCCGGCCTCGATCACCACCAGCGCGGCGGTCCCGGTCGCGAAATTGGCGAGCGTCGCCGAGAACGGCCCGCCGACCACGCCCACCCGCCCGTTCACCGCCTGCTGCCAGGCCACCAGCAACCCGGCCACCAGCGGCAACGCCACCAACAGCGCCGAGGCCCCCGAATGCCCGACCGAACCGGATCCGTTCCGCCCCACCGCCGCGAGCAGCACCGCCACCAGCCCCAGCACCGCCGCGGCAATCCGCCACGCCGTCACCGGCGTCCGCCCGCCCGGCCCCCACCCCAGTCGATCCACCACCAGACTGCTCACCACCTGCCCCGCCACCGCCGCCACGGTGAACGCCGTGACCCCGATGGTCGCCACCGTAAGCCCCTGACAGGCAACGAAATACGCACCCGACAGCCCACCCACCAGCTGCCACCACCGCAGCTCCCCCGACCCCAGCGCATCCCGCACCCGCCCCACCCCGGCCCGCAACCGCCCGCTCCCCGCGAACACCACCGCGAGGATCAGCAGCCCACTCCCGAAACTGATGGTCGCCGCCGCGATCCCATCCCCCAGCCGATGCCCGAGCTCCCCATTGATCCGCGCCTGCGTAGCTACGGCCACACCAATCGAACCCCCGAACACCAACCCCAGCCACCGCCGCACCGCCACGGGCTGATTGTGCCCTCATGGGTGCGGCAGGCGACCTATCGGTCGGACTTCGGGGTGGCGGCGGCCGCGCGGTCCTCGGATTTGATGCGGGCGCGAATGGCGGAGACCATATTCCGATCCCGTTCGTGCCGCCCCGTCGACACGGGGTGGTCGAGGTTCATCCACACCACCATCAAGACACAGAGGGCCATAGCCACTGCGATGAACCAGAATTCGAGCATTATTCGGACCGCCTCTCTCCGAAGTTCGCCTGACCGACCGCCGAGATGCGCAGCGACACTCGCCTGCGCGCGTACGCCGCACCGGCGGCGCGGGTATCAGAATTCCCCCGGCCCGCTGCGGGAGGTAGAGACGATCCGCTCCTTCCGGTGGTGATCTTCGGCCTACTTCGAGGGGACCTGACTCACTCCGGCAGCCAAGTCGGGACGAGCACGGCTGCCAGCAGCAGCGGTATGCCGAGCAATGCGACGACCATCGGCAGTGACAACCATGTGGTGGCCAGGGCGGCGAAGGCGAAGACCAGCAGGGCGACGACCTCGGTGGCGAAGCCTGACACCGAGGTGACGGTGGCTCGGGCGGGACCGGCGATGGCGTCCTGCAAGCGGGCCGAGGCGATCACATCGGCGTTGAAGTCGATGCCGTACGCGATGCCCACCGCCGAAAAGCCGACGGCCGTCAGCACATACAGGGCAGCCGGGTGATGTGCGGCCGATCCGGCCAGCAGGGTGCCGCCGATGAACAGCACACCGGCGACCGCGAGCACACCGGCCATGGTGCGTGTTCGCATGCCCTCGGTCCGGCCCGCCAGCAGCGAACCGGCCAGCGAGCCCGCCACCGTGACACCGACGAGAATCGCCGCCAACGCCGGTCCCGCACCGGCGTGATCGGCCAGCAGCGCGAAGTATTCGTCGAAGGCGGTCATGCCGTTCAGCAGGGCGACCAGCACCACGCCGCGGCGAATCATCCGGATACGCACGGCTTCCCGCAGACCGGCGCGCAGCATGGCGAGGTAGCCGGACGAATCCGGCTGCGGCGCAGCGTGTTCGGATCCGTCCTCCGCCAGGTCCTCGACGTCCTCCTCCAGGTCCTCGACGTCGGCCGCGGACACCGATTTCGGCGCGCTCGGCAGCGCGATCGCGGAGAGGGTGTGCAGCACCGCCATGCCGACGCTCGACCAGGCGACGAGTGTGTAGCCGCCCAGGGCGTACAGCGGGGCCGCGGCGAGAATGCCCGCCAGAGCGGCGGATTCGGCGGCGGCACGGACATAACCCATGAGTCGTGGGTAGGAACGGGTCGCGGCGCGGGCGGTGAGGTCGTCGTAGATCAGGGCCTCGAAGGCGCCCGAGCGCAGTGAACCCGACGCGCCCCACAGAATGAATCCCGCGGCGAAACCCAGGTAGGACGGAAACAGCGTCCAGCTGAGGAAACCGCCCGCGAGCAGCACGCCGGACAGGATCAACAGACCGCGACGCGACACCGTGTCGGCCCATGCGCCGGAAGGAATCTCCAGCAGGAACGAGGTTGCCGACCAGATGGCGAACAGCGAGGAGATCTGTGCGGCACCGAGCCCGTGCGCGGCGAACAACAGCGCGTACAGCGCATAGAGCGGGATCAGGTCCGCGGTGAACGCGAAGAGGATCGCGCGAAGGGTCGGTGCTCGTATCGAACCCCCGCGCTCGGTGCGAGCGCGGGGCAGGGCACTACGGAGAACGAATCAACAGGCGTAGATCACCAGGCGCATGCGCTAATTCTGCGCGCCCGGCCCATTGCCGTCGAGCGGATTATCGAGCGGGATCCAGCCATTGGTGGAGACCTCGCCCTCCGACACCGCCGCGCCCACCAGGCCGTGCCGGTCGTTGAGGTCGTTGATGAGCTCGGACACCGGGTGCGAGTCGCTGTAGTGGTAGCCCTGGGCCAGCGCGAAGCCGAGTTCGGTCAGCACCGCGGCCTGGTATTCGGTCTCCACGCCCTCGGCGATGACCTGCAGGTCGAGCGACTTGCTCAGGGCGGCGATCACGCCCAGCAGCGGCGGCGCGGGCGAATCGGAGCGGATGGCCGCCACGAAGGACTGGTCCACCTTGAGGATGTCCGAGGGCAGGGTGGCCAGGCGGCTCAGCGAGGAGTAGCCGGTGCCGAAATCGTCGATGGCGATCCGGACGCCGCGCTCGCGTAGCTTGTGCAGGTTCGCGATGGCGGTCTCGGACTCGGCGGCCAGTTCGCTCTCGGTCACCTCGAGCACGAGTTGCTCGGCGGGCCAGCCGGTCTCCTCGAGAATGCCCGAAACCCGGTCGGCGTACTCGGTTTCGGCGAGCTCGAGGCCGCTGACGTTCACGTTCAGGGTCAGATCGAGCTGGGCGAAGGTCTCCTGCAGCCGGGCGGCGTCGGCGCACGCGCGCCGCAGCACCAGCTCGTCCAGGTCGGAGATGAGGTCGTATTCCTCGGCGACCCGGATCAGGCCCTCGGTGGTGACATCCGGCTGCGCGTGAGAAGACCAGCGCAGCAAGGCTTCCACGCCGACCGCGCGGGTCGCGCCGTCGGAGAGCGAGACGATCGGCTGGTACTGCACGTCCAGCGTCCCGCGGTCGATGGCCTCGCGCAGCTCCACCGCCAGCGGCAGCTGGCGCGAGGACTCCAGCACCGTGCGATTGCGGCCCGCCTGCTTGGCCCGGTACAGACCCACGTCCGCGCGCGACACCAGCAGCGACCCGGATTCGCCCGGCTGCCACGACGTCACACCCGCCGAGCACCCGGTGGTCACGGCGGCCCGCAGCTCCTCGGTCAACAGGATCGCGGCCTGCTCGGTGGTGCCGGGCAGCAGCAGCGCGAAGGCGTCACCGCCGTAGCGGGCCAGCCGCTGATCCGGCGCGAGCAGCTTCGACCAGGTGTCGGCCACCCGCTGCAGCACGGCGTCACCGGCCCGGTGTCCGAGGTGATCGTTGATCTTCTGGAAGCGGTCCAGGTCGACCAGCACCAGGGCCAGGCCCTGACCGGTGCGGGTGGCGTGCGCGATGGCATTGCTCAGCACGCGGTCGAAACCGCGGCGGTTCAGCAGACCGGTCAGCACGTCGATATCGGCGTCGGACGCCATCCGCGTCAAAATGCCGACCACGATGCCGATTCCGAAGGTGATGCCCGCCGGGATGATGCCCGACCACCACGGCAGCCCGCGCGAGGGCACCACCCACAGGCACATGGCGATGGCGAACGCCAGATGCGCGCCCAGCCACCGCCAGGAGAAGAAGATGGCGGCATCGCAGGCGACGAAGACATAGAACGCCGCCAGGCTGATCGCGCCCACCGTGTTCGGAAACCAGTGCACCGCAACGGTCACCAGCACGGTCGCGGTCGCCACATAGGCGTGATGCACCGAATGCGGCAGCCGCGGACCCCAGATCAGCAGGCTGATACCCAGCAGCAGCGCCACGAACGCCGCCGCACCCACCAGCGGTCGATTGCCCTCATCCCCCGGAGCGACCGCCGTCAGGATCAAGCCCAGCAGCCCACCCATGACGTAGAACGCACCGGTGGTCCGAGCCATGACCATTGCCGTCGCCAGCGCCGATGCCGCCCGCACCCGGGTTCGGGTATCGCCGCGAGACCCGATTCCTCGCACGCTGCCTAGCCTAGACATAAGCCCAGCCAGCGGTAGACACAACCGCCGGAATAAGCCACGCCGAGTAGCGAATTCTCAGCGCGGTACCAGCACGTCGGTACCGACGAAAGGCACCAGCGCAGCGGGCACCCGCACCGATCCGTCGGCTTGCTGATGGTTTTCCAGCAACGCGACAATCCACCGGGTTGTCGCCAATGTGCCATTCAGGGTGGCGGCGGTCTGCGGCTTGCCGTTCTCGTCGCGGTACCGGACATTGAGCCGACGGGCCTGGAACGTCGTGCAATTCGAGGTCGAGGTGAGCTCGCGGTAGGTCTGCTGGCTGGGAACCCAAGCCTCGCAATCGAATTTGCGCGCGGCCGAGGAGCCCAGATCGCCGGCGGCCACATCGATGACGCGGTAGGGCACCTCGATGGCGGCCAGCATCTCCTGCTCCCAGGCCAGCAGCCGCTTGTGCTCGGCCTCGGCCTGGTCCGGCGTGGTGTAGACGAACATCTCCACCTTGTCGAACTGGTGCACGCGAATGATGCCGCGGGTGTCCTTGCCGTAGCTGCCCGCCTCGCGGCGGAAGCACGACGACCAGCCCGCGTACCGCTTCGGCCCGGCGCTCAGATCCAGGATCTCGCCCGAGTGATAGCCCGCCAGCGGCACCTCCGAGGTGCCGACCAGGTACAGGTCGTCCTCTTCCAGGTGGTAGACCTCGGCGGCGTGCTGGCCCAGGAAGCCGGTGCCCTGCATGACCTCCGGGCGCACCAGCACCGGCGGGATCATCATGGTGAACCCGTTGGCCGTCGCCTTCTGGGCCGCCAGCTGCAGCAGACCCAGCTGCAGCAGCGCGCCGTAACCGGTGAGGAAGTAGAAGCGCGAGCCCGAGACCTTCGCGCCGCGCTCCATGTCGATGATGCCCAGCGACTCACCCAGGTCCAGGTGATCCTTGGGCTCGAAATCGAATTCGCGCGGGGTGCCGACGTGGTCGAGCACGATGTAATCGTCCTCGCCGCCCGCGGGCGCGCCCTCCTGGATGACGTTCGACAGCGCGCGCTGGGCGGCGACCATCTCGGCGTCGGCGGTGTTCTCGGCCGCCTCGGCCTCCTTCACCTTGGCCGAGAGCTCCTGCCCGTGCTTGAGCAGCTCGGCGCGCTCGTCCGGGGAAGCCTTGCCGACCTTCTTGCCCAGGGCCTTCTGCTCGGCGCGCAGATTGTCGGCCGTCGCGACCGCCGCGCGACGGGCGGCGTCCGCCTCGAGCAGGGTGTCCACCAGGGAGGGGTCCTCACCGCGAGCACGCTGCGACGCACGAACCGCTTCCGGGTTTTCCCGCAGGAATCGAAGGTCGATCATGCAGCTCAGCCTAGTGTGCGGGCTCCACCCAATTTCGTGTAGGTCCGCTCATCCGCCCCACGACCGGCCGATTTCCACCCTAGGGTTAGCCCATGGGACGGCAGGCAGTCCGGAAGTGGCTCCGCCGTGGTCTTTCGGAGGAGTCACGATGACCCAGTACACCCCGCATACCGCCGATTTCGTCGTAGTCGGAGCCGGATCAGCGGGGGCCGCGGTGGCGGCACGATTGAGCGAGCGACCGGGGACCAGCGTCGTGGTCCTGGAGGCGGGCGGGGAGGACAAGGACAAATTCGCGCACATCCCCGCGGCCTTCAACCAGCTCTTCGAGGGACCCAACGACTGGAACTACCGCACCGAACCCCAGTCCGAACTCAGCGACCGGCGGGTGTACTGGCCGCGCGGCAAGATGCTCGGCGGCTCCTCCTCCATGAACGCCATGATGTGGGTGCGCGGCTTCGCCGCCGACTACGACGAGTGGGCCCGCTACGCCGGACCCGAATGGTCCTTCGCATCGGTGCTCCCCTACTTCCAGAAGATGGAGACCGTCGAGGAGGCCAGCGAACCCGGCGAAGGCCGCAACGGGCCGCTGCACATCTCCCGCCAGCGCAGCCCGCGCCCGCTCACCCACACCTACCTGCAGGCCGCCGCCGAAGCCGGATACCCGGTGGAACGCGCGAATCTGGACCGGCCGCAAGGCTTCTCGCAGACCATGGTGACCCAGAAGCGCGGCGCGCGCTGGAGCACCGCCGACGCCTACCTGCGGCCCGCCCGCCAGCAGGGACGCAATATCACCGTCATCACCGACGCCCACGCCACCAGAATCTTGTTCGAGGGCACCCGGGCCATCGGCGTGGAATTCCGGATCGGCGGCGAGACCAAGCAGATCACCGCCAAGCGCGAGGTCGTGCTGTCGGGCGGGGCGATCAACAGCCCGCAGCTGCTGATGCTCTCGGGCATCGGCGACGCGGATCGGCTGCAGGAGCTCGAGATCCCGGTCGTGCGGCATCTGCCCGAGGTCGGCCGCGGCCTGCGCGACCACCTGGCCGCGCCCATCGTCTACCGCACCACCGCGGGCAGCCTCTACGGTGCGGACAAGAACCTGCTCGAACTCGCCAACTACCTGGTGCTGCGGCGCGGCCAGCTCACCTCCAACATCGGTGAGGCCTACGGATTCACCCGCAGCCGCGAAGATCTCGACCTGCCCGACCTCGAACTCATCTTCGGCCCCGCGCCCTATATCGCCGAGGGTCTCGGCGATCCGGACGGGCACGCGCTCACCTTCGCCGCGGTGCTGCTCAAGCCGGAATCCATCGGCAGCATCACCCTCACCTCGCCCGACCCGTTCACCGCGCCGCGGATCAACCCGCGCTACTGCACCGAACCCGCCGACCGCGCCGCGCTGCTCGCGGGCCTGCGCACCTGTGTCGAACTGGCACACCAGCCTTCGATGAAGGCGCACATCGGCGACCTCATGCAGCCGGCCGTCCCCTCCGACACCCCGATGGAGGAGATCCTGCGCCGCTGCCTCGAGGACCACTCGCACACGCTGTACCACCCGGTCGGCACCTGCGCCATGAGCAAGGACGAGAACAGCGTGGTGGATCCGCAACTGCGGGTGCGCGGCATCGAGGGCCTGCGCGTGGCCGACACTTCGGTCATGCCGATCATCACCCGCGGCCACACCCACGCCCCGGCCGTCATGATCGGCGAGAAGGCAGCCGACCTCATCCTGTCGTAGGGAGATTCCCCCGTCATCCCGGCATGCTCTTGGCCGGGATCCACACCGCCGGTTCATGTCCCGTCGATGTGGATCCCGGCCGAAGCCGCGCCGGAATGACGGAGCGGGGTGCGAAGTTGGGCGTGAACGCAGGTGGTTCGTGGCGAGGGTGAGAGGGCGCTGCAATGATGGGCACCGATGCCTGAGCAAAAGATGCCTCCGCAGTGGCCCTCGTCTTCCTCGTCGAAGCGCCCCGGGCCGCCGAACCGTCGCAAGCCGACGGCGATGGATCGATTGCTGTCGCCGGTGCGCGCGGTGGAATCCAAGCTGGACAAGAACGGTCCGCTCTCGGCGTCGACGGTCCGGTGGGGGCTGCTGGCGATGGCGGTCGGCGTCACGCTGGCCGTGCTCATCACCATGTTCGTCTCCAACGGCTTCGACTCCAATCGCGTGAAGGCGCACGCGCCGGGGGCCACCCCGCCCACCGGCGCGGTCGCGGGCAGCGCCTTCGGCACGGCCGCCGCGGGCGACTGCCTGACCTGGTCCAAGGCCGGCGCCACGGACCTCAAGAAGCTCGACTGCGGCAGCAAGCACATGTTCGAGGTGACCGGCGTGGTCGACCTGAGCAAGTACCCGGGCCGCGAGTTCGGGCCGGGCGCGGCCTATCCGGACTCGCTGCGATTCACCGAGCTGCGGGATGAGCACTGCGTCAGCGCCTCCCAGGCCTACCTCGGCGGAAAGCTGGATCCGCGCGGCAAATTCGACGTCGGACTGATCCAGCCCGGCAAGGACGGCTGGAAGGCCGGCGAGCGCACGCTGCGCTGCGGCCTCCAGGTCAAGACGACCAACGGCGAGGCCGCCATCACGTCCACGGGCAGCGTCCGCGACGTCAATCAGTCCAAGGTCTACGACACCGGCACCTGCATCGGCATCAAGAACGGCCTGCCCACCGGCGAGCCCGTCGACTGCACCCAGCCGCACACCTACGAGATGATGTCGACCGTCGACCTCGGCACCCACTTCAATGGTGGCCCGCCGTCCAAGGACGAGCAGGACAAATTCATGTCCGACCAGTGCGCCAAGGACGCGGGCGACTACCTCGGCTCCCCCAGCGCGGTCCTCGACAAGACGCTCACCGTCTTCTTCGACTACGTGGACGCGCGCAGCTGGCTGGTCGGCAGCCGCAGCCTCAACTGCATGGTCGGCAAGGGCAACGACCAAGGCTTCTCCTCGATCACCGGAAGCGCCAAGGGCGACATCCAGATCGACGGCCAGGTCCCGGTGCCGCCGCCCAACAACGGCCGCTACACCCCGCCGCCGCTGCCCGGTGCGTCCCCGCCGGTTATCCCCCAGCCACGCTGAACCGGCGGTAGCCGACACCATGGCAGTGCGCATGACCGACGACCGCTTCGAGGAACTGGTCGGCGATGCTCTCGACCTGATCCCGTCGGAGTTGTCACAGGCGATCGAGAATGTGGTGGTGCTCATCGAGCCGCGCAGCGACGAGGACCCCCACCTGCTCGGTCTCTATCACGGCATCGCCCTCACCGACCGGGACTTCAGCCACTACGGGGGCGTGCTGCCCGACACCATCACCATCTATCGCGAGGCCATCCTCGAGATGTGTCACAGCGAAGAAGAGGTGGTCGAAGAGGTGGCAATCACAGTGATTCACGAGATTGCCCACTATTTCGGGATTGACGACGAGCGCCTTCATCAGCTGGGATGGGGCTGAACAGCGGCGCTGGGAACCGATCAGCAAACCTCTGCGTCCAATCTTCATATCCGGGGTGGAACGTAGAAGGGAACCCGCACATGGTTGGCCATGTCCTCGTGCAGCCCGAGGTGATTCTCGCGGCGGCCCTCGAGCTCGACCTGCTCGCCGAACGCCTGGCCGCCGCCGCGAGCGCGACCGCGCCGGCGACCCACGTGCTCCCCTCCGGCACCGAGGAAGTCTCCTTCCTGGCCGCCGCGCATTTCAACAACGCCGCGTTCACCCACGACCACTCGGTTGCCCAGGGCATTCTCGAGCTGCATCACGCGGCCGCCACCCTGCGCAGCCAGCTGGCCCAGTACCTGGCCCAGGACGCCCTGCGCGCCGCCGGTCTCGCCGCGATCCAGGTGTAGGAGGGGAGATACACATGACGCTGGGAATCACCGGGGTGTTCTGGCTGCCCCGCATGGCCGAATTGAATTCCGTGTCCCTCAATGCCGGGACGCACGCCATTCCGCTGGTGGCCGCCAATTCCGCCTGGAGTGCGCTGACCGCCTCGTGGGTGGACGCCACCACCACGGTCGCCCGGGTCATGGCCGAGATCGGGGTCGGACTCGAAGGACTGAACGGCATCAATGTGCTCGCCCGCCTCGGTGTCTTCACCGGCTGGGCCGAACAGCAGGCGGTGATGGCGGGCGTGATGGCCGGTAAGGCCGCCGCCAATGCCACCGCCTACACCGTGGCCTCCATCGCCATGCCGAGCCTGCCCGAGATCGCGGCCGTGGACGCCGCGCGGGTGGCCGCGTACTCCAGCGGCGGCGCGCTCAACGGCACCGCCGAAGCCGCCGAGGCCGCCAAGCTCGCCCTCGACATCCGGGCCGCGCTGGTGATGGAAACCTACGAGGCCGCGACGAGTCTGATGGTGATGACGCCGGGGCAGTTCCTCATGCCGCCGCCCATCGCCATGGGCGCGGGCAATGCCAATGCCGGCGGGGACGCCTTCGCCAACAGCAGCGATCCCATCCAGGCGGCGCTGGGCGCGGCCGCGGCGCTGGCCCAGAATCCGGCCGTCACCAGCGCGCTCTCGCAGGTCGCCCAGGTGGCGGGAACGGTCGTCACCAGCGGTGTGACCAGCGCGGGAAACGTTGCGAGCACGGCCATTACGGCCGTCGCCAACGCGGTCACCCAGGGTCCGGGCCTCGGCGGCGCGAGCATGCCCGCGACGGCGGGTGCGGGCGCCGCGGCCGTCGGCGTGGGCGGCGGGGCGCTGGCCACCCAGGCCGTGTCCTACAACGGTGTCGGCGCGTCGGTGAGCATCGGCAACGGCGGCGGCACCCTGCAGCTTCCCAACGGCTGGGGCTCGGGCCTCGGAAACGCCGGTGGCACACCGGCTCCCGCCGCGCCCATGATGGCGGAACCGGTGAGCGTCGCCACGACTCCGGCCTCGACCGCTCCGGTCCGGTCCTCGGGCACCAGCCCGCTGCTCGGCAGCCAGGGCAGCGACGAGGAAGAGACGCACCGCGGCGCCGATTACGGCCGCTCCGCAGAGGTGTTCGCCGACGGCCGGGTCATCGCGCCCGCGGTCATCGGCGGCGATCCGCTGGCCGACCGGTGACCGTCCTCGGCGAGGGGCGCGGACCGTCGCTGCTGGGTTCGGTGACGCTGTCACTGGATGAAATGCAGTATCTCCAGGAGACATTGGGGATCGACGAGCTGCCCGTGGTGCTGGACGCCATGGGCCGCTACGACAATGCCGCCGACCACGACGCCGCCATGGCCGCGGCGGCCGCCGCGCTGACCGAGCGCGACCTGCTCGACGACGACCAGGTGCATCCGGAGCTGGCGGCCCGGCTGCGGGTGCTCTACCGGCCGCACTGGGTGCTGGCCGTGCGCTGGTACGTGGCCGACCAGGTCAACCGGTTCTGCCTGGCCAAGGGCGAGGACTTCGAGGTGGTGGCGCTGCGCGGGCCCGGTTCGTATGTGATCGACGAGGCGAGCCACGACCTCGCGGGCACGGTGCTGGCCGCGCTCGGCCCGGCCGAGCCGCTGGAACTGGCCGGCATGAACGCGCCCACCGCGGACCTGGTCCCCATCTTCGACGACGCCGGTGATGCCACCGCCACGGCGAACCGGCTGGCGAAGGTGTGCAACCCGGCCCGCGACGCACAGGTCATCGCTTCGGCTCTGGTGCAGGTGGATTCGCACGCGGAGATCGTCGGAGTGCTCTACGGGGACGGCTCCCGCGAGGTCGCCGACAGCCATCTCGCCATGTACGACACCCGGCACGGACGGTTCCTGGCCATCACCACCACCGCCGACGACGGTACCAAGTGGACCTCGTTCGCCACCGGCACGCCGGCCCGATTCCGCACCGCCCTGCAGGATCTGCTCGAATCCCTGCCGCTGCGAACGGAATTCCCGAGCTCCTAGTCAGCCCATCGGGTCGTCGCCGGTCGGCGCGATGGCATCGGCGAACGGGGCGGGGTAGCGGCCCCAGCGGGTGCACTCCCAGAGGTTGTTCTCGAACGGGAGCAGCTCGATGGTCTCGGTATTGTCGAGATGATTGTTCGCCGCGAAAAGCCTTGGCACACCCGTGAGTTCCCGCGACACCAACCGCATGGCCGCACCGTGGCTGACCAGGATGACATCCTCGGCGTCCGGCTCGGAGAGATACTCGTCGCGAATGCGTTGCAGGGCGGGGATATAGCGGGCGAGCACATCCTCACCCGATTCGCCGCCCGGCACTCTGACGCTCAGATCGCCGAAATGCCAGGCGTGGTAGACCTTCTGGAATTCCTCGTGCGCGGCCCTGGTGTTCGAGCCCTCGAGATCACCGAGCTGCACCTCCTGCAGATCGTCGAGCACCTCCAGCGGCACGCCGGTGGCCGCCTCGATGTAGCCGCCGGTCTGCCTGGCCCGCAGCGCCGCCGAGGAGAACAGCCGCTGCGGCGGTGTCACCAGATTCGAACCGAAGGTCTTCGCCTGCGCCACACCGCGTTCGGTGAGCGGTAGGCCCGGTAGGCGGGTGTCGAGGATCTTGCCGACATTGCCCTCGGTCTCGCCGTGCCGGACCAGGATGAGTTTGCCGGTCACAGGTCGGCCACCCCCTTCTTCAGATCGGCCAGCCAGGCCGAGGCGGGTGCGTCGGGCGGCGGCGGGGTTCCGGTGGCCGAGGTGGCGGGCCAGGAGCCGAGGAAACGGATCCGGGCGGCGGTGCGGTGCAATGCCTTCAGGGCCTCGGCCACCGCGGTGTCGTCGATGTGTCCGACGCAGTCCAGGTAGAAGCGATAGGTGCCCATGCCGGTGCGGGTCGGCCGGGACTCGATGCGGGTGAGATCGATGCCGCGGGTGGCGAATTCGGCGAAGGCGCGCATGAGCGAGCCCGGCTCGTTGGCCAGCTCCAGCACGATCGAGGTGCGATCGGCGCCGGTGCGCGCGGGCGCGGACTGTGGCGCGGCGACCAGCACGAAGCGGGTGACGGCCTGATCGACATCGGCGACCCCGTCGGCCAGGGTGGTCAACCCCAGGCGCTCACCGGCCAGTGCGGTGGAGACGGCGGCCTCGGCGTGCCCGGCCGCGACATCCTCGGCGGCCGCGGCATTGGAGGCGGAGGTGTACATCTCGGCGAGCGGCATGTTCACGGCCAGCCACATGCGGACCTGGGCGGCCGCGACCGGATACGCGGCGATCCGGCGCACCTCGGCGAGCTCGATGCCGGGGCGGCCCACGATCGTGAAGGCCACGTCGAGATCCGTCTCGGCCATGATCTGCAAGCGGGGGCCGACGGCCAGCGCGTCCAGCGTCGGCGCGATGGAACCCTCGACCGAGCTCTCGATCGGCACCACCGCGCCCGCGGCCTTGCCCGCCCGCACCAGCTCGATCGCCGCCCCCTGGCTCGGCGCGGGGACGCGCTCGACCGGCCCATCGAAGGTTCCGGTGGACTCCAGTTTGGCGAGGGCCATCTCCGTAAAGGTTCCCGACGGCCCGAAGTAGGCGATGCGCGGCACGGTTACGACATTACTTGCGTGTGCGCGGTCACCCCCGGCTTTGGCCGACTCCCGGGTAACTTCGCACCCCGACCGGGCCGGATCAGGCACCGAGCACGGCCAGCGCCGCGGTGACGTCGGCGACCGCGGCGGTCTCGACGGCCAGCAGCACCTCACGCAGCGCCTCGACCGCGGGCGGCTTCAGCCCGGTGAGGAACTCGAGGTCCGGGGAGGTCAGCGCGGCCCGGATGTCGTCGCCGATGAGCGCGGCCACGGTCGCGGCGATGCCCGCCAGCGCCCGCTCGCCGGAATCGGTGCGGAGCACGAAACCGCTGTCGCCGTGGACGATTCGCACCAGGAACTCCGACACCGCTTCGTCGTCGAGCCCCGGATCGAGCACCTCGACGCCCGGATCGGCGGAGACGGGCCGGACCAGGTCCTGCGCCAGACGGCGGGCCGGGCGCGGCGGGACGGACAGGCTGAGCGCGACCGGCTCGGGCGCGTGGGACGAATCGTGCGGCACGCCTTCACGGTAGCGATCGGCTCGTCGCCGCCGGGACGGCCTCCCGGGAACCCCTTGCGCCCGCGATCCACGTCACTTAGCTTAGGTTTACCTAATTCCAATCCGGAGGTGTGTATGCCACCCGCGGCCCAGCTCGTCGCACCCACAACCGCCGAACGCGTGCACAGCGCCTGCGCCCACGCCGAGAACGCGATGCTGGCCCTGCCCGGCCTCGACCCGGCGCCCACCTCGGTGCATCTGCTGCGGCAGTGCGGCGACATGGTGGTGGCGGTACCCATGAACTCCACCGCGGCCGGGCTCGTACTCGGCTGCGGGACGAACGGATCCCCGGCGGTCCTGGAACTCACCGATCAGGCGCCGCTGGCGCTGCGCGAGCGGGTGCGCGCCCTGGTCTGGCTGCGCGGGTGGGTGCACGCCGTCCCGTCACACGCCCAGCGCGCGCTGGCCGGCGCGGTCGCCGCCGACCACCCGCATCCGGCGCTGCTCGACGTCGGCCACACCGCCACCCTGCTGCGGCTGGTCATCGATTCCGCGGTCGTCGCCGACACCTCCGGGGCCGACTCGGTCGACCGCGATCGGCTCCGCGACGCCCGGCCCGACCCGTTCTGCGCCTTGGAAGCGGGCTGGCTGCAACACCTGCAGGCCGACCACGCCGACGTCATCGACCGCCTGGCCCGGCGCCTCCCGCACGCCCTGCGCCGCGGAGCCCTCATCCACCCGCTGGCCATCGACCGCTACGGCGTCACCCTCCGGGTCGAGGCCATCGACGCCGACCACGACATCCGCATCCCCTTCGACCACCCCGCCGACGACATCGAATCCCTGAGTCGCGCCGTACACGCCTTGGCGGGCAACCCCTTTCGCGGCGGTGTCCACCGCATCTGACCAACCGTGCCGCGGGCGTGGTGTTACCACCGCCGATGCCGGGCCGCTGATCTTGTGATCGGGCCCGGCGGGATGGAAGCGCCGCAGACACCACGGGGTGTCGGCCGGTGTGTACGCGCCTAGATTGACGGGCATGGTCTCGGCTGCTGAATCCGCTCCCACCTGGCCCACGCCCGAGTCGTCCGAGCAGGTCCGGCGGGCGATCAAACTCGAGGTCGCGGTGGTGCTGGCCATCACCTTCGGGCTGAGCGGGGCCAACGCGGCGCTGTCGCTGCTGGAGAGCGCGCTCTCGCCCGGCGGGGTGGGCGGGCAGACGGTGGCGCTGAATCCGTCCCGGGCCGCGCAGTCGACCATCGATCTGCTGTTCCAGCTGCTCGGCGTGGCCAGGCTGCTCGGATGGGCGGCGCTGGGGCTGTATCTGTTGTGGCGCAGCGGGATCGCGCCGCGCGCGATCGGGCTGGTGCGGCGGCTGCGCCGGCGCGCCGACATAATGCCGGGACTGCTGCTCGCGGCGGTGATCGGGATCCCCGGGCTGGGCCTGTATCTGACGGCGCACGCGCTGGGGGTCAGCGTCACCATCGTGCCGAGTTCACTCGAGCACTGGTGGCGATTGCCGGTGCTGGTGCTGTCCGCGTGGGCCAATTCGGCGGCCGAGGAAGTCCTGGTGGTCGCCTACCTCATCACCCGGCTGCGCGCGCTGGGCTGGTCGGAGAATCGCTCGCTGCTGGCCTCGGCTCTGCTGCGCGGCAGCTACCACCTCTACCAGGGGCTGGGCGGCGGGCTCGGAAACATCGTGATGGGGTTGATCTTCGGGCGCTACTGGCAGCGCACGAACCGGCTCTGGCCGCTGCTGCTGGCGCACGCGCTGATCGACACGGTCGCCTATGTCGGCTACACCTTCCTGCGCGGACACGTTTCCTGGCTGCCGTAATCCAATCGGAACGAGCCACGCGAGCGCTGCGGTCGGTACTGTTTCTGGTGATGAACGGCGACGACCCCCAGCACTTTGCAAGGATGCGCCGGGAGCCGCCGCCGGGACGCCCGGGCGAGCCCCCGGCGCGACCGCAACGACCTATGGCGAATCCCGGGCAATCACAGAGACCTTCGTCTCACCGATCGCCCGGAGAGGGCCGACCCGTTAACGGCGACGGGCCCCGGATAGAACCAACCCAGGTGATCCGACGCGATGAATCCGGCCAGGCCCTGGCGTATTCGCAGGTGCCGCCGAATCGTGCACCGGCGCCACCGAATCGGCCTGCGGCCGATCGAGTCCCGCCGCGGGGCAATCGGGTTCCGCCACCGGGCAATCGAGGCCCGGGCCGGGAACCCGCGGGCAGCCCGATGGGATATGCGCCCACCCAGCGGCCCGAACCCTTCCGCGACGAACCGCCCCGCACGCCCCCGCCACCGCTGCCTCCGGGCAAGCGCCGCGGCGGCGGCGACCGCCCGCCGCGCGGCTCCCGGCCGCGCAAGAAACGGCACTGGTTCCGCTGGATCCTGTCGCTGCTGGTCGTGCTGCTGCTGATACCGGTCGCGGCGGCGATCTATGTCGACACCCACCTCACTCGAATCGATGCGCTCGCGAACTACCAGGGGCGGGTCGGCGACACGCCCGGGACGAACTGGCTTCTGGTCGGATCCGACAGCCGCTCGGGACTGAGCAAGGAGCAGGAACAGCAGCTGTCCACCGGCGACTCCTCCGATGTCGAGGGCGAGCGCACCGACACCGTCATGCTGGTGCACATCCCCAAGTCGGGGCGGCCCACGCTGGTCAGCATCCCGCGCGACTCCTATGTCAGCATTCCCGGCGTCGGCAAGGACAAGATCAACGCGTCCTTCGCCGCCGGCGGGGCGCAACTGCTGGTCAAGACCGTCGAGGGCGCGACCGGACTGCACATCGACCATTACATGCAGATCGGCTTCGGCGGCTTCGCGAACATGGTCGACGCGGTCGGCGGCATCGACATGTGCCTGGACGCCCCGATGAACGATCCGCTGGCCGGGATCAACCTGCCCGCGGGCTGCCAGAAGCTCAACGGTCCCGAGGCCCTGGGCTTCGTGCGCTCGCGCGCCACCCCGCGCGCGGACCTGGACCGCATGCTCAATCAGCGAAAGTTCTTGAACGCCTTGCTGAAGAAGGCGAGCAGTCCGGCCACGCTGGCCAACCCGTTCCGGTCCTGGCCGCTGGTGAGCGACCTGACCGCCGCGCTGAAGGTCGACAACGGCGCGCACATCTGGAACCTGGCGTCCCTCGGCAATGCGCTGACCGACGATCCGATCACCACCACCGTGCCGGTGGGCGGGTTCGAGGATGTCGCGGGCAGCGGAAATGTGCTGCTCTGGGACAAGACGAAAGCGAGTGCGTTCTTCGACGCGCTGGCCAAGGATCAGCAGGTGCCCTCCGACTTGATCACCACCGTCGGGAGCTAGTCGAATTTAGGCAATACTTGCCTCAATTAGGTTGTGCTCAATAAGGCTTGACTTGGATGACACGCCAAATTGCCGAGATTAATCTCATCCGCATGTCCACCCGAACCCAAGCCAAGACGAGCAAGTTCCACGCCCTGCTGCAGGATCAGATCCGCAACGAATTCAGCGCCGAACACCAGTACATCGCAATCGCGACGTGGTTCGACCATGCCGATCTTCCTGTCCTCGCGAAGTATTTCTACAAGCAGGCCGTCGAGGAACGCAATCACGCGATGATGATCGCGCAGTACCTGATGGATCAGGACAGCGCCGTCGAGATGCCCGGGATCGAGGCCGCCACTTCGAAATTCGCGAATGCCAAGGAGCCCATCGCCCTGGCCCTCGCGCAGGAGCAGACGGTGACCGAGCAGATCGTCCAGCTCGCCAAGACCGCCCGTGAAGAGGGCGACTACCAGGGCGAGCAGTTCATGCAGTGGTTCCTCAAGGAGCAGGTGGAGGAAGTGGCGACCATGCGGAAGCTGCTCACCGTGGCCGATCGGGCCAGCTCCAACCTGTTCGATCTCGAGAATTACGTACTGCGGGAGATGAGCGGCCCGTCGGATGCCTCGGGTGCTCCGCACACCGCTGGCGGCGCGCTCTAAATACCCCGCGGAGCGCTGTAATGCGCTCGGGCCGAGGCAATTCGGCCCACCCTGGTGGATTTCACGACAGGCCCGATCCCTGCACGGGATCGGGCCTGTCGCATGCGCTCGGTCATTCGGCGCGAAATATATATTCTTTCAATATCTTCCGCCGAGAAGAACCGTAATTCGTTCGGCTCGCGGTCAGCGCAGGGTGACCTGGCGCGACCGCAGGCCGTCGCGGGAACGACGCTCGTCGGAGGTCAGCGGAGCGTCGACCTTCAGAGCGGCGGCCAATTTCGCGCCGAATTCGCGTGCGGGGGCTTCCCATTCGCTCGCGTGCATCTCCCGATCCAGGTCGAAGACCGGGACCAGCAGCCCGTGCGTGCGGAACGAGCCCGCGAAACGCGAACCCTCGCCCAGGTGCAGATCACCGGCCGCGTGCAGGCGCGCCAGCGCCAGCATGAGCTGATCCTCGTCCTCGGGCCGCACCCAGCGCACGTGCGCCTTCTCACCGGCGTCCACCCACCAGGCCGCGCCGATCGCGTCCGCGCCCAGCTCCAGGCGGGCCGACGGCATGATCGCCTGATTCGCCTGCTCGATGGTGGCGGCCACCTGCGGGTCCGGGGTGACGCCCTCGGGCACCCACCAGTTGAAGTCCTGGTGCACGGTCAGGTCCAGGGCCGCACCCGGGTCCAGCACCTCCGTGAGGCGCGGCGCGCCGGCCGCGTCCGCGGCATTGAGCGACTCGCCCGGCTCGGCGGCCTGCGTCCACAGGATGGCGGCGGCCAGATCCGCGGCGGGATCGCCCGACTGGAACTGCACCTGCGTGCCGACGAAACCGACCGGCTCGTCACCGGCGCGGACCAGCGCGGCGACCGCGCCCGGCAGCACCGTGGCGAGGGTGACCGCCCGCTCGGCGGCGACATTCGGCGACAGCTTCAGCGTGGCGGTCGCCGACGGCACGAACTCCCGCAGCGCGACCAGATCGCACTCGGCGGCCAGGCCTTCGAAGGGCCGGGTCACGGCCGACGCCGCCGCCTCCTGCGCGGCGCGGCGGGCGGCCAGCTTCTCCGCGCGATTGCTGTCCGGCTTGGGACTATTGCGCTTGCTCTTACCCATGAGAGGAAAACCTACTGTGTTTGATGCCCTCCGCTTCGCTCCGGGCGGGTTTGCGGCGCTGCAAGTCTCGTTCTTCCCTCCCTCCGCTTCTCCGCTTCGCTCCCCCGCTCCGCTCAGTCCAGAACGAGACGCGCCGCAAACCGCCTGGTGATCCGTCCCCGAAGTGGATCGGCGGGTGGAGGGTCCGGCACGAAGTCTGCGAATTCAGGCAGTGGTGAGTACGGCTTTGGTGCGGGCCGGGTGGTTGGTGGCGACCCAGTCCACGCCCAGGTCGGCGCAGAGCTGGACGTCCTCGGGATCGTCGCAGGTCCAGACGTAGGTGGCGCGGCCCGCGGCGGCGGCCTTGTCGACCAGGTCGGGGTGCTCGCGCAGGGTCCGGACCGAAGGGCCGATCGCCGTCGCGCCGACCGTGTGCGCCGCGCCGCCGGAGAGGTAGAGCGAGGACTCGCCCAGCAGCACCGTGGGTAGCAGCGGGGCCGCGCGGCGGATGCGCCAGACGGCGGTGGCGGCGAAGGAGATGACCACGGCCCGCGCGTGATCCGCCGAGGCGGGCGCGCCGATGCCGTAGCGGTTGAGCTCGGTCAGCAGCGTGGTCTCCACCAGCGCGCCGTACCGGACCGGATGCTTGGTCTCGATGAAGAGCTTGGTGGGACGGCTCTTCCAGTCCAGCACCAGCTCGATGAGTTCGGACAGGGTGAGCACGCCCTCGGGCTCGGACTCGGTGCCGAAGTTCAACGCCTTCAGCTCCTCCAGGGTCATCTCGCTGACCGCGCCCGTCCCGTTCGAGGTGCGCTCCACGGTGCGGTCGTGCACGCAGACCAGATGCCCGTCACGGGTCAGGCGGATATCGCATTCGACACCGTCCGCACCCTCCTGCAGGGCGAGATCGTAAGCGGCGAGCGTGTGTTCGGGTCGAGTCCCCGACGCCCCCCGGTGCGCTACCACGAACGGCGCACGACTGGCCCGGCTCACTTCGCCAATACCTCCTGTTGCTCTGCCTCCGGCGACCCGCCGGAATCCGGTTCCACTGCCTCGGATTCCGTCTCGGGCGCGGTGACCTCATCATTCCCGACGGCGGCGACCGGCGCGCGCCCGGCGGAATCGGCCGCGCCCGGCCGCACCGGTTCGATCACCGGGCGGGCCGGCCCGGTGGCGATCACCCAGCGCCGCAGCGGCTTCGGACGACCCCGCAGATCCAGTCCCGCGAACGCGCGGACCAGGCCCAGCGAAGCGACCGCCACGGCCGCCGCGACCAGGTCCGTCCACATGCTCACCAGCACCCCGTCGGCCTGCACCTGCAGCGACTTCGCGAAGCGGTAGAGCATTGCCACCAGCACCAGCACCGCGTTCAGCAGCCAAGCGCCCCACCAGATCCGGACCGCCCGCAGCAGCCGCGAATCCGCGCCGGCGGCGATCCGCAGGCGGGCGGTCTCGGTCAGATACACCCCGGGCCACACCAGATTCACCACCGGGACCACACAACCCAGCACCAGGGAGCGCAGCGTGCGCGGATCGGCCTGGCCCAATTCGGCGTACGCGGCGCGACGGGTCTCGGTGAGCCAGCCGACCAGCGCCACCGCCGCAGCCAGCGCCAGCAGCATCGCGACGATCGAGGAAACGGTCACGGCCGCATCGGAAATCCACAGCAGCCAGGGCTGGATCAGCCGGGTGCGGTTGCGCAACAGGATCCCGTACCGGCCCAGTTCGGTGAGGGCGGTCAGCACGAACAGCCCGACGGTCGTCAGCAGCAGCGTGCCGACCCGCTCGGTCAGCGCGGCCAGCGGCCGGCGCGGGGCGGCCGCCTCGGCGGGCGGCCGATCGTGCAGGCCCCATTGCGGAATCTGGCGGTAGCGCGGCGTCTCCGCCGCGGGTCGCCGGACGGGCTGCGCGGCAGGCGATTTCCGGCCCGGCGGGCGCGCCACCCAGCGATAGTTGCGGCGATCCGCGGGCGCGTCCACGGGAGCGGGCGAGAGCAGCACGCCGTGGCAGCGCGGGCACCAGTGCAGTGGTTTGCCCTGTACCGCCCAGCGCGCGCCGCAGCGGGCGCACGGCTGTACGACGGCGGATCGCGATCGGCCCACCTGTCCCCCGTTCATCGCTCCACCTCTCCGCGCCTAGTAGATCTTCGCCTCGGGACCGTCACCGGCGAGCGGCCGCCCGGTCTGCTGCCAGGCCACCATGCCACCCGAGACATTGACGGCCTCGTAGCCGATCTGGTTCAGGTACTCGACCACCGCGATGGACCGGCCGCCCTGCCGGCAGATCACGTAGATCTCGGCGTCGATATCCAGTTCGTCGAGCCGGGCGGGCACATCGGTCATGGGGATATGGACGGCGCCGGGCGCGCGGCCGAGCTGCCATTCGTCGTCCTCACGGACGTCGAGGAGCTGGGCGGGCGCGGGCGCGGCCGAACCCCAGCCGTCGACGGCATCGAATTCCGCAGGCACCGCGTCGATCGGCACCGAGGGCACGTGGGAGTTCGTCACGGTTTCGATCCTGCCACGCGCGCGCGAGGGCTGTGGAGTTCCGTACCTGCGCACGGTCGGTTTCAGGAGTTATCCACATAATCCACAACCTGATCCACAGGTTGACAGCCGACCGAATAGTCCGAGTCCGCTCCGGTCGACCGATCCGGAAGTCCCCTCCCCCGTTCCGGAGCGGCCGACCTGAGGGCCTGTCCCAGAAGGCCCCATTCAGTCTGACGCCCCAGGTGAGCCCATGGTTCCGTTCGGATCGGAAAAAAACGACAACACTACCGAAAAACGGAAATCCTGGGCCGGGCCAGGCAAGATCGGTAGCCTGGCGCTATGACTGTGAGCAGGGGGCTACTCGACGGCCTGGACATCAAGGGACTCAACCTCGCGCTGTCGGAGGCAACCTGCCTCGGCATCGACGTCGACACGGAGAACGCCACGCTACGGCTGGAACTCGACGTGCTGACCCTGCCCGAGGACGGACCACCGCCCGCGGACTGCGATATCTACCTGACCCTCACCGGGGTCAGCCGGGTCGCCTGCTCGCTGCGCCGCCAGCGCTGGGACGACCTCGAGCCCGTTGTGCTCCCCCTCACCCTCGACGGCCTGCACGACGCCGTCAACAGCTTCGGCGGCGGCGCACTGCACGGCTGGGACTTCCTCGATCTGAGCGACAGCTCCTGGAGCCAGTGGAAGAAGCTGCTCAGCTTCGACACCGAACTGCGCGACACCCCCGGTGAGCACATGATGGAGTTCTCGCAGGAAGAGGGCATCGACCCGCGCGAGCTCGACCTGCGCATCTGGTTCGACGGCGTCGAGGTCACCGACAAGCAGGGCACCCCGATTCCGTTGCAGCAGTTCATCGACGGCGGCGTCCGCTGGTGGCAGGCCCATGACGCGGGCGACCCGCGCACTCAGCGACCGGACGTCGTTCCGCCCCTCTGAGGCGACCCAAGAGGTTTGGGGGCCTTGGTCCCCAAACCACGACGGTGCCAACTGATCTCGTGAGGTGGGGGTAACTCACCGGGAACGCCCAGAATTGGTTCGGCAGCCCACCGCCGGCACGGGTGCATGAGTCCCGACGGCTCCCCAGCCGCCCGCTGAAGGCCCGGGGAGGCGGCTCAGTAGCTCACACCGGTGCCGTGGTCGGGGCAGTAGCCGCCGGGATTCTTGGCCAGGTACTGCTGGTGATAGCCCTCGGCGTAGAAGAAGGCGGAAAGGTCGGGCAGCGGGGCGATCTCGGTGGTGATCTCGCCGAATCCGGCCGCCGTCAACCGTTCCTGATAGATCCCGCGGGTCTCCTCGGCCACCTTGAACTGCTCATCGTCGAAGGTGAACACGGCCGAGCGATATTGGGTGCCGCGGTCGTTGCCCTGTCGCATGCCCTGCGTTGGGTCGTGGTTCTCCCAGAATTGTTCGAGAATTCCGGCGAAGTCGATCACCCGCGGATCGAACACCACGAGCACGGATTCGGTGTGTCCGGTTCGCCCCGAGCAGGTTTCCTCGTAGGTCGGATTGGGGGTGAATCCGCCGGCGTAGCCGACCGCGGTGCTGTACACGCCGTCGAGCTGCCAATACCCCTGCTCGGCACCCCAGAAGCAGCCCATGGCCACCACCGCGAGCCGCATTTCCGGCGGGAAGGGCGGTTTCAACGGATGGCCGTTGAGGTAGTGCTTGTCCGGAACGACCAGCGGTTCGGAACGACCCGGCAGCGCTTGCTCGGCTGTCACCATGGTCGGTTCCGGTAGTCGCAAACGCCCAACGAACTCGTCGTACCACGACATGACTCGATGCTACGGGACCGGGCGAGACCGGCGGCGATGTTGCGATCGCTCGGATTCCAAAGGTTGGGAAAGATATACATCGGCCGGAATGTGGGGGCACGCAGCCCGGTTGCAGACGAGCGGGTGTACGAATGATGGTTGGGTGCGCCTCGGAACCATTCCGGGGGCACACGGCCCCGACACGAAAGGGACATCGTGGCTGTTTACACGCTGCCTGAACTTGATTACGACTACAGCGCCCTGGAGCCCTTCATCTCCGGGCAGATCAACGAGATCCACCACACCAAGCACCACGCGGCCTACGTCGCCGGTGTCAATGCGGCCCTCGAGAAGCTGGAGGAGGCGCGTGCCAAGGACGACCACGCCGCCATCTTCCTGAACGAGAAGAACCTCGCGTTCCACCTCGGCGGCCACGTGAACCACTCCATCTGGTGGAAGAGCCTGTCCAAGGACGGCGGCGACAAGCCGGTCGGCGATCTGGGCTCGGCCATCGACGAGGAGTTCGGCTCCTTCGACAAGTTCGTCGCGCAATTCTCGGCGGCCGCCAACGGCCTGCAGGGCTCGGGCTGGGCGTGGCTGGGCTACGACACCCTGGGCAACAAGCTGCTCACCTTCCAGCTGACCGACCAGCAGGGCAACGTGCCGCTCGGCATCATCCCGCTGCTCGGCCTGGACATGTGGGAGCACGCCTTCTACCTGCAGTACAAGAACGTCAAGGCGGACTACGTCAAGGCGTTCTGGAACGTCGTGAACTGGGCCGAAATCCAGGAGCGCTACACCAAGGCCGTCGCCCAGGGTAAGGGCCTGATCTTCGGCTGATTGCCCGAGTCGGGGTTTCGTACACCCGATCTCCGGTTATTCGAAAGACCCGTGGACCACTCGGTTCGCGGGTCTTTCGCATTTCGAGAGGCCGGGTGCTAGCACTCTTTGGTACTTGTGTGCCAGTTCTATTCGGGTACAACCTGGTGTTCACACTGGCAACATTGGGCACAGCCGCCCCCTGGAGGGTTCGGGAGGCACATCATGAGTGATCAGATCGGCGTCATGCCGTTCCATGCGCGCGGCTCGCTGCAGGGTTTCGTGATCTCCGGCCGATGGCCGGATTCCACCAAGGAATGGGCGCAGGTGCTGGTGCTCGCGGTGCGGGTGGCCGGACTGCCGGGACTGTTGCCGACCTCGACGGTGTTCGGGGCGCGCGAGGAGCTGCCCGAGGATCCGGATCCGGCGATGGTGGGCCTGGTGATCGCCGAGGGCACGGTGCTCGGCACCGAAGGGTTGCAGCCGGGCATGTTTGCCGGACATGTGCCACCGGCGTTGATCATGCTGCACCCGCCGCGCGAGACGCGGCCCTCGCTGCCCGAGTGCGCGGGCGCGGCCTCCGGGTGCCTGCTGCTGCCGGGCCTGCCGCACCTAGGACTGGAACATCGGGCGGCCTGGGTGGAAACCGACAGCGACGGCACGGTGACCTCGATGGTTTCGCGAGTGGGCGTGAATCCGATCAGCGATCCCGACACCGCGGTTCTGGCCATGCTGCTGGCCGCGTAAGGGTACCCGAAACCTTCCGGCAGCATCGCCAAACTTATTGCGCGCATTGCGATTTGGGCGACAGTCGTTTGCACGCGCCCGGTTTGCCGGAGTAGCATGGCCTTGAGCGAAGGGGAGTAGCCCCCAATCACGCCGTCGACATACTGATCCTTCCCGGGTCCGGCGCGTGAACCGGATCGAATCCGGTGGGCGAGACCTTCGGCCGATGAAAACCAAACCGATTGACCGGTGCGGTGTCGGCTGAAGCGTCCGCATTCAGCCGACAGGCCGGAGACCTGGGAGCAGACCTTCATGATCGCCACGATATTGCTGAGCTTCGGCGTGCTCTTCCTCGCCGAACTGGGCGATAAATCGCAACTCATGGCCTTGACGTTCGCGCTGCGTTACCGCTGGTGGGTGGTGCTGTCCGGCATCACGGTCGCCAGCATTCTGGTGAACCTGATCGCCGTCGGCGTCGGCCATTTCCTCGGCGCGGCCCTGCCGACCGGCGTCATCTCCGTGTTCGCCGCGGCCACCCTCCTCGGCGTCGGACTCTGGACCCTGCGCGAGACCCTGCCGTCGAACTCGACGGGCGAGACCGAAGAGGTTGTGTCGCAGCCCAAGTCGCGCAATGCGTTCCTGGTCGTGGTGTCGGCGTTCCTGCTGGCCGAGCTCGGCGACCGGACCATGTTCGCCACCATGGCCCTGGCCACCAAGAACGGCTGGGTCGCGGTGTGGATCGGCTCGGTGGCGGGCATGGTGGCCGCGGGCGGGCTGGCCATCCTGATCGGCGTCACCATCGGCAAGCACATTCCGGAGCGGACCATCGCGGTCTGCTCGGGCCTGTTGTTCCTGTACTTCGGCGCGCTGACGCTGCTGGAGACCTTCGCCCACGGCCTGGGCACCCCGGTGGGCGCGGTGCTGGCGCTGGCGCTGCCCGCGCTGGCGGGCGGCATCTTGGTCCTGCTGAGCCGCCGCGGCGCGGAACCCTCAGTCGCCGAGCACGGTGTCGCCGAACAGTTCTCCGCTACGCCGCACGAGGTCCAGTAGCGGCTCCCGCAATTCGCGCAGCCCGTCCAGGTCGCCGACCGCGATGCGCGCGGTGACCATGGCGCTCAGCGCCGCGACCAGGGTCTGGCACGCGAAGCGCTGGGACTCGGTGTCCGCGCCGAGCACATCGGCGACCATGGCCACGAAGGTCTCCTGCAGCTGGGTGCGGCGGGCGATGGCCTCCGGGCCGACGGCGTAGACCTCGACGAGAAACAAACGGGCGTAAGCGGGTTGGCCGGCCAGCGCCTCCAGGTACGCGCCCAGCAGGCGGCCCATCCGTTCCGTGCGGGTCTCGCCGTCGAATTCCGCGCCCGTCGCCGCGAGGACTCCGGTCAGCATGAGCTCCACCGCACGCTCGTAGGCGGCCTCGAAACAGTCCTCCTTGGAACGGAATTGCTCGTAGAAGGTCTCGCGGGAGACGCCGGCCCGTTTGATGACCGCGGCGACCGGCGTTCCCACATAACCGTTCTCGGTCATCGCCTCGGCCATGGCGAGCAGGATGCGGTCGCGCTGCGCGGCGACGACGGTCTCCCGGGGGAGGCCGTGGCGGCCGCGGGGCAGTTGGCGGGTTGCGGGCATAGGCGGGACTCCATTGGCCGGTGCGTTCAGGCGAGCTTTCTCATTCTGCGGGGTCGGGCCGGTTGTTCGGTGGTGAAGCCGGTCGGTTCGGTGCGCGCGATCTCCAATCCGCCCGCGACGCCGCCGCGCAGCGAGTAGTCGACCAGGAGCTGAGCCAGCGGGCGACACCACAGCACCATGCTCACCCAGTAGGGCGAGACGATGCGGCGGGAGCGGCGGGCCAGGGCCCGTTCACAGGCGTCGATGGCCGGACCCAGCGGCGCGATGCCGGACACCGTGGAACGGCCCAGGATGCTGCGGGCCGCCTCGGTGCCGAAACCGCGGCTGGTCATCTCGGTGTCGAGTTCGGCGAAGTAGGCCATGCCGACCCGGGCCCCGGTGTGGCGCAATTCGATGCGCAGGGTGTCGCCGAGCGCCTCCACGGCCGCCTTGGAGGCGCTGTAGGCCCCGGCCAGGGGTAGGTGGATCGCGGCGGCCAGCGAGGAGATGAGCAGGACGTAACCGTCGCGGTGCGCGAGGTGGGGCCCGGCGGCGCGCAGCGTGTAGTAGACGCCGAGGACATTGACCGTGAGGGTCTCCTCCAGGACGGTGGGGTCACCGCTGAGCAGCGAGAGTTGCCGGGCGATACCGGCATTGCACACGACGGCGTCCAGGCCGCCCAGTTCGGCGGTGAGGGAATTGACCACCCGCTGCACCTGGGCCGGATCGCCGATATCGCAGTAGCGCCAGGGCGCGTCACCGCAGTCGGCCGCGACCTGGGCCAGCAACGTCTCCTCGATGCCGAGCAGGGCGACGCGCGCCCCGTGGTGGTGCAGCTGCCGGGCCAGGGCGGCACCGATCCCCCGGGCCGCGCCGGTGATCAGGATGCGTTTGCCGGCCACGCGCGGGGCCGAACGTCGAAATCCGCGGCGATGACCGGCCGCGCTGGCATTCATGTATGCGAAACTACCACTTAGACGAACACCCGTGTTCGCAAATCTTGCGAGCAACCCCTCGCAGGGCACGCGCCCGCCCCCGCTATCGTGCCTATTGACGGAGGGCCAGTGAGAGGGCCGTCCACAGTCGAGAGGACCAATCACCGTGGAGATTTCGGGCTCCGCCGCCATTGTCACCGGAGGTGCGTCCGGTCTGGGTGCGGCCACCGCCAAGCGCTTCGCCGACCTGGGCGCGACCGTGTTCGGCCTGGATCTGGCTCAGTCCATCGAGCGCGCGGGCGACAGCGTCCCCGCCGGTGTCACCCTCATCCCGACCGACGTCACCAGCGGTGACGAGGTGGCCGCCGCGGTCGCCAAGGTCGTGGAATCCGGTGTGCCGCTGCGCATCGTCGTCAACTGCGCGGGCGTCGGCTGGGCGGGACGCATCCTGTCCAAGAACGGCCCGCACGACCTCGAGCTGTTCCGCACGGTGATCACCGTGAACCTGCTGGGCTCCTTCAATGTCATGCGCCTGGCCGCCGACGCGATCGCCAAGACCGAGCCGGTCGACGAGTACGGCCAGCGCGGCGTCATCATCAACACCGCGTCGGTCGCGGCGTTCGAGGGCCAGATCGGCCAGATCGCCTACTCCGCCTCCAAGGGCGGCGTCACGGGCATGACCGTTCCGGCCGCGCGCGACCTGGCGCAGTTCGGCATTCGCGTGAACACCATCGCCCCCGGCACCGTCGACACCCCGATGCTCGCCCACGTCACGGAGGAGTACCGCAAGAGCCTCGAAGCCGGAATCCCGTTCCCGTCGCGCCTGGGCCGCCCGGACGAGTACGCGCAGCTGGCCCAGTACATCACCGAGCACGACTACCTGAACGGCGAGACCATCCGCATGGACGGCGCTCTCCGCATGGCTCCGCGCTGACGCTGGGTCTTGGGGTTTCACCCCCCAAACCCCCACAAGGGAAGCCGGGGGCGTTGCCCCCGGACCCCCGATAGACGACGGGACCCGCACCTCAGGGGTCCCGGGACGCCTTCGGACCCCCAAAAGACAACAGGGCCCGCACCTTTCGGTGCGGGCCCTGTTACTTAGGCTTTGACGGCGCGAGAGCCGCTACAAGACCTCAGTGAGGACGGACGGCCGCGGCCTGCGGGCCCTTCTTGCCCTCGGTGATCTCGAAGGAGACCGACTGGCCCTCTTCGAGCTGCTTGTAGCCGTTGCCCTCGATCTCCGAGTAGTGGACGAAAACGTCGGGGCCGTCTTCGCGGGCGATGAAGCCGTAGCCCTTCTCCGCGTTGAACCACTTGACGGTGCCCTGAACCATTACCTTCTCCTGACGAGGTGTTTCTTTTGTTGCGTGGGCGTCACGGTCGCGACACCCGGGGTCGATCAGAAGGCGGCTTACAACTTGCTCAGCAAGGTGAAGCGACGCCCGCACAATGTTCCGCGCGAGCATGTTGAACACGAACACGAAAAACTTACGACCAAGACGTACAACGTACGCGTCCGCGAGGAGTTCCCGAAATCGCCGCGAGATGTGGATCGTCACATTTGCGACAAAACGCTATGACCGATTCCCGCTTGCTATAGGTCGGGCTCCTGCGGTTTTGCCGCAGGAGCCCGATCGGAGCCCGAATCTCAGAGCGTGCGGGTCAGGCGGTCGGCCAGGATTCGCGCGAAGTGCGCGGGATCCTTCAGCTCGCCGCCCTCGGCCAGAACGGCCGTGCCGTAGAGCAATTCGGCGGTCTCGGTCAGCGCCTCGGGCTTCTCGGCGTCGTCCTTGACCGCCGCGTACGCGTCGCGCAGACCGGTGACGAGCGCGTGCGTCGGGTTCAGTTCGAGGATGCGCTTGCTGTGCGGCAGCTCCTGACCGGAGGCGCGGTACATGCGCTCGAGCATCGGAGTGAAATCGAACACATCACCCACGATGCAAGCCGGGGAGGTGGTGAGCCGGTTGGTCAGGCGCACCTCCTTCACGTCCGCGTCGAGCACGCCCTGCAGCCAGCCCAGGACATCGGAGAAGTCCTTGGTCTGCTGCTCGCGCAGCGCCTCGGACTCCTTCTTCTCGTCCTCGGACTCCAGGTCCACCTCGCCCTTGGCGATGGAGACGATGGGCTTGCCCTCGAACTCGGTGACCGCGCCGACCCACATCTCGTCGACCGGGTCGGTCAGCACCAGCACCTCGAGGCCCTTGGCCTTGAACGCCTCGATGTGCGGGGAGTTCTCGATCTGCTGACGGGTCTCGCCGGTCATGTAGTAGATGGCCGACTGGGACTCCGGCATCCGCTCGACGTACTCGGCCAGCGAGGTCTGCTCGGTCTCCGAATGCGTGGACGCGAAAGCCGAGACGCCCAGGATGGTTTCGCGGTTGTCCGGGTCGGACAGCAGGCCCTCCTTGAGGACCCGGCCGAATTCCTTCCAGAACTCCCAGTACTTGGTCTTGTCCTCGGCGTTGCGCAGGTCCTTGACCGTGGACAGCACCTTGCGCACCAGGCGCTTGCGGATCATCTGGATCTGGCGGTCCTGCTGCAGGATCTCGCGAGAGACATTGAGCGACAGGTCCTGCGCGTCCACCACGCCCTTGACGAAGCGCAGATACTCGGGCATCAGCTCTTCGCAGTTGTCCATGATGAACACCCGGCGCACGTACAGCTGGACGCCGCGCTTGTGCTCACGGGTGAACAGGTCGAACGGCGCGTGCGACGGAATGAACAGCAGCGCCTGGTATTCGAAGGTGCCCTCGGCCTTCATGGGGATGATCTCGAGCGGATCGTCCCAGGCGTGCGAGACGTGCTTGTAGAACTCGGTGTACTCCTCGTCGGAGACCTCCGAGCGCGGGCGGGTCCACAGCGCCTTCTGCGAATTCAGCGTCTGGGTCTCGACCAGGGTCTTCTCGGTCTTGTCCTCGCCCTCGCCGTCCATGACGGTGCGCTCGACATCCATGCGGATGGGCCAGGCGATGAAATCCGAGTACTTCTTGACGATTTCGCGGAGCTTCCACTCCTGCGTGTAGTCGAAGAGGTGGTCCTCGTCGTCGGAAGGCTTGAGGTGCAGCGACACCGAGGTGCCCTGCGGGGCGTCGTCGAGTTCCTCGATCGAATAGGTGGGACTGCCCGCCTCGGATTCCCAGCGGGTGCCGGTGGGCTCGCCCGCCTTACGGGTGGTCAGGGTGACCTTGTCGGCCACCATGAACGTCGAGTAGAAGCCGATGCCGAACTGGCCGATCAGCTCCTCGGCCTGCTGGTCGTCCGGTTTGGCCTCCAGCAGCTGCTTGCGCAGCGCGGCGGTACCCGACTTGGCCAGCGTGCCGATCAGGTCCACGACCTCGGCCCGCGACATGCCGATGCCGTTGTCCCGCACGGTGAGCACGCGGTTGTCGCGGTCGACCTCGAGCTCGATGTGCAGATCGGAGGTGTCGGCTTGCAGGTCCTTGTCGCGGTAGGTCTCCAGACGCAGCTTGTCCAGCGCGTCGGAGGCATTGGAGACCAACTCCCGCAGGAAGGTGTCCTTGTTCGAATACACCGAGTGAATCATCAGCTCCAGCAGCTGATGGGTCTCGGCCTGAAACTCCAGGTGTTCGATGTGTTCGGTCACGACGCGATATTACGACGGGCGAAGTCGGCGATGCCCGGAACCTCGGCGTCGGCCCGATCGGTCATCCAGTCCCGCAAGACCTTCGTGGCCTGCACGTCGTCCTCGTTGTATTCCAGGATGCGGGTGCGCTGGGACAGGTCCGGCTCGCCGCCGTCGTAGGCGACGGCCAGGCGGTACCAGGCCATGGACGCCTCGCCGCCCGCTTCCGCGTCACGCCAATGGAATCCGGCGACCGGCGCGATCTTCTTGAGGCCCTTGCCGTTCGGGCAGATGAACTGCTCCGACACCGCCTGGAACATGTCCACCCACTGTGGGCCGTCCACGAACTGCTGCACCTGGCGCTCGGTGGGGATGCCGGGGCGGCCCGCGAAACGGCGGGCCGACTCGTAGAGCCACTTGTCCTCGGCGGTGCGGGAATAGCAATAGGCGGCAAAGGATTTGCCGTCGGCGGCGGCCTGGGCGCGGATCTCCATGAGCCAGGTCCAGAACTCGGCGAAGGAACGGCCCTCGTCCTCGGTGGGCAGCGGATCCCAGGTGACGAAGGGGCGGTAGACGCCGTCGAGCAGGGTGCCCCACAGGTAGGCGCCGTGCTCCTGGAAGCTCTCCAGGTCCACGTCCACCTCGACATCCGCGCGGGTGACGCGCACCCGGTCGACCCGGCGGACCAGGGGCGCGCCGGTGGCCCACGCGCGGGCGGTGACCACGGTCTCGGTGAAGGGCTCGTACTGCCAGTCGTCGGGTTCGTCGCCGCTCCAGGCGGCCAGATCGTCGATGGTCTCGACACCGTGGCGGCGCAAGGTCTCCGCGCGCGAACCCGGGGCCACCAGGCTCACGTCGCGATGCTCGGCCAGCCACTGCTCACAGCTGCGGCCGCCCTCCTCGGGCGCCCGGCTCCACCACGGGCACTGCCGGCACTCGGGGACTTTCGAAGGGACCGTGGGGAGTTCACCGCGCACCACCGCGATACGGTCGGCGTAGCGGACGTCGTAGTCGTCCAGGATCGGACCGAGATCGTGCACCAGGACGCGGTCGAAGTGGTAGCCGATCGCGCCGCCCACCAGCGCCGGGCCGGCCAGGCCGTGCCGCTGCAACATGCGGTAGAGATGCGCCAGGCGCTGCTGGTCGCGCGGCTGCGGGCGGGTCCGGACGTGCTTGTCCGGCTTCGGATTCCAGTCGAAGAGGTCGCTGGTCGTCGGGTGGTAGTCGGCCGGGTCGGGCTGGCGCGGATCGGTCACCTTGTGGTTCACCACGATGACCGGGATGTACCCGCCGCGATCGGTGTCGCGCCAAAGGATTTCGCACCCGCCGCGGCGGCCGGTGTCGGCCTCCTGCGGAAGCAGCCCGCCCCAGATGCGTTCGGCCCCGGCCTCCATGGCGGCCACGGTGGCCGCGGCCCGCTGGGTCGCGGGCTGTTTCGGATCGATGACCGTCCAGCGTTCGGGCGCGGCCCCAACCAGCGTGTCCCGCACATGCAATCGATGCGCCGCCGCGGCTTCCCGCCGCTGCTGCACGCCGGCGTCCTCGGCTACACCGGTCAACACGCCCGGATGGGTGGCGTCCAGATGAAGCCGGTGCCGACATCCGATCAGCGAACGCGCGTCGAGAAACGCAGCCCGCTCGCCATGGTCACCGATGCCCGAATACACGCCAGTCAGTATGGCCCGAACCTCTGACAGGGGCGTCGGCCCGCCCCGTCTCATCACTTGGGCGCGCCACGATGTGGCACCAAAACCGCCGGGCGCTCACTGCTCCGCGAGCCCACCCGTTAGGGTGATTCGCAAACTGTGTTTCATGGGCGGACAGGCAAACCCCCGGCCCTGTGCTGCCATGGCGAACCAGCATGACGGAGGCCATTTATGGGGTTGTTCGGCAAGCGCAAGAAGAAGGTGAGCCGCCGCGCCGAGGCGAAAGCCCTCAAGCACAAGGCCGGTATGGAGGCCAAGCTCGGCGCGCGCAACGAGCGCAAGAAGAACCGCGCCGAGGTGCGCACGCAGAAGCAGGTCGCCAAGGCCGAGATCGCCAAGCTGCAGGCCGAGGAGAAGGCGGCGAACAAGATCGCCGCCCGCGCCGAGCGGGATGTGTTCAGCACGGCCTCGGTCAAGAAGTACCTGGGCGTGGCGCGCATCCTGGTGCCGGTGCTGGCGCCGCTGGCCTACCGCGGCGCGACCTTCGTGCGCGGGCAGCTCGACACCCGCCGCGCGCAGCAACTGGGTGTCGGACTCGATCAGCTCGGCGAGTTCTCCGGTCCGGGCGCGAAGCTGCAGGCGCGCATCGCCAGCGCCGAGACCACGCTCTCGGAGATCGAGAAGAAGAACTCCGACGCCGAGACCGGGAAGTTCGTGGCCGCGAGCCGCGACCGCCTCGACAGCCTGTCCGCGGCCACCCGCACCGCGGCCCAGATGCCGGTGCAGCGCCGCCGCGCCGTGCACGCCTCCATCTCGAACGAGCTCTCCGGTCTCGAGGCCGACGTGCTCGCCCGTCTCGGCGTGAACTGAGTACCCCATGAGCTCGGTGCGCGGCGGACTGGCAGGTGTCGCCATGGCGACCCTGGCGGTCGGCGCGCACGGGTTCGCGGGCGGCGGCTATCCCGAGTCCTCGGGCGTGATGCTGCTGGTACTGGTGACGGCCGCGCTCGGCGCGCTGGCCGCCGCCCTCCGCCCGCGCGCCACGCTGCCCGCTCTCATGCTGCTGGGCCAGCCGCTGTGCCACATCGCGCTGAGCGGGCTGGTGCAGCACGGACATCCCGCGCACGCAATGGAATTCGCCGGTCACGGCCCGATGGCGATCGCGCACGCGGTGGCCGCCCTGGGCTGTGCCGGGCTGATCCTGATCGTCGAGCGGCTCTACGAACTGATCTCGCACGCGGTCCGGGTGGTGCTCACCCGACCGGCGGGACTTCCGGTCTGCGGCGCGCTCCCGCGCCGGCCGCGCTCGACCTCGACCCCGAAAACCCTTCTCGCACTGGGCGCGATCGGACCGCGCGCGCCACCGGTTACGGCGTAACCCCTGCCCCTAACTCCCCCGTAACCATTGTCAGAGAAGGCAATCCCCTTTCATGAACACCTCTCTTTCGCGTGCCCTCGTCACGTCCGCGGCCGCGTCCGGGCTGCTGCTGGTCGGCACCGGCGTCGCCTCCGCACACGTCGCCGTGGACGCCCCCGGCGCGAGCCAGGGCGGCTACACCGTCGCCACCTTCCGGGTGCCGGACGAGTCCGACGCCGCCTCGACCACCAAAGTCTCGGTGGCGCTGCCGAATCTGAAGAGCGCCCGCACCGAGGCGATGGCGGGCTGGACCTCCAGCGTCGAGAAGAACGCCCAGGGCGACATCGTCTCGGTCACCTGGACCGCCAACCCGGGTAACCCCGGTGTGGCCCCCGGCCAGTTCCAGCGCTTCGCGGTCTCGGTGGGCCCGCTGCCCAAGCAGGAGAAGGTCAGCTTCAACGCGACCCAGACCTACAGCGACGGCAAGGTCGTCGAATGGAACCAGCCGATGAACGCGGACGGCAGCGAACCCGAGCACCCCGCGCCCGAGCTCACCCTGGCCAAGAGCAACGGCGGCGATGACGACGCCCCCGCCGCCGCGGACGCCAAGAGCGACAAGGGCGGCACCGACAACACCGCCCGCTGGCTCGGCGGCGTCGGCCTGGCGCTGGGCGCACTCGGTGCGGCCCTGGGCCTGGGCAGTGTCCTCCGAGGACGTCGGTCGTGATCCGCAAACTGCTGACCGCCCTGGTGACCGGCCTGCTGGTCGCCGGATTCGCGCTGCTGAGCGGCGGTGTCGCCGACGCGCACTCCGCACCCATCGGTTCCAGCCCGGAGAACGGCTCGTCGATCGACGCCTCGCCGGCGTCGGTGAGCATCACCTTCAACGAGAACCTGCAGCCCGCCTACCCGTCCATGACGGTCACCGGGCCGGACGGCAACCTGTGGTCCAAGGGGCAGCCCAAGGTGGAGGGGCCGACGATCAGCGTCGAGGTCGGTGAGCTCGGCCCGGTCGGCGAGTACACCATCGCCTACCGCGTGACCTCCGCGGACGGGCACCCGGTCAGCGGCAAGCGCACCTTCACCCTGACCAAGGCGGGCAATGGAACTCCCGGCCCCAAGGCCGACGCCAATGCCAAGTCCGGCGGCTCCGACGGCGGCGGCGTGCCGCTGTGGGTGTTCGTCGTGGGCGCGATCGTCCTGTTCGGCGGCGGCCTGGCCTTCGCCCTGTTCGGTGGAAGAGGCAAGCAGCGCAAGTGAATCGGCCCGACCGCACCGATCGTCGCCGAGAGCGCGGGACGACCGGCGGTAGCAGCTCACCCAGATGGCTACTGCTGCTGGTCATCCCGGTCGCGCTCGACGGTGCGGCGCTGGCCTGGATATTGGCGGGCAATGATCCGGTGCAGGCCGAGGCGCCGATCCGGGTCATGGCCGACTGCGCGGGCGCGAGCGTGCTCGGGCTGGCCGCGCTGCCCCGGCTGTCGGACCGGCTGACACCGCGCTGGCGGCTGCTCACCCTGCTGGCCGCCGTCTGGGCGGCAATGGAATTCGGCATGCTGGTGCTGGAGGCCGCCGAGGTGCAAGGGGTCGCGGAGCAGCGGATGAGCGCCGCCCAGTTCGGCGACTTCCTCACCCAGGTGAGTGGCGGGCAGATCGGCATCGCGATCCTCATCGGGTGCGGTGCGGTCGCGATCTACAGCGCCTTCGGTTTTCGCAATCCGGATCGCGCCGCCGCCGACCTGGTGCTGGTGTTCACCGCGGTCACGCTGGCCCTGCGGCCGATCACCGGGCACATGTCGCAGCAGACGCTGGGCTCGGTGCTGGCGGCGGTGCACGCGCTGGCGGCCGCGGCCTGGTTCGGGCTGCTGCTGGCGCTGGCGCTGACCGTGCGCACCCGGGGCGAATGGGCGACGCTGCTGCCCCGGTACTCGAATTGGGCGCTGCCGCTGGTGGTTACGGTGCTGGTGACCGGGGTGATCAACGGGCTGGTCCGGATCGGTGGGGTGGCTCCGCTGGTCGAGACCGGCTACGGGCGCATCCTGCTGGCGAAGACGATCCTGCTCTGTGTCCTGGTCGCCTTGGGCTGGTGGTGGCGGCGCAGCTGGGTGCCCAAGGTCGCCGATCATCGCATGAACGCGGACGCCTCGCTGCGCCGTGCGATTGTGGAAGTGCTGGTGATGGCGCTAGTCTTCGGGCTGGCCGGAACGCTGGCCATCACCGCGTGAGTCGATCGGGTCGTCCCGAATCCGCGTGTGCCGCCTCATAGATGGCATGCATCACAAGATCTGCAGGCAAAACTAGAACCCGTTACAGTTGCGCGCATGACCGAAGTCAAGATCGTCGCGGACTGCGCCGCCTCGGCCGAATCGGCCTTCGCCTACGTCAACGACTACCAGCACCTGCCCAAGTTCATCAATGAGATCAGCGCCTTCACCCCGCTGACCGACCAGGTCGAGGGCGTGGGCGCCACCTTCGACGGCACCATCCAGCTGGGCCCGATCACCCTGCACTCCACCATCGAGATCGTCCGGCACGAGCCCGGCTACGCCATCGGCGTGAAGTCCATCAAGGGCTTCGAGATCGAATCCACCTTCCTGTTCCACGACAAGGGCGACGAGTCCTGCACCATCGACGCCATCGTGGACTACCGGGTCCCCGGCGGCCTCGCGGGCAAGATCCTCGGCAAGACCATCGAGCCGTTCGTGAAGCTCGCCGTGAAGAGCTCGACCCATCACCTGGTCACCCAGGTCTCGGCCTTCCACACCACCCGCACCAACGCGTAGCCCGACTCTCGGGGACTCACGCCTCCACCTCCCAGCGGCTGGGGCTTCGCCCCCGAACCCCCAGGAGCATTGGAAGGCTGATGCGTCCGGGGTCGTCAGTGCCGCCGACCCCCCGCGGTTGATCCGCACTCCCCCACCCGGGATCCTTGGGCACATGCCCGAACGCACCTCACCGACTCCGCTGCAGCGACTCGGCTATATCTGCGGCCGGACGCTCCCGGCGTCGATGTCGGACTGGGTGCTGAACGATCTGACCGGTCCCGGCGCGACCCGCCGCTATCTGCTGCGGATCCTGATCCCGATCATTCCGGTGCTGTGCCTGTTCCTGCTGATCCCGGGCCCGCTCTGGATGGGCGCGGCGATGATGGCGCTGTTGTACCTGCCGCTCATCTACTTCACCGCGGCACTCACCTACGTGTTCCGGCGCAACCGGCTCATCAAGCACGGCCTCGATCCCGCGCTCGCCGACGCCGACCGCCGCGCCCGCGAAGCCGCCGACCGCGCCGCCTACGAACAGCGCCACGGACGCGGCTGAGCTCTCCGGAAGGGCCCCGGCTATTTCGAGACCGCGCGCTCGAAAGCCCGCAGGTCCGCTTCGGTTTGGCGGAACAGCCAGTAGTCACCGAGGAATCCCAGCACGCCCAGCACGCAGAGTCCGTAGATGGGAACCAGGACGAGAGAGACCTCCTCGGCGTTCAGGAATACCAGGCTGGAGATGACGCCGACGAGCGGAATCGCCACGGCCACCGCGAGATAGCGGGTGCAGCGGCGGCTCAACGCTCGCAGCGCGTCGCGGTCGCGGGCCGTCTCACCGTGGGTGAGCAGGCGCGGATAGAAGCAGCGGACGACGAAGAAGGTCACCACGAAGAACGGGTAGGCGACCGAGATCGCACCCGAAACCAGCATCGTCGCTATCAGATTCACGATGTGGCCGGGCGGCAGACCGGTGTACACGACCAGCCCGATGGCCGAGATCGCGGCGGCGAACACCCACCACGCGAAGGCCAGCAGAGCCACCCGGTCGCCGTCGACGAGGGTGTCGCGGCGGGCCCGGGACAGGGTCACCGGATCGTAGGTCCGGCCGCGCCGCACTCCGCGCCACACGATGAAGGCACGGCGGCACAGGTAGTTGGTGACCGCGATGGCCGTCGGAGTCGTGATCAGCGCAAGCACATTCCCGAGCACGCGTAAGCGGAACAGCTCCCCCTCCGAGAACCACAGCGCCCACAGCCCGTGATTGTGCAGGTTGACGTAGGCCATGCCGAGCAGGTCGCCGAGCAGGCTCGCCATGGTGATCAAGGCCAGCAGCGACCACGGTCCGACCCTTGCGCGCCAGCTGTTCTCGGGCGGATCGACCAGATCGCGGGCGCGCTGATCCAGGCACAGCTCCAGCTGCTGCGCCAGCGCCGCACCCGTGGGCCAGCGGTCCTCGCGGTCGGGGGCAAGGCATTTCAGCAGTACCCGGCGCAAGGTGGGCGGGCAGTCGGGCGGCAGTTCCTCGAAGTAGCGCGGTTCGATCGCGTGGCTGCGCAAGCGCAGCATGCGCTCGAGCGAGGACTCCGAATCGCCCGCGCGGCTCTCGTCGTCGAAGGGCCGGGAGCCGGTGAGCAGCTCCCACAGCACCACCCCGAGCGCGTAGATGTCGCTGCGACCGTCGAGATTCTCGGCGGTTTCCGACATTTGGGGATGACAGGCCGCCAGCTGCTCGGGCGACATGTAGGCCAGCGACCCGCCGAAGTAGGCGAGCGGACTGGTGCCCGCGACGTGCAGGCTGAAAGAGATGTTGAAATCGGCCAGCTTCGGGCTGCCGTCGGCGGTGAGCAGCACATTGGCGGGCTTGATATCGCGGTGCAGCACCCCGTTGTCGGCCGCGTAGTCGAGCGCGCGGGCCAGCCGGCTGCCCAGCCAGGCAACGGTTTCGGGCCAGCTGCGCTCCGGCATGGCGGTGCGGGTGGCCGATTCGCCGGGAATCAGGCCGCCCTTGTCGCGCATGGCCGCGTCCACCGCCTCCAGCAGCAGCCCGCCGTCCCGCCGCTCCGGCGGCCGGGATCGCACCAGCGCCAGCACCTTCGACAGCGTGCCGCCCGGAAGGTACTGCATGTACAGCAGTTTCAGCTCCCGCTCGGCCAGCAGCCGCTGATCGAAGACGCGCACGATGTGCTCGTGGTCGAGCTGGGCCAGGGTCTCGGATTCGGTGCCGTGGTTCTGCGAGATCTTCACCGCCACCAGCCGCTGCATGGACCGCTGCCGGGCCAGGAACACCCGCGCGAACGCGCCGCTGCCCAGCTCGACCAGCAGGTCGAAATCGTCGACCCGGTCGCCGACCTCGATGCCCTCCAACGCGTGCTGGGCCTGCGGCCGGGCGATGAGGGTGCTGCGGTAGTCGCGCTCGGCCCATTCGGTGGCGGCGGCCTCGGTCGGATAGCAGCTCACGTCGAGGGCGAAGCCGGACCGGCGCAACGCGTGGAACTCCTCGTAGGCCAGGTCCGGAGGCAGTGGGCCGGACCGCAATTCGTCGAATTCGGCGCGATAGTCGGCCAGGCGCTTGGGGAAGTCGTAGCGGATCCAGCGGTATTCCAGGTCCACCTTGATCAGCTCGATGAGGGCCAGGCGCCGTACTTCGGCTGTGCGCGGCAGGAATTCGGCCAGGCGCGGCGGTGCGCCCGCGGCGTCCCAGGCGGCGGTGAAGCGTGCGATGGAGGAGGCCAGCACGGAGCGGGTCTCGTCGACCGCACCCGAGTCGATCGCCGGTTCCACACTCATGTCCCCTCCCGATCCGGACTCATCGGGTGTGGCCAGTATGCGCCCACGAATCCGACTACACAGTTGATTAGTTCCTGTGTATAGATCGCTGGGCAAGGCCCGAGCGCATCGCCGACCCCCACACGGCCGGTCGCGGCCACTACAGTCGCGGTATGAGTGAGCAGTTTCCGGAACGGATCTGGGGTTCCCGCACCAACTTCCTGTCGCGACTGGCGAGTCCGTTCGCCGCCACCAAGCTCGGCTCCCTGGTCATTCGCAAGCTGACCCCGCTCGATCGCAAGGTGCTCGAACGCACCGACGGCAAGTACACCGTGCTCGGCCCGATCGGCGCGCCCGTCATCCTGGTCACCACCGTCGGCCGCAAGTCCGGCCAGCCGCGCACCACCCCGCTGCTCTACGTCCACGACGGCGACACGCTCTACATCATCGGCTCCAACTTCGGCCAGGCCCACCACCCCGCGTGGACGGGGAACCTGCTCGCCAACCCGGCCGCCGAGGTCGCCATCGCCGGAGAGCGCATTCCGGTCACCGCCACCCTCGTCACCGACGAGGACCGCAAGCAGGCGATCTTCGAACGCTTCGAGGAGACCACCGAGGCGTACACCGCCTACCGCAACCGCACCGCCCGCGACTTGCGGATTTTCGCCCTGACAAGATAGATCGCGTGACCGAATCCACCAACGCCATCGCGACTGCCGACCTAGCCGACGAAATCGGTCCCGAGATCCGCAGCTGCGACACCCAGTTCATCCAGTTCGGCGGCCACGAGGTCTTCTCCGGCCGCATCGTGACCATCAAGACCTTCCAGGACAACCTGCTGGTCAAGCTGACCCTGGGCACGCCCGGCGAGGGCCGTGTGCTGGTCGTCGACGGCGGCGCGAGCGTGCACACCGCGCTGGTCGGCGACATCATCGCCGGCCGCGGCGTCGACAACGGCTGGGCCGGGGTCATCGTCAACGGCGCGGTCCGCGACTCGGCGATGCTGCGGACCATGCCCATCGGCATCAAGGCGCTGGGCACCAACCCGCGCAAGAGCACCCAGAAGGAAGGGAACGCCGAGAAGGACGTGGTCGTCGAATTCGGCGGCGTCACCTTCGTTCCCGGCGACATGCTCTACAGCGACCACGATGGCGTGGTCGTGCGCAGCGAGGACTGAGCCAACTCTCGGGAAGCTCTCAGGGGCTACCGGCCCCCGAACCCCGAGAATGGGGAGCCGGGGGCCGAGCCCCCGGACCCCGAAAGGTACGTGGGTCACTGCTCCGAAGACCTACGGAACCCGGGAGAACGGTGCCCGAGCAATGCCCTCAGCCGCTGGTGACGCGCGCCTTGTGGCCCGCCAGCGCGACAACGTCGCCTGTGTGTAGCTGCCGCCCGCGGCGCAGCTCCACCTCGTCGTTGACACGTACCAGGCCCTGGGCGATAACCGTCTTGGCTTCCGAACCGGAATCGATGAGGTTCGCCAGCTTCAGGAACTGGCCGAGTCGAATGACATCGTCCTCGATCGGGACATCGACTGGATCCGACATGGGGTACATCCTCACCCGCGGCCGCCGCGAGACCAAACCCCGCCCCCACATGCCGCGCCGACCGGGCGGCCACAACCATCGGGCGCACCGCGCCGACGAGACACGAACCGGGTTCTGAGTGCACATGGGCAATGGCAACATTCACACTGGTGCGGTGACTTCCACGCAGGACCGGCCGCGCCACGACTCCGACCAGAGACCGGAGCCGCGGTCGCCGGAGGTGCCGCATCGCGGGCACGGCCGGTTGCGCGAGGTCCCGCACATCGCGGGCACCGCGCTCGGGGTGTTCTCCGTCCTGTGCTTCGCCTGGAGCATCTCCCCCGGCCTACGGTTCCTGACCTCGCACCTACGCCACTTCGTCGACACCTACTACTTCGACGCCCCCGACACCTCGCTGGTGTGGGCGCTGGTCGTGGGTCTGCTCGCGGGCGCCACCGCCAGCCGCAAACGCATCGCCTGGTGGCTGCTGGTCGGCTACATGACCGCCTACGCCGTCGCCAATGCCCTGGAATTCGCGGACGCGGGCGATATCAACGCCCTGGTGGCGTTGATCATTCACATCGTGGTCATCGGCGTGCTCATCGCCGCGTGGTCCGAGTTCTACACCAACGTCCAGAGCGGCGCGGTCTGGCGGGCGTTCGGCGTGCTGGCGGGCGGGCTCGCGCTGGGCTGCCTGGTCGGCTGGGGACTGGTGGAACTGTTCCCGGGCAGCCTGCCCGACCACACCGAACGGGCGCTGTGGACGGTGTCGCGGGTGACCGGCGCCATCCTGGTGTCCAACGACGACTTCGACGGGCACGCGCCGCATCCGGTGAACCTGCTGCTCGGCCTGTTCGGCGCGATCGCGCTGCTGGCCGCGGTGATCACGCTGTTCCGGTCACAGCGCTCCTCCAACGCGCTCACCGGACTCGACGAGTCGGCCATTCGCGGGCTGCTCGAACGCTCCGACGTCGAGGACTCGCTCGGCTACTTCGCCACCCGCCGCGACAAGGCCGTCGTCTTCGCGCCCAACGGCAAGGCGGCGCTGACCTATCGCGTCGAGCTGGGCGTGTGCCTGGCCTCCGGAGATCCCATCGGGCAGAAGGAATCCTGGCCGCACGCCATCGACGCCTGGCTGCGGCTGGCCGACCAATACGGTTGGGCCCCGGCCGTCATGGGCGCGAGCGAGCTCGGCGCGACCGCCTACCGCCGGGCCGGACTGTCGGCGCTGCGCCTGGGTGACGAGGCCATCCTCGAGACCCGCAACTTCTCCCTCGCGGGCGCGGACATGAAGCAGGTCCGCCAGGCCGCCAACCGACTCTCCAAGCAGGGCATCACCGTTCGGGTGCGCCGGCACAAGGAAATCTCCCCCGAGGAGATGCAGGACGTCATGCGCCGCGCCAACGCCTGGCGCGACACCGAGACCGAACGCGGCTTCTCCATGGCCCTGGACCGGCTCGGCGACCCGCTCGACGGCGACTGCCTGCTGGTCGAGGCCGTGGACCCCGGCGGGCACGTGCTCGGCATGCTGTCGCTGGTGCCGTGGGGACGCACCGGCGTCTCGCTGGACCTGATGCGCCGCGACCGCACCGGCCCCAACGGGCTCATGGAACTCATGATCTCGCGGCTGGCCCTGAACTCCGAGCAGTACGGCATCACCCGAATCTCGTTGAACTTCGCGGTCTTCCGCGCGGTCTTCGAGGAGGGCGGCCGCATCGGCGCGGGCCCGGTGCTGCGGTTGTGGCGCGGCGTGCTCATGTTCTTCTCCCGCTGGTACCAGCTCGAGGCGCTCTACCGCTCGAACGTGAAATACCAGCCCGAATGGGTGCCGCGGTTCTCGCTGTTCGAGGAACGCCGGCACCTGCTGCGGGTGGCCACCGCCTCCGCGCTGGCCGAGGGCTTCCTGCCGCGCTTCGGCCGCGAGCACGACGCCTCCACCCACACCGGTCTGCGACCGTCGGTGCCGCCCACCATCTCCGGGCTGCACGCCGACGGCAGCCTGCCCGACCTGCCGCCCGAGGAACTCGCCGAAACCGGCCCGCGCCGCCCCGAACAGGTGCGGGTGCGCATGGACAAGCTCGACAAGCTCCAGGAATCCGGTGTCGAGGCCTACCCGGTCGCCTACCCGCCCACCCACACGGTGGCCGCCGCACGGCACTCCCCGCAGGGCACCACGGTGCGGGTCTGCGGACGGCTCCTGCGGATTCGCGACTACGGCGGCGTCATCTTCGCCGTGCTGCGCGACTGGTCCGGCGACATCCAGCTGCTCATCGACCGCGGCCGGGTCGGCGCCGAGCGCAGCGAGGAGTTCACCGAATACTTCGACCTCGGCGACCTCATCGAGGTGAGCGGCCAGATCGGCCGCAGCCGCCGCGGCGAGCTGTCGCTGCTGGCCCAGGACTGGCGGATGATCGGCAAATGCCTGCACCCGCTGCCGGACAAGTGGAAGGGCCTGTCCGACCCGGAAGCCCGTGTGCGGCAACGCTATGTCGACATGGCCATCAACACCGACATGCGCGAGGTGATGACCAAACGCAGCGCCGTGGTGCGGTCGCTGCGGGACACCTTGCACGGCTGGGGATTCCTCGAAGTGGAGACCCCCGTGCTGCAGCAGGTGCACGGCGGCGCCAACGCCACCCCGTTCACCACCCACATCAACGCCTACGACCTCGACCTGTACCTGCGCATCGCCCCCGAGCTGTACCTCAAGAAACTGTGCGTGGGCGGCATGGAGAAGGTCTTCGAACTCGGGCGCGTCTTCCGCAACGAGGGCGTCGACTACAGCCACAACCCCGAGTTCACCATTCTGGAAGCCTATGAGGCGCACAGCGATTACGAACGCATGATGCACGCCTGCCGCCAGCTCATCCAGGAGGCGGCGCTCGCGGCCAACGGCAAGATGGTGGCGCTGCGGCCCGGACCCGACGGCGCCCTCACCGAGGTCGACATCTCCGGCGACTGGCCGGTCAAGACCGTGCACGGGGCCGTCTCCGACGCCATCGGCGAGACCATCACCCCCGAGACCGATGCCGAACGGCTGCGGCTGCTGTGCGAGAAGGCGGGCGTGCCGTTCCAATTGGGCTGGGACGAAGGGCAACTCGTGCTCGAGATGTACGAGCACCTGGTGGAATCCGAAACCAAGGAACCCACCTTCTACATCGACTTCCCCACCTCCGTCTCCCCGCTCACCCGTGCCCACCGCTCCGTCGCGGGCGTCACCGAGCGCTGGGACCTGGTGGCCTGGGGCGTCGAATTGGCCACCGCCTACAGCGAATTGACCGATCCGGTGGAGCAGCGCCGCCGCCTCACCGAACAGTCCATGCTGGCCGCGGGCGGCGACCCGGAGGCCATGGAACTCGACGAGGACTTCCTGCAGGCCCTCGAACACGCCATGCCGCCCACCGGCGGTCTGGGCGTGGGAGTGGACCGGGTGGTCATGCTGCTGATCGGCCGCAGCATCCGCGAAACCCTGCCCTTCCCGCTGGTGAAACCCCGCAACGCGCCCGCCTGATTCACGGGTGAGACCCGGGGAAAACCCTGATTGCCCGGGCCGAATCGCCAGCTAGTCTGAGATTCGGCCCGGCTACGGGCACACCGGACCGATTGGGGTTTCCATGCACTACCTAGATCTCATGACCCAGGCCACCCTGCTGGACCACCACGTCTGGACTCATCCGGACACCTGGAACGCCGCCCTCGAGAACACCGCGGCCCGGCGCACCAGCAGCCGGCGCGGTATGGGCTTCTGGGGCTTCCTCGGGGTCTGCTGCATCGGCATCGTGGTGCTGGTGCTGGGCATCGTCTACCTGATGCGCCGCCGCAACAACTGACCCCCGGGGCGCGGCACGGGCGAGGTACGGCACAGTGGGGATGTGCAGTTGATCCTCGTCCGCCATGCCCAGCCCGAACGCCTGCTGGGATCCACCGGCCCGGCCGACCCGGATCTCACCGCCGTCGGCGCCGAACAGGCGGGCCGGGTCCCGGCCGCACTCGCCCACCACCGGATCGCGCGGGTGGTGAGCAGCCCCCAGCTGCGGGCGCGCGAGACCGCCCGGCCCACCGCGGAGAAGCTCGGGCTGGAGGTCGAAATCCTCGACGGGCTGGCCGAATACGATCGCGATCTGCCGATGTACATCCCCATCGAGGACGCCCAGCAGGAATTCCGCGAAACCTACGAGCGCATCAAGTCGGGGTACCTGCCCGAGCAGATCGACGGCGCGGCCTTCGTCCGGCGCGTGCACGACGCGATCGACGGCATTGTCGCGGCCGCCGATCACACCGACACCGTGGTCGTCTTCGCGCACGGCGGCGTGATCAACGTGCTGCTGCAGGACGTGCTGGGTCTGGCCCGGCCGCTCACCTTCCCGATCGACTACTGCTCGATCACCCGAATCCTGTACTCGCGCAGCGGCGGGCGCACCGCGGCCACCGTCAACGAGAACGCGCACGTCTGGGATCTGCTGCCGCGCATGCGACGCCCGCGCGCCTGAGTCGCGCAACCTCGGAAATCCGACGCTCAGCCGACTCCCAGCGCGATCCAACACCCCTCCAAGCCCCGGGCCTTTCGATGGGAACTCGTGAGCCGCTCCCCCTCGCGGCGCACGATCCGACAGAAAGGCACCACGATGTCCGCCATCACGAAGCCCCGTCGCCGCCTCGCTCTGCGCCTGGCCGCGGCAGGCGCCCTGGCCGCCATCCCGCTCGCCGTGGTCGCGCTCCCCGCGAACGCCGCGACCCCCGACGACTCCGGTTCCCCCGTCGTGGCCCAGCAGGTCGACGACCACGGTCCCTGGGACAACGACCGCGACCACCACGACCGTGATCGCCATCGCCACGACAACGACAACGACTGGAACGGAAACAACGGCTGGGACAACAACAATCCGCCCCCGGCCCCCGCACCGTGGCTGCCGCCGACCGGTTCGTTCGGCAGCTAGCCCGGACCCCGCCGCATCGGCTCGGACACGAAAAAGGCCGCTCCCCAAGGGGAGCGGCCTTTCACCGTTCGAGATCCCTACGCGTTGGTCGCGATCCAGTTGTGCATCCAGGTGATGGCGGTCTGGCCGCCGCCGACGCCGTAGCTGCCGTAGCTGGTGTGCGTGCCGCTGCGGTAGAACTGCTCGAGCTGCTTCGCGTACTCGGAGTCCGGGCCGTCGGCCAGCTGGGCCTGCAGCGTCGGCAGACCGCCCTGGGCCATCAGGTCGTTGATGATCGAGCCGAGCTGCAGCTGGGTCTGCCAGGGGTTGAAGTTGTTCGGGTTGCTCGCCTGCGCGAGGAAGCCCGCGAACCGGGTGACGAAGTCGGTCTGCTCGGTGGAGCAGTACAGGTCGCCGATGGCGCACACGGTGCGCACCTTGTCGCTGATCCAGCCGAAGCCGCCGACGCGCGGACCGCCCGCACCCGCACCGGGCGCGATCGGACCCACCTGAATGTCGCTGGGCGAGCGGCTCGGGTCGGAGATCAGTGCGACGGCCGCGATGCGATCCGGCGGCACCACACCGTGGCCCGTGCCGATCTCGGCGGCGAGATCGCCTGCCGCGTCGGCACCTTGGCTGTAGCCGGTGATGGCGATCTTGGTTCCCGGGCACCGCGCACCCATGGCCTGAACGAAGCCGCGGGCATTGTCGACGGCTTCCTTCTTGGACTGGGCGTAGACGTCGCCCTCCCAGGGAAAGGCGGTGGCCGCGTAGGTGACATAGTCGACCTCACCAGGCAAACCATTGGTTACCCCGGCTAGCATGCCGGGCTTGGGGTCCTTGTCATGACCGGTCTCCCAGGTGCCGGGAACGGCGACCGTGTAGAGAGTCGGGCATCCAGCTCCCGGGTCGGCTGTAACAGGGCCGCTGCCCAGCACGATTCCCGACATGAGCACGCTCGCCGCTGCCCCCGCAGCCGCGACAACATTCTTCAACCGCATACTGCTCCAGTTCACGCTTGTGCCGGGACTACTCGCATGTCCCGATTCCCGATCATGGTGCGATCGCCGGATGACCGCCCGGTGCACTCCCGGTTAACCCAGGTAACCACCCCGTATGACTTGTCCGAAACAGACCGCATGACGAGATCAGCGACACACCGCCGACAAGCATAAAGGGGGGTATTCAGCTATGCCAGGCGAGTCCGAAAACACGTCCGTTTTCCGACTCCGAAGATCAATCACCGGTTGCTTTCGGTCAGCTCAGCAATGCCGCCTCGAGCATCGGCCACGACCGGTGCAGCGCCTCCTGCCAATACCGCCACGAATGGGTTCCGGCGGGACGGAATTCGACCTGAGCAGGGATTCCCAGCTCACCGAGGCGATCCGCGAGCCGATGCGTGCATCCGTTGGTGGCTGCCTCGATCAGCCCGCCGAGCACGATCTGATTGGCCAGCACGAGCGGACGGCCGCCGATCGAGGGTGAGTCCAGCGTGTCCAGATCACCGGGCAGGCCGGTCGAGCTCGAGATGAACAGCGCCTTGCCGCGCAGCGCCTCGGCATTGAGCACCGCGTCGTGCTCCTGCCAGGCCGGGTCGTCGGGCGGACCCCACATATTGCTCATGTCGGCCGGGGCCCGGTCCAGGACCAGCTTGATGTACTGGCGGCCGGTCGAATCGGCGCTGGAAGCGCATCCGCTGTAGGACGCGACGGCTCGATACAGATCCGGGGCGTGAACGGCCAGATCCAGCGCGGAACTCGCGGACATCGAAACACCCGCGATGGCATTCACGCCGGAGGTGTGCAGCACCGAATCGATGATCGGGGGCAGTTCGGAGGTGAGGAAAGTCTGCCATTTATAGCGACCGAGTTTGGGGTCGTCCCGTTCCCAATCGGTGTAATAGGAGAATTTACCTCCTACCGGCAGTACCACATTCACGTTCTTGTCGGAAAAGAATTGCACGATATCGGTCTGGCGATACCAGGTGGCCGCATCCTCGCCGCCACCCGCGCCATTGAGCAGATAGAGCGTGGGGCGCGGCGCGCTGTTGTCGAGCGGGGTGATGACCTGAAGCGGAATCACCCGATCCATGGCCGCCGAATAGACCGAGATCGTCTCTTCCCGCTGCCCGGGCCGATCGATCGAAACCAGGTGTGCGCCCGCGGGATCCGCGGCGGCCGTACCGATGCTCCCGGGCGCACAGGACAGCGCCAGTGAGAGCGCGCAGGCCGGAATCGCCAGCAGCGCAGACAGTTTGCGGGTGCGCATCGGTACGGATGTTCCTATCGATCGAATCGGCCCGGAGGGGGATCAGCTGCCGAGGTACTGGTGCAGGGCGTCGGCGATGATCGTGCTGATCGATCCGGTCGAGCTGAGTTGGCCGTCGGCGGAACCGAGGCCGTTGTTGCCGAGGCTGCCCAGCAGGTCCTCACCCACGGTGTTGGCGCGAGCGGTGAAGCACGCGGTCAGGTTCGGGAGCTCGTTGCTGACGCCGACCGTGCCCGCAACCCCGATGCCACCGCTGGTGACCTGCTGGCCGGGCGAAAGGCTGGTGGGGACCGGGTAGGTGATGGTGTAGGTCAGCGGGTTGCCGGAGTTCACGAACCAGCCCGAGTTGGTGACCTTCCAGCCGCCGGCGTTCGGCTCCGGGGTGACGTCCTCGGTGCGCTCGCCGCCCACCGCGTGGAAGGCGGTGATGGTGGCCTTGGTCGGCGCGGCGAAACCCGACGGCGGGAAGTCGGTGATGGTGTTGACGTACGGGTTGCCGATGCCGGTGGTGCCGATGACGATCTTGTAGGTCACCGTGGTGCCGACGCCGATGGAGTCCAGATTGGCGGACTTGTCGTAGGTCATCGTGATGCCGAGGGTGCTGATGTCGTTCTTGGTCGCATGCGAGCTGATGGCACAAGTCGAATCCGCCGACGCCGCACCGGTTTCCAGAGTGGTGACGCTGAGACCCGCGCAAACCAACGCGGCCGACGAGATGATCGCGGCCGCACGGCGATTACGGAACATTATTTCTCCTCCAAGTGTCCCGGCAGGTTCGCGGGACCGTTCCAGACTTACCGAGCGCTGCGGACGACTCGGAGGTTCTGACTCCACACGGGGACTAAGTAAACAGGTGTAACTGGTCTCGTGTCCAGGGTTTCGGAAAATCGCCCACAGCAACTGACTAGCACACGTTTCAGACCCTACTGGCGGGTTTTCCAGAAAAAACAAAAGACGCCCCCGGACCGAAGTCCGGGAGCGTCCTGTCGTTTTCAGCTCAGCGCTGGGCGACCATGGTCGGGGTGATCGGGGACGGCAGCGCCGTCTCACCCTCCAGGTACTTGTCCACCGCGGCGGCCGCGGCGCGGCCCTCGGCGATGGCCCACACGATCAGCGACTGACCGCGACCCATGTCACCGGCGACGAAGACACCGGGAACCGTAGTGGCCCAGTCCTTGTCGCGCATGACATTGCCGCGCTGGTCGTAGCCCACGCCCAGGCCCTCGAGCAGACCGTTCTTCTGCGGTCCGACGAAGCCCATGGCCAGCAGCACCAGATCGGCCTCGAGGGTGAAGTCGGTGCCCTCGACCTTCTCGAAGCGGCCGTTGACCATCGTCACCTCGTGCGCCTGCAGGCCGGTGACCTTGCCGTCCGCACCGATGAAACGCTCGGTGTTGACAGAGAACACGCGCTCGCCGCCCTCCTCGTGAGCCGAGGAGACGCGGTACATGAGCGGGTAGGTCGGCCACGGGGTCGACGCGGCACGCTCCTCCGGCGGACGCGGCATGATCTCGAACTGGTGGACCGACTCCGCGCCCTGACGGTGCGAGGTGCCCAGGCAGTCCGCGCCGGTGTCACCGCCACCGATGATGACGACCTTCTTGCCGCGCGCGTTGATGCGCGGCAGGCCGTTCTCGTCGGCGATCGGGTCGCCCAACTGCACCCGGTTGGCCAGCGGCAGGAACTCCATGGCCTGGTGGATGCCGTCCAGGTCGCGACCCGGGATCGGCAGGTCACGGGCGATGGTGGCACCGCCCGCCAGCACGACCGCGTCGAACTGCTCGCGCAGCTGCGCGGCGGTGATGTCCACGCCCACGTTCACGCCGGTCTTGAAGATGGTGCCCTCGGCCTCCATCTGCGCCAGACGGCGGTCGATGACCCGCTTCTCCATCTTGAATTCCGGGATGCCGTAGCGCAGCAGGCCGCCGATGCGGTCGTCACGCTCGAACACGGTCACGGTGTGGCCCGCGCGGGTCAGCTGCTGGGCAGCGGCCAGGCCGGCGGGGCCGGAACCGACGACGGCAATGCGCTTGCCGGTCAGGCGGGTCGGGTAGACCGGGGTCACCCAGCCCTCGTCGAAACCGTTCTCGATGATCTCGACCTCGACCTGCTTGATGGTCACCGGATCCTGGTTGATGCCCAGGACGCAGGACGCCTCGCACGGAGCCGGGCACAGGCGGCCGGTGAACTCCGGGAAGTTGTTGGTCGCGTGCAGGCGGTCGAAGCCTTCCTTCCACGCGCCCTTGTAGACCTGGTCGTTCCACTCGGGAATCAGGTTCCCCAGCGGGCAGCCGTTGTGGCAGAACGGAATACCGCAGTCCATACAACGGCTGGCCTGGGTCTGGAGAGTCTCGTGGGAGAACTTCTCCTCGTAGACCTCTTTCCAGTCGAGCAGGCGAAGCGGAACCGGACGGCGCTTCGGCAGTTCCCGGCTGGTGTGCTTCAGGAAGCCTTGTGCGTCACCCATTTACGAACTCCTGACTAATGCGCTGCGCGCACGGAACATCAAAGGTGCCGCATTGCACCGAGTAGGTGAGGTCAGCCACGAGCCGCCTCCATGATCGCTTCATCCACGTTCCGACCGGCCTTCTCGGCCTCGGAGATGGCGAGCAGGACCTTCTTGTAGTCGCGCGGCATGACCTTCACGAACTTGGTCACCTGCTGCGCCCAGTCGCCCAGGATGCGTTCCGCCACAGCCGAACCGGTCTCGGCGCGGTGCTGCTCGACGATGTCCTTCAGCGTCTGCGCGTCCTCGGCCGACAGCTGCTCGAGATCGACCAGCTCGGTGTTGAGGTTGGCCTCGAAGGTGCCGTTCGGGTTGTAGACGTAGGCGATACCGCCCGACATACCGGCGCCGAAGTTGCGGCCGGTCTCGCCGAGCACGACCACACGACCACCGGTCATGTACTCGCAGGCGTGGTCGCCCACACCCTCGACGACCGCGGTGGCGCCCGAGTTGCGGACACCGAAGCGCTCGCCCGCGACACCGCGGATGAAGGCCTGGCCCGAGGTCGCGCCGAACAGGATCACGTTGCCCGCGATGATGTTCTGCTCCGCCACGTACGCCGCGGGCGCGTCGGCCGACGGGCGCACGATGATGCGACCGCCCGAAAGGCCCTTGCCCACATAGTCGTTGGCGTCGCCGGAGACCCGCAGGGTGATACCGGCCGGGACGAACGCACCGAACGAGTTACCGGCGGAACCGGTGAACGTGATGTCGATGGTGTTGTCCGGCAGGCCGACTCCGCCGTACAGCTTGGTGACCTCGTGGCCGAGCATGGTGCCGACCGTGCGGTTCACGTTGGTGATCTTGGTTTCGATCTTGACCGGCTTGCCCCGCTCCAGCGCGTCCGCGGCCTCGGCGATGAGCTTGTTGTCCAGCGCCTTGTCCAGGCCGTGGTCCTGGTCCTTGGTGCGACGGCGGTCCTGGAACATGAACGCGGTCTCGACGTCGTCCAGGATGGGCGACAGGTCGAGCTTGGCGGCCTTCCAGTGCGACTTGGCGGCGGTGGTGTCGAGCAGGTCGACGCGGCCGATGGCCTCGTCGAGCGTGCGCAGACCCAGCGACGCCAGCAGCTCGCGGACCTCCTCGGCGATGTAGAGCATGAAGTTCTCGACGAACTCCGGCTTACCCGTGAACCGCTCGCGCAGCACCGGGTTCTGCGTCGCGACGCCGACCGGACAGGTGTCGAGGTGGCACACGCGCATCATGATGCAGCCCGAGACCACCAGCGGAGCGGTCGCGAAACCGTACTCCTCGGCGCCCAGCAGCGCGGCGATCATGACGTCGCGGCCGGTCTTCATCTGGCCGTCGACCTGCACCACGATGCGGTCGCGCAGACCGTTGAGCAGCAGGGTCTGCTGGGTCTCGGCCAGGCCGAGCTCCCAGGGGCCACCCGCGTGCTTCAACGAGGTCAGCGGCGAAGCGCCGGTGCCACCGTCGTGACCGGAGATCAGCACCACGTCGGCGTGCGCCTTGGAGACGCCCGCGGCGACGGTGCCGACGCCCGGCTCCGCGACCAGTTTCACGTGAATCCGCGCCTGCGGGTTCGCGTTCTTCAGGTCGTGGATCAGCTGCGCCAGATCCTCGATCGAGTAGATGTCGTGGTGCGGCGGCGGGGAGATCAGGCCGACGCCGGGCGTCGAGTGCCGGACCTCGGCGACCCACGGGTACACCTTGTGCGCCGGAAGCTGGCCGCCCTCACCGGGCTTCGCGCCCTGCGCCATCTTGATCTGGATGTCGGTGCAGTTGGTCAGGTAGTGCGCGGTCACACCGAAGCGACCCGAGGCCACCTGCTTGATCGCGGACCGACGCCAGTCGCCGTTCTCCTCCGGTTCGAAGCGCGCCGGGTGCTCGCCGCCCTCACCGGAGTTCGAGCGACCGCCCAGGCGGTTCATCGCGATGGCCAGGGTCTCGTGCGCCTCGGCCGAGATCGAGCCGTAAGACATCGCGCCGGTGGAGAAGCGCTTCACGATCTCCGACGCGGGCTCGACCTCGTCGATCGGGATCGGGTTGCGGCCCTGCGACTTGAACTTGAACAGACCACGCAGCGAGGCCAAGCGCTCCGACTGGTCGTCGACCAGCTTGGTGTACTCCTTGAAGACCTTGTACTGGCCCGAGCGGGTGGCGTGCTGCAGCTTGAACACCGTGTCCGGGTTGAACAGGTGGTACTCGCCCTCACGCCGCCACTGGTACTCGCCGCCGATCTCGAGCTCGCGGTGCGCGCGCTCGTTGCGGTTCTCCAGGAACGCGATCCGGTGCCGCTGCGCGACCTCGTCGGCGATGTCGTCGAGGCCGATGCCGTCCAGCGGCGAGCGCAGACCGGTGAAGTACTCGTCGACGAGCTCCTGCGCCAGGCCGACGACCTGGAACAGCTGCGCGCCACGGTAGGAGGCGATGGTGGAGATGCCCATCTTGGACATCACCTTCAGCACGCCCTTGCCGGCCGCCTTGTTGTAGTTGTAGACGGCCTTCTTGAAGTCGGCCGCGTGATCGCCGGTGCTGCCCGGGATCTGCAGCGTGCCGCGCTCGAGCATGTCCTCGATGGACTCGAAGGCCATGTACGGGTTGATGGCCGCCGCGCCGAAGCCGACCAGCATGGCCATGTGGTGCACCTCGCGGGCGTCACCGGCCTCCACGACCAGGCCGACCTTGGTGCGGGTCCGCTCGCGCACCAGGTGGTGGTGCACCGCGGCGGTCAGCAGCAGCGACGGGATCGGGGCCAGCTTCTCGTTCGACTCGCGGTCGGACAGCACGATGATGCGCGCGCCGCCGTCGATGGCAGCGGAAACTTGCCGCTGAACCGCTTCAATGGCCTTGCGAAGTCCCTTGCCGCCCTTCTTGACCGGGTACAGGCCGTGGACGACCACCGAGCGCAAGTGCGGACGCGAACCGTCGTCGTTGATGTGGACCAGCTTGGACAGCTCGTCGTTGTCCAGGATCGGCTGGGTCAGGGTGATCTGACCGCAGGACTCCGGTCCCGGGTTCAGCAGGTCGGCCTCCGGGCCCACCATGCTGCGCAGCGAGGTGACGACCTCTTCGCGGATGGCGTCCAGCGGCGGGTTGGTGACCTGCGCGAACAGCTGCGAGAAGTAGTCGAACAGCAGGCGCGGACGGGACGACAGCACCGCGATCGGGGTGTCGGTGCCCATCGAGCCGAGCGCCTCGCCACCGGTCTGCGCCATCGGCGAGACCAGCAGGTTCAGCTCCTCGGTGGTGTATCCGAAGATCTGCTGGCGGATCAGCACGCGGTCGTGCGACATGTGCACGTGCGGGCGGTCGGGCAGGTCGCTCAGCTTGGTCGGGCCCTCGTCCAGCCACTGCTGGTACGGGAACTCGGTGGCCAGCGACTGCTTGACCTCGTCGTCGGAGATGATGCGGCCCTGCGAGGTGTCGACCAGGAACATGTGGCCGGGCTGCAGGCGCTTCTTGTAGACGACCTTGGCCGGGTCGATGTCGAGCACGCCGACCTCGGAGGCCAGCACGACCAGACCGTCGTCGGTGACCCAGATGCGGCCGGGGCGCAGACCGTTGCGGTCCAGCACCGCGCCGACGACCGTGCCGTCGGTGAAGCACACCGAGGCCGGGCCGTCCCAGGGCTCCATGAGGAAGGAGTGGTAGCGGTAGAACGCGCGCTGCTCCGGGGTCATGGACTCGTGGCGCTCCCACGCCTCCGGAATCATCATGAGCACGGCGTGCGGCAGGCTGCGGCCACCCAGGTGCAGCAGCTCGAGCACCTCGTCGAAGCGAGCGGTGTCGGACGCGCCGGGGGTGCAGACCGGGAAGATCTTCTCCAGGCGGTTGTTGCCCTCGTGGTCGGTGCCGAACACGTTGGAGTTCAGCAGCGCCTCGCGAGCGCGCATCCAGTTCTCGTTACCGGAGACCGTGTTGATCTCACCGTTGTGGGCGACGCGCCGGAAGGGGTGCGCCAGCGGCCACGACGGGAAGGTGTTGGTGGAGAAGCGCGAGTGCACGATGCCCAGCGCGGACTCGACCCGGTCGTCCTGCAGGTCCAGGTAGAACGCCCGCAACTGCGGGGTCGTGAACATGCCCTTGTAGACGAAGGTCTCGCCGGACAGCGACGGGAAGTAGACCGACTCCTTGCCGGTCGCGCCCTCACCGGCGCCCGCCTTGCCGAGTTCGTGCTCGATGCGCTTGCGGATGACGTAGGCGCGACGCTCCAGGTCCAGGCCGGAGAGCTGCTCGGCACCGTCCTTCGGGGAGGCGATGAAGATCTGCCGGAACGTCGGCATCGCGTCGCGCGACAGCGCGCCCAGCGACGACTCGTCGATCGGGACCTCGCGCCAGCCGAGGACCTCGAGGCCCTCCTCGCGCACGATCTTCTCCACGCCGTACCCCGCGCGGGCGGCCTCGCGGCGGGCCTGCGGGAGGAACGCGATACCGGTGGCGTACGAACCTTCGGCGGGGAGCTCGAAGTCGACCACGGCACGGAAGAACTTGTCCGGGAGCTGGATCAGGATGCCCGCGCCGTCACCCGAGTTGGGTTCGGCGCCGGCCGCACCACGGTGCTCCAGGTTCAGCAATGCCGTAATAGCCTTGTCGACGATGTCGCGGCTGCGGCGGCCGTGCATGTCGACGACGAATGCGACACCACAGGCGTCGTGTTCGTTCGCCGGGTCATAGAGCCCGATGGAACGGTGACCGTAGCCGGCACCGCCGGCGGGGGACCCGTGGCCAGGAAGTTGCGTCATGCCTCTGCCTTCACAAAAAACAGGCCTTCGAAGAAAAGGGCCTTCGTCGAACGCCTCCGGTAGGGACTGCGCCCGGACGTTTCGGAGACCAGCGGCGCTGATGGTCACTCCGTGCAGTCAACTTTGCAGTTGTCGACCCGCTTCGATTACCTAGTCGGGTGCTCGGTGGTAACGGAACTCTTACGCGTTCGCCACACACCGCGCCGTTCTCGCCCGCTAGGCTGAGCACCGATCGGGCCTCTGACCGTATGGGGAGTTGTGCCGAATTTGTGTAGTTCGGCGTAAGAGCAAACGATAAGTCAGGACTGGAGCCCAACCAACTTAGGTTGCACTAATTCCAGCTTCTAGCTGGGCTTCTACATTCGTCCTCCAACACACGCGCGTTCTCCAGTGTAAGGCAGGGATGCACGGGCGTTTCAGTTGAGTTCACCACTGCATTGCACGCGCGCGAGGGTTGGCGCCGGGCCGTCCAGCGCAGCTCCAGACCGCCCCTCACCTGCAATGAATCAGATTTCCCCACAATGGGATCCGGCAAACCGGGCGTTAGGCGGCTAACTTTCCGGACAAGTTCCGTCGCCGTGGTGGCCGCCCGGGCGACATGGCCAGGCAACCTGCCGACCGTACGGAATTTTTCCTGAATGTGGGATTCAGCACACACCCAGCAAACCGTAAATCTGCCTTCCATCACCCATTTCGGCCATATTCGAGCCGGTCCGAGCGTGATCAACACCACGTCACACGCCCGAAACACGCCATTGTGAGCCTGGCCACATCCCAGCCGCCGCGGTCGATGGAACAGCTGTACGCCTGTCACGCTGAGACAACGAATCAGTGACGGTTCAGCTCGACAACACGGCGCCAAGCCAGTTCACTTGGGACCTGCCGAATCACTTGGGACTTAAAGGGATGTGAGTTCCCATGACGGAGAAAGCCGCCGGCCTCGGCGCGCTGTCGGTCTGGCTGGGCGGGGCACAGCCGCGGCTCACCGATCAGCACGAACGCGGGGGATACACGATCACCGGAGCGGTGGTGGCGCTGTTCGCCGCCACCTCGGGGGTGGTCACGGCCGTGGCCACGGGCGCCGCGAAATGGCCCATCATCGCCGTGGTGGCGGTCGCACTCATCGCCACCCTGCTGGTGGGAGCCATCGGCCGGGCACTGGCCACCGCCGCCACTCCGGATCGGCGGGAAGATCGCCGCGCCGTAGCCGAATTCGGCGGGCGCATCGCGGTGGCCGCGCTGACCGGTGTGGTGATCGCCGAATTGGCTTGCACCGTACTGTTCTCCGGCACCGTGAACCGGTCGCTCGACGAAACCGCCCAGCGGGCCGTGGAATCCGCGCCCGCCGTGGTCATCGCGCGCACCGACTTCGATCGGGCCAAGGCCGACCGCACCGCCCTCGACCAGCAGATCACCAAGGCGCAGAACGACGTCACCACCGCGCTGAAAATCGCGCGCTGCGAATACAACCCGAGCCAGGACTGCGCCGGCATCCCGACCACGGGCGTGCCCGGGCGCGGACCCGAGGAGCGCACCGCCAATCAGATGCTCGACGACGCGCGGACCCAATTGGCCACCGCGCAGGGCAAGGTGGACGGCCTCGACGCCAAGGTCACCGAGAAGGACAAGGCCCTCGCCGCCGCCCGCAAGGACGCCTACACCGAGGGCGATCGCGGGCTCGGGGCGCGCTGGGTGGCCATGAACGACTACACCACCGCGCATTTCGGGCCGTTGACGCTGCGCCTCGCGGTCGCCGTGCTCATGATCGTGCTGGCCCTGCTGCCGCTGCTGCTGCGCTGGTGGCGGGGCGAGACGTCCTTCGACCGCACCGTCGCGGTCCGCACCACCACCGACCGCATCGACCAGGCCGCCACCACCGCCATCGCCGTCCAACAGGCCGAGGTGCGGGTGGAGACCGAAAAGCTGCGCGCCGAACAACAACTCACCGCCGCGCGGCTGGCCGCGCACGCCGACACCGCCATCGACCGGGAACGGCAGCGCACCCGCATCATCGCCGCCATCGGCAATTTCGAGATCGGCATCACCGAGCCCGCGCAACGGGCCGTCGCCGAGTTCGACCAAGCCACCAGACCTGAACTTCCGGAGGGGATAGTGACCCAGTCGCCCAATCTGCCCGCCCAGCTCACCTCCGGGGCGCTGGCCCCGTTGCCGTCCGGCGGCGCGCTGGCGCCCATCGCCCCGGACGCCGCTCCGGTCCCCGTGCCCGCCCCGGCCGACAAGGGTGGCGGCCTGGAGCTTCCGATCATCGGCACCGTGCCGTTCACCGATACCGCCGCGCGCTGGATCCGGCCGCTGGTCCCGTCCTTCGTGGCCAATGCCATCGACACCGCCACCCACCCGCTGCGCACCGTGCGCCAGGCGTTCGAGGAGGCGGAGGAGATCACCTTCACGCTGCGCCGCACGCGCAAGGTGACCGTGGACTCGCACGACTCCGCGCAGCAACCGCAGCACCAGGCGTTCGCGCAGCCGCAGTACGGCTATCAGCTGCCGCCGGGTTCACCGCAGCACGTGCACGCCCAGCGGGTCGCGCACACCGTGGTGGATCAGCCCTATGCGCAGTACCCGTACACCGCACTCCCGCACGGACAGGCGGTCGAGCCGGGCTACCCGTTGCCTCCGGCCGCGCAGCAGGACGCCCTTGCCGCACGTCGCGCCTACGAGCTCGACCATCGCGCTCAGCGGGAGCTGCCCCCGGGCTCGGGATCGGAATAGTCCGCCCCGAAATGCATTACGGCCCGGGATGTTCCGTCGAACACCCGGGCCGTCGTCATTCTTTATCGATAGTGATGTGAGCCGCCGCTTCCAGCCGCGGCCAGCAGGCCGAGGTCGAGGATCCAGAACAGCGCCCATCCGGCGACGGTGAGGTAGCCCAGGATCAGGCCCGCCACCGCCTGGCCGCCGCCGCCCTCACCGGTGCGCTGAATCTGGCCCCGCGCCACATGCCCCAGCGGAATCGCCACCAGCGCGGTGATCCCACAGGTGATGAAGCTCAGAATCCCCAGCACCATGGAGGCCGTCGCCATGCCGTTGGTGCGTGGCTGCTGCACCATGAACATCGGGCCGGGCATCGGCGAATAGCCTTGCGGCGGCGCCCCATACGGTGCCGGATTGAATTGCGGAGCCGGGTACATCGCGGGCTGGAACCCCTGGTCGTATCCCGGCTGCTGCGATGGGTCGCCGGGCCCGTACTGGCCGTACGGGCCGAATTGAGGCTGTCCCACTGAATCCCCCTCTGAAGTTCGCTGGTCGACGGTTACGAATCGTATAGCCAATCGATCTTCGAAGGTCCGGTCGAGCAGCAGCTCAACGGCTTTCGGGTGTTCCGTTGTTCCTTCTCCACGGCTGTGCCTTCGCCACGGCAGCCGGCCGACGGGCGGCCCGGTAGGCGATGACCGCGGTCAGCAGCAGAATGGCCGCCGTGGAGGTGGCCGCCAGGTGGATGCCGCTGACGAAGGCGGAGTGCGCCGAGTTCAGCAGCTCACCGGCCGCGGGTTGCGGTAGGGCACGGGCGGTTTCGATGGCGCCGCCCAGCGATTCCCGCGCCGCGTCCGCGTGGGCGGACGGAACGTGCGACAGGTCCAGGCCGCCGCGGAAGGCCGCCATGACGGCACTGCCCAGGATCGCCACACCCAGGGCGACGCCCATTTCCATGGCCGTCTCCGAGATGGCGGCGGCATTGCCCGCGCGGGCCTCGGGCGCGGTGCTCACGATCATGTCCGACGACACCGTCAACGCCACGCCCTCGCCCAGTCCGATCAGCAGGAAGCCGACGATGAACGGGGTCACCGAACCCTGCGGGTCGGTGGGCAGCAGCCAGTAGAGGGTCGCGCCGATCGCGACCGTCACCAGTGAGCCCGCCAATACCGTTGCCGGACGCCGGAATCGGACCAGCCAGGCCGCGGCCAGCGCGCCCAGCATGGAGCCGACGGTGCCCGGAATCAGCAGCAGACCGGCCTCCAGCGGCGACTTGCCCAGCACCAGCTGCAGGTACTGCGAGCCGAAGAACAGCACGCCGGCCAGCGCGAACACCGACAGCAGGTTGGTGAACACCGCGGCCCGGAAGGCGGGCAGCCGGAACAGGTCCAGATCGATCAGCGGGGACGCGAGTCCGCGCTGGCGACGCACGAAGACCACACCCGAGGTCACGCCGACCGCGGCGATGAACACCAGGTTCAGGCTCGCGCCGTGGGCCGCGAACTCCTTGACCGCGTACACGATCGGGATCAGGGCCAGCATCGACAGCCCGGCGCTGATCAGGTCGAAGCGACCCGGGTTCGGGTCCCGCGACTCGGGCACCAGCACCGGGGCCAGCACCAGCAGCAGCGCCATGACCGGCAGGTTCACCAGGAATACCGAGCCCCACCAGAAGTGCTCGAGCATCCAGCCGCCCAGCAGCGGGCCGAAGGCCGCGCCCGAGGCGGCCATGGCGCCCCAGACCGAGATGGCGAGGGTGCGCTGGCGGGCGTCGGCGAACATGGACCGGATCAGGCCCAGGGTCGCGGGCATCAGGGTCGCACCGGCGACGCCCTGCAGAACCCGTGCGGCGATGAGCATTTCGGGGTTGATCGCCCAGGCGGCCAGCGCCGAGGCGGCGGCGAATCCGGCCGCGCCGATGAGCAGCAGGCGGCGGCGGCCGATGCGGTCGCCGAGGGTGCCCATGGTGACCAGCAGGCCGGCGAGCACGAACGAGTAGACGTCGATGATCCACAGCAGCTGCGGCGTGGTCGGCGCGAGGTCCGCGGTGATGGAGGGGACCGCCAGGTCGAGCACGGTGGCGTCGACCGCGATCAGCAGCAGCGCCAGCGCCAGCACGCCGAGCCCGGCCCAGTCGCGGGGCCGGGCCTTGGGTGCGCGGGTCGCGGCGGGCCGGTCGGTGAACGAAGTTCCGGAACGTGCGGTCGGTTGGGTGGCCATGAGCTTTCTCTCTCGAAGTTTTGAACCGTCCAGACGGTACAGTAGTAGTCTGAACCGTCCAGACGGTACAGTCAAGCCTCGTGACTCCCCGTGACCCCGCCGGCACCCGCGACCGGATCCTCGACGCGCTCGAGGCCCTGCTGCTCGACAAGGGCCTGTCCCAGGTGACCCTGGAGAACGTGGCCGCCACCGCGGGCGTCTCCAAGGGCGGGCTGCTCTATCACTTCAAGAGCAAGGACGCGCTGCTGGCCGGACTGCTCCGGCGGGTCGGCGAGCGGGCCGACCAGCAGGTGAGAACCGCGGTCGAGCAGGGCCGCTCGGTGGCCGAGTGGTATCTGCAGGCCCCGCATCCCGAGGACGACACCGACGCCGTCGAACTCGCGCTCTACCGCTCCATGCTGGCCGCCATGCGGACCATCGACGCACCCCGGGACACGGCGCAGGCCGAGACCGACCGCGCCCTGTCGGAGGTGCTGGGAGCGTGGAAGGTGGCTCTCGACAACGAGATCGACGATCCCGTGCGGGCCGAGATCGTGCGGCTGGTCGGCGACGGCGTCTACCTGCGCGCACTGCTGGGCATGCCGCCGATCGACCCCGAGCTCTATCGCCGGGTCGTGGCCCGACTGCTGGAAACCGACACACCGCGCGAATGACACCCGCCGCCCGGGGTGCGAAGTTCTCCGGCCCGGCGCACATCGGGCGACCGAACACGCTGGTCCGGATAGACTCGGGCGCGTGTTGCCGACCGCCGCCGACTCTGTCGGTTCGCCGACCGGCTCGGTGGGGGGACCGACTTCTACCGAACCGGTGGTCGTTCCGATTCGCCCGATGCAGTTCCGGGAACTGCTGGATCTGCCGTTCGCGCTGATCCAGGCCCGGATCAAGACCCTGGCGATGCTGCTCGGCGCGGCGGCCGCGGTGGCGTGCGGGGTGGCCGTCGCCGGAACCGCGCTGGCGGAGCTGGCCACGAACGCGTCCGACAGCGGAACCTTCTGGGGCGCAGTGCTGGTGACGCTGTGCTGCGTCTGGGCACTGCGCCTGTTCATTCGCGGCGTGACCGTGCCGATCGGGTTGTCCGTCGTGTACCGGCAACCGCTGAGCGGGCGAGGCGCGCTGCGGCGGTTGCGGTCCCATGCCGGTCCGCTGCTGGCGTATCAGGCGATGTACACGCTCATCGGGGTCGGAATCCTGGCCCTGGGCGCTCCCCTGATCATCACCGTCCCGTTCGCGGTGATCTGGCTGGCGTGGCTGCGCGGGCGGCGAAGCACGCTGGTGCCCCTCGTGTTCGACCAGTCCGCCGGCTACGGCGCGGTGGCGCGACGCGCGAAACTGCTTGCGGGCGGCACGGAATGGCAGCTGGTCGGGCTGTGGCTCTACCTGCGCGGGCTGCTGCTGGTGCTGTTCGTGCCGGTGGTGGCGCTGCCCTGGTTCATCTCCGATTTCTCCGGCACCCACCGCTGGGCGGTGACGGTGCTGATCATCACCGCGGTCCTGCTCATGGTGACCCTCGGCGAGCTGGTGGAATCCGCCACCCAGGTCGTGGTCTACGTCGACCGGCGCTGCCGTCGCGAAGCCTGGGACATTCCGGTGCCGACCGGGGGCGGGCGATGACCGAGACCGGCCGGATGCCCGGACCCGGCAGCACCGGCGCGGTCCCGCCCGAGCCCGCGCTGGGCCCCGCGGCCGCCCACCTGGCGGCGGCCGAGGACGCCGCCCGGCGCGGCGATTTCGGTGCGGCGCTGCGCGAGCGGTATCGCGCGGTCACCCGCGGGCTGGAACAACGCGGCATCCTCGAGGAGGAGCGGGCCCGGACCGCGCGGGAAACCGCGCGGGCCGCCACCGACGCCGTACCCGACGCGGTCGAACTCCCCTCGGCGGCACACAGTTTCGACGAGGTCGTCTACGGCGGCCGGTACGGGACCGAGGCCGAGTACCGGCAGCTCGAACAGGCGGACCGCTATTCGATCGCGCCGCCGCCCAAGGCCGGGCCGGTCGAGATCACCGAGCGGCGCAAGAGCAAGACGCGCAAGAGCGGGAACGCCGAGCGGAAGACCAGCCGGGAGCGGCCGGAACTGCCGGAGCTACTGCGGGATTGGCGGTTCTGGGCCGCGGTCGCGGCCATCCTGGTGATCGGGCTGCTGGTCTACGCGCTGACCCAGCTCGGACCCGCACCGTCGGTCCCGCATTCGCCGGATCTGCCGCCGCCACCGTCACACGCCCCGAACCCACCGCGGGATCGCCCGAACTTCGGTGCGGGCAGCGATTCCATCTTCCAGCGGCTGCCGCACTGGCTGGCCTTCGGCGGCCTGCAGTTCCTGATCGCCTGGGTCGCGGTGCTGTGGTGGCGGGGCCGGCGGCGGGGCGCGATCGTGCGTGAGCCGTTGCCGGTGGAGGCGCCGGCGCACGAACTCCTGGCCGGACAGGCCGGGCTGTACCGGAAATCCCGCGACCACGGACACGTGGCGGCCAAGCTGCGCGCGGCGGCGCTGCGACGGCTGCGGCCCGCGCTCGGCGTCACCGCCGACACCCCGGCGGAGCTGGTGACCGCGGCCGTGAGCGCCCGGACCGGCTCGGATCCGGCTGTCATTCGCGCCGCCCTCTACGACCCGGTCACCGATCGGGGCACCTTGGAACTCGTGGCCGCACAACTCGAATGGATCGAAGCGGAGGTCTTGTGACCGATCTGACCCAGAAGACCGATCTGGCGAAGGGCGTGGAGGACGCGATCCCCGCGCCCACCGCGCAGGACGCGCAACAGGCGCTGCTGGCCCTGCGCGCCGAGATCGGCAAGGCGGTCGTCGGCAACGACCACGCCGTCATGTTCCTGGTGCTCGCCCTGCTCTGCCGCGGCCATGTGCTGCTGGAAGGCGTTCCGGGCGTGGCCAAGACGCTGCTGGTGCGGGCGCTGGCCACGGCCCTGGATCTGGAGCACGCCCGCATCCAGTTCACCCCCGACCTGATGCCCGGCGATGTCACCGGCTCCCAGATCTACGACCCGCACTCGGCCGAGTTCACCTTCCGGCGCGGTCCGGTGTTCACCAACCTGCTGCTGGCCGACGAGATCAACCGCACCCCGCCGAAGACGCAGTCGGCGCTGCTGGAATCCATGGAGGAGCGCCAGGTTTCGGTGGACGGCGTGCCGCAGCCGCTGCCGGATCCGTTCGTGGTGGTCGCCACCCAGAACCCGATCGAGCAGGAGGGCACCTATCCGCTGCCGGAGGCGCAGCTGGACCGGTTCCTGTTCAAGGTCGACGTCCAATTGCCCGGGCGCGATGACGAATTCCGCATTCTGCAGCGCCACGCCGCCGGTTTCGATCCGCGCGATCTGAACGCGGCCGGATTGCGGCCGGTGGCGAACGCCGCACACCTGGCCGCCGCCCGCGCGGCGGTCGCCCAGGTGACGATCAGCCCCGAGGTGCTGGCCTACACGGTGGACATCTGCCGGGCCACGCGCACCTCCCCCGCCGTCGCGCACGGCGCGTCCACCCGCGGCGCGACCGCGCTCATGGCCGCCGCCCGCGCCTTCGCCTGGCTGAACGGGCGCGCCTACGTCACCCCCGACGATGTGAAAGCCGTTGCGACGGCGGTCCTCCGGCACCGGCTGCACCTGCGGCCCGAGCACGAGGTGGAGGGCGTCACCGCCGAGGGCGTCATGGCCTCGCTGCTGATGTCCGTCCCGGTTCCGGTGTAGGCCGTGGTCGTCACCGGCCGGCTGGCCGCCGCGGCGGTGCTCGCGGCCCTGTTCGTCACGCTGGTGCTGCCGTCGTGGCTCGGCGTGCTGATCGCCACCCTGCTGCTGGCCGCCCTGATCGCCGCGGACCTGCTCGCACTGGGTTCGCCGGGCGCGCTGGAACTTTCGCGGGACCCGATCACCACCGTGCGCACCGGCCGCAGCATCGAGGTGGAGCTCGCGGTGCTCAATGCCGGTACCCGCCCCGTGCGTGGCACGCTGTGGGACGACTGGCCGCCGAGCGCGCACGCCCGCCATCGGACCCACGCGCTGAACCTGCCGCCCAACACCAGGATTCGCCTGCACACCGAGCTGACGCCGGAGTATCACGGCGACCGCGTCGCCGGTCCGGTGACGCTGCGGCTGCTCGGCCCGCTGGGCATGGCCGGACGCCAGGTGCGCCGCGAGGTCCCCGCCCGGCTGCGCGCGCTGCCACCGTTCCGCAGTGAGCGGCTGCTGCCCTCCAAGGTCAAGCAGTTGCAGCATCTGGAGGGCCGCAACACCACCACCACTCGCGGCCAGGGCACCGAATTCGATTCTTTCCGTGAGTATGTGGCGGGTGACGACGTACGCACCATCGACTGGCGCGCCACCGCCCGCGCGAATGACGTCCTGGTGCGCACCTGGCGGCCCGAACGCAACCGGCACGTGGTGATGCTGCTGGACACCGGCCGGGTGAGCGCGGGCCGGGTGGGTGAGGGCACCCGCCTGGACGCGACCATCGAAGCGGCCCTGCTGCTGGGCGGCCTGGCCGCCGCGGGCGGCGATTCGGTGGACCTGCTGGCCTATGACCGCCGCGTTCGCACCGAGGTGCGCGGCGTCGGCGGAAAACGCCTGCAGGTCAAGCTCATGCACGCGCTGGCCGGGCTCACCCCCGAACTGGTCGACACCGACTATCAGGGCGTATTGCGCGCCACCCTGCAGCGCGCCCGCCGCCGCAGCCTGGTCGTCTGGTTCACCCACCTCGACGCCGCCACCGTGCAGGAGGGCCTGCTCCCGGTGCTCCCGGTGCTGGCCGAACGGCACCGGGTACTGGTGGTCTCGGTGACCGATCCGGAGGTCGCGGCGGCCGCCACGCGCCGGTCCGGACTCGACGATCTCTATGCCGCGGCCGCCGCCGAGAATGTCATCGCCGAGCACACCGTGGCCCGGGAAACCCTGCGCCGCACCGGCGTCCGCGTCATCGCCGCGGCGCCCGGCCAACTGCCCGAGGCGCTGGCCGACGAATACCTGGAACTCAAGCGGACCGGAGCGCTGTAGCGGGCTGCGCCGCCGGGTACCGCACGATCGGCCGCATCGGCGGCGGCGGGATCTCCCGCCGCTGCCGCTCGGCCAGCACCGCGCCCAGAATGTGCAGCGGCGGATAGCCGTTCGGCGGCGCTGTGCGCAGCGCCGCGCACACCGTGATCACCAGCGCCCGCCCCAACTGATCCTGCACCTCGGGGGTCAAAGTCCGAAACCTCAACAGGTACTTGCGCATCGACAGCGCCAGCTCGTCGGGAAGGCCGGACAGATCGAGCTGCCGCGCCCAGCCCGCCAGCCACGGCGGCGGTGCGGCCAGCGCCGCGAAGGGCAACGGGCTGCGGTCGTACACGACCACCGTCCCCGCCAGTGCGTCCCCGATCCGCCTGCCCTGCGGCGAGCACATCGACACCACGATGGCGATCAGCCCGGTGCCCAGCATCCAGAAGTCCACGATGCCCGACAGGCCCCGCGTCACTGCGTGCCGGAAGTCGATGGGTCCGCCGTCGGCGCGCACCACGCGCAGCCCGAGGGCCATCTTCCCCACCGAGCGCCCGCGCGAAAACGTCTCGAACAGCACGGGATACCCGATCATGGCGCTCACCAGGGCCACCACACCGGCGGCGTCGGCCCACGCCTCGTCCGCGTCCGCCCACGCCAGCAGCGCCATGAACAGCACCCCGAGCAGAATCCCCAGGATGATCTGAAGAAGCAGATCGAGCATGAACGCCGCGGCCCGGGTCGGAATCCGGGCGATCGGAAGTTCGACGGCTACCGCCTCGCCTGTGGTGAACAGTGCCATGAGGGTCGTCTTCCTCCGCCGGGTGAGATCGCGATGGTTAGCATTCTGTCAGCGCTAGCGCAGGAGGGGTACTCATGGATCTGGACGCCTACACCTTCGTACACAAGCCCTCCTGGGATCGGCTGGATCAGCTGGCCTCCCGTGGCAAGCGGCTCAGCGGTGCCGAGGCCGACGAGTTGGTCCGGCGGTACCGCCTGGCGTCGCAGCAGTTGGCCCGGTTGCAGACCCGGGAGGCCGATCCCGAGCTCATCGCCGGTCTCTCGGCGGTGCTGACCCGGGCGCGGGGTCGCATACTGAGCGCCCGCATCGACACCCTGCGCGAGATCGGCTACTTCTTCAGCCACCGCTTCCCCGCCGCGGTGTACCGCGCTTGGCCCTGGTGGCTGTCGGTGGCGACGGTGTTCCTGCTCGGCTCGGCCGCACTGGCCGCGTGGGTGGCCAACTCGGCGGCGGCGCGCCGGCATCTCGGACTGGACACGGATACAGATGCCTTGACGCGCCCCGGTGGCGAATTCGAGACCTACTACTACGAGCACTCGCACGACGCCTTCGCCGCGAAGGTGTGGACCAACAACGCGTGGGTGTCGGCGATGGCGCTGTTCCTCGGGGTGCTCATGCTGCCGGTGGTGTACCTGCTGTTCATGAACGCGTTGAACCTGGGGGTCAGCGCCGGGCTGATGGCCGAGGCGGGCCGGTTGGGCCCGTTCTTCGGCTGGCTGCTGCCGCACGGAATGCTGGAGCTCACAGCCATTTTCGTGGCCGGCGGGGCCGGTCTGAAGCTGGGCTGGACGCTGATCGATCCGGGTCGGGAGAGCCGGCCCAAGGCGCTGGCGCGGCAGGGCCGGGCGACGGCGGTGATCGCGCTCGGGCTGGTGGGCGTGCTGCTGGTTTCCGGCTTCCTGGAGGGTTTCGTGACGCCCAGCGGACTGCCCACCGCCCTGCGGGTCGGGATCGGGGCGCTGGCCGAACTCGGCTTCCTGGCCTACGTCTTCGGCCGGGGCAGAGTGGCGGTGCGGGAGCTGGAGGCGGGGATCGGCCCGGAGCACATCACGGGCTATTCGATCGAGAAGGGTCCGGAAGCGGTTGTGGGAGTGGCGACTTCGTAGTCGCGGAAACCTCCGGATTGATTTCCACTGGCCGCAGCGAGTCCGGCTCAGCTGCGGCCAGCGTTGCCGATGACTCTACACAATCGTTATGGCTACGCAACCTCCGACTTGCGCGCCGGGCGTATAACGCGACCAGGCGAAATGCCGCTTCCCCGTGGGGAACCCGGCAAGATCGCTAATTCCGGGCATCCGCTTTGCGGACGGTCTGCGGAGGGTCCCGAAACTATCCCCGCGGTCGCGTTTCCGAACTCGTTTCAACCCCTCGCACGCGATGCGTTCGGATCCCGGCCGGAAGGTTTGCCAAAAACACGCAAGTTTTCCGCTAACCATCGGTTCAACCCACGTTAAGCTGGCGTTTCGCCCCAGCTCAGGCCGATTGCCCAGCCATCGCCGCCGGTCAAACAAACTCAAAGTTTGTTTACTCCGGCTTTCGCTAAATGATCATCAGGCAATGGCCGCTAGTAATCGGTCGCATACCCGAGACGGCATCTTCCGGCAAACGATTTTCACGCCTCCGAGGCCCCGAAATCGCCCTCCGGCAACGCCTTCCGCGACCCGCCCCCGACAGGGTGTGCGATCTTCATCACATCCGCGCCGACCCGGGAACTCCCGGCCCGACCGAGCGGAAGCGCCGCCCGGACCGACAGACACGCGCGAACCGGCGGACAAAAAGAAGAAGGCCCCCGATCCGTTTGGATCGGGGGCCTTCCCAGTGGGCGAGGGGGGACTTGAACCCCCACGTCCTTACGGACACTGGCACCTGAAGCCAGCGCGTCTGCCATTCCGCCACTCGCCCGAGCGACGGGAAGAAACGTATCACGAGGTTTGCGCCAAAACGAAATCGCCTGGTTATCGGGGGTCAGCGAGCGATGCCGTGATGTAGCGCGGCAGCGCGGGACTCGTCCGGGGACACGGGAACCTGGGCTTGCCGCCAAGAGTTACAGGTGTGGACGATCGTGGATATCATGCAATCACCGTGTCCATGCGGCGACACGCCATGTCCGCGTGTTGCTTTATAGGACGCACCGCGCGCACTACGGCAGGTCAACACACATGACACGACACACGCTCCCCCGCGGGAGTGTCTGGACCCGAGAAGGGAGGGGGCTATGGGGATCGTTTCCCGATTCGAACGCCGTCTCCAGGGGGCCGTGGGAGATGTCTTCGCCCGCGCCTTCGGCGGGAGTGTCGTGCCACAGGAGGTCGAGGCCGCGCTGCAGCGTGAGGCCGGCGACCACATCCAGGATCTCGGCGGGGGCCATCTCCTGGCTCCCAACAGCTATGTCATCACCATCAACGAGTCCGATCTGCGGCAACTCGTCCAGGGTGAGGGACAGCCGGATCGCGATCTCGCCGCGCAGGATTACGAGCTCACCAAGCGTGCATTCGCCAAACATCTACAGGACTACATCCGCGAGCAAGGGTGGCAGACCTACGGCGAAGTGCACGTGGAGTTCGAGGCATCCCCTACGCTGCACACCGGACAGTTCAGGACACGCGGCCGGGTCGATCCCGACGCGGGTGGGCGGGCAGGCCCGTCACCGGGTGCTGAACGCCCACAACGACCCAACCCGCAACCAGGAGCTGGCCCCATGACGCAGAACTCAGGCTACGACCCAAGCCGTGAGCCCGCGGAGTCCGATCCGCGGAACCGCGGGTACGCGCCCCCGCCTGCGGGCCGCCAAGGTCAGCAGGGTTACGGCGAATACGGCCGCGGCGGTCAGCAGGGCTACGAGCAGGGCGGCTACGGCCAGTCCGAGCAGGGCTACGGCGAGTACCAGAACGGCTACGACTACAACCAGCAGGGCGGCGGTTACGGCGGCCAGCAGGGCGGCTACGCCGAACAGGGCTACGGCCACGGCCAGCAGCAGGGCTACGGCCAGTCCGAGCAGGCGTACGGCCAGCAGGGCTATGCCGAGCAGGGCTACGGCCAGCAGCAGGGCTACGAGCAGGGCTACGGCCAGCAGGGCGGCGGCTACGCCGAACAGGGCTATGCCGAACAGGGTTACGGCCAGCAGCAGGGCTACGGCCAGCAGGGCTACGCCGAACAGGGCTACGGCCAGCAGGGGTACGCCGAACAGGGCTACGGCCAGCAGCAGGGCTACGGCCAGCAGGGCTACGACCAGTACGCGGATCAGGCCGGCTACGGCGACGACCAGGGGTACGGCCAGCAGCAGGGCTACGGCCAGCAGCCGGCGGGGTACGGCGCGGCGCCGGCGGCGCGCGGCGGCTCGAGCTACTCGGCCACGCTGCAGCTGGATGACGGCTCCGGCCGCACCTACCAGTTGCGCGAGGGCAGCAACATCATCGGCCGCGGCCAGGACGCGCACTTCCGTTTGCCGGATACCGGAGTTTCCCGGCGGCACATCGAAGTTCGCTGGGACGGCCAGACCGCGATGCTCTCGGACCTCGGTTCGACCAATGGCACGCTGGTCAACGGGTCACCCGTCCAGGATTGGCAGCTGGCCGACGGGGATGTGATCCGCGCCGGACATTCCGAGATCCTGATCCGGATCGTCTGATCCCGTAAGCTCGCGGTGCAGGTCACGATATGGCTGGGAATTCCTCGGTCGTATCGTGATCGCAACCGGTCGTCGGCCCTATGATGCTGCCAATACTCGCGGCGGACTCTGGCCGCGCTAACCAGCAACGCACCAACGCTGACCAGCAACACACCGGTTGGGGGTCACGGAGCCATACCTCCGTAACTTGCCCGTACCTACGACACGGTCGAACAGGAGGTGGAGCACCGTGCAGGGACTGATCCTGCAATTGACCCGTGCGGGGTTCCTGCTGCTGCTGTGGCTGTTCGTGTGGGCGGTGCTCCGGACCCTGCGCAGCGATATCTACGCGGCTTCCGGCCTTCGGGTCGCGCCTCGGGCCGCAGGCGGTTCCGCGGTGCTCCCATCTTTTCGCCGGGGCCAGAAGGGCGCCAAATATCTCGTGGTGACTCAGGGTTCTCTCGCCGGCACCCGTATCTCGCTCGGCACGCAGCCGGTGCTGATCGGGCGGGCCGACGACTCCACACTGGTTCTCACCGACGACTACGCCTCCACCCGCCACGCGCGCTTGTCTCCGCGCGGTGAGGATTGGTACGTCGAGGATCTCGGTTCCACCAACGGGACCTACCTCGACCGGTCGAAGGTCACCACTCCGGTCCGAGTTCCGCTCGGCACCCCTGTCCGTGTCGGTAAGACAGTGATCGAGCTGCGATCGTGACACTTGTTCTCCGCTACGCTGCACGTAGCGACCGTGGTCTCGTCCGAGCCAATAACGAGGACTCCGTTTACGCAGGTGCGCGACTGCTCGCGCTCGCGGACGGCATGGGCGGCCACGCCGCCGGTGAGGTCGCCTCGCAACTGATGATCGCCGCCCTGGCGCATCTGGACGACGACGAGCCCGGCGACGATCTGCTCGGCAAGCTCAATCGTGCTGTGCACGAAGGCAATGCCGCCATCGCCGACCAGGTCGAGGAGGAGCCGGAACTCGACGGCATGGGCACCACGCTCACCGCCATCCTGTTCGCCGGGCGCAAACTCGGCCTCGCGCACATCGGCGACTCCCGCGCCTACATGCTCCGAGGCGGTGAACTGGCCCAGATCACCCGCGACGACACCTTCGTGCAGTCGCTGGTGGACGAGGGACGGATCACCCCGGAGCAGGCCCACACTCATCCCCAGCGCTCGCTGATCATGCGGGCGCTCACCGGCAACGAGATCGACCCCACCCTGGTGGTGCGCGAGGCCCGGGCCGGAGACCGGTATCTGCTCTGCTCCGACGGCCTCTCGGACGTGGTGAGCGACGAGACCATCGCCAACACCCTGCGCGAGGGCACCACCGACGAGTCGGCGGACCGGCTCATCGAATTGGCCCTGCGCAGCGGCGGTCCCGACAACGTGACCGTGGTGGTCGCCGACGTGATCGATCTCGATTACGGGCAGAGCCATCCGATCGTGGCGGGCGCGGCCTCCGGCGAGGACGAGGACACTCCCGCTCCCAACACCGCCGCGGGCCGGGCCGCCGCCCTGCGCCCGCCGCGCGCGACCCCGCGCCGCGCGGTCGCGCAGCCCGAACCCGAACCGCCCAAGAAGAGCCACAAACTGCGCTGGCTGGCGCTGTCGCTGGCGCTGCTGGTGGCGGTGGGCGCGGGTCTCACCGTGGGCTACAACATGATTCGCAGCAACTACTACGTCGGCGTGGACGGCGAGAAGGTGGTCGTGCTGCGCGGCCTGCCCGGTTCGGTGCTGGGCTACTCGATCCGCGATGTGGATCAGGTCGGATGTGTCACGCGCACCGGTGAATTGACGCTGGCCGGCTCGAGCTCCGGCTTTCCCTCCGGCTGTGTGCAGCTGACCCGCAGCGATCTGCGTCCCAGCGGCCGCGACTCGGTCGACAAGGGCCTGCCGCCGGGGTCGCGCGACGACGCCGTCAAGCAGATCCGCAATCTCGTGCAGTCCGAACTGCTGCCGCCCTGTGAGAAGGCGCAGCCCACGCCGACTCCGAACCCCACTCCGCCGCCTTCGGACTCCAACCAGCCGAACGCGCCCGTCACCACGACTCCGGCCGCGCCGACCACCACCCCCGCCGCGCCCGGCGGGCTCACCGGCGGTGAGCGCACCGGCGACACCCACACGCTGGAACCGCACAAGTCCGACCAGCCGACCGCTCCTGTCACCACCACCACGGCACCGCAGACCCCGGGGCAGAACTGCAGGATGGCGGACTGATGTCCGCACCGGCACCGCCGTCCACTGGGGCCTTCCCCAGTCCACCCGGCGGATTCGCTCCTGCGCCGCCGCCCGCCACCCGGCGCAATGTCGAGTTGCTGTTGCTCGGGCTGGCGGCCGTCATCACCACGGTGTCGCTGGTGCTGGTGGAGGCCAGTCAGGAGCAGGCGATCACCTGGGAGATCGCCAAACTCGGTGCCGCGTACCTGGCTCTGTTCGGCGTCGCGCATCTGGCGGTACGCCGATTCGCGGCCTTCGCGGATCCGCTCCTACTACCGATCGCGGCGCTGCTGAACGGGTTGGGGCTGGTGATCATTCACCGCGTCGACCTAGCGCAGGCCCAGGATGCCGCCTTCGCCTCCCTGCCCATCCCCTCCCCCGACGCCAACCAGCAGGTGCTGTGGACGGGGCTGGGGATGGTGGTCTTCATGGGGTTGTTGATCGTGCTGCGCGACTACCGCAGCCTGGCCCGCTACGCCTACACCCTCGGCCTGATCGGTCTGATCGCGCTGGCGCTGCCCGCGCTGCTGCCGGACCGGTACTCCATGGTCAACGGCGCGAAGATCTGGATTCGCCTGCCCGGCTTCAGTGTTCAGCCGGGCGAGTTCGCCAAGATCGCGCTGATCGTGTTCTTCGCCGGTGTGCTGGTGTCCAAGCGCGACTTGTTCACGGGCGCGGGCAAGCACGTGTTCGGCATGGAACTGCCACGGCTGCGCGACATGGGACCGGTGCTGCTGGTGTGGGCGGTGTCGGTGGGCGTGCTGGTGGTGGAGAAGGATCTCGGCACCTCGCTGCTGATCTTCTGCACCGTGCTGTGCATGCTCTACATCGCCACCGAGCGAGTCGGCTGGGTGGCGGTCGGCGCGATGCTGCTGGCGATCGGATTCGTGTTCGCCTACAACGCCTTCGGGCACGTGCGGGTGCGCGTGGCGACCTGGCTGCATCCCTTCGCCGACTACTCCAACACCGGCTATCAGATCTCGCAGTCGCTGTTCGGGCTGGCCACCGGCGGCCTGGCCGGGACCGGGCTGGGCAGCGGACGGCCCTCGCAGGTGCCGTTCGCCAAGACCGACTTCATCATTTCCGCCATCGGTGAGGAGCTCGGCCTGATCGGGCTGACCGCCATCCTGATGTTGTTCTGCGTGTTCACCATTCGCGGCATCCGGACCGCGCTGGCCATCCGCGACAGCTTCGGCAAGCTGCTGGCCGCGGGCCTGGCCTTCACGATCGCCATCCAGGTGTTCGTGGTGGTCGGCGGCGTCACCAAGCTGATTCCGCTGACCGGTCTCACCACGCCGTTCATGTCCTACGGCGGTTCCTCGCTGCTGGCCAACTACATTCTGCTGGGGCTGCTGATCAAGATTTCCGACGCCGCCCGGCGACCGGCCCCGGCGCGCAAGCGGGCCGAGCCGATCGCGGACGCGTCGACACAACTGCTGCGCAAGGTGGATTCGGAGACAGCCCGCGTGAACACGCCGCGGCCCAAGGTGGAGGGGGGTGCCGCGTGAACACACCTCTGCGCCGGGTCGCACTCGCGGTCATGGTGATGATCGTCGCGCTGCTGGCCAATGCCACCTATGTGCAGGTGTTCAAGGCCGACAGCCTGCGCAACGATCCCCGCAATGTGCGAGTCCTGCTGGACGAGTACGCGCGTCAGCGCGGCCAGATCTCCGCCTCGGGCACCGTGCTGGCCAGTTCGGTGGCCACCGACGACCGCTACAAGTACCTGCGCACCTACCCGACCGATCCGCTGGCCTACGCGCCCGCCACCGGCTACTACTCGATGCAGTACGGCAGCAACGGGCTCGAGCACGCCGAGGACTCGGTGCTGAACGGTTCGGACAACAGCCTTTTCGGCCGCCGGCTCATCGACATGATCTCCGGCCGGGATCCGCGCGGCGGCAATGTGGTGACCACCCTCAACCCGGTCATGCAGAAGGTCGCCTACGACCAGCTGACCGCCAAGAACCTGACCGGCTCGGTGGTGGCCATCGAGCCCAGCACCGGCCGCATCCTGACCATGGTGTCCACGCCGTCCTACGACCCGAACCTGCTGGCCGGGCACGATGGCGCGGCCACCCAGAAGACCTGGGAGCAGCTGCAGCAGGATCCGCGTCAGCCCATGCTGAATCGCGCGGTCTCGCAGACGTATCCGCCGGGCTCCACCTTCAAGGTGATCGTGACCGCGGCCGCGCTGTCCAACGGCATCGCCAAGCCCGATGACCAGTTCACCGCCGCGCCGCGCATCACGTTGCCGGACACCGCCACCACGCTGGAGAATTACAACGGCAGCCACTGCGGGCCGGGCGATGCCCAAACCGCTTCTCTCACCGACGCTTTCAAGTACTCGTGTAACACGGCGTTCGCAGAGCTCGGTATGAAGGTGGGCGCCGCCAAACTCAAGGACGAGGCCAACGCGTTCGGCATCGGAACCCAGCATCCGAATATTCCGATCCCGTGGGCGGACAGCACCGTCGGCACCATTCCCGACAGTGCGGCCATGGCCCAGTCCAGCATCGGGCAGCGCGATGTCGCGCTCACCCCGCTGGACAACGCGGTCGTGGCGGCCACCATCGCCAATGGCGGCGTGCGGATGAAGCCGTACCTGGTGGATCAGTTGCAGGCGCCCGACCTGAGCACACTGGAGACCACCAAGCCGACCTCGGTCGGCCAGGCGGTCACCCCGCAGGTGGCCACCCAGGTCACCAATCTGATGCTGGAATCGGAGAAGAACACGCAGGGAGGGACGCAACCCCGCTCGTACCAGATCGCGTCCAAGACCGGCACCGCCGAGCACGGCAACGATCCGCGCAACACCCCGCCGCACGCCTGGTACATCGCCTTCGCGCCGGCGCAGAACCCGAAGATCGCGATCGCGGTGATCGTGGAGAACGGTGGCGATCGGGCGCTGGCCGCCACCGGTGGTTCGGTGGCCGCGCCGATCGCGCGGGCGGTGCTGGACGCCGGGCTGGGGGGCTGAACGACATGAAAGTGCAAGGTAGACAGGGTCTCGGATGCTGAACAACGGAGCGATGATCGCGGACCGGTACCGGCTGCAGCGGCTGATCGCCACCGGCGGCATGGGCCAGGTCTGGGAAGCACTGGACACCCGGCTGGACCGGCGGGTCGCGGTGAAGGTGCTCAAGGCGGAATTCTCGACGGATCCGACCTTCCGGCAGCGTTTCCGTACCGAGGCGCGGACCACCGCGCAGCTCAACCATCCCGGCATCGCGAGCATCTACGACTACGGCGAGACGCAGGATCCGTCCGGGGGTGAGATCGCCTACCTGGTGATGGAATTCGTGCAGGGCGAGCCGCTCAACGCGGTGCTGTCCCGGCTCAACCGGCTCTCGGTCGCGCAGGGTCTGGACATGCTCGAGCAGACCGGTCGCGCGCTGCAGGTCGCGCATCTCGCGGGCGTGGTGCACCGGGATGTGAAGCCCGGCAACATTCTCGTGACGCCGACCGGTCAGGTGAAGATCACCGACTTCGGTATCGCCAAGGCCGTGGACGCGTCCCCGGTCACCAAGACCGGCATGGTGATGGGCACCGCCCAGTACATCGCGCCCGAGCAGGCCACCGGCGAGGACGCCACCGCCGCCTCGGATGTGTACTCACTGGGAGTGGTCGGCTACGAGGCGCTCTCGGGCGCGCGGCCGTTCACCGGCGACGGCGCGCTGACCGTGGCCATGAAGCATGTGCGGGAGGCCCCGCCGCCACTGCCCGCCGATCTGCCGCCGAATGTGCGCGAGCTCATCGAGATCACCATGGCCAAGGATCCGGGCCAGCGCTACACCGACGGCGGCGAATTCGCCGACGCGGTGGCCGCGGTCCGCTCGGGCCGCAGACCCACACCGCCCGGCGGGATTCCGGTCACGCCGATGACCGGGGCCACCCGGGTGCTCCCGCCCGGACCGACCATGATCATTCCGGGGGCCCGGGCCGATCAGGCCACCACGCGCTACCCGGCCGCGCCGCAACCCATGCGACCGCAACCGGATCCGGCGGCCGCCTCGACCACCGTGATGTCCGGACCCCGCACGCCCGTGGGACCGATGACCTTCGCCGGCCCCGCCGACACCGGTACCGGGCGATTCACCGCCGGTCAGAAGGCTGCCGCCGGGTTGGCGGTGGGTGCGCTCATCCTCCTCGCGGGTGTCGGAATCGTGCTCGCGAGCAGCAACTCCCACGAGTCCCCCACGCCTCCTCCCCGTACCAGTGGCGTGGTCGCGCCGCCGGTGGTCCCGCCGACGACCACCCCCGAGCCGACCACGACCACCAGAGAGCGGCCGGTGGCACCGCCGCCGACCACCTACGAGCCGCCGCCGACGACCACCCCCGAGCCGACGACGACGCCTCCGCCGACCACCACGACACCCAAGCCCACGACCACGGTGCCGAAGACCACGACACAGCGGCCGACCACGACCACTCGCTGGCCGTGGCAGCAGCCGGGCGACTTACCATCAGTGCCAGTACAGCCCGGTGTGAGCCTCTACCCCAACGGCGGCGTGAGCCCCGGCAGCAATCGCAGTCCCGTGTACACGCAGGACCCGTATTCGTACGACTCCTATTCCGCCACAGTCCCGCAGCAAGGATTGCCATGACGACCCCGAAGAACCTCTCCTCTCGCTACGAGCTGGGCGAGATCATCGGGTTCGGTGGCATGTCCGAGGTCCACAAGGCCCGCGATCTCCGGCTCGGGCGCGACGTGGCCATCAAGGTGCTGCGCGCCGATCTGGCCCGCGACCCCACGTTCTATCTGCGCTTCAAGCGCGAGGCGCAGAACGCGGCCGCGCTCAACCATCCGGCCATCGTGGCCGTGTACGACACCGGTGAGGCCGAGGTCGACGGCGGGCCGCTGCCCTACATCGTCATGGAGTACGTCGACGGCGACACCCTGCGCGACCTGGTGCGCGGCAAGGGTCCGCTGCCGCCGCGGCGCGCCATGGAGGTCATCGCCGACGTGTGTGCGGCGCTGGACTTCTCGCACCGCAACGGCATCGTGCACCGGGACATGAAGCCCGCCAACATCATGATCAACCGGGCGGGCGCGGTGAAGGTGATGGACTTCGGCATCGCCCGCGCCATCGCCGACAGCTCCAACCCCATGACCCAGACGGCCGCCGTCATCGGCACCGCCCAGTACCTCTCACCCGAGCAGGCCCGCGGTGAGCAGGTGGACGCGCGCTCGGACGTGTACTCGGTGGGCTGCGTGCTCTACGAGATCCTCACCGGCGAACCGCCTTTCACCGGCGACTCGCCGGTCGCCGTGGCCTACCAGCATGTTCGCGAGGATCCGCGGCTGCCCTCGACGGTGTACCAGGGTGTGCCGCGCGAGCTCGACTCGGTCGTGCTCAAGGCCATGAGCAAGAATCCGGCCAACCGGTACCAGACCGCCGCCGAGATGCGCGCCGACCTGATCCGCGTGCTGGGCGGGCAGAAGCCCACCGCGCCCATGATCATGACCGACGAGGACCGCAGCTTCGACGACGAACTGCCGCCGCCGCGCAGCTACCGCACCGTCGAACGCCGCGACGACACCACCGAGCAGGAGCTCGTCGAGCCGAGTCCGCGCAAGCGCACCGCATTGATCGCGGTGCTGGCCGTGGCCGCGATCGCGGCGGTGGCCGGGCTGCTGTGGATGCTGGTCGGCCCCGGCTCGCATCCCGATCAGGTCGCGGTGCCCGACGTGGCCAACAAGAACTCCCAACTGGCGCAACGGGATCTGGAACAGGCCGGTTTCACGGTCGCCATCCAGCAGAAGAACGATCCCAAGGTGGCGCAGGGCAATGTCATCGCCACCCAGCCGCTGGGCGGATCGCGCGTCGACAAGGGCAGCACCGTCACCATGCAGGTGTCGTCGGGCCCGCAGCAGGTGCCGGTGCCGAAGCTGGCCGGACTCACCCAGCAACAGGCCGAGCAGCAGCTGAACTCGCAAGGGCTGCGGCTGAATCCGGATGTGAAGCGGGAGGCCTCGGCCGCCGAGGACAAGGACAAGGTCACCTCGCAGAACCCGGACGCCGGTCAGAAGATCGACTCCGACGGCCAGGTCACCATCACCCTGGGTTCCGGCCCGGACAAGGTGCGGGTGCCCGACGTGGTCGGTCAGTCCATCGATGTCGCGCAGTCGACGCTGTCGGACACCGCGGGCTTCAAGGTGACCGTCCAGGAGGTGCCGAGCAACCAGCCCAAGGGCACGGTCATCTCCACCAACCCCGCCGCGGGCACCCAGGCCGACAAGGGCTCCACCATCACCGTCCAGACCTCGAGCGGCGACCAGCTGACCATGCCCGACCTGCGCGGCATGACCCCGGCCCAGGCCATCGCGGCATTGCAGCAGAAGGGCTGGAGCGGGCAGATGGCCCAGAACACCATGAGCACGCTGAACGCGGGCGAGGTGGGACGCATCCTGGCCCAGCAGCCGACCGCGGGCTCCGCGCTGGGCAAGACTCAGACGGTGACCGTGACGACCGGCGTGCTGTCACTCGGCCCGCCGTGATCGGGATTCGTCTGTGAGCGAAAGAGGTCCGCGGCACCGGCCGCGGACCTCTTCTCTTTCAGCTACGAATCTTTCAGCTACGAATCCGTTGTTTCATGTGAAACCTTGTCGGTTGAAACCTGAAGGCGCAGATGCCGGTTCATCGACATGGCCTCGTCGGCCAGATCGGCCAGCTCGACGACCTCGACGCCGTGCTCGCGCAGCCTCTCCACGCCGACACAGTTCTCCACGAAGGTGGCCGGCTCCCGCCACGCGATGACCACCCGCCGAATCCCGGCCGCCAGAATGCGATCCGTGCAGGGCGCGCGGTCCTTGCTCGCGCGCTGCGAACACGGTTCCAGCGTGCTGTAGAGGGTGGCGTGCGGCAGCCGCGGATCGGCGGGATCCAGCTTGTTCAGCGCCGATTCCTCGGCGTGCACCTTGTCGTCGGTCTCGCGCGACCACCCGTGCTCGATCTCCACCCCGTCCGCGCCCACCAGGACCGCGCCCACCGCGAAGGCGGTATCGCTGTGCGGGCACAGCCGCGCCAGCCCGATGGCGTGCCGCATCCAACCCCGGTCCAGCCGCGCCTCATCCGACATCGGAATCCTCCTTGGGCAGGTAGCGCAACAGCGCGATATCGCCGACACGGCCGACATCGGCCAACTGCATGCGGTGCTGGGGACCGCCGGGGAACAGGGCCGGGCCGAGGAAGCGCGGTGCGGCCGGATCACCGACCACGACCGGCGCCACGGCCATCCAGATCTCGTCGGCCAGACCCGCGGACAGGAAGCCGGTGTGGATGGAACCGCCGCCCTCGACCATGAGGCGGGCCATGCCGCGTTGCCCCAGGTCGTCGAGCAGCGCCCCGAAATCGATTGCGGCGCCCAGTGACACGACCTTGGCCAGCCCGTCCAGCCGATCCCCGAGGCGGGCCGCCCCGGAATCGGTGGTGTAGACCAGCCGCTCGCCGCCGCAGTGCCACAGTCTCAGTTCGGGATCGAGATCGCCGCCGGCGGTGACTATCACGCGCACCGGATAGTCCGGTTTGCCCGCGGCCACCCGGTGCAGCCGCCGGTCCATGCTGTTGACCAGCAGACGCGGATTGTCGCGGCGCAGGGTTTCCGCGCCGATCAGAATCGCGTCGGAATCGGCGCGCAGGGCGTCGACCCGATCGAAATCGGCCGCGTTGGACAGCAACAGCCGATCCGGGCTCGCGTCATCGATGTACCCGTCGATGCTGACGGCCACCGACAGCATGACGTGCGGCCTCATGACGCGAGTGCCGCGACCTCCGCCTCCAAGGTCTGCACCAGTCCCTCCGCCGGCCGCTCGCCGCACACGCCCAGCCAGTTGGCGAGCATGCGGTGCCCGCCCTGGGTGAGCACGGATTCGGGGTGGAACTGCACACCGTGGATGGGCAGATCGCGATGCCGCAGGGCCATGACGATGCCGGATTCGGTGCGGCCCAGCACCTCCAGCTCCGGCGGCATGGTCTCCTCGAGAACGGTCAGGGAGTGGTAGCGGGTGGCGGTGAACGGGTCCGGGAGACCGGCCAGCACGCCCGCGCCGATGTGGAACACATCGCTGGTCTTGCCGTGCAGCAGTTCGGGGGCCCGGGTCACGGTCGCGCCGAACGCCTCGCCGATGGCCTGGTGCCCGAGGCAGACGCCGAGCAGCGGGGTGGCGTGCTTCGCGGCGGCGTGCACCAGCGGAATGCTGGCGCCCGCACGGTCCGGGCTGCCGGGCCCGGGGCTGATCAACACCCCGTCATAGTCCTGCACAACCTTGTCCACATCCGCGAGGCGATCGTCGTCGTTGCGCCAGACCTCGGCGTCCACACCCAACTGTCCGAGATACTGAACCAGGTTGAACACGAAGCTGTCGTAGTTGTCGACGACCAGTACACGCATGGATTCGAGAGTAGTTGGCGCGACGCCCGCCGTCGCACGCAATACCACCGAACCGTGTCGCCACAACCGCCCGAGGCCTCCCCAACGACACTTTCCCCAGGGCTGCCGGGATAATGTCTACGCAGACAGAACGCCGAAAACGAGGACGTCATGCCTAAGTCAAAGGTCCGTAAGAAGACCGACTACACGATCAACCCGTCCAGCCGCACTCCCGTGCGCGTGAAGTCGGCCGGCCCGTCGCCGATCTGGTACGTCGGCATCATGCTGGGCTTCATGCTCGCCGGACTGGCCTGGCTGCTCGTCTACTACCTGGCCAACGAGCACATCGGCTGGATGAGCGACCTGGGCGCGTGGAACTTCCTGATCGGTTTCGGCCTCATGGTCGTCGGCCTGATCATGACCATGCGCTGGCGATGAGCGGCTTACATCACTGTTATTCATGCACACCTGTGGATGAGCCTGTGGACAACTCGAGGAGGGAGTGGGGACAGTGACCGACACCTCCTCCCGCCTGGCCTGGTCCACACCCCCGGCCGCGCTCGCGGTCTGCGGCATCGGCGGCGTTGTGCTGGCCGTGGCCGCGTTTCTCTCGAACGATGGTCCCGGCCGCCTGCTCATCGGGCTGGCCGCGCTGGGACTGCTCTTCATGACCGTGGTGGGCCTGCGGCAGCGGCCGCGCCTGGCGGTCGAGCCCGGTGATCCCGTGCAGCTCGTGGTGCGCGGACTGGCCGGGGCACAGCGCTACACACCCCAGCAGATCCTCCGCGTCCGCGTGGTGAACTACCGGCGACTCGGCCGGCGCATGCCCATGCTGGAACTGGACGTGGATCACCAGGGCGACGAGAAGCTGCTGATCTTCGGCCGCTGGGATCTGGGCGCGCACCCCGAGGACGTCCTCGAGGTGCTGCGCATTCAGCTCGCGCGCTAGTAGAGCGCCGACACCGAGGGCGCGGCGAACACCGTCACCAGCACCGCGACCAGCGCCACCACCGCGACGGCGGCCCAGCCGACGTTCAGCGCCGTGCGGGTGTCCCGGATACCCAGCCAGCGCGGCAGATAGAGAATGCCGCCCGCGGCCACCGTGCCCGCCAGCAGCCCGCCCAGATGCGCCCAGATCGAGATGCCGGGCACCGAGAACGTGATGATCAGGTTGACCGCCAGCAGGACCGCGATCTGGGTGAGGTTCTGCTTGGTCCGCAGCATGATCACACCGACCGCGCCGAAGATGCCGAAGATCGCGCCCGACGCGCCCGCCGAGGCCGTGAGCGGATCCGACAGCGCCGTCACCGCCGCCGAACCGCCGAGCAGCGACGCCAGATAGACGGCCACGAAGCGACCGCGGCCCAGCGCCACCTCGCAATACGGCCCGAGCACGTAGAGCGCGAACATATTGGCCAGCAGGTGAATCGGACCGTAGTGCAGGAAGCCGGAACCGATGATCCGTATCCAGCCCCCGTCGGTGCCGACGAGGGCGGGGGCCAGCTGCCAGTCGGAGAACAGCCGAGAGCGATTGTTGTTGATCAGGCTGTGGGCCTGGAACGCCGTGGCCGCGAAGACGATCACGTTGATCGCGATCAGCGAGTAGGTGACGTATGGAACCGGGATCTGCCGGGACACGTCCGTCCCGGCGGCATTGCGCACCGGCCGAACGTCATCGCGGCCCTGCTGGACACATTCCACGCAGTGCTGCCCGACCGCGGCCGGGGTGAGGCACTCCGGGCAGGACGGACGCCCGCACCGGGTGCAGGCCAGACCGGTGGGCCGGTCGGGATGGCGGTAGCAGACGGGTGCGGGCGGCTGGGGATTCATGTGAGTTCTTTTCGGCTGGCCTGATTCAGGAGATGGTGATGCTCTCGATCACGACGTCGTCCTTGGGTCGGTCGTTGCGATCGGTCGAGGTGGTGGCGATGGCGTCGACCACCTTGCGCGAATCCGGGTCCACCACTTCCCCGAAGATGGTGTGCCGCCGGTTCAGGTGCGAGGCCGGGCCGACGGTGATGAAGAACTGGGAGCCGTTGGTGCCGGGGCCCGCATTCGCCATGGCGAGCAGGTAGCCGCGGTCGAAGCGCAGTTCCGGGTGGAATTCGTCCTTGAACTCGTAGCCGGGGCCGCCGCGGCCGGTGCCGGTCGGGTCGCCGCCCTGAATCATGAAGCCGTCGATCACGCGGTGGAAGATCGCGCCGTCGTAGAACGGCCCCGAATCGGTGCCCGACGCGTTCTTGGTGGTGTAGGGCGCGGACCCGTCGGCCAGGCCGACGAAGTTGGCCACCGTCTTGGGCGCGTGGTTACCGAAGAGCGAGATCTTGATGTCCCCGTGGTTGGTGTGCAGCGTGGCCACGGCGGTCTGATTCGGTGAGGTCACGCCGCAATGCTAGGCGGCGGCCCTGTGCACTCCCTGAATCGGCACACTTCACACCGAGAATCGCCTGTCATTGTGATTTCCTGCCCGATATCGGGCAGAAAAGTGGCGGAACCGGCCGCGGCATGGCAAGTTCGCTTGGGTGAATGACGGGGATCCGGTCGATCTGGTGCGCCACGTGGCGGCCTCCACCGGCCTGCCGCCCGCCGTCGCGGCCCGCGTGGTCGCCGACGTCGTCGCCTACTTCGACGAGACCGCCGAGCAGTTCGTGCGCCGCAGACATGCCGAACTACAGGGCCGCCAGGTCCGCAATGCCGAGATCTGGCAGCGCCTGGCGGACGAGCTCGCCCGGCGTCCGGTGGCCGCCCCCGACTTCACCGAACGACAACTGCGTCGCATCGTCTACGGGTGAGGAGTCCGTCGCGCAATGTGTGGAATCGTCGGTTATATCGGGCATCGTGAGGCCGTCCCGGTCCTGCTGGAGGGCTTGCACCGGCTCGAGTACCGGGGCTACGACTCGGCGGGCCTGGCCGTGCCGCATCGGGGCCGGCTGCGCGTCACCAAGACCCAGGGGCGGGTCCAGGACCTGCGCGACCGGGTCGACGCCGAGGGCGCCCGGCTCAAGGGCAATGTCGGCATCGCCCACACCCGCTGGGCCACCCACGGTGAGCCCTCCGATGTGAACGCGCACCCGCACACCGACGGCTCCGGCCGGATCGCGGTGGTGCACAACGGCATTGTCGAGAACGCCGAGGTGCTGCGCGCCGCCCTCACCGCCGAGGGCGTGGAATTCGTCTCCGACACCGACACCGAGGCGATCGCGCACCTGGTCGCCGCCGCCCTGGACGACGCCGACAGCCTCGAGGACGCCGTCCGCACCGCCATGCGCCGGGTGGAGGGCACCTACGGTCTGCTCGTGCTGGACGCCCGCCGCCCCGACGAGCTGGTGGTGGCCCGCAACGGCTCCCCCATCGTGCTCGGCGTCGGCGACGGCGAGATGTTCGTGGCCTCGGACGTGGCCGCGCTGGTGCACCACACCCAGCGCGTGGTCTTCCTCGACGACGGCGAGCTGGCCACCGTGCGGGCCGGCGAATTCCGCACCAGCACACTGGGTCTCGAGGCGCGCCGCACCGACAAGATTCCGACCACCATCGATATGGCGGCCGAGGACTACGCGCTGGGCGGGTATCCCGATTTCATGCGCAAAGAAATGGCCGAACAGCCCGACGCCGTGCGCCGGGCGCTCCGCGGCCGCCTGGACGAACGATTCGCCACCGCTCACCTGGGTGGCCTCAATATGGACGCGCGCGAGCTGCGCGGCATCAGCAAGGTGGTGTTCCTGGGCTGCGGCTCGGCCTATTACGCGGGCCAGCTCGGCGCGCAGCTGGTCGAGGAACTGGCCCGGATTCCCGCCACCGCCGAACCCGCCTCGGAGTTCCGCTACCGCAATCCCGTGGTGGATCCGGACGCGCTGTACGTCGCCATCAGCCAGTCCGGCGAGACCATCGATACCCTTGCGGCCGTTCAGGAATTGCAGCGCAAGGGCGGCCGGGTCATCGGCGCGGTGAATGTGGTCGGCAGCGCCATCGCGCGGGAATGCGGTGCGGGCGTGTTCCTGCACGCGGGTCCGGAAGTGTCGGTGGCCTCCACGAAGGCGCTCACCAATATGACCGTCTCCTTCGCCATGCTCGGGCTGTTGCTCGGCCGGGTGCGCGATCTGTCCGCGGCGAGCGGCGAACGCATCGTCAACGGGCTGCGCGCGCTGCCCGACGCCATCGACGCGGTGCTGGCCGCCGATGACGCGATCGCCGATATCGCGGCGCGATTCGCCAAGGCGCGCAGCATGTTCTTCATCGGCCGGGTGCGCGCCTGGCCGGTGGCGCGTGAAGGCGCGCAGAAGCTCAAGGAGATCTCCTACATTCACGCCGAGGCGTACCAGGGCTCCGAGCTCAAGCACGGACCATTGGCCTTGATCGATTCGGAGATGCCGAGCATCGTGCTCGTTCCGGGCGACGAACTGCTCGCCAAGAACATCACCACCATCGAGCAGATCAAGGCGCGCGGCGGCCCGGTCATCGCGGTCACCAATACGGATCTGCCGGATGGATTGGCGGATGCGGTAATTCGAGTTCCGGCCGTGTGCGCGGAACTCGACCCGATCATTCTGACGATTCCCTTGCAGTTGCTGGCCTATCACACCGCCATGGCGCTGGGCCGGGATGTGGACAAGCCCCGCAACCTCGCCAAGAGCGTTACCGTCGAGTAACCATTGAACGCACCCAGCTCGTGCACGAATTCCATTGCTGTGCCAGCATGGTCGGATGGAGCTGGGGAGCGTTCGTAACAAGGTCATCGTGGCCGCCCTTTTCGCGATTGCGGGCGGCGTCATCGCGTTCTTCGTGAGCAAGCGCCCGCAGCCGCAGGCGCCGGCCGCGGAGCCGCCGCGCCTGGGCTATTCGCGCAACGGCTCCGCGCCGAGTGTGGATCTGTCAGCGGCTCACTGAGTCTCTGTCAGCGGCTCACCGAGTCTCTGTCAACGACTCACTGAGCGCTTGTACTGGCGCACCGCCAGCGGCACGAAGACCACCAGGATCACCACCACCCAGATGAGGGTGGTGGCCACCGGATGCCGCATGGACCAGACATCCGGCGCCGGTAGCTGCGCGCTGGTGTTGCCGAACAGGTCTCGGGTGGCCTGGGTCAAGGCGGACACCGGATTCCAGTTCGCGAACAGCTTCAGCGGCGCGGGCAGCTTGTCCAGCGGGACGAAGGTGTTGGCCAGGAAGGTGAGCGGGAAGATCACCATGAAGACCGCGTTGTTGAACACCTCGGGCGCGCGCACGATCAGCCCGATCACGGCCATGATCCACGAGACGGCGTAGGCGAACAGCAACAGCAACACGTATCCCAGCACCGCGTCCAGGAACGAACCGCGGATCCGCCAGCCGACCAGCAGGCCGGTCAGCGACATCACCACCAGGCTCACCACATTGATCACCACGTCGGCACTGGTGCGCCCGATCAGCACCGCCGCGGGTTCCATTGGCAGCGAACGGAATCGGTCGATGATGCCCTTCTGCATGTCCTCGGCCAGGCTCAGCCCGGTGAAGGTGCCGCCGAACACCACCGTCTGGGCGAAGATGCCGGCGATCAGGAATTCCCGGTAGCCACCCGACATGCCCGGCACCTGGATCGCGGTGCCGAACACGTAGGCGAACAGCAGCACGAACATGATCGGCGACAGCGTCGTGAAGATCAGGACGTCGGGCACCCGCTTGATCTTGATGACATTGCGCTTGGTGATGGTCAGGCTGTCACTGAGCAGCATGACCAGTCGCTCTGTGAGCGAGGGCTTCTCGGCGACCGCGAGGGTGGCGCTCATCGGGCCGCACCCCCGACCTTCTCGCCGGAGTCGCGGTCGCCGTTGATCAGTTCCTCGGCCTCGTGCCCGGTCAGCGACAGGAAAACATCGTCGAGCGAGGGCCGCCGCAGACCGACATCGTGAATGGCCACCTCGTGTTTGGTGAGCCGCTCGATGGCATCCACCAGCGCCTGCGAACCGTCCTCGACCGGGACGACGATGCGCCGCAGGCTCGGCTCCAGCCGAATCTCCCCGCGCGCCAGCCCTTCCAGCGCCTGGCGTGCGACGGCGAGATTATCGGCGTGGTCCACGACCAGTTCGATGCGGTCACCGCCCACCAGTGCCTTCAACTCGTCGGAGGTGCCCTCCGCGATGACCTTGCCGTGATCGATGACCGCGATGGAATCGGCCAGCCGGTCGGCCTCGTCCATGTACTGGGTCGTCAGCAGCAGCGTGGTGCCGCCCGCCACCAGTTCCTCGATGACATCCCAAAGATCCAGGCGCGCACGCGGATCCAGGCCCGTGGTGGGCTCGTCGAGGAACAGCACCGGTGGATTCGCGACCAGCGCGCCCGCCAGGTCCAGGCGGCGTCGCATACCGCCGGAGTAGCCCTTGACCGGCCGATCGGCGGCGTCGGCGAGACGGAAGCGGTCCAGCAGCTCCCGAGCGCGCTCCTTACTGCGCTGCACGCCCATGTGATAGAGCCGCCCGACCATCTCGAGATTTTCGTAGCCGGTGAGGTATTCGTCGACGGCCGCGTACTGGCCGGAGGTGCCGATGCGGGAGCGCAACAGCTGGGGATCCTGCAATACGTCCACCCCGGCGACCGTCGCGCGGCCAGCGTCCGGGATCAACAAGGTGGTCAGGACCCGCACGGTGGTGGTCTTACCGGCGCCGTTGGGGCCGAGCAAGGCGGTCACTGTGCCTTCGGGAACGGACAGGTCCAGGCCGTCGAGTGCGACCAGGTGGCCGTACTTCTTGACCAGACCCTCGGCGACTATTGCGTCGGGCATGATCCTCCTGTTGTCTCGTGGATTGTTCGCCGCGATGGCTTTGAACTGCACAGATGACCGAACAAGACCGGACGCTCCCGGTCAGTATGGCCCGGATCGGGTGCCCGGGTCATCCCGTTTTCCAGATGTGAAACATCCACGCACAGAAGCGGTCGCATCCCGCTGGGGGTCCGGCGGTGCTCGGGGTTGCCGGTGCGGGATGCGACCGATTCGATGATTCGCCCGATCACCCCGATCGATCGCGAGTAGTGCGCTACTCGAATCGAATTCGGCGAAGGACGCAATTCGGTCACGATGCGATCGTCCCACTCGGGTACGACACTTTTTCCTCGAAAAAATCTTGGAACGCGATGCCCCGATAGCCACACAAAGCGAATTCGTCGCGTAGGATCGTTCCCGTCGGCCCCTCCCCCCCGGGCCGACCTTACGCGGGCCTCGGCTAACTCCCCCCCTTCGCCGAGGCCCGCCCCTATGTCCGGGCCAGGTCACAATGCCCGGGAAGGCTCAGACCAGAGGGCGAATCATATTGCGGCGCAGCACATGTCCGTGCAGCCGATTGATGCCCTTCACCCGTACCGTAGCCAGATGCCGCAACGTGAATTCCGGATAATCCTCGATCTCCGCGGCGGCCCCGTCATCGACCAGCACCGTGCCCGGACGCGCCACACCGGTGAGCCGCGCCGCGGTGTTCACCACCGAGCCGTACAGATCACCGAAGCGCTGCAGGACCTCCCCGTAGGCCAGGCCCACCCGCAATTCCTGGGTGACGCCGTGCGAGGCGATGGCGGCCTCCTGCACGGCCAGCGCGATACGCGCGCCGTCGGCGGCGGTATTGGCCGCGAACATGACTTCGTCACCGACGTTCTTGATCACCCAGCCGCCATGGCCGACGATCGCGTTGCTGGTTGCCGTCTCGAACGCCTCCAGCAACGCCGACAGCTCATCGGCCTCCAGGTGGCGGGTCAGGCGGGTGTAGCCGACCATGTCGGCGAAACCGACCGCGAGCTCCCGCAGGGTGTCCCCCGCCACCGCGCCCCCGTTCAGGGACCGGGCCAGCGCGGCGTCCAGGTGCCGGCGAAAGGCGTAGCGCTGCAAGGTCTCGAACTCGGTGACCACCTCGTCGGTCGCGAGCCGCGCGGCCTCCTTCGGATCGATGTCCGGCTGTTCGCGGGTGATGGTCGCGATCCGGTCCAGGATCTCCTCGGTCACCAGATCGACCTGCCATTCGGCCAGGCGCGCCATGGACCGGCCCATGGTGCGGGCCGCGGTGGTCTGGCGATGAATGTCCGCGCCGCCCAGCACGTGCAGCTTGGCGAAGGTCCTGGCGGCCTCGACATCGGAGTCGCTGTACTCCACGGCCTTGTCGTCCGGGTCGGCCGGGAAACCCAGCGCCACCCACAGCCTCCGGGTCACATTGTTGGGCAGCCCGGTCAGCTCCGCGACCTGTTCGCGGTCGTACTTGCGCGGCCCGCTGAGCAGGTACGGCTCGACCACGGACTGCACCAGGTCAGAGATCTCAGTGGACGCCATACCTCCGACCATACGGCTTCGACCGGGCGCTAAACCTCCGCTTGTTCCGTGTCACAGTCGGTCGCGAACTCGCCCGCCGGTTCCGCCGGTGCAACCCGGTGAAACCGCGGTGATACCGCCGTGAATCCGCGGGCCCGCACTCTTCTTCTCGACAGCGACCGCAGCGGTCGCGAAACCGAGGGAGACGCGATGACCCACCACCCCCGCCCACCGGCGATCACCGTCACCGGACTGCGCAAGTCCTACCGCGACCACCACGTCCTCGACGGCATCGACCTGCGCGTCGAGGCCGGGACCATCTTCGCGCTGCTGGGACCCAACGGCGCGGGCAAGACCACCACCGTCCAGATCCTGTCCACCCTCATCGGCGCGGACGCCGGCGAGATCCGGGTGACCGGGCACGACGTTCGCACCGAACCCGACGCGGTGCGCGCGGCCATCGGCTTGACCGGGCAGTTCGCGGCCGTGGACAACCTGCTCACCGGGGAGGAGAACCTCGCCATGATGGCCACCCTGCACCACCTCGGCCGCGCCGAACGCAAACGCCGAACCGTCGCTCTCATCGAACAATTCGACCTGGTGGACGCCGCCCGCAAGCCCGCCTCCACCTACTCCGGGGGCATGCGCCGGCGGCTCGACATCGCCATGGGCCTGATGAGCGACCCGAAAGTGCTGTTCCTCGACGAGCCGACCACCGGACTGGATCCGCGCAGTCGCCGCGCGGTGTGGCGGCTGGTGCGGGAACTGGTCGCGGGCGGCACCACCGTCTTCCTGACCACCCAATACCTCGAGGAGGCCGACCAGCTCGCGGACCGCGTCGCGCTGCTCGACGGCGGCCGGATCGTCGCCCAGGGCACCCCGGAGGAACTCAAGCGACTGGTGCCCGGCGGACACGTGAACCTGCGCTTCACCGACCCGCGTGACCTCGACGCCGCCGCCCGGCTGCTCGGGGCCTCCGCCCGCGACGACGACGAACTCACCCTGCAGGTGCCCGGCGACGGCGGCGTCGACTCGCTGCACACGCTGCTGGGCCGGCTCTCCGCCGCCGGACTGCGCGCGGCCGAATTGTCCATCCACACACCCGATCTCGACGATGTCTTCCTCGCCCTCACCGGCCAGCCCAAGGAGTCCGTGCGATGAGCACCACCACCGTGAAGAACGCACTCACCGATTCGTCGATGATGGTGCGGCGCAGTCTCAAACACATCATTCGCTATCCGTCGATGACGATCCCGCTGGTCATCGGGCCGATCATCTTCCTGCTGCTGTTCGTGTACGTCTTCGGCGGCACCCTGGGGGCCGGGATCGGAGGTTCCGGCGGGCGCGGCGCTTACGTCAACTACGTGACCCCGGGCATTCTGCTGCTGGCGGTGGCGGGCGCCTCGACGGCCACCGCGGTCGCGGTGTGCACCGATATGACCGAGGGCATCGTGGCCCGGTTCCGCACCATGTCGATCTTCCGGCCGTCACTGCTGGCCGGGCATGTGGTCGGCAGCATGGTGCAGACCTTCCTCAGCGTCACCATCGTGCTCGGGGTCGCCGCGCTGGTCGGATTCCGTCCGGAGGCGGGCGCGCTCGGCTGGCTCGGGGCGGCGGCCATGCTGGCCCTGCTGACCTTCGCCATCACCTGGATCGCGGTGCTCATGGGCCTGGTCAGCGAGAACCCGGAGATGGCCTCCAACCTGCCCATGCTGCTGATGATCCTGCCCTTCTTCGGAAGCGGTTTCGTCCCCACCGATTCCATGCCCGCCTGGCTCGGCTGGATCGCCCGCAACCAGCCCTTCACTCCGGTGATGGAGACGCTGCGCGGCCTGCTGCTGGGCACCCCGGTCGGGCATCAGGCCTGGATCGCCGTCGCCTGGTGCGTGGGGATCGCGGCCGCCGCCTGCTGGGGCGCGACCACCCTGCTCAATCGCGAACCGGGACGGTAACGCGCTCCCGCAGGACGGCCAGTGCGGCCGAACGCAATTCCGCCACACCCAGGGCGGCGTAGCTCGAGCGAGCCTCGAGATACGCCGCCCGATCGGCGTTTTCGGCGGCGGTGCGGGCACGGTGGCCCGCCATGGTCGGATGGATCTGATGCGGCGGATCGAACCGCTGCGCCAAGGCCGTCAGCCGGGCGCCCGAAACCCGCTGTCCCCCGGCCAGATCCGCGGCGGCCAGGGCCAGCAGCGCGGCCCCGGACGCCGTCAACTCGGCCAGGTGGCCGGACGGCTGATCCGAGGGGCGTTCCAGCAGCGCCGTCACCTGACCGGCCAGCCGGGTCACGAGTTCGGCCACCAGATCGGTCCGATCGTGCTGGGCGTGGGCCATCACCGCCGCCGAACACACCTCCAGCGCCCACACCTGCACCCCGCGCGGATCCGGCCGGTAGAAGGGATTGTCGTTGCCGGACACCAGTTTCGCGATCTCCCGCCAGCGCCAGAGTCCGTCCTCGACCTCGCCTCGCGCCAAACGCAGCTCGGCCTGCGCCACCTGGGCGTAGGGGTGCACGAACAGATCGGTGAGATCCGGAACCTGGGCCAGCCACGACTGCGCCGACTCGAGATCGTCGCGCTGCAGGGCGGCCATGGCGGAGGCGACGAGCAGGTCACCGCGATCCGGGCGCGGACCCAGGCCGGCGGTCTGGGCCAGGGCGGCGGTGATCTCCCGACCGGCCAGTTCGGCCCGTTCCGACAGCAGCGCGAGATGGCCGACACGGCAACGGGCTTGGAAGTTCAGCCAGGAATCGGGCGCCGCGGCCAGGGCCGCCAGCATGCGTTCGGCCGCGGCCAGCGCGGCGCCCCGGTCACCGAGCTGTTCGGCGCGCACGCTCACCATCAGGTGCCCGAGTGCGGCCGGGAGCGGAATGTCACTGTCGCACAGGCGATGCAGCGGCTCGGGATCCGGACCCAGCAGTTCCGGCGCGGCGAGCAGCACCGAGGCGATGGCGCGGACCGGGGTATCGGGCGGCGCGGCGGGCAGCCGCCGCAGCACCAGCAGTGAGCGCGCGTCGAAGGCTCCCCGCATGGCATGGTGGACCGCACCCACGACCGCGGCGGCCCGGGCGGCTTCCACGAATTCGGCCGAGGGCCGGAAATGCGAGAGCAGCCAGGCACATTCGCGCGCCATATCGCCGACCCGCGTGTACTGCGCGCCGACGAACCAGTACGAGCCCAGCACGGCGCGCAGCGCGGCCACCGTCGGCGCGTCCGCCAGTTCCAGCGCGCGACCGAGCGCGTACACCAGATTGTCCTGTTCCGCGCGCAGGACCACGGTCTCGGCCAACGCGGTGAACACGTACGGGACGCGAGCGCGGCCGAAATCCCGTGCCCAGGCCAGGAATTCCCGCTCGGCCGCCGGGTCCTCCCCCGCCGCGCCGCGCTCGGCCGCCGCGAACTCCCGCACGGTCTCGAGCATGCGGAACCGGGTGCCATCGGCGGCCTCGCTCACCTGGAGCAGCGATTGGTCGGCCAGATAAGTGAGGGTGTCGAGGGTTTCGAGGAGATCCTCGCCCAGGACCCGGCTCCCGGCCTCGGCGGTGAATCCGCCCGGGAAGATCGAGAGCAGGCGCAGGGCGCGGCGGCCCGATTCGTCGAGCAGGTTCCAGCTCCACTCCACCACCGCGCGCAAGGTCCGATGCCGTTGCGGCGCATCGCGGGAGCCGCCGCGCAGCAGGGCGAAACGGTCGGACAGCCGCCGTGACATCTCGGCCACCGACATCACCCGCACCCGCGCCGCCGCCAGCTCCACCGCCAGGGGCAAGCCGTCCAGGGCCGCGCACAGTTCCCGCACCGGCGTTTCCGGGAGCTCCGCATCCGGGCGGACCGCGCGGGCCCGCTGCGTGAACAGCTCGGCCGCGGTGCTCGCGTCGAGGGTCGGAAGCTGGTGTACCGCTTCCGAGCTCAGCCCGAGCGGCGCCCGGCTGGTGACCAGCACCCGGACATCGCGGGTCAGCGACACCAGCGCGCTCACCAGTTCGGCCGCGCCCCCGAGCACCTGCTCACAGTTGTCCAGGATCAGCAGCGATTCCGCGCCCAGCTTCCGGGCGATGCCCGCGACCGCCGCACCCGGGACCGCCTCCCCCGCACCGATCGCCGCGGCCACCGCGGTCGCGACCGCACCGTCCTCGGAGACGGCGGCGAGTTCGACCAGATACACCGAGCGCTGCTCGGCCGCCGCGCCCACCGCGTGCGCCATCCGGGTCTTGCCGAGCCCGCCGGGACCCACGATCGACACCACGCGGTGGCCGTGCAGCAGGCCGGTCACCGCGGCCAGCTCGCGCGCGCGGCCGACCAGCGGGTTCGGATCGTGCCGAATGCCTTGGCGCACCGGTGGTTCGCCCGCGCGCAGCAGTTGCCGATGCACGGATCGCACCGCGTCACCAGGATCGACTCCGAGCTCGTCGCGAAGCAGCCGGCGATAGCCGTCGTAGCGGGCCAGCGCGGCCGCCGGCCCGGAAGTCTCGGCCTCGGCGCGCAGCACCTCGACCAGGATCTCCTCGTTGCGGGGCTCCCGGTCGGCGATCTCGAGCAGCGGTCCGAGTGCCGCCGCGTAGCGGCCCGACCTCGCCAGGCTCAGCGCGTGCACGGTGGCCAATCGGCGCCGGGCGGGCAGGCGCGCCACCCGGAGTTCGGCGACCGGATCGGCCGAGTCGCGCAATTCGTCCACGACGCCGTCCCAGAGCGCCAGTCCGGCCTCGGCCTGGGCCAGGGCCGCCTCGATATCGCCGGCCCGGGCATGTCGTTCGGCCGCCGCCGCGCGGATCTCCAGGGCCGCGGCATCCACCTGTTCGGGTTCCAGGGCGAGCCGGTAGCCGGTCGGTGTGCTCGCGATGAGCTCCGCTCCCAGCTGCGCCCGGGTCCGGGAGACCAGCACCTGCAGGGCCTTGGCGGGATTGTCCGGCAGCGCGTCTCCCCACACCCCGTCGACCAGTCCGGCAGCACTGCTCCCGGCACGCAGATCGAGGGCCAGCACCGCCAGCAGCGCTCGCACCCGCGGCCCGGTGACCTCCTCGCCACGCAACGCGACGCTGGGAAGCAAGGTCAGCTGGATACTCACGAATTCACCGTAACGGGCAGTGCCCGGACGGGCCGAACAAAAAGCGACGGTGCGCGGATAGGTCCCCGAGGGACGAAATCAGCACACCGTCAGCGTTTTTCAGCGAGTGGTGACCTCATGCCAGAGATCGGCGTCATTGCGCTGACGCAGTTTGCTGATTCCGAAGGCCACGGCGGCGATCACGACGAGCGTGAGAACGAATTTCATGAATCCCACAGTACTGGAATGACAACCGCGCCCGAACGACGCAAGCCGCAGACCATACGGTCTGCGGCTTGATTGTGGAGCCTAGGGGAATCGAACCCCTAACCCCTGCCTTGCAAAGGCAGTGCTCTGCCAATTGAGCTAAGGCCCCTGGGAAGGCAGTTCGATCTTTACCTGTAAGTGGGCCTAGGAGGACTTGAACCTCCGACCTCTTCGTTATCAGCGAAGCGCTCTAACCGCCTGAGCTATAGGCCCTTAGTGGGTGTTCGGAGTGTGTAACTCGAACGAGGCAGAAGATTACCGTACCCAACCGTCGATAACCAAAACGGCCGGTCAGCGGGCTGCGGTGCGCAGCCCGGACCGGCCGTGAAGGCGGATCGAAACAGCGGTTCTAGTCGGGGTCGGCCAGGGTGACCTGGATGCCGCCGACCAGATCGGTGCACTGGTTGTAGACGAACACGCCCACGGTGGACAGCGCCGTCAGCAGCACCACATTGATCAGGCCGATGACCCCGGCGTAGCCGAAGACCGTGCCCGCGTCGATGAGCGCCGAGCTGGAGTTGTCGGAGAAGTCCAGGAACGTGGAGTTCAGGCGCTCCCACACACCCATGCCCTCCAGCACCAGGTACAGCAGGCCGACCGCCAGCATCCACACGAAGAACATCGCCACGCTGATCACCAGCGAGACCTTCAGCGTGGACCACGGGTCGATGTGGCGCAGCTGCACGGTCGCCCGCAGCGGCTCACCGGTGGCCGCGGCCTGCGCCACCGCCGCGGGGGCGGACGGCGAGACCGGACCGGCCGGGGCGATCGGCTCCGGCGGCGGCAGCGGGTGCCGCAGTTCGGACAGATCCGGCAGATCCTTGACCAGTTCCGGGCGGGCGATGCTGCGGGTCGGTCCGTCGATGCCGACGGACTTCACCATGGCGGCCTCCTTGCGCGCCGCCTTGGCCGCCAGGTCGGCGGTGGTGCGCGCGTTGGAGACGCCGCCGGACAGACCGCCACCGCTCCCCTTGAGGCTGCCGGTGCTGCCCGGCGTGGGCGCGGACTGGCCCGGACGGTACAGGTTGGACTGCGGCTCGCGCTGCGGCAGCTGCGACCAACCCTCCTGGAAGGGCGAACCGCCCTGTCCGTCCGCGGAATCCGCGGCGGCCTCTGCCGAATTGTTACCTTCCGGCCCGAATTCGCCGGACTGGTCCGACAATTCGGGATTTTGCGACGAAGCGCCGTCGCCCCCGCCGGTCCGCGGAATGGGCCGCGGCGGAATCGGGGACGGGGCGATTCTCTCGGTCACGCCATTGGCATGACCGCGCTGGTCATTCGGCTGATTCGTGGTCAATGGTGAATCCTTCGATCCGTGTGTGCCGCCGCTGCTGTGGTGAAACTACTGCTTCGCCGAACCGCTGGTGTCATCTTCGGCAACCTGGTCGGGCTCATCCGCGTTCCGAGCGATCGCGAGCAAAGTATCGCCCTCGCCCAGGTTCATCAACCGCACGCCCTTGGTCTGCCGCCCGGCCTTGCGAACCTGGTGCGCGAGCGTGCGAATGACACCGCCGCCCGAGGTGATCGCATACAGCTCATCCTCGTCGTTGACGATGAGCGCACCGACAAGACTGCCACGCTTCTCGTCGTACTGAATCGTCAGCACGCCCTTGCCGCCGCGACCCTGCGCCGTGTACTCGTCGATGGCCGTACGCTTCGAGTACCCACCCGCGGTCGCGACAAGCAGGTAGATGCCCTCTTCGTCGCGAACCACATTGAGCGACAACAGTTCGTCGTCGGCATTGAAGCGCATGCCCTGCACGCCGGAGGTGGCGCGGCCCATCGGGCGCAGCACCTCGTCGTTGGCGTTGAAGCGGATCGACTGACCGTGCGCCGACACCAGCAGCAGGTCATCTTCCTTCGAACACAGTGCCGCGCCGACCAATTCGTCCTCATCGCGCAGATTGACCGCCACGATGCCGCCGGTGCGGTTGGAGTCGAAGTCGGTCAGCTTCGACTTCTTGACCAGGCCCTTGCGGGTGGCCAGCACCAGGTAGGGCGCGTCCTCGTAGGACTTGATCTGGATGACCTGGGCGATCTTCTCGTCCGGCTGGAAGGCCAGCAGGTTGGCCACGTGCTGGCCGCGCGCGGTGCGGTTGGCCTCGGGCAGCTCGTACGCCTTGGCCCGGTACACCCGGCCCTTGTTGGTGAAGAAGAGCAGCCAGTCGTGGGTCGAGGTGATGAAGAAGTGCTTGACGATGTCGTCCTGCTTGAGACCCGCGCCCTGCACGCCCTTGCCGCCGCGCTTCTGCGAGCGGTACAGGTCGGTCTTGGTGCGCTTGGCGTAACCGGTCTCGGTGATGGTGACGACCACGTCCTCGCGGGCGATCAGGTCCTCGTCCTGGACGTCGCCGTCGGCCGCGATGATCTTGGTGCGGCGCTCGTCGCCGTACTTGTCGACGATCTCGGCCAATTCGTCACGGACGATGGCGCGCTGACGCTCCGGCTTGGCCAGAATGTCGTTCAAATCCGCGATCTCGGCCTCGATCTTGGCCAACTCGTCGAGGATCTTCTGACGCTCCAGGGCCGACAGGCGACGCAGCTGCATGTCGAGGATGGCGGTCGCCTGGATCTCGTCGATCTCCAGCAACTGCATCAGGCCGGTGCGCGCGGTCTCGGTGTCGGCCGAGCGGCGGATCAAGGCGATCACGGCATCCAGCTGGTCGAGCGCCTTCACCAAACCGCGCAGGATGTGGGCCCGCTCCTCGGCCTTGCGCAGCAGGTAGCGGGTGCGCCGGATGATGACTTCCAACTGGTGGTTCACGTACAGCCGGATCATCTGATCCAGGCGCAGCGTCCGCGGCACCTTGTCGACGATCGAGAGCATGTTGCAGCCGAAGGAGGTCTGCAGCTGGGTGTGCTTGTAGAGGTTGTTCAGCACCACCTTGGCGATGGCGTCACGCTTCACCGTGATGACGATGCGCAGACCGACACGGTCCGACGACTCGTCGTGGATGTCGGAGACACCCGCGATCTTGCCGTCCTTCACCTGCTCGGCGATCGCGTTGATGAAGTTGTCCGTGTTGACCTGGTACGGCAGCTCGGTGATGACGATCGTGGTGCGACCACGGTTGTCTTCCTCGATCTCCACCACACCGCGCATGCGGACCGAACCGCGACCGGTGGTGTAGGCGTCGATGATGCCCTGGGTGCCCACGATCAGGCCGGCGGTCGGGAAGTCCGGGCCCTTCACGCGCTCGATGCACGCGGCGAGGGTGGCCTCCTCGTCGGCATCGTGGTTGTCCAGCGCCCAGTAGATGGCTTCGGCCAGCTCGTTCAGGTTGTGCGGCGGGATGTTCGTCGCCATACCGACGGCAATACCGTTGGAGCCGTTCATGAGCAGGGCGGGCACCCGGCTCGGCAGAACGGTCGGCTCCTGGGTCTTACCGTCGTAGTTCGGAATGAAATCGACCGTCTCGTGGTCGATTTCGCGCAGCATCTCCATCGCCAGCGGCGTCAGACGGCACTCGGTGTAACGCATGGCGGCCGCGCCGTCGTTGCCGCGAGAACCGAAGTTGCCCTGACCGTCGACCAGCGGGTAGCGCAGCGCCCACGGCTGGGCCATACGCACCAAGGTGTCGTAGATCGCGGTGTCACCGTGCGGGTGGTAGTTACCCATGGTGTCGGCGACCGGGCGCGCGGACTTCACGTAACCGCGGTCGGGCCGATACCCGTTGTCGTACATCGCGTACAGGATGCGCCGGTGCACCGGCTTCAGGCCGTCGCGCACCTCGGGCAGCGCGCGGCCCACGATCACGCTCATGGCGTAGTCGATGTAGGAGTTCTGCATCTCCTGCTGGATGTCGACCGGCTCGATGCGGTCGCCACCCGAAGGCGGAAGCGAAGTCTCAGTCATAGATAGGTCTCCGTAGGAAGTCTGTGGTGGTCGGGATGCGGCGGCCGAAGCGGGGGTTCGGGGGCTTGCCCCCGAAAGGGGTTGGGGGCCTTGCCCCCTTCTCCCCTACCCCCGGCTCGGGGTGTCCCGATCACACATCGAGGAAGCGAACGTCCTTGGCGTTGCGGGTGATGAAGCTGCGCCGAGCCTCGACGTCCTCACCCATGAGGATGGAGAACAGCTCATCCGCGGCAGCCGCGTCATCGAGGGTGACGAGCCGCAGAACGCGCACGGTCGGATCCATGGTGGTCTCCCACAGCTCCTTCGGGTTCATCTCACCGAGACCCTTGTAGCGCTGGATGCCGTCGTCTTTGTTGATCTTCTTGCCGGCCGCCAGGCCGCGCTCGAGCAGCCCGTCGCGCTCCTTGTCGGAGTACGCGAATTCCGGCTCGGAGCGCTGCCACTTCAGCTTGTACAGCGGCGGCATGGCCAGATACACGTGACCGTGCTCGACCAGCGGGCGCATGAAGCGGAACAGCAGGGTCAGCAGCAGCGTCGAGATGTGCTGGCCGTCGACGTCGGCGTCGGCCATCAGCACGATCTTGTGATACCGCAGCTTGGCGATATCGAACTCGTCGTGGATGCCGGTGCCGAAAGCCGTGATGATGGACTGGACTTCGGTGTTCTTCAGCACGCGGTCGATGCGCGCCTTCTCCACATTGATGATCTTGCCGCGCAGCGGCAGGATCGCCTGGTACATGGAGTCGCGGCCGGACTTGGCCGAGCCACCGGCGGAGTCGCCCTCCACGATGTAGATCTCGGACTTGCTCGGATCCTTGGAGCGGCAGTCGGCCAGCTTGCCCGGCAGGCCACCCAGATCGGTCGCGGACTTGCGCCGCACCAGCTCTCGCGCCTTGCGCGCCGCGACACGGGCCTGCGCCGACGAAACCGCCTTCTGCACAATGGTCTTCGCATCGGCCGGATTGGCCTCGAACCAGTGCGAGATGTGCTCGTTGCAGGTGCGCTGGACGAAGGACTTCACCTCGGTGTTGCCGAGCTTGGTCTTGGTCTGGCCCTCGAACTGCGGGTCGGCGATCTTCACGCTCACGATGGCGGCCAGGCCCTCGCGGATGTCGTCACCGGTGAGGTTGCCGTCCTTCTCCTTGAGGAGCTTCTTGTCCTTCGCGTACTTGTTCACCACCGTGGTGAGCGCCGCGCGGAAGCCCTCCTCGTGGGTGCCGCCCTCGTGGGTGTTGATGGTGTTGGCGAAGGTGTGGACGGACTCGGAGTAGCCCGAGTTCCACTGCATCGCGACCTCGACCTCGTGGCCGGTGCCCTTGCCGGTGAACGACACGATCGAGTTGTGGATCGGCGTCTTGGTCCGGTTGATGTGCTTGACGTAGTCCTCGAGCCCACCCGGGTAGTGGTAGGTGCGGGTCTTGATCTTCGGCGTCGCGGCCGGGGCGTTCTCGTCGAGATGCTTGGGGGCCTCGGCGGTTTCGCTCACCACCTCGTCGGTGACGTCACCCTCGGCCACCCGCTGATCGGTCAGCGTGATGGTGAGGCCCTTGTTCAGGAACGCCATCTCCTGCAGACGCCGCGCCACCGTCTCGAAGCTGAAGGTGGTGGTCTCGAAGATCTCCGGGTCCGGCCAGAACCGGATGGTGGTGCCGGTGCGCTTGGTCGGCCCGCCCTGCACCAGCTTGCCCGGCTTGGAGTCCTTGTACTCCTGGGTCCAGTGGTACCCGTCGGTGTCCACGTCGGCCTCGAGGCGGGTGGACAGCGCGTTCACCACCGAGATGCCGACACCGTGCAGACCGCCCGACACCGCATACGATTCGCCGTCGAACTTGCCGCCGGCGTGCAGCTGCGTCATGACCACCTCGATGGTGGGCACACCCTGCGCGTGCATGGCGACCGGGATACCGCGGCCGTCGTCGACGACCTCCACGCCGCCGTCGGCCAGCAGCGTGACATCGACCCGCGAGGCGTACCCGGCCATGGCCTCGTCGACGGAGTTGTCGACGACCTCCCAGATCAGGTGGTGCAGACCGCGCTCACCGGTGGAACCGATGTACATGCCGGGACGCTTACGGACGGCCTCGAGGCCCTCGAGGACGGTGATGGACTCAGCACCGTAATTCGACGGCTTGCCGTTCTTGGGCGGGGTCGAGCCTTCTGCGTTGGAGTCGTTGGCAGCCACTGGTGGGTAGCTCTCCTTACTTGCTGATCCTCCCGGCACTGCGCGTGGCACGCGTGGAGCCCTCAGACACTGGTCTGCTCGAGTGCCAGACGGTGTCTGCTCGAGAATTACGGGGGCTCACGCGCGGGCGCTGCGGAACGCGCCGGGAGGTATCGCCGCTAGTTACTCCTACATCCTACTGGTACGACCGACAGAGAACCCACCTATGACACCCCTGAGTGAGCCGTACGGTCATGAAATCGACTCGCGATATGACCCGTTATGGGTGCGGGGGGTTCCAGGACCGTCAGCGGGCGATGCGAGGGCAGCGGGAAGGCCGTTTGCGCGAGGGTTCGCGACGATCTCCGAAACGTTCCACGTGAAACAAGATCTATCCGTAGGTATCGCGCGGGCCCCGGCCTTTGACGTGCCGATCTCCGTGCCGCCAGCTCGGGGCGGTCGGGCCGTTGATCTTGAGTTGCTTGACCACGCCGTTGCCGACCGCGGCCGCGATCTTGGCCAGAATCTGCGACTGGAACATGCGCAGCTGAGTCGCCCAGGCCGTGGACTCGGCCTGAATGCTCAGGATGCCGTTCTCGAGCGAGATCGGTGTGGCATGCGAGGCGATGTCCTCCCCCACCACGGTGGCCCAGCGACCGAAGACCGTGCCCTCGGCGACCTTGCCGGACCAGCCGCGCCCCTTCGCCAACTGCATGGCCAGGGCCGAAAGGGTCTGTGGATCACGCTCGTCCGGATGCGCACCCGACCAGCCGGAGCGACGGCGCAGCGCCCGGACACCGCCCTTGCGCGGGGAGGCCCGGCCCTGACCCACCGACTTTCCGGCCGCACGGGCCGCGGCGCGCGCCTCCTCGAGGGCGCGCCGGGCGAGATCGACGCCGCGCAGCTCGGGTTCGGGACCAGCGGTCGCGGGATTGCTCTGAGGAGGCGTGCTGTCGTCGGCTTCCGGTGGCACAGCCATCCACAACTCCTTCCACATCTGGTGATCACCCTCGGTTCGTCACGTGATTCTGCCGCATCCCACCGACGGACTCGCCGAACACGATGGTGATGTCACATGGACGCCGACTCGGCTATCCGCGACGCGCGGCGGTCGGCCTCGCCCGTGGTCTCCACACGCATCGGCACGGCCTCGAGTTCGGCGGGAACGTCCTCGGGCACGGCGGCCGTGATCAACACCTGCTCGGCCCCGGCGGCCACGGAGGCCAGCGCGGTCCGGCGGCGGCGATCCAGTTCGGCGAACACGTCGTCGAGGATCAGCACCGGATCGGTGCCGGCCGAACGCAGCAGCTCGAACGCGCCGAGTCGCAGCGCCAGCGCGAAGGACCAGGATTCGCCGTGGCTCGCGAAACCCTTCGCGGGAGCCGAACCCAGCATCAACTCCAGATCGTCACGATGCGGACCGACCAGGCAAACGCCGCGTTCCAGCTCCTTGGGACGGGCGGCGGCCAACTCCCGCAACAGGATTGCCTCCAGTTCCCGTTCGTCCTCAGGCTGTGGAGAACGCGCGGGATCGAGGTACTCCGGCGGCAAACTCGCACTTCGGTAAGCGATTGTGGCGGGCCGGGATTCGGGAGCGATACCTGAATAAGCCTGTGCAAGATGTGGATAAAGCTCGTGCACCAGCCGCAGGCGCTGTGCGAGCAACACCGCGCCGTGGACCGCCAGATGCCCGTCCCACACGTCGAGGGTGCCCATCTCCGCACCCCGGTTGCCCGAACGCGCATTGCGCCCAGCGGTTTTCAACAGTGCCGAGCGCTGCCGCAGCACCTTGTCGTAATCCGCGCGCACGCCGGCCAGCCGCGGCAGCCGGGCGGTGGCCAGCTCGTCCAGGAATCGCCGCCGCTCCCCCGGATCCCCGCGCACCAGCGACAGATCCTCCGGGGCGAACAGGACGGTCTGCAGAATCCCCAGGATCTCCCGTGGCCGCCGCACCGGGGAGCGATTGATCTGGGCGCGATTGGCCGTGCCCTGATTCAGCTCCATATCCACCCGGAGCTCGCGACCGGCATTGACGACCGTCGCACCGACCCGGGCCTTCTGCGCACCGATCCGGATGAGCGGGGCATCGGCCGCCACCCGGTGTGAACCGAGTGTGGACAAGTAGCCGAGGGCCTCGATCAGGTTGGTCTTGCCGTTCCCGTTGGAACCCAGGAAAACCGTTCTACCGGCTGAAAGTTCGAGCTCGGCGGCCTCCCAGGAGCGGAAATCGCGCAGCGACAGCGCTCGCACGTGCATCCGACTAGGCCCTATCTATTCGGCATGATCGGGGGCCCTGCGTGGTTACGCAGGCTGCCTCCTCCGGGCCCTGACCGATCACGCCGGGCATGCCCGGGAGCGGATCGAATAACGGCCCCGCCTGGGGATACTCGAACGCGCGCAGCGAATCCGCTACGCGCGCCGAATTTTTCACAGGTTTGTCAACACTGTGCACAGGTGTGTCGTCCGATGCTCGATCAGCCCGGCAGCCGCACCGGCATCAGCAGGTAGATGTAGCTGCCCGACAGCGCCGAGAAGGCGCCCGACTCCAGCTGGGCGGGCTCTTCCTCGGGAGCGGGCAGGAAGACCGCCGGGCGGCTGGGGGTGGTGAAGCCGAAGGTCACCCGGTCCGAATGCGCGGCGGACAGGCCGTCGAGCAGGTAGCCGGGGTTGAAGGCGATGGTCAGCGGCTCACCGCGGAACTCGGCCTCGAGCCATTCCTCGGCGCGACCGGCATCGTCACCGCCGGCGGAGAGCAGCAGGCCCTCCTCGGAGAACTCCAGCCGCACCTGGGCGCCGCGCTCGGCCACCAGGGCCACACGCTTGATGGCCTCGGTCAGCGCGCTCACCGTGATGGTCGCGAGGGAGGTGTGCTCCTTGGGGAGCAACTGGCGGAACTTGGGGAATTCCGCGTCGAGCAGGCGGGTGGTGGTGCGGCGGCCGCCGTTCACGATGCCGAGCAGGCCGTCGGTGCCGGTGCCGAAGGCCAGTTGCACCGGCTGATCGGACGCACCGAGGGTTTTCGCGGCCTCGGACAGGGTGCGGGCCGGGACGAGCACCGCGGTCTCCACATCGGCGCGTCCGGGCTGCCATTCGAGCTCGCGCACCGCCAGCCGGAAGCGGTCGGTCGCGGCCAGGACCACCTTGGGGCCCTCGATCTCGACGCGGATACCGGTGAGCATGGGGAGCGTGTCATCGCGACCCGCGGCCACGGCCACCTGAGAGACGGCCTCGGAGAACAGATCCACGGCGAGCTCACCGGTCTGGGGAGGAAGCTCGGGAAGTTGGGGGTAATCCTCGACCGGCATGGTCGGCAGGGAGAACTTGGCGCTGCCACAGGCGATCAGTACGCGGGTGCCGTCCACGGACACGTCCACCGGCTTGTTGGACAGCGCCTTGGTGATATCGGCCAGCAGGCGGCCCGACACCAGCACCTGGCCCGGACCGGCGACCTCGGCGGCCACGCGCATCTGCGCGGAGACCTCGTAGTCGAAGCCGGAGACCGTCAGGCCATCCTCGTCAGCCACGAGAAGCACGCCACCGAGCACGGGAACCGGCGGCCGCGACGGCAGGCTGCGGGCCACCCAGGCTACGGATTCGGCGAAGTCCTCGCGGGCGACCCGAAACTTCATGCTTGCAAGCTCCATCGCCCGGTCTGTCCTCTCCCAGTGGATTGGTGAACTCTGCTGATCTGAATCAGCCGCCTACGCAGTCAAGCACAGGGGACTGACAGTGAACCGTACCCGCGAGCGCCCCGACGACCAACGTCGACCCTCCGGGCGATCCGATGAGTCCGGATCCGGATCCCTCCTTCTCCTTGCCTCCCGATCGGGTGGGGAGGGACTGCCCATCGGACCGTGCTCCCCCAACCCGAGTTTCCACACACCCTGTTTTAGAAGAGCCTTCTCTAGATGAATAACTGAAGTAGTAGTAGGTCCTGTTAGTTCTGTGGACTTCGCCCGTTTACCCAGGTCCGGGCGTGCGGTGTCGTGTGGATGTCGTTTGGGTGGCTCGAGGATGAACGGCGAGTGGCTGTGGAGTCGATCCACTCCTCCACATTGATCCTCGAGCCATCCTCGAGTTGCTCCCCCATTCCAGGCCCGGTAGCCAACATCAGGATGAAACCGGGGACTACCTCGAGGATTCCTCGAGGAGCTGACAGGGATTCCTCGAGGAATCCACAAGGGCTCGAGCGCATCCGGGCTGGTCAGCGCTCGAGGATGAATTCACCTGTGGGAACTGTGCACTACCACCTGTGCACCAGTGTGAGTGGCGACCTGGGGGCAAACCCGTGGACAACAGTGGGAATCCTCGAGGAATCCCCAACCCATCCTCGAGGACTCCTCGAGGAATCCACACCCGCCGAAACAAAAGACCCCCACGTCAGAGGACATGGGGGCCTGTGGACTGTGGATCAGCGTGAACGCTGTTTGATTCGGGCTGTGAGTTCCTGAACCTGGTCGTACACCCGACGGCGCTCGGTCATCTCCTTGCGCACCTTCTTGTCGGCGTACATGACCGTCGTGTGGTCGCGGCCGAAGGCCTGACCGATCTTCGGCAGCGACAGGTCGGTCAGTTCGCGGCATAGGTACATGGCGATCTGCCGGGCCTGCGCCAGCGGCCGGGCCTTGCCCGGACCGGTCAGCTCCTCGAGCGTGGTGTTGAAGTACTCAGCGGTCACGGCCATGATCGTGGACGCCGTGATCTCCATGGTGGTGGAATCGGGCATCAGATCCCGCAGCACCACCTCGGCCAGCGACAGATCCAATGCCTGACCGTTCAGCGAGGCGAAGGCCGTCACCCGGATCAGCGCGCCCTCGAGCTCGCGGATATTGCGTTCGACCCGGCTGGCGATGAGTTCGAGCACATCGTGCGGCACGTCCAGGCGGTCCATGCGCGCCTTCTTGCGCAGGATCGCGATGCGCGTCTCGAGCTCCGGCGGCTGCACATCGGTGATGAGGCCCCACTCGAAGCGGGTGCGCAGCCGCTCCTCCAGGGTCGCCAACTGCTTGGGCGGACGGTCGGAGGAGACCACGATCTGCTTGTTGGCGTTGTGCAGGGTGTTGAAGGTGTGGAAGAACTCCTCCTGGATGCCTTCCTTGCCTTCGATGAACTGGATGTCGTCGACCAGCAGGATGTCGGTCTCGCGGTAGCGGCGCTTGAACGCCACCTTCCGGTCGTCACGCAGCGAGTTGATGAAGTCGTTGGTGAATTCCTCGGTCGAGACGTACTTCACCCGCATGCCGGGGAACAGCCGCTGGGCGTAGTGCCCGGCCGCGTGCAGCAGGTGCGTCTTGCCCAAACCCGAAGCGCCCCAGACGAACAGCGGGTTGTAGGCGCGAGCGGGGGCCTCCGCGATGGCCACCGCCGCGGCGTGCGCGAAGCGGTTGGACGCGCCGATGACGAAGGTGTCGAAGGTGTACTTGGCGTTCAGGCTGGCCGAGGAGGACGCGGCGGGCGCGGGTTCGCGCTCGGGCGTCCTGTTGAAATAGGTCGGCCACGAGTTGCGGACATTGACGACCGGCTCGTCGTCGTGGGCTTCGTCGACCGGCCGGCGCGCGGCCGGCTCCTCCGAATACCGCTGTTCCTCCGAATACCGCTGCGGCGCGGGCTCATCCGCGTAGCGCTGCGGCTCGTCCGAGTACCGGGGCGCGGGTTCGTCGGCGTAGCGCTGGGGAGCGGGCCGCGCGGGTTCGTCGTCGGGTTCCGGGGAGAACAGCGATTCCTGTCCGGGCGGCTTGGGCGCGCTGCGGTGGTTCTCGCGGCGGCGGGGCGGCGCGGGCGGCTCGCCGCCGGGCATAGGACGTTCGGGCGCGGACATCGGCAACTCTTCGGCCATCTGTGGCTGGCCGAATTCCACCGGTGGATAAGCATCCCGGTCGTCGTACTCGGCCGGGTAATCCTGGGGAGGAAGGTAGCGGGGGGCCGCGTACTCCTGGGGAGCCTGATACATCTGCTGTGGACGCTCGGCCACCGGCGGTTCGGGCTGATACGACGGCGGTGCGGGCTCTGGTTCGCGGGGGCGTTCGGGGCGCGAGGTCATGCGCGCGTGCCGCGGCGTATTGCCCGAGCGACCGGCCGGCGGATTCTGTTGCGCGCGGATGCGCACGCCCAGGCCCTCGACCTGCAGACCGCGGCGGGCCAGGGATCGCAGAATGAGCTCCCGCAGATCGCGTTCGACCGTGACCTGCGCCATCGTGCCCGGCACCGAGAGCAGCGCGAATCCCTGCGCGAAGGTGATCGGTTCGATAGTGTTCAGCCACGCCTTGTGAGCCTTGCTGACCGGCTGGATCTCCCCGTCCGTGGAGCCGCTCGCCAACTCGGCGATCACCTCCGGCCAGACAGCCGTCAGCACATTCTGCTCGTCGTCCACGAACGCAGTCCTCCCCGGATGTAGGTCGATTGGAGCAGACGGGATGCGCTGCTCGGATCCCCCCAGTCACCGGGCGTCGGCGCGGAACCGTCGGCCCTACGAATATGCCACTCCAGGGGTCTTTCCACACAATTATCCACAGATGTGGAAAACCTGGGGATACACGCCACCGCGTGTCTGATTCGTCGATTTGGGCGCTTACCTGCGGGTTCTCAGCTATCAGCTGGCAAAGTCAACCGCGGCGCCTCGGCAGTACGTCGAATGCCTGGAAAGGACCGTACACGAAGCGGCCCCCGCGACACGAACCCCCAGCAAGCGGCGCGCGGAACGATCGATCCAATCCCGCCGTGCTCAGCCAAAACCGGTGCCCTACCCCCGAGTTTGACCCTCGTCCAGGGGGTAAGTACCCTTCTACAGTCACCCTATGGTGCGGTGGCGGCTGTCTGCTGCCCGTGCCGACAAGGGTATTGCGCCGAGGGACTCCCGTCCGTCGAGAGCACCGTTTCACCGAACAAACTTCGGGCGTCACCGGACGTCCACCACCTAGAGGAGTGTTGACCGTGGCCAAGGGCAAGCGGACGTTCCAGCCGAACAACCGTCGTCGGGCGCGCGTCCACGGCTTCCGTCTCCGGATGCGCACCCGTGCGGGTCGCGCCATCGTGTCGGCGCGCCGTGGCAAGGGCCGCGCCAAGCTGACCGCCTGATTCGGTAACCCCGGATGCGGCGTCGTATGAACGACTCGCCGTCCGGTCTCCGGTCCCCCATCCGCCCGCATTCCGCTGGACGCTCAGGTGCTGCCTGAGCCCTACCGGCTGCACCGGCGCTCCGACTTTTCCCGGACGGTGCGCCAGGGCCGGCGGATCGGGAGACGGGACCTCGTTGTGCACGTACTGCTACACGACGAACAAGCCAGCGGACCGACCCCGGTGATCCGGGTGGGCGGTCCGCGTTTCGGCTTGATCGTCAGCAAGGCGGTGGGTCCGGCGGTGGTACGCCACCGGGTGGCCCGCCGCCTGCGTCATATCTGCGCGAGCCTGACGGATGAATTGCCCGGGAGCGCGGACATTGTCATTCGCGCCCTCCCGGGTGCCGCCGACGCGCCCTCCGACGAGCTGCTGCGGCAGTTGCGGAGCGGCCTGCGCAAGCTCGGCACCCTTCCCGTCGGCGCGAATCATGAAGTGTGAGAACAACTCATGAACCCATTGCGCGCGGCTGCCCGGTTCCCGGCCAAAGCTCTGATATTCCTCATCGAGCTGTATCGGACCTATATCTCCCCCACCCGCATGCCTACGTGCCGCTTCACTCCTACCTGTAGTGAGTACGCGGTGACGGCGTTGCGCACCCGCGGACTGTTCGTCGGACTCGGATTGGCGACCGTCCGATTGGCGAAATGTGCGCCCTGGCACCCTGGTGGGTGGGACCCCGTGCCGGAGCGCAAGCACCGGCACGCGGCATCAGCTTGTGAAGGGTCATCGCCCGCGGTGACCGGCGATACGAACGACGGGAGTGCATAGAGCCGTGCTCGACTTCATCTATTACCCGGTGTCGGCCATTCTGTGGTTCTGGCACCAGGCATTCGGGTATGTGCTGGGCAAGAACAGTGGATTCGCCTGGGCACTGGCCGTGGTGTTCCTCGTGTTCACTTTGCGGCTCGTGCTCTACAAGCCGTTCGTGAAGCAGGTCCGCACCACCCGGCAGATGCAGGAGCTGCAGCCGCAGATCAAGGAACTGCAGAAGAAGTACAAGAACGACCGTCAGGAAATGACGGTCCAGATGCAGAAGCTGCAGAAGGAACACGGCTTCAACCCGCTCATGGGCTGCCTGCCCGTGCTGCTGCAGGTGCCGGTGTTCATCGGTCTGTTCCACGTGCTGCGGTCGTTCAACCGTGTCGGCGGCAGCAGCGGCCTCGCCGGTTTCGGCGCCACCCACGGCATGACCGCGGAGCAGAACGCGAATACCGCGAACTACATCTTCAGCCCCGCGGAGGTTCAGTCCTTCCTCTCCGCACGGCTTTTCGGCGCTCCCCTGTCGTCGTTCATCACCCAGCCCATGACGCAGCTGGAGTCGTACGCCCACTGGGGCGGCATGCCGAGCAAGGTCGCCATCGCCGCGGTGTCGATTCCGCTCATGGTGATCGCCGGCATCGCGACCCACATGAACGCGCGTGCGTCGGTGGCCCGGCAGTCGCCGGAGGCCGCGGCTCAGCCGCAGGCCGCCATGATGAACAAGCTGGCGCTGTACGTGTTCCCGCTCGGCGTCATGGTCGGTGGTCCGTTCCTGCCCGTCGCCATCCTGATCTACTGGGTGTCCAACAACATCTGGACCTACGGACAGCAGCACCTCGTCTTCGGCAAGATCGAGAAGGAAGACGAGGAGAAGAAGCGGATCGCGCTGGAGCGCCGCGCGCAGAACGCCCCGAAGCCGGGCGCGAAGCCGGTCGACGTTCGCAAGAAGCAGACGGGCAAGGTCGAGGACGCGCCCGTCGACGGTGTCGAGGACGCGAAGACCGATGCGCCGCAGGCCTCCACCAACGGTGCCAAGCCCGCCCCGGGTGCCAAGCCCGCGGGTTCCAAGAAGCGGTCCGGGAACCGGGGCCGCGCCAACCAGAAGCGCCGTCGCTGAGACTTACAACTCCAGATGAAGGAAACAACCATGACTGTTGAAACCGACGGAGGGGATCCCACTGTGACGGCTGCGACGGCGGCACCGGACGCGACCGACGCCGAGGAAGCGCTCATCGAAGAGGGTGAGATCGCCGGCGACTACCTCGAGCAGTTGCTCGATGTGCTCGACTTCGACGGCGATATCGACCTCGATGTCGAGGGCGACCGCGCCGTCGTGAGCATCGACGGTGGCAAGGATCTGTCGAAGCTGGTCGGTCGTCGCGGCGAGGTCCTGGACGCGCTCCAGGAACTGACCCGGCTGGCCGTGCAGCAGGCGACCGGTGTCCGCAGCCGGCTCATGCTGGACGTGGCGGGCTGGCGTGCAAACCGTCGCTCGGAGCTGAGCACGCTCGGCACCGAGGCCGCCAAGCGCGTGCTGGAAACCGGTGAGCGCGAAGCCCTCTCCCCCATGACCCCGTTCGAGCGCAAGATCGTCCACGATGCCGTGGCCGCGCTCGACGGTGTGGTGAGCGAGAGCGAAGGTGTGGAGCCGAACCGCCGCGTGGTGGTGCTCCCCGCCTGACACGCGGAACACATGAGGCAGGGCCCCCGGATCGAGATGACCGGGGGCCCTACTCTTATCCGAAGACGGGTAGTTCGGGGGAAGTGAAGTTCAGTCGGGGGCAAGGCGTTCGGAAGGGATGTTTCACGTGGAACAAGAGACCGAGATGACCGCACCCGGTCCGGTCGAACCTCCGGCTGCGGCCGCGGTGGTGTTCGGGGATCGGTTGGACAAGGCTCGGCTCTACTACACCGCGCTCGCCACGGCGGGCGTCGAGCGCGGATTGATCGGTCCGCGTGAGGTCCCCCGTCTGTGGGATCGGCACATCCTCAACTGCGCGGTGATCGGTGACCTCATCCCCCACGGCGTGCGCGTGGTCGATATCGGCAGCGGGGCCGGGCTTCCCGGCATCCCCCTCGCCATCGCGCGGCCCGATCTCCGGATCACCTTGGTGGAGCCGTTGCTACGCCGGACGGTCTTCCTGGCCGAGTTCGTCGCGGAGGCCGGACTCGACAATGTGCTCATCGTGCGCGGGCGCGCCGAGCAGGCGGGCGTGAAGAAGGAGGCGGGCGGCGCGGACATCGTCACCTCCCGCGCGGTCGCTCCCCTGGCGAAGCTGGCGGGTTGGTCCATGCCGCTGGTTCACGAACACGGACGGATGCTGGCCCTCAAGGGAATCAGCGCGGCCGAGGAACTCGAGCGCGATCGCGACGACCTGACCAAGGCGGGGGCGGGCCACGCGGAGGTTCTCGAATGCGGTGCGGGAGTGCTGGAGACGCCCACCTTCGTCATCAGCGCCGAGCGTCTGGCACGGGCCGAGCGCCGCGCGGAGCGGAAAGCCGGAGGACGCGGCACCAGCGGCTCGAAGCGTCACTGACGAAGCTCCCGGCGGCGAGGGGCCGGGCAACCGCCGATGTTTCATGTGAAACATCGCGCGAATGTGTTGTGAAGACGCCGATTCCGCGTGTCGTGGCGCGAAGCTTCCGTTTCAACTTCCGTATTGTGTTCGGTACTGGCAAGCTAGTGAACGTCGAGCGTGAGCGCAGACTTGCGATGCCCGACACCGGCTCGAATCGGCTGACTGTCAGCGGAACGGCTTCGGAATGGGTATCGATCTCGCACCTCGCATCTCCTCGGTGACAATGCAGCGTCGCGGCTGCTGCTGCCAGGTGCGCGAAATTCTGCTCGGCCACGTGTCTTTGAGTTCTCGGGGTTAGGAGCCTGTATGTCCAGCGGTAAGGCGAATGTTTCACGGGAAACAACGTCCCGAGTCCCCGGCATGCTCGATAGCGGTCCATTCGACACCGACGAGTTCAGCCGCACCCCGTTCGGGAACATCTCCCCCACCGAGACTCCGATCGCCGCCGAGGCGCAGCGCGCGAGCCAGGTGCTGTCCGGCACCAACGCTCACATTCCGCGGCCCAAGGAACAGCGCATCATCACCATCGCCAATCAGAAGGGCGGCGTCGGTAAAACCACCACCGCCGTGAATCTGGCTGCCGCGCTCGCCATTCAGGGCATGCGGGTGCTCGTCATCGACCTCGACCCCCAGGGCAATGCCAGCACCGCGCTCGGCATCGAGCATCACTCGGGCATTGCCTCCAGCTACGAACTACTCATCGGCGAGTGCTCGGTCAGCGACGCCATCCAGCAGAGCCCGCACAATGAGCGGCTGCTGTGCATTCCGGCCACCATCGATCTGGCCGGCGCCGAGATCGAACTCGTCTCCATGGTCGCGCGCGAGGGTCGCCTCAAGGCCGCCATCCAGGAGGCCAACCTCGCCGGGTACGACATCGACTACGTGATGATCGACTGCCCGCCGTCGCTGGGTCTGCTCACCGTCAATGCGATGGTCGCCGCCAAGGAGGTGCTGATCCCGATCCAGTGCGAGTACTACGCGCTGGAGGGTGTGGGTCAGCTGCTCCGCAATATCGGTCTGGTGCAGGCGCACCTGAATCCCGAATTGCATGTCTCCACCGTCGTTCTCACCATGTACGACGGCCGCACCAAGCTCGCCGACCAGGTGGCCGAGGAGGTGCGCTCGCACTTCGGTGAGGCGGTACTGCGCTCCGTGATCCCCCGCAGCGTCAAGGTGTCGGAGGCTCCCGGTTACGGGATGACCGTCCTCGATTACGATCCGGGCTCGCGGGGTGCGATGAGCTACCTCGACGCTGGACGAGAGATCGCGTCGCGGACGGCGCGCCAGACCGCGGTTGCGCCGGCTTCGGACGCACAATCCGGTGTGTAAGTGATTTTTTCGGTGGCGGTGAACAACGGAAGGGGTCGGTAGGCCGATGAGTCAGGCGAAGAAGGGTGGACTGGGGCGCGGTCTCGCGGCACTGATCCCGACGGGCCCAGCGACCACACCCGGCGGGCTCGGCAGTGCCGCCGCCAACGTCGTCATCGGTCTCGACCCGGTCGGGCCGCAACCCGCCTCGGCGTATCTGCATCGGGTCCCCGATCCGGTCGAGGGCGTCGAGGGCACCGAGGCAGGCGCGGTGTACCGGGAGATCCCGCCGCTGCAGATCGAGCCCAACCCGAAGCAGCCGCGCTCGGTCTTCGAGGAAGAGGCGCTGGCCGAACTGGTCCACTCCATCAAGGAATTCGGTCTGATGCAGCCCATCGTGGTGCGTCAGATCGCGACCCTGCCGGAGCCGAAATATCAGCTCATCATGGGCGAGCGGCGGTGGCGGGCCAGCCAGGAGGCGGGGCTGGAGGCCATCCCGGCGATCGTGCGCGAGACCGCGGACGACTCCATGCTGCGGGATGCGTTGCTGGAGAACATCCATCGCGTGCAGCTGAATCCCCTCGAAGAGGCGGCCGCCTATCAGCAGCTGCTCGAGGAGTTCGGCGTCACCCACGAGGAACTGGCCTCACGCATCGGGCGTTCGCGTCCGGTCGTGACGAATATGATTCGGCTCCTGAAGCTTCCGATTCCGGTGCAGCGCCGGGTCGCGGCGGGCGTGCTCTCGGCCGGCCATGCCCGCGCCGTGCTGGCGCTGGAGGCGGGAGCCGATGCGCAGGAGGCGCTCGCGGCGCGCATTGTCGCGGAGGGCATGTCGGTCCGGGCGACCGAGGAGGCCGTCACCCTGGCCAACCGGAACCCGGAGGTTGCCACTCCCCCGGCGCCCAAGCGCAAGCCGATTCAGATGCCCGGTCTGCAGGATGTGGCCGAGCGGTTGTCGGCGTCGTTCGACACCCGCGTGACGGTCGCGCTCGGCAAGCGGAAGGGCAAGATCACTGTCGAGTTCGGCTCCATCGATGATCTGGAGCGAATCGTCAGTCTCATGGAGCAGTCGAAGCCCTAGAGTGGGTCCACCCCGAGGGTCACGGTGGAAACGTCACTGTGACGTTCGGGTTTATGGCCCTGGAGAGGCGTACAGCGTTGATCGCTTATTCTTGCTGGCGAGCACATCTTGATGCGGCGTGAGTGTGGATGAATCGGACAGCTGGAGGCTGAGCAGAGCGGTGTCGACCAGCGTGACCGCACTTACCCTCGGCGGACTCGACAAACTTCCGGTACATGCACGGCGGTGCGTGTTCTGGGAGATCGATCCGGCGGTGGCGGCGGATTCCCATGACTTCAGCGACCCGACCTTCGAGAAGGAGGCCTGGCTCTCCACCGTGATGCTGCAGTGGGGTTCCTGTGGACAGGTCGCGATGGTGGACGACAAGTCGGCCGGGTGCGCGCTCTACGCGCCGCCCAGCGCGGTACCGCGCGCCGGCCTCTTCCCCACCTCCCCCGTGAGCCCGGACGCGGTGCTGCTGACCACGCTGAGCTCCGAAATCCCGTATCAGGGCTCCGATATAGGCAATCAGCTGATTCAGGCCGTGGTGGCCGATCTGGTGCGCCGCGGTGTCCGGGCCATCGAGGCGTTCGGTATTCGCAAGGATCCGCCGACCAGCCCGATGCCCGCGATCGGTTCCATGACGCTGCGTGAGCGGATCGGTACGCCGCGGCGCTCCCCCGCCCCGGCGCCGTCGGGCTGCTCGCCGGAGAACTGCATGATCGAGGCCGACTTCCTCGAGGATGTCGGTTTCAAGGTGGTGGCCTCGCATCACCGGTTCCCGCGTCTGCGACTGGAATTGGATCATGAGCACCTGTGGAAGGAAGACGTCGAGCGCGCGCTCGATCAGCTCCTGGCGGCAGCGGAGCTGACCATGCCGACCCGCATCGCCACGCGGTAGATCCACTCCCCCGCCTCGAACGAGAAACCCCTCCAGCCCGAATGGGTTGGAGGGGTTTGTTTCATGTGAAACATACGAGCCGATCGACGCTCAGAGGCGGTCGGCGGCGGCCAGTTCCTCGGCGAGCAGTTCGGCGAATGTGTAAGTCCCCGTGGGCTGGTCGTCCTGGCCCAGCAGGTACAGGCGCTTGACCGAGATCAGGATCGCCTCGGCGATCACGTCGCGCATGCGCGGATTGGTCAGCACGGCGGAGTCGTAATCGTTGGACAGGTAGCCGATGTCGACCTGAACCGTCGGCATCTTGGTCAGGCGCAACAGATCCCAAGTCCGGGCGTGGGTCCGGCAGTCCTGCAACGAGGTTCGCGCGACGATCTCACGCTGGATGAACCCGGCCAGCACCTGTCCGATCATGGACGTGGAGCCGTGCGAATTGCCGAAGTGGAAGCTGGCCACGCCGCTGGCGGAACCGCTGTCGTTGCTGGCGCAGCGCAGCGAGATCATCAGGTCGGCGTCGAAGGTGTTGGAGGTCTCCGCCCGCTCGGCGTCGGAGGGGTTGGAGCCCCACGGCCGCGACAGGAAGGTCTCCATACCGGTTGCGGCCATGCGGCCTTCGAGGCGGCTGGCCAGATCCCAGAGGATCTCCGATTCGTAGACCTCACCGAATTCGGTCGGCACGCCCGAACCCTTGTCCGGCCCGCCCAGGCCCGGGTCGATGACGATGCGCTTGCCGGTGAGCTGCGGCCCGGCCCGGTGCACCACCTCTTCCTCGGCGATGCGATGCGGGTTGCCGCCGGTCACGCGGGCGCCCAGCAGGTCCAGCGAGCGCAGCGTATCCGGACCGCAGATGCCGTCGGAGGACAGGCCGATCTCGCGCTGGAACGAGGTGAGCGCGTCGTGCGTGTGCGGCCCGAAATAGCCGTCCACCCGATGCACGTAGAAGCCCAGATCCTGCAGTCGCCGCTGCAGAGTGGCGACATCGTCGCCGTACAGCGGTGCGGACAGCTGGTAGATGAGGGTTCGCGCGCCCAGCCGGTAGGAGGCTTCCTTCAGCGCGCGGTAGGTGGCCGGACCGACCACGCCGTCGACCAGGAGTCCGCGATGCTGCTGAAAGGCGCGGACCGCGGAGTCCAGATCATGGTCGAAGGTGGCGTCGGAATCCTTCCAGAACTCCCCGATCGGACCCGAGGGGTCGCTGTTGGGGTGGGAATGCAGGAACCCGAGGCTTGCCAGGGTGCTCCGAACCTCTGCTACGGCTGGTCCTGTATCGCCGTGACGAAGTCGGTGCATGCGTGAGAGCCCTTTCCTTCCGCCAACCCGGGTACCCACTCATGCGTCGGTTCACACCTTCGCACGACCGGAGCGTCGAATGATTGTTTCAGACCCGGACCGAATTTCGGCAACTGTCGAGTGCAGGCATCCTAACCCTGGCGCCCGCGTCAGGGGCCGAAGGCGGGAACCCGCGCGGATCACGCGGCCCCCCTTCGGCGCCGAAATTCTATCCAGCCTCGTTAAAGAACTTCTTGCAGTTCGCGCAAGAGGGCCGCTTTGCCCTTTGCGCCGACAATCCGCTTGGTCTCCTTGCCGCCCTGGAACAGGACCATGGTGGGCAGCGAGAGGATGCCGTAGTGGGAGGCCGTCTCCGGGTTGTTGTCGGCGTCCAGCTTCGCGATGGTGATCTTGTCGGTGTTGGCCGCGGCGATCTCCTCGAGCACCGGGGCGACCATCTTGCACGGGCCGCACCAGGCCGCCCAGAAGTCCACGAGCACAGGCTTTTCGCTGAGCAGCACCTCGTCGGCGAAGGTGGCGTCGGTCACCGTCTTGGTGGCTGAGGTCTTGGCGTCGGACATTGCCCTGCTCCTTAGTTGTTCACTTCCACCGGCGCACCGGCGTGATCGAGGGTGTTGGTGGTGATGTCACCCTGTTCGGCGAGCCAGCGCTCGGCGTCGATGGCCGCGCGGCAGCCGGTGCCGGCGGCGGTGATGGCCTGCCGGTAGGTGTGGTCGACCAGGTCGCCGGCGGCGAAGACGCCGGGCAGCGAGGTGTAGGTGCTCTGGCCCTTGACCTCCACGTAGCCCTCGCCGTCCAGATCGACCTGGCCGCGCACCAGTTCGCTGCGCGGGTCGTGGCCGATGGCGACGAACAGGCCGGTGGCGGCCAGCTCGGAGGTCTCACCGGTGCGGGTGTCCCGGACGGTGAGGTGGGTGACGGCCGTATCTCCGTGCACCGCAACGACTTCCGAGTTCAACTGGAAGCGGATCTTGTCGTTGTTCTTGGCGCGCTCGAGCATGATGCGGGAGGCGCGGAACTCCTCGCGGCGGTGGATGATGGTCACCGAGTTGGCGAACTTGGTGAGGAAGGTCGCCTCCTCCATGGCCGAGTCGCCGCCGCCGACCACCACGATGTCCTGGCCCTTGAAGAAGAAGCCGTCACAGGTGGCGCAGGCGCTGACGCCGCGGCCGAGCAGTTCCTGCTCGCCGGGGACGCCGAGGTAGCGGGCCGCGGAGCCCATGGCGAGGATGACGGCGTACGCCTCGAACACCTCGCCGCCGACGGTCACCTTCTTGATGCGACCGGTCAGGTCGAGCTCGTCGACGTCCTCGGTGCGGATGTCGGTGCCGAAGCGCTTGGCCTGCTCCCGCATCTCCTCCATCAGGTCGGGGCCCATGATGCCCTCGCGGAAGCCGGGGAAGTTCTCGACCTCGGTGGTGGTCATGAGCGCGCCGCCGAACTGGGTGCCCTCGAAGAGCAGGGGTTCGAGTTCCGCGCGGGCGGCGTACACCGCTGCGGTGTAGCCGGCCGGACCGGAACCGACGATGATCAGGTCGCGAACAGGCGTGCTCAAGGGGCCCTCCGAAGCTGGTGTGCAGACTGGCTCGATTTATTCGAGCGTGAGCGTGTCGGTCAACAACAGCCTAAACGGTTCTGTTCCCGCGCCTGTTCGACCACGGGCGTCAGCCGATATCGGCGCGTCCGAGCACCTGGGGATTGCCTGGGCCGCAGGCGGTTCCGAGGACGGCCGCGGTGATCTGCGGTGGTTTCGGTCCCTGGAGCAGAACCAGTACGCCCGGTGTGCCGGAGAACACAACGCTGCGCTCGCCGAGTATCTGGCGGTCCAGTCCGGCCGCCTGTAGGCACGTGGCGAGTGCGTTTCCGGTTGCCAGGGGTCCGGTGATGTCGTGGCGGCCCATGGCGGTGAGCAGCGCCGTGGGCGGCATAGCCGGGTCCAGGTTGGCGTCGGCGGCCGCCACGGCGGTCGGGGCCACCGTGTGGGTGCTCAGGGCGTCCACGGCCACCACAGCGCCCGCGACGACCGCCGCTGCGGCCGCGGCGGCGGTGACCCAGCGCAGGCGGCGGGAGGGCCGCTCGTCGAGCCGGATCGGTTCGGCGAGATCGAGGTCCTCCTCCGGCCCGGGATCGAGCTCGGGTTCCTCGAGTTCGCGGGGATCGAGCCGGCCGGTGTCGAAGATGGACCCGTTGAGGACCGGGATGGGCGCGGTGGCCGCCGGGGCCGGGTGAGTCGAGCGGGTGACCGGTGGCGGGGCGACGGGCAGCCGGGTGACGCTGGCGAGTCGTTCCGGAGTGTCGCCGTTGGCGAGGTCGGTGATCATGCGCTCGAGGCGGTCGGCCACCTCGGCGGGCATGGGGTGGGCGATGGTCTCGTCGCGACCGAGCTCGCGCAGCCGGGCGTCGACGCGGTCGAGTGAGTTCAGATAGCGCATGGCGTCGGGGTCGCGGCGGACCGCGGGCCAGAGCCGCTCGGATTCGTCGGGTGGCAGGCTGCCGCCGTGCAGATCGGCGAGCAGCTCGGTGGAGAAGGGCGGCGTGGGCACGGTGGTACCCGCCATTGCTCCTCCTGTTTCCTCCATTGCCCCTCCAGGGCTTCGAGTGGGAATCGCAGACCTGTCTTTGTATCTGACGCAGCGGAACCGGACAAGGTTCCACCAATGGCGCGTTGTTCTACCGGAGTTCAGGTGTCGCGAAAGTGCTCTTGCAGTCGGCGGCGTCCCCGCGAACAGCGGCTCTTGACCGTGCCCTCCGGAATGCCCAGCAGCGCAGCGGCATCCGCGATGGAGTAGCCCTCGAGCTCCACCGCGACCAGGGCGGTGCGCTGGTCGGCGGGCAGCAGGAACAGCGCCGCGTCGACCAGCAGGCTGGCCTCCAGGGCCGCGTAATCGTCGCGGGGGCAGCGGAGTTCGTCCTCTTTGTCCTCGGGCAGCGGATCGGTGCGGCGCAGTTTGTTGCGGCGGATGCGGTCCAGGCAGGCGTTCATGACGATCCGGTGCAGCCAGCTGCGAACCTCGGCGTCGCCGCGGAACGATGCCGCGCCGCGATGTGCGGACAGAAAGGCTTCCTGGACGCAGTCGGCGGCGTCCTCGCGACCGTAGGAGGCGCGTAGCGCGGTCTGCCAGAGGTGGTCGTAGTGGCGGCGGAACAGTTCGGCGAAGGCGTAGGGCGCCCCGCCGACGTGGGCGGCCAACAGGTCGCGATCGCTGACCTGCACTTCCACCATCTCGTTTGCTGACGACACCGCATCCCCTCAGATCGGCGGGCACGGCCTGAACACGGACCGGGCGTCACCGAGTGTTTTGGCTGTCATCCGGGACCGCCGAAGCCGGTTCCCAGGTGCTCCCCTTGCCGAGAGTACGCAAGATCATATCGAAGATAACGATTCGGTAGCAATGGATCGCGCGAAAAAAGCCCTGGTAGGCGGGCTGTTCGGGCGAATCGGGCGGACGATGACCGCCCAGAATGTGTCGACCGGGCATCGTCACCGGCCGGGTGGAACCCCCGGAACTACGGCGTTGCTTCGAAGCGGATTTCGGCGAGCGAGGACTGGAACTGACCCCCGTTGTTGGCCAGCTGGGTGATCCAGACGAGGACGTACCGGGCGGGCTGGTCGGCCCGCACCGGAATCTCCGTGGTGCCGTCGCCGAGCACCGCCGACCCGATCAGCTGGGTCTGATCGAGGGTCGGCGAGGCGGTCGGCGAGGTGCGGATCTCGACCTGCGTTCCGGGCGAGGGCGATTCGATGGCCACCTTGGTCAGCTTGCTGGGGCTGCCCAGGGTGGCCAGCACGCCCACGCCCTTCTTCAGGGCCGGGAACTGCTGGAAATAGGCGTCGGTGCGCCACGTGGTGGCCGGGTTGTTGTCCAGCACCGCCCCGACGCTGCCGACATTGTCGGGGGTGCCCTCCGGGGAGAACACCGTCGCTCCGGTGACCGGCACCGGCACGCCGCCGGTGGCCGGAGCGCCGGCGGGGGTCTGGGACGCACCGGGACTCGGCGGCGGGGTCGCCGAGGTGGTGAGCCCGATATTGCGCTGTTCGTTGAGCGGGGCGTTGGAGGAGCCGGGCGCGAAGACGCTCAGCAGCCACCAGATGATGACGCCGACCACCAGCGCGGCCAGCACGCCCAGACCGACCAGGATCCACATCATCCGCTGCGAGCGTTCCTTCTCGGCCGCCAGCAGTTCCGGATCGGCGAGGGTCTCGTCGGGTGCGCTCGGCGGCTTCTGGCCGAGTCTGAGCACCGGGATGAAATCGGTCTTCTGGTCCACCACCGACGCCTGCTCCAGCACGTGCTGGACGGTGGCGGCGGTGCGCACGCCCTTGTTGGATTCCAGCGAGCGCACCGCGACCGCGGAGATCTCGAAGGGCACCTCGGGCCGAATCGTCCTGGGCTCCACCGGGGTTCCGTCCGGCCCGAAGTCGGCCAGCGGCAGTCCGCCGACGGTGGCCGCGGTGCCGGAGATCCCGGCGACGCGAATCGGCCAGTGCGCGGTGATGAGTGCGTAGAGCATGGCCCCGAGGCCGCGCACGTCGGACTGCGCGTCCGAATCGGACAGCGTGCCGGGGAAGGCCAGCACGGCGTCGCCCGACGCGCTGATGCGCACCCGATCCGGGTGGTCGATGGACAGCGAACCACCGCCGCGGTGCGCCATTTCGGCCGCCGCCGCCAGCGCCCGCACGGCACGGGCCGCGCCGATGGGCGAGGGCACGGTCTCGGCCATCTCCTTGAGCGAGCGGCCGGGCGTCCATTCGGCCACCACGATGCCGCCGGAGGAACCGCGCACCACGTCCAGCACGCGAGCCAGGCCGGGCGAGTTGATCCGGCCCAGGCGCAGCGTGCGCGACAGAATGGCCTGCGGGCCATCGTGTCCGGAGTTGTCGGTGGCCTGCTGATCCGCGTCGACGAAGGTGAGCGCGACCTCGCGGTCGAGCTTCACGTCGAGGGCCTGCCAGAACTTGAGGCCGCGCGCGCCGCCGTGGCTGGCCAGCAGCCGGTAGCGGCCACCCGCCACCGAGGCGCCGGGGGTCAGCTTGGGACCGCGCTGGATCCGCTTGCTCGGCGATTCCACCCGCATGGGCGGCATCAGCGGCGAGACGGCCTCGTACACACCGGTTTCGGGACCGGGGTGGTCGTCCTCCGTGCCCTCGGAGCCCTCCGGTAGGTTCTCGGGTTCCGCCTGGTCGCCGCCGCCGGAGCGGGCCGCCGATTTGGCTGGGCCACCGGACTTTCCGCCGGACTCGCCGGGGGGAGGGGTGTCCGTGGACAGCCCGCCGCCCGCGGCCGTTGCGGATTCGGCGGCCGGGACACCGCCCGCCGCGTCGTCGCTCACCCTCGCGCCTCCTTCTCCGTGGTGTGTCGAAGACCGTTGTGTCGGACCCGGAACCGGCGCGCCAGGTCGGCCGGTTGCGTTTGCCTGCGGAACAGGGTACGGGAACTCGGTCTTCTCGGTGCTGTCAACCGCGTCGGGCCGGATGACGGGCAGCACCATGGTCTGCGCGTCGAGGTAGGGATCGAAGCGGTAGTAGTAGGGCGCTGCCCGCAGGTCCGGCTTGGGCAGCAGGGTGGTCTCGTGGATGTCCTCGAGCGGCGTGCCGTCGAGGTCGAGATCCGGTGCCGGCGGGGTGATGCCGAGGCGGCGCGAGATGGCGACGGTGATGGCCACGATCTCGGGGATGCCGAGCAGGCGCATCAGGCCGAAGGCCACGCCGAACATGACGATGGCGGTCAGGCCGACCCGTACCAGCGAGCCGATGCCGTGGAAGGAGTCCGAAAGCCGGTGCAGCCCCAGCACTTTGTCCACGATCAGCATGACCGCGCCGCCGGCCAGCGAGGCCAGCCCGACCCGGGTGATGGTGCGCCCGACATTGGTCATGCGGAGGTCGCCGAGGCTGCGGTGCAGCAGCCACGCGCCGATGATCGCGCCCGATACGAAGCCCAGCCCGTTGGCCACGCCGAGGGCGATGACCACGTGCTTGTCGGAGAAGAAGACCGGGGCCAGCGCCGAGAGCGCGATCTTGACGCTGGTGATGCCGAGGATGATCCAGGTCGGTGTCCAGGCTTGTTCACGCGCGTAGAAGACCCGCAGGTGGATCAGCACCAGCGCGTACGGGATCAGCGTGAACGCCGACCACGACACCGCCTCGCCGAGCCGTCCGGCCGACCCGCCGAAACGTCCGTAGCCGTAGAGCGCCTCGCCGATCTGCGGTCCGGCGAAGGTCAGGAAGGTGACGATGGGGACCAGCGCGATCATGGTCAATCGGGTCGCCGCGCCGAGATCGTCCACCACTGCGGGCGTGTCGTCGGCGGCGGCATTGCGGCTCAGCCGCGGCATGATCGCGGTCAGCAGGGTGACGCCGATGACGCCGTACGGCAATTGCAGTAGCGCCCAGGCGTTCTGGTAGATCGCGGGACCCGCGACGTCCACGTGCGAGGAGACCCGGGTGGCGAAGATCCAGCCGAGCTGGCTGATCAGCACGTACAGGATGATGGCCGCGCCCATGCCCGCGAACTGCTTGAGCCGCGCGTCGATGCCCCACAGTGGCCGCAGGTCGATGCCTTCGCGGCGGATGGCCGGCAGCAGGCTCACCATCTGAACGATGACGCCGATCGTCACGCCGACGCCGAGCACCAGCAGTTTGGTGTCGCCCATCCGCACCGGATCGAGGCTGATCTCACCCGGGGTGAGGGCGTAGATCGCCAGCACGACCAGCACCACCAGGTTGTTCAGAACCGGCGCCCAGGCACCGGGTTTGAAGTTCTGGTGGGTATTGAGAATGGCCATGAGCAGCGCCGACATCCCGTAGAAGAGGATTGCGGGCAGCAGCAGGAACGCCAGCGCGGTGGTGAGCGCGGTGTTCACCTTGCCGTCGTTGGACAGGAAGATGTGGGTGGTCATCACCGGTGCGGCGGCGATGGCCAGCATGGTGCCGATGGCGAGCACCGTGCCCGCCGCGGTGACGAGTCGCCGCACGAAGGCCGCGCCGCCGTCGGGATCCTCCTTCTCCGCGCGCACCAGGGTGGGCACCACGATGGCGGTGAGCACCGCGCCGAGCAGCAGCTCGGAGATCATGGTCGGAATGGTGCTGGCGACGGTGAAGGCCGAGGCGATGGCGGGACCCAGGACGGTCAGCAACATCAGCTGTTTGCCGAAGCCGGTGATGCGGCTGACCAAGGTCGCGATGGCGATGGACCCGGAGTCGCGGACCAGCCGGGCGTTGGCGCTCTCGGCCTTCTCCTCGACCCGCTGTGCGGCGGTGGGCGGCATGGTGCGCGGAATCGGCTGGCGCGCGGGTCCGGGACGCGGGTTCGACATCGGGGGCGTCGGGTAACGCTGCTCGTTGGGAGGTATGGAGCGTGCGCCGGTGGCCGGTGCGCGATTGCCTTCGTTGCCCGGATGTCCCCAGTGGTAGCGCTCTTCGGGTGCGGCGCGTCCAGCGGCGGCGGGATCCGGTCGGCCCTGCGGTGGGCGGGGCCGGTGCATGATCGGCCCGGATTCGGGGCCGGGCGGCATCTGTCTCTGGGGACCGGTCGGTTGACCCGGATACGGCCGACCCGGATTCCCTTGCGGATTGCCGGGAACCGCGCGCTGCTGACCGGAGGGCGGCGGTCCGTACGGACCGGGTACGCGGGGCTGCTGGCCCGAGGCGGGACCCTGCGGTCCGCGCGGCGCGGGTCGTGGCGGCACGCCGCGTTCCCACGGGGCCGAGGGCGCGCGCCGCGGCGGCGGCCCGTCGGGTCCCTCGGGTCGGCCGGATGAGCGCGGCCCGCCGTACTCGCTCACCGTGCCTCCTGTCGTTTCTGCTCCCGCTTGCGTGCGCGCCGGCTCTGCCGTGTCCCCGGGTCGAACCCTTCGTCTGCCGGGTCGGACTGGCCGCGGAAGCGGTGCCACAGTCGGCGACCGACCAGCAGGAGCAGCAGTGCGCACGCGCACGCGGTAATTATTGCCAACACCTGACCGTAAGCGTTGGATCGCACGGATACCGATACCGCATTGCCGAGCGCCACGCCGTCGGGTGTGGTAAGTGCGATGGGAATGACCAGGTTTCGGCTGTCGGAAACCTCGGTCGGGATCTGGAAGGATCGATTTCCCTTGGCGGGCAGTTGCTGTTCGCCGATATCAGTGATGTTCGTCTCGGCCGGTGCGTCGATCTTGAAGCGCACCCGGATGGCCACCGGCAGGTCGTTGCGGGCGACCAGCAGCAGCGGGCTCTGCTCGGAGGCGAGGGTGTAGACGCCGCCCGGCGGCAGCACGGTCACCGAACCGTAGAGGTTGTCCATGGTTTTGGTGGTCTGGTCCAGCCGGCGCTGGGCATTGGTGTCCGCGGCCGCGGTCCCGGCCCAGCGGTCCGACAGCGACAGCACCCGGATCAGGTCGTCGCGCAGCGGGGTGAGGAAGGCGCGCGGGCTGAGCTCCTGCTGCGGCACGTCCACCAGCGCGCTCATCAGTTCGGTGATGCGCTGCGCCTGCTGGTGGACCGGTTCGGCGAAGTGCGAGGGCACCGCCTCGTCGGCGGCGGCGCCGAGGTAGTCGAGCTCGTAGGGCTGCGGATCGGGCTGCTGGGCAAGCAGATCGGTGAACGTCCGCGCGGTGGCCAGGCCGTTGCGCAGCAGCAGATCCAGCTGTCCCAGCACCTGGGTGGCCTCGTCGCGATTGGCGCCCCACTGCTGCGGCGGCATCAGCAGCGCCGAGCGCGACCGCCCGGGCTGCGGGTTGAGCGAGGTCCAGGCGATGGCGCCCAGCGCGTCCTGCAGGCGCGCGGCGCGGGAGTCGTTGGTGACGTCGTAGCGCACTTTGTCCGGGGTGAAAGGCGGTGTCGGCGGATTGGATCCGATGGCGGCCAGCGCGGTCGCGGCCCAGATGTCGAAGGTGGCCGCGTGCAGCGTGGCGGATGCGGGCGGCGGGGTCGCGCCCGCGGCGGGCGGCACGGTGACGTCGGCGAGGTTCACCATGTCGGGGGTGCCGGGGTCCGGCGTGCCGCCCGGGGCGGCGGGGCTCTTGGTCGAGGTCAGGTTGGCCGGGCCGTCGGGCCCGGCGACGGCGTTGTCGGCGAGCACGGTGGTGGTGAAGCCATGGTGCGCGAACAGGGTGGCCCCGTCGCTGTCGACCGTGCCGGCGTCCGGAATGGCCACGCCGCGCACCGATTTCACCGACAGCAGGTTGTCGATCAGGTCGGCGGGCGCGTTGAGCGCGCGGTCGGCCAGCGTGACGTCACCGGTGGCGGCGAGCGCAGCGGGATCGACCTGCGCGAACGGCAGTGCCACCGTGCACATTCCGGGCGCCAGCGCACGCAGCCGGTCGAGCCACGCCTTGGCGGCGTGGGTGCCGGTTCCGGCTCGGGTGGGCCCCTCCGGGTCCGACGGGCTGGCCAGCACCAGATAGTCCTTGGTCATATCCGACACGGTCAGCAGCAGATCCGGGTCGACGGCCAGGCAGATCGCGTTGACCAGGGTGCGATCGCGGCCGCTGTCCGGTTTGAGCACACTCTCCAGCGCCGACAGCAGCTGGTCGAGCCGGCCGCCCTGGGCCAGCGAGGCGGCCAGGTCGTCATCGGTGAGCTCGGCCTCGCCGTCCGGCGAGCCGGGCCGTCCCGCCACCAGCCGCGGGCGATCGGCGAGCGGCCACAGCATGGTGGTGGCCACCGGCGGGGCGTCGACGGCGGGCGTGCCGGGTTGGGCGGCAGGGTGCTTGGGATCGGCGCCGCCGGGGACGCCGAGGACGGGCAGCAGGAAGCGGGCGTCGTCGAGCCGGGCCTGGCCGCCGTAGGCGGGCTTGCCGTTCACATTGAGCAGCAGCGGGTACACGCCGGGCGAGGTGATGTCGATCGACGAGATCCCGCTGGGCAGATCCGTTCCCGAGTGCAGCGCGACGGTGAGGCTGAACTGCTTGCGCTGTCCCGGCGTCAATCCGTCTGTGACGTCCTGGAATTCGCCGTTGACGTCGTAGTTGATCTGATCCAGCCGCAGGGTCGAGCGCAGCCCGCTGGGGCTGGTGACCGCCGCGCCGCGCTGGACGCGGACGCTGATGTCGTCCACCGGCCGGTCGCCGATATTGGTGACCGTCCCCGACACCACGAAATAGGGGTCGCTGGTGGCGGTGATGGCGGTGGGCGTGACCGAATCCAGCGACAGCTTCAGGAATTCCGGTCTGCTGGGTTGTCCACTGCCGGTCCCGGTGGGTTCGGCGGCGGCAATGCGCGTGCCGGGACCGGGTCCGATTCCCAGTGCCGTGAGCACCGCCAGCATTACCGCGACGAGTGAAAGCAGCGTGCGCTGCGATCCCGCACGCGTCATTGTCTGCCGTTCTCCATCCGGTCGATCAGCCGGTTGGCGACCTCGGCCAGCCTCCGCTCGTCCGCGTAGGCGAGCCGGGAGTCTAGTTCGCTCAAGGGAACCCAGGCCACCTTGGTGACCTCGACGTCGGCGTCGGAGAGCTCACCGCCGAGGCAGCGCATCAGATAGTGGTGCACGGTCTTGTGCACGCGCCGGCCCTCGGTGACGAACCAATAGTCGATGCTGCCGAGTTCGGCGACCACGGTGCCGTGGATGCCGGTCTCCTCCTGGACCTCGCGAATCGCGGTCTGCTCGGCCGTTTCGCCCTCTTCGATATGCCCCTTGGGCAGTGACCAGAGCAGCCGGCCGCGCCGGTCGGTGCGGCCGATGAGGGCGGCGCAGCGTTTTTCGCGCGGACCGTCGAGCCCATCCACGACCAGTCCGCCCGCGGAGGTCTCGCGGACGGTGCGCATGCGCGGTTTCCGTTCCGCCTCGCCGCGCTTCGCACCGGTGGATTTCGCCGCCGCCGCATTACCGGCCGAACTACGCCGCCGGGGCTGGCGGCGTCGACTGTTCGCGCGATCGGCCGGGGACACTGCGCCAGTCTATAGGGGACGGCGCTCCAGCCCGCCCCAGCTCGGTGGCTCCTATATATACGGAGGTCTCGCAGCAGGTAGATGCCGGTCGTCGCGCGGCACGCCGGGTCGTGGCGGGCAGCGGCCGGAGGCTTTTCGGAGATCGCACCCCCTAGCGACTAAGCTGCGTTTTCGTGGTTTCGCCGAAGTCTGAGGAAGCAGCCGTGGAGGATCGTCGTACGCGCCTGCTGGCGGCGGCCGCGATAACCCTCGGCCGGTTGTCCGATGTGCTGACTCCGCTCGGTGAACTGTTCGCACAGCACGGTCATCGGCTGTACCTGGTCGGCGGCAGCGTGCGCGACGCGGTGCTGGGCCGTCTGGGCACCGATCTGGATTTCACCACCGATGCCCGCCCCGAGGTCGTGCAGGAGTTGATGCGCGGCTGGGCCGACAATCTCTGGGACACCGGCGGCTTGGCCTTCGGCACCGTCAGCGCGTCCAAGGACGGGCAGCAGCTGGAGATCACCACCTTCCGCAGCGACTCCTACGACCGGGTCTCGCGCAATCCGGAGGTGACCTTCGGCGACACCCTCGAGGGTGATCTGGTGCGTCGCGACTTCCGCGTGAACGCCATGGCGGTTCGCATCGGCGAGCTCGGCGAGCTGGAATTCGTGGACCCGCTGGGCGGTATCGAGGACCTGCTGGCCGGCGTGCTGGATACGCCTGCGCTGCCGCAGGATTCGTTCCAGGACGATCCGCTGCGCATGCTGCGCGCCGCGCGCTTCGTCTCGCAGCTGGGTTTCGAGCTGGCCCCGCGGGTGCGCTCGGCGATCGTCGAGATGGCCCCGGAGATCGATCGCATCACCGCCGAGCGGGTGCGCACCGAGCTGGACAAGCTGATCGGCGGCGAATACCCGACCGACGGCATCGACATCATGGTCGAGACCGGTCTGGCCGCTCGGGTGCTGCCGGAGGTCCCGGCCATGCAGCTGGAGATCGACGAGCACCACCAGCACAAGGACGTCTACCAGCATTCGCTGACCGTGCTGCGCCAGGCCATCGACCAGGAGCAGGGCGATCCGGATCTGGTGCTGCGCTGGGCCGCGCTGCTGCACGACATCGGCAAGCCGCCCACCAAGCGCAATGAGCCCGGCGGCGGCGTCAGCTTCCACCACCACGAGGTGGTGGGCGCGAAGATGGTGCGAAAGCGCATGAAGGCCTTGAAGTATCCGAAGCAGTTCACCGAGGACGTGGCGCGGCTGGTGTACCTGCACCTGCGCTTCCACGGTTACGGCAAGGGCCAGTGGACCGATTCGGCGGTGCGCCGCTACGTGACCGACGGCGGCGAGCTGCTCCCCCGCCTGCACAAGCTGGTCCGCGCCGACTGCACGACCCGCAACAAGCGCCGCGCCGCCCTGCTGCGCTCCACCTACGACGATCTGGAAGTCCGGATCGAAAAGCTCGCGGAGCAGGAGGATCTGGCGCGGGTGCGCCCGGATCTGGACGGCAACGCCATCATGGAACTCCTCGGTCTGCAGCCGGGTCCGGACGTCGGCAAGGCGTGGCGGTTCCTGAAGGAACAGCGCCTGGACCGCGGACCGATGACGCGCGACGAGGCCGAGGCGGCACTGCTCGAATGGTGGCCGACCCAGCAGGTCTGAGGTTCGCGCCTAGAAGACGATGAGCGTCGTCCCGGCGACGATGGCCGAGCGGATCTGCGCCAGATCGAACGAACCGGTGACCCCGGGCAGGTCGGCGCTGAAAAGCACGTGGTCCCCGACTCTTTCGGCCCGGCTGATGCGCGCCTGACTGGGTAGGCCGGTCAGGGGAATCGGGTTCAGCGTCGTGAATCGCTTGGGCGCGCGCAGCTTTCGCCAGTGTGCGCGATGCACGGTGATGGACAGGACATTGTCGGTGATCTCGGCCTCGGCCAGCGCCTTGATTCGTCGTCGGCGGTGTCTGGCGAGGACGAGCCCGTCGTCGGCGGGTTCCAGCTCCCAGTCCGGCTGCCAGCTGTTGATCCACTCCAGCAGTCCCGCAAGCGATATCACGCCGTTGAGGTCGAGCTGGGAGGCGCGCACCTTGGTGGGCACGCCGGGGATGAGCCGCACACCGTGTGCGATGACGGTCAGTTCCTCGATGGGATGCCGGTTCCAGTGCAGTCCGGTGAGCACGGTCTTGGTCTGGAAATGGGCTCCGCGCCTGCGCACCTTGAGCGTGTGCAGGGTGGCCCGCAGGTCGTGGCCCAGCAGGGTGGCGCTGACTTCCTGACCGCCGAACTGGCTGAGGATGCCCTCCGACAGCAGCGTCATGAGCACGTCGGGCATCAGCGCGGTGACCGTCCCGGCGCCGAAGTCCGCGGCAGGTTCGAGCCAGGCAGTGGTGAAGCTCGTCCACTGATCCAGCCAGCCGGGCTCGAACAGGCGTCTTCCGAGGTCCATACCCAGGTCTACCGCGCGCAGAGGTGACCAGGCCTTCGGATCGAAATACGTGGCCATGATTGCTTCGAGCGTACTGGTCGCCGGTGGCGACGCCAGCCCGCGAAAAGTGAACAGGAACACTATTTCCTGTCATGTGATCCGTATCTACGGATATATACGATTATTACTTCCGCATCTGCGGGCCTATCCTTGCCCTTATGCCCGAAATTCGGATTCGCGACGCCGCCCAGCTCCTGGGCGTCAGCGACGACACCGTGCGCCGATGGATCGACGGCGGCACGCTGTCGGCCCGCAAGGACGAATCCGGTCGCCTGGTGGTGGACGGCGAACAGCTCGCGGCCCTGGCCGTCGAACAGGCCCGCACTCCGCAGACCCGGATGGGTAGTGCCAGTTCGGCACGCAATCGGTTTCCCGGACTGGTCACCAAGGTGGTGACCGATACCGTGATGGCACAGGTGGAGATGCAATGCGGACCGTTCACAGTCGTGTCGTTGATGAGCAGCGAGTCGGTGCGCGAGCTGGGCTTGCAGCCGGGGAGCGTGGCGTGGGCCAGCGTGAAGGCGACCACGGTGGTCGTGGAGACCGCGGCGGAAAGCGCCGGCGCGGCCTAGGTTTCCGGTCCGGCGCGGTCCTGGCGGCGAGCGCGGCGCTGGGCGCGGGCCTGCTGGCCGGCTGCGGCTCGTCCTCCTCGACCGGCACCGATACCAAGACCATCACCGTTTTCGCGGCCGCCTCGCTCGAGCAATCCTTCACCGCGCTGGGCAGCCAGTTCGAGAGCGCGCACCCCGGCACCAAGGTGACCTTCTCGTTCGCGGGTTCCTCGGATCTGGCGGCGCAGTTGAACAATGGCGCGCCCGCCGACGTCTTCGCCTCCGCCGACCAGGCCAATATGGACAAGGCGGTGAAGGGCGGCCGGATCACCGACAAGCCGCAGACCTTCGCCACCAATGTGCTGACCATCGTGACGCCGCCGGGCAATCCGGCGCACATCAATTCGCTGGCGGACCTGTCGCAGTCCGGGCTGCGGCTGGTGGTGTGCGCGCCGCAGGTGCCGTGCGGCTCGGCCACCAAGAAGGTGACTTCCGATGCCGGAGTGTCGATCTCGCCGGTGAGCGAGGAGTCCTCGGTGACCGACGTACTGGCCAAGGTCACCTCGGGTCAGGCCGACGCCGGCCTGGTCTACGTGACCGACGCGGCGGGCGCGGGCGCCAAGGTGCAGACCGTGAACTTCCCGGAGTCGGCGAAGGCCGTCAACACCTATCCGATCGCCACCGTGGCCGATTCGAGGAACGCGGCCACGGCAAAGGACTTCGTCGCCCTCGTCACCGGTCCCGACGGCCAGAAGGTGCTGCAGCAGTCCGGTTTCGGTAAGCCCTGATGAAGCCCCCGGTCTGGCTGCTGCTCCCGGCGGCCATCGGCTTCGTGCTGGTGGCCGGTCCGCTGGTTGCGCTGACCGGGGCGGTCGACTGGTCACATTTCTTCGGCCTGATCACCTCGGAGTCCTCGCGGGTGGCGCTGGAGTTGAGCCTGCGCACCTCGCTCGCCGCGGCCGTGCTGTGCGTCCTGCTGGGCGTGCCCATGGCGGCGGTGCTGGCCCGTTCGCGCTGGCGGGCGATGCCGGTGCTGCGCGCACTGGTGTTGCTGCCCTTGGTATTACCGCCGGTGGTGGGCGGTCTGGCGCTGCTGTACCTGTTCGGCCGGCACGGTCTGGTGGGCCGGGAACTGGAGTCGATGGGCATTCGCATCGCCTTCAGCACGACGGCGGTGGTGCTGGCGCAAACCTTTGTGGCGCTGCCCTTCCTGGTGATCACGCTGGAGGGCGCCATGCGGACGGCGGGCGATCGCTACGAGCGCATCGCCGCCACGCTGGGGGCGCGGCCGTCGATCGTGTGGTGGCGGGTGACGCTGCCGCTGCTGCGCCCGGCGCTGGTCTCGGGCACCATCCTGGCCTTCGCCCGGGCGCTGGGCGAGTTCGGCGCGACGCTCACCTTCGCGGGCAGTCTGCAGGGGAAGACGCGCACCCTGCCGCTGGAGATCTACCTGCAGCGCGAGTCCGATCCCGATGCCGCGGTGGCGCTTTCCTTGCTGCTGGTCCTGGTGGCCGCGGTGATCGTGCTGGTGGCCTACCGCCGGCCCGGAATCGCCGGGGATCGGGTGGTCGGTGGTGCGAGCTAGCGTGGCTGACATGTCGATTTTCGTGCCCCGCGCGCAGCGCATCGTGGATGCGCTGCTGACCGCCGATCCGCACCTGGCCGCCGAGGTCGGTGATCACCGGTTCGACGATCGATTGCCCGACTGGTCGCGGGCGGCGGTGCGGGGGCGGATCGCCATGCTGCGGGAGGCCTCGCACGCGCTGGCCGAGGTCGACGACGAGGACCTGGCCCCGGCCGATCGGGTCGATCTCGCCCTGCTGCACCAGCGGGTCGACGGCACGCTGTTCGCGCTCGCCGATACCCGCGAGCACGAGTGGAATCCCCTGCTGCACAACCCCGGACCGCTGCTGTACCACCTGCTGGCGCGCCCGTTCGCGCCCGCCGAGACACGGCTGGAGGCGCTGCGCTCCCGGCTGGAGGCACTGCCCGACGCGCTGGCCACGGCGCGCGCGGTGCTCGGCGCCGCGCCCCGAGTGCATGTCGAGACCGCGATCGGCCAGTTCGCCGGGGTGGCGGCACTGGTCCGCGAACAGGTCCCGGCGCTGGCGGCCGAGGTTCCGGGTTTCGATATCGAACCCGCTGCCGCCGAGGCGATCTCGGCGCTCACCGAGTTCACCGCCTGGCTCACCGATCGCCTGGACGGCTCGGACCGGGATCCGCGGCTGGGCCGTCGGCTGTGGGAGGCCAAGCTCTGGCACACCCTCGATACCAATCTGAGCTCCCGGGAGATCCAGGAGCAGGCGCACGCGCATCTCGAGCGGTTGACCGCGGAAATCCGCGCCGCCGCGGGCGAACTGCTGGGGGTGGCGACGCCGGACGACGACACCGTGCGCAAGGCGTTCGAGCAATTGTCGGCCGCGCGTCCCTCGAACGACACCGTGGTGGCGGTGGCGACGGACGCGCTCGCCGAGGCCACCGCGTTCGTCCGCGACCACGATCTGCTGACCCTGGTCGACGATCCGCTGGTCATCCAGGAGATGCCGGAGTTCGCGCGCGGTGTCGCCGTGGCCTATTGCGATTCGGTCGGCCCTCTCGAAACCGTGGATCTGCCAACCTTCTTCGCCATCGCGCCCACCCCGGCGGACTGGCCGGCGGAGCGGGTCACCTCGTTCTACCGCGAATACAACAACCACATGATGCGCAATCTGACCGTGCACGAGGCCGTGCCCGGTCACTATCTCCAGCTCGCCCGCTCCCGCCGCTACCGCGGCTCCACCCCGATCCGCGCCCTGTGCGGCAGCGGCACCTTCATCGAGGGCTGGGCCGTCTACACCGAGAAACTCATGGCCGACACCGGTTTCGGCGGCCTGCCGGTCCGCCTGCAGCAGCTGAAATCCCACCTGCGCATGACCATCAACGCCATCCTCGACCAGTCGGTGCACTGCGAGGGCATGACCCGGGCCGAGGCCCTGCGCCTCATGATGGACCACGGCTTCCAGGAGGAGGGCGAGGCCGCCGGCAAGTGGCGCCGCACCCTCCTCAGCTCCACCCAGCTCTCCACCTATTTCGTCGGCTACACCGAGGTCGCCGCCCTGGCCGCCGACCGCCCCGCCACCACCTCCGCCCGCGACTGGCACGACGCCATGCTCTCCCACGGCTCCCCCGCCCCCCGCCACCTGCGCACCCTCCTCGGTGTGGAGGAGCTGTGACGGTATGACCGACCAACTGTCCTGCGGCGTAGCGGCTTCCGGAATTCTTCGGCGCGGCCACCCTGCCGAGCGCCATGATGGCGGCTTCCCCCGTCGTCGCGTCGGAACAACGCGGACCTGCGCCCGAGCAGCGGGCCCCCGGGGTGGATCGTCAGCGCGCCGCCGGGGTGGATCGCTGAACACCGAGGTGTGTGCGTGAAGGGCCTGGCGGTGTCGGCGCGGCTGGCGGATCGGGATTTCCAGGTCGAGCTGGAGATTCCGGCGGGCGAGGTGCTGGCCGTCCTGGGCCCCAACGGTGCGGGCAAGTCCACCCTGCTGGATGTGATCGCCGGGTTGGTGGTGCCGGACGAAGGCCGGGTCAGGCTCGATGATCGGGTGTTGACCGATGTCGCGAAAGGCATTGCGGTGCCGCCGCACCGCCGCTCGGTGTCACTGCTGGCGCAGGACGCATTGCTGTTCCCGCATCTGTCGGTGGCATCGAATGTGGCGTTCGGTCCGCGCAGCCGTGGGATGCGGGGCCGTGCGGCGATGGAGCTGGCCCGGGAGTGGCTACGGGCCGTCGACGCCGAGGAATTCGCGAACCGATCGCCGGGGTCGTTGTCCGGCGGTCAGGCTCAGCGGGTTGCCCTGGCCCGGGCGCTGGCGGTCCATCCGCGGGTCCTGCTGCTCGACGAGCCCATGGCCGCGCTGGACGTGACCGCGGCTCCCGCCATGCGGGCGCTGCTGCGCCGGGTGCTCCGTGAGCCGGCGGGCGGCGCGGAACAGAGCGCGGCGCTGCCCGATTCACGGCCGACCGGCGCCATCCTGATCACGCACGACATCATCGACGCCGTGACCCTGGCCGATCGGGTAGCCGTGATCGAGGCCGGGCGACTCATCGAATCCGGTCCGGTGGCAACGGTTCTGGCCCGTCCGCGCAGCAGGTTCGCCGCGCGGATCGCGGGGGTGAACCTGATTCTCGGGACCGCGGTGAGCGGTGGCAGCGCCGGTCTGGGCGCGGTAACCGATGGTCCGGTGGAGGTTTTCGGCCGCGCCGAGGACGAGTGGCCGCTCGCTGGGCGGGCGGCGGCGGTCTTCTCGCCGATGGCCGTGGCCGTGCACGTGGAACATCCGGAGGGCAGCCCCCGCAATGTGTTCCGGGTGCGGATCGCCGAGCTCGAGGATCGCGGTGGGCTGGTGCGGGTGCGCGCGGTGGACGGTCCCGGGGCGGTCGCGGGCCTGGCCGCGGATCTGACCCCGGCCGCGGTGGCTCAGCTCGGTGTGTCCCCCGGCATGGAGGTGTATTTCGCGGTGAAAGCGACCGAGGTCGACGTCTACCCCTATTGATCGGCCGGGGCACGCAGCCCGTGGGACAGGTGAGGCCCCTGAAAATGACACCACACACGTGTGACGCATGCCACAGTTTTGGGCGTGAGATTCTTGTCGGCGGATGCGGGTGCGCCCACAATCGGATCACGACGACAGCTGGAGGACGCATATGACGCTGGATCTGAACAGCGACCTCGGCGAGGGCTTCGGTGACTATGTGATGGCGGATGACGCCGCCATGCTGGACGTGGTCACCAGCGCCAATATCGCCTGCGGCTTCCACGCCGGGGATCCGGCCATCATGCGCCGGATCTGCGGGCTGGCCGTCGAGAAGGGGGTACGCATCGGCGCGCATGTCGGCCACCGGGATCTAACCGGATTCGGTCGCCGCGCGATCGCCATCACCCCGGAGGATCTGCGCGACGAGACGCTGTATCAGATCGGCGCGCTGGACGGCTTCGCGCGCGCCGCCGGTGACCGGGTGCGCTACGTGAAACCCCATGGCGCGCTGTATCACCAGGCCGCCGCCGACCGTGCGCTGGCGGACGCCATTGTCGCGGCCGTGCGCGAGTTCGCGGCCGATCTGCCGCTGCTCGGGCCCGCGGCCACCGCATTGGAGCAGGCTGCCCGCGCCGCCGGAACCCCCTTCGTGGGTGAGGGTTTCGCCGATCGCGCGTATACGCCCGAGGGCCTGCTGGCCCCGCGCGGGCTGCCGGGTTCGGTGCTCGGTGCGGATGCTGCGGTGGCACAGGCATTGTCGATCGCCCGCGAGGGCAAGGCCACGGGCGTGGACGGCGGCACGGTGGCCGTCTCGGCCGTGAGCATCTGTGTGCACGGCGATACCCCGGCGGCGGTCGAGATGGCCCGCCGGATCCGCGCCGCGCTCGACGAATCCGGCACGCCTGTCCGGGCTTTCGCCTGAGGCCGGTGAGCGGTCATGACCGATCCCGAGCAGTTCGATTCCGTCGGCGAGGTGCGGGCGGCGGGTGATCGCGCGCTGCTGGTGATTCCGCCACTGCAGGCCATGGTCGCCGAGCTGGTGTTGGCCCTGCGCGCCCGCCCCGACGGCGTGTTGGATGTGCTGCCCGCCGCCGAAACCGTGCTGGTCACCCTGACGTCACCCGCCGCGGCGGAGCGGGTGCGAAAGCAGTTGCGGGCCTTGCTGGCTCGCCTCGACGCGCGGGAGCGGGTCGGTGCCGGCGATCGTGGCCGGCTGGGCGTGCGGCCCGATCGCGCACCGGATGGGCCGCCCGGCGCTGACCGTTCGGGCGAACCGCTGGTGGTCCCGGTGCGCTACGACGGGGCGGATCTCGCGGAGGTCGCGCGGGTGCTCGGCCTGACCGAGGCCGAGGTGATCGCCCAGCACACCGACACCGTATGGCGTTGCGCCTTCGTGGGATTCGCACCCGGTTTCGGCTACCTGGAATCCCCGGACGGCCGCTTGAGCGTGCCCCGCCGCACTCAGTCCCGCACCGCGATCCCCCCGGGCGCGGTGGCTCTCGCGGGCGGCTACTCGGCCGTCTATCCCCGGAGCAGTCCGGGCGGCTGGCAATTGATCGGCACCACCGATCTCTCGATGTGGCAGGTGGATCGGGACCCGCCCGCCCTGGTCCGCGCGGGCGGCCGGATTCGATTCGTGAATGTGGGGACGAGCTCATGAGCGAGCGACCGGAAAGCACGGCCGGATTGCGGGTCGATCGGGTAGGCCCGCTGGCCACCATTCAGGATCTGGGCCGGCCCGGCTGGTTCGACTCCGGGGTCGGCGCCGCCGGCGCGGCGGACCGGGCCTCGCTGCGGCTGGCCAATCGGCTGGTCGGCAATCCGGAGGGCGCGGCCGGGATCGAGGTGCTGCTGGGCGGGCTGGAACTGCTGGCGCAGCGGCACGTCACGGTAGCGGTGACCGGCGCGTCGGCGCCCGTCACCGTGGACGGGCGTCCCATGGGTCCGGCCAGCGTGCTGGAAATAGAGGAGGGACAACGGCTTCGGCTCGGCTTCGCGAACACCGGACTGCGCACCTACGTGGCGGTGCGCGGCGGCATCGAGGTCGCGCCCGTACTCGGCTCCCGCAGCCGCGACACCCTGTCCGGTATCGGTCCGGACCCCTTGCGTGCGGGAGATCTCCTGCCGGTGGGCAAGCCGCCGCGCACCTGGCCGATCGTGGATGTCGCGCCGGTGCCGGCGCTGGGTGACGACCTGCTCGAGGTGCGGGCGGTGCCGGGTCCGCGTTCGGACTGGTTCGCCGATGCCGCAGCGCTTTTCGCGGGCGAGTGGACGGTCTCGGCGGATACCGATCGGATCGGCGCGCGCCTGGACCGCCGCAGCGGGCCCGCGCTGCGGCGCAGCGGCTCGAGTGAACTGCCCACGGAGGGCATGGCATTGGGTTCGGTCCAGGTGCCGCCGAGTGGGCAGCCGGTGGTGTTCCTGGCCGATCATCCGATCACGGGCGGCTATCCGGTGATCGCGGTGGTGGTGGACGCCGATGTGGACGCCGTCGCGCAGGCGCGCCCGGGCCGGCCGCTGCGCTTCCGAAGGATCGAGTGACACCGCCCGAGGATCGAACGACGGTGTGTCACTTCAGCGTCGCGTGCATGAGATACACGTTGTAGCTGTTCCAGGCCGACATGGTGAAGTACAGATCCTTGCCGGTCGACCAGGGATGGATGTACCCGCCGTAAGTGGATGGATAGTCGTCGGTGTCGACCAGCGGGACCGGATCGGTCCAGGTGCCCTGCGGTTCCGCCGCGGTGCGCAGCACGATGGCATGGCGGTCCAGATCCAGATAGATCATCTGCCACTGCCCGGTCGAGGCGTCGTAGCGCACCGACAGTTCCCCGGCCGTCCCGGAAACCACCGGGGTGGCCAGTAGTTCGTCGGGCCCGAGGGCGGGCACCCAGGTGTTGTCGATCCAGTACTGGTAGGCCGACTTGTTGAGCACCTGGTCGCTCGCCACCCGCGCCAGCCCGATGGTCCCGAAGCGGCCGTTGGGCGTGCCGAACATGTAGACGTACCCGTCGTGCGGCGCCATGCCCATGACCTGGAACCGTCCGAGCCCGAAGAGGTTGTCCCAGCGCGCCCACTCGGATTTGGTCCAGGTGTTGCCGCCGTCGTCGGACCAGGCCAGCCCGCCCAGGTTGGTCCACCACATGCCCGGCTTGTGGCGGCTCCAGCGTGCCACCGACATATAGGTGAGGTACTGCCGCCCGCCGAGCGCGAAGCCCGAGGTGGGGATGGTGGTGATCTCGAAGTTGTCGATCTTGCGGCTGCTCAGGATCTCGGCCGCGTGGCAGCGGCTGTTCTGGGCGAAGGTGTCGAGTTTCAGACCCTGCGTCAGATCGCGATTGCTGCTGAAGGCAATGGAATTGCTGCGCCAGTCCTGGTCCCCGGTGCCCGCCGCGGGCGGTTCCCAGCCTTTGCCGAAGGTGTCGCCGAATGCGACCGCGACCTGGCCGGGCTTGGACTCCCACATGATTCCGAGGTCGGTGCCGTCGACCGACCAGCGCATATCGGTCCGGTTGGTGGACCCGTGCCCGGTCACCTGGTTCACCAATTCCAGCGAGTCGAGCTCGCCCGGGGGGACCGGCGCCGCGACCGGTGCGGGGGCCGGGGGCTGCACGGCCGGTGCGGGCTGGGGTTGCGGCTGCGGCGGATCGCCGCCGGGCACCGGAATCGGGACGGTCTCGGGAATCTGATCGAACTGCACTTTGGGCAGTTGCGGCAGCGGCAGCCCGCCCGAACCGCTGTCCGCCTGCGGTGCCGGTGTGGCTTCGGGGGCGGGTGTGTCCTCGGTCGCGGGGGGTGCGGCACCGGTGCCCGGGTCGCCGGAGGAATCGGGTGCGGGTCCCGGCGGGTCGGCCGGATCGCCCTCCGGTGCAGCGATTTCCGGTTTGGGACTCTGGTCGTTGCGCAGGTCCGGGCACGGATTGGCGCACGGGTCCGCGGGCAGCGGCGTGGGATCGATCCGGGTGTTGTCCTGCCGCGGGCCCGGCACGGGGACCTGCGTGATCTGGGGAACCGGGACCTGAATGTGAACGGTGTTATCCGGCGCGGGCGGCGGCGGGGGCGGTGGTTGATTCGGATCGGGCTCGCGGGCCAGCGGATCGAATCTCGTTTCACCGCAGTCGTTCATGGACGGCGGCACCCACGGGGCGAGCGGACCGGCGGTCGCCGGTGCGGCGGGTAGCAGCATGACGGCAAGCACGGCCGCACCCGAGAGTGCCAGGGCGGCAGTCGGTCTGGAGCGTGCCGTACGCATCCCTGCCACCGTAACGGTCCCGGCAGCATCCGGGTAGCGATCTTGGCGTGTCGCCGGAGCGGTGTGATCGAGCCGATACCTCGCGCGGCGGTCAGCGACGCCGCGAGTTGCCCGCGATGGCGAGGATGCCGCACGCGTAGACGGCGGCCGCGGCCATCACCACCGCCGGTGACCGCCCGTCGGCGGGAATGAGCAGGGCCGTGCCCGCCAGCGCCAGCACGAAGGTGATGTTGAAGACGGTGTCCTGCAGGGCGAACACCTGACCGCGATGGGCGTCGTCGATGGTGATCTGCATGGCCGCGTCGCCGGTCAGCTTGATCACCTGGCCCGCCAGTCCGAGCAGGAAGGCGGCTGCCAGCAGCAGCGCTTCGGCCCAGCGCTCGGCGTCCCCGGTGGCCAGGGTGATGGGCGTGACCAGCGTCAGCTGCACCGCGATGGCGGCCGCCAGGCAGGTCACCACCGTGCGCGGCCGGCCCAGCCGGGGTATCAGGATCGGGGCGATCACGGCCGCCGACAGCATGCCCGCCCCGGTCGCGGTGATGGCCGCGCTGAATTTGGCGATGTGCGTCCCGACCGCGGCCTCGCTGCCCCGGCGCAGCACCAGCACCATGAGCAGCGTGTCTGCCCCGAAGACGATGCGGTGCGCGCCGATTCCGAGAAAGGTCGTGGTCACCTCCCGCGAGCGCCAGGCCGCCGTGGCTCCCTCGCGCAAACCTGCCGCGATGGCCCGCACGGTGTTCCGCTCGCCGCCCGCGCCCGGGTCCGGTCCCAGTGCGCGGGGCCGGAATCCGGCCGCCGCCAGCGCGCCCGCCACCGAGCCGACGGCGCTGACCCCCGCGGCGACCGCCGAGGCGAAGTCGCCCGCGCCGATCAGGCCGATGATCGCGAAGGCCAGGCCCGCGCCGACGATCGCGCACCCGGAGGCCACCGTGGCGAGCACCGAGTTCATCGGCACGAGCCAGCGGCTGGACAGCACCCGTGGCAGTGACGCGGCCACCCCCGCCCCCACGAAGCGGCTCACCCCGACCACCGCCAGCGCGCCCACCAGCAGCGGGGTGGCGCGGATTCCGGCCAGCAGACCCACCGCGGTCGCGAGAATGAACACCGCCCGCAGCACCGTGGCGACCAGCAGCACCAGGCGACGATCCCAGCGGTCGAGCAGCGCGCCCGCATAGGGGCCGATGATCGAATACGGCAGCAGCAGCGCCGCGAAGCCGCCCGCGATGGCCAGCGGATCGGTCTCGCGTTCGGGGTTGAACAGGATCGCCCCCGACATGGCGGCCTGGAACATGCCGTCGCCGAACTGCCCGGTCAGCCGGACCGCGGACAGGCGAATGGTGCCGGGGTTCTCGCGCAGTCCGGTCCGGGCCGCCGCGAGCCGGTCGCGTAGTCGGGCCGGGGCGGGCGTGCTCACCTGGCGGGGTGCGTGGTCACCAGCGCGAAGACGGCTGCGCGCATATCGTCGGCCATGGGCAGGTTGTCGACGGTGTCGGAGTCGATCCACTGGTAGCGGTCGTGTTCGGCCGGATCCAGCACGATCTCGCCGCCCTCCGCCTCGACCACGAAGCTGTACTTGCGCACCCGCGACTTGGTGCGGGTGGCGTAGTCGAACCCGCCCAGCACGTCGGTGATCCGCACGACCCGCAGCGCGGTCTCCTCGAACAGTTCGCGGACCACGCAGTCGGCGAAGGACTCACCCGGTTCCACGCCGCCGCCCGGCAGCTCCCACATCCCCTCGTGTGACCCCTCGACACGCCGCACTACCAGCAGCTTTCCGGCCCGGAAGACGGCCACGCCCACCACGAAGTGGACGATCCCCTCGCTCTGGGCCTGCTGACGGAGCTCGCGCTCGATGCCCGCGAGTACTTCGGGTCGCATCCCCCTGCTCCTCCCGTTCCGCTTGCGGCACATCATGATACGGTCGCCGACCGAAACCCGCCGGGGCTGTGGACGCGGCGCCGACCACGGCGGCTCGCGTCGCTGGGCAGTTGCCCGGGCCCGCTGCCCGGGGTGAATGACCTGGTCGGCGGCGGGCGGGACGACCGTGCTCCCACGCTAGACTATTTACCTGGAGTTCAGCGCGAGGCATAGATTGTGCCCCTACCCTGGAACCCGATCGGTGCTCGCCGGTGAGAGGAGTACGGCGGTGTCCACCCTCACGACACCACACATCGATATCCATCGTGGCGGCGACCGCATGAAAACCCGTGTGGCGTGGCTGGATTCGAAGCATTCGTTCTCCTTCGGGGAACACTACGACCCCGACAACACCCATCACGGCCTGCTGCTGGTGAACAATGAGGACATCGTCCTGCCGGGCGAGGGTTTCGAAACCCACCCGCATCGGGACATGGAAATCGTCACCTGGGTCCTGAGCGGCAGCCTGGTCCACCAGGATTCGCTGGGACACAGCGGCGTCATCTATCCCGGCCTGGCTCAGCGGATGAGCGCGGGTACCGGCATTCTGCATTCGGAGAAGAACGATTCCTGGCGCATCAGCGCCGCGCCCGAACATCAGGAGCCGGTGCATTTCGTCCAGATGTGGGTGGTGCCCGACGATTCCGGGCTGACCCCCGGCTACCAGCAGTTGGAGATCGACGACGAGCTGGCCGGCGGCGGCCTGGTCACGGTGGCCTCGGGCCTGCCCCGCTATCGTGATCGCACCGCCATCGCGATCGCCAGCAGCCACTCGGCGCTGCACGTGTCGCGGATGCCCGGCGAGGGCGCGGAAATCCGTCTGCCGGAAGCTCCCTACCTGCATGTCTTCATCGCCCGCGGCGAGGTCGAGATGGAAGGTGCGGGCACCCTGTACGAGGGTGACGCGGTGCGGCTGGCCCGCAGCGGCGGCCAGCGGGTCACCGCGAACATGCCGTCGGAGATTCTGGTGTGGGAGATGCATGCCCGACTCGGCGGGCAATAGCATCGCCTCATGAACCAGTACCCGCCTCCGGGTCAGTACGGACAACCTGACCCCGGTCAGTACCCGTCGGCTCCACCCGGCAATTACCCGCCACCCGGCGGTCAGCAGTACTGGACGGAGTCGCCCAAGGGCAAGGGCATGGCGATCACCGCCATGGTCTTCGGCATCATCGGCCTGATCACCTGCTGGACCGTCTTCGTCGGCATTCTCGCCGGCCTGGTCGGTCTGATCCTGGGTGTCATCGCCATGGTTCGGGCACGCCGCGGCTCGTCGGGTGGCTTCGGCCTGGCGCTCACGGGTGCGATCACGGGTGCGCTCGGCCTGATCATCGCCATTGTGATCGGCGTTTTCGCGTGGGTCGTCTTCAAGGACACCGGCGGCACCGACCTGATCGACTGCGTCCGCAAGGCGGGTAATGATCAGACCAAGGTCCAGCAGTGTCAGGACGAGTACAACAAGCGCGTCGAGGACAAGTTCAGCGTCACGTTGACGCCGCGGCCGACGCGTTGACGCGGGAGGCCCTCACTGCTGGACGGTGCGGCACTCGCGGGTAGCGGAGACCACTTCGGCCAGTTCGGGGCGAAAGTCCCCTTCTGGCGGGCGAATCCACGCGCGGTAGCCGCTGTGCTCGTCGGAGGGCGACGGCAGGACTATCTGGCTACCCGGCAGTGCCACCGCGGCGCAATCCCTGAAAAGGTCCGAGAACAGGGCCGAGTCGAGGTAGGAGTCATCGCAGGGACCGGTCAGGAAGGTCCATCGCCCCGAGCGCGGGTGGGCGATGATCGGTCCGCAGCGACGCTGGGCGTCGAGGTGGTCGCGGACGCGGCGGCCCAGGTCGGAGGGCATGGTCACGGCTCCGACGGCCCCGACCTCCAACATGATTCGGCCCAGCGCCGAGTCCACCACGCCATAGAGGCCGTGTTCCTTGCGGTAGCGTCGGCACCGGGCCAGTGCTTCCTGGGTGTCGGTGTATGAGGACGGGTCCAGCGCGCTCATGGCGAACCTCCTGCTAACGACCCTATGCCGAGGCAATCGGTATGACAATAGTCACACGCCAGCGAGTTCTCCGGGCGTAGCATCCTGGTCATGGCACCCGTCTCGCCCACTGTCGCCCGGTGGGAGCTGGTCCTGCGGCTGCGCGAATTGCGCGAGCAGCGCGGCTTCGACTCGGCGACCTTCGCCAAGCGCGTCGGCTTCACCCCGGCCAACTGGTCGCATGTGGAGAAGGGCCGGCGCGTGCTCACCGCCACCACCATCGGCCCGGTGCTGGAGCTGCTCGAGGTGGAGGGCGAGGAGCGCGAGGAGCTGCTGGAACTGCTCGCGCTGAGCAAGGAGCGCGGCTGGTGGGCCAAGTCCTCGGCGCTCATCGGGCCTGAGCTGCAACGGTATTACGGCATGGAGCTGGGTGCGGAGAGTATCCGCAGCTACGACTCGCTGGTGGTGCCCGGCCTGTTGCAGACCGAGGAATACGCCCGGGCGCTGATCAGCGCCGACGTCATGATCCGGCCGGTGCAGGTGGAACAGCTTGTGGCGGTGCGGTTGCGGCGGCAGCAGCGGCTGCGCGGCGACGACCGGGTGGAACTCACCGCGGTGATCGGCGAAGCGACTCTCCTGCAACAGATCGGCGGCCCGAAAGTATTGCGCGGGCAACTCGAGCATCTGGCAGATCTGCTGGATGAACTGGATTCCATTTCGGTGCGGGTGATTCCGTTCACCGCGACCCGCGGCGCCCTGCTGGGCGGATCGAGTTTCCATCTGCTGGATTTCGCTTCCGAAAATCTGCCCACGTTCACCTGGGTGGAGAGCGCGGTTTTCGGTGGGGCGGTGGAAGATCCGGAGCAGATTCGCGATCTGCGGTTCGCATTTGTGCGCGCGCTCGACCAATCTCTTGGTCGCGCAGAATCTTTGGAGCTCATCCGAAATTATTCGCAAGGGTAGGAGACGCATGCGTAACGGTAAAATGCTGGCCATGCTTACCACCGCGAAGTACCAGCCGGAATCCACCGGCTGGTTCACGTCGTCTCGTACCAATAACGGAAATCAGTGCGTGGAGGTTCGATTCGACGGTGATGCGGTGCTCATCCGCGACAGCAAGTACCGGCGCAATCCGGAACATCGCCTTGACGACGAGCCCATCATCACCGTCACCGCGCCCGAATGGATGACATTCCTGGCCGGGCTGGGCCGCCATATCCACCGCACCGCGCTCATCGCGGAGACCGGTGCGGACGGCCACACCACACTCCGGCACGGAGAGATCACCCTGGTCTACACCCCTGGCGAATGGGACGCCTTCCTCGCCGGGGTCCGGGACGGGGAGTTCGACCGGATTCCCGTGCCCGCCTGACCGCCTTCGTTGCGAACGCAACAACTGGTTTCGGGCCGACCGGGGTAACTCGTCGGGTACGCCCAAAATCGGTTCGGCACACGACCGCCGGCCCGCATGCATGAGGGGCAGCGGCTCTCTGTCCTGCGCCGAAGTCGCGGGGAGGCGGAATGTGCATACTGGGAATCGTGACTTCGCAGCTGACGCCTCCCTCCGGTATCGACCTGTCCTTCCGTGACGCGGACGTGCGGGTGCAGGATGACCTGTTCGCGCACGTCAACGGCAAATGGCTGGAGAACTACGAGATACCGGCCGACCGGGCGGTGGACGGTGCCTTCCGCACGCTCTACGACCAGGCCGAGCTCGATGTGCAGAAGATCATCCAGGACGCCTCGGCCTCCGGGGCCGAACCCGGCAGCGAAGAGCGCAAGATCGGCGATCTCTACAACAGCTTCATGGCCGCCGACGCCATCGAGGCCGCCGGGCTGACCCCGATCGCCGAGGAACTGGCGGCCGTGGCCGCGGTGTCCGATCGCGCCGACTTCGCCGCGCTGCTGGGCCGCCTGCAGCGCACCGGTGTCGGGGGCGCGCTGGCCTTCTATGTCGACACCGACGACAAGAACTCCACCCGGTACCTGGTGCACGCCACCCAGTCCGGCATCGGCCTGCCCGACGAGTCCTACTACCACAAGGACGAGTACGCGGAGATCCGCGAGAAGTACGTCGCCCACATCCGCCGCATGTTCGAGTTGGCGGGCCTCGATTACGACGCCCGGCGCGTCTACGACCTGGAGGCCAAGCTGGCCGCGGGCCACTGGGACGTGGTGCGCCGCCGCGACGCCGAATTGAGCTACAACTTGCTGACTTTCGAGGAGCTGACCGCCGAGAACCCGGAATTCGACTGGACCGCCTGGACTTCCGCGCTGGCCGCGGGCCTGGACCGCTCGGGTCCGGAGCTGTTCGCGGAACTGGTGGTGCGCCAGCCCGATTACGTGCGCGCCTTCGCCCAGGCGTGGGCGTCCGAGTCGCTCGACGACTGGAAGGCGTGGACGGCCTGGCGGGTCGTGAAGGCCCGTGCGCCGTACCTGACCGCGGATCTGGTCGAGGCGAACTTCGACTTCTACGGCCGCACCCTGACCGGCGCGCAGGAGAACCGCGAGCGCTGGAAGCGCGGTGTGTCCCTGGTGCAGGATCTGCTGGGCGAGGCCGTCGGCAAGCTCTATGTGGCCGAGCATTTCCCGCCGGCCGCCAAGGCCCGCATGGTCGAGCTGGTGGAGAACCTACAGGAGGCCTACCGCCGCAATATCTCCGAGCTGGAGTGGATGGGTCCCGACACCCGGCAGGCCGCGCTGGCCAAGCTGGAGAAGTTCACCCCGAAGATCGGCTACCCGGACAAGTGGCGCGACTACTCCGCCGTCACCATCGACCCGGCCGACGTGGTGGGCAACTACCGCAACGGCTATGCCGCCGAACATGATCGCGACCTGAACAAGCTGGGCGGCCCGGTGGATCGCGGCGAGTGGTTCATGACCCCGCAGACCGTGAACGCCTACTACAACCCGGGCATGAACGAGATCGTCTTCCCCGCGGCCATCCTGCAGCCCCCGTTCTTCGACATGAACGCCGACGACGCCGCCAACTACGGCGGTATCGGCGCGGTCATCGGGCACGAGATCGGCCATGGCTTCGATGATCAGGGCTCCAAGTACGATGGCGACGGCAATATGGTCGACTGGTGGACCGAGTCGGACCGCACCGAATTCGGTAAGCGCACCAAGGCTTTGATCGCGCAGTACAACGCCTTCTCCCCCAAGGACCTCTCCGACGACCACAAGGTCAACGGCGAGTTCACCATCGGCGAGAATATCGGCGACCTGGGCGGTCTGTCGATCGCGCTGGAGGCGTACAAGATCGCCATGGCGGGCAAGGACTCCCCCGTCCTCGACGAGCTCACCGGCCTGCAGCGCGTGTTCTTCGGCTGGGCCCAGGTGTGGCGCACCAAGGCTCGCTCCGAGGAGGCCATCCGCCGCCTCGCCGTCGACCCGCACTCGCCGCCGGAGTTCCGCTGCAACGGCGTGGTCCGCAACCTGGACAGCTTCCACGAGGCGTTCCACGTGAAACCCGGCGACGAGCTCTACCTGGATCCCGCTGAGCGCGTGAAGATCTGGTAATTCGGCTAGTTGGGGTTACCGGCGTGGGTCAGGGTCTCCCAGAGGCTGAACATCAGAACGCCCTCGGGGCGGATCTGATCGGTCAGCTGCTGGGTTTCCGGTAGATCCTGACCCATCCGGTTGTGCAGGGCGTTGAGCGCGACCTCGGTGATCGGTCCGAGCTTCTTGTCGAACTTGCCGCCGCAGATGTCTGCCGGGAGTGGTTCGCCCAGTTGATATCTGGCATGGAATTCGAACGCCGCTCGAAGCCGGTCTCCGACCTGGGGATACAGATCCTCATGCTGGATGCGGCTGGTTTCGGCGATGTGCGCGATGGCCGAGAGCCCGTAGCCGGTGTGCTCGAAATCCCGGCAGGTCTCTTGTGCGAGGCCATCGACGAACACGGACTGGTTCTGCCAGTACTTGATGATCGCTTCGGGAGTCCGCAGATTGCTGCGCGCTGAGATCTTCGGCATCGGCCCGTCCGACGACAGGTAGACGTAGGCCGGAACCCGATCGAGGTACATGCCCACGGCCTTGTCGTAGGTGGGCCGGTCCTCGGTGTACACGGCGATGCCGAGGGTGGCCTCGAGCATGGTGAGTTCCCAGTTGCCATTGGACTGGGAGCCATTGATCACCTTGGGCAGGTACACGTTTCGCAGCATGTCGCCGAAGCGTCCGGCGCCCGGCCAGTTGTAGGTGTAGCGGACGATCTCGGCCGCGCGGGTCCAGATGGACGCCGCCCATCCGCTCTGCAGCGGTGCGTTGGAGTTGGTGTGGTCGGTGATCGTGCCCGACCAGGCGTCCATGATCTCGATCGCCTTGTCGGCGTACCGGCCGTCACCGGTGAGGTACCAGGCCAGCGCGTCGGTGTAGGCCGAGACGGCATCCTTGCGCTCGTCGGTACAGCCGTTGTCGGGCTTGGAGTACGAGCCGCAGTCCACCACGGCACGGGGCACGGGCACATGATCCAGTGCCGCATAGGGACTGGCGACCAGCTGGTCGAAAGCGCCCTTCCACGGCTGGTTTCCGGCCGCGACCTGCTGTTTGGCGAAGTCGAGCTGTTCCCGCGAGACCAGCACGCCGGGGTGCGCGAACAGCAGGGGTGCGGCATGGATCGGAGCCGCCGCCGGGGTGCATCCCGGCAGCAGGCTCACGACCGCGGCGGACGCCAGTGCCGCCAGGCCGTGTCTAGCGAAGGCGCTCTTCGGTTTCCGCATCGAAGAAAAACAGTTCATCCTGCTTGGGAGTCAAGTACAAACGGTCGCCGAGCGCGACTCGGAACCGCCGGTCCACGCGCGCGACGACCCGGCCGGAGCGGCTGGACCAGTCATCGGCGACACCGTGCGAATAGAGGAACGACTCCGATCCGAGCTCCTCGAGCAGCTCCACCTCGACCGCGAGCGCATTGCTCGAATCGGTGGTGACCTCCCAGGATTCGGGCCGGATGCCGATGATCACGGTCTTGCCCTGGACACCGTTGGGCAGCGGAATCCGCAGCTCGTTCAGCACGGCCGCGCCCTCGCGCACCGGCGCGGTCAGCAGGTTCATACCGGGCGAGCCGATGAACCCGGCCACGAAGGTATTGACCGGATTGTCGTAAAGCTCACGGGGAGCGGCGATCTGCTGCAGCTTGCCGTCCTTCATCACCGCCACCCGGTGCCCCATGGTCATGGCCTCGACCTGATCGTGGGTCACGTACACGGTGGTGGTGCCGAGCCGCTTCTGCAGCGCCGCGATCTGCGATCGCGTCGAAACCCGCAGCTTGGCATCGAGATTGGACAGCGGCTCGTCCATGCAGAACACCTGCGGACGGCGCACGATGGCGCGGCCCATGGCGACGCGCTGGCGCTGGCCGCCCGAGAGCCGCGCGGGCTTGCGGTCGAGCAGGTCCTCCAGCTCCAGCATGGCCGCCGCCTCCTTGACCCGGACCAGGGTGTCGGCCTTGCTCATTCCCGCATTGCGCAGCGCGAAGCCCATGTTCTCGGCCACGGTCATGTTCGGGTACAGCGCATAGCTCTGGAACACCATGGCGACGTCGCGCGAGCGCGGCGGCAGGCCGGTCACATCGAGCCCGCCGATGCGAATGTGCCCGCCGGTCACCGCCTCGAGACCCGCCAGCATGCGCAGACTGGTGGACTTGCCACAGCCCGAAGGCCCGACCAGCACCAGGAATTCGCCGTCGGCGATATCCACGTTCAGGTCGTCGACCGCGGGGCCGGGCGCACCCGGATAGGTGAGGGACACTCCCTCGAACTGCACAGTCGCCATGCCGGCGGGTCTCCTTGTCCAATTCTCACGCTGCCGGGGACCTACGTGGCTACGCAGGCTTCCGCCTCCGGCCCCTGACGGCAGCGTGAGGGGCTAGTTGCTTACTTGGGCAGCTTCGGCGTGATCTGCCGGTCGATGATGGTCTGCAGCTGGTTGGCGATATCGCCGAAAGCCCCTGCCACATCGCGGTTCTGCAGGCCGATCTGCTCGAGACCGGTGCCGATGATCTGGTCGCCGCCGGGCACGAAGACACGCGCGTAGTTCTGCGGCTTGGTCAGCGGCAGCTGGTCGATCGCGGTCTGGAAGTTCGGGTTCGCCTTCAGGAAGCCCATCATGCTCGGATCCTGCTGCGCCGACTTGCGCACCGGCACGTAGCCGGTCGCCTGCGAGAAGTACGAGGTGTTCTCCGTATTGGTGATGAACTCGATGAACTTGAGCGCGTTCGCCTTGCGGGCGTCGCTGATGCGCGACGGAATCGCCAGGCCCGCACCACCGGTGGTGGAGCCCGCCAGCCCGTTCGGGTGCGGCAGGAATCCGGTGCCGAACTGGGTCTTGCCCGCGGCATTGGTGTTGATGCTCTTCAGGTCACCGGTGGAGCCGATGGCCGAGCCGATGATGCCATTGCCGAAGTCGACGGCGTAGGTGGGCCGGATGCTGGCGTACTTCTTCACATTGATGGAGTCGCGCAGGTAGTTTCCGGCCTTGACGGTAGCCGGATCGTTGAACTTCAGCTTCCACTCGTCGGAGTACGCGCCGCCGAAGGTCCAGATCGGACCCTGGAAGGTCCAGGCCAGGTAGTTCTTGGCGTCACCCCAGCCGTGCGCCCACTTGCCGTCGCCCATCACGCTCTGGATCTTGGGACCCCACTCGTCGAACTCGTCCCAGCTGTTCGGGGTGCGGTCGGGCAGTCCGGCCTTGGCCCAGACGTCCTTGTTGTAGTAGAAGATCTGCGTCGAGCGTGAGTACGGCAGCGCCCAGGTCTTGCCGTTGAACTTGTAGTCGCCGATGAAGGTGTCCACATAGTCGGACACGTTCACATTGGCCGAGGAGAAGTGGCTGTCCAGCGGCTCGATGGTGCCGTTCAGCGCGTAGTTGAACCACCACACGTCGGACAGGATCACCACGTCGGGCAGGTCGCCGCCGGATAGCGCGGCATTGAACTTGGTCGCGACCTCTTCGTAGTTCTTGCCCGCGTCCACGAGATTGACCTTGAGGTCCGGGTACTTCGCCTGGAACCGGTTGATCAGCTCGATTTCATTGTCCTTGGAGGTACCGGGGTGGTTCGACCAGAAGGTGATGGTCTTCGAGTCACCGCCCTGGGTGCCTCCGCCACCGGAACCGGCGCACGCGGTCAGCGCCGCCGCACCGGCGGCCGCGCCCGCGAGACCGAGAAACCCGCGTCGCGACAAGGCGGGAAAACGTGAATCCGACACAGGAATCTCCTTCTGGGACTTAGCCCTTGACCGCACCGGAGGTGAGGCCCTTGATCATTTGACGCTGGAGTGCGAGGAAGACGATGAGGATGGGAAGCATGGTCAGGATGACCCCGGCCATGACCGGTCCCCAGTTGGTGACGCTGGGGTTCTCGGTGTTCTGCAGGAGGGTCAGGCCGACCGGCAGCGTGGCCACGCGCGCGTCGTCGGCCATCAGGAACGGCCAGAGGTATTCGTTCCACTCGTTCACCAGCGTCACCACCGCGAACGCCACCATGGTCGGCCCGGACATGGGCAGCACCACCCGCGTCAGCAGCCGCCACCAGCCCGCGCCGTCCATGCGCGCGGCCTCGATGACCTCACTCGGCAGCGACAGGAAGTGGTTGCGCATGAGGAAGGTTCCGAAGGCGACGCCGCAGAGCGGAATGATGATGCCCTGGAAGGTGTTCCGCCAGCCCAGCTGCGCGATCAGCGCGTAGTTGGAGATGATGGTGATCTGGTTGGGCACCATGAGCGCCGCGATGATCACCAGGAACAAGATGTTCTTGCCCGGAAAACGCAGGAACACCAGGCCGTAGGCGCTGAGCACGCCCAGCACGAACTTCACCGTCGAGACGACGCCCGTGATGATGATCGAGTTCCGCAGGAACTGCCAGAACGGCAGCGTGGTGGTGGCATCGTGATAATTCGACACCAGCCACTTCTCGGGCCAGTAGGTGACCGGCTGGGTGTAGACCTCCGAGTGCGCCATGAACGAGCGCGTGAGGATGTAGTACAGCGGGACGCCGACGATGATCAGCACGCACACCATGGCGGCGTAACCGAACACCTTCGCCCAGAGCTCCCGATTGGTGTTGAGCGCGTTCACTTCTCGTCTCCCCGATCCATCATGCGCACCTGCACCACGGTCACGATCAGCAGCACCAGGAACATGATGGTGGCCACGGCCGCCCCGTATCCGGCGCGCTGGTTGACCCAGGATTCGCGATAGACCTGATAGATCATGGTGGTGGTGCCGGTGCCGATCGGCCCGCCGCGGGTCATCACGTTGATGAGGTCGAAGACCTGCAGCGAATTGAGCAGCACCGTGATCGACAGGAAGTAGGTGGTCGGCCGCAGCTGCGGCAGCAGCACCCGGGTGAAGGTGGTCCAGCGGCTCGCGCCGTCGATTTCGGCCGCCTCCATGAGATCGGTCCGAATCCCTTGCAGCGCCGCCAGATAGATGACGAAGCTGTAGCCCAGGTTCTTCCAGATGTAGGTGACTGTGATCATGAACAGCGCCCAGTGCGGATCCTGCGCGAAGTCGGGCGAGTGAATTCCCAGTCGCTGCAGGATATCCGGGATCAACCCGAAGCCCGGGTCGAAGATGAACTGGAAGCCCACGCCGATGGCCGCACCGGAGATGACGTACGGCGCGAAGATCGCCGACCGGACCACATTGCGGCCGAACAGCTTCCGGTCCAGCAGCATGGCCAGCGCCAGTCCGAGGATCATGCTGCCCAGCACGGCGGCGACCGTGAAGATCACCGTGTTCTGGACGATCTGCCACGAGTCGTCGCGGCCGAACCACTCCGTGTAGTTGCTGAAGCCGACCCAGTTCAGGGTGGTCGCGGAGATATTCCAGTCGGTGAAGGACAACCGGATGTTGTCGATCAGCGGCCGATAGACGAAGACGCCCAGCAGAACCAGGTTGGGCGCGACCAGAATGACGAACAGCGCGTAGTCCTGCCAGGGTCTGCTTCGCCACCCGCGCCCGGGGGGCGTCGGGAGTACTCGTTCGGGCCATGATCGCACCCGCGCAGCCTTACGGCCTTTGGCTAATGACTGGTTAATTCCGGATGGTAACTCGCTTAACTGTCGACTGGCAGGCGCCACCGACTGTTCACCGGTCACACCCTCGGGCGGCGCGGACATGCGCGAATCGTACGGTCACTCAATCGATTGCGTGATCAAAATCAAATGAACGAGGGACCAACTCTCGTAGCTCTCGGGGCCGAGCCCCGGAAACTCCCTGCGCTTCGGGGCGTGCACCGACCCCTTTACGACGAATGCCCCGCCGGTCAGGGCGGGGCATTCGAGGTCGAGAAGACCGGTCAGTTCCAGTCGCCCCAGCCGTCGCTGGTGCTGAAGGTTCCGATCGAGTTCTTGACGATGACCGGGTCACCCTTCTTCACGTTCTCCTGGAACCACTTGGCGTCCTCGGTGGAGACGTTCAGGCAACCGTGCGAGGTGTCGGAAACACCCTGCTGCGCAACGCTCCACGGGGCGGCGTGCACGAAGATGCCGCTGTTGGACATGCGGGTGGCGTACTCGACCTCGAGCTTGTAGCCCTGCGGATCGGTCACGGGCACACCGTAGGTGGACGAGTCCATGATCATCTTGCGGTTCTTCTCGCTGACGATGTAGGTCCCGTTCGGGGTCTCGTGCCCCTTCTTGCCCATCGAGGTCGGCATGGTCTTGACGACCTCGCCGTTGCGGGTGACGGTGATCTGGTGGGTGGCGTCGTCGGCGGTGGCGATGAACTCGTCGCCGATCTCGTAGGCGACGCTGGTGTCGCCGGCCTTCACGGTGATCTTGGAACCGGCCGGCCAGAAGTCCTCCGGCCGCCAGCGGACCTGCTTGTCGCCCATCCAGTAGAAGTGGCCGTTCACCTTGTTGGTGGAGGTGATGCGGATGGACTTCTCGGCGGTGGCGTGATCGCTCACCGGGTCCTTGAAGTTGATGATGACCGGCATGGCCACGCCGACCACGTCCCCGTCACCGGGGCTGATGTTCGGGGCCGTGAAGTTGGCCGGCGGGATCGGCGCCTTGGCGTTCGGGTCGGTCGGCAGCGAGCCCGGCTCGGGCTGCGGCATGACGGCGGAGGGCACGCCCGGAATGTCCGGGCCACCCGGCCATAGCGGAGTCGCTGACGCAGGTGCCGCCACCACTGCTCCGGTCGCCGCGATGGCGGCGAGGGCGATCAGTCCCGTTCTCCGATAGCGGGTATGGCGCACAGCTCGGTCCTCTCAGATCTTCGTTCATCACGCAGATTGCGGGCGCACTTCACCCGCGTAGGTCCCAACCCCGCGTTCATTACTACAGTGATCCGCCGAGCAAGCCAATTGGCTTCTGCCAGTTATGCATACCGACTTTCAGGTGTGTGCCACGTCACAGGACCGCGGGATGGTTGCCCGAGTGGCGCGTATGCGCCGATGGCATCGGCGATTCCTCGAAAGTGACACCGCTGCGGCCGGTTTCGGAGCAAACACTTCCCAAAACCTGACTGTGATCGAAATCACCTACGTCACTTCAGGGTTGAACATCGAACGTGATGGCCGTGCGCGGACCGACCGTAATCGTGTGCGGCACCGACAGTGGCGCGCCCCCGCGGGCGAAACGCGGCGAGAGCCGCAGCCGCACGCTGGTCAATACAGTAGCCAACACAATCCGGAGTTCATAGTCCGCCAGCGCCGAGCCGACACAGCGCCGGTGTCCGCCGCCGAACGGCGCGTACTCGAACGGGCCGAAGCGCCGTTCGAGGAACCGCTCCGGCCGGAACCGCCGCGGTTCGGGCCACACCGCCGGGTCGGTGTGCAGCAGATGCATCGATATCCCCATGGTGTCCCCGGCAACCAGCGGCACTCCGCGCAGCGTGAAATCACCGGTGAGCCTGCGCAATACGATCGGCACCGGCGGATGCAGCCGCAGCGTCTCCTGGCAGACCGCGTCCAGGTACGGCAGCTTCACCAGCACGCTCGGATCGGGATCGGTTCCGGCCGCGGACAATTCGTCCAGCAGCCGGTTCAGTACGTCCGGTTCCCGGTGCAGCCGGAACAGCGCCCACACCAGCGCGGTCGCGGTGGTCTCGTGCCCCGCCACCAGCAGCGTCCGCAATTGCTCGCGCAGATCGGCGGCGGTGATGGCGCTGCCGTCCTCGTACCGGGTGTCCAGCATGAGCCCCAGCAGATCGTCCCCGCCGCCCCCGTCGGCCCGGCGTCGCCGCACCTCCGCGTCGATCAGCCGGTCGAGCCGATCGCGCGCGGCACTGAACCGCTCCCAGCCCGACAGGCCGAAGATATTGCGCCGCAGGGCCGGAACCATGAACAGCGTGGGACCGAACGATTCCAGGAAGTCGGTGGTGACCGCGGTGTACTCGGCCCGCCGCACCGGTTCGTCGATGCCGAACACCGCCGCCAGGATGACCCGCAGCGTCAGCGCCCGCGCCGCCGCCCGGGCATCGACGCGGGTCCCGGGCCGCCAGGGGTTCCCGGTGCGCTCCCCGTCCAGTTCCGCGCGCGCCGCCTCGCGAATGGCGTTGCCGTAGGCGCTGATTCGATTGCGATGCAGGGCGGGCGCGAGCAACGCCCGCTCCAGCTTGTGCCTGCCGTCGCGGGCCAGGATGAGCGAGGCCGCGCCCACCATGGGCTCGATGGGATTGGGCAGCGGCGGTTCGAGCAGCTCGATCGGGGCCCGGAACAGTTCCCTCGCGCCCTCCGGGGTGCCGGTGAACAGCACCGAGCCCAGGGCCGGGATCCGGACCCGGAAGGGGTCACCGTCCCGGCCTCGTCGCCACGAGACGTAGCGCTCCAGTAGGTCGCTGCTCATGAGTCCCTATACGAAATGGTTCGTCACCTCGTTCGATCTCTCCGGTGCGAGTCGTGGTATGCATGGCGCGAAGTCAGATCCGTTTGTTTCGAAATATAGGACTCATCCGTGTTGCGTCAGCAGCTTTCCGCCCGGATCGCCCTTCCCGCGATCTCCGCCGCAGCCCTGCTGCTGGCCGGGTGCGGATCCACCGTGACCGGCCATCCCCTGGCCGCGCCCGGCGACAATCTCCTCCCCACCTCGGCCCCGGCCAAACCGACCGGAAAGCCCGGCTCGGGTGCGCCGACCACCTCACCGCGCGCGGACCGTGGCGGCCACACCGACTTTCACGCCGACATCGGTGACTGTGTGAAGCTGGGCGGCACCACCACCGATGCCACCATCGACAAGGCGACCTGCGGCAGCCAGGACGCCAACTACAAGGTGACCGGCAAGGTTCCGAAGAATGCCCAGTGCGGCAAGGGCTCCGACCAGGTCTACTACGAGACCCTCAACGGTGTGGAGACCGGAGCGCTGTGCCTGACCGTCGACTGGGTGGTCGGCGACTGCATGGAGATGGGCACCGATGTCGCGCACCGCATCCCCTGCACCACGCGCGGCGCGAACGACGGCGTGCAGGTCCTGTCCATCTTGCAGAACGCCACCAGCGTGGACGACTGCCCGGGCGACAGCCAGGGTTATGTCTACGACGACCGCCAGGTCGTCGTCTGCGTCAATACTCTGCAATGAACAAAGGGGCGGTGATTCGCGAATCACCGCCCCTTTCCTCATCTTTCGTATTCTCAGATGGGGTAGTAGCCCGAGCCGATGCTGCCGCGACCGTTGAGGTCGTCCATGATCGAGCTCATATTGGTGCCGACCTCGGGTCCGAAGCAGGCCAGCGCCAGGTAGGCGTTCACCATGCCGACCAGTGTGGTGCCGACGACGACCGGCGCGCCGGAATCGCCCTCCACCACGCACATCTGGCTCCAGGTCTCGACGCTGGTGTCGAAGACGTCACCCCAGGAGATGCCGCAGGTGTTGCCGGTGGTGCGGCCCTCCTTGCACACGATCATCGGGAATCCGGGCGGGCCACCGAGCCCGGTGATGGTGACGTTGCCGATGTGGTTGACCGGGATGACACGGCCCGGATCGAACTGGATGACGGCGTAGTCGAGGTCGTGGTTGGAGTAGACGAACTGACCGATCTGTCCTGCGGCCCGGTCCTTTTCGGCCCAGACCTTGGCGCCGGCGTCGCCGCAGTGTCCCGCGGTGAGCCCGACCAGGCGTCCGGCGCCGTCGTGACCGATGGTGGTCACCGTGCACTCGAACTGATCATCGATGATGATCCCCGAGCCACCGCCGATGACGGCGGGCGCGGCATCGGCGTGGGCGGCTCCGGCGCCGAACAGAGCGGTGCTCAGGGCGACGGCGAAAGCGCCGGCCGCTCCGGCGAACTTGTTGATCATGTCCCTCCAGACGTCGGAAGCCGCACGAATCTCAACTTGCGGTTACTCATCCTGTCAGTATTCGGGCCAGGTTGCCTCTTGTACTGCCACATGTTGCCGAGCCGTGTCCTGCTGGGGTTCGGGACGGATACCTAGTTGGATGGAGATATCGGAACAATGCATATGAGCTATCGAATTCCGATAAATTTGATCCTACAAATTGTTACCCGGTAGATGTTCACAACTACTGGGGATAGTCAAAAACTAGAACAAGTTCTAGATCTCTGCCAGGTTCTTTGGGCCGTAAACCAACCCTGATGTGGCTGTTCACAGCGATACGACCATTGTGATTAGGGTCTATGACCGGAACCACAATCGGTGGTGTGTTTTTCCTAACTCCGTAGTAAGGTGCGTCAAGCAAACAGTCGCCGGAGGCGGGTAACCCGGCGTCGAGAGGGGTAGTCAGTGCAGGTGACCACGAGCCCGGGGGACCAGGGGAGTCCACCGTTGGCATCACGGATGAATACGGCCGTGGATTGGGCCAAGGGGTACTGGCAGGATCATCCGAAACGGTCGCTGGAAACCGGCGGCCGGATGATGTCGATGGGCGTGTCGGCGGTTGCCGAGCTTTTCATCGCGATCTTTCGCCGTCGCTTTCCTTACGGCGAGTTCATCAGGCAGTGCGCCTTCATGGCGAATGTCGCTGCCGCCCCGACACTGCTGGTCGCCATTCCGATCGGTGTGATCGTCTCCATCCAGGTCGGCTCGGTCGCCGGACAGGTGGGCGCGACCTCCTTCATCGGTGCGGCCAACGGGCTCGGCATCATTCAGCAGGGCGCGCCGCTGGTCACGGCGCTCATGATCTCCGGCGCGGTCGGTTCGGCCATCTGCGCCGACCTCGGTTCCCGCACCATTCGCGAAGAGATCGACGCCATGAAGGTGATGGGCGTCGACCCGATGCGCCGCCTGGTGGCCCCGCGCCTGGGCGCGGCCATGCTGGTGTCGGTCCTGCTGTGCGGCTTCGTGGTCTTCGTCGGCTTCCTGACCGGCTACGTCTTCAATATCTTCGTCCAGAACGGGACCCCCGGTTCCTACATCGGAACCTTCTCCTCCTTCGCCATCACCACCGATCTGGTTGTGGCGCTGCTGAAGTCCCTCATCTATGGACTCCTCGCCGCGATCATCGCCTGCGACTCGGGTCTCAGTGCCAAGGGCGGCCCGGGTGGTGTCGCCAACGCGGTGAACACCGCGGTCGTCATGTCCGCCGTCATGCTCTTCGGCGTCAACCTGATCATCACCCAGCTCTACAATTCCTTCTTCCCACCCCAGGTGGTCTGAGCGTGTCAGCAACCTATGTACCGCCGCTGCTGCGGCCGCTTCGACGGATCAAGGGCGCGGCGGGTGCGCCGCGCGACTGGCTGGCTCGCATCGGACACCAGGTCTTCTTCTTCCTGCGTTCGATCGGCTCCATGCCGCTGGCGTTCAAGCAGTACCCCAAGGAAGTCTGGCGCCTGCTGTCCGACGTCACCTGGGGCAACGGCAATCTCGTGGTCGGTGGCGGCACCATCGGCGTGGTGCTGATCCTGTCGGCGTTCGGCGGTATGACCGTCGCCATCCAGGGCTACACCTCGCTGAACCTGTTGGGCCTGAGCCCGATCACCGGCGCCATCTCGGCCTTCGCCACCACGCGTGAGCTCGGCCCGCTGCTGGCCACCGTCGCCTTCGCGGCGCAGGCCGGCTGCCGGTTCACCGCGCAGCTGGGCGCCATGCGCATCTCCGAGGAGATCGACGCGCTGGAATCGGTTGCCATCCGGCCGCTTCCGTATCTGGTCAGCACCCGCATGATCGCGGCCATGATCGCCATCGTGCCGCTGTACTGCCTGGCGCTGCCGCTGGCCTACATCTCCTGTGCGCTGACCGCGACCCTGGTGGGCAACATCCCCTCGGGCACCTTCTCGCACTATTTCTATACGTTCCTGATCCCCCACGATGTGCTGTACTCACTGCTGAAGGCGATCCTGTTCGTCGCGATCACCACATTCATCCAGTGCTACTACGGGTTTTTCGCCTCGGGCGGCCCGGAGGGCGTGGGTGTGGCGGCCGGCCGCGCGATCAAGCTCTGCATCATCGCGGTCGTCTTCGCCGACCTGTTCATGACCTTGGCGATCTGGGGCGTCAACCCCGGCATCCGGATCTCGGGATAGGGGGCGCACACGATGATCATCGATCCGAGCGGGCGCGGACCGACGATGCGGCAGTTGCTCATCGCCGGAATCTGCGGCCTCACCGTCATCGCCGTCGTACTGGGCTTCCTGTTCGCGCGCTACCGCGGCTACTTCGTCGAAAAGGTCAATGTCACCGCGAATCTCACCACCACCGGTGACGGCCTGCCGGCCAACGCGGACGTGAAGTTCCGCGGCGTGCTGGTCGGCGCGGTCAAGGATGTGTCCGTGGCGGCCAAGGGCGAGAAGCAGGAGGTGCACATCGAGATGAAGCCCGAGTACACCTCCGGCATCCCGGCCAATGTCACCGCGCGCGTCGTGCCCTCCAACCTGTTCGCCGTCACCTCCGTCGAACTCGTCTACAACGGTGCGGATTCCGCGCATCTGAAGGAGGGCTCGCAGATCGCCGAGGACACCTCCACGGGCACCATCGCCCTGCAGGACACCCTCACCAAGGTCCGCGACATTCTCGGCAAGATCGATCCGGTGCAGTTCGGCCGGGTGCTGGGCACGCTGTCCTACGCCCTCGACGGCAGCGGGCGCATGCCCGGCTCCACCATCGAGCGCGTCGACCGGTGGCTCGATCAGGTGCGCGGCTCGGTGCCGGACGTCGGCGGGTTCCTCGACGACCTGTCCTCCTCCATGCACGCGCTCAACCAGTCCGCGCCGGAACTCATGGGCGTGCTGAAGGATTCGGTCGAGACGGCCAAGACCATCTCCGACCGCCGCGCCGAGCTGACCGCGCTGCTCGCGGGCACCTCCGACACCATCGACAAGGTGAACGGGCTCTTCGCCCGCAATCCCAATGTGGGTAAGGACGTCACCACCGGAACCAGCGCCCTGTTCGGTGCGCTGTCGGACAACCCGGACGCCATCCCGCAGTCCATCGCGAACCTCGGCGACTCGGTGCGCAAGCTGAGCGGTGCGTTCGGCTGGGGTCCGCAGCAGCAGATGAAGTGGAACGTCGGCATCACCTTCACGCCGTACAAGCCGTACACCCGTGACGACTGCCCGCGCTACGGCGAGCTGGCCGCGCCCAGCTGCGGCACCGCGCCGCTCACCTCGGATCCGGGCACGCTGCCGGAATCCATGCGGCCCAAGGCCATCGACGCGGCCAAGGACCTGCCGGTCATGACGTCGCCGCCGCCGGGCTTCCCGCTCATCCCGGGCGTGACCGTCATCGGCACGCCTGCCGACGGGCAGCCCGACGCCGCCCAGAAGCCGAGCACCGATCCGCTCGCCGGCACGCCGCTGCAGGGCATGTTCCCGAACCTGCTCGCCCCGGCTCCGGCCGCCCCGGCGAGCCAGCCGGGTCCGGTGCCCACCGGCGGGGATATCGCCTTCACCGGTGATGACGCCATCACCGCCCTGCTGGGCCGGCGTCCGAGTGCGGCCGAATACCTGCTGTTGAGCCCGATTCTGAAGGGTGCCACCGTGCAACTGACTCCGAGCGGGGCCGGCCGATGAGCATTCGCAAACCGCTGATCGGCTTCACGATCTTCGCGGTCGTGTCGATCCTGGTGACCGTGGTCATCTGGAACACGCTCGCCCGCACCGTGAAGGGCGACACCAACACCTTCAGCGCGACCTTCAGCGACGTGCTCGGTCTGCGACCGGGCGATGACGTCCGGATGGCGGGCGTGCGCGTGGGCAAGGTCGAGAAGATCGACCTGGACAAGAAGAACCAGGCGGTGGTGACCTTCATCGTGCAGCGCGACCAGACGCTGTACGGCGACACCAAGGCGCTGGTCCGCTACCAGAACCTGATCGGGCAGCGCTACATCGCGCTGGCCCCGCCGCCGAAGGACAAGCCGCACACCGGCGATCACGTGGCGTTGAAGAACAACGGTTCGATCCCGCTCGAGCGCACCGAGCCCTCCTTCGACGTCTCGGCTCTGCTCAACGGTTTCCAGCCGCTGTTCCAGGTGCTGCAGCCCGAGCAGGTCAACAACCTGTCCAACACCTTCATCCAGGCGCTGCAGGGTGACAATGTCTCGTTGAGCGCGTTCATCACCCAGGCCGCCTCGGTGGCCTCGGACTTCGAACGCCGCGACGGGATCCTCTCGGACGTGATCACCAACCTGTCCGGCGTCATGCAGGGCCTGGCCAAGCGTGGCGACGATCTGGAGACGCTGGTCACCCAGACCCGGTCCCTGATCGGCGGCCTGTATGCCCAGGGTCAGTCGCTGCAGGCCTCGACGGTCCAGATCGCCGATGCCACCACATCTCTGGTGGGCATGTTCGGTTCCATCCAGCCCAAGCTGATCACGGCGCAGAATTCCACCCAGGCCGCGCTCGCCCTGCTGCTGGCCAATGGCTCCCGGCTGGATCAGGCGGCGGTGGACCTGCCCGACATTCTGGCCAATGTCGGCAAGTTCACCCAGAACGGCGCGTACGCCAACGCCTACATGTGCAGCTTGGATGTCTCGCTCTACGGTGTCCTCTTCCCGCGCGGTCTGTTCTCGCAGATCGGCGGCAACTCCCACTCGGCGGTGTGCCGGCCATGATCGCAAACCTCAAGTCCCGCTTCCGGACCAACCGTAATTTCTGGCTCGGCGTACTCGGCGTGGCGCTGATCGTCGGACTGCTGATGGGGTCGACCCTCTACAAGACGGTCGGCATCGGACAGCAGAGCATCAAGGCGGAGTTCGTGCAGACGGCCGGCGTCAAGGTCGGCGACAAGGTGGACGTCGCCGGTGTGCCCGTCGGCACGATCTCGGGCGCCGAGCTCGAGGGTGACCACGTGCTGCTCACCTTCAACGTCAACAAGGACGTGAAGCTCGGCCCCGACGCCAAGGCGTCGATCAAGATGGCGACCCTGCTGGGCGCGCGCTATGTCGATCTCACGCCCGGCGACGGCTCCGGACTGAAGGGGAACCGGATTCCCAAGTCCAACACCGTGGTTCCCTACAACCTGGCCGACGTGGTGCAGGAGGGCACGCCCAAGTTCGAGGAGCTCGACACCAAGAAGCTCGCGGACTCGCTCAACCTGATCAATCAGCAGATGGGCGACACACCGCAGATGACGGTGCAGGCGCTGGACTCCATCGGCGCGCTGGCCAAGACCATGAACAACCGCAAGGACCAGGTCGACCAGCTGCTCAAGGACCTGGACCGGGTCACCAAGATTCTCGGTGACAACCGGAACAGCCTGCTGCTGGTGATCACCCAGGGCGAGTCCATCGCCAACCGGGTGATGGAGCGCCAGGGTCTGCTCAAGAGCCTGCTGGACAATATCGCCACGCTCAGCGGACAGCTGCAGGCGATCGGCGCGGCCAACGACAACAAGTTCGGGCCGACGCTGCAGCAGCTCAACACCATGGCCGACGGTCTGCAGAAGAACAAGGAAAACCTGGACAAGTTGCTGTCGATCATGCCGCCGTCGATCCGGCAGTTCAACAACGCCTTCGGCAACGGCAACTACGGTGAGGTCGCGCTGCCCTGGCTGTTCCCGGACAACTGGTTGTGCTTCGCGCAGGTGAACGAGGGGTGCCACCAATGACATCGACATCGCAGAAGAAGCGGCTCGTGCGCCGCATCGCCAACGCGGCCATGATCGGCGCGGCGGCCTTCGCCGTGGGCTCCTGCTCCATCGTGCCGCTGGGGGTGAAGGACGCGGCCGGGCAGACCAAGCACTTCACCGCGGACTTCCTCAATATCGCGGGCATGTTCGAGGGCAACCCGATCACGGTGCTCGGGCTCGAGGTGGGCAAGGTCGACAAGATCATTCCGAAGGGCGAGTACGTCGAGGTCCATATGACCGTGGACAAGGGCGTGGACATCCCGAAGAACGTTCAGGCCGCGCTGGTTTCGCCGTCCATCGTCACCGATCGGCACATCGAGCTCACCCCGCGCTACACCGGTGGTGACAAGCTGCCCGACGGCGCACACCTGACCACCCAGCAGACCAAGACCCCGGTCGAGCTGGACACCATGATCAAGACCATCGACAGCTTCGCCGCCGCGCTGAAACCCCAGCCGGGGCAGGACGGCGTCGGCCCGCTCTCGGGCCGGGTGCTGTACCCGATGATGAACGGCAACGGCGAGAAGATGCGCGATGTGCTCAACGCGCTCTCGGGCGCGCTGAAGACCGGCGTCGACAACAAGGACGCCATCTCCACCATCATCATCAAGCTCAACGAGCTGACCACCATGCTCGCCGACAACGACGATTCGGTGCGCGGGTTCAGCAACAAGATCACCCAGATGACCGGGCTGCTCGCCGATCAGGCGCCGGGCCTGCAGGCCACCCTGGATCAGCTGAACGCGTTCCTGGCCAACACCAGTGGTGCGTTCTCGCAGTACTCCGATCAGCTCAACGGCACGCTCACCGGACTCACCAATGTCACCAAGCAGCTGCGCGACAACGCCGCGGGCGTGACCGAGATCGTCGACGTGGCACCGCTGCTCATGCAGAACCTCGACAAGTCGGTCAACCGGCAGGGCAACTTCATCCGCCTGCACGGCCTGATCGGCACCGCGCTCTCCGGCGAGATGATCAGCCTGTTCTGCGAGCGTATCCAGATGAAGTCGGACGGCTGCCGGACCGGGAAGATGGAAGATTTCGGACCTGATTTCGGGCTCATGGCGGCGGTGTTGGGGATGACGAAATGAGTAGCTTCCTGCGAGACCTGCGCTCGGCCAAGCGAGCTCGGCGCGCGGTCATCATGCTCGCGGTATCGGCGACGGCCCTGGTCGGATCCGGTTGCGGCGTGACGGTCGAGAGCCTGCCGCTGCCCAAGCCCGGCGCGGGCGGCGAGACCTACACGGTGCACGCGATTTTCGACAATGCGCTGAACCTGCCCGATCAGGCCAAGGTCAAGATCGGCGGCTCCGACGTCGGCGTGGTCACCAAGATCACCACCCGGGACTACAAGGCCTATGTGGATCTGGCCATCCGCAAGGACATCGAGCTGCCGACCGACAGCAGCGCGGAACTGCGCCAGGCCACTCCGCTCGGCGACGTCTTCGTGGCGGTGTCCAAGCCGAAGACCGAACCCGGCGCGACGATGATCAAAGACGGCGGCCAGATCGACCCCACCAAGACCTCGGCCGGCGCCACCGTCGAAGAGCTGCTGATGTCGATCTCCTTGCTCTTCAACGGCGGTGGCATCGCCAGCCTGTCCAAGCTCACCTCCGAGATGGACTCCATCGTCGGCGGTCGAGGTGACCAGCTGGCGCACGTGCTCACCCAGATGACCAGCGTGATGGCCAGTCTCAACAAGAACAGCTCGCGCATCGACGGCACCCTGGCCGGTTTCAGCGCGCTGGCCGACACCATCGAGGCCAATCACCAGCAGCTGGGCCAGGTCGCCGACAACCTGCCCGGCATGATCGGCGCCATCGCCGAGAACAACCAGGCGCTCGGCGATCTGCTCACCAAGGTCTCGACAACCAGTGCGGCACTGGGCGATTACGCCAACACCACCTCCGATTCGCTCTCGAGCCTGCTCGACAACGTGTCGCAGCTGATGGACGCGCTGGCCCGGACCGACCAGACCCTCGGGCCCGCGCTCGACGCGCTGCACGAGATCCGGCCCAAGGCCGACGCCTCCTTCAAGGGCGACACCCTGGCCGTCGCGGGCACCCTGACCATGCTCGACATCGGCCTGCTCACCGACCCGGCCAACAGCAAGTTCCCGGATCTCAAGGACCTCAACGACTTCGGGGGCAGCCTGATCCAGGTGCTGCAGATCATCTACGGCCGGATCAACGGGGGACACCGATGAACTGGGTCAAGAGCCACAAGAATCTGGTCTCCAATGTCGCGCTGGTGGCGATCCTGCTGCTGGGCGTGTCGTACCTGGCGATCAGCGTGATGCGGGTGAACCCGCTGCGCGAAACCTACAAGGTGACGGTCCATCTGGACCGTTCCGGCGGTCTGCAGTCGGGCAATGACGTCACCCTGCGCGGTTACCGGATCGGCAAGGTCACCGACATCAAGCTGATCGACAACGGCGCGGCCATCGCGGCCACCGCCGAGATCGACAAGAAGTACTCCATCCCCTCCGACACCTTGGTGGCGGTGGGCGCGCTGTCCGGCGCGGGCGAGCAGTACATCGACTTCCGCCCGAACTCCGAGCAGGCCCCGTTCCTGCACAACGGCTCGGTGATCGAGTACGACGCGAACAAGGTCAAGACGCCGACCCCGGTGTGGTCGGTGCTCGACAACGCCAGTGCCCTGATCTCCCAGGTCGATCCGGACAAGTTCAGCGTCATCCTCACCGAGCTGGACACCGCGCTCTCCGGCGGGCCGGACCAGCTGCGCTCCATGATCGACGCCATCAGCCTGGCCACCACCGGTCTGGACAATCTGCTGCCCCAGACCACCAACCTGCTCAAGAATCTGCAGACCATCTCCGGCACCACCTCGCTGGCGCAGCCGGATCTGGGTACGCTGACCCGTAATTCGAGCGTGTTGTTCAATCAGTTCAACGACGCGAATGCCGAGCTCCAGAAGATCCTGGAGCAGGCGCCCGGCCAGATGAAGGAGCTCGGCGCGGTTCTCGACAAGACCGCCGACCCGATGACCAGCCTGGCCACCAATTTCGCGGCCATCACCAAGGCCGCGCAGCTGCGCGCCCCGGCGCTGCGGGCACTGTTCCCGTCGCTGGTGGTCGGTAGCTCCGCGATCGGTGTGCCCGCGCACGACGGCGAGTTCTACACCATCGTCGACATCTGGCCGCGGTCGTTCTGTGACTACGTCACCAAGAAGGTCCGGCCCGACGTCGCCACCGAGAGCACCTTCCCGAGATGGGCGGGTTACTGCCAGAACCCGCCGGCGGATCAGCAGATCCGCGGTTCGGGCAATGCCCCGCGACCGGACGTGCCGAACAACGGCGCGCTCCCGCCCGCGGGCTCGGATCCGAACGAGCGGACCCTGCCGCCGGTCAAGTGAGTGCCGCGCACCTGCTACGCCCTCACCGGCGCAGCTCTTATGCGCAACAGGCATACTCGCTGACGAAACCTAGACGGTGCGTCCGCAGCGCACCGGGAAAGTGATCGATACATGACGGACGACGCTGCCCAGGACAAGAAAACCGAAGACGATTCCATCGCCGAGGCCGATGCCCAGGGCAGCGCCGCCAGCGCCGCCAGCGCCGAACAGGCCGCCGAGAAGCCGGAGTTGAAGAAGGACGCCGAGCCGGCCGAGGCTCCGAAGGAAGAGACCCCGACGGAGGCTTCGAAGGAAGAGACCCCGGCCGAGGCTCCGAAGGAGGAGACCCCGGCGGAGCCCGCGAAGCCGGAAGCCCCCGAGTCCGAGGCGGATTCGGCCGCCACCGCCGACGCGAAGCCGAAGTCCGCGCTGATGTCCGCCGTGGCCATGCCGATGGTCGCGCTCATCGCGCTCGGTGTCCTGCTCGTCGGCGCGCTCGCGGGCCTGGTCTTCTTCGCCTGGCAAACCCACACCGACGGCAACAAACTCGACGACCGTGCAGCCTCCACCGAGGCGGCCTGCGGGTTCATGCGCGTCTTCGCGGCCTACGACGACAAGACCATGCCCAACTTCGCCGACCAGGTGCGGCAGCGGATCACCGACGGCGACTTCAAGAAGCAGTTCGAGCCCGCGGCCAACGAGCTGCAGGATCTGCTGATCAAGCAGCACGCGAAGGCCACGCTGAACTTCCTGCACTGCGGCTACGAGACCGGTGACAAGGACAAGGCGACCGTCCTGGTGAACGCGCTCCAGACCGCCAGCAACGATCTGCATGCGCAGCCGCTCGTGCTGCCGATCCCGGCCTTCGTCGATCTGGAGAAGAAGGACGGGAAGTGGCTGGTGTCCGACTTCCGCGCGATCTACAGCAACAATGACAACAGCGTGTTCCCCGGCGGGGGCGGCGACAGCCAGCAGGGCGTCCAGCCCTCGGGCCAGGCCACGCCTTCGGCGCAGCCCACCCAGCCCGCGCCGTCGGGCCAGACCAGCGCACCGGCGGCGCCCAAGCCGACCAACTGAGTTCCGGTCGTAAACGACAAGGGCCCGCTCCCGGGAGAGATCCGGGAAGCGGGCCCTTGGTTTTCGTGCTTCAGAAGAGCGTGAGCGCTTCGGCCGCCGGGGCTTTCAGCGACTCCGACGCGGACGCTTTCGCGGCCGCGGCGCGACGGCGGGGGGTCTGCGGCGCGGAATGCCCACCGGCGCCGACCATCTCGCTGTGCTCGGCCGGTTTGGTGATGGGGAGGGGTTCGGTCTTGGGCTCGGTGATCGGCAGCGGCTCGGTCACCGGGTCTAATGGCTCCGGCTGCTCCGGTTCGATGGCGACGCCGGAGGCGGCGACCTGGCGGGCGGCCTGCCCGGCCAGTGAGTCGGCCTGCTCGTTGAAGTAGTTGCCGACATGGCCGCGCACCCAGCGGAAGCGGACCGGCCCGGGACGCCCGGCGATGGCGCGGTCGATCTGCTGGATCAGCTCGACGTTCTTGACCGCGGCGCCGGTGGAGGTCTTCCAGCCGTTGTTGCGCCAGCCGTTGATCCACTCGGAGGCGCACTTGATGGCGTAGAGCGAATCGCTCTCGATGAGCAGGGGTTCCGCACCGGGATGCGCTCGGATGGCCTCGAGGAGCGCGCGCAACTCCGCGATCTGGTTGGTGCCCACGGGGGCCCCGCCACTGGCCGAGCCGCCCGCGTGATTGACCCAGGCCCAGCCGATCGCGCCGCCCGGATTGCGCAGGCATGATCCGTCGGTGCTCACGATGATCATGCGGCCTACCCTACGCGATCCGGCCGACAAGATCGGTGCCGTGGAATTCCTCTATCTCCCTACGCAATTGCGACTCGGTCCGCCGGACCGTGGCCTGCACCAATGCGGCGGCCAGCTTCGAGAGCAACTTGCCGGTGAGTCCGCGCGGCACCCAGTACTCGGTCTCCGAGGTCAGCACGGCGCGACCGTAGCCGAGCGGGTCGAAGCGCAGGGTGATGACACAGAAGTTGGAGCACGTCGACGCCGGCTTCCCCGTCCGGCGTCGACGCAGTGTGTACTCGATGACCGCGTTGCGGCGGTAGTCGGTGATCTCACACTCGATGGTGGGATGCCACGGGCCGACCCGCAGGGTCGCGGCGAAGACGGCTCCGGCGCCATGATCGGAATCCCCGATCGGCTCGAAGGCGGCCACACCGAAGGCCCAGTCCGGCACGAACTGATGGTTGTCCGTGTATGTGAACGCGACTTCCACCGGTGCTCCGACGTCACTCGCGTACTTGAAATGGCCCATAGGCTGCTCCCTGTCCCACGGCTGCCTTAAAAGTACTACAGCAATCCTATTTATTGAACGGTTCTCGATCGGACGGAGCTTCCAATCGGTCCGCGATGTACTCGGCGATGGGCAGGGCTGAGGTGGCCGCCGGGGACGGGGCATTGAGCACGTGCACCGAGCGCGGGGTGTGTTCGAGCAGGAAATCGTGGACCAGGGTGCCGTCGCGCAGCACGGCCTGCGCGCGGATGCCCGCCTCGCGGGGCAGCAGATCGGCTGCGGTCAGCTCCGGGCAGTAGCGGCGGCACTCGGCCAGATATCCGCGCTTGAACAGGGAATTGCGCATTTCCCGCAAGCCGGTGCGGACATTGGCCGCGGCCACCTTGTGAAAACCGCGGTAGCCCAGGATCTCCCGGGCGTCGCGCAGGTTCACGCTGCCCTTGCGGTAGCCCTCGCGCGCCAGGCCCAGCACCGCGTTCGGGCCGACGGTCAGCTCGCCGTCGATGGTCGGGCTCAGATGCACGCCCAGGAACGGCAATTCGGGATCCGGAATCGGGTAGATGAGGGTGTTCACCAGATCTTTGCGCCCGGCGGGCAGCCGGTAGTACTCGCCGCGGAACGGCACGATGCGCAAATCGAGGTCCAGGCCCGCGAGCCGCGCCATCCGGTCGGCCTGCAGTCCCGCGCACACCACGAGCCGACGGGCCTGGCGGCTACCGGACGGACCGGAAATGGTTACCGCTGAGTCTGTTTCGGTGATGGCGGTGATCTCCGTGCCGAGTTCGATCTCGCCCCCGGCCGCGCGCACCTCGTCGGCCAGCGCGCGGGTGACCCTGCCGTAGTCGATGATGCCGGTGCTCGCCACGAACAGCGCCCCGACCCCGGTGATCCGCGGCTCCCGCCGCACCAGCTCGGCGGCATCGACCAACTCCACCTCGACGCCGTTGGCGACCGACCGCTCGTAGAGCGCCATCATGCGCGCGTGCTCGGCGGCATCGGTGGCCACCAGGAGTTTTCCGCACTCCCGGAACGGAATGTCGTGTGCCGCGGCGAATTCCTTGGTGAGCCGCGCACCGCGCACGCACAGCCGCGCCTTCAGGCTCCCGGGCTCGTAGTAGATGCCCGAATGGATGACCCCGCTGTTGTGCCCGGTCTGGTGCAGGCCCAACTGTCCGGCCTTCTCCACCAGCAGCAGGCTGGCTCCGGGATGGCGCTCGAGAATACGGTGCGCGGTGGCCACTCCGACGATGCCCCCGCCGATCACGCAGTAGTCGTACACACCGCGAAGTCTCACACGGCGACGGTCTCCGTGTCCGCGGCGGGAGCCGGGACCTGGTGGCGCGCGATCTGCACGCCGTAGCGGCCGAGGCCGGTATCCGACAGGGTCAGCGTCACGTCGCCGTGGCTGTCCACATCGGTCCGCAGCTGGGTGTTCGCCGCCGGATCGATGGTGATGCCCAGCTGCTCCCCCAGCGGGGTGCGCAGCAGTACGTCGGAGAGCATGGCGAAGGCATTGGTGTCGACGGTGAGCGTCACCGAATTGTGCTGTGCCGCCGCGACCTGTGCGCCCAGATAGGTGCTGCCGAGCCGGACCTGGCCGCCCACCGGGTGCGCGGTCTCGGTGGTGGCGGCGGCGGCCCCGGTGCCGGGGACGCGGGCGGGTACCACCTGCGTCATCGCCGGTTCCAGCGGACGGTTGGTGAAAAGCGAAGCGAGATCGGCCTTCTCGGCGATCGGCGCGGCGGCCGGAACATTCGGCCGGTCGGTGCCGCCGAGCTCGATCAGGGCCGGGCGGTTGGCCGGTGTGGACGTGGCGAGCCGACCGGGTTCGTGTGCCATCTCATTGGCGATGTAGGACCCGGCCGCGACCGTCAGTCCGATGCTGGCCATGCTCGCGGTGACGATGGCGCTGAAGCGGAACGCCTGGGCCGTGCGCCGGGTCGACCGGCCGGCCTGCGTCGCGAGTTCGTGCGACATGACGTGGTGCGTCCTTTCCCTCTCCCCTGGTCCCCCTGCGTCTGAACGACGCAGCGACCCGCACCATTGAAAGCCGTACGCCCGTCCAGGTTACGGGGGTGAACGTAACCTCCGGTAAACCACACCCCCGATGAGAGCAGGATCACAAGATGGAAAGGTTGGACATCAACAGGTTTTCCCCGTCGAACGGCTGGGTAAAAACCTGGTAGCGGCGAGCGCCAACTCGACTGCCATCGAAGAGACCTCCGGCCAACGGCGTCCGGTCGGCACCAGGCACGGCGCACCCAGGCTGGCGCTCGCTCGCTCCCAAAAGAAGAGCCCTGTGGGAATTGGGGATTCTGGTCGGAGGCCGGGATAGGCGGCGGGTCAGGCGAACTGACCCGCCGCTCGGCCGCTACCGGGGGGACCGGCGAAGGCCTGCGCCAGGCCGAGCCATTCGCGGGCATCGTCCCCGCGCACTTCGAGCGCGAGATCGTCGAAGTGGCGGCGCTGCGTCACCAGCAGACAGAAATCCAAGGCGGGACCGGTGATTCGCTGCGGCGCGTCGTCCGGACCCCAGGTCCACACCTCGCCGTCGGGCGCGGTCAACTCGACCCGGAACTCCTCGGCGGGCGCGGTCTTGCCGTGCGTCATGTACGCGAAGTTGCGGGTCCGCACGCCGATGTGGGCGATATGCCGCAGGCGTGCGGTGGGTTCGCGGGTGATGCCCAGGGCGTCGGCCACATCCTGTCCGTGCGCCCAGGTCTCCATGAGGCGGGCGGTCACCATGGACGCCGGGCTCATGGGCGGCCCGAACCACGGCAGCTTGGTGCCCGCCGGGACCGTGCGCAGCGCGTCGATCAGCGCCGCGCGGTCCCGGCGCCAGTCCGCGAGCAGTTGCGGCGCAGGGGTTTTCGCACCCGTCTCGGCGGCCTCGTCCACGAAGGTGAGGATCTTGGGCAGGGCGGCCTGCACCTGCTTGTCGAACTCGACGGGATCGGTCGCGGCCACGGCGGCGACCTGATCGGTCCAGTTCAGGTGGGCGATCTGATGGGCGATGGTCCAGCCGGCGGCGGGGGTGTCACGCTGCCATTCGGACGGATCCAGGTCCGCGATCAGCGCATCGAGAGCGGCGCATTCGGCGGTGAAGTCGGCGAGCAATGCCTCGAGATCGGCCACGGGGCCAGCATCGCAGCCACGCCGGAAAAATGCAAGCACGCGTGCTTGATTTTTCGTCGATGCGTGCAGGTCCGGCGAAAAGAGCTGCCTACCAGCCGAAAAGGATCAGATGCACGGCCCCGACCACCAGACCCAATGCCGCGCCGTGCAGATACAGCAGCCACGCGTCCTGCTCGACCGAGGCGTAGAACATCTCCATGAACTCGCCCGGCGTGAGCTGCTGCAGCTTGCGGGCGGCGAATTCGTCGATCTTCTTGGCCTGGGCCGCCGCGAATTCCGGATCGTCGGCCAGGCTCGGGGCCAGCCCGACCGCGGCACTGGTCGCGCCGATCTTGAGATTGTCGAACTGCCGCTTGCCGAACACGGTGCGCACCACCGAATGGGTGGGCCCCAGCTGGCGGTGGATCTCCTGGGAGATCAGCCGTTCCAGCAGCTGCCGGGTCTTGTCGCCGTTCGGGCCGTCCAGCAGTTCGCGGGCCAGGTTCGGCAGCGTCAACACCTGGTAGGCCAGGATGTTCGCCAGATCGGAGGCCGCCTCGGGCTGCCGCTTGGCCAGCAGCGCCTGCTTCCACAGGTACTTGTACCGCGGCTGCGGATCACCCGGTTCGAACACCACCTTGACGGCGATGACATTGACGATCACGCCGATCGCGGCCGCCGCGGACAGAATGACGAACCAGCCGGGCAGCCAGCCCAGCACCGGAATGCGGTGGTGCACCTGCATATACAGCGCCAGCAGCAGACCGAACGGCGCGCCCAGCAGGCCGATGCGCACCATGAACTTCAGTTCCGGCGCGGCGATGGTGGTGGTCAGGTCCTTGAGTATCTCCGGGTTGTCCCGCAGATACCGGATGACGAAGTCCTTGATGTCGATGAGCTGGTCGACATTGTCCCCGAGTTGCTCGAAGGCCCGCCGCGCCAGCGTCGGCAGCTCGCGCTCGATCCGCTGATAGAGCACATTGCGCACCGCCTTGGGCACCGCGCCCCACAGATCCGGGTTCTCCTGGTTCATGATCTCGTCGACCATGGCCGGCACCTGTTTGCGCCCCACCTCGGCGATGTAGTCGGCGATCCCCTCGAGATCGAGCTCGTGGATGAAGTCGCGCGGACTTCCGATCCGCATGAGCGCCTTGTCTACGCAGATACTGGCCATCTTCTCCGACCGAGCCGGAATGAATCCCTGGAATCCGAGCCGCTTCCCATCCCCGGAGAAGGTCGGCAGCACCTGCACCCGCCGCGGGAAGTAGGGATACAGGTACTCCAACCCCGGCACCCGGAACCCCTTGAAATACACCGGCCAGAACAACATCAGCACGCCGGTCCAGTTCGTCAGCCACCCGGCTATCGCGCTGAAGATCGGAAAGCTGATCAAATCGACGACGACCTTCGACTGGCCGGTCATCTGTTCCCAGTCGAGGAACAGCCCCGAGGCCAGTGTCGTCATAGCAGCGTCCCCCTGAGCTGATGGTGAGAAAACGGACTCCCAACACTCTCATCGGTCCGGGGTGCTGTCAAAAGGTCGTGGCCTGGAAGAACCTGTCGTGTCGTGGGCCAACCAATGAGCGAACCGACGGAACCCGGCTACCCGCGTACCAACGAAGAAGCCGATGCATTCCTTGGTGGTCTGACCTTCGACGACACCGCCGCTGTGCCGCCGTCGCCGCCGAACAACCCGGCCGCATGATCCCTCTCTCGGTGCACGGCGAGCCTGCCACCTCGGGTCGGCACACGCCGAACGGTGTGCTCTACCAGTACTGCACCGCCCCGGAATCACTTGTGATTCCGGGGCGCGGGTTCATGAGGTTCTCTTACGGCTTCAGGACGATACGGATGGGGTTGCCTTCCTTGGCTTCCAGGGCGTGGACGGCTTTGGCGGCGTCGGCCAGGGGGACGACGGCGCTGACCGAGCGGGAGAAGTCGACTCGTTGCAGTCCTTGGAGTTTGACCAGCTTGGCCACGTCTTCGGGGGCGGAGCCGTAGTGGCCGCGCACCTGCTGCTGGAAGAAGCTGAACATGGTGCCGCCGGTGATGGTGATCGGCTTGTCGGTGAGCCCGACCAGCACCAAGCGGCCCTGCGGGGCGAGGCAGAGCACGGCCTGCTCCCGCACCGGAGCCACGCCGGCGAAATCGAAGGCGGCGTTGAGCCCGCCCCCGGTGGCCTGGAAAACCTTGGCGCGCAGGTCGGGATCGGCCGGATCGAGAGCCAGGTCCGCGCCGAACTCCAGCGCCCGTTCCCGGGCGGCGGGCAGCGGGTCCACGGCGATGATCGGGGCCGCGCCGACCATCCGCAGCAACTGCACGCCGTGCGCGCCCAGCCCGCCGACGCCCCAAACGCCCACGGCCTCACCGGCTTTCACCTCGGCGGTGGCGGTGATGGCCGCCCATGGCGTGGACACCGCATCGGGAATGAAGCACGCCTGCTCGAACGGCAGCTCGTCCGGCAGCGGCACCAGCGTGTCCACGCGGGCGAGGGTGTACTCGGCCCATCCGCCGTCATAGTCGACACCCCGCGTGAAGACGGCCGCGCCGCGGCTCTCCCCCGCCTGCAACACGACTCGATCCCCCACCTTCGCGCCGGTGACACCCGGCCCGAGCGTGTGCACGGTCCCGGCGACCTCGTGCCCGAGCGTCACCACGTCCCCGGGCAGCAGCATCGGCGTGAGCGTTCCGTCGATGAGGTGCACATCCGACAGGCACACCCCCGCGGCCTCCACCTTGACCAGCACATGATCCGGGCCCGGTTCGGGAATCGGCACCTCGTTCAACTCCAGCCGCCGCGAGCGCGGCGACTCCGAACGCGGTCCCAGATGTAGTCGTGCGGCCAGCATCGTGCTCATATGCTCCTCGTTCCGGTTCGGGTCCTCCCCGGCCGCCATGGTAGGCGGCGACCCGTCAGCCCGGGCGTGGTCGAGGGTTCAGGGCCTGCTGTCGGCCGGGAGGTGGGCGGCCAGGAAATCGGTGACGATGGCGGTGACCTCGGGGGCCCGCTCGAGCATGGGAACATGGCCGCAGCCGTCGAGGTATTCGGCGCGGTCGGGGCGCAGCCGCGCATTGACGGTGCGCCCGGCCGCCGCGGACAGGACGCGATTCTGGTTGCCCCAGATCACGCACACCGGCGGCAGGTCGGCGCGGTCGGGCCAATCATCCAGGGCGGCAAAGGAAGACAGGTCTCGCACCAGGTAGATGAGCGCCCGCGCCGGAAACCCCGACGACGACAGCGGTGCGACGTACGGGCATTCGCGATAGGCGCGACGGGTGGTGAACCAGGATCGCGCGGTCCGGCGGGCCACCCAGCGCGGGGTGTGCCAGTCGCTGAGCACCCGGGCGGTGCCGTCCGGCAGCCGGCGGGCGAGCCGGGCCCCTTGCCGCCAATTCCCGTGCATGGCGGTGGATTCCGTCAGCGGGTTGATGGCGATGACGGCCCGGAACAGTTCGGGGTAGCGGCGAGCCAGCGTGAGGCTGACGGCCGAGCCGACGCAGTTGCCGATCAAACCGGCGTCGGTGAGCCCGTGCTGCAGGAGGAAGGCGCAGATCAGTTCGGTGTAGCGCTCGAGGGTATAGCCGTCGAGAGGCTTGTCGGATTCCCCGTATCCGGGCAGATCGACGGCGTAGCAACGGTAATCACGGGACAGCGCCGCCATCTGCGCGGTCCAGATGAGATGAGAGGACCCCGCGCTGTGCAGCATGACCACGGGCGGGCCGGTCTCCCCCTGCCGCGTGTAGGCGATGCGCGTCCCGTCGAAGATGAACTGCTCCATGACACTCCAACACCTTCGTTGCCAGTGTTGGATTCATGGTCCCGCAATCCGGTTCGGTACAAGCCGATTTCGCGATTCAGTGCTAGCCGATTTCGCGATTCGGTGCGAGTCGATTTCACGATTCAGTGCGAGCCGATTTCGGTGAGCCCGCGGTCGAGGAAGCGGATCATCCAGTCGAAGCTGTCCTCGAAGTCGCCGCTCCACTGGAAGCCGTCGGAGGCCTGCAGGGTGGCGAAGCCGTGGAAGGTGCAGCGCAGTGTGCGCAGGGCGTGCACCATCTCGCCCTCGTCGATGCCGTAGCCGCGCAGTACCGCGGCCATGGAGTCCAGGACGCGGGAACCCGATTGCAGCAGTGGATCATCGGGCCCGGTGAACTTCGCACCCACGGTGGCGCTGTAGCGGCCCGGATGCCGGACCACGTAGTCGCGGAAGGAATTCGCGAAGGCGGCGAGCGCGGCGCTGCCGGAGAGCCCGTGCATGGCGTCGCGCACCTGCTTGTCGAGTTCGGCCATGGCGAGCGCCGCGATCGCGTGCTGCAGGTCGGCCAGGCTCTCGATGTGCTTGTACAGCGAGGGTGTTCGCACTCCCAAGCGCTGTGCGAGCGTGCCCAGGGCCAGATTGCCGAATCCGACGTCGTCGGCGAGGGCGGCCCCCGCGGCGACGACGTCGGTTCGATTCAGGCCCACCCTAGGCATGGTTTTCCTTCAGGAATGGCAGCACCAGCGCGGCCACCTCCTCGGCCTTCTCGAACTGCGGGTAGTGGCCGGTGCCCTCGACCAGACCCAGGCTGCCCAGTCCGGCGGGCAGGGCGGCGACGATGCGCTGACCCTCGGCCTCGGGGCTCGGGAAGTCGGGGTCGGCGCCGCCCATGATGACGAGCGTCGGCTGAGTGACGTTGGGGACCTGGGCTTCCGCGTCCGCGGGGGTCGACTTGCCGGTCTTCATGAATTCGGCCATCCGGCCGGGCTCGCTCAGCTTGGCCTTGACCTCGGCGAGGTACTCGTCGCGGTCGGCGGGCTGCGAGGGCATGGCCACCGTCAGGTACTTCAGCCACTGGCCGAGGCTCTTGAACATCATCGTGGACATCAGCGGAATCATGCCGCCGCGGTGCCGGGCGTTGAACAGCAGGGCCCCGAGGTCGGCCTTCTGGGTGAGGGTGAACGGGTTGATCTCCACGACCGCCCGCACCAGATCCGGGCGCTGAGCCGCGGCGATGGTGACCGACCCGCCGGAGAGCGAGTGTCCGATCAGAATGGCCGGCTCCCCGCCCAGCTTCTCGATGACCGCGATCAGGTCGTTGGCCACGTCGGTGCGGCTGATGGCTTCCTTCCCGGTCACCGAGGCCCAGCCCATGCTCGACTCGCCGTGCCCGCGCATATCGGTGTTGACCACCCGGTATCCGGCGGCCACCAGCAGCGGCACCAGGTGCTTGTTGACGTTCCGGTCGATACCCATGCCGTGCGACAGCACGACCAGCGGGCCCTCGCCCGTCTCGTCGTAAGCGATCCGGCCACCGTCGATATCCACGTACTGCGTCATGGTCTTTCACTCTCTGAGAGGAGCTAACTGCGATAGCCATAAAGCTAATCGCTTTAGCCAATCGCGTCAACACTTTTCCGAAAACAGAATCTGACCTGGACTGATCCATGTTCGCCCCCGGCGAACACAGGCGCGGAACAATCGGTATACCCCTTGGGTTGAGTAGGTAACGCTCAACCTTGGAAGGGGTCGAAGACGTGACTACACCAACGAACCTGCCGGTCCTGTTCCTGACCGATCCGATCGTGCTCCCCGGCATGGTCGTGCCGATCGAGCTGGACGAGTCGTCGCAGGCCGCCATCGATGCCGCCCGCGCGGGCAAGGTCAACCAGGTGCTGGTCGCGCCTCGGCTGGACGAGGGATACGCCACCTACGGCGTCGTGGCCACCATCGAACAGGTCGGCCGGATGCGCGGCGGCGCGCCTGCGGCGGTGCTGAAGGCCGAGAGCAGGGCCAAGATCGGCCACGGCGTGACCGGGCCGGGCGCGGCGCTGTGGGTCGAGGCCGAGCCGGTCGAGATCCCGGCCGCCGACGGCCGCACCAAAGAGCTTGCGGCCGAATACAAGAAGCTGGTCGTGTCGGTTCTGCAGCGCCGCGAGGCGTGGCAGGTCATCGACGCGGTCAACCAGATGAACGATCCGTCCACCCTGGCCGACGCGGCCGGCTGGGCGTCGTACCTGACCAATGATCAGAAGCGCGAAATCCTGGACACCCCGGACACTTTCGCGCGGCTGACCAAGCTGATCGAGTGGACCACCCAGCACATCGCCGAGACCGAGGTCAGCGAGAAGATCAGCGAGGACGTGCGCGAGGGGCTGGAGAAGCAGCAGCGCGAGTTCCTGCTGCGCCAGCAGCTCAACGCGATTCGCAAGGAGCTGGGCGAGGACGAACCGGACGGCGCGGAGGACTACCGCACCCGCGTCGAGAACGCCGACCTGCCCGCGGACGTGAAGGAAGCGGCCCTGCGCGAGGTCGGTCGCCTGGAGCGTTCCAGCGATCAGAGCCCCGAGACGGGCTGGATCCGCACCTGGCTGGACACCGTCCTGGAACTGCCGTGGACGGTGAAAACCACCGACTCCACCGATGTCTCGGCCGCCCGCGCCCAGCTGGACGCAGATCACCACGGCCTGGACGAGGTCAAGGACCGCATGGTCGAGTACCTGGCCGTGCGCTCCCGCCGGGCCGCCCGCGGCCTGGAGGTGGTCGGCGGACGCGGCTCCGGCGCGGTGCTGGTGCTGGTCGGTCCGCCCGGCGTCGGCAAGACCTCGCTGGGTGAATCGGTCGCACGGGCATTGGGCCGCAAGTTCGTGCGCGTCGCCCTGGGCGGCGTGCGCGACGAGGCCGAGATCCGCGGTCACCGGCGCACCTACGTGGGCGCGCTGCCCGGCCGCATCGTGCGCGCCATGAAGGAGGCGGGCTCGATGAACCCCGTCGTCCTGCTGGACGAGATCGACAAGGTCGGCAGCGACTTCCGCGGCGATCCCGCGGCGGCCCTGCTGGAGGTGCTGGATCCGGCGCAGAACCACACGTTCCGCGACCACTACCTGGACCTGGATCTGGACCTGTCCGACGTGCTGTTCATCGCGACCGCGAACGTCCTCGAGACGATCCCCGGCCCGCTGCTGGACCGCATGGAGCTGATCAGCGTGGACGGCTACACCGAGGCCGACAAGGTGGCCATCGCCCGCGACTTCCTGATCCCGCGGCAGTTGGAGCGCAATGCCCTGACCGCCGAGGAGGTCTCGATCACGGACGAGGCGCTGCGCGAGGTCGCCGCCAACTACACCCGGGAAGCCGGTGTGCGGCAGATGGAGCGGCTGATCGCCAAGGCGCTGCGCAAGGCCGCGACCAAGCTGTCGGAGTCGGCGGACATCTCCGACACCGAAAGCGTCATCGTCAAGGGCGAATTCGTGCCGGAGGGACTGGGTTACGACAAGGACCTGGGCTACGACGGCGAATCCGCCTCGGCCACCGGGAAACTGGTGATCGGGCTGGGTGACCTGAAGGACTACCTGGGCCGTCCGCGCTTCACCCCCGACGGGGTGGAACGCACCGCGGTCCCCGGTGTGGCGACGGGTCTGGCCGTGACCGGCGCGGGCGGCGACGTCCTCTACATCGAGGCCAATGCCGCCGAGGGCGACCGCTCGCTGACCCTGACCGGCCAGCTGGGCGACGTCATGAAGGAGTCCGCGCAGATCGCCCTGACCTACGTCCGCTCCCACCTGGAGGAGATCGGCATCGAGCCGAAGGTGCTGGATCGCAATATCCACATCCACTTCCCGGCGGGCGCGGTCCCGAAGGACGGGCCGTCCGCGGGCGTCACCATGGTCACAGCCCTGGTGTCGCTGGCCCTGGGTCGCCAGGTCCGCGCGGACGTCGGCATGACCGGTGAGGTCACGCTGAACGGACGGGTGCTGCCGATCGGCGGCGTGAAGCAGAAGCTGCTCGCCGCCCAGCGCGCCGGCCTGAAGACCGTGTTCATCCCGGCCCGCAACGAGCCGGATCTGGACGAGGTCCCGGCCGAGGTGCTGGCCGCCCTGGATGTCCGTCCCGTCGCCGACGTGGCGGAGATCCTGGCCTACGCCATCGAGCCGGTGGCGGAACCGGCCTACGACGGGCGGCAGCTGAGCGCCACCGCGTAAACCCGCTCGAGCAGGAGCCGTGCGTGTTCTGTGAACACGCACGGCTCCTGTCGTTTCGGCAGGCCAGGAACCAGACCGGGTCGTACCCTCGTTAGGGATTCATCGGGGTTCCGACGGAGGGCGAAAACGATGCAACCGAATCAGCCGAGTCAGCAGCCGCAGCAGCTCGATCAGGTCGCGGGCGAGCGCCTCTCGCACGCGAATCGCATCTTCACCTCGGATCTCTCGGTCAACGAGTTCGCGCTCTTGCACGGTGCGGGCTTCGAACCCATCGATCTGGTGATGGGCGTCTCCGTTTATCACGTCGGTTTCCAGTTCACCGGAATCCGGCAGCAGCAAGAACTTCCGGTCCTCACCGAGGCCACCTATCGGGCGCGCTGGAATGCCATGTCCCGCATGCAGGCCGAGGCCGACGCGCTGAAGGCCGATGGTGTGGTGGGTGTCCGCCTGGAGTGGCGGCAGCACGGCGAATCCCTCGAGCACCTCGAGTTCATAGCGGTCGGCACCGCCGTCCGCTACGCGAAATCCCCTGGCAGCTACCGCCGTCCGAACGGTCAGGCGTTCACCAGCCACCTCTCGGGCCAGGACATGGTGACGCTCATGCGCACCGGTTACGCACCCGTCGCGTTCGTCATGGGCAACTGTGTGTTCCATGTCGCCGTGCAGGGCTTCCGCCAGATGCTCAGCCAGATGGGCCGCAATATGGAGATGCCCCAGTGGACCCAGGGCAACTATCAGGCCCGCGAGCTGGCCATGTCCCGGATGCAGGCCGAGGCCGAGCGGGACGGCGCGACCGGTGTGACCGGCGTGAGCTTCGATATCTCCAACTACGCCTGGGGCTATCACACGGTCGAGTTCTACGCTTCCGGCACCGCCATCCGCCGCATCAACGAGGGCGACCCGATCACCCCGCAGTTCACCCTCGGAATGAACTCGTGACCGATTTCGACACCGAGGCCGCCGCCCGCGCCATCAACGCTGCGCTCGGCGGTCCCGGCGGCCTGGGCCTGGTCTTCACTGTCTTCTCCGGCGTCCCCGGAGTTACCCGGACTCCGGCCCGCAAGTCGATGTTCCGTTCGGAGCCCGAGCGGGTCCAGATCGGCTCCTGGCGCTACGAGGTCACCCGGGACCAGCGCATCAAGGCCGGGCACATCGTGGGCGGAATCGTCCTGGCCGAGGAGCTGCTTCCGGCGGCGGGCATCGCTCCGCACCTGGCCCGCGCGCTGGCCGAGATCGCCTCCTCCTACGGTGCGCCCGCGCTGCCGCAGCTCTCGGCCGCGCTGGAGGTGCTGGCCGAAGCGGGCTGAATCGGCAACCGGCGAGCGAACATCGTTGTTTCACATGAAACGAAAGCGACACGGTCCGTGGGGATCTCATAGGGTGCTGTGGTGATCACCGTTGCCACCTGGAATGTTCTGCACCGAGTCCACGCCGACAACTGGGACAGCGATATCGCCGCCGGGTGGCCGGAGGAAGCCGAGCGCATCGCGGCCGTGACCGCCGCGGTCGCGGCCCGTTCCGAGACGGTCGTCGCGCTCATGGAGGTCAGCGGCGATCAGCTGGCGAGCCTGCGGAAGGCGCTGCCCGCCAGGGAGTTTCATGTGCTCGACTACCCCCGGGTGCCCACTCCTCGCCGACGGCCCAACGTGCTGGACCAGCGCAGCGAGCATCTGGTGATCCTGGTGGACGGCACCGCGCGGCAGGTGGCCGTCGAGCCTTTCGATTTCGCCCTCGATCCGGGTAAGGGCGCGCTGGCGATCGAGCTCGACGGGCTGCGGATCGTCGCCACCCATGTCAGCGGCGACCGGCGCCGCGGCGGCCAGCTGGCCCGATTGCGCGAACTCACCCCGACCGGACCGGCCGTGCTGCTCGGCGATTTCAATATCGGCCGGGATGAGCTGATCGCGGCGCTGGGGCCGGAGTACGCGGTCGCCGAGTTCGCGCCGGATGCCCTCCCGACCCGGCCCCGGGATTCCGGGTCGAAGTCACAGTTCATCGATCACATTGCCACGCGCGGGATCCCGGTGCGCGAGCTGACCGTCGAGGATGTGGCCGGAGCGTCCGACCACAACCTCGTCCGGGCGATCGTCGGTTAGAACTCCCCCGCCACGCCGAGAACGGTGCGGCCGGAATGGGTTCCGTCCAGGATGGAGTGCAGGACGGCCTCCGCCTCGGTGATCGGGGCGTAGTTCTCCAGCAGCGAGAGATGCCGGGGCTTCAGGTCCTTGGCCAGGCGGGCCCACAGATCGCGCCGCTGCGCGATCGGGAAGTGCGCGGAGTCGATGCCGAGCAGTGAGACTCCGCGCAGGATGAAGGGCATGACCGTGGTGGGCAGGTCGGAACCGCCGGTGAGACCCGAAACCGCGACCGCGCCACCGTATTTGACGGTGCTGAGCACGTGGGCCAGGGACGTGCCGCCGACGCTGTCCACCGCGGCGGCCCACTGGGCCTTGCCGAGCGCGCGCAGCTTCTCGCCCTCACCGGGCAGGCGGCCGATCACCGAGTTCGCGCCGAGGGTCGAAAGCAGCTCGCCCGCACCGAGTTTGCCGGTCGAGGCGATCACCTCGAAGCCGAGTCCGGCGAGAATGTCGACCGCCACGCTGCCCACGCCGCCCGTCGCGCCGGTCACCAGCACCGGGCCCGCCTCCGGGGTGAGACCCCGGTCGAGCAGCGCCTGCACGCTCATCGCGGCCGTGTAACCGGCGGTGCCGATGGCCGCGGCCTCGCGCGGGGTCAGACCCTCGAGCTTGACCACCCATCCGGCGGGGACGCGCGCGTATTCGGCGAAGCCGCCGTGATGGGAGACGCCGATCTCGTACCCGTGCGCGACGACCAGGTCGCCGGGCGCGAATTCCGGATCGGTGGAAGCGAATACCTCGCCGGTGAGGTCGATGCCGGGGATGAGCGGGTACTGGCGCACCACCCCGCCACCCGGTGTGATGGCCAGCCCGTCCTTGTAGTTCGCGCTCGTGTAGTGCACCTTGATCGTCACCTCGCCGGGCATGAGGAAATCGTCGCTGACTTCCTCCCGGATCAGGGCGATCCCGTCCTTGGTTTCGTGTGCCACCATCGCCTGGAACTCCATGCCCCGAGCATAGGACTCCACGCGCTGGTCAAGTCGGTGAAAGCGGCCGAGCTCAGGCGAATTTCGGGGCGCGCTTGCCGGTGAAGGCGGCAATGCCCTCCTGGCCGTCGGCGGATTCGGCGCAGTGGGTGATGAAGCCGGCCTCGGTGTTCAGCTGCTCCTCGAGCGTGTGCTGGCCCGAGACCAGCAGCAGCTTCTTCACATTCGCGTTGGAGCCCTTGGGTCCGGTCGCGAATTCCTGGGCGAAGGCCTCGACCGCCTCGGTCAGCTGGGCATCGGGCACCACCCGGTGCAGCAGGCCCCAGTCCAGCGCCTCGGGCGCGGTCAGGGTGCGGTTGGTGAGCATCAGGTCCTGGGCCTTGCGCAGGCCGATGAGCCGCGGCAGGTAGTAGGACGCGCCGCCATCCGGGCTGAGGCCGATCTTGGTGTAGGCCATGGTGAATTTGGCCGATTCGGCCGCCACCACCAGGTCGCCGGCCACCGCGAGGCTGAATCCGGCGCCCGCCGCGGTGCCGTTGACGCCCACGATCAGCAGTGCGTCCATCCGGGCCAGCGCCGACACCGCGTGATGCAGGGTCTCGGCCAGCTTCTCGATGAACCGGCCGGCATTGTCGGCCTCGGCCATGGCCCGGACGTCGCCGCCCGCCGAGAAGAACCGCCCGGCACCGGTCAGCACCACGACCTTGACGGCCGGATCCTCCGAGCAGTACTCGGCCGCGCGCACCAGCTCGTCCGCGAGCGCCTGATCGATGCCATTGGCGGCGTTGGGCCGGTTCAGGGTGATGCGGGCGATCGGGCCCTGGTGCTCGAACAGGATGTTCTCGTAGTCGCGCCCACCCGTCGCCCCGCCGCCGCCCCTGCGGGAATCGCTGCGCGATGCTGAATCCATCTGAAAGCCTTCCGTCGGTGAAACCTGATCACAGCATGGCGTACTCGACGCGGACCCCCAGCAACCGGATAGGTCGATCCAGCTCGAATTGATGGAGGACCTCCAGCGCGATCTGCACGATCTCGTCCACATCGGCCGTGGGCGCGGGCAGTTTCCGTTGCTTGCTCCGGGTGAAGAAGGTCTTGGTCCGCACCGTCACGCTGACCCGCCCGATGCCCCGGCCCTCGGCCACGGTCTCCTCCGCGACCTGCGCGGCCAGCCGGACCACCGCGGCATCGATCTCGTCGCGTTCGGTGAGGTCCCGCGGGAACGTCTCGGATCGGCTGTGGCCCACCGGCTCTCGGGGTTCGGAGATATCGGTGTCGCCCGCACCGTGGCCGAGTACCCAGAGATAGGGGCCGGTATTCGGCCCGAACTCCGCGGCCAGTGCCTTCCGGTCGGCGGCCGCCAGGTCGGCGACGGTCTCGATGCCCAAGCCGCTCAGGCGTTTCGCGATCCGCGCGCCGATTCCCCACAGTGCGCCGGTGGGCCGGTGCGCCATCAGCTCGACCCAGTTGTCGGCGGTGAGCCGGAAGATGCCGGTTCCGGTGTCCGGGTCCACCGCTTCGCCGGATTGCCCCGTCTTGCCGACCGCTTTGGCGAACCCGGTCGCCAGCTTGGCCCGAGTCTTGTTGTCTCCGATGCCGACCGCGCAGGTCAGGTCCAATTCGGCGATGGCGGCCCGGATCTCGCGCGCCAACTCCTCCGGCTCGTCGGTGTCGACCGCGAGGAACGCCTCGTCGAAGCCCAGCACCTCGACCCGTCCGGGGAAGGTGCGCAGCAGCGCCATGATCTCCTCGGACGCCTCGGCGTAGAACGCCAGATCCTGGGGCAGGAACACACCCTCGGGGCAGACCCGCGCGGCCGTGCGCAGCGGCATGCCCGCGCGCACCCCGAAGGCCCGGGCGGGATAGGACGCGCAGGACACCACCTTGCGGGGTTCGGCGGGGTCGCCGTTCCCGCCCACGATGACCGGCTGACCGCGCAGCTCCGGATGCCGCCGGAATTCGACCGCGGCCTGGAATTGGTCGAGGTCGACGTGCAGCAGCCAGCGTGTCACCCCTCCGTCATACCGCATGGTCTCCCGAAATGCCGGGATCCGCGGCAGCGCCCGAGGAAATGAACGGTCAGCGGGACCGGCGCAACCACATGAGCGGCGAGCGATAGGCGTAGCGGGCCTTCACCACTCCGGTCTCGACCCGGCCCACCACCCGGATCAGCGGCGCACCCGGGAAGCGCGGCAGCTTGACCCGATTCGCCACCGTGCCCTCACCCGGCGTCACGCCGTCCAGATCGACCCGCCAGCCGCGCGGCACGATGAGCACGATCGCCCCCGCACCGGCGGTCACCTGGATGTCGATCTCGCGACGGGAGCAGCGGGCCTGGGTGAAGTCGACCACCAGCTTTCCCGAAACACATTCGGCCATCAGCTTTTTCGGGACGACCCAGTCCTCGTCGGTGCGTTTGGTTCCGCCCGATGCCCGTAGTTCCAGCGGAGGCGTGTCGGTGCTGGGCTGAGATCGCCGCGCACCGAACATGCGCTCGACATCGTCGACACGAACGGCGGGCGTCTGCCGCTGCTCCTTGGTACGGGTCACCGAAACTCCTCCCCCTGGCATGTGAAACGATCATGTGAGTTATGCCATGGGAGCTCGAATTATGCCGCATAGCAGGGCATTTCGGGACGTCAGATCGGCCTCGGCGGGCACAACACGGTGTCGGTTCGGGCACGGCCGGGTCACGACCGTCCCGAACCATGTCAGCGTGCTATCGGCGACCCAGCGCGAGCGCTATCGACGACCCAGCGCGAGCGCTATCGACGACCCAGGAAGACCGTGGTCGCGCCGAGAATGTAAATGTCCTCGCGCGCACCGACATACGTGTCGGCGCCGGCGTCGAGCAGGGCCGTCAGGGTGGCCCGGTCCGCCTCGGAGACGCGGTCGCCGACCCGTTCGGTCAAACCGCTCAACCACGCGATGACGCTCTCGCGTACGGCCGGGGCCGGCGGCGCGGGGTGGTCGGTGAGCACGCTGAAGGAGGTCACCTGCTCGAGCCCGGCTCGGCTCAGCGCCACATTCCAGCCGTAGGGCATGGGTGTCGAACCGGTGATTTCGGCGCGCATCTGCGCGAATCCCGCGTCGCGCAGCGCCAGCAGGCGATCCTGCAGGCCGGGCGTGCCGACGCCGAGATCCCAAGGCAGACACCGCATCGCCAGCCCGCCCTCGGCCAGTGCCAGCCAGCCGCCCGGCCGCAGCAGCCCCGCCAGCCGCGCGGTGCCCGCCTGCTGGTCGGGCAGGTGATGCACCGAGCGCGAGGCCCACACCAGATCCGCCTCCGGCAGTCCCGCACCGAAATCGGCCGCCGCGGCATCGGCCAGCACGGTTTCCACCCGGACGCGGTCGTCGCCGTCGAGCGCGACCTTCACCGCCTGCCGCGCCACCTCGAGCAGCTCCGGCACCGCGTCGACGATGACCAGCCGCCCGCCGCCGTGCGCGAGCAGTTCCCGCGCGAACGCCACGCTCTGGCCGCCCGCGCCCGCCCCGATATCCAGCACGGTCGCCTCGGGCCCGACGTGGATCGCATCGATCAGCCGCGAGGCGATCTCCGCGTTGGCCGCGGCCGACATCGCGTCATCGCGCTGCAGGTCGGGGATCATGGTCGCCCAGTCGATGCCGTCGTGCGTGTGCCCGTGACCGTGCCCATGTCCGTGGGAATGCTGGTGCCCGTGCGTGTCTGCCTGTCCGTGCGAATGAGAACCCATGCTCCCGACGCTATCCGCCCGTGGGCCGGGAGCCCCACTCCTTTTGCCGGTTCGGCAAGCCGCAGGTCCGCGGCCTGCGCCACGACGGGCGCCTACGCCACGGCGGGCGCGCTCGCGTCGGCGAACTGGGTGCGGTAGAGCTCGGTGTAGCGGCCCTCGGCGGCGAGGAGTTCCGCGTGGGTGCCGCGCTCCACGATGCGGCCGTGCTCGAGCACCAGGATCTGGTCGGCATTGCGGATGGTGGACAGGCGATGGGCGATGACCAGGGCGGTGCGGCCGTCGAGCGCCTCGGCCAGGGCCTCCTGGACGGCGGCCTCGGAGGTGGAGTCCAGTGAGGCGGTGGCCTCGTCCAGGATCACCACGCGGGGCTGTTTGAGCAGCAGGCGGGCGATGGTGAGCCGCTGGCGTTCGCCGCCGGAGAGACGGTAGCCGCGCTCGCCGACCACGGTATCCAGGCCGTCGGGCAGGGATTCGAGCAGCTCGCGTAACCGGGCGCGCTCCAAGGCATCCCAGAGATCGGCTTCGGTGGCCTCCGGGCGCGCCAGCAGCAGGTTGGCGCGAATGCTGTCGTGGAACAGGTGGCCGTCCTGGGTCACCAGGCCGACGGTGTCCTGGATCGACTGACCGGTCAACTCGCGCACATCCTTGCCGCCCAGCAGCACCGCGCCGGAGTCCACGTCGTAGAGCCGCGAGACCAGTTGCGCGATGGTGGATTTCCCGGCGCCCGAGGAGCCGACCAGCGCCACCAGCTGTCCGGGTTCGGCGCGCAGCGAAACCTGGTGCAGCACTTCCTCGCCGCCGCGGGTGTCGAGCGTGGCCACATCCTCGAGCGAGGCCAGCGACACCTTGTCCGCCGATGGGTAGCCGAAGCTGACGTCGTCCAGCTCGACCGCCACCGGGCCCGCGGGGACCGGCACGGCCAGCGGCGAATCCTGGATGAGCGGCTTCAGATCCAGGATCTCGAAGACCCGCTCGAAGCTCACCAGCGCCGACATCACGTCCACCCGGGCGCTGGCCAGCGCGGTGAGCGGCGTGTACAGGCGGGTCAGCAGCAGCGAAAGCGCCACCACGGCACCGGGTTCCAGTTCACCCTTCAGGGCGAGATAGCCGCCGAGCCCGTAGACCAGGGCCAATGCCAGCGCGGACACCAGGGTGAGCGCGGTGACGAACACCGTCTGCAGCATGGCGGTGCGGACGCCGATATCGCGCACCCGCCCGGCGCGCAGGCCGAATTCCGTGGACTCCTGGCGCGGTCGGCCGAACAGCTTCACCAGCGTCGCGCCCGGCGCGGAGAACCGCTCGGTCATCTGGGTGCTCATGGCCGCGTTCAGCCCGGCGGCCTCGCGCTGGATGCCGGCGATGCGCTCACCCATGCGCCGCGCGGGCACCACGAACACCGGCAGCAGCACCAGCGCGAGCAGGGTGATCTGCCAGGACAGCCGCAGCATGACGGCGAGGGTGAGCGCGAGGGTCACCACATTGGTGACCACCCCGGACAGTGTGGTGCTGAAGGCCCGCTGCGCCCCGATGACGTCGTTGTTCAACCGGCTCACCAGTGCGCCGGTCCGGGTGCGCGTGAAGAAGGCGATGGGCATCTTCTGGACGTGATCGAACACCGCGGTGCGCAGATCGAAGATGAGCCCCTCCCCGATGCGCGCCGACAGCCAGCGGATCACGATGCCCAGCCCGGCGTCCAGCACCGCGACGGCCGCGATGATTCCCGCCAGCACGATCACCGTGCGTGGCGCGCCGTGCCCGACGATCGCGTCGACCACTCGCCCGGCCAGCACCGGGGTGGCCACGGCCAGCAGCGCCGAGGCGATGCTGAGCACCAGGAACGCCACCAGCGGCCGATGATGCGGGCGCGCGAAGGCCAGAATCCGCCGCGCTGTCGCCAACCGCAACGGCCGCTGCTCGGTGGGCGCGTTCATCTGCCGGTACAGCTGGCTCCAACCCACGGATTCGATACTCATCCCCGCTCCTCACGTCCGGGTTCCATCGAACCCCACACCACCGACACTAAGACCTCAACAAAGGTTCAGATCAACCCCATCCGCCCGGGTCGAGCGTTCGCGCTGGGCGAAAATCCGCGCGCCGGCGCGAACTGACGCGGATCGAGGGTCCGGACGAAGCGCGCCGCCGCGCCGACTCGAGTTCGGTGGACGACCCGGCGGTTGGCGTGAGCGCCCGTGGCGGCCACCGCGCATAGGGTTGAGCCGTGAGCGAGGCGTGGGAGCGAGCGTTGCGCGGGGCGATGACCGGCGAGGTCGACACTGATCCGCGCCGGCGGGCCGAGTACTCCTCGGACGCCTCGAACTATCGGGTGCTGCCGCGCGGGGTGGTGTTCCCGCGGGACGCGGCCGATGTGACGGCTGCCCTGGACGTGGCGCGGGCCGAGGGATTGGCCGTGACCGCGCGCGGGGCGGGAACCTCGGTGGCGGGCAATGCGATCGGACCGGGTCTGGTGCTCGATTTCAGTAGGCACATGAACGCCGTCCTGGAGCTCGATCCCGATCGGCGGATCGCGCGGGTGCAGCCGGGGGTGGTGCTGGCCACGCTGCAGCGGCGGGCCGGGACGCACGGGCTCCGGTTCGGACCCGATCCCTCCACGCAGAACCGCTGCACCCTGGGCGGGATGATCGGCAACAATGCCTGCGGCCCGCGTGCGGTGGCGTGGGGACGCACCTCGGATACGGTGCGGGAGTTGCGAATTCTGGATGGTCTCGGAATCGAGCGCACCCTGGGCGACGATCTGACCGTGGTCGCGGGACTCGCCGAGTTCGCTCGCGCGCACCTGGCGCTCATCCGCACCGAATTGGGGCGATTCGAACGGCAGGCATCCGGTTACGCACTGGAACATCTACTGCCGGAACGCGGTTCGTCCGTCGCCCGGGCCTTCGTCGGTACCGAGGGCACCTGCGGGCTGCTGCTGGAGGCGACCGTCGACCTGGTTCCGGTGCCCACGGCGACGGCCCTGGTGGTCCTCGGTTATCCGGATATGCCCACGGCCGCCGACGATATCGCCGCGGTCATGGCGGTACGCCCGTTGGCGGTCGAGGGTATGGATGCCCGCCTGGTCGATGTGGTGCGGACCCATCGCGGCGCGGTGCCCGCACTCCCGCGCGGGGGCGGCTGGCTGCTGGTCGAAATCGCCGGTGACACCGCCGAACAGGCCCGGGAACAGGCCGAACTATTGCGGTCGAGGGCACATGCGCTGGACTCCCGGGTGGTCCTGGACAAGGCGGAGGCGCAGTCGCTGTGGGGCATTCGAGCCGATGGTGCGGGTCTGGCCGGTCGGACCCCCGACGGCCACCCGGCCTGGCCGGGTTGGGAGGACGCGGCCGTGCCGCCGGATCGGCTGGGCGACTACCTGCGCGACTTCGAGGTGCTCACCCGCGAGCACGGCCTCGACGGACTGCTGTACGGGCATTTCGGCGACGGCTGCATCCACGTCCGCCTGGACCTGCCCATCGCCGATGCGCCACAACGCTTCCGGGCCTTCCTCGAGGACGCCGCGCGGCAGGTGGTGAAATTCGGCGGCTCCCTCTCGGGTGAGCACGGTGACGGCCGCGCCCGATCGGAACTGTTGCGGCACATGTACTCCCAGCAGGCGCTCGATGCCTTCTCCGGGTTCAAGGCCCTCTTCGATCCCGGCGACGTGCTGAATCCCGGTGTGCTCGTGCGCCCGCGTCCCCTCGACGCCGATCTGCGGCTGGCCGGGCTGCGGCCACTGCCCACGACCGGCGGTTTCGCATTCCCCGCCGACGGTGATCTGGCCACGGCCGTGCACCGCTGCGTCGGTGTGGGCAAGTGCCGAGCCGACAACCACGCCTCCGGCGGTTTCATGTGCCCGTCGTATCTGGCCACCGCCGACGAGAAGGACAGCACGCGGGGCCGGTCCCGCGTGCTGCAGGAGGTCGTGCGCGGGGCACTGGATTGGCGTTCCGACGCCGTGGCCGAGTCGCTGGATCTCTGCCTGTCCTGCAAGGCATGTCATTCGGACTGCCCCGCCGGGGTGGACATGGCGACTTATAAATCCGAGACGCTGTACCGCCGCTATCGGCGCAGGCTCCGCCCGATCGACCACTACTCCCTGGGCCGATTGCCGCAGTGGCTGGGCGCGGCCACCCGGCTGCCGGGGCCGGTGAACAAGGCGGGCGGTATCGGCCCGCTGCGCCGGTTCGGGTTGCGACTGGCCGGGATGGATCCGCGGCGCGAGGTACCGACCTTGGCGGACACCAGTTTTCGCCGCTCCTGGCGGCCGGGTTCGAGTGCCGGCGAGCCGGGGGTGATGCTGTGGATCGACACCTTCACCGATGCGTTCGATCCCGAGATCGCCCGTGCCGCGGTGAAACTGATCGAGTCGCTCGGTCATCGGGTGGATATCCCGGACCGCCGCGTCTGCTGCGGCCTCACCTGGATCAGCACCGGCCAGCTCGACGGCGCGCGAAAGCGGTTGCGCGCCACCGTCGATGCCCTCGACGCGCACGTCCGCTCGGGCGGCGTGGTGGTGGGCCTGGAGCCCTCGTGCACGGCCGCCCTGCGGGAGGATCTCCCGCGCCTGCTGACGGATGATCCCCGGGCCGCCACGGTGGCAGCTGCGATCCGCACCCTGTCCGAATTCCTCGAGACCCAACCCGGGTGGCGGCCTCCCGACCGCTCCGGATGCACCGTCCTGGTCCAGCCGCACTGCCACCAGCACGCGGCGCTCGGTTTCGAGGCGGATCGTCGAATTCTGCGCGCGACCGGTGCGACGGTGACCGAAATCACCGGATGCTGTGGACTTGCCGGAAATTTCGGAATGCAGCGGGGTCATCACGACATTTCGGTCGCAGTGGCCGAGAACGGCCTGCTCCCGGCGCTCCGGGCGAGCTCGGAGAATTCGATCTTGATTGCCGACGGATTCTCCTGTCGGACCCAGGCCGAGCAGCTGGCGGGTCGTACCTTCCGCCACCTCGCCCAGTTCCTTCTGGACTGAAGGGCACCCGCCGAAGCGGGTGCCCTTCCCTCATCCGAACATTGAATGCCGCCCGTTTGCTGAATAGGCGGGACAATCGGACTGAACATCGCGGCTTTCGATAGTCGCGTTACCAATAGAATGACGCGGTGACTTCAGCGCCGCTCGCATCGACCGCCCGCGAGCGCACCCGCACCCTCACCTCCGATCGGCCACTCGACCTGGCCGCCACCATCTCTCCGCTGCGTCGCGGCTTCGGGGATCCCTGCCACCGTGAAACCCCCGACGGCTCGCATTGGCACGCGTCGCGCATGGTCTCGGGCGAGGTCACCTACCGGCTGCGCCAATCCGACCGCACGAGCGTCGACGCCCGGGCGTGGGGTCCCGGCGCGGAGGAGTTCCTCGAGCGCCTGCCCGAGATGCTCTGCCTGGACGAGGACGTCAGCGACTTCGCGCCCGAGCACCCCATGGTCGCCGAGGCGCACCGCCGCAATCCGGGCTTGCGCATGCTGCGCACCGGTCTGGTGTGGGAGGCGCTGGTCCCGGCCGTGCTGGAACAGAAGGTGCACACCAAGACCGCCCACGACTCCTGGCGGAAACTGGTGTGGCGCTATGGCACTCCCGCGCCCGGCCCGGCTCCGCAGGGTCTGCGCGTCATGCCCGACGCCGAGACCTGGAGGCATATCCCGTCCTGGGTGTACCACCGGGCCAATGTCGGTCCGCAACGGTCGAAGACCATCGTGCTGGCATCCCGCATCGCGCCGAAGCTGGAGCAGGCGGCCGCGCTCGGCCACGCCGAGGCCGCGCATCGGTTGCGCACCGTGCCCGGCATCGGCGTGTGGACGGCCGCCGAGATCGCCCAGCGGGCCTTCGGTGACCCGGATGCGTTGTCGGTGGGCGACTTTCACCTGGCCGCGACCGTCGGCTGGACCCTGCTCGACCGCCCGATCGACGATGACGAGATGGTCGAGTATCTGGAACCGCTGCGCCCGCACCGCTATCGGGCCGTGCGGCTGCTCGGCCTGGCGGGTTTCGCACGCAAACCGAAGTTCGGTCCACGCACGCCCTACACCGACCACAGCCGCATCTGAGTCCGCCTCACCGCTGGGTGGCGGCCGTGTCCGCCTCGCGTTGCGCCCGGGCCAGGGCCTCGGCCACCGGAATCCGGCCCAGATACATCTCATCGAAGATCGGCGTGATCGCCTGCAGCGCGGCCGGAAATCCGCTGCCGCCGCCCGCCGCGATCGTGGCGCCGCGCAACACGTCGAAGAACGGCGACACATCCACTCCCTGTCGCGCCCAGTAGTCGCGATAGACCTGCTGTTCGGACACCACCGCCGGAATGGTCGCCCCGTCCAGGCCGAGATAGCGGTTGCCCGCCGCGCCGCCGAGCCAGGCCAGGACACGCCGGACCGCCTCCGGATGCGCGGTGGCGGCGTTGCCCGCGACGCCGATCGCGTTGTCGGTGCTGACCCGTCCGGCCGGTCCCGCCGGAATCATGGCTATCCCCCAAGGGAATTCGGCATTCTTCGCGATGGTGGACAGATCGAAGGTGCCCGACTGGAACAGTGCCATGCGCCCTTGCAGGAAGGCGTTCTTCGCGAAGTCGCCGCTGGTATTGGTGTCGGCGGCACCTGGCGAGAGCCCGTCCGCGACCAGACCCACGGTGTAGCCGAAGGCGTCGCGTCCCGGCGCGGAGTCGAAGGCGAACCGGCCGTCGCGCTGCAACTGCCCGCCCGCCGAGCCCAGATACGGCAGTGTGATCGACTGAAAGTCGTTGGCGGCGTTGTACGGCCACGCCGAGGCGGGAGCCAGCCGCCGCAGCAGCGGCCGGAAGGTGTCGCGCCCCGCGTCGGGACTCCAGCGGGCCGTGGCGAGCTCGCCCGGATCGACCCCGGCCTTCGCCAGCAGGTCCCGATTGAAGTACACCGCGGTGCCGCCGTCCACGAATTGCGGTACCGCCCACAGCCGTCCCGCGCGCGTGTACTGCGCGACCACCGCCGGATCCCAGGCCCGGGTCGCGTCGGACCCCAGCGCCGCCCCGATATCCAGCAGATGCCCGCTGTCGGCATAGTCCTCGTACAGGTTCGTCCAGAACAGGTCGTCGGCGATCCCGCCCGCCACATCCAGGCGCAGCTTCTGGGCATAGGAAGCCCACGGCACCACGGTGATCCGCACCTCGAGGTCCGGGTTCGCCCGCTGGAACTCGTCGAGCGAGGCCCGATACGCCGACACGAAACTCTGATCCCAGATCCGCAGCCGCACCACCGTGCGCCCACCGGCCTCGGTATCGCGCCCCAGCCACAGCGCCGCCGCCGCCAGCAGCACGGCGACCACGACGATGCCCAGCAAGGCCCGGGTTGAATCTCTCATCTGCGGCCCACTCATTTCAGCCCCGTCACCGCGATCGACCGCAGCACCTGCCGCTGGAACACCACGAACACCACCACCAGCGGCGCGATGGCCAGCGTCGTCGCCGCCATGATCAGCGTCCACTGAGAGTTGTACTGCGTCTGCATATTCGCGGTGGCCACGGTCAGCACCTGCCACTTCGGCCCCGACGCCGCCACCAGCGGCCACATGAAATTGTTCCACTGCGAGACAACCGTGATCACCGTGAGCGTGGCGAGAATCGGCCTGCTCATCGGCGCCACCACACTCACCAGAATGTCGAGAGTGTTCGCCCCGTCCACCCGAGCCGCGTCGATGATCTCGCCGGGGATGGCCCGGAAGTATTGGCGCAACAGGAATATCGCGTACGGCGACCCGAACAGGAACGGCAGCACCAACGCCCAGAAGGTATTGAGCCAGCCCAGTTTCGCGAACATCAGATACAACGGCACCAGCGTCACCGCGCTCGGCACCATCATGGTCCCCAAGTAGGTCCAGAACAGGACGTCCCGACCGGGAAATTCGATGCGCGCGAACGCATATCCGGCCATGACCGAGAACAGCAGCTGCCCGCAGGTGAGACACACCGTCATCAACGCGGTGACCGCCACCGCCCGCCCGAGCCCCTGGTCCAGCACGGTGCGGAAGTTGTCGAGAGTCGCGGGATGCGGCGTGGCCAAAGCTGATTCATTGGCGAACTGCCGGGGCTTCTTGACTGCGGTCAGCGCGCTCAACACCAGAGGCGCAACCGTCAGCAGCGCCCCCACCACCAGCACCGCGTACGCCACCCCGGCCCGGACCACTCCCCGCCGCTCAGTACTCATAGCTGGTCCGATCCCGGAAGTACCGATGCTGCACCACCGTGATCACGAACATCACCGCGAACACCACCACCGCCATAACCGCCGCCCGCCCCGGCCGCGCCGCCTCGAACGCCTCCGAATACAGCCGCATGGCAACCACATCCGTGTGATGGTCGGGCCCGCCCTTGGTCAGCGCGAACACCGCGTCGAAGGTCTGAAACACACTCAGCACCCCGGTAACCAGCACGAAGAACATGGTCGGCCGCAGCAACGGCAGGATCAGCCACCGAATCCGCCGCCACCCGACGGCCCCGTCCAGCGCCCCCGCATCCAGAATCTCCCCCGGTATGGCCCGAATTCCAGCAACGAAGAACAAAGCCACATACCCGACATTCATCCACACGATCACCGAAGCCACCGCCGGCAACGCCAACGTCGCCGAACTCAGCCACTCGACGCGCCGTCCCAACAGGGCGTTCAACGCCCCACCCGTCGGCGCGAAGATCCATTGCCACACCACCCCCACCGCCACCGGCGCGCACATCCACGGGAGCGCGTACACAACCCGCAAGACGGTTCCGCCCCGCCCGCGTCGGGCCAGCATCGCCGCGACCGCGAAGCCGAGCGCGGTCTGCACCGGCACGACAATGGCCGTGAGCACCAGCGTCACCAGAATCGAATGCCCGAATCGCCGGTCCGTCAGCACCGACCGCCAATTGCTCCATCCGACGAATTCGATCGGTCCCAGCAGATTCCAGCTGTGCACGCTCAGCCACAGCACCACCGCGATCGGCAGCAGCAGAAAGCAGCCCACCCCGACCAGGCTGGGCAACAATAATGCGTACCCGGCGGCGACCTGCCTGCGCGCCGCCGGCGTGCGGTGCCGGGCCCTCCGATCCATGATCAGCGACGCTACCGGCGCGGGTCGTGGCGCCCGCTTTCCCACGCCCGATCTGCCCGATATTGTGCTGTGCGCGACGCGATTTCGGGCCTGCCCTCCATCCGATGCGCGGGCCTGGCGCATGATAGTTTCAGCCGCGCTCGTTCATAGCCGTACCGGCGAGGCTGGCCACGACAGGGCAGGGGCAGGCGTCGATGAGAATCAAGCCGAGAGAACAGATCCTCGGAGTCTGGCGGTCGCTGCTGACCGCGTGCTATCGGAATGAAACCTGGGATTGGGAAGGCCGCAACGGCTCCAACTCCATCAGCGACGCCGAACAACTGCTGTGCCTGCTGTATCCGGCCACCGAGATCGACGGCTTCGGGCTGGAACGGCCGGACGAGATCGCCGACGACATCCGCGAGGTGCTCTCGCCGTTGGGCGACAACGGCCTGAAGATCGGCGAACGCGTGGTGTGGCTGCTCGAGCAGTACATCGAGCGCCACACCGAGGGTGAATGGGGCACCAGCACCGAACTGCCGATCTTCGCGGCGGGCAGCTACCTGACCTCCGCCAATGGGATCGAGCCGACGCTCGCGCAGCGCGCCCTGGATGTCGTCGACTCCTTTTCCATGTCGCTGACCCTGTGCCTGGCCGCGTTGAAGTTCCTGCGCGGCCTCAGCGGCCCGGTCGCCGAACTGGCCGTGCGCCGCCGTACCCGGCTGGCGCTGGACCTGGGACCGCGCATCGACGCGCTGGACGCGCGCATCAATGTCCGGCTGACCGCCGCCATGGTCGGCCTCATCCGGAGTTTCGTGGTGAACACGGTCTCGCCGAGTTCCGACGCCGGGAAAGCCATGCTGTCCATGCTCAATCAGACCGGCGGGTCGACCGAGGCGGTCGTGCACGCGGTGCAGGAGCGGCTGGATCGGGTCCGCATCCGACTACGCAACGACGCCACGCTGAGCCAGGTGGAGGGTGTCGACCTCGACAGCGAGGACATGCTGTTCGAATGCGGTTGGAGCTGGGCCGTCGTGCGCAAGGCCGCCGCCATCGACTTCGTGGACATGGCCATCGCCCATCAGCCCGGCTACGCGGTCGCCCGGCCCTATCTGCACTTCACGGTGGTGGCGCTGGACGGCATCAACGACCTCACCTCGGTACGCACCCGCGAACTGGATCTGCTCAACGCCGAGCAGCGCCGCCTGGCCGAGGCGCTGCAGCTGCGCTGGGATCTGGCCCAGCGCTACTGGGCGGCGGTGGCGCGCTTCGGTTCCGGGCGCTGGCCGCTCGAGGACATTCCGTGGCGCACCTCCGACGGCGAGGAGTCGGACTACTTCAGCCTCATCGTGTCCGCGGTGCTCATGCAGGACCTGCTCAACCGCGAGGCCAACGATGACGACCTCGACCGCGCCGCAACGATTTTCGACGAACTGGCCCGGCGCGGACGCATCATCCGCCGCTTCACCGAGGGCGATCCGGCCCGAACCATGCACACCCCGGGTGTGAGCCTGCGACTGCTGGGCAGCGAGGAACTCGACGGCCCGCTGCTGCTGTGGACGGTCTCCGATTACGCCACCGTGCTTTTGAAGCGGACGCTGCAGGCCGCGCGACTCTCGGGCACCATCGATACCCGCGATCAGCTCATGCGGCTGGCCGAAGCGACCATGGACCATCTGGATCTGCGCGCCTTCCGCGAGGGTCCCGCCACCGGCCTGTGGGACGACCCGTCGCGCATCTTCGGCGGGGCCGAATCCCATCTGCCCTCCTGGTATCTCACCGAGCGGGTGGTCGAGTGCATGGTGACCGCCGCGCGCATATATCGGGAGCCGCCGCTGCGTTCGCCCACCTCGGTGACCCGCGCCATGGAACTGCTGATGGAGGCCGAGCACCTGCTCAATCGGGAGATGCTGGAGCTCAGCGAGTCCGACTCCTCCGCGGGCCGCACCGCGCTGGCCCTGGCCGAGCAGCGGCTGGAACGGGCCCGCCGACTCATCGACGATCGTCCCGGCACCGCCGTCAGTCTCGCCTCGCAGGCCCTACTGGAACTGGACGAGCTCGCCTACGCCCGGTCCGACGCCACCAGGAGTGTGTGATCCGTGCTCGTGTTCTCGGCTTCCGACAAGGGCGGCACCGGCCGCTCGGTCACCAGCTGCAACGTGGCCTACTGGCTGAGCATGAAGGGCCAGAAGGTCGCCTACCTGGACTTCGATTTCGGATCTCCCACCGCCGGTGGCACTTTCGAGATCAGTCGCATCGACAACGGCGTGCGCGACAACACCGGCCTGCACGCGTACCTGCTCGACGAGAACGGAACGCCCGCCCGGCTCAGCGTGCGCTCGGAAACCGATCGCACGGAGCTGAGCCGTTCCCGGCATCCGTCGGGTCGCCTCGTGCTGTTTCCCGGTGACCTCGGCGGGTCCGAGTTCACCAAGCTCGATCCCCAGATGATCGAACGCTGCACGAACCTGTTCGTCACCTGCGAGCAGGAATTCGATGTCACCTTCGTGGATTTGAGCGCGGGTCGCTCCATCGCGCTGGCGCTGGCCCTGGCCGCCACCAAACAGGTGCAGTTGTCCCGGGCGGTATGCCGCTGGTTGATCTTCCACCGTTGGACCCGCCAGCACATCGCGGCGGCGCGCGGGCTCGTGCACGACGACCACGGGGTGCTGGACACCGGTGAGGCATGGGGACACGACCGCATCGAGCTGCTGAACACGCTGCGCTTCGTCCGCACGGCGGTACCCGAGGTGAACGTCACCGCCGGACTGCGCCCGGCCCAGGCCGCGTGGCTGCAGGAACAGCACAACACCCTGACCCGCGCGGCGAACCGGCACGGCATGGGCGAGAGCGGGATACTCGGAAAGATCCCGGTCGAACCGATGCTGCAATGCCGGGAACAGGTGATCCTGGATGTGGACGTGGCCGCACACGTGGCCAATGCCGAGACCGTGGCGGCGTTTCGTGAGCTCGCCGAGAAACTCACCAACAATGCCGTCTGGGAACAGGTGGAGGTGCGCCGATGAGCTCCGCGACCGACTACAGCGAGGCCGGCGAACGCAATCGCGTGGCCGGTCAACCGCTGTCGCATCTGTCCATCGAAGTCGGGCACTTCTACATGGACGAGCTGGTCAACGGCGTCGACCGCATCCACGCACAGCTGTCGAAGGTGGCGCCCATCGTCGAGGCCCAGATCGCCGCGGCGGAAAGGGAATTCGGCCCGGGTGCGCGGGTGAGCACCTGTTTCCTGGTCGATGACTACTTCTGGAGCAGAACCGGTTCCCGCTCCCGGGAGGCGCGGCGCACGGCCGACCCGGGCGAGGTGCTCCCGAAGCTGCTCGCGGCGGCCGAGACCTGCGGCGTCCCCATCGACTACCTCGCCCGCGAGGCCGGATGTGCCGAGGTCCCGTCCTTCCTGGACGGGCAGCCGATCGGTGAGCCGATCCGCCTGGCGGAGATGATGGCCGCCCGCATCGTTCCCGAACCCGAGCCCCAGGGCACCGGCCGTCGGCCGCCGAGCGTGGAGTCCGGCTGGCTCTGCAATGGCCGGCGATCCTCGGAATACGATGCGGGACAGGCCATGCGGATCGCCCGCTACCGTCCGCCCGAGGAGTTCGGCGCGCGCAATCACTCGATCTTCCTGGATGTGCAGCTGTGGAGCCGTCAGGTCGAGGAGGTCGCCGGCGAGCAGGTGGAGCGGATGCTCTGGTCCTGTCCGTTCCTCGCCGCGATCTGGCAGTTGTTGCGGCTGGGCCTGATTCGCAACGAGGGCGCGATGGTGGCGGCGCCGGAGCCGTGGACGGACCCGTGGCCCAGCGACTGGACGCGGCTGCCCGCGGTGGTGCGGCTGAATCCCGATGCCAAACCCTTCGCGGCCTATCGGGCACTGTCCGTACTGCCGTACAGCTACCTGGGCATCGAGCATGCCGTGCGCGTCATCCTCGACCACCTGCAGATCGACGAGAACGTTCAGGCCAAACTGGTGGAACGCGGTGCGAGCGAGCGGAATCCGGTGCTGGTTCCGCAACTGCCGACCCGTCGGTTGAACCACATCTTTCTCGGTGACGTCTGAGGTGGCGGCGAGCATGAGCGATCCGCTGGTGCTGTTGGGGGAGGTTCGCACGGCACTGTTGCCGAATTCGGGGGGATTGGCGGCGCGGGAGGCGTCCGCGCTGCTGTCGTTGCTACCCGGACAGGGTGTGCGGGTCCGGGAACGACCACTGGCGCTGGCTATTTCGCCGAGTTCCGCGGTCGGCGTGGACTGCCGCCTGGCGTCCACCAAGGAGACCCGGGCCATCGGGACGGTGGCCGTGCACGCCATTCTGGTGGGCGGCCGGGTGGCGCAGAGTTCCGCGTGCGCGACGGTGGTGCGGGCGGCGGACAAGAATCGGCGGCCGTGGTCGCACTATCTGACCCAGGTGGGCACGCTCGAGGTGTGGCACCGCATTACCGAGGACATACCGGCGGCCCTCGATCTGACCGAGAGCTTCCTCGGGAGCTCCAGCGCCACCACGCTGGACCTGGGCTCGATCAGCGATCGGCTGCTCACCCGGGTGCGCACCGATCGGCGCTTGGATCAGGATCCCCCGGTGCGCTCGAGCGCGACCCGGCTGCGCTGGGCCGCACGGGTCGCGCCACCGCTGGGCGGAAATGTGCGCCAACGCCCCAAGCTGTCGCTCCGGCTGGATGACGAGACCACTCGGTCGGTTCAGATCATCGTGCCGACCGCTCGCGACCTGGGCTCGGTGCAGCGCTTCTGCGAGGACCTGGCGGTGCACGACTGGCTGCTCACCGTCCTCGGCAGTGCGCTGTCGGAGACCGATCGCGGTCTGTCCGACCGCGATTCGACCGCACAGCTGGCCCCGCTGCTCGAACAGCTGGTGCACCTGTGGATGCCGGGCGCGCACACGTCGCCCAAGCTGGGTGAGCTGTGGGACGGGCTGGAGGAGAAACCGGGCTTCACCCGGCAGTGGACCGCGCAGGTGGGCCAGTTGCGCGACCGCCTGGCGGTGGCGACCCTGGAGGCGCTGCGCAGCTCCAAGATCAGCACCATCCAATGGTGAACCGCCCCGGCCCGATTCACAGCCGGAACCAGCGGCGCACCAGCAGCGCGAAGAACACCGACATGGTGACCGAGCCCAGATAGCTCTCGACCACGAAGATGGCGCGCCCGCCCACGCGCAGGTTCAGAGTGTCGCCGACGCCCAGCGGATTCAGGTAGTTCATCAGCACCTGGAAGACGGTGACCGCCGGTGGCTGCTCGGCTCGCAGCAGCACGGCCCCCGTGAACACCAGCAACTGGACCACCACGAACCACAGCATGCGGAAGGGCCGATATCCGTAGCCGCAGATCAGATCCGGGAACAGCCCGCCGATCCGCTTCCAGCTCACCGGCTGCGCCAGCCGGCGCGCGCGGGCCAGCGCCAGGCCGCAGCGGTCCTCGGCATCGGTGTCCTCGTCGATGCGGTAGAGACTGCCCGCGCGCCGGTACGCCAGTGCGGCGTGCGCGGGCAGCCCGGCCTGCACCAGGGGTGGGCCCAGGCGCTCATAAGCCTCGGCCAGCAGCCGATTCTGGGTGCGGCTCAGGCGCAACGGCCCCCGGAACTCCACCTCGGCCGCGATCAGCGCGGCCAGCAGCCGGTTGACGGGCATGGCCTGCGGCGCCGCGATGGCGGTGTGCTCGAGCACCGGCGCGTAGATGTGGGTGAAGACGAGACTGTCACCGGCCCTGCGGATTCCGGGTGGATCGTAGGTGGCCACCACCGCCTCGGTGTGGCGGGTGAACAGGTCCAGCAGGGGCTGCTCGGTGGCGCGCCGGCGCAGGCCGTGCGGCTGTTCGAGGAACTCGCTGACGCTCTCGGCGTAGGTGTCGGCGTGCCGTTCGATGCGCATGCTCATATCCGCCACGAACGGCGAAGAGGGCGCGCTTTTCTCGAGCATGATCAATGATAAATCTTGTGTACCAGGACATCTCGTGGCTCATCGGGCCCGAAGTAGGTCCCTTCGTGGTCCACCCAGACGAACCCGACCTCCTTGTAGAGGTGATAGGCACTGCGATTGCCGGGCTTCACGGTGACGAAGACCTGCTCGGCGCGGGCCCGGCGGCACTGGGCGAGTGCGGCTTCCAGCAGTGCCCGGCCGTAGCCGCGTCCGCGACAGCCGGCGGCCACAGCAAACCCCAGGAACCACGCCGTGCCGTCGCCGCCGATGGCGGTGAGCACGTAGCCGCAGACTTCACCACCGTCTTCAGCAACCGTCCAGTTTGCTCCGTGTAGCTCGAACAGTTGGCGCAGCACGAAATACGGATACGCGAGATGTTCGAACTCGGCCACCTCGAGGCATCGGATCGCGTCCAGGTCCGAGAGCGACGCGGTCCGACACGCTGGGACAGGCGACTTATCGAAGGCCAACAACGGTGTTCCCCTCCACCCCGTGCACGCTGCGCGCTCCAAATGCGTGCGGTGAATTCCAGGGTAGGCGTCACGCCGGATCTTGGGTGCGGTTCGACCCGCCCGCCGTCTGTGGAGCGGGCGGGCCGAACCGCGCTGCAGCACCGCGATGGGGGGACTGCGCCACGGGTACCCGGAGGTTTAGGTATGTGGCGATCGAAAGCGCTGTGCGGCAGCGTTTATCGCGAGCGGGGGCCTTCCCCGGTCCACTCCCGGTCGCGAAGTTGTTTTCTTGTGGAGGTCCAGTGCCAGCCAGAGCAACCGGTAGAGGAACCGGTCGTAACTGGTCGGTTTGGTTTGGCTGTTCATGGCAGGGCGCGCTCGTCGAGCACGCACCGCCCCTCTTCGACGAGGGTGGCCCGGGCTCGGCGGCGGACCTTGCAGGTGGCCACCGTGCAATCGAGGTGCAATTGCATTGCCGCGTGGGCTTGTTCGGCGGACATCACGCCCGGATCACGCCGGCAGCGCGACAGGCCGGCGATGTGCATATTGAGGGACGTCAGTTGCATGCTCAGACCACTCCAGTTCCCACTCGTTCCTGAAGTGCCCGGAGGTTCAGGAAAGGAAAGGGGCCTAGCTACACCACTCCGGGCACACATCTAGCACACCACGAGCAGACGCCAAGCGGGCGAATTTCGACAAGGAGAACGCAAAATTGCGCGAATTCCCAGCAGCGAATCCACTTGGGGGAGGACGATTCTCCATAGTGGACGAGGCGCTCGCCCGCCGGGCAGTCGAATCCACGCCGCCAACCCCGATCCAGGCCCGCGACCGCGAATGGAGCGTGTTGTGTCCGAAGGTCCCGCGTCATCCACCCTGCCCCGGCGCCAGCTCGGTCGCTACCTGCGCGACTGGCGCATCCAGGCGGGATTGACCATCGCCGAAGCCGCCAAGCTGATGGAGTGGGGCGCGAGTACCTTACAGCGACTCGAGAAGGGTAACGCGGATCGCATCCGCACCATCGACATCCAGGAGCTGTGCCGCATCTACGGGATCCCCGCCGAGATCGCCGAGGGGCTCAAGGGTCTGGCCCAGCAGGCCGCCGTCAAGAGCTGGTGGCACTCCTACGGCGACCTGATTCCGGAGAACTTCGACGTCTACGTCGGTCTGGAGGCATCCGCGCAGCAGTTGTCCTGCTACCAATCGGAATTGGTGCCGGGACTGCTCCAGACCGCCGAGTACGCAAGGGCCCTGAACCGGCTCGGCTATCCGGAAGAGACTGTGGCGGAGGTGGATCGGCGCGTTCAGCTGCGCCTGCAGCGCCAGGCCATGATCACCCGCCGCACCCGGCCGGCCGAAGTCGCCATGGTGTTGCACGAATCGGTATTGCGCCGCCTGGTGGGAGGTGCAAGGGTGATGGCGGCGCAGGTGCGGCACTTGGCGGAACTGAGTACGCGGCCCAATGTCGCCTTGCGTATCCTGCCCTTCGCAGCCGGTGTCCCACTGGGACTTTCGACCGGCCCGTTCGTGATCCTGGAGTTCGGATCCGACAGCAAGGGGCAGCCGGTGGAGCCCCCGGTGGTCTACGTGGAGGGGTTCACCGGCGATCTGTATCTCGAGAGACAGGGCGACGTGCAGCGCTATCGCCGGGCGCAAGACGTCCTGCAGCACTGCGCCTTGGATGTTCAGGACAGCAGAAACCTGCTTAGACAGGTGGCGAAGGAGTATTCGGCATGAGTGTGGATCTTTCCGGGGCCCGCTGGTTCAAGAGCAGCCGCAGCGGGGCCGGTAAGGAATGCGTCGAGGTGGCGTTCCTGCCCGCGGGCCGGGTCGGCGTGCGGGACAGCAAGAATCCGCAGGGTCCGGCGCTGGTGTTCGGCGCGGCGGAGTGGCGGTCGTTCACGGCCGACGTCGAAAGCGGTGTATTCGACCTGTGATTCGCTGATCGAGGGTTCACGGACCGATCCCGTGAACCCTCGCGTCATAGGATTGCGACGACGCCCAGCGCCACGGCGGCGACGAGTACGCCGATCGCCAACGCGGGCATCAGTGCGCCGGTAAGTACGTATACGCCCATCGCCGATACCGCGAAGAGCATCCCTACGATCAGCCGTTCGACCCAGTCATCGGGACCCATTTTCCGGTACCGGGGACGAGCATTTCTCAGTCCACGGTCCACGAATAGTTGGATACCCATGCTTTGCCGTGGCAAACGTCCTTTTGTTGTCGAACGGCCGCCGTTTCGTGATCAGATACCAACTCTGTACGTCCCGAGCCCCCGCGCTGGCAGCGCGGGGGCTCGGGGCAAGCTATTTTGCGGGTTGGTTACCGCCGGAAGAGCTTGTTCCCCAGCCAGACGATCGGGTCGTACTTCCTGTCCACGACCCGTTCCTTCAGCGGGATCAACGCGTTATCAGTGATCTTGATGTGTTCCGGGCAAACTTCCGTGCAACATTTGGTGATATTGCAGAACCCGAGGCCCGCCTCCTCTTGTGCCAGGTCACGCCGGTCGGCGACATCGAGCGGATGCATTTCGAGTTCGGCAATACGCATCAGGTATCGCGGACCCGAGAATGCGTGCTTGTTGTCCTCGTGATCGCGCACCACGTGGCAGGTGTTCTGGCACAGGAAGCATTCGATGCACTTGCGGAATTCCTGCGACCGTTCCACGTCGGCCTGCTGCATCCGGTAGTCACCCGGTTTCAGATCGACCGGCGGGGTGAACGACGGGACTTCCCTGGCCTTCTGATAGTTGAAGGACACATCGGTGACCAGGTCGCGAATCACGGGGAAGGTGCGCATGGGCGTCACCGTCACCACTTCGTCCTGCGTGAACGTCGACATGCGCGTCATGCACAGCAGCCGCGGCCGCCCGTTCACCTCCGCCGAGCACGAACCGCACTTGCCCGCCTTGCAGTTCCAGCGCACCGCCAGATCCGGCGCCTGGGTGGCCTGCAGGCGGTGGATGATGTCGAGCACCACCTCGCCCTCGTTCACCTCCACGGTGAAGTCGTGCAGGCCGCCGCCCTCGGTGTCGCCGCGCCACACCTTGAACTTCGCCTCGTAACCCATGGCCTATTCCGCCTTTCCTGCCTCGTTGGGCGGCTCTGTGCCCCGCAGCGCTGCGAGATCCGCGGAGGTGTAGTACTTTTCGAGCTCCGCCAGGTCGAAGAGCCGGAGCAGGTCTTCCCGCATGGGCACCTGGGCCTCGGGGGTGACGGTCACCGACGGCACCGAGAATCCGACGTCGTCCGGATCGACGGTGCAGACCAGCAGCTTGTTGCGCCACACCGGATCCATGCCCGGGTGGTCGTCGCGGGTGTGGCCGCCGCGGCTCTCGGTGCGCAAAAGCGCGCCCTGCGCGACACATTCGCTGATGAGCAGCATGTTGCGCATGTCCAGCGCCAGATGCCAGCCCGGGTTGAACTGCCGGTGGCCCTCCACGGTGACGTGGTCGTAGCGGTCACGCAGTTCGGCCAGCTTCTCGATGGCCTGCTTCAGTTCGTGTTCCTTGCGGATGATGCCGACCAGATCGTTCATCACCTGCTGCAGCTCCATGTGCAGGGTGTACGGGTTCTCCCCGATCCCCTCCTGCGGCGGATCGAACGGCGTGACAGCCGCTTTCGCGGCCGCGGCCAGATCGGTGTCGGAGACCTTGGGCCGTCCCGGCAGCTGCTCCACGTACGAGGCCGCGCCGAGCCCGGCGCGCCGCCCGAACACCAGCAGGTCCGACAGCGAGTTGCCGCCCAGGCGATTCGACCCGTGCAGGCCGCCCGCGCACTCACCGGCCGCGAACAGTCCCGGCACCGTGGCCGCCTGGGTATCGGGATCGACCTCGATGCCGCCCATCACGTAGTGGCAGGTCGGCCCGACCTCCATGGGCTCCTTCGTAATGTCCACGTCCGCCAGCTCTTTGAACTGGTGGTGCATGGACGGCAGCCGCTTGACGATCTGATCGGCGGGCAGCCGCGAGGCGATGTCGAGGTACACGCCGCCGTGCGGGGTGCCGCGCCCCGCCTTCACCTCTTCGTTGATGGCGCGCGCCACCTCGTCACGAGGCAGCAGATCCGGTGTGCGCCGCGCGGAGTCGTTGTCCTTCAACCACTGGTCCGCCTCTTCGATGCTCTCGGCATACTGCCCCTTGAACACCGGCGGGATGTAGTCGAACATGAACCGCTTGCCGTCGGAGTTCTTGAGCACCCCGCCGTCACCGCGCACGCCCTCGGTGACCAGGATGCCCTTCACCGAGGGCGGCCAGACCATGCCGGTCGGATGGAACTGCAGGAACTCCATATTGATCAGCGACGCCCCGGCGCGCAGCGCCAGCGCGTGCCCGTCACCGGTGTACTCCCAGGAGTTCGAGGTCACCTTGTAGGACTTGCCGACACCGCCGGTGGCGATGACGACCGCGGGGGTCTCGAAGAGGATGAAGCGCCCGGACTCGCGCCAGTACCCGAAGGCTCCGGCGATCTTGTCGCCGTCCTTGAGCAGTTCGGTGATGGTGCACTCGGCGAAGATCTTGATCCGCGCCTCGTAGTCGCCGGTCTGCGCGAAGTCCTCCTGCTGCAGCGACACGATCTTCTGCTGCATGGTGCGGATGATCTCGAGCCCGGTGCGGTCGCCGACGTGCGCCAGCCGCGGATAGGTGTGGCCGCCGAAGTTGCGCTGGCTGATCCGGCCGTCCTTGGTCCGATCGAACAGCGCCCCATAGGTTTCCAGCTCCCACACCCGGTCGGGGGCCTCCTGGGCGTGCAGTTCGGCCATGCGCCAGTTGTTGAGGAACTTGCCCCCGCGCATGGTGTCCTTGAAATGGGTCTGCCAGTTGTCCTTCTCGTTGGCATTGCCCATGGCGGCCGCGCAGCCGCCCTCGGCCATGACGGTGTGCGCCTTGCCGAACAGGGACTTGCAGACCACCGCCACCGACAGGCCGTGTTCACGGGCCTCGATGACCGCACGCAGACCGGCGCCACCGGCACCGATCACGACCACGTCGTACTTGTGCCGCTCGACTTCAGGCATGGAACCGAATACTCCTGGGAGACTTGGGAATTGGGATTAGCCGATGAACCGCAGGTCGGTGACCTTGCCGGCCGCGACCAGTGCGACATAGAGGTCGGTGAGCATCAGCGTGCCGAGCGTCGTCCAGGCCAGCTGCATGTGGCGGGTGTTCAGCTTCGACACCACCGTCCAGAAGCGGTAGCGCACCGGGTGCTGTGAGAAGTGCTTGAGCCGGCCGCCCGCGATATGGCGGCAGGAGTGGCAGGAGAGGGTATACGCCCACAGCAGCAACGCGTTCGCGGTGATGATCACGGTGCCCAGGCCGATGCCGAAGCCGCCGGACGAGTGGAAGGAGATGACCGCGTCATAGGTGTTGATCAGCGAGATGATGACCGCGATGTAGAAGAAGTACCGGTGCGCGTTCTGGATGATCAGCGGAAGCCTGGTCTCCCCAGAGTATTTCGCGTGCGGCTCGGCCACCGCGCAGGCCGGCGGCGACATCCACACCGACCGGTAGTACGCCTTGCGGTAGTAATAGCAGGTGAGCCGGAACAACAGCAGGAACGGCAGCACCAGGAAGCCCAGCGGAATCCAGTGCGGCAGATCGGGAATCGGCGTCCCGAAATGGGTGGATCCCTCGACGCAGCCCTTGCTCAGGCAGGGCGAGTAGAACGGCGTCAGATACTCGTACTTGGCGACCCAATAGTAGTTGTGCTGAAAGGATCTGACGGTCGCGTAGATGATGAAGGTCGCGAAGCCCAGCACCGTCACCAGCGGTGGCAGCCACCACTGATCGGTGCGGAGCGTGCGTGCCGCGATGGCGGCGCGACCTCTACTGAAAACTCCGGTTGTACCTGATTCAGGAGCCTTGACTGGTGCGGCGCTCACTGGTGGCTGCCTCGCTCATCTATCCCGTGGCACGTCATCGTTACCTCCGGCATCGAATGTGATGGTGAGCACCCTACGACAGCGGCGCTATCACTCGAGCTCGCAACCGCCATTTCGTGACCCAGTGATTTGCGCCACATTTCCTGGTTGGGCCGGTGATTCGTTTGCTTGGTGAATTAACGGCAATCTCTCGAACTCGGCGGCGTTTCAGAAAGATTCGGATTTCGCATATCCTCTCCGCCTGGCCGGTCACTTTTTCCGGTTACACACCGTCACACGTCAGCAACAACTCTGTGGTGGCCTGTCCCCTGGGCTGGACAAACTCCGCGGGGGAGCCGGTGATGAGGGTTCGAAGGGAGCCGCAGATGAGACGAGCGGCAATCGTCATGCCGATGCGCACGCCGCTGGGACTGCCGGGCGGCGCACTCGCCGCGGTGCCGCCGGATCGATTGATAGCCACGGTGTTATCGGCCGTGCTCGGGCGGGCGGGTCTGGATCCGCTGCGGGTCGAGCAGCTCGTCACCGCCGTCCCCGACGGCCGGGCCGTCCGGGACGCGCTGACCGCGGCGGGGATGTCCCCGGAGCTGGGCGATTTCGCGCTCGGCGACGGACCCGGCAGCGGACTGCGCACGCTGATCACCGCGTCGATGATGGTGCGCACCGGCGTGGCCGATGTGGTACTCGCCGTCGGAGCCGAATATTCGTGCACCTCGGTCGAATTCGCGGGGCAACCGGCCAGCGCACCGCCGCGCGGCACCCGGCCGGACCGGCGCGACGACGCCGATCCCACCACCGACGAGCAGATCGCCATCTGGGCCGCCGAACCCGCACGCGGACAAGCGGATTCGCTGCGGGCCGAACAACTCGCCGTCGAGTACGGCCTGACCCGCGCGCTGGCCGACGACTTCGCGGCCGCGAGCCACCGCCGCGCGGCCCGCGCCCGCCGTCAGGGTGTCTTCGGCGCGGAGATCGCGCCCGTGGTGGTGTGCGCCGACCCCGCCGATCCGAATTCCGCGGTCACCCAACTGGTCGACCGCGACGAGGGCCTGCGCGACGATGTCTCCGCCCGCGCCTTCGCCGCCCTCGCCCCGTTCCTGCCGGGCGGCATCACCACCGCGGCGAACAGCAGCGGCCGTGGCCTGGCCGCCTCCGCCTGCCTGGTGGTGGCCGAGGATCGGCTGGTCGATCTGGATCTGGAACCCCTGGGCTACCTGGTCGATTGGGCCTCCGCCGCCGCCCCGGCCGCCGTACCGGTCCCGCACGGCACACCCGCGGTGGCGAAGGCGCTGTGGCGCAGCGGCTTCCAGCTCACTGACCTGGACCTGCTGGAGATCGAGGAGACCTCCGCGGTCGACGTGCTCGCCCTGACCCGCGCCCTCGGCCTCGCCGACTACGACCCGGATCTGGTGAACGTCCACGGCGGCGCGATCGCCCTCGGCGATCCGGGCGGGGCCGCGGGCCTGCGCACGGTCACCGCCATGCTCCACGAATTGTCGCGTCGCGACGGCGGTCTCGGCCTGGCCGTGACGCCGGAAGGCCCCGGCGGCGCACTGGCCGCCGTGTTCGAATCCCCCAATCTGGAACCGATCGCGCGATCCCCGCTCGGCGCCCGCTTCCGCGGGGCCGGTCCGCGGCGGCCGATCCGCGGTCGGCACCGCCACTGAGCGCCGGAAAGGTCAGAACAACGGCCAGAGCTTGACCACGGCCGTGCCCTTCGCGAGTGCCGCCGCGAGTTCCTCGCGATTGATGCCGCCGTCCTCGTTCAGGCCGATGCCCGCGATCCTCCCGTGGGTCGGATTGTGCGTGACGATGATCCGATACGGCTCCGCCGCGTCGTCCAGATCCGTGATCACCTCCCAATCGGCCTGGATTTCCCTGCCCCGCAGGGTGATCCGCACCGGTTCACCGGGGCGGAGGTTGCGCCGCCACTTGGCCGCGCTGCCGATGAGCAGCGTGCCGTCGTGTTCGACATAGGCGACCGGGTTTTCGTACACCCGTCCGCTCTTGCGCCCGATCACCGTGATGACGAGCAGTTTCCCGCTGACCACCCGGTGCAGTGGCGAGCGCAGCACCCATCGCATGACGGCGTCCAACCGCTGCTGCTTGCGGGTGGCGGCCGGATTCGGAGTTGTCGTAGCTGGCTGGGACATCGGTGAGACCTCCGGTTCACCTATTTACTGAGTGACAACTCAGAAAATACGACGAGATGCGGCATACTGCAAGGACCCGAGTTCAGAGCACAGCTGGAGGCGAGAGTGGCGACCCGTTCCCGAGGCCGGCCCAGCACGGGCGTGCGCGAGGCCGTCATCGCCAGTGCCCAGCAGGTGCTCGCCGAATCCGGCATCGCCCGGCTGTCCACCAAGGAGATCGCGACCCGCGCGGGTGTCGCCGAATCGAGCATCTTCTACCACTTCGGCGACCGAATGAGCCTGCTGCAGGCCGTGATCCAACACCAGCTGCGCCCGTTCAAGGAGATGCTGGCCGATGAGCCCGCGCGGGATCTGCGCGGGGAACTCGCATCGCTGCTCGCGACGCTCGAGGACTTCTTCCTGTCCGCGCTGCCGATCATGGCGGCGGTGCAATCGGATGCCGAGTTGCGCGCGGTCTACCGGGAACGCAGCCGCGACCTCGACCTCGGTCCGCATCGCGCGGTCGACGGTGTGGTCGCCCATCTGTCGGCCCGGGGCGTCGAGGTCGCGGACCTCCGCACACCGGCCCTGCTGCTGGTCGGCGCGGCGCATCAGCGCGCGCTACAGCGGCAGCTGAGTCCACCCGACGCGCTCGTCGATTTGCCGAGCCCCGACGCCATTGTCGAGGTGGTTCTGCCGCTGTTCGAAACGAAGAATTAGCTACTTGGTGCGGGGGCGGGAGTGGAAGCCCAGGCCCTCGTCCTGCGCGCCCATCCAAGCCGCCTCATCGTGCTTGGCGTCGGGGACGTAGATGATCTCCTGCTTGGCGCCCGGCGATTCCGGGGGCGGGGCCTGCTCGAACTCATCGGCGTCGATGGCGAGCCTTTCCAGATCGTTCTCCAGGCGGCGGACCGTGCCCGCGTCCCCGTAGTGGGAGCGCAATGCGCTGACGCACTGCCGGAGCTGGCCGACCGCATAGCGGAGTTCAGCAATTTCGCTGTGTGTCATCGAAACCCTCCTCGAGCCGTGTGACAGACCACACATCGTGATCTACAACACAGTACGTGATCATGTGGGATCCGTCTCGTTCGCCGCGAATAATACCTGGTCAGGAGCCTGTCATCGGGTCACGAATCGGGGCGGATAGCGTTTCAAATCGACGAATCAACCGATCGCAGTTGATCTTCGAGCTATCCCGCGATGGCGTATTCGGGTCCGCAGTCCGGCCCTCGATCCGGGTCTGTCGCCACGGTCTCGACGGCCTCGGCGCGGGCCGCCGCGATGGCGCGGGCGACCAGGCCCACCACCGCCGCCGCGACCTCCTCGGCCCGCTCCAGGATCACGCTGTGCCCGGCCCCGTCCAGCCGCACCAGTTCGGCGTCGCCGACCTGCGAGGCCAGCACCACCGAATGCGCGAACGGGATCATGATGTCGGCGGACCCGGCCAGCACCAGCACCGGAATCGTGCCCAGGTGGTGCAGGGTCGCGGATTCGTCGAAGCGCATGAGCGATTCGAGGAAGCTGGCCATGGTCAGCAGCGAGGTGTCGTTGAGCATGGCCGTCGCGACCGCCAGCATGCGCGGGCTCACCTTGCGGGTGCCCAGGGTGGCGTCGCGCATGATGGGCTCGAAGATGCGGCGGCTCAGGTGCTTCGAGGCCTGCATGGCCCGCGGCGCCTTGCGCACCGCGACCCGCAGCGAGCTCACCGCGGGCGCGCTCAGCAGCCGCCCGAGCCCGACCCGGGTGACCCCGCTGCCGGCGCTGGAGAGCAGGCCCACGCCCACGATGCGGGTCCCGATGGTCTCCGGGTACAGCCGCGCGTAGGCCAGCACGGTCATGGCCCCCATCGAATGCCCCACCAGCACAACCGGTCCGGTTGGCACCACGGTGCGCAGCACCGCGTCCAGATCCCGCGCCAGCTGCTCGATGGTGTAGGTCGACGGATCGGCCGATCCCGAATCCCCGTGTCCGCGATGGTCGTAGAACACCATGTGGGTGTCGTCGCCCCAGGTCTGCAGCAGATGCCCGCGCATGAACGCCCACGATTCGGCGCGCAGGCAGTGTCCGTGCACGAACACGACGGTGACGGGAGCATCGGTCGCGCCGAACTCGCGCACCGCGAGTGGCACGCCGTCATCGGCGGAAACGGTGACGTGGTGGCCGTCGAAATCGGCGGCCCGGGGGTTCAGCGTGGACATGACGTCCTCCTGAAGAGAATCGCCTCTTGCCCGGTTGTCGATAGAGATAGCCCCCGCGTTAACCCCCTACACCAGGCGTTATGCACAAGTTGTCCAACTGTCGCCGCCGATCTATGCAGCGCTGTCGGGCGATCCGCGAGTCGCTCGGCAACTTGCTGGCCCTCGTCTGGAGATCCCCGCCGATTCTGCCGACGACAGGGCCGTCTACATGTATCTATGCAATTTGATAGATAGCTGTAGATAGTTCGATCGATAGGGTCGGACAGTGACCAGGGACCGAAAGTTCCATATCGCCCACGTGACGGGGCATGTGTTCTGGTGGGTCTTCGTCGTCGCCCTCCTGTTCCCGGAGATCTCGGGCGGCACCGTATCCGGCGCGACCGTCTACCAAGGGGCCTACCAGCCGCTGCGCGACTCGGGGCACACCCTGACGATGTGGACCGACTACCGCCCGTCGGACGGATTCTGTCCCGGCACGGCGCTGGCGGCTGTCGCCTTGGCGGTGGTGGTGATCGCTGCGATCATCGAGGCCGCGGTCGTGCATCGGCAGACGCAGGGGTGGATCACGGTGGCCGTGCCGCTTTTCGCCGGACTCGCGATCTGGAACGCGGTCCCGGGCTGCGGCAGCCCGCGAACGGCGGGCCTTTTCGCCCTGCCGATCGTTCTGCTGGCTGTCGCCGCACGGGAAATCTGGGCGCGTGGCTACGCGCCGCGGCCCTCGTGATGTAAATCTGCCGCTATCTAGTTGATTCGCAAGATAGCGGCAGATTTCTATTGCGGCCCTTCGGTCAGGTGGCGGCCCCGGTCTTGGTGGAAGGGAGGAACGGGCGCAGCAGGTTCTGTTCGGTGGAGGGGCCGAACTGCCATTCGGAGATCCAGGGGCCGGTGCCCTCGCTCGGGTCGAGGGCGCCCGCCTCGAGGAAGCGGTAGCGGCCGTCGAGGACGCCGCGGGCCAGGTCGGTGCCGGCGTCGTCGGTGTTGGACCAGAGGCCGTTGACGAGGCTCTCGACGCGCAGGCGGGCCTGGCGGCAGAAGACGTCGGCCAGTTCCTCGGCGGCGACGCCGTCGGGATCGCCCGCGACGCGCAGGGATTGAGCGCGCACGCAGGCGGCGGCCATGGCGAACAGTTCCGCGCCGATGTCGACGATGCGGCCCAGGAAGCCCTGCTTGTACTCCAGCTTGGCCTGCCAGCGGGCCATGCCGTACATGAGCGCGCGGGCCTGCTTGCGTGACATCCGCTCGACGAAGCGCATATGTCTGGCGAGCGGCCCGAATTCACCGTAGGTGACGGGCGCGGTACCCGCGCCGACGGTGAGCTGCGGGAACCACTTGGCGTAGAAGCCGCTCGCGCCGACGGCGGCCTTGGCCTTGTCCTTGAGTTCGGCGTTGCGGTCCACCAGCGCGCCCGCGGCGGCCATGTGGGCATCGGCCATCTCACGGGCGATGAGCAGGCGCATGATCTCGCTGGAACCCTCGAAGATGCGGTTGATGCGCAGATCGCGCACCAATTGCTCGGCACCTACGGCTCTTTCGCCGCGCGCCGCCAGGGAGGCGGCGGTCTCGTAGCCGCGGCCGCCGCGGATCTGCACCAGCTCGTCGGCGATATCGCAGGCCTGCTCGGACGCCCACAGCTTGGCGAGGGCGGCCTCGATGCGGATGTCGTTGCGGTTCTCGTCGCACATGGTGGCGGAGAGGTCGAGTACCGATTCGAGCGCGAAAGTGGTCGCGGCGATGTAGGAGATCTTCGCGCCGACGGCCGCGTGCTCGCCGACCGGGCGGCCCCACTGCACGCGGGTGGCCGACCACTCCCGCGCGATCTTCAGCGACCACTTGGCCGCCGCGGTGCACATGGCCGGAATCGCGAGGCGGCCCGCGTTGAGGGTGGTCAGCGCGATCTTGAGGCCATCGCCCTCGCGCCCCACCAGATTTCGCTTGGGGACGCGGACATTGTGCATGCGGGTGACGCCGTTCTCGATGCCGCGCAGGCCCATGAAGCCATTGCGCCGCTCCACGGTGATGCCCGGGCTGTCGGCCTCCACGATGAAGGCGGAGATGCCGCCGCGGTGACCCTCGCTCTTGGGCACCCGCGCCATGACTACGAGCAGTTCGGCGACCACGCCATTGGTGGTCCACAGCTTCACGCCGTTGATCTCGTAGGCCTCGCCGTCCTCGGTCGGGGTGGCCGTGGAAGCCATGCGGGCCGGGTCCGAACCCACATCGGGCTCGGTGAGCAGGAAGGCGCTCACCGCGCCTCTGGCGCAGCGCGGCAGGAACTCTCGCTTCTGCTCGGGGGTGCCGGCCAGCTTGAGCGGTTCGGGCACACCGATGGACTGGTGCGCCGAGAGCAGTACGCCGAGGCTGGCGTGCGCGGAGCCGACCAGCATGAGCGACTTGTTGTAGCCGACCTGCGACAGCCCGACCCCGCCGTACTCCTCGGGGATCTTGAGGCCGAAGCAGCCGAGTTCGGCCAGGCCCTTGACGTATTCGTCGGGGATGCGGCCTTCGGCCTCGATGCGCTGGCCGTCGATGGTCTCGCAGAACGCGCGCAGCTTCTTCAGATACGCCTCGGTCTTGGCGGTGTCGGCGGCGTCCGGGTGCGGGAACGGGTGGATGAGGTCGAGCCGGAACCTTCCGAGGAACATCTCCTTGGCGAAAGAAGGCTTTGCCCAGGTGGTTTCGCGGGATTCCTCGACCAGTGCCCGGGCTTGTTCTTCGGTGGCGTCGACTTTGGCGTGAGTCGCCATGATGTCCTCCTCGACCGTGATGAGAATCACATTCGAGTGTAGGAGCTCTTGTTACCCACCGGTAGGGGCTGGCTAAGATCGAAAACGCCTGTCAGAGAACGATCTTGATCGCCAGGCAAATCTCGGGCTATTGCACGCTCCGGAGATAACGGCCGAAATGCGGGACGGTGAAACCGATGCTGCCGCGCTCGGCCGAATAGATGAGCCCCTTCTTGATCAACCCATCTCGCGCGGGTGAGAGCGAGGCGGGCTTGCGGCCGAGTTCACTCGCGACCGCGGAGGTAGCCACCGGCCCGTCATCACCGGACAAATCGGCCATGGCACGCATATATTCTCGTTCTGCGGGAGTCGCTCGTTCGTAGCGGGAACCAAAGAAACCGACCGCCAGTTCCTCTTCGGCGGCGGGCGCGGCCACCGCCACATCCTCGGCCGTGATCGGACTCTGCGCCGCGGCGTCCCAGGTCGCCTTCCCGTACGCCTGCACGAAATACGGGTACCCGTCGGCCTTGCGGTACAGCGCGTCGAGGGCCTCCTCGGTGTACTTCACGGCCTCGCGATCGGCGGGCGCGATCAGCGCCTGATCCGCCGACTCCCGATCGAGCCGGTCGATGCGGTGATAGGAGAACAGGCGCTCGGAGTAGCTCTTGGACGCGGTCAGCACCGCGGGCAGGTGCGGCAGGCCCGCCCCGACCACGATCAAAGGCGCGGCGTCCTGGCTCAATTCGTGGCAGGCCCCGCAGATGGCCGAGATGTCGGCGGCCCCGAGATCCTGCATCTCGTCGATGAACACCGCGATCCCCACCCCGATGTCCCGCACCAGCGCCGCCGCGTCCATGAGCAGCTCCACCAGGTCGATCTCGATATCGCCCGAATCGGCCCGCCCGGTCACCGCGGGCACGTCGATGCCCGGATTCCAGCGGTCCCGCATGCCCTTGTCGGCGGTGGAGCGCAGCGCGAAGGCCTTGAGAATCCCCAGGAAGTCGTCCACCTGCTCCGGATTGCGGTGTGCCACAGCGATGGAGCGCACCGCCATGTGCAGCGCCGAGGCCAGCGGCCGGCGCAGCTCCTGATCCGGGCGCGCCTCCAGCTTGCCGGTGCCCCAGCCGCGGGTGCGGGCCGCCGAGCGAAGCTGGTTGAGCAGCACGGTCTTTCCGACTCCGCGCAGTCCGGTGAGCATGACGCTGCGTTCGGGCCGTCCCCGCGAGACTCGTTCGAGCACGATGTCGAAGGCGTCGAGCTGCCGGTCCCGGCCCGCGAGTTCGGGCGGCCGCTGCCCCGCGCCGGGCGCGTAGGGATTCCTGACGGGGTCCATGCCGCCCAACCGTAGCGCCGGAATCGCGGATTATCCGGGCATCTATCGAGAGCGCTAGACGCAGCTATCGATTGGCATACCGGACCGCCCGAGTTAGCGCCCACGTTGTCCGCCGGGGTCTCTACCCTTATGCCTGATTCGTTGGGATCCAGCGCAGGAGGGTCGATGTCGGAGGAAGCCATGCCGGTACCCACCGTGGCGGAGGTGGTCGAATCCTGGAACGTGCCCGCCGAGGCGATAGTCGCGGCGCGTATTCGCAACAACATTCTGGTGGCCATCGAGCGCGGATACGACGATCCGCAGTTGGTGGCGGACCTTGCGGTCGGTCCGCTGGTGATGGCGCTGGGGCAGTTGGAGGTGGATCTCGCGGACGCTCGCCGGCGGATTGCCGAGCTCGAGCGAGTGGTGGACGCGAAGAGTTGATAACGGCCGAGTCGATCACCTATATCATCTCGTGATCTGGAGCCCTATACACCGAATTGCCCCGCCAGCGGGGCGTTTTGGAAAAGGTGCGACACACCGCTCGTGCCGGGTGGACAACCGGACGGCCTAGTCGTAATCTTCTCGTGACTTAGCGGAGTCTGTTGCTTCATCGGAGAGGCAGCCCGCGACGTTAACAAAAGCTAGATCGGAGATGCGGCTCAGTGGGTAAGCACAGCTTGCAGCGGGAATCTCGGCTTCCGAATTCCGTGAAGGGTGCCATCGTCATGGGTGCGATGGCTGCGACGACTACCGGCGCGTTCCCGGCGATCACCGCCGCCGCTGCCACCGTCGACATTCCGGGTATCGGAAACTTCGATGTGCCGGACCAATTCGCGCCTCAGGCGCAGCAGTTCAACCAGACGGTCAAGGACGCCGAGACGGCGCTCCAGAACGGCCAGCTCGGCGCCGCCCCGCAGGCCGCCGCCCCGGCCCCGGGCCCGCAGTTCCAGCTGCCCAACATCTTCAACAAGTCCTCGAGCGTCGGCGACATCGCGCTGCACGCCGCCGAGACCAAGGTCGGCGCCCAGTACTCCTGGGGCGCGACCGGCCCCTACTCCTTCGACTGCTCCGGCCTGGTGCAGTGGGCCTACAAGCAGGCCGGAGTCGAGTTGCCCCGCACCAGCTTCGAGCAGTCCAACGTCGGCGCCCCGGTCGCCTTCGAGGACCTGCAGCCCGGTGACATCGTCATCACCAACGGCGGCGGCCACGTCGGCATCTACGCCGGTGACGGCAAGCTGCTGAACGCCGTGCAGACCGGCACCCCGGTGTCCTACACCTCGCTGCACCCCAGCCAGGTCGTCACCGCCCGCCGCATCGTGAACGCCTGACGCTCACCGCGCTTCCGGTAATTCCGACGCAGTATGGTCACTAGGTGACCTCCGCTCCACTGAGCACCACGGCCCAGGCCCGAGTTGATTCTTGGACCTGGGCCGTCCGCATTTTCAAAACCCGGTCGGCGGCCGCCGCGGCCTGTCGCGCGGGGCATGTAAAGGTCAATGGCGTACCTGTGAAACCCGCGCACGGCCTCAAGCCCGGCGACGAGATCCGCGTCCGCGTCAATGGTTCGGAACGCATCGTCATCGTCGAGCAGCTCATCACCAAGCGCGTCGGCGCGGCCGTGGCCGTGCAGTGCATGATCGACAAGAGCCCGCCTCCGCCGGACCCGCAACTGGCCGCCCTCATGCCGCACCGTGACCGCGGCGCGGGCCGCCCCACCAAGCGCGAGCGCCGCGAGACCGACCGGCTCCTGGGACGCGACGGCGACTGACCGGATCGGTCAGGGCTTCGAATCACCCTGCTGCGGGGCCGGATTCCCCGGTTGATCGGTCGATGCCGCGCGTGCTCCCCACGCCGCGGCGGCGATGGTCACCAGTGCCCCGAGCATGAGCGCGGCCGGTTCGCCGGGCTTCAGGACGTGCAGCTGCGTGCCGACCGTGACGGCGGCGACCGGAACACCGATCTGCGCGGCCGCGATGGTGCCGAGCGGAATCGGCTGTCCGAGAAAGTGCATGAGCGTGTGAGCCAGCACGGCCGCCGCGCCCAGGGCGATACCGAGCAGGATCAGGTACGGGTGGTCGCCGAACTCGCGCAGGTTCAGGCGCGCGCCCAGCCACACGAAGAACAGCGGCGCGAGGAAACCGTCGCTGATGGCGAAGAGCTGCCGGGCGACCCGCCGCGGCTCGCCGATGGCCGCCACCGCCAGACCCATGGCGAAGCCGTCGAGACGTGACTGCGGGTGGCCAGCGCCCCCAGGGCGAACAGCAGCGCCAGGCTGACCCGCAGCTCGAGCGCGAACTGCCGGTCCTCGGAGATCTTGTGCAGCCGGTGCCGGATGCCGGAATCCTCCAGCCAGCGCAGGAAGAAGTACACGATGATCGCGGCCGCGGTCACCAGTACCGCGCCGATGGCCGCCCGGCCCGCATTGCGCGGATCGATCACCAGCGGCAGCGCCACCACCGCGGCGGCGTCCGCGATGGCGACCTGAGCGGTCAACTCCAGCACGGGTTTTCCGGCCAGTCCCTGAGAGTCGATGATGGGTAGCGCGATGGCCGCCGAGGACGAGGCGATGAGCACCGCGTAGAGCAGTCCGTGCCCGGTGTCGAACCACACCGCGATGCCCTGCCCGGCGAGCACCGCCAGCACCCCGACCACCACCGCCCGCAGCACGCCCTTGTCCAGCGCCGAGCGAATGGACGCGTCCCGCACCGGCACATGGGTGCCCGCCACGAACATGACCACCGCGAAACCGACGTCGGCGAGAAAGGTGAAGGTCGGGTCCGTCGGGTGCAGCAGCCCGAAGCCGGTGGTGCCGAAGACGATTCCGGCCAGCAGCTCGCCCAGGATGACCGGCAGGTGCCAGGACCGCCGCCAGGCCAGCCAGGGCCCGGCCAGGCCGAGCACGGTGATGAGGGTGAGGGTCTGAAAGGTCATGGTGTGCTCAGGGTAGGGCGGCGATCTTCACGGGGATCGCGATGTTCTCGTCGGTGTAGTAGATCGCGCACACCCGGTGGTAGCCGTCCGCGATCACCATGGGCACGTTCCTGCGGAAGTCCCCGCGCACCACCAGGATCGGAGACAACGTCTTGCCCGCCACGATCTTCTGCAGGTCCCGTCGCACATACGGATTGGAGGTCGGCAGGGCCTCCAACTGCGAGGCGCGCAGCAGATCCTTGGCCTTCTTCTGGACCACGGGCGCGTCCCGCAATTCCTGGATCACGGTCTCGACGACCGCCGGCTCGGCCAGCATCTCGAGGTAGTCCGCGGCGGCCGGATAGTCGTGCTCGTCCGGCTCCTTCTTCCACTTGACCGTGATCACGGGGTCCGCCATGGAGTCATCCTGCCCTAGGCGGCGGGCCCGACCTCCCATTCCACGCAGATGACGCGCCGGTCCACCTGCGCCGCCGCCAGTTCCCGCACCGCCCCCGGCTCCTCCGCACCCGGCACCGAGGTCAGCAGCACGGTGAAGTCGGTCGGATCGGCTGCGGTCAACTCGAGCAGATTGGCCGCCGCGGCCAGCCGCGACTCACCCGCGGCGTGCACGATCCCTCGAATGGGCGACCCGCATTCCCGGATGTCCTGCAGCGCGATCGCCAGATCCGTGCGATCCGCGCAGTCGCACCGCATCAACACGATCCGATCCTCCATCCCCGCCAGCGTCTCGGGCAACGGCCGCGGCGTCCGGGTCAGCACCACCACATCCCGCGCCCCGGCCTCCAGCAGCCACCGCACCGCCGCCTCCCCCTGCGCTCCCAGCCCGCCGGCGACCACATACGCCCCCTCCGGCCGGATCTCGACCGCCGGAAACGCCGGTGCCCCCGCTCGCCCATCCGCCCACCACTGCCGTTCGCCGGAATCGGCTCTGCGCCACTGCCGTTGCGGCGGCGCGGCCCGATGCGGTCCCAGCGCGGTCCAGTCGATCTCCCGCCCCGCCAGATACAACCGCGCCACGGTCCGCAGAAAACTCCCGGCCTCGTCATCTCGCGCCAGCACCGCCTGCGCCCCCTCCCGCAGCCCGGCCTGCTCCCGAACCGCCGACATCGACACCGCATGCGGCCCGACCTCGAGCACGATGGAAATTCCCTCCGCGGCAGCACGTTCCAGTGCTGCGGCCAGTTCAACCGCCCCCGACACATTGGCAACCCAGTAGTTGCCATCCAACCTGGCGGCACCGCCGCACCGCGACACGGGGTGTTCCGCCTGCGACGCTGAGGCAGCGCGGGATATCTCACCGGGCACTCGCGTCCGCGCCATCGAATCGCCGAGGGCGAGCGGATCCGGCGGCCGCAGGACCAGGCCGCGCCGGGTGGTCGAGTAGAGCGCCCGATCGGGCGAGCGGGGCCGGATCCGATCCAGGTCGGTGCGTAACTGTGATGCGAGACTTCGGACTTGCGGCAGATGCGCTGGTTTGGGCGTCGCGTCGGCAGGGAGCCGCTGCGCGAAGATCGCTCGGCGGTGGGCGCGCCGCACCAGGGCGTCGATGTAGCGCGGTTCGCCCGACACCGTGATAGTGGTCGGCCCGTCGATCGCCGCCACCGCCACCTCGGCGCGCATGGGTTCCACCAGTCGTATGACCTCGGCGGGCGTAGCCTCCAGCACGGCCGCCGCCGCCTGCCCGCCGACCCGGTCGAGCAGCCGCGCCCGCGCCACGACCACCCGCGCCGAGTCCTCGATGGAGAGCGCGTTGCTCACCGCGGCCGCCGCAACCTCGCCCACACCGTGCCCGGCGACGGCATCGGCACGGATTCCCCAGGATTCGAGCAGTGCGGCCAACGCCGTCTGGAACGCGAACAGCGATGCATGCCTGTAAAGGGTGTCACCCGGGCCGTCATCGCCGCGGCGGAATCCGTTGCGGGGCGTCCATACTCGGGGACCGCCCGCCTCGACCACGGCGTCGGTCGCGGTGGTCAGGGCGGTGGCGAAGACCGGGTAGCGGGCGGCGAGGGCGCGACCCATGCGGGGGTGTTCGCCGGAGCCGGGGAACAGGAACAGGATCTTGCCGGTGGCTCCGGAGCGGGCCGGGGTGAACACTTCGGGCGAGTCCGCCGGTGCGGTGGCTGCCGTGATCACCTGGGGCATGGGCGGATTGGCGGTGGGCGAGAGTTCGATGTGGCGGGCCAGGGTGCGCAGGCGGGCCGCGGCCTCGGTGGCGTCGCGGGCCAGGATGGCGGCGCGGGTGTCCTCGGGGATGAGTCGTGCGGTGGCGGCGGCGAATTCGCGGAGGGAGCGGTAGGAGCCGGCGGCGACGGCCCAGCGGAGGGCGAGGTCGTGGATGGTGGCGGGGTCGCGGCCGGTGACGGGGATCAGGATAGGGGGTTCGTCGCCGCGGTCGCGGGAGCCGCCCGGGCTGCCGCGCGCCGGATCGTCGAGGGCGATGTGCGGGTCGACGTCGCTCGCGTCCTGGAAGCCGAGGCCGGGACCGGTGATGTCGGCGTAGCGGCGGGTGCGGGTGCGGTCGGCGTCGGCGGTGCGTTGCAGGACGAGGACGGTGCAGATGCCGGACCCGATGCGGGGGCCCGGAATGCGGAGGTCTGAAATGTCCGGTAGCAGAGCGAGATCCACGCCGCCCGCGATCACGAACGGGACGGTCTCGTCGGCGAGCAGCCGCACACCCATGTCCACCGCGACCAGCGGGGCGGCCCGCTGGCTGTCCACGGTCAGGCTGGGGCCGTGCAGATCCAGCGCACGCGAGAGATGGTTGGCGGTATTGGTGCCGCCGGCGGCGCCGAAGACCACGGCCGCGCCGGAGCCGCGGGCCAGGCAGCCCAGGCCGGAATCGTCGAGGGCCTCCACGGCCACTTCGAGATTCGCGCGCTGGCGCGGGGTCAGACCGGCCGCCTCGAGTCGGTCCATGCCGAACCACTCGTGGTCGAAGTCCACACCGGTCGCCCGGCAGCCGACACCCACGATCGACACCCGGTGAAACGGGGTGGGATCGGTCGCTGCTCTCGTACTCTGCCGCACAGGGAAGCCCTCCCGTGTCCGCGCGCTGTCGGCCGTCGAGGTACTGCTGGCGATTCTGCCAAGATTTCGCCGCGGTCAGAAGAGCTTTCGCGGGAGGGTTCCGGGATCAGCGCTTCCCGGGGTTACGAGGCCGTGGCCTGGCGCGCCGGAAAGGGACGATCGAGGTCCTCCGCGGTGGCGTGCGAACTGAAGAAACGTAACGCTAGGTTCACCGCGTCCTGCTCGGTGTGCACACCCGAGATGGCCATGGTCCGCCGCAGCGCGTCGTCGTCGAGATAGATTCGAGTGATTGCCATTTCAGGCACCTCCGCCGCATCCGTGGTGTAGCTAAAGCATGACGGATCTCGAGGTCGGTGATAGCCGAAACACGATGCTGGTTGAAATGACCAGAGCCCTCGGCGGAACACGCCGAGGGCTCTGGCCGTAATCGTCTGAGATGTACCGACTTTCGCCGGAGCTATCCGATCATGCCCGCGAGCCGCTGCCCGATCAGCGCCTCGGCCTCGGCCACCATCCGTGACACCAGTTCACCGCAGGTCGGGATGTCGTCGATGAGGCCCTGCACCTGACCGGCCGACCAGATGCCGGCGTCCAGGTCGCCCTCCTCGAACACGCGGCGGCCGCGCGCACCCGCGACCAGATCGCGCACGTCCTCGAACTTGCCGCCGGCCTTCTCGATTTCGACGACCTTGCGGCTGATCTCGTTGTCCGCCACCCGCGCGGTGTTGTGCATGGTACGGAAGATGAGCTGGGTGGCCCGTTCGGAATTCGCGACGATCTGCTCCTTGACCGTCTGGTGAATCGCCGATTCCCGGGTGCACATGAACCGGGTGCCCATGTTCACGCCGTCCGCGCCCAGCGCCAGCGCCGCGACCAGGCCGCGCGCGTCGGCGATGCCGCCGGAGGCGATGACCGGGATGTCGAGGGCCTTGGTGGCGGCCGGAATCAGGATCAGGCCCGGCACGTCGTCCTCGCCCGGGTGGCCCGCGCACTCGAAGCCGTCGATGGACACGCCGTCCACGCCGATCTTCTGCGCCTTGAGCGCGTGCCGGACGCTGGTGCACTTGTGCAGCACCTTGATTCCGGCTTCCTTGTAGTACGGCAGGAAGGGCTCCGGGTTGGACCCGGCGGTCTCCACGATCTTCACGCCGGACTCGATGATGGCCTGCGCGTACTCCTGGTACGGCGGCGGGTTGATCGACGGCAGGATGGTGACGTTCACGCCGAAGGGCTTGTCGGTCAGCTCGCGGGCGCGGTCGATCTCGCGGCGCAGATCGTCGGGGGTGGGCTGGGTGAGCGCGGTGATGATGCCCAGACCGCCCGCCTCGGAGACGGCCGCGGCGAGCTCGGCACGGCCGACCCACATCATGCCGCCCTGGACGATGGGGTGCTCGACCCCGAAGGTCTCGGTGAACCTGGTCTTCAGTGCCATTGGCGCTGTCCTCTCCCTGCCTCTCGCAACTGCCCCGATACTCGCATAGTTGCATATGGGCGGACAACCCTGATGTGAGTGGTTGTTTGCATCTTTATGGTGTTGCTGCCAGCGGGTCTTCGGAAGAAGTCCAGGTGAATGGGCTGGTAAACCTGCTCTGTAACCCTTGTCACGTCAGAAAGTTAAGCGCTATTCTCACAGTCGATCAGCGTGAAAGGACACTGCATGACCTTCCAGCCGCTTGCCGAGCCGATCCGGTCGGTGCGAAATCACTGGGTGAACCAGATCGCCACGCACTCCGCCATGCGGCCGGATCATGTCGCCTTCAAGTTCAAGGGCGTGGACACCACCTGGAAGCAGCTGCACGAGCGGTCGGAGCGCTTCGCCGACGCGCTGTCCCGTCGAGGGGTCGGGTTCGGCGATCGTGTGCTCATCCTGGCGCTGAACTACACCGAGTACATCGAGGCGGTCATGGGCATCAATGCCCTGGGCGCCATCGCGGTGCCGGTGAACTTCCGGCTCACCCCGCCCGAGGTCGCCTACATCGTGGCCGACTCCGGCGCGAAAGCCATTGTCACGGATTCGATCTTGCAGCCGCTGGCCGTGGGCGTGGCGGCGCGGGCCGCCGGTCTCGACTGCGTGGTCGTGATCAACGGGCAGAGCGGCGAGGGCGTCATCGGCTACGAGGACTTCCTGGCCGAGCCGGGCGAACCCCATGCGCCGCTGGATATTCCGGAGGAAACCCCCTGCCTGATCATGTACACCTCGGGCACCACCGGCAGCCCCAAGGGTGCGGTGCTGACCCACGCGAACATGAACGCGCAGGCGCTGACCTGTATCCGGGCCATGGAGATCACCCCCGACTCGATCGGCTTCTGCACCTCCCCGCTGTTCCACATCGCCGGATTGGGTTCGCTCACGCCGTATTTCATGCTCGGCGGCAAGACCGTGCTGCACCCGCTGGGCGCGTTCGACGCCACCGAGTTCCTCGACGAGGTCGAGAAGGAGCAGGCCACCGCTGCCTTCTGCGTGCCGGTGCAGTGGCAGCTCATCTGCGAGGAGCCGACGGTCAAGCAGCGCAAGCTCGCGCTGCAGGCGCTGTGCTGGGGCGCGGCCCCGGCCTCGGACACCGTGCTGCGGGCCATGGCCGACTGCTTCCCGAACGCCTTCAACGTGGCCGTGTTCGGGCAGACCGAGATGTCGCCCATCACCTGCGTGCTCGAGGGCAAGGACGCGCTGCGCAAGATCGGCTCGGTGGGTCATCCCATCCCCACCATCCAGGCCCGGGTGGTCGACGACGAGATGAACGATGTCGCCCCCGGCGAGGTCGGTGAGATCGTCTACCGCGGACCGACTCTCATGCAGGGCTACTGGAACAAGCCCGAGGCCACCGCGGAAGCCTTCCACGGCGGCTGGTTCCACTCCGGCGACCTGGTCCGCGTGGACGACGAGGGCTTCGTCTATGTGGTGGACCGCAAGAAGGACATGATCATCTCCGGCGGCGAGAACATCTACTGCGCCGAGGTCGAGAACGTGCTCTTCGCCCACCCCAAGATCCACGAGGCGTCGGTGGTCGGTCGCCCGCACGAGAAGTGGGGCGAGGTGCCGGTCGCGATCGTCGCCCTGGCCGAAGGCGTCGACGACCTGACCCTCGAGGAGCTCGGGCCCTTCCTGAACGACACCCTGGCCCGCTACAAGCACCCCAAGCACCTGGTGATCGTCCCCGAACTCCCCCGCAACGCCAGCGGCAAGGTCGTGAAGAACGAACTGCGCAAGCAGTATTCGGCTTAGATCATGTCCCGCTTGGTCAGCCACCGCATGATCGGCCAGCCGCAGAACACCGGCAGCCAGCAGGTCAGCACGCGATAGAGCAGGACCGAGGGGACGGCGATCTCCGGCGAGACGCCGAAGGCGGCCAGACCACCGATGAGAGCGGCCTCGACCGCGCCTACACCGCCGGGTGTCGGGGCGGCCGAGGCCAGCGTGCCACCGACCATGGTGACGATGGTGACCGTCACGAAAGTCGTACTGCCGCCGAAGGCTTCGATGCTCGCCCACAGCGCGAGCGCCATGCCCAGGGTGGTGGTGGCGCAGCCGGCGATGATCATGGCCAGCCGCCAGGGGCGACGGCCCAGATCCTTGAGTTGGCCCACCACCTCGGCCAGCTGCGGGCGCACCTCGTTGAGCAGCCACTTGCGGATCTTGGGAATGAACATGGTCGCGCCCAGCAGGCCCAGCAGCGCACCGGCGACGAAATACAGCACGGTCGCGCTGGGCACGAAGTGCGACAGGTTGGTCGAAACACCCGCCAGCGCACCGAAGATCAGCAGCAGCACCACGTGGGTGACCACCTGCACGGTCTGCTGCAGGGCGACGGCCGCGGTGGCGCGCACCGCGCCCAGCCCGCCCTTCTGCAGGAACCGCACGCTCAACGCCAGACCGCCCACCCCGGCCGGGGTCGTGGTGGCGGCAAAGGTGTTGGCGATCTGCATGAGCAGCAGATTGCCGAACTTCACGGCCTCGGAGGCGCACGCCCACAACGCCATTGCCGCACCCACATAGGTCAGCGCCGACACCGTCAACCCCAGTGCCGCCCAGCCCCAGTGCAGGTTGTGCAGTTCGGTGAAGAAGGTCGGCACCTGGCTGATGTACGGGTAAGCCACGTAGACCAGGCCGATGAGCAGCACCAGCTGGATGATCAGATTGCGCGAGAATCGGGTGACCTGCGCGGCCTCGATCTTGTCCAGCCCGGTCTGCTCGGTCACCTCGGCGCGGATGGCCTTCATCCGCTCGCCCGCGTCCGGTATGGCGTCGCGGACGTGTTTGGGCATGGCGGTCTTGGTGAGCCGGGCCGAGGCGTCCAGCACCGCCTGCTTGTCCAGCACGTCGAGCGCGGTCCGCACCGCGGATTCGGCGCCGAACAGCGCGGCGGACGACAGCAGCAACTGCGCCACATCGGAATCGAAACGCACCTTGTAGGCGCCGAATTCGGATTGCACGAACCCGCCGAACAGCACGGTGTCGTCGAGGATGCGGATCTCCTCGGTGCGCAGGTCACCGTGCGAGATCTGGGCCAGATGCATGCTGTGTAGCGCTTGCCACACCCGGGTGAGCGTCTCCTCCCCGTCGGCCGCGGTGAACGGGCGACCCTGGGGGACGGTGTGCGCGTACACCATCCAGCCGCGGTCCAGCGCCGCCACCGTGAGCGGCTTGTTGCTGGCCAGCCCCAGATCCGAGATGGCGAAGCCCATCAGCGCGCGATGCTCCACCGCGCGGCGCATGGAGGCGAAGGAGGCCGGATACTCGCCGCTGCGAATCGTGAGCCAGCGCCTGAACTGCTGCAGCATGCCGCGGCTGCGCTGGTTCACGCCGTACATCTCGATGATGAGTTCGTTGTCGGGCGAACGGGATTCGCCGGGGTCGGGATCCGCCGCCTCGGTGCCGACCTTCGGCATGCCGGAGGCGTTGAGCAGGGAGCTGAGTTCGGGCTGCGGCACCGTGCTCGCCGAAATCACCAGCGGCCCACGGGCGGCCGGGCGCAGCACCTTGAACGCGGTCACCCGGAAGCCGCGCCGGGCCAGCACCCGCACCGCGGCGTCCAGCGGCACCTCGAGTCCGGGGGTGCCGACCACCAGCACGATGATCGCGCCCACCAGCCAGCCCACCACCAGGCCCAGCGCGGCCCGGGCGGGCACCACCAGCGAGACGAACAGGTGGATGGGCACGAAGGCCAGCAGCAGCGTCCACCACCAGCGCCGCGCCCGCGCCGGCAGCCACGGGCTGGCCACGGTGAGCGTCGCGGCCAGCATGGCGATCCAGCGCGGGTCGTCGAGGAACTGCGACAGGAAGGTGTTGACCTGTCCCGGTTCCGACAGATGCCAGCGCGGCGCGGAGAAGCCGGTGCCGGTGATGGAGAACAGCGCCAGCGCGATCAGGCCGGCGGAGACGAAACCCGCGAGCAGCTTCCACTGGCCGCGCAGCACCAGCCGTACCAGGATGGCGAACGGCAGCGCCAGAATCGCGATGCCGTAGACGATGTAGACCAGGTTGGACTGTTCCGGGGTCAGGAAGCCGACGATATTGGAGACCGATCGCTCCAGCTGCTCCCATTGCGGCCGGGTGATCAGCGATCCGGCGACCACGATGGCGACCGACAACGCGGACAGCACAACGCGCAGAATGTCACTGGTCCGGCGGATCCGCGGCTGCAGCAGGCTGCCGGAGACGGGAATCTCCCGCCCGTCGACTCGCATGTCCTATTCGCGCTTTCGGATCGTGGGAACGGCTGCGGTCCCATGGTCGGCTCGGTGTGAGTATGCGGCAGGTGACCGGTCCACCGACCACCCAACACGCCGGTAACCGTAACCCGTTGCGATGGCGAAGACTGTTCCGCCCGTCGGCACGCGCGATTCCGATATCGGTTTTTCCTGCTTATTACGAGGCTTAGGCGTTGACCGAACCCGCGTGCAAGGATCGGAATGTGGTGCTCGATCTTCGTGTCTGCTTTATCGGGGAGTCATTCGTCGCGGGGGTCGGTGATCAGAAATGCCTGGGCTGGGCGGGGCGGCTCGCGGCCAGAGCCATCGCGGCGGGGCAGCCGCTGACCTACTACAACCTGGGGATCCGGCGTGAGAACAGCACCGAGCTGCGCTCGCGCTGGGAAGCCGAGTGCACGCCCCGGCTGCCGGTGGGCTGCGATGCCCGGGTGGTGATCTCGACCGGGGCCAACGACACCCAGGTCGAGAACGGCGGCCCCCGAGTCGATCCGGACGATTCGGTGGACAACATGGCCGCGATCCTGCGCGGCGTGCGGGAAAAGGGCTGGCAGGCAATGGTGGTCGCGCCGCCGCCGAATGCCGACGACGAGCACAACGTCCGTCTGGTCGCGCTGGACGCCCGCTACGCCGACCTGTGCGAAGAGGCCAAGGTGCCGTACCTACGGGCGTATCAGCCGCTGCGTGAGAACCAGATCTGGATGCGCGATATCGCGGCCGGCGACGGCTACCACCCGGGCGCGGCGGGCTACGACGAGTTCGCGGCCCTGCTCGCCCCTCACTGGCTGCTCTGGCTCTCCGATCCGGGCTCGGAACTGCCTGTCGTGCGCTGAGTTTCGGCGGCGTGCACCGGCGGGACGGCCGCCGCGTGCCTGCCGGTCTCGGGGCCCAGCCAGTCCTCGACGAGGTTCTCCAGCCGTGGCCGCCGGGTCGAGGCGACCACGCCGGACCCGACCAGCACGCCCATGGCGATGGCCAGCACGGTGAGAACGGCGTTCACGATCACGTGCAGGCCGTTCGCATCGTTCTTGGTCACCAGCTCCGAGACCCCCGTCAGGCCCATGCCGCCGGGCACCAGCATCCAGAAGGCGGGCAGGAACACCACCTGTGTCGGCGGGGCGTCCTTGCTGCGCTGCACCAGATACGCGGCCGGCACCGCGATCAGGCCGCCCAGGAACGATCCGAGCAGTCCGCCGCCGTGCAGCTGCTGGCCCAGCTGCTGCCCGCAGAAGGCGGCGTACAGCACGATGAGCAGCCAGCCCAGCGACCGTTTCGGTGCGCTGGCCCGCCAGCTGTGGCCCAGCCCGATCAGCAGCACGCCCAGTACCGGTGTCCACCAGCCCAATCCGCCGGAGGGCGGCGGCTGCACCGGCGGCAGCGTGCCCAGCAGCTGCAGACCGATGAGAATGCCGAAGGCCAGCAGCAGCAGCTTGTTGAAGCCGAAGATGGTGCGGCTCGCACCCGCCACCATGTTCCCGGTCGCCAGCTCGATGGACCCGTTCGTGAGCGCCGCGCCCGGCAGCAGGCTCGACACCGAGGGAATCAGCAGCTGCGACGGATTGCCGCCGCCGAGCGCGTAGGGAAAACCGAAGGACAGCAACGTGACCACCGCCCCGGCGACCACCGGCAGTCCGGTCGAGAGCAGCCGGAACCGGTCGGCGGCCATGATCAGCAGCTGCACCACCAGGCCCAGCACGATGTAGCCGAGCAGGCTGTTCGAGGTGGGGTTGAGCATCAGGCCCAGGCCGACCGTCAGCACCACATTGCCGAGCAGCAATCGCCACACCGGGGTGGGCTGCGGCGAGGCGAGGATCCGGGCGAGGTCGGCGGTGGCCCGGGCGGGTGGCGGCACGGCCTTCTTGATCTCGTCGATGAGCTGGTAGAGCGCCGCGATCTGATCCAGGCGCAGCGAGTCGGAGTCGGCCTCGAGCAGGTCCACCGCCGAACCGCGCGAATCCTGAACGCGCACGAACACTCCCGTGGGCAGCACGAAGAAGTGCACCTCGTCGACGTCGTAGCGGTGGGCCAGATCGTCGAGGATGTCCTGCACCCGGCCGGTGGTCTCACCCGAGCGGATGAGGGCGACGCCGAGATGGCGCAGCAGGTCCAGCAGGTCCTGGGAGATCGGTGGTTCCTCCGGCTGGGGCGCCTGGTCGGCCGGTCCCGCGGTTTCGGCGGCGACCCGTTTCAGCAGGCGGTCCATGGATCCGGCGGCCCTGCGGGTGGCCCCGTAGAGCGTGCGCGACATCAGACCCCGGTCACGTTGGACGCGCCGGTGCTGGGGGTAGTGCGCCCGACCCTCGCTCGTACCGATCCTCCTACTCGATTGCCCTCCGTCTCCGGTCTACCGAGATGGCAACTTTGTAGCAATCTGAATCTAGCGTGAGATCGAAGACAAAACCGGTCGGGCGATGAGTTTGGCGCGGCGGTTCCGTCCCTATGCTCGAACCCGCTCGGTCATGCTGAAACGGGACGATCCGAAAAGTGGAGGATGCCATGGGCAAAATCGTTGTCGCCGAATTCGTTTCGACCGACGGCTACATTCAGGACCCGGCCTGGACCGCCCCGTACTGGAACGACGCCATCGCCGCGTACAAGAGCGCCGAGCTGGACGAGGCCGACGCGCTGCTGCTGGGCCGCACCACCTACCAGGGCTTCGCCGCCGCCTGGCCCAACCATCCGGAGGAGGGCGCGTACAAGGACAAGATGAACTCCATGCCCAAGCACGTGATGACCTCGCGGGACGGCCTGGAGTGGAACGCGACGCGCATCGAGGGCGATCCGGCCGAGTCCATCGGCAAACTGCGCACCGAGCGGAACCTGCTGCTGTTCGGCAGCGCGAGCGTCGTCGAATTCCTGCGCGCCAACGGACTCGTGGACGAATACCACCTGGTCGTCTACCCGGTGCTGCTGGGCAGCGGCCTGAGCCTGTGGAAGCCCGTCGAGGCCGAGGCCACCATGGAACTGACACAGTCCCGGTCCCTGGACAACGGCGTGGTGCTGGCCACCTACAAGGTGACCTCACCGTCCGTCGTGCGCCCCAGCTTCGGCTGAGAACCGTCGATAGCATCCGGTCGGATCCGGTCTTCCAGGCCAGGGGGTATGCCTACCGGTTGCCCTGTTCCTAACCTGGTGGCATGGATATCGACACGCGACTGCTGCGTTACTTCCTGGCAGTCGCGGATGCGGAGAACCTGCCGCGGGCGGCGGCGCGACTGCACGTCGCGCAGCCCGCGCTGGCGACCCAGATCAAACAGCTCGAACAGCAGCTGGGTGTGGAGCTGTTCATCCGCTCCCGCGCGGGCTGGACCCTGACCGCCTCGGGAAAGGTTCTGGCCGAACAGATCCCGGCACTGCTCGCGTCCTGGGACCGGATTCTGCGCGACACCAAGAGCGATGCCAGCCGCGCCTCCCGGGTGCTGCGGCTGGGCTGTGTGAACAGTGCCGCCGACGAGCACATCCCGGAGATCATCCGGGTCTTCCATCGCCTGCACCCGGACTGGCAGGTCGATATCCATCAGGGCGGCTGGACCGATCCGACCGCCGGGCTGGACGAGGGCGATGTTGATGTGGCCTTGCTGCGCCTGCCCTTTCCCGGCCAGGAGGAATACCACCTGCGGGAGTTGTTCGCCGAGCCGCGCTGGATCGCGTTGCCGCAGGACCATCCGCTGGCCGACCGCGACGACATCGCGTTCCGGGAGCTGTGGGACGAGCCCTATGTCGCCTCGCCCGCGGAAACCGGCTGGTGGCGCGACTATTGGATGGGCCTGGACGCGCGGCCCGCGGACACCGCCATCATCGGGGCCATCGCCCGCAATACCGAGGAGTGGCTGCGCGCCATCGCCAATGACTTCGGGGTGAGCTTCACTCCCGCTTCCACCGCGCGCACCGAGTATCCGGGCGTGGTGTTCCGGCCGGTCCACGGCATCGGACCCACCCGGGTGGCGGTGGTGTGGCCCGACGCCTCCGAGGCGGATCCGGTGGTGCGGTACTTCATCCGCTGCTGCTCCGACATCATGGGCCAGCACGGCGCGGACGGCCGCCGCACCTCGTGAGACATGATGGGGGCATGAGCGGTCAGGCGCGGAGGAGGCAGCGGAGCGTAACCACGGAGCGCTCCGCTCATGCCCAAAAGGTTCCAGCATGAGCGACCAGCATGAGCACTGGCAGCGCACCTATCGGGCGAATCCGGGAATGTACGGCGAACAGCCGTCGGACCCGGCGGTGTACGCGGCGCGGCTCTTCCGGGACCGCGGGGCCCTGGATGTGCTCGAGCTGGGCGCGGGCCACGGCCGCGACGCGATCCATCTGGCCCGCCAGGGTTTCCGGGTCACGGCCTCGGACTTCAGCGCCGAGGCGCTGGCGCAGTTGCGGGAGCGGGCCGAGGCCGAAGGACTGGGTGATCAGGTCAGGACCCTGGAACACGATGTCCGCCAGCCGATTCCGCTGCCCTACCGCAGCGTGGACGCCGTCTACGCGCACATGCTGCTGTGCATGAACCTGAGCACCCAGGAGATCCGCGACCTGGTGGGCGAGATCCACCGGGTGCTCAAGCCGGGCGGCGTGCTCGTCTACACCGTGCGCAATACCGAGGACGCCCACTTCGGCACCGGCACCGCGCTCGGTGACGACATCTACGAGCACGGCGGCTTCGCGGTGCACTTCTTTTCCCCGGAACTGGTCGACATCCTGGCCACCGGATGGGAACTGCGCGAACGGCAATCGTTCGAGGAGGGTGAACTGCCCCGGCGGCTGTGGCGGGTCACTCAGGAACTGCCGCGCCACTGAGGGCCGCCGCGATCTCCTCGCGGATCGGGCGCGGCGCGGTGGGGAGCAGAGCCGGTAGATCGCCGCCGGCGGCATGCAGGAAGCCCGCCTTCAGATTGGCGAACAGCGACACGCTGTGGCCGATCCGGTACGGCTCCAGATCACTGCCGAGCAGCCCGATCCGCAGGTCGGTGAGCGAGACATCGCGGTATTCCACCGGCCTGCCGAGGTATTCGCTCAGCAGCTCGGCGATCTCCGCGCCGTCGACCGAGGCCACACCCTCGAGCTCGTAGGTGCGACCGGCGTGCGCGCTGACGGCTCCCGCACGCAGATCGCGTTCGATCTCGGCGGCAACCCGGACCGCGACATCGGCCAGATCTCGGCGCGACACCCCGGAGATACGGCCGGTGCCGAACGGGGCGGCGAAAATGCCTGTGGCGGCGGCGGATTCGACGGCGCCCGCGGCCAGACCCGTCGTCAGCTCGCTGTAGAACCCGTTGCGCAGCACCGTGACCGCGAAAGGCGATGCGGCCAGCTGCCTTTCGGTCCACAGATGCGGTACGGCGATGGAGGTGTGGTGGGCCGAGGCCGACAGGCTGGTGTAGATCACGTGTCGCACCCCGGCGGCCGTGGCGGCCGCGATCAGCGCGCCGTGGCGCGCGATCACCACATCGTCCTCGGCGTATCCGGCGGAGACGAACACCAGCAGGTCCACACCGCGCAGCCCGGACTCGAGGGTGGCGGGATCATCGAAGTCGAGGCGTCGCACCGTGTCGCCGTCTCCGGAACTGCTGCCCGCGACCACCTCCAGATCCGGCTGGGCGCGCAGTCCGGCCAGCACCGATCCACCCAGAGCACCCGAAACGCCGGTTACCAGAATCATTTGCGCTACTCCCTGTGTTGAGAACGTCGTGGATTTCGACACGACCGAGCATCCGGCCCTCGCGACGACCCGGGAAGAAGGCACTTTGTTGTCAGTCACGAACACCGCTGTTACCGAACAGGCAGCGGGCACTATTCCCGACGGGCCGTGTGGCGATGACAACTGCGGCATCCGCGACACGGTGGAGCGTCTCGGCGACCGATGGACCATCCTGGTCCTGGTCGAACTGACCAAAGGCGTGCGCCGATTCGGGGAACTGCAGCGTGCGCTACCCGGCATTTCCCAGCGCATGCTGACGCTCACGACCAAAAGGCTGTGGCGTGACGGGTTTCTGGAGCGCACCGCATACCCCACCATCCCGCCGCAGGTGGAGTACCGGCTCACTGAGGCCGGTGCGAGCCTCGCGCAGGTCGCCTTCTACCTGGCCGACTGGTCGCGCGCGCACATGGACGGCGTGGCCGCCGCCCGGGCCCGCTGGGACAGCGAGCACGGCGGCCTGGACTGACCCGCCGCGGACCTATCGGCCTTGTTCGAGCACTGCCATGGCGGCATTGTGCCCGCCGATGCCGCTGACCCCGCCGCCGCGCACCGCGCCCGCGCCGCACAGCAGCACATTGCGGTGCCCGGTCGCCACTCCCCAGCGTGCGGCCGGGCTGTCGTCGTCGGTGGTGCGGTAGGGAAAGGCCAAGTCCGCGTGGAAGATATGGCCGCCGGGCAGGCCGATCTCACGTTCCAGTTCGACCGGGGTCCGAGCTTCCACGCACGGATTGCCCTCACCGTCCAGTGCCAGGCAATCCTGAATGGGCTCGGCCAGCACCGAATCCAACTGCGCCAGTGTGGCATCCACCAGCAGGTCCTTCGCGCCCCGCGGATCGTCGGCGAAAAGCCGTGCGGGAGTGTGCACACCGAACAGGGTGAGGGTGTGGAAGCCGCGCTCGATCAGCTCGGGTGCGAGGATCGTCGGATCGGTCAGGGTGTGGCAGTAGATCTCCGAAGGGGGCGCGGAGGGCAATCGGCCCGCCTCCGCCTCCCGATAGGCCCGCTCCAGCTGCCCCGCCGATTCGGAGATGTGGAAGGTTCCGGCGAAGGCGGTGCGCGGATCCACCTGCGGGTCACGCAGTTTCGGCAATCGGCGCAGCAGCATATTGATCTTCAGCTGTGCGCCCTCGGGTTTGTCGGCCTGCTCGCCGAGCAGGCGCGCCAGCACGTACGGGGCGGCGTTGACCAGCACGTGGCCCGCCGCCACGGCGCCCTCGCGGTCACCGGTGACGAAATGGACCTCGGCGGTGTCGCCGTCGGTGTCGATGCCGGTGACCGCGCAGCCGGTGCGGATCTCGGCCCCGGCCGCCCGCGCCGCCGTCGCGAGCGCGTCGGTCAGTGCGCCCATGCCGCCGACCGGGACGTTCCAGTCGCCGGTGCCGCCGCCGATCACGTGATAGAGGAAGCATCGGTTCTGCCGCAGCGACGGATCGTGGGCGTGAGTGAAGGTGCCGATGATCGCGTCGGTGAGTACCACGCCGCGCACGGTGTCGTCGGCGAAGCGGGCATCCACCGATTCACCGAGGGGCCGTTCGAAAATCGCCTCCCAGGCCGCGGAATCGTCCACGGTGCGCTGCAATTCGGCGCGGGTGGGCAGCGGCTGGGTGAGCGTCGGGAAGACGCGCTCGGCCAGCCGTCCGGTCATGCCGTAGAAGTCCTGCCAGGCCGCGTAATCCCGCTCCGAGCCGGTGACCTGCGCGAAACTCGCGCGGGTGGCGGCCTCGGAACCGTTGTCCACCAACAGGCCCGTGTCGCCGATCGGCGTGTAGGAGGAGATGCGCCGCTTGCGGGTCTCGAAGCTCAGATCCAGATCCCGCACGATCCGCTCCGGCAACAGGCTCACCAGATACGAATAGCGTGACAGCCGCGCGTCGAACCCGGTGAACACCCGCTCCGACACCGCCGCCCCGCCGGTGTGGTCCAGCCGTTCCAACACCAGCACCGATCGCCCGGCCCGGGCGAGGTAGGCGGCGGCCACCAACCCGTTGTGTCCGCCACCCACCACGATCACGTCGTACCGGTCCCGCACTGTGTCCAATTTGCCTCCGCTTCGCTCCGGCGGGTTCGCGGCGCTGGAGGTCTCGATTCTTCCCTCCTTCGCTCCCCCGCTCCCCCGCTCCAAGGCGGAGGTCTATCAAGCCGCAGTCCAGAATCGAGACGCGCCGCGAACCCCTGGGCGATTGCATCCCAGCTGTAGGACCGGTGGCAAGAGGAGTCAGCGGATGCTCATGTCTAGCGCGGCCAAGTGGCTGAACAGAACCGACGCGCCGATCGGGTTGCCGCCACCGGGGTAGACGGTGCCGCTGACCGCGGCCATGGTGTTGCCCGCGGCGTAGAGGCCGGGGATGGGAGCACCCGAGGTGTCGAGCACGCGGGCGGCGGTGTCGGTGCGCAGGCCGCCCTTGGTGCCCAGGTCGGAGATGCCGAAGGCGGCGGCGTGGAAGGGGCCCTTCACGATCGGGGTGAGCGGCGGTTCGCCGTTGCTGAAGGCGCGGTCGTAGGCTTCGTCGCCGCGGCCGAAGTCCGGGTCCGCGCCGTCGGCGGCGAACTCGTTGAAGCGGGTGACGGTGGCGACCAGAGCCGCTGCGGGAACACCGATTTCGGCGGCCAAGTCCTCGAGGGTGTGGGCGGTCTTCCACAGGCCCGCCTCGACATAGCGCTGCGCCTCGACCATCGGCACGTTGCTGGCCTTGATGGGCGGCACCGGGCCCTCGGTGTCGTCGTAGATCATCCAGAACGGGAGGGTCGCCGAGCCGTCCTCGAGGTGCGCGATGATGTCGCGCCCGAGCCGGTCGTAGGGCGCGGACTCGTTGACGAAGCGCTCCCCGTTCTGGTTGACGAAGATGCCGCCGGTGAACCACAGCGCGAAGGCCGCGCGCCCGTCCGGATGCACCAGGCCCGGCGACCACCACGCCTGATCCATCAGATCGGTGTCCGCCCCGGCCGCGATGCCCGCCTCGTGCGCCTTGCCCTGATTTCCCCACGGCCCCATCGTGTCCCGGGCTACTCCCGGCACACCGTAACGCTGCCGCAGCTCGTCGTTGCCCTCGAAACCGCCCGCGGCCAGCAGCACGCCCTTGCGCGCCCGGATGGCCACCCGCTGCCCGTCGCGTTCCACGATCGCGCCGGTCACCGCGCCGCCCTCGGTGACGAGTTCCACCAGCGGGGTGTTCAGGTACAGGGAAGCGTTGGGGTACTTGGACAGTCCCAGCAGGAACCGGCCGACCAGGGCGCGCCCGCCGATCAGATAGTCCGGCTGCGGATCGCCGTGCCGATCGGTGCCCAGCGGGCCGCGCACCGAAGCGCTCAGTTCGCCGAGCTCGGCGGCCTTCAACGGGGCGGGGATGATGTGCCGCTTGCCGTCGGTGCGCGCCTTGGGAGCCTTCCCGAAATAGTCGGGCCACGGGAACATCTGGAACGCGAAAGCCTCGTCCGCTTCCAGGTATTCGATGACCTTCGCGCCATTGCGGACGTAGGTCTCCTGCAGCTCGGCCGGGGTGCGGTCGCCGACCACGGACCGGAAGTAGGCGAGCGCGTCCTCGATCGTGTCGTCCACGCCCTCGCGGCGCAGGACCGGATTGCACGGAAACCACACGCCGCCGCCACCCGAATAGGACGTGGTGCCGCCGAACTTGTCGGTGGCCTCCACCACCGCGACGGTCAGTCCCTCGCGGGCCGCCGTGTAGGCCCCGGCCAGGCCGCCGCCCGACCCTGCCACCAGGACATCGACTTCTTCGTTCCAGTCCGTCACCGTTACTCCCTGCTCAACGCGGTCTCCTCGCGACGGTAAGCCCCGGACGAGGTCCGCGCAGCAAATGTCCCGATGGCCGGATACCCGGATCAGTCGGTCCAGGGCGTGAGCACGATCTTGCCGCGCACCCGGCCGGATTCGCTGAGCTTGTGCGCCTCGGCGATATCGGCCAGCGACATCACGCGCGAGATCTCACCGCGCAGCCGCCCGGTGACGACCAACTCGGCGATCTCGCTCAGATCCGTCCCGGACGGTTGGAAATAGTGGCGGTGATAGCGGGGGTCGGACAGTGGTTCCTCGCCCTGGGCGTCGACCACCCGGCCCTGCGGCCCGAGCACCCGCAGCGAGCGTTCGGAGTAGTCGTCGCCGACCAGGTCGAACGCGAGATCGATATCGCCGGTCGCGGTGGTGAAATCCGTTGTCGTGTAATCGATCAGCTCGTCCGCGCCGAGGCCGCGCAGGAACTCGTGATTGGCGCCGCGGGCGGTGCCGATCACGTACGCGCCCCGTGCCTTCGCGATCTGCACGGCCAGATGTCCCACCCCGCCCGCGGCCGCGTGCACCAGAACCCTTTGGCCCGCATGGATATCGGTGAGAGCCTGCCATGCGGTGAGCGCCGCCGTGGGCAGGGCGGCGGCCTGCGCGTGGCCGAATTGCTCCGGTTTCCGGGTGAGGAATTCCACTGGCGCGACGACGTATTCGGCATACGCGCCGGAACGGCTCACCACATTGCCGAAAACCTCGTCGCCGGGCCGGAATTCGGTGACCTCCGCACCGGTCTCGACGACGGTGCCCGACAGGTCGAAGCCCAGCGTGAACGGCGGCGGTCCCAGCTTGGTGACCACCCCCGACCGCAGTTTCCAGTCGGCGGCATTGATCGACGTGGCGGCCACCCGGATCAGAACCTCGCCGGGCCCCGGCCGCGGAATGTCGGCCTCCACCGTCTCCAGAACATCGGGTCCGCCGAGGGTGCGCTGCGTGATCGTCTTCATGCCCTCGATCCTGCGCTCGGTAGTATCCGAGGGGAAGAAGGCACTATTCCGATCCCGAGGTACCTCATGGATACCGTCTCCGACTGGGAGCCATCCGGAAATCTGGTCGAAAGCTACCTGCGGCGCTGCCCCGCGCGCGACATCCTCGCGGTGCTCGCGGACAAGTGGGTGCTGCTGGTGCTGGGCACGCTGCGCCAGGAGGGCGGCCCGATCCGGTTCAACGAATTGCGCCGCCGCCTCGACGGAATCACGCAGAAGGTGCTCACCCGCACGCTGCGTGATCTGGAACGCGACGGGTTGGTCCGGCGGACGGTGTATCCGACCGTGCCGCCCCGGGTCGAGTACACGCTGACCGAGCTGGGGACGGACCTGGGCCAGATCACCCACGCCATGGGGCAGTGGGCGCTGCGGCACGCGGATGAGATCACCGCCTCGCGAACCGAATTCGACGAGCGGGCGGCACGCGAGCCCGAGCCGGTCAGACTCTGACGGCCAGCACGGTGGCCTGCGGGGTGCGCTCGTCCGGGCGGGCCTCGCGGGACAGCTTGGCGGTGGCGCGGAAACCGTTGGCGGCCAGCACTTCCGCGAAGGTGTCGGGTGCCCAGCGGAAGGACGGTGCGACCTTGTGCGCGTATTCGGTGACGCCCGTGGGCTCGTCGGCGGCCTGGAAGCCGAAGATGACGTGGCCGCCCGGACGCAGCACGCGCGCGAATTCGGTCAGCACCGCCGGAACCCTTTGCGGCGGAGTGTGAATGAGCGAATACCAGGAGACCAGACCGGTCAGGGCGGCGTCCTCGAGGGGTAGCTGTTCCATCGATCCGATCTCGAACGAGATCTCCGGGTAGGTCGCCCGGGCCAGCCGGATCATCTCGGGCGAGAGATCGATCCCGGACACCCGCAGTCCGGCCGCCGTCAGATAGGCCGCCACCCGGCCCTGACCGCAGCCCACCTCCAGCACGGGTCCGGTTCCGTTCTCCCGCACCGCTTCCGCGAAGGCGTCCAGCATCATCCGGTCGAACAGCATGTCGTCCATCAGTCCCTCGACCATCCGGGCGTACAGCTCGGCGTACTCGTCGTAACCGGCCCGGGTGATCCGAACGTCTTCGCTTTCGATCATGATTCGACTCTAGGCCGTGCCCGAGCCGCCGATGGATCCCGTGGACGGCGTGCGCACGGGCTGATCCAAACCGTTCAGCAGCACACCGAGCCGAGCCTCCGGCGGCATGAGTGTTCGCAGCGGCCACACCGCCAGCCGCGCCATCCGGCGCAGGTCGCGGGGCAGAGCCGGAAGCTGAAGGTCGAAGTGCCACAGCGGATATCGGTGATCGGGATGCTGCCAGCCATCGCGCAGCATGAGCTCGAGCACCCGCGGCTCCAATGCGCGGGCGGCGGCCCCGGCCAACTCCAGGCGCAGCAGCTCCTTGTCGCGGTCCACCCGGGCGCGATGCGGCTCCCCCGCGTCGAGGGTGAGTTGCCCGGCCTCACCGAGGTCGGCGATCAGCCCGGCCAAATCCTCGAAGAACTGCGCCCATTCGCGATCGCGGGCACGGTGCGCGGCCCGCTGCTGCTCGATGATGAGGCGGCGATCCCGATCGCCGGGCGGCACCAGATACAGCTCCACGGTGTCGGCCTCGGCGACCACGCCCAGAGTCAACCGGGCATCCGGCCAGACGGGTCCGTGCGCCTGCCACAGCACCCCGTGCCGGGGCATCCCGAACTCGGCGCGGAAGCCGTCCACCGCGCGGGCGTGCGCGGCGGTGCGCTGCTCGCGCACCTCGGCGGGCAGGCCCTCGTCGTAGAGGAACGATTCGATGCTGTCGCTGAGGGTGACGCAGACGGCTTCCAGCCGATCGCCGTCGAAACAGAAGCGGACCCGCGGATCGTCCACGCGTAGGTCGGTGTCGGCCCACACGGTGCGCTCCCCGGTATCGGTGTCGTGCACCGGTTTCCAGCCCGCGGCGGCGGCGAAGCCCGCGAGATCGGCGCGGGTCCAGGTCCAGTCGAAACTCCGGGCCGCGCGGGCGATCTCGATCCCGGCGGGCACATCCACCCGCAGTGGCCCGGCATCGAACTGATAGGTGGCGTGATTGCGCAGGAATTCGGCGCGCTGGGTGCGGGAGGTGGGGTGCGGCGGCACGCCCAGCGGCGTCACCTCCAGATCCGGACCGCCCTCCACCCAGGCGTCGGCGACCAGCTCGGTGATCGTGCCCGCGCCGACCGTGCGCAGGGCGTCGACGGTGCGCTGGGCCAGGTCGCTCATGGCCAGCGGGCCCGCGCGCCGGGACAGGGTGCGGGTCCAGTTCGCCTCGCGCGGCGGCGTCCAGCCCTGATCGATCAGCCGCTGCTCGATCTCCGGGGTGTATCGCCATGTCGGATCGATGAATTCGCTGCGGGCCAGTTCACCGGCGAGCTGTTCGGGACCGGCCTCGAACTGCACGAAGCGGCCGCCGGGCACCGTGAGCACCAGCCGTCCGTCCACCGGCAGGGTCTCCAGGAAACCGGCCAGATGCTCGGCGAAGCGCCCCCAGCCGCCCGCGGCGCTGCGGCGGCGGGCGATCTCGTGGCGGCGATCCATCCAGTAGCGCTGCGCGGTCGGGTCGACCAGCAGCAGATCCACGGTGTCGACGCCGATGGTCAAGCCCGCGAACACATTCGCGAAGCGCCACGCCACGCCCTCGGCCGGGCCGGCGTCGGCGCTCTCGGGCTCGCCCCATCGCTCGGTGAAGGCGGCGGTGGCCTGTGCCAGGGCCGCCTCGAGCAGTTCCCGGCTGCCGAAATCGGCGGGCGGCGGGCAGTCCGAGATGGTGACCCGCACATGGTCGAGGCCGCGTTCGCTGCCCCAGAACATGGCCGAATCCCACCAGACGTTCAGCCCGGTGCGGGAGAAGACGGGCCCGTCGCGCAGGGTTCCCACCGGTTGCGGACTACTCCATCCGACCAGTCGGGAGAATTCCGAGACATTGCCGGATCCCCAACGCCACCCGAACCTGGCTGCCGCTCTGACGATCTCGACCGCACCCGCGGTATCGATCCGCACTTCGAAACCCACCCCGCGACACTAACCCGGGGTGCGGCAATGCAGGAGTGCGTTCCGGTCTCGAGTACTCTGTAGGCGGCCGGTGCTTCCCGAACGGGGCGGACAATCCTCGGGAGGCCCGGCCATGATCATGATGCGACGCGAATATGTCAGTGTTGCAGCGGGAATCGTGAACTTCCCGCATCGCCCGCCGGAATGATCGGCAACACCAGCGCCGACGGATGATCCGCGTCGTGATAGATCGTCTGGGTCGCCACCTGCGTATTCGCATTCGAGCCGAACGGATCGCCGGTATTCGGGTTCGGGGCGAACTGCGGGAAATCGCTGCTCGAGACCTCCACGCGGATCTTGTATCCCGCCTTGACGAGATAGCTGGTCGGCCAGATATCGATCGAGTACTTGTACGGCTGACCCGGCACGATCGGCGACGGATGCTCGAGCGAGTCACGGAAGGCGGCGCGAATGATCCCGTTGTTCAGGTTCACCGTCGACCCGTCCGGGGCCACCGCCACCAGCTTCGCGGTGAAATCGGTGTCGGTCGCCGTCGAGGCCGCCCACAGCGTCATCCGAATCGGGCCCGTCAGTTCGGTATCCGAGGACATGGGCGTGGTCGTGTAGGTCAGCACATCCGAACGCTGCTCCACCACGAACTGATCCACCGGCCCCTGCGGACCCGTCGGCGCGCCGCAACAGGAGTGCCCGCCCGCGCTCGGCACGGGATTGAGCGGGTCGTAGTCGTAGCGGTCCGGCTGCTGCGGGTCCTTGGACGCCGCGGTGCTGAGCAGACCGACCCGGCCCTGGATTCCGTTGCCGCCATTGCCCGACAGGTAATAGGTGGTCCACTGTGTGTTCGGCAGCGGCCACGCCGATGCCGACTTCCACTTGTTCGCGCCCATCAGGAAGTAGTCCACCACCGGCTTGCCGGAAACCTTGTTGTCCTGGCCCTTCAGGAAATGGTCGTACCAGGCCAGCATGAGGTCGTTGATCGGACTGTCGCCCGCCTCGCCGGTGGCGGCCAGCATCGGGGTCTCGATATTGGCGCCGGGGCGACCCCAGCCGACGTGGTCCCACGGCCCCAGCACCAGGCGCTGGTTGGTCTTGGCCTCGGGCGTGCCGCCATTCGCGACCATGCCCGCGAAGTTCTCCGTCCCGCCCGCGAGGAAGGCGTCGTACCAGCCTTCGAAATCCAGTACGGGGACCTTGACGTTCGCGTACCGGTCGCGGATGCTCCACTGCTTCCAATAGTCGTCGCGAGTGGAATGGTTGATCCAGTCGTAGAACCACGGCGCGACCGTCTGATCGCCGGGATGCATCGGTGGAAACTGCTGGTAGGGGCGGAAACCCAGCCAGCGTGAGTAGTTCGCGCCGTCCGCGGCCAGCTGTTTGGCCGTGCCGGTGTCCCCGCGATTGAGGGCCGAGCTCGCGCCGATGGTCTCCATGGCCCACGGCTCCACGAACGCCAGCCGGTACGCGCCGCCCTCGTAGGTCCACCCGTCGTAATAGTCCGAGGCCGTATTCGCCGGAACGATGGTGGTCAGATGCGGGGGCGCGCCGACGGCGGCGAGCCATTGCGTGGCACCGACATACGACGAGCCGTACATGCCGACCTTGCCGTTCGAACCCGGCAGCCCCGCGGCCCACTCCACCGAGTCGTACCCGTCGTTCATGTCGTTGGTGAATTCGCTGAACGTGCCGCCCGACTGCCCCTGCCCTCGAATGTCCTGCACCACAACCAGATAGCAGTGTGAGGCGAACCAATCCGGTGTCTGATACCGGAAGGGCTGGATCTGCGCCGCGGACTTCCCGTACTGCGTGCGCATGAGGATCACCGGGACCTGGTCGGAGGTCTTCGGCTTGTACACATCGGCCTTCAGCACCGCGCCGTCCCGCATGGTCGCGGGCACGTTCTCCTGCTTGTCCACCGCGCACGACCCGCGCCCCTCGGCGGGCGGCCAGCTCGCCGCGACCTGCTGCGTCCCACTGTTTCCGCTGCTCCCACAGCCCGCCGCGACCAGCGCGGCCGTCGCGGCCACCACCCCGGCCCGAACGATGCGACCGCGTCCTCTCCCACTACGGCTCATCGATCGACCGTAACCCCGCCGCGCGGCCCGACGATCGCGAATCAGGCAAAGAGACCGACTCCGGCGTGCATGGCGTGGGTTTCTGGTGCCTGACCTGGGCTGTCACGTCAATTCGCACGATTGTCGCTAATTTTCAGCAACAAAATCGGCGAACTGGACGATAGGTACATCGAGCGAGCGTGACGACGGGAACTGCCCCCGTCGTCGCGCCCGCTTTTCGCCCGGTTCGGGGACCGGATCCGAATGACGACGCGGCCGATGGCCGCGGGAGCGAGAGGATCGGCATCGATGGGATTGATTCGTAGTGCGATGGCCCTGGTCGTGGCCTTGATAGCGCCGCTGGTCATCGCGGTATCCGGCGGTGGCGCAACGGCATCGGCGGCCTTCGATCCGGCCGCGTTCGACTTCTGGGTCGATTCCGCCATGGGGCCCATCAAGACCCGCGTCCTGCGCGCGGCCGACGGCAATACCGACCGGGTCGTCTACGCCCTCGACGGCATGCGCGCCCGTGAAGACCTCAACGGCTGGGAAATCGAAACCACTGTGGCCGAGGCCATGGCGGCGGCCAACATCAACGTGGTCATGCCCGTCGGCGGCCAGTCCAGCTTCTACGCCGACTGGAACGCGCCCAGCTCCTTCTTCGGCATCCCGCCCGGCACCGGATCCGCCAACACCGGCTCCGGCGTGACCGACGCCCTCTCCGGCGGCCCCGGCAAGAGCTACCGCTACACCTGGGAATCCTTCCTCACCAACGATCTTCGCTGGGCGCTGCGAGACCGCCTGGGCTTCAACCCGAATCGCAACGGCGTCTTCGGCCTCTCCATGGGCGGCTCCGCGGCCCTCACCCTCGCCGCCTACCACCCCGACCAATTCAGCTTCGCCGGAGCGTTTTCCGGCTACCTCAACATCTCGGCCCCCGGCATGCGTGAGGCCATCCGGCTGGCCATGGTCGACGCCGGCGGCTACAACGTCGACTCCATGGCTCCCCCGTGGGGCCCCCAATGGCTCCGCATGGACCCCTTTGTCTTCGCCCCCCGCCTGATCGCCAACAACACCCGCCTCTACATCTCGGCGGCCTCCGGCCTCCCCACCGCCCAGGACGGCCCCAACATGGGCACCGCCAACGGCATGGCCCTGGAAGCCCTCGCGCTGGCCAACACCCGAGCCTTCCAGGTCCGCATGGCCACCCTCGGCGCCACCAACGTCGACTACTCCTTCCCCGCCTACGGCATCCACGCCTGGAACAACTGGCAGGACGAGGCCTACCGCATGCTCCCCGCCCTCTCCGCCAACATCGGCTGACGAGACCCCGGACACCCACCGAAATCCTTTACTACGCCCTTCGGTGGGTGTTCGATTCTCCTATGGCGACCGAAAACGGCGGCTACCAAGACAAACGAATCACCGCCGACGCGACCGGCATCACCGTCCGCGCCTACTACTTCCCGACCGCCAGCGCGAAACGCATCCCCTACGAGTCCATCCGCTCGGTCCACCGCTACCCCATGGGCGGCTGGTCCGGCCGCGGCCGAGGCTGGGGCACCAGTGACCCGCGCTACTGGTTCTCCCTCGACGTCTCCCGCCCCCGCAAGTCCGTAGGCTTCGTCCTCGACCTGGGCCGCCGAGTCCACCCGGTCCTCACCCCCGACGACCCGGACGCCTTCGAATCCACCCTCCGCACCCACAACCTCGACATCCAACACCACGAATCCGCCCGCGACATCGCCCGCGGCCTCGGCTGACCAACGGCCCGGTCTACATCCCGGCCTTCACCGAAACGCTGTCTGCTATCAGGTTTTCAGTGCCGGGGACGTATACCGAGAACACCTCTTGCTCGCCGAGGCTGGTGACCTCTGTAATCCGATCCCAGAAGACGTCGTTGTTGCAGAGTATCGCGAGCTCGGGGGCATCGAGTATGTAGGCTGCGCGGGCCAAGCGCGCGCGACCAAGGGAGCGCTTCCACATCGCGGACCCGCAGTATTGGCTTCCCATCGCAGCTTGGAACTCACGATGGGTCATTTGCCGAGCCTCCAATATTGTTCTGACTGCGTTCCAGATCTCCTTGGGCACCGTATCGACGTTGGGATTCGGTTCGAGCTTGTCGAGCTGGGTAAGCATTGCTTCCCCAGCTACGCCCCGTGCCCCATGAGCGCCTACGTCGTACAAGAAGGTGATTTGGTTGTCGGTGCCATCGATGGTCAGGTGAAAGCAGTCGCGGTACCCAGGCTTTCGGACTCGCCTGATACGCCCGTGCACCTCCAACCTGAGCAAGAGATTCGCGACGTCGTTGATGAGCTGCCAGCTGGTAGACGCGTAGTAGATGCGGGCCTGGCGTCCTTTCCCGTCCCAGCGAATGGATCCATCCGTGGCCCACAAGTGTCTGAGGAAGATCGCCACCTGGCTGGTCGGGAATGCGAAAACAGGCTCAGGAACGAATTTCTCGTGGCTACGGAGCCCGAACAAGCCCAGCTCATCGAGCCATGCGGCGATCGGGTTTCGCCTTCCGTGCGTGAGTCGGTACGGCGCGGGCAAACGCAGTGTGGTGACTCGGGCAGCTGCGTACTCGTCGCGGATCGCTGTGATGCCGAAGTGGGTTGCGGCCGCTGTCACTGCGGAAAGGTTCTCTTCGTCGATGCTGGCGTAGCGAATCGGCTGTCGCTTCACGAAGGAACCATCACCGATCATGTGTGCCAGCATGACCGCCTCGGCGTCGGGCATCTCCTTGGGGTGCAGGGTATGTGGAACCCATCGCGGTATGGCAACGCGATCGTCGGGCGCGAGTGCTTCCAGGTCCTTCCAGCCATCGATGGTCAGCAGCCGGGCTGCAGTCGACAGTTCGACGGATCGGCCCGAAGCGAGGCGGACACGCATGACTTCGCCGGGGCCGGAGGTCACGCTGGAGACGGGCCGTGGGACGAACCTCATCCGCTCGTCGAGCGACCATACGAGCGGCCGTTCTCCGTTGCGGTGCAGCGACTTCACCGATATAGCCGCGCCGTTGTCGGCGCGGAAGACACGAGCCGATTGGGCTAGACCGCCCAGTTTGCTATTGAAGTTGTTGGTGCACTTACCGATTGACTCATCGCGAGCATGGTTGGTGGGCACCAAACAACAGTAGGTCGAATAGGTGTTCGATGCTAGCGAATTCGACTATCCCCGTGCCATATCGACAAATCGACTCAAATGCAGCTGGTGTGCAACGGTAATCGTCGCGGTCGGTCCGTTTCGATGCTTGCCCAGAATCAAATCCGCCTCACCGCCGCGGGGGTCATCTCGTTCGAAGGCATCGGGCCTATGTAACAAAATGACCATATCGGCATCTTGCTCCAAACTTCCGCTTTCACGCAAATCGGACACCATAGGACGCTTATCCGTTCGCTGCTCAGGACCACGGTTGAGCTGCGAAATCGCGATTACCGGAACCTCGAGTTCCTTCGCCATCAGCTTCAAACTTCGCGAGAATTCCGAGACTTCTTGCTGACGGGATTCGACCTTTTTTCCGGAACTCATCAGCTGGAGGTAGTCGACGACGATGAGGCGGAGGTCGTGGCGCTGCTTGAGGCGGCGGGCCTTGGCTCGGATCTCCATCATCGTGAGGTTGGGTGAATCGTCCACGAAGAGCGGGGCTTCGGAGATTTCGCTCATGCGGCGGGCGAGTTTGGTCCAGTCGTCGTCGCTCATGCGACCCGAACGCATATCGCCCAGTTTGATTTTCGCTTCCGCGGATAGGAGGCGCATGACGATTTCGGTGCGGCTCATTTCCAGGGAGAAGATGACGCTCGCCATGCCGTGCTTGATGGAGCAGCTGCGCATGAAATCCATTCCCAGGGTGGACTTGCCGACACCCGGGCGCGCCGCGACGATGACCATCTGGCCCGGGTGGAGGCCGTTGGTGATTTCGTCGAGTTCGGTGAAACCGGTTGGTACGCCTAGGGAGATGCCGCCTCGGCTGGCGATGGAGTCGAGTTCGTCCATCGTGGGCTGGAGGATGTCGGTCAGGGGGGCGAAGTCTTCGGAGGAGCGGCGTTCGGTGACGTCGTAGAGCTCCGCCTGGGCGCGGTCCACGACCTCGGCGACATCTTGGCCGTCCGCGCCCGCGTAGCCGTACTGGACGATTCGGGTGCCTGCTTCGACCAGGCGGCGCAGGATCGCCTTCTCCGCAACGATTTCGGCGTAGTAGCCGGCGTTGGCGGCGGTGGGGACCGTTTGGGTCAGGGTGACCAGGTAGGGCGCGCCGCCGATGCGCTTCAACTCGCCCCTGCGGTCGAGGGTGGCGGCGACGGTCACGGGGTCGGCGGGTTCGCCGCGGCCGTAGAGGTCGAGGATGGCCTCGTAGACGGCGTCGTGGGCGGGGCGGTAGAAGTCGCCGGGGCGGATGACCTCGACTACGTCGGCGATGGCGTCCTTGGACAGGAGCATGCCGCCGAGGACGGATTGTTCGGCGGCCATGTCGTGCGGGGGCTGGCGGCCGAAATCCTCGCCGGGGGCGTCGGGATAGTCGGAGGGTCCGTGATCGTCGTGGCCGCGATCGTCGACGACTGCCATCGGCTCGACCGTCCTCTCTCCTCGCGCCCGGAACGAGTTCATGACCGTTGTACGCCTGCGCACCGACATGTTCGGGCCGCCACGCGGAGTCGCCGCGCCGAGTTGTGCGGGCGCGGTGGCAAACCGGTGATGGGTGCGCTGGAATACCCCGAGTCGTGCCGTCCCGGGCTGTGGTCACGACACTGAATGCGAACCTAGGCGACCGGGCGGTGACCCGCCAAACCGAGCTGTGCACATACCTGTGGACAACGTGGGTATTGTTCACCAACCGTTGTGCACCCCCTGTGGAGAACTTGGGGACAACGGTCGGCGGGGCTCATCAATCCCCTGGTAGTGGCGGAATTCTCATTGTGCGTAACTGTGGATCAATTCGGTGCGGCGTGTCGCTGGACGGTAACGTCCGGGCGTGTTGGGTAAACGGACGGTCACGCGCTTATGACCTGACTCACAACGAGAACGGTTGGTTTGCTGAGCAATCCACAGCCCGGGCGAACATCGCGGGTCACGCAGGCCGACCCTTCGCGATGACACCCGCACACAACAAACAGCCACTACCTGGCAAACAAAAGAAATCGGAGGCCACCCCCACCGGGAGCGGCCTCCGACAAGCCGAATTACTCGGCGGCGTTGACCTGCAGGTCGACCTTGGCGACCACATCCGGGTGCAGGTGCACCACGACACCGTGCTTACCGGTGCTCTTGATGTGGGCCTTGGGCAGCTCGATGCTGCGCTTGTCCACAACCGGGCCACCGGCGGCCTTGATGGCCGAGGCGACATCGGCGGCGGTGACCGAACCGAAGAGCTTGCCGGTGCCCGCGGTCTTGACCGCGAGGGACACGCCGGACAGACCCTCGAGGGCCTGCTTCAGCTCGTTGGCGTGGTCCAGGTCGCGCACACGGCGGGCGTCCTGCGCCCGGCGAATGCCCTCGACCTGCTTCTGCGCGCCCCGGGTGGCCACGATGGCCAGGCCGCGCGGCAGCAGGAAGTTACGGCCGTAGCCGTCCTTGACCTCCACGGTGTCGCCGGGCGCACCGAGGTTGTCGACATCAGCGGTGAGGATGAGCTTCATCTCTGTGCCTTCCCTTCTCAGCGAGCGGTGGACACGTAAGGCAGCAGGGCCACCTCACGCGAGTTCTTCACGGCGACAGCGATATCGCGCTGGTGCTGGACGCAGTTGCCGGTCACCCGGCGAGCGCGGATCTTGCCACGGTCGGACACGTACTTGCGCAGCAGCGCGGTGTCCTTGTAGTCGATCTTGGAACCGGCGGTGTTGTTCTTCTTGCCGGCCTTGTCTTCCTTGCAGAAGGTGCAAGCCTTCTTCTTCAGCACCTTTTCGCGTGCCGGTGCTTTGGCCATGGTCTTTCAACTCCAAAATTCTGGGAACGCAACCCATCCGAGGCGGTTCCTGGGGAAAGCCGTTGTCTAGAACGGCGGTTCGTCGTCCATCGGCCCGCCCCCGAAGGAGCCGGCCGCGGGGGCACTGCCCCACGGGTCGTCGCCGGCGCTCTGGCCGCCACGACCCCCACCACTGTTGCCACCACCGGAGAAGCCGCCGCCGCCTTGCTGGCCGCCGCCGCCCTGTCCGCCACCGCCGAAGCCGCCGCCACCACCGCCACGGGTGGTCTTGTTGACCTTCGCGGTCGCGTACCGCAGCGAGGGACCCACCTCGTCGACCTCGAGTTCGACGACCGTGCGCTTCTCACCCTCACGGGTTTCGTAGGAGCGCTGCTTGAGTCGTCCGCTCACGATCACTCGCGAGCCACGGGTCAGGCTCTCGGCGACATTCTCCGCAGCTTCACGCCAGATGTTGCAGCGCAGGAAAAGCGCTTCGCCGTCTTTCCATTCATTGGTATTACGGTCGAACACGCGGGGAGTGGACGCGACGGTGAAGTTCGCGACCGCCGCTCCCGCGGGCGTGAATCGAAGCTCGGGGTCAGCCGTCAGATTGCCGATGACGGTGATGACCGTGTCGCCTTGGGCCATGGTTCCTCCTGCTGTTTCCGGTGCAGTCCGCAATGCGCTCGCCCGTGCGAGCCCGAGATCGGGCTCAGTGCACGGTTTGCCAGTCAGCCTAGAGACAGGGACCGACGATTTACGAGCGACGTTGCGGGAGGACTGGACTTACTTCTTGTCGGTACGCAGCACCTTGGTGCGCAGCACCGACTCGTTCAGGCCCAGCTGGCGATCGAGTTCGCTCACGGTCGCGGGCTCGGCGGTCAGGGTGACGACCGCGTAGATGCCCTCGGCCTGCTTGTTGATCTCGTAGGCGAGACGACGGCGGCCCCAGATGTCGACGTTGTCGACCTTGCCGCCCTCGGCACCGATGACACCGAGCATGGTGTTCAGATTCGGGCCGACGGTGCGCTCGTCCTGGCTCGGATCGAGAATGACCATCACTTCATAATGACGCACGGACCTCATCACCTCCTGTGGACTGTGAACGGCCCACGGACTGTCCGTGGGCAGGAGGGTTCGTTGCGTCAGCAACCCGACAAGGCTACATGAGCCATCGCGGCGGTCCCGCCACGGGGTATGAGCGCTCCGGCCCGCGTGTACACGCGGGCCGGAGCGCGGGGGATATAGCGGCATGGGCCTTGCGAAATCGGGCCAGTCTGGAGTTGAACGAGCGGACACGCGGGAGGCGCGCCTAGGGTGGGGCGCATGTCGAACCGACCCGTCGTCAGCGAAATGGATTCGCGCCGCCGCGGTTCGGGTCGTTCGATGATCGCGCTCTATTCGACGCTGGTGTGCGGCATCACCCTGCTGATCGCCTATATGAACAAGGCGCGGTGTGCGGGTGGAGCGGTCGACGAGTCCGGCCGCAGCCTGATCTTCGATTCGATCAAGGACTCGAATGTCTGTTATTCCGACATTCAGTACCTGTGGTTGGGTCGCGGCATCGACGAACACCTCTTTCCCTATATAACGGGCGGCATCACGCCGGACGGTCAGCTGACCGGCGGGGCCGTCGAGTACCCGGTGCTGAGCGGTCTGTTCATGTGGATCGGAGGTCTGGGTTCACACACCGACGCGGACTTCCTGCTGCACTCGGCGCTGCTCATGGCCCCATTCGCGCTGCTCACCGCCTACCTGCTGGCCCGGATGGCCGGACCGTCGGCGCTGCTGTGGGCGGCCGGGCCGCCGCTGGTGCTCTACGCCTTCCACAATTGGGAACTGCCGGTGGTCGCCACGGCGGTCGCCGCGTTCTATGTGGTGACGGTGCTGACCAAATATTCGCTGCGGGACCGGGCGATCGCGGCGGCGGTCTTCCTGGCGATCGGCTTCTGTTTCAAGCTGTATCCCGGACTCTTCGTGCTGCCCCTGCTGATCTATGTGCTGCTCGGTGAATCCCCCTTGCGGGAAAGGCGATTCGATGTGCGCGGCGCGCTCATGGTCGCCGCCACGGCGATCGGCACGGTGGTCGCGATCAATCTGCCGTTCGCGCTGGCCGGATATGACGGCTGGCGCGCGTCGATCACCTTCCAGCAGTTGCGCCAGGCCGATATCACCACGAATTCCATCTGGTACTGGGGTCTGCGCCCGCTGTACGCGAACACCCGCGGCGGTGAGGCGGCGTTCCAGGACATGGTGTCGGTGGCCTCGCCGGTGCTGGTGGTGGTGTCCTTCGCGCTGGCCTGCTGGCTGGGGTGGCGGCGCTATCAGCTGGCCGGTGTCTATCCGTGGATCGGCGTCAGCGGCGCGATGCTGTGTGGATTCCTGGAATTCCACAAGGTGCATTCGCCGCAGTACACCCTATGGCTGATCCCGTTCCTGGTGCTGCTGGAAGTGCCGTGGGGTCTGATCGTCACCTACCTGATGGCCGACGCCTGTATCGGCATCGGCGTCTTCCGCTACTTCTATGCCCTGGGCGCGGGCAACAACGCCGCGTTCGAGCAGAACATCGTGCAGATCGGTGTGTGGGGCCGGGCGGCGCTGCTGGTGGTGTTCTTCTTCCTGTTCGTCGCCGCCCGGCCGCGGTCACTGGGCCGGCTCGGTGTTGCGGGCGCGGAAGGCCTTGCTCTTGGCCCGGTTTCCGCAGACCGCCATGTCGCACCACCGGCGCGAACCGCCGCGTGAGGTGTCGAGGTAGAGGCGGGTGCAGGCGTCTCGCCCGCACTCCTTGAGCCGGTCCCGATCGGGGGAGCCGAGCAGTTCGATCGCCGAGCGGGCGATGGCGGCCAGCGCGGAATCGATTGTGCCGCCGCGCCGTACCGCACCGTCGGCGGTGAGGGTGAGTTCGGGCAGGGTGTCGCGGGCGTGACTCTCGAGCAGTGCCCGGTCGGCCGCGTCGAGGGGTTCTCCCCGCAGCACGGTCTGCATGGTCCGCCACGCCGCTTCTCGTAGCGCGGTCGCGCGGTCGAGCGCATCGGCGCAGTCCGGTGCGGTGTCGAGGATTTCGGCCGCGACCACCCATTCGCCGAGTTCGTCCGCGGTGGTGAGCCGTTCGATCCGGTTGGTCCGTCGTTCGCCCACCGTGCCGATGAAGTTCAGCGCCAGGTTGCCGCTGACGAACAGATGCGGGTCGGTGAAGGTCGACATGTTCTTCATAGTAACCACCTTGACAGGTTACCGATAGGAGTGTCACTGTAATAACCACTTAAACCGGTTAGCGGCTCGGAGGAAATCATGGACAACCGGCTTCTCGAGGTAGCGGGCCCGCCGGCCCTGATGTTCATGTGGAGCAGCGCCTTCATCGCCGGCATCATCGGCGTCGGAGCGGCCCCCACGATGCTGGTGCTGTTCGCCCGCTTCGCGATCGCGGGCGCCCTGCTGATCGTCTTCGCCCTGGCGACGCGAGCGGTGTGGCCGCGCGGCCGCGTACTGGCCCACACGGTGGTCGCGGGCCTGCTCATGCAGATGGTGCAGTTCGGTGCCTTCTACTCCGCGATGCATCAGCACGTCAGCGCCGCCATCATCTCGCTGGTGCAGGGCCTGAGCCCGGTCGTGATCGCCGTATTCGCCAGCGGCGTGGGCGAATCGGTGAGCCGGCGGCAGTGGCTGGGCTTCGGGGTGGGCGGGCTCGGCGTCGGCCTGGCCGTGGTCGACCAGTCCCACTTCACCCTGTCCGGGCTGCTGCTGTGCCTCGGCGGCCTGCTCGGCCTGAGCCTGGGCACCGTCTACCAGAAGCGCTTCACCCCCGCGGTCGATCCGCGCACCAGCACCGCCCTGCACGTGGCCGTCAGCGCCCCGTTCGCGGGTGTGATGGCCCTGGCCGCAGGCGATTTCCACATCGCCGATCCGGGTCGCTTCGCCGGTTCCCTGGTCTGGATGGTGCTGGTGAATTCGATGGGCGCGTTCCTGCTGCTCAACACCATGCTGCAGCGCTGGGGCACCACCCGGGTGAGCCGCTACTTCTTCGCCATTCCGGCGATCACCGCGGTGATGGCCTGGCTGGTCATCGATCAGCCGTTGCGCCCGTTGACGATCGCGGGCCTGGGCGTGGGCGTAATCGGCATGATCCTGGCCTCCCGCCGCGGCGCGGCACCGGAATCGGAGACGAGCGCGGCGCCGGAACCGAAGCCCGCACGGGAACCGATCGCGGAACCCATCGACGTCGCGGTCCGGCGGTACGCCCTGCGCGCGTGAGCGGATGAGCGAGTGCGCGGCCGGGGTGTGCTGGATGCGAATTCCAGGACACCCCGGCCGTTTCGGACCGCCGTCCCCGCTCCGCCACGGCAGACTGTGCGCATGCTGCACCTGCGGATTCTCTCCCCCACCGCGATGACCGACGCTGTGCTCGAGGTCCTCGAAACCGATGACGCGGTCACCGGACTGGTCGCCATTCGCGGTGCCGTTCTGCGCCCGCGCGGCGACCTCATCACCGCGCAGATAGCCCGCGAGGCCGCCAACGACCTGGTCTGCAAGCTGCGCGAGATGCGGGTGCACCAGGAGGGCAGCATCGAGATCGAGCAGGTGGGAACCTGGCTGTCGCGCAGCGGATTCGAGGCCGAGGTGCGCACCCCGGGCAGCAGCACCGACGCGGTGGTGTGGGCCGAGGTGGCCCAGCGGGCCTATGACGACACCGAGCTGAACTGGACCTTCCTCAGCTTCCTCACGCTGGCCACCGTCATCGCCAGCATCGCCATCATCACCGATTCGCAGATCCTGACCGTCGGCGCGATGGTGCTCGGTCCCGAATTCGGCCCCATCGCCGCGCTCGGGGTCGCGCTGGTGCGGCGACGTTTCATGCTGCTGCGACTGGCCGTGCGCACCTTGGTGATCGGGTTCGCGACGGCCATCGGGTTCGCCATCGTGCTGGCGTTGATCGCCCGCGCGCTGGGGTGGATCACCGTGGCGCAGGTGACCGGTCCCCGCCCGGCCACCCATTTCATCTATACGCCCGACAAGTGGTCGTTCGTCGTTGCCGTGATCGCGGGCGCGGCCGGGGTGCTGTCGATCACCTCGGCGAAATCGGTCGGCCTGGCAGGTGTTTTCATCTCGGTGACGACGGTGCCCGCGGCGGGCAATATCGCCCTGGGCGTGGCCATCGCCGACGGCGCGACGGTGTGGGGCAGTACGGCGCAGCTGCTGGTGAACCTGACCGGCATGGCGTTCGCGGGCTGGCTCACGCTGGCGGTCCAGCAGACGCTCTGGACCCGGGTGTCGGTGCGGCGGGCGAAGCACATCGTCATCCCCCGCCGCATGCTCTGATCAGCCGACGCTGGTGGACTTCTCCAGGTCCACGTCCTCGTCGCTCTCCTCGTCCGCCTCGCGGCGATTGCGAATCACGCTGGTAACGAACGCCGCTCCGATGAACGCCACGCCGACCAGTCCGCTGATCACCTCGTTCACGTGCACGCCGATGGTGATGAACAGGATGACCGCCAGCGCGCCGATGGCCCAGAACGCGCCGTGCTCGAGGTACACGTACTCCGCCAGCGTGCCCTTGCGTACCAGGTAGACCGTGATGGACCGGACGAACATGGCGCCGATCAGGCCCAGGCCCAAGGCGATCAGGATCGGGTCGGAGGTGATGGCGAACGCGCCGATCACGCCGTCGAAGGAGAACGAGGCGTCGAGCACCTCCAGATACAGGAACAGGAACAAGGCGGCCTTGCCGGTGGCCTTCACGATTCCCGACGGTCCGGCCGCGGCCTGTTCCTCCGCGTGCTCCTCGGCATGGAACATCGATCCGAGGCCGTCGACCAGGATGTAGGTCATCACGCCGAGGATGCCGGCCAGCAGCACGGTGCCGCGATCATCGTCGGCGGCGATGAATTCGGCCGCGATGACGATGCCGGCGAGGGTCAGCACCACCGCGAGCATGTCCAGCTTGCCGAGCTTGGCCAGCGGCCGCTCGATCCAGCCCAGCCAGGTGACCTCGTGCTCCTCGAGAATGAAGTTGAAGAACAGCAGCAGCAGGAACGCGCCACCGAAGGCGGCGATCTGCGGATGCGCGTCGGTGAGCAGCTTCTCGTAGGACGGGCTGCCGTCGGCGAAGGTGAGCGCGCCGTCGGCGGGCGGGTTCATGGCCAGGTCGAAGGCACGAACCGGGTTGAGCCCGGCCGTGATCCACACGATGGCCAGCGGAAACACCAGGCGCATGCCGAAAACGGCGATGACGACGCCGACGGTGAGGAAGATGCGCTGCCAGAACTCGCTCATCCGCTGCAGGATGCTGGCATTGATGACCGCGTTGTCGAAGGACAGCGACACCTCGAGGACGCCCAGGATGGCGCACAGCGCCAGCGCGGTCGGGCCGCCGTAGACCAGCGCCGCTAACAGCGCCAATACGGTGACGACAATGGAGAGGCCGAATATTCGCACCGCTTGGGGCCTTTCGTTGTGGCGGGTCGGGGGACGGAACAGGGTGGACATGCGAAGAGGGCTCGTGCGACCGAGCCCTCTTCGTGTCGCTAGGTGTTCGTATTAGACATTGACGCCGAAGTCACGGGCGATGCCCGCCAGGCCGGAGGCGTAACCCTGGCCGATTGCCCGGAACTTCCACTCCCCATTGTTGCGGTAGAGCTCGCCGAAAACCATGGCGGTTTCGGTGGAGGCGTCCTCGGACAGGTCGTAGCGGGCGAGCTCGGCGCCATTGGCGCGGTCCACGACCCGGATGTAGGCGTTGCGCACCTGGCCGAAGCTCTGGCCGCGGGCGTCGGCGTCGTAGATCGAGACCGGGAAGAAGATGGATTCGATGGTCGGCGGGGTGTTGGCGAGATCGATGTTGATGGTCTCGTCGTCGCCCTCGCCCTCACCGGTGAGGTTGTCGCCGGTGTGCACGATGGTGCCCTCCGGGGACTGCAGGTTGTTGAAGAACACGAAGTGCTTGTCGGACAGGGCCTTCTTCTCGGCGCTGGTCGCGATGGCGCTGGCATCGAGGTCGAAATCGGTGCCCGTGGTGGTCCGGACGTCCCAGCCCAGGCCGACGGCCACCTGGGTCAGGTTCGGAGCCTGCTTGGTCAGTGAAACGTTACCGCCCTTGGACAAACTGACACCCATGGTGGGGATCCTTCCGTTGTAAAGCGTTCGAAGCGTTTCTTGCTCAACGGCGTTGTCCGCTCTGCCGGTTCCCGCCGCCTAGAGAGTAATGGTTTTCTAAAGTCTTGTGTAGATAAGTCTCAACCCTACCGGCTGGAAGCAACTGTCATACGATAGGTTTCCATGAACGCTCGCCCTTGTCGCCCCTTTGTCACGGGTCTCCTACCATCGGGGGCGTGGCAGCAGGCCGTCGACGCGGATGGTTCCGGACACCCCGGAACAACGAATGGGTGCAACAGGTCCGGCAGGTCGTGACGACCGCCTTCCTGGACATGGATCAGCGCCAGAGCATCGCCGAGGCCGCCGTCGCCGCGTCCGCGGCGCTGTTCCCGGAGCGCGGCATGACCGCGCGCTGGGAACCCGTGCGGGCCCGCTGCTACGGCGCCTCCGGGGCCTACCTGGCCCTCACCGATCGCCTGGACCAGCTCGAACGCGACGAGCGCGGGAGCGTCGAGGTCACCCAGCCCGAAATCGACGGCGTCCTGCGGGGTCTGACCGATGCCGCGCGCGGGGTGGACGAGTTCTACCGCGGCAATCAGGCCCACCTCGAACACGCGGTCGCGGTGTACGGCTCGGTGCCGCAACTGGTCTCGCAGGTGCGCGCGCAGGCCGAGCAGTCGCGCCAGGCCGCGGCCGCCTCGCCCTATGCCGCCTACCCCTCGATCCGGCAATGCGCGGCCGCCGTGGATGAGGGACTGCTCACACTCGAGGCGGCGGTCGCCTCCGGGTCCGGCGGCGCCACCCGCGACGCCGCGACCCGGCTCGAGACCCTGGTGCGGGAACTGTCCACCGCCCTGGAAACCGCTCCCGGAAAACAACATTCGGCCGCTACCGCCGTCGCCTCGGCGGCCACCCGGCTCGATGCCGCCCGCAACCGCCTGGAACGCATCGCCCCGGCCATGTCCGCGCTGCTGCGCGAATTCGCGGCTGCGTCCTCGAACGATTTGGCCAACAATGAGCGACAGGCCCGGGCGGCCATCGACGCCGCAGCCGCGGATCTCGCGCACGCCCGGGAAGCCTTGACCAGCAACGACCCGGAGGCCGCGCTCGAGAAGACCACCACCGCCCGCGCCCACCTCGCCACCGCCGAGGAACGCGCCGAGGCCGTCACCGATCGGCTCGCCCTGCTGCGGCAGGTGCGCGAGCAGCCCGCCGAGCGCGCCAAGGCCGTGCGCTTCAAACTGCGCGACGCCCAGATGCTGGCCGTCAACAAGGGCGTGGTCCCGCAATGGGGTTCGGTGCTCGACGCCCAGGCCGAACGCCTGGACCGGGCCGGCGCGGGCCTGACCGGACGCCACCCGGACTACTGGGCCTACGTGTCCGAACTCGACGCCATCTCCGCGTTCGTCACCGGGGTGGTCGAGCGCATGCGAAATACCGAGAGATAGTTCGACAGTAGGAGGACGGCCGCACCGATGACCGTGATGATCACCGGCGATCCGGCGCTCGCCCCGGTCTCCCTGCGCAAACGCTTTCCGCTGCGGCACTTCCGGCAGGTGCCGGGTCCCGAGCTGCGGCGGCTGTTGCACCGGCTGCCCGAACCCTTCGGCGGTTCGCGCGATCGAGACCTGCTGGCCATGGCGCTGGGTGCGACCCTGTATGTGCCCGCCACCCGGCCCGACCTCACCAAGACCATCGTGCGGCGCGCCGAGCGCGGCGTGTGCTCGATGGTCATCGACCTCGAGGACGCGGTCGCCGACCACGCCGTCGAATTCGGAAAACGGCAGGCCGCACGGACTCTGGACGAACTGGCCGCCGGGGACGAGGCGTATCCGCTGCTGTTCGTGCGGGTACGCGACGCGCACAGCATCACCGAACTCCTCGACCGGCTCGGGCCGGGCGTGGTGGCGCTCACCGGGTTCGTGCTGCCGAAGTTCGACAGCGCCTGCGCGGCGGACTATCTGGAGGCGCTGGAACGGGCCTCGAAAGCCCTGGGCCGCCGGGTGTTCGGGATGCCGGTGCTGGAGTCCCCCGCGCTGGTCCACCGCGAGACCCGCGATCGCGAGCTGAGCCGCATCGGCGCGCTGCTGGCGCGACACCGCGACCGCATTCTCGCCGTGCGTATCGGCGCCACGGATATGTGCTCCACCTTCGGGATTCGCCGCGACCGCGACCTCACCATCTACGACGTGCGGGTGGTCGCCGACGTCATCGCCGACATCGTCAACTACCTGGGCCGCGCCGACGGCACCGGCTTCACCATCACCGGGCCGGTCTGGGAGTACTTCGCCGACCACGCCCGGATGTTCCGCCCGATGCTGCGCACCTCCCCCTTCGCCGAGCTGGACGCCGTACCGTTCCGGCAGTCGCTGGTCAGCCGCGACATGGACGGACTGCTGCGCGAGATCACCCTCGACCGGGCCAACGGCATCCAGGGCAAGACCGTCATCCACCCCTCGCACGTGGCCGTCGTGCACGCCCTCTCGATCGTCACCCACGAGGAATACGCCGACGCCCTCGACATCCTGCGCACCGCCGCGGGCGGCGTCGCCGCCTCCGAGTACCGCAACAAGATGAACGAGATGCGCCCGCACCGCCCCTGGGCCCGCCAGATCATGCTGCGCGCCAAGGTCTTCGGCGTGGCCAATCAAGGAGTCACCTTCGTGGACCTGCTCAAGGCCGTGGTCGAGTCATGACCGCCGACCCCGCCCTACCCGAGCCCGTTCTCGAACTACCCTGGGCCACCCGCGAACTCGGCCTCACCCTGTGCCACACCGTTTCCGCCGTCCTCGAGCGGGATTGGCGCGTCGAGAACCTGGTCGAGCCCGGCCTGCGCCGCAACCCCCGCCGAGCCCACCTGCTGGTCTCGACCGTCCTCGGCAAACACCTGCCGACCGACCCGCACCGCGTCCTCGACGCCGGAAACCGCCTCGGCGACCTGGTGCGCCGAGCCCTCGGCCCGGCCGACGCCGTGGTCCTCGGATTCGCCGAAACCGCAACCGGTCTGGGGCACACGGTCGCGGCTCGCATCGGTGCGCACTGCTACCTGCACTCCACCCGCCGCGACGTGCCGGGAGCGCGAACCCTCGCCGGATTCGAGGAGGGCCACTCGCACGCCACCTCGCACCTGCTGCAGCCCATGCCCGCCGAGGTGTTCCGCAACCGGCTGCCGATGGTCCTCGTCGACGACGAGATCTCCACGGGCGCGACCGCTTTGGACGCCATCCGGGCCCTGCACGCGCACACCCCGCGCGCCCACTACATCCTCGCGTCCCTGGTGGACATGCGCACCGATGCCGACCGTCGCGCCTTCGAATCCGCGGCCGCTGATCTCGGCGCGCGCATCGACACCGTCTGCCTGGCCACTGGCGCCACCCGGCTGCCGACGGACCTGATCGATGTCGTCGCCGCGCTGCCCGAGCCCGTGCTCAACCCCGTCGCCACCAGCCGCGGCAGCTGCGCCCGCGTCGAACTGCCCTGGCCGCACGATGTTCCCGAGGGCGGCCGGCACGGCTTCCTGAGTTCGGACGCGGCATCTTTCGACACGGCGCTCGAGGCGGCGGTGGCAGCCCTGATCGGTAACCTCGCCGCGCCGCGTCCGGTCATCGTCATCGCGCATGAGGAATTCATGTACCTGCCGCTGCGCATCGCGGCGGCGCTGGCCGACAACGGCATTCGCACCCGCTACCAGACCACGACACGCTCGCCCGCCTATGTCCTGGACGAGCCCGGCTACCCGCTACGGCGTGGCTTCTGCTTCACCGCACCCGAACTCGGTGAGGATGCGCCGCGATTCCTCTACAACGCGCGCTGGCTCGAGCTCGCGGCCGAGTTCGAGCCGCTCTTGCTCGTGGTGACCGATCGCCCCGCGGACACCGAGAGACTCACGGCTTCCGGAGGTCTCATCGATGTTCTCACCGCGTCGGGAGCGGACGTGTTGCTGGCCGTCCTGCCCGCGGTGGATCCGCGGGCGCTCGAGGCCGATCGCAGCGGACCGCCGGAACCGTTGCGCGGGCCGGAGTTCGGGTCCTATGCGCCCGATGAGGTGGCGTGGCTGTTGACCGACCTGTCGGGTGTGGCGCTGGAAGCCGAAGTGGCGGATCGGGAACGGCGGATCCAGGTCGGGGAAGCGCACTACGCGGAGTCGCTGCCGGTGGAATATCAGCCGGATGCCGCCTATCGCCGGTTGTTCGACGAGGTGCTGGCCGAGAGTGCCGAGCGGCTCGCCCTGGCGGTGGGGACCGTGGCGGAATTGGTTGCCACCGAGCGGGGGAGCGAGGTCGTGCTGGTTTCGCTGGCGCGGGCGGGGACGCCGGTCGGGGTGCTCATGCGGCGATGGCTGGGGGAGCGGGGCGTCGAGGTGCCGCATTATGCGGTGTCGATCGTGCGCGATCGCGGGATCGACACGGAGGCGCTGGATTATCTTGCGCAACAGCATGATCCGCGCCGGATCGTCTTCGTCGACGGATGGACCGGCAAGGGGGCGATCACCCGGGAGCTCGCTGCCGCGCTGGACGCCTATCGAGCGGCGGGCGGGGCGCGGTTCGATCCGGAGCTCGCCGTACTGGCGGATCCGGGGAGTTGCGTGCGCACCTTCGGTACCAGAGACGATTTCCTCATCGCGTCCGCGTGCCTGAATTCCACGGTGTCGGGGCTGGTTTCGCGGACCGTGCTCAATCGGGAGTTGATCGGGCCGGGACAGTTCCACGGAGCCAAGTTCTATGCGGAGCTGGCCGATCAGGATGTCAGCAACCGGCTGCTGGACACCGTGTCCGGCTGCTTCGGCCGGGTCCGGCCGCTCGTGGACGCGCGGGTGCGCGAGGTGCTGGCCTCGGACCGGACGCCGACCTGGGCGGGCTGGGAGTCGGTGGAACGGGTGCGGGCCGAGTACGGGATCTCGAGCGTGAACTTCGTCAAACCCGGTGTGGGGGAGACGACCCGGGTGCTGTTGCGGCGAATGCCGTGGCGGGTGCTGGTCCGCGATCCGGAGGCGCGGGAACACGCCCACATCCGGTTGCTGGCCGCGGCGCGCGGGGTGCCGGTCGAGGTGGTTCCGGATTTGGCGTATGCCTGTATGGGCTTGATCAAAGATGTGAAGGGGTAGCTGGGTGCGCGCGGTGATGGTGGCGACGGATCTGGATCGGACCGTGATCTATTCGCGGGCGGCGTTCGGGCAGACGGACCCGGCGACGGTGTGTGTGGAACACCATGAGGGCCAACCGCTCTCGTACATGACGGTGACCGCGGCCCAGCGGATGAGCGAGCTGGCCGCGGCGGCGGCGCTGGTGCCGGTCACCACCCGCACCATCGAACAATTCCAGCGGGTGCGGCTGCCCGGCGGGCCATGGCCTTACGCGGTCACCAGCAACGGCGGCACCATCCTGCGCAACGGCCTGCCCGACCGGCGCTGGCGTTCGGCGCTCGACGCCGAGGTGCGCGCCGAGTGCGCCACCCTGGTCGAGGTGCGCGCGGAATTGCGTGCGCGCGTGGACGAATCGTTCGCCGTGCGCCTGCGCGAGGCCGACGACCTGTTCTGCTACCTGGTCGTCGACCCCGATCGCGTACCCGAGGGCTTCCTGGCGGAATGGGAATCCTGGTGCCGTCCGAGAGGCTGGTCGGTTTCGCAGCAGGGCCGCAAGATCTACACCATGCCCACACCGGTGTGTAAGAGCCGCGCGGTCACGGAGGTGCGCCGCCGCCTGCTGGAGGCCGGTGAACTGCGCCCGGACTCGGTGCTGGCGGCCGCGGGCGACGGCGCGCTGGACGCCGAGCTGCTGCGCACCGCCGACGTCGCCATCCGGCCCCGGCACGGTGAACTGGAGCAGCGTAACTGGACCCATCCGGGCGTGGCCGTCACCGCGGCCACGGGCATCCACGCCGCGGACGAGATCCTCGACTACTTCCTGCGCGTGCGGTCCTAGCTCGCCGACGGCGACTCAGCGCCAGGCGGCCAGCAGCCGGTTGGCCTCCTTGGTCAGGGCGGCCTGCAGGAACGGGCCGAAACTGACCCGGGCCACGCCGAGTTCGGCGAAGTAGGCGGGCGTGCCCTGGTCGGGAAGGCCGATGGCATTGACCGGCAACGGCAGCTCGGAGGTCAGCGTGCGCTGCACCTCGGGTTCGTGGCGGCCCACCGGGTACAGCACGTCCGCGCCCGCCTCGGCGGCCAGCCGCATCCGGGTGAGCGCGCTGTCCAGGCGTTCGGCCGGGGTACCGGTGTCCTGACGCAGGAACACGTCGGTGCGCGCGTTCACCACGACGTGCACCCCGCTCGCGTCCGCGGCCGCCCGCAGCTCCGCCACCAGATCGGCGTGCTCCTGCGGGGTGCGCAGCCGCCCGCCCTCGCTGTGTACGGAATCCTCGATATTGAAGCCGACGGCTCCGGCCTCGAGCAGCCCCTCGATGATTCGCGACGGCTTCTCGGCATAACCGGATTCCAAGTCGACCGACACCGGAATGTCCACGGCCGCCGTGATTTCCCGGACCCGCCCGAGCACATCGGCGAAGGTCATGCCCTCTTTGTCCTGCTTGCCCAGGGAATCGGCCAGCGGATGGCTGCCGATCGTGAGGGCCCGGAAACCGGCCTCCCGCACCAGTTTCGCGGACCATGCGTCCCACACCGTCGGCAGGATCACCGGATTGCCGGGCTGGTGCAGTTCGAGGAAGGTGGTTGCTTTCTCAGCGAGACTGGTCATGATCTCGATTCTCGTTGAGCGCACGCACTTTGGCGACTGCCCGCTCCGCATCGGGCCCGCTGGCGGTCACCTCCAGTAATTGGCCCGCCCGCACGCCGAGGGTCAGCACCCTGGTCAGACTGTTGCCCGGTACCGGACCGACGCCGGTGGTGGCATTGCGCAACCGCACGGTGGCGTCGAAAGCGCGCAGCGCCGAGACCAATTCGGCGGCCGGGCGGGCGTGCAGTCCGTGCTCGCTGGTCACTTCGAAGGTGTCGGTGGCCAAGGAATCATCCACAGCTTGCACAGCTGTGGATGAATGTGGATCATTGCGCGCCGCGATCTCCGAGGATTCGCCGAGCTGGGTACGTTTGGCGGCCAGCGCCTGCTCCGCCTCCCGCGCGGTGGTCGCCAGATCGGCGCCGCCGCCCGCCGCGGCCAGCGCCGACAGCAGTCCCTCCACCAGCGGTGCGGCGGAAAGCTCGACCTCGACGGGAGATTCGAGCAGATCCAGGGCGGTCTCGGCGGAGAGCACCGCGCTGCCCAGATCCATCAGCACCAGCACCCCGTCCCCCGCGTCGGCCTCCGCGATGGCCTCGGCCACCGCGACGGCATCGGTGCCGAACCCGTCGTCGTGCGATCCCGCGGCGATCCGGATGGGCACACCCTGATCCGGTAGCAGTCCGGCGGCCAGGGCGACCGCCGCCTCCGCCAGCGCCCGGCTGTGCGACACCACGACCAGGCCGATCATCGCAGTGCCCGGGAGGCGGCCAGCACCAGCAGCGCCGCGCTGGTGGCACCCGGATCCTGGTGTCCCGCACTGCGTTCCCCGAGATAGGAGGCCCGGCCCTTGCGAGCCACCAGCGGAGTGGTGGCATCGCGCCCGGCGTCGGCGGCGGCCACCGCGGCCTCGAGGGCCTGCCGCGCCGACGCGCCCCCGGCGACCTGCTCGTCGAGCGTGTCGGCCGCGGGCACCAGCGTGTCCACCATGGTCTTGTCACCGGGTTCGGCCTTGCCCCGGGCGATCACGCCCTCGAGCCCGGACCGGAAGGCCCGCGCGAAATCGGCCAGGTCGGCACCGTCGCCGACGGCCCCGGCGAACCGGAGGAAGAACGTGCCGTACAACGGTCCGCTCGCGCCGCCGATCGTGCGGATCAAGACCATGGCCGTCTGCTTGGCGATCTCACCCGCCGTCGCGGGCTTCGAATCGTCCAGCGCCGCAACGGCCGCCGTCATGCCGCGCTGCATATTGGTGCCGTGGTCGGCGTCCCCGATCGCGGCGTCGAGCGCGGTCAGCTCGGTGGCGTGCGCGTCCACCAGCGCCGCGAACTCCCGCACCCACGCGGCCGTGTCCACCGCCGACATCAGATGCCCCACCGCAGCGCCGGGGTCCGCACGGGCGCGTCCCACAGCGCGGTCAGTTCCTCGTCGAGCCTGGTCAAAGTCACCGAGCAGCCCGCCATTTCGAGCGAGGTGATGTACGGCCCGACCAGCGAGCGCTCGATCCCGATCCGATGCCCGGCCAGGATGCGCGCCACCTCGTCGAACATCAGGTACAGCTCGATGAGCGGCGTGCCGCCCATGCCGTTGACGAAGCACAGCACCCGATCACCCGGTGCGAAGGGCAGATCCGCGAGAATCGGCTCCAACAGCATTTCCGCCACGTCGCGGGCCGGGGCCAGCGGCACCCGCTGCCGTCCGGGCTCGCCGTGGATGCCGACGCCGATCTCCATCTCGTGCTCGCCCAGCTCGAAGGTCGGATGCCCGACCGCCGGGACCGTGCACGAGGTGAGCGCCATGCCCATGCTGCGCGAATTCGCGTTCACCGCCTCGGCGACGCGCGCCACCTCCGCCAGCGGACGGCCCTGCTCCGCTGCCGCGCCCGCCATCTTCTCCAGGATCACCGTCGCGCCCACCCCGCGCCGACCGGCGGTGTAGAGGCTGTCCTGCACCGCCACATCGTCGTTCACCACCACCGCGCGCACTTCGGTGCCGGATTCGGCGGCGGCCAGCTCGGCGGCCATGTCGAAGTTCATGACATCGCCGGTGTAGTTCTTCACGATGTGCAGCACGCCCGCCCCGGCGTCCACGGCCGCGGTGGCGGCCTGGATCTGATCGGGCACCGGCGAGGTGAATATCTCGCCCGGACAGGCCGCGTCGAGCATGCCCAGCCCGACGAACCCGCCGTGCAGGGGTTCATGGCCGGAACCGCCGCCGGAGACCAGGCCGACCTTGCCGGAGACCGGCGCGTCGGCGCGGACCACGATGCGCTGCTTCACGTCGACCCGCAGTTCCGGATGCGCCGCGGCCATGCCCGCCAGGGCGGCGTCCACCACATCGGCCGGATCGTTGACGAGCTTCTTCATCGATAACTCCCTACTCGACCGGATCCGCGGGATCCTCCAGGGTGCGGGCCAACTCGATGTCGGTCACCAATTGCACCATCAGATCCCGTAATTCGCAGTCGGGTAGGTGTTCTGCGGCGAATTCGAAAGGCTCGGACACGTCCAGCCCGCCCCGGGTCGCGGCCAGGATCACCCACGGGATCCCCACCTCCGCCACCCCGAGCCGCTCCCGGATCAGATCGGTGGTGTCGTCCACCAGCCCGTTGCGCACCTCCACCGCCGCGGTCATCTGCTCGTCCAGCTCGGCCCGGCGCGCTTCCAGCAGACCGGGATCGGCGCTGAGCTCCTGCGCCGGGGTCGTGCGCACCGAACCGTCCTCGTAGACCTGGAAGCCCTCGTTCACGCAGATGGTGCCCAACCGCACCTCGGCTTCGGCCAGGTCGGGCAGGGTGCGCAGGCAATCCAGCACCGCGTCCAGCGCCGCCACCAGGCGGTCGCGAATATCGCGGCGGCGCACCAGTTCCCGGTCCGCGTCCTCCCGCTCGGAGAGCACCTGCTCGACCGCGCGGCCGATCTGGAAGGCCATGGCCGTGGAGGCCGGGGCCCAGCCGCCGTGCGGGACGTACTCGCCCTCCTTGGGAGTGATGGTGTCCAGGAACGCGTTCACGGCATCGAGCAGGTCCCGCAGCTGGTCCCGGGACACGGCCGGATGCCGGAAGGCGCGCAGATACTGTTCGTGCGCTTCCACGGGATCGACCGCACCGTCGCTCACTCCGCCGATCCTGCCACGCCCGCGCGGGTCGGCGGCTGACCACGGCCACGCCCCGTGTCGCCGGGTTCTCGTAGAGTGGCAGTGACAGTGCTCGAACAACCGAACGACAGTGCCGGCAACCCGAAGGGTCGATCTTGTCCGCAGTTTTGGTGAAGGGCCAGAACGGCCCCTTGAGTGTCCCCGATCCGGTGATCAGCGTGCGGGTTTCCGCACCCGCGGACCTGTCCGCGCTGCTGGTCGCCGCCGACGGCAAGGTGCGCTCCGACGCCGATTTCGTGTTCTTCAACCAGCCCTCCGGCCCCGGCGTGACGCTGCGGCCCGGCGCGCCCGGGCAGCCCGCGGTGCTGGCCGTGGCCCTGAACGCCATTCCCGCTGAGATCGAACAGCTTCGGGCCGTCATCACCCTCGACGACGCCGCCACCGACTTCGGCCGGCTACCCGCGCCGGTGGCCCAGGTCAGCGACACCGCCGGAAACGTGTTGTACGAGTACCGGATCGACGACCTCAGCACCGAATCCATCGTCATCGCACTGGAGTTGTACCGCCGCCAGGGCGACTGGAAGGTACGCGCCGTCGGGCAGGGCTACGCCGGTGGTTTCGCCGCCCTGGTCACCGACCACGGCGTGCAGGTCAACGAGACCCCGCAGCCCGCGCCCGCCCAATTCTCGCCCGCCCCCGCCGGATACCCGGAGCCCGCGCCCGGGTACACGCCCACCGAGCAGTATCCGCCGACCGGTGGCTACCCGCCGCCGCCCGCCTACCAGCAGCCCGCTCCGTATCCGCAGCCGGGATACGGGCCCCCGCCGGTCGAGCAGGCACGCGACCTGCCGAATCACGCCGTCAGCCTGGTCAAGGGACAGCGCATCAACCTGCGCAAGGAGGGCGGGGCCGCCCTGGGGCACGTGAAGATGGGCCTGGGCTGGGATCCGGTCAAGCGCGGCGGCATCTTCGGCAACAAGGCCGTGGACGTGGACCTCGACGCCTCGGTCGTCATGTTCTCCGGCCGCAATCCCGTCGATGTCGTCTACTACGGCAGCCTCAACTCCAAGGACGGGTCCATCCGGCACCAGGGCGACAACCTGACCGGTGAGGGCGACGGCGACGACGAGGAGATCATGGTCGACCTGTCCCGGATCTCCGACCAGGTCAGCACTCTGATCTTCATCGTGACCTCCTACAAGGGCCACACCTTCGAACAGATCGTCAACGCCTACTGCCGTCTGGTCGACAGCGCCACCAATGCCGAGCTGGCACGCCTCACCCTCGCGGGCGGCATCCCCTTCACCGGCATGGTCATGGCCAAGGTGTATCGCCCCGCGCCGGGCGCGGACTGGAAGCTGGAGGCCATCGGCGAGGGCCTCCAGGCCAAGCATCCGGGCGAGGCGATGCCGCAGCTGGCGCGGTACCTCTAGGGCATCGGGTAGGTCACGGCGGCCGGATAGCGCGGCCGCAGGACCGCCGGCAGCCAGGGCTGCTGCGGATCCGGGGCGTGGTCGAGGATGCCGCCCCCCGGATCGTCGATCCCGTCGCGGCGCACCGGATCCTCGGCGGGCCGATAGATCTGCCGGATCACCAAGGCGCACAGGCCGAGAACCGCCAGGTCGCGCAGCAGCACCGTGCCCGTGAACCACTGCTCGGGCAGGCCCTTGTGATCGGTGCCCAGGTAATAGAACATGCGCGGCACCCACACCAGGGCGTCGATCGTCATCCACGCCAACAGGATTCGACGCTGTGGCAGGGCCAGCACCGCCAGCGGCACCAGCCACAGCGAATACTGCGGGCTCCATACCTTGTTGGTGAGCAGGAACGCGGCCACCACCAGGAACACCAACTGCGCCAGCCGCGGCCGCCGCGCCGCGCTCAGCCCGATCCAGGCGATACCCGCGCACGCGCCGAGGAACAGCAGCAGCGACACCGTGTTCAGGATCGAGGGCGTCTGCTGCGGGGTCAGCAGCCCGTCGAAACCGGTCCAGCCGGTGAACGAGGTGATCACGTTGTAGATCGAATCCGGGTCCGCGTGCCGTTCGGTATTGAGCCGGAAGAACTCCCACCAGCCCTTCGGATACAGCGCCGCGATCGGGGCGTTCACCGCCAGCCAGGTGACGGCCGCCGCCGCGATGGCGCCGCCGGCCGCGCGCAGCGGCCGGATGCCGCCCCACACCGACTCGTCCTCGTCCAGCCGCTCGGCACGCAGGCACAGGATCAGGATCGGCCCGAGCAGCAGCAGCGGATACAGCTTCGCCGCCCCGCCCAGACCCAGCAGCACGCCCGCGAGCACCGGCTTGCGCCGCGCCCAGGCCAGCAGCCCGCCCGCCGCGAAAGCCGTTGCCAGCGCGTCGAAATTGGTGAACGCGTGCACCAGCACCAGCGGTGAGAGCGCCATCAGCGCGGCATCCCAGATCCGGCGTCCGGCCACCAGCGCGGTCGCCCAGATGGTCGCCAGCCAGGCCAGCGACAGACCCAGCGCCACCACATTGAAGTAGATGACCACCTCGAGCGCCGAATGCCCGGGCAGCGCGGACATCTTCCACGCCTTGGCGATTCCCATGGAGGCGTACTGGTACAGCCCCGACAGCACCGGGTATTCCATGTACCGGACCTGCGGCTTGCCGTCGCCGCCGAACTCGACCCACTCCTTCTTGTACGGGAAGGCGCCCTCGTTGAGATGCTCGGCCCCGTACAGCGGCACCGTGTCCGAATAACACATGGCGATGTACTGGCGGCCGTTGTTCCAGTCCAGCCCCAAGGTGCCGTCGGCGTCGGGCCGCTGCTGAATACAGCCCGCCTTGCCGAACCAGCTGAACGCCAGGAACAGCACCGCGAACGCCATCATGACGCGCATCGGGGTCCAGAAGCGCACGCGGCCGATCACCGCGTGGTCGCCCACCGGCCCGCCGATCAGATCGCACAGCTGCGCGGTCAGCGTGTCGGTGCGACTGGGCTCGTCCCGGTCGTCCACCGAGCGCAGATCCGCCGCCAGCGGTTGCGGCGATTCGTAGACCACCGTCGTCTCACGCTGTGCTTGAGCATTTTCCACCGCTGCCTCCCCCGGCTTCAGCGCGCCACCGGCCGGCACGCCAGAGGCGGCCGGCCGGTGCACCAGTTCCTGCTCGATCACGGCAGCAGGCTACCGATTCGCCCGCGGACTGTTCCCATTGCCGTTCCCATTACCGCCTCCACTGTTGGGCGTGGTCGTCGGTGTCGACCCGTCGGCCGGCGCCACCGGCTGCCCGGGCATCGGACCGCCGCCGTCGTCGCTGGGGGTCTGTTGTTGCTGTTGCGGCTGCGACTGCCGCTGGTTGTTCGGATTCGGCGCCAGGCCGGGGATATTGAAGCCCGGCAGACCCGGAATCGGCGTCCACGGGGTCATGGTGACCACCGGCAGCTGCGGCGCCTCCGTCGTCGACGGCGCCGTGTAGGGGGCACTCCACGACGGCACACCGGCCTGGCCGCCGATGGCGGCCGGCTTCGGGAAGTCCTCGTTGGGCGTGCCCTTGAGGGCGCCGTCCATGGTGGCCTTCCAGATATCGGCCGGCAGACCCGAGCCATAGATCATGCCGCCGCTGGCGCTTCGCAGCTTTTCGCCATTGTCGGTACCGACCCAGACCGCGGTGGACAGCGACGGGGTGTAGCCGACCATCCAGGCGTCACGATTCTCATCGCTGCCGTCGAGCTGGTTGGTGCCGGTCTTGGTGGCCGAGAGTCGGCCGCCGGCGAGCTGGTGGTTGCGCGACCAGGCCGCGATGGGCTTCATCGCGTCGGTCACGTTGTCCGCCACCGCCGCCGAGACGCGGCGCTCACCGGCGACGTCACCGCGGTCGAGCAGCACGGTGCCGTCGGAGGCGACGACCTTCTGCACGAAATGCGGTGCGTGGTAGATGCCCGACGCGGCCAGCGTCGCGTACGCGGACGCCATGTCCAGCGGGCGAACCTGGTACTGGCCCAGCACGATGCCGTTGTTCGGGCCGCCGCCGTCCGGGTCGATGAGTGTCTTGCCGACGCCCGGAATGGTGTCCGGAATACCGAGCTTGTGCGCCATATCGGCGATCCGCTTCGGACCGTTGTTCATGTCCAGCTCCATGCGGTAGAAGCTGGTGTTCAGCGATCGCTTGAGCGCCTCGGCGATGGTGCACATGCCGCACTGCTCGTTCGCGACGTTGGTGATCTTGATGCCGTTCACGGTGACCGGCGTGGAGTCGTACAAGGTCGACAGCGGCTTGCCCAGCTCGAGGTTCTCGGCCAGACCGAACACCTTGAACGAGGAGCCCGGCGGCAGACCCTGATTCGCGTAGTCGAGGCCCTGGCCGTCGGAGCCGCCGTAGTAGGCGCGCACCGCACCGGTCTTGGGATCCACCGACACCGCGGCCGTGCGCAGCTTGTCGGGCTCGCCGTCCATCACCTTGTTGACAGCGTCGACCACCGACTGCTGGGCCTTGGGATCGATGGTCGTGGTGATCTGCAGACCCTCGGTGTTCAGGTCGTGCTCGGTGATGCCCGCGGCCTCGAGCTCCTTGAGCACCGCGGTCTTGATCAGGCCCTCCGGGCCGGCGTCCAGCGTCTTGTCGTGTGAGGCTTGCGCGGCCGGAATCACGTCGGGGTACTGCATGGTCTTGCGGTCGGCCGCCGGCAGGTTGCCACCGTCGACCATGCCGTCCAGCACGTAGTTCCAACGGGTCTTGGCGCCTTCCGGGTTCTTCTCCGGATCCAGGTTCGAGGGCTGCTGAATGGTCGCGGCCAGCACCGCGCCCTCGGCCACCGTCAGCTCGCCGACCGGTTTGTTGAAGTACGCCTTGGACGCCGCGTCGATGCCGTAGGCGCCGCGACCGAAGTAGATGGTGTTCAGGTAGGCGGCCAGGATCTGGTCCTTGGACCACTGCTTGGCCATCTTGGCCGAGATCACCAGCTCGCGCAGCTTACGGGTCAGCGAGTGCTCGTTGCCGACCATCGCGTTCTTCACGTACTGCTGGGTGATCGTCGAACCACCACCGGCGCTCGAATTGCCGGTCAGCTGGCCGACGAACGCGCGGCCGAAGCCCTGGATGGAGAAGCCGGGGTTGGTGTAGAACGAGCGGTCTTCCGCGGCGATCACGGCGTTGCGCACGTGCGGCGGAATCTGATCGATCGTCACATCGCTCCGGTTGCCTTCCGGCGGAATGACTTTCGCCAGCACCGAGGAACCGTCGTTCATGAAGATGGTGGCCACCTGATTGTTCTTCAGGTCACCGGGCTGCGGCACGTTCACCGTCGAGTACGCGTACAGGAAGACCGAACTCATGCCGCCGAAGACCAGCGCGATGAGCAGGTAGGTGACGCGCCGGGCGATCCGCCAGGCCGAGCTCTTCTTCTTGGGCGCGCCCTTGCCGCCACCGCCGCCGGAGCCGTTGCCGCCGGGACGTCGCGGCGGCGGACCCGCCGGGGTGCCGCCCTGCGGCCGCCGGGCCGCGGGCTGCGCGCCCGACGGCGGCCGGGTGCGGTCGTCGGCGGGCCGGGGTCTGGTGCCGGTGCCGGCGCCCTCGCGCACCGCGCGATCGGAGATCCGCTGGGTGCGGTCGGAGGTGGCCGCCCGTGAGATGTGATTCGGAACCGCCTGTCGCGCGCCGGTATTCACCCGTGCGTCCTGATTGGCGGGATTGGGAAGCTTGCGCGTCGCGTCCGGATTTCCGGGGCGCTGCGGCGGCGGGCCCTGGCGTCTAGGGGGCTCACCACCCTGCGGTCCCGGGCCGCGCTGCGGCTGGCCGTTCGGCCCGCGCGGCGGAACGCCGCCGGAGCCTCCGGTACCGCGCTGCTGGGCCCCCGGTGCGGGACGACCCGCGGGCTGGCGTGCGCCGGGCGGCGGGCCTGCCGGTCGAGGCGGCGGGTAGCCGCCGGGGCCGGGTTGCGAACCGCCACGGGGGCGGCCGCCGTGCGGTCCGTCGTCATAGGGCGATGTCACAGCCTGGATCTCCAATAACTCTCGATACGGTCCTGTTGGGCTCGATGCGGTCACGCGTGCATCGTCGCGGGCATGTTCGTACCCGCTGAATCAGCAGTCGACGTGGCCTCTCACTCGGCGGCCGTGCGGCGGGCGCCGGTGCGGCGGCGACCCGACGGTGCGGGCGCCAGGCCCAGCACATAGGACTGCACCAGATGATTCCAACTGCAGGTCCGGCACACCTCGACCACATGCACCGAGAACTCCTCGCGAGACTCGGCCAACCGGACCAATTCCTCCGGCGTGCGGGCGGAACCCGACGCGGGCCCGAGCCCGTCGCCGTAGACCCACGATACGAGAGTCAACTGCTCTTTCCTGCAGATAGGGCATGTGACCTCGCTCCCCCGCCCGTGGAACTTCGCCGCACGCAACAGGTACGGATTCGCATCGCACACTTCCGCGACGTCCACCCGCCCCGCGTAGACGTCGGCCAGCAGCGACTTACGCCGAAGCGCATAGTCCACTACCTGCCGCTGTATTCGCACGCGACCCAGAGTACTTGCGGCCCCCGACTGCCCGCACTCCCCGAGGCGACTCTCACGGAATCTCCACAAGAGATTGGGGGTCCGGGGGGCCGGGCCCCGGACCCCCTTGTCCCGCCTGGCGCGCGGGCCGTGTGGTCACAACGCGCGGGAAACTATATCGGCGCGATATAGTTTGGAACTGCATCCATCGGTTAGGTTCTGAACACACAACAGTCAGGAGGTGAAGCCCGTGCTGGAACTGGCGATCCTCGGGCTGCTCCTCGAATCACCGATGCACGGCTACGAGTTGCGCAAGCGACTCACCGGGCTGCTCGGCCCCTTTCGGGCCTTCTCCTACGGGTCGCTCTATCCGACCCTGCGGCGCATGCAGTCCGACGGCCTCATCGCGGAGGAGAGTCCGCAGGGATTGGCCACCCGCCGTGCGCGGCGGGTCTACAACCTGACTGAAACCGGGCGGGAGCGGTTCGCCGAACTGCTCGCCGACACCGGGCCACAGAACTACACCGACGACGGCTTCGGCGTTCATCTGGCCTTCTTCAGCCGCACCCCCGCGGAAGCGCGGATGCGAATCCTGGAGGGGCGGCGGAGGCAGGTCGAGGAGCGCCGAGAAGGACTGCGGGAAGCGATAAAACGCGCCAGCGGGCAACTGGACCGCTATACCCGTCAGCTCCATCAACTCGGTCTCGAATCAAGCGAGCGCGAAGTGCGCTGGCTCAACGAGTTGATTGCCGCAGAGCAATCGACGAAGGCGGCACCACAGAAAGAGGGAAATATCGGCCATGAGTGACATCAATCAGGCTGGCGGAGCCACCGAAGTTCGCGTGGCCATCGTGGGTGTGGGCAACTGCGCATCCTCCCTGGTTCAGGGCGTGCACTTCTACCGGGACGCCCCGGCGGATTCCACCGTTCCGGGCCTCATGCACGTCAAGTTCGGCCCGTACCACGTGCGGGATGTGAAGTTCGTCGCCGCGTTCGACGTGGACGCCAAGAAGGTCGGCTTCGATCTGTCCGACGCGATCTTCGCGAGCGAGAACAACACCATCAAGATTTCCGATGTGCCGCCGAGCGGAATCTCCGTGCAGCGCGGCCCGACCCTCGACGGCATCGGCAAGTACTACGCCCAGACCATCGAGCTGTCGGACGCCGAGCCGGTCGACGTGGTGCAGGCGCTGAAGGACGCGAAGGTCGACGTCCTGGTGTCCTACCTTCCGGTCGGTTCTGAAGAGGCCGACAAGTTCTACGCGCAGTGCGCCATCGACGCGGGCGTGGCCTTCGTCAACGCGCTGCCGGTGTTCATCGCCTCCGACCCGGTCTGGGCCCAGAAGTTCGTCGACGCGGGCCTGCCCATCGTCGGCGACGACATCAAGTCCCAGGTCGGCGCGACCATCACCCACCGCGTGATGGCCAAGCTGTTCGAGGACCGCGGCGTCGTGCTGGACCGCACCTACCAGCTCAATGTCGGCGGCAACATGGACTTCAAGAACATGCTCGAGCGCGAGCGGCTGGAGTCGAAGAAGGTCTCCAAGACCCAGGCCGTGACCTCCAACCTCGAGGGTCCGCTGGCGGGCAAGGTGCACGACCGCAACGTGCACATCGGCCCGTCGGACTACGTCGAGTGGCTCGACGACCGCAAGTGGGCCTACGTCCGGCTCGAGGGTCGCGCCTTCGGCGACGTGCCGCTGAACCTGGAGTACAAGCTCGAGGTGTGGGACTCGCCGAACTCGGCCGGCATCATCATCGACGCGGTGCGCGCGGCGAAGATCGCCAAGGACCGCGGCATCGGCGGACCGGTCATCCCGGCCTCGGCCTACCTGATGAAGTCCCCGCCGAAGCAGCTGGCCGATGATGTGGCTCGCGCCCAGCTGGAAGCGTTCATTATCGGGGCCGAGTAACAACTCTCGTGACTCTCAGGGGCAAGCCCCTGAAACCCCGAGCAGGGGGCGGTGTGGGCGGCTCTCGCGGCCGCCGGTCCCGCCCCCGCAAAACGCACAGGGCGGCATCGCGATCCAATCGCGATGCCGCCCTTGTTCTTTCGACCTCAGTCGAGGGAGACGTACACCTCGACCGAGGTGGGGCCGGTGTAGCGCTCGATCTCCGCGGTGTGGGAGCGGGTGATGGTGCCCGCGTTCTCGGCCTTGGCGACCTTGGCCCACGCGGTGCGCAGCAGGTCGTAAGGCTTGTCCGACACAACGAATTTCGCGTAGCGGCCGGACGGGATGCGGGTGACCACATCGCCCGTGTCCAGGGTGCTCAGGCCCGAAAGTTCGTATCCCAGAACCGCTACCGCGTGATCGTTCTGGCCGATGTAGGCGGCGACGCGCTCGGCCTTCTTCTCGCGGGCCAGGTAGCGGTCCCAGGTGAAGTTGACCAGGTCCAGGTCGCGGGCGGTGACCTCGCGGCCCGCCAGGGGGATGGTCAGGCCGCCGACGAGGAACTCATCGAGGGTGACGATTTCGAAGTCCACAGCCCCTACCCCTCCGTGCTCGGATCGAGCGCGACGAAAACCTCCACCGTCCGGTTGTCCGGATAGTGCTCGAAATCCCCGGTGTAGGCGCGCACCAGGGTGCCCGCCGCCTCGAGGTCCCAGACCGTGCGCCAGATCGACACGATGATGTCGCCGAGATTGTCGCCACTGCGAATGAAGCGGGCGAATTTACCGGCCGGGATACGGGCGAGTACATCCCCTGGCAATAGGTCGTCCAGGTTCTTGCATTCGTAGCCGACGATATGCGTCAGATACGAACCGATCTCGGGTGCGTGATCCACATACGCGGTCGCGGGCGGACCGGGCAGATCGCGTGCCATATTGCGTTTCCAGGCCTCCTCGACCTTCGCGCGGCGCGGTCCTTCGACCGCGAGTGCCGGGCTGCGTAGCACCGTTCCGGCTACCAGCGTTTCGTGGCGTTCAACGACATTGAAATCCACCGGCGTCGCCCCTATGTCTCGTGCTGTCTCCGACCCCACCCTGCTCCCAACCCGCATCCTGCCACCGACCCCCGGAGTCATTGAAGCCGGTAGCGGTCTCCACCATATCCGTGGCCGTGCACCGATGGGCACAGTAGGCACGAAACATGATCAACAGCGCATCACAGTTCCGACTCGGCCCGCCTTTTTATCCGGGCACAGGGATGCTGAGGCCCGGGAAGATTTCTACCTCTTTGGGAGTGGGGGCCGGGGGGATGATGAGGACCGGCTCTTGTTGGGGGGCCTGCGTGCCGGGGTTGAGGATGTCGTAATTGCCGTTGCCCGGCGGCATTCCGGCGATTTGTTCGGGGTTGGGGAATTGCTCGACGGGGGTGCCGTCGAGGGCGGCGTCCATGGTTTGTTTCCAGAGGTCGGCGGGGAGACCGGAGCCGTAGACCAGGGCGCCGCGGGAGGTTCGGATGGGTTGGGACTGTTCGGTTCCCACCCAGACCGCGGTGGACAGGGACGGGGTGAAGCCCACCATCCAGGCGTCCTTGTTCTGGCCCGAGTCACCGAGCTGAGTGGTGCCGGTCTTGGCGGCCGACGGGCGGCCGCCGGCCAGGTTGTGGCCGTTGGAGTAGGCGGCGATGGGGAGCATGGCCTGGGCGACGGTGTCGGCGACCGCGGTCTGGACGCGCTGTTCGCTCTTGCGGGGGTCCTTGCCGCGGTCGAGCAGGACGCGGCCGTCGCCGGTGATCACCTTCTGCACGAAGTAGGGGGCGTGATAGGCGCCGGAGGCGGCCAGCGTGGCGTAGGCCGAGGCCATGTCGATGGGGCGCACCGAGTACGCGCCCAGCACGATGGCGGGCAGCGGCGGGCCGCCGTCCTCGGTCAGGGTCTTGCCGGGCACGCCGGGAATCTGATCGGGGATGCCGGCCTGATGTGCCGCGTCGGCAATGGCTTTCGGTCCCTCGAACAGGGTCTGGGAGAGCCGGTAGAAGCTGGTGTTGAGCGAGCGCTTGAACGCCTCGCTCAACGGACAGGTGCCGCAGGACTCGCCGCCGACGTTCTGGATCTTCTGCCCGTTGACGGTGAGCGGTTCGCTGTCGAGCTTGTAGGACAGCGGGATGCCCTGCTCCAGCGCGGCCAGCACGGCGAAAGTCTTGAAGGCGGAACCGGTTTGCAGCGGGGCCTGCGCGAAGTCGAAGCCGATGCCGTCGGGGCCGCCGTAGTAGGCGCGCACCGCGCCCGAGCGCGGGTCGATCGACACCACGGCGGTGCGCAACTCACCCGGCTGCCCGCCCAGCACGTTGCCGACCGCGTTCAGCGCGCCCTGCTGCGCCTTGGCGTCGATGGTCGTGATGATCTGCAGCGCACCGGTATTCAGCTCGTGCTCGCTGACCCCGGAGCTGCGCAGTTCGCGCAGCACCTGGGCGCGGATCAGCCCCTCGGGTCCGCGCGGGGTGGCGTCGGCCACCTCGGTGGCCGGGACGATGTCGGGGAACACGGTGGCGGCGCGCTCGTTTCGGTTCAGCACGCCCATCGACACCATGCCGTCGAGCACGTAGGTCCAGCGGGCCTTCAGCTGTTCGAGGTGGTTCTCCGGGTCCAGCAGCGACGGGGTGCGGATCACCGAGGCCAGCACCGCGCCCTCGGCCAGGGTCAATTCGGGTGCGGCCTTGCCGAAGTAGGCCTTGGCGGCCGCCGAGATCCCATAGGCGCCGCGCCCGTAGTAGATGGTGTTGAGGTAGGCGGCGAGGATGTCGTCCTTGGACCATTCGCGGGCCATCTTGGCGGAGATGATGAGCTCGCGCATCTTCCGGCTCAGCGTGCGCTCCGAACTCAGGAAGGCGTTCTTCACGTACTGCTGGGTAATGGTGGAGCCGCCGCCCGCGTCGTCGCGGCCGAGCAGGTTGTCGCGGGCCGCGCGCAGGAACGCCGAGGTGGAGTAGCCGGGGTTGGTGTAGAAGTTGCGGTCCTCGGCCGAGAGCACGGCCAGCCGCACCGGTTCGGGCACGTCGCTCAGCGGCACCGGCACCCGATTGCCTTCCGGCGGAACCACCTTCGCGATGACGGTATTGCCGTCGGAGGCGAGGATGGTGGCGATCTGGTTGGTCTGCACCGAATTCGGGTCGGGGATCTCGGCGCTCCAGTAGGCGATGCCCATGAGCGTGGTCGGCATGACCACCAGCACCAGGAACAACGCCAGGATCAGGCGCCGGAACCGCTGACCGCGAGTCCGGCGCGGACGTAAGGAGGGCTCGGGCTGTTGCGGGGCCTTCGGCGGCTTGACGCGCCGCCGCGGCCGGCTGTGCGAAGCGTGCCCCTGCCTGCGCGCCGCATGCGCGGCCAGCTCGTTCCACCCTGGCGCACTGCCGGACGGCACCTGTTCTCCACGGCGCCGCTTGCGGGACGAGCTCACGAGCATCTCCTTCCGGAGCGTCGAAAAAGCTTGTGTCAGGTGACGCCGTGGACCCCGTCCACGGCGCGACCAATGCTAATCGACGGTACGGGAGGTCCCTAGTGGACACAGTCGGCGTCGCCGTCCTCAGGCCCGCGCACGGCCGGAGCGAAGGCGGAGGTACGCCTAGCTCTTGACACCGCCCGCGGTGAGGCCGGAGATGATGCGGCGCTGGAACAACAGCACCATGATGACAAGCGGGATGGTGACGATGGTGCCCGCGGCCATGATCGCGCCGTAGGGCGGCACCTTCGAGCCGTTGTTGCCGCCGAAGTGGGCCACCGCCACCGTCACCGGCGCGGTCGCGTCGGAGGAGAGCAGGTTGGCCAGCAGGAACTCGTTGACCGCCGCGATGAACGCCAGGATGGCGGTGGTGAACACGGCCGGCGCGGCCAGCGGCAGCATGATCAGCCGGAACGCCTGGAAGCGCGACGCGCCGTCGATGCGGGCGGCTTCCTCCAGCTCCCAGGGCAGTTCACTGAAGAACGAGGACAGGATGTAGACCGTCATCGGCAGCACGAAGGAGATGTTCGGGATGATCATCGCCTGGTAGTGGCCGTACCAGCCGAGGTCGGTGAACAGCTGGAACAGGGGGGTCGCCAGCACCACGACGGGGAACATGGAGGCCGACAGGATCAAGCCCGCCACCAGGTACTTGCCGCGGAAGGTCAAGCGCGCCAGGGCATACGCGGCCATGACACCCAGCGCCAGGGCGATGGCGGTGGTGGCCGAGCCGATGAGGACGCTGTTGCCCAGCGCGCGACCGAAATTGGTGCCCCGGCTGGTGTCGAAGGCGGTGCGGAAGTTCTCCAGGGACAGATGCGTCGGCCACGGCGTGGTGTCGAAGACGTACGCCGGGTCGCGCAGCGCGGTGACGACCATCCAGTAGAACGGGGCCAGGCCCCAGATCAGCACGACCAGCGCGCCCAGGTAGACCCGGCCCGAGGTGAGCCGCTTGCCCCACGAGACCGGTTGCCGCACCGGCTTCTTGGCCGTTACATCGACGATGGTGCTCATCAGTGCGCCTCCCGCTGTTCTTCCTGGGTGCGAACGGCGTTGGCGCCCAACCCCTTCACCAGCACGAACGCGACCGCGAAGATGAGCAGGAAGGTGATGACCGACAAGGCCGACGCGCTGTTCGCGCCCGACCGCGACTGGTCCACCACCAGCATCGAAATGGTGCGGGTGGCCCCGAGGTTCTGGGTCATGATGGCGGGCAGATCGTAGAGGCGCAGCGCGTCCATGGTGCGGAACAGCACCGCCACCAGCAGCGCCGGCTTCAGCAGCGGCATGGTGATGTACCGGAATCGCTGCCAGGCCGACGCGCCGTCCACCCGTGCCGCCTCGTACACGTCCGCCGGAATCACCTGCAGCCCGGCCAGAATCAGCAGCGCCATGAACGGCGTGGTCTTCCAGACATCGGCGATGACGACCGCGAAGCGGGCGGGCCAGGTGTCGACGGTCCACACGATGTGCGTGCCGAAGACCCGGTTGACCACGCCGTCGACGTGGAACATGAACTCCCACAACCGCGCCGTGACGGCGGTCGGGATGGCCCACGGGATGAGCACGGCCGCGCGCAGCAGGGCGCGGCCCTTGAAGGTCTTGCCCATGATCATGGCCATGCCCAGGCCGATGGTGGCCTCGAGGGTGACCGTGACCACCGCGAAGAACACGGTGACGCCGACGGCGGCCCAGAATTCGGAGCCGCCGTTGCCGGCGGGGCAGGACACCGTCTCGCCCAGCGAGTTGGTGCACTGCTGCAGCAGCCAGTGCGTGTAGTTGCTGAATCCGGCGCTGCCGCCCTCCACGAACATGCCCGTGGACTTGTCGATCCCGGCGTCCTTCTGGAAGGACATGATCACGGCGCGGACCACCGGGTAGCCGACGACCACGGCCAGCGCGACCAGCACCGGCGTGACGAACAGCCACGCCCGGGTCGTCAGGCCCAGCACCGGCTGCTTGCGCTTGCGCGGTGCTTCCGCCGGGCGTTGGGGCGTGCTGTTCGGTTGTGACACTTCGGATTCCACGGTCGCTCCCGGAGGACGTGACACCTTTACTCTTCTCCTACGGGACTGCGCCCGCGATCGTGCGCGGGGTGCTCGGTGTTTACCGTCCGAGAGACTCGGATGGCCGAGTACACCTTACGATCCGGCGGTCTCGATGCCCTTCTGCATACCGGAAATGGCGTCGTCGACGGACTTGGTGCCCTGCAGCGCCGCGAAGGCGTTCTCCTGGATGGCCTTCGAGACCGCGGAGTAGAACGGGGTCACCGGCCGCGGCACGGCCGAGGCGATGGAGTCCTTGAGCGCGGGCAGGTACGGCATCTTGGCGATCAGGGCCGGATCGTCGTACACCGAGGCGCGCACCGACGGCAGTCCGCCCTGGGCCACGATGTGCTGGGCATCCTCGCTGATCAGGTAGCGCAGGAAGTCCAGCGCGGTGGCCTTGTTCTTGGAGAAGGCGCTGATGGCGGCGTTGTAGCCACCCAGGGTGGAGGCGCCGATGCCGTCCTTGCCGGGCAGCGGGGCGACCCCGAACTTGTCCTTCACCGCGGAGGAGTCCGCGCCGGCGTCACCGAAGGAGGACGGCCAGTTGCGCATGAACATGAGCTTGCCGCTGGTGAAGGCGTTCTGGGACTCCGGCTCCTTGAAGGAGAGGGCTTCCTTGGGCATGTCGTCGTTCTTGTAGGCGTCGACGAGGGTCTGCAGACCCTGCTTGGCCTGCGGGGTGTTGACGGTCGGGGTCTTGCCGTCGGGGCCGACGAAGCTGCCGCCGAAGGCGTTGATGACCTCGGCCGCGTTCACGGTCAGACCCTCGTAGGGCGCCAACTGGCCCGCGTAGCAGCCGATTCCGGCTTCCTTGGCCTTCGGGCACATGGACAGCATCTCGGCCCAGGTCTTGGGCGGCTCGGGCACCAGGTCCTTGCGGTAGTACAGCAGGCCGCCGTTGGTGTTGCGCGGGGCCGCGTACAGCGTGCCGTTGTAGGTGGCCGAGGCGACCGGCGGCGAGAGCAGGGTGGAGGTGTCGATCGCGAAGGAGTCCTTCAGCGGCTGGATCCAGCCCTTGGCGGCGAACTCCGCGGTCCACGGCACGTCCAGGGCGACCACGTCGTAGTCCGACGCCTTGGCCTGCAGGTGCTGCTTGAGGTCGTCGTACTGCTGGGAGGCGTCGCTGGACTGCTCCTTGAACGTCACCTTCTCGTCGGGGTGGGCGACGTTCCAGCGGTCGATGAGCTGCTTGACGGCACCGGTCTCGGTGGTGTCCTTGCCCTCGACGTAGGTGATCGGGCCACGCCCGGTGAGGTTCTCGGAGATCGCGTTGGATCCGCCGCTGCTGCTCGAGCAGCCGGTGGCGAGCGTCGCCGTCAGCAAGGCCGCCGATGTCACGGCCAAAACGGCACGCGGCACCAACGTCGATCGTAGGGACGACACCTTCTTCAAAGCCATCGCGAATACTCCAGGGTCGAGACGTGAGCGGCGGCACACCCAGCCGGTTGCACACAGGAAGATACATGGTGGATGTTCCTCGCGCGGGGACTACCTGCTCCCTCGCGCGTGACCACGGCATCGTCGGTGCAGGCCAGGCGTACCTCCGCCTTCGCTCCGGCCATGCGCAAAAGACTTCGGACGGCTGCGCCGACAGCGCCCACTATGCTGTGTCCCGATGTCTTCTCAGGACAAGATGCTCACACGGATCGGCGGACTGCTGCGGCAGGCCGAATCGACCGACAACGAGCACGAGGCGGAAGCGTTCCTGGCGGCCGCGCAGCGGCTCGCGACCGGCTCCTCGGTGGATCTGGCAGTGGCACGGGCACATATCGCGAATCGCGAACGACGGCCCACGCCCGCTCAACGCGTGATTCCCATCGGCGAGGCCGGAAAACGCGGTCTGCGAACCTATGTGCAGTTGTTCGTGGCCATCGCCGCGGCCAATGACGTGCGCTGTGACGTGGCCCGCTCGTCGACGACGGTGTACGCCTATGGATTCGACACCGATATCGACACCTGCGAGGCGCTCTACACGAGCCTGCTGATCCAGATGGTCCGTGCCTCCGACCAGTACATCAAGTCGGGGTCCTACAAGTCGGCCACCACCGAGAAGCTCGTGGTCGAGCGCCGCTACGGCCGCACGGTCCAGCGGCCCGTGCAGGTGCCGGTCGCCGCGGTGACCGCGCGCCTGAACTTCCAGATGGCCTTCGCCTCGCGCATCGGCCGCCGCCTCGCCGAGGTCAAATCGGATGTGGAGGCCGCGGCCGTCAAGGCCGATGCCGCCGAATCCGCGCCCACCGGAACGGCGCTCGCGCTGCGGAACAAGGAACTCGAGCTCACCGATTTCTACAGTCGCACCTCCGAGGCGCGCGGCACCTGGCGTGGCCCGCAGGCCTCGGCCGGATACTCGGCGGCCGCGCGGCGGGCCGGTGACCGGGCGGGCAAGGCCGCGCGGTTGGGTTCGTCGCCGGAGCTGGGCGGCGCGCGCGGCCAGTTGCCCCGCGGCGCGGGCGAATAGCGAACGCGCGCATGGCGGTACGGGATGCGCAGCGGTCCCGGGTGTACGACGCCGAGGGGCTGGTGCGCGGCATGTTCGACCGCGCCGACGAGTTCGGGACGCGAACGGTCGAACTGCACGGTTCGCGGATCACCCTGCCGATCGAGCGGCGGTTCGCGTCGGTGGACTCGGTGCAGACCTACGTGGAGCGGGTGCTGGCACTGAATTGGGTTCGGGCGCAATGGGATCGGTCCGCGGTCGCGGTCACGGTGCGGGCGCGGGCCGGAGCGAAGGCCGCGCACTACGAATCCGAGGGCGCGGTGCTGGCCGTCCCGCTGCACGCGGGTGGAACGGCCTGGGCGCTACGCGAATTGGTGATCCTGCACGAACTGGCCCATCACCTCGAGCCGAAACCGGATGACGCGGCCCCGCACGGACCCGAATTCTGTGGTCGCTATATCGAATTGGTGGACGGCGTCATCGGTCCGGAAGCGGCCCTGGTGTTGCGCACCACAATGTATTCCTGCGGAATCCGTATTGCCTGATCGTCGTTCCGGTGTCATGATCGGATACATGATCTCCCTCTCCAGAAAGGCGCTGCGCGCCTCGGCGCGGTGAACCGCGCATTCTCCCCGCGACACTCCTCGGATCGCGGGATTCCCCTGGTAGAACGTCTCGAAACCGCGCTTCGGCTGCGCGATGACCGGGTCCGAACGGGCCTCGGTACCGAACCGGCCGACCGGGATGCCGCGCAGGGCGCGGTCAGTGAGATATACCGATTACTCGGCGAAGCGCCACCCGAATTCGTCTGGGTGGATTCGCCTGTCGCGGCCGCGACACTGTTGCGGAACGATCCGGATGAATCGGTCCGCGGATTCGGCAAACTCCCCCCGTCGGTGATTCCATTCCGGCGCTGGCCATTTCCGCAACGGCTCACCGCGCTGAAATTCGAACTGCGACATCGATTGGGCAAGAGCATCGATCCGCGCCGGCACGCCTGGGAGCCCGCGGCCGGGTTCACCAAGCGGGAATGGCCCGCCTCGACGCTGCCGGAATTGGTGGCCAGGGGCGTCCCGCCCGTGTGGATCCTCGAGCTCATGGTGCGTGAGCCCCTGCGGGAGACGTTGCGGGACACCATGTATCAACCCCTGCGTGCGGCCCTGCTGGGACCGGAGGACCGGTCCGTGGAGCGCGCCGGATACGAGCAGTACGACACCTGGTCGGCCACGTTCTACGACATCTGCCGGAGCGTGGGGTTGGCCGAATACCGCGCCGACGACGCGCACCACCTCGATCAGTGGCTGATCCTGGCCCGCGGCACCGGATGGTGGTGGCCGGGTGCGCGGCGTTGCGTCATGGCCGAACGGCCGACCGCCCTGCACGTCGAAGCGCGCCCGCGCGTCCTGTACGGGCAGCTGCGATTGCATCGAGCCGAGGGACCGGCGGTCGAATTCGCCGACGGGGCCGAGGTTTTCGTCCGGCACGGCACCGTCGTGCGCGAAGGATCGAAGGTCAGGGCAGCAGCGTCCTGACCCTGGCGAGCCGCTGCCGCCACCACTGGACCCGCTCGGGGTCGGGGTGGCGGTAGCGCTCGAGCAGGTCGGGATCCGGGGTCGGCGCGATGCGGGGAACCTCGAGGTAGCCCTCGACCGGGCGCAGCGGTTCGGTCACCGCGTCACCGGTGAGCAGCGACAATGTGTCCAGGCCGCAGGCGAAATCGAGGTGGGGCAGCGCACCGGCCAGGGCGACCTGGGCGGCCAGGCCGACGCTGGTCTCCAGGGCCGAGGACACCAGGCAGGGCAGTCCCGCCGCCTCGGCCACCTCGAGCGCGCGCCGGACCCCGCCCAGCGGAGTGCATTTCAGCACCGCCACATCGGCCGCCCCGGCCACCGCCACCCGCAGCGGATCCTCCGCGCGCCGAATGGATTCGTCCGCGGCGATCCGGACCCGCACCCGCTTGCGCACGGCGGTCAATTCCTCGATCGTGCGGCAAGGCTGCTCGACATACTCCAAACCGCCTGCGGCCCGGTCGATCCGCTCGATCCGGTCCACGGCGGTGTCCACATCCCACAGTCCGTTGGCGTCGACACGGACCGCGCCCCCGGGTCCGAGCGCGTCGCGGACGGCTGCCACTCGGTCCAGGTCCTCGCGCAGCGAGTCCGGATGATCGGCCACCTTCACCTTGGCGGTGCGGCACCCGGACGCGGCCACGATCTCGCGCGCCCGCTCCGGTCCGACGGCGGGCACGATGCAGTTGACCGGCACCCGATCCCGCAGCGGCTCCGGCCATCCCGTGGTCACCTGCTCGACCGCGGTGGCCAGCCAGGCCGCCGCCTCGCGATCGTCGTACTCGGGAAACGCGCAGAACTCGCCCCAGCCGAGCGGACCGGGAATCAGCATTCCCTCGCGAACGGTGATGCCCCGGAACCGGGTCCGCATGGGAATCGCGTAGACCACCGCCGACTCGAAATCCACCGCATCTGCGCTGTCGCTCACGTCCGCACCCTAACGGGCGCCCGGTGTCTATCCGGTGGCGGCGGGGCCGTGCGCCCGTCACAATGCGCAATGAGGCCGATCCCCGGCTTCACCGACCTGCGCCTTGGGGGAGACCGCAATCATGAACCCGCCCAACGAGCCCCGTCGCCCCGCCGGCGACGGCGGACCCGCCTCCGACTCCGGCCTGCCCCCGATGCCACCGCGCCCGGCGGGCGGGCAGCGGAATCCGCCGGGTCCACCGCAGCGTCCGCAGCCGCCCCTGCCCGGGGGACCGGCCGGTCCGCCCTCGGCGGAGGACCTGGCCGGGTCCGCGGGCCCCACCCTCCCCGGCGGCGGTCGGTCGAACCCACCGCCGCCACCGCCGAGTGGCGGTAATCCCGGTGGACAGCGGAGCGGATTCGAAGCGGCGGGGCCGACCGTGCCCAAGGGCGGTCGGCAGGCACCGCCCCGTCCGGCGCCGCCGCAGCCGCCCAGCGGGCCACCCGGCGCACCGCACGCTCCCGGAAACCCCGGCGGCCCCACTCGTTCCGGCGGGCCGTCGCGGCCGCAGCCGCTCGCGGGCCCCCCGGGTTCCCGGCTGCCCGCGCCCTCGGGGCCGGGGCATCTCCCCTACGGCGGTGGGCTCGGACAGCTGGACGGCGGCCCGTCGGGTCAGGGCGGCCCGCCGCCCTCGGCGGGCGCGGCGCCTCAGCTCGGCAGGACGAATCACCCGGCGGGTGAGGAGGTTTCGCCCGAGGCGTGGCCGCCCGGCGGCACCCTGTTCGCAGCGGGCCCGGCCGGGCCGGGACAGGCGTTCGGTGAGAACGACCGGACCATGCCCGCCAAGCTGCCCCCGGCGGAGGCGGCCGCCGCGGCCCTGCCGAAGGCCGCCGCGGAGCGGAAACCGGTGCGCCGCAAGGATGTCCTGATCTCCGCCCTGCTGTACCTGGTCGGCGCGGCCGTGGCGTTCGGCTTCGCCTACGACCTGTTCGCCAAGCTGTTCGACCTGGTCCACAACCGCTGCGCCCTGCAGAAGAAGGACTTCACGGTCCAGTGCGCGGTGATCCGCCCGCCCGCTTCCGCATTGTGGGGCTTGCTGATCGGTGGCGGCGGCATGTTCCTGGTCCTGGTCGGCGCGATGGTGCTGGCCGCGGTGGCCGCGATGACCGGCCGCCGCGCCTGGATCTGGACCGCCGCCGCGCTCCCGATCATCGCCGTCGCGGGCGGGGCCGGACACATTCTGGTGGCCACCGCGATCAACTGATCACCGGTCGCGTCGATCCGTGACGCGGCATCCTGGAACGGTGGCCGATCGATGGCGGCCGCCCCTGGCGGTCGCGGATTTCATTGCCACCGTGGTGATCTACGTCGGAGCCTGCGCTACGGCCTGGACGGTGGCGGGTTTCGTGCCGGAATACCGCCGCCTCTTCCCGCCCGCCGCCGATCTCCGCTACCTCCCGCTGGCCTACGCCGTGGCGTGGCTGGGCATCGGCATGACCCTGGTGCTGGTTCCGGTGTGGACGATCCACGCCGTACGCCTCCGTCAGCGCGCGTGGCCCACCGCGATGGTGGCGTTCCCGCTGCTGGCGGAGGCGTGGATCCTCGGCCTGCTGACCGCGATCGTCGCGGTGCCCCGATAGGTCACCGCGACGGCGGCCTCAGAGGCGTTCGTAGAGGGTGGCGTTGGCGAGGCCGCCCGCCTCGCACATGAGGTGCAGGCCGAAGCGGGCCTCGCGGTCGTGCATGGCGTGCACCAGCGTGGTGGCGATCCGGGTGCCGGAGGCCCCGAGCGGGTGGCCGAGGGCGATCGCGCCGCCGTTCACGTTGACCTTGGACAGGTCCGCGCCGGTTTCCTGGGCCCAGGCCAGCACCACCGAGGCGAAGGCCTCGTTGACCTCGAACAGGTCGATGTCGGAGAGATCGAGTCCGGAGCGCTGCAGGATCTTTCGGGTCGCGGGGATGATGGCGGTGAGCATGAACAGCGGGTCGTCACCCGCGACCGCGAAGCTGTGCACGCGGGCCAGGGGGCGCAGTCCGAGCTGGGCGGCGCGTTCACCGGTCATGATCAGCGTCGCGGCGCTGCCGTCGTTGATCTGGCTCGAGTTCGCGGCCGTGACGCTCCAGTTGATCTGCGGGAAGCGGGCGGCCATCGCCTCGTCGTAGAAGGCGGGGCGCAGTGCGGCCAGGGTCTCCAGGGTGCCGCCCTCCCGGATGCCCTCGTCGTGGGCGAGCCCGGCGAAGGCGGCGAGCTGGGCCTCGAACGAGCCGTTCCGCGTTGCGGCGGCGGCCTTTTCGTGGCTGGACAGGGCGAACTCGTCGAGCTGGGTGCGGCTCAGGCCCCACTTGGCGGCGATGAGCTCGGCGCTGATGCCCTGCGGTACCAGGCCCTCGGGGTAGCGCTGTGCGAAGCCGACGCCCGCGATGTCCTCGGCTCCGATGAGGTTGGCTCCCATGGGAACCCGGCTCATGGACTCCACGCCGGCGGCCACCGCGATGTCGTAGGCCCCCGAGATGACGCCCTGCGCGGCGAAGTGGATGGCCTGCTGGCTGCTGCCGCACTGCCGGTCGACGGTGGTGGCCGGAACCGATTCGAGGTATCCGGCGGCCAGGGCCGCGCGGCGGGTCAGGTTGGAGCCCTGTTCCCCGACCTGGGTCACCACGCCGCCGATCACGTCGTCGATCAGGGCCGGATCGATCTCGCTGCGGCGCACCACCTCGCGCAGGCTGTGGGCAAGCAGGTCGGCGGGATGTGTGCCGTGCAAAGCGCCGTTGGCCTTGCCCTTGCCGATCGGGGTGCGGACCGCTTCGACGATGACTGCGTCTCTCATGACGTTCCTTCCAGCAGCTAGCTTCATTGCTCTGAAGTCAGAGTAGGAGCTGGCAATAGTTGGGGCAAGTCAGCATGGGTATGATGTACGCCATGTCGGCCATCATGGAAGGAAAACTGAGCGACCTGCTCTCGTGGAAACCCGAGAACTGCTCGATCGCCAAGGCGATGGAGATCGTCGGCACGCGCTCGGCGATTCTCATACTGCGCGAGGCCTATTACGGCATGACGCGCTTCGACGGGTTCGCGACCCGGGTCGGGATCACCGACGCGGCGGCGTCGAGCGCGCTGCGCAAGCTGGTCGACGCGGGGCTGCTGGAGAAGCGGCCCTACCGGGAAGAGGGCAAGCGCACGCGCAACGAATACGTGCTCACCCAAATGGGTTTGGACTTGCTCCCCGCGGTCGTCGCGTTGTGGCAGTGGGGAGACAAGTACCTGCAAGAAGTACCACCGCTGGAACGTCTCGAGGACACGACCGGCGAGCCGGTGCGCGTCGAACTCCGCAGCGCCTCGGGAAACCAAGTGCCACTGGAGAATCTGCGGGTCCGGGTGAACGACGAATGGCGGCGCAAGCGAACGCGTCGCGCGCATACGGCCGAATAAGGGGGTCCGGGGGCATTGCCCCCGAACCCCCTTGTCACCGACCGGAGGTCAGTGCAGGCGACGCCCGTCCTCCGGGTGGAAGAAGTAGGTGTGGTCCGCGTCCGCGACCAGCGCGAGGCGGGTGCCCTTGGCGGGCGGGTTGCGCCAATCCGCCCGCGCCACAATGGTTTCCCCGTCACCGAGGGTGCGGCCGTAGATGTAGGCGTCGGAGCCGAGCTCCTCGACCACGTCGACCTCCATGGCGATGCCCGCGCCGTCGCCGACCGGTTCCAGGTGCTCGGGCCGGATGCCGACCACCACGCGCTCACCGGTGGCCGCGGCCACCGAACGCGGCAACGGCAGCGGGCAGCCGCCCAGGATGACCGAGCCGTTGCCGACCGGCAGGGTGAACAGATTCATGGCGGGCGAGCCCATGAAGCCCGCGACGAACAGGTTGGCCGGGTCCCGGTACAGGTCGCGCGGTGAGGCGCACTGCTGCAGCAGCCCGTCCTTGAGCACGGCCACCCGGTCGCCCATGGTCATGGCCTCGACCTGGTCGTGGGTGACGTAGACGGTGGTGGTGCCGAGCCGGCGCTGCAGCTGGGCGATCTGGGTGCGGGTCTGCACGCGCAGCTTGGCGTCCAGGTTGGACAGCGGTTCGTCCATGAGGAAGACGTGCGGCTGGCGCACGATGGCCCGGCCCATGGCCACCCGCTGGCGCTGACCGCCGGACAGCGCCTTGGGCTTGCGGTCCAGATACGGTTCGAGGTCGAGCAGCTTGGCCGCCTCCAGCACGCGCTGCTGACGCTCCTCCTTGGAGACCTTGGCCATCTTCAGCGCGAAGCCCATGTTCTCCGCGACGCTCATGTGCGGGTACAGCGCGTAGTTCTGGAACACCATGGCGATATCGCGTTCCTTGGGCTCGGCGTGCGTGACGTCCTTGTCCCCGATCAGGATTCGGCCGTCGCTCACCTCCTCGAGTCCCGCGAGCATGCGCAGCGAGGTGGATTTGCCACAGCCCGAGGGCCCGACGAGAACCAGGAATTCGCCATCGGCGATCTCCAGGTTCAAGGCGTCGACGGCGGGGGTGGACGAGCCCGGGTAGAGCCGGGTGGCCTGGTCGAAAGTCACCGTTGCCACGGTTTAACACTTCCCTTCACCGGCAGGAACGTGCCGGACGATCCGTAGTACAGGGTCGGCCAAGAGCGTAGCCGAGGGCAGAATGGGCCACAGTGATCGCCGAGACCAGGAGCATCCAATGAGCCGAGCGGTTCGTATCGGAGTTCAGTTGCAGCCCCAGCACGCCCCCAATTACGGCCTGATCCGGGACGCGGTGCGGCGGTGCGAGGACGCCGGGGTGGACGTCGTCTTCAACTGGGACCATTTCTATCCGCTCTACGGGGACCCCGAGGGCGCGCACTTCGAGTGCTGGACCATGCTGGGCGCGATCGCCGAGCAGACCGAGCGGGTCGAGATCGGCGCGCTGGTCACCGGCGGCGGGTACCGGAATCCGGATCTGCTGGCCGATATGGCCCGGACCGTCGACCACATCAGCAACGGGCGGCTGATCCTCGGCATCGGGGCGGGCTGGTTCCAGAAGGACTACGACCAGTACGGGTACGAATTCGGTACGGCCGGAAGCCGTCTCGCGGGGCTGAAGGAGGCCATGGCCCGCATCACCGACCGGCTGGCCAAGCTGAATCCGCAGCCGGTGCGCGACATCCCGATCCTGATCGGCGGCGGTGGCGAGCGCAAGACGCTGCGGCTGGTGGCCCAGTACGCCGATATCTGGCACAGCTTCTCCGACATCGAGGTGCTGCAGCGCAAGATCGGGATTCTCGGGGAGCACTGCGCGGAGGTCGGCACCGACGCCTCGGCCATCGCGAAGTCGGTGGCCTGGCCGGGCATCGATCAGGTCGACGGCTATGCGGACGCGGGCGTGACGCTGTTCACCGTGAGTTCGGGCGGACCGGACTACGACATGGGCCGGATCCTCGAGGCGGTGGCCTGGCGGGATCGCCACAACGAATCGGCCTGAGGGTAACTCTGGGATAGCAAATCTGTCCTACTAGGGTGATTTGCCATGGTTTCCTTGCGCCCGGGCGCGCCCCGACGCCGTCGGCCGACCCGTCTCTCGGCAATCGCGGGGGTATTGCTGGTCGGCCTGCTCGGAACAGTGACGCTGGGCGCGGGCGGCGCGGCGGCCGACGGCGGCGACAAATGTTCGCCGCCCGGCATCGCCTCCGCCAGCGTCGCGCCGACCAATCTGGCGACCGGAAAGCCGGGCGAATCGGCGGACCGGTACACGACCGCCACCACCGAACCGCTGGACAAGGTCGACATCAGCAAGCTGGGTCTGCTCACCCCGGGCAAGCTGACGGTGGGCACGATCTCCGACGCGCCGCCGAGTATCTGCCTGAACAGCCGGGGCGCTTACACCGGTATGGACAACGAACTGCTGAAGGCCATCGGCGCGAAACTCGGCCTGCAGGTGGAGTTCATCGGCACCGAGTTCGCGCCGCTGCTGGCCCAGGTCGCCAATGGCCGGTTCGATGTCGGCTCCTCCAACATCACCACCACCGACGACCGCCGCAAGCAGGTCGACTTCACCAACGGCTACGACTTCGGTTACGTCTCGCTGGTGGTGTCGAACGGCAGTGCCATCAAAGGCTTTTCGGACCTGCACCGCGGCAATCGGATCGGCGTCGTGCAGGGCACGGTGCAGGACGACTACGTTGTCAACGAACTGCACCTGGACCCGGTGAAATTCCCGGACTACGCCACCGCCTACGCGAACCTGAAGTCCGGTCAGCTCGACGCCTGGGTCGCCCCGTCCGCACAGGCGGAGGGTGCGATTCAGCCCGGTGACGCGACCTCGATCGTGCAGAACACCTTCAGCCTCAACAACTTCGTCGGCTACGCGGTACGCAAGGGCAATCAGCCGCTCACCGATGCCCTCAATGCCGGACTGGACGCGGTGATCGCCGACGGCACCTACCTGAAGCTGTACGAAGACTGGGTGCCGCGCCAGCCGCCGCCGGGCTGGAAGCCGGGCTCGAAGGCGGTCGCCGCGCCGGACTGGCCGGACTTCGCGGCCATCGCCGCCGAGCACGCGAACGGCAAGCCCGACAACAGCGGGGTGGCGCCGAAATCCACGCTGCGGCAGTTGAAGGACACGTTCTTCGACTGGTCGTTGTACCGCAAGGCTTTCCCGGACCTGATCAAGACCGGCCTGCCCAATACCCTGATCCTGGCCTTCGTTTCGGGTCTGCTGGGCACCGTGCTGGGCATGCTGCTCGCGGTCGCGGGCATCTCCCGCACTCGCTGGTTGCGCTGGCCCGCACGGATTTACACCGATATCTTCCGCGGCCTGCCCGCCGTGGTGATCATCCTGATCATCGGTCTGGGCGTGGGTCCGGTGGTCAAGAACATCACCGGCAACAACCCGTATTGGCTGGGCGCGGTGGCGCTGGCGCTGCTGGCCTCGGCCTATATCGGTGAGATTTTCCGCTCCGGCATCCAGTCGGTGGAGGCCGGGCAGCTGGAGGCGGCCCGCGCCATCGGTTTCGGCTACCGCCAGGCCATGACGCTGGTGGTGATTCCGCAGGGTGTGCGCCGGGTGCTGCCCGCGCTGATGAACCAGTTCATCGCGCTCATCAAGGATTCCTCGCTCATCTACTTCCTGGGCCTGCTGGCCACCCAGCGCGAGTTGTTCGCGGTGGGCCGGGATCTCAATGCGCAGACCGGGAATCTGTCGCCGCTGGTCGCGGCGGGGCTGGTGTATCTGCTGCTGACGGTGCCGCTCACGCACCTGGTCAACTACATCGACAAGCGCATGCGCGAGGGCCGTCCGCAAACCGCCGCCGAACCGGTCGAAACGGCCGCCATCACCGAAGGGCGTGGAGCATGAGTGCCTCCCTGACCGGCACCGGTCTGCGATTGACGCTGGGCCACAACGAGATCCTGCGCGGCGTGGACGTGCACGTGGACGCGGGCAAGACCACCACGGTCATCGGCCCGTCCGGCTCGGGCAAGTCCACGCTGCTGCGGGTGCTCAACCGGCTGCACGAACCCGACTCCGGCGATATCCTGCTCGACGGCAAATCGGTGTTGACCGAGAACCCGGATCGGCTGCGCCAGCGGATCGGCATGGTGTTCCAGCACTTCAACCTGTTCCCGCACCGGACGGTCGCCGACAATATCGCGCTCGGTCCGCGCAAGCTGCACGGTCTGTCCAAAGAGCAAGCGCGCACGCTGGCGGTGCAGCAACTGGAGGCGGTCGGGCTGGCCGGGAAAGCCGATGTGCGCCCGGCGAATCTGTCCGGCGGGCAGCAGCAGCGCGTGGCGATCGCTCGCGCGCTGGCCATGAAGCCGGACATCATGTTCTTCGACGAGGCCACGTCCGCTCTGGACCCCGAGCTGGTCAAGGGTGTCCTGGCGCTCATGTCGGAGCTCGCGCAGGGCGGCATGTCGATGATCGTGGTCACCCACGAAATGAGCTTCGCCCGTTCGGTTTCCGACCGGGTGGTGTTCATGGACCACGGTCAGGTCGTCGAAACCGGCACGCCGGAACAGATTTTCGAGAACGCCGAAACCCCCCGCCTGCGGCAGTTCCTGTCACAGGTGCTTTGAACAACTCTCGTAACTCGGGCCTCCGCCTCCCCACGGCCGGGCGAGCTCCTGAAACCCCGAGGAGGCGGTGTCAGCTGCTGCCGCGTCCGGATCCGCTGGCGCTGCCGCTGAAGGGCATGTTGGCGTAGCCCGCGAAATCGCCCTGGGCTCCGCTGTAGACATTGAGGTCGACGGACCCGCCGATGCCGGGAATCGCGCCGGAGCTGGTGGTCTGCCAGAAGGTCCAGGCGGGCCAGCCGCCCGGCACCTCCGGCTGGTCGTTGCCCCGATAGTCGGCGATCCACAGCGGGTAGGAGGTGAACTGGTCGGTGTCGGCCATCGCCGTCTGCCAGAACCGGGGATAGGTGTAGATGATCGGCCGCCGGCCGGTCATGGCCTGCACGGTATTGAGGTACCGGTGGGTCCAGTCGATGAGCGCGTCGGGCGGCAGGCCGCCGGAATCCTCGATGTCCAGTACCGGCGGCAGGTCCAGCAGTCCGTTCTGGCCGAGCACCAGGGCCGAATAGAACGCGCCCTGTAGCTCGGGGGATTCGTTGGGGCGCGCGAAATGGTAAGTGCCGCGGGCGACCCCGGCCATCCGCATGGACAGGCTGTCCTGCACGAAGAAGGGGTTCACGTAGTTGAGCCCCTCGGTGGCCTTGAGCATGGCGAACTGGTACCCGGCCGCCCGCACGCCGAACCAGTTGATGCCCCCGCCGCCGGGATGCTGCCAGGAGGCCACATCCGGGCCCTCGATATCGGCGGCGGCTACCCCGGCTGGGGTAGCTATCAGGATGCCGGCAGCTGCGATTGTGACCATTTTCATCAGGCTTCGTCCGGTCATGCCAAAAAACGCTAGGCCGGACGGTCGCTATAGCCGTGAAGGCGCGACTGTGATATTCGCCAAACGTTAGCTATCCGAGCCAGTCGAGGACCGAAGCGGCGGTCCAGGACTGCTGCATGCTGCCCAGCGGCAAGCCGGTGAAGGGCTCGTAGTACTCGGCGAAGCTGCCGTCACTGGCCTGTCGCAGACCCTCCGCACGCAGCATGAACGAGCGTTCCGCCCAGCCGCGGCGGGCGAAGACCCACGAGAACAGCCAACTGATCACCGGCCACACCGGGCCACGCCAGTACTCGCGCGGGCGAAAGTCCTTGGACACCGGGGACGTCGAGGGCGGCAGCGCGTAGCGCAGATCGGGATGCCCGCACCAGCGTGGGCCCTCGAACAAGCGCAGCAACCGCCGTTCGGCATCGCGCGGCAAGCCTCCCGAGATCAGGGGCGCGAAGCAGGCGAGGGTCTCGGTCTCGATCCACTTGTCCGCGCGCACATCGAAATCACGGGCCACTCCGCTGCGGGCGTCGGTGGTGGCGACCACGCCCGCACGGAAGTAGTCGGCCCACTCGTAGAGCTCGCGCACATCCGCGTGCGGCTGCTTGTAGTCCTCGCCGATATTGGCCAGCACATCGCAGGCCAGGGCGAAGATGGCGGTGACGAATACGTCCTCGACGGCGAAGCTCATGGTCGAGGCCAGCTGGTAGTCGTCGTAGCCGCAGCGCCGCATCTGCTCGACCAACCACAGGTAGCGGTCGTATTCGCGGTCCGAGGGCCGCTGGGTGGGGTCGCCCACCACCTGCGTGTCGGCGCGCTCGTAGGGCGGCAGGTCCGGCCCCGGAATCACGTTCTCGTAGGCGCGATCCCAGCGTGGCGAATTGTCCATGCCCGATTCCCAGCCGTGGTACAGCGTGATCCGGCCGTGCTGCTTGGGGTCTCGGGCATAGGCCAGCCAGCGGTGCCAGCGCATCAGGTCGGGCCAGCGCCGATTCAGGAAGTCCTCGGCCACCGCGCGGGTGCTGCGGCCGTGCCGGCGCGAGTGGTCCAGAATCCGTTGCACGGCAATGGCATGCACGGGCGGCTGGGTGATGCCCGAGGTGTCGGGCCCGTCGGGCGCGTCGGCGGCGAGTCTGCGGCACTCCCAGCGCGCCGGGCCCGGGAAATAGCCGTCCACGCCATTGGCGAAGACGATGTGCGGAATCATCCCGTTGCGCCACTGCGCCGACAGCAGGGTGTCGAGTTCCAGGGCGGCGCGTTCGACGCTGAGCGGGGCCAGGCCCACGGCCACGAAGGCCGCGTCCCAACTCCACATGTGCGGATAGAGTCTCGGCGCGGCGCTGGTCATGGTGCCCAGGTCATTGCCGCGCAGCAGGTAGGCGGCCCGAGCCGCGAGCTGGGTGGGCGTGAAACCAGGGTGGGACATCGCCCTATTCTGCGCTGGAACCTGTAGGTATGCGCGGCGGGTCGGATCGTATGCGGAGTGACGGTCGGATCGAACTGGGTCGTCAGATTGCACCTGTTCGCCTTCTCGAATCAGCTGGATATCCGGAAATGCATGAAGTATTCGTGTCACAGACCGTCTCGTGCTCGGTGATCTGAGCAAGTTGACGGCTCGTTGCGCTCGAATCATCGCCGAGTCCAGCCGACTGGTTACCGACACGCCGTTCCGGTATCGATCTTCGCTTATCACACGGTTGCCGCTGTGATAACGTCGCCGAGTGCGGACGGCGTATCGGTGTCGGGCTTACCCGACCGATGAGCAGGCGGTGAACCTGGCTCGTACGTTCGGCTGTGTTCGGAAGGTCTGGAACGAGATACTCGAATGGCGCACCAAGCGTTACCGCGTCGACGCCGTGCGAACGAACTACGCTGAGGCGGATCGCCACTTGACCGAGCTCAAGAGACGCCCGGAACTGGCGTTCTTGAACGAGGTTTCGGCGGTTCCCCTGCAGCAGACACTTCGTCATCAGTACAAGGCATTGACGAGCTTTTTCGCTCGTCGTTCCCGCTATCCCCGGTTCAAATCACGCAACTCCCGCCAGGCCGCGACCTATACGCGGGCGGCGTTTCGCTGGCGCGGCGGAACCCTCTGGCTGGCAAAACAATCGGAACCCTTGCGGTTCGTTTGGTCCTGGCCCGACATCGACCCGGCGACCTTGTCGCCATCGCTGGTGACCGTGAGCCGTGACGCGGATGGCTGTTGGTACGTCACGCTGCAACTGGACACCGATGCTCCAGGCGAGTTGCCCGCCACCGGCGCGGCCGTTGGTCTCGACGTTGGCATCAACTCGTTCGCGACCACCAGCGATGGTGACAAGATCCCGAATCCGCGACTCATGGAACGTAAGCAACGCAACCTGGCTCGCTACCAGCGGCGTATGGCCCGCACGGAAAAGGGTTCCCGCAACCGAGAAAAGGCTCGGCGCCGGGTTGCCCGTGCGCATGCGCGAGTCCGCCGAGCGCGCGCAAACTTCCTGCACGTCACCAGCACTGAACTGATCCGTCGCTACGATGTCGTAGTTGTCGAGGACCTGAACGTGTCCGGCATGATGCGCAATCACAGGGTGGCGCGTGCGATCGGCGACTGCGGGTGGTCGACGTTTCGGGCAATGCTCGGCTACAAGGCCGAAAAATGGGGCAGGCGTTTTGTCGTCGTCGACAGATATTTTCCCAGTTCCAAGACATGCTCGAACTGCGGACATCTACTTGCGCAACTGTCGTTGAAGACCAGGTCCTGGACCTGCCCGTCCTGCCGCACCCGTCATGACCGGGATGTGAACGCGGCGAAGAACATTCTGGCCGAAGGACTTTCGGCGACGGCCTGTGGAGCTGATGTAAGACCGGGAGGACTGCCCTCCGGCGATCGGCCGCGAAGCAGGAAGCCTGACTCGCGAGGGTTGGAATCTGGGTCCGTACGGGCCGAGGGGAAGTCAAGGTGATCTCATGACGAACTACTCGTTGAGAACCGAGAGCGACCAGCCGACCGCGCTGATCACCGGGGCCAGCCGCGGGCTCGGCGCGGCCATCGCCCGGGAACTGGCGCCCGCGCACCGGCTGCTGCTGGGCGCGCGCACGGCGGAGGCCCTGGGGCCGATCCTGGGTGAGCTGCCGGGCAGTGCCGGATGGCCGGTCGATCTCACCGACTATGCCGCGGTGGCGAACGCGGTGGAAGGCATCGAACGACTGGATGTACTGGTTCACAATGCCGGAACAGCCGACCTGGGAACGATAGCCGAATCATCGGTGGCGCAGTGGCGGAATACGTTGGAAGCCAACCTGATCGCGGTCATGGAGTTGACCAGGCTGTTGTTGCCCGCGCTGCGCGCCGCCAATGGCCATGTGGTGCTGATCAATTCGGGCGCCGGACTGCGGGCCAATCCGGGCTGGGGTGCGTACGCGGCCAGCAAGTTCGGACTGCGCGCTTTCGCGGACGCGCTGCGCCTCGAGGAGCCGGCACTGCGGGTGACCTCTGTACATCCGGGGCGCATCGACACCGACATGCAGCGCGAGATCGTCGCCGGGGAGGGTCGCGAGTACGAGCCGCGCGAATTCCTCACGGCCGGAACGGTGGCGCGTGCCGTGCGCAATGCCGTGGAGACGCCGCGCGACGCGCACCCCACCGAAATCGTGTTGCGTCCGATCGCACGCTGAGACCCGCCGTACGCTGAGAGGAGCCTTAATTTATTCGCCGAATTTCGATCATTTCGCACAGATTTCGTGTTCAGTTCACGGCCCGTGGATATAACTGATGTGCCCGCGAGGGAGGCATGGCAAAAAGGACACATACCGTCGGAGTGAACAACACGTATGGATAGACGACAGTTGCTCGCACTGCTCGCCGCGGGCGCTGCGACAGCCCTGACGGGCTGCTCCTCGGGGACGGACGCCTCCCGGTACAAGGTCACCCCGCGGATCAGCGGGCCGATGAAGACGCCTACAACCTCCGTGGCCGCCGCGTCCGCGCAGACGCTGCCCAAACCGCCGGGCGGTCCCAAGTCCGCGATTCCCGCCGGGACCATTACCGCCCTGCCCGGCACCGGCAACAACTTGGCGCTCACCATCGACGACGGGGCCAGCACCGAAGTGGTCGGCGCGTACATCAAATTCGCGCAGGACACCGGTGCGCGGTTCACGTTCTTCGTGACCGCGAGTTACGACTCCTGGACCACCCATCGCGCCACCCTGCGGCCGCTGGTGGAGTCGGGCCAGATCCAGCTGGGCAATCACACCTGGGATCATCCGGACCTCACCAAGTTGTCCGCGACCGAGCTGTCCTCCCAGCTCACCAAGGCAAAGACATTCCTGCGCAACAACTTCGGCGTCGACGGGACGCCATATTTCCGTCCCCCTTACGGCCGGCACAATGCTACGGTCGACAAGGTGGCAGCGGATCTCGGATACACCGTCCCGGTCATGTGGTACGGCTCGCTGTCGGATTCGGGCGTCATCACCGAGGACTACCTGATCGAGTGCGCGCGAAAATATTTCAACGCGCAGGCCCTGGTCATCGGGCATGCCAACCATCCCGCCGTCACCCACTGCTACGGGCAGATGGTCGACATCATCCGTGAACGCAACCTGTCGATGGTGACGCTCAACGACGTGCTGACATCGCCGACGTAGCCGGGACTCGTTGGGGGAGTGGAAGTCCCGGCGTCATCGAGGCCGGGGATGAGGAACGAGGTTCGACATGGACAGGCGACGACTGCTGACAATGCTGGCCGCGGGCACGGCTGCCACCTTGCTGGGCACCGGTGAATCCCGCGCCGACTTCCCCTTCGACACCGGATCCTCCGGGATCGTCCCGCAGATTCCCGGTATACCGCAGGTGCTGCCACCGGACTACGGGCCGAAGACGCCGATCGGACCCGGCACGATATCCGCCCTGCCCGGCGACGGAAACCATATGGCGCTCACCATCGATGACGGCGCGAGCTCCGAAACCATCCGCGGCTTCATCGATTTCGCGCGCAACACCGGAGCTCGGCTCACCTTCTTCGTCACCGCCTACTACCCCGGATGGCTCGATCACCGGGATGTGCTGCGCCCCTTGGTCGATTCCGGTCAGATCCAGCTGGGCAACCACACCTGGGACCATCCGGACCTGACCCGGCTCTCCGGCGGCGCGATCGCCGATCAGCTGAACCGGTGCAAGGACTTCCTCTGGAACCAGTACGGGACCGACGGCACCCCGTACTACCGCCCGCCCTACGGTCACCACAATGACAGCGTGGACGCCGTCGCGGCCGACTGCGGCTACACCGTTCCGACCATGTGGTACGGCAGTTTGAACGACACCAACAAGGTGATCAGCGAGGACATGCTGCTCGATGCCGCCCGGCAGTGGTTCCGCGCCCAGGCCATCGTGATCGGCCACGCCAACCGCCCGACCGTCACCCATCTCTACGACCAGCTCACCGACATCATCCGCGAACGCAACCTGCAACTGGTCACCCTCAACGATGTGCTGATCCGTCCCTAGGACGCGTCGTCTGCGCGAATCATCCGGTGAAGACGGCGGATTCGCGCAGGCGATGCAGGCGCAGGGCCAGCTGGATCTCGAGCGCGCGATCGGGATGCTGCCAGCCCTCGCCGAGCAGTCCGGTGATGCGCTCGAGCCGCTGGGTCACCGTGTTCACGTGCACGTGCAGCTGTTTGGCGCTGGTGCTGAGGCTGCATCCGCTGGCGAAATAGGCGTCCAGGGTGTGGACCAGTTCGGTGCGGCGGCGCAGGTCGTAGTCGACGACGGGCCCGAGGGTCTGGTCCAGGAACGCGGGCGCGTCGGCGTCGCCGCTGATCAGCAGGCCGACGAAGCCCAGATCCGCGGCGCTGGCGCAGGATCCGGTCCGGCCCAGGGCGTGCAGCACGCGGACGCAGCGCAGGGCCTCGCGGTGGGCGGTCTCGGCCTCGGCCGGAAGCGTCACCGGTCCCGCACCCGCGATGGTCGCGCGGGATCCCAAGGCCGCCGCCAGTTCTCGTCCGATCTGGTCGGCGGCGGCGCCCGGATCCGCGCCGGGCAGCAGCAATGCGGTGTGCTCGCCCCGGGTTGCCGCCAGGCCGTGATGGGATATCCCGTAACCCGTTGTCCAGGCGGCCATTCTGCGATGCCCGCCGTGGTCGACGACCACCAGGACATGCGGCCGGCCGAGGTCGATGCCGAGCAGCGCCGCGCGATTCTCCAGTGTCTCCCGGTCGGTGACCCGCCCGGCGAGCAGATCGTCGAGGAGTTCGCCGCGGACGCGGCCCTCGGCCTCGGCGATGCTGCGGCGGAACAGTAACAGCAGCGCGGTGACCAGCGCCGCGCGCTCGAGAATGCGCTGATCGGAGTCCGACAGCGGTTCCGGATGCTGCAGCACCAGGGTGCACAGCGGTTCGCTGCCCGCGCCGCCGGGGGCGGCCCAGAGCTGTTTCAGCTGCGCGGTGCGCCCGAGTTGGGCCGCCGCGGTGGTGATCTCACTCAGCAGTCGGTCGTCGTCGAGCTGATCGTGCGGCTGACCGCCCGGCGCGTCCACCAGGCCGATGCGGCGGCCGTCGGCGTCGAGCACCAGCAGCGTGCCGCCCAGGATATCGGCGGCGACCGCGGCCACATCGTCGACCCCGCCGCCGCGCACCACCACGTCGGTCATGCGGTCGTGGGCGCGCGCCGCGCGGTCCACGGTGTTGTAGTGGGCGTGCATGGCCGCGTTGGCGGCGCTCAATTCGGCCAGCGCCGTGCGGGTTTCGGTGAGCAGCCGGGCCGAGTCCAGGGCGATGGTCGCGTGCGCGGCCAATGAGGACAGCAGCGCGATCTCCTCCGGCGCGTACGGGCGGGCGTCACGGTGCGAGGCGAACAGCACCCCGATCACCTTCTCGCCCAGCTTCATCGGCACCCCGAGGATGGCCACGATGCCCTCGTCGCGGACCGCGCTGTTGATCTCGCGGGTGTGGTGGAAACGCTGGTCGGCGAAGTAGTCCGGGGTGCAGTACGGCATACCGGTCTGCTGGACCAGCCCGCCCAGTCCCGCACCCATCGGCAGTCGGCAGGCCCGGAAGGCCGGTGCTCCGGAACCGTCGGTGACCCGCATGTAGGTATCGCCGCGCTCGGGATCGGGCAGGGTCATGTAGGCGATATCCGAGCGGAGCAGCCGGCGCGCGCGATGCACGATGGCCCGCAACACCGCGTCCACATCCCGCAGTCCCGCGAGGTCGCTGGCGGTGTCGAACAGCGCGGCCAGTTCGGCCTCGCGGCGGGCCCGGCGCTCGAGCAGCGCGCGGACCCGCAGGGCCGACAGTTTCGCGGCCTCCAGCCCGGCCAGCTCGGCCGCGGGGGCCCCGGCGGCGCGCGCCTCCAGCACGGGAGCTTCGAATTCGACGGCCGGAGCTTCCCGCTCGAGCAATTCCAGGAAGATCTCGCAGGTCATGGCGTGCCATTCTGGCCGAACTCCGGCCCGGGCGGGCGGGAATGCCATGGGGGATTCCCACATAGTGGCGACCGGTCATATCCCTGTGGGCCACATGAGGTGTCGGTCGACACATTCGCGCCCCGAAGTGTGGGTGGCACCCACCTGGTCGCGAGCGTGGCCGCTGAACAGACTTTCCGGCATTTCCGCTCGAGAGGGAGCCCGATGCCGAAAGCACACAGACGTGGAGCGTTCCGCCGCCTGGCCGCGCACACCGCCATCGCGACGGCCGCGATCGTGGTGGCGGGATCCATGGCCGCCGGGCAGCACGCGGTCCGAACCGCGGGCTGTGCGGCTCCGCTGGTGGCCGGGGCACAGCTGCAGGTCGCGGACTGCCTCGACGACCTGACCACCGCGGGCACGGTCGCCTCGGGGCACACCGTGCCCGCCGACTGGGCGGGACTGCACCCGGCCGGGGCTCGGAACCCCAGCGGCGTGCCCGGGATGCAGATCGACGGCTACTTCCCCGACAACTCCACGACCAACACCAACAATGGCTGGAATCACGACAGCCAGTTCGTGATTCGGCTGCCCGAGCACTGGAACGGCGGGCTGGTGGTGAGCGGGTCGCCGGGGAACCGGCGGCAATACGCCAACGACTTCACCATCTCGGATTGGGTGCTGGCGCAGGGCTACGCCTTCGCCGCCACCGACAAGGGCAATACCGGCGCGGAGTTCTACCGTGACGACGTCGCGCCCGGAGATGCCATGGCCGAGTGGAACAACCGGGTCACCCAGCTGACCGTCGCGGCGCAGGCCACCGTCGCGCAGCGCTACGGGCGACTCGCCGCGCACACCTACATGGCCGGGGTCTCCAATGGCGGCTACCTGGTGCGGTGGCAATTGGAGAACGCGCCCTGGCTCTACGACGGCGGCGTGGATTGGGAGGGCACGCTGTGGAGCGATGCCGCGAACCCGCTGACCTTCCTGCCGCCCGCCATCGCGAATTACGGTGACTCGGCGTCGAATCCGGTCGCCCGTGCCGCCGTGGTCGCCGCGGGCTTCCCGGCCGAGTCGCAGCCGCTGTGGGAATACCACGACAAGACCTATTGGGATCTCACGCAACGGGTCTACCGCCAGGAGTTCGATCCCTCGTATTCGTCCGTGGTGGCCGGAACTCCGTTCTGCGCGAGCGGAACTCCGCAGTGCGACGCCGACTACGATTACGCCTCGCGTCCGGCCGCGGTCCACGACGCGGTCGCTCGCATCGCGCTGACCGGCCGAATTCAGAAGCCGCTCATCACTGTTCACGGCACCCTCGACACCCTGCTGCCGATCGGGCGTGACTCCGACCTCTATGCCGCCATGATCCGGGACCAGGGTCGTGCCGACCTGCACCGGTACTACCGGGTCGAGGGCGGCAACCACGTGGACGGCCTGTACGACACCCACCCGGATCTGCTGCGGCCCATGCTGCCCTGCTTCCGCAGCGCCTTCTCCGCACTCGAATCCTGGACGGCCGCAGGGCAATTGCCGCCGCCGGACGCGACCCTGGCTCGGCCCGCCGCCGGCGACCCGGCCAATACCTGCCCACTGGGCAACTGAGAGAAAGAAGAATGATGAGGAAGTCCATCGCGGCGTCGCTGCTGTTCGCTGCCGCCGCCGGAATCGCCGCCGGTCCCGCCGGGGCGGCCCACGCCGAGGCCGAGACCGGCGTCGTCAATTACACCGCGACCAGCTCCGCGACCGACAGCGTGATCCGCACGGACGCGGGTTCCCTGGTCGTCGAGAACGGCACCTTCGAGATCGAGGCCGCCGACGGCACCGTCGTCGCGGGCATGCCGCTGTCGTTCCGGGTGGACGACTTCGAGTTCCCGATCGCCGCGGATATTTCCGGCGGAGCGCACACGGCCACCCTGACCCCGCAGTTCGACGAGGCGCACGCGGTGTACAAGCCGGTGTCGCTGCCGTACGAGGACCAGGCGCCCTGGAAGACCCAATACGATCGCGAGCAGGTCGCCTGGGCCCGCCTGCGTGACACCATCGGCATGGGCGCGACCATCGGCACGGTGGTCGGCGGCCTGGGCGGCGCGGCGCTCGGCTGCGTCATCGGCGGCGTCGTCTTCGCCGCGGCGACGGCCCCGCTGGCCACGATGTTCGGCGTCGGCCCGCTCGCCGGCTGCCTCATCGGCGCTTCCACCGTCGGGTTCCTGGGCACCATCGCGGGCCAGCTCTTCGTGACCGCTCCGGTCGCCATCGCCGCCGCGATCCAGTACTTCACCACCATCAACGCGCCGTTCACACCGGCGAAGTAACACCCTCCCCCGCCCGGCGGGCAGGCCGGGCGGGTTCGAGGTTCATTCCCCAATGTTGAGGAAACCCGCATGAAATTGCGAAACGCTGTATCCGCCTTGGCGATTGCCTCCGGACTCGCCGCGATCACCGCGTCCGTGGTGACCGCCGCCGTCCCCACCCCGACTCCGGGCTCGCTGCAGGGCTACAACATCAGCGCCACCTACGTCGCCGGTGTGTCGTCCGGCGGATACATGGCCAATCAACTCCATGTCGCGTACTCGGGCACGTTCAAGGGCGCGGGAATCTTCACCGCGGGCCCGTACGACTGTGCGCAGGACAATGTTTCGACCGCGCTGGAGTCCTGCATGAATACCCATATGGCGCGCAAGACACCCGCTCAGCTGGAACAGGAGACCAAGGATCGGGCCAATGCCGGTACGGTCGACCCCGTCTCCGGTCTGTCGGGTTCGAAGGTCTACCTGTATCACGGCACCAGCGACACCACCGTGGCCGCGGCCGTCAACGACGACTTGGCCACGTACTACCGGGATTTGGGCGCGAACGTGGTGTACAACAACTCCACTGCCGCCGGGCACTCGTGGGTGAGCCCGCTCGGGCCGGTCAGCTGCTCGACCACGGCATCGCCCTTCATCAACAACTGCGACAACGATCCCGAACACGACATGCTCGCCCAGCTCCTGGGGAATGTGAAGCCCGCCGGCGCTTCCGCCCTCACCGGCAAGCTGATCCAGTTCGACCAGGGCCAATACACCGGCGGCAGTGCGGGTTCCATCAGTATGGACGACAAGGGCTTCGCCTACGTCCCGTCCTCCTGCGCCTCCGGCACCTCGTGCACGCTGCTGGTCGCCCTGCACGGCTGCAAACAGGGCTACAGCTTCAGCGATTCGAACGGCACCATCGGCGACACCTTCATGAAGGACGCCAACCTCAACGAATACGCGGACACCAACGACATCATCGTCCTGTATCCCCAGGCGATCACCACCACCGGCAGTAATCCACAGGGCTGCTGGGACTGGTGGGGATACACCAACAACGCCTACGCCGAACACAACGGCCCGCAGATGAAGGCCATCATGTCGATGGTGACCGCGCTGACCACCAGCACGCCGCCGACCTCGACCACGACGTCGCCGACCACGACTACGACACCGCCCACGTCGACCACGGCACCGCCGACGTCGACGACCCCCGCACCGATCTGCATCACCGACAGCAATTACAACCAGACCGTGGCAGGCCGAGCACACCAGAATCTCGGCGAGACCTACGCCAACGGCTCCGACCAGGACCTGGGCCTGTGGAACACCTACAACATGAGCTCGCTGAAGCAGACCTCTCCCGGTTACTGGGAAAAGTGCTGAGCAGCAGATGAATTCGGCCCGGTGCGCGATGCGCACCGGGCCGATTCCGGTCGGTTGCCGCTAGGCGACGATGTTCACCAGGCGGCCGGGGACCACGATGATCTTGCGGGGGGCCTTGCCGCCCAGCAGTTCCGCGATCTTCTCGTCGGCGAGGGCGGCGGCCTCGACCGCGGGCTGGTCGGCGTCGGCGGGCACGCTGATGCGGGCGCGGACCTTGCCGTTGACCTGAATGGGGTACTCGACCGAATCCGCCACCAGCAGAGCCGGATCCGCGACCGGGAAGGGGCCGTGGGCCAGGGCGGTGGTGTGGCCCAGGCGTTCCCACAGTTCCTCGGCCACGTGCGGGGACATCGGGGCCAGCATGAGGACCAGCGGTTCGACCAGCGACCGCGGCGCGCCGTCGCCGAAGTTCTTGGTCAGGTAGTTGGTCAGCTCGATCAGCTTCGCGCCCGCGGTGTTGTCGCGCAGGTTGGCGTAGTCGTCGTCGACACCGGCGATGGTCTTGTGCAGCACGCGCAGGGCCTCGGGTGACGGCTCGACGTCGGTGACCTTCAGCGCGCCGGTTTCCTCGTCCACGACCAGTCGCCACACGCGCTGCAGGAAGCGGTGCGCGCCGACGACATCCTTGGTGGCCCAGGGGCGGGAGGTGTCCAGCGGGCCCATCGACATCTCGTAGAACCGGAAGGTGTCGGCGCCGTACAGGTCGCACATCTCGTCGGGGGAGATGGCGTTCTTCAGCGACTTGCCGATCTTGCCGTACTCCTGGAAGACCTCCTCTTCCACGCCGGAGGCATTGGTCCAGAAGAACTTTCCGTCCCGCTCCACGATCTCCGCGGCGGGCACGTACGCGCCCCGCGAGTCGGTGTAGGCGAAGGCCTGGATGTAGCCCTGGTTGAACAGGCGGCGGTAGGGCTCGGAGCCGGACACGTCACCCAGGTCGAAGAGCACCTTCTGCCAGAAGCGCGCGTACAGCAGGTGCAGCACCGCGTGCTCCACACCGCCGACGTACAGGTCCACGCCGCCCGGATCCTTCGGGCCGTGCTCGGCCGTGCGCGGGCCCAGCCAGTACTTCTCGTTCTCGGGCGCGCAGAAGACCTCGTCGTTGGTGGGGTCCGCGTAGCGCAGCTGGTACCAGGAGCTGCCCGCCCAGTTGGGCATGACATTGGTGTCGCGGCGGTACTTGCGTGGCCCGTCGCCCAGATCCAGTTCGACGTTGACCCAGTCGGTGGCCTTGGCCAGCGGCGGGGACGGCTCGGAGTCGGCGTCATCGGGGTCGAAGGTGACCGGGGCGAAGTCGTCGATCTCCGGGAGCCGCACCGGCAGCATGGATTCCGGCAGCGCGTGGGCCGCGCCGTCCTCGTCGTAGACGATGGGGAACGGCTCGCCCCAGTAGCGCTGGCGCGCGAACAGCCAGTCGCGCAGCTTGTACTGGACGGTGCCCTTGCCGTGGCCGTTGGCCTCCAGCTCGGAGATCACCTTGGCCTTGGCGGACTCGATGTCCATGCCGTCGATGTAGCCGGAGTTCACCATGACGCCGTCACCGGTGTACGCCGCCTCCGAGACATCGCCGCCCGCGACGACTTCCACGATGGGCAGGCCGAACGCGGTGGCGAAGTCCCAGTCGCGCGGGTCGTGTCCGGGGACGGCCATGATCGCGCCGGTGCCGTAGCCGCTCAGCACGTAGTCGGCGATGAAGATCGGCACGCGCGCGCCGTTGACCGGGTTGGTGGCGTAGGTGCCCAGGAAGACGCCGGTCTTCTCCTTGTTCTCCTGACGCTCCAGATCCGACTTGGCGGCAATCGACTTGCGGTACGCCGCAACGGCTTCCGCGGGAGTGTCCGCGCCGCCGAAGCTCCAGCGGGCGTCGGTGCCCGACGGCCAGGACGCACCGGTCAGGGTGTCGACCAGCTCGTGCTCGGGGGCCAGCACCACGTAGGTCGCGCCGAACAGGGTGTCGGGCCGGGTGGTGAACACCTCGATGATGTCGCTGCCCGCCTCGAACTTGACCTGCGCGCCCCGCGAGCGGCCGATCCAGTTGCGCTGCATGGCCTTCACGTTCTCCGGCCAATCCAGCTCGTCCAGGTCGTCGACCAGGCGATCGGAGTAGGCGGTGATGCGCATCATCCACTGCCACAGGCGCTTCCGGAACACCGGGAAGTTGCCGCGCTCGGAGCGGCCGTCCGCGGTGACCTCCTCGTTGGACAGCACGGTGCCCAGGCCCGGGCACCAGTTGACCATCGAATCCGTCTGGTAGACCAGGCGATAGGAGTCGACGACGGAATTCCGCTCGGACGGCGACAGCTCGTTCCAGGCGCGTCCCCGCACGGCTTCGCGCTTGCCGTCGGCGAATTCGGTGATCAGCTCGGCGATCGGGCGGGCCTTGCCCTGGCCCGCGTCGAACCAGGCGTTGTAGATGCGCAGGAAGATCCACTGCGTCCACTTGTAGTACTCGGGATCGGTGGTCGCGAAGGTGCGCCGCCGGTCATGGCCCAGGCCCAGCCGGTCCAGCTGCCGCTGCATATTCGCCATGTTCGCGACCGTGGTGTCGCGCGGGTGCGCGCCGGTCTGCACCGCGTACTGCTCGGCGGGCAGGCCGAAGGCGTCATAACCCAGCGCGTGCAGCACATTCCGGCCGTGCATGCGGTGATACCGCGCGAAGACGTCGGTGGCGATGTAGCCCAGCGGGTGCCCGACGTGCAGGCCCGCGCCCGACGGGTACGGGAACATGTCCTGGATGAACAGCTTGTCGGCCGGGGTGTCACCCTTCAGCGGGCCGACCGGGTTCGGCGCGTAGAAGCTGCCCCGCTCCTGCCAGTTGCCCTGCCACTTCTGTTCGATGCGCCCCGCGAGGTCGGCGTTGTAGCGGTGTGCGGGAACGTCGCCGCCCCCACCCGCGGTCGCGGTGGGTGTCTCGGATGTACGGGAGTCCTGCACGGTCCTGCCTTCTTTGTCCAGCCAATCCCCGATAAGGTCGCTCACCAGGGTAAAACGTCGCCACCCCGGTCCCCAAAAAGGGTGTGACCCGCGTTGCGGAGTAGCCTTCACCGGGTGTTCTTCGTGGCGCTGATCCTCTTTGTCTTCGCGGCTGTGGCCGTGGTCACGGGCGTGCTCGGGCTCACCGGCACCCTGCCCGGCAACCGGTACTTCGGGGTGCATTCGGAGGCGGCGGTGAAAACCGAGGAAGCCTTCAAGCTGGCCAACAAGGTGGCCGCGCCGACCTCCATCGTGGCGGGACTGCTGCTCGCGGCCAGTGGTGCGGTGGCGGTCGTGGCGGGCGGAATTCCCGCGCTGATCGTCGCCGTGGTGGCCGTGGTCATCGCGCTGTTCACCCTGGGCGCGGGTGCGGCGGCCGCCGAGAAGGCGCTCGCCACGGCCTTTCCCGAGGAGAAGGTCGGCGGTTGCGGGAGCGCCTGCGGCTCCTGCTCGCTGCGTGACGCCTGCGAGCCCGCGTAGTCAGTTCGTGACGGACCGGCGCATCCAGATGTGCGGGATGCCCGCGTCCATGCCGATCTCGCCGTACGCCTCATATCCGAGCTTCTCGTAGAAGCCGCGGGCCCGCGTTTGCGAATGCAGTTCGACCGCGCCCAATCCGCGCTCGCGCACCCGTTCCTCGATGGCCCGGACGAGAGCCACGCCCAGTCCGGTGCCCCGTGTCTCCTCCAGTACCGCGAGCCGCCCGAGCACACCCACTCCGCCCTGGACGATCAGCCGCCCGGCCCCGACGGGCTTGCCGTCCAGCCGGGCGAGGAAATGATCGGCTACCTCGTCGAGTTCATCGATCTCGATCTCCGCGGGCACGCCCTGCTCATCCACGAACACCTTCATGCGCACGGCATAGGCATCGGCTAGTTCCTGCTCGGTGCTGACGGTGACGACCTCGATCATGGGAACAGCATGCCCGAGCGTCCGAGCTCACTTGCCGAGAGTTCGCCACAACGGTCGACGCTTCGCATGTGGTTCGGGTAGACCCAGCTCCCGGGCGAAGGCGGCGGCATCGTCGGCGGTGGTCGTCTTCGGCCGCGTCCGAGCCCACTCGACATAGCGGGCGGTGAAATCGGCTCCGGCGGCATGCACGAGACGAGGAAAGCGCCGCCGCACCTCCTCGGCGCGTTTGTGCAGCAGCCCGTGAGCGGTGGCGGCGAGGTCGGCCGCGTCGAATCCGGGCGGCGGCTCGTCCCCGGCCACCAGCGCACGCACCACCTCCGCCTGCCGCTGCGCCAGCGTGCGGGCGGCCGGATCGGCGGGGCCGCGGATACCGGAATCCATGTCACGCATGCCGGGATCGATGCCGCTCATGCCGGAACCGAATCGGAGCGCACGGTGATCGGCGGCCGTCCGGCGGCCGTGGCAATCGCATTGAGCTCGGTGAGCAGTTCGGTTGCGGGCGGATAGTTTCCGTCTCGTTCGAGCATGAGCGGCACCGTGCGACCCGGCGCGAATTCGGCCACCAGGTCCAGCACCTCGGCCGGGACGGGGTGCGTATGGGTGTCGATGTAACGGCCGCCGGATTCGTGCCCGCCCGCGATATGGCAGTAGGCCAGGCGTTCGGCGGGCAGGCGCAGCAGTTCGGCCAGCGGATCCCGAGCGGCGTTGCGCGCGTTGGCATAGACGTTGGCGATATCGAGCAGCAGATACACCCCGGTACGCTCGACCAGCTCCTGGAGGAACTCGGCCTCGGTGTACTCGGCGTCCGGCCACTCGAACAGCGCGGCGATGTTCTCCACCGCGAGCGGCACGTCGAGCTGGCTCATGGTGCGGAAGATATTGCGCTCCAACACGTCCAGTGCCTCACCGGTGCAGGGGAGCGGCAGCAGATGCCCTGCCTCGAGGCCGCCCGCGCGCACGAACGCGATGTGCTCGCTCACCAGCGGTGAGCCCAATGCCCGCGCGCAGTCCGCGAGGTGGGCGACCCGCCGATCGTCCACCGGTTCCGCGCTCCCGAGAGACAGCGAGATGCCGTGTGGCACAGCGGGAATGTCTCGGTCGAGGAGGGCCACGAGCTCCTCGGGCACGGTGACACCCGGTCCGCGACGGACCGCATCGCCGCCGGAGGCGATACCGCCGAGCCCACGCGGGGCCCGGCCGCGCCGACCGCCGGATCGCCCGGAGTCGTTCGCCGCCAAGCTTTCCGCGATCACCTCGCAGAATCCGATGCCGTCCAGGTCCGCGATCATGCCGCAGATCTCGCGCCGCCAGCCGATGCCCAGCGCGCCCGATGACAGTGGGCTTCCGGTCATCCGCCGCACCCTCCTCCACAGCTACTGCCGCAGCTGCTCCCGCAACTGCTGGAGCTCCCGCAGCTGCTACCGCTGCCACTGTCGCTGGTGCCGCAGCTCGACCCGGAACCGCAACTGCTGCCACTGCTTCCAGCACCCGCGGCGGCTATGTCGGCCGCCCCGGCGAGCGCGGGATCGAGCGCCCACAGCACCATGGCTCCGTACAGCGCGACGGCGAGGGCGGCGCTGTCGGGACCGTACGCGGAATAGGCGGGTGCGTTGGCCGGGCGCAGGTGCCGGTTGCTCGCCGTGGCGCCGTCGAGGGCGTCGCGCCCGCGCTGGGTCAGGCGCGGTGCTCGCCCCACCAGCAAGGTGAGGACGGCCAGCATGATCATGGCGACGATCAGGAACCCGACGGGATGACGGTTCGAGGCGAACAACCGCGCGAAGCCCAGCACGAGCAGCCCGATCAAGGGAATCCGGGCCGACCACAGCGATTTTCGCTGCCGCTCGCCGAACAGGTAGCCGCGCGTGACGAGGCTCTCGCGCAGCCCGCGCACGGCGGTGCCGGTCGCCAGGACCATTTCGGGGACACGTCGCCGTTCGGTGCCGAGCAGATGCGTGTACAGCGTGCCGGAGATGGGATCCAGCTGGTTCTGCTCGGCGGTGCTGGGCGTCCGCACCGGCTTGCCGGTGGAGTCGATGAGCTGGTGCCCGCGCAATTGCGCGAGCCCCGCCAGCACCGGTCTGCGGTCGTCGACCAGCATGGCGGTCTCGCTGGGCCGCAACGGTCCCGCGGGCGGCCAGGCCGGATCGATCGCGCGAAAGATGCTCGCCCGCCGGGCGTATCCGAACGCCACCGCCAGCACACCGGCGATCACATAGAAGGTCAGGAAGGCCGGGCCCGAAATCCCCCAGGTGTCGGGCGCGGGCGCGGCCGCTGCGGTCCACTGGACCATGGCGATTCCCCTCGGGAGTCGTCGTTACTGTCGATCACCACCAGTATCGCGGCGCTTCGGGTTCGGCGTTATCCGATGCGGGGCGTTCAGCCGCCGCATCCGCCTCCCCCGCAGCCACCGCCTCCGCAGCCGCCACCCCCGCCACCTCCACCGCACCCGCCGGAGCCGCCCGAACTGCACGAGCTCCCGGCACTGCCGTGAATCCAGCTACCGGTCGTCGCGTCGACGGCCCCGGCGAGCTGCGGAGCGAAACTCCACAGCGCCCCGGCGCCGAAGAGCGCGACCGCGAGCGCGGCGGCGTCGGGTCCGTAGGCGGAATACGCGGGGGAGTTGGCCGGGCGCAGGTGCCGGTTCTGCGAGCGGGCGCGGGCCAGGGCCATCCGGCCGCGGTGGGTCAGGCGCGGCGGCCGGCCCACCAGCCAGACCAGCACGGCCAGCGCGACCAGCGAATCCTCCAGGAACGCGACCGAGTGATGGCCGATCATGCCCGCGATCACCCGGACCAGGCCCAGCAGTATCAGCGCCGCCAGCGGAATCAATCCCGCCCACAGGGCATTTCGCCGTCTCTCGCCGAACAGGTAGCCGCGTTCGGCGAGGTCGCGGCGCAAGTGCTCGGTCGCCGTGCCGGTCGCCGCCTCCAGCTCGGACATGCGTCGGGTCAGCGGGTATTTGCGCAGGTAGGCATGAAGGTTCTCGGAGAAGGGATCCAGGCTCGCCGGATCGGTCGGCTCGGGCCGGGTGACGGGCTTACCGGTGGCGCCGACCAGCCGGTGGCCGCGCAATTGCGCCAGCGCGGCCAGGATCGGTCGACGGTCGTCCGCCAGCATGGCGGCTTCACTGGGCCGCAGCTGCTCGGCGGGCTGCCGGCCAATGGGCCAGCGCTGCACGGCCGTCCGCCATGCGAATCCGAACAGCACCGCCAGCCCGGCGGCGATGAGATAGAACCGGAGGAAGTCCGGGCCCGATATCCCCCAGGTATCGGTCGCGGTCGAGGCCGCGGCGGTCCGCAGGACCATGACGATTCCCCCCTCGGAATGCGTCGTGATTATCGATCCCCACCAGTATCCCGCCCGTCCGGGTGCTGTGTTATCCCCAGGAATTCGGGTGTTTAGCCTGTTTCGGTGCGATTCCTCAGCAAGTTCTATATAGACGGGTTCATCCTGTCGATCCTTGCGATGGTCCTGCTGGCCAGTATCTTCCCGGCCAGGGATGAGGCCGCCGAGGTTGTGAGCTGGTTGACGAAGGTCGCCATCGCGTTTCTGTTCCTGCTCTACGGGGCGCGGCTGGCTCCGAAGGAGGCGATCGCGGGCCTGAAGCACTGGCGACTACACCTGACGGTGCTCGCCTGTACCTTCGTGCTCTTCCCCGTGATCGGCCTGGCCGCGCGCGTGCTGGTGCCGCACGTGCTCACCAGCGATCTCTACACCGGTGTGCTGTTCCTGTGCCTGGTGCCGTCGACGGTGCAGTCCTCGATCGCCTTCACCTCCATCGCCAAGGGCAATGTGGCGGGCGCGATCGTGAGCGCCACCGTGTCGAACCTGTTGGGCGTCTTCCTGACTCCCGCGCTGGTCATCCTGCTGATGAACACCACCGGTCAGGCGAGGGTCGATCCTTCGGCGGTGGTGGACATCGTGCTGCAGCTGCTGGTGCCGTTCTTCCTCGGCCAGCTCATCCGCCCCAAGGTGAAGGGCTTCCTGTCCCGCTACGCCGAGCCGACCAAGCTGGTGGATCGCGGGTCCATCCTGCTGGTGGTCTACAGCGCCTTCAGCGCGGGCATGGTCGAGGGCATCTGGCATGCCATGTCGCCGTGGCGGATTCTGCTGCTGGCGCTGGTGTGCTGCGCGATCCTGGGCATCGTGCTGGTGTCGACCGGATTCATCGGCGAGGCGGCGAAATTCGATCGCGCCGACCGGATCACGGTGGTGTTCTGCGGTTCCAAGAAGAGCCTGGCCACCGGACTGCCCATGGCGACGGTGCTCTTCGCCGGTCACCCGGTGGGCTTGATCGTGCTGCCGCTCATGATGTTCCACCAGATTCAGCTGATCACGTGCGCCGCCCTCGCACAGCGCTGGGCTCGTAGCGCGCCGTGAGCTCGAGCAAGCGGCTGTCCTCGTGACGCAGCGAGCGCCCGCCCGCCGAGGGCCGGGTGGCCAGCGCGTGCAGCACGGCCCGGTCGGCGGCCGGGTCGCCGACGGCGATGCGGGCGCTGCCGTCCGGATAGCGCTTGACCACGATTCCGGCGCGGGCCAGCGCGGGCGCGATGTCGCGGCCGGGCAGGTACAGGAAGTTGGCGCTGCTGCGCGGTACCCGGATGCCGCCGCGCCGCAGTTCGGCCCGCAGCAGTTCGCGTTCGGTGGTGATGCGCAGAATCCGTTCGCCCAGTTCGGCTTCCGCGGCGTAGGAGGCGCGCACCGCGGCCACCGCGGTGGCGGGCACCCCGAACGGCAGCTGCAGCCGGTGCACCCGGCGTACCAGCTCCGGCGCGCCGAACGCGTAGCCGATGCGCAGCCCGGCCAGCCCGTACGCCTTGGAGAAGGTGCGCAGCACCAGCACATTGGGATGGCGGCCGATGAGTTCGAGAGGGTCGAGAGTGTCGGTGGCGCCGAGGAATTCGACGTACGCCTCGTCGAGCACGACCGGAACCTTGACCGGAACCGAATACAGGAACGCCTTCAATTCGCTGGCGGGTACCACGGTTCCGGTCGGATTGTGCGGTCGGCAGAGGGCGATCAGCCCGGTGCGCTCGTCCACGGCACGCGCCATGCCCCACAGATCCTGGCGGCCGTGGGTATCCAGCGGCACCGCCACCGGCCGCAGCCCGATCATGTTCGCCATGATCGGATAGCCGTCGAAAGTCGGTGCGGCGTAAACGAATCCGGATCCGGCCCGGGGGAGGGTCTGCATGATCTGCATGGCCACCCCGGTCGCCCCGGCGCCCACCACCACCTGATCGGGGCGCACGCCCACGTGGTCGGCGATCACCTTGGGCAGCTGCCGGGGCAGGAACTCCGGATATCGGTTGGCCCGCTCGAGGCAGCCCTCGAGTGCTTCGACCACGGAAGGCAATGGTGGAAACGGGTTTTCGCTCAGGCTCAGATCGTGGCGGATCGTCGGCGCACCGGCGGCCACCTCACTGCCGCGAAACCCCGAAGGCCAGTGCACCGGTTGTGTCATCGCGCCGCCCCCCAGCGCACGGCCGCCGCCCCCGCGAAGTCTCCGGCGTGTGCGAACGCCGCCATCAGCACCACCGACCCATTGCGCAGCCGCCCCGCCCGGTTCTCGGTGTCGAGGGTGACCGGAATGCCCGCCGCGAACAGGTTCCCGCAGCTGTCGAAGGTGTCGGGATGCCGCTCCGGCGGCAGCTCCATGGCCTCGTTCCAGTTGCGCAGGAACAGCCGGTTGGGCTGGTTGGTGACGAAGGTGTCGATATCGCGGGACTTGATCCCGATGCGCTTGCACACCGCCTGCGCCACCTCCGGCACCAGCCGATTGCCGCGCGTCATCACCTTGGCCACCTTGGATTCGGTGAAGGTCACGCAGCCCTGGCCCTCGCCGGGTTCCCAGTACTTGCGTTCGCCGTTGGTGCTGAATTCCATGTCCCCGGCGAATTCCGGATAGGTCCGGCACTCGATGTCGAGGATCGGGGCGGAGTTGTTCTTCACCAGCAGGCCGACCCCGCACCCGTCGCCGGGGACCGGGGCCTGCGCGAGCCCGCGAATATCGGGCTGGGTGAACACCGGGCCCGCGCAGTTCTGGGCGCAGGCGATGAGCGCGGTGCGCGCGTCGGTCGTCTGCAGGATCATGCGGGCCATCCACATCATGTGGATGAATGCCGCACAGCCGCCATTGTGGATGTCGAAGACCCAGCGCGGCTTCATATCCAGCCGCCGCGCCACCTCCGGCCCCGCGCCCAGCACCGGATTGTCGGGCAGCTGGGTGTGGGTGAGCAGCACGTCGATATCGGAGATCTCCTGCGCGCCATGGCGATCGATGAGCGGTGCGGTGGCGCGCTCGATCATGTCCACGGCCGTCTCGTCGCGGGCCACGTGATGGCGACCCTTGGGGGCGCGGAACATCACGTTCTTGGCCATCCGGTCCGAGCGCGAGAACTGGGTGAAATATTCGGTGCCGACCGGCTCACCGGGTAGATACCCGGCGACGTCGACCAGGCTGACAGGCGGCGTCCTCAGGGACGGATCTGTGAAGTCCATGGTGCACAGCTCACTTCTGTTCCGATGGATTCAGCATCCAGTCGGGCTTGATGGGTAGGCCGTGCGAGGCGCGGTATTCCGCGATGGCCTTCAGATTGTCGAGCTCCAGCTGGTGCCCGGCGGAGAACATCTCCCAGAAATCCCCGACCCACACCTTGCGCTTGTCCGGCGCGGTGTCCTTGTAGGGGTTCTTGTCGTAGAACGGGTGGTGGCAATTCGTCCACAGCACCACCGATCCCGGCTTGTCGAACACCACCTGGGCGTCGACCACCCGCATCAGATAGATCATCCACAGGTGGTCGCTCTGATCCCAGGCGCAGTGGTAGTCCACGGTCATGGCGTCCGGATTCGCGACGGTACGGGTGTAGATCTTGGTGTTGTCGCCCAGCCGGTCGTAGGACACCCACAGCCCGGGCTCCTCGGTCTCGGTGAAGCCGCGCAGGCTGTAGGTCCATTCCTCCAGGCACCGGGTGTCGGCGAGGTACTCGTACAGATCCCGTGGCGGGGCATCGATATAGCCCTGGACCGGGCAGTAGTCGCCGAAGACCTGGTCGTGTGGATACACCGACCGGAGCATGTCCAGGATGATGGGCGTGGTGGCGTCGCGATCGGAGTTCTCGATGCGCAGGACGCCGGGCACGACCTCCGGAATATCGCTGAGTGCGGGCAGGGCGCTGGTGGTCACGGATTACCTCCCAGGGGACGTCAGGAACGGTGTGAACGGCGGAATCTCGTCGGGGTCGCAGTCGACGCTGACGAACGAGGGGCCCTCGCGACCGGCGCAGTGCCGCAGGGCCGCGGCGAGCTCGGTCAGGGACTCCGGTGCATGGGTGCACAGATCCGGGAACATCGCGGCCATGCCCGCGCCCGGATACGCGGGACGAAATCTATTGAAGCTGTATCGATCCCCGTAGTACAGCTGTTCGCGGGTTATGCACATGGCGTGTGCGTTGTTGTTGAACACCACGAAGGTGATCGGCAGCCGGTGCTCGATGGCGGTGTGAATTTCCATGCCGTGCATGAAGAAAGCGCCGTCGCCCGCGATCACGTAGGTGCGCCGCGGGGTGCCGTCGGGGCGGCGGTGGCGGGCGAAGGCGGAACCGATCCCGGCCCCGAACGCATAGCCCATCCCGCCCATGCCCAGCGCCACGGTGAAGCGCCCGTCGCGGGGCAGCCGCAGGTGATGCACCACGGCCGCACCGGTATTGCCCGCGTCGGCGAAGACGTCCGAGCCCTCGGGCAGCGCGTCGTTGATGGTCTCGACCACCTCCCCATAGCGCAGCCCCGGACCGTCGGAGGGCGGCACCGGCAGCGGGGTCAGCGTCGGCTCCGGCGCGGTTCGCGGCCGCATCGGAACGCTCGAGGCCACGGGATCGACCGCGCCGGAATCCAATTCGCCGATCATCTCGGCGAGGGTCTTGGCCAGGTCGTTGCTGTGCGCGTGCCGGGCGGGCAGGAACGGCGGCAGCGCGCCGACGGCGGCCAGCGGCACGTTCGCGAGCGCGTCCTCCAGCCCGGCCCGCGCCGTGACCGGCATGCGGGTGCCGATCAGCAGGCCGAGCGCCGCGCCTCGCAGCGCGTCGAGCAGTTCCGGATTGCCCATGCTGCCCGAGACGCCGCAGAAGCCCGGATCCGCGTGGTGGTAAACGTCTTTGGCGTCGGGCGCGACCCCGACGGCGGCGTCCAGCGCGGCGGCGAAGCTCGCCAGCTCGCCGCGCGCCTCGTCGCGGGCCACCTGGTCCCCGGCGATGATCACGATCTTCCCGGTGGCGCGGGCGCCGCGCACGATGTCCAGTACCCGCCACAGGTTCTCGATATCGCGGCGATAGGCGCGCGAGGGCGGCACGAAGTCGGGCGCCACCAGGTCGGCCTGCTGAATGTCCTTGGGCAGCAACAGCACCGCGGGCCCGCCGCGCCGGGCCGCGGCGACCGCGTGGGTGAGCTGCGCGGGCAGGTCGGCGGGGGCCTCGACGCGCGCACAATAGTGCGAGATCGGCGTGAACAGCGCGACCGCGTCGAAGGCGCCGGCCTGCCCACTCGAATCCTGAAAGGCGCCCTTGCCCTCCAGGACCGTCGGAGGCTGCCCGACCAGCGCCAGCACGGGGACCCGGGAGGCGAAGGACTCGGCCAGCCCGGCGACGAGATTGACCGCGCCGCCACCGGAGGTCGCGCACACGACCCCGAGCCCGGAGGTGGATCGCGCGTACCCGTCGGCCATGGTCGCGGCGGCGAACTCATGCTTGGCCACGACCGCCGTGACCAGTCGCCGATGATCGAAGGCCGCGTCGTACAGATCTTCGATATTCGCCCCGTCGACGCCGAAGATGTGCCCGACACCCAGCGCAGAAACCGCCCTGACCAGGTGGTCCGCGACCCGTGTACCGCTATGCATGGGCGCTTCCTTTCGGTGGCCACCACCGGTGCCCGAGTACCCTCATCCGGGAGTGGCCACCACCGGTGCCCGAGTACCCTCATCCGGGATACGAAATCCGAGTAGCTACCGGTTCAATCTTCGCCTTTCACGGCAAGCCTTGCCATGTATGTATACGTCTACGTATAGTTGGGGCATGCCGAACAAGACGATTTACGTATCCGATGACGACCTGAAGCTGTTTCAGCGCGCGCAGGAACTGGTTGGGGGCAATCTGTCGGGCGCGATCGTGACGGCACTGCGGCGCTTCATCGAGCTCGAAGAGGGGCGGCAACAGGGTTACGACGAGGTGACCCTCAAGGTGGGCAAGGACGGGGTCCGGCAGGTCCGGTTCTCCGGTCAGCTGCTGACCCACTGGCACCAGATGGCCAACGAGCGCATCGAGGACATCCGGGTGTACCGCACCCGCAAAGGCGCGTATGCGGTGCACAGCCACTTCTCCAACTGGTCGGAGTTCCCGACCGACACCAACGTCCTCAAGGACTGGCGGCAGTGGCGTCGTTTTCTCGGTCTGGGCGAACAGGATTGGGGTGACTTCACCCTGGAGGTCTTCGACACGATCGACGACCTGAAGGGGAAGATCCCCGATCAACTCTACGCCCGGGTCGTGGACGCCACCCAGCACCCGCAGGTCGAGGATCTCGATATCTAGTCGAAAAACCCTGTAGCACAAGTGAATAGCTGAACCTGAATACTTTGGCCGCATGCCTCGGCGGTCACGGCCTGGATGACTTATGCATTCATGCCTATCTATTGATGAACGAGAGGGGACTCATGAACCACAGTGCGGCACCGGCCATCGCGGTCACGGGCCTGTGCAAATCCTTCGGTGAGCACATCGTGCTCGACCGCATCGACTTCTCCGTCCCGGAGGGCAGCGTGTTCTCGCTGCTCGGCCCGAACGGCGCCGGCAAGACCACCACGGTCGAGATCCTGTCCACCCTGAAACGCGCCGACGGCGGCGAAATCTCGGTCGGCGGTTACGATCCCGGCGCTCAACCCGACGGCGTGCGCTCGGTCATCGGCGTCACCGGCCAGTTCTCGGCCGTCGACGAACTGCTGACCGGCCGCGAGAACCTGCTGCTCATGGGCGACCTGCACCATCTGCCGCGCGCCGAAAGCCGCAGGCTCGCAGCGGAACTGCTGGCCACCTTCGATCTCGAGGAGGCCGCCGACAAGGTCGCCTCCAGCTACTCCGGCGGCATGACGCGCCGCCTCGACCTGGCCATGACGCTGGTCGGCGATCCGCGCATCATCTTCCTCGACGAGCCCACCGTCGGCCTGGACCCGCGCAGCCGCCGGGGCATGTGGGACGTCATCCGGGGGCTCACCGCGCGCGGTGTCACCATCTTCCTCACCACCCAGTACCTCGAGGAGGCCGACCAGCTGGCCGACCGCATCGCGGTGCTGCACCAGGGCCGACTGGTCGCCGAGGGCACCGCCGATCAGCTCAAGCGGCTGGTGCCCGGCGGCTACATCCGCCTGGACTTCACCGATCGGGCCGAATTCGAATCCGCCACCCGCCTTTTCGGCGACGCCTCGCAGGTGAACGGGGATCTCACGCTGGCCATCCCGAGCGACGGCGCGGTGCGCTCGGTGCGCGAGGTGATCGACCGGCTCGACGCCGCACGGGTGGAACCCGCGGGCCTGTCGGTGCACACCCCGGACCTCGACGACGTCTTCCTGGCCCTGACCGGCGGCCACGTTTCGGAGAAGGAGACCTCCAAATGACGACCCTGACAACCTCGTTCGCCGACTCGAAGACCATGCTGCGCCGTAACCTGGTGCACGCCAAGCGCTATCCGAGCATGACCTTCGCGCTGATCATCATGCCGGTGTTCCTGCTGCTGCTGTTCAACTTCGTGTTCGGCGGCGCGCTGAAATCCTCCACCGGCGGTCGCTACATCGACTACCTGACGCCCGGGATGATGCTCATCATCCCGGCCTACATGGTCGCGGGCGTCGCCGTCGGCATGGCCACCGATATGACCAAGGGCATCATCAATCGCTTTCGCACCATGCACTTCTCGCATGCCTCGGTGCTGACCGGGCAGGTGGTGGGCACCCTCATCCAGGGCATGCTGGGCGTCATCGCCATGACGCTGATGGCACTGGCCATCGGCTTCCGGCCGCACGCCAACGCGGTGGAGTGGCTGGCGGCCTTCGGGCTCATCGCCCTGACCGTCTTCGCCCTGAACTGGCTCGGCGTCGCCTTCGGCCTGATCGCCCAGACCCCGGAGAGCGCGTCGAACATGCCCACCCCGATCCTGTTCCTGCCCTTCCTGGGCAGCGGCTTGGTGCCCACCGACACCATGCCCGCCGGGGTCAAGCAGTTCGCCGAATACCAGCCCTTCACGCCCATCACCGAGACCCTGCGCGGGCTGCTCATGGGCGGGCCGATCGGGCACAACGGCATCCTGGCCGTCGGCTGGTGCGTGGTGATCGGTGTGGCCGGATACTTCTGGTCCACAACGACTTTCCGCCGCAAGACCAAGTAGCTCAGATACCCGCCGCCAAGAGGACCTTGCCGGACATGTTGCGGATCTCCACCGTCTTCAACTGTTCCGGCGAGGCCGAGGTGGTTCCGTCCGGGGTCAGCGTCTGACCGGGCTTGACCGTCCACTCGGCGAGCTTGTCCTGTATCCCGTCAGCGCGGGTCACCCACATCGACAGCGTCCACATGTACGTCGCGTCGTCCTTGTCCTGGGCGGGCGGGTACTGGCACCACATGTCGACCCGGGTCTGGCCGTTGATGGTGATCACCTTGTAGGTCGCTTGGATCGGGGTGTCGCTCTGCGGTTTCAGCGGACCCTGCGCCACCACCTGCTGCACCACCGCCGCTCCGGGGTCGCGGGCCACGGTCGCGGTCACCGGGACCGCGATCATCACCGCCGCGGCCGCCGCCGCCACCGGTCCGCCGATCGTCCACCCTCGCCCCCGGCGCCTCCGCTTGGCGGCCTGCACCGCCAGCGTCGGCAGCAACCGCTCGGGCGGTGGCGGCACGGTCTCGGGCGGATCCTCCTGCGCCGCAATCGAGAGCGCGGTATCCGGATCCACCAGGGCCAGCAGGCCGGGCAGCCCGGCCAGTTTCGTCACCGCCGTGCGGCACGCGTCGCATCCGGTCAGATGCTCCTCGTACTCGCGCCGGTCGTCCCGGGCGAGAGCGCCGAGCACGTACGCGCCATCCCACGTGGTGTAGCCATCGCAGAGCTCATGGCCCTCGGTCATCTCGTCACCCCCATTTCCTGCAACACCAATCGCAATGCCCGCATGCCGTAGTGCATCCGGGACTTGACCGTGCCCTCCGGTATCTCCAGCTCCTCCGAGATCTGATGTGTGGACAGACCCCGGTAGTAGGCACGGACGATCACATCGCGGTGATCGATGCTCAGCCGCGCCAGCGCGTCCGCCACCAGCCACCCGTCCAGGGCCCTATCGGTTTTATCCGGTTCGGGTACCTCCGGCGGATGATCGGTGCGGAACTCGCGCCGGCTGCGCGCGCTGCGATGCTCGTCCACGGCCAGATTACGGGCCACCGTGAAGAGCCAGGCGCGGGCCGAGCTCGTCGACTGATCCAGCACATTGGGCCGCTGCCAGGCACGGAGCAGGGTTTCCTGCACGATGTCCTCGGCCCGGCCCGGATCCCCGACCAACCCGTAGGTGTAGCGCCACAGTGCCGCCGCGTGCTCTTCGTACAGCGCGCGGAGCAAAGCGGCCTGATCCTCCGGCATCGCGCTAACCCGCCTCTCCGCGTCTTTTGCCGACGGTTGAGAGCCACTCCATTCGATCACCGGACCGGCGGTCCGGAGCCGGTCGAGTTCTGGGCGTACCCGGTGAGTTACCCATAGGTCACCAGATCAGTTGTCGCGTACCGGACGGCGTGTATGCCATACCGAATCCACGATCCTAGTTGCGTTCCAGTTCGATCGGATGGGTCGCCAATAGGGACAGGGGGAGGGGCTGGCGGCGCAGGACCTGGGCCCAGAGGTCGCCGCGACCGGCCAGCGGATCGGAGGGCAGCGCCGACAGCACGATCCAATCGCCGCGGTCCAGTTCGCCTTCCAGCTGCCCGAAGGTCCATCCGGCATAGCCCGCGAAGACGCGGACGCCCTCCACGATGCCGTCGATCTGGTCGGGATCGGAGTCCAGGTCGATGAGGGCGACCCGGCCGTCGACCCGGCGCACCCCCGGCAGACCGGCGATGGACGCACCCACCTTGATGGTGGCCAGGCACAGCGCCGCATCGCGTTTCACCGGGCCGCCGATGTAGAGGGCGCGGGGGCCGGCGGCCAGTTCGGACCAGTTCGGCAGCACGTCGTGCAGGGCGGTGTCGCTGGGTTTGTTGAGGACCACGCCCCAGGTGCCGCCGTCATTGTGTTCGAGGATGTAGACCACGGACCGCCGGAAAGACGGCTCCACCAGATCGGTTGCGGACACCAGCAAGGTGCCCGGGCGAACTACCTGGTCCTCGTGCCGGAATTCGCGTCGAGAACGGTCACCGTGTTCCTCTGCGCGTGCCACCCCGCCATCATCGCACTGAGACAGGGTAATTGCGTTGCATAATTTGCTGGTTACCCATTTGTGCCGTAGCGGGTGTGCGCGGAGCCCGAAAAACTTGTCCCGCATACCTTGCGGTTGGTAGCTAGGGTGACCGTATGGAACGTCCCGAGGTGATCCTCGAGAACAGTGCTGCCGTCTACGACTTCTATCGCGATGACCAGCAGAACCTGCTGAAGGCGCGGGCGGCCTACTGGCTGTTGGGACGTCGCTACCGTCCCCGGGTGAGCTACGCGCCCGGCGCCCGGGAAAAGCTGCGCGAGTTCATCTCCCAGAAGCGGCCACTGCTCATCGCGGTGAACCACCTCTCGCAGCTGGATCCGTACACCGTCGCCGCCGCGGCCTGGCGCAGTGGGCTGCGCCCGGTCATCGGCCGCACCCGGGTGCTGGCCAAGGACGAACTGTTCATCGAACCGAAGCTGCGCTCCCGCATCGACATGATGGGCGGCATCCCGGTCTTCCGCGGCAAGGACCACGGGCTGCGGGCGGTGAACGCGGCCGGACAGCGCATGATCGACATCTGCGCCGAGCGCATGGCGCGCGGGGACGGGGTGGCGGTGTTCCCGGAGGGCACCTGCAACGATGTGGACCCGGCCCAGGTGCAGCAGGTCGGAACGGGCATCGGGCACATCGCCTTCCGAGCCAAGAAGCTCGGCGCGGATCCGGTGCTGGTGAGCCTGGGGCTGAGCTACGGCCCGCGACCCGATCCCCGGGTGGAACCCACCAAGGAGGAGGCGTACTCGGCCAGCTTCTACTTCGGGGTGCCGGTCCCGGAACTGCCCACCAAGCCCGCGGAGATCACGCGGGTGGTGCGCGACGAACTGCAGTCCGCACTCGACGGCGCGGTGAAGGCGTACTGACCGGGCTCTCAACCCTGAGGTAGGTTCAGGCGCTCTCTGGACCACTGCGGCACCAGGGCCAGGTACTCGGGCCGGGATTCGACGAAGTGGTGCACCATCGGACACATCGGCAGGATGCCGTACCCCTCGTCGCGGGTCTGGTCCAGCGCGCCCTGCACGAGCTTGCGGCCGTAGCCCAGGCCCTCGAATTGTGGATAGATCTCGGTGTGCACGAAGGCGCGCTCGTTGGCGGTGTCCTGGTAGGCCGCGACACCGGCGAGGTAATCGTCGATGTACAACTCGAACCGATCCAATGCGGCGTTCTTGCGGACCTCGATCGACTGACTCGACATGGATGCGACGTTAGTGCGCTCGCCACGGCATTTTGTCCGTTTGGGTGAAGGGTGGCTCCGGGCGTGTCGCTTCCCACATCAATGATCAGAATGTATGGATGACCAACCCACCGCCGCGCCGGGTATTGCTGGCTCCGGACAAATTCAAGGGCTCCCTCACCGCCGCGCAGGTCGCGGCCGCGCTGGCAGCGGGCATCACCGGGGCCGCACCCGGAACCACCTGCCGGACGACACCCATCGCCGACGGCGGGGACGGCACCGTCGACGCGTTCGTGGCGGCGGGCTGGGAGCGGGTGGAGGTCGAGAGCTACGGGCCGACGCTCGCGCCGGTGCGGACGTCCTACGCGGTGCGCGGGTCGACGGCCGTGGTGGAGTTGGCGGCGGTCAGCGGACTCGTGAATCTGCCCGGCGGACAACTGGATCCGCTGCACGCCAGCACCTACGGGGTGGGTGACGTGATCGGCGACGCGCTCGACCGGGGCGCCCGCGACATCGTGCTCGGGCTCGGCGGCAGCGCCTCCACCGATGGCGGCGCGGGCATGCTGCAGGCCCTGGGGCTGCGCATCCTCGACTCGGACGGCAACGAATTGCCTTGCGGTGGAGCGGCACTCGCGCGCGCTGTGCACGTCGATCGCAGCGATCTGCACCCGGGGCTGGTCGACGCCAAGCTGACGCTGGCCAGCGATGTGGACAATCCCCTGCTGGGTGCGAACGGGGCGGCCGCCGTCTATGGACCGCAGAAGGGCGCGGACCCCGGCCAGGTGGCCACTCTCGATGCGGCACTGAAGAACTGGGCCGCGGTCCTCGGACCCGAATGGGCCGACAAGCCGGGGGCGGGCGCCGCGGGCGGCACCGGATTCGGGGCGCTGGCGGCGTTGGGCGCGAGCATGCGTTCGGGTATCGATCTCGTGCTCGACCTGATCGATTTTCGCGCCCAGCTGGCCGAGGGCGATCTGGTGATCACCGGTGAGGGATCACTGGACGCGCAGAGCCTGTCCGGCAAGGCCCCGATCGGCGTGCTGGACGCCGCGCGCACGGCCGGGGTACCGGTGATCGCGGTGGCGGGCCGCCTGCTGCTCACCCCCGAGCAGATCCGCGCGGCCGGATTCGCCGGTGCCTACTCGCTTTCCGATCTGGAACCCGACCCGGCCCGCAGCATGGCTAACGCGGCCGAGCTGCTGGAGCAGGTCGGCGCTCGGATCGCGGGTTCCTAGCTCGCGGAAGTCAGTGGGCGGCCCAGCACGCGATCGCGATTGCGGTCGCCCCATTCCGAGAGGGGTTCGAGCGCCGCGCTGAGCGACCAGCCCAGCTCGGTGAGCGAATACTCCACGCGCGGTGGGATTTCCGCGTAGATCTCGCGGTGCACCACGCCGCTGGCCTCCAGCTGGCGCAGGTTCTCCGCGAGCACCTTCTCGCTGACCCCGGTCAGCAGGCGGCGGATCTGGCCGAAGCGCTGTGGGCCCTCGGCGAGCACCCACATCAGGTGCATCTTCCATTTGCCGCCGACCACGTCGATGGCCACGGACATGCCGCACACGGTGTTATCCGCGTCACCCTCGGTACTCATCACGCCCTCCTGACCAGATTTCGAACCTTCAGGTAAGCAACCCCACGCGAAGGTGCGGTCTTCCCGAGGCTACCGATCGCGACCAGCATCGATCTCAGCGCGCCGCATTCGAACCGTTGAAATCGAAGGGATACACCATGTCTGATCCGCGACGATCCGTCACCGTCATCGGGCTCGGCCCGATGGGGCGCGCGATGGTCAAGGCATTCCTGAAGGCCGGGGTCGAGGTGACGGTCTGGAACCGCAGCCCCGGCAAGGCCGACGATCTGGTCGAACTCGGCGCCGCGCGGGCGGCCACCGTCGCCGAGGCGCTCGACGCCAACGAGGTGGCGGTGCTCAGCCTCACCCATTACGCCGCCATGTACGACGTACTGGGCTCGGCCGCGAATCACCTGCGCGGCAAGGTGATCGCCAATCTCTCCTCGGATTCGCCGGAGAAGGCTCGGCAGGGCGCGGCCTGGGTGCGCGAACACGGCGCCGAATTCCTTTCCGGCGGAGTCATGTCGGCGGGCGACAATATCGAGCATCCGGCGTCGTACATCTTCTACAGCGGCCCGCGGGCGCTCTTCGACGCGCACGCCGAGCTGCTGCGCCCGCTGAGCCCGCAGGAGTATCTGGGCACGGATGACGGTCTGGCGCAGGTCTTCTACCAGGGCCTGCTCACCATCTTCCACCCCTGGCTGCTGGCCTTCGACCAGGCCACGGCCATGATCGCCCGCTCCGGCCACGACATCGCGCAGTTCGTGCCCTTTGCGGTGCGCTCCAACGCCGCCTTCCCGTACTTCATGGAGGAGATCTCGCGGCGGAACCAGGACGGCGGCCGGGCCGACGAGGCGAGCCTGAAGATGATGGACGCGGGCGCGCAGCACATCATCGACGCCAGCGAGGAGGTCGGCGTGAACGCCGTCCTCTCGCACACGGCACAGGCGTTCTGGCGCAAGGCCATTGCCGCCACCGCCGCTGCGGGCACAGCGGTCTCGACCTACGAACTCATGGGCGCGGTGCCCGAGAACGCCTGAGCCGCAGGGGATCAGGCGGTCTCGGAACCGATGCGGGGAAACGGCGCGGTGGAGAAGATGATCTCCACCGGCACCTCGAAATACTGTGCGAGCCGCAGGGCGAGATGCAGGCTCGGACTGTATTCGCCGCGCTCCAGATAGCCGACCGTCTGGTAATGCACGCCCAGCGCTTCGGCCAGCTCTCGGCGCGAGATGCCGCGCTCGGCGCGCAGCATCGCGATCCGGTTGTAGATGACATCGCCGTCACTAGGCACGTGACATGGCCCTCTCGCGGCGCGCCGCCACCGCCGCACCGGATTCGCGGCGGGCCATGCGGCGCAACACCATCGGGGCCAGCAGGAAGCCCAGTACCGCCCAAGCGCCCAGCACCGCCACGGTTTCCAGGTGCCGCCAGGAGTGGCTCAGTTCCACCGCCGCGGCGCTGTCGGGAAGGAGGGCCGAGCGCATGCCCAGGCCCAGCCAGTAGATGGGGAACACGTGCGCTATCGCCTGCAGCCAGCCGGGCAGGCCGCTGATCGGATAGAAGATTCCGGATATCGCCACGAGACCCATGATGGGTAACGTCACGAAGCCGACGCTGCGCGGGCTGTCGAACACCGAGCCCAATACCGCGCCCAGCGGCAGACAGGCCAGCAATCCGAGGATCAGCATGCCGATCAGGGTGGTCCAGGCGCCGACGCTGTCCAGGTGCAGGCCGCCGATGGCGGTCAGCCCGAAGACGAGGATCAGTGCCACCTGTATCAGCGTGATTCCCGAGACCGCGACGACCTTGCCGATCAGATACCCCAGCATGCCGTTGGGAGTGGCCTTGGCCCGCAGCAGGGTTCCGTCCTCGCGGTCCATGGCCAAGCCTTGGGCGACGCCTGCCATGCCGGTGATCGCCACGATCATGCCGAGCAGGCTGGGCAGAGCCAGTGAGCCGAGTCCCACTCCCGTGCCCTGGAAGGTGCCGTGCCGCATGAAGAACGCCGCGACCATGGTGGCCACCGGCCAGAAGAACTGTGCGAAGAGGTCCATTCCGTTGGTGAGGGTCTGGATCAGTTCGATGCGGCCCCGACGGAAACCGGCCTTCACCGCGACCGTCGTCGGATTCACGAGTGCCGTCGGTTTCATCGGACAACCTCCTCGAGACTGCGCAATTCGTCGTCGCCCTGGCCGGATTCGAACCGCTGCACCAGGGTCATATAGGTGTCCTCCAGTGACGCGCGGCGCACCTCGAGCTCCTCCACCGACTCGCCGAACTGTCTGAACAGCTCATGGACGAACTTCGTGGACTCGGTGGTGGTGTGCACGAAGCGCTGCCCCTCGCGGGTCCACTTCACCTCGGCCTCACCGGCGATGCGGCGCGAGAGCTGATCGGCGGAACCGTCGGCGATGATGCGCCCGCCGGCCAGGATGAGAATGCGGTCGGCCAGCTTCTCGGCCTCGTCCAGATCGTGGGTGGTGAGCAGGATGGTGGTGTGCTGGTCGTCGGCCAAACGGTGGACCAGGTCGTGGAATTCGCGGCGGGCATGCGGGTCGAAGCCTGCGGTCGGCTCGTCCAGGAACAGCAGCTCCGGGCGCCCGACAATGCCGATGGCCACGTCCAGGCGGCGGCGCTGCCCGCCCGAGAGCGTCATCGCCTTCGCGTCGGCATGCTCGGTGAGGCCGACGGCGGCGATGAGTTCGTCTGTGTTCCAAGGCCGTTGGATGGTCTCGGTGGCGTAGGGCGGGTAGAACATGCCCAGGTAGTCCAGTAGTTCGCGCACCCGCCACTTGCCGTGGTCGCGCCAGGATTGCAGCACCACGCCGAGCCGGGCCCGCCACGCCTCGTCCCCGTGCGCGGGATCCGCGCCGAGCACCTCGACCCGTCCGGCCGAGCGCATGCGGAAGCCCTCGAGGATTTCGATGGTGGTGGTCTTGCCCGCGCCGTTCGGACCGAGCAGCGCCAGCACCTCACCGCGATGGGCCTGGAAAGTGACGTCCCGCAGGACATCGCGGGTGCCGTAGCGCATGCGCAGGTTTTCGACGTCGAGTACGACGTCTTCGCCGACCGTCATGGTTCCCCTCCGTAGTAGAAGACGGATCGCATGTAGCATATCTACTACATTTTGACGGGCTCAAGCTATTTATCCGGGCATGAAAAAGGGCCCGGCTCACAGTGAGCCGGGCCCGTTGAACAGCGATTTCAGCGCGTGCAGAGGAATTCGACCGCCGCCGCGTAGCCCTGGATCCCCAGGCCCGCGATCACCGCGGTGGCGATCGGCGAGACATAGGAGTGGTGCCGGAACTCTTCGCGGGCATGCACATTGCTGATGTGCACCTCTACGATCGGCACCTCCGGGATGACCAGCGCGTCGCGCAGCGCCACCGAGGTGTGGGTGAGCCCGCCCGGGTTGATGACGATCCCCGATTCCATCCCGCGCGCGGAATGGATCCGGTCGATCAGCGCCCCTTCGTGATTGGACTGGAACGCCACGACTTCCCGGTCGAACCGCGCCGCGGTCTTGCGGCACAGCTCCACCACGTCGTCGAGGGTGTCCGCCCCGTACACCTCGGGCTGGCGGGTGCCGAGCATGTTCAGGTTCGGGCCGTTGAGCACCAGGATCGGGGCGGTTGCGGGCATGGGCCCACTCTACGGCTACAGACCCTGCGGTCCCCCTCGGCTACAGCCCTTGCGGTCCTTCCGAGCGCAGGTCGTCGACTTTGCGCATGGCCGAGCGCAATTCCTCGAGCCATTCCTCGGCGTGCTTGCCGGCCAGCTTGACCGTCCAGGCCAGGGCGTCGGAGCGGGAGCGGGCCACGCCGGAGTCGACGAGGGTGTCGAGCACCTTGCGCTCGGGCTGGCGCAGCCGGGTCATGACCGGAACGGCCAGGTGGGTGAACATGATTCGCTCGCCGTTGACCGTGACGCCCCAGGCGACATTGCGGCCGTAGCGGGCCTGGGCCTCCTGGGCGATCTGCATGCGGGCGGGGCGGGTGGTCTCCCGGAAGCGGGCGATGACGCCCTCGCGGGTGGCCTGCGGTACGCCGGCCGGGGTCTCGCCCTCCGAGGGTGCGTCGGCGGGTTCGGCTGCGGGGAGGGGGAGTTCGCCGACCACGACGATCTCGTCGCGATCGATCTCGAGGGTTGCGGGACCGGTGAACCAGTCAGCTGGCAATCGTCCAGCGAACCAGTCGGGGGCGTCCGAGACGTCGGGCAGGTCGGCCTGCTGCCAGCCTCCGGTCCGTCCGAATCCGTGTCCACGATGTCCGTGTCTCATATTGGTCACTCTCACTTACCTCATGGAGTTGTAATACTGATTACAACGTTACGTCGTTTCCGGCCGAGTGGATTCCGCTCTGGGAGAACGAGGTTCGCCGGGTTCGGTCCGAATGGCCCGGAAGGCTGTCACCAGTGAGAACCGAATGGTCTGGAGAGTCTCGAATACGCCAGGGGCCGTAACCGACCGGTGATCATGTAAGTGGTCACTGCTGACCGATTTCGGCACTATGGTGGTGCTCAGAACAAGCACGCCTGGTGGAAAGGTGGAACCGCGGGCAGTCGGAGCGCGGTACCGTGGACCTGTTGCTGATGTGGCCAGAGTGAAGAGTGGGCGATATGGATGTGTGGGGATCCCGCCGCTTCCGGGTACGGGGTGCAATCGCACTCGCGGGTGTGGCGGCCGTCGCGATCGCGATGGGGTCATGTGGTTTTCGGGAGCGATCGACGGGTGCGGAGGCGGTGGTCGAGAAGTTCGCCACGCTGATCGACAAGAAGGACTACGACGGGGCGTCGCGACTGACTTCCTATCCGGCGGGGGCTTCGGCAACGCTGAAGCAAGTTTTCGAGGGCCTCGATCCCGGCAAGCCTGACTACCGCATGACCCAGTACATCGGACTGGACGGTACGACCGGACTCTTCTCCATGACCGGCGAATGGAACTTCGGCGACAAGAAGGACTGGAAGTACGACCTGCAGGGCACCGTCCGCAAACTCAGTGTGGGCTGGCGCATCTCGTGGGACCCGGCCCTGGTCATGCCGCAGATGGACGCCAAGCGCAGCGCCAAGCTGGTGCGCACCTTCGCCCAGCCCTCACCCAAGGTGAACGACATCGTCGGCCAGCCGCTGATGACCGAGCAGACCATCAATGTGGTCAAGCTGGACCCGGCCAAGATCACCGACCCGGTCGCCTCCACCAACGCGCTGGCCGCCGCCATCGCACCGGTCGCGCCGCTCATCGACGGTCCGGCGCTGATGCAACAACTTTCGGCCTCGCAGGGCAAGCCCGTCATCGCGGTCAACCTGCGTGACGGCGACTTCAATATCCTCGAGCCGCGCATGGCCCCCATCCCGGGTGTGGTGCTGGAGAAGCAGCCCAAGCTCGTCACCGCCGACCGCCGCATCTGGTCGCCGTTGACGGACGCCTTCACCAAGGTCTGGCTGGACAATCGCGACGCCCACTCCGGCTGGGGCGTGCAATTGTTCGAGCCCGACGGCACCTTCGTCACCCAGCTGGCCGGTGAGCAGGGCCCGCCCGGACCGGACATCCCGGCCACCATGGATCAGCGCCTGCAGCGCGCCGCCGAGGACGCGGTGGTGAGCACCGGTTCGCCCACCTCAGTCGTGGCCATCCAGCCCTCCAGCGGCGCGGTCGTCGCGGCCGCGGAGAACAACCAGGCCAGCGAGCGCGGCAATGTCGCCTTCACCGGGCAGTATCCGGTCGGCGGCATGATCGAGCTGTTCAAGAATGTCGCCGCGGTCACCAAAAACAAGGCGCCGCAGGATGTCTCGGTCGGCGACGCCGCGGACGCGGCCAGCCTGCTCGGCATCGGCATCGACTTCAAGGTGCCCGGTCTGGACGAGACCACCGGCCGGTTGCCCACCGGCAAGAACGCCGCCGAGAACGTGGGTCGCGGCAATGCCGCCGACTCGCTGCTGGCCAGCCCCTGGGGCATGGCCATCGCGGCGGCCGCCATCGCCAACGGACAGGTGCCCAAGCCGATGATCACCATCGGGCAGCCGGCCACCACCGAGGCCGACCTGGCCGCGCTGCCCGGCGGCGCCACCGACCGGCTGCGCGCCATGCTGCACGACGGGGTCGGCGCGCCGGAAATGGCCGCCCTCAACCGGTATCGCGACGTCCAGGCTTTCGGCGCCACCACCGGTAACAACGGGTGGCTCATCGCCACCATGGGTGACCTGGCCTTCGCCATCCACATCGACGATCCGGACAGCGGCGACCTGACCGCGCGGGTGGCGGCCCGGCTGCTCCAGTCGCTGGCTTCCCCGGACTAGCGGGTCCGCACGGCCTGCGCGACCACGCGCCAGCCGACCAGGAACAGGCCGAGGAAGCTCGCGGCCACCAGGAAGAAGCTGAAGACGACACCCTGACCGGACACCGCGCGCAGCAGCATGCCGCCGATCAGGGTGCTCAGCCAGATGATGACGGCGGTCGGCCACAGGGTGCGGCCGTCGAAACGCTTCGCCGCGCTGGCCCCCTCCCGGCCCGAGGCCACCGCGACGGCGATCACCCAGCCCAGCACGAGTCCGGTGCCGAACGGCCAGAACGTCCGCAGCAGGCCCGCCCCCAGCACGGCCTCGTCATGACTGCGTCGCCCGAGGAGGCAGAAGACCACGACGAGCACGACATCCACGACGAACGGCACCAGTTTCCTCACGGGCCACAGAATATCGAGCTGTCTCGGCGCGTCTATGCAGGGACACTGCATCCCAACCGGTCGAGGACGCTCCGGCTCGTTCTTCGACTGCCACGGTGACAACTGATTTCGTGACGTTCGGGGTAACTCCCCGGGTACGTCCACAATGGTTTCGGCTCTCCACGCAGGCACGGGTGCGAAACCGGTGACGGCTCTCAGTCGTCCGCTGCAGGTCCGGGGAGGCGGGGGGGTCGACGGTCGGTGACCAGCGAATTGCCGCGCTGCTCGAACTCTTTCTCGTACTCCGCGTCATCGGCCTGCGGTTTGCGGAACAGGAAGAGGAAGACGATCCAGCCCACGATGGCCACCAGGATGAAGCTGATCAGGCGGTAGAGGAAGGCCGCGGCCACCGCCTGGGCGGCGGGCAGTCCGGCCGCCGCGGTCAGCGAGTAGATGAGGGTGGCGTCCACGTAGACGATGCCGCCCGGGGCCAAAGGGATGGTGCCGACGGCTTTTCCGGCCGCGAAGGTCAGCATGAGCGCGGACCAGCGCGGGTCGGCGCCCACCGCGTAGCAGGCGAAGCCGAGGCAGGCGACATCGGCGAGCCGGTGCACCACCGCCCACACCACGACCCACGCGCCATCGCGTTTGCCCAGGTCCACCGATTCCAGCTGGGACAGGATCTCGGCGACCTTGTCCATCCCGGTGTCGGCGGGCCGATGCCGGATACGGTTGATCCACTGCAGGATTCGGCGCAGCAGCGCCTCGACCCCGCCGGGGTGCCGGGACACGTAGTTGACCGCGCCGATCAGCGCGGCGATGGTGCCCAGCGTCAGGATCACCTTCATCGGGCCGACCCGATCCCCGGCCAGCACCGTGCCGAACAGGCCCAGCAGCGCCAGCCCGCCCGCCGCCACCACGCCCGACATCACCAGCTGCCAGGACGCCACGATCGGGCTCGCGCCCCAGCGCCGGGTCTGGCGGTAGGTGAAGGCGGCCGAGAACACCTGGCCCGCGGGCAGGGTCAGCGACATGCCGGTCGCGCCGTACACCACCGCCACCGATTTGCGCTGGCTCACCTCGACGCCGCCGGCGTGCAGCAGCTGTTTCTGGATGCGGCCGAATCCGCTCATGGAAACCGCCGCCATCACGATGCAGGCCGTGACCCAGCCCCAATGGATTTCGGTGAGGTTCTTCCAGGAGTCGTGCAGGCGCGGATAAAGATAAGTGCCCTCGGAAATCAGCAGTGCCACCAAGGCGGCGCCGAGAACCCATTTGGCCCACCAGAACCTGCCCCGGTTCGAGTTATTCGCGGGCGGCGAAGGATCGCCGGCCGGCTCCCCATGGGCCGTCACGTCGTCAGCCTAACGAACTCGCCGCCGCCTCGTCTGCATCAGTCGGGTCGGTGCTTTCCAAGGGCCAGGCCAGGCGGGTTTTCCGGCGGCGTCCCCGCAGTTGTACCTCTTCGCCGGTCTGCCAATGCCGCTGCTCGTTCTCGTCGGCGAAAAACAGTGCGCTCGACGAGGTCAGGACCCGTTCGGGGCGGTCCTTGGCGAGTTCGGTGAGACGGGAGGCCTCGTTCACCGGATCGCCGATCACGGTGTATTCGAAACGATTCGCGCCACCGATATTCCCGGCCACGGCCAGTCCGGCGGAGACGCCGATGCCGATATCCAGTCCGGCCACCTCGCGCAGGGCTTCGCGCAGCTCACGGGCGGCGGCCAGGGCCGCGGTCGGCGCGTCCGGACGGTCCAGCGGCGCACCGAAGATGGCCAGCGCGGCATCGCCCATGAATTTGTTGATGAGCCCGTGGTGCCGGTCGATGACATCCACCACGACGCGGAAGAACTCGTTGAGCAGGCTGACCACTTCGGTCGGCGGGCGTTCCGCGGCGGTCGCGGTGGAACCGACCATATCCACGAACAACACGGCCACGAATCGGGTTTCACCACCGAGTTCGGTGCCGTACTCCAACGCGCGCCGCGCGACATCCTCACCGACGTGCTGGCCGAATAATTCCTGCAGTTCCCGCCGTTTCGCGGCCTCGCCCATCATTCGGTTGAAGCCAACCTGCAGCAGCCCGATTTCCGAGCCGTCGAAAACCTCCACCTGCACATCCCGCGCGCCTTCCTGCACGCGGTCGATGGCCTGGCTGAGCTGGCGGATGGGATCGGAAATGGAGGAGCCGGTGAGCATGGAAAGCGCCAGCGCCTGCATGATCACCACGCCGCACAACAGGAGAATCGAGACGGCCAGCGACTGCGCGGAGAACTGGACGCGAGAAGAAATCTGGGTGACGCAGAGCAGCACGATGGCAATGGTCGGCGCGAAGGTGCCCATGCCCCAGGTCATGGCCATCCGGGTGCCGACGCCCGGCGTCAGCGTGTGATCGAAGGCCCCCGTGGTCAGCGCTTCGGCCGCGACCGGCCGCAGAATCCGCTCCCCGAGCATGTAGGTGAACCCGAAAACGATGGTGGCGGCCATACATTCGGTGACGATCACCGCCGCCGCGAGCTCCGGCGTCCGCACGATGATCAATGACGCCAGCACGCCACCGCCGACCAGCCACAACACCAGATGCACGATGGCCTGCCGCAGCGGCGCGTGCAGCGCGGACATCTGCTCCTGCCGCGACGGCGGCCCACCCCGCATCTGCCACCGCATGACCGGCCGCAGCATGAACGCCGACGCGGCCACACTCAACAACCCCGCCACCAACACCACGACCGTCGGAATCAAGAACCCGGTCTGCCGGGTCGCACTGGTCTCCCCTTCCGGAACCGGCAACCCGTACTGAATGAAAGCCCACACCAGGACAGCGCCGAACGCGTTGGCCGCGAGCATAGAAGCTAGATACAGCGGCCAGCGTGTTTTCATGGTCTGTTTGACCGCTTCCAAGGGCGCTGACACGATCACCAATCTAGCGGTCCCGTCCCGCCTCGGCTTCACCGTGCAAGCGATGGATCACCAGCGGCGCGGCACGGAGAAGCCTGGGCTCGGGCTCGAAATCGAAGGTCAGTGGGGGATCGGGAAGTTGGCGCGGAAGACGCCGTGGGGATCGCGGGTCCGCTTCAGGGTTCGCAGCCGGTCGAGGGTTCCGGTGTCGAAGACGTCGGCGAGGCTGTCGCCGGGGGACAGGACGGTGTAGGGCTTGCGGCCGGTGACCCGGGCGCCCAGGTCGGAGACGATGCGCTTCTGGGTGGCGTGCGCGGCGGCGACGGTGTCGGGGTCGGAGCCGACGGCCTGCAGAGCCAGGGAGTAGGACTCGGCGAAGGCCGGGACCGCGCCCCGGGTGGGCTCGGCGAGCGCGCCTCCCAGGTGGCGGAGCTGGATGCCGAACAGGGGATCGATCGATGTGTCCAGCAGGATCTCGGCGGCGGTGTCGTCCAGCGCGGTCAGCAGTTCGGTGCGGACCAGGCCCGGTGCGGGGTCGGTGGGTTCGGGGACGATGGCGCCGACCTCGGCCGGGGACAACTCCCGGCGGGTGTCCCCGAGCTTGCCGTCGATCGTGTCCAGGCGCCGCAGCAGTTCCCGCCCGCGCGCTGGATCGCCCAGGTAGGCGGCCGCGATCGTGATCATCGGGGGCAGCTGCGGGAGCCGCAGCCGATTGAGCCAGACGGTGAGCTCGGGCGGCGCCTGGCCGGTGATGTCGAGGAAGGCGTCGCGGACCGCCTCGGTGTGCGCGGCCGGCCAGGCGATCGTGCCTCCGAAAAGGGCCGCGGCCGGGTGCAGGTCGAACTCCATCGCGGTCACCAGCGCGAAATCGCCACCGCCGCCGCACAGTCCCCAGAACAGTTCCGGGTCGGATTCCGCGGTGACCCGGGCGCCGCGGCCGTCGGCGTCGACGATGTCGAAGGCGCGGACGCTGTCGGCCGCCCAGCCGTACGCGCGGCCGAACCACGACAATCCGCCGCCGAGGGTATAGCCGACGACGCTGACCACCGGGGAGCTGCCGGCCAGCCCGGTCAGACCGTGCGGCGCGGCCGCCGCCTGCACCTCGCCCCAGGTGGCGCCCGCGCCGACGCGGGCGCGTCGCCGCACCGGATCCACCTCGACCCGATCGAGGAGGCGCGTGCGCACCAGGATGGCCCCGGCGGTATCGCCGGAAGCGCCGTGCCCGTTGGGCTGAGCCGTCACCGACAGACCCGCGTCGCGCGCGTAGCGGACCACGGCGGCCATGTCATCGGCGTTCTCGACGTGGACGACCGCCGCGACCGGCTGGTCGACGCTCAGATTCCACGGCGTCCGCGCGGCCTCGAACTCCGCGTCGCCGGGCAGCAGTACTCGTCCGCGCACGGCGGAGCGCAAAGTGTTGTGTGACATGAGGATTCCCTTCTCTACAGCGTGGTCGGGCAGGTTGCGGGGGAGATCGGCGTCGGCATCGGGAAGGCCGCCTCGAGATGGGCGGCGGCCCGCAGCGCGCGCAGCTCGGCGAACGGTGCGGTGATCAGCTGGACCCCGATGGGCAGGCCCTCTGCCGAGAGGCCCGCGGGAACGGTGACCGCGGGCAGGGCCAGGTAGTTGGCGGCGATCGTGAGCCGGTGCGCCGCGTACATGGTCGCGACCTGGGCGGTGCCGCCCAGGTCGTAGCCGACCGGCCAGGGCAGTTCGGTCGAGACCGGGCCGAGCACGATCGGGTGCTCCGCGAGGAAGCGGGACCAGGCCGTGCGGCGGGTGAGGCGCTCGCCCAGCGCGGTCAGGTAGCCCGCCAGATCCAGCGGCGGGAACAGGTCGATCACCGCGTCCACGAAGACGTTCAGGCCGGTGCTGCCGAATCGCCGCATGGCTTCGCGGCGATGGACCACCACCTCGGTGGAGACCAGCCGGCCGTAGTCGGCCGCCACCTCGCCCACTTGCGGCGGATCCAGTTCGGCCACCGGATGTCCCGCGTGGGCGAGGGCGTCGGCGCAGCCGACCAGCGCGGCCCGCACCTGCGGATCGATCTCGTCGCCGAGCATGACGGCGACGGCCGGGAGATCGGTATCGGACGTGTCGCGCACCGGAATCCAGCCGGGGTCGCGCGGGTCGGCACTGTCGCTGAGGACCTCGAAGGCGGTCGTCAGATCGCGCACGGTGCGCGCCAATGGCCCCGGCGCCGCGAACAATTGGTTGGTCGGCCCGGGTGCGGCCCCGGGCAGGCTCGAGGCCACCGCCACCCGGCCGGGCGTGGTGCGCAGGGAGGCGATTCCGCAGAACGCGGCGGGGACGCGCAGCGAACCGCCGAAGTCGGTGCCCAGGCCCAGCGGTGTCATGCCCGCCGCGACCGCGGCGGCGTCGCCCCCGCTGGAACCGCCGGGGCTGCGCGTCGGATACCACGGATTCACCGTCGGGCCCGCCGCGTCGTTGTCGGTGTGCCAGCGAGTGGCGAAGTCCGGCATGTTCGTTCGCCCGATGACGATCGCCCCGGCCCGCCGCAGTGCGGCCACCGCGGGCGCGTCCGCCGTCGCGACGGCCTGGCCGAAGGCCGCCACGCCCCAGGTGGTCGGGCTGCCCGCGACATCGAGGTTGTTCTTGACGGTGACCGGAACCCCGTGCAGCGGCCCGGTCGGCGTCCGGCGGTCGGCCGAGGCCGCCTCGGCCCGGGCGGTCTCGGTGAATACCGTGGTGAGCGCGCCGATTCCGGAATCGACCTGCTCGATCCGCTCGAGATGCGCCTCGACGACCTGGGTCGCGCTGACCTCGCCCGCCGCGATCATCGCCGCCAGCGAGACCGCGTCCCGCGTCCACAGCGCACCGTCCACGCCGGTGGTCACGCTGCCCCCTGCTCGGCGAATTCCGCTGCGGTGCGCGCTGTTCGGCTGTCACCGACGCATTTGCCGAGCGTGATGAAGAAGACGACCAGCCCCGCGGTCAGCAGGATGTGGCCCAGGCCCGCCACCAGCGCGATGGCCTCGTTGCTGTCCTTGCCCAGCACGGTGAGGGTGCCGTGCAGCGTCATGACCGCGACGGTGAGGGCCAGGCCGCCGTTGTACAGCCAGAAGAACCAGCCGTACAGCCTGTTCTGGGCGCTGAGCGTGAACAGCTTCTCCAGAGCCAGCACGATGAGCAGGAACAGCATGCCCAGCGCCAGCACGTGGGTGTGCACGACACCGAGTTCCGACTGCCCGGTGAAATGGTGGATCTTGGTGATCTCGCGGTAGTAGAACCCGGAGATCAGTCCGATGATCATGTAGATGTGAGCGGCGGTGACCAGCGTCTTCATCGCGCGCTCACCCGGGGGAAGGGACATGACACTCCTGGATCGGTGGGATGCGTGTCCCGAGGATCCAGCGCGGTGCGTACCGTTCGCTGACGGTCGTTGTCAGCGCGCGGTACGCAGCAGGTCGAGCACCTCTTCGTCGGTGAGCCGCGCGCCCGCAAGGAATTCCGAGCTCGACCGCACCGGTCCGAGCGCGGCTTCCGCTCGGTCGAGCGCCCGTCGCCGGAACGGTCCGATCCGGCTCACCCCGGCCCTGCGGTTGATCCGGTCGGTCGCGCCGAGAACACGGGCCGCCCGACCCGGCGCGCCTAGCGCGAGATCGACCAGGGCGTAACCGATGCCGACCTCGGCCAGCAGCGCCGCCGAGGTCTGGGCGGCCAGCTCGCGGGCCACGGCCAGTTCGGGCAGCGCGTCGTCCGGCCGGTCCGCCGCGACCAGGGTGGCCGCGTACACGGTGCTCACGAAGACCAGGTTCACGAAGCGGACGGTGTCGTGGCATCGGGCGGGTGGGGGTCCGGCGGGCAGCGGCTGTTCCGACATCCGCCGGAACAGCTCCAGCGCGCGGTCGTTGTCGCCGCGCAGGTGGGCCAGGTGCGCCTGCGTCGCCGCCAGGAAGCGGCCGGGCGAGGGGATCAGGTGCGGGGTGAACAGGGCCTCGGCCCGCTCGAGATGGGTTGCCGCGCTGTCGGTATCGCCGCCGACCAGGTACATCTCCGCCGCGAAGAGGTGCACCCCCATGCGCTCACCGGCGCCCAGGTCGGGGTTGAGCAGGCCCAGCGCGCTCGTGATCAGCGGGCGGGCGCTGTCGAGGCCGAGCATTCGGGTCCGATAGCTGGCCAGGGAGATCAGGGCGCGGCTGTGCGAGCGGGCGTCACCATACCTGCCCAGGCAGGTCACGGCCGCCTCGAGAGTGGGCAGGGCGCGGGCCGGATGGTCACCGCCCAGTTCATCGAAACCCTTGGCGATCAGTGCGTTTCCGCGTAGCCACGGATCGTCGGAGGTGATGCACTCGGTCAGCAGGCCGTCGTCGTCGCCGAGCAGGTCACGCAGCGCCAGGATGAGCACGAACATCGGGTGCGGAGGCCGTTTCTCGGTGAGGGCCGAGCGCGTCAGCCGCTCGAATTCCCCGGTGCTGTCCTGGATCTGACCCCACCAGATATTGGTGAAGTACGCGGGCAGCTCTTCGGCGTACCGGCAGGCCAGATAGGCTCCGGTGCACTCCGGCGGCGGCGCGTCGCCGACCAGGGCGAGGACCTCGCGGCGGCGTGCGGAGATGTCGCCGCGCAAGCCGCGCAGCAGCCAATACCAGACCAGATTCCCGTACAGGCGAACCGCGCGTTCGCCGTCGCCCGTGTCCAGCGCCCACCGCAGCGCGGCGTCGCAATTGCCGTGTTCGGTGATCAGCCGCGCGAGCCAATCGGGTTGTGCCGCTGTGCGCAATCCCTGGGCCGCGGCGTCGATGAAGTCGAGGAAGCAGTCGGCATGGAGGCGAGCGACCTCGTCCGCCTCGCCGGCCGCGGTCAATTCCGCGGCGGCATAGGCGCGGATGGTTTCGGCCATGCGATAGCGCTGCCCATCGAAGTCCACCAACGACTTCGCCACCAGGGAGTCGACCATGTCGATGGCGTCCGGACCGCACACCCGGGTCGCGGCGTCCAGGCTCGCGCCTCCCGCGAAGATCGAAAACCGCCGGGCCGCAGCCGCTTCCGCTTCGGTGAGCAGCTCCCAACTCCATGCGACGGCCGCCTGCAACGTCCGATGACGCGGTTCCGCGTGCCGAGTGTTGTTGGTGAGCAGCCGAAAACGATCGGCGAGCCGTGCGCTGAGCTCCGGTAGCGGCAGGCTCCGCAGGCGCGCGGCGGCCAGCTCGATGGCCAGCGGCATGCCGTCGAGGCTGCGCACGATGGTGCGGACCTCCGCCGAATTGCTCTCGGACAGCGTGAAATCCGGCAGCGCCGCGGTCGCGCGGTCGATGAACAGCCGCACCGCCGGCGAGGCAGTGGCCGCCGGGAAATCGGCTTCGGCCCGGGGCAGGTCCAGAGTCCGGACCGGATACAGTCGCTCGCCGTCCACGCCGATGGGCTCCCGGCTGGTGGTGAGCACCCGCAGCAGGGGCAGGCGCTGCAGCAGATCGTCGATCAGGCGCGCGACCGCCTCCACGACATGCTCGCAATTGTCGAGTACCAACAGCATTCGGCGGCCGGACAGCGTCCGCTCCAGCACTCCGGCCCACCCCGAGCACAGCTCGTCGGGTCCCTCGAACCGCGTGAGCACGTTCGCTATCGCGACTCCGACCGCGGTCACAGCCGGCCGGTCGGCCCGTTCCCGTTCCAGCGCGGCCAGTTCGACGAAGGCGTAACCATCGGCCCAGTCCGCGGCGTGCGCCCCGACCGTCTCGACGGCCAGCCGGGTCTTCCCGACGCCCCCGGTACCCGACAGCGTCACCAATCGGGCCTCGCGCAAGGCCCGCCGCACGCCTTCCACATCCGGTCCGCGTCCGACGAAGCTGGTGTGCCGCCGGGGCAGCGGTGGCGCGGACGCCCGGGGGACGGCCGGTTCCTCGATCGCGGATACAGCGGATACAGCGGGTGCGTCCGCGTGCAATTCGGCCAGCGCCGAACGCAACACCTCGGCCGGTGCGGTGCCGAGCTCCTCCCGCAACAGGGCCTCGACGCGCTGGTACTCCCGCATCGCCTCGGACGGTCGTCCCGCCGCCGCCAGCGCCCGCACCAGTCGCGCGGCCAGCGTCTCGCGGAACGGGTGGGCCGCGACTTCCGCGTGGAGCTCACGCAGCACCTCGCCACCCCGGCCCAGCGCCAGCAGGGCGTCGGCCCGCAATTCGATCCCTTCGAGCCGTTGCTCGGTCAATCGCAGTGCCGCCGCGCGCAATACCTCCGAGTCCCCCGCATCGACCAACGGCTCCCCGCGCCACAGGGCGAGCGCGGCATCGAAACACCTGGCGGCGCGCTCGGTCTCCCCCTCCGCGAGCAAGGCCCGCCCCGCCTCGATCTCACCCGCGAACCGATGCGCGTCGACGTCCTCGGGAGGCACGTCGAGCACGTACCCGCCCCCGTCGTTGCGCACCATCGGCACCGCGGTGCGCAATCGACTCGCCAAGGTCTGCAAGGCATTCCCGGTCCCCGCCGGAGGGTCCTCGCCCCACACCCCGTCCACCAGCCGCGCCGCCGGCACCACCCGCCCGGCTTCGAGCGCCAGCAATCCGAGCAGTGCCCGCACCCGCGGACCCCCGACCGCCGCCCGCGTCCCGTCCGCGGCCTCCACCATCACCGGACCCAACAGACCTACCAGCACGAATCATCCATCCCGTGATCGATCCTGCGTGGACCCGAACCGCTCGTCAAGCCGGGCGAACCCGCGATCGATGTCGTGGGTGCATGCCTGCGGACGTTCGGGCCGTTAGGCTCGCCTGCGTGAGCGAGGTGCAGGCAGCGTCCAGCAGATCCGGCAAGTCTGGCGGCGTGCGCCGTCAGGACGGCGAGGCCGTGCACCCGATCGTGCGGCAGGCCGCCGAGTGGTGCTGGCGGATGCTGATCATCTTCGCGGCGGTGCTCGCGCTCGCCTACCTGGCCCGGAAGCTGTCGGCGGTCACGATTCCGATCTCGATCGCGCTGCTGGGCGCCGCGCTGATGGCGCCGCTGGTGAATTGGATGCAGCGGTTCGGAGTGCCCCGCGCGATCGGCGTGTTCGTGGCGCTGGTCGGGTCGCTCGGGCTGCTCGCGGGGATCATGACCTTCGTCATCGAGAAGCTGGTCTCCGGTGTGCCGGAGTTGTCGGGCGAGTTCACGACCTCCGTGCATCAGGTACAGGACTGGCTGATCAACGGACCGCTGCACCTGAGCAACGATCAGATCCGCAATGCGGGCGACACCATCGTCAAGAGCATCGAATCGAACAAGGAAGCGTTGACGAACGGGGCGCTCACCACCGCCACGGTCATCACCGAATTCTTCACCGGCGCGTTCCTGACCCTGTTCATCCTCATCTTCTTCCTCTACGGCGGCGACCAGATCTGGGAGTTCGTCACCCGGCTCGTCCCGACCGCACACCGTGACCGGGTGCGGGTCGCGGGGCGGCTGGGCTTCGGCACGCTGACCGGATTCGTGCGGGCCACGGTCATGGTGGCGGCCGTGGACGCCATCGGCATCGGCGCGGGCCTGGCCATTCTCAGTGTGCCGCTGGCGCTTCCGCTGGCCTCGCTGGTCTTCATCGGCGCGTTCATCCCGATCGTGGGTTCGTTCATCGCCGGATCGGTGGCGGTGTTCATCGCGCTCATGACCAAGGGGCTCGTGACCGCGCTCATCGTGCTGGGCATCACCATCGCGGTCATGCAGCTGGAAGGCCATGTGCTGCAACCGTTGCTGATGGGCCGGGCGGTGCGCATCCACCCGCTCGCCGTGGTGCTGGCCATCGCCTCGGGCGTGGTGCTGGCCGGTCTGGCCGGTGGTCTGCTCGCGGTGCCGTTCGTGGCGGTGCTCAATACCGCCATGCGTTCGCTGCTGGCCGACTCGCCCGAAGAGGCCTACCAGGATCTGCATTCCGGCGATCCGCGCGATGCCATGTTCCACGCCGAACCCGACAACCCCGATGACGACGCGGACTGAACCCGATCCCGACTGGGCCGCCTCCGCCCCGCTGTGGCGAGCGGTCCAGGCGTTCCGGCTGGTCACGCTGCTGTACGCGGTGGGGCAGCAGGTCGCCTCGGTGTCCTACTACACCGATCAGCGGCTGAGCTGGGCGCTGATCGCCATCATGGCGGTGTGGTCGGGGATCTCGGCGGTGCTGTTGTCGCAGTGGCGGATTCGCTACGAACCGCGGGTGCGCACCGCCGTCGTGATCGGTGACCACCTGGTGGTGATCGCCCTCATCTTCGCCACCCGCCTGGTCTCCTCCTACGATTGGTACCACCACCATCAGACGCTGCCCACCACGCTGTGGGCGGCCAATGCCGTTGTCTCCGCGGCGATTCTGTGGGGACCGCTGGGCGGCGTCTGCTCGGGCCTGCTGGTTTCCGCCGCCGTCATCACCGCCCGCGCCCAATGGGACTTCGACGTCTGGCGCGACGCCACCCTGCCGGTCCTGATCTCGACCGGCCTGGCCCTGGGCCTGGCCTCCAACACCGCCCGCCGGGCGCACGCGCAACTGCAACGCGCGGTGCGGCTCACCGCGGCCGCCCAGGAGCGCGAACGGCTGGCGCGGGAAGTGCACGACGGGGTCCTGCAGGTGCTCAGCTACATCAAGCGGCGCGGCACCGAGATCGGCGGGCCGACAACGGAATTGGCGCAGCGCGCGGGCGAACAGGAGGTGGCGCTGCGGGTGCTCATCTCCGAACAGGGCGCCCGCGCCGACGCCGGCGGCCCCGAGGAGGACCTGCGCCCGCTGCTCACCGCCCAGGCCACGCCGTCCGTGTTCGTCTCGACGCCCGGCGATCCGGTGCCACTGGGCCACTGGGAGGCCCGGGAGATCGCCGCCGCCGTGGCCGCCGCCCTCGCCAATGTGGTCCAGCACGCCGGGCCTGGAGCGAAAGCCTATGTGCTGCTGGAGGACACCGGCGACGAACTCATCGTGAGCGTCCGCGACGACGGCCCCGGCATCGCGCCCGGCCGCCTCGCCCAGGCCGAAGACCAAGGGCGCATGGGTGTTTCACGCTCTATCGTGGGCCGCATCGCGGCCCTCGGCGGCACCGCGCACCTGCTGTTCGAGGCCGTGCCGGAGGACGGCGAGGAGGGGGCGGGCGCGGAATGGGAGTTCCGGGTGCCGCTGGCGGGGCGACAATGAGAGGCCGCTGGCGGACGACGAGGAGATCGGGAGGCGGATATGTCTGAATCGGAGCGGCGGATCACGGTGATGGTGGTCGACGACCACCCGATCTGGCGCGAAGGCGTGGCCCGCGACCTCGCCGAGGCCGGCTTCGACGTGGTCGCCACCGCCGACGGGGTGCGCTCGGCCGGGGCCCGCGCGAGCGCGGTCCAGCCCCGGGTCGTGCTGATGGACATGCAGCTGCCCGACGGCAACGGCGCGGACGCCACCGCCGAGGTCCTGCGCGTCTCACCCCGCACCCGGGTGCTGGTGCTCTCGGCCTCCGCCGAACGCGACGACGTCCTCGACGCCATCAAGGCCGGGGCCACCGGCTACCTGGTCAAGAGCGCCTCGGCCACCGAACTCCTGGATGCGGTGCACGCCACCGCGGCCGGTCAGGCGGTTTTCACCCCCGGCCTGGCCGGGTTGGTTCTGGGGGAGTTCCGCCGCATCGCCAACACCCCCGAGGACCGCGACGAACCCCACCGTCCCGCCCTCACCGACCGCGAGACCGAGGTGCTGCGCATGGTGGCGAAGGGCTTGTCCGCCAAGCAGATCGCCACGCGGCTGAGCCTGAGCCACCGCACGGTGGAGAACCACGTCCAGTCCACCCTGCGCAAACTCCAGCTCGGCAATCGCGTCGAACTGACCCGCTACGCCATCGAGCAGGGGCTGGAATAGCCGTCGACCGGGCCGCGAGTGGGGGAGCGGATCAGGGATTGCCCTGATGCGGTGGCGGCCCCGCGCTGGCTAGCCTCGAAGCATGGGAGGTCCTGAAGCGGTTTCCGCGATCGCTACCGGCAACGCCGTGATCGGCGACCGGGATCTGCGAGTATCCGATGTCGAACGCGAACATGTCGGACGGCTGCTGCAGCGCGCGGTCGGGCTGGGCATGCTGTCGCTGGGGGAATTCACCGAGCGCATGGACACCGCGCTCGCGGCCAAGACCCGTGGCGAACTCAATACCGTGCTGGTCGATCTGCCGGGCGTCCGCCTGGTGGGCCAGCCCGTCCAGGCCGCGCCGCCGCCGTACGCGCAGCCGCAGCCCCGATACGTGACCGCGCACCGCATGCCGATGGCACCGGCCATGCCGGGCAATGTGATTCGCGCCCGCTTGTCCAGCGTGGAACGCAAGGGCGCCTGGCAGGTGCCGCCGTCGATGATGATCAACAGCCTGTGCGGCAGTGTGCGCCTGGACTTCACCCAGGCCGTCATGTCCACCCAGGTGGTGGAGATCCACGTCGACGACATCTGCGGCTCGCTGGAGCTGATCGTGCCGCCCGAGGCCACCGTCGATATGAACAGCCTCGACCTGGTGGCGTCCAGCGCCGAGACCAAGGTCCGCAACGGCCCGCCCATCGGACCGCTGCACATCATCGTGCACGGCCGGCTGCGGTTCAGCTCGGTGAAGGCGAAGCATCCCTTCGGGACCAACTGGAAGCGCTTCCTCAACGGCGCGTAACCGACCCGGCGGCAATCGGATCCGGAATGTAAGGTCGCCACCATGGTGGAAGGCGTCCAGATTCCGGAGGCAGTGCATCGATCCGGCGAGGGCGAACCGCTGCTGCTCCTGCACGGTGTTCTGCTCACCTGGCAGTCCTGGGGTTCGGTCCTGGACGAGCTGGCCGGCCACAGCATCCTGGCCCCCACCCTGCCCGGTCACTGGGGCGGACCCGAGGCCGCCCGGCCGGCCACCGTCGCCGCCCTGGTCGACCACTGCGAACGCCTGCTCGACGAATCCGGTTGGGATACCGCGCATATCGCGGGCAATTCGCTCGGCGGCTGGATCGCCCTGGAACTCGCCGCCCGCGGCCGTGCCCGCTCCTGCACCGCCATCGCCCCCGCGGGCCTGTGGCGGGCCCCGGCCGCCGCGGACTCCCTGCTGCGCAAGTTCCGCGCCTTCGGCCCGCTCATCGGCCTGGGCCCCGGCCAGCAGCCGAGCCTGCCGACGCTGCGCAGCCTGCTCCTGCCCCTGCTCGCGAACCGGCCCGCCGACGTCCCGAATTACCTGGCCAAGGCCATGACCGGCGCCATCACCGAGTGCGCCATCGTCGACGACCTGGCCGAAGATCCGGATCTCTCAACGGGTTTCACCCGCCTGGCCGAGCTGGCCGTGCCCACCACCATCCTGTTGCCGCTGAACGACCGCGTCCTCCCGCCCCACGTCTACATGCCGCTGACCCCGACCGCGACCGTCGACGTGCGCCCGCTCGCGGCCCTCGGCCATGTCCCCATGCTCGAGGCCCCCGACCTGATCACCGCTGAGATCCGCGCCACCGTCGCCCGCGCGGCCGCCCCGGTTCACCCCGCCTGACCGGCGAGTTCCGGCCCGGCCCGCCCCCTCGCGTAGTAATCGTGCGCAGCGCGGGTGTTTCTACTCATGTGACCAAACGTCCAGGTCGAAAGTATGGCGGACATGAATCTCGCCATCGATCCTCGCCTGATCGCGCGGCTGTCGACTGAATTCACCTCGCTCAGCGAGCACCTGAACGTCCTCGGCCGCGACCTCGAAACCTTCCGCCGCCAGCTCGCCGCGGAAAACCCGCAGTCCACGTCGCAGCCGATCCCCGCGCCTGCGCCCACCGCCGCATACCCGATGTCGGGCGCTCCCTCGCTCACTCCCGCCCCGGCCGCTTCGACCCCTACCGGTGCGAACACAGCCACTACCGGCCCGGCCGATGAATCAGCGCGTCCTTTCGCTGCACTACTGGCGCGAAACCAGTCTCCGGCTGCGGATCCCGGCCATCGCCGTCCGGGGGTGACGGGCAGTGCCGCCGGCGGAACAGGCGGTGAAGCCGGGGGCGGCGCGGTTGCGTGGAGTCCGTTCCCGCTCGCGAATAGTGGTGGAAGCAGCCAGAATTCGCCGAGTGCACCGGGTGTCGGCCAGGGTAGGGCGTCCGCACCGGGCGTCGGAGCCTCCGCCGGACAGCCCGTTCCGGATTCCGCCCCGATCTGGGCGGCAGCGCCGACCTCCGTGACAGGCGCGGGACCGGCTGCGGGACAGGGCGTTCCGGCAGCCGTGGGCAGCACGCCGCGCGTCGGGGGGATGGCGTGGCCACCGCCCGCCTATCAGCCGATGCCGCCGCTGGCACAGCAGCGTCGCACTGCGTACGCGCGGCCGATTCGGGCGCCGTGGTGGCAGCGCGAAGGGGTGATCAGCCGGGCGCTCGCGGTGGCGGGTGTCGCGGTCACGCTCATCGGCGTGGTCATGCTGCTGGTGCTGGCGGCACAGGCCGGGTTCTTCGGTCCTGTGCCGAGAGTCGCTGTCGGCGCGCTGTTCTCGGGTGCGCTCGTCGCGGCGGGGACCCGGGTGTACGGCAAGGCGGGCGGTCGGGTCGGGGGAATCGCGTTGGCGGCCACCGGTATCGCAGGGGGATACCTGGATGTCATCGCGATGACCACGCTCTACGGCTGGCTGAATCCGATAGCCGGATATGGTGTCGCACTGGGGATCGCGGCGGGTGGGGTGGCGCTGGCGGTGCGGTGGCGGGCGCAGGTGCTGGCCGTGCTGGTCGTCGCGGGCGCGGCGGTGCTGGCCCCGTTCGTGACCAGCGGGATCACGGTGGAGCTGCTGGGGTTCCTCATCGTTCTCGAGATCGCCGCTCTCGCGGTGCATCTGGTGCGGGACTGGCCTTGGTTGCATGTGGTGCGCACGATTCCGGCGGTGCTCGCCACCCTGATCGCGGTGATCGGTACGGCACTGGATTCGGGCCCGGTCTCGGACCGGCACGAGACGCTGGCCGCCGCGATCATGGTCGCGGTCGCGGGCCTGGCGGGCGCGATTCTCAGCGGGCGGCGACGTGCCGGGGACGTGACGGCGAGCCTGAGCTTCGCGGCCTCGGCCCTGCCCTTGCTGGCCGCACCGATCATGTTCGACCGCGCCGGTTCGGTGGTCGTCTCCGGCGTCTTCGGGGTGGTCCTGCTGGTGCTCGCCGCGATGCCGATGCTGCCGAAACTCGGTGCCGCCGCACGGATTCCGGGACACCTGGTGGTGACGTCCGCGCTGGTCGGCGCGTTCGCGCTGCTCGAAGCCTGCCTCGGGGTAACGGATGTGCAGACCCTGCCGCTGGCGCTGTTCGTGGTCGCCATGGGATTCCTGGCGGTGGCGGGCCAGCGGTCGTCGCGGGTGGCGGCGGGAATCGGTGCGGCCTACGGCGGCCTGGGTGCGCTGACCTTCGTCGTCCGAACCAATCCCGGCGTGCTGACCTACCAACCGGAAGCCGAGGATCACCTGGGCATGTCGACCGCGCTGGTCGCCGTCACCGCGCTGGGCGTGCTGGGCGTCGCCGCGTGGTGCGCGCGCCGAATCGGATTGCTGGAGAGCGAATCCGACGCCACCACGCTGTCGGTGTTCGCCGGGATCGCCGGGTTGTACGCGGTGACGGCGCTGACGGTCTCGCTGGGTGTCGCCACCGGTGATCACAATGGATTCCGCGCCGGGCACGCCATCGCGACCGTCATCTGGATGGTCACGGCCACGGCCGCCCTCCTCTTCGGTCTGCGCCGGCTCGCCCGGACTCCGCAGCGGGCGAAGGTCGCACTGGCCGCGGGACTGCTGGTGACGGCCGCCGCTCTCGCCAAACTCTTCCTGTTCGACCTGGCGACCCTGGACGGCCTGCTCCGCGCCGGTGCGTTCCTGGTGGTCGGGGTGCTGTTGCTGGTGGTGGGCACCCGCTACGCGCGGGCCTTCGCCGACATGGGCGCGCGCACGCCGACCGCGTAGCGGACCGAAAGACGAACGCCCGGCCGAGGATTCGGCCGGGCGTTCGTGGTGTCCGGATCAGTCGCGGTTCTGGCGGCGGAGCAGTTCGTTCACGCTGACCTGCCGTCCCTCGCCGCCTCGATGCTTGGCGTCCTCTTCGGGGTTGGGCTTGCGACGGTTCGAGCGCAGGTCCGACATCCACTGCTCGATATTGCTGCGGCCACCGCCGGAAGCCTCGTCCTCCGTCGCGTGATGCGTCGGATGTGCCTCCGTGGCTGCGGAATCCGCGGACTCCCCCGCCTGCGGCGAGAACGGTTCCACAGGCTGCGGCGGCACCGGCTCGGCGGGTTGCGGCGGGAACGAGTCGGCCTCCGGCCGGAACGGCTCGGGTTCGGGCTGCGGCTGGTAGAGCTGGGCCCGAGTGGCCGGATGCGGCGGGAGCTTCGGCGTCGCCGCGGGCGGCAGCACCCGGCCGGAACCGACCACGGGCGGCTGCGGATCCGCCGGTGCGGCAGGCGGTTCGGGCTGCGAGACCGACGGCACCGCGCCGGGCTGCGCCGTCGGGCGCGGGGCCGGAGGCGTGAGGTTCCCGTCGTCGCCGCGCGCCGCTTCCTTACTGGGCGAGGCGAAGTCGCCGATCGGGTGCGGGGCCACCGGACCCCGGGCCGATGGACCGGAACCGAGTTCGGTGGTCGGCGCATCCGGCGAGGCCGCGCTGACCACCCGGCGGGGCGGAAGCGCGCTGCCGGATTCCGCCGGAGTCGTCTGACTCGCCGGGCCGGGAACCCCGGCGGGAGAATCCGATTCGGGATTCGCGACGAGTCCGGACAGCGGGCCGGGCGTGCCGAAGCCGCCGGGATTGGCGACGAAGGCCGGTGCCGTGCTGGTCGACGGCGTCACGCCGTGGCCGGGACGCGCGGTGGCGGAAGGGAATCCGGGCGCGGGCCGATCCGCCTCCGGCGCCGGAGCGGCGGTCGGCGGGGTCGGCTCGGGCGTGTCGATGCGCTGGGTCGGCGCCTCGCTGTCGATGTCGACGGTGCGGCGCGGACGCGGCTTGCGCGGCCGCGACGGCACCGAACCATCGGCCAGCAGCGGGATCTGCATGGTGACCGGGTCGGTGACCGGGGTCGTCTTGACCAGGTCGATCACCTCGCCACCGCCGGGCCGCTCATCGTCGAGGATGGGCTCGCCCAGGCCGATCTTCTGCTGGATCTTCTTCATCCACTTGGGCGCCCACCAGCAGTCGTCGCCGAGCAGCTTCATGGTCGCCGGGACCAGCAGCATGCGCAGCACGGTCGCGTCGATGAACAGCGCCGCCACCATGCCGTAGGCGATGTACTGCATCATCACCAGATCGGAGAACGCGAACGCACCCGTGACCACCAGCAGGATGAGCGCGGCGGCCGTGATGAGGCGACCGGTCTGCGCCGTACCCGCACGCACCGCCTCGGTCGTGCTCGCGCCCTGGGCGCGCGCTTCGACCATGCGGGACAACAGGAATACCTCGTAGTCCACGGACAGGCCGTAGATGACGGACACGATCAGCACCAGGACCGGTGACATGATCGGTTGTGGCGTGAAGTTCAGGATGCCCGCGCCGTGGCCGTCGATGAAGATCCAGGTCAGGATGCCGAGCGTGGAGCCGAGGCCGAGCGCGCTCATGAGCGCGGCCTTGATCGGGAGCACCAGCGAGCCGAAGGTGAGGAACATCAGCAGGCCGGTCACGAAGACCACCAAGACGATCATCAACGGCATCTTCGAGACCAGCTCGTCGATGCTGTCCTGCATCATGACCGGGGTGCCGGTCACCATCACCTCGGCACCGTCCGGGACATCGATCGACCGCAGGTAGGAGATGGTGTCCTTGATGTCCGCGCCCTTTTGCACGGGCCGGTCGGTGGACCACACATTGGAGCCGTTGGGCGGCGTCTGCGGCAGCGAGAAGGTGGTCTTCGGCTGGAGTCCGGGGGCCTGGTTGGCCTCGTTGAGGATCGAGCCGATGTCCTTCGGATTGTCGGTGATGATCACCAACTGCACCGGGTCGGCCTTGCGCAGCGGGAAGATCTCGTCGAAGTGCTGCTGCGCGAGGCGGGTCGGATTGTCCGGCGGCAGATAGGTTTCGCTGATGCCACCGAAGGCCAGGTTCTTCACCGGGATGATGAGCAACAGCAGGCCGATGACGATCGGAATGGCCACCTTGAGCGGGTGCTTCATCACCCAGGCGGTGAGCCGTCCCCAGAAGCCGTGCTCGATCTCGTCGGCGGTCTTGTTCTTGCGGAACCACTTGAGCCCCAGCGCATCCACACGCGGGCCCAGGATGCTGAGCATGGCGGGCAGGATGGTGAGCGCGGAGAGCGCGGCCAGCCCGACCGCCGCGATGGTGCCGTAGGCAACCGATTTCAGGAAGCCCTGCGGGAACAGCAGCATGCCGGCCGCCGCGCCGATGATCATGGTGGCGGAGAAGGTGACCGTGCGGCCGGCGGTCATGATGCTGCGCCGCACCGCGGACTTGGTGTCGTAACCCTCGGCCATCTCCTCGCGGAAGCGGCTGACTATGAACAGGCCGTAGTCGATGGCCAGGCCGAGGCCGATCATCGTAACGACGCCGCCCACAAAGGAATTCACCTCGGTGAACTTGGTGAGGCCCATGATCACGCCGTTGGCGGCGATGATGGTCAGGCCGCCGATGATGAGCGGCAGCGCGGCGGCCACCACGCCGCCGAAGATGAAGAACAGCAGGACCGCGACCACCGGCAGCGCGATGATCTCCATGCGCCGCTGGTCGCTGGCCATGGTGTCGTTCAGCGTGCCCGCGACCGGCTGCAGGCCGGCGACCTCGACCTTGACGCCCGGAATGCTGAACGCGTCGGCGTTCTTGACTGTCCGGTAGTTGCGCACCATGTCGGTGTCGTTGTCGCCCTTGATGGCGATGCTGGCGAAGGCGTGCTTGCGATCCGAGCTGGCCGCCTGCGCGAGTTGCGAACTCGGCACCTGGAGTTTCCAGGGCGAGGCATTGATCGCGCTGATCTCCGGATACTTCGAGGGCAGGCTGTTGAGGTTGTCGATGATCTTCTGATTCCACGCCGGATCATCGACGGTGTCGCCTTCGGGAGCGGTGTACAGCACCACCACATCGGCGCCGTGATCGCGCCCGTAGACCTGGTCCTTGAGCATCGCGGCCTGGGACGACTGCGAATTCGGGTCGAACCATCCGCTGGAGCTGAGATGGTCCTCCAAGCCGAGTCCGAAGCCTCCGAGCGAGAGCATTGCGGCCACAACCACACCCAGAACGGCATAGCGCAGCTTGTAGACCAGGTCGCCCCAGCGGGTGAACACTAAGCGACTCCTTGAGCGGGGCGGGAGGTGAGCAGGGCCGACAGCGGCCGGAACGGCTGCAGCCACGCTCCCTCGTCGGGCAGCGAGTCGAGGCTGACCCGGGGCAGCGGTTCACGGAACACGCCCGGGATGTCCTCGAGGTCGATGAACTCGAGAATATCCGACGTGACGGCCCAACTCGCGTGCTCGCGGAAACCCAGCACCTGAACAGGCACACCGGAGGCGGCGATCTCCTCGAGGGGCGCGCGGAACGCCTGCCCGTCGGCGGAGGCCACCATGATTCCGGCCAAACCGGCACCGCGCCGGCGTAGTTCGATGTGGGCGAGCATGTCGCTGTCGACATCGGAGTCTTCGTCGATCTTGGGTTTCGCGAAGACGGCGTAGCCGACATTGCGCAGCGCCTCGACCCAGGGTCGCACGACATCCGCGGTGCCCGGGGCGATATTGGTGAACACGGTGGCCTCGGGTTCGACCCGGGTCGTGCTGCCCACTGACAGTTCGGCGGTGCGGGCCAGCAGCCAACGGCCCAGCGCGTCGAAGCGCGGGCGGTAGGCGGCGGTCGGTCGACCACCGAGAATGGCGCCGAGACCCATATCGAGGTTCGGCGCATCCCAGACCAATAGGACGCGACGCACGTCGGTGGTATTGCCGCCCAAGGCCACCGTGGGATTGCCGCCGAGCCCTGCGGTGCCCGATAGTTCGGTCGAGCCGGTGCCGTGCATTACTCCGGCAACTTCGGCGACCTCCGGGGCCATCTCACTGACGCTCATGATTCGATCTTCCCCCAGATGAACTCGGTGATGGCGCTACCCGCGCGGAGTCCTTTGTTTTCGAACTTGGTAATCGGACGTTCGAAACCGATCGGTGCCTTGTTTTTATACGCTTCAGGGTCCCCGCCGGTCGGCTCGTTCATGCCGATGAGCTGGGGTTCCTTATTTCCGTACGTGCCAATCCACTCCGCGTAATCCGCATGATCGGTCGCGACATGCAACACGCCGCCCGGAATCAGCCGAGTCGCGATGAGTGCGAAGGTTTCCGGCTGCAGCAGCCGTCGCTTGTGATGTCGCGCCTTGGGCCAGGGATCCGGAAAGAACACGCGAACTCCCGTCAGCGATTCGGGAGCAATCATATTTTCCAGGACATCCACGGCATCGCCGCGCAGCAGTCGGATGTTCTGGATGCCCTCGCGCTCCACCCGCTGCACCAGCTGCGCCAGACCGGGCTTGTAGACCTCGATGCCGATGAGATTGAACTCCGGCTCGGCCTGCGCCATGGCCGCGGTGGCCGTGCCGGTGCCGCAGCCGATCTCGATGATCAGCGGCGCCTTGCGCCCGAACCAGGCGTCGGCGTCCAGCTTTTCGTCGGAGACGTCCTTGCCGATGACCGGCCACATCTCGTCCCACGAGCCCTGGCGCGCGGGCGAGATCGCGCCGCGGCGCGCGCGGAAGCTCGTGACCCGGGGATACAGGCGGTGGCCGCCCTGTCGATCCGGCTGGCCGCCGGTGGTTTCCGAGTGATCGGCGTCACCGGCGGGGTCGGCGGACCGCGGCCCGGGTACCGTCTCGGCAGGGTGGTTCGCGGCGTCGTTCACGGCGTCCATTGTCCAGTATTGGATGATTAGCGCAGCAATCGACCGGGGGGTGCCGCGGCGCTGGTCTCTCAGGCTGCCAGGCCCGACACCTCGCCGGACGCGGGCGCGGCGGGTGGGCGTAAGTGCAGGCCGAGCGTGACTCGCATTGCGGTAGTTGCCATTTCCACCATGCCGCGCCAGTGCGCGGGGGACAACGCGACCGACCAGACGGTCTTGGTTGTGGGTTCGGTAAGAGTTTTCCCGGCCAGCCGATCGGCCAGCCAATCCAGACTCATCGGGGTCGCCAGGGGCAGCAGCGAGAAATGCTCACTCAGGCGATCTCGGACATACCAGACGGCCGCGCCGCCCTCCCGATACCGCGCCACCTGACCGTCGATGCCCGCCGCGTCGATGACCTGGTCATGCACGGGCTGCACCACCAGCACCGGGCAGGCCGGCGTTCGATTGCCCAGGCGCAGATCGTCGAACATGTCCTCGAGGTCGGGCAGGATCTCCGCCAGCGGACGGTTCAGGTAGTCGTCCATGTGCCGGCCCACCAGCAGCGGCAGCACCGCGATCGGTCCCAGGCTGCGCGCGCGATCCAGCAGTCGGCGGCCCCGCGGGGTGAAATCGCGGCGCACCACCTCGTCCATCGCCGGGTACACCTGCCGCAGCGCGGCCATCACGATGGCCGGGAAGCCCGCGAACAGACTGCCGTTCAGATTCAGGAACACGTGCCGGGGATCGCCCACCGGCGCGCCCAGCACGGCGCCGACGATATTCAGCTCCGGCGCGTACTCGGGGGCCATCTCCACCAGCCACGAACTGGCCATGCCGCCACCGGAATAGCCCCAGACGGCGACCCGGGTGTCCGCGCGCAGGCCCAGCGGCGCGAAACGCAGTGCGGCCCGGACGCCGTCGAGGGCGCGATAGCCGGGCTCGCGCGCGACACCGAAATTGCCCTGCGGGCCTTCGTGATCGGCGATGCTGACGGCCCAGCCGCGCCGCAGCGCGTTCGCCACGAGCATCCACTCCAGCTGGGTGATCGAGCCCGGCGACAAGGCCCCGCGGCGCAGCGCGTAGGAGGGGGCGCAGCGGTCGGTGACGGCGTCCATGGCCGTCTGGAACGCCAGCAGCGGGCGCTCCGGATCCGGCGTCGCGCCCTCGGGGAGCAGCACCGTGGTCACCGCGACCTCGGGAGCGCCGTGCAGATCCTGACTGCGGTAGAGCACTTGCCAGGCCGTGACGTGCTGCGGCACCAGGCCGAACAGCGCGATCTCGACCGTGCGGATGCGCAGAATGGTGCCCGCCGCATGCCGGGCGAAGCCGCGCGGCGGGCGGAAGAACGGGTCGTGGCTCGGCGGCAGTGGCCGCCCGCTCGGCTGCGGGGGCTCTCCGGGAACGGGTCGCGGTGTCGGGCCCGTCCATGGTCCCTCGGCTGCTCCGATGACGTCGGCGTTGACGGTCATCGCGTCCTCCCCTCGTTCGATCGGCCGTGGACCGTGAGGGGCCGCGCAGCCGAGCATCGGCGCTGATGCCGACCGAATCGCCAGAGTAGGGCAATCGCAGGTGTCTGTGAAGAGCCGTAGCAGCGAATTGTGCTGGCGCACAGGAAGACCCGGATCGGTATGTTTCTCACCGCCTGACCTGCGCGTTTGTGATGCGAAACCGCCACGCGCCCAGCGCCTTCCGGCTAGGCTGCCCGCGTGCCGGTCGGGCGATCTCCGCGCATCCAGGTGACGGGCCGGGCCCGCGCGGGCAAAACCACCCTGCGACATGCGCTGTCGCTTCTCACCGCCGAAGAAACCCGACCGGTCGACCAGCCCGGGCAACCCTCACCCGCCCTCGACGCCGACCTTCTCCTCTATATCCTCCCCGGCACCGCCAACCGTGCCGACCGCCGCCTCCTCACGACCCTCCCGCCCGACCGCACCCTTGTGGTCCTCAACAAGGCCGATTCCATAGGGACCCGTTGGTCCGATGCGGCGTCCCGCGCCGCCCAACTCGAATCCGACCTCGGATTCACCACCTTCCCGGTGGTCGCCTCCCTGGCCGCCCACACCCGCTCCGCCACCCTCACCGAGTCCGACCTCCACACCCTTCATCGCCACCGCACCCGCCCCGACCCACCCCTGACCCTCTCCCCGGACCTGTTCACCACCCCCGACCTCGCTCCCGACCCCGAGGCCCGCCAAGCCCTCCTGGACCGCTGGGATCTCCACGGCGTCTCCTGCGCCCTCGCCGCCCTGCGTGCCGACCCCGGCCTCACTCCCCGCGTCCTCCGCCAAATCCTCCACTGCGCCAGCGGAATAGACCCTCTCCACTACGAACTCCACCGCCGCTACGAAACCGTCGCCGCCGCTCTCACCGATTGATCGACTTCCGGCCAAGCCGAACACACCGCTGAATACGAATCAGCGATGTTGATCCCCGAACCCCGCCCCGACCCGCCGCCGCGAGCACCGCGCGCGGCGGACGAGCTCGCGCTGGATCTGCCGCCGGTGACGAGGGTCGGCGACTCGACCGGCAATCGGCCGGGACCGGAATCTGTCGAGGCCACAGGCGATTCGAATGACTCGGCGCCGGAATCGCCGCCGCGGCTGTCGCCCGATTCCGGTGACGATCCGCCCGCGCAACGGCCGGAGAAACTGCCGGAGGCCGTGGAAGCCGTTGTCATGCGCTGGAATCCGCACGGGTTGGCACTGCTGCGGGCGGTGGCACATCCGGGGACCGACGGCGCGGCGGCGATCGGGATCCTCGGCGAGGACGAAACGCATGCGGCGGCGCTGCGGGTCGAGGTGGCCAAGTTCCATCCACGGATCGATTTCATCGTCCCGGTCGATGAACGGGAGCATGCGCGGCCTGTCGCGGTGGCGCTGGTCGTGCTCGACGCCGGGGCGTTGATCGGGGAGGAGATGGTGGCGCGGGTGCGGGGGTTGTGGACGGATGGGGCGCGGGTGGTGTTCGCGCTGGATGGGGTTCATGCGCATCGGGATTGGCGGGACGTCCTGAAATTGGACGCGGAAATGCTCGAGCAGGCGGGTGGTGGGGGTGTCGAGATCGTGCCGGTGTCGGCGCGGATGGCGGCGGTGGCGCGGGCGCAAGGGGATCCGGCGTTGCTGGATCGGGCGGGGGTGGGGTTGTTGCATGCGCGGTTGGTGGATGCGGTCGGAGCGGGGGCCGTGCGGGATCAGGTGGGGATCGTGCGGGAGCGGGTGGTGGGGGAGACGCGGCGGCGGATCGAGGCGCAGCTGGGGAAGCTGCGGGCCGGGCGGGATGTGGCGGTGCTGCGGGAGGAGCGGGCGCGGCTGCTGGCGGTGAACGACGGCGGGCGGGGCAGTGCCATGGCGGTGGTGCGCAATCGGGTCCAGCTGGCGCGAGTTGATCTATTACACGAGGTAGGAGGCAGGATTCGGGCGTCGCACACCGAGTTGCGGGGCGAAATCGAAGGGCTGGCGCGGGGTGCGCACGCCGAATTCGTGCGCCATGTGAGCGATTGTGTGGAAAAGCTCACACAGGAGATGGACCGCACGATTCGCTCCCGGGTCGGTGAATTGTGCCGTCAAGTCGAAGAATCCGTTGCGGAGGAATGGCATATATCTTTTCCGGCGGCCCCGGAACAGGTCTCGCGGGCGGTCGCGGCGCCCGGGCCGCGGTTGCGAGGTGTGGAGGACCACCTGGTGGTCGCGCTGGGGGCCTCGGCGGGCTTCGGCCTGGGCCGGCTGGCGATGACTCCGCTGGCCCTGTTGCGGACCTTCGACTACGCGATCATGCCGGTCGGCCTGCTGCTCGGCGCCGCCGTCGCGAGCTGGTTCGTGCGCGCCCGCCGGCACCTCGCCGACGCGGCTCACCTGCGGCAATGGGTCGCCGACACGCTGGTCGACGCCCGCGCGGAGCTGGAACAGCGGGTGGCCACGGCCCTGGTCGACGTCGAGGAACGGCTCACCGACGAGGTGCTCGGCAGTGCCACCGCGCACATGGTGGAAACCGATCTGCGGGTCGGCGAATTGGAGGCGCAATTGCGTCAGGCCGCCCAGCGGCGCCCCGCTCTACTGCTGGCATGCGAACGTGACCTGGCCGCACTCGAATTCGCATAACGGCTGGTCGGAGGTTTCGACCCGATACCGACTGGACAACCCGATTCCGTACACCCCGATATATGGCGTTAACCTCTATGGCAGGAACTAGGGCATCCGTTCCGTTCTTGTACGTTCGTCTACTTGACGCGGACCAGCGGCAAGACGGCGTGGGGGCCCTGCCGCAATTGGTGGCACTCGGTGTCGCGAGCCGTGGTCCTCGGCTCGAGGTCATCGGGGCCCGCCTATCTCAGGAGAGTTTTCATGACCTCAGCGACCATTCCTGGTCTTCACGATGGCACCGCGCCCACCGAGCACAAGGAACTGCTTGCCTGGGTACAGGAGGTCGCGGAACTCACCCAGCCCGACCGCGTGGTCTGGTCCGATGGTTCCGACGAGGAAGCGGTCCGTCTCTCCGAGCAGCTGGTCGCCGCGGGCACCTTCAAGAAGCTGAACGAGAAGAAGAAGCCCAACTCCTACCTGGCGCTCTCCGACCCTTCCGACGTCGCCCGCGTCGAATCGCGCACCTACATCTGCTCCAAGAACGAGGCCGACGCCGGCCCGACCAACAACTGGGTCGACCCGGCCGAGATGCGCGCCACCATGACCGAGCTGTACCGCGGCTGCATGAAGGGCCGCACCATGTACGTGGTGCCCTTCTGCATGGGCCCGCTCGGCGCCGAGGACCCCAAGCTGGGCGTCGAGATCACCGACTCCGAGTACGTCGTGGTCTCCATGCGCGTGATGACCCGCGCCGGCAGCGCCGCCCTGGAGAAGCTGGGCACCGACAAGCCGTTCGTGAAGGCCCTGCACTCCGTGGGCGCCCCGCTCGTCGAGGGCCAGGCCGACGTGCCGTGGCCGTGCAACGACACCAAGTACATCACCCACTTCCCCGAGGACCGCGAAATCTGGTCCTACGGTTCGGGTTACGGCGGCAACGCGCTGCTGGGCAAGAAGTGCTACTCGCTGCGCATCGCCTCCGCGATGGCGCACGACGAGGGCTGGCTGGCCGAGCACATGCTGATCCTCAAGCTGATCTCGCCGGAGAACAAGAACTACTACATCGCCGCCGCGTTCCCGTCGGCCTGTGGCAAGACCAACCTCGCCATGATCCAGCCGACCATCCCGGGCTGGCGCGCCGAGACGCTCGGTGACGACATCGCGTGGATGCGCTTCGGCGAGGACGGCCGACTATATGCGGTCAACCCGGAGTTCGGCTTCTTCGGTGTCGCCCCCGGCACCAACCACAGCTCGAACCCGAACGCCATGGCCACCATGGAGGCCGGCAACACCGTCTACACCAACGTCGCCCTGACCGACGACAACGATGTGTGGTGGGAGGGCCTGGAGGGCACTCCGGACCACCTCATCGACTGGAAGGGCAACGACTGGTTCGAGCGTGAGTCGGAAACCCTGGCCGCGCACCCGAACTCGCGCTACTGCACCCCGATGTCGCAGTGCCCGACCCTGGCCCCCGAGTGGGACGACCCGCAGGGCGTGCCGATCTCGGCCATCCTGTTCGGCGGTCGCCGCAAGACCACCATCCCGCTGGTGACCGAGTCCTTCGACTGGCAGCACGGCGTGTTCATGGGCGCCACCGTCGGCTCCGAGCAGACCGCCGCCGCCGAGGGCAAGGTCGGCACCGTGCGCCGCGACCCGATGGCCATGCTGCCGTTCATGGGCTACCACGTGGGTGACTACCTCAACCACTGGATCACCCTGGGCAAGAACGCCGACGCGCAGGCGCTGCCGAAGATCTTCTACGTCAACTGGTTCCGCCGCGGCGCCGACGGCCGCTTCCTGTGGCCGGGCTTCGGCGAGAACTCCCGCGTGCTGGAGTGGGTCGTGGGCCGCATCGAGGGCACGAAGTCGGCCGAGGCCACCCCGATCGGCAATGTCCCGCACGCCGCCGACCTCGATCTCGAGGGCCTGGACGTGGTGACCGCCGACGTCGACGAGGCGCTCGCGGTCAATGTCGAGGAGTGGAGGAAGGAGATCCCCTCCATCGAGGAGTGGTTCGAGTTCATCGGCGACAAGCTGCCCTCCGGCCTGCGCGACGAATTCGAGGCCCTGAAGGAGCGGCTGGCCTGAAAGACCTGACCTTCCAATAGGACAAGAACGGCTCGCCCGCACATTCCGTGCGGGCGAGCCGTTTTCGTTCGGAGGGTTACGAACCCATCGGCATCAGAAGGGATTTGGTCTCGCAGTAGGCGTCCAGGCCCTCGGGGCCGTTTTCGCGGCCGATGCCGGAGGTCTTGTAGCCGCCGAAGGGGGCACAGGCGTCGAAGGCGTACCAGTTGATGGCATACGTCCCCGTGCGGACCTTGGCGGCCACGGACGCGCCGTGTTCGATATCCGTGGTCCACACCGACCCCGCGAGGCCGTAATCGCTGTCGTTCGCGATCGCGATGGCCTCCTCCTCGGTGTCATAGGGCAGGACCGAGAGGACGGGACCGAAGATCTCCTCGCGGGCGATGGTCATCGAGTTGTTCACGTCGGCGAAAACCGTTGGGCGGACATACCATCCGGGCAGATCGTCCGGGCGATCGCCGCCGCGGATCAGCCGCGCGCCCTCGTCCTTGCCCTTGGCGATGTAGCCCTCGACACGTTCGCGCTGCTTCTCCGAGATGAGCGGGCCGAGCTGGGCGGCCGGGTCGTCGGGCAGGCCGACGGGGAACAGGTCCACGGAAGCGTTGAGGGCTTCGAGGATCTCGTCGTAGCGGCCGCGCGGGGCGAGGATGCGGGTCTGGGCCACGCACGCCTGGCCGCTGTTCATCAGACCGGAGAACGCGAGCTTGGGCATGTCCTCGATGTTCATGTCCGGCAACAGGATTGCCGCCGACTTACCGCCGAGCTCCAGGGAGCAGCGCTTGAGCTGGCTGCCCGCGATGGCGGCGATCTTGCGGCCCACGGCGGTGCTGCCGGTGAAGGTGACCTTGTCCACGCCCGGGTGCGAGATCAGGTATTCCGACGCGTCGGCCTCGGCGGGCAGCACCGACAGCACGCCCTCGGGCAGACCGGCCTCGGCGAAGATGTCGGCGAGGACATTGGCGGCCAGCGGGGTCAGCGGCGCGGGCTTGAGGACCACGCTGCATCCGGCCAGCAGGGCGGGCGCGAGCTTGTTCACCGCCAGGAAGACCGGAACGTTCCAGGCGATCACGGCGGCGACCACGCCGACCGGTTCGCGGGAGACGCGCGTGGTGCCGAACAGACCGGTACGAGTCTCGGTCCAGGGGAAGGACTTTCCCAGGCCGGCGTAGAAGTCGAGGGTGGCGCGCGCCGGAACGTAGTTGAGGGTGCTCGCGGCCATGGTCGGCGCGCCCATCTCGGCGGACAGCGCGGCCGTCAGATCACCCGCCTTCTGGTCGAGCAGCGCGACGACGCGGCTCAGCAGCGCGGCGCGTTCCTCCGGCGGGGTGGCGGGCCAGGGTCCGCTGTCGAAGGCCCGGCGGGCGGCCGCGACCGCCGCGTCGACGTCGGCGCGGGTGACGACCGGCACGCTGCCGACGGTTTCCAGGGTTGCGGGCGAGACGACGGGCAGGGTGTCGGGGCCGGCCGGTGCGGTCCAGTGGCCACCGATGAACAGACTCTGGTACTCCATGAGAACACGTTACAGTTTTGCCCCTTCCGCTGTCCGGGGCATGGTGGGCAAACGTCCCGCTGACCGGGATCTTCTTTGGAATTCGACCTCTCGGTTTCTAAGTCGCTTTGTTACCCGTGGGGTAAAACGTGGTTTGAAAACCAGAGTTGCCAGGCGGTGGCCTATGCTCAGCCGAGCACGCCTTTCTCCACCAATCCGGTCGGTTGCTATCTAGTAGCTTTGCGAAAGGTAGATCCCTCGCATGACTGATGTGCGCATCGATGATTTCCTGCTCGGCGAGGTGGATGTCGACTCGCCCGTGATCAGCACTCCCATGCAGCGGGCCGCCAGTCAGTTGCAGCGGGCACTGCCGTCGGGGTGGAAGGTGGAGGTGGCCGAGGCCACCTATCCGACCGTGCGCAAGGGGCAGCCGGTACTGCGGCTGATCTTGCCCGAGGGCTGATCCGCGGTGGATCCGCAGGGCCGCAGGCGATTCCGCATACCTGTGGCAAATCGTCAGCGCCTCGGAAAAACGAATTCCAACCTGTCGGTTCGCTTTTCACCGAACGCACTATTGCATTCGACGGCCGTAGCGAGCATGCTTTATAGCTATCGTGGATAGCTCGCTCGAAATGTGAACCGTTACCGCACAGGGGAGTCCGAGTCATGGCGGTGCAAGTGGTCGGTAGATCGATGATGACCAGTGATCTCACGCCCCACCAGGCGAAAAGCGTCGGCGCAGGCGGCTGGGTGGTGTCGTTCCTGCCGGGCCGGACCCTCACCATCGAGCAGGCCACCGCCGCATTGCAGGCGGCCGAGGCGGTTGCCGCGGTGAATGCTCTTGCCGGACAGGTCGGTCTGACCGCGATGGAGACCGTCGGGTTGGCTACCCAGGAGTCACCGTGGGGCGAACCCGAGCCGTGCACCGCGCTACAACGCGTCTTCCGCCGCGGGTTCGCCGAGCGCTGACCGCGTCCGCTTGGTGGCCACCACCACCAGATTGCTGACCAGCAACTCGCGCAATACCGGCACGTGCACCATCCACCAGGCCCAGCGCGGGTGATAGCGCGGGAACACCGCGAGGATCTCGATATCGTCGGGAGTCTCACGCGCCCAACGCATCCCCTCCGACGCCCGCACCGCGAACAGTGACCGGCCGAAGCGATTCTTCGGCTCCCGGCCGTGCTTGCGCCGATACCGCCGGGCCGCGTACTCGCCGCCCAGGTAGTGCCACGGCCCGGTCTCGTGGCCGCCGAACGGCCCCAGCCACACGGTGTAGGAGAAGACCATCAGCCCACCGGGCTTGGTGACGCGCAGCATCTCCTCGGCCATGACCCACGGATGCGGGACGTGCTCGGCCACATTCGAGGAGATGCAGACCTCCACGGCGTCATCGCGGAACGGCAGCGCCATGCCCGACCCGCGCACCGCGCCCGCGACCCGCAAGCCGGCCGCGTGCATCTCCGAGGGATCCGGCTCGACCGGGAGATAGCGCGCCCCGGCCCGTCCGAACTCGTCCGCGAAGTAGCCGGGCCCGCCGCCCACGTCCAGCACGACGGCGCCGCGCAGCGACTCCCCGGTCAGATCTCGATAGAAATCGCCGACCAGGTCCGCGGTATCGGAGGCCACGCCGCCGTAGAAGACAGCCGGGTCGGTCTGCTCGAATCGGAAACTGCCCAGCAGCCGTAGCGACCGACGCAGCGTCGCCCGACGAGTGAATCTGGGGCGCCGCGTCCTGGTCTGCTGAGCTCGAAGCACGGCGGCAAGTCTCGCATAGTGCGGGAGGGTCGCCACCAGGCCCTGTGGGACGGGGCGACTGGTCTCGTGAGGCGAGGGTAACTCGTGGGGCGCTCCCAGAATCGGGTTGGATCCTGACCGCCGGCACGGACGCGAATCTGTGAACGGCTCTCAGCCGTCCGCTGAAGTTCCGGGGAGGCGGTACGGTGGAGCCCATTGTCTGTCCGAAGCCCGTGACCCCTGGAGATCCGCCCGTGCGTGAAGTGCTGCTGCTGTGCTGGCGCGACACCGGGCATCCACAGGGTGGGGGCAGCGAGCGCTATCTCGAACAGGTCGGCGCGCAGCTGGCCGCGCGGGGCGTGAAGGTCACGTTGCGGACCGCCGGATATCCGGGGGCGGCCCGGCGGGAGTCGGTGGACGGCATCGAGATCAGTCGCGGCGGGGGCCGGTTCACGGTGTACCCGCGGGCGTTGGCGGCCATCGCGCTCGGGCGGTTCGGGATCGGCCCGCTCAAGGGGCTGCGGCCAGACGCGGTCATCGACACCCAGAACGGCATCCCCTTCTTCGCGCGCGCGGCGACGGCCGCGCCGACCGTGGTGCTGGTGCATCACGGTCATCGCGAGCAGTGGCCGGTGGCCGGAAAACTCGTCGGGCGGATCGGCTGGTGGATCGAGTCGCGGCTGTCGCCGCGGGTGCACCGGCGCGAGCAGTACCTCACGGTCTCGCTGCCCTCGGCCGAGGAGCTGACCGCGCTCGGGGTGGGTGCGTCCCGGATCGCGGTGGTGCGCAATGGCGCCGAGCCGATTCCGGCGCGGGTGCCCGCCGGCGACGACACCACCCGCACCGCGCATCCGAGCATCGTGGTGCTGTCGCGGCTGGTGCCGCACAAGCAGATCGAGGACGCCATGGCCGTGGTGGCCGGGCTGCGCGGCCGCGTGCCGGGCCTGCGCCTGGATGTGATCGGCGGCGGCTGGTGGGCCGACAACCTGCGGACTCACGCGCGGGAGCTGGGCATCGCCGACGCGGTCACCTTCCACGGCCATGTCGACGAGGACGAGAAACACCGGCTGCTGTCGCGCGCCTGGGTGCATGTGCTGCCCTCGCGCAAGGAGGGCTGGGGCCTGGCGGTCATCGAGGCGGCCCAGCACGGGGTGCCGACGGTCGGCTACCGCAGTTCGCGCGGTCTCACCGACTCCATTGTGGACGGCGTCACCGGGCTGCTGGTCGATGACGCCGCACAGCTCACCGAGGCCGTCGGCGATCTGCTCGATAATCGCGAGGCGCGCACGGTGCTCGGGGAGAAGGCGCGTGCCCGGGCGCGCGAATTCTCCTGGGAGCAAACCGGAAACGGCGTCTACGAGGTGCTGTCGGCGGTGACGCGCGGCGAGCGGGTCAGCGGACTGATCGCTCCCGCGCGAGTCTGATTCTTCCGCGAAAGCGGACGCGAGGGTCTACTACCGCTCATAGCATCGACGCATGTGGATCATCGTCGTCATTGCGCTCGTCAGCATTGTCGTGATCGGGGTGGGCTTCGCGCTCGGGTTCCCGAAGGACTGACCGCCGTCTCGAAGTCAGTGCCGCGGTGAGGAATCCACCGATCAACAGGGCCGCCCACGTCAGGTGCGCGGCCTCGGACACGTGGCGGCTGTCGGGCGAGGCGTCGTTCGGGGCGATATCGCCCGGCACCCGGTACAGCCGCAGATTCGCGTCGCTGTAGACGGGAATCAACTGGGACAGCGTATTTTTCGACTCCCCGAGCGGACCGGGCGTTCCGCCCTCGACCAGGACCCAGCCCACGCCGAGATCGGCCAGCTTGCGCGCGGACTCGCCGCGCGACAGCATCTTCTCCACCCGCCGCGCCCGCGCGCTCTCGCCCGCGACCACGCCGCCGCGCACCGGAAGCTCCCCTGTCTGCAACACATCTCGGCGCAGCATGCGCGGGGCCGGGTCGAGTACCGGCGCGCTGCCCGTATATCCGAACTTCCGGAACATCCCGCCCGGCAGCACCGCGACATCACCGGGTGCGTCGACCAGGGCGGCCACCCGCTGCCACCCCGCCGGATAGTGCACCGGCCGCATCGCCCCGCCGACGCCCCACGCCAGATCGGGCAGGGCGATGAGGGCCAGCACGATGAAAACCGCCGCGGCTACGCCCGTTCGCGGACGGGCGGGCCGTATCGCCCCGGATCCGTCCAGCACGTTCGCGGAAATCCAGCGCCCGGCCGCCCGGCACCCCGCCGCCGCGCACAGTGCGTACGCGGGCACGGCCAGCGCCACATACTTCTGGGTGTCGCGCAGCAGCCCGGCCCCCGGAACCCGCGTCACCAGGAACTCGCCGACCGACAATCCCCATCCGGTCGCACCGAGCGCGGGCAACACGACCGCCGCGACCGCGAGCCAGATCAGCCGCCGCTCGACGGTCCCGGCACGGAAGACCGCGCGCAGCCCCGTCGCCACCATCGCGAGCAGCAGCAGCGTTCCCACCAGCGCGAAGAACGCGGTGCGCGAATCCGGTACCGCGGTGCTGTTCCATATGCCGCCCAGCCCGGCGAGGCTGCCCAGGGTGCCGAGCCAAGGCTCGGCACGGGCCGCGAAGGCGGCGATACCGGCCGGATCCGATGGTGCGGCACCGGAACTGGACAGCGCGGTCGCCGTCAGCCACGGCGCGGCGGACAGGATCCAGAGCGCCAGCGTCGCGGGCAGATTCCGCTTGCCCACCAGCAGCACGGCCATACCGCCCGCCAGCAGCGATCCGGTCGGGGTCAGGCCCGCGGCGGCCATCGCTCCGGTCAGGGCGGCCCAGGTGCCGAGGGTGCCGGTCGGCGGCGCGACGCGTAATCGGGCGGCCAGCACCGCGATCCACGGCAGCGCGGCATAGCCGGTGAGCAGGCTCCAGTGCCCTTGCAGCAGCCGTTCGGCCACATACGGATTCCAGACGGCCACCGTCGCGGCCACCAATTGCGGACCCGGCGAAACCCGCAACAGCTCCCGCGCCAGCACGGCCGCGCCCCACCCCGCCAGCCAAACTGCCAGCAGCAGAATCGTTTTGACGATGATCCCGCCGTCCACCACCGGCGACAGCGTCGCGATCAGCCCGTCCTGCGGCACCGCGCGCGGCGCGGCATCCCCGAGCCCGAGCGCGGAATCGGTGAGATACGAGCGCGGCGTACTGACCGCATCCCGCAACAGCAGATAGCCCGACCCCAGCAGGGGTCCCAGCACGACGAGCGCCAGCACCAGGCTGTACCCCGCCGGTATCAGCCCGCGCCACCGCCGCACTCGGTTCTCCGCGTTCACATCCGGCACCCTACGTTCCGTCCGCCCCGAGTTCCGGGACCGGCGAGGGGGCGTCGGTGCCCTCGCGAGTGGCCCGCCACGCCACACCGGTGATCACCAACGTTGTCGCCGCCGCGGTCACGGTGGCGACCGTGATCAAGGACAACACCGTATGCGCGCGAGTCAGCATGACCGTCACTCCGATGCCCAGGCCGATCCAGGTGATCGCCGCGGGTGCGGTTCGATCGGTCGCGATCGCCGACAGCAACACCGCCTGCAACACCGCCAGGAGCGCGCCCTCGAGCGCGAACAGCCAGAGCAGTCCCTCGATCGGCGTGTAGTCCGGCCCGGCGAACATGGGCGCGAGCGGCGCCGCCACCGCCGCCCCGGCGACCGTGACCGCTCCGATGCCGGCGAGGACCGCCAGCGCGGACCGCATCGCTCGCGCGGAATGCTGTGGCTGCGCCATTCTCGGATACAGCACCACCCCGACCGCCTGCGGCAGCCAGAACGCGATCTTGGCCGCGATCGCGCCGAGGGCATAGCGCCCGGCATCGTTCTCGTCCAGCACAATCCGCGAAACCAGCAGATCCGCCGTCGACAGCGCGGTCAGCGCCGCCTGCACCTGCACCGCCCGGAACACCGCCGCCACCCCGAGTGCGGTGGCCTCCGTGCGAAATGCGGTGCCCGCTGCTTCGAAGACCGGGCCGACAGACGCCGGACGAGGCGAAATGCCCTCGGCAGCAGCAGCTCCGGTGCGATCCGACGCGAAGTCCGATCGACCCGATGTGGAGTCGCCGCGGCCGATGACCCCGAATCCGGTTCGGGGGGCGACCGCGGCGTCGGCGGTCCGGCGGGCGATAAGGGCCGCCACCGCCGCTCCCGCGGCTCCCGCCCAGAGCGCGGGCGCTGAGCCGAAGCCGCCCGCGAGCAGCGTCACCGCGGGCGTCACGCGGATGACGGCCGCGCCGCCCAGCACCGTCGCGAGTTCGCGGAACCGGCTGCGTCCCTGCAGAATTCCCTGCTCGCCGGCCAGGAGCACGAGGGTCGGGGCCGTGCAGAGCGCACCGGCCGAGGCCGCGATACTCACGTGCAGCACGAGGCTGACCAGCGGCGTCAACATCAGGGCCGCCGCGGCGACGAGTCCGGCGCAGCGCAGTGTCAGCGCCCGAGCGGCGGCAATCGGCGCATCCCGCACCACTTCCCGCGCCACCACGTTCTGCAACGCCAGCGCGGGCACCGCACACAGCATCTGCACTGCCAGCAGACTCGCGAACGTGCTGTACCCGCCCGTGCCGAGCCACCGGCTCGCCAGCAATTGCAGCAGGTACCCGGCCACATTCGCGGTCATCGCCCCCGCCGTCACCAAGGTCAGGTCCTTGACCACGGGCAGACGGCGTACAGCAGACACGCCCGCAATGCTGCCATCCGCCCACCCCCGCCCACCCGCGCACCCCTCGTCGCCAGCGGATCGCGGCGAAACTACGCCGCGCCCCATGGCAGGAGTTGAAGCGCCCCGTCATCGCACGCCTCCGTGCCGTTCGCCGGTACCGGGAACGGCATGCTGGTCAGTCGCATCGATTCGACTCGTCGGGACGCCGCTCTGTGCCGCAGGATCCCATGGCGTCGTGGTGCCGTGTCGCGTGGCCGGTTCCGATGCCGCCGGGAGTGCGCGTGTGGCGCTCCGGTCCGTGACCGAAGGCGTCCGGAAACGGGAGCGGCCCAGCATCTTCGAAAGATGCTGGGCCGCAGGGTGACCGTGAGCCGTGGTGGCTACTTGCTCATATCGATCTGCTGGGTCGGCGGGTCGAAGTTGCCGGGGCCGCCGGCCGGGGCAGGGGCGGGGCGGCGGACCGGGGTGGGGCCGTTGCCGTTCTTGCCGAGGACACCGAGCAGGATGCCGACGATCAGGAAGATCGCGGCCAGCACGCCGAGGATGATCGGCAGGATGCGGCCGTACAGGGACAGCTTGTCCATATTGTCCTTGGCCACGGAGATCTGGGACTCGATGGTGTTCTCGTCGAAGACCAGGGTCGACTTCAGGGCGGTCACCTCGGGCTTGTCGCCGCTGCGGGCGTAGTAGAGGTGAATCTGCTCCTGGCCCTTGATGACCGTGCCGGTCTCCGGCTCGACCCACAGGTCGCGGGTGTTGGTGTAGAAGCGCGCCATGGTGACATCGCCGTCGCCCTCCACGCCCCACTTGGAGGCGGCCAGGGTCAGCTTGTTGGTCGGCGAGTTGGCGACGGTGGAGAGATCGGTGGCCGGAATGCTCTGCTGGAAGTGGTAGACCTTCAGGTTGTTGATCTCGGTCTCGTCGACGTAGTTGATGTCGAAGGTCTTGCGCGCGTTCAGGTCGAAGTACGGGTACGTCTTCTTGTCGGTCCCGATCGGGAAGCGGTACTGGAGACCGGTGTGCTGCACCGGGTCCATCACGGCCTCACCCTTCTTGTCGACCGTCACGGCGATGGAGCCGTTGGGGCCGCCGTCCACCGAATCCACCGGCTGGCCGGTCTTGCGGTCGATGGTGACGCGGTCGATGGTCGCGGTGAGCAGGCCGGTGTCGCCCTGCTTGTCGGTTCGGCGCAGGGTCTGACCGGCCTGGATGGTCATTTCCGAAGCGTTGGACGGGTTTTCGACGGTGAGGAAGCGCTGCGAGACGAGCGGAACGTTCTGATCCACCTTCGCCGAGCCGGTCGGCGAGGTCAGCGACTTCGCGTCCAGGACCTCACTGGGGGCACCGGTCTGCGGGTTGGTCGCGACGGTGGTGATCTCCAGGTCGAGCGGGGTCTTGGCGAGACGGCTGATCGTGTAGGTGGGAATCATGATGGCGGCGACGAGCAGCATCGCACCGAGCCCCACGAGTACGCAGGCCACCGTCCTTCTGGTACCGGCACTGAGTGCCATGCAGGTTCTCCTCGTCGTCGAACACGTGTTTCTTCCAGTACTGCGGTCGCCGCACAGCACTCGTGAGCCCAGACACTAACAGTCCGAGCGGTCGCAGAGTGCGGCCGAGTCAGGAAAACGCCCCGAAAATCCCCCAAGTCAAAAGGCGAATGCTCACATAAATGGTGACAAGGCAGACTGGGGCGCGATGACCACCACCGCCCTGAATTCTGAGGTGACCCCAGCTCCGGACGACAGACCGGTCCGTCTGGGTCGATTCGTGCCGGCGCTCGAGGGCATGCGCGCCCTCGCCGCGCTGGGCGTGGTGCTCACCCATGTGGCCTTTCAAACTGGCGCGACCGGTCAACCGTTATTGGGCCGGGTGTGGGAACGATTCGACATGGCGGTCGCGGTGTTCTTCGCGCTGTCCGGATTCCTGCTGTGGCGGCCGCACGCCGCCGCGGCCCGCGGACAGGGCACCGCGCCGAGCGCCGGACGCTATCTGCTGCATCGCGCGGCGCGCATTCTGCCCGCCTATTGGGTGGTGGTGGCCGCCGTGCTGATCCTGCTGCCCGGCGCCGCGCACACCGCCGGGCTGCGGGTGTGGCTGTCCAATCTCGGTCTGCTGCAGGTGTTCGTGCCCTTCACCCTGACCGACGGGCTCACCCAGATGTGGAGCCTCTCGGTGGAAGTGGCCTTCTACCTTGTGCTTCCACTGCTGGCGTTCACCCTGGTCCGGTTGCGCGGGCGGCGGGCGCGATACCGGGTTCCGGTGGTGCTCGGCCTCGGGCTGCTCTGCCTGGGCTGGAACTTCCTGCCCGTGCCCACGCCGGACGGCATCCACGCCGACAACTGGCTGCCCGGCTACCTGCCGTGGTTCGCGGCGGGCATGCTGCTGGCCGAACTCGCCGACCTGCCCGCCCCGCGCTGGCGGCGCATCGCCGGAAACCTCTGGCTCATGTGGCCGATGGCGCTGGTGGCCATGCTGCTCGCCGCCACGAATCTGGCCGGCCCGCCGGGGTTGAAGCACGGTGAGCCGTGGCAGTACGTCATGAAGATGACGCTCGGCGCGATCCTCGGCTTCGGGCTGCTGGCCCCGCTCGTGCTGCGCCCGGAGCGGCCGCACCGCCTGCTGGCGGGACCGGTGGCCGCGACGCTCGGGCGCTGGTCCTACGGCATCTTCATCTGGCACCTGGCCGTGCTGTCGATCATCTTCCCGGTGTTCGGCATCGTGCCGTTCCGGGGCCATTTCGTCATCGTCTACCTGCTGACGGTCGCCTTCACGCTGCCCTTGGCGGCCGCCAGCTACGCGCTGGTCGAGGAGCCCGTACGGCAGTGGACCCGCCGCCGCTTCGGGTGAGCGGCAACGTGATTCAGCGTCGGGGCGGGAGCGCCGCGATGCCGACCGCGATCACGCCGACCAGCGCGGGGAACTGCACCCACAGCGATCCGCCGACGTAACCCTCGAACGAACGCCACGGGCCGGTGGACAGCGCCGCCGCGCAGATCGCGGTACCGCCGCCGGCGAGGGCGACCAGCACGCGCGGCCACCGGCGCGGACTGAGGTGGTCGACCACCAACCCGATCGCCGTCACGACGAGCGCGATCGGTCCCGCGATGAGCCCCGCGCCCGCGGCCAGCCCGATCCCGGCGACCGTGCGGCTTCGCCAGCTCCGCGGGGCCGGGCCGTCATCCCGGACCGGCGACCGTGCGCCCCGGAAGGCCAGCGCCGCAAGGGGAATCAGCAGCAACAGGCCGCCGAAGATGGCCAGGCGATACCAGCGGTCGGTCGGGAACGCGACGGTGACCGGTCCCTTGGCGCCGGCTGGCAGCAGCCACGCCTGCTGCCAGCCGTTGATGACGACGGGCTTCAGTGCGGTGCCGTCGGCCGTCTGCGCCTGCCAGCCGACATTGGTGCTCAACGGCAGGACCAGCACCTGGGTGCCGGTCCTGCCGTTCGGATCGGCGACCGGCGGCAGGGCGGGGGTGCGGTCGAGCCGGAGCTCGTCGACGGTGAACAGCTCGGTCGGCGCCACTGCGACATCCACACGCCCGGAAGGGAATTCGAATCCCGAGTCCGGGCTCGCGGAGGCGTCGGAATCGGGTCCGGCGGCGTCCGGCGCGCACACCGTGGCGGGCAGCGGTGCGCCGGAGAGCAATTCGGCGGCGGTTCCGGTCACCGTGGTGTGCAGGGTGCGTCCCGCGGCCACGATGGTCGGACTGTGCGCGCAGTCGATGGTGAGGGGCCGGTTCGGGTCGGCGGGCGCGGGATAGTCGGGTCCCAGCACGTTCACCTCGGCCAGGCCCGGCGGTTGTTCCTGTGCGAAACCCAGTGCGGTGCGGTCGAGTACGCCGTCCCAGGTCTGGATGCTGACCTCGATGCGGTCGGTGACGCGGGGATGCAGGTCGATCCGGCTGGTCGTGCCGGAATCGGGGTTCACCTCGCGCACCTGCGGGCCGTCACCGAGATTCACCGAGATCGAGGTGGGGTGGGCGGGCAGATCACCCGCCGAGGGCGTCACCTGCAGCCCGGTCACCAGGGTCGGGGCGGGCAGTTCGATGGTGAGCGTGGGTTTCGCGCCCGCCGGATTGCGCACGCTGGTCTCCGGTGCGGTCCAGCTGGTGCGCGGGTCCCCGTCGGTGGCGGCCAGGGCCGAGCCGCGTGGATCGGCCACATCGGCCTGGCCGCGCGCGATCGGGCGGTCCGGATCGGTGAGCAGGGCCTCGAGCGCGGGGCCGGGACGGGTGCGCACGATCAGGTCCGGGGTCACCGTGAGCGGCTGCGGGACCTGCAGGGTGCGTTCGAACAGGCCGGGTTCCTCGGCGGCCAGGGCGAGTCCCTTGCTGCAGCGGACCCGGTCGGGCGAGTCGAAACAGGCACTGCGCCCGGGGAATTCCTGGCCCAGGTCCCAGCCCCGCACCTGCGCGCCGGCGGGTGCGGGCGGGAGCACGGTGCGGTGGCGGATGTCGAGGGTGACCGGGTTGTCGCGGTCGGCGTAGTCGTCGACGCTCAGTTCGCTGATGCCGAACTGCCCGCCGGCGCTGCCGTCCTCGGTGTGAATGGCGGTGATCTTGATCCAGTCGGTGCGGCCCGGCGGCAGCGAGATCGACACCGGCGTACCGGGTTCGGTGATGCGCGCGGCCACCGTGCCCTTGGCGGTCTCCACCTCCACCCACTTCACCGGGCTGCCGATGGCGGCCGCGCTGGTGGTCAGGCGCAGCACGGCGGAGCTGATCGGCTTGTCGAGATCGAGCCGAAGCCATTGGCCGACAGCGTGTTCGGCCCCGTTGGAGATCCAGGCGGTGGCCGGGTCGCCGTCCACCACGGCCGCGGTGGAGCTGCCGGGCGCGGCCCCGCCGAGCTGGGTGGCGTCACCGGCGGCGCTGGAGGCGGTGATGGTCGCGCCGGACCATTCGCCCTCCACCAGCTGCGCTCCGTGGACCGGATAGTCGGGGACCAGATTGTGGGTGCGCCGCGCGTCGCCGGGCGCGCGCAGGGCGGAGTTGTGGTTGTCGACGCGGCCGAAGTCGGATTCGCGGTCCATGGGCGTGTCGGTGATGGTGACGTCGTTCGAGGGCAATCCCGCCGCGGCGGCGTCCGATGCCAGCAGGGTCGGCCCGGCCGGGGTTGCGGGATCGCGGCGCAACCGTTCCACGACCTCGGGTCCGCCCTGCACGACCGGGAGGCTGTCGAGCGGCACCGTGAAAGCGCCCGGGAAGGAGTTCGGCGCACCGACTCCGCTGCGCACCTCGGTCGGCGTGCCGACCGGGTTCGACGCGACGCGATAGATCTCGATGGCCGGGTAGTCGGGTCGCAGGTCGCCGTCCGCCACCAGGCCCTCCACCCGGCCCGTCTCGACGGGATCACCGAATTCGGCGACCTTCGTCAGACCCGGTGAGCCCTCGATCGCGCGGTGCGCGAGCATCGGCCGCGTGGAGCGCGAGGTCTCCGGGTCGAGATCGTTGCGCAGCACCAGGACTCCGATGCCCTGCCCGGCCAGGGTGGCCGCCAGGCCCGCCGAGGGCCGCCCGTCCGCGATGAGCCGCTGCACCGAATCCATGGCCCGGATCGCGCCGGGCGGGTTGAGCGGCACCGAATCTCGCACCGCCCACGGGGTGGTGGCCAGCGCCTGCAACGGCTCGTCGCGGGTCAGGCCCCACACCTGGGAGCCGAACGGCGCGCCCGGCACCACCAGTGCGCGGGTGTCGGAGGCGTTGTGCGCCAGCCACTCCGCGGTCTGCTCCCAGTAGTGCGGCACCCGGTCGTAGCTGCCGCGCGGCGCGAGCTTCCCGGTCCAGGCCAGTGAGGTGGACAGCGCCAGCGCGGTCAGGATGAGCGCGCCCACCGCCACCATTTTGTCACGCTCGGGATGCGCGAAGGCCCTGCGCCACACCGGCATCGGCACCGAGGCGGGCAGCGGCACCCGGCTCAGCAGATGCGCCAGACCCAGGACCAGCGGGAGCCGGATGAGCGGCTCCAGCTTGTGCACATTGCGCAGCGGCGCGCCGCCGGAGTCCAGGAACAGCCGTACCTGCTCGGCGAACGGGCCGCCGAGCTCACCCGCGTAACCCGCGCAGATGCCCACCAATCCGACGATCAGGATCAAGGCGAGGCGTCCCCGGTGCGGCATCGACCGCATGGCCAGCCCGGCCATCCCGGCCGCCGCCAGCAGTCCGGTGGCCAGCACCGCGGCGGGCTGGGTCACCAGCACCGCGCCCGCGATGCGTTCCGGGGACACGAACGGCGTCCAGCTGTCGGTGCCGCGCAGCACCTCGCCGAGCGAGGCCCACTGCGTGGTCACGCCCGAGGATTCGATGTAGTCCAGGAACGGCGGACTCACCTTGCCCAGCAACAGCAGTGGCACGACCCACCAGAAAGTGCCCAGCACCAGCAGCGGAATCCAGGCGCGGGTGAACCGCCACCACGCGCGATTCGGCTGGTACGAGATCCACCAGAGCGCCGCGGGCAGGAACGCCGCGGCCGTGGCCACCGCGTTCACCGAACCCATGAGCGCGAGCGCCAGCGCGCTGCCCGCGGGTGTCGCCATGCCGCGCCGGGCGGGCCGGTCGGGATCGTCCGGGGATCGCCGCTGCACGGCCACGCCGAGCGCGGCGGGGGCGAGCAGCACCCAGGGCGCGAGCATCATCGGCAGCGTCTCGGAGGAGATCGAGCCGAGCGTCGTGAGCACCCGCGGCGAGAGGGCGAACGCCACCGCGGCGATCACACGCGAGCCGCGACTGCCCAGGCCCAGCGTCTCGCAGAGCCGGATGATGCCCCAGAACCCCGCGAGCAACAGCAGGGCCCACCAGATGCGCTGGGTCACCCAGCCCGGCAACCCGAGAATGTGCCCGAGCGAGAAGAACGCGCCGTGCGGGAAGAAATAGCCGTAGGCCTGGTTCTGCACCTGCCCCATCGGGGCCTGGCTGCTCCACAGATGTGAAGCGCGGGAAAGGAAGCCGAGCGGATTCTGCGCCAGATCGTATTTCGTATCGGCGACGGTCTGCCCGGGCGCCTGCAGAAAGGTCAGCAGGAAGGCGATGAGGACGCTGCCGAGCAGCCAGCGGCGGCCCAGCGGCGCAGTATTCGGCGACCGGTCCTCGCCCGGACCGGTCACATCGGACTGTGAGTCTTCGGGTTGGCCTGGTTCGGAGGTCGTCCGGTCAGCGCGAGCCGTACTCAACGTTGTTCAATAGCGACGAACCGGCGTCGCCGCTGCGGTCGATATCGGGCCGCTTGTCCTGCGAGGCCGCCATCGTGATGACCAGGACCGCCGCCAGCCCGACCAGGGCTCCGCCGACAGCACTCGCTGCACCAGGAACGGCAAACTTCATCGCGGTACTCCCAACATCGGACGCATGCGTAACGGGAGCCAACGGCCCCGCCTCCCCGGCACTCTAGCGGACGGCCGGGTGCCGTCGTCCATCTCGTACCCGTTCTTGCGTTGGAAGCCGAAACTATTTCGGGCGTCCCCGGCGAGTTACCCCGGACGTCGCGAAATCAGTTGGCGCCTCGGCATACGGAAAACGCGGCGCTATTCCGGAATCGGGCAGTGCAGTCCGCCCAAGAAGGTGCGGAGTTTGGCGGTGGTTTCGTGGAGTTCGGACTCGGGGTCGGAGGCGGCGACTATGCCGCCGCCGGCGAAGGCGCGCAGGGTGCGGCCGTCGGCGGAGAGTTCGGCGCAGCGGATGGCCACGTACCAGTTGCCGTCGCCGGTGGCGTCGCACCAGCCGACCGCGCCGGCGTAGAACCCGCGGTCGCCTTCGAGGTCGGCGATGGCGTCGAGGGCCAGGTCGGTGGGGGTGCCGCAGACGGCCGGGGTGGGGTGGAGGAGGACCGCCAGGTCGAGGGCGGTGGTGGCGGGGTCGCGGAGTTCGGCGCGGATGGGGGTGGCGAGGTGCCAGACCTGGGGGGTGGAGAGGAGCTCGGGGCCCTCGGGGATGACGAGTTCGGTGCAGATCGGGGCGAGTCGCTCCCGGATCCAGTCGATGACGTAGGCGTGCTCTTCACGGTTCTTGGTGCTGGCCAGCAAATCTCGGGCTTGGGCCGCGTCGGCGTCCGGATCGGCGAGCCGGGGCAGGGTGCCCGCGAGCGGGTGCAGGGTGACGGTGCGGCCGCGCCGGGCGACCAGGACCTCGGGGGTCGCGCCGAGCAGGGTCTCGCCGGGACGCCCGGCGGGGGTCAGGTCGACGGCGTAGACGGCGGCGCGCGGATGCCGGGTCACCAGGTGCGCCGCGATGACCTCGGCCTCCAAGGGCGTCTCGGCCTCGGCGAGCAGCGAACGGGCCGCGACCACTTTGCGCAGCGGTTGCGCCGGATCGCCGAGCTGCCCGACGAGTTTCGCGACGCGCGCGACATGCTCTGTGGCGCTGGGTATTTCGGAGATGACCCGGACTTCCGGCAGCTCCGGCAGCGCCGCGGGCCGCCACGGTCCGGCGGTGTGGGCGGCCTGTTCGGGGGCGACCAGGGCGGCGGGACGGCGGGGATCGAAGGGCAGCGCGCCGACGATCAGCTCGTGCACGCCGGAACGCAGCGCCGCGCTCGCGGCGGCCGCCGAGGCGAAGGCGGCGCGGGTGCCCGAGGTGCGGACGACACCGTCGGGTGTCGCGAGCAGAAATCCGTCCATGGTCCGAACATAGTCCCGGCCGTCGGCGTCGCGCCCCGGGGAGCGACGCATATCTCAAGGTGCCGGAGGTCACGAACGGGCTAATGTGCTGCGCCCCAGCATCTTTCCCGCAATTCCGGATCCGGGCCACCGCGTTCAGGTGTGTTTCGCGTCCGGCTCCCGTCCCGGCGGCACCATGAGGACCGGCCGGTGGCAGTGCTTGAGCACCGCGTCCGCGACGCTGGAGTGCATGAGGGCGCGGATGCCGGTGGCTCCGCGGGTGCCCGCCACGATGATGTCCACGTCCAGCTCGTCAGCGACCTCGACAATGGCCGTCCAGATGGTGGTGGTGCACTCCACGGTGCGCGCCTCGGCGTTGAGACCGGCCAGTTTGGCCAGTCGCACGCCCTCGGCATTGATATTCCGGGCGTCCGCGAGCGCGACGTCCTCTATTTCGTCGTCGGTCATCCATTCGGGCTGCATCACCCCGGACAACCCCGACAGCCGTGCGGCCTGCCGCACCATCGGCTCCCACGCGGTCAGCACCACGGCTCTGTCGGCGGCCAGGAACCGTCCCGCGTATTCGACGGCCCGCCGGGCGTTCTCGGAACCGTCGTAGGCGATCAGCATCAAATCGCAGGGCATGACGAACCTCCTGGTGGGAACGTCTGTCTGTACCCCTGAGGCTACCTCTGAAACCGACCGTTCAGTGGACTTGGCAATCCTCGCCGCGTCGCAAGTTCTCCACAGTTCGCCAACGATTTACCCAAACCGGTGGTGTGCCGGGGGCTCTGGGTTTTCACTGAATTCGTCGGTTGTTGCCGGCGTTCGACATCGCCGTCGTTGGAGCAGGGCCCGAACGAGGGGTGGAATGTGCGGTTGGACGAGCTGACGACCCCGCAGGAGTGGGCGCGTGTATACCGCTCCCTGTTCGGTCTCCCCTACGTGCACGTGACCACCCCCGGATTCGTGGTGCTACCGCTGAACGACACCATCGCCGCGCTGAATACTCCGGAATCGCTGGGGGCCTTGATACTTGACGAGCTGGTCGGGCAGGGGGTGCCCGGTCCGGTGCTGGTCCGGGACAAGCCCCCGCGCCGAACATTCCTGGCGGTCTTCGACGGCTATCCCTCCGACGAATGCCTGGAAGTGCTGGAGCGCAACAGCATCGACATCGGCCCGCATCGCAGCAACGTCATCCTGCCCACCGGATTCGGCCGCCACACCCACGAGGGCCGGTGGTGGGCGCGGCCGCCCCAGCGCGACGAATCCCTGCCCCTGCTCTCCGAGGTGGTCGCGGCCGCCCAGGCGGTGCTGTGACCATAGAGTCGGCCTTCTTCGGCCACCACGAGGCGGATCCGCGCGCCCTGCTGTACTACGAATGGTGCCAGCGCACCGAATCCGGTTACGCGGTCGATGATTTCGCGGAGGAAGTGCGGGAACTGACGCACACCGAGCATCCGCTCCCGGGCGCGTGCTGGCGCCTGCTGGATCGCGTCGAGCGGGCGCGCAGGCTGCCGGACTGGCCCTACACCGAATGGGCGGACGCACCGTGGAGCGCGAATCTACCTGATGACGAGCAGGATTCGCCGAACTCGATCCCCGCGGCGGAGCTGCTGGACCGGATCCACGGCGGCTGGCTCGGCCGCTGCACCGGTTGCACACTCGGCAAGCCGCTGGAGAACGGCTTCATCTGGACGCCCGAGAGCATCCGCAGCTATCTGGAGCCGTTCGGCGCGTACCCGTTGCGCGATTACGTGCCCGTCTCCGATCCGGTGCCGTCGGAGATCACCAGCCGGAGGGATTGGCGCGCAGCCACTCTCGGCGGCATCGACGGATGCCCGCGCGACGACGACATCGACTACACCATCCTCGAGCTGCACCTGCTGGAGCAGCGCGGCCCCGGCTTCACCGCCGACGACGTCACCGACCTCTGGCTCGAACGCCTGCCGTTCCTGCAGACCTACACCGCCGAACGCGTCGCCTACCGCAACCTCATCGACGGCTATGCCCCACCCGACACCGCCACCTACCGAAACCCCTACCGCGAGTGGATAGGTGCGCTCATCCGTGCCGACATTCACGGCTACAGCCATCCCGGTCAACCCCGCCGCGCCGCCGTGGCGGCCGCTCGCGATGCCTCGGTCTCCCACGTGGGCAACGGTTTATGGGCCGCGATGTGGTCGGCCGCTCTGGTCGCGGCCGCCTTCACCACCCCCGGCCCCGGTGCCGCCCTGACCATCGCCGGATCGGTCATCCCCGCCCGGTCCCGCCTGGCCGTGGCCCTGTCGGAAGTGCTCGACGACCACCGCCGCGGCGACTCCTGGGAACAGGCCGTGGCCGCCGTCCGCAGCCGCCACGCCCACTACAGCTGGGTCCACGCCATCGGCAACGCCTGTCTCATCGCCGCCGGGTTGCTCTGGGGCGAAGGAGATTTCACGCGCACGATCGCCCTCACCGTCGAGGGCGGCTGGGACACCGACTCCAACGGCGCGACCGCGGGCTCGGTGGCGGGCATCCTCACCGGAGCCGCCGGGATCCCCACCCACTGGACCGCCCCGTTCCACGACACCGTGCACAGCTCGGTGGCCGGCTACGACGGCAGCCGCATCTCCGACCTGGCCCGCCGTACGTTGAATCTGGTGCGCTGACCGACGAATCGGGGCCATGGAGGCGGGGATCGAACCCGCGCCCTCCGCCGTGTCGTGCCGGTGATCTACCGCTGATCTACTCCATGGCCGCTACCCACGATAGCGACGAGGGCGGTGCCCCGGTTCGCGATATCCGACCGGGGCACCGCCCTCGTTATGGTCCGCGCCTACCGACCGGCGCGAAATCGGTTGTGCGTCAGCGCTCGACGATCGCGACGACGCCCTGGCCGCCCGCGGCGCAGATGGAGACCAGCGCGCGGCCGCCACCCTTCTCGGCCAGCTGCTTGGCGGTCTGGGCGATGATGCGGCCGCCGGTGGCGGCGAACGGGTGGCCCGCGGCGAGCGAGGAGCCGTTCACGTTCAGCTTGGAGCGGTCGATGGAGCCGAGCGCGCCGTCCAGGCCCAGGCGCTCCTTGCAGTACTTGTCCGACTCCCACGCCTGCAGGGTGGCGAGCACCACGGAGGCGAACGCCTCGTGGATCTCGTAGTAGTCGAAGTCCTGCAGGGTCAGGCCGTTGCGGGCCAGCATGCGCGGCACCGCGTAGGTGGGGGCCATGAGCAGGCCGTCGGGGCCGTGGATGTAGTCCACCGCGGCGACCTCGGAGTCCACCAGGTAGGCCAGCGGCGACAGGTTGCGCGAGGCCGCCCACTCCTCGGAGCCCAGCAGCACCGCGGACGCGCCGTCGGTGAGCGGGGTGGAGTTGCCCGCGGTCATGGTCGCGTCACCCAGCTTGACGCCGAAGACCGGCTTCAGGGTGGACAGCTTCTCGATGGTCGAGCCGGGACGCAGGTTGTCGTCGCGGGTCAGGCCGAGGAACGGGGTGATGAGGTCGTCCATGAAGCCGCGGTCGTAGGCGGCGGCCATGTTCTTGTGCGACAGGAAAGCCAGCTCGTCCTGCGCCTCGCGGGAGATGCCGAATTCCTTGGCGGTCTGCGCGGCGTGCTCACCCATCGACAGGCCGGTGCGCGGCTCGGCGTTGCGCGGGATCTCGATGCCGACCATGGACGGGCGCAGGCGGCCGACCAGCTTCACGTAGTCGGAGTTCTTCTTGGCGCGGTTGGCGTCGAGCATCCACTCGCGCATGCCCTCGCTCACGCCGATCGGCGCGTCGGAGGTGGTGTCGGTGCCGCCGCCGACGCCGTTCTCGATGCGGCCCAACGCGATTCCGTCGGCCACGGTGACGATGGACTGCAGGCCGGTGCCACACGCCAGCTGCAGGTCGTGGGCCGCGGTGTACGGCGACAGGGTGGAGCCGAGCACGCTCTCGCGGATCATGCCGTGCTCGCCGACGCGCTTGAGCACCGCGCCGCCGACGACCATGCCCAGGCGCTCGCCCTGCAGGCCGAAGCGGGAGACCAGGCCGTTCAGCGCCGCGGTGAACATGTCCTGGTTGGAGGCGTGGGCGTACTTGCCGTCCGAACGAGCGAACGGGATGCGGTTACCGCCGAGGATGGCAACCGGGCGCGCCTGCTTGGTGGTCTTGGCCGCGGCCTTCGCCGAACGGGCTTTGGTGGTCACTCGAGTCTCCAGTGTCTCGTCGGTGGAATTTCCGCCACGCGCCATCCCTGGGGACGCGCGTCACTCGGTTTACATTAAACTTACTCTGGAGTAAGTTCATTTGTCGACACCGTACCGCGCATGTGTGCGCAATACCGCTTTTGGCGGGCCGAAACCAAGGAGAAGGTAGGAAACGTGGCTGCCAGCAAGAGCAAGGGCGCTCCCAACCTCTACGGATCTTTCGTTCACTCCGCCCCCGGCGCGTTCCTGGCCTCGAAGCTGGGCCTGCCGCAGCCGGAGACGCTGCGCCGGTACAAGCAGGGTGAGCCCGCGCTCCCCGGTCCGGTGCTGCTGGGCGGCAAGGGCCGCGTCGCCGACGCCGTGCGGAACCTGCTGGGCGACTACACCTTCGTGGACTCGGTCACCCCCGGTGTGAAGTTCGGCGCGCTGGTGTTCGACGCCACCGGCATCAAGACCATCGAAGAGCTCGAGCAGCTGTTCCAGTTCTTCCAGCCCGCCATGCGCAGCATCGCCGCCTCCGGCCGCGTGCTCGTCGTCGGCACCACTCCGGAGCTGGCCGGTTCGGTCGACGGGCAGATCGCGCAGCGCGCGCTCGAGGGCTTCACCCGCTCGGTCGGCAAGGAGCTGCTGCGCGGCGCCACCTCCAACCTGGTCTACCTGCACCCCGAAGCCGCCGCTGCCGCAACGGGTCTGGAGTCCACCCTGCGCTTCGTGCTGTCGGCCAAGTCGGCCTTCGTCGACGGCCAGGTCTTCCGGGTCGGCAAGGACGACGCCACCGCCCCGGCCTCGTGGGACAAGCCGCTCGAGGGCAAGGTCGCCGTGGTCACCGGCGCCGCCCGCGGCATCGGCGCGACCATCGCCGAGGTCTTCGCCCGTGACGGCGCGACCGTGATCGTCGCCGACATCCCGGCCGCCGGTGAGGCGCTCTCGGAGACCGCCAACAAGGTCGGCGCCACCGCGCTCGCCCTCGACGTCACCGCCGCCGACGCCGCGGAGAAGCTGGCCGAGTTCGCCACCCAGCGCTTCGGCGGCATCGACATCGTCGTCCACAACGCCGGCATCACCCGCGACAAGCTGCTCGCCAACATGGACGAGGGCCGCTGGAACTCGGTGCTGAACGTGAACCTGGCCGCGCCGCACCGCATCACCGAGGGCCTGGTCGCCCGCGGCGCGCTGCGCACCGGCGGCCGTGTCATCGACGTGTCCTCCATCGCGGGCATCGCGGGCAACCGCGGCCAGACCAACTACGGCGCCTCCAAGGCCGGTGTCATCGGCATGGTGAACGCCGAGGCCCCGAAGCTGGCCGAGCAGGGCATCACCATCAACGCGGTGGCCCCCGGCTTCATCGAGACCGCCATGACCGCCGCCATCCCGCTGGCCACCCGCGAGGGCGGCCGGCTGCTGTCCTCGCTGCTGCAGGGCGGACAGACCGTGGACGTCGCCGAGACCATCGCCTACTTCGCCTCCCCGGCCTCGAACGCGGTGAACGGCAACATCGTTCGCGTCTGCGGCCAGGCCATGATCGGAGCATGATGACCCAGACGCTCAACCTCACCGAGGTGCCCAAGAACAGCGGCCTGTTCGTCAAGGCCGCCCTGGGCGCGCTGCCGGTGCCGGGGCTTTCGGCCCGCAAGTCCACCGTGCCGGACCGCAGCGTCCGCCTCGAGGGCTTCAAGGTCGACCCGGACCACCTGGCCGCCTACTGCCGGGCCACCGGCCTGCGCTTCGGGGACTCGCTGCCGCTGACCTACCCGTTCGTGCTCAGCTTCCCGCTGGCCATGCAACTCGTGGTGGCGCGTGACTTCCCGTTCGTGGCCGTGGGTGCGGTGCACGCGCAGAACGTCATCGAGCGCACCCGCGAGATCTCGGTGTCCGAGCCGCTGGACTTCGAGACTCACATCGAGAACCTGCGCGAGCACCCCAAGGGCCTGCTCGTGGACGCCATCACCGAGGTGAACGTGGGCCGGGAACTGGTGTGGCGTCAGGTCACCACGTTCCTGCACCAGCAGCGGACCTCGCTGTCGGGCGGCCCGAAGCCCGAGCCCAAGCCGGACGAGGTGCCCCCGCCGCCGCTCAAGGCGCTGCGCGTCGATCAGAAGACGATCACCCGCTACGCCTCCGCCTCCGGCGACCACAACCCGATCCACACCTCGGCGTTGGGCGCCAAGGCCTTCGGCTTCCCCAAGCCGATCGCGCACGGCATGTGGTCGGCCGCCATGGTGCTCGGCTCGCTCGAGGGCCGGATTCCCGAAAAGGTCACCTACGAGGTGAAATTCGGCAAGCCGATCTTCCTGCCGTCCACGGTCAACCTCTACGCGGACCAGGTTCCCGGTGGGTGGGACGTCTCCTTGAAGAACCCGAAGAAGGGCTACCCGCACCTGACCGCTACGCTTCGCTGACAGTGACGAGCGTGTCACCCAAGAATTCGGGCCGGACCGCCCAGCGGCGTCCGCCCGGATGGGGGTGAAGGGCCGCACACTGTTTCGCACTCGGATGTCGCCACGCAGGGGTTTCTACATCCGATCGGGACAGTGTGCGGCTCTTGTATTTCCGTGCTCCCCGCCTCCCCGGAACTTCAGCGCACGGCTGAGAGCCGTTGGCGTTGGGCACGCGTGCCGGCTGCTGGGAGCCGAATCCATTGTGGACGTCCCCGGGGAGTCACCCCGACCGTCACCAAATCAGTGGTCGCGCTGGCATACGGGTATCGGTGATCAACTCCAGCGCATCGGCGAGCCATGCCGGGGTCAGGCCCGAATCCGGGCCCGCCGCGATGTGATGGTCGGGCCGGACCAGGAGCGCCTGACCCGGCGCCAGATTCGCGTGCTCGGCGCAGTCGGCCGCGGGGAGCGCGTGCACGGCGATATCGATGCCGGTGGCGCGCTCGGCCCGCGCGGCCGCCTCGCGCCAAGCCCCGGCGGGGCCCGCGATCAGCAGGGTGAAGCCCGGACCGCACAGGTCGAGGGTGGAGGTGGTCCACCACCCGGCGTCGATCCACCAGTGCGGCAGGCGGGTTCCCGTCTGGCCGCGCAGCGCGGGCACGTGCGGGGACGCATCGGAGGGGTCGAGCACGGCCGCCGAGGCGTACCGGTAGCGGGTCATCACCGTCGACAAGCCGAGCCGCCGGGCCAGATCCTCGGCATTGTCCGGGGTTTCGACGCCGTAGCGGGTCCGGAAGTCGGTGGCCAGCCGGGACTGCTCGATCGCGATCTCGGCGCGCGGCCGCCGCTCGGCCGCATAGGAATCCAGCAGCGCGGGACCGGCCGTGCCGCGCAGGGCGGCGGCCAGCTTCCAGACCAGATTGTGGGCGTCGGCGACGCCGGTATTGCCGCCGTACCCGCCCCAGGGCGCGTGCCGGTGCGCGGCGTCACCGACCAGGAAGACGCGGTCGCGACGATAGTCGTCGGCCACGAAAGTGCCCGTGTCCCAGGCGCTTCGGGCCAGAATCTCGACGTCGATATCGGGTGTGCCGATCATGGTGCGGATCGCCTCGACGCAGCGCCGATCCGACCAGTCGGCCGGTGATTCGAGGGCCGGATCGTATTCGATGTGGAAGGACCACTCGTCGGTGTTGTTCTTCGCCAGCACCAGTCCCCGCACCTGCGGGCCGGTGATCTCACACTGGCTGAATCCGCGTCCGCCGAGAATGCCCGTGAGATCGGTGCGGGCGAACACATTCAGGTAGTGATGCGTCGCGGGCAGCTCGGTGCCCGTAATGCCCAGGGCCCGCCGAATCGGGCTGCCCGCACCGTCGGCCGCGATCAGGTAATCCGCGCGCAGCATCGAACGCTCGCCCGCGCCGTCCCGCAGCACCGCGGTCACGCCCTCGGCATCCTGCTCGAATTCCACCAGCTCCGTGCCGAATCGGAGATCACCACCGCGTTCCCGCGCGGCCTTCGCCAGCACCGGTTCGAGCTGATCCTGCGGCAGGAACAGGAACTTCGCCGGACTCGGGTCCGTGTCCGCCCCGGTCGTGCCGAACGCCGACAGATCCAGCGACTCGGCCGTCCGCACCGACGATCCGGTCAACGCCCCACCGAACGTCCCCGCCTTCAGCGCCCCGGCCGCGGCCTCCAGAATCCGGCCCTCGATCCCCACCTGCCGATACATCTCGCTGGTGCGAACGTGCAGCCCCCGCGACCGCGGCAGCGTGGACGCCGCCGCCCGCCGCTCCACCAGAACATAAGGGACACCGTGATCTTCGAGGAACAGCGCCGCGGACAATCCCACCAGACCGCCGCCGACCACCAGAACCGGAACCTGTGCCGTCGTCATGCCCCCACCCTGTGCTCGACCGCTTGCACGCCCCTTGCACGGTGATTACACGGCGTCAGCAGTTGCAATCGCAACCGCAGCAATCACAGTCACAGCAATCGCCGTCGCAGCAGTTGCAGTCGCAGGGACCGCAATCGCAGCCGCAGCACCCGTTGCCGTCACAGCAACCGCCGCCGCCGGCGCTCGCGGCATGGTGGTGACCGTCGCCGCAGCAGTCGCACGGGTTGCAGCAGTCGCAATCCTCTATCCACGGCCGCTTGCGCTGGCCGCTGCAGGGACCGGTGTGCCATGCGCAGCAGGCGTAGCCGGTGCAGTACTGGGTGCAGATGATCCCCAGCCCCTCCAGCAGACTCGGCGGCTGCGGCGGGGGAGGCGGAGGAACCCCGGGCCCGGGCGGCACCATCCCCGGCTGCGGCGAGAACGGCGCACCCGGCTGCATCGGCGGTGCGAATTGCGGCCCCGGTCCGGGGTATCGCGGTCCGCCCGGCGGGAATTGCGGCCCGGGCCCCGGCTGCCAAGGCTGCCCGGCGCGCGGTGTCATGGCCGCCCGCCCGGTCCGGAGCCGAATCCGATTCACCGCATCCGAGGCAAGAAATGTTGCGACCGCACGAGCGCGACTGGTCCTCCCGGCGCGCTGGTGACCGGAATCCGACGCGGTCAGGTGGATTCCACCCGAAGCGAAGTCGGCAGTACGGGATGGTCCGGTGAATCCAGACGCGGAGCCGCTATCGCGTGTGCTCCCCGGCAGACCCGTCGGCATCGCGTCGGATATCGGCGCGGTGCCCGTGTGGCAGGCACCCGACGCGCACACGTGGGCGGCGCCTTCGGGCTGGCCGCCGCCCTCGAACAGGCCCGGTCGAGTCTCGATCAACTCGGTCGGGACGTGTGCCACCATAGGTCCCGTTCCGGCCGGTGGCCCGGTGACATCGGCGGCGGTCGGGTCCGTGCCGGGCACGGCCTTGGCATGAGTGCCGCAGGCCCGGGTGGCGCAGGTGTGGGCGATGCCCGCGGCGCGGCCGAGCTTGCGGACCACGCCGCCGAGGGGGTCGAGCAGGATCCATCGGATCTCGGCGGTACGGTCCAGGGCCACGCGGGTCAGTGCGGCGCGCAGCAGTGAATTCGATTCGGCGACAAGGTCGTGTGCCTGTTCGGGCGTGGTGCCGGTGGCGAGCAGCGGGTTGTAGTGGCCCTGGGCGCGGTCGGTGTCGAGGTCTTCGATGGCGTCGGCGAGGTGGGCGATGCGGCCGAAATGCCATCCGGCTTCGCGCAGGGCGTCGGAATTCTCGGGCCGGTCGGCGAGGATCGCGGTGTGCGCGAAGAGCTCTGCCGCGCAGAGCTGGGTCGGTGCGGTCAGCTCGTCGAGGGTGCTGTCCGGCGAATTCTCCAGGTGCAGCTGGGATTCGATGGCCGCGAGGAGCGGTCCGACATCGAGTCCGAGGGGTGCGGCCGCCGCGCGCGCACTGGCGTGCCAGTGGGTGGAGACGCGGGTGAGGGGGCGGCGGGCCAGGCGATGGGTGTCGCCGTCGTCCACGTGGTCGCGAATCTTGGCCGCGCCCAGCAGGAGTGACGCGGTGGCGGCCAGCCGCACGCCGGGCGCTTCGGCGGCGACCACCTCGGTGCGCCGCATACCCCGCAGCGGGCAAGGCCCGGCGGCGGTGCGCGCGGAGGGCAGGGCCTGCTGGGCCTCGGTGAGGATTTCGAGCACGATGGCATCGGTATTGGTGGCCGCCCGAGCCATCTGGCCATGGCCGTCCCGCAGACCGAGGCACAGCCCGCACATATGCGTCTGCCACGCCGACGGGTCGATTCCATGCCGTGCGGCACTGTGCGCGCACGGTTTCAGCAAGCCGAACAACTACATCCCCGTTCCCCGGCCGCGTCGACCGTCCACGAACTCGATCGCAGCGACTCTAGTTCAGGGAACGACCACGAGCTTGCCGGCCGCCCGGCCCTCCTCCATGTAGGCGTGCGCCGCGCGGATCTCGTCCATGGCGAACACCCGGTCCACCGGAACGGTCGCGGTGCCCGCGGCGACGGCGTCGAGGAAGTCCTGCAGTACCGCGGCGGGCAGATCGCTCGCATCGCCGCCGTACGAGGTCAGCCGGACTCCGTTCGGGATGTAGCCGGTGGGATAGAACTTCTCGACGATCCACTCGTTGGACAGCATCCCGGTGAAGCAGACGGTCCCGTGAACCTTGGTGGCGCGCAGGGTATCCGGCAGCGTCGGGGTGCCGACCAGCTCGAGCGCCGTGTCCACGCCGTCGCCGAGGATCTCCCGTACTCGCGCCGCCACCGCGCCGTCGTCGATCACCACGTGGTCGACGCCGACCTTGGTCAGCGCCGCCGCCTTCGCCGGATTGCGGGTGGTCGACAGCACGGTCATGCCCCGCTGTTTCGCCAGGATCGCCGTCGCCATGCCCACCGAGGAGGTGCCGCCGCGAATCAGGATCGACTGCCCCGGCTGCCCGTCCAGGCCCACGGTCAGCGACCCGTAGGCGGTCTGCAGCATCTCCGGCACCGCACCGAGCGTCGGCCAGTCCAGCTCGCTGTGGAACGGAATCACCTGTGCGACAGGCACACACGTGTACTCGGCATAACCGCCGTCGAATACCCGCCCCATCCCGCCCATCATGGCCATGACCTGCTGTCCGGGTTCGAACTCTCCGCCCGGACTGTCGACCACGACCCCGGTCGCCTCGATTCCGAGTACCCGGGGAAAGGTCACGCCCTCGGCGAGCCCGAGCCGGGTATGCAGTTCGGATCTGTTGAGCCCGAACGCCTGCACCCGGATCAGGACCTGACCGGGCTCCGGGGTCGGGATCGGCAGTTCCCGTATGTGCAGTGCCGCAACGGGTCCGGGTGCGTCGAGTACGACGGCCCGCATGGTCTGTTCGGACATCGCTATGCCTTCCTCGCGTCGTCTTCGGCCCGATTCCAGGCACGCAGCAATCCGAGCATCGCGTCCAGCCGCGCCAGCGCCTGATCGCCGAGCACGCCCGCGAGCCGCCCGGACAATTCGTCCTCGACGCTGATCCGCGCCGCCCGCAATACCTTGCGCCCGTCCTCGGTGAGCGTGATGAGCGTCGAGCGCCCGTCGGCCGGATCGGCTTGCCGCCGTGCGTATCCCGCCGCCTGCAGCCGATCCACCAGCTTGCTGGACCCGCCCTCGGTAATGATCAGCCGCTCGGCGATGTCGCGCACCCGCGCCTGCCCGAGCTCGTCGATCACCCGCATGTGGTCGTACCAGGTGAGCGGTAGATCGTGTGCGGTGCGCAACCGCCGATCGACCGCGTCCCAGAGCAGGATCTGCGTGCGGACCAGATTCTCGAACACCGCCGCGGGTGTCGGCTCGCCCATGCCGTCGCCTCCGTGAATGCATTCCTTGTCAACGTATTCTGCTCACAAGATGGCTGTATTCGGGACCAATTCATCTTCCATGGAATGGAACATGGAGGCGTGCGCAAGCATTCCCGGGATATGAAAGAGCGAGTGAGGCAGGGCTGCGCCCCACCTCGGGTCAGACCTGTTCGGCCTTCTTCTTGCTGCCGGACAGACCCCGCCAGGCCAGATCGTCGAGCAGGTCCACGGCCTCGGCCATGTCGATCTGGCCGCTGGCGACCCGGTCGGCGATGGCCTCGCCCGCGCCGATGACCGCCACCGAGACCACCTCGAAGTTGGTGCCCGGTTCGGCGTACTTGGCGCTGGACTCCAGCAGCTTGGCGGTGAGCTCGATGACCCGGTCGCGGCTGTTGGAGATCTCCGAGGCGAAGGGCTGCTGACCCAGCGCCTGCCGGTAGAGGACCTGCCAGGACAGCCGGTTCTCGTCGACGTAGGTGAGGAAGGCCTCGAGGCCCGCGCGCAGCTGCTCGTGCGGGGTGAGCTTGGGGTTGCCCGCGACCGCGACCGCCTCGATGAAGCGCATGGCCTCGCGGTGGATGCACGCCCGGAACAACTCGTCCTTGGACCCGTAGTAGAGGTACAGCATCGGCTTGGAGATCTTCGCCTCGGCGGCGATCGCGTCCATGGAGGTGTCGTGATACCCCTTGCGCGAGAAGACCTCCACGGCGGCGTCGAGCATCTGCTGCTCGCGCACAGCGCGAGGAAGCCGTTTCGTTCCGCCTGCCATTCACTCTCCTAGGACCGGACAGTCGACGCCCTTGTGGAGCGTCGAAGCCCTTATCTTACTCCATGGTAAGTTCCGCGAGTGCGAATTGCCGGGGAATTGCCGATACCCGGTGGGGCTTGGTGCTGTGGCACAGTCGGGCGAGATTCCTAGCAGTGCGGCGCGGAGCCCTTGAACTTTGCCATGCGCAACACCGAAGCATCCACTTGGGCTCCCGACAGGCGGCCGGACTTGACCGCGTCCTCGAGCCGGTCGAGCACCTTCGGCACCGCGTCGGTGGTGATCCACAGGGCATTGTCGGCCCCCGCGATCAGGGCGTGTTCCACCGCTTCCTCGATGGTCATGCGATTGGTGATGGCCGCCATGCCGCCCAGATCGTCGGTGAAGATGACGCCCTCGAAGGGTGCCGCGCCGTAGCCGGTTCCCTGCCGCAGCAACTTCATGGCCTCCGGGCTGATGCTGGCCGGCACGTTCGGGGTGGTCAGACCGGGCACGTCGAGGTGGCCGACCATGACCGCCGCGCCCGAATCCACCAGCTGACGGAACGGCACCAGGTCCTTGTCCTGCATCTGGTCCAGCGGCGGCGTCTGGACCGCGCCGGTGTGCGAGTCGCCCGAGCCCGAACCGTGGCCGGGGAAATGCTTCATGACGCTGCCCAGCCCGGCGTCCTTCAGCGCCCGGATGAACGCGCCCGCGTACTGCACCACCGTGTTGGGATCGTCGGAGAAGGAGCGGTCGCCGATCACCGAATCATCGGGCTGGGCACTGACATCCACATCGGGCGCGAAGTCGACCGTCACCCCCAGCGCCTTCAACTTCTTCGCGCGATCCAGGCTGAAGTCGTAGAACTGATCCGGGCTCATGGTCTGGGCGATGACACGCGCCGAGGGCGCGACCCCGATCAGGTCCTTGGCCCGCGAGACCCGCCCGCCCTCCTCGTCGATGGTCACCATGAGCGGAATCCGCGAGGCCTTCTGGACCGCGTCGACCTGATGCTGGGCCAGCATCGCCTTGTCGGTCCAGCTGCCGATGAAGATGCCGCCGATCTGCTCGGTCTTCACCACGTTCGCGGCGTCCGCCTCGCCGGTGACGCCGACGGTCAGCAACTGGGCCAGCTTCTGCCGCTGCGTGAACTGCGACAGGTACATGGCCCCGCAATCCCCTTGCGTCGGAGTCGTCGTCGGCGGCGCGGTGGTGCTGCTGCTGGGTGCCGCGGTGCTGGTCGAGGCCGATTCGGTGGACGAGTTCGAGCCGCTGGAGCAGGCGGTCAGCGTGAGGGCGGTCACCGCGAGGACGATCCCCGGAACAAGGCGCATGCCTACCGACGGTAGTGGCAAACACCGAAACTCCGCCCACCGACACCGGGTGTGCCACGGCGCGTGGCGAATTCAGCCCTTGGGAAGCTCGTGATGCCCGCCGAAGGCCTGGCGCATGGCGGAGAGCAGTTTGTCCGCATAGACCGCATTGCCGCGAGAGGCGAAGCGCTGGAACAGCGCCGCCGCCAGGACCGGGGTCGGAACGCCCTCGTCGATGGCGGCGTCCACGGTCCAGCGGCCCTCGCCGGAATCGGAGACGCGGCCGGTGAAGGTGTCCAGATTCGGATCGGCGTGCAGTTCGGCCGCGGTGAGATCCAGCAGCCAGGACGCGACCACCGAGCCCCGCCGCCACACCTCGGTGACCTCCGGGACGTCGATGTCGTAGCGGTAGTACTCGGGATGCTCGAGCGGGGTCACCTCCGCGGAGTGCTCCGCGTCCGACTCGTTGCCGACATTGGCCTGGTACAGGATGTTCAGGCCCTCGGCGTAGGCCGCCATGGCGCCGTACTCGATCCCGTTGTGCACCATCTTCACGAAGTGGCCCGCGCCCGCGGGACCGCAGTGCAGGTAGCCCTGTTCCGCGGTGGAGGGCGTGCCGGTGCGGCCGGGAGTGCGGGGCGCGGCCTCGACGCCGGGCGCGATGGACTTCAGCAGCGGATCCAGATAGCCGACCGTCTCGTCCTCGCCGCCGATCATCAGGCAGAAGCCCCGGTCGAGGCCGAACACGCCGCCGGAGGTGCCGATGTCCACATAGTGAATGCCCTTGGGGCGCAGCGCCGCAGCGCGCGCGATGTCCTCGTGGTAGCGGCTGTTGCCGCCGTCGATGATGATGTCGCCGGGGTCGAGCAGCTCGGCCACGCTGTCGATGACCGCGCCGGTCGCGCCGGCCGGGATCATCACCCAGACCACCCGCGGGGTCTCCAGCATCGCCACGAACTTCTGGAGTTCGGTGCTGCCCTGGAAGTTTTCGCCGAGTTCGGCGGCGAGCTGGTCGATATGCTCGGTGCGACGTTCGAAGCCCACCGCGGTGTGCCCGTCACGGACGATGCGGCGCACGATATTGGCGCCCATCCGGCCTAGTCCGATCATTCCGAGCTGCATGTGCATCTCCTCGAGTCGTCCGGTCCCCGGTCCGTTCCGATTGTCCCAGCCGAAGCGTGTGAAATTTTTTTCCGATTGGATGGATCGGTGTGTAACGCCCTGAAACCGGTGTCGATAGAAGGGGTGGCTCCGTGCTGTTGCCAGACCCCCGACCCGGCAACCGCACGGAGCTCTCTGTACCGCCTCCCCGAAACTTCGGCGGGCAGCTGGGTGCCGTTGCCGGATTCGCATCCGAGCCTGCGTTGGGTGCCGAACCAATTTTGGACGTACCCGGTGAGTTACCCCGGTCGCAGCGAGATCAGTTGTCGCCTTTCGATACGCATCCTATGGTTGCGAGATATTCGCTATGCGCTCGGGAGGGTTGTTGTTGGACGGGAATGCAGCTCGTAGGGCGGGGATTGCCGTCGGCGTGCTGTTTGCGGCGGCCGGCATCGGATACGTGGTGGACTGGTCCGTTTCGTCCGGGCACGTCCCGCGTGGCGTGCAGATAGCCGGGATCGACATCGGTGGCTTGGATCGGGCCGCCGCGCGCGCCCGGCTGCAACCGGTGCTCGATCAGCGTGTGGCACAGCCGCTCACGGTGCGCGTCGAGGACGCCACCACCGACCTGATCCCGCGCGACGCGGGACTGGGCGTGGACTGGGACGGCACCTGGGCGCGGGTCGGCGGTCAGCCGAAGAACCCCTTCACCCGGCTCGCGTCGTTCTTCACGACCCGCACGGTCGAGCCCGCATCCACGATCGACTCCGCCGCGATGGACCGGCGACTGGAGGCGTTGCGCGCCCATGACCGCCAACCGGTCGAGGGCGGTGTCGTTTTCGAGGACACCACGCCGGTGGCGGTGCGCCCGGTGGCCGGTCATGTGCTCGACGTCCCCGCCGCGCGCACGACGCTGGCCGACCACTGGGCCGACGGCTCGGCACTGACCCTGCCCATCGTGCAGACCCCGGCGCGGGTGCGCGCCGACGCGGTCGACCGTGCCATGCGCGAGGTCGCCGAACCCGCGGTGCGGGCCCCGATCACCTTCACCGGCCAGGGCGGCGACGCCACCCTCGAACCCGCCGAGATCGCCGGAGCCCTCTCCTTCCACCCGAACGGCCAAGGCGGACTGGACCTCTCGATCGACAACGAGGCCCTGACCGCGGCCCTGGCCCCGCAACTGCGGCCCACCGAGGTGCCGCCCGCCGACGCGAGCTTCGAGCTGTCCGGCTCCCGCGCGAGCGTGCGACCCGCGGTGGTGGGCACCCTCGTCGACTGGGGCAAGACCCTCGACGGGCTGCCCGCGGTGCTGACCGCCCCGGCGAATCGTTCGAAAGCCGTGGTCTATCAGCAGGTTCAGCCCAAGTTGAGCACCGAAGACGCCAACAAGATGGGTGTCGTCGAGCCGGTCGGCTCGTTCACCACCGGCGGCTTCAGCGGCCCGTCCGGCGTCAACATCCGCGTGATCGCCCGCAAGGTCGACGGTGCGGTGGTGAAGCCCGGAGAGACCTTCTCGCTCAACGACTTCACCGGCCCGCGCGGTACGGCTCAGGGCTATGTGGAATCCGGCATCATCAACAACGGCCGCCCGGCCACGGCCGTCGGCGGCGGCATCTCCCAGTTCGCCACCACCCTCTACAACGCCGCCTACTTCGCGGGTATGGAGGACGCGGGCCACACCGAGCACAGCTACTACATCTCCCGCTACCCGGCGGCCCGCGAGGCGACGGTCTTCGACGGCGCGATCGACCTGAAGTTCCGCAACAACACCCCGTACGGCGTGGTCATCGACACCGTCGCCGACGACTCGTCGATCACCGTCCGCCTGTGGAGCACCAAAACCGTTGAGGTCGAATCCGTCACCGGCGACCGCACCAAGCCCACCGAATCGAAAACCGTCACCCTCCCCAAGGGCAAGGACTGCATTCCCTCTACCGGCGCACCGGGTTTCACCACCTCCGACACCCGGATCATCCGTGATGCCAAGACCGGCAAGGAGATCTCCCGCCACACCCGCACCGTCAAATACGATCCGGTCCCCACGGTCATCTGCGAATAGACGCCAAAAGCGGTGCGGCCCGGATGATCCCGGGCCGCACCGCCTTCTGTCGGGGGTTTGGGGGCTTGGCCCCCGAATTTCCTTCTAGGGGGTTTGGGGGCCTGAGCCCCCAAGACCCTTCGTCAGAAGGCCGCCTCGTCGAGCTCCATGATGTCGTTGTCGAGGTTCGACAGGACGGTGCGGACCGAGGTCAGCTCGGGCAGCACGTTGCGGGCGAAGAACTGCGCGGTCACGATCTTGCCCTGGTAGAACGCCTCGTTCGAGCCGTTGTCCAGCGCGTTGATGGCGACCTCGGCCTGCGCCAGCAGCAGCCAGCCGATGATCAGGTCACCGACGGCCAGCAGGAAGCGGACCGAGCCCAGGCCGACCTTGTAGAGCTCCTTCGGGTCCTGCTGGGCGCCCATCAGGTGCCCGGTCAGGGTGGCGGCCATGCCCTGCACATCCTCGAGGGCGGTGGCGAGCAGCTTGCGCTCGGCCTTCAGGCGGCCGTTGCCGCCCTCGCGCTCGATGAACTTCTGCACCTGGCCGGCCACGTGGGCCAGCGCCACGCCGCGGTCGCGGGCGATCTTGCGGAAGAAGAAGTCCTGCGCCTGGATGGCGGTGGTGCCCTCGTAGAGCGAGTCGATCTTGGCGTCGCGGATGTACTGCTCGATCGGGTAGTCCTGCAGGAAGCCGGAGCCACCGAAGGTCTGCAGCGAATCGGTCAGGTACTGGTAGGCCCGCTCGGAGCCGACGCCCTTGACGATCGGCAGCAGCAGGTCGTTGACGCGGAACGCGGTGTCCTTGTCGGCGCCCGAGACCAGCTCGGCGATGTCGGCGTTCTGGTGCGCGGCGGTGTACAGGTACACGGCGCGCAGGCCCTCGGCGTACGCCTTCTGCATGGCCAGCGAACGACGCACGTCCGGGTGGTGGGTGATGGTGACGCGCGGAGCGGCCTTGTCGGTCATCTGGGTCAGGTCGGCGCCCTGCACGCGAGTCTTGGCGTACTCGAGAGCGTTCAGGTAGCCGGTCGACAGGGTGGCGATGGCCTTGGTGCCCACCATCATTCGAGCGTTCTCGATGACGTCGAACATCTGCGCGATGCCGTTGTGGACCTCGCCGACCAGCCAGCCCTTGGCGGGCACGCCGTGGCCGCCGAAGGTGACCTCACAGGTGGCCGAGACCTTGATGCCCATCTTGTGCTCGACGTTGGTGACGAAGACGCCGTTGCGCTCGCCGAGGGTCTCGGTCTCGAAGTCGAAGTGGTACTTCGGCACGTAGAACAGCGACAGACCCTTGGTGCCCGGGCCGGCGCCCTCGGGGCGGGCCAGCACCAGGTGCATGATGTTCTCGAACAGGTCGTCGGAGTCACCCGAGGTGATGAAGCGCTTGACGCCCTCGATGTGCCAGGAGCCGTCTTCCTGCTGGATCGCCTTGGTGCGGCCGGCGCCGACGTCGGAGCCCGCGTCGGGCTCGGTCAGCACCATGGTGGCGCCCCAGTTGCGGTCGGCGATGATCTGAGCCCACTTCTTCTGCTCATCGGTGCCGTTGTTGTAGAAGACCTGCGCGAAACCCGCACCGGCGGCGTACATCTGGGCCGGCGGGTTGGCGCCGAGGATCATCTCGCCCAGGGCCCAGCCGACGACGGAGGGCGCGCCCAGGCCGCCCAGCTCCTCGCGGACCGGAACCTTGGACCAGCCGCCGTCCTCGAGGGCCTTGTAGGACTTCTTGAAGGATTCGGGGAGCTTGACCGTGTGGGTCTCCGGGTCGAACACCGGCGGGTTGCGGTCGCCGTCGACGAACGAGTCGGCCAGCGGGCCCTCGGCCAGGCGGCGGACCTCGTTCAGCATCTCCTTGACGGTGTCGGCGTCGAGGTCGCCGTAGGCGCCCGCGTCGAGCAGCTTCTGGATGCCCAGGAACTCGAAGAGGTTGAACTCGAGGTCGCGAACGTTGCTCTTGTAGTGACCCATGGTCGTACTCACTCTCCATTGAGATGGGTGCGGTTCGGTTGGTGCCGTTCCCGCCCGTTAGGTCTCCACCGGGTAGACACCGTAAAGCAGCGCTACTGGCGGGTAACTTATGCGCCATGTTACCGACCGGTAGGAGGGTCGCCAAGGTCAATCGGGCCGAATGTGACTGAAAGCACGCGCGTTGCCGGGACCCGGGGTTCCGTTGAGCCCGTGGGGATCCCGTTATCGCAGCTAGAGGCGGGTGCTGCGGAATGGGAGCGACGGGACATGAGTCCCTCGACACAGTGGCGGGGAACGGAGTAGGCAACCGCCGCGCACACTGGGTTCATGACCCCGGACCTGGTGATCCTCGGCGCGATCGCGAGTCTCGCCGGGCTGATCGCCGCCTGGGTGATCGAGTCGCGGCGTCGCCGATAGGCGTACCCGGTGTGCCGCCGGGAAGTCGCGAAAGCGGCTGGCTACGGTTCTTTCATGCGCATCGAGACGAGTGCCGGGCCGGCGGAGGTGGAGCTCGACCGACCGGGTCGGAACAAGCCGGGGTTCCTGCTGGTGCTCACCCACGGCTCCGGGGGCGGAGTCGATGCGAAAGATTTGCTGGCCGTGCGGGATTCGGCGATGCGATTGGGCGGCGCGGTGGCATTGGTCACCCAGCCCTACCGGGTCGCGGGACGGCGCGCGCCGGGCAAGGCCGACGTGCAGGACGCGGCATGGCTGGAAATCATTGCGGCGCTGCGCAAGAAGGTGCGCGGGGTGCCGCTGGTCCAGGGCGGCCGCAGCAATGGCGCGCGGGTGGCGTGCCGGACCGCGCGCGACGCGAAGGCCCGGGGCGTGCTCGCGCTGTCGTTTCCGCTGCATCCGCCCGGGAAACCGGAGAAGTCGCGGCGCGAGGAGCTGCTCGCGCCCGGAGACATCGAGGTCGTCGTCGTGAACGGCGCTCGTGATCCCTTCGGCATCCCGGATGCCGCCGACGCGACGGAGGTGCGTGTCATTGCCGGACAGGCGCATTCGTACCGGGCGGGCTTCGACGAGATCGTGGCCACGGTCGAACCGTGGCTGGAGCGCTGGTCCGCGAGCTGACTCGCGGCCTCAGCGGGCCATGGTCAGGTAGGCCAGCAGGTCGTCGACCAGGTCGGTGGGATCGGCGTGGCCCTTGCCGTTCGCGTTCAGGTGGCCGGACGAGGCCAGATCGGCCGCGCCGTGGGCGACCGAGCGCACCAGCGAGGCGAGACGCTCGGGGTCGGCGGCGGGCAGGCTGCCCGCCGCCTGGGCCTGTGCGACCAGGGCGATCAGGGCGGACTGGGCATTGCCGCCGGTTTCCGCGAGCTCGGGGGGTTCGTCGGTCCAGCGCCCGAAGACCAGCTTGAAGCGGGCCGGGTGTTCCAGGGCCCAGGCGATGTAGCCGTGCAGGACCGCGCGCAGCATCTCGAGCGGGTTCGGGCGGTCCTGCATGGCACGGGCGAATTCGACGGCACGCTCGGACAATTCGCGTTCGGCGACCGCGGCGAGCAGGGCCTCCTTGTTCGCGAAGTGTTTGTAGGGCGCGTTGTGCGAGACGCCCGCGCCCTTGCCGACCTCGCGCAGGGTGACGGCCTCCGCGCCGCCGGCATCGAGCAGGCGGAGTGCGGAATCGAGCAGCACGGTGCGGGTGGACGGCGGCATCGGCCCATCGTAATCGGCGGTTGACAGCGTCAACCAGCGCGCCTAGGTTGACGTTGTCAACCTCTGATGGGAGTGGGTATGGACCGGGGAACAACGGCCGTCGTCACGGGCTCGACGAACGGCATCGGGGAAGCGATCGCACGACAGCTGGCCGCCGCCGGGGCGGAGGTGGTGCTGGTCGGACGGGACGAGGGGCGATTGGACGCGGCGCGGGAGCGGATTCGGGCCGCCGTTCCCGGGGCCGAGCTGCGGGGCGAACTGGCCGACCTGTCACTGCTCGAGGATGTCCGGCTGCTCGCGGATCGCCTGCGGGACACCCGGATCGACATCCTGATCAGCAATGCGGCCGTCGTCGCCGACATCGCCGACCACACCTCGGAGGGGCTGCAGCGCACACTGGCCATCAATCATCTTGCGCCGTACCTGCTTCTGCGCACCCTCGGTGAGAACCTCGCCGCCGCAGGGAAATCCGCGCGAGTGGTGGTGGTCGGCGCGTCACCGGCCGCCCTGCGCCGGGTCCCCGTCGATCTCGACGATCTGAGCTTCGAGAACGCGCGCGCCCTCGGATTCCCGCCCAGCTTCCGGCCTTTCGTCGCCTATGGGCGGACGAAGAACATGAACGCGATGTTCGTCTACAGCCTGGCCGAGTACCTCGCGGACACTGACGTGACCGTCACCGGCGCGCATCCGGGCATCATTCGGCACACCGGGCTCGGGCGGGACTCCGCGCGCGGCCTGCTGCGGGCTTTCGGCTGGTCACAGTGGGTCAACCCGCTGCTGCCCGGTCCGGACGCCGGTGCGGACACCCCGGTGTGGCTGGCCACCGCGCCGGAGCTGGAGGGGGTGACCGGTCGATTCTTCGTGCGCCGCAAGGACGTTCCGACCGCGCCACACACCACCGATCCGGACCGCCGGGCCCGGCTGTGGGAGGAGAGTGCGCGGCTCACCGGATTGCCCGTCCGGAGTTAGCTCCCTCGTCATCCGGGCATGGTCTCGGCCGGGATCCCTCAGGCACAGCGGATTCCGGCAGAAGCGCGCCGGAATGGACGGGGTGGGGTCCGCTAGAAGATGTCGAGCGCGGGCGGCTGGGGAGCGCCGAGCGCGGGCGGGTCGGCCGGGGGTTCGGGGGCCGGTTTGGTCGCCACTACCAGGGCGTCGATGGCGTCGCGGTCCTCGGTGGGGCGATGCACGCGGTCGGCGATGCGAACGCGGATGTCGGGTTCGGCGGGGGCGAGGTCGGCGAGGATGTCGGCCGGGGTGAAGGTCAGGGCCGGATCCTGTTCGCCGCCATAGCCTTCCGTCAGGTTGAGGGTGTCATTGCCGATCACCAGCAGCGTGCCCTCGGGGGAGAGCATCTCGACGGCGTGGATCAGCAGGGCGCGGCGCTCGTCGGCGGGCAGGTGCACGAAGGCGAGCAGGATCAGCTCGTACGGGCCGGTGATGTCGGCGGCGTCCAGCTCGGTGACGTTCGCGTGCACCCAGTGGATGCGCCCGCGCACCGAACGCGAGAGCCGCGACGCGACGGTGCGGCCCTTGTCGATGCCGGTCTGGGAGAAGTCGACGGCGTCCACCTGCCAGCCGTGCGTGGCCAGCCACAGCGCGTTCCGGCCCTCGCCGCAGCCCAGATCCAGCGCCCGCGGCAGCTCCGGCCGCGGCTCGCCGATCCCGAACCCGCCGACCGGAAGCCGCCGCTCCAGCCCGAACACCTGCTCGACCACCGTCTCGTTCGGCGGCGCGCCCCACACCAATTCGGTCCCGGCGTAGTGCTCGTCCCATTCGGCGGCATCCATGAGCACGAGTCTAGAAGTCGGCTCGGCAGCGTCTCGGGCCGCGCAGACGACTCGGCCGCGAACTCGAGGGGAGTTCGCGGCCGAGTCGAACCACGACATCGTGGGCGCAGCCCCCTGGATCGACTCGGGGTGCGGGGCGGAGCCCCCCGGGTCACAAGGGGTCTCAAGGGCTTGCCCTCGGGAGTCCTGAGGTTGGTGCGGGGCGGAGCCCGGGGTCGCAAGGGTTTCAGGGGCTTGCCCTCGGGAGTCCTGAGGTTGGTGCGGGGCGGAGCCCGGGGTCGCAAGGGTCTCAGGGGCTTGCCCTTGCGAGTCCCGAGGTTGGTGCGAGACGGGCCCGGGGGCGCAAGGAGTTTCAGGGGCTTGCCCCTGAGAGTCCCGAGAGTTGGTTACAGCGTCGTGTGCATGAGGATCACGTTGTACTGGCTGTGGACCGTGGTCAGGAAGTACAGGTCACGGCCGGTTTGGTACGGGAAGATGTAGGGCGCGTAGGCCGTCGGCAGTTCCCGGGTGTCGATCAGGACCGAGGGCGCGCTCCACGGACCCTCGGGGCTGGGCGAGGTGTACATGACCACCGAGTTCGAGGGATCAGTGGTGAGCGCGATGTACTGGCCCAGGTAGTCGTTCCACTGCACGGACAGTTCGGAGACGCCGCCGCCGATGACCGGCTGCGCCGCGTTCACGTCCTTCTGCCACTTGCCGCCGTCCCAGTATTCGTACGCGCCCAGGTCGGTGACGCCCGCCTCGGGCACGCGGGCCACGAAAGCCGGGTGGTTGCGGCCGGATTCGGTGCCGAACTCGTAGAGGAACCCGTCGCGTTTGACGAAGGCGTTCATCTGGAAGTTGGAGTTGCCGCCGTCGTCCGGGCGACGCGTGGCAGGCAGCTCCACCCAGTTCTCGCCGTTGTCGCCGGAGACCGCGAGGCTGGAGTAGTTGGTGGTCCACTGGCCCGGCTCGTCCCAGCTCTTGACCGACATGAGGCTCAGGAACTGGGTGCCGCCCACCGAGATGCCCGCGGTCGGGATGCGGCTGATCTCGATGAAGGGGATCTTCGGGCTGGGGATGAGATCGCGGGCCTGGCCGAAGATGTCGCGCACCTGCGAGTCGAAGAAGATGCCGTTGGACGGGTTCTGGGTGTGTGAGCGCAGCAGGATGTTCGAGCGCCACGCCCAGGTGCTGCCGACCAGCAGGTTGGGCAGGCCGAGCCCGGCGGTGTCACCGAAAGTGGTGAGCATTTCGCCGTTTCCGTTGTCCCACATGATGCCGAGGTCGGTGCCGAGCACGTTGTAGTTCTCGGTGTGGTTGGGGCTGGCCATGCCGGTGACCTGGAAGACCGCCTTGGTACGGCCGGGCAGCTGAGGTAGGCCATTGGTGCCGTTGAGCACCGGAATCGGGTTGATCGCGTTGGGGTTGGCTGCGGCCGGTGTTGTCACGGTAAGGAGCAAGGCCGTGGCGCCTGCGACAGTGGACAGCAGCAGGGGGGCGGCTTTTCTCAATGCGGTGCGTCCTCCGGGTCTCGCCGAATAATGCGCGGACCACACCGTATGTGACGGGCCGCACAATGCGTTCGACTCGTTGGCAAAGTGTGAAAATGCTAACAGCGATACCCTGAAACTGGGGCTTGCACGGCGGATTGTTTGCCGTGAATTGGCTTACATCTCTTTTTTGCCGCCGCTCAGCGCCTGCCGGATGATGAGCGGCAGCTGGGTCGCGCGCTCGACCGCCAGGGTCCGCCGGATCGAGGCGTGCCAGCTGCGGTCGAACAGCTTCTTGGCGCTCGCCACCGCGTGCGGGGAACGGGTCGCGATCCGGTCGGCCAGCTTCTCGGCGGCGGCCCGCGGGTCCGCGGTGACCTCGGTGACCAGGCCGATGCGTTCGGCGTAGTCGGCGTCGACCGGGTCGGCGGTCATGGTGAGCAGCAGCGCCTGGTCGATGCCGATGAGCCGGGACAGGGTGGCCGCGCCCGTCATGTCCGGGATCAGCCCGTGCTTGGCCTCCATCACCGAGAATTCGGAATCCGGTGTGACGAAACGGAAATCGGCGGCCAGCGCGATCTGCAGCCCGCCGCCGTAGCAGCGGCCGTGCACCACCGCGATCACCGGCTGCGGCAGTCGCCGCCACGCCCAGCACGCCTCCTGGAAGGTATTGGTGCCGCGCCACGGCAGCGGGATGAAGTTGCGCACCACGTCGAGCGGATTGCCCATGGCCTTGGCGACATCCAGGCCGGAGCTGAAGCTGGGGCCGTTGCCGGACAGGATGACCGCGCGGATGTCGGAGCGTTTCCCGATGATCCCGGCGACCCGCACCAGCTCGTTCAGCATCTCGATGGTCAGGCCGTTGTGCTTGTCGGGCCGGTCCAGGGCGACGTAGGCGCGGTTGCCGTCGAAGGTCAGGGAAACGTTGTGGCTCACGGTTCTTCCTTATCCGAGCTGGTCCAGGAGCAGACGCGCGCAGCCGGCCGGGTCGTCGTAGAAGGGCGTGTGGCCGCTGCCGTGCAGGGTGACGTGCCGTGCGCCGGGCAGTTCCGCGCGGGCGCGCCGGGACTGGGTGGCGTACGTGAGCAGAATGTCACGATTGCCCCAGGCGATGGTGATCGGGATGTCGCCGAAGGCGGTGCGGTCGGGGAGCCGGTAGCCGGTGAAGGAGGCCAGCGCGGCGTCGAAGCCGGTCGCGCCGAGCAGGCCCTCGACGGTGTCCACGGCCACCTGGGGCTCGACGGCCCACGGTTTGCCGAACACCAGCCCGAGGAAAGTGGAACGGCCGACGGTATTTCCGAGCAGGGTCCCGACGGCGGGGTGCAGCACCTTGGTGAGTTGTTTGGCGCGCCCGAGCGCCTGCTGGCACCAGACGCGGCCCGCGGTGTCCCAGAACCCGATGGGCGAGTAGGCGGTGGCCGAGCGGGCCAGCCCGCGCGCGGCCAGGTCCAGCACGATGCCGCCGCCCATGGAATTGCCTGCCAGATGCGGATTTTCGATGCCCTCCGCGGCGAGGAAGTCGACCAGCGCGTCGGCCAGGGTGGTGACGGTGGTGTTCGTCAGCGGTTCGCTGCCGCCGAAGCCGGGCAGGTCCACCGCGATCACGTCGAAGGATTCGGCCAGCGTGGGAATGATCGGCTCCCACACCTGCCAGCGACTGCCCACACCGTGGACCAGCACGAGCGGATCTCCGCTACCGGCGCGATGGTGATTCAACTTCGTCATTGCCGCTCCCCATGACTCGATCCCTGCGGGTCTCACCCTAATGTGCGCTGTCGGCGTAGCCGTCCTCAATCCTGCGCACGGCCGGAGCGAAGGCGGAGGTACGCCTACAGTCGTTGACGTGTCGCCAACAGGCGGGAAATGCTGGTCCCGGCGGTACGATAAAAGGTATGGCAACCCGGAAAGTGACGCTGTCGCTGGACGAGGCGGCCTGGTCCTATGCACAGGATGCCGCCGCCCGCGCGGGCATGTCGCCCTCGGCGTGGATCTCCCGCGCCGCGCGTCGCGAGGCCGTGCGGCTGGGTTTCGGCCCGGTGCAGGACCCGGTCGAACTCGCCGCGGCCGACGAGGCGGAAATACTGGCCGCCGAGAAGGAGCTGCGTGCGCAAGGGTGAACTCTGGGTCTATCACCCACACGGCACCACCCGCACCCGCACCATCATTCTCATCTCGAGCGACGGCATCAACGAATCGCCGCGACCCTGGCTGATCGCGGCCGAGGTCGAGGCCGAGGATCCGCGTGACATTCTCGCGGTCCCGATTCCCGGCCACGGCTGGGTGCACGCCGGCAATCTGGGCCGTATCTATCGCGGCTGGCTGGACGAGCGGATCGCCGTGGTCGACAGCGAGACCGCCGAGCGAATCGACACAGCGCTGCGCGCCGCCATGGATCTGTGAGATCGTGCCTGCGGCAGTTTTCGTCTAGTCATTGAGAGTCGAGGCACCAGTGCGCCTTTCCTTCGTCGCCGCTGCGCTCGTCGCGCTCCCCTTGCTGGCCGCGTGCGGTGGCGGTGGTGGCAGCGACAAGCCCGCGGAGATCACCCAGGCCGATGTGTCCAAATCGCTGCAGACCGGCGGTCTGGACGCCAAGACAGCCGACTGCTCCGCGAAAATCTTTGTGGAGCAGGGTATCTCACAGGACGGTTTGCGCCGCATGCTCAAGAGTGACACCAAGTCGGGTGTCGTCCCGGATGCGCAGTCGGCCGGGCTGAGCAAGGACGACACGGACAAGATGCAGGCCGCGGCCATGAAGATCATCAGCTCCTGCATGCAGGCCAATCACTAGTCCCTTGTTAACCCTCCGGTGCCGGTGTGCAATTTCTGAATCGACCGGGATCGTCCCGGCACTCGGGAGGGATCACAATGCGGAAGTCCGTTGTCGTGGTGGCGCTGTGCGCGCTGCCCCTTTTGTCCGCCTGCAGCAATAGTCAGCAGGCGGCCACGCCCACACCCACCGCGCCTACCTCGGCCGTCGTGGCCGCACCGAGCACGACCGTGTCCGGTATGCCCACCACGGCTCCGGGCGGCAGCGGCGCACCGGGCGGCAGCGCGAGCCCGGGTAACGGCCTGACGGCCGAGCAGATCTCGAAAGCCTTGCAGGACAAGGGCAAGCTCAGCCAGGCGACCGCGGACTGCGTCGCCGACATCTACATCCAAGAGGGCCTGTCCGACAGCGGTATTCAGAAGATCATCGACAGCGCCAACGGCACCAACCCGGCCAAGGTGAGCCTCGGCAGCGACGACCTCATCAAGGCGGGGAAGGCCACCAAGCGGATCGCGACCGAGTGCACGAAGTAGCGCCCTGACATGCGAAAAGCCCCCGCTCGCAGGAGTGGGGGCTTTTCGCTTTGAGCCGATGACGGGAATCGAACCCGCGCTACCTGCTTGGGAAGCAGGAGTTCTACCATTGAACTACATCGGCAGCGTCTTACTCGCGCTCGCGACTCTATCAGACCCGCTGTGACCCGATGCAACTCTTTACCGTTCCCCCTGGTCCGGCTCGGGTTTTCCGATCGTGGGGCGGCGCATCCGTGATCAGGTCCGCGCGTCGGGCGCGGCGCGCCGAAGATCGCGGGGTTCTTTCGCCGAAGCACCGAGTTTCGATTACGCGCGGTCGTAGACTGTGCTCCGGGTCGAAAACCCGTCCACCACAAGTAGTTTGGATGCGCTGAACGTTTGCTGGCGCGCGCTCAGTGCTTCCTGCTCGGCGGTCGAGGAGGACGTATGACCGCGGTGCCCGCTCGTGAATTGCCCGAGCTCGAACCCGTGCGGCCTTATCCGCGGCGAATGGGCCCCAAGGGGTCCTTCCTGTGGAAGGCGCTCACCACCACCGATCCCAAGGTGCTCGGGATCATGTACATGTTCACGGCCATCACGTTCTTCCTGGTCGGCGGCTTGATGGCGCTGCTGATGCGAGTGGAGCTGGCCCGCCCGGGCATGCAGTTCCTGTCACCCGAGCAGTTCAATCAGCTGTTCACCATGCACGGCACGATCATGTTGCTGTTCTATGCGACGCCGATCGTCTTCGGGTTTGCCAATGCGATACTGCCCCTGCAGATCGGCGCCCCGGACGTGGCGTTTCCGCGATTGAACGCGCTGAGCTACTGGATGTACCTGTTCGGCGCGACCATGGCCACCGCCGGATTCATCACCCCGGGCGGGGCCGCGGACTTCGGCTGGACCGCCTACATGCCGCTGGCCGAGCACGTCCCGGGCATCGGCGCGGACCTGTGGGTCATGGGTCTGGTGGTCTCCGGCGTGGGCACGATCCTCAGCGGGGTCAATTTCGTCACCACCGTGGCCTGTCTGCGTGCTCCCGGCATGACCATGTGGCGGATGCCCATCTTCACCTGGAACATCATGGTGACCAGTGTGCTTGTGCTGCTGGTGTTTCCGATTCTGGCCGCGGCGCTCATGGCGATCGAGTACGACCGGCACCTGGGCGGCCACATCTACGACGCCTCCAATGGCGGCGCGATTCTGTGGCAGCACCTGTTCTGGTATTTCGGCCATCCGGAGGTGTACATCATCGCGTTGCCGTTCTTCGGCATCGTGACCGAGATCTTCCCGGTGTTCAGTCGCAAGCCGCTGTTCGGTTACACGACCCTGGTCTATGCGACGCTGGCGATCGCCGGCCTGTCGGTCGCGGTGTGGGCGCACCACATGTATGCGACGGGTTCGGTTCTGCTGCCGTTCTTCTCGTTCATGACCTTCCTCATCGCGGTCCCGACCGGTGTGAAGTTCTTCAACTGGATCGGCACCATGTGGCGCGGTCAGCTCACCTTCGAGACGCCGATGCTGTGGGCGGTCGGCTTCCTGGTGACCTTCCTGTTCGGCGGTCTGTCCGGGGTCGTCCTGGCTTCCCCGCCGCTGGACTTCCATGTGTCGGACACGTATTTCGTTGTGGCGCACTTCCATTACGTGCTTTTCGGAACGATCGTGTTCGCCACCTTCGCGGGCGTCTATTTCTGGTTCCCGAAGATGACCGGTCGCCTGCTCGACGAACGGCTGGGCAAACTGCACTTCTGGACCACGTTCATCGGCTTCCACACCACGTTCCTGGTGCAGCACTGGCTGGGCAATATGGGTATGCCGCGTCGCTACGCGGACTATCTGCCCAGCGACGGATTCACCACGTTGAACACCATTTCCACGATCGGTTCGTTCATTCTCGGGTTCTCGATGATCACGTTCGTCTGGAATGTCTTCAAGAGCTACCGCTACGGCGAAATCGTGACCGTGGACGATCCGTGGGGCTACGGCAACTCCCTCGAATGGGCGACTTCCTGTCCGCCGCCCCGGCACAACTTCTACGAACTCCCGCGCATCCGCTCCGAGCGACCGGCCTTCGAACTGCACTATCCGCACATGGTCGAGCGCATGCGCGCCGAGGCGCACGCGACATGGGGTCTGCGCAAGCCGAAGCAGGTCACCGAGACCGGGCCAGTCGATTCGCCGACCGAACATTGACATACGCTCTAGCCCGTGCTGCTTAGTGATCGGGATATCCGCAAGGAAATCGCCAATGGGCGTCTCGGGCTCGAGCCGTTCGATGAAAAGCTGGTGCAGCCGTCGAGTATCGATGTGCGGCTGGACAGTCTGTTCCGGGTGTTCAACAACACCCGCTACACCCATATCGATCCGGCGCAGCGGCAGGACGAGCTGACCACGCTGGTCGAACCCGGCGCGGGTGAGCCGTTCGTGCTGCACCCCGGCGAATTCGTGCTCGGCTCCACGCTCGAGGTGTGCTCGCTGCCCGACGACCTGGCGGGACGGCTCGAGGGCAAGTCCAGCCTGGGCCGGCTGGGTCTGCTGACGCATTCCACCGCCGGGTTCATCGACCCCGGATTCAGCGGGCACATCACCCTGGAACTGTCGAATGTGGCGAATCTGCCGATCACGCTGTGGCCGGGGATGAAGATCGGCCAGCTGTGCCTTTTCCGGCTCACCAGTCCGGCCGAGCATCCGTACGGCAGTGCCGCGGTCGGATCGAAATATCAGGGTCAGCGCGGGCCGACGCCGTCGCGTGCGTACCTGAATTTTCCTGTGTCCAAGTGAGCGCCCTGCGGGGATCCGAATGATCTGCGCTCCGGGCTCGAGTGAGATGCGTTACGGGCCGGAAGTTCCTATCGGGCGATCGGCGTAAATCGGCCGCTGCCTGGACAGTTGACCGTCTGGAGTGGCGCGAATACGCCGACCGATGTGTGGGCTCACCGGGTGTACGGATGGCGCGGTACGTCGTAAGGTGACGGCGACAGGTGTGCGGAAACGAGATGGGCAGCGGATGAGTTCGGTTCTGGGAGTTTCGGTGGGGGCGGGCGCGGTTCGCGTCGCACGTCCGATCGCCGGGGATTCCGCCGAAACGCCTGCCTTCGACGTGCAGGCCGTGCCGGTCGGGGAGCGGCGGGTCGACGAACTGGCCGCCGACGTCATCGGCGCGATGCTCGCCGCGGATTCGCGGATCACCGCCACCGCCATCGCCTATCGCGACGAGAACCACGCGCGCGGCATCCGGGCCGAACTGGCGCGGCGGCAGTTCACCAATTACGAACTCGTGCCGGATGTGGTGGCGGCGCTGGAATTCCTCGAATACACCGGGGAGCTACAGGGTTTCGGCACGGTCGCGCTCTACGATCTCGGCGCGTCCGGTTTGTCCGTGACGGTGGTGGATACCGCCACCCGTCAGGTCTGCTTCAGCGAGCGCACCAGCGATATCAGCGGCGACTACCTGGATTCGCTGATCCGCGAGCAGCAGATCGCCTCCGGGCGCATCGCGCATCCGCCGGACCACACCGGACTGGCCGCCCTGGACGCGCTGTGCCGCCAGGCCAAGGAACAGCTCTCGGGCAGCAATGCGGTGGCGCTGCCCTCGACCGAGGGCCTGGTGCTGCTGTCCCAGGAGAACTTCGAGGCCCTCATCATGCTGGCCGTCGAGTCCTCCGCGCGCATGACCCGCGATGTGATCCTGCGCTCCGAACAGCCGGTGCAGGCCGTCGCCCTGCTCGGCGGCTGCGCCCAGATCCCGCTGGTGGCAAGGGTTCTGCGCCGCTGGCTGGGCGTCCCGGTCATCGTGCCCGCCGCGCCCGACACCGTGGTGACCCGCGGCGCGTCCATGCTGGCCCGCCCGGTCCGGCACCGCCCGGCGCCCGCGCCCTTCCCGGCCGCCCACGAGCACACCCCGCCGCCGCCCGCGGAGCCGTCGCAGCTCTGGTCGCCGGACTCGGAAACCTTGGACAAGCACGGCCGCCGCCGCGAGGTCAGCCTCGCGGGAGTGGCCGTCGGCGCGCTGGTCGTGGTGGCCGCCATCGGCGTCACCCTCGGCTGGGGACCTCGTGTCCTGGAACATGATTCGCAGAGCCAGGACGCCGTCACCAGCTCGGTGCCCAGCACCACCAGCCGCCCGGCCGAATCCGCGACCGTCGCGCCCACCACCACGGACGCCACCAACGAGTCCCTGGCCGCACCCCCACCGCGCGCCTACCCCACCACCACGGACGCCCCGACCACCGTCGCGGGCCCGAACACCATCACGATCATCCCCGGCCTGCCCCCGGTCATCGTGCCGACCATCCCCCCACTCTTCCCCCCGGCCCCGCCCGCGCAAGAGCACTGATACACAGGGCCTTTGAGGACCCAGGCCGTGCCCCCATGAATCTCAGGGGGTGGGGCGTGCCCCATGAATCTCAGGGGTGGGGCGTGCCCCCACGAATCTCAGGGGTGGGGCCGTGCCCTCATGAATCTCAGGGGTGGGGCTGTGCCCTCATGAAATCTCCGGGGTTCGGGGCGCAGCCCCAAGTCCGCTCCTGGGGGTTCGGGGGCGAAGCCCCTGAGAGTTTCGAGAGTTGAAATGCGCCGAGTCCGCCCCGTCGACTGCCAGAAGGGGGCGGACTCGGTGGGGCCGGCGCGTTCAGCGCCGGTGCGAGGACCGGCTGCGTTCAGCCCTCGCTTCCGGTTCCCACCGCCAGAGCTGTCGTGATGATTGCCGACAGGGGTGGGAGTTTCGCGTCGCGCGCGGGCGGCGTCACCCAGTGACACCCTTCCCGCGTCCAACGGCCCAGTCCGGTGGGCAGCATGACCGCGCTGCCGACCGCCGGGATGCCGATATCGAGGCGGTTCAATACCTCCAGGATCTGTTCGCCGGGCCGGGAATCCGGTTCGGCCAGGAAGCTCCAGCGAATCTGGCGGGCCAGCATGGGCCCGTCGCGGTGCTGCTGTTGCAGTGCGGCGCGGACCTTTTCGGCGCACGCGACCGGCAGATGCACGACCGCGACGTGCGCGGTGACGGGAAGCATGACGAATCCGCCGCGTTCGGTGACCGGCAGCCCGAACTCGTGCCGGTAGTAGGAAACCCAGTCGTCGACTGTTCGGAGCTTGTCCGCGTTCACTTCCCCGCCTCCTTCCCCTGACCACCAGGGTGGCGTGCGGCGGGCGCTGTGAAAACGCCCGCACACCCGCATTCCACTGCCTTTCCGCCGCCACTATTACCGATACGTATAAAGCCTGGTACCAGCTGGGTTTCGGAAGTGGTCGCGACCAGTTTCCGCTCGTACCCTGGACATCGGAGTTCGTTCGGAAGGGATGGCACCGTGGTCCGGCACTGGTCAGGCAAAGAGGCCCGGGCCCTCCGCGATGCCAAGCGCATGAGTATCCGGGAGTTCGCCGCCCACCTGGGCGTGCACGAACGACTGGTCTCGAAATGGGAGGCCGGGGGCGATCGGGTGCATCCCCGTCCCATCAATCAGGCCGCCCTCGATACTTCCCTTGCCAGGTCCGACGATGTTGTGCGGGCACGGTTCGCGGCCTTGATCGACCAGCCTTCGAGCGACCGCCCCGCCGTTCCCGGTTTCGATGTGCGCCACAACGGTTCTGAGGTTCGGGGTTCCGAACTGTGGAACGCGGTGCCGGCGCAAGCCAGTTATTCCAGCGACGCGGAACTGCTGGCACTCGTCGATACGGGTGCGATGAGGGGCGATGCGTTAGCGGCGATTTCGGAGAGGGATCTGATCATGGCGGCTGCCCACGAAGCAAGCGAGCACGCCGGTAGGGCCGAGAGCACCAATGTGGGTGCGACCATGTTGGAACAGCTCGATGCCGATGTGACACGCATTGCCAATGAATACGTCCATATGCCACCGGTGCCGATGATGGTGGAGATGCTGCGGGTGCGGCGGCGGGTGTACCGGTTGCTGGAAGGTCATCAACGGCCCGCCGATACGTCTCATCTGTACCTTTTGGCCGGTACCTTGTCCGGTCTGCTGGCGAATGCCAGTACGGATCTCGGCTATTTCGACGCCGCCGGTGAACAGGCCAGGGCCGCTTGGGCTTACGCCGAACTGTGCGAGCACAACCCGCTGCGGGCCTGGACCCGCGGCATGCAGGCGCTCATCGAATATCGTGCCGAGCGTCCCCGCCGGGCGGTCCTGCTGGCCCAGAGTGGGCATCGCTACGCCGAATCCGCGACCTCGCGGGTGCGGCTGCTCAATATCGAGGCCCGCATCTGGTCGCGGCTGGGCAGCACCCACGACACCGAACGCTGCATCCGCGCCGCCGACGACGCCCGCGACGGCGAGTCGAGCGACACCCTGCACGACGAGGTCGGCGGCGTGTTCGGGTTCAACCAGCCCAAAAGCCATTACTACGCGGGCGCGACCTATATCCACCTCGGTCAGGCCGAGCCCGCCCTGGAAGCCACCAGCCGCGCCATCGACCTGTACGTGAACGGGCCCACCGACAAGCGCTCCTACGGCGCGGAATCGCTGGCCCGCGTGGACAATGCGGCCGCGCACCTGATCAACGGCAGTCTCGACGGGGCCGCCGCCGCGCTCGAGCCGGTGCTGGAACTCGACGAGGACAAGCGGATCGCGCAGCTCGAGGAACGACTATCGGCCGTGCGCCAGCGCTTGGCGAGCCCGGAGTTCCGGGATGCGGGCGAAGCGCAGGAGCTGGACGAAAGGATCGAGGAGTTCTGCGGCTCCACCGCGGCCCGCAGCGTGCTGCCTCCCGATACCGCTCGGTAGCTTCTGTGCCGGACGCGAAAAAAGCTGGTTGCGAGCCAATGGCACCATTGAACGGGTGAGCCCTCAGAGTCACCTACCGTCGCATCGGTCCCCGCGCGTTTTGGAGCAGTCCACCAAACTCCAGAACGTTCTCTACGAGATCCGCGGGCCGGTACACGCACACGCGGCACGGCTGGAGGCCGAGGGACACCGGATTCTGAAGCTGAACATCGGCAATCCCGCGCCGTTCGGCTTCGACGCGCCTGACGTCATCATGCGCGACATCATCGCGGCGTTGCCGTACGCGCAGGGTTACAGCGAGTCGAAGGGCATCCTGCCGGCGCGCCGGGCCATCTTCACCCGCTACGAATTGGTGCCGGGCTTCCCGGAATTCGACGTGGACGACGTCTACCTGGGCAACGGCGTCTCCGAGCTGATCACCATCGTCATGCAGGCGCTGCTCGACAATGGCGACGAGGTGCTGATCCCCGCGCCGGACTATCCGCTGTGGACGGCCATGACCTCGCTCGCGGGCGGCACCCCGGTGCACTATCTGTGCGACGAGTCCAATGACTGGCAGCCGGACATCGCGGACATGGAAGCCAAGATCACCGACAAGACCAAGGCGATTGTCGTGATCAACCCGAACAACCCCACCGGCGCGGTGTACTCCGCCGAGGTGCTGCAGCAGGTGGTGGACCTGGCCCGCAAGCATCAACTGCTGCTGCTGGCCGACGAGATCTACGACAAGATCCTCTACGACGGCGCCAAGCACGTGTCGCTGGCCACGCTCGCGCCGGACCTGCTGTGCCTGACCTTCAACGGCCTGTCCAAGGCGTACCGGGTGGCGGGCTACCGCTCGGGCTGGCTGGTCATCACCGGCCCCAAGGATCACGCGGGCGGTTTCCTGGAGGGCATCGATCTGCTGGCCTCCACCCGGCTGTGCCCGAATGTGCCTGCGCAGCACGCCATTCAGGTCGCACTGGGCGGGCATCAGAGCATCGACGACCTGGTGCTGCCGGGCGGGCGGCTGCTGGAGCAGCGGGATGTGGCCTGGGAGAAGCTGAACACGATTCCGGGCGTCTCGTGCGTGAAGCCGCAGGGCGCGCTGTACGCGTTCCCGCGGCTGGATCCGGAAGTCCATGAGATCCACGACGATTCGAAACTGGTGCTGGATCTGCTGCTGCAGGAGAAGATCCTGATGGTGCAGGGCACCGGCTTCAACTGGCCGCACCACGACCATCTGCGCATCGTCACGCTGCCCTGGGCGCGTGATCTCTCGGTCGCCATCGAGCGATTCGGCAACTTCCTTGCGAGCTATCGGCAATAATTCCGGATAGAAGTTCCGGTACGCTGGGTGCGCGCCGAGTACGTGATAGTACTGCGCGCACCCTCTTTGACCTGCGAAAATGCGATTCTGTCCGTCACGCGACATCGCCTCTCGGGGGCCTGGCGCAGGTGAGACCCTGGCTAAAACAAACCGCTGGTACGAAAAAGCAGGGTTTTTAGAGACTTAGCTAGCGCAAAGAACCGTCTTTTGTGTACAGTGGTCCTCGGCACTCAGAGTGCCCCGGCCGGACCGCCTACCCCCCCTGGGCCGTCCGGCCCTGTTTCAGCCGGCCTACCCCCCCTGGGCCGCTGAGACCGGGCGGCGGAGACATCCCCCTGCTCTCCGCCGCCCCTCCCGCAAATTCTTGCGAACAACCTCTCAGCATGTCAGAAATCATTTTCGTTTAGGCTCGGCGCGTGAGCGATCACCATCACCACCATCACGACCATTCCGGACCTATCGAGATCGGGGCGAACGCCGCCCGCGTGGTTATCGGGCTACTCGCCGCAATCGGTGTGGTGGTGGTGGCCGGGTTGATCTGGTTGTGGCCCAGTGCTCAGCACGTCGACATTCCGCTGCCCATGCAGGGCGCGGGTGGCGGCGCGGTGGCGACCGAGGCCGGGACGGTGATCAAGCAGGATCTCGGGACGTGCGGGGACGCGCTGAACGGTCAGGTCCAGTCCAAGGAGCCCGATCTGCTGCCCGCCGCGCAGCAGCAGTGCACGCGCAGCGTCGTCGCCATCGGTTCCGGGACGGATCAGGGCAAATGGACGATCCTCGTGAACTCGCCGACGCCGGATCAGCCCAATCTGCGTGTGGGGGACAAGATTCGCATTGCGCCGCAATCGGTTCCGGATCCGAAGAATCCGAACGGCCCCAAGATCACCATCTACACGTTCGACGACTACTCGCGCGGGATGCCGCTGACGATCATCGTCATCGTCTTCGCGGTGGTGATCGTCGCGGTGGCGCGGTGGCGGGGTCTGCGGGCGCTGATCGGACTCGTCATCGCGTTCGGTGTGCTGGTCGTGTTCCTGCTGCCCGCACTGCTCGACGGGAAACCGGCCATACCGGTGGCCATGGTCGCGGGCGCGGTAATCCTCTACGCCGTGCTGTATCTGGCGCACGGGGTGAATCTGCGGACCAGTTCGGCGCTGCTGGGCACGCTGACCTCGATGGTGGTCGCGGCGGTGCTGTCCTGGGTGGCGCTGAAAATGACGCACCTGACCGGGTTGTCCGAGGAACAGAACACCAATGTCGCGGCCTATGTCCAGCATGTGAGCATCACCGGATTGCTGCTGGCCGGATTCATCATCGGTTCGCTGGGTGTGCTCAACGACGTCACCATCACCCAGGCCTCGGCGGCCTTCGAACTGGCGGCGCTGGACCCGAAGGCCAACCGCCGCGGCATCTTCGCCGCGGCGATGCGGGTCGGGCGTGACCACATCGCCAGTACCGTCTACACCCTGGTGCTCGCCTACGCCGGTGGGGCGCTGCCCCTGCTGCTGCTGTTCACGGTCGCCGGTCGGCCCATCAGCGATGTGCTGACCGGCGACGCGGTCGGCATCGAGATCGCGAGGTCCGCGGTCGGTGGCATCGCGCTGGCGCTGTCGGTGCCGCTGACCACCGCCATCGCGGTACTGCTGGCCCGCCCGCTCGGCGCGAAGCCCGCCGAGGCGCGCGCGGGTGCGGGGCGGTCGCGAAGCGCCGGGGCGCAACGGAATACGCCACGACGGGCCGCCGGAACACGGACGGGTGCGCAATCCGCGGCCACGCGGACCGGCTCCCAGCCCGCGACCCGGCGCACCGGAAATCCACGCACCGGTGAGCAATCGGCCGGGCCGAGCACCGGGTCGCAACCGGTCGCGCGCCGGGGCGACGACCAGGGCGGGCCGTACTCCGGGGAGCAGGCGGTGGCTTCACGCCGTGAGACCCTCGAGTCGCCGACCGTGCCGAGAACCAGTGTGGTGCAACCGAATCAGCCGGAGCAGCAGCACACTACCTCTTCCTGGTTCAATCGGAACGAGCCGTGGTCGGAGCCGGAACCGCGGGCGCAGACCTGGTCGCCGCAACCGCAGGACCAGGGGTGGCCGTCCGACGAGGGAGATCAGGGCTGGCCGCCGGAGCCGCCCCGCGGTGGGCGGCATTCCCGGCCGAACTAGCGAAATTCGTTGCGAGGGGCGTGTTCCGGAGGGAACACGCCCCTCTCCGTCGGGAGCGGGTGGTCGCTGAGCGGCGGGCCCGATTCGGCGGTTTCGAGCCCGCTACCCGCCCCGGCGGGGCCTTCGGATCAGTCGATCATCTGCCACAGCGCGGGGGCGGCCCCGGGATTCCAGCCCGGGTCGTAGACCGTGTGCGCCTGCAGGCAGCGGTAGCGCATGCCGTCGTAGGTGACTATGTCGCCGACGCTGTATTTCGCGCCCACCTTCCACGCACTCGCGGTCGCCTGGCCGGTGGTGGTGGGAGGCGTGGTCGTACCGCGAGGGGTGGTCGTCGGGGGAGCGGTGGTCGTGGTCGGCACGACGGTGGTCGTCGTCGCGGGCGGAGTCGTCGTGGTGGTGGGAGGCGTTGTGGTGGTGGGAGGCGTTGTGGTGGTGGATGTTCCGCCGCTACCGCTACCGCTGCCGATCTGCAGGTCGACGCAGGAGTAGAAGGCGTTGACGGTGTCGCCGATGTTCCAGACGGCCAGCAGCTTCTGGCGGCCGCTGAAGGCGCTGAGATCCACCGTGTGGCTGACACCGGAGGCCGGCGGGGGATTGTCGCCGCCGTCGAAGGTGGCGACCTTGGTGCCGCCGATGTAGTACTCCCAGTTCAGCGTGCGGTGCAGCGCGGTGAAGGTCCAGGTGAAAGTGACTGTGCTGCCGACGGATTGGACCTGCCACGGCTTGCTGTCGTCGTCGAGCTCGGGGAAGCGGCTGTTGCCGCCGCTGCATTTGTTCGAGCCCTTGGGCGCTTCCACGCTCTGTGGCTCGTATTTGATGTCGCCGCAGGATAGGAGGCCCTTGGCGCATTGCGCCTGCCTGCTCAACGGCGAGGAGATGTAACCGTGGGCGTGTGCCGCGGCGGCGGGCAGGATGGCGACGATCACCGGTGCGATGCCGACGGCCCCGAGCATGGACAGACTTCTTCTACCGAACACGTGAAACCCCTTGTGAGAGTGGGGCAGCGGGGGCCGGCATGCTGTCCCGTGACGGATCTGTGATGTGATCCAGACCACTTTGTAGCAAAAGCGTGCTCTAAAAGATATGACTCAGCAACGCTTTGGTCAAGCGTCCTATCACGGGTGACCGAATTATCCTGTTGCGCAGCAAACATCGCAGGTCGTCCAGCAAACTTCACTCGGGAGTAGCGGGAAAACCCAAGGGCTGGAACCGCATTTGCGGAAATGCTCAGAGAGCGGTGCGCGCCGCCTCGCACAGTGCCGCCACGCCATCGGCGTCGGTCGCGAAATGGTCGAAGCCGCTGGGCACTCCGAATTCGGCGAAGGTCACCTCGGTGTCGGGCTGCGGGCGGCCCGGCACCGGAATGCGCACGGCCGCATGCAGATCCCGGGTCCCGGTCAGTTCGATCACCCGGCGGGCATTGTCGGCGCGCAGGCCGCCGCAGGCCATCACGTCGATGCGGCCGTCGGCCAGGGTCACCAGCCGGGAGATCAGGGACGCGCCGTCCAGTACCGAGTTCTGGCGGCCGGAGGTGAGCAGCCGGGTGAAACCCAGTTCCAGCAATTGATCGAAGCCCTCGGCGGGATCGGCGCACACGTCGAACGCGCGATGGAAGGTGACCTCCAGGTCGTCCGCCGCAGCGAGCAGCTCGGTATTCGCGGCGGGGTCGATGTGCCCGTCCTCGTCGAGGACGCCGATCACCACCCCGTGCGCGCCGGCCGCGCGCGCCCGCTCGATATCGGTGCGCATGAGCGCCACCTCGTCGGCCGAATAGCGGAAGTCACCGGGGCGCGGGCGAATCAGCACATGGATCTGCGTGTGCCCCGCGGCGGCCACGGCCCCCTCGATGAGGGCGATACCGGGCGTCAGACCGCCGACCGTCAGACCCGAACACAATTCCACCCGTGTGGCCCCCGCCTGTTCGGCTATGCGGACCCCCTCCAGAGACTCCACCCCGATCTCCACCCGCACCCGCGCATCCGTCATACCTTGCAGTATGGCGAACTCCCGCCAGGTTTGTTGCCCGAGGTTAGCCAATGCCGCTGGAATGGCCGGTGAAATTCGGCGTGAATGCCCTGGTAGGACCATGTGAACGAGAGGGGCGGCGCTATCCGAAGATAGCGCCGCCCCTCTCGATCAGGTTCGGCTGTCCGGTCTTTGGAACCGGGCCTAGTTCTTCTTGCCCGGCGCCTTCATGCCCGACTTGAAGCCGAGGCCACCCGGCTTGGCGGCCGGCGGCGTGGCGGAGCCATTGCCCTCCGAGGTGCCGTTGCCCTCCGTGGTGCCGTTGCTCTCGGCGGCGGCCGGCTCGACCGGAGCCGCGGCGGGTTCGGCGGCCGGAGCCTCCGGAGCCGAATCGGCCGGGGCGGCAGGCGCTTCCGGAGCCGGAGCGGCAGCCGGGGCCGCAGCAGCCGGAGCCTTCGGGCCAGGCCGCTTCAGACCGGACTTCATGGCCAGACCCTTGGCCGCGATGGTCGGCTTGGCCTCGGCGGCAGGAGCCGGAGCGGCGGCAGCCTCGGCAGCCGGTGCGGCGGCTTCCGCCGGAGCCTCGGCCGGAGCGGCCTCGGCGGCGGGCTTGGCGCCCGGAGCCTTGGCGGCACCCTTCATGGCCAGACCGCCGGGCTTCGCGCCCGGAGCCTTGAGGCCGCCCTTCATGGCGAGTCCGCCCGGCTTGGCGGCCGGGGTCGCGGGAGCCTCGGCCTCGGCGGGAGCCGGAGCGGCGGAAGCGGTTTCGGTCTTCGCGCCCGGGGCTTTGGCGGCGCCCTTCATCTGCAGGCCCTTGCCGCCGGGAGCTTTGAGGCCGCCCTTCATGCCGAGTCCGCCCGGCTTGGCGGTCGGCGTCGCCGCCTCGGCGGTGGCTTCCGCGGGAGCCTCAGCGGCAGCGGGAGCCTCGGCCGGAGCCTTCGCGCCTGGTGCCTTGAGTCCGCCCTTCATGGCCAAGCCCTTGCCACCGGGTGCCTTCGCGCCGCCCTTCATGCCCAGACCGCCACCGGCCGGAGCAGCCTTCGGCGCGGCCTCGGCAGCCGGGGCTTCGGCGACGGTGGTTTCGGCCTTGACCGGCTCCGGGGCCGGGACCGGTTCGGGCTCTTCGACCTTCGGGGTCTGAACCACGCGCAGGTTTTCGGTGAGGGTGGCGGCGTCGACGCGGGTGATGGATTGGAGCATGAGCTGGGCGACGTCGACGACCTCGACGCCCTGGCCGACTTCGCCGCTGTCCTTGCGGGCGGTGACACCGTCGGTGAGCATGACGCGGCAGAACGGGCAGCCGGTCGCGATCATCGAGGGCTCGTTGCCGCCCTTCAATGTGTCGAGGGCTTCGTCGACGCGGTCGATGTTGATGCGTTTGCCGAGTTGTTCTTCCATCCACATGCGGGCGCCACCGGCGCCACAGCACATGGAGCGTTCACCGTGACGGGGCATCTCGACCAGGGTGGAGCCGGAGGCTTCCATCAGCTCACGGGGCGCGTTGTAGATCTTGTTGTGGCGGCCCAGGTAGCAGGGGTCGTGGTAGGTGACGTTCTGGGCGACCGGTGAGACCGGGACCAGGGCCTTGGCGCGGACGAGGCGGTTGAGCAGCTGGGTGTGGTGTACGACCTCGTAGCTGCCGCCGACTTGGGGGTATTCGTTGTTGAGGGCGTTGAAGCAGTGGGCGCAGGTGACGACGATCTTCTTCTTGGCCTGCTCGACACCGTCGAACACCGTGTTGAGTAGTTCGATGTTCTGCATGGCGAGCTGCTGGAACAGGAATTCGTTGCCCGCGCGGCGGGCGGAGTCACCGGTGCAGGTTTCTTCCTGGCCCAGGACCATGAACTTGGTGCCCGCGGTGGCCAGGAGTTCGGCGACGGCTTTGGTGGTCTTCTTGGCGCGGTCTTCGTAGGCGCCGGCGCAGCCGACCCAGAACAGGTATTCATACCCGTCGAAGGAGTCGGCGTCGCGGCCGTAGACGGGGACCTCGAAGTCGACTTCGGAGATCCAGTTCAGGCGGTCCTTGGCGTTCTGGCCCCAGGGGTTGCCCTTGTTCTCGAGGTTCTTGAACAGCCCGGCGAGTTCGGAGGGGAATTCCGATTCGATCAGGACCTGGTAGCGGCGCATGTCGATGATGTGGTCGACGTGTTCGATATCGACCGGGCACTGCTCGACACACGCGCCACAGGTGGTGCAGCTCCACAGGACCTCGGGGTCGATGACGCCGCCCACGTCCTCGCCGCCGACCAGCGGCCGCTCGGCCTCGGCGCGCGCGGCCTCGGAAATCTTCGCCAGCGCACGCTCATTCGGCTTGCCCTCGGCGTCCACCAGGCCGATCTCGTCGCCGCCCATGTCCTTGCGGCCACCGGCCAGCAGGTACGGGGCCTTGGCGTAGCCGTGGTCGCGCAGCGACATGATCAGCAGCTTGGGCGAGAGCGGCTTGCCCGTGTTCCAGGCCGGGCACTGCGACTGGCAGCGACCACATTCGGTGCAGGTGGTGACGTCGAGGATGTCCTTCCAGGAGAAGTCCTCGAACTTGCCGACGCCGAAGGTGTCGTTGTCCGGGTCCGCGGTCTCCATCTCGATCGGCTTGCCGTTCGACATCATCGGCTTGGCCGCGCCGAGTGCGACGGAGCCGTCGTCCTCACGCTTGAAGTAGATGTTCGGGAACGCCGCGAAGCGGTGCCAGGCCACACCCCAGGTGGTGTTGCGGCCGACCAGCAGCAGGAACAGCGCGCCGGAGCACAGCTTGATGAACGCGAAGACCGACACCATGGCGATCGACTCGGGCAGCAGCTTGGCCACCTGCTCGGTGAAGAAGTCGCTCCAGGTGTGGGATTCGTGGTACGTCGCGATCTTGCCGGCCTTCACCATGACCATGCCCAGGCCCTCGACCAGGACGATGGACTCGATGATGTAGGCGGGCGCGAACTTCGAACCGCTGAAGCGCGACAGCCGCGCGGGCACGCGCGGGTGGTTCAGCTGGCGGATCGCCATCAGCACCAGAATGCCGACGACCGTTCCGATGCCGAGGATTTCGTCCACCAGGTGGTAGATGCCCCAGGAACCGATGATCGGCCAATGGAATTCGGGGTCGAAGATCTGACCGTAGGCCTCGAACCACAGGATGAACCCGAGCAGGAAGCCGATCATGACGAGCCAGTGGGCCCAGCCGACCGTGCGGAATTTGTTCATGCGCGTGTGCGCGATGAATTCCACGAACATGGTCTTGAAGCGGGGGAAGAACGGCCGCCAGCGATCGGGCGCGGACTGCCCGACCATGACGGTGCGTGCGATGTTCCGCACACCTCCGATGAACGATGCCCAACAGAAGACTGTGAACACCGCCCCAATCGTGCCCAGCGTCACTGTCAGGGCATTCATGTCGCGACCTCTCTTACGGCTCTACGGGCCTCTCGCGAGACGGCCTGGTTCCGCCTCGAGTTGCACGTATCCTAATGGACGGTAAGTTACCCGCCGGTAACTTAACTGTCCAGGGTTTCCCACACGGTAAATCCCGGCAAAACGGCGCTGTAACCAAGGGCAGGCTTACTTTGAAACACCCTGTCCTGCAGAAAGAAACGAATCTCGCAAATCGTAAGTTGATCGACTAGGCTCACGCTGTCCGACAGCTGTGCGCGTCTTCACATGCTCGGGGAGGACTCGTCCTAGCGCGTGGCATGGCCCGAGGGAAGCCGGGCCTCGCGTGGCGAAGAGCGCACAGCGGATTACCTGATGACGGATTGGAAAACAACCGAATGAAGCTTCGCAGTACGACTGCGTGCGCTGCCCTGGTCATCGGCGCAATGACCACGGGGATGACCATCGCCCACGCCGACGACGCTCCCGCTCCCGCACAGCCTGCTGGCATCAACTACTCCAGCAAGCTTGTCGACGGCAAGACCATCGTCACCACGTTGAAGAACGGCACCTTCGAGCTCGCCCAGCAGGATGGCGCGAAGCCCGAGGACCCGAAGCAGACCGTGGTGAACGTCAAGGACGAGCAGGGCGCGACCCAGCTGTCCTTCCCGCTGAAGTACAGCGTCTCCGGCAAAGACATCGCCGTGAAGTCGGAAGTCAAGGACAACGGCAAGGTCCTCGAGGTCGTGCCCGAGAAGCCGGCCGACTTCCAGCCCGGCACCGAACCGGTTCAGGCTCAGGCCCAGCCGGTTGCCCAGCTCAAGGACATCGCCTCGGACTCCGAGAACCAGAAGGCCATGAACGACTTCTCCACGAAGTTCAGCCTGGCCCTGGGCATCGGCAGCTTCGTGGGCACGGCGCTCGGCGCGATCATCGGTTGCGCCGTGACCTTCGTCGCCGGTTGCGTGCCGGGCCTCGTCGCCGGCGCGGGGATCGGCGGCATCCTCGGCACCATCGCCGCCGGTGGTCCGACCCTTGCGGCCGCGGGCTTCGACTTGATCAACACGCTGCAGGCCCCGGCCGGCACCACCAAGTGGTCCGACGCCGCTCAGGCCCAGCAGCAGGCCGCTGCTCAGCAGCCGGTCAACCAGAACTGAAGACCTCGAGGGAGAAACCATGAACGTTCAGGCCCTGATCACCGCACTGCTCAAGATGATGTGCACGGCGTCCAGCGGTGGCGCCGGTTGTAGCGCCTGGGGCGCGTAGTCCCGAACTCGAATGGCCCATCTCCGGTACGGAGGTGGGCCATTCGGCTTTTGTGCCTCAGGGCAATTCGAGGCGGCCCTCGAGCGTCACCGTCTCGCGGGGGTGGCCGAAGCGGGCGAAGGTGCGCTCCACCATCGCGTAGCCGCCGTCCTCACGGACCAGAAGCACCGTGCTGCATCGAGTTCCGTGCACGGGATGATTGACGAAGCGCGCCGAGGCCGCGCGCTCGGTGAGGCGGTCCAGGCCGGTCGACGGCAGTTCGCCCGCCGCGGCGGGGGTGCGGTCTGCCAGGACGGCCAGATAGCCCTCCACGTCGCCGGGGTCGGCGGCGGCCACCGCGGCCAGGGTGCGCACGCCCTCGCGCGCCTTGGGCCAGGCCGGTTCGGCGGTGCCGGAGGTCACGCTGCCGTCGCGTTCGAGCGAGCCGACGAGCGCGTTGTTGGTCACGGCGTGGAAGCCGGGCGGTAGTTCGCGCGGGGTGCCGTCGCTCCGATTGCTGTGCCACCACAGCGTTTCCAGGTCCGAGACGATCAGGTTGAAGCCGTTGTAGTCGTCGGGGGCGGCCGCGATCCCGCGCACGGACTTCTCCGGGACCGAGTCGCCGCGCAGGAAGTCCATCAGCAGCGCGCCGCGGGAGCGGGCGTCGGGGCGGAAGTCGCCGGGGCGGCGCACATTGGTGATCGCCGCGAAACGGTGGTGATCGGGCAGCAATCCGAGCCAGGTGCCCGGTATCGGACCGGCCGCGCCCTGATCCCGGCCCGCCAGCATGCCGGGCACCTCGTCCCAGTGGCGCAGCGATTCGGTTGGGCGGGTGAAGAACTCATCTCGATTGGCGGCGACGATCAGCCGGTACTCCGGATGCGCCCGCCACCCGAGCAACACCAAACACATAGCTCTATTATCGGCCTCCGCTCCGCTACGGCGGGTTCGCGGCCCTGTTACCTCGTTCTTCCCTCCTCCGCTCCTCCGCTTCGCTCCCCCGCTCCGTCAGTCCAGAACGAGGCGGGCCGCGAACTTCCAGTGCTCCATACGCATTTATGGGAGGGCGTGGGTACCCCGGACAGCGAAAAGGCCGGTAGCTGTTGAGCTACCGGCCTTTTCGGGGGTGCCGAGATCACATGGTGCGAACGCTGAGCCCAGGGTTGTCCGAGAGCACCGTGCTCACCGGCTGCGCGAACAGCTGCGGGGTGTTGCCGGTGATGAGGCCGATCAGGTTCGGGATCTCGCAGATCGGGTAGTCGGCGACCGAGGAGGCGCTGGAGATGCCCAGGGCCAGGGTGCCGGTCACCAGCGGGCCGCCCGAATCACCGGGCAGGGCGCAGATATTGGCGGAGAAGGACTGGGTGAGCATGCGGTCGCCGACCTGGACGGTCTGATCGACGGCATTCACCACGCCGCAGCTGAAGCCGGTGCGGGCGCCGGACTTGCAGACCGGAGCGCCCACGACGGGGACGGCCACGCCGGTGACATTGACCGGGGCGGCGCCCGGGACCGCCACCATCGGGTTGGAGAAGGCGTCGCGGAACTGGTCGTTGATGCCGATGATCGAGTAGTCCTCGTTGCCCAGCACCGACTTCTGGAACACGCCGACCTGCGGTCCGCGGCTGTCGCCGACCAGCGAGTACACGGCTGGGGCGTTGGCGCCCGGGGTGGCGGCGATATTCGGGTTGCAGTGGCCCGCGGTGATATTCACGACATTGCCGTTGCCGTCGGTGCCGTTGAAGCCGAGCGAGCAGCGCAGCGACATGCGGCCGGCCACCGACGCGTAGGCGTCACCGGCGGCCATGGCGTGTCCCGCACTGGCGATGTCGCTCGCCTGCGGCACGTCCTGGCCCTCGCCGCCCACCGGCGGAGCGGTCATGACGATGACGCGGGCCGGGTCCACGAAGCCCGGCAGCGGCAGATCGGGCTTGTCCACCCGCACCGCGATGCTGTTGTTCAGGGTGTCGATGGCCACGCCCCGGATGGCCTTAGACACGGACTCGGGCTGGTCCTTGAGCCACTGCTGGAAGGCGTTCTTCTCGCCGCGCAGGGTGGTCTCGCTCTTGCTGACGTCCTTGGCCACGAAGCCGGCGTCCTGCACGGCCTTGCGGGCCTGGTCCACGCCGTCGCCGGGGGCCAGCGCCACGATGGCCTTGCCGTTCTCGTCCAGCCACGCGCCGCCGAAGATGTCCGGGAACTGGCGCTGGGCGGTGGTGGCGAAGGTGGCCACCTTCTGCGCGGTGTCCGCGCGCTGCAGGTAGTCCTGCGGCGAGATCTTGAGGTCGCGGGTGATGGCGGCCACCAGCTGGGCCGGCAGATCCGGGGTCGCGGGGGTCGCGGGCTCCGCGTGTGCGCTTGCTGCCAGGGGTCCGGCAACGAGCACAGTGGTGGCCGCGATCGCCGCAGTACGGACAAGGGACCGTGGGCGTCGGCCCGCGGCAGGCATGGAGAAGCGCATACGTGGCAGGAGCATGGCCCCGACTATATGGTGTCCGGCCCGTTATGCCTACTTATTGCGAGGTGACGTTTCGGTATTCACGGGGCAAACAGCGGGCTTGTCGGATTCAGGCGCATTGGGGCAGATGTCCGATTTACGCCGAAGGGATCCGCACTCGGCGAATCCCTTCGAGTCTCGGACTATCCCTCAGGCGTTCGAGCGCGTCCGCACCTGAATTCCGCTGCCGACACCACCACCGGAATTGGCGTCGATTTCGGAGAGAATCGCGCGCACCGGGATGCCCAGCGACGCGGTTCCACCGTACTGCGCCAACTGCGTATTGGCCTCGTTGCAGTTCGGCGCGTCGGCCGCGTTCGAACCACTGGTGATGCCCAGGGCCAGCGTGCCGGTCACGATCGCGCCGCCGCTGTCACCGCCCAGGGTGCAGGCGCTGGAGGCGAAGCCGCGCACCGTCTTGGACTGGCCCTCGGCGGTGAACAACTGCGTCTCGACCCGGTCGGCCACCACGAAACCGCAAGTGAAGGTGGAGGATTGACCGGACTTGCAGACCGGCGCACCGGTGATCGGGTCGGCCACACCGGTGATGGTCAGGGTGGTGCCGTTCGCGCCGCGCACGTTCGGCTGATCCATGCCCGCGCGCACCGCGTCGTCGTTCAGCTTGATGACCGAGTAGTCGAGCGCGCTGCTGCCGCCCAGATTGGAGGAGACGAAGCTGCCGGCCTTCGGGCTGGACACAAGGTTTTTCACATTCGGAATGTAGACATCGGCACTCGTGCCCTTCTCCACATTCGGATTGCAGTGCCCGGCACTGATGTTCAGCGCGTTTCCGGCCGAATCCACGCTGTTGAAACCGAACGAGCAGACATCCACGCTGCGCAGCGCGGAATCGCTGAGCGGAGTCGGCGCGGTGATGTAGGTGTCGCCGCCCATCGGCCGACGTTCGACCGGGCCGCCGGAATCGGGGGACAGCATCACCTTGATATTGGCGATCAGCGTCGGCAGATTCAGCAAATGGCCCGCGGGGGTGTTCGCGACGCTGAGCACCAGCTGGCTGTTGAGGAAGTCGATGGCGACCGAATTGACGGCGCTGGACAGATCATGCGGCAGGCTGGTGATCCACATGTTCAGCTGATCGGCCGAGGTCTCCAGCTTGTCGGCGCTGATCGGAGCCAGGTGGGTCTGGTAGCCGTCGGCGGCGGCGATCTTGGCGGCATCGAGCGAGGTGACGGCCATGACCGGCTTGCCGTCGGTACCCAGCCACGCGCCCGCGAAGTCGTCGGGGCGCTGGCTGCGGAAAGTCTTTGCGTAGTCGCGCAATTGCTGGGCCTGCGCGGCGCGGTCGAGGTATTCGGCGGGCGTCATCTTCAGATCACGCTGGATGGCGGTGACCAACTCCGGCGGAAGGTTCTCGGCGGCAAGCTGATCCGGGGATACCGGGTCCGCGGTGGCGGTGCTGAGCAAGGGAGTGAGGAGGACGGTCGAGGCGAAAGCGACGGTGGCTGCTCGAACCGTGGCGCGGCGCGCCATGAACTTGCGCATGGAGTCCCTTCGTAGTGCACCACCAGACCGGCGTTCCCGGACGAATATCCGGTTACCGTCCGGAAGGTCGGTCAGCGCACCACTTTAGGGCACAAACCACGGAAGGTCCCTACGAAATCAGTACGGATTCTGTCCCCACGGGTACGGCATCACCGGCGGCTGCGGCATTTCGAAGGTCGGCACCGGCGGGTACTGGTAGATCGGCGGATACGGACGTGTCGTGGTGGGCGGCGTGGTGCGGGTGGCGCTGCTCGGCGGCGGCGTCGAGGCATCCGTGGTGGTCGGCGCGGGTGTGGTGGTCGGCGTTTCGGAGGTCGTCGGCGCGTCCGCGACATCGGCGGGCGGCGCGGCCGCGGTCGGATGGTCCGATCCGGTGGGCGGCAGCAGCGACGGTTGCGCGCCCGCGCCCGCGGTGCTGCCGCTCGGATCGGAGCGCACCTCGCCGCGCGGCGGCCCGGGGGTGGAATTGTCCTGGCGCAACACCGCGGCCACCCCGATGCCACCGAGCAGCAAACCGACCATCGCCGCGATGGCGGCGATGATGTAGAGCCCGCGGTTCGCCCGCGGCGCGTGGGTCACGGGTACCTCGGGCGTGCCCCGGGTGACCGGCGGCTCGGCGGTGGTGACCGCCGGGACCGCCTCCGAATACGCCTGGGCGTGTTCGGAATTCCGCAGGGCCGGCAACACGTCGGTGACGTCGGCGGCGTTGACGGCGGACGCGGTGGCATCGGGCGGGGTGAGACCGGCCGGGGTCGACAGCACCGCCGCCAGCGCCGCGCGGGCGGCTTGATAGGCGAGGGTCTTGCCGGTATCCGCGTCCGCCGGGGGTAGGTCGCGCTCGGCGACCAGCACCACCGACTTGAGGCCCAGGTAATCCAGGGCCTCGCGCAGGGCGCGGATATTGGCCTCCGGCCAGCCGGTCGGGTGGGTGAGGTAGAACTCGGCCGGGCCGTTGAGGTGCTCGGCGGCCTGGCCGATGAGGCAGAAGACGGCGGTGGCCATCAGGTCCTCGGCGCGGTACGCCTCGCCGTCGTCCACCGCCAGCCCGGCGGGATCGCCGACCGCGCCGACGAAGCCCCGGATGGAGTGCGAATAGCCCTCGGGGGCTTCGCCGCCCAGCACGGCGTCACCGTCGTCCGACATGTGCAGTACGGACTCGCGCACGGTGTAGTGCACCGGGAGTGTGGCGTCGTCGCCGGTCACCACGGCAACGACGGATTCGTCGTCCGCGATCCGCAGGCCCACCCCAGTGGCCATTCTCGTTACCTCACTCCGTGCGTTCAGTGTCCTCTCGCGCCGGGTCAGACGAGGAGTGAACCGTGACCCATGGCTCGAAGCATTGACAATAACTCCGAACGCGAGCCCGCACCGATTCGACGTCTCATCCGAGCCACGTGATGTTCCACGGTCTTGGCCGAGATATAGAGCCGGGCCCCGATCTCCCGGTACGTCAAGCCGAGCAGCACCAGTTCGGCGACCTCGCGCTCGCGTTCGCTCAGCACCGTATCGGTGATCGGTTCCGGATGCGGCTGCGGGGCCGCGGGCGCCGGCGCCCGCACCGGCGCTTCCTGGGGACGCGCCTGCACGCGCAGGGTGCGGGCCAGCTTGAGCAGGGCCGTCGCGGTGGCCGAGTCACCGGCCGCCAGCGCGGCCTCGCTGGCCAGCCGGGCGGCGTCCCAGCGCAGGCCGAGGCCCGCCAGCCGGGCGACCGCGCCCTCGATCTGCTCCCGCACCACCTGACCGCGCAACACCAGCACCCAGGTGCGGCCCGCGTCGGCCAGCGCGGCGGCCTGCGGGTCGCCCGCCGCCGCGGCCGTCTTGAGCCGATGGGCGTGCGGCAGCAGGGCTTCCGGGCTCTCCTGGGCGATAGCGGCCTGAATCGCGTACCAGTGGAAGGCATTCGACCAGGCGGGCGGCTGACCGAGCCGGCGCAGCAGTTCGTCGGCGCCGGTCACCAGCGCGGTCATGCGGGCCTCGTCGCGCAGCCGGATACCGGCCAGCCACAGCTCGCCGATGGGCAGCAGCGCCAGCAGGTCCGCGCCGACCTCGTCGAACAGCGGCGCGGCCTGGTGCCACGCCAGCGCGAGGGCCGCGTGGTCGCCGTTGCGCCGGGCCAGCCCGACGAGCACGCCGTGCGCGAGCAGGCGGTCGCGCGGATCCAGTTGCGCGAGCGGGACTTCCGCCATGAGGGTGGCGGCCGAGTGCTCGTCCCCGCCCAGCATGGCCACCCACGCGCCCAGCACCAGGCGCTGGGGATCGCGGGCGGGACCGCGCAGGGCGTCGGCGGCGCGCCGCGGATCACCCATGCTCAGGCACAGCAGCACCGCGATCGACACCGCCGAGCACGGGAGGAAGCGGTCGCCGCCGTCGTCGGCGGGTGCCGGGCCGGAGTGCGCCGCGTGCATCAGGGCCGACGCCGCGGAGACGGCCGCGCCCCGGTGGGCCTGCGCCGGCGACGCGAAGCGCTGGGAGGCCAGCGTGGTCGGCGCGATGGCCCGCATCTCGCCGGTGAATCCCGTTGGCGCGGACACGGCTCCGAAGGCGGGCGGGGTAGCGGACCCGGGCCGGGCCGCCGCACTTTGCGACTGATCGGCCGGGTCCCCGGTCGTCCGGTGGCCGGGATCCGCCCCGCGGCTCTGGATTCCGGCCGGAAGCACGCCGGACTGGCGGGGAGGCACGAGGGTCGGAGGTTTGATGCGTTCCCGGCGATCGTGGTCGGCACCGCTGGAGCCCGCCGAATGCGTCGAGGATCGGTTCGCGGCCGTGAAAGACGTTGGCGGCGGCACGTATCCGATATCGCCGGGTGCGCGCCGCGCGCCGCCGTGGCCGGATCCGGGCGAGTCGGTGGGACCGCCCGTGAGGCCGGGGGATCCGATCGAGTCGAACAGGGCGTTGGCGATCAGCGCGGCGCGCGAAGTGGCCTCGGTGGGCGGCCACTGGGCGGCGTTCACCGAAAGGATCTGTGCGCCTTGGGCGTCGCCGGACAAATACAGCGCGGTCGCGGCGACCGCCCAGTCCGGGCCGACCCGGGTGGGGCCGAGCCAGGTGTAGAGCTGCGCGGCGCGATCGGCGAGACCCCGGCGGGTCCACACGCCCGCGCAGATGCGGACCGCGGCGGCCAGGTCGGCCAGCGGAATGGCCGGATCGGCCAGGGTCGGCTCGGCCAGGCGCAGCGCGGTGTCGCCGTCCCCGGCCCGGGCCGCGGCGTCGGCCCAGCGGACCGCGAGCGCGTCGGGATCGGCTCCGGCGGCGGCCGCGGCGGCGTAGTGCCGGACCGCCTCGTCGCCCGCCTTCTCCGCGGCGGCGCAGAGGAATTCGGCGAGCCGCTCGTCACGGACACCGGACTCGGCGAGCAGCAGCGCGGTGTGAGCGCGCAGTAGACCGGCGTCCAGGCGGGCGTGCAGCAGGCGGCGCGCGACCGTCAGGAAGCGGCGGTCGCCGACCAGGGTGCGCAGCGGCGGGACGGCCGGGGCGAGCAGCAGATCGGCATCGGTGACGAGGGCGCTGCCGCGGGCCCGGTCCACCAGATCCTGTGCGGCCGCGGGGGTCAGGTCGAGGACCTCGGTGAGTTCACCGGTGTCCAGGCCCGCGCCGATGGCCGCCACCACGAGCGCGTCCAGCAGGTCCGGATCGGCGTCGTCGAGACGGGCCCGCGCCCAGGCGGTCACCGCCTGGTCCACCGCGCTCACGCCCGCGTCCAGGCGGGTCGCGCAGGCGGCGGTCAGGGCCGCCACCACGCCGCCGTGGATGCCGGCGGTCTGGCGGTGGATGTGCTGGGCCAGCCCGCGCGGCACCATCATGCCCAGTTCCCGTGCGAACGGGGCGATCTCGGTCGCGCCCAGGGCGCGCAGATCGATCACCCGGCCGCGTCGCGCCACCAGATCGGTGAGGCCGCGCAGGCGCGGGTCGTGCGGTCGCGGACGCAGGCCGATCACGACCGGGAACTCCCCGGCTTCGGCCGCGGCGCACAGTAGGTCGAACTCGGCCGCGCCCAGGGTGTGGGCGTCGTCCACGATCAGGGCGATCCGGGCGCGTCCCGGATGGCCGTCCGGGCGCGCCGCGCCGGATGGACGCAGCGCCTGCGCCGGACTGTCGGTGAGCGGAACGCCGCGGGCGCGCAGCCGGGCCCGGATGGCTCCCAGCAGCGTGGACTTACCGGTGCCGGAGCGGCCTCGGATGAGATACAGCGCCGCGGTGGAATCGTCGGAATCCAGTTCCCGGAATATCTCTCGCGCGCCCGGGAGCGAATCGAGCGCGACTGGGGTCATGCCTGTCACGAAGAACCAACTCTCAGCCGCCGGTGTGCGGAACTACTTGCGGCACCGCCGGGAGGGCGTTGCCGAGTCCGTCGACGGTGTTGTTCAGGGCTCCGGGGAGCGAGGGGGCCGCGGGCGCCTGGGGGACCTGCGGCTGGGTCGGCTGGGGCAGTTGCACCTGGGTCGGCGGCTGCGGGTCGGGGGTGGACTGCTGAGTCGACGGTGACTGCTGAGCCGGATTCTGTTGCGGGGCAGGGGTATCGGCCTGGGCGCCCGGGTCCGTGGCCGCGGGGGCGGCGGCATCGGTGGTCGCCGGCGCGCCCGCGCCCGGTTGTTGCACGGGCTTGGTGGCGGCGATCGGACTGCCCGGCACGGGCGAGGGCCGGCCGGGGGCGGCGGCGCTGGTGGTCGGGGCGGGAGCGTCCAGTGCCACCGCCGAGGCCGAAGGAGACTGCGGCCCCGCGGGACTCGCGGGGGAGGACGGCGTCCCGGTGCCCATGGCCAGGGTTCCGGTGGCGACCGCGGCCACCGCGAGCGCGGCCGCGCCGAAGACGGCCAGCCGCTTCCAGTGGCGGAAACCGGCGGTCGGCTCCTCGGCCGGGAGGTCCGGCAGGAGCGGAACCCGCTGGGACTCGGTGGATTTCGTGGCGGCCGCGGTGTCGTGGGCCGCCGTGGGACCGGCTAGGGAGTCGGCGCGGACGCGTTGTGGAAGCCCGGCCGCGGTCCGCGGAGGGGTGGCGGCGGCCTGGGCGTATCCGGTCCGGCCGCCGGCGATGGCCGGGTGTGCCTCGGTCTCGGTGATATCGGCCAGCAGGTCCGCGGCCAGCAGTGCCGCGCCGTGCGCGCTCAGCTGAGCGGGATCGGCGGCGGCCGCGACCGGAATGCCGAACTCGGTGGACAGCAACTCGGTTACCAGCGGGATGCTCGCACCGCCGCCGGTGAGCAGGAAGCCGTCCAGATCGGCGATGGAAACACCGGCGCGGCGCAGGGCCTCACGAACCAGATCGGTGGATGTGAGCAGTGGGCCGCGCAGCAGTTCTTCGATATCGTCGCGAACAAGTCGTACGTCCATATTCCCCAGGGCGGGCAAACGCACGGGGACCACGGTGGCGGTATTTGTGGAGAGGGATTCCTTCGCAATTTTGCAGCGAAGGCGGAGTGCCGCTAATTCTTGTTCCACCAACGGGTCGAACGGATCGAAATCCTTTTCGCCTACCGCATGGGCGAGCACGTAACGCATTGTCAGCAGATCGAATTCCGAACCGGCCACCGCAGTGGTACGTACCGGTTCGCCGAGCAGGCCCGACATGGCCCCCGTGCGTGCGATCGAAACGGTCAGACCGGTCGCTCCCAGGTCGTATACCGCCATCGCGCCGTCGTGGCTGGACTCGTGTACCTCCTGCAGCCAGCGCATGGCCGCCGCGGGCTCCGGAACCAGAGCCACCGCGTCCAGCCCGGCCGCGGTCAGCGCGGTCCGCTGCACCTCCACCGTGTGCTGCGACCACCACGCCGGATAGCAGGCCACGACCGCGTCGGCCGGACCCGCCTCGTCCATCGCGCGACCGACGGCCGTGGCCACCAGATCCGCTGCGCGAACAGCGGATCCGTCACGAGTGCGAATATCCACGGGATCCCCGACCCGGGACAGGAAACTATCCGGAACTTCCGGCTCCGCGCCCAACATGCTGGGCCGGCTCTGTGCTCTGTGCTGTCCCCCCGAAGTAGTCACGGCAACGGTATTCGACGACCCGACAGTGATGCCGAGCGCCAGCCCCTGACTCATTCGAGTTCCCCTGTCATTACCAACCACGCGTCGACGAGAGCGCGTGCCGAAAGCTCTTCGGTCCGATATGTACGAAAACCTCGGTCTAGGCCGGGCGGCCCACCGATCCTGTCGGTAGCTGGGGGGATCTTGTTACCGATTCCCCGACAGGTATGGGGAAATTCCCCTAATGTCCACCTTCCCCCGTAGCTGGGAGTTACCGAAGTTGGGGGAGTTCACCCCGTTACGCGTAACGCGTCGCGTTCCTAACGTGAAAGGAAATTCGAGCAGTGCGGGTCAGCGGGGCCCGCCCATCCAGGGAGACGATTTGCCATGAGCCCCAACGCAATTCTCGAGTTCATCCTCAACCTGCTGCGTGACCACGAGGCCGCGGTGAGTTATTGCACCAATCCGGGCGCGGCCCTCGCCGCCGCCGGACTGGACAACGTGACCCCGGAGGACATCGCGGCCGTCGCGCCGATGGTGGCCGAGTCCGCGCTGGTTGCGGGAGGTTCGCAGCTGTCCGACATCATCGCCGCGGGCGGTGCGACGGGTGCCGACACCGGACTGGCCGGCTCCACCGGGCTGGGAGCCGACACCGGTGTCGGCGCCGACGTGAGCGGCGGCACGAACGGTTCCGCCGCCCTCGGCGACACCGCGGGCGTCAACCTCGGCACCACGGCCGCCACCGGAGTGGTCCTGAACGGCGACACCGCCGCGGGCCTGGACCTGGGCCTGGCGAACAACATCGGTGCGGCGGTCGGCGCGGCCACCGACCTGGGTGCGGGCCTGTCCGCGGGCCTCGGCGGCGCGCTCGGCGTGGCCGGTGATGTCGCCACCGGGCTGGAAACCAACCTGGGCGGCGTCCTCGGTGCGCAGGCCGCCGCCGACCTGACCTCCGCCCTCACCGGCGGCCTCGACGCGGGCGCCGGCCTGCAGACCGGCTTGGCCGCAACCGTCGACGCGGCCGCGGGCCTCGGTGCGGGCCTGTCCGGCGCACTGGATTCGGCGGCCGGAATCCAGACGGGCCTGAACGGCATGGTGAATACCGCGGCCGATCTCGGCGGCCAGCTCGGAACCGGCCTCGGCGCAGGCATTTCCGGCCTTGCCGACGCCGCGGCGAACGTCGGCGCGGGCCTCGGCGCGGGGCTTTCCACGGGTATCGACAGCGCGTTGAACGCGGGTCTGGGCGTGCAGACCGGTCTCGGTGGTGCGGCGAACGTCGGCGGGCAACTCGGAACAGGTTTGGAGACCGGCCTTTCCGGTGCGGCCGACAGCATCGTCGGCGTCGGGAGCCAGCTGGGTGGCGACCTGAACACCGGCATCGCGGGCGGCGTGAACGCGGGCACCGGCCTCAATGCCGGAATCGACAGCCTGCTCGGCGTCGGAACGCAGGCCGAGGCGGGCTTGCAGACCGGTCTGAACGCGGGCGGAAACCTGGGCGCTCAGGTCGGAAGTGGCCTGGACACCGGCATTTCGGGCGTGACCAATACCGCGGCGGGGATCGGTACGGGCCTGCAGGGTGGGCTCGGCGCGGGTCTCGATACCGCGATCGGCGTCGGCGGCCAGCTCGGCACGGGTCTCGACACCGGAGTGCACACCGGTGCGGATCTGGGCGCTCAGCTCGGAAGCGGTTTGGAGACGGGCATTTCGGGTGTCGGCAATGCCGCGGCCGGGGTCGGCGCGGGGCTCGACACCGGCCTGCACACCGGCGCTGATCTCGGCGCTCAGGTGGGAAGTGGGCTGGATACCGGGATTTCGGGCATGGGAAATGCCGCGGCCGGGGTCGGCGCGGGGCTCGACACGGGCCTGCACACCGGTGCGGATCTCGGCGCTCAGGTGGGAAGTGGGCTGGATACCGGGATTTCGGGTGTGGGTAATGCCGCGGCCGGGATCGGGACGGGCGTTCAGACCGGGGTTGGTGCGGGCCTGGATACCGGCCTGCACACCGGTGCGGATCTCGGTGGGCAGCTCGGAAGCGGTTTGGAGACGGGCATTTCCGGTGTCGGCAATGCGGCTACCGGGGTCGGGGCACAGGTGGGGAGTGGCCTGGACGCGGGCGCGCATTCGGCGGTGGGGGTCGGGTCGCAGCTCGGATCGGGCGTGGATACCGGGCTGACCGGGGTCGGGCATGCTGTTGCCGGGGTCGGAACCGGTTTGGACGCGGGTGTTTCCGGCGCCGGGCAGGGCGCGGGTGGTGTGCAGGTGGGCAGTGGCCTCGATGGAGGGGTGCACGGCGGGACCGCGGTGGACACCGGGCTGCACGGAGTCGGCGGCAATCCTTGGGCGGGAGTGGATGTTTCGCAGGCGTTCGGCGGCGGGGTGCACGCGACCGGGCCGGATGCGTCGCTGTTCGGCGACACCACCGCGCACACCGGGGCGGATCTCGGAGCGCACGCCGGCGGGGACATCGTCGGGGACATGCTGCACTCGTAGTTTGAGGGGTCGCTCACCGCGGCTTCGTCGCGGTGAGCGGGTTCTCTCGGAACATGGACGGCTGGAATAGGTTCGGTGAGCAAGCTGTGACGGGCATGGTGGCGGCGAATCCGCTGTTGACGATGGTGTCGGAGACCATCGAGGTGGCGCGGGCCGCGCGTCGCGGGGACCTGGTCGCCAGGCTGGAGACGGTGGCGGGCAAGGTCCGGGATCCGCGGCGGCGGATCGTGGTGGCCGGGTTGGGGAACCAGGGCAAGAGCCGGTTCGTCAACGCGCTCGTCAATCTGGAGGTCTGCCCGGTCGCCGACGACGCGACCACCCGGGTGACCACCGTGCTGTCCTACGGCGAACAGCCGCGCGCGACCGTCGTCGCGGCCGGGGCCGACGGCGGTGAGAACACCCGGGAGCCGCTGCCGTTCGAGGCGATTCCCGCGGTGACCGCGCGCAGCCCCCAGGGCCGCGCGGTGCTGCGGCTGGAGCTGGAAGCGCCCAGCCGGCTGCTCGCCGACGGCATCGTGATGGTCGACACCCCCGGACTCGGTGCGCACGGAACCACCGGCGCGGCAGCCGTTCTCGGTCAGGTCCCGGCGGCGGACGCGGTACTGGTGCTGACCGACGCCTCCACCGAGCTCACCGAGACCGAGGTGGATTTCCTGCGCCAGGTGCGCGAACTCTGCCCGGCGGTGGCGGTGCTGGTCACCAAGATCGACCTGTACCCGCACTGGCGGCAGGTGTTCGAGGCGAACCGCAAACACCTGCGCGCCAACGGGCTCGAGCTGCCGATGCTGCCGGTGTCGGCGGTGCTGCGCGCCCACGCCATGCGCCTGCGCGACGAGGGCCTGGGCCGCGAGTCCGGATTCGGGCTGGTGTTCCAGTTCCTGCGCGAGCAGGTGGTGGCCCGGGATCAGGCGGCCCTGCAGCGCGCGGTCGCCCTCGACATCTCCTCGGCCGCAGAGCATCTGGCCCTCGCGCTGGGTAGTGAGCTGGTGGCGCTGCGGGATCCGGAGCGGGGTGCGGCGGCCATTCGCGAATTGCACTCCGCCAAGGCCGAGGCCGAGAAGCTGCACCGCCACACCGCCGCCTGGCAACAGACCCTCGGCGACGGCATCACCGATCTGGCCGGCGACATCGACCATGACCTGCGCGATCGCCTGCGCGATATCGCCCGCACCGCCGAGGACTGGATCGACGAGCACGATCCGGGCCGGCACTGGGACAGCATGGACGAATGGCTCACCGCCACCGTCGGTTCGGCGGTCGGTGACAATCTGGTGTGGACCGGCACCCGCGCGGTGCGGCTGGCGGAGAAGGTGGCCGGTCACTTCACCGACCTGGGCGCGGTGGACCTGCCCGAGGTTCGCGACACCCTCGACGGTGCGTCGCGCACGAAGGCCTGCACCCTGGCCGATCTGGAACCCGATCTGGGGTTGAGCCACAAACTGCTGGTCGGTGTGCGCGGCTCCTACGGCGGCGTGATCATGGCGGGGATGGTCGGCACCATGGCGGGGATGGCGCTGATCAATCCGCTCTCGCTGGGCGCGGGAGTCCTGCTGGGCGGCAAGGCCTTCAGTGACGACAAGAAGGCCCGGCTGGCCAAACGCCGCGCCGACGCCAAGCTGGCGGTGCGCCGCTATCTCGACGACATAGCCTTCCACACCGGCAAGGAGACCAAGGACCGCCTGCACCGCATCCACCGTCTGCTGCGCGACCACTTCACCGCCATCGCCGACCGCACGTTGCGCTCGATCGACGAATCCCTGCGCGCCGCCCAGGAGGCCGCCAACCTCGAAGCCGCCCGCCGCACCGAACGCGCCACCGAACTCGACCGCCGCCTCCGCGTGGTGGCCCAACTTCGCCACCACGCCAACACCCTCCTCGGCCCCGAGCCCCCTCCCACCCTGGCCCCGAACACTTTGCCTCAGCTCCCACCCGCCGCCGACCGCTGAGCGTGCCGCGCGACGGAGTGCGGCCATAGTGGCCGCGGTCGGCGTGTCCGAACTGGGAATCGGCTGTGAGAGGCGCCCGGATCTGATAACGATTCGGCGCGTCCGGGCGAATGCCAGGCGATGCGTGGAGGTGCGGTGTGCTTCGGAATCGGGAGCCTATGAAGGACGACGCGAGCGGTGTCGGCTACGGGGTGGTGCCGGAGACGCGCGGGCTGGTGGCCGCGGCGCGGCGGGCGCTGGGTGAGCGGCCGCGGGTGCGCGGGCAGCTGGAGGAATGCGCGCGCCGGCTGGACGAGCCGTTGCGGGTGGCGTTGGCCGGCCAGCTCAAGGCGGGCAAGTCGACGTTGTTGAACGCGTTGGTCGGGCAGGACATCGCGCCCACCGACGCGACCGAGTGCACCCGGCTGGTCACCTGGTATCGGAACGGGACCGCGCCGCGGGTGACCGCCTACAGCCCGGACGGGGCGCGCGCCGATGTGGTGGTGCGGCGCGGCCGTGACGCCGAGGGGCTGCCGGGCGCGCACGGGCTCACCTTCGACCTGTCCGCGCTGCGCTGGAATTCGGGGACGCCTCGCGAGGTCGACCATCTCGCGGTGGAGTGGCCGTCGGCCGAGCTGGCGCAGACCACCATCATCGATACGCCCGGCATCTCCTCGCTGTCGCGGGAGGTGTCGGCCCGCACGTCACGGCTGCTCACGCCGGGCGGTCAGGGGCCGGCGCTGCCGCCCGCGGATGCCGTCCTCTATCTGCTGCGCCGTCTCGATACCGCCGACGTCGATTTCCTGGAACGCATCGGGGGCGGTGCGAGCGGGAGTGCCATTGTGCCGCAGGGTTTCTCGGGACCTCTCGGCGTGATCGGTGTGGTGTCGCGGGCCGACGAGATCGGGGCCGGTCGCATCGACGCCCTGCACTCCGCCCGCGATGTGGCCGCCCGCTTCGCGACCGAGCTGGAGCGAACCGGCCTGTGCCAGTCCGTGATTCCGGTGGCGGGCCTGCTCGCCTTCGCGGCCGCGACCCTGCGTCAGCGCGAATACGACGCCTTCGAAGCCCTGGCCGCGATCCCCACCGACGAGTTGACCGCGGCCCTGCTGTCCGCCGACCGCTTCGCCCACCCCGACCTGCCGCTCCCGGTCCCCGCCGAATTGCGCGCCCACCTGGCCGCCCGCTTCGGCCTGTTCGGAATCCGGCTGGCCGTCACCCTGATCCGCCTGGGCGTGCGCGGCTCCCAAGCCCTGGCCGCCGAACTCTCCGACCGCAGCGGCCTGGACGAGCTCCGCACCGTCCTCGATGTCCAATTCGCCCAGCGCGCCGACGAATTGAAGGCCCATTCCGCCCTCACCGCCCTGGCCCGCATCCTCACCGCCAACCCCGGTTCGGCGGCCGACGCCCTGCTCCCACGCGTGCGCACCCTGCTCGCGGACGTCCACGGCTTCGCCGAGCTGCGCCTGCTCGCGCATCTACGATCCGACGAATTACCCCTCCCGCCAGAGGATCTCGCCGAACTCCACCGCCTCATCGGCGGCAGCGGAGTCGCCCCCACCCTCCGGCTGGGCCTGTCCGCCCACACCGATCTGGCGACCCAGCGCGAAACGGCCCTGGCCGCCGTCCAGAAATGGCGCGCCCGATCCCGCCACCCCCTGGCCGACCAGTTCTTCGCCAACGCCTGCCTCACCGCCGCCCGCAGCGCCGAGGGCCTCCTCGCGATCCTCCACGAACCCCCGACCACCCCGTTCGCCCGCGTCCAGCCGCGGGACTGAAGCGGGCGCGGGCCGGGTCACGGTGTGAGTCGGTTGCTGTGGGGGTCTATGAGGATCTTGGCGTGGTGGTCCGGGGAGGTGAGGGTGGTGAAGGCGGTTTCGATGCCGAAGAGGCCGACGGTGCCGGTGATCAAGGGGGAGGGATCGACCTTGCCGTCGGCGATCATGTGGAGGGTGTCGCGGAATTCGCCGGGGTCGTAGCCGAGGACGAAGCGGAGTTCGATCTCCTTGTTGATGGCGGTGGCGGGGTGGAAGGCGTCCTGTTGCATGCAGACGCCGACGACCATCACACGGGTCAACGGCGGTGCGGCGGTGAGGATCTGGTCGATGATGCCGGGGACGCCGACGCATTCGAAGACGATCGGGCCGGAGGGGCCGCGGTCGAGGCTGTGCATGACGCGGAACAGATACCACCACGGGAAGTTCGGGATGCGGCGCAGGCGTTCCATGGCGTCGAATCCGAGATTCAGAACGTCGGAGGCGCCGGTGATGCGCGGCTTCTTCGGCGTTGCCGCCCAGGGCGATTCGACGCTCGGATCGACGACCACGTCCGCTCCGCAGCGGCCCGCGAGTTCCCGGCGGCGCGGGGAGAAATCGCTGGCGATGACGGTGTGCACGCCCGCGGCCTTCAGCATGGCGATGACGGCCAGCCCGATCGGGCCGCAGCCGATCACGAAGGCGGTCTGCCCCTTGGTGATCCGGCTCTTGCGGACCGCGTGCCAGGCCACGGCCATGGGTTCGGTGAGGGCGGCGTGCTCGGGGGACAGGCCGTTGGGGACCGGGAACGTCATGGACTCCTGCACCACGACCTGTTCGGCGTAGCCGCCGGGCGCCTCGGCGGAGAGGCCGGTGAGTTCGGGTTGATGCCGGGAGCGCAGGATGGGCAGCGCCACCACCGGCGTGCCGGGCTTCCAGCGGCGGCGGGTGGCGGGGCCGTATTCGACGATCTCGCCGGTGAATTCGTGCCCCATGACGATCCGCTGGTCGGAGCGCATGAACCGGTCGTAGCCGGTGGCGGCGGCCAGATCCGCCATCTCGTCGCAGTGCAGGCGGGCGTGCAGGTCGGAGCCGCAGATGCCGCAGCGGGTGACATCGATCAGCACTTGGCCTGGCCCGGGGACGAGGTTCGGCAGGTCCTCGACAGTGAATTCGCCCTTGCTGACCACGGCTGCGCGCATGACCGACTCCTCGAAAGCTGGTGACGGTTCGGATTCTTCACCGACGTCGGCCGCGGGTTCAATGAATTCACCGAACCCGCGGCCGTTCTGTCCGATTACCGCCTGGGGTCAGACGGTGACGAGCTCGTCCTCGTCGGCTTCGATCTCGTGCTGCTCGAGCCGGGTTTCGCGCGGCAGCGCCAGGAACCCGACGCAGACCAGCGCCATCAGGCCGATGCCCCACATCATCGTGTAGTCGAAGGTGTGCGCGAAGTTGACGGCATTGGCCTGCGCGCCCGCGTGCCCGAGGACCTGTCCGACACCGGCGTTCATGGCCGGGGTCGACTGGCAGCTGGCCGGCACCACCGACGGATCGACTTCGGCGGACCGATCCCGCACACACGCCCGGAAGCCCGCGAGGATCTGATCCTGCGCCGGACCCGGCACCCCGGTCGTCGACAGCTCGGTACGTGTCTGCGCCGCAACGGAATCCACGCCCCGCGCCGAATCATGGTCCAGCTGTGCGAAGAACAGGATCCCGACCAGCGCCACGCCCAAGGCCATCCCCAGCTGCTGCCCGGTATTGAGCAGCCCCGACGCCGCCCCGGCCTCGCGGTCGGGAATCTGCCCGAGCAGCATGTCGATGGTCGGCGCGACCACGATCCCGAACCCGATGCCGGTCACGATGAGCGGCAGCACCATTTGCCAAGAGGCGAAATCGGATTCGTAGTGCGCGGCCATCGCGCCGTAGAGCCCGAACCCGGCCATGGTCACCAGCCCGCCGCCCAGCAGCACCCATTTGCCGAACCTGGGCGCCAGCACGCTCACCGAGACGCCCGCCCCGATGCCCGCGCCGACCGCGAAGAACACCGAGGTGAGTCCGGCCCGCATGGGCGACCAGCCCAGCCCGGCCTGCATGAACAACGTCCAGATCAGGAAGAAGCCACCGAAGCCGATCCAGAACAGCAGCCAGCTCGCCAGTCCCACGGTGAACGGCCGGGACCGGAACAGCGCCGGGTCGACGAGCGGCGACCCGGTGGTCCGCGACCGCCACCGCTCGTAGACGCCGAAGGCCACGAAGGCCAGCGCGGACGCGCCGATCATGACGAAAGTCCAGGCGGGCCAGTCCAACCGGCGTCCCTCGGTGAGCGGGTACACCAGCAGCAGCACGGCGGACACGGCCAGCACCATGCCGACGATGTCCAGCTTCGGCGCGTGCGCGGACCGCGAGTCCCGCATCACCACCGCGGCCGCGGCCAGCGCCGCGATGCCGATCGGCACGTTCACCAGGAAGATGGGCCGCCAGCCCAGATCGAACAGATTCCATTGCACGAGCAGCCCGCCCAGCGACAGCCCGACCGCGGACGCCGACCCGCCGACACCGCTGTAGACGGCGATCGCCTTGGCGCGCTCCTCCTTCGGGAAGGTGACGCGAATGATGGCCAGAATCTGCGGCACCATGAGCCCGGCCATCGCGCCCTGCACGAAGCGGGACCCGATCAGCAGTGCGGGCGAGGAGGCGACGCCGCAGGCCAGCGAGGCCGCGGTGAATCCGGCGATGCCGACCAGGAACAGGCGTTTGCGGCCGTAGATGTCGCCGAGCCGGCCGCCGGTGATCAGGACCGCGGCGAAGCTCAGCACGTAGGCGGCGATGATCCATTCGATCTCGGAGTAGGCCGCGCCCAGGTCCTTCTGAATGCTGGGCACGGCCACGTTGACGATGGTGACGTCGAGCAGATCCATGAATCCTGCGGCCAGCACGACGGCGAAGGCGATCCAGCGGCGTGGATCGAGGGTGGGGGTGATGTCGGTATCCATTGCGGGCTCTCTTCAGGAATCGGGAGTATCGGATCGACTCCCAAACTATGCACCTGAAGTGATTATCAAGCAATAGGGCAATCATATTTGGGGCATTGATGTAGGCTGGGCGGGTGACCGATGTCGATCCCAAGTACCCGGCGCTGTATCAGAGCCCCGCATTCCTGTTCGGTCAGTTGGGGTCTCGCGCCACCTATCGCTTCACCGAGCTGCTCGCTCCGCTGGGGGTCAAGCCCGCGCATCACGGCACGCTGCGGATCCTCGAGGTCAATGACGGTCAATCCCAGCAGCAGCTCTGCGAGGCGCTTGGCATCCACCGCAATGTGATGGTCGGGCTCGTCGACGAGCTGGAGAAGCGTGGCCTGGTGGAGCGCCGCCGGCATCCGGTCGACCGGCGCGCCCACGCCGTGCACCTGCTGCCCGCCGGACGTGAAATGCTCTCCCGCACGAGCGAGATCGCGCGCGGGCTGGACGCCGAGATGCTGGCGGCGCTCGATCCGGCGGAGCGAACCGTCATGCTCGCGCTGTTGCAGCGCACCGCGGACGGTAATGGCCTGACACCCGGAATACATCCGGGTCTGATGGGCGATCAGGGCCCGGAGTGTGTGACATAGCTCACCGACCGCTTCGGTCACAGCCGGTCGGGGCGTGTGTCCAACCAGGTGTAGGCAATTCACCCGGAAGGACACCACGATGGCCACCATCGACGTTCTGGACTCGTTCATCAACTACATCGACACCGACCCCGGCCGCGCCGGGATCCCCGTCGTCTTCCTGCACGGCAACCCCACCTCGTCCTACCTGTGGCGCAATGTGATTCCGCAGGTGAGCGGTGAAACCCGCGTCCTGGCACCGGATCTCATCGGCATGGGCGGCTCCGGCAAGCCCGAGAGCGACTACCGCTTCGTCGACCACGCCCGCTACCTGGACGCCTGGTTCGACGCCCTGGGCCTGGACCAGGTCGTGCTCGTCGGCCACGACTGGGGTGGCGCACTCGGCATGGGTTGGGCCGCACGGCATCCCGGGCGGGTGCGCGGCATCGCCGTCGTGGAGACCTTCCTGCGCCCGTTGCACTGGTCGGACCTGCCGCCGCAGGGCGAGCAGCTGTTCCGCCGGTTCTGGTCGCCGGAGGGGGAGAAGATGGTGCTCGAGGACAATCTGTTCATCGAATTCAACCTGCCCACCGCCATTCCCACCCTGACCGCCGAGGCGCACGACGCCTACCGGGCGCCGTACCCGACCCCGGAGTCGCGCAAGCCGATGCTGGCGTGGCCGCGGGAATTCCCGATCATCGGCGAGCCCGGGGAGACCGTCGCGATCGTCGAGAACTACGACCGCTGGATGGCGTCCACCCCCGGCGTGCCCAAGCTGATCATGCACGTCGACCAGGGCGTCGGCCTGGGCTCGCCGGAGGTGGTGCGCTGGGCCGCCGAGACCTTCGCGTCGGCGGAGACCGTGAACATCGGCCCGGCGGGTCACCACTGCCCGGAGGAGCAGCCGGACGCGATCGGACAGGCGGTGGCGGACTGGGCTCGCCGCCACGCGCTGCTCACCACCCCGGCCGTCGCCTGAACGGCCGGATCGCACGCCGGGGAGGTTCGACCGGTTAGCCTGGATTCGCCGTGGCAGGGCTGATCGCGGGGCGAGAGACACCTCGCCCCGCGATCCCTATCCGCCCCGATGTGCCCGGGGTTGCGCCGTTTCCCGATTTCGCGCCGGGCGTATCCGATTGCGCATGCGGCGGTTCCGGCCCAAGCTGGCTCAATGCACAGCGAATCGGGCAGCGCCGGAGACGAGTTCGACACCCTCGCGGGCTCGGACACGCCTCCTGACGACGGGGACCGTGAGCTGGTGGCCCGCGCTGTCGCCGGCGACCGCGACGCGGTCTCGGCAATCGTCCGGCTGCTGCAGGATCCGATCTACCGGCTGGCGTTGCGGATGGTCTGGCGGCCCGCCGACGCCGAGGACGCCACCCAGGAGATTCTGCTGCGGGCGGTCGGCCATCTCGACAGCTTCCGGGGTGAGGCCCGGCTGACCACGTGGGCCTACCGGATCGGCGTCAACTACCTGCTGAACCTCGAGCGCCGGACGCCGCAGGAGGCGCGGCAGCTCAGCCTCGACGAGTACGGCGAGGGCTTGAAAGACGGTCTGGCGGAGGAGGATTACCGCGGACCGGAGGCCGCGCTGCTCACCCGTGAAACGCGCTTGAACTGCACACAGGCCATGCTGCAGTGCCTGAGCCGCGACGAGCGGGTCGCCTATGTGCTCTCGGATGTGTTCGAGGTGAGTTCGGACGAGGCCGCCTGGATCGTCGGCGCGACGTCCGCCGCGTATCGAAAGCGCGTGGAGCGGGCCAAGAAGCGGCTCGGCAGTTTTCTGCAATCGACCTGCGGCCTGGCCAATCCCGAGGCGTTCTGCCGCTGCTCGCGGCGGGTCGGGAAGGCCATCGAACTCGGCCGGGTGGATCCGCGGCGTCCGGCCTTCGCGAAACACCCGGTCACCCCGGGCGGGCGCGGTGTCGAGGAGGCCGAGCGGCAGATGGTCCGGCTCCACGATGCCGCCGCCGTGCTCGGCGCGCACCCGGATTACGCTGCGCCGCAGGCGAAAATGGAGGCCATCGCGGGTCTGCTGCGGTCGGGCCGGTTCCCGCTACTGGAGTGACGCGGGCGCCCCGTACTTCTTCTCGTAGGCCCAGGGCGCGAGTTCGGCCGTCACCTCGGTCACGTCCGGAGTGTCCGTGCAGTTCGAACAGTCCAGTCGCACACCGACTTCCCCGCCGCAGCCGGTGTGCCGGTAGGTGACCGGCGGCCCGTCCGGCGCGGCCCAGCGGTCGCCCCACGCGGTGAGCGCGACGATGACCGGCTTCAGGTCGAGTCCCTTGGCGGTGAGCAGGTATTCGGTGTGGCCGGTGTCGGTGCGCTGCTCGAACAGGCCGGCCTCCACGAATTCGGCCAGCCGTTTGGTGAGGATGTTCGGCGCGATGCCGAGGCCGCGCTGGAACTCGGTGAACCGGGTCGTGCCCGCGAACATGGCATTGCGGATGATCAGCAGGCTCCAGCGTTCGCCCACGATCTCGAGCGTGCGCGCGGCCGAGCAGACCTCCCCCTCGTACATGCGTCCCAACATGACTCCAGATTGGCGGAATCGCTTGTGTGATGCAAGCAAGGCCGCTATCGTCATGCAAGTAGAAAAGGCAGGCAAATACCTGCCTGACAATCCGCATCGATCCTGAGAATCGATCCTGAGAAACGGGAACCGTCATGAACGATCAGAACTTCACCGTCAGCGTCACCATCGACCGCGGCCCCGCCGAGGTCTTCGCCGCCGTTCTCGACCCCCGTGGCTGGTGGGGAGCCGACATCGAGGGCGATACCGAGAAGGCGGGCGACATCTTCGACTACGAGGTCCCCGGCGTGCACCGCTGCCGGATCGAGTTGACCGAAGTGGCGCCCGACCGGAAGGTCGTCTGGCTGGTCCGGGAGAACCGCATGTCCTTCATCTCGGACCAGACCGAATGGGTGAACAACGAGATCCACTTCGACATCGCCGAAACCGACGGTGGCACCGAACTCCGCTTCACTCAGATCGGTCTGGTGCCCGCCAACGAGTGCTACGAGGCCTGCAGCCCGGCGTGGACCTACTACGTCACCCAGAGCTTGCGCGATCTGGCCACTACCGGTATCGGCCGGCCCAACCAGCTCCCCGGCCAGGACGCGGCCATCGCGGCCGTCCAGGGCACGTGGTGACCCGGGGTCGTTTCAGTCCTCGCCCAGCAGGTTTCGCGCGATGGGCACCACCTGTCGCGCGAAACGCTGCACCTGGTCCACGTCGAAGCCGGGCGGCCAATAGATGAAGGTGTCGAATCCGGCGTTGCGGGCCAGGCCGAAAATGATCTCCGCCCATTCCTCCGGTGAGCCGTGAATCGGGTCGGAGCCATGGGGATTCGGGTGCAACGGCCGATCGCTCACGACTCCCGGGAGCGCGGCCAGGCGGGTGATGGTGCGCGGGTCGCGGCCCACCGACCGGGCCACCGCGTCGATCCGCGCATTGGCGTCGGGCCATTGCTCCCAAGGCATCCAGTTCGGCAGTGGCGCCACCCATCCGTCGGCCGCCGAGCCGATCAGATCCAGCGCGTGCGGGCCCATGCCGCCCAGCCAGATGGCGATATCGTGCGCGGGGGCGGGCCCGCCCTCGATGCCCTGCACGGTGTACTCGGTCCCCACCACCGAAACCAGCTGTCCCGGACGCCATTCCGCCCGGATGATCGCGATCCCCTCCGCGAGCGCCATGAGCGCGGCCCGGCCCTTGCGCACCGGCCCGCCCATGGCGATCACGCCGCTCTCGAAAGCCCCTGAGCCCAAACCCAATTCGAATCGACCGCCGCTGAGCAGGTCGAAGGTGGCGGCCTGCTTGGCGATCATGGCGGGGGTGCGCAGCGGCAGGTTCGCGACGCCGGGATAGAGGCTGACCCGCTCGGTGGCCGCCAGGCACGCGCCGATCACCGCGAAGGTGTCGCCGAACTGGGCGTTGTAGGGGTGGTCCTGGATGGCGACCAGATCCAGCCCGTCGGCGTCGGCGGCCACGGCCATGTCGATGACGTCCGGCAGCGCGGCCGCGACGGGCGGGATCGAGATACCGAACCTTGCCTTCATCGAGCCTCCTCACCAGCGGGAATCGACGAGTCGATCATCAGGGGCGACCGGGCCGGTACCCGGCATTTCGGACTTCCGCCCCGCGCCCGGGCGTGTCTGTGGACCTCCCGGGTGGAGGACAATGAACACGTATGAACCAGCGCGAGAACCGGAACACCGTGCGCGCCCTCCTGGAGCGGGCCGGAACCAGCTACGCCACCCAGGCCGGAATCCACCTGTCCGACAAACCCGCACCCCTGTACCAGCTGCTCATGCTGGCCCAGCTGCTCAGTCACCGCATCTCCGCCGACATCGCGGTGAACGCGGCGCGGGAACTCCTCGCCGCCGGATACACCACGCCGCGGCACGTGGCCGACGCCGAATGGGCCGACCTGGTCGCGACCCTCGGCCGCGCCCACTTCGTCCGCTACGACGAGTCCACCGCGACCCGGCTGATCGCCAATGCGGCCGATCTCCTCGCCCACCGATCCGGCGACATGCGCGCACTGGCAACCGAATCCGGCCACGACCCGGCCCGGCTGGCCGCCCTGCTCCAGCAGTTCGAAGGCATCGGCCCGGTCGGGGCCGACATCTATCTCCGCGAGGTCCAGGACACCTGGACCTGGATCCGCCCCCACTTCGACGAGCGTGCCCGCCGCGGCGCGGCCGAACTGTCCCTGCCGACCGACCCCGCCGCCCTCGACCGCCTCAATCCCACCCGCCGCGACGCCGACCTCGCGGCCGCCCTGGTGCGCGTCACCCTCGATCACAGCCTGCTCGACGAGGTGCTCGCCGCGATCGGCTGATTCGGCCGCGTGCCACCGGCTTCGGGCCGATCGGGGCATCTTCACCGGTGTCGATCGAAGGCGCGCGAGGCCGCCCGATTCCGTTTACGATCCCCGCGTGAGCTCCAGATCGTCCGGATCGGCCGGGGATTCGGCCGCGTCCGGACGCATGCGGGCGCGCGACATCGACCGCGTCAACGCGCGGGCGCTGCTGGACGCCGCCTACGAGGAGGGCGAGCTCGGGGTCGACGAATACCACCAGCGCTCCGACCGGGCGCAGCGGGCACAGACTCTTGCCGAACTGCAGCGGCTCATCGGCGACCTGCAGCCGAGCACCAAGACCGTGGATCTCACCTCCTCCGCCAAGCGGCCGCGTCGGCAGTCCGGCGGCTACCCGCCGCGCACCCGGGCGCGCGACACCGACCGCCAGGCCACCTGCGCGCTGCTCGACGCCGCCCTCGCGGACGGGCAGTTGAATGCCGCCGACCACCGCACCCTCACCGAACTCGCCGGTGAGGCACGGACTTTGGGAGATCTCGCCCAGCTCACCGACGATCTGCAGCGTCCCGACCACGCCCCGCCGGATCCCCTGCCGCCCACCTCGCGGCGCGAGAACTGGTTCGCGGCAGGCGTGGCCGCCCTCAGCATCGCGGTGGCCGTCGGTACCTTCGTGGCGGTCGACCAGCCGCCGTCCCACAAAGCCGGGCCGCCCGCGGTGGATATCGGCGTGATCAAACCGCTGGTGCTGCCGCGGCCCAGACTCACCACGGCCGAGGGCCTCACCTACCTGCGGGACGCCTATCGCGCCAAGTTCGGCGACAGCACCGTCGACACCGCCGTCATCTACCCCGACTACGCCGTGATAACCCGTGGGACGCAGGCGAATCGGCAGGTCAACTACACCTATCGCGGCGGTTTCGACACCGGCACCGACCCGCAGACGCGGCCGCCGCAAACCCCCACCGCCGACCTGGCGGCTCTCGACGTGCAGGCCGTCACGGCCCTGGCGGCGCAGGCTCCCGCGCTGACCAAGGTGGACCAGGGCTCGATCGACTACTTCTATGTCGAAGGCGAGAGCGCCGGTCCGATCATCCGGATATACGTGAGCAACAAGGCCAAAGAGAACGGCTACATCGAGGCGACCCTCGACGGCCGTATCGTGCGGACCTCGGTATTCGGGGGATAGGCGAGACCATGGCTGATGCACGCAATCAGGAGCTGCGAGCGCGCGACACCGATCGTGTCGACGCCTGCTCCATGCTCGATGCCGCGCGGGAGTCCGGTGAACTGACCTCGGACGAGCATGCCGAGCGAACCGCGAAGGCCATGGCCGCCAAGACTTTCGGGGAAATCGACGCGATTCTGTCCGATCTGCAGATACCCCGCAATCTGGTGAATTCGCCTGTGGTGCGGGCGAATCGGCGCGGTCCGTCCACGCGGATGCGGGTCGCCGCCGCGATCGTGGTGGCCGCCGCCCTGCTGGGCGCGTTCGCGGGTTGCGTATCCCGCACCACCGCACCGGAACCGCCGCTGCCCGACCCGACCACGGGAGCCGGGCTCGCCAGTTTCGTCGAGGCGTACAAGGAGCACTTCGGCGATACGCGGGTCGACCAGGTGCTGCTCTATCCCTCGTATGTGGTGATCGAGCGCCGCGAAGACCCGACCTCGGGCAGCGATACGTCCATCCACTACGACGGCAGTTTCCGCGCCGGCGGCGATGCCGCGCGCCCGAAGGGCCCGGACACCTTCGACCTCTCGACCCTCGACATTCCGACCTTGGCCGGACTGTTCGCGGGTGCCCCGCGGACCTTGGGTATGCCCAACGGCCGGATCGCCCACGTCGAGATCTCGCACGGTGCCGACGGCAATCCGGAGGTCAGCATCCATGTCGAAGACGGCACCAAGAGCGGCTACCTGACGGTCACCGCGAAGGGTGAACCCAGGTCGATCAACCCGCCCGCCTGATCTCATACTTTTTTTGTGGTGCACGGAATAGATGACGTGCGCCTCCGGTTGTGACTGGTCAGCAAGGTTGAGCGAGTTGGACTCAAGTTCAGGTTGCGCATCGCGGAAAGCGGGTGCAGGATTGAGCCGACCACGCTCAGTGTTACTGGGATGAAGCGTCCGGGGCCTCGCGCCCCGAGTGCTCAAGTACGTCAAACAGGAGGAATCACCATGGCTCGTGCGGTCGGTATCGACCTCGGGACCACGAACTCTGTCATCGCCGTTCTCGAAGGCGGCGAGCCGGTCGTCGTGGCCAACTCGGAAGGATCGCGCACTACGCCGTCGATCGTCGCGTTCGCGAAGAACGGCGAGGTGCTCGTCGGTCAGCCCGCCAAGAACCAGGCGGTCACCAACGTCGACCGCACCATCCGGTCCGTCAAGCGCCACATGGGCGAGGACTGGTCCGTCGAGATCGACGGCAAGGCCTACACCCCGCAGGAGATCTCCGCGCGCACGCTGATGAAGCTGAAGCGCGACGCCGAGGCCTACCTCGGTGAGGAGATCACCGACGCGGTCATCACCGTCCCCGCCTACTTCGAGGACGCGCAGCGCCAGGCCACCAAGGAGGCCGGCCAGATCGCGGGCCTGAACGTCCTGCGCATCGTCAACGAGCCCACCGCGGCCGCGCTGGCGTACGGCCTGGACAAGGGCGACAAGGAACAGACCATCCTGGTGTTCGACCTCGGTGGTGGCACCTTCGACGTCTCCCTGCTGGAGATCGGCGAGGGCGTCGTCGAGGTCCGCGCCACCTCCGGTGACAACCACCTCGGTGGCGACGACTGGGACGAGCGCATCGTCGGCTGGCTGGTCGACAAGTTCAAGGGCACCTCGGGCATCGACCTGACCAAGGACAAGATGGCCATGCAGCGCCTGCGCGAGGCCGCCGAGAAGGCCAAGATCGAGCTGTCGTCCTCGCAGTCGACCTCGATCAACCTGCCCTACATCACGGTCGACGCGGACAAGAACCCGCTGTTCCTCGACGAGCAGCTGACCCGCGCCGAGTTCCAGAAGATCACCTCCGATCTGCTGGACCGCACCCGCAAGCCGTTCCAGTCGGTCATCAAGGACGCCGGCATCTCCGTCGGCGATATCGATCACGTGGTGCTCGTCGGTGGTTCGACCCGTATGCCCGCGGTCTCCGACCTGGTCAAGGAGCTGACCGGCGGCAAGGAGCCCAACAAGGGCGTGAACCCGGACGAGGTCGTCGCCGTCGGCGCCGCCCTGCAGGCCGGTGTGCTCAAGGGTGAGGTCAAGGACGTCCTGCTGCTCGATGTCACCCCGCTGTCGCTGGGCATCGAGACCAAGGGCGGCGTGATGACCAAGCTCATCGAGCGCAACACCACCATCCCGACCAAGCGCTCGGAGACCTTCACCACGGCCGACGACAACCAGCCGTCCGTGCAGATCCAGGTCTTCCAGGGTGAGCGTGAGATCGCCTCGCACAACAAGCTGCTCGGATCGTTCGAGCTGACCGGCATCCCGCCGGCCCCGCGCGGCGTGCCGCAGATCGAGGTCACCTTCGACATCGACGCCAACGGCATCGTCCACGTGACGGCCAAGGACAAGGGCACCGGCAAGGAGAACACGATCAAGATCCAGGACGGCTCCGGCCTGTCCAAGGAGGAGATCGACCGGATGGTGAAGGACGCCGAGGCGCACGCCGCCGAGGACAAGGCGCGTCGCGAGGAGGCGGAGACCCGCAACCAGGCCGAGTCGCTGGTGCACCAGACCGAGAAGTTCATCAAGGACAACGAGGACAAGGTCCCGGCCGACGTCAAGACCAAGGTCGAGGCGGCCATCGCCGAGGCGAACGAGGCTCTGAAGGGCACCGACATCTCGGTCATCAAGACCGCGGTGGAGAAGCTCGCCACCGAGTCGCAGGCGCTGGGTCAGGCCATCTACGAGGCCAGCGCCGCCGACCAGGCCGCGCAGGGCAACGGTGCTTCCGCGCCGCAGTCCGATGACACCGTGGTGGACGCCGAGGTCGTCGAGGAGCCGGAGAAGAAGTGACGAACCAGAACCCGGAACCAACCATCGATCCGGCTGAGTTCGAGGGGCGCTTCGCGGCGACGGGTGAGGTCTTCGAGGCCGCGGCGGATTCCGCCGCGGCCCTCGGGGCCGAGGGTTCTCCCGAAGCGGGCGAGGATGCCCTCGCCGACGCGATCTCGGCCGAATTGGCCGAGCGCACTTCCGATCTGCAGCGTCTGACCGCGGAGTACGCCAACTACCGCCGTCGCGTCGAGCGTGACCGAAAGGCCACCATCGACACCGCCAAGGCGACGGTCGTGAGCGAACTGCTCCCGGTGCTCGACGATCTGGATCGCGCTCGCGCCCACGGCGACCTCGACAACGGCCCGCTCAAGCTGGTCGCGGACAAGCTGGTCGCCGCCCTGCAGAAGCAGGGTCTCGAGGAATTCGGCACGGAGGGTGAGCCCTTCGATCCGACCCTGCACGAGGCCGTGCAGCACGAGGGCAGCGGCGCTGACCCGGTGCTCGGCATGGTCATGCGCAAGGGCTACCGCTTCGGCGACCGCGTGCTGCGACACGCGCTGGTCGGCGTCACCGACGGTGTGGCGGATCTGGCTGCAGGACAGCCGGATCAGACGAACGCTGGCACCGATGCCGCTGGCACTGATTAACCACCTACGGACGCCCCCGGCGTCATCGACACAGAAAGGAGGAGATGCCCGGTGAATCGAGAGTGGCTCGAGAAGGACTTCTACAAGGATCTGGGTGTTTCCTCCAGCGCCACCCAGGACGAGATCAAGAAGGCCTACCGCAAGCTGGCCCGAGACCTGCACCCGGACAAGAACCCCGGGGACAGCCAGGCCGAGGAGCGGTTCAAGGCCGTCAGCGAGGCGAACGCCGTGCTGTCGGATCCGGAGAAGCGCAAGGAGTACGACGAAGCCCGCAAGCTGTTCGCGGGCGGCGGTTTCGGCCGCGGCGGATTCACCCCCGGGGCGGGCTACGGCCAGCCCGGCGGCGGATTCTCCAGCGAGTTCAACCTGGGCGACATCTTCGGGGCCGGTAATGCCGGCGCCGCCGATGGCGGCCTCGGTGACCTGCTGGGCGGCCTGTTCAATCGCGGTGGCACGCGGACCTCGTCGCGTCCCCGGCGCGGTTCCGACGTGGAGACCGAGACGACCCTCGGCTTCCGCGAGGCCGCCCAGGGTGTGACGGTTCCGCTGCGCATGACCAGCCCGGCCGCCTGCACCACCTGCCACGGCAGCGGTGCCAAGCCGGGCACCAGCCCGCGAGTCTGCCCGCACTGCAACGGAACCGGCGTGGTCAGCCGGAACCAGGGCGCGTTCGGCTTCAGCGAGCCGTGCGAGGACTGCCGGGGCACCGGGTCGATCATCGACGACCCGTGCGTCGACTGCCGTGGCTCGGGCATCCAGAACCGGACCCGCACCATCACCGTGCGCATTCCCCCGGGCGTGCGTGACGGGCAGCGGATCCGGCTGGCGGGTCAGGGCGAGGCGGGCCTGCGCGGTGCGCCTCCCGGTGACCTGTACGTCACGGTGCACGTCAGCCAGGACAAGGTCTTCGGCCGCAATGGCGACGACCTGACGGTGGTGTTGCCGGTCTCGTATGCTGAACTGGCGTTGGGCACAACGGTTTCCGTGCCCACCCTGGACGGTCGCGTGGGCGTCAAAGTGCCTCCGGGCACCGCCGACGGCCGGACCCTGCGGGTGCGTGGGCGCGGTGTGCCCAAGCGTGATGGCGGCGCCGGTGACCTGCTGGTCACCGTGAAGGTCGCGGTGCCGCAGAAGTTGGACGACGAGGCCGCCGAGGCGCTGCGGCGCTACGCCGAGGCCGAGAAGACCAGCGGGTTCGATCCACGTGCGGGATGGGCAGGTGCGTAATGAGTTCCGATCCGAAGAAGACCGAGGCCCAGTACTTCCTGATCTCGGTGGCCGCGCAGCTGGCGGGCATGCACGCCCAGACGCTGCGCACCTATGACCGGCTGGGTCTCGTTTCGCCGCAGCGCACTTCGGGTGGCGGGCGGCGGTACTCGGACCGGGACGTGGAGCTGCTCCGCGAGGTGCAGCGCCTGTCCCAGGACGAGGGAGTGAACCTGGCCGGCATCAAACGGATCATCGAACTCACCAAGCAGGTGGAGGAGTTGCAGCACCGGGTGAGCGAGTTGACCGCCGAGCTGGAAAGGCAGCGAGCCTACCGGCCCACGCACCTGACTCCCCAGCCGAGCACGGCTCTCGTGGTGTGGCAGCCCCGAAACCGGCGTAAGCCGCAGTAGGGCAAGAGAACCGGAGAAGGCGGCACCCCGCGCGGCGGGGTGCCGCCTTTGCTGTTCCGAGGAATGTTGCGGGCAATGTGCTGAGTTGCCCATGGGGACTGTGGGATTAGCGAAGTTCTTTGCGTCGGTTAATTACAAACGGACCGGTAGGTTATTGAATACTTCCATTAACGAGTTTTGTCCGTATGCTGCAGGGGAATTCGGCGCAATCGTGGTTGCGGCAGGATCGCTGTTTTCCTGAGTCTTGCAAAACGGATCAGACAGAATCGGCGGCCGGAAGCCCGTGTCTCGCGGCGAGTTCCAGTTGAACAGTTGGTTTTCGACTCAGATACCCCGCAACGTTCATGTTTTCGAGGATAAAAGGGCGTGTTATTGAAACGTCCCGTTCCGTTGCTGGCTAACCTCGCCTACACTTGCTTGGCAACGGCTGCTGTCGAGTGTCCCGCAGCACTTCACTCGCCGGTCACGCCTGCGTTCGATTGCGAAATGGGGTTGTGACACAAATGGATTCGCGGACCGTCGCATTGATTAGAACAACGTTCAAGGCGGTTGCTGCGGAGGATGGTGGCCCCGAGAAGCTCGCCCGATCGTTCTACGCCATCCTCTTCACCGAGTACCCGCAAGTTCGCGACTTCTTCCCCGCCGCCCTCGACGCCCAGCGCGACCGACTGGTCAAGGCCATCGGGTACTGCGTGGACAGGCTGGAGGAACCCGAGCGGCTGCTGCCCTTCCTGGCTCAGCTCGGCCGCGATCACCGCAAGTACGGCGTGGTCGCCGAACACTATGTGGCCGTGGGTAAATCACTCAAGAGCGCACTCGAGGCATACGCGGGCACCGAGATCTGGACCGACGAGGTCGGCCGCGCCTGGGACGAGGGTATCGGTGTCATCGCCGACACCATGATCGCCGCGGCCGAGCAGGAGACCACGCCGCCGGTGTGGACCGGCACGGTGATCGAGCATCGGGAAGTGCTACGCAATCTGGCCGTCGTGCGGTTGAAGCTGGACCAGCCCATGCAGTACGCGGCCGGGCAGTACATGAGCGTGCAGATCCCCTCGCGCCCGCGCATGTGGCGCTACCTGTCGCCCGCCATACCCGCGAACGCCAACGGCGAGCTGGAGTTTCACATTCGCGGCGTCACCGGCGGCTGGGTCAGCCCGGCCATGGTCGGCCACACTCGCATCGGCGAGCAGTGGCTGATCGGTTCCCCGCTGGGTGGTCTCGGCGTGCCGCGCAATACCCGCCGCAAGATGCTCATGATCGGCTGCGGCACCGGCATCGCCCCGCTGCGCGCGCAGCTGATGGCCATGACCGCCCGCCGCTCCAACCCGAAGGTGGACCTGTTCGTCGGCGGCCACTACCCGTGCGACCTCTACGATCTCGAGGTGCTGAGCCAATTGGCCTGCGCCAACAAGTGGCTCAGCGTCTACCCGGTCACCGAATCCACCGAGAACCCGTGGTGGCACTTCGACGACTCCGAGGGCCCGCGCGAATTCCCGGGCCTGGAACCCCGCGTGGTCGGCCAGATCGGCAAGATCGTGGCGAGCCACGGCTCCTGGTCCGATCGCGACGTCCAGATCGTCGGCGCGCCATCCATGGTGCAGACCACCAAGTTCCGGCTCATGGCCGCGGGAACCCCAACTCAGAACATCCGGCACGATCCATTGTTCTGAAGCGGCTCACCCCGTCATTCGCGTGTGCATTCGCCGGAATCCACTCGGGCCCTGTGGATCCCGGCCAATAGCCCGCCGGGTCGATGGGGTGCGCTAAAAGCCTTCGTAGCGAATGGCTTCCGCGGGCGCGCCGATGGCGACCAGTTGGTCGATGGTGTTGCGGACCATGGCCGCGCCGCCGCACACCAGGATCTGGTGGTGGTCGAGCGGGCCGAAGCGTTCGGGGATGTCGGCGATGGTGCCCGGCATCATCTCCTCCGGGCGGAAGCCGAGATCGACGCGGCACTGTTCGTACCAGGGGTCGGTCAGGTCCGGGTCGTACTCGTCCTGCACCACGGGAATGACCGTGAGCCAGGGCAATTCGCCGGCCAGCAGGAAGAGCATGTCCGAGGCGTAGAGGTCGCGGGGGTAGCGCCCGCCCACGAACAGGTGGGTGCGGGGCGGGTCGTCGCGCCGCGCCGTATCGAGCAGCAGTGCGCGCAGCGGCGCGAGCCCCACACCGTCCGCGAGCATGACCACGTCGGTGGTCTCCGGCTCCACCGCCAGCCAGCCCGCGGGCGCGCTGATCCGCCATTCGTCGCCGGGATGCGAGTCGGCCACGATGGACCCGCTGCACCACCCGCCCGGCACCGTCCGCACATGGAACTCGAGCTTCCCGTCCAGCGACGGCGGCAGCGCACAGTACATGCGCCGCGCCATGTTCGGATGCTGCGGCGTCCGCACCTCCACCGACTGGCCCGGCGCGAACGGCACGAACTCGCCGATCAGCCGCACCACCGTGGTGTCCTCACGCAGCCGGTGCGCGCCGACCACCGTGGCGGTCCACTCGGTCTGCTCGCCCAGCGGCAGCGCGCCGGTCTCCTCGGGGCCGATACTCAACGCGAACTCCTGCTCATCGATGTCTCTCGGTGTGGCGAGACCCCGCTCGCGCGGGTCTCAGCTCCTCACACCGGGTCCGAGCTTATCGCCGACATGGGCGTGCCCACCGCCATCAGCGCGCGACGGGTATCCGCGATCATGGTTGCCGACCCGGCGATCTGGATCTGGCGGTCGGTCCACGCGCCGAAACTGGCGACCACCGCGCCCAGGTTGCCGATCAACCTGCGGTGCATGCCGAACGGGGTTTCGGCGGGCGGGTAGGGGTGCCACCACGGGTTGGTCTCGTTCTCGCAGACCGGGACCACGGTGAGCCACGGATTGGATTGGGAGAGCTGCCACATGTTCTCCACGTCGTAGAGATCGCACGGGTAGCGCCCGCCCATGAACAGGTGCACGCGCGGATTGATGCCGCGGCGGCCCATTTCGATCAGCTGCGCCCGCAGCGGCGCGATGCCGGTGCCGGAGCCGATCATGAGCACGTCCTTGCGGGTGCTCAGGTCCACGTGCAGTCCGCCCAGCGGGGCCGCGATCATCCAGCGGTCGCCGACCTGGGTCTCGTTCACGATGGCCGGGCTCACCCAGCCGGTGCGCACCTTGCGCACATGGAATTCGATCTCGCCGTACGGGTTCGTCGGAATCGCCGGCGACAGGTAGCGCCACATCTTGGGCCGCTGCGGAATGGCGATGGGCACGTACTGCCCGGCCTGGTACGGGATCGGGGTGTCGGTCTGCAGCCGGACGATGGCCAGATCGTCCACCACCCGCCGATGCCCGACCACCGTCGCCTCCCAATAGGGCTGCGATTTATCGGAATTGGCCCCGATGGCCATGGACGCCGAGATCAGGATGGTGATGTCGCGCCAGCCCGCCTCGAGTTGCCGCGACCAGTTGGCGGTCCCGTTGTAACTGCGGAAGGCGTGCAGCAGGGCGCGGCCGGCGATGTCGTAGTGCGCGGCCTCCACCCCGTACTTGCGGTGGTCGCGCGCGAGTTGCTCCAGGAAGCGTTGCGCGCGATCCCAGTCCTCCAGATTGTCGAGCACGAATTGGATGGCCGTGACCAACCGCTTGGGCTGCATGTCCATGGCGGAGGGGAACAGCTCCCGCAGGGCGGGAATCTCCGCGAAAAGATGACCGTAGAACGCGCTGATCAGCCGTTCGGGCCCGTGCGGGGCCTCGACGACTGTCCGAAAGTTTGCGCGGACCAGCGCTGCCGAACGCGCATCCACGACGTCGAGCTTTCCTTCCTGTGCTGCTACCCCGGTACGCCTGCTGCCAGGCGGCCCTCCGCGTCAAGTATCCCTGAAAACCTGGTGGTCGCACGGATATAGCGGAGGCTGATCGATTTGGGCCCGTTGGGAGGTATGGGCGCAACTCGAGGTTCAGATCACGAGGACTGTCTTGCCTCGCGCACCGGGCGCGCCGATCACGTCGGCGGCCTCCGCCAAGGGCGGCATATTGCTGATCGGAACCATCAGGTCGCTGTTGCCCACCAGTCGCAGGAGTTCCCGCAATTCGGCTGCGCCACCTGTGGATTCGAGATTACCACCGGTGACTCCGCGTGCCTTCAGGTCCTCCTCGTCGGCGGACCACACGGTCGAATAGGCCGCCCCGCCCGGCTTCACCAGGCTCGCGTTGTCGGCGAAGACCGGTGGCGGCGAGACCAGATCGAAGAGCACGTCGATGCCGCCCGGATCGGTGATCCGCACCGAATCGGCTACCGACGGCTCCGAGTCCAGGGCATGGGTGGGGGAGTCGGTGACGGTGATGCGGCCGTAGTTCACCACCTCGGTCGCGCCCAGCCGGATCATGCGATCGGTGTCGTCGGGGCGGGCGGTGGCGAGGACGTGGGCGCCGGCCAGCGCGCCGAGCTGCACGAGATAGGAGCCCACCCCGCCCGACGCGCCCACGATCAGGATCTTCTGACCGCCCTTGACCCCGGCGGCGTGCATGAGGTCCAGTGCGGTGATGCCCGCCGTCGGCAGTGCCGCGGCCCGGATCGCGGTGACCTCGTCCGGCAGCTTCGCGATCGTGCTCTCGCACGGCACCACGATGTACTCGGCGAAGGTGCCGTGCCCGACCGGCGGGACGAGGAACTTCCCGACCACCCGGTCCCCGATCTCGAAATCGTTGACCCCCGACCCGACCGCGGAGATCGTCCCCGCCCCGTCGGTACCGGGAATCAGCGGAAAGTCGTGGGGGAGTTTGCCGTCCAGGAAACCGTCCATGATCCGCTTGTCGAACGGGTTGACTCCGGCCGCTTCCAGCTGGATCTGTACCTGGCCCGGTCCGACCTCGGGAATCGGCATGTCGGCGGCCTCGGGCCGGCCTCCGAACTCACGGACGACGATCGCGCGCATTGCTGCTCCTCCATGTCGGGCCTTCTCGAAAGGGGTTTCAGGGGAAGCCCCTGAGAGTTCCGCGAGTTGGCTTGCGATGAGCTGGTGTGATGCGTCAACGAATGGGGTCATCGTACGCGTAGCGTAGAAAAGGCCCTTGGACTCTGGACCCGGCGTCGAAAACTGGTCAGACTTGAGCGGAACAGACTCAACTTCTACCGCGTTGTAGTCAGCAACGACTAGTAGGAAGGTGACAGTGGACTCGTTCAATCCCACCACCAAGACCCAGGCGGCCCTGACCGCCGCACTCCAGGCGGCCTCCGCCGCGGGAAATCCGGAGATCCGTCCGGCGCACTTGCTGGTGGCGTTGCTGGATCAGACCGACGGCATCGCCGCCCCCTTGCTCAAGGCCGTCGCAGTCGACCCGGCGACGGTGCGACGCGAGGCCCAGGACATCGTCGACCGGCTGCCCCGTGCGAGCGGCGCGACCACCACCCCCAACCTCGGGCGCGAGGCTCTCGCCGCGGTCACCGCCGCGCAGCGACTGGCCACCGAGATGGGCGACGAGTACGTCTCCACCGAACACATGATGGTCGGCCTGGCCCAGGGTGATTCGGATGTTCAGCAATTGCTGCTGAAGTACGGCGCGACCGCCGACGCGCTGCGCGAGGCCTTCACCGCCGTGCGCGGCAACACCCGTGTCACCAGTGCCGATCCGGAGGGTCAGTACCAGGCGCTGGAGAAGTACTCCACCGATCTGACCGCCGCCGCCCGCGAGGGCAAGCTGGACCCGGTCATCGGCCGTGATCACGAAATCCGCCGTGTCGTACAGGTTCTGAGCCGCCGCACCAAGAACAACCCGGTGCTCATCGGCGAGCCGGGCGTCGGCAAGACCGCCATCGTGGAGGGCCTGGCGCAGCGCATCATCGAGGGCGACGTCCCGGAATCGTTGCGCGGCAAGAAGCTCATCTCACTCGACCTGGGCGCGATGGTGGCCGGCGCGAAGTACCGCGGTGAATTCGAGGAGCGGTTGAAGGCCGTGCTCGAGGAGATCAAATCCTCCGCGGGGCAGATCATCACGTTCATCGACGAGCTGCACACCATCGTGGGCGCCGGCGCCACCGGCGAATCCGCCATGGACGCGGGCAACATGATCAAGCCCATGCTCGCCCGCGGCGAGCTGCGGCTGGTCGGCGCGACCACCCTCGACGAATACCGCCAGCACATCGAGAAGGACGCGGCCCTGGAACGCCGCTTCCAGCAGGTGCTGGTCGGCGAGCCGTCGGTGGAGGACACCGTCGGCATCCTGCGCGGGCTCAAGGAGCGCTACGAGAACCACCACCACGTGCGCATCACCGACTCCGCGCTGGTGGCCGCCGCGACCCTGTCCGACCGCTACATCACCTCCCGGTTCCTGCCGGACAAGGCCATCGACCTGGTCGACGAGGCGGCGTCGCGGCTGCGCATGGAAATCGATTCCCGCCCCGTGGAAATCGACGAGATCGAGCGCGTCGTGCGACGGCTCGAGATCGAAGAGGTGGCGCTGGCCAAGGAGACCGACGAGGCCTCCAAGGCGCGGCTGGAGAAGCTGCGGTCCGAGCTCGCCGACGACCGCGAGAAGCTCAACCAGCTGATGACCCGCTGGCAGAACGAGAAGTCGGCCATCGACGCGGTCTCCGGGCTCAAGGAACAGCTCGAGACGCTCAAGGGCGAGTCCGAGCGGGCCGAGCGCGACGGTGACTACAACAAGGCCGCCGAGCTCCGCTACGGGCGAATCCCCAAGCTGGAGAAGGAACTCGCCGAGGCCGAGGCCAAGGCGAAGACCGCCGCCGACGGTGACGTCATGCTCAAGGAGGAGGTCGGCACGGACGATATCGCCGAGGTGGTGTCGTCGTGGACCGGTGTCCCCGTGGGCAAGATGATGGAGGGCGAGACCCAGAAGCTGCTGCGCATGGAGGACGAGCTGGGCAACCGGGTCGTCGGGCAGCGCGAAGCCGTGCAGGCGGTGTCGGATGCCGTGCGCCGCGCGCGGGCCGGGGTCGCCGACCCCAACCGTCCGACCGGTTCCTTCATGTTCGTGGGCCCCACCGGTGTCGGTAAGACCGAGCTCGCGAAGGCGTTGGCGGACTTCCTGTTCGACGACGAGCGCGCCATGGTCCGCATCGACATGAGCGAGTACTCCGAGAAGCACTCGGTGGCCCGCCTCGTCGGTGCGCCTCCCGGCTACGTCGGATACGACCAGGGCGGCCAGCTGACCGAGGCGGTGCGGCGACGCCCGTACACGGTGGTGCTGTTCGACGAGATCGAGAAGGCCCACCCGGACGTCTTCGACATCCTGCTGCAGGTGCTCGACGAAGGTCGGCTCACCGACAGCCAGGGCCGCACGGTCGACTTCCGCAACACCATCCTCATCCTGACCTCGAATCTGGGTGCGGGCGGTGACAAGGAGACCGTCATGGCCTCGGTGCGCCGCGCCTTCAAGCCGGAGTTCCTGAACCGGCTCGACGACGTGGTCATGTTCCACGCCCTCGACGAGGAACAACTCGAGCACATCGTGGACATCCAGCTGAACCAGCTGCAGAAGCGGCTCTCGCAGCGCCGCCTGAAGCTGGACGTGTCCGACTCGGCCCGCTTCTGGCTGGCCGTGCGCGGATACGACCCGGCCTACGGTGCGCGCCCGCTGCGCCGCCTCATCCAGCAGGCCATCGGCGACTCGCTCGCCAAGGAACTGCTGGCCGGGGAGGTCCAGGACGGCGACATCGTGAAGGTCAACGTCACCCCCGACGGCGACAACCTCATCGTCGGGCGCTGACCAGCGCAAATATCGGCCCCCGTGCGAACTTCGGTTCGCGCGGGGGCCTTTCTGTTTGGGAACCGTCCGGTCGAGTTCGCGGCTCAGTAGCCGTTCCCCGCCTACCCTGGAGGCCATGACTAATCCGAGCGATCCGTGGTCGCGGCGGCCGGAACCGGGCCAGGAGAGTGGGCCGACCGAGCAGTCCGGACCGGGCGGCCAGCCCTCGGAGAACAGTCCGACCGACTATTTCGGGCAGCCGCCCGGGCCCGACGCCACCCGCGTCCTGCCGCCCGCCGACGCCCAGTGGGGCGGCTACGAGACCGGCGGGGGATACGAGCCGACGGCCGTCTACCCGACGGCGCCGGGAGAGCAGCCGACGAGTAGTTATGGCGCTCCGGCCTATCCGGGCGGGCCCGGCTATCCGGGCGGGCCGGGGATGCCGACCGGCGGATATCAGCCCGCGGGGTTCCCGCAGAACCCGCCGCCGCCCCCGCCCAAGCGCAACACCACCCTGTGGATCGCCCTGGCCATCGCCGCCGTGATCGTGGTCGCCATCGCCGGCGTCCTGATCGGAACGATGCTGGGGAACAAGGATTCGTCGACCTCGGCCGCCGCCTCCAGCAGCGTCGTGACCTCCGGATATCCGCAGCCCGGCAACACGTCCGCGCTACCACTACCCAGCGGCATCCCGACCATTCCGGGCCTCGGCGATCTGGATCAGCTCGGCGCGAACATGGGCACCATCGCCAGCAACGACGGCTCGACCCTGACCATCACCTCTTTGTCCGGCGACAAGGTCACCGTGAAGACCGACGCCAAGACACAGGTGATATCCCTCGGCAGCACCAAGGTGGCGGACCTCCCCGTCGGGGAAGTCGTTATGGTGCAAGGTGATAAGAACGCCGACGGCTCCATTCAAGCGAAGCTGATCTTCAGCACCTCCTTGCCGAGCGGAACCCGATGAATCCACTTACGGTTGCCCCGACCTGAAGGTTCGCGGCGCGTCTCGTTCTGGACTGAGCGGAGCGGGGGAGCGAAGCGGAGGAGCGGAGGGAGGGAAGAACGAGACCTCCAGCGCCGCGAACCCGCCCGGAGCGAAGCGGAGGGCAAATAAACACAGATAGGGTAGGCGGCGATGACGGCGATATGGTTCGGGCTGGCGGCGATCGCACTGGTGGGTGCGATCGTGCTGCTCTATTTCGATCGGCTGCAACGGCAGCGCACCGGGCACGTGCGGCAGGTCTGGGCGAAATCCCAGGGCTACACCTATGTTTCGGTGGAGCCCGCGCTCGCCTCGACCTGGCGGCGCGGCGCGCTGGCCAAACTCGGCTACCTGTCCGCGGTGGACGTGGTCTCCGGCAACCGCAAGGGCGAGAAGTTCGTGCTCTTCGATCTCGAGGACGCCGCCACCCTGGTCGCGGTGCGCCGGCAGATCGGCTCGGACATCGATATCGACCTGCGGCTGAAAACCGCGGCGCCGCCGAAGGATCACGATCTGGAACTGCTCGGCGCCATCGGTGACCGGGTGGTCTTCGCCACCAATCCGGACATCGCCCGGCACGCGGTGGACCAGCGCATGGTGGCGTTCATCGAGTCGCTGCCCGACTCGGTGCAGCAGCTGTGGTCCGAGGGCAACTGGACCCTGGGCATGCTGCCGGTCGGGGCCGTCGCCAAGGACTGGGAGATGGCCATCGACGCGGTGCTGCGGCTGTCGGGTCTGCTGCACGTGCTGCCGCCGGTCATCAATACCGAGCGCGGCCGGGACGAACTGCCCGAACCCGGCAGCTCCCGCCCGATCCCCATGGACGACGACTACGACGGCCACGACGAGTACGGCGACTACGGCGACGACGAACCCGCCCGTCCGCCGCGCCCCCGTCCCGACGCCGACGACTCCCCGCTGGTCAGCGATATCGCGGGCGCCGGTGAACCGGAGGACGGCGAGCCCGAGAACTGGCGTCCCGCACTGAAGGTCGTGCCGGACCCGCGCAATCGGCCGCGCCGCAACTGGCCGCCCGCCCCGGAGGGCGAGTCCGAGTGGGACGAGCAGGACGGTCCGCGCCGCCCCGATGACGAAGACCGTTGGGCCGAGGCCGAATCCGACGAGCCCGGCGACGACCCCGATCGTGAGCCCGAGGAGGGCTGGCGCAAGGATCAGGGCCGCAGCGCCCCGCCCGGCGGGCCCTTCCACCCGGGATTCCGTCCGTATCAGGGACCGACTCCGCGGTGACCTGCCGCGGTGCGACGCAGCGAGGTGACTCGCCGCGGCGCGCCGCAGCCACGTCGCATCTGCGGGAATTCGCAGCCTGTGGGAGGGGCAGGGACCAGAATGGGGGCGCAGTTCCGGTCATCGCCGACCGCTCCTCCGTTGTGCGAGTGATAGGCCGTCGATGACCGAGAGTTCCCCTGCAGCGCGCCTGCCCGGCGCGCATCGTCCGGTGGCCCTGGTCACCGGGCCCACCTCCGGCATCGGCAAGGCGTACGCCACCCGGCTCGCCTCGCTCGGTTACGACCTGGTGCTGGTGGCGCGTGATGAGGACCGGCTGGCCGCGCTGGCACACGACGTACAGGTGCGGTTCGGCGCGCGAGCCGAGGTATTACCGGCCGACCTGGGACATCCACACGATCGCGATCTGGTGGCGGCCCGGTTGGCCGATGGCGTCGAATTCCTGGTCAACAACGCGGGATTCGGCATGTCGGGCGAATTCTGGACGCAGGCGCCGGACGCCCTGCAGCACCAACTGGATGTGAACGTCACCGCCGTGGTGCAGCTGACCCGGGCGGCCCTGCCGCCCATGCTGCACGCGGCCAAGGGCACCGTGGTGAATGTGGCCAGCACCGCGGGCCTGATCCCCGGACGGGGATCGACCTACTCGGCCTCCAAGGCGTACGTCGTATCCTTCTCCCAAGGGCTGGCAGGCGGGCTGGCCGGGACCGGAGTTCGGGTGCAGGCACTGTGCCCGGGTTTCGTCCGCACCGAATTCCATGAGCGAGCCGGAATCGACATGACCTCGCTGCCGCGACCACTGTGGTTGACCGTGGACGAGGTGGTAGCCGGTTCGCTGCACGACTTGGAGAAGGACCGGGTGATCAGCGTGCCCGGAATGCAGTACAAAGCGATCGTCGCGATCGCAGGGCTTATCCCACGATCCCTGGCGACCCGCCTGAACCGGGGCCTGTTCAACGCACGCGGAAGGACATAGACACAGCAATGCAGGTAACGACGACCGACCGGGACAGACTCGCGGCTCTGGTACGTGACCTCGCCGTCGTACACGGCCGGGTCACCCTGTCCTCGGGCAAGGAAGCGGACTACTACGTGGACCTGCGCCGCGCCACCCTGCACCACGAGGCCGCCCCGCTGATCGGCAAGTTGCTACGTGAACTCGTGGCGGACTGGGACTTCGACGCGGTGGGCGGGCTCACCATGGGCGCGGACCCGGTGGCGGCCGCGGTCATGCACGCGCCGGGGCGTCCCATCGACGCGTTCGTGGTGCGCAAGGCGGCCAAGACCCACGGCATGCAGCGGCAGATCGAGGGTCCGGACATCGTGGGCAAGCGGGTGCTGGTGGTCGAGGACACCACCACGACCGGCAATTCGCCGCTGACCGCCGTGCGTGCGCTGCGGGACGCCGGCGCGATCGTGGTCGGTGTGGCCACGGTGGTCGACCGTGAGACCGGGGCCGACGGCATCATCGCCGCGGAGGGCCTCGAGTACCGGTCCATCCTGGGACTGAAGGACCTCGCGCTCGGCTGAGGACAAAAGTCCTTACTGATTGATTAACAGGACTTTGCTCTGGGCTGAACCCTTGCTCTGGGTTAGCCTGGTGCTGGTCTTACGTCCGACAAAGGTGTTGTGAAGGGTCGTGTGAGTCACCTGTGGTGAGCATTGCAATCAATAAGGGTCATCAAAATATTGCGATGCTCGGCATCGGCGCTTACCGGCCCCAGCGCCTGGTCAGCAACGCCGAGGTATGCGAGGTTCTGGACTCCACCCCGGAGTGGATCTTCGAGCGCACCGGCATTCACAATCGGCGCTGGATCTCCGGCGACGAGACGCTGCGCACCATGGCGGTGGCGGCGGGCAACCGGGCGCTGAACAACACCGGCATCGATCGCTCCAAGATCGGCGCGCTCATCTTCTGCACCTCCAGCTGGCTCAAGCTGACCCCGCACGGTGCGCCGACGGTGGCCGCCGACCTCGGCATGAACGGCATCCCGGCCTTCGACCTGACCTCCGGCTGCGGCGGTTTCGGCTACGGCCTGGGTGTCGCCACCGACATGATCCGCTCCGGCTCGGCCGAATACATCCTGGTCATCGGCGCGGAAACGATGACCGTGGGCCTGGATCCGAAGGACCGCGGCACCGCCATGATCTTCGGCGACGGTGCGGGCGCGGTCGTGGTCGGACCCAGCGAGGAGAACGGCATCTCGCCGACCGTGTGGGGCTCCGACGGCGAGAACGCCGAGGCCATCGCCCAGGACGTGGACTTCCTGGAGTTCATGAACAAGGCGCAGCGGCTGCAGGGCACCGACCCCGAGGTCGAGCCGGTGGGGCGGATGTCGCTGCACATGGAGGGCCCCAAGGTCTTCCGCTGGGCCGCGGTCACCCTGCCGCGCGCGCTGTCCAGCGCCATCGAGCTGTCCGGCGTGGCGAAGGAAGACATCGAGATCTTCATCCCGCACCAGGCCAATGCCCGGATCAACGAGCTCATGAAGAAGAATCTCGGCCTCGCCGACGACATTCCGATGGCCAATGACATCGAGAACACCGGCAACACCTCGGCCGCCTCGATTCCGCTGGCCATGGAGGAGATGCTGGTGAGCGGCAAGGCCAAGGGCGGTCAGCTGGCGCTGCTGCTCGGCTTCGGCGCGGGCCTGTCCTACGCGGGCCAGGTCGTGGTGCTGCCGCCGGCTCCGGCCGAACCCAGCTTCTGATGGCCCGCCCTTTCCGTGCCGCGTTCGTCGGCGCGGCGGCGGTGACCGTGTTCGGCGCGGTCACCGGACGTGAGAAATTGCAGTGGGCGGCAAAGCCTTTGCTGATGCCGCTGCTGGCCGCGGATGTGGTCGTGAACGGCACGTATCTCGATCGCGCCGATCGCACGGTGCTGCTCGGATCCTTGGCCGCCGCGACCGTCGGCGACGTCCTGCTCATCGACCCCGACGATGATCGCCGATTGATAGCGGGCGCTTCGTCTTTCGCGGCCATGCAGACCGGGTACTCGTGGCTGTGGTTCCGGCGCGGCGGTCGGCCGCGCGCGCAGATCGCGGTGCCGCGGGTGGCGGCGTGGCTGGGCGCGGCGACGCTGATGCGCTTCAGGGCGCCGACGGTCGCGATTCCGCTCACCGCCTACGGTGCGACCCTGGGCACGGCGGCGACGCTGGCCTCGGATCCGGACCTGGCGCGGGACGCGAAGAATATCGCGGGCGTGAATGTTCCGAATGCCGACCCGCGCAGCCGATTGGGTGTGGGCGCGCTGCTGTTCACCCTGTCCGACGGATTGATCGTGCTGCGGCGCATTTTCGCGCGCGGTGAGAAGTCGCGCCGAATCACCGAAGGCGTCATTCTCGGCACTTACGCCGCCGCGCAATACCTGCTCGCGGATCCCCGCGCACATCGTTAACCGAATCGGTGACTGTATCGGTCACCTGATCGGTCATAGAATTCGGCCGAGGCGGTGCCCGCGCTGGCGAAAGCCGCGGCGACCACGGCCATGGGCAACGAGGCAAGTTCTATCGGATCGTGGTCACAGAATCGAGTAGCTCGTGGCCCGCATCGTATTGCGTCCACCATGCGGTGTGTCCGAGAAAATAGTCGCTGTAGGCGATTTCGGCGTTCTTCGCATTGCCGCCGGGGATGACGCCGAGGAAGTAGTCGATTTCCGAGAGCTCGTATTCGCAATGGACGAGCGGCAACAGCGCCGGGAGGGCCCGGCGCTCGGCGGTCGTCAGCGGGCGCACCGATTCATAGCCCTCGAGCAGGGCTCGGACCTGATCGAACCGCACATTCGCCGGGCCGCCGTCGCGAATCGAAATCCAGTCCACGGCACTGCGTTCGATGGCCGTGGCGAGATCGTGGACGGCGGTGGTGCGGTCGCAGAGGCCGAAATCGATGACCGAGGCGACGTCGTGGTCGTGCCAGAGCAGGTTGGTGCCGTGCCAGTCATTGTGCGTCCACAGCGGTTCCAGGTCGGGCAGCAGCGGCCGCAGGCGCTCGTAGGCCGGGAGGTGGACGCGTTCCATGTCCGCGCGCCAGTCGTGTTCGGCCAGGAACGCGCCCAGTGCGGGGCGTTCGAGGGCTCGGCGCGCCACGGCGGCGAGGGGATCGGGGGAGGAGAAGAGGGTGAATCCCGCGAGCAGCGGCCGGGCCGGGCGACTCGGGGCCTCGTACCCGGCGGCGGCCAGGTGCAGCCTGGCCAGCATGTGCCCGGCGGCCGCCGACTCGTCGGGGGAACGGTAGGGCGACCAGGAGAAGACGCCCGCGTATGCATCGACGCCGATTCCGAGTTCCTGTACCTCGTAGGCGAATTCGCCGTGATCCAGGCTGCGCCGTACGCCAGGCACCGGAATCCCGCCCGCGCGCAGGTGAGCCATGAACCGGTGTTCCTCGCCGAGCGCGGCCGCGTCCCGCAGGGTCCGCGGCAGCCGCTTGACGATGACGTCACGCCCGTCCGGCAGTCGCACCCGCGCGGTGGCCGAGAGCGGCCGGGGGCTGCGCCAGGTGATGGCCGCGTCCGCGCCCAGCACCGCGTCCACCTCGGCGGAAGTCAGTGCGGGCCAATCGGGTTCGACGAGCTCGTCGAACCCCATGCCGTAGACGCGGCCGTCGGTCATCCGCGCCGGAACCGGACCAGGAGCGCGGTCACCGCCGCGGCCGCCAGGAAGGAGTACAGCGAGGCCGAGGACCACCAGCCGGGATGGATGTGGAGAGTGTCCTGCGCATTGGTCCAGAACTTCGTCCACCAGCCGATCGAGCCGGGATTGAACAGCTGATAGGTGACGAAGCCGATCGCCCAGGGCAGCAGCATGAGTGGCCGGGTGGGTGCGTTCTCGGTGAGGTTCCAGCCCGTCCGACCACGGCCGAAGAAATAGTCGACGATCAGCACCGCGCACAGCGGCACGAAGACCGAACCGATCAGCACCAGGAAGTTGGCGTAGTTGCTGAAGTCGCGCACCGGCAGCGCCAGGAGGGTGACGATCAGGCCGACCAGACCGGCCAGCAGGCGGCGGTCCACCCGGGGCAGCAGGTTCTGGATGGACATGGCGGTCGAATAGATATTGGCGAAGGACTGATCCGATTCGCGCAGCACCAGGACCGCGAAGAACACCCAGCCCGCGGCCACACCGAGAAAAGTGTCGAAGATGTTGTCGGCATTGCCCGCGTGCAGGATCGCGAGGATGCCGAGGCCGTAGCACCAGATCTGGGCGACGGAGTAGCCGGTCACGGTGGCCCCGGCGGCGGTTTTCGCCGAGCGGGAGTGCCGGGTGTAGTCGGCGGCCAGCGGCACGAAGGAGATCGATACCGCGAGGGTGCTGTCGACGGCGGGCCAGAAGCCGCTCCAGCTGGTGCCGGTGGGTAGCGGAATCGGTTGCCGCAGTAGCTGAACGGTGAAGTAGATCAGGGCGATGGCCACTGCCACCGAGACATACTTGCGCAGCGCCCGCACCGCGGACAGCGGCCAGATGGCCATGACGGTGGACAGCACACCGGCCGCGACGATGACGATCCAGTGCGGCACCTTGTCGTGGGTGAGCGCCGAGACGCCGAGGGTGATGACGGTGAGCTCGTACACGCCCCACCCGATGCACTGCACGATGTTGGCGACCGTCGGGACATACGACAGTCGTGTGCCGAACAGTCCTCGCAGCACCGCCATGGCGGGTGCGCCGGTGCGTGAACCGATGGCGGCGGGTCCGGCCACCATGGCCGAGCCGATCACCGTGCCGACCACGGTCGCCAGCAGCGCGCCGATGAGCGGCAGGCGCGAGCCCTCGGTGGGCGAGAGCACGACCGCCGCACCGCTGAACCCGATGAGACTGACCCCGATGTTCAGCCAGAACGCCGCCTGATCGGTGAACCCCAGCGTGCGCGGCGGCTCGGTGTCGAGCACCAGCGGCGCTTCTCTGTGGTCCTGCTTCTCGACGATCGTCATGTCGAGGATGCTACGGCCCGGATCAGGCAAAACCGGCAGCCAGGTGGCGCGCAGCGACCGCTCTGATATCTCAAACGTGCCCGCCGCACAGAGTGCGGCGGGCACGAGAGCTGAGAGAGTACATCCGAGTCACAGGCAGAGCATGATGCGGTCGCGGTTGGCCGGGTCGACGCGAATCGAAAGCGTGCCGCCCACAGCGATTCTCGGTTTCACCACCGGTTCCACGTCGAAGACGATGCTGCCGTAGTAGGTCTCCGACCCCGGCACCACCAGTTCGAGATCGAGTTCGGTGATCTCGGTGCAGTGGTCGGTGCGCTGGAGCGGATGGACGGCTTCGATGTTCGCCCAGCCCTCCAGCCCGTGGCGGCGCAGCCGCCGGTCCGAGCGGGACGGGCGTTGGGCCAACATCATGCCGAGACCCAGGAAGGTTCCGAAGAGACCGACCAGTGTGACGATTTGAACCGGCAATGTTCCGGGTGGGGTGAGCGGGACCAGCCAACCCAGCCAACACCCGAGAGCGACCAGATAGGCGGCCGTCACTCCGAGCACGGTTCGAACTATGCGCGCGTGGTCCATGACACCCTCCAACCACGGCTTACGGAACTCCAGGATAGTCCCGAATTTCGTATCAGGTGGCAGAACCCGCGAGGTCAGGGGCGGTATGGCGTCAGACCGACGCGCCGGAGGCGCGAAGCGCGGTGAGTGCGTCGAGGTCGAGTGGCAGGTTCAGTTCGTCGAGTTCGAGGGTGACCTGTCCGGCGTACTCACCGGTCGGCACGTAGCGACCGTCCCGCAGCCGGTGCGTCAGCAACCGCAGCGAATTCTCGGTCTCCAGCAGCCAGTAGTGCTCGATCCCCGCCGCCGCGTACTCGGCGAACTTCATGATCCGATCGACCCGCCGCGAACCCGGCGAGACGATCTCGATGGCGGCCAGGACATCCCCGGGCCATACCCGGGTGGCGTGTTCGGCGCCCGCCGCACCGCCCACGATCAGCACATCCGGCACCCGCACCGTCGGCGGCGAGCCCTCGTCGATGATCAATTCGATGCGCGCCATGGCCGCCACCCGCCGCGGCAGCGCCCGCTCCAATTGGGCGGCCAGCCGCCACACCGCGAGCTGATGCCGGGGCGGCTGCGGCGCGACCACGAGCACGCCGTCCACCAGTTCGCGGCAGTGCTTGTTGTTCTCGGGCAGCAGCGACCACTCGGCAATGGTCAGCAGGTGATTCGGCCAGTATTCAACCGATTTCAGCAATTCCGCGGAACTCGACCGAGTCATGCCCCCCAGTCTTCCACGCTCCGCAACCTCGCAGCGACGTTTAGCCTTTCAAGCGCAAAACCGCCAGCACGCGCCGATGATGCAGATCCGAGGGCGGCAATTCCAGTTTGGTGAAGATGTTGCCGATGTGCTTCTCGACCGCGCGCTCGGTCACCGTCAGTGCCTGCGCGATGGCCGAATTCGACAATCCCTGGGCCATGGATTCCAGCACCTCGCGCTCGCGCGGGGTCAGCCGGGCCAGCGAATCCTGTTGCCGGGCAGCGCCCATGAGCTGGCTCACTACCTCAGGATCCAGGGCGGTGCCGCCGGTGGCGACCCGGCGCAGCGCCTCGATGAAATCGGTTACATCGGCGACCCGGTCCTTGAGCAGGTAGCCGACGCCCCCGGCACCCGCGGCCAGCAGTTCGGTGGCATAACGGGTTTCGATCCATTGGGAGAACACCAGCACACCGGTGCCGGGATGGCCGCGGCGCAGGGCGAGCGCGGCCAGCAGGCCCTCATCGGTGAAGCTGGGCGGCATTCGGACGTCCACCACGGCCACGTCCGGCGCATGCTCTGCCACCGCGGAATACAGACCGGTCGCATCGCCGACCGTGGACACCACCTCGAAGCCACGCTCGGCGAGCAATGCGGTGAGACCGTCCCGCAAGATGGCGTTGTCCTCGGCGATCACCACGCGCAGCGGCGCGTTCGGGGCATCCATGTCCTCGATCATCGCGGTCCCGCGATCGGCAACACCAGCGTGACCAGGGTCGGGCCACCGACCGGACTGTCCACGAACAGCGAGCCGTCCACCGAGCGCGCCCGTTGCGCCAGGCCCGAAAGCCCGCCCACCGCAACGGCTTCACCCGGCAGCTCGGCCGGTTGCAGCACGCCGCCCTGCCCGTTGTCGCGCACGGCCACCGACAGGCCGTCCTCCCCGGCGGGGAGCACGGCCACCCAGATCCGGGTCGCGGCAGCATGTTTCACCACATTGGTCAGCAATTCCGCGACCGAGAAGTAGGCGATGGCCTCGATGGCCGGGCTGGGCCGCACCGGCAGCAGCACCCGCAATTCCACCGGTATGGCGCAGCGGGCGGCCAGGGTCTCGAGCGCCGGCTCCAGCCCGAGTTCCAGGGCGGGCGGATGAATGCCACGCACCAATTCCCGCAATTCGGCCAGCGCCTCCTTGGAGCCCGTGCGCGCCAGGGTGATGAGCTCGATGGCATCGCCGCCGGTCGCCATGCGCTCCTCGGCGCGGCCCAGCATCATGGCGATGCTCACCAGCCGCGCCTGGGTCCCGTCGTGCAGGTCACGTTCGAGACGGCGCAGCGTCGCGGCCGCGTCGTCGACCGCGACGCGGCGGCTCTCCCGCAATTCGGCCAACTGGTGATCGCGGGCGGTCGGGGTGAGCAGCCAGCGGGAGAGCAGACGATGCGGCAGGCACACGCCGCGAAAGAGCCACGGCAGCAGGAAAAAGCCGAGGACGCCGACGGCCCCGAAGCCGAGTACCCGCGGCCAGGTGTCGAGGTAGTAGTCGCCGAACTGGACCATCGAATGGTGCGGCACCCCTTGGGCATCCACATTGACCGTGTTCCGTGTCGCCCACAGGATCGGGGACACGGCCACGAGGGCGGTGATGGCCACGATCATCAGCACGCCGTAACCGATGATCAGACCGAACAGCACCTCGACGAGCAGGAACAGCAATGCCCGCCACGAAGTCCGATCGGTGAACGCGCTGCGCAGCCAGCCGATCAAACCGGGCCTGGGAGTGAAGGGCGGTGGCTCGGGCAGCGCCGCGTCCAGCAACACCGCGCCCAGCACCCGATAGACCTTCCCCCACACCCGGCCGCCCAGCAGCATTACCGCCAGCAGCGGTACGCCGATCACGAACAGCGACAGATACACGCTGACGCCGATGGCCAGGAACAGATACAGGGCGGCCAGGCCGCCGAGCACGAAAACAATGATCAGATAGGCGAATTCCTTCCAGGTGCGAGCCCGGAAAGGCGTCGCCAGGAAGGTGATCAGCGCGTCGCGCGCTCCGCTGCCCCGCGGATTCGGTTGCGGTCCGGGCGGATCGAACGACAGGGTGGGAACGGCGGCTGTTTCGCTCATGTCTTCCATCGTCTCGTTGGCAGGTGTTCCGGGACGAGGGAGCAGACCCGTAAATGTTCGGTGTAGCCAGCACTACCCCCTAGCATTCTGCCCATGACTTACGATCCGCCGCCGCCGGGTTGGGATCCGCAGAATCAGGCGTTCGACAAGCCGCCGCAGGACCACAACCCGCAACAGCCGCAGGGCTACGGCTACGGACAGCAGCCCGGTTACAACCAGGGCTATCCCCAGAACCCGGGTCATCCCCAGCCGGCGCCGGGTTACTACCCGCAGGGTTATCAGAGCTACTACGGCATGCCCGCGCAGGATCACCCGCAGGCCGTCACCATCCTCATCCTCGGCATCCTGAGTCTGGTGCTCTGTTCGCTCGTCGGACCGGTGGCGTGGGTGCTGGGCAGCCGGGCGCGCAAGGAGATCCGGGATTCGGGCGGGGCCATCGGCGGCGGTGGCATGGTCACGGCCGGCTGGGTCTGCGGCATCGTCTCGTCCTGCCTGATGATCGGCGCGATCGTGTTCTTCGTGCTGCTCGCCGTCATCGGCGCGTTCGCCTCGCACTAGCGGCTACTACCATCGCGGGGTGAGTTCCGCCCCGACCGACGACGAAGCGCTCGCCCCCGGCCCGACCGAATGGGGTGAGCATCCACACGGTGTCGGACCGTGGCGCGAGGAATTCGGCGCCGAGCCGCCCGACGATCCGCGCCTGGACCCCGAACTGCTCGCCCACGGCGACCGCCGCAATGTGGTGGACGCCTACCGGTATTGGCGGCGCGAGGCCATCGTCGCCGATATCGACAGCCGTCGGCACCCCTTCCACGTGGCGATCGAGAACTTCGGGCACGACGCCAATATCGGCACGGTCGTGCGCACGGCGAACGCCTTCGCGGCGGCGGCCGTGCACATTGTCGGCCGCAAGCGCTGGAATCGGCGCGGCGCCATGGTCACCGATCGCTACCAGCACGTCCGACACCACACCGACACCGGCGAGCTGCTGCGCTTCGCGGCGGCGGCAGGGTTGACCGTGGTGGCCGTGGACAATGTCCCGGGCTCGGTGCCGCTGGAAACCGCTACCCTGCCCCGCGATTGCCTGCTGCTGTTCGGCCAGGAAGGCCCCGGCGTCACCGAGGCCGCGAAAGCGGGCGCGCTGCTGACCGTTTCGATCGCCCAGTTCGGCTCGACCCGCAGCATCAACGCGGGCGTCGCGGCGGGCATCGCCATGCACGCCTGGATTCGTCAGCACGCCGACCTCGGCAACGCGTGGTGACATCCGACTCTCGGTAACAAATCAGCCACGAACGATGGTGTCCGACTGGCACCATTAGTCCCATGACTTCGCGGACCGGGCGCAATATCGAGCCGACCGCTGCGCTGTGGTCGGAGCGCGCCGACCTGGCGGAATCCGCGATTCTCTCCCGTCACTTACGCAAGTTGTGGGCCGTTCCCGGCACCCAGCTCGGGGTGGTCGGGTGGCCCGCCACCAAGGGCGAGCGCACCTTCGCCTTCTGGCACTACTGGTGGCAAGCCCACTTGATCGACTGCGCGGTCGACGCCGCGAATCGCGCTCCGACCCCCGCCCGGCAGCGCCGGCTCTGGTCCATCGCGCACGCCATGCGGCTGCGCAATATCACCGGCTGGACCAACAACTACTACGACGACATGGCGTGGCTGACCATCTCCCTGGAACGCGCCGAGCGCACCCAGGGCGTCGAGGAGGTCCGCGGCGCGCTGCTCATCCTGGAGAAGGCGCTGGCCAACGGGTTCGAGCCGGAGTTCGGCGCGGTGCCCTGGCGCAAGGGCTCCGACTTCTTCAACGCGCCCGCGAACGGCCCGGTGGGCATCGCCATGGCCCGGCTGGGCCGCTACTCGCTGGCGCAGGAGCTGGCCGACTTCCTCGATACGCATCTGCGCGACAAGGAAACCGGGCTCATCTTCGACGGCATCCACCTACCGTCGGGCGAGGTGGAGAAACCGGTCTACAGCTACTGCCAGGGTGTGGCGCTGGGGCTGGAGACCGAACTGGCCGTGCATGTCGGCGAGCCCCGGCACGCCGAACGCGCGGTCCGCCTGGTCGACGCGATCGAGGAGCACCTGACCGATCGCGGCGTGGTGACCGGCGACGGCGGCGGGGACGGCGGCCTGTTCAACGGCATCCTGATTCGCTACCTGGCGCTGGCCGCGCTCATGCTGCCCGGCGACGAGCCCACCCAGGTGACCGCGCGGCGCAAGGCCGCCGCCATCGTCCGCGCCTCCGCGACCGCGGCCTGGGAGCACCGCCTCGACGTGGAGGGCGAACCGCTGTTCGGGGCGGACTGGCGGCAACCCGCACGATTGCCCGGCATCGCGGGCGCGGGCGGGTTCGAGGGCGGTTCGGTGAAGGGCTCGCGCAATCCCGAACGTGATCTGTCGGTGCAGCTTTCGGGGTGGAAGCTGATGGAGGCCGCGCACACGGTGACGGCCGCCGGACTCTAGGCCCGGTCGATCAGGCGTTGTGCGGCCGGATCACCGGAATCGGGACGGTTTGCGCTTCGGCCGTGTCCAGGTCGAAATCCTCGGCGGGACGCGCCATTTCGTTGCGATACTGCCGCACCCCGACCGCGGTGCCCAGGATCAATCCGACCACCAGCGTGCCGATGACCGCCGGCATCAGCCAGGACATGTCCTCGAGGAAACTGCCCGCGTAATAGCTGGCCAGCAGGATCACCGGGGCCCAGATCACCGCGCCGACGGTCGAGGCGATCGTGTACTTGCGGTGATCCATGCCCGCCGCACCGGCGACCAGCGGGCACAGCGTGCGCACCCACGGAATCCAGCGGGCCACCAGCACCGCGAGAAAGCCGTGTTTGTGCAGCATTTCCGAGACCCGCGCCAGATTGCGGGTGTTGATGTACTTGCCGTTCTTGCGCGCGACGATGTGATGCCCGGTCCGGCTGCCGAACACGTAGCCGACCTGATTGCCCGCGATGGCCGCGATCATGGTGCCGACCGAGAGCGCCCAGATGTGGCCCTCGCCGCCCACCTGCGAGGCCATCACGACGCCCGCGGTGATGAGCATGGAGTCGCCGGGCAGGAACAACCCGATGATGAGCGCGCACTCCAGGAAGACGAAGGTCAGCACGATCGTCCAGACGAGCACGGGTCCGGCGGTCTCCAGGGGGCCGAAGCCGCCCGAAGCGAGAGTGGTTAGCGGGCTGATCGACACCGATGGCTCAGCGGGTCGGCTCGTTCGTCGAGGTGGCCAGCTCGGCCTTCTCCGGGTGCTGCCCGCGGTGCAGCAGGTTCTTCGCGACCGTGATGATGCCCGGGAGGATGGACACGAACACGATCAGCAGGAAGATCGCCTCGACGTTCTTGCGGATGAATTCGACATTGCCCAGGAAGTATCCGAGCACGGTGACGCCGCCGCCCCACAGCACCGCGCCGATGATGTCGACCAGCGCGAACTTGCGGTAGTCCATCTTCGAGACACCGGCCAGCACCGGCATGAAGGTGCGCACGATGGGCACGAAGCGGGCCAGCACGATGGTCTTGGGGCCGTGCTTCTCGAAGAAGGCGTGCGTCTCGGTGATGTAGTGCTGTTTGAAGAAGCGGGTGTCTTCCTTCTTGAACAGCGCCGGTCCGATGGTCCGGCCGATCCAATAGCCGCTCTGATCGCCGAGCCAGGCCACGAACGCCGTGGCGGGCACCAGCCACCAGATGTTCATACCGGCCGGCGGGTGCGCCTGGGCCGCCAGCAGACCGCCAGTGAACAGCAGCGAGTCACCCGGCAGGATCGGGAACAGCAGGCCGGTCTCGATGAAGACGATGACCAGGATCGCCGGGAGCACCGCGTGCGAGAGCCAAGTCTCCGTCAGGAGGTGCATTGGATCCAAGATCGCGGGCAACGCGGCATTCGTGGTCACGGCATCGGATACGGCCAGCAAGGTCACGGCCACCACAGTACCGGTACCTCGGACATCACACCGATTCTCGATGGAACCTCACAAACTTGTGGGGTATGCGAGGCCATTGGCCCGGAGAAAAAGGGCTGTCCTATCGTGTCAGCTGACAGAATTTGTCGTACGCACCACACACAACACGGAGGTCACTGTGCCCATCGCGACTCCGGAGATCTACGCCGAGATGATTGCTCGGGCCAAGCAGAACTCCTTCGCGTTCCCCGCCATCAACTGCACGTCCTCGGAGACGATCAACGCGGCGATCAAGGGCTTCGCGGACGCCGGTTCCGACGGCATCATCCAGTTCTCCACCGGTGGTGCGGAATTCGGTTCCGGCCTCGGTGTGAAGGACATGGTGACCGGTGCCGTCGCGCTCGCCGAGTTCGCGCACGTGGTCGCCGCCCGCTACGACGTGACCATCGCGCTGCACACCGACCACTGCCCCAAGGACAAGCTGGACACCTATGTCCGTCCGCTGCTGGCCATTTCGAGCGAGCGCGTGAAGAACGGCCAGCACCCGCTGTTCCAGTCGCACATGTGGGACGGCTCGGCCATTCCGATCGACGAGAACCTGGAGATCGCGAAGGAGCTGCTGAAGCAGGCCGCCGCCGCGAACATCATCCTCGAGGTCGAGATCGGTGTCGTCGGCGGTGAAGAGGACGGCGTCGAGGCCGAGATCAACGACAAGCTCTACACCTCGCCCGAGGACTTCGAGAAGACCATCGACGCGCTGGGCGCGGGCGAGAACGGCAAGTACCTGCTGGCCGCCACCTTCGGCAACGTGCACGGCGTCTACAAGCCGGGCAATGTCGTGCTCAAGCCCGAGGTGCTGGCCGAGGGCCAGCGCGTGGCCGCCGCCAAGCTGGGCCTGGGCGCGGACGCGCAGCCGTTCGACTTCGTCTTCCACGGCGGTTCGGGCTCGCTGAAGTCGGAGATCGAGGACTCGCTGCGCTTCGGTGTGGTGAAGATGAACGTCGACACCGACACCCAGTACGCCTTCACCCGTCCGGTCGCCGGCCACATGTTCGCCAACTACGACGGCGTGCTGAAAATCGACGGTGAGGTCGGCAACAAGAAGGTCTACGACCCGCGCAGCTACCTCAAGAAGGCGGAGACCTCGATGGCCGCGCGCGTCGTCGAGGCCTGCAACGATCTGAACTCGGCGGGACGTTCGATCAGCGCCAAGTAAGCTCAACGGTCGGGATTCCGCTGAAATGGGCGGAATCCCGGGCAATTTACGAGCGGCGGGCGCGCCGCGGTCTCTATCGAGGCAGGTGGCATGACTGTCGATGTACGGGTCCTGGGCCCCGTGCAGCTGTTGGTCGCCGGTCGGTCCGTGCCGGTCGGCGGCCCCAAGCCGCGTGCGCTACTGGCGGCGTTGACCGTGAACCGGCGGCGCGCGGTGTCCTCTCAAGCGCTGGCCGACATCGTCTGGAACGACGATCCGCCGGACTCCTATCAGGCCAGTCTGCAAGTGTTCGTCTCGAACATTCGCAAGACCCTGCGAACGGCCGGCGTCGACCCGGTGGCGCTGCTGCGCACCGAATCCTCCGGCTACCGGCTGGAAATCGAAGACGACGAATGCGATCTGGGTCGCTTCGAGACGCTGCGCCGGGAGGGTTCGGAGGCCGCGTCGATCGGTGATCCGACCGCCGCGGCGCGGCTCTACGGTGAGGCGCTGGCGGAGTGGAGCGGCCGCGCCCTGGACGATCTGTCCGGGCTGGGCTTCGCCGAGAGCTTCGCGACCGCCATGGACGAGGAGCGGCTGTTGGTCGCCTCCGCGCGCATCGACTCCGAGATCGCCTTGGGCCGTGCGTCTTCGGTGGTCGGTGAACTGGTGTCGATGACCAATGCGCATCCGTTGCGGGAACCGCTGTGGGCGCAGCTCATCACCGCCCTGTACCTGTCCGGCCGCCAGGCCGACGCGCTCGACGCCTGCCGGCGGGTGCGGACGGTGCTCGCCGACGAGCTCGGCATCGATCCGGGGCCCGCGCTGATCGCGCTGGAGCAGAAGGTGCTGCGCCAGGAACCGTTGAGCACCGGGCAGATTCACGAGGTCGAGCGGATGGCCAAGGCCATGACCGAGACCGTCACCGAGATGCCGCGGGCGGTGCGCGCCGGGCAGCTGCGCATGGCGGACGGCCGGGTGATCCCGATCGGGGCCAACGGCATGAAGATCGGCCGCATGACCGACAACGATCTGGTGCTCGACGATCCCAAGGCCAGCCGGTACCACGCGCAGATCACCCCCAGCCGGGCCGGTCTGCTCATCAAGGATCTGCACTCCGCCAACGGCATCTACATCAACGAGGAGTCCATCGAATCGGCCGCGGTGCTGGCCGACGGGGACGCCATCCGGATCGGGACCACCGTGCTCACCTTCCAGGCCCTGCGCTGACGGCCGTCTCGATTCGATCGAGATCGGCCGAGTACCGGCGGTTCGTCCGGTTCGGCGGGTAGGGTCTCTGCCCGGACGTGTCCGGCAAGCCCGATTGGTGAGAGGTTGAGTGCATGGCCAAGCGGCTCGTGGCGGCTGCGGGAGCGGTGATCTTCGGTGCGGGCGTGCTCGTCGGAGTGGATCGCTCGGTGGCGGTGGCGGATCCGGATCCCGCTGCGGCAGCGTCGGTTCCGGGTATCGGACCCTGCCGGACGGATGCCAAGCCGGAACACGAGGCGCTGGTCCCCAAGACCGTCGAGGTGCCCGTCGTCTATCCGGCGGTCACCGTCGACCCGGGACCGCCGCCGGAGAACACCAAGCGCGTGAAGATGGAGCTGCCCTCGGATCCGTGCGTGAATCCGTGCCCGGAACTCACCGATCAGCAGACCACCACGCCGCCGGATCTGGCCCAGCAGCTCGGCCTGCCCAAGCTGATCATCCGGCCGCAGCCGTTCAATTTCGCGCTCCCCAACCCGAATCCGCCGACCCTGCCGCCCGGACCCGACCCGGCGCACCCGCCGGTCGAGCAGGCCGCGCAGACCCCGCCCCGGCCCACCCCGCAGGTCTCCGACGTCACCGAGGTGGCCAAGCTGACCGGCGCGAACTCGGTCAACCGCACCGACAAGCGCTGGCAGGTGCAGGGCACCGACCTGGGCATCATGTGGCAGAGCGCGCCCGACGAGATCGCCATCGCCTTCGGCGACACCGTGGGCCGCGACTTCCATCCGCCGGGCGGCATGGGCGAGGACTGGCGGTCGAACCTGTTGGCGTTCAGCAAGAATCGGGATCTGAGCAACGGGGTCGTGTTCGACCACATGGTCACCGACGATCGCTGCCACGCCTCGGAACTGCTGAGCAGCAAGAAGCTCGACAATATCGAGATCACCACCATCCCGACCTCGGGCTTCGCCCTGGGCGACCGGCAGTACATGAGCTACATGTCGATCCGCACCTGGAACAGCATCCCGGGCACCTGGTACACCAACTACGGCGGCATCGCCTACTCCGACGACCACGGCGAGCACTGGACCAAGGACCCGTACGCCAAGTGGGAGAACATCTTCGGCGTCTCCAATTTCCAGGTGACGGCCATGGTGCCGCAGGGCGACTGGGTGTACATGTTCGGCATCCCCAACACCCGCCTGGGCGGCGTGGGGCTGGCCCGGGTGCCCAAGGACCAGGTGCTCAATCCGACGGCCTACCAGTACTGGCAGACCGACGCCTGGGTGCCCGCGGTCAATGGATTGGTCACCGCCACACCGGTTGTCGACGCACCGGCCGGTGAGCTGTCGGTCCGCTACGACGCCGACCGCAAGGTGTGGCAGATGAGCTACCTGGACACCGCCAAGGCGGCGCTGGTGGTGCGGGAATCGGATTCACCGCAGGGCGCCTGGTCCGACAGCGCCGTCACGGTGAGCGCGCTCCAATATCCCGAGCTCTACGGCGGTTTCATCCACCCGTGGTCGACGGGCAAGGACATGTACTTCACCATGTCCACCTGGAGCGACTACAACGTGTATTTGATGCACGCCACGCTGAACTGAGGGGTCGGGGGCTCAGCCCCCGAACCCTTTTGGAAAATGAAGCGACGAAAAAGAGCGGGCCGCACATCGAATGTGCGGCCCGCTCTTCGGGTTTCGGAGGTCAGCTGAGCTGGACTTCGGCGACCGCCCGGCCGAAGAGCTTCTTGCCCTCGGAGGTCGCGCCGAGAACGACTGTCGCGGTACCGGTTTCGGCGTCGATCGACTTCACCTTGCCGGTGAAATCGATCGGGGTCGCGGCGGTGGGCTCGACCGGCACGAAGCCGGAGAAGCGCACGCTGAACTTGCGCAGCGCCGACGGGTCGCCCAGCCACTCCACCAGGTAGGCGGCGGTCAGGCCCATGGTGAGCATGCCGTGCGCGACCACGGTCGGCAGCCCGGCCAGGGTGGCGGCGGTGTCGCTGAAGTGGATCGGGTTCGGGTCGCCCGAGACGCCCGCATAGTTCACCAGGTCGCCGCGGGTCACGGCGGACTGTCCGGCGGGCAGCTCGAACCCGGCCGCCAGCTCGGCGGCGGTGCGGCTGGTGCGCACCGGGAGCGGCGCGGCGGGGGCGGCCGGTTCGGCCACCTCGTCGGGCTCGAGCAGGATCAGCGCGTTGGGATCGGCATCGGACTCGCCCGGCGCGGCCACGTGGCCGTGCATGACGACGCCGGAGACCGTCTCGACCATGCCGGGATCGATCTCGACGCCCTTGCGGGCCACGATGGTGGTAGTGGCGACCAGCACCGGCAGCAGGTCGGCGTCGGTCATCGTCACCTTGACGGTGATGAAGTCGTTGTCGCCGTAGCTGCGGATGTTCTCCACCGTCACGTCCACGCCGAGCCGGTCCTCGGCCAGGATCGGGCGGTAGTACTCGAAGATCTGATCGGTCTGCAGGAACTGCGAGACGTCGTACTCGGTGAGCACGGTGCCGATCAGGGAGCGGGTGGTGGCCGCGCCGATCACCGACGCGAACGTCGGCGAGGCGAGCAGACCGCCGTAGCCGAGCGCGGCGGCGTCTTCCTCACGGTGGTGCGCGGGGTGGTCGTTGCGCACCGAACGTGCGAACTCGCGGATCTTCTCGCGGCCGACGTCGTAGTGATCACGGACACGGAAGTGCCGTCCGACAAGTTCTGCCGCGGTGGCCTTAGTAGCCTCTGCCGTTTCCGGCATGGTGTTCAGCTCCCTGCAAATCGAAACCCGGTGGGCCCGCACCACTTCTGACGGACATCGCTTCGGGCTGTGAAGACAATGTCCTGGACGGTGTACAACCGTTGAAGTGCCGGAATGCCGAAAAGGCTGGCCCAGACAATCCGGCACACTCTACCGGCGTGCCGGACCGGTGACCAGGTGTATGTGATGCTTATCGCGACAGGGACCGCGAATGCGTCACGCTACTTCCCTCCCGGGTCACTTGGCGTTCTGCGGGTCGCACACCTTCCACGAACCGCCCTCGTTCTTCAGGTCGTAGGTGTACGCGGAGGTCTTCGAAGGATTCGCCTCGGTGTAGACCGTCGCCTGCGCCACGGCGGTATCGCCGCTCACCTGAATGGCGTCGATGCTCTTCACCAGCGGAATGCTCTTCTGCTCCTTGGAGGTCTTGTACACGCCGGCCCACTGATCCGCCGAGATGTTCTGGTAGAAGTCATGTTTCGACCCGCAGGTCACCGCCCGCAGGGTATCCAGGTTCCCGCTGTTCAGGGCATCGGTGAACGAGGTCACCGACTTCTGCACCAGGGCTTCCGGCGAATTGTCGCTGTTGTGCTTGCTCACCCCGGCCACGATGGCGATGATCGCGATCACCGCGACCACGGCCGCCGCCGCGATGATCCACCACTTCTTCGACCCGGCCTTCGCCTGCCCGTCGGCGGCCTCGACCCGCTGCGGCTGTGCCAGCGGACGCGGTCCATCCCCCTGGACATCCTGTGCGCCGGGCTGACCCGGCCCGCCCTGCACAGGCGGCTGCGCGCCCGGACCCTGCGGAGCGGCGAGTCCCTGTGCGTTCGGTCCCTGCGGTCCGCGCGGACCCTGCGGACCACCCGGTCCCTGAGGCCCACCGGGCCCCTGCGGAGCGCCCGCCCCGACCCGCTGCGGCGAGGCGATCCGCGGCCCGCCGATCGGCTGACCCGGTGTGGTCGGCTGCATATCCGCCGGTGACGGCGCGCTCGCGGGCCGTCGCGGCCCCATCGGCGGCCGCGGCGGCGCGGGCCGAGGCTCCACCGGAGCGTCCTGCACCGGCGCATTCCCCTTCGGGCCCGCGTTCCGTGGGCCCACATTCCCGCGCGGTGTCTGCGGCGGCTTGCTGACCGCCCGTCCCTGCGGCCCTGACACCCGGATCTTCTCGGTCCCGGCCTCTCCAGAAACGATCGGCAACGCCGTGGTGGCATCATCCGCCGGGGCCGGAACCTTCTTGATCACAACGGTTTTGGCGTCCCCACCGGATTCGCCACCCGTGGCGTCCCCGGAGTCGTCGTCCGCGCCGGGCGCCTGCGGCATCCCCTCGGTCGGCACATCCTGAGGCGCGGGCTTCTCCGGCGCGGCATCCTCGCCACCCGGACCCGAAACGCCCTGCGCACCAGCCTTTCCGGCGACCGCAGCCGCGGCGGCTCCGGCCGCCGTCCCCGAACCCGCGGACTCGGAACCGGTTTGCTTCGCGCCACCCGGCTGCCCGCTCCCCGTTTCGCCGGCATCGGACTGCTTGGAACTGTCCTGTGCGCTCCCGGGTCCGCTGACCGCGGCACTTCCACCCGCGCGACCCGGCTGCCCGGAATTCGCAGGCGCGGAGCCGGACTGCTGCGCCCCGGCGGGACCGCTCGCGCCCTGGCCCGGCCGCTGAATCTTGATCATCTGCGTGGTCGCGTCCACTGCCTCGGCGCCGCCCGCGCCTCCACCGGACCCCGGCTTCCCGCCGGGCCGCTGAATCGGAATGAACTGCGTGGGTGCGTCATCGGCAGGCGACGAAGCCCCCGGCCCCGGCCCACCCCCGGCGTTCTTCGGTGCGCCGGACCCCTCCCCGGCACCCGACCCGGCAGCCGCCGACCCACCGGCCCGCTGTGCGCCACCGGCCGACGGCTGCCCACCGCGTTCGGATTCCGTTGCGCCCGAGCCTCGGCGCTCCGCCGAATCGGCTGGTCCCTGCGCTCCTCCGGGCGAAGACTGCCCGCCGGGCCCGGATTGCGCTGTGTCGGAGGGGCGTCCGCCGCCCGTGTTCTGAGCCGCTCCAGCGGCCGAGCCCGCAGCGGAAGGTCCACTGGGCCGCGGCGCGCCGCTCACGGACCCGGCCTGCCCGGGCTGTCCCGTGCCGGTGGGTTGGGCCGGCCTCTGCTGCGGCGAGGGTGCGTCACCGGGCTGTCCGTCGGGCGTGGATTGCGCTGTGCCGTTGGGGCGGTCGCCCGGGGTGTTCGGCGGGGTGGCGTTGGGCTGTCCGCCGGGGGCTTGAGGCTGTCCGGTCGGAGTGTTCTGGGGGGCGAATGCGCCCGAGCCCTGGCGGGCGGCAGGGGGCTGGACGCGGCTCGCGCCGGCGGGGGCCGCAGGGGACTCGTAGCGAATGGTCGCGAAACCTGCGGGTCCCGATTTGGCGGGTGCGCCGGAGGTGTTCGACGCGCCGGGCGCGGATTTGGGCGCGCCGGTGCGGATTTCCTCGGTGCGGGAATTGGAGGAGGGGATCACTTCCGTGGCGGCCGTCGGCGGGGCGGCGTCGGCCGGGATGCCGCCGGGCGCGGCGGCCTTGTCGTCCGCGGGCGGCTTCGGCTGCTTGCCTTCGGGTGCGGGCTTGTCGGCCGAATTCGTAGCGTCAGGGGCGGGAGCGGCGTCCGGTGATCCTGCGGCGGGACGGCCTGCCGGGGAGGCAGGGCCCTGCGACTGCTGGTCGTCTTTCTGGTCGGACACGCGCTACACCCCTGTCTTCGGCGGAACTGTGATTCGACGGTCAGCCTAATGGGCGCTGTCGACGTAGTCGCCCTTATGCGCGCACGGCCGGAGCGGAGGCGGAGGTACGCCTACTGAGCAAATCGGGCGGCGGTGCAGAATGATCGGCATGACCTCCTTCGGTGATCTGCTCGGACCGCAGCCGGTCCTCCTTCCGGAAAATATCGAGGCGGAGGACGCGCTGCTCCAGAACCAGGACCCGGTGCAGGTCGCCGCGGCGCATCCGACGGCCTCGATCGCCTGGGCCCACCTGGCCGAAGCCGCGCTCGAGCGGGGCGAAAAGGCCGACGGCGAGGTCAATCACGACATCATCTCCGCCTACGCGTTCGCCCGCACCGGCTACCACCGCGGCCTGGACCTGTTGCGCCGCAACGGCTGGAAGGGCTTCGGCCCGGTGCCGTGGAGCCACGAACCGAACCAGGGTTTCCTGCGCAGCGTCGGCGCACTGGCCAAGGCGGCCCGCGCCATCGGCGAGACCGACGAGTACGCGCGCTGCCTCGACCTGCTCGAGGACTGCGACCCGCGTGCCGCCGCCGAGCTCGGCCTCGACTGAATTGACCAGCGGCCTAGGCGAAACCCTCGACGCTGCTCGGGAGAGCAGCGTCACCCGCATGCGCCGGGCCGCCGGGCGCGTCCGGTCCTCGCTCCTGCCGATCGTGCAGTGCGCGATCGGCGCGGGCGTGGCCTGGTTCCTGGCGCACAATGTGATCGGCCACGAGCGACCGTTCTTCGCGCCCATGGCCGCCATGATCTCCATCGGCGTGTCGTTCGGCGCGCGGCTGCGCCGGTCGATCGAGTTGATCGTCGGTGTGGCCGTCGGCATCGGCATCGGCGACCTTTTCGTCTCGCGGGTGGGCACCGGCGGCTGGCAGATCGTGCTGCTGGTGGTGGTCGCCATGTGTACGGCGGTCTTCCTGGACGGCGGCCCGGTGATCACCATGCAGGCGGCCAGTTCCGCGGTGCTGGTGGCAACGCTCTACCCACCCGGCAATGCCGGTGGCGCCCTGCGCATGATCGACGCGCTCGTCGGCGGACTGGTCGGCATCGTGGTGGTGGCGGCCATTCCGCTGCATCCGGTGCGTCGCGCGCGCGAGCAGGCGGCGGGGATTCTCGAGGTCATGGGCACCGCCCTCACCGAATGCGCGGACGGGCTGCTGGAGCAAGATTCCGAGAAGATCAAGCAGGCCCTGGAGGCGGCCCGCGGCACCCAGGCGGCAATCGACTCCATGCGCAACACGCTCGAGGGCAGCCGCGAGATCATCCGAATCTCCCCGCTGTACTGGAACTCCCGGGCCCGCCTGCAGCGCCTACGCGATGCGGCCGACCCGCTCGACAACGCGATCCGCAATACCCGGGTGCTGCTGCGCCGCGCCCTCACCTCGGTGCGCGACGACGAGGTCCTCGATCCGCGGTTGATCGTGGAGGTCGAGAAGCTGGGCAAGGCGGTCGACGTGGTGCGCCGCATGATGCTCGCCGACCCGGACGAGAAGCCCGACCCCGCCGAGGCCACCCGGGTGCTGCGCTCGGTCGGCAAGGGCGCGACCAAGGACCTGGTGGACGGCGCGGGCCTGTCCGCCCACGTGGTGTTCGCGCAATTGCGGTCCATCGTCGTGGATCTCATGCAGGTGTGCGGCATGCGCCGCCTCTCTGCCATGGCGTTGCTCCCGCCGACCGTGGCGAATCCCTATGTGACGCCGATCGATTGAACCCGATCTGCGGGTGTTCCAGCCGATCTGCGGGTACCTGTTCTTGATCTTCGGGTAGTCCACTACTCGCGTCGAACCGCTTGCGCCCCTCTACCGTTCAAGACAAGCCGGATTTACGAGGGGTAATCCGGTACCGGACTCGCAGCGACGGGTGGCAACGGTTCTCAGGCGGGGGAGGCCTGGCATCCCGCGCCGAACCGCTGTCGTTGCGAAGGGGGCCGCCCGGCAACCGGGTCGTCCGGGCGGCCCATCCACGGAATCGTCAGCGCCAGAAGCGGGTCAGGTAATCGCCGTTCCCCCACCAGTAGCTGGGCACGCCGGAGAGCCCGAACAGGCTGTCGACGAAGTCGAAGAACAATCGGTTCAGCTCCGGGGTGAACAGCAGCGCGAACAGGATCAAGATGCCGTACGGCTTGATCTGATCCAGCGCGCGTCGCGTCTGGTAGCTCAGTGACGGCTCCAGAATCCCGTACCCGTCGGTGCCGGGGACCGGGATCAGGTTCAGTACGGTCGCCGTAATCTGCAGGAACGCAAGGTAGCTCAGCCCGAACCAGAATGCCGGGTGTGAGGTCGAGCTGCCGTACAGGCGCACGATCACCAGCAGCACGATCGCGCACATCGCGTTGACGGCGGGACCGGCTCCGCTCAGGATCCGCTGCGTCCGCGGGCTGAAGTTGTGTGAGTGCACGTAGACCGCTCCACCGGGCAAGGCGAACCCGCCGAGCGCGATGAACACGATCGGCAGCGCGATCGACAGCAGCGGGTGGCTGTACTTGAGCGGATTCAGCGTCAAGTACCCGCGCATCTCCACTTCCCGGTCACCGGCCCGCCACGCGACGTACGCGTGCGCGAACTCGTGCAGGCAGATCGACACGATCCAGCCCGCGACCACGAGGATGAAGACCCCGAATTTGGCCTGTGTCGAGTGCAGACCGGCGTCCCAGGCCAGCGCCCCGCCCGCCACCGTGATCACCAGAACGAGCAGGAACACCGGACTGGGCCGGACCGCTCCGGACGCCCGTCCCACCGCGCGCGGGTAATTCACCTGACTGCTCCCAACTGGTCGGCCTTCCGGATCTGCCGACACCCATTCTGGGGGTGAATCAGCGAACCAGCAGCCAAGGCTCGTGGTGTCGATAGAACGTGGACCGCTTCACCACCCGATCGGCGGTGATCCCGTCGCGGGTGACCAGCGCGCCGGGGGTGCCCAGCTGCATGGCCCGGCCCTCGACCCAGCGCTTCTTGCGCAGGCCGCGCTGCACGGTGGCGTGCAGTCCGGGCATCTCCAGCATGGGCGAAACGTGCAGGGCCGCGACCTTTCCCGTGAACAGCCGGGTGTCGTCGACGTAGGCCTCGCCCTCGAGCTTCGCGCCCGCCTCGCCGACGATGGTGGCGCGGCCGATGAGCACCTTGCCGGTGTCGTCGCGGATCAGCGGGGTCTCGACGGGCTTGCCCTCCAGCGCGCGCTTGGCGGCGGCCGAGCCGGTCCCGGTGTCGTAGGCGCGCGAGCCGTAGGTGCGGTCGATGGGCACGTAGCCGATCTCGACGCCGAGGCGTTCGGTGCGCATCAGATGGGTCAGCACCGCCGCCAGGCCCGCGTCCTCACCGAGCACGATGAGCCGGGGCAGGCTGTCGGCGGCCATGACCGGGAGCAACTCGTCCAGCGCGGCGGTGTCCGGTATGGCCGAGGTCTGGGTGAGGGGAAGGGATGCCAGCGCGATGGGTACCGGCGCGCCGTCGCAGCGGAGAACATGGGTACTCAACTGCCGAACACCCTCCTCTGGCTTGCCAACACCTGTCCGCCTCGCTGCGTTTCGATGGACCCCCTGCCGGTCCCTCTCCCCGTGCCACCATAACCCCGTCTCATTTGCCGCGCCGTCCTCGCTGCGCATCCGTTACGTCCGGTTTTTTGGTAGCCGGGGCTTGCACCTGGACGTATGTGCCCATCCAGTAAAGTGTGCCTACGGCCACCGCCTTCTGACGGCGGGTAGCTGCAGCACCGGGGTGCTGCGCGTCGAACCCGTAGGAGACACTCACATGCCGGCAATCGTGCTGATCGGCGCCCAGTGGGGCGACGAGGGCAAGGGCAAGGCAACCGATCTGCTCGGCGATCGGGTCCAGTGGGTAGTTCGATACCAGGGCGGCAACAACGCGGGACACACCGTGGTGCTGCCGAACGGTGAGAGCTTCGCACTGCATCTGATCCCGTCCGGCATCCTCACCCCCGGTGTGACCAACGTCATCGGCAATGGCGTGGTCGTCGATCCGGGCGTGCTGCTCGCCGAGCTCGCCGGTCTGGAAGAGCGCGGTGTGGACACCTCCCGCCTGCTGCTCTCGGCCGACGCGCACCTGATCATGCCGTACCACGTGGCCATCGATAAGGTCACCGAACGCTTCCTCGGCAACAAGAAGATCGGCACCACCGGCCGCGGCATCGGCCCCTGCTACCAGGACAAGGTCGCCCGCGTCGGCGTCCGCGTGGCCGACGTGCTGGACGAGAAGATCCTCACCCAGAAGGTCGAGGCCGCACTGGAATTCAAGAACCAGGTGCTGGTGAAGATCTACAACCGCCGCGCGCTGGACCCGCAGCAGGTGGTGGACGAGGTGCTGGAGAAGGCCGAGGGCTTCAAGCACCGCATCGCCGACTCGCGCCTGCTGCTCAACGAGGCGCTGGAGCGCGACGAGATCGTGCTGCTGGAGGGTTCGCAGGGCACCCTGCTGGACGTCGACCACGGCACCTACCCGTACGTGACCTCCTCCAACCCGACCGCCGGCGGCGCGGCCGTGGGCGCGGGCGTCGGCCCCAACAAGATCAACACGGTGCTCGGCATCCTGAAGGCCTACACCACCCGCGTCGGCTCCGGCCCGTTCCCGACCGAGCTCTTCGACGAGTCCGGCACCTACCTGGCCAAGACCGGCGGCGAGGTCGGCGTCACCACCGGCCGCGCCCGCCGCACCGGCTGGTTCGACGCCGTGATCGCCCGCTACGCCACCCGCGTCAACGGCATCACCGACTACTTCCTCACCAAGCTGGACGTCCTCTCCAGCCTGGACACCGTCCCGATCTGCGTGGCCTACGAGATCGACGGCGAGCGCGTCGAGCAGATGCCGACCACCCAAACCGAATTCCACCACGCCAAGCCGATCTACGAAGAAATGCCGGGCTGGTGGGAGGACATCTCCGGTGCCCGCACCTTCGAGGAGCTCCCGGCCAATGCCCAGGCCTACGTCAAGCGCCTGGAAGAGCTGTCCGGCGCGCGCGTCTCCTGCATCGGCGTCGGCCCGGGCCGCGACCAGACCATCGTCCGCCACGATATCCTGGCCTGAGCCATGACCCGGGAAAGCCTGGGGTAGGACAAGATTCGCGCCCGCCACGTCCAGACGTGGCGGGCGCGAATCGTTTCGGGACCAGTCCCTTGCCCGTTCGGGTCCAGGAACCTTCCCCCTTCTCGGGTCCAGGAACGTTCGCCCTTCTCGGGTCCAGGAATGTTCGTCGTCCCGGCATGTTTTCGCGGGATCCATACCGGCTGTGCACCAGTGGATTCCGGTCGAGAGCGCGCCGGAATGACGAGATGGGTGCCTCAATAGGTGATGAGTGGGGCCAGGGGATCGGCGGCGTGGGGCGTCAGGCCCTGATACGCCGCGGCGATGGACTTGACGGCGACGCGGATATCCGATTCCTCGTGGGTGAAGGGGAGGCGGATGAAACGTTCGAAAGCGCCCTGGACGCCGAAACGCGGTCCGGCCGCTAGCAATACGCCGTGGTTGGGGGCGGTGGCCGCCAGGGCCGTGGAGACCGGGGCGGGGAGTTGGGCCCACAGGGACATGCCGCCGACGCCGGGGGTGACGTACCAGTCCGGGAGCTCCTCGGCGAGGGATTCCAGCAGGACCGCGCGGCGGGAGCGGAGCTGGTTCCTTCGGGTGGTGAGGATTTCGTCGGCATTGCGGAGCAGGTGGACGGTGGCCAGCTGATCCATCACCGGGGTGCCGAGGTCGACGGTGGAGCGGGTGCCGAGGAGCTTGGTGATGAGCGACTGGTTGGCGCGCACCCAGCCGACCCGCAGGCCGCCCCAGAACGACTTGGAGGCCGAACCCAGGGTGACGATCTCCGAGTTGCGGGCGAAAGCGGCTGCGGGAGGCGGGGATTCCAGGTCGGAGAGGTCCAGGTCGACCATGGACTCGTCGACGATCACCGTCATGCGGGTCTCGCGGGCGATGGCGGCCAGTTCGGCGCGGCCCTCGGCGTCGAGCAGGTGGCCGGTGGGATTGTTGAAGTCGGGGATCAGATAGGCCACGCTGGCGGCGGTCTGCCGTGCGGCGCTGCGGATTCCGTCGAGATCCCAGCCGTCGGGGCGCATGGGCACCGGCACCGGGCGCGCGCCCACATCGCGGATGGCCTCGATGGCGTTCGGGTAGGTGGGGTGCTCGATGAGGACCCGTTCGGCGGGTGTGGTGAGCACATTGAGCAGCAGCCGCAGGCCGTGCTGGGCGCCCAGGGTGATCAGGATCTGATCGGGATCGGTGGGCAGGCCGCGTGCGGTGTAGCGGCGGGCCAGCGCCTCGCGCAGCATGAGCACGCCGACCGGGTCCATGCCGTGGGTGCCCAGGTAGGTGGGAAGACCCTGCAGGGCAAAGGAATACGCCTCCGTCATCTGCGGCGGGGCGGCCATGGCGGCGTAGGTCATGTCGATGGTCGGCAGCTCCGGCTGCGCCATCATGGCGAGAATGCTGCGGGCCGGTTTCGCGCCGTCGTGCACCACGGTCGGCGGGAGCGCCACGGTGCTGCGCGAGCCCTGCCGGCTGATCAGATATCCGTGCTCGCGCAGCAGTGCGTACGCGGAGGTGACGGTGGTGCGGCTGACCGCGAGGCTGGTGGCCAGATCCCGCTCGCTGGGCAGCGCCACGCCCAGGGGCGCGCGGCCGTCGTGGATGAGCAGCCGGATGCTCTCCGCCAGTGCCACATACGCGGGCCGGGCCGATCGCTTGCCGTTGTCGCCCGCGGCTCCCGGTTCCTCGTTCCGCCACCGGCCCAGGTCGCGCGTCAGGCTGGCCGCGCCGATCACTCGTGTCGCCATAAAGGCCAGTATCCGGGTACTGGATATTTTCTTCAAGTCCACGGCGGGGCCACTATTGCCTCATGGTCGCCCTGCTCGTCTCCATTTTGATCGTCGCCGCCTTCGCCGGTCTCGTGTACCGGTACGCCCCCGAACCCGGCGAGCGCTGGGGCGTGCTGCTCGAGCGCTACCGTCCCCACGCCCCTATGTCGGACTGGTCGGTCGCCGAATATGAAGCGTCCCGCCAATATTCGGACCTGACCGCCATCGCCTCCCTGCGCCCCGACGCCTGCCCGCCCGCCCCGGTCCGCCGCTTCCGCCGGACCGGCCCGGCCGTCGCGGCGCTCGCCCAGATCCCCTGCCGAGGAGAATCAGTCCAGTTCTAGCAAACTGGACTCGAATCGAACTTCTGTCGGTGCCACCGTGCACACTGGCCCTATGTCCGCCCCGGCTCGCCCCCTGGCGTCGGCGGCGCTCTTCGATACCGCGATAGGCGTCTGCGCCATCGCCTGGAGCGCCACCGGCGTCCTGCGCTTCGCCCTCCCCGACCGCGACGCCACCGCCACCCGCACCCACATCCTGCGCCGCCACCGCCTGGTCGACATCCACGAAGCGGATCCCAGCCCCGAAATCACCACGGCCATAACCCGAATCCAGGCCCACCTGACCGGCGACCTGGACGACCTCCGCTGGATCCCCGTAGACCTCAGCCCCCTCAACGATTTCGACCGAGCCGTCTACGAAATCACCCGGGCCATCGACCCCGGCCACACCCTCAACTACGGCGCGATCGCCAACCGCATCGGCCACCCCGGCGGAGCCCAGGCCGTCGGACAATCCCTGGGCCGCAATCCGATTCCCCTGATCATCCCCTGCCACCGCGTCCTGGCCGCCGACCACGCGCTGCACGGTTTCTCCGCTCCCGGTGGCCTCACCACCAAGCAACACCTGCTCGAAATCGAACGCACCCCGGGCTTCGGCGAGCCGACTCTCTTCTGACTACACCGTCTTGTCGGCCCGTATCGCTGTGCTCAGCGCATACACCGAAAGGGTCGTGAGGGTTATCAGTGCCAAGCCGATCGAGGCCGCGGACAGGATCGCGTTGGCGAGGTGGAACGGCTCCATGAAGATGTGTTCTCCCGCATGGAATCCGCCGTGCAGGAAGACGGCGATCTCCTGGCCCGTCTGCCCGAGGATGTGAGTGATGAGAACCGCCACCAGGGTGGTGGCCAGCGCACGGGGAACCCGCCCGGTCGAAGCCGACCGGAGCCGCACGGCCGCATACAGCGCTCCGAGACTGAGAATCACGTAGACCGGGTGGTAGATCGGGTGCGGGAGGAGACCGGAGATGCCGCCGATCGCCTCCGATCCGACGATCGGGCCGACCACCCCCACCCATGACCACAACAACCATCGCCGCATGGTCATCGAAACGCCAGTCGGACCGCGAGGCAGAGGAACCACACCATGCCCAGGTAGCGGCCGAGCGGAATGAAGATCGTCACCGGTTCGGCGAGCAGGGAGAACATCGAGACGACCGAGAAGGCGGCCACGACGAGCCCGAGCCAGTTCAGCCAGGCGGGCAGCCACTGTGTGCGCATGGCCGCTGCCGCAATTCCGCCGATCAGCAGTCCGCCCGTCGCCACCGTGGGCGCCGCACCGGTGATGAAGACGATATCCAGCACGGCCCGGTAGGTATGCAGGTCGGCTCCCGTACTCGGCCGATTCAGCACCCACTGGCAGGAAGCCGACACGAGCAGCAATGTGCTCGAAGCGATCCCACCCGCCCTGATCAGATCCGCGTACCCCGACTCCGGCAGTCGCCGACGCACCTGATTCGCGGCCAGGGCAGCGAACACCAGTAGTGCCAGCGCACTCGTGGCCTGCAGAAACGCGCCGATCGGGACGAGACCTCGACTCGTCTGGGAGAGATAACGAGCCACCACGTCGTCCGACGAATACGGGGTCACAACCGGCGCATTCGAATTCTGCCCCAACGCATTCGGCAAGAACTGCGACGACATGAACAAAACGACATACGATGCCCCGGCCGCGGCCACTATCCGGGGATAACGCTGTGAGACCGCAATATCCACAGACGACATATGCGATTCCCTTCGAAGACAGGAGAATTCATAGGATCACCAGTCTTCGCGGCAGCCCGCCCTCCGACATCCGCTGCACCGCGTATGTTCGGCTACGTCAGGTTACGTACGCCCCGCTCGGCCGATCCGCACCCGGTGATCACCGAAAAGCTTCCGCACCAGCGAAATTGGTGCGAACGCCGCTGGTCGGCGCGCTGCCGATGTACGGCGGTTGCAGGCTCCAGCCGCCGCAGTTCCACGACTCGCCAGGCACGATGTCCGCGCGAATGACGCCGCGAGATGAGCGGTGGGGTGGCGGAGGCGGCCTGTGTGGCGAGCAGGCCACCCGCGGCGACGGCCCCGGCGATCGCGGTCATGCGTTGAGCTGCACAGCGCCGCTGAGGAAGCCGCCTACCGCACCGCCGCCGATGCCTTCCTGTCGAACTGGACCTGCCGCTAGGAGCCGGCCTTGACGATCGGGCCGTAATAGATGAACGGTGATCCGGTCCCGGCGCATTCGACCCAGACGTCGGCGCCCGGGCTGAAGCGCAGATAGACGGGGTCCGGGCCGAGCGCGAACTGATGGATCCCGGGGGCTTGCTGCCAGAACGGCGGTTGCAGGCTCCACCCGGTGCACTCCCACCACTCGCCGGGCGTCGTATCCATGCGGATGACGCCGCCGGGTTCGGGAGTGGGCACCGGTGCGTCGGCAGTGGCGATCGGAGTTCCGAGTAGGCCGAAACCGAAAATGGCACCCGCGATCGCGATCGCACGAACCGATTTGGTCTTGTTCATCTTTGTCTCCTTCGGTTCAGACTTCGGCGCCGAAGGCGGTTCCGGCGGCGCCACCGAGCACGCCACCAACCACACCACCGGCCACAGCGGCTGGGATGCCGAGAGCGGCCGCTCCGATCGCGGCACCGGCCGCGGCGCCGACGCCAGCGCCGATCAAGGCTCCTGCTGCCGCGCCCCCGGGCGAGGCTGCTCCGCCGGTCGGAATTCCGGCGGCGATACCGCCGATAATCGCACCGGCGCCCGTACCGACAACGAGCCCGACGGGGGCGCCCACAGCCGCACCGGCGAGCGCAAACGGGGCACCGGCGACCGCCGCTCCCACGACGGCGCCGCCCACGGCTCCGGCAACAGTCAGTCCGGCGATCTTGTCGGAGCGAGAGGCATTGATACCCACGGAGTTCAGCCCAGTAGCGATGCCCGCTTCGACGTTGGCAGCCCCGCTGTTCACGGGTTCGAGGAGGCTGTCCGGCACGTCATCGCCCACCGGAGTCGAGAACGCGCCCACGCGCAGGGTGCGTGGCGGTGGAGCAATGGGGAGCACCGGGTCCACGACGGTGGGGGCATGGAGAGTCTGGAAGTCCAGGACCGGGGCCGTTTCGTGGTTCGGGATCGGGCGGAAGTTGGCCGGGATCGGGTAGTCGGGCTGCGGCTGAGGTTGCGGCTGAGGGTAATTCGGTACGGTGACGCCGGGCTGTGCGAGGCGCGGGCCAGGGCGGTCCTGGTCACCGGCGGGAAGGGCCACGCCGGGCTGGGCCGAGCTGGGGCGCGCACCGGGTTGGACGCCGGGTGCGGTTGCGCCGGAGGCGGAGTCGCTCGGGCTCGCCAGGCCGGGCTGCGGATTACCTTGCGGTGCAGGGGAATCGGTCGGCGACTTGGTCGGGCCGGGCTGCGGGGCGGCCGACTGGGCCGTGTTGCCCTGGGCCACCTTGGCCGGTTGGTCGGTCGTATTCGAGCAGGCCACGGCCAGGGCCAGGGGGATGGCTCCGGCGACGAGGGCTCGTCGAGCCGCGTTGCTCTTCATTCCACGATGCCGACGACCCACGTCGAAACACCCACCTTCCGAACATATTTCGTTGCTTCGGTCCGGAGACCGTCTATCAATGCCTGTGATTCGCGACCTACCCCGGTCGGGCGCTGACGCCGCGCCTGCGCGATTGCGTCTGTGCAGGTCAGCGACCGGAATCGGGGGTGCGAAGTTTTAGAAGGCGCCGCCGATGGCCGCACCGGCGATACCGCCGCCGACGCCGCCCAGGACCGCCATCGGAATACCGACAGCCGCCGCGCCGAGCGCCGCGCCGCCGACCGCGCCGACCGCGGCACCCACGCCGAGACCGATCAGCGCGCCGCCACCGATGATCGGGACGGCCGCGGGTGCGGCGATGGCCGCACCGATCCCGGCACCCACCGCGCCACCCGCGGCCGCGGTCGCCGCGACGATGCCGACACCGATACCGGCGCCGATGGCAGCACCGACCCCGGCACCGATGATGCCGCCGCCCACGCCGCCGCCGACGGCACCGGCCACCGCGCCCGGAATGCCCAACAGAGCGGCACCGGTGACGGCGCCCGCCGCGGTCATGCCCGCGATCTTGTCGGAGCGGGACGGGTTGACGCCGATCGACTGCAGCCCGGTCGACAGGGCTGCTTCCGCGTCGGCGGAGAAGCCGTTGACGGGGTTGAGGATCTCGTCCGGCAGCTGGTCCGGGGCCGGGGTGTAGAAGTCACCGATGCGCACGGTGCGCGGCGGGGGAGCGATGGGCTCGACCGGCTCGACGGGCTCGGGCGTGTGCAGCGACTGCCAGTCGATGGCGGGCGCGGGCTCGGTCTCGGCCGGTACCGGTCGATGGTTCTGCGGCACCACATAGTCGGCCTGCGGCGACTGAGGCGGAGCGACAGGAGCGATCGTGGTTCCGGGCTGAGCCGGGGATACGGAGGTTCCCGGCTGGGCGGGGCTGGTGGTCACCCCCGGCTGCGGAACGGCCTGGGCGACGGAGGCGCAGGCGATGGCGAGGGCCAGCGGCAGGATGCCGACGGCGGGACGGATGGCGTGTCGCAGCACGCCGGTATTCATTTCTCGATGCCGACGAGCCACGCCGAAAACACCACCCTCATCAGATTTTCCCGACTTCCCCCCGTGTGGTCCCTAATGGACTCACACTTCGCGGGATGTTAACTGATTGAGAGCTTGTGGCTCTAGTCCTAGTCGGTCATTCCCTTGCTTGACTGTGGACGGCGAGACATATCGCACATTTTGCAGGTAGATCGGTTTTCAAGCGGGCTAGCGCTAAGCATTCTCGGATTTGCTGGAATGTGTCCCGCCGCGCATGAGTTCGGCGAGTGCCTCGCGATCGGTCACATCGAGCTTGATGCAGGCCCGGTACAGGTGGCCTTCCACGGTCCGTACCGAGACCGTCAGCCGATCCGCGATCTGCCGGTTGGAGAGCCCGGCCGCCACCAGATTCGCGATCTCGCGCTCCCGTGCCGTCAGCGGCAGCGGCTGCGCGGACTGCCGCAGCGCCGGGGTCGACGCCCCGCCGCACGCGGCGGCCAGCCGGTTCGCGGTAGCCGCCGATTCCAGCAGCCGCCGCCGATCCCCGGCCCGCTCGTGCGCGGACGCCGCCTGCGCCGCCGCGTCGGCCGCCGAGAGCAAGGCCCCGATGCTCTCGAATTCCGCTGCGGCCTTGTCCAATCCGGGTCCGTCGTGGGCGGCGACAGCCACGGCGTGCCGGGCCTGCACCTGGACGAGTCGCCCGTCGATGCGCGCCGCGAGATCCGCGAGTCGTCCCGCCACACTGTGATCGCCGAAGCGGGCGGCCGTATGCAGCGCCATGGCCTCGATGGCGTGCTGATGCGAGCGCGCGGCCATATCGGCGGCCCCGAGCGCCAGCCGGATGGCCGGTGTCGCGGTGCCCTCGGCCGCGGCCTGCATCGCGCGCGCCAGTTCGAGCATCGGTTCGTACACCGCGCTGTGCCGTCCGCCCCGGAAGTTGGCCGCCGCAATGGCTTCCGCCGCCTCGGTGGGCCGCCCGAGCGCCGCGTAAGCCTCGGCCAGCCGCAGTTGCGCCGGGAACATCCAGGCCGCCGCGCCCTCGGTGGTGAGGGCCGCGAGCGCTTGCTCCAGGTTGTCGATGCCCTGCGGGAACTGCCCCTGCGCTACGTCGACGGTGCCCTGCAGGATCTTGGCCAAGCCCCAGGCGAGGTACTGGCCGGGTGAGGAGTAGACGAAATTGCTTCCAGCGCACCGGCGTGCGGCGTCGAGCTCCCCGAGGAAGGTGAGGGCCAGGACCTCCGCATGGGTGGACATGAAACGGTTGAGACCGTCGACGTGCGATTCGATCGTGTGGCTGCGGGCCGTGTATACGCGTGCGACCTCGCCTCGTCCCATCAGCGCCAAGGCCAGACCGCCGCCGAATGCCGCCCACCACACCGCCCACGGCGGCGCGTCGGCCGTGGCCATGACCGGCTCGGCGAGCCGGAATGCCTCGTCGATCCGGTTCTCGTTGACGGCGACGGCGGAGGCCAGACCGTCCAGTGTCGCAACGAGTTTCGGATGCTTCACCCGTTCGCGGACCGATTCCAGCACCGTGTCGGCGCGGTCGGCATCGCCCATGGACCACAGCAGATTCGACACCCGTGAACTGCCCCAGCGTGTCAGCTGCAGCTCGGTCATCTCATCGGGGTCGAAGGCCGCGAGGGTGCGCTCCGCCTCGATCCGATGTCCCTGCCACAGCAGGGCGCGGGCCAGTAGATCGGCCGCCTCGACCCCGCCCCGGCGTTCCACGGCCGCCCGTGCGAACCGTTCGCCCAGAGGCAGATTCGCCAGCGAGATGGCATCTTCGGCTGCCGCCTGGAACAACTCGAGATCCGCGGATTTATCGCTGTCCAAGGCCAATTCGGCCAACCGGATGCGTTCGGACGCCGAATGGATCTCCCGGTCCTTGAGCGCCGAGTACAGCCGTCCGCGCAGTCGCCGCGCCGACGCGATGCCCAGCCGCCGCCGGATCACCTCCCCGAACAGTGGATGGTTGTACCGCACCAGCAGTTGATGGCTGTTCTCGACAATCCTGATGAGACCGCGTGTTTCGGCCGCTTCCACGGCCTCTTCGCCCGCGATCTCCGACAGCACGTCCAGGTCGATGGGCTCGCAGAAGGTGAGCAGTTCCAGCACCCGTAGCACCGATTCGGGCATCTGCTCGACCCGATCCTCCAGCAGCGCAGCCAGTTCCGAGGTGACGGCCGCCCGCCCGCGCAACTGCCACACCCCGCTCACCTGTCGCAGCGTGCCCGCTTCCAGCGCCCCCTCGACCAGGTGCCGCAGGAAAAGCGCGTTGCCCCCGGAGGATTCCCACATCAGATTGGCGGTGAACCCCTCCAGCTGCCCGCCCAGCATCGATTCCACCAGTTCCACGCTCTGGCGCTGCGTGAACGGTTTCAGGTCGATGCGCAGCAGATGTCCGTCCTTCCACAGCGACGTCACCGCGTCGGGCACCGGTACCCCGCTGCGCACGGTGCACACGATGTGGGCGGCGCGGTCGATGGCCAGCTGCAGCAGCAGGGTGGCCGAGAGCTGATCGAGCAGGTGCGCGTCGTCGACGCCGATAATGGTGTGCCCGTCGGCGAGCAGCGCCTCGCGCGCCGCGGCCATGAAGGTCACCGGATCGTGGGCGGTGTACACCCCCACCATGTGCGCGAAGACGCCGAGCGGGATGCTGCGCGCCGATTCCGTCCCCGCGACCCATCGAATGTTTCCCCCGACGGCGGCGGTGGCCAAACGCGCCAGAGTGGTCTTTCCGACCCCCGCGTCGCCGGTCAGGACCGCACCGACAAAGTCGTCGCCGGTGAGCGCCGACCTGATCGATTCGAGTTCACTTTCCCGTTCGACCATCGGCCAATTCCGAGCCATGGCTCAACTGTAGTGCGCCGCCCCGTCGTGAGCAGCGGGAACGAAAGGCCCGGAACCTGCGGCGTTTATTCGTTGACCAGCCGTAATCCGGGTGTACGGGCCTGGCGGCGGTCGACCAGCCAGACCATGACGGTCTGGTCGGCGGCCGGATCCAGGGTCTCGACCTCGACCTCCACTTCGCCCCGCAGCGGGTGCTGAATCCGCAGCACGACGGTCCGGAAGTCGGTGAGCCGGTGCTCGCGCCAGCGCTTCTCGAACTCCGGATGCCGGTTCAGGTTGGTGATGGCGGCCTGGACCGACGGGTCGTCGGGGAAGCGGGTCACGGCCGCGCGCAGCGCCGAGGCGGCCATATCCGCGGCGGCGTCCCAGTTCAGGATGGTTTTCCGGGCGGCCGGGTGGCCGAAGACGTAGATGGCGAAATTGCCGTGGGCCTCGGCGTCGAACATTCCGAGCGGTTCGGCGAAGTCGCGGAAGGAAGGATTCCCGGACAGCAGGTTCAGCCAGCGGCCGAGCACGAACGCGGGCGTCGGCTGCAGGGCGTCGATGACGGCCTGGATGGTTTCGGACACCTCTTCCCGCGCCTGCCCGGAGGAGGGGCAGCTGGCCTTCTGTTCCAGTCCGAGCGCCAGCTTGCCGAAGTGGTGTTTCTCGATCTCGTTGAGCCGCAATGCTTCCGCGAGTGCGACCAGCACGGCGGCGGAGGGATTGGTATCGCGGCCCTGTTCGAGCCGGGCCAGGTAGTCTGCGCTGACGCCCGCGAGCGCGGCGACCTCTTCGCGGCGCAGGCCGGGTGTGCGGCGGCGTCGACCGGCCGGCAACCCGACATCCTCGGGTTGTAGCTGGGCGCGGCGCGCGATCAGGAACTCGGCGAATTCGGAGCGGGACACCTCTCCATAGTGCCCGGTCCTGGTTCCGTTATCCCCGCCCTGCCAATCCCAGGATAACCACGGCCTGGATAAGCGGACCACGGTCCACTTAATCTCATGGCATGACGACTTCCGAGCAGACCACCCTCGCCCCCGGCGCCTGGACCCTCGACGCCAACCACTCCTCGGTCAACTTCACCGTGAAGCACCTGGGCATCTCCAAGGTCCGCGGCCGCTTCAACCGCTTCGAGACCGGTTTCGTCGTGAACGACGCCGGCGAGGCGGCCATCGAGGCCACCATCTACTTCGACTCCTTCGACACCGGCAACGAGATGCGCGACGGCCACGTCCGCACCGCCGACATCCTCGATGTCGCCAACCGCCCGCACCTGACCTTCCGCGTGCCCGAGCCGGTCAAGCTGGCCGAGGAGTTCGAGGTCACCGGCGAGGCCACCATCGGCGGCATCACCAAGCCCGTCACCCTCGAGGTCGAGTGGGGCGGCGTGCAGGTCTTCCCGCAGGACAACAAGGAGCACGCGGGCTTCACCGCCTCGGGCACCATCAAGCGCAGCGACTTCGGTGTCGCCCCGGGCATGCCCAACGCCATGCTCAGCGACAAGATCGCCATCGAGCTCGACATCCAGCTCGTCGCCCCGTAAGGGACTCGTCCGCCGCATCGGAAAAGTCAACGCCCCCTGTGGATTCCACAGGGGGCGTTCGGTTGTCCGGCGAAAGATCAGTCCGCCCAGACGGTTTCGATCGGGGTGCCCTCGTTCGGCGGCGGGGTCGGGACGCCGGACGGGGTGCGCGAGAAACGCGGGGCCGGGGCGTGCTGCACGACGCCGTCGATCTCGATGAGACCGGTCCGGGCCTGGATGTGCGGATTCTGTTCGGCCTCGGTGAAGGTCAGCACCGGGGTGGTGCAGGCGTCGGTGTGCTCGAAGATCGCCCACCACTCGTCGCGGGTCCTGGTCTTGAACTTCTCGGTGAACAGCTTGCGCAGCTGGTCCTGACCCGCCGGGTCGAGCTGGTGGGGCAGGCCCTCGGGTGAAATCTCCAGCCCCTGGAGCAGTTCCGCGTAGAACTGCGGCTCGATGCAGCCCACGGCCATGTACTTGCCGTCGGAGGTCTCGTAGGTGTCGTAGAAGGCCATGCCGGTGTCGAGCAGGTTGGTGCCGCGCTCATCGGACCACAGGCCCATGCCCTTCATGCCCCAGATCATGTGCGAGAGCGCCAGCGCACCATCGATCATGGCGGAGTCGATGACCTGACCCTTGCCGGAGCTCTGCCGCTCGACCAGCGCGGCGAGGATACCGAAGACCAGGAACATGGAGCCGCCGCCGAAGTCGCCGACCATGTTCAGCGGCGGGACGGGGCGTTCGCCCTTGCGGCCGATGGCGTTCAGCACGCCGGTGAGCGAGATGTAGTTGATGTCGTGCCCGGCGCGGTCGGCCAGCGGACCGTGCTGGCCCCAGCCGGTCATGCGGCCGTAGACCAGGCGCGGATTGCGTTCCAGGGCGGCCTCGGGGCCCAGCCCCATGCGCTCGGTGACGCCGGGCCGGAAGCCCTCGATGAGCACGTCGGCCTTGGCGATCAGCCCGAGCACCTTCTCGATGTCGGCCGGATCCTTGAGGTTGGCCTCGACGATGGTGCGGCCGCGCCACTGCGGGCGTTCCATGAATCCGGGGAATCCGCCGGGCCGCTGCACCCGCACCACGTCCGCGCCGAGATCGGCGAGCAGCAGTGCCGCGTGCGGACCGGGGCCGATGCCGGCCAGTTCGACTACTCGGATGCCCGCGAGCGGGCCCTGCTTGGCGGTGGATGGAGTGCTCACGCCCTACCTCGGTTCGTCGTCGAATCCTGAGCACCGGCTCACGAACCGGTGTTGACGCTACGACAATAACGCGAGGGTGATGCGGGACGGCAGGGTGGGCGGGATCACTCAGTTGTCGACGATGGGCAGCGGGAGCGTGTCCGGCGGAGGCGGTTTCGGCAGCTCCGAGCGGGGGATGCGCAGGGTCGGCAGCTCGCCCGAGGCCATCCGCATGGTCTCCGGGTCCGTGAGGGTCCGGTCCTTGGCGGGCAGGCCGTAGAAGGCCCGGGCATTGTCCTCGAGCACCTTGTGCAGGTCCGAACCCACCGCGTCGGCGATCACGGAGATGTCGGTGTCCCGGAACGCCCGGTCGGCGCGGGTGCCCGGGAGATCGGTCCCGAACATCAGGGCTTCCGGATTCACGGTGTGGATCTTGCGCAGCGCCGAGCCGACGTTCATCGACACCCGCCCGAAGCCCGACGCCTTCACCTTGGCCCCGCGGTCGACCAGGTTGAGCAGGTACGGCAGGCATTCGTCGGACATGCCCAGGTGGTCGATGGACAGCTTGGGCAGTTTGGTGATGACCGGTTCCAGCGAGCCCAGCATGGACCCGTCGATGTAGAGCTCCACATGCCATCCGGCCAGTTCATAGGCCCGCAGGGCGAGCATGGTCAGCCCGACGATGTCGCCGCCCGCGCGCTTGAGGTTGAACCGGATGGCCCGCACCCCGGCACGATTCAGATCGATGATCTGCGCGTCGGCGGCGTCGACCGGCAGCATGGTGACGCCCACCCAGCCCGCGCCGAGCGCGTCCAGGGCTGCCAGCAGGTAGCTCTGATCGGTGCCCTGGAACGACCCGCTGACCACGGCACCACCGTCGATATCGAAGCGGGACATGCGCTTGCGATAGTCGGCGATGGTGTACGGGTCGGGCAGGTAGCCCTCGTTCTCCGCCAGCGGGAACCGCGGATCGAAGATGTGGAGATGGGCATCGAACACGTGATCAGCATGCCTCAGAACGGTGACATGTGTGGACAACCTTGTCCGGCAAGCGGATTGGCCCTGGTCAGACGATCTTGCCGGGCTCAGACCTTATCGGGCTCGGAGGCGGCCAGCATGTCCTCGCGCTCGACGACCTTCACGCGCTCGCGGCCCTGCGGCTCGCCCAGGGCGCGCTCGTGCGCGTCGAGGCGGTACCAGCCGGCCCAGGTGGTGAAGGGGATGCCCTTGCCCTCGAGGAACTCGGTCACGGCGTCGGGCTCCGGCTTGGGGGCCGGGGTGAAGTTCGCGGCGTCGTCGAGCAGGCAGGCGATGGTCTCGTTGGCGTCGCCCTTGGTGTGGCCGATGAGGCCGACCGGGCCGCGCTTGATCCAGCCGGTGACGTAGGTGGCGGGCTCGTAGCGGTCCGCGCCGTCGGCGTCCTCGTTGACCAGCACGCGTCCGGCCTCGTTGGGCACGGTGCCGGCCTGGTCGTCGAAGGGCAGCGACGGGATGTTCTGCGACAGGTAGCCCACCGCGCGGTACACGGCCTGGATGTCCCAGTCCTTGAATTCGCCGGTGCCCTTGCAGTTCCCGGTGCCGTCGAGCTGGGTGCGCTCGGTGCGCAGGCCCACGACCTTGCCGTTCTCGCCGAGGATTTCCGAGGGGTTCTCGAAGAAGTGCAGGAACAGCTTGTGCGGGCGGTTGCCCACATCGCGAATGGCCCACTGCTCCAACGTGTTGCAGATCATGTCGACCTGCTTGGAGTGCCGCCGCGCGGCCTCGGAGCCCTCGTCGTAGTCGATGTCCTCGGGATCGACGATGACCTCGATGGTCGGCGAGTGGTCGAGCTCGCGCAGCTCGAGCGGGGTGAACTTGGCCTGCGCGGGACCGCGGCGGCCGAACACGTGCACCTCGAGGGCCTTGTTGGCCTTCAGGCCGTCGTAAACGTTCGGTGGAATCTCGGTCGGCAACAGCTCGTCACCGGTCTTGGCCAGCACGCGCGCCACGTCCAGGGCGACATTGCCGACACCGAGCACGGCGACCTTCTCCGCCTCCAGCGGCCAGGTGCGCGGCACGTCCGGGTGCCCGTCGTACCAGGACACGAAGTCCGCCGCGCCGTAGGAGCCGTCCAGATCGATGCCCGGAACCTCCAGGGCGCGGTCGGCATTGGCGCCGGTGGAGAAGATGACCGCGTCGTAGAACTGACGCAGATCCTCGAGGGTGATGTCGGTGCCGTAGTCGATATTGCCGAGCAGGCGCACCGAGTCCTTGTCCAGGACCTTGTGCAGCGCGGTGATGATGCCCTTGATGCGCGGGTGGTCGGGGGCGACGCCGTAGCGGATCAGGCCGAAGGGCGCGGGCATGCGCTCGTAGAGATCGATGCTCACCCCGCCGAAACCGGTGGGGGCATCGGACTTCATCAAGGCGTCGGCGGCGTAAATACCGGCCGGTCCTGCGCCCACGATCGCAATGCGTAGCGGGCGAGTCGCTGCACTCTGTTCGGTCATTCTTCCGCGCACCCTTTGGGTCGAAACTAACTTGCCGTCTGAACTTAGCCGTCGTTCTTAGCTTAGGCTAAGTTGACGTCCTGGCCTCGATGGGCCGCCGTTGGCCCCCGACGCTGCAGCGTTGCTGCGTTGTCCTGCTATTCCCGCGCTTTGTCGGAAATTCTGCTGATTCTATCGATGGCGCACGGGACCCTCCGCGCGCAGGGCGTGAAACTGCCGGAATGCCAGGCATGATCTACCCATGAGCGACGCCGAGGAGACAGTCGAGGAGACATCGGTACCGATCGATCAGGACGAGACGCGGAGCATGTGGCCGTTCCTGGTGGCGGCGGGTGTGATCGCCGCCGTGATCCTGGGCATCGTGATCGCCACCCTGGTCTCGCCGGTTGAGAAGAATGTCACAGATTCCGACCGGCTCTCGGTCGCGGCGGGCAACTTCATCAAGTCCCGCAGCGACACCGGCAAGAACGATCCGGCTCTGGCCTGCAAGGGATTCGACGAGAACGACAACCCGCTGAAGCTCGCCATCGCGGCCGGGGGACAGATCGGCTTCGACAAGCTCACCGACGCGAAAGTCGACGGCGCCACGGCGACGGCCGAGGTCACCGTCACCGCCGACGGCACCCAGTCCACCTCGACCTGGCACTTCACCCGGGAGAATTCCCGCTGGTTGGTCTGCAATTCGTGACAAGGTCCGAATACTGGGCAGGGGTTTGACAGGGAAGCCAATCTTTCGGCACTCTCATCCCAGGTCATGAGTACCAGCGTCAAGCCCCGGCTGGCTGGTCGGCAACCCTCCTCCGCGGTGGGGTGCTCCGGGTGACGACCTGGCCTCGCATCGAGCAAGCGATGCGGCAAGTGCGGATTCACGGGAGGTACAGGTGAACGCGGCGCATATGAAGTACAAGGGTGACATCACGCCGAAGCAGGCGTGGGAGTTGTTGCGCGACAATCCGGATGCGGTGCTGATCGATGTGCGCACCGAGGCGGAATGGCGATTCGTCGGCGTGCCCGACACCAGCGACATCGGCCGGACGACCGCGCTGATCGAATGGGTGGACGCCACCGGCACGCCCAACGCGCGCTTCGTGGACCAGCTCAAGCAGGCCCTCGCCGACCGGAATCCGGATTCGGAGGCGCCCGTGCTGTTCATCTGCCGGTCCGGCCAGCGCTCCATCGGCGCGGCGACCGCGGCCACCGCCGTCGGCATCACCCCGTCCTTCAACGTGGTCGACGGTTTCGAGGGCGCGCTGGACGGCCAAGGTCATCGCGGCAGCACCGGCTGGCGCGCCGACGGACTCCCGTGGAGGCAGTCATGATCACCGGTGGCTCTTTCGACAAGCCGCTTCCCGAGGGCGTCGGCCCCGCCACGCAGGCCGTGCGGGGCGGCACCCGGCGTTCGGGTTTCGACGAGACCTCCGAGGCGCTGTTCCTCAATTCGGGTTTCGTCTATGAGAGTGCCGAGGCGGCGGAGGCTTCCTTCACCGGCGATATCGAGCACTTCGTCTACTCCCGCTACGGCAACCCGACGGTCGCCATGTTCGAGGAGCGGCTGCGCCTGATCGACGGCGCGGAAGCCTGTTTCGCGACCGCGTCGGGCATGTCGGCGGTCTTCACCGCGCTGGGCGCGCTGCTGTCCGCCGGCGACCGCCTGGTCGCGGCGCGCAGCCTGTTCGGCTCCTGCTTCGTGGTGGCCAACGAGATCCTGCCGCGCTGGGGCGTGGAGACCGTCTTCGTCGACGGCGAGGATCTGGACCAGTGGGAGCAGGCGCTGTCGGTGCCGACCCAGGCCGTCTTCTTCGAGACCCCCTCCAACCCCATGCAGACCCTCACCGATGTGCGCGCGGTCTCCGACCTCGCGCACGCGGCGGGCGCGAAGGTGGCGCTGGACAACGTCTTCGCCACCCCGCTGCTGCAGCGCGGCTTCGACCTGGGCGCGGACATCACCGTCTACTCGGGCACCAAGCACATCGACGGCCAGGGCCGGGTGCTGGGCGGCGCGATCCTGGGACCGCAGGACTACATCGACGGTCCGGTGAAGAACCTCATGCGCCACACCGGTCCGGCGCTGAGCCCCTTCAACGCCTGGACGCTGCTCAAGGGCCTGGAGACCATGCCGCTGCGCCTGCGTCAGTCGGTGGACTCCGCCCTGAGGATCGCCCAGTTCCTGGAAAACAACCCGTCGGTGGCGTGGGTGAAGTACCCCTTCCTCTCCTCGCACCCGCAGTACGAGCTGGCCAAGCGCCAGATGTCCGGCGGCGGCACGGTCATCACCTTCGAGCTGAAGGCCCCCGAGCACGAGGCCAAGAAGCGCGCGTTCGAGGTGCTCAACCGGCTGCGCATCATCGACATCTCCAACAACCTCGGTGACGCGAAGACCCTGATCACCCACCCCGCAACCACCACCCACCGGGCCATGGGTCCGGAAGGTCGTGCGGCAGTGGGCATCACCGACGGCGTGCTTCGCATCTCCATCGGTCTCGAGGATGTCGAAGACCTCCTCAACGACCTGGATCAGGCGCTGAGCTGATCCGACGATCGTCCGAAAAGGGCCGGAACCGAAGGGTTCCGGCCCTTTTCGGTGTGCCGTCCGGCCTCCGGTGACAGTGTCAGCGCGGACGTCAGGCGCGTGTCAGCGCGATATCAGGCCCGCCGCCGAAGGTTGTTCTCATGACGAAGAACAACTCCTCCACCACTTCCACCTGGTCCGGCATGGTTCCGGTCGACGACACCGCCCTGTTCACCACCGACACCGGCGGCGATGGCATCCCGGTGATCTACCTCAACGGCCAGTTCGCCACCCAGGGCTACTGGGCCAAGGTCATCGCCGACCTCGGTGACGGCTTCCGCCACATCACCTTCGACGAGCGGGCGCGCGGCAAGAAGTCACTGAAGTCGGCGGACTACTCCTTCGAGGCGTGCGTCCACGACGTGGATGCCGTCCTCGCCGCCCGCGGTGTCGAGAAGGCGATCGTGATCGGTTGGTCCTACGGCGCTTTCATCGCCGCGCACTGGGCGAGCCGCAATCCGGAGCGGGCGCTCGGTGCGGTCCTGGTCGACGGCGCGGAGCCCTCCGACTGGCTCGACGACGCGATGGAGGCGCGCATCCGCAAGCTGTTCAAGCGGCTCGCCCCGATCACCGTCCTGCTGCGCCCGACGGGTCTGACCCCGAAGCTGTCCCCCGCGCAGCAGGCCGAGAGCAATATCGAACTGGGCAAGATCTCCCGTACGGAGGCGCTGGGCCCGGTCCTCGACAACATCACCGTCCAGACCCGGTACGTCCTCGCGTCGGGTGCGTCCTTCGGCAGCCGCGGTGACGAGCAGGAGAAGATCCGCGCCGCCGTCGGCGGTGTCTGCGAACGGAATCCGCACATCCGGCTCAGTGCCAAGGTGGCCAGCAACCACGACCACATCCTGCGCAAGGACTTCCGCGCCGTCGCCGACGCGGTCCGTGAGGTCGCTTGATGCCGGCGGAGGATCGGAAATTGATTGACAGCATGCTGTCAAATCTGACAGCATGCTGTCATGATGAAAACAGTCCACATGGCCGTCTACGACACCTTCGCCGACTGGGAATGCGGTCACGCGACCGCGCACATCAATCGCCCGTCGTGGCAATGGGAGCCGGGCACCTGGCAGGTTCGCACCGTGGGATCGGGCTCCGGCGCGGTGTTGTCGGAGGGCGGTCTGCGGGTCACTCCGGACATCGCGCTCGACGACCTGAAGCCGGCGGACAGCGCCATGCTGATCCTGCCGGGCGCGCATCTGTGGCACACCGACGCGCTGAAACCCTTCGCGCGCAAGGCGCGGGAGTTTCTCGCGGCGGGAGTTCCGGTCGCGGCGATCTGTGGCGCGACCTTCGGGCTCGCGGAAGAGGGATTGCTCGACGATCGGCCGCACACCAGCAATGACGCGGGATATCTTGCCTCGAGCGGATATTCGGGTGGTGGGAAGTTCGTGTACGAGACGGCGGTGGTGGACGGGGATCTGATCACGGCCAGCGGTGTTCGGCCGGTGGATTTCGCCCGCGCGATCTTTACCCGCCTGGGTCTCTACGAGCCGCACGTGCTCGCGGCCTGGTACAAGCTGTACGGAAACAATGATCCGGCAGGCTTTTACGAGCTGTTCGAGTATGAACAGCAGCGCGCGGGGGCCGCGAAATGACCCGCACCGCGCAGCAGCTCTTCGGCGCGGCGGCGGTCACCTCGTTCAAGCTGAACGGCCAATTCCTCGCGATCGCAGAGGAATTGGCGAAGCCCTCCGGCATCACCGTGGCCTGGTGGCAGGTGCTCGGCGCGATCCTGCACGAGCCGTTGCCGGTCGCGGGCATCGCCCGGGAGATGGGTATCACCCGCCAGAGCGTGCAGCGCGTGGCGGATGTGCTGGCGGACAAGGGGTTCGTCGAATATCGGCCCAACCCCGCTCATCGTCGCGCGAAGCTGGTGGCCATCACCGAAGCGGGGCACGACGCGGTCCGGCGGATCGATCCCCAGCACGCCGCCATGGCGAAACGGCTGGTGGCGCAGGTGGGTAAGGACGAATTCGCCCGTATCGTCGACGCGCTGACGACCCTGTCGGCCGCCCTCGACGCACTCGAGGACGACGCGACGGATGTGGCCTGACTAGGGCGCGAACGGGTCCTTGGTCTTGCCGACCAGGGCGGCGACCGACGGCAGGATGGCGGTCGGGCGGTACGGGAACTGCTCGACCAGGGCCGGGGTGGAGATGCCGGTGGTGACCAGAATGGTCCGCATGCCGGCCTCCAGACCCGCGATGACGTCGGTGTCCATCCGGTCGCCGATCATGACCGTGGACTGCGAGTGCGCGCCGATGCGGCGCAGTGCCGAGCGCATCATCAGCGGGTTGGGCTTGCCGACGTAGTAGGGCTTCTTGCCGGTGGCCTGGGTGATGAGGGCCGCGACCGAGCCGGTGGCCGGGAGAATGCCCTCGCGCGAGGGGCCGGTGGCGTCGGGGTTGGTGGCGATGAAGCGCGCGCCCGCCGCGACGAGCCGGATGGCGGTGGTGATGGCTTCGAAAGAGTAGGTACGGGTTTCGCCGAGGACCACGTAGTCCGGCTCGGAATCGGTGAGGATGTAACCGATTTCGTGCAGCGCGGTGGTGAGGCCGGATTCGCCGACCACATAGGCGGTGCCGCCGGGGCGCTGCTCGTTGAGGAAGGTCGCGGTGGCCAGCGCGGAGGTCCAGATGGAATCGACGGGGATGTCGAGGCCGGTGTGCTTGAGCCGGGCCTGCAGATCGCGCGCGGTGTAGATGGAGTTGTTGGTGAGGACCAGGAACGGGATGTCGTTGTCGCGCAGTTCGGCGAGGAACTGATCGGCCCCGGGCACCATGTGGTTCTCGTGCACCAGGACGCCGTCCATGTCGGTCAGGTAGGAGAGGATCGGGTCTGCACTCGAGTTGGTCACGCGCCAGAGTCTATTTGCCTCCGCTTCGCTCCGGCTGGCCGCGGCCCTGCAAGCTCGATTCTTCCCTCCTCCGCTCCTCCGCTTCGCTCCCCCGCTCCGTCAGTCCAGAATCGAGCCGGGCCGCGGCCTTTGGCTGTGCCGCAAGGGCGGAATACCTGCCGACGTCGCTGGGGTTTCAGCCTTGGGTGTGACCCCTGCCGCACCGCATCCGGCGTCTGACCTAGGGTGCGAAGAAGAGCGGGAGGTTGGCCCGCACCACCCAAGCGCAGCAAGGCGATAGGAGTGCCCAGGTGAAGGACCTCAAGCTCGGTTACAAGGCGTCCGCGGAGCAGTTCGGCCCGCGTGAACTGGTGGAGCTGGCAGTGGAGGCGGAGGCGCACGGCCTCGACAGCGCCACGGTCTCCGACCACTTCCAGCCGTGGCGGCACAATGGCGGCCACGCCCCGTTCTCGCTGGCCTTCCTGGCCGCGGTCGGCGAGCGCACGAAGCGCATTCAGCTCGGCACCTCGGTGCTGACCCCGACCTTCCGCTACAACCCGGCGGTCATCGCGCAGGCCTTCGCGACCATGGGCTGCCTGTACCCCGGCCGCGTCATGCTCGGCGTCGGCTCCGGCGAGGCGCTCAATGAGATCGCCACCGGCTACACCGGTGAATGGCCGGAGTTCAAGGAGCGTTTCGCACGCCTGCGCGAGTCGGTCGACCTCATGCGCGCGCTGTGGACGGGTGAGCGCACCGACTTCGACGGCCAGTACTACAAGACCGTCGGCGCCTCCATCTACGACGTGCCCAAGGGCGGCATCCCGGTCTACATCGCCGCGGGCGGTCCGCTGGTGGCGCGCTACGCGGGACGCGCGGGCGACGGTTTCATCTGCACCTCCGGCAAGGGCATGGACCTCTACACCGAGAAGCTCATGCCCGCCGTCGCCGAGGGCGCGGCCAAGGTGGGCCGCACCGTCGACGACATCGACCGGATGATCGAGATCAAGATCTCCTACGACACCGATCCCGAACTGGCGCTGGAGAATACGCGTTTCTGGGCCCCGCTGTCGCTGACCCCCGAACAGAAGCACTCCATCACCGACCCGATCGAGATGGAGGCCGCGGCCGACGCGCTGCCGATCGAGCAGATCGCCAAGCGCTGGATCGTGGCCAGCGATCCGGACCAGGCCGTCGAGCAGATCAAGCCCTACTTGGATGCGGGCCTGAACCACCTGGTGTTCCACGCGCCCGGCCACGACCAGCGCCGCTTTCTGGACCTGTTCCAGCGCGACCTGGCTCCCCGCCTGCGGGCCCTCTGAGGCGTTCCAGATCACACCCCAACCGGCGGCATCCGGGGACGGACAACCCTTGCGGAGTCCGCTCCCGGTGTGCCGCCGGTGGGCGGAAAACCGGCCTCCGAGCGGGACATATGTCATGTGATTGCAGTCTCCTGCACCCGGGGCCGGGTATAGGCTCAGCGGGAAATGGCCGGTAGAACGGGCCTTGACGAATCTATAGCAATTGTGCATAACCAATCGCGCTTGACGTGTTGCCAGGCAAGAGCGGAAATCGGCCGAAAACGGTCGGTAGTCTTCTGCTCATGGCTGCCACACCGGTTTCCAGCGTGTACATCGCGTCCCCCGAGGGCGACACCGGCAAGTCGACGGTGGCGCTGGGCGTCCTCCAGGCACTCGCCGCGACCACGCCCCGCGTGGGCGTCTTCCGGCCGATCACCCGGTCCGCGACCGGACGCGATTACATCCTCGAGCTGCTGCTCGAGCACTCCACCTCCGACGTCGACTACGACCAGGCGATCGGCGTCACCTACGAACAGGTGCACGAGGATCCGGACGCGGCGATCAGCGAGATCGTCATGCGCTATCACGCCGTCGCCAAGCAGTGCGACGCCGTGCTCATCATCGGCTCCGACTACACCGACGTCGCCAGCCCCAGCGAACTGCGCTACAACGCCCGCATCGCCGTGAACCTCGGTGCGCCCGTGCTGCTGGTGGTGCGCGGAATCGGCCGCACCCCAGAGGAATTGGGCCAGCTGGTGGAGCTGTGCCGGGGTGAACTGAACGCCGAGCACGCCAAGTTGGTGGCCGTGGTCGCCAACCGCTGCGAGCCCGAACAGCTCGAGGCCGACGCCGATGTGCTGAAGCAGGTGGCCATGGTGCCGTCCTGGGCGCTGCCCGAGGTGCCGCTGCTGCAGGCCCCCACCATGGAGGAGCTGCGCGAGGCCATCGGCGGCGAACTCTACAGCGGCGATTCGGAACTCATGCAGCGCGAGGCGCTCGAGGTCATCGTCGGCGGCATGACCGCCGAGCACATTCTGGAACGTCTCGAGGACGGCATGGCCGTCATCACCCCCGGCGATCGCTCCGACGTGCTGCTGGCCCTGGTGAACGCCCATGAGGCGGAAGGCTTTCCGTCGCTGGCCGGCATCATCATGAACGGCGGCATGCTGCCCGAGCCGTCGATTGCCCGCCTGATGGCCGGGCTCAAGCCCAAGCTGCCCATCCTCTCCACCGATCTCGGCACCTTCGAGACCGCCAAGGCCACCGCGCTCACCCGCGGCCGGGTCTCGCTGTCCAGCATCCGCAAGGTGGACACGGCGCTGGCCGTCATGGAGGAGCGGGTCGATCCGCGAGAACTGCTGCGGCAGATCGAGGTTCCCATCCCGAGCGTCGTCACCCCGCAGATGTTCGAGTACCAGCTCATCGAGCGCGCCCGCAACGACCGCAAGCGCATCGTGCTGCCCGAGGGCGACGACGACCGCATTCTGCGGGCCGCCGGCCGCGTGCTGCAGCGCAAGATCGCGGATCTGACCATTCTCGGCGAGGAGGCGGCCATCCGCGGCCGCGCCGCCGAACTGGGCGTGGACATCGAGGCCGCCGAGGTGCTCGACCCCAAGACCTGCCCCCTGCGCGACGAATTCGCCGAGGAGTACGCCCGCCTGCGTGCCCACAAGGGCATGACGGTGGACCGCGCCCGCGAATTCATGAGCGACATCTCGTATTTCGGCACCATGATGGTGCACATGGGGGTGGCCGACGGCATGGTGTCGGGTGCGGCGCACACCACCGCGCACACCATCCGGCCGTCCTTCGAGATCATCAAGACCACGCCGGGCGTGTCCACGGTGTCGTCGGTGTTCCTCATGTGTCTCGCGGATCGTGTGCTGGTGTACGGCGACTGCGCCGTGGTGCCGGATCCGACCCAGGAACAGCTGGCCGATATCGCCGTCTCCTCCGCCCGCACCGCCGCCCAGTTCGGCATCGACCCGCGGGTGGCCATGCTCTCGTACTCGACCGGTGAATCCGGCTCCGGCGCGGACGTCGACAAGGTCCGCGCCGCCACCCACCTGGTGCACGAGCGTGCCCCGGAACTGTTGGTGGAGGGCCCGATTCAGTACGACGCCGCCATCGAACCGGCGGTCGCCCGGACCAAGCTGCCCAATTCCGAGGTGGCGGGTCAGGCGACGGTCTTCATCTTCCCGGATCTCAATACGGGTAACAACACCTACAAAGCGGTGCAGCGCAGCGCCGGAGCCGTGGCCATCGGGCCCGTGCTGCAGGGTCTGCGCAAGCCGGTCAACGACCTCTCGCGCGGCGCTCTCGTCGCCGACATCGTGAACACCGTCGCCATCACCGCCATTCAAGCCCAACAGGAGGCGCAATGAAGGTACTGGTGATCAACTCCGGTTCCTCGTCCATCAAATACCAGCTGCTGGATCCGGAGTCGGCCGAGGTCGCGGCCTCGGGCGTGGTGCAGCGCATCGGCGAGGACGTCGAGAGCGACGTCGTGACGGTCGAACACAATTCGGGCGCCGAGACTTTCGAGTACCGGGGGCCGCTCGCCGATCACGCGGCGGGCCTGCACGTGGTGTTCGACCTGTTCAAGACCTCCGGCCAGGATCTGGCGCACGCCGATCTGGGCGCGGTCGGACACCGGGTGGTGCACGGCGGTGAGGTCTTCTATCAGCCGACGCTGATCGACGACGACGTGGTCAAGGCCATCATCGACCTGTCTTCCCTTGCCCCGCTGCACAATCCGCCGAACGTCATCGGCATCGAGTCCGCCCGCGCGCTGCTGCCGGACGTGCCGCAGGTCGCGGTGTTCGACACCGCGTTCTTCCACAACCTGCCGGCCGCCGCCAAGACCTACGCGATCGACGCGGAAACCGCTGCCGCGCACGGTATTCGCAAGTACGGCTTCCACGGCACCTCACACGACTACGTTTCGGGCCGGGCCGCGGCGTTCCTCGGCAAGGACCGTTCCGAGCTGAACCAGATCGTGCTGCACCTGGGCAACGGCGCGTCCGCCTCCGCGATCCGCGCCGGACAGGCCGTGGACACCACCATGGGCCTGACCCCGCTCGAGGGCCTGGTCATGGGCACCCGCTCCGGAGATCTGGACCCGGGCATCATCTTCCACCTGATCCGCACCGCGGGCATGGGGGTGGACGATGTGGACAACCTGCTCAACCGGCACTCCGGCATCAAGGGCATCTCCGGCGTCAACGACTTCCGCGAACTGGGCCAGCTCATCGAAACCGGCCACCCCACCGCGAAATTGGCGTTCGACGTCTACATCCACCGCCTGCGCCGCTACCTCGGCGCGTACCTCATCGACCTGGGCAAGGTCGACGCCATCACCTTCACCGCCGGTGTCGGCGAGAACGACGCGCACGTGCGCGCCGAGGCGCTGGCCGGGCTGGAGAACTACGGCATCCGCATCGACGAGGCCCGCAATGCCGAGCGCTCCAAGGCGGCCCGCCGCATCTCCACCGACGACTCCGAGATCGCGGTGCTGGTCGTGCCGACCAACGAAGAACTGGCCATCGCCCGCTCGTCCGCCGACCTGGTCGGCTGACCCGAGTCTGCCGTTTCGGCGGGCTTCACGAAATCATCATGATGCTGCTGGCATCGTGAAGGCCGGATCGAGGTTCCTCCCCGGTCCACCGGAACCCCGTGTCGCACCACGCACAACCGCGGTAGGGACTGACCTTCCCTCGCCGGTCCCGCGGTTTCTGGCTGCCCCCGAGACCACTGCGGGCGACACGGGACCCTTCCGGGGGCGATGCGTCGGCACGCCGCCATGATGGTCCGGGCTGCCGCCCGGCCACCCGGCACCGGAACACGCTGTGTCAGAACCAGGATTTGGCGCGCACCGCGTTGGCCAGGTCGACCAGGGCGTAGCGGTGGGTGCGGGCTGGGGCGGAGCGGGCCAGGCCGCGGAGGCCGGTTTCGATGCCGCGGCGTAGGTCGCGTTCGGTGAAGGGCGATCCGAAGAGCTTGGCGTTGGGGGACTTCGGGCGCTTGCCGGCCTGCACCCAGCCCAAGGCGATGCCGAGGGCGAGGATGCGCAATTGGGGCGCTCGGCCCTCGCCCGGGGGGAGATCCTGGACGCGCGCTGCGGCCACCTGCAGGGTCGCTTCATCCAATTCCGCTGCGGGAGCGCAGGTCAGGAGCATGAGGATGGCGGTCATGCGGGCTTCGGCGTAATGGCGGGAGGCGGGGGGCACCTGGTCCAGGGCGTGGACGGCGGCGGTGATGTTGCCAGCGGCGGCGAGTTGGCGGGCCAGGCCGAAGGCGGCGCTCACCACGCCTCGGTCGGTGCGCCATACGGTGGAGTAGTAGCTTTCGGCGTAGGCGCGCCATTCCTCCGGATCCGGTGAATCCCAGTGCTGCAGAATGAGTTCCGCGGTGGCGGCCAGGGCCAGTTTGGGTCCGATCTCGCCGGGCAGCGCCTCGAGGACGGCGTCGAAGCGGGCGAAGGCGCGCTCGTACTCCAGTTCCAGCAGTTCGGTCAGACCCAGATACCAGTCGATGCGCCAATCCGGGGCGGGCGGCTGCGGGTCGTCGGTGAGCCGGGTCAGCAGCAGGCGTGCGGCGGCGGGCTCGTCGAGATCCAGATGCGCCCGCGCCTCGGCGAGGGTCACCTCCAGTTCGAAAGTCTCGGGCGCGCCGCCGGGTTCGGCCGTGGCGCGCTGGCGGGCGTGCCGCAGCTCGTCGAGGGCGTGGCGGGGTTCGGGGTGGGCGGCCCCGGCCAGCAGCGGCGCGGACGGGTCGCCCGGATCGATGATCGGCACCGGCAGCGCGGCCACCACGTCGCCGGGCTGCAGCAGGGTGTCGCGGGCGACGCCGTCGATGATGCCGTCGGTCTGCGCGATCAGTTCGCCGGTGCCGAAACTGGTGCGCGGCGGGCTGAAAAGCGTGGACAGCTGCGGATGCTCGGTGCCGGTCTCGACGGCCAGGATCTCGCGCAGCACACCGGTGAGCTGGGTGCTCAGCAGCCGGGCGGAGGCGAAGCGGCGCTCCGGGTCCGGATGGGTGGCGCGCAGCAGCAGCCGGTACAGGAACTGGTGCCGGGCCAGGATCGGCTCGTCCTTCGGATCCGGGATGCCGTCCACATACGCGCCCCGCTCCATCGGCAGGTGCAGGGTGAGCACCGCCAGCGTGCGGCCCGCGGTGTAGATGTCGGAGGCCACCGTCGGCCCGGTGTGGGCGATCTCGGGAGCCTGATATCCCCTGGTGCCGTACAGGTTTCCGTACGCCTCGAACTGGCTGACCGCGCCCAGGTCGATGAGCTCCACCCGATCGGTGGTGATCATGATGTTGTCCGGCTTGAGATCGTTGTAGGCCAGCCCGACCGAATGCAGATAGTCCAGCGCCGGAAGGATTTCCAGCAGGTACGCGATGGCGACCGTGACCGGCATGCGGTCGGGCGCATAGTGATCGAGCAGATCGCGCAGCGAATGCCCGCCCACGTACTCCATCACGATGTAGCCGACCGGCGTCCCGTCCGGCCCCGCGTGCTCCACGAAGTTGTGGATTTTCACGATGCTCGGGTGCACCACCTCGGCCAGGAACTGCCGCTCCGCCACCGCGACCGCCTGCGCCTCGGCGTCACCGGCGTGCAACAGGCCCTTGAGCACCACCCAGCGGTCGCTCACATTGCGGTCGATGGCCAGATAGATCCAGCCCAGCCCGCCGTGCGCGATGCAGCCCTGGATCTCGTACTGCCCCGCCACTCGATCGCCGGGATGCAGCGAAGGACGGAAATCGTAAGGCGCGCCGCAGGTTTGACAGGTGCCCGTGGTTGTGGACGGCTGTGTCGGCGTGGCCCGCCCGACCGGCTTGCCGCAGCGCCAGCAGAACCGCCGCCCCTCGGCCACCACCGGATCCGCGAGCACCGCCTTCTCCGGGTCCACCGGCTCCACCGCGGGAATCGGCACCAGCCCCGCCCCGAGCCGCCGCACCACGGGTCGCGGCCGGGTCATGCGCGCGGTCCGCTGCGACGGACGCGTCGGAGTGCGGGGCTCGCCTTCGCCGGTAGGGCTCGTCGACTTCCCGGTGGCCGAATTACCTTGTCCCGCAGTCGAGCCCGCATCGCCGGCGAGGTCCGGCTCGCCGGTCTCGGGCGGCCCGATCTCCGAGTGTGAGGTGGGCTCGGTGCGCGGCGTCATCTCCGTGCGCGGCGTCATCTCAGTACGGGGTGTGCCCTCGGTCGCGGCGAATTCCGCACTGCCGCCGGTGGGTTCGGGTCGCATCGTGACCTCGGTCCGGGCGGGCCAATGGGGCCCGGTCAACTCGGTCCGCGCGACGGCCCGGGTCCCCTCCGGATGCGGTCGGGGCATCGCCGACGTGGCGCCCGGGTCGGCTGCCTCGCCGGTCAGCTCCTCGCGCGCGGTCGCCCGCGTCTCGGCGCCGTCCGGGGGTGCAACGGAATCACCGTGCTGCCGCACGGCTTCGGGGCGTGCCGTGGCACGGGTGTGCTCCTCCGCCCCGCGGGTGTCGTCGGGTTCGGGGTGCTCGGATCCGGACGGTGTGGTCATCGTCAGTCCTGATACCTCGGGGGCGGCGGGACGGCCGCGTTGCCCAGTTCGGGCGCCAGCCAACGCTGGTAGAGCCGGTTCCAGGTGCCGTCGCCGCGGATGCGTTCCAGGGTGCCGTTGACGAAGCGGACCAGATCGTCGGATCCCTTGGAGATGCCGATGCCGTACTGCTCGGTGCTCAGGTTCGGGCCCACCACCTCGGTGGCCGGATCCTGTTGCGCCAGACCGGCCAGCACGGTGTCATCGGTGCTGACCGCGTCGACCTGCCGCTGTTGCAGCACCACCAGGCAGTCGGCCCAGCTGGGCACGGTCAGGACCGAGGCGGCCGGCTGCTGGCGGCGGATCAGCTCCAGCGACGTGGTGCCGAGCGCCACGCACACCCGCCGCCCCGCCAGATCGGCGAGACTCCTGATGCCCGAGTCGCGCACGGTCAGCACCCGCTGGTGCGCCTGCAGGTACGAGGTGGAGAAGGTGACCGTCTGCCGCCGTTCGCAATTGATGGTCATGGTCTTCACCACCACGTCGACGGTGTGCTCCACCAATGCCTTCTCGCGGTCGGCGGAGCTCAGGATCCGATACTCGACCGCGCCGGGATCCCCGAGCAGATCGCGTGCCAGCTCCTTGGCGATGTCCACGTCGAAGCCCGCCAGCGTGCCGGTGGTCGGATCCCGGAAACTGAACAGATTGCTGCCCGGATCCAGTCCCACCAGGAGTCGGCCGCGCGCCCGGATGGCATCGATATCGGGCCCGCTCCGGACCACGTTCGGGCGCAGGCTGGCGGTCGGATCCCCGCAGTCGGCCGCCGGGGGCGGCGGGTTCGTCTGCGTCTGCGCGACAACGGCTCCCGAGGGCAGCGGCGGCTCGATATAGCTGGGTACCCGGGTGGACGGCGCGGGCGGCGGGGGAGTGTTGTCGCCGCAGGCGGCCGTGAGCGCCACGGTCGCCGCGAGGACGCCGACGGTGAGGGTGCGGAACGGCCTTCGCGTCATCGGTACTCCCGTAGTCGCGGCCACAGTCCGGCCGCGATCAGCACGGCGGCGGCGGTGCTCAGCACCAGCGCGCCCGGCCCGAGCAGGTCCAGGGTGCGGGCTGCATGGGAAGTATTGGCGCGCAAGGTGTTCCGTGTTTCGGCGATGCCGTCGCCGAGGGCGCGGTCGAGGGCGTCGGTCTGGGCGGTGGCCTCGCTCGCGCCGGGACCGGTCGCCACCGCGGCCGCCCCGAGGAAGTCGCCCTTGGACAGCGCGTCGTTCATGCGCTGGTGGGCGGCCCGCCAGCGGTCCAGGGCGGTCGCGGCGGTCTTCACGTCATTGGCGCCGGGCTTGTCGGAGGCGTAGCCGGAGAGGATGTTCGCCAGCTTGTCGATGGCCTGGTCGTAGGTGCTGTCGTAGTCGGCGCTGGTGTCGCGGCGCACCAGCTTGAGGGTCTCGGCGGTGCGGGCCTGCTGGGCCAGGATGCGGCTCTCGGTGAGCGCGGCGGTCGGAATGCTGCCGTCGTCGCGGGCGTGCGTGGTGTCCACCGCGGAGATGAAACCGGCGACCACGGTCCAGCCCAGCAGCACCACCATGGTCGCGCTGGCCAGCAGCAGGCCGAGGTTGAGCACCCGGTGCCAGCGCCGGAACAGGAACAGCTGCGCCGCGATCAGCGCCGCCACCGCCAGCAGCGGCAGCAGGATGGCCCCCCACGGCGGGCGCACGTGATTGCGCTGGGTGGAGGTGATGGCCGCGGACCGGTGCTCCTGCAGTTCCTGCGCCATCGGCAGCAGCGTGCCCTGCATGAGGTTGGAGCCCTCGCTCAGATAGGCCGCGCCCACCGGCTGCCCGCCGCGATTGTTGGCCCGCGCGGTCTCGACGATGCCGGTGTACACCGGCAGCCCGGTGGCGATGCCGCTGCGCAGATGCGTGTCGGTGTCCCCGTCGCTGCGATTGGACTGCGTCACCAGTTCGGCCGCGGCCTCCCCGACGGCCTGGTTGTAGCGGTCGCGCACCGGTTTGGGTTCCAGCCCACCGGAAATGAAGGCGGTGCCCGCCGACGCGTCGGCGACCGAGAGCGAGGTGTAGAGCCGCTGCGCCGAATAGGCGTCGGGCTCGGACTGGTCGAGCAGCACGTCGAGGGCGTGTTGCCGGTTGGTCACGGCGGTCGCGGTCACGATGCCCGCGGTCAGGCACAGACTCAGCAGGACCAGCCCGACGGCGATCAATTTGGCGGGGGAGGACTGCGCGAAGGACCGTAGCTCGGTGGTCGCGAAGCGTTCCCGCCAGGCCGCGGCGGCCGCGCGCGGGGACAGCTCCGCCAACTCCAACTCCTCGGTGCGAGCCATCCTCACCTCCTGCTGACCGAAATCGAACGACCGACTTGTTGCTCGCGGTTGAGCTTATTGTGGACGTACCGCCGCCGTGACGCGGGAATCCCCGCGGCAGTTCTCGGCGCGGTCGGACGATGGGATTGCGAAGATGCGCGGTGACGGTGACGGTTGGGCCGAAAGCCCGGATGGCACCCGCCAATGGGGCCGTTTCGGAGCTGCCGGACTGTTGCTGCGCGCCCCGCTGCAGGGCGGCGGGTCGGCGGTCCTGCTGCATCACCGCGCCGCCTGGACCCATCAGGGCGGAACCTGGGCGCTGCCCGGCGGCGCCCGCGATTCCCACGAGACCACCGTGCACGCCGCGGTCCGCGAGGCCGAGGAGGAGGCGGGCATCCCCGCCGGGTCGATCCGGGTGCGCGGCTCGCGCGTCACCGCGACCGCACCGAGCGGCTGGACCTACACCACGGTCATCGCCGATGCCGCCGACCGCCTGCGCACCCGCGGCAATATGGAGAGCCAGGATCTGATGTGGGTGCCCGAGGACGAGGTCGAGGATCGACCGCTGCATCCCGGCTTCGCCGCCGCCTGGCCGACCCTGCGCGCCACACCCACCCGGGTCAGCCTGGCGGGTGTCGCCGCTCCCCGCGCGGTGGCGGCCGCGTTGCCGCGCACCCTGGATCTGGCCGAGCGGGGTTTCCTCTGGCTGCACTCGAACGGCGACGGCAATGGGCGCAGCGCGCGCATCGGTGCGCTCGAATCCGGCGCGGAACAGACCGATTTGGCCGGAAATGTGTTGTTCCTCACGATGGCGCAGGTGTTGTCTTGAACAGGTGAGCACGCGCGAGCTTCCCACCTACTGCCGGATCTGTGAGCCGCTCTGCGGCCTGATCGCCACCGTCGAGGACGGTCGCCTGGTGCAGCTGCGCGCCGACAAGGAGCATCCCCTCTCGCGTGGCAACGCCTGCCCCAAGGGCATCGCCTTCTCCGAGATCCAGAACGATCCCGACCGCGTGCTGTATCCCCTGCGGCGCACGGCCGCGGGCGAGTTCGAGCGGGTCTCCTGGGACACCGCGCTCGACGAGATCTCCGAACGCCTGCGCGGCCTGATCGCCGAGCACGGAATCGAAAGCCTCGGCTGGTATTTCGGCAATCCCTCGTCCTTCTCCTACTCGCACACGCTGTGGATGCTCGGATTCCAGATGGCCGCCGGGCTGAAGCACGTGTACTCGGCGGGCTCGCAGGATGTGAACAACCGCTTCGTGGCCAGTCAGCTGCTCTACGGCTCGGCCACCTCGGTGCCGGTGCCCGACCTGGACCGCACCGATTTCCTGCTCATGCTCGGCGCGAATCCCCTTGTCTCGCACGGCAGTGTGATGAGCGTGCCGCGCGTGCGCGAGAAGCTCACCGCCATCACCGAACGCGGCGGCCGGGTGGTCGTGGTGGATCCGCGCCACACCGAGACCGCCAAGCTGTTCGAGCACGTCGGGGTGCGGGCCGACGGTGACGCCTGGCTGCTGGCCGCCATGCTGCAGGTCATCTTCGAGGAGGGCCTCGAGGACGCCGAGGCGCTGCGACGCCAGGCCGCCGGTGTCCGCGAATTGCGCGCCGCCGTCGCACGATTCACGCCCGAGGCCACCGCCGCCGTGACCGGGCTCGAGTCCGACCGGGTGCGGGCCCTCGCCCGGGATCTGGCCCGCGCCGAGAGCGCCGCGGTCTACGGCCGCACCGGCACCTGCCTGGGCCGGCACGCCACCCTGGTCGCGTTCCTCATCGACGCGCTGGCCCTGGTGACCGGAAACCTCGACAGGCCGGGCGGTTCCGTCTTCGGCAAGGAACTGGTGGCCGTCTCCGAACTGAACGCCCGCCTCGGCTTCGTCGGCTACGGCAAGAACCGTTCGCGCATCGGCGGATTCCCGGACGTGCTGGGCACTTTCCCGGCCGCCATCATGGCCAAGGAGATCACCACTCCCGGCCCGGGCCGCCTGCGCGCCCTGTTCACCTCGGCGGGCAACCCGGTGTCCTCGGTGCCCAACGGCCGCGAATTGGCTTCCGCCCTGGCGCAACTCGACCTCTTCGTTTCCATCGACATCTATGTCAACGACAGCAACCGGACCGCCGACTACATCCTCCCCGCGACCACGTTCCTCGAGCGCGACGACATTCCGCTGCCGTTCACCGCGCTCTCGCCGACCCCGTACACCCAGTACACCGAGCGGGTCGTCGAACCGTACGGCGAGGCGCGTGAGGAATGGCGGATCATCGACGCCCTCGCGACCCGGATCGGCGTGCAGCCCTTCGCCATCGGCCCCGCCCGCGCGGCCGGCCGGCTGCTGAGCACCCTGCGCCGCCGCGTCCCCGGCCTGTCCTCGGCCCGCCCCACCCCGACCCTGCTCGCCGATCTGGCGCTGCGCACCGGCCCCTACGGCGACCTGTTCGGCCTGCGCCGCGGCGGCCTCAGCCTGCGCATGCTGCGCCGCCACCCGCACGGCGTGGTGCTGGCCGACGCCATCACCACCGGCGTGCTGCGAGACGTGGTGCAGCACAAGGGTGGTCGCGTGCGGCTGGATCCCGACGAGATCATCATCGAACTGCACACCCTGACCGACCGTCCCGCCGACCCGGCCTACCCGCTGCGCGTGATCGGCCTGCGCGAGCTCAAATCTCACAACTCGTGGATGCACAATGTCGAGCTGCTCATGCGCGGCGATCGCGAGCACGCCGCCCGCATCAACCCGAAAGACGCTGCGGTGGCGGGCATTTCCGACGGCGACCGCTGCCGGGTCAGCTCGGCGCACGGCTGTATCGAGGTCACGGCCCGGCTCACCGAGGACATGACCGAGGGGACCGTGGCCATCCCGCACGGCTGGGGGCATCGGGGCGGCTGGCAGCGGGCGAATGCCGCGGGCGGCGCGAACGTGAACGACCTGATGTCGACGGATCTGGCGGACGTGGAACGCCTCGCGGGCATGTCCAACCTCAATGGCGTGCCGATCCGCCTCGACCCGGTCGCCTGACCCTCGTCATTCCGGCGTGTATTCGGCCGGAATCCACTGACATGAGTGCCGATCCCGGGCCATGAGCCGGCCGGGATGACGGGGATGTCTGCGGCTAGTTGTCGTTCTCGAGGATCCGCTGTTTGATGGCGCGCGCGGCGGCCTCGGGATCGTCGGCGTCGGTAATGGCCCGCACCACCACGATTCGGGTCGCGCCCGCGTCGAGGACGTCGGGCAGTGTCTTCTCGTCGATGCCGCCGATGGCGAACCACGGTCGCTGGGTGTGCGAGTCGGAGGTGGAGCGGACCAGTTCGATGCCCGCGGGGGTGCGGCCCGGCTTGGTCGGGGTGGCGTAGACCGGTCCGGTGCAGAAGTAGTCGAGGTGGTCGTCCACCGCGGCCAGCCCGGCCTGCGCGCGATTGTTGGTCGAACGGCCCAGCACCACCTCGGCGCCCAGGATCTGGCGGGCGTAGAAGGGCGGCAGATCGTTCTGGCCCAGATGCAGCACGTCCACCCCGGCGGCGAGCGCGATATCGGCGCGGTCGTTGCAGGCCACCAGCGCGCCGTGGCGGCGGGCGGCGGCCTTCAGCTCGGCCAGCGCGCCCAGTTCGCCCTTGGCCTCGAGCGGGCCGAACTGTTTCTCCCCGCGTGAGCCCTTGTCGCGCAGCTGGATGATGTCGACGCCGCCGGCGAGAGCGGCATCGGCGAACTGCGCGAGGTCGCCCTTGTCCCGGCGGGCGTCGGTGCACAGGTAGAGCCGCGCACTGGCGAGGCGTTCCCGCGGGGATACCGGTCGGTTCGGGTGGGAGGGTTGCACAGGGTCGACGGTAGTCGCGCTACGGTGGTTGAGTCGAAACGCCCCACGGGAGCGCGCCCGGCCTCGCGCCGCACGACGCTCCCGGTGAAATTCCTGTTTCGAGACGTATATATGCAGGTCCCGGATGTACCGGGTCGGGTTAGGTGGATTCAATGCGGACTCTGGCCGTCGTCGGCGGCGGTGTGATCGGACTGTCGGCGGCTTGGAAGGCCGCCGGAGCGGGCTTTACCGTCACCCTCTTCGACCCGGCCGTGGGCTCCGGATCCTCCTGGGTGGCGGGCGGCATGCTCGCACCCCTCTCGGAAGGCTGGCCCGGCGAGGACGAGGCCCTCGCCTTCGGCGCCGCCTCCCTGTCCCGCTGGCCCGGTTTCGCCGCGGAGCTGAAGGCCGTCAGCGGCACCGACGTCTTCGTCGCCGACCAGACCCTGACCGTCGCCCTCGATGCGGCCGACGCCGCGGACCTGCGCACCATCGCCGACTGGGTCAATGCCCGCGGCCACGACCTGCGCGTGCTGGATCGCGCCGGTGTGCGCGAGGCCGAGCCGAGCCTGGGCCGCGCCGTGCGCGCCGGACTGCTCGCCACCGCCGAACCGGCCGTGGACAACCGTGCTCTCGTCGACGCCCTCCGAATCGCCTGCGGCGCGGCCGGAGTCGAGTTCCGGGCCGAGCGGGTCGAATCCCTGGCCGACCTGCCGCACGACCGGATCGTGCTGGCGACCGGGTCCTGGGCCGCCGAACTGTGGCCCGACCTGCCCATTCGCCCGGTGAAGGGCGAGATCCTGCGGCTGCGCCGCCGTCCCAGCGCCCCGCCCCCGCCGACCCGGGTCATCCGGGCCCGGGTGCACGGCCGTCCCGTATATCTTGTGCCCAGGGGTGACGGAATCGTTCTCGGTGCAACACAATACGAAGTCGGGTTCGACAGCGCCGTGACCGTCGCCGGTGTCCGCGACCTGATCACCGATGCCGAGTCGGTGCTGCCCGGTATCGGGGAGTACGAATTCGCCGAGGCCATCGCGGGTTACCGCCCGGGCTCACCGGACAATCTGCCGCTGATCGGCCGCCTCGACGAACGGGTGATCGTGGCCGCGGGCCACGGCCGCAACGGCATTCTCGACACCCCGGTCACCGCCGACGCCGTCCTCGCGCTGCTCACCGATACCGAGCTGCCCGAGGCGAAGGCGGCCGACCCGCGCCGGTTCTCTACCGTCGCACCGCTTCATCCAGGAGGAGTTCGATGACCGCAATCCCGGTCGGCGTCACCGTGAACGGTGCGGACCACGTGTTCCCCGACGAGCTCACCGTGCGCGAGCTGCTCGAGCGCCTGAACCTGCCGTGCCAGGGCGTGGCGCTGGCCATCGACGGCGCGGTGTTCCCCAAGTCCCGCTGGGACGAGCCGGTCGGCCGCGGCTGGGAGATCGAGGTGCTGACGGCGGTGCAGGGTGGCTAGCCCGTCGGCGGGAGCTCAGGGCCCGGAGGCGGCAGCTCGGGTCACCACGCAGGGCCCCGCGCACGCCGCATCGAGCACAGCGCCGCTGGTCATCGCCGGTCGCGAATTCGGCTCCCGGCTCATCACCGGCACCGGCGGCGCGGAGAACCTGGCCGTGCTGGAGGAGGCCCTGGTCGCCTCGGGCACCGAGCTGACCACGGTCGCCATGCGCCGCGTCGACGCCGCGGGCGGCACCGGCGTGCTGGACCTGCTCAAGCGGCTCGAGATCGCCCCGCTGCCCAATACCGCGGGCTGCCGCACCGCCGCCGAGGCCGTGCTCACCGCGCAGCTGGGCCGTGAGGCGCTCGAAACCGACTGGGTGAAGCTGGAAGTCATCGCCGACGAGCGCACCCTGCTGCCGGACGCCATCGAATTGGTCGCCGCCGCCGAGCAATTGGTGGACGACGGCTTCACCGTGCTGCCCTACACCACCGACGACCCGACCCTGGCCAAGCGCCTCGAGGACATCGGCTGCGCGGCGGTCATGCCGCTGGGCTCGCCCATCGGCACCGGCCTGGGCATCTCCAATCCGCACAATATCGAGATGATCGTGGCCGCCGCGGGTGTCCCGGTCATTCTCGACGCGGGCATCGGCACCGCCAGCGATGCCGCCCTGGCCATGGAACTCGGTTGTTCCGCAGTGCTTTTGGCCACCGCGGTCACCCGTGCCCGCCAGCCCGCCCTGATGGCCGCCGCCATGGCGCGCGCGGTCGAGGGCGGCTATCTGGCCCGCCACGCGGGGCGCATCCCCAAGCGCTTCTGGGCCCAGGCGTCCTCGCCGGGGTTCTGAACAGGTCTGAACCAGGGTCCGGGTCGGGGCCGTAGTCATCCTCAGGTATGAGCGACGCGCTACCAAATAGCGATAGTGCGCACTGCGAATGTGGGGAAGACTGGTGCCCATGATCGAACTGAGAGGTCTGACCAAGCACTACGGCCAGACGGTTGCGGTGTCGGATCTGTCCTTCACGGTTCAACCGGGGCAGGTGACCGGCTTCCTCGGCCCGAACGGGGCGGGCAAGTCGACCACCATGCGCATGATCCTGGGACTGGATACCCCGACCGCGGGCACGGCGCTGATCAATGGCAAGCCGTATCAGGATCTGAAGCGCCCACTCGAGACCGTCGGCGCGCTGCTCGACGCGAAGTGGGTGCATCCCAACCGTTCCGCGCGTTCGCATCTGCGCTGGATGGCCGCCTCCAATGACATTCCGCAGTCCCGGGTGGAGGAGGTGCTGCGCCTGGTCGGCCTCTCGGAGGTGGCCGGTAAGCGGGCGGGCGGCTTCTCCCTGGGCATGTCACAGCGCCTCGGCCTGGCCGGGGCGCTGCTCGGCGACCCGCAGGTGCTGCTGTTCGACGAGCCGGTCAACGGCCTCGATCCCGAGGGCATTCTGTGGATCCGCCGCTTCATGCAGCGGCTGGCCGCCGAGGGCCGCACGGTCCTGGTGTCGAGCCACCTGCTCTCCGAAATGGCGCAGACCGCCGAACATCTCATCGTGATCGGCCGCGGCCGCCTCATGGCCGACACCAGCACAAAGGATTTCATCGAGAAGGCGTCGGAACAGTCCGTGCGCGTGCGCAGTCCGCAGCTGGACCAGTTGCGCAGCCTGCTCACCTCGAACGGCATGACCGTGCGCGAGGACGGCGCTCCGTTGAACGGCAAGGACACCGGGGCCGACGGTCCCGCTCTCGTCGTGGCCGGTGTCACCAGTGACGCGGTCGGAAAACTGGCCGGCGCCAACGACATCACGCTCTACGAGCTCTCGCCGCAGCGCGCCTCGCTGGAGGAGGCGTTCATGCGCATGACCGGCGGTGCGGTGCAGTACCACGGCGAAGGCTTCGACCAGGTTATGGGAGGTGCGCTCTGATGGGAGTGCTGACCGCGGAACGAATCAAGCTCACCTCGACCCGTTCGCCGTGGTGGTGCTCGGCCGTCGTGGTGGTGCTGGGCCTGGGCCTGGCCGTGCTCGGCGCGGTGGTGAGCCATTCGTCCAAGACCGACCACTCGGTGCAGCCCAGTGTCTCCGACGCGGTGTCGAGCGTGAGCGGCTTCGGCGTGCTGATCCTCATGATCATGGCGACGCTGTCGGTGACCAGCGAATACCGTTTCGGCGTCATTCGCACGTCCTTCCTCGCGACGCCGATGCGCACCCGGGTCATCGCGACGAAGGCCGCGCTGCTGGCCGGCTACGCGGCGGTGCTCACCGCGGTGCTGTGCGTGCTGTCCTATGTGCTGTTCCGTGCCATCTACGGGTCCTCCCCGCTGCTCGACCTGTCGGGCTCGGAGGCGTGGCGGGCACTGTTCGGCGTCCCGGTCTACGCCCTGCTGACCGCGATTCTCGCGGTAGCTGTGGGTGTGCTGGTTCGGCAGTCCGCCGCCGCCATCACCATCCTTCTGGTCTGGCCCTTGGTGCTGGAGACCCTGCTCGCGGCCTTCGGCAGCTTCGGCCGCGAGGTCGGTCCGCTGTTGCCCTTCCAGAACGCGCGGCGCTTCTTCACCATGACCGACCGTTCGGGTGACTGGCACTGGGGTCCGTGGGGCAGCCTCGTCTACTTCACGATCTTCGTCGCATTGATCTCCGCGGCCGCGTTGTTCGTGGTAAATAAGCGCGACGCATAGCTGTGTCCCGAGAATGAAATAGACCCTGCCCGGGGAGCCGCCGGCCACTGCCCGGCACGGCGGCGCGCATCGGCCCGATACGGATTTCCGTATCGGGCCGATGTCATGGGAAGGGGCGGGTCAACAGTGTGTGAAAACTTTCGCTTCCGGCTGGAATCATCTAGATCCAGGACTGGACGGTCGGTAGCATCGCGTCAGCAACCACAACACTGAAACATCGGCGGGCCCAACGAAGCGGCCGCTCACACCGATCGGGAGGTGTCAGGTGGCCATGATTGATCCGTCCCACGACGGAGCGCTGGGATACGCTCTGGGCGTGAGCGAACGACCCTCCGACGGCGGTGAACGCGCCAACGACGCGAACCGCACGGACGGACTGGGAACCGATCGCAACCGGTCGCGCGACGCGTCCGGCAACCGGGCGCGGGAACCCCGCATCGATCCGGATGTGGTCATCCCCTTGATTCCCGCGGAACTCTCCGAGGACGTCGACGAATCCGACGCGCAGCCGCGTCGCCGCGGCCGCTTTCCCGGACAGCTCTCCGCCCTGGTCAATGCCGCCAATCAGCGCGGCGACATCATCGGCCTGGTCCGCAAGGCCCGCGAGAACCTGCCGGGCGACCCGGCCTTCGGCGATCCGCTCTCGGTCTCCGGTCCGGGCGGCGCCCGGGCCGTGGCCCGCGCGGCCGACAAGCTGGTCGGCGATACCCCGAGTGCCGCACGGGAAGTGGGGCTGGGCGCGCTGCAGGTCTGGCAGGCCATGCTGGAGCGGGTCGGCAAGGGTCGCGGCCCCCAGGAGATCACCATCATGTTCACCGATCTGGTGGCGTTCTCCAGCTGGTCCCTCGCCGCCGGCGACGAGGTGACCCTGGACCTGCTGCGCCGGGTGGCCAAGGCCATCGAACCGCCGATCAACGATCGCGGCGGCCAGGTGGTCAAGCGCATGGGCGACGGGGTCATGGCCGTCTTCCCGTCCGCGGATCGGGCCGTGCGGGCGGCCGTGGCCGCCAAGGAGAATCTGTCGACGGTCTCGGTGGACGGCTACCGTCCGCAGATGCGCCTGGGCCTGCACACCGGCAGCCCGCGCGAGATCGGCGGCGACTGGCTCGGCATCGACGTGAACATCGCGGCGCGGGTCATGGAGGCGGGCGGCAACGGCAACACCATGCTCTCGGGGGCGACCCTGGACGCCCTGAAGCCGGAGACCCTCGAGGAGCTGGGCATGGGCATAAAGCCCTACCGCCGCAGCTTTTTCGCGGCCCCGCTCAGCGGTGTCCCCGAAGATCTCCGCATCTTCCGGCTCGAAGCCGAATAGCTAGTGCGTCATATATAGGACCGCGCCCACGGCCGCGAGGACGCCGCACGCGCCGAGCCCGATGGCGATCGGGCGCGAGTTCTTGAAGAGGGAGTACGCCCCGCCGAGGAGGAATCCGGCGAGGGCGAGCAGGACGATGGCGGTGACGTCGGTGGACACCCGAACAGTCTGCCCGAAGGTTGCCGCCGCGCCGGAGGGTGGTCGTGACCTGCCGATTCCGCAAATAACAAGCACGCGGGCTTGATTTTTTCTGGAGCGGATGTGACCCTGTAACCGACCGCGGCGACGACGCCGCGCCGGACTCGGGTGTGCACAGGAGGCCCTACATGAGTCAGCTCGCCGACACTCCGGATGTCATCCGGATCGGCAATTGTTCCGGGTTCTACGGCGACCGGCACAGCGCCATGCGGGAGATGCTCGAGGGCGGGCAGCTCGACGTCCTGACCGGGGACTATCTGGCCGAGCTCACCATGCTGATCCTGGGGCGGGATCGCATGAAGGACGCGAACCTCGGTTACGCCAAAACCTTTGTGAAGCAATTGGAAGGCAGCCTCGGGCTGGCGCTGGAGCGCGGCGTGAAGATCGTCGCGAACGCGGGCGGCCTGAATCCGGCCGGGCTCGCGCAGCGGGTGCGGGAGGTGGCCGAAAAGCTCGGTCTCGCACCGAAGGTCGCGTATGTGACCGGCGACGATCTGCTGGCACGGGCCACGGAGCTCGGACTGGGCGCGCCGCTGACCGCCAATGCCTATCTGGGCGCGTGGGGCATCGCGGAATGCCTGTCCGCGGGGGCGGACATCGTGGTGACCGGGCGGGTCACCGACGCCTCGGTGGTGGTGGGTCCCGCGGCCGCGCACTTCGGCTGGGGCCGAACCGATTACGACGCCCTGGCCGGTGCGGTGGTGGCGGGCCACGTGATCGAATGCAGCACCCAGGCCACCGGCGGCAATTTCGCCTTCTTCACCGAGATCGCCGATCTGGGGCGGCCGGGCTTCCCGATCGCCGAGGTGCGGCGCGACGGCAGCAGCGTGATCACCAAGCACGAGGGCACGGGCGGCGCGGTCACCGTGGACACGGTGAAAGCGCAACTCATGTACGAGATTCAGAGTGCGCGGTATGCCGGACCCGATGTCACCACCCGCCTGGACAGCATCCAGGTGAGCCAGGAGGGACCGGACCGCGTCCTGATCAGCGGCGTCACCGGTGAGGCCCCGCCGCCGCAGACCAAGGTGTCGACCAACACCATCGGCGGCTTCCGCAACGAGATGGAGTTCATCCTCACCGGCCTGGACATCGAGGCCAAAGCCGCACTGGCACAACGCCAGCTGGAGTCCTGGCTGACCGTACGGCCCGCGGAGCTGGACTGGACCCTGGCGCGGCTGGACCGACCCGACGCCGACACCGAGGAGCAGGCCAGTGCGCTGCTGCGCTGCGTGGTGCGCGACCCGGACCCGAACAAGGTGGGCCGCGCCTTCTCCAGTGTCGCGGTCGAATTGGCGCTGGCCAGCTTCCCCGGCTTCTCCCTGACGGCCCCGCCCGGCAACGGCGGACCCTACGGCGTGTTCACCCCGGGATACGTGGATTCCAAGGAGGTCCCGCACACGGCGGTGCTCGCCGACGGGGCCGAGGTGGCGATCGCACCGGCGGGGGAGACGCTGGAGCTGGATGCTGTCGCGGAACCGGCACTGCCGCAGCCGCTTCCGGCCGGAGCGACCTCCCGCGTCCCGCTGGGCACGATCGCCTTGGCCCGCAGCGGTGACAAGGGCGGCAATGCCAATATCGGCGTCTGGGTGCGTACCGAGGAACAGTGGCGCTGGCTGGTGCACACCCTGACCGTCGATGAACTGCGCCGCCTGCTGCCCGAGACCGCCGAGCTGCCGGTCGTGCGGCACGTACTGCCGAACCTGAAGGCGCTCAACTTCATTGTCGAAGGTCTGCTGGGTGAGGGCGTCGCCTATCAGGCCCGCTTCGACCCGCAGGCCAAGGGGCTGGGCGAGTGGCTGCGGGCCAGGTATCTGGACATTCCCGTGGAGTTGCTGCCGTGACCAGCCTCGGGCGAAGCGGAAATACCTGCCGGGTGCGAGCGCGCGTGCCCGGCGGACGAAGTGTCGACCGGCGGGGAATCGGCCTCGCGGAAGGGAACGGGGCGGTATGAGTGCCGAGTACGTGGACCCCTGGCGGACGCCGGAACGGCGCGAATTGCGCGCCACCGTGCGCGGTTTCGCGGAGCGGGAGGTGCTGCCGTACCTGGACGACTGGGAGCGGGAGGGGCTGCTGCCACGCGAGCTGCACAAGAAGGCGGGGGCGCTGGGGCTGCTGGGCATCCAATTCCCGGAGTCCGCGGGCGGATCCGGCGGTGACGGCATCGACGCGGCCATCGTGGCCGAGGAGATGCACTACGCGGGGTGCTCGGGCGGGCTGTTCGCCTCCCTGTTCACCTGCGGTATCGCGGTGCCGCACATCATCGCTTCCGGCAATGCCGAGCACATCGAGCGCTGGGTGAAGCCGACGCTGGCGGGCGAGAAGATCGGGTCGCTGGCGATCACCGAGCCGGGTGGCGGTTCCGATGTCGGGCACCTGCGCACGACCGCGGTGCGCGACGGCGACGAGTTCATCGTGAACGGGTCCAAGACCTTCATCACCTCCGGCGTGCGCGCCGATTTCGTGGTGACCGCGGTGCGGACGGGAGGCCCCGGCGCGGCCGGTGTGTCGCTGCTGGTGGTGGAGAAGGGCACGCCCGGCTTCACGGTCAGCCGCAAGCTGGAGAAGATGGGCTGGCTGTGTTCGGACACCGCCGAACTCTCGTATGTCGATGTGCGGGTTCCGGTCTCCAATCTGGTGGGACCGGAGAACAGTGGATTCGCCCAGATCGCACAGGCTTTCGTGAGCGAGCGGGTGGGCCTGGCGGTGCAGGCGTACGGGCACGCGCAGCGCTGCCTGGATCTGACGCTGCAATGGACCAGGGACCGGGAGACCTTCGGCCGTCCGCTGATCAGCCGTCAGGCCGTGCAGAACACGCTGTCGGAGATGGCCCGCCGCATCGACGTCGCCCGCGTCTACACGCACGCGCTCGCCGAGCGCGCCGCCCGCGGCGAGACCGATCTCATCGCCGAGGTGTGCTTCGCGAAGAACACCGCGGTGGAGACCGCGGAATGGGTTGCCCACCAGGCGGTCCAGCTCTTCGGCGGTCTCGGCTACATGCGTGAGTCCGAAGTCGAGCGCCACTACCGCGATGTCCGCATCCTCGGCATCGGCGGCGGCACCAACGAGATCCTGACCAGCCTCGCGGCCAAGCGATTGGGGTTCCAGTCTTGACCATCCTGCGCACTTCCGTAGACCCGAATTCGGCGGAGTACCGGTCCGCCGCCGAGGCCATGACCACCAAGCTGGCCGAGGTGGAGGCCGAGTACGCCAAGAACATCGCGGGCGGCGGCCCGGAGAAGCTGGCGCGCCATCGCAAGCGCGGCAAGCTGACCGCGCGCGAGCGCATCGAACTGCTCATCGACGAGGACTCGCCGTTCCTGGAGCTGGCCCCGCTGGCCGGTTGGGGCAGCGACTTCCATGTGGGCGGAAGCGTCATCGCGGGCATCGGCATCGTCGAGGGCGTCGAGTGCCTGATCACCGCGCCGGATCCGACGGTGCGCGGCGGCACCTCGAACCCGTGGACGCTGCGCAAGACGCTGCGGATGAACGACATCGCGCTGGAGAACCGGCTGCCGGTGATCGGCCTGGTCGAGTCCGGCGGCGCGGACCTGCCGACGCAGAAGGAGGTGTTCGTCCCCGGCGGGCGCATGTTCCGGGACCTGACGCGGCTCTCGGCGGCCGGAATCCCCACCATCGCACTGGTTTTCGGCAACTCCACCGCGGGTGGCGCGTACATCCCGGGCATGTCCGACTACACGGTCATGATCAAGGAGCGCTCCAAGGTGTTCCTGGGCGGTCCGCCGCTGGTCAAGATGGCCACCGGTGAGGAGTCCGACGACGAATCGCTGGGCGGTGCGGAAATGCACGCCCGCACTTCGGGTCTGGCCGATTATCTGGCCGTGGACGAACAGGACGCGATCAGGCTGGGCCGGTCCATCGTCAAGCGCCTGAACTGGCAGAAGCAGGGTCCGGCGGCGCGGCCGATCGATCAGGTCATCGAGCCGCTCTACGACCAGGAGGAGCTGCTCGGCATCGTGCCGGGCGACCTCAAGATCCCGTTCGATCCGCGCGAGGTCATCGCCCGCGTGGTCGACGGCTCCGACTTCGACGAGTTCAAGCCGCTCTACGGTTCCAGCCTGGCCACCGGCTGGGCCGAACTGCACGGCTACCCGGTCGGCATCCTCGCCAACGCCCGCGGCGTGCTGTTCTCCGAGGAAGCCCAGAAGGCGACCCAGTTCATCCAGCTGGCCAATCAGTCGAACACGCCACTGTTGTTCCTGCACAACACCACCGGCTACATGGTCGGCAAGGAGTACGAGCAGAAAGGCATCATCAAGCACGGCGCGCAGATGATCAACGCGGTGTCGAACTCGAAGGTGCCGCACATCTCGCTGCTCATGGGCGCGTCCTACGGCGCGGGCCACTACGGCATGTGCGGGCGCGCCTACGATCCACGTTTCGTGTTCGCCTGGCCCAGTGCGAAATCCGCCGTCATGGGCGGTGCGCAGCTGGCGGGCGTCATCTCCATCGTGGGCCGGGCCGCCAACGAGGCGCGCGGCATCCCGTTCAACGAGGAGCAGGACGCCGGGCTGCGCGCCATGATCGAGGCGCAGATCGAGGCCGAATCGCTGCCCATGTTCATGTCGGGCCGCCTCTACGACGACGGCGTCATCGACCCGCGTGACACCCGCACGGTCTTGGGAATGGCGTTGTCCGCCATCCACAATTCCCCGATCAAGGGCGCCGAGGGCTTCGGCGTCTTCCGGATGTGAGGCCAGACATGGAGATTACGAACGTTCTGGTCGCCAACCGAGGCGAGATCGCACGCCGGGTTTTCGCGACGTGTCGCCGGATGGGTATCGCGACCACGGCCGTCTATTCGGACGCCGATGCGAACGCCCCGCATGTCGCCGAGGCGGACGCCGCAATCCGCCTGCCGGGCAACACCCCTGGCGAGACTTATCTGCGCGCCGAGCTGATCATCGAGGCGGCCCTGGCGGCCGGTGCCGACGCGATCCACCCGGGCTACGGATTCCTTTCCGAGAACGCCGAATTCGCGAAGGCCGTGCAGGCCGCGGGTCTCACCTGGATCGGCCCGCCGGTCGCGGCCATCGAGCAGATGGGCTCGAAGGTCGAGTCCAAGAAGATGATGGACGCCGCCGGTGTCCCGGTGCTGAAGCAGCTGGACCCGGCCGAGGTCACCGCCGACATGCTGCCGGTGCTCATCAAGGCGTCCGCCGGTGGTGGTGGTCGCGGCATGCGCGTTGTGCGTGAATTGTCCGAGCTGACACCGCAGATCGAGGCCGCGCAGCGGGAGGCCGCCTCCGCGTTCGGCGACCCGACCGTGTTCTGCGAGCGCTACCTGGAGACCGGCCGCCACATCGAGGTGCAGGTCATGGCCGACACCCACGGCACGGTGTGGGCGGTCGGCGAGCGCGAGTGCTCGATCCAGCGCCGCCACCAGAAGGTTGTGGAGGAAGCCCCCTCGCCGCTGGTCGAGAAGATCGACGCCATGCGCGCGTCAGGCCCGGAGGAGGCAGCGGAGCGTAACCACGCAGGGCCCGCGCGCATGGCCGATGGGCAGAGCATGCGGGCGCGGCTGTTCGAGGCGGCCCGGCTGGCGTCGGAGGCCATCGGCTACGAGGGTGCGGGCACCGTCGAGTTCCTGGCCGACGAGAAGGGCGACTTCTTCTTCCTGGAGATGAATACCCGTCTGCAGGTGGAACATCCGGTTACCGAGCAGGTCACCGGCCTGGACCTGGTGCGGTTGCAGTTGCAGGTCGCGGCGGGCCGCCCGCTGCCCGCGCGGCAGCCGGAGATGCGCGGGCACTCCATCGAGGTGCGGCTCTACGCCGAGGACCCGGCGCACGACTGGCAGCCGCAGTCCGGCCCGGTCCACAAGCTCGACATCCCCGGCACCCTGGGCGAATTCACCGTGCTGACCGAGCCGGGCGTGCGCCTGGACACCGGTGTGGTGGACGGCTCGGTGGTCGGCGTGCACTACGACCCCATGCTGTCGAAGGTCATCTCCTTCGCCGAAACGCGTGACGAGGCCGCGCATCTGCTGGCGAGCGCGTTGCAGCGGGCCAAGATCCACGGCCTGGTCACCAACCGCGATCTGCTGGTGCGGGTACTGCGCCACCCGGCGTTCCTGGCGGGCGACACCGATACGGCGTTCTTCGCGACCCATGATCTCGAAAAGCTCTCGGCCCCACTGGTTTCCGAGGGCGACGAGCAGCTCTCCATCGTGGCCGCCGCGCTCGCCGACGCCGCCGCCAACCGGCGTGCGGCCCGGGTCGTCCGCGGCGTGCCCAGCGGCTGGCGCAACCTGCCGTCGCAGCCGCAGTCCAAGTCCTACGAGTCGCGGCTGACCGGCAAGCACGAGGTGCGCTACCGGCTGACCCGCACGGGTCTCGAGGTCGAGGGCTTCGAGGGCCTCGAATTGCTGGAGGCCACACCGGATCTGGTGATCCTCCAGGTCCCCGGCGAGCGCGGTCCGGTGCGCCGCCGCTTCGAGATCGCCCGCTACGGCGACCTGGTGACGGTGGACTCCCCGCTCGGCCCGGTGGCGGTGCGCCGCCTGCCGCGCTTCGAGGACCCGGCCGATCAGGTGGCCGAGGGCTCGCTGCTGGCCCCCATGCCGGGCGCGGTGATCCGCGTCGGCGCGGCGGTCGGCGACCGGCTCGAGAAGGGCCAGCCGATCCTGTGGCTGGAGGCCATGAAGATGGAGCACACCATCGCCGCCCCCGCCGCGGGCATCCTCACCGAATTGAATGTTTCCGCCGGCCAGCAGGTCGAAGTCGGCGCGGTACTTGCCGTGGTCCACAGCGAAGATCAGGAGTAGGCAATGAGTTTCATCGAGACCGACGAGCAGAAGGCGCTGCGGGCCGCGGTGGCCAAGCTGGCCGCCAAGTACAACTTCCGCGACTACGCCGGGCCGAAGGCGCGCCGCAACGAGCCCTTCGACGAGCTGTGGGACGAGGCGGGCAAGCTCGGCTTCCTGGGTGTGAACCTGCCCGAGGAGTACGGCGGCGGTGGCGCGGGCATCTACGAACTCGCGCTCGTCCAGGAGGAATTGGCGGCGCAGGGCTGCGGCCTGCTGCTCATGGTGGTCTCGCCCGCCATCTGCGGCACCATCATCACCAAGTACGGTACCGAGGCGCAGAAGCAGGAGTGGCTGACCACGCTGGCCGACGGTTCGTCGAAGATGGTCTTCGGCATCACCGAGCCGGACGCGGGCTCCAACTCGCACAAGATCACCACCACCGCGCGGCGTGACGGCGAGGATTGGATCCTCAACGGCCGCAAGATCTTCATCTCCGGCGTGGACCAGGCCGAGGCCGTGCTCATCGTGGCCCGCTCCGAGAATGCCAAGACCGGCAACCTGCAGCCCGCCCTGTTCATCGTGCCCGTCGACACCCCCGGCTTCGTGAAGACGAAGCAGGAGATGGACATCATCGAGCCGGACAACCAGTTCACGCTGTTCCTCGACGAGGTCCGGCTGCCCGCCACCGCCCTGGTCGGCCAGGAGGACGCGGCCATCGCGCAGCTGTTCGCGGGCCTGAACCCGGAGCGGATCATGGGCGCGGCCATGGCGGTCGGCATGGGCCGCTACGCCATCGACGCGGCGGTGAAGTACGCCAAGGAGCGGGCCGTGTGGAAGGGTGCGCCGATCGGTTCGCACCAGGGCATCTCGCATCCGCTCGCGCAGGTGAAGATCGAGCTGGAACTGGCCAAGGTCATGATGCAGAAGGCCGCGTTCCTCTACGACTCCGGCGACGACTTCGGCGCGGCCGAGGCCGCCAATATGGCGAAATACGCTGCGGCTGAGGCCAGTATCAAGGCGCTGGACCAGGCGATCCAGACCCATGGCGGTTCCGGCCTGACCTCCGATGTCGGGCTGGCGGGCATGCTGGCGGCGTCCCGCATCGCCCGGGTCGCCCCGGTCAGCCGCGAGATGATCCTCAACTTCGTCTCCCAGCACTCGCTGGGTCTGCCCCGGTCCTACTGACCGGGGTGACGAGTGGCGGCGGTGCGCGGCCACCGCCACTCGTACCGTTCGCATCCGAAAGCCACACAGCAGCAGGAGTATTCGATGACCGACACAGCCGGTGCCGCCGCGGCCGCGCCGTTCGTGCGCTACGAGGTGCGCGACGGGTTCGCGGTGCTGACCCTGGACTCGCCGCACAATCGCAACGCCCTGTCCTCGCGGCTGGTGACGGAGCTGCTGGAGGGGCTGGCCAAGGCGGCGGCCGACGACGCCGTGCGCGGCGTGGTGCTCACCCACACCGGCAATACCTTCTGTGCGGGCGCGGATCTCAAGGAGGCGGTGGACGCCGACCCGGCGGCCGCCGCCGATATCCGCACCCGCTGGATGATCTCGGTGCTGCGCGACATCCTCGCGATGCCGAAACCCGTTGTGGCGCAGGTGAACGGCAATGTGCGCGCGGGCGGCATGGGCATCATCGCCGCCTGTGATCTGGTGGTCGCCGGGCACGACAGCAGCTTCGCCCTCACCGAGGTGCGCATCGGCCTGGCGCCGTTCATGATCTCGCTGACCCTGCTGCCGCGCATGACCGGCCGCTCGGCGGCGCGCTACTTCCAGACCGGCGAGACCTTCGACGCCGCCGAGGCCGAGCGGATCGGCCTGATCACGGTGGCCGTCGAGGATCCGGCCGCCGAGGTGGCCCGGCTGCGCGGGGAACTGCGCAAGGGTTCGCCGCAGGGACTGGCCGAGGCCAAACAGCTGGTCAACGCCGGGTTGCTGGCCGACTTCGACCGCTCGGCCGAGGAGTTGGCGAAGCGTTCCGCGAGCTTCTTCGGCACGCCCGAGGTGATCGAGGGCATCACCGCGTTCATGCAGCGCCGCCCGGCGAGTTGGGCGGAATAGGCGACTCGGCAGAATAGGCGACCATGGCGACACCCCACGAACCGAAGCAGGACCGCAGCCGGGCCACCCGGCAGCGGCTGCTGGAGGCGACCATCGACTGCCTGGCCGAAACCGGCTGGGCAGCCGCCACGGTCGCCGTGGTCGCCGAACGCGCCGGGGTGTCGCGCGGTGCCGCCCAGCACCATTTCCCCACCCGCGAGGACCTGATCACCGCGGCGCTCGAGTACATGTTCGAGACCCGGATGGACCAGGCCAAGGCCGACGCCCTCGCGGTCTCCGAGGTAGCCGAGGGCGTGGCCCGCACCGAAGCGGTGGTCGCGGGCCTGGTCGAGTCCTACACGAGCCCGCTCTTCAAAGCGGCCCTGCAGGTCTGGACCCACGCCGCCGCAGACCCGGTCCTGCGCGAGCGAATCGTCCCCATGGAAGCCCGCTTCGGCCGCATCTCCCACCGCATGGCGATCGAGGCGCTCGGCGTCGACGACACCGACCCCGTCACCCACCATCTCGTCCAAGCCACCCTCGACCTGGCTCGCGGCCTGGGCCTGGCCGACGTCCTCACCGACGACTCCCTGCGCCGCAAGGAAATCGTCCAGCAGTGGGCCGCCACCCTCCACATGGCACTCACCGCCCCCCGCTGACCTGCGCGGCCCCCGGAATCGGGGGCGGTCCGCGCCGGGTTCCGTTGCCTATCCTGGAGATTCGGGAGTGGCTTGGAGATCGGGTGGGGGGCCACATGAATGCTCCGAGATTGGAATCCGCAGGTTCGTTCGAGTCCGGCGAGACTGCCGTTCGCTCTCGTCTACGCCGGCGTGTCCGGCCTCGGATCGTCCACATGGGTCGGGCGCACCGTGGGAGCCGTGCTGTGGCTCGGCCTGTACGCCGGGTCGGGCGTGTTGCTGAGCCACTGGTTCGGCATGCCCGCGATGGTCGCGTTCGCGGTGGGTGCGCTCGGGCAGGGGCTCGGGACACGCGCGGTTCGGCGACGCAATCAATTGACCGCCGATCGCGTGTCGGTCGACCTCGGGCACGGTCCGGGAATACGGTCCTACATCGACAAGCGGGCCCCGGACGATTGGCTGTCCCCGCCTATGGTGTGGTCGCTTTCGCCCGCCATGCGGGTGCTCGCCTTCCTGTGCCGGATCATCGATCCGGACCCTCGGCCAGGCGAGCGGCTGCTGGCCATCGACAGACGCCTGCACCTTCGGTGGAGCTGAATCGGGGCCAGCGCTCAGAAGCCGAAAATCTCTGCGATCTCGATGGATTCGTCGTCCCAGCGGCGTTCGATGGCCTCGCGCTCGGGCTCCGGGAGATGGGGATGCCAACCGGCCTTGCGCCAGAAGGCTTCTCGGTGCTCATCGCTGAGGGGATACGGCGTGCTCATGGCGGATTCCCTGGATCGTGACGGCCGTCACATCCAGTCTATGAAGAAGAACCGAGCGTCAGGACCGGATCGGGATCCTGACGCTCGGTTCGGTTGTGGCGGTGGCAAGCCCGCCGGTTATGTGGTCTTCGGGGCCGTCAGGTCGTAGAGGGTGATGCCGTCCACTTCCTGAGAGTCGAAGTGCTCCTTGACCCATGCGGTGATCTGAGAGCTCTGGCTGTTGCTGTTGCCGCCGCGCTCGCCGCCGCCCATCTGGCTGCCGCTGATGAAGTAGTGGATCCTTCCGACCTGCACGTACTCCTGGAACTGAGCCAATGTCGGGGACGGGTCGCTGCCGTTGAAGCCGCCGACCGGCATGACCGGCAACTGGGTCGCCAGCTGGAAGCCGGCCGCCGAGTTGGAGCTGACCGTGGCGGCCACCCAGGTGTAGTCGGAGCCGTCGGCCTTCAACAGCGCGGTGACCTTGTCGCTCGGGGTGCTCGCCATCATCATGTTGCCCGCACCGCCGCCGAAATCGCCGGGGCCGCCGCCCTTTCCGGCGGTGTTGCCGGGGAAGCCCGCGGTGTCACCGTGGTTTCCGGCCGCGCCGCGCTGACCGCCGGGACCGCCGAAGCCGCCAGCGGGCCGATCGCCGAAGCCGTGTCCGCCCGGACCCCAGCCACCGCGGGTCATGGGTCCGGCCGAGGGCATGGGGCCCTGGTGGGCCGTGGTCAGCCCGTTCACGGTGTACGCGATCGGTCCGGCCAAACCGACCAGTACTGCCGCCGCCGCGGCGACCAGACCGGCCTTGCGCGGCAGGCGAATCAGGACGAGCAGGGTGGCGACGATGCCGCCGACCAGAACCACCCAGCGCAGCCACGGCACGAAGGAGGTACTGCGGGACAGGATGATCCACGACGTCGCGGTGGTCAGACCCACTGCCAGGGCGGTGGTCAGGCGCACCCACAGGGTGTCGCGGTGCTGCCAGGCGAGCACCGAGCCCACGCCGACGAGCGCGGCCACCGCCGGGGCCAGCGCCACGGTGTAATACGGGTGGAAGATGCCCTTCATGAAGCTGAACACCAGCCCGGTGCCCAGCAGCCAGCCGCCGAACAGGATGAGCGTGGCCCGCCGCGGATCGGTGCGGGTCAGCTTGCCGCGCAACACGAGTCCCACGACCAGCAGCACCAGCGCCGCCGGGATGAGCCAGGCGATCTGACCGGCCTGCTGCGGCTGGAACAGCCGCCCGATACCGGGCGTGCCCCACATGCCTCCGCCGCCGGTCGGCATCTGCTCGCCGCCGCCGAATCCGCCGACACTGCCGGTCTCATCGCCATTGAGGCGGCCGAGACCGTTGTAGCCGAGGGTCAGTTCGATGATCGAATTGTGCTGGGAGCCGCCGAAGTACGGCCGGTCCGAGGCGGGCCACAGCTCGGCCAGCAGCACCCACCAGCCCGCGCCCACGACCATGCCCGCCAGCGCCCCGAACAGCTGCGCGATCCGCGTGCCCAGCTTGGGCGGGCCCGCGATCAAGTAGGTCAGCGCCAGCGCCGGCACCACCAGCAGCACCTGCAATTGCTTTGCCAGGAAGCCCAATCCGATGAACGCGCCGGTGAGCAGCAGCCAGCGCCAGCGGCCGTCGGCCACCGCGCGAGTCATGGCCCAGGCCGCGGCCAGCATGAGGAACACCAGCATGGCGTCCGGGTTGTTGAACCGGAACATCACCGCGGCAATGGGAGTCAGCGCCAGTACCAGCCCCGCCAGCAGTCCGGCGCTCGCGCCGAAGTCGCGGCGCACGATGGCCCACAGCAGCGCCACCGACGCCACGCCCAGCAGCGCCTGCGGCAGCAGCATGCTCCAGGCGTGCAGCCCGAAGAGGCGGACCGAGATCTCCATGGGCCACAACGACAGTGGCGTCTTGTCCACGGTGATGGAGTTGGCCGCGTCGGAGGAGCCGAAGAACATCGCCTTCCACGACACCGAACCGGCCTGCACGGCCGCGGCGTAGAAGGAGTTGGCCCAGCCGTTCGCGGCCAGGTTCCAGATGTAGGCGACGGCGGTGCCGACGAGCAGTGCCGCCAGTGCCAGGTACTCCCGGCGGCCGGAGCCGTTCGCGGGCGGCTCGGCCGGTGGCGGGGAGAGCCGGGGTTCGGTCAGTGTCGCGGTCATCGGTCGCCTCCTCGGTCAGCTCGGTCGGTCGGGGAATCAGCTCGGTCGGTCGGGGAATCGGCGGGGTCGGTCCAGAAGGGCAGATCGCCGTGTTCGGGGTGGCTGCGGCCGGGGAAGTCGACCCGCAGCAGCCGGAAGCCGTCGTTCGGAAGCGCTTGCGGCGCAGGGAAGACGATGGTCACCGAACCCCCTCGGGCACGGGATGCTTACCGGCATTGCGGAACACCCAGCGCAGACCGACGAACCGCAGCAGCGTCGCGACCAGATTCGCGATCACCAGCACCACGAGTTCGAGATGCACCGCCGCGTCCGGCGCCCAGTGATGCAGGGTGTAGAGCGAGCCACTGGTGAGCGCCCAGGCGACGCCGAAGATGGCGAGGCCCTGGAAGTGGTGCGACACCGCCTGATTCGACCCGCGCACCCCGAAGGTGAAGGCGCGGTTGGCGGCGGTATTGCCGATCGCGGTGATCAGCAGCGCCAGGAAGTTGGCGGCCTGCGCACCCGTGATCCCCTGTAGGAGCACGTAGAGCAGTAGGTAGGCCAGCGTCGAGGTGACGCCGACGATGCCGAACCGCACCAGCTGCCCGACCATGCCCAGCGGCACACCCTCGACCAGCGGCTCGCGGCCGATGGCGGCGCGCAACTCGTTGATGGGCAGGCGGCCGGTGGTGAGCGCGCGGCCCACCCGCCAGACGCCGAGCAGGTCCTTGCGGGCGGTGTCGACGATGTCGACCCGCGAGTCCGGGTCGTCGATCCAGTCCACGGGCACCTCGTGGATGCGTAGCCCGATGCGCTCGGCCAGCACCAGCAGTTCGGTGTCGAAGAACCATTCGCCGTCCTCGACCAGCGGCAGCACCAGTTTGGCGACCTCGCCGCGCATGGCCTTGAAACCGCACTGCGCGTCGGAGAACTTGGCCTGCAGGGACGCCCGCAGGATGAGGTTGTAGCAGCGGGAGATGATCTCGCGCTTGGGTCCGCGCACCACGCGGGAGGAGGAGGCCAGCCGGGTGCCGATGGCGACATCCGAATGTCCGGACACCAGCGGCGCGACCAGCGGCAGCAGCGCGTTGAGGTCGGTGGACAGGTCCACGTCCATGTAGGCGACCACCTGGGCGTCGGAGGCCTGCCACACCTCGCGCAGGGCGCGTCCCCGGCCCTTGCGATCCAGGTGCACCACCCGCACGCCGTCCAGCTGGGACGCCAGCTGCTTCGCCACCTCGAGGGTGGAGTCGGTGGAGGCGTTGTCGGCGATCGTGATTCGCGCCGTGAACGGGAAGTTCAGGGTCAGGAAGGCGTGCAGCCGGCGCACGCAGGGGCCGAGGTCGACCTCTTCGTTGTAGACCGGAACGACCACGTCCACGACGGGCGCGGTCACTGCTTCTGCGGGTTCCGCCTCCCGGACGGCGGTCACGGTGTCGCTCATAGTGACCAATTTCGATCACCGAACTCACATCAGGCTGCGCCCTGCCTGGGAGCTTCCTGGGAGACCGTGATCCGCGTTACCTCGGACCGAGATGCAGCCGCCACAACGGCGAGACCGGTCCGTGTCCCGCGCCCAGGTCGTAGGACGCCTCCAGACAGCGGAAGGTCCACTCCTTGGCGAAGGCGACGGCGTCGGGGACCGAATGGCCGTGGGCCAGCGCGCAGCAGATGGCCGCGGCCAGGGTGTCGCCGCCGCCGTGGTCGTTGCCGGTGTTCAGGCGTTTGGCCGGCAGTTCGTGGAAGGTGTCGCCGTCGAAGAGCAGGTCGGTGGACTGCTCGGAGGTGCGCAGGTGGCCGCCCTTGACGATGGCCCAGCGCGGGCCCAGCGCGATCAGGGCCTCGGCGGCCTTGCGGGCCGAGCCGTCGTCGACGACGTCGATGCCGGTGATGAGCCGGACCTCGTCGAGGTTGGGGGTGACCACGGTGGCCAGCGGAATCAGGGTGTGGCGCACCGCCTCCAGGGCCTCGGCGTGCAGCAGGGCGTCGCCGTGCATGGAGGCCGCGACCGGATCCACGACCAGCGGGATGTCGCCGTCGCGGCCGATGCCGACCTCGCGGCAGACGCCCGCGACCGACTCGATGATGGCGGTGGAGGCCAGCATGCCGGTCTTGGCCGCGCCGATGCCGATGTCGCCCACCACGGTTCGCACCTGGTCGGCCACGATCTGCGGCGGGATCTCGTGGAAACCGCTGACGCCCAGGGTGTTCTGCACGGTCACCGCGGCCACGGCCACGCAGGCGTGCACGCCGCACATCGCCATGGTGCGGGAGTCGGCCTGAATGCCCGCGCCGCCGCCGGAGTCGGTGCCCGCGATGGTGAGCGCGCGAACCGGGGTGGCGCCATTCGGGGCGAGGGGTAGGAGTTCCACGTCACAGACCCTAGTGGTCCGGAATCGCGCCCCGACGCCCGCCCTAATTGAAAACCGTTATCATTAACTGCATGACTTCCGACCCGACTCAGAAACCGCTGCCAGTTACCGTGCTCTCCGGCTTCCTCGGCGCGGGGAAGACGACCCTGCTCAACCACATCCTGGCCAACCGGGAGGGCCGCCGGGTGGCGGTCATCGTGAACGACATGAGCGAGATCAATATCGATGCCGCTCTGGTCGAGGGCCAGGGCCACCTCGACCGGACCGAGGAGCGGCTGGTCGAGCTGACCAACGGCTGCATCTGCTGCACGCTGCGCGACGACCTGCTCGAGTCGGTGGGAAAGCTGGCGCGGGAGGGCCGCTTCGACTACCTGGTCATCGAATCCACCGGCATCTCCGAACCCATGCCGGTGGCGGCCACCTTCGAGTGGGAATTCGAGAACGGCTTCCGGCTCGGCGACCTGGCGCGGCTGGACACCATGGTGACCGTCGTGGACTCCTCCACTTTCCTGGCGGAAGTGGTCCGGGGGCAGGCCCTGGCCGAACGGAATCTGCAAGCGGGAGAGGGCGATGCGCGCACCATCGCCGACCTGCTCATCGATCAGGTCGAGTTCGCGAACGTGCTGGTGCTCAACAAGACCGACCTGGTGAGCGCGAAGGCCCTCGGGACGGTGGAGGCCACGATCCGCCGATTGAATCCCGGCGCGCGCGTGGTGCACGCCGCCCACGGCGTGGTCGATCTCGCCGAGGTCCTGGACACCGGCCGCTACGACCCCGACCTCGCGGCCCAATTCGACGGCTGGGACGACGAACTCGCGGGCGTCCACACCCCCGAAACCGAGGAATACGGCATCAGCAGCCTGCGGTTCACCGCCGACCGCCCCTTCCACCCCGAACGCCTGGAATCCGCACTGGCCCAACTGCATCGGCTGCTGCGCAGCAAGGGCTTCTTCTGGCTGGCCAGCCGCCCCGACCTGGCCGCCATCTGGTCCCAGGCCGGGCCCAATCTCACCTTCGAACCGGGGGCGCACTGGGACGCCCTGGATATGGAGCCGGGCCAGGAAATCGTCTTCATCGGCATCAAGCTCGACCGCCCGCACGTGCGTGATCTCCTGACATCCGCACTGCTGACCGATGCCGAATTGACTGCGGGCCAGCGGGAATGGCGCACCTACCCCGACCCCTTCCCCACCTGGGATGCCACCCACGAACACGCGTAAAGGCGTGTCAGCGATCTTGTCAGCTCGGCGTCAGTGCGGTGTCAGCGGTGGCGGACAAAGTATGTCCATCGAACAAAACAGACCTGGATCACCGGATCCGGGACTGCCACAACAGTTTTCGAAGGAGTACGCAATGTCCGCCACCCTGAACCTGACCGACCGGGACAAGTCCACCATCCGCTCCGCCGCCTACGGTGCCGTCTCGCTGCTCGCCGCCGCGTCCCCCAAGCCCAACAAGGCCGCCACCGCGGGCTCCCGGGCCCTCACCTCCGCGACCGGTCGGATCGGCCACGTGCTGAACGCCAAGTCCAAGGACATCCACCTGTCCGGCAACACCGTCGCCGATCTCGCCGACCAGGTGCTGCCCGCCCTCGCCACCGCGGCGGGCCTGCTCGAGCAGCAGGACCCCGCCGAGGCCGACAGCTTCCGCGCCGCCATCCTCGTCGCCGTGGAAGCCGCCGCGACCGTCGCCCCCAGCCCCGTCGTCGACGACATGACCCGAAAGGTGACCGCCGCCCTGCACGCCTGATAAACCGATCGCCGAGTGGCGCATCCTGGAGGGGATTTCGGACAAATCTCCTCCAGGATGTGCCACTCGGCGTTGTCAGTTGGAGATGCCGGGGGTGCGTTGGAGGTAGGTGGTGTCGGTGAGTTGGTCGACGAGGAAGTTGGCGAGGTCGGCGCGCGAGATCTTCAGGGACAGGGCGGTTTCGGTGGCGGGGAAGCCGCGGCGGTAGGTGCCGGTGGCGGGGCCGTCGGTGAAGGCGCTGGGGCGGACGATGGTCCAGTCCAGGTCGCTGGCGACGACGTACTGCTCCTGCTGGACGTGGTCGGCGTAGGCCTGGCGCAGCAGCATGCCGAACATGACGTACTTCCAGACGAAGTTCAGGTTGCCGCGGCTGTCGCCGACGCCCAGGGAGGATTGGCAGATCAGGCGTTTGACGCCGGTGCGGTCCATCGCCTCGATCACGAGGCGGGTGCCCTCGGCGCGGACCACGCCCTTGCGGCCCGCGCCCAGCACGACGATCACCGCGTCCTGGCCGGCGACCGTGCGCTCCACGGCGGCCGGGTCCATGACATCGCCGACCTCGACCCGCAGCCGCTCGTGCGGGGCGGCGATGTTCGCGGGGTCGCGGGTCAGCGCGGTGACCTGATGCCCGGCCGCGAGGGCGCGGGCGACGACATGGCGACCGACGGTGCCGGTGGCTCCGAAAATGGCTACCTTCATGGCTCTCACCTCGTGTAATTCGTTGTCTCGAAGGTGAATTCAGTACATCAATCCGGGCCGCCGGCGAACATCGCCGTGCGTCTCGCGAACATGCGGGAGGGTCCAGGCATGCGAATGGCCCGCGTTCCGAGCCGGAACGCGGGCCATCGGGGATCGATCAGGCCAATCGAGCGAAGAACTGGCGAATATCCGCGAGCAACACCTCGGGCGCCTCGTGGGCGGCGTAGTGACCGGCCGCGTCATTGGCGCTGGTCGAGTGCATCGACCTGACGTCATGGGCGTGCCAGCTCACGATGTTCTTGTGATCCCGGTCGGCGAAGCGGCGCATCGACTGGAAATCGCCCTTGAACATGCACAGCGCGGTCGGCACGGTGGTCGGGCCGGGCGTGCGCTCGGTGTCGTGGGCGTCCTCCCAGTAGAACCGGATGGACGAGGCGGCGGTGCCGGTCAGCCAGTAGATCGCCGTATTGCCGACGATGAACTCGGCGTCCAGGCTCTCGCCCATGAGTTGAGAGTTCCAGCCCAGCAGGCCGATCGGAGAATCCGAGATCGCGAAGGCCAGGGTCTGCGGCTGCTGGCTGTGCAGGGTGTTGAACGAGAACTTGTTGTCCATGAACCACTGCAGGTGCCCCAGCGCCGCCAGGTCCTCCTCCGGCAGGTCCGCCATCTCGGCCGGATCGCCGGAGGGGAACGAGAACAGCTGTGTCACATGCATTCCCAGCAGCCGGTCCGGTGCGATGCGGGCCATCTCCGGCGCGACCATCGAGCCCGCGTCATTGCCGATCGCGCCGAAGCGCTCGTAGCCGAGCCGGACCATCAACTCCACGAAGGCACGGGCGGTGCGGCGGGTGCCCCAGCCGGTGCTGCGGGTCGGGCCGGAGAAGCCGAAGCCGGGCAGCGAGGGGATGACCAGGTGGAAGGCCGGGGACGCGGCGTCGGCCGGATTGGTCAGCGGCTCGATGACGTCCAGGTATTCGAGGATCGAGCCGGGCCATCCGTGGATCAGGACGGCCGGGACGGCATCCTCGCGCGGGGAGCGCACGTGCAGGAAGTGGATGTCCTCACCCTCGATCTCGGTGGTGAACTGCGGGTAGGCGTTGAGCTCGGACTCCAGTGCCCGCCAATCGAATTCGTTCAGCCAGTAGTCGGCCAGCCCGCGCACCCGGTCCGCGGTGACGCCGTACGCGTCGCCCACGCCCGGCAGCTCGTTCGGGTACAGGGCGTTGCGCAGCCGTGCGGAGAGCTCGTCCAGCTGGGCCTGGGGGACATCGATGCGGAAGGGGCGGATGGCGGTGGTGGGCTGGGCGTTCATCATTCTCTCCTTGGTGGAACGGAATGCTTCGTTCTGTTTCAACCATAGCGGAACGGATTATTCCGTTCAAGTGGTAATCTCGGTTCATGTCCAAGACCGCCGAACCCACAGCTCAGCGCGCCCTGCCCGGCCGCAAGGCGCAGGCCGCCCGCAATGACGAGCTCATCTTGGCCGCCGCGCGAGACGTGTTCCTCGCCGAACCCAAGGCCCCGATCTCGGCGGTCGCCGAGCGCGCCGGAGTAGGAATCAGCGCGCTGTATCGGCGCTATCCGAGCAAGGAGGAGCTGCTGCGCACCCTCTGCTACGACGGATTGCGCCGCTACAACGCCGAAGCCGAAGCGGCGCTGGCGGATTCCGACGGCTGGGCCGCGCTGACCGGCTTCCTGGAACGGGTCGTCGACGCCGACGTGCACTCGCTGACCGTGCATCTGGCCGGCACCTTCACTCCAGACGACTCGATCCTGCCCGAGGTGATGCGCTCGGCCGAGGCCAACGAGGAACTCATCCGCCGGGCCCGGGAGTCCGGCCGGTTGCGGGACGGGGTCACCGTCGCCGACCTCGGTCTGGTGCTCGAGGCATGCTCGGCCATTTCGCTGCCCGACCCCGAGCGCACCGCGCAACTGCGCCGCCGGGTGCTCGCACTGCTCATCGACGGTCTGGCGGCTCCGGGGGAGCTGCCGGGCCCGCCGCCCGCCCCGGGGGAGTTCGCGGGGCGCTGGCAGCCGCGCGGCAAATAGTCGGCAGCCGCGCGGCAAGTGATCGGATCGTTGCCCCTGAATACCGGGGCAAATGTCCTGCGGCGATAGCGTATCGGCATGGAGATCCTCGCCTACGGCGTGCAGGCCGATGAGAAACCCATGCTGCGTACGGCTCTCGACGGGCGGCACGGCCTCCGGATGCTCGAGGAGTTCCTGAACCGGAACACCGCGCCCCTGGCGGCGGGATACGAGGTCGTCAGCACGAGTGTCAACGCACAGCTGGATGCCGAGGTCCTGCGCACGCTCGCCGCGGGCGGCACGCGCATGATCGCGCAGCGCTCAACGGGTTTCAACAATATCGATCTGGACGTGGCGGCCGAGCTCGAACTGACCGTGGCCCGGGTCTCGTACTACTCGCCGTACGCGGTGGCCGAATTCGCGTGGACGCTCGCCATGGCGGTGAACCGGCGCATCATCCGCGCCGCGCACCGGACCCGCGAATTCGATTTCCGGCTGGACGGATTAATGGGTCGCGACATCCACGGCATGACCATCGGGGTGGTCGGCACCGGGAAGATCGGCGAATGTTTCGCGCGGATCGCGCACGGTTTCGGAACCCGGCTGCTGGGCTGGGACGTGGCCGAGAACCCCTACTGCCGAGACGAATTGGGGATGACCTACACCGATCTCGAGGCCCTGCTCGCCGAATCCGACATCGTGTCACTGCACGTGCCGCTGCTCCCCGCCACCTATCACCTGATCGACGCCAAGGCGCTGGATCTCATGAAACCCGGTGCGCTGCTGATCAACAGCAGCCGCGGCGGCCTGGTCGACGCCAACGCGCTGGTCGAGACGCTGCGCACCGGAAAGCTCGGCGGGGTGGGCCTGGACGTCTACGAGGAGGAGACCGGCCTGTTCTTCTTCGACCGCTCGGTCACCGGGATCGCCGACGACACCCTGGCCCGCCTCATGACGATCCCGAACGTCCTGGTCACCTCGCACCAGGCGTACTTCACCTCCACCGCCGTCGGACAGATAGTCGAGACCACGGTCCGCAATGTCGAGGACTACCTGGCCGGGAGGCAATCGGAGAACACATTGGTTCCCGCACCCTGAACCATGATGATTTCCGCGACCCGGCTCCGACTTCCGGAGGAACACCCAACTCGGAAGGATTCGCCATGAACTGGACTCTCGAAGTGATCGTCGTCCCCGTCACCGACGTCGACCGCGCCAAGGATTTCTACGCCAACCAACTCGGCTTCCACGTCGACCACGATGTCCAGCCCGGCGACGGCATGCGCATCTGTCAGCTCACCCCGCCGGGCTCCGGCTGCTCCATCGTCATCGGCGAGGGCGTGGTCCCGAAGATGGAACCCGGCTACCTGAAGGGCCTGCAACTGGTCGTGAACGACCTGAAGCGTGCGCACGCCGAACTCGTCGAGCGCGGTGTCGCCGTCAGCGACATCCAGATCCTGCCCGGCCCGGTCACCGAGGGCGACCCGCTGAACAACGCGGGTTTCCTCTTCTTCGACGACCCGGACGGCAACAGCTGGGCGGTCCAGCAGATCTCCAACCGGCCCTGAAAACCCTCGGGTAGAACAGAAATCGGGGCGGACGGCCCGAAAGCCATCCGCCCCGAATTCGATTCGTCCTACACGACCGGCAGGTACACCTTGTTGCCCGCGTCGGCGAACTCGGCGGACTTCTCCGCCATGCCCGCCTCGATGGCGTTCACGTCGGTGAGGCCGTGCTTCTCGGCGTAGTCGCGCACGTCCTGCGAGATGCGCATGGAGCAGAACTTCGGACCGCACATGGAGCAGAAGTGCGCGGTCTTGGCGGGCTCGGCCGGCATGGTCTCGTCGTGGTACTCGCGCGCGGTGTCGGGGTCCAGCGAGAGGTTGAACTGGTCGGTCCAGCGGAACTCGAAGCGCGCCTTGGACAGCGCGTTGTCGCGGTCCTGCGCGCGCGGGTGCTGCTTGGCCAGGTCGGCGGAGTGGGCGGCGATCTTGTAGGTGATCACGCCGACCTTCACGTCGTCGCGGTTGGGCAGGCCCAGGTGCTCCTTCGGCGTCACGTAGCACAGCATGGCGGTGCCGGCCTGGGCGATGATGGCCGCGCCGATGGCCGAGGTGATGTGGTCGTAGGCGGGCGCGATATCGGTGGCCAGCGGGCCGAGGGTGTAGAACGGAGCCTCCTCGCAGAGCTCCTCCTCCAGCCGCACGTTCTCCACGATCTTGTGCATCGGCACGTGGCCGGGGCCCTCGATCATGACCTGCACGCCATAGGATTTCGCGATCTTGGTGAGCTCGCCCAGGGTGCGCAGCTCGGCGAACTGGGCCTCGTCGTTCGCGTCCGCGATGGAACCCGGGCGCAGGCCGTCACCAAGGGAGAAGGTGATGTCGTACTTCGCGAGAATCTCGCACAGCTCGGCGAAGTTGGTGTACAGGAACGATTCCTGGTGATGCGCCAGGCACCACGCGGCCATGATCGAACCGCCGCGGGACACGATGCCGGTGACGCGCTTGGCGGCCAGCGGCACGTAGCGCAGCAGCACGCCCGCGTGCACCGTCATGTAGTCGACGCCCTGCTCGGCCTGCTCGATCACGGTGTCGCGGTAGATCTCCCAGGTCAGCTTGGTGGGATCGCCGTTCACCTTCTCGAGGGCCTGATAGATCGGCACGGTGCCGACCGGGACCGGCGAATTGCGCAGGATCCACTCGCGGGTCTCGTGAATGTTCTTGCCGGTGGAGAGATCCATGATGGTGTCGGCGCCCCAGCGGGTGGCCCACACCATCTTCTCGACCTCCTCGGCGATGGAGGAGCTCACGGCCGAGTTGCCGATGTTCGCGTTGATCTTCACGGCGAACTTCTTGCCGATGATCATCGGCTCGGACTCGGGATGCTTGTGGTTGGCGGGGATGACCGCGCGACCGGCGGCGACCTCGTCGCGGACCAGCTCGGGCGCGACGCCCTCGCGCGCCGCGATGTAGGCCATCTCCTTGGTGACGATGCCCTGGCGAGCCCAGTTGAGCTGGGTCGGCGGGCCGTCGACCTGCGGCTTGTCCCAGCTGTCGCGCAGCTTGGGCAGCCCGGCCTCGAGGTCGATGGTGGCGGTGTCATCGGTGTACGGACCCGAGGTGTCGTACACGTCGAAGTGCTCGCCGTTGGTGAGGTTGATGCGCCGCACCGGGACGTTCAGGGTCGTGCCGTCGGCCTCGACCTGCTCGTAGTGCTTGACGCTGCCCTCGATCGGACCGGTTGTCACAGAGTCGACGGGCGCGGCGGAGGCGCCATTGGACACACGACTGGACATTTGAATCCTCCCTACGCCGGCATTACCCGGTCAGGTTCATACGGTCGACGGCCCACTAGCCGTCCTCTCAGCCCGCTGGTGCGAGCCCCCGTTGGCATACGTACTTTCCCGCCGACCATACCCGGTCCCGGGCCGCCAACGACCCGGGACCGCGGAATATACGATCCGGTCCGGTTCAGTGAACGATGGTTCGCTCTACTCAGTGCTCCTGCGGTCCGATGGGCCAGCCGAGCGCGCCGAAGGCGGCGTTCAACTCGATCTCGACCTGGGTCGCGAGGGCATCCACGCTGCCGAGCATGGTGATGACATCGTCGGTGCGGCAGCCGGCCGGATCCGCCGCGCCCGGGGCGAGCCGGGACTTGATCCAGTTGAACGCGTCGGCCATGCCGAGGGTGGTCAGCGTCAGGTGCTCACTGAGGTGATCGCGTTTGTAGTACACCGAGCTGCCGCCGTCGCACCACCGCTGAACCATGCGGTCGTTGGTGTACCAGGGCACGGCCTCGTCGTAGACGCCTTGGTAGACCATGGTCGGCGCGGTCGGCGGATTGCCGCCCAGCACAGTCGAATCGAAGACCTCCTTGATCTCCGGCAGTGCCAGATAGTCCGCGATCGGGATGGTCATCATCCGCTGGTAGTCGGTGAACATCAGGTTCAGCACATTGCGCACCAGGCACTGGTTGGCGGTGCGGTCCATGATCGCGCGACCCTCCGGCGTGAGGTACTTCTCGGTGGTCTCCGCGAACTTCGGATAGGCGTTGCGCAGCGAGGCGATGCCGACGCCGATGAGGCTGGCGAACATGGAACCGTTGACATGCAACAGTGATTCGACATCCGAGACCGGCGCGCCCAGGGCGACGCCCTTGATGTTCAGCTCCGGCGCGTAACTCGGCTGCATCTCCGCCGCCCAGCCGCTGCCCATGCCGCCGCCGGAGTAACCCCACAGTGCCACCGGTGTATTCGCGCCGTCCAGGCCCAGCGGCTGGAAGCTCTCGGCGGCGCGCACGCTGTCGAGAATCATGTAGCCGGGCTCCTTGGCGACCGCGAGATGCCCGTTCAGGCCCTCGTAGTCCGGGACATTGACGGCATAGCCCTGGCTGATCGAGCCCGCGAGCTCCAGGTACTCGACCGTGGAGTGGATGCCTTCCAGCGCGGGCAGCCCGCCGCCCTGCTGCAGGATGTAGGAGGGTGCGCAGTTGGGTGAGGTGCTGTCGTAGAAGAACTGGTGCGAGACCAGCGGACGGGTGTGAGAAGTGTTGGCCCCCTCGGGAATCGCCACCGTGGTGGCCGCGACCGTGGGCTGCCCGAACAGATCGGTGGTGCGGTAGAGCAGCTGCCACGACCGCACGTGCACCGGCAGCACGGTGAGCACCGCCAGCTGCACCTCGCGGCTGCGCAGAATGGTGCCCGGATCAGCGGATTCGAATCCGTCGGGCGCTTGGTAGAACGGATCGGCGTTCAGTGGAAGCGGTTGCGCGGCCGCCGTTCCCGTGGTGACGCCCCCTAGTAGCACGGCCATCCCGGCCGTCAGCGCCGTCGCGAGTGCGGCCGCGAGCAGCCGCCTACCCCGCCTTCGGCGATCCCCTTTGATTGCCACGTCTCTGTTCCCTTCCTCATCGACGTGACAGCGATTACAACACGGCATCCACTTACCAACAAGATGTCTTTCTGAAAACTGCTTGGCTATCGTCTAGGCATGTCCCGCAGCACCCCCGCCGCGCCGACCGACCGGACCCCCGTGCGGCGTCGCATCCGCGGCCTCGACGCCGACGAGCGCAGCGCCCAGCGCCGCCGTCAGCTCCTCACCGCCGCCACCGAACTCTTTGCCCGCCAAAGCTATTCATTGACCTCGATCGAGCAGATCTGCCAGCACGCCTACGTCGGCACCAAGGGCTTCTACGACCACTTCGAGAGCAAGGAAGCCTGCTACACCGCGCTGCTGGTACAGATCAGTACCGGAATCCAGCAACGCGTCACCGAGGTCGCCCTCGAAACCGCCGACAGCGACTGGCCCACCCGCCGCGCCGCCGTGGTCGCCGCCTTCGTCCACGCCATCGCCGACGACCCCCGCCTGGCCAAGGTCACCTTCGGCGAGGCCGGCGGCATCTCCCCGGCCGTCGAGGCCCAGCGCCGCGTCAACCGCCGCTGGTCCGCCGAATTCCTGAAACACCAATGGCTGCAGGACGGTTCACCCGACGACCCCGCCCTGCTTCCGCTGGCCCTGGCCACGATCGGCGGCATGTTCGAACTCGTCGCCGACTGGCTGCACCACCACGACGACGGCGGCGCACCGGATTCCGTCGACACCCTGGTCGCCGACCTCCAGCATTTCGTCACCATCGTCGACGCGGGCCGCGCCGCGATCCGCTGAACGGTCCGGTTCAGCCGCGGGGCGGGCGGCCAGCATGATGTCCCGGAGCGAGATGTGGGCGGGTTCGGCGTCGTTGCGGGGTGCCAGGCCGATGCGTAGGGGAGGGGCGGGGTTTCGACGGGGAGGTCGAAGACCGTGAGGCCGAGCTGTTCGGCCATCGGGCGCACTGCTGATCGCGGTGCTGGCGTGGCATTCGCTGCGCTCACCGCATCGGCTCATCGATCCGCGGGTGTTCCGGTCGCGGCGGCTGCGGGCGGCGGTGCTCGGCACCGAGACCACCTTCTTCGGCCTGTTCGCGCTGTTCTTCGTGAATTCCCGATACCTGCAGTACGTCAAGGGTTTCTCGGCGGCCGCCGCGGGTATGGCCATCGTGCCGCTCACCATCGGCATGATCCTGGTGCCGCGCTACGCGGTGCGGCTGGAAGCCCGCCTGGGACCGCGGATTCCAGCCGCGGGCGGTCTCGCGGTCATCGGTACCCTTATGGCCTCACCCGCGGGGGACGGCGCCCGCCATCCGGCGGCCTTCGCCGACGGCATGGGAATCGGCCTCGGCGTCATCGGCGGCCTGGTTCTGCTCGCCGCCGCTGCCGTCGCCGTCGGCTACCGCCGGTGATTCCTCGAACCCGATCCGCTTGTGCAGCGCCGCAAGCGGTTTCGGGGCCCACCAGTTGCCGGTGGACATCAGGCGCATGAGGGCCGGGGCCAGCAGGCCGCGGATGATGGTGGCGTCGGAGACCACCGCCAGGGCCAGGCCGATGCCGAACAGTTTCATGGGCGCGACCTCGGAGGTGGCCACCGCCAGCAGGACCACGGCCATCAGGCCCGCGGCGGCGGTGAAGATCCGGCCGGTGCGGGCCACGCCGAGGGCGACCGAGCGGGTATTCGCGTCCCGGCCGCGGTCGGAGGCCAGCCACTCCTCGCGAATCCGGGACAGCAGGAAGACTTCGTAGTCCATGGACATGCCGAAGGCCAGGCAGAACATGAGGATCGGCATGAACAGGTCGATGCTGCCGGTCGAGGTGAAACCCAGCGGGCCGGACAGGTGGCCCTGCTCGAAGATCCAGATCATCGCGCCGAAGGTGGCGGTGAGCGAGAGCATGTTCAGCAGCAGCGCCTTCACCGGGAGCACCACGCTGCCGGTGAACAGGAACAGCAGGATCAGGGTGATGATCGCGATCAGCCCGGCCGCCAAGGGAATCCGGCTGATGACCGAATCCATGGTGTCCTCGTTCAGGGCGGCCGCGCCGCCGAAGAGCACGCTGCCCGGTGCGGGCACCGCCCGCAGGGCCGCGAGCTGCCGCTTGCCCTCGGGGGAGTAGGGCGCGACCGTGGTGCCGACGGAGAGGTAGGTCCCGTTCGATCCGGCCATCTGCGGGATACCGGCCGCCACCTTCTTGACCTCGGCAGCCCCGGGCGGCACGGCGTACACGCCGTCGCTCGACAGCACCGCCGCGACCCCCGACACCGCAGCCAGATCCTTGGCGTACGCACCGATCTCCTTGGCGTCACCGTGGAATCCGGGCAGTACCAGGACCGCGCTGGCGGCCATATTGGCATCGAAGTCCTGGCGCAGCGTGTCACCGACCTGCCTGCTGGAGGCGAACGTGCCGATCACCCGATCGTCGGGAGTCCCGAAATGCGCCTTCAGGAACGGGGATCCGAGCGCGAGCAGGACCGCCGTCGCGACCACCGCGACCGGCAGCGCGCGCCGCATCACCCAGGCGACCAGGCGATACCAGAAGGTGTCCTCGGGCCGCTTCGGTGCGGTCTCGCCGCGACCGAGCAGGCGGCGCAGCGGTTTCCGCAGATCCCAGGCATTCACACGATCGCCGAGCAGGATCAGCGCGGCGGGCAGCAGCAGGACCGACGCGCCGACCGCCGCCGCCACGACCGCGACACCGGCATAGGCGAAGGACTTGAAGAACGGCTGCGGGAACACCGCCAGCGCGGCGAGCGCCAGCGCCACGGTCAGCCCGGAGAAGACCACCGTGCGCCCGGCCGTCTGCACCGACCGCAGGATGGCGGATCGGGTATCGCGGCCGTTGGCCAGCTCTTCGCGGTAGCGGCTGACGATGAACAGGCTGTAGTCGATGGCCAGGGCCAGACCCAGCGCGCTGGTCATGTTCAGCGCGAAGATCGACACCTCCATGACCGTGGTGAGCCCGCGCAGAATGCCCAGCGTCGCGGCGATAGCGAACAGTCCCACACCGATCGGCAGCGCCGCCGCGATCACGCTGCCGAACACCAGCACCAGCAGCAGCCCCGACACCGGCACCGCGATGGCCTCGGCCAGCACCAGATCCTTCTCGACCTGGTGGTTGATATCGGCGAAGGTGCCGGCCATGCCGCCGACCCGCACCTGCACCCCGTCGTGGTCGCCGTTGAACTCGTTGGACAGGTCGGCGGCCCGGTTCTGGACGTCGGTGTCGGTGCCGGTGACCGTGGCCATGATGAGCCCGCGCTTGCCGTCCTTGCTCTTCAGCGCACCGGCCAGGTCGGAGCGGGTGGTGAGGTTGCTCCAATAGGACTGCACGCCGGTCACATTCGGGTTGCCGCGCAGTTCATCGGTGATGCGCTGCGCCTCGGCCCGCACGTCGGGGCTGTTGACGCCGCCCTCGCCGCTCACCATGACGATGAGGTTGGGATTGCCGCCGGGGAAGTTCTTCGTGATGAAGTCGTTGGCGCGCACCGACTCCAGCGAGTCGGTCAGGTATCCGCCACCGACCATGTGCGATTTCGCGGTGGCCCCGAAGCCGCCGCAGACGAGCATCAGCAGCAGCGCGGCCACCAGGACCGCGCGCGGGCGTGCCATGGCGAACCGGGCAAGACTGGTCAACATGACGCCACCCTCCGAAGTCTTCAGACATTCGGAACGGTAGCGTTCCTAACCTACCGGTAGGTAGGGTGATACTGCTCATGGACATAGCACATGGCTATAAAGACTGATTGTGGTCTCGCCGCAGCAGTAGCTGCGGCGAGACGAAGATTGGGGATAAGGGCTAGTTGGCCTTGACGACGCGGCCGCGCACCTCGCCCAGTGTCAGGCGGCCACCCCCGATCGCGGGCGCGGTCGCCGTGATCGTCACCTCGTCGCCGTCGTTGAGGAAGGTGCGCTGCACCCCGTTCAGCTCGATCGGTTCGGTTCCGCCCCAGCTCAATTCCATGAGTGACCCGCGCTCCGCGCGATCCGCGCCGGAAATGGTGCCGGACGCGAACAGGTCGCCGGTGCGCGTCGAGGCCCCGTTCACCGTCATGTGCGCGAGCATCTGCGCGGGAGACCAGTACATGCGCCGGAAGGGCGGTTTCGACACGACCTGTCCGTTCCATTCGACCGCCAGGTCGATGTCGAGTCCCCACGCCGCACTGTCGCGCAGGTAGGGAAGCGGCTCGGGATGCTGCGGCGGCAGCGGGATGCGCGCCTCGGCCAGTGCGTCGAGCGGAGTCACCCACGCCGACAGGGTGGTTGCGAAGGACTTGCCCAGGAACGGGCCCAGCGGTTGCCCCTCCCACGCCTGGATATCGCGCGCCGACCAGTCGTTCACCAGCGCCACCCCGAAGACGTGCTCGGCGAACTCGCCGGTCTCGACGGGCTTGCCGAGCTCCGAACCGGCGCCCACGATGAAACCCAGCTCCGCCTCGATGTCCATGCGCCGGCTGGGCCCGAAATCCGGTGTGCCCGAATCGGTCTTGCGCTGCCCGTGCGGCCGGACGATATCGGTGCCCGAGACCACCACCGTGCCCGCCCGCCCGTGATACCCGACCGGCAGGTGCCGCCAATTCGGCAGCAGGGGTTCGGAGTTGGGCCGCAGCATGCGTCCCAGGGCGGTGGCGTGATCGAGACTGGCGTAGAAGTCGACGTAATCGCCGATCTCCACCGGCAGATCCAGCCGCACGGCGCGCACCTCGTGCACCGCCGCCGCGGGCAGCTCCGATTCGGCGGCCGCGTGCACCCGCTCGCGCACCTCCCGCCAGCAGCTCGGACCCTGGGTCATGAAGGCGTTCAGGCTGGGCTGATGGAACATCGGATCGTCCAGCGCCACCGCCAGATCGATGATCGAATCACCCAGCCGCGCACCCACCCGGGGCTCCTCGCCCAGGGGCCGGAACACGCAGTACGGCAGGTGCTCCGGACCGAAACCCGAACCCTCGGGAACCTCGATACGCACCCGGCTGCTCATCTCCCCGCTCACCTTCCCCGTCACCAACCCATCCACTCAAATCCACTGACTCGGACCACGGCCCGACCAGGTCCACGCGTAGCCGGGGTCTTCGCACGCCATCGCGCCCTCACCCAGCTGCAGCGGGTGGAACGTGTCCACCATGACCGCGAGCTCGTCGAAGAACTCCTTGCCGATGCTGCGCTCGTAGGCCCCCGGCTGCGGCCCGTGCGCGTACCCGCCCGGATGCACCGACACCGACCCCTGCCCGATACCGGATCCCTTGCGCGCCTCGTAGTCTCCGCCGCAATAGAACATGATCTCGTCGGAGTCCACATTGGAGTGGTAGTAGGGCACTGGAATCGAGAGCGGGTGGTAGTCCACCTTGCGCGGCACGAAATTGCAGATCACGAAGTTCTGCCCCTCGAAGGCCTGATGCGCCGGCGGCGGCTGGTGCACGCGGCCGGTGATCGGCTCGAAGTCGGCGATATCGAAGGTGAACGGATACAGGCAGCCGTCCCAGCCCACCACGTCGAACGGGTGGGTGGCGTAAACCATGCTGGTGCCCACGATCTCACCCGCCGGACGGTGTTTGACCAGCACCTCGACATTCTCGCCCGTGGCGCTCACCGGTTCGGTCGGCCCGTGCAGGTCTCGCTCGCAGTAGGGCGAATGCTCCAGGAACTGACCGTATTTCGACAGGTACCGCTTGGGCGGTGTGATGTGGCCGGAACCCTCGATCACATAGGCGCGCAGGGGTTCGGGCCCGTCCGGGATCCAGCGGTGGGTGGTGGCGCGCGGCAGCAGGACCTGCAGGCCCTGCCGTACCGGCAGCGACCCGAAGACGGTTTCCACTCGCCCCGAACCGGATTCGATGTAGACCAGCTCGTCGCCGATCGCGTTGCGGTACAGCGCCGATTCCCGCAGCGCCGCCACATAGGAGATGCGCACGTCGGCATTGCCCAGCAGCAGCCGCCGCCCGGTCACCACATCGCTCTCGGCGGGCTTGTCGCCCAGGAACAGTTCATGCAGCTTCAAATGCCGGTGCCGCAGTGGGTGATTCGGGTACAGCCGCTGCTCGGGCAGCACCCACACCGACGAATCCACAATGGCCGGAGGCATTCCCCGGTGATAGAGCAGCGAGGAATCGCCGGAGAAGCCCTCTTCTCCCATCAGCTCTTCGTAATAGAGCCGACCCTGCTCGTCTCGATGTTGGGTGTGCCGCTTGGGCGGCACCGAACCAACTTGCCGATAGAACGTCATCGCGGCCTCCCGCATTGACCGATGGTCCCTTTCCCATCGTAGCCATCGGATTGCGGGTGCGGCCTCGGTTCGCGAAGGTGTGCTCGGGCGTGCCTGATCGTGTTCTCAGGCGTTGCGGAGCGCGCGGTACACGGCCGCTCCGACGAACTCGCCCAACGTGTCCGGGGTCCAGTCGCCCGGGTCGGTGAGCAGGGTCCGGACCGCGCCCTCGCCCGCGGAGACCCACAGTTCGACCAGTGCGGAGAGTTTGCGCTCGGCGTCCTCGGTGCCCCACGCCTTCAGGGTCGGCCGCAATCGCCGGGTGCAGCGTTCCACCGCGAGCAGCCGGCCCTTGCCGAACGAATCCGCCACGGCCGGATCGGGATTGCCGTAGAGCAGCCGCCAGCTGTCGGGGCGCCGGGACACGGTGTGCAGCAGGGCGCGGAAGCCCTCCACGAACACCGCCTCGTCGGCCTCCACCCGGCGGCGGGGCAGCACCTCGAGGACGCCCGCGACCAGGTACTCCTCCTCGCGGTGGATCAGCGCCTCCAGCAGTTCCACCCGGTCGGTGAAGCAGGCGTAGACGACGGGCCGGGTCACCTTCATGCGGTCGGCGACCGCGGCGATGGTCACCGCGGCGATGCCGTCGGCGACGGCGATCTCCAGTGCGGTGTCGAGGACTTGCGGGCGGCGACGTTCGGGACCCAGATGCCGCGCGCGCTGGCGTGGTCGTGTCGCCGAATCGGTGCCCATGCGCACCGACGATAGCAGTGTGTCCGGAGCGGGGAACGGCAGGTCGGGCGGCATCACAAGATCATTTCCTACATTGGTGGATAATAATGCTACATTCACGAAGGAAATCACCCGGAGGAGTCTGAATCCCGATGAGCCAGAGCTTGTTCAACCCGAAGACCTGCGAATTCACCGAATTCGACGCCGAGACCCGGCGACTGCTGCGCGCCACCGTCGACTACTTCGAGACCTTCGGCAAGACCCGGCTGCTGGCCGAGAGCCGGGACCGGGTCTGGTACGCGGACTTTCTGGACTTCTGCAAGCGTGAACGGGTCTTCGCGACCTTCCTGACCCCGGCCGCGCAGGCGGGCGGGGACCCGAACAAGCGCTGGGACACCGCGCGCATCGCCATGATGAGCAAGATCCTCGGCTTCTACGGCATGCAGTACTGGTACGTGTGGCAGGTGTCGATCCTGGGGCTGGGCCCGATCTGGCAGAGCGCCAACCAGCAGGCCAAGGCCCGCGCGGCCGCGCTGCTGGAATCCGGTGAGATCTTCGCCTTCGGTCTGTCGGAGAAGGAGCACGGCGCGGACATCTACTCCACCGGCATGGTGCTCGAGCCGAAACCGCGCGGCGGCTACACCGCGTCGGGCGGCAAGCACTACATCGGCAACGGCAATCTCGCGGGCATGGTGTCGGTCTTCGGCCGCCGCGCCGACAAGCCGATCATCGACTCCTCGGACTTCATGCGGAAGATGACCGACGAGGAGTACTCGGGCTACCTGTTCTTCGCCGCCGATTCCGGGCACAAGAACTACAAGCTGCGCAAGAACGTGGTCGACTCCCAGATGTATGTCGCCGCCTTCGATCTCGACGAGTATCCGGTCGCCGAATCCGACATCCTGCACACCGGCCGCGCGGCCTTCGACGCCGCCATGAACACGGTCAACGTCGGCAAGTTCAACCTCGGCTTCGGCGCGGTCGGCGCGTGCGAGCACGCCATGTTCGAGGCCGTCACCCACGCGCACGGCCGAATGCTGTTCGGGCACCGCGTGACCGAGTTCCCGCAGGTGAAATCGCTGCTCGCGGACAGCTACGCGCGTCTGATCGGCATGAAGCTCTACAGCGAGCGGGCCATCGACTACATGCGCTCGGCCAACGAGAACGACCGTCGCTACCTGCTGTTCAACGCCATCGAGAAGATGTCGGTCACCCGCCACGGTCAGAAGCTGTACGAAGACCTCGCCGATGTCATCGCCGCCCGCGGCTTCGAGAACGACATGTACTTCCCCATGGCCATGGTCGGCATGTTCGGCCTGCCGCGCCTCGAGGGCACGGTCCACGTGAACATGGCCCTGTCGCTGAAGTTCATGCCCAACTTCATGTTCCATCCCGCCGACGCCGGTCTGGCCGCGCTGCGCTACCTGCCGGGCGCGGGCGTCGCACCCAAGGGCGCGGTGCGCGCGGTCTCCGGCGCGCTGAGCTGGACCAGCCGCCGCACCGCCGGTCCGGCCGCCAGGGCCGTGCCCGCGCTGAAGTCCGAATTCGCCCGTGCCGCACACGCTCCCGTGCCGACCCGCCGCGACAGCGCCGACGACGAGTTCCTGTTCCGCCAGGGCCCCAGCAGCGGCCTGGGCAAGATCCGCTTCGCCGACTGGCGTCCGGTCTTCGAGAAGTTCGCGCACATCCCGAATGTCGCGGTCTTCACCGAACAGGCCCTGGCCTTCCAGACCCTGCTCGCCGCCGCTACCCCGACCGCCGCACAGCAGGAGGACGTCGACTTCCTCTTCGCCCTCGGCGAGCTGTTCACCGCGCTCCCGTACGCCCAGCTCATCCTCGAGCAGGCCGACATCGCCGGCGCCGACGAGGCCGTGCTCGACCAGCTCTTCGACCTCTTCGTCCGCGAGTTCTCCAAGCACGCCCTGACCCTGCACACCAAGCCCACCGCCACCAAGGCCCAACAGGTCCGCGCCCTCGACCTGGTCCGCCGCCCGGTCGCCGGCCCGGCTCGCTTCGAGCGCGTGCTCGAGTGGGTCACCGCCCTCGCGGGCGCCTACGAAATGAACCCCTGACCACCGCCGATGTGCACCGGCACTCCGGATCCGCAAATGCTACAGTCGTGAATGAAACCGGTGAGTTCGTTCGGGACTGGACAACTGATTTGGCGACGACCGGGGTAACTCCCCGGGTACGCCCGAGATTTATTCGGCACCCAACCGCCGGCACGGGTGCCCACCATCGACGGCTCCCAAGTCGCCCGCTGAAGTCGCGGGGAGGCGGGGGAGTGACTGCAAAGGAGCAGAACGATGACCGAAACGACCGCGCGCCCGCAGTTCGACGCCCCGGCTCGCACCATTCGTGAGGTCGACTACGGGTTCTTCGGGCCCGGTTCGCCGACCTGGAAGGTCTGGACCGCGCCGACCGCGCTGATCGGTTTCCAGCGCGCGGTCACGCTCGAACACTTCGATCCGGATCTCACCGCGGCCGTCGCGGATGTCGGCGGCATCTACAGCGATCCGCGCGGGCGGCTCGACCACACCTTCGCGTACTTCCTCATCGCGGCCGTGGCCGACAGCCGGATGGCGATCGAGGCGTCCGAGCACCTCATGCGGGTGCACGCCAAGGCCACCGGCATCGAGCCGATCAGCGGAAAGCGCTACAGCGCGAACAATCCCGACTCGCAGCTGTGGATCCATGTCACCGGCTGGCATTCGGTGCTCAAGTGCTACGAGATGTACGGCCCGGGTCCGCTGAGCCCGGAGGAGGAGGCGCAGTACTGGCGGGAGTGCGTCATTGCCGCCGAGCTGCAGACCTGCAAGCCCGAGGACGTGCCGACCTCCCGTGCGGAGGTCCGCGAGTACTTCGAGCGGGTGCGCCCGCGCCTGTGCACCTCCGAGCGCGCTCGCCGCGGCATGCGCTACCTGTTGTTCACCCCGTCCGAGAAGGGCGTGAAGCTCTGGGCCGGAAGCCGTTTGGTGGCACCCGCCGCCATCGCCACCCTGCCCGGGTGGATGCGCGAGACCGGCGGATTCGATCAGCCCGGCCTGCTCGACGCGGCCTACCCGCCCGCGGTGCGACTGGCGATGACCGCACTGAAGAACGACCGGCTCGAACTGAAGGTCGCCAAGAACTTCATCGGCAAGATGACCGGCCGCCTGCTCGAGGAGCACATGCGAGCCGGGGTTCCCACGAATCCAGTGACCGTCACTCCGGCGCAGGCCAAGGAACTGTACGGCCGTTCAGCACGCTCGAGTGCATAACGACGCGGTTAACATTTCACGGTTTTTACCGGTCGGAAGGGCCTTCCCGGGTTAAGGGGCTTGCCTACGCTTGCGTAACCGGACGGGCGTACGGCAACCTTCGCTTGATCGTCAAGGCGCTTGATCAGATCGTTCGACATTTTTGATCAGTTCAGACTTCAGCCGAGGAGGCCCTTCCGTGTCCCACTACAAGGCGAACCTACGAGACATCGAGTTCAACTTGTTCGAAGTACTGGGTATCGGGGATCTGCTGGACAAGGGCGCCTACGGCGACCTGGACGCCGACACCGCGCGCGAGATGCTCGCCGAGGCGAAGCGCCTGGCGGAGGGCCCGATCGCGGAGTCGTTCGTGGATGCCGACCGCCACCCGGTCGAGTTCCTTCCGGACCAGCACACCATCACCGTGCCGGAGTCGCTGAAGAAGACCGTGGCCGCGGTCAACGAGGCGGGCTACTCGGGTCTGGGCATGTCCGAGGACATGGGCGGCGTGCCCGCGCCGAACGCGCTGATCTGGGGCATCCAGGAAATGATCGTGGCCGCCAACAACTCGGCCTCCTTCTTCAACATGGGTCCGCTCATGCACAAGGTGCTCTTCGACGAGGGCACCGAGGAGCAGAAGAAGTGGGCCACGCACGCGTGGGAGAACCGCTGGGGCGGAACCATGGTGCTCACCGAGCCCGACGCCGGTTCCGATGTCGGCATGGGCCGCACCAAGGCCATCGCGCAGGCCGACGGCACCTGGCACATCGAGGGCGTGAAGCGCTTCATCTCCGGCGGCGACGTCGGCGACACCGCCGCCAATATCTTCCACCTGGTGCTGGCCCGCCCCGAGGGCGCCGGACCGGGCACCAAGGGCCTGTCGCTGTTCGTGGTGCCGCGCTTCCTGTTCGACACCGAGACCATGGAGATCGGCGCCAAGAACGGCGCGCTGGTCACCGGCGTCGAGCACAAGATGGGCATCAAGTCCTCGCCCACCTGTGAGATCACCTTCGGCGGCGACATCCCGGCCGTGGGCTACCTGGTCGGCGGCGTGCACAACGGCATCGCGCAGATGTTCAAGGTCATCGAGAACGCGCGAATGATGGTGGGCACCAAGGCCACCGGCGCGCTGTCCACCGGTTACCTGAACGCCCTGGAGTACGCCAAGCAGCGCGTGCAGGGCGCGGACCTGACCCAGATGGCCGACAAGGCCGCGCCGCGCGTCACCATCACCCACCACCCGGACGTGCGTCGTTCGCTGGCCACCCAGAAGGCTTACGCCGAGGGTCTGCGCGCGCTGTACATGTTCTGCGCCTCGTACCAGAACGCCGATGTGGCGCAGGCCAATTACGGTGTGGACGCCGAACTGGCCGAGCGGGTCAACGATCTGCTGCTGCCGATCGTCAAGGGCTGCGGCTCGGACCGGGCCTACGAGAGCCTGACCGAATCGCTGCAGACCCTGGGCGGCTCCGGCTACCTGCAGGACTACCCGATCGAGCAGTACATCCGCGACTGCAAGATCGACTCGCTTTATGAGGGGACCACCGCCATCCAGGCGCAGGACTTCTTCTTCCGCAAGATCATTCGCGACAAGGGTGTGGCCCTGGGCCACGTCGCGGGCCTGATCCAGAAGTTCATCGACGGCGGCCCGGACCAGTTCAAGGTCGAGCGCGGACTGCTCGGCGCGGCGCTGGCCGACGTGCAGGCCATGGCGGCCACGCTGACCGGGTACCTGATGGCCTCGCAGCAGCAGACCGACGAGATCTACAAGGTCGGGCTGGGCTCGGTCCGATTCCTCTACGCCGTGGGCGATCTCGTCATCGCGTGGCGTCTGCTCGAGCAGGCCGCCATCGCGCAGGCCGCGCTGGACGCGGGCGCGGACGCCAAGGACAAGAACTTCTACACCGGCAAGGTCGGTGTCGCGTCCTGGTTCGCGAAGAACAAGCTGCCGCTGATCAGCGGCGTGCGCAGCGTCGTCGAGAACATCGACAACGACATCATGAAGCTCGACGAAGCCGCCTTTTAGTGGGTTACTCCCCTCGGCGAGTCTCACGGCTCGCCGAGGGGACACGCACTTTTCATTTCTGACCTGCGGTGAAGTGTCGTGCCCACGGGGTACAACTACGACATGGTCTTCCCGGTTTCATTCGGCTGGATCCAGATCCTGTTGCTGCTGCTCGGCATTGCGGCGATCGGTCTGCTCATCACGGCCGTGTTCAAGGCGCGCAAGGTCGGCTGGCGGGTGCTGGCCGGACGCGGCGCGGGCGCGGTCGGACTCGTACTCGTCGCGGTGGTGATCCTGTGGATCACCACGCTGCTGCAGACCTTCCTCGGACTCACCGGGGAGGTGAAGGCCGCCCATATCGAGGCCAAACCCATTGCGGGCCAAGAACACATGATGACCGTGGATCTCACCCTCTACGGCGACAAGGACCACGGCGACCAGCACAAGACCTACCAGGTCGAAGGCGACATGTGGGTGCTGCAGGCCAATATCGTGGAGCTCGAGCCGTGGGTGAACGCGCTGGGCTTCAACTCCGGCTACAAGGTGACCCGGCTCTACGGCCAGCGCCTGGACGGCATCGCCACCAAGCAGAACCAGATCTTCCTCAATGGCAGCGACGCCGACTTCTTCCAGGACATGAAGAATCAGTCCTGGTACACAAAGCCTTTCGTGCGCTCGGCCTACGGCAACGCGGTCATCGCCATGGCCGGGAATTACGACGTCTTCATCTCGCGTGACGCCATCAAAACCCGACCGGTCTGATCTAAATCAGTCGGCGAGATCGGCCACCACGGGCGCGTGATCGCTGGCGCCCTTGCCCTTTCGCTCCTCGCGGTCCACGTTCGCCTCGGTGACGCGGGCGGCCAGGGCGGGGGAGCCCAGGATGAAATCGATGCGCATGCCCTCTTTACGGGGGAAACGCAGCTGGGTGTAGTCCCAGTAGGTGTAGACGCCCGGACCGGGGTGGAACGGCCGCATCACGTCGCCGTAGCCCGCCTCGCCGAAGGCGTCGAAGGCGTCGCGCTCCTGCTCGGAGACGTGTGTCTTGCCCACGAACAGCTCCGGATTCCACACATCCAGATCGGTCGGCGCGATGTTCCAGTCGCCGACCAGCGCGATCTGCGCGTCCGGATCCTCCGAGAGCCACTTCGCGCCCGCATTGCGCAGCGCGGCAAGCCATTCCAGCTTGTAGGTGTAGTGCGGATCGTCCAGGGCCCGCCCATTGGGCACGTACAGGCTCCACACCCGCACCCCGCCGCAGGTCGCCCCGATCGCCCGCGCCTCGACCACCGGCGCGCTCAGCAGCGACGCACCGGCGTCCTTGTCGAAGCCCGGCTGGTCCGGGAACCCGATCTCGACATCGTCCAGGCCCACCCGCGAGGCGATGGCCACGCCGTTCCACTGGCTCAGGCCGATGTGCGCGACCTCGTACCCGGCGGCCTCGAACGCCTCGAGCGGGAACTGCTCGTCCTTGCACTTGGTTTCCTGCATGGCGAGCACGTCGATGTCGGCGCGGTCCAGCCACGCCAGCACCCGATCCTGCCGGGTGCGAATCGAGTTCACGTTCCAGGTGGCGATGCGCACGGGTAAACCTCTCAGCAATAGTGTCTTTCGAAAGCTCGGGAAGCAGCAGGGTCAGGGCGCGACGTACCGGTAGCGGTGGTGCTCCACGAAACCCATCTCCTGATACAACGCCTGGGCCGCGTCATTGTCATCCGACACCTGCACGTACGCGTGCGTGGCCCCGCGCGCCTGGCCCCAGCGGATCATCTCCGCGCACACCAGCGATCCCAGCCCGTGCCTGCGGTGTCCGGCCGCCACCGCCACACAGGTGATCCCCACCCAGCGGCGGCCGTCCGGCGCGGTGGTGAGCGCGGCCCGGCCGATGGCCAGCGGCGTCGGCAAACCCAGTGTGGCGAAGGTTACTTCGCCGTCGCGCACCGCGGTGAGCACCTCCACCGACGGCGTGGACCCGACGTCGGTGTCCCCGCCGCGATGCCGGTGCATGGACAGCCACGCGCCGTCCGGTTCGGGGGTGAACCGCACCATGGGCGGCCCCTGCGGCAGCATCACGTTCTCGATATCGACGGCCATGACCTGGGTTTCGTTCCAGCTGCGCCACCCCGCGGGCGCGGTGGCCAGCCGATCCGGCAGCTGCAGCACCAGCGGCAGGCCGTGCGCGGTGTACCACTCGCCGATCCGCTGCAGGGTCTCGGTGTTCATCAGCGCCGGTCCGTCCGTACCGCCCAGTGGTACCGCGGAATTCGCCCGGTTGGTGTAGCCCTCCCCGGCGCGCAGCAGCCAGCCGTCGACCCAGGACCGCATCAGTCCCGGCCAGCCGTCGGCGGCCGCCGCCTCCAGGGCGCGGATCTCGCTGGTCCGAATGGGCCTGGGCCCGACCGGCTTCCACGCCACCACCTGATCCCAGGCGATCGAGACCACCTGGCCGTCGGCGGTGCGCACGGTCAGGGGATCGGTCGCGGTCAGTTCGCCGATGACGTCGGTCAGCGGCTGCGGGTACCCGGCGGGCAGGCGGTAGCGGACCACCACCCGCTTGCCGATCGGCGGGAGTGCTCCGGCGGTGCCGGAATCCCGCTCGGTGGGATCGGTCATACCCGAATCAGTCGTCGTCTTCGTCGTCGTGCCCGAACGGGTCCGGTACGGTGCCCGGCACCCAGCTCAAACCCGGCTTGCCCCAGCCGTTTCGCTTGATGGACTTCTTGGCGGCGCGGGCATTGCGGCCGACCAGCACGTCCACATACAGGTAGCCGTCGAGGTGACCGGTTTCGTGCTGCAGCATGCGCGCGAAGAAGCCGTGGCCCTCGATCTCGACCGGCTCGCCCTTCTCGTCGGTGCCGGTGACCTTGGCCCACTCGGCGCGGCCGGTCGGGAACTGCTCGCCGGGCACCGAGAGGCAGCCCTCTTCGTCATCGTCGGGATCCGGCATGGTTTCCGGGATCTCGGAGGTCACCAACACCGGATTCACCACACAACCGCGGCGGCGGACCATCTTTCCGCCCGGCGCCTCGTCGGGGCAGTCGTAGACGAACAGACGCGGCGCGAGTTCATCCTCGTCCTTGATGATGACCTGGTTGCCCGCCAGTCCCACGCCGTGGGCGGCGTCCATGGTCTCGTACATGTCCGCGATCAGCTCGGCCAGCTCCTCCGGGGACTGCGTGACCGGTGTGGTCGCGCGGTGCAGAACCGGGTCGCCGACAATGCGAATCGGGAGAATAGCCATGCTGAGCAGCCTACTGGGTGGTTGCGGGGGTCCTCGCGCTGCCCGCTGCCGACGCCCCCGGGCAAAATCGTCGGAGCGTCGGGCAGACTGATCACGTCAAACCGGACGGATGGATTCCCCGCGACACGCCGGGCATGCATCACAGAACACGCCGAGCGGTACGCATCGGGAAGCTCCCGTCGCGTGGTTGAATGATCGGCGACGCACAAATTCGTCTGGTGACCACTCGGCGAGGGAGCACTATGGACAGCGCAGCGGCACGAGACATCTCCGCAAGCGAGGACGGTATTCCCACGGACGCTGCCGGGACTCCGGCCGACGAGGATGGCGCGCACGGTCTTTCCCGCCGCGAACTCGACATTCTGGACTTCGAGCGCAAGTGGTGGAAGTACGCGGGGGCCAAGGAAGAGGCCATCCGCGAGCTCTTCGACCTCTCCGCCACCCGCTACTACCAGGTCCTCAATGCCGTGGTCGACAAGCCCGAGGCACTGGCCGCCGATCCCATGCTGGTCAAGCGTCTGCGCCGGCTGCGCGCCAGCCGCCAGAAGACCAGGGCCGCACGTCGTCTCGGTTTCCAGGTCTAGCCAGTAGGCTTCGACGCGTGAGCAACCCGAATTCGCCGTCCGGCGGTCCGCCGCTGCGGGCCCTGGCGATGGTTCTGATCGCGCTGGCCATCGTGTTCGCCGGTCTGGGCGCGATGTCACTGTCGAGTTCGGACTCCTCGGACACGAGTGCCTCCGGCTCGCAGTCCAGTAGCGCGGCACCCACCACCACTGCGGCACAGCAGAATTCGGCGCAGGCCACCACGGCCCCCGTGCTGCCGACCACTACCGCGGCTCAGCCCACGACCACGACGGCCGCACCCACCACGACGACGGCCGCGCCCACGACGACGGCGTCCGGCGTCGACAAGGCCCTGCCCGTACGGGTTTACAACAACGGCACCGTCGCGGGCCTGGCCAAGAAGACCGGCGATCAACTCACCGCCGACGGTTTCAACGTGACCGAGGTGGGCAACTACCCCAACGGTGTCATTCCGAAAACCACCGTCTACTACGGCAGTTCGCCCAAGGAGCAGGCGCTGGCCCAGGCCATCGCCGCCGAGCTGGGCTGCTCGGCCGAACCCCGATTCCCCGGTATCGCGGACTCGCCCTCCGGCGTCATCGTCATCGTCACCGGGGGCTGAGCGCGCGTTCCCACCCACTTTTCCGAACCGACAGAACACCCGGATGGCCCCTCCACGGGGCGAGTGCTCGGCTCTGGCATCATCTTGTCCGGTACGAACTATGTCCACCCTGCTTTCCCGATAAACTCGGACTCGTAAAGGAGTTCCCCGATGGCCTCGTCCTCAACTCGTCGCCCGTCCTGGTGGACTGTTGCTCCGGTGCTCGCGGTCGCGGCCCTCGGTCTCACCGCCTGCTCCAACAGCCAGGAATCGAGTGACGTCAAGGGGACGACCCCGCCGGTGTTCACCAGCTCGGCCGCCCCGGCCGGAACTCCGAGTGGACTCGGCAATGCCGCCGAGCCGCGCGACTCGGTCTCGGCCACCCTCAAGGACTCCAACGGCCAGACCGTCGGCACCGCGACCTTCACCAGCAACGGCGGCCACCTCGAGGTGATCGTGGAGGCGCACGGCCTCAAGCCCGGCTTCCACGGCCTGCACCTGCACTCGGTCGGCAAGTGCGAGCCCAACTCCGTCGCCCCCGCGGGCGGCGCGCCCGGCGATTTCCTTTCCGCCGGTGGCCACCTGCAGGTCGGCGAGGCCAACGCGCACCCCTCCAGCGGTGACCTCACCTCGCTCGAGGTGCTCAAGGACGGCACCGCCAAGCTGAGCACCACCACCGACTCCGTCACCCTGGACGAGATCAAGGGCAAGGCCCTGATCATCCACGCCGGCGCCGACAACTTCGGCAACATCCCCAACCGGTACGCGCCCGCACCGGATGCGGACACCCTCGCGACCGGCGACGCGGGCGCTCGGGTCGCCTGCGGCGTCGTCGCCTGAACCCTATTGAGGTGAGTCATGGCCGGGGCAGGCATTTCGAAGGTCCCCTTCAACTCATCGCCCCGGCCCACGCTCGGCGTGGAATGGGAGGTCGCGCTCGTCGACAAGCGCACGCGCGACCTGTCCAACACGGCCGCAGCCGTTTTCGAGGCCTGCGGTGATCTGCGGGCCTGGGACGGCACCCCGCAGATCACCAAGGAACTGCTGAGGAACACCGTCGAGCTGGTCTCCGGCAAGCACGACACCGTGAGCGAGGTGGTCGACGAACTGCGCGCCACCCAGGACGTGGTGCGCCGCGCCGCCGACGAGGTCGGGGTCGACCTGTTCTGCGCGGGCACGCATCCCTTCGCGCAGTGGTCGACCCAACAGCTCACGCGCAGTGCGCATTACGACGAACTCATCGAGCGCACCCAGTGGTGGGGCCGCCAGATGCTCATCTGGGGCGTGCACGTGCACGTCGGAATCTCCCACCCGGAGAAGGTCTTCCCGATCCTCAACGCGCTGCTGCCGTCTTACCCGCACCTGCTGGCCCTGTCCGCCTCCTCGCCCATGTGGGCGGGCGTCGACACCGGCTACGCCAGCAACCGGGCGCTCATGTTCCAGCAGCTGCCCACCGCCGGGCTGCCGTTCCAGTTCGAAAACTGGGGCCAGTTCGAGGGATTCGTCCACGACCAGATGAAAACCGGTGTGTTCGAACAGGTCGGCGGCATGCACTGGGACATCCGGCCCGCGCCCAAGTGGGGCACCATCGAGGTCCGCATCTGCGACGGCACCCCCACCAAGTCCGAACTGGCCGCCATCGTGGCGCTGATCCACTGCCTCATAGTCGATCTCGATCGGCGGGTGGAATCCGGTGAGCCGTTGCCGGCCATCCTGCCGCCGTGGCACGTGCAGGAAAACAAGTGGCGCGCAGCGCGATACGGGCTGGACGCCATCATCATCACCGACGCCGCGAGCAATGAGCGACTGGTCACCGACGACCTGATGGAACTGCTCAACCGGCTCGAACCGACCGCCAAGAGCCTCGGCTGCGAGAACGAGCTGGCCCTGGTCGCCGACATCCCCAAGAAGGGCGCGTCCTATCAGCGGCAGCGCCGGGTGGCCGCGGCCGCCCAGGGCGATCTGATCGCGGTGGTCGACTCGCTGGTGCACGAGCTCGAGCAGTGAAGACCGTCTTTCACGGTTGTGATTTCGGTTACGCCGACCTGCGTGCGCTGTACGCGTGGCCAGCGATGATAAATCGCTGACCGGGGGCTGTTCACCGGAGGTAGCCGCCCGCGTTCAACTGGCCATGGGGGTCGCGTTCATGCGGCGTTTACTATGGCTGGATGTTGCTCGACGACCCGCGCACCCGAAACGGCGACGCAGCACGCCGCCAGGGGGCGTGGATCTCGTCGCCGCGGATACGGCTGACGGCCGCGCTGGCCGCGGGGGCCGTACTGCTGATCGCGCTCCAGATCGTCGCCTCCCGGCATCACTTCGTCGGTCCCCTCGAGAGCATCTGGGACGACTTCGCGGGCAATGCCAAATCCTTCACCGTGCCGTGGGCCGGGCTCGGGCTCGCGCTCATCGGGCTGCCCTGGCGGCGGCGCGGCCTCGCGGTCGGCGCGGCGCTCGGCATCGACCTTGTGTACCAAGCGATTCGGTCGCTCAACGGCGGACCGCTCGCCATGGGCAACGGGCCGGTCCTCGTGCTCATCGCCATCGTGGTGCTCGCGCTGTGGAAGTGGCAGGGCGCCGAACGGGCCAACGCGCTGCACGCGGGCGCGCTCGGGCTGCTGCTGGTGCTGTCCAGCAAGGTCGCCGACGTGTGGCTGGGCATCACCGTGCTGGCCGGGCCGCGGGTGCTCGACGAGCACATCATCCTGGTCGACCACGCGCTGGGCGACCCGTCCTGGATGATGGGGCAGCTCGTCGACTGGCTCGGGCCGATCGCTTCCTCGGTGCTGCACTGGGTCTACATCGAGCTGCCGCTCGGCGCGATGATCGTGACCATCTGGCAGCTGCGCAATGTGGTGAAGACCGGCGAATGGCCCCGGCACTACCTGGTCCGCACCTTCCTGGTGCTGGGTCTGATCGGGCCCATCTTCTACGTCGTTTTCCCCGTCGTCGGGCCGATTTTCGCGTACGGCGCGGACGGGCACGCCTTCTCGCTCGGCCAGTTCTGGCCGAATGCGGTACCGCCGGTTGATCTTTCGCCCGGATCGATCGCCTTCGACCACTACACCCCGCGCAACTGCATGCCCTCGCTGCACACCGCCTGGGCGCTGTCGATCTTCATCCACTCCCGGCGCGACCCCTTCACCGGCGCGCCCGCACCCACCTGGCTGCGCTGGGGCGGCGCCTTCTGGCTGATCGCCACCCTGTCGGCGACCCTCGGCTTCGGCTACCACTACGGCGCGGACCTGGTCGCGGGCGCGGTGCTGTGCCTGACCATCGAATCCGCTCTGCGCGCACCCGAACGCGGCTGGGACCGCGCCCGGATCCAGCTCGTGTCGGCCGGGGCGGCGCTGTTCGCCGGACTGCTGCTCGCCTACCGGTACCTGTCGGTCGGCTTCGCCGAGCATCCGGTGCCGGCCGGCGTGATCGTGCTCGGCCTGTTCGCCGGGTTCGTGACGGCCTTCTACCGCACCTGGTTCGCGAACGCTCCGGCTCCGGTCCCCACCCTCGAAACCGCGCGCGCCTGAACGTCTCCCGAGCAGACGGGACTCAGTCGTCCGCGCTCGTTCCGGTCGCGGTATCGGGTGTAGCGGGCAGCGGCCGGGCACGGCGCAGTACCAACAGCCCGGCCAGACAACCCGCGGCCACCAAAACCGCCGTCCACCCCGGGGTCTCGGTGCTGCCCGACGTCACCGTGCACACCGCCGCGTGCCCGGGGGATTGCAGCGCGTATTCGCCCCGGGCCACATAGTCGCGCATGCCCAGCACCGCGGACGGCACGAAGATCACCATGGTGCCCAGCACCCGGCTCGGCACGTAGCGCGGCCGCGCCGAGGTGAGCCCGAAACCGATGAGCCAGGACACGATCGCCGCGCCGCCGACGATCAGCCACGCCATATCGGTGTCGGAGGTCAGGGCCGTGGAGACGCCGAGCACGATCGCCGCCGCCAGGCACGCCCGCGGCGCACCGACCCTGGTGCCCGTCCACATCCCGAACGCGGTCACCGCCACCAGCAGCGGAATCGACCACGCGGGCAGTTCGGCCGCTACCGTGGCCGCCCCGACCGCGCTGAGCCCCACCGCCAGCAGCACGATCTCGCCGTCGCGGCCCGGCAGCAGCATGGCCGCGATCATCGCGGTGCCGACCGCCGTCACCACGGCGAGCCCGATGCCCGCCTGATTGCCGCCGTGCCGGGCCAGCCATTCCGCGCTGGCCAGCGTGATCAGCACCAGCACCACGCCCGCCAGAATCGGCGCCAGTGGCAGTTCGATCGACAGTCGTTGCGTGGCCGGGCGATTCCGGTAGGTCAGGAAGCCGAACGCGACCAGGACCACGGCCAGCACGAGCATCCACCGCGGCGGCATATCGGTCGCGTGCCAGTGCAGGATCGACGACTCGTCGATGCCGCCGCCGATCCGCGGCACCGGATTCACCGAACCCAGCAGCAGGCTGATCAGAATGCCCAGCGTCCACCCGAACGCGGGCAGCCGATGATGCAGCACCGCCGCGCCCAGCGCCCCCAGCACCAGCCCGCCCGCCAGCGAATCGATGAAATTCATGGTGGACAGCGAGGAATGCGGGTCCGCGGCGTGCCCGAAGGAGTGATTGGCCAGCAGCACCAGCAGCCCGCCCAGCGTCGTCCCCCACGAGACCTTGGTACTGCCCAGGGTGGTGAGCAGCACCGCCGCGATCATGGCGACCAGCACACCCGCCGACACCGCCCGCGGCAGGCTGTAGGCCAGCAGATCCAGTTGCAGCGCGGAAGTCTGTGAGGTCCAGCCGAAGTCGATCGGCAATGCCAACGCCAACCCGGCAACCGTCGCGGTAACCAGCGCCGTGATCGTCTCGGCGGCGACCTGATACGACCTCACCTGCGCAAAGTTACCGGCGATAGCCGGACCGGTCGGTTCGACTCGCCTACTTTGCGAAGATTAGGCAAACGTACTGAATGGTCTTGTTAGACGTAGCCGGAGGGATCTCCCGGCGGGCCGGGCTTGTCACGCTTGGCCGCGAACCGCCGAAGCTGCTCCACCTGAACCGGATCCAGCGAGGGCCGCACCGCATTGCGGGCGATCGCGACATCCTCGGCGGTGACCTGCCCGGCATCCACATCGCGCCGCATCGCCGCCAGCGCCGCTTCCCGCAACAGGGCCGCACAGTCGGCGGCAGAAAAACCGTCGAGGTCGTCGGCCAGCCTGCGCAGGTTCACGTTCTTCGCCAAGGGCACTCCCTTGGCGGCCGCCTTCAGGACCTCGGCGCGACCCTCGGCATCCGGTGGCGGCACGAAGACCAACTTGTCCAATCGCCCGGGCCGGGTCAGCGCCGAATCGATCAGATCCGGCCGGTTGGTCGCGGCGACCACGACCACGTCGCGCAGCGGCTCGACGCCGTCCAGCTCGGTGAGCAGGGCGGCGACCACGCGGTCGGTCACGCCGGAATCCTGCGATTGCCCGCGCTGCGGTGCAAGCGCGTCCACCTCATCGAGGAAGATCAGCGAGGGCGCGGAATCCCGTGCCCGCTGGAACAACTCGCGCACGGCGCGTTCCGAGGCGCCGACCCACTTGTCCAAGAGTTCGGCACCCTTCACGGCGTGGACGCTCAGGTGCCCGGATCCGGCCAGCGCGCGCACCAGGAACGTCTTGCCGCAACCGGGCGGCCCGTACAGCAGCACCCCGCGCGGCGGCCTGATACCCAGGCGCTGGAACGAATCCGGATGCTTCAGTGGCCACAGCACCGCTTCGGTCAGTGCCTCCTTGGTGTCTTCCATATCGCCGACATCGTCGAGACTCAGATTGCCGATGAGCAATTCCTCGGACGAGGATCGGGACAGCGGGCGAATCACCTCCAAAGCGCCGGTCAGATCCTCCTGCAGCAGTACGGGATCCACCGTGCGGTTGGTCCCTTGCCGCTCTCGCACAGCTCGTGCCGCCGCACGCAGCGCGGCCTCCCGCACCAGGGCCGCCAGGTCCGACACTACGAATCCCGGTGTCCGTAAGCCGATCTCATCCAGCTTCAGCCCGTCGGTCGGCGCCCGGCGCAGCAACTGCTCCAGGAGCGCGGTGCGCACACCCGCCGTCGGCAGCGGCAGTGACACCTCCCGGTCGAAAAGCTCGGGACTGCGCAGCCGGGCGTCGATGCCGACCGGATTCGACGTAGTGGCCAGCACGGCGACATTCGTCAACGCGACGGCCCGACGTAACTGGTCCAGGATCATGGCGGCCACCGGCTCGGCCTCGGACGGCAGCAGCGCGTCGATATCGGTGATCAGCAGAATGACCTTCTCGCCGGAGACGATGTCGCCGATCGTGTTCGACACCGCGCACAATCGATCCCCGGCCGCAGTCGCTCCGATCGAGGGACCGTCCATTTCCACCAACAGTCGATCACCCGACACCGCGCGGGCCAGCGTCGCCTTGCCGACACCGGCAGGCCCGGTGATCAACACTCCCAAACGCGAGCTGGCGCCGAGGGCGTTCAACAACTTCGGCTCGTCCAACGCCAGACTCAGCCATTCCGTCAGCTTGGCGGCCTGGGCCTGGACTCCGGCCAGGTCCGCCACCGCCACCGCGGACGACGGGGCGGTGGTGACCGGCTGCTGCGGCGCGACACCGAGGGGCGCGGAAAGCGGCGCGTCGTCGAGCAGATCGTGAGGCGTATCCGTCGCGTCGATCGGCGCGCCCCGCGTCACCGCCGTACTCGGCCGGATGGTGACCGGTCCCGGATGCGGATCCGTGGCGACGACTCGCAAGACCTCCGCGGTCCAGGCGATACCCAAGCCCTTCAGGGCCTTTCGGGCCACGGACGGATTGTCGCTGGGCAGCAGATCACGCGGCAGCAGGGTGACGGTGTCGCCCACGGTCACGATCTTGCCGAGCAGGGCCTGTCGCAGCGTCTTTTCCGGAATTGTCGCCATGGCCAGGTCCGAACCGGTCACCGCCACCCGGCGCGCGTCGGACTCCGTCGCGCGCGCGATGGTCACGCCACCGCCGTCGCTCACGTTCGCGTTGGACAGGATCACCTCGTCGAGCAGCGCGACGGTGGGCGCGAATTTGTGCGTCGGCTTGAACGATCCGACGATGGCGGTCGTGCGCCGGCCGCCGATCAGCGTGACGCCGTCGCCGGGCCGCAACCCGAGCGCCATCAGGGCTTCCGGGTGCAGTCGCACCAATCCCCAGCGGGCGTCGCCACCCGACGAGTTCAGACGAGCTGTCAGCTTCTGTTCCGGCACGCGTCAATTCTGCCCGCGCGAACCACGACTGGGCCCCGCCGCTCGCGAATTGCGGCCCAGCCGTGCTCGCGAATTGCGGCCCAGCCGCGCTCACGAATAACGGCCCAGCCGTTGGGTTCAGCGGCTGTTGCGCTCGGGCACCCGCTCACGCGGACCCGGGCGGCGCAACCGCAGCCGGGCCGTCGACACTCGCGGCACCCGGCCGGCCAGCGGGCGCTGGCGGCGCTGGGAGCGGCGCTGCGCACGCCGCTCGGCGGGCTTGTGGTTCCAGGTCTCCGGCCGGGCGGCCACCCAGCGGGCGGAATGCACGGCGAAGGGGATGTGTCCCAGGTACAGCGCGACCAGCGCCATCATCAGGATGAGCGGGTAGGTGACCAGCAGCGCCGCGGCCAGACCGACCAGCACCAGCAGGATCGGCGCGGTGCGCGGGGCCACCGACACCGACTTCATGGCCAGGGTCGGCAGCGTGCTCACGCACAGCAGGCCGGTGAGCACGGTCCACACCGCCACCGCCGGGAAGCTCACCCACCAACCGTCGTGGAATTGCTCCGACAGCGCGATGGGCAGCAGCACGATCAGCGCGCCGGCGGGCGCGGGCACGCCGGTGAAGTACTCACGCTGCCAATCCGGCCGGTTGTCGTCGTCCATGAGCGTGTTGAAGCGGGCCAGCCGCAACACCATGCAGACCGCGAACATGAGCGCCAGGATCCAGCCGATGCTGTCCTGGTGCAGGAAGGTCACGTACAGCACCAGTGCGGGCGCGACACCGAAGGCGATGGCGTCGGAGAGCGAATCCAGCTCCGCACCCATCTTGGTGGTGGCGTCCAGCATGCGGGCGATGCGGCCGTCCAGCATGTCGAAGACCGCGGCCGCGCCGACCAGTGCGAGCGCGATGCCGAGCTGGTTCTCCATGGCGAACTTGATCGATGACAGCCCCGAGCACAGCCCGAGGATGGTGATCATGCTCGGCAGCAGCCGGACGGTGCGATTGCGGCGACGCTGCTGAGTGGGCGCGGGCGCGAGTTGCTCCATCACGAATCCAGTTCGGCCAGCACCGTTTCCGCGCCGATGGTCCGCTGCCCCGGCGTGACCAGCAGCTCGGTACCGGCCGGGAAGTAGGTGTCCACGCGCGAACCGAAGCGGATCAGGCCGTAGGTGTCACCGATATTGATCTTGTCGCCCGCCTTGGCCTCGCACACGATGCGGCGCGCCAGCAGACCGGCGATCTGCACCACCACCACGCGCTGACCCGACGCGGTCTCGATGACCATGCTGTTGCGCTCGTTGCGGTCGCTGGCCTCCGGCAGATCCGCCGAGAGGAACTGGCCCTTCTGATAGGCGATCTGCTCGACCAGGCCGCTCACCGGCACCCGCTGCACGTGCACGTCCAGCACCGACAGGAAGATGCTCACCCGCGGCAGCGGCGCGTCGCCCAGGCCCAGTTCGGCCGGCGGCACCGCGGTGTCGACCAGGGCGACCTCCCCGTCTGCGGGGGCCACGACCGCGCCCGCCCGGTTCGGCGGCACCCGGTGCGGGTGGCGGAAGAAGGTGGCGCAGGCCGCGGCCGCCAGCAAACCCGTGCGGCGCAGCCACTTTCGCCGGTAACCCAGGGCGGCCACCGCCAGCGGCGCGGCCACGAACGGCAGACCCGCCGGATGCAGCGGCGGAATGGAGGATCGGACCAGGTCGGCGACGTGACCGAGGCCGGTCTGTTCCGGAGTGCCGGGCGGGGTGGGTCGGCGGGCCACAAGCTCCTCTTTCATGCGCGGATAGGTGCGGTCAGGGACCGCGATCACAGCGTACGGGAAGCGCGTTCGACGCTCGCGTTCTGCGTTCCTGAACGCCCGCTGACCCGCGTGTGAAATGTCGGTGAGCCACCTGGCAATACCGCGCGATTGTGAGCATACGCACACACATTCGGCGCTATCGCGCTTAAGCTGAGGGTGCCTCATGTCTGCGGTGTCATCTGGTTCCGCGCGGGGGTGGGGAACCCGATGAAGGTCACGTTCGACACGCAGTACATAGGAGAGAACCAATGGCTGCTCGAATTGCCTCGATCAGCGGGGTAGAGCACACGGCGATGCTGGGGCTCGGGGTGTATCGCCCGCAGCGCGTCGTCACCAACGATGAGGTCGCCGGACCCATCGCCTCCAGCGACGAATGGATCCGGACCCGTTCCGGCATCCGCACCCGTCGCTTCGCCTCCCCCGAGGAGACGATCATCAGCATGAGCGCCGCGGCCGCCCGCGACGCCATCGACGCCGCGGAGATCGATCCGAGTCTGATCGACTGCGTCATCGTCGCCACCTCCACCTGGCTGCTGCTCACACCCGCCGCGGCGCCGCAGATCGCCACCGAACTCGGCCTGGACAATGTGGCCGCCTTCGACGTCTCGGCCGGCTGCGCGGGCTTCTGTCACGCGGTGGCCATGGCCTCGGACCTGGTCAAGGGCGGCACCGCCCGCAACGTCCTGGTCATCGGCGTGGAACGGCTGACCGACACGATCAACCCGACCGACCGCGGCACCGCCTTCCTCTTCGCCGACGGCGCGGGCGCGGTGGTGATCGGCGCATCCGACGAACCCGGCATCGGTCCCACCGTGTGGGGCTCCGACGGCACCCAGCACCACGCCATCCGCCAGGACAAGGACTGGATGGAGTTCTTCGCCGAGATCGACGAGAAGGGCACGGACGCCGTCCGCCCCTACCTCGCCATGGAGGGCACGGCCGTCTTCCGCTGGGCCGCACACTCTTTGGAGAAGGTCTGCCGCGACGCCATCGAACGCGCGGGCCTCACCCCGGAAGACCTCGACGCCATGGTTCCGCACCAGGCCAACGGCCGCATCATCGAGATCATGGCGCGGGTGCTCAAACTCCCCGAGAGCTGCGCCCTCGCCAATGACATCGAGGAGACCGGCAACACCTCGGCCGCCTCGATCCCCCTGGCCATGGAGGCCATGATGCGCGTGGGCGACGCCAAACCCGGCGGCACCGCCCTGCTCATCGCCTTCGGCGCGGGCCTGTCCTACGCGGCCCAGGTCGTCGCCCTGCCGAACTGGAAGTAAGGGAAGACTTCCGATCAGCTCGCCCTCCGCGCGCCGCCTCCGGGCGGCGCGCGGGATCAAGAGTTATCCCAAATCCCAGGCGACGGTCACGGTGAAGGTGACCGTCTGCTGGCCTGGTTCGAGGTTGATATTCGGCGCGGCACTCGGCGCGACATCCTTGTACATCGGGGTAGGCGTTGTGCCGCTGCCGTTCTCGCTGATGGTCTTGACCTTCTTCAGCTTCAGACCCGACAGGTCCGCGTACTGCTGGGCGCGGGACTTGGCGTCGTCGAAGGCGCGGGCGCGGGCATCGGAGAGCAGCTTGGTGTTGTCCTCCAGCCCGAATGCCACCGAGCTGATGCGGGTGTCATTGCCCCCGGCCTGCACCGCCGCCGACAGGATGCCCGACGCCTTCGGCAGATCCCGCACCGCCACATGCATGGAGTTCGTGGCCCGGTACCCGGTGATGTTGTGTCCGTCCGGCCCGTAGGTGGGCTGGACGGACAGATCACTCGTCTTGATGTCCTCGCGCTTCGCGCCCGCGGTGACCATGGCGTCGGTGATCGACTTGGCCTTGGCATTGGCTTGGTCCACGGCGGCCGAGACGTCGCCCGCGCTCACCTCGGTGCCGAGGTCGGCGTTGAGCACATCCGGTGTGCCCTGGACCTTTCCGGTTCCGCTCACGGTCACGGTCCGGTCGCCGGAGGAATCCGAGCTGCCGCATCCGGTGAGCAGCAGCGCGACCCCGGCGCTCGCGGCGCAGATCGCTGTAAGTCGTCGCATAGGCCGAACCTACGCTCAGCGCTCCACGGTTTGCTTGATCTTGCCGAGGGTTTCGTGCATGCCGTCCACGAGCGCGCCCTCGAACGGCTGCTCACCGCCGAAGACCTTGTCGATGGTGAACTGCAGCCAGCCGGGCAGCTTGCCGTTGGGGACGTCGCGGCGCTGGATCAGCTTGGTGCCGCCTTCGGTGGGCTCCAGAGTGTAGCTCCAGACCGTCCGGTTCTCGGTCATGCGGAAGGCGATCGCCTTGTTCGGCTCGTACCGCACGACCTTGGAGGTGGTCGGGTAGACGTAGCCCGACGCCTTGTTGAGATTCACCGTCCAGGTACCGGTGTGCACCGACCGGCCGAGCGGTTGCATACGCAGGGTCTGCGGACTGAATTCGGGAATGCGCTTCAGATCGGAGACGACGCTCCAAACCTGCTCGGGCGCGGCCGCGATATCGATGCTTGCTTCGAGAGTGTTCGGCAACGCTGCCTCCGGGAACGTAACGATCGGTACCGGTAATCCTAGTTCGGAGTGGCTTGCATCACCGATTCCGCGTGGCGTGGATCACCACACCCCACCAGCACGTATAGCTCCGACCACGGGTTCATTCCCGCTGGTGAAAATCAACTAGATCACATTCCGGGGGTGTCGATGTCCGAAATGTAATGCGCGGCGCACAATGTGGGATAGACGAAGCAACAGACACTGCCACCAGCTTCCGATTGGGAAACGTGAGGTGATCGGCCGTGAACCTGCGCTCGCTCCTGCATCGTAAGACCGAGATGGTCCCGCTCCTCCCCGCCGAGGACTCCGGAGCCGATGTGGGGTCTTCCACGACGCCGAAGCATTCCGGACGCAAGAAGGCCAACGGGGCCCTCGAAGAACGATTAGAGCGATTGCTCACGCCGACTGAGCTGGATCTCGTTCAGCATCATCGGATTTGACGCGGGTGTCCCGGGTGCCGAGCACAGGTCCACGCGGGTTGCGCCCGTCGCGACGGAGTTTGACGCAAGAACGGCGCGATCCGACCGCTGCCCACTTGCCTCGCCATTCCATACTCGATAGGTGACTTCACCAGCTGCCGTGAAACCGGCCATTCTCAGCGTCGACGACGATCCTGGCGTCTCGCGCGCGGTCGTACGGGACCTGCGCCGCCGGTACGGGGCGGATTACCGAATCCTGCGGGCGGAGTCCGGCGCCGACGCACTCGAAGCGCTTCGTGAGATGAAACTGCGCGGCCAGCCGGTCGCGGTCCTGATCGCCGACTACCGGATGCCCGGTATGAACGGTGTCGAATTCCTCGAGCAGGCCATGGACCTGCACCCGTACGCGCGCCGCGTGCTGCTGACCGCCTACGCGGACACCAATGCCGCCATCGAGGCCATCAATGTGGTCGATCTGGACCACTACCTGCTCAAGCCGTGGGATCCGCCGGAGGAGAAGCTCTATCCGGTCATCGACGCCCTGCTCGAGGCTTGGCGCGGGGACGACCACAAGCCGGTCACCGAGACCAAGGTGGTGGGCCACCGCTGGTCGGCGCGCTGCTCGGAGGTGCGGGAGTTCCTGGCCCGCAACCAGTTGCCGTATCGCTGGTACCAGTTCGACGAGCCCGAGGGCGCCCGCCTGCTGGCCGCCGCCAATGCCACCGAGGACCAGTGCCCGGTCATCATCAATCCCGGCGGCGACGTGCTGATCATGCCGACCGACGCCCAGCTGGCCGAGGGCGTGGGCCTGAACACCGCGGCCGCCAGCGACTTCTACGACCTGATCGTGGTCGGCGGCGGCCCGGCCGGTTTGGGCGCGGCGGTTTACGGCGCGTCGGAGGGCCTGCGCACGGTGCTGGTGGAACGCACCGCCACCGGCGGGCAGGCCGGGCAGAGTTCCCGCATCGAGAACTACCTGGGCTTCCCGGACGGGCTCTCGGGCGCGCAGCTGGCCGACCGGGCGCGGCGGCAGGCCGTGAAGTTCGGGGCCGAGCTGATCACCGCGCGCGAGGTGGTGGCGCTCGAGGCGTGTGGTTCCGCGCGGGTGGTGAAGTTCGCCGACGGCGGCAGCGTGGCCGCGCATTCGGTGCTCATCGCGACCGGCGTCAACTACCGGCACCACCCGGCTCCGGGCGTGGACGAGTACACCGGGCGCGGCGTCTACTACGGCTCGGCCATGACCGAGGCCAGCGACTGCGCCGAGAAGGACGTCTACATCGTGGGCGGCGCGAATTCGGCGGGTCAGGCGGCGGTGTTCCTGTCCCGGCGGGCCAATGCCGTGCACATCCTGGTGCGCGGGGAGTCGCTGGAAGCGTCCATGTCGCACTACCTGATCCAGCAGATCGAGCAGATCCCCAATATCAAGGTGCACACCCGCACCGAGGTGGTGTCCGCCGACGGCGACGACCATCTGGAGCGGATCGTGCTGCGCGATAACGCGACCGGCGTGGAAGAAAAGGTGGATGCGGAGCGTTTGTTCCTGTTCATCGGCGCCGCGCCGGAAACCGACTGGCTGGATGGTGTCGTCAAGCGTGACGACAACGGCTACGTGCTGGCCGGACCGGACCTCATGGTGGACGGCGAACGGCCCGCGGGCTGGGAACTGCCGCGGCCGCCACAGCATTTGGAGACCAGCGTGCCCGGCGTGTTCGTGGCCGGCGACGTGCGGTCGGAATCCGCGAAGCGGGTGGCCTCGGCGGTCGGCGAGGGCGCGATGGCCGTCATGCTGGTGCACCGCTGGCTCGCGAAACAGTAGGAGTGGCTGAATGGGCAACACCCGATTGATCTGCGACCCGAACGAACTGCGTGGGCTGTTCCTGTTCGAGAAGCTGAATGACGACCAGCTGGCCTGGCTGTGCAAGGACGGCCGGGTCGAGATGTTCGAACCCGGACTGGTTTTCCGCGAGGGCGATCCGGCCACCTGCTTCTACGTCCTGATGGACGGCGAGGTGGTGCTGACCAAGATGTCGGGCGGCGAGGAGATCGAGCTCGTGCGCACCGAGCACGTCGGCTCCTACTCGGGCGCGTGGACCGCCTACATGGGCGACAAGGTCGAGCAGACCTACACGGCCTCGTTCTATGTGACGCGGCCGTCCAAGTTCTTCGTGCTCGACGCCGGGACCTTCGCCAAGATGATGCAGGAATGGTTCCCGATGGCCCTGCACCTGCTGGAGGGCGTCTTCTTCGGCAACCGCAATGCCAATGAGCGCATCGGCCAGCGCGAACGACTGCTGGCGCTGGGTTCGCTGTCGGCGGGCCTGACCCACGAGTTGAACAACCCGGCCGCGGCCGCCGTGCGCGCCACCTCCTCGCTGCGCGAGCGGGTGGCCGGGATGCGGCACAAGCTGAAGATGATGGCGCACGGCAAGTTCGACTCCCAGACGCTCGAGGCGCTGGTGCAGCTGCAGGAGGAGGCGGCCGCGCAGGTCGCCAAGGCCCCCAAGCTCACCTCCATGGAGGCCGCCGACCGCGAGGACGAGCTGGGCGACTGGCTGGAGAACCACGACATCGGCAACGGCTGGGATCTGGCCCCGAACTTCGTGCAGGCCGGTTTCGACATCGACTGGCTGGAGAAGGTGCACGGCACCCTGTCCGGTTGCGGCCCCGACGTTTTCGAGGGCGCCATCCGCTGGCTCAACTACACCGTCGAGACCGAACTGCTGATGAACGAGATCGGCGACTCCACCACCCGTATCTCCTCGCTGGTGAACGCGGCCAAGCAGTACTCGCAGATGGACCGGGCCCCGTTCCAGGTGGTGGACATCCACGAGCTGCTGGACTCCACGCTGGTCATGCTGGCCCGCAAGATCGGCGACGACATCACGGTGGTCAAGGAATACGATCCGGCGCTGCCGCCGGTGCCCTGCTACGCCGCCGAGATGAACCAGGTGTGGACCAACCTGATCGACAACGCGGTCGCGGCCATGGAAGGGCGCGGCACGCTGACGGTCCGCACCTACCGTGAGGGTCCTTGCGCCGCAGTGGAAATCGGCGACACCGGGCCGGGCGTCCCGGACGAGATCCGCACCCGCATCTTCGAACCGTTCTTCACCACCAAACCGGTCGGCGAGGGCACGGGCCTCGGTCTGGACATCTCGTTCCGGATCGTGGTGAACAAGCATCACGGCGATATTCGCGTCGAATCCGAGCCCGGCGACACGCGATTCATCGTCCGGCTGCCGCTGGAAGCGGCCGCTCCCGCCGAAAACGGTGTGGCGCAATCCACTACGGAAGGCAACTGATGACCGAACAGATCGAAGGCATCGATCCGACGGTGGCGCCCAGCGGGTCCGGCTGCGTCGAATGCGATGCCGCCGGCGGCTGGTGGGTGCACCTGCGCCGGTGCGCGCAGTGTGGACATGTCGGCTGTTGCGACATGTCGCCGAACCAGCACGGCACCAAGCATTTCGAGAGCACCGGGCACCCGTTCATCCAGAGCTTCGAGCCGGGTGAGGAGTGGTACTACAACTTCACCAGCAAGGAGATGTACGAGGGCGGGCCGGAACTCGCGCCGCCGCACGCGCATCCGGCCGATCAGCCGGTGCCGGGTCCGCGCGGCCGGGTCCCCGCGGACTGGCAGCAACACCTGAACTGACGCGGAATCCGTGGGGGCTTCGCCCCGAATCTCCTGTTCCGAGCTTTCACTTCCGGGAGTTGCCGACGCCGGGTACGCTGCCCAGCGCCGGGCCGCTCCGGTGTCAGGCACTCTCGGGAAGTTCGGAAAGCAGGGTATGAAGCGTCTTTCGATCGTCGCCCTCGCGGCAGGTGCGATGGCGTTGAGTCTCGCCGCGTGTAGTTCGGACAAAACTGCTGATACCAACGGCCTGAAGCAGGCGGGGACCACCACGGCCGCCCGCACCACCAACCCGGTCGCCTCCACCGCCGCCGCGCCGGTCGTGCAACCGCCCGCCGACGCCCCGACCAGTGCGACGGCCGCCAAGAAGACCAGCGCGCCCGCGGGGGCCCAGACCACTTGCTCCGATTTCCGCGACCTCACCGAGGATGCCGAGAAGCAGGTGATCGATCAGGTGCTGGCCGCCAATCCCGGCTCGTTCCTGGCCGGCAGCCCGAATGTGGCGCTCGGCACCGCCAAGCTCGCCTGCCTGGCCACGACGTATGCGAATACGCCGGTCGCGGTGGCAATCCGCGTGGCTCCCAAGTAGTTTCGTTTTCGATCTCCATTAGGGAACCATTGGCGTCTCCTCAGCGGAGGGGCTCACGGTGGCAGCGTGTGGATAGTCACCGCCGTGACCGGGGCCCGCAGGCGTATCGTCCTCAAACGATTGCGTACGACGAGGACTGGGGTACGGATGGACGCCTACGGACTGGCCGAATTCGAGCGACACCGCCCGCGTCTGTTCGCGCTCGCCTATCGCATGCTCGGGTCCGCGGCCGAAGCCGAGGACGCGGTCCAGGAGACCTACCTGCGCTGGGACGCCACCGATCGCGCCGGAATCCGTTCCGCCGAAGCCTGGTTGACCACCATTCTGGTGAATCTCTGCCGCAGCTGGCTGGATTCGGCCCGCGCCCGTCGCGAGAAGTATGTCGGCCCCTGGCTGCCCGAACCCGTCCCGACCGGGCGCGGTGAACTGGGTCCGCTGGAATCGGCCGAACAGCGGGAACTGGTGTCGATGGCCTTCCTGACCCTGGCCGAACGGCTCAGCCCCACCGAGCGCGCCGTCTTCGTGCTGCGCGAGGCGTTCGGCTACGCCCACCGCGAGATCGCCGACATGCTCGAGCTCACCGAGGCCAATTCGCAGCAGGTGTACCGCCGCGCCGCGCACCGCGTGCAGGAGGAGCGCACGCGCTTCGAGCCCGCCCCGGGGCACGCCCGCGAACTGGTCGAAAAGTTCCTCAACGCAGCGCAATCCGGTGACCTCGCGGCACTCGAGTCCATGTTCACCGCCGATATCGTCGCGATCGCGGACGGCGGCACGAAGGTCAACGCGGCCAAGCGGCCCATCGTGGGCGCGGCGGCCGTCGCCCGCTACCTGGTGGGTCTGTTCGCCAAGATCCCGAATTTCCCGGGAGTCGCCTTCTCGGTCGAAGAGGTCAATGCGGTGCCGGCGTTCGTGGTGCGGCAGGGCGAGACCGTGCTGGGCACCGTGTCTCCCGCCTTCGACGGGGAGTCGATCGCTTCGCTCCGGCTCGTGGTGAACCCGGACAAGCTGGCCTATTTCGAGCAGCAGGTTCGCGTGTGACACAGGACACGTCCCGGATCTGTCAGGGATCGCGGGGCTGCCCGGTCTAGAGGGTGTCGGCCACCGAGCGGGGCCAGAAAAGGAGCACTCTCATGAGCGAGCAGCATCGAATCGTGGTTCTGGGCGCGGGCTACGCGGGACTGGCCGCGGCGCAGCAGGCCCGCAAGGCCAAGGGTGTGCGGGTCACCGTCATCGACCTGCACACCGAATTTGTCGACCGGGTGCGGCTGCACCAGGTCGCCGCCGGGCAGGACGTGGCCCGCTGGGAACTGCGGAAAGAACTGGCGGCCAAGGGAATCGAGTTCGTCAACGGCCGCGCCGAACGCATCGACACCGCCGCCCGGCGGGTCGAACTGGCCAGCGGCGAGGCCGTCGAATACGACTCGCTGATCTACGCCCTCGGCAGCCGCGCGAACCTCTCGATGGTCCCCGGCGCCGCCGAATTCGCCCACACGATCGCGACTTCCGAAGACGTGCGCAGGATTCCGGCGCTCACCGGCCGGGTGGCCGTGGTGGGCGGCGGCGCGACCGGTCTCGAAGCCGCCACGGAACTGGCCGAAAGCCGCCCCGACCTCGAGGTCGTGCTGGTCAACTCGGACGAGCCGGGCAGCTGGCTGATCCCCAAGGCCGTCGCGCACATTCGTACCGTACTGGACCGCCTCGGCGTGCAGGTGCGCGTCGCCAAGGTGGCGGCGGTGACCGCGCCCGGACTCGAGCTGGTCGACGGTGACCGTATCGACGCCGACACCGTGCTCTGGACAACGGGTTTCACGGTGCCGGACGTGGCGGCCCGTTCGGGTCTGCCGGTGGACGCGCGCGATCGCGTCCTGGTCGACGACACCCTGGCGGTGCGTGGCGTGCCGGACGTGTACGCGGTCGGTGACGCGGCCGTCATGCTCGGGTACAACGACCGCGAGGCGCGAATGTCCTGCCAGGCCGCCCAGCCCGCGGGCAAGTACATCGGCGGTGCCGTGGCCGCGCGCGTGCACGGCAAGCAGCCCGCCCCCTACAAGGTCCGCTTCCTGCTGACCTGCATGAGCCTGGGTCGCCGCGATGGACTGGTCCAGTTCATGAAGGCCGATGATTCCAATGGCAGCACGGTGCTGACCGGCCGCACGGCGGCCTTCATCAAGGAGCAGATCGTGAGCGCCGTGGGGCGGGCCGCGAAGCCTTGATCCGTCCGATCCGACAATCGTCAACTAATGGTTGACCGCAGCGATGCGGTCAACCTAGAGTTGACGCATGACAAACCCCATCCGCCTCGACGACCTGATCGACGGCATCAAGAAGGCCCGCCCCGGCGACGTGCTCGAACAGCTCTCCGACGCCGTGGTGCTCGGCAACCACATCGGTGAGGTGGCCGACCACCTGATCGGCCACTTCGTCGACCAGGCCCGCCGCTCCGGAGCGTCCTGGACCGATATCGGCCAGAGCATGGGCGTCACCAAACAGGCCGCGCAGAAGCGTTTCGTGCCCAAGACCCCGGTCGACGCCGGCCAGGCGGGCGTCCTCGATCCCAGCGCCGGTTTCGCCCGCTTCACCCCGCGTGCCCGGCACGTCGTGATGGCGGCGCAGGAGGAAGCGCGCGCCGTCGGAAATCTCGAAACCCGGCCCGAACACCTGATCCTCGGGCTGCTCGCCGAGCCGAAGTCCCTCGCGGTGAAGGTCATCGAGGCCAAGGGCATCTCCGCCGACGCCCTCCGGCGCGTGGCCACCGCGGCACTCCCGGCCGCCACGGGCGATCCGGTTCCCGCGCTCATCCCGTTCGACGCTCAGGCCCGCAAGGCGCTCGAACTGACCTTCCGCGAGGCATTGCGCCTGGGCCACAACTACATCGGCACCGAGCACATGCTGCTGGCCCTGCTGGACCTCGAGAACGGCACCGGCGTGCTGTCCGGCCTGGGTCTCGAGAAGGAACCGGTCTCGGCGGAGATCGCGGCCCTGCTGGGTTCGCTGCCGATCCCCGGCCTGACCGCCCCGGCCGCGGACGCGCAGTAGTCGGCGTGTCGCTGCACCATGCTGTCGACCTGGTGTTGTAAGGCTTGCGACCGCTCCCGTGCCACCGGGTCCCATGGTGTGCATGATGCGCCAGATACGATTGTGGAATGGCGGGCGACGAGGGTTCCGACCTAGTTGCGGGGGAAAAGCGCGCCGATCTGCTGCGCGCGCTCAGTTATGTCTCCACCGAGGACACCCCGGACGGCGGTTACATCGTGAACGGAGACCTCCCACCCGAGGTCGCACCCCCGTTCATCCGGGCCATCATGCGCATCGAAGCCGAACTCCTCCTGCAGGATGCCGAACTCGTCACCATCGAGCACGGCGAACCCCGCACCCCGGAGGAGCGCCGCACCGACGCCCTGATCGCCCTGCTGCTCCGCGTGGACGACCGCAGTCACTTCTCGTAGTCCTCGGAGACATCGGCCGCCGAGACGACTCGTGCGGCCATCCTTGGTTTTCGCTGCTTCGGGGGTCCGGGGCGGAGCCTCGTTTTCCGTTTTCGGGCAACGCCCCAACCTTGCACTCACCCGGGGCGAGTGCTAGAAAGGGGTTTGGCACTCCGTACCCGTGAGTGCTAGGTCGGAACGGTGAGGCCGGTACCTCCGGTCGTCCGTCGCGGGCACCGAAGCTGACCAGATCATGCCCATCCCTGATCTGGAGGATCTCAACGCAATGGCCAAGACAATTGCGTACGACGAAGAGGCTCGCCGCGGACTCGAGCGTGGCCTGAACAGCCTCGCCGACGCTGTCAAGGTGACCCTCGGCCCCAAGGGCCGCAACGTGGTGCTGGAGAAGAAGTGGGGCGCCCCCACCATCACCAACGATGGTGTCTCCATCGCCAAGGAAATCGAGCTCGAGGACCCGTACGAGAAGATCGGCGCGGAGCTCGTCAAGGAAGTTGCGAAGAAGACCGACGACGTCGCGGGTGACGGCACCACCACCGCCACCGTGCTGGCCCAGGCGCTGGTCCGCGAGGGCCTGCGCAACGTGGCCGCCGGCGCCAACCCGCTGGGCCTGAAGCGCGGCATCGAGAAGGCCGTCGAGGCCGTCACCGCCTCGCTGCTCTCGACCGCCAAGGAGGTCGAGACCAAGGAGCAGATCGCCGCCACCGCCGGTATCTCGGCCGGCGACTCGTCCATCGGTGAGCTCATCGCCGAGGCCATGGACAAGGTCGGCAAGGAAGGCGTCATCACCGTCGAGGAGAGCAACACCTTCGGCCTCCAGTTGGAGCTGACCGAGGGTATGCGCTTCGACAAGGGCTACATCTCCGGTTACTTCGTGACCGACCCGGAGCGTCAGGAAGCCACCCTCGAGGATCCGTACATCCTGCTGGTCGGCTCCAAGGTCTCCACCGTCAAGGACCTGCTGCCGCTGCTGGAGAAGGTCATCCAGGCCGGCAAGCCGCTGCTGATCATCGCCGAGGACGTCGAGGGCGAAGCGCTTTCGACCCTGGTCGTGAACAAGATCCGCGGCACCTTCAAGTCCGTCGCCGTCAAGGCCCCGGGCTTCGGCGACCGCCGCAAGGCCATGCTGGCCGACATCGCCATCCTGACCGGTGGCGAGGTCATCAGCGAAGAGGTCGGCCTCTCGCTGGAGACCGCCGGCATCGAGCTGCTGGGCCAGGCCCGCAAGGTCGTCATCACCAAGGACGAGACCACCATCGTCGAGGGCGCGGGCGACCAGGAGGCCATCAAGGGCCGCGTGGCGCAGATCCGCACCGAGATCGAGAACTCGGACTCGGACTACGACCGTGAGAAGCTGCAGGAGCGCCTGGCCAAGCTGGCCGGCGGTGTTGCGGTGATCAAGGCCGGCGCCGCGACCGAGGTCGAGCTCAAGGAGCGCAAGCACCGCATCGAGGACGCCGTCCGCAACGCCAAGGCCGCGGTTGAAGAGGGCATCGTCGCCGGTGGTGGCGTGGCCCTGCTGCAGTCGGCTCCGGCGCTGGACGCGCTGACCCTGACCGGTGACGAGGCCACCGGCGCGAACATCGTTCGCGTCGCGCTGTCCGCGCCGCTGAAGCAGATCGCCTTCAACGCGGGCCTGGAGCCCGGCGTCGTCGCCGAGAAGGTCTCGAACCTGCCGGCGGGCCACGGCCTGAACGCCGACTCGGGCGAGTACGTCGACCTGCTGGCCGCCGGCGTTGCCGACCCGGTCAAGGTCACCCGCTCGGCCCTGCAGAACGCCGCCTCCATCGCGGCGCTCTTCCTCACCACCGAGGCCGTCGTCGCCGACAAGCCGGAGAAGGCCGCCCCCGCGGGCGACCCGACCGGTGGCATGGGCGGCATGGACTTCTAGTCCGCGCCACCGGCAACGGAATCGAGTCAACCGGGCCCGGTCACCGCGAGGTGACCGGGCCCGGTTTCGTTGTAGGATTGGGCGTTGGATCTAGTGATCTACGGTTTCTACACCCGCAGCTCAGCTGTGCATTACACGTGACAGGCTCTCCGTGCCCTGAAATGATGGTCTGAAACGACTTGCGGAGGGTGGATCAATGAGTGCGGGACTGGGTACCCGACCGAACGCGACCACATACGACATCGAGCGCCTGGTCGGTATGGTGTGGGAGGGGCGGATTCGTGTTCCCCACTTTCAACGTGAATTACGCTGGGGGCGTAAAGACGTCATCTATTTGTTCGACAGTATTGTCAAAGGCTATCCGATTGGCAGCTTACTGTTGTGGGTACGGCCGGCGCCGGCCGAGCGCCTTCACCTGGGCGCGTTAGACATTGATGCGCCGAGCTACGACCAATCTCTATGGGTAGTGGACGGTCAGCAGCGTGTTATGAGCTTGGCCAATGCGCTAAGCGAGGACGGAGCCCAGGATCCAAGGTTCGCGCTTTCCTACGATCTTCGTGAAGAGGATTTTGTAGCGAGCCCCACCGTCGCCGAGCCGCACATAGTGCCATTGCCGACGCTGTTCGACCTGCGGAAGCTGTTGACCTGGTTCGCCAAATATCCAAATCTTGGTGAACTACAAGACCGCGCGTTCAATCTGACAACGGTGCTTCGGCAGTATCCGGTACCGGCTTATCAGGTCGAGCAGGGGGAAACAGAAGTTCTTCAGGTCATTTTCGACAGGATGAACAACTACGGCAAGCGGCTGAGCAGGGCTGAGATCTTCTCGGCACTTAACGCGGGCCCCGAGGGCGTCCGAAGTTTGACATTGAGCGATCTTGCCGATCATATAAGCAATGACCTGGCTTTCGGTCAGATCGACGATGATACTGTACTGTACGCGGTTCTTGCTCGTCGGGGCGCCGATGTTCAGCGAGATATTCATCTCGAATTTGGTGACGATCGGCGGCGTGGGCAAAGTGAATTCCCGGGTGAGGACCGTGACGGTGCTTACCGTGCAGGGGAGGAGGCGTTGATCCGTGCAGTGCGCTTCCTGCAGACTGATGCTTGTGTGCCGCACTTCACGCTCCTGCCCTATCGATATCTATTGGTCGTTCTTGCTAGGTTCTTTGCACATTTCCCGGACCCTGATCCGGCAAACCGTCGTTTGCTTCGGCGCTGGTTTTGGCGTGCTGCGCTGGTAGGGCCTGCAGTCTTCCGCGGCAGCACTACCGGCGCAGTGCGTACGTTGTGTGGGAAAATCCGTGCTGGCGACATTACTGGGTCCGTGCAAGACTTGCTTGCCGCCGTGGATCCACCTGCGGCGGTATTGCCAGATTTGCGTCGATTCAGGACAAATGAAGCCTATACAAAGATCGCACTATGTTCGTGGTGGGAGCTTTCTCCGCGGGATCCCACAACGGGCGCGGTGACCGAAATAGAGGATCTTGGCGAGCAGCTTGCCGATCGCACTACGTGTGCCGATGCGGTTCGATATATTGTTCCGAGCCGGCGAGTGGAGGCGGGGCAGCGATTGTGGGCGGCTAACCGAGTTTTAATGCCGGTTATGCAGCATGAGGCAGGCAGAGATGTCATTGATATTTTCGTGAACCCACCTATCGCCCTGGTTGGCGTGCTTAACAATGACGAAGGCGATCAGCAATGGCAGTCAGTACTGGCATCGCATCTAATGTCGTCGGATATGGTCGGATTGCTTCGGTCTGGGCGCGATTCAGAATTCTTGAATAGGCGACAGGAAGCTGTAATTGCGCATCTCGACTCTTTTCTTCGACGCAAGGCCGAATGGGGATTCGAAGACACTCCTCCAATGTCCGAGTTGCTGATCGAAGACCTGTCGGATGAGGAGAGGCCCCTGACGGATGAGGAGTCATATGGCCCTGCCTGAGCGATCATATGCGGTTCTCATGGGTATTGAGCGGGTCGGGACACTGCTACAGCGGGGCGATTTCACTCGGTTTGTCTTCTCCGAGGAATATCTTCGTAATCCGGTACGTCCCGTTCTTGGGTTGACCTTCGAGCAGAGTCTGACTGCACGTCAGTCAGCTAGCTTGCGGCTGCCGCCATGGTTTTCGAACCTTTTGCCCGAAGGAGTCCTACGGGATTGGATCGCAACGGCGCGCGGCGTGTCAGCCGCTCGCGAGATGGAACTGCTTGCTCAGGTTGGACACGATCTTCCGGGTGCAGTCCGCGTGATGCCGTGTCCCGAGGACGAGACGTGGGAGGAGTCCGAGTCATGGGATTTGCCTTCGCGTGAATCGGGCTCGGATCCTGACTATCCGGAATTGCGGTTCTCTCTTGCGGGTGTCGCAATGAAATTCTCCATGCTTGCGCAGGGTGACCGACTAACCTTGCCTGCTTATGGCCAAGGAGGTGATTGGATCGTCAAGCTGCCCGACCGGTCGCATTCCAACGTCCCGCTGAACGAGTATACGATGATGCGTCTAGCCGATGCCGTGGGTATTGATGTGCCAGAGGTGCGCCTATACCAACGAGACGAGCTTGAAACTCTGCCGCCGCATGTGTGGCCGAATACCGAGACGGTGGCGTACGCCGTGAAACGATTCGATCGAACTCAGGACAGGTCGTCGATTCATATCGAGGATCTTGCGCAGGTCAGAGATGTGTATCCAAGTGAGAAGTATGCGGGAAACTATGAGACGGTGGCCTCACTGATTTATCGGCGCCGTGATGTAATGGGATTGCGTGAATTCGCTCGCCGCCTGGCGTTCAATATCTTAGTATCTAATGGCGACGCTCATCTGAAGAATTGGTCTTTGATCTACCGGAATCCGGGCTTGCCTACGCTCGCCCCTGCCTATGACTTGGTCTCAACCCGCCCTTACATGGGCGAAGGAGAGACACTGGCGATGAAACTCGCTGGTTCGCGGCGGTTCGATCGGGTCACGGCCTACACCTTCGAGCGTTTGGAGCGACGGTTGAGTGCCTCGGATGCGGCACTTGGCGCTGTTGTAAGCGAACTTGTCGAGAAAGTCCATACGGCGTGGCCGCAGTTTGCGGATGAGTTGGCAATCGCACCGCATATTCGACGGTCGGTCGCCGAGAGCATCGAGGTCCACGGTCGAACCATCTTGTCATCGCGCAGAGATTGATCCAGCGTCAAGAATTTCCCAACGCCCGCTCGTCATTTCAGGATGTCTGCAGGCGTCTGATACCCCTCGCATTGACGAGCCAAATGTCGTGCAGGGCGAACTCACCGTTGGTATGGAGGCTCTGAGTTCCTGCTTTCGCCAGAAGCCTCGTCGAACCTTGCGGTGTCTACAGTAGGCCCTCGGTTACGGCGAGACGGTGGCCGTAACGATTGCGCTGCATGTGAGGCCACCTTCATGGTGGTAGCCGGTATTCGGACCTCGGCTGTTGAGCGGACTTATGGAAGCACGGCCGCCGAGACAACGCAGCTGTCCTGGCCGGAGACTGCTTAGCTCTGGGCCGCCGAGATCCGTCTGGCTCGGCCGGAGGATACGTGCCCCGCAGACTTCCCGTTGGCTGACCTTGTTCACATTCCTCTGGTGAAGCGGGCGTTGCGGATGGAGTCGGCGCGCTCGGGGAGGGTGGCGTCGACGAAGGCGGCGACGCGGCCCATGACGGGGGCCAGACGACGCGGGCGGTCGATGATGGCGTCGCAGATGATTCGGCCGCCTTCCTCGGGGGTGAGGGCGTTGGCGGTGGCCTGCTGGTAGACGGGGTTGGCGGTGATCATGTCGGTGCGGACCAGGGGGAGATAGATCGAGGTGAATCTGAGGTTCTCGGTGTGGGTTTCGGCTTGGAGATTGGTGGCCAGCGAGTCGAGCGCGGCCTTGGACGCCACGTAGGCGGCGTAGCCGGGGCCGCCGTAGAGGTTGGCCAGGGACAGGATGTTGATGATCTGGCCGTCGCCGCTCGCGCGCATGGCGGGGGCGAAAGCCAGGATGAGGCGGACCGCGGCGAAGTAGTTGAGGCGCATGGTGCGCTCGAAGTCGTGGAAGCGGTCGTAGGACTCGTCGAGGCGGCGGCGGATGGAGCGGCCCGCGTTGTTGACCAGAATGTCGACGCGGCCGTGGTCGGCCAGCGCCTTGGCGGTCATGGCGTCGAGGGCGTCGAAATCGTTGAGGTCGCAGGGGTATCCGAAGGCGCGACCGCCGCGGGCCTCGATCTCGGCTACGGCGCTGTCGAGTTCGTCGGCGCGGCGGGCGACCAGCAGGACCGTCGCCCCGGCCGCCCCGAGTGCGATGGCGGCGGACCGGCCGATTCCCGAGGAGGCTCCGGTGATCAACACGGTGCGCCCGGCGACGGCCTCGGCGAGGGTGCGGTGCCGGCGCAGCCGGGACAGGCTCACCTGGGTGTCCAGGCCGTGTCTGATTTTGTAAAGCAAACCGCTTAAATCCTGCATGGTCAGGGATGCTAAGTGCCGCAGGGTGATTCGGGGCGGTGTTCAGCGACGTGCGCAGTTATAAGCCTGAATCGCGTTGCCGTCACCCCTGCCCGGGAGCACACGGCAGTGCTGCCGGATCCAGATCAGCCGATCGTCCTGAGCGGGGGTGATCAGGGCCAGCCCGACCTCGCCGGACTCGATCATGCGGGCGACCTCGTTGGTGCTTGGGGCGGGTGACTCCCCGGTGAAGCCGCCGATGGTGGGGACCTGCGTTCCGCTGACCAGGATGAACGGCGAACCCAATGCGGTGGTGAAGGTCAGCAGCGGATAGCGCGGACGGACCGGCTGTTTCGCCAATTGACCGTAGAGTTCGCGGGCGCTGGTGATCGCGGAAGCCATGTATCCCTGCGTGACCTGACGGGCCCGCGTCGATTCGTACGGGGTGTCGAGCGGGCCGTACCCGTCGACGACCACCGACGCCGCGGCCGCGGTCGGCGCGGCGAGCGCCGCGACCAGTAGCAGAGCGGTCGCGAGCGATTCGCGAACACGAAGCGCGGCCCCGATGAGCACCACCGCCGCGACCACGATGCCGGTTCGCACCCAGCTCGGCGCGGCGGCCGACAGCCACCAGCCGTAGGCGACGGTCGCGGCCACGGCGCCGATGCCCAGCAACCGGACCCGCCGGTCGGTGGATTCGCGGAAAGCGTTGGCCCCCATGCCGATCAGGGCCGCGACCGCCGGTGTCAGGACGGCCAGGTAGTACGGGTTCACGGTGCCGATGGCGAGGAACACCGCGAGGTGGATCATCAGCCACCCGCCCCACAGCAGCAAAGCGGCGGTATCCCGGTCGGTGCGCGGCCGCCGCCGAGCGGCCCAGGCCAGGGCGGTCAGGCAAACCAGTGCGAGCGGAATCAGCCACCCGGCCTCCCGTCCGCCGCCACCGCCGAAAAGATGGTCGAAGCGATTGTCCGGGCCCAGTACCAGCTCCGCGCGGAACCCGGTCTGGTTGCCGCCGGAGGTGAAGTTCGCGGCCCCGACACCGAATCCGTCATTGGTGCGACTGGCCGCGTTGTAGACGAAGACCTGCTCGAACAGCGAGTTGTGGTGACTGCCGTCGACGTAGGGCCGGTGCGCGGCGGGCAGCAGGCCGACCAGCGTCATCCAGCTCACCGACACCGCCAGCGCGAGCGCACCGAACCAGGCGAGCCCCGTGATCCGTTGCCGCAGTCCGGTTTTCGGCGCGGCGATGAGAACGGCCGCCATGATGGCCGGGGCGACGAGCCACGCCTGCACCATCTTGGCCTGAAAAGCGAGGCCGATGCACAGCCCGCAGTACAGCAGATTCCGCGTCCGCCCCGAGACGATCGCGGCCGCGGCCTGGTCCGCGGCCAGCACCAGGAACAGGATCAGCAGCGTGTCGGAGATATTGCCGCGGTTCAGCGCGACCGTCGCGGGTGCCAGCGCCGCGACGACGGCGGCGATGAGGGCCGTGTAGGTGCCGGACAGCCGCCGCACCGCGCGATAAAGAACGAGAACGGTCAGTACGCCCTCGATGACCTGCGGCAGCAGATACGCCCACAGGTGCGGCCCGAAGATCCGCACGGACAGCGCCTGCACCCAGATGGCGCCGGGCAGCTTGTCGATGCTGATCGTCGCGGCCGGATCGAAGGCCGCGAAGAAGAAGTTGTGCCAGCTCATGCTCATCGACCGCGCCGCGGCCGAGTAGTACAGATGCGGCGTCTGCGCCCCGATGCCCCAGGCGTAGAGGACGGCCGCCACGGCCGCGACGGCGATCAGTGCGGGCCGGGCCCAGCGCGGTTGGTCTTCCGATCCCCGCAGCCATCGTGACCAGTCGGTTCCGGACCGTACGGGTAGTGCGAGTGCCCCTGTCACAAGCCCAATCTCGGCCTGCGCCGGGAACAAGTCAAAGCAATTCCACCCGTAGGGGGATCTGGCCCAGTGGAAATCGGCCCGGAGGTGTACATGCCCGCCGCTGGGTGGATACCCGTGGGCCGACCCATCTCCGCCGTTCGGCCGCGCGCCGGATGCTGATCGCCGGTCACGGGCCCGGGTGCCGGGCGGAGAGCGCGACGGCGATGTCGATGGGCCGGATGCCCAACTGCTCGGCGATGCCGGCGATGAGGCTGTGTGTCCGGTCGTCGCCGGCGGTGGCCGGGTCGTAGAGCAGCTCGACCAATTCCATCGCGGCGATCGCTTGTTCTCTGGTGAGCAATCGACCCGGTAACCAAGAGACGCGCCAGTCGGTTTCTTTATGTCCGGGCAGTCTCTCCGCGAACTCGTCGACGACGGAGCTCGTAATCGACCAATCGCAGACGTACACATGAGCCAATTTAGTCCGCTGACCAGCCGATTTGACTCTGTTCGTAGCAACACGTAACTTATTCCAGGTCAGAGCGACACGGACACCGACCCGGAGCCCCAAGGGCCTGGGAAACGAGGCTGTACGAGGAGCGCCTGATGATCACACTAGCTTCACCTGACCAGCGGATTTGGTTCTGCTGAGACGGCTGGGCTAAGCTGTAAAAGTTGCCTCACGATCGAGCGGGACTAAGAGCCCGGGAGATCGTTTGTGCGTGTGTTCTTTGAGAACTCAATAGTGTGTCGATGAATGTCAGTGCCAAATATTTTATTTGGTTCCAATCATTCTC
>NZ_WRPP01000005.1 GCF_009760405.1 Nocardia terrae
GCATGCCGCCCAGCAGCGTTCTACCCCGAGACCGAACGGTCAACCCACGAGCAAACGCACGATCCGCGCGAAACAGCATGCCGCCCAGCAGCGTTCTACCCCGAGACCGAACGGTCAACCCACGAGCAAACGCACGATCCGCGCGAAACAGCATGCCGCCCAGCAGCGTTCTACCCCGAGACCGAACGGTCAACCCACGAGCGAACGCGCGATCCGCGCGAAACAGCATGCCGTCCAGCGGTGTTCCGCCCGGAGGCCGAGCGGTCAGACCGCGAGCAGGCGGGCGGTGCGGGTGAACAGCGTGCCGCCTGCGGCCAGGGGTAGCAGTGCGGTGTCGAGGCCGGTGGTGTCGGCGAGGCGGGCGTCGGGGTAGGTGAGGACGCTCTCCAGCGCGCGCGGGTCGGTCAGGGCGTCGTCGGTGACGGCGTCCGCGCCGAGTTCCAGCCGGTGGCGCAGCAGCGGTGTCGCGCCGACATCCGCGGTGAGTTCACCGCTCCAGTAGCCGTGGTCCTCGCCGGTGCGGCCGATCTGGACGCGTTCGCGAAGCCGCAGGCGCGCACCGTCTTCCAGGCGCACGGTGGTGACCGTCTCGTGCTCCGCGCCGCCCGCGACCACGGTCGGCTCCGGATCGAAATCCAGCTCCCCGCCCGCGGCGACCTCGAAGTGCCAGTGCGCCACCGACTTGCTGGTCTCGCGGCCCGGCAGGGCGATGGTGGCCGCCACCGAGCGCACGGCCAGGCGCGCGCCCTCCCCCACGGAGACAACGATATCCAACACGTCGCCGCCCAGCGGAGTGGCGGCGGTGCCGATCAGGTGGACCGTGTCGATCCCGGTGCGCCGCGCCGCCAGGCCGCCGACCGCGTGAATGTGCGGCAGCGTCCCGGCGGTCGCGGTGATGCGGAGCTCAGTGCGAATGGGCACTGCCCGCCGTCGCATTCGAGGCCGCCGCATCCTGCTCGGTGGCCAGCTTCAACTGCTCGCGCACCCATGTCAGCACCGGCGTCGCGGCCGGATCCTCGGTCAGCGAGGTGAACACGAACGGGCGGCCCTCGCGCACCTTGGTCGAATCCCGGTCCATCACCGACAGATCCGCGCCGACCATCGGGGCCAGGTCGGTCTTGTTGATGACCAGCAGATCCGACCAGGTCACGCCCGGGCCGCCCTTGCGCGGCACCTTGTCGCCGCCCGCGACGTCGACGACGAAGATCTGCGCGTCGATCAGGCCCGAGGAGAAGGTGGCGGTCAGGTTGTCGCCGCCCGATTCCACCAGGATCAGATCCAGCGGCGGGTTCGCCTCGATCAGATCGTCGATGGCGTCCAGGTTCGCGGTGATGTCGTCGCGAATCGCGGTGTGCGGGCAGCCGCCGGTCTGCACCGCGGTGATCCGCTCGTCCGGGAGCACCGCGTGCCGGCGCAGGAAGTCCGCGTCCTCGGTGGTGTAGATGTCATTGGTCAACACGGCCAGCGACAACTCGTCGCGCAACTGCCGGCACAGGGCGGCGGTCAGCGCGGTCTTGCCCGATCCGACCGGTCCGCCGATTCCGATCCGCAGCGGCTCCCCCGGCGTCCGTTCCCGCTTGGGACGGTCGTGGCTGTGATCGTGCGGTTCCCCGTCGATGAGGTGAGGTGGCATGTTCGACTCCTTTCCACCCCATCCTTGCCCAGCCACGTAAACCGCATGTAACCCGGGCCGCGACCAGCTACGACGCAAACAGCGGCATCTCCCGGCCCAGGTGGCGCTCGGCCAGCACGTCCTGCAGCGGATCCGAGAGCGCGGCAAGAGCTTTGACCGCGTGCGCAGCGGTCGCGTCGCACACGTCGGCGAGCCGGATGGTGCACGCGGCCACGGCCGCCGGGTCCAAGGCGAGCAGCCGTTGCGCCGCGGTCGCGGCGCCGGTCATCGTCGTGTAGACGGTCACCGCCGCGATGTCCTGCGGCGCGGCCTCGCAGGCGGCGCCGACCACCCCGAACACCGTGGACAGGTGTGGCCGGGTCCCGAGCGCGCCCCAGTCGGCTTCCGGCCAGACCTGTTTGGCGAGGCGGAGCAGACCGCGGCCCTGTGCCCGCGAGGCGGTGCGGGCCGAGGGCGACGGGGTGCGGGCATCGGCCTCGAGCTCGGCCCGGGCCGGGTCCAGGGTTCCCGCGCACACCGCCGCGGCCAGTGAGGCCGCGACCAGACCGGAGGTACGAATCCGCCGCCGCAGGTACAGCTCGACGCTCGCCACGTCGCGCAGCAGTCCCGAGGCGACCGCCTCCTCGACCCCGCCGGAGTGCACGTGCCCGCCGATCGGCAACCGCGAATCGGCCAGGGTGAGCAAGGTAGCCAGACTCATCGGCCCGCCTCCGGATCGACGCCGAGCAGTCCGCGCGCGATGAGTCCGAGCACCTGTTCGAGCGCGAAGTCGATGCCTTCGCGGGTGGTGGGCAGCGGGCCGTCCACCAGCAGAGCGGCCAGGCCGTGCACCGCCGACCAGGCGGCGATCGCGGCGCCCGGCCTGCGGTTCGGATCCAGCAGACCGACCGCCTGCACCTCGTCGAGGACCTGGTTCAGGATGTCGAACGGTTCGGCGGTTTCCGACGCTGCCTCGACGGTGGATCGATTCCCGCGCGGATCGAGGTCGGGCACCGGGTGCGAGTCGAAGGCGACACGGAACAGTCCGGGCTCGTTCACCGCGAAGGTGACATACGCGGTCCCGACCGCGCCCAGCCGCGATACCGGATCGGAGGCATCCTCGACGCCGCGCCGCATCTGGGTGGCGAGTTCGCTTCGGGCAGCGCGTGATACCTCGGCGAGCAGCGCCTCGCGGTCGGCGAAATGCCGGTAGGCCGCCGAGTGGGATACCCCGGCCTCCCGGGCCGCCTCGCGCAGGATCACCCGTTCCGGTCCGCCCTCGCGAGCGAGAGCGACGCCCGCGTCGATCAGAGCCGAGCGCAGAGACCCGTGGTGATAGGGCCGTTGTCGGCTGCCGGAGGCGGTTGCTGAGCTCATGGCGTCAAGGATCGCACATGCCGGGAAGGGTGTTGACACTGGTCACATCGCGGGCACATACTGGCCGCATGTAACCACTGGTCACTTTTTTGACCGGGGTGTATCCCTCGAAGCAGGAAGGACAGTCCGATGACACACGCACGTGTTCTGGTCACCGGAGCGACCGGCAAGATCGGCGGCGCGGTCGTCGACCAACTCGTGGAGCAGGGGGTGACGACCAGGGCGCTCGTTCACCGGGAGGACTCCCGCAGCGCTCGGCTGCGGGCGGCGGGCGCGGAGATCGCGGCGGCCGACATGCTCGATTACCGGCAGGTCGAGGCCGCGCTCACCGGCGTGGACCGGGTGTTCTTCAATCCGCCCTATCACCCGCACGCCCTGGACAGCGCGGTCGGATTCGCGGTCGCCGCACGCCGTGCCGGAGTGGAAGCGATCGTGTCACTGGGCCAGTGGATCGCGAGCCCCGAACATCCGTCGCTGCTGACCAGGCAGCAATGGCTGACGGCCAAGATGTTCGAGCTGCTGCCCGACACCGCTCACGTAGCCGTCGATCCCGGCTTCTTCGCCGACAACTACATGAAGACGCTCCCCGTGGCCGCCTTGTTCGGTGTCTTCCCCATGCCGACCGGATCGGGCCGCAACGCCCCGCCTTCCAACGAGGACATCGCCCGTGTCGCCGTCGGCGGCCTGCTCGACCCCCACCGCCACGACGGCAGGTCCTACCGCCCGACCGGACCGAAGCTGTTGTCGGGCACCGACATGGCCGACCTCATCGGCGAAGCGGTCGGCAGACGCGTCCGCCACGTGGAGATCCCGCTCCCGATGTTCATGCGCGCCATCGATGCCGACGCCGAACGCCTGCACGCCGACCTGTTCTTCCAATCCTCCCTGCGCCACTACGTCCCCGAACACGCCCTGGGCACCTGGGAATCCGGCGGCCCCACCACCCACGTCCGCGACGTGACCGGACGCGACCCCGAGGACTTCCTCACCATCGCCCGCCGCTACGCCACCGCCCCCGAAGCCCAGCGCACCGTCCGCAATTATCTGTCCTCCCTGGCGGATTCCCTGCGCATGGCGGTCCTGCCGCGCAAACGCCTGGACCGATTCGAGGCCGTACAACAGCATCCCCGCCCCGCGAACCCGCGTTTCTCGGGCGAGTCCGAATTCTGGCGGGCCGAGCATTCCGCCGGGGACCGCCACGCAGGCATGACCGTTTCGGCCCGGCCCGCCGATCCCCGGCGGAATACCGCGTAGATCAGTTCAGGTCGGCGCGGACGAAGGTATCGGAGTTGGTGAGCACGGCGTGAGCCCAAGGGAGATTGATGAGTTCGGGGCTCGCGCCCGGTCGCGGGGATTTGACAGCCTGATCGGAGACCACATGCCACGCGGCGTGCAGGTGGCCGTCGCGCAGCAGCCCGGTGAAGGAGCAGATGCTCGGGATCTCACCGGCCGCGACGAACGAGAACTGAACACAAGGCCCGCGATGCAGCCCGATGATCGGCACCTCGCTCCCCGCGAAAGCACTGTCCCCCAAGGCGGTTTCGAAGCTCCCCTCCAAACGCCCGCCCGCATCCTCGGTGATCGTCAGGCGCGACCCGTACTCGTTGCGCCACTGTCCCTTCCAGTCGATATCACTCATCTCCGGTCCAAGTCCCCCGCGACTCCCCGTATTCCGCTCAGTGGGTGGCCCGGCGGGTCATGCGGCCGCCGGCGGAGCGGTAGTGGGCGTGTCCGTCGCGAATGTCGTGGTAGGAGACCAGCATTTGGCGCGAGTACCCGGTGAACATTTCCAATGGGAGACCAGTGGGGGCGAAAAGGTCCTTGCCCACGGGGATGAAGCGGCGGGACATGGTGGGGATCGAGCCGCCGGCGAAGGCGGTGAAGATCTCGCGTTGGGAGGTGTCGGCGGGTTCGTAGGTGGTGGTTTCCTCCAATGCGCCGTCCACGATTCGGACGTCCACGCGCAACTGGTTGGAGCGGTAGGTGCCCGTGTAGGGGGTGAGGTCGGGGACTTCGATGGGGCCGGTGAGGAGGTCGGGGACGGTGACGCCGAGGCGGTCACGCAGCAGGGACAACAGGATTCGGTCGAACAGGACCATGGCGCCGGCGCTGTTGCCGTAGGCGGCGAAGACCAGGTCGTGGTCGGGGACGGCGACCAGGACCGCGACGCCGCCCGGGGAGGCGCCGGAGTGCGAGAGGACGGTGATGTCGCCGAAAGGCATGAGCAGCCAACCCAATCCGATCGGCGGGATGTGCAGGGTGCCCATGCTGTGGGTGACGGTCTGCATGCGTGCGATGGACTCCGCCGACAGCACCCGGGTGCCCGACGGGGCGATGCCGCCGTCGAGGTGGGTGCGGCCGAAGGCGAGCAGATCGGCGACGCTGCCCATGGCCGAGGAACCGGCGGGGCCCCAGGTGTCGGGGAGTTTGAACAGGTCGGTGCGGCGCGGGCCCGCCGGGTCGGGGAAGTGGCCGATGGCGGTGCTGCGCAGGATCGCCTGCTCGGCCGAGGTGGAGGTGTCGCGCATGCCGGTCGGCGTGAACAGATCCTGTTCCAGCAGTTGGTGATACGGCATGCCGGTCACCGCCTCCAGGACGCGTCCGGCGACGATCATTCCGCCGTTGGAGTAGCTGATGTACTCGCCGGGCGCGAACAGGGTGCCGACCTGGTCGGCCATGCCCGCGACGGCGACGCGCAGCGCGTCGGGCCCGTTCGCGTTCGGGAAGTACAGGTCGGCGTCGATGCCGTTGGTGTGCGAGAGCAGATGCCGGATCCGGATCTCCGCCGCGCCGGGCGCGGCGAGCCGGAAGTCGGGCAGGTAGGCGCACACCCGCTCGTCGAGGTCGATCCGGCCGCGCTCGACCTGCCGCATGACCAGTGTCGTGGTCAGCACCTTGGTGATCGAGCCGAACAGGAATCCGGTGTCGGGTCGCATCGGCGACCCGGTCACCACATTGGTGACCCCTTCGGCGACGATCTCCTGCTCGCCGGCGTGGTACACCCCGGCGACCACGCCCGGCGCCGCGCCGCTCGCGCAGAACTCCGCCACCAGCTGCTGCAATCCGTTGTCCGACATTGTCGTTCCTTCGATTCCGCTCGTCGCCGTCGAGATCGGGGAATCGCCTCGACCAGCTCTGGGAACGACAATGGCGGGTGCCGCTGACAGCGCACCGACAGTGCGCCGACAGCCGCCCCGGAACCCGGATCAGTCCGGATAGCGCCAGCTCCAGCGGGTGGAACCGGTGAGCGGCCGGTCGGGCGCGACAACCTGCGGGAGGGTGTTCAGGCCGTCGGGCGGCCCGGATTGGGGTTCCACGCAGACGGTTTCGGCGGGTTCGTCATAGACCACCACCCACTGCAGCGGGCTGGCGATGGTCAGCTCGACCGCCCCCGGCCAGGTGAGGACGACGTGCACACCGTCGGGCATGCCGAAACAGTCGTCCCAGGGTCCGGGTCCCGGCGGGATGCGGGTGCCGTCGGGAAGGTGGTCGGGGCCGCGCCGTTCCTGCCAGGCCGGGGTGAAGGAGATCTCCACGTCCTTGCCGTCGGGAGTGAGGCGACGGTGGAACCAGGGGTGCCAGCCCAGCTGAGCCGGGAAGGGCTCGCCGGTGGCCTCGACGGTCATGCGGAGTTCGACCGACTCCGGGGTCAGCTCGAACGATTGGGTGACGCGCCCGGGGAACGGCCAGGGGGCGCGCAGGTCCTGGGTCAGCACCAGTTCGGTGGTGTTGTGCCGCACCACCTCCCACGGGTGGTCGCGGACCGTGCCGTGGATGGCGTGGGGTTCGGCGTTGCGCGGAAGCTGATGGTCGCGGCCGTTCCAATGGAGGATGCCGTCACGCATGCGCCCGCACCACGGCGCCATGGGGAAGCTGCCGAAATGGTCGCCGGACCGCAGCAGTTCGGTCTCACGCAGCCGCAGTCCCTCGATTCGACCGGTATCGGGATGCACGGTGAGCACCGCGTCGTCGGCGTGCAACCGCAGGTTGTCGTCCGTCATATCGTCACCAGCTCCACCCAGTTCGGATTCCAGCCGACCCGGCGACGGTCGACGGGCCGCAACGCGCCGCTGTCGGGGTCGATGGCATACGACGTTACCGCGTGCGACTCCTGCCCCGCCGCCAGCAGGTTGCGACCCGAGGGATCGATCGCCATTCCGCGCGGGCAGCTTTCGGTCACGGTGTGGCCCAGCGGCGTGAGCACGCCCGTGCCGGGGTCGACCCGGAATCCGGCGATCGTGCTCGACCGCCGCTCGGACACGTACAACAGCCGCCCGTCCGGGGTGAGCTTCAGTTCCGCCGTCCACGGCTCGCCGCCAGGCTCGGGAAGTACCGAGACGGTGTCGAGCGGGCTGAGACGGCCCGTCCCGGAATCGTATTCGTAGCCGCTCACCGTGCCGTCCAACTCGTTCGTGCCGTACACCAATCGCCCGTTCGGATGGAACAGCAGATGGCGCGGCCCCGCACCGGGCTTGGTGGAGACGAAGGCCGGATCGTTCGGGACGCCCCGGCCGGTCCGCGCGTCGAATCGGAACTGCAGCACGACATCTCCGCCCAGCGCCGCCACGAACACGTGCCGGTCGGTGGGATCGGTGACGATCGAGTGCGCGTGCGGCGGCGTGGCGAGCGCTTCGATCGGCTCGGCCACCACGCCGCCGTCCGCGTCGATCGCGTTCACCGAGACGAAGTCCCCGGTATAGGACGCCCCGAGCAGGTAGCGCCCGCCGTGATCGGTGGACAGGTAGGCCATGTTCCCCGGCAGCGGCACCGTCTCCCGCGCCCGCAGTTCGCCGGTGCCCGAATCGATCTCGAAGCACGCGACCGACCAGGGCTGCGAGCGCAGCGAGGCGTAGAGGTGGCGGCGGTCGGGGGCGACCGCCAGCGGCATCACCGCGCCGCTGACGGCCACCGTTTGCACCGGCTCCAGCGTGCCGTCGGAGCGCAGTCGCAGGACCGCGATCTCGGCGCTGTCCGCGCAGGACACGTAGGCGACGACCGTCATGCGGCCCGCCCCGCCCGAGCCCGCAGATCCAGCTCGATCTCTTCCAGGCTGCGCCCCTTGGTCTCCGGCACGTACCGCCGCACCAGCACGAACAGCACCACGCTGACCGCCGCGAAGATCCACGCCGAGTACGCCAGCCCCAGATGCTTCGGATCGCTCATGACCGGGAACAGGAAGGTGATGGCGAAGGTGGCCGCCCACAGCACCGTCGAGGCGGTGGCCGTGCCGATGCCGCGCACCTTCAGCGGGAAGATCTCCGCGATCATCACCCACACGACCGCGCCCCAGCCCAGTTCGTAACCGACCCAGTAGAGATTGAGCACGATCAGCGTGATGATGCCGGTCCCGGTGCCCTTGCCCATGGTCAGCACGGTCAGCCCGAGCAGGAACAGCGACAGCGCCATGATCACATTGCCCAGCAGCAGCAACGGCTTTCGGCCCCACCGGTCCACCATCAGGAACACCCAGGCGGTGAAGATCAGTTTGACGGTGCCCATGATGGTCGAGGCGAACAGCGCGTTCTGGGTGCCGAAGCCCAACTGCTTGAACATGTCCGGCGCGTACAGGTTGACCGCGTTGGTGCCCGCGAACTGCTGTCCGATGGCGAGGATGAGCGCCACCACCAGGGCGGGGCGCGCCCACTTGGTGGTCAGATCCCGCAGCCGCCCACGCTGTTCGCCGTCGATCCGGATGACATCGCGGATGCCCTCCAGTTCGCTGTCGGCGTCGTCGTCGCGGTGCGTCTGCTCCAGCACCAGCCGCGCTTCCTCCTCGCGGCCGGCCTTGACCAGCCAGCGCGGCGTCTCCGGCAGCGTGAACAGGCCGAAGAACAGGATCACCGCGGGCACCGCCGCGAGCCCGAACATCAACCGCCAGTTGCCCGCACCGCTCAGTGCCCAGTCGACGATGTAGGCGATGAGGATGCCGGACACGATCATCAACTGGTTCAGCGTGGACAGTGCCCCGCGCATCCGGGTGGGCGCGAGTTCGGACAGATACATCGGCACGGTCGCCGACGAGCAGCCGACCGCGACGCCGGTGATGAACCTGGCCACCACCAGGATCGGATAGCTCGGCGCGAAGGCGCAGGCGAGCACCGCGGCGGTGAAGATGACCGCCGCCACCATGATGGTGGGCCGGCGGCCGTACCGGTCGGCGAGGCGACCGGCCATCATCGCGCCGAACACCGCGCCCGCCGCCAGCGAGCCGCCGATCACGCCCTTGGCGAAAGAGTCCAGGTGCCAGGGCTTCACGATGAACAGCAGGACACCGGAGATGACGCCGAGGTCGTAGCCGAAGAGGATGCCGCCGAGCGCTCCGAAGAAGTAGAGGGAGGAGACGCTGATCCGCCGTCGCTGAGCGGGCGTCGTTGCCGACTGCTGCATGGGTGATGCTTCCTTTACTACCAATCGAGTGTGCCCAGGCTCACATGCTCGAAAGGCGAACACAATACAGATTCCGATGCTTGTTCGGCATCAGCTCATGCGTTCACGGATGTGAACGCGCGGTGCCGAGAGATGTTGCCGCGCACGGCGTCCGGCGGGTCAGAGCGGGTTGGCTTGCCCCAGGGGAGTTTCCAGGAACGCGCCGCCGATGTACTCGGGCAGTTCACCCGGAGGCACCTGGTCGGCGAAGTATTCGGCGTCATCGTGGCTGACGTAGCCGATCTCCTGCGCCTCGCGCAGTGACACCACCGCCCGGGTATTCGCCGAGACGCCCCACATCACTCGATAGCCGGGAGTCTCGGTGGCCAGGCAGGCTTCGAGCAGGCGCGCGCAGTCGTCCGGCGACATCCACAGCGACAGTTGCCGCACGTCGGCGGGCTTCTCGAAGCAGCTGCCGATGCGCACGCAGGACACGTCCATGCCGAATCGCTCGTGGTAGAGGCTGCCGAGCGCCTCCAGCGTCGCCTTGCTCACGCCGTAGTAGGTGTCCGGTCGCGGGGTGCTCTCGCCGGGCAGCCCGTCCGCTCCGGCCTCGCCGACCTTGCGGTAGCCGACGGCATGATTGCTGGAGGCCAGCACGATTCGCGGCACCCCGGCCGCGCGGGCGGCCTCGAGCACGGTGTGGGTGCCGTCGATATTGACCGCGAGGATGCGCGACCACTCGTCCTCGCGGCTGAGGCCGCCGAGGTGGATGATCGCGTCGACATCGGCGCAGGCCGCGGCCATGATCTCCGGATCGGTGAGCGAACCGGTGACCGTCTCCACCTGCTCGCCCGGGGCGGGCGGATCCAGCGGGGCGAGATCGAGCAGTCGCAGGATCCGATCCGGGCGGGCCAGGCGTGGGCGCATCAGCCGCCCGAGATTGCCCGCGGCTCCGGTGACGAGGACGCGTTGCAGCGACATGGGGTGAACTCCTTGTGCGAGGGAACAGGTTCGTGGTCAGCGGATTCCGGCCTGTCGCAGGCGTCGCGCCAGCACCGCGGCGGCGTCGCGCAGCACGGCTCCGACGCGGTGCTGTTCGGCCTCGGTGACCCGGTCGAGCGGCATCGAGCAGCTCAGCGCGTCCGTGGCGGGCAGGCGGTAGGGCACCGCGGCCGCCGCGCAGGCGACCCCGGCCGTGCCCTCCTCGTGCTCGGTGGCGTACCCGCGGTCGCGGATCACCGTGAGCTCGGAGAACAGGACCTCACGGCTGGTCACCGTGTGCTCGGTGCGGGCCGGAAGGCGCTCGGGCAGCAGGGCTTTCAGCTCGCCGTCGGACAGTTCGGCCAGCAGCGCCTTGCCCAGCGCGGTGGCGTGCGCGGGCAGGGTGCGCCCCACCCGCGAGATGAGGTGCTCGGAGCTGCGTGACTCCCGCGTCTCCAGATACACCACCTCGCCGCCGTGCAGGCGGGCGTAGTGCACGGTGAATCCGGTCTGCTCGCGCAGTTTTTCGAGGGTTTCGGTGGCGTACGGGATCGCCGGGTCGCGATCGAGGTAGGCGGTGCCGCAGACCAGTGCCCGCACGCCGAGGCGGAATCTGGTTCCGGTGTCGTCGGTTTCGATCCATCCGGCATCACGCAGGGTGCGCAGCAGTCCGTGCAGGCTCGATCGCGGGAATCCGGTGGCCTCGTGCATGTCCACCAGCGAGAGCCAGGCCGGCCGCGCCGCGAACACCTCCAGCACCGCGATCGCCCGGCGTGCCGACTTCACTCCGTTCGCCGTCTCGTCGGCCCGTCCCCGCGCTCTCTCGTCGGTCCGCCGCACGGCATCCGGACGCTGCATGACACTCCCTGAGATCTCCCGGCATTCCGTCGATCGGATCGTTCTGGTTACGGAATTCCGCCTGATTCCCGATCGTATTCAGATACATGAACTTTCGTCCGATGCTTTCTGTGCATCGCTTGATGCTCAAACAATGTTGGACGGGTATCAGAGCGAGGCCCTAGCCTGCAGGGACAGGGATCCGCGAGACCGCGGGGCAGAGGAGTGCGCATCGATGACCGACGACGACCGGCTCTCGGCCATGGTGTCCCTGGAGCAGGTGCGCGGATTCGTGGTCGTCGCCGAGGAGGGCAGCTTCCGCCGGGCCGCCGACCGGCTGCACATGACCCAGCCGCCGCTGAGCCGCCAGATCCAGAAGCTCGAACGCGATATCGGTGTGCTGCTGCTGGATCGGACCCAGCGGCAGGTGGAACTGACCCCGGCGGGCCAGGCCTTCCTCGTCGAGGCCCGGCGGCTGCTGGCCCTGGCCGAGGCGGCTCCGGCCACCGCGCGCCTGGTGGCGGGCGGGCACACCGGCACGGTGCGGATCGGTTTCACGGCTACGGCGGGTTTCGGTTTCCTGGGCGATTTCCTCAACCAGCTCTCGGTCGCACTGCCCGAGATCGACCTGATCCTCAGTGAACTGGTCAGCAGCCTGCAGTTCGACGAATTATCCAGCGGGAAACTGGATCTGGCATTGGCGCGCCCGCCGTTCGATCGGCTCGCCTTCGACGGGCGGCCGGTGTATCGCGAGCCGCTGGTGCTGGCGGTGCCCGACGGGCATCGCCTGGCCACGGGCGGCCTGGTCGCCGTCCGCGAACTCGAGGGCGAGCGAATGCTCATGTACGCGCCCGGCCCGGCCCGCTACTTCGCCGACCTGACGCACCGGGTGCTTGCCGGGGTCTCCTACGACCCGGCCGACCGGGTGAGCCAGGCGCACACCATGCTCGCGCTGGTCGCGGCGGGCCGCGGGGTGGCGCTGGTGCCCGAGGCCGCGAGCCGGCTGCACCTCGACGGCGTCCGCTACCGGCCGCTGTCGGGGGTGAGCGAGCGCGCCGAACTGTACGCGGTCTGGCGGCGCGAACCGGCGAATCCGGCGCTGCGCCGCGTGATCGACCTCTTGGATACCTGGTAAGGAGAACACCACCGTGCACCGCACACCCCTCGACACGATCGCACCGGCGGATCTGGGACCGGTCCTGGGCCGCGGCCTGCTGTCGTTCCCCGTCACCCACTTCGACGCCGAGCTCGCGTTCGACGAGGCCGCCTACCGCGAGCACATCGCCTGGCTGTCCCAATACGACGTGGCGGGGCTCTTCGCCGCGGGCGGCACCGGTGAGGGCTTCTCGCTGACCACCGCCGAGATCGATCGGGTGGTGCGCGCCGCGGTGGCCGAGACCGCCGGGCGGGTGCCGGTGCTGGCCCCCGCCACCGCCGGGACCGCGGTGGCCGTCGAGCAGGCGCGCAATGCCGAAGCAGCCGGGGCGCAGGGGATTCTGCTGCTGCCGCCGTACCTGACCGAGGCCGGGCCCGAGGGCCTGCTCGAGCATGTGGCGGCGGTGTGCGCGGCGACCTCGCTGGGCGTGATCTTCTACAGCCGCGCCAACGCCCGCGTCGATGATGTGACCGTGGCGCGGATGGCCGAACACTGCCCGAACCTGATCGGGTTCAAGGACGGCGTCGGCGACATCGAGACCATGACCCGCATCTACGCCCGCATGGGCGACCGGCTCACCTATATCGGCGGGCTGCCCACCGCGGAGACCTTCGCGCTGCCCTACACCGAAATGGGTGTCACCACTTACTCTTCGGCGATCTTCAACTTCGCGCCGGAGTTCGCGCTGGCCTTCTACAAGGCGGTGCGCGCGCACGACCGCGAGACGGTGTACACGCACCTGCGCAACTTCGTACTCCCCTACCTCGATATTCGCGACCGCAAGCCGGGCTACGCGGTGTCGATCATCAAGGCGGGCCTGACCGCGGTGGGCCGCCCCTCGAGCCGGGTGCGACCGCCGCTGACCGACCTGGACGCGGGCGAGCTGGCCGAGCTGACCGCGCTCGTGGAAAGGATTGCCTGACATGGCCTCTCCCGCCGTACTGGACCGCGTGACCGCGGTGAAGATCTCCTCGGTGACGCTGCCGCTGCCGGGCGGCATCAGCGATGCGAAGGTGCTCACCGGACGACAGCGGCCGATGACCGAAGTGGCCGTGCTGTTCGCCGAGATCACCACGGCTGCGGGGTTCGAGGGCCTCGGCATCAGCTACTCCAAGCGCGCGGGCGGCCCCGGCCAGTTCGCGCACGCCGAGGAGATCGCGCCGCTGCTGCTGGGCGAGGATCCCAGCGATATCGCCCGGCTCTGGGACAAGCTGATGTGGGCGGGCGCGTCGGTGGGCCGCAGCGGGCTCGCGGTGCAGGCGATCGCCGCCTTCGATGTCGCGCTCTGGGATCTCAAGGCCAAGCGCGCGGGGCTGCCGCTGGCCAAACTGCTGGGCGCGCACCGGGATTCGGTGCGCTGCTACAACACCTCCGGCGGATTCCTGCACTCTCCGATCGAGGAGGTGCTCGAGCGGGCCACCGAGTCCCTGTCCTCCGGGATCGGCGGCATCAAGATCAAGGTGGGCCATCCGGACCACGCCGTGGACCTCGCGCGGGTCACCGCGGTCCGCGAGAAGATCGGCGACCGGGTGCCGCTCATGGTCGACGCCAACCAGCAGTGGGACCGCCCGACCGCGCAACGCATGTGCCGCGCCTTCGAGCCGTTGAACCTGACCTGGATCGAAGAGCCTTTGGACGCTTACGATTTCGCCGGGCACGCGGCCCTCGCGAGAACCTTCGACACCCCGATCGCCACCGGCGAGATGCTGGCCAGCGTCGCCGAACACACCGAATTGATCAGGGCCGGTGTCGATATCGTCCAGCCCGACGCCCCGCGCGTCGGCGGCATCACCCGATTCCTCGACATCATGAACCACGCCGCCCGCGAACAACTCCAGCTGGCACCGCATTTCGTCATGGAGGTCCACCTCCACCTCGCGGCGGCCTACCCCCTCGAACCCTGGGTCGAACACTTCGAATGGTTCGATCCGCTCTTCAACGAACGCCTCGACATCCGAGACGGCCGCATGCACCTTTCCGGCCGCCCCGGCCTCGGCGTCACCCTCAGCGACCAGGCCCGAGCCTGGACCGTCGCCGAGCACGAGGTCCGGGCATGAACGGAATCGTGTTCGAGTGCAAGCTGTTTCGACTTCCCAACGACGAGTACCGGAGGACCTGGTGATCGCGGATACGCCGCTCGAACGGATCGATGAGATTGTCGCGGCGGCGGTGCGGGCCGCCGAGGCGCTGGCCGAGACCACGCCCGCACAGCGGGCCGGGTGGCTGGAGGCCACGGCGGAGAGGATCGAGCGGGCCGGAGATGAGCTGGTCGCGCTGGCTGCCCGGGAGACCCACCTGCCCGAACAGCCGCGGTTGCGAGGAGAGTTGGCGCGCACCGTATTTCAGCTGCGACTGTTCGCCGAGGTGCTCGCCGACGGTGAATTCCTGCGTGCCACCATCGATCACGCCGATCCGAGCTGGCCGATGGGGCCACGCCCCGATATTCGGCGCAGTGTGGTGCCGATGGGGCCGGTGCTGGTGTTCACGGCGAGCAATTTCCCCCTCGCTCTCAGCGTGGCCGGGCACGACACCGCGGCGGCACTCGCGGCCGGATGCCCGGTGATCGTGAAGGCGCACCCGGGGCATCCGGAATTGTCCGCGCGCACACGCGACGTGCTCGTGAGCGCATTGGCCGAGGCGGGTGCGCCGGAAGGCACGTTCGAGATCATCTACGGCGTCGAGGCCGGGACGACGGCGTTGCGGCATCCCGATATTCGGGCCGCCGCGTTCACCGGGTCGGTGCCCGGCGGGCGGGCGCTGTTCGACATCGCCAATGCGCGGCCACGGCCGATTCCGTTCTACGGTGAGCTCGGCAGTCTGAATCCGGTGGTGGTGACGGCGGGTGCGGTCGAGGCGCGCGGCGAGCAGATCGCGCAGGGGTTCGCCGGGTCGTTCACGCTCGGGGCGGGACAGTTCTGCACCAAGCCGGGGCTCTTGCTGCTGCCGGTCGGCCACGGACTCGAACAGCAGCTGGTGAATGCCGTTGCGGCGGTGCCCGAACAGCGGATGCTCAACGACCGGATCGCGGCCGGCTACCGCACGGGTGTGTCGGTCCTGCGCGAGCAGGCGGGGATCACGCGGCTGGTCTCACCGGACGCGGACCCCGCCGACACCGGCTTCCGTCCGACACTGCTGTCGGTGCGCGCCCGCGACTTCCTCGGCGACCGTGAGGTTCTGGACCGCGAATGCTTCGGCCCCGCCTCGGTGATCATCGAATACGACGGCGAGGACGAACTGCGCGCCGTGCTCGAGGGACTCGAGCCCGGACTCACCGCCACCGTGCACGCGGAGGAGTCCGAGTACGAGCAGGTGCGGACCCTGCTGCCGCTGCTGACCCGGCTGGCCGGGCGGCTGCTGTGGAACGGCTGGCCGACCGGCATCACGCTGTCGTGGGCGCAGCAGCACGGCGGACCGTATCCGGCCACCACCGCACCGCAATTCACCTCCATGGGCGCGGCCGCCATCGAACGCTTCCTGCGCCCGGTCGCGTGGCAGGACTTCCCCGACGCTCTGCTGCCCGCCGCCTTGCGGGAGGCCAATCCGTGGCAGCTGCCCCGGCGCGTCGACGGCAAGCGCTGACACCCTGATCCCGGCAATCCGACAGGAATCCGAAGGTATGAACACCGATCTCCCCGTGATCACCGATGTCCGGCTCACCCCCATCCTCATCTCGGACCCGCCGCTACTGAATCTGTCCGGCGTGCACCAGCCCTACACCCCGCGGCTGATCGTGGAACTGATCACCGATGCCGGGATCGTCGGACTCGGCGAAACCTATGGTGACAGGGCGTATCTGGCACGGGCGAGCGAATTGTCGCGGCAGCTCGTCGGAGTGCCCGTGGGCGCGATCAACACCATTCTCGGGCTCGGCCGGTCCGCGAGCGCGCTCATCGATGCCACCCCCGCCGCCAGCGGGCTGCGAGGCGCGCTGACCACCGACAAGGTGCGGCTGTCGGTGATCTCGGCTTTCGAGGTGGCGGCGCTCGACGCGCTCGGCAGACACCTGGGCGTGCCGGTGCACACCCTGCTCGGCGGCAAGGTCCGCGACCGGGTCGAATATTCGGCCTACCTGTTCTACAAGTGGGCCGAACATCCGGTCGACGATGTGCCCGCCGATCCGTGGGGCGCGGCACTCGATCCCGACGGGATCGTGGAGCAGGCCCGGAAGTTCCTGGTACAGGGCGGATTCCGCTCGTTCAAACTCAAGGGCGGGGTCTTCGCGCCCCAGGAGGAGATCGCCGCGATCAACGCCCTCGCGGGAGCCTTCCCGGGCGCGCCGCTGCGGCTGGATCCCAATGGCGGCTGGTCGCTGAAGACCGCGCTGCGGGTGGCCGAGGAACTGACCGGCGTCGTCGAATACCTCGAGGACCCCACCACGACCGTCGAGGACATGGCCGAGGTGCACCGCCACAGCGGAATCCCGTTGGCCACCAACATGATCGTCACCTCCCTGGACGAGGTGAAACCCGCCTTCGATCGGGACGCGGTGCAGATCGTGCTGTCCGACCACCACTTCTGGGGCGGACTGCACGCCACCCGCGACCTCGCCGCCGTGTGCCGGGCCTACGGCAAGGGCCTGTCCATGCACAGCAATACCCATCTGGGCATCAGCCTGGCCGCCATGACCCAGGTCGCGGCGACCATTCCCGAGCTGCGCTACGCCTGCGACACCCACTACCCGTGGCAGTCCGAGGATGTCATCACCGAGCGCCTGACCTTCACCGCGGGCGCGGTCGACGTGCCCGACACGCCCGGCCTCGGCGTGGAGCTGAACCCCGATGCCCTCGCCCGGCTCCACGAACGCTGGAACAGCATGCCGGACATGCGCGAACGCGACGATGTCGCCGCCATGCGCCGCGCGCACCCCGGCCAGCGCACCGCGACCTCCCTCGAGTACTGATCTCGAGGCTGCGAACCGTTCAGGGCCGCAACGGGATTCCTGAAGTTTGCGGGAACGGCGGACAACCGTCGGCGATCGTACCTAGTCTCGTATTCATGAGGTACGCAGCGGAGGGAATGCTCGTCTGCACCGCGATCTCAGGGGCGCTGATCCTCGGCGCCTGGCTCACGAGAGGCGAGGTGCGGCGCGCCCGCGTGCGCCACGGCAGGCACCGCCGACTGCCGCCCGCACTGGTTTTCGGGCATGTCGCGCTCGCTCTGATCACCGCCTCCGCGTGGACCACCTTCGTGGTCGTCGGTAACCACGACATTGCCACCTACGCCGTGGCGCTACTGGTCATGACGGCCATCCTCGGGGCCACCATGTTCGTCCGCTGGATACCCACCTATCGCACCTTCGCCAAATCCCCGGAAGGTCCGGGCGCGGCGCATCGCGCGACCCGGGAATCCAATCTGCCGCTGCGCATCGTGCTGATCCACGGTGGATTCGCGCTCGTCACCGCCACCCTGGCGTCGGTCGTCCTGCTCACCAACCGCTGAGGGTGGGCACCCGATGCCCAGGCATCGGATGGCTCTGGGTAGGCCGGCGCGCGCGACGCACGATGGATCACGTCGAACCGACACCATCGCCGACAAAGGACGAAACACCGTGTACCACATCGCCGTCAGCTTCGATGTCCCCGCCGACCGCCGCGACGAGTTCATCGCCGCCGCCCTCGAGGACGGCCGCAATTCCGCCGCCGACGAGCCCGGCACCCTGCGCTTCGAACTCATCGCCGACGCCGACAACCCGAACCGCTTCTACCTCAACGAGGCCTACGCCGACGAGGCCGCCTTCGACGTCCACGCCAAGGGCCCCCACTTCGCCCGTTTCTTCGAGATCATCGAATCCTTCGCCGAGGGCCCCACCTGGCTCGTCAAAGGCACCCGCATCGAGGACCCGCGCGCCTGACCACTCGCAGTATCGAGATCAGGGAGCTCTCACCGTGGAAATTCGCCCGGATTTCCGCGCTGGGAGCTCCCTGATCTTGTTTGTGTTGGGGTTCTGGAGATTTCGGGTCAGTGGGTGGTCCAGGTCAGGAGTTTGTCGACGGGCCAGGTGTTGATGATGCGGTCGGCGGGGATGTTCAGGTCGAGGGCGCGTTGGGCGCCGTAGCCGAGGAAGTCGAGTTGGCCGGGGGCGTGGGCGTCGGTGTCGATGGAGAAGTCGCAGCCGAGGTCGAAGGCCAGTTTCAGCAGGCGGGTCGGGGGGTCGCGGCGTTCGGGGCGGGAGTTGATCTCGACGGCGGTGCCGCTGTCGCGGCAGGCGGTGAAGACCTGTTCGGGGTCGAATTGGGATTCGGGGCGGGTGCCCCGGGCGCCTTCGACCAGGCGGCCGGTGCAGTGGCCGAGGATGTCGGCGCGGCCGTCGGAGACGGCGCGGACCATGCGGCGGGTCATGGCGGCGCGTTCCATTTTCAGCTTCGAGTGGACGCTGGCCACCACGATGTCGAGGCGGTCGAGCAGGGCGGGTTCCTGGTCGAGGGAGCCGTCGTCGAGGATGTCGACCTCGATGCCGGACAGGATGCGCATGGGGGCGAAGCGGTCGCGTAGTTCGTCGAGGACGTCGAGTTGCTGGCGGAGGCGGTCCGGGGAGAGACCGTTGGCGACCGTCAGGCGGGGCGAATGGTCGGTGAGGGCGCAGTATTCGTGGCCGAGGGCCTGGGCGGCGGCCATCATCTCGGTGATCGGGGCCGAACCGTCGGACCAGTTGGAGTGGACGTGCAGATCGCCCTCGAGGGCCGCGCGCAGCTCGCCACCGCCCAGATCCTTGGCCGAGGTGCGCAACTTGACCAGGGCGTCGGGCTCGCGACCGGCCCAGGCCTGCGCGATCACCGTGGCCGTCTTCGGGCCGATCCCCGGCAGCGACTGCCAGTCGCCGGAGCGGCCCAGCTGCTGCCGCTGGGCGTCGTCGAGGCGTTCGACGATGTCGGCGGCATTGCGGTAGGCCATGACCCGTCGGGGATCCTCGCGGGCGCGGTCCTTGAAGAACGCGATCTGACGCAGGGCGACGACTGGGTCCATGTCACCAGTGTGCGCGCCCGGGTATCACGCGGTGGGCACTCGGGCCCTAGCCGTTGACCGCTCTGCCGACCATCAGCAGTGCGATGACCACCCCGGCGACGACCAGAATGCCGTAGTGGCCCGCCGAGGTGGCGTAGTCATAGGTCGATCCGGCGATGGCGATCGCGATCACCAGGAAAAGTAGTCGCTTCACGGCTGCCTCCCACACAATCGTCTCCACGGTAGAAGCGCGGATTCACGTGCACCACAGTCGATCAGGCCACTGGCGGCGCGGAGGCGTCGAACAGGCAGCGGTAGTGAGCCGGTTACCTTTTCCTCCGCCCCATCGTCATATCAGTGACGGCCCGGAACACGAGGTCGCCACACTGACGATCGGAGGACGAAATGCTCACGAACGTGCTGTACGTGACCGTGTATGTGACCGACCAGGATCGGGCGCTGAAGTTCTACACCGAAGGGCTGGGCTTGGAGAAGCACATCGACTACCCCGGACCGGATGGACGGTTCCTCACTTTGCGCGTGCCCAAGAGCCCCGTCGAGATCATCCTCTGGGAGCACCCGGCCGCCGCGGGACAACCGGTCGGTGCGCACGAGGTGCCCGCGCCCGGCCCGCTCATCCTCGAATCCGACAACCTGCGCAAGGATTTCGCGCTGTTGCGCGAACGCGGCGTCACCTTCCTCGTGGAGGAGCCGGAGGACTACGCCTTCGGTGTCCGCATCGAGGCGGTGGATCCCGATGGCAACCGGATCTCACTGCGCCAGCAGCGCAACGGGCGGTGACGCCATGCAGACCAGGCCGGGGAACCTGGTGACCGAGGCGTTCGAGCAGCAGCGGGATCACCTGCGCGCGGTCGCCTTCCGCATGCTCGGGTCCTATGCCGACGCCGAGGACGTGGTCCAGGAGGCGTGGATGCGCCTCGCCCGCAACGACGACGCCGCCATCGAGAACCTGTCGGGCTGGCTGACCACCGTGGTCGGTCGAATCAGCCTGGATCTGCTGCGCTCTCGCGGCAACCGCCCCGAACAGTCGTACGGGGACGGCATATCCGAGGTAGTCATCGTCGACGACAGTCCGGAGCCGGAAGAGTGTGTCGCGCTCGCCGATTCGGTCGGTCTGGCCCTGCTCGTCGTGCTGGACTCGCTCGGGCCGAGTGAGCGGCTGGCCTTCGTGCTGCACGACATGTTCGCGGTGTCGTTCGCCGAAATCGGCCAGATCCTGGGCAAATCCGCCGACGCCACCAAAATGCTCGCCAGCCGAGCCCGCCGGAAAGTGCGCGCGACCGAGCGCCCCGCCGATGCGTTGTGCGAGCACCGGACGGTCGCCCGGGAACAGGGCACAACCGGCGGGAGACAGCGGGCAGTCACCCGAGAACCGCAGACGAGCGCCCAGGTACATAGGGAAGTCGTCCATGAAACGCGGGCAACTGTTCGAGAACAGCGAGCGGTCGTCCGAGAGCAGCGGGCTGTCGCGCAGGCTTTCCGGGCGGCCGCGATCGGCGGTGACTTCGAGGCACTGCTGCGGGTGCTAGACCCGGACGTCCAGCTCACGGTGAACGCTCCCGGCGGCAGGTTCGTCACCCTCGGCGCGACCGAGGTGGCCGCTCGCGCGAAGATGTTCTCCGGCGAGATCGCCCGTCACCAGCCGGTGCTGGTCGGCGGTCTGCCCGGCTATATTTCCTGGCGCGAGGACGGCACTCCGCTATCGCTGATCTCGTTCACGGTGGCGCACAACCGAATCGCGGCGGTCACCATAGTGGTCGATCCGGCCGAGCTCGAACTGCTGGATCTGCCGAAGTGGGCGTGAGCAACCACACCGGCCCGGCCGACCGTGCAGCATCGGTCCGACCGCGTCGGTCTAGCCCACCGCGCGGTACAGGTCGGCCTCGTCGAAGACCGTGAGCCACTGGGCCCCGACAGCCCGATAGCCGAAGCGGGCATTCAACGCATTGATCACCGCCGGCATGTGAGCCGCACCGTAGACGACCGCCACCACCTCGGGCCGCTCGCGGTGTTCCTCGTAGACCTCGGCGAGGGCAGAGATCAGCTCCTCGTCACGGTCGTGCAGAAACGTCTTGTTCATGAATCGGATCCGCACATCGGAGTTGTCATCGATCTCGAACCGGCTCCGTAACAGCCAGTTTCGGCCGCCCAGCGCCATGACCACGGTGTAGTACGGGGTCAGTGCGAGCAGATCGAGCAGCGACCAGAAGGAGAAACGATGCCGCCGACGGCGACCGGACACACTTTCCGGAAACACCGTGGGTATGCCCAGCGCCGCATGGTCGATGTCCTGGTGGACGAGACCCCGAACTCCACGCTGACGGGTGAGCCGCATCGCGAGCACAATGGCCTGCCCGTGCGAACTGGGCATGTCCCACCCCTCCGACACGATCAGATCGCAGTCCCGCAGCCGCTCGGCCACCTCCCGATAGAACTCCGCCCGTCCGATATGGGCCATCGGAAACAGCCGGAACCGCAACGGTTTCCCCCGCGCCCGCAAATCGATGACCGACGATCGCAATCCGACAACGCTGTATTCGGTGATCTGCACCGCCCACCCCCATGGCCGGTCGTGGGCTCGAGACGGCCCACGCTCTGCGAAAAACGCTATGCCACCGCGGTGCCGACCCAAAGCACCCAATTACGGGGGGTATCTCCCCACAGCTTGACCTCAACGTTGATTGAGGTTGCAAGGTGAATGGGAGTTTGTCATGTCATCGAGGTGGAGGAGTTGTCGTGCACGCCATTCGGCTTCATGAGTTCGGGGCTGCGGAGAATCTGCGGTACGAAACCGTCGCGGATCCCGAAGTCGGCCCGGGGCAGGTGCGAATCGCGGTCGAGGCGGCCGGAGTGCATCTGCTCGATACCTCGCTGCGGAAAGGGATCGTGTCCGGACCCATGCCGCTACCGGAACTACCCACCATCCCGGGACGTGAGGTGGCCGGGACGGTCGACCGGGTCGGGGATGGGGTCGAGCGGAGCTGGCTCGGGCGGCGGGTGGTCGCGCACATCGGGCAGGCACCGGGCGGGTATGCCGAGCTCGCGGTGACCGAAGCCGAACGGCTGCACGAGATTCCGGTGGGGCTCGACGCCGGGGCGGCGGTGGCCATGATCGGGACCGGGCGCACGGCGCTGGGGATTCTCGGCTTCGCCGATCCGGGCCCGGACACGGTGGCGATCGTGCCATCGGCGGCGGGCGGGATCGGGACCTTGCTGGTGCAGTACCTGGTGGGAACGCGAGCCACCGTGATCGGTCTGGCGGGCGGCAAGGCCAAGGCCGACCAGGTTTTCGAGAACGGAGCCGATCTGGCGCTCGACTACCTGGATCCGACCTGGCCGGAGACCGTTCGGGCCCGCTACGGGGAGCGTCCCGCCACCCTGCTGTTCGACGGAGTCGGCGGCGAGGTCGCGCGGACCGCGGTCGATCTGCTCGGAAAGGGCGGTCTACGACTGGTGTTCGGATGGTCCGGCGGGCAGATCGAATTCGACGAGGAGCAACTGGCCGAGCGAGGTGTGACCTCGGAAGTCGTGCTCGGCCCGCGGATGCTCGAACGCGCGGGCGGCTTGCGGGCCCTCGAGACCCGGGCGCTGGCGGAGGCGGCGGCGGGGCGTCTGCGGCCCGCGGTGCACGGCTTCCCGCTCGCGGAAGCCGCAGCGGCGCATCGAGCCTTGGAGCAGCGGCAGACCACGGGGAAGGTGGTCCTACTCCCCTGACAAGCGACCCAGGCCGCGTTCCATGAAGCGTTGCGCGGCGCCTCGGCGCAGGTCGGTCCAGGCTTGGATGGGGCCCGTCCACCACGGGGCGATCTCGAGGGGCCGTGCGACCACGGCATGGCAGATGAGGTTGGCGGCCTCGTCCGCGGTGAGTCCGGGAATGCCGGAGAAGTCGGTGGGCGCGCTCATACGGGTGTGGACCAGGGGCATGTAGACCGAGGTGGTGGTGACGCCGTCGGCGGCGATCTCCGTCGCGACGGTGCGTAACCAGATGTCGAAGGCGCCCTTGGACGCTCCGTAGGCCGACCAGCGCGGGGCCGGGGGCATCCGCAGACCCCAGGTGGAGATGTTGACGATATGCCCGCGCCCGCGCTCACGCATACTCGGCAGCAAGGTCAGCAACAGCCGGACGGGGCCGAGATAGTTGACGTCGATGGTCCGGGTGAAATCGTGGAAACGATCATAGGATTCGTCGATCGGCCGGCGAATGGACCGTCCCGCGTTATTGATCACCACATCGACCCGGCCGTGCTCGGCTAGCATCGTGCGACCCAATTCCTCGACGGCGTTGAATTCGGTGATGTCCGAGGTGTAGACGTGCGCGGTCCCGCCCGCGGCGCGGATCTCGGCGGCCACGGCCTCGAGGTCGTCCTGTGAGCGCGCCACCAGCAGCACCGTCGCACCCGCCCTGGCCAGCTTCTTCGACGCCGCCTTGCCGATCCCGTGCGACGCACCGGTCACCAGCACGACCGCATCGGACACGGCCTCGCGCAAGGCTTTCCCGCGCGGGCGGGAGGTCGGATAGAAGATTCTGGTCGCCACGCGTTCCGCCAGCGGACGGCCGTTCGACCCGGCCGGATTCGCACTGTTCGGGGCGTCTTGCTCAGCCACGGTTTCGAGGGTAGCCGCAGAGTCGGCGGGTGATCGGGAACTGAGTGGAAATACGCGGGCGCGAACAGCTTTCGCCCACAAGGATGAAGGACGGTACTCGGGGGAAGGGAATCATGTCGACGCACACGCCGGAACGGGCGACACCGGAACACATTTCGATCATGGGCTGGATCGCAAGGGGGCTCGCCCTGGTGATCTTCGTCCCGCCACGTTTGGCGTGGGAGGCCCTCAAAGGGCTGGCCCACCTCATCGCCGCGACGCTTCGCCTGTTCGTCGAGCATCTGCTCGAACCGCTGTGGATCTTGTTCCGGGACTGGGTCTATCGCCCGTTACGCAATTTCGTGCGCAACTACCTCTGGCACTGGCTGATCCAGCAACTGTTGTTCGGCATGGTCCTCACCCCGCTGGGCGCATTCCTGCTGGCGTATTTCCTGCGTCCGATCCAGCGCGCCATCGAGGAATGGCTATGGCGACGCGTCCTGAAACCCGCCTTCCGGTGGACAGTCTGGAATGTGGTGGCACCCACCCTGCTGGCGATCGTCTGGTTCATCGAGCACATCGTGAATCCGATCATCACCTGGCTGATCATCTGGCCGCTGGTGCAACTCTGGCGCTGGGTGCTCCGCCCCTTGGTCCACGTGGTGCTCGTGACCTGCGCGTTCGGCTGGAGGATGGCCACCACCGTCGTCGAATTCACGGTGGTGGCGCCCTGCCGATGGCTCAACCGCACTGTCCTGCAACCGCTCTTCGCGGCCATCGCCCGCGCCCGGCACGCCCTGGCGAAGCCGGTGCGCTGGGCCTACCGGCGCGTGATCATGCCCTGGCGCGCCCGAGCCGCCGAGGTCTGGACCCTGATCTTCGGCGGCTAGTGCGCCGACCCGGACGCCACCGCACCGTTCTTCGCGGTGGCACCGGACTTGGCGAAGAAGGCCACCACCGCCATGCCGGCCAGCAGCACCGCGCCGGTGGTGGTCGCCACGTGCATGCCGTTGACGAACGATTCGCGCGCCGAATCCACCAGCGCCGCATTGTCTCCGGCCTCGTTGATGGTCTCGCCCAGGGTGGGGCCGAAGTCCCCGCCGGAGCGGAACACCAGCGCCGCCAGCGATCCCAGCAGGGCCAGGCCCAGCCCGTTGCCGAGCTCGAAGCTGGTCTCGGAGATCCCGACCGCGGAACCGGCCCGCTCGGCCGGCACCGACGACACCGCCACCTCCGACACCAGCGTGAACGCGATGCCGAAGCCCGCGCCCGCCACTACGGAACCCGCGATGTACCAGCCGATGCCGCCGTCCACGCCGACCCCGAGCAGCATGAGGTTGCCCAGCGAGGCCATGCTCAGCGCGAGCACGAAGGTGGTCTTGGTGCCGAGGGCGCGCCCGATGCGCGCACCGCTCATGGAGAACACGAACACCACCACGGCCCCGGGAATCCCGAGCAGCGCCGAGGCCAGCGCGTCGCGTCCGGTCACCGACTGCAGGTACATGCTGGTCAGGTAGCTCATGCCCGCCAGGGCCAGCATGCCGACCGTGCTGGAGCCGACGGCCACCGAGAACAGTCCGCGCCGGAACAGGCTCAGATCCAGCAGCGGTTCACTCAGGTGCCGCTGCCGCCGGATGAACGCGGTCAGCAGCAGCACGCCGATGATGCCGATCCCGATGGAGGGCAGGTCGAATCCCTCGGCCGCGCAATGCTTGATGGCGTAGACGATGGGCAGGATGCCGCCGATGGACAGCAGCACGCTCACCCAGTCCAGCGGCCCGCGCCCGGCCGCGCGGTGCTCGGGAAGCAGCAGCGGGCCGAAGACCAGCAGCACCAGCAGCACCGGGGTATTGATCAGGAACACCGAGCCCCACCAGAAGTGGTGCAGCAGCACGCCGCCGATGATCGGCCCGACCGCAGAACCGCCCGCGAAGAACGCGGTCCACACGCCGATCGCGGTCGCCCGCGCCCGATCATTGGGAAACAGGGTGGAGATCAGGGCCAGGCTGGAGGGCAGTAGCGTCGCGCCACCGATGCCCATGAGCGCCCGGGCCGCGATGAGCACGCCCGCGCTCGGCGCGAAAGCGGCCAGCACCGAGGCGATTCCGAATACCGTGGCGCCGGCGAGCAGGATATTGCGCCGCCCGATCCGATCGCCGACATTGCCCATGGTGATGAGCAGACCCGCGATCATGAACCCGTAGATGTCGAGAATCCAGAGCTGTTGGGTGGCCGAGGGATCCAGGCTCTGGGTCAGCGTCGGCATGGCCAGGTACAGCACCGACATATCCATCGACACCAGCAGCACCGGCAGCAGCAACACGGCCAGGCCGGCCCAGGCACGGCGCGGCGTCTTCGCGTCGGGACGCGCGAGGGTACTCGTCATGACCTATCCTTCGGGCTGATTCGCGGCTGAACAAAGACGGTGCGCGTACACCGTACGCGCGACAAGGGTACAGTGTACGCATAACCGGTGCGGGAAGGAAAGAATTCGTCCGATGACCGAGGCCAAGCTCACCCGGGCCGCCATTGTCGACACCGCCATCGCACTGGCCGACGAGTCCGGACTCGATGCCCTGTCCATGCGCCGCATCGCCGAACGCATGAACGCCGGAGCCATGTCGCTCTACCGGCACATCCCCAACAAGGACACCCTGCTCGCGGCCATGACCGACGAGGTCGCGCGCCGCAATCCCTATCCCCCGGCCGAGGGCGAGAACTGGACCTGGCGCGACCGCGTGCGCATCGCCGCCGAGGTGGATTGGCGGCTCTACCGCGAACACCCCTGGGTGCTGTTCACCTTCGCCGTGCCCCGCTACAACTTCGGTGAATACAGCCTCACCGCACTGAGCTGGCTGGTCGAGGGCTTCACCGAACTCGGCGTCGACACCCGCGAGGCCACCCGCATGTCCCTGTCGGTGTGGAGCTACATCGCCGGCGTCGCCCTGCAGCAGGTCAGCACGCAATTGCTGCACGGCCGCGACAGCAATGCCGACGAACGCTCCGGCCTGACCGCCCTGCTCGAGGGCTCACCCCACTGGCCCACCCCGTCGGCCCTCACCGCCCTCGAGGGCACCGGCGACACCGCCCTGCTCGAGCCCGAACAGCTCCTCGACTCCGGGCTCTCCGCGCTCTGCGACGGCTTCCAGGCCAGAACCACCGGCTGATCGCCGGAGCCGATCGTCAGTTCTCGATATCGCCGTCGAGGTAGACCCAGGCACCCTGATCGCGGCGGAAGCGGCTGTTCTCATGGAGTTCGCCCGGGGTGCCGTGGGCGCGGTAGTGGGCGCGGAATTCCACCGTGCCCTCGGTGTGGAACGGGCCACCGGCGGTGGCGGACAGGATCTCGAGTCGATCCCAGCGCAGGCCGGGGTCGAAATCGATGTCGGCCGGGCGGGTTTCGGGATCCCAGCTGCGCAGCAGGTAGTCCTCGTCGCGGACGGCGAAGGCGCTGAAGCGTGAGCGCATGAGCTGTTCGGCGGTCGTCGCGCTCACCTCGCCCCGATGCAGCCGACCGCAGCAGTCCGCGTAGGCGGCGGGGAGCCCGCACGGGCAGTCCTGCAAAATCGGCTGGGCTTTGCGGCGCTTCGACATGGGGTCAAGCGTAGAAGCTGCGTCCGGTGAGCCCGCCCGACACCGACCAGACCTCGACGATGAGGCCGTTCTCGGAGCGCAGGATGTCGGTGCCGCTCAGGTCGACGACCTGGTCGCCGCGGGTGATCGTGACCCCGTAGGGCTGGGCCACCAGGCCCGTGCGGGTCTCGTCCATCTCGATGACGGGGATGCCCTGCGGGGCGAACACGATGCCCGGCAACTGCTTGTGGAACAGCTCGATCTGCGCGGCGAAGGCCGCCGGATCGTGGATGTCGTCGTACACGGTCGCCCCCGGCTGGGCGTAGCGCAGCGTGAAATGCGGGGCCATGACCTCCTCGACCGGCAGTTCGCGGTTCCAGATCGCGGTCCAGCGGTTGTACAGCTCGATGCCGAAGTCTCGCATCGCCACTCCTCGATAGTCTCATTGATATGATCTCGCCGACGACGGTATAGTCTCATCGATACCGTGTCAATGGATTCGAGTGAAAGGGTGTGCGGCATGGCCGAACTCGGCCCGCAGGACCACATCGTGCTGGGTCTCATCGCCCGGCACGGACCGCTGACCCCCTACGATCTGAAGGTCCGGCTCGAGGAGAGCGTCGACAAGTTCTGGCCCATCCCCCACGCCCAGCTCTATCGGGTGCCGCCGCGCCTGGCCGAGCAGGGCCTGTTGCGTGAGGAAGCCGAGGAGGGCGGACGCCGCCGCCGCGTCTTCCATCTCACCGACGCCGGGCGCGCCGAATTCACCCGCTGGCTCGGCGATCCGAGTTCACCCCCGCCCGAGACCCGTGACCCGGCGCAGCTGAAGCTGTTCTTCGCCGACCTCGGCGAACCCGGCGACGTGGTGGCCCTGGCCCGCAATCAGGCCGCCGAGCACCGGCGCTGGCTCGAGCTCTACCGCGAGCTGTACGAGCAGATCGATCCGGGCGACAGCGTGCGCGCGGTCTCCCGCGCCCGGGTGCTACGACTGGGCATCATGCACGAACAGGCGTACGTGGACTACTGGGAAGAACTCGCCGCGAATCCGTAGCGAACGGCCGCGCCGCGAAAGCGCCGCGCCGCCGGGAGGTTACGAGGACCGCGCCGGAACCACCGGCGCGGACGTGGACACATTGGCGCGCCGATCCGGATCCGAACCGGCCGAGCCAGGATGCTCACCGCGATAGATGACGACCGCGAGCACGCCGACCACGAGAACCAGCGCGGCAACCGGAGCGGCGATCAGAACGCCACCGCGCAACCGCGCCAGCGCACCCGGTTTCCCCTCGGGCTCCACCGGAGCCATGAAGGCGGGTGGCGGGAAGGTCGGGCCGTACAGGTCGCTCATTGGTACGACCGTATTGATCCAAGCCCGAAGACGCCAGGCAACTTTCGAGCAACCTCACTCGGTGGGATGAGCCGGACCGGATAAGCCCAGCTCACCCGCCCGGAGTGAGCTCCGCCTCAGTCGTCCTCGCCCAGCACGATCGCGTACGCGAATCCGTCCCAGCCCTTACCGCCGACGGTCTGCAGCCCGGTCCCGTCCAATCGCGGTTCGGCGGCGATCAATTCGATGACGTCCCGGCTGGCCCGCACGGCCGCATCCGCCGAATCCGCGTCGGCGATCCGCCCGTTGCGCACCACATTGTCGACGATGATCACCGACCCGGGCCGGGTCAGCCGCAGCGCCCACCGCACATAGTTCGAGTTGTTCACCTTGTCCGCGTCGATGAACACCAGATCGAACGGCTCGGGCTGCTCCTCGGCGAGCACGGCCAGCGAATCCAGCGCCGCCCCGACCCGGATCTCCACCCGCTCTCCCACGCCCGCGCGATCCAGGTTCCCGCGCGCCACCTCGGCGTGCTTCGGCTCGAATTCGAGCGTCACCACCTGCCCGGACTTCCCCACCGCCCGCGCCAGCCAGGTGGTGCTGTACCCGCCCAGCGTGCCGATCTCCAGCACCCGCCGCGCCCGCGCCGTTTTCGCGATCACGTACAAGAACTTCCCCTGCGGCGGCGACACATCGATGGCGGGCAGCCCCGCCGCCGCGTTCGCCCGCAAGGTCTCCGAATCCCCGTCCCCCACCAGGGTTTCCACCAGATAACGATCAACTTCGGCCCACTCGGCACTCGTCATACCCGCAGTCTGCCACCGCACCGAGCACCCTCCCAGCATTGCGCTCGAGCCGAGACATTTCACACTCGCCGATGGGCGTCGGCCCGCCGAATGCGACGAACGCCGATGCCCGGGCAGGACATCGGCGTTCGCTCGACGCTATCCGATCAGAACAGGAAGTACCGCTGTGCCATGGGCAGTTCGGTGGCGGGCTGTTCGGCCCACACCTCGCCGTCGATGCGGACGGTGAAGGTGTCGGGGTCGACCTCGATCCGCGGCATGGCCTCGTTGTTGGGCAGGTCGGCCTTGGTGCGGCGGCGAACGTTGGCCACCGGCACCAGTTTCCGGTTCACGCGCAGGCGGTCGGCCAGGCCGTCCTCGATGGCCTGCTCCGAGACGAAGTGCAGCGAGGTGCCCGCCGTGACGCTCGGAGCCGCGCCGAACATGGGGCGCGGCAGGACCGGCTGCGGGGTCGGGATGGAGGCGTTGGCATCACCCATCGCGGCCCAGGCGATCGCGCCGCCCTTGATGACCGCGTGCGGGCGCACGCCGAAGAAGGCGGGCTCCCACAGCACCAGGTCGGCCAGCTTGCCGACCTCGACGGAACCGATCTCGGCGTCGAGGCCGTGCGTAACCGCCGGGCAGATGGTGTATTTCGCGATGTAGCGCTGCACGCGGTTGTTGTCGGCGGCCCCGTCGCCGGGGAGCGCGCCGCGGCGGCGTTTCATGACGTGCGCGGTCTGCCAGGTGCGCATGACCACCTCGCCGATGCGACCCATGGCCTGGGCGTCGGAGCCGATCATGGAGATCGCGCCCAGATCGTGCAGCAGATCCTCGGCGGCGATGGTGGACGGGCGGATCCGGCTCTCCGCGAAGGCCAGATCCTCGGGGATGGACGGGCTCAGGTGGTGGCACACCATGAGCATGTCCAGGTGCTCGTCGAGGGTGTTGACGGTGTGCGGCCGGGTCGGGTTGGTGGAGCTGGGCAGCACATTGAGATGCGAAGCGACGGTGATGATGTCGGGCGCGTGACCGCCGCCCGCGCCCTCGGTGTGATACGAGTGGATGGCCCGGCCCCGGATCGCGGCGAGGGTGTCCTCGACGAATCCGGCCTCGTTCAAGGTGTCCGAGTGCAGCGCCACCTGGACGCCGGACGCGTCGGCGACGGTGAGTGCCTTGTCGATGGCGGCCGGGGTGGTGCCCCAGTCCTCGTGCAGCTTGAAACCGCCCGCGCCGCCGCGCAATTGCTCCCACAGCGCTTCCTCGCGCACCGTGTTGCCCTTGCCGAGCAGCAGGATGTTCACCGGCCAGGCGTCGGTGGACTCGAGCATGCGGGCCAGATGCCAGGCGCCCGGGGTGACGGTGGTGGCCTTGGAGCCCTCGGCCGGGCCGGTGCCGCCGCCGATGAGGGTGGTGATGCCGCCCGCCATGGCCTCGTCGAGGATCTGCGGGCAGATGAAGTGCACGTGGCAGTCGATCGCACCGGCGGTGACGATGCGGCCGTTGCCGGCGATGATCTCGGTCGAGGGCCCGACCACCAGGTCCGGGTGCACCCCGCTCATGGTGTCGGGGTTGCCCGCCTTGCCGATGGCGGTGATCCGGCCGTCGCGAATGCCGATGTCGGCCTTGATGATTCCCCAGTGATCGACGATCACCACACCGGTGATGACGGTGTCGGGAGTCCCCTCGGCGCGGGTGGCGCGGGCCTGGCCCATGGATTCGCGCAGCACTTTGCCGCCGCCGAAGACGGCCTCGTCACCGGCCAGACCCGGTCCGCCGCAACGGTCCTCGGTGATCTCGATGAGCAGGTCGGTGTCCGCCAGGCGGATTCGGTCGCCGACGGTGGGCCCGAACAGTTCGGCGTAGCGGGCACGTGACAATTCGGCCATCAGGCATCCAGCTTTCCGGGTGGGGTGAGGCTGATTCCGTGGACTTCCCGGGAACCGCCGAGCGGCACCAGCGAGACCCGGTGACGCAGACCGGGTTCGAAGCGCACGGCGGTCCCGGCGGGAATGTCGAGGCGGCGGCCGTGCGCGGCCTCGCGATCGAAGTCCAGCGCGGAATTGGCCTGCGGGAAATGCACGTGCGAGCCGACCTGCACGGGCCGGTCACCGGTGTTGACCACCTCGAGTTCGATGCGGTCGGCACCCGGATTCAGCTCGATAGTGCCCTCGGCACAGAGGTATTCGCCAGGAATCATGGCCGCGTCATCCGATCGGGTGGTGGACGGTGACGAGCTTGGTGCCGTCGGGGAAGGTGGCCTCGACCTGGACGTCGTGGATCATCTCCGGCACGCCGTCCATGACGTCGGCGCGGGTCAGCACGGTCCGCCCGGACGCCATCAGCTCGGCGACGGTGCGCCCGTCGCGCGCGCCCTCGAGCACGTGGTCGGTGATGAGCGCGACCGCTTCCGGGTGATTCAGCTTCAGTCCGCGAGCCTGTCGCCGCCGCGCCAGCTCGGCCGCGTAACTCAGCAGCAGGCGTTCCTGCTCATGCGGCGACAATCGCATTCGGACTCCTCGTCGAATCGCGGGGATGGATCGTCGGCCATTCTGGCATGACCCGGGTTACCAGCATGTTTCGTCGGTAGCAGACCTTTCGGTCCGCGCGATTTCAGTTCTGCGGGTACAGGTTCTGCAACCGCACCTGACCGCGCGCCACCATGCGGCCCTGCTCATCGGTGATCTCCACGACCCACAGCTGCTGGGAGCGCCCGCGGTGGATCGGCGTCGACACGCCGGTCAGCTTGCCCTCGCGCACCGCCCGCAGGAAGTCGGTGTTGTTGTTCACGCCCACGACCGTGCCCCGGTCGCCCAGCCACGCGCCCGCGGCCACGCTCGCGAGCGTCTCGACCACCGTGCAGTACACGCCGCCGTTCACGATCCCGGCCGGCTGGAACTGCTGCGGGGTCACCACCCACTCCGCGCTCACGCCGTCCCCGCTCAGCTCGGTGAACTTCAGCCCGAGCAGGTCGGTGAAGGTTCCCTCGCTCATCTTGTTCATCAGCGCGGGGGTCACATCGGCCATGGACTTGACCGAGGAGAAGTCGTCACTCATAGCTCCACGTTCGCACGCGCGATCTAGATACGAAGCGGCGGGCTCCCCCAAATCGGGGAAGCCCGCCGCGGCAGCGGACCGGGGTATCAACGGCAGCCCTCCGGATACTCTCTCGGCCCTTACGCCGCGATCAGTATAGGTCAGGCTTACCTAACATGGCAACCGTCTCGGGATGACCGGCTCGATGTCAACTGATCCACGGATCCTGAAGGCGGCTTCAGGCTTCTTCAGGGACGGTTCAGACCGCATTGACATCGTTCATGCATCGGCAGGCCGATCCGGGCCGCTGATCCGAACGATGAAGGAGCACAGCATGAACCGCCGCCCCCTGACCGTCGCCCGCCGACACCGCGCCCTTGCGGCGTCAGTGCTGATCGGGGCGCTCGCGGTGGGATCAGCGGCCTGCAGTTCCGGTTCCGACACCGGGGTCGAGATGGTGCGTGCGACCGCCGCGACGACCAAGGAGTTCGCCGACATCGATACGGCGAAGGCGACCGGGTTCGTCGAGACGGGTGGCCCGGCCGTCTCCTGGGCCGCGGCGGCCGATACGGCCGAGAAGTCGGTGGCGGGCGGCTCGGTCACCGACCTGACCCTGGACAACGGGGTCTGGGAGGTCGACGTCATGACCTCCGAACCGCGGGTGCACAACGTCGCCGTGGATGCCGCCACCGGTGCGCTGTTGAGCAGTCGGGCCGACCGCATGCCGGACCGGGCCCGTTCGTATCTGCAGATCCCGCTGGCCAAGCTCGCGGCGGCCACGGTGTCGCGCGTCGAGGCCGGGCAGGTCGCGCTCGCGGCGGCCGGGCAGGGGCATGTCAGCGAGGTGTCGATCCAGGGCAGTGAGAGCCGTCCGCAGTGGCGCATCGAGGTCACCGACGGCGCGACACGGCACGAGATCGAGGTCGATGCCCGGTCTGCGGCCGTGGTTCGCCACGAGACGGAACGAGACCGTGGGAACGAGCGGCCGCGCGTCGCCGACCGGGCGCGCGAAGTGTCCGAGGATCGCGGTGTTTCGGAGCAGCCTCGCTGGCAGGAGCGTGCTCGCGAGCGTTCGGGTGATTTCGGCCGCGACTACCACGATTGGTCGGTGTACCTGCCTCGGTGAGCGCGGTCGGGACAAATGACCCGTGAAATCGGTAGCGGGTGTTCATTAGTGTCGACACGATGAGCTCCCGCATCCTGATCGTCGAGGACGAGGTCTCGCTGACCAAGGTCCTGCGGCGCGGGTTCGAGGCGGAGGGCCTGCGTGTCGATGTCGCCCACGACGGGAACGAGGGGCTGCGGCTGGCGCTCGAATCCGACTACGACGCCATCGTTCTCGACGTGATGCTGCCCGGCATCGACGGGCACCGGGTCTGTTCGATGATCCGCGCGGCCGGACTGTGGACGCCGATCCTCATGCTGACCGCCAAGGACAGCGAATACGACGTCGCCGAAGGGTTGGACACCGGCGCCGACGACTATCTGACCAAGCCGTTCTCGTATCTGGTGCTGCAGGCCCGGCTGCGCGCGCTGCTGCGTCGCGCTGCCCGGGGCCGGGCCGAGACCGTCGTGGTGGGCGATCTGCGGCTGACCCTCGCCTCGCGCCGCTGCACCCGGCTGGGCACCGAGATACCGCTCACCGCCAAGGAATTCGACCTGCTCGCCGCACTGGCGCACCGGCCCGGTACGACGGTGTCGAAAGGCGCTCTGCTGGAAGAGGTCTGGGACCTGCCCGCCGAGAGCGATCCCAATATCGTCGAGGTTCACATCAGCGCCCTGCGCCGGAAGATCGATCAGCCCTTCGGCCACGCCGACAAGCTGGTGCACACCTCGCGCGGCCTGGGCTACCGGCTCGTGCCCGCCGAGACCGAATCCGCGTGAGCCGCCGCGTTTTTCCGATCGCTTCGGTCCGGGTGAAGACCACCGTGGGCGCGTTGGTGATCGTCGCCGTCGCCCTGCTGGCCGCCTACGCGGGCCTGCTCGCGGTGACCCGGCACGGGCTGGTCGCCTCCGCCGAACGGACCGCGCGGATCCGCGCCGAGGCGGTCGGGCGGTCCGCCGCCGACGGCACGCTCGTGCAACGGCTAGCCATCCCGGAGGGCGAGGACAGCCTGCTGCAGGTGGTGGCCGATGACGGCCGGATCCTCGCGGCCAGTCACAATCTGACCGGGCAGGCACCGGTCGCTTCCTTCGCGCCCTCCCCCGACAGCGCGGCCGCGGCCCGCGGCCTGCGGGTGCGCACGGATGGGCGCGATCATCCGTATCGGGTGGTCGCGGTCCGCACGACCGCGGGCGACACCCCCGCGACGGTGTACGCGGGCACCTCCCTCGAAACCGCCGAGTACGCCGAGCAATTGATCCGCGACGCCATGCTGCCCAGCATCCCGGCGCTGCTCGCGCTGGTCGGTGCGGTCACCTGGGCCGCCACGGGGCGAGCACTGCGGCCGGTGGAGGCGATCCGCGTCCAGGTCGCCGAGATCACCGAGCACGATCTGGGCCGCCGGGTGCCCGTGCCCGCTTCCCGCGACGAGATCGCGCGACTGTCCACGACCATGAACGACACTCTCGACCGTCTCGAACAGTCCATGGAAAGGCAACGGAGATTCGTCGCCGACGCCTCTCACGAACTGCGCAATCCCATTGCGGCCCTGCGGGCTCACGTGGAGATGTCGCTGGCCCATCCCGAATTGCTGGACGGCCCGGACCTTCTCGACGATGTGGTCCGAGTCCAGCAGCTCGCCGACGATCTGCTGCTGCTGGCCCGCATCGACGCGGGCGACCACCCCGACCGGACGACCGTGGACCTGTCCGCCCTCGCCGCCGAAGTGCTGCGCGAGCGCCCCGAGGGCCGCGTCCCCGTCGTGCTCGAGGCACCCGGAACCGCTGCGGTGAGCGCCAATCGGGGACAGCTGGCGCGAGTCCTGAACAACCTGCTCGACAATGCCCAGCGCCACGCGGAATCGCGAATCACACTGGCTGTCACCGTCATTGGAGACCACACCACGGTCGAGGTACGCGACGACGGGTCGGGCATCGCGGCCGCTGACCGCGAGCGCGTCTTCACCCGCTTCACCCGCCTGGACGAGTCCCGCAGCCGCGACGCCGGCGGCACCGGCCTCGGCCTGGCCATCGCCCGCGATATCGCCACCGCGCACGGCGGCACCCTCACCGCGCACCCGGCTCGGTCTCGGGGCGCGCGCCTGGTTCTCACCCTGCCGTCACCGGCATGGTCGGCGCATACCCACTGACACGACCGCTGTTCGCCGGAGGCTTCGGCAGACGCCGACCCCAGGGTGGTTATTTCGTGGCGGCTACCAGCGGTACCAGCGTCCGCGACCACCGGCGGTATCAGCGCTGCGGAACACGAACCCGAGAGCCCAGATCACCAGCACGGCGATGGCAACCCACCAGAGAACCTTCACGAGGAATCCCAGCCCGACGAAAACGAGAGCGAGCAGCAGCACCAAAAGCAATACGGCCATATCCGTCAACCTCCTGATCGGTGCGTACCCGCCACCGTGAGTTGCTAACGGGCGGCGGTCACGCCCCGGGCACGACATCGTTTACCAGGTGTTTCGGTGGTAGCACCGCACCAGGGAGGCGTCGGGTTGTGAAGGAGTGCGACATGGATACCTCGAAGGACGGACCGGACGACAGCGGGACGCTGTCGGTGTTCGACCGGTTTGCCACCAGCACCAGCGAGTGGGCTTCTCGGCCGGGGTTTTTCGTCCTGTGCGTGGCGCTGGTGGTGATCTGGGTGCCATCGATCCTGGTGCTGCCGAGCATCGACACCTGGCAACTGGTCATCAACACCGCCACGACCATCATCACCTTCCTGCTGGTGGCGCTGCTGCAGAACACGCAGCGGCGCAGTGACGCCGCGGTGCAGGACAAGCTCAACGCGATCGCGGGCGCGCTGGCCGCCTTCATGGGTGAGCTCAGCGCCGAATATCCGGAGCTCGATCGCCATCGCAGTGAACTCGCCAACGCGGTGGGTTTGGAGAAGCGCGAGGGATCACGCGGACAGACGAGCAGACATCAATCCGGATCTGCGGGGTAGCTCGTCGGTATCCCGTTGAGCGACCGCGAAGGAGCGAACCTGTGACCAGATTCGGATACACGCTGATGACCGAGCAGAGCGGCCCCCGCGAACTCGTCGGCTACGCCGCGGCCGCGGAACGCGCCGGATTCGATTTCCTGGTCAGCAGCGACCATTTCTCCCCCTGGCTCCAGGAGCAGGGGCACGCGCCGCACGCGTGGACGCTGCTCGGCGCGGTCGCGCAGGCCACCGAGTCGATTCCGCTGATGACCTACGTGACGTGCCCGACCATGCGGTACCACCCGGTGGTGGTGGCCCAGCAGGCCGCCACCCTGCAGATCCTCGCCGGCGGCCGTTTCACGCTGGGGCTGGGCAGCGGGGAGAGCCTCAACGAGCACGTGGTGGGTGCGGGCTGGCCCGGACTCGCCGAGCGGCACGAGCGCCTCGAGGAAGCGATACGCATCATCCGCGACCTGCATTCGGGCCGGACGGTGAGCCGACGCGGACATTGGTATCGGGTCGATTCCGCACGCATCTGGGACCTGCCGGCCCAGCCCGTTCCGATCGCGGTCGCGGTGTCGGGCCCACGCTCGGTGGAACGCTTCGCCCCGCTGGCCGACGAGATGATCAGCACCGAACCCGACGAAGACCTGGTGCGGTCCTGGCACGATGCCAAGCCCGACGGTTCGGCACGGATCACCGGTCAGGTCCCACTGAGCTGGGATGCCCACCGCGACAAGGCCGTTCAACGCGCCCACGAACAGTTCCGCTGGTCCACCGGCGGCTGGGACGTGAACTCGAACCTGCCCACCACCGACGCCTTCGCCGCCGCGACGCGACTGGTACGACCCGAGGATGTCGCCGACACCATCGCCTGCGGCCCGGACCTCGACTCGGTCGTCGATTCGGTCCGCCCTTACTGGGAAGCCGGTTTCACCGACATCGCCCTCGTCCAGATCGGCGACGAGGCACAACAACGCTTCCTCACCGAAGCCGCCACACCCCTGCTGGAGAAGCTACGGGACGCAGCTTCCCGCGGCCAGAAGTAGATCCAACGCTGTCCGTGACGATCCCTACCGCCACAGGCCATCTCGGCCGTGCGGGGCGGTGGACCGGCTCACAGCTCGCACCTGGCTTACACCAATTTCGCACTGATGTTCCAGCGCAACGATGTTCAGGGCGCGCGGAACGATCGAGCCGTGTGCGCCGGAATGACCCCCGACGACAGGAGATGCATCTATGTCCCACTCGAGGTTGTCGAGAATCGCCGCTACCGCCGCGATCTCCCTCGGATTGCTCGGGGCGGCAGCGGGTATCGCTGCCGCCGACCCGGCGCCCGATCAGCCCGGCGGTCCAGTCGCAGGACAGTGCCCTCCGCCCGGAGATTCCCAGGGCCAGCCGCCGCAGGGGCAACCGCCGCAAGGCCAGCCGCCGCAGGGTGAGCCGCCTCAGGGGCAGCCGCCGCAGTGTCCGGCGTCCTGATCTGACCCCTGCCGCGAGGTGGAACCCCGCCCTAGCCGGCGTCGGCGTCGGCGTGGGTGGGGTTGGCGGCGTTGAGGAGTCGGTACAGGGTGGCGCGGTCGGATGGGGGGAGGGTGCCGATCGTGGTGTCGAGGATCTCGTTCATCAGCAGGGAGCCCTTGCGGTGTGCCTGTTCGCCTTCGGGGGTGAGGCGGTGGCGGATCGCTCGGCCGGGGCCCGCGACTCGGACGAGTAGGCCGCGGTCGATCATGCGGGTTGCCAGTGTCCCCATGGATTGGTCGGTTTGGAAGGTCAGCTGGGCCAGGGTGTGGAGCGAGGCGTCGGGATGTTCGTGCAGGTTGCGCAGGACGTCCCATTGGGCCAGGGACAGGCCGAGCTCGGCGAGGCGGCGGTTGGCTTCGCGGTGGTGGTGCCATTGCAGTCGTTTGACCGCCTGACCGACTTGTTGGAGGGAAGGGTCCACGGCGACAGTGTATCCCCGAATTCATCTTCCTTATATAAGGAGCTTGATATAAGCTTCCTTATATAGTCGGGAGCGGTTGCAGCTCCCGGAGATTCGGAGATTTCGATGACCATCCATTCCCTCACCGGGTTCGGCGAGCCCGTCCAGTTGACCGTCGACGATCGCGGCACCGGCGACCCGATCCTGCTGCTGCACGGCGGCGCGGGACCGATCTCGGTCGACGGCCTCGCGCAGGCGCTGGGCGAGCACCACCGGGTGCTCACGCCGACCCATCCCGGATTCGAGGACACTCCGCGACCGGAAAACCTCACGAGCATGGCCGATTTGGCCCGGCGGTACCGCGCACTGCTCGAAGCCCTGGATCTCACGGACGTGACCGTGGTCGGCAATTCGATCGGGGGCTGGATCGCCGCCGAGCTCGCCCTGCTCGGTGACCCACGCGTCGCGCGGGTCGTCCTCGCCGACGCGGCCGGACTGGATCTGCCGCAGACCCCGATCGCCGACTTCTTCGCGCTCACCTTCGACCAGCTCGCCGACCTGAGCTACTGCCGCCCCGACGACTTCCGCATCGACCCGAGCACCCTTTCCCCGCAACGCCTTTCGACCATGGACGGAAACCGCGCCGCCCTGCAGACCTACGGCGGCACGGCCATGACGGACCCGCATCTGCTCGACCGGCTCCCGGCCATCGCGGTCCCGACCTTGGTGGTGTGGGGCGAGTGCGACCGCATGATCCCCGTCGCACACGGCCACGCCTTCGCGTCGGCCATCCCCGGCGCACGCCTCGAACTCATCGAGAATGCGGGCCATCTCCCGCAATTGGAAACGCCGAAGCATTTCGTCGAGCTCGTCGAAGACTTTCTCGACACTCCGAGAGAGGCCGACTGACCCGACACCGGTCAGGAGGACGCGGTAGTGGCCGCGTAGGGCACGACCGTCGCGCGGCCGGACGCCGGCGACCAGGGCAATACCTTTCCGCCACGGACGAGTTCGCCGTAGTGCGCGGGATCTACCGGGCCGAGGGCGAGGTCCACAAGGCCGTTGGCCGCTTGGGCCGGGGTGGGCGCGTCGCTGACGTTCCACCACAGGGCCGAAGTAGGGGTGTTGATCATTCCCGGGCAGACGGCGGCGAGGAGAATGCCACGGGCACTGTCGGATTCGCGGCGGTCCGCGGCGAGGATGCGGACGGCGGCGACCTGCGCGATCTTGGAGGGGATATTGACGAAGCCGGGCCAGTCGCCGGAGCGGGCGCTGCCGTCGGCGACCGCGTCACGCCAGCGCGCCACCTGATGGTCGAGGTCGTCGAGGGAGCCGGGACCATCGAAGCGGTCGTGCAGGCTCGGGGCCAGGTGGTGGAGGGTGCCCAGGGAACTCGCCACGATGATCAGACGGGCGTTGTCGCGGAGGATCGGGGCGAACGCGCGCAGCAGCCGGGTGGTGCCGAAGTTGTTGACCTCCACGTAGTCCCGGACGATCCGGCGCGGGTCGTCGTCGGGGCCGACGCGCATGACGGCATTGCCGAAGACGACGTCCACCCCGCCGTGCCGAGATTTCAGTTGCGCGGCAAGGCGTTCGGCGGCAGTGGGATCGGCGACGTCGAGCAGCTCCCCGCGTACCTGTGCGCCACCGGCGGGCATGGCGGCGACGGCCGCGCCGACCCGGTCGAGATCGCGGCCGGTGAGGTAGACGGTGTCCTCGGGCTCCAGTCGCTGGGCGAGACCTTCGACCAGGGCCAGTCCCAGGCCCTGGGTGGCTCCGGTGACGAGTGCGACGGTACTCATTTCGCTCCTCCGATGGTGTTGTCCCGCAAGCTCATGCGTCCACGCTAGGAGCTCGCCGGACATGTCGGCAGCGAGAATTCTGCAAGGGTGGTATGCGTAAATGTCATGACCTTCAGCGACGCGTCTCTGACCGCCCTGCGCGTGTTCCGGGAGGTGGCCGAGCGCGGCACCCTCACCGCCGCGGCCGCCGCGCTCGGCTACACGCAATCGGCGGTGTCGCGGCAGATCGCCGCCCTGGAGCGGGCCGCGGGCACGCCGCTCATGGAACGCCGCCACGACGGGGTCCGGTTGACGCCCGCCGGGCGCATCGTGGCGCGGCGGGCCGCGGCCGTCGTCGACCAGATCGATGCCACCGCAAGGGAATTGGCCGGGCTCCCCGATGATCGCGCGACGGTGCGACTCGGCTGGTTCGCCAGCGCCGGTGCCGCGCTGGTCCCGCCCGCCCTGGCGCGGCTGCGGCGTACCCACCCGGGGATCACGGTCGTGGGCCGCGAAGGCAGCACCCCCGCATTGGTGCGCGCGATCCGGGCGGGAACGATCGATCTCGCCCTGGTCGCCTCCGCGCCGCCCTATCGACCGCTCGACGCGGAAACGCCCGCCCTGCAGGTGCGGATCCTCACCGAGCGGGACCTGCGGGTCGCCGTACCGGCCGATCATCCCCTCGCCCGCGGCCACCACATCGATGTCGCCGATCTGCGCGGACAGTCCTGGATCGCCGGGACGGGCGACGACCTGTCCATGGGCGTCTGGCCCGGTCTGGACGAACGGCCCGCCATCGCGCACACCGTGCGGGACTGGCTGGCCAAGCTCGAACTCGTCGCCGCCGGATGCGGAATCACCACCATCCCCGCGAGTCTCACCCCGGCCTGTCCGCCCGGCGTCCGGGCGCTGCCGGTGCACGGCGGACCCGGCGAATATCGCCGCCTGCTGCTGGCCCGGCTGCCCGGCCCACTCGCCGATCCGGTCGCCCGCGTGGCCGAGACCCTGCGCGCCATCGCGGTGGAGTCGGTACGTGACGCCGACGCCTGACCTCAGGAGAGCCACGCCATCGACGCACGGGTCTTACGCGCCCACCGCACGGTGACCGCCAGCACCGCCGCACTGATAACCCACCGCGTCCAGCCCACATCCGCTCCGGTGATCCGGCCGAGCGCACCGGCGAACACCCGTCCGCCGAACCAGTAGAAGAGGTTCAGCGCGAACGCGGTGTACACCGCGGTGAGAGCCGCCCGGCTGATGCCGGTGAGTACCGACAGCACGCCGAACCATCCCGCGCTCACCAGAACACAGAGTCCGAGCTCCAGATATCGCAAGGCCAGCGGCAATTCCGCATGCGTGGCGAGAGTGAAGAATCCGACCACGAATCCGGGCAGCAGCGCGGCGAAGACGATTCGCGGTGCCCGCCAGCTCATCTCGGCGTCGGCGAGGTCGGCGGTGTACGGCTTGCGGTCGAAGCAGTTCTCGGTGCAACCCAGGCAGGGTCGGCAATGGTCGTTGCACACGGTGGCCAAAGGGCTTCGGCCGTAAGCATGTTCGAGCGGGAGCAGCGGGCAGATATTGCGCCACAGCCCGGGCGCGACCATGAATGTGACTGGCAGCAATGGGATTCCGATCCCGGACAGCAGCAGCAACCCGTCCTCGGGCCGCGCGAACAGCGCCCCGATGAGTCCGGCGAACGCGAGGAACACGACCGCCCGAGCCACACTCCACTTCGTGGGCGCGGCCATCACCCGCTGCACGGTCAGCAGGCCGCCGCGAGCGCGTCGAACGGACCATCGAACGGATCGAGGCGACGAACCGCGGTCTTGCCGTGGTCGGACTCGATTCTCGTTGCGAACACTGACAACTCCTCGCTGCGTAGGCACTTCCCTCGCCAACCGTAGCGAGGGGATGCCGAGCGAGCCGGGACGAATGCCCCCGGGAAGTGTGATGAAAATCCGCTTTCGATCAGCGGAATTACCCGATGATCGATTGCCCCGGCATGCCGCAGGTGCTGCCCGCCGGGGCACCGGCGAGTCGATCGCCGATCCAGTCGAGGGCGGCTGGGCTGCCCGCCACGTTTCCGGTGAGGTGTTCGACGCCTGGATATTTGTGGTAGCTGACGTCGACTCCACGGGCGCAGTAGTCACCGATGAGGCCGTCGGTGTCGGCGATGGGTGCGGTTTCGTCGTTCATGGCGTGGTAGATGTACAGCGGCATCGAGGGGGTGCCGTAGGCCCCGGCGCGCAAAGTGCCCACGACACCGGCGATTTCGGGGATGTCGAGCAACCCGACGCCACCCGGGGTGACGGCGTGGTCGGACAGGCGCATCATCGGGAACGCGGATTCCAGTTGCAGCAGGCACGCGTTGCCGACGGTAGTGCGGAACCCGGGATCGGGAAAGTAGGAGTCCATGCGCAGTTGCGGGTAGGCGCGGCCGAGACCGAGGGCGGCGGCCGCGGCCAGCGGTCCGGAGAAGGTGCCGTCGATCGAGCGCGCCGTCGAGGCGATGTCCACGGTGACTCCCCCGGCCGCGACGCCGCGCAGATTCAGTTCGGGGGCATAGGCGGCGGCGAGTTCGGCGGCGAACTCGCTGCCGCGCGCGCCGCCCGAGTAGCCGAAGATCGCGGCCGGTGTCGCCGAACCGGGAAGACCTGCGGGCGCGAAGTTCTCGGCGGCCCGGATGCTGTCGAGGGTGCCGCGGCCTTCCACGTACCCGGCCGCGAATTCGCCGTCGGGCCCGAGGTAGTCGGGGACCACGACGGTCCAGCCGCGCTCGAGAGCCCGGGCGAGGTAGAGCATGTCGAATTCCATCACGCCGGTCGTGGTCTGCTGCCCCAGGCCCGCCTGCATCTGATACGACGGAAAGCATTGCGGCGCCATGGCATCGATGATCGCGTCGTAGGCCAGCAGCACCGGCGGCTCGACGCGGTTGACCGGCCGCAGGATCGTGGCCAGCGTGGTCCAGGGCGCGCCCTGGGTGTTCTGGCTGACGTAGCGCACCTGCCAGGCCGAGAAGGCCGCGCCGGTGGGGATGCTGGTGACCGTCACCGGATGCGCCTCGACCACCTCGCCCATCCCGTCGGCCGCCGCCGAATCCGCCGTACCCAGGACGGCCGCGACCGTCGCTACGACCGCTCCGCACACCAGAGCGACCAGGGATCGCCGAGCCAGCACGAGAAACCACCTCTCGATCGGAAAGGATCAGAGCATCGTTCGGTCACCGTGAATCGACCGAGATCATAATCGCTGGTAGTTAGCCATCCAGCCTTCCGACGCCCCGATGTCGCCGCCAGTTCAGTTGCTGGCTGTTGTCCTATATGGGGTCTAGGGTGCGTGGCGTGGTAGTGGACAGCGCGGTGATGGTGCGGGCGCGGGGGCTGGTCAAGCGGTTCGGCGACGTCGAGGCGGTACGGGGAATCGATGTCGAGGTCCGCCGCGGGGAGGTGTTCGGGTTCCTCGGGCCCAACGGCGCCGGGAAGTCCTCGACCATGCGCATGATCGGGTGTGTGTCGCCGCGCACCGGCGGGGAGTTGCGGGTGCTGGGACAGGATCCGGAGTCGGCGGGTCCTCGGGTGCGGGCGCGGCTGGGAGTGGTTCCGCAGCAGGACAATCTGGATGCCGAGTTGACGGTGCGGCAGAACCTGGAGATCTACGGCCGGTATTTCGGGCTGTCGCGGGCGGCCGTGCGGGACAAGGCGACGGAGTTGCTGGAATTCGCCCAACTCGCCGAGCGCGGCCCGGATCGGGTGGAATCGCTCTCGGGTGGGATGCAGCGCCGACTGACCATCGCGCGCTCGCTGGTGAACGATCCGGAACTGCTGCTGCTCGACGAGCCGACGACCGGTCTCGACCCGCAGGCCCGGCATGTCCTGTGGGACAAGCTCTTCCGGCTCAAGTCCGCGGGCGTCACGCTGATCCTCACCACGCATTACATGGACGAGGCCGAGCAGCTGTGCGACCGGCTGGTGGTGATGGACGACGGGCGGATCGTGGCCGAGGGCTCACCCGCGGAGTTGATCGCCCGCCACAGCACCCGCGAGGTCCTCGAATTGCGCTTCAGGATCGGCGAGCACGACGCGTCGGCCGGACGGATCGACGGACTGGGCGAGCGGCTCGAGGCGCTCCCGGATCGCGTCCTGGTCTACGGCGACGACGGGGAATCCCTGCTCGAACAGGTCTACAGCCGAGGACTGCGGCCCGAGTCGAGCCTGGTCCGGCGCGGCACGCTCGAGGACGTCTTCCTGCGGCTCACCGGCCGGGCCCTGGTGGACCGATGACCGCCGCCACCGGCCGCGCCGTCGGCGCGTGGCAGGGCGCGTGGCTGCTCGTCGAGGCGTATTGGACGTGGTACCAACGGTATTGGACGGCGACGCTGTTCTCGACCATGGTGTACCCGCTGCTGTTCCTGCTGACCATGGGCGTGGGTGTCGGCTCGCAGGTGCAGGCGGGTCCGGCGACCGGCGGGGTGTCGTACCTGCACTACATCGCGCCGACGGTGCTGGTGGCCGGGTCCATGCAGCAGGGCGTCGCCGATTCCGGCTACCGGGTGCTGTCGGGATTCAAGATGCAGCGCGACTATGTGGCGGTCACGGCCACACCGGTGACACCCGGCCAGATTCTCGGCGGCCACATCCTCTGGAACAGCATCCTGCTCACACTCACCGGAGCGGTCTACGCCACTGTCGCAGCGCTTTTCGGGGCGTGGTCGAATCCGGGTGTGGTCGTGGTCGTGCTGGTCGGCACCCTCACCGGGCTGGCCTGCGCGACCCCGACGGCAGCCCTGGCGGCCAAGACCTTCGACGAGGGCGGCCGCTTCGCGCTGCTGTTCCGTTTCCTGGTGCTGCCCATGACCCTGCTGGCGGGCACCTTCTTCCCGATCGGCTCGCTGCCGCTCGTCTTGCGCTGGCTCGCCTGGGTTTTCCCGCTCTGGCACGGCAATCAACTGGCGCACGCGGCGACCATCGGCGGGGTCGGCGGGTGGGCGGTGACCGGGCATCTCGCCTACCTGTGCGCGGTCTTCGCGCTGGGATGGGTTGCGGCACACCGGTTCTTCTATCAGCGGCTGGTGTACTGAGATGACCGTGCGCACCGAATCCGCCCGCGGGCGCCTGCTGCTGCGGGTGCTACCGCCCGGCCTGTACAGCGGCCGCATCGACGCGGTCGTCGAACGATCGGTCCTGGCGAACCGGCACTCCTGGCTGATGCTGGTCTCGGGCGTAGTAGAGCCGCTGGCCTATCTGCTGGCCTTCCAACTGGGTTTCGGCGCCCTGGTCACCGAGGTCCGCGGCCCCGGCGGGCACCCGATGAGCTATGCCGCGTTCGTCGCCCCGGCGCTGCTGGCGAGCGCGGCCATGAACGCCGCGGTCTACGAATGCACCTACAACGTCTTCCTGAAACTGCGCTACACCAAGCTCTATGACGCCATGCTCGCCACTCCGATCGGCCCGGCCGACATCGCGCTGGGCGAGATCGGCTGGGCCATCGGGCGCGGGGCGCTGTATTCGATCGCGTTCCTGGCCGTGACGACGGCGATGGGCCTGTTCGCCTCCTGGTGGGCGCTGGCGCTGCTGCCCGCGGCGCTGCTGGTGGCGTTCGCGTTCGGCGCGATCGGCATGGCCCTGGTCACCTTCCTGCGCTCGACCGCCCAGTTCGACTACATCAATCTCGCCCTGGTCCCCATGTTCCTGTTCTCCACCACCTTCTTCCCGCTGACCGTCTACCCCGAACCGGTGCGCTGGCTGGTGCGCTGTCTGCCGCTCTACCAAGGCATCTCATTGATGCGCGGCCTGGCCGCCGGGGCGCCCTCGGTGGGCATGCTGGGCAACCTGGCCTATCTGCTCGCCCTCGGCGGATTCGGCCTGTGGGGCGCGACACGACGGCTGAGCACCCTGGTGCGCGGCTGATCAGATCTTGAATCGGCCCGCGAAGGCGCGCAGGGGCAGGTCGGCGCTGGTGATGATGCCCGGGCGGGCGGCGACCACGGATGTGATGGCGTTGAGGGCGGGCAGGCCGGTGACCGTCATGCCGATGGCGGCGAAGTTCTCGGGATCGGACAGGTCGAAGCCCTTGGGCGGGAGGACCATGTGCTTGCTGTAGATGGTGGGGTCGCCGGTGACCTGGGTGATGTAGCAGCCCTTGATGTTCCACGCCGGGTCGGTGTGCGGCGTCATCTGCCATTCGAGATGGGTTTCGATGCGCGGGACGCCGTCGACCAAGCCCTGGTATTTGATGTAGCTGGCACCCAGTGACCCCTTGGGCAGCTGGTACCAGCCGAGATCGATGTCCTTGGTGCAGGCGCCGAGTTCGTGGCGGAACACCACCTCGTCGAGTGCGAGATCGAAGGCATCGGCCATGAGGTAGACCGCGTCGGCGAAGACCGCGGTGTACTTGTGCAGCGATTCGGGGATGGTGGGGTCGTCGATCGGGCGGCCGTAGCCGACGGCCTTCCAGGTGTCGACGGAGTGGTGGCAGGACACGTCGACCGATTCGGTGACGGTGACGTTCTCGATATCGGCGACATCGGTGGTGTGCACGATGCCGAGGATCTGACACAGGCCGGGATTCATGCCGGTGCCGTAGAAGGTGGAATTGCCTCGCGCACAGGCGGATTGGATGACTTCGCTGACCTTGCGGCCCGAGGGGTGCGGGTGGTTGGCGTCGCGGTGGAACCCGGTGATCCAGTCCGCGGTGGTGACCACGTCGATGCCCGCCTCGAGCACCTTCTCGTACAGGTCCTCGTCCGGGAAGACACCGTGGAAGGTGAGCACGTCCGGAGCGGCGGCGATGATCTCCTCGACCGAGCCGGTCGCGATCACCCCGATCGGTCCGAGGCCGACGATCTCCCCGGCGTCACGGCCGATCTTCTCGGGCGAATAGCAGTGCAGCCCCACCAGTTCGAGGTCCGGATGGTTGCGGATGCGTGTGATCATCTCGGTGCCGACATTGCCGGTCGCGACCTGGAAGACCCGGATCTTGTCTGCGCTGCTCATCGGTTGGAGGCCTTTCGATCTGCGTCGGGATAGAACTGGCGCGCCCACGCGCGCAGTGCGGTGAATCCATCGAATTCCTTGCGCGACAACGCCGGTGGGTCGGAGTAGCGCTGATGCGACCAGATCTCGATATCGGCCTCGAACTGCTGGATCACGTACTCGGCCATGGCCTTGCCGTAGGGGCCGATCTCGGGGCCGTCGTCGCCGGGCCGGCGTCCGATCCACACGGTGAAGCGGATGTCGCAGGTGGAGTCGTCCACCGGTGTCACCGTCGGCATGGTGCGGTTGTCGACCATGCCCCAGCTCTTGGTGATCGAGCAGCCCAGCCCGGCGTTGATCGACTCGACCCCGCTGTGGATGTCGTCCCGGGTCACCCCGGGATCGAAGGCGATGGTGAAGTCGACGTAGGACACCGGTCCGGAGAAGTCGTGGCGGGTGAACTCCGGAACGAACGGCGTCTTGTGCACGAACTTGAAGTGCGCGAAGTCGACTCCGTTCTCCAGGACGTACTGCGGATGCAGTTCGAGCCCGCGCCGGTGCAGCGTCGCGGCCGGGACGGGCGGATAGTAGTCGGCCGCCGTCTTGTCGTCCCCGAACGCGGTGAACAGGTCCGGGACGTCGAAATACGGTGGGCGACCGTCGATGTCGAACCAGATCCAGATCGCCTCGTTGCGCTCGGCGACCGGATAGCTGCGGATGCGGCGCCCCTTGTTCGGATGGCTCTCGTACGGGATGCACACATTGCGCCCCTGCGGATTCCACTCCCAGCCGTGGAACGGGCACACCAGGTTCTCGCCCTCGACGTGGCCGCCGTACCCGAGGTGTGCGCCCAAATGCTCACAGTAGGCGTCGAATACGGCCACCTGCCCCGATGCTGTTCGCCACGCGACCATTTCGCGGCCGAAGTACTTCATCGTGTGCACGGCCCCGGCCACGACCTCGGTGCACCAGGCCACTTGGAACCAGCCGGTGGGCTGCATCGGCAGAGGTGGTTTCGCCATCTCGATCCTCCCGGTGAATCACGGTAGAAGCCGCCGCGCCAAAATACAAGAGCCCTCTATGAAACTTGATCTCGCAGGTCAACGGCTACAATCGGGCGTCGTGGCAGAGGTGAAGGCGGGTGCGCGGCGCGCGAACAGGCGCGGAATCCAGTCCCGGGAGAGCATGCTCGAGGCGGCCATCGCCTCGCTGGCCACCGGCGACCCGGCGGCGGTGTCGGGCAATCGGATCGCCCGCGACATCGGCGCGACCTGGGGCGTGATCAAATACCAGTTCGGCGACATCGACGGCCTGTGGGCCGCGGTGCTGCGCCACACCGCCGACAAACGCGGCGATCTGCCCGCGGCCATCGCACACGAGGGCACCCTGCACGAACGGGTCGCCGCGCTCGTGCACGCCATGGCGGCGGGCCTGCGGCAACCGGAGTCACTCGCCATCGAGACCCTGCGGGCGGCGCTGCCTCGCGACCACGCCGAACTCGAACGCGACTTCCCCCGCACCGCCGCCGAACTCGCCTCCTGGAAACCGAACTGGGACAACGCCTGTGACCGCGCCTTCGCGGACCTCGATCTCGACCGGGTCAAGATCCGCAAGGTGGCCGCGCTCATTCCGGCCGCCATGCGCGGCATCACCTCCGAACGCACCCTCGGCACCTACGGCGATCTGGACGACGCCCTCGACGCGCTCATCGGCGGAATAGTGGCCTACCTCGAACGATGACCCTCGCAGTGACCTGGTTCGCAAAATTCCCGCTGGCCGTGGGTAATTTGGCGTTTGATCCAATGGCTGCATGAATACCGTTTCGCGGCACGCCCTTCGACAGCGTCTGTCGGCGGTACCCGTGGTGATTCTGGCCGCGGCCGGATTCGCGCAGACCGCCCCGGCCGGGCCCGAACACCCCCGCGACCGCGTCGACCCGATTCCACCTCGGCGAGATCGCCCTGGCCGACCCGTGGATCGAGTTCACCGACTCCGGAACCTGGCTCACCGCCGAGACATCCACTTCCGACACCATCGGCGCGGACTCCCTGCGCCGCATCCGCCTGGCCCGCCTCGACGCCGCACCGACCCCGGGCCGCACCGACTGGACACAGGTCGGCGCCACCTTCGAACCCACCCTGACCCCGCTGTCGCTGCAGCCCTACGCGGGCCGTCCGGCGGCCGCCCTCACCTTCCGGTACTGAGATGACATCAACCACCCTGCCCGCCATGGACTCTCGCTGGCGCGGGTTCTCCCTGGGAGAACTCGACGAGATCCTCGAACGCAATCAGCGGATCGACGCCATCGAAGAACAGACCTGCCCGCACTGCGGCCGCGACAGCCTCCGGACCTATCTGCACGGATCCGAGCGCGGTGGCACGGCGATGACCCTGACCCATTTCTGGTGCTCGCGGTGCCGCCACTACACCGGCTGGCCCACGCCCGGCCGGTCCGGCTTCTGGTTCAGCGACCCGCTGGCCGACACGTCCTGGAATCGGTTTCTGGCCCTGTCCCGCAGTGAGGACGCGTTCTTCGAGACCCTCGACGCGTTGTGGGCGAACACCCTGCTGCCCCAGCGGATTCAGCACGCCTGACCGTTCCACGCCGGTGTCGCGGCGAAGCTCGACCCGCACGCGGTGCCCGAGGTGCCCGCACGCTGGTGCGATAATGCGACGGGGCCACCCGTGTAGCTGAATCCACCCGAAGGAGCAGCGTGCGAGCAGGAGTTCTCTTTCCGATATTGGCCGCCACCCTCCTCGCGGCGTGCGGCACCTCCCCGGAGACACCCGCTTCGCAGCCCGATTCGCCCGGGAAGCTGATCTCGAAGCGGTCGCTGGACCAGCTGGATCCGGCCCTGTCCGCGGCCGCCGGCTCGGCCACCTACCTGCGCTACGAGTCGACCTCACCGGCAGGGAAGCCGATCGAGGTGTCGGGGGCGGTGTTCGTGCCGCCGGGACAGGCTCCCGCGGGCGGCTGGCCCGTCGTCGCGTTCGCGCACGGCACCTCCGGGGTGGTGAGCGCCTGCGCACCCACCAACTCCCCCACCCTGTTCGGTTCGGCTCCCGTGGTCGAGCAGCTGCTCGCCGGGCATCGCGCGGTGGTGATGACCAACTATCAGGGCCTCGACGGTCCGGGCGCGGCGCCTTATCTCGATACCCCGTCCTCGGGCTACGACGTCCTGAACTCGGTGCGCGCCGCGCATTCCACCGGTCTGCCGCTGGCCGCGGACACTGTGCTCGTCGGCGCGTCCCAGGGTGGGCGGGCCGCCGAATCGGCCGCCGAGACCGCGAAAGCCTATGCGCCGGAACTGAAGATCCACGGTGCGGTGCTGCTGTCCCCCGCGCTGGAGCTGAAGTTCGTCGACACGGTCGACACCCACAGTCTCAATGCGCCCGACCAGTACCTGATCCTGCCGTACCTGGTCGCCGCGGTGCGCTACAACCAGCCCGGCTACACCTACGACCAGGTCGTGCACGGCGATCTGCTGGCCGCCGCGCCGACTCTGGAATCCCGGTGCACCGGCCAGGTGACCCCCGAGGAAGCCGCGCTCGGCATGGCGGGCAAACCCGATGAGGTCCGCTTCGTGGACGAGGCCGCCGCGCAACCCTTCGTCGACCTGCAATCACGCACGAATCTCCCGAAGTCCGCGACGACCCTGCCCACCTATATCGCCCGCGGTGACGCCGACCGACTCGTCGATACCGCCTGGTCGACCGCCGCGGTCACCGACATGTGCACCCTCGGCACGCCGGTCCACGATCTGGTCGTCCCCGGTGGCCACGACGCGCCGTCAGCTGTCGCCGACCGGTGGCTGGGCTGGGTCGGGGACCTGTTCGCGGGCAAGCCGTTCGAATCGACCTGCCCGCACTGAAACGGCGTGCCGTGGGTTCTGCTGTGGCCCTTGCACTCCCGTCGCGCGGGCCCGGTCGGGATCGCGGAGGATCCCGGCCGGTGGCGCGGAGCCGGGCCGGTCGGTGCTACCGGATGACGCAGGCCCGGCGGACCGGTAGACCGCGGTCCTCGAACGCGGCCAGCATGGCCTGGCCGCGGCGGGCACCGTCGGTGGAGGAGGTGCGGGCCAGGGCGGGAACGTAGGTCGCCGCGCCGACGACGGATTCGGCCACCAGGGACCAGAATCGGCGCGCGCCCAATCCGGCGCAGCGGGCCATGGCCTCCTGCACCAGGGTCAGGGCGGGTATGCACCGGTGGGCCAGCCAGACGTAGAGGGCGGCCTCGCACGGCAGCGCCACCACACCGTCCTGTCCGGCCAGCATGTCGCCGTCCACCACGCGAATGGTGGTGTCGGACAGGCCCGCCCAGTCGATGCCGCCGTCGTTGTCGGTGTGGATCCACAGGTTTTCCAGGCCCGGATCCCAGGCCCGGCCCTCCGAGACGACCATGGCCAGCACCCGGCCGACCACCGCGTGGATCAGGGCCGTGGCCACCACCTCGGCGGCGATGTCGGCATTGCTCATCTCCGCCGCGTGCCGGCGGTACATCAACTCGATGCGGCCCTCGCGAATGCCGTCGGCCAGCCGCCACCAGCGGCGTTTGCCCTGGTCGGCCATGGCCGCGACGGCGTAGACGCGGGGGTGTTCGGGTTGCAGGGCGCGCAGGCGGCTACAGGCCAGCCCGAAGGCGAGCCGGGAATCGCGAGGCGGGCACACGGTTACGGGTTCGAGCATCGAACCTCCTCATTCATCGACTTCATCGACTGTTCGGCCAATGCTTGGACAACGAGAACAGGAAGATAGGTTAGGGTTACCATACTTGTCGAGCAATGAAACGCGTCAGGAGTAGTTCGTCACCGTGCCCGCCGTAGTCACCAACAGACGGCGACGTCTGCTCGGACTTCTCGTTCTCGCTGTCCTGCTGGCGGGCGCGCTGGCCGCCAGCATCGCCCTGGGCTCGCGCAACCTGGGCCTCGGCACCGTCTACGACGCGCTCGTTTGCCCTGGTGGACTACCACTTTCATGCCCCGCGGAAGGCTCGGCCGCACAGATCGTGCGCGAATTGCGGCTCCCCCGAACCGGACTGGCGGCGCTGACCGGCCTCGCCCTCGGCCTGGCCGGAGCCCTCATCCAGGGCTACACCCGAAACCCCCTGGCCGATGCGGGATTACTCGGCGTCAACGCGGGCGCGGCCTTCCTCGCCGCGTTGAGCATCCACCTGCTGGCCCTCACTACTCCCGCGCAGTACATCTGGTTCGCCTTCGCGGGCGCACTGCTCGCGGGCGCGGTCGTCTTCGGCGTCTCCACCCTCGGCAGCGGCCGGGCAAGCCCCCTGAGCCTGGTCCTCGCGGGCGCGGCCGTCACGGCGTTCCTCCAGGCCATGACCAATATCGTTGTCCTGCTGGACGGCACCGCCCTCAATACCTACCGCTACTGGGTAGTCGGCGACGTCGCCGGACACGACACTTCGACGCTGCGGCAGGTCCTGCCCTTCCTCATCCTGGGCGCGATCCTCGCCCTGGCCTGCGCCCCCGGCCTCAACCTCCTCGGCCTCGGCGACGACGTAGCCCAGGGACTGGGCCTCAATCTGGCCCGCACCCGAACCCTCGGCCTGGCCGCCATCGTCCTCCTCGCCGGTGCCGCCAGCGCCGCCGTGGGCCCGATCGCCTTCCTCGGCCTGATCGTCCCCCACCTGGCCCGAGCCCTCACCGGCCCCGATTACCGCTGGCTACTCCCCTATTCGGCCCTCCTCGGCGCAATCGTGTTGCTACTGGCCGACACCGCCGGACGCCTGATCGCCCGCCCCGGCGAACTCCAGGCCGGAATCACCCTCGCCGCACTCGGCGCACCCTTCTTCCTCCTGTTGGTCCGCCGCCGAAAGCTGGTGAGCCTGTGACACTTCCGACACCGCCCCCGGGAACACGGCCCGCTGTGAGCCCGGGTCACCGCCCGGCAAACGCCGACCCGCAGTCCGCACGGCCCGCCCCGGAGGCAAGCTCTCCCGGTCATTCCGCTCCTCCTGCCGCGTCGACCGGCGGCCGAGGTCTGCATGCGGTGCGGCCTGCATTGCGGGTGGGTGAGTTCTCGGCGGTGCTGCGGGTGGGCGCGCTGGTGACGGTGATCGCGCTGGTGGGCTTGTTGTTCGGGTTGTTCGCGCTGGATATCGCGGTGGGCGAGTTCCGGATTCCGGTGGGGCGGGTGCTGGATGTGCTGGGCGGCGGGGGGACTCGGGCGCAGCGGTTCGTGGTCATGGATTCGCGGTTGCCGCGGGCGTTGACGGCCGTGGTGGTCGGGGCGGCGCTGGGGCTGGCGGGGGCGGTGACGCAGTCGATTCTGCACAATCCGCTGGCCAGTCCGGATCTGCTGGGGATCACCTCGGGTGCGAGTTGCGGGGCCGTGGCGGTGATCGTCGGCATGGGCGGTGTCGGGACCGGTGCGGCTGCGGCGCTCGGGGTTTCGGCGGCGGCGTTGATCGGGGGGCTGCTGACCGCGGTGGCGATCTATCTGCTGGCGTGGGGGCGGACCGCGAGCGGGGACAGCGGGGTCATGGGATTTCGACTGGTGCTCATCGGAATCGGTGTGAACGCGGCCCTGCTGTCGGTGGTGAGCTGGCTGCTGACGCGGGCCACGCTCACCGACGCGGCGCACGCGCAGCAGTGGCTGACCGGGTCGTTGAACGCGGCGGACTGGTCGACGCTGATTCCGGCGGCGATCGGGCTCGGGCTCGCGCTGGCCGTCACCGCCGGGTCGGCCCGGACCCTGGCCACACTGCGATTCGGCACCGACACCACGCGGATTCTCGGCGTGCGCATCCAAACCCAGCAGGCGATTCTCATTGCGGCCGCGGTCGGTTGCGCCGCCCTGGCCACCGCGGCCGTCGGGCCGCTGGGATTCGTGGGCTTGGCCGCGCCCCAGATCGCGCGGCGGCTGCTGCACACGCCCGGTGAGCCGATCATCGCCTCCGCCCTGGTCGGAGCCATTGCCGTGGTCGGCGCGGACCTGCTCGCGCGCACCGTTTTTCCCGTCTCCCTGCCCGTCGGTGTGGTCACCGCGGCGGTCGGCGGGCCGTTCCTGCTCTACCTGCTCGTTCGCACCAATCGAAAGGCGACACCGTGACCCTCGCGGCGGAGAACATCACCCTCGGATACGGCGACCGGGTCATCGTGGACGGGCTGTCCGTCGACATCGAACCGGGGCTGATCACGACGGTCATCGGCCCCAACGGATGCGGCAAATCGACGCTGCTGCGCTCGCTCGGGCGGCTGCTGCGGCCGAAGTCGGGCCGGGTCCTGTTGGACGGCAAGGCCATTTCGACCATGAAGACCAAGGACATCGCGCGCATCGTCGGCATGCTGCCCCAGACCCCGGTCGCGCCGGAAGGATTGACCGTCGCCGATCTGGTCGCCCGCGGCCGTCACCCGCATCAATCGTGGCTGCGGCAGTGGTCGGCCGACGACGAGACCGAGGTGGCCGCGGCCCTGGAGCAGACCGGCATCGCGGACTTGGCGGGCCGCACCCTCGACGAGCTGTCGGGCGGGCAACGCCAGCGCGCCTGGATCTCCATGGCGCTGGCGCAGGGCACCGACATCCTGCTGCTCGACGAACCCACCACCTACCTGGATCTCGCGCATTCCCTCGAGGTCCTCGATCTCGTCGATCGCCTGCACGACGACCTCGGCCGGACCGTGGTCATGGTGCTGCACGACCTGAATCTGGCCATCCGCTACAGCGACCGCCTCGTCGTCATGCACGCGGGCCGCATCGTCGCCCAGGGCCGTCCCGCCGACATCATCGACGCCGAGCTGCTGCGTGAGGTTTTCGGCCTGCGTGCCGAGGTGCTCGAGGATCCGGTGTCGGGCCGACCGATGATCGTGCCGATCGGCTCGCGGCACGTGCACGAGTCCCTCGCCACAGATATGCCGGTCGACGCCGGGGTATGAGCAATACCACACCAGCAACCCCCCGGTTACGACGACCTGTAGTACGCATTCCTGTCGTTGTCTCCGTAAGCTTGTGGGATGGCAGGTCTTGGTGAACTCGAGAAAGCGGTCATGGACCAGTTGTGGTCGGCCGATGAACCGCAAACGGTCCGGCAGGTCCATGAGGCACTCGCTGCACGTCGTGAACTCGCGTACACCACGGTGATGACCGTTCTGCAGCGTTTGGCGAAGAAGAACCTCGTGGTCCAGCAGCGTGATGATCGCGCGCACCGGTATGCGCCGGTGCACACCCGCGACGAACTCGTGGCGAGCCTCATGTTCGACGCGCTGCAGCAAGCGGATGAAGTAGGCAGCCGCCGAGCGGCTCTCGTGCACTTCGTGGAACAGGTCGGTGCGGATGAGGCTGCCGCATTGCGCGACGCACTCGCTAAGCTCGAAGCCACCGAGGCCGCGCGCAAGGACAAACCCGAGTCCAAATAGCCGTATCCTCGGCCCGAGCCCCACAACGCAGTGAGCTGAGGACATGGACTGGACAGCGCCGGTATTCGCCGGTCTCGCCCTGTTGTTGGCGGGACCGGTGCCAGCGCTGCTCAGCCGCTCCACCTGGCCCTATCGCAGTCCCCGTGCCGCACTCGTGCTCTGGCAGGCGATCGCGCTGGCCGCGGTGCTCAGCGCCTTCGGCTCCGGGCTCGCCATCGCCTCGCGGCTGCTGGTCCCCGGCGCGGACGGCCGCCCGACCACCACGCCCAGCAAGGAGATCGACGCCCTCGGCCTGCCGCTGTGGCTGGCGCTGGTGTTCGTCTTCGCGCTCACCCTGCTGGTCGGGGCGCGGCTCATCTGGTCGGTGATCCGCGTCGGCATCCACACTCGGCGTCGTCGCGCCCGCCACCGCATGCTGGTCGACCTGCTCGATCAGTCCAGCGTGCAACGCAAGGCCGCCGACATCCGGGTGCTGGCCGCCACCGAACCCATCGCCTACTGCCTGCCCGGCATCCGCCAGCGCGTGGTCCTCAGCCAGGGGACCGTCACCAACCTGTCCGACCAGGAACTGACCGCCATCGTCAGTCACGAGCGCTCCCACCTGCGCGCCCGCCACGACCTGGTCCTCGAAGCCTTCACCGCCGCGCACGAAGCCTTCCCCCGCGTGGTCCGCTCCAAATCGGCCCTGGACTCGGTGAAACTGCTCATCGAACTGCTCGCCGACGACTCCGCGGTCAAGGTCACCGGCCCCACTCCCCTGGCCCGCGCCCTCGTCGCCTGCTCCAATTCCCCTGCCCCGCAGGGCGCGATGGCCGTCGGCGGCCCCACCACCCTGATCCGCATCCAGCGCCTGGCCGGCCCCATCGGCGACCTCCGCATCGCGGTGGCCGCCTACCTCGCCGCCGCCGCCATCCTCGTGGTGCCCACGCTGGCCGTGGCAATTCCGTGGCTGGTCGAGGTCACCCGCCTGGTCAGCCGTGCCTGATCCCCACCTACCCGTCCCCGAATCCGACTCGGGCGCGGCGCAATCCGCCATGCCCGCGGTCGAATCCGATCTGGCCACACCGTCTGCCCCGGCCCTCGCAGCCCGCCGTGGCTCGTCCCCTACTACCTCCGACCCAGACCAGGAGACCAACATCCGCACCGACTCGCCGTCCTCCTCCGAGCCCGCCGACCAGGCGAACGACCGCCACGACCGAGGAGCCCGCCCCGGCCGACCACCGGGAGCCACGGCGACCGGTAGCGCTGGTGCCGCGGATGGCGGTGCAGCGGCGCCGGCGACTGAGTCCAAGGCCCAGGGCGGCGAGGCTCCCTCCCACCGGAACAAGAGGGCGGCGGCAGCGTCCCCCGGCGTCGGGCAAGGCGGGGTGCGATTCGCGGATCTCGGGTTGCCGCCGGTGCTTGTGCAGGTGCTGCGGCGGGATGGGATGGACCAGGCGTTTCCGATTCAGGCTGCGGTGATTCCGGACATTCTGGACGGGCGGGATGTGTTGGGTCGGGCCGCAACGGGTTCGGGAAAGACGCTCGCGTTCGGGTTGCCGATGTTGGTACGGCTCTTCGGTGCGCCGAGTGCGCCCAAGCGGCCGCGCGGACTGATCCTGGCTCCCACGCGCGAGCTGGCGATTCAGATCGAGCAGGCTCTCGATGAGCCAGCGCTCTCGCTCGGGTTGCGGTTGGCGACGGCGGTCGGCGGGCTGCCGATTCAAAAGCAGGTGGATCGGCTGGCGCGCGGGGTGGACGTGGTCATCGCGACGCCCGGGCGGTTGACCGATCTGCTCGGCCGGAAAGCCGTGCAGCTGGACGACATTCGGGTGGTGACGGTCGACGAGGCCGATCACATGGCCGAATTGGGGTTCCTGCCGCAGCTCACGGCGCTGCTGAACAAGGTCCCGGATGGGGCGCAACAGCTGCTGTTCTCGGCCACCCTCGACGACACCATCGACGGCCTGGTGCAGCGCTATTTACGTGATCCGGTGAGTCACTCGGTCGGCGCGACCATCTCGACTTCCGGTGCTACCGGACCGGATTCGGGCAACGCCCCCGGCCGGGGAACCGCTGGCGATCACCCGGCCGAAGGCGTGGTGCCGGGCAGCGCGTCGCTGGAAAGCGGTGCGGCGCACGGGGGTCGGGCCTCGGGCGGCACGGCCGCGGTGCCCGCCGTCGCCCACTACGCCCTGCATGTCCGCCGCTCCGACAAGCGGACGGTGGTGAGTGAGATCGCCGCACGAGAGGGTCGCACGCTGCTGTTCGTCAAAACGCAGTACGGCGCGGACAAACTGGCGACCAAGCTGCGCGAGGTGGGTATCGGTGCGGTCGCGTTGCACGGCGGCAAGGCGCAGAACCAGCGCAATCGAATGCTCTCGGCCTTCGCCGACGGGACCGCGCCGGTCCTGGTCGCCACCGATGTGGCCGCCCGCGGCCTCCACATCGACGATGTCTCGCTGGTCGTGCACGTCGATCTGCCCGCGGACCCCAAGGACTATCTGCATCGCACCGGGCGAACCGCACGGGCGGGGGCGTCGGGCACGGTCGTCACCATCGTCACCCCGGACAATCGCGACGAAGCGGCGCAACTGGCCCAGCGCGCGTCGGTGACGCTCACCGACGTGGACGTCCGCCCCGGCGATCGACAGCTCATCGAGATCACCGGCGCGCGCCGCCCGGGTGGCCGTCCGGTGGCCGACCCCTCGGCGCCGCCGCCGAAGGCGGAGGCCGCGCCCGAACAGCCGCGTTTCCGGCAGCGGCCCAAGGGTGAGAGCCGACCGCACAACAAGAAGCGCAAGCCCGGCGCGGCCCGCCGTTCCACGCGCTGACTCAACCCGACGACAGAGATCATTCCCGGCAGGGAATCGCGCCTACGTGACCGAGGCGCGAATATTGCCGCCATGACCGACGCACAGTTGCTGCGCTACACGCTGATCGAGACCACGGCCGACGGCGGGTCGGTGTTCGTCGATGCCGAAATTCCGCTCGCCGACCGCACTTTCGTGGCCGGGGTTCCCGCCGTGGCCGTCGGCGCGATGTCCGCCGCGGCGGGCGCGTCCTACCTGCGCAGCGCCGGTTTCGACAGCGAGCCGCACCCGGCTCCGGCCCGGCAGTGGGTGGTCATGCTGCGCGGGGCGATCGAGGTGACCACCTCCGACGGTGAGCGCCGCCGGTTCGCACCCGGTGATCTGGTGCTCGCCGGTGACACCGAAGGGCTGGGTCACACCACGATCGCGGTGGGCGAACCGCCGTTCGAGGCGCTGTTCATCCCGATCGCCCGCTGACACAACACGTTTGGATGTTCCTACGACACGCGCGGCGAATTCGAACTGATTAACCGGCAAATCGGACGAGATTGAGATAACTCGAACCCGCCAACGAGCTTCAGCAAGCTGACAGCAAACCAATCAGGTCAGGTCCGCGTTCCCGTCGATGGTCTTCAACTTGTACTCGAAACGATCGATGCGCCAGCCCTTCTCGGTGCGGGCCAGGCCGAGCGCGTAGCTTCCGACGAACCACCGGGTGGTGCCGTGCTGTGCAGAGTTCTTGACGTGCACGGCGATCGAATCGGCATGCGCCAGCGCGGTATCGCCGGTGATCTCGATCAGATGGTTGCCCGCCTGGTGATGCACGGCGTCGAGGGACCCCAGGCCGGTTTCCCAGTCGTCGACGATGTCGGAACCCGGCCGCGGTCCGACCGGCCCGCCGAAGCCGCTGTCGAAGAAAACCTCTGTGGCGAGCACGGATTCGCGCAGATCCGCCCAGCGGGCCTGATCGCAGTAGACGAAGAGTCGGGTGATGGTGTCGCTGATATCCAGTCGGTCGGCCAGCGCCGCGAGATCGGTCACGATCCCGACGCTAGGCGACCGCGCTGGCAGCCGCCTGGTATTTTCTCCACCCCAAACCACCGCGAACTCTCAGCATTCAGCTACCATGGCACAACGTGCAGTTTCTTCCCGGGCAAAATCCGCCCTATGACCTGACCTACGACGACGTCTTCCTCGTCCCCCGCCGGACGGATGTGGCGTCCCGGTTCGATGTCGACCTGTCCTCCGCGGACGGCACCGGCACGACCATTCCGCTCGTGGTCGCCAATATGACCGCCGTCGCCGGCCGCCGCATGGCCGAGACCGTCGCCCGCCGGGGCGGCATCGTGGTGCTGCCGCAGGATCTTCCGATTCCCGCGGCCGCCGACACCATCGCCTTCGTCAAGAGCCGCTCGCTCACGGCCGACACCCCCGTGGTGCTCGACCCCGAGCAGTCGGTGTCCGACGCGCTGGCCCTCATCCACAAGCGCGCCCACGGCGCGGTCGTGGTGGTCGAGGACGGCAAGCCGGTCGGCGTGGTGACCGAGGCGTCCTGCCAGGACGTCGACCGCTTCGCCCGCCTGAGCACCGTCGCCGACACCAACTTCGTGTCCGTTCCGGCCGACACCTCCCCGCGCGACGTCTTCGACATGCTCGAGGCCGGGCACAGCCACCTGGCCGTGCTGGTCAACGCCGACGGCACCCTCGCCGGCGTCATGACCCGCACCGGAACCATCCGCACCGGCATCTACACCCCGGCCACCGACGCCGACGGCAAGCTGCGCATCGCCGCGGCCGTCGGCATCAACGGCGATGTCCCGGCCAAGGCCAAGGCCCTGGTCGACGCGGGCGCGGACGTGCTGGTCATGGACACCGCGCACGGGCATCAGGAGAAGATGATCGAGGCGCTGCGCACCGTGGCCGCCCTGGATCTGGGTGTGCCGCTGGTCGCGGGCAATGTGGTCGCCGCCGAGGGCGTGCGCGATCTCATCGAGGCCGGCGCGGACATCATCAAGGTCGGTGTGGGCCCCGGCGCCATGTGCACCACCCGCATGATGACCGGCGTGGGCCGCCCGCAGTTCTCGGCCGTGGCCGAATGCGCCGAGGCCGCCAAGGAATTCGGCAAGCACGTGTGGGCCGACGGCGGCGTGCGCCACCCGCGCGACGTGGCCCTGGCCCTCGCGGCGGGCGCGTCCAACGTGATGATCGGCTCCTGGTTCGCGGGCACCTACGAGTCGCCCGGCGACCTGCGCACCGACCGCGACGGCAACCGCTACAAGGAGTCCTTCGGCATGGCCTCCAAGCGCGCGGTGGCCGCCCGCACCGCCACCGACTCGGCGTTCGACCGGGCCCGCAAGGCACTGTTCGAGGAGGGCATCTCCTCCTCGCGCATGCGCCTGGACCCCGAGCGCCCGGGCGTGGAGGACCTGATCGACCACATCACCTCCGGCGTGCGCAGCTCCTGCACCTACGCCGGCGCCCGCACGCTCGCGGAGTTCCACGAGCGCGCCACCCTGGGCGTGCAGTCGGCCGCCGGCTTCGCCGAGGGCCGCCCGCTGCCGTCCGGTTGGTGATCACCCGGTAGTACTGCACAGCCCGAAACCCGGCGGGTCCGCCTCGGATCCGCCGGGTTTCGCGTGTGCGAGGGCCACGGCCGGAATGTGATACGGCCCCGCCGTGAAGATTCCGTCAACGTGTCCCGGTACCATGGGCTGTCCGGACCCCGGCTGAGTCTCATTACACTGAGCGGGTATCCGAAGCGCATATCCGCTAGCAACCCCTGCGAAAGGAACCAGTTGTCACCCGCGTCCCAGGGCGCTACACAGGAGGGCTCCTCTACCGAGCCGGGTGACAAACCCGGCGCCCACGCAATATCGGCCCTTCGAACGGCCGGGTGGTGCTGACCGTGTCGGCTCTGCTCACCGTTCTCAGTCTGCTCGGATTCATCGCACTGACCGCCGGCACGGCGCTGTTCGTCGCCGCCGAGTTCTCGCTCACCGCCCTGGAACGCTCGACCGTGGAGGCCCATGCCCGCGGGGGCGACCGCCGGGCCCGCCAGGTGCGCCACGCCCATCGCACGCTCTCCTTCCAGCTTTCGGGTGCGCAGCTGGGCATCACCATCACCACGCTGATCACCGGCTATATCGCCGAGCCCGTGCTGGCGCGGCTGCTCGAGCCGATGTTCAACGCGTTCGGCGTGAGTGCCGGTACCTCGCACGGGATTTCGCTGGCGCTGGCGCTGATCATCGCGACCTCGCTGTCGATGATCTACGGCGAGCTGGTGCCCAAGAACATCGCCATCGCCTCGCCGCTCGAGGTCGCGCGCTTCACGGCCGCGCCGATGATCGCCTTCTCCACCGTGTTCAAGTGGATGATCAATTTCCTCAATGGCGTCGCCAACTGGGCGGTGCGCCGGATGGGTATCGAGCCGGCCGAGGAGCTGCGTTCGGCGCGCTCGCCGCAGGAATTGGGTTCGCTGGTGCGGACTTCCGCCCTGCACGGGGCACTCGATCAGCGCACCGCGCAGGTGGTGGACCGCTCGCTGGAGTTCGGTGAGCGCAGCGCGGAGGAGCTGATGACCCCGCGCATGACCATCGAATCCCTGGATCAGGACTGCACTCTGGCCGATCTGGTCGACGCCGCCCGCGAGACCGGTTTCTCCCGCTTCCCCGTCATCGAGGGCGACCTGGACAACACGCTCGGATTCGTGCACGTCAAGCAGGTGTTCGTGTATCCGGTGAAGGATCGCCGCAATATCAAGCTGAAGACCATCGCCAAGCCGGTGCCGATCGTGCCCGCCAGCCTCGACGGTGACGAGGTGCTCGACCGGGTGCGCCGCGACGGCATGCAGGTGGCGCTGGTGGTCGACGAGTACGGCGGCACCGCGGGCATCGTCACCATGGAGGACCTGATCGAGGAGATCCTCGGCGACGTACGCGACGAGCACGACGAGGAGGAACTCGATGTGCGCCGCACCCCGAACGGCTGGAACTGCTCGGGTCTGCTGCGCATCGACGAGGTCTCCCGCGCCACCGGATACGACGCGCCCGAGGGCGAATACGAGACCCTCGGCGGCCTGGTCCTGACCCGGCTGGGCCGGATCCCGGTGGCGGGCGACGAGGTCGTGCTGCCGCAGCCGACCCATCTGCTCGACCCCGACACCGGCGGCGGCGGGTGGATCGCCACCGTCGAGCGCATGGACGGCCGGCGCATCGACCGCGTCCACATCCGTCCCGTCGACGCCGAGGCCCTCGCGACCTGGGAGCTGGAGCACAGCCATGGGTGACCTGTACGCCGTCCTGCTCACCTTCCTGCTGCTGCTGGGCAACGCGTTCTTCGTGGGCGCGGAGTTCGCGCTCATCTCCGCGCGCCGCGACCGGCTGGAAGCGCTTGCGGCGCAGGGCAAGCGCAGTGCCAACACCGTCATCGAGGCGGGCCAGAACCTGTCGATGATGCTGGCCGCGGCGCAGCTGGGCATCACCATCTGCTCGATCCTGTTGGGCCGTGTCGGTGAGCCCGCCGTGGCGCATCTGCTGGAGCAGCCGTTCGATCTGGTCGGCGTGCCCGAGTCGCTGCTGCACCCGATCTCGTTCGCGCTGGCGCTGACCATCGTGGTGATCCTGCACATCCTGCTGGGCGAGATGATTCCGAAGAACATCGCGCTGGCCGGGCCGGAGCGTTCGGCGCTGCTGCTGGTGCCGCTGCATCTGCTGTGGCTGCGGCTGGCGAAGCCGTTGATCGCGGTCTACAACTTCGCCGCCAATATCACCTTGCGCGCCTTGCGGATCGAGCCGAAGGACGAGCTGGATTCCACGGTGTCGTCGGTGGAGCTGGCGGAGATGTTCGGCGAATCCCGTTCGGAGGGACTGCTCGACGAGGAGGAGCACCGCCGGCTCACCCAGGCGCTGGGTTCGAGCGATCGGATCGTCGCCGATGTCATGGTGCCGCTGGACAAGACGCGCACGGTGCCGTTGCGTGGGGACGGGACCACGCTGGGCGATATCGAATCCGCCGTCGCCGAAACGGGTTTCTCCCGATACCCGGTGCGCGCCTCGGACGGTTCGCTGGTCGGCTATCTGCACGTCAAGGACGTACTCGACCTGACCGCCGACGACGACGCGGGCCCGGGCACCCCGATCCCCCGCACCGATATCCGCCCGCTGCCCACCCTGAGCATGGGCACGACCCTGTTCGAGGCGCTGGCCCGCTTGCGCCGCACCAACTCTCATCTGGGCCGGGTGGTCGACAGCCGCGGCAACACGGTCGGCATCGTGGCCCTGGAAGACCTGGTGGAGGAGTTCGTCGGCACCGTCCGCGACGCCACCCACCGCCTCGCCGAATGATGAACGCGCCCACCGAGCTATCCGTGCTACCCGGACCCGATTGGCTGTCCGGCCCCGACTGGCGGGGCCGGGCGGCCGCCCACCGCGCGCGGGTCGACGCCCTGGTCGGCCCGTATCTCGAACGGCGGGCGGCCGGCCGGAAACATCCGGTGATCGACTTCCTGTTCACCTACTACGGCCACAAGCCCGCCCAGCTCAAACGCTGGCATCCCGGGTTCGGGGTGATCCTGGCCGACGCCGCGGACTACACGGGATCCCGTGGCTACCATCAGATCTCGGCCGAAACACCGGGTGGACCGCTGACCGGCTGGACCGCCGACCCGGCCTTCCTCGACAAGCGCCGCGACACCGTCGAATTCGTCGCCCGCCTGCTGGCGGCCACAGCCACCCGCCCGGCGCAGCTGTCCTGCTTCGGACTCCACGAGTGGGCCATGGTCTACCGCAGCGACGACATCCGCCACCAACAGGTGCCGCTGCGTCTGGGTCACGAGGGCACCGACGCCGTGGTCGAAGCAATGCAATTGCGCTGCACCCACTTCGACGCGTTCCGCTTCTTCACCCCTGCGGCCGCCCCCTTGAACATCGAACCCCTGACCCGCGAATCCCAGATCGACCGCGAACAGCCCGGCTGCCTCCACGCCAACATGGACATCTACAAGTGGGGTTTCAAACTCACCCCCTTGATCGGCTCCGACCTGCTCTTCGACGCCTTCGACCTGGCCTGCGCCGCCCGCGAACTCGACATGAAGGCCAGCCCCTACGACCTGCTCGACTTCGACTACCAGCCCATCCGCATCGAAACCCCCTCCGGCCGAGCCGAATACGTCCGCGCCCAAGCCGACATCGCGTCCCGCGCCGAACTCCTGCGCACCCGCCTCCTCACCGCGTGCCGAGACCTGCTTTCGGCTACTCCGTGACCGGGTGGATCTTCAGGGTGCAGGTGTAGACGGCGGCGTCTATGACGCGGGTGTCGGTCGAGTTGGGTGGGGTTACTTCGGTTTTCACGACTTTGGGGTCGGGTTTGCCGTAGGGGCCGCAGGAGGTGCCCTCGGCGATGGCGTGGGCGGGGTGGCCGGATTTCACCACGACTGTCGGTGGGGTGGTGGTGCCCTGGGGTAGGCCGCCGACGTAGCCGTTGAGGGTGCGTTCGGCGTGGATGACGGTGCCGGTGTCGGTGATCTCGTCCATGCCTGGGTAGCCGGTGAGGGTGCAGGACTGGGACGGGTTGGCGATCGAGAAGGTGAGGGTGATGCCGTCGTGGCTCATGGCCGCGCCCATGCTCTTCGCGGTCACGTCGACCTGGCCGGGGGCGCAGGCCGCGAGGGTGGTGTCGGTGGGGGTCGTGGCCGGGCTGCCACCGCCACCGGAATTCCCGCCGGAGTTCCCGCCGCCGGACTGGCTACCGGCGGTGGTCGTCGCGGCGGGCGAACCGGATTGGGTGGGGCCGGGTGATGTCGAGCTCGCGCAGCCGCTCGCGGCCGCTACGACGGCACACGCGAGCAGCGCGGTGAATCCTGTTGTGCGCATACGTCATCTATCCCTTTCGATCTTCGAACGTTTCAAGATCGACAGCATGCCCGCAGCCGCTGGCACAGCTGTCACAGACAATTTTCCGTTACCCCCCTACCGGCCAGTCAGTTTATGGGTTAGCGTTCCGAGACGTAACCGTGACCACAGTGCGCACCTGTCTGTGCCACCGGTCACCGCAGCAACGGTTCGAAGAAGATGGGGGTACCGCGATGAGGCGGTTCACGGGCATACGCCGGTCCAAGCCGGCGACGGTGCTGGCGGTATCGCTGCTGGGGGCGGCCCTGCTGCCGATCCACGGCGCGTCGGCGGATCTGCAGTCCGACATCGCCGATCAGGTGCAGCAGTTCCTCGATGTCGGGCGGACCTCGGTGCCGCGCGCGGACTGCGGGGACGACGCGCTGCCGGAATCGGGTATGCAGGGCGACGTTCCGGCCGATGACCGCGACAGCGGTCGCAGCACCCTGGGGTATCGCTGCAATCTGTCGTTCGTCGGCGGATACGTCGGTAAGGGCGCGGGCATCACCTCGACGACCTACGACCACTGCTCCTACACCGGATCCATGTTCCCGGGCGATATCCTCGGCCCCGCGCAGGGCGTGCAGGTGCTCGATGTCTCCGATCCGGCGAACCCCGTGGTGACCGGCAGCCTCACCGAACCCGCCATGCTCGCGGGCACCTGGGAGTCGCTCAAGGTCAATGCCGAGCGGAAACTGCTGGTGGGCACCGGTGTTCCGGTCGGCGAGGGCGCGGGCTACCTGTCGGTCTACGACATCTCCGACTGCGCCCACCCCCGCCTGCTCAATCCGGGCGCGGGCACGAATCTGCTGATGCCGCTGCCCATCACGACCCACGAGGGCGGGTTCTCGCCCGACGGCCGGACCTACTGGGCCTCGGGTATCGCGCCCGGCTTCGTCAGCGCGGTGGACCTGACCGATCCGTCGAACCCGCACGTGATCTGGCAGGGCCTCACGGGTATCGAGGCGCACGGCTTCGGGATCAGCCCGGACGGCAATCGCATGTACCTGTCCGCATTGGCCGGTTTCACCGTGCTCGATATCAGCGCCGTGCAACGCCGTGACCCGAATCCGCAGGTCAACCATCTGGGACGGGTGTTCTGGACCGACGGGTTCGCGACCCAGCACAGCATCCCCGTCACCTATGACGGCAAGCCGTACCTGTTCACCGTCGACGAGGGCGGCGCGGGCGGGGTGAAGCTCATCGACATCTCCGACGAGACCAATCCGCGGGTCGCCGCGAAGATCAAGCTCGAGATCAACCTGCCCGAGCACCAGGATTCGGCGATGGCCTCGGCCATGGGCGGCTCGATCTTCTCCTACGACGCCCACTACTGCGCCGCCGACCGCCCGGACAACCCGACCGCGCTGGCGTGCGGGTGGGAGGAGTCCGGCATCCGGGTGTTCGACGTGCGGGATCCCTTCCACGCCAAGGAGATCGCGTACTTCAACCCGCCCGCCCGCAAGGGCCGCAATCTGGAGTTGTGGAACTCCCCGCACGCGCTGGCCTCGATCATCGGTGTCCCCGGCATGGAGTTCCCGTCGGCGGCGCGCGCCATTCTCGAGGGCAAGTTCGATCCCTCCAAGGCGCTCTCGGCGCGCACCGGCATGGTGGCCTTCGGCGATCTGTCCACCGACTGGTGCTTCTCGCCGCCGGAGTGGCACGGAAACCAGTTGTGGGCCACCTGCAATGACAACGGCTTCATGGTGTTGCAGCTGTCCGACGACGTGTACACCCCGCCCGCCGACCAGCGCTCCGTGGTGGGGTCGTGACGGTGAGCCTTCGTGATCGCCTGCGCGGGTTCGGATACCGCTGGCGGCGGCCCGCCGGGTTCGCCGCCCTAGCGCTGACGCTGTTGACGGCCGGATTCCTGGTGCGGCCCGTGCTCGTTCCCGAGAATCGTTCCGCGCCACCGGTGCTCAGCGCGGTCGAGATCGGTTTCAGCCAGGACATGTCCGCCCACCACGAGCAGGCGCTGATCATGGTGCAGCGCCTGGATTCCGGCGTCGACCCGACGGTGCGTCAACTGTCCCAGCAGATCGCCGACACCCAGCGCATGGAGATCGGCACCCTGCAGGGCTGGCTGCGCCTGGCCAATGCCTCACCGGACTCCAAGCACCCGATGGCCTGGATGAACTCGCCCGGCGCGCACGAGCATTCGATGGCGACCATGACCAGCACCAACGGCACGACCATGCCGGGCATGGCCACCCAGTCCGAACTCGACGCCCTGGCCCGCGCCCACGGCAAGGACGCCGAAATCCTGTTCCTGCAACTGATGCTGCGCCACCACACCGGCGGCGTCGCCATGGCCAAGGCCGCCGACGCCCTCCTCACCTCGGGCCCGGTGAAGGAAGCGGCCCGCGGCATGATCACCGCGCAGTCCCAGGAGGCCGGTCTCATGACGATCCTGCTCGCCCAGCGCGGAGCCCAACCCCTCACCTGAGCCACGCCCGAGCACGGAACCCGCAGCACGACATCGCACCCGAGCCGGGCGGCGACCCGCACGAAGACGTGACATGGCCCTGCCCCCAGCCACCGCGCCACAGGGATTCGGAGCTCGTGGCCCGGGCTGTACAAAGGCATGGGATTCGGGGGTGAAATCGCGCTGGCCCGGCTATCCCACCGCGCGGATTCGGGGTGCGGAATCGCTGGAGCCCCGAGGTGCGAAATCTCACGGGAGCGGTAGTCAGGGCCCTGGGTATGGTCGATTGTGTTGATCGGCCCATCGGCCGGGAGAGGTTGACCTTCACCATGACCCAGGCGGAAGCGCTCACCATCCCCGCGCACATCCACGGCTACCCGGAGGTGGCGTTCGGCGGCTACCTCGCGGGCCTGCTCGCGGCGCATTCCGGCGCGGACACCGTGCGCGTCGATTTCCGCCGCGCGGTCACCGTCGGCACCCCGATCCTGCTGTCCACGCCCGCGCCCGGCCATGCCGCTCTCACCGCGACCGACGACACCCTGCTGGTGGAGGCGACCCCCTCAGCGCTCACCGTCGACCCGCGCCCCGCGCCGTCGTGGGCGGCCGCGAAATCCGCCGTCGAGGTGGCTTTGTCGGGCCCGCGCACGGTGACCGACTGCTACGGCTGCGGCCTGGCCTGCGAGCCGGGTCGCGGACTGCGGCTGTTCCCCTCGGAACTGCCGGGCGAGCAGATGATGACGGCCGCCTGGACCCCCGACGCCGGGCTGGCCGACGAGACCGGCGAACTCCCGCCCGAGGTGGTCTGGTCGGCGCTGGACTGCCCCGGCGGCCGGGCCGCGTTCGTCTTCTCCAAGATGAACAGCGGCGCGTTCACCGCCGCCCTCACCGCCACCCGATTCCGGCCGATGTACGCCGGAGCCGACTACATCTCGCACGCCTGGATCATCGGACGGGAGGGCCGCAAACACACTGTCGGCGTGGCACTTTCGACCGCCGACGGCGAACTCTGCGCCCTGTCCGAGGCGCTCTGGATAGAACCCCGCCGAGGCTGATCCGCCGTCGGCAGGCGGTCGGGGCTCGCGCGTGACAAACTGACCGCGTGGCAGGTTCTTCGTCGCCGAAAGCCCAGACCGACGCCATGGCCGCGGTCATCGATTGGAACACAGTCGGTCCCGCCTTTCATGACTTCTGGACCAGTACCTACGCCAACGAGGTGGTGAGCACCGGCCGCCTCACCGGCCGATTCCGCAGCTGGGGACAGATTCTCCGGTTCACCGCCATGGTCGCCAGCGCGGTGGTGACGGGGCTGGCCGGATTCGAGGGCAATCTCATCCGCGCGGCCACCGCTTTCGCGGGCGGGGTGGCGGTGGTGGCGACCGGCAGCGCCGCCATCTTCCACGCCGATCAGCGGGTCGCGACCAACCGCCGCACCCAGCAGCTACTGCTGTCGGAGGGATGGCGGTTCGTCGCGGGCGCAGGCGATTACCCCGGCGGGCCGACCGCCGCCAACGCGACCAAGTTCCTGCTCAGCGTCGAGCAGATCCTTTCCACCTACGTCGACGACTACATCAAGACCATCGACGAGCCCACCCCCGCACCCTGAGCCCGCGTGCTCGCACCCGGTCGCGCGAACGGCCTTCGGTACGATGCTGTTCGGCGCGGCCGAGGGGGCCGAGAGGGGAGGAGATGTCGTGCTCGAAGTGTGGGGTCGTGGAGTCGCCATCAGGTACGGCAACGGCCGGCTCGTGACCCAGCCCCTGCGCGCCGATGACGAGGTCGCCCTGGACGTGCCGGTCAGCGAGCTGCACCGCATCCGGGTCGCCACGACCGACGACGACCGGATCGCGGTCCTGCTGTATTTCCGCTCGCCGGAGTTCCCCATGAACGGCGTTCCCACCCAACGTCATCCGGTGCCGATCTTCCTGGAGCCGGAGTTGCGGCCCCAAGCCACCGAACTGGTGCGGGCCGTCGAAGGGGAGCTGCTGGAGGCACGCCGGCTGCACCCGCGCCGTCCGGACCTCACGCCGCCGCCGTTGCTGCCGTCACCGCACGGCCCGATGCGCCAGGACGTCACCGCCGCCGCGCGGCGAATGCGGTTCATCGGCCACACGACTCACCTGATCACCGCGTTGCAGACACTCGCGGGGCCCGACGAGTTCGTGCTGGAGCTGGCCCAGGCCACCCATTCCGGGACGCCGGGACTGATCGCGATCACCACGCAGCGGTTCCTGTTCGTCGGCGCCGACGCGGTCCACGAACTGCCAATCGCCGCGATCGATCGGGCCGAGGTGACGCCCCCGCCCGCCCCGCGCGCGGTGGCGACGCTGCGGTTGCGCGCCTATCCGACCACGCTCGAGTTCGTCGACTGGGTGGCGGAGGATTTCGCTCGCCTGGCGCAGGCGGTGCAATTGGCCTGCGACGTAGCGCATGTCGACGGATCCATCCTGCCCGCGCGCCCGTCCTCGGCCGACCTGTTCGCCGAATGGCAGCTGCTGGTGGAACGCCGCCGCCTGGGCATGGTCGAGGACGAGGCGTTCCAGCGCCAGGCCTTCGGCATCATGGGCTCCCTGCCCAGCTGACCCGCTAGGACTGCGGCACACCGCCATTCGGCGTGCCCGGATGCAGCGCGACCCGCCGCCACGGGCTGGACGGACGGGCATACAGCCCGTACAGCATCTCCCGGCGCTCGCCGACCTGCTCCCGCGCGGCCGCGAGATCCTGCGTCGCCGCCCAGTAGATGGCCCCGGTCAGGAATCCGGACCCGAATTGCCGCCAATTGCGGTAGTGCTGTTGCGCTTTGGCGAGCCCGGTGAGCATGTGCTCCCACGCCTCGTCCTCGGGCAGATACCCGGCGGTATGCGCGGACCGCGCGATGAACACCACCCGCGCGAGATCCCACGCGGTGGCGTCGGTGTTCAACGGCTGCGGCAGCCCGTCGACGATCCCGAGCTTGATCGCCTGCAACCAGGCGTCATAGTCCCGATCGAGTCCGGCCGCCCCCTCGTACCCGCGGATCTGGGACAGGATGTGCAGGAATTCCCGATGCCCCGACGAGATCCCACCCCGATCGGGCCGATACGACGACTCCCCCGCCGCCGCCACCGCCAGCGGATGGATCAAGCTGAACAACGGCGAATGCATCCCCGCCAGCAACCGGCGAATCGTGTCCCGGGCATCCTCGCCATTGTCGACGCCCCACGACTCGTGCAGCCCCTCGATCGTGGCTTCCCGCCGAGTGTCCGACCGCCCCGTCAGCTCGGGCTGGAACGCCACGGTGTCGTTGTAAGCACCCCAACTACGCCCGTAATACGCCCCGACGGCAAGCGCCCGAACCCGATCCTCCGAAACTCCCACCCCGGACCACAAATCCGGCTCCAGATTCCCCTTCGACATCGGAAACCCGCTGACCCCAGCCACACCCGTCCCCTTCTCCACACCGGCACCCAAATCCTATCCCGGGCGTCGAGTGGCACATCCTGGAGGCGGATTCGGGCAAAACCCCTCCGGGATGTGCCACTCGACGGACGGTCAGAGGTTGGCGATGGTGTGTTCGAGGCGGGTGGCCACCAGGTCGCGGGCTTTTTCGCGGAGGGCGGGGCGGTAGCCGGTGGGGTAGACCGGGTCCGCGGGGGCGTAGGTCTTCAGGACTTCCTTGGCCAGGGTGATCTTGTGGACCTCGGTGGGGCCGTCGGCGATGGCCATGATCTGGGCGTAGGTCATCATGTCGGTGAAGGGGAGGTCGCTGCTCACGCCCAGGGCGCCGTGCAGATGCATTGCGCGCTGGGCGATGTCGTGCATGACCTTCGGCATGGCGACCTTGATGGCGGCGATGTCGTGGCGGACCTTGCGGTAGTCCTGTTCCTTGTCGATGCGCCAGGCAGTGCGCAGCACCAGCAGCCGGAACTGTTCCATCTCGATCCAGGATTCGGCGATCTTCTCCTGGGTCATCTGCTTGCCGCCGAGCACGCCCCGGCCCATCGGCCGCGACACCGCGCGCTCGCACATCATGTCGAACGCCTTGCGCACCAGGGCGACCGTGCGCATGGCGTGGTGGACGCGGCCGCCGCCGAGACGGGTCTGGGCGACGATGAAGCCGAGGCCCTCCGCCCCGAGCAGCGCGTCGGCGGGGATGCGGACGTTCGAGAACCGCAGGTGGCCTTCGTGTTCGCTGAAGCCGGGGACGGTGAAGTTCTTCACGATCTCCAGGCCGGGGGTGTCGGCGGGCACGATGAACATGGACAGCCGCTGATGCGGCGGCGCGTCCGGGTCGGTGACCGCCATGACGATATGGAACGTCGCGAACTCGGCGGCGGAGTTGAACCACTTCTCGCCGTTGATGACCCACTCGTCGCCGTCGCGGACCGCGCGGGTCTGGAAGGCCGTCGGATCCGAGCCGCCCTGCGGTTCGGTCATGACGTAACAGGACCCGATCTCACCGTCGAGCAAGGGCTGCAGGTACTTCGCCTTCTGTTCGGCCGTGCCGAAGTGCGCGAGGATCTCGGCATTGCCCGAATCCGGTGCCTGGCAGCCGAACACCAGCGGGGCCCACTGCGAGGTGCCCAGCATCTCGTTGAGCAGGGCCAGTTTCAGCTGCCCGTAGCCGGGCCCGCCGAGTTCGGGACCCAGGTGGCAGGCCCACAGCTGCTGTTCCTTCACCTTCTCCTGCAGCGGCTTCATGAGCGCGCGGATCTCGGGGTTGGTGCGGTCGTAGGGGTTCGGATACACCAGGTCCAGGGGTTCCACCTCGGTCCTGACGAACTCCGCGACCCAGTCCAGCTTCTTCTGGTACTCCGGGTCCGTCTCGAAATCCCAAGCCATGATCAGCCTTTCGTGCTCTTGCGCGGTTGGATGAGTCCGTCCAGGACGGTGGTGCAGAGAATGTCGGCGATCTCGTCGGGGGTGTGCCGGCCGTCGGCGCGGTACCAGAAGGTCACCGAATTGAGCATGCCGAGAACGCTGTTGGTGACCACGTGGTCGCCGGTGCGCAGCACGCCGGAGCTCTTGCCCGCGTCGATGACCTGCTGCCACAGCGCTTGGATACGGTCGCGCAGCTGCTGCAGCTCGCCCGCCCGCTCACCGCTGAGCGCCGCGCCGTCGCGCAGCTGGATGGCGACGGCGGCCCGGTTCTCGATGATGAGCCGCACGTGCGAGTGGATCAGCTTGCGCAGCTTGGTGACCGGATAGTCCGAGCCGCCCGCGATCTGCTCGGCCTCGGCGAGCATGAGCCGCGTGTAGTCCCCGAGGATCTGCCACAGCAACTCTTCCTTCGAGCCGATGTGGTAGTACAGCGCCCCGCGCTGCACGTCGGCGCGGTCCCCGATCTCGGCGACGCCGGTGCCGTGGAAGCCCTTCTCCGAGAACAGTTCCAGCGCGGCCCGCACGATCCGCTCCCGGGTCTCCCCCGGCCCGGCGGCCGAGGCGGGCGGGCGGCCGCGTTTGCGGGCGGGGGCCGTCACCGGATGCCGCCGTCCAGGGCCAGGGTCGAGCCGGTGCAGTAGGCCGAGGCGTCGGAGGCGAAGAACAGTGCCGCCCCGACGATGTCGGCGGGCACCCCGATGCGGCCGAGCGCGGTATGCCGGGCCAGTTCGGCGCGCATCTGCGGCGGCCACGCCTTGGCGATATCGGTGTCGAAGGCGCCGCAGCGAATCGTGTTCACCCGCACCGCGGGTCCGTAGGTTTGAGCGAAACCCATGGTCAGCGCCTCGAGCCCGGCCTTGGCGGCGGCGTAGGGCACCGCCAGCGGTTCGGGATGGGCGGCCTCGATCGAAGATATATTTACGATCGATCCGCCGCCGCCCGCGGCCATGCGCGCCCCGATGAGCGCCGAGAGCCGGAACGGCCCCTTCAGATTGGTGGCCATCACCTTGTCGAACATGGCCTCGGAAACCTGGTCCAAGCTGGGATAAAGCAGCGACATCCCGGCGTTGTTGATCAGGACGTCGACCGTCCCGAACTCCCCGTAAGCCGCCTCGACGAGGGCCTCGCACTGCGCCCAGTCCCCCACGTTGCAGGCCACCGGAAGGGCTCGTCGACCGGTCTTCGCGTGCACGTCGGAGGCTAATTCCTCACATGCCTCGAGCTTGCGGCTGGCGATGACGACATCGGACCCGGCCTCGGCGAGAGCCAGCACCATCTCCCGTCCGAGTCCGCGGCTGCCGCCCGTTACCACAGAGACCTTGCCGGACAAGGGATTTCCCATGAATCGCACCTCGACCAATCACCGCCGAAAAATGTTCCAACCAGTACATTAAATGTACCGACCGATACAATCAAGACCCATCGTTCGAGGCCCCAACCCCGAGGCCGTGAAATACCGCCGGGTAACCGCGAGTAATATGACGCGCGTACTTTTTCCACCCGGCTTCTCGAAATGAGGCAGTAGATGACAGAGCGGATTCAGGTCGGCGGGCTGCAGGTTGCCAAGGTGCTCCACGATTTCGTGGAGAACGAGGCCCTCCCCGGCACCGGTGTTGATTCCGCCGCGTTCTGGTCGGGTGCCGAGGCCGTCATCAATGACCTCGCCCCCCGCAACCGTGCTCTCCTGGCGGAACGCGACGACATCCAAGCCAAGATCGACGAGTGGCACCGCGCGAACCCTGGCGCTGGCTACGACAAGGCTGCCTACAAGCAGTTCCTCACCGAGATCGGCTATCTCCGTCCCGAACCGGCCGATTTCCAGATCGGTACCGAGAACGTGGACGCCGAAATCGCCACCCAGGCGGGACCGCAGCTGGTCGTGCCGGTGATGAACGCCCGCTTCGCCATCAATGCCGCCAACGCGCGCTGGGGTTCGCTCTACGACGCGCTGTACGGCACCGATGCCATCTCCGAGGCCAATGGCGCGGAGAAGGGTTCGGGCTACAACAAGGTCCGCGGTGACAAGGTCATCGAGTGGGCCCGCAACTTCCTCGACGACGCGGTGCCGCTGATCACCGGCTCGCACGTCGGCTCCACCAAGTACTCGATCGAGGACGGCGAGCTCGTGGTCGGCCTCGAGGACGGCACCGAGATCGGCCTGGCCGACAACGATGCCCTCGTCGGCTACCTGGGCGACCCGGCCAACCCGACCTCGGTCCTGCTGAAGCACAACGGGCTGCACATCGAGATCCAGATCGACCCGTCCTCCCCGATCGGTTCCACCGACACCGCGGGCGTCAAGGACGTCGTGCTGGAGTCCGCGGTCACCACGATCATGGACTTCGAGGACTCGGTCGCCGCCGTGGACGCCGAGGACAAGGTCCTCTGCTACCACAACTGGCTGGGCCTGATGAAGGGCACGCTGTCCGAGAAGGTCACCAAGGTCGGCAAGACCTTCACCCGCACCATGAACCCGGACCGCGTCTACACCGCGCTCGACGGCAGTGAGCTTGTGCTGCACGGTCGTTCGCTGCTGTTCGTGCGCAACGTGGGTCACCTGATGACCTCCGACGCGATCATCGACGCCGCCGGCAACGAGGTTCCCGAGGGCATCATGGACGGCCTGATCACCGTCCTGATCGCCAAGCACGCCCTCAACGGCGACACCGAGCTGAAGAACACTCGCACCGGCTCGATCTACATCGTGAAGCCGAAGATGCACGGCCCGGACGAGGTGGCCTTCACCAACGAGCTGTTCGGCCGCATCGAAGAGGTCGTCGGCGTCCCGGCCAACACCCTCAAGGTCGGCATCATGGACGAGGAGCGCCGCACCACGGTGAACCTGAAGGCGTCCATCTTCGCCGCCAAGGACCGCGTGGTCTTCATCAACACCGGCTTCCTGGACCGCACCGGCGACGAGATCCACACCTCCATGGAGGCCGGGCCGATGGTCCGCAAGGCCGAGATGAAGGCCCAGCAGTGGATCAAGTCCTACGAGGACTGGAACGTCGACACCGGTCTGGCCACCGGCCTGCCCGGCAAGGCGCAGATCGGCAAGGGCATGTGGGCCATGCCGGATCTGATGGCCGAGATGCTGGTCCAGAAGATCGGCCACCCCAAGTCGGGCGCGAACACCGCGTGGGTCCCGTCCCCGACCGCCGCCACCCTGCACGCCACCCACTACCACCTGGTGGACGTGTTCAAGCGGCAGGCCGAGATCGCCAAGGGCGGCCCGCGCGCCACCGTCGACGAGATCCTCGAGATCCCGCTCGCCCCGAACACCGACTGGTCGCCCGAGGAGATCCAGCAGGAGCTGGACAACAACTCCCAGGGCATCCTCGGCTACGTGGTCCGCTGGATCGACCAGGGCGTCGGCTGCTCGAAGGTCCCCGACATCAAGGACATCGGCCTCATGGAGGACCGCGCCACCCTGCGCATCTCCAGCCAGCTGATGGCCAACTGGCTGCGCCACGGCATCGTCTCCGAGGCGGATGTCATCGCTTCGCTGGAGCGCATGGCCCCCGTCGTGGACCGCCAGAACGCCGGTGACTCCTCGTACTTCCCGATGGCTCCGGACTTCAACGCCTCCATCGCCTTCCAGGCGGCGAAGGAACTGGTCCTCGAGGGCACCACCCAGCCCAACGGCTACACCGAGCCCATCCTGCACCGCCGCCGCCGCGAGGCGAAAGCCTTCAACAAGTCGGTCTGAACCGAGCACTGGAAACCACTGAAAAGAAGCTCCTCGCAGCACTTTTCAACCTGAGGCCCCGCCCTGGAACCACTCCGGGCGGGGCCTCACCCATAACTGGAGATCACCCCACATCCCGGCCCATCACGCCGAAAACGGTCACACACGGGACACGTCTTCGTCGCCAGGAAATGCCCTCTACCAGTGGATTCGCGTCGGATAGCACTGATAGCAGCGAAGACCCATCATCGAAGTCTTGATTCGCTGTCCCCAATGAACCCCTCCTCGGCGTGTCCCGACCCGACACTCCGAAGATCTTTCGCCTTCAGCAACCGACTGCTCCGGCACTCCGAATCCGAGGCCTGCCTGATGCGCTCGGTTCAGTCCGATTCAGAAGACGTCGATCGTTTTCGGGGTGCCACGAATCGATGGCCGGACTTCGCGTGCGTACAACGGAACTCCACCGCCGTCGAGCTACAAGTCACTTTGTTGGTGGTGTCCGGCCATCCCGAGGTGATGCTCATCTTCGAATTCACCGGCACCGCAACGTCGGTGAATCGGCCATCCGCCGCGACCGAGGCCGGCGATTTGAAGAACGCGTTCGCGATCCGGCATGTCGACGGAACCTACGCGGCCAGTGCCTCGGCTGAGCGTCATCCGACCGCCGTGTATGTCATCGGGGTGTCGCTGATCGATATCGCTCGAGATGGTGATGAGTCGTGGCGATCGGCCACACTCGATGCCGGTGCCGAAGTCCACTAGGTATGTCCTCCGGCTCATCGCGAGGTTAAGGCTCCTGTAGCCCGTGCCTCCCACCGGTGACCGATACCAATGCGGGTGGCCACGACGGTTATCCGTTCAGCCGGTGCGCCGAGCAGGCCGTATAAGTAGTCGCAGAACGCTTCGATCGACCCGTAGCGGGCCACCACGTCCGAAAGGCATCCTCGGTGGGGACCCTTGCCACCGGAAATGCCCTGGCAACGTCGCGTTGATGCGTGGCGCGGGCGGCATGCAAGCATGGTGCCGAGACCCTGGTCAGAACCGCTCGAACAAGGGCGCCACGGCCGGCGCGATCAGCGCGGTATGCGGCTTCTTGCCGACACATCCGCTCATTGAGGCACTCACCGATCGCGCAGGCGATGAGCGGCCATTTCCTGGACCAGTTCGAAGGATGTGGCGTCGCGGGCGAGGTAGCCCTGCCAGTGGAAGCTGGTGTCGGTGATGTTCGAGAAGATCCACCGGACCGATGTACCGACGTGAGTACTGCCTTCGAGGACGATGCCGGTGTCGGCAGAGCTTGCGTGCAGGGTGACGTGCAGGCCGGAGTGTGGGTCGAGCCAGACCGCGTTCCAGCTGTCTGTGGCTGGGACGTAGCAGCGGATCGTGGTGCCGGGGTAGCGATTCGGTGCGGTGGGGCAGTCGAGGACATCCTGGATCGCCAATCCGCCCAGCGTCCAACCGAAGTCCCAGCGCCCGGGATAGGTCGTCCAGCTGCCGTCGGCGTCACGGAGGCGATTGGTCACTCGCCAGGAGCCGATGAACTGCCCGAACAGGGCGAGCTTCTCGACGTGATCGGGGTGGGGGCCTTGGGCGTGCAGGACGTTGGCCAACGCGTCGGCGGACCGGAAAGTCGTGTCCACAGCAACTCCATATCAGTTACTAAAATAGTTTAAGTACTGAGAATGCTAAGGTCGGTGCTGCAGGTCGTCAATGGTGAGGAGGTGGGTGGTGAACGATCTGGATCTGGTCGTGGATTTGGTCAATACCGTTTACGCGCTGGCCGATCCGCCCGATCGATTGACGACGGTCGACCATTTCAGGGTCATCCTGCGCGGCGCGGGCCAGTCGGACCTGGCCGAGGAACTCGCCGACGGCGATCTGGATCGGCTGCGCGAGCTGCGGGAGCAGTTGCGGCCCGCGTTCGGCTGCGATACCGGCTCCGAGGCAACGGATCTGGTGAACGAACTACTGCGTGAACACGCCGTGGTCCCGCAGTTGTCGCAGGACACCACCGGCGTCATCCGGATGGACGCGAGTGGCATGTCGCACGGGCTCGCGGCCTTGGCAGGCAGGCTGGTCGCGGCCCTCGCCGAACACCTTGTGCAGCACGGCATTCGGCGACTCGGGGTGTGTGCCGCAGCCCCGTGCGAGTGCGTGTTCGTCGACCGCACCCGCCCGGGCACTCGCAAGTATTGCTGCGACACCTGCAACGACCGCGCCGCAGCGGCCGCGCACTATCGCCGCCGGAAAGCGAACCGACGAGATTGACTGCCGCCCGAAACCTCCGGTGCCGAAATACCGGTCAGGCAGCGAAGATGGCGCGAATGAGAGCCTCATCGCCGGCGATCTCGACGGCCCCGAGCGCACGAGCGTCGCTGAGGGTGAGTGCACCGGCGGCAAGCCCGAGGATGTAGGCGGGGTCGGCGCGGACGGTGGCGTCGAGGTCGCGGCCGTCGTGCGGGGCGACCTCGAATCCGGATGCCGTGACACGGAGCTGGAAGAGCGAGCCACCGATGTCGAGGCCGACCGTCGCGGAGGGCCGGTCTTCGACCCGGACGGTGAGCAGGGCGGGCACGGCGAGGGCGAGCCATTCGGGGCGGAAGGCATCGGCGCCGGGGCCGGGGATCATCAGCGGGGTGGACCAACGGATCAAGCTCTCGATCGGCTCACGCAATTGCGCGCCCCAGGGGGTGAGTGCGTATTCGACGACGCTGCCCTCACCGGCCAACCGCCGCTCGATCACGCCGGAGGATTCCAGGTCACGCAGCCGGTCGGCGAGGAGATTGGTGGCGATGCCGGGCAGGCCGTCGAGCAGGTCCCGGTAGCGGGCCGGTGCGAGGAGCAACTGGCGGACGATGAGCAGGTTCCACCTGTCACCCACGACTTCGAGGGACCGGGCGAGCCCGCAGTACTGGCCGTAGCTACGCATCAATTCCTTCAATCGCTTGAGAATCTCAAGTTGACTTGAGAAGATCAATCATACCGTGATGTCGAGCGTAGGGGGTTCAACCATGGCCGAGACCACCAGCACCACGCGACCCGATTGGGTCGACGACACTCTGTTTCCGTTCGAGAGCCGTTTCGTCGAAATCGATGGGCACACCGTGCATTACGTCGACGAAGGATCAGGTCCGACACTGCTGTTCCTGCACGGCAATCCGACCTGGTCGTTCTTGTGGCGCGACGCGATCAGCGCGCTGCGTGGCGAGTTCCGCTGTGTCGCAGTCGATTACCCGGGCTTCGGGCTGTCGACACCGAAGCGTGGTTACCGTTTCCTGCCCGAGGAGCACGCGCAGGTGGTGGCCGGGTTCGTCGATGCCCTCGGTCTGCACCAGGTCACATTGGTCGGCCAGGACTGGGGTGGTCTGATCGGCCTAGCGGTCGCGCAGGGGCGGCCGGGGGTCTTCGAGCGGCTGGTGCTGGCCAATACGTGGGCGTGGCCGGTCAACGGCGTCCTGCACTTCGAAGCGTTCGCACGCGCCCTCGGCAATCCGGTGAGCCGCCTGCTGGTGCGCCAACTCAACCTGCTGGTCAACGCGTTCATCCCCACCGGTCACCGTCGCCGCAAGCCGACCGAGGCCGAAATGACCCACTACCGTCGGGCGCTGGACACTCCCGCACGCCGTCAGGCCAGTGCGATGCTGCCCGGCGCGGTACTCGCCAGCCGCGACTTCTTCGCCGAGATCGAGGCCCGCCTGCCCGATGTCGCGCAGTTGCCGACGTTGATCGTGTGGGGTGACGCCGATATCGCCTTCCGTCCCCAGGAGCGGCAACGACTGGAAGCGACCTTCACCAACCACACGACCGTGATCGTCGAAGGCGCCGGCACCTACGTCGAATCCGACGCGCCCGAGGAGTTCGTCACCGCAATCCGCGACTGGGTCAAGGCATAGGACTCAGCCCGGGCGGGTTGGTCAGTCGAGCAGAAATTTCAGGCGGTCGTCGGCTTGTCCGGCCGCGACCTCGAGGATCTCGGCCGTTACGACGTCGGCCGCGACGAACGGGTCCTGCGCGACGCGCCGCTCGAGGTCTTCCGGGGAGGTGTTGCGGGCCAGAACCGCGCCGCCGACACCAGGTTTGATACTGCCGACCAGCAAGAACACCCCGTCGTCGAAGCCTTGCTGGATCCACCGCTGGTGGGCTGCCATGTGCTGGGGCGCGTCGGACTTGCGGTCAGAGAACTTCAGCAGAACGACGAACATGGTTCTCTCGCTTCTATTTTCGTGAGTCGTCGAGGAAGATGTCGAGCCAGCCGTGCAGGCGCTGCACCTCTCGGCGCAGGAACCGCTCGTCATGGAAGGCATTGGCCAGGGTGGCCACACCCTGACTGGCGGCCAGCACATGCATGGCCAGCTCGTCGGCGTCATCGCGATGCCCGAGCCGGCCGAACTGCTCGGCGAGCCATTCCCGGAACAGGACAAACAGCCCGCTGGCGGCATCGAGTGCGGTGAGGTCGAATTTGGCCAGCTCCCTGGTCAAAGTGCCGACCGGGCACCCGTAGTCCTGGATATCGGCGCGGTTGACCAGCAGGATGTCGACGAACTTGCGAATACGACCGGCCGGTCAAGTGTCTGCGATTCCCACTGGGCCAGCATGGTGCGGGTCTCTTCGAGGCGGGTCGCGATGACCGCGTCGAGCAGGTCGTCCTTGGCTTTGAAGTGGTGATAGAAGTTTCCGCGCGACAGCTGCACAACCTCGGCGATCGACGCAAACGAGGTCTGCTCGAACCCCCGGTGATAGAACAACTCATCCGCCGCTCGGTCGCCGCACCGAGCGATGGCAGCGGAAGGACCACGGCGGCCCGCTGATCAAATCTTGGTAGCCGCACGACAGGCTGATCACGATGCTGCAGCACGTTCGAGCTGGTGGTCCCCAACCGGGATCGATCAATTCCGGAGGTCACGGCGGTTGAAGCGGTATGTCCCACCGACCACGAGAGCCATTGAGACGGCGGCGAGTATCGCCAGGTCGGCCCACTGGAAGCCGTTGCGCAACGGCTCGCCGCCGATGTAGTAGTGAAACGGCGACAGGTAGGCGGCCCACCCGAGACCGAGTTGCGCGGCGAAGGTGTGGGTTCCGTAGGCGGCGACGCCGACGACCGCTGTGAGGGCGAAGACCGCGCCCCTGCGCCCGGCCACCGCGCCGATTCCCGTTGCGAGGGCGCCGAAGATGATCGTCAGCAGCGCCACCTGGGCACATTGGGCGGCGAACCGGGCCGGAGTGACGGCGGTCAGGTCCGCGCCGCCGCGCACGGCGAGCATGGCCAGCCAGAGGATCGCGCTGACGCCGGTCGCCGCGAGTACCAGGGCGGCGAAACGCTGTGCGATCAGCGATGTTCGGGTGAGCGGATGGGCCAGGAGCAGGTCCAGGGTTCCGGTTTCCTCGTCGGCGGCGGTGACGCGCGCGCCGAGTGCCGCGCCGAAGAACATTGTCAGCAGTGGCACGATCAGTCCGAATACGGTGGACCCGAGATATCCGGGCGCGGAGGTGATGTCGTTCATCCGCAATGCTTCACGCAGGCTTTCGGGCAGGTTCTGGGTTTGTGCGGCGCCGTTTTTGGCGATCTGGGGGTAGAACCCGGCGTAGGCGGTGGCCGCGGCGGTGATGCCGAGGGTCCATCCAAGGAGGCTGCGGCGGCTGTCGCGGAGGGTTTTGATGATCACCTCCGCCTGGATGGCCTTGTCGGCTGCGGTGTTCGGCATGGTGGCGGTGACGGTCGTCATGGCTTGGTTTTCCTTGGGTAACAAGAGGTTTCGGCGGATTACGCGGCGTCGCGCGGGGCGGCGTCGGCGTATTGGGTGTGGAAGATCTCGTCGAGGTGGGGATCGGTGGTGTGCAGCGAGGTGACGGTGTGTTGGGCGGCGATTTTGAGGACCGCGTCCGGGGTGCCGGTGAGTCGGGCGCGCAGGATCGTGCCGGTGTCGTCGAGCGTGGGTTCGGTCAGACCGGCCAGACCGCGGAACTGATCGAGGGAAACTGGTGCGGCGAAGCCGATCTCGATGCGTCGGACGGCCGCGGCGCGCAGATCGGCGACGGTGTCGAGGGCGACCAGACGCCCGTCGCGCAAGATGGCGATGCGGTCGGCGACGGCTTCCACCTCGTCCATGATGTGGCTGGACATGAACACTGTCTGCCCGTTGCGGGCGGCCTCGGTGACGAGGTCGAGGAAGGTCTGCTGCAGCAGCGGATCCAGCCCGGAGGTGGGTTCGTCGAGGATGAGCAGTTCGGGTGTGTGCATGAACGCCTGTACCAGGCCGACCTTCTGCCGGTTGCCTTTGGACAGGTTCTTGATCGTGGCGGTCTGGTCCAGGCCGAGCCGGTCGGCGAGTTCGTCGATGCGCGACACGGGGACGCCGCCGCTGAGCCGGGCGAGGAATCGCAGGCACTCGCGCACGCTCTGCCGGCCGTCGACCACGAAATCACCGGCCAGGTAACCGATCCGGCGGCGCAGTTCCCGGCCGTCGTGGCGCGGGTCGAGCCCGAGCACTCGGACGCTGCCGCCGGTGGGGCGGATGAGGTCGAGCAGCACCCGGATGGTGGTCGACTTGCCCGCGCCATTGGGGCCGAGGTAACCGAACACTTCCCCCTGACGGACGTCGAGAGTCAGGCCGGTCAGGCCCCGACGGGTGCCGTAGGTCTTGGTGAGATCGCGGATTTCTATGGCATTGAGCACGTCTCACAATCTAACGAACTTTCAGAGATTTGTGAAGATTCAAAATTTCCGGAGCTATCTGTACTGTGTGGCTGTGGATTCCAAGCAGCGACTTCGAGACGCGGCCGAACGGCTGGCGCTGACCCTGGCCCAGGGCGGGATGCAGAAGACGACCGCGCGGGTGATGACGGCCTTGCTCTACACCGAGCAGGACACAATGACCGCCGCCGACCTGTGCGAGCAACTGTCGGTGAGCACCGGCGCGGTGTCGACCGCGATCAAGCAGCTCACCCAGTCGGCGATGGTGGAACGGGTGCCCGCCCCCGGCAGTCGCCGCGAGCACTATCGATTCCCCAAAGGCGTGTGGGCTGATCTGTTCTCGCAGCAGAACGTCATGCTCAAGGTGATGCGCGAAGCCGCCCAGAACGGCCTCGACATCACCGGCGACGACGGCCCGACCGCGGCGAGATTGCATGAGATGCAAGACTTCTACGCCTACATGGAGCGTGCGCTGCCACCACTCATCGACGGCTGGCGCGAGGAATACCGCCCCTGAAGCACCCCCTCGGCAGCAGGCGCGGCTGCCGTGGCGTCTCCCGCGTTTGCGGAATCCTGTTTGCACAGTGGTTGATTCATGCGGCATCTTTACGGCGGTGGCGGCGGTGAGTCTGGTCGACGGCGCGATCCGAGGGTAGGTGCGGCCGGCGGCGGGAGGGTGCGAGCGGTGTCGGTCGCGCTTCGGGATGATCGCGGTGAGGGCCTGGGCTACCTCAGCATGGCGTTGGGTTGGGATCCGGCGCGGCGCAGATGGTTCGGCGGTCCTCGTGCCGAGATCGATTTGAACGCGGCGGCTTTGCTGTTCGCCGGTGAGCGGCTCGTCGACGTGGTCTATCACGAGCAGCTGGCCTCCGCCGATGGTTCGGTGCGCCACCATGGCGACAGCCTGACCGGGGAAGGCAAGGGCGACAACGAGATCATCACCATCGACCTGACTCGCCTGCCGGGCGGGATCACCTGCGTGCTGTTTCTCGTCACCTCCTATACCGGCCAGCAGCTCGCGCAGGTCGACAACGCCTTCTGCCGCCTCGTGGACGCCGCCACCGGAACCGAACTCGTCCGCTACGACCTCAGCGAGTCGATCTCCTCCGGCCTTGTCATGGGTGTCGTGTTCCCGACCGGTGAGGGCTGGTGCTTCGAGGAGATCGTCGAGGGCATCGACGCCCGTCACCCGCTCGACGCATTGCCCGCACTCAGCCGCCATTTGCGCTGACGCCGCGCACCGAACAGCCGGGTGGCATCGTCAACAGCATGTATTGCTCGACTGATGCCACAATCTTGGCGTGAATCCCTTGCGCCGTCTCAGCCGTGTGGTGCTGGCGTTCGCGTTGGTGGTGCTGGCGGGCACCGTCGGCTACGTAATGCTGGGCTTCGGCGTCCTCGACGCGCTTTACCAGACGGTCACGACGATCACCACAGTCGGTTTCCGTGAGGTCCATCCGCTGTCGGCGACAGGCCAGGTGTTCACCATGGTGCTGATCCTGGTCGGCGCCGGCACCGTCTTCTACCTGTTCGGGGTCCTGTTGGAGGCCCTCATCGAAGGCCATCTTCGGCACCATTTGGAGCGGAGGCGAATGAACCGCCGGATAGAACAGATGCGTGGGCACGTCATCGTGTGCGGCTGGGGGCGTGTGGGCCGTTCGACCGCGCAATACCTGCACGGCCTCGGCAAGACGATCGTGGTGATCGACCGCGACCCGGAACGGCTGCGCGACATCGAATTTCCGAACATCCTCGGCGACGTCACCGACGACAGCGTGCTCGAAGCCGCCGGTATCGAGCACGCGCAGGCGCTGATCGCGGCCTTGGACGGCGATGCCGACAACGTCTACGTGACGCTGTCGGCCCGGGCGCTGCGCGCCGATCTGGTGATCATCGCGCGGGCGCGCACCGAAGGCTCGAAGTCGAAACTGCTTCGCGCGGGGGCCAACCGGGCCGTCAACCCGCAATTGATCGGCGGTCGGCGGATGGCGGCGTTCGCGTTGCAGCCCAATGTCGCGGAATTCCTCGACGTGGTCATGCACGAGGACACCCTCGAATACCGGATCGAGGAGATCCGGCTCGGACCGGGGTCACCACTGATCGGCCGCTCCCTGTCCGACATCGCCCTACGCCCCGCCACCGGCGCACTGATACTCGCCATTCGAACCCAGACCGGACAGTTCGTCGCCAACCCCACCGACGACACCCAGCTCCACGCCACAATGATCCTCATCGTGCTCGGCACCCCGACCCAACTCGACGCGGTACGCACTCTGGCCACCGGCTGAAAGCAGGTGCCGAGCGGTGGCCCTACCCGAATGCGTAGTAACGCAGCCACAGGTAGGGGGCGGCGACCGCGACGGTGACCGCGGTGACTACTGCGCCCTTGCGGGTGAATTCCCAGAAGGAGATGGGGTTCTCGGCACGGCGGGCGATGCCGAGCATGACGACGTTGGCGCTGGCGCCGATGGCGGTGAGGTTGCCGCCGAAGTCGGCGCCCAATGCCAGCGCCCACCACAGTGCCTGAGTGTTGTTGTGATGGTCCATGCCGGCGGCGAGGTCGGCTACCAGCGGGCTCATGGTGGCGACGTAGGGGATGTTGTCGATGACTCCGGACAGCAGCGCCGAGACACCGAGGATGAGCAGGGTGGCCACCAGGGCGTTGCCACCGATGGCGTGGGTCGCGAGGACGGCGAGGTGTTCGATGACACCGGTTTTCACCAGTGCGCCGATCATGATGAACAGCCCGGCGAAGAACAGCAGCGTCTCCCACTCCACCGCGCCGAGGTAATCGGTTTGGGGCAGTCCGGCAGTCAGGACGAGCACGCCCGCGCCGAGCAGTGCGACCAGCGACGGCTCGATGTGGATGACGGAGTGGCCGATGAATCCGGCGAATACCGCGGCCAGCACGAGCCCGCATTTGATCAGCAGTGCGCGGTCGCGGATGGCTTCGCGCTCATCGAGTTCCATGATGTCGGCGATGCGTGCCGGGTCGACGGTGAACGAGCCGCGGAACAGTCGGGGCAGCAGCAGGGTGAACACCGCGAGCTCGATCGCGACGATCGGGGTCACGTTGAGCAGGAAGTCGTTGAACGACAAGCCCGCTCGGCTGCCGATGATGATGTTGGGCGGATCGCCGATCAACGTGGCCGCGCCGCCGATATTGGACGCGAGCACCTCGGCGATCAGGAACGGCGTCGGGGAGATCTCGAGGCGTTCGCAGACCAGCAGGGTCACCGGGGCGATGAGCAGCACGGTGGTGACGTTGTCGAGGAACGCCGAGGCGATCGCGGTGATCAGCACCAGCAGGATCATGATGCGCAGCGCGGATCCCTTGGCGCGCTTGGCCGCCCAGATCGCGGTGTACTCGAAGACCCCGGTGTGGCGGAGGATACCGACGATGATCATCATCCCGAACAGCAGGAAGATGACGTCCCAATCGACGCCGGTCTCACGCGAATAGAACACGTCCTCCGACCCGAGTACGCCCAGTGCCAGCACAATCGCCGCGCCGCCGAGCGCGGCCTTGGTCTTGTGGACCCGTTCGGAGGCGATGAGTGCGTAGGCGACGGCGAAGATCGCGACGGCTATCACTGCCACTGCGACCACCCGTTGCGAGCGGTGCCTGCGGCGAGGGTCTGTGGGGGCCTCGTCAGCAGTCGGACAGTGTCGCGGCCAATAGCCGTGACGCGGTGATGATTCCGATCAGGTGCTCGTCCTTCATGACCGCGATGAGCGGACTGCGCAGGCGTGCCATGAGCGTGGCGACCTCCACGACGGTGTCGTCGGCCGCCACCGCGGGCACGTTGCTCAGTCTCTCCGGAATGACGTCGCGGACCTTCTTGCCGCGCAGTTTGTGCGAGACCCGGTCGCACATGGACTCGGTCAGCACACCCGCGAGTGCTGGATCGTCGAGCACATAGGTGGGGACGATGAACCGCACCACCTGCGAGGCGGGCAGCACGGCCACCGCAGTGCCCGAAGCGTTGGTCACGACAAGGCCCGGTAGGCGGTGTTCGGCCAGCAATCGAGCGGCATCGAGAGCATCGGTATCGAGGCTGACCGCCGGGTAGTCCTCGGCCAGTTGAGCAGCTTGCACTCCCGCAGGATACGTCGCCACCGGTGGCGTTTGTCCCGGGGGAATCCGCCGAGTTGAACAGGGTGGCCGTCACGCAGAACTCCATGGTCGAACGACACGACCCGAGGCTTCGGGCCGTGTTTCGCCGACCAGACTTCCCGGCACACCAACCCTGAAGATGCCGTAAAGGATGTCTATTGATCAAGTTGGGAACGGCGGGTTCGCGTACTGTGCGACGCCGCTGAGGAACTCAGCGTCGGGTGGTGGGCTCGGTTCGGCAGCGGGGAACGACCACCGCACGCGTGAAGATCACCGCGAGGACGATCGAGGTGATCAGTATCGCGACGCCCAGGACCGTGGTCATGGGGCCGTGCCCGGCGCACCGGTCCACAGCGAAGGAGCCGAGCAGACACAGCATCCAGACGAGGGCGATCAACGGTGTCGTCACCAGCAGCACCGGGGCAGAGCGAACCTCTAGACTGCACGAATGCCGAAGGCTGGATTCGAACTCGCGTTGTTGGCGGGTTTGGTGTTGATAGTGGTAGCCCTCGTCGCCGATCGGCTGGGTCTGGCGCTGGGATTGCTGGCCGTCTGGACTGTTGCCGCCGTGATCGTCGATCTGCGCCGTCACCCCCGTCCGGCCGGGCGCGGCTATTTCGCGGACTTGGCCATCCGACTCGAGAGCGGCACGCGAATCGACCTTTGAGCACCTCCGACCGAGCCGCCCGATCCAGACGCCGTACCGCAGATCCGTGCGGGTGATAGTCCTCGGGCGTGGGCGGCTGATGCGCCCACGAAACCAGGATCTGCTGCCATCATGGCGATATGGGAACCATCCCGTTCGACGCCCAGGAACGCGAAGCACTGTGTGATCTGTTCGAGGAGCTCGGGGCCGATGCGCCCACACTGTTGGAGGGTTGGACGGCCCGGGATCTCGCCGCCCACTTGGTCCTGCGCGAACGCGATATCCTGGCGGGCCCCTGCATGGTACTACCGGGACCATTCGCGCGATTCGCCGACAGACGCCGAGCGAATCTGGTGGCGCACAACGAGTTCGGGTGGCTTGTCGACCGACTCCGGTCGGGCCCGCCCGCTGGATTCTTCCGCCTCGGATGGGTGCGGTCGTTTCCGAGTCTCAACGAGTTCTTCGTGCACCATGAGGATCTGCGCCGCGCCAACGGCCTCGGCCCCCGACACGAGATGCCGCCCGCGCTGCAGGATGCGTTGTGGCGCAACGTTCGTCGTGGTGGCCGTTTTCTGAGCCGACGACTCCGCGGAGTCCGACTCGATCTCGAGCGCGCCGGCACCGGCGAACGCGTGACGGTTCGACGGGGCGAACCCGCGGTCCGGCTCCGGGGCGCGCCCGGTGAACTGCTGTTGTATCTGTTCGGGCGGCAGGACGCCGCCGAGGTCGAGGCCCTCGGGCCGGCACCAGCCGTGGACACGGTCGGACGTACCCGATTCGGCATGTAGCCGACCTTGTAACGCGGAATTGACTGCAGTGCAGGGAGATTCGACGGCAGTGAATCAGCAGTCCGCCTCCGGAGGTGCCGGCTTCCTGAACCATCCTCGGCCCAGGCGGGTACGCAGCCGGTAGGGCGTGGGTGATGCCACGGGGCGCGGGGTGGCGGTGCAGCCGAACAGTTTCGCTACCTCGGCGATGGTGTCGGGTTCGGCGAGCACCAGGATCTCGTCGCCGGCGCGCAGGAGAGTATCGGCGGTGACGGTGACCAGCCGCCCTTGGCGGATGAGCACGCTCACCCACAGGTCCTCCGACGGCAGCTCGGCGATGCTGGTGCCGTCGGCGGGCGCACCGGAACCGATGGTGAACCGGTGCAGGCTGTTCGGTTCCTCCTCGAAGCGGGCGTTCATCCCCCACGGGCGCGGGTTGACCGTCTCCAGCGGGATGCCCAAGCGTCGCGCCAGCGCAGGCACCGCGCCGCCCTGCACGATGACCGAGAACGCGACCACCACGAAGATGATGTCGTAGGCGCGTTGCGCGTCGGCGACCCCGGCTTGAACGATGAACACGCCCAGCAGAATCGGCACCGCGCCCTTGAGCCCGGTCCAGCTGACGAACAGCCGTTCACCACGGTTGAGGTCGGTGCGCCACAACAGGATCACGACCGCCAGCGGGCGAATCAGGAGGGCCAGCAGCGCGGCCAGACCCAGCCCGATGCCGAGGGCGTTGCCTTCGGTGATGCCGCCCGGTCCGGTGATCTGGATGGTCAATCCGAGCATGACGAAGGCGACGATCTCGGCGAGATTGGCCAGCGCCGAATGGAATCGCTCGATCTCGATCTTGTAGGGGGCGCGTTGATCTCCGACCACGACGCCCGCGACGAGCACTGCCAGGAATCCGGATCCGTGTGCGAGGGTGGTCACCGCGTAGATGGCGAACACGCACATGAGTACGCGTAGCGAGTAGAGACCGGCCGCGGGCAGCAGCACGCTGCGCATGAACCACAGCAGGCTCGTGCCACCGAGCACGCCGATCACCGCGCCGATGAGCAGCTGGGTGGTGAATTCCCAAGCGACCGAACCCGCTGCGCCGACCGTGAAGTGGGACGTACCGAGCAGCACCACCATCAGCGCGATGCCGACCGGGTCGTTGGCACCGGATTCCCCCTGCAACAGGACCCCGCTGCGCCCGCCGATCTGCCGGCGGCCCAGCACGGAGAACACCACCGCCGGATCCGTCGGCGACAGGGCGGTACCCAGCAGCAGCGCGATGCGCCAGTCGAGACCGAACAGCAGGTGCGCTCCCACTGCGAGCGCTACCGCGGTGAGCAGAGTGCCGGTCGCACCCAGCCACACGATGGCTCCGGCGTTGGCGCGGACCCTGCGCCAGCCCAGCTGCATACCGCCGTCGAACAGGATCACCACCAGCGCGATAGTGACCACCCGCTCCACCTGCAGAGTGGGAACCTGTGCGAGGGGCTGCCAGATATCGGAAGCGACCGCGGCACCGATCAGGAACAACGCCGGAGCCGGGATCGGGAATCGTTCCACGAAGCGGTGCGACAGCACGGCGGTCAATCCGACCGCGGCAATGATCACCAACGTGGTCGCGAACGGCACCACGTCGTTCATCGGAGCCGACCGAGGTCTCGCAGCGCCACCGAGTTGCTCCTTCTGGTTCCAGCGATCGGACATACGTCGCCGACCAGACTTCCCGGCACACCCGTACCAACCTTAACGGTCGCCGATCGCGCGGCGACAGCCAATTCCCGACGGGCAGGGTAGGTCTCGAACCGTTCGGTTAGGGGACGTGCTCGGCATCGGCGACATGGATGAGCATGTCGACCGGATCCATCGTGACCAGTCCGCTGGTGACGATCTCATCGATCTGCGGCAGGAACCGCCGGACGGCGTCCTCGGCGTCGACGATGATCACAGCCACCGGCAGATCCTTCGACGGGGCGAAGAAACGACGACTGTGGATGCGATAGGTCGTGCCGTAGCCTTCCATGCCCCGGAACACCGACGCCCCCGCCAGTCCGGCCGCGTGGGCGCGGCGCACGATCTCCCGCCACACCGGCTCCCGATTCCAGGTGTCCCCGTCACCGACCACGATCGACAACCGCAACGCCTTACCCGCAACACGCATCGCGCTCACCTCTCCCATACGCCTCGAGCACCCGCAGCTGCGCCGGTAACACTCCACTGCGATGCCGTGACCTCGATCCAACTCCCCCGCCCCCGATCGCTTCAAGAGATCACGGCCCCGATCCTCGCGGCCATACGCCTTCTTTACAGACCCTCGAACATCCCGCAGTTGCACAGGCTCAGCGCCCCAACCACACCAACGACCAATACTGCTCGCGCCACTGCCGAGCGTGATGCAGCTGGACCCACCCCTGGAGAAACGCCAGACCAATCCACACCGCCAACCAGATCGTCGCTATGACCCCGCTCCCGCCACCGATGCCCTGACTGACGTTGCCGCTCGGCCGAACACCTGGCTCGGGGATCGTCGAGGCCACACGTTCACGAACCGGGAACGACAACGACTATCTCGGGACCCCGGACCATGGTTGGAAATTGTCGAAATCGGGTAGTGGCGAGATGGTTTCACCGTTGGCGGGCAGCTCGGTCTTCCAGTCCGAGCCTTCCCATTTCTCGGTGACCCGCACTGAACTCAACGCGCCCGCCGCCGTCTGGAGCGCGAGGTCCGCGACGGCTCGGTCGCCGGTATAGGACAGCATCCGGAATCCAGCGAAGTAGGGCAGGTCGGCCGCGGAGTCGAAGCCGGTCGAAATCCGCTGCGTCGGCGGCTGATCGGCGGGCGCGACGACGGCCATCCGGCGGGCGGCGGCGAGCCACGCCGAATCGTTCAGGCCGGCCAGTCGCGCTTGGTGTTGCATCATGGCGATCACCACGCCCTCGGCCGTATGGCTGAAGCCGGTCGCGGCGTCGTCTTGGATCCGCGTCGGCCCCCACCTATCGGCAGTCGGCAGCCGAGTTCCGTGCCACGGATGCCATGTGATCCAACGCGACATCGCAAACGAGAGTGGGAAGTCCGCACTGGAACGCGCCGGATCCAGTGACACCGCAACGGCGTGAGCCCCCTGGTCGGCCGAGGCGGGCATCGAACATGCCGTGCCTCCGACCATGAGCGCGATAGCCCAGACGGCACACCACAATCGCCGTAACGGAAGCGTTCCGGACCGAGAGCTTGCCGTCACCGTGGCTCCTCCCGAGCTCGGCATCCGCGGGAATGGCCCGAGTAGGCCAGCCCGAGATCTAACTGTGGCATACAGCAACTATTGCACAGTAACCGTGTTTGTTAGATTTGTATATACGCCTCAGGGGTGCGCCGACGGCACATGACGACCGCACCAAGGGCTCGGGGCGCGTCCGTAGGAGCTTTCTTTCGAGGAGCTGAGCCCCATGGCGTTCGACATCTTGGCCTTCACATTGGCCGCGCTGAACCTGACCGCTGTCGTCATCATGTTGACCATCGGCATGACCGACATTCCCAGTTGGCCCATCTCGGCGCGCTGCCGGCAGTGCACACGTTGGACTTTCGATACGCGGCGCGGGCCCGCACCGACCTGCTTCCGGTGTCGGCTACGCCCACCGCCGACGCAGAAGACGGCCTAGGGGCCGACATCGATAGCACCGCCGACTGCCCGCCGCCCGACACGGCGGGCCCGGAACTGCGCGAATCAGAGTTGATAGCTGTCGATGTCCAGGTCGCCGTGCGGTTCGCCGCCCGCGGCGGTGAACGCGGTCAGCGCGCGCACGAGGCCGGAGCGATCCTTCTCCGGCATCTGCTCCACCACGGCCGCGATCTCGCGCCGCCGGTGGGCGGTCACCTGATCGACCACACGATGACCGAGCGTCGTCAACTCGATGATCAGCTCACGACGGGAGTCGGGATTCGGTTTGCGATTCACCAAACCGGCCGCGACAAGACGGTCGACCATGCGGGCCGCCGTGGAGGGTTGGACGTTCAACGCGTTCGACAGCGTGACGACCTTCGACGGCCCACGCGTGGACAGGATCACCAGGGTGCGGAACTGCGCAATGGTGATGGACTCGTCGACCAGCGCGATCGACCGCGCCGAGAGAGCGACCAGCAGACGAGAAGCAGCCAGCAGCGCATCGGTGATCTCGTCGGCAGACTCACCGACCAACACTTCTTTCGCCATCGCGACCACCTCCGCAAACTGTGCATTCACCTACCCCCTCTATCCTGCCGTGTCCGCCCCGATTCCGCGTAACCGCATCGCGGATCGCCCGACAAATTCAACTCGGGCACACAGAAACTGTTGCATAATGCTTTGGTCAGGTAGGGTCTCCGACTCGTGGGAGTGCGTGCAGCGTTCGAAGCTCGAATGGACGTGTGCCGGTGGGGATTTGCCACCGCCGTCGGCGTGGTCGCGGGGTACGCGTCAGTGTTGCTGGCGAATCCGCGCCACTTCTATACCGATGACACCGAATCCCAGTACGGCCCGATGTGGGTCATGCTGGGACGGCACATGCACCAGGGCCGGTTCCCGGCCCTGGTGCCATGGGAGTGGATGTCGGGCAACTACTCCATGGAAGAGGCCGGGCTCTACAACCCGCCACAGATGCTGGTCGACTGGTTCGCACCGGAATTCGACAATCTCGCGCTGTACGTGACGATCGTGAAGCTGATCTTCTCGATCATCGCCGCGCTCGGCGTCTTCCGGGTCTGCCTGGCCTACGGGTCCCGGCCACCGTGGGCGACGGTGGCCGCCGTGGCCTTTCCGCTCTCGGGCTGGTTCCTGTTCTTCGACGAGGCCAGCTGGGCGACCTCGCTCACCGGCACCGCGTGGATGCTGCACGCCTGGGCCTCGGCGATCCGATACACACGAAGCGATTCCGAGTCCCGACCCTGGACGCGCGGGCCGATTCCGGTGTTCGTGTTCCTGTATCTGGCGATCTCGGTCCAGTACGTCTTCCCCGCGGTCGAAGCCGCGCTGATGATCGCCGCGGTCGCCGTCGGCGAAGTGGTCTACCAGCGGGCGTGGCGGCCGTCGCTGCGGCTGCTGGCCGTGGCGGCGTGCGCGGGCCTCGCCGGTTTGGAGACCTACCTACCGGGCATGCTGTCCTCGCCGGTGACCTGGCGCGGCAACGAGCGAATCCTCAACGAGGACTTCCTCAATGTCGGCTGGTCGGAATCGCTGAACGCGAGCCTGCCCAGCACCGTCCCCGCCTTCACCGGCTGGTGGGGCTACGTGCAGCCGCTACCGATGGTCTACATCGCCTGGTTCCTGATCCCGCTGCTGGCCTTCATCGACTGGTCGGCCATGCGGCGGGCATGGCGTGAGCACACCGGGCTGGCGATCTTCGTGCTCGGATTCCTGATGTGGACGGCCGGGCCCGGCCGGATCGGTCCGCTGCGCTGGCCGGCGCGCGTCCTGCCGATGCTCGCGGTCGGTCTGCTGGTCCTGGTGTGCGTGGCGTTGTCCCGATACGGGAGTTTCTCCGATTGGCGACGCCGCGGCACCGCCGCCGCCGTGCTGATCGGGCTGCTGTTCGTCCGGTCCTTCTGCGCCGCACCGCATCTGGTGGTCCGGCATCTGGTCGCCACCGCGGCGGTCGCGGCGCTCACCGCCGCGCTGGTGTGGCTGGCCCGCACCCGTGGCATCACCGCGGCGTGCGCGCTCGCGATCGTGGCCATGTTCCCCATCGCCTACGACCAGGTCCGCGTGCAATCGCCGACGCCGATGTCCTATCACTTCCCCGAGAAGCGTTCGGACATGCAGGCGGCCTTCCCGCATTTCGACGGTGTCACACTACAACTCGCCGACCGCGCGCTGGTCCCGCCCGCCGACCAGAGCCTCGCCGGCGCGTGGGGTTCGCTGGCGTTCGGCAATTACGCCAAGAACATGCACCTGAACTATGTGAACGCCTACACCCCGATCGGGTACCGGACGTTCAGCAAACTGCTGTGCATGGGCTGGGACGGCAGCACCTGCCCGGCCGCGTTCGGCGCGGCCTTCTCGACCGAACCCACCACCGGCCGCACCTACGTCGACCTGATGAAGGTGGATCGCGTGGTGCTGCAACGCGCCCAGTACCCGGACGCGGGCGACCAACCCGCCCCGCCCGGCTGGAAATGGGTCGACTACCCCGGACACGACCGCTACATCTGGGTTCTCGAGCGCGAGGACGGGCCGATCTCGACCCGCGACGGATTCATCGCCGACACCCGGGGCGTCACCACCAGCCCCCTCGACCGCGACAGCGTGACCAGCCACATTCACGTCACCTCGGCAGACGGCGGCCAGATCGTGTTCGCCCGCCTGGCCTGGCCCGGCTACCGGGTCACCCTCGACGGGCACGACATCGGCTTCCACACCATCGACGGAACCTTCGTCGCCGTCAACATTCCGGCGGGGACCGACAACGGTGAACTCATCGTGTCCTGGCGACCACCGGGCTGGAAGATCGGAATCGGCACCGCCCTACTCGGGCTGATCGGCCTGGGATGGCTGCAATGGATACACCGCCGCAGGTCCGGTGGCACAAACTCCGACTCGGACCCGGAACAATTCGAGCCGGTCACCGAGCCGTTGGCCCCCGCACTCGTCTGATTGTCCAAACCTCGCGGGCGTTACACCGACCAGTCTGTTTACACCCCCAGTTATCGAGCAGAGCGCAACTATTGCATACTGCAATCATGTTGGCGCTCGACGGAGCCAGGCAGAATCGGCTCCGAATCTCCCTCGGCTCACGCAAATCCTTCTCCGGCTGGTTGCGGGAGAGTTCGTCCGGAATCCTGGTGCTGGCGGTCGCCGTCGGCGCCGCGACCGGGATCGCAGCGGTGGCGTTCCGGTATCTGATCACCGGGGCCACCCGGCTGTTCACCGGCTATGACGACTATTCCGGGCTCGGCCGGATCGCCTCGGCCCACTGGCCCGCCCTCGGCTTCTGGTTCCTACTGCTCGCTCCGGTCGTGGCCGGTGCGATCTACGGGCCGATCATCCACCGCTTCGCACCCGAAGCGCGCGGACACGGCGTGCCCGAGGTGATGTTCGCGGTGTCCGAACGCGGCGGGCGCATCGCACCCAAGGTGGTCGTGCTCAAGGCGCTGGCCTCGGCACTGTGCATCGGCGGCGGCGGCTCGGTGGGCCGCGAAGGACCAATCGTGCAGATCGGGTCGGCCACGGGATCGACCATCGCGCAACTGCTCCGGCTCGATACCCCGCGGGTCCGTCTCCTGGTCGCCTGCGGCGCGGCGGGCGGCATCGCGGCCACCTTCAACGCCCCATTGGCCGGGCCGTTCTTCGCCATGGAACTCATCCTGCGCAACTTCGCCGCCGAATCCTTCGGCGCGGTGGTGCTTTCCAGCGTCACCGCCAGCGTGGTCGGGCGAGCCATCATGGGCGACAAGGCATTTCTGACGCTGCCGGTCTTCGCGGTCCACAATCCGGTCGAGTACCCGCTGTATCTGCTGCTCGGCCTCGTGGTCGGAATCGTGGGCGTGTGCTTCTCCAAGGTGCTGTACCTCATCGAGGACCTCTGCGACTGGGCCTGGCGCGGACCCGAATGGGCGCGCCCCGCCGTCGGCGGCCTATTGCTCGGCGGTTTGCTGATCGCGCTGCCGCAGATGTACGGTGTCGGCTACCCCGTGCTCGAGAACGCCGTCGAAGGCAAGTACCTGCTGGGAATGCTGGCGTTGCTGCTGATCGGGAAGATGGTGGCCACCAGCCTCACCATCGGCATCGGCGGCTCAGGTGGCGTGTTCGCGCCCACCCTGTTCATCGGCGCGATGGCCGGTACGGCGTTCGGCGAGATCGTGCACCACATCCTGCCCGCCGCAACGGAATCCCCAGGCGCGTACGGTCTGGTCGGCATGGCCGCCGCCCTCGGCGGCTCGACTCGAGCCCCCATCACCGCGGTGATCATCCTGTTCGAGCTCACCGGCGAATACAGCATCATCTTGCCCCTCATGGCTGCCGTCGCGGTGGCGACCGGAGTCTCGCGCTTGGTGTCGTCCGACACCATCTACACCCGCAAACTACTGCGCCGCGGTATCGACATCGAACGACCACGCCACCCGTTCTCCTCGGTGACAGCCGCAGAGCTCGCCCAGCCGATCCCCGAAACACTGTGGCACAGCGCAGATCTCACATCGGCGGCCAAACTGCTCGAAAGGAGCCCCGGCGGGATTCTTCCGGCTGTCGACGATCAGGGTCGCTATAGGGGCTGCGTCTCCGCGCGTGACGTCGCCGAATCTCTCGATGCGCCCGAGTCACCGATCACGGTGGCCCCGCTGATCAGAATGCTGCCACCGGTTACGGCTGATACCGGCTTTCACGACGTGGTCACCGCTCTCGCGGGTCATGGCGGCACCGGGCTTCCGGTGGTCGACTCGGATCACACGGCGGTGATCGGCTGGGTGAATTACGAAGGGCTGCTGTCAGTCCTGCATCCTGAGCAGGAGCGGCAACCACCCGCCTGACCGGCTCGCCGACCAGTGTCGAGGTCTCGAACCTCGACCGTTCAGTACTCGAGAAGTGCTGCCGCCGATTCCTCACTGCCACCTTCGGCCGGCTTAGATCACGGCCCGGCCAGAGGTTTCGGCTCTGCGGCGCGCCGATGCCCACCGGACGGCAGGTGTCGTTGCATTTCTCGTCACTGGCCCTCACCGGCCGCTTCGTGCTGACCTCCCGGAAGCGCCCGGCCGGGCTGACCGGCCGCCAAAGCCGTAGGGATGGAGGGCTTCCGGGGAGGACTGAGGTGGCTGTTGAGCCAGCCGAATGCCTTTGGATACATCGCTCGCCAGGTTCCCCAGTTGTGTCCACCATCATCGGCGACCATCATCGGCGCGACCTGTGTGGGAGCCTTGGCGGCGGCCGTGAGGGCCTGCGCGTTGGCGACGGTGCTGAAGGGGTCGCGTCGACTCGTCGCCACCAGTAGGGAGACTGGAGCACCGGTGCCCGCCAAGCGAATCGGATCGTTCAGGCGGCGCAGCGTGCGACTGGGCACCACGTCCGGATCTCCGTGGAAGTCATCGGGACTGAAGCCGAGACCAGTGGAGAATGCCCCTGGGTATTGCAGCGGCAGTGAGATCGCGCAGTAGCCGCCGGTCGAATCCCCTGCCATCGCCCAGCCGGAGGGCTGGGCGAGCGCCCGGAAATGGGTGATCACGAGATTGCGGACGTCCTGCGTCAGCCAGGTCGCGGTCTGCGGGCCACGGGGGATGTTGGCGCAATCGGTGTTGCCACCGGGGTCGACGCGCGGCATGACCAGGATCGCCGGTGCCAGTTCGCCTTTGCCCATCATGTCGGCCAGCTCGGTGGTCGCGTGGCCGCCTTTGATCCAGGCCCTGGGCGTGCCCGGAACACCGTGCAGCAGCATGATCACCGGGAAGCGGTAGCCGCGGTATTCGGGCTGGTCGTACTGCGGTGGAGTCCAGACCAATACTTTTCCGCGCAGATGCGATCGCGGACCGCGATAGTCGGTCCCCACGACGTGATCGCCGAGGTCCTGGAAATCGGCAGTGTCGGAACCCGGTCCCGCCGGGATGTCGCTCGCGGACTGCTCGCCGAGCAGATCGTTCCAGGAACTATAGAGAGCGAAGTCATTGTTGACCCAGAGCCCGAGCACCGCGACGGCGGTGGCCTGACACAGGCCGATCATGAACAACCTGGTCAGCCAGCGCACGAACCGTGGTCCCCGCACCGCATTCCAGGCCGCCAGGGTCGTGATGACCGCGATGACCGCCGCGGCGATCATGGCATAGAACAGGTAGTCGCTGGTCAGGCTCATCGGATCAATGCGCGAAAGATCTTGCCTGCGATCGGATTCGGCTGAGGTACGGCGGCAGCGCTGGTATCGGAGATCGTTGTCGAGGGCACGGGGCGTCGTGCGGAGGCGTCACGCGTCACGACTCCGGAGGCTACCGGATAGAATCCTGATGCAATAGTTGTCATATGCACTTCTCAGGGTGAGCACCCACCGGGAACCGCACACTCCGGATCAGCCCGGTATCCAATTCCGGGTATCCGCTCCAACTCGTCCACGGGTTCTCCAGCGTCAGGAGGCAACCGGATCGAGTATATGAGCAGTAGACAACTGTTGCATACTGCCATTTTTATTGATAGTTTGGGCATACGCCCAAGGCAATCTCCCAAGGTAGGAGGTCCGGTGTGGCCACCGCAGCCGAGCAAGGTCGAGAGACACGCGCACGCCTGATGACGGCCGCGGTGGAACTCCTCGCCGAGCACGGATGGGGCGAGGTGACGACTCGATCCGTGGCCGACCGCGCGGGTGTGCGTCCGGGGGTGGTGCACTACCACTTCCCTTCGGTGACCGACCTTTTGATCGATGCCTCGGCACAAGCGGCGCGGCACGAGTACGAATCGGTGATGACCGGCGTCCTGGCCCTGCGCGGACCGGATGCGATGCGCGAGATGCTGGCCGCGATCGCCTCCTACAGCAGCGCGGATCCGATCACGATCGCGATGACGGAGATGATGCTCGCCGCGACCCGTCACGAGCGGTTGCGGGTCGAGCTGGGCCGGCTGGTCGCCGATGCCCGGGCGGTGCTGGCGCAGTGGTTTCGCGCCGATGGTTCGGTGCCCGATCCCGAGGCGACGGCCACGGTGGTGGCGGCGCTGCTGGACGGGCTGATTCTGCATCGGCTGATCGATCCGGGCCTGGGGTCGGTGGATGTGACGGGGCCGCTGCTGCGCGCGGCGGGATTGGCCGAAAGCCGAACGAGCGAGGGGGTATCCGATGAGCGGGCAGGTTGAAGCGAACCGAGCAGGTGACGGCCGTCGACGTGGCGGGATCACGCTGCGCGGGGTGAGCAAGACCTACGGTGCGGGTGAGGCCGCGGTGCAGGCTTTGGCCGATGTCGATCTCGACATCCGGCCGGGGGAACTGGTGGCCGTCCTCGGTGCCAGCGGCTCGGGAAAGACCACCCTGCTCAACGTGATCGGCGGGATCGAGACCGCCGACAGCGGCTCGATCATGGTTGCGGGGCAGGATATTTCGGGGCGCGATCCGGCCGGACTCGGCGAGTTCCGGCGCGACCATGTGGGTTTCGTCTTCCAATTCTTCAACCTGATCCCGACCTTGACCGCGCGCGAGAACGTCGAGGTGATCGTCGAGCTGACCGGACGTGGTGACCGCCGCCAGGTTCCGAAGTTGCTGGCCGCGGTCGACTTGGCCGATCGCGCCGACCACTTTCCGGCCCAGCTGTCGGGCGGCCAGCAGCAGCGGGTCTCGATCGCGCGGGCGCTGGCCACCGATCCGGACCTGCTGCTGGCCGATGAGCCCACCGGCGCGCTGGACGTGGCCACCGGCCAAGGCGTGCTCGACCTGCTGCAGCAGACCAGCCGCGCCGGGCGCGGGGTGGTCATGGTCACCCATAACGAGGTCGCCGCGGGCATCGCGGATCGGGTGATCCGCATGCGGGACGGCCGCGTCACTGCCAACGAGGTGAACGCGAATCCCGTTGCCGCCACGTCCATTCGGTGGTGAGGGCGATGTTCATGGCCTCACGCCGGGTACTCGCCCTCAAGATCCTGCGCGATCTGCGGCGGCGGGCGACCCAGGTGGCCGCCATCGCGGCCACGGTGCTGCTGGGCGTGCTGCTGTTCGTCGCCAGCTACGACTCCTTCCGCAACCTCGACACCTCCTACCACCACACCTACTCCCGCCTGCACTTCGCCGACTTCACCGCCGCGGGAGGCGATCCCGTACACATCGCGGACGCGGTGCGCGATACGCCAGGAGTAGCCCGGGTGTCGGTGCGCACCCAGGCCGATGTGCCGATGTCGATCGGCGGCACGAAGCTGCTGGGCCGCGTCGTCGGAATAACCGGACCCGACGGCGTGAACGAGATCAGTGTGGCCACAGGTCGATTGCCGGACGCCGCGCATCCCGACCAGGTGATGGTCGAGCATCACGCCGCGCAGACCTTCGGCCTGCCCCCGGGCAGCACGCTGCAGGTCTTCGACGGCACGACCTGGCATAGGCTCTCAGCCTCGGGCGTGGCGTGGTCGCCGGAATATCTGTGGCCCGCCCGCAGCCGCCAGGAGGTGCTCGGCGATCCGCACGGCTTCGCCGTCGTTTTCGCGCCCCAGGAACAGGTGAGGCGGCTGACCGGGAATGCGGGTGCCGACCAGGTACTCGTCGAAATGGACTCCACGGCAACGCAATCCGAGCGCGATCAGGTCATGCGACTGTTGCGGACCGCTGGCGCGGTCGATGTGCAGACGCAGGCCGAACAGCCGTCCAACGCCGCCTTGCACGAGGATCTCAGCGGATTCTCCGAACTCGCGGTCGCCTTCCCCGCCCTGTTCCTCATCGGGGCGGCGATCGCGGAGTACGTGCTCATCACCAGGCTCGTGCTGGCCGAACGACCGATCATCGGCACGATGCTGGCCATGGGGGCGCGCCGCCGCACCGTCATCGGCCACTACGTCGGGTACGGGGTCGGAATGGTGCTGGCGGGCACCGTGTTCGGGGTAGTCGGCGGATACTTCGCGACCTCGGCGGTGACCGCGGCCTACACCAGAGCCGTCAGCATTCCCGACACCGTGATCGACCATCGATGGTCGACCGCCCTGATCGCCGCTGCGCTCGGATTGCTCACCGGCGCGATCGCGGGTCTCGTCCCGGCGGTGGCCGCGGCCCGCGTCGCGCCCGCCGCCGCTATGCGAGGCGACGGGCTGCGACCGGATCGGGCCGGGCGATGGTCGCGGCTCACCGCCCGCTGGTACGGGCTCCCGGTCGTCGCGCGAATGACGTTGCGCTCGTTGGCCCGTGGCCGTCGCCGCACAATCGCCACCATGACCGGCACCGTCCTGGCCCTGGTGCTGATCCTGGCATCGGTGGGCATGCTCACCAGCATGCGCTCGGCGCTGCACATCCAATTCGATCGGGTCGACCGCGAGGACGCCACGGTCATCACCTCGGCACCGACCAACGAACTCGCCACCCAGCTGCGGTCCATCTCCGGAGTCACCGACGTCGAGCCGGCCGCCCTCACCCCGGTGACGCTGGCCGCCGGCGGGCGCTCCTACCCCACCACGCTGACCGGGCTGATGCCCGACACCACCATGCACGGTTTCCTCACCCCGGACGGGAGCACGACGCGGCTGCCCGACACCGGCATCCTCGTCGGAGCCGCAGCAGCCAGCAAACTAGATGTCTCCGTTGGCGATACGGTCACGGTCACACCGGCGCTCGGGGCCCCGAGGAACGAACAGATCCGAGGACTGCTCGACGAGCCGCTGGGCACCTTCGCCTACGCCACACGGACGACCGCGACCGATATCGGAGGTGCCGGACTACACGGCTACCTGCTGCGATTCACTGGCACGGCCGATCGGAATACGCTGCGCGCCACGGTGACCGGCCTGCCCGGCGTGCTCGCCTACAGCGATACTCGCGCCATCCAAGACCAGATGAACCAGTTCCTCGGCCTGTTCTGGGCCTTCATCGCCGCGATGCTGATCTTCGGCACACTGCTCGCCTTCACCGTCATCTACGTGACCATGACGGTCAGCCTCGCAGAACGCACCACCGAACTGGCCACCCTCCGTGCCGCGGGCGTTCCCGTCCGCAGGCTCACCGCCTCGCTCGCCGCCGAGAACCTCACCGCGACACTGCTGGCGGTCCCGCTCGGTCTGGCCGCTGGATACCTCGCGGCCTGGGCCCTGCTGCGCTCGTTCGCCAGTGACATGTTCACCCTCGGACTGTCGCTCGGCCTGGCAGCGCCCGTCCTCGCGGCCCTCGCGGTCATCGCCGCCGCGGCCCTGTCCCAGCTTCCAGCGGCCCGCCTGGTGAGACGCATCGACATCGCCCACGTCGTCCGCGAACGCGCCCAATGACAACCAGAAACGCTCCCGGACAACCAGAACCACTCCCGAAGGAGAACAGCACATGGCGACCCACGGCCTCACTGCCCGAATCGGCGCACGAGCACTCCAGACCCGATCGGTCGTGCGAGCCCCGATCACCCTGTATCGAGCCGGACTCGGCTTCCTGTTCGGCACTCGAATGCTGATGCTCGAGCACACGGGCCGCCATAGTGGGCAACACCGGTACGTCGTCCTCGAAGTGGTGGATCACCCGTCCGCCGACCAGTACATCGTGGTTTCGGGATTCGGCACTCGAGCTCAGTGGTATCGGAACATCACCGCCAACCCCGAGGTGCGCATCTCGGTCGGCATCCGACGCGCTATCCCCGCGATCGCGACACCGATGTCGGACGACGAATCCGCGCTCGCGCTCGACCATTACATCGAGCGCCATCCCAAGGCGTGGGTCAAGCTGCGTGGCACCATCGAGGCAGCTACCGGCAAGCCCGTGGACCTTCTTCCCATGGTCCGACTGAGCATCGTCCGATCAGCCGCCGAATAGACGAACACCTCGGGTGCACCGCGACTTCCGCCGCCACGCCGGTCGGAGATCGACCACCACCGACGAAGGATGAGCGTGGATGAAACGACTTCCGCGTCGAGTTACGCGGCACTGTCGGCCTATTCCCGGGCACAAGCGTGGCCGTGGTGGCCTGGGTGGCCGCTGGCCCGGCCCCTCACCGCGTCGACCGTGCGACTCGCCGCGACGCCATTGCACCCGCTCGTGACCGCCGCGCCGCGTCGTCCGGCCGGTACAACCACTTGACCCGAGCCGCCGGGTCCGAATCTCGGACTGCCCACCGAACCACTCGCTAGCAGTCCACGGATCACCGACCAGCGCTTTCATGCATATCACAACTGTTGCATAATGCTCTGATGTTTGCCGCGAGGACGACCGTCGCCAGTGGGCGCCATGGCCATCGAACGACTACGCACTCGCGTGCAGCCCTCTTGCCCCCGACTGCGGGCGGTATCGCCGTACGCGCTGCGGCACTGACGAATTCGGCAAAGGAAGCACCGTCGCCACCGCGCACCGACGACGGCGTCCGCACGCCGCCCGAGCATTTCGCAGCCATCGCCGACCCGAGGAGATAGATGACATTCACCGGTGCCGAAGTCGACTTCGACGCCCGGCCGTCGCGGACATCGTGGCTGAGCCGCGCCCCGATACCCCTGTATCGCGCCGGATTGGGATCCGTGCTCGGCTCCGGTCGGCTGATGCTGCGGCACTCTGGCCTCACGCGGTACGCCATCCTGCGGGTCGCGGATCGGCCACAACCGGACCGGATCGTCGCACTCCCCGAAATCGGGGATACGCAGTGGCTTCTCGCTATCCGAGCCGACCCCTGCGTCCGCGTGTGGATCGGTGACCACCGCGACTCGCCGGCCACGGCGACGCCGATCACCGCGGAGCAGGCCGGCGAATCGCTCGAGCGCTACATCGACGCCCGCACGGCAGCGCAGCGACGACCCCACGCGGCGATCGCACCGCTCGCGAGTTCGATGCCGATCATTCTCCTGGAGTTCGACGGACCCGGAATTCACCGGACCCGGACGTCATAAGGGTCACGTCCGCCGAACGACCGGGAACTTCGACGGTCGATCCGGATCCGCTGACACGCACCGTCCGGCGCATGTGGCCGGATTGGCTGTGTCGTTCTCGTTCGAGGCGGGCCAGCACGAGCGCCAGTTCGTCGATCGCTCTGGTGATTTCGGCGTCTGAATCCGGCTGCGGAGGTGGAGTTCGGCCGGTGAGGCCATGCCACGCCAGCCGGATCCGGCATCGCAGGCACAGCGGCTCGGGCTCGTGGCGCATGTCGATCATCCATCGCGAACAACGAAGGCAGCGAGCGGAATTGGGTTGCTGCGGTAAATCGGTCAGGCCAACGACCAGCATCACGGTCGCGGCGGCCAGATAGAGCGCGCCCAGGATGAAGGGTTCAGGAGACCTGGTTGGCGGTGATCCGCGGCGTCGCCGGATTCGAGGGGCGGGCCGCCCTGAAGACCTGGGTGTTCCGAACCCTGGTGAACACGGCCAAGAAACGTGGCATCGCCGAGAGCCGGACGATCCCGTTCACCACCCTCGCCCCGGAGGACGAGGAGGAGCCGTCGGCGCCGAGAGCCTGTCGGACCCGGCCCGCACCACACTGTTGGGCGCGTTCCGGACCTGGACACACTGAACGCCGCTGAATCGTCGTAACGCCGGATGCTTCGCGCGACACTGCCGGTCATGACGAACTACGACGACCTGCGCGCGCTCTTCATCAACTGCACCCTCAAGCGCTCTCCCGAGATCAGCAACACCCAGGGGCTGATCGACGTCAGCGCCCACATCATGGAGAAACAGGGCGTGCGGGTGGACCACATTCGTGCCGTCGACCACGACATCGCCACCGGCGTCTGGCCCGACATGACGGAACACGGCTGGGCCACCGACGCCTGGCCCGCCCTGCAACGGCAAGTCATGGACGCCGACATCCTGGTGATCGCCGGTCCGATCTGGCTGGGCGACAACAGCTCTATCACCAAACAGGTCATCGAACGCCTCTACGGAAATTCCCACATCCTCAACGATGCCGGGCAGTACGCCTACTACGGCCGCGTCGCCGGATGCCTCATCACCGGCAACGAGGACGGCGTCAAACACTGCGCCATGAACATCCTCTACAGCCTCCAGCACCTCGGCTACACCATCCCGCCTCAGGCCGACGCGGGCTGGATCGGCGAGGCCGGCCCCGGCCCCTCCTACCTCGACCCCGGCTCGGGCGGCCCCGACAACGACTTCACCAACCGCAACACCACCTTCATGACCTGGAACCTGCTGCACCTGGCCCGAATGCTGAAGGACAACAACGGTATTCCCGTCCACGGCAATCAGCGCTCGGCCTGGGACGCGGGCTGCCGCTTCGACTTCGAGAACCCCGAATACCGCTGATCCCGCGCGCCGGGCGGGTCCATGGTGGGCTCGCCCGGTCGAGGTGTCGGTGAAGCCGGGATCAACCGACTCGTGCTTCGTAGTCGGCATACCCGTCCTCGATGGCGGGGAGGATGAGCTCGACATGGAAGTAGGGGACCGACCAGAGCGGAGAGTCTCGGAGTTCCTCCATCAAATCGGACCACGATTGCAGGTCGTCAGTAGTGGCGGTGAGTACATCGGATGGTCGTGCCGACAGCGCTTCGGCATCGAACCAACGCACGCGGACGCGGGAATGCTTGTCCAACAAGGGATTGATGTGCTCGGCGATCAACTGGCTGCGCTGCTGACGGGACAACGCCAGCCAGGCGGGCTGAGCGGTCAGATGGACGAAGATGGTGAAAACCGTGCTCATGAGTGTTCCTGCCGAGGCATTTCGAGCTGTTCGGATTATGGGGTGGCAGTCAGTGTTTGCGGTAGTAGGCCCGCATGGTGAGAGGCGCGAAGACCGAGGCGACCACTACCGCGGTGAGCAGCACGGTCGATACTTGACCGATGGTGGCGGACCCTGCCATCGCCGCACGAACTGTGCTGACCAGGTGAGACACCGGATTGATGTCGACGAGGGTGCGCAGCCAACCGGGCATGGTGGCGGGGTCGACGAAGGTGTTGCTGGCCAACGTCAGCGGGAAGAGCACCACGAAGGCCACGTTCATGATGGCGCTCGGGGTGCGCAGCAGCAGCCCGAGCAGCGTGAAGACCCATGACAGCGCCACCGCGAAAACGACGACGAGTACGACAGCGAGGACGCAGCCGGACACGCCGCCGTGCGGGCGGTATCCGAGGGCCAGTCCCAGGCCGATGACCAGAGCTGCCGCGAGGGTGTAGCGGAGGGTGTCGCCGAGGAGCGCACCGACGATCGGTGCGGGTCGCCAGATCGGCAAGGTGCGGAACCGGTCGTAGACACCCTTGTCCAAGTCGGCGTTGAGGTTGACGCCGGTGTACATGGTCGCCAACAGGACTGCCATGGTAAGGGTTCCGGGCAGCAGGTATTGCAGGTAGTGGTGTGGGGAGCCTGCGAGGGCACCGCCGAACAGGTACGTGAAGAGCAGGGTGAAGATGATCGGGACCGCGATCACGTCCGACAGCTGTTCGGGGACACGACGGATCTTCCACAGCGCACGCAGCGCGAAGACACGTGACGCGGCGAGCCCACCCGCCCGGGCCGGTGTGGAGGTGTCGCCGATGAGTGCGATGAGCCGTGTGGTGGTCGGCGATGAATTCGTGTCGAGGGACATGAGAATCCTTGAATGGAGAAGGGGCGGTCAGGCCGCGGACGGGTGAGGTGGGTTGCCCGTCAGGGACAGGAACACTTCGTCCAGACTGGGCCGGTCCAGTGCGAATTCGGCGGCGGTGAGGCCGTTTCGGTTCAGCTCGGCGAGCACCGCGGCCGCCTGGGTGGCATCGATGTCGTGGAGCTCGAGCCGGCCGGAGTCCTCGGCGGTGACCTGTATGCCGAAACGCCGGGTGAGGATGTCCGCGGCCGGCGTGCGGAGTGCGGGGTCGGTGAGGCAGACAGTGAACACGCCGGAACCTGCGGCGGCTTTGAGTTCATCGGGGGTGCCCTCGGCAAGGAGCCGCCCGTGGTCGATTACGGCTATCCGATCGGCGAGACGGTCGGCCTCATCGAGATATTGGGTGGTCAGCAGGACCGTCGTCCCACTGGCGGCCAGAGCGGCGACGATGCTCCAGACCTGATTGCGCCCTACCGGGTCCAGCCCGGTAGTGGGCTCGTCGAGGAACAACAGTCTCGGTGGGATGACGAGTCCGGCAGCGATATCGAGGCGACGCCGCATCCCGCCGGAATATGTCTTCACCGTTCGGTCGGCGGCGTCGGTCAATTCGAAGGCTTCCAGCAGATCGGCGGCGCGCAGCCGCGCCGGTCGGGGCCGGTACCCACGCAGGCGGGCGACCACGAGCAGGTTCTCGCGCGCGGTGAGGTCGGCGTCGAGGGCAGCGAATTGTCCGGTGAGGCTGATATATTCGCGGACCGCGCTCGCATCTCGCACCACGTCGAGGCCGAAGACTCGAGCGCTGCCGGAGTCCGGCGGCAGCAGAGTGGCCAGCATTCTGATGGCCGTGGTTTTGCCCGCCCCGTTCGGCCCCAGTACCGCGTAGATGCAGCCGATGGGCACTTGCAGCGAGATTCCGTCGACGGCGCGCGTCGTTCCGTAGCTCTTGGCCAATTCCTGTGTCTGGATGGCGAATTCGACTGTCTTGTCCATGGGCGATGCCAACTTTCCGACTTTAACTTGACAGTACTGTCAAGGTTAAGAAGGGGAGTTAAGCTTGTCAACTGTGTCAAGTCTTCCGCCGTCGGCGCAGCGCCGCCGTCGCATCGACGGTCAGCAGAACGCCGCCACCATCCTCGACGCGGCGGGCAAGGTGCTGGCGGTACGACCCGATGCCGGGCTGACCGAAGTGGCCAAAGCGGCCGGGGTCAGCCGCCAGACCGTCTACGCCCACTTCCCTTCCCGGGAGGCGCTGATCGATGCCCTCATCACGCAGGCCACAGCGCGGGTCGTCACCGCCCTCGAGGCGGCCGAGCTCGATCATGGACCGGCCGATCAGGCGTTGGTCCGGTTGCTCGAGATCGGCTGGGAAGCGTTGGCCATGGACCCATTCCTGCTACAGATGACCACCCCCGAACAGACCCCCGAACAGGACCGGGAACGACACGCACCGATCCTCGGGCACGTACACGCTGTCGTCGAGCGCGGCCAACGCGAGGGCGATATCGACCCGGAGTTGCCGACCTCTTGGGTACTGGCCTCGATCTTCGCCATCGGTCACGCCACCGGCGAGGAAGTCCGCGCTGGCCGGATGACCTCTACCGCAGCGATCGACGTACTTCGCCGGACCATCCCTCGCCTGATCCGGCCGAGCAACTGATTCGACCGAGCACTCAGCCCTGACCCGCGGCCTCACCCCGACCGATATCCGAACGGCCCCAGGCGTAGCCGCGACCCCATACGGTCGAAATCCGATGATGCTCACCGAGCTTCGCGCGTACCCGCTTGATATGGACGGTCACGGTCGACAAGTCACCGATGTCCCATCCCCACACCTGCGCCAGCAGCTCCTCGCGAGCGAAGACTCGACGCGGATGCCGCATCAGGAACGCGAGAAGATCGAACTCGCGGCCGGTCAGCTCGACAGGAATCCCATCACACAGAGCCGTTCTCGATTCGGTCGAAACCGCGACACCGACGTCCCTCACCCACGGCTCGGTCTGCCCGGCCCCACGCCGAGCGCGGCGAAGTATCGCGCCGACGCGCAACGCCAGCTCGCGCGCGCTGAAAGGCTTGGCCAGATAATCATCCGCGCCCGCCGCGAGTCCGCGGACCCGGTCCGGTTCATCACCCAAATCCGAAATCAGAATGATCGGAATGTCCGGTAGATCGGCGCGCATTCGCACCATCCGGCAGATGTCGATGCCACTGCGCCCCGGCATCAGGACATCCAGAACCGCGAGATCCACAGGTGCCGAACAACCTTCGTGTTCGAGCAAAAGCTCCGCCGATGCGGCAGCGCCATCCGCGGCCTCGACCACGGAAAGCCCATCCTTTTCCAAGTAGAGGCGGACGACCTCACGAACGAGCGGATTGTCGTCGGCGACCAACACACGTATCACGGCGGCCTACCGGCGAGCCGTCCGAACGACCACCATGCCGGAACGAGCCGGTGGCACTTTCCACATCATCGCTTTCCCCTTGCCTCGATACACAATTCGGCGTTTCGGGTGCAGAGTCCGTGGAGTCGCGATGCGTTACATACCGATCACCGGGGAGGTCGAAACCACTCACGAGGGCGGCCGAACCCTGGTCCGGTATGCAAGTTCGCACCGGGAGCCGCCTAGCGGTCAGGGGCACGAACGATGAATACCGGGCAGGCGGCGTGCTGGGCGCAGTGCTGACCGACTGAGCCGAGCAGCATACCGCTGAAGGCCCCGTGCCCGTGGCTGCCGACCACCAGCAGGTCAGCGTTCTCGGCCGCCTCGATCAGCACGGCCGCTGGGTGGCCCTCCGTGACCTCGGGGGTGACAGGCGTCGTCAGATGCTCGCCCAAGACTTCGCCAATGGTGTGTTGCAGGCTCTTACGGGCCTGCGCCTCGAAGTCCACATCGGAATAGTCCACCGGCATGCCATAGCTGGGCGGCGGTTGCCAAACCTGGATCGGACGGAGTTCGGCACCCGTCAGTTCTGCTTGCCGGGCCGCCCACCGCAATGCCGACTTGCTCGACTCGGAACCGTCCACACCAACGACCACCTGTGAGGTGGTTGAACCGTTCATGTGTCTCACCTCGATTCTGCGGAGTCACTCGAGGATGGCTAGGCCGATAACGATGCGCTCGAGCAGCAGACGACCGTAGAGCCGTATGTCGCAGACCGAAGGTGACGTTGGTACCTAAAGCCGCGCACTCACGCGCGATCGCGGGGCTGCCGCAGGATCGGGTGACAGCGTCACTTACCCCGGCAGCAGCCCCGAACCAACCACTGCGCAGCCAACGCATCGAACGCCATGCGCGACCCAATTCGCTGCCCGCACCTGAGACCTCGCCTCGTTGCGCGCCGGCGTGCACGGTCCCGTCGCGACGCGGGATCCGCTGAGATCATCCGGCGAACCACCGCCTAGCGCGGGTCAGAGCAGGCGGGCGGGTCGAAGGTGCTGGTAGGACACATCCGCTTCAGCACATGAAACGAATCCCCGGTCGACCGAGTCGGCCGGGGATTCGCCTTCTGTGGCGAGATTCCGTCGCGATGGGTGCACAACCCCCTTCGTTGTGCGCACATCGCGGCGGGCCGACGCGCCGCACCGACCGGATGCGCTTCGGGCAGGCGCATGGGGTCGGTGCCGCTGTCGAGAGCGCTTGCCCTCGATGCCGCTTCGTTGAGGCTTGGATGACGCTATCTGTGACGATCGGGACATTTTTGGCATGTTCGCGACGAAATCTGGCAAGCGGGTGGGAGTGCTGTTGTCCGGCACGGTGGGCCGACCTCGCGGAGGCGGTTATACGAGCAGCTGTTCGCGCATCTGCAGCGGGGTCAGCTGGAACTGACGCTGGAAGGCGGTGCTGAAGCGACGAACCGACGAATAGCCCGCCGCCTCGGCGATCTGGCTCATCTGGATGGTCCCGGGGTGGGACAGTCGCTCCCGCGCGCGGGCGAGGCGGATCTCCCGCAGCAGCGCGGCGGGGGTGACATCGTCGGTTGTCGTCAGGGCGGTATACAGCGTTCTTCTGGAGACTCCGCACATCCGGGCGACCGTGTCCGGGGTCAGCTTGAGGTCGTCGGCGAGGCGCTCCATCGTTTCCCGGGCCTGCGCGGCCACCAGCGCATACCGGCCTTCCGGTAGCGGCTGTGCGCGGTCGAGCAGCCCCTCGAGCAGCACCAGTGTGCTGCGATAGGCGACACGGAAGTCGTGCGTGGTCCATGCTCCGGGGTCGGCATGGAGCTGATTGATCTGGTTCACCAGCATCGGCACCAGAGGGCGGCCGACATCGAGTGCGAGCGGGGCTGAATCGGCCAGGTCGTGATTGACCAAATGCCTCGGCACAGTGAGAATCAGCGATTCCAGCGGCTCATCCTGCTGCATGAGCACGGGCAGGTCCCAGCGAAACAACGCGACGCTTCCCGGTGTGAAGATCTCGGCCCGCTCGCCCTGCGCCAGCTTGAACTCCCCACGTACCGGCACCATCAGGCGATAGCCGTCGTCTCCGTCGATCTTGGTGTCCCGGACGGTTCGACGGTAGTGCACCTGCCCGGAAGAGAACCGGACGATCTGCAGGTCGCCGGAGACCTGGGCCAGTGTCTTCCAACCGAAGTCGTTGCTCTCGTCCCGCGCGCTGAAACCCAAACCGACGCTTCCCTGCCGGCGCTGCAGATAGTCGCGCCAGCGCTCCCTGCGGTCCGCCGCGGTCTCGGTCTTCGCCGACGACTCCTCTTCCCACAGATAGTCCGTAGTCACGCGTGTATTTCCTCTGTCCCGACAAGTCTGTGATGCCCTGAATGTACTGTTCCACTGGAACCGGGGTCGCGATGATGTCGCCTGGTTGGCCACCGCGATGACGGGTTGTCTTCGCGCACGGGGCTTCTCGGCCGCGGCACCGAAATCCCGGAAGGCGGGTGCCAGCGGCCGTGAGTATGATCTGGCACCATGCAGCCGCCTGCTGGGGAATCCGGCCCCGATATCCTCGACCGAATCCCGGTGCCGCTGTACGCACCTGAGTTCGCCGCCGATCCGCACACCTTCTACACCGCGATGCGCGAGAAGTTCGGTCCCCTTGCGCCGGTGGAGCTTTCGCCGGGGATCGCCGCGACCCTGGTGATCGGTTACCGCGCCGCGGTCACGATCAACAATGATTCGAGCCGTTTCCCGGCCGATCCACGTGAGTGGGAGCGCGACATTCCCACCGACTGCCCGATCCTGCCCATGTTGCAGTACCGGCCGAACGCGTTGCGCAGCGCCGGCCAGGAGCATGCGCGGTACCGCAAGGCCAGTGTCGACAGTATCGACGCGATCAACCTGTACACGATCGACGGGGTGATCGAAGAGATCGTGGTCCCCCAGGTCAACACCTTCTGTGCCGACGGTGAGGCCGACCTGATCAGTCAGTACGCCTTCCCGGTCACCTTCGCCTACCTCAATTACATGGTCGGATGCCCGGCCGATATCGGCCAGCGGGTCGCACAGGGCATGGCGATGATGTTCGAGGGCAACTCGGCAGAGGAAGGCAACGCACTGTTCGTGGCGGCGCTCGGCGAGCTGGTGAGTCTCAAGAGGGACCAGCCGGGCGCTGACGTCACGACCCGGCTGCTGGCCCATGCTGCGGAGCTGTCCGATGAGGAGCTGGTGCATCAGCTGGTGACGATCTACGGCGCAGGCATCGAGCCGTTGACGAATCTGATCGCCAATACCCTGCTGCTGATGCTCACCGATGAACGGTTCTCCGGGGTGGCCGCGTTGACCACGCGCGACGCGTTGAACGAGCTTCTGTTCACCGACCCGCCGCTGGCGAATTTCGGGATCACCTACCCGACACGGCCGATGATGGTCGAGAGGGTGTGGCTGCCCGCCAATCAGCCGGTGGTGACCAGTATGGCGGCCTGCAACAACGATCCCGACATCGTGGGCCCGTACACCGGGAACAACGCGCATCTCGCCTGGGGCACCGGACCACACACCTGCCCTGCCCAGGATGTGGCGTACTCGGTCGCGCAGAACGCCATCGATCAACTCTTCGACCGGTTGCCCGAGCTCCGGCTGGCGTGTCCCGCCGACCAACTCGTCTGGCGGCCAGGGCCGTTCCACCGATCGCTGGCGAGCTTGCCGGTGGCGTTTCCACCCGCCCGCCCGTTCTGACCGAGACCCGGGATGCCGTGCTGACCGGCATCCCGGGCGTTCTCAATCGCCTGAGGCCGAGACCTCAGCCGAGCCGCAGCGCGGTCGCGCACTGCTCGACATAGCTGTCCGAGTCGTAAACCGTGCGCAGGGAACCGGTTTCGAGCTCGAAGGCCGCGACCAGGTCACCCAGGTGCGGGGCCAGCATCTCATGCAGCTGGACGCGCATGTCCCGCAACGGCTCTCGCGTCTTGGGGAGCGGGCCGTCGGGAAGCAGCTCCGCTCCGTGCGTGAGGCACTGCCGCACCGCGAACAGGGTGAGCACGTTCTCCATCACCTTCCGCGCGCTGTCCGGCAGCGCGGCGGCGCGCTCGGCCAGGCGCACTGCGGCCCGATGTGCGGTGTGCGCGTCGGCGGCCGCCAGCGCCAGATCGTAGACCCGGTCCCAGCGCGCCTGCCGGTCGCCGGTCGTGTTCGCGTAGACCTCGAGCGCGCGGTGCTGCAGGAACAGCGCGCGAGCGCCCATCCACTTCACCCAGCTGTCGGGGGTGTCGAGATCACAGGGCTCGAGCTCGTCCCAGCTTTCCCCGGTCCACTCGTCGGGGCCCAGCAGCCGCCGGTAGCCCGCCAGCAGGGCGATCACGTAACTGTCGCCCTCGGCAGTGGCCGCCGCGTCACGCAGGGCCCGGTACTCCACGATCTTGTTGTGCGCGAACACGCCCTGGGCGCCGAGCCGGTCCCGCACCTCGCCGCACACCCGCAGCGCGGTGGAGGTGGCGAAGTACTTGGTCAATGACACCAGGTCGGTCAGCGCCGGACCCTGCTCATCGTCCTCGGCGTCGATGACCGCCGCGAAACCGTCCACCGCGATCTCCACCGCGGACGTCGCGAGATAGGTGTCGACCACCGCCTCCGCCAAGGGCGCGTAGTGGGCCGGCACGTCCCGCAACCGGACCCGCCCGCCCGCCATGCTCGCGATGTCGCGTTGCTCGGACTGCCGCACGGCGATCGACACCGCGGCCCGCGACACGGCCGCCGCCATGCCCGAAATGCACAGGCGGCCGACGCGCACCCGGCTGATGGCACGCCACACCTGGTTGTCGCGCGGAATCGGCGAGTGCAGCTCACCGTTCTCGTCGAGCCGGGTTCCGGTGTGCGACAACAGGCATTCGCGCGACACCCGCACATTGTCGAAGCGGGTCATGGCGTTGTCCATGCCCAGGCCCGGCTTGTCCGGCATACGGCGGATGGTGAGGCCGGGCCGCAACTGCCCGTCGGCATCGCACATCCACACCAGAAACGGGTACACGCCGTGCGCGGTGTCGCCGACGATCAACCGCGCGAACACGATTCCGAAGCGCGCGATGCCCGCCACCGGTGGCGCGGCCGTCGTCGGCATGAACTTGATCGCCGCGTCGGTCGGCGTGTTCAGCACGAAGCCGCCGCCGTCGGCGGGGTCGTAGGTCGCGGTCGTCTCCAGATTGTTCAGATCGCTGCCGTGGCCGACCTCGGTGAGCACGTATGCGCCGACCGCGCGGCCCGCCAACAGCTCGGTCAGCGCGAAGTCCACTTCGCCTGTGCGCGAATGCTGTTCGAGCAACGTGCCCAACACCAGGTTGACCTGCACGGTCAGCAAGGCTCCCAGGTGCGGATCGACGACGGTGGATTGCTCGTGCAGGGTCAGGCATTCGCGCAGATCCGACACGGTCTCCACCGCCGACAGGTTGGGCAGCAGTCGCAGGTAGCGCTCGTAGGCGCGAGCCCCCGGGTCCTCGGTGGCGGTCCACCAGTCCTGGTCGAATCCCGCCTCCCCGAACAGCGTGTTGTAACGCTGCGCGGCGGCACGACGGCCCCCGAACAGCAGGTCCGCGAAATTATCCACATGAGAGACCATGACTCTGCCTTCTCTTCCACTCATTACCGATTCCAAGTGACTTGTCGTGTGTCACTTGGCATTACGCATGACTCGAAAGCCGGGGGATGCCCGGCTTCGAGACCAGCGGAAACTGTCAGTTCATCGGGGATCAGCGGCCCGAGGAAACGACCTGTCGAGAGTTCAACCCATCGCCCACCTTTGGGCGATATCGCCTGTCGACCGGCCATCGAGGAAGGTCGTGCGCGCCATCGCTCCATGCTGCGACCCCGAAGGAGCCACAGTGTTGCGGTTGGGCAAACGACACACGAAACATAGTGTGACACACGAGTCTTCAAAAGGAGTCGGGTAGGGCGGGGATCATCGGGCGAACAATCCTCGATGCCGTCCTGAGCTGCGCGTAACGGTTGCTGCGGGTATAATGCGACTGCATCCCGGCGCTATCGCCGACGTGAAATTCGTTGTTTTTGAGCACTTCTCACCGGTCACGTACCACCCGTTCATGGGAGTTGCACGAGTGAAGCTGCAGTCGCCGGAGTTCGCCGCCGACCCGACCCGCGCCTACGAGGATCTGCGCCGCCGCTACGGTCCGGTCGCACCCATCGAGTTGGCCGACGGGGTGCCCGCCACCCTGGTGCTCGGCTATCGCGAGGCGTTGCGGATTCTCGGTGATCCCGAACACTTTCCGGCCGATCCGCGGGGGCGGCAGTACCGGTCGGCTTATCTGGCCGCGGTGGCCGAGATCGATCAGTACCGGTTGCGCAGTACCGTCGAATCCGCTGCCATGCCGCTGATCAACGGCTTCTGCGGGGCCGGGTACGCGGACCTGCTCGCCGACTACGCCCGCCCGCTGACCCTGATCGTGCTCAGTGACCTGATCGGCTTCCCGCCGCGGCTGCGCACCGAAGCCGGTGCCGCACTGCTGGATCTGGCCGAAGCCGCCGACACCGCCACCTCGGACCTGGCGGAGCGCCAATTCCGCACCGTGCTGGCCGAACTGGTGGCCGTGAAACGCGATTCCCCGGGCCGCGACGTGGTTTCGACCCTGATCGGCCATGCGGACGCCTTCGACGACACCGAGATCGTCGACCAACTGACCAGGCTCTGCGTCATGGGCGCCGAACCGACCTGGAATCTCATCGTCAACACGTTGGTCCTGATGGCCGACGACACCGGTTTCCACGACGATCTGATGGCCGGCTCCCTGCAACTGCGCGACGCTATCGACAGCGTCTTGTTCACCGATCCCCCGCTGGCCAACGCCTGCCCCCGCTTCCCCCAGCAACCCCAGGTGATCGCCAGTTCCCTACTACCAGCGAACCAACCGGTCCTGATCAGCATTACCGCCTGCAACAACGACCCCGCCGTCTCTGGCGACCACACCGGCAACCGCTCTCACCTGGCCTGGGGCCGAGGCCCCCACACCTGCCCCGCCCAGCCCATAGCCTCGATCATCGCCCGCGAGGCCCTGGATCAACTCCTGGACGCCCTCCCCGAGATCAAACTCGCCATCCCGCTGACCGACCTCCCCTGGCGCCCCAGCACCTTCCACCGCGCCCCGGCAGCCGTCCCGGTGACCTTCCCGCCGTCCCTACCCGTTGGTCCTCGCGCGTGAGCCCGGCAGGCCATCTCGGCTTGACTCCGCCTCACCCGTGTCCGACATTGAGTTGATGCGTTCGAGAGCAGAAGAACTCGACAAGGCCCCGTCCGGCGGTTTCGACCCCGTCGGTGCGGTGGAGATGACCTTGACGCCGCTGGGCGCAGGCGACTTTCACGGCTCGATCGACGAGATCGCCCACGCCGCTGCCGCTCTCGGGGCCGACCATTTCTACGTCACGAACTCCTTGGGCTCGCGCATCACCGCCATCGCCTACCGCCGCGCTCCCCGACCCCGCCGGTGGTGCCGCGCCCGATCCTGAGCGGCAGCCGGGACCGTCACACCAGGTGGTCGCGAAGCCAGGCCGACATCAGGGCGATGGCTTCCGGAAGTTTGGAGGCGGCGACGTGGCCGGTGTCGGGGATGAGGTGGACCTCGGTGTCGCGACGGCCCTCGAACAGGAGGGTGTCGTGTCGGACGACATGGACATCGTCGGCGCCGTTGACGATCAGCATGGGGCAGTTGGTGTCCTGGGCGAGCAGGGATTCGCGGTTGAACGGCTGTGCCGCGCTGAGGATGTCGTCGAAGGTGGGGCGGGCGGTGAAGCCGAAGGCATTGCCGGCGATGTCGGCCATGCCGAACATCAGGCGGCTGAAGTTCTCCCGGGTGAAGGAGTCGACGATGGGGCCGCCGAGATCGATGGCGGCGTCGACGATTCCGCGCAGGCCGGAGGCGGCGGCGAAGTTGCCGCCGAAAGAGAAGCCGAAGTGGGCGACGTGGCCGTTGCCGAGGGCGCGCGCGGTGGCGACGAGGCCGTCGATCACCGAATCCGCGTAGGCGTCGAGCGGGGCCTGGGTCTCACCGGTGCCCGGGTGGTCGAAGGCCAGCACCGTCACGTTCGCGCTGCGGACGAACGCGGTCTCGATGGCGTGCAGATCCATCTTCCAGCTGTCGAGGCCACCGCTGAGCAGGACCACCGGGCGTTGGGTGAAATCCGGTGTGGCCGAGAGCAGATGGACCGGAACGGAGGTGGATCCGCCACGGTAGGGCAGTTCGAGGACGCGGCGCTCGAAGTGGATGCCGAAGGTCGGCGCGGCCTTGACGTACTGCTCGACCTGCAACGCCATCGCGGTCCGCTTGGGCACGTCGGCCAGGGCGGGGAATCGCGCCACACCGTAGGCGAGGGCGGCGCGGAAGTGTTCGCCGCGGCCCCCGGGACCGTGCGCGCGGGCGGCAGGACCGCCCGGGTCCGCACGGCCGTCCTGGAGGCCGCATTGCACGAGCTGGCCGCCGGCGGGTACGCGGCCCTGTCGATCGAACGCATCGCGGAACGATCCGGTGTGCACAAGACGACCATCTATCGCCGATGGCAGTCCAAGGAAGCGGTCTTGGCCGAGGCCGTCGGGGATCTGGTCGAGTCGCTGTTCCCGATTCAGGTCACCGGCGAAATCGACCGGGATCTCCGAGTTTTCGCCCGCGCCCTGGTGGATCTGCTCACCAGCGACGCCCCGCTCGTGGTCGGCGCGGTGCGCGCGCTGTTCTCCGATGCGGCCCACGACCCGCGCATCGCCGAGCTCAAGCGCGAGCTGTACGCCCGCCGATACGACGAGGCGCGCGCCATCGTGCAGGCCGCGATCGATCGCTCGGAGCTGCCGCCGGACACCGATACTCGCGAATTGATCGGCCTGATCACCGCACCGATCTACTACCGCTTCCTGGTCACCCAGGAACCCCTCGACCACGCCGTCGCCGACCGCACCGCCGCGACCGCCCTGATCGCCGTCCGCGCCGGGGCCTGCCGCCTCGGCTAGCTATCGATACGCGCGGGCCATCGCGGCGGTTTCGGTGGCCATCCGCGCGCGCAGCGGAGCGGGAGCCAGCACTTCCGCGCCCGCGCCGAGCCGCAGCAGGTCGGGCAGTGCACGGTCGAACGACTCGATGGGGAAGTCGATTTCGCGCAGACCGGTGGCGTCCGGGGCTGTCGCGGAGGCGCGGGCCGCCCGGGCAGCGGCCGGATCGAGCAGTTCGGGGAGTCGATCGAAGGTTTCGGCGTTCAGGCGGATGCGGGCCGAATCGTGGTGGCGGCGTTGGTCGAAGGATTCCAGGTAGGTGGACCAGTACGCGGCCAGCGATAAGTCCGGCGGGCGGGTGACGGGGTCGTCGAGGACCTGGAGTTCCATGATCCGGGAGATGCGGTAGGTGCGGATCCGGGTGTCCGAGTGGCCTACCAGGTACCAGTTTCCCGATTTCAGGACGAGGCCCAGTGGTTCGGTGGTGCGGGTGACCAGATGCGGTGTCGCCCAGCGGATGTAGTTGAAGCGCAGCGCGCGTTCGTTCCACACCGCGTCGGCGACCGTCGTGAGGTACGGGGTGGGTTCGGATTCGGAGTACCAGCCCGGGGCGTCGAGGTGGAAGCGCTCGGCGACGCGACCCGCGCGGTCGCGGAGCTCGGGCGGCAGGGCGGACATGACCTTGAGATTGGCCGCGGTCACGATCGCGCCGAGCCCCAGATCGGAGGCGGCGCTGGGCAGTCCGGCCAGGAACAGCGATTCGGCTTCGTCGGTGGTCAGCAGGTTGAGTTTGGCGCGGAAGCCGTCGAGCAGGCGATAGCCCCCGTCGTGGCCCGGATCGCCGTAGACGGGGATGCCCGCCGCGGACAGCGACTCCATGTCCCGGTAGACGGTCCGCACCGACACTTCCAGCTGCTCGGCGAGCTCCTGTGCGGTGACCCGGTCGCGCGTCTGCAGGAGCAGCAGGATCGACATGAGACGGCTGGCGCGCATGCCGGGAATTCTGCCCGAATCCACTGACACAAGATGTCAGTGAAGCCCGCATACCTTTGCTCCTCGTTCCGAACGAATCCCCTCCGACCTCGAATAGGGAGACACCGCAATGCCTTTCATCGAAACCCGCACCGGCACCTCGCTCTTCTACCGCGACTGGGGCACCGGCCGCCCGGTCCTGTTCTGCGCCGCGGCGGGCATGGACAGCATCGAAGCCCGCGGCGTCATGGCCGATCTGATGGCGCGGGGCCTGCGCGCCATCGCGGTCGACCGCCGCGGCCACGGCCGCTCCGACGATCCCGGGATGGGCTACGACTACGACACCCTCGCCGATGATCTCGCCGATCTCATCGACCACCTGAACCTGCACGAGCTGACCCTGGTCGGCCATTCCATGGGCGGCGGCGAGATCGTGCGCTATCTGACCCGCTACGGCAGCGAGAGGATCGATCGCATCGCCCTGGTCGCGGCGGCCCTGCCGTTCCTGCTCGCGACCCCCGACAATCCGGACGGCGTGCCGCGCGAAGCCGCTGACGCACTGCGCGATTCGTGGCACCACCACCAGGATGTCTGGCTGCGTGACAATGCCGACCCGTACCTCGGCGTGGGCCTGCCGGGCTGCGACGTCAGCCAGATCGACCGCGACCGGGTACTGGCGTCGATCGGCTGCGGCACCTCACTGCAAGCGATCCTGGAATGCAATCGCGCGGTGGTCGAGACCGACTTCCGCACCGAGCTGCGGGAGATCGACGTGCCGACGTTGATCATCCACGGTGACGCCGACGCCTCGATCTCCCTCGATTTCGGCGGCCGCCGCCAGGCCGAGCTGATTCCGAACAGCGAGCTGATCGTCTACGAGAACGCTCCGCACGGCGTCTACCTCACCCACGGCCCCCGCCTCACCGCCGACCTGCTGGCCTTCCTCGGTGAATCGCCCGCGCGCCGGGCGGTTTCGCGACCCGAGCCGGTCGGATCCGCTCCGCTTCGTTGATCCGCTGAGCGTGACGATCGCCCGAGCCCCTTCGCCGTGCCACGGCGGAGGGGCCCCGGCGTTGCGGGTCAGCCGACGCTGATGACGGACTTGCCGCGTGCGTGCCCGGCGGCCAGATCGTCGATCGCGACGGCGGCCTCAGCCAAGGCGTAGGTGAGGGTGACGCGCGGGGCCAGGGCGCCCGCGGTGGCGAGTTCGGCGAGCGCACGCAGGGTTTCGGGCTTGGGCAGCGACAACAAGGAGCGCAGCCGCTGGCGGGAGAGGAGCGAGAGCAGCTGGGCGCGCATCGAGCGCCCGAGCCCGCCGAAGAAGCGGCCGCCGCCCTCACCGCCACCCAGCACCAGCGTGCCGGCGTCGGTGAGCAGGGAACGCAGCAGCGGCAAGGGGCGATTGCCCGCCATGTCGAAGATGAGATCGTAACGACCGGTGAGTGTTCGGGCGGTGTAGTCGATGACGTGATCGGCACCCAGGTCGGTGACGAACTCGACGGCCGGGCCCGCGCAGACGCCGGTCACCTCGGCCCCGTAGTGCTTGGCCAACTGCACAGCGAGGTGACCGACGCCGCCCGCCGCGCCGATGATCAGCACGTGCTGCCCGGCCTCGATGCGTCCGGAGTCGCGCAGGCCGTTGAGTGCGGTCATCCCCGAGATCGGCAGGGCGGCAGCCTGTTCGAAGCTCAGATTGACCGGTTTGAGTTGCAGCTTGCTCGCCGGGGCGCACGCGAACTCCGCGAACGATCCGGGCACCGTCCCGAAAACCTCGTCACCGGGCCGGAATTCGGTGACCCGCGGACCGACCGCCTCGACGATCCCGGACACGTCCCAGCCGCGGACGCGTTCCCGGGGCCGACGCAGCCCCAGGGCCAGTCGAGCGACCAGCGGCTCGCCGGTCATGAAATGCCAGACGCTGGGGTCCACGCCCGCGGCGCGGACCCGGAGGAGCACCCCGTCCTGTCCCGCGTCGGGCGTGGGAACGTCGGTGTAGGACAGCATGTCGGTGGTGCCGTAGGCGTCTTGCGCTATAGCCTTCATGGCTCATCTTCTTCCGGGTACTCGAAGACCTCGCTCAGCGGTGCACGGAACACCCGGGCGATTTCGAACGCCATCTCCAGTGACGGCGAGTACTTGCCCTGTTCGATGGCGATGACGGTCTGGCGGGTCACACCGAGCCGGTCGGCCAGTTCGGCCTGGGTCATCTCACCGTTGGTGAAGCGCAGCGCGCGAATATTGTTGAGTACCTTGGTGGGTCTCACCATGGCCACATCCCCCGCCGGTAGGCGACGAGTTTGGCGGCCGCGCTGACGAGGGCGCCGAGGGTGAGGCCGAGATAGATCGCGTTGGCGATCCAGAACCGGTCCGCGTCGGCGAGGCTGAGCAGCAGTCCGCCGCCCGCGCCGAGCGCGGTGAACGCGCCGCCGATCTGTGCGCCGCGCAGGTCGATCTCCTTGTCGCGTTGGTCTTTCCGATCTCCCTCCCGGGAGCCGATGGCGACTGCGATACTGCCGATGATCGAGGCCAGGATCGACCCGCCGACGGCCCACAGCAGCGGCGCGGCGAAGGAGACGGACGTGAGGGCCTGGTCGCGTGCCCGCACGAGCACGACGACCAGGTAGATCACGTAGGAGACGACGGACGCGACACCCAGGATCCAGGTTCGCTTCTCCTCGTAGGGCATGCGTCCAATGTAAAACAAAGCCGACATGATGTACAGAATCTTTTACACCACCCGGCGGGGACTCAGGCGGGCCGGAACCCCACCCGCAGCGATTCCAGCCCGCGGATCACGACGTTCGGCTTGAACGGCGGGTTCTCCGAAAGCAGTTCCATGGCAGAGACTTTGCGCAGCAGCACGTCCAGCAGCACTTCCATCTCGAGCAGCGCCAGCGGCGCGCCGAGGCAGTAGTGGATGCCGAGGCTGAACCCGAGGTGCTTCTTGGCCGGGTTCATCGGGTCAGAGTAGCGGGCCACATCGGTACTCTCCGGGGCTGGGAAGACCCGCTCGTCGTGGTTGGCGGAGTTGATCAGCACCACCACACCGTCGCCGGGCTCGAAATCGTGCCCGGCCACCGTGATCGGACGCGTGGCCGCCCGGGTGGTGATCTGCACCGAGGGTTCCAGCCGCAGCAGCTCGTCCGGCGCCGAGGCGGTCAGTTCCGGCCGTTCCCGCATGGCCCGCACCTGATCCGGTGCGCGCAGCAGCCGCAGCATGCCCGTGCCGACGAGGTTGGCGGTCGTCTCGTGCCCGGCCACGAAGGTGGTGATGCAGGTGGCGAGCAGTTCCTGTTCGGTGAGCACGTCACCGCGGTCCTCGACCAGCGAGAGCGCGCTCAGCAGATCGTCTTTCGGGTCGGTGCGCCGCTCGTTGAGCAGCTCCCGGAAGTACCCCATGAATCCGCGCGAGGCCGCACTGCGCGCGGTCAGGCATTCGGCGGGCAGCGTGTAGTCGTGGTCGAACCCGCGCGCCAGGTCCTGCGACCACTGGTGCACCTGCCCGTACGCCTCTTCGGGCACCCCGATGAGCTCACACGCGATGATCAACGGCAGCGGGTAGGCGATGGTCTCGACGAGATCGAATTCACCCGCTTCCAGGGCCTTGTCGACGAGCTGTTCGGCGAGTTCCTCGATGCGCGGCCGCAGCCGGGTCACCGTGCGCGGGGTGAATCCCTTGGTGACGAGGTTGCGCAGCCGGGTGTGGTCCGGCGGCTCCATCCACAGGAACGAGGTGGGCAGTTCTTCGGGCGCGTCCTCGGGCGCGACGGTCGGGTGCATCATCCCGGCCTCTTCGGCATGACTCCACGCGGTGGTGGACAGCACGGCCGCGCAGTCCTCGTAGCGGGTCAGCACGTGATGCCCGAGCGGGGTCAGGTGGATGGGTCCGGCATCGCGCAGGACCTTGGCGGGGGTGTAGGGATCGGATCGGCCGTCGGGTCCGAACAGCTGGACCAGGGCGGCCGTGACGGCCGGATCCTGCTCCCGGGCTGCGATGTTCACCTCTGGGGCGACCATTGCGGTCCTCCTGGTTTCAGTGGTGGGCTGACATGGTGGCCGCGGCCCCGTTGCCGCGCAGCATGATTCGTCCCACCAGCGCCGGACCGGCCAGCGCGGCGGGCGTTTCGACGAGATGGGCGACCCGCATGAACGTCCGTGCGACCAGCGAGTCATGGTGGGCGGCGCGATATGTCTGCGCCACATACGCATTGGTGAGCCGGGTGCGCAGGCCACGCCGTCCCGCAACGGCGGGATGACGCAGATCCGATGCGGCGGCCAGCTGCCAGGCGGTGTCGGCGGCCTCGGCGGCGGCCGCGTAGAACCGTGCGGGCAGCTCCGCGAACGGCAAGCCGATGCGGAGGCATTCCCGCAGGACGGCCGCCTGCAGCGCCGCCACGGTCATGCCCTGGGCATAGAGCGGATTGAACGCGCATTGCGCGTCACCGAGCACCACCAGCGCCGCGGGCACCTCGGGTTCCCGGTCGAAGCGGCGGCGCACCGAGGACCGGAAGCGGTACGGCACCGCGTCACCGAGAGGCTCCGCAGCCGTGACGATCTCGTGGATATCGGGCGCGGACAGGGTCGCGGCATAGGCGTGGAATCCTGCCGGATCGGTGGGCGGATGATCACCCATCATCCCCGCCAACGTCACCAGCCAACGGTCACCCTCGACATGCACGGCTCCACCACCACGACCGTCGGCCCCGGTCGAGATGATCACCGACGCATGCCCGCCCAACAGCCCGTCCCGGTGCCGATACAGCCGCGAGGCATACCCGAGATCGACCTCGAGTCGCTCCTCGACAGGCGCCGTCGCGCCGATCACCCGCAGCCACTCGCAGATTCGCGAGCCTCGTCCGCTGGCATCCACGACCAGATCCGCGCCCACGATCTCGGTGTCGGCGGAGTCAGCGCCGCCTGCACTACGCGGCTCGCCCTCCCCCGCACCGTCGTCGGCCGCGTCCGTGGAACCGCTCCGGCGCACCCCGTCGTCGATCGCGGGTGTGTCCGAGGCTGCTCCGTGGTCGCCGTCCTGGCGCGAGTCGCGGTGGGTGGTCACTCGCACGCCGGTGACGCGCTCACCATCTCCCGTCAACCCGCGCACCGTAATACCCTCACGCAGCGTCACATTCGGTAGCTCTAGGGTGCGTCGGCGCAGGACGGACTCGAGCAGCGGCCGGGTGGCGATGACCGAGGTGAGATCGGTCGCGGTGGCGGCCAGCCGGGATCCGCCGATATACCAGCGGGTCCCGACGAGCACCTCCGCGGTGTGCGCACCGGCGGCAACCAGATCGTCGGTGCACCCGGGGTACAGATCCTCGATGATGCTGCGCCCGCGATCCAGCAACCCATGCAGGTGCGCGCCTTGCCCAACCCCACGCCGCACCACACCCGGCTCGGCCGTATCCCGCTCGAGAATCGTGACCCGCGTACAGAATTCGGCCAACACCCGTGCCGCGAGCAGCCCCGCGACACCCGCGCCGATGACAATCGCATGCCGCTCCGCCCCACCGGCCTCGGGTGCGGTCATTGGGTCACCCCCCAGCGGCAATATCCGCCACGCCCGACGCGGTCGCACGCCGCACCCGGTTCCGTGGCTTCGCGTGCGAGACCCCCACGCGTGCTGAATTCGACGGGCATCCGCGCCACGACGCACACGGGCGCGCGGTACATCGGCTCGTGCAAGTATCCGCACTGCCCGATGCCGCCGCGTACTTCGCACGGACCCGGGTTGTCCCGTTCGAAATTCGTGACCCGCGTGATCGTGTGCCGGTCCGCCTGGTTCATACCGCTACCTCGCCCGGGCGCGGTCATATCGCGACCGGGAGGGCCATGACGCCTCGGTGGATGAGGCTGGGGCGGTATTCGATATCGGTGGCAGCCAGACGCAGGTCGGGGGCACGGTCCAGGAGGGCTTGCAGGGCGGTGGCGGCCTCGAGGCGGGCGAGGGGTGCGCCGACGCAGTAGTGGATGCCGAGGCTGAAGCCCAGATGCTTGCGGGCGGGGCGGGTTCCGGCGTAGCGGGTGATGTCGAAGCGGTCGGCGTCGGGGTAGACGCGGTCGTCGCGGCTGGCCGAGGCGGTGAGAACGACTACGCCGTCGCCGCGGCGGAATTGGTGGCCGCCGACCACGGTGTCGTTCAGTGCTACGCGGATGGTGAACTGGGTGGGAGCGTCGTAGCGGAGCATTTCGTCGAGGGCGGGTTCAACCAGGTCGCGGTTGTCGCGCAACAGGTTCCACTGATCGGGGTTGCGGAGCAGGGCGAGCATGCCGTTGCCGATCAGGTTGATGGAGGTCTCCATGCCCGCGACCAGAAGGAGCAGGGACAGGCCGACGACCTCGGGCTCGGTGAGGAAGTCACCCTCGACGCTCGCGGTGACCAGCTCGCCGAGGAGGTCGGTGGTGGGGCTGTGCTTCTTGCGCTGCACCAGCTCTGCGAAGTACCCCATACACGCCATGGCCGCCTGTCCGCGTACGGTCACCGCGCCCTCGTCCAGCAGTGAGTCCGGGTCGCTGCCGCGGGCGATGGCCAGCTGCCACTCGCGGAATCGGGCCGCGTCGGCGGGGTCGCCGCCGAGCAGCCGGACCGGGATCATGGCCACGGCCAGTGGCACGGCGAGGTCTTCCATGATGTCGAAGCTGCCGCGGGCCAGGGCCGCGTCCACCAGTTCGTCGACCACCCGACCGGCCACGGGGGTCAGCTCGGCGATCGTGCGCGGGGTGAACGCCTTGGCCACCAGTTTGCGGTAGCGGCCGTGCTCGGGCGGGTCCATGCGGACGAACGAGCCGGGGATGGCGGCGGTGGTGTCGCGGAACGGGCTGATGCCCGCGGAATACCCGTGGCCCCAGTCGTTTCCGGTGAGCACCTGCGAGCATTCCTCGTAGCGGGTGATCAGCGTGACCGGGACGTCGCCGAAGCGGTACGGGAACAGTGCCCCGGCGTCGCGCACCCGGCGATACGCCGGATACGGGTCGGCCCGGTGCTCGGGGTCGAAGGCGTCGAAGGTGATCTCGGGTACGGCGGTGCTCATCGGCCCTCCACTCGGACACGCAATTCGGACATGCCCCGCACGACGACGTTGGGCCGGTACGAGGGTTCGGCCAGCAGGCCCAGGTCGGTGACGCGAGCGCCCAGGGCGCGCAGCACCGTTCGCATCTCGAGCCGGGCCAGGGGCGCGCCCAGGCAGTAGTGCAGCCCGAGCCCGAAGGACAGGTGCCGTTCGGCGCGCTGCCCGGGCAGGTAGCGGCCCAGGTCGAACCGGTCGGCGTCGGGGAAGGCGGCCGGATCGCGATTGGCCGAGCCCAGCAGCACGATGACCGCGTCGCCGGGCGCGAAAGTCCGCTCCCCGACGGTGATCTCGGCGCGCGCGGTGCGGGTGGTGAGGTGCACGGGCGCGTCGTAGCGCAGCACCTCGTCGACGGCGGGCCCGGCGAGGTCTGGATCGTCGCGCAGCCGCCGGAACTCGCCGGGCTCGCGGATGAGGGCGAGCACGCCGTTGCCGATCAAGTTGACCGAGGTCTCGTGTCCGGCGACCACCAGGATGAGCAGGGTCCCGATGAGCTCGGTGTGGGTCAGCCGCACCCCGGCCTCCTCGGCCTGAACCAGGGCCGTGATCACGTCCGGCTGCGGGTTCTCGCGGCGCTGTTCGACGAGATCGCCGAAGAATTCGGTGAATTCGTGCACGGCGGCGGTGCGCGCGGCCAGCTCCTCGGGGCTGAGCAGCACATCGGGATCCAGGCCGCGGGCGATCCCGGCCGACATGGCCCGGACCTGCGCATGCGCCTCGGCGGGCACGCCCAGCATTTCGCAGATCAGCGTGAGCGGCACCGGATAGGCCAACGTCTCCAGCAGATCCACCTCCCGCTCGGCCAGGATCGCGGTCAGCAGGTCCTCGACGAGGTGCTCGGCACGGGCCTGCAAGGAGGTCACCGTACGTGAGGTGAACGCCTTGCCGACCAGCCCGCGCAGCCGCGTATGGTCCGGCGGCTCCATCCACAGGAACGACCCCGGCAGCTCGACATCGCTGTCCCCGTGCAGCAGTTCGGGTTCCTCGGCGTGGCTCCAGCGCGGATCGATGAGGATCGCCTGCGCCTCGGCGTGCCGGGTGACCAGGTGGGTCCCGTGCGGTCCGGGCACGAACGGCCCGGTGGCGCGCAGGATCTCATAGCTGTCGTAGGGGTTGTGCCGGAACTGCGGCGCGACGCTCTCCACGACGGCCTGTTGCACCCGGGTACTTTCCGCGACCGCGGCGGGATCGGCACTCACCGGCGACTCCTGAATTGTGCGGGCCAATTTCGGGATTCATCCTCACGGGCTCAGCACCTGCGCCGTCCGTCCATTGTCGACGCCTATCGCCCGATTGCCGTATCCCTTTATCGGGCACGACATTTGGACGATCGACGCTGCTTATCACCGCCCGCGATTAACAGGGAGTTCAGCGCGCGGACACAATTCGCTGTTGTCGTGATCATCATGAATTCCCTGAATTCGGAAGGCACACTGCCGGATCGGCTGGCCGACATCGCGGCCGCGCATCCCGGCGTCGTGGCGACATTCTGGTCGACCGGTGAACGGCTGCCGTACGCGCGCCTGCATCGGCTGTCGCTGACAACGGCAGCCGAGTTGGTGCGACGCGGTGTCGCCCGCGGCGAGCCGGTGGGCATCCTGTGCCCGAACGCACCGGAATTCCTGGTGAGCTTCTTCGGTATCGCGGCGGCAGGCGGCGCGGCCACTCCCCTGCCCCTGCCCGCGAGCACCCGCCGCGCCGGCGGCTACCCCCAGCAACTGGCGGCCATCACCGCGGCGGCGGGCATGCGCACAGTACTGGTGTCGCCGACCTTCGCCGAAATGATCCCTCTCCTACACGACGCCGTAGACGTGGAATTCCTCAGCACGACTGCACTTTCCGCTGAAGCGGATCCTTCCGACGGCGGCCTGGTCTCCGCTGGGGCGACAGGTTCCGCTGAGGCGACGACTGCGACTCGGGCGGCGGGTTCGGTCGGGGCGACGGGCTCGGTCGAGGCGACGAGTTCGGTCGGGACGACGGGCTCGGTCGAGGCGACGAGTTCGGTCGGGGCGGCGAGTTCGGTCGGGACGACGGGCTCGGTCGGGACGACGGGCTCGGTCGAGGCGACGGGCTCGGTCGAGGCGACGAGTTCGGTCGGGACGACGGGCTCGGTCGGGACGACGGGCTCGGTCGAGGCGACGGGCTCGGTCGGGACGACGGGCTCGGTCGGGACGACGGACTCGGTCGGGACGACGGACTCGGTCGGGACGACGGACTCGGTCGAGGCGACGGACTCGGTCGAGGCGACGGACTCGGTCGAGGCGACGGACTCGGTCGAGGCGACGGACTCGGTCGAGGCGACGGACTCGGTCGAGGCGACGGACTCGGTCGAGGCGACGGGCTCGGTCGGGGCGGCGGGTTCGGCTGAGGCCGAGATCTTGTGCGGGGCGGCGATTGCTGCTGGAGCGGGCACCTCGGCCGGGGCTGGGACCAAATCGGTTCGGCTGCCGGAACTTCGCCCCGATGACCTCGCGGTCGTGCAGTTCACCTCGGGCAGCACCGCGCTGCCCAAGGGCGTGAAGCTGACCCATCGCCAGGTGCTCAGCGGCCTGGCCGCGATCCGGCGCGGCATCGCCCTGGATCTCGAGGATCAGGGCGGGTTCTGGCTGCCGTTGTTCCATGACATGGGCTTGTTCGGGACGCTGTCGGCGATTCTGCGCGGCATCCCCGCCCACCTGTGGTCGCCCTTGTCGTTCGTGAAGGATCCCGCGCGCTGGCTGCGCGAGTTCGCCGCCAGCGGCACCACCATCACCGCCATGCCGAGTTTCGGTTACGAGGCGCTGCTCGCGGCGGTCGAGCCCGAGCAGGTCGCCGCGCTGGATCTGCGGCATTGGCGCATCGCCTTCAATGGTGCGGAACCGATTTCGCAGGACGTGGTGTCCCGATTCCTGGAGCGCTTCGCGCCCGCCGGATTCGCGCCCAGCAGCATGTTCGGCGTGTACGGCATGGCCGAGGCCACCCTGGCGGTCGCCTTCCCGCCGCTGGGCCGCGACCCACTGTTCGAATGGGTCGACCGCGCACTGCTGGCCGATGCCGCTGTGGCCGAACCGGTTTCACCCGAGCAACCCGGCGCGCGAGCCGTGGCCGGAGTCGGTGCGGCCGTGGACGGCCTGGCGTTGCGGGTGGTCTCCACCGACAGCGGCATCGAGCTCCCCGACGGCCGCGTCGGCGAGATCCTCATTCGCGGCGCGTCGGTGACCGGCGGCTACCTCAGCGCCGACCCGGAGGCGGTGGCCGATCGCTTCGTCGACGGCTGGCTGCGCACCGGTGACCTCGGATACCTGCGTGGCGGTGAGCTTTTCGTCACCGGCCGCTGCAAGGACATGATCACCGTGCGAGGGGTCAACCACTACGCCCAGGACGTCGAGGCGGTGGTCGCCGATCTCGACGGTATCTACAAGGGCCGCTGCACCGCCTCGGCCGACCCCGACGGTGCGGATGTGATCGCCGTGATCGCCGAGACCGAATGCGAGGGCGAGGAAGCCGTCGCGCTCTCGCGCGCCATCGCCGATCGTATTGCCGCCGAACTCGGTTTGGCGGCGGTCGAAGTCCATCTGGTGGCACCGCGCACGATCCCCCGCACCAGCAGCGGCAAGCTGCGCCGCCTGGCCGCCCGCGACCTCCTCACCCCGCGGCAATGACGCCCTTCCATCCCTCGCGAACCGGAGTACCTCGTGCACAGTTATGACGTCTTCCGCCACTACGAGCGCCTGCACTGGAAGCTGGGCGACCTCGGCTTCGACACCGTCGACAAGGACCTGGTCCGGCCCGAATACGTCACCCTGGCCAAGAGCGCGGCCATGGGCGAGTCCAATGTGATCGCGGCCGTGCACGGCTTCCTCGCGGAGTTCGTGGACGACTACGACTTCTCCACCTTCGCGGTGGTGTGGGGCTATCAGGAAGTCCAGCACCACTACGCCTTCCGCTCCTGGCTGCGCGCCATCGGCGAGGACGTGCAGGACGCGGCGGTCGACGCCATGCGCGAGCCCTACGCGCCGGGCACCACGCCGTCGGCGACGCTGGCCACCAACATCATCTCCGAGCTGACCGTCAACCACGTCTACCGCGCGGTGTCGTCGTGGGTCGAGGAGCCGGTGCTGAAGTCGCTGCTGCTCAACGCGAGTCGCGACGAGGCCGGGCACGCCCGCGAATTCATCCACTACGCCACCGGCCGGCTGGAGCGGCGGCCCGAGGAGCTGCCCTCGGTGCTCGAGACGCTCTACGTCTACAGCTCCGAGGCCAAGATCAAGCACCCGGTGAGCACGTTCAAGGCCGGGATCGCCGAGCTGAGCGATCACGAGACCATCGACACCGGTTTCGAGCTGTTCCTCGAACAGGTCGCCGCCGAGGGCGAATTGGAGGTGCTGCACGACAAGGTGCGCCGCACCTTCGCGACCATGACCGGGCTGGACCTGTCCAGCAATGCCAAGGTCCGCCGCGCGCTGGCCGAGGCCATCGCCCAGGCCCGCCCATGACCGCACTGTCCTCCGATGCCGCGACACCGCCGCCCGCCGACCCCGAGGTCGTGCGCGTGCCCTGGTCGGTCATCCCCGACTACCACTGCTTCGGCTGCTCCCCGCACAACGTGTCCGGGCTGCGCCTGACCTTCACCCCGCACGGTGACGGTTTGCAGGCGCGTTTCCGCCTGGATCGCGCTTTCGAGTCGTATCCCGGCATCGTGCACGGCGGCCTGACCGGCGTCATCTGCGACGAGGTGATGGGCAATCTCATCGTGCTGGCCCGGCACGTGCCCGCCTTCACCGTCTCCCAGCGCACCCGGTTCCTCACCCCGCTGCTGATCGACCGCGAATACCGCTGCGTGGCACAGCTTTCCGAGACCGGCTCGGGCGGCCTGATCCAGGCGACCGCCGAGATCCGCGACGCCGACGACGCCGTGTGCGCCGCCTCGGCCGCCACCTACCGGCCCTTCGCGCTCGAGTCCGTGCGCCATCAGCTGTCCCTGCGCGACGACGAGGTCGCCCTGCTCGCCCAGGCCCTCACCACGGCAACCGCCCTGTCCCCGAATGGAGTTCCGTCATGACCGACGACATCCTGCGCACCGTCACCGAGATCGCCGCCGCCGAGACCGGCCTGCCCGAGTCGACCCTCACCCCCGACGCCGACCTGCGCGGCATGGCGGGCGTGGATTCGGTGCGGGTGCTGCGCATGATCGCCCGCATCGAGCGCACCTACGACATCGAGCTCGAGGACGAGGACGTCTTCGGCACCGCCACCCTCGCCGAGGTGGCGGCGGTCGTGGACAAGGCCGTGCGGGCCGCGGCATGAGCCTCGAAATCGACAGCATGAGCGCCCCCGTCACCGCCGACACCAATCAGCACTACGACCTGGATCCGGAGATCTTCGGCCAGTTCCTGGATCCGCTGCGCAAGTACAGTTCGGCGCTCTACGAGAACGACACCGACACCCTGGAACTCGCGCAGCGCAACAAGCTGCGGTTCGTCGCCAGACGCCTGGGCATCCAGGGCGGCGAGCAGTTGCTCGACATCGGTTGCGGCTGGGGATCACTCATCCTGTTCATGGCCCAGGAGTACGGGTGCGACACCCTGGGTGTGAGTCCCGCGCCGCGCCAGCACGAATACATCGCGACCCAGGCGCTGGCCCGGGGCGTGGAGCGTCAGGTGCGGACGCGGGTCGGGCATTTCGAGGAGATGGAGCTGCCCGCGAAGAGCCAGGACGCGGTCACCATGCTCGGCTCGATCGTGCACATGCCGGATCTGGACCGGGTCTTCATCGAGGCCCGCGCGGTGCTGCGCCGGGGCGGTTCGCTGTATGTGTCGGAGAGCTGCTTCCGCAATGCCGCCGCGCGCCGCGCTTTCGACGAGCGCGCCGGCACCGAGTTCGTGCGCAACGACATCTTCGGCTGGGGTTCGCTGCGTCCGCTGTCCGAGCTGGTCACCGCCGCCGAGGATGCCGGTTTCTCGATCACCTCGGTCGACGATCTCACCGACCAGTACCGGCGCACCATCGAGGACTGGATCGCCAATGTGGACGTGGCCGCCGATCTCATCGACGCGCACCGGCCCGGTCTGGCCGCCCAGCTGCGGCACTACCTGGAGGTCGCCAATGCCGGATGGGGTTACACCACCAAGCATTACGCGCTGGGCTGCCGCAAGGCGCGCTGAGAGCCGGGAGCGGAGATGACGAGGCAATCGGACCTGCTGCCGGTCGGTGAACTGGTCGAGGCCGTGGACGGCTTCCTGGCCGCCTCACCGGCCGCGCGAGCGTGGGACGTGGAGACCGAATTCGACTGGGCCGCCGCCGATGCCGGACGGCTCACCGAGGGGCAGCGCTCGGCGGTGCAGTTCGTGACCTTCATCGAGGATCACCTGCCCGGGTATTTCGATGTGTACCAGCGGTTCTTCCCGGTCGACGACAGTGTCGAACTGCCCGCGTTCGAACACAATCGGGAGCTGTACCACTTCACGGTGCGCTGGGCCCTCGAGGAGGACACCCACGCCCGGGCGTTGAACCGCTACCAGGTGGACTCCGGCATCGCCGAACGCGACACCCTGCGCACGGAATTGGCGGTGGAGGGCCGCAAGCCGTTCGACCTGCCCTATGAGCATCCGGTGCAGTTCTTCGCCTACGCGCTGGTGCAGGAGAAGGCGACCCAGATGTACTACCACCAATTGCGGGACGTGTCGGGCGATCCCGTTCTGGCGGCGGTGCTGTCACGTCTGGCTCGCGACGAGGCCCGGCATTTCAGCTTCATGGCCGATGTGGTGAGCCGGTATCTGCGGGTGCAGGGTGACGCGGTGGTGGAGCCGATCCGCGATGTCGTGGCGGGATTCCGCATGCCGCTGGCGGATACGCTGCGCGGCTACTGGCGCTGGGCGCTGCGCATCGCCGACGTGGCCGACTACGACCACACGGCCGCGTACGAGCATCTGCTGCGGGTGCTCGACCGTGCGGTGGACGCGCGCACCGATCGGCTCGATGAACTGGCGGTGTTCATCGGCCAGTGCCGCGCATTGGCCTGACCACCCGATACGAAAGAGCCCGGTTCCGTGGGGAACCGGGCTCTTTCGTGCGAGGACGTCAGCCCTGGGGTCCGAGCACCAGGATGGTGGTGGATCCGTGCGCGATCAGCTTGCCGTTGGCGTCGGTGATGCGCCCCTCGGCCGTGGCGGTGCGACGGCCGACGTGCACGGCGGTGGCCTCGCAGGTCAACCGGCTGCCGTCGATGGCGACCGAGCGGATGAAGTTCACCTTCAACTCGAGGGTGGTGTAGGCGGTGTTGTCGCCGAGCTTGGTGAACACCGCGCTGCCCATGGCGGTGTCCATCAGTGTCGCGATCACCCCGCCGTGCACGGTGAACATGGCGTTGATGGTGGCCGGGTTCGGGTCCAGGTAGTAGCGCGTGTAGCCGTCACCGGCGCGATCGAGCCGAATGCCCAGCGAGGCGCCGACTCCCAGCTTCTCGTCCAGGCCCCGCTGGAAGACCGTCGTCAGTTCGTCGACGCGCCGGTCCACCGTCGCGTCGATCTGCGCCTCGCCGTTCACGTGTGTGCTGGTCATGGATTCGTCCTCCCTAGCCTGCCGGTGTCGGGTGAATTCGATCAGCTTCCGGTGAATTATGGTTTGCCGCAGGACATTCCATTTCCAGCTCCGATCGGGCGATCGAGAAAGCCGTGTGACGAATCATTACTCGCCGCAAGCAATTACATCGGATACTGTCGGCGGTATGGCCGACATCGAAGCCCTGGACCGCATCGAGTCCATCGGGCCGGAATTCTTCGCCGATCCGCATTCGCATTATCGCCGCTGGCGTGCGGAGGGCCCGGTGCGCCGGGTTCGCTATCCCGACGGGATCGTGCGCTGGGTCATCCTCGACTACGCCGCGGGCCGCGCCGCCCTCAACGACCCGCGCCTGGCCAAGAACTACCTCGCCACCAACGGCCTGCTCGCCACCAAACGCGGCCTGCCGCAGCCGGACCCGCGGGATCTGGTGCTGTTCAACAACATGCTCAATCTCGACCAGCCCGACCACACCCGGTTGCGCAAGCTGATCATGCGGGCCTTCACCCCGCGCCGGGTGGCGGAGTTGACGCCGCGGATCGAGGAGATCGCGGCGGACCTGCTCGACGCCCTCGACGGCCGCCACGAGGCGGACCTGTTGCACGACTTCGCCGAACCGCTGCCGATCACCGTGATCTGCGAACTGCTCGGTGTCCCGCTCGCCGACCGCGCGAACTTCCAGACCTGGACCAAGGCGCTGGTCGCCGTGGCCGGGGTGGAGGAGGACCGTGAGTCCGCCGCCCGCGACATGGGGGCCTACCTGACCGGGCTGGTCCGGGAGAAGGCCGCGCATCCCACCGCGGATCTGCTCTCCGCGCTGGCCGTTCCGGCCGACGACGGCGACACCCTCACCGAGACCGAGCAGGTCGGCATGGCCTTCCTGCTGCTGGTCGCCGGGCACGACACCACCGTCAATCTGATCGCCAACGGCACTCTCGCCCTGCTGCGCAACCCGGAGCAGGCCCGCGCCCTGCGCGCCGAGCCCGAACTGATCCCCGACGCCGTCGAGGAGTTCCTGCGCTTCGACGGCCCGGTGAACATCAGCACCATCCGCTACACCTCGGAACCGGTCACCATCGCCGGCGTCGACATCCCGGCCGACGAATTCGTGTTCATCGCCCTCATCGCGGCCAACCGCGACGAGGACCGCTACCCGAACCCCGACACCCTCGACATCGGCCGCGACACCTCCGGCCACATCGCCTTCGGCCACGGCATCCACTTCTGCGTCGGCGCGCCCCTGGCCCGCATCGAGGCCCGGGTAGCCTTCTCCGCCTTGCTCTCCCGCTATCCGAACCTCCGCCTGTCGCCTCGCGACGCGGCCCTGACCTGGCACCCGAGCACCCTGATCCACTCGCTGCAGGAGCTCCCGGTACTGCTGGACTGACGCTCTTTCAACGCGGCCGCAGCGTGACCGGCAGCGCCGAGGGCGAGAGGACGAAGTCGCGGTTGGAGGCGCGCACCCGGTGCCCCGGTACCGGTGTGACGCGCCATCGTGACAGCAACGCCGCCGAGGCCAGGGCGATCTCCAGCATGGCGAAATGGTCACCGAGGCAACGACGGCGGCCGACACCGAAGGAGATCATGGCCTTCTTCGCGGTATCGGCGGCGTTCTCGGCGTTCCAGCGCTCCGGATCGAAGGTCTCGGGGTCGCTGAACCAGCGCGGATCGTGCTGAACCATGTAGGGGCTGAACATGATCGCCGACCCGGCGGGGATGGTGACCTCGCCGATCGGCAGATCGGCGCTCGCATTGGCGGCGCTGATCCACGGACCCCAGAATCGAATCGTCTCCGACACGACCTGCTTCAGGTACGGCATCGACCCCAGGTGCTCCGGCCGCACATCCCCGGTCCCCACCACGGAATCCAGCTCGCCATAAAGCTTTTCGGCAATATCGGGCCGCAGACTCACCTCGTGCCACAACCACCCGGTCAGCGATGCCATCGACCCCACCCCACCCGCGAGCATGAGAATCGCCTCATCGATGATGTGGTCGTCCGACAACCGCTCCCCGGTCTCGCTGTCGGTATGCCGGATCAACGCCGACACCACATCATTGAAATCCTCATCCCGCCTGCGATATTCGGCGACCACGGCCCCCACCGCCGCCCTCAGGTGCCGAGCCTTGCTGCGCCAGCGATAGTTCGCGATCACCCGCATCCTGCGCAGCTGCGGCGGCAACGCGGTCCGCACGATCACCTGGCTGAGCAGCCACGGCACACTGTCGCGAATCTCCCGCCGCGCACTGTCACCGAAATCCGCCGTGAACAACGTCGCCGACACGGTGTCGAGCACCAGCCCGTGCGCCTCGTCCATGAGGTCGACCCGCTCCCCCCTCGGCAGTCCGGCCGCCCACGAGTTCGCGATATCCGCCGCGGCTTCGGCATATTCGGCCAGCCGGGTCTGCCGCAGCGCGGGCGAGATCATCCGCCGCCGCAGCCGATGCTCGGGCCCGCGCAGCACATTCACCGCCCCACCCGCGATATCGGCGATCGCTTCCCTCAGATCCTCCCGCTCGAATTCCGCGTCCGAGAGATTCACCTCGCGCAGCAGATCCGGCGTAGTGAGCACATACCCGGTCTGCCGCCCGAAATGGACCCGCACGATCGGCCCCAACCGCGGCAACGAGGTGACGAAACCCGGCGCGTCGGTCAGCGCCCGCAGACTGTGCCCGAGCACGGGCACAGCGCCGGGCGCGGTGGGTATTTCGGCCAGTGTCCGCGGCATGACGGCCGGGAAATCGGCGACAGCGATCGGAGCGGCGGGGGTTGTGCCAGCGGTGCGCAGCGCGGCGGCCCGGATCCCCGCCAGCGTCCTCATGACGGCGCCCACCCCGTTGCCCCTCCGACCGACAGTCATGCTCGCTCCCTCCGCGCCCGGCACCGCGACCACGATCGCGTCGGCGGACTGTCGACGGTCCTCCGATGTGGCCGCGGTCCGCCGGTCCCGGCGGACCGCCGCGGCCTTCCCGCCCCGTGCGCGGGGCCTGCGCCCGAACACCGCCACATCATCCGCCAGCGCGGTGGGCGCATCGGCGGCGGCCAGTCGGTAGACTTCCAAAACTGCTGCGATCTGCCTCGATTGGCGGACAGCGTCGGTCTGTCCGGTCAACGCGGTTCGCAGCTCGGCGAGTAGCGAGCGGTCGGCCACGAGTTTGGCGAGGGTGTCGGCCAGCGCGTCGACGGTGACGTCGGCTGCGCGTATCCCCGCCGGAACCGATTCGGCCAGAGCAGGATCCGTGTACACGACCGGCAGCCCTACCGCCGCCGCCTCGAGCAGGACCATGCCTTGGGTGTCGAAACCGTAGGAAGGAAACAGCAGGGCGTCGGCCGCCGCCATCGCGTCGAGACATTCCGCTTGGGTCACCCTGCCGTGCAAGCGAATCCGGTCCCCGAGCCGCCGTTCGACAATCCGTCCCACCGCCGCGCCGTGCAGCTCACCCTCACCGTAGACATCGAGTTCACAGTTGTCCGTCCGGCGTACTGCCTCGATCGATTCCAGCAGCCGCTTCTCCCCCGACAGTCGGCCGCACCAGACCAGGCGCAGTGGGCCGTCGTCGGTTCGTTGTGCGGGGGTTCGCCCTTCGAGGAGGGCGTCGTCGACTCCGTTGGATATCACCGTGATCGGCCGGGTCACCCCGTGGGCGAGCAACAGATCCGCGAAGTGGCCCGTCGGTGCGATCACCTGGTCGGCGGCTTGGGCTTGGCCGCTGATCGTCCACCAGGCGTGCCGGGCCGCGCGCGTCTCGGGCCGGTGCGGCATGTGATGGGTGTGCGGGACGTAGCGGCCGTGCAGGAGTCGCAGCGCCAAGGCGGTCGGGTACGGTGCGGGCGAGGTGTGTTCGATGAAGGCGTCGTCGCGGCTCTGGGCGGTGTGCACGAGCGGGATGCCGTGCCGCCGTGCGGCTTTCATTCCTGCGATGGCGACGCCGTAGGTGGATTGGGTGTGCACGATGTCGATCGGCCCGCGCCCGGCGAACTCGGCGTCGATGAGCGCGGCGTTGCGGCGGGTCGGCGCGACGACCTCGAAGCCGTTCACGGCAGGGATCGAAAGCGGATGCAGTGCAACGATATCCGGGTCCGGCGCGGCAGTCCGGTCGGGTGCGACGAACAGGGTGACCCGGTGTCCGGCGCGTTCGAGGCCGCGGCGCAGTGCGGAGACGGCGGTCTGCACCCCACCGAGCGAGGCCGGGTGGTAGTCCACGAACATCGCAATGTGCATCAGCCGAACCCTACTCAGCGCCGACCCGTTCTGAAATGCCCACATTTTTCCGGTCTGGACGGCGGCCGCCACGCCGCACAGTGTCTATTGATCCCACCATCTGTGTCGAAAGAGGCCGCATGCGCATCGCGATACCGCTGACCGGAACCCGGGGCGACGTTCACCCGATCGTGGGCCTCGGTGTCGAGTTGCAGCGGCGCGGGCACGAGGTGTTGCTGGGCGCGCCACCGAATCTGGTCGACTTCGTCACCGCCGCAGGGCTTCCCGCGCAGGCCTGCGGACCGGATGTGCAGCGGCTCTACAGTTCCGAGGAAGGGCGGCGGGCGCTCGCGGCGGGCAATACGCTGCGGCTGATGCAATTGGTGGGCAAGCAGATGGCCGAGTACGCCGAGCGGATGAACCGCGAGGTGATCGAGGTGTGCTCGAAGGCCGAGCTGATCGTGGCGAGCACGGTCACCGAGGATCGCGCCTCCTCGATCGCCGAGGCCATGGGCGTGCCGCTGGTCAGCCTGCACTACTATCCGTGCCGCATGAACAGCGCCTACCCGTTCCCCGGATTGCTTCCGGCGCACTGGAATCCGCCCGCGCCGGTCAATCGGGCGACCTGGACGCTGGCCGAGAACCTGCGCCGCGTCGTGTTCCTGCGCTACCTCAACCAATTGCGCGGCACGCTCGGACTGCCCAAGTCCTATGCCAGTCCGGCGGCGGCGCTGGCCCGGGCCGGTGTCCCCGAGATCCAGATCTACGACCCGGCCCTGGTTCCCGGCCTGTCCGAGGAGTGGGGCGAGCGCCGGCCCTTCACCGGCTTCCTCACCCTCGACCGCGCCACCCGCACCGCCGTGGGCGAGCTCTCCGGCAGCCACAACGAGCTGCTCGAATGGATCGGATCCGGTGCTCCCCCGGTGTTCTTCGGCTTCGGCAGCATGCCGATCCACGACGCCGCCGCCGTCTTCGCCATGGTGGAGCAGGTGGTGGTCCGGCTCGGCATCCGCGCCCTGGTCCACGCGGGCTGGAGCGATCTCGATGTGGCCGCCACCGCGACCGGGGACCGGATCAAGCTGGTCGGCACCGATTTCGCGTACGACGAGATCTTCCCGCACTGCGCTGCGGCCGTGCATCACGGCGGCATCGGCACCCTGTTCGAGAGTCTGCGGGCGGGCCTGCCGACGGTCGTGTGCTCGGTCTCGTTCGAACAGCCCATGTGGGGCGGCCAGGTGGCGAAGCTGGGTTTGGGGGCGCACCTGCCCTTCACGGCGCTGACCACCGAAGGCTTGATCGCCGAGCTGGCTCCGCTCCTGAACGATGAACGCCGCACGCGAGTAAAGGAATTCGCGACCACCCTGCGCACCACGGGCACCGCCGAGCGGGCGGCCGATCTCATCGAGGCCGCTGCCCGGTGACCGCGCCCACCGCCGTCCGCTACCTCGTGCCCGACACGCTGGTGATGTTCCGCCGCTGTGCCCGCCGCACCCTGCGCAGCACCGACACCCTAGTCATCTCGCTGACCATGCCGATCCTGATGATGCTGTTGTTCACCTATGTGTTCGGCGGCGCGATCGAGGTCGGCGGCTCCTACCTCAACTATGTGATCCCCGGAATCATGTTGCTGTGCACTGGTTTCGGCGCGTCGATCACGGCGACCAGCGTCTGCACGGACATGACCCGCGGCAGTGTGGACCGGTTCCGGACCCTGCCGATGTATCGCCAGGCACTGTCGGCGGGACATCTGAGCGAAGGGGTCGTCCGCACCATGGCGGCCATCGTCATCGCGGTGGGCGTGGCTGTGGCGCTGGGTTATCGGCCGGGTTCGGGCCCTGTGGGCTGGCTGGCCGCGACCGGCTTGATCGTATTGTTCGTGGTCGCGATCACCGCGATCGCGGTGGCCCTGGGTATGGCGGCCGGTAATCCGGAGGCCGCGGGCGGCCTCACTTACGCCATCACCTTCATCCCCTACGTCTCGAGCGCCTTCGTCCCGACCCACACCATGCCGTCCTGGCTGCGCGGCATCGCCGACCGCCAGCCCGCGACCCCGGTCGTGGACACCATCCGCAGCCTGCTCGACGGCACCCCCGCCGACCGCGCGCTGCCCGCCGTCGTGTGGTGCGCGATCCTCGCCGCCATCGGATTCGCGTGCGCGAGCGTGTCTTTCCGCCGCCTGAACTACCGCTGACCGCGCTGCATATAGCAGTTGGTCTCGATCACCGCACCACTGTCGAGGCGCTCACGCCAGCCCGCGGGCCCCACGAGGCGAACCGTGTCCGCCCACGGCGAGTACGGCTTGCCCTGCGAGTCATGGCCCGGGAACGGCACATAACCCCAGTAGCAGGTGAGCCCGCCCGCCGGAGGCGAGAACACCCAGGTGTCGGCCCCGACATCGGCACCGACCGTGACCTGCCTGATCTGCTGCTGCGCAACGACATTCGGATCGCCATTGCTCACGTCCTCGGGAGCCGCGTTCGCCGCGCCCACCGCGGTCACGAACGCCGCCACGGCAGCCGAGCCCACCCCGAACACACGTCTCATCCCCGACAGCCCAATCCTCGTATCGAATCCCCGCCCCCCGGAACAAAGACGGCGGCGAACTCTAACAAGCCCTCGTCGTGACCGGGTAGACCCGCGGATAGGCCACCGAATCGGTCACCCGCCCAACCTCCGGACCCGGGCCGGGCGTTGCCGTTTCGTTCAATACTCGACCTGCCTGACCGCCCGACGATATCTCCCATCGACCATGACTCACGAAAGGATGGGACCACACATGATCACCTGGGGTGGCCGCCTATTGGTGCTGCTGGGAGCCGGGCATCTCCTCACCGGCCTGGCAATCACATCACCGCATTTCGCCCGAACCTGGCTCGCCGGGCATCTGACCGACGACAGCCTGACCGCCTTGAGCCCCGCCAACGGCGCCTATTGGCTCACGGTGGGCAGCTTCGCCTTTCCTCTCATCATCCTCGGCCTGCTGATCCTCTGGCTCGACCGCCGCGACATCGTGCCCCCACTCTTCCTCCCTTGGACGATCGGCCTCTGGTCGCTGGCGGCAGCCGCCATGTTCCGCGGCATCCCCTGGCTGCTGGCCTGGCTCGGCGTAGCCCTCCTCTTCACCGGCATCCACCGCGCCCGCACCGCCGGAGCGGGCCGAATGGAGCGAGCCGACATCGTTCGATAGCCTGGCTGCGTGTCTGTCAGCGGGGTGGCCGCGGCCTTGGTGCCGAAGCGGATGTTGTCGGTGTTCGTGCGCAACGCGGAGCTGTTGAAGTTCCTGACGGTGGGGGCGATCGCGTTCATCGCGACCTCCGCGATGTTCTTCGGGCTCAAGTGGACTGTGCTGCAGGGGAAGCCGGTGACGGCGAACGTCATCGCGGTGTTGCTGGCGACGGTCCTGTCGTATGTGCTGAATCGGGAGTGGGCGTTCTCGGCGCGGGGCGGGCGGCAGCGGCGGCACGAGGCCGCGATGTTCTTCCTGGTGGCCGGTATCGGGTTGGTGATCAACCAGCTGCCGCTGGTGGTTTCGCGCTACGCCCTCGACTACCGGACTCCGGATGTCTCGCTGCTCGCGGAGAACATTGCCGACTTCCTCAGCGCGACCTTGATCGGCACCCTGCTGGCGACCGCGTTCCGGTGGTGGGCGATGCGCAAGTTCGTGTTCCCGCATGCCGCCGAGTCCGCCGCACCGCGGTCGCGGTCGGTCCCGGCGAAGCGCTGAGCATGCTCAGTTGCCGGTCGCCGCGACCGCTTGCGCGATGAGCGTCAGATAGAGCGTGAGGATGAACAGGACCGCGGGGATGACCGGGTAATCCTCGTCGGTCGAGCGCAGGTAGCGCCGGGCGCCCGCAATCGGAATCACGGTCAGCGCCAGCGGGATCCAGCCGATGACCGCCGCTACGCCGTGGAATTCCCAGGGCTTCGCCACGGCGATCTCGCTGATAGCCGCGGCCGCAGCGCACAGCAAGCCCGCGGCGGTGCTACCGGTGGAGCCCAGGGCGTTGGAGTAGTACATCTCCCCCGGTCGGATGATTCGGGACGTCTTGCGGGCGAATTCGAATTGCAGGAAGGCACCGGCGAAGACGATCGCGACCCAGGCGACCCGGGCGTGCGCGGACGCCTCGCCGGTGTCGATGGCCGAGAGGATGACGTAGGCGGTGACCAGGAGCTGGACCGGGTAGGTCACCAGCAGGTTCAGCAGGATGCTGGTGCGGACTGTCGCTGAGAGTTGTTCCAGCCCCCACAGGATCAGGCCGTAGGCGAGGACCGCTGTGATGGCGAGAGCAGAACGCAGCGACAGCGCCAGGCTCCCCGCGATCGAGACGACCGCGATGAGGGCCATGGCGCCGCGCAATTCGAGCGCGCTGATCGCGCCGGTGACCAGCGGGCGGTCGGGGTTGTGGATGCGGTCGTAGTCGAGGTCCTTCTGTTCGTCGACCATGCGCAGGTAGAGCAGGACGATGGCGACGATCGCGATCCGGGCGGCCGTCGCGCCGGTAGGGTGCCAGCCGGTCTGCGGTCGGGTCAACAGGGCCGCGGTGCCTTCGAGCGCGAAAACCCACAGGATGCCGTACAGCAGGTAGTGGGGCTTGTACATCACGCGGGTGAAGTGTGCAATACGGCCGACCGAGGTGAAAACACCGGCGCTGGAATGCTTTTCAGCAAGATCGGTCATCCCGCCGCGCCCTCCCCCGCCGGTGTGGCCGCGGGCTTCGCCCAGCCGTCCCATCCGGTCAGCTCGGCGGCGGGCGTGCGCCGCACCGAGGTGTCCGAGCCGGGCAGCAGGTGGGCCACGGGGAGCATCGCCACCTGGGTGACCTCATCGAACGGGATGCCGAGCAGGTCGGCGACCTCGCGTTCGTAGGCGAGGTGCGCGGTGGTCAGCGTCGAACCCAAACCCCGTGCGCGCAAAGCCAATTGCAGATTCCAGACGGCTGGATAGATCGAGCCGTAGAAGCTCGCCAGCCGAAGAGCCGACGCCTCGGCGGGTGGGCGGCCCAGTGAGCACACCAGGATCAGCGCGGGCACCTCGGCCAGGTTGTCGGCCAGGAACTGACCCGAGGACAGGTCGGCCAGCTGATCCGGGCGGGGTGTGCGGCCGGAAAGGTTGGCGGCGAAGCCTTTCCGGTAGTACTCGCCGATGCTCGCCTTGAGCTCGACATCGCGGACGACGACGAAACGCCAGGGCTGGCGGTTGGAGCCGCTGGGTGCGTGGACCGCGATCTCCAGGCATTCCCGGATATCCCGGTTGTCCACCGGCCGCCGCAGGTCCAGGCGTCGCCGGACCGCGCGAGTGCCGGTCAGCAGGTCCGTGTTCACGAGCGGGTGTCCTCCGAAGCTGGTGCGGCCCGGTCGAATTCGAGATCCACCCGGGCGGCCACGCCACCCGCCTGGCGGATCTCGCAGTGCACGACGGTGGCGTCGACGCCGGATTCGGTGCGCTCCGCGACGCACACGGCCGGCAGGTCGAGCTCGACGAACTGGTCGAAAGCGCTGGTCACACTGACCAATCGGAGCGGCCCGACAGCGGTCAACGCGGTCTGCCTGCACGCCTCGATGAGGAGGTTGCCGGGCACGTGGTCGAGCTGATGGTCGAACAGGATCGGATGGGTGGTGTCGGCGACGACCGCGGCGCGTGCCCGGCTCTCGGTGACTTCCGGGACGCCGATCACCACGTTGCGCGGATTCTCCCGCCCGACCAGCGCCGCCGCGGCGCGCGGCCCCGCCGAGGCGGGCGTCTCGAACGGACCCAGCCCCAAGTGTTTCCGGTATCCGGCGCGAATCGCGGACCAGTGGCGCGGAGCGACCCAGGAGAACGATCCGTCCACCGTTCCCATCGCGACACCGCCGCTGGCGATGTCGAGGACGAGGTCCAATCCTTCCAGCAGCTCACCGCGCCGATGCTCGCGCAGCGCCCGCACCCGCAGCTCCAGATCGGCCGGTGCTCCCCCGATTTCCCAAGCGCCGCTGTCGATTCCGCTGCCGTTGAACGTCCGCACCAGGAACGCCCGATCGGTGGGCACGTCGTAGAACTCGTGCGTCACCGCGATGGACGCCTGCCGGGCCGCCTCCATGACCGCGATCAGGTCGTGATGCTCGCCCAGCGCCCCGGCGTGATCGCCGTAATGCCCGTGCATGCGCGGCAATTGGGCTCCGACGACGAAACTGTCGGCCGTCTCGGCCTCGAGCGAGGTGACGAAGACCTCCGCGACCGCGTGCCGGTGCGCGAGCGCGCGCGGAATGGTGCGGACATGGGTGGCGCGGGCCGCGCCGGGCCGGGCGGCCGCGGTACCGCGCACGGGTTGTGTGGTTGTCACGGTCTTGCCTCCAGCCAATCGGTCGCGCCCACGGGCCGCAGCGTCTGCGATCCGGTCCCGGTGCGCATGGGAAGTACGTAGGAACCCAGCACGATGACCGACCAGGCGTCGAGCGCGAGACCGCTGGACCACGCCACGTCCAGCAGTGCGGCCTGCGCGGCGTCGGAACCGGGTTCGGCGGTCACCATCCGCTCGTCGAGGGACTTCAGCGCCGCCGAGTCCAAGTCGGCGCACAGCCGGGCGACCGCCTCGCCCCGATCGAAGCTGCGGGCCGGGGCCTGGTCGTAGAGGTCGCGGGCGAGCGCGGCGGCCTCGGCACTGCGGTCCCGGCCTTCGAGGGCGCGAGCGATGACCCGCGACCGGGTGTCCTCGTCGAAGTAGATCGCGAGCTCGCGCAGCACATCGGCCGGATCGTCGGGCGAGTGCACGAGATTGAGCAGATAGTTGTGCCGCCCCAGCAGATACCGCAGCTCCCCCGGCCGCCGCTTGCGCGGATCGGTGGCGCCCTTGGCCTCGGCCAGCCGCACCGGCGTCGGCAACTCGCCCACCGGTCCGCGCACCACCAGCACCAGCACGTCGGAGATGCCGACCAGCAGATCGGCCAGCCGCCGACGTTCGGCGGAGGCGATGTTCCAGGCGAAGTACCACAGCGCTCGCGCCACATGCCGATCCACGACCACCCGGTGGGCGTCCACGACCTGGAAGTCGTTGTCGGCCAGCCACGTCAGGGTCGGTTCGACCGCGCGGGCCACGATGGCGTCGGGTTTGAGCAGCAGCAGCGAATGCTCGCAGGCGAAGCGCTCGGCGTCGACACCGAGCCGTCCGGCCTGGTCGACGGTTTCGAGCAGATAGGTGTCACCGAGGTAGGCGTCGATCTTGGCCTTCGACGGTGTCAGCTCGCCGAGCAGGGTCCGCAGTTCGTCGTCGTTCATGCCCGCACTCCGGTTCCGCCGATGCCGTCGCGCGCCAGCATCTCCTCGATGGAGGGCAGTGGCGCGCCGAGATACCCGGACTCGAGGCAGTGGTCCAGCAGCAGCCGCAGGTAGTCCTTGCCGGTCCGCGGTCCCAGCCGGTCCAGCAGCCGATCGGCGGTGCTGGTGTCGAAGCTCAGGCGACGCTGGAAGTAGCTGGTGTAGAGGGACCCGATGCGCAGGTAGTACTCCCGCTCGATGGCATCGAGATCCTCTGGGCGGAAGGATGATTCGGGCACGAAGGTCGCCACCTCGAACGAGGGGTACTCGGCCAGCACGTCGGAGACCTCGCGCAGCGACAGCGTGTCGCGGCCCACCGCGTGCAGGGTGGCCCCGGCCACGCTGTCGAAATCGGTGACAGCCGCGGCGATCACGTCCGCGACGTGATCGACCGGCGCGAGCGCGAGCGTGGCGTCGTAGCGGCCGGGCAGCGTCCGCAGTTTGCCCTCGACCATGAGCTTCACGACGGTGTAGAGGTTCTTGTATTCGCGGATCGCGCCGTCGTTCAGCGCGCCGGTGACGATGCCCGGCCGCACGATCGCCCACCGCAGCCCGCGCTCCCCGCCGTCGCGGACCAGCTGCTCGGCGCGCAGTTTGCTCTGCTCGTAGCCGTTTCCGAAGCCCTGCCCCGCATCCAGCTCGTCCTCGCGGATGACGCCGTGCCGCATCCCGCACACGTAGGCGGTGCTCACGTGCACCAACGGCACGTCCCATGCGAGCGCCAGTTCCACCGCGTGCCGCGCGCCGCCCACATTGAGTTCGTCGTAGGTGTCGGGCAGGGCGTCGAAGGCCGTGGTGGCCGCGCAGTGCACGATCATGCCGACGCTCCCGGCGAGCTCGGCGGCGACGGCGGGATCGAGGCCGAACCCCGCCTTCCGGATGTCGCCGTGCACCCGCAGGTCCGGCTCGTAGGCCGTGCCGTCGTTGCGTCGAAGCTCCGAATTGTTATGCAGCACAGCCACGACGGCCCGCCCCGATGCGCTGAGCCGGGCGGCGACCTCCGCGCCGACCAGTCCGCTGGCCCCGGTGAGCAGCATCCGCTCGCTCATGCGCTCACCTCCAGGGCCCGGATGACCAGGTCGACGACCTGCCCCACCCGCAGCACCCCCATGAGTTGTTCGGGCCGGTAGCGCGGCAGGTCGAAGCCGCGTTCGAGCACGACGGTCAATTCCATCAAGCGCAGCGAGTCGAAGCCGAGGTCTTCGATCAGGCGCAGGTCGTCGCCGAGGTCCGCGGCGGGTCGCGGCGCCATGCCGCCGACGATCCGCCGGACCCGTTCGGCCACCGGGTTTTCGATGCTCATGACTGCTCGCTCTCTCGCAGGTGCGGCTGCTGGCCGCCGCTGGCCAGCAGGTCGCGGGCCTCGTCCAGGGGCAGGTCGGCGTCGAGATAGCCGGCCAGCCGCAGCCAGTCGTAGCCGAGGGTCAGGGTCCGCTGCCATTGCTCACGGGAGTCGAAGGAGGCCGGGAACTCCCGGGCCGCCCCGGCATCCGCGCTCAGGCGGCGCACCGTCGCGACGAAACCGTCGACACAGGCAAGATCGTCCAGAGCGTCGCCGCCGTTTCGCAGTGTCCGCGAGAACCGCACCTGGACAGCGGATTCCAGTGCCGAGAGCAACACTGTCCGATCCGGTGCATGCGCGGGCACCAGCCGCGCCACGGTGCCCACCGGATCCACATCCGCAGGCAGCGGATCGATGCCGTACGCACTCAACAGCACTCGCACACTCATCGCGATGAGCCGATGCGCCGCAATATCGGCAACCTCCCCCTGCCCGTCCTTCACCGCGCCCACCAGATCCTCGCGAGCGTTCTCCAGCACCACGTTCGACCACACCAGATTCAGCCCACACCCGATGAACCGCTGCGCCGGCATCGGCGACAGCGTCACGATCCCCTCCCCCCGCGCCGCCCCGGTGAGCCCCAATGCGGGCAACGCCACCGCCGGCACCGGCGTAAACGGCTGCACCGGCTTACACATGGCCAACGCCGGTTCCAGCACCTCCCCACCCCGCCACTGCAACCCGACGAACCCCAACCGCACGAACTCGGCCAGCTCCGCGCCTATCTCGTGCCCACTACGCGCCATGACATCCCGAACCGACTGCCGGAACACCACCGACCGCCACGCCCGCGCCCCCGCCTCGGACAACACGAAAACCTCGCCGTCCGACCGCAGTACGTGCAGCCGCCCGGCCAGCGGCCAGGTGGTCACCTGCGGACGGCGAGTGAAGATCAATGCGTGCGCATCGTCGGCGATACCATCGACACCCAGGTCCGCGGCCAGCTCCAACAGCGCGCCCCAGCGCTCCTCGCCCGCTTCGGAGCCCGGCGTCGGGGATTGCTCGCCGAACCCTGACCCCTGGCCGGGGTTCCTCGTCGCGTCGCCGAGTGACCCGCTGCCCGCGTCCTGGCCGTACGCTTTGGCCTCGGCTTCCCCCGTGGTACCAGCGTCCGGCGTGTGGATCGTGTCGACCGAGATCGCCTCCCCGCCGTTGCCCGTCCCCACGGCCCATGACTTTCGTTCGGGCGCAACCGATCCCGGCCCCGGGTTTCCGGCGTCGGCCGCGGCCGCCGGAGCTCCGGTTCGATCACGGCCGGAATCCGAGGTGGCAGAGGCATTGCCGGGCAGGAGCACGCTGGGATGGCGCGTGGTCGCCGCACCCGTGGTCTCCGCCTCCTGCCGTTCAGCAGCAGGAGTCGGTCCGGCACTGGCGGACACCGGTTCCGGCCCGAGCCCGGACGATTGGTTTGCTCGACCCGGCGCACCGATCAGTGCCCGGTAGCGGTCGGCCAGTGGATCCGGGCCGATCCGATCCAACTGCCGGGGTAGCCATTTCGTCTCGAGGTACGTCTCATCCCGGTGGGCGAGCCAGCCCTTCGTGGCCTGCAGGACACCGTCCTCGGCCCAGGCCAGCGCCTCGGCGTGGGCGCCGAAGGCGCGCAGGGCGATCGCGTAGCGCAGGGCGTGGCGGGCGCGTGCGGTCCACCATGTGGCGACGCGCACCGCGAAAGCGTCGTCGGTGATGAGGGCGCGCAGCTCGTACAGGTCGACGACCCCGGGTACGAGCACAGTGGCGCGCAGGAAGCGCTGGCACCGGTTCAGCACGTCTTCGTTCGGATCGGTGATGACCTGTTCGAACTGGCGTCGGATCTGGGCGACCGAGCGGGTCCGCACTTCGACGCGGCGTCCGTCGAGGAAAAGCACGGTCGGCAGCGTGGGGAGTTCGTCGCAACCCGGTGCGACCACCAGGAAATCGATGTCGGAGCCCGCGTTGCCGAAGCCTTCGGCCAGCGAGCCCTCGAAGAGCACGGCCGCGTCGGCCGGGACCGAGACCGCTTCCAGGGCCGCGTCGAGCAGCCGCTTCAGACGGTCCGCTGGAATCGCCGGGGTCCGTGCGGAAGCCTGCTCCTCGTCGTCGGGCGCATGGATCACCGCGCCCTCGAGCTTGCTGTCGCGCAACTGCTGCCACATGTGGCGGCGGCGGGGCTTGCCGCTCGAGGTGCGCCGGATGAGTCCGCGCGGGCCGGTGACGATGCGGACCAGCTGGGCGGGCCCGAGATGGCCGCGGATGATGGCCCGCGCCTGCGCGATCCAGTCCCCGGCGGCGGTCTCGGCGAACAGCACGACACCCTGCTGTCCGGCGTCGGAGAATCCGACCGCGGCGAGCTTGCCCTTGGTGAGCCCGGTTTCCTGGGCGACCCGGGATTCGATGTCCTCCATGAACACCGAGCGGCCGCGCACCTTGAGGCTGGTACCCATCCGGCCGAGCACGAAAACCTCACCGTCGTACAGGAATCCGGCGTCACCGGAGTACAGGCGGCCGTTCTCGATGCGCGTGGAGGCGGTCGCGCTCGGTGTCCCGGAGTAGCCCAGCGCCACCGAATCGCCGGTCACCACCATCTCGCCGAGCACCCCGTCGGGCAGCTCCCGGCCCTCGTCGTCGACGACGGTCACGGTGGATTCGGGCGTCGAGAAGCCCAGTCCGGTGATCCACCCCGCCCCCTCGACCCGGTGGCTGTCGTCGAGAATCGCCTCCTCGAGCACCGGAACCGGTTCGCCGAACCGCAGATTCGGATTGTCCAGGCGCAGCGCGGTGATGGGCCGTCGCGTCGGCGAGGAGGTCACCATCAGCGTCGCCTCGGCCAGCCCGTAGGCGAGGGTGAACGCGCCCATCGAGAAGCCCTGCGGCCCGGTCAGTTTCGCGAACGCCTGCAGGTCGGCGACCTCGACCGGTTCGGACCCGATGGCCAGCGTGCGCCATCCGGACAGATCCAGGTCGGCGATGTCCTCGGGCCGCACCCGGTGCGCCACATATCCGAGCGCGAACGACGGCGAGGGCGCGTGCTGGGCCGTCGTCATGGCCCGCAGCCAGCGAATCGGGTCGCGCACGAACTGGTCCGGCCGCATCAGGTACAGGTCGGCCTGATTGGTGACACCCTGCAGGAATGCCCCGACCAGGCCCATGTCGTGGTACAGCGGCAGCCACGACACCATGGACTCGCCCGGCTGCCAGTCGATGAGCCGGGTGATCATGTCGATGTTGTTGGCCAGGTTGTGCCAGCTCACCCGCACGCCGCGCGGCGAGCCGGAGGAGCCCGAGGTGAACTGCAGCAGCGCCACTTCCGCCACCTCGGCGAGCTCCCGCGCGGCGGGCGCGGCGGGCAGCGCGGCGGCGTCGACCACCAGCGGCTCGTCGGCACGCCCAGCCGCGACGGCGGCGGCGCGCACGAACGTCTCGAACTCCGGCGACGTCACGACCAACTTCGGCCGCGCCTGCTCCAGGATGCCCGCGATGTGCGCCACGATCTGCTCGAGGTCACCGAACATCGGCGGCGCGACCGGCGTGAACACCCCGCCGCAGGCCCACACCGCGTAAAAGGCGGCGACGCACGGGAATCCGGTGGGCATGATGACGCAGGCGCCGTCGCCGCTGTCGAGCCCGTTCGCGCGCAGCAGCCCGGTGATGGACCACACCTGGTCGGCCAGTTCGCGATAGCTGCGGTACGCCCAGCCCTCACCCTCGTCGGCGAGGTGGATGCCGGTGTCCCCGGAGGGGGAGATCAGCCAATGCCGGACGGCCGCTTCGTCGTTCGCAGGGTCGATCACAGGTCTCCTTCGGGAAGCACGGTGACGGTGCCGGCGGCCCCATCGACTCGGATGCGCATGCCGGTGCGCAGTTGGCGGGTCACCTCGGGTAGCTGGACCACGGTCGGCACGCCCAGCTCGCGCGCCACGATGGCCACGTGGGTGAGCGGACTGCCGCGCTCGATGACCAGGGCCGACGCCGACGGCAGCGCGGCCACCCAGCCCGGATCGGTGCGATAGGCGATGAGAATGCCGCCCGCGACATCGCGGGGCTCGTCCACCACGACGGCGAGACCCTCGACAATGCCTGCGGCCGAAGGGGTTCCGGCCAGCACCGTCCCCGGGGTGGCGGCCTCGGTGGCGGTGACCGGCACCCAGCCCTGCGCGGCCAGCTCCGCGTTGCCCAGCCGAGGTCCGACGGTGCGGAACCGGGCGGGCGCGACCAGGGTGGAGTCCTTGGCGCGCAGCGACTTCCGGCCCGCCACCGCCTCGCGCAGGTCTGCGGTGTCCGCGCCTTCGTAGCAGCCGCGCAGCTCCTGCACGGTCAGCTGGAACACGTCCTCGAACTCGTCGACGATGCCGCGGGCCGCCAGGTCGCGCCCCATGACCCGGATCATGCGCTTCACCATGCCGAAGGCCCGGGTCCGGCAGAAGCGCAACCGTTCCCGATGCGCGGCGCACCGGTTGACCTTGGCGCGCAGTCGCTCATAGACGCGGCGGCGCACGCCGTGTCCGAGGTGCTCGTCGAGGTAGGCGTCGGCTTCCGCGCCGCGATCGGCGGTCACGGTGTCGCCGACCCGGCCGACGGCGCTGCGCAGCATGACGAACAGGTTGGCCGGATGCTCCCGCAGGTCGGGGGTTTCCAGCTTCAGCTCGTCGAGGCTGCGGTAGCCGTAGCGGTCGAGGTAGTCGTCGAGCGCCGCGAGGAACCCGGTGCGTCCCGATGCTCGCAGCGCATCGTGAATCTCTTCCGGCGCAGTGGAATTGAGGAGCTCGTTGAGCTCCGGATCGGCGCGCACCGTGCGCGCCAGCTCGGTCATCGCCCGCGCGGGTTCGGCCGATTCCACGTCCGCGCCCGGCCCGACCACCGCGTAGAGGAACCATTCCGGGGCCTTGGGCAGGAACAGCCTGGTGAGCAGGAACATCAGTCCGGTGGTGGTCAGCAGGATGGCGTCGAGCACCATGAGCGGACCCCAGCGCTCCACCAGATCGCGATCCACCGTGCGGTAGGCGCGATAGGCTTCCTCGCCGGTCAGCGTGGTGTAGTCGAGCGTGTCGTATTCGTCGTAGACGCGGTAGAACTCCGCCGCGAACCGTTCCATCATCTCGTCGATGCCGAACAGCCGCCGGATGTAGACGGCCGTGGTCACCGCCCGCGATCGCAGTCGCGCCGCCGGGCTGTCGAATTCGAAGGGGCGCAGGGTCTTCGCGATGTCATCGGGCAGTGGTTCGGCCACGCCGAGCGCCGCCTCCAGCACCCGCCGGTTGAGCGGATACCCGGGCGCGATGCCGACCATGCGGTACCAGTGCAGCAGGTTGTAGTACACGCGGCCGTGGAATGCGCCCAGCAGCACCGGAGTCCACGCGTCGGTCTGGCGCAGCTGGCGCGGCGGTACCCGCAGCGAGGCCGCGTAACCGCGATACACCCGGCCGTAGATGTCGGCGGCGGTGGTGAAGGTCAGCGGCGAGGTGATGCCGCTGAAGCTCTCGATGATGTTGGAATTGTCCCAGATGCGCGCCTCGTGCGGGCCGACCCGCTCACCCGCGCCCCGCAGTTCGACCGATCGCGTCGAGGCGGTAGCGGTGATCGGGCGGGTCTGCAGCAGCCACACGCCGGTGTCGTCGATGGCCCATTCGATGTCCTGCGCGGCGCCGCTGCCGATTTCGATCTTCCGGGCGAGCTCGACCAGCTCGGCGACCTCGGCGTCCGCCAGCACCCGTAGGCCGCGCTGCTCGCTGTCCACCTCGGTGGTCACACAGCCCTGCCCGGCACCGGCATCGACTCGAATATCCTTGTCCCCCAGCGTGATATCCAGCAGCTCCCCGGTGTCCTTGTCGAGGATCAGCGAGTCGGCGTCGACCGCCCCCGACACCAGCCCCTCCCCCAGTCCGTAGACGGCGCTGATCACGAGTTCGTCGGCCGCGCCGGTCATCGGATTCCGTGTGAACACCACACCACTCGATCGCGCGACGATCAATCGCTGCAACACCACCGCCGGTGCGAAGCCGCGAGAAATGCCGTGTGCGTATGCGTATCGCACCGCACGCTCGGAGAACGCCGACACCCAGCAGTCTCGCACCCGTTCGGCCGCCGCCTCGACCCCGCGCACATTGAGATGGGAGTCGAACTGCCCGGCGAAGGACTGCTCGACCCCGTCCTCGGCCGACATCGACGACCGCACCGCGATCGCGCCCGGCCCCAACCGCTCCCACGCCTCGGCGATCAGCGCCACGGCCTCCTCGGACAGCTCCGCCGCCGCCAGTTCGGCGCGCAGCTGTCCGGCCCGCGCCACCGCCGCCTCGACGTCCTCGAGCGCCGCGAACTCCCGCAACCCCGCGCTCAGTCCCGCCCCCTCGGCGAACCCCTCGAAGACCTCCGCCCCCAGGACCACCCACTCCGGGACCCGCACCCCCAGTTCTCCCAGCGCGTACAACCCCCGCGCCTTCCCACCTCCACGCGCGGCGACATCCACCGAGTCCGACCAAGGGCCGAGCAATCGCACAACCTCTCCCATCCCCCTGAGGCCAGTCACATCCCAGCGGACGCCGGAGCAAGATCAGGGGTGCCATTCTGGATAATCCACCCCTCAAACGCGCACCAGCCCAAGCTTCTTGGGTCTGCAATACCCCGGCCCGGTCGTAGAGTATCTGCGGGACGAAACCTGCACGGCGGGAATCACAATTCGAGGGCCGCACGGTGTGACGTGGGAAAATCCGATGGGGAGCGGCTATTCCGGCGGCTGCCAGTTCAGTACCGAGTCCAGGCTCCGGAGCACGGCCGAGCTCGGCGAGAGACGGATCACCGTGTCGCGCACCGTGGTTGCGGGTGTCGAGGACCATTGCGCGACCGCGCCGATCAGCCGGGAGCGGCGCGCGATGCCCGCGGTGCGGGCCCGGCGCAGCCGATCGTAGGCCGCGAGCGCCTCGGGAACCGGGTCGTGCGCGAGGACGGCGGCGAGCGTCACCGCGTCCTCGATCGCTTGATTCGCGCCTTGCCCGAGATTCGGCGTCATGGCATGGGCGGCATCGCCGAGCAGGGCCACCCGGCCGCGCACGAAGCCGGCCAGGGGCGGCAGGTCGTAGATGTCGTGGTGCAGCACGCTCGTGGGGTCGACGTGAGCCAGGGTTTCGGGGATGGGTGACGGCCAGTTCGCGAATCGGGCCCGCACCTGCTCGAACTCACGATCGGGGTGCCGCTCGCCCTCGGGTGCGTCGGCGACGGCGAAGAGGTACGCGCAGCCGTCCGGCAGCGGGACGACGCCGAAACGCTCTCCGCGACCCCAGATTTCACCGCCCGGGGGCGCGAAGTCCAAGGGCCCGGTGATCATTCGCCATGCGGTGTATCCGGCATAGCGCGGACCCCGCGCCGCGGGCCACAATGCTTCCCGGACCACGCTGCGAATCCCGTCGGCGCCGATGACCAGATCCGCCTCGGACACACCCTCGCCGTGGGTGATTTTCACGCTGGACCCGAGGTTCTCGACTCCGACCACGGTCACACCCAGGCGTAGCGTGCCCTCCGGCAGCGCCGCGGACAGGATGGCGAACAGATCGGTCCGCCGGATCGCGATGAGCGGCCCGTAGCGCCGCGCCATCTCCACGGTGTCGGTCTTCGACAGCCACCGCCCGCTCCGGTCGCGAATGCCACCTTCGGCCTCCATCAGCCCGGCTGCCCGGACCGCGGCGCCGACGCCGAGCGCATCCAATGCCCGAATACCGTTGGCCCACAGTGAGATACCCGAGCCGACCTCGCCGATCTCACTCGCCCGCTCCAGCACCTCGACCCGCCAGCCGCGGCGAATCAGTGCGATAGCGGCGGCCAGCCCGCCGATGCCGCCGCCGACCACGATCGCTTTCCCGGATCCGTTCACAACCCCTCCACTACAGCCGTAGTAACCGTCGACTACAGTCGTAGTACCACCCGGCAATGAAAGGGAAGCCATGGTGACCGACACCGCAGATCGCCGCACCCGCCTGGCCGACGCCGCCATCGAAACCCTCGCCGAATCGGGCATGCGCGGCCTGACCCACCGCTCGGTCGATCAAGCGGCGGGCCTGCCGGAAGGCTCCTGCTCCAACTACTTCCGCACCCGCGAATCCCTCCTCGAAGCAGCCGTCGACCGCCTCGCCGAACGCGACCTCACCGAACTGGCCACCCGTCCCCTCGACGCCACCGACCCGGACGAGGTGGCCCGCATACTCACCGACCTGATCGCCAAATGGACCACCATCGACCGAGTCCGCATGCTCGCCCGCTATGAACTCGCCCTGGAATCCACTCGCCGCCCCAAACTCCGAAAAGCCCTCACCGACACCGGCCTCCGCTTCCGCGCCATGGCCACCGACCTCCTGTCCGGCCTCGGCATCGACGACCCCCAATCCCACGCCCACCCCTTCGTCGCCTGCCTCGACGGCTTCATCTTCGATCGCCTCGCCGGCGCGGGCGACCCCGACACCCACCAGATCTACGAGACCCTGCGAATCCTGCTGCGCGGCTACCTGGCACCGTGAACCGCCACCGGTCAGCGTTTTCGATACCTGGCCGCCCCTGCGGCGAGCGACGCTCCGCACATCATCCATTCGAAGGCTCCGGTCGACGGCCCCGGCAGCATTCCGCCAGTTGCACACCGCCGATGAGGTCGTAGAGGGTCTCGCCTTCGTACATGAGGTGGTCGGCGTTGAAGTGGTTCACACTTCGCCGTCAGGGCGAGGTCGAGATAGGACTGCCCCGGGATCGGGTGGTATCGCCAGTCGGGGATGGCGCCGATCGAGCCCATCGCCGACGCCCGATTACGGCACCACCTGCTCACCGGATCGCCAGAGGACCCCCAGGCCAGAATGCGCTTCTCCGCAGTATTCGGCGCACTCATCTCCTTATTCGTGGAATGGACCGAAGACAGCCTGGCGCCGACCGTGACGCGTTCGTCCGCCACGCCTGCGAGGTAACGACCCAACTCATCACAACCCGCTGCTCCGGCGACACCCCGCCCCTGAGGCTCAAACGTGCACCGAGCCACCGGAATTGGCAGCAAACCGCCTTCCGACAGCGAATTGTGCACGGATAAGCCCACCGCGCCGAACTCGGCCGTGCACTACTTCACAGCCGGGCCGGGCTGCCCGGTCGCGGCAGCCCGAACCTGTCGGTGGGGCCCCATACCATGGAAGCATCGCAGGATCGGCCGCACAGGCCGAGAACGCAGGGGCGCAAGCAAATTCGAATGGGGAGGGTCAATCATGTTCACGGTCTTGCTCGTTGCGTGGGGAGCCCTCCTGGCAACCACCGTCCTCGGCTGGGAGATCACCGCAGGAATCTCGCTCCGCGCTTACCGCGCGTCCGAATCCTGCACCATCGGGGACGGCATGCCGACCAAAAGGCTCTGGGAACTTCGCGATCGCGGGAAGCGCTACGCCCGAATCTCGACCTGGTGCGGCGCAGCATGCCTGGCGACCTTTGTTTCCGCCTTTGCCACCCTGCTGGTCGCGGTCATCGCCTGATCTGAAGGACGGCAGACGGCTGTGCGGGACAGCCCAGCCAGCTTTCGTTCGCGGCAGCGGTGTTACTTGAGTCCCGAGCGGACGAAGGCGTTCACGATGTGGCGCTGCAGGACGAGGTAGAGCAGTAGGACCGGGAGGCAGGCCAGACCTGCGACCGCCATCATCGGACCCCACTGGTCGCCCTCGGTGCCCATGAAGCTGCGCAGGCCCAGTTGGAGGACGCCGTTGGAGCGGCGGAGGACGACTGCGGGCCAGAAGTATTCGTTCCAGGCGTTGATGAACAGCAAGATTGCCAAGGCGGCCAGGGCCGGGCGCAGGTTGGGAACTACGACTGTCCACAGGATGGACCAGCTGCCGCGGCCGTCTATGCGGGCGGCGGCGACCAGTTCCTTGGGGAAGGCGGCCATGTGCTGGCGGAGCAGCAGGACCGCCAGCGCCGAGCACAGGGTGGGCAGGACCGCGCCGACGATGGTGTCGAGCAGGCCCAGGCGGGTCAGGAGAATGTAGTTGGGGAGCATGGTGACTTGGAAAGGCACCAGCCAGGTGCCGACGAAGGCCAGGTAGAGCAGGCGTTGGAAGCGGAAGGTGTACATGGCGAAGGCGTAGGCGGCCAGCAGCGCGATCAGCAACTGGGCCGTCGCCGAGAGTGCCGCCATCGCAAGGGTGTTCGCGATCAGGCCGGTGATATCGACCTGGCGGGCCGCGTCGGAGAAGTTGGTCAGCGAGAGCGGCCACGGCAGCGGCGAGAGCGAGCCGACGTCCGCGGGGCGGCGCAACGCGGTCGCGAAGAGCCAGTAGATGGGGAATACGCACACCAGGGCGGTGCCCGCCAGCAGCGCGTGGCCGCCGGCGGTCCGCAGCCGCTCGAACAGCGGTGACTCAATCATCGTGGAAGGCAACCTTTTCCGAGATCCAGACCAGGCCCGCGGCCAACGTGCCGAAGCCCGCGAACATCAGCACGCCCGCGGCGGCGCTCAGCCCGGCGTCGAAACTGTGGAAGGCGTACTCGTAGAGCAGGTAGTAGACGTTGGTGGTGGCCTGCGCGGGCCCACCCTGGGTCATGGTGTCGATGAGCGGGAATGTCAATGTAGGACTGAGCAATACGGTCATCAGTACCAGGAACAGCAGGGTCGGCGAGAGCAGCGGCAGGGTGATCCAGCGCCGGATCTGTGCCGTGCTCGCGCCGTCCACGCGCGCCGCCTCGTCGTAATCGCCGCTGATACCGGCCAACCCGGCCCACACCACGAGCACCGCGAAACCCAGCAGCTGCCAGCCGGTGACGCCGATGATCACCGCGTGCGCGGTCGTGGCGTCATAGACCCAGTTGCGCTGCGAGCCCAGCACACTGTCGACGAACCCGGTGCGCGGATGCAGCAGCCAACGCCACACCGCGGCCGCCGCCACCGGCGCGACCAGAAACGGCGCGAAGATCAACGCGTGATAGACGGTCCGCGCACGCTGCCCCACCCGGCGACTGGCCAGCGCGATGAGCACCGGCAGCCCGACCGTGAACGGCAGCAGCCCCGCCATCAGCACGCCGGTGCGCCGCACCGACGCCCAGAACGCCGGAAGATCCACCAGCCGTTCGTAATTCGCCGTCCCCACCCACCGCATCGGCGAGGTCGGCAGCAGATTCCACGAATAGGTGGACAGTTGCAGCGCCTGCGCCAGCGGCTGATAGGTCCACACCACCAGCAGGATCACCGCGGGCGCGAGATACAGGTAAGGGGCAGCGATCCGGCGCACGCTCCCCCACGCGGCGCGGCGCGCGGACGCCGCCGGTGCCGGAGCCAGCACCGGCGGCGCCTGTTGCGGTTCGACCGTGACGAACACCCGCTACCCGGCTTCCGCCGCGAGCGCCGAGAGCCGCTCCTGCACCTCGGTGTCGTCCTTGTCGTAGATCCGGTGCACCGGGATGGCGTCGACCGCGGTCGCGATGACGGTGTCCCCCAGCACGTCCAGGCGCGTGAAACCCGCACCGGCGAAAGCCTGCTGGCGTCCCGCCGGGGCCATGGCGTCGATGCGGTACGCCAGCGCCGGGCCCACCCACACCGGGATCCCGCCCAGCGCGGCGGCCGCGGTCATGTGGTTGTGGCCGCACAGGATCATCCGCACATCACTGCCCGCGAGCACCTCCGCCAGCCGGTCGGCGTCCTGCAGCTTGAGGAATTCCGCGGCCGGAATGGCCGACGGCAGCGGCGGGTGATGCAGCACCAGTAGCGTGCCGCGCTCGGCGGGCCGGGCCAATTCCTCAGCCAGCCAGGCCAATTGCTCGGATTCCAGCCGGCCGTCGTGGCGACCCGGCGTCGTGCTGTCCATGCCGATGACCCGCAATCCCCGCACGTCCAGCACCCGGTCGTGCGGCCGGGCGGTGTCCACGGCCTCGAGCCCGAGCAGTCCGGCGCCGAACGCCGCACGCTCGTCATGGTTTCCCATCACGTACAGCACCTGCGCGCCCAGCTCGGCGGCCACCGGCTCGACTGCCTCCCGCAACCGCCGATAAGCGTCGAGCGAGCCGTTGTCGGACAGGTCGCCGGACAGGATGAAGGCATCGATGCGCCGCCCGCCGCCGCGCAGCCGGTCGAGCACGCCCAGCAGCACGGCGTGGGTGTCCACCGCGTCGAGCACCTGCTCGCCCGCGGCGCGAAGGTGGGTGTCGGTGAGCTGCACCAGCGTCAGTTCGTTCATGACGCGGGCAGAAGTTTGGCGCCCTCGGTGCGGGCGGCGGTGAGCGTGGACTGGGCATCCTTGCCCTGGAACACGACCGACTCGACGGCGTCCATCATGCCGTCGCGGATCTGCAGATAATCGTTGCCCGGCATGGAAACCCACGGCTCCATGGTGGCCAGCTGCGCGATGTTAGGACTCAGCAACGGATTCTGGGAGGCCCACGCGGCCAGCACGCCCGGATCGGTCACCATCTCCGAACGCAGCGGCAGATAGCCGATGTTCTTGGCGATCTGCGCATAGGAGTCCTCACTGGTGAGGTACTTGATCAACTCCCAGGCGGCACGCTGCTTGGCCGGATCGCCGGTCAGGATATGCAGTCCCGCACCGGAATTGGTTGGCACCGGCGTCTTGTCGCCGAAGCGCGGCAGGGTGGTGGCCCGCAGATCCCACTTGTCCTTGGCCCCGGCCACGAACGTGCCCTGGATGGCGCTGGTCTCGAGGATCATGCCGATCTCGCCGCGCGCGAACGCCTCATAGCCCTGCTTCTGCGCCAGCTTGGGCATCGCGCCGGCGGTGACCAGATCCTGAGCCATCTTGACGGCCTCCACGCTGGGCGCGTCGGCGTAGGCCAGGGTGTGACGGTCCTCGGAGATGACGCGACCGCCGTTGGAGCGCACCAGGGATTGGAGGCACCAGTCCTTGGCGGACTTGGTCAGGCAGTCCAGATAGACCCCACCCTGCCCGGTCCTGGCATTGATCGCCTTGGCGTCCTCGGCCACCTGCTGCCAGGTCACCGGCGGCTTGGCCGGATCCAGTCCGGCGGCGGTGAACAGGCTCGCGTTGTAGTACAGCACCGGCGTGGAGAACACGAACGGGACGCCGTAGGTGTGGCCGTCCCAGTCGTCGAGAACGCGGGCGCGCGGGTGATAGTGGAAGCGCTGCCCGTCGAAGTTCGCCTGCACGGCCTGCTTGCCGAACAGCGCGTCCAGCGGCTTCGCGCCGAGCTGGTGGATGGTGAAATCCAGGTCGCTGAAACCCAATTGGGCCACATCCGGCGGATTGCCCGCCACGATCTGGTTCTGGATGCTGGAAATGGTGTCGCTGGCCGGGTTGGGGCTGTTGCCCTGCGGCTTCTGCGCGGTGACCTTGATATTGGGGAACTTCTTGGAGAAGTCGGCGATCAAGGCGTTGAAGGTATCGGTCCACGCACCCGCGAGACCGTAGTTGTAGGACTCGAAGACGATCGAGACCTTCTGGTCGGGGCCGAGTTCGGGGACCTGCGCGGCGGAGGTCGAGTCGGTGGCGGTGGTGCCGCCGAGCCCGCAGCTGGTGAGCGCGAGGCAGGCGGCGAACACCAGGCCCAGGACGGGCACGGTGCGTTTCACGGGTTTCTCCTCATCGAAAGGGTTGAAAGTTCAGGCGACGGACGCCGTCACGTCTTGGATGGCCGACTCATCCGGAGCGGCCGGGGTATCCGGGACGGCCACCTGGTCCGGAAGGGCCGGGGCGTCGGGTTCCCGCCAGCTCAGGCGCAGTCCAGAGGCCGGATCGAACAGGTGGATGTCGGCGGCGTCGGCGCGCAACGAGACCTCCTCGCCCACAGCGACTCCTGCGGGACGGGGCGCGCGCACGCACAGTTCCACCGCGCCCACGGACACGTGCACGAGCTCCTCGCTGCCCAGGTTCTCGACCATGGTCACGCGGCCGTGCGCGGTGGTGGTGGTCGGATCCAGCCGCAAACGTTCGGGGCGGACGCCCGCCAGCACCGCGGTCTCGGCCTCGGGTCCGCCGGGCAACCCGAGCGCCGCATCGATGCCATCGGCGCGCACCCGCAGCGTGCCCTCGTGCGAAATCACCTCCGCCGGGAACAGATTCATCGGAGGCGAACCGAGAAATCCCGCCACGAAGGCGGTGCGGGGCCGGTCGTAGAGTTCCTCGGGCGTGCCGACCTGCTCGACGCTGCCCGCATTGAGCAGCGCGATCCGGGTGGCCATGGTCATGGCCTCCACTTGATCGTGGGTGACGTACAGGAACGTCGCCCCCAGGCGCCGATGCAGGCCGATGAGCTCGGCCCGCGTGGCGCTGCGCAATTTCGCGTCCAGGTTCGACAGCGGCTCGTCCATGAGGAACGCGCCCGGATCACGAACCATGGCGCGCGCCAACGCGACTCGCTGCCGCTGCCCGCCCGAGAGCGCGGCCGGGCGGCGCTCGAGCAGCGCCGACAACTCCAACGTGCCCGCCACCTCGCGGACCCGCCGGGCGATCTCGGCGCGGGACCGGCGGCGGGCGCGCAGCGGGAAGCCGATGTTCTTCTCCACGCTCAGATGCGGATACAGCGCGTAGCTCTGGAACACCATGGCCAGATCCCGCCGCTGCGGGGCCTCGTCGGTGATGTCGTTGCCGCCCACCATGATTCGGCCCGAGCTGGGCTGTTCCAAGCCCGCGATCATGCGCAGCAGCGTGGATTTGCCGCACCCGCTGGGGCCCAGCAGGACCAGGAATTCACCGTCGGCGATGTCGAGGCTCACCTCGCGCACCGCGTAGTCGGCGCCGAATCGTTTCGACACCGCGTCGATCTGCAGCCGGGCCACGTCTCTCCTTCAGGCCGGCGCGGTGCCGGCGGTGATCCAATTCGCCACGCCGGCGGCGATGGCGGGCGCGTCCTTGACCCACAGGAAGTGGTCGCGATGGACGACGGCCGAGTTCTCGTCGATGTGCCAGCGCGTCACCGCCGCGGCAGGCATGCGCGAAACCAGGAAGTCCACATTGGATTTCGGGCCGAGCACGTCCTCGTCCAGCGAGATGACCAGCACCGGCAGCGCCATGGCGGCCAGCAGCGAGTTGTAGCGGCGCTTGGTGCCGCTGGGGCGGTAATAGCTGGTCAGCGAGTGCACCGACCAGTCGATCATGACACCGCCGGGCATGGGGGCCGGGATCAGCACGCCGCCGGGCCAGTGCCCGCGCAGCCGCGACACCAGGCCGATCCACTGGATCTGGCTCAGCGCCTCCCACCAGCGGCGCGGACCGAACGCCCACCAGAACACCGTGCCGGTGCCGATGACGGTGACACCCGCGATGCGGCCGGGTTCGGCGGCCGAGAACAGCAGGGCCAGTTGGCCGCCCAGGCTGTGACCGAACAGGTGGATCGGCGCGCCGGGGAAGCGCTGCTCGACGGCGGCCACCAGGGCGGGGAGATCGGTTTCGATCATCTCGCGGTAGCCGAAGTCGGTGTGCTCGCCCAGGGCGGGTGTGGCCTCGCCGTGGGCGCGCAGATCGCAGGTGGCCACCGAAAGACCCTGGACGTGCAGAGCTTTGGCGAGGGCGAAGTAGTTGCGCGCCTTCATCGCCATAGCGGGCAGGATCAGCACGACGGGGGCGTCGGACCGCTCGGCGGCCAGGAACCGCACGGTGAACGACACACCCTCGGCGGTCTCGACCTTGGTGGACTCCAGAGTGCTGAATTCCGAACGTGATTCGGGGGTAGCGGTGGTCATCACGCCTCGGTTCCGGCGATGGTCACATCGCACACGTAGTCGAAGGTGAACTTGGCGACCACCACGTCGTTGTCGTCGAGCAGCGAAGCCTTGCCCGAGAGTTCGAATCGACCGGACTCGACCGTGGCCAGGATGGGGGCCAGTTCGAGCTGATCAACGGTCGCCAGGGTGCGGATACGCCCCTGCGCCGGTTTGCGATACGAGGCGGTGCCGCCACGCAGCACCAGCCGCTCGACCGTGTACAGCCGTTCGGCGGCCGCGCCCACGAAGGCGCAGGCACCGGCGATGTCGGCGGCGGTGAACAGCGCGCCCGCGTGCACGGTGCCCATGTGATTGCGCACCTCCCCGACCGCCGGAATCTCCACCACCGCACGGTCGCGACCGATCTCGGTGACGAGCGTTCCGACGTGACGGCCGAACGGCACCAACTCCTGCGAGACGACCCGCAGGTATTCGTAATCAACAGCGGCGTAATCCAATTCAGGGTAGGCGGCCGCGAATCCGGCCAGAGTTCTCGTCATCTCGAGGTTTCCTTCAGAATTCGATGGGCGGTTCGGGGCGCGTGAGGTGTCGGTCCGCCACCGAGGCGGCCCGTAGTCGTCGGCGCGATCCTCGGATCGCGGTGGGGTCGCCTGCTCACCGCTGGTCCCGGCGCTCAGCGCGGGCCGCGCAGCACGCGGCGGGCGATCGACCAGCGCAGCACTTCGGACGGACCCTCGTAGATCCGGAAGGCCCTGGCCTCCACCAGGAATCGGGCCACCAGATGGTCCTCGCACACACCGAGGCCGCCGTGCAGCTGCACGGCGCGGTCCAGCACCCGCCACACCGCCTCGGAGACGAAGGTTTTCGCGACCGAGGTCTCGTGGCGGGCCTGCGGGGAGGCCGGACCGTGGACGTCCACGGTCTCGGCGACCGAGCGCACCAGGGCGCGGGCGGCGGCGATATCGATCTCGTTGTCGGCGACCAGGCCCTGGGCGATGCCGTGCTCGGCGATCGGCACGCCGAAAGCCGAACGGCCCGTGATGTGTTCGACGGTCAGCTGCTGCGCGCGCACGGCCAGCCCCAGCCAGTTCATGCAGAACACCAGCCGCGAGGGAGCGAGCCTGACCTGCGCCAGCTCCAAGCCGCGCCCGACCTCACCGAGCACGGCGGAATCGGGCACCTCGCAGTCGATGAATTCGACTTCGCAGTGGCCGCCGGGCGCGCTCGTGTGGTCCAGGGTCGGCATGCGGCGACCCACCCGCAGGCCCGGATTGTCCTGATCGACCAGGAACATGGTCGGGCCGTCCGAAGTCATGGCCACGCAGATGGTGAAGGCCGCGCCGTTCGCGCCGGTGGTGAAGTGCTTGGCGCCGTTGATGACCCAGCCGTCATCGGTCTCCTGGGCATTGGTGCGCAGCATGCGCGGATCCGAGCCCGCGCCCGGGGCCGGTTCGGTGAGCGCGATGGCCGAACGGACCTCGCCCGAGGCCAGCGGGGCCAGATAGCGTTCCTGCTGTTCGGAATTCGCCACGTGGGCCAGCAGGTGGATATTGCCGTCGTCCGGGGCCCACGCGTTGACCGCGAGCGGGCCGAGCAGGCTCGCGCCCGCGGCCTCGAGCACCTGCGCCTGACCGCGGGTGTCCAGCCCCAGACCGCCGTAGCGCGGATCCGACAGCGGGCCGAAGACACCGGCCTCCTTGGCCTTCTTCTGCAGATCCAGGCGCAGCGCGTCATCGGTGACGCGGCCGCCGGCCACCACCTCGCGCTCCACCGGGTACACATGCTCGGTCACGAATGCTCTGGTCCGTTCGACCAGTTCCGCCACAGCGCTCATGGGGCCAGTCTCGGCCGGGGGCCGGGCCCGTCGGCGGGGCGATCGTCAATGCCTATCGGTCGAATCGACTCGGGCAACCGCCACGCGATCTTCGTCCCGGCTCGACCAGGGTTGGCCACGACACCGACTCCACGAGGGGATGCGATGAGCGAGCTGACGGTCCGGGTGAGCGACCGGCGGGACGTGGCCGAGGGCGTGTTCGCCCTCGAACTGGCCGCGACCGGCGGCACGCTGCCGCGGTGGACCCCGGGCGCGCACATCGACGTGCACGCGGGCGCCGTCGGGGTACGACAGTACTCGCTGTGCGGGGATCCCGCCGACGAGAACCGTTGGCGCATCGCCATTCTGCGCGAGACGGCGGGGCGCGGCGGGTCCGAGCACCTGTACCGCACCGCGGAAGTCGGCACGTCGCTGCGGGTATCCGTGCCGCGCAACAACTTCGAACTGGAACCCAGCGGCGAGTATCTGTTCCTGGCGGGCGGGATCGGGATCACCCCGATCCTGCCCATGGTCACCGCGGCCGTGCGGGCCGGGGCGCGCTGGAGCCTGCACTACGGTGCGCGCACCCGTGCGCATCTGGCGTTCACCGACGAGCTCTCGCGCTACGAGCACGTGAATCTGGTGCCGCAGAACGAATCCGGGCTACTCCCCCTCGCCGACCTGCTCGCCGATACCACCGCCGCCGTGTACTGCTGCGGCCCCGCGCCCCTGCTCGACGCCGTCGAGACCGAAGGCGCGCGCCGGGGCCTGGCGGTGCACACCGAGCGGTTCACACCCCGGCGCGTCGACAATGTCGTCGATCGCGCCTTCTCGGTCCGGCTCGCGCACAGTGGTCAGGTGCTGGCGGTCGCGGCGGACCGGTCGATCGTCGACGTCCTCGAAGGCGCGGGCGTCGCGATCGTGACCTCCTGCCGTGAGGGCACCTGCGGCAGCTGCGAGACCACCTTCCTCGAAGGCGAAGTGCAGCACCGTGATTCGGTGCTCACCGCCGACGAACGCGCCCACGGCAGGACCCTGATGCCCTGCGTCTCCCGGGCGCTCTCCGATGTTCTCGTGCTCGATCTGTGAGCGCGGGAAGCACCAAGAAAACACACGCAGAGAGAAACAGATGAGGAATACTGCTGCGGCGTCCGCGCTGCTCGCGGCCGGACTGTGCATCGGCGCAGGCGCCACCGGCACGGCCGGGGCCGACACCCCCGCCCCCCTGAACTACACCGCGACCAGCACCACCCAGAACACGGTCATCCGGACCGACGCAGGTTCGATGACCGTCGAGAACGGCGTCTTCAAGATCAAGGCCGCCGACGGCACCGTGCTGGCCGGGACCGAATTGTCCTTCCGCGTAGACGATTTCGTCTTCCCCATCGCGGCCGACATCACCGACCGCACCGCCACCCTGACCCCGCAGTTCGACGAGGCCCACGCCGTTTACCAGCCCGTGGCCCTCCCCTACGAGGATCAGGCCCCCTGGAAGACCCAGTACGACCGCGAACAGGCCGCCTGGGGCCGCATGCGCGACACCATCTCCCTCGGCGCCACCGTCGGCACCGTCGTCGGCGGCCTCGGCGGCGCGGCCCTCGGCTGCGCGGTCGGCGGCGTCGCCCTCGCCGCCGCCACCGCCCCCCTCGCCACCATGTTCGGCGTAGGCCCCCTCGCCGGCTGCCTCATCGGCGCCTCCACCGTCGGCTTCCTCGGCACCCTCGCCGGCCAACTCTTCGTCACCGCCCCGGTAGCCATAGCCGCCGCCATCCAATACTTCACCACCATCAACACCCCCTTCACCCCCGCCAAGTAGGCGGCCCCGAACCCGGCGAGCACGCCCGGGGGACACGACCCGTCCGGATCCCCGATCCGGACGGGTCTTCGCCGTTCCCAAAACATCGATCAGCAACGTATTCACGGGCCGCCGGGAGCAGCACCAGCAGCTGACATCAGCAGACGGCATTTTCGCACTCCACACGGTAGTCGGACCATTGCGGAGTCTCAGCCCGCGCCAGCCGGGCGAGCGTCTTGGTCCAGCGGGTCGGCCCCGGTACAAGCCGACCCCAAGGTTTCGTTAATAGCGTCTGCGCAGAATGACCTTGTTACCGACGAAGGGGAGGCACAGTGAAAGCACTCATGACCACAGTGACGATCGGCGGCGCACTCGCGGTCGCGCTCATCGGGTTCGCGGGGCCGGCGTCCGCGTCGGCGGTACCGGTAGCGCACACCTGGTGTCCCCACAGCGAGGAGATGCATCAGACCTGGGACGTCAACACCGGGCAACCGGTCATCTGCGTCAACACCGGTGCCACCGGGCTCATGTGGGTCCCCGACGCCACCCGCTGATCCGCGGTCGGCGGGAGGCGAGGAGGAGGCCGATGGAATCGATTGCACGGCAAGATAGTCCACTCCGGATCGTGCATGGAGCCAAAGAATTCGCGAACTCGTTCCCTATCGCATTTCAGTATGGTCAGCCCTCCGAGGCAGAGGCCAAGGATGAATTGGCCCGGCAGCTGAATATTCATATTCCCGAAAATTGGCATATGATTCGTACGCAGTCGACCTGCCAAACCGGACCGAAATTGAACACCTGCTCCCTCGAAGGGGCCTTCGCTGGTCCGGCATCGGAATTCGATAGGTACCCCTCGCTGTTTCTTCCGAGCCCAGTCGAGATTTTCGATCAACCTCCCGCCTACCCGATCACCTGTGAAGGTCTCGCCGCCAAATATGCTCTCGGGCTGGCCGATCGAATCGACTGCGCAGCCCAGCAGCACCTGGCCCTCAGCGGCGATGCGGGCAACAAGGTACTCATCGCGGGTTCCGCCACAGCAACTACCGTGCTCATCGGCGTCACACTCCGATGAGCAGCAGGTGCTTGTTTGGGTTCGCGTGCAACGGGAATTCCGACAGGACGGGTTGATACTCACAGCCCGGGTCCAGACCTATCAGCGTCAGCGCTGAATGCTTCGATCGAGATCCGAAATTCGGACTGCTGGAACATCATTCGAACTGACGTCGGAAACTGCCCGAAACCGGGCACTTTCGCGATTGATAGGCATCCAGCAGCGGCAATCCGGAGGTTTCGTCAATGGATATGGAACGCACTGGCCGAGCGACGGACCACGATGCCGACTTTGTGGCCGACGCCCGCGTAGCGGCTGAGCAGTGGAAAGCCGTGGCGGCTCGCACTCGGCTGGTCTGCGACTCGGCGGCTGAGTATGCGCGTCATGCTCGAGAGCGGTCGGCGGCGGCCCGACGGGCGGCGCAGGACAGGCTCGACCGGCAGCGGCTGGTGCGGGTGCTGGGCGATGTGCCGGTGGTCAGCGGTTCGGGATGCGTTCGTGGAGGGTGAGCAGGACGTGGTCGAAGGCGGCCACGGTGTCGGGGGGCGCGGCGGGGACGGTGGGTAGTTCGGCGATCAGTTGTTCGGCCAGGGCGCGCAGTTTGGTGTTGGTTTCCTGGGAGCGCCAGGTGAGGACCTTGAACGCTTGCTCGGCGCTGATGCCGTACATGCGCATGAGCACGCCCTTGGCTTGTTCGATGACCGAGCGGGATTCGATCAGCTCGGGCAGGCGCTGGTTGAGGGCGTCGCGTTCGGCGGCGGCGAGGGTGTCGGACAGGTCGACGTAGAACCCGGTGGTGCCGACCGGGCGGGCCGCGTCGTCGAGGATGCGGTCGGCCACGACCATCACGGTGTGTTCGATGCCGTGGGTGTCGATGAAGCGGTGCCGGCTCGAGAAGGGCTGGCCCTGATCGATGGAGCGGGCGATGGCTTCGGCGACGTGCTCACGGTCGTCGGGATGTTTGTGGGCCAGCAGTAATTCGGTGGTGGGTTCGATTTCGCCGGGGGCATAGCCGTGCATGCGGTAGACCTCCGGCGACCATTCCCACCGCTGGGTGGCGAACCAGAAGCGGAAGCTGCCCGCCGCGGGCTGCTGCGGTTCCGACGGCGCGGTGGAATGGGTTGACGCCGGGACCCCGGCGGGAGATGTCATCACTCGAGTATGGACCGAGCGCGGGTTTTCGCCCTCTATATCGGCGAGCGGGATTCGTCCGATGAACGGAGGTTTACTGGGAGGGAGTCCGTCGGAAGGAGCGAGACATGTCCGCACCGGAGATCTCCACCGAAGACATCTCCTATCGCAAGTACGTGCCCGTGCTGGATAGTTATATGGCGTATGTGGACGCGGGGAACGGCGATCCGATCGTCTTCCTGCACGGCAACCCGACGCCGTCGTACCTGTGGCGCAATATCATTCCGTACCTGCTGCCGTTCGGGCGTTGCCTGGCGCCGGATTACGTCGGCATGGGCAACTCGGGCGCGGCGCCGGACGGCAACTACCGATTCTTCGATCAGCAGCGGTATCTCGACGCCTGGTTCGAGGCGCTCGGCATCGACCGCGAAGTGATCCTGGTCGTGCACGACTGGGGTTCGGCGCTCGGATTCTCCTGGGCGCGAAGGCATCCCGAGCGGGTGAAGGCCATCGTGTACATGGAGTCGATCGTGCGCCCGTTCCACTCCTGGGACGAATGGCCCGCCGCGACCCGGGCATTCTTCCAGGGGCAGCGAGGATCCGAGGGCGAGGACCTGATCCTGCGCCAGAACCTGTTCATCGAATACCTACTGCCCCTGCGCAATATCGCCCCCGAGATCATGGAGATCTACCGGCGGCACTACCGCAATCCCGGCCCGTCCCGGCTGCCGATGCTGGCCTGGACCCGGGACCTGCCGATCGCCGGAGAGCCCGCCGACGTCGTGGAAGTCGTCGCGGACTACGCGCAATGGCTGTCCGCCAGCGACATTCCCAAGTTGTTCATCGACGCCGAACCCGCCGGTTTCCTCATCGGCGCTCAGCGCGAGTTCTGCCGCGCCTGGCCCAACCAGCAAACCGTCACCGTGCCCGGCTCCCACTTCCTCCCCGAGGACGCCCCCGACCTGATCGGAGACGCGACCGCCCGCTTCGTCGCCGAGATCCGCGCCGGCCGGCTCACCCGCGAACCGGCCGCCGCGCACTCCGCCCGGCCGAGCAGGTAGGCGACTGCCGCACAGTGGATCCAGGGTGGGCCAGAGGATCGACGCCGGTGAGGGACGAGCTGGCGGTCCACAGCCCCGCGGCGGTGTCGATGTCGGTCATGTGCGGGAGGGGGTTCTCTTGATGCGGTTGCCCGCGGAGCCCGAAAACCCTTGGCCCCCACAGTTTCCCGCCTGCGATCTCGGGGTCCAGTACCGCGCGGACGATCGTGCGGGCGCCCGCGTGTTTGCCGTGCAGCACCGCGTTCGCGGGCAGTCCGTACAGGCGTTGGGCGGTGGTGCGGGCGAACAGCGGCGGCCGTGACGGGGTCAGCGCGTCCAAGGCGCCGCCCGGATGGACGACGATGCTGCAGATGTCGGCGGCACGGGCACGCAGACGGCGGTCCAGTTCGAAACCGAACAGCATCTGTGCGAGTTTCGATCGCCCGTAGGCGCGTTTGGGCCGATAGTCCTGGCCGGACTGCAGATCCGCGAGATCGAGCCGTTCCGACCGTGCCGCGAAGCTGCCCACGGTGACGACCCTGCTACCGGCGGTAGCGGTCAGCATCGGCTCCAGGTGAGCGACCAGCGCGAAATGTCCGAGATGGTTTGTCGTGAACATCAGTTCGTGCCCCTGCGGACTCGTCCGGCGTTGCGGCTCCGACAGCAGCACCCCGGCATTGAGCACGACCGCGTCCAGTCTGTCGACACCGAGGCCGTCGACCGCTGCGGGCAGCGCGGACAGATCCGCCACGTCCAGACGCGCCCAACGTACCCGGGCGCCCTCGACACGCGACCGAATCAGCTGCGCCGCCAGCTCGGCCCTGGCGGTGTTCCGGCAGCCCAGCACCACCGTCGCGCCGCTGGCCGCAAGCTGCTCGGCGGCGAAATACCCGATACCCGCGTTGGCCCCGGTCACCAGAAAGGTCTTCTCATCGGCACGCCGGCCGCCCTGCCATGTCATGGCGTCAACCCTCGTCCCAGCCTCTTGCACCGCCCTCACACGGAGCTGTCTCGCCAGGTCGATGCGTCCCTCCCGCAGGCGCTTCCGGTCACCAATCGAAGGAAGTTCGATTCGGTTGAGTGAGGTCGCTGTGTTCGTCGTTGACCAGATGGAAGGCCAGCGACAGGTTGCTGATCGCGGAGGGCCAGCCGGACAGTGCTCCTTCGCCGACGGGTCCTCTTTCGAGGGCGAGCAGCGTGCTGACCGCCTCGGTGGCCAGTGAGGCGGCCGCCAGCAGTGCCGGTTTGGGGGTGGGGCCGGGGTGAGTGGCGAGCATGGCGATGCGTTCGCGCACCCAGTTGACCTCGAATTGCGTTTGCTCGGAGACCGTCGTGTCGGTGCGCATGAGCGCGGCTTCGGCGGCAGCGCTCGCCGCGCACCAGGTCTGCACGCAATGGCCCAGTGGGGCTTCGACGATCGTGGCTCTCAAGGCGTGGCCGAGCACCGCGTGCGCGGCGGCCAGCAGCTGGGCTCGTTCGACGAGCGAATTCGTGCCGGCGGCGAGTTCGTGAACCTCGATGCCCCAGGCGTCCAGCATCGTTCGCACCTGCGCCGTGTCGATCTCCGGTCTCGGCCGCTCATCCGAACCGCAGTCGACATCGACCTCGCAGACCGTCTCAAAGTTCACAGTTCCACCAATCCGCAACGAGTAGGAACGAGCCCCCCGAGGGCCCGAGTGGACCTCCACCAGACCCTATTGCGGCGGTACCCCGAACCGCTGACATGCTCACGAACTCCGCAAGTCTCGCAATGCGGCGATTACGGACATCGCATCCCATCCCGGAAGCCAGTACGCGAGATGAGTTGGGGCTACGGGTCGTTCGGGGGCGGCGGGCAGGAGAGGAAGGCGCGTTTCAGCAGAGTCGACAGGTGGGCCTGGTCCTCGGCACTCAGCCTGTTCAGGCCATCCCGGGTGGTGTGCATCTTCGCGCGGATCGCATCGCTGAGCTGTTCACCCTCGGGCGTGATGACGAGGTTGGTGACACGGCGGTCGGAGGCGCTGGGCTCGCGGCGGACCAGGCCGCGCTTCTCCAGCCGGTCGATGATGCCGGTGACATTGGAGGCGTCGCAGGCCATGATCTCGGCCAGCGCGCGCATCGCGATCGGGCCCCTGCGCAGCACGGTCAGCGTCTTGCCCTGGATCGCGGTGAGGTTCTCACTCGCGGCCGCGGCGGTGAAATCCCCGTAGTACACACCGAGCGAGAGCGAGAGCAACTCCATGAGCTGGGCGGTGTCGACGCGGGGAGCTGCGGTCATATGAACAGCCTATCCACAGATACTTGACTACCTCAAGTATGTGGGGATAGCGTCGGGCCACATTGCTTGAAGTTCTCAACCATCCAGATTGGCAAGTACCCTGAGGAGCATCCCGTGACCGCCACTGTTTCCGACACCGACCGCGCGGCCCGACTGCTGTCACGCCCCATCACGCTGAACGGGCTCACCGTCCCGAACCGCATCGCGATGGCGCCGATGACCCGCATGTTCTCCCCCGGCGGCATTCCCGGAGACGATGTGCGGTCCTACTACGCGCGCCGGGCCGCCGCGGGCGTCGGCCTGATCATCACCGAGGGCACCTATGTCGGCCACGAGTCGGCCGGGCAGAGCGACCGGGTGCCGCGGTTCCACGGCGAGGAGCAGCTGGCGGGCTGGGCCAAGGTCGTCGCCGACGTGCACGCCGCGGGCGGCACGATCGTGCCGCAGCTGTGGCACATCGGCATGGTCCGCAATCACGGCGAGCCGCCCGTGGCCGAGGCTCCCGCGGTGGGCCCCTCCGGCATTCGCGTCGACGGCACCGAGGGCACCGGCAAGGCGATGACCCAGGCCGACCTCGACGACGTCATCGGCGCGTTCGCCGAGGCCGCCGCGGCCGCCGAGCGCATCGGCTTCGACGGCATCGAACTGCACGGCGCGCACGGCTACCTCCTCGATCAGTTCCTCTGGGAGCGCACGAACCGCCGAACCGATTCCTACGGAGGCGATTCCGTGGCGCGCACGAAGTTCGCGGCCGAGATCGTGGCGGCGGTCCGGGAGGTCGTCTCCCCCGAGTTCCCGGTGATCTTCCGCTACTCCCAGTGGAAGCAGGAGGCTTACGACGCCCGCCTCGCCGAGACCCCGCAGGAGCTCGAAGCCATCCTGTCCCCGCTCGCGGCCGCCGGTGTGGACGCCTTCCACGCCTCCACCCGCCGCTACTGGCTGCCCGAGTTCGAGGACTCGGACCTGAACCTGGCCGGCTGGACCAAGAAGCTCACCGGCAAGACCACGATCAGTGTCGGCTCGGTCGGCCTGGACGGCGACTTCCTGCGCGCCTTCACCGGCCAGGGCGCACCCCTGGGCAGCCTCGACAACCTCCTCGACCGCCTCGAGCGCGATGAATTCGACATGGTCGCCGTCGGCCGCGCGCTGCTGCAGGACCCGGAATGGGCGGCCAAGGTCCTCGCGGGCCGCGTCGACGAGCTGAAGCCCTACGACGCGGCGGCACTGAAGACCCTGAGCTAGCGGTAACCGAATCCGGCTGCTGCACAAGGTGATACGCGAGGTCGCCGCCCTCACGCTGTGATGGCGGCGACCGGGTCGTGGAGTTGGGCGATCAATTCCAGGACGGCGGGCGGTGCCGCCGTGAGGTCGCCGTCGATGCGAAGTTCACCGCTGGCCGTCGCGCGTTGCCGATGCTGTCGGGCGGCGGCGGCGACCTCGGGGTTGCCTGCCCACACGCGGCGGGACAGCTCGTGGTGAGTCGCATAGTCGGCGACGATTCGGATATCGGCATCGCCGAGAGTGCCGCCGCGAACCTCGACCTTGCTCGCGCTTATCCGGATGAACCAACTGAGTGTTCCGCCGGGCGTATTGGCCCGGCCGAACGGAGGATTCGTCAAGTCTTCGCAGATGCAGTAGTCGAGCGACCCGAGATCGACGTCCCGCAGCAGATCCCCGATGATCGCCCCGACGGCCTCGATCCACTCCGCGCTCACGTATTCGTACATCCTCGCAGGTGTCATTCGAGGAATGCTTTCACCGGAGGACCCGCTGCTCTTGCGGTGACTTGCGAAGGCGCAGGCCAGAACTTGCGTAGCCTGCGTCGGCCGCGAGCCGTCAGTCCGATTGCAGGACGAAGAACAGGAAGCCCAGGAAGCTCGCGCCGAGGACGTCTCGGAAGACGTCGGGGAAGAGGTCGCGGGCGGCGGGCGCGGGTGGGGGTTCGCTGATGACGGTGATCCGGAAGCCCGCGGTGGTGAAGGCGTCGGTCATGGCGTGCAGGGGGCGGTCCCAGAAGGTGAGGCGCGCGGTTCGGCCGCCCATGAGCCAATCCTCGGTGCGGGGACGGGTTTCGAAGTAGTCGGTCTTCTCCCCCGCCGAGCGTTGGGCGGTCCAGATGGCGAAGGGGTGTTCGACCGAGGCGATGAGGCGGCCGCCGGGGGTCAGGACTCGTCGTAGTTCGGTCAGCGTCGGGGCCCAGTCCCGCAGGTAGTGCAGCACCAAGGAGGCGGTGACGTCGTCGAATGCGTTGTCGGGGAACGGGAGCGGCTCGGCGAGGTCGGCGACACGCAGGTCCGCGCCGGGGCCCAGTCTGCGGCGGGCCAGCTCCAGCATCGCCGGGCTGGCGTCGATACCGGTCATGAGGGCGCCTCGATCGCGCAGGGCGGCGAAGAGGGGGCCCGCACCGCATCCCGCGTCGAGAATTCGGCGGCCGGTCACGTCTCCCGCGAGATCGAGCATCGCGGGACGCTCGTAGTAGGCGTTGAGCAGGCTGGTCTCGTTCTCGGCGGTGTAGCCCTCGGCGATGCTGTCGTAGCCGTTCGCCGGGGTCGGATCGAAAGTATCGATGGTGCTGCTCTTTTCATGTCCGGGCTGCGAGGATCAGGTGACGGATTCCGATAGTGGAGGGCAGTGGCATGGCTTCGATCTCACGGGAGATACTCATCGACGCCGCACCGGCGCAGGTGTGGGCGCTGGTCGCCGACTTCGCCGAGGGACCGGTTCGGATGGCTCCCGGGCTGGTGACCGGCAGTACCGATCTGGGTGAGGGCTTGCGGGAGGTGAGCTTCGCGCACGGCACCGTGGTTCGCGAACGGCTCATCACCCTCGACCACGAGGCTCGCCGGTTCGTCTACTCGGTGATCGGCGGTACCGCGACCCCGCTGCACGACAACGCGGTCATGCACGTACTTCCCCACGGCGACAACGGTACTCGGTTCGTGTGGTCGCGCGACATCCTCCCCGAGGCCATGGCCGCGCCCTTCGCCGCCACCATGGATCAGGCTCTGATCGTGATCAAGAAGACGATCGAATCCGACTGACCCGCAGGCGGAACAGCCGGGACTCAGGCGTTCGCGCCCAGCACGGTGGCCGCGATCCCGGCGATGACCGGAACGGCGTCGAAAAGGTCGCCGTCGGGTCCGGCCATGGTGTCGAAGGTCTCGAAGCTGGTGAGGGCCAGCAGGATTCGCACCTGCTCGTCGAGATCGACCTCCTGCGGGTTGTCCTTGGCGAACGGGGCCGCCAAGACCGCCAACCCTTCCCGGCGACGGTCGTCGCGGGCGCTGATGACCGCGTGGACGTCGGTGTCGAGGGCCGCGAGGGCGCGTAGCCGTCGCATGGCGGGCCGGTCGGCCTGCCAGAAGCGTGCGAAGCAGGCGATGAATTCGGTGAGGGCGGGCAGGGGTTCGGGGTTGGTGAAGGCTTTGACCAGTTCGGACAGGCCGCCCGCCACCCCGAGATCGTCGCAGACCGCTTCCAGCAGACCGGTTTTCGACTTGAACTGGTAGTAGACGGTGGCGCGCGCCACGTCCGCACGCTTGGCCACCGCGTCGAGCGTGAAACCGTGGTAGCTGTCGGCCTCGCCCAGCAACGCCCTGGCGGCATCGAGAACCTGCCGGCGACTCTGCTCGATCTGCGCGGTGCGCTTTCCCAGGTTGTACTGACGGGGGCTCATGGCCTTGACAGTACCCGGTGAACCTGATTCATTCATACATACAGTCTAACTAAATTCAATCGCCGCGGAACACCGTGCGGCGAAAGGACATCGGCCATGAACGACCATCGCCCCGCCACGTCCATCGACTTCTTCGGTATGTATCTGGCCCACGACGCCTGCATGCGCGACCTGGTCCGCCTCTCGGCGGCCGCCGCCGCGGGCCGCCTCGCCGAGCCTTCCGTCTCGATCGGATGGGAGACGTTCCGACGCCAGCTCGACCGGCATCACAGCACCGAGGACGCCGCCCTGTGGCCGCTGGTGCGCGCCGCCGTCGACGATCCAGCGGACCTGGCGGTCCTCGACGAGATGGAGGCCGAACACGAAGGCATCGAGGAACTCCTGGGCAAGGTGGAATCGGGTATCGCCGATTCCGTTGGCGGCCCGCGGTTGCGAGCCGACGTCGACGCGCTGGCCGCGGCCCTCGACACGCATTTCACCCATGAGGAGCAGGTGGCGCTGCCGCTCATCGATCGCACGGTCGGCGGCCCCGGGTGGGCGGCCTTCGGCGCGGAAATGCGCAAACGCAACGGACTTCGCGCCGTGACCGAGTATCTGCCGTGGGCGCTCGACGACGCGCCCGCCGCGGCCCAGGCCAAGATGCTCGACTTCCTGCCCGCTCCGATCCGCGCGCTGTACCGCTACGTGCTGAAGCCGCGTTACGTCCGTGCGCGCCGCGGCTGGCTGCAACCCGACGAGGGCGGGGAGCAGGGCGAATGACGCAGGCTCCGACGGCATCGGCAGACCTCGACCCGGCCCTGCGCAAACTGGTGGTCGTGGTGGTGCTGGGCGCGATCATGACGATCCTCGACACCACGATCACCAGCGTCGCCGTGAACACCCTTGGCACCCAGTTCCATTCGCCGCTCACCACGGTCCAGTGGGTGCTGACCGGATACACCCTGGCGCTGTCGGCGAGTATCCCGCTGTCGGGCTGGGCGATCGTGCGATTCGGCCCGAAGACGATGTGGATCGCCGCGCTGCTGCTGTTCATCACCGGATCGGCGCTGTGCGGACTGGCCTGGAACATCACCGCGCTGATCGTGTTCCGGCTGTTGCAGGGCTTCGGCGCGGGCATGGTCATGCCGATCGGGCAGACCATGCTCGCCCGCGCCGCCGGACCCGCCCGGATGGGACGCGTCATGAGCGCGGTCGCGGTACCGGCCATGCTCGCCCCGGTCCTCGGCCCGACGGTCGGCGGCCTGATCCTGGGCCACCTGTCGTGGCGGTGGATGTTCTACATCAACGTTCCCCTGTGCGCGATCGCGGTGCTCGCCGCGATCCGCGTCCTGCCGCCCGACCGGATCCGCGATCGGGCGGCCCGGCTGGACGTTCCCGGATTGGCGCTGCTGTCACCGGGTTTGGGCGCGCTGGTGTACGGCACGTCGCAGGCGGGCGGCGGCGCCAGCCCGACCGACATCCATGTCGTGGCCGGAGTGCTGACCGGGCTCGCGCTGGTCGGCGGCTATGTCGTGCACGCACTCCGGCGCGGCGATGCCGCGCTGGTCGACGTCCGGCTGCTGCGAGATCGGAACTTCGCCGCGGTCAACGCGATGATGTTCGTCTACATCGCCACCCTGTCCGGCCTGACAGCGCTGCTGCCGCTGAACTTTCAGACCGTCGGCGGCGACACCCCGCTGCGTTCGGGAACGCTGGTCGCACCGCTCGGACTCGGCGCGATGGCGACCACGCTCATCACCGGCAAGCTCAGCGACAGGTACTCCCCCAGGCTGCTGATCCTGTCCGGGCTGCCCGTGGTGTTGCTCGGCATGCTCGGCCTGACACAGATCGGATCGGCGACCAGCGACATTCCGGTCACGGCAACGCTGTTCGTGATCGGTCTCGGCCACGGCATGATCATGCCCGCGGCGATGGGCGCCAGCTACCGGACCTTGCGGCACTCCGAAATCCCCTCGGCCACAACCGCTACCAATGTCGGCATCCGCGCCGGCAGCTCGTTCGGTGTCGCGGCACTGCTGGTGTTGCTCCAACGCTATATCGACCATCGCCCACCCGATGCCCACGCGTTCACCCAAACATATTGGTGGGCACTCGCATTCGTGGTCGCCGCGGTCGTACCGGCACTGATCCTGCCGCGACTCCGCCACCCCGCGGACCCCTAGCGCCTACAACGCGAAGACCCGCCGGGCGTTCGCGTCCAGGTACAGGTTACGGGTCTCTTCGTCCAAGCCCAGTTCCTCGAGACCGTCGAGCGCGTGCTGAGGAAAGATCATCGGATAGTTGGTGCCGAAAAGCACCTTGTGGCGGCCGGTGCCGGTCTTCAGATACGAGACCAACTCGGCGGGAAGGCGTTTGGTGGTGTAGGCCGAGGTGTCGATGACGACGTTGGGGTGTTTGCGGGCCACGGCGATCATCTCCTCGGTCCAGGGGTAGCCGATGTGGCCGCAGACGATCGTCAGTTCCGGGAAGTCGAGGGCTACCTGATCGATGTACGGGATGGGCCGACCGGTTTCGGAGGGCCGGAGCGGGCCGGTGTGGCCGACTTGGGTGCAGAACGGGATGCCGAGGTCCACGCAGGCGGCGAAGAGCGGGTAGAAGCGGCGGTCGGTAGGCGGGGTCTCCCAGAGCCAGGGCAGGACTCGCAGCGCTTTGAAGCCCTGGTCCTCGACGCGGTGGCGCAGTTCGCGGACCGCGTCCATGGGGCGGCGCAGGTCCACCGACGCGATGCCCGACAGCCGGTCGGGCGCCTCCGCGACCCATTCGGCCACTTCGTCGTTGGAGATGAGCACGCCCTCCGGCGCGCACCAGGCCGAGATGAGGGCGTGGTCGACGCCCGCCGCGTCCATGGCGGCGAGCGTCGACTTCAGCGGAATGTCGTCGGTCGGGATCTCGGTGCCGTTCCAGCGGCGCAGCGAGGCGAACATGTCATGGGCCAGAAAACGGGCGGTGGGGTGTTGTGCCCAGGCGTCGACGGTCATGTGCGCGTGCTCCTTCGCGTGGCGGCCGCCTTCCATCATGCCGGGGCGGGCACCGGCATGATGGAGGATCCGGGGGCGGTCATCGGCGTTCCGGCGGGCGCGGGCGATAGCTCGCGACCGCGGCGGGCAATCGCACCCCAGCGGCACGCAGCTGCGCGATCCGGGTGAGATAGGCCGCGCCGGTCATCATCTGGTCCGCGATCTCGGCGACCGAGCGATTGCCGGGCGCGGCCAGGTGACTGCCCGCCACCCAGGTGTTGAACGCGCCCATGGCCGGTCCGCACCAGATCTGGTAGTCGGCCACCCGCTCGGCCTCGCCGCGAATGCTCCACCCCGACGACAGTCCCAGATACCAGCGGAAGATGAGCGCCATGCGCGCCTTCGGATCACGCTCGGCCGAAACCAGCTGGGCCGGATCGCGTTCGGTGAAGAATGCGACGCAGTCGTCCCACACCGCCTCCAGCGGACGCCGGAACAGCGTGGATTCCAGGTCCGCGCGCACCCGCGCCGGCAGCGCGTCGATCCCGTCGTGGGCTCGATACAGCTCGTAGAGTCGCTGGGCGCGGGTGGCGAACAGGGTGCCGCGCCGCAGCACCTGCACCTGCACGCCCATTTCGAACATGTCCGAGGACGGGGCCATCACGCAGTCCGCGAAATCCGCGGTCGCCAGCAGCTGCTTGGTCGCCTCACATTGGGCGGCCTCCCGGGCGGACTGATTGATCGATCCGGTGACGATGTAGGCCGCGCCCATGGCGAACGCCGCGGCCGCCGCGTCGGGGGTGCCGATACCGCCCGCCGCCCCGATGCGCACCGAGGCGGCGGCGGGGACGCTCCCGGCGACGCGATCACGCGTGGCCCGTAGGCCGGGCAGCAGCACGGTCAACGGACGGCGATCGGTGTGCCCGCCCGAATCGGCCTCGGCGGTGATGTCGTCCGCCATCGGCACCTGCGCCGCCAGCTCGGCCTGATCCGCGCGCAGGCGCCCGTCGGCGACCAGCTGCCGCAGCAGCCGTTCGGGAGCGGGGCGCAGGAACAGCTCGGCCACCTCGGTCCGGGACACCTTGGCGATCAGGCGATTCCGGATCTCGATGCCGCCGTACCGGTCCGGGACGAGTCCCGCCGCCCGGTATCGCACCACCTCGGCGGTGAGATCCATGAACGCCGACGCCTCCACACAGCGCACTTCGTGCCGCAGGCAGGCGTCCACGATGGCCCGCTCCAGCGCGGGCTCCGACGGACTGTGGATCAGATTGCAGGCGAACGGCTTTCCGACCAGTCGCCGCGACAACTCGGCCAGCGCGGCATCGACGACGGCCGGTGTCACGCCCGCCGCACCGTAACTCGCCAGGTATCCGGCCTCGGCCATGGCCACCACCAGCGCGGGTGAGGCGATGCCATTGGCCATGGCACCGGCCGCGTAGGCGGCACGCACGCCGTGCGCGGCCCGGAAGCCGCTGTCGCCCAGCTGTTCCGGTGGCAGCGGCGAGACCGCGGACAGAATCTGGCCCTGTGCGGCCACGGCCGGATCGGAGGTCGCCGCCACCCGGCCCTGTGACCGCACGATCCAGCAGGGCCGTTCCAGGTCGAGCAGCAGCGCGGCGACCTCGTCGCTCCCGGTGGCCAGGGGTGAACGGACGGCGGTCATTCCGACGCCTTTCGATCGGCGAGTTCGACGGCGAGGTCGACGAGTTCGTAGATGCGCAGTCCCGGCTTCCACAGCGACCCGTCCACGACCACGGTCGTCCCGTGCTCGTCGCGACGCACGGATTTGATGTGCGCCTCCAGTTCGACGGTGCCGTCGGTGGGCAGAAACTGACCGCGGTAACGCCAGCTGAAGGCGATGCCCACCGGTATCCGGAACACCGGATCGGCCATGCCGTCGGCGAATCCGGCGTCGAGCATCCACTCCTGCACGGCGTGAATGACCGACTCGACACCCAGCGAGCCCGGAATCACCGGGTCGAGATGGAAGTGCCGGGCGAAGAACCAGTCGCCCGGATCGATGGTGCGCAGTGAATGCAGATATCCCGCACCGTAATTCCCGCCCTCGTCCACGACCTCCACCCGGTCGATGAGGGCGAGCCGGTCGCGCGAGCAGGCGCGGGCGGCGGGATCGGCGCGGCGCGCGGCCACGTCGATGGTCCGGGTCGCGGCCTCCGGATGCGCGGTGAGCCAGCTCGGCACATACCGCCCGGCATCCAGACCGGTCTGATTGCCGAGGGCCTGATCGCTGAAGTAGCCGAACATGGTCTCGCCCTGATAGAACGGCTCGCCGTCCACGCTGAGCGTGTAGTCGAAGGTCTGCAGCGACGAGCCCGGCAGGATCGTGGTCGACAGCAGTCGCGAGGACTGCTCGATGGTGCGGTCCCGCAGGTCGACCTGCCGCAGCACGGTCGCGGTGCCGCCCAGATTGCGCAGGCTCAGCGTGACGCCCGGCTGGGTCAGCGTGGGCCCCGCGTAGTAGCCCATGAGCAGGGCCGCCTGCAACGAGGTCTCCATGTACACGAAGTGCGGCATGGAGTCGTTGGCCGTGTCGCCGTAGTACCAGGAGTCGGCCGGCGAGTCGTATTCGGTGTCGTACGAGGCGGATTCGAGATTCCCGCGCTCACCGTCGAAACGCAGCACCCGATCCACCAGCAACAGCCCACCGGTCGGCAGCCGCGTCGCCCGCACCCCGGTGTACGGCGCGAACTCCGCACCCATCGCAATGGCCTGATCGCCGCGCGCCAGATGAGCCATATGGAACTCGTTGAGCAGCAACCCCGGCACGGCTTCCCCGGGACCGACCCGCGCACCGGACGGTTCGGTGACCAGGACCGTCACAGCGAGCGTTCCGGCCATGCCCTCACAGGTAGCAGTCGCCTGCAGAAACGGCCGCGGCACCAGATCGAGCCGATCGACCACGAGTTCGACGGTCCCTGAAGCGAATTCGCTCCCGGCCTCGCCGACACCACCGGTGAGCACACTCCCCGACAAACACAACGGCATCCCGGCATAGAGCGCGAACACCTCCCCTACCTGCAACGCGGCCGCCCGCGGATCACCCTCGAACCGCGCCACGACCCGCCCGTTCCCGCCACCGCCGTACAGCTCGAGGGCACTCACCTCGGTGAGCACCAGCGGCGTGGTGGCCGCCAACCGCGCCGCCACCTCCACACCGTCCCGGCGATGGTTCCCACCGAACACACCGCTCATCTCCGTGGCCGCCAACCGTTCCAGCTCACCACGATCCAGCCGCGCCACCCGGGGCCGGGCCAGCGGCTTGAACGCACCTTCCAGGGCATGCATGAGCGCCGGGCCCGTGCCCGTTTCGATAGGCGACGCGCCCCTCGGTGTTCCCACCCCGGGCTCTTGCCGCTCGGTCGTGAACGGAGCGGCCGCCGCGACCGCCCGCCGCCACGCCTCCCGCTGCAGGGTGGTCTGGGCGCTCAGCGCGGCACGGTGGGCCTCGATCACGCCCGCGCGGAGCTGGGCGATCGCGTCAGCGACGACGGGATGCACCGCGCCCGGCCGGCGCGGGTCCGGGTTCACCGCTGTCGCCGACGCATATGCAGAGCGGTTCGGTTGCGCCGCAGCAGCTTCCGGACTCGGTGCGGCGGTGTCCGATCGTGGTGACGATGCGGGCTCGGCCTCCGTGGCCGGGCGCTGCGCCGCGCCGGAAGGGTCGAAGGCGATGCCGTCGAAGTCGAGAACTGTCATGCTGTCCACCGCCTCACCGAGGTTCGGAACTTGTCCGTCAGGTCGGGTGTCGTGAGTACCGTGACATCCGAGAAACGTTGCAGCACTGTGCCGTCGGCGGCCAGGGCCATGGCGTCGATCAGGGCTTCCATGCGGGTGGCCCTGGGGTTGTCGACCAGCACCAGGAACGGTGCGTCCTGCGGGAGCGGCTGGAGGTAGTCCACCCGGCCGATGCCCAGGGGTAGGCAGGCCGTGCCGAGGAGGCGGTGGCCGAGGACCGGCGGGCATTGCAGGATCAGGTCGGCGAGCACCGGGTCGTGCAGGTGGGCGGCGAATGCGCCCTGCGCTATCGGGTCCGTTGTGAGGGCGCATTCGAAGACGATGGCGTCGTCGCTCTCGGCGCGAATCGCGCGCAGGCCCTGTAGGGCCGGGCCGTGGAATTGGATCGCGTCGCGGTAGATCCGCTCAGCGTTCTCGCCGGGCCCGTTCGGTACCCGCAACCGAGTCGCGATCTGGTCTCCGGCAGCGGATTTCGACGCTTCGGTCAGTAGTAGCGTGGCGCGGAACCGGACAGCCGCATCCGCCTGAACGGTGGCGCGCACCGCTTCGAACCCGTCGACCGGTTCGGCGGGTTCGAGCTCGAACTCCAGGGTGGTCACCGGGTGATCGAAGACCAGCCCCTTGAGCACCTGGAAGTTCCTCGCTCCCACCACGATCCGTCCCGGATGGGTCCGCTCGGCCAGGTTCGCCATCGCGCCCAGCCCGAAGGTGGCCGGTAGCACGATGTGCTCGCCGATGCGATGCGCCTCGATCACCGGATGCTCGACCAGCTCCGTGATCCCACGGCGTGCCCGCACCGGTGCTGCCGGGGCATCAGCGGTCGAGAGCGCGGTGGCCGCGCCCACCAACAGGATCGGTTCTTCCCGGCGGGCGGCACTGAACTGCGCGGTGAACGCGGCCGCACCGGCCGCCGGTGCCAGCAACGGCACCCCTCGCGCCGCGAAGTGTTCGCGCAGTGCGGGAGTCACCATCCCGCCGTCCCAGGCACCCCAGTCCAACGCGGTCACGCGGCGTTCGGGATCGCGCGCGCCCCAGCTGACGGCGAATCGTCCCAGCGCCTCATTGGCCGCCGCGTAATCCGCCTGCCCGGTATTCCCGAAGAGTCCCGCCACCGAGGTGAACAGAATGAGATGCCGTGGATTTCCGGCCGCGGCCAGCACCGCCGCCAGCCCGGCCAGCTTCGGCCCGAGCACCCGCCCGATCGATTCCGCTGTCTTGTCCGGAATCAGCGTGTCCGCCAGCACACCCGCGCCGTGCACGACACCCGTGATCGCGCCCCGCCAGCCGTCTGGTTCATCGCGCCACGGTGCGAGCGCCGCGGTCAGTGCCGCGATGTCCGTCGTGTCGACCGCGCGGTATTCCGCCCGATCCCCGAGTTCGGCCAGGGTGGCGCGGATTTCGCGGACCGCGCGGACATTCGCGCAGGCCCGGTCGATCTCGCGCGGGGTGACGCCGGTGCCCGCCAGGGCGCGCACCGCCGTCGGTTTGAGGTCGCTGTCGACGACGGCCGCCGCCCACTCCGGATCCTCGGTCAGCTCGGTGCGACCCAGCAGCACGAAATGGCAGGCGCTGTGGCGAGCGAGCTCGAGTACACAGGTCGCGGTCACACCGCGTGCGCCACCGGTCACCACGAGAGTGTCGGCCTCGGTCAGCAGAGAGGCACCGAAATCGGTTCCGGCGCGGACGATGTCGACGGTGCGGGCCGGGGCGTGACGGCTCGGGACCGGGGTGCGGCGGGTGCCCCCGCTGTCGATGCCGATCTCGAGGGTGTCGAGAGCGGCGTCGCAGAGTTCCTCGAGGACCAGGTCGGCCAGGCGGTGCGGAAGCACCTCCGGGGCGATGTCGAGGGCCCGGCAGAACAGCGTGGGCTGTTCGGCGGCAAGGGTTTTCACCGCTCCACCGAGACCACCCAGCAGGGCCGCGACAGGTTCGGCGTCGCCGCGGAAGCCGAGGTGACCGTCGAGCCGGGTGAGGGTCACGAACCCCGCTCGCCCGCTCGCCGCCCGGAGCTGCGGCAGGACCTGCCCGGCCACCAGGATGGCGTCGGTCAGAATGCCCTGCGCCCGTGCCCATTCGGTGGTCACACCCGCGACCACCACACAGACATCCAGCGGCCCGCTGCCGGTCATCGCATCGGGTCCGCTGACCCGCCGCACCGACCAGCTGCGCGCCCGCAAGAGCTCTTCCAATGCCTCGCAATCGGTTTCACCCGATTCATCCAGGCAGACCACCAGCGCCTGTCCGGCCGCCCGGTAGGGATCCACCGCCGGATCCACCGCGGGCAGCTCGACGAGTTCCACCACATGCCGCGGCGTTTCGACCGCGGCCTCAGCTTTTGGGTGGACATCACCCCCGGCCAGCTCGCCCACGATCTGATCGAGTGTCCGCAATGTCCCCAACTGCTCCGGCCCGAGCACCGGCAACTCCGGGAACCGCTCCTGCAACGCCCCGATCACCTGCACCCGCTTGATCGAGTCGACACCGAGATCGGCCTCCAGATCCATCGTGGGGTCCACCATCTCGACCGGATACCCGGTCTTCTCCGCCACCACCTCACGCAACGCCTGCCGCAGCGCGCTCGCCGACGTGCCCCCACCTACGGACGGCAACTCAACCGCGGGCTCGGGATCAGAGACCGGAACTACCGTATTCACCACTGCGGCAGCCGCATTCGAACCCGCCGCCTCGGCATGGTTCTCGCCCGCCCCGACCAGCTCGTCAGCGACCTGATCCAATGTGCGCAACGTCCCCAACTGCTCGGGCCCGAGCACCGGCAACTCCGGGAACCGCTCCTGCAACGCCCCGATCACCTGCACTCGCTTGATCGAGTCCACCCCCAGATCCGCCTCCAGATCCATCGTGGTGTCGACCATCTCGACCGGATACCCGGTCTTCTCCGCCACCACCTCGCGCAGCGCCTGCCGCACGGTCTCGCCGGACAGGCCCATCGCGCCCCCGGTCCCGATCTCCTCGGCCACGAACCCGTTACCCGGCTGGCCGATCGTGGTCACCGATCCGTTCGAGCCACCGGAGAACGGCAGATTCCCCGCCGGAACGCCCGGCGCTGCGATCGAAATGCCCGAGTCCGCCCGCGCCACCGGTGCGGCGATCGCCGGGTTCCCCGACGCTACCCCGCTCGGGGTAGTCACCGGCTCGGACTCGACGTAGACCCGGGCCGGGCGTGACGGCCTGCCCTCGAGGGCCACCAACTGCGCCACGACATCCCCGGCGCGCGAGTGGCTTTCGCTGATCGCGAGGCCGTGATCCTTCACGGCTTCGATGGCCCGCACCAGCATCTCGTCGACATGCCCGTGGCGCAGCGCCCCGGCCAGATCGCGAGCCAGCTCGAGCTGCCCGTCCAAGTAGTGACGATGAATGTTCAAGTGCTGCACCAGCGCGCTGTCCAGCGCATCCGGCGAGGGAATGCGGTACTGCGGTTCCGCGGTCACAGAATTCTCCAGAGAGCTGGGCATGGAAGGCCGGTCATTCCGGCCGGACTGAACAGGAACACCGACCCGGCCACCGTTTCCGGCGGACCGAGTCGACAGATCGAGCGAAACACCGCTCACAGCAGGCACCTTCGCGGCACCGGGCGCGATAGCCGTTCCCACCGCAGCAGGTGCGAGGTTCACTCGGTAGTCGGCGGCCAGGGCGGCGGCATAGGCGGAGCGGCGGGATTGCGGGACGTATTCCGGGGCCGAGATCTTCACGGTCATGGCGGGTTTGCGGGTCGGGGCCGGGGGTTCGGGTGCGCTGTAGCGGTTGATGCCGCGGATGTCGAAGCCCAGCACCGCGAGTCGGACGGCAGCTCGTTTCAGGGCGAGGTCGCCGTTGCCGATGGGGCCGGAATCGGTGGGGACGGCGATGATTTCGTCGCCGAAAGTGCGGCGGGCCAAGGAGGTGAGGACCTGTTTGGGGCCGAATTCCACGAAGACGGTGCAGCCGTCGGCGCGCATGGCGGTGAGGGCGTCGTAGAACTCGACCGGGTTGCTCAGTTGGGCGGTGAGGGTGGCGCGGTTGGATTCGGCGTCGTTGCCGTAGGACGCGCCACGGGTGTCGGCGTAGACGCGGGCGTCGGGTGCGCCGATCGTGACCTGGGCGACGGCCGCGCCGAAAGCCTCGACCGCATGACCCACGTAGGGGGTGTGGAAGGCGCCGGAGACCGGTAGTGGCCTGGTCACCCAACCGTTTTCGGTGAAGCGCTCGGTGACGGCCTCGATTCCGGCGGTGCCGCCGCCGACCACCACCTGATCGGGGGCGTTGTGGTTGCAGATCCACACGTCATCGACACCGTCGAGGGCTGCTTCGACCTCCTCGCGCGCCGCGCCGACGGCGACCATGGTGCCCGCCTCGACGCCCTCGGGCACGGTCATCGCCGCGCCGCGGGCCCTTGCCAGGCTGTAGAAGTCCTCGGTGGTGAGAGCACCCGACGCCCACAGCGCCGTGAGCTCACCGAAGCTGTGGCCCAGATATCCCTCGGCCCGGAATCCGAACTCGCGCAGCACAGCGAACTGTCCGGCGGCCAGCGCCCCGATGGCGGGTTGCGCGAACTCGGTGCGGCGCAGCGCGTTCTCCTGCTCGGCGCGGGTGTCCTCGTCGAACGCGGGCGGCGGGAACACCACGGTACCCAGCCGGGTTCCGGCGCCGGCGAAGGCCGCGTTGGCGGCGTCGAAGGCCGCGCCCACCGGCGGATTGTTCAGCGCGGCAGCGGCTCCCATGTCCACGTACTGGCTGCCCTGGCCCGCGAACAGCGCGCCCACCTTGCGGTCGGGCAGTGCGGCGGCCCGGTAGTACACGCCTTCCGGGTGATCCCAGTGCGACGCGTCGGGATTGCGGGTCAGCTCGTCCACGACCATCTCACGCAGTTCGGCGACGGCGTCCTCGTCCAGCGACACGAAGCCGACCCGGGCATGGTCCTCGGGAATGTCTCCGCCGTCTCCGCCGTCGCCACCGTCACCACCGCGAACGGCCTCGATCAACCCCGAGACATCTGCCGCATGCCACACGTGTGCCCGAGGCGTCCGGTGCAGCAGCTCGCCACGCACACCGTCGGCCTCCTCCAGCACCAGATGGAAGTTGGTGCCGCCGAATCCCATCGCCGAGGCGGCCGCCCGCCGCACCGGCCGCGCGGGATCCAGGATCCAGGGCCGGGTCCGGGTGTTCACATAGAAAGGCGCTGTGTCGGCAGCGATCTCGGCGTTCGGCGTGTCCACGTTGATGGTCCCCGGCAGCACCTTCTGGTGCAGCGCCAACGCCAGCTTCATGACGCTGGCCGTGCCCGCCGCTCCCTTGGTGTGCCCGATCTGGGACTTCACGCTCCCAAGCGCCGCGAACCGCGCCTCCGGACTCGCCTCGGACAGCAGCCCTTTCAACGCCGTCAATTCGGTCTTGTCGCCCACGGCCGTGCCGGTGGCGTGCGCTTCGATGAGCTCCACATCGGCCGGCGAGCACTCCGCGTCCGCATAGGCGCGATCCAGGGCCAGCCGCTGTCCCTTGGCGACCGGCGCGTAGATGCTCTTGGCCCGCCCGTCACTGGAGGACCCGAGCCCCCGGATCACCGCGTACACCCGATTGCCGTCGCGGCGCGCATCCTCGAGCCGGCGCAGCGCCAGCATCGAAATGCCCTCGCCCAGCAGTGTTCCATCCGCCCCCGCGCCGAACGGGCTGATCCGCCCGCTGTGCGAGAGCGCCCCGACCTTGCTGAAGCACATGTAGATGAAGATGGTGTTCTCGGTGTCCACACCGCCGGTGATCATCATGTCGGCCCGGCCGTCACGCAGCTCCGCGATCGCGGTGCGGATCGCCGCCAGTGAGGCCGCGCACGCCGCGTCCACGGTGCAGTTCATGCCGCCCAGCCCGAGCCGGTTGGCGACCCGCCCGGCCACCACATTGGCGAGCAGTCCCGGGAACGAATTCTCTTCCCACGGTGCGAAAGCCGCCGCGAACCGGTCGGCTATGGCCTCGGCGTCCCCGTCGGACAGCCCGACCGAGCGCGCCGCGTCCTTCAGCACCGGCGTGGACAGCCGCATGGCCAGCGGATGCATGAGCGGCACCGGCCCGGTGGTTCCCAGCACCACGCCGGTGCGCGCCGGGTCGTACCAGCCCGACCCGGTCGCGCCCGCGTCGACCAGCAGATCGCGCGCCACACCGAGGCTGAGCGTCTGCATGGTGCTGGTGACCTCGAGCTGATTGGGCGGCAGCCCGAACTCGAGCGGATCGAAGTCCACGTCGGGCAGGAAAGCGCCACGGCGCGAATAGGTCTTGTCGGGAGTCGCCGGATCCCCGTCGTAGTAGTCGTCCAGGTTCCAGCGGGAGGCGGGAACCTCCTCGGTGCAGTCCACGCCGTCGACGATGTTCTGCCAGTACTCTCGATGGTTGCGTGCCCTGGGCAGCAGGCCCGACATCCCGACTATGGCAATCGGGTCGCGTGCCAGGCGTCTGTCGTCCGTCACGAAGAATCCTCTCGAAGGTCCACAACGGCGGCACCGCCACCGTGCCGGTGCGCCGCTCAGGCGGCGACCGTGGTGGCGGTGATCGTCGAAATCAGTTCGGCCGCACTGGCGGCGAACAGACGGTGTCCGGACGGGCTGGGGTGCAGCCCGTCCTCGGTCCAGGTGCCCGCGCGTTCCCAGCCCGACTCGGCGGACAGCTCCAGCAGCAGGACCCCGTGGTCGGCGGTGACCCGGGCCATGGCGGCATTGGCGAAGGCGAAGCGCTCCCGCAGCAGGCCGCGGAAGCCGTCCGGAACCGGCAGGCGCGCAGGAATATCCGGGTAGTCGGCGGTGAAAACCGTCGCGCCGGTGGCGGTCAGCGCACCGAACAGCGCATCGAGATTGGCCTCGAAGGCATCCGGGTCGAAGGCGCTCACCAGATCGTTCACCCCGACCACCACGCCGTACAGCTCGGCCCGCACCGCGTGCGGCAGCTGCTCGCGCAGCACGTCGCCGGTGGTCGCGCCGTGCACACCGAGATTGCGAATCCCGTTCGGCCGCAACCCCAGCTGCGCACCCAACCGGGCCACCCAGCCGCGATAACCCCCACCCACGGCCGGGTCGCCCCGGCCCTCCACGAAGCTGTCGCCCAGCGCGACCAGACCGACCCCGGTCACAGCGCCGCCTCGCTCTTGCTCACGTGCCGCGCGTCCACCGGGAAGTCGACCAGCTCGTACAGCTCGGCCAATTCGGCCTCACCGAAGAACTTGTCGGGCGAGTACAGCCCGGCGATCAGCCCGAAGAACTTCTTCGAGTAGTCCGGGCTCATGCTGGTGGCCCGGAACACCGAGTCGTAGTAGGGCGTCAGCGACAGCTCGGAGATGCTGGTGGTCAGCTCATAGGTGCTGGAGCTCTGCGCATCCCGCTCCCGCTGGTACTCCGGCAGCGTCTCCTCGAAAGGCCGTCCGCCCGCGAGGCTCTCACCGGCCAGATCGGCCAGCAGCTGCGCGTACTTGAACGAGTCGGTGATGCCCCATCCGGTGAACGGGTCCTTGTGATACCCCGCGTCGCCGACCAGCGCCCAGCCGGGCCCGAAGGACCGGCGGCGGTAGTTGTCCGGGTACAGCATGGGCCGGAACGGCTCCACACGCCGACCCGAATCCTTCAGCCGCGCACCGATTTCCGGATCGATCTGCTCGACGATCTCCTGCACCCCGGCATCCGGGTCGTTGCGGAACTCGCGGAACCGGTCCCGCTTGCGCATGACCGCGACCAGGTACAGCTCGTCATTGGTCGGCCAGGCCGCGAACTGCTGCTCACCGAACCCGGTGCGGTGCTGCATCCCCCAGTCGACGCCCTCGTAGTAGGAGTAGTAGACGAAGCACGCCGCGGGCGAACCCTCGTAGACCTGCGCGCCCACCTCCTTGGCCACGGTCGAGCCCGAACCGTCCGCGCCGACGACCAGCGTGGCCCGGAACTCCTTCTCCGCACCGTCGCCGACGCGGCCGCGGACACCCACGACCCGGTCGCCGTCACGCAGCAGCCCCGTCACGGTGAAGCCCGAGATCACCTCGGCCCCGGCCTCGTCCGCGGCATCGACCAGGATCTTGTCCAGCACGGTCCGGCGCGGGCAGTACACGGCGTCGATGCCGTCGTCGGCCGGGTCCGCCATCCCGCGAATGTCGATATCGGTGTAGGTGAAGTTGAGGTGCCGCACCGGCGGGCACCCGGTCGCGGTGACCCGGTCGAGCAGGCCCCAGGACTTCAGGAAGCCCAGCCCGGCCTGGTGGATGTAGTGGGTGGAGGGCGTGTCGCTCGGGAACTGCGCCCGATCCACCGCCAGCACCCGGTAACCCTGGCGGGCCAGCAGCATGGCCAGCGGGGCGCCGGACACACGAGTTCCGACAACGATGACGTCGTACATACTCAGATCACTTTCGGGTCGTCGAGTAGAGCAGATCGATATCGGCCGAATAGGTTTCCGCGATCGCGGCGCGACGCAGTTTCAGTGAGGAAGTCAACAATCCATTGGCGACCGTGAAATCGCCTGCCACAATGCGAAACTCACGAATGGATTCCGGCCGGGAAACCAGCGAATTCGCGTCGTCGACCGCGGATCGGATCGCCGTCGCCAGATCGCGTCTCGGATATTCGCGCAGCCATTTCTCGGCGCGCTCGGCATCGAGGGTCACCAGCGCGGTCACGAAGGCCCGCCCCTCCCCCACCACCATGCAATTGCTGACCAGCGGATGCAGCCGCACCCGATCCTCGAGCGGGGTGGGCGCGACATTCTTGCCGCCCGAGGTCACCAGAATCTCCTTCTTGCGCCCGGTGATTCGCAAGTACCCGTCCTCGAGCACGCCCACATCCCCGGTGTGCAGCCAGCCCTCGGCGTCCACGGGCCGCTGCGCGCCGGCCGCGCCCCAGTAGCCGGGCGACACGTGCGGCCCGCTGACCAGCACCTCGCCATCGGCGGCGATCGCGACCGCGGTCCCCGGGATGGGCCTGCCGACGGTGCCCAGTCGATTGGTCTCGGGCGCGCTGACCGTCACCGCGGTCGCCGCCTCGGTCAGCCCGTAGCAGTTCAGGATCACCGTGCCGAACCCCGCGTAGAACCCGGCGGTCGAATCATCCAGCGACGCACCGCCGCAGATCACATAGCGCAGCCGTCCGCCCAGCGCCGCGGCGACCGGATCGTCCACCACCACCGGCGGCGTCGGCTCCGCGAGCCGCAGCAGCCCGGTGACCACCGCTTCCTTCTCCATCTCCGGACTCACCAGCGCGCGACAGTGCTTGCGAATCTTCTCCAGCGCGTACGGAATCAGCGCCAGGAACGTCGGCCGCAGCCGCGGCAGCGCGGGCACCAGCTCCGGAATCCCCGGCAGCAGATGGGTGGCCGCCCCGCCGAACAGGCAGGCGAACAGCATGGTCTGCCCGAACACGTGCGACAGCGGCAACGCCAGCGCGGTCACCCCGTCGAACAGCTCCCCGGTCTGGCGGACCGTATTGGCCGAGGACACGTACATGTTCCGATGGGTGATCATGCAGCCCTTGGACAGCCCGGTGGTGCCGCTGGTGTAGACGAGCATGGCCAGGTCGTCGGCGCGCACGGCCGCCGTGTGCTCGGCCAGATCCGCCCGGATCTCGCCCCGCGCCCAGTCGGCGGTCTCCGCGAAGGTCCACACCTCGGCGGCGCCGGCCGCCCGCAGCCGCTCGGCGTCCTCGGCGGTCTCCGCCGCGAAATACGTGCTGCCGCTGTCGTGCAGGATGTGCTCGATCTGCGCGGCCGAGGAGGTCGGATACACCGGCACCACCACCGCGCCGATGGCCAGCACCGCCAGGTCCAGCAGCGCCCACGCCAGCCCGGTGCGACCCAGCACCACCACCCGGTCCCCCGCCGCGACCTGCCGATCCAGCAGCGCCGAGGCCGTCGCCCGCACCTGCCGGTCGAATTCCGCGCAGGTCAGCGGTGCGGACTCGCCGTCGGCGAGGGTCGCGCGCTCCGGGTGCCGGAACGCCGCATCGGAGACGATCGTGTAGAGGCTCGAGGTGGCGGACGGTTCGAAACCGTTTCCGGTGACGGATCTATCGGTGACAGACGCGATGTTCACGACCCGAATTCTGGTCGGCCGCAATCATTCTCGTCGCCGCCCGACCGGCTGTTCCTACCGCGCGAAAGTCATTGCCTATCGAATCGCTCAGGCCGGAACGGCGCGGGCATCATCGAGGGGTGCGGGTTCGGCCGATTCCACACAATCCAGAAACGCGGCGACCGCCGGATTCTGCTCCTCGGCACGCCACACCGCGTACAAATCCAGAGTGGGGACCGGATCCAAAAGTTTGACCGCGACCGAATTGCTTCCGGGCGCGCCCATTCCCATGGAAATCGCCCGCGGCAGCGAAGCGAAGCCGACCATGGGACGCACCGACACCACGTGCGCCGTCGCCCCCGGATCGTCGGCGTGATGGGCCACGTTCAAGGTGATCCGCGACTGCGCGGCCGCCCGGAAGATGGTGTCGTACATGGCCGGACACTGCTCGCGCGCGAACAGCACACAGTCCTGGCCCTGCAGCTCGGCGAACGGCACGCCCGGCCGATCCGCCCAGCGATGCCGCCGCCCGACCACGGCCACCAGCGGCACACGGTGGAGTAGTCGCCGGTACCGGAACTCCGCGGTGCTGGGATGCCCGTACACGAGGGCGATATCCAGCGATCCGTCCGAGAGCGCCGCCAGCTGCGGCCCGGTCCGCTTCTCCCACAACGACACCACGATGTCGGGATGCCGGTCGGTCATCCGCACCAGGGCCTCCGGCAGCACATGCCGGCTGGCGGGCAGGTTGTATCCGATGGCGAGGCTGCCCGAACGGCCCTCCGCGGTGGCCTTGGCGGCCTGCGCGGCCCGGTCCACCTGGGCGACGATCTGGCGGGCCTGCAGTTCGAACTCGCGCCCGGCCGCGGTCAGCCGGACCTCGTGTGAATTCCGGGCGACCAGCTGGACCCCGAGCGACTTCTCCAGTTTCTGCAGTTGAGCGCTGAGGCTGGGTTGGGTGAGATGGAGGCGCTGCGCTGCGCGGCCGAAGTGCAACTCTTCGGCGATCGTGATGAACGAGACTAGATGTCGGAACTCCATGACGCCGGCTCCTTCCGAGTAACTGCCACGGTAGCGGCGGCAGGTAACCGATTGTGAACCGCGACCGCACAGCGACCCCCGGTTCGGTTTCCTCCCAATGAATCACCGATGTGATTCCCGTCTCCCTGGAACAAGCAGCGGCCGTCGTACGTTCTCACTGTGGTCACGGGGGGATCAAAAAACCCTTCGGCAACGGCAGGCCCGTTGTGCCACCATGTCTTTCACCGAAGATCAAATCGACCGTCAACGGTCGTCACCGACAGGAGAGGAGGAGACGGCTTGATTACCCATAGTGCCAAGGGCAACTACGAGCGACCCATCGGCCGTCTCCAGGCCCGCGCGTAAGCCGCCCTGCCCTCTTTCCCTGTCAGATCCCTTTCACGAAACATGGTGAACCCCATGCTGTTCCGTCATGCCGAAGACCCGGAGATAACCACCGACAACTGGATACACGCCGGAGTGCTGCTGCTCAACGCCTCCTACGAGGCGCTGACCACGATCCGTGCCGACCGTGCCGTGGTACTGCTGCTCAGCGGCGCCGCCGAGACCGTCACCGACCGTCAGCCGCACTTCCCCGTCCGCTCGAAGCACCTGGAGCTGGCGCTGCCGGAAACCATCCGGCTGCACCGCTACATCTACCTCGAGCACCGGATCCTCGTGCACGACGACGACAGCCGCGCCACCCTGCCGGCGATCCTGCGCCGCGACCGCTACCGCTGCGGTTACTGCAACGGGTGGGCCCGCACCGTCGACCACATCCGCCCGCGGTCCAAGGGCGGGCCCAATACCTGGGCCAACCTGATCGCCGCGTGCGGTCCCTGCAATACGTACAAGGCGGACCGGACTCCCGAGGAGGCCGGGATGCGCCTGCTGTGGGAGCCCAAGGCCCCCAACGATCGAGAGCGGGCCCAGCGTCAGGTCTGGAAGGAACTGGCCGCCTCCTGAAAAGGGGTGGGTCCGAACGAAACACACCCATCAGACGTGATCGGACATGAAAGGAGCGAGATCCGATGACGAACACTGCACTTCGGGAGCAGACCCTGGCGGATCTGCTTCCCATCTCCGACTCGAAGGACTACTGGCAGCACGCGGCCTGCAAGGGCGACCCGAACCACGAGGCGTGGTTCCCGTACCCCTCGCAGGACTTCGACTACGCGCGCGGCATCTGCGAGTCCTGCCCGATCCGCCGCGAATGCGGTGAATTCGCGTCCCGCACCGGCCAGTCCGGCGTCTGGGGCGGGCACGAGTACGACCGCGGCAAGATGATCCGCGATTGAGCGCATTGGCCGCGGCCCTCTTCGAGGGTCGCGGCCAATGTCGTATCGGGGGCGCGGGGGCGAAGCCCCTGAGAGACCAGAGAGTTTGCGGTAACCGCCTGGTACACGTGGCGAAAGTGGGCTCAACATACACTTGTCGATCGTGGGAACTCATCGCGCCGCGGGCGGGTCACGAGGTGTCAGCAAGGGACCGGTTATCGCAATCGCCGCGGTGATCGTGCTAGCGCTGGCCGTGGTCGGCTGGGCGTGGTTATCGGATCGGTCCAAGGAGCGCGACTCCCGCGCCGCCGCGTCCTGCGTCGAGGGCACCGCGACCCTCAATGTCACCGTCGATCCCGACATCCTCGGCCCGGTCAAGTCCGCCGCCGATCGCCTCAACGCCACCAAGCCGCACGTCCGTGACCATTGCGCGCAGGTGGCGGTCACCGCGCAGCCGTCGGCGGCCATGGTCGCGGCGTTCACGGCGAACAAGCCCTGGGATCCCGCGCTCGGCCCGCAGCCCGCGCTCTGGATTCCGGAATCCTCCCGCTCGGTCGAGCAGATGCGGGTGCCCGGCCTGATCGCCGGCACGCCCGTGCCCGTCGCCGTCAGCCCGATCTCGCTGGCCGTCCCCGACGAACTGCGCAGCGCCATGGAGACCGCCAAGGTGCACTGGTCGGATCTGCCGAAGCTGCAGAGCGGTTCGATGGGCGACCTGGGTCTCGGGTCGTGGGGCAAGCTGCGCCTGGCCATGCCCGCGGGCGACGCCTCCCTGGCGGTCGCCACCGCGGTCGGCTCCGGCGTCTCCGGCACCGAGCCCCTCGACGACAAGGCGGTCGCCACCGGTCAGGTGGTCTCGGCCATCTCCAATCTGGCCGCGGGCGCACCGGCCGCCAAGGATGTGGCGGGCGCGCTCACCGACCTGTCCACCGCCGCCGATCACGCCGCCGCGCCCGTGCACGCGGTGGCCGCCACCGAGCAGCAGATCCGGGCCCGCAACGGCCTGACCGCCTTCCGCCCCGACGGCGCGGGCCCGGTCGCCGACTTTCCGGCCGCGCAGCTCACCGGCTCCTGGGTCGACCAGACCCAGAACTTGATCGCGGGCGTGTTCGCCGACTTCCTGCGCGCACCCGAGCAGTCGAAGCTGTTCACCGACAACGGTTTCGCCGCGGCTCCCCCTGCCACCAGCCCGGTCCCCGCGAAAGCCGTGCTGGACAAGGTGAATCAGATCCTCGCCCACCCGGTGCTCGGCGTGCAGGCCACGGTGCTGCTCGACGTCTCCTCCTCCATGTCCGCCACCGAGGGTTACGGCACCCGGCTCGCGAATGCCGTTGCGGCGGTGGAATCCACGATGGGCGTCATGCCGCCCGAGTTCGGGCTGGGCGTGTGGGAGTACTCCAAGAACCTCGACGGCAACAACCCGTACAAGGTGCTGGCCCCCACCGCGCCGCTGGGCGACAACCAGCGCAACGCCATCGGCCAGGCCTTGACCACGGTGACCGCCAGCCCCTCCAAGCCCGACCGCACCTACCCCACCGTCGAGGCTGCCTACAAGAACGTCCTCGCCAACTACGCGACCGCCCGCACCAATTCGATCCTGCTGATCACCGACGGCCCCGAGGACGACTCCACGATCACCGGCGACCAGCTGCTGGCCGACATCGCCGCCGCCACCGATCCGGCCCACCCGATCCGCGTCGACGTCATCGTCGTCAACGGCCCCGGCACCCAGACCCTGCAAACCCTTACCCAGCGCACCGGCGGCACCTACACCAAGGTCAACACCACCGCCGATCTCCCGTTCGGCACCGCCGTCAACCAGTCCCTGACCACCCCGTGAGCCGCACACCACAACACGTGGGCTGCACCTTCGCGACTCATCAGCAAACCCGTGGCATATTCGGCGAATGGCACACTCGACAGATCCTGAACCCACACTGAAGCAGGGATTTGCCGCCGGAACGGCGATGGCGGCGGGCATCCTGCTACTCGTCATCGGTGCGCTGTCCATCCTGCAGGGCATCTCCGCCGTCGCCTCCGACGACCTGCTCGTCGTCGGCTCCGACTACGTCTACAAGCTCAACACCGCGGGCTGGGGCTGGATCCACATCATCCTCGGCGCCATCGAAATAATCGTCGCCATCGGCCTGCTCAACAACACCACCTGGGGCCGCACCGCCGCCCTGGTCCTGGCCGCCCTCTCCATCGTCGAGAACTTCCTCTGGATCCCCTACTACCCCGCCTGGTCCCTGCTCATCATCGCCCTCGACGTCGTAGTCATCTGGGCCATCGCCACCTACAAACCCGCCACGAACTAGCCTGCGCGGCAATGCCGATGCGCCCACCAGCGACGAAAACCGGTGGGCGCAGGCTTGCCGAGGGGGCGAAACTCGTCGAGCCGCACCTCCGGGAGGAACGATGTCAGACCTGATCCCGGTCCGTTTCGACCGGGTCTCCATCCACGCGGGCGACGACCCCATACCGGCCATCCTCGACTTCCCCGAATCCGCCACCGTCACCGACCTGATCGTCCATGTCGCCGGACAGCTGCCCCGCCAGACCGGCGACGCGATCTGGGCAGTCCAACTCCACACCCACGGCCCGGAACCGAAAACCATCCTGCTCGCCCTGATCCGCATCGACTACCACCCATCCCGCGCAGCCTCCGGCGGTGTGGCCGGTCGGCACGACTGGTTCATTTCCTACCGCATGCAGGAGACCGCAACTCTGCGCGATCTCGCCGAATGGTGGACCACTTCCCACCTCTCGGTCGACGCCGCTCCCGTCGGCAGGTGGCGCACCCTCGGCGAAGTCCGAACGAGCAAGAGCTACACCGAAACCGGTCCTACCGCCGTCCGCCCCGCCTGGGGCGCTTGATCATTCGATGCTCGGCGATACCCGGATCACATGTCCCGAACGCCGAGCCCCAACAGGTGGAGTGCTACGTCAACGGTGGTGGTGTTGAGGGTGTCGTCGAGGATGCCTGCTGATGGTGGTCGCCGAATCCGACACCATGGCCCCCACCGGACCCGCCGCACGAGCGCCCCGCGGCGAGCTCTACCGCAGCCGCGGCGGCCATTACGATGTCTACGCCGGAGGGCTCGACCACACCGACGTGCTCCGCGTGGAACTGGAATTCCTCGAGCGGCACGCCGAGTGATTCGATTCCGAGACGAGAAGCGCCCCAGCGGTTTCGACGACCACCGGGACGCTCGCTCAGCATGGATTCAGCGGCGCACAGCGCGCAGGATCAGCTCCGCGGCCGCGTCCGGCCGGGCCACGGTGACCGCGTGCGAGGCGGCGACTTCGGTGGCCTCGGCCCCGGCGCGCTCGGCCATGAACCGCTGGGCCTCGATCGGGATGTTCTTGTCCTCGGTGGTGAGCAGCGCGTAGGCCGGGATGTCCTGCCACGCGGCGGCCTGGGCCGCTTCCTGCAGAGCGCCCAGTGCGATCGGACGCTGCGTCACCGCCATGGCGGCGGCGGTCGCCGCGGGAACGTCGGCGGCGAACTGCCCCGGGAATTCGTCCCGCCGGATGTAGAGCTCGGTGGCCTCGACGCCGTCGGCCCCGGGATAGGTCGCGGGCCGCGTGGTCGGGCCGAGGGTGGAGCCCGGGAACTTGTCGGTCAGCTCCAGCGCGCTCTCACCGACCTCCGGAATGAACGCCGCCAGGTAGACGAGCGCGGTGACCTGCGACTTCCCCTGTGCCGCAACGGTGATGACACTGCCACCGTAGGAATGCCCGGCCAGCACCACCGGCCCGTCGATGCTGTCCACGACCGAGGCGATGTAGGCGGCGTCGGAAGCGAGTCCGCGCAGGGGGTTGGCGGCGGCCAGCACCGGGATGCCCTGGGCGGCCAGGGTTTCGATGACACCGTTGTAGCTGGAGGAATCGGCGAAGGCGCCGTGCACCAGGACGACGGTCGGAGTGGCGGTCATGCGAGTTGCTCCTTGAATGAGTTCGGAAGATCAGGCCGGGTACAGCGCCGAGCGCAGGGTCGCGACGGCCTGCGCCACAGCGGCTTTCGCGGCGTGGGTGTCGTGCATGGCGTTGACCATCACGAAGTCGTGGATGATGCCGCCGTAGCGCGCCTGGACGACGGGGACGCCCGCGGTGCGCAGCTTGGCGGCGTATGCCTCGCCCTCGTCGCGCAGCACGTCGTTCTCGGCGGTGATGACCAGGGCGGGCGGCAGTCCGGCGAGCTGTTCGGTGTCGGCGCGCAGCGGCGAGACATCGATGCGGGCCCGGTCTTCGGGGCTGGTGGTGTACTGGTCCCAGAACCACTTCATGCCGTCGAGGGTGAGGAAGTAGCCCTCGGCGAACCGGCGGTAGGACTCGGTGTCGAAGTTGGCGTCGGTCACCGGGTAGAACAGCACCTGCTGGGCGAAGGCGACATCGCCGCGTTCCTTGGCCATGAGGGTCAGCGCGATGGCCATATTGCCGCCGACCGAGTCACCGGCGACCGCCAGCCGCGACGCGTCCAGGCCGTGGCTCGCGCCCTCGGTGGTGACCCACTGCGCGATTCGGTACGACTGCTCGTTGGCGACCGGGTACTTCACCTCCGGCGAACGATCGTATTCCGGGAACACCACCGCGGCCCGCACACCGACCGCGAGGTCGCGCACCAGCCGGTCGTGGGTGTGCGCGTCACCGAATACCCAGCCCGCGCCGTGGGTGTAGACGATGACCGGCAGCGGCTCGGTCACGCCCTGCGGCTTGACGATGCGCGCCCGCACCGATCCGGTCGGCCCGCCCTCGACGGTCACCCACTCCTCGTCGATCTCCGGCTTGAAGATGGACGAATCCTGCACCGAGTCAACGGCTTTGCGCCCCTCCTCCGGCGGCAGCTGGTACAGGAACGGCGGCTGCGAAGTCGCGTCCACGAACTCCTGAGCGGCCGGTTCGAGCGCGACGTGGTGCGGATTTCCGGACATGGATGATCGAATCCTTTCCGCGGCACCGAGTGTCGATGCCACAGCATTCATTTTCATCCGGAACCGTCTCGCGCCGCCCCGCCCAATCGGCCGCGAAAACCACGATTCAGGACACGGCCGCCACCTCGGGCGTCGGCTCGTCCGCCCAGCTCGCCGAACCGGTCGTACGGAAGCGCTTCTGATACTTGAGCGGCGAAATACCCAGGCGCGCAATGAAAGCCCGGCGCAGCGCCTCACTGCTACCGAAGCCCGAGGCCACCGCGGCCTCGGTCACCGTGGATCCGGCGTGCAGCAGATCACGGGCGACCCCGAAGCGGATACAGGCCACGTACTCCGCCGGCGAGCGCTCCAACTCCGACCGGAACAGCCGGGTCAGGTGCCGCACGCTGACCTGCGCGTGCGCCGCCAGGGTCTGAACCGTGTGCGGGAAGGCCGGATCCGCGCAGATCAGATCGACCACCCGCCGCACCAGCGGACTCCGTGGCACCGGACCGGCCAGCGACGCCGAGAACTGCGACTGCCCGCCCGCCCGCTGCATGTACACCACCAGCAGCTGCGCGGTCCGCCGCGCCACATCCGCGCCGTAGTCCTCCTCCACCAGCGCGAGCGCCAGATCCACGCCCGCGGCGACTCCGGCCGAGCTGTACAGGTTCCCGTCGCGCACGAAGATCGCGTCCGCGTCGACCTCCACCGCCGGGTATCGGCGAGCCAGATCCGGCGCGAACTTCCAATGGGTCGTCACCCGCCGCCCGTCCAGCAGCCCCAATTCGGCCAGTACCGCCGTCCCGCTGCAGATCGACACCAGCCGCCGGGTGCGCGCGGACAGATGCCGGGTCGCGGCGAGCACCTCCGGCGTCACGAACACCGAGGCAGGCAATTCGCTCCCCGGAATCACCACGGTGTCGAACCGCCCGGCGTCGGTCGCGGCCCCGCTCACCGCCACGCGCGCCCCGATCGAGGTCTGCACCTCCCGCCCGTCCGGCGAGAGCAACACCACCTCGTAGCCGTGTATCGCCTGGTTGGCTTCCATGAAGACCTCGGCGGGCCCGGCGAAGTCGAGCATCTTCACACCATCGAAGACGAGGATCCCCACCCGGCGGCGGTTCGGACCGGAAGACATAGCTGACATGTCCACCAGTATTCTGGAGGCGTACCTCCAGAACAAGGGGAGTGCGCAAGATCGCAGATTGATACGGTGATTCCCATGGGCAGACCACGACAGTTCGACGAGCGGGCACTGCTCGACGCCGCGGTCGAGCTCTTCTGGGCCCGCGGCTTCGACAACACCTCGGTGGAGGACGTCTCGCGCGCGACCGGCATCGGCAACGGCAGCATCTATGCCGCCTACGGCAACAAGCGCGGCCTGTTCCTGGCCGCCTTCGAGAAATACTGCGAGCACCGCGCCCGATTCGTCTGCCACGTCGTCGAATCCGCCCCCGGCTCCGCCCGCGACGCCGTACGCGCGCTCTGCCGGGCCGTCATCGACGATTGCGCCGCGCACCCGGACCGCCGCGGCTGCCTGATGATCAACAGCATCGCCCACCTGGCCACCCGCATCCCCGAGGTCGCGACCATCGGCGCCCGCACCACCGCCACCATGGAAAACGGTGTGGCCGACCGCCTCCGCGACGCCCAGACCGCCACCGGTCCCGCCGACGAAGCCCTGCTCTCGGCCCTGAGCGCCAACATCATCATGACCACCCAGGGCCTCATCCAGCTGAGCCGCATGGGCGTCACCCCACCCCGCCTCCGCGAGATCGCCGACGTCTCCTGCGAACTCCTCCCGCCAGCCTGGGCCGACCAGCGCCACTGACCTCGATCACCCGGCGACGTGTCGTCCGCCTCGCAGCGGGTATCGACCAGTCGTGACGTTCGATTTGACGCCCACGGTCGCGCAGCACGATCTGGCACGGCGTGTGCACGAATTCGCGCAGGACCGCATCAGACCGGTGGCCGCCCACTACGACCGGACCCAGGAGTTCCCCTGGCCGGTCCTCGAGGAGGCCGCCGAACGCGGGTTCTACAGCCCGCTCTTCTACCGCGACCTCATCGGCGATCCCACCGGTTTATCGATTCCGATGTTCATGGAGGAGCTGTTCTGGGGCTGCGCCGGTATCGGCTTGGCGATCGTGATGCCGGCGCTGGCGCTGTCCGCGATGGGCCAGGCCGCCTCTCCCGAGCAGTTGCTCCAGTGGGCGCCCGAATGTTTCGGCACGCCCGGCGATCTGAAGCTCGCCGCCCTCGCCATCTCCGAACCCGAGGGCGGCAGCGATGTCCGCAACCTGCGCACCCGCGCCATCCGCGACGGCGACGACTGGATCATCGAGGGCCACAAGATGTGGATCGGCAACGGCGGCATCGCCGACGTCCACGTCGTGAACGCCGTCGTGGATGAGGAACTCGGACACCGCGGCCAGGCGCTGTTCGTCGTGCCCGGCGGCACACCGGGATTGGAACTCGTCCGAAAACTGGACAAACTCGGTTGCCGCGCCTCCCACACCGCCGAACTGAAACTCGACCGGGTCCGCGTGCCGCGCGACCACCTGCTCGGCGGCGAAGCGAAACTCGACCACAAGCTGGCCGCCGCTCGCGCGGCCGCCCACGACGGCCACCGCGCCGCCTCGGCCACCCTCGGCACCTTCGAGCAGACCCGCCCGTTCGTCGCCGCGCAGGCACTCGGAATCGCCAGGGCCGCACTGGAATACATGACCGCCTACGCCAACCACCGCGAAGCATTCGGCGCGCCCATCATCGACCACCAGGGCATCGCCTTCCCCATCGCCGATCTGGCCACCCGAATCGACGCCGCCCGGCTGCTGACCTGGCGAGCCTCCTGGATGGCAGCCAACGGCGTGCCCTTCGAACGCGGCGAGGGCTCGATGGCGAAGCTGGCCGCCAGCGAGGTCGCGGTGCAGACCACCGAACGCGCCATCCAAACCCTGGGCGGCTGGGGCTACATCACCGACCACCCCGTCGAGAAGTGGTACCGAGACGCCAAGCTGTACACCATCTTCGAAGGCACCAGCGAGATCCAGCGCATGGTGATCGCCGGCGCGCTGGGCGCCGCCGAAGGCAAACCACCCCTGCACGTCGAACTCCAGCCCTCGGGCGGCGCCTGGAACAAGATGTTCGGCCGCGGAACCGAACGCCGCACCAAGGCCGCCTCCGCGGCCCTGCTGATGAAAGACCGTGTGCCGGACCCCCTCAGAAGGGCCGCGATGAAGATCCTCCGCCCACCCCGCTGAACACCGGGACCCGACGGAATCCTGCCGCCGCACAGCGTCAGCGTTGGGGCCAGCCGCTCGGGTTGCTCACGGGGCGGTCGACGTCGATGGGAACGATCGAACGGGTTTCGTATTGGGTGGACAGGACAATGTGGGTTTCGATGGTGCCGTGTTCGCCGATGCGCTCGGCCAGGCCCTCGAAGTGCTGGAGGGTGGCGGCTCGAACCTTGAGAAGGGTGCAGTGGCTGCCACTGAGCTTGTGGACTTCGACGACTTCCGGGTAGGCCTCGGCGGTGCTGGTTTTGAGCAGGCATTTGCCCAGGGCACAGCGCAATTGGATGAAGGCGAGGACAGGGAGGCCGGTGCGGCGGGGGTCGACGCGGGCCTCGTAACCGGCGATGACGCCCGATTCCTCGAGGCGGCGTACCCGGTCGGCGACGGCGGGCGGAGAGAGGTGGACACGGCGGGCCAGTTCGTTGTAGGACAGGCGGGCGTCGGCCTGGAGTTCGGCGAGGATGTTCCAGTCGGTCTCGTCCAGGGGTTTATTCGCTTGCAAACCGATTCCTCCTGAACGCCTTGCGATCGGCAGCCGTGGGGGCCGAATCTCCTTGACCATCTTATTCTTTGCCGACCGCTCGCTTTATAGCGTTTTCTCATGACCACGATCGAGACCGAGCCGGTGCTGAAACGCCGGTGGCTGGTGGCGTTGTTCCTGGGCGCCGCGGCAATGAGCCTGGCCATGGTGACCGCGAGCACGATGGGCACGCTGGTGGCCGCCGACGCGCTGGGCCCGGGGTGGTCGGGACTGCCCAGCGCGGCCGGGGTGCTCGGCACCGCGCTCGGGGCATCGGGATTGACGGCGGTCATGGCGCGCCGGGGCCGACGGGCGGGCCTGGTGAGCGGGTACGCCGTCGGCGCGGCCGGCGGGTTGTGCGCGGTGCTGTCGGCGGTGACGGTGTGGTTGCTGATAGTGGGCATGGTGTTGCTCGGGGTCGGTAATGCGGCTGCCCAGCTGTCCCGTTATGCCGCCGCCGACCTGCGGCCGGGGCGGCCGGGTGCGCTGCTGGCCGTGGTGGTCTGGGCGGGAACCGTTGGGGCCGTGGGCGGTCCGCTCCTGCTGGCCCCGCTGTCGGCGGCGGCCCAGGCGGTGGACCGGCCCGCGCAGACGGCCGTCTTCCTGCTCGCAGCGGTGTCCGTCGCGATCGCGGCTCTCACCGCGACCACCCTGCGCCGCGACACCTCCGCCGCGATACCGGCCCCGCCGCCGCAACGCCCGCCCATGCGACTGGCCCTGACCTCGATGCTGGCCGCGCAGGTGGTCATGACCACGATCATGACCGCCGCCCCGCTCGCCATCCACGAGCACGGTCACGGTCTGCACGTCGTCGGCGTGATGATCTCGGCCCACACCTTCGGCATGTTCGCCCTCGCGCCGCTGTCCGGCCTGCTGTGCGATCGTTTCGGCGGCCGTCCGCTGATCGTCACCGGCCTTGCGCTGCTGGCGATCTCGTCCGCCATGTCCATGCTGGCCGACACCCTCGGCGGCCCGCTGCTCGCACTCGTGCTGTTCCTGCTCGGCTACGGCTGGAACCTCGCCTACATCGGCGGCAGCAACCTGCTCGCAGCCAACCTCCCCGAAACCGAACGCATGCACCTCCAGGGCGCCGTCGAATCACGGGTCTGGGGCGGATCAGCCCTGGCCACCCTGGCATCCACAGCAGGCTACGCCCTCGGCGGCTACAGCTTCCTCGCCGCCCTGTCCCTCACCATTCTCACGATACCCACAGCCCAACTCCTCCGAGAACGTCCCACCAGCCCCGGACAACCACTGGGGCGCTGAACCTTTCGACACCCGGACAGCGATCGCTCAGCGTATGCACCCCGGTTTCGCGCCGATCGAAACTCTTATGGCCCACCGCGCCCCTCGATGCGCGCCGCCGCGGACAACCCGGCCGAGGTGGTGGGCGGGCCGAAGACGGCGCGCAGGACAGGTCGGGTACCGCGGGCCTCGCCGATGTCGGTGAGCATGGCCAGCAATTCGTGGAAGTTGGTTTTGATCGGGTTGAACGTGTTGATGTTCTTGGTGAGGCCGTAGGTGACGGGCGCGGATTCGTGTGCGTAGGTGCCGAACAGGCGGTCCCAGATGATCAGGATTCCGCCGTAGTTCTTGTCCAGGTAAGGGTTGTCGGCGCCGTGATGGACCCGGTGGTGGGAGGGGGAGTTGAAGACGTATTCGAGGGGGTCGGGGAGGAAGCCGACGCGCTGGGTGTGCAAGGGCCACTGGAACATCGAGGTGACCACCAGAGCGAACATGATGATCAGCGGGGGGACGCCGATCAGGGCGGCGGGGATGTAGGCCGCGTTGTAGAGGAAGGTCGCGAACGGCATCAGCGCGGGCATTCGCAGGGCCGTCGACATATTGAACTGCTCGCTGGAATGGTGCACGCTGTGCGCGGTCCAGAGGATGCGGATGCGGTGTTCGGCGCGGTGGCCCCAGTAGTAGCAGAAATCGGTGGCCAGCATGCCGATCACCCAGGTCCACCAGCGGTCGACGGGGAGGTGGAACGGGGTCAGCGCGGCGGTCACCAGGAGGAAGGAGAACGGGACGAACAGGTTCTCCAGTGGCACGGTCGCTTTGCTGATCAGGCCGATCACCAAGCTGTTCGCGGTGTCCGGAGCATAGAACCCACGCTTCCGATCCCCGTCCGCGCTGCGCCGCCAAGCCGCCCATTCGACGGTCATGGCCAGCAGGTTCACGGGCACCGCGAAGAGGAGGATACGACTGAAATCCACCGTGAGTCCTAGTCCGAATTCATCTGACAGCGTTGGGAATTCGACTATTGAACGCCGGACCCATGCGGAACAGGAGTAAAGAGGCCGGAGAGGATGGCTTCCAACAACCCGACCCCTTGTGCCGACCCTGTGGTCTGGTCGGACGAGCCGGTCGCGGCGACGGGCTGCGGGGCGGTCGACGCGGCGTGGGCCACACCCTTGGCAGCGGCCAATCCGGTGAGAAGCACTGCGACAGCAAGTGTTCCACGGAACTTGGCTCTGGCATGGACTTTGGACACCCGAGGCTCCTTGGTGATCGGTGTACGAGGCCTCGAGGCTAGCAACTCTGAACTACACCGATTTCAGATTGCCTGCCCGCAATTCCTGGGGCACTGGATTTCCCTGCCAGGAATCGGATCGGCATGCGACCTCGACGATCACCGACGGAGGCCTCGGCGCGGTTGCGGGCGTAGAACTTGCCCCCGGCCGCCCGCCACGGGCATTGACGAAGCGACCGGCGGAGTTGCAGCGGATCAACGAGAGCGGCCTGGAGCAGGGAGATCCGTGACGGACAGTTGATTCACCACCGCTCGGAAATATACGGAATCTATTCAGAGGCAATGACTTTGCCGAGATTGTCCAGTTCGTTGGCGCGTCCCGCCACGATCCGGCGGGTCCATTCCTCGTCATGCATCGGTTCGATGGTCATGGTGACCTGCACGCCGCCGGTTACCGGGGCGATGTCAACCGTGGTGAGATGGTCGTAGGCGCTGGCCCTGCATGGACTCGCCGCCGGCGCGGAGAACTCCAACGAGATGGGCTTGTGGCAGGCGCTCACGCCGGACGAGCTTCTCGGCCGAGTGAACGCCACCCGGCGTTCGATCAACCGAACCACCGCCGCGGTAGGCGCACTCCTCGCAGGGCTCCTCGCCGAGCACCTCGGGCATCGGCTGACGCTCGCCTGCATCGTCTTTGTCTTCACAGTCGCTGCCCTCGCCGCAGCGCTATCACCCCTACACGCCGCCCCTGGCGCTGGTGATGACCGCAGGCACGAGGGCTTACACGACGAGACATCGAGCCATCAGCCGAAGCGGCAAGACTGACCGGACCGGACACCGCAGCACCAGCGACTACCGAAACGACCAAGCAGGCTCCGGATGAGGCTACTTACTCATTGCCGCAGATCGGTGATCGAATGGTCGATTCGCACGGAACTCGGCAACGCAAACGCACTCATCTGCCGAGATTCGTGCGATTGGCCCTACCTCGCACAAACACATCGAACTCGTCGATCTCTGACCGATTCCCTTGGCAAAGTGCGGGATCCGGCCAATCGGCGGCACCGGCGAGCGTAGCTCGAATGCGCGGCCACGCCGCGACCGCGCATTGGTCGGCCGTCCAAACAAGTTGGCCGACAGCAGCTTCCCACGCCCGCACCGAATCGCAGGTGCTGGTTGCAGCAGATCTATTTGTTCGCACCCGATTCGAGCACCGAAGGCGTCAGTCGAGCTTTGGATCTGCCAGCAGTTATTTGTTTCCTGTGCTGCACAGGGCATGGTCGACGAGGGTCATGGCGGCGTTCTCCTGGGCGATCTGATGGTCGTCGGTGTCTTGCAGGAGGGTGGACATCGATACCACGACGCTGCGAGTGCCGTCGTCGGTGACGCCGTCCCTGGTCTTGTAGCCGGGGATGTCGCCGCCGTGCATCCAATACCGCCCGCCACAGGACAATTCGATCGAGAACAAGCCCAGGCCGTAGCGGGCGCCGGGGAAGATCGATCGGATCTCGGCGTCGGTGTCGACTGTTTTCTTCATTTCGGTGAGTTGTTCGGGCTGGAGGAGCTTGCCGCCGAGCAATGCTCGGAAGAAGGTGTTGAGGTCGGCTGTGGTGGTGATCAGTGCGCCCGCTGCGGCGGCGAATCCGCTGATCCGGTTATCGGTGGTGTCGACCAATCCGCCGGTGGGCCATTGCGTGTATCCGGTGGCGTGCGGGGTGGGGATCGTGACCGCACTGCCGGGATAGGTGGTGTGGTTCAGGCCGAGCGGGGTGATGATCCTGCGGCCGACTTCCTCGTACCACGGTGTGCCGGTGACCTTGTCGATGATCATGCCGGCCAGCAGGTAGCCGGTATTGCTGTAGCTCCAGCCGGTTCCGGGGGCGAAGGTCGGTCGGCTTTGGACGGCGGTGGCCACCACTTGTTCGGGCGGGGGCGGGACATCGAGGGCGTATCGGCGGTAGTCCTCCGGTGAGGCCAGCTCGTACGGATTCGGGTACTTCAGTCCGCTGGTGTGGTTGAGCAGTTGGCGCACCGTGATCTTCGTGCCGTCGTTGCCGTCGCCGTGCACCACGCCCGGCAACCACTTCTCGACCGTGTCGTCCAGGGCGAGCTTGCCCTCACCGACCAACTGCAGCAGCACAGTGGCGGTGAACGTCTTGGTAACGCTGGCCGCCCGGAAATAACCATCTCCCGAGACCGGACCCCGACTCGCGATATCGGCGACGCCACTGGTCGCCACCGTGTTACTGCCGTCGGCGGCGACCAGCCTGGCCTGCACACCCGTGATACCGATATCGCGAATCGCGTCGGCATCACGCTGAAGCGCGGTCAGCTCGGCAGCGGAGGCTGGTGTCGTCGAACTCGGCGGCGAGACTGCGGGCCGGTCGGGCTGGCAGGCGGTCGTGCCGAGAGCCGCGGCGACCAGTATCGGCACGGCGCCAAACATCCTCGATTTCAACGGATTCCCTTCGGGCAATCGGACGGTTACAGCACCACCACGCTAAAATTCCGCGCCCCCGCACCCCATCCCGACAGCGCCCGAACCACCGCTACGGCCACCGCCCGGTCCCGGGGTGGTGCCAGCGCTACCTCAGTCCGCTTTCCTGGCTCGGGTCGGACGTGAGGGACCACGCGTCAACCGCCCCCGATCCGGTCGAGGAGTGAAGGAACCGGGGCCGAACCGCAGCAGCAACGGTCTGTGGAACGTGGCGAGCGCGGCCAGCAATCCTCAGCCCGATTCCGGTTGGCGGACCGCGGGTGATGGGAGTCGGGCAAGACGACGAGCGCCCCATCGGTTTCGGGAACCGATGGGGCGCTTGGTTATTCGACTGTCAGCCGAGGGTTACTCGGCGTAGGCGTCCAGGGCGGGCAGGTCAGCGGCACACCAGGTTGACCGGCGGCGCACCGGCCGCACCCGTGACGGCAAGACCGGACCGTTCCAGCACAACCCACATGATCGACGAGGCATAGAATCGGCACTGCCACGTTCCAGTGGCGTCGCGGAGGGCTCGAGCGCGAAGTCCGGCTCGGGTCGAACGCGGATACCTTGGGGGAAAGACGATTTGCTATGAGAAGCTCATATCTTCCGCTCATCGGGCTCGTGGCCGCGGCATCGCTGTTCGGGTCCCCGGCCGCCCTGGCCGCGACGGTATCGGCAGGCGGAGCGGTCTCGTCCACCGGCAACTGGGTGATGATCCCGGTGACCTACACCTGCTCCCCCTCCGACGGCTCCCCGAGCCTGACGGCCACGGCACAGAACGTCACCAACGGATCCTCCGGTTTCGGCACATCCCCGGCCACCTGCGACGACACCCTCCAAGTGGCCTACCTGAGCGTGGTCGGCACCGACGACCATTCCGGAGATATCGTGAGCTACACCATCATCGGGCCCGGTGGCGCGGCCGCGTCGGGGACGCTCACGATCAGCTGAGATCCCTCACACGACGAGCGGCACCCCCGCCCGCATCACCAAACAGACCGACCTCGGCGTCGGGCGGCACCGAAAGGGCGCATCGTTCGATGGCCGGACTGTGATCAGTCCGCCAGGAAGGCGGAAGCGCTATCGATGGTTGCGTGAGTTCTCTCCGAAATAACGAGCGCCCCAACGGTTTCAGGAACCATTGGGGCGCTTGGCCGTTGAACGATCAGTCCGGGCTCACTCCGCCTCACTGTAAGCGTCCAGGGGCGGGCAGGAGCAGACCAGGTTGCGGTCGCCGTAGGCGCCGTCGATGCGGCGCACGGACGGCCAGACCTTGGCGCGGGCGGACTTCAGGCCCTGGGGGTAGACGGCCTTTTCGCGGGAGTAGGGGTGGTCCCACTCGCCGACCAGGCATTCCGCGGTGTGCGGGGCGCCGCGCAGCGGGTTGTCGTCGACCGGCCAGACGCCGGCCTCGACCTGGTCGATCTCGGCCTTGATGGCGATCATGGCTTCGATGAAAGCGTCGAGTTCTTCGAGGTTTTCGCTCTCGGTGGGCTCGACCATGAGGGTGCCCGCGACCGGGAAGCTCATGGTCGGGGCGTGGAAGCCGTAGTCGGCCAGGCGCTTTGCCACATCGTCGACGGTGACGCCGGTGCGCTTGGTGATCTCGCGCAGGTCCAGGATGCACTCGTGGGCGACCATGCCGTTGTCGCCGGTGTAGAGGACCGGGAAGTGCGGGTCCAGTTTGCGGGCAATGTAATTGGCCGAGGCGATGGCGGTCAGGGTGGCGCGGCGCAGGCCGTCGGCGCCCATCATGCGGATGTAGGCCCAGGTGATCGGGAGGATCGACGCGGAACCGTACTTGGCGGCCGACACCGCGTGCGAACCCTGCTCCAGGGGATCGCCGGGCAGGTACTTCGCGAGGTGCTCGCGCACCGCGACCGGGCCCACGCCCGGGCCACCACCACCGTGCGGGATGCAGAAGGTCTTGTGCAGGTTCAGGTGGCTGACGTCACCACCGAACTTGCCCGGACGCGCCAGTCCCACAAGGGCATTGAGGTTCGCACCGTCCACGTACACCTGGCCGCCGGCCTCGTGCACCAGCCCGCACAGCTCGGCCACCTCGTGCTCGTACACGCCGTGCGTGGACGGGTAGGTGATCATGATGCAGGCCAGCCGCTCGGCATGGTCGGCGATCTTGGCGCGCAGGTCGTCGAGGTCGATATCGCCGTTCGGCCGGGTCTTCACGACCTCCACCCGCATGCCCACCATGGCCGCCGAGGCCGCGTTGGTGCCGTGCGCGCTGGAGGGGATCAGGCACGTATCCCGGTGCGCGTCACCACGATCCAGGTGGTAGCGGCGAATCGCGAGCAGACCCGCGTATTCGCCCTGGCTACCGGCATTGGGCTGCAACGAAACCCGGTCGTAGCCGGTGACCGCGCACAGCCAGCCCTCGAGGTCGTCGATCAGCTTCAGCAGGCCCGGCGCGTCCTCGACCGGCGCGTAGGGGTGCACCCGGTTGAAGCCGGGCCAGGTGATGGACTCCATCTCCGCGGCCGCGTTCAGCTTCATGGTGCACGAGCCCAGCGGAATCATGCTGCGGTCCAGCGCGATGTCCTTGTCCGAGAGCGCGCGCAGGTAGCGCAGCATGGCTGTCTCGGTGCGGTACTTGGTGAACGCGGGCGCGGTCAGGTACTCCGAGGTGCGGACCTCGATGTGCGGGCGCTGCTTGCCGTGGAAGAGCGCGCCTTCGGGCCCGACCGGGATCTCCGCGCCGAAGCAGTCCAGCACCGCGACCACGTGGGTGTCGGTGGTGACCTCGTCACAGGCGATGGCGACGTGATCGGCGTCGACGAACCGCAGGTTGATGCCCTGCGCCTTCGCCTTGGCCACAATGGCTTCCGCACCGCCGGGCACGTTCACCAGCACGGTGTCGAAGAAGCTCTGGTGCACGACCGCGTCGCCGAGCCCCGCGGCCAGCCACTGCGCGTGCCCGTGCACCCGCCGCGCCAGCGAGCGCAGCCCGTCCGCACCGTGGTAGGAGGCGTACATAGCGGCCAGAATCGCCAGCAGCACCTGCGCGGTGCAGATGTTCGAGGTCGCCTTCTCCCGGCGGATGTGCTGCTCGCGGGTCTGCAGCGCGAGCCGGTAGGCCAGATTCCCGTCCGCGTCCACGGACACGCCGACCAGTCGGCCCGGCAGCTGCCGCGCGTGCGCGCTGTGCACCGCGAGATAACCGGCGTGCGGCCCGCCGAAGCCCAGCGGCACACCGAACCGCTGCGTGGTGCCGAAGCAGGCGTCCGCGCCCTGCTCCCCCGGCGGCGTGATCAACGTCAGCGCAAGCAGATCCGCACCGACCGCGACCAGCGCACCCCGCTCGTGCGCGGCCTCGATCACCGGAGCCCAGTCCACGATCCGCCCCGACGCGCCCGGCTGCTGCACGATCACGCCGAAGAACTCGCCCTCGGGCAGCCGGGGTGGGTCCGAGGGCGTCAGCGGAGCCAGGTCGGCCTCGACGATCTCGATCCCCAGCGGCTCGGCCCGCGTGTACAGCAGTGTCCGCGTCTGCGGGAACAGATCGGTGTCGATGAGCAGCCGCTGCGATTTGCTCTTGCGGTTGGCCCGCTGCAGCAGCGTCATGGCCTCGGCCGCCGCGGTGGCCTCGTCCAGCATGGACGCGTTGGCGACCTCCATCGCGGTCAGATCCGCGACCATGGTCTGGAAGTTGAGCAGCGCCTCCAACCGGCCCTGGCTGATCTCGGGCTGGTAGGGCGTGTACGCGGTGTACCAGGCCGGGTTCTCGATCAGGTTCCGCAGCAGCACCGGCGGAGTGTGGGTGTCGTAGTAGCCCAGCCCGATCATGGTGGTGGCGACGGTGTTCGAATTGGCCAGCGCCGCAAGCTCTGCGAGAGCCTCGTGCTCGGAGACCGCGGCGGGCAGCGCGTCCAGACCATTGCCCGCGGGCGCGTCCAGAATGCTGGCGGGCACCGCTTTGGTGGCGAGTTCGTCCAGCGACTCCACGCCCACGGTCTCCAGAATGCGGCCGGTCTCACCGCTGTCGGGGCCGATGTGGCGGTCGGCGAAGGATCGAGTCCAGATCACGGCTGCTCCAAGGGGTGGGCGGGGTGCCGGCCGACGGCCGGCGCTTCGTCTGCCCTCCCCCTCTGTCCTCGATGCCTGAGAGATTCGGACCCCGGCCTTGCGGCCGTTGCCCTTTCACCATGGGCGGGTGACGCGCGGCCACCACTTTCCAGAGGCGTCGAAACTCCGCACGGTCCCTTGTGCCTGAGAGATTGACGGGGAGGTGCTGCTCCTTCGGCGTCCGAGGCTACCCCCGGAACTCTCCCGCACGGCTGCGACGCACTGCCAGTTTAGAGGGGCCCAAGTTACAAGAATGTTGCCTGGGTTCCGTTTCACACCGGGACAACGAAAATGCGCGCCGCCCGGCGGGCGACGCGCATTCGGAGAAGCTCCTACCCGGTCTTGCTCATCCTGGCCTTGCGGCGGAACGACAGCTCGTCCTCGGGCCGGTCCGAGGTGCTGCCCGCCTCGGCGCGCTCGGCCGGGAAGTTGGCGATCGCGCCGGTCAATTCACGCATCGCGCCGCTGACGGCGATGCCGAACACGCCCTGACCACCCTGCAGTAAATCGACCACTTCCTCGGGCGAGGAGCATTCGTAGACGGTGGCGCCGTCGGAGAACAAGGTGATCCCGGCGAGGTCTTCGACGCCGCGGCTGCGCAGGTGGTCCACGGCGATGCGGATGTTCTGCAGCGAGATGCCGGCGTCCAACAGCCGCTTGACGATCTTGAGGACCAGAATGTCCTTGAACGAGTAGAGACGCTGGCTGCCGGAGCCGGTGGCACTGCGGATGGACGGGACGACCAGTCCGGTGCGGGCCCAGTAATCGAGCTGGCGGTAGGTGATGCCGGCCACCTGACAAGCGCTGGGCACGCGGTAGCCGACGAGTTCGTCGGGCACCGTGTCATCGGGGAACAGCCCTGGCTGCACCACATCCTGAGGTTGCGGTTGATCTCCCACTGACTACTCCCTTACTGCTTGCCTATCAGGGCTGGGCTCTGTCAATCGACTCTGGAGCGTTGGCCTATCAATCGAGGCTACTCTCCTGATTGTTGCGGGAGAATCGGGTCCGTCCAAGCTTGAACGGGCGCGTGTTTTTAAACCTAAACCTGAGGTAGAGACACGGATTTGTCTCGTTTCGAGATCAGTAGAAGATCATCGCCAGGTCAGAAGTTGGTCAGCTGTCCGTGGCCTTGAAGTCATCCGGAGATACCGATTCGAGAAACTCCTTGAACTTCTCGACTTCGTCCTCGCGCTCGTCCGGCATGACCAGTCCGGCCTCCTCGAGCACCGGCTCCTCGGCATAGATCGGGCAGCCCACCCGCAGCGCGATGGCCACCGAGTCCGAGGGCCGCGCCGAGATCCGCAGATCGTTCTCGAAGACGAGATCGGCGTAGAAGGTGCCCTCCTGCAGATCCACGATCCGCACTTCCTTGAGGGTGTGGCCGAGCTCCTTGATCAGGATCTTGATCAGATCGTGGGTCAGCGGGCGGATGGGGGTCACGCCCTCCTGTTCCAGCACGATCGCGGTGGCCTCGGCCTGACCGATCCAGATCGGTAGATAGCGATCGCCGGAGACCTCTCGCAGCAGCAGCACGGGCTGATTCTGTGGCTGTTCGACACGGATGCCGATCACACGCATTTCGCTCATCGCACTGCCTCCCAAATCCACACCGGCCGCCAGCCCCCGGCTGTAATACCGAGTCTAGGCGAAGATTTCAGCCGCCGAGCGAAGCGCGCACAGAGGTCTTCACCAGGCAGGTGTGCAGGGTCAGCGACAGCGCCGCCAACTCACGCACCGTTTCCTCGGCCCGGGCGCGGGCATCCGCGTCACGGCTCTTGGCGATCGGCGCCGCGATCTGCGCGACCATGGCGGCCTCGCGATCGGCGGCCAGTTTGAAGGCGCGCAGATGCCTTGCCTCCAAACCGAATTCACTCAGGGCCTTGGCGGTGCGGGCCAGGGTGACGGCGTCGCCGTCGAAATAGCCTGCCGCACCGGGGGTGATCAGGTTGGCCCGGATCAGTTCGGTCAGGAACTTCTCGTCGATGCCGGCCTGTTCGAGCAGATCCGCCCGGGTGATCCGGATTTCGTGATCGAACCGGAGCTCGGCGGCGGAGACCTCACCGGGCACGGCGCTCAACCGCCGCAACTGGCCGCCGTTGGAGGCCACGGCTTCTTTCGAATCGGACACCGTTGGTGAATCGGACACTGGCATCGCGCTTCCCACGGCGTTCGCCCGGGCCCGGGCCTCCCGGACCCCGAGCGTCGCCGCCCCACTGTCGATCGCTTCGAGCTGTTCCTTGATCACCTTCAACGGCAGGTACTGATCCCGCTGCGCGGTCAGCACGAAGCGCAGGCGCTCGACGTCGGCCACGTGAAAGCGGCGGTACCCCGAGGGCGTGCGCTCCGGGCTGATCAGGCCCTCCGACTCCAGGAATCGGATCTTGGAGATGGTGATGTCCGGAAAATCCGGACGCAGGAGATCCAGCACGGAGCCGATCGACATGCCTCCGCGCGTCCACTGCGCTGCGCCAGTCATTCCGCTCGGACCTAGAGAGCCGAGTCGCTCGTCGCCGGTCGCGGGCCCGTCAGGAAGACGAGACGGAACTTGCCGATCTGGACCTCGTCGCCGTTCTGCAGCTCCGAGGAGTCCACCGGCTCCCGGTTGACGTAGGTGCCGTTGAGGCTGCCCACATCGACGACCTGGAAGGTGTCGTCGTCCTGGCGGAATTCCGCGTGGCGACGGCTGACGGTGACATCGTCCAGGAAGATGTCGCTGTCGGGGTGGCGGCCCGCCGAGGTGGTGGGCTGGTCGAGCAGGAAGCGGGAACCGGCGTTCGGTCCGCGCTTGACCACCAACAGGGCCGCGCCCGCGGGCAGGCCCTCCACTCCCTGTACCGGCTGCTCGCCTGTCTGCTCGGGGCGCGACGTGTCGACCTCGTTCAGGAAGTCGGCACGGAACACCGAAGTGGTCTCTGCTGCCGTTTCCTGGTAACCCGGGTCCTTGTTCTCGCTCACCCTTGCTCTCCTCCTCGAACCGAATAATCCATGCAAGCAGTTGATGCCCTCAGCGATGCGGCGCTCCGGCCGCTCCCCGCTTCGGGTAGGTCCGGATAATCCGGGCACCGGCTGCGCGCACTTCTGTTGGCATTGACCGTACCCTGCCAGGGCGTACCCGTGCAGGTAGAACTGTGAAGGCTCCTTCAGCCTCCGATAACTCCTTGATAACCTGCGGCATCCAGGAGCTTTCCGAGGGCAGCGTCGAGCGCCTCGGCGGAGTCGGCTTCGAGCTCGAAGAGCCAGCCGTCGCCGTAGGCGTCGGAGTTGACCGTCTCCGGCTCGGCGTCCAGAAGATCGTTCACCGCAACGACTTTCCCGGCCAGCGGGGCGTAGATGTCGGAAACGCTCTTGGTGGATTCGATCTCGGCGATGCTCTCGCCGGCCGGCGCCTCGGAGTCCACCGCGGGCAGCTGCACGAACACGACGTCACCCAGCTGCGACTGCGCGTAATCGGTGATTCCCACCCGCACCCGGGTCGGACCCACTTTGCTCACCCACTCATGTTCCTCGGAGTAGCGCAAATCCTCGGGTACTGCGGTCACAGGCAGTGTCCTTTCAACGGGCGTTCCTCTCGGGATCGTCGTCGATCCGTCCGCCGCACACCCTATCCGGCGTGATCATGGTGTGGCACGGGCGGTATCGCTCGGGCCACGGCGACGGCCTTGCCCAGATACAGGATTCCCGTCCAGACATAGACCGCCGTGCCCCAGACCAAGAATGCCCCACCGAAGGCCCGGCCGAAACCCGCGGCCGCCCAGTCCATCTGCCCGGCCAGCAGCCAGGGCAAAGCGGACATGAGGGCGAAAGTGGCGGCCTTGCCCAGGTAGATGACCTCCGGCGGCGGGAGATCGCGGCGCTTGTAGATGCCGAGGGTCACCGTCAAGATCGCGTCACGGCCGACCAGGATGAGCACCACCCACCAGGGCAGGATGCCGCGAATCAGGAAGCCGCCCAGGGTCGCCAGCAGGTAGAGGCGGTCGACCAGGGGGTCGAGCAGGGCGCCGAGTTTGGACGACTGGTCCAGCAGCCGTGCCAGCTTGCCGTCGAGCCAGTCGGTGACACCGCTGGCGACCAGCAGCGCGAAGGCCCAGCCGTCGGCCTTCTCGACCAGCAGCAACCACAGGAAGACCGGGACGCCGATGAGCCTCAGCACGCTGAGGATATTGGGCACCGTGAAGATCCGGTCGCTGTAGACCGGTTCGGCGTTCCGCTCGGTAGTCACAGACCGGTCTTACCTCAATCACCCGGGCATCTCCATACGGGCACGCCGCCTAGCACCGTGAGAGAGTTCTATGCAATCCTTCTCATAACGGTTGAGCTGCGAGAGGAAAGACCATGCCCGACTTCGACTATGACGTCGTCGTTATCGGTTCCGGGTTCGGGGGGAGCGTCAGCGCGCTGCGCCTGACCGAGAAGGGCTACCGGGTGGCGGTGCTCGAGTCCGGCCGCCGGTGGAACGCCGAGGACATCCCCAAGACGAACTGGAATGTCCGCAAGTCGATCTGGGCCCCGCGGCTGGGGCTGACCGGGACGCAGCGCATCAGCGTGCTGGGCAAGTGCGCGGTCTTCTCCGCCTCGGGGGTCGGCGGCGGGTCGCTGATCTACGGGAACACCCTCTACGAGCCGCTGCCCGCCTTCTACACCGACAAGCAGTGGGCCCACATCACCGACTGGCGCGACGAGCTCGCGCCCTACTACGACCAGGCGCAACGCATGCTGGGCGTGGAGCAGAACCCGCGCATGACCCCCGCCGACGACGTGATCCGTTCCGTGGCAGAGGATCTGGGGGTCGCCGACACCTTCCACGCCACCAATGTGGGCGTGTTCTTCAACGAGGCCGAGCCGGGCGTGGAGGTCGACGACCCCTACTTCGGCGGGGCGGGACCCCGGCGCGCGGGCTGCATCCACTGCGCCCGCTGTTTCACCGGCTGCCCGCACAACGCCAAGAACACCACCCCCAAGAACTACCTGTACCTGGCCGAGCAGGCCGGTGCGCACGTGTTCGCGCTGACCTCCGCGTCCAAGGTGCGGCCCATGACCGGCGGCGGGTACGCCATCGAGACGCAGCGTTCGGACCGGTGGGTTCGCAAGGGCCGCAAGGTGTTCACCGCCGAGCAGGTGGTGTTCGCGGCGGCCGCCCTGGGCACCCAGAAGCTGCTGCACAAGATGCGCGACGAGGGCGTGCTGCCGAATCTGTCGCCGCGGCTGGGCGAGCTGACCCGGTCGAACTCCGAGGCCATCCTCAATGTGGTGAGCAAGGCCCGCGACGACTTCGCCGAGGGCATCGCCATCACCTCGTCGATCCATCCCGAGCCCGACACCCACGTCGAGGTGTGCCACTACGGCAAGGGCCAGAACGGCCTGTTCCCGCTGTCGGTGCCGCTGGTGGACGGCGGCGCGTTCCGGTTCCTGCGCTTCCTGCTGGCCATGCTGCTGCATCCGGTGGTGTTCGCGCGCAGCCTCAATGCGCGCCGGGCCTCGGAGAAGTCGGTCATCCTGCTGGTCATGCAGTCCCTGGACAACTCGCTGACCTCGTTCCGCAAGTGGGGGCAGCTGAAGACCAAGCAGGGCACGGGCAAGCCGAATCCGACCTGGATCCCCCTCGCGCACGACGTCGGCCGCCGGTTCGGTGAGAAGGTCGACGGCGACGTGCAGATGCTGGCCATGGATGTGTTCAATATCCCGGCCACCGCGCACTACATCGGTGGCTGCGTCATCGGCGAAGGCCCGGAAAGCGGTGTGGTGGACCCGTATCAGCGCGTGTACGGCTACCCGGGCCTGCACGTCGCCGACGGTTCGGCGGTCACCGCCAACCTGGGCGTGAACCCGTCGCTGACCATCACCGCGCAGGCCGAGCGCGCAATGGCGTTCTGGCCCAACCGAAACGAGGCCGACCCCAGGCCCGAGCTGGGCGCGCCCTACCGTCGCATCAATCCGGTCGCGCCCAAACACGCGGTCGTGCCCGACTTCGCGCCGGGCGCGTTGCGCCTGCCCATCTTCCCGACCGACTACCCGACCGACCCCGCCCTGCCCATGAATTGAATTGCGTCGGCCCGTGAACCGAGCGCGGCGGCGTGCCCGGCGGTAGTTTGGGGCGTTGTGCCCGTACCATTCCCGGTATCGATTCGACGAGGAAGGTGAGAGCCGATGCTCGTCCGAGTGCAGAACGCCGCCGGCACCCACGCCGAGAAGGTGCTCATCGATTGGCTGCGGACCTGGAAGGGCGCCACCGATCCCAAGGGCGTCGCGACGGTGAATTGCAGTCTGTTCCACAACAATCAGCTGCATCCCTTCGATGCGGTGGTGTGGACGCCGACCAGCTGCGTGGTGATCGAGGCCGAGTCGCTCAACGAGAAGATGGACGGCGAGCTCGAGGTTCCGATCAACGGCCCCTGGCGGGTCGGGGACAAGATCATCCCCTTCGACGGCGCCGGGCAGAAGACTCCCCTGGACAAGTCCCGCGATCACACCTTCGCGCTGCAGAACTGGCTGGCCGAGCGGGGTCTGGGGCAGCGCGTCATCCACGGCATCGTGCTGGTGGTGCCGCCGCCCGGGTCGAATCTGCGGGTGCGGCAGCTGTGGAGCGATCCCAGTTTCCAGGTGCTACTCGGTGACGAGCGGGCCCTGCGCGACCACTTCACCGCGCTGCTCTCGCGCGGCCGCCCGCAGTGGTCGGCCAATGACGTGGCCTGGGCGTTCCGCGGCTTGGGCATCCTGCCGTACCTGCCCGCGCCGCAGGATCTGATCAACGAGGGCTTCCTCGGTCCGGTGGACGTGTCGCTGTGGCACGGCGGCCCGCAGCAGGCGCAGGCCGAGGCGTTCGCGGAGGAGCAGGCGCGACTCGAGCTCGAGCACGGCCGCTCCGGACGCGCCCTGGCGATTCCCGCTCCCTGGTTCAGCCCATGGAAGCTCTACCCGCGCCGCAGTGACCGGATCGAAGTGGGCCGCGGATTCATGCGGATCATGCTGTCGCTCGGTTTCATCGTGGCGACGCTGTGGGCCATCTGGTTCTTCCTCGCCATGGTCGCCTCGCTGTGACGCTCAGCTCGAAATCGCCGTCGCGGCACGCGTAGCCGTGAAGTAGCGGAACGGCAGATACAACGCAGTGACAAGAGCAACCGCGGCCGCCGTTCCGCCCAGCACGTCGGTCGGATGGTGGTATCCGAACCCCACCATGCCGATCATGACGGCCGGCAGGACCACCACCATGACGCCCACGGTCACCGTCCGCGCCCGTGTCGATTCGCTCACGAGAGCGAAGGCCGTGACGACCGCGACCAGTTGGACGGTGTGCCCGCTGGGGTAGGCCAGGTAGTGGTCGAGCTTGCGTTCCCAGAACGGTTTCAACGCATAGGTATTCACCGCCACCACCAGTTCCGGGGCCACCAGCGCGAACCCGGCGCTCCACCACTGCCGCCGGTAGACGAACCAGGCGGCGAAGGCGACCAGCAACGGCAGCACGACATAACTATTGCTGGGGAACACCAGCACCCGATACACCCAGGTGTGCGCGTCCAGCGCCGAGTGGATGTGCTGCTCCAGCGCCAGATCCACGCTCGTCGATCCGCCGCCCGCCGGAAACGACAGCGGCACAACCAGAGTGACGATCACCCCGACGACGATCAGCGCGGGCAGGGCGGCACGGCGCTGCCAGCCGTCGGGCCGGGTCGGGGCGGGCACTGTCGATCGAGTCACGCCTGCACGATACCGACGGCCCGCCCCTGCCCTTCACGGCCGACGCACCAGCATCCGGCGCAACAGGCCGTCACGCAGCGCCACGGTGTGCCAGAGCACCGCGCTCATGTGGGCGATGAACAGCGCCAGCAGCAGATACGCCAGCCAGGTGTGCACCAGATGCAGCCGGGCGTAGACCTGAGCGCTCTCCGGCGCGACGGCGGGCAGCCGGAACCCACCCGCGACCCGGACCGGAATCCCCGACGCCGACACCAGCGCCCAGCCGATCAGCGGCTGCAGGATGAACAGCACATACAGCGTGAGTTCCGACGCCACCGCGACCACCCGCTCGCGCGGCGACAGCCCCTCCCCCGGTGCGGGACCGCGACGCGTCAGCCGATTCGCCACCCGCACCACCGCCAGCGCCAGGATCGCCAGCCCGACGGTCCGGTGGATGCTCAGCAGCACACCGTAATTCCCGATCGTGCCGATCATCGCCGCGCCCAGCATCAGCATGCCGACGATGAGCACGGCCATCAGCCAGTGCAAGACTCGGGCCAGCAGGTTGTACCCGGCCGGCTCGGAATCCATAGCGGCCGAGGAGGTTCCGGTCGAACTCGCGCCGGGCTGAAGTGTCCCTACGTCACAGGTGTCGGCAGAGCGGACCGAGTCGCGGACCGGCCTATCGTCCAGTCGGCTCTGCTCGCGCGAATCGGCCTGGGACACGTGCGGTTCGGGTTGCACCTGGGCGCGATCGGTGGCCACGGGTCCCTCGTGCGTCTCGCTCATGCCAGATCCTCCGTCCGCAACGGCTGCCGGGCGAGCGTCTCCCCCGCGCGGCGGCGATACGATTCGGCGTAGGCGGCCGAACGCGCCTGCAGCACCGGATCATCCGAGGCGGCGATGCCGTTGGGCAGGACCAGCGGGTCGAAGTTCACCTCCCGCACGTTGGCGGCGGTCTCGGTGGCGATATCGGTCACCACGATGGTGCCGGTGTCGATGCGGCGGCGGTCGGCGGGCCAGGCGACGGTCGGATCGTCGGTCGGATCGGTGCCGCGCACACCCACCACGGCGATCAGTTTCCAGCGCACCGGCCCGCGGCGGATATCACGGACCAGGCCCGCGAAGAGCTGGTTGTCGCCGGATGACGGTGCGGCGTCGGTGGTTTCGGGTTCCAGCCGCCACCGGACCGGCGTCCGGCCGCCGTGGCCGTCGACGCATTCGAAGGCGTTGAGACTGTGGAAGGTCGAGGTGGCGAAGCTCGGCGTGGGCGGATTCTGCTTGATGACCTCCAGGGCCGCAGCGGTTTTCGGATGCGCGGCCAGATACTCGCGGACCCGGGCGGGATCGGGTTTGCCGGTCGCTGGGTCGGGCGCGTAGGCGGCGGTGCGGTCGTGGAAGTCCTGCCCCGAGGTGTCGGTGAAGACCGGGATGTTGAGCAGCGCGAGCCGCCACTGCTCCCCCGCGGGCAAGGCCAGGCGCAGGGCGAATCCGCGGCGCGCCGCGGCGGTGTCGGATGCGAAGGGCTGGCCCCCGGCGAGGGAGAAGCGCCCGGTCAGCGGGTAGCTGCCCGCCCGGAACACCGAGGCGGAGGAGAGTTCCGTCCCCGCCCCGGAACTCTCGAACCGTCCCGCCACCGCGACGCCCTTGGCGTGATTGCGCCGATACCCGGGCACATATCCTCCGGCGGCCTGCAATCCGTCGACTATGCGGCGCGCGGTCAGCCGTGCCGGTCCGATTCCGTTCTCGGCGAACAGGAATCCCCCGAGGCCGACGGCCCCGGCACCGGCGACCAGCGCCGCGCCCAGCAGTGTTCGCCGGTTCGTGCGTAGCGGGATGTGGTCCTCGCCCATACATGCTCTCCTCGTGTCGATCTCGGATACGGGATCCACGATCGTGCGAGGCGCGGGAACACACGAACCGACACGGCGGGCGCGGCGATCACTTCACAGTTCGGTAAGGATTCGGGCCTCACTCGCGCAGCGCGACCTTCTCCAGCAGCGGCCACGAGCGCGCCGGAGCCCACCAGTTGGCGGTGCCCATGACCCGCATGAACGCGGGCACCAGCACCATGCGGACCAGGGTGGCGTCCATCAGCACGGCCAGCGCCAGGCCCAGCCCGAGCATCCGGTTCATGGTGACGCCGCTGACGGCGATGCCCGCGAAGACCACCGCCATGAGCAGCGCCGCGGCGGTGACGATGCGCCCCGAGCGGGCGATGCCCAGGGCCACCGCATTGTCGTTGTCCTGACGCGTCTTCGCCGAGTGCTCCCATTCCTCGGTGAAGCGGGCGAGCAGGAACACCTCGTAGTCCATGGACAGACCGAACGCGACACAGAACAACAGCACCGGCAGTGTCGCGATGGTGTACCCGGTGGCGAGGGTGCCCAGACCGCCGAGATGACCCCACTGGAAGACGAACACCAGCGCGCCGAAGGTCGCCGAGAGCGAGAGCGTATTGAGCACAAGGGCTTTCAATGGCAGGACGACGCTCCCGGTGAGCAGGAGCAGCAGCCCGAAGGTGACGACCGCGATCCAGGCGATCGCCTTCGGGAAGCCCTGGGCGATGCCCTGCCCGGCGTCCTCGGTCTGCTGGGCGAGACCGCCGAACAGCACCGGCGCGGGTGCGGGCACCGCGCGCAGCGCGTCCAACTGCTGTTCGGCCGCTTCGGAATACGGGTCGAGCCGGGTGGCGACGGTCAGGTGCACACTGTCGGGTCCGGTGGCGGCGGGGTCGCCGGGGCCGATCATGCGCGCGTTCTCGAAGGCGCCCGCCGGGCCGACCACGGCCCGTACGTCCGGAACCCGGGACAGGGCGGCGGCGTACGCGCCGGTGTCGATCCCCTGACCGCGCACGATGATGTGCACGGATCCGGTGGCGTTGTCGTCGAACCGGTCTCGCAGCAGATCGCCCACCTGCCGGGAATCCAGCCCGGCAGGCAGCACCCGGTCGTCGGGCAGGCCCAGCCGCAACCCGACGATCGGCGAGCCCAGCAACAGCAGCAGCGCCAGCACCGGCAGCGCGCTGAGGGCGGGCCGCCGCTGCACGCCGCGCGCCACCCGGTAGAGCAGGCTGCGCTCGACGGGTGTGGCCTCCCGCAGCGGTTTCCGATTGATCCGGTCGCCGAGCACCATGAGCAGCGCGGGCACCATGGTCAACGCGAGCACGATGGACAGCGCCACCACCGCCAGCCCGGCCGAGGCCAGCGAGCGCAGGAAGGCCATGGGGAAGAACAGCATTCCGATCAGCGCGATGCCGACGGTGGTGCCGGAGAAGGCCACGGCCCGGCCGCCGCGCCTCATCGCGACGGTCAGCGCGTCGGTGCGCTCGGCTCCGCGCGCGATCTCCTCCCGGTAGCGCCCGATGATCAGCAGTGAATAGTCGATGGCCAGGGCCAGCCCGATCGCGGTCGTGATGTTCAGCGCGAACACCGACAGCTCGACCACGTAGGTCATCAGATACAGCACCGCGCCGGCCCCGGCGATGGCGACCACACCCGTGAGGAACGGGATGAGCGCGGCCACCAGGCTGCGCAGGAACCACACCAGCAGCAGGAAGGTCAGCGGCAGCGCGATGGCCTCGGCGACGGCGAGGTCCTGCTGGGTCTGCTGCCCGGTGTCGCGCCAGACCTTGGCCTGCCCACCGGCCCGCACGGTGACATCGTCACGGCTGCCGGTGAATTCGTCGGCCAGCTCGCGCGCGATGCCCGGCGCGTTGTTCTCGTCGCCGCGCACGGTGGCCACGATGAGACCGATCTTGCCGTCCCTGCTGAGCAGCGCCCGGCTCGGCATCGGCTCGGTCCAAGGCGACACCGCCCGGGAGATGCGCGAGTCCCCTTTCAGCTGTTGGGCGATCTCGCGGCCCCGGGCGCTCGCCGCGGGATCGAGTGCGCCGTCGGGCGATTCGACCGTGAACACCAGTTGCGCGCCGGTCATGCCGTAGTCGCGTTCCAGCATGCCCGCCACCCGGGCGGATTCGGAGTCGGTCGACACGAACCCGCCCTGGGACAGCCGCGCCACCGCCTGCGAACCGACCGCCCCGCACAGTACAAAGGCGATCCCGACGAGGATGAGCACCAGCTTCGGCGTGCGCAGCGCCGGTGCCGTCAACCGGTCGATCATCACGTAACCTCGCCGTCGCGCACGCACTCGAGGGTCCCCTCATGCTGCGCCGCCCCCGCGCGTGGAGCCCGGTCGAGAACCTGCCGGGATGACGGCGGCGGCAGCGCGCCGTCGATCTCGGCGATGCGGTCCAGCATCATGGTTCCCCTTGCGGCGAAGCGATCTCTCCGCTCCACGATGCACAGCGGCAATAGGGTTCAGTGCCGAGGGCAGTCCGGCTCAGTCCAGCATGGCCGCGCGCAGCATGCCCTCGGGGACACCGAGACCTTCGATCAGCGTCAGCGCCTGCGGCCGCAGCCGGTCGACCAGTTCGTTCACGCCCCGGCGCACCGCCTTGGCCCGTTCCACCGACATGAACCGGTGCATGATGAACCAGGCCTGGTTCTGCTCGATGGTCCAGTAGACGTAGAGGTCGCACACGGTGTTCGCCAGCGCCCGCGCCTCGGGGTCAGCGATGTCGGCGATGCCGTCGATGAAGGCTTCGAGGACCATTCGCTCGATGTGGGCGGTGCCCGCGGCGAGGATGTGGTCCTGGGCGTTGTTGAACGCCTCGAACGGACCGGTCTCCTTGGCCCGGGCGCGCAGCCGGTGCGCGGCCGTGCGCACCATGTAGTCCTCGCGGTCCGCGAACAGCTGCAGCTGGACCGAGCGGCGCGACAGGTCACCCTCGTCCACGGTCTCGTCGCCGCGATCGCGCAGCCGCTGGATCATCTGCCGCACGCCGGACCGCTCCCGCACCACATCGCGGGCCGTGGTGGCGGCGAAGCGCACCCAGCCGAGCGCGTCGAGGTCGCGCACCTCCTCCGCGTAGGCCGTCAGCAAGTCTTTGGCTACCAGCTGGGTGAGGACCACGTTGTCGCCCTCGAAGGTGGTGAACACATCGGTGTCGGCCTTCAGGGTGACCAGGCGGTTCTCGGTGAGATAGCCCGCGCCGCCACAGGCCTCGCGGCACTCCTGGATGGCCCCGGTGGCGTGCCGGGTCTGGGCCACCTTGAGACCGGCCGCGCGATTCTCCAGCGCACGCTGGGCGCGGGGATCGGTGTCCTGCCCGGTCTGCACCAGGTGCATGCGGCGCACCAATTCGTTCTGCGCGAAAGCCAGTGCGTAGGAACGCGCTACGAGCGGCAGCAGGCGACGCTGATGACTGCGGTAGTCCAGCAGCAGCGTCTCCTCGCCGGTGTCGGGATCGGAGAACTGACGGCGCTGCTCGGCGTAGCGCACCGCGATGCTCAACGCCACCCGCGCCGCCGCGGCAGCCGCACCACCGACACTCACCCGTCCCCGCACCAGCGTCCCGAGCGTGGTGAAGAACCGCCGGCTCGGGTTCTCGATCTCGGAGGAATAGGTTCCGTCCGGCGCGACATCGGCGTACCGGTTGAGCAGGTTCTCGCGCGGAATTCGCACCTGGTCGAACAGGATTCGCCCATTGTCGACCCCGGGCAGCCCGCCCTTGAGACCGCAATCGGAGATGGTCACCCCCGGCAGATCACTGCCCGCCTCGTCGCGGATCGGCACCAGGAAACAGTGCACGCCCCGCCCCTCGCCACCGGTGATCAACTGCGCGAAAACCGCTGCCATGCGGGCATGTTCGGCCGCGCCGCCGATGTAGTCCTTGCGCGAGGACGGAGTCGGGCTGTGCACCACGAACTCCTGGGTGGCCGGATCGTAGGTGGCCGTCGTCTCCAGGTTCGCGACATCGCTGCCGTGCCCGGTCTCGGTCATGGCGAAGCAGCCGAGCAGGCGCAGCGACGCCAGTTCGTCGATATATCCGCGATGCCTATCTGTGCCGAGGTTCTCTACTGCGCCACCGAAAAGTCCCCACTGCACACCGCTTTTCACCCACAGCGACAGATCGTTGTAGGCGAGCATCTCCAGCGCGGTGACCGCCGCGCCCGGATCGGCCGGGCGGCCGTCCACGTGCCGGAAGCCGCGTTCGACCCAGCCATAGCTCGCGACCAGGTGCATCTGCTCCAGGACCCGGGCCCGCGCCGCCTTGATGTCGAGGGACGGATCGCCGTAGAGCCGGTCGTCGTCGATGGCGGCCCGGGCTTCCTCACGCACCTCCCGCCAGGGTCCGTCGAGTGCCGCGCGTAGCTCTTTCGCAATCGAAACGTCGCTCGTCGCCATACTCGAAAACACTACTGGCCCCACCCTGCTCGCCCCGGTGATCTCCCGCACCCGTGTACGTTTGCCTTGTGACCAACCAGTTGGCTACCGACGAGCAAGTGGGAGCGCCCGCCGGGCTGCGCGCCCGCTGGCAGCGGCTGCTGACCGGGGCGGGCGACCGCCTCACCGCCGATCGCCGCGCCACGGTGGACACCGTGGTGGAGGCGCCGGCGCCGGTGCAGCCCATCGACCTCACCGATGACGCGACCGTGACCGAGGTGCTGGATCTGGCCGAGCGGGTGGGCGAGGTGGTGCTCGCCTCGGGCACCGCCGTCATGGACACCACCACCCAGATCGAGTTCATCGCCGCCACCTACGGCATGACCAAATGCGATATCGACGTCACCTACAACGCGATTCGTATCTCGGTGGACCGGGGACCGAAGCTGCCGCCCGCCACCACCATGCGCGTCGTGCACTACCGCTCCCTGGACTTCACGCGGCTGGCCGCGGTCGACCGGTTGACCCGCCGCATCCGCCGCGAACTGGTGCCGCCGCAGGAGGCGCTGGCCGCCCTCGACGAGATCACCTCGGCCCCGCACCCCTACCCGCGCTGGTCGGCGACCGTCGGCTGGGCGCTGATGGCCGCCGGGGTCGCGTTCCTGCTCAACGGCGGCTGGCTCATCGCGCTGCTGAGCTTCGCGACCACCACGCTCATCGACCGCACCAATCGCCTGCTGAACCGGCGCGGCCTGCCCTTCTTCTTCCAGCACATCGCGGGCGGCATGATCGCGGCCACGCCCGCGGTGCTGATATCGACCTTCGCCAAGGGTCTGCACCTGGATCCGTCGCTGATCATCGCGGCCGGAATCGCGGTGCTGCTGGCCGGTTTACAACTGGTCGGCGCGGGCGAGGACGCCATTACCGGCGCGCCCATCACCGCGTCGGCCCGCATGCTCGAGGTGATCATGATGACCGGCGGCATCGTGGCCGGCATCGCGCTCACACTGCGGATCGCGGAGGTGTTCGAGGCGACCGTGCCGACCGTGGACATGACCGCGGCCTCGCGAGACCTGACGAATCTGCCGCTGAAGCTGCTGGCCGGCGCCGTCACCTCGGGGGCCTTCGCCCTCGCCTGCTACGCGGAGCGACGCGCCCTCACCGCCGCCGCGTTCAGCGGCGCGGCCGCGACGGTCGCCTATCTCCTGGTGCAGCACTTCGGCTTCGGCCCGATCGTCTCCTCGGGCGTGGCGGCGACGGTCGTCGGCCTGGCCGGTGGCCTGGCCGCGCGCCGTGCCCTTACGCCGCCCTTGGTCATCGCGGTCGCCGGGATCACTCCCCTGCTGCCCGGCCTGCGGGTCTACCGCGGCCTCTATGCCCTGCTCAACGACGAACTCCTGGTCGGCTTCAACCAGCTCTTCAGTGCCTTCACCGTCGGGCTGGCCCTGGCGGCCGGTGTCACGCTCGGCGAATGGATGGCTCGCGACCTGCGCCGGCCTCGCATCGTGCGGCGCATAGGCAGTCTCCGCCGCCCCCGATTCGCGACCGAGCAATAGCCGATACGCATAGTGATACAACGTTTTTCACTTCACATGATCTTCGCTGCTACCGTGCAGTATGCAGTTGCGGCGCCCGCGTGATCGAGATGTTTTCGCGCTATGGGGAAACCTCGTCACCCGGCACCGATTCGTCGTACTGGGCCTGGTCGCGACCGCGATGCTGGCGCTCGGCGGATATTCGTGGGGCTTCCAGGACCGTTTGAGTTCGGGCGGGCTCGACGATCCGAATTCGGATTCGGTGCGGGCAGCGCAGGTGGTCGCGGCGTCGTTCGACGCCAGCCACGAGGTGGATGTCGCGGTGCTGTACACCTTTCCGGCCGGCACCACCGTCGACGATCCCGACGTCAATCAGGCTGTGATCGACAATCTCAACAGCCTGACCCAGCGGTACCCGAACGACTTCGCCAGTGTGAACGCCGCGTACTGGCCCGCCGTGACCTCGCTGCACGGTGCCACCACCAAGCTCGCGACCCCGGATCGGATGCAGGCACTGGCCACCATCGGCCTGAAGAACCTGAACATCGACTACGCGAAGCTGAAGGACGCGCTCTCGGTGTCGAGCGGGGTCGAGGTGAAGGTCGGCGGCCTGCAACCGGTGGCGATGGCGTTGAACAACACCATCGCCACCGATACCCATCGCATGGAAGTGCTGGCCATCCCAGCGGTGGCGGTGCTGTTGTTCTTCATCTTCGGCGGGGTGGTGGCCGCGTCGCTGCCGCTGCTGATGGGTGTGCTCACGGTGCTGGGCGCGAACGGCATCGTCCGGTGGATCACGAACTTCACCGAGGTCAATTCGTATGTGGCTCCGGTCGTCTCGATGATCGGGCTGGGATTGGCCATCGACTATTCGCTGTTCATCGTGAGCCGGTTCCGCGAGGAAGTCGCGGCCGGGTACGACACTCCCACGGCGGTGCGGCGCTCGCTGATGACCGCGGGCCGCACGATCCTGTTCTCGGCCACCATGATCGTGGCCAGCCTCGCCGGGATGCTGATCTTCCCGCAGGGCTTCCTGAAGTCCATCGCCTACGGCGCGATCGCCACGGTGACCCTGGCCGCGCTGACCGCCGTCACGATTCTGCCCGCGATGCTGGCGATTCTGGGGCGGTGGGTGAATGCGCTGGGTATCAAGAGATTCCGCCGGATCCGTCCAGCGCACGAGGTGGAGCAGAGCTTCTGGGGTCGATCCACCGGATGGGTGATGCGGCATCCGTGGAAGATCACCGCGGTCCTCATCCTCGGGCTGCTCGTGCTCATCGTGCCGGTCCGCAACATCGCCTTCGGCGGCTTCAGCGAGAAGTATCTGCCGCCGGACAATACGGTGCGCATGGCCCAGCACGAGATCGATACAGCCTTCCCGTACCGCAAGTCCGACCCGATCGAGCTGATCATCCGCACCGACGACAGCACCGAGGTCGGCCCGCTGATCGCGCAGGCGGGTGACGCGCCCGGCCTGCTGCCCGGCGGGTTCGGGGTCCCGACGCGCTCGCAGATCAACCGGGACGTCTACAGCACCACCGCGTATCTGGTCGATTCCACCGACTACGACAAGACGATCGACTATCTGCGGGCGCTCGACGTCCCCGATGGCGTGACGATGCTGGTCGGCGGCGTCCCGGCGCAGCAGCACGATTCCATTGCGGCACTGCTGAATCGGCTGCCCCTGATGATCGCGCTGGTCCTGACCGTCACCACGATCCTGATGTTCCTCACCTTCGGTTCGCTGGTCCTGCCGCTGAAGGCCGCCTTCATGAGCGTGCTGGGTCTCGGCTCCACCCTCGGCATCCTGACCTGGATCTTCACCGAGGGCCACGGCGCGACCCTGCTGAACTTCACGCCCCAGCCGATCCAGGCCAACATCCTGTTCCTGATCATCGCCATCATCTACGGGTTGTCCACCGACTACGAGGTATTCCTGGTCTCCCGTATGGTCGAAGCCCGGGCGGCGGGCGCGACCACCGAGCAGGCGATCCGTTCCGGCACCGCCCACACCGGCCGCATCATCACCGCCGCGGCCCTCATCCTCCTGGTCGTGACCGGCGCCTTCGCCTTCTCCGAACTGGTTCTCATGCAGTACATCGCCTACGGCATGATCGCCGCGTTGATCATCGACGCGACCGTCCTGCGCATGCTCCTGGTCCCCGCCACCATGAAGCTTCTCGGTGACCGAGTCTGGTGGGCCCCACGCTGGATGAAGCGCGTCCAGCGCCGCATCGGCCTCACCGAACCGGTCCTGCACGCCGAACCCGACAACCTCCGCCCGCGCGAATTGGCCGACGCCCGAACCTGATCCGTGGCCTGCCCATTTTTCGTTCCAGTAGTGTCTTTCCCAGCGAAGGATGTTGGAGGGCGTGGCGGTGGGGCAGAGGCTCCTGGCCGGTGAGGTTTTCGCCGGGTACCGGATCGAGCGGCTGCTCGGGGTGGGCGGGATGGGTGAGGTGTATCTTGCCCGGGACCGGAGTCTGCCGCGGCCGGTGGCGTTGAAGCTGCTCGGGGTGACCGTAGCTCGAGATCCCGGGGTGCGGGCGCGGTTCCAGCGGGAGGCCGATCTGGCCGCGCGGCTGTCGCATCCGAATATCGTCACCATCCACGACCGAGGCGAGACCGAGGAACGTCTCTGGATCGCCATGGAATTCATCGACGGTTCCGACGCCGGTCGGCTGGTGCGGTCCGGTCCCGTGGCGCCGGACGTGGCCGTGGACATCATCGGGACCGTCGCACAGGCACTGGACTTCGCGCACGAGGCCGGGGTGCTGCATCGGGATGTGAAGCCCGCCAACATCTTGCTGACCAATGCTCGGCCGAGCCGGGTGCTGCTCACCGATTTCGGGATCGCGAAGGCACTCGACGAGACCATGGGGGCGACACAGACCGGGGAGGTGTACGCCAGTCTGCAGTACGCGGCGCCCGAACAATTGGATCCGGACATCCGGGTGGATCAGCGCGTGGACGTGTATTCCCTGGGCTGCACACTGTTTCACCTGCTGACCGGCCAGTTGCCTTACCGTGCGACCAATACCGCACAGCTGATCCACGCTCACCTGCATCGACCGATACCCGCGCCCAGCACGGTGAATCCCACGGTGCCGAAGGGATTCGACAAGGTCATCGCCACCGCGCTCGCCAAGGATCCGGCTGATCGGTATTCCACGTGCGGGGAATTGGCCGACGCCGCGGCGCGGGTGCTCGCCCCGGCAACCCCGGCACCGATCGTGCACCCGCCCCGCCGGTGGCCCCGGATCATCGCACTCGCGGCCACGGTACTGGCAGCCGCGGCGACAACAGGTGTGTACCTGTACAACTCGTCCTCCCCCGACAATTTCACCGAGGCCGCCCGAGACGCGGCCTGCGCCTACGCCCGAACCATCTCGACCTTCGATATCAAGACCCCCGCCGACGCCGCCGCCTTCGATCGACAGGTGGACGCCGGAGCCACCAGCAGATGGATTTCGTACATCCAAGGCGCCAGAACCACCCTGGACAACTCCATGATCGCCGTCCAAGCCCGCTCCGAGGTCCACGACCTGCAGTGCACGGTCAACAACAGCACAGCCGACCACGCCCAGATCACCGCCTTCGTGACCGCGACAGTCTCGAACGCCAACGACCACACCGGCAAAACCAAGGTGACCGGCCTGGTCATGACCATGAAAAAGGTCGACGGCCGCTGGCTCTGCGACGACATGTCCAACACGGAGATCAACGCCCTCACCACCGCTCCCACGCCGCCTCCGACGAAATAGGCGCGAGAAGGCCACCTCTCGGAGCTTGCCCCGGTCGGTGGCATTGAAGGTGCTCAGGCGAGAATCCACCGGCGATCCGTCGGTGCGGGCCAGGTTCCGGCAGGAGGCGAATCTCGGTGCGCGGCTGTGGCATCCCAATATCGTCACGGTGTACGACCGCGGCGAGAGAGGAGCACGAGTGGATCGCCATGGAGTTCGTCGACGGAACCGATGCGGCCCGGTTGCTGCTATCCGGAGCCGTGTCGCCCGAACTCGCGGTCGACATCGTGTGGGCCGGTGGCGCAGGCACTGCTGACCGATTCCGGAATCGCCACGGCCCCGGACGAGGCCACCGGGTGGACCGGCGCGCCGACGTGCACTCGCTGGGCTGCACCCTGTTCCATTTGCTGACCGGTGAAATCCCTTATCCGGTCCGGAATTCCGCCCAGCTGATCCACGGTCACGCGCATCTGCCGGTCCCCGTCCCGATCTGACCTCCCAATCCGCGACGCACCGGTGTCTTTGCCGCTGCTCCCGGAGAAGTAGTCAGTTCGGGACCAGGCCGATTCCCCGCCCGATGTCGGCGAGTGTCGAGTCGAACAGGACGTCCGGGTGGCTGATCTGGATCGGGTAGTTGCCGAAGACCTCGAGGGTGACGTGGCCGTAGAGGCGGGCCCAGAACTGGATCATGACGTAGCTGACGCCCAGGTCGAGTTTTTCCGCGGGGAAGTTCTGGCCTGAATCCGCCAGGACGGCAAGGAGTTCCATTTGGAACTTGATGAGGTCGTCGCGGAGTTCGGGCGGGATGAGCTCCAGCGGCGGGGTCACCACCTGGTACTCGGTGAGCAGCCGACCTGCCGCACCGAGGAAGATGCGGCCGACCGGTTCGCCGAATTGCTGCATGGCGCTGGTGATTCCGGCGGTCACCGGGGAGGCGAAGACCAGAGTGAATTCGCGGGAGTGGGTCAGGGCCCAGTGGCGGAAGCCGCGGCAGATGGCGAAGAAGCGGATGCCCGCGTCGTCGGGGAGATCCGCGATGGCGGCTTCCAGATCCTTGGCGAGGTCGCCGCAGACGTCGGTGCGGACGGCCGCGACCAGGTCGTCGCGGGACTCGTAGTACCGGTAGAGCGCCGGGGCGGTGACGCCCAGCTCGCGGGCGATGGCCCGCAGCGTGATGGCGTCGGGCCCCTGCTCGACCAGCAGTGAGCGCGCGACGCGCCGGATGTCCGCGTCGCTTACCGCGGGTATCCGGCCGCGTCGGCGCGTGTCACTCATTCGTACTTGACCTGCCAGCTCTTGATGCCGTTCAGCCAGCCCGAGCGCAGGCGGACGGGGTCGGACACCTGGCTCAGGTTCGGCATCACGTCGGCGATGGCGTTGAACATGAGGTCGATCTCCAGTCGGGCCAGGTTGGCGCCCACACAGAAGTGGGTACCGGTGCCGCCGAAGCCTACATGGGGATTCGGGTTCCGGAGGACATTGAAGTCGAACGGATTCTCGAAGACGGTTTCGTCGAAGTTGGCGGCGGAGTAGAACATTCCGACGCGCTGGCCCTTCTTCAGCTCCTGGCCGCCGAGGACGGTGTCCTGCAGCACGGTGCGCTGGAAGGCGATGACGGGGGTGGCCCAGCGGACGATCTCGTCCGGCGCGGTGCGCGGACGCTGCTCGCGGTAGAGCTCCCACTGCTCGGGGTGGTCGACGAACGCCTTCATGCCGTGGGTGATGGCGTTACGGGTGGTCTCGTTGCCGGCGACGGCCAGCAGGATCACGAACCAGGCGAATTCGTCCGAGGCCAGCGCCTCGCCGTCGACGTCGGCGTTGAGCAGGGTGTTGATGATCTGCTCGTGGCCGTCCAGGTCGACCGGGCACTTGCGCTTCTCCTCGGCCAGGTTCCAGGAGTAGCCCATGACCTCGGCGGTGGCGACCTTGTGGTCACCCTCGAAGTCGGGGTCGTCGTAGGAGATCATCTGGTTGGTCCAGTCGAAGATCTTGCCGCGATCTTCCTGCGGGATGCCGATGAGCTCGGCGATGGCCTGCAGCGGCAGCTCGCAGGCGACCTCCTTGACGAAGTCACCCGAGCCGTTCTTCTTGGCCTCGTGCACGATTCGCTCGGCCCGCTCGCGCAGCGCGTTGCGCAGGCTCTCCACCGCGCGCGGGGTGAAGCCCTTGGACACGATGCGGCGCAGCTTGGTGTGGCGCGGCGGATCCTGGTTCAGCAGCAGAAAGCGCTGCACCTCGATCTCTTCGCGCATGATGTCGTCGTAGAAGCGGATGACCGCGGTGTTCTCCTCCGAGGAGTACACCTCCGGAGTCTTGGAGATCTCCTTGATGTCATCCATCTGGGTGACGGCCCAGTAGCCGTCGTCCTTGAAGCCGCTGCCGGCCTGCGGGATCCAAGCGACTGGGCTGGTGCGACGGAGCTCGGCGAACTCTTCGACGGGCAGGCGGGTGGCGAGCAGATCGGGATCGGTGAAGTCGATCCGATTGGGAATGGACGGCGCGGACACGGAACCTCCTTTGGAACACGTTCGAAGTCGAGTGTTCCACACCACACCCTGGTTTGTGAACACCTATTACTAAATAGCGTTCATTTGAGGTGTCACCGTCCGCCGGCCTCGAACCGTACCGCCTCGTCGGCGATCGCGATGAGCAACTCCGGGTCGAAGCGGGCCACGGTGTCCAGGGCCGAGTACCACCGGCCCACGCTCCACACCTGCGCGAGGATTCGCCGGATGCGCGCCCGCGCGGCCGCCTGCCCCGTAGTCGGCACGTCCGCGAGCGCGCGCACGAGTTCAGCCACGATCCGCGACAACAAGATCGGATGGAGATCGGATTCGACGCCGTCGGCCAGTTCGAGCGCGTGCTCGACCTCGCCGATGGCGAGGGCCGCGTCGACCAGCGCCGCCGTCGCGCGATCCCGGTGATCGGTGCGCTCGACGGTCCCGAGCAGGTGGGTCGCCTCGATCAGGACGGTGTATCCGCCTGCCGGGCCGAGCTTGGCCGCCAATGCCGGAATCACCTGGGCCGTCAAGCGAATTCGCTCACCGGTCTCGCGAACGCGAGTCGCGGTGTGCAGCGCGGCGGTCTCGCGGCCCGCGCGGATCTGCGCGGCGACGACCTGGCCGTACGCGCGGATGCGTTCGCCGCGGTCAGAGATGGTCCCCGCGATCGCCCCGGCCTCGTCGATGGCCCCGGCCCGGGCCCGAGCCGTCGCGAGCGCCGACACGACGCGCTGCGCGCCGGGCCCGACATCGGTCAATCCGTCCATCAGCCGCGCCACCCGGTCGGCATCCCCGAGGGCGGCCGAAAGCTGTGCGAGGCGTACGCGATGCAGCGGTTGCTCGGCGATCCGGCCCGCCAGCACCTCGTCCTCGAGGTCGTCGAGCATCGGCTTCACGATCGGCGCGGCCGCGTCACCGTCGAGGCGATCGACGAGCAGTTGCATCACCGTCAACCGTCGCAGGGTCCCCGAGATCGTCGGAATCAGGCGGGCCGCGAGCTCGATCCGCCCCGATTCGACGAAGACCGCCGCGAGCTCGCCCAACCCGCGGTCCAGGCTGTCGGCGGACTCGAACCAGATCGAGTACAGCGGCGCGAGCCGTTCGGCCAGCCCGGTGGCGCGGTCGATCGCACCCCGTGCGATCAGGCTGCGCACCAGTTCGGCCAGCGGTGTCGGCGAGGTCTCGGCGTGTTCGCGGCCGAGCCAGTCGGTGCCGAGGACCGTGCGCGCGAAAGCGTCGGTCGCCTGCTCGTCCCAGGTCTCGACCTGGTCGAGCAGGGCGTGCACCGTGCCGAGGGCGCGGTCGAGGAAATCGGCTGCGCGCGTGTCGGACTCGGCGGCGCGGGTGCCGAGGTAGGTGAAAACCAGGAATTGGCAGCCCATGTCGTCGATGCGATCGACCACGGCATGCGCGCGCGGCAGGTCCCCGGCCTCGACCAGCGCCCGCACCACGGTGTGCAGCGCGAATCCACGCCGATACGCGTCCGGCGGTGTCCGGTAGGACTCGATTTCGATCTCCGCGGCGAGCTGACGGGCCGCCGCGCGGTCGGTCGTCTCCAGCGCGGGAAGCGCCTCGGTCAGCAGATCGAGTTGCTCGGTCCCCGACGCGAATTTGCGACTCAGCGTGATCGCGCGCTCCGCGTCCCCGAGTTCGACCAGGCACGCCACGAGTCCTTCCAGCACCGCGACCGCCGCGCGTGGTGTGCATCCGGCCAGCTGAGCCACGAGGTCGTCGACCTGTTCCCGGAGCTCGTCGTCGAATCCGGCCGCGACCAGATCCGCGGCGATCCTGCCGAGCACCTGTGATCGCCCGATCGGGTCGGCCGCGGTCGCCTTCGCGGCGGTGGCCAGGATCGAATGCACCCAGCCCCGAGCCGATTCCGACTCACCCCGGGTCGCCATCGCCCGCGCGATACGACATCTGGCCGCGATCAGATCCTCGAAGGTGAGCAGCGCGTCCGCCAGCGACATCGCGCGCTCGACATCCCCGATGTCGGCGAACGCACCCACCGCGTACCCCAGGATCTCGTCCCGGCGGTCGGCCGCCTTGACCAGCAGCACATGCCGGTTGATCTCGGTCATGGCCGTCTCGACGGCGGACCGACGTCCCTCCGGCCACCACACCGAAACCAGTTGCGCCAGTATCCGGACCCGCTCCCACGGCGTGGTGATCTCGTGCGCGAGCTCCTCCGCGCTCTCGACATCACCGGCATCGACCAGGGCGCAGGCGATCGAGCAGAGTTCGCCGTCGTCGAGCGTCCGGTCCCCGGGTCCGCGCAGCGAGTCGACGAGCGTGCGATTCGCCCGCCGGTCCGTCGCGCCGAATTGCACCGAGATCACCGCGATCCGCGCCTGGACGCGACGGCGCCGCAACGGGATCCCGTCGGCCAGGCTTTGCGCTCGGGCCAGTTCGCCCAGCAGCGCGAACCCGGCGGGCAGCCACATCGGGATATCGCGGCCGCGCTGGGTCAGATGCCGGCGTCGCATGGCGAGTTCGCATACCGTGAGCAGGTCCGGATCCGGGTGGGCCAGCCACAGTCCCGAGACCGTGGCGATCTCGGTCCGTGCGATCCCGTCACCCCCGGTGAGGACCAGCATCCGATCATGCCGCGCGGTGTCCAGCGCCAGATCGGTCATGCGCGCGATGTCGCCTCGTCCGCGCAGCATCGAAAAGTACCGCGTGAGCAGGTATGTCGGTGTTTCGGCGGGCCAGCCCTGGTCGCGGTAGCGGGCGGCCCAGTCGTGGAGGCGGTGGCGGTACCCGTCCATCAGGGCTCGGCCGAGGGCGTTCTCGGACTCGCGCTGCAGGGTTTCGTGGGCGAGCAGAATGATCTGATCGGTTGCGAACCGGCTGGTCTGCGCGCGGAAGGTGCGTCCGGTGGGACCGGACAGGATGCGGGCGATCCGGAAGGGCGGCAGCCCGGTGAGGTCCTCGAGTTCGGTGCCGGTGAGACCGTGGGCCGCGGTGATCAGCCCGAGAATCTCCTGATCGACGTCGGAGCGCTCGAGAATACCGAGCAGCTCGAGGCTCGCGGCCTGGATGACGTCGAAGGCCGCGCGCGACCGGTCGACCTCGCGGCGGCGGCAGTGGTGCAGCGGATGGTTGCCCGGAACATCCAGTGGCAGTCCGGGATTCGGGCGCCCGGCGACAATGACGCGCAGCCCCGGACCGGGATTCTTCGGCAGCAGCGACGCGATGCTCGGATGACCGCGGTCCTCGTCGAGCCCGTCCACCAGCAGCACGATCCGGCCGCCGGTGTTCGCCGCCCGCTGCGCGGCGATATCGAGCAGGTGCCGGCGCAGCGCGTCACCATTGGTGTTCACCCGCGCGACGGCGGCGGCCTCGTCCGGCAGCAGGGCCGAGAGCTGTTCCACGACAGCGTCGGTGAACGCGTTGTGGTCGTCCTGGGCGGCCAGCCGCGAAGTGACGAAGAACGAGACCACGCGCACGTTCGGCGGCGGATGCAGGGCGAACCAGGTCATGATCGCGGTCTTGCCCGCCCACGGACCGGCCTGCCACCACACGTACGGCTCGTCGCCCCAGCAGAATTCGGCGAGCTCAGCCAGTTCCGGCTCACGATCGAGGAGACCGTCCGCGGGGGTGAGGTCGCGGACCTGCGCGGTGTACGGGGTCGCGGTGACGCGCGGCAGGCTGGGCGGGTCCGGGTGGCCGGTCCAGCCGGGGTTCACCGCGAGCGCCACCCGTCCGGCTGTACCTCGTTCCAGCGCTTTGGGTTTCGGCATGCTCGCGGCGGGCAGGCGGTCGCGGAGTTCGCGGTACAGCAGCGACATCGTCAGGTAGCGATCGGTGGTGGGCACGCCGGTGCGCAGGATATCGAGCATCATGCCGGTGAAGGCGGTGCGGCCGCCGTCGCCCTTGGCGAGGGCGAACTTGGTCTTCTCGTCGGTGGCGGTCAACACGAACGCGCCGTCGATATCGGTGGCCGCGCGCAGGATTTCGCCGTCCGCGGCGAGGACGTCGCGGCCGAACGCCTTGCCGCTGTGACAGCAGTCGAGGATCACGACGACGGCTCCGCGCGCGCCAGCCTTGATTCGCGCTCGGATGATGGCGTAGCCCAGCGCGGTCACGTCGGCCTCGTCGGCGCGGGACGCGGTGTGGGTCAGGTGCAGCTGGTTGTCGACAACGGCCCCGTGGCCGACGTAGTAGACGAGCAACAGACCGGTCGCGTCACGGGCGGCGGCGGTGATTCGCGCCGCGATGGTCGGTCCGTCGGAGGGGTCGAGCACCACATCGATGTGCTGCTCGGGGATTCCTGTTTCGGCGCGCAGGAACTCGGCGAAATCCGACAGGCTGCGGGCGATCTCGGGGAATGACTCGAAGCCCGAATCCGGAGCGTAGTTCGCGGTTCCGATGAGAACCGCGCGAGTCGCTTCCGGATCAGGAAGCGTCATCCACTGTCCCGCGCACCCGCTCGATGATGTCCAGGATCTGCACCTGCTCCACGGCCTGCGCACCCGTCGCATCGACCTGCGCGTGCGCGCCGTCCGGGCCGGTGAAGGTCAATCGCAGTTTCGGTCGCCGCATGCGCAGCCAGGCGACGACACACGTCGACAGCGCGGTGCACAGCGCGGCCGAGTCCACGACAACCCGGATGGTCTCCTCGGCACCGAGAGTGCCCGCCCGTCCCGCCGACCGCTCGACACCCTTACGCGCGCCCCGCAGTTCGTCATCCTCGACCAGCGCCTCGAACAGCGAATGCAACTCCTCGACATCATCGTCCGAGCCCTCGACCGCGAGCACCAGTTCCATGTCATCCTTCCCCCGCACGGCGTGTGCGGGAAAGTCTGCCACGTCGAATGTGGTTCTTGCGCAATGACCAGGGCCAGACACCGAAATCGATACGTGGCAGCGCTCTTCGAGCCGACGCAGGATCGCCGGGGAACGGATTCTCGAATCACGCTATTTGCCAATAGTTTTCCAGGCGTGTTGGTTCGATCATGCTTTCGTGTCGCGAGATTCGAAACTATGATCGAATGTATGACCGAAACCGCAGCTGACCTCTTCGCCGCATACGCGGTGATCGAGGAGCTGCGTGTCGTGCACTCGGAAATAGCTGCCATGGAAGCCAGGCAGGTCGCGTTGATGACCGCGCTGTATACCCTGCGCCGCGAGGAACAGCTCGATCTCGGTGTCGCCTACTTGCACGCTGGGGAGGACGCCGCCACCGAGATCGGGATCGCCCTCAAGATGTCGCAGCGCTCGGTGGATCTGCTCATCAACCTCGGTCTGGATTTGAACAACCGTTGCCCGGCCACCCGTGAAGCCTTCGCAGCGGGGCGCATCGATCTGGCCCAGGCACGAGCGATCAGCCAGACCCTGATCAACGTCCCGGACGAGGTGCGCGCGGACCTGGAACCCAAGATCGCCGCCTACGCCGAGAATCACGCCCCGGCTCGCGTTCGCCACACCGCCCGCCGCTGGCTGCTCGAGGTCGACCCTGAGGGACAAGCGTTGCGCCGCAAGACCGCCGAAGCCGACCGCTACGTCAATATCACCGCCGCCGACAACGGCACCGCCGTCTTGGACGCTGTCCTGCCTGCTCCGGGCGGACAAGCGTTGTATGAACGCCTGCGGGAAATGGCTTCCAGCCAGGTATGCCGCCACGATCCCCGCACCACCGCCCAGCGTCGCGCCGACGCCTTGGTCGCCCTGGCCGATGGCACCGGGCGTTTGGTGTGCCAGTGCGGACACCCCGACTGCCCCTGCACCGAATCCCCGGATTCGATGCCGGTGGCCCGCAAGGCCCTCGTCCACGTCGGTGTCTCCGCCGAAACCCTCGCCGGCCTGCGGGACAACCCGGCCCTGCTCGCCGGGCTCGGCGCGATCGATGCCGACCTCGCCCGGCAGGTGGCCCGCCACGCCCGCTTCCACCTCATCGACAGCCAACCCGCCACCGACACCAACGGCACTGACATCGCCGCGACGGCCGCCGAAACCTTCACTGCGGAAAGGGAATTGCGGTATCGGCCGGGAGCTCGGGTCGCTGCGCGCGTGCGGGCGCTCGATGGGACCTGCCGTGCGCCGGGGTGCCACATTCCTGCCGCTGCCGCTGACCTCGATCACCAAGATCGGTTCGACCACGCCGACCCGGCCAGCGGGGGTCCTACCACCGAAGACAATCTCGGTGCGCGGTGTCGTCGGCATCATCGGCTAAAGACCCATGCCGAGAATCACCGCAACCAGTGGCAGGTTATTCACCGCCCGGGGCGGGAGGTCGAATGGGTCACGCCCACTGGTGAATCGGTCACGACCGAACCCGAAGGCGTGAAGTTCCTGTTTCCCACCGAGTTCGTGCCGCCGGTCACCGCTGCCGGAGTGCCCGACGCTCCTGCACCGGAATCGTTCTACGATCCCGGGGACGCGGTCAACGAGTTGACCGAGGTGCTGCACGTCTACACCACACCTGCGCAACGGCGCGCACATCGTGGTGCTCGGCGGGCTCGGCACAACATGTGATTCAGATGCTCGAGGCCAGGTAACCCGGGGGAAGACTTCCAGGGTGCATGAACTGGCATCGGGATTGCGCATCGATCGGAGGTACCTGAAGTGTGGTCGCCTCGCCTGCCCTACCGGACTTGGGCTGACGCCGGGTTGGGAGCCGTCACCTCGCCTACCGGCCCACGGACTGCACGGATCACCTTCTCGAGACAAAGACCAAAGATAAAAGACCCAAAACACCCTCCCCGCCCGGATCTCTCGTCTGACTTCCGAGGTCGGCAGCCAATGCGTCGCAGGACACTAGTGGCGGGTCGCGGTGCCGATGGTCTTGGCGATCAGCAGGACGTCCAGGACCATCGACCAGTTCTCGACGTACGAAAGGTCCAGTCGGAGGGCGTCTTCCGGAGTCAGAGCGGTGCGTCCGCTTATCTGCCACAGGCCGGTTAGGCCGGGTTTCACCAGGAGGCGGCGGCGCATGACGCCGTCGTAGGAGTCGACCTCTCGTTGGTGTTGGGGGCGGGGGCCGACGATGCTCATTTCGCCGCGGAGGACGTTGAGGAATTGGGGCAGGTCGTCGAGGGAGTATTTGCGGATCACTCTGCCGATGGGGGTGATTCGGGGGTCGGTGGGGGCGTCGATGAAGAGGGCGCCGTTGGATTCGAGGAGGGCGTCGAGGTGGGGGGTGGCGTCGGCGTACATGCTGCGGAACTTGATCATTCGGAACGGGTGGCCGTCGCGGCCGATGCGTTCGGAGAGGTAGAAGACCGGGCCGCGGCTGGTGAGTTTGACGGCGGCGGCGATGAGGAGGAGGGAGGGGGCTATCGCGAGGAGGGCAGCGGAGGCGAAGCAGAAGTCGAAGACGTCCTTGCGGATCGATTTCGCGCGGTCGTATTGGGGCTTTTCGACGTGCAACATCGGCATGTCGGCGACCACTCGGTGGGTCAGGCGGGTGCCTGCGATGTCGACCAGGCCGGGGGTGACGATGAGTTCGGCGCCCAGCTCGTCGAGTTCCCATGCCATGCGGCGGAAGTCGGCGGGGCCGAGGTTGTCGGTGGCGGTGACGGCCACGGTGTCGGCGCCGGTGCGGCGGACGGCGTCGATGACGTCGTGATCGCTTGCGAGTACCGGGATTTCGTGGCAGCCGACTTCGAGGACGCGGTCGGCAAGGGTGCCCTCGTCGCGGGTGCAGACGCCGATGACCTGATAGCCGGAGTCGGTGTCGCGGGAGAACGCCGCCACCATGGCGCGGGCGGCTTCGGGGCTGCCGACCACCAGCATGGCGGTGCGGTAGTCGCCTTGGGCGCGGCGTTTGGCCACCCAGTGACGCCAGGCTCGGCGTTCGGCCATCAGTCCGAGCATGCCGAGTGGGAGGGCGATGGCCAGATAACCGCGGGCGATGTCTATGCGGAGCAGTAGCGACAGGATGGCTATCCCGCCGAAGAGCTTCAGCGAAGCCGAGACCACGCATCTGTATTCATCTGTGCCACTGCCGATTACGCGCGGCGACCGGGTTCCGCCGAGGGTCAGCATGGCCGACCAGGCCAGCACCAGCACCGTCGACACCATGAAATAGCCGACTTCGAGGGGTAGCTTGGCGGTCAGCGGCGGTTCGATGCCCGCGCCGCCGAAACGAATCAATTGGGCAAATCCGACGATTAACACCAGCACGAATAAGTCGCTGACAAATAGCCGACGAGCGTAATCCGCTTGCCAGCGTTCACGATCCGAGCGCGGCTCGGGGCGCGGAGGCCGGTGGGCACGCACGGCGCGACCGGCTGAAATCTCGTAACTCATGAAACGAACGCACCTCCCCCACGGGAGAACTCGGTTCCGATCCCCACTGATCGGTGCCGCGAACAGGCTGACGCCGGCTTCCCAAGGGCTTTCCGGACCATGAACAACCGATGTGGCCGTCGAGTAGTTCGGCGACCAGAAGCCGAATGTTACACACCCCGGGCGACGCAGACCTTCAAACGCACACCGGCGCAACGTTTCCAGAAAGTAACAGGTTTGAAGACGACTGGGAGCCCGCACCCCTCCCCTAATTTCCCCTATTCGCAAAGTCGCAGGTTGAACTACGCACGATACACCGTGTGAGCTGATGGAAAGCCTTGGCGTGCAAGGCTCGAAAGTTTGCCGACCGAGCGCCCGGTTCTGCGAGTCGCAGAAATCCAGTTGTTTTTGGCACCATCCGTCACCTGCTCAGCCCGGTGGCACCACGGAAAGCTGTTGTAACGTAAGGCCGGACCGGGCCGACCTCAGGTCATCCGGTGCTGCGCGGGCAGCCCTGGCTCGGCGAAAGGTGGGGAATTTTCGTGCAATGTCGTCTTTGCGACTCCAAGAGTTTGATCAGCATTCTCGATCTAGGTGCCACACCGCCCTGCGAGAAGTTTCTGCCGGCCGACGAGCTGGACCTGCCCGAACCGACATATCCACTGCATCTGCGGCTCTGTGAGAACTGCTTGTTGCTGCAGATTCCGGCGCTCATCACTCCGGAAGAGACTTTCACGGAATATGCTTACTTTTCGTCTTTTTCGGACAGCTGGGTTCGCCATGCAAAACTCTTTGTGGACCAAGCAATCACTCGGTTAAATCTGAGCAACGAAAGCTTCGTAGTCGAGGTGGCGAGCAACGACGGCTACCTGTTGCAGCACGCGGTCGCCGCCGGAATCCCGTGCCTGGGCATCGAGCCCTCGGTGAATGTCGGTGCGGCAGCGCGGGACCGGGGCGTCCCGACCGAAACCGCCTTCCTCGACGAGGAGCTGGCGGCGCGCGTGCGCGCCGAGCATCGGCCCGCGAATCTGGTGGTGGCCAACAATGTTTACGCCCACATCCCCGATCTGCTGGGGTTCACCCGCTCGCTGCGGGCGCTCATGGCCGATGACGGCTGGCTGTCCATCGAGGTGCACCACGCACTGAATCTGGTGGCGCTGGCGCAGTTCGACACGATCTATCACGAGCACTTCCAGTACTACACGCTGCTCTCGGCCCAGCGGGCGCTGGCGACGGCCGGGCTCGAGGTCGTGGACTGCGAATTGATTGGCACACATGGCGGTTCGCTTCGGGTCTGGGCGCGGCCGCAGGGTGTGGGGACACCGACCGAACGGGTCGCCGAGGTGTTGCGGCTCGAGGCCGACGCGGGGCTGCACGACGTCGCCGGATACCTCGAACTGCGACCGGACACCGAGCGGGTCCGGCAGGATCTGCTGCGATTCCTCTTGGAGGCCAAGGCATCCGGGAAGCGGGTCGTGGGCTATGGGGCGCCCGGCAAGGGCAACACCCTGCTCAACTACTGCGGTATTCGCACCGACCTGCTCGAGTACACCGTGGACCGAAACCCTTACAAGCACGGACGGTTCACGCCGGGCACCCGGATTCCGATATACGGGGCCGAGCAGATCGACGCCGATCGTCCGGACGTGGTGCTGGTGCTGCCCTGGAACCTGGAGCGCGAGATCACCTCGCAGCTGCGCCATGTCACCGAATGGGGCGGGGAAATCGTGTACCCGCTCCCCCATCTCCATCATGCGACGTTCGACGATGCCGCCGCACCCAGCCTCACGGAAAGGCAAGCGAAGTGAAGGTCGTACTGTTCTGCGGCGGCTACGGCATGAGGATGCGCAACGACACCGGCGATGCCATCCCCAAACCCATGCAGATGGTGGGCCCGCGCCCGCTCATCTGGCACGTCATGCGCTACTACGCCCACTACGGGCACAAGGACTTCGTGCTGTGCCTGGGTTACGGCGCGGCGCACATCAAGAACTTCTTCCTCACCTACCAGGAGTCGGTGTCCAACGACTTCGTCATCCACGGCGGCAAGGTCGAACTGCTGCAGTCCGATATCAGCGACTGGACCATCACCTTCGTCGACACCGGGGTGGAGTCGCCCATCGGTGAGCGGCTGCGCCGGGTGCGCGGGCACCTAGAAGGTGAGCGCTACTTCCTGGCCAACTACTCCGACGTGCTCACCGACGCCCCGCTGGACGAGATGATCGAGAAGGTCCAGGCTTCCGGCGCCGCGGCGTCGATGATGATCGTGCCGCCGAACTCCTCGTTCCACTGCGTGGACGTGAACTCGGCCGGGGAGGTCAAGAACATCACTCCCGCGACGAAACTGCCCATCTGGCTCAACGGCGGGTACTTCGTGCTGACCCAGGAGATCTTCGAGCACCTGACACCCGGCGCGGATCTGGTGGACGACGCGTGCGGTGCGCTCGCCGAGCAGGGCAAGCTGTTCGGCTATCAGCATCACGGCTTCTGGAAGCCCGCCGACACCTTCAAGGAGCGCGCCGAGCTCGATTCCGGGTATCAGAAGGGCGACCGCCCGTGGGCCGTGTGGGAGTCGCGCTCCGCATGATTCGACTCGACACCGGCGCGGTCTCCGAGATCGCGTTGCTGGCCGCCCATTGCGATGACCTGGCCATCGGGATGGGGGGCACGTTGCTGACGTTGTGCGAAGCCAGGCCGGGGCTGCGGGTTCGGGCGTTGATCCTCACCGGGGCGGGGACCGAAAGGGAAACCGAGGAGCAGCGTGCGCTCGAAGCCTTCTGTCCCGGTGCGGATTTGGATCTGACGATTCTGGACATCCCGGATGGGCGGACGCCCGCGCACTGGGAGCGGGCCAAGGATGCGGTGGCCGCGCTGGCCCGGGGTGGCTCTGCCCAGGTGGTGTTCGCGCCGCAGCGGCACGATGCCCACCAGGATCACCGGCTGCTGGCCGAGCTGGCGCCCACCGAGTTTCGCGATCACCTGATCCTCGGCTACGAGATCCTCAAGTGGGAGAACGATACGCCGCAGCCGACGGTGTTCGTGCCATTGCTCGCCGATCGCGCGGAGCGCAAGGCCGAGCTGTTGATGAAACATTATCCCTCGCAACGTAATCGGGACTGGTACGACGAACAGTCCTTCCTGGCCCTGTCCCGGCTGCGCGGGGTGCAGTGCCGCGCCCGCCACGCCGAGGCGTTCCTGCTCGACAAGGCCACCATCACTTTCGGAGGTGCATAGTCATGCGCGTTCTCGTCACCGGACATCAGGGCTATCTGGGGACCGTCATGGTGCCGGCGCTACAGGCGGCCGGTCACGACGTGACCGGTCTGGACAGCGGGTATTTCGCCGAATGCGTGCTGGGCGAGGCGCCGCCCGCGCCGCCGACGCTCAGTGTGGATCTGCGCGATGTGACGGTCGAGCAGCTGGCCGGGTTCGACGCGGTGGTGCATCTGGCGGCGCTGTCCAATGACCCGCTGGGCGCGCTGGCTCCGCAGATCACCTACGACATCAACCATCACGCCTCGGTGCGGCTGGCCCGGCTCGCGAAAGAGGCCGGGGTGCGCCGGTTCCTCTACGCCTCCACATGTTCGGTGTACGGGGCGGCCGGGGACGGTCTGGTGGCCGAGGACGCGCCGCTGCGGCCGTTGACGCCGTACGCCGAATCCAAGGTGCGCGTCGAGGACGATGTGGCCGCCATCGCCGATTCCGGCTTCTCGCCGGTCTTCCTGCGCAATGCCACCGCGTTCGGCTTCTCGCCGCGGCTGCGCGCGGACATCGTGCTCAACAATCTCGTCGGGTACGCGGTGCTCACCGGCGAGGTGAAGGTGCTCTCCGACGGCACGCCGTGGCGGCCGCTGGTGCACGCGCAGGACATCGCGCAGGCGTTCGCCGTGTGCCTGGAAGCGCCGATCGAGGCCATTCACTGCCGGGCCTACAACGTCGGCACCGAGGCCAATAATCTGACCGTCGCGGAGATCGCGCGGGCGGTGGTCGACGTGGTCCCGGGATCCACGCTGGTCATCACCGGCGAGAGCGGGGCGGATCCGCGGTCCTACCGGGTCGATTTCGGTTATGCCCGAAAGGAACTCGGCTTCGAGGGGCAGTGGAGCATTCCCGACGGCGCGGCCGAGCTGTACCGGGAGTACACCGCGCGCGGGCTGACCTCGGAGGCGTTCTTCGAGCGGTTCACCCGTCTGGCACACCTGAAGTCGCTCAAGGCCGCGGGTGTGCTCGACGACGAACTGCGCCGGATCAGGACCGGGGTGTGAGGTGATCGAGGAGCTCACGCCAGGAGCCCGCGGCCGCGTCGCGCGGCGACACCACCGTCACCGGCTGCGGCCAGGCGATGGCCAGGTCCGGGTCGTGGTAGGCCACGCCCAGGTCCTCGGCCGGGTCGTGCGGTCGGTCGATGCGGTAGCAGACGTCGGCCACCTCGGTCAGCGCCTGGAAGCCGTGCAGGAACCCCGGCGGGACGTACAGGTGGCGGAAGTCGGTGTCGTCCAGCAGGAATGCCTGCTGCCGGCCGAAGGTCTCCGAGCCGGGGCGGATGTCGACCAGGACGTCGTGGACCGCCCCGTGGGCACAGCGGACGAGCTTGGCCTCGCCGCGGCCGGAGCGGCCGTGCATGCCGCGAATGACGCCGCGCACGGACCGGGATTGCGAGTCCTGGACGAAGCCCGACGCGATGCCTGGTTTGCCCAGGTGCGTATCGAATTCTTCGGCGTCGAAGGTTCTGGTGAACAGGCCGCGGTCGTCACGGAAGGGATCCGGGGTCAGCAGCAGGACGTCGGCGAGGTCGGTCGATTCGATGCGCACCGGGTCATCGTGCCATGAGCGGCGAACCGCTGTACGGGTGTCGCGGCTGCGGGCTCGGGCCGCTGGTGCGGGTGCTGGATCTCGGGAAAATGCCTGCGGCGGACCACTTTCCGAGTATGACGTCGGTGGATACCGGATCCGAGGCCACCCATCCACTGGCCATGGACCTGTGTGCCATGTGCGGGCTGGCGCAGCTGGCCGAGGACGATACGGTCACCGCGGAACCGCGGGGCGTGGAGCCGCAGGCGCTGCGGGATCAGGCCGTCGACGCGGTGTCGCGGGTGGCCGCGGGTGGCTGGCTGCCCGGCGGCGGCACGGTGCGGGAGTTCGGCAGCCCGCACGGCGGGAGCTGGCTACCGTTGCTGACCGAGCGCGATTACGTGCTGACCGGCGGGCCCGCGGATGTGGTGATCGACTGCTTCGGGATCATGCACGAACCTCATCAGCGGGTGGCGTTCGCGCAGCGGGCGGCGGCCACCGCGCCGGGCGGAGTGCTGCTGCTGCAGTTCCATTCGCTGCACACCATCGTGCGGCAGGGGCAGTGGAATGCGTTGCGGCACGGGCATTTCGCGTACTACTCGATGGCGGCGCTGCAGAAGTTGCTGCGGTCGGCGGGGATGGTCGCGGTGACGGCGTGGGAGTTCTCGCTCTACGGCGGGTCGGTGCTGGTGGCGGCGGTGCACGCGCCGGCCGAGGCCGATCCGTGGATCGCCCGGGTCTGCGCCCAGGAGGCCGCGGTGGCGGATCCGGCCGTGGTGCGAGGGCTGCAGCAGGAGGCGGACCGGCAGGCCGGGGCCTTGCGGCGGTGGGTGGAATCCGAATCCGCCTCCGGCCGTGTCGTTTACGCGTACGGCGCGGCCTCGCGCGCGGTGGCGCTGTTCCATCTCGCGGGCCTGCATCGCGGTCTGCTGGCCGGTGTGGCGGATGCTTCGCCGGGCAAGCAGGGCCGTCGCATGCCCGGTACCGACATCCCGATCATGTCTCCGGCGGAACTGCTTGCCGCGCAGCCGGATCGGGTGCTGTTGACACTGCCCGATCTGCTGCCGGAGGTTTCCGAACGGTGGCCCGAACTCGAGGGAAGGTGGGTGATCGACGTGCCCGAAACACTATGAATGCCTTAATATTTCTAGCTGGGGGCTGATCTTCGGCCTAGGGGGACGTTCACCCACGTTCCAGTGTTCTGGGGAATCATCACGCACGCGTACGCTCAACGCCGTTAGACCTGATGAGGGAATGGGAATAATCATGCGCAACAACACGACTGCGCTCTCTCGTACCGCCACCGTGGCGGTCGCCGGCACCATCGGACTTGCACTGAGCGGGGGCACCGGTGCCGCCGCGGTGGATGCCACCAACTCCATTGTCGACCAGCAAGGCCGCACGGTCGAGGCCATCTCGGCCGATACCCGCATCGACTGGGTGCCGCCGCTGGACGGCAATCCGCTCACCCGCGAGTGGTTCCACAACGGCAAGGCCTGCTTCAAGGTGGACCTGCCGGCGGGCGATCCGTGGACCGGCCACATCACCATGGGCTACCAGGTGGGCTATCCGGCCACGCTCTCGGGCAAGATCTCCTTCCAGTACCAGACTCCGGGCCTGGAGCTGGAACTCGGCACCGACGCCAAAGCCGATGTCTTCAACCTGATTCCGACGCTGGGCGTGCAGCTCGATGTCGGTTTCGGTCCCGGTATCCAGTCGGTGGACGTCGCCGGCGGCGACGTGTCCGGTGCGGGAGGCTGCATCAGCATCGCGGGCTTCCACGGGACCGTCACCGGCGTCCTGGGCACCACCACCATCCGGCCGTTCGTGCGGCTGGTGAGCGGCTCGGGTGACACCGTGGTCGCGTACGGCCCGCTGTCCACGAACTGAGGTGCCGGGTCCGGGTGGGGACAGCCACCCGGACCCGCTACACCGGAATCGCGAGAAGCGTTGGGGCGGAACGGCCTCGGAGGGCAACCGGGCGGACTGGTTCACGGCATCCCCGATCACCGTGTACTCGTAGCGATTCTCCGCACCGATATTGCCCGCGAAGACCGTGCCGTAAGCGACGCCGATACCGAAATCCAGCATTCCCGGGGGCCGGATTCGAGGGCCGTGTGGAAGCAGCGCCAACGGCGGAGCGGGCCCGAGGTTGACAGGTCGATGTCGACGGTCTCGGAAATCCTGCGCGGCGATTGTTCTTGCCGTTGCTCAGTGGAGCTGTTCGGTGCGGCGGAGGGCGGTGGCGAGGGTGCGGACTCGGACGTGGTGGGCGGCGGCGCGGGCCAGGCGCCAGTCGCCGCCGAGGACCGCGGCGCGGCTGACGTATTGGGGGTATTCCGCGCCGAGGCGGTGGTGGAAGCGGAGGGTTTCGGTGAGTTTGCTGACCGGGGAGGTGTCGTCGGGTTGTTCGACGCCGGAAGTGCGCCAGCCTGCGAGGGTTTCGGGCATGCCGTGGAAGTCGCCGAAGGCGCAGACGCGGGCGTAGAGGTCCACCGCCATCAGGACATCCAGCTCGCCGCGGAAGCCGCCGACGCGGTCGAAGTCCTGGCGGCGGAACATCGCCGCGGCGGTGGGGCCGAAGTCGGCGGGGCCGCGTTGCACGATGGTGCGCATCAGGGCGCGGACGGCGCGGCGGCCCAGCAGGTGGGGCAGCCCGCGGTCGGTCGCCTCGACGGCGCCGGACTCGTCGATGACCTGGAATCTGGACGAGCACAGGGCAATGCCGTTGTCGCCCATGACTTCCAGCTGGCGGTCGAGTGCGCCGGGGAGCAGGAGGTCGCCGGCTCGGACCACCTTCACGAAGCGGCCGCTGGTCAGTGAGACCGCTTTGTTCCAGGTCTCGCCGATGGGCAGGGTTTCGTCATTGCGATGCACATGCAGTCGCTGGTCGTCGAAGGACGCGGCGATGGCGGCGGTGTCGTCGGTGCTGACATTGTCGAGCACCACCACCTCGGCATCGGTGTCCTGGGCCAGGATCGAGCGGAGCGTTGTCTCCAAGGCGGGCCCGGCATTGTGGGCCGGGACGCACACCGAGAGGTTCTTCATCGTTCCCCCTGAAGTGATTCGGCTGGTTCACCGGGCAGGCCATCACCTCCCGACACCAGCCCGTACACCCGATCCAGACCCGCGCGGCCGGCGTCGATCTGCTCAACTGCCCTCTGCTGCAGGGTATCCCGCACCTCGGGCGCGGACTCCCACAACAGCCGAATGGCACGTGTCAATTCGGCATCGAGGTTGTCCATGTCGAGGTGGACGATCCGCAATCCGGCTGTCTCGGAGTCGGCGTCGAACATGTCGGCCAGCCCATAGAACTTGTCGTCGTAGTACTGCGAGGCCGTTACAGCCACGGCCGGAATGCCCTGGGAGAGCGCGAAAACCGCGAGGTGGTAGGCGCTGGTCACCACTACCCGGCAGCGCGAGACCTGACGCGCGACATCCTGGGCGGTACCGGTGCAGCCGATGGCGGGCCGGGTGCGGGTCGCGCCGGCCAGCAGGGGCAGGGTGTGGCGGCGGTCGTCGTCGTATTCGGAGACGATGAGCGGGGCCAGGGCGCTGTCCAGGGCGGCGGCCTCGCGGCGCACGACCGCGCCGAGGGTGTCGCGGGCCGAGTCGCTCACCTTGTCGTAGTCCGAAATGCGCAGGCACAGGCCCAGATCGGTGCCGATGCCGGGGCGGCGCAGCCGGTAGGCGAATTCGACGGCGTCGTCGCCGGTGATCATGATCTTGTCCGCGGGCACGCCGAGGTCGGCCAGCAGGCGAGGTCCGCGCAGGCCCTCGCGCACGGCGATGAGGTCGGTGCCGGGCAGCACCTCGGCGGCGCGGCGCAGCAGGTGGGCGTCGCGCATGGGGCCCAGGCCCTGGCCGAGCAGCACATTCGGAATGCCGTGGCGCTGGGCGGCTTCGAGCAGGTTGAGCGTGCGGTGCGCCTGGTGGCCCGCGACATCGGTCAGGTAGCCGCCGCCCAGCGCGATCACCAGGTCCGCTTCGGTGAGCGCGGCGGGCACCGGCGGCAGGTCGGGTGCGACGGCGGGCTTGCGGCGCGCCCGGTTCTTCACATCGCGCAGGTAGTGCTTCGGTGTCTCGGTCGCCGAGCGCCAGCGCAGGGCGGCCGGGCCGAGCAGGTGGATGCCGGCCTGTTCGTCGAGCAGGCCCGCGAGTCCGCCTCTGCCCCAGTGCCCGCCGCTGTGCGCGACCACCGGTTCGGCGCTCGGCAGGACGCCACGCAGGACGTGTGGTTCATCGGTGAGCATGCCGATGCGGGCCTGCGGCCAGTGTTCCCGCAGACGCTCGACGGTCATCGCCATCATGGCGATGTCGCCGCGATTGCGTAAGCGGTACTCGCCGTTGTCGACGAGGATCCGCAGTTTCCCGGCACCGTCCCCCGCGCCAGAGTTCCCCACGCTCGAATTCCTTCCGACGCCGGTCCGAGCAGTCCGGAGGGAATCTATCGCACGTCCAGTCGCTTGCGCTATACGAGAAATGAACTGCTCATCCCCGAATTCGGTTTGTTTGCAAGATCATCCGGGTGTCCGGGTCAGCTGCCCAGCCCGGGGATCTCCATCTTGCTGCACAGCCAGCGGCCGCCGACGTAGTCCATGGCCATGGGAATCGTCTGGGTGCGCTGGTTGGCGTCCTTGCCGTTCACGGTGTCCACCAGGTCGAACACGCCGGTCAATTCGTAGTGGGCGGCGCTGCCGGAGGTGACGGTGCACTTTCCGCCGGTGGCGCGGGTGTGGGTACCGGATTCCAGGAGCAACCGGACGGGCGGTAGCAGGGTTTGCAGCTGGCTCTTCCAGCTTCCGGTGGCGTCGTCCTCGACCTTGGTCTGCCAGGCGTCGCCGTTGCTGTAGTCGTAGGTGTTCATCAGCTGGCCGTAGTCGCAGGCGGCCTTCGTGGCGGCGGCCTTGGAGGCGTCACCGGCCACCGGGGGTTGGGCGATCGAGGTGTCGCCGATCGTGGCGCCGAAGTGGATTGCGCCGGTGCCGAATCCGATGCCGAGGCCGCCGGCCAGGGCGAGCGCCACGACGAAGGCCGCGATCAGGCGCTTGCGGCCGCGGCGGGGCGGGGCGGGCTGCGGAGGCTGAGTCGGGATCGCGTCGACCGGGTGCGGGCCGCTGGCCGGATGGATCGGGTACTGCTGAGGCGGGCGCTGGGTATTCACCTGGGTCGGCAGCGCACCGGACTGCGTCGGGATGCTCGGTCGCGTGGTGTCGCCGGTGAACCCGCTCCGATCCAGGCCCGGCGCACCGGCATTCAGCGGCTGGGCCGGTGCGGGACTCTGGTGCCAGGGGCTCGAGGACCCCGTCGTGGCCGTCAGCGCCTCCGCGGCCGTGGCCGCCAGCTCGCCGCAGCTGGCGAACCGCTGGTCCCGGTTCTTGGCCAGGGCGCGCTCGATGACGTGATCGAAAGCGGGTGGCACGGCCGGGTTCACCTGGCTCGGCCGCGGAATCTCGCCGGCCAGGTGCGCGGCCACCAGCTGCGCCGTGCTCTCGCCCGGGTACGGGAGTTGCCCGGTGAGCATGTGAAACAGCGTGCAGCCCAACGCGTAGACATCCGCGCGGTGGTCGGTGTCGGTGCGCAGCTCGAACTGTTCGGGCGCGGCGTACTGGAAGCTGGCGTACATCTCCCCGGTCCGGGTCAGCGCGCTGGTGTGGTCCACCGCCTTCGCGATTCCGAAGTCCGCCAGATAGACCCGCTGATCCGGCCCCCAGGCCAGCAGGATGTTGGCCGGTTTCACATCCCGGTGCAGCACCCCGGCGCGATGCGCGAAATCCAGCGCCCGCGCGGTCTCGCCAATGATCCGTACCGCGTGGTCCGGGCGGAGCGGCCCGTCCCGCAGCACCGCCGACACGTCGGTGCCCTCGACATACTGCATGGCCATCCACAGCCGATGCTCGTCATTGCCCCGCGTGTACACCGCGACGATGTTCGGATGCGACAGCCGCGCCGCGGTATCCGCCTCCCGCAGGAACCGTGCCCGCACCTCCGGATCATCGGCCTTCCCCGGGGCCAGCAGCTTCAACGCGACCGGACGCGGCAGATCCCGGTCCCGGGCGAGATAGACCTCCCCCATCCCGCCCACCCCGAGCAGCCGGTCCACGGTGTACCCCGCGAAAACCTGGCCCTGCGCGAGTGTCCGCCCCACAGCCTGCCTACCTCCGACCACGTCGTGCTCGCCGATCACCGTAACGCAGATCCGGTACGGCGGCTCAGGCGTTAACCACGCACCACCTCGAACACCAAATCGGTGATCTGCCCAGCGTCATCGCACCGCACCTTGCGCAACGGCACCGCCGCCGCGCCCTCGAAAAGCCGCACCCCGCCGCCGAGCAAGACCGGCACCACATGCAGCACGATCTGGTCCACGAGTCCGGCCTCGAGACATTGCCGAGCCAGATTCGCGCCCAGCACACCCACCTCCCGGTCACCGGCCGCGGCCCGCGCGGTGGCGACCGCGTCCTCGATTCCGTCGGACAGGAAGGTGACCGCGGGGTCGTCGGGCGCGTCGTCGGGGCGATGGGTCAACACGAACACCGGACCGGACCACATGCCGCCGTAGAGCTTTCGATCTCCCGTATCGGGGCGATTGCCCAGATCGTAGCCACGCCGCCCGGACAGCACCGCCCCGAGCCGTTTCATCGTCTCGCTCCCCAGCGATCCGCCCGGGCCGTATCCGAACATCCACTCGGTGGAGTCATCCTCGGGCGCGATGAATCCATCCAACGACATGGTCGTATGCCACAGAACCTTCGTCATGACGGTGTAGACGGATCGGGGCGCGCGAACTCATCGACCGGCTAATGGGAAATGAATAGCGGACAATGTGTCGCGCAATTCACGCCGAAGGACTATTGATTGAATCCGAAGGGATTCGGTGACAGTGGAACAGGGTGAGGCAGTGGGTGGTGGCGGCGCGCTGGTGACCGGTGGTGCGGGGGACGTCGGGCGGGCGGTAGTGCGGCGACTGGCCGAGGCGGGGCGGGTTGTCTGGGTAGCGGACGTCGATGCGGAGGCGGCACGGGAGTGCGCGGCCGACGTGGGGGCGGAAGCCTTTGCGCTGGAATTGGATCTGACTCGCGAGGAAAGCATAAAAGCGACTGCTCGGGCTGTTTCAGGGAAAGTCTCGACGGTGGTGCATTGTGCCGGGGTGGCGGTGGTGGAACCGTTTGTGGATTGCGGCACCATGGCGTGGGATCTCATGTTCCAGGTGAATCTGCGCGGGCCCATGCGCCTGACCCAGTTGCTCTTGCCGGGCATGCTCGACGCCGAGTCCGCGCGGATCGTGTTCGTTTCCTCGGATGGCGCGCGGGCGGGGGCCTCGGGGGAAACCGTGTACGCCGCATCGAAATCCGGACTGTTCGGTTTCGCCAAGTCTCTCGCGCGCGAGGTGGCCCGGAATCAGGTCACCGTCAACGTGGTCTGCCCCGGGCCGCTGGCGGGCCGGATGGTCGCCCACGCCATGGCCGATCACCACGACGCCCTCTCCGCCCTCGAGAAAGCCATCCCCCTCAAACGCTTGGGCCGACCGGACGAAGTAGCCTCCCTCATCGCATGGCTGGCGAGCCCGGAAGCCAGCTACGTCACCGGCCAGCTGATCAGCGTCAGCGGCGGCATCACCATGCAATAAGGAGTTGCCAACTATGCCCACCACACCCATCGTCGATGCCCACATGCACCTGTGGGACACCAGCGCCCACACCTGGTATCCGGGTCTGGCGAAATTCGTCGATGCCGGAAAACCCGAGATCGCGGGCAATTTCCTGCTGCCGGACTTCGATCGGGGGCTCGGCGGGATCGAGGTGTCGGGGCTGGTGCACGTGTCGGCCACCACCGAACCGCGGGCCTATCTGGCCGAAACCCGGTGGGTGGACGCCATCGCCGAGGCCGATCCCCGCCCGTTCGCGATCGTCGGCGCGGTCGACCCGGCCCTGCCCGCGGCCGAGCTGATCGCCGACCTCGACGAGCAGGCCCGCACCGACCGCTTCCGCGGTGTCCGCGTCTTCGAGGGCCTGGCCCCCAATACGCCTGCGGCAGAGACGATCGCGGGCTGGCTGCAGGAGCACGACGCGGTCCTGGATCTGGTGGCCAAGCCCGCCGAGATTCTCGACTGGATCGACTTCCTGGCCGGTTACCCGCAGCTGCGCGTCGTCCTCGAGCATCTCGGGTTTCCCCAGGGCCATTCCGCCGAGGCCCGGTCTGCCTGGTACAATGCGATCTCCTTGGCTGCCAAGGAAACCCAGTGGCTGTGCAAGCTGTCGGGCTTCGCCCTGATCTGCCGTGATTTGACCTGGCCGAGCCTGGAGTACTGGCTGGAATCCAGTGTGTCGCTGTGGGGTTGGCGGCGGCTGATGTTCGCCTCCAACATGCCGGTGGACTCCATGGCGGGCACCTATACCGACCTGGTCTCCGCCATCGACCGCGTTGTCGCCACCGATGCCACCGAGCAGGAGGCGGAGTTCTTCTACCGCACCAACGCGACCGACACCTACGGCCTGAAGTAGGGGCCGGGGCGACCGGCGCGAAAGCCGGTCGCCCACGGGCGGTTACGTCCGATACCGGAACAGGATTCGGCCTCGGGTGAGGTCGTAGGGGCTCAGTTCCACCAGTACCCGGTCCTGCGGGACGATCTTGATGTAGTTCTTTCGGATCTTGCCGCTGATGTGGGCCAGGACGTGGTGGCCGTTGGGCAGTTCGACGGTGAAGGTGGCGTTGCGGAGGCAGTCCACGACGGTGCCTTCGACTTCGATTCCCTTGCCTTTCTTGCTCGTTGTGGTCATCGCAGCACCAGTTCCAGGTTGCTGTTGACGCGGCGCGCGCCGACGCCCTCGAACAGAGCGGTGGCGGGTGTGTTGGATTCCTTGACTTCGGCTGCGGCCGTGGTGATTCCGCGCTCGTGCAGGCCGCCGAGGATATGGGACAGCATGGCTGTCGCTGTCCCGCGTCGGCGATGATCGGCGCGGACCGCGATCAGGCCGATGCGGGGCAGCCGGGTCACCCGGACCACGCGCGCCAGGCCCACGTAGCGCTGGGAGTCCGCCGCTACCACGTATTTCGACGGGTCCACGACGGTGTCCGCACCGCCGCCCAGGATTTCGACGGGCATCTCCTGCCAGCCGACCGAGGCCCCGACCTCGTCGCGAATCGCACGGTCGACCTCGCGCAGCGGGTGTTCCGCCGCACGACCGGCGGACACGATGGTGATGCCGGAGGGTGGACGCACGGCGTGCAGGCCGGTGAGCTTCGGGTCGGTGGGCACGAGGTATTCCCACTCGCGGCGTGCGACGGTGAAACCCGCACGCTCCCAACAGGACAGCAGGTGGGTGTCGCCCTCGTCGACCACGGTGTGCAGCGGCCGCCGGACCTTGGCGAGGATCGCTTCGGCGATCCGGTCGAAGACCGCGTCGCGGTCCCACGCGTCGATGCTGACGAACAGTCGCCCGTCGGGCCGGGTCGAGAGATCGCCGTGCCCGACCACCAGGTCATCGGCTACGGCTTGCCATTGGGTCAGTGCGACCCGGGTGACCCGCACGGCGGATTCGCCCGCACGCGAGGTGATATCTGAAGTGTTCATTGGTCGTCGCCTTTCGGGATGCCTTGTCAGGCAGGGGCTCCCGGCGACGGTCAGATCGTACGCACGTCCGTGACAACGAGAGGGAGCACCCACATCGGTGTAAGGAACATGGGTCTCACCTCCTCGCTGTACGTCACGGTTCGGCACGAGGCTAGCAGCCCGGCCAGGACCCCGCACCTTCCTTTTCGCGCCCCGCCGGCTCTCGCCCACGCGGGCGCCCGATAATCGCGGACTGCTCGACCAGATAGCCGCCCTGGAATGGGTACGGGAGAATATCGCCGCGTTCGGTGGGGAGCCCGGCAATGTGACCGTCTTCGGGCAGTCCGCCGGCACCGACTACCGCGCCGCCTACCCCGACCTGTCCCCCGCACAGCTCTACGAACTCCTCCACGCCGACTGGCTGTTCCGCATGCCCTGCCTCCACCTGGCCGACGCTCATCACGCCGGTGGCGGCCGCCCGTGGACCTACGAGCTGCGCTGGTCCTTCAACCGCGACGAAGCGGCCTCCCACAGCCTCGATTTCCTCCTCGTCTTCGGCACCCTCACCCCCACCGACATCCGCAACCACCCCTCCGCCCGCCCCACCGCGGTCGAGGATTTCGAGCGCCTCTCCCACCAAATGCGCACGGACTGGGTGAATTTCGCAACCACCGGCCTCCCCTCCTGGCCCCACTACACCCCCTCCGCCCGCCTTGACACGCCTCTACTCCACGACCACGACCACCGCCGCTTACCCCGAGGAACGTTCCCGCCAGATCTGGCGCACCCACACCTTCGACACCCTCGATCTCCCTCCGACCTGATCTCCGCTCCTATGTCCAGGAGTCCGCAGGCTGGGCGAGCCAGCGGGCGATCTCATCGAAATCTGTGCGGTGCAGACCTATTCGCGGATCGATCCAATGCAGGAGTGCGGGTCCGGCGTGGTTCGCCGCGACCCACTCCCGGTCGCGGTCGGTGAGCTCGTCATCGATCCACACGAAAGGGCGTCCTGCCGCGCGGTCGACCAATCCTCTTGTCTTCCAGTGGAGTCCGAACCAGTTGTCGACGTGGTGGTCGGTATCGTCCCATTCCATTACTTCGAGCTCCGGGAAGCCGAGCAGCGGGCTCACGGATCGATTCGCTTCCTGGGCCCAGGTCGTCGCCCACACCAATTCACAGCGGAGGGCGGTCAGCAGGGGGCCGAGGGCGTGATCGAGGCGGGTCAGGGGCGGGTTTGGGCCGACGAATGGGATCAGGGGGCCGTCGATGTCGAGAAACAGCATGGGGCACTGCGGAATATCCACCACGGGAGGAGGTTCTCACAGCGGGCGCGAGGGGCCTGGCGGTTCGATGCGGGTGCGGGTGTGAATGTGACGTTCGTCCGGTTCATTCGGGGGTAAACCAATTGGTATATTGAGGGGGTTTGCTGGGCGGGCTCGGGTTGCCCGTCGTACCACGATCGGTCCTGGCAGGACTAGGTGGAGGGACGATGAATCTACTTCGAACGACGGTTGCTGGAGTGCTGGCCGGTGCGGCGTTGAGCGTGCCGGTGGGCGTAATGGGCGCAGGGTCGGCGGTGGCGGCGCCGAGCGAGGTAGCGTGCCGGGCCGGGGATCGGGTTCCCACCGGCGATCCGCACGAGTACGACTCGTGCATTCAGGGTGAGTGGGGAAACTTGCGGCGGTGCCCGCCGTTCACGGTCGTCGTCCAGGCGCCCGACGGGGACGTTCGCTGCGTGCCCGAGTAGCGAATCACCAAGCGCACCAAAGCGTTCGGCGAGGGGTCAGTTCGGGCTGAGTTCGGAGACCAGGCGGCTGCCGGTGAGTTTGTACTCCTCGCCGACGAGTTCGTACATGCTGACGAAGCCGTCGAGGTCGTCGCTGTCGTGGTCGCCGCGCACGATCCAGAAGTGCGGGATGCCCAGCATCGAGTAGACGCGCAGTTTGTCGATGGCCTCGCGGACCTGGTCGGGCTGCCAGACCGCTTCGACTACGGCGAACAGGTGGGCCGGGGCGTGGACGGTGCTGTGTTTGTCCGGGCGGTGGCCGGGCTGGAAGACCACGCCGTCGGCGACGAAATTGTGCCGCCCGATTTCGCCGCGCGCGAATCCGCTGTCGGCCACGTATTGATCGCCCGCGATTTCGTAGCCGTGCTCGCGCCAGAAGTCGAGCACCTGGAACACGATCCGGGAATACCAGAACGTGACGGGCATGAGGCTGAGCTCCAATCGGCCGGATCGCAATTCCCAGGCCCAGCCGCGCGGGACCGTCGGCAGGGTGTCGAATTCGGCCCGGGTGCGCACGCCGGTACTGGGCAGATCGAGCTGGCGAATGACCGACTCCTTTCGCCTCACGGGCCGATAAGACTGGAACACCTTAACGTCACATCTATGCAGAATGGGCGTTCACCAGCACCTTTACCGCTCAGCCGGGCGATTCGGACAGAAAGGACATCACCGATATGCCGGCTAACGGCCAGTGATCAAACAAGTGAGCGCACGCTCAGGACATTTGACCAGTAGCCAGTGAATTGCCAAGTGCGGCCATGGGTTACACCAAACCCCTTGTTACACATATCAACTCGGATAGCTCCGAGGTGACCATTCCCACATCGCCGAAACGACCGTTCAGGTTGAACAGCCAACCGGGCGTCCGTAAAGTTACTCACTAGTTAGGCACGATGGTGTTCCTACCTCGGCCCGACATTCTGCTAGGGGGCCAATCACTTACCGTCCGCATCCACCGACGCATGTCGGACGAACGCCGTTGGATACCAACAAGTTCGTACTTAAGGAGGGGACGATGGTTTCCTACATCGTCACGGGCGGAACCGGATTCCTGGGCCGGCGCGTCGTCGCCGCGCTGCTGGAGCGCGACCCGGAGGCCGTGGTCCACGCACTGACACGTGAGGCGTCGGTCGCCAAGCTGCGCGAGATGGCCGACGGCTGGGGCGCCGGCGACCGCGTATTCCCGCTGGTCGGCGACCTCACCGCACCGGGACTGGGGCTGGCCGACGAGGCGCCGCGCGCCGATCACGTCATCCACCTGGGCGCGGTTTACGACATGACCGCTCCGGAAGAGGTCACCTACGCCGCCAATGTGGCGGGTACCCGGTCGGTCATCGGCCTGGCGCGCGAGCTCGGCGCGATGCTGCACCACGTGTCGTCGGTCGCGGTCGCGGGCGATCACAAGGGCAAGTTCTTCGAGGACGACTTCGACCTGGGCCAGGGCCTGCACTCGCCCTACCACCGCACCAAGTTCGAGGCCGAGAAGATGGTCCGCGAGGCCGATGGCCTGCGCTGGCGGGTGTACCGCCCGGCCATCGTGGTCGGCGACTCCCGCACCGGCGAGATGGACAAGATCGACGGGCCGTACTACTTCTTCCCGGCCATCGCGGGGCTGGCGGCGCTGCCCTCGGAGCTGCCCATGCCGATCCCGGATCTGGGTTCCACCAATATCGTTCCGGTCGACTACGTGGTCGAGGCCATGGTCGAGCTGATCAACAAGCCGGGACTGGCCGGGCGGACCTTCCACCTGACCAATCCGGAGCCGCAGCCGTTCACCGAGATCTACAACGCGCTGGCCCGCGCGGCCGGTGCGCCGCACGCCATCGGCACGGTGCCGGGCTCGCACACCGCGCTCAACGCGCTGGGCGGGCTGCCGGGCGTGCCCGCGGTGCGCGATTTCCTGTTGGAGCGCTTCGGGATTCCGGCCGAGGTCGCCCCGCACACCTCCTTCGAGTCGACCTTCGTCTCGGAGTCGACGCGGGCGCAGCTGCGCGGCATCGAGGTGCCGGCGTTCGAGGACTACGCCGAGACGCTGTGGAAGTACTGGCGCGCCAACCTCGACCCCGATCGCGCCCGCCGCAGCGAGGGCGATCGGCTCGAGGGCCGCATCGTGCTGATCACCGGCGCGTCCACCGGCATCGGGCTGGCCACCGCGCACGCCGTGGCCAAGCGCGGCGCGACCGTGCTCATGGTGGCCCGCACCGAAGAGGATCTGGAGGCCGCGGCCGCCCAGGTGCGGGCGGAAAGCGGTGCGGCGCAGGCGTACACGTGCGACATCACCGACGAGAAGTCGGTGGAGCTGCTGGTCAAGCAGGTGCTGGCCGACCACGACCACGTCGACTACGTGGTCAACAACGCGGGCCGCTCGATCCGACGTTCGGTGCTCAACTCCACCGACCGCATGCACGACTTCGAACGGACCATGGCGGTCAACTACTTCGGTGCGGTGCGGCTGATCCTGGCGCTGCTGCCGTCCATGCGCGAGCGCCGCTTCGGCCACTTCGTGAACATCTCCTCCATCGCCGTGCAGACCAAGGTGCCGCGTTTCGCGGCCTATGTGGCCAGCAAGTCGGCGCTGGACAACTTCAGCGAGATCGCCGCGGTCGAGAACGCCGATGCCGGAATCACGTTCACCTCGGTGCGCATGCCGCTGGTCCGCACGGCCATGATCGCCCCGACCGACCTGTACAAGTCGATCCCGGTGCACAGCACCGAGCAGGCCGCCGACATCGTGGTGCGCGCGCTCGAGCACCGGCCGAGCCGCATCGACACCCCGATCGGCACCTTCGCCCAGTTCGTCGATACGGTCATGCCGTCGGTGAAACGCGCCATCCTGCACCAGGGCTTCCGGATGTTCGGTGAGTCCAAGGCCGCCCGCAACGAGCAGCCGGTGATCGCGGGCGACGCCGACAAGCCGGAGACCCGCAGCCCGCTGCTGGCCCTGGCTCCGATCGTCCAGCCCCTCATGGGGCTGCCCGCACCGGCGGCGCGATTCACCAACCGGATTCCCGGACTGCACTGGTAATCGACTGCGCTGCAACAGAGTTCGGCCCGGTGTGGAACCCTCCGCACCGGGCCTCGCTCTACTCGCTATGGTTGCTGGGTGCTCGATCTGATCGTGCCCACCACACGTCTGTACACGTCCTGGCTCGAGGCCCACGCCGAGTGGGGGCCGGGACTGCACGAGGACGGCTTCGGGCTGCGACCCACCGACGAGGTCGCTACGGCCGCGGGATTCACGGCCTGGGTAGCGCGACTCACCGATGATCCGGACGGCGCAGCACTTTGCCGGTATCGATGGATCGTCGAGGGAGACACGGTGCTCGGTGGAATCGCACTCCGCCAGGGACCGGACGAGCTGGTGCGCCGTATCGGGCACATCGGTTTCGGCATCCGGCCGTCGGCTCGCGAACGCGGCGTGGCGACCTGGGCGTTGGGCCGGATCCTCGACGACGCCCGCGCCCTCGGACTCGGCCGGGTACTGCTGGTCTGCGCGGTCGACAATGCCGCCTCGGCCAGGACCATCGAACGCCACGGCGGCATGCTCGAGGAAATCCTCACCACCGAACTCGGGCCGGCGCGCCGCTACCGGATCACCCTCGGGTGAGCGCTCCCCGCCCTCGCATCGTGCTTCAGCGGAAGAACACCCACGCGAAGATCGTCATCCACATCACGCCGACCGCCAACCCGGCGATGGCGAAGCCCCTGTCCTCCCGCCGCTCCCCATCGGTCAGTGCGACCAGTCCGAGAATCACGGCCGGGACCGCGGTCAGCCCGCACAGGAATCCGAACACCCCCAGGACGAACGAAGTAATCCCCATCCCCTTGGAGCGAGGCGCGGTCATCCCGTACGGCGAATACCGCGGCACGGCCGGATACGCCGGGAAAACGGCCCGTTGCCAAGGCAATCCGGTCATGATCAGATCGAGCTCCGAGCAGGTCCGCGCATTGAGCGCCCGCCCTATCCGCTCCGACAACTCCTCGACCGTGAGCCGCCCGGCCTGAAAGTTCTCTTTCAACGCCGCGATCGCCCGCTCCCGATCGGCATCACTCGCCAGGAAATACCCTGCCGCCCACTGAGGTTCCATCTGGTTCTCCATCGAACCCGAAGCCGAATAACTCCTCCCCCGAGCCTATTCCTCCCCTACGGCACCAAGCCCGAATGGAGACGGGCAACACAGAATTCGCCCCGACCTAACGCCGCCCGAGAATAATCCCACCGAGCGGACTCTCCGCCGACCTCACAGTCCGCTGGTCCTCGACAACGAACCCAGCCTCCTCGAGCCACACACGCATCCGGGACGGAAGGCAGACGAGCCGATAAACGCGAGATGGGCCTATTCGTGCATTGTTCGGGGCCGGTTGACGGATTTCATCCAAACTCTCTGCCGCAGTGCACGTTCAGGCCCATTCTCGGAGGCATTCGGTTCTTCAGGCTTCGGCGCTGGACTCTTCGAAGCTGTGAGGCTGCTGGCCCCTGGTGCGCCTAGTTCGCGGTTGCCGATTCCTGGAAGTCGACTAGCTCTTCACCGTGCGCCTGCGCCCATCGGGTCAGCATCGCTATCGGTTCTTGGAGGGTGCGGCCGAGCGGGGTCAGGGTGTATTCCACTCGTGGGGGCGCTTCGGCGTAGACCTGTCGGTCGATGAGGCCGTTGCTCTGAAGGCGGCGGAGGGTCTGGGTCAGCACTTTTCGCGAGATGCCGCCGGACAGGGCGACCAATTCGCTGTGTCGCTTGGGTCCGTCTTGGAGCGCGTACAAGGTGACTACCGACCACTTGTTCGCGATGACTTCGATGGCTGTGCGCGCAGGACAGTCGGACATGAACATGATTCCTGCGGGGGTACTCACGATCCGAAGGTTACCAAAGGGTACCTATCGGATTTCTAGCGTTGCCGGCATGCACATCGCAGCTCTGATCCTGTCCGTCCTGCTCGCCGTGGCGATGCTCCAGTCCGGGGTGATGAAGTTCGTTCGCCCGACGTGGATCCGTGAATTCGCCGAAGCGGTCCACCTGACGACACCCCAGCTCACCGCGCTCGGGAGCCTCCAGGTCGCCGCGACCGTCGGTCTCGTGTGGGGCATCTGGTTCCCGCCCTTCGCGATCGCCGCGGCGATCGGGCTGATGCTCTACTTCGGTGGCGCGATCATCGCCCACCTCCGCAGCGGGGACCGGAACATGCTGGGAGCCATGATCTTCCTCGCGCTCTCGATCGCGACGTCAGTCGTGCTCGTTCTCGACGTCCGCCCCGCCTGACACCGCGGCATCCTGGATCGCGTCGATCTGGTCCTGCACCACTTCGGCGCGCGCCACCAACTCGACCCGATCGGGCTCGGTGAGGCTCTCGGCACCGAGCTTCTCGAATACGCACGAGAGCACCGACCGCAAATCCTCGAGCTCGCTATCCGCCTCCACGAGACCTCACCTTACCGAGCGCCAGGAACGCGACGTCTGTTATCCGCCGGTGCTCGCGATCGCTGAAGTGCAAGCTGGGCCGCATGACCAACTGTTTCGAGGGAATCGTCGATCGGTTCGTGCTGTCCAGCAACGAGTTCGAACGAAACCTGCGAGCGGTTCGACCCGCCCAGTGGACCTGGCCGACCCCCTGCACCGAATGGAACGTGCGTCAGCTGGTCAACCACGTCACCCGTGGAAATCTCAGCTACGCGCGCCTAACCGAGGGCGGCACCGGCGCGGAGTTCCTGCGCCTGCGCGACGTAGACGCACTGGGCACGGACCCGGTGAATGCCTTCGTCCGATCCGTACAGCAGTGCGCCACGGCGTTCACCCGCCCCGGCGTACTGCACCGAGAACTGGACTACCCCTTGGGCCCAGTGACCGGACAGCAGGCACTAGCGGTACGAACAACCGACACGACCATCCACACCTGGGATCTCGCCCGCGCCATCGGTATCGACGACACCCTCGACCCCACCCTGCTCACCTGGATCGACCACCACCTCGAACAGATCTACGCCACCCTGCCCGAAACCCCCACCGCACCCGACACAACCCACCGATTCTTCGCCGCTCCCCCGCAAGATCCCACCGACCGCACATCGCAACAGAATCAGCTACTGCGCCGTATGGGCAGAAGATCAGACTGGCTGCCAGCCGGACCCGACCACCGACGTCCTGGTTAGGGTTGTGAGGTCGACAAAGAGTTCGGTGCCCGCGGCCGGGGTGGGACAGAGACCCTAAGTGCCTTGACACCTAACGTCCCCTCCGGCCGCGGGTACCCGGACCCGTCCCTGGGGTTTCGTATGTGTCCGCCGAAACCGCCCGAGGGTTGGGCCCTTTCCCCTCCCGGGTCAGAGGTGGGCGGCGGCGAAGTTCACCGCGTCCACCAGGTCGCCGCCGTAGGCGACGTGGGCGTTGGCGTTGGTGCCCGCGCCGCAGACCGGGTCGCCGCCGACGCACCAGTCGCCGGTGCGCCAGAGGTATTCGCCCGGAACGTTCGAGCCGAGGCCGCGGACCGGGTCGCCGAAGAGGAGGACGGCGGCGATGCGGCCGGTCAGGTAGTCCGGGAGCTGGACTCGGCCGGGGTACCAGCTGACCGCGCCGGTGCCGAGGGCCGCGTGGACGACCGCGGCGCCCTGGGAGTAGCCGACGAGAACGAACTGCTGACCGGGGCAGGCGGCGGCCTGGAAGATCATGTGGTTCACCAGGTCCGCACTGCCCGCGCCGACGTTGAAGCTGTAGTCGGCGGGGTAGTTCACGCTGTACGCATCGGTCGACAGGGGTAACCGGTCCTGCAGCATGCCGTATAGGGGATCGCCGATCTCGTTGCCGAGCCAGCCGGGTTCGCCTGTGCCCCTTGCCACTACGACGTCCACGGCGGCGCATGTGTCCGCGTGGGCCTTCGCCTGTGGGATGAACACCGTCGCCGCGATGGTCACCATCGCCGCGAGACCCCATGCCGTACGCCATTTTCCAGGCAGCAGTACCTTCCGGTCGCCCATTGTCCTCACCTCACGTCGTTGTGAGAAGACCGGTGACTCTTGTCATTGACTAGAGACTGATCACCGGGCTATGTGACCCAAGGTAAGAACGGACCAAAGGGACGGCAACGAATTCTACTGGAGAGTCACCTGATTGGTACCCAACCGTTTCATCATGAAACTTGTTATCTACGTGCTATTTTGGGGCAACGAATCGGCCACGGACGGGATTCGAACCACACCGCGAACGCCGCGCAAAATGGAACTAGTTCTCATAGTGTGTTGGTATGGAACGACTTACCGGGCTCGACGCGAGCTTCCTCTATCTCGAAACAGACACCCAGCTCCTGCACGTCTGCGCAATGCTGATACTCGATCCGGCCGCCGACGGCACCACGTTCGACCACGAGGCCTTCAAGGCCGAGCTCGGACGGCGGCTGCACCTGCTCCCGGCCATGACGCGGCGGCTGCACACGGTCCCGCTCAACCTCGATCATCCGGTGTGGGTGCGGGATTCGAACTTCGACCTCGACTACCACGTCAGACGCCTCGCGCTGCCGAGCGGAGCCGGCGACAAGGGCCTGGCGGAACTGGCCGCCGACATCGCCGGGCGTCCGCTGGACCGCAATCGCCCGCTGTGGGAGATGTGGGTGATCGAGGGCCTGCCGCACGGCAAGGTGGCCGTCGTCTCGAAGTACCACCACGCCATCGTGGACGGCATCACGGGCACCAACATGATGATGCACCTGTGCGATGTCCAGCCGGGCGTGACCTACACCCCGCCCCCGGAAACCGTTGCGGCCGAGCACGAACCCAATGATCTCCAGCTGGCGGGCGAGGCGCTGCTGAAGTTCCCGGGCAAGCTCGGCATGGTCGGCATGGTGCCCAAAACCGTTGGCATCCTGAGCGGTCTGGTTCAGCGTCGGCGCGGCGGCAACGGAGCCCGCGGCATGGCTCTGCCCTTCACCGCGCCGCGCACCCCGTTCAATCGGGCAATCACCCCGCATCGCGCCATCTCCTTCGTGCAGACCGAGCTGTCGGATATCAAGGAGATAAAGTCCGCCTTCGGGGTGAAGGTCAACGACGTGGTGCTCGCCGTCGTCGGCGGGGCCCTGCGCAGCTACCTCGAACTGCACGACGAACTGCCCGAAACCTCGCTGCTGGCCTCGGTTCCGGTGTCCACGCACGAGACCTCGCGCCACGAGGAGGGCACCAACAAGGTGTCCACCATCTTCTCGCGGCTCTACACCGACATCGAGGACCCGGTCGCGCGCGTGCTCGCCATCGCCGAGGACAACCGCGGAGCCAAGGAGGAGCACAACCTCATCGGCGCCGACTTCCTGCAGGACTGGGCGAAGTACGCGCCGCCCAACACCTTCCAACTGGCCGCGCGGGCGTACTCGTCGTTCAAACTGGCCGAGCATCACCCGGTGGTGCACAACCTGGTGGTGTCGAACGTGCCCGGGCCCGACTTCCCCATGTACTTCCTGGGGGTGCGGGTGGCGTCGATGTATCCGTTCGGGCCGGTGTTCCACGGCGCGGGCCTGACCGCCACGGTGATCTCCAACAACGGCCACCTGGACTTCGGCTTCATCGCCTGCAAGGAACTGGTGCCCGATGTCGGCGCCATCGCGGAGGCCATCCCCGAGGTGATCACCGCGATGCTGAAGGCCGCGCGCGAAAAGGGCTGATCCCCATCGGATACGGCTCAGAGCCGCGCCGCCACCGATCGAACGGCCTCGAGGAACACCGGGACAAAGACGTCCGCCTCGAGTGCGCAGGCCGCGTGACCGGCCTTGGCGAGGAAGATCTCCGCCCCCGGAATCGCCTTCGCCATCTCCAGCTGACGGAAGACGGGCAGGGCCCGATCCCGCGTGGTGATGACCACCGCCGTCGGCACTTTCAGAGTCGGCAACCACTCCGACGAATCGAAGCGTCCCAGCACGACGAGCGCTTGAGCGAGCGCCCAGCCGCTGGTAGCACGCAATTCCGTCATGGCCCAGCGATCCATGCGACCCACCGGCCACGAGGATTCCGGCAGGGCCGGCAGCTTGTCGCGGCGCAATTCCGCTCGCCGGAAGGACCATTCGGCGAACATGGTCGCGGTGGCGGCCCAGCTGCGATGGAAGGCGCGCTCGCGGCGCGTCTCCTGGAACCGGTAGGTGGTGGCAGCCAGCACGATGCCGCCCACCCGGTCGGGATGCCGGTGCGCGGCCAACTGCGCGATGACACCGCCCATGGAATAGCCCGCCAGGATGGGCCGTTCCACGCCCACCGCGTCGGCGACCGCCACCACATCGTCGGCGAGATCATCGAGATCGAAACGCTCGGAACGGATTCCGTGCCCGTGCCAGCGCTGGTCGAACAGCACGACCCGGTAGCGCTCGTTGAGTTCGCGCAGGCTCGGGAACCAGTTGAGCATCGCGGTGGTGGCCATGCCGTGCAGCAGCAGCACGGTCGGTGAGTCCGCGGCCGGTCCCGGCAGGTCCACCACGTAGGTGGTGCCGCGGCCGGGCAGCTCCACCATCGTGCCCTGCGGCACCTCGGTCAGCCGGGAGATGCGCGGCGAGAGTCGGCGGCCACGGCCGGGCTGGGCGTTCGGGCTGGTCAGGTCCAAGCTGGGGTTCGTCATCGAAGGCCTCCCGGCACACCGCCTCGGCGGTCGAAATGGAACACGTTCCACTTGATGATGCCATACGGGCGCGGCCGCGGCGGACTACGGCTTGCAGCCCGCCGGGGCGGAGACGACGGTGGTGACGACCACCGGGGCCGAGGGCGGCGGCGGGGTGGTGGGCTGGTCGGCCGGGATCTCGTAGAGGCGAACTCCGGTGTGGCGCAACTGTCCCGGGCTGACGGTGACACCGGAGACGAAGGCGGCGTGGCCGTAGATGTCGGTCACCTCGGCGGTGAACGGCCCCGCGCCCGCGCCGGAAATGCTCCAGTAGTTGTCGTATCCGCGCCGCAGCGGCAGGTAGTCGCCGCCGGAATCCGGCCGCAAGGAGACTTGCGCGATGGGATTGCCGGTGCCGGAGAACAGGATTCCGATCCAGCTGGGCGAGGAGCTCTGCTGAACGCGGTAGACCAGCTCGGGGGCGGGGTTCGGGTCGCGCACCGGGCTGATGCGAACCTGGGCGACGCCGTCGGCGGAGTTGGCGATGGCCTCGAAAGCCGAACGGCTCAAATCGTATTGATTCGCGCCGCAGCCGGGGCAGCGGTCCACGACCTCGGCGCGGACGCTGCCGAGCGGGCCGTCGATGTCGACGTAGGAGCCACAGGGGGCGGAACCGTCGTACCGGGCGGTCGGGACACCGACGTAGTAGCCGTCCAGCGGCAGATCCGGCAACGAGCACGCCACGCCGTCGCTGAAGGCGTAGAAGCGCGCCTCGCCCGGCTCGCGGGCCGGCTGCGGCTCCGAGGCCGGAATCTGCTGAGGAGTAACCGAGGTCGGCGGCGCGGCGGCGGGAAGCGTAATGACGGTTGTGGTGGGTGAGGCGGCCGAGCAGCTCAGTGACTGCGGTCTGATCCACCAGGTGGCCAGCCCAACCACCACCGCTCCCACGATGATCGTCCACAACCATGGCCTGCCAGAGTGGACCTCTTCGTGTCCGGTGCGGTGCATGGCCGGTCCCCAACCCTCCGATTTGTTCCGACGCGGATTGCGTTAGCTGAAGCGATGCTGCACTCCACATCAGGAAAGCAGCCACCGCCGTTACGCAGGGCTCGAATCGGAAACTCGGAGTGAAAAACCCGGCGTGTTGCCGGTGTGTCCCGGATGTAGAACCGGAGGGCGCTCCGCCTCGTATGTCCTGGTGTCCCCCCGTGACCCCGTCCGCGGATGTCGGCCCGCCCCAGGAGAGTTCCGCCATGGCCCAGCTCGCACCCTTCTACCGGCAGGTGCAATCCCACTACGACCTGTCCGACGACTTCTACTCGCTGTTCCTCGACCCCTCCATGACCTACAGTTGCGCGTTCTTCGAGCGCGCCGACATGACCCTGGAGGAGGCGCAGCAGGCCAAGATCGACTTGGCGCTGGGCAAACTGGGGCTCGAGCCCGGCATGACCCTGCTCGACGTCGGCTGCGGGTGGGGGTCGACCATGATCCGGGCGGTGCTCACCTACGGCGTCCAGGTCATCGGACTGACCCTGAGCCGCAATCAATTCGATCATGTCCGCGGCCGCCTGCGCGAGCTCGGCATCACCGAAGCCGAAGTGCGCCTGCAGGGTTGGGAGGAATTCGACGGCCGCGCCGACCGCATCGTCAGCATCGGCGCGTTCGAGCACTTCCGCAAGCAGCGCTATCCGGAGTTCTTCGCCCGCTGCCATCACCTGCTGCCGGCGCGCGGCCGAATGCTGCTGCACACCATCATCGGGCGCACCCTGGCCGAACTGCGCGCCGCCGAGATCCCGGTAACCCGCAAGGACGCCCTGTTCCACATCTTCATGAAGCGCGAGATCTTCCCCGGCGGGCAACTCCCCCAGCCCGACACCGTCACCACCCACGCCGAGGCCGCGGGTTTCCGCACCACGCTGATCCAGTCCCTGCGCCCGCACTACGCCCGCACCCTCGACCTCTGGGCGCAGGCGCTCGAGGCGCACCACGCCGAGGCGGTCCAGCTGACCTCGGAGGAGGTCTACCAGCGCTACCTCGGGTACCTCACCGGCTGCGCCCACTACTTCCGCGCCGGGCACCTGGACGTGATGCAGTTCACCCTGCAGAAGTAGCCGAATCACGTTCCGGCGGAACGAATACCGGTCCGCCTCGGGTTCGGATACTGGATCGTATGACGAACCGATGGGTCGGAGTGACCGTTGACTGCGTCGACGTGCAGCGGATGGCGAAATTCTGGAGCGCGCTGCTGGACCGCCCGCCCGGGCCGTCCGAACCCGGCTGGGTATATCTCGGGGATCCCGCCGATCCGCAGCCGCGCTTGATCTTTCAACCGGTCCCCGAGCCCAAACACGGCAAGGTGCGGCTGCATCTCGACATCGCGGTGGACGAGATCGGGCAGGGCATCGCCGAGGTGCTCGCGCTCGGCGGGCACAGCACCGGCGAGCGGCACGACTACGACGAGGGCGTGGTCGTCGTGATGACAGACCCGGAAGGGCATGAATTCTGCCTGGTCCAGTACTACGAATAGCCACACTCATCCGGAATCTCGGGCGAGCGCGGCGCGGAGGAAGTCGATCAGTTGGGTGCGGACGCGGTCCTGGGTGAGGCCGTCGGAGCCGGTGCGCAGGGCCGAGAGGAGCGCGGAGACCAGGACCGAGAGGAGGACCTCGCCGGCTATGTCGGGGTCCAGGTCGGGGGCGAGGTAGCCGCGGGCCATGCCGCGGCGGATCTTGTCGACCGATTGGGCGCCGTAGACGCGGGCGTTGTGCATGCAGCGGTCGAGGACCTGGTCGTCGATCGAAGAAGCCTCCAGGAGGAAGAAGTTCACCAGGCCGGGTTCGGTGGCGACCAGGTCGTAGCAGCGGTCGATGACTCGGGCGTAGCGGGCGCAGAACGCGTCGATGGTGTCGGGGGTGTCGTCGCCCTCTGGGCCGAGGAGACGGGTGCTGATGAGGGTGAAGCCGTGGTCGATGACGGCGTCGAGGATGTCGAGTTTGCTGGTGAAGTAGTTGTAGAAGGTGCCGTGGCTGACGCCGGCGGCGGTGGCGATGTCGTCGACGCCGATGGCGCGGAAGCCGCGGGTGACGAGCAATTCGTAGGCGGCGGTGATCAATTCGGCGCGGCGGCGTTCGGTGCGGCTGCGGGGGTCGGTCACCGGCGGGGGCGCAGGGTCTTGTCGATGAGGGCGAAGACCACGCTCATGCTGCGGTCGCGGATCGCCGGGTTGCCGGCGCCCAGCAGTTCCCGCATGATCCACGGGCCGACCATGGTGAGGATGGTGTGGCCCAGCACTTCCGGGTCGATGTCGGGACGGATCCAACCTTCCTCCATGCCACGCGTCAGTTCCCCCGCGATCAGTGAGGCGGTCAACGCCTCCAGGCCCAGTAGTCGGTGCGCCAGTTCGGGATCGATGGCCCCCGCCTCCACCACCAGCAGCCGCAGCACCTGCGGTTCGCGCTCGAGCAGGTCGTAGAGCCGCTCGACCGCGGCCCGCACCGCCGCCACCAGCCCGCCGACATCGGCCGCCGCCCCGAGCACCAGGTGCAACTCCATGGCGTCGGTCACCTTCTCGATGCCGAGATCGATGACGTGGTCCAGGATTTCGCGTTTGCTGCCGAAGTAGCGGTAGACGGTGCCCTGGCCGATGCCCGCGCGGGCGGCGACCTGGGAGATGGCGGTGGCCTCGTAGCCGTTGGCGGTGAAGACCTCGAACGCGGCCTCGACGATTTGGCGGCGCCGCCGCGACGGCAGTTCGGTCTGCGGCGGGCGGCCGCGCCGCTTCGCGGCTGTTTCGTTGCTGCGCTGCGAGGCTATTTCGCGGTCCCGCCCTTCACGCCGATGTCCTTGGGGCCGTAGTCGGTGACCACCCAGTCGCCGCCGTTCTTGGCGACGGTGAGCACCAGCAGGTTCGGCACGGTCGCCGGATCCGGCTGCTGCACGTTCTGGGTCTTCTGGGTGGCGTAGACGGTCACCGAGTACTGGTTGTTGCCCTTGGGCTCCACCGAGGTGCCCACCACGTCGCCGGTGGCCACCACCTGGGCGTCGGTCATGATCTTGGCGAGGGTGTCGTGCACCTGGGAGTACCTGTCGCGCAACGCAGCCGAGGTGCCGTGTTGCACGCCGTCGAAGAAGGCGGGCAGGTCCTTGTAGTTGTAGGTCAGCGAGCGCAGGGTGTATTCCTTGGCCACCTCGGCGGCCCGATCACGGTCGGACTGGTTCGATTTCAGGGCGGTGTAGTCGTCGGATGTGTTGTGCCACAGCACCCCGAAGGTCACCGCGATCACCGCGAAGATGGTGACGACCACCGAGAGGATCGGGACGGCGGTGAACTTCGGCCCCTTGATTTCCTTGGCGGACACCGTCTCGTCGGCTTCCGCTGCGGGCTCGGGCGTCTTGTCGGTCTCGGTCATGGAATGCCTTCTCTCTAGCGAGGAGTTTCGATCGTCACGTGCGCTGTGCCGTCGCCCGGGAACACCGTGGCCAGCAGGTCCACGATCGATCCGGCGTCGACCCGCAACGGTTTGATGGCGGTGGTGGCGGGCTTTAGAACGGTCGCGAAGGAGCTCAGGTCCGGCCCGATGAGCTGCAGATAATCGTTGATCTTGCCGACCAGCGGCCCGATCGGATCGTCGAAGATCTTCTCGCCGACGTAGGAGTAGTTCTGGAACGCGGCGATGATGTGCAGCAGCTCCGGCAGCGCGGCGTCCATATCGCCCGCGGCGGCGCTCAGGGTGGGTGCGCGCCCGTCGAACTTGTCGCCCAGGTTCTGCACATTGGCGTACAGCCGTGCGATGGCATCGTGCTTGTCGCGCAACAGGTTCGCGGTATCGGTGAGCGCCTTGGTGAGGTTGGCGACGTCGGCGTCGCGGCCCTCGAATCCGGCCGCCACGGTGGACGCCAGATTCTGCAGCTTGGCCGGATCCAGTTGCGCGGTCAGCGCGTCCAGCTTGGCCAGCGCGTCACCGACCGTGGTCGCGATCTTGACCTGCCGGTTGGGGACGATGCTGCCGTCGTGCAGGAACGGCCCGGCCGTCCCGCTGGGCCGGAAGTCGACGAACTGCTCGCCGGCCGCGGACAGGTTGGCGATTTGCACGACGCTGTCGACGGGGATCTTGTACTTGGAGTCGTATTCGAGGGTGACCGCCAAACCGCGTGTGGTGGTGCCGATATCGCGCACCTTGCCGATCGGCAGACCGCGCAGCGTGACCTCGGAGGTCCTCATCAGACCACCCGAGCTGTCCAGAAGCACGGTCACGGTGTTGTTCTGGCGGCGGGGGTCCAGGTTCAGCACGCCCACGGCCATATAGCTGCCGCAGACGAGGGTGAGCACCATCAGCAGCACCAGCGAAACCGGTCCGGAGAGTGAGAGTTTCATCTAGGGCACCATCCCGATCGAGCGCAGTGTGGTGATCAGCTGGTCGGCCTGCACATCGGCGGAGATCTTCTGCACCTTCACATCCGGCGACTGCAGGAACGGAATGATCTTGTCCCGTAGCAGGGTGTGGAAGGTGTCGAGGTCGGCCGCCAGCGTGAGGTCGGCGTACCCGGCCGTCACCGCGGTCGGCGCGAGAATCGACACGATCGACCGGAAGTCGCCGACGTGCGGCAGCAGCAGGTCCCCGGCGTTCTTGGCCAGCGGGCCGCCGCTGATGATCAGGTTGACCACCGCGAGCAGCACGTCCGACAGGCCCGCGGCCCGGTCGGGACCGAAGGTGAGGATCTTGTCCACCGCGCCGCGCCCGGATTCCAGCTTGGCGGTGATCTGCTGGGCCGAGGTGAGGATGCGGTTGAGATCGTCGGTGTGCGTGGCCATGTCGTGCAGGGCGTCGCGGCCCGCCTTGTTGATCCGGTCCAGCTCGGCCGGATCCGACGGGAACGCCGCGTTCACGTCGGTGACCAGTTTCTGGATGTCGGACCAGCGGCCGCCGGTGATGATGTTCGACAGCGCCCGCAGGATGTCCTCGACATTCGTGGCGGGAATGGTCTGCGACACCGGGATGGTGTCGCCGTTGCGCAGGAACACCGGCTGCGCGTTCTTGGGCGCTTCCAGGGCGATGTGGATATCGCCGAGGATGGTGTCCTGCCGCAGTTCGGCGGTGGTGGACTTGGGCAGTTTGGCGTCGGTGTGCAGTTTCACCGTGGCCACCGCGGTGGTGCCGATCAGATCGATGTGGTCGAGCATGCCGATCTCGACGCCGTCGGCGATCACCTTGGCCCTATCGGGCAGGTTGAGCACCGAGCCGAATTCGATTCGCACCGTGTAGGTGTCACCGCTGGGGTAGGTGCCCGGGATCGGGATGTCGGTAGCCTTCACGCCGCACCCGGTCAGCACCAGCGTGGCCGCGGTGATCAATGGCAGCAGCCGGATTACCGTGCGTCTCATTTCGCACCCGCCTGCGGTAGCTGGGCGGCCAGCGGCGGCAGCGCCGCGAGCAGCGAATTGATGTCGCCCTCGTGCTGCTGGACGAAGGTGTGCACCTGCGGCAGCACCGCGTCGAGCAGGCCGTAGATCTGCTGATCGTATTTGCCCACGTTCCGGGCGATCACCGGCAGGAACTCCACCGCCACGTCGACGGCGGTGGAGAACTGCGCCGAGAAGTCCCCGATCAGTTGCAGCCCGGCGCGCAGATTGTTCAGCACCTCGGCCATATCCGGCCAGTTGGTCACGAACATGGTGGTGAGCTGGTCGAGATTGTCGACCAGCCGCCGGAACACCGCGTCCTTCTGGCTGGGATCCCCGATGACCGCGGACAGCCGCTGCAGCAGCTGATTCCACTGCGGCCCGGTGCCGTCGATGGCACTGTCCGCCGCGGTCAGCGTCTCGTCGAGCAGCGAATCCGGTTTGCCGCCCGTGCCGCCGCCGGTCAGATCGCCGGCCAGCTTGCCCATGGCGTCGAGCGCCTCGCTGATCCCGATCGGCGTCTTGGTGTGGTCGAGCGGAATGCATTTCGACGTGTCGTAGCGCGGCCCGCCCGTATAGGGCTTGGTCAACTCCACGTGCCGATCGGTCACAATGGAACTCGACATGGTGACGGCCTGGATGTCGGCCGGGAGCTGCACCGAATCCTTGACGCTCATGGTGACCCGCATGCGGTCACCCAGCGTCTCGATCTTCGACACGGTGCCGACCTCGACCCCGAGCATGGTCACGCTGTTGCCCTCGTACAGGCCGACGGTGTCGGTGAATTCGGCGCACAGGCTCCGCTTCGGATCACGCGCGGAATTCGCCCACGACACCCCGGCCACACCGGCGGCCACCAGCGCGACGGAGACCGTGGCGGCGAGTGCTGTTCTACCCCAGTTCATTCAGCACGCCTTGCCTTCGTAGGGAATGCAGAGCCGGACGCCGGCGGCCGGTTGATCGACCTTGATCTGATTGCCGAGCAGTCCGCTGAGCTTGTCGATGACATCGCGCATCCCGGTGATGACGGTGTCGATCTGGTCGCCGTTGCCGACGATCTTGGAGAACACCTGCTCCATCTGGGTCACCGCGGGTTCGATGCTGTCGCCGTAGGCCATGATCGGGCGGTGCAGGAAGACCAGTAGCCGCTTGAGCAAATTGAACATGCTCACGATGTCGTCCTTGCGGTTGCCGAGCTGGTCGGCGACCTGGCCCAGCTGTTTCACGAAATCGGCCAGCAGCGCCTTGTCGTCGGCGATGGCGGCGATGTACTCGTCGGAGACGTCGAGCGCGGTGTTGAGCTGATCGGTGCGCTCGGCGAGCAGCCCGGTCAGTTCGTTGGCGTTGCCGATCACTCCGCGCAGCGCGTCCGGCTGTTGCGACAGCGCGGCATTCAGCTGCCCGATGGTGTCACGCATGGTGGAGGCGTCCACCTTGCCGAAGATCGGGGTGCCCTTGTCGAGGATGTCGCTGAGCTCGAACGGGGTGGCCGTGCGCTCGGGGGGAATGTGCTTGGCACCCAGTTCCTTGTCACCGGCCGGTGCCAGCGCGAGGTAGTGGCCACCGATCGGGGTCAGCATCTTCACCTCGACCGCCGACCGATCCCCCACGCGCACATCGTGATTGGTGGTGAACGAGACCTCCACGTGGTCGCCGACCAGGTCGACGCTGCGGACCTTGCCGACATTGATGCCCGCCACCCGCACCTCGTCGCCCGACCGCGCGCCGCCGGAGATCTTGAAATCGGCCACGTAGGTGCGCTGGCCGAACGGGATCACATACAGCGCTCCCGCGATGGTCAGCGCGATCACGCAGACCACGACACCGGCAATGCCCCAGCGCAATTGGGTGTTCTGGTCGCCGCGCCCGGCCAGGACGTCGCGAATCAGCTCGCCCACATAGTTGATCAGTGCCCGCATCAGTTGCACACCACCAGGTTCTGAGTGGACAGGATGACCCCGACCGCCGCGGGGAGCGCCGCCTCACCGTTGGAGCAGGTGATGCGCGGCTTGTAGGACTGCCCCGGGGTCGACTGGTTCAGGCCGGTCACCAATTGCGGCGTGATGGCGAGGATCTGGGTGAGCTGATCCATCTGCGGCACCAGCCGGCGCAGCAGGCCGTCCACCGGGCCGTAGCCCTGGTCATAGGCGCTCTGGCCTTCCTCGAGGATCGGAACCATCGGCGCGAGCACGGCTTTCGCGGTGTCGACCGCGTTGAGCATGGTCTGGGTCTTGGCGGTGAACTGGTGCAGGATGCCCGCCAGCTGCTGCACCAGATCACCGACCGCCTGCGACTTGCCGCCGATGGCCTGCGACACCACGCCCAGGTTCCGGATCAGCAGCACGATCACGGCCTCGCTGTTCTTGGCGTGCTTGGTGAGGGTGTCGACATCGGCCAGCACCGGCCCGATGCCCGACCCGTCGCCCTGGATGACGCGCAACAGGTTGTTGCCGAACTGGTTGAGCGCCGCCGGATCCAGGGTGTCGAACATCGGCTTGAAACCGTTGAAGAGCTTGGAGACGTCGAAGCTGGGAATGGTCCGCTCCACCGGGATCGTCGCTCCGGCAGTCAGTTTCGCGCCGCCCTGGCCTTCGGTGAGCAGCTCGACATAGCGCTGGCCGATGAGGTTCTGGTAGCGGACCGCGGCCTTGGTGTTGTCGTAGATCGGCCGGGTCTTGTCGACGGTGAAGCGCACCCGCGCCCTGGTGCCGTCCAGGGTCACCGATTCCACCTTGCCGACCGCGACGCCGGACATGCGCACCGAGTCATCGGCGAAAAGCCCGGAGACGTCGGTGAACACGGCGTCGTAGGTGACCTTGTCGCCGGGGATCGGGGTGCGCAGCGCCGTCACGATGAAGGTCGTGCAGGCGGCCACGATCACCAGGAAAATGGTGAGCTTGACGGCGGATTTGGTGATGTCGCTCATTTCGCCCCTCCCGCCAGCGAATCCGCCAGGTACGGCATGGTCTTGGCGATGATCTGCAGCTGCAGCTGCACGTGGCCGTCGACCACCGGCAGCGCGCCGTCCATGGCCGCCAGCAGATTCGGCACCCGGTTGTAGGCCGGGGCCACGGTGCCGATCGAGACGCTGATCGGCACCGCCAGATCCAGGATGGAGTCGAGGATCTTCTCCAGGTCGGGGTTGTTCTGCTGCAACAGGTTCGAGATCCCGATCAGCACGGCCTGGTTCACGCCGTTGGTCGACTTGTTGGTGCGGGCCCGGTTGTCCGGGTCACCGAAGTAGGCGCTCTGCTCGAGCACCGACAGGATGGCGTGCCCGGCCGAGGGCGTCAGATCCCGGAATCCACCGGTGACGTCCCCGCCGATGCGCAGGTAGTGCGCGAGGGTGTTCTGCTGTCCATCGGCGAGGGTCTGCGCTGTCTCGAAGAAGGACTTCAGGACCGGGCCCATGCTCGCGGCATTGTCGAGCAGCAGATCGAACAGCCGGTGCACCGACGCCGAGTCCAGCACCTGCGTCAGCCGCGCCGCGCGCCGGAACACACCGGCCACGGTGGCATTGGTGGCGTTCTCACCGATCTGCAGGACGGCGTGCTCCTTCAGCTTGCGGCCGTCCGTGCCCGGAACCAATTCGATTGCGCTGGAACCGAACACGTTCGACGAGGTGAAGCGCGCGGTGATGTCGTCGGTGAGCGCCTCGGCCTGGCGGCGCTCGATCTCGAGATCGATGCGCTGATGGCCGTAGCCGACGGTCGCGACATGCTTGACCGTGCCGATGGCGAAGCCGCGGAACTTCACCTCCGAACCCGGCGCCAGGCCCTCGCCCAGGGTCGCCGCGTCCACGGTGACCTCGAACTTGTCCGCGAAAGAGCCACGGGCGTAGGAACTTACGATAATCGTCACTGTGACGAGGACGACGGCGACCACCAGGCCCCGCGCCCGCAACATCCAGGCTCCGGCGCTACGGCCGGAATGATCCTTGAACACGGCCATGATTCACCCCGAGATCCGGATGCCGACATCCAGGCCCCAGATCACGATCGTCAGGATCATGTCCAGGATGACCACCAGCACCAGGCTGGCGCGAATGGCGCGGCCGGAGGCCCGTCCCACGCCCTCCGGACCGCCCGAGGCGTAGAAGCCCTGGTAGCCGTGGATGAGAATGATTGCGACCACGAAGATCGTCGCCTTGACCAGCGAGGCGAGCACGTCGCCGGGTTGCAGGAAGGCGTCGAAGTAGTGGTAGTAGGTGCCCGAGGACTGCCCGTGCAGCACGTTCACCACGGTCGCGCACGAGAAGTACGACAGGATGAGCGTGAGCAGGTGCAGCGGCACGATGGTGATGACGCCCGCGATCACGCGGGTGGTCACCACGAAGGGCATGGGCCGGATGCCGATGGCCTCGAGCGCGTCGATCTCCTCGGCGATGCGCATGGCCCCGATCTCGGCGGTCATGCGGCAACCCGCCTGTGCCGCAAAGCCGATGGCGGCCACCATGGGCGCCATCTCGCGGGTGTTGGCGTAGGCGGAGACGAACCCGGTGAGCGGGCCCATGCCGACCATGTTCAGCGCGGTGAAACCCTCCACGCCGATGGAGCCGCCCACCGCGATGCCCAGGAAGGCCAGCACCGCCACGGTGCCGCCGCCGACGATGATCGCGCCGGAACCCCAAGTGATGTCGGAGAGGATGAGCATGGTCTGACGCCGGTAGTACCGCAGCGTGTGCGGGATGGCGGCGAGCACCTCGACCACGAAAGTGGCTTGGTGGCCGAGGGATTCGAACACCGTCATCGGGGCTCGAGCGGTCTGGCCGATGACGCGGCCCGCGTGGCCGAGCGGTGTGTATCGGGCGGGTACCTGGGTCATCAGCCCACCTGCGTCGGAATGAACATCGAAACCAGCTGCGTGATAACGAGATTCACGCCGAAGGCCGCGATCACGCCGATCACCACCGCCGCGTTCACGGCATTGGCGACCCCGCGCGGACCGGAGGTGGCTTCGAGGCCGCGCTGGCAGGCCACGATGAGCACGATGATGCCGAAGATGATCGATTTCACGATGGCCACCCACAGGTCGCTCATCTTGGCGAAGGCCGCGAACGCCGACAGGTACGACCCGGGCGTGACGCCCTGGAAGCCGACCGCGATCACGTAGCCGGTGAACACGCCCATGAAGATGATCAGCATGCACAGCAGCGGCGTCAGCGCGAGCATGGCCGCCAGCCGCGGGGCGACCAGCCGGCGCACCGGGTCGATTCCCATGACGCGCAAGGCATCCACCTCGTCGCGGATGGTGCGCGCGCCCAGGTCCGAGGCGATGGCCGAACCGGCCGCGCCGCCGAGCAGCAGCGCGGTCACCATGGGCGCGCCCTGCCGGATCACGCCGAGACCGCCGGCCGCGCCGGAGACCGAGCTCGCGCCGACCTGCTGGGTCAGGCTCCCCACCTGAACCGCCACGATCACGCCGAACGGAACCGATACCAGCACAGCGGGAATCGCCGTCACGCTGACGATGAACCAGCCCTGCTGTAGCGTGTCACGCCACGGATGCCGAAGTTTGACGATGTCGACGACCAGGAACCGGAACGCCGCGATCGCCAGCTGAATGGTGCGTCCGAACGTCCGCAGCCCCGAGAGTACGAATTCGATTGCCGACCGAATCAACGGTTCCGGCCCCCGAACAGCCTTGTCGACCAATTGTTCACCACCCCACAGTCCCCACTGCTGGTCGATGCCGACCGGCCCCTCTGTTGGCCGATTCGAACTGACCGAGACAGTAATACACATTTCGGACTGACGTGTCAGTCTTCACGGAAATATTCGCGGGGTTGACAGGGCGAGATGGACAGGTGAAAAATACGCGCGCCGCGCGGATAGCACTCCCTACCAGCAGATTTCAGCAATGGCCGGGCAAATGCGAAATGCCGCCGGACCATTCGGTCGGTTCGGCGGCATTTCAGATTTTGCGGGCGATTAGCTCAACTGCTGGCGTATGCCCTCACGACTGTCCGGACAGTGCGAGCCCGTCGGTCAGCGGCCGGGATTCGTCGGCGCACGCGATGGCATCCACCCGCGTTCCCGCGCCGAGCAGGTTCCGGGCGGCCCGGAACTCGGCCGCACGCCCGATCGCCACGACACCGGTCGCACGCCCTTCGCGCACGCCGATGACCGTCGCGTCGCCCGCCTCGACGCTGCCCCGGACGACCTGGTCGTCATCGGCCCGAATCCTGCCCGCGAACTGGATGTTCCGGCCATACTGCAGCGACCAGCCCCAGGGGACTTCCTCCGCACCACGCGGCCTTCCGAGCATGGATCGAGCCGCTGCGGCGCCCTGGAACTGTGCGCTGTTCCAATGCTCCTCGCGCCGATATTCACCCGAGTCGGGATCGAATCGACCGGCCGCATCGCCTGCGGCGTAAACCCCCGGTGCCGATGTCCGATAGCACTCGTCCACCCGAATTCCATCGGCTACAGCGAGTCCGGCAGCCTCGGCCAGCGAAGTGTCCGGGACAGATCCGATCGCGACCAGCACGGAACCCGCGGTCCAGCTCCGATCATCGTCGGCCACGGCCACCACCTCGGTGCCGTCGTGCGCCAGATCGGTCAGCCGCACATCGGTGTGCATCGCGACGCCGTTCTGCGCGTGCAAGTTCCGGATGTACTCCCCCACGACGCCGGGCGCGACCCGCTCGACCGGGGCGGACCCCGCGTCCAGCACCGCGACCTCGGCCCCGAGTGCCCGCGCGGTTGCCGCCACCTCGCACCCGATCAGGCCCGCGCCGACGATCAACAACGACCCGGCCCGCTCGATCGCCGCGCGCAGCGCCTCGGCATCCGCCCGGCCACGCAATGTCAGCATCCGGCCGTTGGCACTTACGCCGCCGTAACTGCCACGGATGGTGGCACTTTCGCCGGGCGAGAGGTTCAACGCGCGGGGACGCGCGCCCGTCGCGAGCAGCAGGCTGTCGTAGCCGACGGCGGTGCCGTCGGCCAGCCAGACCAGACCGGGGCCGGGATCGATCGACGTCACCCGGACACCGATGCGCAGCTCGATGTCGTGGCTGTGCCAGAAGTCGGCGGGCTGCAACAGGGTTCGGCGTTCCTCGGCCGTTCCGGCCAGCAGTTCCTTCGACACCATCGGCCTGCGGTACGGCGCCGAATGCTCCGCGCCCAGCAGCACGATCTCACCGGTGTAGCCCTCGGTGCGCAGGGTGCGGGCGGCGGTGGCGCCCGCGACGCCCGCACCCACGATGACGATGCGGCCGGTCACGCGCGACTGACCTCGACCATTTCGAAGTCGGATTTCGCCGCGCCGCAATCCGGGCAGGACCAGTCGTCGGGGATGTCGTCCCAGCGGGTGCCGGGGGCGATGCCGTCCTCGGGCCAGCCGAGGGATTCGTCGTATTCGAAGCCGCACTGCAGGCAGCGGAAGAGTTTGTAGTCAGTGCTCACGACGGTGTCCTGTCGGGATGGTGGTGGGTTCGAAGTCGAGTTTCTCGCGCACGCCGCAGTCGGGGCAGCACCAGTCGTCGGGGACGGCCGACCAGGCGGTGCCGGCCGGGAAGCCCTCGCGCGGTGCGCCTTTCGACTCGTCGTAGACGTAGTCACAGACCGGGCAGCGGTAGGCCGACATCACGCCACCCCGTACTTCGCCAGCACGCGCGCACGCTTGCGGGGCTGGATGTTCACCCGGGTGATGTCACCCGAATAGTGTTCGAGCACACGGTGATCCATCACGCGCCGCCACAGTGGCGGGAAGTAAGCCAATCCGATCATGCTGGCGTATCCGCTGGGCAGGTTCGGGGCGCCGTCCATACTGCGCAGCGTCTGATACCGGCGTGTGGGGTTCGCGTGATGATCGCTGTGCCGCTGCAGGTGGTACAGGAAGATGTTCGTGACGATGTGGTCGGAGTTCCAGCTGTGCTCGGGGGTGCAGCGCTCGTAGCGGCCGGTGGCGGTCTTCTGCCGCAGCAGGCCGTAGTGCTCGAGGTAGTTCACCGTCTCCAGCAGGGTGAAACCGTAGATCGCCTGGATCACCAGCCAGGGCAGCACCGCCGGGCCGAACACCGCGACCAGCGCGCCCCACAGCACGATCGTCATCAGCCACGCGTTGAGCACGTCATTGCGAATCGTCCACGGCCGCTTGCCCAGTCGCTCCAGGCGCTTGGCCTCGAGTTCCCACGAGGAGCGCAGGCTGCCCCACACGCTGCGCGGGAGGAAGGCCCAGAAGGTTTCGGCGAAGCGGGCGCTGGCCGGGTCCTCGGGGGTGGCGACGCGGACGTGGTGACCGCGGTTGTGCTCGATGTAGAAGTGCCCGTAGAAGGTCTGGGCGAGAGTGATCTTCGACAGCCAGCGCTCCAGCTCGTCCTTCTTGTGGCCGAGTTCGTGTGCGGTATTGATGCCGACGCCGCCCATCACGCCCATGCTCAGCGCCAGGCCGAGCTTGGAGACCACGCCCAGGCCGCCCTGGATGCCGAGCCACGACAGGTCGCTCGCGGTCCACAGGTAGCAGGCCACGGTCAGGCTCAGCAGCTGGAACGGGATGTAGGTATAGACGCAGTAGCGGTAGTACTTGTCGTTCTCGAGGTACTCCATCACCTCGTCGGGCGGGTTCTGGCCGTCCGGGCCGAAGAAGCGGTCCAGCACCGGCAGCAGTCCGTAGACCAGCAGCGGGCCGATCCACCAGAACACCGGCGACACCGCGGTCCAGCCGATTTCATTGAGCGCCCAGATCAGGACCAGGGCCACGAACAGCGCGGTCGGCGGCACCAGGCCGAACAACCAGAGGTAGCGCTTGCGGTCACGCCACTGCGGGCGGGCCGAGATCTCCGACTCCCGGCTGCGAGACGTCGTCATTGCCGTACTCCTAGCGTTTACACTTTCCGAAGAACTGTATTCAGTAGATACACAGTGAATCGATTTGTCAACGACGAGACGAAAGACGTGCTCATGTACGATCGGGACGTGGTTGAAGCGCCGAACTTCCAGACCGAGATGCGTCAACTCCTGCGCGAGCGGATCATCGACGCGGGCCGGCGCATAGTCGTGACCGAGGGCTGGGGTGCGGTCAATATGTCGCGGCTGGCCAAAGAGGTGGGCGTGAGCCGGCCGGTGCTCTACAAGGAGTTCGCCAACAAGCACGAGCTGGCCGAGGTCGTGGTCCAGCAGGAGGTCGACACCTTCCTGGTCGGCATCGCCGCGAGCCTGGCCGCGCATCCGGCGGATGTGACAGCGGGCTTTACCGAGGCGGTCGAGTACACGCTGCGGACGGGCGCCGACAACACTTTGCTCAAGGCGGTGCTGGCCGGACGGTCGGCGACCGACACCGCCTTGCTCCCGGTGCTGATGACCGAGACCGAGCCCGTGCTCGGGCGCGCGATCACCGCGCTCACCGCCGCGATCCGCGCACAGTACCGGCTCGACGACATGAGCGACACCGACCTGGGCTCGATGACCGAGGTGCTGGTCCGGCTGGCGCTGAGCCATTTGTTCCAGCCGACCGGGCCGATCGATCGGGCGGTCGCGCAGATCCGGCTGGTGATCGTGAGCGCGTTCGGCACGGCACTGAAATCAGCTGCGCCACACCAGGGTTAGCTACTTCAGCCGGGCTGCCAGGCGGGTGGCGTTCATATAGGCGATGGACTCGATGCTGATCATCGGGTTGACGCCGGAGGCGGTCGGGAAGCAGGAGCCGTCGGCCACGACGATATTGGGGACATCCCAGGTCGCGCCGTCGGGATCGGTCGCCGAGTCGAGGGGTGAGCCGCCCATGCGGGCCGAGCCCATGATGTGCAGCGCACCCATCGCGCAGCGGCCGGGCGCGTAGCCCGCCGCGGCCGCCCGCTCGGCGAACTCCTCGTGCGAGCCGTTCACGCCGGGCTCGTAGCCGACACCGGCCTGATGGCCGGAGAAGATCCGCTCGGCGCCGGCGGCCTCCAGAATGCTCGCGGCATTGACGATTCCGGTGTGCATGTGGGCGGCGTCGCGCGCGGAGAGGCGGTAGCGCACGACCGCCTCGCCCTTGCGGTCGGTCTCGACCGAACCGTGGTCACGGTCGCGGGTGAGCACGCCGACGGGGACCGTGTTCGCCAGTTTCAGCATGCGGTCGCGGTGGACGGCCGCGCCGGTCCAGGCTTGGAAGCCGACCGACATGCCCGGCGTCATCGGGCCCGTCTCGTACATCACGCCATAGCCTTTGCCGTCCAGATCGCGGTCCTGTTTCGAGTAGCGCGTCTGCAGGCCGCCCTCCCAGGGGCGGATCTCCTCGTCGAAGATGCCGAAAACCGCTGTGGCCGGGTGTAATCGGAGGAAGCCGCCGATATTGCGGTTGGTCAGGCCCGAGCGGCGCAGCAGGGCGGGAGTCTGGATCGCGCCCGCCGCGACGACCACGGCGCGGCTGTGCACCCACACCGAACGGCCTTCGGCCGTCACGGCTTCCACGCCGGTGGCGCTGCCGTTGGTGACCACGATGCGCCGCACGTCGGCGCCGACGTAGAGCCGTGCGCCCGCCCGGACCGCGTCGGCGAGCCAGGTCTTGACCACCGACTGCTTGGCTCCGACCCGGCAGCCGAATCCACAGCGGCCGCATTCGATTCCGGCGTCGCAGGCGTCTCCGACATTGCGCGGGAGCGCCTCGACGTGCCAGTCCAGTTTGCGCAGACCGCGTTCGAGGATCTCGTCGCGACGCGAGGCCGGGGAATGGTCGAGGTTCACCCCGAGCCTGGCCACCACCGCGTCGAGGGCGTCGGTGTATTCCCGCTCGGCGAACTGGCGTGCGCCGAGGGCCGCCCATTCCTCGCGGACGTCGTCGGGGGTGCGGAAGGCGGTGGTCCAGTTGACGACCGTGCCGCCGCCGAGCACCGTGCCCGCGACCAGTCCGAGCTGTCCCTCTGCCGTTGCGGCGGGACCGGGGGCGTACAGCTTCAGGAAACCGTCCTTCTCCCCCATGCCGAAGTCCGGGTCGTCGAGGTAGTCGCCGCGTTCCAGCACAACGACATCCAGTCCGGCCTGCGCCAGCACCGCCGCGGCGGTCCCGCCGCCCGCGCCCGAGCCGATGACGGCCACATCGCACACGACGGTGGTGTCGGCGTCCGGACGCTCCGGGCTCAGGCCGCGTTTCGCGCCCTCGACCGGGCCGGACGCGGGCGGAATCCCGATGCGGTCCCAGACCGGGTTGGTGCCCGTCGGGCCCGGCGCCAGGTAGTAGGAGGTGACGGCCGCGCCCTTCAGTGCCTGGAACAGCGCCCGCTTCTTCTCGATTCGGGAATCGGCCATGCCCAGCAGCCATTGCTCGCGCTGCTCGGCCGTCAATCGCGAGAATTTCTGCCAGCCCGCGCCGTTGACGAGTCCGAACAGGCGTGAATCCCACACGCGCAGCAGCAGTTCGAACCGTTTGCGCTCGGCCTCGCGTGGATTGCGGCCCAGGAGTTCGGTCACGGTGTCGACGACACCGAGTTCCGAGGCGGTGGGCAGCTCACCCCCGTCCCCCGGCGTGAAGCTGTCGCAAAGCAATTCGAGTACGGCACGCCGCCTCGCGTGGGAAGCCATGTCGTCATCATGCGCTTCCGGCCCCGGCGGTTAGGCTCGAATCGCTATGTCGTCCGAACCGATCGGTACCGCTTTGACACTCGAACAGCATTGGGATCGCATCCGCGACACCGTTTCCCGCGCCGGGCATTGCGCCATCGCCTCGGTCGATGCCGATGGTTCGCCGAACGTCACGCCGATCGGCACGGTGTTCCTGCGCGACGACGCGAGCGGGTTCTACTTCGACGAGTACACCGAGGCGCTGGCGCGGAATCTGGACTCGGATCCGCGGGTGTGCCTGATGGCCGTGAACAGCAATCCGCTGTTCTGGCTGCGTTCGCTGGTGACCGCTCGCTTCCCGTCCGCGCCGGGCGTGCGGCTCTATGGCACGGTCGGTCCGAAGCGTCCCGCCACGGACGAGGAGATGCGGCAGGTCCGGGCGCGGGTGCGAAACCTCGTGCGCCTCAAAGGCGGCAAACTGCTGTGGTCGGATTTCAGCCAGGTCAGGGACCTGACGTTCACCGATTACCGGCCCGTCCGCTACCCGCACATGATGTCCCATCTGTGGCAGTAACCGACGCGACGCCGGGTTCATAGAGTTGGCACGATTCGACACTTCTCTGCGCATCCGGTCCGTGCGAGAGTGATCCGCACGAACTGCGGATTAGCTGGGGATGGCGGGCATGGTGGTCACGTTGTGGGTGGTGTTGCCCTATGTCGCCGTGGTGTCGTGCGTGATCGGACACGTCTGGCGGTATCGGCTGGACGGATTCCTGGGGTGTCTGTACGGCCCGCACGTGGACCTGGCACAGCGATTCGGGATCCGGGCGCTGCGCGTCGGGATGCCCACGGTCGCCGCGATGCGGGTCGTCGAAATGGTGGTGTCGGGGCCGCATTCGCGCCCGGGGCCCGGGATCCGGATCGTCCTGGAGGCCACCCAGCTCGTCGCCGTCCCGCTCACCATCATCGGGGCGGTCCTCGTCCTGATTCCGCCGCTGATCGCGGCCGACGGGCGCGCCCGGGTCACGCCCTTGGACCGGATGACCATGCCGCTGCTCGTCGCGGCACTCGTCTCGGCCGTGCTGGTCACCTTCGACGCCAACTCCTCCGACGTCCACTACCGCACCGCCGAAACGCTTTTCACCTGGGCGCGTTCCCTGGTCACGCTGCATCCCGACCCGCAGGTCATGCGGCACGCCCCGCTCATCTACCAGGCGCGCGGTCTGGTCCTCGTGCTGATCATCGCCGTCTGGCCGTACACCCGGCTGGCCGGAGTGCTCGCCGTCCCGGCCCTGCGCGTGCTGCGCCAGTTCGAGAACGGCTCGGCCGAGCGGTATCCCTCGGCCCCGATCGTGTAGCCGGACGCGCTGCCGCGCCCGAGCAGTTCCACCAGCGGAAACAGACCGGGCTCCATTAAAGTCGGACACCGAGCGGTTCGTTCAGTACGCCCCACGTCCGATGGGAGCCACCGTCATGCACGATGATCGCCGGTTGATCGAGGATCGGCTCGGACGCGTGCTCGGGGGGCGGATCGTCCCGGCGATCTATCCGGAATCGATACCGATGCGGGCGTCGATGTGGGTGGCGCCGGGTGAACCCGTCAGTGTCGCCGAGGGATTGGGTGCGCCGCGGACGCCGGTCGAGCCGGGGGCGCGGTGGGGCGCGCCGTGGGGTACGAGCTGGCTCACCCTCGAGGGGACGGTGCCCGCCGAGTGGGCGGGCAAGACCGTCGAGGCGATCATCGACCTCGGGTTCGACGGTGGGATGACCGGGTTCCAGTGCGAGGGTCTGGTGTATCGGCCCGACGGGTCGCCGGTGAAGGGGTTGCATCCGCAGAACCGGTGGGTGCGGGTGGCGGGCCCGGCGCTCGGTGGGGAGCGGGTGCTGCTGCATGTCGAGGCGGCGGCGAATCCGGTGATCCCGTTCTTCGGGCCGACCGGGCTCGGCGACCTCACGACAGCCGGGACCGAACCGCAATACCGTTTCGGGCGAATGGATCTCGCGGTATTCGACGAGCAGGTCTGGCAGCTGGTCCAGGATCTCGAAGTGCTCGGCGAGCTCATGCACGAGATGCCCGAGGATCCGGCGCGCCGCTATGACATCGTGCGGGCCATCGAACGCGCGCTGGACGCGATCGATCTGCAGAATGTGAACTCGACCGCCGCGGCGGCGCGCGCATGCCTGGCCGACGTGCTGGCGCGGCCCGCCGTTCCGTCGGCGCATCGCATCTCCGCCGTCGGGCACGCGCACATAGACACCGCCTGGCTGTGGCCGTTGCGCGAGACGGTGCGCAAGGTGGCGCGGACCGCGGCGAACATGACCGCGCTGCTCGACGACGAGCCCGACTTCGTCTACACGATGTCGCAGGCGGCCCAATACGACTTCCTCAAACAGCATCGGCCCGAGGTGTATTCGCGGGTCAAGGAGGCGGTCGCGGCGGGACGGTTCGTGCCGACCGGAGGCATGTGGGTGGAGTCCGACACCAATATGCCCGGCTCCGAGGCGATGGCGCGGCAGTTCGTGCACGGCAAACGGTTCTTCCTCGAGGAGTTCGGGATCGAGAACGAGGAGGCGTGGCTGCCCGACACCTTCGGGTTCGCGGCGGGACTGCCGCAGATCATCAAGGCGGCCGGGTCCAAATGGCTTTTGACGCAGAAGATCTCGTGGAGTCAGACCAATCAGTTCCCGCACCATACGTTTCTGTGGGAGGGGATCGACGGGACGCGGATATTCACGCATTTCCCGCCGGTCGACACCTACAACTGTTCGATGCAGGGGCGTGAGATCGCGCACGCGGCACGCAATTTCAAGGAGAAGGGACGGGCGTCGCGTTCGCTCGCGCCGACCGGCTGGGGCGACGGAGGCGGCGGGACCACACGGGAGATGGTCGCCAAGGCCGCGCGGATGCGCGATCTCGAGGGCTCACCGACAGTGGTGTGGGACAAGCCCGCCGACTTCTTCGCCGCCGCCGAGGCCGAATACGAGCGGCCGGCGGTGTGGGTGGGCGAACTCTACCTGGAACTGCATCGCGCGACCTTGACCAGTCAGGCCAAGACCAAGCAGGGCAATCGGCGCAGCGAGCATCTGCTGCGGGAGGCCGAGCTGTGGGCGGCCACGGCCGCGGTGCGCACGGGGGTCGAATATCCCCACGCGGAGCTGGATCGGATCTGGAAAACGGTGCTGCTGCACCAATTTCACGACATTCTGCCGGGATCGTCGATCGCGTGGGTGCATCGGGAGGCCGCGCAAACCTATGCGACGGTGGCCGCGGAGCTGTCGGCGATCATCGAGCGGGCACAGTGGACGCTGGGCGGCCGGGCGTCCGGGCCGTGTGTGTTCAACCCCGCGCCGCATGCGTGGCGCGGGATCCCCGCCGGTGGCGCCGGGCCGGAAGAATCGGGTCGAGCCTGCTCGGTGCGCGAGCGCGACGGCGGCGGATTCGCGCTGTCCAACAGTCTGCTTCGCGTGGAGGTGGATGCCCGGGGATTGATCGTTTCGCTCCACGATCTCGTGCACGACCGCGAGGCCCTGCCGCCCGACGCACCCGCGAACCTGCTCCAACTGCACCCGGACCTCCCCAACTCCTGGGACGCCTGGGATGTCGACCTCTTCTACCGCAATCGCGTCACCGATCTGGTCGACCTCGATTTCCTGGTGGCGGAACCGGATTCGCCCGCTGCCACGGTACGGCTCGCCCGCGGCTTCGGCTCCTCCACGATCGAGCAGACCCTCACCCTGCGCCCCGACTCCCCCGCCCTCGAGATCGCCACCACCGTCGACTGGCACGAAACCGAGAAATTCCTCAAACTCGCCGTCCCCCTCGATGTTCACGCCGACCGCTACGCCTCCGAAACCCAGTTCGGCCACCTCTACCGACCCACGCACACCAACACCAGCTGGGAATACGCCAAGTTCGAGGCCTGCAATCACCGCTTCATCCATGTGGCCGAACCCGGCTGGGGCACAGCCGTGGTCAACGACTCCACCTACGGCCACGACCTCACCCGCACCGTCCGCCCCGACGGGGGCACCACCATCACGATCCGCGCCTCCCTTCTGCGCGCCCCGCGTTTCCCCGACCCCCACACCGACCACGGCACCCACCACTTCCGACACGCCATCGTCCCGGGCGCCTCCTTGACCGACGCCGTCCGCGAAGGCTACCGAATCAACCTCCCGCCCTTCACTCCCGGCGTCGCGGCACCTGTCGCGCCGCTGTTCAGCGTCGACAACGACGATGTGGTGACCAGCGCCGTCAAACTCGCCGACGACGGTTCCGGCGACGTGGTCATCCGTCTCTACGAGGCCAGCGGGAGCCGTACCTCGGCGCTACTGAGCCCCGATTTCGGATTCTCCGGCTTCCGCCGGTGCGACCTGCTCGAGCGCCCGCTGGCCGAGGATGCCACAGCCACGGCCGAGGACCCGGGAATTCGGCTGCGGCTCCGGCCTTTCCAGCTGATCACCTTACGTTTCACCCGACCCTGACCGCGGTCACGGCAGGCCGAGGATACGGGCGAGAACGCGGTCCTCGGCCGCGCTGAGCACCGTCGGCGCATACTCGGTGATGCCCAGACCAGCCAACCCGAACCTCGCCGTGAGCGCTTCGATTGCCGCTCGAATGTGATCCGGTTCGGCACCGGCAGGCTCGGGAAAGGACAGTCCGCGCAGATACCCGGGATCGATGACGTCCAGATCCAGATGGATGTAGACCATCGAAGCCCCGGTACTCGCCACCGCCTCGACCAATGCCGCCGGATCGGCGAGTTGGGCAACCGACACCCGGCGAATCTTGTTCTCGGCGATGAAGTCCCGCTCCTCGGGATCGAGTGCGCGCACACCGGCGAGAACCACCTGCGCGGGCTCGAGCCGGGTCCGAGGCCCCAACGCCAGCTCCTCCGGCCCGTCGCCGAGCAGGCTGCGCAACACCATGCCGTGGAAGGCCCCGGATGGCGACGAGCGCGGGGTGTTGAGGTCTGCGTGAGCATCCAGCCAGACGACCGCCAGGTTCCGGCCGTGGGCAGCGAGAGCCGTGGCAATCGGCGCGATTTCGATTCCGCAGTCGCCGCCGACGGTGAGCAACGGTGCGTCGTCCCAGGTTTCGAGAGCACGCCGGACCACGGCGAACGATTCGGTCAGCGCGGCCAAATTCCGCACGCCACCACGAGTATCGCTACCCTCGGCCGCGACCTCGGCGACATCCACCCGCGCGCCCGGAAAAAGCCCCGCCAGATGCCTGGCCCCGACCGGCAGCCGCCACGCCCCTTCCGAGGCCGACCCCTGCCACTGCGGAACCACCAGAACTCTTCCGACCGACACCATCCCACCACCATATCCACCGAAGCCCTTGCGCCGGAGTTGGTCTCGGCGGACCGAGATCGATGTCGGTAGCCTGGCCACATGCGAGATTACGGGCTCGATATCTCCGGTATGCGGCGCGACCTCGCCCTACCCGACCTGGTAGCCGAGGGCGAAGCGCTCGACGCACTGGTATCGGCCGAGCCCGACTGGTCCAAACCCACCCCGGCCGAAGGCTGGACGATCGCACACCAGATCGCCCACCTTGCAGCAGCGGACGCCAACGTCCTACTCGCCATCCGCACACCCGAGGCATTCGACACGGTACTGAAACGAGCAGACGCCGAGGGCGCCGAACGCGCCGACATCGAAGCGGCCGCAGGCGCAGCGCAACCCCGCGCAGCTCTACTGAACCAATGGCGCACGGGCCGCACCGAAGTGGCCGCTGCCCTGCGCGACCTCCCCACCGACAAGAGTTTCCCCTGGTTCGGCTCGGACATGACCGCCGACCTCGCGATCCCCCTCCGCCTCATGGAAACCTGGGCCCACGGCCAGGACATCTTCGACACCCTCGGCGTCCCCCACGTCCCGACCACCCGCCTCCGCTTCATCGCCGAGTTGGGCGTGATCGGCCGCGGCCTGTCCTTCTACGCCGCCCAACTCCCCATCCCCACAGCCCCTTTCCGCATCGAACTGACCGCCCCGGACGGCACCCCGTGGGTCTGGGGCCCCACCGACGCCCCCCAGCAGATCCACGGCACCGCCCACGACTTCTGCCTCCTCGTCACCCACCGCAAACCCCTCACCGCCGCCACCCTCACAGCGGTAGGCACCGACGCCCAAACCTGGCTCGAAAACGCCCGCGTCTACCTCTGACCTCGCCGAGCCACATTTCCCATAGGCAAACTTTCCCATAGGAAAGTTTGATACGGTGCCGCGGTGGCCGACGAACATGAACTGGGACTGCGGGACCGCAAGAAGATCGACACCCGGCAGGCGCTCAGCGACGCGGCGTGGACGCTGCTGGCCGAGCGCGGGGTGGAGAACCTACGACGCGATGAGATCGCGGCCCGGGTCGGGGTTTCGGTGCGGACGTTCAACAACTACTTCACCACCAAATACGATGCGCTGGCCTACCGGCAGGTCGAGCGCCTACAGCACAATGTCGCGACACTGCGAGCCAGGCCGGCCGACGAGAGTCTGTGGGACGCAATCACGGTCGCGTTCGTCGAGTCGGCCGATACCGGCACGCAACCGAGTCCGGCGCGGCAGACCGTGCTGCGGGATCTGATGAATCGCCCGGCGATGCGCACCGCCGTGTCGAAGGTGTGCTTCACCAACGACGAGTTGATCGACGTGATCGCCGCCCGGACCGGAACCGACCCGGCCCGCGATGTCTACCCACGGCTGGTGGCGGCCGCCGTCGGCGCGGCCTGGCAATCAACCGCCGAGGTCTTTCTGCAAGCGGATTCGCCGGTCTCCTCGCACTCGTTGCTGCGCTCGGCCTTCCAGCAGATCCGCGCCGGACTTCCCGACCCCTCGGTCCAAAACCGTTAGTCTTCAGAGGAACAGCGATATGACCAGACCACTGACCCAACTGGAAATGCTCGTCGAACTCGAGCCGATCGCCGAGCAGAACCTCAACCGCCATCTCTCCATGGCCAAGGACTGGCACCCCCACGACTACATCCCGTGGGACCACGGCCGTAACTTCGCCGCACTCGGTGGAATCGACTGGGACCCCGAGCAATCCACTCTGTCCGAGGTCGCCAAGGCCGCGATGGTCACCAACCTCCTCACCGAGGACAATCTCCCCTCCTACCACCGCGAAATCGCCGAGAACTTCTCCTCCGACGGCGCTTGGGGCACCTGGGTCGGCCGCTGGACCGCCGAGGAGAACCGCCACGGGATCGTGCTGCGCGACTACCTCGTCGTCACTCGCGGCGTCGACCCGGTCGCCCTCGAACAAGCTCGCATGACCCATATGACGCATGGCTTCTCCGCGATGAACATCGCCCGCGACAAAGTCGGCCCCCTCACCGATATCGCCGACGTCGGTCTCCTGCACTCGCTGGCCTACGTCACCTTCCAAGAACTGGCCACCCGGGTCAGCCATCGCAACACCGGCAGGTCATGCAACGACCCCCTCGCCGACCGCATGCTGGCTCGCATCGCCGCCGACGAAAACCTCCACATGATCTTCTACCGCAACCTCTGCGCCGCTGCCCTCGACCTCGCCCCCGACCAAACCCTCGCCGCGATCACCCTGATGTTGAAGAACTTCCAGATGCCCGGCGTCGGCATGCCCAACTGGCGACGTAACGCCGTCCTCATGGCCAAACACGGCATCTACGACCTCCGCCAGCACCTCGACGAAGTCGTGCTACCCGTCCTGCGCGCATGGAAGATATTCGAGCGCAACGACTTCACTGCCCACGGCGATCACCTACGCAACGACCTCGGCGCCTACCTCGACAATTTGCGAACCGACACCATCCGCTTCGAGGAACAACGAGACCGATCCCTGGCCCGAGCAGCCGCCCGCCGCTCCTCCGCCGGAACTCTCGCACCATCCTCGGATCGAGGCTGAGTTGTTCAAGATCAAGGAGCTCTCATCGTGGGGAATTGTCCGGGTTTCCGCACTGACGGCTCCCTGATCTTGTGGTCGGCGCAGGGTTTGGGGGGTGGGTGGTGGGGTGGTTTACGGAGATGGTTAGAGCGGCGCAGAGCCAGTCGTGGGGTGGGCCGACGGTGATGTCGGTTCCGAGGAGGCGGTGGGTCAGGGTCCAGAAGCGGTGGGTTCGGGGGTCGGGGGTGGGTGAGGCGGTGTGGAGTTGTTTGCGGAAGCGGGGGGAGTCGTTTTCGCCGCGGGCGGTGGCGTGGGCTTGGACGAAGCGGTCGAGTTCGTTGCCGGGGGTTGGGGGTGCGGCGGTCGATACCAGGGGGATCAAGTCGGAGATTACGTCGCCGACTTCGTTGAAGAGGCGGTGGCGGTCGCGGATCGATTCGGGGGCGTGACGCCAATATTGGTTTCGCACAGTGGTTTTCAGGGTTGGGTCGGCGGCGAGGGCGGCTAGTTCGGCGTAGGCGAGGACGTCGGCGGCGGAGGGGTTGGTGGGTGGTTCGGGGACGTTGCCGCAGACCCACCTTTCGACGTCGGATGTGGGTAGTGGGGCGAGGATGCGGCGCCAGTAGCGGATCAGGCAGTCGTGGGCTGCGCCGGGCTCCTGGGCGGCGGCCAGCAGGGCGAGTCGGGCGGATCGGTGTGAGGGGGCGGCGGATTCGATGGCTCGGAGGGAGGCGCGGCGCCAGGCGAGGGATCTGAATTCCAGGTCGAGGCGGGCGCTTTCGGCGGTGATGGCTTCGGGGATCGACAGGGTGCCGTGCAACACCTCGGTGATCGTGCCGAGGCCGAGGCCGAGGGCTCGTAGTCGCTTCACGAGGACGAGGCGTTCGGTGGCGCTGTCCGCGTCGAACAGGCGGTGGCCGCCGGGGCTGCGGTGGGACTCGAGAATGCCCTCGTCGCAGTAGAAACGGATTGTTCGGACCGGTAAACCGCTGGCGCGCGCCAATTCTCCGATGCTCAGCAGCGCATCGGGTTGTGTGTCGTCTGTCACAAGCTGTTGAACCTCCACCCCGCTGGAGCTTTTAGCGTACGGAGACCGACGTTCGTTACATCGAGGAGAGTGAAGCCGTGGCAACCACGCAGGAAGACATCGTCGCCGGGATTGCGGAGATCGTTGAGGAGATAACGGGAATCGAGGCCGCGGAGGTGACGTTCGAGAAACACTTCGTGGATGATCTCGACATCGATTCGCTGTCACTGGTGGAGATCGCGGTGCAGCTCGAGGACAAGTACGGCGTGAAGGTTCCCGATGAGGATCTGTCGAGGTTGCGGACCGTCGGCGATGCGGTCACCTACGTGCAGAAGATGGAGGCGGAGAAGCCGGAGCTCGCCGCGGAGATGGAGGCGAAATACAAGGAGGGGCAGTCGAATTGATCGCCGACCCGCTGTTGAATCCGGCGACGATCGAGCTCGGCAGCTTCTTTCCGCAGCCGCCCGGCACCGTGTGGCGGGCATTGACGGACCCGGATCTGCTGGCGCGGTGGCTGCTTCGGCCGACGGGCTTCGCCGCCGTGGCGGGGACTCGCTTTCGGTTCACCGTCCCTGATTCGACGTCCGACGAGATCCTCTGTGAGGTCCTGGAAGTCCAACCAGCGAGGCGATTGACCCACAGCTGGGCGTATCCCAGAGCCGACTATCCAGCCCGCTGGATTCTCGACTGGACGCTGCATCCGCAGGGGCACGGAACCCGGCTTCTGCTGCTGCAGACCGGGTTCGACCTCGGGGACCGTCGCCAGAAGATGGCGCGCAACGCCATGGAGCGCACCTGGAAACGACGCCTGCTGCCGCGTTTGGGCGAGGTGATCCCGCACTGACTCAGGACCGCAGCGCCTGCCGGATTCGAGCCGCCTCGCGGGTGAGGTGATCACGCTCGGGCACCGTGGTGGCCAGGCGGGCTGCTTCTACGTACAAGGCGGCGGCCTCCTCGAGGTCGCCGCCGCGTTCGTGGAGGTAGGCGCGCGCCGCGCAGTGGCGGGGCAGTTCCGGATCCAGATCGGCGAGCGCGGCCAGTCCGGCGCGAGGTCCGTCCGCCTCGCCGACCGCCACCGCGCGATTGAGCCGCACGATCGGGCTGGGCGTCAGCGTCAGCAGTTCGTCGTACCACTCGACGATCTGCACCCAGTCCGTCTCGGCGGTGCTCGGGGCGTCCGCGTGCAGCGCGGCGATCGCGGCCTGCGCCTGATATTCGCCGAGCCGGTCGCGGGCCAGCGCGGCCTGCAGTATCGCCACACCCTCGGCGATGAGGCCGGTGTCCCAACGGGATCGGTCCTGCTGCGCGAGCGGCACCAGGCGAGCCCCGGGTCCGGTCCGTGAGGCCCGCCGGGCGTGATGCAGCAGCATCAGCGCCAGCAGGCCCGAGACCTCGGGCTCGTCGGTGGCCGCCGCGAGCTGGCGGGTGAGACGGATGGCCTCGGCCGCCAGGTCGATGTCCCCGCCGTAGCCCTCGTTGAACACGAGGTAGAGCACGTGCAGCACGGTCGCGAGGTCGCCCGGCCGATCGAGCGGCAGTCCGGCGATGCGCCGCTTGGCCCGGCTGATCCGCTGGGCCATGGTCGCTTCGGGGACCAGGTAGGCCGCGGCGATCTGCCGCGTGGTCAGGCCGCCGACCGCCCGCAGGGTCAACGCGACGGCCGAGCCGGGCGGCAGGGAGGGATGCGCGCACAGGAAATACAGCCACAACGAGTCGTCCGTGGCGGACACCGGACCCGCCGGCGGATCGAACTCCACGGTGAGTTCCCGTCCCCGCCTGGATGTTTCGGCGCGGGCGGCGTCGAGGAACTTGTGCCACGCGGCCGCGACCAGCCACGCCTTGGCATCGCGGGGCGGATCGTCCGGCCAGGTCTCCAGGGCCCGGATCAGCGCCTCCTGCACCGCGTCCTCGGCCGCCGCGAACTCGGCCCCGCGGCGTACGAGGACACCGATCACCGCGGGTACCAGGTCGCGCAGCAGAGATTCGTTCACTCGCTCACCGTGGGCCACTCGGTGAGGAAGGGCCGCAGTTCGAGCCATTCGTGGATCGGTTTCCCACCCGCGCCCGGAGCCGCGGACAGTTCGGCGGCCAGCTCGAGCGCCCGCTCGTAGCTCTCGACGTCGATGATCGTCCATCCCGCGATCAAGTCCTTGGTCTCCGGGAACGGCCCGTCCGTGACAGGCGGCCTGCCCTCGCCGTCGGAGCGCACGAACGTGCCCTGCGGGGACAGCGCCCGATGGTCGACGAATTCGCCGGTCCCCCGCAGCCGCTCGGCGAAATCCTCCATGTACTGCACGTGGTCGATCAGCTCCTGCGGCGTCCACTGATCCATCGGCACGTTGTTGACCGCGTCCGGCGCACCCCGATAGTGCTTGAGCAAAAGGTATTTGGGCATGGCGATCTCCTCCCGTTCAGGCGTTCTGGCGCTCGGCCCGCTCGCGGATCAGTTCCTCGACCGCGCTCGGCAGCGTGGTGTCGAAGTCGATGAGCTTGACCCAGGTCGGGGTGATGACGATCCGGACCATCCCGTCATAGAGCGAGCGAACCTCCGCCTCCCACTCGACGCGCTGCTCGGCGGTCATCTCGTAGCTGCCGTTCATCTGCAGATACTCCTCGGGAATCCCGTCGACCACGTCCAGCTCCGCCCGCCCCCGGATGAGCAGGATCTTCGGCGGATGCACTTCGGTGTCGATGGTCAGCGCGACCGCGGGATTCGCCCGCAGCGACGCCAGCTTCGGCGCGTTCTTCGTCGTGCAGACCACGATCTGCGACCCGTTCCAGGTGAAGGCGATCGGGATGTTGCGGGGGGTGCCGTCCTTGGCGACGTACGCCATCCGCAGCAGGTCCCTGGCCAGCAGCTCCTGGCTGATCGGGCGGTTCAGGATCTCGGAGATCTCGTTGGTTTCCATCGCGGTAGCTCCTTCGGTGTATTGGGGCCTCCTCGGCCCTTCTTACCCCTGGGACGGAGCCGGGTCAGCGTTCTCGACATCCACCGCGGGAAAACCTCCGAACTAATTTCGGATCCAGCTCCGCACCCAGGTGCGGGACCCGGCCGCGTGGACCTCACTGCGATCCAGCCGCTGCGGCTGCTGCCGACCGGCCGCGACGACCACGCGCCACGCCACCGCCATGAGCACCACGGCCATCACTATGAGCACGACACCGATGATCATTTCTTCTCCCCCTCCGGGCTCGCGTCCGCGGTCCCCGGCCCATAGTAGCGACGCGGGCGTCATCCCATCAGTTCATATTTGCCGACGATCTCGGGGTCGAAGTCGATGCCGAGGCCGGGGCGGGCGGGGAGGTGGACCTTGTTGTCGGCGTAGTGGAGTCGCGATTCGGGGGTCAGGAGGAGTTCGAAGTTGTAGATGCCTTTCTCGAGGGCGAAGTACTCGACCACCAGGGCATTGGGGATCGCGCCGCAGAGGTGGACGTGCAGGTTGTGATGCCAGTGCGGGGCCATGTGAAGCCCGAACGTCGCTGCGGTGGAGGCGATTCGGAGCCATTCGGTGACACCGCCCGCGACACCGGCGTCGCATTGGAGGACGGGGATGCCCGCTTCGATGAGGGGGCGGAATTCCCAGCGGGTCTGGTGGATCTCCCCGGTGGCGACGGGTGTGCGGATGGTGCGGGCGAGTTCGGCGTGGCCCGCGACGGATTCGGGTGAGAGGGGTTCCTCGAACCACCAGAGCGGGCGATCACCGGCGGCGCGTTCGAAAGCTTCGATGGCCGTACGGGCTTCGTGGACCGAGCGGTAGCCGTTGTTGGCGTCCAGGGAGAGTCGCCCGCTCTCACCGATGGCCTCGATCGCGGCGGCGACGCGGCGGGCGTCCTCGGCGACGGACAGGCCGCCGACCTTGATCTTGTGGTCGGTGAAGCCCTGGGAGGCGTTGAATTCGATCTCGCGCACCACCGCCTCGGTCCAGGAACCCTCGTCGGGCCGGTAGTAGCCGCCCGAGGCGTAGGACGGCAGCGGATCGGTGGAACCGCCGAGGAAACTCACCAGCGGCAACCCGGCGCGTTTGGCGCGCAGGTCCCACAGGGCGATATCGAGGGCCGACAGGGCGCGGATCACGGTACCGCGCCGGCCTTCGAGCAGGGTCTCCTGGTAGGCGCGCTCCCACAGGCCCGCCACATCGTTCTCGTCCGCACCCAGATACACCGGCGCGAGCAGATCGTCGACGGCCAGCTTGGCCAGCAGGCCCGCGCCGGTCCCGGCGTAGGTGTATCCGACCCCGCTGTAACCGTCGGCGGTCCCGACCTCGACCAGCAGGTAGTGGCGAACATTCAACTCGCGGTTGGACATTCGGGTCGGCTTGTCGACGGGGACGGCGACCGCGCGGGTACGGATGCTGGTGATGGTCACGGGTTGCTCCTGGAGGTAGCGGCGCTGCGCACCGTCTGGACGTTGGCGAATTCGGTGACCCCGTAATGGCTGAGCTCACGGCCGTAGCCGCTGGCCTTGACGCCGCCCACGGGCAGGCGGGGATCGGATTCGGAGATGCGGTTCACGAACACCGACCCGGTGTGCAGCCGCCGCGCCAGCCGGTCGATGGCGTCGCGGTCGGCGCCCCAGATGGAGCAGCTCAGGCCGTACACCGAATCCTCGGCCGCGGCCAGCGCGGCCTCCTCGGAGGTGACCGCCAGCACCGCGCCCAGCGGCCCGAAGGTCTCCTCACGGAAGGCGGCGGAATAGGTGTCGCGCACCTGTACCAGGGTGGGCGGGAACCAGGCTCCGGTGCGGTTGTCGGCCTTGCCGCCGAACAGGATTCGCGCCCCCGCCGCCACCGTCACCTCGAGCTGGCGGCGCAGCTCGTTGCGCAGATCGACGCGCGCCATCGGCCCCACGTCGGTCCCGGTCTCGGTGGGCGCGCCGTACACCAGCTTGCCCAGTTCGGTCACCATGGCCTCGACGAAGTCACCGAAGATCCCGCGCTGCACGATGATCCGCTTGGCGGCGATGCAGCTCTGCCCGGCATTGAGGAATCGCGACCGCACCGCCGCGGCCGCCGCCGCGGACACGTCGGCGTCGTCGAGCACAATGAACGGATCCGAACCGCCCAGCTCCAGCACCGACTTCTTCACCGCGCGTCCGGCCGTCGCCGCCACCAGCGCGCCCACCTTGTTGCTCCCGGTGAACGCCACCCCCGCGATGATCGGATGCTCGATGAGCGGCGCGACCCGATGCGGCGGCAACACCACGTGGGTGAGCGCCCCGTACCCGAAGGTCTCGTCGAACAGCGACTGCAGCACCTTCGCGCTGCCGGTGACATTGTCGGCGTGCTTGAGCACCACCGAATTGCCGACCGCGATGGCGGGCAGCATCGCCCGGATCACCTGCCAGAACGGGTAATTCCACGGCATGATCGCCAGCAACACGCCCAGCGGACGCAACCGCACCTCCGCGACATCGGGCGCGACGTCCACGCGCTGCGGGGTGAGCACGTCGGCCATATTGTCGGCGTAGAAGTCGCACGCCAGCGCGCACTTGTCGATCTCGGCCCAAGCCTGCGTGATCGGCTTGCCCATCTCGAGGGTGATCAGCAACGCGAGATCCTCACGGCGGGCGCGCAACAGCTCGGCCAGCACCCGGAAGTCGCGGACCCGCTCGGAGATCGGCCGCTCGCCATTGATCCGCACCGCGGATTGCGCACGCCGCAACCGCAATTCGAGTTCACGGTCGGAGGTGAACCGGTAGGTGTCGAGGGTGCGTCCGGTGGTCGGATCGACGGTCCCGATCATGCGAGCACCTCCACCGCTGTCGCGATCCGGGCACCGAGCCAGTCCCGGAAGCGGCGGCCGATGACCACCGGATCCTCCAGCAGCTTGGGCACATCCGTCGCATTGCCCGCCTCGATGTGCACGTGCACCAGCGACGGTCCGGGAATCTCCAGCGAAAGGGCCAGCGCGGCAACGAGTTCCTCGGGTTCGGCCGCCCGATGCACCGCCCAGCCGCTGGCTTCGGCGAGCAGCCCGAGATCGATGTCCTCGGCATAGGTCGGCAGATTCGCGGTCGCACCGTAGACGGCGTTGTCCAGCAGCACCATGACCAGCTTCTCCGGACGCAGGAACCCGCCCGTGGGAAGCACATTGGGGTTCATGAGCAACGAGCCGTCACCTTCGACGGCGATCACCTTCGGCACTCCGGTGTCCGCGAGACCGAGCGCGATCCCGGTCGCCACCGACCCGGCCAGCCCCATGGAATCCAGCAGATACAGGTGATTAGGTCGATCGGCCACCGCGGCCAGCTCCCGGCTCGAGGCCGCGCACGTCACCACCACCGGCAGGTCGGCGGTCTGCCCGGCCAGCACTCGGAGCGCATCGATTCGCCGCACGGTCAGGCCGCCTTTCCGTCGGTGTTCCAGAAGTGGGCGAGCACGACGGCGGGCCGGAAGGTCATGCGCGCGTGCACTCCGGCCTCGGTCACCACCGACTCCCAGTCCGAAGCCGCACTGCGCCGGTCGATTTCGAAGACCTGCATACCCAGGTCGCGAAGGAGCGCGGGCGCGTGCTGGCTGAAGGTGTGGATCATCGAGTTGTACTCGCCGAGCCCGCCGCGGGTGTTCGCCACGATGAGCAGCGGCAGGTGATAGGCGATGTTGAAGGTGGTCAGGGCGGTCAGCGCGTTGCCGAAACCGTTGTCCTGCATGACGATCGCGCCGAACTTGCCGGTCAGCGGCAGCGCGCCGAGCACGCCGGCCGCCTCCTCCTCCCGGGAGAGCGGGAAGACGGTGCGCGAGCGGCCGTCCGTGCCGCCGCTGGTGTTCACGAGCGCGGAGATGACGGGCGCGACACTGACCGAGGGAACGTATCCGACCAGATCGACCTGCGCCGCCCAGATCCCCCGCGCGACCGAGGCCGCATATGAATTGGGGTCCACAGCATGTCCTTTCACAGGGACCAACTGCCGAGTGGCAGTTCAATAACCACTCACAACATACTAATGAAGGTGAGTAGCATGCAACTAGTTGACAGAAGTTTGCCGGATCGACTCCGGCAGGCGGATCAGAAGGTGATCTGCTCGCCCTCGGGCGTCGACACCGACACCCATCGCCGCCACTCGGCCACCAGGCCGCGATCGTTCTCGCTGCTGTGCGCGACCAGCAGATCCCCCGAGCGCACCAGATGCTTGCGCATGGCCCGCTCGGCCCCGACACCGTCGCGCTTGCGCAGCGCGTCGATGATGTCCCAGTGGTCGCGCAGGGCGGTCTCGACCGGCTGGTAGCGCGGCACGCTGTGGCGGCCGTCCAGCGTCAGCGTCTGGCGCAGCTCGCGAACGGTCTTGGCCAGCCGCTGATTTCCGCTGGCCTCGAGAATCAGGTCGTGCAGCCGCTCGTCGGCCGCGAAGTACTCCGCGCCGCCGTCGGCGAGCCGCTCCATGATCCGGTACTCGGCCAGCATGGCCTCGTCGTCACGGGAGGTCATGACCGTGGCCGCACTGCGACACGCGGGCGGTTCCAACAGCACTCGCATGCTGCACAGGTCCACGATGCCGCGCCCGTCCTGCCCGACGACGCGGGCCCCGCGATTGCGTTCGATGCGCACCAGGCCCAGATCGGCCAGCTTCAGCAGCGCCTCCCGCACGGGAGTCCTTGACGCGCCGAACATTTCGCCCAGTTCACGCGAGGAGTAGAGCACGCCGCGTTCCAGCCGCCCCTGCCGGATCGCGTCGCGAATCTCCTCGGCGATCACCTCGGCTTTGCTGTCTGCCGGCACATCCTGCGACACGAGACCTCTTCGGGAACGAGCAACGACGGAACGCCCGCGGCGGAATGCCACGGGCGACTGCCGAGCTTAATCGGTCCGCGGGCGAACCCTTACGCGCCCACGCCGGGAGCCGGTTCCGCCCCGGTGACCGGGACCCGCGCGGTCCGCGCCTTCGACGCCAGCCCGGCCAGGACCAGCAGCGCACCGATATTGGCGAAGATCATGACGCCCATGGACAGGCCGGTATTGCCGTGCGAGGCGTCCTGGATCCAGCCGAACGCATAGGGACTGACGAACCCGGCCGCATTGCCCATGGAGTTGATCAGCGCGATGCCGCTGGCCGCGCCGACACCGGCGAGATAGGACGTGGGCACCGCCCAGAACAGCGGTTTCGCGGTCTGCGCGGCCATGGTCGCGACCGTGATCGCCAGAAACGCCAGGGCCGGAACCGACAGTTCGGCCGCGGTCACCACGAACGCGACCACCGAGATGCCCAGCGCGATCAGCACCGGCTTGGACGAGCGCTCGTTCCGGATCACCCGGCCGGTCAGGTACATGCAGATCGCCGCGGCCAGGAACGGCACCGCCGAGAGCCAGCCGACCTGGAAGCCGCTCAGTCCGTGGCCGACCTGCTTGATCACCGAGGGCATCCAGTAGGTCAGCGGATACGCCCCGCACAGCAGCAGGAAGTAGGCGACGCACAGCGCGATCACGCGCCTGTCCCTGAGCGCGGCCCGGTGCCCGACCGGCGCGGCCACCGCTCGCTCGGCGTCCTCCTGTGCGAGAAGTCCGGTCAGCCAAGCCTTTTCGCTGTCGTTGAGCCAGCGCGCCCGGTCCGGGGAATCGGTGAGGATCAGGAAGAACAACGCGCCCAGCACGATCGCGGGCACCCCGCCGACCACGAACACCCAGCGCCAGCCCGCCAGCCCCAGCGCCCCGTCGAAGGCGTCCAGGATCCAGCCGTTGAGCGGCCCGCCGATCACGCTGGCCAGCGGAATCGCCACCATCACCGTCGAGATCACCTTGGTGCGCTGGGCATTCGGGTACCAGCGCGACACGTAGACGATGATGCCCGGGAAGAAGCCCGCCTCGGCCACGCCGAGCAGGAACCGCAGCACGCACACCGTGGTGAAGTTGGGCGCGAAGGCCGTGGCGGCGGCAATGATGCCCCAGGTCACCAGGATTCGGCTCAGCCACACCCGCGCGCCGACCTTGGTCATGGCGATATTGCTGGGCACCTCGGCCAGGATGTAGCCGACGAAGAAGATGCCCGCCACGAAGCCGTACTGGGTGGCGCTCATGCCGAAGGCCTTGTCCATGCCGAACTTCGCGAAGCCGATATTGATGCGGTCCACGTAGCTGACGATGTACCCGATGACCAGCAGTGGCACCAATCGCACCGTCACCTTGCGCAGGACGCTCGCACCGAACGGCGAATCCTCGGGTTTGAGTACGACTCTGTCCATCTTTCCTCCACATGGACCTCGAACCGGCACACCCGCTCAGATGTGTGGCATGCCTTAAAGAATGAGTAGCATGCTACTCATGGTGTGACGGGGCCCACAAGAGGTTCCTCGAATCGAAATCATCCCCGCGCGGCGGCCAGCATGCGTTCCTTGCCCGCCAGCACGTGAGCCTCCATCAACTCGCCCGCGCGCTCGACGTCACCGGCCGCGAGGCAGTCCAGGATCTCGGCGTGCTGGGTGTTGGAAATATGGCGCGCCGCAGCGGTTTCCAGCCCGTGCCGCCGGAACAGGTGCAGCTCCTTGGAGACCCCGTCGTACAACTCGGCCAGGCGCGGATTGCCCGCCAGCGCAACGAGTTCGCGATGCAAGTCGACATTGCCGGGGTAATAGTCGTCGGTGCTCGACTCGGCCGCGGTCAGGGCTTCCACCTGCTCACGCAGTCGCGTCAGATCCTCCGGCGTCACCCGCGCGGCCGCGAGCTTGCCCGCCAGCCGGAACAGCCCGGCCCGGATGTCGTAGAGCTGGGCCGCCTCCTCGACCGAGATCTCCCGCACGAACATGCCCCGGTTGGTGCGGAATTCGACCAAGCGGCTGCGTTCGAGCTGCCGGCACGCCTCGCGCACCGGACCCCGGCTCACGCCCAGCCGCAAGGCCAGCGACGACTCGTTGATCCGATCGCCGCCGGTCAGCACGCCGCTGATGATCATGCGCTCCAGCTCTTCGACGATGAGCTGGGGCAGCGTGCTCGCCTGCCGCTCGGCCAGCCGCTGTTGCAGGGCCGACATCATCTCCGGGTCGTTGGCCATCGGCGCAGTATCGCCGATCGGATTGTCAATTGCAAATCGTTGACAGTTGACAATCTGGCCGCGCACACTCGGTCCACCGGACGACCGGAGCCACCGGCGGCCGGAGCCGAGGGAGGCATTGCGATGAGGATCAAGGACATTCGCGCCAGCGTGCACACCACCTCGATCGAGGTCCCACTGCTGGACGAACGGGTCCGCGGCTACGGGCGGGAGGAGCAGAAGGACTTCGTGTTCTGCGAGGTCGAGACCGATGAGGGACTCACCGGAGTCGCCGTGACCGGGCACTTCCTGGCCCACGCGGTGGTGGTGGCCCTGGAAAGACACTTCCTACCGGCCGTGCTCGACCTCGACCCACGCGAGATCGAGGCCGTGCACCAGCGGGTCTGGCAGCGGCTCAACCCACGCGCCATGAGCGGGGTGGTGTCGAGCGCGCTGTCGCTGCTCGATATCGCGCTGTGGGACATCAAGGGCAAGGACGCCGGGCGCTCGGTCGCGAGCCTGCTGGGCGGGGCCCGCACCGAGGTGCCGGTGTACGTGACGTTCGGGTTCCCGCAGTACGACCGCGACACCCTCGCCGCGGCGGCCCGCCTGCACGTGGAGCAGGGCTTCACCGCCCTGAAATCCGTTGTGGCCGTGGACCCGAAGGGCTGGCGGGAGGACGCGGCCCGGGTGCACGCCATCCGCGCGGCCGTCGGCGACGACATCGATCTGATGATCGACGCCAACTACCTGTTCACCCCCGCCGAGGCCACCATGCTGTGCCGCGAGATCGAGGACGACCACCTCACCTGGTTCGAGGAACCGTTGCAGCAGAACGATGCCCGCGCCCTGGCCGACCTGCGCGCCCACACCCGTATCCCCCTCGCGGCCGGGCAGATGGAGGGCCACCGCTGGCGACTGCGCGAACTCGTCGAACACCGCGCCGTCGACATCCTGCAGCCCAACGCCTGCTACTGCGGCGGCTTCACCGAGCAGCGCAAGGCCGCCCACCTCGCCCAGATCTACAACCTCCCCCTCGCCCACGGCGGCGGCTGGCCCCTGTTCAACCTGCACGCCCTGGCCGGGCTGATGAACGGCTGGCTACTCGAATGGCACGTCGGCATGGCCCAGGTCGGCCAACTGCTCTTCCCCGACTCCCCGCGCCCGGCGAACGGCCGCCTCGCAGTCCCCGACCGCCCCGGCCTCGGCCTCACCGTGGACCGAGACGCGTTGCGCGACACCCTCGTTCCGCGGCGATGAGAGGACGGCGAGTGACATGGACGCCCACGGGCTCACGGGCCTGCCCGCCACCGAGCCGCCGTCCGGGCGCGCACAGCCGCCCACCGGCGACACCGGGTCACCGGCGAACATCCCGACACCACCCCCGGACATCACCGCAGGCACCTCCGGGGCGGCCGATACCCCCCGGGCGGCCGGTCCGAAGGCGCGTGGGCGTCGGCTGATCGCGAGTACCAGCCTCCAGGTGCTGGTCGCTGCCATCGCCGCGGCCGTATTCGGCATCGCCGCACCGCATTACGCGGCCGGGCTGCAACCGCTGGCCAATATCTTCATCTCGCTGGTGCAGCTGGTCATCGCGCCGATCGTCTTCCTGGTCATCGTCACCGGGATCGTGACCGCCGGGGAACTGAAATCCGTCGGCCGGGTGGCGCTCAAGGCCCTGCTGTACTTCGAGATCGTCACCACCATCGGCATGCTGCTCGGCTTGGCGGCGGTGAACCTGCTGCATCCCGGCAGCGGCGTGCCCAAACCCGGACACGCCTCCGACCAGCTCTCCAGCTATGTCAGCGCCGATCAGCACAACACCTCGCTGACCGCGTTCCTGTCGAAGATGGTGCCCAGCAACGCGGTCGGCGCGTTCGCCACCGGCGGCGTGCTGCAGGTGCTGATCTTCGCGGTGCTGTTCGCCGTCACCCTGCTGATGCTGCCGAAGACCGTCTCGGACCCGATCACCCGCGCCTGCGCCGTGCTGAGCACCGTCTTCTTCAAGATGATCGCGCTCATCATGCTGCTCGCCCCGATCGGCACCTTCGGGGCGGTGGCCGCCACCGTCGGGAAGTACGGGCCCGAAACCCTCACGGCCCTGGTCAAATTGGTGCTGGTCTCGATCCTGGCACTGGTGGTCTTCATCCTGGTGGTGCTCGGCATCGTGGCGCGGCTGGCGGGTTTCCGGCTGCTGCGGCTGATCCGGGTGCTGCGCAAGGAGCTGCTCGTCGTGCTGGGCACCGCGTCCTCGGAAGCGGTACTCCCCCAGCTCATGGAGCGCCTCGAGACCGTCGGCTGCCGGCGCAAGGTCATCGGGCTGGTCGTCCCCGCCGGGTTCTCGTTCAACCTCGACGGCGTCGCCGTGGTGGTGCCGATCTGCGTGATCTTCATCGGGCAGGTCTACGGCGTGCCGCTGACCGGCGGCGATCAGCTCACCCTGTTCGCGATCTTCCTGGTGCTGTCCAAAGGCACGGCGGGCGTCTCGGGTTCGGCGTTCGTGACGCTGGCCAATACCGTCGCCGCCACCAGCCTGGTGCCCATCGCCGGTCTGGCCCTGGTGCTTTCGGTGGATCGCTTCCTGTCCGTGGCCCGCGCGGCCACCAATGTGCTCGGCAATGCCGTGGCCACGGTGGTGGTGGCGCGCTTCGAACCCGACGGGCTCGATCGCGGGATCGCCGCCCGCGAGATCGGCATGCGGCCCGCCAAATCCCCTGTCCCCCAACCCGAACAACTCTGAGGAGAGATCCGTGCCCCGCATTCTCGCCATCCACGAAGGCACCGTCCCCATCAGCTCGTCGATGAGCAACGCGTTCATCGACTTCAGCGCCATGGACTGCTCCGTCGTCGCCGTCGTCAGCGATGTCGTCCACGACGGGGAGCCCGTCGTCGGCTACGGCTTCAACTCCAACGGCCGCTACAGCGCCGGGGAGATCCTGCGCCGGCGGGTCATCCCCCGCCTGCTGGCCGCCGACCCGGACCAGCTGCTCACCGCCGATGGCCGGGCGGTGGATCCGGTCAGGGCCTGGGATGTCATGACACGCAACGAGAAACCGGGCGGCCACGGTGAACGCTCGGTCGCCGTGGGCGTCGTCGACATGGCCCTCTACGATCTGGCCGCCAAACTGGCCGGACTCCCCCTCTACCGATGGCTGTCGCAACAGTACGACCTGGGCGAACCCGACCGGGATGTGTTCGTGTACGCCGCGGGCGGCTACTACGCCCCCGGCAAGGGCCTGACCCAGCTCCAGGACGAAATGCGACGGTTCCTGGATCAGGGTTACGACGTGGTCAAGATGAAGATCGGCGGCGCGGATCTGGCCGAGGACCTCAAACGCGTCGAAGCGGTGCTGGACGTGCTCGGCGGCGACGGCTCCCGGCTGGCCGTGGACGCCAACGGCCGCTTCGACCTCGACACCGCCCTCGACTACGGCCGCGCTCTCGCGCCCTACGAGCTGCGCTGGTACGAGGAGCCGGGCGATCCACTGGATTTCGCGCTGCACGCGACCCTGGCCGAGCGGTACCCGGGACCGCTGGCGACCGGCGAGAACCTCTTCTCCCGCATGGACGCCCGCAATCTGCTGCGCTACGCGGGCATGCGTTCCGATCGCGACATCCTGCAGTTCGATCCGGTACTCGGCTACGGGCTGGTGGAGTACCTCCGGATTCAGGAGATCATGCGACAGCAGGGCTGGTCCTCGCGCCGCTGCATTCCGCACGGCGGACACCAGTTCGCCCTGCACATCGCCGCGGCGCTGCACCTGGGCGGCAACGAATCGTATCCGGGTGAATTCCAGCCCACGGGCGGCTTCGCCGACAATGCCGTCATCGAGCACAGTCGAATTCGATTGTCGGACACGCCCGGTATCGGATTCGAGGACAAGGCCATGCTGTACAACGTCTTCCGCGCCCTGCACGACTGACCAGTACTGCCCACCGTCATTCCACGCGCTGAAAACCCGTGTCACACAGAGGACATGGGTTTTCAGTTGGAACGAACGTAGCTGAAACGCCTACCGTCTTGATCGAGGGAATTGAAACTCGCGACCTGCGTTCCCGGGGCCGGACATGCGAAGGTCACGCTCTTGACCATCGAGGTTCCGGCTCCACCTTCGCGCATACGCAGCGTCGCGGAGAATCCCCCGGTCGGAATGACGGCGTACGTGCCCTCGCCGTTTCCCAGACCGGTACTCCGAAAGGCGATACCGCCCTCTCCGTCGAAACTCAGCACATTCGAGGAGTCCTCGGTGGCAGTGAATTCCCCGCGATAGTCACCGAGTGCCGCACCGCAGGACCCCGCGCTCACGCCGGGCGGCGCCAGGACGGTCACCGCGCCACAAAAGGCCAGCGTGATGGCCGTTTCCAGAGCGATCCTCGCGCCCTGCCCAGCAGTCATACCGCACCCTCCCGGTCGAGTCCTTGCGGGCAAGTTGACCGGACAACCGGGCGAAACAGGCGCAGACACGCCCGTTCGTTATCGAAACGTGTGCTGGCACAGTACATAACACAATGATCTGAAAACGGACTATTCCGACCGATTAGTCTGCTTGCTGCACAAGCGAATTCACACACCTGTACAGATGATCAGCAGGTCGCGACACTCCCGGGAGTGCCGGAATCCCACCAATTGCGTTGAGCTGGTTCTACCGTCGTTGAGCATGACACGAAAGAAAGCCATCGGCCTGCTAGTCGGTGTGTTCGTTTGTGCCACCGTATTCACCTTGAACCCGTCCGCGGCATGGGGCTCCGGCGAAATCGGAGTACCGCCCGCGACCCCGGGAGCTTCCCCTCGCGCCTCCACGCCCGCGGGCGGCGGTGCCGGAGCTCCCCCGGCCCCGGAAAGGATCGTCCCAGTGCCGCCGCCCAGTGGCGGATTCCTCTGCCCGACCCCGTGACGTATTCCGCCGACGAAGCCGGAAACATTAACTCCCAGAACGGAAGAAGTGGCGTTTCGGAACTCGGTGTTCAGGCCGCGATGGCGGACGACAGCCCGCGCAGCGTGGCCTGAACATCCTCGACATCGACGACCAGGCGGGTGATCTCCGAACCCGCCAGATCGATCAGCACACCCCGGCCGTCGAATCGCGTATCCCAGAATTCCTTACGACCCTTGCCCCGGAAGATCCCCGCGGCGATCACGCCCGGAAAGAAGGTCCCCGGCGTCCGCACCCACGGCGGACGCAGATCCACCGGCGCCGGCGCGAGCCGCTTGACCTGCGATAGATCGAAACTCACATGGTCACGCAGCGCCAGGAAGCGGTGAGCCCCGGTGACCCGCACCGTCACGGTGGTTCCGGTGACGTCCAATTCGACCATTTCCGCACCTCACGCGCTCGCCCGACACTGTCTCGCCATCAACAGTGCCGGGCGTTTCTGGTCGTAGCCTGTGGGTTTCCTGGCCGTTCTCTCAGGCTTTCCCACCCAGGTCGGTGACCATGCGTGCGGCCTGCGCCCGCAGATCCTGGCTCAGCTGATCCGCCTGCGCCTTCGCCTCGGCGCGCAGCTGTTCGACCTCGGCCCTGGTCAGCCGCTGCGGCTCGGCCTGCTCCGCGGCCATCGCGTGCGCCTTCACCGAGGCGGCGCGCATGATGCGCTCGGCCCGGGTGCGAGCCTTGTCGGTGTGGCTGGCGATCAGTTCGCTCAGCACGTTGTAGTTCGTCATCGTGGTTCTCCTCGTCCTCGGGCCGGAGCTGGTGTTTCCGGCTACGAGAAGAACAATGGCGGCCCACGCTGACAGGACGCCGACAGTGCGCCGACGACGGAGATCGCCGTCGGCGCGGGGCTGTCAGTCGACGGGCAGCGTGACGCCGTTCTCGGCGGCCTTGGCGGCCACCTCGGCGGGGAAGATATTGCGGAACAGGTACAGGTCGCGGCCGAGCTTCCAGCCGGGAGCCAGGGCCACCGCGTAGCGCTCGAAGTAGCCGAGCTGCTTGCCCATCATCACCAGCTGCTGCGGGCCGGACGCCCCGCGGCGCTTGCCGAACTCGAGCAGCCGGGCCGAGACCACGCCCAGGTCCAGTTTGTCGAGGCTGCCCGAGAGCACCGGGCCCAGCGCGACCGCGAGCTGGCGGCCGATGGTGGCGTCGTCACCGCTGTCGTCGGAGACCAGGTCCAGCTTGCGCAGGGCGCGGGCGACGGGACGGAAGTCGTTGTCGATGGAGCTGGCGAAGAACAGCGCGCGCACGAACTCGCGCCATTCGTTCTCCATACGGCCCACGATGCCGAAATCGAGCATGGCCACCCGGCCGTCGTCGAGCAGCCACAGGTTGCCCGCGTGCACGTCGCCGTGGAAAAGTCCGTGCACCGCAACCGATTCCATCCACGCCTTGACCAGGCGGCGGATCAGCAGCTCGGGTTCGGGATGCGCGGCGCGGATGTCGTCGAAGCGGTCCAGGGGCATGCCGCGCATGCGTTCCATGCACAGCACGCGCGGGGCGCAGTAGTCCCAATACACCTCGGGCACGGCCACATTGGTGTTGTCGCCGAAGGCGGTCAGGTGTTCGCGGGCGCGGCTCTGGTTGTCGGCCTCGATGAGGAAGTTGAGTTCGGCGACGGTCGCCTCGTACAGATCCCGCACCACCGCTTGGGCATTGGCGACGCGGGCGTTCTCCGAGCGCTTCTCGAGCGCGCGCGCCAGCCGCATCGCCGCGCGCAGATCGACGATCATGCGCCGGGCGATCTCTGGCCGCTGCACCTTCACCACCGCGGGCCGGCCGTCGGCCAGCACGCACGCGTGCACCTGAGCGATCGAGGCGGCCGAGAGCGGCTCGTCGTCGAATTCGCGGAACAGCTCCGAGATCGGCTTGCCCAGATCGGCCTCGATGATGGCCCGGGCGTCCGCGGCCGGGAAGGGCGGCACATCGTCGAGGCAGCGCAGGCAGGCGTCGGCCAGTTCGCGCGGGAACGCGCCCGGCGAGGACGCGATGAGCTGGCCCAGTTTCACGAACATCGGGCCCAGCGTCTCGAAGCCGTCGACCATGCCCTCGGCCGCGGCGCGCTTGCGCTTGGACGGGCGTAGCCCGCCGCGCACCACGCTGCTCAGCACCGATCCGCCCAGCACCGCACCCACGGTCGCGGTCCGCCGCCACTCCGAGAACCCGAAGGTGTCGAGGTCGGGGCGGATCACCTCGGGCGTCCCCACTCGCACTGTCATAGGTGAGCTCACGGGGCGCAGTGTATCGCTGACCTTGCTAACAGCGCGGCACAGGTTACCGACACGTTCAGTGGTTCGTAATCGACCATGCACGGTACCGTGGCAGGTCGAGTCGCGATCCGGCTCGACACGGGCACGATCGGGCCCGACCTGATGTTGGCTGAAAGGCAAGACCGAGGTAATGACGGGTACAGCGGAAAAGCTGGCGGAACTGCGCAAGCTCCTGGAGATCGCCGAAGAACCCACAGGCGAGAAGGGCATCCAGAAGCGAATCGCGAAAGGCGTCGCCAGCGCCCGAGAACGGGTGAACATGCTGCTGGACCCGGGCAGCTTCGTCGAAATGGGCGCGCTCATGCGCTCGCCCGGCAACCCCAACGCCCTCTACGGCGATGGTGTGGTCACCGGCCGCGGCATGATCGACGGCCGCCCGGTCGTGGTCATCTCCCACGACTCCGGTGTGCAGGGCGGTTCGGCCGGTGAGACCTTCGGCCGTCGCGTGCGTCTCGTCATGGACTTCGCGTACAAGAACGCGTGCCCGGTCGTGGTGATCAACGACTCCGCGGGCGCGCGCATCCAGGAGGGCGTGACCGCACTGGCCTGGTACGCCACCATGTGCCGCCTGCAGGAGGACCTGTCCGGCTACGTGCCGATGGTCGCGGTCATGTTCGGCAAGTGCGCGGCCGGTTCGGTGTACGGGCCGGTCAACATGGACGTGCTCGTCGCGACCGACAAGTCCTACATGTTCGTGACCGGTCCCGAGGTCATCAAGGGCATCACCGGCGAGGACATCAGCGCCGACGAACTGGGCGGCGCGGCCGTGCAGGCCCGCAACGGCCTGCTGCACCACGTGGCCAAGAGCGAGCGCGACGCCCTGCAGTGGGCCCGTGACTACCTGAGCTACCTGCCCAGCAGCTGCCTCGAACAGCCGCCGATCGTGAACCCGGGCCTCGAGCCCGAGATCACCGACTCCGATCGCGAACTGGACCGGATCATCCCGGACTCCGATCGGCAGGGCTACGACATGCACGAGGTGCTGTTGCGCATCTTCGACGACGGCGAGTTCTTCGAGATCCAAGAGGCGGCGGCGCAGAACCTCATCACCGGGTTCGCCCGCGTGGACGGCCACCCCGTCGGTGTCATCGCCAACCAGCCGATGGTGCTCGGCGGTGCGCTGGACGCGGCGTGCTCGGACAAGGGCGCGTACTTCATCCGCCTGTGCGACGCGTTCAACATCCCGCTCGTCTACGTGGTCGACACCCCCGGCGTGCTGCCGGGTGTCGAGGAGGAGCGCATCGGCGTCATCAAGCGCGGCGGTCGCATGTTCCGCGCGCTCATCGAGGCGACCGTTCCGATCGTCACCATCGTGACCCGCAAGGCGTACGGCGGCGGCTACGCGGTCATGGGCTGCAAGCAACTGGGCGTCGACATCAACTTCGCCTGGCCGACCGCGCGCATCGCGGTCATCGGCGCGGAGGGCATGGTCACCGTCACCGGTAAGAAGCAGCTCGCCGCGACCCCGCCCGAGCAGCGCGAGACCGTGCGCAAGCAGATGGTGGACTTCTACAACGCGCTCATCGACAACCCGTGGGTGGCCGCCGAGCGCGGCTACATCGACGGGGTCATCGAGCCGTCGTCGACCCGCCTCGAGATCCGCAAGGCCCTGCGCCTGCTGCGCGACAAGGGCGCGGTGCGCAAGCACAATCCGCGCAAGCACAACCTGTTCCCGATTTAACCAACTCCCGGGGGCTCGCAGGGGCTTGCCCTGAAACCCCTGTCCGGGACGCGTCCGAAGCGGTTGCCCGCGTTCAACATTCGTTGGGCGCGGGCACGCCTCGTAATCGCTGGTCCAGCCAGGTCAGCGATTCCGGGAAGCCGGTGACCGCGCCGATGAAGTGCTCGCCCAGCACGTGGCGATACACCGCGGGCACGCCCAGCGAGCACTGCTCCTTGTAGAGGTTCTCGGCGCCGATCGCCGGGACCCAGAACTCCTGGTCGCCGTTGTAGATGAACAGCGGCACCGGCGATTTCTTGCCGTCCATGCGAGTCACGGCATAGATGTCCTTGGCCAGATCGCTGTCGAGCGGGTCCGGGATATTGGCGGCCAGGTCTATCGGCAGTTGCAGCAGGCCCGGCACCGCGAAGATCTCGCCGCACTGGCTGTTGAGGAACGACACCGCGGCCCATTGCGCGAGATGGTTCATGCGGGCCAGGATTTCGGGGCGTTCGCGACCGATGCCGAAGACCGCGCCCATGAAGACGCCCGAGGCCAGGTTGGCGTTCATGCTGTGCGCCAGCAGGCTGAAATCGGCGGGCACACCGCCCAGGGCCGCGCCGACCACCGCGTCGGAAAGCTCGGGGGCGTATTCCGACATCAGCTTCACCGCACCGTTGGTGGCGATGGCGCCGCCGGAGTAGCCGATCATGCCGAACTTGCTGTCCCCCAGCTCATCCGGCAGCTGATAGCGCACGGCGCGAATGGCGTCCAGGATGGCGTGCCCGGCCACGACGGGGTCCGCGTAGGCCATGCGCGGACCCTCGTGATCGGTGATCAGCACCGCGTAGCCGCGCAACAGCGCCAGCTGGGTGGTGGGCAGGATGTACCCGGTGAAGTTCGAGGCGCGCGAGAAACCGTGCGCCATGGTGTAACTGGGGTTGCAGTCGCGGCCCAGCGCGTCGATGGGCAGATTGTTCACGACCACCGGGCGCTCCCCCGGCCCGGTCCAATCACCCAGCGGCAGTACCAGAGTGGCGATGCCGTAGGACGGCTCGTCGTGAGAGTCGTTGGTGCGGTATTTCAACTGCAGCACCTGCCGCACCGGCACGATCAGAGGAAGTGCGGCCGTGGCCGATACGTCCCGGACCGAGACGATGCCGCCCGGGTCGTAGCCCTCGAGCCCGTCGGGCCAGTCGTCGACGAAGGAGTCACCGATGGCGGCGGGCATGGCCGCGGCCCGCAGCGCGGCCAGATCCGGTGTCAGCTCGGCGGTGTCGACCAGTCCCGAGTGCTCGGGCGCGGGCGTGAGCGCGGGAGCGGGGATCACCTGGTCGATCCAGCGTTGGATGTCGTAGAGCGAAATGCCCGGCGGGCCGGGCGGAATCGGCGAGCCGGTGTCGGGTGGTTGCGCGAATCCCGGTGCGGCCCCGTAACCGACGATCGCGCAGCATCCGATCATCAAGGCACCGGCGATATTTCGCAGGCGACGCAGCACAACACCCCCACGGATCAGATTGTCGGCGGTTCGGGCAGCTCCTCATCTCTCGCGCGCCCGAGCCTACGGTGACAGACCTGTCCGACACTCCGGACTCGCGCGTTCGAAGCCACATCGAGACCGGTCCGTGCCCAAACGGGCGCAAATCAGCTCCGTCGGCGCATCACCATGTCGAGTTGGGCATTGCTGATCTGGCGTCCCGCGTTGGACAGCGAGGTCACCATGGCGCTGCCGAAGGACCCGCTCCGGTCGAACAGGGTCGCCACGCCGACGGCCATGCCGTGCTCGCTGAAGTGGCTGTCGGCCTCGACGCCGATCTCGGTACCCACCGGCTGCCGCGAAAGGCCCAGCGTCATATCGGTATTGATGAACCCGATGCCCTTGTCGCCCCAGTTGGTCATCATGCTGGTCGCCTCGGCCACCACCGCGACCCGCACGAACGGGGTCAGCTCCTCGCCGCTCACCACGCGAATCGGGTTCTGCCAAGTGCGCTTCCGGCGGTTGTTCTCGTGCTCGGTGGGCACCGAGTTCCATACCGGCGAGTCCTCGCCGCTGTTGAACAGCGGCACCTGCGGCAGCAGGGAGGGCGGCGCGAGCTCGAGCGACGGCGGCTGCGGTTCGCGTTCGCGGTGCCAGAGCTCGCCGGGCGGCTGCTGGTCGGGCTGCAGCAGCACCGCCGAGGCCCGCGCGGCGATCTTCCCGCCCTGCACCACGCTCACGTCCGCGACGCGGATCCGGCGGCCGTCGCGCACCCGCACGGTCGGCGTGGTGGTGTGCTCGAAGCGGGCCGCGCTGAACAGGTCGACGGTCAGGCGCACCGGCACGAAACCGTCGGTGGCGTGTTCGCGTTCGAGCTCGCGGGCCAGCAGGCCCGTCAGGGCCGGGCCGACGACCTGCGCCTTGGACCATTCGCTGGCCGCGTGCGGAGTGGGGAAGAACCCGCCGTCCACCTCGTCGAAATACGCGGGCACTGCTTCCACGGCACCGGCTCCCGTCCACTCTGGTTGATCAATCCACTGTTTCCAGAGCTAACACATTCGTGAAACCCGTTTCAATCCAGGGTCCGCTGGCCGGGTCGTGCCAGGACGCTGAGTCGTATTATGACGAAGTGTTGGAGGTGACCAGCGAAACCACCGCGGACCGCGTCCGCACCTGGACCGCACTCACCGCCGTGACCGACTGGCCGCACTGGACCGCGTCGATGACCACGGTGGAACCCCTGGACTCCGGACCGCTCGGCCCCGGCAGCCGGGTGCGGATAAAACAGCCCGGCATGCCCGCCTTGGTCTGGACGATCACCGACTTCCGCGAGGGCGTCGAATTCACCTGGGCCGCGGCCTCGCCCGGCATTCGCACCGTGGCCGGCCACCGCCTGGATCCGACGCCCGAGGGCGGCACCCGGATCACGCTGGCCATCGACCAGTCCGGCGCGCTCGCGCCGCTGGTGCGCGCGCTCACCGGACGACGCACCGAACGCTACGTCCGCATGGAGGCGGCGGGCCTGGCGGCCGCGGCCGAACGCGCGCTCCCGGATTAGCCCGCCCGATCACGGGTACGCCAGGGGTATGGCCCGCGCCATCGACCGGCTGCTCGACACCGTCACCCGCACCCTGCACGTCCTGCGCGACAACGACATTCCGTGCGCCCTCACCGGCGACTACGCGATGTACGCGCGCGGCGGGCCGGTGACCGAGGTGCACTCGGAGGTGGACGTGCTGGTGCGGCCCGCCGATCTGGCGCGCGGGCTGAGCGCATTGGCCGCGGCCGGGCTGCGGCCGCCGCTGCCGATCGCCGACCCGGAGCGAACCACGCTCTACGACCACGACATTCGAGTCGATCTGGTGTCCCGGCCCAACTACCGTCCGGTCACCGACGAACTGCTGGACCGCGCGGACGCGTTGCTCCTCGGTTCCACGGCCGCACCGGTGGTCACCGTGGCCGACTTCCTGGTGGACGAACTCATCGTGGCCGATCCGCACCGGCTCGATTTCACCCGCCTGCTGCACATCGCCCGGGAATTGCGCGCACAGATCGATTGGGGGCGCGTGCGGGCCGAAACGGGGGCCTCACCCTACGCGCGCGCGTTTCTCGGCCTCCTGGACGATCTGGGCGTCAGTGACGGCCGTTGTGAACAAGGCTCTACAGCCGTGTGATTCGTATGTACCCGCTCGGGTACCCGGCTGTAATCGGTACCCGCATTACCCCGGAGAAAGGACAGCGAGGATGCCTGTCGCTCCGAACGCCTGCGCTGACACCCGCAATCTGCCCGGACCGATTCTGGCCGCTGCCGGAATCGTCGCGATCGCACTGACTTTGACGACCGCCGGCTACGGATCACTGACCTGGTGCGCGCTGTCCGCGCTCGCGAGTGTGCTCTGTCTGCGTTTCGGAATCGGCCTCATGATCATCGAACATCGCCGGGTCAAAGCCGCCAAGCGGCGGGACTCGGCCCGTCAGGACCGGATTTGAGGCGTGTCCCCGCCGGCGGCGAAGAGTGTCACGGCCCAATTTGATCTTCCGCTAATTCCTGGAAAAAGCGGAACAGTCGGGTCCCCCTGGAAGTTTCGATCGGAAATACCAAGACAGCCCCTGACGGCCTCGTCCGTGCCGAATGCAACCTTTTGCCAACCCTTGTTTCGCAAACTCATAGCATCCCGAAAAGTGCTCTGACGCTGCGAATTCGATGTTGCAGATGTACTTGCATCTGCGCAATGCACGGTCATAGACTCGTCGTGCAAGGCACCAATAAGGGGACAACCAGAGAGCCGAGCGGTGAATCACCGGCGATTCTTCGCCCACGGTTAGCCGTCGGCCTGGCGTCAGGGGCGTTCGAATGAATCAGCCAATCAACCTCAGCCGACTCGGGTTTGCCGACAGAAGTCAGCCGGAGCAAACCTATTCACGCGAGACGGCAACCGCTTTCGTCATCCGCCAGGTCGAATCCACTGGAGCGGCCACTCGGTATGATTTCGACATCGAGCGGATCGTCACCACGGCGCATGCCATGGTGAACGATTGGGATCTGCATTCCATGCAACCGGAGGCGTTCTGGCGCATCGCCTCCAGCTTCATCAGGCAGTAACCGAATCCGGCCGTGCCGCAGGCCGACTCGTCCGGTCGGCGGCACGCTGACAGGGGCCCCGCGAGGGGCCCCTTATCCATGTGTGGAGACCTCTAGTCGAGGCTCTCGGCTATCCTCGCTAGTTCTTTGCGGGAACGTTCCGGCGGCTCGGCCTGGACACTCAGCTGATCCATGACCTGGCGGTACAGCTCCAGATCCTGGCGACGATCCAGGTACAGCGCGCTGGTCAACTGCTCCAGATACACGATGTCCGGAAGTTCCGGTTCGGCGAAGCGCAGCATGGTGAACGAACTGCCGGCTGCCGCATGCCCTCCCGCCGCGTACGGCAGCAGCTGGATGGTTACGTTCGGCAGCTTGGACATGTCGATGAGGTGCTCGATCTGACCGCGCAGCACACCCGGACCGCCCACGGGACGGTGCAGCACCGCCTCGTCGAGCACGGCCCAGAAACTCGGCGCGCCGTCGCGGGTGAGTAGCTCCTGGCGGCGCCGGCGCAGCGAGACGCGGCGCTCTCCATCCGCGTCGTGCCCGAGGGCCACGACCGAGCGGGCGTAGTCCGGGGTTTGCAGCAGACCCGGGACGAGTTGCCCCTCATTAGGTGCGAATGGATTTCGCCGCGTGCTCGAGACCTAGATAGGTTTCGAACCAGGGTGGGAGCAGGTCGCTGTAGCGATGCCACCATCCCGGTTGGTTCGCCTTGCGAACCAGATCCAGGAACTGCTCGAACTCGCCGGGATCCGTTACGCCGTACAGCGACAACAGATCCCGGATGTCACGCTCCTTGAATCCGGTTCGCCCGAGTTCGAGGCGACTGATCTTGGCATGGGACCCGCGGATGTGTTCACCCGCGGCTTCCCGCGTAATACCGCTGAGTTCCCTCAGCTTCCGTAGTTGGCTGCCGACCGCGATACGCAGTGCAGTCGGGCCACGTTCGGCGACAGCGGAATCCGCCCGATCGTGGGCAACGGGTTCTGCGATCATGGGGTCCACTCCGATGCTCGGGTTTGCCGTCAGTGGACTCACAACCGTCTGTCGCGAACCACCGCGCCGATTGCCAATGCTACCGCTCAGCGCGCGAGGTCGTCGAATTCTCCGCTCTTCGCGCCTCGCAGGAACGCGTCGATCTCCGGCCGGGTGTAAACGATCAGCGACCCCTCCGGGTCGCGGGAGTTGCGCACCGCCACCTGCCCGTCGGCGAGGGGGGCGAGCTCGACGCAGTTACCACTGGGGTTGCTGAAGGTGCTCTTGCGCCACAACAGATTAGAACGATCGATCGGGGTTGCCGAGATTTCAGTCATTTCCGACTCCTTGCCAGTACCGCCCGCAGACGGTGGTCCCAGTACTTGCAAATGTTCGATCAGGTGTACTTACAGTTGCAACCGCAAGCACGACGATAGCACGCAGATAGCCCGGTATCGATGGCTCGGAGTCGGCATATCCTTTGCAACACAACATATTTGATCTTGGTTTGCGCAAAGGCCGAGCGAAGTTGCGAAGAATTCCAGACAAACCCGGCCCGTCGGTCCCCTTCGCCCGATTAGCCCCGAAGCTGCTGTCCGAAAAGTCACGTGACGCCGGAATCGCCGCTCGACACCGATTGCGAGCGTGCAGATGTGCTTGCATCTGCACGATCCGGAACCCTAAACTCGGTGCACCATCCACCCTCATCGGCCAGAGGCATCCAATGACGCAGATGCTCGTCCGTTCCACCGATTCCGCGGCAGACAGCTCCGCTGACTGCGAGATCGAGCCGCGATCGCTCACCTACCGCCAGGCCCGCGCCATCCTCCGCGCGCACGACCAGCACTTCGCCTGCCGGCAGTACCTGGCGGCCGTAGCGTATCTGTCGGCCGACAACGACGTGGACTGAGGGCGCGCCGTCCGCAACCTTGCGTTCGCGCCTTCCGCGTAAGGCGGCTTGCGCGACATTCGAGTTCCCCTGCGCACCAAGCCCTTGCGTGTCAGCGGGTGGGGCGGGTACTCCGGATGGAGAAGAGCCCACACGTGGAAAGCGCCGAGATGATTCTGACAGCCACCCACGAACTGCTGATCCAGATCCAACACGCACAGATCTTCAACCCCACGCCCGAGCAGCCGCCGGTGGCCGACAAGCTACTCAAGCTGGTCCGCTATTTCACCTGGTTCGTGCTGCTCTCCGGGATACTCGCGATCACCTACGCGGGCGGTCGCTTCGCCTGGGAGAAGTGGAGCGGCGGCGCGGTCACCGCGCCCAAGCAGGTGGCCGGCGCGCTCGTCGGCGGGATCGTGGCGACGAGCGCGGGCACCATCATGAATGCGGTGATCGGACAGTAAATTTCTGTCCAGTGGGGTTGTCTGAGACGAAACCGACCCGTCTGATTTGAAACGGGTGTGACCGGATCAGCTCAGGCGGTCGCCGCGTGCCCGGCGATCTCGTCGGACTCCTGCCCGGCGACGCCCACCAGTTCCTCGAAGCGGGCTACCACCTTGCGGTGGTACATGCCGAACAGATCCTCGAACAACGCCAGCTGCGCCTGACTCGGCCCGCCGTCGGACTCCCACACCGCGACCAGCGCCCGCCACACCAGCACATGCAGATCCGGCGAGACCGCGAAATACGCCTCGACCGCCTCCGGCACCTCCAGGACCATCTCGCCGATGGAGTTGAGCACGGCCCGCTGCACCGTGTGCCCGAGCGCGGTCAGCAGCCGCCGCAACAGTCCCAGTTCGATCGCGAGCATCTTGCCCGGGTCCGGATCCGTGCCGCGCGCAAGGACTTCCAGTTCGTCGATCGCGTCCTTGAGGACGGCCGGATCGAGGCCGCGGTCGCTGCCGGTGTAGGCCAGCAGGGCCTCGAGCGCGATGCCGCGTTCCTCGTCGACGATATTGCCGAACATGTCCGCGGCGATCTCCGGCGCCGGCATGGACAGCCGGAACAGCCGGCGGTACACATCCACGCCGCCTTCGGCACGCACATCCCGGATGACGAATCCCTTGCCGCGGTAGGCGTCCACGAAGCCGTAGGACTCCAGCCGGCCCAGAATCAATTGGGCCGTCGCGCGATTGAGGTCGAATTCGTCGGCGACCTGGCGGACGGACGGCATCAGACCACCGGGCTCGTACTCCCCGGATGCCACGCGGCGCGCCAACTCATCGGCAACGTCGGCGACGACCGTCCGGTCTCCCATCGTGTCACCCTCCATCAATCTTGTTCACGTCCCAGACAGTCTAGGTGGTTGTTGGATCAACTGCACAAGTCTCGACAGTCGCAACAAGAAGCACCGGACTCTTAGGTATCTTTACGAAATCCATACGGCATGGGGTTCCGATTCATACGGTTTTCGCGCATTAGGCTCCCCAGCGTGGTTTCACCGATCGACGTAGCCAAACGACTCGTGCTCGGGCGTCCGTTTCGCAGCGATCGGCTCGGCGAGACGTTACTGCCCAAGCGGCTCGCGCTGCCCATTTTCGCCAGTGACCCATTGTCGTCGGTCGCCTACGCCACGCAGGAGATCCTGCTCATCCTCACCCTCGGCGGGCTGGCGTATCTGCATCTGACGCCCATTGTCGCGGGCGGGGTCGTGGTGCTGCTGGCGGTGGTGGCGCTGTCGTATCGGCAGGTGGTGCAGGCCTATCCGTCCGGCGGCGGGTCCTACGAGGTGGTGGCCGAGAACCTCGGGGCGCTGCCGGGCCTGGTAGTGGCCGCGGCGCTGCTGGTCGACTACGTCATGACCGTCGCGGTGTCGGTGGCCGCGGGAGTGGACAACATCATTTCCGCGATACCGGATCTGAATCCGTATCGGGTGGCCATCAATATCGGATTCATCGTCTTTCTGACCGCCATGAATCTGCGCGGGGTACGGGAATCGGGACGGGCGTTCGCGATTCCCACCTACGGGTTCATCATCGGCGTCTTCGTGCTCGTCGCCGTCGGCCTGGGACAGACGCTGCTCGGGCACACGCCGGTGGCCGAGAGCGCGCACTACCAGATCCACGCCGAACAGGTCGGGCTCTCCACCGCGGGCGTGGCGTTCCTGCTGCTGCGGGCCTTCTCCTCCGGCTGTACGGCGCTCACCGGCGCGGAGGCCATCTCCAACGGGGTGCCGGCGTTCCGCAAGCCCAAGGCGCTCAATGCCGCGCGCACCATGACGGCCATGGGCGTCATCGCCATCGCCATGTTCTCCGGGGTGACGGCGCTGGCCATGATCACCAAGACGCGGGTGGTCGAGAACACCTGCGATCTCATCGGATTCGAGGGCAACTGCCGGACCGACGCGCAGAAGACCGTCATCGCGCAGATCTCGGCGGCGGTGTTCGGCGGGCACAGTCCGGCGTTCTACTACCTGATGGTGACCACGGCGCTGATCCTGATCCTGGCCGCCAACACCGCCTACAACGGCTTCCCGCTGCTGAACTCGATCCTCGCGCAGCGCCGCTACATGCCCCGGCAGCTGCACACCCGCGGCGACCGGCTGGCCTTCTCCAACGGCATCATCCTGCTCGCGGTGGTGGCGGGCGGGCTGATCTACGCCTTCAACGGGTCCACCACGCGGCTCATCCAGCTCTACATCCTGGGTGTGTTCACCTCGTTCACGCTGTGCCAGACGGGCATGGTGCGGCATTGGAACAAGGAACTGCGCAGGGCCGAGGGCACCTCGGAGCGATTGCGAATCCACCGGGCGCGCTTGATCAATGCCTTCGGCGCGTGCTTCACCGGGGTGGTGCTGGTGGTCGTCATGATCACCAAGTTCACCCACGGCGCGTACCTGGTGGTCATCGCCATCCCGATCCTGGTCGCGGTGATGTGGCTGATCCACCGGCACTACTCCTCGGTGCGGGCCGAATTGACCATCGACCCCGACGACCTGGAGACCCTGCCGGGCCGGGTGCACGCCCTGGTGCTGGTCTCGGGCTGGCACAAGGCCACCCAGCGGGCCGTCCAGTTCGCGCGGGCCACCCGGCCCGACACACTGACCGCGGTCACGGTGAACGTGGACGACGCCGACACCCGCCAACTCGCCCAGGACTGGGACAAGTACCACGTCGGTATTCCGCTCAAGGTCATCGAATCGCCGTATCGCGAGATCACCCGGCCGGTGCTGGAAGAGATCAAGCGCCAACGCAAGTCGCGACCGCGTGACGTGGTGAGCGTCTTCATCCCCGAGTACGTGGTCGGGCGCTGGTGGGAGAACCTGCTGCACAACCAGAGTTCGCTGCGGCTGAAGGCGCGGCTGCTGTTCGAGCCGGGTGTGATGGTGACCAGCGTGCCGTGGCAGCTGCACTCCTCGCACGCGCGCGACATGATGCGCGTCGAGCATTCGCCCGGAGAGATCCGGCGCGGCATCACCGGCGGCGACGCCTCTCCGGTCAATGCGAAATCAGCTGGGACACCGTGACGAAGGTGTAGCCCCGATCCTTCAGGGCTCGGGCGATGCGGGGAATGGCGGCCAGCGACGGGGTGCCGGTGGCGTACATGACGTGCAGCAGGATGATCGAGCCGGGGCGGACCTTCGACAGGGTTTCGGCGACGATCTCGTCGGTGGTGGGCGTCTTTCCGGAGTCGGGTTCGACGTCCCAGGTGACCGTGGTGCGGTTGTGGTCGGAAAGGTAGAACGGCAGCGCGAACAGCTTCTTGCCATTGGGCGGGCGAAAGGTGATCGGGCCGCGGTAGCCGGTTTTCGCGATCTCGGCGTCGGTGCGCTCGACCTCGTCGCGCACGAAGCCGGGGGTCACGAAGATCATGCGCTGATGGTGGTACGTGTGGTTGCCGATCTCGTTGCCGGACTCGGCGATCGCGCGGCCCTGCTCCGGGTGGGCGGCCAGTTCGCCGCCGATGAGGTAGAAGGTGGCCGGGATGCCCGCGTCGGCAAGGGTTTTCAGGATCTCGGGGGTGCGTTCGCTCGGACCGTCGTCGAGGGTGAGGGCGACGAGTTTGTCGGCGGTGTCGACGCGCGGCACGAGCCGTCCGGCCACCTGGTAGGTGCGCGAATTCATCAGGACGTACAGGCCGACGCAGGTCAGGGTCAGTAGCACCAGCGTGAGCGCACCGCCGATGAGCAGCTTGCGTTTCCGACCGTTCCTGCGAGTCATACCGTTCCTACGAGTCGTCGGTTTCCCCGGCGCGCTCGAGGTTACCGGCCCAGCGCTCCGACCACCGCCACACCGGTTCCAGGGCTCGGCCCAATTCCGTTCCGGCGGTGGTCAACTCGTAGGACTTGTCGGCTCGTTTGACCACCACGCCCGCCTCGGCGAGGCGTTGCAGGCGCACCGAGAGCATGCTCGAGGAGCAATTGCCCATGCGGCGGCGCAGCTCCAGGAATCCGAGCGCGCCGGGTTCGAGTTCCCAGACGATCCGCAGCATCCAGCGCTGGCCGAGCAGGTCCATGGCGGCGAGCAGGGCGGTCGCCGAGCTGTCGGCGCGGCTGTTCGCGTGCGGGGGCTGACTTGCGCTTCTCATTTCGAACTACCATATTGGTTCTAAATCAGAAGCGTTCGAGCGGGCCGGAGGTATGGGAATGACAGCGACGACGGGCGGTGGCGAGCCGGGCGGACAGCGGCGAATCGTGCTGATCACCGGCTCTTCCCGGGGCATCGGCGCGGAAACCGCGCGGGTGCTGGCGGGGCGCGGCGACCACGTGGTGATCAATTACCGGGAGAAGCGCAAACGCGCGGAAACCCTCGCCGAGGAGATCATCGCGGCGGGCGGCAGCGCCTCGGTGGCCGGCGCCGACATCGCCGACCCGGACAGCGCCCGCGGCTTGATCGATTCCGTCGTCGCCGATTTCGGCCGCCTGGACGTGCTGGTGCTCAACGCCTCCGGCGGCCTGGAACGCGACGCCGCCCCCGACTACGCCATGCTGCTGAACCGCGACGCCCAGACCCGCCTCACCCGTCTGGCCCTCCCTCACTTCCCGGCGGGCGGCCGCCTGGTCTTCGTCACCAGCCACCAGGCCCACTTCAGCGCCACCCGCGAGGTCCCGCCCGGCTACGGCCCGATCGCCGCCAGCAAGCGGGCGGGCGAGGACGCGCTGCGCGCCATGAGCGGCGAATTCGCCGAGCGCGGAATCGGTTTCACCGTCGTCTCCGGCGACATGATCGACGGCACCATCATCGTCCGCCTGCTGGAACGCCGCGACCCCGAGGCCGTCACCGCCCGCCGCGACCACGGCGACCTGCCGACCGTCGAGGAATTCGCCACCGCCGTCGCCGACGCCACGACCTCCGACACCGCGCGAGGCCACACGATCTACGTCGGCGGCCGGGACTACCTCCTCGACACCGCGACCTCCTGAGGCCGCCCGGCGGGCAGCGAGATCAGGGAGCTCTCAGCGCGGGAAATCAGACAAAACTCCGCACCTACAGCTCCTTGATCTTGATCGCTACGAATTCCTGCGCCCGGGCATGCGTCGGGGGTGCGAAGTCGGGGCTGGAATCGAATTACGCTGGCCCGGGCCGTGGTTCGGTGTCAGCATCGATCCATGCCGCACTGGATCGAAGTCCTGCCCGCCTTCACTCTCGCCTGCTTGATCCTGGCCGCCATCCCCGGTCCGGCCACCGCGCTGTTCCTGCAGCGGTCGGTACGCGACGGGCGGGCCGCGGGGCTGGCGGCGGTGGCGGGCAATGAGATCGGGGTGTTCGGCTGGACCCTCGCCGGCGGCGCGGGCCTGTCGGCACTACTGGTCGCCAACCGCGTCCTGAACATCGGCATCCACGTGCTGGGCGCGATCGTGCTGATGTGGCTGGGAATCCAAGCCTGGCGCGGCGCCCGGGGCGAGGACGCGTTCGGCGCGGCCCTGACCAAGGCGCTGCCCGGAGGCAGAACACCCGCCGCGGCCTTCCGTGCCTCCCTGATCTCCATCGCCGCCAACCCCAAGGCCGCCGTCTTCGGGCTGACCATCCTCCCGCAATTCCTACCCGGCACCGGCCCGGTCCTGCCGACGGTCCTGATCCTGGCCGCGATCCAACTGCTCATCGACACCGCCTGGTGCGTCGGCGTCGTCCTGGCCGCCGACCGAGCCGGAACCTGGCTGCGCCGCACCGGCATCCGCCGCCGCATCGAACGCGCCCTCGCCGCCGTCCTCGTCGGCCTGGGCATCGGCCTGGCCACCGACGCCCGCTGACGGAAACGCCGGGATCGCGGCTTCGATCGAACGGTCGGCCACGCGAGATGCATGCGCAGAACCTTTCGGTGGTACCGCGGTCCCTCGGTGCCGGTTCGGCGTGGCGGAGCAGACCGCACGGGATGACCATGGTGGTATCGGGTCCGGCGCGGGTAAGGCTGTGGTGAGGAGGTGTGGACATGGTCAATGACGTGGAGAAACGGTGGAACGATCCGTCGATGTTGCGGCATGCGACCCGTTATGTGCTGGCTGTGCTCGGGCTCGCCACGGTGGGTGCGGTGATCACCATCGTGTGGGCCTCGGCGCGGCCGCGGTGTCTGGATGCCGGGTCGATGTTGTGTGATGGCACCTCACGAGGGGTGGTCGGGCTGGTGCCGGGCGTGATTCTGCTCGCCGGGGGAATCGGAGCGCTGGTGCTGGCCTTCCGGGCGTGGCGGGCCGAACGGGCGTGGCCGATCTGGCAGGGCGTGGGGTGGTTCCTGTTCACGTTGATGGTGATTTACCTGAGCATTGTGGGGACCCAGGGGGCATAAGTCTCAGACCGCGCAGCGAGGCGCTTCGGCAGAAGCGTCGTGGTGGTCGAAAGGCGTGCCGCGAATGCCGACCCGGGCGGCCAGGTAGCGGGCCAAACGGGTGTTCCGGTCCCACATGGGGTCGATCTCGCGGGCGCGGCGGATCATGCGGGCGCGGGCGCCGGGCAGGTGGTCGTCGAGGGTTCGGGCGCGGACTTCGGCGGTGGCGGCCAGGCCGACGAGTCGCGAGAACGGCCGCAGGGGAACCGATTTCAGTGGGGTGTCGGCCAGCAGGGTACGGACCAGAGGTTCGCTGCTGTAGTAGGCCAGCGCGCCGAGCAGCGGTGCGGTGGCGGCCATCCGGACTCGGCCCGCGGGGGTGGAGTCGGTGAATCGGCGGGTCGCGGCACCGGCCATGATCGCGGTCCACTGCGGGGCCACACCCGCGGTGGCGACCATGTAGTCGGCCTGTTCCATGCCCTCGGCGGCCGAGCGCGGGATGAGTTCGTCGGCGACGCCGAAGACGTAGGCGATGTAGGACCAGTAGTGCATGACCGCGTCGAATTGCCGGGTGCTGCGGCGGCGGCCGTGCACGTGGTCGAAGCACATCGGTGACAGGCCGAAGGTGACGGCCGCGCCCATGGTGGTGGCATTCGAGATGGGATTGCCGTGCCGCGCGAAATGCTCGTCGCCCCAGGTGCGGCGGAGCATGGCGCGGACCTGGGCGTGCATGAAGCGGACTCGGACGGTGTCATGGAAGGTCGGGTTGCGGCGTTCGAGCGCACGGGGTGCGGTGACGCTGCGGAACCAGACCGAGGATTCGAGGCCGCGCCGGTAGGGGTCTTTGACGAAGCGGCCCGTCTGACCGACGGCCGAGGCGACCTCCGCACCGACGAAGGTACCCATGAAATCCTGCACGCCCATGGCCATCTTCCCGGCGAGGGAGACGTTGATCCACAGTCGGCGGCCGTATTCCCACAGGTCGGGGTCGTACCAGTCGGGCGGATTGTCCAGCAGGGCGAAGAGATTCACCAGCTCGGGCGGCGGGTCGTCGAGGCTGTCGATGCCGTGGGCGAGGGCCTGGTTCAGCATGCGCCGACCGCCCGCGGAGCCGAGCCGGCCGAAGGCGGCGACGAGCGCGTCCATCGGTTCGTCGCCCTGCCAGAGGTGATCGGCCATGAGCCGGGCGCGCGGGGTGTCGACCGGTTCGGGCCGCACGTCGATCCACGGTCCCAGCATGGCTTTTCGCGGTTCGAACCACAGTTCCGAGGGCACCGCGCGCGGCGGTGGCGGGCGCAGTGGCAGACCGGGACGGTAGTAGTAGTCGTAGGGGTGCGGCCGGGTGGCGGCGAGTTCCTGCGTCATGGCGTCAAAACCCTGTCAGCTGGCGGAATCTGGTGATGGAGTCGGAGCCGCGATCGGCGTGGACCGGGCAGTAGTGCTTGCCCTCGGCGCGGTGTTCGGCTGCGGGCCACAGCATTTCGGGCGCTTCGGGCGGACCGAGTCGGGCGGGGCGCTTTCCGGCCACGCGACGGCGGGCGGCGTGAATGCGGGGGAAGAAGTATTTGATACCGTCGGGCGTCACCCGGTTCATGGCCGACAGCGTCGCGCAGAGGCGGTCGAAGCGGCGCTGGTCGCGGGCGGTCCAGGTGAAGCCCATGGTGCGGCGGATCTCCGGATCACACAGCCCGATCGTGACGAACTTGTAGAAGTGCCCGCCCGCGGGGCGGATCAGATGCTCCCACAGGGGTTTCGGCAGCTGCCGGACCAGCGGGAACGGCGGGACGGGCACGGTGTCGACGAGGTCGAAGACATCGCGGGCCGCCTTGGTCGGTTCCAGGGTGTCGCGGCACATGTCGCGCCAATAGCGCTGGAAGGCGGGCCAACTCGTCGGCACCACCCGCATGCTCATGCCGTACAGCTCGTACCAGCGGTAGTGCTCGCGCCAGAGTTGTTCGCGCTCAGCCTCGCTCAACCCGCCCATGAACAGGTCCGCCGCGCGCAGGTTCTGCACGAAGAACACCGCGTGCGCCCAGTAGAAGGTGCCGGGGTCGAGCGCGTGGTAGCGGCGGCCGCGCGCGTCGACGCCCTTGATGTCGCGGTGGTATCCGACGATCTCGCGGGCGGTGCGCTCGGCGCGCTCGCCGTCGAACACCACCCCGTAGATCGGATACAGCGATCGCAGAATCCGCTGGTAGAACTCGTCGTGGATCTCGGAGTGGAATTCGACGCCCGCGCCCAGTCCGGGATGCATGTTCTGCACCATGCCGACGAACAGCGCGCTGGGCAGGAAATACAGCGATCCGAAGGTCTTCCAGGTCAGCGAGTCCGGTCCCAGCGGCATCGGGTCGTGCTGGGGCTCGCGCGTCATTGCGCTCTGTGACACCATGATCCAACGCTGACACGAATAATTGCTCGCATTCAATTCGCATTCCGAATCTCCCCCGAAACGCCATGACATCGAAACGCCGCACCTCGAAAACCCCTGCTATCCCGACCCGCCGGACTCCGCAGCAGGATCGTTCGCGCGCCATGGTGGCGCGCATCGTCGACGCCGGGCAGCGGGTGCTCATCACCCACGGCTACGACGGCGCCTCCACCAATCGCATTGCCCTGGCGGCGGACATCAGTCCCGGATCGCTGTATCAGTACTTCCCGAACAAGGACGCGGTGGTCGCCGCGGTGATCGAGCGCTACACCCGCGAGGTGGCCGAGCGTGTTCGCGCGCGGGTGCTGTCGAATATCGGGAAGCCGCCGGAAGTGTCGGTGCCGGAGACCATCTCGGATCTCATGGACGCGCTGGGCAATGACCGTGAACTGCTGCGCGCCGTCGTCGAGCAGACGCCGCGGCTGTCGGCGGACGCGCCGGTGGCGGCCTTCGAGCAGCAGATCGGCGAGCTGGCCCGGGTCACCTTGTCCATGGGGTTGTATCCGATTCCCGAGGATGTGGACGCCGACGCCGCGGCCTGGATGCTGGTGCGCGTGGTCGAGCATCTGACCATCCGGTACCTGCTCGACGGGCCGCCGATTCCGCGTGAACGGTTCCTGGCCGATATCACCCGGCTGATCCTGAACTTCTTCCGGGAACCGCCGGTGCGAGCCGAACGCGAGTAATCAGACCGGATGGTCGACTGGCTGGTCAGCGGGTCACGGATCGGTCGGTCGTCCGGTGGGCGGCGGGCAGGGCGAGCAGCAGGTCAACGGCCTTCGCGGCGCTCTGGGCCGCACTCTCCATGGTGGCCGACCAGTCGGTTCGGGTCCAATCTCCGGCCAGCACCAGGGTGGGCACCGAGGTCCGTTGCCCGGGCCGCAGGCCGTCGGTGCCGACCACCTGGGAAAAGGTGGCGCGCGGCATCGGAACCACCTGCGCGTGCAGCACTTTCGCCTCCGCGGCGGCCGGGTAGTAGCGCCGCAGCAGCGCCATCTGCTCGTCGACCACCTCGTGGTGCGGCTTGTGGATCTGCTCGTAGGCGCCGCTGGTGGTCAGGCAGTACAGCCAGCCGTTGAGGGTGCCGCGCCCGTGCATGCGCTGCCGGTCGAACACCTCGTCGATGACGCCCGCGCCGCCGATGAGGGCCTCCATCGCGGCCCGGGTGCCGAGCGGGCGATCCAGGTAGAGGTTGGTGCTGACGATCGGGGTGTAGCCGAGTTTGTCGGCGGCCGAATAGATCTCGTCGTGCTCGGGTAGCTCGTCGAGCAGCCCGCCGATATAGGAGTTGGGGACCGCGCACACCACCGCGTCGGCCGGTTCCACCTCGCCGTCGGCCAGGACCACCCCGGTCACCGCGCCGTCCTCGATCCGGATGCGCCGCGCCACCGCACGGTATTTCACCTCCACCCCCTGCCGGTCGAACACCCGCTTCGCGCCCGAGACGAACAGCGTGTCGAGGTCGGTGGTCGGATAACCGATCGTGACCGGCCGCAAATGCCTGACGCCCAGCCGGATTCCGGTGGCCATCACGTCCGCGAACACCTTGGCCGACTCCTGCCGCACCGGTTCGGCCGCGATGCCCAGCGCCAGCCAATCCCACAGCGCCTCGCGTGCGGTCTCGGGCATGCCGACCCGCCGCAGCCACTGATCGGTGGTCAGATCGGCCAGATCGCCAGGCTGCCGCAGACATTGCCAGCCGAGCCGCAGGGTGGCCGTCGCGGCGCGCAGCCGATCGGCCTTGCTCGCGTCGGGATGCGCCCCGAACAGCGCGCGGACCGCGGGGAATCCCTTGGTGCCCATGGTGACCACGCGCCCGCCGGGCCAGCGCAGCGCACCGCGCTGCGGAAAGGCCACATACTGCCGGGTCCCGACACTGTTCAGATATCGGAACAGATGCTGGTACCCGCTGGCGATCACATGCTGCCCGTTATCGGGCACATCGCGCAGCGGCGCGACCTCGAGCGAATGCGTACGCCCACCCAGCCGCCCGCGCCGCTCCAGCAGGACGACCCGCTTCCCCGCCTCGGCCAGCCACACCGCCGACGCCAGCCCCGCCAATCCCCCGCCGATGACGACATACCGCCGCGGATCGTCCATGAGCGCCCCTCGAACCAGTGCCTGCACCAACGAACCTACGCCCGCCCGGCCGATGCCACCCGCGAATGCGGTTATCCCGCAGTGGATTACCTTGCCCGACACGGGCGCGAGAGCTCCGCTGCACAAACGCCCTCACAATCAGAATTCCGGCGCCGCATCGGGTCCGATCGACCGCGCGGCGGATCTGGAGGGTGACGACCCGGTACCGGGGGTCGGGCTGTACATCCCTGCCGTGTGGCGGCAACCGAGTTGACGCCGCCTTCGCGTTCGCCTGCGCCGAGCCGCCGCACTCACCGGACGCAAGGGATGCCGCCGGTGTCCATTTGGGACAGGTCGGTGGCGGCGGGGGCATTGGTGCCGGGAGCGGTGGCCGAGACGGGGGCGGGTGGGGTGGTCGAGGTCTTGGGTGCGGTGGTCCGAGGGGTGGTTGTGGTCGAATCGGGTTGGTCGGCCACGAGATTCGCGATGGGACCGGTGCGGGCGTCGCCGCCGAGGGTCAGCTGGATGGTTTGGTCCTCGACCTTGGTGGATGGGGTGGCGGTGAGGCCGAGTTGGGTGGCCAGGGCGGTGGCGGCGGATTCGGCGCCGGTGCCGTAGGTGAGCAGGGTGGTGTCTCGGGGTGTGCCGGTGTTCGTGGCGCCGCGGGTGAATCCGCGGGTGGTGAGGACCTCCTGAACCTGGGCGGCCAGGCCGTTCTGCCCGGAACCGTTGGTCACGTTCAGCACGACTCCGGCGGCGTCGGGGATCGCGGTGGTCGTGGTGGGCGCGGGTGTGGTGGTCGTGGTGTCGGAATCGCCTGTGGAGAGCAGGTTCCGCACGATGGCGTGGATCTCGTCGGTGTCGACGATATTGATCGACTCGCCCGCGTCGTCGGTGCCGAAGTCCTTGACCGGCAGGGTGTAGAGGGAGGCTCCGTCGTTGAACAGCGCGGAGGCGCGTTGGGCGAAGGCCAGCGGATCCATGCTCTTGTCGATGGCGGTGTTCTGCTTGGCGATGTCGAGCAGGCTGCGCAGCTTGCTCGGACTGCTCAGGGTGCCGCTGTCGGACAGTTGGCGCAGCAGCGACACGATGAACGCCTGCTGACGGCGGGTGCGGTCGAGATCGGTGAACAGCGGCTGATCCGGGTCGCGGCGCTGGCGGACGAAGGCCATGGCCTGCGAGGCGTCGATCTGCTGCTTGCCCTTCTTGAAATTGGCGCCGGAGTAGCTGTCGGAGGTGTCCTCGTTGAGGCACACCGTGATCGGCTGCACCGCCTGCGCGATCTGGAAGAACGCGGCCAGCGTGACCTCGACGAAATGGTCGACGGGGACATTGCCCAGAAACTTGGTGACGGTGTTGCTTTCGGCCAACCGGCCCGCGTCCCGCGATCGCTGATCGAGTTCCAGCGCGTCCTTGACCCCGGCGGCGGTGAGCTTGTCCTTGGCCCGCGCGTAGGCGAAACCGTAGGCCTGCTTGATCTTTCCCTTGCACGGCGAGGTGGCGCACGACGCGGGATCGAGGGTGACGTAGTCGTCGCGGGGAATGGAGATGGCGGTGGATTTGGAGCCGTCACCCGGAATGTGCACCAGGATCAGCACATTGGAGTTGAACCCGCCCTCGCTGTCGTCCCCCGCGTGCAGCGCGTCGTACATGTCCTGCGGTAGTGGATTGCCGTGCTCGTCGAGCCTGCTGTCGAGCCCCATGATGAGAATGTTCTGCGTCTTACCACTGGATTTGGGCCCCTCCGGGCTGACCCCGGCGAACGTGAGCCCGTTCAGTTCCCGGTGATACTGCCGCCAGGCCGTCCCGGTGGCGACCAGCACCGCCACCGCCACCAGAACCATTGCCGCCCGCCCGGCCAGCAGCATCCGATGCGATCGCCCGAGGCTCTCGCGTGGACGTCGACCGGCGGGCGGGCGGGGTCTGGACCGCCCGGCCGGCGGTAGCGGCACCGTGGCAGGGTCGTACGCCGCCGATTGTCTCCCCCGACGATCACGCGCGTGCGTCATGCCTTCCGAGACTAGCCCGTCACGGCCGGGTGACTACCCCGCAGCGGCCGATGCCGGTAGTTCCGGGATCAACCCGCCCAACGCTCTTTGCGCCAGCCATCGATGACGTTCGTCCATCAGCGAGACCGCGAAATGGTCCGAGGTCGGTGCTTCGGTGTAGCCGATCCGGCCGCCGCTCCCGATGTATTGCTCGATGTAGTTGTACAGAATCGGGCTCTGCGCGCGGAGGCCGGCGACATCCACCTTGAACAGGCAGAAGCCGACGTAGAAGCTTTCGGCGGCGACGCTGAACCGGCACCGTTCGATATCGGCGGGGCTCAACCGTTGCCTCCGGAGCAGGGTCCGGAACTGGCGCACGAGAAGCTCCCGATCCGGCATGTCCGGCGACAGGACGAAATGATAACCGCGCCTTCGGGATAGATTCTCCGCGACGATATCGAAGAAGCGCCCCGCCGCCACACCCTGTTCGATATCGCCCTCGACCGCAACCAGATCTTCCTTGAGATCCATGGCCACGACAATGCTCTCCTCGCTGAATCTCTCCAATTCGAGGGCTTGATAATGGTCGAGCATTCCGGCGAAGGTCGCCGGACGTTTCACCGCGCTCTGCGCGGCTATTGCGATGTGTCCGGCGATTATTTCGCCGATCTTCGCCACGAATGCCGACTGCGCGGCGGCGTCCGCGCGAGCCGTGGCCAGACCGGCTTCCATGTAGCGGGCGATCGGGCCGTAGTCCAGGGTCCCGCTGGAGCCGGCGACGCTGTCCTCGCCGAACATCAAGTAGTCCAACGACACTCCGAAGAGGTCGGCGATGGTCACCAGCTTCTCCACGCTGGGCCTGGTCTGCCCCTTGAGGTACTGGGACAGCGCGGCCGGTGTGATACCGAGATCAGCGCTGACGCGCCGGCGGTTGCCCTGGTAGTCGCCATTGTCGATGAGATGCTTGAGCGTTGCCGCCAACTTGACCTCGCGCATGACCCACCACTCTCGATCCACGGTTGTATCAAGCATAACTTGCCGGTCGAGCAATGACTTTCAAGTGGCACTTTGAATATTAAAGCGTTACTTGACAATTCGGTCACTCGCGACGACCCTCGGATATATTGGGACCTTCGGGCCCCAGCCGCCGAAAACAGAAAATGAACCGAACAAAGAAACCGTCATGCTCTACAACCCGCCACAGAACTACACGAAACTCGACGAACCTCTCGACACACAACCACTTGTTCTGCCGCGGCGCGGTTCGGTTATCGGAACGATCATCGGTCGACCGGACCGCGTGGTAACCGCGGTCCCGCAACCACTCTGGTTCGTGGCGCCGATGCTGGTCCTCCTGGCCGAGCAGGTGTTTCTGCCCGTCGCGGTGCTACCGACCCTGGCGGCGTTCATCATCGCGGCCGGGGCGCAACATCGGCTGGCCCGCGCGAAGAATCGAGACCTCGCCCGATTCTTCGCGCGATTCTCACCGGTGGAGCACCGCTGGGCAATGGTCCTGCGGTTCATCGACACTGAGGGCCGCAAGCGCGAGACCCGTTTCCTCCCGACCCGGTCCATGGAATTGACAATCGACGACCCGATTTTCACCAACGGATGGATCGGCCACCGCGACCGGCTCAGCATCTGGGGTCTGACCAATATCCGCACCGGAGTTCACCGTACGAGCCGCGCCCTGGCCGTCTGGCCCATCGTCCTCACCAGTGTCGCCATCATGGCGCTCACCGCGGCCGCGGTGTTGTGACCTCGGCATCACCGCTGCAACCGGCAAGGTGTCCTGATCGAGAAAGGCCGTAACCACCACGCGGAGTGGCGGTTACGGCCTCGACTTCTTCGGAGGGGCTGTCAGGCAGCGGTTTCCGCGTGTTTGCGGGACAGCAGCGGATAGCCGATGCAGACCAGGGCTCCCCAGACGACGCCGACGATCAGGGCGCTGCGGCCGTCCTCGGTGAAGAACAGCAGCACCACGACCAGGGCCAGGAAGACCAGGGCGAGGGCGGTGGTGAACGGCGCGCCCGGGAGGCGGTAATCGCTGGCGGGCAGCGCACCCTGCTTGACGCGCAGGCGGTAGATCAGGTGGCAGACCAGGATCATGCCCCACACGAAGATGATGCCCATGGTGGACACCGAGGTGATGTAGCCGAAGGCCTTGTCCGGGGAGAAGTAGTTCACGGCCACGCCGATCACCATGACCGCCGCGGAGACCGCGATTCCCGCGGCGGGCACCGAGCGGGGGCTCAGCGAGCCGAGGGCGGCGGGGGCTTCCTCGCGGTGGGCGAGGCTGCGCAGCATGCGGCCGGTCGAATAGATGCCCGAGTTGCACGATGACAGGGCCGCGGTCAGCAGCACGAAGTTGATGATGCCCGCCGCGCCCGGGATGCCGATCTGCTCGAAGACCTCGACGAACGGGCTGCGGCCCGCGTGGAAGGTGCGCCAGCTCGACACCGACATGATCACGATGAGCGCGCCGATGTAGAACAGGCCGATGCGGAAGGGCAGCGTGTTGATGGCCTTGCGCAGGGTGGTCTTCGGGTCGCGGGCCTCACCGGCGGTGACGCCGACCAGTTCCACACCGACATAGGCGAACACGACGATCTGCAATGCCAGCAGCGCCTGGCCGAAGCCGTTGGGGAACACGCCGCCGTCGTTCCACAGGTTGGTGACGGTCGGGTTGGCGGCGTGGCCGAAGTGGAAGATCAGCACGCCGATGCCGATCACGATCATGGCCACGATGGCGGTGACCTTGATGGCGGAGAACCAGAATTCGCCCTCGCCGAACAGTCGCACCGACACCAGGTTGGCGATGAACATGATGCCCAGCACCACCAGCGCGGTCACCCACTGCGGGATGTCGAACCAGTACTGCACGTATTTACCGGCGACGGTGATCTCGGCCATGCAGGTCGCGACCCAGACCGCCCAATACGTCCAACCGGTGGCGAATCCGGCGAAGCGGCCCAGGAACTCGTTCGCGTATTCGGCGAAGCTGCCGGTGACCGGGCGATAGGTGAGCAGCTCGCCCAGCGCCCGCATGATCACGAAGATCGCGAGGCCGGCGGCGAGGTAGCAGAGGATGAGCGCCGGGCCGGCCTTCTGGATCGCGCCGCCCGCGCCGTAGAACAGTCCGGTGCCGATCGCGCCGCCGATGGCGATCATCTGGATGGTGCGCGGGGACAGGCCGCGCGAATATCCCTCGTCCTCGGCGGGTGCGGCGGTACCGGTGCCCGGTAGCTGCCTTTCCGATGCAGTCAAATGCGGTTCCTCTCACGTGCGCGCGACCGGAACTCGCCATTGGTGTCGCGAGGTATCCGGCCGCGCCGAGCTTGCCGGCGGATTGCCGTGCTCGGTCCAACGGCGTGTCACGCTACCGGAGAGGTATTTGGCGTCACAGTCACCGCCGCACGTGGCGTGGTGCGCGGGCGTGGCTCAGCCGGCCTCGTCGATCAGTTCCAGCCCCGTGACGACCTCGGTCTCGATCCGGATGACATGGTCCATCGGCAGGTTTATCCATGGATCGAGCAGAGTCTCGTACCGCTGTACCTGCTCCGGGTCCATCACCACGCGTGCCACCCCGGTGACGATCACGCTCCAGCCCTGCCGGGTGTGCTCGTCGAAGGAGTCGGCCTCGTAGGCCACCACCTGGCCGTCGCCCCGCAACAGGCTTGCGCCCAGATGCGCGCGCACCACCACGACGTCCTCTTCGACGATGTGATTGACAGGCCGGATGATCGGAAGTCCCCGGCGCGAGTAGACAATTCGCCCGTATTGCGCGCTCGCCAGCCGTTTCAGAGAATCGGCAGCCGAGAGCTCGCGCAGCTTTCGTGCCCCAACGCCGCCCATTCCTCCGATTGTGGTCGATCGTGAGGAAATTCGCCAATTGCCTTGCCGCATCTCATGGTTCACTCCCAGCATCAGCGCACCGGCGGCACCTCCACCAGGGCGGGGGGCTTGTCGGTGCGCAGGCCCTTCCAGCTGGGCATGCGCAGGCGTTCGCCGGAGAATTCGCGGTATTCGACGTCGGCGACCAGGATCGGGTCCACCCAGTGCCAGCCGCCCGCAGCGGCTTCCGGCGGGGTGTGTTCGAAAGGGCTTGCCGAGACCGTGATCTCGTCCAGTGCGCGGCGCAGCACACGGCGGGCGGCGTGGGTGAAGCCGGTGCCCACATTGCCGATGAAAACCAACCTCCCCGTATTGTCGTGCGCGCCCATCACCAGCGAGCCGAACGTGGCGCCGAACGCGCCCGCACCCGGCGTCCAGCCCGCCACCACCACCTCGGTGTTCTGCCGCAGCGGCGTCTTGATCCACGCCGGCGATCGCCGGCCGGGCAGATACACCGAATCCGTTCGCTTCGAGACGATCCCCTCGATCCGATGCTCGCGCGCCACCTGCAGCAACTTCTCCGCGTCCACACCGGTCCAGTACGGCGGCACCGAAACCGGTGCGGCGGGGTGCAATTCGGCCAGGCGACCCCGCCGCTCGAGGTACGTCTCCCCCGTCACGTCCAGGCCGTCGACCGTGAGCAGATCGAAGACGAAGAACTGCACGGGCACCTCGGCCACCAACTGCTCCCCCGGCCGCGCCACGTGCATGCGCCGCTGCAGCAGCCCGAACGACGGCGCGCCGTCACGATCCTGGGCGATGATCTCCCCGTCGAGGATCACGGAGGCGTTGCCGGGCAACGCTTTCAACGCCGCGACGACTTCCGGATACGCCGCGCTCACGTCGTTCCCGTTGCGGCTGTACAGGGCGCATCCCCCGCTCTCGCACACCGCGATGATCCGCACCCCGTCCCATTTCATCTCCACCGCCCAGCCCGGCCCGTCCGGCGGTGCGCCCCCGGTCGCCAGCATGGGCGACGGGCCACGACGGAGGGACACGGCCACCGGAGCCGCTACCCGCGCCGACAACCAGGCAATGGGGACATATCCGAAAGTTTGCTACTGAGTTGCCGACTAGGCGCGGCGGCACGCCGAGAACCCCGTACCGCGATCCGGACATAGCCGTCACGGCGTGCGCGAACCGCCGAGACTTGCGGACAACCCGCCGGTCATCGGGTTTGGCCCGGGTAGCAGCGGGCATGTCGACAACATGTTCACAATCATCGGGCTCATCGCTCTGCTGGGTGCTGTGACCGTGGCGGTGGCCGGAATTCAGGCCAACAGCGGTGGCAGCCATACCCTGCCCAACGGGTTCACCGTTTTCGACCACGCCTATGGCGGGTCCTCCGGATTGTTGTTCGCCTACGGAATATTGGTCGGTGCGGTCGGCACGGCGGGATTCATCCTGTTGCTGGCCGGTCTCTGGACCACCTCCCGGCGCGGGGTGGTGGCGCGCCGCGAGCTGCGCCAGTCCCGGCGCGAAATGGCGGCGGCGCGAAAGGAACTCGCAAAACCGGCACCGGCGGCCAAGCCCGCGCGTAGCGTAGATGCGCCCCGGCAGCCGGTGGTTCCCATGACCAAGACCCCGCAACGCCTGTTCGCGCGGCCGACGTGGTCGGTCAACCCGTTCCGCAAGGGCCAGGGCACACCCGCCACCACCGAACCTGCCGCAAAATAGGACTCCGGTCCCAGAGGACATCGCATGCTCGCCGTGCTCGGTCTCGCGTTGATCGACGCCGGCTGGCTCATCGCCACGCCGGCCCTCACCTCCCTCGGAATCATCGTGCTGACCGTCGCACTGATTCGCTGGCTGCTGGGCGCGCCCGCCCGCTATCTCGCTCACCCCCGGTACTGACCGGGACGACCGACTCGCGCCCGGTCGGCTAGCGTCGCAGTCATGACGGTGACGGTGCTGGTTCCGGACGACCATGGTTTCGAGGCGATCTCGCGGCTCGAGGGTGCGCGGCCACTGCGCTATACCCTCGGCGAGCCGCTGCCCGCCGGAGCCGACGAGGCCGAGGTGCTGGTGCCCACCTTCCTCGCCGGTCGCCCCGAGGCGGTCGAGCTGGCGCGCTCGCTGCCGAAACTGCGGCTGGTGCAACTGCTCACCGCCGGGGCCGAGATCTGGGTGGGCAAGCTGCCCGAGGGGGTGATGATCTCCACCGGGCGCGGCGCGCACGGCGCCAGCACGGCGGAGTGGGCGATCACCGGATTGCTCAGCGTGTACCGGGAATTCACCGGTTTCGCGGTGGCCCAGCGCGAGCACCGCTGGACCCAGCACCGCACGGACACCTTGCACGGCAAGCGAATCCTGATCATCGGCGCGGGTGATCTGGCCACCGAGCTGCGGCGCATGCTGGAGCCCTTCGACACCACAGTCGAACTGGTCGGTACGCAAGCGCGCGACGGCGTGCACGGCGTGGACGAGATCCCCGACCTGCTCCCGCATTTCGACGCCGTCGTGCTCATGGTCCCGGTGACCGCGGCCACCATCGGCATGGTCGACGCCGCCTTCCTGGCCCGCATGGCCGACGACGCCATCCTGGTCAATGCCGCGCGCGGCCCGGTGGTGCGCACCGACGATCTGCTGGCCGAACTCCGATCCGGCCGCCTGCGCGCCATTCTCGACGTCACCGACCCCGAGCCGCTGCCCGCCGGCCATCCCCTGTGGGACGCTCCGGGACTGCTGCTGACCCCGCACGTCGGCGGCAGCAGCAACGGCAATCTGCACCGCGGCTGGACCATCGCCGCCGCCGAGATCGCGCGCTACCTGTCGGGCGAGCCGCCCCGCAATCTCATCCACGGCGAATACTGAACCGGCGCAGCGGCTTACAGATCCTTACCGATCGGTCGGTTGATCCCCCGCCACTCGCGCTCCCACCGCGCATACCGTCTGGCATCGAACACGGTGCCGGTGAACCACACCGTCGCCGCTGCGGCACACCAGGTCTCGACCAGCACCGCGAGCCCCGTCCCGATCCCCTCCGCGGCGGCGGCCCCCGGCCGGGCCGGAGCCAGCGTGGGCTGCCCGTTCTTGACCCACAGCGTCACCGTGGACCCCGCGGGCTGCGGCCCGGTCACATCCACGGTGGCCGTCGCGGTCTTCCCGTCGATATTCCATTGCACCGGAGCCTGATACCGATCCTGATGCCCCGCGTAATGATCCGGATCCGGCAGCCGCACCGCATCCGCGGTCTCGGTCGCGCTGACCTTCACCTTCCCCGCGTCCTGCGCCTCGATCCGCGCCTGCGCACCGGTATAACTCACCGACCCGATAGCCCCCGCCACCGGCACCGCCGCGGCCACCACGACCACCGCCACCGCCCGCAACACCACCTCGGCCCGATCCGAGACACGCATGAGCGGACTGGGGTTCCATGGCCGCACGCGCCACAGGCGTGTCGGCAACGAAGGACGCATCGACACCTGGACCGCCTCTCTCCACGCGTCGTCTTACCGGTTACATCGGTAGCTGTACCCAGGTTGATACGCCTTGAACACGTGGAACGTCAAGGTCACAGCGTTGCGAGTACATTACGCGGCCTCCAGACTCACACTTTGCTCACGTTTTGAAGGTCGCAGCGACTCCATCGCCACGACGTTGTCCACTGCTGGACGCGTGTATCCCTCGGGGTCGATGTAGTGCACCGTCGCGATCGTGGACGCCTCCTTGTGCCCCAGTTGGGCACTGGCCCGCAGCGGATCGTTCGTCTTGCCTGCCACGTGTGTCGCGGCAGTGTCTCGGAGGTTGCCGTACTGCACCCATTCCAGGGCCGTGCCCCGAACCACCTTCTGCAGCAGTTGGTCCGCGGCTGCCGTCGACACGAGGCAACCCCGCTTACTCACCAGCACATGGGCCGTCTCCTCGACGTCCCCGGCCAGACGACGCCATTCCCGCAGTTCAACCGTCAGCCACATCGGCAGCGTCAGGTAGTAGAAGCGTCCGTTGTTCTTGCGCTTCTCTTGCCGGAAGGAACCGTGCACACCCTTGACGACTGTGCCGCAGACATGGATGACCGCGCACTCGTCACCCGCCCGCAGATCCACGTCCATCCAACGCAATGCGAGTGCCTCGCCGATTCGCAGGCCTGTACCCAGCAAGAGCAGGAGCAACATCACTCGGTACTTCGTCCACCGAGCGCGAGCGGTGAAAAGGTCATACAGCGCTTCACGTTCCGCCAACCGCAAGGCCCGCTGCTGTCCTCCGCGCGCGGACGGGTTCGAGACGGGAAGCATTGGGCTGTACTTGAAGGGACCATTGAGTACGAGCCGCTTGAAGATGCCCGAGAGGATCGAATAGTGCTGGTGCGCGATACCCGGCGCAACTACCGCGATATCGTCCAGATAGTCGGCGAGATAACCCGAATCGCCGACCTCTCCCAGTGTGAGTCCACCCATCTCGGTTTCCAGCCGTATGGCGTCATCCTTGGACCTCGGCCCCTCGGAGACGTAGATCATTCGCTTGTAGGTGTCCACTGTCTGGCGCTTGATCTCACCTTTGACCACCCGTCGTTCACACACGTCGATGAACCAGTCGAAGACGTCGATCATCTTGTCCTCGGTTGTGAACCTCTTCTGAGCAACACCGTTGCGGCGCTTGCGAACCGATCCCTTGTTACGGTTGACCTCGAATCGTTGCTCCCAGTCCTCCAAGCACTCATCCTGGGTGTAGCCAGACCCGCTCGTGGTCGTGTACGCGCCACTGAAGGTCCTGTGCCGAACACGGTCCAGCCGCCAAATACCGTTAGCATCCTTCACGGGCTGCAGTTGATGCTTCTGCGGACGCCCGCCCGGAACCAACCTTTCCCTCACCAAGCCAGACCCCTTCCCGCCTTACGGATCGAATTCCGTCCGCTCCCACGCGAGGTACTCCTCGCTGGGGTATCGGACGCGCCCACCAGCGAGACGAACGCACCTCGGTCCCTTGCCGATTGATTTCCAGTTCGCGAGCGTCTTCGCGGATAACTTCAACCGGTGCGCGACTTGCGCTCTGGTCAGGTATTCATCGCTGGTAGGCATAGGCGACTCTCCTAATAGTGTCGACGCCAGACAAGAGGCCGGGTGATTGCCTGTCGATTGCTATGGTTTCTCGTTTCGATACTCCTGAGCGGTAATTCCAGGATCGAACGGGCCAGTGAGCCGCTGCAATCAGCTCCTCCACAACCCATATGGGATGTCAGAAAACGACCTTCCGAGCGCCGAGGCGATCGATGCGCCTGTGCCTTCGGGGCGGTGGGCGGGCGCACGCTACACCGGCGGCGCGGGCGGTCAAGCCGCATCGAGTCGGGAGAAGCCGTGCCAACCGGTGCACGGTGTGCTGCGGTGGTGTCTGCTGCGGCTTGACCGCCCTTGTCCGCCGCCGGTGTCAACGCGTTGCGCCCACCGCCCCGAAGGGCGCGGCGCGATCGAAGTGATTCGGTGACGCGTTGCGTCTGTGGGGCTTACTTCGCAACGAAGGAGCCTTGCCATGTCGTCGCAGGTTCACATCGAGGGTCCTGGCGATCTCATTGCCGATATCCCCGCCATGCTCGGATTCGTCCCGGAACGCTCGCTGGTCGTAGTCACGGTCAAACAGCCACCGGGTAACGGTGCGCACGAGGTTCATTCGGCGCTGCGGGTCGACCTCCCACACCGTGCGCGCGGGGCCGATATCCCGCTGGTATCCGAGATCGCGCATGTCTGTTCCGGTCGCGACATCGTGGCCGCGCTGGCTGTTGTGGTTGATGATCGGGTCGCGCCTGCGCTTTGCCCTGGTGCCCGTGCTCATCGCCCGCATCGGGATCTGGTTGATGCGCTGGGTCGGAAATTGGCCGAAATCGGTGTTGTTCTCACCAACGCGTGGGGTGTCACCACGATCGAATACGGTGCGCCCTGGTGGAATTTGGATCACCCGTACGTCCATGGCAGTCTGCCTGATCCGAACGCTTCGATGCTGGCCGTGCGGCGGGTGTTCGAGGACGCTTGCCCGCTCTTCCGCTCTCGTGCAGAGCTTGTGGATCTGGTTGCTGCCGACGAGACCCTGCGGGAGTTGGTGGCCCCAGTTTTGGCGGAGGCGGCCGCGGATGCGCAGAAACGGTTTGTGCGGGCAGTGCGGATCAACAATCCGGATGCGTACAGCCGGATGGCATTGTGGCGGGCGATCGAGGTGATCAAGAGGTCTGCTGACGGGCGAACGCCCGCGCACACGGCGTTGGCCGAAGTTGCGGTCGCCTTACGCGACCTCACCGTGCGGGACACGATGTTCGGCGTCACCGCCGGTGCGTATGCAGTTGCGGCGGAACAGATGTGGCTGACCCTGACCAGGGCGCTCGTGGGGCCGGATCGTGCGGATGCGGCAATGTTGTTGGCGTTCAGCGCCTACCGGCGCGGCGATGGCATCCTGGCGGGGATCGCGCTGGAGTCCGCGCTGGCCGCGAATCCCGAGCATCGGATGGCTCATCTGCTCGACGTGGGTCTGCGGGCCGCGATGGCTCCGGATCGGCTCGAGAAGCTCGTTCGTCACGGTGTCGATTCCGCCGCCGCGTTGCGGGTCGATATCGGTGTCGTGCAGCCGAATACGCCGATGGAGGTCGCGAAGTGAGCACAGCGGATTCCGATCGTCTTGCCTGGGCACTGCTGGCGCGTGCTGCGCGTGGTCCGTCGAGGCCGTTGTTCGAGCTGGTCGGCAGTGTCGGCGTGGTCGAGGCGGCTGCTGTCCTGCTGAGGGGTGGACTACCCGATCCTGTGTTGCGTTCGAGGGTCGAGTTTAGCGGTGGGTTCGAGGCTGCCGCACACGATCTCGAACGGATCGAGCGTTTGGGGGGCAGGTTGGTGACCCCGGACGATGGCGAGTGGCCGAGTGAGTTGCTGTCGTGTCTCCCGTCGGGTTCGCAGAATCCCGGCGATGTGGCGCCGTTGGCGTTGTGGGTGCGTGGTGCGCGTTCGTTGCGGGAGGTCACCGCGCGGGCGATCGCGGTGACCGGCTCGCGTGCCAGTTCCGGATACGGCGATCGGATCGCGACCGAGTTCGCCGAGGATCTGTCCGGCCGGCGGTGGACGGTGGTGTCGGGTGCCGGGTTCGGTATCGATGCGAGGGCGCATGGTGGCGCACTGGCCGCGGGCAGGGCCACGGTGGCGATTCTGCCGTGTGGCCTCGATGTTGCCTATCCGAGCGCGCATCGGCAGTTGCTGGACGAGATCGCGGCATCCGGTGTGGTCGTCAGCGAGTATCCGCCGGGCGCAAGGCCCCATCGGTATGCGCTTCTGGACCGGAACAGGCTGATCGCCGCTTTGTCGGCGGCAGCGGTGACGGTCGAGGCGAGTGTTCGGTCCGGTTCGGCGTCGACCCTGCGATGGGCCCAGCGCTTGGGTCGGCCCGGATTCGCGGTCCCGGGTCCGGTCACCTCGGTTACGTCCGCGGGATGCCATCGGTTCATCGCCGACGGTCTGGCCCAATTGGTCACCTGCGCCGACGATGTCATCGACGGTCTGAGTCAGCCACGAACTGAGAGCGCTTCGCTGCTCGTTCCCGAGTCGGGACCGGCACCCGGCACTGTTGTGCCATGACCGGCTCGTCCAGTTCGGGCACCCTCGAAATGGACACGGTCCGTGCCGATCCCGAGGCTGCCCGTCAGTGGTTGTCGCATTTTCTGGTGATGGTGCTGGAGGTGTTCGATCATCGCCGACCGGCGACTCAGCTGCGCGCCATGGTGTCGGCAAGATTGCTGTCGGCGCTGGTCACACGGTCGCTGCGTGCGCATGGTTGTCATCGGCTGCACTCGGTGCACACATGCTGGTGCGCCGAGGATGTCGTCGAGTTCTGCGCGACGGTCTGGGTCACGCCCCAGAGCGGACCTGCGCGGGCGATGGCCCTCGCGGGCCGGATGGAGCACCAGCGCAAAGGCTGGATCACCACCGAGCTGCGCCCTCCCGGCAACTGGTGATCATCACCTGACAGGTACCTCAGCCCGCCGCGCCGTCGGTATGAACGCGCCGCACAGCGCGGGCTCCGATCGTCGGCTGGCATCGGCATGCCCTCGGGGCCGATGCCAGCCGATCTCCACCGATCACACCAGAAGAAGCGACCAGGTTTGCCGCCTTCTCATCCACTTTCTTTGTCCTACAAGGAGTTCACGCAGGGAGGAGTCCATCAAGGATGCCGATCCAGCATGTCCGCAGACGCGTCGGCGACGGATCGGCAGCGAGACCGAATTCCCAGTTCGAGTGCGGTACGTCGGCAACGAGGCTCGAATCACGGTCACTGCACGTCTTACCGCATGTGATGCAGCGATGCTGGCTTCGCTTCTGCCGCAGGGCTTTTCTGTGAATCGCCGCCATCGTAGCTGGTGGGTTGAACATCCACTGGTGCCGCTGCGGCGGCTATCCGTTGGTGAAACGACCTATCTCACGCTGCCGCCGCGCTGCGAGCTTGGTGAGCACTTCGGTCAAGGCATCATCGCCGACGCCCGGATCATCGTGCACGGGTCCATGTTTCCGTATTCGACGACGGCACACGCGTGCCGAACGCACACGCCGACCCCGGCCTCCATCGTCGCCCATAATGCCGCGCACCACGAAACCGTCGAATCGATCCAGATCACGGACTTGATCTCCGAGCAAGTCATCGCAACCTGGCCCGATCAACCGGCCGACACCAACTGATCGACGCCGTGCTTCGTGCACGCCCAAGTCGCCCGACACCGCCCGTTCCGGCGGTCCCTGAAGTCCCCGTCTGCATCCATATCCCCTGTCTTGGAAAGGATTCCAGTCCGATGTCACTTCCCGATTTCACGCAGCGCGCCAGCGACGGACCGCTCGATCTTCGCAGCGAGTACACCTTGCATCCGACCGACGAGGTCCGGGCCGAGGGGACTGTGCTCGTCGAGCTGTCCGAGCAGATCATGCAGACCGACGATCACCACGAATCGCGGCCGATGGTCGTTTTCCAATTCTGCGGGCTCACGGTGGGCGGCCGATGGATGGCCGCTCCAGCCGCCGCTGTCGCCTTCCGCCCCGCCTGGTCCGGACACGAACCAGGTACCCCCACCCTCGTGCTGGGTGAATCCGGCCGCCTGGTGACCGACCTCGGGCGCCTGCTCGGCAATCAGCCCCAACACATCCAGGACGCCATGGACCGGGTGCTGCAAGCGATCGCGATGCATTTCCTCACCGATATGCGGGTCGCGCACTTCCGGCACGACGCGGCCAATCGCCGTCTGCAGCGCGCCGTCCACACCCATGACCTCGCCGCCATGCGCATGCACGCCGCAACCCTGCGACTGGCCCGCGCACGCACCGAGGTCAACACCGCGGCGGCGCTCGTGCAGGCCGTCCGCGACCACATCGAGTTGTGAGCCGACCGCTCCTGATGCATTTGCGGTCCACACCCAAGTCCGGCTTGAAATCCCTTCCGAGAAAGGACAGTTCGGTGTCGATCTTCTCCAATGTTCGTCATCTGTCGTTGCAGGAGTTGGTGCCGCTGCTCGAGCAGCAGCAGGCCGCCAAAGTCGATGTTGTCGCGTCGGCGGATTCGCTGCGTTCGAACACCGGGATGATGGAGCTGTTCGGTGTCTCCCCCGTGGTCGACGAGCGCGGTGTCACCTCGGTCGATGGTCTCTATCAGCCGACGACCGCGGCCGATGGGCAGATCGCCGACAAGCTCGGTATTCCGATCCGCTATCTGCGCCGGTTGCGGGACCGTGATCGCCTGGATCTGTACGACAGCAACGTCAACGGCTGGCTGCACGGCCCGGTCAGCAATGACCTGCCGGAACCGGATGACCGGTCATTTCTGTTGCGGCTGTTCACTTCTGCGGGGCCGTGTGAGCCCGGGGTGCTGCGGGCGATGGTGTCGGATCGGTACGGGATCATCGACAACCTCGATGTCCTTGCCGCGGTCCTCGACGGCATTCGTGGCGCCGGGGCCGACGTCGAGGTCCGCGACTGCGATCTGACCGAGTCGTCGATGCACTGCAAGGTCTATTCGCCGCAGGTCTCCGCACTCGCACCACGGTTCCTCGAGAACTATCGCAGTCCCTTCGCCAATCCGGAATTGGAAGCCGCGCGCCGAGCGGTCGGAGGCGAGGTGGATCGGTGGCGGCGTGCAGCAGCCTCCGAGGGCAAGGGCTACGAGCCCGGCAGCGAGCCGGTCATGTTCGCAGGGTTCCGGTTCAGCAACGACGAAACCGGTCATCGCGCGGTGCGATTGACGCCCGAGTTGTGGGTGAAGATCTGCGGCAACGGGCTGACGTTGCCGTTGTTCGCCCACACCCACCGGCATATCGGCGAGCGCCTCGACACCGGGACCGTGTCCTGGTCGCAGGACACCTACCGCAAGAAGCTGGCCGTCATCACTGCCGAGACTCGCGACAAGGTTGCCGAATGGTTGTCGCCGGAGTTCTTCGCCGCCCGCGTCGACGAACTCGAACACGCCGCCGGCGCGCCGGTCACTCAGCCCGAACGGACCATGGAGGTACTGGCCAAACGCCTCGGGTTCAGCGACACCGAACGCGGCGGCATCCTGTCGCACTTCATCGCCGGTGGACAGCTCACCGCCGCCGGGATCGCCAACGCGGTCACCAGCTACTCCCAAACCGTGCCCGACCCCGACCGCGCCAGCGCCCTCGACGATCTGGCCGTACATGCGATGACCCTGGTCTGATCGAGACGCTCTCTGCCACATCATGATTCACCAGAAGGTCGACCGAATCCCAACAACTGAACATTTTGTCCCCAACGGGCCAGTCGCCACCAATCACCGGGTGCCTGGCCCATTTTCATCTCTCCAGGAGGTTGAGTTCGATGATCGACACGCTCTCTCGCGAGGAATACGCGCACGCCCAGCACTTCGGGACTGCGGGTTCGGTCTCGCATCTGGATGAACAGACCATCGCCGCATGGCGAGCCGATATCGGCGGCTGGAACGGCAAGCACTGGATCTTCCGCGTCAGCGACACCGGAATCTGGGCGTTGTATCCGCTCAACGTCACCACCCGCACCCAACCACAGGCCGCCGAACACTCATAAACGCTCTCTCCCAGCATCTTTCAATCCAGTCACACAACCGCTACGGGCGGGCATCAGCGATGTCGATGCCCGGCCTTTTCCGTTTCGGAAGGAACTGATCAATGTCCACCACGATCGACACCACCCCGATACCCCCGACACCAACCTCCGGCGAGGACCCCCAACTCAGGATCGATCCGGCCGGTAGAGAGCTTGGCGTTGCCGCTCGAGATGACGGCGACACCGACGCCGTGGAGGCGTTGCTGCTGCCCCCGGCGCAGTTGGTGATCGATGAAAACGTGCGCAAGAACTTCGATCTCGCCGACCATCCCGACGTCGCCGACTCGATCCGCCAGCACGGTGTCCTGATCCCGGTGCTGGGGCATCGCGAAACCGACGGCACCATCACCGTCTGGGAGGGGCAGGTGCGACTGCTGACCGCACTGGCGTTGAAGGTGAAGAAAGTTCCGGTCTGGGTGACCCCCGCGCCGGCCATCGACGCACCCGAACGCGCGATCCGGCGCACGGCGCAGCAGATCACTGCCAACGACTACCGGATCGCGTTGACCGAGGGTGACCGGGCCCGCGGGATGGCACAGATGTACGCCTTCGGTGCCTCACTGGCTCGGATCGGCCGCGAGGTCGGGATCCGCAAGCGGGATCAGGTGAAGCTGGCTGTGGCGGTGGGCGGCAGCGACACCGCCCGCCGGGTCGTGGATTCCGGTCAGCTCGATTTCGAGCAGGCCGCCGTGATCGCCGAGTACGAGGCGGTCGGCGACACCGACGCGGTCGCCAGGCTCATGTCCGTCTCGCGCAGCGCGTTCGGCTACGAAGCCAAACGTATCGGGCTCGACCGCGCCGAATCCCGCTACCAGTTCCTGGAATCGCTGCCGTATGCCGCGCTCGGATTCGGTGTACTCACGACCGAACCCACCGACGAGGACGACCGATTCGTCGCCGACATCGAGTTGCGGACCAGCGACGGCGACCAAGTCACCCCTGCTCATATCCACGCTCATCCCGACTGCTGGGTGGTCTACTGTCTGCCCACCGATGAGCAGGCTCTGCTCGATCGTGACACCGGCGCAACAGTCCATCCCAGCACCGTCGACTGGCACACCAAGGGCCAGCCCGACACCACGCCCGCCGAAGGGATGCGCCACGCCGACAGCGTCGAGCAACGCCAATTGTGGGAGCCCGCCTACTACCTGCGCGCCGAGCGGCTCGCCGACACCGATTTGCGACTGGCCTCCGACTTCACCAACCAGGAGAACGATCCGGCCAGCGTTCCCGATCCGGCCGGTCCCGCCGACTCCGAGCACGCCGATGGCGATTCTGGTGACGTGGATCCGGTTGTCGCTCAGCACCGCCAGGAGGCGGCAGCTGCCGCGGCTGAACGGCGCGCCGAAGCCGAACGTCTCGCCGAGGAAAAGCGGGAACAGGAGAAGCAGGCCGCCCGCCGTGTGCGGGAACTCAACAAGCAGGGCGAGGCGGCCCTGCAGGCAAGGCGGGAATTCGTCACCGCGTTCCTGACCCGCAAGACCCCGCCCGTGCTGGCAGCGATGTTCGTGGCCGAAGCCCTCGCCGACGATCCCGGACTGATCAACGAGTACAACGCCGACAAGACCGCCCACGAGCTTTTGGGGATCACCGGGTGGCGCAGCGAGCTGCTGAAAACGATCAGCGACGCCAAACCCGCACGCTGCCAGGTGATCACCCTCGGCCTGGTCCTCGGCGCCTACGAAAAGCGCACCGGCAAGGACGCATGGCGTCACACCGACCGCGGTGTCCGCCGCTACCTGCACTTCCTCGCCGACAACGGCCACCACCTCACCCCGGTCGAACAAGCCGCCGCAGGCGACCTCGACGCCAACACCATCGATATCGACTCCTGACACCTGATTGCTAGCGGGCGGGCAACCTACCGGTCCGCCCGCCCGCCAGCACCAGGACCAACTCCTCGACACCTTCGAGCGATCTAGTCCCAGGAGTTCCCCATGCCTACCAACCGATTCCGTGCCGCCGCCCACGCCGCCGCGGCCCGTGGCTGGTTCGTCTTTCCACTCCGGCCCGGTTCCAAACGCCCAGCATTGCGCGAGTGGCCCCGCGAAGCCACCACCGACCCCGAACGCATCCGCCGATGGTGGAACACCAACCCGCACTACAACATCGGCATCGCCACCGGCCCCAGCCAACTGCACGTCATCGACCTCGACACCCATCACGGGATCGACGGCCCCGCAGTCCTTCGCCACCTCGCCATCACCACCGCACAGCAAACCTCGCTACTCACCTACACCGTCGCCACACCGTCCGGCACCGGACGCCACCTGTACTACGGGGCCCCACAGGGATTACGACTGCCCAACACCACCGCTCGCCTCGGCCCCGGCATCGACACCCGCGGGCACGGTGGATATGTCGTCGCCGTCGGCTCACACACCATCGACGGCGACTACCGAGTCCTCGCCAACAAACCGGTCGCCGATCTGCCCGAATGGCTGCAGGCACTTCTCACACCGCCACCGACACCACCGGGCAATCCCGGTGCACCGCCACAACATCCCGACGCCTACCTGCAGGCCATCCTCACCGCGGAAACCAGCAAAGTCCGGACCGCAACACCCGGCACACGCAACACCACCCTGTTCCGGGCCGCGCTCACACTCGGACGTCTCATCGCCGGGCAGACACTCGACCCTCACCTCGCCCGCGACGCACTAACCACCGCGGCAGCCATCCACATCGGACATCACGAGTTCACCGCCCGCGAGCTAGAGCGAACCATCACCAGCGGATTCACCATCGGCGCCCGCCACCCACGACACCTCACCACCCGGCGCTAACTTACACCCCCAGACCCACGAAAGGAGGTACAGCATGAGCAGAAAGGGATCCAGTAAGGGCTCCGTGCAGCATTTCCATCGGCTGTCCGACGGAAGCTTGGCTGCTGGCGGTCTGGATGTATGAACGCGGCGACGCGGTGGATCGATATGGAACGCTGGGGAATCCGCCGCTGGCTGTCGACTGCTTACTGCGATGAGCACGGCGACGACGATCTGCGCGATCCGAACCATGTGCATCGTGTCAGGTCGATCTCCTAGACACGATCCATCCCAATCCATACACGCCGCTCCGCCCAAACCCGTTCGCTGCCCTGCTATTCCAGCACCGCAGCAACGAGAGTGAAGGAGGTTGAGCGAGTCATCGGGTATGTCCCGGAGTCCCGGCGATCTGCCCCAAGGGGATCAGGGGTGGGCCGGGTTCCCGCCGATGAACCTGCGCCACGGAATGGGGACGAGCCTCCGCTGCGCTCCGGTCGCCGCAAGCGGCGATCCCCATTCCGCGCCGCAGAACCCCCGACGGCCCTACGGGCCCGGCCCACCCCTGATGGCGGAGCCGCAGATCGCCAGCCCTCCGGGGCACCACCCGATCACGGAATTTTCGGTATCGGGATTCCGGAGGGACGCGGCGGTCTGCCTCTCGCTCTTTCCCTTCGACTCGAGGAGTGCATTGTCATGACTGGAGAAATCATCGTCACGGTGGTCGGCAACCTCACCGCGGACCCTGACTACAAGCAATTGGTCACCGGTCAGGTGGTCGCGAATCTGACTGTCGCGCAGAACTCGCGCGTTTACGATCGCGCCTCGGGCGAATGGCGCGACGGCGCAACGGCGTTCATGCGCTGCGTCGTGTGGGGCGAGATGGCCGACCACGTCGCGGCGAGCCTGTTCAAGGGCGCTCGCGTCATCGTCAACGGTCGACTGCGCCAGCGCAATTACCAGGACCGCAACGATGTCACCCAGTGGATCACCGAGGTCATGGCCGACGACATCGCGGCCTCGCTGCGGTTCACCACCGTCGCGGTCTCCGTCGATGAACCCGAGGGCGCGGGTCAGGTCGAGTTGGACGACGACCCGCACGCGACTGCACCGGTGACGAAGAAGGCACCGGCGAAACAGCCGCCCGCGCGCCGCGGCAAGCCTGCCCTCGTCGGCGCCGGAGTCGGTGACCAGCCCGACTTCTAGTCGCTCACGGCTCCTGCACGGGCCTGTCTGCCCCAACGCCCAGGCCGAACCGCCCCGCGGTCATCGCGGGGCGGGTTCGGGCTGGGCCCAATCCCGTTCGGAGGTGGCCACTATGCCTGCCCACAACACCCCGGGCCGCCGCACGCCAGCCGCTTCGGTCCACGACGAGTTCCCCGTCGACCCGTGCGCATGCAATCTCGATGTCTGCGCGGCGCTGGTCGTGCTGCTGTCGAGGCGGCTGCGAACCGTCGAATCCGAAAACCGCAGGCTCGCATGGCAGGTGCACGAACTCACTCAGGATCGTGACGATCTGCTCGACGCGGTCAACGTCCATGTCTTCTGCGCGCACGAGGAGCGGCTGATCGGCCAGGCCTCCTTCTACGACCGGTCTCCCCACGCCATCCACGGTTGATCGAATCCAGTTCCCCGATCCCGGTATCTGCCAGCAGGTATCGGCGTCCAATCGAGGCACTGCTCCATGCCTGACCATGCTGTCGATCGCAAAGGAGTTGTTCTGATGGGTCTGATCTGGTTGACAGCCGTCATCGTTCTCGTGTCGATGCTGCTGTGGTGGGCGTTCCCTATCCTCGCCCGCATCGTCGGCTTCTTCCTGTTCTTCGACTCACTGCTCACGATCGTGTTCCGCCCAGCGCACGCCATCCCCTCCAGACTGCCCTGGCTGGCGCTCGGCTTGTTCATTTGGCTGCTGGGACATTGGACATGGGCCTTCAAGCACGGACTGTGGGAATCCCGTGTCGCTCTGCGGATCTTCCGCCTGCCCGGCCTGCGCCGCACCATTCCCCGCTCCACCCTCATCGACAACGACCGGTGGTGAGTCTCCCGCCCCGGCCAGCGTGGCCGGGACGGATTCGAGTGGCAGGCGCAGCAGCCGCCGCACACGCACCGCACTGAGCCCGGTGATCTCACACAGCTGGGCTTCACCCATTCCCCGCGCGTGCAGACGACCGAGCGCGGCTCCCGCGCCCGCTTCGGCGTCCGCCTCGGCCTGCTGGTAGCGCGCATTCACTGTCGCGATCGCCGCATCGCGCCGTCGACCGGCCCGTTCCCACCGACCGTGCTGCTTGCGGAATTCGGCAAGATCGGCTTCGTTGGTCTTCAGCACGCATGCCTGCTCGGCCAACATCCGTGCAGTCACCTTCCGCGCCCACGCGCGCGCAGTCACTTTCTCTGCCATCCCGTACCACCTTTCTCGTCGATGGTCCCGTCAGCGCGAGCTCGCCGCGCCGCGCACCGCTTCCTTCCATTCATCACCTTCTATTTTTCATTTCCACAATCCCATCCAGTTCTAGCTGTTTTCAACACCAGATCCAGCGTTCCATCACATCCCATATGGGTACTCTTCCTTACAAAGACACACCTCTTGCATTTTCAATGCACGCCATAGGGCAATGATTTACAGAGCAGTGTTTTCCGGAGCACATTCGATCATGTGATGACCCTTCACCGCTTACATGCCGGAGACGGCTACGAGTACCTCACCAGGCAGGTTGCCTGCGGTGATCGGTTGCGCGACCGGACCAGGGACCTCACCGACTATTACATCGAAAATGGCACTCCACCCGGTATATGGATGGGCGCGGGCGCCGCAGCGCTCGGCTTGTCCGGCCAGGTCACCGAAGCACAAATGCAGGCATTGTTCGGGGAGGGACTGCATCCGAATTCCGACGCCATCATCGCTGCGGCGATCGCGGACGGAAAGACCGCGAAGCAGGCGGTCGAGGCCGCGCAGATCGGTCGAATGTTCTACGAATACACGACCGAGCCCTCCCCTATCCGAGAACTTTTCGATCGTCACGTCGACGCGTTCACCACTCTGCACCGGCGCCGTCCGGACTGGGATGAGCGCACCATCCTGCGCACCGACGCCGCCCGCGAACACCTCAATACCGTGCTGGGGCGAGCTCCGTCCCGCGCCGAAATCAACGATGCGCTCGCCGCGGAGAAGTCCGGCACGCGCAAGGCGGTGGCCGGGTTCGATTGCGTGTTCACCCCGGCCAAATCCATCTCGATCCTGTGGGGCTTGGGCACCGACGCGATCCGCCGGGAGATCTGGCGCTGCCATCTCGAAGCCGTGCAGGAGGTCCTCGCCTTCGCCGAATCCCGGTACGCGGTGACCCGCCGCGGCGCCAACGGCGTCATGCAGATCGACGCAACCGGGCTGATCGTCGCCGCGTTCCATCACTGGGACAACCGCGCCGGTGACATGAACCCGCACACCCACGGTGTGATTTCGGGCAAGGTCCTCGGCTCCGACGGCAAATGGTCCGCCCTCGACGCGCGCGCCCTGTACGCGGCGGCGGTGTCGCTGTCGTGCCGCTACAACGCCATCATCGTCGGAAAACTCAAGCGCTGCATGGGATGGCGGTTCGAAGAACGCTTCCGCGGCCGCGGCAAAGAATCCGTCCTCGAAGTGGTCGGTGTCGGCGAGGACATGATTGCCGAGTTCTCCCGCCGCGACGACATCATTGCCCGCTTCGAACAACTCGCCGCCCAGTATCGCGCCGTGCACGGGCACAACCCGAAGCTCGCCACCCAGTACAAGCTGGCTCAGCAGGCGACGCTGGAAACTCGCATGCAGAAGCCGCTGCCGAAGTCGTTGCGTCAGATGGTCACCGAATGGGATGCCCGCTACCAGTGCCTGTTCGGACACGGCCGTGATGGAGCCCGGTTCGTCGACGAATTGCTGTGGGCGCACACCCATCCCGAGGCACCGCGCCCGTTCGATCCTGACGAGGCCGCGGTCGCGGTCGGTGTCGACCTCGGCGGCATCGCCGGCGTCCTGAGCGCTACACCGGCGAAGCTGGAGCAGGCGATCACCCATCGACTCGACCGGTACCTATTCGACTCGCTCGCCGACCGCACCCAGGCACACATCGTGCTGGCCGCGCGGTTCGCCCCCGAGCCCGATGAGGCCCTGCTGCAACGAATCCAGACCGCCTGCCGAACGGCAGCACGTGCGATGTACGAGCCGGAGCCGATCGCAGTCGAGGTCGCCGAGATCGTGGCCCGCCGCCGTGCGACATGGACCGAAGCCAACATCCGCTCCGCGGTCGAAGACCGCCTCGCCCTCTGCGACTTCGATCACGACGACGCGCAGCGCGCTGCGGTCGAACATGTCACAGCCCTTGTGCGCGATACCCATTCGCTGCAGCTGTCCGTCGACCCTGACCCCATCCCCGCGGCGATGGCCCGCGCCTCCGGGGAGAGCATTTTCACCGTTACAGGTGCCACCCGCTACACCTCCACCGCCGTCCTCGACGCCGAAACCCGCCTCCTCGACGCCGCGCGAACCCCTTTCGGCGAGGTCGTCGCCACCCAGAAGGTCGACGCCGCCATCGCTCGCACCGACAAGACCGAGACCCACCCCCTCAACCCCGGCCAACGCGCCATCACCCGCTACCTGTGCACCGTCGGCACCAGACTCGCCGTCGCGATCGGCCCCGCCGGCAGCGGCAAAACCACCGCCATGAAAGCCGTCGCCGACGCCTGGCAGAGCACCGGGCACACCGTCATCGCGCTCGCCCCCTCAGCCTCAGCGGCACGCGAACTCGGCGCCAGCCTGCACACCCCAGCCCGCACCATCCACAAACTCTTCGCTCAACTCGACTTCGGTGTGGCCACCGGACTGGCGCCCGGGACAATGCTTCTCGTCGACGAGGCCGCCATGGTCGCCACCTTCGACCTCGACGCCCTCCTATCGGTGGCCACCACCCACGGCGCGGTCATCCGCGGTATCGGTGACCCCGAACAGCTTTCGGCGGTCGAGTCCGGCGGCATCATCGCCACCATCGCCCGCGACACCCACGCCCCCGAACTCGACCAGCTGGTGCGATTCAACGACCCCGAAGAAGCCGAAGCCACCCTCGCCGTCCGCGCCGGAAAAGCCAAGGACGCCTGGAAGTTCTACAACAGCCACGGCCGCATCAGCCACGGGATGAGCGACGAATTACGCACCCAGATCCTCACCGAGCACCTCGCCGACACTGCCGCCGACATCTCCTCTGTCATGATCGCCGCCACCCTCGACGACGTCTCCAAACTCAACGCCGCCACCCAAGCCGCCCACCTCGCCAGCGGCCGCGTCCGCGCCGACGGAGGCCGAATCCTGTTGTCCGACGGGCACAGCGGATACCTCGGCGACATCGTCGTCACCCGCCACAACAATCCCCGCCTCAAGATCCTCGGCGGCATCCGCAAAGGCACCGGCGTCGACAACGGCGACCTGTGGCGCATCCATCGCATCCACCACGACGGCTCGATCACCGTCACCGGCACCACTCACCGCGGCACCGTCGTCCTGCCCGCCGACTACATCAGCGAGCACGTCGAACTCGGCTACGCCACCACCACCCACCGCGCCCAAGGCATCACCGTCTGCCGCGCCCGCATGCTGCTCAACGCCACCCTCGGGCGCGGGCTGGCCTACGTCGGGCTCACCCGCGGATCCGAACTCAACCGCCTCTACGTCGCCACCGACGCCCTCGTCGACATCTCCGGCGACCAGCAACCCGACGACCCCCAGGAACCCTTCCACTGCTTCGCCCGCGTCCTGGCCCGCGAAGACGACAACCGCTCCGCCACCGACATCATGCGCGAAGAACAAGCCGCCGCCGACCGTCGCATCGGCACGAACTACCGCCACGCCATCGGACTACTCGCCGACGCCCGCGGCCAATACCTGCTCGGCCGAGCACTGCCCGCCATGTTCTTCCACGAAGCCAAACAGTCCCCGAACTACCGAGAGCTGCTCGACACGCTCGCGCTCGCCGACGCCCACCGGCTCGACACCGACGAGCTCGTAACTGTCATCGCCACCAACAACTTCGAAGACCTCGGGGAATCATTGGTCAACGCCCGAGATACCGCCGCCGTGCTCCGTGCCCGCGCCGACCGCTGGATCCAACAGCGCCTAGCCCCGGTTCCCAACCCGCTCACCGTCGCATCCGTCGAAACCCTCACCACCGCAAGTATTGACGACCTGACGGACCTCATCGCACGCCTCAACACCTTGCCCGTCCTCACCGCCCCCGCCGCGAACGGCTTCCGCGCCTTACGTGATGCCCCCTACTCCGGAGCGTGGGCACCGGTGCCCACGTCGTGGCCAGGCACCGAGACCGATCTCGCCGACTACGCACACGAACTACGCCGACGCCTCGTCGCTCCGAACGTGAACACCGCTGTCCCAATCACGCCATCGCCTGGACCGATCGCCGCTCAGGCCGACCAGGAAGTACTCGCCGAGGTTCCCCCGATCGCGGCGGTTTCGCTGCTAGCGACAAACAGCGCAGGTGCCGAAACGCTCTGCTCTACAGACACATACGACACGTACGCGCTGATCGGTCGGGCCAATGCCACCGAGACGCTTGCGGCAGCGCCATACCGGGGCAGCGAAACCGCGGACGCTTCCGACTGGCCTCCCGCCAGCCCTGAACGGCTGGAAAGAATGCGCGACGACTACCACCACTACGTCAAAGAACTTGCCGACCAGCACACCGAACGCCGCCTCTACATCGCACTCCCGGCCGTGCTCTACCGCACCGCCGGCAGCTCTCGATACTGGCCAATCCTGCTGGAGACCATCGCTCTCGCCGACGCTCACGGCCTCGACACCAATACCTTGATCGCAGCCATCAGCACCGACAACTACAACGACCTCGGCTCATCCCTGCTCCTGGTCACCGACCCCGCCCGCGAACTCCGAGACCGCGCCGACATCTGGATCCTCGCCCACCACCCCAATCCCGGACTCGCCGCCAGCGCAATATCATTCCAAGCCATCACTGACCTGCAATACACCGGGAATCTACGGCCGATCCCGGACTACCTGCACCGCGATCAGCGACTGGCCGAATTCGCGCACGAACTACGCCGCCGCATCGAACGTGCCCAGTCGAAACGTTCCACCGGCACCTCACGCAAACCGACCGCACTGCCTGACAGCCAATCGGTTGCCCGGACCCCCGCCGTCGATCCATCAACGCCTGGGGGCCATGACCAGCCCAAGCCCACCCGGCAGCGCCGCAAGCCGATTCCCCGCCAGACCGTCCGCCGCGGCCGCCGAATGTGAGAAGTCGCGGCCTCGGCCGATGCAAGGTCAATCGAGTTTCGTGCTGCATGCTGTCCCTTACGTGAGATCATCGACATGCGCGCCTGCGACATTCGAGCAGGCTCGGGGGGCCGACAAGACACGAGCTTGCACTGTTCATCGATGACAGGACCGTGCCATGGCAGATGAGGCCGAGACACATCGCGATTGCGTCGGCGGGTGCATGCCGCAGTTGCCGAAATCCGCGCTGGCCAAGCGCGCCAAGCGGCACAAGCTCGGCGAGCACCAGCTCGATCAACTGCTGCAAGCGCTCGACGGCCGCTGCATGATCTGTCAGCGCTGCCACGCGATGTATATCGACACGACGACCAGGGCAGCGACGGTGAGGCTTCGTGGCGTCGTGTGCAGATGGTGCAAGCAGCGAATAGCGGTCCACGAGGGCTCCTACGGCAACGAACGCGGCGTCCTCGGGTGCCGATGCAGGCCACGCGACGATCCCGAGTGGGAACCACGGATGGCCGCTGCCACAGCGCAATACCTCGAGCGAACCGCACGACTCACGTCATACGCAACCGACCAAGAGTGGTTCGAGGCATTGATCGACGACCTGTCCGTTCACGGCCCCGACCCATCCGGCGTCTGGAGTGGTATCCCGCTCTCCGACCTCCCGCAACTCACCGCGCCCGAGAGTCTGCCAACAGCCGAATTCGACAGGTCTTGTTCACCGCTCGCCCGGCAACGATGCGCGGACAACTGCCGGAACCACGACGAACACATCTACATCGCATGCTTCGCCGAGCCAACCAAGCTCCGAGACGCCGACACCTTCGACGCGGTCATGCATTACGTCGGATGGACACGGCAACGACCGCCCGTGCGGCGTGTGAATCAGCACGGGGCGATATGCCGAAAGTCATTGATAGCAATAGTTCCTGGTACCGAAACCGAAGAAGCGCATCTCAAAGACGAGGCACAGTGCCCGCAATGCGGTCGACCACTCCGGTACAACTGACCGCGCCGTATCCGCGACCGCACCGGGTGTCGGGTACCGATGCTCTTCTTCCGAACGACCGTGACCGCGCGCCACACGCTCACCTCGCGGCGTCGGCAGCGAAGAAATCCGCCAGCATGTCGTTTTCCTCGAATCCCAGCGCCATCTCCGCGATTTCGGTAGGTCCGAACCAGGCCAGACCCTGTCCCTCCGTCACCTCGATCAGATCCAGGTCGAGATCCAGGACCGTGGTGAAGGTGTGCTCGATCATGCCCCACGGCCGCCGCCGCGAGCACAACGGTGAAACGGTGTTCGGGTCAAGATCTATGCCAAGCTCCTCGGCGATCTCCCGGAGCAGGCACTGCAATGGTGTCTCCCCTGGCTCGACGTGACCGCCCGGCAGCGCCCAAGTGTTCGGAAACGGGATGTCAGGCTTGTCGTCACGCAGGAAAAGCAGAACCTCTCCGCAGCTGTTGCGCAGGATAACGTTCGCGCCTTCGACACCAGCGGCCACGCAGGCACTCCTCCATGAGTCGGCGGGATCAAACGCAGTTCGGCCCCACCATAGCCGGGCCCCAGCGCAGTGAAGGGAACGGGTGGATCGAGTGAGATCAGTGTTGTCGTGGGTGCTGAGCGGTTCGTGAACTCGTGTCCTTCGGCAGTATCCAGAAAGTAACAGGCGGCAGATAATGCTCATGTGTACCTGCCTGGATTCGGAGTCTTCGTGGCGACACTCGACCACGGAATCCCACTGTCCGCCATACACGTACGGTGGTCACCATCCAGCCACGCCTATGAAGCCTTCTCTGATCGACATCCTGGCCTGATCTATTCCGACAAAGGATCGGCACTCGCCGCTATGGACGGTCTGCTCGACATGATTCGAGAGGCGACCGGCCATCGTCGCGAGACCTCACAGCCGGGTGGCTAGCGGTCGTTTCTCCTCGGCTCCAGGTATTCGATGCCGGTAATGGCCGCGGGGTGAATGCGCAGGATCTTTTCCTGCCCGCCCGGGAGTCGTGAGTGCAGCGACCGGCGATATCGGTCGAGTTCGTCGGGGTCGGTGACCGGTTCGGCAGTACCGGTCACGATCACACACCGGCCCTGCTGTGTGTCCAGGTCGAGGGTGTCGACCTCGTAGGCGACTACATGCTGATACGGCGGGATGCCCACGCCCACACCGGTTCCGACGACGATCACTTCCCCGTCGACCATGTGATTCACGGGCCGGATGGCCGGTAACGCATACCGCGACTACACGATTCGGCCGAATCGAACATCGGCCAGCAACCGCAAGCACTCCGCGTCGGGCAACATGCGCGCCGCCAAGGGATCATGCTCGACCACCCCGATTCTTCGCGCCGTGGATTTGCCGTTCGATGCGGGCTCGGGGCTACCGCTCATCGCGATCGTCCTCCAAAGTCACGGAACATGACATGCGGCTGATTGCGTCGGGATTCCCGACTGACAGTGTCGGCAAACCGCCCCGTCCGAATCCGTCCGCCTGCGCCCTCGACGCCGAGCCTGACATCTTCGGCGCTGCGCCGCTATTTCCGCTGCGCCAGTTGCTGTTTCACCACCAGAGCCAGCGGCACGGCGTAGCAGAAGTGGGACATGAACCCGCCGATCACCACTGCGGAATCCCCGTAATTCGGGTGGGAGTCCGAAACCAGAGCGATCGACAGGTGCATCACGATCCACGCGAGCATCGCATAGGGCAGTGCGACCAGCGTCGCCTCGATCCCGCGGCGACGGAAATACGGCCAGATCGCCGCGAACAGCACACCCCAGCCCAGCGCGAACGCGAAGTGGATCACCGTGCCGAGCACATATGCCCAGGCTCCCAGCGAGGTTTGCACGTGCTGACCGAACGTCAATCCGGTCGCATTGCGCGGTATCCCCTTCATCGGCATCTGATGCTGCACACCGACCCACACGATCGCCTCGTAGATCCAGATGCACACGCCGCCAACCAGTCCCCCGATCAATCCGGCCCGGACCGTCTGCCGGACGTCGGCCCGCGAGAGCCATGCAGCCGTGCTCGTACCAGTGCTACTCATAACCATCCACCACTCTTTGGTGACATAAATGTCAACAATATTGCCGACAGGAGTTTGACAGGGGTCACCGCACAGTTCAAGACCCTCAACCGAATCGGACGGGATCCCGACCCGGCCGCTACGGCACGTTGCCGCCATTGGCCGACCCGGGCAAGTTGTTGGCATAATTTCCGACAATATTGATCACCTACAGTCAGGACAGGCCGGTGTCGCAGTCGGAGGAGCTCGAACGGGGAACGCAGGGCAAGGCCATCGCGCTCGAACGCCTGCGCGGGTCCGTGCGCCGCGGTGAGGTCGCGCCGGGACAGCGGCTGGTCGAGGCGGACCTGGTCGAGCAGTACGGCGTCACGCGGGGCAGCGTGCGCGCCGCGATCGACGAGCTGATCAGCGAGGGGCTGGTGGAGCGGATTCCCAACCGCGGCGCGCGGGTACGGGCGGTCTCCACGCAGCAGGCCGTCGAAATCCTGGAATGCCGAAAGGTTTTGGAGGGCCTGATCGCCGCGAAGGCCGCCGAGCGAGCCACCGATGCCGACCGCGAGCGATTGCGCGGCTACGCCGACCAACTCGCCGCCGCGGTGCGCGACGGCGAGCCGCTGAAGTATTCGAGCCTCAACCACGAGCTGCACGCGGCGATCGCGGAAATGGCCGGGCAGCACACCGCGGCCGATCTCATCGGCCGGCTCAACACGCAGGTAGTGCGCTTCCAGTTCCAGCTGTCGCTGCGCCCGGGCCGCCCGCAAGTCTCCCTCGCCGAGCATCTCGCCGTGGTCGAGGCGATCATCGCGCACGACCCTGCCGCGGCCGAACAGGCCATGCGGGATCACCTGGACAGCGTGATCACCGCTCTCAACGCATCGGATTAACCCAACTACCTGCGCAAACAGAGGTTCAGGGCGGCTTCGCCACTAAGATTGTTGACAATTTCGCCAACAAACACCTACCTTGAATTCAGGACGTGACCCGAGACACGGACGTCCAGAACGCGCCGCGCTGTGCGGCACTCCTGAACTCATGAGGTGAAGCAATGGCCGATAAGGCAACCGAATCGCTACTCGTTGTGAGCGCCCACGCCGGCGATTTCGTCTGGCGCGCGGGCGGAGCCATCGCCCTGGCCGCCACCCGCGGCGAACGGGCCACCGTGGTGTGCCTGAGCTACGGCGAGCGCGGCGAATCGGCCAAGGCGTGGCGGGAAGGCAAGCAACTCGACGAGATCAAGGCGCTGCGTCGGGACGAAGCCCGGGCCGCCGCGGATGTGCTCGGCGCGGACATCCGGTTCCTCGACGCGGGCGACTACCCCTTGCTGGAGTCGGCCGAGCTCGTCGACCGGTTGGTGCGCGTCTACCGGGAGACCTCCCCCACCGTGGTGCTCACCCACACCCTCGCCGACCCCTACAACGGCGATCACCCCGCCGCGGCGCGCATGGCCATGCAGGCGCGCATCCTCGCGCAGGCCGTCGGCTACGACGCTCCTGGCGAACCCCTCGGCGCGCCACCGGTTTTCAGCTTCGAACCGCATCAGTCGGAGATGTCGGAGTTCCGGCCCGACGTGCTGCTCGACATCACCGAGGTCTTCGAGACCAAACGCAAGGCCATGCGCTGCCTGGGCGCCCAGGAACACATGTGGACCTACTACGAGGACCTGGCCGCCCGCCGTGGCGTGCAGCTCGAGCGCAACGCCGGACCGAATCTGGGCCTGCTGAAGAACAGCCGCGCCGAGGCCTTCGTGCGCCATTACCCGCACGTCACCGCCACCCTCTCGTGACCCCGACACCGCCACATCGCCTGCGGGTCGCAGTGCTCGGATTCGGGGAAGCCGGAGGCGAGTTCGCCCGCGATCTGGTCGCCGCCGGCGCATCCGTCCGCGGGTACGACCCCAAAATCTCCGCACCGCATGGCGTGTCCCAACGCGACGACGAAGCCGACGCGATACGCGATGCCGAGCTGGTCTTCTCACTGACCACCGGCACGGAAGCCGAGGCGGCGGTGCTGGCCGCCGTGCCCGCCCTGTGCCCGGGAACCATCTGGGCCGAGGCGAATACGACCAGTCCGGCCCTGAAAGTTCTGCTGGGCGAGCAGATCCATGACCATGGCGGCGATCTGGTCGACGTGGCCATCATGGCACCGGTGCCGGGCAAAGGTCTGTACACCCCGATGGCGGCGTCCGGTCCAGCCGCACCATTGTTCGCCACCATGATGTCCGAGTTCGGTGTCGCCATCGAGCAGGTCGACGGCCCGATCGGCGCGGCAAGTTCTCGAAAACTGCTGCGCAGCATCGTCTACAAGGGGCTGGCCGCCGCCGTCGTCGAGGCCGAGGCTGGCGCGCGGGCCGCGGGCTGCCAAGAGTGGTTCCACCACCATCTGATCACCGAGTTCGTCCGCTTCGACGCGGACATGATCGAACGCCTGATCTCGGGCACCTACGCCCATGCGACGCGGCGCGCCGAGGAAATGGACGCGGCGGCCGTACAGCTGGCCGACCTCGGCATCACCCCCCGCATCGCGGCGGCTACGCGAGACGCCCTGCGCGCCATCGCCGAAGACCGCGCGATCAGCTTCACCAAGGAGTAGAGCGACATGCAGAACATCGTTGTCACCGATCCGCCCCGGGCATCGATCGAGGACGCCGCCCGGCTGGGGGAATACGGCGTGGCCACCGTGCACGAGGCGGCCGGTCGCGTCGGATATCTGGGCCCGCGGCTGCGCCCGGCCTGGCCGGGCGCGCGGATCGGCGGGACCGCGGTCACCGTGGTCTGCTGGCCGGGCGACAACCTGATGATCCATGTCGCGGTCGAGCAGTGCCGTGCCGGGGATGTCCTTGTGGTGGTGACGAATTCGCCGTCCACCGACGGGTTGTTCGGCGAGCTGTTCGCCACCGCCCTGCGACAGCGCGGCGTGCGCGGCGTCGTATTGGGCTGCGGTGTCCGGGATGTCGCCGAATTGCAGGAGATGGGCTTCCCGGCCTGGTCGACCGCGGTGAGCGCGCAGGGCTCGGTCAAGGCGACCGCCGGCGCGATCAACGTGCCGATCGTGCTGGAGGGCCAGGTGGTTCATCCTGGCGACGTGATCGTCGCCGACGACGACGGCGTGACCTGCGTGCCGCGCGGGCGGGTCCCGGAGGTTCTGACGGCCTCGGCAGCGCGACTGACCAAGGAGCAGGACAGCCGGGAGGCGTTCCGGCGGGGCGAACTCGGCCTGGACCGCTACGGATTGCGTTCCCGCCTCGACGAATTCGGCATCACCTATATCTCCTACGAGGACTACATCGCCAAGGAGGATCGATGACCGCGGTGCGACCGGGCAGCTCGAACCCGGAATCCGAAGGCGTTCCGTGCCTCTGGATGCGCGGCGGGACCTCCAAGGGCGGCTACTTCCTCGCCGCCGACCTGCCCGCCGATCCGACGGCCCGCGACGATCTGCTGCTGCGGATCATGGGATCCCCGGATCCCCGCCAGATCGACGGCCTGGGCGCGGCGACATCGTTGACCAGCAAGGTCGCGGTGGTTTCTCCGTCGCGGCGGCCCGGCGTGGACGTGGACTACCTGTTCCTGCAGCTGGGCGTCGACCAGCCGACCGTGTCCGACCGGCAGAACTGCGGCAACATACTCGCCGGAGTCGGGCCCTTCGCCGTCGAAACCGGGCTCGTGACCGCCGGTGGTGACAGCGCGACTGTCCGCATCCATCAGATCAATTCCGGCAGCATCGCCTCCGCCACGTTCCCGGTCCGTGACGGCCTGCCCGTCTACTCCGGCGATACTCGCATCGATGGTGTGCCCGGGACGGCCGCGCCGGTGGTGTTGTCGTTCGAGGACACCGCCGGATCGGCCACCGCGGGCCTGTTCCCGACCGGCCGACTGCGCGACCACATCGACGGCATCGACGTGACCTGCGTGGACAACGGCATGCCCGTGGTGGTCGCGACCGCGGCGAGCTTCGGGCTCACCGGCTACGAGCCGGTCGCGGACCTGGCGACGGACGCCGCACTGCTCGGCCGCGTGGACAACCTGCGCCGCAAGGCCGCTCAGCTGATGGGGCTCGGCGATGTGGCGGAGACCTCGGTGCCCAAGACCGTGCTTCTCACACCCGCCTGCGATGGCGGGACGGTGTGCACGCGCTCGTTCATCCCGGTGCAGCCGCACACGTCCATCGGCGTGTTCGCCGCGATCAGCGCCGCAACCGCGATGATGACTCCCGGAGCGGTCGGGCACGAGCTCGCCGCGGGCCTGCCCCCGGGGCCACGGCGGGTGGACATGGAGCATCCCTCCGGGCACCTGCTGATCGATATCGACATGGACACCACCGTCACCCCGCCGCGGGCGCGCTCCGCAGGCGTGGTGCGCACCGCTCGAAAGCTGTTCGCCGGTAGGGCTTTTCCTCGCGCATGACGCGCCCGACGGTCAAGGAGGACCGCAATCATGGCACCTCGCCACGAGATCGCGCATCTGGCGCATGTGCAACTGCTCACCCCGAAACTCGAGGAGAGCGTTCGGTTCTGCACCGATTTCCTGGGATTGCGGGTGGTCGGGTCCGAGGGTGATCGGGTCTACCTGCACGCCTGGGACGACTACCAGCACCACACCCTCACCCTGCGAGCACACCGGCACGCGGGCATCGCCCGAACCCACCTACGGGCCGCGAGCCCCGAGGCATTGCGAGGGCGGGTGGATGCCATCGAAACGACCGGATACGGAATCGGCTGGGCCGACGGCGAACCCGGCTTCGGACCCACCTACCTGTTCACGGATCCGGACGGGCACGAATTCGGCCTCTACTACGAGGCGGAATGGTTCCAGTGCACCGAGGAGACCCGTCCGGCGCTGAAGAACCAAGCTGCCGCCTACCCCAGTGGCGGTGTTCCCGCCCGCCGCCTCGATCACGTGAATTTCCTCGGGCGCACGCCGGGGGACAATCGTGATTTTCTCGTCGACGTCCTGGGCGCGTTGACGACCGAGCAGATCATGCTCGACGACGGGTCGGTCGCGGCCGCGTGGACCACGTTCACCAACAAGAGCTACGACCTCGTCTACACCCGCGACAACTTGGGGTTGTCGGGGCGGTTGCACCACATCGCCTTCGCCGCCGACAGCCGCGCCGACATTCTGCGCGCCTGCGACGTCGCCCTGGACCAGGGCGTGTTCATCGAGACCGGACCGCACAAACATGCCATCCAGCAGACGTTCTTCCTCTACGTCTACGAACCCGGCGGCAACCGCATCGAGCTGTGCAATCCGGGAGCGCGGCTGATCCTGGCACCGGATTGGCATCGGGTGGATTGGACCGAAGCCGAGCGCGCCAAGGGGCAGGCATGGGGGCTGAAGACCATCGAGTCCTTCCATACCCACGGCACACCGACCGCCGACGACCTGACGCGGGAGACCTGAAACTAGCAGTCGCTGAGGGTATTTCGAACGTTTGACACGGAGGGCTCGGCGTCGTGCCAACCCATTCGAATCAATTGTTAACAATTTTGCCCAAAATATTGTGCACCGGATCTCTGACGTTGTAGCGTGCGTCACCGTGATCCACACCACTGGACGAAAGAGATTCCGTTGTCCGCGATAGCCCAACCCGGCGGTTCCACCGCCATCACCACCCTGGCCACCCGCGTCATCGCGCTGTGTTGGTTCCTCGTTCTCCTCGACGGCCTCGATCTGTTCGTCTACGGCGCTGTGCTGCCGGGTGTGCTGGACGACAAGGCTTTTCACCTCACCAAGGCGGTGGCCGGTGACATCGGCAGCCTCACCAACTTCGGGATGCTGCTGGGCGCGCTGACCGCGGGGCTGCTGACCGACCGGATCGGGCGCCGGCGCCTACTACTGGCCGGGGTGGTCATCTTCTCACTCGCCTCGGGCGGCGCGGCCACCGCGCCCTCGGTCGGCGTCTTCGCCGTCGCCCGCTTCATCTCCGGCTACGGACTGGGCGCACTGCTGCCCACCTGCATCGCGCTGGTCCAGGAATTCGCACCTCCACGCCGCAAGGCCATCGCGGTCACCTTCCTGATGACCGCCCACCAGGCCGGGGGCGCACTTGCGGGCGCACTGGCCATGTCGGTGGTGCACGCTTTGGGCTGGCGTTCGGTGTACTGGCTGGGCATGCTGCCACTGCTGCTGATTCCGGTGGTGTGGGCGCTGCTGCCGGAATCGATCACCTATCTGATCTCCAGCGGCCGTACCGAGCGCGCCACCGCGTTGGCCTCGAAATACGGTGTGCCCCTGGGGTTCTACGCGCCGGAGCCGGGTGCGGAGCGCCGCCGCGGGGATGTCCGGGCGCTGTTCGCGGCACCGGTGCGCACAACCACCCTGCTGTTCTGGGTGGCATCGTTCTTCGGCCTGCTGCTCGTGTACGGCATGAATACCTGGCTGCCGACCATGATGCGTGGCCACGGCTACAACCTGGGTTCGGCCATCAGTTTCCTGCTCGTGATCAACCTCGGCGGCATCGTCGGCATGCTGGTCGCCGGTCCGCTGGCCGACCGCTTCGGACCGCAGCGGGTCGCGATGGCCTGGTTCGCCTGCACCGCGGTCGGCGTCGGACTGCTGGTGAATCACATGCCGCTGGTATGGACCTACGTGGTCGTCTTCGCCACCGGCGGATTCCTGTTCAGCGCACAGACTTTGATCTACGCCTCCACCAGCTCGTACTACCTGCCCAGCGTGCGCGCCACCGCCCTGGGCTGGGTCTCCGCGGTGGGCCGCTGGGGCTCCATCTTCGGCCCCTGGTTCGGCGGCGTGCTGCTCTCACACGGCCTCACCACCAGCGGGTTCGGCATGTTCTCCGCCGCGGCGGTAATCGCGCTGCTCACGCTCGCCTTCGTCCGACGCAATCCGGAGGTCGACGCGATCAACGCGGCAGACGACCTTGCCGCCACCGAAGGCTCCACGACCCAGCCCGTGTAGAGCCACCACAAACTCCGAATTCGTTCGTATCGAACAGAATTCGGGTCTCGAAATACATCCTGATGAGGAAACCTATGCAAATGCGAAGCATCGCCGTCACCGCCGCACTGGCCGCGGCCACACTCGGCATCACCACGGGCACCGCCCAGGCCCGGAGCACCGATGGCGACACGATCAACTACGCCGTGACGAACTCCAACACCGACACCGTCATCAAGACCGATGCCGGGTCGATGGTCGTCGAGGACGGCATCTTCAAGATCAAGGCAGCCAACGGCGCCACCATCGCCGGCACCGAATTGAAGTTCCGCGTCGACGATTTCGAGTTCCCGATCGCCGCGAACATCTCCGATCGCACCGCCACCCTGACCCCGGAAATGGACCTCGACCACGCCGTCTACAAGCCGGTCGCGCTGCCGTACGAGGACCAGGCGCCGTGGAAGAACGCCTACGACCGCGAACAGGCGGCGTGGAACCGCATGAAAGACACCATCTCGCTGGGCGCCACCGTCGGCACCCTGGTCGGCGGCATCGCTGGCGCCGGCGTCGGCTGCATCCTCGGCGGCGTCACCCTGGCCACCGTCACCGGCGCGTTGACCGCCATGTTCGGCGCGCTGCCCGCCGGCGTCTTCGGCTGCATCGTCGGCATGTCCGTGGTCGGCTTCCTGGGCACCCTGATCGGCAATCTCGCCGTGACCGCACCCGTCGCGATTCTCGCCGCGGTGCAGTACTTCACCACGATCAACCAGCCCATGCCGAACACCCCGGCGAAATGAGAACCTGACCGGCACCGGCCTCTTCCGGCCGCCGACGCCCCGCCCGACCGCCTGCCGGGCGGGGCTCCTGTGATGACAGACAGAGTTTTGAGTTATCTCCCAGCTTCCGCGCAGATTCACCGGAGATATATTGTCAACAATATAACCAACAATTGGTGTCGGCGAAGGGAGAGACCGTGCAACGCAGGACCATGCTCAAGGGGATCGCCGCGATGGGGGTGCTACCTTTCGCCGCGATCGCCTGCGGCACCCGCTCTGGCCAGCACAACACGAGCGCCGAAAACGAGCCGGACGCACTGGCCTTCGACCCGAACCGGTACACGACCGCACAGAAGACCGTGACTACGTCCGCCGGTAGCAAATCGGTCACCTATCGCTCCTACACAGGAATCTCCTACGTCTCGAAGCCGGTGGATCAACAGCACCAGACGCTGAATGTCAGCGTGCCGGTGGAAATCGATGGCAAGGCCGTCGACGCGAGCGGCGCGCCGATCCTGCTTAGCAACTCCATCGCCGGGTACATGTCATCGGTCGCCGGGAGCGGCATGGGCGGTGCCATGCCCAGCGGTGCCATGCCCAGCGGCGGGATGCCCGGCGGTGGATTCGCCGATGGCGCGAACCGGGCCAGCAATCCGGATCTGGCCCTCGCTGCCGGATATGTCGTCGTCGAGCCGGGCACGCGCGGCCGGGACCTGGTCAACAGTGCGGGCGAGTACTACGGCGTGGCTCCGGCGGCGATCGTCGACCTCAAGGCGGTCGTGCGGTATGTGCGCCACAATGCGGGGCGCATCCCGGGCAATACCGACTGGATCGTCTCTACCGGCGTCAGCGCCGGCGGCGCGATGTCGGCACTGCTCGGAGCCTCCACCGACGACCCGCTCTACGACCCTTACCTGCGGGAGATCGGCGCGGCGCAGGCCAGCGACGCCGTCTTCGCCAGCGCCGACTACTGCCCGATCGCCGATCTGGAGCATGCCGACATGGCCTACGAATGGAACTGGGGCGCCAATGCGCTCAGCACGGGCGGGCTCGTGGACCAGAGCGTGTCGGGGGAGCTGAAGACCGCCTTCGCGAGCTACCAGGCCGGGTTGAAACTAATGGGCGAGAACAGTTTCGGTCCCCTCACCGCCGACAACTACGGCGACTATCTGACCCGCACCTACTTACAGTCTTCGGCGACCAAATATCTTGCCGCGCTGTCGGATTCGGCGCGTGCCGACTATCTGGGCCAGAACCCGTGGATAACGTGGTCGGCCGCAAAGGCGACCTTCGCCTGGAATGACTACCTGGCCCACGTCGGGGCCCGGAAGAAGAACGTCCCGGCGTTCGACGCGTTCGACCTGTCGGCCGGTGAGAACAACGAGTTCGGTCTGGGCACCACCAAAGCCCGCCACTTCACCCCGTACAGCCTGCGACACGCCACCGGCAACGCCTCCGCCGAACTCGACGCCGATCTGCCGGACAAGCTGAACCTGATGAACCCCATGCACTTCCTGGATCGTCAGAGCCCGAACCGGACCAAGAACTGGTGGATTCGAGTGGGCACCAAGGACTCCGACACCTCGCTTACCATCGTCGGCAATCTCGCAGCCCGGTTGCACAACCTCGGCGACAACGTGAACGCCGCCATGTACTGGGATGCCGGCCACGGCGCCAACGAGGACGCCGAGGACTTCATCACCTGGATCGGCACCACCACCGGCTACCACCGATAGCCTTTCAGCGCGACACTGAAAGCACTGGTCTCGCCCCTGGCGGCGCTCACTGAACTTCCCCACTGACGCACCGAAATTCCCATTCGTCCGCGTGGCTCCGCCGTGCGCGTTCTGGCGGTAACCACGCCTGACCAGCACACATGATTAGAGGAGGCCCCGCTTTTGCATGTCGACATGGAGGAAGGTGTGGAAATCAGTGCCCTGCGGGCACGGGGCTGGACGATCTCGCAGATCGCCCGGGCGGGATGAGCAATCTGGGCAAAATGAGCCAGGCTGGGCCGACTATGGCCGGATCGGCGAAATCGCCGTGGCCATTGAACCCGGATTCGGGCGGCCGGGTTCAATGGCAATGCGTCGCCGTGGTCGCTCAGACGGCGACGACTCCGGCGCGGAGGCGTCGATATTCCTCGTACGGAACGGATTTCGCAGTCGCGGTGCCGAGGTCCTCGAGCGGGACGCGGTAGGTTTCAGGGGCCGTGAAGGCGGCGATGGCCGCGAGTGCCGCGCAACCGAAGGTGAAGGCACCGACGATGAGCGGCACGTTCGCATGTGGCGGTGCGACGAGGGCGTAAACGGTCGGCAGGAACGCGGTGATCATGGTGCCGATATTCTGCGAGACCGCGAAGCCGGTGACACGGGTGCGAGTGGGGAACAGCTCTTGGTAGAAAGCAGGGAAGACGGCGTTGTAGCCCTGATAGACCAAGCCCCACATGAGAATTGCCAGTACGAAGGTCAGGGCCAGATTGTTCTGGCTGATCGCCCAGAGGTAGGCGAAGGACAACGCGCCCGAGCCGAGCGAACCGACGATGATGCACGGACGGCGGCCGATTCGGTCGGACAGATCGCCGACGAACGGAATCAGCAGAACCGCGACGGCATTGCCGACCACGGAGATCCATAGGAAGCCGGTCTTGCTCATGCCGACGCCGTAGCTGGCGTTGGTGGCGTAGGTGGCGCCGAAGACTGTGGCGGCGGTGGGGATGGCGTTCATCAGTGCCATGCACACCACGCGCAGCATGTTGGAGCCGCTGTCGCGTACCGCCTCGACGATCGGGGCCTTCACCGCTTCTGGTTGGTCCTGCTGGGCTTGGAAGGCCGGCGTCTCGTCGACCCCGCGGCGGATCAGGTAGCCGGCGAGCAGCACGAAAAAGCTGAGCAGGAACGGGATTCGCCAGCCCCAGCTTTGGAAGGCGTCGGCCGGGAGCAGCGCCGCCATCGGCAGGAACGCGGCGGCGGCCAGCAGTTGCCCGGCCTGTGTGCCTTGCAGGGTGAAGCTGGCGAAGAATCCGCGCCGACCGAACGGCGCGTGCTCGACGATCATGGCGCTGGCCCCCGACATTTCGCCGCCTACCGCGAAGCCCTGGATGAGCCGCAAGACCACCAGCAGTACCGGGGCCAGATAGCCGACCGAGTGATAGGTGGGCAACAGGGCCACCAGGAACGTGGATAGGCCCATCACTATCATGCAGAGCACGAGCACGTTCTTGCGGCCGCGCCGGTCACCCCAGTGGCCGAGCACGAACGCCCCTACCGGCCGGGCGACGTAGCCTACGCCGAAGGTCGCCAATGAGACCAGAATGCCGATTGTCGGATTCCCCTTGGGAAAGAAGATGTTCGGGAAGACCAGGGCGGCAGCCTGGGCATACACGAAGAAGTCGTAGTACTCGAGGGCGCTGCCGATCCAGCCGCTGGCCGCGGCCTTGCGGGGAGTCTTGGGCGCTGTCGATGAGGGTGGGGTCGAGGTACTCACTGCTGATCTTTCTTTCGGGTCGACGATGACGCTCAGGAATTGGGGTGGAGGGTGAGGCGGCGAGCGCGGTGGGCGCTCATGCGGACCGGTGCGTTGACCGCGCCGAAGCCGCGGTAGCCGCCGACGCGCTGGACGATTTCGAAGAAGACGCGGCTGCCGAGCAGTTCGGTGTAGAGGTGGTAAAACTCGCCGTGGTCATCGCGGTCGTACATGATGCCGAGGGCGGCCATGCAGCCGAGTTCAGGTGCGGGAAATCCGATTCGGGCGTCGAGGTCGGCGTAGTAGTTCGCCGGGATGTCCAGCATCGGCGCGCCGCGGCGCCGCAACTCGGTCGCGGTGGCGAAGATATCACCGGTCTCGAATGCCACGTGCTGTGGATCGGGCACGCCGGGCGCCCAGGAGCCGCGGCGTAGCAGCGTGGAACTCAGCACTATACGTAGAGTTTCGGTGTCATTACGCACGGTGCGGTCGCGCACCAGCCCGTAGGGCGCGGCGTACTGGGTCTCATCCTCGAGGTCCAGGCCGAGGGCGGCGCGATAGAACAGCGCGGCTTCGTCGAAGTAGTCGAAGGGCTGGGCCAGGCCGAGGTGGTCGATGCCGGTGAGCCCTACAGGCGAGTGCGTTTCGGCCGTGAGTTCGAAACCGGTTCGGGTCGGGGTGAAGTCACCGAGCCAGCCGTCGGAACCGGTGCGGCAGAAGAAGATCGAGGACCCGTCCGGTGCACCGATGTGGGCAAGGTCGGCCTCGGCGGGAGCATGTGCACGGGGCAGGATCGGCGCGAGCATGGCGTCGGCACGGGCGGCCGACCGCCCGGGATCGTCGCTTTCCACGGCGAAAGCACCGATCTCCGCGAGGTCGGGGTGGTGGTGGTCGGTGATGGTGCCGTTCAGCAGTATCCGCGCCCGCCCCTGCTGCCACAGCTGTACCGGTTTGGTCCGATGCGTCCCGGTGTGTGTGAAACCCATGGCCGTCAGGGTTTCCGCGATGGTTCCGGCGGCCGCGCCGCCGACGGCGAGTTCGGTGAACGCGTGCCCGAGCAGCTGCGGCGGAGCCGGTGGCCGCGCGATCTCGGCACGCCCCGACCGGAGGGCATGCGCCTCTTCCAGCCACAGCAGTGAGCGCATGGCATCGCGCGCGGCCCGATGCGGATCTGCTTGGCGGAAGACGTCGTTGAAGACTTCGAGCGAGAGCGGCCCGCGGTATCCGGCATCGAGCACATGGCCCAGGAAAGCGGGCAGATCGAACGCGCCCTGGCCCGGGAACAACCGGTAGTGGCGACTCCATTGCAGCACGTCCATGGCCAGTCGCGGGGCATCGGCCAACTGCAGGAAGAAGATCCGGTCACCGGGGAGTTTCGCGATCCCCGACGCGTCATCGGTGCGGGACAGGATGTGGAAGCTGTCCAGGCACAGGCCGAGTGCCGGGTGATCGGCGATGTCGACGATGCGCCAGGAGTGTTCCCAGGTGTTGACGTGCCGTCCCCACGCGAGGGCCTCGTAGGCGACGCGCAGCCCGCGGTCGGCCGCGTGCCCGGCTAGGACTCGCAGCTGTTCCGCGGCGAGTTCGTCATCATCCATGGCCTGTGGGGCGACCGAGGAGCAAACCAGCACGGTGTCGGTTCCGAGCTCGGTCATGAGATCGAACTTGCGTGCTGCCCGGCGCAGATTCGCCTCGAAATCCTGCCGCGGGACGGCCTCGATGTCGCGCATCGGTTGATAGAGGTCGATCGACAGGCCCAGGTCCGCGCAGCGCCGCCGCACCTGCGATGGGCTCAGCGGGCTCGCGATCAGGTCGTTCTCGAACACCTCGATGCCGTCGAAGCCGGCCGCCGCGGCGGCGGACAGCTTGTCCTCGAGAGTGCCGGACAGGCAGACGGTGGCGATGGAGCGTGCAGTCACAAGCGATTCCAAACTTTGACGAATGTTCGCTATGCGAACACTTGTGCGTAATGTAGACACAGGGTAGGGGGTGATCCGAGTCACTGTCAATCAGCCGACCATGCTGGGCAATTCCGGGTCAAAACTGGTCAAGCGATACAGAGGATGCCGAAAAGCGACTTGAGTCACCAGCCCGAGAAGCCTACGATGTGCGTATAGCAACCACATGTTCGCATAGCGCACATATTAGGAGACGGCATGAAGGCAGCGACTCTCATTGCACCGGAGCGGATCTCGGTCATCGACGTGCCCGACCCGACTTGCGGACCACGCGAGGTCCTGGTGCGCATGCGCGGGGTCGGACTATGCGGCTCGGACCTGTCGGTGTACCGCGGCCACCGCGCGGTACCCGACCTGCCGTGGATCCTCGGACACGAAGGCGTCGGCGATATCGTCGCCGTCGGCGCGGAGGTCGACGATCAAAGAATCGGCGAACAGGTCGCGATCGAGCCGAACTACTGCTGCCTGCAGTGCGAGCCGTGCCGTGCCGGGTTCACCTCCGCCTGTCCGAACCGGATCATCCTCGGCATCAACGCACCCGGCGTCCTCGCCGAATTCGTAGCCGTCCCCGCGGATTTCGCCTTTCCGGTGGCCCCGCACGTGGAACTGGCAGACCTCGTCTGCGCCGAACCGCTGACGGTGGCGCGCGCCGCCATCCGCCGCTCGGGCATCACCGCCGGCGACAGCTGCCTCGTGGTCGGCACCGGCTCCCAGGGCTTGTTCCTGTGCGAACTGCTCGTCGACGCGGGCGTCAAACCGCATGTGATCGAGCCGCATGAGGGGCGGCGGATACTCGCCGAGACGCTCGGTGCGACCGCGGCGGCGGAATCTGACAGCGGTTTCCGCTTCCTGTTCGAGACCTCCGGCGTGGCCGCGGCGCTGCCACCCGCTCTGGCCCGCCTCGCCCCAGGCGGTACGGCCATGCTGATCGGGATCAATGCCGAACCGCTGGGAGTGTCGAGCTTCGACATCGTCTACCGCCAGCTGCGCCTGCTCGGCTCGCTCATCTACGACCACCCCACCGACTTCGCCGACACCGCCGCCCTGCTCGACGGCGGCCTCTCCCCCAGTCGGGTCCTGCAGGCCGAATTCCCACTCGCCGAGGCCGCGCGCGCCTTCGAGGCGGTGCGCACCACGCCCGGCAAGTGCTGGATCCGGCTCGACTGATCCACTCTGCCCGATACGAATCCCCTGATTCGAATTCCACACGACAGCAACAGATTTCACCGAAGGAGTGAGTGTGGCCAAGATTTCGCCCTTGGCGCAGGCGGTGGCCGAGCTCGTACATGACGGCGACACGGTCGCCCTCGAAGGGTTCACCCATCTGATCCCGGTAGCCGCCGGACACGAGATCATCCGCCAGCGCCGCCGCGACCTGACCCTGGTGCGCATGACGCCCGACATCGTCTACGACCAGATGATCGGCGCGGGATGCGCCCGCAAGCTCGTGTTCTCCTGGGGCGGCAACCCGGGCGTCGGGTCCCTGCACCGGTTCCGCGACGCCGTACAGCACGCCTGGCCGGTGGCCCTCGAGATCGAGGAGCACAGTCACGCGGGCATGGCCAACCGCTATGTCGCGGGGGCGTCCGGACTGCCGTTCGCGGTGCTGCGCGGCTACATCGGCACCGATCTGCCGACGGTCACCGACAGCATCAAACCCATCACCTGCCCGTTCACCGGCGAGCAGCTCGCCGCGGTGCCCGCGCTCACCCCCGACGTCACCGTCATCCACGCCCAGCGCGCCGACCGGCACGGGAATGTGCAACTGTGGGGACTGCTCGGAGTGCAGAAGGAAGCCGTCCTCGCGGCCCGGCGCAGCCTGGTCACCGTCGAGGAGATCGTCGACGAGCTGACCCCGATGCCGGGCGCGATCGTCCTGCCCGCCTGGGCGGTCACCGCCGTCGCCGAGGTACCCGGCGGCGCGCATCCCTCCTACGCGCAGGGCTACAGCGAACGCGACAACGACTATTACACGGCCTGGGACGCCATCAGCCGTGATCGTGACGCCTTCGCCCGCTGGCTCGCCGACACCGTGTACACCCCGACCGCCGGGAGCCTGGCATGACCCTCACCCAAAGCCTGACCGCCGCAACCGAATCCGAGTACACGGCCGATGAGATGATGGCGGTCGCCGCCGCCCGGACACTGCACGACGGCGCCCGCTGCTTCGTCGGCATCGGGCTGCCCTCCACCGCGGCCAATCTCGCCCGCACCACCCACGCCCCCGGACTGGTGCTCATCTACGAATCGGGCACGCTGGGATCCAAGCCGGACCGGCTGCCCGCCTCCATCGGCGACGGCATCCTCGCCGAAACCGCCGACGCGGTGATCTCCGTGCCGGAGGTCTTCAACTACTGGCTGCAGCCCGGGCGCATCGACATCGGATTCCTCGGCGCGGCACAAATCGACAAGTACGGCAATATCAACACCACCGTCATCGGCGACGACTACGCGCACCCGGCGATCCGGCTGCCCGGCGCCGGCGGCGCGCCGGAGATCGCGGCCTCCTGCGGCGAGGTGTTCGTCGTCGTGCGGCAGTCACGCCGGGCCTTCGTCGACCGGGTCGATTTCATCACCTCGCTCGGCCACGGCCGCGGCAACGGCGAACGCCATGCACTCGGATTGCGTGGCGCGGGACCGACTCTGGTGATCACCGACCTCGGCGTACTGCGGCCGGACGAGACCGGCGAACTGGTCCTGGTCGCGGTGCACCCGGGCATCTCCGTCGAGCAGGTACGCGCGGCGACCGGCTGGAACCTGCACGTGGCACCGGATCTGCAGACCACCGCGCCGCCGACCGACGCGGAACTGTCCGCCCTGCGCCGACTGCGGGCGGCGTCATGACCGGCGCCTTCCTCTACGACGGCATCCGGACCCCCTTCGGCCGCTACGGCGGCGCGCTGAGCGGAGCGCGTCCCGACGATCTCGCCGCGCACGTGCTGCGGGTGCTCGCCGACCGCACCGGGCTGGATCCGGCGACCGTGGACGAGGTGGTGCTGGGCGCCGCCAACCAGGCCGGTGAGGACAATCGCAATGTCGCGCGCATGGCCGCGCTCCTGGCAGGGTGGCCCACCGCCGTGACGGGTAGCACTGTGAACCGACTCTGTGGTTCCAGCCTGGACGCCGCCATGCAAGGCTCGCGTCTGATCGAAACCGGGGACGCCGCAACCGTTGTCGTGGGCGGCGTGGAATCCATGAGCCGCGCACCGTGGGTCGTGCCCAAGCCCGCCAAGGGTTTTCCGGCGGGCAACGAGACACTGCACTCCACGACGCTGGGGTGGCGACTGGCCAATCCCGCCATGCCGACACGGTGGACGGTATCGCTCGGCGAAAGCACCGAGATCCTCGCGACCCGTTACGGAATCGACCGCACAGCACAGGACGAATTCGCCGCGCGCAGCCACCAGCTCACCGCGAAGGCGTGGGACAACGGCTTCTACGACGACCATGTCATCCCCGTGCCCGGGACGCAGCTCACGCGCGACGAACCCCTGCGTCCCGGCACGACCGTCGAAACCCTCGCACGGCTGAAGCCATCGTTCCGTCCCGACGGCTCGGTCACCGCGGGCAACGCCTCACCGCTCAGCGACGGCGCGTCCGCGCTGCTGCTCGGCGACGAAAGACTCGCCGACCGCATCGGTTTCGCGCCACTGGCGCGCATCGCGGGTCGGGGCGCGGCGGGGGTGGATCCGGAGGTGTTCGGGCTCGGTCCGGTCGAGGCGGCGCGAATCGCCCTGCGGCGCGCCGGAATCGGGTGGGACGACCTCGGCGCCGTGGAACTCAACGAAGCCTTCGCCGCGCAATCGCTGGCCTGCCTGGCCGACTGGCCGTATCTGGACCCGGACATCGTCAACGTCAACGGCGGCGCCCTGGCCATCGGGCATCCGCTCGGCGCCTCCGGTGGACGCATCGTCAATCAACTCGCCCGCGAAATGCGGCGCAGCGGCAGCCGCTGGGGGCTGGCCGCACTGTGCATCGGCGTCGGCCAAGGGCTCGCCGTGGTTCTGGAGGCAACAGCATGACAATCCCGATCCTGACCGGCTATCGCCGCGATCCGGAAGGCACACATCCACCGCTGAATTCGCCGGACTACCTGTCCACCGGACTGCGGCATCCAAAGCAGCCACTGGTGTTGCTCCCGCAGCGGCTGACCGAGCTGACCGGACCCGTCCTGGGTGAGGGCCGCCTCGGCAGCAACGACCACGACCTGACCGCCCAGCACCGCGCCGCACCACAGGGGCAGCGCATCGTCGTGCACGGCCGGCTCCTCGACGGCGACGGCCGTCCGATTCCCGATGCCCTCATCGAGATCTGGCAGGCCAATGCGGGCGGCCGCTACCGCCACGACCGCGACCGCTGGGACAGCCCGCTCGACCCGAACTTCGACGGGGTAGGGCGCGTTCTCACCGACAGCGCGGGCCGCTACGAGTTCATCACCATCAAGCCGGGCGCATATCCGTGGCGCAATCACCACAATGCCTGGCGGCCCGCGCACATCCATTTCTCGGTCTTCGGCCGCGCCTTCACCCAGCGACTGGTCACGCAGATGTATTTTCCGGGCGACCCGCTGTTCTTCCAGGACCCCATCTTCAACGCCGTGCCCGAGGCGGGGCGGCAACTGCTGATCAGCCGCTTCGACTACGAACGCACCCGGCCGGGGTGGGCACTGGCCTTCGAGTTCGACATCGTGTTGCGCGGCCACGATGCCACACCTTTCGAGGACGACGAGGACGACGATGACATCTAGCTTGCCCAGCACCCCTTCCCAGACCGTCGGCCCCTATCTGCACATCGGGCTGACCTGGTACGACGGACCGTATGCCGTGCCACTGGGCACACCGGGAGGCTGCTGGATCCGCGGGCGGGTACTCGACGGTCAGGGCGAGGTGATCGACGACGCGATGGTCGAGATCTGGCAGGCCGACCCGGACGGGCATTTCGCGCACCCCGACGACGGCCGCGAGGTGCGCCCCGAGTTCCGCGGCTTCGCCCGCAGTGACACCCGTGGTGGCGAATACTCCGTCTACACGGTTGTTCCCGGGGCGGTGGACGACATCCAGGCGCCACACATCGATGTCTCGGTGTTCGCGCGCGGGCTGTTCCACCGCGTCGTCACCCGCATCTACTTTCCCGAGCACACCGAAACGCATCGCACCGACCCGGTCCTGGCCGCGCTGCCGCAGCAGCGGCGAAACACACTGATAGCCGAGCGATCCGACGACGGCTACACATTCGACGTACGGCTGCAGGGCGACGGCGAGACGGTGTTCTTCGATGTCTGACCGGCTGTTCGACAGCGTGCTCGCCGCCGGTCCGGTCGCCGAGCACCTCGGCGACCGCGCCTGGGTACAGGCCATGCTGGACTTCGAGGGTGCGCTGGCGCGGGCCTCCGCCGAGGCCGGGCTGATTCCCGGCGAAGCCGCCGATGCGATCGAAACCCAATGCGATGCAGCGCATTACGACGTCGCCGCGATCGGCGCGCAGGCGGTCGGAATCGGCAATCCGGCCGGGCCACTGGTCCGCGCGCTCACCGCGCGGGTGACGCCGGAGGCCGCCGGATACGTACACCTGGGCGCGACCAGCCAGGACGTCATCGACACCGCCACCATGCTGGTCACCGCGCACGCCCTGTCCGCGCTGGACGGGGATCTGCGCGCCTGCGCCGAGCAGTTGGCCAGGCTGGCCGAAACCCACACCGGCACGGTCATGGCCGGGCGGAGTCTGCTGCAGCAGGCGCCCCCGGTGACGTTCGGACTGACCGCGGCCGGATGGCTCGACGGCCTGCTCGCGGCCTCGGACCGGCTCGAGCAGTTGCGCCGGGAACGGCTGGCGGTTCAGCTCGGCGGCGCGGTCGGAACACTGGCCGCCCTGGGCGATGACGGTCTCACGATCCTCAGCGGTGTCGCGCGGCGCCTCGGCCTGGCCGAGCCCGTCACGCCCTGGCACACCGAACGCAGCCGTATCACCGAGATCGCCGGGGCGCTCGGCCAGACCTGCGCGGCCGTGGCCAAGATCGCCCGCGATATCACCCTGCTCGCTCAGACCGAGGTCGGCGAGGTCTGGGAACAGGGACCGCCCGGCACCGGCGGCTCCTCCACCATGCCCCACAAACGCAATCCGGTCGCCGCCGTCCTGGCATCCGGATCCGCAAGCCAGGCACCGGGATTGGTGGCGAACCTGCTCACCGCGGCGATCCACGAACACCAGCGGGCCGCCGGCGCCTGGCACGCCGAATGGCGGCCGTACCTCGAACTGCTCCGCACCACCGGCTCCGCCGTGCACTGGCTGCGCACCAGCCTCGAACGCCTGCGAGTGGAACCCGACCGCATGCGCGTCAACCTGGACCTCACCGGCGGCCTGCTGCTCGCGGAAAACGTCGCCATCGAGCTGGTTTCAGCATCCAGCGGCGATCTCGGCCGGCAACAGGCCGGAGCGGTGGTGACGGCATGCTGCCGCGCCGCACTCGCCGGGGGCGGCGAGCTCGCCGATATCCTGGCGGCCGATCCGCAGATCGCGAAGTACCTCTCCCGGGCCCGGATCGACGAACTGCTCACCCCCGACCGGTATACGGGCTCGGCCGCCGAGTTCGTCGAGCGAGCTTTGGCGACGTGGAAAGGCCGGTCGCAGTGAGTATTCCGGTGAATTACACGATCGACGGTCCCGACGATGGTGATCCGGTGCTGCTCAGCGGCTCCATCGGCAGCGACCTGCGCATGTGGGAGCCGCAGCTGGCGGCGCTGACCGCGGCCGGGTATCGCGTGGTGCGCTACGACCATCGCGGCCACGGCGGATCCCCCGTACCGCCGGGCCCGTATACCCTCGCTGACCTGGCCGCCGATGCCCTCGCGCTGCTGGACCGCCTCGATATCCGGCGCGCGCACTGGGTCGGCCTGTCACTGGGCGGCATGGCCGGCATGTGGGTGGGTGAGCATGCGCAGCACCGGCTTCGGACCCTCACCCTGTGCTGCACGTCGGCGGCACTGCCGCCGAACGCTTGGGCCGAGCGCGCCCGCCTCGTGCGAGCCGAAGGCATGCGACCGGTCGCGGAGAGCTCACTGCGGCGCTGGTTCACTCCCCGGTGGCTCGCCGACCAGCCCGAGCGCGCCCGCTTCTTCGCCGACATGATCGCGTCCCAGTCCGGCGAGGGGTACGCATCATGTTGCGCCGCAATCGAAACCATGGACATCGCGGCGGCGCTGCCACGCATCACCGCCCCGACGCTGGTGATCGCCGGTGCCGAGGACCCGGCCAGCCCGCCCGACCACGGCCGGAGCATCGCCGAAGCCGTCACCGGCGCCCGGCTCGAAATCGTCAGCCCCGGTGCTCATCTGGCCAGCGTCGAAGCCTCCGATACCGTCGATGCCCTGATCCTCGCCCACCTGAAGGAGAATCCGTGACCGACCGCGCCGCAGCAGGCATGGCAGTACGCCGCGAGGTCCTCGGCGACGCCCACGTCGACCGGGCCGTCGCACGCACCACCGAGTTCACCCGGCCGTTCCAGGAGTACATCACCGAGTCCGTGTGGGGATCGATCTGGACGCGGCCCGGATTGGATAGGCGCACCCGCAGTTGCGTTACCCTTGCGGTGCTCACCGCCCTCGGGCGGCACGAGGAGATCGCCATGCACGTGCGCGCCGCGCTCGGTAACGGTCTCAGCGCGGCGGAGATCGCCGAGGTGCTGCTGCACACCGGCGCCTACGCCGGAGTGCCGGCCGCCAACGCCGCCTTCGCGATCGGGCAGCAGGTGCTGGCCGACCTCGGGCAGAACGCGGCACGGCAGCCATCGGTCGAGGAGGACGAATAGCCATGGGGGAACTCGACAGTCAGGTCGACGACACCACACGCGGCACCCACTACGTGCAATCGCTCGAACGCGGGCTCGCGGTCATCAAGGCATTCAGCGCCCGCACCCCACAGTTGACGCTGTCCGATGTCGCCCGCGAGACCGGCCTCACCCGCGCCGCGGCCCGCCGCTTCCTGCTCACCCTCACCGACCTCGGCTACGTCCGCACCGACGGCAAGCACTTCTCACTCACCGCCAAGGTGCTCGAACTCGGCTACTCCTACCTGTCCAGCATGACCCTGCCCGAAGTGGCACAACCCCACCTGGAACAGCTCTCCGCGCAGGTACACGAATCCAGCTCCGTCTCGGTCCTGGATGGCCAGGATGTCGTCTACGTCTCCCGCGTCGCGGCCTCCCGCATCATGACCGTCAGCATCAACATCGGCACCCGCTTCCCCGCCTACGCCACCTCCATGGGTCACGTCCTGCTGGCCGGACTCCCCGCCCGCGACCTCGACGCCTACCTGCGCACCACCCCGCTGCAACGATTCACCGCCAACACCATCACCGACCCGGCCGCTCTGCGCGTCGAACTGCAAACCGTACGCGCACAAGGCTATTCCCTCGTCGATCAGGAGCTCGAGGAAGGACTCCGCTCCGTCGCAGTCCCGATCCACGACACCTCCGGAGCCGTGGTCGCGGCAGTCAATGTCTCCACCCATGCTTCCCGCCGCAGCCTCGACGACATCCGCACCAACCTCATCCCCCATCTGCACACCGCAGCCCGCGGCATCGAACGCGACCTGTCCACCGCCAAACCCGTCACCCGCCTCGGCTGAGCCGGTGACCGTAAGCTCTCGCCGAATCCGATGGCATTCTCGTGTCATGGAGGCTGGCGACGCGGATCGCGGTCGTCGAAAGTGATTCCAGCACAGGCCTCCGCGATCTTTGGTTAGCCGACTATTCGCTCACTCTCACGTGTAGCACTCTGCAAATGCTTGGCAGCTCGACACATTAAAGGGATTCGATCGCAAGATTTCTCCGAAATAGCAGCTACAGTACGATATCCGGGAGATGTGGCCGCACCGATTCCACACTGAACTCGATCACAGTATTGACTGCGGGAACATTGCTGCCGAGGATAGGGTATGGATATCGATGAGGCGCAGGAAATCCGGATAGTCAGTCAACTGTTGGCCGATTGCAATCCACGAATCCCGGAGACAGTTGTAGCGATCACCGTCGACGAAGCTCTCCGGAAGTTCGACGGCTGCCCTATCCGAGATTTCGTTCCGCTGCTTGTTCAGCGAATCGCCGCAAGAAAGCTCGCCGAGTATCCGGACGACGACTAGAAGGATTCGGAGCTGTGCGATGCGTGCCGGTTCGCTGCGGACATCGCGCTCAGATCTTCAGGCGCGGGAAGAGCGTCTCACAGTTGCCGCGGTCGACGGCGGCGCGGAGGGAGTCGTCGAGGGGGTAGTTCTCAAACTCGTTGTTGAGGAAAGAGATCGCCGCCGGCGGGGCGAAGGGGAAGTCGCTGCCGTAGGTGATGTGGTCGGGTTCGGCGACCGCCAGCAGGCTCGGCAGGGCCGTCGGGCTGCTCGATAGCGCGATGTCATAGTAGAACTGCTTCAGGAGAGCCATGTGCCCCGCGACCGGGTTCGAGTCCGATTCGACCTGGGGTACAGCTGTATTGGCCGCGAACATGGTCAGGAAGATGCGGTAGGCGATGTAGGGGACGAATCCGCCGGCGTGGGCGAGGATGAATTTGATACCCGGATACTTCGTCATTGCTCCGGAGAGGACGAGGCTGATCGCGGTGCGGGTGGTGTCCAGCAGGAAGTCGGCGGTGAACGTCGGGATGCCGGGTACCGGCTCGGCGGGTAGTTCGCCGGGGTGGATGAACACCACGACCCCGCGCTCGTGCAGGAACTGCAGCAGGGGCTCGAATCCGGGATCGCCCAGGTAGCGGCCGTCATTGTTGGCGAGCAGCACGATTCCGTCGGCGTGCAGCACGTCGAGGGCATATGCGGCTTCGGCGAGCGCGCCCTCCACGTCCGGCAGAGTGAGGGTCGCGAAGAACCCGAAGCGGTCCGGCTGCCGCCGCACCAGATCCGCACTGTATTCGTTGATCTCCCGCGCCCAGCCCCGCGCCTCAGCGATGTCGCCGAAGTAGACACCGGGCGTGGACAGCGACAGGATCCCGGTCTGAATGCCGTGGCCGTCCATGAATTCCAGCGCCGCCGACTCCGACCAGGAGGGCAGGTCGATGCCGCCGGGGCGGATCCCCTTGGCATGCATCCACTCCGCGTAGCGCGGCGGAACGATGTGCTGGTGGGTATCGATGCGGTGTGCGCGGCTCATGCCGATGCCTCTCTCTGGTCTACTTGTCCGGCGAGCGCTCGGCCGGTTATGAGGCGACCGCCGCGGCCAGGCGTGGCAGTTGCCGCAGCGGGTTGATTCGTTCGACTTCCCATCGCTGGTCCGCGTCGAAGATTTCGCTGAGTCCGGGGGCGGGATCAGGGTTTCCGGACTGCGGCAGTGTGAGTGCGCTGAAGGGCCAGTCCGAACCGAACGATATATGGTCGCGGCTCATGACCGCCAGAACACTCGCCATGGCGGCTGCGGATCCGCTCAGCGCGGTGTCGACATAGAAGTTCGAGATCTGATGCTGGATGTCGAGCACCGAAGGCTTCGGCAGGTTCTCGGGCCACAACTGCCCGAGGACCGTCTGAGAGGCCACGCTGATCCGGTGGGACAGGAACGGCAGGGTGCCGCCTGCGTGCGCGAGTTGGAATCTGATGTTCGGGTAACGCTGGGTCACTCCGGTCACCATCATCATGGTGGCGGCCCGGGTGGTGTCGAAGGTGAACTCCTCGAGGAAATCCGGCAGCGGCAGTTGAGGTTTCGCATTGTCCGGGATCGCGGCGGGGTGCACGAAGACGTAGGCCTTGCGCTGGTCCAGTGCGACCATCAGCGGCTCGAAGCGCGGATCGCCCAGGTAGACACCGTTGTAAGCAGACAGCAGAATCACGCCATCCAGACGCAGCACGTCCAGGGCGTAGATTGCCTCCTCGATGGAAGCAAGGATGTCAGGCATCGGCAGTACCGCAAACGCCCCGAACCGGGTCGGGTTCGACTTGAACAGTCCAGCCGCATAGGTATTGCAGTAGCGGGCCATATCGTTGGCTTCCTTGCCGGAGAGAAACGACACACCCGGGTCCGATACGGACAAGGCTTGAGCCTGAATGCCGTAGAAGTCCATGAACCCGATCGCAGCCTCCGGCGACCAATCCGGTGTCGGGTAGCCGCCGATGGTGAGATGTCCATGCTCGAGCAGCGCGGCCCGGTAATCCGGCGGCAGGAAATGCGCGTGGACATCGATGCGATAGGTGCCGGTCGGCGCGGGCTGTTGGGCGTGGGCGGGAACCGCCGGCTCGATCGGCAGGGCGGCAGTGGTGGCCGCAGCACCGAGTGCACCGGCGACAACGCCGCCCAGAACGCGGCGGCGGTTGAACATTGCGGGACGTTGCGGGAAGGATTCGCGCACTTCGTTCATCGCTTTCCGGGTAGGAGGACTGCAGGAGGCAGGTCGAAATCGTGTCTGATGGATTTGTCAGATATGATTCGCATACCGTTTTCGACCGGAAGTGAGACCATGACAGCGGAACCCGCGACTCGGACCCGCATCGACCGACGGCGCGAGCGCACTCGCAACGCACTGCTCGGTGCGGCGCGGAAGTTCCTGTCGGAGGGGCGTTCCGCGGTCAGCATTCAAGAGATCACCGACGCGGCCGATGTCGGCTTCGGGTCCTTCTACAACCACTTCGAATCGAAGGAACAGCTGTTCGACGAGGCTGTGCGCTCGGCGCTGCAGGTCTATGCCGAGATGCGCGACGGCATCGTCCAGCTCTACGATGACCCGGCCGAAGTGTTCGCCGTCAGCTTCCGGATGACCGGGCGACTGCAGCGACGGATGCCGGAACTGGTGCGGGTGATCCTGCATTCCGGCATGTCGATCCTGCTGCGCGAGGAGGGTCTGGCCCCACGTGCCCGACGAGACATCCTCGCGGCTCAGGAAGCGGGACGCTTCGAGCCGATGGACGCGGACATGGCGATCATGGCCGCCGGCGGCGCCCTGCTCGGTCTGCTGCAACTGCTGGACGCACAGCCCGACGCGGACGCCGACGCGCGCACCGACGAGATGACCTTCCACGTGCTGCGCATGTTCGGCATGAACAAGCACGCCGCACAGAAGCTGGTGAGCAATCCGCTGCCGGATCTGCCCCAACTTCCCGAATCCTGATCTCACCCGGCCCTGCCGCCGATCCAGTCGAGCGCGATGTCGACGATCATGTCCTCCTGCCCGCCCACCAACCCGCGGCGACCGGCCTCGGTCAGCAGGTCGCGGACGTCCACTCCGTAAGTGGCGGAGGCCCTTTCGGCGTGGCGCAGGAAGCTCGAATACACCCCGGCGTAGCCGAGGGTCAGCGTCTCGCGGTCGACCTGAACGGGTCGATCCAGTAGCGGACGGATCAGATCGTCGGCGGCATCGGTCAGCCGGTTCAAGTCCGCCCGGTGTTTCCAGCCGCTGAGGTCGGCGACCGCCACGAATGCCTCCAGCGGCGTATTGCCGGCTCCCGCACCGAGACCCGCCAGCGACGCGTCGACCCGGATCGCGCCCTCTTCCACCGCGACCACGCTGTTGGCCACGGACAGTGACAGATTCTGGTGCGCGTGGATCCCGATCTCGGTGGTCGGATGCAAAACGTCGCGATAGGCCCGGACCCGTTCCCGCACGCCGCTCATGGTGAGCCGGCCACCCGAATCGGTGACGTAAACGCAGTGTGCGCCATACGATTCCATGAGCTTCGCCTGGCTCGCGAGACCGGCCGGGGTGTTCATGTGGCTCATCATGAGGAAGCCGGACACATCCATGCCCAGTTCCCGGGCGTGGGCGATGTGCTGGGCGGCGATATCGGCCTCGGTGCAGTGAGTCGCGATCCGCACCGACCGGACACCGAGATCGTAGGCGCGGCCCAGATCATCGATGGTGCCGATACCGGGCAGCAGCAAGGTCGTCAGCCGAGCGTGGGTGAGCGCGCCCGCCGCCGCTTCGATCCACTCCCAGTCGGTGTGGCTGCCCGCGCCGTAGGTCAGGCTGCCGCCGTTCAGGCCGTCGCCGTGGGCGACCTCCACGGCGTCGATTCCGGCGGCATCCAACGCGGCGGCAACGGCGGCAACGGTTTTCGGCGTGATGCGATGACGCAGGGCATGCATCCCGTCCCGCAGCGTCACATCCTGGAGGAAGACTTCGGTCATCGGACACTCTCCGAGGTGGTAGCGGCCATGCGTTCGGCCACCCGCACGGCAGCCGAGGTCATGATGTCGAGGTTCCCGGCGTAGGCGGGCAGATAGTGTGCGGCGCCCTCGACTTCGAGGAACACCGAAACCTGGTGGGTGACAACCGCGCCACCCGCCAGGGTGCGCACAGATTCAGGGTCGATCGGCGCGATCTGCACAGCCTGTTTGAGGCGATAGCCAGGCACGTAGGCCGCGACCTCCGCGATCATCGCCTCGATCGAATCTCGCACTGCGGCATGGGTTACCGGGTCGGGGTCACCGATCAGCGCCAGCACTGTGTCGCGCATGATCAGGGGCGGCTCGGCCGGATTCAGAATGATGATGGCCCGCCCGCTGGTCGCGCCGCCGACGGCTTCGATGGCGTGCGAGGTGGTTTCGGTGAATTCGTCGATATTGGCGCGGGTTCCCGGCCCCGCCGATTTCGAGGCGATGGAGGCGACGATCTCGGCGTAGGGCACGGCGGCGACACGGGCGATGGCGGCGACGATCGGGATGGTGGCCTGTCCCCCGCAGGTCACCATGTTGACGTTGGGCGCGTCCAGGTGCTGGTCGATATTGACGGCGGGCACGACGAACGGGCCGATGGCGGCCGGAGTCAGGTCGATCAGCCGTTTGCCGTACGGTTCGAGCGCGGCGGCGTTGGCGCGATGCGCGCCGGCCGATGTCGCGTCGAATACGATCTCGATCTCGTCGAAGTGTGGCATGGCGATGAGCCCTTCGACCCCCTTCGCGGTCGTCGGCACCCCCATACGGTCGGCGCGGGCCAGGCCATCGGAGGCCGGGTCGATGCCGACCATGGCGGCCATGTCGAGCGTGTCGGAGTGGCGAAGGACCTTGATCATCAGATCGGTGCCGATATTGCCCGAGCCGATGACGGCGACCTTGGTGCGGCGGCTCATTGTTCCTCCAAAGTGAAGTCGACGGTGCCGAGTGTGCTTGCGCCGCTGAATAGTTCGGAACGAACCCGGGCACCGGTGCGCAGCGGTGCCATCGGTCCGAGCGCTCCCGACAGCACGATCTCCCCGGCGCGCAGCGGATCGCCGAAGTCGCGGGCGGTGCGAGCCAGCCAGGACAGGGCCTCGAGCGGATCGCCGAGACAGGCCGAACCTGTTCCCGTGGAGACGATCTCGCCATCGATTGCCATGTTCATGGAGATTTCGCGGGGTTCGAACTCGGTGAGCGACAGCCGCTCGGGGCCGAGCACGAACCATCCGCTGGAAGCGTTGTCGGCGACGGTGTCGGCGAAACTGATGTCCCAGTCGGCGATCCGGCTGTCGACGATCTCCAGCGCGGCCGCTGCCCAAGCGACCGCCCCGCGCACGCTCACCGCGTCCAGCTGATCGCCGTCCAGATCGGCGCTCAGCACGAAGGCCAGTTCGGCCTCTACCTTGGGCTGCAGCAGTCGCGGTCGCTGCGCCACAACGGTTTCGGAGACATTCATATCGCCGAACAGCACACCGAAATCCGGCTGGTTCACGCCGAGTTGTTGCTGCACCGCCGGGGAGGTCAACCCGATCTTGCGGCCTACGATCCGCGCACCCGTGGAAAGGCGATCGTCGATGCCGATGCGCTGCACCGCATAGGCCAAGGCGACGTCATCGGGCCCGATGAGATCGCGGACCGGGGTGGTCGGAAGTCCCGAGCGCACGGCTGCGGACAATCGTTCGGCAGCCGTTCGCACACGCGGCGAGTCGGTCGAGGTCGCGGTCACAGGGCCTCCTCCAGATGGGGTTCGGTACCCACGGCGGGCGGTACCTGATCAGATCCGGCCGGAGCCGATACCGCGATGAGGGTCGGTGCGGAAATCCCTAGCTGCCGGAACAATTCGGCGACCAGCGCGCCGCCGCGGCCCGCGGGCGCGCCGCCGAAGACATATCGGTCCGGACGCACCAGGAGCAGACCACCGTTCCCGATGCCCGCCCGGGCGAACCAGCGGGTCAACGCGCCGGTGTGGTCTTCCACATCGGCGTAGTCGGTACCTGCGTGGCGGCCGTCGCCAGGCTTGCCCTGCGGCCGTCCACCCGACGGATAGACAGTGACGAAACGAGCGCCGAGGGCCCGCAGCGCCGCCACATCGTCGGCGGCCAACGCAACACGCGGGTCGACGCCGGAGCCGATCACCGAGAAACCCAGGCCCAGAACGTCATCGAAGCGGCGGTGGTGACCGTCGTAGGTGCGCACCTGCGGCTGTGGGGTGAGGGTGCCTTCGGCTCCACGCCATCCGCGCCGGGGCAGGCCGACGTAGGCGTTGCGGCGGAAGCGCGGCGCGGGCTTCATTTTCGCGGCGCGGATCCAGCCGCCCAGGCCCGGCAGCCGCAGCGCGGTGGTGAGCGCGAGATCCCGGGCGGCCGCGGCCAGCTTGTTATCGATGGACACCAGCGCCTTGTTGAACACCGAGAAGTCGATCATGGCCTTGGCGTGTGGGCGGCGTTCGGACTCGTAGCTGTCCAGGATCGTCTCGTCGGCGCCGTGTTCGATGATCGCGGTCAGCTTCCACGACAGATTGTCGGCATCGCGCACACCGGAGTTCATACCCTGGCCGACGAACTGCGGGGTCATGTGCGCGGCGTCACCGGCGATGAGGACACGTCCGACCCGCCAGCGGTCGGCGATGACCGCGTTGAAGGTGTAGACGAGTTTGCGCAGCACCTCGACCTCGTCCGGGTCGACGTAGCGAGAGATGTGACGCCGCACCGTCTCCGGATCCTCCATCTCCTCCTTCGACTGCGATTCGTTGAGCATGAACTCGAAGCGGTGATGCCCGTCCGGCTGCGGACACGACACGATCGGCAGCGCGGGATCACACACGAAGTCGAAGTACGGCAGATGACGGAACGCGTCCACGCCGTCGCGGGCCTTCAGATCCACCACCAGCCAGCGTTCCGGGAAACTGATGCCGGTCATATCGATTCCCAGCTGGGTGCGCACCACACTGCGGCCGCCGTCGCAGCCGACCAGGAACTTCGCGCGCACCCGCTCGGCGGTGTCCGGATCGGTGCTGGGCGTGTGCTTCCCATAGCCGGTGCCGCGGCATTCGGCGTGCACCACGGTGACCGCGTCCGCGGTCTGGCTGAAGTCGACGACCTCCCGGCCACGGCGCACTGTCGCGTGCGGGTACCGGTCCAGCGCGCGTTCGAGGGTGCTCTCCAGGTACGGCTGGTACAGGAAGTTCACCACCGGCCAGCCCAGGGGCCGCTCGGTCTGGCGGAACTGGATCAGCACCCGGCCGTCCGCGCGGACCCACTGCACGCTGGAGTCGACGTTCATGTCCGCCGCGAGTTCGTCTGCGGCTCCTGCGGTTTGGAAGACGCGCATGCCCTCGTCGTCGGTGTAGACCGCCCGTGCAAGGCCGTAGTACTCGGGCTCGCGTTCCAGCACGAGCACGCTGATGCCGCGGCGGCCGAGCAGGTTCGCGAGTGTCAATCCGGTCGGGCCGAGGCCCACGACCACCACGTCGTAGTCGGTGTTCATCGGATGCGTCCTCCCGTGAGTTCGGGCACGGTGATCTCCGGCGTCCGGACCGTGCGTAGCGCCTGCCGGAACTGGGCGAATTTGTCCAGCACGGTCTCCCCCACAGGGGTGTGGCCCCAGATGCTGATGCCCTGGTAGGTCGTTGGCTCCCAAGTGGATTCGAGTTCGGGACCGATCACGATGGGATTCCAGCCGACCTCGAGTTCGAAGCCGGACGGCGTGATGCTGTAGTAGGACAGTTCGCGGTCGTTGGTGTGCTGGCCGACCGACCACGCCATCCGGAAGCCCAGCTCCTTCACTCGCTGATAGGACGCGAGCATGTCGTCGAGAGTCGCGGACTGAATGTTGATGTGCTGCACCCGAGTTCGGATCGGATCAATCTTCACGCCGCGCAGATTGGCGATGGCGATCGAATGGTGGCGCTCGTTGACCCGCAGGAACCTGATCTTCATCTTCAGCCCTGAGATGTTCTCGTCGATGTAGTCCGACAATCGGGAGTCGAAGACGGTCTCGTAGTAGCCGCGCAATGCCTCGGGTTCGCGCGAGACGATCGCCACGTGCCCCATGCCGGCCTCGCCGGTCACCCAGCCGGAGCTGCGCATCCGCAACGGCTCGGGTGTGGTGACGGGCGCCGTGAAGATCTCCTGCGTCATACCTTTCGGCCCAGCGAAGCGCCACAACCGCTCCACACCGCGTAGAGCGGCTTCTTCTGCAGCGCCTTCGGCGATCGGCACGCCGCGGTCGGCGACTCGGGCGATGATGCGGTCGAAGATCTCGTGATCATCGATCTGCCAGCCGAGCGCGGTCACGTCCTCGGCGGGACCACGTTGAACCAGGAACCGGCAGGTGTGGTCATCGAGGCGGAAACGCAGGCCGACACCGTCGAGGGTATCGACGTGCATCCCGATCGCGTCGGCACCGAAGCGACGCCACTCGGACTGCCGATTCGATTGCACGACAATGTATCCCAGATGCACGGCACCGAAGACCGAATCGACGGCACGGGGACGGCGAACTTCGCTCACGGCTTCGCCTCGAGAAATGCGGTAGCCAGCGTGTTGAACAGCTCCGCGCGCTCCCACTGCACCCAGTGGCCGGTGTTGGCCGCCAGATACAGATCGCAATTGGGCATGGCCTCGACCAGCATCCGACCACCCTCGGGCCGGTTGACCTTGTCGTCGGTCCCCCAGACCACCAGTGTCGGCTGTTCGACCTTGCGCAGCCGCGAGTCGCGCGTGAAGTCCATGCGCCACAGCGTGCGCAGCGCCAGCGGACCGGACGGCCGCCGCAACGGCGGATTCGCCACCACATCCGGATCGATGCTGGCCTGATAACGGGTCTCGATGAGCTCCTCGGGCACCGAAGCGCCGTCGAATACCAGGTACTCACGAATGAACCGAGTGAGCTTCTCCCGGCTCGGGCCACTGCCCGAGTAGTAGTTCAGCAGCTGCTGAAGTCCCGCAGTGGGCAGTGCACGGGTGGTACCCACCCCACCCGGTCCCATGAGGATCAGCCGATTCACCTTGTCCGGCCGGTCCATCGCCAGCCGCAGCGCAGCCGCGCCACCGTACGAGTTGCCGATCAGATGCGCCGAGGCAATACCGAGCTCGTCCAGCAGCCCGCCCACCGATCCGGCGAGATCACCGAACGGGTCCGCAGGGTCGATCCACTTCGACGACCGCCCATACCCCGGCATATCCGGCACGATGACGTGGAAGCACTGCGCCAGCGCCTCGATATTGCGCGAGTAGTTGGACTCCCCGGATGCTCCGGGCCCGCCACCGTGCAGCAGCACCACCGTGGGCCCGGTACCGGCCTCGATGAAGTAGATCTGCCGCCCGCCGACCCGGACCGTTCGCCCGGTGTCGACGCCCTTGTCGATGCTTGCCATCTCCGCCTCCACAACTGATGTTGATCAAATCATCAGTTACGATGCGGTTCGCTGTCAAGAGAAAATTGATGGAAGTATCAGTATTGCGGAGTCCATTCAGAAGAGGCAGACAGCGTTGCGGAGGCGGAGGCACACCGCGAAAGGGCGTAGCCGCAGCGGTGATCCCGCAGCCGATTACGGCAGCGTGGCGAGTCGAACTCAGGACATGGCAGATCGCGACATCGAGGTACCGGCTGCACCGTCGATGACCCGTCGCCGTTACCCGGCAATAGCACAGTCAGCCCGACTGCTAACGCAACCGCAGGCCCTCGACCACCAGATCGGCGACCAGCCCTGCGTGTTCCTCGACCGCAGCGGGGTCAAGGGGTGAGGTCGCGTCGAATTTCGTCGCGAACGGCAACAGGCTGTAGGGCGCCGTGGCACCGTGCGCGATCAGAAAATGAAAGCTGCGCAACGGAATCGGGCGGATCACCCCCTCGTCGGCGAGGTGCTCCAGCAATCGCGCCACACCCGCGAGCGCGGGCTCGACGTAGGTGTCGTACACGTAGGACAGACGCTCGGTGTCCTGACGGCCCTCGATGTTCATCAACGCCACCAGTTCCGGGTGTTCCGCGGAGAAGATCACGTACCGATGCACGGCCAGACGCAACTGCTCGAGCGGCTCACGCAGCGTTGGATCGAACACCCCCTGGATCAGCTGCAGCATGCGGCCGAACCCGTAGTCCACAGCCGCTCGCCACAGCTCGTCCTTCGTGCCGAATCGCTGATAGATCAGGTTGTGACTGACACCCAGCTCCTTGTTCAGCGTTCGAAGCGACATCCCGTCGTAGCCGACGGTCGCGAACATCGCCAGGGCCTTCTCCAAGATCTCCTCGATCGGCATGGCATCCGACACCTTTGGACGCCCGCGCGGCCGCTCGGGTTTGGTCTGCGTGCTCATGCGTCAAATTATGGCATAGCGCCCATCAATATTTATGTTGACAACTGACAATATATGGCCGTATGGTTCAGCTCACACATTCGGAAGCCACAGGAGTCGTCCCCATGTCACAACCGCTGCATATCCCGGTATTGATCGCAGGCGGTGGGCCTACCGGTCTGGTGCTGGCCGCAGAGCTGTCCCGGCACGGCGTGCCCAGCCTGCTGGCCGAGCGCAACGAGCACACCACCGCGTTCCCCAAGATGGACATCACCAACTCCGCCAGCATGGAACTGCTGCGCCGACTCGGCGTGGATGAGGAGTTACGGTCGGTCGGGGTGGGTCCCCAGTTCTCCTTCGACGTGATCTTCGCGCCCGGTCTCGACGGTCCCGAACTGGGTCGATGGAGCTTGCCGTCGGCAGCCGAACAGCGCGCTGCCTTCGCCGCGGTGGGCGATGGCAGCGTGCCGGGCGAACCGTGGCAGCGCTGCTCGCAGGCGATCTTCGAAGCGATGATGATGGACCGCGCCCACCGCGATCCCCTCGTCGATGTGCGGCAGGGCTGGCGGCTGGAACATTGCGTCGAAGTCGGCGGTCAGGTGGTCGCCGAACTGGCCGATGAGACTGGGCGCACGCTCACCGTTCACGCCGACTACCTCGTCGGCTGCGACGGCGCCTCGAGCCGCGCCCGCAACCAGCTGGGCATCGGAATGGAGGGCCCCAAGGACTTCCTCACCATCGGGCTCGTGCATTTCCGCTCGCGGGATCTCACTAATCTGCATGCGCTGGGCCAGTTCTGGCACCTGTTCACGCCCGGGGGTGCGATCCTCATCGCGCAGAACGAGATCGACACCTGGACCCTGCACCAGGACCTCGGCGCACAAGTCGAGGACCCGGACCCCATCGGTGATCCACATGATTTCGTCGCCCGCTCCCTGGGTCGGCCGATCGCCATCGACGAAGTGCTGGCGTCGAGCGTCTGGCGTCCGAACGCACTGCTGGCCGACTCCTACGGCCGGAACCGAATCCTGCTCGCCGGGGACGCGGTGCACACCGTGATCCCGACCGGCGGCTACGGCATGAACACCGGACTCGGTGACGCGATCAACCTCGGATGGAAACTCGCGGCGGTAGTCAACGGCTGGGGCGGGCCCGAGCTTTTGACGAGCTACGAAATCGAACGACGCCCGATCGGCGAACGCAACCGCAACGCGGCGGTGGAGAACGCTGTCGTGCACCTGCAGTACCGGGCCATGGTCGACCAGCGGTTGATCACCGAGGACAGCGCGGCCGGGCGGACCCATCGCGAAGAGATCGCGCGATTCGTGGCCGACAACGACGCCGAGAACCTCAGTCTCGGTGTGGAATTGGATGTCCGATACGACGACTCGCCCGTCGTCGTCTCCGACGGCAGCGCCGCCCCGAACTGGGACCGTCGCCGGTTCGTCCCCACCGTGCGACCCGGCCACCACGCGCCGAATGTCATTTTCGACGATGGGACAACGTTGTTCGACCGGTTCGGTCCCCAGTTCACCGTTGTCGACGCGCTCGGCGACCCCAACCAAACGGCACTACTGCTGCTCGAGGCCGAGCGAGCGGGTGTGCCCACCCGCTATGTCGCACTGACCGATCCCGCGCTCACCGCCCTCTACGATCACCGGATCGTCCTGGTACGCCCGGATCTGCATATCGCCTGGAGCGGCACCGACACCACGAACGCGGCGGAGATCATCGCCCGCGTCCGCGGGACGAACACAGCCGACGCATTGCCCGTCGATGCGTAATCGATTGCCCGATACCAACTCACCCGAAATCAGGAGCCGGCAACCATGAACGCACTGCTTTGGACCCTACAGATCGTGCTGGCTCTCGGCTTCGCCGCGGCCGGCGCGACCAAGATCATCCTCCCCCGCGACCAACTCGCGACGACCCTGGGCAACTGGGTCGAGGACTTCCCCGCGCTGTTACTCAAACCCCTCGGTGCGGCCGAGGTACTCGGCGCGATCGCACTGGTGATCCCGCCGGCCATCGACGTGGCACCGATCCTGACCCCCATCGCCGCCGTCTGCCTCGTCATCACGATGATCGGCGCATTGGTGACTCATGTCAGGAAGGGCGAGTACTCCAAGCTGGTCGTCAATGTACTGCTGGCGGTTATGGCCATCGTCGTGGCATGGGGACGGTTCGGACCGTATTCGAGTTACTGAGCTCCCGGTTCCAACCGGTGGTGTGGGCGGACCCGGTCCGGGATCCGCCCACACCACCGAATTCACCGGCGATCGTCGGACAACGCGCGAGCGGTTCGAACTCGTCGGTCAGGACCATCGCTGTGACCGCTCTCGACAACCGCCTCCAGCTCGTCGACCGCGTCTTCGAGATAGCGGGCGAGGCGCTGCACATTCGGGAGCGCGCTGCGGCACGCGGTGAAACCGAAGTCCATCCTGCCGGCTTGCGACACCAGCGTGATATTGAGCGCTTCACCCTGAAACAGCAACGACAGCGGGTATAGACCGACCATCCGCGCACCGGCAAGATACAAGGGCTGCTGGGGTCCCGGCACATTCGAGATGATCAGGTTGTGCATGGGCGGAATGCGTTCGACCGCGCCAGGAACGAGCTGCCGGAGGGTGTGCGGCAGCATGGCCAGGATCGAGTAGGCGACCAGCGCGCCGTGCGGCACGGTCGCTTGATGCTCCTTCGCCGCACGCACCGACCGGGATATCGCCTGCAGCCGGTCGACGGGATCCGCTACGTCGGTCGCCAGATTCGCGAGCATCATGCCCACCGAACTATCCGGCGACGCGCCTTGCGGAGCGATCGAGACCGGGCACCCCGCAATCATGGGTCTGTCCGGCAACCCTTCGCTATCGAGCAGATACCGTCGCAGTGCCGCCGAACACGACGCGAGCACGACGTCGTTGACACTCGTTCGGCTGACCTTCGCCAGCCTCTTGATTCTGCTCAGATCGATAGATGCCGTGCACACGCGCCGTTGCGGCCCGACCACCGTGTTCAGCGGCGAGCGTGGCGCCACGAATGGTCCGACCAGTGGTGAATCCGTACGGCGCGCCTTCCGTAATGCGTTGGCGGCCTTCACCGATGCGGCCAGCAGGCGCACCCTGCTCGACCGAGGTACCGGGACGCGGGCGCCGTCTGCGACCGAAGCGATCCGCGACGGCCGACCCATCACCCAAACCGGATCCGGAATCCCGGACTCGCGGTCGGTGGCCAGAGCTCGGCCGAGGAGACGCACCGCGTCGACACCGTTGATGAGTGCGTGATGGACCTTGATGTAGACAGCGAATCGATTGTTCTCCAGCCCCTCGATCACGTGCACTTCCCACATCGGTCGGCGTAGATCGAGCTGGATCGAGTGCAGGCGTGAAATAAGTTGCGCTAGTTCGAGTTCCCCGCCTGGCGCAGGTAATGCCTTGTGCCGCAGGTGGAAATCGATCTCGACGTCATCGGCTCCCAAACGGCGGGCCCGCCGCGGAAATCGCCGCTTCTCGAGCAATGATCGGAACCGAGACGCGATATCGGTTCGATCCCTGAAGGCCATAACGATCCGCTTCGCGACCACCGTGGCCGGCTCACCGTCTGGTTCGAAGATCGCCAATGCCGCAACATGCATCGGCGTTTCCGGCGATTCGAGCCACATCCAGAACGAGTCATCGACCTCGAGGTGGTTACGTTCTTGCGAACGGCTCACAATTTCCCCTTTTACGCGTCCCCCAACGGTGAATTCGTCCGCGACGTCCATGGCGCATGGTCGGTGGCACCCACACATGGGCGACCCCATCGGCTACCAGACCCGACCTGCTGACAACTTCATCACACTTGTATGAAATCGTCAATAATTCGATCGACCGGCGGATTCGACGGCCGACCGAAGGGATGATGCAGCGAAACTGCAATCGCGCGATCCGTATATCTCGACCATAGAGCATCCATGTTGTCAATAGCCAATATATTAATTGACGCATGTCACATTCATCCCTAAGCTGCCTGCAGTGCAGCACCCGATCGAAGGCGCCACCAACCACCGAAGGAGATGCGATGAACGCTGACGAAAACACCGTCTGCGAGCTATTCGCCGCCATTGATGCCGGTCGGATCGAGACCGCAACGGGCCTCCTGACCCAAGACGTTCACTTCCGGTTCGGCAACGCCGAACCGACGATCGGCCGCGATGCCTTCGCCGCCAACGCCGCCGCAATGGGCGGCGTTCTCGCGTCGATCTCCCATGAGATGCTCGCGGTGTGGACGACGAGTGAACCCGACGCCGCCGTCGTCTGCGAGATGGCGGTCACGTATAGCCGCCACGATGGATCTCAGCTGAAGTTGCCGTGCGCCAACGTATTCCGACTCCGGAGCGGACTCATCGCCGATTACCGGATCTACATGGACATCAACCCCGTATTCGCTGCCGCGGCAACGGAACCGGAGTAGCACCGGGCACGACGTCCAGGGATCGGCAACCACGACCCCCGACACCAGCCGGTTGACACAGGTCACCAAGAAATTGACGAGTGTCCATTTAATGTTCTACGGTGGCTCCTCGACGAGCGCTTCACTTACGATCTCGCCGAGGAGGCTTCGTGGCCCGCCAGCCCCGCCGTTTGGGACGCCGACGTTTTCTCTCCATGACAGCCGCACTGGCGGCCGGCGGCTGGGCAGCGACCCGAGCACCCACCACAGGGGCGGATCCGGTTGTCTCACAACCGGATCCGACAGTCGACACCGTCGCGCCGCCGTCCCCGAAAGTGCAGCCGTTCGTCGACGAGCTGCCCGTCCCTCCGGTCATTCGCGGCAGCCGGACCCTGACGGTCGGCGCCGGCACGCATCGCTTCCACCGGGATCTCGGTGTTGCACCGACCTGGTCCTACGGTGGCGCGCCCTACCTGGGGCCAACCATCGAAGCACGCGCGGGTGAACCGATCGAGCTGACGTTCTCCAATGAGCTCGGACCACATCTGTTCGCAGGCGATGTCGACACGACGATCGACGATCACACGACCGATCGGGACCGGGTCGCGCCGCGAGTCTCGGTGCATCTGCACGGCGGAGTCACCCCGCCGGATATGGACGGCCATGCGGAGGACACCTTCCGCCCCGGCGAGACGAAATTCTATCGCCACTTCAACCGCCAGGGCGCGGCCACCCTCTGGTACCACGACCACGCCATGGGTCTGACCCGCCTCAATGTCGTCGCGGGGCTCGCCGGCCTGTACCTGCTACGCGACGATTACGACACCGGTACCGCCGCCAACACTCTCGGCCTGCCCAGCGGCGAGTTCGAAATGCCGCTGGCGATCGCCGATCGCCGCTTCAACGACGACGGCTCGCTGCGCTTTCACACGGTGCGGTGGATTCAGGATGGGCGCTGGGAAGGCGGCATGCTCGGCGACCTGATCACCATCAACGGCGCAGTCCATCCGCGTCTCGACGTGGCGCGCGGGATGTATCGCTTCCGCGTGCTCAACGCGTCCAACTTCCGCGAATACCGGCTGTCCTTCTCGAACCGGACCAGGTTCTGGGTCATCGGCAACGACAGTGGCCTACTCGACCAGCCCGCCTATATCGATGAGATGGAGATCGCGCCCGGCGAACGAGTCGACATCGTCGCCGACTTCACCGGCCTGGGCGCCGGAGACAGCGTTGATTTGATCAACAGCTTTCAGTACGGGCCGGGTTTCGCCCAGATAATCGGCGCCCAGACCATCACGAGCCTGATGCGGTTCGTCGGCACCGGCACCGCCGGCTTCGCCTCTGCACCGCCGATCACGCTGCGCGGCGGGAAACGCCAATCCCCTGCCCTCCCGCCCGCACCGACCGCTGATCGACGTCGCGTCATCACTCTCACCCAGTGGCCCGCGCACTCGTGGCCACCATTCACCAATACCCTGAACAACCTCTGCTACCAAGACGATCCGATTCCCGAACCGCGCCAGGGAACCACCGAGATCTGGGAATTCGTCAACATCTCGCCGGAATCCCATCCGATGCACCTGCACCTCGTCCACGGCCGCATCCTCAACCGCCAAGCCTTCGACCCGATCGGATACCTCGCTTCGAATCCGGTTCCCCCCGTCGGCACCTACTGGGCACCCGAGCCCGACCGCTTCCTCCAGGGCGATCCCCAACCGCCGCACGCATGGGAAACAGGCTTGAAAGACACCATCACCTGTCCGGCCGGCATGGTCACGCGTGTGGCCTTCGCCTTCCCCACCGCCGACGAATTGGGATTCGACCCCGACGCGACGTTCCCCGTCCCCGCCCCACCTCACACCGGCCCGGCCCGTGCCGGTCACGCGCACACCGACCAAGCGACAGCGCAGGGCTACGTGTGGCACTGCCACCTCATCGATCACGAGGACGAATGCATGATGTCGCGCTACCACCTGCGGGCGTAGTCGCAGCACCCGGTCGCCGACGCACAGCAGGGCGGCGGCCCTACCCGGATCTCCTTTCGCGGCAATCGAATCCCAGATCGCTCTTGCGGTTGCCAGCTCCGCAGGAGCAGACTCGTACCGTCGGTATCGCATACCGGCGGTAGCGGTCCGCGGCGCCCGGCCGTGAATCTGCCGCAATCGCAGTGCGATCCGACCGCGTCCGCTCCCCTCGCGGTACCGAAAGGACTGTTTCCGATGAATGCGATCACGACAGGCGACGAGATTGCCGTATTTCCTCCGGGGCCGCCGTTGCCTCGTGCACTGCAAGCGCTGCTGTTCATAGCCGGGCGCCGACGCTGGCTGGCGAGTCTGCGGCATCGGTACGGTTCGGTGTTCAGCGTCGGCCTGCCATTGGTCGGCCGAGCTGTCGTCGTGGCCGACGCGGGGCTGGCCGGCCAAGTGCTCGCCGCGGGCCCGGACGTCGCGGGCATGCCGCAGCCGAACCTCGGCCGGGTACTCGGGCCGGGATCGTTGTTCAACCTCGATCAACAGCCGCACCGTCGCCGCCGGAGATTGCTTTCACCGCCGCTGCACGGCCAACGGATGCGGGTCTACGAGGACGTTGTCGAGGATGAGTTTCTACGCGAAGCCGGCACCTGGTCCGAAGGCGAGGAATTCCCGCTGCAGCCGTCGACGATGCGAATCACGTTGAACGTCATCCTGCGCGCGGTATTCGGTGCCGAAGGCGCGGAATTGGATCGGCTGCGGGAAATCATGCCGAACCTGGTTACCCGGGCATCCCGACTCGCTTTCCTGCCGTCGCTTCCGCTGGGCAGATCCCGGCTCAACCCGGCCGTCCGATTCGCCGCGCTGCGAAGGGAATACGACGAGTTGATCACCTCGCTGATCCGCCGCACCCTCGCCGATTCCCGGATCGACGAGCGCGACGACATCCTGTCGCTGCTGCTACGAGCACGCTACGACGACGGAGAGCCCATGTCGCACAGCGAGATCGCCGACGAGTTGTTCGCACTGCTCGCCGCCGGGCATGAGACCACCGCAACCACCCTGGCCTGGGCGGTGGAACGCCTACGCCGACATCCACACGTCCTCGCGCGGTTGATCGCGGCCGTCGACACCGAGGACCAAACGCTGCTGCAATCGACAATTTGGGAAGTCCAGCGCCAACGTCCGGTGATCGCCGCCGCCGCCCGCCAAGTACGGGCTCCGAGCATGAGACTCGGCCCGTGGGTACTACCGCGCGGGTGCCAGATCGTAGTGGCCACCGACCTGATTCAGACCGACGAGGCGATCTATCCCGATGCACAGAAATTCGATCCGGACCGCTACCACGGCGGTAGGCCGGACTTCACCACCTGGCTGCCCTACGGTGGCGGCTATCGCCGATGCATCGGCGCGGAATTCGCGAACATGGAGATGAAAGTCGTCCTGCGCTGCCTCCTCCGCGATTTCGAACTCGTCCCCACCACCGAGCCCGGCGAGAAGACCCATGACCGCGGGGTAGCATTCGCCCCGCGACGCGGCGGGCGAGTGGTGCTACGTCGGCGCCGACCGGCCCGCTCCGGGCATTCCTCCGCACTGGATCTGACCTCCGAGCCGGTAAGCTGATCACGGTGGGCGACGCACGAACCGACCGCTGGAGCGGGCACCGCGAGGAAATGCGGCGGCAACTGGTAGCCGCCGCAATCCGTGCGATCGAACGCGTCGGCCCGCAAGTGAGCATGAGCGAAATCGCCTCCGAGGCAAGGGTTCCCAAGCCCACAATCTATCGATTCTTCAAAGACAAATCCGCCTTGGCCGGCGCCATCGCCGAACGCGCTCGCGGGGACGTCGGTGCGGCGTTGGCCGACGCGCGGCGTCGGTCTCCAGGAACCGTCGGCGAACTGGTACACACCGCGTTGACGGGATACGCGGCACTGCTCGTCGGGCATCCGAACGTCGCCCGGTTTCTCTTCATGGGCGACAACCCCGGTGTCCAGGCTACCGAGAACTGGCAGTCGGCCGCACAGGATGTCGCGGTCATGATAGCGACGATCATCGAGGAATCCGGTGGAGCGGAGGCGGAGGTGATGCTCCATTCCTCGATGATCGTCGGCGCCGTCACCGGTGCGGCCGTCGGATGGTTCAGCGGAGCCGAATCCGCGGGCACCGCGTCCGCGTTCGTCGCGCGGGTGGAACCCGCCGTGCGAGCCTTGATTCAGCTCGCGGCAGCGGAGGCGAGCACGGTCATCGATTTCGACCTGTCCATTCGAGCCCCCGTCAGCAGGTGACAATGCTGTCCCGCACGGTCACCGGTACCGCCGGATGCCAAGGGGATTGGAGTGCATCCGGCGGTACCGGCCCCCGGCCGATCCTCAACCGAGGATAGGAATGCGTTGCTCGACAAGCGTATCCATGCGGGCCTGCATCGCCGTCTCGATCCGCACCGCGAAGTGCTCCGGCGCCTCGCCAGGTTCCGGCCGCATCGCGGGGAGCACCGCCGTGGTGATCTTCGTGGGCAGCGGAAGGTAGGGCAGCATGCCGACGAGTCCGACATTGAGACCCCACGGGATCGAGATGCTGATAGGCAGCGCTTTGGCCCGCAGTAGCCGCGGCAGGCCGAGTGCCTTGGCGAAGCGCTGTCCATCGGACAGCACGAGCAGCGATTCGCCCGCTCCGACAGTGACGATCGGGACGACGGGAACGTCGTGGTCGATCGCCGACCGGGCGTAACCGATGCGTCCGGCGAAGACGATCCGGTTGCGGTCACGCCACGGTTTGGCCGCCTCGATGTCTCCGCCCGGGAACACCGCGACATGGCGAGCGGCGGTGAACGCTTCCTCGGCCGCGGCCTGGCTCGCCTGCCGACAGCCCAACGCCTCGACGAAGGGCCCGAGCCCGAGGGTCCACGCGATCTCGTGGCTCAGATAGGTGACCTCACGGTCAATGTGGAGTTCATCGAGCGCACTGACCAAGGCGAAGATATTGAGGTCGGCCGCCCCACCGAAACCGTGGTTGCTGACCAGCAGGGACGGTTCCGCTGGGAGCATGGCATCGACCTGCACCTCATGTCGGTGATAGCGGCGAATAAAGTTGACGATCATCCCACGGAACACCTTGGCACCGCCCGATAACCGCGATTGGTCCCCACCTGCGCGCCGATCATCGTGAACGGCATTCGGTCGACTGTCCGTGCTGTGGTCTTCGCTCACGTTCTCCTGCTCTCGGCGATATCCGACGCGACGAATCGCGCTATTGCGGACGTGGATCCTTTCCGGACGGCGGCGTGCAGTCATCGTCCTCACGGCACTCGGTTGCGCTGGTTCCCTTCGCTTTCCGCTTGTCCCGCACGCGCCCGACGATCTCCACACCGGCCGGAATCAGGATCGGTGAGAACCCGAGGGCGAACAGCGGCACCAGTATTCGAATCAGCTCGAGCACCGCGCCCCCAACGCGACCAGATAGGCGCCGACGAGCAGACCGGTACCGACCGCCGGCGCGAGCGCGGCGACATCGTCGTGGTTGCGCCGATGGGCAAGTCCGGCTCCGGTCATCAACGAACCCAGCCCGATACCCGCAGCCGCACCGACCCGGGGCCGGGCGAGGCCGATGAGCGCCCCACTCCCACCGGCGATCTCGAGAACGCCGATACCGCGGTAGAAGGCGGTGGAGAAGCCGAGGTGCCCGGCCCGCTCCCGCATCGCCGGAACGGCCAGCAGTTTGGCCGCCCCGAACGTCAGAAATTCCGCCGCCAGCACTCCCGCGAGCACGGTGACCACATTTCTCATCAACGCACCGCGATCTTCCAACCGATTGCATAGCGGCCGAGGATCGACTCGACAACCTGCCGGTCGGCCGACGCCTCGAGCTCGACCGCCGCCACCACCGCACCATCCTCGACCGCGGCGTCCACACTGCGAATTCCGGTGGTTCCCACCAAGGCGTCGAGCAGTTCGCGGCGGACAGCGTCGGCACGCAGACCCAGCTTGTACGGCTTGCCGACGGCGGTGACCGGCAACGCCTCGAGCACGGTCACGGTCTTGGGAGCAGCGGCACGCTCGGGAACCCGGTCCCCTGCCCATGCCAACAGGTCAGCCTCGGTGACGTCCGCGCCCGCGGCAACGGTCACATAGGCGACGGGAACCTCACCGGAGTGCGCGTCCGGGCGGCCGACCGCGCCGGCGGCAGTGACCTGTGGGTGAGCCAGCAGAGCGTCCTCGATGACCGCGGGGTCGATATTGTGGCCCCCGCGGATGATGAGATCCTTGGCGCGGCCGTGTAGATGAATGAAGCCGTCGGCATCGAGATGGGCCAGATCGCCGGTGCTCACCCAGCCGTCGACCACCGTGCCCATCCCATCGAGCACAGGGCTGTGGCCGGTGTGGCCGCTCACATAGCCGGCGAACACCGTGGGTCCACCGATCACCAGCACACCCGTCTCGCCCGCAGGCAGTACCTCCCAGCCCTCGTCCTCGGCGACGCGAACCACCTTGACCTGCTGGTACGGCATCCGCTGTCCGACCGACCCCGGCCGCACCGCATCCGGGAAGCTGCGCGCGGTCGCGCAGGTCGCCTCGGTGAGGCCGTATCCCTCGACGAGGGTCACACCGGTGTGACTCTGGAAGCTCTCGCGGACCGCGGGCGGTAGCGGGGAGGCACCCACCATCGCGTACCGCAGGCTGGAGATATCGGCGTCGACCGGACATTGCGCCAGTACCGCGTACACCGTCGGCACCGCGCTCATCGCGGCGACCTCGTAGCGGGCCACGATCTTCCAGAACTCTCCGTACAGCGCGGGGTCCCGGTAGCCGAGCGGACCCGCCCACACCACCGACTGCCCACGGAACAAGGGCGCGAGCAGTGTCACGACGAGAGCGTTGACGTGGAACAGCGGCAAGGCGGCGAAGATCACCGCGTCCTCGTCGAGCATCGAATTCGCGGCGATCATCCACGCATTGGCGACTTCGCCGGAGTGGCGGTGCGCGGCCAGCTTCGGCACCCCGGTGGTACCGCCGGTGTGGAAGAGGGCGGCCAGATCACTTGCGGCAGGGGGCTCTCCGGCGAAGGTCGCCCAATCATGTTCGCCCGCAAGAATATCGATATACCCGATCCGCACGCCGTCGATCGGCGGCAACGGTGTAAGCGTATCTTTCGCGGCCGCTGTGGGCCGTAGCACGAGCACCGCGTCCAGCAGGCCCCGAGAGGCGAGTTCGTGTGCGGACTCCCACGCGTCGGGAGCGAGGTCCGGTCCGGCCGTGATCAGCACTCTGGCGCCGGAGCGGCGCAGCAGCTCCGCGATGTGTGCGTGGGTGAGGCCGCCATTGATCGGTGCGGCAACCCCCGCGAGCTGCGCCGCCAGCGTCGCCGGAATCAACTCGGCACAGTTGGGTGCGATCAGCGCGACCGCGTCACCGCGCCGCACCCCGAGCTCGCGCAGCAGGTTCGCATATCGGTGGACGTCGGCGAGCAGCTGAGAGAAGCTGCGCCGCACCGGTTCTCGCCAGCGCGCGGCCTCGGGCAGCACCGTGATGGCGACCCGCTCCGGCCACTTCCGCGCAGCGCGCGCCAACAGCGCATATGTCGATTCGGGCAAACCACGGGCGGCCAGTGGCACCGATTCGATCGCGGCCAGATCGTCCGGATTCCGGTATTCCGGCCACAGCAGACTCTCGGCAGTGTCCTCGAGGGTCGAGTTCTCGGTCATCGGGCATACCTCACGACCGTGCGCTGACGGCCCAGGTCGATGGCACCGTCATCGGTGCCGATCGCGACCTCGACTACGTCGCCGTCCTTCAGGTACTTCGGGTTCTTGGCCTGCCCCTCGAAGAACATCTTCCACTTGACCGCTGGCGGAAGCAGATTCGCGATGAACTGCACCGGCTTGGGCGGGGCGCTGATCGCGGTGCCGATCGGCGTTCCGGTCAGCAGCAGATCACCCGAGTCCATGCGCTGGAAGCGGGTCAGTTCCCGGAGCGTTTCCACCGGCCGATAGATCATGTCGGCGACCGTCATGTTCTGGCGCGCTCGGCCGTTGACCCACAGCCGCAGCCGCAGATCGCTGAATCGCTTCAGCTCATCGGCGTCGAGCAAGACCAGAGCCGGACCGACCGGGGTGAAGGTCGGGTACGACTTCGCCTCGTAGAACTGGGTTTTCGGCAACTGCACATCGCGGGCGGAGACGTCGTTCGTGACGACCAGCCCCGCGACGTAGTCGGCGAGGTTCTCCGCGCCGATGTCGGATCCCACCGGCATCTCGCGCCCGAAGACGAGCCCGATCTCCACCTCGTAGTCCAGCAGTTTCACATGCGCGGGCCGCACCACATCGTCATAGGGACCGCTGATGGACCCGGAGCTCTTGCGGAAGAAGGTCAAAGGCACAGTGTCCGGGTTCATCCCCGAATCCTTGACGTGCGATACGAAGTTCGTCATCTGAGCCACTACACGACACGGTGCGGTGACCGGTGAGATCAGCGAAAGACTCTCGACCGCAACAGTATCCGAGCTCGCAGCGGCCGCGGTGATTGCCGCCCGATCGGCCAGGAGCTCGCGGGTCGTGACGGCGTCGGTATCGATCCGCGCCGCGCCGGCGGGCGTCTGCACCCACCAGTCGTAGGTGGTGCGGAGTACGGAGATGCTCATGAGTTGGCTACTTTCAACAGGCCGCGCAGGCGGCTGAGATCGAATTCGTTGTCCTCACGCAGCGCGCCGACGATCGCGCGCAGCTCCCGAAGCGATTCCCGCCCCGGGGAAATGCCCAGGAAATCCTTGGTGGCGGGCGGGCCCCATTGCGCCAGCCCGGACGCGCTCATCGGCGCCCAGCCCGGCTCGAGGCTGTTGTCGAACATGTCGCCATCGCTGAAATGCTCGACCATGAATCCGTCGGGATCGCGCCAATAGTCGAAGATCTGGCTGCCCTGGATATGGCGGCCGATCCCCCATGACCGGTGATAACCCTGCTCGCGCAGAAACTCTCCGCCCGCGGCCAGCGCGTCCAGATCGGAGACCTGGTACGCCGAGTGCACGTATCGGTTGGACGGCCCCAGCGTCAGCGCGAGCGTGTGGTGATCGGCCGGAGTGCCGCCGCGGTCGCAGCGGATGAAACTCATCACCGGACCGCGCTGCCGCTGGCCCGGGTAGTACAGAAAGTCGCTGACTATCAGGCCGAGATACCGCAGGTACCAGTCCAGCGTCTCGCGGTACTTCGTCGTCTGCACCACCACATGGCCGAGTCGCTGCACGCGCGCGGGAACACGAGGCGGGCGCTGCGTCCCGTTGACCCGCGCCGGCGCGTGTCCGACGTTGAGGATGTGCGGCTCCTGCACTGGTAGGGCGGGCAGGTCGTAGGTGTCCGCCACCACCCGCACGCGCAGGCCACTCGGGTCCGTCAGGTTGACGCTCATCCCGCCGAGCGACTCCGGCAGCGGCATGGGGCGGGGCCCGGTGGCGCCCGCCAGTCGCAGCAGATCGGCGGAATCCGCGGCGCGGAAGGCCGGACCGGCGAATCGCGACCGGGTTCCACGACGAATGAGCACGCACGGCGAACCCGGATCGGTGCCGCGCAGCTGCAGTTCGTCGGCCGTGCGCAGCGCGGTCGTGAAGCCGAAAGCATGCGCGAAAACCTCGGCGCGCTGCAGATCCGGCTTCTCGAATTCCAGCCAGGCCAGGTCGAGCACTTTGACCACCGGATCGCGCATCCGGCCGGGATGTTCCCCCTGAAGCGCGCCTTGCTCGCTGTGCAGGCCGCTGTGCACGTCGTGATGGCCGTTCATCGACCACTCCTTCCACTTACTGACGATATCGTCACTCACGAACCGATTCTCAGTCAAGTGAATCTGAAGAATTCGTCAATACTGACCGAGTGAGCTACGCTGGCTCCCGGACACGTCATGGAAGGGGTGGACAGCGATGGCCGGACACACCGGTTCGGAACCCAACCGCCTGGAACGCCGCAAGGCACGCACCCGGGCCGCGCTCGTGAGCGCGGCCCAAGCCCTTCTGGCGGCCGGCAAGGGCAACGCGCCGATCCTGGAGATCACCCAGGCCGCCGACGTCGGCATGGGCTCGTTCTACAACCACTTCCAGAGTCGCGAGGAACTGTTCGAGGCTGCCGTGGAGGAAGCTCTCGACCGCCACGGCGCGGTCCTCGACCAGCTCTGCGAAGACCTCGAGGACCCCGCCCAGGTGTTCGCCCAGAGCTTCCGCCTGACGGGCCGACTGCACCGCCGAAATCCGACCCTCAGCAAGGTCCTGCTCAACAATGGGTTCGCCCTCGCGGCCTCCGAAAGGGGGCTCGCCCCACGCGCCCGCCGCGATATCGACGCCGCAGCACGCGCGGGCCGATTCCAGGTCGGGGATCCCGAACTTGCGATGGCCGTCGTCACCGGCGCCGCTCTGTGTTTGGGCCAGCTCCTGCACGATCAGCCAGACCGCGACGACGCCGAGGCCAGCGACCAGGTTGCCGAGGACCTGCTGCGCATGTTCGGCCTACCCGCCGGCGAGGCGCACAGGATCTCCCGGCAGCCCCTGCCGGCCCTCGACTCCGTGCCGGAGAACGGCACCGCCGCCTGACCGATCAGCGCTGAGCAGATAGGACCGTGCACACTCGCGCGATGTGGACGGCGAACTCGTCCATGAAGTCACGGAGGAACCGCGCGGTGGTGTCATCGAGCACCTCCCCCTCCTCCGTGAATACCTCAGGGCTGAACTGGATGTAGCCCTCCGGTGCATTCATCTGCGGAGAATTGCAGAAACTGAGCACGCTGCGCAGACTCTGCTGAGCCACCGCGGTCCCGATCTTGCCTGGAGAAGCCCCGATCACCGCCGACGGCTTGTGGGTGAACGAGTTGCTCCCCCACGGCCGACTCGCCCAGTCGATGGCATTCTTCAACGCGCCCGGGATCGAGCGATTGTATTCGGGCGTGACGAACAGAATCGCATCCACCGAGGCGATGGCGTCCTTCAGCGCCCGGCCCTCGGGTGGGTAGTCCAGGTCGAAGTCGTGGTTGTAGAGCGGAAGGTCACCGATGCCGATCTCCACGAACTCCAGTTCCTCGGGCGCCAAGCGAATCAGCGCCTTCGCGAGCGTTCGGTTGATCGATTTCCGCGAGAGGCTGCCGATGATGTATCCGACGCGGTATGTACTCACGATTTCTCCTTTTCATAGGTCGTCTCCCCCGGTGGTCGAGGATCGGTTGATCCCCGCGCTGTGGCGCCTTACGACCAACGGGGTGAGACGTCGTCACACGGTCAGTGCGATCCTGTAACCGGCACGACAGCATCAGGCGGCGGAGTCGTCGGAGTCCACCTCGCCGTCGTACACGGACCGCGGGATGGCTCCTCCGGCAGCGAGTCGCATGAGCGCTGTGTTCACGTCGATGCTCGTCGAGCCCTGGGTGGGCCGGGCGGCGTTACTGTCGAATTCGTGCTGGTAGCTGTTCCACGCCTGCTCGGTGATCAGCGACCCGGCTCCCGAACGGACCAGGGCCGCAAGCTCGTTGGCAGCGCGTTCGATCCGGGTGCCGAGTTCGGCACTTCCCCAATCCTCGGGAGCCGCGAAGACCGCAGTGGGAAGCGTGAGTGTCCGCATGTACGCGAACAGCTGCCGCATCTGGTCGTCGACGACCAGCGCATGCCGGGAAGTCCCGGCAGTGGCGGCCAGCAAGATCGGTTTGGCGACCAGCAAGTCGTTGTCGAGCACATCGACGAAAGATTTGAACAGGCCGCTGGTTCCCGCCTTGTAGACCGGAGTCGCGGCGATCACGGCGTCCGCGTCGGCCAACGAGCGGATCGCCTTCTGGAGCTGTTCATCGGGAAAGCCGGCGGTCGTCGCGTGGGCGATGGAGACGGCGAGCGGGCCGAGCTCGATGGTGTCGACCATCGCTGACACACCCGCTCGATGCAGCTGCTCGACGCTCTTCTGCGCCAGGCGGTCGGCGAGCAGCCGTGTAGAGGACGGATCGCTCACCCCCGCACTCAGGACGACGAGCCTGGCTCGCTTCGGGAGCGTCGTCCAGGTCGCCGGAGGCACGGCCGGGAGGGATCCTGGAATGTTGACTGTCATAGGAGTGGACCTCCGGTCGGTGTTAAGTGGATGGCTCCAGCTGGATCAGAGCGACTGCGGGAAGTTGGGGACCAGATCGGGGCCGCTGTCCTGATACGGCGAAGTGCCCGTCACGTTGTCGCCGCGGTTGGGGTTGGGACGCGGCTGACGCGGCTCACTGTCACCGTATTTGGCCCTGACCAGGCTCGCGTGGGTGGGCGCGTCGCCGACATCTGGTGCGCGTCGGGCTTCCATCTCCTTGCGCAGCACCGGCACGACCTGGGCGCCGAGCAGCTCGACCTGTTCGAGTGCCATCTCCACCGGCAGTCCGGCCGCGTCGATGTTCCAGAGCTGACGGTGGTAGTCGCCGAACCCCTCCTGGAAGGTGAGGGTCTTGTCGATGATCTGCTGCGGGCTGCCGACGCTCATGGGGGTGTCGGCCATGTAGCTCTCGAGCGAGTAGCTGCGGCCGTAGATCGGGGAACCCTCGAAGTAGGGACGATAGGTGGCGATCGCGTCCTGTGAGCGTTCGGCGATGAAGGCGTGCCCGCCGAGACCGACGATCGCCTGTTCCTTCGTACCGTGGCCGTAGTGCTCGAACCGCTCCCGATAGAACTCGACCAGCGGGCGGAAGTGGAAGTTGGGGGCGAGGATGTTGTTGGCGAAGAATCCGTTCCCGTAGAACGCGGCCTGCTCGGCAATTTCGGGGGTGCGGATGGATCCGTGCCACACGAACGGTGGCACGTCGTCGAGTGGGCGTGGAGTAGAGGTGAACCCCTGCAGCGGAGTACGGAAACTGCCCTCCCAATCGACGACATCCTCGCGCCAGAGCCGGTGCAGCAGGTTGTAGTTCTCCAGAGCCAGTGGCAGTCCTTGCCGGATGTCCTTGCCGAACCAGGGGTACACCGGGACCGTGTTGCCGCGACCGATCATGAGATCCATGCGGCCCTTGGAAACGTGCTGGAGCATCGCGTAGTCCTCGGCGATCTTCACCGGATCGTTCGTAGTCATCAGCGTGACCGCCGTGCTGAGAACGATCCGATTCGTCATTGCCGCGATGTTCGCCAGCAGGGTGGTCGGCGACGAGGAGAAGAATGGCGGGTTGTGGTGCTCGCCGATCGCGAACACGTCCAGCCCGACCTCGTCCGTCTTCTGGGCGATCCGGATGATGGCGTCGATCCGTTCTGCCTCGCTCGGGGTGTACCCGGTGACCGGATTCCGGGTGATATCACTGACCGAGAAGATTCCGAATTGCATTAGTTCACCTTCCAAGCGTGTCCCGCGCCCGCGATCCGGACGCTCAGTCGATCACCGGAACCAGCAGATGCGAGTCGTGCCGGCCGCCGAAGTGAATATGGTGTCTGCCCTTGTTCACGAGCATCGTGTGCCCCACGGAGGGATTGCCGGAGATATCGCTGCCCTGGATGATCAACCGCAGTGTTTCGCCCGTTCTGAACAGCGTGCTGGAGGGCAGGATCTCGATCTCCACCGGAACGATGTCTCCCGGCCGGATCTTGGCTGCCCGACGATGGCTCAGATACGGCTTCCACGGCTTCGACCGCGCCGGATCCAATTCTCGCTGCGATACGCGCAACCAGCCTGTCGCCGCCATGTCCTTTTCAAAACCGGCGACTCCACCCTCGAAATAGACCTCATTGCCATCGACGTCGAGCTTCTTGACGCCGACAAATAGATCCATATCCCTGCCCGACGCAGCGGAGACCCAGAGTTTCAGTTTCATGTAGCCGGTGAGTTCGGTGTCCTCGTCGAACCGGAGATCGAAATGCACACCGGTACCGGAGCGGGAATCATAGCCGACAGAAGCCGAGTCCAACTGTTTCGTAGCGACCAAGGAATTCGGATGTGCCAGATACCGCTCCCTGTATCGAGTGCCGACCGGAGGCCATTCGTTCTCGTATCTGACATCGTATTTCTCGCGGGTCTCCCGCACCTCGACGCGCACCCTCGGCACGTCCATCATGCCGTTCGGTATGTCCTTGAGAAAGTAATCGAAGAATTGCTTCTGAGCCTGAAGGCCCTCGTCACTGTAGTAGACTTCCCATTTCTTACGACCATGCGTGTACAGCCACTTGTGCTGTGACCGGATGCGGGAGAATCCCTCGAAGCTCCCCCTGGTGTGCAGGCCCTGATCGGACCACGTCCCGCAGATGAGCGCAGGCACCTCGATGTTGTCGACTTCGGGCGCCGGAAAGAGTCGTTGGACCACCCCGAAGAGATATTTCTGCCCGACCCACAGTACCTGCGGATAGAGCATCGGAGTGGGGTACCGCGCGCCCACTCGCATGACCTTCATCCAGTCACGGGTGAATCGAGTTTCCGGAATTCCGCCGTGAAAGAGCACGTCACGGACCAGATCGGAGACGCCTTGCCAGGTGATCATCGCCTTGAGATGGGGTGGCCGTTGCGCAGCGGTGTACCACTGGGATATGGCCAGATACGAGACTCCATTGAGTCCGACGTCTCCACTGCTCCACGGCTGCAGCGCTCCCCATTCGACCAGGTCATAGCAATCCGCGGCATCTTTCTTGCTGAATATTCCCGGGACGCCGCGAGATTTGAAGTAGCCGCGGACGTCGGCGATGACGACGACATATCCCGCAGGCACCCAGAAGGCAGGATCGGGTGCCTCGAAGGAGGTCGCCTCCGATACTCGAATATGGCCCGGTTCCGAACCGAGTTCGGGCAAATTCTCCAATCTCGTCAGATCACCGGCCGCAACCAGCCAGCCTTCCTTCGGGCCCACGTCCTTCCCGTAGGGAGTGAAGGAGAAGATGACCGGATACTTCCCGGCAGCTTCGGGCCTGAAGACATTGACAGATAGGACGCGTCCGTCTCGCATTTCCACCGGGACATCGCGTTCGGCCACGATTCCGGCCGGGAGCGCAAAGGATTCGAGCGCAGGCTTGTTGTTTGTCATCGTCTGTTTTATTCCTACAGTCCGGCCGAAGCGTTGGCGATCATGCCGCGGCGAACCTCGTCGAGTTGCTCATCGCTGCTGCGCGACACCAACTCCAACAGGGCTTCGGCATCGGCGCCGACGGGCGCCCGGGTCGGGGCAGGCTCTCGCTCGGCGATTTCGATCATCTTGGCGGCGGCGTCAGCCGAGGAGGTACCGCTGGCCTGGGCCGCGTTGAACATCGTCGTGAACCGGTCGAAGATCCCGCCGTACAATTCCGCCTCGGCCGGTGTCATCTCTTGACGAGCGCGAGCCATCGCCGCGGCGGTCTTCGCCGGACCACCCGTGGACATGTTGCCGGGCTGAACGATCACGACGTCGACCCCGAACGAATGCAGTTCGGTGCGGTAGATGTCGGCGAACGACTCGAGCGCCGCCTTCGACGCGCTCGAGGGACCGTTGAACGGAACAGGGAACGCCGCGGTGACCGAACTGGTGAAGACCACGCGGCCCCGCGCCTGACGCAGTGCGGGCAGGAAGGAGTTCACCGTGGCCAGCGCGCCGAAGACGTTGACTTCGAACTCGTGGCGAATCTTGTCCAGGGCGATGACTTCGAGCGGTCCGGGCGTGAGAATCCCGGCGTTGACGAACAAGAGGTCGAGGCCGGATTCCAACTCGTTGCCGACCGACGCCGCGAATGCCCGCACTGCCTTCTCGTCGGTGACATCGACGATGCTCAACGTGACTCGACCCGACGAAGCGTCTGCCAGGTCACTGATCTCCGCGTCGGAAATCGCTGTGCCCCATACTCGGTAGCCTTTGCCCGCCAGACCCAGCGCAATGTCCTTGCCCAGCCCGGAACCCGCGCCGGTGATCACCGCAGTCCGTTCGATGGTTGACCTGGTCATCACATCTCCTATCGCTGCAAGGGGACCTGATCTGGTCTCCGGTATCGAGCCTGGTGTCGAGCCGGGTGATATGCCGTCGCACCGTCCGGGTGATTCACCGCCGAGGCCGACTGCCACCTCGATCCGCGACGCACTTGTCCGGCACTTGGGTTGCCAGTGCTTCGCGGAGGGATACTGTGTGTACCGTGTCCAAGCCGGTCCCCCCTGCGGCTGTTTCCCGGACCTCCGCCGCGCACGTTCCGTCAGTCGTCGCCCGTCGTGCGCTGTTCGACCGGCTCTCGGTCGGCCTCAGCGGTGGTGTCACGCTGATCTCCGCGCCGGCCGGGAGCGGTAAGACCGTCCTGCTTCGCACCTGGATAGCGGAGACAGGACTCGCCGACCGGGCCGCATGGGTGTCGGTCGAGCGCGGCGAACGAGACGCTCAGCGCTTCTGGCTCGCGGTGATCACCCGATTGCGCGCGGCCGTCGGTACCGACGCTTTCGTCGAGAAGCTCACGCCGACACCGGCATTCGAGGGCGATGAGATAATCGAGCGGCTGGTGAGCGAACTCGCCTCGCTCGAAGAGCCGGTCGTGCTCGCCATCGATGATCTGCACGAGCTGGCCGCTCCCGACGCTCTCGCGCAGCTCGAGCTGCTGCTCGACCGGCGGCCGAGATTGCTGCATCTGATCCTCGCGACCCGTCGAGACCCCCAATTGGGCCTGCACCGTTTGCGCCTTCGGGGCGAACTCACCGAGGTGCGGGCGGCTGACCTGCGTTTCACCCTCGACGAGACACGCGAGTTGCTGGCCGCGTCGAAGATCGCGCTCTCGGAGCGGAGCATCCGACTCCTCCACGCGCGCACCGAGGGCTGGGCTGCGGGCCTGCGGCTGGCGGCGCTCTCCCTCGTCGGCCACTCGGAGCCGGAACGGTTCGTGGCCGAGTTCTCGGGCAGTGAGCGCACCATCGCCGACTATCTACTCGCCGAGGTCCTCGAGCAGCAGCCCAGCCACGTGCGCCGACTACTGCTCCGGACCTCGGTACTCGAACGAGTGAACGGCGCCCTCGCCGATTTCCTCGTCGAAGGCTCGGGCTCGGAACGCATCCTGCACTCGCTCGCCGACGCGAACGCATTCGTCACACCGATCGACCTCGAACGCGCCTGGTTCCGATACCACCACCTCCTGGCCGACCTGCTGCGTTTGGAACTACGCAGAACCGAACCGGACGCCGTCGTCCCACTGCACACGGCCGCTGCTCGGTGGTACGCCGAGCACGGGTACGTCGTCGACGCGGTTCAGCATGCACTGATCGCACAAGACTGGGACTATGCGGCCGGCCTGCTCGCCGACCAAGCGTTCAGCCTCGCCCTCGACGGCCAAGAGGCGACCCTCAGCGCGCTGCTCGCAGCGTTCCCCACGGACAAGGTCTCGGATCCGGAGCTGACGGCCGTGATAGCGGTTGATCAGATCGCCCGCGGCTCACTCGACGAAGCCACCGAATATCTGACTCTGGCCGAGCACAACATCTCCGCGGTTCCCGAACAGCGCAGGCGCCGTCTCGCGGCCGCACTGGCCGTCGCGCGCATGTCACTCGCCCGCCGACGAGGTGATTTCGGCTCAGTACTCGGCGAAGTGGATGAATTACTCGGCCCGGCCGACGCCGAAACCCTCACCGATGTCGCGCTCGCGGCCGACGTCAAAGCACTGACGCTGATGAATCTCGGCATCGTCGAATTCTGGTCCGGTCGCGACGCTGATACGGACGAACATCTGACTCGTGGACTCATGCTGGCGCGCCGGATCAACCGACCGTACATCGAAATCGGTTGCCTGGCGCACTCGGCAATGGTTGCGGGCTCGTTCGCCGTGGGGCGGGACCGTTGCGCGGAGGCGATCGCCGTCGCGGAAGCCCACGGCTGGGGCTCGGAGCCGATCGTCGGTGTCGCATTGGCACGGATGGGCGGTTACGAGGTATGGCAGGGCCGGTTCGACGAGGCCGAGCATTGGCTCGACCGGGCCGGAGGAGCCCTGCGCCCAGAACTCGAACCTGCCCCGGGACTGCTCCTGCACCTGGCTCGCGGCGCCGTTCACGTCGGCCGGGGCCGGCTCGACGAAGCTCTGCTCGCGTTCCGGGCCGCCGAACAGCTCCAGCGGTTTCTCGTCACGCCACACGTTTTGGCTGTCCAGGTGTATCAAGCTCTGGTACACGTTCAGTTGCGCCTAGGGGATGTGGCGGGCGCGCGGGCCACACTGGCAGGTATGCCAGAGGCGCTGAGGGATCGGGGCGAAGCATGCGCGGCGCAGGCATCGCTCTTGCTGGCCGACGGTCAGCCACAGGCGGCCATCGATGCGCTCGCCCCGGCCGTCGCGGGCAAGGTCCCCGTGATCCGCGATTTCACGCTGATCATGGTCTTGCTGCTGGACGCAATCGCGAACGACCAGCTCGGCGAAACGCAGGCCGCCGCGACCGACATCGAACGCGCCCTGGCTCTGGCCGAGCCCGACGCACTGGTGTTTCCCTTCGTGATCATCCCGTCACACGAACTGCTCGAGCGGCACCCACGGCATCGGACGGCCCATGCCGCCCTGCTTCAGAGCATCATCGACGTGCTGGGCGGGACGCCGTTGCCCACGCGTACCGATACTCCGCAGGGTCCGTTCGAGACACTCAGCGACAGCGAACTGCGGGTGCTCGGCTATCTGCCGAGCAATCTGTCCGCACCCGAGATCGGAAACGAGCTCTTCCTCTCCCTCAATACGGTGAAAACCCACATGCGCCATATCTACGCCAAGCTCGGCGTGCACCGTCGCACCGAGGCGGTCGAACGTGCACGCGAGCTGGGCCTGCTCGGCCCCGGGGCAAGACTTCGCCGTTGAACGTTTCGCTCACCTCATCAGGGTGATGCAGGCTCACCCGGGCGCGCGCCACACTCACAAACATGAACGACGCGGAGACAACGGAAAGCCACGCACCCGTTGACTACGAGATTCGCGTCCGCGGACACCTGAGCGACACCTTGCTCGTCGCCTTTCCCGACCTGCAGGTGCGGCCGCAGGGCGGCGAGACGGTTCTCATCGGGGGGCTTGCCGATCAGTCAGCGCTCTACGGGGTACTGGCCCGAATCGAAGCACTGGGCATCGACCTGCTCGAAGTCCGCAGGAAAAGCGCGTAACTCGTGTCAAACACCGGGATGTCGCCGTCCCCTATTCCAACGGCGACCTTCGAACCGAACCGATCGGCGCCCTGCCCGGCACATGCCGATCCGGTAAGGGCCGATTGCCGCGGCAGGTCATCGGCGACCTCCGCGGCAATCGTCGTATGCGCTGACCACGAATTCCGGCTGCTTCCCCGAGCACCGAAATCGAATCGCCTGCATCGTGTGACGCCAGTTCACCCTCTACAGCGCGAAGCTTTGCTTGTTCAATCAATCCAACTGCCTACCGAGTACCAAGGAGCTGTCATGATCGAGATCGTTGATGTCGACGACGCCCGCGCCGTTCGCAACAAAGAGAACGTCCTCGCCTGGGTCGACATGATGATCAACCAAAAGCGTCCGAAGGAGGCCGTGGCGAAGTATGTGAGCCCGACATACATTCAGCACAACCCCTTGATCGTCACCGGCCCGGACGGCCTGGTCGACTACTTCGCGAAACTCACCTCGGAGCGGAAGAACGCCCGTGCCGAGATGTACCGCATCATCGCGTTCGGCGATTGGGTTTGGACGCACGGCAGGTTCCTGAACTTCGTCGATGACGATCCGAACGACACCGGGATCGCCGTCGTCGACATCTACCGGATGGATGAGGATGGGAAAGCAGCCGAGCATTGGGATGTGCTGCAATTGGTCGGCGATCCGGAGACCAACGCAGCTCCGTTCGCCGCCCCGTCTCTGAAGTTCGCATTGAAGAACATGTCCAGAATGCGTCTGCGGACTCCCGCTCTGAACTCCAACGGAGTGGTCTGAAGGCAACGATTCGACCGGCACACCGGAAACTCGAACGACCTTCACGGCCGAAACGCAATTCTCAACTCTCCGTGAGCGGCTGAATCGGACGGGACCGGCGCTGCCGCTCACGGGAGTCGTGAGTGTCCAATCGAGCCGACGACCGGCCCTCGGGATCTGCCCAGCCCCACATGGTCGCCGATATCGCGCGGGGATGCATATGAAGCGTGGCCTTGTCCGCCGCCCTCAATGCTCGCTCGATGCCGGAACTGACACTCTAGCGAGGACCCATGTACTACGAACAGCTCATCGATGTTTACACATTCGGCAATGTGTCATTATTGGTTGCATCGGCGATCACCTTCGGATTCGGATTCTGGGAATACATCTACAGCTTCCGGCTCGTTCGCAGGGAGGGCATGGCACCGTTCCCGGTCTGGATGCACACCTTCTATTTCGCACATGACAGCTCGTGGGCTTTCATGCTGTTCGTGGCGGCGGCCCGACATAATTGGAACTGGTTCCTACTCGCGGCATCGATCTCACTACTGGCGTGGACGATGTTCGAAGTATTCAATCTGACGATGGCCGTCCGAGTAGAACGGCAGGAAATCTTCGGCGCCTACTTCGGCGAGGAAGTTACCGCACGTCAGGCGGTCGCCGCTATCGTCGCACAGGTCGCGGCCTTCTACGGACTAGTGAATCTACTGGTCGTTTTCATGGGCCCGGGAAGCTTCTTCCAGTGGGCGGCAATGACGAACATGGTGATGGCGGCCGCACCGGGACTGCTCTGGATGCGACGACACTCCCGGGCCGGCAACGGACTCGGGCTGGCACTGGTCATCCTCGCGGGCACCATCAATACCTTCCTGCCGATCGGAATGTTCGCACAGGCCCTCCCCCATGTCTTCGACAAGCCTTGGTTCTACATCACCGGGGTGATCTTCACCTTGATTGCCGCCGCATACGTCTGGATGGTCGCCCGGTTCCCCGCCAAGCCGCTCGTCGCCGGGCAGAAAAGACCGATCTGGTAACCACGACTACGACAGACGCGGTTCGGTTTCGGCGGACGGGCCCTCGAACAGCCTCCCCGCCAGCAGTTCGACGAACTGATCCACTACGGATTCAAGCTGATCGTTGGTGCCAACGAATCCCGCGTACATGCTCATCCCCCACATGACCGCTACGAGCATTTCCGTGATTGCGGTGAGGTCGGCGTCGCTCCGCAAAGTCCCTCGAACCACATCACTTTCGAGCGTGCTCAGAAAGAACGCTCGTACTTCGTCGAGCTGCCCCAGAGCACGGCTGCCGAACTCCGGGTTGCGGAAGGAATCGAACAGCGACGCCACGATGAACTTCGCTACCGACCTGTCTGCCGAGTCGATGTTGACAGCCGCGTGGAGGAACGTCGAAATTCTTTCTACGACGCCATTTTCGGCATCGGCCTTGCGCAGTCCGGTACGAACGACACTGTCGATGCGCTCCCGTGTGGAGTCGAACAGCGTCTCATAGAGCTCTTCTTTGCTGTGGAAGTAGTGATTCACGCTGGTCCGTGTGATGTCGGCACGGGCGGCGATGTCTTTGAAGGTCGCGGCGTCGTAGCCGACCTCGCTGAACACCTCACGCGCCGCTCGAAGGATCTTGTTTCGAGTATCCGATCCGTTCGATCCCGACGGACGGCCGCGCCCGCGGCGTTGGACACCCGCTGTATCGACCACAGTTCACCTCTCACCGCACAGGTCGGCTCGCCGTCATCCCGGCTTTTCACCTTTGTGCTCTCGAGGTGACAGCCTAGTAGCGCTGCTCAGCCTGTTCGGCGGGCGGTCGCGTAGGCCAGGACACCGTGGGACCGTCCTTCAGAGCGAACGCTTCGCGCCGGGTCGGCGCTTCGACCTCGGCGAGGCCCACCGTCAGCATCAGGGCGACCGTGACCAGTGTGACCGTGAGGATGAGCGGCAGGAGAAGGTCCATCGGTTGGGCACCAGCGAGATTCGTGACGAGCTGGGCCTTTTGGGCGCTCATGGACGCCATGCCCGTGTAGTGCATTCCGCAGACTGCCACTCCCATGATCATGCCGGAACTGACAGTGGCGAAAACACCGCGAACGTGGAGGATGAACCAGAGTGCCGCTGTCGCGGCAACCACCCCGATGGCGATCGACCAGCCGACGAGAGTCTGGTTGTACTCGATACGCGCACTGGTGTGCATCGCCGCCATGCCCAGGTAGTGCATGGCGGCGACACCGAGCCCGGTGACGCATCCGCCCAACGGGAGTGCGAAGAGTTCCTTCTTCCCGCGCACGACGATCGACAATCCCAACCACACCACGACAACCGCGATCAGCGCGCTGAGCAGTGTCATCGGAACATCGAATCGAATGATCGCGCCTCGAATGGCGAAGTCCAGCATGGCGGTGAAATGCATGACCCAGATCCCGCACCCACCGAGCGCCACGGCGGCAGCAATGAGCCAACCACCCTGGCGCCGAGCGTACCTCGCATGCGATACACATCGTAGGGCGAGTACCGATCCGGTGACCGACATGATGTAGGCGACCGCGGGAATGCCCCAACCGTGCACGAAATGATCGATGATCATCAGCTCTGCTCCCTCTCGCGGATCAGCCGAGAAGATGGGCCGGCGTGGCCGTGGGGCGGACGTTGGTCACGAACTCGTGTCGCAGGCGGTGATACAACTCGCCGGAACCATAGAAGTGCTGCCGCATTCGTCCGAGTTCCTCGGATCGATACGCCGCCAATGGTTTTGCCGCCTCATCCAGCGCCCGGCGCCGCTTCTTGTCGAGAAGCCGCTCCGCTAACGCCGATCCGTCCGCCGCCAGCGCGGCAGCTTCCTTGCGCACCCACGCCCGGAACTCGGCAGCTCCTTCACCGACGACACGATCCACCAGGCCGAGGCTCTCTGCATCGCGGGCACCGACCGGTCGCGCTTCGCTCATCAAGCGATCCGCCTGCTCGGTACCGACCCGACGCGGCAAGGTATAGGTCCAGTACTCCGAGCCGCACAGTCCCATCAGCCGATAGTGCGGATTGAGTACCACCGATTCCCTGCACCAGATCTCATCCGCTGCCAGTGCCAGCATTACTCCACCAGCGGCCGCGTTTCCGGACAGAGCCGAGATGACCAACTTGTCGGTCGTCGTCAGGATCGCCTCCGCCACATCGTCGATCGCATTGATGTTGCGCCAGGATTCCTCCGCCGGATCCGGGGCCGCCTCGATCACGTTGAGGTGTATGCCGTTGGAGAAGAAGTCCCTCGCGGGCCCGAGCACCAGCACCGTCACCGGACGGGCGCATGCTTGCCGATAGGCGTCGAGCAGTCGCCGACACTGGTCGGTGCTCATTGCGCCACCGGCATAAGAGAATTCGAGATAGCCGACGCTGTCGTACTCGTAGTAGCGCAACTCGGACCAGGTCTCGCGGATCGCCGCCTCGGCGGGTGTCACTGACACTTCCGGCACATCGACCAGCAGTTCACGATCCATCACGGCCGTTGCGGGTTGTTTGAAGGTTGCTGGGCCGCCCGGGATTCGGCGTGGGCGGAGTTGCGGGAGCCAGACGGCCCCGTCCACGGTTGCCCGGCAGATCGCACCATCACGGGTTGCGACGACGGTGCCCGGATCCCCTCGCAGCTGGTCTTCTTGATGCCCGCCGTGCAAGAAATACTCGCGTCCGTACAGCTCATCCAGCACACCCGGTTGAGAGTCGGCCGCGCGCAGCTTCCGTAGCACCGTCGCCGAGGTGTCGCTCGACCAATCGATGCGCCGGATCGCCTGCGAATGATATGGCCGCTCCTGCCCCATCACTTCGGGATTGCTGTAATCGAGCGGCTCGGGCTCGAACCCACCCTTCTCGAAATAGTGAACGGCGGTCATTACGGCCCGGACGGCCGCATCAGAGACGTCGGTGCGGTACAACTCGCTCTTTCCGCACAATCGCATCGGAAACGCTTCCGAGGCCCAGATCGGGCCGGCATCCATTTCTGCGACCGCCTGCAATACCGTGACACCCCACTCCTCGGCGCCGGTGCTGATGGCCCAATCGAGCGACGACGGGCCACGATCGCCCTTCGGTCCCGGATGCACGATCAGCACGAGGTACTGCGACCAAATATCCTCTGGCACAGCCGTTGTCAGCATGGGTGCGAGGATCAAGTCAGGCCGGAAGCGTGCCACCCCCACCCTGAGCGATTCGTCACCGAGCGCCAACTCGACTCCGACTTGATGGCCCCGCTGCCGCAATTCTGTATGAATACGCTGACTGAGACTATTGAATGCGCTTGCGACAAGCAGGATTCGCATTGGATTCCTAAACAACCGAACTGAAGTCGGCGCGAGCCTATGCCCACCGACGTGGATCGACGACTAAACAATGAACGTGTCTCAGTTGACTGCACTCCATAGGGCAGCCGAGCTGGAAAACCGCGACAGATCCACGGAAACGCACGCCACCGATCAGAAACTCAGCAACGAACGCGGGTGTTCAACACCCTCATGCGAGCGGACGGTCGACTCCGACGGCGCACCCACCACTCGCAAACCTCGGATACCGCTAGCACCTCCAGCCTCAGATCAACTGGCTGCCACCATAAGAGTTAATCCACACTAGTGTCAATATTTTCCGAGGGCTCACCCGGAGAAACTCGGCGACCGACAGAAGCGCGCAGGTCAGGCGATATCCAGGCAACGAGGGTCACCCCTGAGGCCCGCCCAGCACCACGCAACCGTTGCATCGATGGCGTCGGATCGAGTTGCCTCAAAGCGCCCCGAAAATAGATGCCCGCTTGTTAACCTAAAGCCTGTAGGTACATTTCAGCAGGTCAAACTAGCTCTTTGACCTGGATACGGAGGGCTGCCATGGCTTCCTTGCCCACTCACTTGGCCGAGATCACACCTGACTGGCTCACCGACGCGCTGAGTCAGCGTTCACCTGGCACCAAAGTGCGGGGTGTGGAGATCGACGAGACGATCGGAGGAACAGCCAGCAAGGTCTTCCTGCGGGTCGACTATGAGCACCGTTCCGAGAACAGCCCACCTGAAATGCTGTGCCTCAAGGGAGGTTTCGATGACAAGATGAGGGAGATGGCAGGTTTGGGCTATCGTGTCGAGTCGCTCTTCTATCGCGATATCGCGCCGGACCTCGGTCAGGTGGTGCCACGTTGCTGGTATGCCGCCGAGCACGAGGCCGAAAACCAGGGACTGCTTCTCATCGACGATCTGCGCTCGAGTGCGCGATTCGGGCAACCGGAGGATCAGTACGACGTGGATCAGGTGGCCGCCGCTCTCGAAATTATGGCCGGCTGGCATGGTCGCAGCTGGAACCGCAGCGGCATCGGCAGCGCCAAGTGGCTCTCGGTCGGTTCGCCGCTCTTCCGTCCCGTGGCCGAATGGTTCACCAGCTCCGACCACTGGCAGAACTTCATTACGTTGGAACAGACCCGAAGCTTCGACGACTCCCTCCGGGACAGGGAGCGGCTCGTGACAGCACTACACAAACTCTGGGCGTTGGACGATGCCGATGCGTTGTCGGTGTCGCATGGCGATCCGCATCCGAGAAACACCTACGCCCTGGAAGATGGTGCACTTCGGTTCCTCGATTGGCAGACCACATGCCTGGCGCCCTGGGCTGACGACGTCGCCTACTTCCTCGTCGGCATTCTCGATGCCGAAGAGCGCCGCAAGCACGAGAGTGATCTTCTGCGCCACTACATGTCAGCACTCGCTGCCGCGGGTGGCCCCGCATTGGAGTTCGACGACGCATTCCTGGCGTACCGGCGACATCATTTGCACGGCTTGATGTTCGCCCTCTGCCCACCCGAGATGCAGCCGGCGGAGGTCTGCACGCTCATGGGCGACCGCTACGCGACCGCCGCAATCGAACACGACACACTCCGGGCGATCGAGGAGTAGACACCCAGCCGCAGAGTATCCGGCGGCGTGCCCGAAGGGTGTGATCTCGTCGACACCCACGAACCATACAATAGAGTGTGTTATGGTGTTCACGCCGCTGGACGCCGCAGCGTCGCGTCACCCAGCCTGATCGAAAAACCCTTCCTACCAAGAACGTTCAGGTGATTCGCTGATGAGGATTCGTAAGCGCCGTAGCACGACCAGCCCGATCAACCTGCCGCCACTCGATGCCGGCTGGCTATGGCTGGAGTCGGAATCCAATTTGATGCACGGCTCGATCCTCGCCGTCTTCCGCAGGCCACCCGGAACCTCGCCAGAGTTCGTCTACGACTTGGTCGAGCGGATGCGCTCTGCTGTCGTGGCGACCAAGCCGTTCGATCTGCGGCTGCGGCGCAAGGGATTCGGCCGTGTATGGCCGCAATGGGAACAAGTCGACCACGTCGATACGAACTATCACGTTCGACATTCCGCACTGCCGTGGCCGGGAACCGAACGCGAGCTCGGACGCCTCGTTTCCCACATTCACAGTGTTCCGCTCGACAAGGCGCATCCGCTATGGACCTTCGATGTCATCGAGGGGCTCAGCGATGACCGCTTCGCCGTGCTCGGGAAGATGCATCACGCACTTGCCGATGGAGTCGCCGGTATCCGGTTGTTCCAGCACTGGCTTTCCGATGATCCGACCGACTTCGGGGTGGCGCCGATGTGGGTCAAAGGCATGCCGCCGCGCTCCTTCCGTCCCGCCGAAGTGCCCCGCGCCCTGATGGATACGACAACCTACCGCCGCACCCTGGCAGGCTGGGCGAGGGGACTCACTCAGCCGCTCAGAGCGGTGGCCGACGGCCTGCCCGCATTGCGGCTCGCCGCAACCGGGACCGCGGCACATCCATGGGGAGCGCCTCGCACGGTCCTCAATACCCCGATCACCGGTCATCGCCGGGTCGCCACTCAGAGCTACAGCCTGTCCACCTTCCGCGCGCTGGCGGACGCTATCGACGGAACGATCAACGATGTAGTGCTGACCGTCTGCGCCGGAGGGCTCCGACGTTATCTCTCGGAGATCGATGCTCTGCCCTCCAGAGCACTGACAACCAACATCCCCGTATCAACCCGTGCGCGGGATAGCACCCGGCAGGTTGGAAATTCGATCAGCTGGGCCATGGTGCCGCTCCCCACCCATCTGTCCGATCCGTGCGCCCGAACTGAAGTCGTGCGCGCATCGACACGGAAGGCCAAGGAGCGTCTCGACCGCATCCGCGGCGCGGCCATCAACACCTATACCCTCGCAGTCACCACGCCGATTCTCCTCGAGCAGGTGTGCAAACTCGGTGGGCGCACCCGGCCGTACTTCAACGTGCCGATCTCCAATGTTCCGGGGCCACGGACGCCGATGTTCCTCGACGGTGCAGAACTGGTAGATATCCACGCCAGCACCGTGATCTATCACGGACAAGCGCTCAATATCGTGTGCCTGTCCTACGGGGACAAGCTCGAATTCAGCTTCACGGCATGCTCGACCGCCCTTCCCCAGGTCCAGCGCCTGGCCGTGCACTGCGGCGAAGAGCTCGCTCTACTCGAATCGCTCTACGCCGATCAACCGGCCGCGGCAGTCGAAGCCTGAAAACCAGTGCGGGGAATGGCTCCTGTCAGACACTCGACCGGAGCCATTCCCCGCGAACACCATTCATGCTTGGACGGGCGAACCCAGCCAGGACGTAGCACGCTTCGCAGCGAACGCGACGGCCTCGCGCCAGTCCGTCTGTCGATCGATCAGAGCGCGCAGTTTCATGATGTCGGGCTGGCGGTTGAGGGCGAGAGCGCCGGTGACGTGATCGCCGTTGCCGTAGAGGGCGAGCATCCGGCCCTCCCTTACCGATCCGAAAATTTCGAAGTCTTCACCTTCGGGCACACCGACGAACTGGATCCGAGAGCCGTACCAATCCGACCAGAAGTAGGGCACGGTGCTGTACGGCTCGGCATTCGTGGGGTCCACCGCATTGCGGCCCGCCACAGCGCCCTGTTCTTGCGCGCTCGTCCAGTGTTCGAGACGCATCAGTCGGGCGAACGTCGAGTTGTACCAACGCGCGACATCGCCAGCCGCGTACACCCCGGGAGCCGAGGTACACAAATACGAATCGCAGACGACGCCATTGTTGACCAGGATTCCCGAACCTTCGAGCCAGTCCGTCGCAGGAGCCGCGCCTACGCCGATCACCACGAGATCAGCCTCGATCACCGAGCCATCCGACAGCCGAACCCGTTCGACGGAACCGGTGCCCTCGATCGCAGAAACCGCGACGCCGCAACGCAAGTCGGCGCCGTTCGCTACATGCAAGGAAGAACAGGCAGATCCCATGACCGGACCAACCGCGCGCACCAACGGCGTGGGCAATGCCTCCACGAGGGTCACGGGCAGGCCTCGCTTACGCGCGCTGGAGGCGACCTCGGAGCCGATGAACCCGGCACCGATGACGACAGTCCGCGCACCGGCATCGAGCGCAGCTCGCACAGCCCTCGCGTCGTCGAGGGTGCGCAGGGTGTGCACACCGCCGAGCCCATCCGCGCCCGGCACCATCGATGCTCGGGCACCGGTGGCGATGATCAGCGAGTCGTATTCGACGACATCACGCCCCACGCGGACGGTTCGGTCATCGGTGTCGAGCCCGGTAGCCGGTGTACCCAACCTCAGGGTCACGCCAAGGTCCGCCATCTCATGCCGGAGCCGGTAGTACGGCACGACCGGCTCCGCATTATCGAGGAAGTCCTTCGACAACGGCGGCCGATCGTAGGGCAGATGAGGCTCAGCGCCGATCAAAGTGACCGAACCTTCGAACCCCGCCTTGCGGGCGCTCTCCACCGCCTTCAATCCAGCCAATGAGGCACCGACGACGACGAGGCTGTTCATCGATCCAACTTCAAAGCCGCTGTGGGGCAACCTTCGATCGCCTTCTCAACCCTGGCGAGCTGCTCCTCGGTGATGTCCTCCTGGAGAAGCACGAGCTCGCCGTTGTCATCGACCTCGAAAACCTCGGGTGCGATGGCTTCGCAGATACCGAGACCAGTGCATCTGCTTCGATCCACTACAATTTTCATGACCGAACCATAACACAGTCTATGGTATGGTTCCAGAAGTTATCTCCAGCGAAGGAGCCGGGCTTGATGACAACAAGTCGAGCGTCCATCGCCGGCCTCGGAATTACCGATGTCGGCAAGGTTTATGGGCGCAGCGCAACAGATTTCGCCGCCGACGCGGTCAGGCGCGCTGCCGCCGACGCCGGATTGGCAGTGTCGGATCTGGATGGATTGCTGGTCTCCGGCGGACTCAAACGCGATGTGACCATCACCCTCGCCAATGTCCTGGGCCTACGAGACCTTCATCTACTGACCGAGATGAACGCATTCGGGGCCACGGCCGGCGCCATGGTGTCCTACGCCGCGGCGGCGGTGACCAGTGGCATGGCCACTGCGGTCGCCTGCGTCTTCGCCGACGCACCGCTCAAGCCGAAAGAATCCGCGGGGAAGGCATACACCGGTCGGAGCCGGAAGCCGATCACCGGATTGGCCAGCTACTCCATCGCCAGCGGGATCACCAACGCGAACGCCAAGTACGCGCTCGCCACTCGCCGCCATATGGAGACCTACGGCACCACCAGCGAGCAGCTGGCCCACATCGCCGTCGCCCAGCGCTCTTGGGCAGCGATGAATCCTCTTGCCCAGCTCCGTGATCCGATCACCATCGCGGATCACCAGAACTCGCGCTGGATTGCCGAACCACTCCACCTGCTCGACTGCTGCCTGGTATCGAATGGCGGAGCCGCCGTCATCGTGACCACAGCCGACCGGGCACGCGACCTCGCGCAGCCGCCCGTGGACATCCTCGGGTGGGGGCAGGGGCATCCCGGACAGGTCGCCGAACGAGGCTCTGCGTTCGGTTTGCGCACCGGCGCAGCGATTTCCGGGCCGATCGCTATGAAGATGGCGGGCATTATCCCGGCCGATGTGGACGTCGTTCAGCTCTACGACTGCTACACGTTCACTGTTCTTATCACCTTGGAAGACTACGGTTTCTGCGCGAAGGGTGAGGGCGGTGCCTTCGTCTCCGACGGAAAGCTCGGTCCCGCCGGCAATTTCCCGCTCAACACCGGCGGAGGCCAATTGTCCTCCTATTACTTGTGGGGCATGACGCCGCTCAGCGAGGCCGTCATCCAGGCGCGCGGGCAGGCCGGCGACCGGCAGGTCACCGACCGCGGTATCACCCTTGTCAGCGGCAACGGCGGGGTTCTCGATCACCACTCCACTCTTGTTCTCGGGGGAGCGTAAGAAATCATGACCACCGAAATCTCCGGCCCGCCTGTCGTTCGCGACGAACGCAGCGCCGAGTTCTTCGAGGCCGCGGCACGGGAACGACTCGCGATTCGTTCCTGTATCGCGTGCGGCCACATGCTGGGTTTGGAAGCCCGAACCTGCACCGCCTGCGGCAGTTCCGACCTGGTCTGGACCGAGGTGTCCGGACAGGGAGAACTGGTTACCTGGTCGATCGTGCACCACCCGCCGCATCCGGCGTTCGCGAACCAGGTTCCATTCCCGGTCGGCGCCGTCGAGCTCGCCGAGGGCCCCTGGATCGACGCTCGGATCATCGGCGTCCCGATCGATCGACTGCGCGTGGGCATGCCCGTGCACGTCGAATTCATCTACCCCGAAGAAGGCGACTCGTATCCCGCGTTCGCCGCAGACAACTAGGAGCAGTTTCATGACCTCGGCTGTCATCGTCGACATCGTCCGGACACCGTCCGGTAAGGGGAAGGCCGGAGGTGGGCTTTCCTGTGTACATCCCGCGACCCTCCTGGCGGATGTGCTGTCGGAGCTGATGTCCCGCAACGACCTCGACCCTCGGGTCGTCGACGACGTGATCACCGGTTGCGTCACGCAGAGCGGCGAACAAGCCTTCAATATCGGCCGCACCGCGGTGCTCGCGGCGGGCTTCCCGGAATCCGTGCCCGCGACCACCGTCGATCGGCAGTGCGGTTCCAGCCAGCAGGCCGCCCACTTCGCGGCGCAGGGCGTAATCGCCGGCGCATACGACATCGCGATCGCCTGCGGCGTCGAATCGATGAGCCGGGTGCCGATGTTCTCCAATGGCCAGGGACAGGACGCCAACCGCGGCCCGATCGCCTACCGCTATCCAGAAGGCCTTATCCAACAGGGCATTTCGGCCGAAATCATCGCGGCCCGCTGGAAGCTCGATCGCAGCACCCTGGATGAATTCGCCGCCCGTTCACACCGACTCGCGGCCCGGACCGCCGCGCTCGGTGGGTTCGACGGAGAGCTCGTTGCCGCCGGCACCTTGACGTCCGACGAAACCATCCGACCCACGACGACGACCGAGGGGCTTGCCGCTCTGCGACCGGCATTCGTGGACGACGCCATGGCGGCACGGTTCCCGGAAATCGACTGGTCCATCACTCCCGGCAACTCGTCCCCGCTCACCGATGGCGCGTCGGCCGCGCTGATCATGAGTGAGGAAACCGCAAACAAGCTCGGGCTTCGGCCCCGCGCCCGATTCCATCAGTTCGCGGTGGTCGGCGACGACCCGCTGTTGATGCTCACCGCGGTGGTTCCCGCCACCCGCAAGGTCCTCGAGCGGGCCCACCTGACCATCGACGACATAGACGCTTACGAGGTGAACGAGGCGTTCGCGCCGGTTCCGCTGGTCTGGCAGCACGAACTCCGAGCCGACCCTGATCGGCTCAACCCGCGCGGCGGTGCCATCGCGCTCGGACATCCGCTGGGCGCTTCCGGCATCCGGATCCTGTCGACGCTGGTCAATCACCTCGAGCAAACCGGTGGACGGTACGGGCTGATGACCATGTGCGAGGCCGGTGGCCTGGCCAACGCGACCATCATCGAGCGGCTGTCATGACGATCTCTTTCGGCCACTCCCCCGAGGTCCTCGAGATCGTCCGGCGCACTATCTCGTTCGTCGAGGATGTCGCCCTGCCGGTCGAAGAATTCTACGCCGGCTCGGCCCATCATCTGCCCGAGGAAATGCGCCTCGAGATCCAGAGTGAGGCCAAGGTGGCGGGCATCTTCGCACCCCATGTCGGAGTGGAGTATGGCGGGCTCGGACTCGGAATGTGCGATCGTGCACCGGTTTTCGAAGCGGCGGGCTACTCGCTGTTCGGCCCGCTCGCATTGAACTGCGCTGCCCCGGACGAAGGCAATATGCACCTGCTGGAGCAGGTTGCCTCCGACCAGCAGAAGGAAGAGTTCCTGGGCCCGCTGGCGTCCGGAACCAGTCGGTCCTGCTTCGCCATGACCGAGCCCGCACCGGGTGCGGGATCTGACCCGACCGCCTTGCTCACCAGGGCCGAACGGGGCGATGACGGCTGGGTTATCAACGGGCACAAGTGGTTCATCACCGGTGCGCACGACGCCGACTTCGCGATCGTCATGGCCCGAACCAGCGGCGAGCCCGGATCACGCGGTGGCGCGACGATGTTCCTGGTCCCCACCGATACCGTCGGATTCGTCCACCGTCGTGACATCGACACCCTCGACGAGTCCATGTACGGCGGGCACTCCGAACTCATCTTCGACAATCTCGAGGTCCCCGACAATGCCGTGCTCGGCGAAGTCGACAAGGGATTCGACTATGCGCAGGTCCGTTTGGGGCCCGCGCGCATGACCCATTGCATGCGTTGGCTCGGCACCGCCCGCCGCGCCGCCGACTTGGCCGCCGACCGCGCCGCGACCCGGAAAGCCTTCGGCGGCAGGCTCGGTGATCTGGGCATGATCCAGCACCTCATCGCGGACAATGAGATCGATATCGAAGCCGCACGGGCCCTGACATTGAAGGCCTGCTGGGACCTCGACAATGGTCTCCCCTCCGCACAGAGCACCTCCATCGCGAAAACCTTTGTCGCCGAGGCTGTCAACCGGGTGGTGGACCGGTCGCTGCAGATCTGTGGCGCACTGGGCGTATCCGGGGACATCGCCCTGTCTCGGCTCTATCGCGAGGTCCGCCCGTTCCGGATCTACGACGGCCCCTCCGAAACCCACCGGTGGGCCATCGCCCGCAGGGTGATTCGCACGATCGACAAGGCAAGGCAATGACCACTACGCTGCCGGGACTCGACCTGCCCGCGCTGCAGCGGTATTTCGAGGCGTACGTCCCCGAGACCGCTGGTGAACTGAGCGCCAGCTTGATCCAGGGCGGTAAGTCGAATCTCACCTACCGGCTTTCTGACGGCGTGCACGATTGGGTACTGCGCCGCCCACCTCTGGGGCCGCTCACCCCGACCGCACACGACATGGCACGCGAATACCGTGTCGTGGCCGCCCTGGGTTCCACCGATGTCCCAGTGGCGCAGGCTGTCTCGCTGTGCCAGGACACCGAGGTGATCGGGGTTCCATTCGCCGTCGTGTCCTACGTCGAGGGCCGTAGCCTGCGCAGCGGTGACGATGCCGCAGAGCTGACCGAGCAGGAAGCCCAGGACTGCTCGCGCGCCTTGGTCGATGGGCTCGCGGCGCTGCACAACGTCGAATTCACCGACGTCGGTCTTGCTGACTTCGGCCGCCCCGCTGGCTATCTGGGGCGGCAGATCAGCCGCTGGCGTAGCCAGTGGGACCGAGTAGCCACCCGCGAATTGCCAGCCCTGCAGCAGCTGGCCACGATCCTCGGCATGACATTGCCGGAGCAGGCGGGCGAGACGATCGTGCACGGCGATTACCGTCTGGACAACACCATCGTCGACAAACAGGACTGGGGGCGAATCGCCGCCATTGTCGATTGGGAAATGGCGACGCTGGGTGATCCACTGGCCGATCTCGGCCTGCTGCAGGTCTATTGGGATCCACGCAGCGAGCCCGTTCTCGGTGTCCGGCACGCTCCAAGTGCCAATCCGGGATTCCTGTCCGTCGACGGGGTCGCCGAAAGGTACTCGGCCATCACGGGATGTGACCTGGAGAACCTGGCGTTCTACCGAGCTCTCGGGTACTTCAAGCTCGCGGTGATCGCGGAGGGAATTCATCAGCGGTATCTGGCCGGTGACACAGTCGGTGAGGGATTCACCGCTGTCGGGTCCGCGGTTCCGGTGCTCCTCGACGCCGGATTGGAGGCCATCGGATGAATTGCCGCAGCGCGTTGATCACCGGCGGATCCCGCGGAATCGGCGCCGAGATCGCGCGCCGACTCGCCTGCGAGGGCTATCACCTGACGCTGACCGCACGAACTCGATCCGACCTCGACACGACTGCGCGGCAGTTGCGCGAGGTCTCGGGAATCGACGTCAATCCCGTTGCCGCCCAGATGAACGACCCCGCCCAACTGCAACAGCTGGTGGACAGTCACAACGATCGTTTCGGCGGAATGGACGTCCTCGTGCTCAGCGCGGGAACAGGCACTGCCGGGACGGTCGCGGACATGAGCGACAAGACCCGCGAGCGCATGATCGACGTCAACTTCCGAGCGCCGATCACGCTGATCCAAAAGGCCTTGCCCTTGCTGCGCCGCACGGCCGAGCGCAACGCCGAGCGAGGCGCGAAGATCATCGCGCTCGCGTCCATCACCGGCGTCGCAGGCGAAGCCGGACTGGCCGCGTACGGCGCTTCCAAGGCAGCCTTGATCTCGCTGTGCGAAACCGTCTCGCTGGAGGAATCGCCGCGGGGCGTGAGCGCGACGGCCATCTCCCCCGGGTACGTCGACACCGCGATGACCGCGTGGAAACACGACGTTCTCGAGCCCACCGCGATGCTGACCACCGGTGACATCGCCGAGCTCGCGCTGTCGGTAACCCGGCTGTCGCGCAACGCTGTCGTACCGAACATTGTCATCACCCGCGCCGGTGACCAGATTTGGCGTGCTTGAAAGGATTTGCCGTGTCGATCGAACCACTCATGGCGTTGCATCAGGAACGAGCGGCTCTTCTCGACTTCTGCCACACACTCACGGCTGAGGAGTGGACCAGGGTTGGGCCTTCCGGTCAGAGCGTGCAAGATGTCGTCGCCGAACTCGTTGCCTCGTTGCGAGCTTTGCTCACTCCGCAGCAAATTACTGTGACGACGTCCTCTCTTCTCCACGACCGCGACGCGCACTCAAAACCGGCGGAAAATCCCCACGAGACTCTCCAAGAGTTCAAACTGCTCAGTTTGTCAGCGATCGCCGGGATGGCACTCTACGTCGGCCCGCGAGCCGAGCAGATCGTGGTATCGGTAAACGGGCTTGGCCGCTACCCAGCCACTGCCCTGCCGTCGATGTACTTGTTCGACTGGCATACCCGGCTGTACCACGACATCGCGCCGGCCGTCGGACGCCCGGTCCCGGGCGGTGAGTTCTACATGGATGTGATCTTGGATTGGCTGATGGCCGTGTTGGCTCAGTCGCCAGCGGCTTGCCTTGCCCATGAGCCGATTTCGATCACCTTGGCAGGCGAGGGCGCGGGCCGATGGTTGCTCGAGCCCGGCGCGGACGGGCAGCCGACCGTGACCCGGAATCGGGTCGGACACGCCGCCACCCGAATCTTCGGCGACAGCGACGACTTTCTCCGGTGGTCGACCGGGCGGGCCGATTGGCGGCAGTGTGATATCGGGATCGACGGCAATCACGAGCTGGCCGTGCGCGTCCTGGACTTGATCCAGCTCGGCTGACTGCGGTGACACACGGCAGGGTATGAACAAACCATAGAGCATGGTATTGTTCTCATTTCGGGCACCGAAAGGATCGCAATGTCGCGAATACCCTTCCGTCACACGCATGTCTCGGCCGTTCAGCTACGCGGACCGGGAGCAGCCTGGGCAGACCCCTCCCCACCCACGCCATCGCCTCGATCGGCCCGCATCTCAGCCGTGCTGACGCAGACGGTCCGGCGAACCGCGGATCGGCTGGGCACGAGCGCGCCGGAAGCGTGGTTCGCGCGGCGGCTGTTCGACACCATCGGCAGCGGCGCCAAGGCACACGGAACCACCTCGACCACCGAGGTTCTCGGCGGAGTACTCACTCATCGGGTCACGACACCCGCGGCCACATCGAGCAGATCCATTGTGTTGTACGTGCACGGAGGCGGATTCGTATTCGGCTCGTACCGCTCACACGGCGCGCTCGCCAGTTGGCTTTCCCACCACTCGCGGATGCCCGTTCTGTTTCCCGAGTACCGCAGGGCGCCGGAACACCACCACCCAGCCGCCCGAGACGACGTGATCACCGTGTACCGGCGCATCCTCGAACTGGGAATTCCTGCCGAAAACATCGCCATTGCAGGCGATTCCGCGGGCTGTTACCTCATCCTCGAGACTCTCGCCGAGCTGGCGCGAACTCAGACCCCTACACCGGGAGCCGCGGCACTCTTGTCACCGTGGCTGGACCTGTCGTGTGATTCCATGCTCGCTGCCGACTCGGTCGAGCGAGACCCCATGGCCTCGCCTCACTACGGAAGACGTGCCGCGACAGCCTATCTGGGCGAAAGCGCGCTGGAACGGCCGCAGGCACATACCCGCGATCTCTCAGCATGGCCGCCCACCCTCATGCAGGTGGGAGGTACCGAGTGCATGCTCCCCGCAGCACAGCAGTTCGCCCAGCAGCTGTCCAGCTCCGGTGTATCGACCGACTTTCAGGTGTGGCCGGGGCAAGTACACGTCTTCCACGCCATGTCCGGATTTCTGCCCGAGGGTCGACAAGCAATCAAGCATGTGGGGACATTCCTGTCCTCGCACGTTGATTCAGGTGGCGCGACGGCAGCTTCCTGAGTTCCTGTGCGGCTGAAACGAGAAGAGCCCGCCCGGATCACGGGCGGGCTCTTCTGCCATGCGGGCACGCCGGCGAAGAGGTGACCGGCTGCTGCCTCGTGCGCCCGCAAGGTCTCAGGGGATGAGCACAGGTTTCACAACGCTGCCTCGAAGGACGGCCTTTTCCGCTTCACCGATCTCCCCTAGTGAATAGGTCTTGATGAAATCGGTGAACGGGAATTCGCCGCGCTGCCATAGATCGATCAGTCTCGGGATGAAGAGGTGCGGGACGGCGTCACCTTCCACGATTCCCTTGACCGTACGGCCCATTGCCAGCTGCACCGGGTTGATGCTGAGGTCACCTCGCTGCACACCGAGCAATCCGCACACGCCCAGCGGACTGAGAGCATCGATCGCGGTACCGATCACCGCAGGAATACCGGTGGTGTCGAGGGCGTAGTCAGCTCCCGCGGTGGCTTGGCGAAGCTGCTTGGGGAGACTGTCGATAATGCCGTCGAACGTATGCGTCGCACCGTATTTCGCCGCGAGCTCGAGGCGGTCGGGATTGAGATCGACAGCGACGATGGTGCTGGCACCGGCGACGCGGGCCGCCATGATTGCGGCCAATCCGACCGCACCCGCACCAAAGATCATGATGCTCGATCCGGCCTGGACATCCAGCGAGTTCAGAACCGCACCGGCTCCGGTCTGGAAGCCGCACCCGAGCGGGCCCAGCAGCTCGAGGGGAAGCGCGCTGTCGACTTTCACCGCATTGGCAGCGGTGACGACCGCATGCGTGGCGAACGCCGATTGTCCGAACCACCGGGTCGAAACCTGTTCCCCCGCAATATCCCTCGCATTCGTGGAGCCATCGACGCGGCGGCCGGACAGGTTGCGCGCGAAGAACGTCGTGCAATAGGAGGGACGCCCCGCTCCGCAGCTGCGGCATTCTCCGCACGAGTCGAACGACAACACCACATGGTCCCCGATCGCCAGGTCGGTGACACCGGGCCCGACGGCTTCGACTACGCCCGAACCCTCATGACCGCAGACGATCGGCAACGGAATGTCTTTCGCCGCCCGCGGCAGCAGATCGGTGTGGCACAACCCCGCGCCCGCGATCCGGACGCACACCTCGCCGACGTCGGGTTCGTCGAGTGTCAGCTCCTCGATCGTGTAGCCACCGCGCCGATCTCGCAGTACTGCCGCCAGTGCCCGCATCAGTGCGCCGCCGCTCGGACGAGGAATTCTTCGTTGTGCTCGCCGACCTCGGGCGGAGGTGTGGCACCGGCCGCCTCGAAGCTGGAATACCGTGCGGGAGTGCGGATCACCTTTACCTCACGCTCCCCATCTCCCACTGTCACAGCGAGCTCGTTCTCGTCGAACAACGGCGTCGCCACGACCTGTTTCCAGTTGTAGGCCAAGGTCGCCATGAGTCCGGCGTCGTGGAGCAGGCCGACCCACTCCGCGGCGGTGCGCTTCGCCAGTGCGACTTCGAGTTCGGTCTTCAACTCCTCGAAATTGATCGAGCGCAGCCGCTGATCGGCGAATCGTTCATCGCCGGCCAGATCGGGCCGATCGATCACCTCGCACAGTTTGGTCCAGTGCTTGGGGATGTAGGCGCTCAGCACCAGGAAGCCATCCGCGGCGCGGAAGGCCTCCGACGGCTGCGTGGCGAAAGCTACTTGCTTACGCGGTTTTCCATCCGTATCGGGGCGCGGCCGGGGCGGCAGCGCCGCGGCGTCGGCAGCCGCAGGCTGCTTGTTCAGGTGCAAGGTCAGCTGGTTGGCCTGCAGACTGATGGCAACGTCGTACATCGCCACCTTCACCACGTCCGCGACACCGTGACGCTCCCGGTTCAACAGCGCAGCCAAGACCGCCTGGGCGAGCACATGCCCACTGGCTCCGTCCACGAGTTGGAACGGCACGATCTGCGGGCCGCCATCAGGCCGCCGCAGTCCGGTGGTCATCCCGGATTCGGCCTGCACCATGAGATCCAGACCGGGCCTGGCACTGTGCTGCCCATTGCCGCCATAGGCCGACAGGCGCGCGTACACCAGACCGCGGTTTCGTGACTGCAGCTCGTCGGGACCCAGTCCCAGCTTCTCCATCACCCCCGGCCGAAATGCCTCGAGCACCACGTCGGCGGTGTCGGCGAGCGCCAGGACGGCCTGTTTGCCTTCGTCGGTGCCGAGGTCGACCATGATCGACTTCTTGCCGCGGTTATTGGGCAGAAAGTAGGTTGCCAGCGGCTTGCGTCCGGGCAGTAGCGAGGTGATCCGGCGCGCCGCCTCGCCGCCCGGCGCTTCGATCTTGATCACCTCGGCGCCCAGGTCCACCAGCACCTGCCCCGCGAGCGGTCCGGCAACGTTCTGGGTGAAATCGAGAACCCGGAAGCCGTCGAGAGGGCGGGGGGAATCGGTGCTCGCCATTGGGCCACCTTTCAATAACATAGTCTATGGTGTTGTACGACCATAACCCTCACTATGGTCTGAAGTCCAGGGCCCACGAAAGGACCGCTCCCATGACGGCAGCAGCACCGGCCGCAGTGATCGAACGCCGCGGCGCCATCGCCCTCATCACCCTCAACCGCCCGGATGTCCTCAACGCTGTGAACAGCGAGCTGTCCATGGCCGTGGGCACGGCACTTCAGGAGTTCAACAACGATCCCGACCTCCGTGTCGCGGTGATCACCGGGGCTGGACGCGCCTTCTGCGCGGGAGCAGACCTACGGGCATTAGCGGCCGGCGAGCGAATCCACGCGGAGGGCCACGACGAGTGGGGATTCGCCGGGCTCGTCAAACATTTCGTCGACAAGCCGGTTATCGCCGCCGTCAACGGCTTCGCACTCGGCGGCGGTACCGAGATCCTGCTCGCCTGCGATCTCGCGGTGATTGCCGAGGACACGAAACTGGGCTTGCCGGAAGTAAAGCGTGGCCTGGCCGCAGCCGCGGGAGGTCTGCTGCGCCTGCCTCGCCAGATCCCGCTCAAGTTGGCGCTCGAGGTCGCGCTCACCGGAGAACCGATCGACGCAGCGACGGCCGCACGATGGGGACTGGTCAACCGTGTCGCACCCGCCGATCAGGTGGTCGAGGTCGCATTGGAGCTCGCACGAAAGATTGCCGCCAACGCCCCGCTCGCGGTACATGCCAGCAAACGCGTCGTGCATCGCGCCTCCAATTTCGGCAGCGACTGGAGCGATGAGCTCTGGGAAATGAATGCCGACGAGCTTCGAACCGTGTTCCGCAGCGAGGACGCCAAGGAAGGCCCGCGCGCCTTCGCCGAGAAGCGCGCGCCCCGCTGGCAGGGCAGATAAGCCACCGAACAATCAGCAAAGAAAGTTGGAATTACCGTGCAGCGCACACTTTTCGAGCCGGAGCACGACTTGTTTCGGGAATCCTTCCGCGGCTTCCTCGCCCAGCATGTCGCTCCACATCACGACCGCTGGGAGCAGCAGCACATCGTCGACCGCGACGTCTGGATCGAGGCCGGCAAACAGGGGTTCCTCGGAACGGCGGTTCCCGAAACCTATGGCGGCGGTGGCGTAAAGGACTTTCGCTACAACGCGATCATCGCCGAAGAGCTGGCCAATGGCGGATACAGCGGCCTGTCGTTCCCGCTGCACAACGACATCGTCGCCCCCTATCTGATGGAACTCGCCAATGACGAGCAGAAGCGGCGATGGCTGCCCGGCTTCTGCAGCGGTGAGATCATCACCGCCATCGCGATGACCGAGCCCGGCACCGGTTCGGACCTGCAGGGCATCAAGACTCGTGCCGTGCTCGACGGCGACCACTGGATACTCAACGGCGCCAAGACATTCATCACCAGCGGCATCAACTCCGACCTGATTCTGGTTGTCGCGCAAACCGATCCGGGCAAGGGATCGCGGAGCTTCAGCATCCTCGTCGTCGAACGAGATATGCCGGGATTCGAACGCGGCCGTCACCTCGACAAGATCGGCATGCCCGCGCAGGACACCGCCGAGCTGGTCTTCACCGACGTCCGCGTTCCCGCCGCCAACCTGCTCGGCGAGCGCGGCAAGGGCTTCCACTACCTGATGCAGAACCTGCCACAGGAGCGACTGTCGATCGCAGTCACGGCCGCGGCGTCGATGGAATCCTGCCTGGCCACCACGGTGGAGTACGTGCGCAACCGGCACGCCTTCGGGCAACCCATCGGAGCATTGCAGAACAGCCGCTTCGTCCTGGCCGACCTCGCGACCGAGACGATGGCGGTACGGGTGCTCGTCGATCGATTCATCGCCGAACTCAACGCGGGTCACCTGACCGCCGAGGAAGCCGCGATGGCCAAGTTGTATGCCACCGAGGCCCAGGTTCGGCTGATCGATCGTTGCCTGCAGCTGCACGGCGGCTACGGCTACATGCGTGAGTACAGCGTCGCCAAGGCGTTCCTGGACTCACGCATCCAGACCATCTATGGCGGCACGAGCGAAATCATGCGCGAAATCATCGGCCGCTCAATGCGATTGGGATAGCAGTCGCGTGCGCGAGCGGCGCCGTCAGGCCCGTTCGCGCACGACGATGTGCGAATTGACCAGCCGGATATATTCGTCGAGCAGCACACTGAGATCGTCGTGATGCCCGGCGGCCGAAAGCTGCTGGTAGCCAACCAGCATCGCCATGCCCAGCGAAGTCAGCGACTTCGCGAGCTCGGCATCGTCGACGACGCCCGCGATTGCCTTCTGGACCGTTTTCCGGCGGGCGTCGTCGACACGCCGCTGCACGTCACGGACGTAGTCGTCATTGGCACCCCAAGCCCGGATAGCCGCTTCCGCCTCGTGATGCAGGCCGAGAGTCAGGTCGCGCAGCTTCTGCAGATCGGCTTCGGGCGTCGACTTCCCGAATTCCATGTCCCGTAACAGCACCACCTGCCGGTTCGCCCAGAACTCGAGCAGCGCGTTGACAAAGCCCTGGTAGCTCCCGAAGTGGTGATAGAACGAGCCGCTGGTTACCCCGAACTCCTTCACCAGCACGCCGATGTTGAGTCCCTTGAAACCCGTCCTGGCCAGGATCTCGAGCCCGAGCTCGAAGTACTGGTCCTTGTTCACTACTCGTGACATGTACACACCGTAGCCCATCTTATTGTTCCCCCTTTCCACGGACCATAACATGGTCTATGGTGTGTTGCATGGAATACGTCTACGGCAGACTGTTCATTGACGGAGAGTGGGTGACACCGGCATCCGACCGGGTCATCGACGTCATTTCGGCGCACTCCGAGCAACAGATCGGCCAAGTGCCCGCCGGTACACCCGACGACATCGATGCCGCTGTCACCGCCGCTCGCAACGCCTTCGAGGATCCGGCGGGCTGGGCACATTGGACAGCACCACAGCGCGCCGTCATCCTCAATCGTTTCGCCGACGAAATCGAAAGCCGCCGTGATGAATTCGCGCGGCGGGTCAGCCTTCAGAACGGGATGCCCATCACCATCGCGCGGCGCACCGAGGCTGCGGCACCGGCCGCCCTGCTGCGCTACTACGCCGAGCTGATCACGCAACACTCCACCGAGGAGCGGCGGCCATCGCTGCTGTCGGGAACCACGGTCGTTCGCCGGGAACCGATCGGTGTCGTCGCCGCGATCGTGCCGTGGAACTTCCCGCAATGCCTGACCTTCTTCAAGCTCGCCCCCGCGCTGGCCGCAGGATGCGCGGTCGTGGTCAAGCCGGCACCCGAGACCGTCCTCGACGCGTTCCTCGTTGCCGAAGCTGCTGCGGCAGCAGGTCTCCCCGCGGGCATCCTCAACATCGTCACCGGTGGGGGCGAGGTCGGTGCGCACCTGGTGACACACCCTGGCGTCGACAAGGTCGCTTTCACCGGGTCGACCGCGGCAGGGAAGGCGATCGCCGAACAGTGCGCACGCCTGATGCGGCCGGCCACCCTCGAACTCGGCGGCAAGTCCGCTGGCATCATCCTCGAGGATTTCGACCTTTCCCGCGCGACGCAGGCGCTTTTCGGTGCGACGCTGCTCAACCAGGGACAGACCTGCTATCTGAGTACGCGAATCTTCGCTCCTCACAACAGGTACGACGAGGTCGTCGATGCGTTCACCGCGTTGGCCGCCAACCTGCCGATCGGTGACCCGCTCGACCGTTCCACGGTGATCGGCCCCCTTGCGACCCGGCGCCAACGCGACACCGTGGAGAGCTATATCGCCAAGGGCGTTGCCGAGGGCGGCCGCATCACCACTGGCGGTGGACGCCCTGCGGGACTGCCGCACGGCTGGTACGTCGAGCCGACGATCTTCGCCGACGTCGACAACTCCGCCACGATCGCCCAGGAGGAGATCTTCGGCCCGGTGCTCAGCATCATTCGTTACCGCGACATCGACGACGCGATCACGCAGGCAAACGATTCGGCATACGGACTCGGCGGAACGGTATGGACCGCCGACGCCGACCGCGGACTCGAGGTCGCACGGCGAATCCATTCCGGCAGCGTCGGAATCAACGGGTTCGCGCTCGACCACGGGGCGCCCTTCGGCGGCGTCAAGAACAGCGGCATAGGACGCGAACTCGGCCCGGAGGGCCTGGCCGCCTACCAGCAGCTGAAGTCCATCTATCTACCCGCGTAATCGCAGTCTCGGAGACGCACATGACCACCACCGAATGCAAACGTCCCTTCCATCCCATCGAGCTGTCCTCGAAATCGTTCTGGGCCAAGACCGCTCAGGAACGCGAACTGTCCTTCGCGGTCCTGCGTGAACACTCGCCGGTCAGCTGGCAACCCCAGGTCGAAGATCCGTGGATGCCGGAGGATATCCCCGGCTACTGGGCCATCGTGCGCCACCGCGACATCGTCGAGGTCAGTCGCCGCAACGATGTCTTCATCTCGGGCGAAGGCGTCACTTTCGAAAATCTGCCGCCCGACGTGCTGCGCGGCTCTCAGTCCATCCTGGCCATGGATCCGCCCGATCACACGAAGATCCGCAAGCTGATCAGCGCCGCGTTCACCCCCAAGCAGGTGCAGCGGATCGAAGACCAGATCAAAGCGAATGCTCGCGCCATCGTCGATGGAATCGCCAAGACGGGTGAGGCCGAGGTTGTTTCACAGATCTCGGCGATCCTGCCCATGCTGACCGTCTGCGACATGATCGGCATCGACCGCAGCGAGCAGCCCCAGGTCGCTCACGCCGCCGAGATCATCACCGGGTGGAACGACCCCGAGGTCCGCGGCGGCCGTGATCGTGCCGAGGCGCTGGCCGAGGTCGGCTGGTACCTGACCAAACTCGGCCGTCGTATCGCCAAGGAACGCCGTCAGGAGCCGACCGGCGACCTGATGTCGGCGCTGGTCAACGCCGAGGTCGACGGGCAGCGACTCAACGATGTCGAGCTGTCGTCGTTCTTCACGCTGCTCTGCGTCGCGGGCACCGACACCACCCGGCAAACGGCGACCCACACGATCAAGGCTCTCACCGATTTTCCCGAGCAGCGCGCCTGGCTGCTCGAGGACTTCGACGGCCGGATCAAGACCGCCACCGAGGAGATGGTGCGCTGGGCATCCCCCGTCATGACCTTCAAACGGACCTGCGTGCAGGACTACGAACTGGCCGGCCAGCGCATCCGGGCGGGCGAGAAGGTCGTCATGTTCTACCCGTCGGGCAACTGGGACACGACCGTCTTCACCGATCCTCACGTGTTCGACCTGTCTCGTGACCCGAATCCGCACGTCGGATTCGGCGGCGGCGGAACGCATTTCTGCCTCGGCAATCAGGTGGCCAAGAGCCAGCTGCGGGCACTGTTCCGTGAACTGCTCACCCGCATATCGGATTTCCGGGCGGGTGAACCACAGATGCTCGCGGGCAACCTCATTCACGGCATCAAGTCGATGCCGATCACCTTCACCCCCGAGCAGTGAGACGAGGGACGACATGAGCCCGCTGGCACGGACCCTGACCGATAGACTCACCGGATACCTCTGGGGTACCGGCCCGGAGACCACGACCACCCATCCCGTCACCGGCGGACCCCTGGCGACCCTGCGTCAATCGACCGGCGCGGATGTCGTCGTCGCCTTCGAACGCGCCGCCAAAGCACAACTGGCCTGGGCGAATCTGAGCCCACGCGAGCGCGCGAAACCGTTCCTCGCGCTGCACGATCTGGTCCTGGGAAATCCGGAGCTGATCGACGTCATCCAGGCCGAGACCGGGAAATCGCGGAACAGCGCCCTCGAAGAGACCCTCGACATCGCCGGTGTCGCGTTGTATTACGGTCGGCACGCCCCGAAGTTTCTCGCACCGCGCCGACGCGCCGGTGCCATCCCGGTCGCCACTCAGACGCGGGAGCTGCGCCAGCCCAAGGGCGTCGTCGGGATCATCTCGCCCTGGAATTACCCGCTGTCGCTGGGCGCCGGTGACGCTATTCCGGCACTGATGGCGGGCAATGCCGTTGTCCACAAACCGGATACCCAGACGACGCTCACCGCGCTCTACGCCCGTGAGCTCCTGATCCGGGCTGGGCTACCCGAGGACCTGTGGCAGATTGTCGTGGGCGAACCCGACGCGGTCGGCGACCAGATGATCGCGAGTGCGGACCACATCTGCTTCACCGGGTCGACCGGCGCGGGTCGGGCCATCGCGCAGGCGGCGGCCGCCCGCCTGATCGGCTGCACCCTCGAGCTCGGCGGCAAGAACCCGATGCTCATCCTCGGCGATGCGGACATCACCAAGGCCGTCAAAGGTGCTGTGCGCGCGTGCTTCTCGACGACCGGGCAGCTGTGTCTGTCGACCGAGCGCCTCTATGTCGCCGACAGCATCTACGACGCCTTCATGGCCGAGTTCGTCCAGAACACCCGCAAGCTCGTCGCCGGGAGCGGACCGGCGTTCGATTACGACATCGGAACTCTCTCCCTGCCAAGGCAATTCGATCGTGTCGTGGAGCATGTCTCGGATGCCCGCGCCAAAGGCGCTCAGGTTCTGTCCGGCGGGCAACCGCGCCCCGATCTCGGCCCCTGGTTCTACGAGCCGACGGTGTTGACAGACGTCACCCCGGAGATGACGGTCTACCGCACCGAGACCTTCGGCCCGGTGGTGTCGGTCTATCGATTCCGTGACGAGGACGAGGCCGTCTCGATGGCCAATGACTCCGAGTACGGCCTCAATGCCAGCATCTGGACCCGCGATGTGGGCCGCGGCCGCCGCCTGGCGTCGCGAATCCGTTGTGGCACAGTCAATATCAACGAGGGCTACGGTTCCGCGTATGCCTCCAACGATGCCCCCATGGGCGGCATGAAGGCGTCCGGACAGGGCCGTCGACACGGTGAGCACGGCCTCCTCGAGTACACCGAACTGCAAACCGTCGGCAGCCAGCACCTCATCGGTTTCGATCCGCCGCCGGGCCTGAGCGTCGAACGCAACGCCCACCTGCTCATCGCCATGTACAAGCTCATGAAAATGCTGCGGATCAAATGAACGACTACGACTACGACGTCATCGTCATCGGCTCAGGGTTCGGCGGCTCGGTGTCGGCCCTGCGGCTCGCCGAGAAGGGGTACCGGGTCGGCGTCCTCGAGCAGGGGGCGCGCTGGCGGCCGGAGGATTTTCCCCCGAACAGCTGGCACCTGCGCAAGTGGGCATGGCGGCCGAAGCTCGGATGCTATGGCCCGCAACAGCTCACGGTATTGCGGAACTCCTTCATCATGTCGGCAGTCGGCGTCGGCGGTGGCTCGCTGATCTACGGGAACACCCTCTACGACCCGCTCGACAGCTTCTACGACGACCCTCAGTGGGCGTCGATCACCGATTGGCGTGACGAACTCGCTCCGTACTACGACCAGGCCAAACGCATGCTCGGCGTCGCAACCAACCCGCGATTGGTCGTGGGCGACCATCTGTTGCACGATGTCGCTTCCGACCTCGGTGTAGAGGCAACGTTCCACCCCACCAACGTCGGCGTCTTCTTCGGCGAGCCCGGCAAGACGGTGCCGGACCCCTACTTCGGCGGCGTCGGTCCCGCGCGGAGCGGCTGCGTGTACTGCGCCCAATGCATGACCGGGTGCCCACACAATGCGAAGAACACCACCGAGACGAACTACCTCTATCTCGCCGAACAAGCCGGAGTGCACATCCATCCGCTGACCACGGTGGTCGATGTCCAGCCGCTCACATCAGGCGGATATCAGGTGGTGACGGTGCGAACAGGACGCTGGATTCGCAAGCAGCGCAGGGTGTTCACCGCCGAGCAGGTCGTCTTCGCCGCCGCGGCACTCGGTACTCAACGGCTGCTGCATCAACTGCGGGATACCGGCTCGCTGCCCTCGATTTCCCCGCGGCTCGGCGAACTCACCCGAACCAACTCCGAGGCCATCCTGGTCTCGACCACGCGCGGACGAACAGACATGGCCGAGGGCATCGCCATCTCGTCTTCCATCCACCCGGAGCCTCATACCCATATCGAGGCCGTGCGCTACGGCAAGGGCTCCAATGTGATGTTCGGTTTGACGACCCCGCTGATCGACGGCAACGACGGGCGAACGACACGATGGCTGCGCTACATCGCGAGCCACCCCATGGTGTACCTGCGATCGCTCAATATCCGTCGGGCATCGGAACGTTCGGTGATCCTGCTGGTGATGCAGAGCCTCGACAACTCGCTCACCACCTATCGCACACGCGGGCTCTTCGGCGCCAAGATCACCACCAAGCAGGGCAAGGGCGAACCGAATCCGAACTGGATCCCGGCCGGAAACGACGTCACCCGTAGGCTGGCGGCGAAAATGGACGGCGACGCGCTGGGCACCCTCGCCGATGTCGTCAATGTTCCGATGACAGGTCATTTCATCGGCGGCTGCGCGATCGGTGAATCCGCGGAGACCGGTGTCGTCGATCCTTACCAGCGGTTGCACGACTACCCGGGCCTGCACGTCATCGACGGATCGACCATCTCCGCCAACCTCGGCGTCAATCCGTCACTGACCATCACCGCCCAGGCCGAGCGCGCGCTGGCGTTCTGGCCGAACAAGGGTGATCCGGACCCGCGGCCTCCACTCGGTCGGCGCTATCTGCGAATCGCACCGGTGGAGCCGAAACATCCGGTGGTACCGCACACCGCGATCGGGGCCCTGCGCTTGCCGATCGTCGAGATCCATCACGAAACTCAGAACGAATCCAGGAGCAATTGACCGATGGCATCCCCGTTCGCCGCTGCTTCCCGCACCATGTGCGAAGCATTTCAGTCCACTCTCACCAGAAATCCGGACGCCATCGCCGTCCGCACCGTGGGCGAAACCGAGTCCCTCACTTTCGCGGAATGGGGCGACCGCGTCCGCGCGATCGCGGCCGGACTTGCCGGCCTCGGTGTGCAGCGCGGGGATACCGTCGCACTGTTGATGACCAACCGCCCGGAGTTCTATCCGATCGATGTGGCCGTCCAGCATCTCGGCGCGACCGCGTTCTCGATCTACAACACGTCCTCCCCCGAGCAGATCACCTACTTGCTCAACGACTCTCACGCCCGCGTGGTCGTCTGCGAGCAGCAATACCTGCAGAACCTGACGGTCGGACGCGTCGGTACGGACCTCGAGTACCTGGTGTGCATCGATGCAACCCCCGACGGCACCGTCGGTCTCGAGGACATGGTGTCCGATGCCGACCCGACCTTCGACTTCGAAAAGTCTTGGCGCGCAGTAGAACCGGATGACGTACTGACCCTGATCTACACCTCGGGCACCACCGGAGACCCCAAGGGTGTGCAGGTCACCCACGCCAACATGATCGCGATGGTCGCCGGTGCCGAACAGCTCTGGCGATCCGACCCCGACGACCGGATCATCTCGTTCCTGCCGTCCGCGCACATCGCAGATCGGCTCTCGGCGCTCTATCACCTGATGGTCGTCGGGAATCAGCTGACCACCGTTGCCGATCGCAAGGACTTTGCCCGAGCGCTGGTCGATGTGCGTCCCACGATCTTCGGTGCCGTGCCGCAGATCTGGCAGAAGCTCAAGGCGGCGATCGAAGCCCAGGTGCGTGACACCGACAGCGCCAACGCCGAGTTGGCTCAATGGGCTCTCGACTGCGGGCGACAGGTCTCCGACCTGGATCTCGATGGGAAGTCTGTTTCACCGGTGCTCCGCGCGCAGCACTTCGCCGCCGACCACCTTGTCTTGTCCAAGCTCCGTGCCGCCGTCGGACTGGACGCGCCCAAACTGGCTATCTCGGCGGCGGCTCCGCTCTCGGAGGAGGTCCTGCGCTTCTTCAACGGCATCGGGATTCCACTCTCGGACGCGTGGGGTATGTCGGAGCTCTCGGGTGTCGTCACGATGAGCGCCAAAGGCCAGGTCCGTCCGGGCACCGTCGGCAAGCCCCTCGACGGTGTAGAGATCAAGATCGCCGAGGACGGAGAGATCCTGGTACGCGGCCCGATGGTCATGAAGGGCTACCTCAACAAGCCGGCACACACCGCGGACACCGTGGGCGTCGACGGTTGGGTGCAGACCGGCGACATCGGTGAGCTCGACGCGGACGGATACCTCAAGATCGTGGACCGTAAGAAGGAACTCATTATCAACGCGGGCGGCAAGAACATGTCCCCGTCGAACATCGAGAACTGGATCAAGGCCTTCTCCCCCTTGATCGGCCAGGCTGTAGCGATCGGTGACAACCGCAAATACAACGTCGCGCTGATCTCTCTCGACCCCGAGACGAGCGCGGCGTACGCCGCCAAGTACGACCTCCCGTCGACCCCGGATGCGCTGTCTTCCAACCAGAACGTCGTCGCCGCGATCGAGGCGGCCATCGATCAGGCCAATGCCAAGCTCTCGAGGGTCGAGCAGATCAAGAAGTTCCGAATCGTTCCCGACTTCTGGGAGCCCGGCAGCGACGTCCTGACCCCGACCATGAAGCTGCGTCGCAAGCCGATCAACGAGCGCTACGCGGCGTTGATCGAAGAACTCTACGCCTGAAACGAACCGCGACTGCCCCCCAACGGTTAACCCGTTGGGGGGCAGTCGCTTTTATCGCGTTAAGCCGCGCCTCGAAGGAAACTGCGCACAGCTTCGGCGAACAGCCGCTCCGAGGTGTCCCACGGGTTGGCGCCGACGGCGGCTGCGAGCGCCGGCTCGGTGGCGGGATTGAGGTTGGGGAAGATACGCTTGCGGGCGGTAGGGTCCTTCATCGCCTGCACGAGACCCGCACCGAGGGTGAGATGTTCGATGCCGTCGAGAATGAGGACGTGCTTCTCCACGGGAACACCGGCCTCGACGAGAAAGGCAGCCGCGGCTTCGTAGCGTCCGTTGAAGACTTCGCGGGGAACGTGCTCCAGCAGGATCGGGGCCGCGTTCGGGTGGCGGAGAACCGCACGACGGAAACTGACGGCCTGGACCACGAACCACTCGATCCAGTCGTTGGCGTCCCGCTTACGCGGCATCACGGTCTCGGCGACGATCGCCCGAGATACCTCGGCCATAATGTCGGCGCGGTCATCGAAGTGGTAGTACAGAGACGGCGCCTTGACGCCGAGCACCCGCGCGAGGCGAGGCATACTGCACGCCGCCAGCCCTTCGGAATCGATGATCTCGATGGCAGCCTTGATGACGAGGCTCCGGTCGAGGAGCGGGCGTGCGGGACGTGGCATGGTCTCGATTATTACCTAACGGCCTATGGTTGAAGTGCCCCGGACAGAACGTAACCCCGGGAGCCGGTAGAGGTGGCGGGACCCGGCGCCCGGGGTTACGTAACCTTGCCGCGGAGGGTAGTTGGGTTCCACGACAAGGGGATTCGAGGAGTCGTCAGCTCGCCAGGTAGATCCCCACGACGGCTGCGCAGGCCACGCCCGACCAGCCCAGGAAGATCCATCGCAATAACGCGGGCGCGTGTCGTAACTCCATGAAGTACAGGCCGATCAATGTCACCTTGGCGAAGGCCACGACGAGGATGACGGTCGACGCGGTAACAGGGCTTCCCGATCCGTGGTCGACACCCAGGTACCACGAGATCCCGGTCGCCACCACGAGCACCAGCCACACCGGTATCAGAGCGCTGCGGACCAGCTTTGTCATCGACTCACCTCACCAAATAGAGCAGCGCGAAGAGGATCATCCAGAGCAGGTCGACCGCGTGCCAGAACGAGGCACCGCTCTCTATCGCCGTCGTCGGTGCGGGATTTCGCTTCGCAGCGCGATACATGTACGCCAGCACACACATTCCCGCGATCAAATGCGTGAGGTGAATACCGGTGAGCATGAAGTAATAGCTGTAGAAGATGTTCGTGGTCGGTGTGATACCAGCCCGCACCAGACTGCTGTACTCGAAATACTTGTTGAGGACGAATCCCGCACCGCAAACGAAGGCACCGGCGAACATCCACTCGCCGTATTTCGGGATATTCCTGCGGACCGCTTGGACACCCAGTGCGACCAGCAGAGAACTGATCAGCAGTAGCACCGCGTTGATCGCACCGAAGTCGATATGCAGGTGGTTGGCCGAGCTGGTGAATGCCTCGACCTGCTTCCTCCGGTCGGCCATGAAGCTCACCGCGAGTGCGATGTAGAGCGACATGTCACCGAAGATGAAGATCCAGATGCCGGCTTCGCCGGGGATATGGGGAACCGTCGGGCGGGACCGGGCGGCCCCGGCCGCGTCACTCGCCGAAGCGGGTGACGCAGCCGACGCCTGATCCAGCGCAGTGACGGAATCGCTGGGCATCGTCATGACCTAGTGCAGCGCGTGAGCGGGCTTGCCGTCGTTCGGCAAGGCGACCGGAACCGTGCCCGGCCCCGCGGGATACAGGGACTGATCGGCACCGGGAGTGACACCGTCTTCCCGCCGCACGCCCTGGATGATCAAGGCGCTCATGACGCAGATCCACACGAAGAACACGAAGGCGGGCCAATACAGGGCCAGCGGGCCGTTCCAGGCGATCGGGCCGGTGTGGAAGAAGATCATGAACTGGCCCGTCATGACCAGACCGGCGAACCAGAAGTTCACCCAGGCCGACCACCGCGGGAACACGGGACGCGCGCTCTTGTCGGACAGGATGGCCAGACCGATCGCGATGGCCCACAGGCTCAGCGGGAACACTTCGAACTCGAGCAGGATGAACTGGAAGTCGTTCAGCGTGCGCAGCAACTCCGGCGCCATGTCCTCGGGACGGAAGGCACAGAAGGCCATCCAGAAGAAGTACAGGACGGAGTTGAACACCGCGACGCCGACCGCACCCAGCTGGGTGTAGGTCAGAATCGGCGGGCGGCCGTTCTCGATTCGGCGCGTCATCGCCGCGATAGCGGAGCCCCACGGGTAGTAGAAGGCGCTCGCGAGCATGCCGATCCACGCTCCAGCACGGATCTGGATCAGATGATTGACGTAGAAGTCATGAACCTCCTGCGGAGTCGACATGGGACTCAGCTTCGGAGGGATCGTCCACGCCAGCGGCGGAATACAGGCGAGCAGAAAGCCGAAGGTGAAGATCCACCCGGTCCATCCCACCCACACGTGTGCTTTCTTCAGCATTTCGTTTCTTCCAATCTAGCCGAGACCCAAGGGCCTCATTACGGTGTCGTTAAATCTAAAGCCTTTAGATACGTATGGCAAGGCTCACAGCGATAACAGCTCGAGATCTGCCCGACGGCGGACCGCGGCCCCGAGCCTCGCGGCGCCGGCCCGCCGTCACGGTCCGGTCAGCGAGGTCCAGCCTTGCCTCCGAGGGCCGAGTCGATCCCGCCGATGTCGGTGATCGACCAGTTGTTGTGGGAGTCGATGGTCAACTGGTAGGTCGCGGTCGACTGGATCCCGTCCGGAGCTTGACTGTTCTTCGTCATGACGCTCACGAAGCAGTCGACGGAGTAGGCGCCGTTCGACTCCGAATGCACCTTCGCCGCAATCGGTTTGGCGGTGGCCACCCATTGCAGAGGTGTGATGATCTGTTCCATCGATGCCGCGGCCTGGTTGAGCCGGTTGGACAGTTCGGGTGTGGTGCCCTTGGTCAGCCGTCCCTTCCACGCGGCGAGGTCGTGGAAGTCCATATTGGCTGCGGCGGTGGCGTAGTCCAGTGCGACCTGTTCGGCGTGGGCCTGGTCGGTCGAAGCGCGGTGGATCCGGTCGAGCTCACCGGACTTCGAATGCCACTGCCAGCCGAGGCCGCCCGCGGCGACGACGACCGCTACGGCGAGGCCGCCGGTCACCAGAGTCTTGAGCGAGACACTCGAGTTGCCGGCGCTGCGGCCCTTGCGGACCACCGAGCCCACCACCGATTGCCGAGTGTGTCCGATGTTCCGATCCTCGACGGCCAGTTCGACGTTGTCGGCGTCGGTGTCGGGCGGGTTCTCCAGGATCGCTGAGTTCTTGGTCATTTTTTGTTGCCTTTCCTGAGTCTGCTTGTCCCCCACGTGATGTCCGAGTCGTGGTTCAGTCCCGTCGATCGCTACCTCCCCGGTGTGTGGACGTGAATGGTGAGCGCATCGCCGGTTTCCGTTGCCGCGAGCGCGTTGTCGAGGAATCGGCCGACGTCGACGGTCTGCAGTGCGGCCGCCCCGGCCCGGACACCGGGCAGCAGATCCACCCCGAGCACCTGGAGATCGCCGGAGCTCTTGTCCAGGAATTGCTGCAGTTGGCCGATCAGTGGACCGGCGCCGTACTTGATTCCGTCCCTCAGGGGACCGAACTCGGTGGCGAAGTGGATCGAGTCGAGGATCCCGGAGAACTGGCCGCCGAAGTCCGCCACGATGGGGGTCGTCGCCGCGAGATCACCCGGCACCGAGGACGATTGCAGCAACAACGGCTGTATCGCACGCAACAGCGTCGTCAGGTTGTCCGATTGGCTGGTGAGAGCGGATGCGAGCAGCTCACCGGCGTGGTTCAGATCGCCGACCACGCGCGTGTCATCGGGCAGTGCGATGTCCATCGTGTGGAAGATGTCCTGAATCCGTTGCGGATCCACCTGTTCCAGAAGTCTGGTCAACCGCGCGGAGAGTTCCTTGAAGGTCGTCGGGACCACGACCTTCTCGGAGGGGACGCTGGCCTCGTCGGCCAGGAATGGCCCAGAGGTCGTGGCCGGCGCTATCGCGAGATAGGCTTCCCCCAGTGCGGACAGATTGTCCACCCGGAAGCGGCTGTCGACCGGAATCCTGTAGTCGCTGTTGTAGTTCCAGTTCACTTCGATGTGATCCGCGGCTGCGGTGATCCCGGTGACGTGACCGACCGCCACGCCGCGGATGAGCACTCGCGAGCCGACGACGAGGCCATTGGTGTCGGTCACCGACATGCTCGCCGTCCGCACGTGCTCGAAGGCCGTCATGTGCAGACCCAGCCGGTCCATGTAGAGGAAGGAGGCGGCCGCGATGACGGCCATCCCGACAACGGATGCGGTTGTCCTGGCGATCATTTCACTGCTCCCAGCATGCGTAGCACGTTGCTGACATCGGCGATCAGCTGATCGCCCTGTGGCGACTCGACCGAGGTGATGTTCACCGAAGGATTGGCCGCGAATGGCAGGATCGTTTGCCGCAGGAATCCCGACAGCTTCTCCGCGTCGGTCGGCGCCTCGTCCCAGAGCTGACGGATCATCCCGCCCGAGTCCGCGAGCGAGTCGAACATCGGAACCATCCAGAGTCCCCCCTCGTACACGCTGCCGACCGACGGCAGGATCTGCCCGATGTAGGACACGATGTCCACCGCCACGCGGCGCCAATAGTGCGCGGTCGGCTGGGAGAACAGTGTCGCCAGCGTCGAGGAGTTGTCGTTCACCGAGGTCGCGGTGGCATCGAATCCGTTGAGCGCACGGTCGATTTCGCCGGTGTTCTGGGCCAGGTCGTGCAGATCGACAGAGACCACCGAAGCCAGATGCTGGACATCGGGCACCGCGGGCATGACGCGGTTGATCCGGGTCATCGCGTCTTCGACCTTCTGAATGCTGCCGCCGTTGACGAAGTAGGCCAGCACGGCCATCGTGTCCTCGAGCTGCGGCGGCGACGATGTGCGAGCCACCGGCACCACACCGTCGGCCGTCAGGTACCCCTTCGACGCATCGGTCGCATCGTGGTCGAGTGCGATGTAGGTGTCGCCGAGCAGGGTGTTCTGCCGGATGACGGCTCGGACCTCGGCCGGGACGTGCGTCCCCGACTTCATCTTGGCGGTCACGACCACGGCCTGATCGGTGACCTTGACGCTGCCGACCTCGCCGAAGCGCAGCCCGTCCATCATGATGTCGGCGCCGGTCGGCAGGTTCATGACGCTGGCGAATTGCAGGGTGACGTCATAGCCGTCGCCGATCCCACCGGTCACCGAAGGCAGATCGTTCGGGCCGAGGGAGCATGATGTCGTGCCGAATACGGTGCAGCACAGGGCAACCGCGCCCACGCTCGTTTTGATTCCTGTCGAGAACTTCATCTACTGCCCCTTCGCAAGAGTCAGCCCGAGCAAGCCGGCCGCGGGTATCTCGGCACCGCCGACATTGACGGTCGGCGGTGCGTACGTGATGGCAAGTCCGCCGTTGTTGTCGGCCTGTTGGCGCAGCATCGCCGCCACTGGCGGAATTGACTCCAGCAGTGCCGCAATGTCTTTCGACCTCGTAGCGGCCAGGTGGATGACGTCGGCGACACCGCCCTTCAGCAGCGGCCAGAGCACGTCGCCGTAGCTGCGCTGGATGTCGTAGAGGGTCGCGACCAGCCAGCCGGTGCCATTGGTGACGTTGAGAACGCCGGGCCACAGCTTGTTGCCCGCATCGACGACCTGCGGCATCTGATCGAGGATGGAGCGCAGCGAGGACCAGCGTTGCAGCGCTTCGTCGGTCAGCGGCGCCATGTTCAGAATGCTGGATCCGATATCGGAGATCAGCTGATCCGGATTGGCCGAGGCGGAGGCAGCGTGCTGCATCATGGCGCGCGCGAGCTCGCCGTTGCCGTGCAGCGCCGCGTCGAATCCGGCCACCGCGTTCTGGAAGCTGTCCTTTCCGTTGTCCGGAGCCATAGCGTCGATGAAATCGGCTGCGGATCCGGCGATCTCGGAGATGCTCTTGGGCGTGAAACTGTGGTCGAGTGCGATGCATTGACCGGATTTCAGCTGGGGCCCCGTCTGGTAATTGCCCACCAATTCCAGGCTGCGGTCGGCGAGAAGGGATTTCGAACGAGTCACCGCCTTCACCCCGGCGGGATAATGTCGGCCGGCGTCGAGGGAGAAGCTGACCTCGACGTGGTCGCCCTTGGACCGGATGTGATCGACGCGGCCGATCTGGAGCCCCATTTGGGTGACCGGGTTGCCCTCGTAGAGCCCGACCGCATCGGGCATGATCGCGCAGTACCCCGAGGAGCTGGTCGTGGTATCGCCTGTGACCATGGCGAATCCGACGCCTGCGGCTGCTACGACACCGGCGACCACCGCTGTGCTGATCACCAGCTTGCGATTCTTGATCATGTCAGCACGTCCGACCTGGGATAGGGACACAGATTTGGTTCGCCGACAGGGTTCCTCCGGCGATCGTCGCCAGACCCTGTGGTGTGAGCCAGGCTTCGAGCTGCGAGCGCAAGCCCTGCAGGTTGTCGATGGCGGGGCCCATGGAGGTCTGGAAATCGGCGATCGCGCCCTTCAGCTTGTTGACCGCGGCCAGCACCTGATCCTTGTGGTCGAGATAGAACTTCTCTTCCGGCTGGATGCTGACCAGGACGGCACCGAGCAGGCGATATGCCTCGTTGAATCCGACGTGCGTGTTGTTGTAGGTCGTCAACACGATGTCGATCTGCCGGATCAGGTCGAAGACGAAGTCCCGGCTGCCGTTGAACGTCTGGAGGTATTCCGTCGCCAGATCCATGATGGTGCGCACCTGCCCGCGCTGGTGATCCATCACCGTCGCGATGCTGTTCATCCCGGCGATCAACGATCCCACCGATGTCGAATTGTGTTGCAGCGCCTGGGCGACCTGGTCGATATTGGCCTCGATGGTCGTGCCGTTGACCTTGTCGGTCACGTGCGGCGCGGCCTGCAGCACGTCACCGATCGAATACGGAACACTGACATGGTCCGCAGCGATCGAACCCTGTTTCAACGACGCGTTGCCCAGCGGGATGAGGGTCACCGCGTAACCACCGACTGGCGTCAGCATCCTGATCTCCACGCGCGAGTCGGAGCCGACGAAGGTGTCGTCCTTGATCTCCGCTTCGACCCGCACGGCCGCCGGCTGCATGACGATCTTGGTGATCTTGCCGACGCTGATCCCCGCCACCCGGACGTCCTCGCCGGTGCTCAGCGCGGACGCGTCGGTGGTCTCGAAGGAAATCGTCTTGCGCCCCAGGGGATGCACGTACAACAGGGTGGTGGCCGCCAGGGCGACGACGGCGATGAATACGACCGACGAGCCGAGCAGTACCTCGTTCTCGCGGATGCGCTTCAGTGCTGATTGCATACCACGACCTCACTGCCATTGAGCAGAACGTTGACTTCGGTAGGCAGCTGCGCGACGCCATTGCTGCACGTCATCGCGCCGGACTGTGCCGAGCTGAGTTGCGGCACCTGCATGCCGGCGAACGCCACCGGCAACAGGCGCAGCGCATCCGCGGCGGCCGGAACCGACGCGAACGCCTGGCTCAGCAGCTTGTCGATGTCCAAGTCCGGCGACAGGCCGAGTTCGGTGATCAGCCGGTACACCGGGGTCAGGAATTCGGGACCGAACGTGGCCGTCTTCTGGAACTCGTTCAGTACCGTCATGGCCTTGGCGATCGGAAAGCTCACCGATTTCAGGAAGTCCATGACCTGCGGTGACTTGCCACCCATCGAATCGGAGATGCGCGAGAGGTTCGCGGTCAGCGTCGATATCACCTGTTCGCGGTCGTGGGCGAGATCCGCGAGTTTCTGGACGCTGTCGAGCATCGGTGTGAGGCCGGTGCCGTCGCCCTGCAACAGTGAAATGGCGTTCTGCGTAAAGGCATTGATCTCGTCGGTGCTCATGGTGTTGAGCACCGGCTGCAGACCGTTGAACAGCTGGGTGATATCGAAGGACGGACGTGTCATAGCGGTGTCCAGGTGATCGGTGGGATGGCCGCCTTCCGACGGCTGCTGCAGGTCCATGTACCGAATGCCGGTCAGGCTCTGGTACTTCACGGCCAGCACGGTGTTGTCGGTCAGCCGGTACGGCTTCTCGAGCGAGAAGCCGACGTCGGCGATGCTCTTGCCGTCGCGGCGGACCAGGGCAATGGATTGGATCTTGCCGACTCGAACGCCCTTGATGCGCACGTCACCGTTGACGTGCAAGCCCGATACGTCCGTGAATTCGGCTCTGTAGCCATGCGTTTCGCCATTGACCGGATTCTTGATGGCGCTGATGACGATTTGGAAGAGCGCCACGGCGACCATGGCTGCGACGCCCAGTTTGGTCAGGGTCAGGAGGAATTTCGTTCTCGGGCTCACCGGGGTGTCTCCTCGTGAGGGGGTTGCGGCAGTCCCGTGATCGCCAAGGGCGCGGCCAGCATCGGCAGATCGTCGAGCACGATTCGCAGATTGAGGGTCTTGGCGTTGTCGGGGCCGTGGAAAGCGTTGTTGTAGCGGTCGATCAGCGCGGACAGCTTCCCGGTTGCCGCACCGCCCGCGGTCAGCGCGGGCAGCGCATCCGACATCGCCTGCACCAGCTGCGTGACGGGAGTCAATTCGGTGCCATGGGATTTCAGCAACGCTCCCGCGGAACCGAAGAGGTCATTCGCCGCGAGGTTCAGTCCTTCGCCGGTCTCGTCCATGAAGGTGTCGTCGACGCCGATCGAGCCGTCGGGGCGACGGTTGTATTTCGTGTCGTAGACCCGGGCCAGCGCATCGATCGCCTGGCGATCGAACGCGGGCAGCACATCGAGGATCCCGTTCATGTAGCCGAACAGCTCACTCGGCAGTGCCTGCTGCGTATCGGCGACGCGATCGGCGAAGATGATCCCGGACTGGATCAGCGGGGTAAGTCCGTCGGTGTAGCGGATGACCTTGTCGAGGGTCTGGATCATCGAATCGGTCAGCGTCCCATCGATGGCGAGGGAGCCCTTCTCCAGCATCGTCGACATCGTGAAGTCGCCGGCCGGTACGCGGTTGAGCACCGTTCCCGCAGCGAGATGACCCCCTCCTGCCTGACCTACGAGGTTGACCGCGGTGATGCCGAAGTAGTTCTGCGGGCGGAAGTCGACCTCGAAGGCGTCGGTCAGGCCGTGGATCTGGCTCGGCTGCAGTACCAAGGCCATCCGGACCGATCCCGCCGCGGTCTTCTCCAGTCCGGTCACTTCGCCCACTTCGGCACCACGGAGGATGACCTTCGTTCCGGTCCCGACGCCCGGACCGACGTACGGCACATCGACGCTCAGCTTCAGCCCTTCCGGCTGGTTGGCGCGTGGGTAGATCCACACCGCGGCCAGGATCGCCGCAGCCGCCACGGCGATCACCACGATTGCGGTGGTATTCACGATGCGGGCCTGATGCTCGTCCGTGCCGCGGAGGAAGTCCTGATTTCTGGTCTTGCTCATCGTTCTGTCCCCTCGTGCCCTATCCCTTGAAGACCAGCAGCGGGCTCAAGCCCCAAATCGCCACGGTCATAACGAAATTCAGTACGACGATGGCGACCAGACTTGCCCGGATGGCACGGCCCGACGCGGCGCCGACCCCGGCCGGGCCACCGCTGGCGAAGTAGCCGTAGTAGCAGTGGATCAGCGTCACAACCGCGCAGAAGGTGATGGCCTTGAGGACCGACGCACCCAGGTCCGGGAGGCTCAGGAACTGACTGAAGTAGTGGTCATAGGTGCCCGCCGCCTGGCCGTCGAACGTCTTGACGATGATGCCGCCGGTGATGAAGCTGATCACCAGCGCCATCAGGTAACCGGGCAGCACCACCAGCATCCCCCCGATGAGCCGCGTTCCCACGACGAACGGAATCGCCTGCAGTCCCATGGATTCGGTGGCATCGATTTCCTCCGAGATCCGCATCGCACCGATCTCCGCCGTCATGCGGCAGCCCGCTTGGGCTGCGAAGCCGATGCCGGTGATGATGGGGGCGATCACGCGAATGTTGCCGAACGAGCCGATGATTCCGGTCAGCGCGCCGAATCCGAGTAGGTCCAGCGCCATGAAGGCTTCGATGGCCACGACCGCGCCGACGGCGACGCCCAGGAAGAACATCAGACTGACGACACCGCCGTCGACGACCAGCGAGCCGCTCCCCCAGGCCATGTTGTTCATCGTCTTGAAGGTCGCTTGACGATAGTGGCGAACGGTTTTCGGCAGCAGGTAGATGACCTTGGCGACGAAGATCACGACCTGCCCGATCTCGCCCGCCATGCCCTCCAGGCCGCGTCTCGCCGAGCGAACGGGGCGTACCAGAGCAGACGACAGGGGCGTGTACTTCGATGGAGTAGTCATCCGATCACGCCAATCTCGCCGGGAAGAACATCATCTGCAGCTGGCTGACAAGCAGGTTCGTCATGAAGATGCAGAAGACGCTGAGTACGACCGAGGCGTTCACCGCGTTGGCGACCCCCTTGGGTCCGCCCTTGGCCTCGAGCCCGCGCAGGCTCGCTATGAACACCACGATGGCCGCGAACAGTAGCGCTTTCAGCACCGAGAAGACCAAGTCGGTAGGCGTCGCGAAGGCGCCGAAGGACTGCCAGAAGCTACCCGGCACAACGTGATTCACGTTGGCCGAGATGATCAGGCCCGCGAAGACGCCCGCCGAAACGATGATGATGCACAGGATCGGCGCGATGGCGATCATGGCGAGGAATCGGGGCATCACCAGCCGCTCGACCGGATCGACACCCATCACGCGCATGGCGTCGATCTCCTCGCGAATAGCGCGTGCGCCGAGGTCGGAGGCGATCGCCGATGCCGCCGCGCCACTCATCAGCAGGCCGGCCGCCATCGGCGCACCCTGCCCCACAACCCCGAGTCCGCTGGCGGCGCCCGCCAACGAGTTGGCCCCGACCTGGTTCATGATGCCGCCGACCTGAACCGAGACCTCCGCACCGATCGGAACGGCCATCAGCAGCGCCGGGAGCGCGGTCACTTTGAGCAGCAACCACATCTGGTCGACAACCTCGTAGATCGGCATCCGCAGGCGGATGGCGTCGACCACCGAGTACCGCAACACCGCGGCACTCAGTTCCGCCGCCCTGCCCAGGGTTCCCAGCGATCGCCGCGGCCGATCGACCAATTGATACGCAATTTTCGAGGCTGCGACCGTCATCCGAGACCTGCCAGAACGAGGCGTGCCGAGCACTGCGATGGCTCGGAAACGTATCTATAAGCATTAGGTTTAAAATCTATAACCATTAGATTTAGCATCTAGCCTTACGACCTTCCGAATCCTCGCCTGACACCCGTATGGCACGATTGCGCCTCGACCATCTCCAATGAAACCGCAGGTAGTGGCCATGGGATGGGTTCAGATCTCCGGAGAATGTGCTCCGGGTCACTTGCGGTAGGGAGCATAGCACGCACCGTTAGGTGCGCAATAGATCACACTTCTGATCAATTGTCCAATATTTGTGAATCGCATCGAAATACTCCAGAAAACCGCTGCACAAAGCAAACCCTTGCTACTGAACACCGTGTTCAGATATGGTGTCCGTCACACAGTCTGAACAGACTGTATGGTCACTGAGTACGACATCTGGAGTCGGTGTTATGAGATTCAAGCCCATCAGTGTCTCGGCCCTCGCAATCGCCGGCATGGCCATCGCGGGCTCCTCCGCAGTAGGAGCGCCGGTCGATCTACCACCCCCGTTGGCCGGAGTGCCGAAAGCGGCTCTACAGCAATCGCTTTCGGTGGAGAAACTCGATCGCTCATCGGGTTCCGCAACCCAGCCTGCACGGAGCCCGCTGCACGCGCCGTCCGCCGAGGCGGCGGCGCCGACCGACCTACCGGCTGTGACGCCCGAGCCGGCTGCCGCGACTGCCGGGCCGCCTGTGAGCGGGATCCCGGACCTGGTGCTCGCCGCCTACCGCAATGCCGAACGCATGCTGGCGCAATCGGATCCGAGCTGCGGCCTGCCCTGGAATCTGCTTGCCGGCATCGGGCGGATCGAGTCCGGCCATGCCGACGGCGGCAACGTCGACTCCTCCGGTACGACGCTGTCGCCCATCTTCGGCCCAGCACTGGACGGATCCCTGCCGGGCAACGAAGTCATCAAAGATGGCGCCGGAGGGTACATCCGTGCCGTCGGTCCCATGCAGTTCCTGCCCAGCACCTGGAATGCCTACGCGAGTGACGGTAAGGGCGACGGCAAGCCGGACCCGAACAACGTCTTCGACGCCGCCCTGGCCGCGGGCAAATACCTGTGTTCCGGCGGGATGGATCTGCACGACCCTCAACAGCGCGTTCGTGCCGTCTTGCGCTACAACAATTCGGCCTCCTACGCGGCCGACGTCCTGCACTGGTCGGCCGTCTACGGCGGCGAACAACCCGGCGATCAAGCCGCCCTGGCCGACGTTCCCCAGAGCCCGCAAGCGCCTGCCGCGCAGCAGCCCTCGTCGCCGGTACAGGATGCGGCACCAGCGGATCCGGCGACACCGACCGATCCTGATTCGACACCGGATCCCGCAGCCGCCCCGACACCTGCGCCTGCGCCTGCGCCGATGATCCAGATACCGGGTCTGCCCCCGATCCCCTGTGGCATTTTCTGCCCACCTGCGTCCTGAGCAAACTCGATCATCCGTACGCGGCCTATCGCGTAGTGCCCGTCGTATGCTGGATCCACCAACGGCGCACTCGTCAAGGGCGATGGCATGAACGATGCGACTCAGCGCCAACAGGTCCTCGGTATCGAGGCGGAGTTGGAGGCCGAGGGGTTCGAGGGTGCCGAACTGATCGGTCGGGGTGGTTTCGGCGCGGTCTATCGATGCCGTGAGCGCGCCCTCGATCGCGATGTCGCGGTCAAGATCGTCGATACCAAGACGAGCGATGCAGATCTGCAGCGGTTCCTGCGTGAGCAACGTGCGCTGGGACGATTGTCAGGGCACCCGAACATCGTGACGGTGCTGCACGTCGACGTGACTGCGACGGGACGTCCCTATCTGGTGATGCCCTACCATCCCGCTGGTTCTCTGCACGACCGCATCACCAGGGATGGCCCGCTCGACTACCCCGACGTCCTGAGGCTCGGGATAAAACTCTCCGCGGCGATGGAGACCGCACACCGCAACGGCATTCTCCATCGGGACGTCAAACCCGCGAACATCCTGATCACCGACTACGGCGAACCTCAATTGTGCGATTTCGGCATCGCACACGGGATCGACGGCTTTCAGACGGCTACCGGCGAGATCACCGGATCGCCGGCTTTCACCGCGCCCGAAGTGCTCGCCGGCCGGTCATCCAGCGTGCAGTCCGACATCTACGGTCTCGGCGCGACCCTGTTCAGTGCGCTGACCGGCCACGCCGCTTTCGAGCGCATGGAGGGGGAAGATCTCGTCGCGCAGTTCATTCGGATCAGCCGGCAAACTGCCGTGTTGCCGCTCGACCTGCCCGAGGGGATCGCGGGCCTGGTAGAGACGGCAATGGCGAGAAACCCGGGCAACCGGCCCAGGTCGGCATACGAGTTCGGCACTGCCATCCGCGATCTGCAACAGCATCTCGGACTGCCGCAGGACGATTTGAGCGTCATGGGCACGGCCGATCCGGCAGCATCCGTCTCCGACAACCACGGTAAGGCAGTGCCGAGGCGCGCCAGTACCCCTCCCCCGACACCGAATACGCGCTTTCGCCCACCCCACCCCACCCGTGCGCTGGTAGCCCGGGCGAGAGTCATGGCCCCGCTGAAACAACAGGAACGCAAGCGACTGGTCGTGATTCACGCACCTGCCGGATTCGGTAAGAGCAGTCTCGCGGCACAGTGGGCCGAATACATCAGTGGCACAGGGGTTCTCGTTGTCTGGCTGACGCTCGATGCCGAGGACAACAATGCGATCACCTTCTGCACGCATCTGGTCGAAGCGGTGCATCGCGTGGAGCCCGCACTCGCCCATGATCTGCGCAACGCCCTGGAAGAGGCCGGTGGTCAGGCAGAACGATTCGTCCTGACCACTCTGATCAACAAGATTCACGACCTGGATCGTCGGCTCGCCATCGTCGTCGACGACTGGCACCAGGTGACCAGCGAGTCGACCCGCAACGCTCTCAGATTCCTGCTGGAGAAGGGCTGTCACCATCTGCAGTTGATCATCACAACCCGGACGAGATCGGGTCTGCCGCTCGCCGGTATGCGGGTCCGAAACGAACTGGTCGAAATCGACGCGGCCGCATTGCGTTTCACCGACGACGAGGCAGCTGCGCTCTTGTCCGGATATGACGGGCTTCGGGTAACGCCGACACAGGTGTCCGAGCTGACCCACTCGACCGAAGGCTGGGTGGCGGCACTGCAACTGGCGTCGCTGTCCTTGCAGCACAGGACGGACTCCACGAGCCTGCTCACGAATATCTCCGGTCGTCACCAAGCCATCGGAGACTTCCTCGCCGAGAACGTCCTGGATTCACTGGAACCCGCGTTGGTCGACTTCATGATGGCGACCTCACTCACTCGCCGGATAAGCGGTGACCTCGCGAACACACTGACTCAGGAAACCACCGGACAGGCGCGGCTGGATGAGGTCGAGGAGCGAAATCTGTTCCTGCAGCGCCTCGACGACAACGGCGAGTGGTTCCGCTACCACCACCTGTTCGCCGAGTACCTGCAACGACGCCTCGAACGAGATCAACCGGACCGGTTGCCGGAGCTGCACAGGCGCGCTGCGCAATGGTTCATCGATCATGGGCATATCGCGGACGCTGTCCGGCACACCCTCGCGACCGGCGATCAACTGCGCGCTGCCCAGCTGGTCGAACAGGCCGGATTCACCTTGCTCGAGGACGGACAACCCGCGAGATTGCTCGGGCTGGTCGAGGCACTGCCCGATGATGTCGCGGAAACGCTCCCGCACCTGCAGACAGCCGTCGCGCTGGCCAATATCGCGCTCCGGCACGACCTCGAAGCAAAAGAGGCGCTGAAACGCGTGTACGTCATCCTCGATCGGTCGCACGCCGACGCCGATAGCGAGCACCTGCGCAACCAATGCGGAGTCATCGAGGCCGTGACGGCAATGCTCTCGGATCACACTGTCGGCGTGGAGGACCTGATCGCGGCACCGCTGTCCGCGCCGGAGTCGTTCGACCCCTGGTTCGTATCCACTGCTGGCGTGGTCTCGGCCTACCTCGCGCTCATGCGCTTCGATTTCGAGGGCGCGAAGCAGTGGCGCGATCGCGTCTCCAGCCTGTCCGACACCACCAGCGGCCAACTGACCCGAACGTACCTCTACTGCTTCAGCGGCATCGCCGCGCACGAGCAGCTGGATATTCCGGCCGCCGAGTACTACTTCCGTAAGGCCCAGCGCGTGGCGCAGGTCGCCCGCGGTAGTTCCGGCATCGCCGCCCGGTTGGCCGGGGCCCTGCTCGGCGCGCTGCTCTATGAGCGGGACGAGCTGGACGAAGCCGAAAGCTTGCTCGATGCCAGCTTCGAGCTCGGCGCCACCGCTGGCACAGTCGATTTCATGATCGCCGGCTACGCGATCGGGGCCCGGGTGAAAGCCGTCCGGGGTAACCGCGACGAAGCTCTCCACCGACTGGAGGAAGGGGCACGCACCGCCAAAGAGCTCGCGCTGCCGCGGCTCGCCGCGGCGGTCGAGTGCGAGAGGATTCGGCTCGGTCTCGCGACTGATTCCGAATCACTCTCCATCCCAGTCGATTTCGCCCGAGGATCAAAGGCCGGCACGGACGCAGACGAGCTGATCGGCGATATCCTGCTGTCCAACCGGATTCGCACGATCTTGAATTCCGGGTCCTCCGAACGCATCACCGCCATAGTCGGAGATGCTGCGGCATTGGTCGCCAAGCTGACGACCCAGCAACGGCGACGCGCCCGGTTGAACGCCGAAATCCTGCTGGCACAGTGCCTGTCGATCGCCGGGGAGGACGATCAGGCAATGCGCCTCGCGACCGGAATCGAAAATCAATGCCGCGAGCTCGGCATCACCCGGCTCCTCCTCGACGCGGGCCCCGTGTTCGGTGACCTGATCGACCGTCGGTGATCAGTCGGTGTACGTGCCCGCCAGAACGGGTTCGAAACTGTCCATGATCGCGGACTGCGCGGCGTCCGGGAGTGTGTGCAGGATTTCGCGTACCCGCGCTTGCCGCCGTGCGACCGCTTGACGAGTCGGCATGCCTGGAGTGGCCTGCATCTGCGGGATGATCCCTTCGATCTCCTCGGCGCCGCCCTGGTGATGCCCGGCTTCGACCAGCGCCCGCTCGCGCGCCATCTGCGCCTCGTCCTTCTCCTCGCTCATGCCGATCGGGCCGACCATCCGGCCGTTCAAGAATTGCTTGACGACCGGCTGGTCGGAAGTCAGCAAGACCTCCCGTGGGCCGAACATCACCAGCTCGCGGCGAAACAGCATGCCGATGTTGTCGGGAACCGTCCGCGCGAGGTTGATGTTGTGGGTCACGATCAGGAACGTCGCGTCGATCTGGGAGTTGATGTCCAGGAACAGCTGACTGATGTAGGTCGTGCGGACCGGGTCCAGACCGGAGTCCGGCTCGTCGACGAGGATGATCTCCGGGTCGAGTACCAGGGCCCGAGCCAGGCCGGCGCGCTTGCGCATCCCGCCGGAGATCTCGCCGGGAAGCTTGTCCTCGGCCCCGGTGAGACCGACGAGATCGAGCTTCTCCATCACGATCCGCTTGATCTCCGACTCTCCCTTGCGGGTGTGCTCGCGCAGCGGGAAGGCGACGTTGTCGAACAGGTCCATCGAGCCGAACAGCGCGCCGTCCTGGAACAGCACCCCGAAGAGTTTGCGGATCTCGTAGAGCTCCTTGGTCGAGCAGGTGGTGATATCGGTTCCGTCGATGTAGATCTGCCCCTGTTCCGGACGCAACAGTCCGATCAGCGACTTCAGGAACACCGACTTGCCCGTACCCGACGGGCCGAGCAGGACGCTGACCTCCCCGGCGGGCAGTGTCAGCGATACATCCTGCCAAATGGTCTGCGAACCAAAGCGTTTGGTTACGCCAACGGTGCTCACTTCGACACCCACGGTGCCCTCCTGATGGATAGAGATCTGCTGCGAGTTCATCGCCCATCCGCCGATCAACTACCCCAGAAAGCAGATCACCCCGCCAGACGCGATCCGTACGCTTTCTCCACCCACACCCGCACGCCGAGCCGGTCCAGCCGACCCACGCACGGGATATGTGATGTGCGATACAAAGGACTGTAGGTGTCACTGAACACTTTGTCCATACTCCGCGTATGATCGACGGAAAGTTCCAGGGAGAGGCATAAATTGAACGCCAAATCGATTGCGCGCCAACGCCCCCGCAAACATGACGGGCGTGGCAGCACCGAGCTTGCGGTGTTCTCCGCGACGACGCACCTGCTGCGAGAAACCCCGCTCCAGGACCTCACCGTGGCCCAAATTCTGGCCCGTGCCCGGGTGTCACGAGCGAACTTTTATCACTACTTCGCGTCGAAGTACGACGTCATCACCGCCATGGTCGAGCGACTGGTCGAGGACACTCACAGCACCGAGGGTCCCTGGCACGCCGAGCTCGGCGAGTCACACCGGCAGGCGATGGAGGACAACCTCCGGCACACGATCGACCTATGGTCGTCCCAGAGCGAGTTGATCTGCGCCGTCGTCGAACATATGCACGTCGTCCCACAACTCGCCAGCGCATGGAACCTCATGCTCGACCGCTTCATCTCCGAGATGACCACACAGCTCGACCAAGCCCGCGCCGGAGGCGACGCACCCGATGGCGCACCCGCAGCGATGATCGCCGCCATCCTTGTCAGCGGCTACGAACGATGCTTCTACGTGGGCGCCCGGGCATACGACAGCCACCTCCCCAACCCAGAGGCGGCGGTCGACTCAATTGTCGAGTTGACTCTCGCAGCGCTTTACGGCAATCGCCGAACACTTCAGCATCAGCGGAAGAAGCGTCGCACGAGCGGCAAGCTGCCTGACACCGTGCTGTCGGCCGCCGCTGCTGTCGGTTCCTCGCCCGACGCGAGTGAAGCGCCGGAATTCGAAACGGCAGCAACAATTATCGAGGCGACGAACTCGCTCCTTCAGGAGATGCCGTTCGAGCAGGTGAGTGTAGCCAAGATCCTCGAGCGCGCGAAGCTCTCACGAGCGACGTTCTACTTCTATTTCGCGAACAAAGACGACGTCTTCCTCGCCCTCTTCGACCGCGTCGCCGGCCAAATCGTCAGCCGATTCAGCACGCTCGCCCAGGTCGACCGCTCCAACCCCGACCGAGTCCGCTCGGCGATCATCCATTGGCTCGACCTGGACCCCAACAGCCTCGGGGTCCTCCGTGCGGCCATCCACGAATGGACTCGACGCCCAGACCTCCGAGAACGCTACCTCGCCATCATGACGAGTCTGATCGCATCGCTTGCAACAGCTATCGAGTCCGACCGAGCCGCCGGACTAGCACTCGACGGCCCGCCCGCTCCCCAGTTCGCCGCGGTACTCCTCTGGACCGTCGAGCGGAGTATCGCGGGATCCCTTGCCGGCGAGAGAAATCTGGAGCAGACGCCAGCCGTGGCCACCTACCTCGGCGAGCTCCTGACTTCCACAATCTACGGCAAGTAGGGGTTCAAGACCTGGGCTGGACGTTCACCCGTCTGCGCACTGCTTCACTCCTTCCAGATCACCGGCTGCAATCAACGGGACCCAGCGCGTCGAAGTCGATGTCGGGAACCAGGTGCTCGAGACACTCACGCAACTCATCGAACATACGTTGACGGCGGTCGCATGAAGACGCTCGCCGACAACATCCGGCTCGAGATCGTCGCCGGCCAGCGAGCACAACGACGCACCGTACTCACATGGGCGGAAGAGGCGCGGCCTGAGCGGGGTTGAGCGCGTCCAATAAGAAGCTGAGGTACCTGCGTCGCGCGGAAGGGTTGAGCTCGACGGCACTCAACGCGGTGATCACCATCGCGAAAACATAAGGCACATCGCGTGGTTCGAGGTCGGGCCGCAGGTTTCCCGCCGCCTGAGCACGCTGTACCGCAGGGCCGAAGACCTCATCGCTTTGGGTCAGGAACTCTGCGGTGACCTCGGTCAGGTTTCCGATCGAAGTGGCGAGCGTCCGTTCACTCTGAACGATGTCGGCCACACGTTCGGCGACATCGAGGAGGATGGATCGGGGCAAAGCGTCTTTGTCGAGCTCGGCCAGCATGGGCAGGACCTCGGTAGTGAGGATCCGTTCGTAGACGGCGCGCGCCAGGGCTTCTCGATTGGGAAAGTGCCGGTACAGGGTGGCCACGCCAACCCCCGCTTCGCGCGCGATGTGCGCGAGGGTCGCCGAACCGCCCTCGGTGGCGAACAGTCGCCGAGCCGCCTCGACGATGCGGGAGATGCTCGTGAAAGCATCCGCCCGAAGCGGTTTCGTCGCCACGCGGGCTGTGCTCCTTCTGTCGATTCACCAGTGCCAGGGCTGTGACCGAGCGTACCTTGCCGCATATATGATAGTTGACTACCGTTTTGATAGCTGACTATCAGTTACTTCCGAGGCGGGGTCACTTTGCCGCCGGGGAGTTGCGCCGAGAGGAATCACGCAATGTCGACCCTGCTATACCGAATCGGGATAGTCGCCTACCGGCGACCTTGGTATTTCATCGCTCCCTGGGCTGTAGTCTTGGCGACCATCGTCGGCCTGCTGGCCGTCTACCCTCCACATCTCAGCAGTGAAGTTCGCATCGACGGCACGCCTGCCCAGAACCTCATCGACGACCTGGCCGAGAAGATGCCTCAGATGGCGGGCGGCCAGGGAATCATCGCCTTCGAGACCGAGAACGGTTCCCGCATCGACTCCGGCGAGAACCTGAACGCGCTGCTCGCGGCCATCGACAGGGTTTACACCAGCGATCACGTGATCGACGCCCGCGCGGTACTGCGGCAGGAAGCCGCGAAAGGAATGGACAGCCCAACCGTCCGCGCTGCGGCGGCAACCACACCGCCGGATTACAGCTCTGGTGCGACGCCACTCGAGCTCAACGGACAAGCCGTGCCGGGTGTGCTCATCTCACCGGACAAGACGAGCGCCGTTCTCCAATTCCAGTTCGACAAGCAAACGTTCGAGTTGCCGCCCGATACGATCGACAACACGGTGGCCGCGGCGAAGTTCGCCACCGCCGGGCACGACATCGCGGTTCTGCCGTCGGCCACAATGGTTCGGATGCCCGACATCGTGGGCGTCGGCGAAGTTGTAGGTGTCGGAATCGCCGCACTCGTGTTGCTGGTAACCCTGGGCTCTGTGGTCGCGGCCGGATTGCCGCTGGTTACTGCGCTCACCGGCGTCGGTGTGGGTGTCGGCGGTGCCCTGGTGGTTTCACATCTGGTGTCGCTGCATTCCCTCAGTGCCGTCCTCGGGCTCATGATCGGTTTGGCTGTAGGGATCGATTACGCGTTGTTCATCGTCAACAGGCAACGCCGCTACATTCTCGACAACAACATGAGCGCGGCGCAGGCAACCGGCCGCGCGCTCGGAACCTCCGGTACTGCAGTGGTTTTCGCCGGCAGCACCGTCGCCATCGCGCTCACCGCCCTCGCCGTCGTGCGGATCCACCTGATCACAACCATGGGAATCGCCGCCATGGTCACGGTGGTTATCGCCGTGCTGGCCGCGCTGACGCTGTTGCCCGCCTCACTCGGTCTCGCAGGCGAGCGGATCTGCTCACCCAAGGCCCGCCAGAAGGCCGCGTTCGCCCGAGCCGTTGCGCCCTCGCGTCCGACACGAAGGGTCGCGACGGCCTGGGCACGCATGGTGACCAGGCACCGGTTCCTCGCTGCGACCGCAGCGTTGATCGTGACCGGGCTGCTCGCTTTCCCGGCCGCGCAAATGAATCTCGGGCTCCCCTCCGGGGCGAGTTACAGCCAGGGAACCACACAGCGCGAGAGTTACGAGGTCATCAAGGACCGCTTCGGCGCCGGCTACAACGGGGCCCTCATCGTTGTGGCCGACGCGGGCAACCGACCGGACCCCATCGCCCCAACCGATATCGCGGGCCTTGACCACGATCTGCAGCAGCTGCCCGGTGTCACGGCGGTGACGCTCGGCGCAGTGAGTAGCGATGGCCGGACGGTCGTCTTCTCCGTCGTGCCGAGCACCGGGCCCACCGACACAGCCACCGAACAGCTGGTTCATCGAATCCGTAGCCAAGCAACAACTTTCGCGGGCGAACGACATGTCGAGCTCGGCGTGACCGGCTTCACCGCCCTCGGCATCGACGTCTCTGCGCGCCTCGCCCGCGCACTGCCCGTATATCTGTCGATAGTGGCCGTGCTGTCGATCATCTTGCTGTCGTTGGTGTTTCGCTCCATCGTCGTACCGATCAAGGCGACCGTCGGCTTCATCCTGAGCATTCTCGCCGCATTCGGCGCTACCACCGCAGTCTTCCAACAGGGCTTGGGTCAACAGCTACTCGGGTTCCATGCCACCTCACCAGTTCTGGCAGTGCTGCCGATCGTCGCCACCGGTCTGCTTTACGGGCTCGCCATGGACTACGAGGTCTTCCTCGTCTCGGCCATGAAGGAGGCCCACGCGCATGGTCAGCGTGGCGACGATGCGATCATCCACGGTTTCGAACAAGCCGCGCGCGTCGTGGTCGCGGCCGCGGCCATCATGACGGCTGTCTTCGCGGGATTCGTTTTCAACGACGATCCGATGATTCGGCAGTTCGGCTTCGCGCTTGCAGTCGGCATCGTCGTAGACGCGTTCGTGGTGCGCATGCTACTGGTTCCCGCCGTGATGTCGATCTTCGGCGATTCCGTCTGGTGGATGCCACGCGTTCTCCAGCGGCTGTTGCCGAATATCGACATAGAAGGACGGAGATTCGACCTCGAATCGACTGAAGCCCCGTACGCGCAGCACGATCTGGTTGCGGCGAAGTCGTAGGCAATGGCTCCCCGTCCGTCTCTCGCGAACGACGTCCACGAGAGACGGACAGGTCCCTACGCCGGCACCGGCCGCACGCTGGAAGCCTCGCTCTCGGATTTGCGTCGCATGCGGAGATACTTGTCCAGTTTTCGCGATGAGCTGAAAGCTGCTGAGGTACGCCAGATTTGCACAAGATGAACTGAGCTCCACACGATCGACACAAGGCAGATGAGCACATACCAGAGGGAGTGGAAGAAGCCACCGCCGAAAAGGAAGATCGATGCGATCGAGTACATCACCGCCATCACGGTGAAGGCGACCCATTCGAGTACGGACTGTCCCTTGCCGTCGGGATGGCGCATCAGCAAGGCGCTGCCCGACGGACCGCCCCACATCAGCGTCCCCATGAACGAGATCAGGTACAGGTCATCGGCGAATGCCCCCTTGAGCAGCGACCAGCTGATCACTCCACAAGCCAGTGCCCCACCGACCCGCAGGGCATGCACCGGCATCGACCGCCCGGGCGACAGCTCATCACGCCCATACAGGACGGTCTGGACCGCGAAAGTGGACTCCGCCAAGAACGTCACCACGATCGCGAACCAGAACAGCTCCATGAACCAGTGGTGATAGCCATGGAACCACTTGTCGAATCGCAGCAAGTAGGAGCCATCGTGTGGCCACCACAACGCGGTCATCCACAACGCCATCGGATACACGCGGTCTCGCCGGCCCATTCGGGCTGCCTCGATGAAGAAGACGAACATCGCGATGATCGACACCCCGCCGATCAGTACAACTGCCGGTGCGTGGTCGGATATCGCCCGCAATGTCGGCTCGGGCTGATACGTATTCACAACTGGTCCCTCCCTTTTCGTACGATCAGTCGTCGATCCATGCCTCTAGCTGCGCAAGACCGAGGTCGATGTTCCTCAGACAGGTTTCCAAGTCCGTTTCGCCACAATCGATGGCATCTGCGAGGGCCGAGAGCATTACCCCACCCGCTGCGCTCGCTATGGTGCGGACATGGACGTCGCGAGCCGGGCGGCCACTACGGGCAGCTATCGCTGCGCCGACCAGATTCACGTATCCTTCGACCACCTCGATCAACCCGTTCCGCAGACCCGGCGTTTTGATGATCAACGCGAATCGCGAGCGTTGGAGTTCGGGAGGGTTTCGGTACAGATTTCTCATACCGGCACGAATTGCCGCGAGGTCTCCCAGCTCACGGGGCGCGTTCCGAATCGCGTCCTTCAGCACCGGATCCACCATGCCTCCGACGACAAGCTGCTCCTTCGTAGCGAAGTATCGGTTAACGGTTCGATTCGATACTTCTGCAGCGTCCGCTATCTGATCGAGTGTCGTTTCAATGAACCCCTGCGCCACGAAAAGGTGCAGTGCGCACCCTTCGATCAGCGCGCGTGTCCTCTGCTTCTTCTTCTCCCGCAGACCTGGTTTGCCGTCCATCACCGGCCCTGCGAATCCAGGGCTCGGTTGCGCGGTGCAGGTGATTTCACCGGCCCGTGAAACTGCAATGCGCCGTTATCGATGCGGCCGAGGCGCAACGCGCGCATGTCACTGAGGTAGTTCAGCTTCGACCGCCATGTCTTGCTGTCACCCTGACTGGGGAACTGCGCACCGCCACGCATCATGTAGCCCGGTGTGAAGTCCGGGATGAAGGGCGCCCGGCCGAGAGCGCGATGGCTGATCGGGGTCACACTGATGTAATCATGCTTGTCCAGGTGGCGCAGCACGCGAACCACGTACTCGCACACCAACTCCGACTTGAGGGTCCACGAGGCGTTGACGTAACCGATGATGTAGGCGAAGTTCGGCACGCCCGACAACATCATCGTCTTGTAAGCCAGCCTTTTCCGCACCTGCACCGGTTCACCATCCACGGCCAGCTCGATCCCACCGAGCATCAGAAGCTCCAAACCCGTTGCCGTGACGATGATGTCGGCCGCCAACTCCTGCCCGGACGCCAACCGCAGACCTGCCTCTGTGACCTCGTCCACCCTGTCAGTAACCATTTCCAGCGAACCGTCACTGATGGCCTGGAACAAATCGCCGTCGGGTACCCGGCACATTCGTTGATCCCACGGGTCGTACCGGGGGGCGAAGTGCGTGTCGATGTCGTAACCGACCGGGAGACAGCGCATCTGGCGACGGCGAATCCAGGCCCGCATTCGACCCGGATTACGTTGGGACAGTTGATAGATCACCATCTCGGCCGTGATCTTCTTCGCCCGGATCACAGCGTTGCCCAACCGGACAGGCAGTACCCTGCGCAGCAGCTCCACCAGACCGTCACGAGTGGGCTCGGGAAGGATGTAGGAGGGTGAGCGCTGCAGAATGCAAACTCGTGCACCAAGTTTCGCCAGTGCCGGGCCGAGGGTCACCGCCGTCGCGCCCGAACCGATGATCACCACTCGCTTCCCCGCTACCGCTAGATCCTGCGGCCACTGCTGTGGGTGGATCACCGGCCCCGTGAAGCGCTCACGTCCAGGAAGTGCGGGGATATACCCGCGGTCATAGCGGTAATAGCCCGAGCAGCAGAAAAGAAAATCCGCGGTCAGCGTGGCAGGCTCCCCCGTGCCGCCCCGTTCCACCGTCACAGTCCAGCGCTGTTCTCCGGACGACCAATCAGCACCGACAACCCTGTGCCCGAACCGTATATCGCGGTCGATGCCCGCTTCGGCGGCAGTTTCGCGCAGGTAGGTCAGAATCGAATCTCCATCGGCGACAGCCTGTTTCCCGGCCCAAGGCCGGAATCGATATCCCAGGGTGTGCATATCCGAATCCGAGCGAACCCCTGGATACCGGAACAGATCCCAGGTTCCACCGATCGACTCGCGAGCCTCCAGAATCACACACTTGCGCGATGGATATGCCCGCCGTAGTCGGCACGCGGCACCGATACCGGACAACCCGGCCCCAACAATCAGCACATCAACATGTTCAGGCGCGCTAGCCATATTTGATCGAAACTTTCGGTATCTGCCGGTCAGGCACTCAATGGCGCCGGGAGACGCCGGCGGCCCAGCACGACCTCGACGGCCAGGTCGCCGTAGCCGCCAACCAATTCGGCGAGCCGCTGCCAGGCGGAGTGAACCTGCGGATCGCGGCTGATGTCAAGCGTCATCAATGTGTGAAGGGCACGAACGTGACAAGCCGCGATACGGTCGATGACACTCCCTATCGTTTCGGTGTGCATCGCAGCTCCGTATCGATGTTGCGGCACGCACCGCTCGGTCCACAGGTCGATCGCGTGAACGAGATCGGCACGACGGCTGTCGATTTCGGATATCTCGCCAGGATCGGCGTTGACGAGTTGCTCATGCACTTCGACGAGGTCCGTGGCCCAGCGAGCCAAAGGATGGTCTACATCCTGTTGACCTCGGATGGCACGAAGCAGCCTCTTCGGTCCGAGCAACGGCGCGACCATGGTGTCCTCGGATCCAGCCTTTGAATACTTATTCGAGGCGTGTTCGGGCATCGTGATCTCACCTCGACCGATCCGGCGGCTGCAGAGGCACTCCCGCGAGGCCGTCCCAGCACAGGGCGACCGTCGCTTCGACCGCCTCATATTTCGAGACGGGCCGGTTACTGTCCAGCCAGTAACGGGCCGTGACCTGACTGACCCCCACCAATCCGACCGCGAAGACCCGCGCCCGGAACGGATCGAGTTGAGAGTCTTTGGCAACCGCATCGAATACCGCCTCCACACAGGCGGCAGTGGCCCGATCCACCATCCCTTGCACGGATGGCTCGTTCACGACATCCGACTCGAAAACCAACCGAAAGCCCTGGGACGCATCGTCGACGAAGTCGAAGTATGCCTGCACCGCCGCCCGCACACGCTGACGGTTACCTTCGATCGAACCGAGCGCCCGCACCACCTCCGATACGAGCGCGTCGGTGTGGCTGTACAACACCGCCAGATAAAGCTCCAGCTTTCCCGAGAAGTGTTGGTAAAGAACAGGTTTGCTCACTCCTGCACGCCCCGCGATCTCATCCATGCTCGCCGCGTGATAGCCACGTAGCACGAATATCTCGCTGGCCATTCCCAGCAATTGTGTGCGTCGTGCCGCCCTTGCCACTCGTGCAGCTCGGCCGCGCCGCGCAATGTAGTCGGACACCTGATGGGACTCGATCTCGTCAACGAGGTCAGTCATTTCGGCCCTCCAATCACTCCGGCGAATGACCGCAACCAGCACCCCATTAACGAGATACTTGGTCTCAATATTAGAGCCTCCAAGCGCCGCCGTCGAGATCTAGCTCAAATGGCCGCCCGATCAGGCGAATCCGCGCGCCAGCCCGGACAGCGCCAGATCGAGATAGCTGGTGAGATCCCCGTCCGCACAGGCCACCCAGCGATCGAACGCCGCCCGGCACACAGCCAGCGTCGCACGCCCGATCGCCAGCGGATACAAGGAGTCCGCCGGAAGACCCAGCCGGGCTGCGGCGAAATCACCGACGGCCCGCTCCCAGGAGTCGTAGTGCGGCGCCGCACTGGCCTGCAGCGCGGGCACCGTCGATATGAGGTGCATCCGGATACGCAACTCCCCCACATCCTCGGCTCCGTATCGGTTGACGCCGACGACCACCTGCCGAATGCCGTCCATCAGACCAACATCGGCGGCCACCGCACCGAAGGCCGATCGCAAACGTCCCACCTCGGCGTCGAACTGATGCCACAGCACCTCGGCCTTGGAATCGAAGTAACGAAAGAAGGTCCGACGACTGACCCCCGCCTCGGCCGCGATCTGCTCCACCGTCGTCCCGTCGAAGCCCTGATCGGCAAACAGGCGCAGCGCGATCACCTCGACCTCACGAGCACTTGTACCCGGTGGCCGCCCCCGGCGCATCGGGGCCGCAGATCGGTCGAGCGAAGCCATTGACATCCCCGTTCCCGATCCGGCCTTGATTCCGGCACCCCGTGACGATAATCTACAACCAATTAAAGAGACACTTGGTTTCAAAAACAACCGGTGTTGTCCCCTCATCCCCTCAGGAGCAGCCATGTTCAGCCCTACCAACGTTCAGACCACCGCCGTTGAACAGACGGTCGACGTGATCATCGAGGACGTCCTGGTCGAGGATGTCTCTATCGACGGCATGTGCGGTGTCTACTGAAACGACCGCGCCGACCTTCGATCTGGACACTGCCTGGGGGCTGCACCCCCAGGTATCCATCCGGCCGGAGCGGTTCGGCGCGCTGATGTACCACTTCGGCACCCGCCGCCTGTCGTTCCTGAAGAACCCGACGCTTCTGAAAGTCGTCGACTCGCTCGATTCCCACCCGAGTGCCCGCGCCGCTTGCTTCGAAGCCGGCATACCCGCTGATCAGTTGCCCTCCTACATCGCCGCGCTGGCCATGCTGGCCAGTACGACGATGATCCGTCCCCGCTGATGTGAAAGGCGCGACCAACGATGTCCGCAGTCGCCCCCACCGGATCTCTTGTCGATCAATTCCAATTCGGCCTGGCCGCGCCCATCTGCCTCACCTGGGAGCTGACCTACGCCTGCAATCTGGCATGCGTGCACTGCCTCTCGAGTTCGGGCCGACGCGATCCGCGCGAGCTCACCACCGCCGAGTGCAAGGCGGTGATCGACGAGCTCGAACGCATGCAGGTCTTCTATGTCAATATCGGCGGTGGAGAGCCGACCGTACGCTCCGATTTCTGGGAACTGGTCGACTACGCCACGGCGCACCACGTCGGCGTGAAGTTCTCCACCAACGGAATCAAGATCACTCCTGAAGTGGCCGAACGTCTCGCGAACAGCGACTACGTCGACGTTCAGATCTCGCTCGACGGCGCGACAGCCGAGGTGAACGACGCGGTGCGCGGGCCCGGTTCCTACGCAACGGCGTTGCGCGCCATGCGCAATCTCAAGGACGCGGGCTTCGCCGACTTCAAGATTTCCGTCGTGATGACACGGCACAACATCGCTCAGCTCGACGCGTTCAAGGCGATCGCCGACGAGTACGGCGCCCAACTCCGCATCACCAGACTACGACCGTCCGGGCGCGGAGCTGATGTGTGGAATGACTTGCACCCCACCGCAGACCAGCAGCGGGAGTTGTACGAATGGCTGCTCGCGCACGGTGAACGGGTGCTGACCGGAGACTCCTTCTTCCACCTCGCAGCCTACGGCGAATCCCTGCCCGGATTGAACCTGTGCGGCGCCGGCCGCGTGGTGTGCCTGATCGACCCCATCGGCGATGTCTATGCCTGCCCGTTCGCGATTCACGAGAACTTCCTGGCCGGAAACATTCGTGAGCCAGGCGGCTTCGAGCATGTCTGGCAGCATTCCGACCTGTTCACCGACCTGCGTCGTCCGCAAACGGGCGGTGCGTGCACGTCGTGTTCGGCCTTCGACGCGTGCCGCGGCGGATGCATGGCGGCGAAGTTCTTCACCGGACTGCCGCTGGACGGCCCGGATCCCGAGTGTGTCAAGGGATTCGGTGCCGCCGCGTTGTCCACCGACCGCACCGAACTACCGCGTCCCTCGCAAGATCACTCACGCTGCGGACGCCGCCCCGTCCCGCTGACCTTGACCTTGAAGCGGCCAGATCAAACGGTGCCGGACCGCGCATGCGACGAGAACCCCCTCGCCGGGTTCCGCCCACCCACACCACAGGCCGGGCCCCGATGACTCGCCTGGCCGATATGACCTGGACCGGCGTCGACGAAAGTCGCACTACGGCAACAGTGCTCGCGATTCCGATCGGATCTACCGAACAGCACGGTCCGCATCTGCCTCTTTCCACCGACACCGATATCGCTGTCGCCTTGTGTGAGTGGCTCGCCGCGGCCAATGAGAATGTGGTCGTCGCCCCCGCCGTGGCCTATGGCTCGGCAGGTGAGCACGCAGGCTTTCCCGGCACGCTGTCGATCGGGCAAGAAGCGCTCGAGCTACTCGTCGTCGAGTTGGTCCGCTCGGCCACCGACACCTACGACCGCGTACTACTGGTTTCGGCCCATGGCGGAAACTCCGAACCGATCGGCCGGGCCTTGCGGCGCCTGCAATCCGAGTCCCGCGATGTCTATCTGTTCTCGCCATGCTGGTACGACGACCCGCATGCCGGCCACGACGAAACATCGATGATGCTGGCATTGCATCCGTCGCAGGTGCGAATGGCCGAGGCCGTGCCCGGCGATACCAGGCCGCTGGCCCAGATCCTGTCCGCGCTACGAAGCTCAGGTGTCCGCGCACTCAGCGCCAACGGTGTGCTCGGCGACCCCACCCGAGCCAGCGTCGAAGCCGGAATAGCATTGCTGGACAACATATTCGCAGAGTTGCGGGACGCAGTCGCGGCCTGGACCAAGCCGGTAGAACCATGAGCGGGCGCGTTGCGTTGGTAACCGGTGCGGGACGTGGCATCGGCGCCGCCACTGTTCACGCCCTCGTGGCCGAGGGATGGTCGGTTCTGGCCGTCGACCGTGCCTGCGACGATCCGGCCCTCCCCTACCCCTTGTCCTCCCGCGCCGACCTCGATCGGGTGGTTTCCGAGAGCCGCTTGTGCGCAGCAGACTCCGGCTCTGTTCACGGCTACGTCGCCGATGTTCGCGACACGGAGGCACTTGCCGAGGCGGTGGGTGAGGCGGAACGACGCTGGGGCGGCCTCGACGCCGCGATAGCCTGCGCGGGCGTCATCGCCGGCGGCGTCCCGCTGTGGCAGATGCCCGACCGGCAACAGCAGGCGGTGTTGGATATCAATCTGGGCGGAGTGATCTCTCTTGCCACAGCGGCGATTCCGGCTATGCTCCGTCGGCCCGAACCCCGCTCGGGCCGGTTCCTTGCCGTCGCGTCAGCTGCGGCAGCACGCGGCATGCCGATGCTCGCCGCCTACTGTGCGGCCAAAGCCGGTGTGGCGGGACTGATTCGCGCGCTGGGCGCGGAACTCGGCAGCACGGGTGTCACCGCGAATGCCGTCAGCCCGGGTTCTACCGACACACCGATCCTGGCCGAGAGTGCGCGACTCTACGATCTGGAAACCGCGCAAAGCTTCGCACCCCAGCAACCGATCGGCCGGCTACTCCATCCCGACGAGATAGCCGCTGCCCTGGTCTTTCTTGCCGGTTCCAGGAGCAGCGCGATCACAGGCTCGGTGCTACCCGTGGACGGTGGGCTGACACTGTGAATACGCCTGTCCCGCATGGTTTTCGGATCGCCCTCGAACCTGGTACCCGGCAACTCGACGGATACACCCTCCGAGGTGGGTCGCCCGCGCGCGTACTGCGGCTGTCGCGGAACGGAAGGGCGGCCTGGGACGAGCTACGCACGGGCCCGATCGCTTCCACGGCGAGCGGGATTCTGGCACGGCATCTCACCGATGCCGGACTCGCCCACCCGCGCCCACCGGCATCGCACATTCCGCCGACCGTTACCGTCATCGTTCCGGTGAGAGACAGAGCCCAGGAGCTCGCCCGGTGCCTGGCAGCACTCGACGGTGCCTACCCCGCTGTGGTCGTAGACGACGGTTCCCACGACCCGGATGCAATTTCCCGTGTGGCCGAAAAGTATTCAGCGACACTGGTGCGCAGACTTCACTGTGGCGGACCTGCCGCGGCCCGCAACAGCGGCCTGGTATCGGCGAAGACAGACCTGATCGCATTTCTCGACAGCGACTGTGTGGCAGACCCTCGGTGGATCGAACGGCTCGTCGACCATTTCAGCGACCCGCTCGTAGCTGCGGTCGCGCCGCGCATACTCGCCTTGCCATCAGCTACCACGGCCGGGCGATACGCCGCGACAGCGGGCAGCTTGGATATGGGACCTCACGAAGGCAGGGTGGCCCCGGGCGCTCGGGTCAGCTTCGTCCCGACTGCTGCGTTGGTGGTGCGCCGCGACACCTTGTCCGCCGTCGGATCATTCGATGAGCGACTGCGGTACGGCGAGGATGTCGACCTGATCTGGCGGCTGCACGGGGCAGGCTTTCGGATCCGATACGAGCCGGCTGTCAGCGTGCGGCACCAGGAACCGCGCACCTGGTCCGCGCTGCTGACCCGGCGGTTCCACTACGGGACGTCCGCGGGTCCACTGGCGCTGCGTCATCCGGACGCCCTCGCTCCTCTGGTTGTGGCGCCGATCCCGGCCGCGACGGTCGCGGCCGCTCTCGCCGGCTATCCGGTTGTGGCCGGAATAGGACTCGCCGCGACCATCGCAAGGGCGAAAGACACTCTGCGCGAGACGAACCTGTCGACGGAGGAAGCACCGGAAATCGCGGTTCGCACCTGCTGGCGGACGCTGCTGGGCCTGGGCCGCTACGCGAACCAATTCGCCTGGCCTTTGCTGATTTCCGCGCTGGTCCGTCCCTGTGGTGCGACACCAGCCACCCGAACACGACTCAGGACGATGGCCGCGGCCCTCGTTCTCGTCGAGCCCGTGACCGCCTACGTTCGCGACCGACCGCGCCTCGACCTCGTCCGCTACACGCTCGGCCGACTAGCGGACGACGCCGCCTACGGAGCCGGGGTTTGGGCCGGGGCCCTACGTCACCGCACCACGATCCCCTTACGACCAGTCCTCGCCCGGCGCTCGGGTCGAGACACCACAACATCGAAGTTGCACCGAAAGGACCCGACGCACAATGAGTAGTACCTGGTTCGAGACTGTCGCGGTGGCACAGCGCCGCGCGAAGAAGCGCCTGCCGAAATCCGTCTACGGCGCGTTGATCGCCGGTTCGGAGAAGGGGCTGACCCTGCAGGACAACCAGACCGCGTTCGGGGAGCTCGGATTCGCGCCCCACGTGGCCGGACAAGCCGCGGTGCGGGACCTCTCCACCACGGTGATGGGGCAGGATCTGGCTCTGCCGGTAATGATCTCTCCGGTCGGTGCACAGGCCGTTCACCCTGACGGCGAAGTGGCCGTCGCACGTGCCAGCGCAGCGCGCGGAACCATCATGGGACTCAGCTCGTTCGCCACCAAGCCCCTGGAGGAGGTCATCGCCGAAAATCCGCGGACCCTGCTTCAGATCTACTGGTGCGGAGACAAGGACCGGCTCGTCCAGCGCATCGAGCGCGCCCGCGCCGCCGGCGCGGTGGGGTTGATCCTTACTCTGGATTGGTCGTTCTCCCACGGCCGCGACTGGGGCAGCCCCAGCATTCCCGAGCGCATGGACCTCAAGGCCATGCTTCGCTTCGCTCCCGAAGCCATCACCCATCCGCGCTGGCTGATGGGCTTCGCGAAGACTCGGCGCATCCCCGACCTCACCGTTCCGAACATGGTCGATCCCGGAGAGCCCGCGCCGACCTTCTTCGGTGCGTACGGCGAATGGATGCAGACTCCCCCGCCGTCGTGGGCCGACGTGCAGTGGCTCGCAGAACAGTGGGGCGGCCCCATCATGCTCAAGGGCGTCATGCGGGTCGACGATGCCAAACGCGCCGTCGATGCCGGGATCACCGCCATCTCGGTCTCCAACCATGGTGGCAACAATCTCGACAGCACTCCCGCTTCCATCCGCGCATTGCCCGCCATTGCCGAAGCGGTCGGCGATCAGATCGACGTTGTTCTCGATGGAGGCGTGCGCCGCGGCAGCGACGTGGTCAAAGCTGTGGCACTCGGCGCCAGGGCGGTCATGCTCGGTCGGGCCTACCTCTGGGGCCTCGCCGTGAACGGCCAGGCCGGCGTCGAGAATGTTCTCGATGTCCTGCGCGGAGGGATCGACTCTGCCGTGCTGGGTCTCGGCCGCTCGAGCGTCCGCGAACTCAGTCCCGATGATTTGGTCATCCCGGCCGGATTCACTCGCGCGCTCGGCACTTCGGGCAAGTCCCGGCCTTGACCATCGAGTAACGAATTCCCTTCTCCGAGAAGGGACTCCACGCGCGACTTGGCTTCGCGACGTTATGACTGTGGCGTAGGCGGCAGAGGCCGCCTACGCCACAGTCATGTCTGATGCCATGACATCCCAACTTGAGAACGATCGTTCCCATCATCTAGCCAATCAAGCGACGCGCCAAGTCCAGCAAGGGAGATGCAAAACCAATGCTTCTGAGCGCCTGTGAGATATGTAATCCCTCGGTCCAAACACCAACGACGTGAACGACCGTGTACTACGATTTTCTACATCGGCTCCGCCCGATTTCATAAGCCCCAGACACCGTCGTCGATCGGGCGATGCCGATTCGCCACACCAGGACAGTTCAGTAAGGGGAAGTGTGTGAGCAAGAAGGACGATCGTGTCGAGGACCTCGGGCAGCTGAAGAGCTGGGGCACCAACACCGAACTCAATGCGCTGGAAGCGCTTATGTGGCGCACGGAGCACCCGCCCGCCTACTCATGGTCCGGCATTGTGCTCGCCGTGCTCGAATCGACTCCGGACTGGGATCGCTTCATCGGCTTGCACGAGTGGGGAACCCGACTCGTTCCGCGTTTCACCGAACGTGTCGTCGAGCCGTTGGTGCCGGCCGGCCCACCGATGTGGAGCCGAGATCCCGAATTCGACCTGAGCAACCACTTGCGCAGGGTAATCCTCCCCGCGCCGGCTTCGATGGAACAGCTCCTCGAGTATGCGCAGTCTCAGGGGGTCATTCCACTCGACCGGAACCGGCCCCCGTGGATCGCGACGCTGATCGAGGGGCTCCCGGGCGGCCGTTCCGCGTACATGCTGCAGGCTCACCATGTGCTGATGGATGGAGGCTCGGCCACGCAGCTGTTCTCGCGCATCCTCGGGCGCCACCATCGTCCGAAGTCGATGCCGAATCTGCCTGCTATCCAGAAGCGGCCCCGGTTCTCCAAAATCGACGCCACGCTACGGGGATTGGGCGGCCTGGCCCGCACGGTTCCCTCCGCCGTGGTGCGCGGCGGGGAGATCATCACCTATACGGCGCAGCATCCGGATCGCGTACGAGCGTATCTGGAGTCCACGATGCGAGTCGCACAGCCGGACCTGGTCCCGCCACCGAAGCGCTTGGAACCCGGACCTCGCACCAAATGGCGCTTCGGTATGTTGGAATGCGGTCTCGCGGAGTTGAAGAAGGCAGGATACAAAGCCGAGGGTACGGTGAACGACGCCTTCGTCGCCGCCATGCTCGGCGGGCTGCGTTTCTATCTGGAATCCCACGGCGACCTACCCGAGGACCTCCCGATGACCTTGCCGGTGTCGGTCCGGAAGCCGGACGAGGCACTCGGCGGCAACCGGTTCACCGGCGCCTTCCTGTCCGCACCCTCGAGCGTCACCGACCCGGTCGAACGCATCAAAGAAATCCACCGGCGGGTCGGGGCCGCCCGGAATGAGCCCGCCCTGGACTTCCTCAATGTGCTGACACCCGCGTTGAACTTCGCGCCATCCGCAGCCGTGAGCTCGGCACTGCAGTCGCTCACGTCCAACGCCGTCTTGATGGCGAGCAGTTGGGCCGGACCGGTCGAACCCGTGTACGTCGCAGGCTCGCGTATCCAGGGCATGTATGTCTTCGCGCCGCTGCCCAGCACGTCGATGTGCGCGGCGATGTCCTCGCAGATGGGGACCTGCTACATCGGCCTCAATGCCGACGGTGATGTGTTCCCCGATATCGAGAACCTCTGGGAGTGCATGCAAAAGGGCCTCGACGAGGTCGTCGAGCTCGCGGACTGAGCGAGCTGTACCCCACCGTGGGAGCCGCCGGGCGACTCGATGAGGAGCCTCCTGGCGGACCATCCCACAGACCGGTCCCGGCTGGATCAACAGACGCGTTCGCCGTGAGCATAAACGTTCATGGTCTCCCCACGGAGAAATCCGATCAGTGTCAGGCCGGCTTCCCGGGCGAGCTCGATCGCCAGCGAGGACGGCGCCGAAACCGCTGCGAGCATGGGAATCCCGCTCATCACCGCCTTCTGCACCAGTTCGAACGATGCACGTCCGCTCACCAGCAGCACGGTTTCCGACAGCGGTAGCCGGTCGCGCTGCAGGGCCCACCCGACGACCTTGTCGACCGCGTTGTGTCGTCCGACATCCTCTCGCACGACGAGCGGGGCTCCGTCGAGGTCGAACAATCCCGCGGCGTGCAGACCTCCGGTGCTGTCGAAGCATTTCTGCTGGGAGCGCAGCAGATCGGGCAATTGCGCGAGAGTTGTCGCGGAGATTCCGAGAACGTCACCGACCAGCGGGAATCGCGTGCGCAGACGGACCGCGTCCATCGATGCCTTGCCGCAGACTCCACACGAGGACGACATATAGAAGTTCCTGTCCAGACTCAGGTCCGGCACTGGAACGTGCTGCGCCAGTGCGACATCGACGACGTTGTAGGAGTTCACTCCATCGCTTGCGCCACCGCAGTATCGAACGGTACGGACATCATCACGGCCGCCGATGACGCCCTCGGTGAGTAGAAAGCCTTGGGCGAGTTCGAAATCCGCACCCGGAGTGCGCATGGTGACGGCGATCGGCTCACCGTTGAGTCTCAGCTCCATCGGCTGCTCGACGACGACGTTGTCGAGGTTTCGCCGCCGCCCCGCACCACGGATGTGGTTGACCGACACCCTGGTCGTGATCCGCCCCATCAGCGTGCGCGTCCGACAAGTTTGATCGGAATCGCCTTGGAGACAGGTGTATTCGAGCGTTCCGCGACATGGTCGAGCGGAACCAGCGGATTGGTTTCCGGGTAGTACGCCGCCGCGTTGCCGGGCGGTGTGGGATAGGCCACCAAGCGGAAGTTCTCCGCGATGCGTTGTTCCGCGTGCCCGTCTGGCGCGGTCCATTCAGACACGAGGTCGACTCTGTCGCCCTCTCCGAAACCCAGCCGGACCAAGTCTTCGCGGTTGACGAACAGCACTCGCCGGCCACCCTTCACACCGCGATAGCGATCATCGAGGCCGTATATGGTGGTGTTGTATTGATCGTGGCTGCGCAGGGTCTGCAGGATCAGCCCATCGGCGGGAACCGGCACCCAGTGCAGCGGATTCGTCGCGAAATTCGCCTTCCCGGTATCGGTTTCGAACCTGCGCAGGTCGCGCGGAGGATGCGGCAGAACGAATCCGTCGGGCTGCCGGACCCGCGTATTGAATTCGGCGAATCCGGGGATCACTCGGGCGATCGCGTCGCGGATGGTGTCGTAGTCCGACGCGAACCGGGCCCACGGCACCGAGTGCTCGTGGCCGAACAGTGTCGCAGCGAGTTCGCAGACGATGGCAACCTCGCTGCGCAGGTGCGGACTCGCCGGTCGCAGGCTCCCCCGAGACAGGTGGACCACCGACATCGAATCCTCGACTGTCACAGCCTGCTTGCCTCCGGGCCGCACATCGCGGTCCGTACGTCCCAACGAGGGCAGAATCAGTGCGGTACGGCCATGGACGAGATGGCTGCGGTTCAGTTTCGTGGACACCTGCACGGTCAGGGCGCATCGGCGCAGTGCGGCTTCGGTGGTGGGCGAGTCCGGCGTCGCCGCGGCGAAGTTGCCGCCCATGGCGATGAATACGCGGGCCCGGCCGTCGCGCATGGCGCGAATCGCGTCCACGGTGTCGTAGCCGTGTTCGCGGGGGGACGCGATTCCGAACTCCGCATCGAGTGCGGCCAGAAAGGACTCGGGCATCTTCTCCCAGATGCCCATGGTGCGATCGCCTTGGACGTTGGAATGCCCGCGTACCGGGCAGACACCGGCTCCGGGTTTGCCGATCATGCCGCGCAGCAGCAGCAAGTTGACCGCATCGGTGATGGTCGCGACGCCGTGGGTCTGCTGAGTCAGGCCCATGGCCCAGCAGATGATGGTGCGCCGCGAATTCACCAACTGCGCGGCGGTGTCGGAGATCTGATCCATGGTGAGGCCGGTCGCGGCGATCACCGTGTCGAAGTCGATCTTGCGGAGGTGCTCGGCATACTCGTCGAATCCGGCGCAGTGGTTTTCGATGAATTCATGGTCCAGGACCCGGCCGGGTTCGCGATCCTCCGCCTCGAGGATGAGCCGGCCCAGAGCCTGGAACAGCGCCTGGTCTCCGCCGATCCGTATCTGCAGGAACGTGTCCGCGATGGGGATGCCCGATCCGACGACGCCGTGCGCCTTCTGCGGATCCTTGAACCGGAGCAGTCCCGCCTCGGGCAACGGATTCACCGCAATGACCTTGGCTCCGTTGGCTTTCGCCTGCTCCAGGGTGGACAGCATCCGCGGATGATTGGTGCCGGGATTCTGGCCCGCCACGATGATGAGGTCGGCCCCTTCGAGATCGGGAATCGACACCGATCCCTTCCCGATCCCGATGGAATCGGTCAGCGCGGTGCCCGAGGACTCGTGGCACATGTTCGAGCAGTCGGGCATATTGTTCGTGCCGAACGCGCGGATCATCAACTGATAGACGAAAGCGGCCTCGTTCGAGGTGCGCCCGGAGGTGTAGAACACCGCCTCATGCGGGCTGTCCAGCCCGTGCAACTCCTCCGCGATCAGCCGATACGCTTGGTCCCAGTCGATCGGCGTGTAATGCGAGGCATCCGGGTACAGCACCATCGGGTGGGTGAGGCGGCCCTGCTGTCCGAGCCAATAATCGGTGCGTCCCAGCAGATCCCGTACCGAGTGCGTGCTGAAGAATTCCGGGGTGACGGTCCTCCGGGTCGCCTCGTCGGCGACGGCCTTGGCGCCGTTCTCACAGAACTCGGCGTATTTGCGATGACCCGGCGTCTCCGGCCACGCGCAACCGGGGCAGTCGAACCCGTCGCGCTGATTCAATGCTGACAGCGTTCGCGCCGTGCGCACCGCACCCATCTGCTCGATGCCCCGGCGCAACGAGACGACGACCGCCGGCACACCCGCCGCGTGGGTCTTTTCGCGCGTGACCACGACATCATTTTCGTCATACGCGAAAGGATCCATCGCGTCGGCAACTCCTCGTTCGATATTGATGGCAGCGGCCCTCAGCTCGCGTTCTGCCGCTGTGCGGCCGATGGGGCGTCGCGCGCCTGGTGTGCGGCACTATGAGTTCGGCGGGTGAGATTTCGGCGTACCCTACGGGCCACCGAATCTTGGGCAGCGGGAGCAAGGTCGCTGCGAACCGGTCGGCCGGCCGAGTCCGGTGCACCGATCTCGAGATAGCGATACTCCGAGGTCGAATACGACCGAGCCGGATCGGCCACGAAATTCTGCAGGAGTGCGTTGAACGTGGCCGGATCCTCGAGCATCGCGCAGTGACCGACGCCGTCCACCACCGCCAGACGCGCGTCGGGGAGATCGGCCGCCAGCTGTTTGGCCGCCGCGACCGGGATGATGCGATCTCGCGCTCCCCAGATCAGCAGCGTGGGACAACGGACCGCGGCGGGATCGACCTCGGCAAGCCCGCGAACCGCGGCGAGTAACGTCCGCACGAGACCTTCCGAATGCATGCCCGGAAGTACCTCAGCGGCAAGTTCCGGCGACAACGACGCCGGATTCACCACCATGCTGCGCAAGATCGCATTCCGCAGCAAACCCCAACGCACCAGCACGTCCGGAACCTTCGGGATCCCCATGGCGAGGTCGAATGCGGTGAAACCCCGAGTCACCAGCGCCAGCCGAGTCGCGCTGAATGCAACGCCACCGCCCGACAGCAAGACCAGGCCGCCCACCCGCGCCGGACGGTCGGCGGCGAATCGCAGGGCGATCAAACCACCCATCGAGTGCCCGACGACCACGACGGACGACAACCGGAGCTGAGTCAGTACCGCGTCAACACTCTCGATATGAGCGTCGATATCGGCTTCGGGCGGTAGGGAATCCGAACAGCCGAAGCCTGGCAGATCAATCGCGATCACCCGGTGACCGCGGCTGAGGGCCGGCAGATTCTCCAGCCAGGACTGCCAGGACGCGCCCAGCCCGTGCAGCAGGACGATCGGCCGTCCCTTCCCGATGTCGACGTACCTGATTCGACGCCCGTCATGGTGCAGGTCGCGAACATGCTTCGACCAGTCGATCGTCGTCCACTCGGCTTCACCCGATCGCGTCCGTACGGAACCCATAGCCGGTGCCACCTCCTCGTAGCCTGGCCCCACTCGATTACCGCACAAGAACGAACGTTCCAATGTCCGACGGATCCCTCCAAAACTGCCTACCACCATCAAATATCCAGGTAGAGAAGAGATATGCGCCGTTGAGGCCACTTTGTCCAGTCTACAGATGGAACGATCGCTTGCAACCATCACGACCCCAACGGGCCGGACCGGAGCAACCGAGCAGGCCCAACGCCACTCTGGCGCGAGTTGATGTGCGCCGCTCAAGCTGCGGCACTGTCACCAAAAGTCAACGGTCGTTAACTATCAACCACCGCAGGGTGACATCTGTGACGTCAGTCATATTATTGGGACACGTCAGTCCAAAATATAGGTCCTGTCGGGTGGCCTACTTCGCACTACCCCGCACCCCGATCACCGAAGCCGATCCACACCCAGGCCGCACAACCCATCCGCGCCGATACAAATGAACGATCGCTCCCGCCTGGCGCGCCAAGATCTCAAGTTTCGACGATTCTTCGATCACGGAGGGGTGCGACGAGTACCAGAGTCCAGTTGTGGTGCATGTGGACCCAGCGACCCGGCCCCGGTGATCTTCGAACCCGACGAACGACCCCGGGCACTGCAGACCATGCTCGAAGTCTGTGCCCGGCTCGAGGGCGCCGACAGTCGCACCACCTGAACAAGCGCTTCGCGCCCGCCGAGACCGAGGGCTGGTCGAACGACAGCCCTCGGTCTCGCCGCCTACCGGCGGTTCAGGGAACGGATCAGTTGACCAGCGGGAGCACCAGGCGACACTGCAGCGGAACCGCGTTCGCGAGGTCGAGGGAATTGCGCACGAGACGGAGTGCGATTTCGTTGTAGATGTAGGTCGTGTGGTCGCCGTAGTAATCAGCGCACTGATCCTGGATCGCCATGTTCGTCACATTCGGGCCATCAGGCAGGTGCGCGTCGCCGAGTTGCACTACAGAGTCCGTTCTCGAAACTATCGTCACGTAGCGGACATTCGGTCGCGCCAGTCCACCGGACGCGGTCTCACGCACGAAATCCGAACCCGCCGTGACATCTTGCACCGCGGGGATAGCCGAGTCGAAGGCTGCGGACACACCCTGATTGCTCGCGATCCACGGCAGAATTCCGTAGACAGCAATTCCGTTGGACGGCGGCGCCACCCCGATCATGGTGTCGACCTCGTCGGCCCCGCCCAATTGATTGATGTAGTACAGCGGCACCAGCCCGCCTTGCGAATAGCCGACCAGGTCGACCTTCGCCGCGCCGGTCGCACCACGGACGACCTCGATGAAGTCGCCCAGCTCCCGGGCCGATGACCGCATGCTCCCGACCTGATGCCAGAACGGCGAGCTGATCGGACCCGATCCGGATCCGTAGTCCAGCCCGAAAACGCAGTATCCGTCGGCGGCGAGCTGCGGGGAGTACATCGACCAATTCATATACATGTTCCCGAAGGTGCCGTTCACCAGGACCACCGGATACGGGTGCGCCGCAGCGGGTTTGCAGGAGAAGTCGTTCATCCCGGACGGAATGGCCTTCGGGTTTTCCAACGCATATCGAACGGCGCTCAGCACATCCCGTTGCGGAGGACCTTGCATAACCGTATTCGGATCGGCATTCGCCGTGGACAAGTTCGTGAGGCCCGATACAAATGCGCACACCGCCGTCGCGCAGACCTTCAACCGCAGCATCCTCTACCCCCATAGGGTCGACAAGATTTACGAGTCATGAAGTCTCAATATTGAGTTCGAATCGTAGCCCGAGAGTCGGGAATGTGTCAACGATCACTCACAGCCCGCGCAATGTGAGTGATAGCCAGATGTTGACTTCTGTGATGCAAGCCATATTATGAGATGCGTTGAATCAAAATTAATACGCAGGTGAGGCTGGGTCGCCGGACGGTGCGTCCGACCCACCACCCATCGCGGTCGCGCGACCCTGCGATAGCCCGGTTGCTCTGCGATTCGTGAACGATCGTTCGCCGAACGCGCGCCCGTTTGAAAGGATGAATGCGATGGCATTCAACTCGTCAGCCATCTCTGCCGTCGCTCTCGCCGGTATGTTGATCGCCGGGTCCTCCGCCAGCGGGGCGCAACCACCCCCCGCGCACCCTGCGCAAACACCCTTCGTGCCGCCGCGAGCCACCACCGACATCGCAACTGTCGGGCTCGTCCCGGCCGCCCCCTCACCCGTACAGGTCCACTCGATACCGGCGGAAACCCTTGCGCCGGTACGACTCCCCGCTGCCGAGTTGGTCCACGAAGACAGTCAGCCGACCACCCCGGGCGCGATGGACATACCCGAAATCGTCCTCGCGGCATACCGGAACGCGGAGCTCACACTCGCACAACTTCAGCCGCGATGCGGACTCGATTGGACCCTGCTGGCGGGCATCGGCCGGATCGAATCCGGTCACGCGAGCAACGGCAATGTGGACGCCGTCGGCACGACATTGTCACCGATCCTCGGACCAGCCTTGGATGGCTCGCTGCCCGGGAACGAAGTCATCCGGGATGCCCGTGGCGATGCGGTTCGCGCCATCGGGCCGATGCAGTTCCTGCCCAGTACCTGGGCCGCGTACGCCAGCGATGGCGACGGTGACGGTGTCACCGATCCCAACAATGTCTTCGACGCGGCACTGGCCGCCGGTCGGTACCTCTGCGCCACCGGATCGGACCTGCGCGACCCGGACCAGCGCCTGCGAGCCGTGCTGCGCTACAACAACTCGGCATCCTACGCGTCCGATGTATTGAGCTGGTCCGCCGTCTACGGCGGTAAAGCGGTACCGAGCGCCACCTTGGACTGGCCGCCGGCCACACCCCAGAAGACCCCCGACACACCCGAAAAGGACACTCCCCCACCGGCTTCCGCGGACCCGTCAGCAGACAGCGCTGCCGCCCAGCCGCCCCGGCAACCTGTGGAGACCATGATCCTGATCCCCGGCCTGCCGCCGATCCCCTGCGGAATCTTCTGCCCGCCAGAGGTTGCGCCGAGCGCGGGCCAGTGACGTCCAGCTCATCGCAGGCCGGGTGTGATTGACACAACACACGCCGAACCTTATATTCGAGACGCGAGATCTCAAATTTCGAGAGGAACAACGAGAACCATGCCCGAGCGTCGAAACCTGTTCTCGGTGCGCAGCCAGCGAGCCATCCTGTGGTGGGGAATCGGCCTGGCAGTCGTCTACACCGTCGCCCTCATATTCCTGCTGCAGCAGGTGCCCACCAAGAACCCGGAGTGGAGCGCCGAGCAGGTGAACGCCTGGTATGCGAGCAACCAGGGCAAGATCAAGTGGGGCGCCGTCATCGGCGGGTGGACCGGTGCGTTCATGATGCCGATCCTGGCGGTCGTCGCGGTCCAGATGGCCCGAGTCGAGAAGGGCGGATTCAAGATCTGGAGCGCCCTGTCGCTGGTCAGCGGCGCACTCATGTCGCTGTTCCTGATGCTTCCGCCCTTGTTCTGGGGAGTCGCGGCATACTCCGCGCCCCGGAAGGACTCGGAGGTCACCACGATCATGCACGAGCTGGGGTCGCTGACGCTGACGACGACCGACCAGTTCTACGTGTTCCTGTGGGTCGGCATCACCGTCATCGCGCTGCGCCCGGCAACGCAGTTGGTTAAGCACAACCCGTTCCCGCGCTGGTTCGGCTACGTGTCGCTGTGGATCACGATCATGTTCGAAGCAGGAGCGTTCGCGTTCGTCCCGCGGACCGGTCCGTTCGCGTGGAACGGCCTGCTGGTGTACTGGTCCCCGCTGTCCCTGTTCGGCGTCTGGATCACGCTCCAGTGCTGGCTGATCTTCCGCGCACTGCGCGGGCAGGAGGCCGAGGACTCCGAGCACACCCCTGCCGATGAGTTCGCGACAATCTTCTGAGCGATCTGCGCAATCAATTCGGCCGTCCTGGTTCGCGAGGGCGGCCGAATTCTATTGTCTGGCCAGGTGGTACTCAAGGCTGCCCGGGCTGTTGCAGCTCGAATCGGTCAGCACAAGGGACGCCGCCCGGCGAATCCCCGCCGCGAATGCCATATCCCGGAATCGTCGGCAAGCCGGCCCAAAGGGAACCGTTGGAACTGCGCGGATGCCTAACCTGAGGATATGCGCACGGGTGGCGGGTTCACCGCCGCCGGACAGGCCCGGCGTGAGGCGGCACGCATGAACGCCATCGACGGCTTCGATGCGGGGATGGCCTATCAGCAGGTGGCCCGCAGGTATCAGGTGGCGACCATGACCAGGGGGAACTGGTGGGACAAGTGAAAAGCCGCAGGGCGGCAGGACTTGCCTCGACCGGCCCGCCGTCGGAGTGCCGGTTACCGACGAGCAGTGGGCGAGATTGGGGGTACTGCGCGACGAGGGCTGCCGCCCTCTACACCCCGGACCTCAACCCGGGCGAGGGCGTGTGGTCGGCACTCAAACGCAGCATCGGCAACCTGCTCACCGACAGCATCGACCACCTCGCCACCATCATCAGATCCCACCTCGCCACCCTGCGACGCCACACCGACAGTGTTCTCGACGGATTCCTCGCCGAAACCGGACCCACCCTCGATCCAATAACATCATGAGTTCAACCCCGGTAGTGGTTGGGTTGTACGTATTGGGTTCCAATGATACGCCGAGACATCATCTGCATGACCGCTGAGTTTCGTCGTGCGCGGACGATCTGCCGCTGATGGACGCGGTCTGCGATGATGAAATCATCTCGCCCAGCGGCCTGATAGTTTCCATTCGATTGCAGGGCAGCTCTTTCGGTTCCCAACGTTTGATAATTGAGGCGTCTCCGCGCATCGACCGAAGTTTGATTAAGTACGATCGGCAGGTCTCTGTTCATCGGCGACTTTCTGCACGCCATAAAGAATTAGATTTGACATATGCTCAATTAGAGTGTGGCGGTCCAGTGCGCGGTCGCCGTGCGGAAGAAGCCAGTCGCCGAATGCTACGAGTCCAGCGGTCATCGCGACAACCAACCGGGTGTTCACTCCTATAGATGAAACATCGACCCCGCGAATCTGCCCTTCACGCCCGGCGATCACCGTGATCTCATCGAGGACCTCGTCGAGCTTGCACCATAGCTCGCTGTTATCTACCGGCGATAGTCCCGACAGGACCATTGTCAGAAAGTCACGGTGCGCCGTCAAATCATTTAGTAGGTTGTCCAAGAAGCCGTATAGGAAATCCCGCAGAGGTATCGGATTGTCGGGACCGGAGCTGTCGGCTATCGACTGAAACATTGATAGGAATTCGCTGAAAGGCCTGAGTGTCGCCACCTGAACAATTTCTTCCACGCTGGCGAAATGCCGATAAAGGACCGAACGATGCACTCCTGCCTCGCGCGCGATTTCCTGTGCGTTGGCTGACATACCCTTGCGGATTACCACTTGTTCGGCGGCCTCGAGCAGGAGCCGGCGCACCTCTGCGGGCCGACGGCGCGAGGCTGCGCCGCCCGCCTGGGCGGGCGGTGGCTCGTTGATAGATGCCCGCGTGGCTGGATCGCTATCGGACTGGCAAGTCGCGCCATCATCTCCGTTGGTCACGGCCGCAATGATGCCACCAGGCCGAGGCTTGGGCCCCGTAGAACAGGGCCGACCCATCTACCAGCGGGTATTCGCCAACCACAGCAGAGATTCAGCAAGAGACACATGTGTCTCTTGACGTACAGCTGATGCAAGTGTTTCACTCGTCACAACGGAGTGAGCAATTAGCTGAATGAAGGGCATCACATGACAAGGGGCGTTGGTCCGGTCGCGAACGATGAGCCGGCAATGGATGTTTCCCCGACGGCGATCCGACCCCGAAAGAGGTTGGGTACCAAGGGAGTTCTGAACCCTCAGTACCCGACATCGTATTGGCAGATTGCCTTCTCTCGTGACCTCGAGCCGGAGTCGGTTATACCCCTGCGGGTACTCGAACGCGATGTCGTACTGTGGCGGGATTCACAAGGGGTTGCGCATTGCACGGCAGCACATTGCGCCCATCTCGGTGCCAACCTCGGCTACGGCGGCGAGGTCGTCGGTGACACCATCCGCTGCCCGTTTCACGCATGGCGCTACGACGCCGAAGGAAATGTCGCCCATGTCCCTGGGGTAGCGGGGACTCCGAAGGTGCGGCAATGCCTGCCGACCTATCTCGTCATCGAGCGCTATGGTGCCATCTTTTTGTGGAACGGCCCCGGGGTGCCCGACCATGAACTGCCCGATTTTCTCGCCGATGAGGGCATCGCCGAAGCGGACATCGTCTTCGAGCACGTTCGTTACAAGCTTCCCTTCGCCGCCAAGTGGTTCGTCGAGAATCTGCCCGACGCAGCGCATTTCGCCGGGCTGCATCGGCTCGGCTCCTGGGGGGATACTGAGATCATTTCCGAGTCGGACACGCGACTCGAGTACGTCGCCCGCTTCTACGGCCGTGCACCGTATGTGAGCTGGGAGGATCTCAAGCGCAGCTACCGCCGAGGCGAGATGTGGGGGGTGTCGGATGCGGCCGGCGGCGACTTTCACGCCACGACGTATGGCGGTGGATTGCACTTGATTCACCTCACCGCCTCACCGCCGGAATTGATCGAAAGCCGCGCCAAAGTGACTGCGCCGGTACCTCGGGCGATGATCGCTCTCACCGAGAAGGTCAACGACATGAGCGACGGCGCCCGGCTGATCTTGAGTTTTACTCCCGTCGACGTCGACAGCCACATCGTCTATCTCACGATGATCGTGCCGAAGATCAACAACCCGGTGCTGCGCTTGATCGGAAGACCGGTCGTGAGGTCACTGCTGGTGCGGCGCAACTGGTTTGCCATCATGCAGGACAACTCTTTGATGATGTTCCGCCAGGAGCCCGAGCATCCCGCCTACAACCGGTTCGACCGCGGCCTGGTGCGATTCCGCAAGTTCTGGGACAGCCGACTGATCGACCGCAGCCTATGGGCTGGTGACAACGTGCACAGCGCCGGGGCCAGAGCCGGCTGCACATGGCCCGACGATCCGACTACAGCCGCAGTTTCCGGCGGATCGACCGAGGGTGAGGCGTGATGGCGCGGTTCATTCCCTCAGTCGCCATACCATTTGCCGCGATCCTGGTGGCCGCCGAGGCATATCGCAGGTACCGGCGCACGCAGTTGGTGCTTATGCCCACGGGAATCAACGATGCGCGTGGAGTCACGATGCGCAGCAGCATCAAAGCGGCGGATCCGACCTATGTGAATCGTTGACCTCTGACCTCCCATCCGATGTCCGGGTAGGTCCTTGACCGACAACCTGATGAGTTACACGAAACGGAGATTCATTTCATGCCCCCTCTCGCTAACCGGCGCCTCGACATCGGTGTTCTGGACCCGGATGTGTACGCCAACGGCAATCCTGCGACCTACGGGTTGCCGTTGGATCAGTACGCCTACCTGAGGGAGAACGAGCCCGTCTACCTCCAGGAATTCAATGATCCGCTGCTGATCGACAGGGTGCGGGTGATCTCACGCTACGAAGACATCTCCGCCATCGATCGGGATCCGGACACGTTCGCCTTCGATCGCGGTCACCTGAACATCTGGGCCATCAACCCGATCGACCCCAGATCCGGCGGGCAGCCCGCGATGCTGACCGCCGACATCGAGAATCACAAGCGTCAGCGTCGGGTGATCAGCCGCGGCTTCACGCCCAATGTGGTTCGGCGACTCGAGGAGAAGTTTCGCGACTATGCGCGCACGGTTGTCGACGAGGCGCTGACGAAGGGCACGTTCAACTTCGTGACCGATGTTGCGCATGCGATGCCGATGGAGGCGTTGGGTGACGTGCTCGGGGTACCTCCGGCCGAGCGGGCCCAATTCTTCAACTGGGTCGACCGGTTCGCCGCACCGTTCGACACGCGAATCACGCCATCATTCGAAGCGGTCCTGGAGGCGATCGGCAACCTGATCGACTACTCCACCGATCTCGCCGCACGCAAGCGAGTGTCGCCCGAGAACGATGTGATCTCCAAAATGGTGCAGGCCGACGCGGACGATCCGCTGTCCGAGGAGGAGATGCTGGGCAATATCGTTCTCCTTGCCAGTGGAGCGGCCGAAAGCACCCGCACGGCGTTGAGCCACGGTATGCACCAGTTGATGCGTGATCCGGATCAGATGGCTTGGCTGCGGGCACATGCGGACGATATCCCTGTTACCGCGCTGCAGGAGATCGTCCGTATCTCCACCCCGTTTCTGCACTTTGTGCGCACTGTCACGAAGGATATCGAGGTCCACGGCCAGCCCATCTCCGCGGGTGAGCGAGTGTGCATCCTCTTGGGTGCGGGCAACTTCGACCCCGAGGTGTTCCGCGACGCCGACGTCTTCGATCTTTCTCGGGATACCGACCCCCCGCACCTGAGTTTCGGTCGTGGTCCGCACACCTGCCTGGGCAAGCACGTGGCAGTTTTGGAGATGAAGATCCTGCTCGAAGAACTTCTCCAGCGCACCAGGGACATTCGCCCCGCTGGTGAGATCAGTTACGTGCGTGACGTTTTCGCTCGTGGAGTATACGAGCTCCCCATCACCATCACACCTGTCTGACAGGGATGGGTTCTCGTAGGGAGTTCAGTAGCATGACCGATAGCCCCTTCAACCTGGTCGTCTCTGGCCGTCACGTGACGGCAGATGACGTCGTCTCCCTGGAGCTGAGGGATCCTTCAGGCTCTCCGTTGCCGGTCTGGCTACCCGGCGCCCATCTCGACTTGGAGCTGGGTGATGGGTTGATCCGGCAGTACTCCCTGTGCGGGGACCCTGCTGACCGCGACACATACCGCATCGGCGTGTTGTGGGAGGCGGAGAGCCGGGGTGGCTCGCATTACGTGCACGAGAAGCTCTTCCCCGGCGCGGCGGTCATCGCCCGCGGCCTGCGCAATCACTTCGAATTCCTCGAGGCGGAACGCTATCTGTTCATCGCTGGCGGCATCGGCATCACGCCCCTGCTGCCGATGATCGCTGTTGCGTCTTCCCGGAAAGCGCAGTGGCGCCTCGTGTACTGCGGTCGGAGTCGCGCCAGCATGGGTTTCCGTGCCGATCTCGACGCCTACCCGGCCGAGAACGTGACGCTGTATCCGAGGGATGAAACCGGGCGTGCCGATATGGCTGACGTCGTAGCGTGGTGGGAGCCGGGCACGCTGGTCTACTGCTGCGGACCCGAACGCTTCCTATCTGCGGTCGAAAAGGCTTGCGCAGCAATGCCGTTGGAAACACTGAGGGTGGAGCGGTTCACACCGAGGGAAATGACGGCGCCGACACTGACTGGTTCGTTCGAGCTGGTCCTCGCGCGGACCGGCGCGACGGTCGCCGTCCCGCCCAATAGATCCATCCTCGAAGTCCTCTTAGACCACGGCGTGGATGTGGACTATGCCTGCGAGGAGGGCACCTGCGGGTCGTGCGAGACGAGCGTGCTCGCCGGGAAGGTCGACCATCGCTGCTCGGTGCTCAGTGCTGAGGAGCGCGCCGCGCAGGACTTGATGATGGTCTGTGTCTCCCGCTCGGCGGAAGAGATATTGACCCTTGATATTTAGAGACAGCGTGTCTCATAATTATTTGAGGCGCGGGCTCCTAGAGATCTACCGAGTTTCGTTGTCAGAAGAGGAAAATGGCCATGGCCGAAAGCCAACTGCCCAGTCGTGCGGTTGTCCCCCCTATCTCCGGCGAGTTGACCGTGACAAGCCCGGTCGATGGCACGGTGATAGCAGCGGTTCCGAATATGACCGATGCCGAGGTCGCGACCTTGGCGGCGCGGCTGCGCGCGGCCCAGCCGGAGTGGGAGGCCCTCGGCACCCGGGGCCGGGGTAAGTGGCTCGGTCAGCTCCGGGATTGGATCCTCGACAACGAGACCCACCTGATGTCGCTGATCCAGCAGGAGACCGGCAAGGTGTATGGCGACGCGTCGATCGAGCCATCATACGGATTGATGGTCCTCAACTATTGGATCAAGAACGCAGGAGAGTTTCTGCGCGACGGCCGTCCCAAACCTGCCAGCCCGACTCAGCTGACCAAGCAGCTCACCGTCAGCTACCGGCCGTTCCCACTGGTGGGAGTTATCTCGCCGTGGAACTGGCCGCTCGTGATGCCGCTGCTGGACATCCCCGCCGCGCTCATGGCGGGCTGTGCGGTGCTCTCCAAACCGTCCGAGCTGACTCCGCTGACCTGGCTCGAGGTTGTTCGCGGCTGGCGGGAGGACATCGGAGCACCCGATGTGCTCGGGTGCGCGACCGGGGCAGGTACGACCGGCCGAGCGGTTGTCGACGCGGTCGACATGGTCCAGTTCACCGGTTCGGTGCGCACCGGCCGGGCGGTGGCCGCCCGCGCTGGCGAGCGGCTCATCCCCTGCAGCCTGGAACTCGGTGGTAAAGATCCGATGATCGTATTGAACGACGCCGACATCGAGAGGACGAGCGGCGGCGCGGTCTGGGGGGCATTCGTCAATGCCGGCCAAGGCTGTATCGCCATCGAGCGGGCCTACGTCGAGGCGGGTATCTACGACGACTTCGTACGCGAGGTCGTCTCGAGGACCAACGCACTGCGAGTCGGCACAGACATCGATGCGCCGTTTACAGCGGACATCGGCGCCATGTCCAGCGAAGCGCAACTGGCCATCGTGGAACGCCACGTCGACGACGCGGTCGCCAAGGGCGCCAAGGTACTGGCCGGTGGGAAACGTAAGCCCGGCCCTGGTTTCTACTACTTGCCGACGGTGCTGGTGGATGTGGACCACACGATGGACATCATGCGCGAGGAGACCTTCGGCCCTGTCCTTCCCATCATGAAAGTTCCCGATGCCGAGAGCGCGCTGGCGTTGGCGAACGACAGCGCTTTCGGGCTCTCGGGGAGCGTCTGGACCAAGGACCGCCGCAAGGGTGAGGCACTCGCCGAACGCCTCGAGGTCGGGGGGGGTTGCGTCAACAACGTGTGCATGACGAATTTTCAGCTTCCGCTGCCGTCGGGAGGCTGGAAGGACTCCGGTATCGGCGCGCGTTTCGGAGCCGCGGGCGGCATCCGCAAGTACACCCGCGCCCAGGCTCGGGTGTCGGAGCGTGTCGAGGCCAAGTCCGAGGCGCACTGGTACCCCTTCACCCCTTTCAAGGGTGGTCTCATCGCCAAAGGCTCACGTTTCATCGAGGCTCGAGATTGGCGGCGTCGTCTCGGCAGGTCGGCCGGGCGCTGAAAACCGTGGACACGCCGACTTTTTCGCGTGTCATCCACCCGATACCAGTCCAGGTAGGAGAAATTTCGTGACGACCGTTTCCGAAAGGAAAACCCCCCAGGCCGACCCTCTCGGCCTCGCTACCATCCCAGCCGCTTTCCAGGCGACCGTTACCAGGGTTGCTGACCGAGTCGCTCTGCGTACCTTGGGCGGCGAGAGCGAGGTCACTTGGGGCCAGTACGGCGAGGAGGTGCGCAAACATGCCGCCGCCCTGTACGGGTTCGGCGTCGGCAGCGGCAACACGGTTGCGCTGATGACCCGCAATGTGCCCACGTTCCACTATCTCGATACCGCGCTGACCCATCTGGGCGCGATTCCGATCTCGATCTACAACACGCTGCCCGCCGCTGACATCGCATGGATCCTGGACAACGCGAAGGTGCGGCTCGCTATCGTCGAGCCGGAGTCCGTCGAGGTGATGCGGGAGGTCCAGCGACACTACCCGGAACTGGCGAGCATCATCTCCATCAGCGGCGAGGCCGACTGCACTGTCCCGCTGGCACGGTTGATCAAGGATGCGCCCGCAGGGTTCGATTTCGAGGCGACCTGGCGCGCGGTCGACCCCACCTCGGCTGCCACGGTGAGCTACACCTCGGGCACCACTGGACATCCCAAGGGTGTCGTGTTGAGCCACCGTGCCATCCTGGGCAGTCTGTCGGCCCTCGACGAGGTGATGGGCACTGTCGACGGTGGCCGTACGGTGTCCTTTCTTCCGATGGCGCATGTGGCCGAGCGGATGTTCTCCCATTACCGAGGCATCAGATTCGGCCTGACCGTAACCACATGTCCCGATCCTCGCCTGATCGCGCAGCATCTCGCCGATTCGCATCCGCATTATGTCTTCTCACCACCGCGGCTGTTCGAAAAGCTGCGAGCGGCGATTGAGGCCCAGATCGAGCGCAACGCCGACTCCAACGGTCCGGCCCAGCGTGAGGCTATCGACCTTGGGCTTCGTGTCGTCGACGCACAGCAGGCCGGTGGGCCGGTTCCCGACGACCTCGCCGAGCAGTATGCCCAGGCCAAGCGGGATGTGCTGAATCCGCTGTTGGCGGCCCTCGGATTGGACCAGGTGGTTGTGGCGCTCACCGGGTCTGCGCCCGTGCCGCCCGGTCTTGTGCGTTATTTCCTGGCGCTGGGCGTGAACGCGCTCGAAGCATGGGGTATGTCCGAGTGCACCGCGTTCGGGTCCATCAACCGTCTCGACGACATACAGCTCGGCACGGTCGGGCGAGCCCTTCCCGGTCTGGAACTCGAACTCCTCGACGATGGCGAGATCATTCTGCGCAGCCCTTGGCTGATGACCGAGTACCTGAATCGCCCGGAGTTGACGGCCGAAACCATCGACGCGCGGGGCTGGCTGCACACCGGCGATATCGGCGAGTATGACCCTGACGGCCGGCTGAAGATCATCGACCGGAAGAAAGAGCTGATCATCAGCGCTTTTGGCAAGAACATGTCACCGGCCAATATCGAAGCCAAGATCAAGGAAGCCGATCCGATCATCGGCTCGGTCATCGCTGTCGGCGATGCCCGACCCTACAACGTGGCCCTGATCGTGATCGATGCCGAAGTCGCCTCGGCGCTGTCGGGCAACGTCGGCGATACCGAGACGCTGTCCACCCATCCGAGAGTGCGGGCAGCGGTCGAGTCGGCCGTCGTAGCGGCCAACGGGCGGCTGTCACGTGTCGAGCAGATCAAGAAATTCAGTGTGCTCCCCGACGAGTGGTTGCCTGGCGGCGACGAGCTCAGCCCGACGATGAAGCTCAAGCGCAAGCCCATCCTTCAGAAGTATTCCGATGTCATCGAGGCCCTGTATGGGACCGATGCGTGTGGCCGCGGTCAGTAGCTGGAGCGATCGATTCCACGATCCGGCGCTTGGTAGTGAATGGCGGCTGCCCGCGTGGGCGGCCGCTGCAACGTTGCAGAATTCTTATGCTGCACTCTAAAATTAGAGAGCTATATAAATTACAGTCCGGTGCTTGCGTGGCGACCCGGCTGGGACGGAAAGAGAGTTGATGGCAGTCCAAACCGGCACCACCGTCGTGATGTCCGACGAGGAACGTGCGATTCGTGACGCGGTCGGTGGTATCGCGCGCTCGTTCGGACCCGACTACTACCAACAGCAGGTCGACGAAGGCGGCAACTGCGCGGAGCTGTGGAAGACGTTGGGCGCCAAGGGATATCTCGGTGTCCACCTACCCGAACAGTACGGTGGGGGCGGCCTCGGGCTGGCCGAGCTCGCCATTGTTGTTGAGGAAACCGCGATCGCCGGAACTCCACTGCAGTCGATGTTGTTCTCCTCAGGTGTGACCGGCACGGTCCTCGACCGCAGCGCCAGTAAGGAGCAAAAGGCGCGATGGTTGCCGGGCGTTGCCTCCGGTGAGACGCGGCTGTCGTTCGCCATAACCGAGCCCGACGCTGGATCCAATGCCCACCGCATTGCCACCACCGCGCGGCGCGTTGGCGACAACTGGGTTCTCAGTGGCCAGAAGGTGTTCATCACCGGGATGGAGTCGGCCGAGTGGGTGATGGTTGTCGCACGCACCGGTACCAGCGAGCGCAGTGGTCGTTCCAGGCTGTCGGTGTTCATGGTGAAGGCCGATTCTCCGGGGTTGACCTGGACGCCTATCCGCACCGTCATGAACCAGCCCGATAAGAGCCACCAGGTGTTCTTCGACAACGTGGAGATGCCGGCCGACAATATGATCGGCGCGGAAGGTCACGGACTTGCGGTCGCCTTCACGGGCCTGAACACCGAACGCATTCTGACGAGCTCACTCTGCACCGGGATCGGGCAATACGCATTGCGTAAAGCCGTCGACTACGCGAAGCAGCGGCAGGTGTGGGACCGGCCCATCGGTGCCCATCAGGGTGTGGCGCATCCACTGGCGGCTGCCCACATCCATTTGCAGTCCGCCATTCTGCTGACCCAGCGAGCATGCCAGCTGTACGACACCGGCATCGAGGTCGGCGAGCTGGCGAACATGGCGAAATTTCTCGGTGCGTCGGCAGGGCTGGAGGCACTCGACAGCGCTGTTGCGATCCACGGCGGCAACGGCGTGACCTACGAGTATCAGCTGGCGCCCTACTTCTGGGTAGTGCGCATGCTCAATATGGGACCCGTCTCGAAAGAGATGATCCTGAACTTCGTTGCGGAGCATTCTCTCGGGTTGCCGCGGTCCTACTGACCTGCCCGGCGTGTCCGGGTGAACCGATTCGCGGCCGCTGTCCGGCCAACCGCCGGCACCGGGGCCGTCCGTTTCGTGGATTACCATCGGGGCGGGCATGCGGAGATTGTCGCGACAGTGGCGCACGAACGATCGAGAGGAGGGCGACCATGGCGCGCTCCGTCTCGTCGGATGAGGTAACCGGTGGCACAGCGGCGTTGGGCCTGCGGGAGCTGGGGAAGAGACATCGTGTGGAGCGGATTCTCGACAGCGCCCTGGAATTACTCCGGGAGGATCCTGACAAGGGCCTCACCATCGAGCGCATCGCAGCGCGTGCGGCGGTGGCGCCGATGACCGTCTTCAACCTCATCGGCAACCGCGATCAATTGTGGAGCGCGCTTGCCGACCGAGCGCTCGTCGGCCTGGACGTTCAATCCATTACTGCCGCTGAACCGCAGGAGCGCGCGCATCGAATCGTCGATGCGGTGGTGCGCATCCTGTGCGCCGACGGCCGGGTTTTCCGTGCGTTGCTGTCCGGGTGGAGCATGAGCGGGCGTGTCCTCGACCATGATCCGACCCATGCCCTCATCGGCTGCCTCGAGGATGCGGTCGAAGCCGGCTTCATCGGCCCCGAGGTGAACGTCCGACGATATGGCGATGTCATCGCAGCGGGCCTGATCGGCGCCATCCACCAGTGGCTTGCTGGTCTGCTCAGCGACGACGCCTTCAGGATCCGCGCAATGGCGGTGGTCGACACCGTGTTTGCGGCGGCACGGTACGAGACCGAGGCAGAAAGCCGGGGCTGAGCAGGCGATGACCGGCGATCGTCGCGATCAGCCATGCTTCGTGCCTGTTGTGGGCGCCTAGATCGAGCTCGAGCACGGCCAACGACCAACATTGGCCAACGAGTTCACGGGCGATGGCGACGTCGGCGATCACCGGCGTTTATGGGGGCGGTGAACTGTTCCCATCGAATGGCGCAGGCGGGTGGTTGCCGGCGCATACCCGCAATCTGCGGTGGAGGTGTGTGGTCCTGCGAAAACCTCGCCCGCATCACGGCAGGGGTGCCGTCGCCTCGGCCTCATGCTCGGCGACGGTGCCTGGGAGAGACCTTGCCGGACGCACCGTCGGGCCTTGCCATGGCTCCTGAGCTGGAGAGCAATTTTGCGACGGACTCACTCAGAAGGTAATGTGGCCTGTGCCACACGTCAATCGGCACTTTCGGAATGGCCGTCGATCAAGCGGCGAGCCGGTGGTTCCCGGGCGCACGGCGCTCACATGGGCGGCAGCGGCGTCGCCTGGTCCGGATTGAGCGCGTCCAGCAGAAAACTCAAATACCGGCGGCGTGCCGATTCTCCGAGCTCCACCCCGCTCAAGGCGGTGATCACCAGGGCGAAAACATAAGGCACGTCCCGTGGTTCGAGGTCCGGCCGCAGATTGCCCGCGACTTGAGCGCGCTGTACCGCAGGGCCGAAAATCTCGTCGCTCTGGGCCAGGAAGTCCGCCGTCACCTCCGTCAGGTTGCCCACCGACGTCGCGAGTGCTCGTTCGCTCTGAATAATGTCGGCGATCCGTTCGGCGACGTCGAGGAGGATCGGCCGGGGCAGCCCGTCGTTGTCGAGCTCGGCGAGCATGGGCAGGACCTCGGCGGTGAGGATCCGTTCGTAGACGGCACGGGCCAGCGCTTCACGGTTGGGAAAGTGCCGGTACAGCGTCGCAACGCCGACCCCCGCTTCGCTTGCGATGTGCGCGAGCGTGGCAGAGCCACCCTCGGCGGCGAACAGGCGTCGAGCCGCCTCGGTGATTCGGGAGATGCTGGCGAAAGCATCCGTCCGAAGCGGTTTCGTGGCCACGCAGACTTCGCTCCTCGATCAATTCACCGGGTACCTGGGCTGTGATCGAGCGTACCTTGTAAGCCAAAGCGATAGTTAATTATCGTTTTGATAGCTGACTATCAGTTCCCTTCATGGCAGGCATCCATGGCCGCCAGTGCCGAGAGGAATCCCCGCAATGTCGACCCTGCTGTACCGCATCGGAAGAACCGCCTATCGGCGACCTTGGCTTTTCATCGCGCCCTGGGTCGTGATCCTGCACGTGATCATCACTCTGCTCGCCGTCTACCCACCCCAGCTCAGCAGCGAGGTGCGGATCGACGGCACTCCCGCTCAGCACCTCATCGACGACTTGGGTCAGAAGATGCCACTGATGTCGGGCGGACAGGGCATCATCGCCTTCGAGACCGAAAACGGTTCGCGCATCGACCAAGGCGAGAACCTGGGCGCGCTGCTCGCGGCCGTCGACCAGGTCTACGCCAGCGACCATGTCATCGACACCCGCGAGGTACTGAAGCAGGAAGCCGCGAAGGGGATGAACAGTCCCGCCCTCCGCGCCGCCGCAGCGGTCACGCCGTCCGGAGCGGCGGATCACGGCGCCGCCGCGACTCCGCTGGCGATCGACGGGCAGCCTGTGCCGGGAGTGCTCGTCTCCCCGGACAGAACCAGCGCCGTCCTCCAATTCCAGTTCGACAAGCAGACTTTCGAACTGCCGGCCGACACGATCGACAACACCGTGGCCGCGGCGAAACACGCCACTGCCGGGCACGGCATCGCCGTCCTGCCCTCTGCTTCGATGGTCCAGCTCCCCGAGATCGTGGGCGCGGGCGAGGTGGTGGGTGTCGGGATCGCCGCGCTCGTGCTGCTGGTGACCCTGGGGTCGCTGGTCGCGGCCGGGCTACCGCTGGTCACGGCGCTGAGCGGGGTAGGCGTGGGTGTGGGTGGCACCCTGGTGATTTCGCATCTGATCTCGCTGCATTCGCTCAGCGCGGTACTCGGACTCATGATCGGCTTGGCCGTCGGCATCGATTACGCGCTCTTCATCGTCAACAGACAGCGTCGCTATATTCTCGACCAAGGCATGAGCGCCGAAGAAGCCACCGGCCGCGCTCTCGGGACCTCCGGCACCGCAGTGGTTTTCGCCGGTAGCACGGTCGCCATCGCGCTCACCGCGCTCGCCATCGTCCGAATCCACCTGATCACGACCATGGGTATCGCCGCCACGGCCACGGTCTTGATCGCCGTGCTGACCGCAGTGACGCTGCTCCCCGCCCTGCTCGGTCTCGCCGGCGAGCGGATCTGCTCGCCCAAGGCGCGCTTGCGGGCCGCTTCCCCGCGAGCCACCGCCACACCCGCACGGCCGCCGCTCGCGGTCGCCACCGCCTGGGTGGGCCTCGTGACCAGGCACCGGTTCCTAGCCGCGACGGCGGCATTGCTCATTACCGGGCTGCTCGCGTTCCCAGCCACACAGATGAGTCTCGGACTGCCTTCCGGCGCGAGCTACAGCGGGGGAACTACCCAACGCGAGAGCTACGAGGTCGTGAAGGACCATTTCGGCCCTGGTTACAACGGGCCACTCGTCGTCGTCGCCGATGCCGGGAACCGGGAGGCTCCGATCGCCACCACCGACATCGCGGGCCTCTACCGCGATCTGACACAGTTGCCAGGCGTGACCGCGGTGACCCTCGGCGGTGTGAGCGACAACGGCCGGACGGTCGTCCTCTCGGTCGTGCCGAGCAGCGGGCCCACGGACGCGGCCACCGAACAGCTGGTCCACGAGATCCGCGGCCAGGCGGCGACTTTCGCGAGCGACCGCAACGTGGACGTCGGCGTCACCGGATTCACGGCATTGGGAATCGATGTGTCCGCGCGCCTCGCCCACGCCCTGCCCGTCTATCTGGCGGTGGTGGCGGTACTGTCGATCTTCCTGTTGGCCTTGGTGTTCCGTTCCATCGTGATCCCGATCAAGGCCACTCTCGGATTCGTACTCAGCATTCTCGCGGCATTCGGCGCGACCACCGCAGTCTTCCAGCACGGCTGGGGCCAGTCGCTGCTGGGCTTCCACGCCACCTCGCCGATCCTGGCCGTTCTGCCCATCGTAGCGACCGGCCTGCTGTACGGGCTCGCCATGGACTACGAGGTCTTCCTGGTCTCCGCGATGAAAGAAGCCCACGCCGACGGACGCCACGGTGACGAGGCCATCGCCCACGGCTTCGAACACGCCGCGCGTGTCGTAGTCGCCGCCGCGGCCATCATGGCCGCCGTCTTCGCGGGGTTCATCTTCACCGACGACCCGATGATCCGGCAATTCGGCTTCGCCTTGGCGGTCGGCGTCATTGTCGATGCATTCGTGGTGCGCATGCTGCTGGTACCCGCCGTGATGTCGATCTGCGGCGACGCCGTGTGGTGGATGCCGCAGGCTCTACAGCGCGTGCTGCCGAACATCGACATCGAAGGCCGGAGTCTCAACGCCGAACGCTCCGGCCCGGCCATCGGCAACCGGCAACCCGCGCACACGTGTGAATTCGCCTCACCCGCAATGAATGTGGTGCCGCACCCGATCGGGTGCGGCACCACACCGTTACCGCCGCCCAGGTGTCGTCGTCGGTTTCGAACACCACCGCTCCGGCAATCAGCGGATGACATGGCTCACCGCACATCGCAGAGCGTGGGCCGGGGAACTGGCTCTGTCGATCGGAGCCGGTGAATCCACCACGTCAATGTGGTTAGGGTGGTGAAGGCGACGATGCCTGAGGCTAGGTACTGCCAGGAGCGGAACGGGCCGCCGTACGCGCCGACGGTGACAGCCCACCAGAGGGGGACCATGGCGGCGAAACTTCCGTAGATCACGGGTGATTGGGCGATCGGCGAACGACGGCGGAGTATCAGCGGAACCACGAAGAGCGGGATGACATACAGGGTTGTCGATGCGAGTGCCTGATAGAGAGGGTCGGCCCAGATCGTCTTCTGGTACTCCCAGCACAGGATGGCGATGGCGGCGCCGCCGAACAGCAGTGCGTTCCATTGCGCTTGCGTGCCGCGCGGAAGGTATTCCGCGCGGCCGACGCGTGACGCCTGCGCGAGAAAGACCAGCTCGATGAGGAACGCGATCAGCAGGCCGAGCCAGAAGAGTTTGAGAAACCAGTGATGGTATCGGTGGAACCAGGTGTGGAAGCGAACGACGACGCCGAAGTCGTGCGCGAGCCATAAATAGGTGCAGGGCAGCGGGATCGATATCCACCCCTCGCGCCTTGTCATCACGACGGCCTTCACCATCGCGATGTTCTGCAACACCATCGCCAGCCCGAATCCGATCAGGATCGGTACCGTGTGGTTGTCGATCGCGTCCAAGATGAGTTGGGGGTCGTACATCTCAAACTCGGGATCCGGTGTCCAGACTGTCCTCGATTGCCTTCTGCGCCGCGGGCGGGAGCGTATGCATCATTTCGCGGACGCGTATATGCCGGCGATGCTCAGCCTCGCGCGGGGGCATACCGGGGGTGGCCCGCATCTGCGGGATGATGCCCTCGACCTCTTCCGCACCGCCGGCGTGGTGACCGGCGTCGAACATGGCCTGTTCCCGGGCCATCTGCGACTCGTCCTTTTCTTCCGACATACCGATCGGGCCCTGCATACGGCCGTTGAGGAACTGCTTGACCACCGGCTCCTCCGAGGTCAACAGAACCTCCCTCGGACCGAACATCACCAACTGACGGCGGAACAGCATGCCGATGTTGTCCGGCACGGTCCGCGCCAGATTGATGTTGTGGGTGACGATCAGGATCGTCGCGTCGATCTGCGCGTTGATATCGATCAACAACTGGGCCAAGTACGACGTGCGCACCGGATCCAGACCCGAGTCCGGTTCGTCGACCAGGATGATCTGCGGGTCCAGCACCAGCGCGCGGGCCAGACCGGCGCGCTTGCGCATACCACCGGAGATCTCACCTGGCAGCTTCCCCTCAGCGCCCAGCAGACCGGTCAATTCGAGCTTCTCCATGACGATCTTCTTGATCTCGGATTCGCTCTTCTTGGTGTGCTCGCGCAACGGGAAGGCCGTGTTGTCGAACAGATTCATGGACCCGAACAGCGCGCCGTCCTGAAAGAGGACGCCGAACAGCTTGCGGATCTCGTAGAGCTGTTTGCTCGAGCAGGTCATGATGTCGGTGCCGTCGATGAAGATCGAGCCCTGTTCCGGGCGCAGCAGACCGATCAACGACTTCAGAAACACCGACTTACCGGTACCGGACGGGCCAAGCAGAGCGCTCACCTCACCCCGCGGCAGCGTGAGACTGACGTCCTGCCAAATACGTTGCGAACCAAATGACTTCGTGATGCCCTCGGTCCTGACCTCGACGCCCATATCTTTGTCTCCCTCGGTGTTCGATGGCTAGGCGCGTCACTTCGACGCGGGGGCCGCAGCCGGGGCGGGGGCCGACTTCGGGGACAGAGCCGAGTCGATCCCGCCGATGTTCGTGATGGACCAGTTGTTCCGGCTATCGACCGTCAACTGGTAGGTGGCGGTCGAATTGATGCCGTCGGCGGCCTGCGTGTTCTTGGTCAGCACGCTCACGAAGCAGTCGATGGAGTAGGCGCCGTTGGACTCCGAAAGCACTTTCGCTGCAATCGGTTTCGCGGTAGACACCCACTGCAGCGGCGTGATGATCTGCTCCATCGAGGCAGCTGCCTGAGTCAGCCGGTTGGACAGCTCCGGGCTGGTGCCCTTGGTCAGGCGCCCGCGCCAGGAAGCCAAATCGTGGAAGTCCATCTCGGCCGCGCCGGTCGCGTAGTCGAGGGCGATCTGTTCGGCGTGGGCGCGACCGGCCGCGTCGGCGTGCAGGTTGTTCAGATCGGTCGACTTCGCGTGTAGTTGCCACCCGAGCGCACCGACCGCCGCTGTCACCGCGACCGCGGCGACAGCGGCGACGATCGTCTTCAGCTTGATCGTGGACTCCCCCGCGTTCCGGCCACGACTGAGCACGCCGCCGACGATCGAGGCCCGGCCACGCACCGCGCGTGCCGGAATTTCGGGCGCGGATTCCGTCTCGGTTTCCGTCGCGATATCTGCGTCCTGCGGTACTTCGAGAACTTCGGATTTACTGGACATTGTTCTTCGCTTTCATCGAGAGAGATGGACTGACTTTCCGAAATTGCATGTGTGGAAGCAGATTCACCTCCCCGGAGTCCGGACGTGGACGGTGACCGAGTCACCCGAGTCCGTCGCCGCGAGCGCGCTGTCGAGCAGTTGTGGGATCGGGACGGTCTGCATCGCTGCGGCGCCGGCCCGCACACCGGGCAGCAGATCGACGCCCAGTATGTTGAGATCCTTCGCGGTCTTGTCGAGGAACGCCTGCAATTGATCGAGCAGCGGCCCTGCGCCGTCCTGGATGCCCACTGGCAGTGGGCCGAAGTTGACCCCCCAATAGAAGTGATTGAACAAATCGCCGAACTCGGTCCCGAACGGAAGAATGGTCGGTGTGGTGCCTGCCAGATCTCCCGGTACCGAGGAGCTCATCAGCAGTAGCGGCTGCATGGCGTTGAAGAATTTGGTCAGGTTGTCGGCTTGGTTGGTGACCGCGGATGCCAGCAGTTCCCCTGCGTGGTTGAGGTTTCCGAGCACTTGCGCATCGTCGGGAAGCGCGATGTTCATCGTTTCGAAGATCTCCCGCACACGGTCCGGATCGACCTGTCGCAGCATGAGGGTGAATCGCTTCGATAGTTCCTGGAAGGAGGTCGGCACGCTCACCTGAGCCTGCTCGATCGCGGCATGATCCCCGAGGTACGGGCCGGACTCCGTTGTCGGCAGGATCGCCAGGTAGGACTCGCCGAGCGCCGAGAGATTGTCCAGGCGAAAAGTGCTGGTCGCCGGGATCTGGTACGACTTGTCGTAATCCCAGGAAACCTTGACCCCGTCGGCCGAGGAACCGACGCCGGTGATGTGACCTATCGGGATACCACGCATCAATACCCTGGAGCCGACAACCAATCCGTTGGTGTCGGGGACGTTCAGGCTGGCGGTCTTCACATGCTCGAGGGGCGCGGTCTGCAGGCCGAGCCGATCCATGTAGAAGAACGACGCCGCGGCCATTCCGGCCATCGCGAGCACGGAGATCTTCGTCCGGCTGATGATCATTTCACCGCTCCCAGCATGCGCAGGATGTTCTCGACATCGCCGATGACCTGATCTCCGTTCGCCGCTTGCACCGAGCGGACATTCACACCCGGATGCTGAATGAACGGCAGCACCGTATTACGCAGGAAGGCCGACAATTTCTCCGTCGTCCCCGCCCCGGCATCCCAACTGGACCGGATAGTCTGGCCCGCGTCGGCCAGTGAGTTCAGCATGGGAACCATCCAGAGACCACCCTCGAAGATGCTGCCGATCGAAGGCAGCACGACGGCGATGTAGCCGACGAAATCGTGCGACCACTCCCGCCAGTACAAGGTCCCGGTGTGTGTCGAGTCGTCGCCGAACATCAGCGCCAGGGCGTCTGTCCGGCGGTCCACCGAGACAGCGGTGTCGCCGATGCCGTTCAGCATCCGATCGATCTCGCCTTTGTGCTGGGACAGATCTCGCAGATCGGTAGAGACGACCGAGGCCAGGTTCCGGACATCCGGCACGGCGGGCATCACCTTGTTGATGCGGCTCATCGTGTCCTCGACCTTCTGGATGCTGCCGCCGTTGACGAAGTAGGCGAGCACCGCCATGGTGTCTTCCAGCTGCGGTGGCGCGGTCGTCTGGGTGACGGGCACCGTGCTGCCGGGTTTCAGATATCCCGCCGGAGCCGCGGTCGAGTCCTCCTCGAGCGCGATGTAGGGATCGCCGAGCAGGGTGTCCTGGCGGATCACACCGCGGACATCGACGGGGATGTTCGCGTCGGACTTCACGTTCACCGTCACCTCGACCGCGTCACCCCCGACCGCGACGTCCCCGACCTGGCCCACCCGCAGCCCGTTCAACATGACATCTGCCCCGGCGGGCAGGTTCAGGGCACTGGCGAATCGCATGGTGATGTCGTAACCCCCACGGACACCGCCGTTCACCGAAGGCAGATCGTTCGGTCCCAGCGAGCAGGATGTCGTTGCCATGACGGCGCAGCACAGCGTGATCGCGCTGGCTCCGGTCTTGAGCCTGGTCGAGAGTTTCATCGGTTGCCTTTCGCCACGACCATGTCCAGAATCCCGGTGACCGGCACGGGCGCCCCGGTGCCGACATCCACGGTGGGCGGCTGGTAGGTCAAGGTCGGACCGTCCGGGCCCGCGGACTGCTGCCGCAGCATCGCGGCGACCGGTGGTATCGAATCCAGGAGGCTCGCAAGATCTTTCGATCGTGTCGCGGCGAGGTGGATCACGTCGGCGACACCGCCTTGCATCAGTGGCCACAGCATGTCGCCGTAGTTGCGCTGCACGTTGTAGAGCACGGCGATCAAGGTGGCTACGCCGTCGAGAAGCTTGATGGTGCCCGGCCATAGGTTGACTCCGGCGGCGACCACATCGGGCAATTGGTCGAGGATGGAGCTGATAGTCGACCAGCGCTGCAGAGCCTCATCGGTGAGCGGCGCCATATCGAGGATGCTCGAGCCGATGTCGGAGATCAGTTGGTCCGGACTCGTCGCCGCACTCGCGGCGTGCCGCATCATGGCGCTGGCGTTCTCGCCTTGTCCCCGCAGCGCGTTGTCGAAACCACTGATGGCCTGCTGGAGACTCTGGGAGCCCTTCTCCGGTGCCATCGCGTCGATGAAATCGGCGGCGGATCCGGCGATTTGCGAAATGCTCTTCGGAGTGAAGCTGTGCGCCACCGGAATACAGCCGCCGGGCTTCAGTTCCGGCCCCGATTCGTAATTTCCGACCAACTCGACGGTCCGGTCCGCCAGCAGGGACTTGGAACGGGTGACCGCCTTCACATCGGCCGGGTAGCGGCGGCCGGAATCGAGTGAGAACGTGACCTCCACATGGTCACCAGCGGGCCGGACCTTCGATACGCTGCCCACTCGATATCCCATCTGAGTGACAGGGTTGCCGGGGTAGACGCCGATAGCGTCGGGCATATCCGCGCAATAGCCGGTCGAGCTGTCCGGCGAGACGTCGCTGGCGACCACCACGCCGGCGCCGCCGACGATGACCGCTGTGACGGTGGCGGTGGCAGCGATGCCGATCAGTTTCTTTCGGTTCTTGGTCATGTCAGCACGTCCGCCCTGGAATGGGAATGCAGATTCCCGAAGCCAATATCGTTCCGGACCCGATCTCCGCCATCCCGTCCGGTGTCAACCACGCCGCGAGCCGGTCGCGCAGTTGCTGCAACTGGTCGATGGCCGGACCCATGTGCTGCTGGAAGTCGGCGATCCCGGCGCGCAGCTGCTCGATCAGCGGCCGCACCTGTGGTTCGTGTTCGAGATAGAAATTCTCGATGGGGATGATCCGGTACACGGTGTCGCCGAGCAGCTCGTATGCCTCGTTGAAACCGGCATGCGTGTTGTTGTAGGTGGACAGCACGATCTCGACCTGCCGGATCAGTTCGAAGACGAAGTCTCGGCTGGTGTTGAACGTCTGCAGGTACTGTGCGGCCATGTCCATGACATTCCGGACTTGTTCACGCTGTTCATCCATCACCGTCGCGATGCTGTTCATACCAGCGATCAGCGAACCGACCGAACCCGAATTATGTTGCAGGGCATCGGCTATCTGGTCGATGTTCGCGTCGATCGGGCCGCCGTTGACCTTGTCGGTGACGTTCGGCGCGGCCTGCAGCACATCACCGATCGAGTATGGGACGCTCACCCGATCGGCAGGAATCACCGCACTGCCCAGCGACGCGTTGCCGAGCGGGACGAGGGTGACGGCATACCCGCCGACGGGGGTCAGCATCCGCACGTCGACCCGGGTGTCCGAGCCGACGAAGGTGCCGTTGTCGATCTCCGCGTCCACGCGCACCGTCTTCGGTTGAATGGACAGCTTGGTGACCTTGCCGACAGTGATCCCGGCGACCCGGACCTCCGCGCCGATTCCCACCGACGACGCGTCGGTGGTCTCGAACGCGATGGTCTTGCGCCCGAGCGGGTGCATGTACAGCATCGTTGTCGCCGCCAGCGACACGACCGCGACGAGCACGACACCCGCGCCGAGCACAATCTGTGTCCGTCGGCCGTCGGCCGTCAACCCCCAACGGGCCGCGAATTTCCTCAGTGCGCGTTGCATACCACGACCTCACTGCCGTTGAGAAGAACCTTGACCGCGGTGGGCAGCGTCGCAACACCGTTGCTGCACTGCATCGCTCCGGCGGCCGCCGACAGCTGTGGCAACTGCAGGCCCGCAAACGCTCCCGGCAGCAGCCGCAACGCCTCCGCCGCGGCGGGCATCGATGAAAACGCCTGCGCCAGTAGTTGATCGATATTCATGTCGTGGGACAGCCCCAGCTCCAGGATCAATCGGTGCACCGGTGCGGTGAACTCGGGGCCGAACACCGCCGTCTTCTGGAACTGATCGAGCACTGTCATCGCCTGCCCGACGGAATAGCTCAGTGATTGCAAGAAGTCCATGACCTGTGGCGATCGACCGCCCATGGTGTCGGCGATACGGGACAGGTTCGTCGCCAGGGTCGAGAGGACCTGCTGCCGATCTCGCGCGAGGTCCGCCAGCTGCTGTGCGCTGTCCATCATTGGAGCCAGCCCACTGCCGTCGCCTTGCAGCAGCGAGATGGCGTTCTGGGTAAAGTTGTTGATCTCGTCGGTGCTCATGGTGCTCAGCACCGGCTGCAGACCGTTGAACAGTTGCGTGATATCGAACGACGGCTTGGTCACCGCGGTTGTCAAGTGAGTGACCGGTTTTCCCGGCTGCGCGGGCGGCTCCAGATCGATGTACCGGACACCGGTCAAGTTCTGATATTTGACCGCCAGCACGGTGTTCTCGCTGAGCTGGTACCGCTTCTGCAGTGAGAAACCGACCTCGGCGATGCTGCGGCCGCCTTGGCGGATCAGCTCGATGGATTCGACCTTGCCGACCCGCACCCCTTTGATCCGTATGTCGCCATTGATGTGCAGACCCGACGCATCGGTGAAGTCGGCTGTGTAGCTATGAGTTTCGCCGTCCACCGGACTCTTGATCGCGTTGACGACGATCACGAGCAACAGCATCGACAACGCAGCGGCGATACCCAGCTTGACCAGGGTCACGGCCATTTTCACGCGCGGGCTCATCGGGGCACCTCCTGCTGCGGAGCGGTCGGGAGACCGGTCGCCGCCAGCGGCGCGGCCAGGGCGGGCAGCTCGTCCAGGATGACCCGGAGATTGAGCGTCTTTCCGTCGTCGGTCCCGGAAAACGCGCTGTTGTACCGGTCGGCCAGCATGCCGAGCTTGCCGACCGCGGCGCCTCCGTCGAGCAGATGCGGCAGCGCGTCCGTCATGGCCTGCACCAGCGCGGTCACCGGCGGCAATTCCGTTCCGTGTGAGGCCAAGAGATGCCCCGCTTTTCCGAACAGACTGTTCGCCGCCTGGTCCAGACCTTCGCCCGACCTTTTCATCATCTCGTCGTCGACACCCCAGCTGCCGTCGGGCCGGTGATTGAACTTGGTGTCGAACAGCGCGTACAACGCCTGAATGGCCTGGTCGCTGAAGCCCGGCAACACCGCCAGGATGTCATCCGCGCGGCCAAGCAGTTCGCTCGGAAAAGCCTGTTGTGCCTTCGCAACCCGATCAGCGAAGACGATGCCGGTCTGGATCAGCGGGGTCAGCCCGTCGGTGTAGCGGATGACCTTGTTCAGGGCCGTGATCATCGACTCCGTGAGGGTGCCGTCGATGGTGTGCGACCCCTGCTCCAGCATGGTCGACATGGTGTAGTCGCCCACCGAAGTACGGTCGAGCACCCGGTCGGCGACCAAGGCGCCGCCTCCGGGATTGCCCACCAGATTCACCGCCGCAATTCCGAAATAGTTCAGCGGCCGGAAGTCCACGTCGAACGAGTCGGTCAATCCACGAATTTCGCTCGGCCGCAGGGACAAACGCATACGCACCGACCGATTTCCGGTCTTGTCCAGACCGACGATCTCGCCGACCTCGACGCCCCGCAGAATCACCTTGGAGCCGACGCCGACGCCCGGACCCACGAATGGCACGTCGACGCTGAGCGGCAACCCGTCCGGCTTCTCGTATCGGGGACGAACCCACACCACCGCGATGATCGCGACGATCACCACCACGATCACTACGGCCGCGGTCAGATTCACGACTTTCGCCTGACGCCCGTCGGTACCGCGGAGGAAGTCTTGATTTCTCGTCTTGCTCATGGCCTCATCCTTTGAAGGTCAGAACCGGGCTCAGGCCCCAGATCGCCACGGTCATACAGAAATTCAGCACCACGATCGCGACCAGGCTCGCCCGGATCGCCCGGCCCGAGGCCTGTCCGACGCCCGCCGGGCCGCCGCTGGCGAAATATCCGTAATAGCAATGGATGAGCGTCACCACCGCGCAGAACGTGAGGGTCTTCAGCACCGAGGCGCCCAGGTCCGGCCAATTCAGGAACTGCGCGAAATAGTGGTCGTAGGTACCGTGGGGCTGCCGGTCGAAGACCTTCACGATGAGACCGCCGGTGAAGAAGCTGACCACCAGCGCCATCAGATATCCGGGCAGCACCACCAGCATCCCGCCGATCAGCCTGGTGCCGACCACGAACGGAATCGCTTGCAGGCCCATGGATTCGGTGGCGTCGATCTCCTCGGAGATGCGCATGGCGCCGATCTCCGCGGTCATGCGGCAGCCGGCTTGGGCGGCGAAGCCGATGCCGGTGATGATCGGCGCGATCACCCGGATGTTTCCGAACGATCCGATGATGCCGGTCAGCGGGCCGAAGCCGAGCAGATCCAGCGCCATGAACGCCTCGATCGCGACGACGGCGCCGACGGCGACGCCCAGGAAGAACATCAGGCTCACCACGCCGCCGTCGACGACCAGCGACCCGCTGCCCCACGCCATGCTGTTCATCGTTTTCCAGGTGGCCTGGCGGTAATGGCGGACCGTCTTGGGTAGCAAGTACAGTGTCTTGCCGACGAATAGGGTCACCTGACCGATTTCGCCGGCCATTTCGGAAACGCCGCGGCCGATCGCGCGCACCGGCGTCATCAGCATCGACGGTACGGGCGAATGCTTCGAGGGAATACTCATGCCATCACGCCAATCGGGTCGGGAAGAACATCATCTGCAACTGGCTCACCAGCAAATTCGTGAGGAAGATGCAGAAGACGCTGAGGACCACGGATGCATTCACGGCATTGGCGACGCCCTTGGGCCCGCCCTTCGCCTCGAGGCCGCGCAGGCTGGCGATCGAGACCACGATCGCCGCGAAGATGAACGCCTTCAGCACCGAGAACGCCAGGTCGGTCGGCGAGGTGAACGCGCCGAAGGACTGCCAGAAGCTCCCCGGGACAACATGATTGACGTTCGCGGAGATGATGAGTCCGGCCGCGACACCGGCTGCCACGATGATGATGCACAGCATCGGCGCGATCAAGAGCATCGCCAGGAACCGCGGCATCACGAGTCGTTCGACCGGGTCTACGCCCATGACGCGCATGGCGTCGATTTCCTCCCGGATGGCCCGGGCGCCCAGATCCGAGGCGATGGCCGAAGCCGCCGCGCCACTCATCAGCAGGCCCGCCGCCATGGGCGCGCCCTGGCCGACCACACCGAGGCCGCTCGCCGCGCCGGCCAGGGAGTTCGCCCCGACCTGATTCATGATGCCGCCGACTTCCACCGCCACCTCAGCACCGATAGGGACCGCCATCAGCAGGGCCGGCAATGCGGTGACCTTGAGCAGCAACCACATCTGGTCCACGACCTCGTGCATCGGCATCCGCAGCTTCACGATGTCGACCACGGAGTAGCGCACCACGGCCGCGATGAGCTGCATCGAGCGGCCCAGCGTGGCCAGGCTGCGCAGGGGCGCTTCCTTCAGGTGAGTTGTGACCCGGCGGGCGGCGGAGGGACGCCTATCCGCAGAGCCCTGCTGGTTCCCCTCCGGCCGGAACTGAACTTCGGTATTCTGGAGACCGTGTTCGGTGACCGGGGTCTGAATGGCAGTCATTGAGGAGAACCTCCCTCGCAATAATCGAGCGCGACGATTCGGAACGCCATCGCAAAATCCCTTCGCAGTGCTTGTACGGTCGTGACTCGTCATCGAGTTGTGTCACTTTTTGAGCGAATTACAGCCGTGCATACAATGCGCGATGGCTGCTATTTCGAATGCGGCCGGGCTAGCGGCCACTCACCGCATTCGAACGACGCGGCGCGAAACAGAGAATACTCTCAGTTCGCGTAAAGATCCTCGATTTGCTGAGAATACTTGGCGTGAATCGATCTTCTCTTCAGCTTCGCGGTGGGTGTGAGCTCATCACTGTCCGAAACCCACGCCGATGGGATCAGGAAGAATTTCTTGATCTGCTCGTTGCGATTGAGCCGATCGTTTCCGGTGTCCACCGCCCGCTGAATCTCGGCCCGGATTTCCGGCGCGGCCGCCAGTTCTTCGAGCGGCTTGTCGCTGAGACCGAGGCGCTTCGCGTAGACCGGCACGGCCTCGGGGTCGAGCGTGATCAGGGCCGTGACATACGGACGCCGGTCACCAACCGCGACCACTTGACCGATCAGCGAGCTCTCCCCCTTGATAGCCGACTCGATCACCGCGGGCGACATATTCTTCCCGGCCGAATTTATGATGATCTCTTTCTTGCGATCGACGATGCTAAGAAAGCCGTTCTCATCGATCGTGGCGATATCGCCGGTATGCAACCAGCCCTCGGCATCCAATGCCGCAGCGGTCTGCTCCGGTTCCTTGCGGTAGCCGACGAAATTCAATTCGGCTTTGACCAGGATTTCGCCGTCGTCGGCGAGCCGCAATTCGACGCCTGGCAACGGCCGTCCGGCCGTTCCACAGCGAAAATCGTCGACCCGATTGAAGACGTTCAGCGAGCCCTCGGTCAACCCGTACGCCTCCAGCAAAGGGATGCCGACCGCGCGGAAGAATTGCGCCAATTCCGGCGCCGAGGGCGCGCCGCCGACGAATGCGGCCTTGAGATTGTCCAAACCGAGTTTCGCGAGAACGGGGTGCAAGAATTCGAGTCCGCGTGTGTGCTCCTCGGCCAGCTGGGCTGCCTCGGCCTCGCTCACCGAGGAGCTGTCACCTGAGTCTTCGGCCCGCACCCAGCGCAAGCCCACGTCGACCGCGCGCCGGGCCGCGAAGCGCTGCTCTGGGTCCGGCATGCCCTCGATCAGGCCTTCGATGCCGACCTGCAGCTTCTCCCACACCCGTGGAACGGAGAAGATCGCGTCGGGACGAGCATCGACCAGATACGCCGGCAGAGCCCGCATATCCGCGCACGTGGTGATAGTCGCCCCGTGCACCAGCGCCATGTAGTGGGCCGTGATCCGCCCACCGGCGTGCGCCATCGGCAGGAACGAGATCACGCCATCGGTCGGCATAGGCAGCGCCGCGGTCAGCGCGCGTTGTTCCGCCATCACCGTTCGGTGCGACCACTGCGCACCCTTGGGCGGTCCCGTGGTCCCTGAGGTGTAGATGAGTGTGACGAGGTCATCGGCATCGACCTGCTGCCATGCAGTGGCGAAGTCGAACGACGGATCCGCGGTGGACTCGATGGTGTCCAGACTCGTCGCGGGCGCTCCGTCGTCGATGGCGATCAGGTGCTCGACTTGGGTGCCAAGCGCGTCGACGGCCTGCTGCACCTTGGGCAGAAAGCCCGGCAGGGTGATCACGATCCTGGCGTCGGCGATCCGGAGCTGGTGTTCGATCTGCTCCGCACTCGAGCTGTTGAAGATCGTGAAAGGTACCGCGCCGAGGTGCACGGCGGCATAGTCGAGGATATGGCACTCGGGGATATTGGGCAGGAGCACCGCGACCGTATCCCCGTGTGCCACACCGAGACCCGCGAGTCCGGCCGCGACCTTGCCGACCTTCTCGTTCAGCTGGGACCACGTCAGGCTGAATTCGCCCCCGAGTGTTCGCAGCGCGGTCTTGTCCGGGTATTGCGCGACAACACGCTGGAACGCCGCACACACGGTAGCTGCCTGAATGGGCGGACCCTCGGCGTCCGCCGTACCCGGCACCGCTTCCGTACTCGTCATTGCTCTCTCCTCAATCGAACCCACGCGACCGGTCAACGCCGGCCGCCATCGGGGAAACGGCGCCCGAACCTGCGACGCCAGTCGTGCATGCCGAGCAGCCGGATCATCTGATCGGTCAGCCGGGCCTTACTCGGGGAATACGGGTACCAGTGCAGTTCGCCGCCCATCTGCACCCGCTCACTGACGAATGCCTGTTTGCGGCAGTATTTGAGAATTCCGTCCCGGCCGCCGAATCGGCTGCCCAGGCCGGAGCTCTTCCAACCGCCGTGCGGCAGCGGGAACTGGAAGACATTGACCATGGCGTTGTTGACACAGATGCCGCCGGCCTCCAGGGCACGCCCGACGCGGCGGCCACGGGCCGCGGACCCCGTCCACACGCTGCCGCCGAGTCCGTATTCGGAGTCGTTGGCCAGGCGCACCGCCTCCTTCTCGTCCGCGACCTTCATGATCGGCAGGGTGGGACCGAAGGTCTCCTCCCGCATGCAGGCCATCGTGTGGTCGACGTCGACGAGAATGGTTGGCGGATAGAACAATCCGGTGTCGGCCCGCTTGCCGCCGGTCAGGATCCGGGCGCCCTTGTCGACCGCGTCCTGCACCTGTCGCTCGACGAGCTCGAGTTGCGTCGCGGTCGCCATCGCACCGAACTCGGTGGTGAACGATCCCTGCGGGTCCATGCCCTGTCGCAGTTCACCCACTCGATCGACGAGCTTGGATACGAAGGCGTCGTACACAGGCGCCTCGACGTAGACGCGCTCGACTGCCACACAGGACTGGCCCGCGTTGAACAACCCGCCCCAAATGGCGCCGCCGACCGCGCGGTCGAGATCGGCGTCCGACAGGACGATCATCGGATCCTTACCGCCCAGTTCCAGGCTCGCCGGTATCAGCCGCTCGGCCGCCCGGATACCCACGGCCCGACCGGTTCTGACCGATCCGGTGAACTGGATCATGTCGACGCTGTCGACCACCGCGGCGCCGGTCGCGCCCAAGCCGGTCGCGCAGCCCAGGACCGGTGGCGCACCGATCTCTTCGTTCCATCCCCGCACCATTTCGGCCCACGCGAGCGGAGTCACTTCGGACGGCTTGGTCAGCACCGCGGCACCGGACATCAGAGCGGGCGGAACGTCCATCATCGGCATGGCCAACGGGTAGTTCCACGGGGTGATCACCCCGACAAGCTGATACGGGCGGTACAGCACCTCGAGCTTCTTGGTCAGCGAGGCCGGTCCATGCGGACGGCGGGTCTGATCCGCCAGGAATTCCGGGGCGTGTTTGGCGTAGTAGTTGATCACCTCGACGGCCACCATGGTCTCGATCGAGGTGTCTCCCCAGGATTTGCCGGATTCCTGCTGAACCAGGCCCAGAATGCGCTGGTCGTTGTCCATCAGCCAGTCGAGCCAGTTCAGCAGGTGACGCGCCCGGCCGCGCGGGCCCAGTTGTTCCCATTCCGGTTGCGCCGACCGCAGTCGCTGCGCCAGTTCGGCCACCTCGGCAGGCGTCATATCCGGCAGGCGGCCCGCGATCGAACCGTCCGCAGGATTGCGCACCTCGAACTCTGCGGCCGCACTGCCGTCGTGCGGGGGATGTTCAACTCCGGCTGCCATAGCCATATCCAGCTCTCCTCGACTCTCAGCGTGTCCGCTGATGACCTTGTCGCGTACCCCCGAAACGCCGCGCAGGGCAAGAACGATCGTTCACACTGCTGACAATCAGGCGGTCACCGCCGTACGGATTATTTATGGGCCTTGCCGTCTCAGAATAGAGGTGTCAGTGTGTGCTGTCAATCACAAACCAGCAGGGCCGGGCTATCACATCACTACGGGCGCATTTGGCTAATAAGCCGGAAAATACTACTTTGAACTGCACGTTCTTCAAATCGCCATCGCTGCCGACCTTCGCTCCGACGCGTCGCTCGATCGACCGGAAGGCGGGCCACCACACGCAAGGAACGGTTCGAGCCACGTACGAGCACACGAGCGCGACGAAACGACCAGCATCGAGAACGATCGATTACTAGATGAGATAACGCCGCCGAGCGGGACAAACCTTTGCATATGGTAATTTCGCAACGTGTCGGCAACGAAAAAAGCCCAGGCAGAGCAGCATTCGCTCACAAGCCAAGTAGGTGGTGCGCGCGGGCGCGGACGACCCCGTCACGATATCGATCTCGGCGCGGTGGCCGACGCTGTCGCGCAACTCTTCGCAGAGGGCGGATTCGAGGCGGTCACCATCCCGTCGACCGCGGAACGGCTCTCCGTGTCACGCGCGACGCTCTACCGGACGGTACCGACCAAGGAGGATCTACTCGGAATTCTCTTCGAACGCAGCATGACCGAACTCGTCCAGCATGCGCGAGCGGTGGTCGAAGAGCACGAGGGCATCCGGGAGCAGCTCTACGGGTTGATTCGGGTACACATCGACGCCGCTATCCGCATGCGCCATTACATGCCGGTGTTCTTCGGCGGGGCCGGCCTACCACCCGAGGTATTCGATCGTTGGCACGGCCTGAGCCGGGCGTACGAGAAGATCTGGTGTGACACAGTGGAATTCGCCATGACGGACGGAGTCCTCGAACGGTCCGATCCGGTGGTGACCACCAGGCTCTTGCTCGGCATGTGTATCTGGGTGTCGCGCTGGTACCGACCAGAGGAGAAGCACAGCGCCGAGGAAATCGCGGAGGCAGCCATACGACTCCTGCATTTCCACGGCGGCACCAGCGCAGAGCACCGATAGCGTTACGCGACCGGGACAGTCGCCAGTCGCCGCTGATAATTGATGATGGACCGGTTCCGGTTGAACACGATCGCACCCACCAACTCTTCGTCCCGGTATGCCTCGACCACCAGCGCCGGGCGTTCGGGGTCGTCTTCGACCACGACGTACCGGTTCGCCGCGCGCAGGAACCCGGCCGTTTTGATCTTCACGTCGTACTGATCGGACCAGCACGCCGGTACGCTCGACAACGGCTTGCGCTCCTCCACGCTGGCAAGCAGATTCGCCGCTGCTGTGGCAGCCATGTCGCGGGCATTCGTCCAGTGCTCGACCGAGGCGCCTGTATCCGCGTGCGGATGTGGCCAGGCAGCAACGTCTCCGACTACGACAATGTCTTCGGCCCCTGTGGCGAAACAGTATTCGTCACAGACGACCGCCCCCTCGGCGAGTAGCAGACCCGAGCCCGCCAGCCATTCGGAGTTGGGCATCGAACCGACCGCCACCAGCACCTGATCGGCGGCGATTCGCTCACCACCGGTGAGGCGAACCGCCTCTACCCGGTCGACACCCTCCAGCGCTTCGACACCGCAGTTCATTCGCAACGTCACGCCGTTGCTCTCATGCAGCGCCGCCGCACGAGCCCCGGCCTCGGGGCCGAGCACCGGCATCGGATACGGCGCGACGTTTACCAGGGTGACATTCTCGACGCCCTGCTTGCGCAAGGTCGCCGCGACTTCACAGCCGATGAAGCCCGCCCCGACGATGACGACCCGACTGGACGGAGTCACCGCAGCACGGAAGCCCAGCGCATCTTCGAGTGAACGCAATGTGTGCACACCCGAAAGGCCACGGCTCAAATTCCACTCACGCGCACGCCGTCCGGTCGCGATGACGAGACCGTCGTAGTCCAGGCTCGTGCCGTCGGACAGAGCCACCGTCCGGAGGCGCGGATCCAGCCCGACCGCGGACGTACCGAGCCGCCAGTCCACGTCGAGGTCACCCACGGGGAAGAAGCACTGTTCGGTCGAGTATTCACCGCCCAGCAACTGCTTCGACAGCGGCGGACGGTCGTACGGGTGGTGGAGCTCGTCACCGAGCACGGTCAGGTGACCGTCGAATCCGTTCTCGCGCAAGGCAATCGCGGCCCGATGACCAGCCAGCCCAGCACCGGCGATAATGATCCGGCGCATACTCATCCTTCGACCCGAATCGCGGCGACCGGGCACAACCGGACCGCCATATCGACCTTGGCGCGCAGGGCCTCCGCCGGCTCGGCGTCGAGGACGCGCACCACCTCGTCCTCCTCGCCGAGATCGAACAGCTCGGGTGCCGCGATCACGCAGTCACCGTGCGCCTCGCACAGGTTGGTATCCACGGAAATCTTCATAACTTCACCTCCTATTCGTATTTGCCCGGTCACGCCGGGGTGATGGTGACCGGCAACTCGTACACACCACGCGAATACGCGTCGCGCACATAGTTGATCTCGCCCGCCGGCTCGATGGACTTGGTCCGCTTCAGCAGCTCCTCGAGCAGGATCTTCATCTCGAGTGCGGCCACATGCTTGCCCAGGCAGGTGTGCGGGCCACGGCCGAAGCTCAGGTGCAGGTTCGGATCGCGAGCCAGATCGAAGCGCCGGGGCTCTTCGAAGGCGCGCGGATCGAAGTTGCCTGCCGCGAACAGCATCAGCACCTTGTCGCCCTCCGCGATCTGCTTGCCGTGCAGCTCATGGTCGGCCGTCGCCGTGCGCACCAGATGGGTGAAGGGTGAGGCGACGCGGACCATCTCCTGGATCGCGGTGGACGGGATGTCGTCGGCGTGCGCGCGCAGCCAGGCCATCTGCTCGGGATTGCGCATCAACTCATGCATGCCGTGACTCAGCGCGGTGCGGGTGCTCTCGGCCGCGCCACTGGCCAGCAACGCGACATTGCCCATGATCTCGTCTTCGCTCATCTCGCCCGAGTCGTGAGCCTGAACAAGTTTGGTGATTACGTTGTCACCCGGCTCTTGCCGGCGCAGCTCACAGAGCTCGGTCGAGTAGACCATCAGGTTGCCGATGGCTTCGAGCACGTACTCGAACGACGGCGTCACACGGGTATCGAAGGGGGCGGCGAAGGTGTCGACCCAAGCGAAGAACTGCGGCCGATCGGCTTCGGGCACACCGAGCACATCTCCGAGCGCCTCCATCGGCATGGCATGACCGATGTCGTGAACGAAGTTGAACGTGCCCTTCTCCAGCGCCTTGTCCACGATCGTGACCGCGTAGTGGCGGAACTTGTCCGCGAGCTTGTGCACGACGTTCGGTGTGAAACCGCGGCTCATGATGCCGCGGTTTCGCTTGTGGTCGGCACCGTCGAGCGTGAGCATGGCGGGCATTCCGCCGTAGACGGGGTCGATCGGGGTGACCTTCCACATGTTCACCGAACCGCGGTCGGCCGCGTACAACTCGGTATTGCGGTCGACGTCCCAGATATCGGCGTGCCGACTGATCACCCACGCGCGCTCGATGAGCAGCGGGTCGGAGAACTCCTGCAGGTAGCAGGGCTCCTCGTTCTGAAGGTATTCGTACTGATCCAGCGGCAGCCCGAAGGTCGTCGGGTCGCCGTTGGCGTAGGTATCGACCTCCAGGATCCGCAGATCCGGATCGGAACGCGTCATGCCTTTTACCTCTTCCGCAATGCTCGAGTTGATGGCGGCCGTGATCAGCGAGCGGTGAAGCCCGCGTCGACGACGACCGTGGTGCCGGTGATGTATCGGCCGGTGTCGGAGACCAGATGCAGGATCGTGTTGGAAACGTCGACCGGCTCGATCAGGCCGTTGGGCACCGGCAACGGGTTCTGCAGGTTCTCCGCGATCTTCGGGAATTCCTGCACGTAGTTGCCGAACGCCTCGTTGAGGATCATCGGCGTCGCGACACCCGTCGGATGGACGGTGTTGACCCGAATGCTTTCGGCCGCATGGGCATTCGCCCAGGAGCGCATGAGGCCGACCACCGCGTGCTTCGACGCGATGTACCCCAGGACGCCCGGATTACCGTCCGCCAGCCCACCTTTCAGGCCCGCGGTGGAACTGGTGATGACGACCGAGCCGCCACGGCCACCGGCCTGGATGTGCGGCAGACCCGCTCGCACGGTGTTGTAGACGCCGTTGAGCATCACGTCGATGCCGTCGAAGAACGCCTGCTCGCGCAGCCGCTGCTCGCCGGTGATGGCCATGATTCCCGCATTCGCGAGAATGATGTCGAGGCGGCCGAACTCAGCGACGCCTTCGTCGACGACCTGCTGGACCGCCGAGCGGTCCCGTGCGTCGGCGACCTTCGCGAAGATCCGGCCGCCGGCCTTCTCGACGAGCGCGATGGTTTCGTCGAGGTCTTCCTGCGTCGCCATCGGGTACTCGACGGAGTCGATCTGCGCGCAGATGTCGAACCCGATGATGTCGGCACCCTCCTCGGCGAGCTTCACCGCATGCGAGCGGCCCTGCCCACGAGCGATACCGGAAATCAGGGCGACCTTGCCTTCGACGCGACCCATGATCATCACTTCCTTGTGCTTTGTTCCGATTCGATGACTGCCCCGGAAGCTGGTGCGTCACGGGGGCTCGGCCATTTATTAGCCTAGGTGTCTCAAAAAGAGTACGGCGGCGGCGGCGACTGTGTCAACGGTCACTTCGCCCGCCGCCACGCGAGTCTCGCTACGCGGCCTCGACCGGGTTCTCCTGCACGTACTCGCGATATTTGCCGTACGCCGGGGCAATGGCGGGGAGCATCCCGAGCAGCTTGGTGACCGGCCCCTGGATCTTCACCTTTCGACGGGCGAGGGCGACGGGCAGATTGAGCTCGCCCAACCAGAACTTGTGGCCGTCGTCGGCGGACATCGACAGTTCGACCTCGACCACGGCAACCTTCGCCCCCTCCCCCACCGTGTTGACGGCCGGATCGTTCGTGGCGTCGAGCACCATCACCGCTTCGGGATCGGTGTAGTTCACGCGGAACGAGGTATTCGCCGCCACGAACTTCGGCCCCACAACAGGGTCTTTCACCAGCGCCTCCAGAAAAGGCACGAAATGCTCGTACATCCCCTCGGCCGATTTGAAGATAGCCATGATCGAGTCCTTCGCTCTCGTTGGATCGCCCCGCCGCCGGCGACGGGCGACTGCGCGCACCGGGTCCGCCGGAACTTGTCGCCACGGATACGCTCGGTGGAAATTTTAGCCACCACGTCTCAAAATACGCAACGGGTGGGCTCGGAACTCTGGCACCACATCCAGCCATCCCTCCATCGAGTGAACGTCTACTCACATCTATAGACGTCAGGCACTACCAAATCTTCAGAGCAGATGGAAACGATCGTTTACAGGTTGTGCACGATGGGGCTATGCTGACGATGCGAACCGGCCATCGATGCAGCTGCGACGGCGTCCTATGCGCAGCATCGCCGCAGGCCGCAGTCGCGACATCGACAAGGAGGCATGATGGGATACCCACTCCCCACGACCAATTCGCTGAAGGGCCCCTTCCAGCCGATGCGTTTCGAGGCGACGGTCGAGGAGTGCATCGTCAGCGAGGGTGAGATTCCGAAGGACCTGGCGGGCGGTTTCTACCGGACCGGACCGACCTGGAAGCGCCCGACCAAGCAGGGGCCCAACCCCCTGCTGGGCATGGATGGCATGGTCCAGGGGCTGGTGTTCCGCGATGGCCGCGCCGACTTCCGTAACCGCTGGATCCGCACGCCGAAGTACCTGCTCGAAGAGCGCCACGGTCGGGGCATGTTCGAGTGGGCCGACGGCGGTTTCGGCGACTGGCGCGACAACGCCTACTGCGACGTGGTCCGCGACCAGTACACCCAGGGCGTTCCGCAAGGAACCAGCAACATCAACATCTTCCCGTTCGCTGGCGAGATGGTGGCATCCAGCGAGCAGGGCGGTCCGCCCATCGCCATCGATCCGATCACCCTCGAGACCCGGGGCATCGTTCCGTGGTCACCGAAGCTTTCGCAGGGGCTGACCGAGCCCGCGGCGTACGGCGCCACGTGTTTCGCCGCCCACCCGAAGTGGGACGCGGACACCGGCATCCTGTACGGCTGGAACTATCGCGATACCGCGCCATACGTCACGATGCACTTCGTGCATCCGGATGGCACCGTCGAATCCCGCGACGTCACCGATGCCCCTTACAACACGGTGGCACACGACATCTGGCTGACACCGGAGTGGGTCGTCATGCCCTTCCAGCCCTTTACGGTCGACCGCAAGAAGGTCACCGAGAAGCAGCTCGGCATCTGGGGTTGGGAGTCCGAGCTGCCGATCGTCATCGGGCTCATTCCCCGGCACGACATCCACGGCGAAATCCGTTGGATCACAACCGATCTTCCTCCGCAGTACATCATGCACACGATGTCCGCCAATGTGGAGGGCGATCTGCTGACCCTGGATGGCCCCATCTTCAACCGGCCGCCGTTCCCGTTCGAGCAGGACTTCGCCGCCGGTGACGACGTGGCGCTGTTCTTCTCCGTCGCCAAGAGTCACCTCGGGCGCTGGAGCATCGACCTGAAAACGGGCGCGGCGAAGTCGGAGCAACTGTCCGATCGACCCTCCGAGCTGCCCAAGGTCGACGAGCGGTTCTACGGCAAGGGCTACGAGTGGGGCTACCAGGTCGGCGGGGTGGTCAAACGCCAGGGCATGTCAATGAACAGCCTGGTCATGACCAACATGAAAACTCTCGCCGAGCAGGCCTACCAAATCCGCACCGACCAGCCCGCAGCTGTGCTCGAAGCGACGTTCGCGCCGCGCAACATCGATTCGCCGGAGGGCGACGGCTACATCATCGTTCCCGTCTCCTGGTGGGCCGATCGCCGTGGCGAATTCCAGATCTTCGACACCCACGACATCACCAAGGGCCCGATCTGCCGAATCGACATCCCCTTCTTCATGGGCTGGACGCCGCACGGCCACTGGATGGACTTCCGCTGAGCTGCTCCGCGAATCCACCCTTCGAGCCCGCATCACCCGCGTCGGTGGTGCGGGCTCGCTGCGTTGGCGGCCCCCACCGGCAGGCTCAACCGGTTTCACTTCCCCCGAGCCGCGGCCCTGCGGCAATGCGACAGTGAACCCCTACCGCATTTATGAGACACAGGTTATCTTTAATAGACCGCAGTGATGCGCGGCACAATCGACCTTCCTGAAGTTGAGGTATTCCATGGCTCGTCGCACCAAAGTTCCTTCGATCCGCTGGTTGCAGGTATGACGACCTTGGCCGACGCCAGCCTCTCGGATGAGCAGAGCACGCAAACCTCGCCGCGCGGCCACGTGCCCGGCGAGGCGGGGTTGTGGGTGCTCCTGTTCGGCGACATGTTGGTCTTCACCATGCTTTTCGGCGTCTACCTGTACCAGCGTCGGCAACAGCCGAGACTGTTCGAGGAGTTCCAGGCCACCGTCGATCGGAATCTGGGAACACTCAACACCCTATTGCTGCTCGTCAGCTCCCTCTTGGTCGTACTCGCCACCAGGGCCGTTCGGCGCAGTGCGCAGCGGCACCTCGCTCCCCGCCTGTTACTGGGCGCGATCACGTGTGGAATCGGGTTCGTCGCGGTCAAAGCGTTCGAGTACCACGAGGAGCTGACCGGCTCATCGACCACGGCAACCAACACATTCCGTCTGTACTACTTCGCCCTGACCGGACTGCATCTGGCGCATTTGGTCTTCGGCCTGCTGGTATTGATCGGCCTCTGGACGTTGTCGCGCAAGCGTGACCTCACCCGAACCCATCACATGTTCTTCGAGGGCGGCGCGTGCTTCTGGCACATGGTCGACCTGCTGTGGATGATGATCTTCCCGCTCGTCTACCTGGTGAGGTGAACGATGATCGCTCTCGCACGGACTCGCGCCACGATGGTGTGGTTGATCCTCATCGCCGCCACGAGTATCTCGTGGGCGTTGGGCGTGGAGCACGCCCTTGGGCGCGACGGCCAGACAACCGCAAGCGTGATAATCCTGCTCGTCGCCGTGGTCAAACTCCGGCTCGTGGGGCTCTACTTCATGGAATTGCGTGATGCCCCAACGATATTGCGTGGACTGTTCGAGGCATATTGCGTCGTCGTCGGCGCGGTGACACTGGGTATGTACTTCCTCGCATGAATTGACCGAGGCCGGCCAGGCGCTCCGTTGGGCACCCGCCGACCTCGGTCCAGCGTTTGGCGCGGGTCTGCCGTAACGACAGCAATCGACCGCGTCGACCATGCTCCTGGTCGACGCGGTCGTCTCGATTTGCCTACCCCGGCCGTTACGCCGTCGCGGTCAGCTCATCCCACAGGGCCCGCTCGCCCCGCTCCAGAGTGATGTCGCCGATGAGTTTCGCCCACTCGGATTCGCTCGACGCCGCATCACGCCATGCCCACAGCTTGGTCGTGAACCGATGCAGCGGATATTCGGCCGTGATGCCCATCGCACCGTGCAACTGATGAGTCAGTCGCGCGGTTTCGGTCGCAGCGGTCGCGCAGACCGTTCTCGCGATCGCCGCCGCAGGCAGCGCCGCATGCTCCGACGGCCCGATCGAATAGATCTCGACCGCCCGATACACGGAGGCTTCCGCCTGTAGCAATTGAGTACGGATGCTCGCCAGACCCGCCGCGACAGCCGGGATCTTGACCAGCGGCGCCCCGAATTGCTCACGCGTGCGTACATAGTTGCGAGTGAGTTCGTAAGCGCCGCGGATGGCACCGAGCAGAGCCGCGGACCACAACACGCCGAGGCGGGCGAGCACGGCACCGGCTGTCGGGGCATGCGCGAGAACTTGACCGGCCGCGGCTGTGAAAACTACCGCATCGCTCTGTTCACCAGCGAGATTCACTCCGGGCTCCACAGATACGCCGGGGTCACCGATCCTGTAGCAGATCGGCGACCCGCTCGCCGTATAGACGATCACGTTCTCAGCGCTGCGCGCCCACGGGACCGGGCCCACACGGGCCGACAACCTGCCCTCGATGTTCAACGTCGAGTCCGTGAAGGCGACCGCCGCGAGGACACCCGCGTTCACCTGTTCACCGGCCTCCGACAACACCCAGTTGGCGGTCGATGCCTGGATCAGGGGGACCCCGATCCCGTTCTGTCCCAACGCTTCCGATAGCTGTGCCAGATCCTCTATGCTGCCATCCGCGCCGCCGCTGGCCTCAGGGACACCGACGACATCCAGCCCCAGCTTCACCATTTCCAGCCAGAGCTCCGGAACCTCACCGGCTCCGGCCACAGCACCCACCGTCGCCACGAGGTTGGAAATCAATTCCCGCAGTGCGGATTCCGCGCTCATATCCGAGACTCCTGTTTCGCGATGATCGAGAGCAGTACATCCGCGGCACCGCCCCGGATGCTGAAGCCGGGCGCGGCGAGCAGTGCCTGATTCAAAAGGCTGTCGGGCGCATTGTCATTGCCTCCCAGCGCTTCCCGAGCAAATTCGATCACATCACGCTCGAAGGTATTGCCCAGCAGCTTGAGCGTGGCGGCTTCCTGGATGGGAGCCTGCCCGGCATCCAGTTGCCGCGCGACGTCCCAGCACATTCTCCGCAGGGCGGTCAGCCGGGCGACGAGCGCGCCCAGTCGACCGTGCAGATTGCGGTCGTGAACCTCATCGGCTCGTTCCACGATCGAGGCCAGCAGCGGATACGTCGACAGCAACCGTTCGGGGCCGCCTCTCTCGAAAGACAGTTGCTCGACGACCTGCTTCCAGCCCTCCCCCTCCGTGCCGATCAGATGGTGATCGGGCACGAAGACCCCATCGAACATGGTTTCGTTGAAATGGTGTTCTCCGGACATGTCGACGATCGGCGTCACCTCGACGCCGACAGCGTGCATATCGACGACGAACTCACTCAGGCCCAGGTGCTTGCGGTCCGCCTTCGCCGTCCGCGCCAGCACATAGGCATGTGTCGCGTGATGGGCGCCGGTCGTCCAGATCTTCCGGCCGGTGATACGCCAACCACCCGGAACTCGTTCGGCCGCGGTGCGCACGGCCGCGAGATCCGAGCCGGCCTCCGGCTCACTCATTCCGAGACAGAACAGAATTTCGGCCCGGGTAATCCCCGGCAAAATTTCCGCACGCAGCCGGTCGGAGCCATGGCGCAAGATCGCGGGCCCGATCTGCCGGTCGGCGATCCAGTGCGCCGCGACCGGCGCACCCGCACGCAACAGTTCCTCGGTGACCGCCAACCGATCCACGTTGCGGTATTCACCACCGCCGTAGCTCCGGGGCCAGGTCATTCCGATAAACCCGCGGGCGGCCAACTCCCGGCTGAAGTCCAGGTCGAACGATCGCATCCACGAATCGCACTGCGGCACATAGCGTCCGTCGCGGCACCATGTGGTCGCCAGCTCTCGGACTGTGCTGCGCAGTTCGTCTTGATTCAGCCGCGCCGAATCCTCTGCTAACACGGTTGACATCTTCCTCGCCTCTACGCCGTTCTCCTGGACCATCGCTCGTTCGTCATCGCCGCCGGAACAGCGGCTCACGCTTCTCCTTGAAGGCCGTGAATGCCTCCGCGGAGTCCTCTGTCGAAGTGACCACCGCCATATGCGAGGAGATCAAATCCAGCGCGGCACGCAGGTCCTGATCCAGCCCTTGGTAAACCGACCTTTTGATCAACTGGACGGCCAGCGGCGCCTTCCCGGCCAACGAGCCGGCCAACGCGTATGCCGCATCGAGCACCGCGTCGTCGTCGTGAACCTCCGAGACCAGCCCGATCCGGAGCGCCTCATCCGCGCCGACGAAGTCGCCGGTCCACAACAACCGCAACGCGTTTGCGACACCGACGATTCGGGGCAGGTAGTAGCAACCGCCATCGCCAGGCACCAGCCCTACCCGGATGTATCCCTCCGAGAAGCGCGCGGATCGCCCGGCAATGCGAATGTCGCACATCAGCGACATATCCATGCCCGCTCCCACGGCGACACCCCGGACTGCGGCGATCGCGGGCTTGGACAGCTCTTGCATCGCATAGGCAACCTGATGGACTCGCCGACCGAGATATTCCTTCTCGGCCAACGGCGAACGCTTCTCGCCCTTGAATCGGTCCAGATCCACCCCGGAGCAAAACGCTTCGCCCGCACCGGTCAAGACGACGACACGGACCTCGTCGTCCGCCTCGGCCTCACGCAGCACGCGAGCCCACTCATCGATCATCTCGAGGGTGAAGGCATTCTTCCGCTCGGGCCGGTTCAACAGGATGGTGGCCACTCCGTCCTTGACGGAGTACTCCAAATCGCTCACTGCTGTCTCCCCGCAAACATCGCGGCCTTGCATGCCGCGGTATCCCAGTAGTACGCCCGGATTTCCAGCACGGAGCCGTCGTCGGAGAAGCGCCACAGCTCGAGGGCGCCGGTATGGATGGCTTTCTCCGAACCTGGTGCATACCAATCGAATTTCAGCTCTGCGGCTACCTGATTGCCGCCGTCGACCAACCCGAGTATCTCGATACGGTCCGCCCCGATAGGGTCGGGAGCCGCCAGCATGCGACCGAACAGGGCAGACAACGCTGTCGCACCCTTGATCGTCCCGCCGTATGGCAGAGATTCCGGCCAAGTCACGACGACATCCGAAGCGAACCTGTCCAAGAGGAGCTGGCCCAGCGCCGGGGCGTCTTTCGATGCGATCGCCCGATAGAACTCACGAACCACATCGGCAGGATTGTTCGTCATGCCGTGGCCTCCTGTTCGAGCGCAGGAGCCGCGACGTCGTACTCGTCCGCCTCGAAGGTGAGCGTGCGCTGCCAATAGTCGATGTACTTCCACGGGCTGCTGATCACCACGCGCCCGGCGTCATTGCGGTAGTAGGTGGTCATGCCCGGGTGGACCCAGATGCACCGCGACAGCGCTTCATCGAGTTCCTTGTTGTAATCCCAGAAGACCTTTTCCAGGATTTCGACACTGGCCGAGTCGCTCTCGAAAAGGTGACCGATCGCCTGCATGACATAGCGCATCTGGAACTCGGTCGGATGCACCGCACTGCCGCCGTGGCCGGCATTGGTGTTGGGTCCGTTGAGGATGAAGAAGTTCGGGAAGTCGGGGACGGTGATTCCCAGATAGGCGCGGGCGTCGTCGGTGCCCCACTGCTCGCGCAGCACGCGTCCGGACTTGCCCCGAATCTCCATGGGCCACAGGAATTGCAGCGTCTTGAAGCCGGTGGCCAGCACGATCACGTCGGCCTCGTACTCGGCGCCCGAAGTGGTGACAATCGTGGACTCCCGCACTTCCGCGACCCCCTCGGTGACCAGGTCGACGTCCTCACGACGGACCGCGGCGAACCAGCCGTTGTCGATCAGTGGCCGCTTGCCGTACGGCGGGTATTCCGGTACACAGGCGTCGATGAGATCGGTCCGGTCGCCGAGCTGCTTCTTGATGTAGTCGGTCAGGAAGACACGGTGACGCTCGTTCGCCGCGTTGATCGAGCGGTCCGGGTGCGGCCAGTCGGGGTCGATCTGCAGGGACGGGTGCAACCGGTCGCTGAAGTTCCAGAAGGCCCGCAGGCGGTACCAGCCAGCGTAGTACGGCACCGCGTCCATCAGATAACGGATGCCTTCGCTGACGTTGCGGTGATAGTTGGGGTGCGGCAGCGCCCACTGCTTGGAGCGCTGGAAGATCAGCACCCGTTCGGCCTCATCGACAATGGTCGGCACCACCTGCATCGCGCTGGCGCCGGTGCCGATGACCGCCACCCGCTTGCCCGCGAGGCTGACATCCCGTTGCCATTCGGCGGTGTGCATGACAGGGCCGTTGAAACCGTCCAGTCCGGGAATGGCAGGGAGCGAGGGCCGGTTCACCTGGCCGACAGCCGAGATCAGCACATTGCCGACGAGAGTCTGCGCGCCGGCCGGGCCGGACACGTGCACGCTCCAGGTAGCCGTCGCCTCGTCGTACTCCGCCCGCGAAACTTCGGTTTCGAACAGGATGTTCTCGCGCACGTCGTAGGCCTCGGCCAAGCGCACCAGATAGTCCTCAACCTCGTCACGCTTGGCGAAGTATCGCGACCATTTCGTGTTCGGTGCGAAAGCGAAGGAATACAAATGGCTCGGAGTGTCCACGCCACAGCCGGGATAGACGTTCTCCCACCAGGTTCCGCCGACTTCGGCGTCCTTTTCGATCAGCGTGTAGTCGATACCTGCGGCGCGCAGCTTGATGGCCGCGCACAACCCGGACAGGCCGGCACCGATGATCAGCACCCGGAAGCCGGCGGGCGGCTCACCGACAGCGACGTCGCGGGAAGTAAGCCCCAGCTCTTCGGAGAGCAGCGGCCCGTACTCGCGCGGCACGTCTTCCACCATCGCCACCTCGAGCATTTCGGCGACCTGCGTGGGCGTGAGATCGACCGGGGTCAGCCGACCCGCGCGATAGTCGACGACGGCATCGAATGCCGCCAACCGGATCTCCTGCTGCAGCTCCTCCGGCAATCCACCGGAGTCGTTGTCGTCCAACGGAAGTCCCCGGCGAGGCCGGTACGGTTCCCGCAGCCAGCGTTCGTCACCGGTCAGCTGAGCGAGCACCATGAGCAGTGTGGGGATGTTCGCCTCGTCGAGTGCGGTGCGCAACTGCTCGGTGGCAGAAGCTTGGCCATCCAGGCCGGGTGCCGCAACCGTGTCGGACATAGTCTTCCCTTCATGTTCATCCGCCGTGGAACCTCCACTGTGGTGAACGATCGTTTCCAATAGGACAGGATTTTCCCGACCGCGACCGAGGACCACGCGAAATCGAGCATCGATTTTTGAGCTCTAGTGTCTCAAATATATGCCGCAGGAGTCCCCGGGTCAATCGGCTTCGGTCACGCGCCCGTGAACTTCGGCTTCCGGCGTTCGGTGAATGCCTCGACGCCTTCCCGCAGGTCAGCACTACCGAGCGTCATTTCCTCATACGACAGCGCCAGATCGACCACTTCTCCCGCCCGCTGCCGCGACAATTGATTGAGCACCCGCTTCGTGCCCTGAACCGCGAGTGGCGCGAGCTGCGCGATGCGCAGCGCGAGCTTCAGCGCCTCCGCGCGCACCTGGTCCGCTTCGTCGACGAGATCGGTGACAAGTCCCAGCTGGAAAGCGGTTTCCGCGGTCAACGGATCGCCCGTAAGCAGATGCCGGCGCGCACGCAACATCCCCGCCGAGGCGGGCCACACCAGGCAGCCACCGTCACCGGCCACCAGGCCGATGGCGACGTGAGTGTCGGCGAGCGTTGCCGAACGCACCGCCACCACGGCGTCACAGGCGAGCACCACGGTCGCGCCGAGACCGATCGCAGGCCCCTGAACAGCAGCGATAATCGGCTGCGGCACAGCCAGAAACGCGTCCAGCAGAGCGCCCGCGTCATCGATGATGGTGCGGCGCACGGCGGCATCCTCGTTCGCGGCACGCATGAGCGCGAAGTCGCCACCCGCGGAGAACGCCGAGCCTGTCGATGCGAGCACAATCGCCCGCACCGACTCATCGGCCCGCAGCGCACGGAGGGTCTCAGTGAGATCGTGATGCAACTCGCGATCGAATCGGTTCAGCAACTCCGGCCGACTGAGCACGATCTCGGCCACCCCGTCCGCCCAAGTGGTGAGTTCCAGTGTTGCGCCCATCGTGACTCCTTCAGCGTCTGTCAACTGTCGATCAGTTAACGATCGTTTCCATTGTAGCGGGATCGCTGGTACCGTCAGGTCAGGTTGCGAGGTCGAAAGTAGGAGCCATCGATGCTGCGTACGGTGTTCACCGACGAACACGAGGACTTCCGCCGAATCGTGCGGGCGTTCGTCACCGAGGAGATCGAACCCGAGTACCCCAGTTGGGAACAGACCGGACGCCCCAGCCGCCACTTCTGGCGACGAGCCGGTGAACTCGGCATCCTCGGCATCGGAGTGCCGGCCGAGTACGGCGGACTTCCCGACTCGACCTTCCTGCACAGCGTGGTGGTTACCGAGGAGATCCAGAAGCGGTTCCTCGCGCTCGGCGGGCTACGAGTACAGACCGATATCTGCATGCCGTACTTCCTGCATTACGCCACCGACGAGCAGAAACGACGCTGGCTGCCCGCCCTCACCGACGGCAGTGCCATCGCCGCACTCGGGCTCTCCGAGCCGGGTGCCGGATCCGATCTCAAAGCCATGAGCACGCGCGCGGTGCGCGACGGCGATCATTACGTGGTCAACGGCGCGAAGACCTTCATCTCCAACGGCGCGGCGGCAGATCTGATCATTCTCGCTGTGAAGACCGACCCGCAGGCCGGACGCCAAGGCATCAGCTTGCTCGTCGTGGAGGGCGGCACCCCCGGCTTCGAACGCGGTCGTAGCCTGGACAAGCTCGGCCTGAAAGCCCAAGATCTCGCGGAATTGTCGTTCACCGATGTCCGCGTTCCGGTCTCGAACCTGCTCGGCGAGGAGAACCGCGGCTTCGAATACCTGACGGCGAACCTGGCCCAGGAGCGGCTGTCCATCGCGGTGAATTCCCAAGCCGCCGCCAGCGCGATCCTTGCACACACCGTCGCATCGCTCGCCGGTTCCGAGCCCGGCCAGCACGCCCGATTCGAGCTGGCCGCTTGCGCCACCGAGATCGAGGCCGGCCAATCCCTCATCGACCGGGCGCTGACCGAGCTGGCCGGTGGCACGTTGTCACCCGCCGATGCCGCGATGGCCAAGCTGTTCTGCACCGAGCTACAGAGTCGTATCGCCGACCGCTGCCTGCAGCTGCACGGCACGGCCGGCTACGCAAAGAAGGGCCTGATCGGACGCGCTTATCTCGATGGCCGCGTCAGTCGTATCTACGGCGGATCGAGCGAGATCATGAAGGTCATCATCGGTCAAACTCTCGGGCTCTAGCTTCGCGTCGTCGAGAATTTCGAGGAAGCCTCCAGATGTCCACGCCCGCCGAAACACCCACTCTCCCACTGCTGCCCACGCCGGAGGAGAAGCTTCTCCGCACCGCGGTCGCCAAACTCTCGCACCGCTACGGACCGGCTTACTTCCACCGTGTCACCAGTGCCGGGCAACCGGCGGCCGAAATATGGAACGATCTGGCGGCCGCCGGATACGTGGGAGTCCACCTTCCCGAGGAGTACGGAGGCGGAGGTGGCGGATTGGCCGACCTCGCCGCCGTGGTCGAGGAGACGGCGGCAGCGGGGGTTCCCACTCTGGCCGCCGTGTTCTCGTCCGGAGTGAACGGCACCATCCTCGCGAAGCACGGCACGGCCGAACAGCGCGCCCGATGGCTGCCTGGATTGATCGACGGCACAACGATGAGTTCCTTCGCGATCACAGAGCCCGGCGCCGGTACCAATTCGTTCAATATCGCCACCGCGGCCCGCCGCACCGAGACCGGTTGGTCGATCACCGGACAGAAGCACTACATCTCCGGCATGGACCAAGCGGGCTGGGTACTGGTGGTCGTTAGAACGGGCACCGACCGACAAACCGGCCGAGCGCGACTGTCGCTGTTCAACCTCGACGCCGATACCCCTGGGCTGACCTTCCAGCCGCTGCCGACCGAACTACAGATTCCTGAGCGGCAGTCGACGGTGTTCTTCGACGATGTCCACGTGACACCGGATCGCCTGATCGGCCCCGAGCACGAAGGCCTACGCGTTGCCTTCGCCGGTATGAATGCCGAACGTCTGCTGGTCAGCTCGATCTGCACCGGCGTCGGCCGTTACGCGTTGGACAAAGCTGTCGAGTACGCCAAACAGCGCACCGTGTGGCGTGACCCGATCGGATCCCACCAGGCGATCGCGCACCCGCTCGCCGCGGCGCGGATCGAACTGGAAGCCGCGAAACTGATGACCGAGAAGGCTCTACGACTCTACGACCTCGGCCGCGACGACGGGCAATACAGCAACATGGCCAAGCTGACGGGTGTCGACGCGGGTCTGGCCTGCCTCGACGCTGCGATTCAAACTCACGGCGGCAACGGCGTCGCCGTCGAATATCACCTGTCCAACTACTGGTTCCTCTTGCGCATGCTCAAGATCGGTCCGGTCTCGAAGGAGATGATCCTCAATTTCATCGCCGAGCGAACGCTGGGTCTGCCGCGTTCGTACTGAGCCCGTCCGGCATGCCAATCCGACACGTGAACGATCGGTCCGTACACTGTAGTGGTGAATCGCGAACAACGAATTCTTGAAGCAGCCGAGAAACTGTTCTCCGAACGCAGTTTCGACGGGATCGGAGTCGACGCGATCGGCAAGGAGGCGGGCGTCACCGGATCCGCGATCTATCGCCACTTCTCCAACAAGGACGAGATCCTTTCAGTGCTGTTCGATCAGGCCACCGACGCGCTACTGGTTCGCATCAGTGAACCGTTGGAGGATCCGCGCGCGGAGCTGGAGCGCTTGATTACCGCGCACGTCGAGTTCGCGGTCAGCCACAGCCGTCTCGCCGGCATCTGGGCTCGCGAGCAACGAGCCCTCACCGAGACGCACCAGCGCAACCTCGCGCGGCGTCAGCGGCGTTATACCGACCGGTGGATCGACGCACTCGACCGCTGCTATCCCGGACATCCCCGCGAGGACCTGGTCTCCACCGTCCGAGCCCTGCACTCCCTGATCACATCGGACGCCACTCGTCCGTCCGGCGGCAAGCGCGCCCCGCAACTGCAGGCCCTTCTCACAAATCTGGCGCTCGCCGCCGTCGAAGGATTGGCTCAGCCCGCGATCGAAGCGGTCGGCTGAGCCGCGAAACGCACCAGCGCAGCATCGAATTCGTCCGGGCACTCGATCATCGGATAGTGCCCGCATCGATCGATTTCGATGAGTTCCGCATCAGCCAGCCGCTCCGCCAGCCAGCGCGCACCTTTGCTGGAATGCACCGGGTCGGCAGCACCGATGATCTGGAGGACCGGAAGAGTCACCCGCGGTATGTCGCCGACAAGGTCGGTGCGGAACATCGTCCGATAGCACTCGACCGCGGCCCATGAAGGCATCGACAGGAAGATCTGCACGAGCCAATCGACAACTCGATCGCTGGGGGCCTGCGGGAATCCCGCAAGGATCGCCCCCCGGCGAGAGGTGATCCGATCTTCGCATTCGGCGGCGACCGCAGGCTGTTCGAGCTGGTCCGGCAGTCGGCCGAACGGGAATTCGGCGCTGCGACTTGCCCGTACGCCGTTCGAGCCCACCAGAGCCAACCGCGCGATGCGGCGCGAATCTCGCGCGGCGGCACGGAAGGCAACCTGCCCTCCGAACGACCAGCCGACGAGAGTGCAGGCTTGGACGTCCAGCTGTTCCAGAACTGCCAAGAGATCGCCCGCAAGGGTGTCCATGTCGTATCCGTCGATCGGCTTGTCCGACGAGCCGTGGCCTCGCTGGTCGACGCACAATACGCGATGCCGCTGGGCGAGGACCCGCACCTGCCGGTCCCAGACACGGTGGTCCAGGCCGAAGCCGGGAACCAGCACGACGGGACTCCCCTGGCCTATGTCCTGGACGTAGAGTCGAACCCCGTCCGCGACCTCGACGTAAGGCATTGCACCCCCATTTATCGGAAGTAAACGATCGTTCTCGTCATGATTGACGACCCACGGATCGTACCATAATATTGAGACGTAAAGGTTCATAAATAGACGAGGAGAGTGGCATGGGCGCCGCGACATCGAGCAGGTTCACGACGGAACAGCGCGATTTCGCCGAGGCGGTGCGAGAGTTCTGCCGACGTGAATGCGGCACCCGTGAGCAGCTGGACACGCTGACACAGGGCGGTACCGAGGCGCACAGCCCCGAGCTGTACGCGAAACTCGCCGCCACCGGCTATGTCGGAGTGTCGATGCCCGAGGAATACGGCGGCAGCGGCGGCGGGCCCATCGAGCAGGTCATCCTCTTCGAAGAGCTGTACTACGGCCTTGCCCCGGTTCACGGCGCAGGCACCACTCACACCGTCGCAGGGGTCTTCAAGCGATTCGGTTCCGAGGAACAGAAGAAGGCGATCCTGGCCGCGGCCGCCTCGGGAACAGTCCTGTCCATCAGCGTGTCCGAGCCGCAGGCCGGGTCGGATGCGGCGAACATCGGGTGCCGAGCACAACGGGTGCCGGGTGGATATCGCATCTCCGGGCAGAAGACCTGGTGCTCCGACGCACAGTTCGCCGAGTACATCCTGGTGGTTGTCCGAACGGACCGCGGGGACACTCGGCACGAGGGCCTGACCATGCTGCTGGTGCCTTCGAACGCCGAGGGCCTGACCATCCGGCCCATCAACACCATGGGCGGACGCGAGGTGAACGATCTCTATTTCACCGATGTCTTCGTTCCCGAATCCGACATGGTCGGCGTCGAGGGCGGCGCGTGGCGCCAGCTCATGGCAGGGCTCAATGGCGAGCGGCTGGTCTGCGCAGCACAGGGCCTGGGCATGGCCCAGCGCACGTTCGACGACCTGCTCCGCTACGTGACCGAACGCGAGCAGTTCGGCACCCGCATCGGCTCGTTTCAGGCACTGCGCCATCGCATCGCCGATCTCGCCATCGAGATCGAGGCCGCACGGGCGCTCACGTATGACACCGCACTCCGCATCGCCGACGGCGGCGGTGACCCGCAGGAGCTGGTCCGGCTCACCTCGATGGCGAAAGTCAAAGTCACCACCACGGCCAAAGCCGTAGCGCTCGAAGGCGTTCAAATGATGGGTGGCTACGGATATGCCGTCGAGTACGGCATGGAAGCCCACCTCCGGCGCGCGATCGCGCCCACGATCTACGCCGGCACCAACGAGATCCAGCGGGAGATCATCTCAGGCACCTACGGCCTGCGTTGACCGGAACCGCCACCGAGGGTGGTGTCGAAACTGACATCGAGCGCCCCAGCCACTATTATTGAGACACCATTCCTCTAAAATGAAGGAGAGTCTCGTGGGAAGCGCCGTCGGCGGTGAAGACGCCACAGGCAGTCGGCAAACCGCTCGTCGGCGCCCGCCTGGTCGTCCTCGCCGCGAAATCGATCTTGAAGCAGTCGCGGACGCGGCCGCAAAGCTATTCGCACAGGGTGGATACGAAGCCGTATCGATCGAAGCCACTGCCGAGATGCTGTCGGTGTCACGCGCAACCCTGTATCGAACCGTTCCCACCAAGGATCACCTGCTGGGGATTCTGTTCGAGCGCGCCACCCAGGATCTCCATCAATCGGCACTCGAACTGTTGGACCGAACAGCTGATCCGGGCGAACAGTTGTTCGGCCTCGTCCGACTGCAGATCGCCGCAGCAGTGGCGATGCGCCGGTACCTCATGGTGTTCTTCGGCGGGATCGGACTGCCCGACGACGTCGTCGACCGGTGGCGCCAATGGTCGCGGGCGTACGAGGAAGTCTGGGTCGGCGCCGTGAACCAGGCGATGAGTGCCGGCGTCCTGGAACCCTCCGAGGACCCAGTGCTCACCACACGACTGCTCTTGGGGATGTGCATCTGGGTTTCGCGATGGTACCGGCCCGCCGAGAAATACTCCGACGAAGACATCACGAACGCCGCAGTCCAATTGATCGCTCAATACACCCGTCGCACATGATGATCGCCGCCGGAACGTTTCCGGCGGCGATCATTTGTAGAGGCGATCATTGATAGAACAGCAGTACCGAACTCAGTCCCCGCGGGCTGGCCGCAGAGCCGCGCCCGCCACCATTGTTCCTTGACACGAGGCACAACGTCCACCGTCTCGGTCCTCCACTATGACCTCCACGAAGGTGAGCCGCCGTCCGAACCGAACTACGTTGCCGCGCACTGTAAGTGGCGCCAGGGCAGGACTGTGGAACTGGGCGTTCAAGGTGCCCGTCGCGGCCAGATGCCCGGGGGACGCGATTCTGGACGCCAGCAAGCCCATCATCTGGTCGGCGATCGCGACCACTATGCCGCCGTTCACCGAACCGTTCGGGTTGGGCACCATCGGTGTCGACGGAACTACGAATGTCGCTGTGTCGTCGGAGACCTGCGTGCAAATGGCGCCCAGCTCGCTCATCATCGGCAGATTGTTCGCCCATCGAACCCAGTCCGCCGGGTCTCGATTCGTCGGAGGAAGCCATTGAACCTCTGCGGCGGACTGGGCCGATGGTTCCTGCGGAGCCGCAGTCACAGCCCCAACTCCGCCGCGAGGATCGCTGTCACCGACTCGCTGGAACAGCTGGCAAGGCGAAAATAGCGGGCATCGGCGAAAGCCTGAGAGATCGGGTACTCGCGCATGTAACCGTAGCCGCCGTGCAACTGCAGTGCCTGGTCGGCCGCCCGGCACAGCAATTCACCGGCGCTCAGTGCCAAGGCCGCAGCGCGATACGGTGCCAGCCGGCCCGCACAGTGGTCACGGACACAGGAATCCACCAGGGATTCGGTGCGGACGATCTCGGCCAGCAGTGCGGCAAGTGCGTACCGGGTGTTCTCGAAGCTCGCCACAGTACGACCGAAAACCTTTCGGCCCCTGACATAGTCGAGTGCCCAATCGAGCGCGGTGCGCGCCCCCGCGACCGCGAGCACTGCCGACCACAGCCGCTGATCGCGCTGTATCCGCATGAGGTTGCCGTGCACGAGATCCTGCTCGTCTACTTCGACGCCATCCAGATGGATATCGAAGAGGCCAGCGTCCGACAGACCCATCGGCTCGATCTCATTACAGATCCGCACGCCGGGTGCGCGGGGATCCAGCACTGCGACCCTCGGATCGCCATCCGGACCGGCGACCGGAATCAGCAGGAGGCCAGCCGAAGCCGCGTTCACCACGCCGAGGACGACACCGTCGAGTCGGCCGCCGCCGGGCTGTGCGGAAAAGCGCACCGTATTGCCACCTACGGCGGCAATACGCTCCCCAGAAACCAGGTCGGGAAGCCATCGGGCCTGCTGTTCATCGGTCGAATCGTCCAACAGCGCCGGAATCGCCACACCCACATGGGTTGCGAAGGACAAACCCAGCCCCAGCAACCCATTTCGTGCAAGCTCCTCGGCGCCGACCAGGCCGAAACGTGGATCGGGTACGGCAGCGCCGCCCAGTTCCTCCGGGACTTGTATGCCAAGGAATCCGTTACGGCCCGCGGCGGCGAACATCGCCGCCGCGGACGGTGCGGGCACCACCTCGCGCTTGACAAACACGGCGAAGGAATCCCGGAACGCCTCGTGTTCGTCGTCGAATACCCGACGCGCGGTAGCCAATTCAGTCTCGCTCATGAGTTGGTCCACACCGGTGCACGCTTCTCCACGAACGCACGCGCCCCTTCCGAGGCATCGTGGGAGGAACGAACGATATCCGTGTGTGGCGCTTGGCGGGTGAACGCCTCGGCGAACGGCCAGTCGACGGACTGATCGACGAGCAGTTTCGCGGTGCGCACGGCCATCGGTGCGTTGGCGGCGATGACGGCCGCCAACGCCCGGGCCTCCTTCGCAGCGGTCCCCGCCAGCACCACCCGATTCACCAGACCGATTTCGGCCGCCCGCCCGACACCGATCGGTTCGCCGGTCAGCACGATCTCCATCGCAAGCGCGCGAGAGATTCGCCGTGGCAGCCGCAACACTCCGCCGGCTGCGGCGACCAGTCCGCGTTTGACCTCAGGAAGCCCGAACTCGGCATTCTCGGCCGCCACGATCAGGTCGCAGGCCAGTGCGATCTCCAATCCGCCACCGAGCGCCTTGCCTTCCACGGCGGCAATCAGCGGTTTGGTGGGTGGACGCTCCACGATGCCGAAGCCGCCGCGGGTCGCGGATATCGGCCGCTCCCGAGTCTTGCTGAACGCCTTGAGGTCCATGCCCGCGCTGAACACCGGACCGGTGGCGGTGAGAATCCCTACACGCGCATCCTCGCGAGCCTCGAATTCGTCCAAGGCCGCCGAAATCGCTTCCGCGGTCGGCCGATCGATCGCGTTGCGAACCTCCGGCCGATTCAGCGTGATGGTCGCGATCCCGTCGGCGACGTCGAACAGAACCGCGCTCATCGCGGAGCCATCCGGATCGCACCGTCGAGCCGGATGGTCTCGCCGTTCAGCATTCCGTTGTCGATGATGGCCAGCGCCAGCTTGGCGTACTCGTCCGGGTCGCCGAGTCGACTGGGATGCGGAACGGTCTTCGCCAGGGAGTCGCGCACATCGTCCGACAGCCGCGCCAGCAGCGGAGTGTCGAAGGTGCCGGGCGCGATCGTGCAAACTCGGATGTTCTTGCCGGCCAGGTCGCGTGCCGCGACGATCGTCATGCCGTGGATGCCCGCTTTCGCCGAGGCATACGGAATCTGACCGATCTGTCCTTCGAAGGCAGCCACCGATGCGGTCAGCACGCAGACACCTCGATCGCCGTCGAGCGGCTCGTTTCCGGCCATCCGCGCGGCGGCCAGGCGCAGCACGTTGAAGGTGCCGATCAGGTTGATCCCGACGACTTCCGAATAGAGTTCGAGCGAGCCCGGGGTGCCGTCCCTGTTCACCAGGCGCACCGCGCCGCCACGGCCCGCACAATGGACGACCGCCCGCAGCGCACCGCGTTCCTCGGCAGCGTCGAACACGGCATTCATGGCCTCCGGATCGCGCACATCGGCAGCGCGGAACTGCACCCGGTCGCCGAGTTCCTTGGCGACCGCCTCACCGTTGGAGCTCTCCAGGTCGGCGATTACCACACTCGCGGCTCCGCCATCGAGGAGTCGGCGCACTGTCGCGAGTCCGAGCCCCGAAGCACCGCCGGTGACGACAGCCGAGATTCCCTTGATATCCATGTGTCTTCTCCAGTGTCCAGGCGCTCAGATGCGCTCGATGATGGTGGCGTTCGCCATGCCGCCGGCCTCGCACATGGTCTGCAGCCCGTAGCGGCCGCCCGTGGCTTCGAGTGCGCCGAGCATGGTCGTCATGAGGCGGGAACCGGAGGCGCCGAGCGGGTGGCCCAGGGCGATCGCACCGCCGCGGGGGTTGAGCTTCTTCGGGTCGGCGTCGAAGTGGTCACGCCAGGCCAGTGGCACGGGCGCGAAAGCCTCGTTGACCTCATAGTGATCGATCTGATCGATGGTCAAACCGCTTCGCCGAAGCACCTTTTCGGTAGCCGGAATGGGACCGGTGAGCATGGTGATCGGGTCGTCGCCGGCCACCGCGAACGAGTGGAACCGGGCCCGGGGGCGCAGACCCAGTTGCGCGGCGCGCTCCTCGCTCATGATCAGCATCGCGGAGGCGCCGTCGGTGAGCTGTGAGGAGTTACCCGCTGTGATGTGCCAGCCGATCTCGGGGAAACGCGCGCTCATCTCGGAGGACTCGAACGACGGCCGCAACCGGCCCAACTGTTCGACGGTAGTCCCGGGCCGGGGCGTCTCGTCCTGGGTGACCAGAGTGCCGTCCGGAGCGATGATCGGGACGATCTCCCCGGAGAAGTCAGCAGCCACGGCGAGTTCATGCGAACGTGCGGAGAATTCGTCGAGCACGGCGCGGCTGTATCCGCGGCGAGCCGCAATCAGCTCCGCCGAGACTCCTTGCGACACCAGGCCGGGGGCATACCGTGCCGCAACCGAAGGGCCGTACGGATCCTGTCCGATTCGCGCTGTCAGCATGGGGATTCGACTCATCGACTCCACGCCGGACGCGATCACGATGTCGTACGCGCCGGCGATCACGCCCTGTGCCGCGAAGTCTGCGGCCTGCTGACTGGAACCACACGCCCGATGCACCGCCGTGGAGGGGACGTGTTCGGGCAATCCGGCCGCGAGCCACGCCCAGCGGCCGACCGGACCGGACTGTTCCCCAACCTGGCTGACGCATCCGGTGATGACGTCGTCGACCTCACCCGGATCGACGTCATTGCGTTCGAACATCTGCCGCAGGACCTGCCCCAGCAGGTCGACCGGATGAACCGACGAGAGCGCGCCGCCCGGCTTGCCCTCCCGCGGTGCTCGCCCCTTGCCCATGGGTGAGCGAATGGCGTCGACGATGACAGCCGTGCGCGTCATGTACCGCTCCTTGTCGCTAGATAATTTTGAGCCTGACTGTCTCAAAGATAACCTGACCCAACCAGGTAGTCAAAGGTCGTTCACTGCCCACACTTTTGGCGAATTGGCAAATTATCAGCTTCTGTCGCTGGATATGACCCAATCCGCGTGCCATGATGTGAGCGATCGTTCTCATTGGAGGAGAGATGCAGAGTCGCACCAGAACCGGGCCACTGACCGGACTTCGAGTAGTCGAACTCGCCGGGATAGGCCCGGGCCCGTTCGCCGCCATGCTCCTGGCCGATCTGGGCGCCGATGTAGTCCGCATCGAGCGCCCGGACGGCTCCGGCAGCAGCCTTCCCCCGGAATCCGACATTCTCCGGCGCAACCGACGTTCGGTCGTTATCGATCTACGCGCGCCGGAGGGAGTACGGGCCGCACTCGGTCTCGTCGAACACGCCGACGTGCTGATCGAGGGCTACCGCCCCGGCGTCACCGAACGCCTCGGCCTCGGCCCGGACGAATGCTGGGAGCGCAACCCACGGCTCGTCTACGGCCGGATGACCGGCTGGGGGCAGGAAGGTCCTCTGGCTGCCGCGGCCGGACACGATATCTCCTACATCGCCATTACCGGCGCTCTGGGCGCGATAGGTCGGCAGGGCGAACGCCCAGCGGTGCCACTGAACCTGGTCGGCGACTTCGGCGGCGGTTCCCTGTACCTGGCATTGGGGATACTCAGCGCGGTGTTCGAGGCCGGTCGATCCGGGCGCGGCCAGGTGGTCGACGCGGCGATCGTCGATGGCGCGGCTTCGTTGACCACACTCATGCACTCGATGCTCGGCGCGGGACTGTGGCGTGATGAACGTGGCGTCAACATGCTCGACACCGGGATGCCTTGGTATGACGTCTACGAGACGTCCGATGGCGGATGGATGGCAGTCGGCGCCCTGGAGCCGAAGTTCTATGCCGAGTTCGTCGCACTTCTCGGTATCGAGACAACCGAGCACGATCGTAAGAATCCGGCGACGTGGGCCGAGCTCCGCGAGAAGATCGCGGCGGCATTTGCTGAGCGCACACGCGAGGAATGGTCGAAAATCTTCGAAGGCACGGACGCATGCGTTGCGCCTGCCCTAGGTTTCAGCGAGGCCACGCGGCATCCACATCTGCGAGCGCGCAACACATTCCTCGAGGTCGACGGGATCACCCAGCCCGCACCTGCGCCCCGGTTCAGCCGGACTCCGGCGGCCATCCCCCAGCCGCCGGTGCGGCCCGGCGCACACACTCGACAGACACTTCTCGAATGGGGCGTGTCCGACGCGGATGCCCTGATCGAATCCGGCGTGGCGGTGCAATCATGACCGATATCTCGACTCCTCAGCACTCCTCAGAACACGACGAGGTGCTCGTCGAACGATGCGGCGCGGTCGCGGTGATAATCCTCAACCGCCCCCACCGCCTGAACGCGCTGACGCATGGGCAGATGGTCGAGCTGCGGCGCTTCCTGCTGCGGCTCGACAATGACCAGAGAGTGCGAGCGATCGTTCTCACCGGACAAGGCAGGGCCTTCTCCTCCGGCGCGGACCTGAGTGCGGGTCCCAGCAACGCCAAGTCCGTACTTCGCGACTATTACAACCCGCTCATTCGTGACATGGTCGGTATGGCCACACCGATCATCGCGGCCGTCAACGGAGTCGCGGCCGGAGCCGGCGTGTCCCTCACGCTCGCGTGCGATTTGCGCGTCGCGGCGGAAAGCGCCTCCTTCCGGATGTCGTTCGTCAATGTCGGGCTGGTGCCCGATGCCGGTGCGACCTGGCTGCTTCCCCGCGCAGTCGGCTCAACGAGAGCCGCCGAGATGGTGCTGCTCGGCAAGTCGGTCGATGCAGTCGCCGCGGAGCGTTTCGGGCTCGTGAACGAGGTCGTGCCGGACGACGAAGTACGCTCCCGGGCAGTGGAACTCGCCACCACCATCGCCTCACTCTCTTCGTCGGTGCGCTCCATCCGCAGATTGCTGCATCTGTCCTTCACATCCGACCTGTATGACCAGCTCGACGCCGAAGCGACCGCTCAAGGCATCGCGCAGCAAGGTCCCGATTTCGCCGAGGCGAAACGAGCCTTCGCTGAAAAGCGCCAACCGAAGTTCATCTGATCGTCCGAAAGGAGCGGAATTTTGCCGACCATCGGCGGCAGCGTGATCCAGAACGCCCGGCGCGTTCCGAACCGCGAAGCAATCGTCGCCGGGGATCAACGCTGGACCTGGCGGGAGGTCGATCTGTCGGCCGCCCGGATGGCGGGTGCACTGCACGCCGCAGGCCTGGGCAAAGGCGATCGTTTCGGCATCGTCTCGGGCAATACGCCCGGATTCCTGATCGCATCGTTCGCCGCTTCCCGGCTCGGCGCGATCGTCGTGCCTATCAACACCCGACTGGCCGTGCCGGAGATCGAGCACATCCTGGCCGATTCCGGATGCGGGATCGTCGTCGCGTCGGCCGAACATCTGCCTCGGGTCGAGGCCGCGAGCAGATTCTCGGAGCACCTGAAGGTCGCCACCCTCGGGCCGAGCGGGGAGCTGCCCGACTTGCTCGATGCAGTCGTTCCGCCTCCACCTGTCGACGAAGACCGAGCATCCGAAAGCGATGACGCGTTCATCGTCTACACATCCGGTACGACCGGCAGCCCCAAGGGCGTACTGCTGGATCACCATCGCGCAGTCTGGGCGGCCATGGCCCAGATCGTCTCGCTCGGTCTCCGCGACGGTGATCGTTACCTGCATCTACCACCGCTGTATCACTCCGGCGGGGTGGTCTTCCTCAACGCGATCACTCTGCTCGGCGGGACCAACATTCTGATCCCCGAATTCGACGCCGGGGCAGTACTCGAAGTGGTGGAACGAGAACGGGTCGCGGCCCTCCTGGGCGTTCCCACCATGTACCAGTTCCTACTTCGCCACCCCGACATCGACAACCGTGATCTCTCGTCGTGGCGGGTAGGCGCCTTCGGTGCCGCACCGATGCCGAGCACAGCCATCGAAGCGATGCTGTCGAAACTCCCTCAGGTGCGGTTCTTTCAGCAATGCGGCCAGACCGAGGCCGGTCCGACCGGCCTGTATTCGACCGTGGAACAAGTACGGGCCGAACCGGACTCGTCCGGCCATCTCGCTCAGCCTTTCGTCGAGGCGCGCATCGTCGATTCGGATGGCAGGGAGGTCGGACCTGGATCCATCGGTGAACTCGAACTTCGCGGAGAGCCGATCATGAAGGGGTACTGGGGCAATCCCGAAGCCACAGCGGCGACGCTGCACGACGGCTGGCTGCGCACCGGCGACCTCTTCCATGTCTCCGCCAACGGCAGCATGAAGCTCGTCGACCGGCTCAAGGACGTCATCATCACCGGTGGCCGCAATGTCTACTCGGCGGAGGTAGAACAAGCTCTGAGTCGGCACCCCGACATCATCGACTGCGCCGTCATCGGCCGACCGCATCCGGACTGGGGTGCCACCGTGCTCGCGGTGATCACCCCACGAGCAGGCGCAGGCATCACCGCCGATCTGGTGCGCGAACATTGCCGCGCGCTGCTCGCCGATTACAAGATTCCCCGCGAGATCGTGCTCGGCCCGATCCCTCGCAACGCGGCAGGGAAGGTACGGAAGAGCGTTCTTCGCGAACAGTTCGAGCGTGCCACGGATCCAACGAATACGCCGGGCTCATAACCGGCCGGTGCCGCACCAACTCCCCAGCCATTTCTCGATTCTGATCCACTTCGCCGATAGTGATAGTAGTGTCATTTTTGACAAAACTGTCAGCTACCTGTTCGTCGTCGGCACTGGTGGAGGCGCCGCGCCGATCACTGGAACCGCAGGAGGATGCCACCGTGGGCAGTTGGTTGGATCGCGAGATATCACGCAGATCCCTGATGCGATCGTCAGCATTGGCTACCGGGGCTGTCGTCGCCGCTGGGGCATTGTCTGCACAGCAGACTCCGACCGCCCGCGCCCTGGGCGGGGAGGCAGGGGCGGGGCCCACCCGCCTCGGGCAATTCGCGGGTATGGCCGAGGCCCTTCAGGACTCCGGGACGACGGTCGAAGCGGTCGAGCTCAACTGGGACGACATGGGTCCGGCCCCGCAACGGTGGACCGCACAGGGCATCGCGGCGCCACTCGAGCTGTTCTTCTGGTGGGGTTACGTCCGGCTCCCCGACAGGCGCCCTATTCTGCTGGTCCGGCTGATGACACCCGCCGGCTCGCTCGAGGTGGCGCACGGCGAGACCGGCGACGGGATGTTCGGACGGCAAACACCCTTGCAGCCGACCGGTTTCGGAGGAGCAGCGCTCTATCGAGCCGTCGACGGCGATCCGGAGGGATTCACCACCGATCCGACCACGTGGGAGATGACGGGCGAATCACCTCGCATGCTGTACCGCACCTCCTCCAAACGTGCGCACGTCATCGAGGGCGATTTCTTCGATACCACGTGGGATTACATGCCCCGGACCATGTGTGTCACCCCGCCGGGCCCGATGGGACCGTATTTCAGCGGCGCCGCCACGGTCTCTGGAACCTACCTCGGTCAAAGCGTCAGCTATAACGGCGGATTCGATCGCATGTACGGCGCCGGAGCGGTCGACTTCGTGACCAGTTCCCCGTTCATCTACCTCGCCTTCTCGGGTGTAGGACCCGACGGCAGGCGGGAATGGGGCGCGGTCTTCGTCGCTGGCGACAAGGGTGCCGCGATGTACTGCCGCGACGGCGACGAACCCGTCACCTCGACCGAGGTGCGGCTGGAGGCACGATACGCTCGCGATCCGGGCAATCCGTCCCGCATCTCGCCGTCACATGCGATCTTTCGGTTCGCCGACAAGGAGATCCAGTACGTTGCCAAGCACGGCGCCGCGGTGTCCACGTATTACGACCTGCTGACATCGATCTACCCCATTGTGAATACCGAGGGAAATTGGCGCGAGCGCAACTCACCCCCTCAGTTCACGCAGTGGCTGGGTTCGATCGAATCCCATATCCCGGAGGGCTCTGTACAGCTGTGATCGGGTGACAGCAATTTCATCCTCAGACCGACGATGGGAGCTCGGGCTTGCCTTGGAGCCCCCATACGGTGAGCGTGGTCAGCACGGGAACCAGCGCGTCTTGCGGAAGCCGCGACGTTCCGAACAACCAATCCGAATGGATAGTCACACCCAACGCCATACCAATGATGACTCGGATCGCGGTCGAGGCGTCGATGTGCCAGGCCCGTTGATCAGCTTCGAGAGCGAATATCGCCTCCAATTCCTCGAACAACGGGCGGAGCGTGAACTGCAGCTCCGGAAACACCACACCGTCCGGATCCTCGAAGGCGAGGGCCGCTACCAGCGCGATCAGCAGTCGACGTTCGCGATCGAGCACGGCGACGAGATTGGCGTAGAACTCGGCGACCTCGGTCTCGGTATCCCGCGAGCCTCTGGGCCGCTCACCCCATTCGGTGGCGAACTCCTGTATGAACTGCTGCACCGGCGCGATGACCGATTCTCGAAAGAGCGCGGCCTTGCTCGGGAAGTGGCGGAACAGAGTTCTCTCGGCGAGCCCGGAAGCCTCCGCGATATCCCGCGTCGCGGTGCCGCGGTAGCCGCGCTCGGCGAACAGCGCACGTGCCGCGTCGATGATGCGCTGCCGGTTCCGATAGCGGGGCGAGCTGCGCCCGTCACTGCTACTTGCCGCTGGATCGTCCACCGCACCACGGTAGTCGGCGCTCCAGGCCGACGCATGCGGCCACGCGGGATCGGCCGCATTCATCCGAAACTGTCCAGTGCTTCGAGGTCGACCACCGCGTTCGTCATGCGCTCGAGGTTGGCCAGTGATACCTCAGGTGGCTGCATCGTCGGCTCCAACAGTCCCGCGCCGAGGGTGAACAGCCAGAAGAACAGGCCGTGGAAGATCTGCTGCCGGTACCCGATCATCAACTCGCCCTGCGACAGAGCCGGACCGCCGGCCGCCTCGAGGTGCGCCGCGTATTGCCGCAGCAGGTCACCTTCCCACGCCCGCCGGTCTTCGACGGTCAGCGAGGAGGTCAATGCGTAGGCCAAGTCCAGACCCCAGTGCCCCTTGGTGATGCACTGCCAGTCGTACAGACCCATGCGACCGGCGCTGTCCACGTACCAGTTGCGCGAGTGCACGTCGGAGTGGAGCAGAGTCATCGGCCCCTGGCGATGCCGAGCGAGCGACCCCAGAAACGCCGGCCACAGGTCGTCACGGCGCCGCAGAAATTCGGCGGGGCTCAGATGTGCGGCACGATCGATTCCGATCATGCTGCGGCTGCGGAATCGGATCAGTTTGTTGACCTCGAGCTGCCACGTCTCCGCATTCTTGATACCCCGCAGATCGGACTCGAATCGTGCACTGTTCCAGAAGGTTCCGTGCAGTGTGCCGAGCACCCGAACGATGTCCTCGGCCCGGGACCTGTCGATGTAGACCTTCGTCGAGTCTCCGAATGTGCAACCTCGGGTTTTCGAGACGTCCTCCAACAGAAACATCGAGCGGCCTGACCGCCGGTCGCAGGCAGCGTAGTAACCCAGCGGCGCTGCGATACGGAGGCCGGGTCGAATCGTGTTGTAGAACAAGGCTTCCATGGAGGCGACACCGGTCGGAACCGTCAGCAGTCGATGGGCGATGGTCGGCGTTGCCTTCGTGAACAGATCGGTCGGCAGACCCGCAAGCTGTCCGGTCTCGTTGTAGGTAACCGTAATTGCTCGACGCGAGGTCGTCCCGTCACTGCCGTCACCCAACTCGAAGTCCACGACATGAGCACGACTGGTAGCGCCACACAGAGCGCTGGTGAGCCATGAGGTGGTGAGCTGCTCGACCGAACGCGGAATATCGTGCGCGACTCGTGGACGACCAGGCCGGAAACGTTCACAGACGGCGCGGAACACGATGCTTCCCGCGTGGCCGAGCACATGCTTTCTCGTCAATTCGGATGCCACAGAACCCTCCTCATCCCGTGGTGCTGTAGGCGTCGAGTAGCGATACCAAGCCCCCACGGAGACCGGGGTCATCGGTGAGGGGCCCGGCGATCGCCGCAATGGTGGCCGTACGAAAACTCAGGCCCTGCTGCATCAACGCGGCGGCGGCGATCAACGTGCGGGTCGAAGCGACCTCGCACAGTCCGGCGTCGTCGAGCCGGCGGATCGCCTGGCCGAGCCGGATCAGGTTGTCGGCTTCGACATCACTGATGCCCGATTCCTCGATCAAGATCTTGCGCTCGATCTCGGCAGGCGGGAACCCGAGTTCGATCGCCACCATCCGCTGTCGCGTCGATGCCTTGAGATCCTTCAAGACACTCTGATAGCCCGGGTTGTAGGACACCACCAGCTGGAATCCCGGCGCTGCGGACAGCAGGGTGCCGCCGAGGCGTTCGAGGCTGAGTTGGCGCCGGTGGTCGGTCAGCGAGTGAATGGCGACAATGGCGTCCTGGCGTGCTTCCACCACCTCGTCCAGATAGCAGATACCGCCCTCACGGACCGCACGCGTCAACGGCCCGTCGACCCATCGGGTGTCGCCGCCGACGAGCAAATAGCGACCGAGCAGGTCCGATGCGGTCATGTCCTCGTGACAGGACACTGTGAACAGCGGTACTCCAAAACGGTGGACCATATGCTCGACGAGCCTGGTTTTACCGCAACCGGTGGGCCCCTTCAGCAGGATAGGCAACCCGCTTCGCCACGCGGCGGCAAACACCTCGGTTTCGTCACCCACCGGGAGATAGAGCGGAGCCTCAGCGCCCCCCACAGTCGAGCTCACCGATGAAATCGCTTCTGTCACAACGCCTTCCTTCTGTTCGATCGGCCGCCACCGGCGTGCCGAGCGCGTGCCTCCGCCGTACGCAGTGCCGAGCCGAGCACCGCGGGAACCACCCGGGCGAGCTGATGCGAGTCTCGAACCACGCAACGCATTGCCTCGGCCCAAACCCATTGCGCGGCTTCGCCATCAACCCCCGATGTCCCGATTGCGATACCGACACAAGCGATCCCCCGGTCAGCGGCCTCGGACAGTGCGCGACGGCTGTCCTCGCGGGCATAGCGATCCGCGTAGCCCTCGTCGTAGGGCAGTCCGTCCCCGATGACGATCATGAGCAGGTTCGAGGTTCCGGCCCGTGTGCTCAATAGTTGCGCGCCGTGCCTGAAAACCGCTCCGAGCCGGGTGAAACCGGTCGGTTCGAGTGCGTGCAGCCGCGCGCGTGCGCGGTTGTCGAAGCGGTCGCCGAAATCCTTGACTCGCAGCATCCGTATGCTCTCCCGGCCGCGCGCGTAAAAGGCGTGGGTGGCGACTCGTACACCGAGCTGATCGAACGCCGCCGTCAACTGCCCTGCGAGTCGGCGCTGCTCATCGAACAACGCCCCATGGCCCGAGCGCTCCGCCGCCGAGCCGGTCGCGTCCAACAGGACCAGCACACCCAGATCACGCCCCGTGCGCCGGGAGTCCTCGTAGATCTTGGGTTCGCCGCTACCTCCGGCGGCTATCGCGGATCGATAGTCGACCACCGCGGTCAGGTCGAGCAGGGCGCCCTCGTCCTGCCTGCGGTGGCGTTCCCAGCCGAGACCTAGCCGAGCCAGCGCGGCGCGGAGTTCGGTATCCACGGCCAGATCCGGCGTTGGTCCCGATTCGCGCCGAGCCGGGTCGAGTTCGGCGACGGTACACCAGTCGGTGCGGTATGCCTTCCGAACCCAATCCCATTCCGGATATCGCACGCCCAGAACCGGTGTGCCCGATATGGATACAGTGACTGGCGGAGGACGCCGCGCCACCGCTGCTCGCGAGCCGACCGGGCCACTTCGATGCGCGCCGATCGGCAATTCCGCACCCGTGCCACCGGCGCCTGCGGCGCGCCCCATTCCGAGCATCCGCTGCAGTGCTGCGCCCAGCGGGTTTCCGACGATAGGCGCCGACAGCAGGTCCATGATTCTGCTGCGGTCCGCAGTCTCGGCCTCGTCCTCGGACAACTCGGGTAACGACGGCTGTAGCGAAAGGGCCAACCTGTCTTGGTCCGAGGGCGGCGAGCCCCCTGCGTCGGACGTCGTGAGGATGATCTTCAGAGGCTTGATCGCACCGTACCAATTCGGCGGGTCCGGAAGCCGCTCACCGCTGAGAGCCCGGTTCAGCGACTCCTCCGCACTCTGCGGCATCGGCCCCGAGTAGGTCTCTTGCACCGCGGCTGCTATCGACCGCGGGATCAAGTCCCGCAACCGGTCTCCGGCTCGCGCCACTTCCAGCACAAGGTACCTCCGCGACGTGTGGCCCCGAGCCCGGGCGAGGCGGCGCATGACCGGCCGGTCGAAAGCGCCGACCGCGATCAGCGCTGCCTGGACGACCGCCGTCCGACGTCGCCGGCCGGGAGAATCATCGCCACGAAGGTAGATGGTCCTACCGTCCGAATATGCGAGCTCTGTTCCTCCATCACCCAGTCCGACTCGACGGCCCGCGACAGCCCGCACCAGCAGTAGTTCGGCGTCCAGCGCGGGGCCCGCTGCCTTCACCGTCACCGTGCTATTTCCGTTCGAACGGAACGGTGCTCGGAAGATGGGTGTCCGGCGGAACCACAAGCTTTCCGTCCGAGCCGAGGTAAGGCGCGCCTCCGCGCTCCGGGTTGGAATTGTCGTTGCGGTTCAACGGAACCGCGGGCCCGGGACATGCCCGGCCGGTGCCTTCGCCGCAGATTCCGCTGGTGAAATACGACCTCTTCTGCAGATCGACCGGCCACGCCGTGGAATGCATGCCCACCCAGAAATTCGGCACGTTGTAGGTGATGAAGAACAAGCCCTGAACGGCAGCGATCGTCGCCAGAGCGCGCACCACGGTCCGCTTGACGTTTCCGCCCCGGATCTCCTCAGCACCGCGCTCGACGAGCATCTGCCCCTTGTCATTGGTGAAGTAGCGCAAGCACGCGACCCCCGCGAATGTCGCACCGATGGTGAGACCCTCATGAAGCGGATATTTGTGGTAGGTGTCGGCGAAGATTCCCCAGTGCCCGCCTTGGTAGGCGAAAATGCCCATGGGCAGCCACAAAAGTCCTTCGAGCACCACGTCGACGAAGAACATGACGACGTAGCAGACACCCATCAGGCCCAGCTTGCTCATCTGCGGAAACCTCGCCTGCACCTTCCGCATGAGCCAGGATCCGAAGAACATGACGATCACGAAGATGTAGCAGTACGCGAAGGGCGTGAAGAGGATCGGCTCACTCAGCATCGCTCCCGGTCGGCCGAACGAGTTCCACCCCGGGATGCTGTTCACCCAGGAGCCGCGGTTGAACATCCACGTGTTGTAGGTGAACCAGTGGCCGCCGTAGGACGAGATCGGATCCTGGAACCACATGGTCAGGAATGCGATCACGAGCAGCCCGTCGATCCCGATGTGTCGTTCCCGCCACCACGGGCGAATCACGAACCAGTACAGCAGGCTCAACGTCGCCGGGATCGAGGCCACCTGCCAGGCGGTGAGGATCACCTTCATCCAGGTCGGCGGGTCGGACGGTCCCGCAGGCACCCGGACAAAGAACGGACCGCTGACCCAACGGATCAGCACGAACACCTCGAACGCGACGATCAGCGCGCCGAAGAACGCCCAGATGTTGACAGGCAGATTCGGGCGCTGTGTTACGGCGTCATCAGTAGACCGTTCACCAGGCAATGCGTGCCTGCCTGGGCTAGCTTCCGTAGCCACTGCAATCACTCTCCTCAACTGATCGGTGCAAGACGCGGCACCTGGGGCGTCGATGTCTCGAATCCGATGTGACGCCAACCACTTGCAGTCACTTTAGTGTCAGCACCCACTGACGTCAACGGTCGTTCACTGACCCGGGCGCATCGTTGACATGAGTGAGCTTTCCCATAATATTGAGACGATGTCTGCCAAAACACAATGTCCTTGGTTAGCGCGATACAACCAGAGGCATGAGAGGGCCCTGCAGCCCAGTCCGATCACGCCAGGGTCGGGGTTCCGCGAGCAGACAACGATCGTTACCGAATCAGGCACAAAGTTCGGCTCGAATACGTCCCGCACAGCCGCGTCGGGTTGCGCGCACGGAACAGACTCACTTACCGCCGACCGACCAGGCATCCAATGAAACGTCTCGGTGCACAGCGCCTTTGGCCATCACAGTCGAGTCGGCCTCTCCCCGCACTACTCCGATCACTGCCGTACTGGCCGAGCCGACGCCGACTGCTGCGTACGTTCGCATCGGCCGGGCTTATGGACGGAATGTCGTCATCGGAGGCACGCAACCGGGAGTCCGTGCTGTTGCAGCTGGTCGAGTGCGGCGCGCATCCGACTCAGATCATCGACGCCGCCCGGGATCGTCGACTGGGACATCTGCTACTCGAGAGGTCCCTGACCGAAACCGGAACGACGTACACCTTGTCGGAGATCGCGCACGCAACGGGGCTCGAGCAGAATGACATCTCGCGGTGGTTTCGCGCTACCGGTCGCGCCGCGTCGAACATCGATACCGCAGCTGCATACGGACAGGACGACCTGCGTCTCGCCTCCGTTCTGGCCGAATACCGCGAACTGGGCCTCGACGAAGCGACCATGTTCACCGCCGCGCGGGTAATGGGTCGCAACACCTGGGCGGTCGCCGACGTCGCCGAACAGCTGATCGTCGAACGATTAGGAGACAGCCACGACGACCCAAAGATCGCATTGCGGCTCGCCCATGAGCTGAACCGATTCGCCGAGTTCCAGACTCGCATTCTCGCGCATGCGGTGGCGACCAATATCAGGACAATACTGCGCGCCGATGCGACCGATTCGACGGCCGCGGGGGCGGAACCCATCTCAGTCTGTTTTGCCGATCTGGTGGGCTTCACCAGCCTCGGCGAACACATGCCACCGGCCGACCTCGGACAACTCGCCGATCAGCTGGACACCCTGACCACAGATATCATCAAGCCGCCGGTTCGCTTCATCAAAACTCTCGGCGACGCGGTCATGCTGGTGTCTCCCGACACCGACGCTCTCGCCGCCGTGACCCTCGACCTGATCCGGGCCGCCGCACGGGACGCATTGCCACCCATTCACGCAGGCATAGCTCACGGCTACGCCGTGCCCAGCGGCGGTGACTGGATCGGCCGGCCGGTCAATCGTGCCGCCCGCATCGCGGCGGTCGCGTCGCCCCACACGGTTCTCATCGATGATTCGTCACGTCAGCAGATGAGCGGCAACTCGATCAGGACGACGCCTGCGGGACAGTTCGGGCTGAAAGGTCTCGCCGATCCGGTAGAACTGTTCCGGCTATCGACAGCGATCTCACACGAGCAGTAGATGCAATTGCAGTTCGCCGACAAGGAAGCCCAGGATCGCACCGACGGTGACGACCTTCCATTCATCCTGCTTGAACGCCGGCCGCAGCAACCCCTCGAATTCACCGTTGGTCATGAGTTGCATTTTTTCTTGCAGCAGTTCGGTCAGGTCAATGGCGCCCGCAGCGAAGCTACCCAACTCGTCCTTGCGCTCGAGCATCCCGGACACCAGCATCGTGGAGATATCCCCTCGCGCATGCTGGTAACGCTCACTGCCGACAGCTAATTTCATGATGGATTTGATCGGGCCGGTGCGCTCGTCGATGATATTCTCTATCTCTCGATGGATCAGCGCGAGAAACCGATCGGATGACGGACCGGTCAGCATGGTTTCCAGAATATTGGCCGGAGTGAGAATTTCTTCCGAGATGAGCTTGGCATAATCGCGGGTAACCTCGTCACGCCGCTTGATGAACATGCCCTGCCAAGTGACGATGCCGAGGTACTTCTTCGGTTGCAGGGGGCGGAAGATCATCTGCAGGGCCAGCCAGTCGGTAGTCAGCCCGGTCACAGCGCCAAAGGCGGGCATGATCCATGCAGAGTGTGTCGCCGCCCAGACCATCGCTTGAACCACGCCGAGCGCGGCGCCGAACGGGACTCCCATCCTGACGATGAATTTCATCTCGGCACTCCCGATGGTTCTCACCATCTTGACCGTCAAAGCCTTGTCCCGCGTCAGAGCGTTGGTAGCCATCATCCGTATGTCGAGAACGCTGGTTACATTTTCCCTGATGTCGACGATGAGCCGATCCAAGGTAGGCCGAACCGACGATTCCACCTGCCCGATGATGATGCGCTGAACGGCTTCGGGCAATGCTAACCATAACGCCGGCTGCAGGGCCTCCATGACGTCCCGAGTCAATTGACCGACAATTTCGTGCATCGGGATTTCCATTTTTGCCATCAGCTCGTCCAGGTCAATTCTCGAGATGATTTCCTGCGGATCCAGCAGCCGCTTCATCATGAGATCGACAGCTGTGGCCGCCATGCGGGGCGTGTACCGAGGAATGACACCTTGCCACCCGAAATACGGCCTGATCCCCACGAATTCGAGTGGACGAAACATCATTTCGACCGCGACCAGCTTCGTCAGGTATCCAATGAATGCCGCGATGACCGGCATCAGCACGTAGATCGCCCAGTGGTCGCGGAGATCGTCTATGACAGCAGACATCATCGGGTCGACTTCCCCTTCAGGCCGGGCATGTGAACGATAGTTCACGCTCAACCTACCAGCGTCGCCCTCAGTGTGCAGCGGGTCCGAATCCCCTCTGATCACCTGCGGTGCTGCGGATTTGAGGAGGCGACCTGCGCAGTACGGACGTCCACTTGAAAACGTTCACTAACTCGATGGCGCGCAGTCGACCAGGCCCCGGCAAGACCGGTGCGTCGATACTGGTCATCCGAGCATTCGCCAGGCATAAACTGGGAGACCAGCGCGGAATGCACCCTTGGACAGAGCAAGACCATGGCAGCCTCGGACCCGATGGCAACACAACGTGACCGCCCAGCGGACATCGAGAATGATCTGGAGGGCACCGGCTTCGACGACCCGCACGTGGTTGGCCGAGGCGGATTCGGCGTGGTCTACCGGTGCAGGCAACAGGCATTGAATCGCCACGTGGCAATCAAGGTACTGACTGCGACCGCAGACCTGGAACCCGAGAACTTCGAGCGCTTCGTGCGCGAGCAGCAAGCGATGGGCGCATTGGGCGGTCATCCGAACATCGTGCAGATCCTCCAGGTCGGCACCACCGCGAGCGGGTTTCCATACCTGGTAATGCCTTACCACGGCCACGGTTCTCTGGAGGACCGTATCCGTACGAAGGGTCGGCTCCCGGTGGACGAGGCGGTGAGGATCGCGATCAAGCTGGCCGGGGCGCTCGAGACTGCACATCGGGCCGCGATTCTGCACCGCGACATCAAGCCGGGCAACGTGCTGTTGACCGACTATGACGAGCCGCAGCTGACGGATTTCGGGATTGCCCGGATCGAAGGCGGTTTCGAGACAACCGCGGGCGTGGTGACCGGCTCTCCGGCGTTCACGGCACCGGAGGTCCTGCGGGCTGGTAACCCGTCGATAGCCTCCGACGTTTACGGCCTCGGTGCGACGCTGTTCTGCATGATCACCGGCCATGCCGCGTTCGAGCGCCGCTCCGGTGAGCAACTGGTAGCGCAGTTCCTGCGGATCAGTGCCGAACCGCTGCCAGATCTGCGGCCAGAGGGCATTCCCGCCGACGTCTGTGCAGTCATCGAGGCGAGCATGGCCCATGACCCGACAGCGCGCCCGCAATCCGCCGGAGAGTTCGGTGAGCGGCTTCGCGATATCCTGCGCGCTCATGGAGCGCCGGTAGAAGAGATGACGCTACCGACCACAGACGGCGGTGATCCCGACTCGGTGCGGCCACAAGAGTCCGTCAACACATCGGGGTCGATGCCGGTCAACTGGTCTGCATCGGGCCGGCATTCGACCACACCCCCGACACCCGATACCAAGTACCGGCCAGCGGTCTCCGCCAGATCGCTGGTGCACCGTGAGAGGCTGATCGAGGCGCTGCGAGCCAGCGACCGGCCGCGGCTGACCGTCATCCACGCACCGGCCGGATTCGGTAAGAGCACGCTGGCCCTGCAGTGGGCCAAATATCTTGTGGAGGAACAGGATGTCGCCGTCGCGTGGCTGAATGCGGATCGAGACGACAACAACCTCGTCTGGTTTCTCACGCATCTGGTCGAGGCGGTCCACCGTGCATGCCCCGCTCTGGCCCCTTCCCTGCAACAAGTCCTGGAAGAGCAAGGCGAGTCCGCCGCACGGTTCGTGCTCACCACCCTGGTCAACACCATTCATGAACACCGCCAACGCGTCGCAGTGGTCATCGACGATTGGCATCGGGTCACCGATCCCGCCGCTGTCGGCGCTCTGCGGTTCCTGCTGGAGAACGGCTGCCATCACCTCCAGATCATCGTCACCAGCCGGTCCTCTGACGGACTTCCGCTGGCCACCATGCGGGTTCGCAACGAGCTGGTCGAAATCGACTCCACCGCTCTGCGTTTCGATATACCCGAGGCGAGCTCGTTCCTGGTCGACGTGAGTGGTCTTCCGCTCGCGAACAACGAAGTCGCCGAACTGCGCGCCAGCACCGAAGGATGGGTTGCCGCACTGCAACTGGCATCACTTTCACTGCGCGGGCACCATTCCCCCGCCGAGCTGATCAACCACATGTCGGGACGACACCACACCATCGCCGAGTACCTGGCCGAGAACGTCCTGGACGCGGTCGAGCCGGACCTGCTCGACGCACTGCTGGAAACGGCACTGCCCGAACGCCTCAGCGGTGATCTGGCGAGCGCGCTCACCGGCAGGCGCCGCGGACAGGCACTGCTGGAGGAAATCGAGCGACGTGATCTGTTCCTCCGCCGTATCGACGAGGACGGGGAGTGGTTTCGCTACCACCACCTCTTCGTGCAGTTCCTACGGCAACGCCTCGAACGCGACTACCCGGAGCGAGTTCAGACACTGCACCGAGCCGCGGCCGATTGGTTCGCCGAACACGGGATGCTCAGCGAGGCAATCGATCACGCGCTCACAATCGGTGATGACGAGTTCGCCGTGGAGCTCGTCGAAGCTCACGCCATGGATCGTGTGCAACACGCCCAATTCTCCACGCTGCTCGGACTGGTCGCGAAACTCCCATCGGCCAAGACCGCAACCCGTCCTCGACTACAGATCGCACTGGCCTGGGCATACATGCTGCTGCGCAAGCCCGGGGAAATGACCGCGACGCTGCGGCTCGTGGAATCATCGATGACTGCTTCGACGCAAGTCCCTGATTCCGACCTCGCCTCCGAAGCTTCACTTATCGGTGCTCTCGCCAGAGCCCTGGGCGACAACCTGGTTGGTGTGGACGAAGTCGTCACCGATTGCCTGGGCCGCACCGACACCCTCAACCCCTGGACGCTGAGCGCAGCGGCCAGCGCAGCGGGGTTTCTGGCGATCTACCGCTTCGAATTCGACCGAGCCCGGGCATGGCACCACTGGGCCACCCCCTATCACCAGCAGATCAGCGGCAGCTTCAGCCTCATGTACAGCCACTGTTTGGCCGGTCTCGCCGCACGGGAACAACTCGACGTCGGTGCGGCCGAACAGCATTTCCGGACTGCTCTCCAAATCGCGACAACCACATCCGGCACGCAGTCCTACGCAGCGCGGCTTGCCGGCGCGCTGCTCGGTGACCTCCTCTACGAAAGAGACGAGCTCACCGCGGGCGAGCAGTTGCTCGACGAGGTTCACGAGCTCGGAATCGAAGGCGGCATAGTCGAATTCATGATGGCCGCCTACGGGACCGGCGCACGCATCAAAGCACTGCACGGAGATCTGGATGCCGCGCGACAACGCCTGGACGAGGGCGCTCGGGCGGCGCGGACGCTCGCTCTTCCTCGATTGTCGGCCCGCGTCACCAATGAACAGGTCCGGCTCGGACTCCGCACAACTGTTGCCGAAGCTGAGACTGACGGAGACAACGGAATCGCGAAGCTGACCGCCGAACTCAACGAGGATTCAGCAATCCGGTTGTTACGCAACGGCGGGAGCCCCGACCAGCTCGTCGCGGCATGCGAACGCGCAGCGAAACTGAGAGCCTCCATCGACGGCGTGCAGCGGCCGCGAGCCGCGCTGTACGCACAGCTGTTACTGGCGGCCTGTCTCGCGGCCGCGGGGCGGATCGATGAAGGCAAGGACGCACTCGTGCCAGCTCTTGCGACGTGTGCCGATGTCGGCCTCATACGCCCGCTCCGCGACGAGGGCGCCCCTATCAGCTCGCTGATCCGTGTCCTGGAACTCGATCTCTCCGAAGGCAATTGGAAGGATTTGTGGCCACCGGTCCCCTGGACCTTCCTGACTGTTGTCTTGGATAGCTGATCATGACCACGATGACTCGCGGTCATCCGCGGCCAGGCTCATCAGGTGTTCCAGAAGTCGAATCAGAACCATCTTGGCCGATTCGCGATTCCGAACATCGCAGAGATGTATCGGTATGTGAGCATCGATGTCCAGGGCAGCGCGTACTTCATCCTCCTGGTAGATATCCGCCCCGTCGAAACAGTTGACCGCGACGATGAAGGGGATGCCGCGAGACTCGAAGAAGTCGACCGCCGCGAAGCAGTCTTCGAGTCGCCTCGTGTCCGCCAGCACGACCGCGCCGTAAACACCCACCGACAGTTCTCGCCACATGAACCAGAACCGGTCCTGTCCCGGCGTCCCGAACAAGTAGAGGACCGCATGTGGGGCGATCGTGATCCTGCCGAAGTCGAGCGCGACGGTCGTGGTCGTCTTCGATTCGACTCCGGTCAGATCATCTACTGTCGCACCGATATCCGTGAGCAACTCCTCGGTGCGTAGCGGCGGAATCTCGCTGACCGAGTTCACCAACGTCGTCTTACCGACTCCGAACCCGCCGGCGATCAGGAACTTGACGGCCTGCAGTTCATGCAGTGACGGCACGCCGGCACCGTCAGATGTTGCGAACGCCATCGAGCACCGCCTCGAGCAGTCGTATGCCGGGACGGCCGGTAGTAGGCATCGGAGACCGATGGAGCAGATAGCCTGCGCTGATCAGATCACTGACGAGCACCTTCACCGATGCCAACAACAGATTCAATTCAGCGGCAATCTCTGCGATGGACAGCGGCCGTGCTTGGCACATGCGCAAGATATCTCCGTATTCACGGTCCAATGTCGAAACCTCGGCGACGTGCCCGACGGCGACGACCAGGGTGATGAGGTCGAGTTCGTGCATTCCTCGTCCTGCCCGGCCCCGGGTCACCACAAAGGGGCGGACCAGAGGGCCGGGATCCTCGTCGAACCACGAGGTACCGTCGCGGCTCATGTCGTGTAATACGCAGACGAATTGCCGGGCAGCACACGCGGGCTCGCCGACAGACTCTCACCGACCTGCTGCACGATCACGTTCATCTCGTACGCCACCATGCCGAGATCGGCATGTTCCGACGCAAGCAAGGCCAAGCAGGCGCCCGTACCAGCTTCCGTCACGACCAAATAGCCGTATTCCAGCTCCACGACCGTTTGCTGTACCTGCCCTTTGCCGAACTGATTCCCAACCCCGCGAGCAAGACTGCCCAGAGCCGATGCCATCGCCGCGAGATGTTCGGAGTGCTCTCTGAGCAGGGCCCTCGAATGCGCGACGACGAGGCCGTCCGCCGAGAGCACAACCGCGTTCTCGGCCCCCGGCAAACGATCGAGGAGATCGTCCAGTAGCCAGTTCAGTCCGCTCCCGCTGGACGTGTTCATCGCATTGTCAGTCATATTTCGACCATCCGTATTCGCTCATTGCGTTGCACCGAATCCACGCCCCTGCCGCGTGCCGCGCTGCAAGGACTGCATTTTGTTCCGGGCCTCGTCAGGGCTGCGTTCGCGGCGAGGCCCACCGCGAACCACTCCAACGGAAACCGATTCGGCAGCCTCGTCGCGCAACTGCGGCGCGAGGTGGGCTTGACGCTGCCTACGCGGCAGGGGTGCCTTCGAGCGCCCAGGTATGGGACGCGCAATCCCTTCCACCGGAGGTGGATTCGGTTCGCCCCGGCCTACCGGAAGCTCCACTTGCCACGATGCGACGAAGCCAGGCGCGTCCGTTCTCGCACCCGCGTCCGCGGCGGGGACCGACGGCGAGCTCGACCGATAGTGGCGTCCTACCGGCTGAATCGCCTCTCCCCCAATCGGATCGGCGGCCACCGGTTCAGAGCCGCAGTTCCCGTCGAGCACGTCGGTCGGGATCAGCACGATCGCTTTGACGCCACCATAGGCGGACTCCAACAGATTCACGGTGACGTTGTGGCGCTGGGCCAGCTGGCCGACCACGAAGAGACCGAGGTGACGATGCCCGTCCAACGCCATCTCTTGGAAGTCGGGCGGATCCCGAAGCAAATCGTTCAGCCGTTCTCGTTCTTCGAAACGAATACCGAGACCTTGATCCTCGACCTCGACTACCAGACCTTTCCCGACGACGTGGCCCCCGACCGAGACAGCGGAATCCGGCGGCGAGAACGAGGCGGCGTTGTCGATGAGTTCGGCGAGCAGATGGATCAGGTCTGCCACAGCCCTGCCGTGCACTCGTACCTCGGGTAAGCGCACAGCGCTCACCCTTGAGAAGTCACGCGTTTCGGAAATACCGCTACGCACCACCTCCTCCAACGAGACCGATTGCCGCCATTTCCTGCCAGGCGGCTCTCCACCGAGAATCAGGAGGTTCTCGGCATTGCGGCGAGCACGCGTCGCGAGATGATCGAGCTGGAACAGCAGCTCTAGATGCTCAGGATCGTCCTGCTTGGCCTCCGCCACGTCGAGCACCTTGAGCTGCTGGTGAACGACCACCTGACTACGACGCGCGATATCCAAGTAGACCCTGCTGGTTCCGCCGCGGGTCCTCGCCTCGGCCGCCGCAGCGGCGACCGCGGTTCTCTGAGCAGCGTGGAATGCGGCCGCGACCTGCCCGATCTCGTCAACCCCGGTGTCGGCCAACACGAGTTCGGAGTCGACGTCGACAGGTTGCCCGTCACGCAGCCGCTGCACCATCGAGGGCAACGTCCGTTCCGCAAGCTCCAATGTCTCATCCCGAAGCGACCGCAATCGCCCGATCAGTGCACGAGCGAGGTGGATCGCGATCGCGAATGCCCCGGCAGCGAGCCCGAGAATGACGACACCGGCCACAATCGCCCAGATCAACATCCGTTCGGCGGCTGACACGGCCGCGCGTTCGGCGTACCGGAAGTGATCGCCCCACAGGCCACCCAACTCCGCGTCGACCTTGCTCTGGGCGGCCGACCACCCCGTCGGGAGTCGACCCGTCTCGGCGACATCAGATTCGCCGTCGACCAGCAACCGCCATTCATCACTGCCGACCAGACTCCGATACCGGGCCAGTTCGTTGTCGGTCAACTGTTCTGACACCGCGTCGAGCTGGCTACGGAAACTCGCCGCCAACCTGACATAACTGAGCCGGTCCGATGGACTCAAGATATTCCCCACCGCCGCCGCACCGATGCCACCCGCACGCGCTTCGAGATCGGTAACCCGAAGCAGGCTGGCCGCTACAGTCTCCTCGGCTACCGACTCCGGAAATGGCGATGTCCGAGCCGCACCATCGAGTCCGATCGCCACTACACCGACGAGCTTTGTGTAGTAGTCGTCCACATCAGCGGCGTCGAGCTGCCGAGCATCGATGCCGTCCCGCGTCGCGAGAAGTTGCGCGACCAGCGCCCGAAATGCCGGCGAAGACTTGGCCAGAGCGCCAGGGTTGAGGCGCTCCAACCCTGGCGCGATGTCCGACATCTTCTGCACCGCCGCGTCGGTGCCCTTCCGCGCCGCCTGAAGATCAGTCGGTGCCCGCCCCTCACCGCTGACTGCCGCGAGACTGCGCGCCCGCTCGTTCTGTACCGCACCGACGAAGCCGATCACCGGGCCAATCTGAATAGTCAGGCTGTTCGACCACTCTCGTGCATCGATTCCGTCGCGGATCCGAAGCCCAGCGATGACGCCGCCGGTGATGACCAGGGCAAGACACGGGACGAGGACGATCGGGAGCACCCGCATCCGAATCGATCGCGACTGCCCGAAGATTCGCCCGAAACCCCGTACTCGATCGCCCGAACCTGACTTGATTCTCATGACCGCTTACGGTCGGACGTCCGAGCCTCACGGCTCTCCGCCGCTCGTTTCGCCTCGTGGTACCGATGCCCAGCGACTGATGTTCGACCACCTGATGCACCCGGCCGGGTCTGGAAAATCAATGTCCCTCAATCCTCTTCAGTTTTTGATACAAGGACTCTCAGATGTTAGATATCAACCTTGTTGGAGTCAACGATCGTTCACCGAACGAACCATAAGAACAGTTCATTCTGCTGAAACCTGAGACATGATGAGGAAATAGATCCTCCGGTGTCCGTTGCCCCTGCCCCAGGCCGCACCGGTAAGCTCACCCGCTCCGTTCTGCCACCAGACGAACGACGGATCGGCCGCTGACGGCCGAGCGCGGAGGGGGCTCGACCCCGAACGGTGCACAACACCCACGATCCCGATACGAGTCAGGACCATGGGTGCCGATGCGCAATGGTGTACCGGCGGGCCAAGTCTCGGCCGGCTACAGCGGAGTCACACCCGCCATGGACGCCACCGCGCCGTCACGCTCAATCGCGGCATACTCGGGTGCGCGCCACACGAGCCAGGTCATCACCAATGCCATAGCGAGCGAGGTGAATCCGACCAGAATGTACGTCCAGGTCTGAAAGTCGCGCCCGAAGAACAACGTTGACGCGGCGAAGTAGCAGACCGTCATCATCAGGAACCCGCCGCACATGCTGAGCGACATACCCCGCCGGTTACCGCGGCGCAGCACCGACATGATGGCGATCCCCGGATAACTGAGGACCGTCAGCGCGAAGATGCCCAAGTAGATCGGGTCGTCCATCGACTGCTTCAACCAGGTCCACGCCACGAACATCGCCGCACACCCACCCAATAGGCCGACACGGTACTGCCATACCGACAAGGTCGGAGCCAGCTCGTCCTTCGCGTACTTCAGCGTCTGGACGATGAAGGCGATCTCGAAAGCGACCGTGACAATGAGCAAAACCCAGAAGAGCTTGGGGAACCAGTGGTCGAAGTGGTTGAACCAGGTGTCGTAGCGGGCGACGAAGGAGGAGTCGTGCGCGAACCAGAAGAAGGTCAGGAATACCGGGATCGGATAGGTGCGGTGCGCCTTGGCCACTTTGAGGGCTGCGAAGAACCAAATGTAGTTGCCCAGCATTGCCAGGCCGCTGAGAGCGAAGACCGGGACGATATGGGCGTCGAGCGCATCGAAGATCGGCTGAGGATTGCTCATATCAGATGCTCCCCGTCGTAATGGCGCCCACCTGTCGACCGGCCGCCGTCTCGTTCGTCCTTGCCCAGGGCTTGCGCACCGCAAGGCTGACGATCCACGCCAAGCCGACAGCGAACGCACCGCTGCCCAGCGCACCCAACGCCAGATAGACGTGGTTGGTCGTCCCGCTGTGCAGCGAGACGGCCAGCGGTAGCGAGGTCATGCCCTGTGTCGCGAACATGAGCATGGGTATGGCGGGGATGAGCAGCCACTGCTGACGCTTGGGCAGCAGCCGCTCGAGCCCGGCGACACCGGCGGCGATACCGAGACAGAAGGAGACATACGTGAACGGCGTGAAGAACGGGACATCGCCCACCATGAAGGCCTGCGGTCCGTAGTAGATCCAGGTCGGTCCGGCGGTCTCGGTCACCAGGATCTCGAATCCGAGGCAGAACGACAGCGTCGCTAGCCAGGCGGTCCAGAACTGTTGGGCGGTAACACCTTTGGCCGCTCTGCGCAGCAAGGCATATGCCCCGAAGGGGAGATACCAGAAATAGAGGATGCCGATGAAGGCTGGGATGTCGCGCCCGAACGTGTGAATCCACGTGAGCTGGCCGTGCTCGGTGTAGTACACGTGGACGAGCCCATCACCCAGAGCTTCGTAGGGTATGGCCAATCCTGAGCCGATCACGAGGAAGACCAGCAGTAGGTCGCCTCGACGCCGGGACTCGACGACCGCGTAGCCGATGGACAGCAACGCGAGCGCCGACATGCCCACGATCAGCACCAGCTGACCGGTCTGCGGCATCGGGACGTCGGAAGGGACGGGAAACTCCATGGTGAGCTCCTAAACACTCCATGCTCTAGCGAGCAAACACTCGCTAGAGGATAGTGCGCTGGATCACTTTTTTGCAAGACTGTGTCTCAAAATCTCGGGGTCAACGTCGAGAGTCTGGATGAAGCGTCGCGCCGACCAGCATCCGCGTCATTTCGGCCAGCAGACGTTCACCACCGAGTGGACCAGGGAACAGCGTGTCCTCGAACACGGTGGCCGCCACCACCGTGGCGGTGGCGATCCGCACAGCCACCGGCACGTCGAAGTCCAGGCCGTAGGTCCGGGCGATGGCTTGTCCAACGGATTCCAAGCGGGTGAGGGCCGGCTGCGCGCCCGCGGTGAGCGCGTCGGCCGACGCAAGAGCGGTGATCAAGCTCCGGTTCCGGGCGACCAACCCGTGCAACTCGACGACAAACTGCCGCAGGACGATCTCAGGCTCGCCGCCGGGAATCTCCGCCGCCATCCACCTTGCCGTGAAGTCCTCGAGGAAGCGATCGAAGGGGCCGAGTACAGCGGCTTCGTAAAGCTTCTCCTTGGTTGGGTAGATGCGGAACATCGTCGGCTCGGCAACTTGCGCGCGGCGCGCGATCTCCTTGGTCGTCGCACCGTCAAAACCCTTGTCGGCAAAGGTCTCCACGGCCGCAGCGAGCACCAGGGACCGGACCTCTTCGGATGTGCGCCGGGGTCGGCGGGCGCGGCTCGCGGCACGAGGTTCGGGAGTCACGTCATGCGACCTTAGTCGCCGCCCGGAATCCGGCTGAACGCCCAGCCCGAACAGGCGTCGGCTCACCGGCTGCGCACCGGCTGTCCCGTACCGTCGATCTTCGGTCAGCCCGTGATGGTCGCCGAAGATGGTGCAGATCTCGTCGAAGCATGCGACTCATCGCGCGCGTCGGCGCTCCTGCGCAGCGGCGCACCTTCTCGACCAACCCTTTTCGATGCTCGGCCACGGTTGCCTCCGCGTCCGACCGGATTGCCGAGGGCCACGCTATCCTCCGAAGCTTCCCGCCATCGGCGAATTGCGGTGATGGCAAACCGAACTCATTCGACTCTGGTAGCGGAGGCAGATTCGCTTCGCCGTCGCAGGTGGGAGAAGCCGTCAGAAACCTGGGCGCAGCGACTCACCCACGGCCGCCAGGTTGTCCTCCACTCGGCGCAGCAGATACAGGAAGTCACCGCGCTGGCGTTGCGATATTCCTTGCGTACGAATAACCGAGCCTTGCCTTACAACCGCGACACTCGAGTCCGTGGTGACACCGGCTACCTGACCGAGCCGCGCGACGCCCGCAGCGTGGGCCGCTTCCATGTCACCGACCTTCAGATCCAGATCCGGCGCCTGCCCAAGCCGGTCGTCGCCATGGTCGCCGGCTACGCGATCGGTGGCGGGCACGTCCTCCACCTCGTATGCGATCTCACCATCGCCGCCGACAACGCCCGCTGCGGCAGGTGGGACCCAAGGTCGGTTCCTTCGACGGTGGTTTCGGCGCGGGGCTGCTCGCCGAACTCGTCGGAGTGAAGAAGGCCAAGGAGATCTGGTTCATGTGCCGCCAGTACGACGCACAACGGGCACTAGACATGGGATTGGTCAATACCGTTGTGCCACTTGCAGATTTGGAGCGCGAGACTGTCTCCTGGTGTCGTGAAATGCTGGAGATGTCACCATTCGCCCTGCGCCTGATGAAGGCAAGCTTCAACGCCGCCGAGGACGGCCTGTCCGGAATCCAGCAACTGGCCCACGACGCCAACCTGTTGTTCTATGCCACCGAAGAAGCGAAAGAAGGCCGGGAGGCGTAGAAGGAGAAGCGCCGCCCCGAGTTCGAGCGATTCCCGAGACGCGCATAACGCGCAACTCCCGATCAAAACGCAGGTTGCGGCCACTGCGGTTGGATGGCCGCGGTGGCCTTAGCCGCTATTCAAGGGGATAGCTCAGGGCGTACGGGCCTTGAGGTGGGTGCGCTCGCCTTGACGGCCGAACAGAACGAGAAGCTCCACTGTGTGGTCGCCGTCGGGACCGAGCCAATGCGGCATGTGGGTGTCGAATTCAGCGGCCTCGCCCGGCTCGAGCAGCAAGCTCTGCTCACCCAGCAGGAGGCGTAGCCGTCCGGCGAGCACGTATATCCATTCGAATCCGCCATGGGTTTTCAACTCCGGCTCGGTGGCCGGTTTGGGTGGGATAAGCAGCTTGTATGCCTGGACGCCACCGGGGTGAGTCAGCGGAATGTAGGTCATGCCGTCGCGGGCTACCGGGTGTAAATGAATGCGTGGGTCACCGATGCGTGGCGCGCCGACAAGATGGTCGAGAGGGACCGAATAGACCTCGGCGAGTGGTAGCAGCAGTTCCAGCGTTGGTTTTCGAGTGCCGCTTTCCAAACGGGACAGAGTGCTTTCGTTGATCGCTGTTCGTTCTGACAGCGCTGCCAGGGTAATCCCGTTCCGGCGTCGCAACTCGCGAAGCCGGGGACCGACCGCATCCAGTACGTCCTTGTTCGCGCTGGCCATACCTCATCTTGCCGAAACGGCATGAAGCTTTGCAATTTTGCCGCGCGACGGCGCACCGTGATCACAGCGAGTCGATCGCCACGTTGGCTAAGCCTCTGACCTGCCCGTTTCCCATGTGAGGAGTGGTTGCATGACGATGACGAAGTCCGGTGCCACGCCCCAGAGCATTCTGGCGGCGGATCCGCGGCGCTGGCTGGCGTTGGCGGTTGTCTCGGTGGCGACATTGATGGTGGTACTCGACGCATCGATCATCAACATCGCCCTCCCACACGCACAGGCAGATCTGCACATCACCGACGCCAACCGGCAATGGGCGGTAACCGCGTACGCTCTCACCTTCGGCGGCCTGCTGTTGTTGGGCGGTCGCATTGTCGACTTCGCCGGCCGCAAGCGTGTCTTCCTCATCGGACTGATCGGCTTCGCTGCGGCCTCCATGCTGGCAGGACTCGCACCCGATGGCGGGACCCTGTTCGCGGGGCGGGCCTTGCAGGGCGCGTTCGCCGCGTTGCTGGCACCAGCGGCATTGTCGCTGATCGCGGTCACCTTCGTTGATTCTCGAGAACGGGCCAAGGCGTTCGGTGTCTACGGAGCTCTGCAGGGGGCCGGTGGCACGGTCGGGTTGATCGCCGGTGGCGTGCTCACCGAGTACGCGAACTGGCGGTGGTGCCTGTTCGTGAACGCCCCGATCGCCGTGGTGGTCGCCGTGGCCGCGCTGCCGGTCCTTCGGGAAAGCCGCGCCGAGGGCGCACGCCGCTACGACATACCCGGCGCTGTCCTGGTCACCTCCGGTTTGGTCGCAGTCGTATGGGGTTTCACGCACGCTGCCGAATCCGGATGGAACACCATGGAGACCTGGGTCCTCTTGGCGGCAGGCCTCGTACTGCTGGCGACGTTCGTGATCGTCGAGCATCGAAGCGCGCATCCGCTGCTTCCGCTGCGCATCATCTGGGACCGTGATCGTGGTGGCGCCTTCCTGGCCTCATTGTTCACCGGTGCGGGCATGTTCGGGCTGATGCTGTTTCTGACCTACTACCTCCAGATCAATCTCGGCTACCAACCACTGCGGGCGGGGCTGGCGTTCCTGCCCTTCAGCATCGGCATCATCGCCGCCGCCACCTTCGGCGCCCGTCTGGTTAACACGCTAGGCCCTAAACGGCTCATGGCCGGCGGCGTCGCGGTGGCCGTGGTCGGAACTCTGTGGCTGCTCCGGGTCAGCGCCACCAGCGGCTATATTCCGGCCGTGCTGCCTGCGATGGTGCTGACCGGTCTGGGGCTCGGAATCTTCTTCGTCGCTTTGCCTAACACCGCACTGTCGGGCATCCGCCCTTCCGACACCGGCGTGGCCAGCGCGATGATCAGCACCACTCAGCAGATCGGCGGTGCCATCGGCCCAGCCCTGCTCAACACCCTCTACATCGCGGCATTCACCGCTCTTCTGAGCACTCACGGTGGCGCGATGTCGCGAGCGGGGCAACTGGACGGATATGTCCATGGCTATCGCATCGCCTTTCTCGCCAGCGCTGTGTTGTTCAGTCTCGCACTCACGGCCGTCGGCCTACTCATCCGCGACAATCAAGACAGCACGATGTCGACACCACCCACGATCTGACCAATCACCTTCTGACAGAAAGGATTTGACCATGAGCAATGCCACTGATTCCGCGACCTTCTGGGAGAGCCACTACTCCGGCCTCGATCCACAGTGGGGAACCAATCCGAACGCTGTGCTGGCCGAGATCGTCACAGCCCTCACGACCGCCCCTGGCACGGCTCTGGATCTGGGCTGCGGACACGGCGGCGATGCGATCTGGCTCGCCACCCTCGGCTGGGACGTCACCGCCACCGACATCTCGGCCAAAGCCCTGGAACGCGTCGCCGCGGGGGCCGAGGCCGCTGGCGTGGCCGACCGGGTCCACACGGCCCGCCACGACATTGCCCGAACCTTCCCCACCGGCGAGTTCGACCTCGTCTGCGCCATCTACTTCCACACCCCCATCGAAATCCCCCGTGCACAGGTGCTACGCCGTGCTACCGAATCGGTCGCACCGGGTGGGCTGTTCGTCGTGGTGGAACACGCCTCGGTCGCACCCTGGTCCTGGCATGCCGACCAGCACGTTGATTTCCCTCCCCCCGAACAAGTCCTGACCGAACTCAACCTCACCGATAGCTGGCACGTCGAGCGATGCCACGCCCCCCAACGCACCGCCGTCGGTCCTCAGGGGCAAACCGCAACCGTCACCGACAACGTCCTCGCAATACGCCGAACCCGCTGAAAGCCGAATGTGGCCGACGCTGGTGGCTGGTTCGACACCGGCGACAGCCGTAGCGCGACTACATGGCAGAGGAAAACTAGGCCCCGCCGAGTTAGGTGCGCTTATTCGGCCGGGGTCAAATAGTCCAGCCGGGAGCGCAGACAGGAATAGCGCTGGCCGACATGTGCCCCTTTGCCCGCACAGCGATTGATCTGACGATTAGACGGCTCCGACTCGACGCACTGCGGCGGCCTACCGAATCGACTCCATCGAGACGAGCTCTTCGCCAAGGGTCCCCGCTGGACGACGCCTCGTTACCGCCGATGCCACTGATGTCGAAGCCTCCGATCAACAGCTCGACCTCCTCCAGAAATCAGCCGGTTCACTATTGCCGATCACCTCGAAAACGGGTGTCACGCCGCCTGAATGGCACAGGCGTTACGCCAGCACAGCGGTCAACTTCACTTCCAACGTTAGCGCCGAACCGAGCGTGTTCGCGACACGCCAGTCGACTGACGCCCCATCGCGCGTCGGCGTTCCTGCGCAGCGGCCCTGGCCTTCTCGCGGGCGCTCTCGACCATTCTCTTGCGATACTCTGCCGCAGGATCACTGACGCCCTGCCCCCCGATCGAGGGTAGCAAGGCACTCTGCCGTGACTCCTCTTGATTGCCAGCTACTTTCGCCGACATTGGGTTAGATATGCCTGCCAGGGAGCGCTGGGTTTCACGCGCCGGTCCTGCGGCGTACATTGAGTGTCGGGCTTCGATGTTGATGCCGGAGCGGTAGCGCGGTTCACAGTCGAAGCACAGCTTCTTGCCACGGTCGGAGCTGGCGTGGGTTGGCACGAGTTGGCGATAGTCGCCGCAGTTTTCGCACCAGCCGTTGAGATCCGTTGACTCGTTCCTCTGACGGATGACTTCGGGCTCAGGTGCAGGATTTGTGTGGGCCTTTACCCAGGCACTGACGATGGGGCGTACGTGCCGATCGGCGTAGCGCCACTCCTGCCGAAAGATTCCGCGCCCTTGGGTGGGAAAGTGTTCGGCAAGGAATTCAAGGCGTGCATGGGTTTGGTCGGCGAGGCTGTGGCCTGGTGGAAGTTCAGGCAGGCCAAGGCGTCCCAAGCTTCGACACTCTCCACAAAGGCCGTCGTCGCCGCGGCCCGCCTGGACGCGGTCGGTGTGCCGGTCGATGGCGGCGCGTTCCAATCGGCAGGACACACACAGAGTGGTGGCGACATGGGTCAGGGCGTCGAAGTCGTAGTCATGTCGGTCGGTGATCGGTTTGGGGCGCGGTGTGCCTGGGTCGTCGCGTTCGTCCCGAGCCAGGGTCTTCTCGTAATCGTCGATGACCTTGGTGTTCGGGGTCCGGACTCGTTGGCTCGGGTCGACGCGTTTGTTCGGATCGACTCGTTGGTCGACCTTTCCACTCCGATTACCGGGAGCTTCGTCCGCAATCCCAGGGTACGGGTGTGCCGGCTCCGGAATATGTTGGTGTTCTCCGGCTTTGGGGACGCATGCTTCGATAAGGGGACGGTATTGTTCGTTGTCGCGCCAGAGTTTCCGAAGTTTCGTGACCGCGATCGGGTGGGTCTTGAATCGTAGGGTGTTCGCGATTTCCACGATCATGGCCCAGGTCGCGTCATCGGCGCTCGTTTGCAGTTGGCGCAGTTGTTGTTTGGCGGCACGGAGGTCCTGAGCCTGCACCAAGGTCCGGATGGCGTCGATGGAATCGCCCCATGACGGGCCGGGCTGAGGTATGGGGTGGTTCATGAGGACCCGCCTTCCCGCGGTCACAGCCGCCGACGGTGCTGGCGGTCAGTCGACCTGGGTGACTGTCTTCGCCTGGTCTGAGGCGCTTTTCCGGGTTGTTGTGGTGGAGCCGGATGTTCGGATTCCGGGGTTTCGGTCAAGGTGATCCGGTTCGCGTCTCGGCTGACTGCGGTGCGCTGCGCGGCCCGGGACGGGGCATGGGTGTGTACTTGGTCGGGCCGCATCAGATAGGGCGTGTTCGCACGGACGGCATCACGGAGGTGCGTCGCGATGGCCAGGTCGCTGCGGAGTGCGACGAGATCGCTATCGAATTCCCGCAGCTGGGTCGCGACGACATCGGGCACATCTACTGCTATTGGTTCGAACATCGATGGTCCCGATGCCTTGTGCGCGGCGAGGAGGTCGTCGCAGGTGGAAAAGGTGCGAGCCGGTGCGTCACAAGTGGTCGTTTTATCGTCGGTCGCGATGAGCGTGGGCTGGAGGTACCACCGGCCATCATCGAATCCCACGATGGTGGCCGAACGAGGTTGCACCGGATCGATGTAGGTGAGTCGCAGGCCCTCGGTGACCAACTCTTCGAGTCGGCGACGGGCGTCGTCGACAGCGTCATCTAGCCAGGTGCTCGTGCGCGGTGGCGTCAACCAGTCGGCATCGACTTCGCCGACGCTGCGCCTGATCTCATCCAGGCGGCTTCCAATGACGCCGGCTCGCTGGTCGGGTTCTTCGTGCACGGTGGCGTGGAGGTCGGCGCGGTCGGCGAAGTAGATGATGTCCGCGCGGAGGTCGTCAGCACGGACGTAGTGCTCGTATCGGCGTCCGACCGCCCAAGGGTTGACCTGCTCGCGCACGGTGTCCCGGTACGCGTCGCACAGCACATCGAAGCGCAGCTCGTCGAGCCAGGCTTGTGCGCCCGGATCGACGGGGATCGGCGCTGTACCCAGAACGGAATCGATGTGGCTGAGATGTTCTCGGAGTTCACGGGCGGTCAGGCCCGTGCCGGTCATGAGTGGTCGTGTGGCGGCGCCGGAGAGCGGGTCCGGCCCCGTGATGGTGACGTCGACGCGGGCTCGAGGGTCTGTGGCCGCGGCTTCGGTGATCAACCATCGGCGGGCACTCGACCAGCTCGGCAGCGATTTCCAGACTGTGGCGGTGCCCACGGTCCGGTAGCTGGTGAGGTAGCCGAAGGCGGGGTCGATGTGGTCGGGAGTTCGTGGGTCGTAGGCGACGCCGAGGTCGGTGGGACAGGATCGAACGAGTTCGCCTGCCATCAGCAGGTTTCGGACTCCGATCGGGCTGGCGATCTCAGTGGCGCCGGTACGCGCGTAGTCGACTGCAATGGCGTCGAGCATCTGTTGCATACGGTCGGGGCTTGTCACCCATTCGTCCGCGGCGGCTATCAGGTGCTTCCAGTGTTCGCCCCATGGGGAAGGTGCCTCACGCCACCGTCCGGTGATGATGTCGATCGCGCCGATAAGCTGCTGATGCTGGGTTTCGGAGACGATCGCCCACTGTTGCATCACCGTCATCTGGAAGAGGTGTCGGAAGTCTTCGCGCAGTCGGCTTTCGGTGAATTCATCTGGGCTGTCGTGTGTTTCGTCCATGACTGGGCCTCCTTCGCAAAGGTTGGGTCGTACGCCTCCTCGGCGGCGGGATTCGTGGTCGATACTCGGCGCGGACCGGCTGCGCTCACAGCGGTGATCGGTGCTGGAATTTGAGGCATTGCCTGTATGGATGTGTTCCAAATCCACTGCGCCAGTGGCAGGTTCGGGTCGTTGGGTGCCGGGGCACCGTTTGTGGCCGCTGAGATGAGGTAACACGCGGTGGGCGGATCGGTGTCGGTGAGGATCAGCGCCGCGAGCGCGTGGGTGGCAGGCTGGTTGTAGCGCATGGCTTTTCGGAATCGACGGCTGCGGGCGACCAGGCCGGTGACCAGCGTGTGTTCGAAGACGGATTCGAAGGGAATCCAGTCGGCGGTCACGTTCATCAACGCGACCCGGTCGGCGACGGCAACTCCGGCGTCTGTGATGCCGAAGGTGAACAGTGCAATCAGCTTGGTGTCCGGCAGCGCCTGCCGCAGGCCGAGTTCGGTTGCGAAGTTCCGATGCAGGATGGCCAGCGTCTCGGGGTTGAGGATGAACGGACAGTCCGGGGCGTGTTTGACGATCAGCTTGTGTCGTCCGAAACGGGCGGCACCGATGTCTTTGACTTCGCCGAGCCCGAGTAGCAGTCGCTTATGTCTGCCCGACGCGGCGTAGGGAGCGAACATTGTGGCGCGCCGCGCGGCGATGTCGATCTTCTCTGCCACGGTGAATGGTTCTGGTAGCCACAGGAGTTCAGCAAGCGTGCGACTCTTGGTCGCCTTCGCATCGGCGGCCAGGAGGACGTATCGGCGGATGGCAGGCCAGCGGCGCCGACCGGCCATCGCGGGTACCCATCGGACGAATTCGGCTTCGTCCCACAGTAAGTGCAGCAATCCACGCAGGCTGAGCTTGGCATTGTCGCATTCGTTCTCTGCTGCGGCATCACATTGACCGGTGGTGGCGGTGGATGCCCGTGCCGGGTGACGGGTCAATGGGAATCCGAGGGTGAGGCGGGTCAGCCCAGTCCCGGGTTGTTCGCGGATGGCGGTGCCGATCAGCGGTGCGAGGCCGGTCAGTTCGACGGGCGGGGTGAATGACGGGCATGCCGGCGCGTGGTGGGGTCCCGTACCGGGCATTCGTTTGAGCACGTAGCGTCCGCCGATGCGAGCGACGTACATGTCGACGCCCCCGGTTTCGGTTGCGCTGCACAAGCATCGGGGTCGCCGTCCTGGGCTGCGGTGCACGGCCGCCAGCAGTGGCTGCAGGTAGTCGTCGCAGATGTGGAACCGGTCGATGAGCTGATCGTCGATGGCGTACATCCGCACTCACCGCCCACCGATGGTGGGCTCCGCGGTGCGCGGGACGTGGGTGGCGATGTCCTCGGCAACAAATCCCTCGAGGTCAGCATGCACAGGTTGTGGATGATTCTGTGAGCGGCAGTGATGTGGGCGGCAGGCAGAGAAGTCGCTGTTGCGCGTGAGGCGCTCCATGACCGGCCACAGCCATTGGGTGTGCCAGGCAGTCAGGTCCTCGCGCGGCAGGTCGATAGCGTCGCGGTCGCACCGGTACGCGGCGCTGTGCGCGGCCATCAGGGCAGTGAGTTCTTCGACCACCGAGTCGTGGCGGTACCAGCAGGCCGGGACTCTGGAGCCGAGTTGGTAGCGGTGGCGCAACCAGTCGACCCAGTCGATCAGTTCCGTCCACAGTTGTGCCGCGCCTTGCTGATCCAGGTCCCGCCAGCTGTAGCGGCACGGCCACAGCCGTGACGAAGAACCGTCGGCCTCGCGATCGGGTTGCGCTAGTGGGCTATTCATCACCTGGTCCTCCTTCCCTGCGACGCTGAGGGTCTGAGTGCTCGGGTCGTGGCGGTGGTCGCCGCCCCGCAACGATGTCGTCGAAGACACGGGTGGACGCGGTCACGGTGTGCCGCCAGGGCGCGTACTCCCAGACGCTGGGCAAACTCAGCAGCATGGCGGGTGCGTTGCGGTAGATCAGCAACGCGTGATCGCTGGCCAGTTCCCGGATTTCATCGGCGCGCAGCACGGTGTCGTCATGCAGGGAGTAGGTGCGCGACCCTTCGTGCAGGCTGGCTTCCCAACGACGCCGCTCCCCGATCAACCGCGACAATGCCGAGAGCTCCTCGACGCCACGCAAGCCGGGCAGCACGAGCATGGCGGGCGCGGACTGGGCCAAGACCCTGCCCCCTTCGGCACCCCACCGGAGTTCGTTCTGATCCTGGTTGTGCGCGAAGGCCCAGACCATGATTCCTTTGCCACCGGAGTCGGTCATGATCTGGGGCAGATCGGGAATCGGTGCGACATTGTTCATTTCGTCCAGCACGAGCCGCACCGGCGGATCCAGCCGCTTACTCGGCGCACGCTGCGAGGCGCGGTCCGCGACGTGATGGACCTCCGTGGCGAGTGCGGCAACAAACGGTGCCATCGACCGTGACGTGCCTTTGGAGACCAGGTACAGCGTGTTCACGCCGGACAGAACGAATTCGGCCACGTCGAAGGACTGCTCCACCGGGATATCCACCGCGGCCAGCAGCGTCGGCGACGCCAATGGTTCCAGCAGCCGCGACGCCGCGGCGAGCACATCGTCACTGGATTCGCTTGCCGAAGACAAGATTTGGTCGAGTTCGCTGGCCCAATCGGGCAGCGTGTCGGCGAGGATGTCGACAGGCGTGTGGTTGGTGCGTGCGGAGACCCAAACGCGGACTTCGCGAATCGAGAGCTCGCGCAGCGCTGCCGCGTGCAGGCAGCAGCGCAACATGGTGGCGGCCTTCTGCTCGAAATACGCGCCATTGCGGGTGCCTTCCAAGGGCATCGCCCGCGCAAGGGCATCGGCGCGGCGAATGGCGGTATCGGGGTCGGTGCAGCCGGCCAGGATCGACCAGGCGATACCGGCCGGCCATCCGGTGAGGCGTTCGGGGTCGAACACCGCAACCCGCCCCCGTGCGGCGCGCTCGGTGAGAGTGGCGGCGACGAGGTCGGCTTTGGTCGTGGTGGCGAGCACGAATCCGGGTGCGTCGATGACCCGCTGCCACGCCACCCGCCAGGTCTTGCCCGCTCCGGTGGGGCCGTGCACGATCACGCCGTCGCGATGCTGCAGCCACACGTGTCGACGCGGCTGCTCGACGAGGCAACCGACATCCACAGCGAGGGGCGGACGATTCGTTTTGCCCTGCCTGGCAAATGCTTTCATCATCGCCGCCAACGCAAACCTGCCCTCCTCCGGTCCGGCCGTTGTCCGGCCAGTCGCGGAAACTCACGTGCCGCCTTATGGGCAGCAGCGTGCTCGTCGAGACCGAGGTGATGCAGGTCGGCCGAACCGGCAAGACCGTCGCGGTGGCGGCGACGGACTCGCGCGTCGATTTCGCTGCCTGCCAGGCCGATCACCGTGCACCACAGCCCTGCGGTGACGAAAATGCACAGCCAGCACAGCCAAGCCGGGCCAGGCCGCGGGTCGTGTGGCCACGCAGCGGCAGGGTCGTCAGGCTGTGCCAGGAGCTGAATCAGTGTCGCTGACATGCCGTCTGGCGCAACGATTCCGAATCCGTGGCCAGCGATTGCGCCAGACAGTGCGCCGCCGCCGAACACCCCGGCTATCACCGTGGTGATGAGATAGCCAGCCAGCGTCAGCCCGGCCGGGAGAAGGGGCTCACGTCGTATCGGGTGCGGGATTCGGCGTCGGCTGCTCATGACGGCTTACCCTCTGCCGGAGCAGGGTCGGTGTTCGCTCGGGACAGGTCTCGCAGCGCGAGGACGTCAGTATCCGCGAACCCGCTGACTTGCCCGGTGATCGCCGCGTCTGTGTCGGTGAGTTCAGCCTCGAACGGCGAACGGATGTGGGTGACCAGGATCGGATCGCGGGACCCGATCTTGACCAGCGCCTGGCCTCGGCCCAGCCGCATCAGGGTGTCCTCGGTCCCGGGCGGGAGTCGGTACAGGCGGGCGGTTTCGGCGGCGTCGTCGGCGCGGGCTTGCCCGAACAAGACCACGATCGACGCTTCGGCCATCAGCGACCGTGCCGCGGAATCCGCGGGCGTGTCGGCAGGGTGATGGAAAGCGCTGACCGTCGAAAGCGCAAGGCCGCGCGAGAGTTTCAGATTCGATCGGAAGACCTCACCGGTAGAGCCGACCGCGACATGCCAGCCTTCCTCGACAACGAGAATGGTCTGTTCGTGCGCGGCCGAGCGCGCGGCCAGCTTGTTGGCCAACCACGTGTTCGCCGTGGTCATCACCACCCGCAGTGCGGGCCCGTCGGTCGGCAACGCGGACAGGTCCAGATGGACCAGTGGATGGGTGTCGAGGGCGTCACGGACCGCGGGGCTGGTGGGTGCGTCCACCAGGCCGCGCAGGTCGCGGTCCGCAAGGCGCAGCAGCGCCAGTCCGGGCTCGAGGCCCCATTCCAGGGCGCGGTCACTCCAGCGTCCGCCGAAGCCGTGCCCGTCATCAGGTACGGGATCCAGCAGGCGCATCGCCAGTTCCCGGATCACCGGATCACGACCTCGAGCACGGGCGTCGGCGTTGACCAGACCGAGTCCAGCACCGACTGCCGCTTTCTCCTTCTCGTCGAGTTCGCGTCCCATAGCGTCGGTGAGCACGGCCAGCACGAGCGCTTCCTGCCCGGCGGGCACCACACCGTCGAGGCCGCCGCTATGCAGACCACCGGCACTGATGGCGGGGTCCAGCAAGTTGAGGCGGGCACCGGATCCTCCGACTTTGAACCGGATGCTCTCCGCGCCAAGAGCTTCCGCGAGCGGGGTATATTCGCCGCGGCCGGCTTGGGGCTTTTTGTCCAGCACGACGACTTGGCGGCCCGCGACGAGTTGCCGCAGTACACATACGGTTTTGATCCAGGACGATTTGCCGCGACCGATGTCACCGATCACGCACACGTTGATGCCGGAGGTCTCATCACCATAGGCGGCGAACGCGTCGACGATCTCGAGCTCCTGCGAGATGGTGTTGAGCCCCGCCAGCACTCCGTCTTGGCGGACACGGCGGCGGCTGGTGGCTAGATTCCATGCCTCTGCCTGGCGGGTGGTTGTCCATGCGCCTTCACTGCGTGGCTCGTACCAGCCGTAGCGGTCCAGCCATCGAGCGCGGCGCGGCGCTGGTCGCCGCGGCAGGTCCGCGACGTCGCCATGAGCGGATCCGGTGGTCGCTGTCCGGCCGCGCCGGGCGCGACTGCCTTGTTCGTCGGGCTGGCTCGATGCGCCGGCTCGGTGGTATCGCAGCATGGGGCACCTCCAATCAGCGGGTGTGCGGGGTGGCGGCCAATCCGCCGGCCAACGGGAGAGTGGTGAACATCGCGACGTCGTGATCGCCGGTGCACCAGTCGATTTCGGTGATCGCGGAGTCGTTGGCGGCTTCGGTGACGCGCAGGCAGGCGCGGTCGAGATCGTCGGGGTCGCGCCCGGTGACCGCGATGGAGGCGGTGTAAATGGCGCCGTGGTGGCCGGAGCCCGGCATGAGGTCGTGGCGGCGGCGCTCGGAGGCGCTGGCCAGCACTTCGGTGGAGCCGTCGTCGAGCTTGCCCTTCTCCTGCTCTTTGGCCTTGCGAGCCTGGTCGGCCGTGACGTCGCCCTTCGTGGCGGCACGCGCACGATGGGCGGGCACGAAATCCAGGCGCACGCTCAGGGTGCGGATGGTCGGCATCGGGGGCAGATCGTCGTCGCCAGGGTCGGCGTCGACACCGGTGAGCAACGGCGCCAGCCACAACGGCCCCAACGTGACGGGCTCGATGGCACGGGGCCGAATGTGCCCGACGCGGGTGCGCCACTGCTGGTTCGGGCCGATCGCGACGCAGTCGCGGCCGCCGATGTAGCTGGGCCAACATGTCCCCCAGGCGGCGTCACGGTGCCGGTCGATCTTGCGGCTCGGGTCGAGTAGAGCGCGGATGACCGCACACGCCCTGCGTTCGCCGAGAACATCGACACGTCCCATGCCCGCCATCGCCAATAGTCGTGCGGCACGTTCGGTTTCGTCGCGCACGACCTGAGCGATACCACCGGCGATCGGCGCTGATTTAGCCCGAGCCAACCGCGCGGTGTCTGCCATGAACGCCTCGGTCTGAGGAAAGCGCAACACCAGGAAGGACCGATGTTCTTCCGCGAGGGGGGACACGGTATCGATCAAGGTGCCGTAGGACTCCACGGCCGGTAGCAGTCGTGCATCCTGAAGTCGCGCGACCCGCCCGTGCGCCCATCGAGTATGGCGGGTCATATCATGCGGGACGCTGCGGTGCAGCAACTGCAGACCGCGCACGTGGGAGCTGGTGCGCGCCATCTGCGCCAGGAACGTCCCGAACGCCATCGACATGGCGGCGTAGGCGGTGTCGCCACGCAGCCCGTCGGCGATGCCGTCGACAGCGATGACCACCGAATAGTAGTGGCGCTCCCCCGGATTCGCGTGGCGCAGGATGAACATGTCATCCAAGCCGGTGCCGGTCACCGGCAGCGGTGCGGTATTGCCCAACGGCGGCGGCAACTCCCAGCCCGGATCCAGGTCGGGGTCCCCGTGAGCGGGGTCGCCGGGATTGCGGTAGACGTGTTCGCCACGGCGATACCTGCTCCAGGTGCGCAGCTCGTGGGCTCGCCGTGACGCGTAGGAAGGTTTGTCCCGCCATTCCATCGTGGTCGCGAACACCGTGATCAAGAGACCCAATGCGGTGGCGATGGCCCACGCTTGCCCACCCCCGAGGATGTAGATGGCCAGCGCGGCAACAATATTGAGCGCCCAGGCGGTCAAGACCGGCCGCGATAACCCCAGCCAGCTGCGGCGGGCGATCTCCCCGCCGAGAATCGACGTGCGCATGCCCGCACTCATTGGTCGCTCCCCGGCTCAGCTTCACCGGGCGCGGCTTCGGCGGTGCTGCGCGCCTTGTTCAACGCCCCCGACGCCGCTTGCGCTGCGATGGGTGAGGCGATCATCGCCGTCTTGCCGAGACCACGAGCGACGGAGCCGATCCCACCCAGCGCTGTCCGCGCCGCTTCCCTGCCCCGATGAGACTTCGCTGCGGTGTTCGCGCTCAACGTGCCGGAAAACCGTGCGGCCGTTGGCGATGCCCCAGTGTTTCCTCCGTCCTTCGTGTGCTCGGCGCTGCCTTCCTCACGCCCAGTCCCTTCGGACCGGCCGCCTCCTGCGCTTCCTCGGCCGGAGCGTCCACTGCCACGCCCGCCGCGACCGCGACCGGTCCACCACATCGCTGTGCCGGCACCACCGACCGCGCCGGCCATCAGCGAACCGGACTGTCCGAAGCCGGCGGCATCCGACCGTGAGGGCAACAGCGGCGCGTACCGCAACAACGTCCACGGCGCCAACCCGACCACAAGGAACGCGACGACCACCAAACACAATTGCCCCAGGACGCCGAGCTGCTCCTGGCCTGTGCCACCCTCGGTCAAAGCGGAGTTCAGTAGCCCGGTCATGGTCGCCAGCAACAGGAACAGCAGCGGCTTGGAAAACACGATCGCGACGAACAACAGCACCGGCCGCAGTGCCTTGCGCCGCCAATGCGGATGCACCCACATCCCGAATCCGATGCCCGACGCCACCGCCAACATGGGCAATGCGACCTGATGCATGAGCAGGCCGAAGAACACCGCCAGCGCTCCGGCGATCAAGAGTAGAAACAGCAGCAGTCCGACCAGGGTGCCCCCAACCAGGTCCTTGGAAGTGAGCTTGCCGGTGAACATCTGCAGATTGGTGATCATGTGTCCCATATCCGGGCCGGCCGCACGAGTAATCGCATCGGAGGCGTCGTTGGCGAGCGTCACCAGCAAGGTCGCGAACATCGGCGCGAACAGCATCAGCAGCACCCCGGCGGGCATATAGCCGAACAGGTCGGCGCTGATCGTTTTGATGGTTTCGCCCTTTGCGGCGGCGCGCCACAGCGCGAGCAACGTCATCGCACCCATGACGATCACACCGATACCTGTGCTCAGGGCATACCAGTGCAAGAACCACTCCGCTGTCGGATCGAATCGGCCGACACTGGCCAGCCCGTCCAGCACCCGCGAGCTCAGTTCGACCGCACTGTCTTTCGACGAATTTGCCCAGTCATCGATGACGCTCTCCGGGTTGTCGACGAAACGCGCCACCGACGAGCCGACCTTCCACAGCCAACCGAATCCCGACGCGATCGCCGCCCCACCGGCGAATTGCGATCCGACCGCCGCATCGACGACCTTCTCGATCCGGTCGGACAGAGTCGTGTTCTGGTCGAGCCAGTTGGCGGTGCCACCGAACAGCTTGCCCACCGCGCGATTCCATACGAGACAATGGGTTTGATCACCGTTGGCGGGGTCCGAGCCCGCGCAGTCGACGAAGAAGGCGTGGCTGCAATAGGCGAAGCCGACGTGGCACGGATCGGTCCAGACCTGGTCGGGGACCTTCTGCCCGCCGAGTTGCGCACGGATCGCGGTCATCGATTGGTCGTCGGGGTGGGTGGCCCAGTCGAAGCCCCACACCTTCCAGGCCGGACGGCCCGTCCACCGTTTCAGATCATCAGCGCAGGCCGGTGCAGGCATCCGATACTCGGGGTCGCCGGCCGGAAAAACCCTCGGCAACATGTCCTTCGGTGGTTCACCATGCTGGCTGATCAAGGTTTGTACCGCAGTCTGCCTATCGGGCAGGTCGCCGCCCAGCAACTGAGCTTTCTGTTTGTCGTCAGCGGTCCAATACAGCAGCCGATCCTCCACCGGCATCACCGCATTCACGTAGGCACCGACGTCACCGCCCCGGTCAGCACAGACGCCCGAGAACCAGGCCGCCCGGAATTCGTCTGTGTCAGAGACGAATTGACGCAGATCAGCCGGGAATCCATCCGGCAGCGTTCCCGTCGACACCGGTGTGGTCACAGGAGCCGCGGCGGCGATCCCCACCGAATACATCAAAGCGGCGAATACCGCTGCCGCAGCAAAGAGTACGCCGATGAATCGTCGTGCGCGCATGGCCTGATCACCGCCTTTCAGTTGATGTAGAAGCTGTAGTAGCCCGATTCGAGCGCCCCGCTCAGCGGCGACTGCGCACCCGGAGCCACGGCCTGCTCGGGCGTCGGTCCGGTCGCGGAGCCAAGCTCCTTGACCTTCCAGTCGTCTTTTTCCCACACCAGCGACACGGTGTGAGTCGCCCACGCGGTGATCACCGATGCCGGGTCCCCGTCGCCGATCGATGACCGGGACACCGCGACCGTCCATACGCTCACCCGCGCGGCCGACCGCGAGAGCTCCAGGACCGATACGGCCGCCGGAACAAGGTTGACCACATCGCGGTCGGCAGCTCGGTCCGCGCCGATTCCCAGCGAACGCCGCAGCCCCGGTCCGGGATCGCGAGCAACGACCGCGCGCTCCACCGTCTCCATCCGGATGCGTCCTTCACCGGCTTGGGTCAATGCCTGCACAGCATTCACCGCCGCGGTCTCCGCACCCGCCCGATCGCGGGCGTATCCGACCGGAACACCGTCCACGGTTGCGGTCGGCCCGTGCGCGACCCGCACCGTACCCGTCAGCCCATGGCCATCTCCTGCCCGCGAGCCACAGGAACCGATGACGAAAAGACCTGCAGCACTTACAGAGACCGTCGCCAGGGCGACCATCAGCCACCGGCGCACAGACCTCCGAGGATGTCTTCTGATCGAGTCCGATTTGCCGAACGCGGCCGAGGTTGCGGACGCGGATTCCGGGGATAGTTGCGCGAATCGTTTGCCGTATGTGCGCATCACGGTTCCTCCTCACTCGAGAGGTTCAGCCGCCGACCACGAACAGAACGGTGGCCACGAGCGGGGATGCGAGCCCGACCAGGCCCAGGGAGATCAGGGCATCCTGAAGTTCCTCGCTACCTTCGGCGAGATCGTTCGTGTAACCGCGGGCCTTGGCGCGTTTGACCTTGAACGCGCCGACGATCACCCGCACCGCCGCACCGATCACGACCAGCGCCCACAGGAACGCCACGATCCGTTTCCACGACGAGTCCAACGCACCATCGAAGAGCCCGAAGTCCGGACGGATACCACCCAGCGGGTTCGTGATCTGCGCCGAGGCCGTAGGCGCCACACAGACGATCAGGCCAGCACCCATCCCGATAGTGATTGCGGCACGGATTGCCTGAATCCTCTGCGGGTCTGCATCTTTCTTAGTCATCCTGGTTCACCTCCTGAATTCGGGTGCGTATTCACCAGCCCGGATCGAGTTCGTCGAAGGGGCCGCGCGCAGTGGTAGTGCCGGCATTCCGGCCGCGTGAGAGCTGGCCTTCATGCAGGGCGTATGCCAGCAGTCGCTGGTGGGTGGCGTCGTCTGCTCCTGCCGCCCAGCGGGCATCGGGGACGAACCGGGTTTCCATCGGAAGGTGCCGGGTGGCAAGGGTTTCAGCGACGGTGTCGGCCACCGTGGCGGCGACTTCGGTCCAGGCGCGCACCGAGGCGCGGCCCATCCGCGTGAGCACGATGCGTTCACCGCCCGCCAGGACCGGGTCGAACGGCACCGCGACGATGCGGGTGATCCCCGCCGCCACCAAGGTGGCGACGATCTTGGCATGCTTGGGGCCGACGCCGCACAGCGCGATCACCGTGCGGGCGGCCAGGTCTTCGTGCCCGTCCTCGGCGATGCCGTCGAGTAGCCGCAATGCCGACACGATCACATCGCGGCGCTCGATGATCGGCACGACCAGCTGGGTGGCGTTGGCGACAGCCCACCGGAATGCCTCGGCGCGGTCATTGGTACCGGTATCGACCACCACCATTTCGCGGTGGCGCCGCAAGACTGCCAGGATCGCCGCGCACTCGTCTCGGCCGATGCAGATGCTGCCACCGGGTGTCTGGTCCGAGGCCAGGATTTCGTCGAGGGTGGGTTGGCGTTGCAGGAATCGAGCCAAACCGGAGGCATCGGCGTTGGCCGTGCACAGTTCACGGGCATGTCCCAGGACGTCCCAAACCGTATGCTGGCTCGCACAACTGGCAGCCCGCGCGGCGAGGCTCCCGCAGGCTTCGTGCGCGTCCCAGGCCACCACCCGGCCACCGCGGTGTCGCCCGAACAACGCCGACAGCAGCACTGTCGCCGGGGTCTTTCCGCTACCGCCTTTCGGATTCGCGACGACGACCACGGGCGTACCCGGCAGCGGCTGGCGGATACGTTCCACCGCTTGGCGATACACCACTTCATCGCCCCGACGTCGGGGCCGAATCCGGAGGCCGAAGGCGTTGACTCGACCGCGCCACCCCCACCGCGCGGGATCGGTGTGGACTCCTGCCGCGGGTTTCAACAGCATCGCCAGCCGGGCCTCACGCACCGCAGCGACCTCGTCCGCGGATGGCTCGGAGGATCCGGCCAGATTCTCCTCGCCGACGCCGTAGGGATCCCGATCCTGTTGCATCGGATCGCTTTCGGCCTGACACGAGCCGAGATGGTCTGTCTCGCCGACGATACTGGTGCCGCCGTCGTCGCTGCCGACGCGTAGCCGTTGCCGACGCAGATCGACGGGCTGCTCAGCGCTGTAGTCATCGCGTTCAGCGGCGTCGGCGTTCGTCTCGACTTCGTTGTTCATGGTGGCCCTCCTCTCCCAATTCCGCTGCTAGCTCGCGACTTTCGCCGCTTATGGTGAAACCTCGACGTAGTCGACGAACCAGGCGCTGGCATGCCATCGGGGACCGCATCTCGGTCCAGCAGGTATCCCGCGTCCATTCCTCGTTCTCGCCCTTCATGACGCGCCACCGTTCGCAAGGACGTAGGTGGCCGCCAGAGCTGGGATCGCTTTGACGTAATGCAGGGTCTGGGAGTTCTGGCACACGCCGCCTGCAGCCAATGTCCCCTCGGGGCCGCAGTTGTACATGCTCAGCCACAACTCGGTCAGGTCGCCGCGCAAACTGCCCTGTGCTAAACCGGTTTTCGCGCTCCGCACCAGGTCGCAGTCATATCGCGCCTGCGACATCACGGCATCCGGGATCGACCACACATCGATCCGGCCGTCACCGTCACCGTCGATGCCATACGCCGCCCACGTCGCGGGCATAAATTGTGCGGGTCCCTGTGCGCCCGCGTCTGGCGACACCGCGTCGGCACGGAATCCGGACTCCTGCCGTAGCTGCGCCGCGAGCAACGGCCCCGTCACATCCGGGCAGGTCCTCGCCGCCTTCCGGATCCACGGCTCATATTCCGCCGGAACCGATCCCGAACGAAGCTCATCCCGGCCTACCGCCGACGGGGGTTCACATCCGAGAGCCAATCCCGCCATGCGTGCGGCGAACGCCGTCGACCGGGAACTCCTCGGCCTGACGCTGTCTCCGTTGAGCGGCGTGCTGCCCGCTGGCTGGGCGGTGGTGCTGTCGCCGTCAACGGGCGCGCCGTGTGCGGCCAGCCAGGGCACCGGGTCGATCTGATGTCCGCCCTGCTGGCGGCCGCCCGGCACGACTTCGAAGTGCAGGTGCGGCCCGGTGGCTTCGCCATTACTTCCGACCGCTCCGATCGGCTGGCCGGCCTGGACTTGTTCTCCGACAGTGACGTTGACCCCGTCGTCGAACATGTGCCCGTACACGGTCGACAGGAGTCCACCGTCGATCAGGGTGTCGATAATGATCCAGTTGCCGAATCCCGACGCTGGTCCCGCGGCGACGACCGTGCCGTCCGTGGCCGCGAGGATCGGCGTGCCCTGCGCAGCAGCGAGATCCACACCCAAATGGACTCCGCCGTCTCGAGGACCGAATCCCGAGGACACTGTGAACGTTCCCTCGGGTAGCGGCGTCTCCACGCGCAGGCTCGCGCTTTGCACACTGATGTGCGGTTGCGAACGTGGAATGTCCGGCAGACATCCATGCTGAACCGGAGTGCGATCACCCGACCCGAACAACAGCGCGGCGCCTACGATCGCCAACGCCGCGACCGGCACGAGCAGGACCGGTAACGCGCCGCCCATCACACGACTCCAACTACGTGGCGGATGCGGTTGCCGAACCAGTCGGTCAGCCACTGCACCGTGGTTCGGCCGTCGGAGTCCACGACATAGTGGTCGTAGCCTTGGTGCACACCGGAGAGCAGGAACGACGCCACGTCCGAACCCTCGGACAGCAATTTCGAGATCGCATCGGCGCCGCTGCTGCTGTTGGTGTCGCTCTTGGTGGTGAGCGATTTCGACAACCCGGCCAAGTCGCTGGTACCTGAGCCGCCTGGCTGTGTCGTTTTTCCGGTCAGGGTGTCCAGCGCCAGGGTCGCGAAACCGAGAGCGGTTGGGATGAAGTCGAGCAGGCGGGCACCGACGGCGAGGAGATCGCCTCCGCTGCTGATGGTTTGGGCCAGTGCCCACACCTTGTCCTGCAGCTGACCGACTTGTTGCGCCAACTGCATCACGTCCAGGTTCGCCAGCACAGCCACGATGGCCGAAACAACCTGGGCGGTACCGGTGGTATCGGGGATCATGGCGATCAGCCGTGATGCTGTGTGCAGGTCGACTCCGGCAGCCATTTTCACCAGCGGCTCGAACAGGCCGTTCAGTTGCCCGAACAAGTCGTGCAGACCGCTCACCTTGCCGGCGGTGTCGATCCCAGAGTCCCCCAGGAGCCCGATCATCCGTCCCAACACATCGGACAGACTGGGCACATTCTCGGCGAAGGACAGTCCGTTGCTCACGACGTTGACCAACTGGTTGATCACCACGGACGGCTTGAGCACCGCGAGCACCCGCGCGGCTTGGGAAATCGAGTCGGAGGTCGTCGTTGACAGCGAATCCGTCAGCGGTGTCAGAGCATTCGCCGCCGTCTGCGCGTCCTGCGCCGATCCGATTCGGTCATGATCCTCTCCGCTCTGCGACACAATGTCGGACAACACAGTCAACGCGGTGTTCACATCCGAGCGGCGCAACGCGTCGAGGACCGAACCAGCGGTCTTGTCCGCCGAGCCGTCCGAAGCTTCCGACAGCCGCTTCTGCGCGTCCGGTGTGTTGAAAACCCATGTGCTCAGATCGGCCAATGGTTGAAGGGTTTTCGACACATCGGAAGCGCTCTCGGCCAAGGCGATCGGATCCGCCCCGGACGCCGCCTGCGTGCCCAGGCGAGCCACGGTCGCGGGCAGATCCGTGATCTTGTCGGCCGACAGGTCGCTCGACAGCGCATGCCCAAGATCATCCGTTTGGGTTGGGTCAGGGTCGATTTTGGTCGAGTCGTCGGATTGGGTCAGAGCGTGCCCGATCCCCGCGGTGATCGGGTCTTCGCTGGCGTTCGTGGCGCAGTATTTGTCTTTGGTAGCACAGATTTCCGCGGTCACCGCCGAGAGTCCGCAGAACCCTCCCGCCCGCGTGCCGGCGATGCCCTGCCCGTCCACTGAAGGGCCTACCAACTTGCCGCCGGCCGTACCTTGCTTCGGGTCGGCCACCAGGCCCACAGCCAGTACCCGGTCCGCGGCTACAGGATCTCCGCTACACCCGATCGATGCTGCGACATCACCCACAGCGTCCGCGCCCTGGCTGTAGCCGGCCAGCACGAACTTCGTTGCCGGACAACGGTCCGCGAAGTCGCCGACCACACGCCGCACTGCGGCGACTCCGGTGGCCTTGCTGTCGCTATAGGCCATCCCGTCGAATGCTTCGGCCGCATATGCCGGGAACCGGAACCCAAAATTCTCTCCGAACTGCTGCGCCAGAGCTGTCGCGACGGGCCCGAGCAGTCCCACAGGCTGGGTTTCATCCGCGTCGGCGTGGGTTTCCCAGGTACCGGGCAGGAACACACCAGCCACTGCCGGGCAGCCCGATACGTTCGTAATCGGCAACGCGGGGTCGGCCAACGCTGGGCCAGGAGTGACGGCAGCGAAAGCAGTTACGCCAGCAGCCAACAGAACCAACCCGGCTGTCGATCGTGATGCACCTGCGCTGCAGCGTTGAGGGATTCGATCGCTCCGCCGCGCGCCGTTCATGACCGTTGTCCTTGGCGCTGCTTGCGGGATTGGACCCATTCATCGACCACGGATGCCTCAAGGAGCAGTGGCGAGTTCGCCGAGTCGCCGTTCTTCCACGCTTGGGAATACAGCGGGTGTCCTTGCGACCGCAGGTGTCTGATTCTGTCCGGGGAATGGCCTGTCCGTTCACTTATTTGGTGAATATTCAACACGCGGTCCCGCCACATATGCCCGCAGCGTTCGCACACTTTTTCCGCCACAGCGCACCTCCCTATCCTCGCCATTGATCAACGCAATTCGCGGGACCACATTTTATGAATCCGAAGTGCGTCGACCAGGAATTCGACATGTTTGAACCCAGCCGTGACCAGCACCTGTCGAAATGACATGAACACATCGACCAGCAGGTATCAGGGCGGTGAAATCCGCAACAGATCACCGAGGCAAATCGAGATCTAAGGATCATGGATCAGATCCGTTCGATGCAATATTCGGTGGTGTGCAGATTTAAAAAATCATTTCGGCCGTTCCGCTACTCGTCGTCAACTACCCAACGGTGTCGCACGCGTCGACGGGATCGCAACTCACCGTCGATCATCTCGTCGTAGAGACGCTCGAAACGTTCGTTCAAAGCCGTGTCCCACACGAGTACCGACCGAGTTTCGCCGGGCCGACGAGAACGTCGGCAACCATGCTCGAGGATCTTCATCGCACCCTCTCCCATCCGGCCCCGTACCTGACGAAGCGCACCAGCATTGCGCTCAGGCCCAGAAGCCATCGGGCTGATCCAGGTAGGCAACGACGCACAAGGCAGCAAAATCGCCTGAAGCCTGCCTGGAATTCATCCGGTTCCGCACGGCGGGTGCCGGGAATATCCTCGCGAGAGGAATATATATCGAATGTAACCCATGTCACACAGCTGCACAAGATATCTCCGAAGATAAATTGCAGCGATCCATACTAAAGCAGTGGCAGGTACCGGTAAATTATGGTCACTTGAATCCCAGAAGACCTATGCGGCGCTGTCGCCAGCCCGCCTGCATCGAGGGCAGCTGTCCACTACGGACGTCGGCAGCGGCGGAATCACCGCGACATCAACTAGCGCTTGGGGCTGGTCACCGGCGATGATTCGCGTCCATGTGGACTCCAATTGGATCCATTCATCGACCGGATCGAATCGAATCCTACCGAGCACCGTCGCGGTCATTGTCGTTCCAGCCAGCAGCGCTTCGCAGGTCGCGAGTATCCGCGCCTGATCGTCGGGGTGTAGCAGCGGCCTGTGATGACACCAGCCGGCCATCGGATCGTCGTCGTTGGCGATCCAGTCGTGGACCACCTTCGCATTGAGATCGACCATCGCCAGTGCATGTCCGGGCAGGATCGGGACGTGTCGCATTGCCTTCAAATACATTTCGGGCGTCAGCGGGGTGCTGGCGTCGTCGGCCACCTCGCACACGACGGCTCGCATGCGGCGGCCGGCGCCAGCGCCCTCGGCGCGGGCCGCGATCTGCAGCTGGTGGAGTGTTCCATCCCCGAAAGTCCTTGTTGCGCTACCGATCCATTCGTCGATCGGGTCTTCGAGACTGAGCAAGGCAAGGAAGTCGGATCGGTTCTCGAATCGGTCGAGCTTCGACAACACATCCGGAAGCAGTGATGCTTCAACGGATTCGTCGCCGAGCAGGAGTGCGCGCGCGGTGAGCGATGCCGACACCACTACCGCCGCGTCCCACTCCACCACCCCCACCTCAGGGAGTGGCGGCAGAGCAGCCTCGGCTTCGCCGACCCAGATACAGACCGCGCGAACGTGCCCGTACGGGCCGAGGATCGGAGCTCCTACGATCTTGATCAACGCTCCACACGCCAGTGTCATCGGCTCCATGACAAATCGACGCCTCGCCACGCACTGTGCGATTACAGGCTGAAGGCGACGAACGACGCCGATAGTCGGGGCAACCGATACTCGGTTGAGCCTGGCGAACCGTCGAGGGTGGGGACCATCCGCAATCACCGTGCCCTCGCGGGCCTCGTCAAGGGTCTCCACGACTGCCCAATGGCGGGGAACGTGGGCGCCTGCAGCGTGCTGGCACCGGGAAACTCGGGCGGGCATGTTCATCGGCGACGGCGATACGGCATCATTCGGCTCGGTCATTGGTCTACCCCTTCCAGACAGCGCAAACCATCGTCAGCCGGGTCTTACCCGACGACCACTGCCTGGCGTGGTCCACATTGGACCGACCACAGCCGGATCCCCGCAGGAGCGGGAGCGTAACTCTGTATCGTACCCCGCAAACCTCTAGCGATCTATCGTGAACTTCACGAGCGCAGCCGTGGTTTCCTGGTCGATCGCGACCAAACTGGCGCGAGCACTGATGGGAATCCAACTGCCGTCCACGCCACGCACCCGCAAACGACCACTGGTGCCGGCCTTTGCGAGCCCTTGTGCCATCCCGATCATTTCCCGGCGATCGTCCGGATGCACCTCCGGATCCGGCTCTCCGCGGTTCCTGCGCCAGGCGATCTCATCAGGTACAGGTGAGCCATGCACCCACCGAATCAGGCGGAGGTTCCGGAGATTGATCAACGCCCGGTACTCGCCCGGAGGCGTGTCGGCTTCGAGCAACCGATGTTCCAGCAAAACCAGCGGCTCCGGCTCGCTGGCGGCTCCCGTGGCGGCGATCTCCTGGCTGATCCCTCGGGCGATACGGTGATGGTGCCCATCAGAGTTGGCTTCGTCGTAAATGCGGCAGGAGAAGTGCGACCGGAAGCTACCACCATCGCGGCGGAATACGGTCCAGACTCCCTGATGTGTGGTGCCCGGCAGGGCGGCGATGATGCGTTTCATCGCCAGCAACTCCTTCTCGTCGGTCTGGACCTGAGCAAACATGTTCGCCAACGATCGTTCGGCGCCACGCTGCTCCTCCGGGATGTCAGCGAGCTCCGCCCACTCATCGCTCCCCAGCGCCGTCAGCGTCGTGAGATTGATATCCCACGCACCGGCTCGTGGGCGTGGGGGCAGCGACTCTTCTTCCAATCCCGACCACACCTGTACACCGTGCAATCTGTTACCCACGAAGTGCGGATACACCTCGACATGCCGTCCGGCCCCGATCGCGGTCAGCGGCTCACGCGACCGCCCTACCGCCGCCACGGCTTGCCTGATCTTCGCGGCCGCCCCCTTCACGGCCTTGTCCAGTGACAAGAACTCCTTCGGGTGCCCGCCCCAGTCAACGATCGTGTAGTTACCGTCCAGTTCACCGAATGTCTCGACAAGCAGCCATTGCGGCGACCGTGTGCGCTCCTCCTGCCGTACGATCTTGTCAGCCATGCTGCAATAGTGCGCTTTTCGTGTTCCAAGATCACGGAAACCGGGGAACCATGTCGCTCACCAGCGTCACCTTCGACGAGGCATACTTTCGAGATCCCCACGACTTCTATCGGCAAATCCACGACGACGGGCCGGTGCACCGGTTCGAGACGCCGTCCGGAGTTCACGGATGGCTTATTACCGGCGATCCGATGGCGCGCAAAGTACTCACCGATCCTCGCATCGGCAAGGGGCGCGACACCATGCTCGGAGTATCCAGCGATGACGCCAGTGCCGGATTTCGCCAACGGCTTCTACGCTATGGCACCGAGTGGATGGTCACTCACATGCTCGGATCCGATCCGCCGGACCACACAAGGCTGCGCAGGGCAGTAGCCGACTTCTTCACGCCCCGAGCCGTCGCCGCTATGGAACCTCGAATCCATGCTCTGGCAACGGGATTGATCGATTCGATGGATTCGGCCGAGCCCGTCGACCTGGTTGCTGCACTGGCGTGTCCGCTTCCAGTGGCGGTGATCTGTGAGATCACCGGCATCGACAGCCGACATCAACAGCGAATCGAACGTTCTTCGGCGATTCTCTCCGACGTCACCGTTGCCGAGGCACGTCAATTGCGGGGCGCGAGCATCGATTTCGCGCGCCTGATACTGCCTTACTTTGCCGCGCGACGAGTTCGCCCCAAGAGTGATCTGATCACCGCACTCACACAACAGATCTCGACCGGCGAGGTCAATCTGAAGGAAGCATTATCAACCGTAGCGCTGCTTCTGATCGCCGGACATGAGACCACGTCGAATCTCATTCTCGGTACCGTGCTCTCGTTGCTACGCAGCCCAGAGGAGACCGATCGCGTGCTCACGGAGCCCGATCGGCTGGACGCCATTCTCGACGAAGCGCTGCGCGCTGATCCGCCGCTCCCTGTTGCGACCCTACGTCAGGCGCATACCGACCTCATTATCGCCGGCCAACGGATTCGCCGCGGGGAACTGCTCATGGTCTCGCTCCTCGCAGCCAACCAAGATCCCGAATCCACCACCGACCCAGATAGATTCGACCCCGACCGCCCGGCCCGCCACCTCTCGTTCGGGACCGGTATCCACTATTGCCTCGGTGCACGCCTGGCTCGCGCCGAGGCAACGGCGGCGATCTCAACCCTGCTTCACCGATACCCCCACATGCAGTTGGCCACCGCTCCCACCGAGCTGCGCTGGCGACGAAGCCTCTTCTTCCGTCGTCTCGAAGCGCTTCCCGTCCGACTCACGTAGCATTCATCGACTGGCCGGTAACCCGAATACTCGGCAACCACAAAGCGATTCGCGAGCGCCTCCACTGGAATCGATCGGAGATCGGGCTCAGCTCTCCCATACGCGGCTGTCGATGAACCTCGCCCATGAATCCGCCGGGAACTCGAGGACGGGACCGCGGCCGACATCCTTGGTGTCCCGGACCCTCGTCACGGCGTCACCGTGGAACACCTCCACGCATTGATTGCCGCTGTTCGACCGGCTCGACTTGTACCACTCGCCTTTGACCGGCTTCTTCACGCCGCAAACTCCTTCGCGATCTTCACCACCAGGTCCCTGGTGTCTTGCTTCCCCAACGCTACCGTTCGGATGGCTTCGATCGCCTGTCGATATCGGTCGACTTCCTCGTCGTGCTCGTGGAAGACACTGCCTATAGCACCCTCCGCATAGACGACCGTCGGCAAGGTGAGGCCGCTTGTCCCAGGGGGAAACTCCAGCCAGTCGAATGTTTGCATGGTGAGTCCAGGATTCGCACCGGCCGAGAACGGAATTATCCGAATCGCCACGTTCTCGCGCTCCCCCACCTTCGCCAGCCATTCAAGTTGAACCTGCATCACGCGGGGCTCCCCAACACGGTTCCGCACCACGGCCTCGCTCAACAGCGCCTCGTACTGGAATCCGGAATCGTCGAGCCGCGTTTGACGCTTTGCGCTCAGCTCGATCCGGCGCTCGAGGTCCACCAGGGTCGGACTCGGATTCCCCGCAAGATCGAGTGCACGGCGATAGTCGGGGATCTGGAGCAGCGCCGGAAGGATCACCGGGTTGTGCGAGATGATCTGGCTCGCAACACCTTCCAAGCGCAGGAACTTGCCTGTATTGGGTGCGACCTGGTCCTTGTACGCCTTCCAAACGGCCCCTTGTCCCCTGGCCGCTTTCTCCTCGGTCTTCACCTCGGCCCACAGCTCCAGGGCCTTCGCGCGCGCATCGTCATCAGTCTCGTAGAAGGCGAGCAGGGCGTTGATGTGCAGTTCGCCGAGCCTAGTCGGAGAACCATCCTCCATGCGATCGATGGCTTGCCTCGAAGCACCGATGTGAGTTGCCGCCGCGAGCACAGCCGTCCGTGGCGCACGCATCCTCAGCTCCCGCATGAAGTTGCCGAAATCCAGGCGAGAGACCGTCAATCCGGTCATTTCATTAGCCTCGCTATCTGAGGGATGCCCGGAACGGGCATTGCCCGCGAAGGGCATGTCCGCCACGGGCACTGCCCGTTACGGGCAATCCAGGATATTCCATGAACTGCCCGCTACGGGCAGTAATCCAACGACGAACTGGTGTCTACTTACAGATAGCACCGAGGACGACCACCGACGAGCCGCCACTCGGCAAATCAACCGGATTCCTCTAGGAGACGTAATGTCCTGGGATGCTTGGGTTTTGATAGTGTTCGTTGGAACATGCTCATCCATCGTCATCTTCTGCTTGATCGAAGACATCAGAAACGCGGGCCGGTACGACAGGTCGAACGCTCCCGTGCGCATCCGACTCGAAGACGGCAGCTGGATTGAAGCGCCCAGTCTCGCCCGCAATGGCGGACGCCACCGCGAAAAGTACGTCAGATCATGAGCTCTGGACCGATTTCTCCGACACCCCACCAGCGAGGTACATGGCACCCGGTTCTGGAGTTCCCGCAGACCGTGTGCGCGCAGCTACTTCTCCATCTCAGCTGCACGGCGGGTTACGGGAATGACAAGCGCTCATGCGGGCGCAAGCAGTACCTCCTGGAGATTGTGGAATCGAATCGAGGGAAGCCTGGATGGGACTTCGAACTGTGACTGGAACCATCTCCCGCGTCAGTCATGGCAGATTGCCGCATTCGGAATACCTGGAAACCGAGAACGGTGTAAAGATCCTGCTACGGCGGCATCACACATGTACAGCAGGGGACGCTGCGACACCGCAATCATGCAGTGCCAGAAATCAACTCATAGAGATCGCCAGGATGCGCGGATGGGCATGGACGCCCACAGGCTCGGCGCTGAACGTCTAGGCAAAGTCCGACAACACCGACCACGAAGACAGACTCCATTGTCGCACTGCGACTTACCGCCTCCCATCGTCCTGGCTGTCTGTGTCACCAAACCGTAGAGCCGGGATTGATAGACATGCCTGGATTTGGATGCCGCACTGTGGAATGGCTTCGGACAGAGCGAAGGGGTACCGGCGATGGCGATGAGCGTAACCGAGGCGATATTACTGGGCGCGCTGAGCACCTCGGAACCAGGGATGTCCCGCACCGTGCGGCAGCTCTCCGACGAGCTCGGCCTCGCCTCCGGGACCGTCCGACGCGTACTTCACAGACTCGCCCTTGCAGGCCTCGTCGTCAGCACCGTTCACAACCCGGCCAGATGGACAGCGACAGACCGCGGCCGCCGCGTCGCGAATGAGCCTGTCTATCGGCCCTTCCTGCGGCCCTGAGGCCCGAACCGTCGCTGTAACTATGCGCGTTGAGCCGGTTACCCCTAGCCGTCCATCCTTGCCTCAGTACGCGGACCAATCGGCTACTACCGAAAGCTGAGTTCATCCGCTACCTCCACACCAAGAGGCGCCAGGAGCACGGCGACCATGGCCGCGGAGGGCTGGCGGTCAGGTCGCCTCCCCAGCGCACCACCCAAGTCGACTACGGCGCGAAGTTGCCCTGGTCAATCTTCGTGCTCGCCTTGCGGAACGATCGCTCCCCGAGTCCTGGTGCTGCTCGGTCGATTTCGCTCTTCCGGTTCGCGAACTCCCCCAGGTTCCGTCGCACGTCAGCGAGATCAAGAGTCGAATCGGCGGCGAGATCGAGGTTTCGGACCTGACGGAGCTCGACCTTCAACGCCGCAAGATCCCGTCCGGCGTCGAGGTGCTTTTGCGCGCTCTCCTGCGGATTCACCAGCGTAAGAACGGCCGACAACGCACTGGCGACCAGTGCCGCCACCGCAGCAACCACAGGTGACCACTGTCCGATCACCGACGCTGCGGCGATCGCCGCGGAAACCGCCGCAATACCACCAAAAACCAGATGACTTCGTTGACCACGTTCGGCAGCCGCGAAGTGAGACTTCTCGGTGTACAGCAGATCGCTGAGCATATGGTCGGCTTCGGCCTGGAGGCTCTGACGTAGATCATCCACAGCAGACATCCTTTCACCACGAGGGGTACGGGAAGGCAGCGCCGAAGAGCGTATACATGGACTTCCAGTACTCAGATGCGTCCCTGGTCTTCTTAGCCACATAGGCACGTTCAAGAGCAGCGTGTGCACGACGGATCGCGGCAAGGGCGGTGAGACGGTTCTGTTCCGACGAACACGGTCGGATGCGAGTCACGATCCCGATCGGATCATTCATGGCGGCCAAGTTCGACGAGATCATCTTCAGCAACACAACACGCATGTCGATGTCGTAGTAGATGCTCGATTCCCCGGCAGCGTGTTGCGCAGCACGTAGCTCAAGGTAGGTCGACGAAATCGGCACGCCGTTGTGGTACTTCCATGCTTTGAGAAGCCGCACCAGAGGTTTCACCTTCTTCCCAAGGCGGTCGTTCTGCGCACTCACATATCGGTTGTGCGCAGCCGGCACCGACTCGACCCACTCCTCGTTCGGTCCCGGGATCACGAAGACGTCGTCACTGCCCTTCCGGCTTGAGTAGTACGCGGGCGCCACTTCGAAGTGGGGGCCTGTCGAGAACTGGATCTTCACTGCAGGGCTGCCGACCTTCAGCTCTCTGAAGCGCCAAGACTCGACGGCCAGCGCATTCTTAGCCTTGGTGAGCGCCCAACTCGGACTGACCGGACGTTCAGCCGCACTGATGCGGCCCATCAAGTCGACATCACTGTGGCCGGGAATCGCAGTCCCATGTGTGAACGAGCCGCTTTCGAATGTCATCCACACGCCCGCCGACTTGAGAAGCCGGTCTATCAGCGCTCGACGATCCGCAACCAGTTGCCGATCCGGGCTCGGCGTGACGAGCGTATCGACGAACGCTCCCAACGGATCTTCCGGCATCCAACCTCCATCAGCGCGAAGCGATTTCCTCGCAGTCCCGAGGACATCCAGACCTTAATCCTCGAAGCCGACACCTCACGGAGCCCCGATGACCAATCGAGCCCCGGACCGGTCTGCGTCGGTTCGGGGCTCGTTCGGGGGTAATCGCCCATGATGATCGCTCAGCATGTTTGACGGATCAGGACACTACAGGTCTGAGCACTCGTCGTTGCGCCCGTTATGACCCGCGACATGCACACTGGCTAGTGGTGGTCACGCGCCACAGGGGCTACTCCGCGCCGTCGGCGCCGGGCGAGTAGATACGAGATGTTTTGCTGGGACATATCCGACAGCTCGGCCAAACGGTCCTGCGTGTAGTACTCAGGATCCGCAGTACGAAGCCTCCGCAGCAGGCTCAGCCGAGCCTCCTTCGCCTTCTCCGCCGTGCCGATGATGAGGTTGTACTCCCGGAAGTGTTGCCGGATCAGCGAGTCCCGATCGTCGTCATTCATCGCGCCTCCGATCACCAGCAGCCTGTACAAGACCCGTGCGCCGTCGGCACGCGGCGAACCTGTGTCTCGAACTCGTACCGAACCCATTTACAAGCACCTTGTACCTCACCTCCATCCGGGAAAGCGCATCGGAATGTGCTCGACAGCGACCACCACACGAAGCAGACCAGTGCGCTACGGAGACCACACGGCCGACATCTTGTTCAGCGGTGACGAACTCGGAAAGACGGACGAAACTGATCGTCGTCGACCTCCTAGCGACAGCAAAGAGAAAGATTCGCCAGCCGTTTGCTAGCCTCGAAAACTCGCCGGAGTGTCGCCGAATGACACGCCGAGCGGCTCGTACAGGTGGGTGGCCACCGTTGATCCACATGGGAGGCGTTTCATCTACCCGCATGACTCCGGATCCCTTACGCTCGAAACTAACGTCCCCACGCCGATACCGATGGTTGACCGCATGGGAACTAGCGGGAATCGGACTCCATTTTTGGCTCCACGTTTGAGAGCCCGAAGGCGGGAAACCCGAGGAAACAGCGGGAACTGCAAGGCAGTCCCCGAACGGCGAAAACTGCTGGTGCGGAACCGATTCCAGCCTCTGACGGGCCTTCTCGGAACAGCTTCGTCGTACCCAGGTTGATACGCCTTGAACCGGTTGAACGTCAAGGTCACAGCGTTGCGAGTACATTACGCGGCCTCCAGATTCCAACTTTGCTCCGACTTTGAGGTTTCAACGACTCCATCGCCTCGGCGTTGTCCACCGCCGGACGGACATATCCATCGTGGTCGATGTAGTGCAACGGTGGCGATCGTCTGCGCCTCCGCATGCCCGAGTTGAGCACTCGCCCGAGGCGAATCCGCGGTCTTGCCGGTGACGTGCGACGCGGCGGTATCTCGAAAGTTGCCGTACCGCACCCAGTCCAGGGGCGTTTCGCGAAGTACTTCCGCAGCAGCTGATCAGCGGCACCGAGCGAGACGAAAGCGAAATCGTCTGCGACGTTGAAGGTTTGCTGCGATGATGGTGGGAGCTTCGGTAGTGGTGGACCAGGTGTCGACGATAGGCCCGGGGGGGTATTGCATGCTCGGCGATAAGGAGTTCCAGATGGCCGCGGAAGACACTACGACCCCTCAGCCGTACTCGTCATCGCGTCTCGACGGATCAGTTGCCACGGGGACGTACCGGGTCACCTCGATGGAACTCATCAGCGGCGTGTTGAAGTTGCAGTTCGAGGGGGCATTCGAGGGCGAGGCCGAAGCCACGGTCATGTCCACCCTGATCAGCGGCACACTGGTGTTCAGGACGCTGTCGTTTCCTGGCGGGGAATACCCGGCAGCCGACATCGAGGCGCTGCGGCAGTCGATCAACGAAACCGTCTCGAAGATGACACTCCAGGAATTCCTCGACGCGTCTTTCACCAACTAAAACCCCATCCGGGCGGCAATCAGCGTTGGTCGCCATGACCCTGCTCGCCACTGAAACCAAAGTAAATCCAACGGCGAGTGCGGTTTTGATCAAGCCGGCCGGTCCCGTGGCGGCTTCGGGGTGACCGATGGTGGATTCGATCGAGCCGGTCAGGCACGGTTGCCCAGCGGGGCGGCGGGTGCCGATGGCTTGCAGCCCGCTGATGTCCCCGGCCGGAGCGGCGTTGCCGTGGGCTTCGGCGCACCCGATCGCGGACGGTCGATTCCCGCTGTGCGGCAGTCCCTTTCGATGACCTGCCGATCGCCCTCGACCGAGGGCGATGGTGGCCTTGGCGGTGCGGTGCCCAGCGGCACGACAGGGCGTTCGAGCACTGCCGATGCGGCCTCACGGTGTCATGATCAGCGCACTACCTCGGCGATGCCGAGCATGTTGCCCTCGCTGTCGCGGAACCAGGCGGCTCGTTCTCCGCGGCCCTTGCTCGGATAGTTGCCTTCGATGTCCATGATCCCGTTCACGGCACCGTCGTACTGCTCGAATACCACCCCGCGAGCACGCAATTCGGCGACGGCCACATCGATATCATCGACATAGAAGCCCATCTGAGTGAACGAGCCGTCCGACGCACCGGCGGAGGCGAACAAACAGAACACGCCCGCTGCGCCCTCGTACCGCAGACCACCCTCGCGTTCCTCCACCGGTTCGAGGCCGAGTTTCTCGGCATACCAGCGACGAGCACGGGCGAGATCCCGAGTGGGGATACGGGCTTCGATTCGCGCATTGTTCAGCACCCTCGCATGCTAACCAGGTTCGACCGATGCACACCGGCGGACTGCGCCAACCCCACTTGGCGTGGTTACTCGGCATTCGGCTACTTCAGCTCACCATCGTCGGCGATTGCCAGACTGTCGACGCGCCGTAGTCCCAGCGGTGGATCTGGTGCAGGTCGATGTAGTCGGTCCCCAGTCACTTCAGCGAGGCGTCGAGCTCGGCGAGGATCGCCTTGCCCGCGCCGTTCGGGCCGGGACGCGTCCGCATCCAGACCTTGGTGGCGAGAACGACCTCCTCACGCCGGGCGAAGTCCTTGACCGCTCGACCGACGATCTCCTCGCTGCTTCCGGCGCTGTATCCATTGGCCGTGTCGAGGAAGTTGACGCCGCTCTCGAGGGCCTTCTCGACGATGTCCCGGCTGGCGTCCACGCTCAGCGACCAGGGCTCACCGCCCCGGTCCGGCTCGCCGAAGCTCATGCAGCCCAACGTGATTGCGGAGACTTCCAGTCCGGTCGATCCGAGCTTGATGTATCGCATGCGTCCGAACCTAGGAGTCGGAGTGCGCTCCATCGCAAATGCCGCCCCCGGGGTGGCGGCGCCGGTCTCCGTGTTTGTCGAGCACCCTTCCGCGGTCGACCACGAAGTCGTTTGAGCGGCAGCGGGAATCGGTTCGACCCGGACCCGCTCCGGCGTGCCGGAGTGTGTGAAACAACCGTACGTAATATCGGTGGTGGATTTCCCGCCGGAGCAGTAGCGGCGGGTTGTGGATGAAAGGATCCCGATGACCACCGAGACCACCGAAGACACCCGCCAGGCGGAGACCCCGCAGGCGCCGATGACACGGGCCGATCAGTTACGCGCGGTGGCGACTCTGGTCAAATCTGGTGGCTTGAAGCCGCTGGCGATCTACCTGTACGGCGAGCGGAAGAAGGCCGCCAAGAACACCATGTACCAGTACGTCGGCAAGGGGGTCATGGCGGGAACGGCCGCCCTGCACCGCACTCTGCTGCCGGTGGCGACCGCACCCGATGCGGGGCCGGTGCGTGACCGCCTGATCGAGCTGCTCGACCGCCAGGCCGAGGTCATCCACGCGGCACCGGTGCGCAAGGTGGCCCTGACCTGGCTCGCCGCCGGTACCCCGGTTGATATGGGCACGCAGCTGAGCAAGGCCGACATGTTCCGGCTGGCGTTGAACTACCACTACCGCCAGCCGTTCGAGGAGTTGTTCGCGACCGAGGAAGGCCGTGCGGTGCTCGGCACGGACAACGTGCCCGCGGTCGTCGCGCAACTGGTCGGCCCCATCGCCTATGGCCGACTGGTCGGGGCCGCCCGCACCACCCACAGCGACCATGTTCGCATCGTCGACGAGTTCCTGGCCGCGCATCGCCAGCCGGAGACCGAGGCCGAGTCCAGCTAGAACCACCGGAAGCGGCCGGTCATCGCAGGCGTTGCGATGACCGGCCGTTTTCGCGTGCGCGGAAAGAAGGTCGACCTCACCGATAAGCCGAAAGTCATTGTCGCGTAAAGGTATTTGATTGACCCCGCGCGCCTGGAACCCGCCACACCGTATCGCTCCACTGCCCCGACTGGTCAGAGTTGCACCGACGGTGATCCGGTTTCGTCGGCGCGCACAGGGTTTCGATTATTCCTCGGTCGGGGCCGCCGCCCGGAAGACTGCGTAGTCGTGCGCTATCGGCAACCGGGGGTTCTCGACCGCCAAGGCAGGATTGTCGATCACCGGGTCCGACCACACAGGCATGTACTGCCGATGATCCAAATCTTCGCTCATGTTTTCGATCATGCCCGATTAGTCCCCCGCCATGGGCACGCCACGCCAGACCAACCCGCCCCGTAGGACAATGGCGTCGGGGTCACACCTCCGCGCGGTGCCGGCCAACGAGCCGGAAACCGCTGACCGACAGCATCCCTCGATCGATTGCGACCGGTCCATCACGACCAGCCGACCCCCGCTCGCCGGCACACGAGCCCTCGCCGACCCAGCCTGTGGCCCGTTCCGAACACCCGGGTCGCGGCAATGAGCGAATGACGGCGATTGGTGGTCAGCATTCTGCGCTTCGGCTTCGAGGGACCCTCGCCTCGGAAAGCTTGTGCAGCTTCCAGTAGCGGATATTCGACTTGCGGCTCGGTGACCGTATCGACGGTGCCGTAATCGCAAGCGGCGAACGCGCTCGCGATTCGGCGCAGACTGATGCATCTAGCCTCAGGACATGGCAGACACTTCCGGCGCACGAATGACCGACACCGACATCCGGCAGTTCTTCGAGCTACTTCAACGCTGGTGCGACACCGAGCTCGACCAGTTCGCCGGCCTGATCATCCCTACTCGATACGGCGACGTGTACGCAACTTTCGGCCGCGAGCGCTTCACAGAAACTCCCATGGACCTATACGAGCGCCCGCGCGCAGAGTGGTTGGGCGACAACGGATAAGAGTTCCGCGCCAACTCGACCACCCACCGCGGCCTGGCGGTCCGCAACATCCTTGTCAACGACGTGAGGGCGCCTTGCCGCGGAGAGCCGCACGAGTTGATCGTGGGCCTAAACGTGCACTGAGGCACCGGAATTGGTGGTGAACTGCCTTCCGGCAGCGAATTGTGCACGAATAGGCCCACTGCACCGGATTCGGCAGTAGCGCGTATTCGAGCTCACTAGAGCTAGCGACGGGAAGCTGCAGAGAAGACAGGGGTCGGGCGCGATCGGATCGGCGGAGGGCTGAGCGCTCCTGAGCGTTCCGTCGGCACACCGCCAAGCGTGGTCAACCCCCGGGTGGTGAGCCGCAACGTCGCGGTTCTCGCTCCCCCGCCGGCAGGTGCGAACACGACGGCGGCCCCGAGATAACCCGGGGCCTTTGGTCTTCAGCTAGGTCGCGCCGTTGCGCGCGCACCGCGATCAGGGGTCCAAAGTGAGGCCGAGTCCGGCGATGAGTTAGGGCGGTGGGAGTCGTCTACCCGTGTGAACCTCGGAAAGGATGAGCGATGAAGGCCAAGAACCTCGACGACTCCAACGGTATGCAGATCCAGGACTGGGAAAGCGTCGCGGCCGTACTCGACCGCGACATCGATCAAGGACCGGAAAGCGGTGGACCTTCCCGGCATACGACCTGGCTCACGACCATCAATGCGGACGGAGCGCCGCATGTCACCGCCGTGGGCGCGGTGTGGGTCGACGGCACGTACTGGTTCCAAACAGGAGACAACACGCAAAAAGGTAAGAACGTCGCGCGAGATCCGCGCTGCTCCCTGAGTGTCTCCGCGAACGAATTCGATCTCGTCATCAACGGGACGGCCGAGAAGATCACCGACCCGAGCACAGTCGGCCGCATCGCGGCCACCTGGGCCGCAGGTGGATGGCCGTGCGAAGTGGACGAATCCGGAATAGGACTCACGGCTCCGTTCAATGCGCCCGCGACCGGCCCGGCACCGTGGTACGTCTATCGGATAACGCCCCGCTCGGCGGTGTCGGTGTCCACCGTTGCGCCGGGCGGCACCACGCGGTGGACATTCTGAGCTGGTCCACAGCAGCGGCGACACTACTAGAACCCGCCAAGGCGGTGCGCCGGCTCAAATATGCACAAAGGCAACAGAATTCGTGGAACGCCGCCTTCAGCTCGGCCCTTCGATCTTCACCCGCCCGCGCTGGCCAGTTCGGTCAGCGCGACCAGCGGCAATAGTGCGTTCAGGATGCGACAAAGGGCCGAACGGGATCCGACCGGCCTGGCAGCTCGTCAGGGAAGTCAGCTGAACGGGTCCTGCTCGGGAACTTCCTTGAACCGCCAAAACTGTCGGGTGTCTCCTGCGGACAAATCGCTCGAGACCTGTAGCGAACCGTCATCGGCGACGAACATTTTGCCCCCACCGCGGGTCTCGATTGCGTATTCGCCGTCACCGCATTCTGTAATGATCCACTCGTCATAGCCCAGCGAATACTTTACGCGGTGACTGTTTGAATCTTCCTTTATATCCGCACCGGCCTCGCCACTGATCGGGGTCACGGTCATCACGGGAAATGTGTCCGAGCCGAGTCGTTTGGACAGCGTCCATTCACTCGCCGTGCGCCCGAGGGTGATGATCGTGTCCTCATCGGGTTCCTTGGTGTCGACAAGGAAGGTCTCAGTTTTGGCGGAGCTGATCTTGTAGCGCGGCATCGTGGCACCTCTCCGAATCCCTCGAGATCTGAGCCCGATCGCCCCCTTCGAACAGGCGTACCCAGTGTATCGGCCACATCAGGCGAATTAGATTGATTTGCAGCATGTTTGAGACCCAACGACCACAGAAGGCACACGCGGCACCCATGCCACACGACAGGCAACCCCCGGCCCGACCGCACGCCAGTATCGCACCGCACTCGGCAGATCGGTGCGTTCGCCGGTGGCGCCTCGGGCGTCTCGGGTCGCAGCCCGGTGACCGGTGATCGGTCACCGCTGAAGCCTCGACCCCTATCGCGGGCAATCGATTACGCTTTGGTCCGCCTTCACTGCGGATGTTCCTCCGACGACGGTGCCCGGACGCGCCATCGGCGGCGACAACTGACACGCCTTACGGCCGATGCTCGGCGTCATCGGGTAGTACGAATCGATGGATGGCCGCTGCGAACTGCCGCAACTGCTCACCGGCTTCCAGGTAGGTCACGACCGTCGCGGCCCAGGAAAGGGATTCGCTCGGCTGACGGTTCAGGCTCCAGTCCAGGCGAACATGTCCCAAGGTCAAATGTCGCGCGTCGATACGCAATTCGTGGTCCATGCTCTTCCACGTCCGGATCCCTTGCCAGCCAGCGAAATCCCGCTCCAACGTGTTGAGGAACCGGGCGGCGAGCGACCGTCGACGCAATCGAGGATGAGTCCATGCATCGACGCGACCATTCCGTCCCCCGACAACTCAACGCACACCGCTACGAAATCGTCGCTGTATGGGACGGTGCGGTGCCACAGCCGCACCCCCGTGTCGGCTGAATGGTCCATGACCTCGATCGCCTCATCTCGATCGACCATCTCGCTCTCGAATTCGCAGGTCACCGGTCGAGGCTAACGGCTGAACGACAGTCCGCATCGAAGGTCTCGAACACGGGGACGTCGATGCGGCATTCGTCGTTTTACATCCGATATGCCCAGAACCGTCAACTAGCCCCAATTGGCAGCGAGGGTCAGGCAGAACGGGTGGCCGCTCGGATCGAGCAGGACCCGCCAGCTTTCGCCCGGTTGGAACTCCGGCACCGTAGCACCCAACTCGACCATTTGCTTACTGGCGATCTCGAGGTCTTCGACCGCCAAATCCAGATGGAACTGCTTGGTTCCATTCTCGTTCGGCCAGGTGGGCGGCCGATAATCCGCGACCGTGCCGAACCCGAGCGCGTGGCCTGGACCGGTGAGCATGGCGTACTCGTCCTGCACGTGGGCGATCTCCCACCCGAGCGCGGCCGCCCAGAACTCCGCGTCTCGCCGCGCGTCGGCACTGTCCAGGGTGAGCATCTTCAGCGTGGCAACCGCCATGGGTCTTCCTCTCCGCAACAACATTGCTGTCCGCCCAGTCTGCAACGCCGACGCCGCCCGCGATTGTAAGAACGCGACACCGGCCGGCGACCTCAGCCCCGGGTTCGCCGAACGTCAGCTGAGCGGACTGCTGATGACCTCAGCCCGACTTGGTCAGTTCGAGATCGAGAACCGCCTACTACGAATCTCGGTTGGGTCGGACGAAACGAGTGCGACTGCATACTCCTGACCTGCCGGTACCTCTGGCACGATGACCCGTACGGATAGATCGCGGGCCGGAATCCGGGCAGCGAGAACCGCGACGTCCTCGATCTTTCGGCCTCGTCCGTGCACCAATGTCACATCCAACGGGTGACCTGTCACGCCGATGACACGCCAGGACACCTCGACGGTGTCCCCTACCCGCCAGACGTCGCCTTCCTCGGGGGCGGTGAGCAGAATCGAGTCAGGGCTCAGGGTCGTAGCAACGTTCGGTTTGCGGAGCAGGGCGTCGACTCGGCGCAGCAAACTCTGAAGCCTCTCCATCACTTTCCGCACCCTTCCACTCGGTGAACGCGTACAAGGGTGCACGGTACGCCGACGACGGGTGCCCACCGCACCACGGCACGCGACCTCAGGTCGACAGCCGGCCCGCGCTCGACCGCCCTATTCGAGGTAGTCCTGGAGCATTTGCGAGCGGGAGGGGTGGCGGAGCTTCGACATCGTCTTCGACTCGATCTGCCGGATCCGTTCGCGGGTGACGCCGTAGATCGTCCCGATGTCGTCGAGGGTTCGGGGCTGCCCGTCGTCCAGGCCGTAGCGCAGGCGCATGATGCTGGATTCGCGGTCGGTGAGGGTGCCGAGTACCGCCCGCAACTGCTCCGCGAGCAGGATGAACGCCACTGCCTCGTCGGCGACGACGGCCTCGGAGTCTTCGATGAGATCACCGAACTGGGTGGTGCCCTCCTCACCGAGAGTCTGGTCCAAGGAGATCGGTTCCCTTGCGATACGCCGAATTTCGAGAACCCGCGCGGGGGTAATGTTCAATTCGGCGGCCAGCTCGTCGACGGTCGCCTCGCGACCCAGCTGCTGAAACAATTCACGTTCCACGCGCCCGAGCTTGTTGATGATCTCCACCATGTGCACGGGTATCCGAATGGTGCGGGACTGGTCGGCCATGGCGCGAGAAATCGCCTGGCGAATCCACCAGGTGGCATAGGTCGAGAACTTGAATCCTTTGCTGTAGTCGAACTTTTCGACCGCGCGCACCAGACCCAGATTGCCCTCCTGGATCAGGTCGAGAAAGGCCATCCCGCGCCCGCTGTAGCGCTTGGCGATCGACACCACCAGGCGCAGGTTCGCCTCGAGCAGATGGTCTTTGGCCGCGATGCCGTCCCGCACGACCCAGGTCAGGTCCCGGCGGCGGGCCACCGTGAGACCCGACGGATCGCAGGACTCGGCGCGCAGCTTCTCCGCCGCGTACAGCCCGACCTCGATGCGGATCGCGAGATCGACCTCTTCGGCCGCGGAGAGCAAGGGAACTCGCCCGATCTGCTTCAGATACGCTCGCGTCGAATCCCCGGAGGTGGTGAGCTCGGCCTCCTTGCGCGCCCGGCGCAGCGCCGCCGAGTCGTCCTCATCCCAGATATCGTCCGCGGCGTCTTCTTGCCCGGCCGCAGCGGCAGCGGGGTGTGGGTCGTTCGTTTCGCCTGCGGACGTTGCCACATTCGCCTCTCCGAGAGATTCGGGCGGCATCGCGATTCGAGAAACAGGACCGCAGAGAGGCCTCGAGCGGCTCGGCGATCACCGGAACCACTGCCCAGCGTACTGCCAATCAGACGAATCACCGCGCGATGCGAGAGATCACGGACCCTCGTGGCATAGTTGGCGATCGAGAACGGGCTACTCACCAAGAATTTGCCCGGCTCACTACAGAAAAGAAGTTGCTTACACCATGGCTCAAGGCAGTGTGAAATGGTTCAACGCTGAAAAAGGCTTCGGCTTCATCGCCCAAGACGGCGGCGGCCCGGATGTCTTCGTGCACTACTCGGCCCTGAGCGGCGCGGGTTACAAGTCCCTCGACGAGGGTCAGCGTGTCGAGTTCTCGGTGGAGCAGGGCCAGAAGGGCCCCCAGGCCACGGACGTCCGCGCCATCTGATTCCGCGCGATCGATTCGCAGGAGCTTCGCACCGAGGTCGGTGCGAAGCTCTTTTCGTTGAGCGGGCGGCTCAGTCGGTCGGAGCGGCCGCTGTCAGCCTCGAGCCGCGCCGGCCGGCCAGACAATGTCTACGGGAAGGTTCTCGTTCCTGGCGAGTTCTACGACCGTGCCGGTCCCGCCTTCTCGCCCGGTTGGCCGTCCCACACCGCGATCAGCCGGTCACACGTTGCCACTACGACATCGTTGGCTGCCTCGTAGGCTTCCCGGCAGGCGTCGTCGAACTCCATCACGCGCACGGTGTCCGCGCGAGACAGCAGTGCGTCGAACTGCTCGGCATGGTCCGGCTCGACCTTGTGCCGGCGGTAATCGCGTGATGGCAGAACAACTTCCAATCGCCCGCCCGCATCGAGCACCGCTTGCGCGAACACGCTGTCGGCTCCGCGCGCGAGGCAGCTGACCCCGATCAGTTCGGCGGGATCTCCCGCGGCGGCGAGCAGGCGGGAGATCTCCGCGTCGATCAAGGGAATCGAGTCCGCGGTGATGTTCATATGCCCGGTGACACCGATACGAGTCATGCGACTTTCTATACCGGGTCGGCAATCAGCGTGCAGCGCACGGTCTTCTGACCGCGGGGTGACGGTCGGGTTCGATCCGATGCCAAATTGAAGCATAGAGCAACTATTGCGTACTGCATGCTTTTGCTGATCTCGGGATACGCCTCAGGGTGCGGCGACGGGGCACGGCGAACGCACCAAGGGCTCGGGCGGACAGAGAGATTCGCTACCGAGGAGCCGAGAGCCCATGACGCTGGACATCATTGCCTTCACGTTGGCCGCGTTCTATCTGGCCACCGCTTTCGTCATGCTCATGGTCGGTTTGATCGACTCCATGAGCCCGCCGCTCTCCACGCGCTGCCGACGCTGCTCGCACTGGATGACGGATCTCCGTCGCGAACCCGCGCCGACCTGTCTGCGGTGCCGCCTTCACCTCTGGGGTCAGAGTTGATAGCTGTCGATGTCGAGGTCGCCGTGCGGTTCGCCGCCCGCGGCGGTGAACGCGGTCAGCGCGCGCACAAGGCCGGAGCGATCCTTCTCCGGCATCTGCTCCACCACGGCCGCGATCTCGCGCCGCCGGTGGGCGGTCACCTGATCGACCACACGATGACCGAGCGTCGTCAACTCGATGATCAGCTCACGACGGGAGTCGGGATTCGGTTTGCGATTCACCAAACCGGCCGCGACAAGACGGTCGACCATGCGGGCCGCCGTGGAGGGTTGGACGTTCAACGCGTTCGACAGCGTGACGACCTTCGACGGTCCACGCGTGGACAGGATCACCAGGGTGCGGAACTGCGCAATGGTGATGGACTCGTCGACCAGCGCGATCGACCGCGCCGAGAGAGCGACCAGCAGACGAGAAGCGGCCAGCAGCGCATCGGTGATCTCGTCGGCAGACTCACCGACCAACACTTCTTTCGCCATCGCGACCACCTCCGCAAACTGTGCATTCACCTACCCCCTCTATCCTGCCGTGTCCGCCCCGATTCCGCGTAACCGCATCGCGGATCGCCCGACAAATTCAACTCGGGCACACAGAAACTGTTGCATAATGCTTTGATCGGGTAAGGTCTCCGACTCCACCAGCCCCCTCGACCGCGACAGCGTGACCAGCCACATTCACGTCACCTCGGCAGACGGCGGGCAGATCGTGTTCGCCCGCCTGGCCTGGCCCGGCTACCGGGTCACCCTCGACGGGCACGACATCGGCTTCCACACCATCGACGGAACCTTCGTCGCCGTCGACATTCCGGCAGGGACCGACAACGGTGAACTCATCGTGTCCTGGCGACCACCAGGCTGGAAGATCGGAATCGCCACCGCCCTGCTCGGGCTCATCGGCCTGGGATGGCTGCAATGGACCCACCGCCGCAGGCCCGAGGAAGAACATGACCACTCGGACCCGTTCGAACCGATCACCGAAGAGTTGACACCCGCCTTCGTCTGATCGACCAAGGCCGGAGGCCGATCAGACGAAGGCGGCGGATGCGCTCGAACGCCGATGCGGTCAGGGGGACGGCCGCGTCGCCGGGACGGGGCAGGCGTCGGCGGCCGCGTCGACGACCTGTGGCTCGTCGGAGGGGACGGGCAGCTCGCCCTGTTCGAAGCCCGCACCGGTGACGATCGCGACCGCGCCCAGGGCGGCGAGCTCGGCAGGGTCGAAAACCCTTCCACGGCTGAGGAATCGGTAACCCTCCGGCGACTCCAGACTGAATCCGGAACCCCGGCCGGGAACCATGTCGAGGACCAGCTGGGTGTGCTCCCAGGCGTCGAACTGCGGGCCCGAGATCCACACCGGCACAACATCCTCCGGTGCGGGCTCGGACTCCGCCCGCTCACCGGCTCGCAGGCGCAGGTCGAGCAGACCGAGCAGGACGTCGCGGTCACCGATCACGAATTCCCCTGCGGGATAACACATCGGGGCCGAGCCGTCGCAGCAGCCGCCCGACTGGTGCAGCATGAGCGGGCCGTGGGCGGCGCGGAGGCGACGGAGCAGCTCCATCGCCGCCGCGGTGGCGCGAACCCGCCGGGGAGCGGGGACCGGCATCAGAAGAAGCCCTGGGCCTTGCCCGCGTAGCTGACCAGCAGGTTCTTGGTCTGCTGGTAGTGGTCGAGCATCATGCGGTGGTTCTCGCGGCCGATGCCGGACTGCTTGTAGCCGCCGAACGCGGCGTGCGCGGGGTACTGGTGGTAGGTGTTGGTCCACACCCGCCCGGCCTGGATGTCACGTCCGGCGCGGTAGGCGACCGAGCCGTCGCGCGACCAGACGCCCGCGCCGAGCCCGTAGAGGGTGTCGTTGGCGATCTTGACAGCGTCGTCGTAGTCCGCGAACGAGGTCACCGAGACGACGGGGCCGAAGATCTCCTCCTGGAAGATGCGCATGGAGTTGTCGCCGGTGAACACGGTCGGCTGCACGTAGTAGCCGCCGGACAGGTCGCCGCCCAGATCCACCCGCTCGCCGCCGGTGAGCAGCGTCGCGCCCTCCGCCTTGCCGATCTCGATGTAGGACAGGATCTTTTCGAGCTGATCGTTGCTGGCCTGCGCACCGATCATGGTCTCGGTGTCGAGCGGATCGCCTTGGCGCACCGCTTTGGTGCGCACCACCGCCGCGCCGAGGAACTCGTCGTAGATGTCGGCCTGGATGAGCGCGCGCGAGGGGCAGGTGCAGACCTCGCCCTGGTTGAGCGCGAACATGGTGAAGCCCTCGAGCGCGCTGTCCTGGAAGTCGTCGTTGGCGGCCAGTACATCGGAGAAGAAGATGTTGGGGCTCTTGCCGCCCAGCTCCAGGGTCACCGGGATCAGGTTCTGCGAGGCGTACTGCATGATCAGCCGGCCGGTGGTGGTCTCACCGGTGAACGCGATCTTCTTGATGCGCGGGCTGGAGGCCAGCGGCTTGCCCGCCTCGACGCCGAAGCCGTTGACGATATTGACCACACCGGGCGGCAGCAGATCACCGATGATGCTCATCAGGTACAGGATCGAGGCCGGGGTCTGCTCGGCGGGCTTGAGCACCACCGCGTTTCCGGCCGCCAGCGCGGGCGCGAGCTTCCAGATGGCCATCAGGATCGGGAAGTTCCACGGAATGATCTGTCCGACAACGCCGAGCGGCTCGTGGAAGTGGTAGGCGACGGTGTTCGAGTCGATCTCCGAGAGCGAACCCTCCTGTGCGCGAACGGCGCCGGCGAAGTAGCGCAGGTGGTCGATGGCCAGCGGGATGTCGGCGGCCATGGTCTCGCGGATCGGCTTGCCGTTGTCCCAGGTCTCGGCCAGCGCGATGGATTCGAGGTTCGCCTCGATCCGGTCGGCGATCTTGTTGATCAGGTTCGCGCGCTCGGTCACCGAGGTCTTGCCCCACGCGGGGGCGGCCGCGTGGGCGGCGTCCAGGGCGAGCTCGATGTCTTCGGCTGTGCCGCGGGCGATCTCGCAGAACGTCTGCCCCGTGACCGGGGTCGGGTTCTCGAAGTACTGACCCTTGACCGGTGCCACCCATTCGCCGCCGATCCAGTTGTCGTAGCGGGAGGAATAGGACATCAGGGCATCGGGTGCGCCGGGGCGGGCGAAGACGGTCATCGAAGGCTCCTCGATCTGCTGACAGACATGACGGTCAGGTGTGATCCAGGACACTAGGAGTCGGCGGGTTGCACCGGGGTTGCAAAAATCTGGTCAGATGCCCAACTTGCGATCGAGCAGCGACAGCTGCGTCTCCACCTGGGCGTACATCGACGAATTTCGGTCCAGCGAGCCGAGATACGCCCGCCACGCGGCAACGTCCTCCCGCCCGTCCACGCAACTGGTCCAGCGCGCCAGCAGGCGCGGATCACCGGCCGCCAGCAGACGCGCACGAACCCGTCCGTGCAGTTCCGCGCGCAGCTCGGCGACGCCCGGCGCGAGCGAGCGCGGCAGCAGCGGACCGGGATACGCGCGCAGGGCCGCGGCGGCGTCGCCCCGCGCCAGCGCCCGCCGCACGTCACCGAGATCGGAGTCCAGGTCCATCAGCAGCCGATACGGCCGCGACCCGATACCGCTCTCCCCCAAGATCTTTCGCACCCGCGACAATTCCGCCCGCACCGTCACCGGATCCAGCTCGGATTCGTCGAGCAGCATGCCGAGTTGGTCGGCGCTCATCCCCTCCGGATGGTCGGCCAGCAGCACCAGAATCTCGGCGTGCCTGGGCGACAGGCGAATTCGTTCGCCGTCGAGGAGGAGTGTGGGCCGCCCCGCACCCAGCACCTGCAAGCGCGCCGTCGCAGGGTCGGGGACCGCGGGCGAACCGAGCAGATGCAACCGCAGCTCGGATTCCGCCGCCACCACCGTCGCCCGGATCAGTGACAGCACCTCGGGCGCGGCGACCCGCGGCCCGCCGGTGATGTCGATCGCGCCGATCACCTTGCCGCTCAACGGATCATGCACCGGAGCGGCGGTGCAGCTGAACTCGTGCACGGCCCGGCTGAAATGCTCGGCCCCGAAGATCTGCACCGGATGGTCGAGGGCCAGCGCGGTCCCCGGTGCGTTGGTGCCCGCCCGGTCCTCACTCCAGTCCGCACCCTCGACGAAGTTCATTCCCGCGACCCGGTCCTTGACCGCCGCATCGCCCTCCACCCACAGCAGCCGCCCCCGCGCATCGCTGATCGCGACCAGCAGCCCGGCCTCCGAGGCATCCTCGACCAGCAGTTTCCGCACCACAGGCCGAATCCGCCCGATCGGATGCGTGGCCCGGTAACGCCGCAACTCCGGCTCGGTCAACTCCAGCATGCCGCCGAACCCGTCCGGGTCCACCCCGCTGCTGCGGCTGCGCCGCCACGAGTCCAGCACCACCGACCGCACCGAATCCCCGCCCGGCCGCACCGGCGGCAGCCCGCCTCCTTCGAGGAAAGAACTGTGCGCGAACGACATCCGCACCGCCAGCTGGGCGACGTCGTCCCCCGGACGGACGGCAACCCACGGGCTGCCCTGCGCGACTGTGCTCACTGGACTTCCTCCGCATTTCCTCCCACTGTAACGCCGGTCACTCCCCCGGCGTACCGGGCTTCCGGTTCGCATGCCGCCGCCGGCGCGACCCACTCCCGGCTCGCGCCGGCACAGTCGGCAAACGCGATTTCAATCTCGGCGCGGCACCGCCCACCGGTAGTGCCACCTGTTCTCACCCGGCCACGTCAGCCATTGCTCGAGGGTGCCGTGTCGCTCGAGTACCGCCTTCAACGCGGCATCGGCGCGGATGCTGAAGAACCCATGCGACAACGACCCTCGGATGTGTGGTTCAGTCGAGCTTTCCCAGCACACATTCGTCCAGGTCGGCGGCGAGTCGATACGGCAAACCAACCAGTAGGTACATTGGTTCGATTGGGCAACCGGCTGCATATACTTCGCCGAATGTTCGAAGGCACTGTCCCGGCTCGCACCGCCGCGCCCATCTATTCCACCGCGGTGCGGATCGGGGTTCCTCGTGATCTCCTCCACGGCATCCCCGGATTGAACGTGGGCCTGTTCGGCGAGGAACTCATCCGGATCCCCTCCGGGGCGGTGTGGCAGGCATGGCAATTGATCGATGAGATCGGCGGGGCCGGAGTCGGTCCGGCGATATCCGTCGCGACCGAGCGCGGATGCTTCGGGGTGTGGGACTACCTGTTCTCCAACGGGCCGACCCTCGCCGAGAGCCTGCGCACCGTGCACGAATTCCGCCCCCTGGTAGCCAGCCCGGCCGCGGGCGCGGCGATCATCGTGGACGGCGGACTGTTCACCATTCGTGAGACCGTAGCCCTACTGCCCGAGGCCATCATTCCGGCTCGCGAGGAGTTCACGCTCGCACTCATGCTGCGCCGCGTCCGGGAAGCCACCGGCGTGCATCTGGTCCCCATTCGCGTCAGACTCACCCAGGCCGCGCCACGCACCCACGAACACCTGGTCGACGTATTCGGCACCCGCAGAATCGAGTTCGGCGCCCCCTACGCGGAGATGTCCTTCCTCGACGCCGCGAATCTTCCGACCGACTGCAACCCGCACCAGGCTCGCATTCACCGCCACTACGCCGAGATGCTCATGTCCTCGTTCCGAGTCGCCGAGGATTGGAGCAGCACACTGCGCATCGCGATTCACGAGTCGATGCTCCACGGCGACACAGACCTGCGAACGGTCGCCGACCGTCTCGCAGTCGCCCCGCGCACAATTCAGCGCCGTCTGCAGGAACAGGGCACCACCTGGCGAGACGAACTCGAAACAGTTCGATACGAACACGCCGTAAATCTCCTGCGCAACACCGACCTCCCGATCAGTTCGGTCGCAGCACGCCTCGGCTACAGCGACGTCAGAACCCTCCGCCGCGCATTTATCCGCTGGAAAGGCCTGCCACCGAGCGTCTTCCGCCAAGCCGATGCGAGCACCGGCCCAACCCGTCAACCCAAACCCCCAGTGCGTTGATCCGCCCCAGATCTGCACGGCCGACTGGTCTTCGGCGACCCCGTGAGGCGTGGCACCCCGACTACGGCCGGCGGGCGGGCAGGAGGTCAGGCCGGAGTGCCGAGCGGCGGGTGCTCGAGCACCCGCGGCCGGTACTCGACCAGCTGGATGCGACCGTCGAAGGTGCGGTGGTCGATCATTTCGAGGGCGACGTCCGGATAGCCGTCGTAGATGCGTTCAGCGCCCGTGGCACCGGTGATCACCGGGAACATCACGACCCGGAATCGGTCCACGAGTCCGGCTCGGAGCAGGGACCTGCACAAGCTCAGACTGCCGATCGTGGCAAGCAGCCCAGACCCACTCGACTTCATCGCGCGGACCGCTTCGACGGCATCCTCCCGCACCAGCGTGGAGTTGGCCCACGTCAGCGGGCCCTCGAGCGAGGAGGAGAACACCACCTTGGACGCTTTCGTGAGTCCATCGACCGACGCCTCTTCTTCGGGCCTGAACTCGTCTTGGCCGGCGGGGACCTCGCCGGCCGCGAAGCCCGACATCAATCGGTAGGTGTTCGCTCCCATCAGATGGGTGGCCTCGGGCTGTTCGCCGAGCCACGCGAGATACTCCGGACCCTCGAGGCCCCAAAACCCTGGCCACCCCTCACCTGACGCATAGCCGTCGAGCGAGGTGATGAAGTCGACGAGAAGCTCCGACATGGCGATGTCCTTTCCTCGGATGTCACACGCTTTGACCGACCGAGAGCCACAAACTCATCGGTCACGCCACCGATCAGCCCACACAATTGCTCCGCTTCCGAAAAGGCCGGGCAATCCAGGGAGTACGGCAGTCAGGAGCACGAAACCGATGCCGATGTCCGCGGCGTCACGTCCAATTCTTCCGATCAAGAACCACACCAGACACAGCAGCCCGAGAGCCAGCATCGCTGGATAACAGATCCTGGACGCTCGACTGCCACGCCCGTTCAGTCCGACGGCGAGTGCGATACCACCGAGGCCGCCCATGACTGCCGGATGCGCCACTGCGGCCAATCCAGATACTTGTCGGCGGCCTTTTCCCGGTAGCGCCGATACTGGTTCCGCTTTGTCCGCGCCGGGGACTTCTGCGCCTGGCGGGCTGCTTTCCGGGCTGCTCGCTCGCCTCGCTTACGTTCGGCGTCTGTGAGTTCCATTGGCGGGTCAGCGAAGATTCCCGATCGTATCCAGCGCACAGTGGGCCATCCTCGGAGGGACATGCTGGGTGTCCTCCCCTGCTACGCACTCGACAGTAGGGGTCCAGGACATCAGCTGCTATCGGGCGATTGTCCTAATCGGTTGTGGAGCAACGCGGTACGACGAAAGCCTCTGACCGTCGGCCAACGGCGGAAATCCCCCACACCCTCATCGGCCATGTCAGTGCGTTCGGAGGGCCGAGACGATCTCAGCTCGTTGATCTTCCAGACCTGCCGCGTGGTCGCTTCGAACCGCGCGCCTCGCGGCAGTTTCGTGCGTTCAGCTAGGGCAGTGGCGACGAGCGTTCGGTCTCGCCGACGATGACGTCACCGGACTCGAAGTCCAGCCTTCGAAGCTCGCGGAAGATGAGACCGATGGGCGCTGCCGGGTATTCGATTGTCTCGCTGCCGTCTCCGGCGTTCGGCGCGATCGGGTAGTAGGTTGGTGGCGTCGGGATGGAGGTCGAGCCGGAAGGCGAGGTCGCCGAACTCGGCCCGGTAGCTGTGCACTGGTGCGGGGAAAGTGGTTTCGGTCGTGGGATTCTCCGATTACGCGGTAGCCGCGTCGCGGACCAGCGCGGTGTCGACGAACTGCTCGAAGCGCACGATCAGGCCGCCGCGGACCGTGAAGTGGTGTGCCACACGGACGTTCAGCGGTTTTCCGGTGGTCTTGTGGGTGGCGGTGTAGCGGGCCAGCACGACGACGTTCTCACCGTCGACCACGTAAGTGTCGTCGTGGGCGGTCCAGCCGTCCCACTGCTGTCCGAGTCGTTCCATGACCGCGGAGGTCACGCCCTCGGGGGTGCGGTAGGTGCCGGCGAGCGGGAACCCCGCCATCTCGGTCCATTCCACGTCCGGGGCAAGGGTTTCCCGCAGCGCGGCCAGGTCACCCGCTGCCGAGGCGAGGTACTGGCGACGGACGACCGCGGCCGGGGATTCGTCGATCTGGTTCAGCCCCATGACATTTCTCCCTTCGCGACCTTGGTGCCCAGGTTCGCGGCGATCAGTAGACCGGCGTCCGGGTAGGCGGCCAGCAGGGTGGCTTCGGCGGTGGCGGCATCCGGGGAATCGGCGACCGTCTTCTCGAAGAACTGCAAGTACTCGCGGGTGTGGCGGATGGCGGTGAGGTCGGTCGGAGTCCCAGCGGCGCGGTGCCCGGCGACCACGAAGGCCGGATCGAGAGCCTCGAGGTCGTCGAGGGCGCGAATCCAGGCCGTGCGCTGTTCGGGCGTCGAGCTGTCGGCGGTCCATACGTGCAGACCCTCGAACAGCAGCACCCCACCGAGCAGGGCGCGTCCGGCCGGTTCGTAGACGTACCAGGCCCGATCGCCGAGCGCGCCGCTGCCCCGGCGGATCTCCAGGGGCGTGCCGTCCACCGTGACCGTGTCCGAGGTCAGGGCCGCGATCTCGACCAGCCGGGTCGGCAGGTTCGCGCCGAGCTGTGCCCACGCCTGCAGCTTGCCCTCGTAGCTGTCCTTGATGTGGTCGAGCACGTCGGCGGGCGCGAGGAATCTCACCTCGGGGAAGGCGTCGGCGATGACCTCCGCGCCGAAGTAGAAGTCCGGGTCACCGGCGGTGATCAGGACGGTGGTGAGGCGTTTACCTGCGTCGAGGACCTCGGCCACAATGCGGTGCCCGTCGGCGCGGGTGAAGCCCGCGTCCACCACCAGCGCCTCGGTCGGGCCGGTCACCAGCACGCTGGTCTTGTTCAACGAGGAATCGGCGGCGTCGAAGATCCGGTAGTCGAGAGCTGTCATCGCAATCCTCCTGTTCAGTCATCGTCACTTGCTATGACACAGAGGCTATTCTTCTGAACTGCGCTTTTCATGGTTCATCCGGGTCATAACATGGTGAAAATGGGACACATAGTCGATCCGGCCATCCGGCCCGTGCGCTACTCGCCACCCGCGGGCGTGGTCGGCAGGATCGAGATCAACTCGCTGGCGGGGATCCGTGAACGCGGGGGCCCGCAGGAATTCCTGACGCCGCAGCGACTGGATTTCGATCTGCTCATGCGCATCGAGACGGGCCGGACGCGCCACCGCATCGACTTCGCTGACTACTCGCTCGCGCGCGGTGACGTCGTGTGGATCCGGGCGGGCCAGGTGCATCAGTGGGGCGCGATCGCCGATATCGAGGGCCCGGTGGCCATGTTCACCCCGGCGGTGGTGGATTCCGATGCCCGCGACTGGATCCGCGCCGCCGAGGTGCGCACACCCGGCCACTGGCCCGCCGCCACACTCGACGGGCATCCCGCCGGATCGGCGCTGGGCGCACTGTTCGCGGTTGATGAAGCCTCGAATGATCCATCCGGCAAGGAGATTCGGGCCGAGGCGCGTGCTCGGCTGCTGACTGCCGCGCTGTTACTGCTCATGCTGGCCTCACCCGCCGATGCTCGTCACCGTCCGCCGACCCGAGAGGCGTTCGTCTGGTTCCGCGAGGAGCTGGAGACCGGGTTCGCAAGTCGGCATCAGGTAGCCGATTATGCCGCGCGGCTGGGCTACTCGCCCCGAACGCTGAACCGCCTGGCCCGGGAGAACACCGGCCTGAGCGCCAAGCAGCTCATCGACGAACGCATCATCCTCGAGGCCAAGCGACTGCTGGTCCACAGCCGGAACCCGGTGGCACGCATAGCCGCAGACCTCGGATTCGACGACGCATCCAATTTCTCCAAATACTTCCAGCAGCGCGTCGGCACCACACCACTCGCATTCCGCACCCGCTCGTCTACCCAGGCAGTCGATGGTTAGACAGAGAACAGGCTCGCAGGACCAAACGCCGGCGGTATTCGGGGCAACGTGTGAGCGTGAACGTGCCACCGCTCGCCCGAGCGCGGGTCTCATGAGTGCGAAACTGGGCACCGCTCAAGGGGTTTCGCCGACCCGATGGGCTGGCTTACCACTTGGGGCGGTCGGCTCTGACGGACGGTCCTGGACAGGGGAACACCTGTTGCAGAGGGTTCCAGGTTGGCGCTCAGGGTGCGGCGATGGCTCTTGCGCGGTGGTCGCGGATTTCGTCGTGATGGTCGGCGGCCCAGCCGATCAGTGAGGTGACGATCTCGTGGAGCCCGTGGCCGAGTGAGGTGAGGGCGTATTCCACTCGTGGGGGGACTTCGGCGTAGGCGGTGCGGGCGATCAGGCCGTCCTGCTGGAGCTGGCGCAGGGTGAGGGTGAGCATGCGCTGGGATATACCGGGGACTTGGTGTTGCAGGTCTTTGTAACGCAGGGGGCCGGCGTCGAGTACCGCGATGACGAGCAGGCTCCATTTGTCGCCGACACGGTCGAGGACCTGTCGGATGAAGTCCATGTGTTCGGCGGGGATGTTCGCGCACGGGCCTGCTGTCGCTGCCGCTCCCGGGCCGTCGGTGACCTCCATGACGCACATTCCTCTCCGTCACGCACACCGGTGTGCCTTTTGTACCGCCTCCGATACTGGCCCATTATGGCGTTACGAACAAAAGGTAGGAATTGGAGGTGTGTGATGAAGGTCGAGATCTGGTCCGAGGTGACCTGCCCGTGGTGCGGGCTGGGCAACTACCGCTTGGAACGGGCCGTCGAGAGGTTCGAGCACCGCGACGAGGTAGAGGTGGTCCACCATTCGTTTCCACTGAGCAGCAGCTTCCCCGCGGGACGCACCTACTCCGTCCGCGAGGCCCTGCTGCGTCAGCACGGAGTGAGCGGCAGCCAGGCCGAGGCCTCGACCCGGCGGATCGAGGAATTGGCCGCCGGTGAGGGTCTGAGCCCGTACCGGGTTCTGGACAACATGGTGGGCAACACCGACCTGGCGCACGAGTTCCTCGCCCATGCCTCCGCGCAGGGCCGGAACCACGAGGCCTGGGCGGCGATCTTCCGGACTTACTTCGGCAAGGCAGAACCGGTTTTCTCCCTGGGGGATCTCCTGGGCCTTTCCGACCCGAGCGCGGCTGACGCGGCCCCATGCCGTCCCCGCGCGCCACCCGAACCTCTGTACCACCTACCCGCAATCCGAACAATTCAGAGGAGACCATCCATGTCCAAGGTGATCGCCATCTTCGGCGCCGGCAAGGGCCTGGGCGCCTCGGTCGCGCGCCGCTTCGCCCGCGAAGGCTTCAGTGTGGCGCTGGTCGCCCGCGGCAAAGAGCGCCTCGACGCACTCGTCGGGCAACTGAAGGCCGAGGGCATCGACGCGGCCGGTTTCACCGCCGATCTGTCCGAGCCCGAGCAGGTCCCCGCTACGGTCCAGGCCATCCGCGACCGCTTCGGGCGCATCGATGTGATCGAGTACGGGCCGATCAGCGGCGAGCAAGCATTCAGCCCAGCGACCCGAGTCGACGCGGCCACCCTGCGCAAGGACAGCCCACTGCTGCTGCTCACCCCGGTCGAGGTTCTCCGCTCCGTGCTGGCGGAGTGGACCGAACGCGGCGACGGCGCGTTCCTCATGACCACCGGCTACACCGCTGTCGAGCCGCGTCCCTATATGAGCGGCGTGGGTCCGCTGATGGCGGCCGCCCGTAACTGGCTGTATTCGCTCAACGGTGAGCTTTCCGCGATCGGCGCCTACGCCGGAACTCTCTCCGTGGCTGCCTTCATCGCCGGCAGCGACATGGGCGAGATCGCCGCCGCGGCCATGCCCGACACGGCCGGGCCCCTCATGGACCCCGACGACCTCGCCGACCACTACTGGGACATGTACACCAAGCGCGACCGCATCGAGCAGCTCCACCCCGAACCCTCGGTCCGGTGACGCCCGCTCGTTCACCTCACCCGCGGTTGACAAGCCCGCCGCACACCGCGTTCGGCAATGGCGGACGTCCGGGACGGGTCAGTTCGGCACGGCCGGTTGATCTTCCGCCGCGCCGCGCTGGCCGCTTCGGTCAGCGCGCCTTGCGGCATGATGGTGCGTTCCGTCGACAGCGTCTTCCCGATCCACTCAGTGAGCTGCGACCTCGAGCAGGGTGCGGTTGTCGGCGATGTTCGACACCGATTTCAGGTGCAGTCCGTTCGCAGCGATCAGTGCAGCGAACTCGTCGAGGGTGCGGTCACGGCCGCCGAAGAACACGAGCATGGTCAGATCGATGGCGGTGTGGGAGCCGCGACCGTGCAGAGCCTCGACGATGAGGATGGTTCCTGTCGTGCCCGCGGCTTGGGCACAGCGGGACAGGATTTGGCTGCCATGGTCGTCGTCCCAGTCGTGCAGGATGTCACTGAGCAGATAGGCATCCGCCTCTGCGGGCAGCGGATCGAAGAAGCTGCCCGGTGTGACGGTCGCGCGGTCGCCTAGACCAGCCGCCGCGAATTCCTCGACAGCGCGGGCCGCGGTATCAGGCAAGTCCACCAGGTGCCCACGCACGCTCGGATGCGCTCGCAGGATCGCGCTCAACACCGTGCCCTGACCGCCGCCGACATCGACGACGGTGGCGAACCGGCTCCAGTCGTAGCGCTGGGCGATCTGCGGTGCGATCGCCTGGAATCGACGAGTCATCTTGGCATCGAACGATTCTCGCAGCGCTGGTGTCTCGGCGAGATCGGACCAGAAGTCGCGGCCGTAGCGGCGAGGATAACCAGCCTCGCCGGTACGCACCACATGTTCGAGTTCCACATACGCCAACTCCGCGCGCCCGATCGCGGAATTGATGTCGAGTTCCAGCAGCAGTTCGTTGTCGGCATCGGAACGCAACTGCCGACCCAGCTCGGTGAGGCGATAGATGGCGCCGTCAGCGGTGAGGACGTCGAGAGTGACCAGGTGTGCGAGCACCCGGGCCAGTGCCGGTGCCGCGGTGGCGGTTCGCTCGGCCAGTGCAGTGACCGAAGCTCCGGTGTCGCCGATGTGGTCGGCCAGCCGCAGCGTCGCGGCGACCCGCAAGGCCATCGGGGTCGCCAACCACGCCATATCCCGCAACGACTGAACCAACACCTCGTCATCTGCCATGCGACCAACCCTAATGATCGTTCGCTATGACGCCTTCGAACGGGCTCGCATCGGCAGTTCAGGACGTTCGGACGACCTCGGACCGACACCGCCACTTGATCTTCCGCGCTGGCCGATTCGATCAGCGCGGCTCGCGGCTACTGAGAGAATGGTGGGTAGGGCCGGGTCCTGGCCAGGGGCTGGCCCAGGTGTCCGGTGGGAGACTCGGCTCGCGGCTGCCTGCCATCTGGCCTGGTGTGGCTCTCTTTGGCTTGCCTCCCACCGGGTGCCGCGCGGGAGTGGCTCGAAAGGGGAATGCCCCAGCTCGAAGTAGCGGTGCGTCAGGCGATAACGCGACGCTATCGAAGGCTGCAACGGCATCGGCCGCCATCTGGCGCACCGGTTGATCCACGACGGGGAAACCGTGATCGGCGTGCCCTCCAAACTCTCGGCACAAGTGCGGGTGTTCGCCACCGGCAACGGCCGAAAGACCGACCGCGTTCTACACATCATGGCCGCGGTCCAGCTCCGCCACCCCACCGCCGGACGCGCCTACTACGACGGCAAGAAAGCCGCCGGGAAAACCTCGATGGAAGCGATCCACGCGCTCAAACGCAGGCTCTCCAACGTCGTCTACGCCCAACTGCTCGCCGACCAGCAACGTCGCGAATCAGCAGGCCCGGGAGGGCAATCGGGAACGACTACTGACTCCAGCGCGATCGGTCTGACCCCGAATACCGATCCTTCGGACAAGCCACATCCCGGACCCGCCCAACAGACTATCCCCACACACCTGCCCACGCCTTGACTGAAGGGGCAGCCAGAATAGTGCGTTGACGATAGCTCTCGTCTGGCTTGGTTCGGTGGTGGTATCAGGCGTCGACGCTCAGGTCCGAGGCGGGTGCGGCCTGGTGGGTGGGCAGGGTCGTTGTTGCGCGCGTGGCAAGCCAGTCGCGGTAACGGGTGGTGGCCAGGCGGGCGGCCGGGTCGGCGGTGAGGGCGTTGTGGGGTGCCAGGGCGAAGGGACCGGCGGTGGGGTCGGGGTTGATCGTGCGGTGGTCGCCGATGGCGTCGAGGGTGATTCGGCCGAGCTGGTCGAGGCCGAACGCCTCGGGGCCGGCGATATCGATGGTGCGGTCGAGCGGACGCCCGGTGGCGACCTCGGCGACGAACCGGGCGGCGTCGGTGGCGGCGATCGGCTGCACCCTGGTGGCGGGTAGCCGGACGATGCTGTTATCGGTTGTCCAGGAGATGATTTCGTCGAGGTATTCGAAAAATTGAGTGGCTCGCACGATCGAGTACGGGATCGAGCCGGCCTCGAACAGCTTCTCCTGCACGGTTTTCGCCCGGTAGTAGCCGAGATCGGGAGCCCGATCGACACCGACGATCGACAGCAGCACCAAGTGTCGTACTCCGGCCTTGTGTGCGGCGGCGTGCAGATTGCCGACCGTGGCGCGGAAGAAGTCGGCCGCGGTGTCGTCGGGTGTCGGGGCCTGGGTGGCGTCGATCGCGACGTCGATTCCGGTGAGTGCGTCGGCCAGGCCGTCGCCGGTGAACAGGTCCACACCGGTCGAGCGCGACAGTGCCGACGCGTCGTGCCCGGCAGCCGACAATGCCGCCACGATGCGCGTGCCGATCAGTCCGGTCCCACCCAGAACCGCAATCCGTAGCTGTCGATTATGTTGTGCTGCAGCATGATTCGTTGAATTCATCGGGGTGTCCTTTCAGGCGAAGATGGCGGTGGGGTCGCCGGTGAACCAGGTGTTGTCGATGCGCATCCGCGAGATGAGCCACCGGTCGCCGTCGCGGCGCAGTTCTACCTCGTAGGGGTTCTTCAGCAGTGCGTGCACGGCCGGGTCGGCGACGAGCAGATGCTGGGCCTCGACCAGGGCGGTCATCGTGGCGGTGTCGCCGTCGATGCTGATGCGGGGATTGGCGATCTGGTGGGTGGTGCTCACGCGGCCGGTGAACATGGCCAGGATGGTGGTGACGATGGTGTCGCGGCCGGTCATGACCGGCGGGGCGCCGCCCCAGCGGGCAGCGGCGGGACGGAAGTCCAACTCGGCGTCTTCGGTGAACGCCGAGGCGAACAGGTCCCGATCCTTGGTGTCCTGACCGAGGCCGAATCGGTACAGCGCGTCGGTGATCTCGGCGCGGTCACGGATCTCCGCGACGACTGCGGCGAGGTCGGCCGACGATGCGCTCAACGCTTGATGGGTGGTGCTCACTTCGAACTCTCCTCGAATCGACCGGCGTGGTTGCCGTGGTCTCAACTCTGCTGCCGGGGCGAGTGGTGAACAACGCGCTCTTCCGCCACGATCGTTACGCGAGACTTAACGATGGGAGGGCCGGTGATCGAACGGCACGAGGTGGAGACGCTGCTGACCCTGGCCGAGGAACTGCACTTCGGCCGCACGGCCGAGCGATTGGGCGTGTCGACAGCGCGAGTCAGCCAGACCGTGCGCAAGCTGGAGCGCCGCGTCGGGGCAGCGTTGTTCGAGCGCACCAGCCGCCACGTCGCGCTCACCCCGGTCGGGACGCAACTGACCGAGGAACTGCGACCCGCGTGGACAGAACTGGGCGCCGCGCTGCAGCGAGCCGTCGATGCCGGGCGCGGTGTGACCGGTGAACTACGGGTGGGATTCGTCGGCCCGGCCGCCGCGCAGCTGCTGATCGGCGCGACCGAAGAATTCCGCCGCCGGACTCCGGGCTGCGAAGTCCGCATCCGCGAAGCGCAGCCCGCCGACATCCCGGACTGGCTGCATTCCGGCGACATCGACGTGGGCCTGTGCCCCTTCACCGGCACCCAACCCGGCCTCGCTCACAGTCCGGTACTGGTCCGAGAGGCTTACGTGCTCGCGGTCGCCGCCGGACACCGATTGGCGCGCCGACGCGAGGTGCCCGTCGCCGAACTTGCGCAACTGCCCGTGATCCATCTCGCCGCTGCCGCCACCCCGACCGCCGATATGCCGACCGGACCAGCCGCCGCCACCCTGCACGAGGCTCTGACCCTGGTCGGAATCGGCCGGGGCGTCCTGCCCATCGGCGCGCACGCCCAGCGCTACCACGTCCGCCCCGACATCACCTACCTGCCGCTGCGCGATACTCCACTGCTGGAATGGGGATTGGTCTGGCCCGCCGACCGCACCAACGCCCGAATTCGCGCCTTCACCACCGCCGCACTCACCGCCACCGGGGATGGACGCTGAACCGACCCCACCCCGCAGGCGGACGCCACCGGTAAACAACCGAAATTGCCCCCGACATCGTGCCATCGGCAATATGGTGCGTTCGGCCGGCTCCAGATCGGCTCGGCCCGTGGATCTTCGCCCCGCCCGCGCTCGCCGGTTCGGTCAGCGCGACACGCGGCAATGCAGGATCTTCGGGCGATGGCTGAGGTGTCCGGCGGAGGTTGTCGGGATAGGTTGAGTGTTGTTCTGTCGGGAGATCAGGGAGTTATGGCCACCATTCGTCATGAAGTCGCGATAAAGGCTGCACCGCAACATATCTGGGATGTCATTCGCGATATCGGGGCCGTCCATGAACGTCTGCTTCCCGGACGGGTGGCCGACACCAGGATCGAAGGCGCGGAACGGTTTCTGACCTTCCCTGACGGGCACATCGTTCGTGAACTCATAGTCGCGATCGACGAGGATTCGCGGCGGCTGGCGTACTCCGTTGTCGAAGGGGCCCGGCCCGCGCTGGACTACCATCACGCATCGTTCGAGGTCCGCGCGGACGGCGAGCACGGCCGACTGGTCTGGATCACCGACGTCCTGCCCGACACTGTCGCGCCGGAGATCCACATCCGCACACAGTTCGGAATCGTCGAGATGAAGCAGGCGATCGAAGCCGCCTTCTCGAATGGCACAGAGCCCAGCTGATCGCACGCTCGTCGGCAATGGCGGACGTCCGGGACGGGTCAGTTCGGCACGGCCGGTTGATCTTCCGCCGCGCCGCGCTGGCCCCTTCGGTCAGCGCGCCTCGCGGCAGAAGCGGACGTTCTTCCAACGGGTCGTCGAGGCAGTCGAGCGGGCGCATACTGGCGCCAACGATGGAGGAAAGGATCCTCGGGTGTCTGTCGATCTCATTCGCGTCCGGGCCATGCTGGCCCACGCCAAGTCAGAGGCCGCCCGTGCTCGCGTAGTCAGTGAGGCCGCTCGCAGCCATGTCGAGGAGGTACTGACACGGCTGACTTTCGCGCGGGAAGCCACGTCCGAAGCGCTGGCCCGCCTCGATCGATATTTCGTGCACTGTTCCCGCGACACACCGGTTGGTTACGAAGGGACTTTGGTGTATCGCGAGGGGACCAATCACCTCTGGTCGCGATGGGAACGGTCGAGCGATGATGGCGGCATTCCCGCCACGCGGTGTGGCGAAAGTGCGACTCGCCGGGAGGTGGCCATGCTGACGGCGGAGATGACCGAGGCGATCGATACCTCGTCCTGGTTCCACACCCGGAACAAGCCGTACCTGTTGCTGGACACCGACTTCCGCATCCGCGCGGTCAATCGCGCGTACGAGCAGGTGACCGCCCAGCCGAAACTGGTCGGTGAGCGTATATTCGACGCCTTCCCTGACAACCCCGCCGATGCCACCGCCGACGGCGTGGCGAACCTGTCGTGGTCGCTGGAATCGGTATTCAGCCGCGGTACCTCGGACTGGATGGGCATTCAGCGTTACGACGTGCCGAACCCGCACGAGCGCGGCGCGTTCCGCTACAAGGTCTGGGCACCGGTGAACACCGCGATCCGATTCGATGGGGCCACCGTGGCGGTCCTGCACCACGTCCAGGACATCACCGATGTGCTCGCCTTCACCGATACCCGCTCCGCCGCGGACGTTCTCACCGAACTGCGGGCCGCCGCGACCGACCTCGGTCAGGAATTCCCCGACCTGAGCAGGCAGACAGTGCTGGGGGTGCTGGCCGACTCCGAGCGCGTGGTGCTGGAAACCCTCGGGCATCCTGATCGCGGCCACGCCCGCATGCTGGCCCGGCTGCGGCTGGAAGCCCAGGCCGGGCGTCTCGCTAGGGGGGAAAACATCATCGCGTAATCGGCAACATGGCGCGTTCGGTCGGCCCCGGATCGGCTCGGCCCGTGGATCTTCGCCCTGCCCGCGCTCGCCGGTTCGGTGAGCGCGACGCGCGGCATGAGGGTGTGTTGCCGCTGAGGGCCGCACGAGTTGATCATGGGCCTAAACGTGCGCTGAGGCACCGGAATTGGCGGTAAACTGCCGCCTGACAGCGAATTGTGCACGAATAGGCCCACTGCACCGAACTTCGGCAATAGCGCGCATGTCAGTCGACTACGGCCAGCTGAGTGGGTGGCCGGCCGTGCCGGAGGCTGCGGTTACCCGGGATCGCCCGGGTGTGATCACGGGTTGGAAGTTGACGCCGTCAATTTGAGGGATCGCAATGCGCCACCCTCGGCATTCTCCCAGGTCACGATAAGGCCGGTGTGGCCCAGTACTTCACCACCATCAACTCCCCCTTCACCCCAGCCAAGTTGGCGACCGCTCGCCCCGGGGACACCGACCCCGCCTGGATTCCCTTCCGGGCGGGGTCTTTTCGCCTGCGCCGGGATTCCCCTCAGAGCGCCGCCTGCACCGCCGCGAGCAGATCGTTGGCGGGTTGGGTGAGCATGCCGAGCGCACTGGGTGCCAGCGGAGGCATCGTGGCGATCGCAGAGCGCAGTGAGGTGACCGCCGCATCAGCGTCGGGACTGATCGCGGTGGCGGCCTCGGCCATCTCCGCAGCGGGCTCGAGCGCGGGTGGATCGGCTTGGGGCGCTGGGGCATTGACGAGGGAGGGGTCGGTATCGGGCAGCGACACGTCGCCGCCGGTGCTCAAGGCTCCACCGGCGGCTCCACCGATGACGGCTCCGCCGACGAGGCCGATCACATCCACGGGGATCGCCACCGCCAAACCGCCGAGCAGACAGCCCGCCACGCCACCGACTGCCGCGCCGACCGGCGCCCCCGCGCCCACGGTCGGAAGACCACCGATGACGCCACCGGCGACCGCACCGACCACCGCGCCCACTCCGCATCCGACGATTTCGAGCGGAAAGACGGCGACCTTGCCCACAGCGGCCCCGATGACCGCTCCGCCGACGGTCGCGGCGATGCGGCGGTCGGCTTCTCCGCGCGGAATGCCGGCACCATCAAGGGCGGTGGTGATCTGCTGTTGTACCCCGTCCGCATAGACCTGTGCCTGGTCGCGCAACAGCGGGTCGATGCCTTCCGGCAACGGGACCGTAGCGGTTCCCAATCGCAGCGAATGCGGATCCGGATCCGCTATCGCGCCAGGGGTTTCCGTCGGCGAGAGTCGATCCGCGGCGGGTTGACCGAACTCGGCGGGTTGCGCTCCCGCCGTCCCGGATCCGAACGCGAAGATCACCGGCACCGCGGCCAACACCGCATAACCACGTAAGTCGGACATCGGCACGTCCCCCGATCCGGCGATCCACCGTCGAGCCTCTCGGCAACGGACCCGCGATGGCCCCGCCGATCTTACTCCGAGCCCGCCCCGAACCGCCTCCCCAACGGACGCCGGCTGAGTCCTCGCCCACCCCGAAACCACCAAACCGACCTGACCGGCCGCTTCCCCGACGCCAGCAGGCTGATCCGCGCCTCGCCGAGAACCAACCAATACCGTTGCAGCGGTATTGTTTCAGTCAATCCGCCAGGGCATGTTCGACCACTCCATGCCGTCGGGGAACTTCAACTCCCAGGCGTCGAACCGGTGAAGTTGAACACCTCCCGCCTCGTTTCACCCTCAAACGTGAAGCTCAAATCCGCCGTGGTCTGGTCCATCTCGGCAGCCAGCAGCCCTTGGCCGACAAGCTCGTCACGCAGAACGGCCAACGCGTCGATCGGCGCGGGCAACCCGCACCGGAGGCCATGGTCGAAGATGCTGCGCACCGGGCTGTCCTTCTTCCCGACGATTCGTCGCTGATCCGCCGCGAGGTCTTGGGCCGCAGCCGATCTCCTGCGAAGAACAGCATCACCGCGGCGCAACAGGCGACGAGCAACTCTTGAGCCATTCCGACTCCGTTCCGGTCTACGTCGATGGAACCCGGTACCCGCGACTCAACGGCGGGCGTGCACCTCCAGCGCGGCGCGGACCGCGCTTTCCAGCGCACCCGCTATCCAGGCCGGTTTGAGGGTGGTGTGATCGCCCGCGAAATGCACACGGCCCTCGACGGTGCGAGTAGCGCGATGCAGTTCGGTCAGCTGGTTCGGCATGGGGATGGCCGCTTCGCCGAGCGCATAGTGGGCTTGCATCCAGCTCTGTGAGAGTCCGACGCCGGTGAATTCGCGCAGCACGGTGTCGGTGCCCAAGACGTCCGCCATGCCGCGCAGCGCGTGGTCGAGGCGTTCGTCCTGGGTCAGCGAGTCCCAGCGCATGGCGTCGTCGGACCAGGTGTAGCTGGCCAGCACCACGCCGCCCGGCGGCTGCTCGGCCGAGTCGGGCGCGTCGACATGGGAGGGGAAGTAGGTGAATCGGTTGGGGTTGTCGGTGACGCATCCGCCGCCGCGGAAGCCCCGCTCGCCCTGCTCCCAGAATCGGGTCTTGAACTCCAGCAGCACTTTTGTCGCCGCGTCCTGGTGTGTCGCGGTGACCGCGCGCCGTTTCGCGTACGACAGGGGCGGGTCGAAGTCGCAGAATCGGATGGCGCTGAGGGGAATAGCGACCACCGCGTAGTCAGTGTCGATGGTCTGGGTGGAGTCGGGGACCGCGTTGGGCACGTCGTCCTGGTCGTACTCGCCGACGGTGGTGATCCGGACTCCCGTGTCGGTCTGTTCCAGCCGGGTCATCTGCCGGCCCATCTGGATCGCCGGCCCCAACGCCGTGGTCAGTGCGTCGGTCAGCGTGGCGGTGCCGCCCTCGAGTTCCCAGTAGGTCGCGTCGGGCCGGATCAGGGCGTGGTCGACGAGCATCGGGATGACGCCGTAGTGCAGCCGGGAGGTCAGGTTCTCCAGGGTGCCGACGGCCTGGATCTGCGGCAGTTCCCAGCCCTGGCGGTGCAGGAACTCGAGCGTCGACAGCGGTTCGTACTCGCTGAACATCGCTGTCCAGCCGGTGATCTGCTTGTCGATCGGCTGATCGGCGGGCACGGCGAACTTGCCGACCGCCGCGTCCAGGGCCGCCCGGGTCGTGGTGGTGAACGACGCGCCGCCGAAGCCCTTGTTGATCCGGGCCGGATCGGCGGCGTACTCACCGCGGGTCACCCGGTCCCCGTTGACGCGGATCAGGGTGCGCCCCGCCGCCGACGGGAGCCGGTATGCCGGCCCGCCGGTGTTATTGGTCCACGTCTCGCCGGTGAACGACTTGTACGAAACCGGCGGCGCGACAACGGGAGACGGTGTGTCGGGCAGCACGTAGGCGTTGTAGAACGGCCTGCGCTTGACTCCGAGCTTGTCGCACAGCGCCAGCACCAGCGGATGACTGTCCGACAATCGCATGGCCCCGGCCTCGGCGTACAACCGCTTGTCGGCGAACCGCTCCCGGAATGTCTTGACCCGCCCGCCGGTGCGATTGCTGTTGGCCTCCAACACGGTCACCTCGTGCCCGGCGTTCTTCAACAGCCAGGCGGTCGCCATCCCCGCTGGGCCGGCACCGACCACGACGATCCGCTTCGGGCCGGTGGTCTTCGGCAGCCCCTGATCGATGAGGATCCTCAGGTAGTCCAGGGTCAGATCGGAGTTGTTGTCACCGATCTGCAGCATCTCGCGCGCCAATTCCTCACAGGCGTCCCGCGCGCCACCGGTACTCGACACCGGCAACGCGTATGCGCTCGGGCCGCGAAGGCCACCAACAGCGGCCGAGGCCGCGAGCACACCGGCAGCCGAGAGGAACCCACGCCGCCCGATAGTCCTATCCGACATACCGCTGCGAGTCCTTCCAGTCCGAATACCAGCTAGACGAGAATGAGGCAGGCGCGCAGCAGATTTATAGCAAATATTTCGCAAACGACCTCGATGCCGCCACCGCAACTCGGGACAGCAGATATGGCAGTCGGTTCGGGAGGAAGTCAGCGGCCGGTCGAGCCGTCGGCCAGTTCACGGAGGATGTCCGCGTGGCCCGCGTGGCGGCCGGTCTCCTCGATCAGGTGTGTGAGCGCCCAGCGCAGACTGGGCGCGGACCGGCCCGGCACCGGTGCGCCGAGATCGGTGCAGCCGTCGAGTATTTCGTCGGCCCGCGCGACGGCCTCGCGATAGCCGGCGACGACGGCCGCGACGGTGTCGGCCTGGGTGACCCGGAATGTCTTCTGCCAGTCGGTGACCCGCTCACCGAGGAACGTCGCGCGCTCGACGAAGGTGAGATGGCGCAGCAGGCCGAGCAGGGTCGTACCCGAGGGCACCGCGGCGGTGCGCACCCAGGGTTCGGGGGCGTCCTCGACCTTCGCCGCGATCGAGGCGCGCAAATAGGCGAGGAAGCCGCGCAGCACCTCGGCCTCGGTGTTTCCGGTCCGGGGCGGTGGGGTGTCATTGCGGCGCTCGGTGGTCGGCACGGTGGTCTCCTTCGGGCCGGGACGTCGGGCACGGCCCAGTCTCGGTCGATGCGCCACGATCCGGCACGCGATCTTGCGGTTCCGGCAAGATGGGCGGATGGACCCCGAAACCGATGGCGTACTCGACGCGGTGGGCCCGCGCCTGCGCGCGCTACGGCGCGAGCGCGGCATCACCCTCGCCGACCTCGCGTCGACGACCGGTGTCTCCGAGAGCACGCTGTCGCGGCTGGAGAGCGGGCAGCGCCGGGCGACTCTCGAATTGCTGCTGCCGCTCGCCCGGACCTACGACGTGCCGCTGGACGATCTCGTCGGCGCGCCCCGCACCGGTGATCCCCGCATCCACCTGAAACCGATCGAGCGAGCCGGGATGATCTTCGTGCCGCTGTCCCGGCGCCCGGGCGGGGTGCACGCGTTCAAGATGATCATTCCCGCGCGCCCGGCGCCGCTGGAGCCGACGCCGCAGGCGCACAACGGCTTCGAGTGGCTGTATGTGCTCAACGGCCGCCTCCGACTGGTGGTCGGCGCGCGCGACCTGACCTTGCCGCCCGGCGAGGCCGCGGAATTCGACACCTCCGTACCGCACTGGCTGGGCAGCGCCGACGGCGACGCGGTCGAGCTGCTCATCCTGTTCGGCCTGCAGGGCCTGCGCTCACACGTGTACGCCGATACGCATCGGTGAGTACGTCGGCGGGTCAGCGGGTGAGGAGGTAGCCGTCGTGGGGCCGGTGGTCGCGGGAGCGGCGTAGGTCGGTGACCGCGAAGGTGCGTCGCAGCCAGCGGTCCGCGCCGTCGTAGCGGGGGTGGAAGGCGGTGCGGCCGTGGACGGTCACGCGGCGGAAGGTCAGCAGGACCGATCCGGCATTGCCGGAGAAGGTTTCCTTGCCGCGCACCGGGACGACGTCCTGGACCAGGGCGCCGGATTTCTCGGCGAGGTAGGCGATGGGGTCACCGAGCACGCACGCGACCATGGCCGGCACCGCCGCCGCGACCGTGGCCTCGCGCTGCACCGAATCCGGCATCGGCGAGCTCCGGATCACGGGGTACGGGCGTTCCACCGAGGTAGCCATGCGAGAAAGCGCATCTGTCGACACCGCCGCTCGCAGGAGCTTCGGCTGCTCCGTCGCCGATGAAATTCACTGCCCCATAAGCTAACTCGCACTCGGAACCCGAAGCACCCGACCCGACAGCGACCGATCGTTCCGCCCGGCAGATCGGGAAGGTCACGATCGGAACCGCCGAGTGAACGTGACAGACTCTCGGCCATGAGCGAGAGCGTGACGGCAGCCCCAACCATCTCCTGCGGGTCCCGCCGACGGCTCCACAGCGATTCTCACGAGCGCGCCGGGCGGCTCGCCGCCGCGCTGGCCGGGGCCGGGATCCGCGCCGGGGACCGCGTTGCCGTCATGGCCCGCAATGACATCGAGTTCCTCGAGACGTCGCTGGCCGCGGCGACGTGCGGAGCCAATCCGGTTCCGATCAATACCCGCTGGCTGGCGGACGAGGTCGCACATCTGCTCGCCGATGCCGGGGTGCGGCTCGCGATCGCACACACCGAATTCGTGCCGGTCATCGAAAAGGCCGCGGCGGCAGTCGGTCTCGAACTCCCCATTCTCGAGATCGCCATGCCCGGCGAACTCGTGCGCGGCGCACGGCTCGATCCGGCACTCGGCAGCCCGACGGGGCGGCATCCACTGTTCGAGGACTGGATCGACGCCTACCCGGATCCACTCGGACATGTCGAGGGCGCGATCGCCGACTCCATGGGACTCATCTACACCTCGGGTACCACCGGGCGTCCCAAAGGCGTTCTCCGGCAAAAGATGAACCCGCAGCAGCTGCTGTCGATCGCGGGGGCGACGGCGCAACGCATGGGGCTGCGCCCGGGTGGGCGGATGCTCGTCGCGGGACCGCTCTATCACACCAGCCCGAATGCCGTCGCCGTCCTCGCCCTGCGCATGGGTACCAGCATCACGATCATGCCGCGCTGGGATGCCGAGCAGTTCCTCCGTCTCGTCGACACCCACCGCATCGAGCACGCCAAGATCGTCCCCACCATGCTGTCCCGGCTGCTCTCCTTGCCGCCGGAAACAAGAGCCCGCTACGACATGTCCAGCCTGACCCACCTCATCCACTCCGCCGCGCCGTGCCCGCCCGCCGTCAAACAGGCCGCACTCGAGTGGTTCGGCGATGCGCTGTGGGAGTTCTACGGGTGCAGCGAGGCCGGGGCCATCACCTGGCTCAGCGCCGAGGAAGCACGGGCGAAACCCGGCAGTGTCGGCCGCCCGAGCGATGGGTCCGCGGTCGAGATCACCGACGACGCCGGTACCGCGCTGCCGCCGGGACAGGTGGGCCGCGTCTTCATCAAGGGGGCCGACTACTGGCCCGACTTCACCTACCTGAACCGTCCCGCGGACCGATCCGCCGCGACGCCCGGCATGATCGCCGTGGGCGATCTCGGCTACCTCGATGCCGACGGCTACCTCTACCTCACCGGCCGCAGCAGCGAAGTCGTCATCTCCGGCGGGGTCAACATCTACCCCGCCGAAATCGAAACGGCCATCGCCGAACTCCCCGCCGTCGAGGACGTCGCCGTGTTCGGCATCCCCGACACCGGCGGAGACCTCGGCGAACGCGTTGCCGCCCACGTGATCCCACGTCCGGGAGCCGCTCTCACCGAGACCGATATCCGCACCGCGCTCAGCGCACGACTGGCGAACTACAAGGTCCCCACCCTGATCCGGATCGTCGAAGAACTCCCCCGCGACGACTCCGGCAAGATCTACAAACGCAGTCTCCGCGACCAGTACGGCCCGCGGCGAGCATGAGGCTCGCCGGGCCGATGACCGGCTAGTTCGCGCCGCGGGCGGTGAAATCGAAGGAGCCGCCGTCGATGCCCCAGGAGATGATGCGGTCGGGGCGGATTCGGATGATGGCGCGTTCCTGGGAGGGGAACGGCGGCTCTTCGTTCTCGAGCGCTTCGGCCGTGCCGCGCACCTCGATGCCGCGAATCACGTACGGGTCCAGGGAAACCTGCTGGTCGATGACGAAGGACACCCGGCTGCCCGCTTCGACGTTGCGGTACTTGCGGCTGCCGCGCATCCGCTGGCCGCCGATATCGATGGTGCCGTCGGCGTTCACCCGGTAGCCGGTCGGGTTGTTCTGCACCACGCCGTCCGACGACACCGTGGCCAGCCGGCCGATTCCGGCCTCCGCGAGGAACTTCTGCTCATTGCTGGTGAAGGTCATGTCGTTCACTCCTCAGTTCTCATTTCTAGCGCCGCTAGAAGCTAGAGCAACGGTAACACCACGCCGACCGGTTGTCTAGCGCTGCTAGTTTTCAACTCGACGCCGGAGGGCGGTCATATCGCGTCCATCGATGTGTCGTCGGGACAATCTAACGTTCCGCGCCATGCGAACTCGACTATCCGTCATCGGAATATTCTGTAGCGCAATCGTTCTGGCGACATCCGGGACCTCGTCCGCCGCGGTTCCCGTCGGATCCGGCCCCCAGAGCGTCTATACCGTGCAGGACCAGCCCGCTCCCGGCAGCTGCGCCTATCGCTTCGCCGCCGGGGGCGACTACTTGCCCGATCCGAACTGCACGCCCGGGGCCACCAACCCCGATGTCTCCCAGGCGACTCTGGATTCGACGATCTGCAGGTCCGGCTACGCGGGCACGATTCGGCCGCCCGCGTCGGTGACTCGCCGCGAGAAGCAAGCCAACGCACGGTCCTACGGCTACACCGACTCCCTCGCCACGGCCGAATACGATCACCTGATCTCCCTCGAACTGGGTGGTGATCCCAACGACCCGCGCAATCTCTGGGTCGAGCCGGGCTCCTCCCCCAATGCCAAGGACTCGGTGGAGAACCAGCTGAAGTCGATGGTCTGCAGCCGCCAGGTGGCACTGGCCGATGCCCAGGAGGCGATCGCGACGGACTGGACCACGGCACTGGATCGAGTCGGCACCTCTCCGGCAGCCCATCCGCCCGCCTGAGCCCGCCCGACACTCCGGGGCGTGCGATGGACACGCTGAGCGGAGGCGAGTGGGCTGGTAAAGGTAGGTATGTTCCGGATCTGGAATCACCGTTCAGCTGTTGGGAATTCCTGGACGAGGACCATGCCGGTCCTCCTCGCCTCGGCGCTGGCCGTCGTCAGCGGTCTGGCGAACCTACCGCACGCACGCGCCGAGGGATCGTTTCTCGATCCGATCGTGGTCGGCCAGAAGGCCTTCGAGCCGGGCATGCATGTCGCGCCCGACGGCACGCTCTACATCGAGGGACCGACCGGGATTCTTTCCGGTGGGATCTCCTCCCCCAGCAGCCTTTTCCGCTCCCGCGACGACGGCGCGACCTGGGTGGCGACCGCCCCGGGTCTGCGCGGGGTGATGCCGGGCGGAGGCGATGCCACCCTCGCCATCGCGCCGAACGGCGATCTGGCCTTCGCGGATCTGTGGGCCGGGAGCTCGACGGTGGCCAGGTCCTCGGATCAGGGCGATTCGTGGATTCCCCTGCCCGCCGCGGGGCTGCCGATCCAGGATCGGCCGTGGCTGGCGAACACCGGCGCCGCCGTGTACCTCGCCTACCATCAGCTGCCCAGCGGGATCGGGGTGTCGAAGTCGTTCGGCGACGGGCTGTTCTACCCGCTGACCACCGTCGCCGCGACGATCCTCGACCAGGAGGGGTGTCTGACCTGCGCGTCGGGCACGATCATCGCCGCGCCCGGCGCCACGACGTTCACCGACCGCGTCGGGGTCGTCCTCACCACCGAGAACGGCGGAGTCAAGTTCAGCCGCTCCCTCGACGGCGGGCTCACCTGGTCGGTGAAATCCATTGCACCCTCGGGCAATGCCAATACCACGCTGGTGTTCCCGACGGTCGCCGACGGCGGGGGCGGCAACCTCGCCGCCGCGTGGCTGGATGTCACCGATACCCGCAGTGTCGTGCGCCTGGCCACCTCCGCCGACTGGGGTGAGACCTGGTCCGCGCCGCGAACTCTCACGACCGCGGGCACGTCGGTCTACCCGTGGGTGTCCGCGAAGGGTGCGAAGATCGCCGTCTCGCTGTATTGGAACGGTGGTGAAACCACCGCCGACTCCACCGCCCCCGACACCCCGTGGTACGAGACCTATACGGAGAGCGATGATTTCGGCCTTTCCTTCACTCCCCTCGCCACCGTCGATCCCGCACCGGTGAAGATCGGCCCGATCTGCACCAGCGGATCCACCTGCGGCGGTGACCGGGAGCTCGGCGACTTCCAGTCGGTCGCCATCGACAATCAGGGCCGATCGGACCTGGCCTACAACCGGTTGACGGCCGACGGCACCGTGGAAGTCCGTTTCACTCGCCAGTACTGACCGACCGGTCTGGACACACCCAACGGGGTTGCGGCGTAAGCGGATCTCGATGTGCTGAAATGCGGCGGTGTCCGATACCGCTACGTCGTATCTTCGGCCCGTGCTCTTCGAGCTCGTGGGCGCCCACCTGCAGGGTGACGCGGCGGGGGTGAGCGCGGTCGCGGGGCAGATCGAGCGGTTCGGGCGACTACGAGAGGTGCTGACCGAGGCCAACTTCTACGGCGAATACCTCGCGGGCTGCCACGATCGGTCCGGGGACCCGGTGTCGGCGGAGTTCATCGGCGCGGGGATCCGGGCGCGGTTGGCGTCGGTGCTGCCGCCGGACGAGGAGCTGGCCGCCCTGGACGCGCTCGAACACTGGACCGTCCACGGAAGCGGCCGCGCCGCTGAGGCATTTGGCAACGAGGCGCTGCTGTTGCAGGTGATGGCGGCGGGCATCGCCGAGCTGGGCACCCGCGTCTTCGGCGGCGACTTCACCTCCGACCAGCTCGTATCGATACCGCGCGGATGAGCCGCCGGCCGCGAGCAGGTGTCTGCGCCACGCCCGACATTGTCCGGAGGTCGAAGCCAGCGGGTCGCCACGCCCTGTTCCCGGTGGTCGAGGGGCTAAAATGGTGCGACGACGCCGAAGTCGCCATCTTCAAGTCCGTGGCCACTTTCGGTGGGCAGACTCCATCGTGATGAGGGATACGAGATGGCGCTTGTCTCCAAGGTCGTTCGCACCGAGTACGAACGGCGTTGTCAAACCGATTGGGACGAGAAGACGGACGACCCGATCAATCTGCTACTCGGTCGCAATGACGGTCTCTACCACCACCATTTCGCGGTCGGCGATTACGACCGGTCGGTACTCGACAGGCCGCCGGACCGCAGAGAGATGGCGATCCTCGACGAGTTGCACCGTATGGAAACGGCGCAGGTCGGATTGATCCTGGACGCGCTGACGCCACTACCGCCGCGGGCCCGCGTCATGGACGGCGGATCCGGCCGGGGCGGAACCAGTTTCATGATCCGGCAGCGCCTCGGAGCCGAGGTGGTCGGTATCAACTTCTGCCGCCATCACATCGAGTTCGCCGAGCGGCTGGCGAGCGAACGCGGGTGGGACGATCTGGTGAGCTTCCGATTCGCGAACATGGCCGATACCGGGTTGCCGGACAACTGTTTCGACGCCATCGTCACCAATGAGACCACCATGTACGTGGATCTGGACGAGACGTTCAGCGAGTTCGCCCGGCTGCTGCGGCCCGGGGGCCGCTACGTCTGTGTGACGTGGTGCGGCAACGATATCGCCGGCGCCGACCGCTCCGATATCGACGCGATCGACGCCCATTACGTCTGCCACATTCACGACCGCTCGCACTATTTCGCCATGCTGGCCGCGCACGGGCTGGTCCCGTCGCTCGTCCACGACTACACGCGCGAGGCGATTCCCTACTGGGAGCTGCGATCCCAGGCGACGCACGCGACCGGGGTCGAGCCGTACTACCTGCGCGCCCATCGCGCCAACCGGCTGAACTACCTGGTGATCCGGGCCGAGGCGCGCAAAGACCGGTGATCCGGTCCGCTCGCGCGAAAACCGAGGCACGACATGACGAATCCTGCCGGGAGGCCACCGGTCGCACCCTCGGCCGCCGAATTGCTCGCCGGGGCGCGCGCGGCGGTCGTGCCGGTCATGCGGGAGGCCGTCGACGCCCTGCCGGAACCGATGCGGCGCATGGCCGGATACCACCTGGGGTGGTGGAACACCGAGGGCGGCCCGGAAACGGGCGCGGCCGGAAAGATGTTGCGCCCCGCGCTGGTGCTGGCCGCCGCGGCCGCGTGCGGCGACGCGACACACGCCGCCGCGCCCGGTGCGGCGGTGGAGCTGATCCACAACTTCACGCTGCTGCACGACGATGTGATCGACGGTGATCGATTACGGCGCGGCCGCGAGACCGTCTGGAGCCGGTGGGGTGTTCCGGCCGCGATCACGCTCGGGGACGCCATGCACGCCTGCGCGGTGGCGCAACTGGTTTCGCGGCTTCCGGCGCAGCTGGCGATCGGCGCGGCGGTGCGGGTGGAGGCGACGGTGATCGACATCTCGGTCGGGCAGCATCAGGATTGCGACTTCGAGCGCCGCACCGGTGTGGATGTCGCCGAGTACGCGGCGATGGCGGTCGCCAAGACCGGTTCGCTGTTCGGAACCTCGTGCGCGCTGGGCGCATTGGCCGCGCGCGCCGATCCCACGACCGTGGCGGCGATGGACACCTTCGGCCGGGAACTGGGCATCGCCTGTCAGCTCGCCGACGACCTGCTCGGCATCTGGGGCGATCCCGCGATCACGGGCAAGCCGGTCGGCAATGACCTCGCCCGCCGCAAGCAGTCGATGCCGGTGGTCGCGGCGATGAGCTCGAAGACCGCTGCGGGACAGGAGCTGTCGGCCCTGTATCGCCGCGGGAGACCGCTCACCGCCGCCGATGTCGAACGCGCCACCCGCCTGATCGAGGCCACCGGCGCACGAACCGAGGTGCTGCGCATCGCCGACGATCGCGTCTCGGCCGCACTCGCCGCCCTGCCCGATCGTGCGGCGGCCGGTGATCTGCTGGTGCTGGTGGACGCGATCGTGCACCGTGACCGGTAGCCCGCCCTCAGGCGCGCGCCGCCGGAAGCCGATGCACGAATTGCCGTTCCCGGTAAGGGAAATCGATCTTTTGACGAGAACGTGTTGCACTTCTACTCTGCAACGGTCACTTCCGGGGAGAAGGAGTACCGCGTGGCCACGCATACCGAAGTCCGCCGCTATCCGTTCGGCGATCCGGTTCGGCTGGATCCGTATCCGCAGCTGGCGCAGCTGCAACGCGAGGAGCCGATTTCGCGGGTGCGATTGCCCTTCGGCGGCGAGGCGTGGCTGGTCACCCGCTATGCCGATGTGCGGTCGGTGCTCAGTGATCCGCGGTTCAGCCGGGGCGCGACCGTGGGCCGGGAGGATGTGCCGCGCGTCCGCGAGACTCCGGCGCTGCCGAACGTGCTGACCAGTATGGATCCGCCGGAGTTGACCCGGGTCCGCAAGCTGACGATGACCGCCTTCACCGCGCGCCGCGTGCAGGAGTTGCGGCCGCGGGCCGAGGAGATCGTCGAAGAGCTGGTGACGGCCATGGCCGAATCCGGTTCATCCGCCGATCTGGTGACGGCCCTGGCGCTTCCGGTCCCCGTGACCGTGATCTGCGAAATGCTCGGGGTGCCCGCGCGGGATCAGCATCGCTTCCGGGATTTCTCCGACGCGGTCATGTCCACCACCGCGGTCAGCGACGAGGAGCGGATGGCCGCCTACGGCGCGATCATCGGTTATCTCACCGAGCAGGTCGCGGCCCGGCGCGCCGAGCCGACCGACGATCTGCTGGGCGCGCTGGTGGCGGCCCGCGACAACGAGGACCGGCTGACCGAGGACGAACTGGTCACCCTCGGCCTGACCCTGCTGGTCGCCGGGCACGAGACCACGGCCAACCAGATCTCCAATTTCACCTACGCCCTGCTCACCAATCCCGGTGCGTGGGAACGCCTGCGCGAGGATCCGGAACAGGTCCCGGCGGCCATCGAGGAACTGCTGCGCTACATCCAGCTCGGCAACGGCGGCGCGTTCCCGCGCATCGCGACCGAGGACGTCGAACTCTCCGGCACCCTCATCCGTGCGGGCGAGGCCGTCTTCGTCGACCTCCAGGCCGCCAACCGCGACGAATCGGCCTTCCCCGACCCGCACACCCTGGACCTGGACCGGCATCACAACTCGCACTTGGCCTTCGGTCACGGCTTCCACCACTGCATCGGCGCCCAACTCGCCCGCCTCGAACTCCAGGTCGCCCTCACCGCCCTGCTCCGCCGCTTCCCGACCCTGCGCCTGGCGGTCCCCGCCGAGCAGATCGAATGGAAGACCGGCATGCTGCTGCGCGGCCCGAAGAGCCTGCCGGTGGCATGGTAGATCGGTGACCGATGCCCGACGTGTCGTATTCGTGGTCTTCGACGGCGTGACGATGCTCGACGCCGCGGGACCCGCCGAGGTGTTCGCGGAGGCCGGGAAGTTCGGGGCCGACTACGCGCTCGAGTACGTATCGCCTTCCGGTGCGCCGGTTCTCACCTCGGTGGGTATCCGGCTGCCGGTGGACGGCGCGGCGGCCGACGTGCGCGAGCCGGACACCGTCATCGTCACCGGTGGCGATGTCCTGGTCGGCGCGCCGGTGCCGGGGGCGGGCAATCCCAGTTCTCCGCGCCCCTGGATATCCGGCCGCCGCGCGCACCGATCATCCGGACCGTCGTCGACCTGATCTCGGCGCAGCTCGCGCTCGACCACAGCACCCGATCGCTGGCGGCCCGCGTCGATATGAGCCCGCGCCGTCTCGTGCGCTTGTTCACCGACGAACTGCACACCACGCCAACAAAATTCGTCGAACAGGTGCGGCTCGATCACGCGAAGGCGCTGCTCGACGCGGGGCACGGCGTCGCCAAGGCGGCGCGCCGGGCCGGGTTCGGCAGCTCGGAGACCATGCGCCGCACCTTCGTCGCCCGCTTCGGCGTCTCGCCGAGCCAGTATCGAGCCCGGTTCGGCACCACCGCGTCCACATCTGTGGGGCAGTCGTCGGTTTACGCGGTATGACCGCAGCGCTCGCCGCACAACGGTGGAGTCATGTCCGAAACCATCGCCGGAATCACTATCCCCGAGACAGCCCTCGTCCGCGACGCCACCGACTTCGTCCGACAGGCGGCCGACGGCACGCTCTTCCATCACTCGCGGCGCGTATTCCTCTGGGGTGCTTTGAAAGCCGCGGCGCGCGGCCTGGAGGTCGACCTGGAGCTGGCCTATGTGGGAGCGCTCTTCCACAACCTCGGCCTGACCGCGTCCCATGCCACAGTGGACCGCCGCTTCGAACTGGACGGGGCCGAAGCCGCCCGCACCTTCCTCCGCGAGCACGGCCGTCCCCGAGAGCCAGGCCCGCGATGTGTGGCTCGCCATCGCCCTACACAGCGCGCCGAAGTCGTTGCCGCCCAACCGCGTCCCGACTTCAAGAACCGCATCCTGCACGCCTTCCACCAGGGTATGGTCGACCGCCCCGACACCACCTTCGGCACCATGGACGACGATGTCCTGGCCCACTTCGACCCAGCCTTCGTCCGCAGAGATTTCGTCGAAATCATCCGCTCCAGCGCCTGGCCGGAATAGCCCGCTCGGTCACCGGGTCGTGCGCCGGGTGCGACGACCCTTCGCGGTTACGAGCAGCAGTCGCTGCCGCAACAGGCACGATCGGCTTCCGGCCGGGTGGCCTTGATGATCGCGGAGTGCATGCCGTCGGCGACGGAATGGGTTGGGGTGATGTCGATCTCGACGAATCCGGCCGCTTCCAGATGGTTGCGGTATTCGGCGAACGACAGCGCTCCCGCGATGCAGCCGACGTAGTCGCCGCGCTCTGCGCGCTCGGCGACGGTCAGAGTGTCGTCGGCGACGACATCGGCGATTCCGATGCGGCCGCCCGGCGCCAGCACCCGCGCCATTTCCGCGAACACCGCCGGCTTGTCGGTGGACAGGTTGATCACGCAGTTGGAGATGACGACGTCGATGCTGTTGTCGGGCAGCGGGATCGCCTCGATGCCGCCTTTGATGAACTCGACATTGGTGACGGCGGCCTTGGCCGCGTTCTCGCGGGCGAGGGTCAGCATTTCGTCGGTCATGTCCAGGCCGTAGGCCTTGCCCGTAGGGCCGACTCGGCGGGCGGAGAGCAGGACGTCGATGCCGCCGCCCGAACCGAGGTCGAGGACGGTTTCCCCTTCGCGCAGGTCGGCGACGGCGGTCGGGTTGCCGCAGCCGAGGGAGGCCGCGACGGCCTGGATCGGGAGTTGGTCGCGGTCTCCGGTGCCGTAGAGGCTCGCGCCGAAGTTCTCGTCGAGGTCGATCGCCCCGGTGGCACAGCAGTCGGTGCCGCCGCAGCAGTCCTCGGCGGTTCCGCCGGAAGCCACCGCGACGGCGGCCGCCGCGTACCGTTCGCGCACGGTCTCACGCAGTTCGTTGGTCTGATCCGACATGGAATCCACTTCCTCTCGAGCACCGGAGGCAGAGGCTTACAGCCCGCCGACCGGGTTGTATCGATAACTGTCGATGCACAGTGTGGCGCGTTGATTCGATATCTGTCAATATTGACCGGTGTCGAAACAGGAACTACCGGTGATCGCCTCCACCACCGGATGCTGCGCTACCACGGTGACCTCAGCGCTGGAACCCGAGGCGGCGGCCGCGCTGGCGGCCACGTTCAAGGCGCTGGGCGACCCGGTCCGGCTGCGGTTGCTCTCGCTGATCGCCGCCGCCGGAGGGGAAGAGGTGTGCGTGTGTGAACTCACGCCCGCCTTCGATCTGTCCCAGCCGACCATCTCCCACCATCTCAAGGTGCTGCGCGAGGCCGGACTGCTCACCTCCGAGCGGCGTGGCACGTGGGTGTACTACCGGGTCGTTCCCGAAGCACTGCAACGGCTTTCCGACGTGCTGACCCCCACGGGCCTGACCGCCGCGGCCACCGCGTGAACGCCGCGACCACACAGCTGGCGCGGCGGCTGACGGCCGAGGCGGTCGGGACCGCCCTCCTGGTCGCGGTCGTCGTCGGCTCCGGTATCGCCGCTCAGCGGCTCTCCCCCGACGACATCGGCATCCAGTTGCTGGAGAACTCCACCGCGACCGTGTTCGGCCTCGCCACACTCATCCTGCTTTTCGGGCCGGTGTCCGGCGCGCACTTCAATCCGGCTGTCTCCCTGGCCGATTGGCTCGCCGGACGCCGCACCGGCACGGGATTGTCCGGCGTCGAAGCGGCCGCCTACAGCGCGGCGCAGACGTTCGGGGCGATCGCCGGAGCGGTCCTGGCCAACGTCATGTTCGATCAGGCCGCCGCTCAGATCTCGACACACCACCGCGTCGACAGCGGACACCTCATCGGCGAAATCGTCGCCACCGCAGGGCTTATCGCCCTCATCTTCACCTTGGCCCGCACCGGCCGGGCCGCCCTCGCCCCACTGGCGGTCGCCGCCTGGATCGGGGCCGCGTACTGGTTCACCAGCTCCACCAGCTTCGCCAATCCCGCGGTCACCGTCGGCCGCATCTTCACCGACAGCTTCGCCGGGATCGCACCGGCTTCCGCGCCCGGATTCATTGCCGCACAGCTCCTCGGAGCACTGCTCGGGCTGGGGCTCGTCGCCATCTGCTACCCCACCGCACCCGCGGCCGCCGACGAGGTGGTCGTCCCGCATCCCGGCACCGCCGACTGAAAGGCCGACGCCCACAATGCCTTCCCCCAAGCCCAGCGTGTTGTTCGTCTGCGTCCACAATGCCGGGCGCTCTCAAATGGCTCAGGGCTTTCTCGCGGCTCTCGCCGGGGACCGGATCGAAGTCCGTTCCGCCGGGACCGCGCCCGCCGACACCATCAACGCGGCGGCGGTGGCGGCGATGGCCGAGCTCGGCATCGACATCACGGCTCAGACGCCCAAGATCCTCACCCCCGACAGCGTGGAGAGCTCCACGGTCGTCATCACCATGGGGTGCGGCGACACCTGCCCCTACTTCCCCGGCGTCGACTACCGGGACTGGAAACTGGACGATCCGGCGGGCAAGGACGTCGCCGCCGTGCGACCTATTCGCGATGAAATCCGCACGCGGGTAACACAACTCATCGCCGAACTACTGCCCGTCGATCACCCGTAGGTCCAGCTCACGCTTCGCGAATACCGCTGATGGTCAACTGTTTCCGGTGATGGTCGTAATGCCGCCCCGGATATCGGTACAGGTCCGCGAAAGTCATGTAGTTCCGGAAGTACGGATCCCAGCGCGACGGGTAGGCCATGCCCCGAGCGAGTTCCGCGTCGGACTTCCTCTCGAGCGAGCGTTGCAGGGAGGCGACGACCCGGTCCATCTTCCGGCCCATCCGACGTCGGTTGTACACGCGCGCAGCCGCTCTCGAACCGTAGAAGTTGATCACGTCGAACGGTCGGGTCGCCGCATTGAGCGCCCTCGCGTGCGCGGTGCCGATCCCCGCCGGCAACCGGCCGAACAGCCACATGAGCGGCAGCAGCCGCTGCACGATCATGTACCCGAACACCATATGGAACAGCAGCTCCTCGTTGGTCCAGCGCGTGCCGTTCGTCGGCGCACCCCACTCCTCCGCGCCGGTGGCGGCCAGCAGATGGTGAAAATCCGCCCGCGCCCGCTCCAGATCGGCCGCCAGCTCTTCCCGCTCGCCGTTGACCCCTGACATCGCCGCACCTCGATTCCAGTATCGATCGCGTCCTGCGAGAGTGACTTCACTCTCTCCGGCTGTTGATCGGATTCTCTGCGGGCCAATCGAATTCTAGGATCAACACTGCGGTCCCAAGGGAGGAACCCATGACGGAATCAGCGATTACCGTGGAGTCGGCCAGTCGGCCACTTGTCATAATTGGCTGCGCACCGAGTTATCCATCGCCGGAACCGAAATCGGAGACGGCGATCCCATCAAATGGCTGCACCAGAGAGGATGACATGACCTTCAAGACCGTCTACCACACCGCTACCAGCCTGGACGGCTTCCTGGCCAACCCCGACCACAACCTGGATTGGCTGCTGTCTCGGCAGGTCGACTGAGACGGCCCACTGGGGCTGAACCGGTTCGCGGCCGGTGCGGGCGCGCCTCTGCTCCCCCGCCGTCTCGAACATGCCATCGGGTACCTGGACCGAATCCGGGCCGGGACCCGGCGCTGCCACCAAGTGTCCAAGTAGCCGAGTTCGGTGCGATGGGTTTATTCGTGCACAATTCGGTTCCGGAAGGCGGATTTCCACCAATTCCGGTGCCTCAGTGTACGTTCAGGCCCATTGTCGACTTGCGAATGCTTCGCCTTGCCGGTGATCGGACGATTCCTTACGTGGACCGAAGCTAAGGTGAACGCATGGAACGGGGTGTGCGGCAACGGCACTCTTCGTCGTTCGGCACAGCGGCGGCGGCCTACGCGGAGCATCGGCCCGATTACGCGCCGACCGCGGCACGCTGGGTGTTGGGATCTGCGCCTGGCCCGCGAGTGCTGGACCTCGGCGCCGGCACGGGCAAACTCACCGGCACGCTACTCGGGTTGGGCGTCGATGTCGTCGCCGTCGAGCCGGACCCCGCGATGCTGGCCGAGCTGCGCCGCGCGCTACCAGCGGTTCGAAGTTTCTCGGGGAGCGCCGAGTCGATACCGTTGCCGGACGCCTCTGTCGATGCGGTGGTCGCCGGAAACGCTATGCACTGGTTCGACATGGCTGTCGCCGGACCGGAGATCGCCAGGGTCCTCGCATCAGGCGGGGTTCTGGCAGGTTTGTGGAATGTGATGGATGACCGGATCGGCTGGGTTGCCGCGCTCGAACGGGTCAGCGGGAGAGCGGCTATCGGTCCGCGGGATACGCTCAGCAGTTGGCGGACCGCAACAGTTGGGATGCACTTGCCTGGCTCGAGTGCCGTTGCTCGGTTCGGTTCGCCCGAACAGAGGGAGTTCGCCCACTCGCAGCGTCGCACCGCCGACACCCTTGTCGCGACAATTGCCACACGCGCAGGCATATTGGTCATGCCCGAGCGGGAACGAGAGGCCACGCTCAGCCGTATCCGCGAATTTCTTTCGAGCAGGCCGGAAACCTCCCGCGGCGAATTCTCACTCCCAATGCTGACCGGCGTGCTGCGCACCCGTCGGCTGTAACCGCCGTCGCCGTCCGACCAATGGCTCGCGCCGGCTCGCTCTCGGCCAGCGCCCACGGGTGGCGTGTGATTTCAGAGGTTCTGCGTGGGCTCCCAGATATATGCCTCGGGCGCCGGCTCGACGTACTGCAACAGGCCGTGATCGAAGTGCGCCCAATAGATTCGATCAGCCCCCGAGTCGGGGTCGAGTTCCCGGACAGCAGCGAGATACCCGACCCCGCCGAATCCATCGACAGCGGTGGTCGGCCCGAGAGTCCCGTCATGGAACTCGCCGACAGTGCAGGACCAGGGAGTCAGATCGGCGACCGATGCCCGAACCTGTGGGGCGTCGTGTCTGCGAACAAGACTCTTGAACGGACGTAGGTGATTCGAGAATTCCATGAACTCGAGCTGCAGGCCGGGCCAGAACGGCAGGTCCCATCCCGCATATCGGGTCTCGTGATCGCCATTGCGGACGACTCGGCTCGAATCCGGTGCACCCCAGGCTGTTACGTATTCGGCTATCGAGCAGAACCGGTTGATGGCGTGACCGTAGAACCATCGATTCTCGGAAATCGCGGTGTCGCTACGCGTCGCGCCGATTCGATCGAGCAGCTCGGCGGCTTGCGCCGGTGCGCTTGTACACATCGGGTGCAGCATGGCGAGTTGGTAGTCGTACAGCGTCGTTACAGGCATGCCGGTCATCGTCCCTCCAAGGATGGTATTGGAATCAGTCGTCGGTCAACTGCTGACGAAACTCCTTGCGCCAATGGGGGTTCTGGCGCAGTCCTACGACCAAGCCCAGGGCTTCCCTGGCCGGGAGGTTGAGCGCGTCGGCCAGGGCGCGGGCGGCCATGGCGCGGTCCTGCCAGAGGGACCGGTCTTTCCAGTCGGCGAATATCACCAGGGACTCGGCCTGCACTCGGCGGAGGCGCAGGTCGAGAGCGGAATCGTCGGTGACGCCGGGGTGGTCCTGCTCGCTCAGCAGGGACAGTGCGGCGGTGACCTCGGCATAGGTGTCGAGTCCGGTCTCGGCCGCCAGTGAGGACATCTGTGCGGCGATGACGCGACGTAGGCGCTCGGGCGTCGCGGCGTCGACCAGGGAGGCGAACCGGTCGGGCACGGGGGTCTTGAAGTTGTCCTCCGGGTAGCCGAAGTTGTTGTCCGGCAATAGGGGAAGGATCCGCGCGCTGTCGAGTTCCCCGTCCAGGCCGGGCGGTGGCAGGGGGATGCCGCAGCGGCGAACGACCGCGTCACATACCGCCGGCAACTGTTCCCGACGCTGCTCGGGTGTGGGTTCCGGAACGGGCGTCGGCAGGCCGGGGAAGACCTCGAACGGGTCGCGCGGGCCATGGGGAACGTGCGGTCGGGTGTCGTACCTCGTCACCAGTTCGCCGTCATCGAAAAGGGACACAGAGGTTGTGCCATTGGCCCAATAGCTCAGGGACACCGCGCGGGTGCCACCGGACACACGGCGCAGCACCTCGTCGCGTGTGCCCTCGAGCAGATGGAGACCTTCCTCGATGCCGAATGCCCAACCGCCGTGGGTTCCCACGCGGACCACCGGCAGCAGCACGCGAGGCTGCTGCCGCTGATCCGGACTTGCCGCTTCCTCCCTCCACCGTGGCCGCCGGGTCTCGGGCAACGCGCCGAACCGGCGCAGGAGTTCGGTCTCGTCCAAGTCCTGCGCGAAGGTCAGGCAGAAATTCTCGTAACCGCTGGGCCAGGTCTCGTTCAGTGCGGCGTGCGGACTTGTCCGGCCTCGCGTGGCGATGACCGGGTCGGCGAGCCCGAGATCGAACAGGGACCGAGGCTCGCCCAGCCGTTCGGGAACGTACTCCCACAGCAGCATTCCGTCGTCGACGACAGGCATGTAGGACAGCCCCACCGTAATGACCGTTCCGCCCTCCAAGGAGTCGGCGACCTGTTCCAGGAGGGCCGCGAGGCTTTCCCAGTGCCCGAAGCGCACGCCCTCGGACTCCTCGTATTGGCCTACCGCGCCGAACGACGCACCCCGGCGGCAGTCCACGACGAGTGCGTCCGGGCTGGAAGTCCGGGCGAAGGTGACGAAATCCTGGTGCCAGTAGCCCTCGAATGGCAGGTTCTCGCCGTGCCGGCCCCACAGGTCGTGGTGCATCCGACCCGAGGAGAGGATCTCGGCGAGGGTGTAGGGCTGATAGCCGGGCAAGCTGAACCCGCCTTCCTCGGGAGAGACGACGCCCCGCTCTCCGGGCGAAACTCCGTCGTGGTGGCGCAGATACGCGACCAGATCCGCAGGGAACTCCACCCCCAATTCGGTAGCCGCGGCGTTGATGGCCTCCTGCGAGGCGGGTGGGCGCAGAGACGAGAAGGTACGCGGCGCATGCGCGGCGAGCCATGAGTCGATCCGTCGCCAGGACTCTTCGATGGGGCTAACGTGCATCGCCCGATCATCACATCCACCTCTGACACCATTGCCCGCTCGGTAATGCGGGCATGGCACGCTCGGAATATGAACGACGCGATCGCATTCGAGCGCGAGCGGACTGGTTCAGTTGGGGGTGAGGGGGACGTCCCAGAAGGCGAGTTCGTGGTGCATGCCGGTCAGGAATAGGTTCTCCGCGTTGTTGTTTGCTGCTTCGTCGAGCATCTGGGCGCAGCGGGCGGTCAGGGCGGCGAAGGCGGGGTCGGCGTAGGTGGAGATCCAGCGTTGGTAGCGCGGGTCGGGGGGTGGGGTCGAGGCGAGGTGGGCGCCGAGGGTGGAGTAGCCCCACATGCAGGGGTAGAGCGCGGCTAGGCCGTCGGCGTAGTTGGCGGCCGAATCCAGGAGGAAGGCGGTGTAGTTGGTGCAGGGTTCGCCCTTGGTGGCGGTGTCGAGGTGGGCGCCGAATTCCGCGGCGAGGCTGCGGTGGAGCGCGATTTCGTCGTGGAAGGTGGCGTGGGCGAGGTCGACCAGGTCGCCGAGGTGGGCGGCGGGGGCCTGCCAGGCCAGGCGGGAGAAGACGCGGACGAAGTCGAGCAGGAACAGGTAGTCCTGTTCGAGCCAGGAGCGGAATATCGGCTCGGGGAGGTCGCCTTTCGCGATACCCATCACGGTCGGGTGCGCGAGTTGCTCCTCGATCAAGGGACGGCCGAGCCGCTCCAGATGTGCTGCGAGACTCATGGGAGAAGTCTCTCAGCGGCGGCTCGCACGGCGGTAGGCGAGGGCCGCGGGGACGGTGAAGACGCACAGGGCGCCGAGGGACCAGGCGAGGGTCAGGAGCAGGGGGCGGGTCAGGGGGCCGCCCTCGGCGAGGGCGCGCATGGTGTCGATGGTGACCGAGATCGGCTGGTACTCGACGACGGGGCGGATCCAGGAGGGGTACGCGGGGGCGGGGACGAAGCCGGTGCTGAAGAACATCAGCAGCGAGGTCAGGATCGTCATCGATTCCACCAGTGTGGCTTTGGGCGCGGTGGCCGCGACGGCGGTGACGATCGTAGCGAAGGCCAGGCCGAGGAGTACCGGGATCGACAGGAACGCCAGAGCGGCGGGAAGGCCCTGGCGGAAGCGGAAGCCGAGCAGGTAGCCGAAGGCGACGATCACGACGGTGCCGGCGAGGATTCGGGTGGCTTCGGCGAGGATGCGGGCGGCGGGTCCGGAGGCGCGGTGAACGGGGAGGACCCAGAAGCGGGACAGGAGACCGGATTCGCGTTCTCGCCAGAGCATGGCGCCACCGGCCACCGCGCCGGAGAGGGCGCCGATGACGGCGACCATGGGGACCGAGCCGTAGAGGGCGTCGTGGCCGGAGAAGGCGGTCACCTGGGTCCCGATGACCGTGTTGAGCACGAACAGCAGCAGGCACGGGATGAGCAGGGTTTCGAGAAGGGTGACGGGGTGGCGGGTCCAGCGCAGCAGCAGCCGCTGGGTTTGGATCATGGTGTCGCGCAACAGGACCGCGGTCATCGGTGGCTCCGGGTGTTGAGTCGCCAGGCGACGGGGACGCAGACCGCGAAGATCGCCGCGATCCAGTAGAGGGAGGGGGCGAGCAGCGCCGGGGTCAGCGCCGGGCAATGTCCGCCGGTGTCGCCGGCGAAGGCGCGCAGGGCGGTGGCGAATTGGGAGACCGGCTGGTTACGGACGAAAGGCTGGATCCAGTGCGGGAATTGGCGGACGGGGGCCAGCCCGGTGGACAGCATGCCGAGGATGACCGGCGGCAGACCGAGGATCTGGGTGATCGATTCGGGGCTGCGAAAGGCGGTGCCCACCACGTCGGCGGCGAGGGTGAACGCCAGGCCGATGCACAGCGACAGGGCCAGGAAGCCGAGGGTGTGGGCGGCGTCGAGCCGGAAGCGGAATCCGATGACATGCCCGCAGAGAACGGCCGTGGCCAGCGAGATGACCAGTCGCACAGCAGATCCCGACATGCGCGCCGCCACCGGCACCAGGGGTCGGATGGGCATGGCGGTGAAGCGGCGGTCCAGGCCGGAGGCCGCGTCGGTGGCGGCGCGCAGGGCCGCGGAGATGGCGGTGAACGCGCACGCCTGCAGAATCACCAGCGGCATCATGAACTGGGCGTAACTGCTGAAACCCGTTCCGGCGAAGGACATCACGCGATTGAGCGGAATGTAGAAGCCCGCGGTGAAGACGATGGGGGCGAGCACGCAGGTCAGCAGTTCCCCGGAGAGCAGAGCGGGCACGATGGTGCGGCCGCCGAGCACCCACCATTGCCGCACCGCGGCGGGCGTGGCGCGCACCGGGTCGAAGCGCAGCGTGGCGGTCACGGGTGCACCTTCTTCCGAGGCTCGCGCGATTCCAGCGCGTGTTTGCCGGGAGGTGCGGTGAGCGCGAGGAACACCTCGTCGAGGGAGGGCCGCCGCAGCGCGATATCGGTGAGTTCGATTCCGGCGCTGTCGAGCAGCCGCAGCACCTCCGCGACCGTCTTCGCGCCGTCCGGGGCCGCGATGACGAGCCTTTCGGTCAGCCCCGGCACGGTGCTCTCCCGCTGCGGGGCCAGTGATTCCAGGACGGCCTCCATGATCTCGAGCTCGCCCGGATGCAGCGGCACGATCTCGCAGTAGCTGGCCCCGGTGCGCGCCTTGAGTTCGTCGGCGGTGCCCTCGGCGACCACCGTGCCGTGGTCGATCACCACGATGCGATCGCAGAGCGCGTCGGCCTCCTCCAGGTACTGGGTGGTGAGCAGGGTCGTGATGCCCTCGTCGCGGAAGGTGCCCACCAGTTCCCAGATGCCTTGGCGGCTGCGCGGATCCAGTCCGGTGGTGGGTTCGTCGAGGAACACCACCTCGGGCCGCACGACCAGCCCGCAGGCGATGTCGATACGCCGGCGCATACCGCCGGAGTAGGTGCCGACCCGCCGCGATCCGGCGTCGGTGAGCTCGACGAGTTCGAGCAGTTCGTCCGCGCGCGCCTTGGCGGCGCGTTTACGCAACCCCTGCAGGCGGCCGAACATCACCAGATTCTCGTAGCCGGACAGCATGTCGTCGAGCGCGGCGAACTGTCCGGTGAGCATGATGACGCGCCGCACCGCGGCCGCCTGGCTCACCACGTCGTGCCCGGCCACCGAGGCGTACCCACGGTCGGGGGTGAGCAGCGTGGACAGGATGTCGACGGTCGTGGTCTTCCCCGCCCCGTTGGGGCCGAGCAGGCCCAGCACCTGACCGGGCGCGGCCACGAAATCGATACCGCGCAAGGCCGATACGCCGCCGAACGATTTCTGGATGCCTTCGACGATCACGCCGCTGGGTTTCACGGGCGCACCTTTCATGCCGTGGTGTCGTCGGGCGCGGACGTCGCCGACAGGGTGGACAGATGACGGTCGAGCAGGATCGCGATGCGCGCCAAGGCATCCGGCGTGGCCATCCGGCTGTGCTCGGCGGCGATGTCGTAGACGGTGATCGCGCCGCCGACATAGGGCCGCCAGGCTTCGGGCTCGGCGATCCGCGAAACCCCTTCGGCGGCACGGAAGAACAGGATGTCGCCGTCGAACTCGGGCCGCTGATACCCGTCCATGTGCCGCAGGGCGGCGTTGTAGGAGTTGGTGAGCCGTTCCAGCAGTGACGCGGTCACCAGCGACGTACTGCCCAGTTGCGCGCCGATCAGTTCCGCGGCCTGTTCGGCGGTGACGTCGGCGGGAATGCCGGTGAGCCCGAACACGTCACCGAACTCGTTGAGCAGCGCCCCGATCCCGAGTTCACCGAGCCGCTCGGCGTCCGCGCCGGTGAGATCGGCGTGCGCGCCATTGGTGGCGTCGGCGTCGAGCAGCGCGACCACCCCGACCCGCGCGCCCTCGGCCCGCAGCCGGGCGGCCACGGCGTGCGCGATGATCCCGCCGAACGACCAGCCCAGCAGGTGGTAGGGCCCATCCGGTTGGGCGGCACGAATCTCGCGGGTGTAGCGCTCGGCGAACTCGGCGATGGACGCGGTCGCCGCCTCCCCCGACAGTTCGGGCGCCTGCAGACCGTAGACCGGCCGCCCGGGCCGCAACGTCTCGGCGAATCCGAGGAAAGGCCAGGCGATTCCGGAGGCGGGATGGATGCAGAACAGCGCCGGTTCCTCGCCTTCGCGGCGGATGGGCAGCAGCACGTCCAGCCCGAGCGCCGAGGTCTCGGGCACGCCCTGCTCGCCGCCGGAGCGGGCGGCCAGCGCCGCCACGGTCCGATGCTGGAACACCTGGGCGGGTGTCAGCGCGATACCGCGGGTGCGGGCGCGCGAGACGAGCTGCAGCGCGATGATGCTGTCGCCGCCGAGCGCGAAGAACGAATCGTCCACACCGACCCGGTCCCGGTCCAGCAGCTCGGCGAACAACTCCGCAAGCTGTCGTTCCGCCGGTGTGCCCGGCGCCCGGTATTCGGCGGTGTCGTCGGCGAATACGGGATCGGGCAGCGCCTTGCGGTCCAGCTTGCCGACCGGTGTCAGCGGAATCGCGTCGAGGATGACGAAGGCCGAGGGCACCATGAACGCGGGTAGCCGCCGACTCAGATAGTCACGCAGTTCCCCGATTTCGGGTGCCGGACCCGTTCCGGTCGGCACCACGTACGCGGCCAGCGCGGGCGTCCCGGCGGGACCGCGCACGCCCGTGGTCACGGCGAATTCCACGCCCGGCGCACCAGCGAGCACCGCGTCGATCTCCCCCAGTTCGATCCGCTGCCCGCGAATCTTGACCTGGAAATCCGATCGCCCCTGATACTCCAGCCGCGGTTCGGAGTCCCCGCTCCAGCGCACCAGGTCACCGGTCCGATACATCCGATCACCCGGCATGCCAAAGGGATTCGCCACGAAGCGCGACGCCGTCAGACCGAACCGGTTGAAGTACCCGCGGGCCAGGGCCGGGCCGGTGACATAGAGTTCGCCGACCACCCCGGGCGGAACGGGCCGCAGCCACGAATCCAGCACGAGCAGTTCGAATCCCCGGACCGGCCCGCCGAGGGTGATCGGCGCATCCGGTGCGAGTTCGGTGGATCTCGTTGCCACAATGGTGGTTTCGGTCGGCCCGTACAGGTTCACCATGCGGCGGCCGGGAGCCCACTGCGCGACCAGATCCGCGCCCACGGGCTCACCGCCGACGGCCAGGGTCCGCAAGCGCGGCAGATCGTGCGGCCGCATGGTGGCCAGCACCGACGGTGTCACGAACGCGTGGGTTACCCGCTGCTCGCGCAGCACGTCCTCGAGGTCGGGGCCGCTGTAGGACTCCGGTGGCGCGACCACCAGGGCCGCGCCGGATCCGAACGCGTGCAGCGCCTCCAGGATCGAGGCGTCGAAGCTGGGCGAGGCCACGTGCAACACCCGCGAATCCCGGTCCAGCCGCATGGTTTCGATCTCTTCGGCGACGAAGTTCGACAACCCGTGGTGATCGAGCAGGACGGCCTTCGGTTTGCCGGTGGACCCGGAGGTGTAGATCAGATAGGCGATCTGATCGAGGGTGATCGGCCCGCCCCGTTCGAGATCGCTGACCGGCGTCTCGGGCACGGTCATGGCGTGCCGCAGCGAGTGCAGGTCGTCGAGGACCAGCCAGTCGACGGTATCGGGCAGCTGTTCGCCGATCTCGCGCACGGTGATGCCGATCGGAGCCCGGGAATCCGACAGTACGTGTTCGATGCGGTCGATGGGATGGTCGGGGTCCACCGGCAGGAACGCCGCGCCGGTCTTGGCCACCGCCCACAGCGCCACCAGCGATTCCAGCGACCGCGTCAGCGCAAGCACCACGAACACCTCCCGGCCCACGCCCTGCCGCAGCAGGACGCGGGCGAAGCGGTTGGACCAGGCATCGAGTTCGGCGTAGGTCATGGTCTGCGGCCCGGCCACGATCGCCGTCGAGTCGGCCCCGGAAACCGCTCCGGCGGCGAGGATTTCGTGCAGTGTGCGCGGAATCGTCGGATCGGCTCCCCGGCGCGGGGTGAGGGCGCGTCGTTCCGCGCCGGTGGCCGCGGGCAGGTGCGCGACACGGCGGTGCGGATGCCGGGCCGTCGCGGTGAGCAGTTCGACGTAGCGCTCCAGCAGCGCCCGGGCCGCCTCGGCGTCGAGGTGGCCGGTCCAGTAATTGAGGGTGACCCGCAACCCGGTGCGGCCCTGCTCGTCGGGGCGCGGAGTGACCTTGAGGCTCAATGGATAGGGCGCGGTCTCGATGTCGGTGACCGCCGCGACCCCCATACCGGCCATCTCCAGCGCGGTGTTCAACCCGGTGCGATCGATGGGCACCGATTCGTAGACGGTCATGGTGTCGAACAGTTCCGTCATGCCGACGGCCCGGTGGATCTGTGCGAGCCCGACATGGTGATGCTCGAGCAGCCGCGCCTGCTCGGCCCCGACTCGCGTCAGCAGCGCGGTGATCGTCTCGCGGGGATCGAGTCGCACCCGCACGGGCACGGTGTTGATGAACAGTCCGATCATCTCCTCGGCCCCGGCCAGTTGCGGTGGGCGTCCCGACACGGTCGCGCCGAACACCACATCGGTGCGGCCGGTCAGGGTCGAGAGCAGCAGGGACCAGGCCACTTGAACCGCGGTGTTCGCGGTGACGCCCACGCTCGCGACGACACCGTTCAGCTCGGCGGTCAACGCGGCGGGCAGCTCCACCGTCACGGTGCCGGACACGGTCGAGGCCGAGCCGGCGGCCGCCGGGAAGGCCAGGGTCGGCGCGTCGAGACCGTGCAGGGTATCGGTCCAGGCGTCGATCGCGGTGTCGTCGCGGTCGGCGAGCCAGGACAGGAACCGCGCGTAGGAGTGCTCGGGTGCGGTGTCGAGACCGGTTGTGCCGGTGAGGTATCCGGCGAGCAGCTCCCTGATCAGCAGGGGCATGGACCAGCCGTCGAGCACGAGGTGATGGCTGGTGATCAGCAGGGTCCAGGTGTCGGCGGCGGTGCGCAGCAGCGTCAACCGCAGCAGTGGGGGGCGGGTGAGATCGAAGCGGGTGTGAGCATCCTGTTCGACCAGCCGCTCCAGTTCACGCTCCGGGTCGGCGTGTCCGGCGAGATCCACTTCCCGCCAGTCGATTTCGGCGTCGGCGAGAACGATATGACGCGGGCCGCCCTCGGACTCGACGAACGCGGCGCGGAGAATGTCGTGCCGATCCACCAAACCCTGTGCGGCCACCCGCAATCGGGCCCGGTCCAGGGCCCCGGTCAGCTCGGCGCGGGTCTGGAGCAGGTACTGATCGAGAGCGGCGGGATCGAACTGCGTGTGGAAGTACATGCCCTGTTGCAGCGGCGACAGCGGCCATACGTCGATCAGCCCCGGATAGTCCAGATTCCAGCGTGTGGAGTCGATTTCGGCCACTGGTACCAGGCTGAACGGCGCGATCGGGGTGATCGGCGAGTCCGCCACCGTGGCCGTGGCGACGGCCGCCAGCCCCGCGACGGTCTTGTGGTCGAACACATCCCGCGCCGAGAACGACAATCCGCCCCCGCGGGCACGGGAGACCAGTCGCAGCGCGATGATGCTGTCGCCGCCGAGCGCGAAGAACGAATCGTCCACACCGACCCGATCGCGGCCCAGCAGTTCGCCGAACAGCCCGGCCAACGCGGCCTCGACCGCATTGCCCGGCGCACGGTATTCGGTGGTGTCATCGGCGAATACGGGCTCGGGCAGCGCCTTGCGGTCGAGCTTGCCGACCGGCGTCAACGGAATGGCGTCCACCAGGACGAAGGCCGCGGGCACCATGGCCGCGGGCAATCGGTCGCTCAGATAGGCGCGCAGTTCACCCGGCTCGGGCGTCGGCCCGGACGCGGCGGGCACCACGTAGGCCGCGAGCGCGGTCGCACCGGCCGGTCCGCGCACCCCGAGTGTGACCGCGTACTCCACCCCGGGCGCGCCGACGAGCACTGCGTCGATCTCCCCGAGTTCGATGCGCTGGCCGCGGATCTTGACCTGGAAGTCGGAGCGGCCCTGGTATTCGATCCGGGGCCGGGCCTCCTCGGTCCAACGCACCAGGTCTCCGGTGCGGTACATGCGGTCACCGGGTGCGCCGAAGGGGTTGGCGACGAATCGCGCAGAGGTGCGGCCGAACTGCCGGAAATAGCCGCGCGCCAGGGCGGGACCGGCGAGGTACAGCTCCCCCGTCACTCCCATCGGAACCGGCCGCAGCCACGAATCCAGGACCAGTGCCTCGAATCCCCGGATCGGCTCCCCCAGCGTGACCGGCGCTCCCGCGACGAGCTCGGCGGGCCCGGTGGCCCAGATGGTGGTCTCGGTCGGACCGTAGAGGTTGACCATCCGCCGCCCCGGCGACCACTGCGCCACCAGGTCCGCGCTCACCGCCTCACCGGCGACCGCGAGGAACCGCAGCTCCGGCAGGTCCCGCGCGCTCATGGTGGCGACCACCGAGGGCGTGATGATCGCGTGCGTAACCCGCTGCGCGCGTAGCACTTCGGCCAGCTGGTCACCGCTGTGCGCGTCCGGCGGCGCGATCACCGCGGTGGCGCCGCGCGCGAAGGCCAGCACCTGCTCGGACACGAACGAGTCGAAGCTGGGCGAGGCGACCTGCAGTACCCGGGCACGTTCGTCCATCCCGAACGAATCCTGCTGGGAAGCAACCAGATCCGCGACGCCACGATGAGTGATGAGCACACCCTTGGGCATGCCGGTCGACCCCGACGTGTAGATCATCCACGCGGCGTTGTCCAACCGCGGTCGCCGGAAGAACATGGATGCCTGGCCGGAATCGACCTCGCTGACGGTCGACCTCGATCGGCCGAGTGCCGCACGAGTATTGGACCCGCCTTCCCCGGCCTGCTCGCGGCCGTGCGGGCGCCGGTGCTCGTCGGGGACTTGCGGCTGCCCCGCATGCACTTGGATCTCGGCCGTTGCCGCGAGGCCCGCGTGACCGGGCGATAGGCGGGCCGCAGGGCCATCGGAAGCATCGGAAGCATCGGAAGCATCGGAAGCATCGGAAGCATCGAGCGTGGACCACCGCACCCGCCCGGGCAGCTCGGAGCGATGCGCGGCGGTGGTGAGCCCCAGGGTCGCGCCGGAGTCGGTCAGCATCATCTCGATGCGCTCGGCGGGCTGGGCGGGATCGATCGGCAAGAACGCGGCTCCCGTCGCCGCCACCGCCCACACTCCGACGATCAACTCCACCGAGCGCGGGAATGCGAGTGCGACAATCGTTTCCGGTCCTGCTCCGGCCGCGGCCAACTGCTGTGCGATGCGATCCGACGCGGCGCGCAACTCCCGGTAGGTCATGACCCGGGTCCCGGCCACGATCGCGGTCGCGGACGGATCCAGATCGGCTCCCGCGCTGAGGATCTCGTGCAGGGTGAGCGTCGGCGCGGATTCCGCGCCCCGCACGGGCGCCAGAGCGAGCCGCTCGTGCTCGGTGAGTGCGGACAGTTCCGAAACCCGTCGACCGGGGTTTGTGGCGAGTTCGCCGAGCAATCCCACGAATCGGTCCAGCAGTGTCGCGGCCCGCTCAGCATCCAGATGTGAGGCCCAGTAGTTGATCGCGACCCGCAACCGCTGGTCGCCCTCCGCATCCGGTTCGGGAACGACTTTGAGACTCAACGGATATGGCGCGGTCTCGATATCGGACACGTCGAGCACCCGCATTCCGGCCCGTGCCAGCGCCGCATTCAAGCCCGCCCGATCGATCGGCACCGATTCGTAGACGGTGATGGTGTCGAACAGCTCCGGCATGCCCACGGCCCGATGGAGCTCGGCCAGCCCGATGTGCTGGTGGTCGAGCATGCGGGCCTGCTCCGCCCGCATGCGGGCCAGCACCTCGGTGACCGGCTCGGCGGGGTCGAGGGTGACCCGGACCGGCAGGGTGTTGATGAACAGGCCGATCATCTCCTCGACCCCGGGCAGATGCGGGGGCCGACCCGAAACGGTCGCGCCGAACACCACATCGGTGCGTCCGGTCAGGGTCGAGAGCAGCAGGGACCACGCGAGCTGCAAGGCCGTGTTCACGGTGGCACCCGCGCCCCGCGCCACCGAGTCCAGCCGGGCCGCGATATCGGCGGGCAGGTCGGCCGAGACGGTGCCCGCGATGATCGGACCCGCCGCGGCGGGCGCGGGCAGCGCCAGGGTGGCGGCGTCCAGACCGCGCAAAACCTGTGTCCAGGCGTCGATTCCGGCCTGATCGGTCCCCGCGAGCCAGGCCAGGAATTCGGCGTAGGAGTGCGCGGGCGGCCGGTGCGCGTCGAGATCCGCTGCACCGGTGAGATATCCGGTGAGCAGTTCCTGGATGAGCAGCGGCATGGACCAGCCGTCGAGGACGAGGTGATGGCTGGTGATCAGCAGCGTCCAGGTGTCGGGGGTGGTGTGGATGAGCGTCAGGCGCAGCAGCGGCGGGCAGCTCAGATCGAAACGGGTGTGCGCGTCCGCCTCGGCCAGCCGGTGCAGTTCCTCGTCACGGACCTGCCCATCCTCGATCTCGGTGAGATCCACTTCGCGCCAGGACACTTCGGTGTGCGCCAGGACCAGTTGGCGCGGCCCGTCGGACGAGTCGCGGAACGCCACCCGCAGGCTGTCGTGGCGATCGAGCACCGCCTGGGCGGCCGCCCGCAGCCGCGCGGCGTCGACGGCGCCGGCCAGGGCGGCGCGGGTCTGGATCAGGTAGCGGTCGATGGCGTCGGGGTCGAACTGGGTGTGGAAGTACATGCCCTGCTGCAGCGGCGAGAGCGGCCATACGTCGATCAGGCCGGGCTGCTCCTGTTTCCAGCGCCGCAGATCGGGTTCCGGCACCGAGACCAGGGTGAAGGGTTCGACGGGTTCGGCCACGGTGTGCGGCGCCGCCGTGGTCGCGACCGCCGCCAGTGCCGCGACGGTCTTGTGGTCGAACACATCCCGCGCCGAGAACACCAGCCCACCCGCCCGGGCCCGGGCCACGAGCTGCAGCGCGACGATGCTGTCACCGCCGAGCGCGAAGAACGAGTCGTCCACACCGACCCGATCGCGGCCCAGCAGACCGGCGAACAGCTCGGCCAGCCGCTGTTCGGACGGGTTGCCCGGGGCCCGGTAGGCGGTGCTGTCGTCGGCGAAAACCGGAGCGGGCAAAGCCTTTCGATCCAGTTTACCGACCGGGGTCAGCGGGATGGCGTCCAGGATCACCAGCGCCGAGGGCACCATGTAGGCGGGCAGACGCTGGGCGAGGTAGGCGCGCAACTCCACGACGTCGGGCACCGGACCCGCGGCGGCGGGCACCACGTAGGCGGCCAGCGCGGGCGTCCCGGCGGGCCCGCGCACGCCGAGGGTGACCGCGAACTCCACGCCCGGCGCCCCCGCCAGCACCGCGTCGATCTCACCGAGTTCGATGCGCTGCCCGCGAATCTTGACCTGGAAATCGGAGCGACCCTGATATTCCGGCCTCGGCGTGGACTCGGCGCTCCAGCGCACCAGATCACCCGTCCGATACATCCGATCACCGGGCGCGCCATAGGGATTGGCGACGAATCGATCCGCGGTCAGCCCGAATCTGTGCAGATACCCGCGCGCCAACCCCGGCCCGGCCAGATACAGCTCCCCTGTCGCGCCCGGCGGCACCGGCCGCAACCAGCTGTCGAGGACGAGCAGCGAGAATCCGCGCACGGGACCGCCGAGGGTGATCGGCTGATCGGGCAGCAATCCGGCCGATCTCGTTGCCACGATGGTGGTTTCGGTCGGGCCGTACAGGTTCACCAGCCGCCGCCCCGGCGCCCACTGTGCCACCAGGTCCGGGCCCACGGCCTCACCGCCGACCGCCAGCGTCCGCAACTCGCGCAGGCCGTGCGGCCGCAACGAAGCCAGCACCGACGGCGTGATCAGTGCGTGGGTGACCCGCTGCTCGCGCAGCAGCTCCTCGAGCGCCGCGCCGCTGTAGGCGTCCGGGGGCGCGATGACGAGGGTGCCGCCCCGGCCGAACGCGAACAGCGCCTCCAGCACCGAGGCGTCGAAACTCGGCGAGGCCACGTGCAGCACCCGCGAATCCCGGTTCAGCCGCATGGTTTCCACGTGCTCGGCCACGAAGTTCGCCAGACCGCGGTGATCGACGAGCACGGCCTTGGGTTTCCCGGTCGACCCGGAGGTGTAGATCAGGTAGGCGAGCTGTTCCGGCCGGAGCGGAGCGCCCCGCTCACGGTCGGTCACGGCCGAATCCGGCTCGGACATCGCGTCGCGCACGGTGGCGGGATCGTCGAGCAGCAGCCATTCGACGAGGTCGGGCAGGCGAGAGCCGGTGTCGTGCACCGTGATTCCCAGCATCGCCCCGGAATCGCTCAGCACGTGCTCGAGCCGGTCGCGGGGATGGTTGGGGTCCACCGGCAGGAACGCCGCACCGGTCTTGGCCACCGCCCACAGCGCCACCAGCGATTCGATCGAACGCGGCATCGCCAGCACGACGACGCTCTCGCGGCCGACCCCGCGCCGCAACAGCACTCGCGCCAACCGGTTCGACCAGCTGTCGAGCCGCGCGTAGCTCAGCGTCTGGTCACCGTCGACCAGCGCGGTCGACTCGGGATCCGAAGCCGCTGCCGCGGCGAGGATTTCGGGCAGCGTGCGCGCGGGCACCGACTCCGCGCCCCGCATCGGAGCCAGCGTCGCGCGCTCGGCGCCGGAGGTGACCGGCACCCGCGACAGCGCCGTGTCCACGCCCGCGACCAGGAAACGGTGCAGGAAGGCCAGGAACCGGCGATGCTGGCCGACCAGTTCGGCCTCGGTGTAGAGATTCGGATTGGCCTGCAGATCGAGCTGCGTGCTCTGCCCGCCCACTCCCGGATACACGTTCACGAACAGGTCGTCGATCAGTCCCGAGGTGAGCACGCGCAGCCGCCCGACCACCGGGCCGAGGTGAATCCGGTTGTCGAACATCATGAGATTGACCGTCGGCCCGAACGAGGTGGCGATGTCCATGGTGTGGCCCAGATCCCGGAAGATGTCCTCCTGCCGGTACCGCTGCCGCCGCAGCGCGCCGGTGAGCTCGCGCTGGGTGGCGGCGACCAGCTCACCGACGGTCATCCGGGGATCGCGGACCAGGCGCAGCGGCACCACATTGGCGACCATGCCGCCCGAACGCCGCAGCGCCGCGGTGGTGCGGCCCGAAACCGGCAGGCCCAGTGTCACTTCCGGGGCATCGGTCATGGCGCCGAGATAGGCCGCGAAGGCGGCGACCATGATCGGCGCGATGCTGGTCGACTCCGCGGCCGCCATCGCCGTCAGCAATCCCGCGGTGTCCGAGGGCAATTCGGCCGAGACCAGCCGCGGCTGCGCGGCCGTCCCGCCGCTGCGCCCGGCCAGCGTCACCGGTTCGGCCAGCCCCGCCAGATGCTCGCTCCAGTACTCCCGGTCCGCCCGCATCCGATCCGAATCCCGGTAGGCGCGATCGTCATCGACGATCTCGCGCAGCGTGGCGGCGCGGGCGGGCGGAGCCTCGAGACCGGCGCACAGCGCGTCGTAGATCTCGCTGGTCCGCTGCATCATGGTCATCGCGCCCGACCCGTCGGCGATGATGTGGTGCATCCGGGAGTACAGGTACCAGGTCTCGCCGCCCAGCCGCAGCAGCGCCACCTTGCCCAGCTGGTCCGCGTACAGGTCCACCGGCGTGGCGTATTCGGCCCGCATCCAGTCCCGCGCGGCGGCCGCCGGATCGGGCTCCCCACGCAGATCCACCATCTCGACCTCGGTGTCGAGTCCCGGATCGATCACCTGGCATGGCACACCGCCGGTTTCGAGCAGCCGCAGCCCGCCGCTGCCGAACTCCCGCCCGGCCTGCCGCACGGCCCGCGCCAGCGCCTCGACCTCGATCGCGCCGCGGAACTCGGCGTATTGCGCGATCGAGATCGGGGTCTGCCCCGCGACCTGCTGGGCGAACCAGATGCCGCGCTGCGCGGCGGACAATTCGAACGCATCGGTGGCCTGGCCGTTTTCACCTACGGCGGGCTGGGGCATGGCTGTCCTGTCTGCGAAGGTGGCGCGGGAATCGGGTGCGGGAGTCAGCTCGCGTGGCTGCGGCCACCGACCTCGGCGGCGGTCAACACCGCACCGGAGGTGCTCAGGTACTGCCGCAGGGTCGCCCGGTCGTCGAGCACGAGCCAGTGGACGTCATCGGTGAGGCCGGCACGCCGCGCGTGCACGGTCACCCCCACCCGCGTCGTGGGCGTGAACACCCCGGCATTGATCCGGACCGCCGCCGCCCCGATCTTGGCCAGCGCGTGCCGGACCGCGACCCCCTCGAAGTCGGGCACCGCCGCCAGTCCCACCAGGCAGCCCGGGCCGGCCCCCAGCCGCAGCAGCATGCGCGCCAGCCGATTCGACCAGCTGTCGAGTTCGGCCGCGCGCAGATCGAATCGGCCGTCGGAGGCGACCACGCCGTCCGTATAAGAAGGAACGGCCGCGATTCCATCGGTGAGCGCACTGGTCCGAGCGGACAATATCGCTGTCATCTGGATCTATCCTCCCGAGTCGTGGAACGCATTTCCGCACGCGTGCTGCGGCAGGGCAGCGGAATTACCGCTGTGCTATTCGGAGATCCGGCAGGCGATTTCGCACGACGTCGGGCGATAATCGCGCCAAGACAATGAAATACCCAGCGTTTGGGTCTCCAACTGGGGTTTTGCCGCGAACGGGGGTCTGAGGGTGGGACCCCGCCGCGAAATGCAAGGCCACTGAATCCGTTTCGAGGCGCCTTACCCAACTCACCCTAACCGCGCGCAAACATTCTCGGCAGACCCGGATCCGTGGGCACACTGGCCAGTACCACCACTCCCTCATTCCCGGTACCCGCTCGGGGATATGAACACTTTCCAATCGAGAAGCGCAGCTCCGTATTTCGATTGCCGAGGCGACAACTGATTTCGCGCCGTTCGGGGTAACTCCCCGGGTACGCCCGAAATAGTTTCGGCTCGCAACGCAGGCACGGATGCGAGACCGGCCACGGCACTCATCCATCCGCTAAAGATCCGGGGAGGCGGGGGAGCTGCGAGACGGCGACGGCACTCATCCGTCCGCTAAAGATCCGGGGAGGCGGGGGAGCTGCGAGACGGCGACGGCACTCATCCGTCCGCTAGAGGCCCGGGGAGGCGGAGGGTTAGGGTGCGGCGGTGGATACAGCGGAGTTCGTTCAGCGGGGCAGCACGATCGTGGATCGGCTGTCGACCACGCAGGCCGCGCCGCCCTGGCAATTGGTGGTGGGAACCGGTGTGGTGGCGCTGGTGCTGGTGGTGTTCCATCCGACGTGGCGGGTGCTGCGCAACGCGGTCACCATCGCCCATGAGGGCGGCCACGCGTTCACGGCGCTGCTCACCGGCAGACGGCTCAACAGCATCCGATTGCATTCCGACACTTCCGGGCTCACGGTGTCGAGCGGGAAACCCTATGGCCTGGGCATGATTCTGACCATGGCGGCGGGATATCCCGCGCCCGCGCTGGTCGGGCTCGGGTACGCGGCACTGCTGGGCGCGCATCGGATCACCCTCATGCTGTGGCTGACCATCGCGCTGCTGCTGGTGCTGCTGATCAAGGTGCGCAACTTCTACGGTCTGCTGTCACTGCTGGTCACCGGCGGCGTGATCTTCGCGGTGTCCTGGTTCGGCACCGACACCACCCAGGCGGGGCTGGCGTATCTGGCGGCCTGGTTCCTGCTGCTGGCCGCGGTGCGGCCGGTGATCGAACTGCAGCGGAATCGGGCGTACGAGCCCAATTCCGACGCCGATCAGCTGGCCCGCTTGACCCGGATTCCGGGGCTGCTGTGGGTACTGGCCTTCGGCGCGATCGCGCTGTGCTCGCTGGTCCTCGGCGGTCGGCTGCTGCTGGCCGATGTGTCGGGGGTGTGTGTGCCGCCGCTCACCCACAGCACCTGCGCCGCCTCCACCGCTCGGTGACCATCACCGTACTTCAGGGCGAGAGTGATATCGCTGCAATGGTTCTGGTGAATGCCGACTAACATTCGGTATGCACCGTCCGGGTGATCGGGAACACCACTCATTCAAAGGATCCAGCGCCCGGATCTTGGTCTGCCGTCACACGGCGGGCCGTCGATCGTTGTGGCAGGAGGGTTTCGGGATGGAAAGACCGGCGTGGGCCCCGGAGGGGGTAGACATGAACCGGGCGAGCCCCGCGCGCATGTACGACGCGCTGCTGGGCGGCTCGCACAACTTCGAGGTCGACCGGCAGGCCGCCGAGGGAGCCAAGAAGCTCGTTCCTGATCTGCCCCGGCTGGCGCTGAGCAATCGCGCCTTCCTGCGTCGCGCGGTGCGGTTCCTGGTGGATTCGGGTGTGCGGCAGTTCCTCGACATCGGGTCGGGCGTGCCGACCGCGGGCAATGTGCACGAGGTGGCCCAGGCCATCGATCCGGAATGCCGGGTGCTCTACGCCGACATCGATCCGGTCGCCGTGGCCCACGCCCGCGCGATTCTCGCGGGCAACGAGCGCGCCGCGGCCATCGAGGCCGATCTGCGCGAACCGGCCGCGCTGCTGGAGCAGGCGCGGGCCACAGGCATCATTGACTTCGACCAACCAGTCGGTGTTCTCTTGATCGCCGTTCTCCACCTCGCCAGCGACGAGGACGCACCCGTCGAGAAGGTGAACGCGCTCCACGCCGCCGTGCCCGTCGGCAGCTACGTGGCCATCTCCCACCTCACCACCGCCACCCGCCCCGACGATGCCGCCAAGCTGCAGAACAACTCGACCAACGTCAGCCGCGTCGGCCTGCATTTCCGGTCCCGCGACGAGATCACCGCCCTGTTCGGCAAGTGGGAGACCATCGAACCCGGTGTGGTGGAATTGCCCTTGTGGCGGCCGGAATCCGACCGCGATCAGCACGAGGAGCCGGGCCGTTCACTCGGATTGGCGGGCGTGGGCCGCAAAGCCTGAGCGCCACAAGGTCAGGAGCAGGTCGAGGGGTAGGGGGCAGCGGTGGGCGTATCCGAGCTGGCGGTCCGATGGGCCGCCATGCTGGACGGCGCGGTCGCGCCGACGCTCACCCGCACCCAGGTCGAGGAGCTGCTCGACGGTTTCACCGCTCGCCTGACCGCGGCGGTGCGCGGCACCGAGGACATGTCGGTGGCCCGCGAGGCCGCCGCCGCGCTCGTCGCCGCCAACTACCGCGATTCCCTGGCCGTGCACCGCTCGGTGCTGGTGCTCTGCAAGGACCTGGTCGAGACCGTCTGCCCCGAGCGCGACTGCGTCGACTACTGGCCGGTCCGCGATCGCGCCATCGAACTGGCCGCCGAGTTCGCGGCCGAGTTCACCACCGGACTGCGCAATGTGGCGCTGGCCGAACAGGAGACGACGCTGAGCGCCGCGCTCACCGCCGCGCGCGAGGCCGAGGCGCGCCGGCATCTGTCGGAGGCGCGCTTCCAGGCCATCTTCGAGGGCGCGTCGGTGGGCATCGGAACGGTCGACGTCACCACCGGGCAAGTGGTCGACGTCAACAACGCCATGGCCGAAACCCTCGGCGTGCCCGCGGCGGCCATGCCGGGCCGATCGGTGGCCGACATTCTCGGCCCGGCCAATATCGGCGACGCGTTCTCGCTGTTCCAGAAACTGCTCTCCGGGGAGATCGACCGCTTCCGGTTCGAGACTGAGCACACCAAGCCCGACGGCCAGCACACGGTCATCGATCTCTCCATGACGATCGTGCGCGACAGCGAGGGCAGGCCGCGCTTCCTGATCGGGGTCACCGTCGATGTCACCGACCGCAAGCAGCTGGCCGATCGGCTCTGGTACGACGCGCACCACGATTCGCTGACCGGACTGCCGAATCGGCTGCTGTTCTTCGACCGTCTCGCCGCGGCCACCGGCCAGGTCGGGGTCTGCTATCTGGATCTGGACGGCTTCAAGGAGATCAACGACAGCCGCGGCCACACCGCCGGCGATCAGGTCCTCTGCGATGTGGGCCGGCGACTGCGCCTGGCCCTGCCCCCGAACGGGGTGGCGGCGCGGCTGGGTGGCGACGAGTTCATCGTCCTGGTCGAAAACTGCTCGGGCCAGGAGGAATTGGACACTGTCGCGGACGGCCTGCTGGCCGCGCTGCGCGATCCGTTCGACGTGGCGGGACTGTCGGTGCGGGTGGGCGCGAGCATCGGCACCGCACTGGTGGACACCGACGCCACCGCCATCGACGAACTCATGCACGCCGTGGACACCGCCATGTACCGGGACAAGGCCCTGCGACACGGCCGCTAGATCGACGCCGGCACAGCCGCTAGATCACGAACGGCACCAGGGCCTTTCGCTCGGCCGGGTAGTCGCTGAACTTCTCGCGATACCAGGCGTGGGTGGCGAAGGCGCGCGGCACCAGATTGCCGAAGGTGATGAGGAAGATGACCACGCCCGGCAGCGCCCAGGTCAGCATGGCGAATCCCGCCCAAGCGACCAACTCGCCCAGATACGTGGGGCTGGTGACGAATCGGAATCCCAGACCGTACGGAATCTTGTATTCGCTTGCGCCCGGGTTGTTCTTGTCGCGCAGATTCCGCACGATCCGCTCGGAGCTCACCAGCAGCGCGAAACCGCTGAGGTAGACGATCGATCCGATGATGAAGCGCGGGTCGCTCAACCAGCCGGTGCCGTACTGACCCAGGTAGTCGTGACTGAACAGCGCGCCGTTGAGATAGCCGTGCAGCGTGGTCACCAGCATCCCCATGCCGAGCACCGAAACGTTGAAACTGCTGGTCTTGCCGGGCACTTGGCGGATGTTGAGGGGGAAGAACCAGCCCCGATTGCCGTAGTGCAGAATCCAGATGGCCGCCAGCACCAGCGAAGTCGGCTCGAAGCGGCGTGGACCCGACAGGTACGCGACCGCGAAGACCACGGTGGCCGGGATCTCCATCAACCACCAGCCCAGTTTCGGATTCAGGTTGAGTCCGAGCTTGGTGGTGGCGAAGCGACCGTACGGGCTCTGCCCGAAGAGGCCGCCGATGAGAACGAAAGCGGCGAACGCGAACGCGATCGTCAGCACGGTGTCGTAGACGGTATTGCCGGTATACCAGTTCATTCGTGGTCCTTCAGGTGGAAAAACTAGAACAGGTTCTACCACAGCGAGCGCGCCGACCGGTACCCACCGGCGGGCACGGGCGGTGACCGGCGGGTAGGTTGGCGAGAACCCGGAGGGAGGCACAGTGGGTTCGCAGGGATGGGATGTACTACTCAAATGGATGCCGTTTTTTCTCGAGGAGGACGAGGACGCGGATGAATCCGGACTCGGGTGGAATCCGCGATTCGTCCAGATCCGTGACGAACTCACCGGCCGCCGAGTGCATTTCGCACAGCAGGGCACCGAGATCGAGGTGATCGTGGCCGTCCCCGACGACGCCGCCGACGCCGAACGACTATTGGAGGCGCTGCGCGCCCAGCCCGACGGCACCTGGGACCCGGTGCCGCTGCCGTCCGAATCCGATGCCACCGCACCGGATCCGCAGTGGCGGGCCATGCAGCGCGTGCACCAGCAGCCGCGACTGGCCCGCGAATGGAGCACCGGCTGGCAGCGCGGGGAGGCCGTCGAGTCGCGGCGCGGAATCGCCGAATCGGTGGTGACCGTGCTGCGCGAGGGCCTCGACATGGACGGCGACCGGCTGCGCTTCGCCACCTGGAGCATGGACGCGCCCGGCACCGGCAGCTACGAGCTGCCCGCCGACCGCCCCAGCGAGCGCGAGGCGCCCGTGGTCTGTTCGGACTGGGCCGATTTCGAGGCGCGGCTGAGCTGGGCGCTGACCACCCTGCCCTGGGACGGGGTCATCAACCTGAGCACCCCGCACCCCGGCCCCGATCCGTGCTTCGTCCAATTCCTGCACGGCAGACAGCTTTTCAACGAGGCCAGCGGCTGGGACGTGGCCGGGCTGGGCGCGGGCGAATTCGACCGGCGCATGCGCGAACTGGGCTGGAGCTTCGCCCCGCACAGCGTCCCCGGCGGCGCGGCTCTCATCTGGGAGGGCCCGCTGGCCAAGGCCGGGTTCAACCCGAGCCTGCGCGGCGCGCCCCGGCGCACGGTGGCGACCTTCACCGAGGTCTTCACCGTCGGCCATCCCCAGGACCTGGTCTTCCGCGCCTTCCGCAACGGCCAGCGCCGCGATCCGGAATTGCGTTATCTGGACATCGAACTGGGGATCCCGCGCGACGTCCGGTGAGCTCCCGACCCCGTGCGGTGACCCCAGCCACGTACGGTGAGCCCCCACCTCGTCATTCCGGCGCGCTTTTGGCCGGAATCCACTTCCAGCGCGGTGGATTCCGGCCAAAAGCATGCCGGAATGACGAGGGTCGATGACCAGGGTTGATGACGAGGGTCAGAGTCGCCGCAGATGGATGGGCAGCCCGTCCGCGGGGGTAGGCCCGGTACCGGCGACCAGCGGCACCTCGTAGCCGGACGGGACAGACCAGCGGTAGTTCAGCAGCATGCGGTGCATGGTGGCCTTGACGGTCATGCTGCCGAAGTAGCGGCCGATGCACTTGTGCGCGCCGCCGCCGAAGGGCGGCCAGGCGTAGCGGTGCGATTTGTCCTCGGCGCGGGCGGGATCGAAGCGTTCGGGGTCGAAGACGTCGGGGTCGTGCCAGTACGCCTCGTTGCGCATCATGGAGTACGAGCCGACCATCACCAGTGCGCCCTTGGGGATGAAGTAGCCCGCGATCTCGGTGTCCGCCAGGGCTTCTCGCACCATCTGGCCGACGGGGGCGTACATGCGCAGCGTCTCGCGGAAGGCCATCTCCAAGCTCGGGAGCCGGTCCAGATCGGCGTAGTCGAGGGTGGGTTTACCCAGCGCCCGCGACTCCTCGCGCAGCCGGTCCTGCCACTGCGGGTGGCGGGCCAGCTCGTAGGCGAGCATGGAGATGGCCAGGGTGCTGGTGTCGTGGGCGGCCATCATCACGAAGATCATGTGGTCGACGATGTCGGCGTCGGTGAAGGATTCGCCGTCCTCGGTCTCGGCGTGGCAGAGCACACTGAACAGGTCGTCGCCCTCGCCCGCACGCTTGGCGGGCAGTTCGCGGCGGAAGTAGCCCTCGAGCAGTCTGCGCCCGCGCAGACCCCGATTCCACACGCCGCCGGGCATATTCGTGCGGATGATGGCCTTGCCGCCGTGCACCGCGTCCTCGAAGGCGCGCGAGAGCCGGGTGGCCTCGGGGCCGAGTTCCGCGCCCGCGAACACGACGGTGGCCTGCTCCAGCAGCATCCGCTTGACGTGGTCGTAGAGCGGGAAATCGGGGGCGGGCCGCCAGGAGTCGACGCCGCGCACGATGCGCGGGGTGGTGAGGTTGAGGTAGCCGACGAGCCGGGGCCGGGTGAACGCCTGCTGCAGGATGCGCCGATGGAACGAGTGATCCTCGAAGTCGCGCAACAGGATTCCGCCGCGGAAGAACGGCCCGATGAGGAACTCCCAGCCCTGTCGCGCGGAGAGCACGTGCTTGCGGTCGAGCAGCACGTCCTCGACGGCCTCCGGTGAGCCGATGCCGACGACCTGCCGTCCGAACACGCCCATCCACTGCACCGGGCCGTAGAGCTTCATCCGCTCCCGGCTGAAGGTGAGCGGATCGGCGAGGGTGGCCACCACGTGGCCGACACCGGGCGGGCCGTAGTCGCCCATCACGGGTTTGAGCCCGCTACCCGGCGGCGGGGTCGCCAGCGCGCGCGGCACGGACGGATAGCGCTCCAGCACTCCGGCGGCCCGGCACTGAATTCGGTGATTCACCACGGCTTTTCGCACAGCCATGCACCAACGGTAGCGGAAACGGGCATATCCGTAAACGGTCGTTTCCCGATTTCTGTGCCAAGCTGTCAAGGTGACGCGAGCTTTCAACGGGACCTATCGCGGCACCTCGACCGATGAGCGCCGCGAGCAGCGCCGACGGCGGTTGCTGGACGCGGCGCTGGAAATCGTCGGGACGCAGGGGCTGGCCGCGCTGACCGTGCGCGGGGTGTGCGAGCAGGCGAAGGTGGGGCCGCGCTTCTTCTACGAATCGTTCACCGACCTCGACGCCTTGGCCGCGGCACTGCTGGACGAGGTACAGGGCGAGGCGCTGGAGCGAGCGCGCACCGCCATCGTCGACACCCCCGGCGGGCCGGAGGAGAAGCTGCGGGCCGGGGTGGCCGCGCTCATCATCGGCGTGACCGACGATCCCCGGCGGGCGAACATCGCCTTCGCGCAGGCGTACGGCAGCGAGGCGCTCATGCGCCGCCGGTTCGAAGGCATGCGTCAAGTGGCGCAACTGCTCATGGAGCAGACCCGGGTGCTGCTCAACCGGCCCGAGGGCGACGACACGGCCCTGACCGCACTGGCGCAACTGATCACCGGCGGCGCGGCCGAACTGATCCTGGTGTGGCTCGACGGCGGCCTGAAGGTCGAGCGGCCGGTGCTCATCGACATCGTCGCGGATTACGTTGTGGCCATGGTGGATCGGCTACCCGGGATGACCGAGAAACTCACCTGAGCCGGCGACTATCTCGTCCACCACGATCTTGGCGGTTTCCGCGCAGGCCGTGATGCCCCCGTTGGCGTACTCTTTGACCGCGTCGCCGACGTTCCACAGATTCGCCAGCGGGGTGTCGTGGGGCAGGTCGTAGCCCGCGACGGCGCGCTGGGGCGGCCAGTCGTCGCGGGTGACGGCGATCGACAGGAGGCGGGCGTGTTCGAAGCCGCGGATCTCCTCGCGCAGATCCTGGAGCACCAGTGCGGTTTCGGCCTCGGAGTCGAAGTCGCCGACCGAGGGTTTGGGCACGCCCGTGCCGACGTAGAGGTGCCAGCCCGGCGGGGCCAGCTCCGGGCAGGTGGCGGTGAGGTTGGCGACGAAGCACAGCCGCCGGGTGCGCGCGAAGCTGAGCAGACCGGGGGCGGTGATCAGAGGTTCCCGGCTGGCGAAGTTGACCGAGATCATGGCGCAGGGCAGGTCGCGCTGCAACACGGTGCCGACGTAGTCGGAGGGAAAGTGTTGCGGGCCGACCAGATCCATGGTCGCCGACGGGCCGATGTCGCTGATCGCGAGATCGCAAGCGACATCGAGGGTTTCGCCGCCGCGACGAATGCGTGCCCCGGTGACGCGGTCCCCCTCGACCAGCAGCCGCCGCACCTCGCTGTCCAACCAGATCTCTCCCCCACCGTGTTCCACGACTTCGGCGAGGGATTTCCAGAGGCCGATGGTGCCCTCGGGACAGAAGCCGAACTTCTTGAACGCGGACTTGCGGGTGAAATAGGTGAGGAACACCCGTGCGGGCAGCTCCTCCGAGTCGACGGCGAAGATGGAGCCGCACATATTGCGGAAGATCCCTTGTACCGCATCATTTTTGGTGTACCGGCGCACCCACTCGGCGGTCGAGAGCTCCCGGTCGGGCAGCCCGGCGTCCTCGCGGGCCGCGCCGATTCCGGTGAGCAGCCGCGCGCCGTGGCGGGTCAGCTGTGAGATGAGCAGTCCCCAGCCGCCGCTGGAGACGTCCACGTCGCGGCCGTTGATGCGGTACAGGATCGGCGGATCCACCGGGCGCACTTCGAATTTGGCGCCGACCTCCTGGAAGGTCTGTTCGGTGACGCCGCCGATCTCGACCACGACCGCGCCGGTATTGATGGTGAAACCGTCGAGCTCATCGGTGGAGGCGCGGCCACCGACCCGGTCCAGGCGTTCGACCACCAGGGTGTGGTAGCCGTGGTGGGAGAGCCGGGCGGCCGCGCACAGCCCGCCCACCCCGGCTCCGACAACCAGTGCGTCCCACGTGTTCTCGCTCATGGCGAGGCTCCTCGCGCAGGCTCAGCCCGCTGGATTGACCCCCGGCTGAGCGTCGGACATATCGGTAATACGACTCCAATTCTCTCGCACCTCGTCCAGCGTCGGGACCGCACTGAACAAGACGGGCTTGTTCGCGAACAACTGGACCCGATGCACCGCGCCGCCGCCGACCACGAAGGTCATGCCGGAATCCTGGTTGTCCTCGCTGACCAGGTAGCCCACGATCGGGGCGACCTGGGCGGGCGGCAGCTTCTCGAGGAACTCGGCCGAGGCGATGTCGGCGGTCATGCGGGTGGCGGCGATGGGGGCCACGGCGTTGACCTTGATGTCGTACTTGCGGCCCTCGATGGCGAGGGTGTTCATCATGCCGACCAGTCCGAGTTTGGCTGCGCCGTAATTGGCTTGGCCGAAGTTGCCGTACAGGCCGGAGGTGGAGGTGATCATGACGATGCGGCCGAAGCCCTGCTCGCGGAAGTGGCCCCACGCGGCGTGGGTGACATTGAACGAGCCGAACAGGTGCACGCGCTGCACGGCCTCGAACGCCTCGGGGGTCATCTTGCCGAAGCTGGTGTCGCGCAGGATGCCGGCATTGTTGACCACGCCGTGCACCGCGCCGAAGCTGTCGAGCGCGGTCTGGATGAGCGACTGCGCGCCCTCGACGGTGGCGACGCTGTCGTAGTTGGCGACCGCGGTGCCGCCCGCGGCCTTGATCTCCTCGACCACCGCGTCGGCCATGCTGTGCCCGGACCCACTGCCGTCACGGGCGCCGCCGAGGTCGTTGACCACGACCTGCGCACCCTCGCGGGCCAGCAGCAGCGCGTACTCGCGACCCAGGCCACCACCGGCTCCGGTGACGATGACGACGCGATCGGTTACACCAGGCATTTGTCTCTCCTTGCCGAATACTGTGTTCCTTTCGGAAACTAGCAGCCGCGATCCGAGCGGTTTGTGCTGGCCGCCACACTCGTCGCGGAACTGGTCAGTCGATAGGGTTGGTGTGATGACTCCGCATCTGCACCAGCTCCACCCCGAACTCGCGCGGACGCTGCCCCATGTCCGGCTGGGCACGACCCCGACACCGGTGCGGCGGCTCGCGGCGCTCGACACGGTCGGCGCGGATATCTGGCTCAAGGACGACAGCATGTTCGGCGACGGCGGCTGGGGCGGCAACAAGGTGCGCAAGCTGGAATGGCTGCTGCCCGACGCCCTGCGCCAGGGGCGGACCACCATCGTGACCGTGGGCGGGCTGGGCACCAACTGGGGGCTGGCGACCGCGCTCTACGGGCGCGAGCACGGAGTGAAAACCGTTCTGGCACTGATCGATCAGCCGGTCGACGAGCATGTGCGGGCACAGCTGGAGCGGTTGCGGGACTCCGGGGCGGAACTGCACTTCACCCATTCCAAGGCCCGCACCATCGCGAGTGCGCCCTGGCTGCTGGCCCGGCATTTCTCCGGCTTGCGGCCGCCGTACTTCCTGCCCGCGGGCGGGTCGTCGGCGGTGGGGGCGCTCGGATACGTGGAGGCGGCACTGGAATTGGCCGAGCAGGTGCGGGCCGGGGAGCTGCCGGAACCGAGCCACATCGTCATTCCCGTGGGTTCGGGCGGGACCGCGGCCGGGCTGTCACTGGGGCTGCGGCTGGCCGGGCTCGCGACGCGAGTGGTGGGCGTGATCGTGAACGACACCCTGCGACTGGACTCGACGACACTGTCCAAGCTGGCGGGCCGATGTGAACGGCTGCTGCGCAAGCGCGGGGCCCGCCCTCCCGAAAACCTCTCCCCCACCGCCAATCTCGACATCGTGACCGAATACCTCGGCCCGGGATACGGCCATCCGATGCCGGAAGCCGCTACCGCGCAGGCCCTCTCGGCCGATCGGGAGAACATGACCCTGGAGCCGGTCTACACCGCCAAGGCCATGGCCGCGCTGCTGGATATGAACGCGCACGGCCGGTTCGGCGACGGTCCGGTGGTGTATCTCAACACCAACGGACCGCGCTGACAGCGGACACCGCATCTCGGGCGCTCAGGCCGCGGCGAGCTTGGCGGCCAGGAATTCCTCCCAGGTCCGTTCGCCCACAGCGTGATCCGGGGTCAGGTTGGCACCCGCCGCGTAGACGCGCGACGCCTTGCCCGGAGCCTTCAGCGTGAACACCGCGCGGCGACGGCCCGTGGCGTCGAGGTAGCTGCGCTCGAGCTCCTTCATGGTGTAGATCTTCGGCCCGCCGATCTCGGCGACGTAGCCCGCAGGCTCGCCCAGCGTCAGTTCCACCAGACGCGCTGCCACCTCGGCGGTCTCGATGGGCTGGAACCGGAAGTCGAAGGCGGGCACCAGCGGCAGCTTGCCCATGGCCGAGACCATGGTGAACAGCAGATCGTGGAACTGGGTGGCGCGCAACGTGGTCCACGGCAGGCCCGAATTCTCCACCACCAGTTCGGCATCGCGCTTGGAGGCCATGTAGGCCATGGTCTGGCGGTCGATGGCGCTCTCCACCGGGACCCGCTCGGCGCCGACGACCGAGATGAAGACCAGGTGCGGGAACTCCCCCGCCGCCTCGATCGCGTCGACCAGGGTCCGTGCCTTCTCGCCGTCGCCCTTCTGGGTGCCCGCCAGGTGCAGCACGGTGTCCGCGCCCGCCACCGCCGCGGCGATACCCTCGCCGGTCTGCAGGTTCCCGGCCACGTATTCGATCCCGTCGCTCGCCTCCCGCGCGGTCCGGCTCAGCACCCGCACGGTGACTCCGGCCTCGCGCAGCAGCGGGGTGACCAGCTTGCCCAGCGTCCCGGTTCCACCGGTAACCAGCACCGTCTTCGCCATGATGACCATCTCCTTCGTCGATGTCGCGACGCCGTCTCGAGGGCGTCCTGCCAGGTTGACGAGGCACCGCCACCGGGTGTGACACGACGTGACCCACAGCACATCCCGGCCCCGTCGTACGCTGGCCGCATGCCCGATCTCCGTTCCGCGCCGCAGCTCGACCGCCTGCTGGAACTGGTCGCGGGGCGTCGCCTGGCCGTGCTCACGGGGGCGGGCATCTCCACCGACAGCGGCATTCCCGACTACCGCAGCCCCGAATCGCCGCAGCGCACGCCGATGACCTATCAGCAGTTCGTCGGCGATCCCGTTTTCCGCCAACGGTATTGGGCTCGCAACCACGTGGGCTGGCGTCACATGGACGCCGCCCGGCCCAATCCCGCCCATCGCGCCCTGGCCAGGCTCGAACGCGCTGGCATCGTGACCGGGCTCATCACCCAGAACGTGGACCTGCCGCACACCAAGGCCCGTCAGCGGCGGGTCATCGACCTGCACGGCGTCTACGCGCGCGTCCGCTGCCTGACCTGCGACGCGCTGACCTCACGAATGTCACTGGCCGAGCGCCTGGAAACGGCCAATCCCGGATTCGCCGACTCCCACCGGGTCGACGGGCTGGAGGTGGCCCCCGACGCCGACGCCGTGGTCACCGACACCGACCGCTTCCGCATGGTCGACTGCCTCGAATGCGGCGGACTCCTGAAGCCCGACATCGTCTACTTCGGCGAATCCGTGCCCAAACCTCGCGTCGCCGCGGCCTTCGACCTGGTGGATTCGGCCGACGCCCTGCTCGTGGTCGGGTCCTCCCTCACGGTGATGTCCGGTCTGCGATTCGCCCGCCGCATCGCCAGATCCGGTCGTCCGGTCGCGATCCTGAACCGCGGTCGCACCCGGGCCGACGAGCTGGCGACCCTCACCCTCGATACCGGATGCGCCCCGGTCCTCACCGCCCTCGCGGATGCCCTCGCCCCCGATTGATTCCGGCAATCCGGGTATCCGGTGCCGTGTGGCAGGTTTCAAAGGACGTTCTGCCCTTGGACCGATCGGTCGCGGTGACGAGTCTGGATGGTGACCGACGACCGAATCCACACGCGGATAATGTCATTCGAGAGGACCACACCATGAAGCCACTGTCGGAATCCCTGACCGAGCTCGCCGCCAAGGTGAAGCACTTCGAGGAATCCTCCGCCGCCACGCGGCAGCGCGAAGGCCACGAGTTCGAGAAGACCACGGCCGAACTGCGCGAGACCGCACAGAAGTGGTGGGCCGACACCCGAGAGGCCGTCGAACACCAGATCAGCGTGATGCGCACCGACTTCGAGAAGTGGCAGGCCGACCTGAAAGCGCAGCGCGCGAACGAAGCCGCCCAGCTGACCGACAAGTCCAAGACCACCGAACCGTCCACCAAGAACTGATCACCCGACCGCCCGAAACCGACAAGGGGTTTCGGGCCCGGAAGTTCAGGAAGCCGGGCGGCACGATGCCGTCCGGCCAGCCCGGCTGGGCACCGGTCTCGTACTGACCCGTCAGGTGGTGGTAGCCGGTCGTCGCCGGCGGCCATTTCAGCGTGACGGCATTGCCGTTGATCGGCGTGTGGGTGGTGCGTGGATTTCAGTTTGCGAATGGCACTGTTCACCGATCGGCGATCGGTCGCATGCCCCCCGGTTTTGGGGACGACTGTTCCCGCCCGCGAACCCCATTGCGCGGGTTATGAATCGGAGTCGAGCAGCGCCAGATAGTGGGAGACCGGTTCGAGGGTGAGCAGACCCGTGCCCGCTCCGGCCAACTCGCCTGCGGCCGGGGCCAATTGGTCGCGCAGCCGCGCCATCGTCGGGCGCTCCCGCAGGGCGGCGGCTGCGCGCGCCAGCAGGCACAGGCGCAGTTCCAGGAGTATGTCGCCGGGCGGCTCGGGCAGATCCAGCAGAGCCGTTCTCGCCTCGGCGTGCCTGTGCTGTTCGACGAGGATGAGCGGAATCGCCCAGGGGGCGTGGGGACCCAGGTCGGCCGGGCGTACCGCGGCGACGGATTTGTCGTGGCGCAGGCGCAGGCAGAACAGGGCCAGCGCGAGCAGGCCGCGGTGCAGGCCGGGCATGGCGGTGCCGGGGTGGGCGGCCGAGGCCGAGCGGTAGGCGGCCTCGGATTCCTGGTAGGAGGCCGAGATCGAGGTGCGCAGGGCGGTGTACCAGCGGGTGAAGAAGGGAGCCAGGGGCAGATCGTAGCGTTCGGCCAACTCGTCGACCGCGCGGGCGTGATGGTCGGCGGCATCGAAATCGGCTGTGGCGCTGAGGGCTTGGACGCGGATGAGATGGCCCAGGACTTCGAAGGTGATCAGGTCGTGGGCGCGGGACACGGCGATCAGGTCCGCGCCGATGGCGGCGCGCCGCGGGGCCAGACCGGCGCGGTGGAAGGTCTGCAGGAAGCGGGCGTTCAGGGTGAGCGCCCGCAGAGCCGGGTTGTCGAGTTGGGCGGCAAGGGATTCGGCCGCGTCCACGGCGGCTCGGGCGCGGCCGGGGTCGGTGGCGCGCAGTTCGAGGGCGATGGCGGCGAGCAGGCGGCAGCGGAGTTCCGGGTCCGCGGTGGGTATTTCACGAAGAGCGCGTTCGGCGGCGTCCACGACCGTTCGGGCCAGGTCCGGGTCGTCGGTCTCGGTCCAGACGGTGGGGATGTCGAAGGCGACGATCACGCGGGCGGTCACGTCCGGGTCGCCGAGGGCCTCGGCGGTCCGAATGGCTTCGGCGCGCAGGGTTCCGGCCTGCGGCAGGCGTCCGGTGATGGCGAGGGCGCGCACCAGGCCCATGGCCGCTTCGAGCTGGGCGCGGATGTCACCGGCACGCTCGTAGGCGGTCACCGCATCGGCCCACAGGCGGGCGGCCTCGTGCACGGCGAAAACCCGTTCGGCCGCCAATGCGGCCGCCCGCGCGTACTTTCCGGCTCTCGGCGCGGTACCCCGCGTCCCCGCGCGCACGAAGTGATGGGCCAGCACGGCAGGATCGGCGTTTCCGGCAGCTTCGAGCAGAGTTCCGATCTTCGCGTGCCACGAGGACCGGCGGGGTGCGGGAATGTCCCCGTAGACGACGTCCCGCACCACGGCGTGTACGAAAACCACATCCGCCGAGCCGGATTCGTCGAGAAACCCGGCACGCGACGCCGCCGACACCGCCGCGATCACGAGTTCCTCGTCCCCGGCCAACTCGACGAGCAACTCGACATCGACCTCCGCCCCGATCACCGCGGCCTGCGCAAGCACAGCTCGTTCGTCCTTGGACAGCCGCTCCAGCCGATGCCGCACCACATCCCGCACCCCGGCCGGAACCGAGTCCAGCGCCGTCTCCCCCTCGTCCCACCACAGCCGCGCCAGCTCTCGCGTATAGAACGGATTCCCTTGCCCGCGAGCATGAATCCGCCGCACCGACGCACCGTCGATCCCGACCCCGACGACGCCGCGAACCAGCTCCCCCGTCGCCTCCACATCGAGTCCACCCAACTGGATGCGGACCGGCTCGACCCGTGCCAGGCGAGCCAGCGCCGCTGCCAGTCCGGCCTCGACATCGGTGCCGCGATAGGTGCCGACCAGCAGCACCGGCCCCTCGACCGGTGTCGTCGCCAAAGCGGCGAACAGCTCGAGGGTCTCCGCCCCGGCCCAGTGCAGATCATCGAAGACGACCAGCACCGGCCCACGCCCCGCGGCGGCACCCAGACGGTCCACGGCCGCCTGTCGCGCCCGGAACCTCCCCAGTGCAGGATCGGCTCCCCCGCTTCTGTTGTCCGCGAACAGGTCGACGCCGCCGAGGGCCTCGCCCGCAGCCCCCTCCACCGAGATCGGGTGCGGCAATGCGCCGGCCTCGCGATCATCGACCGCCGCTGGTCTCCCTCGCCCCGCGGCAGCCAAGGCCGAGACGATCCGTGTCCACGGCCAGTCTGCCGGTGCACCGCTGTCGGCCGGGCTGGCTCCCCACCCGACGATCCATCCACGCTCACGCAGTGCCACCGACATCGCCCGGGCCAGTGCGGTCTTCCCCGCTCCTTCGATGCCCGAGATCAAGACCGTGCGCGCCCGCCCCGACCGAATCGACTGCTCCGCAACCTCTTTCACAGTTGCCATCTCATCGGCGCGACCCACGAATTGCTCAGACGCGTCGACGCCTCCGCCAGCGGCCGATACGAAACCATCCCGGCCGACGGCCGACCGTCCACCCGACGATTCGAGTGCAGCCGGGGCCATCAGGTGCGACGCCTGGGCCAGAACGTCGGCTTCCAGCTGGCGTAAGCCCTGGCCCGGGTCGACGCCGAGTTCTTCGCGGAGGTTGCGGCGGACCTCGCGGAGGGCGGCGAGGGCGTCGGCTTGGCGGCCGGCGCGGTAGCGGGCCAAGGCCAGTGTGTGCCAAGCGGGTTCGCGGAGGGGGTGGTCGTGCAGGTGGGATTCCAGGGCGGCGAGCGCGTCGGTGTGGCGGCCCAGGTCGGTGAGGGTGCGGGCGCGGAGTTCGACGGCGAGGGAACGTAGTTCGTCCAGTCGGGCGATCTCGGCGCGCGCCCAGTGCCGGTCGGTGAACTCCGCATATGCGGGGCCCTGCCAGAGTGACAGGGCGGCATCGAGATCCAGCAGGGCCGCATCCGGATCGAGCGGGGCCGAGGGGAAGGCTTGCGGCGCATCGAGCGCCGCCTGGCCGGGGGAACCCTCGACCGCCGAGCGGACCAGCGCCTCGAACCGACCCGCGTCCACCCGGTCGGCGGCGAGCCGGAGCGCGTAGCCGGGTGCGGCGGTGACGAGCAGGCGGGCGGGCTCGCGCGGGCGACGGGCGGGCTCGAGGATGCGGCGCAGGTCGGAGACGAAGGTCTGGATGGTGCCGTTCGGGTCGCGGGGTGGTTGCTCCCACAGGTCGCCGATGAGCTGGGCGAGCGGGACCACGCGGCCGTGCGCGATGAGCAGCCGAGCCAGCAGCGCGCGGTGCCGCGGGCCTTTGAGGGCCAGCGGTCCGCGCTCGTCCCGGGCCCGCAGCGGGCCCAGGACCTCGAAAGTCACCACGTCGGCCGACTCTATCGGCTGCGGCGGACAAGCCCGGCGAACCGCCGCCGACCGTCACTGAGTCGCTGCTGACCGATTGCTGCGCGCCCCGGGCGAACCTCGTCCGGTACCCCCGCCAACCCCGGAAGGAACACCCATGAGCCCCCGCATCCCCGGATTCGACTATCAGCGCGTCACCGTCGCTGACGGCGTCACCCTCGAGACCGCGGTGGCCGGTTCCGGTAGCCCGATCGTGCTGCTGCACGGCTTCCCGCAGACCCACCTCATGTGGCGGCATGTCGCGGCCGATCTGGCGGCGGACCACACCGTGATCTGCCCGGATCTGCGCGGCTACGGCAGCAGCGACAAGCCGGCGGACATCGACGGGCAGACCTACGCCAAGCGCACCATGGGAAACGATATCGTCGCGCTCGCAAAGGCTTTCGGCCATGAGACCTTCGCGCTGGCCGGGCACGACCGCGGCGCGCTGGTCGCCGTCCGCACCGCCCTCGACCATCCCGAGCACGTCACCCACCTGGCGTCGCTGGACGTACTGCCCACCCTCGACATGTGGGAGGTGATGCACGGCCTGACCGGCGCCATCGGCTTCCACCTCTATCTGATGGCCCAACCGGTCGGCCTTCCCGAGCAACTCATCGGTGCGAGTCCCGACGCCTTCTTCGGCCACTTCCTCGACACCTGGACCCGGAACCCGGACGCCATCCCGGCCGATATCCGCAACGCCTACCTCACGGCCTGCCGCAATGCCGTCCCCTCGATCGTCGCCGACTACCGCGCCTCGGCGAACATCGACGTCGAGCACGACCGCGCCGACCGCGCAGCGGGCAACACCCTGCGCATGCCGGTCACCGTCCTGCAGCAGGACTGGGGTTCATTCCTCGGTTTCGATGCCGTGAAGCTGTGGAGCACATGGGCCCCGGACCTGAAACACGACACCGTCACCTGCGGTCACTTCATGGCCGAGGAGTCCCCCGCCGAAATCATCAGCGCCCTGAGGGAATTGATGAACCGCCAGCGGGGTTTCTAACACGCCCGCGTGGGGGTACCGCTGCCGGTCGGGAGCCCTCGGAGAATATTCGCGATCGAAGTGAAGGCGGAGCTTCCGGTGGAGATCAGGTTGGAGCTTCCCGTGAGGGCCGTGATGCCCGAGCTCCCGGTGTTGTTGCCGTGGGCTGCCGCATAGCTGTAGTCGAACGTCATCTGGCTGGTGGTGCCGTCCGCGTCCTTCTGGGTGGCCACGATGTGCAGGTCGCCACTCGCATCGGTGACGTTGATGTCGGCGCCGTAAGTGCCCCCGCCCTCATTGAGACCGCAGGTCGGGGACGGGACGAAGGGGCTGCCCGCCAGGGTGACCCCGTTGACCATGATCGCCACCGGAGCCTGCGTGGTCGACTCCACGAGGATGCCCACCTGCGAACCGCACGTGCCGCCGTCGTCTCCGCCGCACACCCCGACGAGGTAGGTGATCTTCGCGGAGGCCGGGGCCGCGTTCATCACGAGCCCGGCGGTGGCCGCGGTCATGATCACGATCGTTCCGAAGCTCTTGCGGGACAGTGCCATTGCTCTCATCGGCGGTGAATCTCCTTGCCTGCTCCCGGGAGTGTCACGGGATTCCGGCAGCCTATCCAGCCTCAGGATATCTGAAATGACAATCCTTCAAATAGCTGTGCCCCCACTTTCCGGGGATCCAGCTCCGAGCGGAGGTTGGATCTCGCGCTGGTCACGCACCTCGAGCCGCCGCACCAGCGCGACCAGCGCCGCCCGCAGGGCCTCGGGGTTGTCGGTGTCCGCGCCCAGGATCATGCGGACCACCTGCGGCGCGGCGAACCACCAGGCCGCCAGTGCCGCGACCGCGTAGAGCAGATAGCCGGGGGCGACGTCGTCGGTCAGCGTTCCGGCCCGCTGGGCGGTGGCCAGCGCGGCCACCTTGTCCGCGTAGTGGGAGGCGCGCGCGGATTCGGCGGGCAGTTCACCGTCCTGCGGCTGCAGCCCTTCCCAATACATCAGCCGCAGGAACTGCGGGTGCGTGCGATGGAAGTCGAAGACATGCCCGGCGTACTCGGCCAGGTCCCCGGCCTTGTCGGCCGAGAGCGGGCTGGCGGCGGCCAGTTGTTCGAGCTGGTCGGTGAGCACGGCCTCGAACAGGCCGCGCTTATCGCCGAAGTACTGGTAGATCCGCTCCTTGTTGATACCGGCGCGGGCCGCGATGGCGTTCACCCGGGCACCGTCGGGTCCGCGTTCGGCGAACTCGTGCACCGCCGCCTCGAGCAGCAGCCTTCTGGTCCTCTCGGTATCCCACGCCATGCCCCCATCCAACCATCTCCAACCGCACGGTTGCGGTTGGGCTCGCGGCTGTGACAAACTCCAACCATACGGTTGCAACCATCTGGTTGCGGATTGAACGAGGAGGCGTCATGCCCGAATTGCGCTCCCGCACGGTCACCCACGGACGGAACATGGCCGGGGCCCGCGCCCTCATGCGGGCCAGCGGCGTGCCGTCGGCGGATATCGGACGCAAGCCGGTGGTCGCCATCGCGAACAGCTTCACCGAGTTCGTGCCGGGTCACACCCACCTGCAGCCGGTCGGCCGCATGGTCTCCGAGGCGGTGCGCGAGGCGGGCGGCATCGCGCGCGAGTTCAACACCATCGCCGTGGACGACGGAATCGCCATGGGGCACGGCGGAATGCTGTACTCGCTGCCCTCGCGCGACCTGATCGCCGATTCCATCGAGTACATGGTGAACGCGCACTGCGCCGACGCCCTGGTGTGCATCTCCAACTGCGACAAGATCACTCCCGGCATGCTCATGGCCGCCATGCGCCTGAACATCCCGACCGTGTTCGTCTCCGGCGGCCCGATGGAGGGCGGCACCGCGGTGCTGGTCGACGGCACCGTGCGCAGCCGCCTCGATCTCATCGTCACCATGTCCGAGGCGGTGTCCCCCGACGTCTCCGACGAGGACCTGGCGCTCATCGAGGAGAACGCCTGCCCCACCTGCGGTTCCTGCGCGGGCATGTTCACCGCCAACTCCATGAACTGCCTGACCGAGGCGCTGGGCCTGGCGCTGCCCGGCAATGGCACGACCCTGGCCACCCACACCGCCCGCGCCGAGCTGTACCGGGCGGCTGGGCACACGGTGATGGACATCGCGCGGCGCTACTACGACGCGGACGACGCGTCGGTGCTGCCTCGGAACATCGCCTCCCGCAAGGCTTTCGACAACGCGATGGCTCTCGATCTGGCCATGGGCGGTTCCACCAATACGGTGCTGCACCTGCTGGCCGCTGCCCAGGAGGCCGGGCTCGACTACAACCTCACCGACATCGAGAAGATGTCACTGCAGGTGCCCTGCCTGTGCAAGGTCGCACCCAATGGCGACTACCTGATCGAGGACGTGCACCGCGCGGGCGGCATCCCCGCGCTGCTGGGCGAGCTGAACCGCGCCGGCCTGCTGCACCGCGATGTCCGTGCGGTGCACGCGGATTCACTCGACGGCTGGCTGGCCGAATGGGACGTCCGCGCCGCCCGCCCCGCCACGACCGCCCTCGAACTGTTCCACGCGGCACCCGGCGGCAAGCGCTCCGCCACCGCCTTCTCCCAGTCCGAACACTGGCACACCCTCGACCTGGACGCCGCCGAGGGCTGCATTCGCGATGTCGCCCACGCGCATTCGCGCGACGGCGGCCTGGCGGTGTTGCGCGGCAACCTGTCCGTCGACGGCGCGGTCGTGAAATCCGCGGGCGTCGCCGCGCACATGCACACGTTCACCGGCCCGGCCGTGGTGGTGGAGTCACAGGAGGAGGCGGTCGAGGCGATCCTGTCCAAGCGCATCACGGCGGGCGATGTCCTGGTGATCCGCTACGAGGGCCCGCGCGGCGGGCCGGGCATGCAGGAAATGCTCTACCCCACTTCGTATCTGAAGGGTCTCGGCCTGGCCGGAGAATGCGCCCTGATCACCGACGGCCGCTTCTCCGGCGGCTCCTCCGGCTGCTCCATCGGCCACATCTCCCCCGAAGCGGCCGCCGGCGGCACGCTCGCCCTGGTCCACGACGGCGATTCGATCACCATCGACATCCCGTCGCGCACTCTCACCCTGCACGTCGACGACACCGAGCTGGCCACCCGCCGGGCGGAGTTGGAAGCCAACGGCGGATACCGCCCGCGCAACCGCGACCGGCAGGTCTCGCTGGCTCTGAAAACCTATGCCCTGCTGGCCACTTCGGCCGACAAGGGCGCGGTGCGCGATCCCGCCAAGCTCGCCGATTGAGCCCCGACGCCGCCGATGCCGAACGCGTCCCGCCGCTGTGACGGTCACCGACCACGGCGTCGGCCGGCTCGGCACTCGGCGGCGCGGTCCGGGTGAGGACGCGCCATCACGACTCCCGCGCCGCCACAGTTCATTGCACCACCCGGCCGATGCCCGTATGCCGCGACCTGCGGTAAGACCGGCAGTTCCGGACCTGGTCAGCCGGTGACACTCGCCACGACGAAGCTGGCGACCGTCGTTGTGCTGCCGCCGATATTGACCGTGCCGTAGCGGTGGACGTCGGGGAGTTGGAAGTCCCCCGCCTGCCCGGTGACCTGCTTGTAGGCGTCGAGCAGCATGCGCACGCCGGTCGCGCCGACCGGGTGGCCGATGCCGATGAGGCCGCCGCCCGGGTTGATCGGGAGGCTGCCGTCGCGGGCGATGGCGCCGGACTCCACCGCCTTCCAGCTTTCGCCGGGGGTGGTGAGGCCGAGGTGGTCGATGGCGACGTACTCGGACACGGAGAAGCAGTCGTGCACCTCGATGCCGTCGAGCTGGTGGATATCGGCCAGACCTGCCCGGGACAGGGCATCGAGGACCGCGGTGCGGACGTGGGGGAAGACGTAGGGTTCCGAGGCCGAGACGCGGAACTTCTCGGCCAGCGGGAGACCGACGGTGCGGTGTCCCCAGCCGGAGATGACGGCGACGGGCCGGATATCGCTGTGCTGCAGGAGGAATCGGTCCGAGACCAGGATGACGGCGGCCGCGCCGTCGGTCATCTGGCTGCAGTCCTGGCGGCGCAGCATCCCGGTGACCGGCGGATTGGCGGTGTCGTCGGCGGTGAAGCTGGCTTCGGCGTATGTCCAATCACGGGTTTGCGCAGCGGGATTCCGCCGTGCGTTGGCGATATTGAGTTCGCTGATCGCACGCAGGTGAGCGGGGTCCAGGCCGTAGCGGCGGTCGTATTCCTCGGCGATGGCGGCGAATTGGGTCGGCCAGACCAGGTCGGTGTCCCGGGCCTCGTGACCGGCCCAGGCCGCCGCACCCATGTAGGCAGCCGCCTGCCCGCCGGGCACGGTCTTCTCCAGTTCGGCGCCGAGTACCAGCGCGCAGTCGTAGCGCCCGGATTCGAGGTCGGCCATGGCGGCCAGCGCGGCCATGCTGCCGGAGGCGCAGGCGGCCTCGTGGCGGGAGGCCGGGACACCCCACAGATCCGGGTGCACGGTGGCGGGCATGCCGCCGAGATGGCCTTGGCCGGTGAACAATTGGCCGAAGGCATTGCCGACGTGAACGACCTCGATCGAGGTGGCGTCGAGCCGCGCGTCGGTCAACGCGGCCTCGAGCACCTCGCGAACGAGTGCGTCGAATCCCAGACCGGCGCGATGCCAGTTGACGGCGAAATCGGTTTGAGCGCCGCCGAGAATATGCACGGACACAGGGTCCTCCTGCCATCGATGAAGGGGTCAGAGTTTGTCGCGCAGTTCGCGGCGCAGTATCTTGCCGACCGGATTGCGCGGGAGCGCGTCGGTGATCTCCAGGCGCTCGGGCAGTTTGAAGGAGGCGACCTCGCGTGATCTCAGGTGCGCGACGAGATCGGCGAGGGTGACGCTCGCACCGGGCGCGGGAACCACGACGGCGCAGCACTTCTCGCCGAGGACGGGGTCCGGGTAGCCGACCACCGCCACGTCCGCGACGCCCGGATGGTCGCTGAGCAGGCCCTCGATCTCGGCGGGCGCGATGTTCATCCCGCCGCGGATGATGATCTCCTTCACCCGGTCCACGAACCGCAGATAGCGTCCGTCCTCGCTCAGCTCGAAAATGTCTCCGCTGCACAGGTATCCCTCCTCGTCGAAGGGCTCGGTGCTCGCGGTCCCCGGCAGGTATCCGCCGAACACGGCCGGGCCGCGCAGCCGCAGCTCCCCGCGACCGCCGACCTCGGTCACCGTCTCGCCGGTGGTGACGTCGACCAGTTTCACCGCGGTCCGCGCGGCCAGCCGGGTGGACCAGCGCGTCCCGGCCGCCGCGTAGTACGGCAGATGCTGGGCCCGCAGCATCGGATCCGGGATGTCGGCGGGTGCGCCGAGCAGGCTCACGCCTTCGTTGGAGCCGAAGAAGTTGATCACCTGAATACCCAGCTCCTGCTGCCATTGCCGCACCACCGGCGGCGACAGCGGCGCGCCGCCCGACCCGACCGTGCGCAGCGACGACAGATCCGCCTGCGCGCGCAGAGCCTCATTGCGTACCAGCATGGTCAACAGGGCGGGCGGCATGGCGGTGTGGGTGACCCGGTGTTCGGCGATCTGCCCGAAGAACACCGGCAGGTCCAGCGGCTGATGCTGCACCAGATGCCCACCCGCCAGCAGCCACGGCAGGAACGACCCCGCGAACCCGGCCATGTTCACCATCGGAAACGGATTGAGCACCACCGACTCCGGCGAGACCGCGAGCCCGTCCTGTACCCCGCCCGCCACGGCCAGCCAATCCCCATGGCAGCGCGGCACACCCTTGGGCCCGGCCTCGGTGCCGCTGGTCCAGCAGATAGTGACGCGATCGTTCACCGTGACGGTGAGCTCGGATGCATACGCCCGCACCCGCTCCCGCGCCTCGGCGTCGACCTCGTCGCCGATGGCAGCCCTCGACCCGCTCGGACCGTCCGACATCGCCACGCCATCACCGGTGTCGGCAACCGAGTCCGGACGCTGTGGCCCGAAAGCAAAGACGAGGCGCTTGCCTCCGGCCACGGTCAGGGCTTCGGCTGCCAGGTCCCGATCTCCCAGCCGCCCAACGGTAATGATCGCCTCCGCGTCGGTCGCCGCGACGATTCCGGACAGCTCGTGCCCCCGGAACGAGACCGGCATCGGGGTCGCCACCGCCCCGAGCCGCCACAGCGCCAGGTAGACGGCGGTCAGCGCGACCGAGTTCGGCAGCTGGACGGCCACCGTGGAGCCCTGGCGAATACCGTTGGCCAGCAGGACGGCCGCGATGTCGGTGACGTGGTCGTCGAGTTCGCGCCAGGTCAGGGTGCGCGGTTGCGCACCGGTCAGGTCGGCGAGGTTGGACGGGTCGGTGACGGCCGGGGCGTCCGGGGCTTCGGCGACGCGGTGCGCGAAGACCTCCGGGATCGTCTCGGCCTGCCACCATCCGCGTTCGAGGTAGTCGCGCGCGGTTTCCTCGGGGTGGCACCGGAGGACGCCCGGCGCGGAAGTGGCTGTGGAGACGGAGTTTTCGACCATGGGGTCCCCTGATGATGGGTGGGTCCGGGAGTTTTCTTCGGGCGGTGGCGATTTCACGACATGCGGCGCACCACCATCGCCGAGCCCAGCCCGAGCGCGGCCGGTATCGCGACCAGCGCGTGTTCGCCGTCGCGCCGCCGCAATTCGTCCAGGGCCTGGGTGAGCAGGATCCCGCCGGTCGCGCCCAGCGGATGCCCGACCGCCACTGCCCCGCCGGACGGGTTCACCCGTGCCTCGTCGAGTCCGAGTTCACGCATGAGCGCCAACGGTGTGACGGCGAAGGATTCGTTCACCTCGACCACATCCAGATCCCGGGCCGAGATCCCCGCCCGCTGCAAGGCGACCCGGGCCGCGCTGACGGGCGCGGTCAGCAACGGCGACCGCACCGCCGTCTGAGCCGTGCCCACGATCCGCGCCACCGGCGCTCGCCCCAGCAGGTGCTCGGCGCGCCGATTGCCCAGCAGCAGAGCCGATGCCCCATCCGCCAATTGTGGCGCGGTGGCGATCGTGTGCAGCCCGCCGACCGGAAACGCCGACCCCGGCAGCCGCCGCGCCACCCGCTCCCACGAGGGGTCCGCACCGAACAGCGTGGGCAGCCCCGCGAACGCCGACACACAGGCATCCGCCCGCGCCCCTTCGTCGGCGGCCAGCACCACGCTCCCGCCCTTGTGTACCGGAACCACCGACCCCGAACCCACTGCGGCGCTGGCCTTCCGATGCGACCGCACCGCGAACGCGTCCAACTCCGCCCGCGTGATCCCGTACTCCGCCGCCGTCACATCCGCCGAAACCCCGATGGTCACGAACCCGGTCCGCTCCCCCAGACCCGCATCCACCGCGATCCCCGGCCGATCCGCCAGCATCGGCACCCGCGACATCGACTCCACCCCACCCGCGACCACCAGATCCGCGAACCCCGCCGCCACCCGCGCCGCCCCAGCCTCCACCGCGTCGAGCCCGGAACAACACAGCCGCGAAACCACCGCCCCAGGAACCGAATCCGGCCACCCCGCCCACAACAGCGCGGCCCGCCCCACATCCCCGCCCTGCTCCCCGACCGGGGTGCTCACCCCCACGATCAGGTCATCCACCGCCGCGGGCGGGCAACCCCGCACCTCCAGCCCATTCAGCAACTGCCCGAACAGCTCGTACGGCGGCACCTCGGCCAAGGTGCCGCCACCCTTGCGCACCCGCCCCCGTGGCGATCGCACCGCGTCATAGACGAACGCCTCACTCATCCGCACGCCCCGCTCGGATCTCGGCCAGGGCTTCCAGAGTGCGTTGACCGGACGGATCGTCGGCCGTGGTCACCGGCACGATGACCACCTCGTCCACACCCGCATCGCGGTATTCGGCGAGCCGGGCCGACAGCGTCGCCGCGTCACCGAATATGCCGACGGCGGCGGGCAATTCGTCAGGTATGGCCGCCAGCACCTCGCGCGGATGGGCACCGCCGCGCGCGAGGGAGACGATGTCACCGAACCCGGCCTCGGTGAACATGGCCTCGTAGCCGGGTGCGCTCAGGTAGCCGACGATGCCTTGGCGGACGGTCGTGAACATGTCGGCGTCGGGATCGACCGCGGCGGTGACCCACACCGAGACCGGCGGCGCGGGCCGACCGGCGCGGGCCGCGAATTCCCGTACCGCCGAGACGCATCGGGCGGTCTGGGCGGGCGTGACCAGGTTCAGGACCACCCGATCCGCACAGCGGGCCGCCACCTCGAGCGCGCGCTGCCCGAACGCCGCCACCACGATCTCACCGCCAACGCGTCCGGCCTCGGGTCTTCCCCGCACACCATCCGAACCGATGCGGTCCGAATCCGTTCGGCCGGTAGTGGATCCGACGCTGGGCCAGCCGCGGATCGCGGCGGCGGGGCCGAGCACCTCGCGAGCGAGGGTCGAGCGGAGAGCGGGCAGGCGGAGGCGGAAGCCGCGAACGCGTTCGATCAGGCCGTCGTATTCGACCTTCTCACCCGCCAGCAGGGCGCGGACGATGCGGGTGGCTTCGTCCAGATGTCTTGCGGTGCGGTGCCTTCGGCGGCCGTGCCAGTCGCGGACGACGACCGTGCTGGAGGTGCCGAGGGCCACGTCGACCGGGCGGCCGGTGAGGGCCGCGACGGTGGCCGCGCCCAGGGCGATGGTGGCGGGGGTGCGGACGCCGATCGGCAAGGGGCCCAGGCAGAGTGGGATGGCGCCCGGGGATCGGCCGATGGCGGTGGCGAGGGCGAAGGCGTCGAAGGTGGCCATTTCGCCGATCCATAGTCGGTGGTAGCCGAGTTTGTCGGCGGCCGCCGCGACATGGAGGGCATCGAGGGGTTCACGGTTCTGCCAATAGGGAAGACTGACGCTCAAATATGGAACGGTCACGCAGACAACCTATTTCACGAGACGGGGCCGATATCACGAGATGGGGCGGGCGGCTGCGCGCATGCGGTCGCCGCTGACCCAGGTGGCGTGGAACCCGAGCGGGACGCGAACGGGCAGGCCGAGGCGGCAGATCGGGCCGGCGGTGAGGTCGGCGGCGTCGTAGATCCAGACCTCACCGAGGCCGGTGTGGTTGTTGTGGGCGAACATGGTGAGCCAGGCGTCGTCCTCGGCGGTGCCGCCGGGGCGGGGCACCACGGTCAGTTCGCTGCCGTAGATGCCGTCGCCGAAGGGGACGGTTTGCTTTGCGCCGGTGATGATGTCGTATTTGATGACGGCGTCGAAGATCATGGTGCGGTCGACCGACAGGCGCATCTGATACGAGTAGCGGCCGCCGTGGCCGGTGCTGCCCTGGTCGACGGCCGGGAATTCGGTGTTCACGTCGTCCATGGCCTCCTCGACGGTGATACCGGTGCGGAGGTTGAAGCGGTATTTGTGCAGTTTCGCCTCGGGGCGCAGATACGCCAGCAGCTGGGCGAGGGGGTGGGCGCGGTCGGAGACGGGGCTTGGCTCGGAGACGCGGCAGACCACCAGGACGATCTCCTCGCCCTCCTCCCACGAGTTGACCGTGTGGTAGATGTAGCCGGACTCGGCCTCGAACCATTGCGCCTGTGTCCCTTCGCCGTAACGCGGCAGCACGGCGAAGCGGCTGGGCAGGGTGCGATCGAAGAAGATCTTGAAGCGGCCGGCGGCGGCCGCGCGCGGGTCGTTGTAGAGCGGCAGATCCATGAGGATCGAGTAGTTCTCGGTAATGGCCATGTCGTGCGGCAGCCGCGGTCCGGGCAGCTCGAGCCCGGTGAAATGCCGGACCGTCCCGTCCGGATCGGCGACGCCGTAACGCAAGTACGGCGAGTGGATGCCGTAGTCGAAGAACAGCAGTTCCTCGGTGCGCTCGTCGACCTTGGCGTGCGCCGAAACCTCGCCGCGCAGTGAGCCGTTGAAAGTGTCGACCCCGCGCGTCTCGAGGCTGATCGGGTCCAGCGCGTACGGCTTGCCCGCCCGGTACCACAGGGCCAGCAGGTTGCCGTGGTGGTAGACCAGATCGGTATTGGCCGAATTGCGCTCGCGGCGGTCGCCGGGCGGATTGGCGTCCCACGGCTCGATCACCCCGCGCCACAACGCCGTTCCCGCCGCGTGCTCGGCGTCGTATTCGGCGGTGCGGATGAACCGGTTGCGATAGGTCGCCCGGCCGTCCTCGAAGTGGACCGCGTGCAGCATGCCGTCCCCGTCGAACCAGTGGTAGCGGCCGATCGGCGCGAACTGCGGATTGGGCCCGTTGCGCACGTACACCCCGTCGAGGTCGGCGGGCAATTCCCCGTGCAGCACGGTCAGATTCGTGGCGGTGGTCTCCTCGGCGCAGGGCGCGTAGGGACCTTCCAGATACGGATTGGCGAGCGCCTCGGCGGCGGGCGCGATGAGTTCTTCGTTGAGCGGCATGAGAAGCCTCCAGCGACCGGGCAGGCTCTGCCCGGCTCAGTTCACTACAGTTAATGAAGTGATACGCGTCTCAGCCGAGGCTGTCAATAGCGGGGCGAACGACCAAGGGCTCGAAGCGGACGTCGCGGCGGCCCAGCACCGCCTCGCACCCACGGCAGCGCAGCGCGGGGACCAGCACCGCACCGCATTCCTTGTGCCGGATCAGCAATCCGGGTTCCGGCGTCTCCGGATGAGCGCGATCGGCCCACGCCAGCAGAAAGGCGAAGACCCCGAACAATGCTCGCCCGCGCGGCGTCAGCCGATAGTCGCGCCCGCCCGCCGCGGGCCGGGTCAGGATCCCCGCGTCGACCAGCCTCGACAAGCGCTCGGTCAGCGTGGTCGGCGACATGTTCAGCGCCGCACGGAAATCCGAGAACCGCCGCACCCCGGCCAGCGCCAGCCCGGTGATCGAGGCGCTCCAGCGATCCCCGATGGCCTCCATGATCTCGTCGAAGCGCGCCCCGTCGCGCGCGGGTCCGGCCGCGCGAGCCGAACGCCGACGGCCGGAGGTGATGTGCCACAGCGCTTCCCGGTCCAGCTCGACCTCGGTGTCGTGGGTGGTGACATCGCGCCCGCACGCACGGCACATGACCACCGGCGGCCCGCGATGCCCGCACTCGGAATGCGTGAACTCCGGCAGCAGCGCCCACTCCGGGGTCCACTCCCGCTGCCAGGACCACACGCAGACCAGGATCTCCCAGGTCGCCAATCCCAGCTCGGTGAGCCGATATTCGTACCGGTCCACCGAACCGGGCCGCGGGACCCGCTCGAGCACCCCGGCATCGACGAGCGCCGCCAGCCGGGCGGTGAGCACGGCGGGCGGCGCGGCGGTGCGATCGGCCCACTGGGTGAACCGGCGCGCGTGGTCGACGAAGGCGTGCCGCAGGATCGTCAGCGTCAGTCGATCACCGAGCAGATCGAAGGTCGCGGCCACCGAGTTCGTCACTTCGATAACTGTACTTTATTCGGTGTGTGACAGCTGCTCCAGCTCACGCTGCACGGCGGCATCGTGCTCGGCCGCCTCCTCCGCGGCCTTCTTCGGGCTCCAGTGCCCGGACATGAGGAACACGAACGGCAGGAACACCACCTGTGCGATCAGGCAGATCCACCACCAGCGCTTCCACTGTTTCGCCGAATCCGCCTGCGCCTGCTGGACTTCCTTGCCGTGCGCGGACAGATACGCCAGATCGTCGGCCGGGATCGCGCTCACGGCCTTGAGCTGCGCGCTGGCGGTCGCGAGTTGCGGGCCGACCTGGGAGACCACGGCCAGCTGGTCGACGGGCACCTTCTCCGCGGCGGTGATCCGGGCGACGGCCTGGTCCGGCGGGATATTGAACTTCTTCGCGACCTGACCGACCGCCACCGCGGCGCTCTGCTGATCGTTCGGGTTCGTCAGCAGTTTGACCAGCACCTGCGCGTCGATCGCCTGCAGGGTGGCCAGTTCGTCGGGATACTTCGCGTTCACCGACAGCACGGTCTGCACATCCGAGGCCGAATCGCCGGTCAACTTGACCAGCGCGTTCACCTGCGCCGCTTGATCGTTCGGATTCTTGCCCAGCGCGGTCAGCGTGTCCTCGCCGACCTTCTGGATGGTCGCGATCTCATCGCGGTACTTGGTCGAAATCGTCTGCAGCCGTGGACCGTAGTTCACCAGCGTGCCCGCCGCGGTCACCACCACCAGCAGGCCGAACAGGACCAGGGTGACGATCGTGCGCAGCAGGCCGCCCCACACCGCCAGCCCGACGGCCGTGGCCGCGGGATTGCGCTTCTCCACCGTCTCGGTGAAACCCGCCATCCAGGTGGAGTAGACGATGCCGCTGCCCAGGGCGATCAGGCTCAGCACCGCCGCGAACGTGTAGTAGTCGGTGCCGGGCTTGTCGGTGTAACCGAGGAAGGTGTAGACGCCCACGATGCTGACCACCGCGCCGAAGATCATGAACGGCTTGCGGACCTTCAACCGGTCCGAGACGAACCCGGTGGCCACCAGGGCGATGGCGCTCGCCAGCCAGTACCAGTTGCCGAGCCCGTTGGCCTGCGCCGAGCTGAAGCCGAAATTGGTCGCCATGTAGACCGCGAGGAACGAGATGACGGTATAGAAGAACATCAGGAACACCGAGATCGCGAAGGCCGATCCGACGACCTCGAAGTGCATCATCTGCCGCCACTGATTGCGTTCCAGCTGGTTCACGTCCAGTCCGCGGGCCCGTGCCTCGATGAGCGCGCGGTCCCGCAGCGACACCATGATCTGGTCGCGCAGTGCGGGACTCAGCTCGCGCAGCGCCACCATGGCCAGCACCGCGATCACGACACTGATGACGCCGCAGAACCGGTAGGCGTACTGCCAATCGGGGTGGGCGTCGAGGGTGTGGTTGGCCACCTCGGTGGTGACGAGCGCGCCCAGCACCGGGCCGAGGGTCCAGAATCCCATCGCCGAGGCGCGGTCGAGCTGCGGCGAGAAGTCGCGCACGAGTGCCGGGGTCGCCACCAGCACCGCGCCCTCCACGATGCTCACCAGGCTGTAGGTGACCAGGTACGCCTCCTTCGTGGTGCAGGCGGGCACCGCGAAAAGGGTGAGCAGCGAACAGATCGCCATACCGTAGGCGACGATATTGGCCCGCCCCCACCGGTCCAGCAGGCCGGTCACCACCGAGGCCACCGCACCGAAGGCCGCGCCCACGATGAAGATGCCGATGAAGTATCGGAAGGTCAGGTGGAAGTAGGCGATGAGCTGATTGCCCACCGCGCCCGCCACGATCTGCTGGTAGTACAGCGAGATCGAGGTGATCACCACGACGAACAGGTACCAGGCCCGCCTCGGCGTATCCGGATAGTGCGGCAATTTCCGCTGCCACAGACCGGTGACCATGGTGGGCGGGGGAATTTCCGCGGCCGGGCGAGCCGCGGTAGGAGTGCTACTCATGTTCGAGACGCCTTTCTCTCCACGGCGTTTCGTGCGCCTCGATACCCGTCGCGACGCAGCACGAACAACCGGGTGATCACAGGGTAGCGGTGTCCAGTGACTTGAATCACTGTTACCGAAATCAGAATCGGCCGGACGCGCGTCGAGTTTTGACTACTACACTGAGTCGTAGTATCGAGAAGTTCTGGGGGCAACTCATGATCGACTCACTCACGCGGCAGGATCCGCATCCCGTTTCCATCACTCCCGCCCTCCGCTGGACCACCGTCGTGTTCGTCATCGCCCTGGTCGTTCACGGTGCGGACCACCTCAGGCGGGGCATGGGCACGCTCGGCGCGGGCGTCATGGCGCTGGGCACGACGCAGCAGCTCCTGGCGATCGCGACCATCGTGCTGGTGTTCACCCACCATCGCTGGGCGACCCGGGCCGCCGTCTTCGTCGGCTTCGGCAGCGCGGTCGGCTTCACCCTGGTGCACCTGATGCCGAAATGGTTCGGCACGTTCAGCGACAGCTTCATCAACGCGCCCGCCTCGGCGCGGGTCACCGGGTTCTCGTGGTTCGCGGCGATTTTCGAAATATCGTCCGCGCTCGCGATCGCCATCGCGGGCCTGTTGGCCCGCGGGCGACAAGCACTGTAATTATGTTGTCCGACAACTGAGTTGCTGGTGATCGGACATTGATGAGTGATCAGGACTGGTACAGATTCGCGTCGGGGCTGGCGGCACTGCTGATCTACAGCCCCGACGAGACCGTCGTGATCCTGGATATCGACGGCGACAAGAACTTCATGCAGTTCTTCAAGCACGCGGACGGCGTTCACGCCGAAGTGTCCGACGACCTCGGCGAGGGGCAGCGGCGGCGACTGTCCGACAACGGTTGGAGCGCACCGGATTCGGAGCATCCGCTCTGGTACTACGGAATCGGAGGCCACGGGGCCGCCGCACCGAATGCCGACGATTGCCGCGAGATCACCCTCGCGGCAATCGAAGTGCTCCGTGAGGTGCTGGCGGTGCCCTCCCCCGGCGATCTGTACCCCAGCGGCTGGGTCGACGGTCCGGGCGAGGTGTTCCTCGACGAGCTGCGCCCGCAGCTCTCCGAGCCCGCCGCCGGTGAGCTGCGGGCGCTGCTGTCCATCGCGAATCTGCTCGTACCCCATCACCCTTGGCCCGTCGCGACCGTCCGCGCCAGTCTGGAGGGTCCGGTGCACGCGCACCGCACCGAATCCTGGCGCGGGCTGCTCGCCGCGCTGGGCGAATCCTTCTTCGGCGGGCTCGGGGTGATCAGCCAGTTCGATCGTGGGCAGCCGGTCGACGAGATGCGGGATGGATTACGGCACTTACCCTCGCATCCCGCGGACATGTCCTGGGATTGGTACCCGAACTTCGCCGCCGACACCGCGGACTGGCCTGCCGACGACCGGAGCGCATCCTTCCTGCGCGAGGCCGCCGCCCACGCCGATCCCACCGGCTCGGTCCTGGTCTCCCTCCAGACCGACGGCGACGACTACGCCCTGACCTTCCTCCCCACCGACCACCTGCCCCGGCTCCGCGCCTTCACCGCCGAGATCGGCAAGCGAGTCGAAACCCTCCCCTACGCCGAGCAGCCCTCCTCGTAGGAATGGGCCTCAGCGTGCAGTCTCGGTCGCCCGGGGGCGGTTTTCGGGCCATTTCGCCCTTCCAGTGCACGACCAGGCCCATTCAGGACCTGTAGGCCCTCGGCGGGGAGGCACCTCTGCCCCGCCTTCCGCCCGACGGAATCTATTCGCCCGCACGGAAATACAGGATGTTGGCGCCGTGGGAGGCGAGCGGACCCGCCTCGGCGGCCTGGCGGATGCCGCTGCCGGGCAGACAGGTGAGTTTGGTGAACATGGTGGTGTTGCCGAAGGCCGAGCGGACCTGGGTTTCGGAGGCGTAGTCTGCGCCGTAGTCGGACAGGGCCTTGAAATCCAGTGGGGCCAGCGGCTTCTCGAGCGGGGTCTGGGCAGCGGGCAGGCCGAGGGCGGCGTACTGGGTGGCGACGCCGGACTCGTACCAGCACAGCTCGTAGGACATGTTCTCGGTGGTGGTGACGCTGACCACCGGCCACTCCTGCGACAGCCGCAGCGCGAGCGGGTGGCGGCCGACGGGGGCCACCTCCCAGTTCAGGCTCTTCACCGACACCCAGTGCTCGGAGACCTTCTCGATCAGCACCACGTCCTCGCCCAGTCGCTCGGCGCGATTGGCCTCGGGTTCGGGTGTGCTCCAATGCTTTTCATCGACGCCGAGATAGGCGGAGCTGGGCACCGGCTGCGCGCCGTCGGCGGTGTAGGCGGCCAGGATGGCGGCGCGGATCAGCGTCACCGCATTGCGTGAGGAGCAGCGGACCGCCAGCGCGCCGAAGGAGGTGTTGATCTCCACCGGCTTGGAGGGCTGGTCCGGCAGCGCGCCCGCGGCGATCGGCTTGAGCCCGACCAGCGCCAGCTGCCAGTTGATCTCCTCGATGGTGGCCAGGTCACCGGCCGTCTGGTAGAGGATCTGCTGCTGGGTCAGGTAGCCCGCGCGCTCGAGGGTCGCGCATTCCAGCTTGCGCAGGGCGGTGACGGTCTTACTGGTGAATCCGATGTCCTCGACCCGGATTTCCCGCAGCCGCTGCGTCATGGCCGGGGAGGTGACGCCCGCATAGCATTCGCGGTACATGGCCAGCGCCTGTTTGCGCTGGCGGCCCACCATGAGCGTGCGCAACAGCGTGTTCAGCGAGGCCAGGTAGCGGTTGGCCTGGTCGGGGTCGGCGGCGAAGAGCCCGGCGCGAATGCGCACCGCGTCCTCACCCGCGGACACCGCCGACTTAGGGTCCAGCCGGCACAGCCACACGCTGCACTTGGACAGCGCGTCGGCCGACGCGCCGGCGGCCAGCGGATAGTTCTGCGCCACATGCCGATACGCCTGGCAGGCGTTGCGAATGGTGGAGGTGGCCAGCTCGCGGTGCCCGATCAGGCGGGCGGCCTGCTCGAACAGCCGCAGCGCCTCGGTCACCTCGGCGGCGAACGGCGCGGTGACATGCCCGGCGGTGAGCCAGCGCAGCCGGATGAGCACCGCCTCCTGCGCGGGCTCCAGCGCCGAGGGCGAGCGATCCCGCTGGGCCGGGTCGGTTTTGGTGGCCATGAGGGCGCGGGCCAGCTCGCACAGCGAGGTCGCCAGGGCCAGCTCGGTTTCGGGCGTCCGGTCCCGCGCGGACCCGCGATCCGCTGCCACCTGACGCTCGATGGCGCTGAGATCCATTGCGACCTTCAAACTCCCGTAGCTGTGTCTCCGAAGCAAAACACAGCTGATCACGAAGGCCATGCTGTGTTTGCGCCGAGTCTGCCACACTTCGGGTGCGCGGGTCACCCAAGTGGCGGTTTGCCCGGATCGACGATCGTCCGCGCAACCAAGGAGCGATCAGCTTCGGTGGGTGTAGCGCACCTGGCCCGGTTTGCTCCGGTCGTATTCGGCCCGTCCCGAGAGATATTGCGGCACACCCACTTCCCACCAGGCTCCGGCCTCGGTCCAGGCCGACGGGCGGGTGCGGACCACCACGACCGCGGGCCGATGTTCCACGGTGGCGGCGGTACGCGCCCGGGCGTAGGCGTCGCCGAACTCGCCGAGTTCGCTCGCGGTGAACACCGAGCAGCCCAGTGCGCGCGCGTGGGCGGCGAAGTCGACCCGGGGCGGTTCGGCGTGGTTGGTGCGGCAGTCGGCGTAGAAGTTGTTGAACGGCTGTGCGCCCTGCCCCTCCTGGAGACGGGCGATGACGGCGTAGCCATCGTTGTCGCAGACGACCGCCACCAGCGGATGGCCCGCGAAGGCGGCGGAGAACAGCTCGGAGTTCAACATCAGGTAGGAGCCGTCCCCGAGCAGGGTGGTGACCAGGCCCTCCGGGTGCGCCATGGCCGCGCCCCACGCGCCCGCGAGTTCGTATCCCATGCAGGAGAACCCGTATTCGACGTCCATGGTGGGCTGGCCGCCCGCGGCACGCCAGCCGCCCACGAGCTCGCCGGGCAGGCCGCCGGAGGCGGTCATGACATAGTCCGAGGAGCCGCTGAGCTCATTGACGACGCCGACGATCTGGGCGTAGCTGGGCAGACCGGGGGCGGGGGCACGGAGTTTGTCGATGTGGGCGTCCCACTCGGCGCGCACCTGAGCCGCGCGTGCCGTCCAGTCCGAATCGACGCGCCAGTCCCGCAATTCGGGTCCCAGATCGTGCAGGGTCGCGTCGGCGTCGCCCACCAGCGCGAGCGCGCCGTGCTTGACCGCGTCGAAGCGGGCGGTATTGATATGGACCATACGGACTTCCGGGGCGAAGACCGTCCAGGACGCGGTGGTGAAATCCTGCAGGCGGGTGCCGACGGCCAGCACCACATCGGCCGCGGCGGCCAGCGTGTTCGCCGACGCCGCGCCGGTGACACCGAGCGGGCCGGCGTAGAGCGTGTGGTCGTGCGGGACCAGGGTGCGCCCGGCGGTCGTCTCGGTGACGGGGATGCCGTGCCGCAGCGCGAATTCCAGCGCCCGCTCGCCCGCCCCGGAATACCGGACTCCCCCGCCCAGGACCAGCAACGGCCGCCGCGCCTCGCGCAATACCTCGGCGGCCGCGGCGAGCGAGCGCCGATCGGGCCGCGGGCGCGGAACATGGTGCACCACCGGCTCGAACAGGGCGTCGGGGAAGTCATAGGTCTCGGCCTGCACGTCCTGCGGCAGCGCCAGCACCACCGGACCGGCCTCGGCCGGATCGGTCAGCACCCGCGCCACCTGCGGCAGGGTCGCGATCAGCTGCTCGGGCCGGGTGATGCGGTCGAAATACCGGCTCACCGCCCGGAACGCGTCGTTCACGGTGACCGTCGGATCCCCGAAGTGCTCGACCTGCTGCAGCACCGGATCGGGCGCGCGGCTGACGAAGGTGTCCCCGGGCAGCAACAGCAACGGCAGCCGATTCGCGTGCGCCACACCGGCGGCCGTCACCATGTTCAACGCGCCCGGCCCGATCGACGAGGTGGCGATGCCGACCTGCCGCCGCTGGGTGGCCTTGGCCAATCCGACCGCGGCCAGCGCCATGCCCTCCTCGGTGTGCCCGCGCCATACCGGCAGCTCGTCGCGCCGCTCGGCCAGTGCGGTGCCCAGCCCGAGCACATTGCCGTGCCCGAAGATCCCGAAAACCGCGGGGAACAAGGGCACTTCATCACCGTCGAGGGTGGCCGACCGCTGGGCCGTCAACCAGGCCACCAGCGCCTGCGCCGTCGTGAGCTTCATCCGAGCCGTCCTTCATGGGAGGTGACCGGGCACCGCGGATCCGACGCCTCCCGCGCCCACGCGTCCCGCACCCAGGCGTGCGCGGGGTCGTCGCAGAAGGCCATGGACCGCTCCGGCGCGGGACCGGCCAAAACGTTCAGGTAGTACATGGGGTAGCCGGGCGCGGCGATGCACGGACCGTGGTAGCCGTGCGGCACGAGGAACACGTCCCCGTCGCGAACCGCGACATTCTCCTCGAGTGACCCGTCCGCGGTGTAGGTCCGATGCATGCCGAACCCCTCACGACCCGGCGTGATCCCGTCCCGTCCCGCGATGCGGAAGTAGTAGATCTCCTCGTTGACCACCTCGCACTCCGACGCCTCGTCATGCTTGTGCGGCGGATACGACGACCAATTCCCGTCCGGCGTAATGAGTTCGCACGCGTTGAGCTTGTCCGCGTGCTCCCACACTCCCGGCGTCCCGAAGTTCGTCACCTGCCGCGTCGCCCGCCCCGCGCCCCGCACCTCGACCGGAACCTGTTCGGCCGGACCGTATTTCGGTGTCAGGCGATTCACGCACCGCGCCATCGGCAAGGCGACCTCGATCCCGTCCACCGTGGACAGCTCGACCTCCGCGTCCCTAGGCACATACGCGAAGTCCGTGACCCGCGTGAAAACCGAGTCCCTGCCCGCGAGTTCGAATACCAGCCCGTCCACCCGCACCGTGCACGCCCCGGCCAGCGGCAGTACGAACGCCTCGAACTCCCCCGTGCTCACCACCCGCCGCTCCCCCGCCGCCAGCCGCAGCACCCGCAATCCGGTGTACGACCACCCTGCGTCCTCCGGCGTCAACAACACGGGATCGCCTGCGTCGGCGAGTGTTCCGTAGGGCCGATGCAAATCCTTCATCTCGCCGCCTCCAGGACTTGGGCCGCCGCCTGGACCGCGCCCGCGACGTCGCCGTCGGGCGGGTAGAGCAGGCTGCGGCCGACGACCAGGCCGCGGGCGACGTCGTGACGCAAGGCCGCACCCCAGGACTTCAGGTCGGATTCCGGATCGCCCGAGGGCGCGCCGCCGAGGACGACGACGGGCAGGGTGGTGGCGTCGAGAACCGAGACATCGTCGGGCGCGGGGATTTTCAGCCAGGTATAGGCCGAGGTGACGCCCAGGCCGGAGGCCACGGTGATGGCGCGCTGCAGGGAGGCGGGGTCCTTGTGCATGGCCAGGGCGCCCGAGGCGTCGCGGGCGTACGGGAGGGGTTCGACCATGGCCATCAGGCCGTGTTCGGCCAGTTCGGAGACCGCGCGGGCGCAGGCTTCCAGGGTGGGGATGGTGCCGGGGTCCGAATCCACCAGGCGCAGCAGCATTTTGCCGCCGTCGAGGCGATATTTGAGCAGGGATTCGGCGTCGTAGCCGGTGAAGCGGTCGTCGATCTCCCAATCGGCCCCGGCCAATCCGCCGCGGTTCATGGAACCGATGACGATCTTCTCGTGGACCGCGTCGAGCAGCAGCAGTTCCTCGACGATGTCGGGTGAGCCGAGCACGCCGTCGACGGCGGGGTTGGCCAGCGCGATGAGCAGGCGTTCCAGCAGGGTGCGGCGGTCGGCCATGGCGGTGCGGTCCGCGCCGACGCCCAGCGCCCCGCGCGCCGGGTGGTCGGCGGCGACCAGGAACAGGGTTCCCTTGTCCGACAGTAGATTCGGCCGTCGGCGGCGGTCGGCGTAGGCCCGCCGGACCGCCTCGGGGTCGGTGGCGCGGGTGTGTAGCAGGTCGTACCAGCGCGCGTCGGTCAACTGCACAGCATCTCCTCGATCTCGGCATCGGTCGGCATGGCGTCGGCGCAGGCCAGGCGGGAGGCCACCAGCGCACCGGCGGCATTGGCGTAGCTGGCCAGACGGTGCGGATCCCAGCCGGACAGCAGCCCGTGCGCGAGCGCGCCGCCGAAGCCGTCACCCGCGCCAAGTCCGCACACCACCTCGACCGGGCAGGGCGGCACGGTCCAGCGTTCGGCCTCGGTGGCGATGAGCACGCCCTCGGCCCCGCGTTTGACCACGGCCAGCCGGACCCCGCGGGCCAGCAGGCGGTCGGCGGCCTCGTCAGGATCGGCCGTGCCGACGGCCACCTGCACCTCGGTCCTGTTGCCCACCACCACATTCACGTGATCGACCATCCAGCCGATCTCGGCGCGCGCGGTCTCCACATCGGGCCAGAACATGGGCCGGTAGTCCAGATCCAGCACGGTGTGGCCGCGCCGCGCACGGCGTTCCAGGATCGCCCGCTGGGTGCTGCGGCCGGGCTCAGCACTCACCCCGGTGCCGGTCACCCACAGCAGCGGCACGGAATCCACGACATCCCAGGGGATCTCGTTCTCGGTCAGCGTGAGGTCCGGCGCGATCGGCAGCCGGTAGAACAGCAGCGGCGGATCCGCGGGCGGATTGAGCTCGCAGAACACCACGGGCGTCTGCAGATTCGCCGCCGTGCCCACATACCGTGCCGAAACACCGAACCCCTCCAGCGCGTCCCGTACGAAATCGCCGAACCCGTCCGGCCCCACCTTGGTGAGCACCGCGGCGCGGCGACCCAGCCGCGCCGCCGCCACCGCCACATTGGTGGCCGTCCCGCCAAGGGATTTCGCGAAGGTCCGCACCTCGGCGAGCGGTACGCCACTCTGTTCGGGATACAGGTCGACGCCGACCCGTCCGACCGTCAGTACTTCCAACTCGGTCACCACACCAACTTCCTCACGACACCACTCGCTCCAATTCGTGTTGCAGCGCTTCGAGTTCCGCGCCGCCGGACATCTGCCGGGTCAGCTCGGTGAGATCGATCTGCGACTTCTCGTAGCTGCCGAGCTGGGCGCCCCGTTTCAGCAACAGGAAACGGTCGCCGACCGGGTAGGCGTGATGCGGGTTGTGTGTGATGAGCACGACGCCCAGCCCGCGATCGCGGGCCTGGACGACATAGCGCAACACCACACCGGCCTGCTTCACGCCCAGCGCCGCGGTCGGCTCGTCGAGAATGAGCACCTTCGCCCCGTAGTGCACAGCCCGCGCGATGGCCACGCATTGCCGTTGACCGCCGGACAGCGTCCCGACCGGCTGCTCCAGATCGGGGATGTCGATCCCCATGTCGGCCAGTCCCTTTCGGGCGATGTCCTGGGCCTGCTTGCGATCGAGCATCTCGATCGGCCCGTACCGCTTCACCGGCTCGGAGCCGAGCACGAAATTGCGCCACACGCTCATCAGCGGCACCACGGCCAGATCCTGGTAGACCGTGGCGATGCCCAGGTCCAGAGCCGCACGCGGCGAGGACAATCGCATGGACTCGCCCTCGATGATCAGTTCCCCGCTGTCGTGCTGGTGCACGCCCGCCAGGATCTTGATCAGCGTCGACTTGCCCGCGCCGTTGTCGCCCAGCACGCAGGTGACCTCACCGGCCTTCACCACCGTCGACACATCGCGCAGCGCCACCACGCCGCCGTAACTCTTTCCGATGCCGATCGTTTCGATCAACGGCACCCCGGTCGCCTCCGGCGTCCCCGTCTGCTCGGTCATCGGCGTACCCTTTCCGCCCGCTTCTTGAATGCGTTGTTGACCAGTACGGCCGAGAACAGCAGCACGCCGAGGAACAGCATGAACCAGTCACTGTTCCAGCCCGCCAGCACGATTCCCTGCCGCGCCATGCCGAAGATGAGCGCCCCGATGGCCGCACCCACCACCGAACCGAAACCGCCGGTGAGCAGGCAGCCGCCGATCACCGCGGCGATGATGTACTGGAACTCCAGTCCCACACCCTGATTGGCCTGCACGCTGGCGAAGCGCATGAGATTGCACGCGCCCACGATCCAGCCCGCGAAGGCGGTGGTCATGAACAGCAGGATCTTGGTGCGGGTCGCGGGCACGCCCACCGCCCGCGCCGTCGGCAGCGAACCGCCGACCGCGAAGATCCAGTTGCCGAACCGGGTGCGCACCAGCACGATCGCCGCGATGGCGGTGACCACGATCCACCACACCACCGAAGCCTGGATGCTGGCGCTGCCGATCTTCGTCGTGGAGGCGAAAACCCAACCGGCGGACTGATATCCGCCCGCACTGCGCACACCCGAGACCTGCACGGTGCCGGTGGCCCAGCGCGTCACACCGAGATTCAGGCCCTGCAGCGCCAGGAACGTGCCCAGGGTGACGATGAAGCTGGGCAGTCCCGTGCGCATCACCACCCAGCCGTTGAGCGCGCCGACGGTGAGCGCGAAGACCAGCGAAACCGCCAGGCCCAGCCACACATTCCAGCCCGCGTGCACCGCGAGCAGGCCGGTGATCAGCGCGGTGGAGGCGGTCATCACGCCGGTGGACAGGTCGAATTCGCCGCCGATCATGAGCAGGGCCACCGCCACCGCCATGATGCCCAGCGTCGAGGCATCGTCCAGCCAGGTCGAAATGCCCAGCGGCTTCACGAATTTCGTGGTGATGACGGTGAAGAAGAGGAACACCACCACCGCGCCCAGCAGCGCGCCCACCTCGGGGCGGGCCACCAGCCGGTTGAGAATGGCCAGCCGGTCCGGTGGCGGGGTCGCCGGCGCGGTCTCGGATGTCGTTGTCGTAGCAGTCATGTCATTCACTCCCGGCCCGCTCACCGTGTGCCCTGGCCGACGAGCGCGGCAATGGCTTCGACATTGGATTTGTCCACGAACGCCGGACCGGTCTGCACCGGATGGCCGCCGCCGACGGTGTTCAGGTTCGACTTGTAGAGCTTCAACATGACCACGGGCAGATAGCCCTGCTCGTACTGCTGCTGATCCACCGCGAACAGCAGGCTCCCGGCCCGGATGGCGTTCACCACATCGGAATTCAGGTCGAAGGTCGCGACGGTGGCCTTGGAGGTGGACTCCTTCACCGCGTCCACCGCGCGGGCCGCGATCTGCGAGTTCAAGGTCAGCACCGCGTCGATCGAGCGATCGGCCTCGAGCGCGCCCTTGATCCGGGACTGCACATCGGTCGGGTTGTTGATGTCGACCTGCAACGTGGTCGCGGTGCCGAAGCCCGTCGTCGCGCCGGCGCAGCGTTCGTTCGCGCCGACGTTCCCGGCCTCGTGGATCACGCACAGCATCTTGTGCTTTCCGGCGTCGGCCAAGCGCTTACCGGCGGATTCACCGGCCATGCGCTCACTCTGGCCGACATGGCCGATGGCGCCGAACTGGACGCTCTCGGCCTCACCGGAGTTGATGGTCACCACCGGAATGCCCGCGGCGACCGCCTTCTCCACCGACGGCTTCAGCGCGTCCGGATTGGCCATCGACACCACCAGCCCGTCCACACCCTGGGCCACCGCATTGTCGATCAGCTTGGCCTGCTGGGTCGGATCGCCCGAGGAGTTGTACTCGACCCGGACACCCAGATCCTTCCCGGCGGCCTCCGCGCCGTTCTTGACCACATTCCAGAAGGCGTCACCCGGGGAGCCGTGGGTCACCACGGCCACCGACTTCAAGGTGCCCACCGCGGCCGGAGCCTGCGTGGGTCCGGTGACATCGGCGCCCGGGCCGCTACAGGCGGCGAGCACGGCCGCCGCGGCCAGCCAGGGCGACAAGCGCAGCCACCGCGGGCGGCGCGAGCGAGGATTCGCGGACATCGTCGTCTTCACCTCCCCACTAAATCCGAGCCGAGGCGAGACCCGAGCCGATCTCGGCCAGGTGTCGCAGACTTTCTCGGGCATCGGCGGTCGGCGCGGCCGCGGAATCGCCGGGACGCAGCGCGGTGTCCTGCTCGATCACGTACCAGCCGCGGTAGCCGGCGGCGTGCGCCTCGCGGACCAGGGCGGCGATATCGACGTCGCCCGCGCCCAGCGGGACATAGAGCCCGCGGCGGACGGCCTCGCTGTATTCGACGCCGCCGGAGCGCACTTCGGCGGCCAGGGCGGCGCGCACGTCCTTGAGATGGATATGACCGATGCGGTCGCCGTGGCGGCGGGCCAGCTCGACCGGGTCGGTGCCGCCGATCAGCAGGTGCCCGGTGTCCAGGCACAGATCCAGATCGGAGTCGGCCAGGAAGCGATCCACCTCGGCGGTCGTCTCGACATGCGTGCCGACGTGCGGGTGCACGGCGACCCGCAGGCCGTGCTCGGCCGCGATATCCGCTATCGACGCGGCGGTGTCCACCAGGGTTCGCCATTCGTGATCGCTGAGCGGCGCGCGAGTGTCGTAGCCGTCCTCACCGGTCGCGGCGGCCAGCACCATGATCTCGGCTCCGGCGGCGGCGAACATCGCGGCGGCGGTACGGGCCGCGGCCAGCGCGCGGCTCGGTTCCCGGTGCAGCGCCAGGGCGAGGAATCCGCCCACGGGCGCAATCCCGTAGTCGTTCAGGCATTTCCGTAGCTCGGCCGGGTCGTCGGGTAGATACCCGGGCGGCCCGAACTCGGTGGCTGCCAAGCCCAGTCCCGCCATCTCCGTCAGGACCGTTCCGGGGTCGAGGACATGGCCCCAGCCCGGAACTTCGCAGACTCCCCAGGAGATCGGCGCGGCAGCGATACGCAGTGGATGGATCGATTCGGTCATCGGCACTTCCCAGACCCGTCGTATGTACTCCCTCATTGGAGCGCTCCAACAATGTAACCTGGCTCACTCCCGTGTCAAGAGTGCGACCTGCCGCGAAAACCCGTGTGCGACCACGAAAAATGATGCCTTCCAGGCCAAATGAAGACCGGAACTCATGCCCTGAATATCCGATTAGAGCGCTCTATTGCTTCGCTCGGTGGCAACGCTGTAGCGTGCGACACACACCGACCGAACCACCGAATCCCATCGCGACTGCCCCGGAGGCGACCATGACCCGACCGACCATGGAAGACGTCGCCACTCGGGCGGGCGTCTCCCGGGCCCTGGTCTCGCTGGTCATGCGCAATTCTCCCAAGGTGAGCGAACACCGGCGGCGCGCGGTGCTGGCCGCGGCCGCCGAACTCGGCTACCAGCCGCACGCCATGGCCCGGTCCCTGGCCAGCCGCACCTCGAACATCGTCGGCGTCATGGTGTCCGACCTGCGCAACCCCTTCTTCGCCGATGTCATCGAAGGCATGGACGAGGCGGCGCAGGAGGCCGGGCTCGAGCTCATCCTGAACACCGGACGCCGCAGCGCGACCCGCGAGCGCACCGCACTGGAGAGCCTGCTGGCCTTCCGCCCCGGCGGCGTCATCCTGCTGTCACCGGTGCTGCCCGCCTCCGCGATCCGCGATGCGGCGGCGCGCTGCCCGATCGTCCTGGTGTCGCGCACCTCGACCAGTTCCGCCGTCGACACCGTCAATGACGACGGCGAACTCGGCGCGGCCCTGGCCGTGGATCACCTTGTCTCCCTGGGACATCGACGCATCGTCCATCTCGACGGCGGCGCGGCCTTCGCGGCCCCACCGCGGCGCAAAGGCTATACCGCCGCCATGACCCGATACGGCCTCGAGCCCATGGTGATCCCCAGTGAGCACACCGACGAGGCGGGCGCGGCGGCGGTCCGCAAGCTCCTGAACATCTTCTCCCCCAGCAACTTTCCCACCGCACTGGTGTGCGGCAACGATTTCAACGCCGTGGGCGCGATGGCCGCGCTCGAAGAGGCGGGTCTGCGTGTGCCCGAGGACGTTTCGGTCGTCGGATACGACAACACCTCGCTGGCGGCGCTGCGGCACGTCGCCCTCACCACCATCGATCAACCGCGTAAACGCATCGGCCAGTTGGCCGTCACCGCGCTCACCGAACGACTGCGCGAGGACCGGTCCGACCCGGTGCGCAAACGCCTGGAGCCTTCCCTGGTCGTCCGCTCGACCACCGCCCCGCCCCGCGACTGACAAGGAGCCACCATGCCCTCGAATCTGGCCGCCCCGCTCACGGTGGGCCTCGCCGGCACCGGCCGCATCGGCACCTCCCACGCCGAAACCCTGAAATCCCTGCCCGGCGTGGGCACGATCATCGTCACCGACGCCGACACCGAACGCGCCCGTGCCACCGCCGACAAACTGGAGGTGGAGTTCGCACCCGACATCGAGGCGGTGTTCGCCGCCGGCATCGACGGGCTGGTGATCACCACCGCCACCGACTCACATCCGGCGCTCATCACCGCGGCGGTGGATCGCGGGATTCCGGTGTTCTGCGAAAAGCCCATCGCGGCAGACATCACCGGGACGCTGCGGGTGGTCGAGCACGTCGAGCGGTCGAACGTCCCGGTCCAGATCGGCTTCCAGCGCCGCTTCGACGCCGGATACCGGGCCGCCCGGGCCGCCATCGCCGCCGGGGACCTGGGGTGGATCCACACGCTGCGCGCCACCACCCTCGATCCCGCGCCGCCGCCGGCCGAGTACATTCCGCGCTCGGGCGGGCTGTTCCGCGATTGTGGGGTCCACGATTTCGACATCATCCGCTGGGTCAGCGGTCGCGAAGTGGTCGAGGTGTACGCCACCGGGGCCAATCGGGGTGAACAGTTCTTCGCCGACTCCGGCGATGTCGACACCGCCGCGGTCGTTCTGCGCATGGACGACGGATGCCTGGCCACGGTTTCGTTGAGCCGATACAACGGCGCGGGCTACGACGTGCGGCTGGAAGTGCTGGGCTCCAACGGCAATGCCATCGTCGGCCTGGACGAGCGTGCGCCGCTGCACTCGGTGGAGCCCGGCTATCCGCCGTCGGCACTGCCCGCCTACCCCGGGTTCATGGACCGGTTCCACGGCGCTTACGTCGAAGAACTGGCCACCTTCCTGCAGGTGGTGACCGGCGCGACGACCAACCCCTGCCCGCCCGCCGACGCCCTCGAGGCGTTCTACATCGCCGAAGCCTGCGAACTCTCCCGGCATCAGGGCAAGCCCGTCCGGCTGGCCGACATCCGCCGCTGAAAGTTCGGCTACCGCGCGGTCGAATCCCCGATTATTCTCCGATAGCCCGGTGATCCTCGCGGGCACCGAACGAGAGCTATTGGGATGAACGGGAATTCGATACCGCCGGGCTATCATCCGAACGATGAGCTGTGGACGCAGAACACCGAGGTGTTCGAGGCGATCCAGGACGACTTTCAGGCGGAATCGGACCCACACGGGCCGAACAGGCGAAAAGGCTCACAGGCCAGCCGATACGCCATCATCGGTCTCAGCGCCACCATCGTCGTCTCGCTGATCGCCATCGGCGGCCTGCTCCTGGCCGGTCACGGCTCCTGGAACGCCGCCCCGAACGCCGTGACCGTCGGCCCGTCGGGCCCCCACGTCGTACTCACCCCGCCGAGCCCGACTCAGTCCGGAGTCACCACCACATCCCGAGCGGCCGACTCCGGCTACACCTACGACACGACGACCTCCAGCCCGTCGACCACCGCCACCCCGACCACGACAACCGCTACCGCCGTAGCGCAGGCGGCCTGCGACCAGCTCGGCCAGACCTCCACCGCGTCCGACGGCACCATCCTCACCTGCGCCGTCGCCGGAAACACCGGCAACCGCTGGCTGCCGAACACCACGCCCGCCGTCGGATCCCCGTGCAATACCACCGAAGCCGGAACCTTTGGGTATGCCAGCAACGGAACCCAACTCGTGTGTATGCGCCGGGCGGGGAGCACCACCGCCACTTACGTATGGGACAACCCCGGTCCGGTGACGAGCGGGAAACATGAGCCGGGGCAGATCTGCAACCTCAAGAAAGATGTCGTCGCCCAGTCCTCCAGCGGCCGCGCGGTTTACTGCATGCCGAGCACCGGCGCGAACAGCAACCCGTACACCGGCGCATGGAAGTACCAGTCCTGATATCGAAAGATCAAGAGACAAAAGACAAAAGACGCCTGGATCAGGGAGAGGGGCTGGCTGGGTTGGGAGCCCCGAGCTCGGTCCCAGCCCCCTCGAGGCTCGAACCGCGTTGACCTCCCGGGGCGGATGCCCCGGGTTGTCGGGTTCCAGCCCCACCCTTGCGTCGAGTGGCACATTTTTCCGGACGAACCAGACATAACCCCTCGATAATGTGCCACTCGATGCCCGGGAGGGGGTTTTGCGTGTTTTGTTTTTGGGTTTTGTCTCGAGAAGGTGATGCGTGCAGTCCGTGGGCTGGGAGGTGAGGTGACGGCTCCCAACCCGGCGTCAGCCCAAGTCCGCCATGGCTGGCGACGCAACCACACTTTCGGTGCATCCGATCGAGGCGCAATCCGGTTGCCCGGTCATGCACCCTGGGAGTCTTTCCTCGAATTACCTGGCCTCATGCCGATGAATCACATCTGGACGCGCGGCAGCACAGCCGCCGTGCGGGATTCACGCGGCTCGGGATCGAGGGCGGCGGCGTTCGCGGATCTTGGCCAGCGAGGCGGCGACCAACTCCCCGGCATGATGGCGGTCGTTGACATGCGGGGTTCGGGTCGGGTCGATATGGGCCGGTGCTATCCAACCTATCCGCCCGGCATGTTCCGAATCCTCGGGCATAACGACCGTTTTCCACTTTTTGGGGCCGTCGCCGATGAGGGAGTGGCAGGCATCGCATGCGAGGGTGAGGTTTTCGATGTCGGTCAACCCGCCCTTGGACCATTCGGTGACGTGGTGCACCTGGCACAGGGTGGCCGGAGTGCTGCAGCCGGGGCGAGTGCAACCGCGTTCGGCGGCGATCAATGCCAGGCGTTGCGCCGAGTTGCCCAGGCGCTTGGTCTCTCCCAGGTGCAGCGGGCGGCCGTTGTGGTCGAAGATCGCGAGGAAGGGCTTGGACTTTTCCGCCAGCACCAGCGCCTCTTCCATCGGGACCGTGCCGCCCGAAGCGGTGGTGGCCACACCGGCGGCAGCCTCGACCTCCGCCAGGCTCATGGTGATGATCGTCGAGACGGGCAGGCCGCGGTGGCTGCCGAGGTTGGCGGGGCCCATTTCCGGGCGCAGCAAGGCCACCAGGGCGTCGTGCTGGCGTTGGGCGCAGCTGCGGTTGTCGCGGCGGGCCGCGGCCTCGAGGACGTCGGCTTCGACTCCCTCCGCACGCCAGGGGCTTTCGGGGTCCTCGGGGTTGCACATGCCCGGGCGGGCCAGTTCGGCAAAGACGCCGTCGAGCAGGGCGCGGGCGATCGGGGTCAATGACAAGGTCCCGGCGGACATGCCGTCGAGTTCCTGCTTGCCCAGGGTGATACCGCGGCGGCGTTGACGGTCGGCCTCTTTGGTGAGAGTGCCGTCGGGGTCGAGGTGTCCAAGGATGCGGTCGCCGACCTTGGGCAGGTCGTCCGGGGTGGATTGAGTGGCGAAGTAGGCGAGTTGGATTTCGGCCTTGTCGCGCTGGACGGGGTCGATGTCCGCGGGGATGCGGTCCATGATCTTGGCGATGCGCCGGGCCGAATCGGCCGAGACCAAACCCATTTCCTGCACGGCCGCTGTCCAGGCGAGCGTCGGTTCCACCAACTGCCCGCCCTCCTGACGGACACCCAGCAGCTCCGCCGCGTTGACGCGGGCTCGTGCCTCGGCATGCCCCAGGCGCAGGGTCTGCTCCAGGAACTTGGTGACATCGTCCTTCAGCCCGGCCTTCTCGGGCAGACCGCGGTTCTTCGCCTGCTGAATCATCTTGTGCTCGAACGCGGCCTGACGACGCTTGGTGGTCTCCCACTCCCGCATCATCTCGGCCAGGCCGTCATCCGACACCGAATCCAGCGAGTCGTCGATCAGGAGATCGGTTACACGCGACATCAATTCGATCGCGTCAGCGATCGTGATGCCATCGGAAACCCCGCCCTGATTCATACCTCCATTTTACCGCCACCTACACCGCAATTCGACCGAATTACCATGTGATACAAAACTTTTCAGAACCACCGAAAAGAATTGCAATTCAATTAACGAGCAAACCGACCGCCAAGCCCGTCATCACAAGTGCGATAACGGAATCCAGCACCTTCCAAGCCTTCGGCTTGGCGAATACCGGCGCGAGCAGGCGAGCACCGAATCCCAGCGAGATGAACCAGATCAAGCTTCCCGCAATGGCTCCGGCGGTCAGGAACCACCGATCCGGCGTCGCATAGGTACTGGCGAACGAGCCGAGCAGAACGACGGTGTCGAGGTAGGCGTGCGGGTTGAGCCAGGTAACCGCGAGGCAGGTGGCTATCGCCGCCCCCAGGGCGATCGGCGCACCGCCTCCCGCTGACAACCCCGAGGCGGAGAACGCGCGCTTGGCGGCCAGGAACGCGTAACCCAGCAGGAAGGCCGCACCGGCGTACTTGGCGATCGTCATGATCATCGGGGCCGAGTTCATGATCGTGCCGAAGCCCGCGACGCCCAGGGTCATGAGGATCACGTCGGAGGTGATGCAGACCGCTACCACCGGCAGGACGTGTTCGCGTCGGATGCCCTGACGCAGGACGAAGGCGTTCTGGGCGCCGATCGCCACGATGAGGGAGAGTCCGAAACCGAGTCCTGAGATGGCCGCCAGGGCCGCCGATGATGCGTTCACCCGTCCGAAGTTAGGACAACCGTCCAGGACCAGGCCAGCTAAAGATTCTGAGGCACCATTACGATCTCTTAATATGGATCTGCAGCTCGACCAACTGCGCGCCCTGGACGCGGTCATCAGCGAGGGCACTTTCGACGCCGCCGCCCGCAAACTCACCGTGACCCCCTCGGCAATCAGCCAGCGCATCAAGGCGCTGGAGGATTCGGCGGGGCGCATTCTGGTTCAGCGCACCAAACCCGTGCAACCCACCGAATCGGGCCTCTCGGTGCTCCGCCTGGCCCGCCAGATCCAATTGCTCACCAGTGACACCGCCCGCGAACTCGGCGACGCGCATCAGCCCACCGATCGCCCGGTCGTGATTCCGATTGCCGTCAATGCCGATTCACTGCAGACCTGGGTCATCGACGCGCTCGGCCGCGCCGCGAACGGTGTGTGCTTCGAGGTCCACCGCGAGGACGAGGAGCACACCACCCGCCTGCTGCGCGACGGCACCGTCATGGCGGCCATCACCTCCACCGCCGCCCCGGTCCAGGGCTGCAGCGTCCGCCGTCTGGGCGCCATGCGCTATCGCCCCATGGCCGCACCGGAATTCGCGCGCACCTGGTTCCCCGACGGCCCGACCCCGAAATCCTTCGCGCACGCGCCGGTCGTGCTCTTCGACCGCAAGGACGATCTGCAGTTCCGCCTCATGCGGCATTACACCCGCAAGCCCGTGGATCCGCCCCGTCATTACATCCCCTCCTCGGCCGGATTCAATGACGCCGTGCGGGTCGGCATGGGCTGGGGAATGATCCCCGACCTCATGATTCGCCCGGAGGACAATCTGGTCCCGTTGGATGAGACTGTATTCGTGGACGTCCCGCTCTACTGGCAGCAGTGGAAGCTGGATTCCCCGGCGTTGAGCCTGGTCGCGGCGACCATTGCGGAGGGCGCCGCGCATGTCCTCTTGTGATAGCCCACAAGGGGATTCAGTCTCTGTATCCACGGGTAATAGATGACGTGGGCGAGGTCGGGTGCCATAGTCGTTGGCATTGTGGTTGGTCAGGAAGGAATTTCGTTGTCCCAAATCGTGCGCGGCGTCATCGCACGCTCCAAGAACGCTCCCGTGGAAGTCACCGACATCGTCATCCCGGACCCCGGTCCGGGTGAAGCCGTGGTGAAAGTGCAGGCCTGCGGGGTCTGCCATACCGATCTGCACTACCGCGAGGGCGGCATCAACGACGAATTCCCCTTCCTACTCGGGCACGAGGCCGCCGGCATCGTGGAATCGGTGGGCGAAGGCGTCACCGATGTGGAGCCCGGGGATTTCGTCATCCTCAACTGGCGGGCAGTGTGCGGCTCCTGTCGCGCCTGCCGCAAGGGCAAGCCCTGGTACTGCTTCTCCACTTTCAATGCGGCACAGCCCATGACGCTCACCGACGGCACCCCGCTCACCCCGGCCCTGGGTATCGGCGCGTTCGCCGAGAAGACCCTCGTGCACGCCGGGCAGTGCACCAAGGTCGATCCGAGCGCCTCCCCCGCCGCCGCGGGCCTGCTGGGCTGCGGCGTGATGGCGGGCCTGGGCGCGGCCATCAACACCGGCGGCGTGAGCCGCGGTGACTCGGTCGCGGTCATCGGCTGCGGCGGGGTCGGCAACGCGGCCATCGCGGGCGCGAAGCTGGCGGGCGCGACCACCATCATCGCCGTCGACATCGACGAGCGGAAGCTGGAGTGGGCCACCGGCTTCGGGGCCACCCACACCGTCAACGCCGCGAAAGAGGATGCGGTGGAACGGGTTCAGGAACTCACCGACAGCTTCGGCGCGGATGTGGTGATCGACGCCGTGGGCCGCCCGGAAACCTGGAAGCAGGCCTTCTACGCCCGCGATCTGGCGGGCACCGTGGTGCTGGTCGGCGTTCCGACGCCGGACATGAAGCTCGATATGCCGCTCATCGACTTCTTCTCGCGCGGCGGCTCTCTGAAGTCCTCGTGGTACGGCGACTGCCTGCCCTCGCGCGACTTCCCCTACCTGATCGAGCTCTACAAGCAGGGCCGGCTGGATCTGGACGGCTTCGTCTCCGAGACCATCGCGCTCGGCGACGTCGAGTCCGCTTTCACCAAGATGCATCACGGTGATGTCCTGCGTTCGGTGGTGGTGTTCTGATGGCGCACATCGATCACACCGTCACCGTCGGCACCTTCAGCCTCGACAACGAGACCTTCGACGTCGACAACAACGTCTGGGTGGTGGGCGACGATCTGGAATGCGTGGTCATCGACGCCCCGCACAATGTCGAGGCCATCCTGGACGTCATCGGCACCCGCAAGGTGCAGGCCATCCTGGTCACCCACGCGCACGACGACCACATCCGGGTCGCGCCCGAATTGTCCGAGGCCACGGGCGCTCCGGTGCTCATGCACCCGGACGACATGGTGCTGTGGCAGCAGACGCACCCCGGGCTCAGTCCGGACGGCGAGCTCTCGGACAAACAGGTGATCGAGGTCGGCGGGACCGAGCTGCACGTGCTGCACACACCCGGCCACGCGCCGGGCTCGGTCTGCTTCTACTCCCCCGACCTGGGCGCGGTCTTCACCGGCGACACGCTCTTCCACGGCGGTCCCGGAGCGACCGGTCGGTCCTACTCGGATTACGGCACCATCGTCGACTCGATCGCCGACCGCCTGCTCACCCTGCCGCCGGAGACCCTGGTGCACACCGGCCACGGCGAATCCACCACCATCGGCTCGGAATCCCCGCAGCTCGAGGAGTGGCGCAAGCAGGCACGATGACGCCTCGACAGTGGTCCGGCCCGGGGGCCAACCCCGAACCGGACCACTGTCAAAAACCCTAATCAGCCCCCATATTCGGCGTGCCCATGACCGACACGCCGGGTTCGCCGGTTTTGCCCTCTCATTCCCAAGAATTTCCCAGCGAACCCGCGCCTAAAGTTGTTCATGAAAAAGCTGACAGCCGCGCTGGCTTTGACGTTCGTGCCGTTTATCGCTGTGGGTTGCTCCTCGTCCAGTTCCGGATCGGTGACCAAGAGCGATGTGCAGACCAAGGTCGGCAGCTTCTACAAGGACAAGTCACACGAGGACGCGAAAACGGTGTCCTGCGACGGGGATCTGCCCGCCAAGGTGGATGCCACCCAGAACTGTTCGGTCACCTCCGCGGACGGGCAGAGCTGGGCGATCACCACGAAGGTCACCAAGGTCGACGGCAAGGACGTCTACTACGACCTGAACTTCACCGACCCGTACGTCTCCCCCGAGGACGTCGCCTCCAGCGTCTCGAACTTCTATGTGCAGCAGGTGGGCACCGCCCCGCAGTCCACCACCTGCAACGGCCTGCTGCGCGGGGCCACCGGCTCCTCCATCCGCTGCGTGGTCACCGAATCCGACGGCACCCGTTGGGGCGTCACCGCCAAGACCACCAATGTCGAGGGCACCAAGGTCAACTACGACATGATCCGGGACGACCAGCCGCTACCGTAATCCCACATGCTGGACGGGCGCCCAGGCTGGAATCTGCGATTGTCACCACGATGTGTTTCAATACGGCGGTTTCCAGCTCCACCCCAGGGGGATCCTCAGCTTGTCCACGCCCCAATTTCCGTTCGGCGCAACCCAATCCGCTCCGAGCCAGCCCCAGTTCGCCCATGCCAACGGCGTCTACTGCCGGTTCTGCGGCGCCACGCCCGCGGTCGATCTCGACTTCCGCGCGCACCGCGGCATGATCTTCCTGATGCAGTTCCGGAAGATGCCGGGGCCGTTCTGCCGCAACTGCGGCCTGGCGACGTTCCGGAAGATGACCGGCGACAGCCTGATCCAGGGCTGGTGGGGCATGCTCTCGTTCTGGCTCGCGAACCCGATCACGATCCTGATCAACCTGGTGAACCGGGTGCGCGTGGGCCAGCTTCCGCCCCCGATTCCGGGCGCGCCCTCGCCGTCCATGGACCCGGGCAAACCGCTGTGGCAGCGTCCGTCGATCATCGGCGCGCTGGTGCCGCTCGGCCTGGTCGTGGCCATTATCGCCGCGGCCGCGGCGGGTTCCTCATCGAGCTCGCGATCGAGCAGCCACCCGTACTACTACAACCCGCCGACCACCTTCTCGATGCCGGCGATCCCGTCGATCACGGTGCCGACCACCACCGCCGCCGCGCACGACGCCAAGTCGGCCCAGGTCGGCGACTGCGTGCGGGACAAGAACGGCGACATCGCCAAGGACGACCATCCGAAGGTCGAGGTCGTGCCGTGCACCGACCCGGCCGCCCAGGCGACGGTGCTGGCCAAGCCCATGGGTCCGCTGGGTGACACCCAGTGCGACAACGACTACCCGGCCACCGACGTGATCATCACCCACAAGACCAGCATCGGCAGCGGCCCGGAGATCGAGGACTTCGCACTCTGCCTGCAGCTCAGGTAGTTTCGGGCATTCAGCGACACGAATACGTGGTGGCCTCGGCCAGCTCGCCCACCACGTCGCCGAGCTCACCGCGGGCGCGGAACGCGTTGAGCTGACGCCGCGCCCCATTGCCCCGCGCCAGCAGCGCCGCCACGCCCTCGACGACGAAGCCGAGGTCGCCGAGCTGTTCGAGCGCGGGCCGGATCCGGTCGATGAGCCGGGTCAGCAGGTCCTCGACCGGGACGGTGCTGCCGTCGACCGGGTCGATGGCGTCGCCGTCGATGCCCTCGTGCGCGGCCTTCCAATACGCCGCGCGCAGCGTGTCTTCCGCGACCACCGGCACGAGATCGGTTGTGCGAGCGGTCATCGCGGACGCCCGCACCAGGGAGGCCAGCAAGGCCGTCTCCTCCACGGTGGCCGGCACATCGCTGACGCGCACCTCCACCGTCGGAAAGGTGGTGGAGGGCCGCACATCCCAGTAGACCATCTTGCGGTCCAGGATGATCCCCAGCGAGAGCATGGATTCCACGGCCGTGTCGAACTCGTGCACCGACTCGAAGTGCGGCGGCGGGCCGGCGCTGGGCCAGCGCCGCCACAGGATGTTCCGCCAACTGGCGTAGCCGGTCTCGCCGCCGCGGTAGATGGCCGAATTGGCGGTCAGCGCCAGCAGCAGCGGCAGCCAGGGCCGCAGGAAGTTGCTCACCCGCAGCGCGGCGCCCCGGTCCGGGACCGCCACGTGCACGTGGCACCCGCACAGGCCCTGTTCCCGGGCCACCCGGCCGAAGTTCTCGGCGATCCGGTGATAGCGCGGGGTGGCCGTGATCGAGAGCTCGTCGGGAAGGGTCGGCGGGACGGCCGCGGCCAGCAGCAGTGCGTCGTTCTTCTCGGCCGACGCCGCGGCGCCACGGCGCAGTTCCCGCAATTCCCGGAGCAGATCACCCGTATTCGTGTGCACGCGGGTGCTGGTCTCGACCTGGCACCGCATGATTTCCAGTTGCAGGTCCATGCCGAAGTCCGCCGCGGTGCGCACGACGTCGGCATTTCTGCCGACCGGCGCACCGGTGCGCGGATCCACGAGGAGGAACTCCTCTTCGACACCGACGGTCGGCGGGTCTTCCACCTACTATGTGTACCTCGCGGAGGCCCAGCCGACACCTGCCGGAGTGGTCTCTCCGGCCACGCCGGGCCCGGATCTGTCGGTGGCCTGGGCCACAATGCCGGGTATGGCATACGACGAGGAGCTGGCCGACCGGATTCGGGACGCGCTCGGGCCCGAGCTGGTGAACGTGGTCGAGAAGAAGATGTTCGGGGGCCTGGCGTTTCTGGTGGGCGGCAATATGGCCGTCGCGGCCCGGGGCAAGGGCGGGCTGATGGTGCGCACCGACCCCGCCACCTCCGACGCCCTGCTGAAGGCGGGTTCGGTCGAGCTCATGGAGATGGGCGGCAAGCGGATGAAAGGCTGGCTGCACGTCACCACCGAGACCGTCGCCGACGAGGACGCGCTCGACGAGTGGGTGCGCCGCGGCGTCGATTTCGCCAAGACGCTACCGCCCAAATAGGACGCAAACGGTGTGCGCCGGGGCACAGCCTCGACGCGGCTGTGGCTCGCCTCACCCAATCCCCCGCTGGCGCAACGGGTTTCTCCTCATCTGTCACCCTGTCTTTACACCGCACCACCTCGCGGAAATCTGCGTCGCGCACTGTGGTGAACATGAGGCAAACCGAGATACATGCGTTGGCCTGCGAAGTATGCGGTCGCCTGCCCCACCCCCGTCGCACCCGGATGGCACTGGCCAAACTCGGGGCCGTGTTCCCGGTCGAACTGGCCCTGCACGCCCTGGTCATCGATCTCGAATTACCTTATCTGGCAACGGTCTCCATCCTCGCCGTCGCCGCCACCATCCTCGTCATCTGGGTCGTCGAGCCCGGTGCGATGCGGTATCTGGCCCGCTGGCTGCACGGCCCGGAGCTGCGCCGCCGTCACCATCTCGACAGCGCCGAGCGACTGTGGCGCATCCGGGTGCGCCTGGACAACACTCCCGGCCGCCTGGAGCTGCTCGCCAAACACCTCGCCGAGCGCCGGGCCAATATCCTCGCCGTGCACGTGCATCACCTCGAGAACGGCGTGCTCGACGAGCTGGTGGTGTCCACGCCCGCCGAGGTCAGCCCGCCGCGGCTGACCCACGCCATCTCCCGCGCCGGCGGCATCGCGGTCGGCATCTGGCCCGCCTCGGCGCTGACCCTGGTGGACGGTCAGACCCGGGCGCTGGGGCTGGCCGCGCGGGTGGCGGGCGATCCGGCCGAGCTGCCCCTGGTGATCGCCGAGCTGCTCGGCGCGCAATACGTCTCCGATCCCGATCCCGGCCGCGTTCCCGGCGGCACCCTGCTCGAGATCGCCCCGCCGGACGGGTTGGGAGCCATGACCTTCCTGCGCACGGGTGAACCGTTCACGCCCGCCGAGATCGCCCGCGCGCATCGGCTGACCGATCTGGCTCTGGTCGCCTCTCACCGGCCCTGACCGCCCGAGCTGCGAATTCCGTTTCCATATCCCAATATTCGGGATCATGTACTGATACGTACAGCTTTCCGTACCGTGTAGTTTCACTTCGTGGCAGACTGCCTCATGCGCAGTGCGACGATACGCGCGTACAAGGGGCTGGTTGATCGATGAGTTTTCGGCGCGGCGGTGCTCGATCGGGGGATCGTGGCAATACTCGGTTCGGGTATGCCGACACGGGCGGGAATCCCCCCGCCCGCAAGGTGATTCGCTCCGCCAAGCTGGCGGCGCTGCCGCTGGCCTTCGCCGGTCGCCAGGTGGCCGGGGCGAGCCAGCGGGCGATCGGCCGTCCGGCCGAGGAGATCGACCGGCAGATCCAGCTGCGCACCGCCGAGCACATGGCCGACGTACTGGGCGAATTGAAGGGCTGCGCCGCCAAATTGGGCCAGATCCTCGGCATCTACGAGCTGGCGCTGCCACCGGAGCTGGCCGAGCCCTACCGGATGGCCCTGAGCCGCCTACAGGACGCCGCCCCGCCCATGCTGCCGGCCACGGTGCACGCGGTGCTCGCGGACTCGTTCGGACCGGAGTGGCGCGACAGCTTCCGCGAGTTCGACGACCGGCGGGCCGCCTCGGCCACCATCGGGCAGGTGCACCGGGCGATCTGGCACGACGGCCGCGCGGTGGCGGTCAAGGTGATGTATCCCGGCGCCCGCGCCGCGGTCGACAGCGATCTGCGCCAGCTGCGCGCATTGGCCTGGCTGACTCCGGTCTTCGCGCCCTACGCCGACGGCCCGGCGATCGTGGGCGAGCTGGCCGAATCTCTGCGCGCCGAGCTCGATTTCGAGGCCGAGGCCCGCAGCCAGCGCCGTTTCGCACGGACCTACGCCGACGATCCGGATTTCCGGGTGCCGCAGGTGGTCGCCCAGCGTGGGGACGTGATCATCAGTGAGTGGCTCGACGGTATCCCGTTGTCGCGCTTGATCACCGCGGGCGCGCAGGCGGAACGGGATCGGGTCGGCATGCTGGCCATCCGCTTCTTCTGGTCCTCCGCCCCACGCTCGGGCTTGCTGTACGGCGATCCGCATCCGGGCAATTTCCGGGTGCTGCCGGACGGGCGGCTGGGCGTGGTGGACTTCGGCGCGTGCCCCGCCTGGCCCCCGCCGCAGTTCCCGGAGCTGGTGCACGATCTGGCCGACGCGCTGATCAACGGCGGCCCGGCGGAGCTGGACGCCTTCGCGCGCCGGCACGGATTCACCGACGCCGAGCGCGGATTGGACAGTGCGGGACTCGCGGACAAGCTGCTGCCCTTCACCGAGATCCTGTGCCACGACACCTTTCACGCGGACATCGCCTGGCTGCGCGGCCGCACCTTGGATGCGATGAGCCCGAAGCTGAGCAATGCCTATCGCCAGCTCGCCGTGCCCGCCTACCTCATGCCGTTCCAGCGCGGACTGGTCACCTTGTTCGGCACGGTCGCCCAGCTGGGCACGACCGGCCCGATGCGCGACGAGGTGATCCGCTGGTCACCCGAATTCAGCGCGGTGATGGAACGCTATCGGCAACGGACCGGCGGCCCGACCGACCTGAATGCCGTGCGCCTGCGGCGCGCGGGCGCCGCCGCCAAGGGTTTCGCCGCGGGCTGACCCGTAATCGGCACCCCGGCAAGGGCCTTGATCACTGTCCCAGACAGAACTACTCTGGTGGGACAGGCGCAGCGCAGCGCCGGATTCTGCCCGGAAGGTCCCCGCCGTGACCACTGCATCCACAGACCCCGTGACCACCGCATCCGAAGATGCGCCGGCAGCGAAACTTTCGGCTCCCGATCACGAGGTCACCGTCATCGGCGCGGGACCCGGCGGCATCGCCGCGGGGGTCAAGCTGAAGCGGGCCGGGGTCACCGACTTCGTGATTCTGGAGCGCGCCGACGAGGTCGGCGGCAGCTGGCACGAGAACCATTACCCGGGGCTGGAAGTCGACATCCCGTCGCTGGCCTACCAGTACTCGTTCGCACGAAACCCCCACTGGAGCAGGCTGTTCGCGGCAGGGGCCGAGGTGAAGCGGTATCACATCGAGGTGGCGCGGCGGTTCGGGCTGTATCCGCACATCCGGTTCGGGACCACGGTGGTCAGCGAGGAGTGGGACGAGGACCGGCACTGCTGGCGGCTGCATCTCGCCGACGGCGGCGTCACCACCGCCCGGTTCGTCATCAGCGCGGTCGGCGCGTTCATCAGTCCCAAGCAGGATCCCGGGATTGCGGGACTGGCCGAGTACACGGGCAAGATCCAGCGGCCCTCGGACTGGGACGACGGCTATGACCTGACCGGCAAGCGGGTCGCCGTCATCGGCACGGGCGCGAGTTCTGTCCAGATCACCCCGTCGATCGCGGGCGCGGTGGGCAGTCTCGCGGTGTATCAGCGCACCCCGGTGTGGTGTGTGCCCAAACCCAATCCGCGAATTCCGCGCGCCGTGCAATTGGCCTTCCAGGTCCCCGGGGTGCAGGCGAGCCTGCACGGCGCGGCCCTGGTGGTGGCCGATGCCGCGCTGCGCACCATGTCGAACGCGCCCATGGCGGTTGTGCGGCCCACCATGCGCGCCGTCGACGCGGCCGCGATCCGCGGCTATCGGGGACTGTTGCGACTCATGGTGCGCGATCCCGGGATTCGTGCTGGCCTCACCCCGAACTACGGTCCGATCGCCAAGCGGCCGACCGCGAACACCGGCTATCTGCTGGCCTTCAATCGCCCCAATGTGGATCTGGTGACGACGCCGATCGAGCGGTTCACCGCGCACGGCATCCGCACCACCGACGGCGTCGAGCGCGAATTCGACATGGTCGTGCTGGCCACCGGCTATCACGTCTTCTCCGACCCGGAGACCTACACCCCGGGCATGGTCGTCGGCCGCGACGGCCTCGATCTCGGGAAGTACTACACCGAGCAGGGATTGCAGGCGTATGAGAGCGTCTCGCTGCCCGGCCTGCCCAATCGGTGGACGCTGGTCGGCCCGTATTCGTGGTCCGGCAGCGGATGGCACGCCTTCGTGGAGATGACGGCCGACCATGCGGTGCGCGCGATCTCGGAGGCGCGCCGGCGCGGGGCGACCTTCGTGGCCATCCGCCAACAAGTGCACGACGCCTACCATGCCCGGATCTACCGGCACGGCGAGGCCATGCGCTACTACCTGGCGGAATTGAACGCCCACGTCCCCACCTACTACCGGAATTCGCAGGGCGACAGCACCTATATCCGGCCCACGGGATTCTTCTCGGCGCGCCGCGCGCATCACCGATTCCCGTTCTCCGACTACGAATTCGATCGTCTCACCGCGTGACCCGCCGCTCGACAAAGGAGTTGAGCCCATGTTCGAACTGCCGAAATCGGTCCGGATCGCGTTGGGCGCGGCCGGATACGGCATCAGTGACCACCGCCTGCAACCCGCGGTGCGGGGCAAGGTCGTGCTGGTGACCGGAGCCTCCTCGGGTGTCGGGCGGGCCACCGCGCACCGGCTGGCGGCCAATGGCGCGACCGTGCTCGCGGTGGCCCGCCGGACCGCGCTGCTCGATGAACTGCGCTCGGAGACAGCCGATTTCCCCGGCAGTATTCACCCCTACACCGCCGACCTCTCCGATCCCGACGCCTGCGCCGAGCTGATCGGGCGGGTGCTGGCCGACCACGGCCACGTGGACGTCTTCGTCAACAATGCGGGCAAGTCCATTCGCCGCTGGCTCTCGGATTCCCTGGACCGCTGGGACAATTTCGACGACACCGCGCGCATCAACTATCTCGGTCCGGTGCGGCTGGTGCTGAGCCTGCTCCCGTCCATGCGGGCGCGCCGCGCGGGCCATATCGTCAATATCAGCACCGCCGGGGTCCACGGCCCGGGTGTGGGCTGGACCGCCTATATCGCCTCCAAGTCGGCGTTCAATTCCTGGATGCGCGGCGCCGCACCGGAATTGCGGGCCGACGGCATCACCGTGTCCACCATTCACCTGCAGCTGGTGCGTTCGGACATGCTGGGCCCGTATCGGATCTACCGCTACACCCCGAGCATGTCGACCGACGAGGCCGCGAGCATGGTGTGCCGCGCGATCGTGGACCGCCCCTTGGCGATCCGGCCGTGGTGGGAGCGGGCGGGCGCGCCGCTGTCCTACGCGCTCGACAATTCCCGTGCGGCGCAACGGATGCTGACCGGCTACGCCAAGGCGGGGAACTGGAACAACCGGCCCGTCGACTGGGCCGGGCCGATCGGGCGGGTGGAGCGGACGGTCAACCTGCTCGACGACGCGGTGACCGTGGCGGGCTGGATACCGGCCAGCGGGGTGCTCGGGCTGGTGCCGCCGAGCCGAATTCCGCAGCTGGCCTGGGCATTACGCGGCGGGATCGGCCTGGCGACGGCATTGTCGTCGTTCGCGGCCCGGTTTCCGGATCGGCCCGCCATGATCGACGACGACGGTCCGATCACCGCGGCCGAGCTGGATCGGCAGGTACAGCGGCTGGCCGCGGCGCTGCGGGCCCGCTGGGAGGTGCGGCGCGGCAGCCGGGTCGGGGTGCTGTGCCGCAATCACCGCGGCTTCGTACTGGCCGCCTACGCGGCCGCGCGGCTCTCCGCGGATCTGGTGCCGCTGAACTACGGTTTCGCGGGCCCGCAGATCGGCGAGGTCCTCGACCGCGAGCGCGTCGACCTGCTGCTCTACGACGGCGAATTCCACCCGGAGATCGACAAGTCCGGCTACCGCGGTCACCGCGTGGTGGTCCGGGGCGCGGGCGGCGGGCTGCCGACCGTGGCGGAACTGGTCGCGGCGGGCGGACCGGCGGTGCGCGAGCCCGCGTCCGGCGGCTCGATCGTTCTGCTCACCGGCGGCACCACCGGGGTGCCGAAGGGCGCGCCCCGGAAGCTCGGCATGGCCGCGTCCTCCGTGCATCCGCGCATGATGCTGGCGCTCGAGGACCTGGCCCGATTCGCCCCGATCCCGCGGCTCGGACGACCCATGATCATCGCGCCGCCGCTGCACCACACCTACGGCTTCCTCGCGATCACCGCGGCCTTCCTGCTCGGGTCGACGGCCATCGTGCACGAGAGATTCGACGCCGAGACCGTGCTCGCCGATATCGAACGGCACAGCGTCCACATCGCCTGCCTGGTGCCGACCATGCTCAAGCGCGTCATGGATCTGCCGCCGCCCGATCGCCGCGGCTATCACACCGAGAGCCTGCAGATGGTGATGTGCGGGGCCGCTCCCCTGCCGCCCTGGCTGGCCACCGCCTTCATGGACGAGTTCGGCGACGTGCTGTTCAACGGCTACGCCTCCACCGAGACCGGTGCCGGAACCCTGGCCACGCCCGCGGATCTACGGGCCGCGCCCGGGACCGTCGGGCGGCCGCCGGCCGGGATCGTGGACATCCGCATCGTCGACCGCGACGGCCGCGAGCTGCCCGCCGAAGTGAGCGGCCGCATCATCAACAAGAACCCGAGCATGTTCCACGGCTACAGCGACGGCCGCACCAAGGAGATGGTCGGAAAGTACATGGACTCCGGCGATCTCGGGCATTTCGACGCCGCGGGCCGGTTGTTCGTGGACGGCCGCTCCGACGACATGATCGTCTCCGGCGGCGAGAACGTCTTCCCGCAGGAGGTCGAGGAGGCGCTGCTGGCGCATCCGGCGGTCGCCGACGCGGGCGCGGTCGGGGTGGCCGACGACGACTTCGGGCAGCGGCTGGCGGCGGCGGTGGTGCTCAAGGCCGGGTCGCGCACCAGCGCGAAGGCGCTGCAGCGGCATATCAAGACCGCCCTGGCCAATTACAAGGTGCCGCGCGACATCGTGTTCGTGCCCGAGCTGCCGCGCACCACGGCGGGCAAGCTGCGGCGGCAACAACTTCCGGAGGTCATCGCGCGGGCCCATGCCGCCGCCTCCGCCGTCGAATCCGATCGATCCTGGACGTGAGGTATCCGTCCTGAACTCCACCAATGGTTCGCGGGCCCTGCCCGACCACGACGTCGTCGTCATCGGAGCGGGATTCGGCCGGGGTCGAGAGTCACCGAGGCGATCGAGCATTTCACGCCGACGGGCGTCGTCAGCGCCGACGGGCGTGAGCGCGAGTTCGATATGGTGCTGTGCGCCACCGGTTTCAAGGTCATGGAGAAGGGCTGTACGCCCCCGTATCCGATCTACGGTCGCGGCGGGGTCGAGCTCGGCGTGTTCTGGGATGCCAATCGATTCCAGGCGTATCAGGGCGTCTCGGCGCCCGGACGACTACCGGTTCACCGCCACTTCGGTGCGCGAGTTTCAGGACGCGGCCTCCTGAGAGCCGCCGAATTCGGGGACCCATTTCTCGACCAGTTCGAGGAATGGGCCCTCGGCGTCGAGTTGGGCGCAGATACCGACGATGCCGCCGAAAACGCGGGTGAACATGGCGTATTCGGGTTGGTCGGCGGGAGCCTTCATGGCGCGGGCATTGGTCAGCGAAATGTTCTCCGGGTCCAGCGAACGAGCCACTTCCGCCTGCAGGAATTGACGGGTGAAGTGGAAGTTGGGACCGTCGATGCGCGCGATCACCGGGTCGACGCGGCGCTGGATCGGCGGCATGTCGATGGGCGCGCCCGGCTTCACGAAGCCCTCCGCGCGCAGGACCGCTTCCATGCCTTCGTAATTCCCGTCCAGCGCGCACCGGGCCAGCCGGCCGACGGCGCGCGGAATCCCGCGCGGGGTTTCGGTGCACGCGCCGTAATCGATGACGCCGAGCCGATTGTCGGGCCGCAGCTGGAAATTACCCGGGTGCGGGTCGCTGTGCAGGCAGCCGACGCGGGTCGGTGAGCTCAGGGCGAATTCGGCCAGCAGCAGCCCGGCCCGATTGCGGTCCGCGCGGGCGCCGTCGGCGATGATGCGCGACAGCGGTGTGCCGTCCATCCATTCGGTGACCATGACCTTCGGGGCGGCGGCCACCACGCGCGGCACGAAGAACCTCGGGTCACCGGCGTACGCCTTGGCGAAGCGGCGCTGGTAGGCGGCCTCGATGCGGTAGTCGAGCTCGTCCTCGGTGCGGGCCAGGAATTCCTCGATGAGCTGGCGGGCATTGGTGCCCGCCAGCAGAGTGTTGAACGCGCCCGAAACCATCTGCAGCATCTTCAGATCCGCGCGCAGCGACTCCTCGGCTTCGGGATACTGCACCTTGACCGCGACGTCGCGGCCGTCGTGCCAGACCGCTCGGTGCACCTGGCCGATGCTGGCGGCGGCGACCGGCGCATCCTCGAAGCACGCGAACCGTTTCCGCCAGCCGGTGCCCAGTTGCAGGTCGAGCATGCGGTGGGTGTCGGCCGCCGGCATGGGCGGGGCTTCCTGTTGCAGCCGGATGAGGGCGTCGCGGAAGGGGTCGGCGAAGCGCGGCGGGACTCCGGCCTCGGCCACGCTCAGGGCCTGGCCGAGTTTCATGGCGCCGCCCTTGAGTTCGCCCAGTACCGCGAACACCTGTTCCGCGGCATTGTCGAGCATCTCATCGGTCAGGGTTCCGCGTTCGGCCCCGGCCAGCAGGCTCTTTCCGGTGGCGGCGACCCGCTGCGCCATCAGGGTCGCGGGAATGCTCGCCACCTTGGCCATGCGGGCGATGCCTTTTCTCCTGAGTCCGGCCACGTCGCCGTTCCTTCCTGCCACACCCCCGTCTCAGACAGTGTAGGTGGTTTCGGGGGCGCGGTCGATCACGCCGCGGTCACTCCTTCTCGGCCAGTGCCGCAAGCCGATCCATCGAACCGAGCAGCATCGCCGAAGTGGTGGCGGCCGCTTTCACCTTGCGCTTCTCGTCGTTCAGGTTGGTCCAGTCGTAGGTGTGGGTGACCCGGGTCAGGTTCTCCCCCAACGGTTCCAGCTCCCACCGCCACAGGTGCCCCGGCGGCTGCTGCCCCGGTTCCGAAGGCAGCCAAGCGATCCGCCGCCCCTCCTCGAACTCCACCACGTGGTTCTCACGCACAGCGCCGGTGGTCAGCGTCATCACGAACACCTCACCCACCGCGCGCACCCGCTGCCCCGGCTCCGCACGCGACAGATTCTCGTTCCCGTCCCAACTCGGCTGCGCCGCCGGATCGGCGATCAACTCGAAGATGCGGTCCACCCCCACCGCCATCTCCCGCTCGGCCGAAACCACCTTCACGGACTCGTCATTTTGGCTCATACCACCGATCGAACCATCGCGCGCCCGAATCCCGCTACCACTGACCGGCCACACACTCCGTGCAGGGAGTTCTCGAGCGCTACATCGGAATCGACACCGGCAGCGCGAACACCGGCAGCTGATCGCCTGCGCCGGGCTAGATTCCAGTAATGACCGATGATTTTCGAGCCGATCGCATCGGCAGCGCCCTCCGCGGCGAGAACCCCACGGTCCTGCGCAGACTGGAATCCGGCTTCGCGACGATGGGCGAGGTCCAATTCCTGCCCGGCTACACCGTGCTGCTCACCGACGACCCGGCCGTGCAACGCCTCTCGGACCTGCCGCGCGGCAAACGGGCGGCCTTTCTCGCCGAGATGGACGCTCTGGCCGAGGCGGTCGAACGGGCCTGCCGCGCCACCGAAACCGCTTTCCGCCGCGTGAACATCGAAATCCTGGGCAATCACGATCCCTACCTCCACGCCCACATTTGGCCCCGATTCGACTGGGAGCCAGCAGATCTGGTGACGGGCCCGGTCTGGCTCCATCCCCGCGAGAACTGGAGCGACCCTCGTTACGCCCTGGGTCCCCGGCACGATCCGCTCCGCCAACTGATCACCGAGAAACTCGACCAGGCGATTCTGGGCGCCTGACGCCGAGGACCAGCAGGCCCTGCCCGAGCCCTGAGCCCGTCGTGCAGAATTGCCCAATGATGAGTCGACAGGTGGTTTCCTCGGGCGCGGCGTGGGAGCCGATCGTGGGTTATTCACGCGCCGTGCGAGTGGGGCAGTGGGTTTCGGTCGCCGGGACGACCGCCGCGACCCCGGACGGCGGCGTCGTGGGTGGCGACGATATCGCCGAGCAAGCCCGGGAAGCCTTGCGGCGCATCGTCGCCGCCCTCGCCGAGGTGGGAGCCGGACCCGAACACGTGGTGCGGACCCGGATCTTCGTCACCGATATCAGCCGCTGGGAAGAGGTCGGCAAGGCCCACGGCGAGGTGTTCGCCGATATCCGCCCGGCCGCTTCGATGCTCGAGGTCAGCGCGCTCATCGATCCGGCGCTCATGGTCGAGATCGAAGCCGACGCCGTCGTGCCCTAGTCGGCGTCGGACTCCGCCGCGACGCGAGTCCATGCGCCGCCGACCGCGGATCGGGTTCCATACGAACCCGATTGCAGGTTCAGCACCTCCATGAGCGTCGGATCCTCGTCGACGGCGTGATAAAGGTGCCCGATCCGGCCCTGTTCCCCGGGGTCGGTGGGACCGAGCAGCTGCCACAGGTCGCCGTCCTGGTCATGGCCGACGTGCAGGATCGGCTCCTGCTTCTCGAACACCTCCGGCGTCTGGATGCACCGGGTTCCCATCAACCAGTGCCGCATCCACCACGCCCGGGGGTCGCGGTCCATGACATGGTCGACCACCCACCAGATGAACGGCAGATCCTCGTGCGCGCGGGACTGCGCGGCGGTCAGATCCGGACCGCCCTGTGGAACCTGCTCGAACGGCTCGTCCACCAGCCCGAACGCATGGCTCCCGTCGTTGTCGAACATCACCGCGTGAAACGTGCCGCCGCCGGGGTTCCCCGCCCCGATGCCGACACTGAACCGCCCCACGTGCGGATCGCCCCCGGTCGTCCAGCCGAACGCGTAGGAGGCGAGTTCACCTCCCGGCCCGATGAATTCGCCGAAGGCCCGGCGATCCATGCCGGTCACGTCCGCCGTCGGCACCTCGATCAGCTCACCGGGTATCACTCGCACATCCACGCACCGACCCTAGCGGGTAAGAATGGGGCCCGTGGAACAGGTGCTGGCGCCGGACGGCGAGCGAATTCTGCTCGGAGCGATCGACTGTGCGTACAAGGAGTTTCGAGGCGAGCTGGCGGCGGGATACGCCATCGGGAGTCTGGCGCACGGCGGATTCGCGCCGCTGGTCAGCGATATCGACGTGGTGCTGGTGCTCGCGGACTGCACGGCGGCCGCGCGCGGGCGGGTCGCCGGGGTGAACGCGGCGGTACAGCGGAGCTTCGACGGGCCGCTGGCACAGCGGGTGTCGATCTTCTGGAGCGACTGGGCGGGGATTCGGCAGGGAGCCGCCGCCGGATGCCGGCTGCCCGCGATCGATCGGCTGGATCTGCTGGAATCGGGACGGCTGCTCTACGGAGAGGACCGGCGAGTGGGGGCGACCCTGCCGCAACGGGACGAATTGATCTGCGAATCAGCGGAATTCGCACTCGGCAAGATCGATGCCGCTTATCGGGCCGAGCTCGGCGACCCGGCGGGACTGATCGCGGCGGGACCGCGCGCGGTCACCAAGACGACCTTGTTCCCGGTGCGGTTCCTCTACACCCTGGGCACCGGCCGGATCGGTCGCAACGAGGATGCGATCGACTGGTATCGAGGAGCCGCCGAACCGCTGGTCCGCGCGGCCGGGCGGTGGCGCCACGACGGCGTCGACCCGGCCGCGGAGGCGCTGCTCACCGAGCAATTGACCGGCCTGTACCTCGAATTCGCGCAGACCTATCGCGGCGCCCTGGAAGAGCTGGGCCGCGACGACCTCGCGCAGCGCCTGGAGGAACTCCGCCGGACGCTGTGAGCACCCTCAATCCTCCTGGGCGCGAAGGTCTTCGATGGTGTGCCGCAGATGGTCGAGGAGTTTGTCGGGGTCGTCGAAGCCGGCGGGATCGATGGGCTCGCCGAAGCGGATGGTCACCGGGTGGCGGCGGTCGAAGGCGGGACCGTCGCCCCGAGCGCGGCGAGTGGGCAGCACCCCATCGGTTCCCGTGGTGGCGACCGGAACGATGGGTACGCCGGTCGCCAGGGCCAGTTTCGCCACCCCGGGCTTGTACGGTTCCCGCTCACCGCGCGCGACCAGCTTGCCCTCGGGGTAAATGATGAGCACACCGCCGTGGCGGAGAATTTGCTCGGCCTGGGCGGTCGCGGCCTGCCCGGATTCGCTGTCGCGCCGCACGACCGGTATCTGACCCAGCCGCCGCACCAGCCAACCGACCACGGGCCAGGACCAGAGTTCGGCCATGGCGATGGCGACGGCACGGCGGCGCAGGGCGCCCCAAAGAAATACCGCGTCGAGCATGGAGACGTGATTGCTCGCCACGATGACCGGCCCGGATCCGGGTACCAGAGCACGGCCGACAACGGTGACATGAACGAAATTCGACCAGGCCAGGGCGCGCAGGATGCGGCGGACCAACTGTGTGGTGACCCAGGCTCGCTTGCCCAGCCCCTTCGGGCGGCGCGGCCGCCGCGGAACCGGTGTCGACTCGGTATTCATCGCTCTCCATTTCGACCGTCGTGCAACACATTTCATCCTTGTCTCCGCGGGCCGGCCGGACCACCGCAGAACTACTCAATAGTGCACGAACCGTGATCGAATAGCTGTTAGCTATAACGACATTTCGGGCGTAGCCTGGAAGTTGCCGTAATCACGGCACCCGGAGAATCACATCACTAAAGGCTCGCGTGCTGCCATGGCCGGAAACTGGTGGCGTAACACCGTCTTGCAACAACTGTCCCGATCGCCGCTGAGTACGGCGGTGGTATTCCTCGCCCTCGAGGACGGCAGCGAGGTCATCACCTTTCCACGACTCAACTGGGCCGTCGTGGCGACCGCCTTCGCGGCCGTGCTCGGTATAGCCATCGGACTGCTGATTCTGGTGAGCTCAGCGCATTTCGACGAGCCGCAACCGCCCACACCCACGCCGCCCGCGTCGTGCGCGCCGTTCTGCCCGACGCCGACCTGAGCGCTAGTCGCCGGTCGGGAACGTGAGGGTGAAACACGAACCGCTGGAACTGGATTCGACCGCCACCGTGGCGTGGTGGATCTCGGCGACTTGCGCCACGATCGCCAGCCCCAGCCCGTGGCCCGGGGTCGAGCGCGCCGCCGGAGAGCGGTAGAAGCGATCGAAGACGTGCGGGAGGTCTTCGGGCGGTATGCCGGGACCCTCGTCGCGGACCGTCAACGTGCCGTCCGCGACACCGACCCGGACCGTCCCTCCCGGCGGGCTGAACTTGGCGGCATTGTCGAGCAGGTTGGTGACCGCGCGCGAGAGCCGCGCGGGCACGCCCTGAACGGTCACCGGATGCAGATCGGCGTAGAAGACCATTGTGGGCCAATGCCTTCGGGCCACGCCCAGGCAGTCGGCCGTCAGCAGGTCCAAGCGCAGATCCTCGAGGGTCTCGCGGGCCGCGTCCGGATCGTCGGCGCGGGCCAGGTCGATGAGATCGGTGACCAGACCCGACAATTCCTCGGATTGCACGCGCAGGGCGGAAACGGTCTCGTCCAGGTCGGCGGGTGACATGCGTTCGGCGCGACGCAGCAGATCGACATTGGTGCGCAGGGCGGTGAGCGGGGTGCGCAGCTCGTGCGAGGCGTCGGCCACCAGTCGCTGCTGGGCGGCGCGGGAGGCGCGTTCGGCCGTGAGGGCGGCGTCGAGTTCGTCGAGCATGGTGTTGACGCTGACCGCCAGGCGCGCCAGCTCGTCGGAGCCGGTGACCGTGATGTGGTGCTTGGGATCCCTTGTGCGCGCCACCCTTTCGGCCGCGTCGGTGAGCGCCGCCACCGGCGCGAGGGCGCGGCGCGCGAGCACGGTGCCGATGCCCGCCGCCAGCAGCAGTCCCGCCCCCGCGGCCGCCAGCAGCGCGATGCCCACGCGTTTGCGCCCGGTGTCCACACTGTCCGAGCGCTGCGCCACCTGCACGGCGCTGCCGGGCTCCAGCTGCATGGTGTACATCCGCATCCGATAGCCGTCGAGGGTGAAGTCGGTGAAGAACGCGTCCGCGGATCCCGCTGCCACCGCCCGTGTTTCGGTATCGACGGGCAGCGAGAAATCGGGCAGATGCTCGGATCGGATGCTGCCGTCCGCGGCCACCACCTGCACACAGCTGGGCGCGGCCAGGTAGCGGCACGGACCCGAGATCGCCGCGACCGACGGCTCCACCGGGAACTGCCGGGCGATGCGCGTGGCCTGCCGCCGCAGACCCACATCGAGCGTGCTGTTCAACTCGTGCCCGACCACGACGTAGGCCGCCACGGCCATCCCCGCCAGCGCCAAAGCCATTGCCAGCACGAAGAATACGGCGATCCGGCCCCGCAGTCCGAGCCGCGTCACGAGGCCCCCAGCCGATAGCCCACCCCGCGCACGGTATGGATCAGCGCGGACTCGCCCTCGAATTCGAGCTTGCGCCGCAGATACCGGATGTACACCTCGAGCGAGTTCGACGAATTGCGGCCCCACACCCGGTCGATCAGCGTCTCGCGCGGCAGCGCCTGCCCCGCATTCCGCAGCAGCACCTCGAGCAGCGCGAATTCGGTTCGGCTGAGCTCGATCTCGCGATCGCCCCGGCGCACGGTGTGGGCGGCGGTGTCCACCACGAGATCACCCGTCGACAACACCGCCCCGTCCTCGGGATAGGTCCGCCGCACCAGGGCGCGCACCCGCGCCAGCAACTCGTCCAGATCGAATGGTTTGACCAGATAGTCGTCGGCCCCCGCGTCCAGCCCTTCGATCCGATCGGCCACCGCGTCCCGCGCGGTGAGCATGAGAATCGGCGTCCGGTCCCCGCGCCCACGCAGGGTGCGGCAGGTGGTCAAACCATCCATGAACGGCATGAGCACGTCCAGCACCACGACCTCCGGCTGCCATCGGGCAACCTCGGTGAGCGCGGTCGCGCCATCCCCGACGCCCCGCGCCTCGTAGCCCTCGGTCGCGAGCGCGCGCACCAGCGCATCCCGCACCGCGGCTTCGTCGTCGACCACCAATACCCGCACCCCTGGGATCATACGGACGAGGACGACCTGGGATTTCTCATGCGACTCTCATCTGGGTCCATGAGCGTGGACGCCATGAGACTTCGGATACCGCATCGCACCCCGGCTGTCCTGGCCATTCTCGGGGTGGCCGCAGCCGGACTCACGGCGTGCGGAAAGGACGCGAGCGCACCGCCGGCGCAGCTCGACGGCAATCAAGTGGTTATCCCGATCGGCGACGGCACGGCCCGGGTCGACACCCGGTCCCTGGGCATCACCGCCACAGCCGAGGGCAAGACCTATGAGCTGTCCGCGCCCGCCGGTGACACCCTCGGCACGGCGGGACCGGTCCAGCTGGCGGGTTCGACCGCGACCTGGACCTACCCCGATCGGGCGCTGACCGTCTCCGCCACCACCGAGGACGGCCGCCTGCGCGTCACCGTGCACAGCGACCGCGACGGCTCGCTGCGGTGGCCGATCACCGGCACGGACCCCGCCGCGGCCGCCCTGCAGATCCCCCGCGGCGAGGGTCTCTCGCTGCCGGTGCGCGATCCCTTCTGGAACGGCCCCGACACCGGGCTGATCGGCGAACCCCTGCCGCTGACTTCCGCTCTGACCATGCCGTTCTGGGGCTACCGGGTGGGCGATCGCGGTGTCGGCTACATCGTGCCCACCGATATCGGCAGCAGTGTCACGGTGAAATCGCAGGACGGCAGGCTCATCACCGGGGCCGCACACGATTTCGCCGATCGCGCGGGCACCCGCGACTACACCGTGGACTTCGCCCTCACCGACGCCTCCCCGGTCGCGGCCGCCGAGGATTACCGGGCCTGGCTCATCGGGCACGGCGAATTCCGTTCGCTGCGAGACAAAATCGGCAAGAACCCGGAGATCGCGAAGCTGCTCGGCGCGTTCCACGCCTACCTGTGGGGCGACGGGCGCACGCCCGAAGCCGTCGAGCGAATGAAGGCCCTCGGCCTGTCGAAGATGTGGCTCGGCTACGACTCCGGTGACGACCCCATGTCCGCCGCGGCCATCACCGCCGCGAAGAACGCGGGATATCTTGCGGGTCCCTATGATTCGTGGGCCAATGCTCAGGACCCCGCCACCGCCGACAACCCCTCCTCCCGCTGGCCGGGCACCGTCTGGCCCGACGGGTGCGTCCGGAAGCCGGACGGCACCGAGGAGACCGGTTTCGGCGATCGCGGCTGCTACCTGAGTTCCCAAGCGCTGAAACAGGATCCGAAGCTGTATCAGGACCGCTACGCCGCCATGACCGCCAATGGCGCGAACACCTACTTCCTCGACGTCGACGCCGCGGGCGAGTTCTTCGACGACTACTCCCCCGCCCACCCCATGAGCCAGCGGCAGGATCGCGACAACCGCCTCGACCGCATGCGCTGGCTGTCCGACGACCGCAAGACCGTCCTCGGTTCGGAGGCCGCCGGTTCCTGGGCCGCACCGGTGCTGGCCTTCGATCACGGCGCCCAGAACCCGGTCTCGGACGGGCTGTGGAAGCTGCAGCGCGACCGCGAGACCTGGGGCCGCTGGTATCCCGCCGATGCGCCCAAGGCGTTCTTCAAGCCGGTCGATCTGCCGTCCGATCTGGTCACCGCGATGTTCGACCCGGCCTACCGGGTGCCGCTGTACGAGACCGTGCTGCACGACTCGCTGATCAACGTGGACCGCTGGGAGCTGTCGTATTACAAGCTGCCGCACCAGGAGACGATGCGGGCGCTGACCGCGGTCCTCAACAACACCCCGCTCAACTTCGTGATGGACGGCGCGACGCTCGCCGAGCACGGCCCGGAAATGGCACGGCTGCAACAGTTCTTCGCGCCGCTGCACGAGAAGGCCGCCACCCTGCCGATGACGGACTTCCGCTGGCTGACCGATGACCGTCTGGTCCAGCGCAGCGTCTTCGGCAACAGCGATCTCACCGTCACCGCCAACTTCGGGACCCGCGAGTACAACGGTCTCCCCGGCGGTTGCGTCGACGCGCAACTGAAGGGCGACTCCAGCCCCCGGCGACTGTGCCCCGGCCGATGAGACGCCCCATCACCCTCGTGTTCGTCGCCGCCGCAGCGCTTCTCGCGGTGCTGATGGTGGCGCACGACCGGATACCGGACGCCCTGGGCTCGGGTGTCGCCCTCGACACCGCCGCCCCCTGGCTGATCCTGCTGGTCCCGCTGCTGGCGGCCCTGGCCCTGGTCTGCCGCAGCCCCGCCGGAGCGGCCGCCTGCATCGCCCCGCTGCTGGTGTGGGCGTACACCTTCGGCTCCTGGTGGGCACCGAACGCCACGGCCGGCACACCGGCCTCGGGCACCCTGAAGGTGGTGTCGCAGAACCTCTTCGCCGACAACACCACCCCGGTCGCGACCGCCCGTGCCCTCGCGGCGACCGGCGCGGATCTGATCGCGGTCCAGGAGCTCGGCGGCACCGATCGCGCGCCCGTTCAGCGAATCCTCGACGCCTCCTACCCCTATCGCGAGGAGCGCGGCACCGTCGCGCTGTGGAGCCGCTATCCGACTTCGGACACCACCACGGCCGATGTCGGCGTCGGCTGGCAGCGCGGGCTGCGCACCCATGTCAGCACCCCGTCCGGCGACCTGGTGGTCTATGTGGTGCACCTGCCGTCGGTCCGCCCGGCTGACACCGCGACCCGCAACAACGGCCTGAAGATCCTGTCCCGCCAGCTCTCCGCCGACCCGGCCCCGCACATTATGGTGGCCGGCGACTTCAACACCGCCACCACCGACCGCCACTGGCGCTCGTTCGCCCCCGGATTCACCGACACTCAGCCGGCTTCGGGCGCGGGCCCCGGCTTCACCTGGCCCGCCGCGTTTCCTCTAGCCCGCCTGGACCACATCCTGCAACGCGGCCTGACCACCGCGGGGGCCTCGGTGCTGCGCATCCCCGGCCCGGATCACCGCGCCCCGACCGCCACCGTCGCCTTCCCGCGGCGCTGAGCCCGGCGCATACTCCGTTTGTAGCGTGTAAAGGAACCCGCTGACGGCGAGCTGATGGACAGGGTGGTTTGCGATGGCTCGATGCGACTTGGTGATTCGCGGCGGCACGGTGTACGACGGGTCCGGGAAGCCGGGGGTGCGGGCCGATGTCGGGGTCAGCGACGGCAAAGTGGCGGCCATCGGCGGCGAGCTGCCCGAGGGTGTGCGCACGGTCGACGCCACCGGGAAATGGGTGATGCCGGGCATGCTCGACGTGCACACCCACTACGACGCCGAGGTGCTCGGCAATCCCGGTCTGGGCGAATCGGTCCGGCACGGGGTCACCTCGGTCGTGCTGGGCAACTGCTCGCTGTCGACGGTCTATTCCGAGGCCGAGGACTGCGCGGACCTGTTCTCACGGGTCGAGGCGCTGCCGTGGGACACGGTGCACTCGGCCGTCAAGGAGCACAAGGATTGGGACGGCCCGCACGCGTACGCGAAGGCCATCGCCGACCGCCCGCTCGGCGCGAATGTCGCGGCTTTCCTCGGACATTCGGACATGCGGGTGACGGCCATGGGCCTGGGCCGGGCAGTGGACGCGCAGGCCCGGCCGACCGACGCCGAGCTGAAACGCATGTGCGGCATGCTCGAAGACGCCCTCGATGCCGGATTCCTGGGTCTGTCCACCATCCGCAGCTCGTTCTCGAAACTGGAGGGTGTGCGGTTCCCGACCCGCCAGCTGCCGTCGACCTACGCGTCGTGGCGCGAATACCGGGCGCTCAACGCGATTCTGCGCCGCCGCGGCCGAGTGCACCAGAGCACACCCAACCTCACCGCCCGCGCCGAGATCGCCCGCTATTTCGCCGAGAGCGCCGGTCGAATCCGCAAGCCGCTCAAGACGACTCTGATCGCGGGCATGGACGTCAAGGCCGACCGCACGGTCGCACGCGCCGCGACCACGGCGGCCTGGATCGTGAACACCGTTGGCGGAGCACAGTTCCGGTGGCAGCACCTACCGGTCCCGTTCGAGGTGTACGCCGACGGGGTCGATCTGGTGGTGTTCGAGGAATTCGGTTCCGGTGTGGCGGCACTCAATATCCGCGATGTGATGAAGCGCGGCGAACTGCTGGCCGACGAGGACTATCGCAGGCGCTTCCGCAAGGACCTGGCCAAGAAGTTCGGCCCGCGCGTGTGGAACCGGGATCTGTACGACGCGGTGATCGTGTCGTGCCCCGAGGCGGAGGTCGTCGGCAAATCGTTCGGCGCGGTGGCCGACGAACGCGGCATCCACCCGGCCGACGCGCTGCTCGATCTCGCCGTCGCGCACGGCGCGAAACTGCGCTGGCGCACCGTCATCGCCAATGACCGCGAGGAGGTGATGGATCTGCTGCAGAGCTCCCCCATGATGCAGATCGGTTTCGCCGATTCCGGTGCGCACCTGCGCAACATGGCCTTCTACAACTTCGGCCTGCGCCTGCTCGAACGCGCGCACCAGCGGGGATTCCTGCCGCTCGAAACAGCGGTCCACCGCGTCACGGGTGAGCTGGCCGACTGGTACGGCCTCGACGCGGGCCGGCTCGAGCTCGGGGCGCGCGCCGATATCGCCGTCATCGACCCGGCCGGCTTCGATGGCTCCAGCAGCGAATACGCCGAGGCCCCCTTCCCCGGCGTCGCGGGCCTGGCCCGCATGGTGAACCGCAACGACCGGGCGGTGGCCGCCACCGTGGTAGGCGGCCACCTGGTCTACGAATACGGTGAATTCACACCGGGATTCGGCACCACCCTGCACGCGGGCACTTTCCTGACCGCGACCGGGCGCTGACCGCTACACCATTTCCGGCACCCGTGCCCGCACCCCGCGGGCGCGGTACTCCTGTGGCGGACAACCTCTCCAGCGCCGGAACGCCCGAATGAAGGAGGCGGCCTCGGCATACCCCAGCCGGGCCGCCACCTGCTCGGTCGTCATACCGGTATGGTCGAGCAGCTCCTCCGCCAGCGCCTGCCGCACTTCGTCGAGCAACGCCCGGAAAGAGGTGCCCTCCTCATTGAGCCGCCGCGACAGCGTGCGCGCGCTGACGAACAATTCGGCCGCCACCGCCGACTGATCGGGGATCACCCCCGGGTTGCGCACCAGCAGATCCCGCACCGCACCGGCGACCCCGCTGCGCGCGTGCCGACGGGCCAGCAGATCCCGGCACATCTGCTCGCAGGTGCTGCGTGCCCACTCGTTCACCTGCGGCAACGGCACATCCGGCGCGGCGGCGAAGACGAGCTCGTTGCCGTTCGCACCGTAGGCCGGTTCGAGACCGAACACGGACCGATAGATCACCTGCAACCCGGTCATGGTCCGTGCGGTGACGAAGATCCGCACGTCCTCGGGCAGCTCGTGATCATCGAAGCGCAGGACCCCTTCGCCCGCGATCTCCGCGAAACTCAATGGCCCGAACGCGAAGTCCGCCGCGGCATGTCGCATGACCACCTCCACCGCGTCCCGCACGGTGCGGCTGGCCAGCAGCGCCAGTCCCCAGGGCCCGTCCAGCATGACGCGGTACCGACTTCCTGCCTCCGCACCCAGCCCCGGTGCGTCCCCGAAGCGGGCCAGCAGATTCCGCACCACCGCAATTTCCTGCCCGGCGGTGACTTCCGTGCTCGAGTCCATCACCGGCGGAAGTCCGGCCCCCGCCAGACACTCTCCCGCCGGCATTCCTCGTTCCTCGGCGAGCTGCAGCAGTATTCGCACGCCCGAGGCTTTCCTGGCTAGATCCCAGTCGAACATGTACGCGGTCCCTCTTCGACTTCTCCCGACCTATTTCTGTTCCCCAATCGGGTTGGCGAAACATATCAACGGCAGACCGGTCGGTGTGGCGCAACCGACAGATTGGGTGTACCGCGTCGTCACGGACACCGATGAGAAACCGATCACCCTGACGCGCTTTTCGCCCTGGCCACGATTCGTCACGTAACAGCCGCTGCCCCCGTGCGATTCATCCACATCCGGCCCGGACGACGACCAGCAATCGAGGTCACCTCACCATGAGCTCAACCGCCATCCTGCTACTTCCCGCATTGGCGGCCCCGGCGTTCGGGATCGGCATCTGGTTGGGCGTCCGCTCGGTTACCCGCGAGACCAAGGCCGAACACCGCAGCACCCGATGCACACCGGTACTGCGGTCGTGGCCCGAATTGCCGCCTTTCCGACGGCCCGCCTCCTGGCCGGAGTCCCGCCGCGCCCGATAGGTTGCTGCCATGAGCAGCAACACGACACGCACAGTGGTTGTCACCGGCGCATCCTCCGGCATCGGCAAGGCCACCGCCGCCGCGTTCGCCGCCCAGGGCCACAAGGTGATCGGCACCAGCCGCAATCCCGAAACGCTCGCCGAGGGCGACCGGGCCCCGGGCGTCGAATATCGAGCCCTCGATCTCACCGACTCCGCCTCCATCGAACGGTTCACCGCGGAACTCGGGCCGGTTGATGTGCTGATCAACAATGCCGGCGAGAGCCAGGCCGGACCGTTGGCGGAATTGCCCGGGGAGGCGATCGAAAGGTTGTTCCGGCTCAATGTGTTCGGGGCGATCGCGTTGACGCAGGCGGTGCTGCCGGGGATGCGCACTCGGGGCTACGGGCGGATCGTCATGGTCGGCTCCATGCTCGGCAGCTTCCCGATGGCCTACCGGTCGTCGTATGTGGCGACCAAGGCCGCGATTCGCGGGTTTGCGACGGCGGCTCGGTTCGAGGAGTCTCCGTTCGGGGTGTGGATCACCACTGTCGAGCCGGGGCAGATCAACACCGGGCTGAGTGAGCGGCGGATGAAGTACCTCAATGAGGGGTCCCCGCATACTGCCGAGTTCACCAAGTTCATGGGTGTGCTCGACAGCAAGATGAGCAAGGGGATTCCGCCTGAGAAGGTGGCCGAAACCATTGTGTCAGCGGCTGATTCGGAGCGGCCCAAGCCGTTGTACGCGGTGGGGAGCAATGCGCCGGTGATGTTCGCGGTTCGGCGGATCCTGCCGCGCACGGTCATGGAGCGGCTCATCGCCTCCGCGCATGGAATGAAGCGCTGACGGTCAGGGGCCGGTGAGTCTGAGGTCGCGGCCGATGATTTCTCGCATGATTTCCGAGGTGCCGCCGTAGACGCGGGTGATGCGGGCGTCGGCGGCGGCGCGGGCGATGGGGTATTCGCGCATGTAGCCGTAGCCGCCGAAGAGTTGTTGGCAGCGGTCGATGCAGCGGAATTCCATTTCCGAGGACCAGAGTTTGGCCTTGGCGGCGTCGGCGGGGGTGAGGCGGCCCGCGTTGAGTTCGAGGACGCACTTGTCGACGAAGGCTTCGGCGACCGAGACTTCGGTGGCCACGTCGGCGAGGGTGAACTTGGTGTTCTGGAAGGCTCCGATCGGTTGGCCGAAAGCCTGTCGGGCGCTGACGTATTCGATGGTGGTGTGTAGGGCGACCCGCGCGCGAGCGAGGCAGGCGACGGCGATCTGCATGCGCTCCTGGGGCAGGTTGCTCATCAGGTATTCGAAGCCGCGGCCCGCCTCACCGAGCAGATTCTCTTTGGGCACACGGACATCGGTGAAAGTGAGCTCGGCGGTGTCCTGGGATTTCAGGCCGAGCTTCTCGAGATTGCGGCCGCGTTCGAAACCCGCCATGCCGCGTTCGAGCACCAGCAGGCTCATCCCGCGATGCCGTTCGGGCGAGGTGCGGACGGCGGTGATCACCAGGTCGGCGTTGATTCCATTGGTGATGAACGTCTTCGCGCCGTTCACCAGGTAGTGGTCGCCCATATCGACTGCGGCCGTGCGGATTCCGGCCACATCGGAGCCCGCTCCCGGCTCGGTCATGCCGATGGCGGCGATCAGCGTCCCGGCCACGAATCCGGGCAGCCAGCGTTCCCGCTGTCCCGCGGTGGTCAGCTTCGCCAGGTAGGGCGTGCAGATGTCGTTGTGCAGCGCGAAATTCAGCCCCACCCCGGCGCAATCGCCCGCCATGAACTCCTCGATGAGGATCTGGTTGAACCGGAAGTCCGAGACCCCGAGCCCGCCGTGGTTCTGCGGCACCGCGAACCCGAGCAACCCCAGCTCTCCCGCCCGGGCGAAGACCGAGCGCGGCACGATCCCGGCGTCCTCCCACTCCAGGTAGTGCGGCGCGACCTCCTTGCGCACGAATCCCCGCGCCAGTTCGGCGAATGCCCGATGGTCCTCACCGTAGTGCCCTCGTTCCATGGACCCATGGTCCGGGACGACCCTCGTCCCGGACCAGAGAATCCCGGCCACCCTCAGCACATATCGCAGGCCCGTCAGTTCGCGGGCGGGTTCTTCAGCAGCTGCTCGGCGACCGTCTTGCCCAGGGTGTACTGGTTCTCCAGGGCGATCTTGAAGCCGCCGCTGGTCTGATCCAGGTGCTGGACCACCGACTGGCCGGGATACGGCTGGTCGAAATTGCTCATGGTGCGCAGCGAGAGGTAGCGGTTCAGGTAGCCGTGCGCCTTCAGGGCCGTCGCGGTGGCGTTGTCCTCCATCTGCGTCGTGCAGTACACGCCCGAGCCCTTGGTGCGCTCCTTCATGATGTAGCCGGCCTCATCCGAGAGCTGCTTGCCGGAGAAGAAGTCGTCACCGGTCATGGTGTCGCACTTGGTGACCGCGGGCGTGCGACCCTCCTGCCCCGGGTATTGCGCACGCTCGGCGGCCGCGTCGGGACTGTCGGCCAGTTTCGCGTCCTTGGTCCACTCGTACGCCTTGTCCACCAACGACTCGTCGAGCTGGTAGGCGGCGGTGTTGTAGTCCTCCACCGGGCGGTAGCCGAAGGGGACGTCGGGGGCGGCGGCCGGGTCCAGGTGGTTGCCCAGGTCGAAGTCGACCACCCAGCGCGCCCATGCCGCGCCACCGAGGGTGCCCTGCTCCGGCGGTGTTCCGGCGATCCCGGCGGTGACGAAGTACGCCTTGGAGAAGTTGAACTTGTCGCTGCCGAGGATGGCCATCATGCTCGTGGCGGCATTGGCCTTGCCCTGGCCGGTCTCGGCCACGCACAGCTTGTCGGCATTGCATCGCACCGGCTTGAACGCGCCGGGCACGTCGACGGTGGTGGGCAGCTGCTCGCGCTGCAGCCACACCTCGTTCTCCGGGTCGAACATGGTGATGACCAGGACTCCCACATCGATCTTGTCCGAGTCACTCTTCGAGTTCGAGGAGCAGCCGGTGAGGGCCAGTGCGGCCACTCCCAATGCGACAGCGATCTTCTGGCAACGGGTGGTCATGGCGACACAGTATGCGACATACCGGTCGAAACGCGGGAATCCCGGCCCGAGCGGACTGCTCGGACCGGGATCCGGGTGCGGCTAGTCGACCGCCAGCACGGTGCCCGCGGCCACCGTCAGATTGCCCTCACGCACCGCGAAGCCGAGGCCGGGCTCCAGCGGCACCGCGCGATCCAGGGTCACGGCCAGCTCGACCGTGTCACCGGGCATCGCACGCCCCTCCGGCAGCACCACGTGACCGGACACGTCACCGGTGCGCAGGAAGAACTGCGGGCGGTAGCCGGTGGCGATGGGCGTGCGCCGCCCGCCCTGGGCCGCCGTCAGCAGGTGGACCCGCGCGGTGAACTCGCTGTGCACCGCGATGCTGCCCACCGCGGCGACCACCTGACCGCGCGCCACCTGCCCACGCTGCACGCCGCGCAGCAGCAGCGCCACATTGTCGCCCCGCCTCGGCCGATTCCATTGTCCGGCCGAAGGTCTCGACACTGGTCACCACCGCCTCGAGCTCGCCGCCGAACCCGAGTACCGATACGCGGTCACCCGGCCGGATGCGGCCGCGCTCCACCGCACCGGTCACGACCGTGCCGCGACCGGTGATGGTGAGCACGTTCTCCACCGGCATGAGGAACGGCACGGCGGTGTAGCGCATCGGAATCGGGATGTACTCGTCCACCGCGTCGAGCAGCCGCAGCAGCTGCCCGGCCCAGTGCTCGTCGCCCTGCAGCGCGCGCAGCCCCGACACCCGCACCACCGGAGCACCGTCACCATCGAACCCGTTGGCCGACAGCAGCTCTCGCACCTCGAGCTCGATCAGCTCGAGCAGCTCACCGTCGGCGACGTCGGCCTTGTTGAGCGCGACCACGATGTGCTCGACACCCACCTGCCGCGCCAGCAGCACGTGCTCGCTGGTCTGCGGCATGACGCCGTCGTCGGCCGACACCACCAGGATCGCCCCGTCCAGCTGGGCCGCACCGGTGATCATGTTCTTCACGAAGTCGGCGTGGCCCGGCATGTCCACGTGGGCGTAATGCCTTGTGGCGGTCTCGTATTCGACGTGGGCGATATTGATGGTGATGCCGCGCTCGATCTCCTCGGGAGACCCGTCGATGCGATCGAACGGGACGAACGCGGTGCCGCCGCGCTCGGCCAGCACCTTGGTGATGGCCGCGGTCAGGGTGGTCTTGCCGTGGTCGACGTGACCCATGGTGCCGATGTTGACGTGCGGCTTGTTACGGACATAGGCCTGCTTGGCCATGATGAATCTCTCTCCGGGAGCGCAAGTTTCGAGGGATCTCAGCAGCGAGCCGACCTTCCCCGTCTGAGGTCCGGGACGTCCCGGAGAAGGTCAGCTTCGTGCGCCGTCGACTGCGACAACCAGGGCAGCAGCCATCGCGCCCGCGACTGCGGGGTGAGCGACGATGGACTGCGCGAACATGCCGGACATGCTGCCGGACGAAATACCTCAGCCGCAATCGATTTTCACGGCACCCGCCTCCCCCGCGGTCAGGTCCTCCCGGAAATCCAGCAGCACACCGAGGGAATCGACGTCCCCGCGCAGCCTTCGCACCAGGGCATCGGCCGCGAACCGGTACGACCGCGCTGCGGCGGGGTCGTCACACAGCTCGGCCAGGTCCGCCAGCAGCGCGTCCATCGGACCGAGATACACAGCGCCGCTGCCGAATCCGGCCAGCATGCCGCTGAAAGGACGGAGCTCCGCCAGCAGCTCCCCGCCGACCCGCACCGCCCCGAGCGCGATCGCCGCACGCGCCCGGAACACCGCCATCGTCTGCCAGAAGAAGTCCCGCCGCACCTCGGTGTACCGTTCGAAGATCGCCCGCGCCCGCTCGGCCTCGCCGTGATGCAACAGCGCCACCGTGTACAGCTGCGCCCACAGTTCCGGATTCGAGTCGTACAGGGCCCCTATCGCTTCCACCGCCCCGGAGAGGTCTCCCCGGGCCCAGCCCACGGTCACCGCGCCGATCACCAGCGCCACGTCCTCGTTGGCGACGCCCGCGTGCCGCATGCGGGCATCGAACAATCGGTAGCCCGCCTCGGCGGCCGCCAGGTCGCCGCGCACCACCTCCAGCGCGGCCGCGAAGGACAGCAGAACGTCCAGCAGCGGGCGCGATCGGCCGTTGGCGGCGCATTCCAGCGCGGCGGCGGCGTGCCGTCCGGCGGCCCGCAGGTCACCGTCGCGGCAAGCCGCCCGCAGGTGCAGGTAATGCCCGAGCGCCTCGTAGTCGGCCAGTCCGGCGCCGCGGGCCACCCGCACCATCTCCGCGGCCGTCTGCCGCCAGCCGTCCAGGCCGGCGGGCCCGGTGACGGTGTACGCCACCGCGTTGAGCGCCGCGCACAGCAGTTCCGCATCGCCGGTGGTGTGCGCCAGATCCACCGCACAGCAGGCTCTCTCGTACATGCGCACGGCATCGCCGTCGAGCTCCGACTCGTAGACCGCCGCGATCAGCAACCGGGCGCGCATCGGGTCGGAGGTCACCCGGGTCAGCGCCGAGTCCAGTGCCGCGCGCATCCTGGCGCCCGCTCCCGCCCAGTCTCGAATGCCCCGGATGGCGGGTGCGTCCCAGCAGGTGAGCGCGCGCAGCACCGGGCCGTCTCCGCCGAGGTGCTCGGCCAGGTCGAGCGCGCGCTCGCGTACCGCCCGGGCGGCGACCGCCTGCCCGTCGTAGGCCAGGGCGCGGGTCAGCTCGCACAGGGCCTCCAGCAGATCCCGCCGGTCGCCGCGGTCCGCGGAAGGGCGGGTGTGCCCGGCGAATTCGTGCAACAGCACCACCGAGCGCCACAGCTCGACGACGTCCGCACACGGACCGAGCCGACCGCCCTCCCGCGCCGCCGCCGTCACGTGCGCCAGCGCCCGCTCGGCGGTGGCACGGCTCGCGCCGCGCGCTGCGTGGTAGGCCAGCAGCCCGGGATCACCACCGCTCTCGAGGTCGGCGCCGCGCTGTTCGATCAGCTCGACCGCCTCCCAGTGCATCCGGGTGCGCCGCAACAGCGAGGTGGCATCGTAGACCGTGTCGCGAATCAGGGTGTGCCCCAACTCGATTCGTCCGCGATCGTCGAATCTCACCAGTCCGGCGTCGATCGCGATGTCGACGCGGTCGATCAGCTCGTCCTCGGCCATGCCCGCCAGTACCGCGAGGGTGTCACCGTCGACGGCCCTTCCCCAGACCGCCATGTGCTGCAACACCGTTCGCACCTCGCGCGGCAGGCGGGCGATCCGCTCGCCCAGCACCGCCCGCACACTCTCCGGCAGGGATGTCGCATCTCCCTGCGCCACCATGAGTTTGGACAGCTCGCGGACGAACAGCGGATTGCCCCGGGTGCGATCGTGCAGCATCCGTAGCGTGTTGCCGTCGAGGGTGAGCAGGCCCGCGTCACGCGCGATCTCCAGGGTTCCGGCCATGTCCACACCGGTCAGCTCCAGCCGCGCGGTCATCCGGTCGGCCAGGGCGGCCTCGGTCGCGTGCAGCGCCGGAGCGGGTTCGGGACCGCGCGCCGTCACGATGATCAGCACGGGCGCATGCTGCAGCCAGGTCACCAGCTGCCGCAGCACCTGCAGCGTGGCCGGGTCGGCGCGGTGCATGTCCTCCACCACGATGGCCACCGGCGAGCGCCGGATCAGGTCCCGGCAGCGGCCGGTCACCTCCCGCACGATGGTGAACGGGTCCTCGATGCCGGCGTGCCCGGACACGCCGCCCAGATCGCCGAGCACTTCGGTCCACGCCCACGCGGGCGGTGCGCCGTCGACCATCGCGGCACGACCGTAGGCGACGACCCATCCCGCCGCGGCGAGTTCGCCCAGCGCGGCGCGGGCCACCGAGGTCTTGCCGGCGCCGACCTCGCCGACCATCCAGATCAGCCGCAAATCTCCGGCTCCGGCCTCGGTCGCGGCCGCGCGAATGGCGCCGCGCTGTCGCGGATAGCACATGGATTCCGACAATGCTTGTGCCACATCACTATTCGGCGCCATCGATTCGTTCTCCGCTCGCTCCGCACCCGATTTCGAACCGGCGACGGGCAATTCGCCCCGCTCGATGAGTTCTTCGGTGCTGACGGCCTGGTTCAGAATCGCCGATTCCAGTTCGGCCAGTCGCGGTCCGGGATCAATTCCGTATTCCGCCCGCAGGTAGTCCCGCGTGCGGCGCAGCGTGGCCAATGCCTCGACCTGGCGGCCGAGCCGGTATTGCGCCAGGGCCAGCAGCCGTGCGCTTTCCTCACGTCCGGGAGATTCCTCCGCCTGCGGCCGCAGCACCGCGACCACTTCCCCGGGCCGGTCGAGTTCGAGTGCGGCCTGGGCGCGCAGCTCGATCGCGGTGGCGCGCAGATCGGTCAGCCGGGATACCTCCGCCGCCGCCCAGGACGCGTCGGCAAAGGATTCGAATGCCTCCCCGTGCCAGCAATCCAATGCGGCGTCGAGCATTCGATACCGTTCCAAGGGCGTCGGACGCGCGCCGGGATCATGCGCGCGTTCCTCGTATTCCCGCAACAGCGCTTCGAACCGCCACGCGTCGACATTGCCGGAATCCAGGCGCAGCGCGTAACCGCTGCCTTCCGAGACCAGAATGCGGGCGGGCGATCGGGGTCTTCGCGCGGGCTCGAGCACGCGGCGCAGGTTGTGAATTTGCACCTGCAGCACCGAGGGCGCCCGAGGCGGCGGATCACCTTCCCAGACATCCTCGATCAAACGATCCGCCCCGAGTGTCTTTCCGCCCGCGAGCACCAATCGACCGAGTATCGCTCTTTGCCGCCACGCCCCGATACGAGCCGCGCGCCCTCCCGACAACACTTGTAGCGGACCGAAAACCTGAACTTGTGGCTGTGTCATCACACAACGCCCCTTCGAGCATCGAACTGTAGAAAACGAATTCCGAAGCGGATCAGTAAATTACCGCCGAGCCTCGAACATGACAAACCGTAGTAGTCGGCCGCAGTCCAGCAAACTGCTTGGGACACAACAACATCCGTTCGGTCGGGCGCGATTCACCACGGATCCGCTCAGCTGACAGGTTCGGTTTGAGGTCTCCACCGCCGACGGTCGTCGCGGCCGCGAGCACCCGGCATCGGGCGACGAGCCTCGGCGCTACTGTATTCACGCCGATCGCGCACCTCGTGACACCCGAGAATCACGAGTCGGCATCGAATTCGATCGGAACTCCCGCGGAAGTAATCGGTAAGCAACACGGAAGTACCGCCTTCCATAATCGCCGGGTCACATGATCACGACCACAGGAGTCGACACGATGAACAACCTGGCGACCATCGGGCACGCGCTTCACCTCGCCGAATTCCCCAGCACCGCGCCGAGCCCCGATTCGTCTGCCGCGGAATTGCTTTCCGCCCTCCTAGCGGTAGCCGACCGCGTATTGGCTCTCGCGACCGATCTACTGCCGGCCGGCTCCTTCACCGACGGCGAAGCATTGCCCGCCGATACCGCCGAGCCGGAACACACCGGCCTGTACCGGGATCGGGACGGTGATATCTGGCAGAAGACCGAACGGGGCTGGCACTTGTGCCTGCAGCGCGGCGTCGCCGTCGACGTGCGATCGCTGTGGGACTGGGAAAGCGGGCACGTCCGCGATTACGGCCCGTTCCTTCCGTTGGCCGCGAACTGAATTCGGGAGGAGTGAATTCATGACTGTCGAATCGCCACCGCTTCCCGCATTGCCGGAATTGGGCTTCATGCCGATCGCCCGGCCCGAACTGTATGTCCGACTCGACAATGCGGTGACTTCACCGGTCGCACGGGTAATCACGATTTCCGCGCCCGCGGGCACCGGAAAAACGGTGCTGGTCGCCGATTGGCTCGATCGGCGTCTGGGCCGCACCCATCCGAACGCCGAGTACTACTGGGTCACCATCGCCGATCCGGCTGCCGCACACCACGACCCGCGGGCGGCACTGTCGGCGTGCTTCGGCGTCGGGCTACCCCGGGCCGGGCGACACGATCACACCGATGACACCGAATACACTGTCGCCCACATCGTTTCCCGACTGGCCGCGCGGGACCGCCCGGTCGTGGTCGTGATCGACAACGCACATCTGATCAGCGATCCGACAGCTATCGACTTCCTGGAGTGCTTCCTGGCGGCCGCGCCGCCGAACACCACCATGGTGCTGGCGGGCCGCCACGACCTGCCCCTGCGCTGGCACCTGCTCGACCTCGACGGCCGCCTGACCCGGGTGCGCGCACCGGATCTGGCCTTCACCGGCCTGCGCGCCGGACAGTTCACCCGCCGCCACGGCTGCGCCCTGTCCGAAGCGGAACTGACCACCGTGCTGCGCCTGACCCGCGGCTGGGCCGCGCTCCTCCGCCTCGCCGCGCTCCACCTCGGCACGCAGCCGGATCGGGCCGCGGCCCTGGCCGAACTCGCCTCGGTACCACCGCCACTCGCCGACTTCCTCGCCGCCGAGGTGGTCGCGACGCTGCCGGAATCCCTGCTCCGCTTCGCCATCGGACTCAGCGTGCCCGTGGCCTTCACGCGGTCCCTCGCGGTCCGGCTCCGCGCGGGGGAGCCCCCGCACTCGATCGACGAGCTGGTCGGCCTGGAACTGCCCATGACCGGCACGGTGCGCGACGGCGAGGTCTGGTACACCCTGCACCCGCTGCTGCGCGCCCACCTGCTCAACCGCCTGTACCGCAGCGACATCGAGTGGTCCTACACGCTGCACCGGCACACCGCGGACTGGTATCTGGCCGCCGGTCTGCCGAGGGAGGCCCTGCCGCACGTCGTACGCGCGTCGGATACCGAACTGCTGGCCTGGTTTCTCCGCGAGCACGCCTTCCGACTGGTTCTCGACGGGCACGGGCCGATGCTGTTCGAACACCTCGAGCAGGCCGGATCCATCTCCCTGAACGACCCTTTCGTGTGGGCGCTGCGGGTCCTCGACGCCCTCGAACACGACGATGCGGACAAGGCCACCACCTACCTGGATGTACTGGCCCTGCGGCCGCGGGAGTCGGGGCGGATCGTTCCCGCCGGGTGGATCGATTCGCTCTACCTCGCCGCATGGGCCGCGATCACACGGGTCACCGGTACCGGCCCGTCCGAATTCCAGCTGCCCGAACCCATTCCGGAATCGGGGCACGCGCCCATCGACGCCTACTCGGCCGGTGAAATCGGGATGGCGCTGCTGGCCGACGGGGAGGACACGGAGGGCGAAGGATTGCTCCGCCGCGGGGCCGCGCTCGCGGAGAGTTCGGCCATACCGCGCCTGCACGTGCGCGCCGCGACCCGGCTCGCGATCACCGCCGCGATTCGCGACGAGCCGGGTCCGATGCGTGAACAGGCCGGGCTGGCTGTCGATCTCGCCGAACGGCACGGGCTCCGCGACTGCGCCGACGGCATCGCGGCCCGCACCGTCGAGGCTTTCGCCGCGTACCTGCGTGGCGGTCACACGACGGTGCCCACGACCGCGAGTTTCCCTGTCATCCAGCGGATTCCGGCTCCACCGGACGGCCCGGCCGCCGCGCGGATCACCGATATCCTCGCCGAACTCCTGGCCTTCGACGACAGCCCGGACAAACGTCGCGCGGCCGAGAGACTCCGGCGCAGCGCCGTCGTCCTGCTGCGTGGACCGTCGTCGCTGCCGGCGCTGACCGGCCGACTGCTGCCCCACGTGGTGCCGATCCTGCTCGAGGTCCGGGCAGTCGATTCGGCACGGCTGCTCACCGATGAGGCCGGGTCCAGGCTGGGCCGCACCGCGGAGATCGTTCTCGCCGAAGCTCTCCTGGAGCTGGCCAACCGGCCGCGCGTGGCGCGTGGGCTGGTCGCTCCGCTGCGGGTGGATATCGAGACGGTGCGCCCGCAGACGGTGGTCACCGCCTGGCTGGTGGAGGGTGTCGCACTGGCCGCGCTGCGCAACCGGAGCGCGGCCCGTGACGCTCTCGAACACGCGTTGGGGGACGCGGCGCCCGATCAACTGGTGCGACCGTTCCTGGACATGCCGGGGGCCGTGGCGCTGCTGGACGACCACATCGGCACGCTCGGCCCGCACGACGACTTCGCCCAGCGCATTCGCCGCCATCCCCGGCTGCGCCGGATAGCGGCGCAGCCCAGGCTGACTCCGATGGAATTGACCGTGCTCGAGCAGATGCCGTCGGGCCGCACGGCCGCACAGATGGCCGCGAACCTCGGGATATCGGTCAACACCGTGAAAACCCATCTCCGCAGCCTCTACGCCAAGTTCGACGCCGGAAGCCGCGCGCAGGCCGTGGAATCGGCCCGCCGCAGTGGATTGTTGTGAGGCTCAGGCGGTTTGCCGGAATCGGGTATGGGAGAGTTCGGCCGCGACGAGCAACCAGGTCAGCGCGGCCACCACCAGCAGCACCCGCCCCAGGGTGCGCAGCCACGTCACCTCCAGGACCGCGGCCGTGGACAGCGTGGCGACCGCGGTCATCCCGAGCGGAAACACCGTCGCCCAGCGCCGCGGATCGTAGCCCGGCCGGAACCGAATCGCTTCGGCCACAACGAGAATCACATACAGCGCCAGATTGATCGCGAGCAGCACCACGGTCACCACCCGGAGAACGGAATGCGGTGCCCCCGTCCAGTGCTGCCACGCGACCAGCTTCGATCCGGCCAGCGCCGAGATGGCCAGCGCGCCGGTCATCACCCAGTGATCACCGGCCCCGCGCCAGATCTGGGCGATGTCGAAATGCGTGAACGCCACCAGGTACAGGATCAATCCGAGCACGAAGAACACCACCGCCGCCGTGGCCAGCCAGTCCCCCACCCCGGCCTGCGCCAGCGTGAGGCCCAGGACCGCGAGTCCCTCGGTGGACACGCAGACCAGGAACACCGCGCCGGGCATCCGCCGGTTCCAATGACCGATCACCAGCACCAGGATCACCGGCCACACCGTCGCCGCGATCACCAACAGCGCCGTGGCCACGAAATGCCAGCCGAGCAAGGAGATCCGGGTCCCGAGCACGGTGGTGGCGGCCACGGCCATCAGGGCGGGCGGCGTATCCGCCTCGGTCTCCCAGCGGGTATGCGTCCACAGCAGCCTGGACACGAAATCGGTCGCCAGCGCGATCCACACCATCGCGGCGAGCGCCAGCGCCGCCCCCGACAGCACCTCGAATCCGGTGAGATGTAATCCCACCGAGATGATTCCGGTAGCCATGACGAAAGCGCCCATGACCGGCGGCAATTCGCGCCACCACCGTCCGGAGTCGCCCGAGTCGCCGAGCGTGAGCGCCGAGAGCACCGCGGCGGCCAGGATCATGAGCGCCGAAACCAGCAGTGCCACATCGAGTCCGTGGTGGAAGGCGATGGTTCCGGTCTGCAGCGCCTCGGGCACCTTGGACGCGTACTTCAGCATGGTGCCCAGGTCGATCCCGGAGGGAATCCGGCCGCGCTCGACCGCGTCGATGGCGGTCGGCTGCAATTCCGGCGGCAGCCCGAGCTCTGTGAGCCGGGTCTTCAAGTCCGCGTGCAGGAACCCGTTCACCAGTGAGCCCAGCACCGCGACCCCGACCGCCGCGCCGACCTGCCGCATGGTGTTGGTGGCCGCGGCCGCCATGCCCGAATGCTCGCCGGGCACACCGGTCAGCACGGCGGAGGTCAGCGGCACCACCGCGATGCCGAAGCCGAGTCCGGCGACCGCGAGCGTGGCCGACAGCTCCGCGAATCCTATTGTCCCGTCCAGGGCATGCCGGGTCAGCAGGATGCCCGCCGCGCTCAGCACACAGCCGACGATCATGGGCGTGCGCGCGTCGGTGCGCGCCACCCAGTACCCGGCGGCCAGCGACCCGACGATGATCGCCACCGCCATCGGCGCGAAGACGCCCGCGGTGCGCGCGGCCGAATAATCGATCATCACCTGCAGATACAGCGCGGTGAAGAAGAAGATCGAGAAGACCCCGAAGTAGACCGCGAACGCCACCCCCAGCGCGCTGCGCACCAGCGGCAGCCGCAGATACCGGAAATCGAAGACCGGGTTGCGAACCCGCGTCTCGACCGCCACGAACCCCAGGAAGGCCAGCCCGCCGAACACGAACAGCGCGACGACCGACGGCGCGCCGTAGCCGCGGTTCTCCCCGCTGATCGCCGCGTAGATCACCGCGCCGAGCGTGACCGCCCCGAGCAGGGATCCGGCCCAGTCCAGCGGCCCCGGCTGCGGATCGGAGCTCTCGGGCACGTACCGCAGCGCGGCCGCGAACACCACCCCGCCGATGATCACGTTGAACCAGAAGATCGACCGCCACCCGTAGGCGTCGACCAGCACCCCGCCGAGCACCGGCCCGGCGGCCAGCGCGAGCCCCGACACCGCGGACCACACCCCCAGCGCCTTGGCCCGCTGCCGCGCGTCCGGAAACACGTGCCGCAGCACCGATAACGTGCCCGGCTCGGACGCGGCCGCCCCGAGTCCCATGACCGCGCGCCCGGCGATCAGCATGGGCACGCTGGCCGCCAGCGCCGAAATCACCGATCCCGCACAGAAGATCGCCAACCCGGCGACCATCACCCGCTTGCGCCCCCACCGGTCACCCAGCGATCCGGCCGCCAGCATCAGGCTCGCGAAGACCAGCGTGTAGCCGTTGACCACCCATTGCAGCAGCGACACATCGGTGCTGAGCTCCGACCGGATATCGGCCAGCGCGACGCTGACCACGGTGGTGTCGAGGAAGGTGACGAACAGGACCGCGGTGACGGTGGCCAGGGCGATCCCGGGCCGGGCAGCGCCCTTCACATCGATGCCCCGTGGGCGCGACGCGTCACCGGTTGCCGCCACGACCACAGGTTACGTGGCAACCGGACGACTCCCCGCCAGCAACGCGAACCCCGCGCGGCGCTCGCTCGACAGGACGGTCAGCATGCCCGGCGTCAGCTGGGCCTGCAGCGCCGACCACGGGATCGTGACATCGAGCCTGCTCGCGGCCTCGGCGGTGACCTGCGTCGGCCGGTCCGGCAGGCTGCCGACGTAGGCCGACAGCGCCTGGACCATGCCGTCGTCGAATTCCCGTCCAGCGGACCAGTTCACGCCCTTGCCTTCGGCTTTCACCTGCGGCACCTCGACATCGAAGCTGACCTGGGACCTGCCGTTGCCGGTGCCGGCGAGGTGGTCCATGGTGACGACGAACCGCCCGTCCTGCCGCTGGTCCGCGGTGGGTTCGGCGGTGGTGGGCCGGACGGTGGTGACGGCGGGCGTGCCGACGCCGCCGGGACCGGCGGACGCGTGCTGCGCCTCACACGCCGCGAGGCCGAAGGACACGGCGCACACGGCCAGAACTGCGGCGGACTTCACCCGCATGGGATGCCTCCAGAATGGTCGGGGGCGCATGCTCGGCGTGACGCCCACGACCAGGTTCCGACGGGTTGCTTGGCGGCCACCAATGAATCACCAATGGCGCGGGCCGGTTGACGCTCCCGGCCATTCCGGCAGGATCCTCCACGATGAATGCAGCCGATCGGTGCAGGATAGTCGGCGAATCATCACTTACTCCGTCCTCTAGACTCCCAAACGGGAAGGTCGGTTTGTTGAGGTTTGCCGTACTGGGTGAGGTCCGCGCATGGCGGGGGGACACGCCTTTGGATCTGGGTCCGCCACAGCGGCGTGCCGTACTCGCGGCCCTGTTGCTGCGCGAGGGCAAGGCGGTCACCGCCGCCGAGCTGGTCGAGGGCATCTGGGGCGAGGACCCGGTGCTGCGCGCGGTGCCCGCGCTGCGCACGCACGTCGCCAAGTTGCGCCGCGAGCTGGAACCCGAACGCGTCAACCGCGGTCCCTCCACAATGCTCATCTCCATCGGCGACGGCTACGCGCTGCGACTTCCGCCGGGCCACACCGATATCGAAGCGGTCGAGGACCACGTCGCCGAGGCCGAGCGGCTGCGCGACGAACATCCCGACCGCGCCCGCGCGACCCTGGAATCGGCGCTCGGCCACTGGCAGGGCGCCGCGCTGGGCGGGCTGCCCGGCCCCTACGCCGAACGCCAGCGGGCCCGGCTCGAGGAATGGCGGCTGTCCATTCTCGAGGATCGCCTCGCCCTCGATATCGAAACCGGCCGCTGCGCCGACGCGGTCGCCGAGCTCGGCCCGCTCATCGAGGAGCATCCGCTGCGCGAGCGCTTCCGCGCCCTGCTCATGACCGCGCTCTATCACAGCGGCCGCCAGGCCGAGGCGCTCGAGGAATACGGCCGCGCCCGCCGCGCCCTGGTCGACGGCGTCGGCGTCGAACCCGGCCCCGAGCTCAGCGAGGTGCACGCACGGATCCTGCGCGCCGAACTGCCGCCGGTGCTGCGACCCGCCCGCGCGGTGGTCGCCCCGGCCCAATTGCCGCCCGACATCGCCGATTTCACCGGGCGCTCGAAGGTCGCCGAGGAGATCGCGGCTCAGCTGACCGGCGGCGGACCCGCGGTCGCCATCTCGGCGGTCGGCGGCATGGGCGGGGTCGGCAAGACCACCCTGGCCTTGCACATCGCCCATCAGGTGCGTGACCGATTCCCCGACGGGCAGCTGTATGTGAACCTGCGCGGCGTGGACCCCGAACCGGTGCCGCCCGGCGACGCGCTCGGCGGCTTCCTGCGCGGGCTCGGAGTCGCCGAGGGCGATATCCCGCCCGCCGTGGACGATCGGGCCGCACAACTGCGAACCCTGTTGAGCGACAAACGGATTCTGGTCGTACTCGACAATGCCCGCGACAGCGCCCAGGTGTCGCAGCTGCTGCCCGGCACGCCCGGCACGGCCGTGCTGATCACCAGTCGCTCGGCGCTCACCGAACTGCCCCTGGCCGTGTGCCGTACCCGCCTCGACGTGCTCGAGCGCGAGGAGGCCATGACGCTGCTGACCCGCATTCTCGGCACCGAACGCGTTGCGGCCGAACGGGATGCGGCCTACGCCGTCATCGAGCAGTGCGCCTGTCTCCCCCTGGCCGTGCGCATCGTCGGGGCGCGGCTGGCGGTACGACCGCAGTGGACCATCGCCTCGCTGGCCGACCGGCTGGCCGACGAGAGCCGCCGCCTCGAGGTGCTGCAGACCGGCGACCTCACCCTGGAGGCCGCCTTCCGGCTCGGCTACGGCCAGCTGAATGCCGAGCAGGCCAGGGCATTTCGCATGCTGGCCCGCGCCGACGTCCCGGACTTCCCGGTGGACGGCGCGGCCGCGCTGCTGGGCGTGCCGGTACCGCAGGCCGAGCTGGTCTGCGAGTCGCTGGTGGATCTGAGCCTGCTGGAGACGCCCGCGCCCGGCCGCTACCGCTTCCACGACCTGCTGCGGCTGTTCGCGGCCGCCCTGGCCGGGACCGCCGCCGGCCGCGACGCCGCCGAACGCGAGTCCGAGATCGTGATCCGGCTGCTCGACTACTACCTGGCCAGCACCAAGAACCTGCTCGGCGCACTGGATTACAGCAACACCACGCTGCTGCTGGTCCCCACCACCGTGCCCGGCCACACCTTCACCGGCGGCGCGGAGGGCCAGTCCTGGAACGACATCGAGCGGCCGGTCATCATCGCACTGCACCGCCAGGCGGCCCGGCTGGGCGGCCGGGCGGTGGCGCTGGCCGCCGATCTGGCCTGGGTGATGTCGGAGCTGATGGACACCGGCAGCCGGGCCCGCGAGCTCGCCGACGGCTTGAAGGCGCTGCTGGACACCGCGGTTCGCGACGACGACCACGCCAGCGCCCGCCGGTTGCGGGTGGCGCTGGGCGCGATGATGCAGATCGGGCTCGGCGAGGTGGAGGCGAGTCTGGAGTTCCTGCAGCCGATTTCGCAGCCCGCCGACGACGCCGAACGCCGGTTGCAGGTGCTGGCCGAGATCCTGCTCGGGGTGGCGGATCGGCGGGTGGGCAATACCAAGGATTCCCATCGGCACTACGCCAATGCCATCGCCTGGACGCGGGCGCTCGACGATCGGTCGCTGGAGGCGTGGATTCTGGCGCTGGCCACCCGCACGCTGTGCGAGTCCGGGCAGTACGCCGAGGCGGTCGCGGTGGCCGAGCGGGCCATCGAACTGGCCCGGGAATCCTCGAATGCCGTCGCGTTGGGCTGGGCCACCCACGAATTGGCCGCCACCCGTTCGATGCTCGGCGAGCACCGGCTCGCGCTGGAGTTGGCCGAGGACGCGGTGGCGATGACCCATCGCAACGGCGTGCGGCTCTGGGAGGGCTGGGCCCGCACCCGCCTGGCCCAGATCCATCTGCGGGCCGGGAACGACGCGGCCGCCGAATGCGAGGCGACCCAGGCGCTGCGCCTGCTCAGCAAGGCCGCCGATCCACTCGACAGGGCCCGGGCCCTGTCCCTGCGCGCCACTGCCCGCGCCGCGCGCGGTGACACCGAGGCCGCCGCCCGCGAGCACTCCGACGCCGCGGAGATCTTCGCCCGGGCCGGGCTGCCCGCCCCCACGCTGGCGACCCTGTTCGCGCCGCCCGCCGTGCGATCGCCCGGCAGCGCCGCCCAATAGAGAACGTTTATTCGCTTTTTATCGCCGCATGGGAGTGTCCAACCACGCGGGTGCCCCGGGGCTGCAACACCCGGGGCATTCGCGTGACGTGGTCGGGCCCGCGTGCGTGCGAGGGGTGTGCACACGGCCGGCCGGGTCTTCAGTACTCGACCGTGTCCAACCAGGAGCCGAGCCGGCGGAGCTGGGCCGTGGCGGTGCCCGCTTCGAATTCGGCGCGTTTGGCGGCGGTGAAGTAGCGCTGCATCGGGTAGTCGAGGTAGATGCCCGTGCTGGCGTGAATGTGAACCGCGGAGTGGGCGACCCGGTGACCGGCCTCGGCCGCCCAGAATTTCGCCACCGCGAGCTCGGATTCGGCCGGAAGGGAATGCGATTCGCGCCAGGCGGCCTGCCAGAGAGTGAGCCGGACGGCTTCGACGTCGATATAGGCGTCGGCCAGGCGTTGCCGGACGGCTTGGAAACTGCCGATGGGCTTGTCGAATTGCTTTCTGGTGCGGGCGTATTCACAGGTCATTTCCAGCGCCCGCTCGACGATTCCCAATTGCAGCGCGCAGGTGGCGAGCGTCGCGCGCCGGGCCGCCCAGGCCGCCGCCTCGGACGCGGCGATCATGTTCGCCTCCGGCACCGAAGCCGCCCGCAATTCGATCAGCGCCGCATCGGTGCCGTTGACCAGCTGCTGCTCGGTGATCGTGAGGCCCTCGGTGTCGCGATCCAGGAAGAACAGGCGCGATCCGGCACCCGTGCGGGCTTCGACGAGGAACGCATCCGCGAAAGCCGCTGCGGCGACCGCCGACTGCGAACCGTCGAGCAGCCAGCCGTCCGCACCCGGCTCGGCGTCGAAGGCGGCGAACTCGAGAGCCGCTTCCAGATCGGTGTCCGCGCCGCACAACTCGGTCTGCTCGACGACATCTCGCGGTAGCACCGCGACCGGGCGGTACCCCCGACCGGGGTAGCGCACCCTATTGCCGTGCGGCACTGCGCATTCGATATTTGCTCAATGAATGTGGTGGCGGCGCTCCGGCTCAATATGACCAATGTCGACGACCCCGCGGCCGAGCATCGGGCACGCTATCGGGCCGCCCTGGACATGGCCGAATACGCCGATCGATGCGGGTTCGCCGTCGTCAATTGCGAAGAGCACCACGGCTCGGGCACCGGATGGCTGCCCGCTCCACTGCTGCTGGGCGCGGCGCTGGCGGCGCGCACCGAACGGATGCGGATCAGCATCGGCGCGCTGCTCGTCCCGCTCTACGACCCGGTCCGGCTGGCCGAGGACCTGGCGGTCCTGGACAACCTGTGCGACGGCCGGTTGACCGTGGTCGCCGGAATCGGTTACCGGCCAGAGGAATACGCCGCGCTGGGCCGGGATTTCACGCGCCGCGGCAAGCTGATGGACGAGGCCCTCGAGCTCATGTTCGCGGCCTGGCGCAACGAGCCGATCCAGCGCGGCGGCCAGCCCTTCCACGTCACCCCCAAACCCTTCACGACCCCGCACCCGCAGTTGCTGATCGCCGGGATGAGCAAGGCGGCGGCGCGGCGAGCGGCACGCTTCGGTCTGCCGCTGTCGCTGCCGATGGCCCTGCCCGAGGTGGAGCAGCTCTACTACCAGGAGCTCACGCGCTGCGGCACAACGGGATTCGTCCACAAACCGTTGCCCGCCAGCAAACTGACCCTGCTGCACCCGGATCCGGACGCGGCCTGGCACGCCTACGCCCCGCACATCCTCACCGAGATCCGCGAGTACTCCTCCTGGCGGCGCGACGGGGTACCGCGCCCGCACGAGGTCCCACCGGTCGCGGTCGAACAACGGCGCTCCCACAGCTATCTGGAGATCCTCACCCCCGGCGAGCTGCGCGATCAAATCGCGGCCGGGCGCACCGAAATCCTGATGAATCCGCTGATCGGCGGCCTGCCGATCGACGAGGGCTGGGCGAGCCTGCGGCTGCTCGGCGACGAGGTGCTGTCGGGCATCGCGGCCCCGATCGCGTGAACAGGAGAACGACCATGACAGACCTGCGCCCCGGCCGGCTCACCGCCGCCGCCCGGAAATTCCTCACCTGGGACCCGAATCCGGCGATCTTCGGGGTCACCATCCCGTGCCCGGTCCCGGTCGCGATGGGCCGCGAGGACGCCCAGCGGCTGCTCAACGCGGTCATCGACAATCACGAATCCCTGCGCAGCCGCTACAGCTACGGCGAGGGCGCGGCGTGCGAGATCGAACCGCCCTCCGGCGGCGTCCTGGATCCGTCGCGCATCGAGGTGCGCACCGTCGATATCGAGGAGTTCGATCCCGCCGCGCTCATGGCCCTGCTCGACCGGGAGACCGCCGCGGCCAACCTGCGCCTGGATCCGGCCGCGGGCAAGGTCGTCACCGCCACCCTGTTCACCCGTTCCCACGACGTGAACATCCTGCTGGTCACCGCACACCATGCCGCGGTCGACGCCGTCGCCATGTGGGTGCTCTACGACGACATCGCCACCTATGTCCGGCAATGGGAAGCCGGAGAACCGATCTCGCTGCTGCCCGAGTCGACCACCGGTTCGGAGTGGGCGGAATTCCTCGACGGCTACGCCCCGTCCCGGGTGGGCGAGCTCGACTACTGGCTGGCCTCCTCCGATATCGAAGGCCGCCGGGAAACCCGTTCGGCCACACCGAAATCGGCCCATTTCGACGGCGTCATCGACGGCGCGCTCGCACGCCGCCTGCTGACCGAACTGCCCGCCGCCTTCGACGCCAGCTACACCCGGATCCTGCTGGTCGCATTGGGTTTGGCCATCGAGGACGTGACCGGGCAGGCACGATCCATCCAGGTCCAGAAGCACGGCCGCTACAGCCGCCTGCGCCCCGGCACCGACCTGTCGCGCACGGTCGCCTGGATCTCCGACGACTACCCCTGGCTGCTGCGACCGGTTCAGGGCAGCCTGGAGACGCGCCTGCGCGACGCCATCGCCGACTACCCTCCGAACCCGGAGGACTTCACCCTGCTGTGCTGGCATCACCCCGAAAGCTGGCCGCACTTCACGACTTTCAACTTCCCCAAGTTCTATTTCAACTTCGTCGGCGACGTGGGCGTGTGGATTCCGGACGCCCAGTCGCGCGAGCAGTCCCGCCTGACCATGTTCGACCTGAGCATGCTCCTGGGCACCAGCAAGCCCGAGGGCGTCGAGCAGGTGCACTATTCGGTGCACTCCCCCGACGGCGGCCTCGGCGCCGAGCGCATGCGGGCCATCATGACCCGCTGGCTGTCCATCCTCGAAACCGTCCGGACCTAGTAACCGACTCGGCCCCGCTTCTTCGGCGTCTCCGGCATACGCCTGTGGTTAGATAGCGCGCAGTTTCGCCCTATGTTTGCTGTGCTTCGAACCTATTGGCTGTGATCAGCGGTGGAGGCGGGCTCTTTGAACGTGCTGCGCGAGCATAAAATCTTGGTGGGAAATGTTGCCCTGGTCGGGATGCTGCTCGCCGGGGCGGGCTATTTGGCCGTCGACGTGGCACGGGTGCAGCGGCCGGGCGGTACCTACACGGTGACCGTGCAGCTGGACCGGTCGGGCGGTGTGCAATCCGGTAACGACGTGACCTGGCGTGGGTATCGGGTGGGGTCCATCAAATCGGTCGACATCATCGACGGCGGGGCCGGTGTCGCGGCGACCGCGGAAATCGAAGACCGGTACCGGATTCCGGCCGATACCGCCATCCACGTCGGGGCGCTGTCGGGCGCGGGAGAGCAGTACATCGACTTCCGGCCGCGCACCGATCAGGCGCCGTACCTGCACAACGGGCAGGTGATTCCCTTCGACCCCAAGCAGACCGACACGCCGACGCCGATCTGGGAGACGCTGGCCGACAGCAATGCCCTGATCGCACAGATCGATCCGGACAAATACGCGGTCATTCTCGACAATCTGAACACCGCGCTCAGCGGCGGCCCCGACCAGCTGCGCGGGCTCATCGACGGGTTGAGCCTGGCCACCACCGGTCTGGACAATCGGCTGCCGCAGACGGTCAGCCTCATCGAGAATCTGCGCGTCATCGCCGGTACCACCTCCCACGCCCAGCCGGATCTGGAAACGCTGACCCGCAATTCGGAGACCCTGGTCGAGCAGGCCCGGGTCGCGAACGGCGAAATTCGGCAGCTGCTCGACCACGCCCCCGATCAGCTGGCCCTCGCCGACGCGATCCTGGACCGCAATATGGATCCCATCCAGAACCTGGCCAATACCCTGAGCGCCATCGTGCGGGCCGCCCTGCTGCGGGTTCCCGCCCTGCGCGCGCTGTTTCCCGCGCTGGTGGTCGGCACCTCGGCCATGGGCGTGCCCGCGCACGACGGCGAGTTCTACACGATCGTCGACACCTGGCCGCGGCCCTTCTGCCAGTACTCGACCTGGCCGCTGGCCCCGTTCGTGGTGACCGAACCCACCTTCGGGCGCTGGAACTTCTGCACCAATCCCCCGGCCGACCAGCAGATCCGCGGCTCCTCCAACGCCCCGCGCCCGGACGTCCCGAACAACGGCGCACAGCTGCCGACCGGAGCGGATCCGAAGGATCGCACGCTGCCTCCGGTGCGGTGACGGGCAATTCCGTTCGGCGTGTCGGCGCGCCTGTCGCGTTTTGTACCGCGAATCTGCATTCGCACCAGTCAGAATGATCTCCGCTACCCAGAGTTCCATGCTCGTTAGTTCCATGCTCGTTCCAACGGCTAGGAGAGGGTCGAGACTCGATGATGAGCAGAAGTTCCCTCGGCTTGGCGGCGAAGTCGGCGGTGTTCGCCGGTGTCGCGGTCGCAGGACTCGCGGCGGTGCCCGCGCAAGCCGAACCATTGTGGCCCGGGGGCCCGGACGTTCCCGGTGTTCCGGCGATCGTCCCCGGCATCGCGCCCAGCGATGTCAACGCGCCCTGTGCGACGGCGGGCGCCCGCGCCTGCCTCAAGCTCGGCACCAATGAGGCGTGGCTGATGGACAACGGCAAGGTCGTCTTCGGCCCCACCCCGATCTCGCACGGCATGCCCGGCTTCGAGACCCCGCCGGGTGTGTTCCACGTGTCGTTCAAGAAGCCGTTCCACTGGAGCACCATGCACAACGCTCCGATGGAGTACGCGGTGTTCTTCAACGGGGACATCGCCTTCCACATCGGACCGGTGGACAAGAAGTCGCACGGCTGCATCCGGATGACGCCGGACGGGGCGCGCGAGTTCTTCAACTACCTCAACCCGGGTGACATGGTCGAGGTCGTGCCGTAGGGGAAGAGCCGACGCAGACATTCGAGCCCCCTCCGCCACCGGCGGAGGGGGCTCGAAACGTCTAGGCCGCGCAGCTGTGGAACGCGGTCAGCAGCCAGCGGCCGTCGCGGCGCACCAGGGTCCAGCTGGACCTGACCCAGCCGTCGGCGGGCGGCTCGGTCTGCCCCGCCATGACGATGGCGTCACGGCTGACCACGACGGCGGCGTCCGGCACGGGAAAGCGGACGAGCTCCGGATTGCTGATCACCCGCGAACCGCTCAGCGGGCCTTCGAAACCGGCGGCCATCCGAGCCCGCACGGCGTCGCGGCCATCGCTGAACACGCCGGGCAGCACCGAGGTGGACTCCGGATCGTAGTTGGCGACGAAGGCGGTCGCGTCGTTCGCGGCCCAGGCGGTGTACACGCTGTTCAGGACCTCGAGCACGGCGTCGCGGTCGGTCTGCACGGCGGTGTCGGACATGGTTTCCTCCTCGGATCACGGCCGCGGTGAGCGGCTCGGGAGTACCTACCGGCGGGCAGTGCCGGATTCATCGCTTCCGGTGTACAAATTTCGGCAGGGCCGTTTTTCGAGGAGCTGAGCATGGTGGACGTGGACTTCGCGGCGAGCACCGACCGATACCGGCGGGAGTTGCTCGCGCATTGCTATCGCATGCTCGGGTCGGTGCAGGATGCCGAGGATCTGGTGCAGGAGACGCTGTTACGGGCCTGGCGGGCCCGCGACGGCTACGACGAGACCCGGGCCGGGATGCGCACGTGGCTGTACCGGATCGCCACCAACGCCTGCCTCACCGCCCTGGAACAACGTGGCCGCCGCCCCATGCCGTCCGGACTGGGCAACGCGCCCGGCGACGATCCGCGCGAGGCCCTGCGGCACGGCGGGGAAATCCCCTGGCTGCAACCGATCCCGGATTCCCTGCTCGCCGACCCGTCCGAAACCGCCCTGGCGCGAGGCAGTCTGCGGCTCGCGCTGGTCGCGGCCATGCAACAGCTGCCCGCCCGCCAGCGGGCCGTCCTGGTCCTGCGCGAGGTCCTCGACTGGCCCGCCGCCCAGGTGGCCGCGAGCCTGGACATGACCCCGGCGGCGGTCAACAGCGCACTGCAACGCGCCCGGAAGACTCTGAGCCAGAGCGGTATTCACGAGGACGACGTCACCGAACCGGCCGACCAGCGGGCCGTGGTCGACAACTACGTCGCCGCCTTCGAGAACGCGGATCTGGCAGCCCTGGAGAAGCTGCTGTCCGACGACGTGATCCTCGAGATGCCGCCCATGCTCAACTGGTACGCCGGGCGGGCGGGCTACGCCGGATTCATCGCACGCGTCTTCGTCACCTCGGGTTCGGACTGGAGGTTCCTGCCGGTCGGCGCGAACGGCCAGCCCGCGGTGGCGGCCTACGCCCGCGACGCCGAGGGCGGCTACGCTCTGCACTCGTTGCAGGTCTTCACCGTTCGCGACGGCCTGATCACCCACATGATCACGTACTTCCAGTTCACGGAGCTGTTCGAGCTTTTCGGCCTGGCACCGCGATTGTCCTGAGGCTCAGCTGTTCTCACCGGACTCCGCCAGCAGGCCGTGCTCGTGCGCGAAGGCGGCCGCCTCGGTGCGGCTGGCCACGCCGAGCTTGGTGAGAATGCGGGAGACGTGCACACCGGCGGTGTTGGCGCTGATGAACAGCTCCGCCGCCAGCCCGCGATTGCTGAGCCCTTTGGCCACCAGCCGCAGCACGTCGAGCTCGCGCGCGGTGAGCCCGAAGCGGCCGGAAACATTGCCGCCCGGCGCTTTCGGCGGGACCTTCGGCGAGCCGTCCAGCGGAATGCGCGCCCGCTCGGACATGGTCTCGGCGGCCTGCCGCAACGGGGCAGCGCCCAGCCGGGTCGCGATCTCGACCAGCTCGCGCAGCACCACTCCCGCCTCGGCGCGATTCCCCTCGGCCACAGTCGATTCCGCCAACCCGAGCAGTGAGGTCGCGATGTCGTAGGGCCGCTCGACCGCACGCCACGCCGCGACCGCGTCGCCCCATCGGGCGGCCGACCCGGCCAGGCGGGCGATGAACACCGCGCGATGGGCGAAGTCGACCGGCGAAGCGGTCGGCAGCGAGTCGCCCATCGCCAGCAATTCCGCCGGGGCTCCGGCGGTTCGGGCCGCCAGCACCACCAGCGGCCACGCATCGTGGGGATGCGCGAACAGTGTCGACGCGCCCTCGGCCCCGGCGAGCACGCCGGTGAGATCGGCGGCCGCACCGTCCTCATCGCCCGCTTCCAGCGCCAGCGCGCAGTTCAACGCCACGAGTTCGAGCCGATACTGCGCGGCCCAGCGACTGTCGCCCAGCAGCCTGCCCGCCGCCAGCGCCGCTTCGTTGGCCGCCCGGCAATCGCCTTCCGCCAGGGAGATTCGCGCGAAACACAACATCATCGCGGCGCGGCTCAAGGGCGGCAGCTCGTCGAGCTGGGTCTCGTCGACCGCCGTCCGCGCCTCACTCCACCGCCCCAGCGCGGCCAGCGCCTGCGCCCATTTCACGTACAGAATCGGCGCGGACTCCGAGAACCGGAACGACTCGTGCGCGGCCCGCAACCCCTGCCGGACCGCCGCGATGGCCGCCTCGTACCGCCCGGCCGCCACCAGCACCGCCGACTCCCAGGTCGCCACATCCACCACGATCCGCGCGTCCCCCGCCGCCGCGGCCGCCCGATGCGCCCGCGCGAAATGCGCCAGCGCCCAGTCGGTCTCGTTCGGCCGCGTCGTCTCCGCGCAGACCGGCCCCGCCGCGACCTCGGCCGCCGCCGCACCCGCCAATCCGAGATGGGCGTGCGCCCGCGCCACGAGCGCGTCTATCCCCAGTCGCTGCGCGATAGCCAGCGCCGCCCGGGCATCCGCGGCCGACCCCACCGCATCCCCCCGGAAGATCCGCGCCGACGCCGACTGCACCAACGCCTCGGCCCGCTCCGCCCCCGCCCCTTGCTCGGGCAACAACGCCAGCGCCCGCGCCAGATCCCCACCGGGTCCGGCCCCCGTCGTGGCACGCAGGTACGCGCGCCGCCGATACAGCCGGGCCAGCCGCTCGGCCCCGAATCCGGCAACCGAACCCGACGGATCGGGATCGAGGATGGCCAGGGCGGCGTCGGCGGCGGCGATGCCGCGTTCGGTCGCACCGACAGCCACGGCGACCTCGACGATCTGCTCCAGCACATCCAGTTTCGTTGTCCCGAGCAGGGTTCGGGGATCGGGAACGCGGTCCCAGAGCGACAGGATCTGCTCGAGCAGGCGCAGTCGTTCGGGGTGGGTGGCCGGGGCGGCGGCCGCGGCGGACCAGGTGGCGGTGAGCGCCTGAGTGAGATCACCCGCGGCCTGGGCGTGGTGAGCCAGTTCGGCGAGGGTGTCGGCGGTGGGCTCCAGGGTTGCGGTGCTCAGGATTTCGGCCAGTCGGGCGTGCAGGCGGGTGCGTTCGATCGGTAGCAGGTCGTCGTGAATGGCCTGGCGGATGAGGACGTGGCGGAATTCGTAGCCGGTGTAGGCGGGCACCAGGAGATGGCGGTCGACCAGTTCACGCAGGGCGCGGTGTAGTTCGCCGGGCGGTAGGTCGATGGCGGCGGCGAGGAGATCGTGCCGCACCGGCGTACCGATCACCGCGGCGAGCCGCACGGTGGTGTGCGCGTCCGGCGACAGCCCGGCCTGGAAGCCGAGCAGTAGATCCGTCAATCGGGCGGGCACGTCCTCCGGCGACTGCCCCAACGCCTCGACGAACAGTGGATTGCCGCCGCTGCGCTCGAAAACCGCTGTGATGAGCCGTGGTTCGGGCTCGCGGTGCAGCAGCGCCGCGAGCTGGCGGCCGACCTCGTGCCGGGTCAGCGCGTGCAGATCCAGCACCCGCACGCCGGGGTTGCGGCGCAGTTCGGCGACCAGCCCGCGCAGCGGTCCGGCCTCACCCGGCCGATAGGTGCCGACCAGCAGGCTGTCGGCCTCGGTCAGGTTCGCGGCCAGAAAAGTGAGCAGATCTCGGCTGGCGTCATCGGCCCAGTGCAGATCCTCGAGGACCACCACCACGGGTCGGCTCAGCGCCAATTGCTCCAGCACCGTGAGGATTTCACCGAACAGCCGGATCCGGTCGGCCTCCGCGGCGGCACCCCCGGTATGAACGGCCAACTGCGGCAACCAGTTCGCCAGCGCCGGTCGAGGCGGCAGCAGTTCGGCCACCGCCGTGACCCCGAGCTGCCGGACCAACCCGCGCAGCACCCCCAGAAACGGCGCGAACGCCACGCCGCCGGTTCCCAGTTCCGGGCACCGTCCCATCAGCACCAGAACCCCCGGGTCCAAGCGCTCGGTGAACTCCCCTACCAGCCGCGACTTGCCGATCCCGGCCTCTCCGGCGACCAGCACCGCGTGCGTCCCCGGATCACTCACCGCCTCGACGAGCGCAGACACCTCAGCGGCCCGACCGACGAGGACGCTACTGCCGGGAAAACTCACCACCCCATGATCATGCCGCGACCCTCGCAATTCGCCCACCGGACGCGCATTTTGCTTGCGACTTAATTACCGGCGGCGGGCCTCACGGGCTGACGAGCAAGGCTTCGACCGTGCGGCGCGCCTTCGAGACCGCGTCGGTGTCACCCAGGCGCAGGGCGGAATTCGCCAGTTTGAGCACCGCGTCGATCTGGAAGGCCGCCAGCTCGGGGTCCAGCTCGGCGATTTCGCCCTGATCGCGGGCGTAGGTCAATTCGCGGGCGAGGCGCGCGGTCCACATGCGCTGATTCTCGGCCAGGGCGTCGCGGACCGGCCCCGGGCGGCTGTCGAATTCGGCGACGTTGGCGACCTGGAAGCAGCCGCCCTCGAGCAGCGGGTCGGACACGTAGGCGATCCAGTGGTCGACCAGTGCCCGCAGCCGCTGCGCCCCACGGGGTTTCGCGGCGGCGGGCCGCACGACCGTTTCGAGGAACCATTCGCGAAAGTGGTCGATGGTGGCCAGTTGCAGGGTTTCCTTGCTGCGGAACAGCGTCTGAATTCCCGCCTTGCTGAGGCCGGTATCGGTGGCGAGGCGACCGAAGCTCAACCCTTCCAGACTGTCCAGTGACGCGATGTCGATCGCTCGGTCCAGCACCAGACGCCGGGTGCGTGAACCCCGCAGCAGTCGCTTGTCGGTGATCTCCGCCGCCTGCACCACACTTTCCATACGGCCGATCGTACTCTGCGGATAAGCGGGCGCTTGGCGGAAGCGATCAAGCATATTGCCGCGAAACGTGACCCGGGCTACAGTTACGGTCCAGTAGGAACGCTGGAGTTCCCAGACGGCGTGGAGGATCGGCATGGAGCAGGCAAGCAGTCCCGTGGGCAGGATCCGGCATCCACTCGCGGGCACCGGGTACGCCGAGACCGCCGCGGCCGCACCGATATCCGACCCGTTGCGCGACGTCAGGACGCTGTCCACCGCGCTGGTCGCGCACTTCGCCGAGCACGTGGCGCGCTGCGGCACCCTGCCCGGCGACGCGCTGCGCGGCGAGGTCACCACCGTCACCCGCACCTGTCTCGAGCTCGCGGCCGGGGTCCTCGAGGGCCGCGACGTGAGTGCCAAGATCGAACGGCTGCAGCGCGCGGGCGCGGACTGGGCGCGCGAGGGCATCCCCATCGGAACCATCCACCGGGCCGTGCACGACGGGTTCGCGCTGGGCTTCGATCTCATCGTCGACGCCACCGGCCCCGAGGACTACGCCCGGCTGGCGGTCACCGCGCGGCGACTGTTCGAGGTGCTGGCCATGGTGGATTCGGCCTTCGCCGTCGCCTATGTGCGCGAGCATCGCGCGGTGGTGGCCGAGCATCACACGGCGGTGCACACCGTGGCCTCCGCCCTGCTGGCCGGACACCCCACCTCGACCATGGCCCGCGCCGGGGGCATCGAGATCGACGAGTCGTATTACATACTCGCCCTGAGCATTCCGCAGCATCCCGGCGAGTCCGACCCCCGGGTGGACGGAGAGGTGGTGGCCCGGCGCAAGCTGCGCCGGGTGCAGTCCGAGCTGGCCCGCCGCTGCGAGGGCCGCGCGCTGTCGCTGCTCAGCGCGGACGGCGGCACGGTGCTGATCCCGGCAACCGCCGCCGACACCACCGAGATCGACGACATGGTGGCCGGATTGTCCACCGCCGCACAGGTTTCCATCACCGCCACCGTCATCCACGCCGAGACCCACCGCATTCCCGACGCCGCCGAGCAGGCCCACGAACTGCTCGACATGGTCCACCGCCTCGAATGCGCCCCCGGCCTGCACCGTTTCGACGCCCTGGCCATGGAGTACCAGCTCACCCGCCCGGGCCCGGGCCGCGAATACCTCGGCACCCTGCTGGATCCGCTGGACGAGTACCCCGAGCTGCTCGAGACGCTGCGCCGCCACATCGGCAACGATCTGAGCCGGCGGCACACCGCGAGACTGCTGGGCGTGCACACCAATACCGTCGACAATCGGCTCAAACGCATCGGACAGCTGACCGGATTCGATCCGGCGCAGCCGTCCGGGCTGTGGTACCTGCGTTCGGCGCTGGTGGCGCGCAGTTATCGGAAGGCCGAACGAGTGCGGATCGGCCGGCCCGAGAGCATGGTCGCCAGCAGCGCCGTGAAGTGACCGTGCTCGGCCAGCGCACGGGGCGAGGCCGCCACCGACCACACCGTGCGCTGCTCGGCCGGCGGTAGCGGGCGGTCGGCGAGCCGATCGGCCAGCCAGTCGACCATCACCGGGATCGCCAGGAACTGCAGGGGCAGATGGGTGCTGAGCCGGTCGCGCAGATATCGGACGTGCGCGCCGCGAGCCCGATAGCGCTGCACGTGCGCGTCGACATCGGCGACCGCGATCACCTCGTCGTTGACGCCCTGCACCACGAGCAGGGGCATCGCCGGAGCCTGCGCCCCGGGCCGGATGTCGTCGAGCACGGTCCGCATCTCGGGCAGGGTCAGCAAAGCCCCGACGCCACCTCGGATGTGCCGGTGGGCATTTCGCCCCGCGTAGCGGGCCAGCAGCGGGAAGGTCGCGATGTCCTCGGCGCGATCGAGCAACCCGAGATACTCCTCGGACACGATATGACCGACCGCGTCGTTCAAATGCGGATAGGCACGGCGCAGCCCGGCCGTGAACACCATGGCGAAACCCGCGAAGGGCGAACCGTTCAGCCGGACAAAAGCATTGGCCGGATCGCCGACCGGTGAGCCCGCGACCGCGCCGACGATATCGAGCTCGGGCGCATAGCTCGCGGCCAGTTCCGCGGCCCAGGCGGTGGCCAGGCCGCCACCCGAATACCCCCACAACCCGATCCGAGTGCGCCGGTCCAGCCCCAGCGGCTCGAACCGCAGCGCCGCGCGCAGCCCGTCCAGGGCCCGATGACCGGGTTCCCGGGCCGCACCGAAGTGCCCGTTGAGCCCCTCGTGATCCGGCACCGATACCGCCCACCCCCGCGCCAGCGCGGCCGCGATGAGCGGGAACTCCACCTGCGGGATCGCCCCCAGCGCCCGGGCGCCGTGGCGTAAGGCATAGGACGGGAAGCACTTCGGCGCGACGGCGTCGATCGCGCACTGGAACGAGACGAGCGGTCGCCGCGCGGACGGTTCGGCATCCCAGGGCAGCAGCACCGTCGTCACCGCGACCTCCGGGCGGCCCGCGAGATCGGTGCTGCGGTACAGCAGCTGCCAGGCGCGCACCCGCTGCGGCATCCGCCCGAACAGCGCGATCCGCACCGGCCGCGACCGCAGAATCGTGCCCGGCGCAACCGATCCCGGTGCGATCGGCGAACGGTAGAACGGATCCAGGCTGGGCAGCAGCGGCCGCATGCCCGGCGGATCGAATTCCTCTGTGAAATCGAAGGTTTCGACCGCGTCGCCGATCGTCATGGGGTTCCTTTCCGAGAGCGGACGACTAGAGGTGGCCGCTGCCACCGATCATCCACGGGTTGAAGGTGCAGACCAGATCGGGATGTGCGGCCGGGTCCAGGGCGTGCAGGACGATGGACGCCGCCCTGGGCGAGTACATGATGGTCAGGTGGTCGGAGACGTCCTCGGGGCAATCCTGTTGCAGCGTAATGTTTTCCACTGTCGCATCCGGACCGGGCGTGAGGAAGGTCCAGTCGTAGGGGTTGGAGATCTCGTCGTGGGTGGTCCCGATGGCGGTGTACGCGACGCCGGGCACGGTGTCGCCGCCCGCGTTCAGCTTCGCGTAGAACTCCGACCCCACCACCTGTTCGGTGTTGGCCTGCCCGATCAGCGGCTGGTAGAAGCCGAGAATATCGAGCCCGAGGTTGGTGATGAACCGGCCCAGGCTGGCGAATCCGAGCAGCGAGGTGCCGTGGGTGGTCGCACCGAGGGTGATGACCTTGCCCACCTTCCCCTGTCCGCCTTCGAATTTCATGTACTGGCTGGTGACCGGCCCGCCCTGGGAGTGCGCGATCACATCGACGGCGGGCGCGCCGGTGGCGGCCAGCACCCGGTCCACGAACTGCGACAGCTGCCGAGCGGAGTCCTCCATCGGCCCGACGCCGTAGCGGCCGGGCAGGACCGCGCCGAAACCGCCGCCGCCCAGCGGGGTCTCGCGGCCGAAATTGAAGGCGAAGACGCAGAATCCGGCGCGGGCGACCTGCGGGGACAGGAACGAGAAGCTGTCGTAGGTATTGAGCCAGGTGCCGTGCACCAGCACGACCGGGCGCGGGTGCTCGGCGCTGGGCTTGCAGTTCCAGTCGTTGGCTCCCGGCGGCGCGGCGTCCGGGTGGGTCAGGCCGTAGCCGAAAGCGGCGAGGAAGGCCGACATCTCCGGGCCGACGCCGACCGTGTCCGAGGCGGTGCTCACCAGTGCCGAACCCGAGCTGCTACCGGAGTCGGCGGGTTCGGCGCCGGCGACGCCGGTCGAGCACGCGACGGCGAGAGCGGTCGCGCCGGCGAACACGGCGCTGCCCAGGGTACGGATGGTCGGCCTCATGAAATTCTCCTACTGCCTCATTCGAATCCGACCGAATGCGTCGGGCTCGGATGTGACCGTAGGAGCGGGCTGTGGCCCGTGTCACGATCGCTGTGTCAGGTGACAGTGCCGGGTTCCGTGCGCGGTGCGCGGTTGTGGTGATCGACAGCCTCAGGCGGGCGGCGTGCTCACCAGGGCGATGGCGGTGCGGGTGAACAGCGGGGCCAGCTTCGGCAGCGCCTGGGCGCCCTCGCGATGCAGGCAGGCGCGCACCCGGTCGTCGATGCCGCCGAGCAGCATGTCGATCAGCTCGCGGTCGGGTTCGGCGGCCAGATCGCCCTCGCGGACGCCGACGCGCGCCACGGCCATGATGTACTCGGCGAAACGGTCGTGCACGCGCAGCCGGTGCTCCACCAATCCCGGTCCGGCCGCCAGGGTTTCGACGTACAGCGCGCGGACTACCGCCGGTTGCAGGGCGAGCACGTTGAGATAGATCTCGAACGAAATCCGCACCCGGTCCTTGAAATTCACGCCCTGGAGCCCGGTCACGGTCTCCTGCAGCTGATCCAGGGCCGTGCCGACCGCGAGATCATAGGCGGCGGCGAAACATTCGTCCTTTCCGCCGAATACCGCGTAGAAGGTCCGGCGCGCCACCTGCGCGCGGCTCACGATATCGGCGACCGTGGTGGCCGCGAAGCCCAACTCCCCTACCGCCTCCAGCACCGCGGTGCACAACCGCCGGTACTGTGACGCCTCCACCTGTTCGCGAGTCAGCCCGTGCCGGCCCCGCGGCAACGGACCCGGCTCACCGACAGTTTCCACACTCACGTCCCCAGAATAGGTTTCCACGTCATCGAGCGAGCAACGGTCCGGGCGATATATATCGGGCCGTTTCGCTCAGCAATGGTACCGACTGGTTTGCATCAATTGCCGTCATGGACGCGCCACTCCCGATACGCGGCGCGGGAACAGACCGCGCACGGGCGATACCCGGCCGCTATCGCGGAGCGCTCGTCGGCGAAGAATACCCGGTGACGCGCATACCCGCCGCGGGACAGCGCACGCAGGGCGGCCGGGCAATCGAGTCGGCCGTAGATCCGCAACCGGCGATGGCCGCCCAGAGTGCCCGGGGTCGAGCTGCGGTAGGAGCGACCATCGGGGCCGAGCAAGGTGTACTCCACGACGATCACGCGTCGTGAAACACGAGCCCCAGCGTGTGCCGCTGCCCGGACCGCACCACGCTCACCCCGTGCCGCATGGGCGCGGCCGACCAGCCGCGGGCGCCGCGCACCGGGCGGTCGCGGGTGGTGAAGATCAACCCGTGTCCCTGCGGCAATACCATTGCCGCGCCCCGTGATTGGGCGCGCGGCCGCTGCTCGACCATGAGGAACTCACCGCCGGTGTAGTCGATGCCCGGCGCGTCGAGTCCGATCACGATCTGCAAGGGAAACACCATGTCCCCGAACAGGTCCCGATGCAGCGCGTTCCAGTCGCCCGGCCCGTAGCGCAGCAGGATCTGCGAGCTCTTCACCTGACCCGCCCGATGACACTGGGCGATCCACTCGTCGAGACGCTCCGGCCAGCTGCCCGGCCGTCCCAGGCGGGCGGCCCAATCGCGGGCGATCGGCAGCAGCTTCGGATAGAACGCCGCGCGCAATTCGGCGACGACGCCGGGGAGCTCGTGCGTGAAGTACCGATACTCCCCGGACCCGAACCGATGGCGCGCCATGTCGACCGTCGAGCGGAAGCGCTCCTCGTCGTCGTAGAGACCTGCGAGCGTGCGGCATTCATCGGCGGTAAGCAGCGGGCCGGTGAGCGCGTGCCCGTGTTCGTCGAGCTCGGCGGCCAGGGCCGCCCAGTCCTGCTGGGCGACCCGTCCGGCCCGCGCCGAGGGCAGAGTGGCCGCCGTCATGCGACCCGCTCCAGTTCCAGCAGCCGCTGTTTGCGTTCCACTCCCCCGGCGTATCCGGTGAGCGAGCCGTCGGCTCCGATCACCCGGTGACAGGGGCGCACGATCAGCAGCGGGTTCGCGCCGATCGCCGACCCGACGGCCCGCACCGCGGCCCGGGGCGCACCGATTCGCCGGGCGATCTCGCCGTAGGTGATGGTGCTCCCGTACGGGATCTCCTCCAGCGCCCGCCACACGCGCCGCTGGAATTCGGTGCCGCCGCCGTCGCCGAACCGGAGGTCGAATTCGGTCCGCTCACCGGCGAAATACGCGGTCAGTTGCGCCACCACGTCGGTGAACGCCTCCGGGTCCGCAACCCAGTCCGGCTCCACCAGAACGCTCTTGGCACCGCCCATCGACACCGCGGTCAGCGCCAACGCCCCGTCCTGAATCTCCCCCACGAGCAGCAGTTCTCCGACGGGTCCGGCCATCGTCGTGTACACGGTCATCGCTACCTCCTTGATCGATCCGTTCTCGTTCCACCAACCACTCTGGCGGACTGGATCGGCGATGACCGGCGGGAATCGGCCATGGCATTGGCGGCATTCGGACATGCGGCGCTAGGCGGGAGCCCGCCGGAATTCCAGGGCGGTCCGCCCGTCCGCGATGGCGACAGCGGCATGGCACACCAGCCCGCACCGCGCCGCCAGTTCTCGCAACTCTTCCTCGGTGCGTTCCTTGCCGCCGAAACACATCAGCATGAACAAATCGATCGCCGTGTCGGCACCGCGGCCGCGGATCGGTTCGATCACCACCACGACACCATTCGCCCCGGCGGCCTGCGCACAACCGGCGAGAATGGCCGAGGCGTGCTCGTCATCCCAGTCGTGCAGGATGTCGGACAGCACGTAGGCATCGGCACCCGCGGGGAGCGGATCGAAGAAGCTGCCGACGAGCGCTCCGGCACGCGAGGTCAGCCCCAGTTCCGAGAACCGTTGCGCCGCAGCGGTAGCCGTCGGCGCCAGATCCAGCACCCGGCCTCGCACACCGCTGTGCACCTGCAGAATCGCCGCCAGCAGAATCCCGTCCCCGCCGCCCACATCGAGAATCTCACCGAACCGCGCCCAGTCGAAACGCTCCGCGATCTGCTGGGCGTAGCTCCGGTATCGCCAGTTCATCTGAGCATCAAAGGATTTCCGCAACGCGGGCTCCGCATCGATGTCCGCCCAGAACTCCCGACCGTACCGGCGCGGGTAAGCCGGTCGCCCCGTCGTGATGGTCTCCAACAACTCGACGAATGCCAACTCCGCCCGCCCACCCGCGGCATTCATATCGAGCAGCAGCGAAAACCCCTCCGGGGCCTCCGGATCCATCTGATTCCCCAGCGCAGTCGCTCGATACCGCCCTTGCTCATCCGCCTCGAAAACACCCACCGCGACCAGGTGATCGAGCAGCCTCCGCAGCGCCGGGCCGAAAGTCCCGGTCCGGGAAGCGAGCTCATCGACGCTCGCACCGACGCCCGCCCGCTGCGCCAGCCCCAGGGTCGCCGCCACCCGGATCGCCATCGGCGTGGCGAGATCGGCCATGGCCAGCAGGGAAGGAGAATTCCGCGACAGATTCACGCATCGAAGCTACCCGCGGCAGCCTGGAGGAATGACTCTCGTTCAGGCCGGTAGTCAGCGAGATCCAGCAGATGTTCCCCACGGCCCGGCGTGGCCGGGATGAGAATGATGGTCAGTTGGCGGGCCAGTTCGGGGATCGGCCGAGGGCGGAAACCAGGCGATCGGTGGCGGTCGTGTCGGGATGGACGGGGATCCGGTCGGCGTAGCCGTTGGGGCCGCGTAGCGAACCCTCGGCGGGACATGCGGCGAAGGCGTCGATCCATCGGGCGATGGCCTGCCCGAAGGCTTTTCGCGGATCGGCGTCGAGGACCGCGGTGGCGTCCAGGATGAGTTCGCTTATCGCCTCGTGCTCGGTATTCATGTGCTCCAACAGATCTCGGATCGTCCAGCCCGCGCGGGGCGTGGACAGGCCGAGTTCGGAATCGGTCAGTTCCTCGACGAGCGTTGCCAGGCTTCGGAGGGCACGGCGGTCGAGTTCATAGACATCCACGGTTGGAACCATACGCACGATCGTTCGTGTATTTAATGATCGACAGCTAAACTTGCAAGTTTGGCTGCACTTATGGCACAGTGGGATGGTGAGCGGGAATGGCACAGATCGGCCTGCGGACGAGATAGTCGCGGCCGCGAGCGAGTTGCGTGTGGTGGCCAGCCGCCTGCTGCGGCATTTGCGGTCGGCACGCGGAGGGATCGAGATGACGCCCTCGCAGGCCGTGGCCCTGAGTCGGCTCGGCGGTGAAGGACCGATGTCGGTGGCCGATCTGGCGCGGGCCGAGCGGGTGCGGCCGCAATCCATGCGGACCACGCTCGGAGTACTGGAGGAGCGCGGGCTGGTGACACGAGCACCGCATCCGAGCGATCAGCGACAGGTGCTGATGTCCCTGAGCGCCGAGGGACAGCGGCTGTTGCGGATGGCGCACACCGCCAAGGAGGACTGGCTCGCCACCGCCATCGCCACCAAACTCGCCCCGGCCGAACAGGATGCGCTGATCGCCGCCATTCCACTGCTCTCCAGACTCGTCGAAGACTGACCGGAATACCCACTCCCAGAAAAGGATTGCACCTTGACGTCGAACCTCCTGGACCCGAACACCGCCCTGGTTCTCATCGATCTGCAGCGCGGCATCACCGGCGCACCCACCGAGCCGCACCCGGCCGATGAGGTCATCCGACGGGGAGCCGAGTTGGCCAAGGCATTTCGAGCGCAGGGGCTGCCCGTGGTCCTGGTGCGCGTGTCCTTCTCCGAGGACGGCGCGGACATGCCGCCGGGACGCACCATGCAGCCACGCGGCGGAGGCTTCACTCCGCCGCAGGGCTGGGACGAGATCGTCGACGAGGTCGAAGCGCAGCCGGGCGATATTCGAATCACCAAGCGCCAGTGGGGCGCATTCCACGGCACCGACCTGGATCTGCAGCTGCGACGGCGCGGAGTGACCGCGATCGTGCTGGGCGGCATCGCCACCAGCATCGGCGTGGAATCGACTGCCCGCGCCGCCCACGAGCATGGCTATCACGTCGTCGTCGCCACCGATGCCTCCGGCGACCGCGAATCCGCCTCCCACAGCCACTCGGTCGAGAAGATCTTCCCCCGCCTGGGCGTCACCGCAACCACCCAGGAAGTGCTCGACGCCCTGGCCCAGTTGCCTGCGCGGGACTGAGTTGTCGAATCAGATTATTTGCCAATAGTTTTCCAGGCGTGTTGAGCCGATCATGCTGTCGTGTCGCTTGATTCGAAACTATGATCGAATGTATGACCGAAACTGCAGCTGAACTGTTCGCCGCCCGCGCGGTGATCGAGGAGCTGCGCGTGGTGCACTCGGAAATAGCTGTGTTGGAAGCCAAGCAGATGGCGTTGATGACCGCGCTCTACACCCTGCGCCGCGAGGAACAGCTCGACCTCGGTGTCGCCTACCTGCATGCTGGGGAGGACGCCGCCACCGAGATCGGGATCGCGCTGAAGATGTCGCAGCGTTCGGCGGATCTGCTGATCAATCTGGGCCTGGATCTGAACAACCGCTGTCCGGCCACTCTGGAAGCCTTCGCGGCCGGGCGCATCGACTTGGCTCAGGCTCGGGCGATCTCCCAGACCCTGGCCAACGTCCCGGATTCGGTGCGTGCGGAGTTGGAACCCAAGGTTGCCGGCTATGCCGAGGACCACGATCCGGCCCGGATCAAGCGCACCGCGCGGCGCTGGCTGCTCGAGGCCGACCCCGAAGGACAAGCGGTGCGCCGCAAGGCCGCCGAGGCCGACCGCTATGTGAGCATCTCTGCCGCGGACGACGGGACCGCCGTGGTGGATGCGGTCCTGCCCGCCGCCGGTGGACAAACCCTCTACGAGCGTCTGCGGGAGATGGCCTCGACCCAGGTGTGCGGTTCGGATCCGCGCACCACCACCCAGTGCCGTGCCGATGCCCTGGTCGCCCTCGCCGACGGCACCGGTCGTCTCACCTGCCAGTGTGGTCGGCCCGACTGCCCGCATGCCGAGATCGACGCGACCACCCCCGCACCACGGAAAGTGCTTGTGCAGGTAGGTGTCTCAGCCGAAACCCTGGCCGGGCTGCGCGACAATCCGGCGTTGTTGGCGGGATTCGGCGCGATCGATGCGGATCTGGCCCGCCAGCTTGCCCGCCATGCCCGCTTCGACATCATCACCGACCCCACCGAAACCCCCGCTGCGCCAGTCCGGGCTGTCAAAGCCACGAGCGAAACAACCAGTACTGCAACAGAATTGCGGTACCGACCCGGAATCCGGGTCGCTGCCCGAGTGCGTGCCCTCGACGGGACCTGCCGTGCTCCCGGCTGTCAGATCCCGGCCGCGGCCACCGATCTCGACCACCAAGACCGCTTCGATCACACCAACCCCATCTCCGGTGGGCACACCACCGAAGACAACCTCGGGGCCCGGTGTCGTCGCCATCATCGGCTCAAGACCCACTCCGACAACCACCGCAACCAATGGCAGGTCATCCACCACCCGGGGCGGGAGGTCGAATGGGTCACCCCCACCGGGGAATCGGCCACCACGACTCCCGAAGGGGTGCCGTTCCTGTTCCCGACGGTGTTCGTGCCGCCAGTCACCGCTGACGGAGTGCCTGAGGCCGAACCAAATGGATCGATCTGGGATCCCGGGATCGCGGAATCGGAGATGACCGAGCTGCTGCACGTTTACTACTCTCCCGCGCAACGACGCGAGGCATTCCGTGCTGCCCGACACGCTCGGCAGGCCCAGCACAACATGTGATTCAGATGCATGAGGTCAGGTAACCCGGGGGAAGACTTCCAGGGCACATGAACTGGCAACGGGATTGCGCATCGATCGGAGGTACCTGAAGTGTGGTCGCCTCGCCTGCCCTACCGGACTTGGGCTGACGCCGGGTTGGGAGCCGTCACCTCACGTCCCAGCCCACGGACTGCACGGATCACCTTCTCGAGACAAAACACAAAAGACAAAAGACCCAAACACTCTCTCCCTGGGTTACTTCACCCGGTCGTGGGCTCGGGACCATAGGGCGGGCCAGCCGCCCGCGCCAAGCCAGTCGGCGGGGACCAGGAGGCCGTGGTCGGCGATGTGGGACCAGAAGAGTTCACGGTCGGGGCCGAGGTCGACTGCGGCCAGGCCGGATTCGAGGGCGGTCGGCCACGCGGAATCCCAGGGGCCTTCGGGGTCGGTCAGGGACGTTGCTGGGAAGCCGGGGACGGTTATCGCGCGGGGTTCGGTGATCGGGAGGAGTGGGAGGTCGGGGGGTGGGGCGCAGGTGAGGGTGAGGATGAGGGGGCACAGGAGGTCGGGGGTGGGGTTGCGGGTGATGGCTTGGGTGAGGGTGGGGTCGCCTCGGCGGGCCAGGCGGGTCAGGGCGATTCGGAGGCGGTGGGCGATCAGGTCCTGGGCGCGGGCGGTGGCGATGTCGGGGTCTTTGACCATGGCGCGCAGGGTTTTCGAGGGGACGGGGGCGTCGGTGGTGATGGTGCGCAGGCGGGGGTAGCGGGTCAGGAGGGCGGGGTCGAGGGAGTCGACGGCGGTGGCGAGGGGGCGGGTTCCGGTGGCGGTCCAGAGGCGGGGTAGGGCTTCGGGGGTAGCGGCCAGGAACTCCACGCACAGGCGGGTGAGGCGTTCGGTGGGTGAGCGGCGGAGGGCGATCAGGGTTTTCGGGTCGCCGTCGAGGTCGCCTGCGAGTGCGGTGAGGGTTCGCAGGGCGGATTCGGCTTCGATCATCGCCTTTCGCGCGGCCTCGCGCAGGGACGGGCCTACCTCGCGGATCGGGTTGCGGGCTGGGCGGCGGGGCCGTGCGGGTGGGGTGAGATCGGCCGGTTCGATGGGATCGGTTTCGGGCTCGGTGGCTCGTAGGGTTGCGACCCAGTCTCGGAATGCCTGGTTCAGGGTGGGATCGGGGTCGTTGTTGAAGCGGCCCTTGATCTCGTTGACGAACCAGCCGTGGTCGGTGCCGCGGAGCTCGGCGTTGATCTGCAGGACGTTCTGGTCGTCGCGGAGCGCTACCAGGATGCTGCGGCCGCGAACCGCCTCGTCCTGGTACCACGGGCCCGCGATGCAGTTGCCCATGTAGTCCGACCATTCCGCGAGCCGGGATGCGGTGTGGGCGATCTGGATTCGGACCTCGGTGCCGGGGAGGGTCGCGCCGTCGTGGGCAAGGATCGGGTCGGGGACGTCGAATTCGTTGGTGAGGGCCGATGCGACCGCGCCGCTGGTCATGAGTCCGGTGCACAGGTGCTGCCAGTCCCGGCAGCGGTCGGGGGCGGCCGCGCCGAGGGCGAGCAGCTGGGCGGCGCCTGCCACGGCGAGCGGGATGGAGTCGGATCGGGGGGTCAGTGGATCGGGCTGCGGTCGTGGTGGATTCGTGTCGAATTCGGGGACGAGCCAGAAGCCTTCGTCGGTCGCGGCGGTGTGGCCGCGGGCCTGGGCCATGGCATCGGCCAGGTCGGCGAACCAGAGTAGGTCGGAGGCTTGTTCGGCCGCGGTCGGGTCTTCGGCCAGACGGTCGGCGAGGCTGGGGCGGGTGTGGCGGAGCAGGGGGCGAGTGCGCCAGGTGTGCGGGGGGCGGGTCGTGGTGGGGCCGACCTTCTCGCGAAAGGTGCGCAGCGAGACGGAGTCCCAGGATTCGGGCAGCGCGTTGTGGGGGATCTCGTGAACGAGCAGGGTTCGGCAGCGGTCGTGGACGACCGTCGCGTAGGCGAGGGCGGTGCGCAGGCGGGCACGGACGAAACGTTCGTAGGCGCTGCCCCGGGGCTGCTGGTGGCGGAGCCAGGTGTTGATGTCGCGGATGTGGCAGATGGGGCGGGCGGGCAGGGAGTCGGCGGCGCGGCGGGCCTTGTTCGCGTCGCCTTTGCTGAACAGTGCTGAGACGGTGTCGATCTCGGCACGGACCCGGTCGATGCCTGCGACTACGCCGAGCTCGTGCACTGCGGTGGCGGCGCGCAGGAGCACCGTGGCGGCCAGCGCGTCCTGGATCACGCGTTCGACGGTGTGCTTCCAGAGGTCCGACCAGGTCGGGCGGAAGTGGATGGCGGAGATCAGTGTCACGGGGCGTTCGGTCGAATCCTGGACGAGTTTGATCACTTCCGCCTCGTCGAACTGGCGGTAGGTCTCGCGCAGCGTCTCGAGCGCCGACAGGTCGTGGCTCGCGATCAGGCGGTCGCGGGCCAGCTCCGCCTCCTGCCACGCGCAGCTGCGCTGCCACAGGTCCAGGATCAGGTCCAGACGCCTTGGCCGGGAATACTGTTCGAGGACTCGGCCGAGATTCTCGGCCAGCACCGAGGGTGCGCCGTCGGGGATCGGGTCGGTGCCGTCGGGGGCGCGCAGGGCGAGGACCTTCACGAGTTGCTCGGGGCCCAGGACGTCGGCGGCGGCCGAGGCCAGGATGACCGCGGACCAGCGGCCTTCGCCGATGGCCTGCTCGGCGGCCGCGCCGACCGGCTTGGTGGCGGTGACGCCGAACAGGGCCACCAGGGTGGCCGTGCGCTCCCCCAGGCGCCAGGCGCCGCTGACCTTCAGGATCCGCAGGGCGGCCAGGACCGCGTCGCGGCGGTCGCCGGTCGCGCCCGCCAGCCGGGCGGAGGCGAAGCCGTCGCCGACATCGATTCCGGCACCGGCGATCACGACGCCGCCGAGTTCCAGCAAACCGGCCAGATCGGCGCAGGCGATGGCGATGCGGGCGGGGTCGCTGTCGCGATGGCCCAGCACGACGGCCGCGCCCTCGGGGGCGTCGTGGTCGATCTCCTCACCGGTTTCGACCAGCCAGGCTCGCCGATCTCGTTCCGCGACCATGCCGAAGGCCAGACGCACTGCCAAACTCGAACTCCCACTGCTGAATTGCCGGGCTCGGCCCGGAACGACTCCCGCCCCCGACGATACGGTCGGGGGCGGGAGCTCGGCAATGCGGTTTCACAATCTCCGGGCATCGATCATCCAGATCTGGATGTTCGACGCCTCATGGTTCGCTCCTATGCTGCCGATCATGCGTACCAGGTCGGTGACATCTTCTGTGCGGGCCAGCAATTCGACGCGCAATCCACTGGAGACGTCGGTCTCGAAGCGTTGTCCGCGGTAGCTCTCGACGCGGTTGTCACGGTCGTCCACCCGGTAGACCTGGGTGACCACCATGCGCCGGACTCCGAAGGCGGCCAGGGCCTGTTTGATCTGATCGAACAGGCCGGGCGGCACCACCAGCGTCAACAACTTCGCGTCCGCGCCGCCGCCCGGGTCCATGTTCTGGTAACCGATCATGCCGCCGAGGTGCAGCGGCGCCGACATCAGGATTCCTTGGCCGGAATCTCCGCTTCACTGTTGGTCGCCGGCGCCTGTGGTCGGGCCGCGGGTTTGCGCAGGACCGACTGTTGCGCGTGGACGAGCGTGTCGTCGGGGTACGCCTCCTCCTCGTGTGCTCCGACGTCGCCGGTCTCGAGCACTTCATCGGGCATCCGCAGGCTCATGAAGAGGCTCAATATCTTCAGGATCGCGAAGGTGATGAACGCGTCCCACACGATGACCGTGCCCGCCGCGCCCGCTTGCCACAGCAGCAGTTTCGGGTTGTGGCCGTAGAGCCAGCCGCCGTAGGTCGCGTCGGCCGCGCCGCCGGTGCCCAGGTACACCTTGATGTTCGGGTCGGCGAGGACGCCGACCAGCATGCCGCCGGCCAGACCGGCCACACCGTGCGTGTGGACCACGCCGAGGGTGTCGTCGACCTTGCGGAACAGCCGGGTGCGGCCCAGCTTGTTCCACGACAGCCACACCAGGGTCGAGGCGATCAGGCCGATGACCATCGCGCCGAAGCTGTTGACGAAACCGGCCGCGGGGGTGATCGCGACGAGACCCGCGATCATGCCGTTGACCGCGCCCAGGAAGTTCGGACGGCGCGACGGGCCCGCCAGCATGTCCCAGATGACCCAGGTCAGCACCGCGACCGCGGTCGCGAGGTTGGTATTGATCACCGCGAGTGAGGCATCCGAGCCCGAGAAGTACGGGTCGCCGCCATTGAAGCCGTTCCAGCCCAGCCACAGGATGCCCGCGCCGGCCGCGGCCATGGGCAGGTTGTTGGGGACCGCGCGTTCTCGGTCGCGGGCCAGGCGCGGGCCGATGACCGCGGCCGCCACGAAACCGGTCGTTCCGGCCGCCAGGTGGATGACGTAGCCGCCGGAGTAGTCCAGCGCTCCCATTTGCGACCACCAGCCGCCGCCCCAGATCAGGAAGGCGTTGACCGAATACGCCAGGGTCGACCAGAGCGGTACGAAGATCAGCCACACCTTGAAATTGATGCGGCCGATCACGCTGCCCAGGAACAGCAATGGCGTGATGGCGGCGAACACGAACTGGAAGTACGCCAGCGTGGTCTCGGAGAATCGGAACTTGGGCATGAGGCCGTCGAGTAGCGGAATCACCGCTTGCTCTTGATTATTCGAGCCGAGAATCGTGTGCGGTTTGCCGATTGCGGCCCGCAGAATTCCTGGTCCCAGTTTGATGGGGTCGCCGAACCCCATCTTGAAGCCCCACAGCACCCACACGACCAGGACCAGCGAGAATCCGGTGAATGCCATGAGCATGGTATTGACGGCCCATTTGCGTTGCACCAGACCGCCATACAAGATCGCGATACCGGGAATGCTCATCAGGCCGACTAGAGTGGCTGCTACCAACTGCCAGGCATTGTCGCCGGGGTTCAGCCAGTCGGGATACGGTGACATGTTTCAGCGCTACCTCACCGCGGAACGGGCAGGCACCATGCCCGCTCCAGCACTAAATTATGTTGTGACATAAGGTGTCTGGCGTCACATTGGGTGAACCAAGTGTTGTGCCGTAACGTTTCCCGACGATTACGCGCCGTTAAATCTGGATTTCGCGGTTCGGTCGCGAATGCACGTGCATTCGAAATGAACGGTTCACCAATAAATTCCAACCGGTTGGAACTCGATCGACAGGGTGCGGTCCCTCCCGTACGATCCGGCTATGGGGAGCACCGGACGGTTCGAAACGGGGGAACGGGGTTGAGGAGTCGTCTTCCGGCGACCATGCGCAATGCCGCGCAGTGGACGCGACGCTTCGGGCGCACGGCGCCGGGCGTCATCGGTGCGGTGGGGGCCGCCCTCGCACTGCTCGCGCTGATCGCCGGACTGGTGTCAGCGAACGCGCAGAGCGCCAAGCTTTCTCGGCACGACACCGTGCTCGCGCACACCGAACCACTGGCCAATGCCGCGCAACGGCTGTACGTCGCACTCTCGAGCGCGGACGCGGCGGCCTCCACCGCCTATCTGTCCGGCGGCGTCGAGACGGCCGAGGTGCGCACCCGCTACGAGGGCGCGCTCACCGAGGCCGCGGCCGCGCTGGCAGAGGCGACCACGGGCGCGTCCGATACCGAGACGCGGGAGATACTCGGCCAGATCTCGGCCGAATTGCCCAGATACACCGGCTTTGTCGAAGCGGCGCGAGCCAACAACCGGCAGGGGCTGCCGGTCGGCTCGGCGTATCTGCGGCAGGCTTCCGCGCTCATGCAGGGCTCGATCCTGAAGAACGCCGACGAGCTGGAGAAGGTCCGGCTGGGGCAGCTGCACCGGGATCAGGACGCGATCACGGGATTGCCGTTGTGGTCCTCGGGGTTGCTGGTATTGCTGCTGGCCGCCTGTGGTCTCGGCAGCTGGATACTGCTGCGGCGTACCAATCGGTGGGTCAATACGGGTGTCGCCGCGGCCGCGGGGCTGGCGGTGGTCGCCTTGTTGTGGATCGTGGCCACCACCATCGCGGCCTCGGCGGCCATCGACACGGGGGCCACGTCGCGGTTCGAAAAGCTGGCGCAGGCACGGATTCTGGCGCAGCAGGCCCGGACCGAGGAGACGCTGCAGCTCATCACGCGCGGCAATCTCGACGAGAGCGAGAAGCGGTTCACCGCGAGCAGCGATCAGCTGCGGGGGGATCTGAGTTCGTTGCTGGGCAGCGATTCGCCCGCCACCACGGCCTTCTCCGGCTGGCAGACGGGCCATCAGCACGAGGTCGCCTCGTACAAGAGCAATAACTTTCGCGGTGCGGTCGACCAGGCGATCAAGACCGATGGTGACGGATCGGCCGTCCAGTTCGCCGCCCTCGATACCGCACTGAAATCCGAACTCGAGCGGACGCGCCAGGAAGTGCGCGACGATGTGAACACGGCCGGAAATGCCCTCACCCTGAGTTCGCTCGGCATGCTGGTGCTGCTGCTGGGCGCGGCGGCCGCCATTGTCGGCGGGGTGTGGCCGCGGTTGAAGGAGTTCCTGTGAAGACGCGGATTCGGATGCTGCTGGTGGCAGCCGTGGCATTGCTGGCCGCCGCGTGCGGGTCCACGCCCGACGCCGCGCCGTTCCAGCTGCCGAGCGAGAACCGGCTGCCGGCGGGGGCGAAGGTGCTGGCATCGTCGCCGAATCAGCGTGGCGACACCGCCTGTGACCCGACCGCGAGTCTGCGCCCGGTCCAGGGAGCCACCGGGCCGAGCGTGGCGGCCATCCGCGCTTCCGGCAAGATCCGGATCGGCGTGGACCAGAACCAATTCCTGTTCGGTTACCGCGATCCGAAGAGCGGTGAGCTCGAGGGCTTCGACATCGATCTCGCGCGCGAGATCGCCCGCGATCTGTTCGGCGATCCGGACAAGGCCGAACTGCACCCGATCGATTCGGCGAACCGGGTGCAGGCGTTGAAGAACAACGAGGTCGACATCGTCGTCCAGGACTTCACGCCGACCTGCGCTCGCCGCCAGGACATCCAGTTCTCGTCGGTGTATTTCGAGACCGATCAGCGGGTGCTGGTGACCACCGGCTCGGGTATTCACTCGGCGGCGGATCTGGGCGGCAAGAAGGTCTGCGGGATTCCCAACTCGACGACGCTGGACGCGGTGTTCGCACTCCCGGACAAACAGCGGCCCACCGTGATCGGCATCGAGAACTGGCTGGACTGCCTGACCGCGCTGCAGCAGGGTGAGGTCGACGCCGCGAGCACCGACCTGCCGCTGCTCTACGGGTTGAAGGTCCAGGACCCGAATCTCGAGGTGGTCGGCAATCCGATGGCCACCGATGTGTACGCCGTCGGAATCCAGAAGGACAAGACCGATCTCGTTCAATTCGTCAATGGCGTGCTGGAGCGGATTCGCGGCGACGGCACCTGGCTGCGGATCTACAACCAGCGGCTCAGCGTGCTCGGCCCGTCCAACGGTCCCCCGGTCGCGAAATACAGCAATTGAGCCGGCCATGCACGGGAATCCTGGGCACATTCTCACCGTCGCCGAAATAGATCGCGAAATCGCCGAGCGGGCACACGAAATCGAGACCATCGCCGCGACCCTGGTCGAAATGGACAAGCATCCGGGGCTGGTGCTGCTGCGCCGGTTTCCGCCGAGCGGGGTGACCGAACAGCATTGGGCCCCGGCGCGCGCCGCGCTGGAGTTGATGTGGGAGGACTTCGGGCGGCTGGGTACTGTGCTGGACCGGGCCAGGGCGGCTCGCGCGCGGCGGCGGCTGGACGCGCTGGACCGCGAGGAGCTGACCCGGCTGCTGCGCGGGCAGCCGGTCGAGTTGTCGCGCACGGCGATTCCCATGTCGCAGCGCTCGCTGAGCGGGCCGCGCGAACAGGTGCAGCTGATCGGCATCGCCGAGATGCTGGATCGCATGCGGGGCGCGTTCCCGGTGGTGGTGCGGGTGCTCGACGCCGTGGAGGCCGTGCACAACCGGGTCATGTCCGATATCGCGCCGCTGCAGAAGGAATTGGATCGCCTCGGCGGGTCGATTCCCGAATTGCGGGCGCTCACCGACGATATCGACACGCTGTCCATCGATGTCGCGACCGATCCGCTCGCGCTCGCGCCCGAGGTGCTCGACCGCAGGCTCGGGGAGCTGACCCGGCGCATGCGCGAGGCCGCCACGGTACTCACCGAACTGCGTGCCATGTCGACGAATTGGGACGGCGCGGTCGAGCAGGCCCGGTCGCGCGTCGAGGCGTTGCGACGGACGTATGAGCGGGCCGACCATGCGCGGGTCGAGGTGGAGCGGACCATTCTGGCCGCGCCGCTGCCCCGGCAGGCGGACGACAGCGCGCTGTACGGGGCGGAATTGACGACGCTGGAGGCGAATCCGCCGGAACCGGCGGCACTGTGGGAGTTGCGGCAGCGGCTGGCGCGGGCGCTGGATACCGCCAACCGCAACGAGCAACTGGCCCAGGGGCTGCTCGATCGGCGGATAGAGCTGAGCGGCCGGTTCAGTTCCTATCGGGCCAAGGCCGCCCGGCTGGGAGTCAGCGAGGACCAGGATGTGCTGGCCTCCAGTCGCATTGCCGCGGGGCTGCTTTCGCGCAGGCCCTGCGATCTGGCCGCGGTCACGCGGGCCATTACGGACTACCGCCAGCTCATCGCGCAGAAATCGGGGAGGCGATCATGAACTGCACCGAGCCCGGCTGCACCGGGACCATCGAGGACGGGTACTGCGATACCTGCGGGACCGCGCCGTCGGCTGCCCCGGCCGCGGCCGCACCCAGCGCGAGCTCGTCCTCGGATAAATGCGCCGAACCCGGCTGTACGGGAACGATTGTCGACGGGTACTGCGATGTGTGCGGTAGTGCGCCCGCGTCGGTCTCGGCGATGGCGACCACCGCGCGCGATACCGGGCATTCGGCGTCCGTGTCCAGCCGGGTGTCCCGGTCTGGTCGCTCGGTTCGCACCGGGCGGTCGGGATCGACCGGCGGCAGCCGGGGGCGGCTGGGCGCGGGCATGGTCAAGGTGCCGTCCGTGCCGCGCCGGGATCCGGCCGAGGCCGTACTGGTCGATCCGGAAGTGCCGGAGAACCATCGCGATTGCGGCAAGTGCGGGCGGCCGGTCGGGCGCAGCCGCGACGGCAAGCCCGGACGCGCGGAAGGCTTCTGCCCGCACTGCGGGACGCGGTTCTCGTTCACTCCCAAGCTGACTCGCACGGACGTCGTCGGCGGCCAGTACGAGGTGCTGGGGCCGCTGGCGCACGGCGGGCTGGGGTGGATCTATCTGGCCGTGGACCACAAGGTCGACGATCGGCCGGTCGTGCTCAAGGGCCTGCTCAATACCGGTGACGTGGACGCCATGCGGGCCGCGGTCGCCGAGAAGCGGTTCCTCGCGCAGGTCGACCACCCGAACATCGTGCGGATCTACAACTTCGCCGAGGACACCGGGCCCGACGGCAAGCCGGTCGGCTACATCGTCATGGAGTACGTCGGCGGCAAGTCGCTCAAACAGCTGGTGCGCGAACAGCGCACCGCCGACCAGCGGTACCTGCCGCCCGCGCAGGCCATCGCCTACATCATGGAGATGCTGCCCGCGCTGGAGTACCTGCACGACCGCGGGCTGGCCTACTGCGATTTCAAGCCCGACAACGTGATGCAGACCGAGGAGCAACTCAAGCTCATCGACCTGGGCGCGGTCATCGGGCTGCACGATCAGAACGAGACCATTTACGGCACACCGGGGTACCAGGCCAAGGAGATCGCCCACACCGGGCCGACGATCGCGTCGGAGGTGTACACGGTGGGGCGGACGCTGGCGGCGCTGATCATGCGGATCCCGCCGGTGAACCATGAGATGGGGCCGCTGCCCGGGCCCGACGCCGAGCCGCTCATGGCAAAGCACGAGTCGCTGTACCGATTCCTGGTGCGCGCCACCGATGTCGACCCCGAGGCGCGGTTCACCTCCATGACCGAGATGAGCGATCAGCTCACCGGGGTTCTGCGCGAGGTGCTGGCCCAGGAGGACGGGCGGCCGCGGCCGGGACTGTCGACGCGGTTCGGGCCGCCGCGCGCGGTGTTCGGGGTAGGCGATCGGGCGCCCGAGGATCCGCGGGCGATCATCGCGGCATTGCCGGTGCCGCTGGTCGATCCGAGTGACAGCGGTGCGGCGCTGCTCGCCTCGACCAGTGCGGTCACGCCGGAGGATCTGGAGCGGGAGTTCACCGCGGGGCTGGCGTCGGTGGTCACCGGGCGCGAGGAATCGGTGGAGATTCCGCTGCGATTGATCCGCGCCGCACTGGAATTCGGGGATGCCGAGGATGCGTTGCGGCGGCTGGACGAGGTGGGCGAGAGTCTGGCCGGTGACTGGCGGCTGACCTGGTACGCGGGGCAGGCCCGGATGTTGCAGGGCGATTGGGCCGGGGCGGCAGGTGAATTCGACGCGCTCTACAGCGCGCTGCCCGGCGAGGCCGCACCGAAGCTGGCGCTCGCGGTGACGGCGGAGATCATGGGCGAGGCCGAACGCGGGCGGGCGATGCGGTATTACGACATGGTGTGGCGCACCGATCGGTCGTTCACCAGTGCTGCTTTCGGAGCGGCCCGGGTGCGGCGGGCGGTCGATGATCGAGCGGGGGCCGTCACGGTGCTGGATCAGGTGGACGCCGCGTCGGCCGTGCATACCGAGGCCGGGGTCACCGCCGTGGAAACCTTGCTGGCCGTTGACGATCCGGAACAGCTCACCGAACAAATGGTTCGCGATGCGGGCAAGCGTATCGATAGCCTGACCCTCGACTCGAAACGCCGTGCCGCACAGGCTCGGCTGGGGGTTCTGGATGCGGCGCTGCGGTGGCTGCGCCTGGGCAGGGTGCCCACCGACCACTCCCCGCTGCTGGGGGTGGCGCTCGATCAGCAAGGGGTACGCACCGGTTTGGAACGCTGTTATCGCGATCTGGCGCACGAGACCGAGGACATGTGGGAGCGCATCGCGCTGGTGGAGCAGGCCAATGCCGTACGGCCGAGGACGCTGCGGTGACGGCCCGCTGCCCGTCCTGCGGCACCTTCGCCGCCGACACCGACCGCTTCTGCGAGGCGTGCGGGCGCAAGCTCGGGGTCCGGTTGATCGCCCTGCCGCCCAAGGAGTTCCGGCCCAGCGGCGGCGGGACGGTGCCCGTCGCCGAGGCCGCGCGCGCCGCGCGGATGGATCCGGTCACCGGAACCACGGCCAGCTTCGGGTCCAGTCCCGCGCCGGACTGCACCGGGTGCGGCAGCAGCGAGTTCGATCCGGACGGATACTGCTCGACCTGCGGTGAACTGGGACCGGAAAGGGATCGGTTCGAGGCCGACCTGGGGGCGGCGTACCTGATCACCGATCGGGGATTGCTGCACGCGCGCAACGAGGATTCGGTCGCGGCGGCCGTCGTGGAGGGCGCCGTGCCGGACCGGCCCGCCGCGACCGTGATCGCGGTGTGCGACGGGGTGTCGACCTCCGAGGATCCCCAGGCGGCTTCGGGAGCGGCGGTGCGGGCGGGGCTGGACGCCTGCCTGTCGGCGCTGGCCTCGGAACTGCCCGCCGAGGAGTGCGCCATGGCCGGGCTCACCGCGGCGGCGGCCGCGGTCAAGGCGGTCGGGTCGCCGGACGGGAAATCGCCGTCGTGCACCTATGTGTCGGCCATCGTGCAGTTCGACGGCGACGGCGACGGCGCGACCGTCACCGTCGCGAATGTCGGTGACAGCCGCGCCTATTGGCTGCGGCCCCAGGATTCGCAGCGGCTGACCGTGGACGATTCGCTGGCCCAGGCCATGGTCGACAACGGGCTGCTGGACGCGGAGACCGCCATGGACGGCCCGCACGCCCACGTGCTCACCCGCTGGCTGGGCGCCGACAGCGAACACCAGTGGTCCCCCCATTGCGTGCAGACTCTGCGCACTTCCGAGCCCGGCGTGCTGCTGCTGTGCACCGACGGGCTGTGGAACTACCTCCCCGAGGCGGCGGCGCTGTCCCGCTTCACCGACACGCTGCCCGCGCTGCCCGCGGCCCGCGCACTGGTGGAGCACGCCCTGGGGGCGGGCGGCAAGGACAACATCACCGTCGCCCTCGTACCTGTACCGTCACGAACAGCCACAGGAGACACACAGTGACTTCCGCTGAGAGCAAAGGCCTTTCGGTCACCGTCGACCAGAACGAGTTCCTCGCCGAGGGTGTGCGCACCGTCGACGCCATCATCAGCATCGAGGCCACCGACGACCTGGTGGTGGCCGCGCCGCCCCAGCAGCGGCTCGAGATCCTGATCATCGACACCTCCGGATCCATGGGCGGGGCCGACAAATTCGCGGGCGCACGCCGGGCCACGCTGGCCGCGCTGGACGTGATGCCCGACGGCACCCGCTTCGCCATCGTCGAGGGGACCGACAAGGCGCAGGTCGTGTATCCGCGGCAGGGTCCCTCGGCCATCGCCGGTCCGCAGGAGCGGGTCAACGCGCGGCAGGCGCTGGATCGGCTCTCCCCGCACGGCGGCACCGCGATGGGCACCTGGCTGGGACTGTCCCGGCTGATCGCGCAACAGCATCCGGGCGCGATGGTGCACGCGATCCTGCTCACCGACGGGAAGAACGAGCACGAGACGCCCGAGCGGCTGGCCGAGGAGATCCGGCTCTCGGAGGGGCTGTTCACCTGCGACTGCCGCGGAGTCGGGGCGGACTGGGAGGTCAGCGAGCTGCGGTCCATCGCCTCGGCGCTGCACGGCACGGTGGACCTGGTGAAGCGGGCCGACCAGCTGGCCGCGGACTTCGCCGACATGATGGAAGCCTCGATGGAGAAGGCGATTCCGGAGCTGACGCTGCGGGCGTGGACGCCGGTGGGCGCCCGGGTCGTGTTCCTCAAGCAGGTCGCGCCGTTCATCGAGGATCTGACCGCGCGGCGCACCGAGACGGGGCCGCAGGTCGGTGAGTACTCGCTGGGTTCCTGGGGTGCGGAGGACCGCGACTATCACATACAGCTCGACATCGAGCCCGCCGGACCGGATCGGGAGAAGCTGGCCGCGCGGGTGAGCGTGCTCGCCGGCGCCGAGGTGCTCGGGCAGGGGCTGGTGAAGGCCACCTGGACCACCGATACCGACAAGTCGGCGCGCATCAGCCGGCGGGTCGCCCACTACACCGGGCAGGCCGAGCTGGCGCAGACCGTGCAGGAGGGACTGACCGCGCGCAAACAGGGCGATTTCGCCACGGCCACCGCCAAACTCCAGCGCGCCTACCACCTGGCCACCGAGTCCGGCAATGAGAACACCGCCAAACTGCTGCTCAGCGTGGTCGACGTGGTGGACGAGCGGACCGGGACCATCCGGCTGCGCAACAAGGTCGAGCGCGACGAGGAGATGGAACTCGACGTGCGCTCCACCAAGACCGCACGGGTTCGCAAGGAGTCGTGATGGCGTTCTGCACCGAAGGGCATCAGTCCGGCGCCACCGACTACTGCGATGTGTGCGGCGCGCCGATGGCCGCGGGGCCGCAGACCACGTTGTGCCCGAATTGCGGGGTGCCGTCGGAGGGGCGGTTCTGCGAGAACTGCGGGCACGATTCGGAATTGGGGGCGGCGCCGGTCGCGCCGCCGGTGGTCGAGGCCGCGGTGCCGGCGGAGACGGTCCTGAATCCCCGGTCGCAGGGAGCGACCGTATGGGTCGCCACCATCTCCGCCGATCCGGACCATTACGCGCGGATGCGGGCGCAGAAGGGGCCCGATCTGGAGCGGGTGGAGTTTCCCGACTATTACCCGGAGCGGCGGATCGCCTTGTCGGGCAATGACATCCTGATCGGCAAGCGCAGCGTGTCGCAGGGGATTCATCCGGATATCGATCTGTCGGTCGCGCCCGCGGACGTCGCGGTGTCGCGGTCGCACGCGATCCTGCACATCGACGGGAACGGGGTGTCGGTCACCGATCTGGGGTCGACCAACGGGACCTGCGTCAATGACAGCGCGCAGCCGATTCCGGCCAAAACGGCTGTGCCGCTGCGGGAGGGGGATCGAATCCATGTCGGGGGTTGGACCACCATCACGCTGAGCGTCGAAGCGGGCTGACGGGATAATCGGGCAAACCGACGATCTTGGTCCCTTGTCCAGGTTAGGCTCCCCGCTCTATGAGCTTGACCCGGAGAGACTTCGCCCGCACCACCGTGGCCGCCGCGCTCGGTGCGGCCGCCACCAGCTTCCTCAGCCCTGCCGCGCGGGCGGTCGCGCCGCCCCAGGCGTGGATGTCGGCGCTGCCCGACGCCACCTCGATGCTGCGGCTGACCATTCCGGGCACTCATGATTCGTGCTGCACCAATCCCGCCAACGGGACCGAGTGGGCGCACACCCAGAATTGGTCGCTGCCCGATCAATTCGCCAATGGGATCCGGTTCCTGGATATTCGCTGCAACGGGCTGCAGGATCACACCGCCGATTCGTTCGGCATCTATCACTCATCGTTCTATCAGGGCATCACCTTCGATTCCGTGCTCGACCAGTGCCGCGCCTTCCTGACCGCCAATCCTGGGGAAGTCCTCGTCATGCGGGTCAAGAAAGAGGACGGGACCAACAACGATGTCGGCGCGAATTTCGAGCGAATCTTCAACGGGTACTTGGACACCAAGGGATACCGACCGTTGTTCTGGCTGCAGAACCGCATGCCCAGCCTCGGCGAGGCGCGCGGGCGTGTTGTGCTGATCGCGCAGTTCAGCAACTCGCTGGGTTGCCTGCAATGGCCGGGCGGGGACAACGGGGTGTTCACCAATGACCGCTTCTACCTTCAGGATCGGTACAAGGACTACGGCCTGGCCGGACTCACCTCCGGAACCTCGAACTTCGGGTCGTCCGGCGGGGACAAGTTCGGGTACGTCCAGGACTGTTTGAACAAGGCGGCGGGGGATCCCTCGAACACGCTGCAGTACATCAACTTCACCAGCTTCGCCGACGACGCGTGGCCCAAGGACAATGCGGCCGCGATCATGCCGCAGGTCGCGGCGTACCTCACCGCGCATCGCGGGCAGACGGCCCACTACGGGATCATTCCGATGGACTTTCCGGACCGGTACACCGATGTGGTGAACCTGCTGTTGCAGAAGAACATCGGCTGAGCTGGGAGAACGGGGTGTCAGGGGGTGTGTCAGGTCGGTGTCAGGGCGATATCAGCGGGGCTGGCGAAAGTAGTTCTCAGATCGAACGGATCACCTACCTGAGGAGCTAGCAATGAACACCTTCCAGACCCCCGCCGCCATCGCGCTGAGCATCGACCTGGCCGTCGCCAACGTCACCGTCGTCGCCTCCGAGCGCACCGACACCGTGGTCGACGTGCAGCCGACCGACGCGGGCAAGAAAGCCGATGTGAAGGCCGCCGAGCAGATCGAGGTGGGGTTCCACGCCGGGACCGTCAGCGTGCTGGCCCCGAAGGGATGGCGGAAGAACCTGGGCGGCAAGAACTCGGTCGAGGTGACCGTGCACGTGCCGGCGGGCTCGAAGCTGGACGCCACCATCGCGGTGGGCAACCTGATCGGGTCCGGTGATATCGCCGGCGGTGAGGTGAAGACCTCCATGGGCGATATTCGCATCATCGGCGCCGCGAGCGGTGAGTTCCAATTGCAGACCGCCACCGGCGACATCGAGGTCGGCGTCCAGCCCGGCAGCGCCGTGCAGCTGGAAACCAACACCCCCAACGGTTCGGTCGCCAACCAGCTGGCCCCCGCTGCCCCGGGGCACGGCACCGTACAGGTGCACGCCCAGACCTCGACCGGCAACATCATCATCCGCACTGCCACCGCCGCCTGATCCGGCTATTTTGTAACCCGTTACAACGGACGGCGATTTCGCGGCCGCCCGGTAATGGAACGGAGACGGGTATGACGGGCAGTGGTGCCGGACGCTTCGATGGCCGCGTAGCGGTGGTCACCGGAGCGTCCTCCGGCCTGGGCCAGGCAGTGGCGGAACAGCTGATCGAGGGCGGGGCACAGGTCTTCGGCGTCGGCCGCGACGAGGACCGCCTCGCCAAGGCGCTCGAGGGCCCCGAAACCGCCTGGCTCGCCGCGGATCTCACCGATCCCGCCGCCTGCACCGAGGTCGTCGGCGCGTGCGTGGACCGTTTCGGCGGCATCGACATCCTCGTCAATGCCGCCGGCGCCCACACCATGCGCCACACCGCCGAGGTCACCGACGCCGACTGGCACCACGACCTCGCCATCAACCTCAACGCCCCCTTCTTCCTGTCCCGAGCCGCCCTCCCCCACCTCCTCGACCGCACCGGCTGCATAGTCAACGTAGCCTCGGTAGCGGCCCTGGAAGGCCAGGCCTACTCCGCCGCCTACTGCGCCGCCAAACACGGCCTCCTCGGCCTCACCCGAGCCATGGCCCTCGAATTCGACTCCCGCGGAATCCGAATCAACGCCGTCTGCCCCGGCGGCATGACCACCCCCATGGTCCAGAACTTCACCTTCCCCACCGACCCCGACTACACGCTGATCATGAAAGTGGCCGCCGCCCGCGGCCTCATGGACCCGGCCCAGGTCGCCAACGTCATCACCTTCCTCTGCTCAGACGACGCCTCCGCCGTCCACGGCGCCGTCTACACCGTCGACAACGGCAAGATGTCCCTCTAGCTCGTCGAGTAGTGCTGCGGCGGCGTCGGTTTCGATGGCGCACAGCAGGTGGTAGCGAGGGAGGGCTTCGGCCAGGGCCGCTCGCGCTCGGTCATGGTCGCCGAGTGAGTACAGGCAGCGAGCGCTGCCGTGGAGGGCGCGGGCGAGCTCGAGTGGGGAAGCGATGCGAGTGGCCAGGCGGGCGGCCTCGTCATAGGTGGCCAGGGCTCGGTCGGTGTTGCCGAGGGCCTCCGCGCAAGCCGCGATACGGATGAGGGTCTCGGCTTCCCCGGTGTGGTGCTGGATGGCGCGGCTGGTCGTCAATGCCCGGTGCAGCAGCTCGTCGGCGGCCGGGTCGTCGCCGCGACAGTGCCGGACCCAGCCCAGGTTGGCGCGGGCCTCGGACTCTCCGGTCCGGTTACCCACCGCCTCATAGATTTCCAGCGCCTGCCCGATCAGCTCCTCGGCGGCGGCATAGTCGCCCACATGGCACTGGGCGGCGCCCAGGTTGTTCAGCGCGGAGGCCACGCCGGACCGGTTGCCGAGTTGCTCGTAGAACGTCCGAGTGTCGTGCAGCATACGGATGGCTTCGTCATGGTCACCCGCCACCATGCGGGTGGCGCTGAGATTGCTGAGAATGAACGCTTCGCCGGACCGGTTGCCGACCGCTCGATAGAGCTCACGCACTCGGTTCATCGGTTCGTCGACCTCGGTGTAGTCCCCCATCATGTGCAGATTCCACGCTCGTATGAGAATCGCGAAAGCCTCATCGGACCTGCGCGCCAGGCGCCGAAAGGTCGCTTCGGCCAGCAGAAGTTGCTCGATCGACTCGGGGTGCCGACGCTCGAGGCACCAGATCCAGCCGAGGTTCATGCGGGATACGGCTTCACCCATCGCGTGGGCGTTGCCGATGTGGATGGCCATCCCCCGCCGGATGAGGTCTTTGGCCGTCCGGTAGTCGCCGATCAAGTGGTACGCCCACCCCAGGAAATTCAGCGCGAATCCTTCCCACACCGGGTCGCCGGTCGCGCGGATGAAATCGATGGCCTGAGACAGTGGTTCGATGGCGGCGTCGAACTGTCCTGCCAGCAGGCGGGTCCGCCCCAGGCATTGCAGTGCGAGCGCCTTCAGTCTCGGCTCCAGCCCCGAGTGGTCGGCGAGCCTGCGGTGCAACAGGTCGGCCGCGAGCAGATATCCATCGGCCAGATAGCCAAGCGGCGCAAGATCTTTGAGCGCGAGTGTCTGCGCGTCGAAGTCGTTCATGGTGTGCCGTGCGACCGCGGCACGCTGACTGTAGGCAATGCCGATCTGCCACGGACCGTGCAATCGCAATTCCTCGGCGAGCGCACCGGTCAGCTGGATGACGCGAGTCATCTGATCCTTGGACGCGGCATAGGTCAAGCACGCCAGGAGGTTCTGCCGCTCGGCGCGCATCCAGGCCAGGGCTGCCACATCGGTCAGGCGAGCCTCGGGCAGCCCGGTGGCAGTCGAGTCTCCCCCGGCCACGGGCGGCATGAGTCGGCCGACCCGGCGGGAAGCGTCCACGTAGTAGTCGAGGAGGCGCTCGAGCGCTGCGGCATTTTCCTCGGCCGGATCACTGTGGGCGAGCTCACGGGCGAATTCCCTTAGCAGGTCATGGAATCGGTAGCGGCCCGGGGCGACTTCTTCGATCAGATGGTCGATATAGAGGGCGTCGAGACACCGCCTGGTCTCGGCGACCGGAACCGCCGCCAGAGCCGCGGCGGCGAAAGCGTCGAGATCGGGGCCCGGGTGGAGTGCCAGGCGCCGGAACATGAACTGCCGCAGCGGCGACAGTGCCTCATACGAGGTCGCGAATGCGGCTCGCACGGCACGCCGTCCGGCGCCGAGCTCGGTGAGGCGATCGTGAGCGGTGGAAAGCTCGGCTGCCAGATCGGCGACCGTCCAGGTCGGGCGGTGTGCGAATCGCCCGGCCAGCACGACGATGGCGAGCGGTAGGAATCCGCACAGTCGCACGACCTCGGCGACCGCGGCGGCGTCGTCTTCGACCGGATCCCGGTGTGCCAGCTTCCAGAACATCTCGATCGCGGCGTCCGGGGTGAGGCAGTCCAAGGGCATCGGCGTCGAGCCTTCGAGACCGATCAGACGACGGCGGCTGGTCACCAGCACCAGGCTGTCCTGCCCGGGCGGAAGCAGCGGCTCGATCTGGGCGTGGTCGCCGACATCGTCGAAGACCAGGAGGACGCGCCGACCCGCGAGCCGATCGCGCCACAGGTCGCGACGACGCTCGAGCGAGTTCGGAATGTGGCGGGGATCCACACCGAGATCGCTCAACAGCCGCTCCAGCACATGGAACGGATCGGCCGGAGCGAGTCCGGGCACATGCGAATTGAATTCGACGAAATAGCGCCCGTCCGGGAATCGGTCGGAGACCAGATGCGCGGCCCGGATCACCAGTGCCGTCTTGCCGATGCCGGGCATGCCGTCGATCGCATGGACCGAGACCACTCGCCCCGGCGCGGCCGCGCGGACGATGCGGCCGAGTTGTTCGTCACGGCCCACGAAGGTGATCACATCCCGAGGCAAGGTTCTGGTCGCCACCGGCCCCGGCACCGGCTCGCGCGCCGATTGGGCCCGCCGAATCGGTGTTCCGGCCTCGCCCACCGCGGCTTTCCAGCAGCGCTCCCACGCCCGCGGATCGACCAGCTCGTCGGAGACCGTGCCCGATCGGGACTTGGCCAATGCGAAGAGCGTCACCAACACCGGTGACACGGACTCGAACTGCCCGGGAACCGCCCGCCCGGCCCGCCAGTCACTGATCCGCTGCACGGTGACGACTTTGTCCGTCCTCGGCCGCCGCGCACCCCGCACCCGCTCCCCGGTGATCCGCACCACCTGCTCGAGCGTCGGCTTCCCCGCCGCCTCGAACAACTCCACCAGCCGCCGAGCGAAAAGTACCCGCGCCGAACCACTCTCACCCCGTCGCGCCCCGACCATGCCGACAGCATAGGGACATCGCGCGTCCTTCCGCTCCTGCCGGGAAAGCGGGAGTAGAAAGAGGGGTATGGGAAAGCAGGTCGTGGGGGTGATCTACGTGCTTGCGATGGTCGCCGTGATCGTGGGGGTGGATGTGCTGTTCTTCAGGCAGCACTTCTGGGGGCGGCTGATGGTGAACGTCGGGATCGTATTGGTGTTCGGGGCGTTCTATATCCGGTTCTTCCGAGGGAGCTGAAGGGTCAGCGGAGGAGGTTGACGAGCTGGCGGTAGGCGGCTCGGGTGGGGGGTGCCAGGCGGCGCCAGCTGATGGGGCCGCCGGCGCCGAGGTGGGCGTCGTAGGGGATTTCGGCTACCGCGCGGACTACGTCGCCCAGGTATTTGCGGACGTGTTCGGTGACGAGGGGGCCGTCTTTGGGGTGTTGGCGGGTGACGACGATGATCGCTTCGGCCAGGTGGTACTGGCTGTAGTTGTCGTCGAGCCAGATCAGGGCCGGTTTGAGGCGGTTCACCGCGTCGGGGCGGGCGGCGAGGGTGATGATCAGGGAGATGCGGGAATCGCTCAACAGGGGGGCGACCATGCGGTTGGTGACAGGGCCGCCGCCGTCGTAGATGGGCAAGCAGCCGGCCTCGGTCAGGTCGCGGTGGACCGAGGAGTAGGTTTCGCGGCGGGGCAGGGCTTCGGGGCCGCGGGGCAATACGCCTACGCCGGAACTGTTTTCGCCGCAGCTGTCGATCACGGTGGAGGGCAGGCTGCGATGGGTCATATTGAGCCAGGACTGGACGGTGCCGGCGGCGTCGATGGTGTCGCAGCCGCGGGCGGCCAGGTCACCGCCGGTGGTGGTGGCGTCCACCACGATCGGGGAATGCTCACCGTAGTCGTAGGCGGCGGCGCCGGCGATGCCGAGCGCGGTGGTGGTCGCGCCCGAGCCGCCGGAGCTGCCCAGTACGAGTACCGGCGGGAGATCGGCCCACAGCAGATAGCCGTTGCGCGGGTGGAGTTTCACCACATCGGTCGGAGCCCCGGGCGGGGACGGCCGCAACAGCACGGAAAGATCTGTGGGAGTGGCGGACAGGGCGGCGGGATGATCCGGGAAATTTTCGGACACGCTGGATTCCTTTTGGGCGAACGGCAGTCAGACGTCGTCTCGCCGTCAACACCCTCACCGTGCTGACGAACTGCCCCTGCGCTTCGACAACTTCGCTGAAGTTCCTCTAGTACTACTTGCCCGACAACCCCCTGCCGCCCAACCATGAACACCAGCACAAAAAGGGTTGTTGTACAGCCCCTTTCGATGCCGCCAGATAGTACATGATCATGTCATGTCAGCAACGGAATACACAGCCGGGCACAAACTCCGGCACTGAATGTCAGCGCACCGCCCGTATAGACACGAATTCCGGCCGTCGCCGACCGGAATTCGTTGCCTTCGAGGTGAATCAGCCGATGTCGGCCGTGAGGGGAAGCGCCGTCACCGAGGTGCCCACGTGCACGGTGAACGAACCCGGTTCGATGGCCCAGCCCTGCTCGGTCCAATGCTGGAAGGAGCGTTCGGGCAATTCGATGGTGGCGGTGACGGATTCACCCGCCTCCGCCTCGACGACCGCGAAGCCCGACAGCCAGCGCACCGGCCGATCCACCGCGCTGCTCTCCCGGGAGAGGTACGCCTGCACGACCTGGCGGCCGCGACGGTCGCCGGTATTGCGTACGGTGACGGTGGCGGTCCGGCCCGACACGGTCAGATCGGCCAGCTCCCAGCTGGTGTAGCCGAGTCCGTGGCCGAACGGATAGGCCGGAGCCACACCGGATTTCAGCCACGCCCGGTAGCCGACGTGGATGCCCTCGGTGTAGGGCAGCGCATTGTCGCCCGCGGGCTTGGTGTCCAGCACCGGGACGTCGGCCATGGTCTTGGGCCAGGTGGTGGGCAGGCGGCCGCCCGGCTCGGCGGCGCCGGTGAGCACATCGGCCAGTGCTGTGCCGAATTCCTGGCCCGGGAACCAGGTGAGCAGGACCGCGGCGACATCGTCGCGCCACGGCATCTCCACGGGGGAACCGGAATTCACCACCACGACGGTGCGCGGATTGACCGCGGCCACCGCGGCCACCAGCTCGTCCTGGCGGCCGGGCAGCGCGAGCGAGGTGCGGTCGAAGCCCTCGGATTCGATCTGCTCGGTGGTGCCGACCACCACGATCGCCACCTCGCTGGTGCGCGCCAGTTCGACCGCCGCCGCGAACTCCTCGTCGGCCGAGCGGCGTGGGCGGCCGACCGCGAAGGTGATGCCCATGGCCGGGAATCCGCCGCCGGGCACCATGCGCACCAGAACCTCGACCTCCTGCCCCTCGGCGAGCTCGCGGGTGATGAAGCGCTGCGGCGGATTCAGCAGCATCTCGACCGGGTCGGCGCCCTCGGGCAGCACGGTGTCGGCGAGCACCTGCTCGCCGTCGAGGGTCAGGCTCAGGCTGCCGACCCCGGCGAAGCCGATGCGCCACTCCCCCGCCGCGTCGGCGCGCAGCCGCCCGCGCAGCTCGATGGCCTTGGCCCGCATGGCATTCGGATTGCCGAACAGCATGAGGCTGCCCGCGGTGCGGTGTTCGGTGTCGAGGACGGTGTCGCCGTCGAGGTAGCGCAGCGACAGGCCCGCGGTGCCGGTCTCCGGATCGGTGACCAGGTCCAGCGGGACGGGAATCATGGTGTCGCTCAGGTGCACACCCGCCGTGTGGACGATCGGCAGCGCCGCGGACAGGCCCTCGACCGGGGAGACCGTGTGCGTGGGGATCACCGTGGCGCTGCCGCCGCCCATGAAACGCGGTTCGGCGGCGGCGGATCCGAGCAGGGCGACGCTCGCGGGATTCTTCAGGGGCAGGGTGCCGTCATTGCCTACCAGCGTCATGGCCTTGGCCGCGGCCTCGCGCACCACGCGTCGCGAAGCCTCGTCGGTGAAGGTCGGGACCGGTTGCGGTGACCCGTTCAGCGCACCGACGCGGGTGGCGAATCGCAGGATGCGCCGGACCTTTTCGTCGATGGCGGCCTCGGGCACCTCGCCCTGGCGGACCGCTTCCTCGAGCGGCGCGCCCCACAGCTCCCACGGCCCCGGCATGGCCAGGTCGTTGCCCTTGGCGGCGCCGACCGTGGATCGCACCGCGGTCCAGTCCGAGACCACCACGCCGTCGAAGCCCCACTCGCCCTTCAACGGCTCGTCGAGCAGCGGGTTCTCGGTCATGGTGACCCCGTTGACCGAGTTGTAGGCGGCCATGATCATCCACGCGCCCGCCTGGACGGACCGTTCGAACGGGTACAGGTACAGCTCGCGCAGGGTCCGCTCGTCGGCGATCACGTCGGCGGTGAAGCGCTCGGTCTCGGAGTCGTTGGCCACGTAGTGCTTCGGGCAGGCGCTCACGCCGTGCGCCTGCACCGCGCGCACGTAGGCGTCGGCGATCTCCGCGGTCAGCATGGGATCCTCGGAGAAGCATTCGAAATGCCTTCCGCCGAGCGGGGATCGGTGCAGGTTGATGGTGGGCCCGAGGACGGCGTACACGTCCTTGCGGCGGGCCTCGGCGGCGATGAGCGCGCCGATCTCGGTGAGCAGGTCGCGATCCCAGGTGGCGGCCAGCGCGGTGCCGGAGGGCAGGCTGACCGAGGGGTCGCGCTCATCCCACTGTTCGCCGCGCACGCCCGAAGGCCCGTCGGACACCGGCATCTCGGCCAGGCCGATGCCGTCCGCACCGGCGAAGCGGAAGAAGTTCGCGCCGGAGATCAGGCGGATCTTGGCGGGGAGGTCGAGCTTGGCGAGTAGGTCGTCGATGGCGTCGGTCATGCCTGTTCCTTCCAGAAGGTGACGAGCTCGGCGCAAACCTGGTCGGGGACATCCTCGTTGGGCACATGGCCGGAACCGTGGAAGACGGCGGTCTTCGCGTTGAGCTGCTTCGCGAACTCCTCGTGAACCGACGGCGCCCACAGGTCATTGGTGTCGCCGTAGGCGACCAGCAGCGGCACACCCGAATCCCGCAGCGCCGCCGGATCTTTGAGCGGCGGCTCGGCCATGCAGTTCAAGATGCCGAGGATATTGGCCTTCTTGGTCTTCAGGATCCGCTCGTGCAGGAACTCCATGCGCTCCGGCGGCGGCGTCTGCCCGGCCTCGAACAGCGCGTTGCTCATCTGCTGCCAGATGAGTTCCTGCCCACCGGCTTCCACCATCTGCGCGACCAGCTGCGGCGGCGGGAAGTTGATGTCCTCGACCGAGGACGGGCCGGAGGCGAGCAGGGTGAAGCTGCGGAACCGGCCGGGCCGCTCGACCACCGCGATCCGGGCGACGTACCCGCCGAAGGAATGCCCGACCAGGTGGATCGGCTCGTCGGGCGAGATCTGGTCCACCACGCCCTGCAGGTCACCGATGAAGTCGGCCATGGCGTAGCCCGACACCTCGTCCGGCCCCTCGGACTGCCACTGCCCGCGCTGGTCGTAGGCCAGCGCGCGATACCCGGCGGCGGCCAGTAGCGGCAGCATGGCCTCGAAGTCTTCCTTGGAACCGGTGAAGCCCGGCACCAGCAGCACGGTGCCGCGCGACTGCACGCCGGCGGGAGGTTCGATCTCCCATCCGGCCAGCTTTCCGGCGGCTCCCCGCAGCGTGATCGGTGTGATCTGGGCCTGACTCATCGGCAATCCTTCCCTCGTACCGCCCTGTACGGCTGGCTCGAGTGTGCCAGCGGAATTCCAGTTTACCGAGTGGTCATTAGGTACTGTTATCGTTTCGTGACTGTTGTGGGATTTTGCCTGCTCAATCGGCTTGACTAGTGTCCCACCACATGACGCCCCACCCCCGACGCCGCCGCCGGGGCGACGACCGCCGCGAGCAGATCATCGACGAGGCCCTGAAAGCCTTCGCCGACAACGGCTACCGCAGCACCTCCATCGCCGAGATCGCCGACCGCTGCGGACTGTCGCAGCCCGGCCTGCTGCACTACTTCCCCAACAAGGCGGCGCTGCTGGAGGCGGTGCTGGATTACCGCGACCGGCTCGACTACGACCGGCTCGGCTTCGACCAGGAGCTGCACGGCAAGGACGCGTTGCTGCGCCTGGCCCAGCTCGTCGACCACAACATGCATGTGCCGGGGCTGGTCCGGCTGTTCACGGTGCTCACCAGCGAGGCGGTCACCGCCGATCATCCGGCCCACGACTGGGCACTCAACCGCTACCGCGATCTGCAGGAGTTCCTCGCGGGCGCGCTGCGAGCCGGAATCGCGGACGGCAGCATTCGCCGCGAGATCGATCCGGCCGCCGTCGCCCGGCAGGTCTTCGCGATGATGGACGGGCTGCAGCTGCAGTGGCTGGTGGATCCCGACAACGTCGACATGGCGGCGCTGTTCCGCGCCTACATCGACGAGCTCATCGCCTACATCGCCTAGCTCAACCGCCGATCCGGTCCACGTTCTCGATGTCCACGGTGGCGGCCGCGCCCCGATCCCATTGCGTCTGTGCCGCAACGGGCTTCGGACGGTCGATCCAGACGCAAGTGTGGACACGGTCCAACGGCCAACCGGTGGAGCGGCATTGCGTCCACTGCTGCTTGTCCTCGTGGTAGTCCAGAGACCAGCCGCGGGCACGGAACTGGTCGACGAGGCGGTCGGGGACGTCGGTGTCGCGGACCGTGCCCGAACCGCCGATCACATACATGCGCCCGCAGTGGGTGTCGCTGCTCCCGGCGCATTGCCGCTCGGATTCGCGCAGCATGACGAGTCCGGCGGGCAGGGGAAGCAGCTCATCGTCCGACGGGTAGGGAACGCCCTGCAGTCCCATCACGGACAGCGCCGCGACCAGGAGCACCGCGAGCAGGGTGAGCACGCCCCACAGGAGACTCGCGGCTACTCCGACGATCGACCTGACCGCACGAACCGGTTCACTCCTCATCGGCGCACCGGGAAGATCGAAGATCCAGCCGCAGAACATCACGAGCAGCGCCAGTAGCGCCAATCCCACAGTTGCGGTGACCGTTCCGCCCGCGAGAATCCATCCGCCCGTCACCAGGACCTGAAGACCCGCGACGACCGTCAGCAACAGTCCCACCACAATCCGCGCACGGATGCCGTGCGCCACCAGCAGCCAGCACACCAGCGGCACGAAGAAGATCAACTTCAACACGACGTCAGTGTATGAATGCGGCACAACGCGATTTCGGCGTTCTCACCGGCCGCCCGGCGTGTCGTTTCGGAGTCGGCTCTCCCCGCGATATTCAGTCGACGGGGAGGTGGCGGTGGCCAGCACGCTCAGGCCGGGCGAGTATTTCGCCGGTTACCAGATTCTGCGGAAGCTGGGTGCCGGGGGGATGGGTGCCGTGTATCAGGCGCGGGACAGGGATCTGCCGCGATTCGTCGCGTTGAAGTTGCTGAACCTGCCCGACGGCGGGGACGTCGACCATCGGGTCCGGTTCCGGCGGGAAGCCGATACCGTTGCGCGGCTGCAGCATCCGAACATCGTGACCGTCTACGCGCGCGGCGAGGAGGACGACCGGCTGTGGATCTCGATGACCTTCGTCGACGGCAGCGATGTCGCGCGGGCCCTGCGGGAGGGACCGCTGCATCCGGCGCGGGCGGTGCGAATCATCTCCGAGACCGCCGCGGCGCTCGATCACGCACACGAGACCGGGATTCTGCACCGGGACGTGAAGCCCGCGAACATTCTGCTGGCCGACGGGCGGCCGGAGCGGGCGCTGCTGACCGACTTCGGGATCGCCAAGGCCCGAGACGAGAGCCGGCAGTTGACCCAGCGCGGGGAGATTCTGGCGAGCTTCCAGTACGCCGCGCCGGAGCGGCTGACGCGGCCCGGCGAGGTGGACCCGCGCGCCGACGTGTATTCGCTGGGCTGCACGTTGTTTCACATGCTCACCGGGCAGCCGCCCTATCCCGGGCAGAACGTGGGCCAGATCATCTACGGGCACGCGTACGAGCCGGTTCCCGTGCCGTCGCATCGAAATCCGGCGCTTTCCAGTGGTTTCGACGAGATCATCGCGCGCGCCATGGCCAAGGAGCCCGAACGGCGCTTCGACAGTTGCGCGCATCTGGCGTGGAGCGCGGCGCAGGTGGTGCAGTCGGGTCCGCCGACCGGGCCGGTCGCGCGCACCACCGACCGGCTCACCGGGCCGCGGATGGCCACCACGCGCACCGCGCCGGGTTCGGGCACCGGGCCGCCCCGGACCGTGCCCACCGTGCCGGTGCCACCCGAACCCGCGACCGTGACCGCACCGCCCGGGCGGACGACTCCTCGCGATCCCGGAATCGGCACGGGGCCGGTCGATTCCGGCAAACGCGGAACCGGCTTGCGGATGGCCATCGGCCTGATGCTGACGGCGGCCCTGGCCGTGATCGTGTACTTCCTGGTTCACATGGACAACGGGCATCCGCCGGTGTCCACGGGCACCAGTTCGGTGGTGGCGGTCGCCACGACCACCGCGGTGACCACGACGACAACCGAAGCGCCGACCACCGAAGCGACGACACCGGTGAAGTCCTCGCAGACCGCGCCGAAGAACATCGCGATTCCCGACGTGGTGGGCAGTCAGAGCGCCGCCGCGAAGGCGCAATTGGAGCAGGACGGGTTCGCCGTGCAGGAAGTGCAGCGCGACGACAATCGTGCGAAAGGCACCGTCGTGGCGTTGAACCCGGCGGCCGGGACCTACCATCCCGCCGGGTCCACGGTCACGGTGTACGTCTCCACCGGCCCGGCCACGACCACCGTTTCCGTTCCGAACCTGGTGGGCCTGACCTACGACGCGGCGGCCACGAAGCTGAAGTCGGTCGGTTGGAAGGGCACGCTGCAGAAGAACCCGGTCAAGGTCACCGACGCCGCCAAAGCCGACCAGGTGATCAGCCAGAACCCGGCCGCCGGAACCTCGGTCGCGGTGGATTCGACGATCACCCTCGACGTCGGGCAGGGCACGTCCACTCCCCCGTCGACGCCGCCCTCGACGCCGCCGACGAGCGCGCAGAAGGGCTACTGATTCGACAGCGCGGCGCGGAAGTGGTCGGCCAGATCGAGTGCGGCCGCTTGTTCCGGGGTGACCCAGCGGTGCTCGTCATGCTCGTCGGGGTTGAGCGCCACGGTCCGCATTTCGCGCTCTGCGACGTCGTAAACCGTTGCGTGAATCCGCATTTCGCGCCCCGCCACATCCATCCAGGAATGCGCCGACCGCTGCCCGACCACCTCGACGGACAGCCCGGTCTCCTCCCCTACCTCCCGGACCGCGGCCTCCTCGTGCGGTTCCCCGGGCTCGACCCCGCCGCCCGGCAGCTCCCACCGCCCGGCCAGGAACACTCCGGGCGCACGCCGGATCACCAATACCGTCCCCGCCCGCGCGATCCGGCAGTACACCAAGTGCTTCTCCTCCACGCGGACATCCAATCACGCCGTCAACTCCAGACGCCGGAGTCGACCTCCCAGATGCCGGTGTCGCCCTTGGTGGCGGGCTGGATCAGGTGGAGGGCGACTTTGCTGCCGTCGGCGTTGGTGACGAAGACGACCATCGGTGCGCCGGTGCTGGTTTGGACGTTGGTCCATCCGAATCGGCTCTGGGCGAAGGTCTTCGCGACCTGGACTCGGTCCAGACGCCAGGGCTGATGGCCGTTGTCGACGGCGGTTTGCAGGTCGGCGGCCTGCTGGGCGGTGAGGCCCTCGCCGGGGAAAGTGGTGCCGGAGGGCGGGTTCCCGCTCGACGGGGAGGTCGGCGGCATCGTCGGGCTGACCGGCACGGTCGGAACCGGGGTGACCGGCACGGTGGCGCTCGGGGTCTCGACGGTGGGCGGCTGTGTCGGGATGGAGATCCCGGGCGACTGCGTGCCACCGGGTCCCGTCGGGGTGGGTGCGGTGGTGGAGGTCGTGGTGGTCGAAGGTCCGGATGAGCTCGGCGAGGACGAGCAGCCGCCGATCACGGCCGCGCAGAGCGCGACGCCGAGCAATGCCGCCGCGAGCCGCGGCGTGGACCGGTGATCGGATGTGGTGGTACGCATAGGTCTTCCCCTCGGACAAGAACCGCTACCCCGACAGCGACCCGGAGTTGGATCACTGTCCTGATGTCGTACCACCTCAGCCGATCGTTAACCGCCGAAATCAGTTCGTTCCCAGGTCCGGCGGGCGGTGCGCCGCGAACCAGTCGAACAGCGACGGATCGTCGACCGCCGTCCGGTCGACCACCCGTTCCGGATCCGCGCCCTGGAGCAGCCGTTTGAGCGGGACCTCGAGCTTCTTGCCGGTGCGGGTGTGCGGGATGCCCGGGGCCTCGATGATCTCGTCGGGGACGTGGCGCGGGGAGAGCTCGGTGCGAATGGCGGTGGCGATGCGGTTCCGGAGTTCGTCGGTGAGACTCAGGCCGGGGGCGAGCACGACGAACAGGGGCATCCAGTAACCGGCGTCGGGTTGTTCGATGCCCAGGACCAGGGATTCGGCGATCTCCGGGAACGTGTCGACGATCTGGTAGATGTCCGCGCTGCCCATGCGGATGCCATTGCGGTTGAGGGTGGAATCGGAGCGGCCGTGAATGGTGATGCCGCCGTGCGAGGTGCGGGTTATCCAGTCGCCGTGCCGCCAGACGCCGGGGTACATGTCGAAGTAGGCGTCGCGGTAGCGGGTGCCGTCGGGGTCGTTCCAGAAGGCCACCGGCATGGACGGCATCGGCGCGGTGACGACCAGTTCGCCGACGGCGTCGCGGACGGGATGACCGGAGGAGTCCCAAGCCTCCAGCGCCACACCGAGATACGGGGCCGAGAGCTCACCGGGCCGGACGGGGACGGTGCGGACGCCGCCCATGAAGGCCGACACCACATCGGTGCCGCCGCTGATGGAGGAGACGGGGATGTCACCGACGTTGTCGCGCAACCAGATCGACGAGCTCGCCGGGAAAGCCGAACCGGTGATGCCGATCTGACGCAGAGCGCTGAGGTCGTGGTCGCGCGCCGGGCGGGCACCCGCCTTCTCGCAGGCCAGCACATAGCCGGGGCTGGCGCCCAGCACCGTGGTCCGGGTGCGAGCCGCCAAGTCCCACAACGCATCCGGTCCCGGATAGGCGGGGTTGCCGTCGTAACAGACGATGGTCGCGCCCGCGAGCAGGCCGGAGACCTGGAAGTTCCACATCATCCAGCTGGGGCTGGTGTACCAGAAGAACGTGTCGTCGGGCCCGATATCGGATTGCAGGGCAACGGCTTTCAGATGTTCGAGCAGGACGCCGCCGTGCCCGTGCACGATGCCCTTGGGCTTGCCGGTGGTGCCGGAGGAGTAGAGCACCCAGAGCGGATGCTCGAAATCGACGGCCTCCGGGGTGAGGGTGGGCGGCTCCGGCGCGTGGACGTCCTCGGTGGCCTCGTTCCAGTCGAGGGCGTCCGGCAGGGTACGGCCGAGCCTCGAGACCAGCACGGTCCCGCGCAGCCCGGGCAGACCGGCTCGCAGAGCCTCGATTTCGCGGGTCTTGTCGTGCTCCTTGCCGCCGTAGCGGTTGCCGTCGGCGGTGATGAGCACGGTCGGCGCCAACTGGCCGAGCCGGTCCCGCGCCGCGGCGGCGGTGTAGTCCTGGCCGCAGGCGCTCCAGATCGCTCCGATGCTCGCGGTGGCCAGGAAGGCGATGACGGCTTCGGGGATGTTGGGCAGATAGCCCGCCACCCGGTCGCCGGGACCGACTCCGAGCCCGCGTAGGGTACTGGTGAGAACCGCTGCGCGGGAGAGCATTTCGTTCCACGACAGCTCACGTGCCGGGCAGTCCTCGCTGAGCCCGATGATGGCGGGCCGGTCGGTGCGGGCATGGCGGATGACCTGGTCGACGTAGTTGAGGCGGGTGCCGGGAAACCATTTCGCCCCCGGCATCTCGCTGGACGCCAGCACTTCGACGGGTGCGTCGCCGAGCTGGAAGTACTCCCACACCATCCACCAGAACCCGGCGATGTCCTCGACCGACCATCGCCACAGGTCCATGTAGTCGGCGGCCTGAATGCCGTAGCGCCCCTGCACGTATCGGGTGAATTCGGTGATCCGCGCCGACGCCATGTCGTCCGCGCTCGGCACCCACTGCGGCGTTCCCGCCGCCTCGGCCAGCTCGATCATCGGGCGCTCCATCCGCCGTCCATGGTGTAGGACGCCCCGGTCACCATGCGCGCCGCGTCGGAGGCCAGCCAGCCCACCAGCGAGGCCACCTCCTCGGGCTCGACGAGGCGCTTGATCGCGTTCTCGGTCAGCATGATCCGCTCCACCACCTCCTGCTCGGGAATGCCGTGCGCCAGGGCCTGATCGGCGATCTGCTTGTCCACCAGCCGGGTTCGCACATAACCGGGGTTGACGCAGTTGCTGGTCACCCCGTGCGGAGCGCCTTCCAGCGCCGTCACCTTGGACAGACCCTCCAGGCCGTGCTTGGCGGTCACGTAGGCCGCCTTGAACGCCGAGGCCCGAAGACCGTGCACCGACGAGAGATTGATGATCCGGCCGAACCCCCGCTCGTACATGTGCGGCAGCACCGCGCGGGTGAGCAGGAAGGGGGCCTCCACCATGAGGGCCAGCATCTCGCGGAACCGCTGGGGCGAGAATTCGGTGATCGGGCTGACGGTCTGCACTCCTGCGTTGTTGATCAGGATGTCGGTCCCGAGCCGCAGGTCCTCGAGCGCCGCAACGTCGGACAGATCCACTTGCCAGACGTGGCCGCCGAACTCGGCGGCCACCTTCTCCGCCCCGTCGCCGTCGATATCGGCCACGGTCACCTCGGCTCCACGGGCGGCGAGCTCGCGGGCGCACGCCGCCCCGATGCCGCTCGCGCCGCCCGTCACCAGCGCCGTCCGTCCGGCCAGCTCACCGAGCAGGGGTCCGGTCGTCTCCGTCATGCCACCTTCACCTTCGATTCCTGTTGCACGGAAACGCCTTCCGCGTCCGCGCGATCGATCGCTTCCAGATCCACGCCCTTGGTCTCACGGGCGCACAACACCGCCACCACCGTGACCGCCGCCGCACCGGCCAGATACCAGGCGATCGGCACCGAGGACTTGTAGTCCTCCAGCAGCCGCACCGCGATGATCGGGGCCAGCGAGCCGGCCACCAGCGAGGTCACCTGATATCCCAGGGACACACCGGAATACCGCATCCGGGTGGGGAACATCTCCGCCATGATCGCGGGCTGCGCGGAGTACATGCAGCCGTGGAAGATCAGGCCGATCACGATGGCGGACAGGATGATCGCGTTGTTCTTGCTGTCCATCATGGGGAAGGCGAAGAACCCCCAGGTACCCGCCGCGACCGCGCCCACCAGGTAGACGGGCTTGCGGCCGAAGCGATCCGAGAGCCGCCCGATCTGCGGGATCACCAGGAAGTGCACGGCGTGCGCGACCAGCAGCCACCACAGGATCACCTTGGTGTCGGCCCCGACGTGGACCTTCAGATAGGTGATCGAGAAGGTGACCACCAGGTAGTACATGATGTTCTCGCCGAAGCGCAGGCCCATGGCGACCAGCACGCCGCGCGGATACCGCTCGAGCACCTCGAGCGCGCTGATCGAGGCCGCCTTCTCCTGCTCGGCGAGCTGTTGCGCGGCTACGAAGATCGGCGCGTCGGTGATCTTGGTGCGCACGTAGTAGCCGATCAGGACCACCACCGCCGAGAGCCAGAAGGCCACCCGCCAGCCCCAGCTCAGGAAGGCCGCGTCCGAGAGCCACGAGGTCAGCGCCAGCAGCACGACCGTCGCCAGCATATTGCCCAGCGGCACCGCAGCCTGCGGCCACGCCGCCCAGAACGCGCGGCTGCGGCTCGGACTGTGTTCTGCCACAAGCAATACCGCGCCGCCCCACTCGCCGCCGATGGCGAAGCCCTGCACGAAGCGCAGCACCACCAGCAGCACCGGGGCCAGGTAGCCGACCTGGCCGTAGGTCGGCAGGCAGCCCATCAGGAAGGTGGCCGCGCCGACCATCACCAGGCTCAGCTGCAGCAGCTTCTTGCGGCCGTGCTTATCGCCGTAGTGCCCGAAGACGATGCCGCCCAGCGGTCGTGCCGCGAAGCCCACCGCGTAGGTGATGAACGCGGCCAGGATGGCGTCGAGATCATTGCCGCCCTTGGCGAAGAACACCTTGCTGAACACCAGCGTGGCCGCGGTGCCGTAGAGGAAGAATTCGTACCATTCGACCACGGTCCCGGCCATGGACGCGGCGACCACGCGCCGTAATCCGGACAGGCCGCCGCCCGCTTCCGGCTGGGTTTCCCGGACGCTCATCGCGTAACTCCTTCACGCTAGAGCCACACCACCCTCATCTGTGATGCGGCCCACAAACTTCGATGCCAAGGAGTATTCGTGCACATTGCCCGGCCGAGCAATGACCAGTTCCGCAGCCACAATCTGCAAGAATGCAGAAATGAGCGTGACCCCTGCCACAAGCCGTCCCAGCCCCGACGATCTGCTGGTGCTGCTGGCCGTGGGACGGACCGGCCGCTACGTCTCGGCGGCCGACGAGCTGGGGATCAACCACACCACCATCTCCCGGCGCATCGCCTCGCTCGAACAGGCCCTCGGCGGGCGGGTGCTGATCCGCGGGGCGGGCGGCTGGGAACTCACCGACCTCGGCCGCGAAGCCCTGACCGCCGCGGAGGCCATCGAATCCGCGGTCCGCTCACTCACCTCCGACACTCCGACACTCGAAGGGGTGGTCCGCATGTCGGCCACCGACGGGTTCAGCGCCTACCTCGCCGCCCCGGCCATCGCCGCCGTGCAGCGCCGGCATCCGAAGCTGTCGGTCGAGATCGTCACCGCCACCCGGCTGGCCTCGCTGCAACGCTCCGGCTTCGATATCGAAGTGGTGGTGGGCAAACCGCAATTGCGCCGCGCCCGCGCCATCCCGCTCGGCGACTACACCCTCGCGCTGTATGCATCCCACGGCTACCTCGCCGAGCACCCCGTCCCCGCGACCGTCGACGACCTGACCGGGCACCCGCTGGTCTACTTCATCGACTCCATGCTCCAGGTCGACGACCTCGATCTGGCCCCCACCTTCGCCCCCACAATGCGCGAATCCATCTCCTCCACCAACGTTTTCGTGCATGTCGAAGCCACCCGCGCGGCCGCCGGATTGGGCCTACTCCCCTGCTTCATGGCCGACCGCCACGCCGATCTGGTCCGCGTCCTGCCCGAAATCTCGGTCCGCCTGACCTATTGGCTCGTGGCCCGGCCCGAAACCCTGCGGCGGCCCGAGGTGGCGGCCATCGTCGAGGCGCTGCGGCACGAGGTCGACACCCGGAGGGACATGCTCATGGGCGCCCCCGGCGCGACGATCGAATTCGTCCAGCCCTGAGGCCATTCAAGATCAGGGAGCTGTCAGCGTGGAATTTTGTCCTGATCTCCGCAGTCTGAGCTCCCTGATCTCGGTTATTTCTTGTGCGCGTCGGCGAGGCGGGCCAGGTAGAGGCGGGTGGCGACGGCCTCGAAGGGCTCGGTGAGGGGGTCGGTGTAGGTCTGGGCGCCGGGCAGGGATGCGGCGTCGGCGCGGGCGGCGGCAGAGAGGGCGCCCATGATGCCCGCCGAGTGCTGGATGGCGGATTTCTTCGCCCAGGCCAGGGGGCGCGCGGCTGGGGGCAGAAGCTGTTCGCAGGCGATTCGGAGGCCAAGCTTGTCGATGGGGTGGTCGTCGTGGGTGCCGAACAGGGCTGGGGGCGCGAAGGTTTCGGCCAGTTCCCAGAAGCGGACGGTTTGGAAGACGTGGACGATGCGGTCGGCGTGAGCGCCCAGGATGCGCGGGTAGAAGTCGGGGACGAGGCGGGTGCGGGTCAGTTCGAGGGCGGATTCCTTGCGGACGGCATGGTCGAGTTCCGCGGTCGCCTCGGGTGAATCGATCGGGCTCGCAAGGGTTTTGCCGCCCGCGAAGAGGGCGTCCGCGCCGCGGCCGGTCAGGATCGGGCCCGGGGTGGCGAGGCGGGTCAGCAGGGGCACGATCGCGAGCATCGGGATGGCGTACGAAACCTCCCACAGCTCGGCCACTTCCAGGCGGGCGAGGGACTCTCGCGCCAGTTCGACCACGGCCGCCTCGTCGAGTTCGACGATGTCGTGGGCCAGGCCCAGCGCGGCGGCCGCGGCGGCGGCGTTCGCGCGGTCGGTGCCGTCGGCGGTGGTCACGGTGACCGCGCGGGGGCGGACGCCCAGCCCGACGGCGGCCGCCGCCACGAAGATCGAGTCGACGCCGCCCGAGAGCATGAGGATCGGATCGCCCGGCATGGCCTCGAAGACCGCGCGCAGGCGGTCCCGGGTTTCGGCGGCGACCAGCTCGGCGACGCGAGCAGGGTCGGTCATCCGGCGGGCATCCGGGTCGGGGGTGGCGACGTCGCGCAGGTCAGCGACGAAATGCATGGGTGCGCCATGCTCGGCGAGGAGAGCTGTACGGTCTTGCGGCTGTCGTCCCACGCGGCCCAGCCTAGTGGTCGTGGTGGCTCCGACCGGGGCGATGCCGGACTCCCAGCTATCGCACAGGCAGCGCAGCCGCAGCCGTTGCCGCCGACCGGACCGCGGTCTGATCGGATGCACCTGCCGAGCTCAGCTCGGCAGGTGCACGGTGAATTCGGTTCGGCCGACGGCACTTTCGACGCTGATGTCGCCGCCGTGCGCCTTCACCACCGCCGCCACGATGGCGAGCCCGAGCCCGGTGCTGCCGGCCCGGCGGGAACGCGACGAATCGCCGCGCGCGAAGCGTTCGAACACCTCCGGCTGCAGCTCGGCGGGAATGCCCGGGCCGTTGTCGGTGACCCGCCACCGAGCCCCGCCCGTGCCGTCCTCGGTGAGCGAGGTGGTGACGATGGTGCCCGGGCCGGTGTGCGTGCGGGCATTGGCGAGCAGGTTGGCCAGCACCTGGTGCAGGCGGGCCGGGTCGCCGGTGACCACGATCGGTTCGGGCGGTAATTCCAACTGCCACTTGATCTCCGGACCGGCGATGTGGGCGTCGCTGACCGCGTCCACGGTGAGCTTCGTCAGATCCACCGGCGTCCGCTCGAGTCCTCGCCCGGCATCCAGGCGGGCCAGCAACAGCATGTCCTCGACCAGCGCGGTCATGCGCCGCGACTCCGAGTCGACCCGGCCCATGGCGTAGGCCACCACTTCCGGCACCGAATCACGTTCGCGCTGCGCCAATTCCGTGTAGCCGCGGATGGCGGTCAACGGTGTGCGCAGTTCGTGGCTGGCGTCGGCGAGGAAGCGCCGCACCCGGGTCTCGCTGGCGTGCCGGGCCGACAACGCGCCCGCGATGTGATCGAGCATGCGGTTGAGGGCCGCGCCGAGCTGGCCGACCTCGGTGCGCGGATCGGCGTCGACGGCCGGAACCCGCACGGGCAGAGTCACTTCGCCGCGATCCAGCCGCAGGTCGGCGACCCGGGCGGCGGTGGCGGCGACCCGGTCCAGCGGCGCGAGGGCGCGGCGCACCACCCAGATGCCCGCCGAGATGGCGATCGCCAACACGCTGGCGGTGACGATCACCAGGATCAGGAACACCCGCATGAGCGTGGCGTCGACGGAGGCGAGCGGCAGAGCGGTGATCACCGTCTGCCCGGACCAGGTGGTCAGCGATTCCACGCGATAGTGGCCCTCACCCGGAATCTCCAGGGTCACAGGCTTTCCGGTGGGAAGAGCCGCCAACCGCTCGCGGGCCGACTCCGACAGCAGCGACTGGGTGCCGTCGGCGCGGACCCGTGCGGCGCTCACCGACTTGTCGGCGGCCACGAGCGCGCCGACCGTATCCGGCTGGATATTGCGGCGATTCAGGAATTCCGGGCCGGGGCCGTAATCCTCGTCGTGTGGCGGCGGGCCGGGCGAATGCTGGTCCGGCGGGCGGGGGCCGAGAATGGGTCCGCCACCCGAATCGCCGAGGGCCCGTTTGGCGGTCTCGCCCAGCGTCACGTCCACCTGGTGGACCAGGAACTGTTGCAGCGCGAGTTCGGTCGCGATCCCGATCCCCGCCACCACGATCACCAGCAGCACGACCTGGCCGACCAGTAGCCGCACCCGCAGCGACCAGCGTCGACGGGTCGGCGGAGCCTCGTCCGGTGTGGCGTCGGCGACCGGTTCGACCTCGACCACCGGCTCGGATTCGGCGGTCGAGCCGAGCTCAGTGGGCAGGTTTGAGGACATAGCCCGCTCCTCGCAGGGTGTGGATCATGGGCGCGCGACCACTGTCGATCTTCTTGCGCAGATACGAGACGTACAGCTCGACGATGTTGGAGCGCCCACCGAAGTCGTAGCTCCAGACCCGGTCGAGGATCTGCCCCTTGCTCAGCACCCGCCGCGGATTGTGCATGAACAGCCGAAGCAACTCGAATTCCGTTGAGGTTAGCGCTATTTCGACACCACCCCGGGTGACTTCATGACTGTCCTCATCGAGGGTCAGATCCCCGACCACCAGCCGCGTATCACTGTCCTCGGTGGCGATTCCCGCCCGCCGCAGCAAGGCCCGCAGCCGCAGCACCACCTCCTCGATACTGAACGGCTTGGTGACATAGTCGTCCCCGCCCGCGGTCAGCCCCGCAATCCGGTCCTCCACCGAATCCTTGGCGGTCAGCAACAGCACCGGTAACCCCGGCACCCACCGCCGCACCTGCTCCAACACCTCGAGCCCACCCATATCGGGCAACATCAAATCCAGCACGACCACATCCGGCCGCAACTCCCGAGTCCTGGCCACAGCCGTCCGCCCATCCCCCGAGGTCTCGACCGCCCACCCCTCATACCTCAGCGCCAACGCCAACAACTCAGCCAGCGCCGGTTCATCATCCACCACCAGCACACTGACGGGATTCCCATCGGCACGCCGCATAACAGCACGCTCGATCGGAGCATTTCCCGAGGTCACCACAGACATCGTTACAGCGTCAGGGACCTGACTGGGGCATAGCTGTACCGAACCTATGTGTCAGCTGTGAGACCTGTGCCCCACTGTGCACACCCCCTCCCCGGATCCCCCTGCGCCAGAACAACCCTGAGCCGTCCCACCCCACCCGAAAACCCCGCCACACGCCAACGACCAGCCGATTTGGAAGTTGAGGGGGGTCCTGGGGTAATCTCATCGAGCACAAGCGAGAGCGAATGCAACGGGCTGTGGCGCAGCTTGGTAGCGCACTTGACTGGGGGTCAAGTGGTCGCAGGTTCAAATCCTGTCAGCCCGACGTAAGAAAACCCTCTCCGACCTGGTCGGAGAGGGTTTTCTGGTTATTTGATCAATCGGAGATGGTGGCCATTTGGTGGCCGTTGAGGCGCTGCGAGGTGCAGGGAGAGCAAGTTGCCGGCCTGCTGCAACGCCGCGGTGTTCGGGTGGAGATAGAGCTGGGTGACGCGAGGGTCGGCATGGCCCGCGATCTTCTGCAATAGATGACTGCTCACGCCGACGTCGGCGGACCAGGTCAGCCCGGTGTGCCGGAGGCTGTGACGACGGAGATGCTCGTAGCCGAGCGCGGCCACCACTTCGTCCCAATGAGTCGCGCGGCGCAGCACCGTGATCTGGATGCGGCCACCGCGCGGCCCGACGAACAACCGCGCATTCCGGTATGCCTTGACCCGAGTGGCGGCTTCGGCATCCTTCATAGCGGGGTCGGCGTCAACACGCGCTCGTGCCCGAGCGATTGCCTCGACCACAATGGGACGAAGCTCCTCGATGATCGGAATGGTCCGAGCGCGTTTACCTTTCGTACCTTTGTCCTTCAATCCGCCTGGGCCCGCCGTCGTTTGCCTGCGCAGGTCCATATCCATTCTTCGGCGTCGATGTCCCCCACGCGGCAGCCAGCCACTTCACCGATGTGGGCCGCGGTGCAGGCTTCGTAGATGACGACTTCGCCCCAGACCTCGTACTGATCCGATGATGCGATGACCAGCGCGTCGGCCAGTTCCGTGAGTGTCTGCCAGTCCGGCAGCGCGAGCGCCCGCGGATTGTTCAGCTCATCCTCGTGGCGCTCGTACTGACGTTGCCATCCGGGAACTTCCACCCTGTTGCGGTCGATCACCTCGTCACGCACGGCCTGGTCCATGAACCATCCGAGAGCGGCCAGGGTGTTCTTGATCGTGGACTTGCCATTGCCTTCGGCTAAGAACGTCGGTTGGTAGCCAAATCAACAATACCGAAATCACAGACAGCGGCCCACCTTCAGTGCCATCCATGATCGCCCATATAGGACGAACCGGACCATTTGGTGGTTCGGGACGAAGTGGCCCAGAGGTCTGGTCCACAGGCAGACAGTAAAGGTCAGCACGGTGCTGACTGCACCACCCGCGCGAACTGTCACCCAAGCATGTCGGCGAACTCGTCGAACCGTTGGAGTCAAATACCATTGGATCTGGTTGGACACTACCTGGATTCGTCCGAAAACAGCAGCACCTCAAGATGGCTACCTCCGGGAATTCCAGCTTCCGAAAGAGGCCGATAATCATAGGATTTACTGGGGTTATCCATGGCCGATTGTATTTTAGCATCTTTTAGGACTTCACCGGACTCAACATTGCGGAGAATCCATTGGTCGCCATATGTATAAGGCGCGACCGTCGATTGGAGTGCGAAGTATATGTTGTCAAGAACCTCACTGACAGGCGACTCTGCAAGAAATAGCAACTCTACTGGCTCATTCTGCCGATCTACGAATGGAATTCGTACGGTGATATGCTGACGAGTGTACTCATCTTTAGCGGACTCTATCGCCTGATTCAGAACCTTAATTTTTGAAACCTCGCCTAGTTCGGGCGTTTCCTCGAGCCCACGCGAGATTCCTACCGTGATGACCTTCTCGATATCAACACGATTGAGCGACTTGCTCATAGTTTCGATGTAATGCTGGACATCGGGGCCCTCATTCAAGAAGTCTCCTGGGGCATAAAATACTTGAGGCCGATCTCGGAGAGTTATGAAGAATGCAATTGCAACCCCACTGGGAAATGTAACACAAAAGATAGCGAAGATGGATTGAATCCATCCTGATGTCAGTGTTGCCGCCCCACCAGCGGTAACCTCTGCCAATCCAAGAAAGAGAGAGATGATCCACAGCGGGTTCAGAACCCGTGGGACCGTCTTGTCTACCGCCATAGGTAGACACCCTATGATGCAAATATCTTGTGCGCCACGAAAATTAGGGAAGGATCTGTCCTCTACCGACAATCCGGCATAGCGCCCAGATGCCCCTCTCTGGGGGGCTCGCGTGTCCGACTCCTCCGCTTGCCGCAGTTCCACTGGACCTGGTTGGGGCCGAATCCATCAAGAGTTGGCAAGATCAACCTCAAAACCTATGCATGACAAATGGTTGGTGCCATCGTGTACACAGCCGCCGCCCGGGCTTGAGCGCGCCATTCCGATGACCTCGGCCTGCGCCTCCTCAAGGAGTTCGAGGGGCGGCCGGAGGCATCAGGACGTCTCGCGCTGGGCGATTCCTGCCATTGAAGAAGGGCTGGTGGCATCCAGGATTCAGATTGGCAGGGTCGGTAGGTTGGATACCGTCGCGTCAGGGTTGCAGACGTGGGGCGATGCCATGGAAGAGCTTGAGCAGGAATTGGTTTCGGTTGCCGATAGGCTGTGGAAGTACACGACTTTGGATGAGGCGCAGCGGATCAGGTTGGATGCGCTCCGCACCGAGCAGACGCAGATCGAGCGGCAGCTCGTCGATGCCCTCGTCAGCATCCGGCGAGCGGAAGTGGTTGAAGAGCTAACCGATGGCCAGACCGTCGCAACTCGTCTGCATGCAAGGATTTCCGAGTTGGAGCCGGCCGCGGCCGAGCAGCATCCTTTGCAGCGGTTCGTGCCTACGTGGAGTGGAAAGCCGAGCAGTAGGCCGAGCTGACTGTCGAACGTGAGCGTCCTACCCTCCGGATGGAGATGACGTATCCCGAGATCGAACCGCCCACACTGGAGATGGGGTGGTGACCGTCCACGTACCGAGACACTAGACGCTGGCCGTTACAACGAGTAGTTCCAGCCGTTGCGGTTCATCCGCTGGTAGTAGGCGTCATCAGCGGCCTGGAATTCTTCCTCAGTTCTCGGCTTGGGCGCCGAGTTCAATGTCTTCAGGTCTTTGCGGATTGCGTTGAGCCCGTTCTGGACTCGTTCATCGCTGGTGAGTGGCCGGAGGGCTTGGGCGGCTTGATTCTGGGCATCCTCCTCGGCGGCCGCCGTTGCCTGAAGTATCAGGTCCGAGAGCTCGGTTCCAAGGCGTGCGACGTTCGTGGGGAGTTTGAGGTCGCGCAGCCGTCCTCCAGAGTCGACGATGGCGGTGATCGTTCCGTTCGCGGCTGTACCGGTGCCGCGGATACGGGTGAGTTCTGCCTGTACCTTCGCAGCTCGCGCGTGTATCTCCGTGAGAGTGGCGTCCAGGTCGGTGGTGTCGTCACTCATTGATCAGGTCCGCGAACTCGGCTCGGATTTCGGGGTCGGTCCCGGGCTCTTGGATGTAGAAGATGGGGCTCTTGGCGCCGAAGTATCCCTTGATCGTTTCTCTGGTCGGGTCGGCGCCTCGCGCACGCAGCACACGGATCGTTTCCACCGGGTTGCCTCGCTTGGTGACCGCTGCCCAATAGATCGCCGGCATGCCCTTCTCGGTGAGGGCGTGGATGTCCGCTCCGGCGTCGAGCAGACACGCGACCACGTCAGAGGCGCCGGCGCTGGCCGCGAAGTGCAGGGGCGTCCAGCCATCATGATCGGCACGGTTGACGTCCTCGGCGCCGAGCAACCGCTCTACCGCGGTCAGGTCGCCGTCCGCGGCTGCGTAATGCAGTGGTGTACGGCCGAATTCGTCGATCTGGGTCATCACTATTTCTCCCGTTTGTGACTACGGTTCCCGTATCGATCCTCGACATGGAAGAGCTGAGGGTTGTTGTTAACGTAGTCGGTGAGTTGTTGCTGGTTCCAGCCCTGCGCCTGCGCGTTGGCGATCAATCTCCGGTTCTCGAACCCGCTGTTGTGCCCGAATTCCCATTCGGGGTTGACCGGGTACCGTGCTTGGTTCGTGGCGTCGATGTAGTACTTTCCGGCCGGGTCTTTCGGTAACTGTGTGACCCATGGCTTGTCGGCGTAGGACTTGTTGATCGGCACCTTGACGTCGGGTTCGGAGGCGACTTCATAGAATTCTTGCGGTTGTCCGTTGGGGCCCCACTTCTTGGCCTGCTTTTCGATGGCGTCTTTGGTGGCCTGGGTCAGGGCCGGTCGCCTGAGCTTCGCCCAGGCTGTGAACGGTCCCGGTGCGACTGCGCCGTCTGCGGCTGCCAGCGCTGGTTCGGCGCGGAGCAGTGGGATGAGGATCTCGGTGCCGCGGGCGATGGCCTGTGAGACGGCGACCGGAACCTTTGCGATCTCGGCCAGTCCGATCAGGGTGCGGATCAAGTTCGCGATACGTGCGCCGGTCATGCTGATTGCCAGCGCCATTCCGCCCTGTGCAGCGACTTCGGAGCCACCTCCGGTAAGCGCGGCGCCGAGAAAGCCCAACCCCTGATCCACTGCGATGATCGCAACGAGCTGGATCAGCGCGTTGACGATGGCCTTTTTGGTGGTCTCGACCGCATCGGCGTAGGAATCGCAGGACTTCGCGAGTTCATCACATACGCCGGCCAGGGTTTCGAACTGAGTCTTGACGTTGTCGGCCTGCTCGAGCGCCTGCGGTGTTTCCTCGCTCTGCTGCGCGTCGATATGCGTGCGCGCGCTCGGCAGCAGGAGCGCGGCCAGACGTAGTTTGGCCTCCATGAGACGCCACGCGCTGGCGGCGGCCCGTAGCTTGTCGGGGTGCCCGTTCGGCCAGAGCTCGCCCTCGACATAGCCCTTGATCCAGTCCCAGCCCGTGGGTTCGGGGTCGTCGCCACCGAAGAACGCGGGTGGCTCGGGTGGCTCGTAGATCGTCAATGAGCCCGGCGGATAGACCAATTCATCCGGGTTGGCATCCGGAACCGATTGGGAATTGCCGTTGCTGTGATTCGCTGCGGTGTACTGCAGCAGGTCATGCATCTGGCCGCAGGCCAGTGCTAGGTCACCCAGCGAGTCAACGGTGTCGTAGGCGACGGGGTCATAATCGTTGGACCACTTCAGTCCGGCATTGTCCGAGCCTGCGGAGCCTCCGCAGTCCTTCAGCACATTGCACAGGTTGGTGATCGCGGGCACGAGCCACGTGTCGTGGACGGTGGCGTAGACCTCGGCAGCCTTCTTGAAGCCGTCAGGATCGACGTCGATCGGTGGTGGCATCTACGGCCACATCCGGGTGTTGGTTTCGACCGTGCTGGAGTAATTGGTATGTGCGCGTTGCGCAATGCGCCGCAGATCGTCCAGGTTGTCTCGGATCTCTTGGGCACCATCGAGCCACTTCTGGTGCGCGAGCTGCTGCGCCTTGGCGGCCTCGCTGTCCCACGACATGTGGAGATCGTTGATGTGAGTGTCGATTTCGGAAAGCATCGTCTCGGCATCAGTGCCGAACTGGGTCATTGCCGTGATCGCCTCGTCGAGCAGATCCAAATCGACCCGGTACCGGTCATCCCCGTCGGCCATCACGCCCGTCCCGTCGGATCGGGCAAGGTCAGTCGGAGAAAGTCGCCGCGGTTCTCCTCGTCCTGGGCCACATAGGTATTGGCTGCTTCAGCGAGCTTCGTAGACGATTCATCCAGCGCACTGACCATCGAGTCCGCACCGGTCTTCCAGTCGGTCCAGGACCCGTCATACCCCTTCGCGGCCTTGCCGGTCCACCCTTCGACAAGCAACCGCTGACCAATAGTTCCATCGAGCTTGTCAAGGCGTTCCCGCAGCTCCTGCGCCTTCCCCGCAACGAACCGCGACGCCTCGAGTAGTCGCTCCGGATCTACCCTCAAACCCTCACCCCTCGCGCCCCCGACTAATCCGTCAATCAAGATCGACACTATATGACGCGCCGGTAGGCTGCCCCGCTTGTCGCCTGCATCGCCTGGTCCGAACCTTTCGGCTTGCTTTTAGGCCAGATCGACACAGCGGGAGTAATCTCGCCACCGCGCTGCGATCAACGCTTGGGCGTTCGGGCCGATCCAACCCGAAACCATGTGGAGCAAGCATGATCGGCCTGCCATGGGTTCCTGACCAGACGCGCACGCATACGGTAAAACCTGTTCCGGGTGCCGCTGCTCCACCGCTCCCGGTTCGACCATCCGCACACCATCGGGATGGCCGAGCCGGTGACGCCTGCGTCGGATTGATCTCAGGCTCGGTGATGCCATCCCCCGACAATCCGGGGATCTACCTTGTTCGATCTTTCAGGAGTCGCCACCGGCGGGTACGTCGTTCTGGGAACGATCATGCTCATGTTCTGGATGCTGACCATGACCTTCGTATTCGGACGAGACCCCGGTAGACGTCGAAGGGCCTGGCAGGTACTGACACTGATGTGCTGGCTATTGACTGCGATCCGAGGCCGAAACTCGAAGGAGCAGTGAACTTTCCGGTAGCGAGCATCAGTCCAGAGCCAGATTAAAGATCCAGATCTCCTCAACCAACTCGGTATGCAGCCCGTACGCAGCAACCCTGAATATCACCAACACCACCAACTCTGCCAACACGCAAACCCACCGGCCAGAGCCGGGTTCCAAGCGTCATCAACATCGACCGAATTACCCAAACGTCGAGAGTGGCAACCTCAAAAACCGTTGCGTGACACCGCAGTTGGCACCCATCGCGCACAGGCCTCCCGAGGTTGAATGCTCAGTTCTGGCAACCTCCGCTACGCCCCCTCAAGACGTTCACGGGTGGCCGGCGGCATCAGAATGTCTCGTGCTGGGTGATTCCTACTATTGACTGACCCGCGAGTGCCAAGATCCGACCGCGCGGCGTCATGAAACACATTGATCGCTTGAAAGGCCCCTCTGTAATGCTTCAGCCATTCACCCAGGGGCTCGTTCACCTCGCCACGAGCTCGCCAGGGACTGTAAGAACAACGGTGTAACTCCGAATCAAGGAGTGGCACATGAACTCTGATGCGATGACTGCGGTCGTGGCCGATACTGACGCGGTGGCCAGGCCCAGGAAACCGAAGACGACAGCGGTGG
>NZ_WRPP01000006.1 GCF_009760405.1 Nocardia terrae
CTGCGCCCGGGCGAGGAGAAGCTGGTGTTCAACCGCTTCTGGCGTTCGGACCCCTCGCGCATGCGGCGCTCCGGCGGCACCGGGCTGGGGCTGTCCATCAGCGTCGAGGACGCCAACCTGCACGAGGGCAAGCTCGAGGCGTGGGGCGAGATCGGCGTGGGCGCGAGCTTCCGGCTGACGCTGCCGCTGGTGCGGGGCAAGAAGCTGGGGATCAGCCCATTGTCGTTGGAGCCGCCCAAGATTCGCGGGACGGTGTCGCCGGAACAGCTGGCACTCGACATCGCGAGCTCGGACGCCACGCCCGAGGCCATCGCCTCGGCGGCGGCCGTACTCGAATCCGTGCCTGTCGCAACCGAACCCGAGCCCGCGGCAACCGAATCCGAGGACGGGACGCCGGCGGTCGAAAGCCCCAACGGGGAAGCCGGATTCGAGGCCATCGCACCGGAATTCCCGTCGGCCTCGGCCGCGGACGGGCAGTCATGAGGCAGCCCCTCACCGGCCTGCGACGGGCTCTGCTGGCGGTCGTCTGCCTCGTGACCCTGAGCGCCTGCGCCAGCCTGCCGGACTCCTCGGCGCCGCAGGCGCTCGGCAGCCTCGACCACCAGCCCACCAGCACCGCGCCGACCCCGCCCATCGCCGGGCGGGAACCCGAGCAGCTGCTGCTGGACTTCATGGCCGCCACCGCCGATCCGGCCAACCGGCACCAGGCCGCGCGGCAGTTCCTCTCGCCCGCGGCCAATGTGGCGTGGGACGACGCGGCCGGCACCACCATCGTGGACTCGCAGCCGAACACGCTGCGCGAGAGCCGCAACGGCGACGCCGCCACCTATGTCATCCGGGCGCGCAAGATCGGCGAACTCGCCACCGACGGCTCCTACCGGGCCGCCGACGGCACGCTGGAGACCAAGGTCGACATGGAGAAGATCGACGGCGAGTGGCGGATCAAGGATCTGCCCGCCGGCGTCATCGTGGAGGCCGCCTCGTTCGCCAAGTCCTACCACCGGTATTCGCTGTTCTTCCCCAACCTGGCCGGGACGGCCATGGTGCCCGACCTACGCTGGATCTCCGTGCGCAAGGACCAGCTGGCGCAGCGGCTGCTGAGTCTGCTGGGAGAGGGAACGCAGGCGGCGCTCGCGCCCGCCACCCACAATCCGATGGCCGCACCGGTCGCGCTGCGCGGGCCGATCACCAAGGCCAACGGCGATCCCGAGAACGTGGGCGTCGGTGGCGGCGGTGTGACCGTGGACTTCTCCGGCGCGACCCCGCTCGATCCGCCCACCCGCGACCTGATGGCCGCGCAGGTGGTGCTCACCCTGTCGAGTGCCGACGTCACCGGGCCCTACCTGATCGACGCCGACGGGAAGCCACTCAACGACAAGTTCGCCAACGGCTGGCAGCGTGCGGACGTCGAGGCCAAGAGCTCGGACGCCATCGCGCGAAATCGCGCCGGAATGCACGCCGTGCGCGACGGATCGCTGGTCGCGGTCGCCGACACCGGGATCACGCCCGCGCCCGGCTTCTTCGGCGCCACCCACACCCTGCAGTCGGTGGGCATCTCACCCGACGGGCAGCTGGTGGCCGCGGTCGCCAAGTCCGGCCGCCCCGATCCCGAACCCGAGCGCACCCTGATCATCGGAACCTATGACGGCCAGGGCTTCCCGGTCGCCACCGGCGGCACCTTCACCCGGCCCAGCTGGCCCGCGGACGGCGGTTCGGCCTGGTCGGTGGTGGACGGCGACCGGGTGATCCGGGCCGTCCACGACCGCACCACGGGCAATGTGTCGGTGCAGGACGTCGACATCTCGGAACTGGTGGCGGCGGCGGCCAATTCGTCGTCCCCGCGCACGCCCATCACCGAACTGCGCATCTCGCCGTCGGGCGCGCGGGCCGCGATCATCGCCAACGGCAAGGTGTACGTGGCCGTCGTGGTGCCGCAGCCGAACGGCAAGTTCTCGCTGACCTCGCCGCTGCCGCTGGCCATCGGATTGAGCACGCCCGCGGTGTCGCTGGACTGGCTCACCGACGAGAAGGTCATCGTGGCCCGCGACGGCAATGTGGACCCGGTGGCGGGGGTGCTGGTGGACGGGTCCGAATTCAAGCCGCAGACCTCCCAGAACCTCACCCCGCCGGTGCGGGTGGTGAGCGCCGCGCCCGATCAGGAGTACGTCGCCGACTCGCGCGCGGTGCTGGAGCTGACCCGCAATCCCGAAGGGCGCGAGGACTACTGGCGCGAAGTTCCGGGATTGGGGGCCAACGCGGTACCGGTCCTGCCCGGCTGAGCGCACACTGGGGTGATGGGGGAGCTGCTGGATCTCGTTCTGCCGCGCACCTGCGGTGGATGCGGGCGGGCCGGGACGGGGTGGTGCGCGGACTGCGCGGGCGCGCTGTCCGGGCCGCCGATCCGAATCCGGCCGCGGGCCGATCCCGGGGTGCCGTGCTGGGCGCTGGCGGCCTATCGGGGCGCGCCCAGGGCGGCCGTACTGGCCGTCAAGGAGCATTGCCGGTGGGATCTGACGAAGCCGTTGGGTGTCGCGTTGGCCAGGGGGCTGGATCATTTACGGGACACCGCGCGGCCCCTGATCCTGATTCCCGCGCCCACCAGGCGGTCCGCGGCGCGGCTGCGCGGCGGCGATCCGGTCGCGCGTTCCGCGATCGTCGCGGCGAGTTGGCTACCGGGTTGCCGACCGGTACGAATGTTGCGCATGCGACCAGGTGTGCGTGACTCGGTGGGCCTGGGGCGCAGCGATCGCCAGCACAATCTGCACGGGCGGATCATGGTAGCCACGACCCGGCCACCGGGTGTGCTGTTTCCGGCAAATGCCGAGGTAGTGCTCGTCGATGACGTGTTGACCACCGGCGTCACGATGCGCGAATCGGTGCGTGCGCTGGCTGATGCGGAAGTGACTGTTCGTGCCGTGCTGGTTACTTGCGTCGCTTGATTCTTCGAAATTTGCGTGAACACTGGCGGACAGGTCGCTGGCGCACTAGGTTGGCGATCAGACACCCGAACCGCAAGTTTGGAGGTGGCGCCTCGGACATATGTGCCGAGCGAATCATTCGATCGGCACACGTTTCAATCCCGCCGCACGAGCGGCTTGTGCGGCCAGATCCGGGAGGTACGCGTGACGACTACTTCACGACTCTCAGCGAAGAATGCAGACACCGCGGTGCTGCTCGATGACGACGTCGATCTCGACGACTCGCCCACTCGGGGCACCAATGCGGAGGTCGTGGTCAAGGGCAGGACCCTGGGCGAGGGCGGAGTGCCCGACCATTTCCGAATTCACGTGGCGGACAAGCTCTCTCGCCTGGAGCGTTTCGACCCCACCATTTACCTCTTCGACGTGGAGCTCACCCACGAACGCAACCGTCGTCAACGCAAGAACTGCCAGCGCATAGAGATCACCGCCCGCGGCAAGGGCCCCGTCGTGCGGGCCGAAGCCTGCGCGGACAGCTTCTACGCGGCCCTCGAGCTCGCAGTGGAGAAGCTGGAGAGCCGATTGCGCCGGCTCAAGGACCGCCGCCGCGTCCACCACGGGGACAAGACGCCGATCTCGGTGTCGCAAGCGACCGCGGGCCTGCTCGACGAATCCCTGTTCGCCTCGAACGGGGCCGTCGCCCACGATCATTCGGCCGAGGAGGACAGCGAATCCGCCGGTCCCGGCCATGTCGTGCGCGTCAAGCAGCACCCTGCGATCCCCATGACGGTCGATGACGCCCTCTATCAGATGGAGCTCGTCGGCCATGATTTCTTCATGTTCCAAGACAAGGAGACCGACCGACCGTCGGTCGTCTATCGTCGCCACGCCTTCGACTACGGGCTCATCAGGCTCGCCTAGTCAGCCGTAAAGGGACACCACCTTTTTCGACCGGGGTCTCGGGACAAGACCCCGGTCGCAGTACCGCCTCCCCGCGACTTTGGCGGACGGCTGAGAGCCGTCGGAGTCTCACGCCCGTGCCGGCGGTCGGGTGCCGAATCGATTCTGGCCGTACCCGGTGAGTTACCCCGGGCGCAGCGAAATCAGTGGTCGCGTTCCAAACGAACACAACTTGCTGTGACGCTGTGTATCAGTTAAAACTGGTCTCATGGCTACCAAGGGCGCTCGCCGTGCTGTCATCGTCGCCGGGGCGCGGACCCCGTTCGTGCGGGCATTCACCGACTTCACGCGGATGGACTCCATCGACCTCGCCGACACCGCGGTACGCGGGCTGTTGGAGCGGACGGGTCTGCCGAAACAGGATGTGCAGGCGATCGTCTGGGGCGGGGTGATCCTGCCCAGCGCCGCGCCGAACATCGCGCGTGAGATCGCGCTGGACCTGGGACTGGATCCGGGCTGCGAGGGGTACACCGTCACCCGCGCGTGTGCCTCCGGCCTGCAGGCCGTGGTGTCGGCGGCGGCCGCCATCGAGCGCGGCGAGTACGACATCATGGTCGCCGGCGGCAGTGACTCCACCAGCAATGCCGAGGTGAAACTGCCGCAGAAGCTGGTGCACGCCGCCGCGCCGCTGGCGCTCGGCAAGCCCAAGGCCAAGGACTACCTGTCCGCGGCAACGCAATTGGCGCCGTTCTTCGACCTGGTGCCGCGGCGGCCGCAGATCGCCGAGCGCACCACCGGCGAGGTCATGGGCGAGTCGGCCGAGAAGATGGCTCGCATCCACGGGATTTCGCGGGGCGCGCAGGACATGTTCGCGGCCACCTCGCACCACCGGGCCGCCGCGGCCATCGAATCCGGGCGCTTCGACCGCGAGGTGCTCAGCGTCTCCACACCCGACGGGCGCGCGGTCGCCCGTGACGGCCTCGTGCGACGCGACACCAGCCTGGCCAAATTGTCCAAGCTGGCACCGGTTTTCGAGGCGAACGGCACCGTCACCGCGGGCAACTCCAGCCCGCTCACCGACGGCGCGTCCGCGGTGCTGCTGATGAGCGAGGAGACGGCCCGGGCCCTGGGCTACACGCCCCTCGCGGCCTTCCGCTCCTGGAGCTTCGTCAGCGTCGACCCGCGCGACCAGGTCCTCATCGGCCCCGCCATCTCCATGCCCCGCGCCCTCGACAAGGCCGGAATGTCGCTGGCCGACATCGATTTCGTCGACATTCACGAGGCCTTCGCCGCCCAGACCCTCTCCGTCGTCTCGGCCCTGGCCAGTCACGAATGGGCCAAGACCCGCCTCGACCGCGACACCGCCGTCGGCGAGATCGACCCGGACATCCTGAACGTGCACGGCGGCTCGGTCTCCCTCGGCCACCCGTTCGGGGCCACCGGCGCGCGCATGGTCACCACCATGGCCAACGAACTCGCCCTCACCGGCAAGTCCACGGCCCTGCTCGGCATCTGCGCCGCGGGCGGCATCGGCGCCTCGGCGGTGCTGGAACGCATCTAGCGCCACCTCGGGACGCATTACGGGGGAAGCGCTCCCGCCCTTCCGACATGAATCCCGACCGAAACGGGCCGGGATGGCGGGAGAGATATCGCGCCCCCGGTCCGCAGTAGGCGCGGGCACCGGTCCTGTGCCGCGCGTCGTGGTGGCCGGCGGTCCGGCGGTTCGACGGATCTGCCGAAGCGGTAGCGGCCGTCACCGGGCGGTCGGTTGCCTTTATGCGCCGGTGCGCCGGGTGCGGCTCGATTGTGTCTTCGCGCAGTTCAGGTCACGGTTCGGGTGGCAGGTCCGCGTGTCTTGGTCGCCGCACTGTGTTTCCTTGGTGGTGAACCGGTCTCGAATGGGTATCCCCAGGGGGACGAGACGAGCGGAGGTGGATCATGGTCGGCACGACGATGATCGGTGCCGCGGCGATCGTGATCGCGGCGGGTACCGGTGTCGGCGGAATGGGAAGTGCTGTGGCACTGCCGCTTCCGGCGACCGGGTCGGATGGCGGGCAGACGGTGTCCGACCACGACCTGAATCAGCGACTGCGGGATGCCGGACAGCATGCCGGGGAAAAGGTTCCCGTGTACGGGCTGGTGTATTCGGACGCGGCGGTGTGGACACTGGCCTTCGTGCACGGCGGGCCGACCGACTATTACACCATCGACGGCACCCGGGTGGAGCTCGCCAGACCGGCCGGTGCCACCGTCGCGCAGGGAGACGTGTTCACCGGCACCATCACCATTACCGGCAAGCAGGATTCCGGGGATCCGGTGGTGACCCTGGACGACTTCTCGGTCGTCGGGCACCGTCCGGTCGAGGCACTGCGCTAGACGCGCCCGACCCTCTCGGAATGATTGCAGCCTGAAACACATTCGGGACACAATTTCCTCGTGGGATTCCGGGAGTGGAAGCAGGCGGTATCGCACGGCGACAGTGACCGGGCCATCGCCGCGCGGATGGGAACCAATCAGATGCGGGTCTCCCGGCATCTGAGCGGCGACTCTCCGGTCGCGGAAACGGTCATCGCGTTCAGCCGCACCTACGGTGCGAGTCCGGTCGAAGGGTTGGTCGCGGCCGGGTTCCTGACCCGCGAGGACGTGCAGCGCGCCTCGCTGCTCGAGGCCCTGCGGGAGGCGACCGGCGCGGAGCTGGCCGCCGAGGTGACCCGGCGGCTCGCCGAACCCCGGGACTAGCGGCTCGACTGCTCTGTCGGTCACATGTGATCGACAGAGCACTTTCGCGCGCCCGCATCGCGTCGACCGGGAGAAAGGCCGTTGGCAAACCCGCTTTTCATGGCCTGGGTCACGCGGTTTACTGAGTGCACTCATCTTGGGCAAACGACCAGTTATGTCTAACGTCGGGAGTGGATCCGGTGCGACCGCGATACCCCGCCCTCCACCGGACAAGTTCCCAAAAGATGAACTTTCCTCGAAAGCCGGTGTTATCCATGTCTGTACGCAAGATGGTCGTCTCCTCCGCGATCGCCCTTCCCGTCGCCGCCGCGGTGCTGCTCGCGGGAGCCGGAAATGCTTCCGCCGCAACCGTTTCGAATGACCCCGCCCCCGCGCCCGTGTCGGATGTGCAGCGCGATCCCACCACCGGAATCCCGGTCGACACCCTGAATCTCATGGGTCAGGACGCCGCCATCGGCGCCGGCGTCGGCGCTGTGGCCGGTGGTGTCGCGGGCGGTGTGGCCGGCGGCGTCGTGGGTCTGCCGCTCGGGCTGACCGGGGCGGCGATCGGCGCCGGCGCCGGCGCCGCGGTGGGCGCCGCGGTCGACGGCCCCGCGATGCTGGTCGGCGGCGCGCCGGTCGTGCTTCCGTTCACCGCCGCGAGCATCGTGACCGGTGCGGGCCTCGGCTTCGCCGCCGGTGAGGCCATTCCGGTGGCCGTCGGCGCCGCCGGTGGCGCGCTGGTCGGCGCGGGCGTCGGTGCCGGGATCGGCGCGGGCGTGGGTTACGCGACCGCTCCGCAGCACTGAGGCGTCACCGCTCTTCGGGTCTCTGCCGACGAAACCCCGATCCGCTTGTGCGGGTCGGGGTTTCGCGATTTCAGGGGATGCGTGCAGTCACACCGGTTCGATCAGCTGGACGCCGAGGGTCACGGTGAGGAGTTTGCCGATCAGGCCGCCGGAGTTGGGGCCGACGCCGAAAGCGGTGCGGTCGAAGCTGCCGGTCGCGGTGAAGCCGATGGAGTTGCGGCCGGTGACGGCGTGCGGGCGCAGGCCGTTCCAGGTGGTGGTGAGGGTGAGGGGGTGGGTCTGGCCGGCGTAGGTGACCTGGCCTGTCACGTCGAAGGATTCGCCGATGCGGACCGGGGCCGGGGCGCGGAAGGTCATGGTGGGGCGGTTCTCGACGTCGAGGAAGTCGGCGTTGCGGACGTGCTCGTCGCGCTTGGCGCTCTTGGTCTTGAAGGAGGCCAGGTGGACGGTGGCCTCGATGGCGGCCGCGCCGGAGTCGTCCACGACGAATTCGGTGTCGAAGCGCTGGAATTCGCCGTTGACGCGGAACAACCCGAGTTTGCGCACGGTGAAGCCGATGCTGGACTGGGTGGCGTCGAGGGTCCAGTGGCCGGGGGCGAGGGTGATGGCGGTCGAAGTCGTCATAAGTTGACTGTGGTCCGCTTTCGCCGCCCCAACCAGACCGGCTCGGTCCAGGGACCCCGGGTCCGTGGCTAATGGTCCGCGTGCGGCGTGAACTGTTCCCAGTGGATGGCGGACTCCAGCGGCCGGCGGGTGCGCCAGCCGAAGCGCTCCAGGTCGGGGACCCGCTGGAACTCGTGGACCGGGCCCACACACAGCCAGGCGACCGGCTTCACGCCCGCGGGCAGATCGAGCAGGTCGACCAGGAACGGCTCGTCGTAGAAGCTCACCCAGCCGACGCCAACGCCCTCGGCGGTGGCGGCCAGCCAGAGGTTCTGGATGGCGAGAATGGTCGAGTAGATGCCGGTTTCGGGGACGGTCGCGCGGCCCAGCACATGGGTGCCGCCGCGGGCCTGATTGTGGGTCACCACGATGCCGGTGCCGCTCTCGACGATCCCCTCGATCTTGATGGGGTTGAACGTCTCGGCGCGGTCCTCCGGGAGCGAATCGTGAAACTCCTGGCGCTTCTGCGCTACGTGATCGGCGAATTTGGTGAGGGTCGCCGGATCCCGCAGCACCACGAAGTCCCACGGCATGGAATTCCCGACGCTGGGAGCGCGATGCGCGGCCTCGAGAATTCGCAGCAGCGTCGCGTCGTCCACCACCTCGCCGGAGAATTCGGCGCGGACGTCACGGCGCAATTTGATGGCGTCGTAGACGCTCAGACATTCGGTGGGGCTTTCGGGACCTGCGGAACACACGGGGTCCAGTCAACCAAAACGCCCCCGCTGAATTTTCAGCGGGGGCGTCGGTGCATTTCGGCCGGGAAATCAGCTCGCCATGGCCGGTTCGCGACGGGCGAGCTTGCGGCGACCCTCGCGCAGCGCGGTGCGCAGGCCGCGGCGACGGCCGGTCATCGGGTCGACGGTCGACTCGCCGCCGAAGACCTTCTCCGACTTGGTTTCCGGGGCGTCATCGGTGCCGCGGCGCAGGTACTTGTTGGGCAGCGACAGCTTCATGATGGTGCGCCACGACTTCGCGTACTGCACCGGCAGCGAACCGGTGGTGTAGGGCAGGTCGTACTTCTCGCACAGGGCGCGCACCCGAACCGCGATGTCGGCGTAGTGGTTCGACGGAATATCCGGGAACAGGTGGTGCTCGATCTGGTGCGAGAGGTTGCCGGTCATGAAGTGCATCAGCGGGCCGCCGGAGATATTGGCCGAACCCAGCATCTGCCGCAGGTACCACTCGGGCTTGGTCTCGGTGTCGCAGTCGAACTTGGTGAACTTCTCCGCGCCGTCGGGGAAGTGGCCGCAGAAGATGACCGCGTTGGTCCACACATTGCGAACCACATTGGCGGCCAGGTTCGCGGTCAGCGTGCCCAGGAAGGCCGGGCCGGTGAGCAGCGGGAAGATCAGGTAGTCCTTGGCGGCCTGCTTGCCGATCTTCTTCAGCACGAGTCGGCGGTCCGCCTCGAACTGCTTGCGCTCGGGGGAATCCGGGGCCCACTTCTTCTTGGCGACCTTGCCGAGCTCCAGATGCTGTGCGGCGACTCCGTATTCGAAGAACATCTGCAGCAGCAGGTTGTAGACCGGCTGGCCCAGGTAGAACGGCGACCAGCGCTGATCGCGGGTGACGCGCAGCAGGCCGTAGCCGATGTCGTCGTCCATGCCGAGCACGTTGGTGTACTTGTGGTGCAGGAAGTTGTGGGTGATCTTCCAGTGTTCCGACGGGCCCGCGTTGTCCCATTCCCACTTGGTGGAGTGGATTTCCGGATCGTTCATCCAGTCCCACTGCCCGTGCATCACATTGTGGCCGATCTCCATGTTCTCGATGATCTTGGCGGTGCCCAGCAGGGCGACGCCGGCCAGCCACGCGGGCGGGAAGAGACTCGCGAAAAGCACTGCGCGGCCACTGATCTCGAGGCCGCGCTGGAGACGGATCACATTGCGGATGTAACGGGCATCCTTCTCGCCCAGGGACGATTCGACCTCACGGCGGATGGCGTCTAGCTCCGCCCCGATCGCTTCGACGTCCTCCGGGGTGAGGTGCGCGTATTCCTTGACATCCGAGATCGCCATGCCGGTTACAGTACCGTAAGTTACGGTCCCGTAGGTTGGCTGGAAACGAAACTTTAACGTGTCGAATGCCGCATTGTTTTCGCGACCCGACTCTGCTAGCGGTTGCGGCGAAGCTTACGCGAAAACCAACCGCCCCGTTGCGCTTTGTCGGCGAGCAATGCCTTTTCGGCCCTTGCCTTTTCCTGCAACGCGTCCTTGGCCTCGCGCAGCACCTGCTTCTCGTGCGCGGCCTTCTCCTTCAGCGCCACCTTGGCCTCCTGCATGGCCGAGCGCAGCCCGCGCCGCTCACCCGTCTCGGGGTCCAGACCCCAGTGCGGCTGATGCTCGGCCAGCCACTCGCTCGCGCTGTGCTCGGCCAGCCACTCACTGCCGTTCCACTGCGGCAGCGACGGCAGCGAGATGCCCGCGAACTTGCGCTCCGAGGAGGTCTCCGGCGCGTCGTCCGAGGTCCGCTTGAGCCACTGGTCCGGGAGCGCCAGCTTGTGAATCGTGCGGAACGCCAACAGGTATTGCTTGCCCAGCGAGCCGGTGGTGTACGGCAGGTCGTACTTGTCGCACAGCTCCCGCACCTTCACCGACACCTCGGGGTAGCGGTTGGACGGAATGTCCGGGAACAGGTGATGCTCGATCTGGTAGCTGAGATTGCCGCTCATGAAACCCATGACCGGACCCGCGTCGAAGTTCGCGCTGCCCAGCATCTGCCGCAGGTACCACTCGCCCTGCGTCTCGTTGTCGGCCTGCTCCTTGCCGAACTTCTCCGCGCCGTCGGGGAAATGGCCGCAGAAGATGACCGCGTAAGCCCACAGATTGCGCACCAGGTTCGCGGTGGCATTCGCCTTCAGCGTCGACTTCCAGGCGGGACCGGTGAGCGCCGGATAGATCACGAAATCCTTGGCGACCTGCTTGCCGGCCTTGCGCCAGAACGCCTTGTTCGGTTCGTTGACCAGGTGGCGCGGGGGGAACAGGCCGCTCGGCGGAATGCCCATCTGCTCCTTCTGGGCCGCCAGGTCGTGCAGCGCGATGCCCCACTCGAACAGTGCGGCCAGGATCAGATTCGCGAACGGCTGCACCAGATGGACCGGCCGCCATTCCTCGTCGCGCGTCATGCGCAGGATGCCGAAGCCCAGATCGTCATCCATGTCGAGGATGTTGGTGTACATGTGGTGCGAATAGTTGTGTGCGGCTTTCCACTGCCCGGACGTGCCCGTCATGTCCCACTCCCACGTGGTGGAGTGGATCTCCGGGTCGTTCATCCAATCCCATTGCCCGTGGCTGATGTTGTGCCCGAGCTCCATGTTCTCGATGATCTTGGCGACCGACAGCAGCGCGGTGCCGGTGATCCAGGCCCAGCGCTTCTTGGACGCGAACAGCGTGGCGCGGCCCGCCGCCTCGATAATCCGTTGCGCCGCAATGGTGCGTCGGATGTACTTGGCATCCTTCTCGCCGAGTGACAACTCGACATCGCGGCGAACCGTGTCGAGCTCGCGCCCGAGCGATTCGATATCCGCCTCCGAGAGATGGGCGAACGCCTTGATATCGGTGATGGCCACCGGCGGGTCCTTCCGTGGTTGATCTGCCTCGCACCGCTACCCGCGGCGGGGCGGTCCCGACTGGGACCGCGTTCAGGCTCGATTGCTATCGAGGGTAGCGGTTCTCGCGCGCAATGGTCTCAGCCAGTGTCACGTCACACTTCGACGGTGCAGTCGCCCGCGGCCACTGCGACGCAGGTCTGGATCTTGTCGCCCGCCCGATGCTCCTTGCCGTTGCGCAGATCCCGGGTGTGGCCCTCGGTGAGAGTCACGACACAGGTCTGGCAGATGCCCATGCGGCAGCCGAACGGCATCTGCACGCCCGCACCCTCACCGGCCTGCAGCAGCGTGGTCGCGCCATCGATCTCGGCGGTGCGGCCCGCCTTGGCGAAGGTGACCGTGCCGCCCTCGGCGGTCGCGTTGCGTTCGATCTCGAAGCGCTCCACGTGCAGGTGGTCCGCGAGTCCGGCGGCGGCCCAGTACTTCTCGATCTCGTCGAGCATGGGCAGCGGGCCGCAGGCCCACACCTGGCGCTCACGCCAGTCCGGGACCACCTCGTCCAGTTCGGTGAGTGCGAACTTGCCCTTGTCGCCGGTCAGGTGCACGTGCGCGGTGAAACCCGGTCGGCGGTCGTGCAAATCGCGCAGCTCGTCGCCGAACATGACGTCCTCGGCGGTGCGGGCGGAGTGCACGTGCACCACATCCGGGACCGCATTGCGGCGATCCATGGTGCGCAGCATGGCCATGACGGGGGTGATGCCCGAGCCGGCGGTGAGGAACAGGACCTTGCTCGGGGCCGGATCCGGCAGCACGAACCCGCCCTGCGGGGCGGCCAGCCGCACGATGGTCCCGGCGGGGACGCCGGAGACGATGTGGCTGGACAGGAAGCCCTCCGGCATCGCCTTCACCGCGATGGAGATGAGCCGCTTGCCCCTGTGCGAGCTGTCGCCGCTCCAATCCGGCGGGCAGGTCAGCGAATACGAGCGCCAGTGCCAGCGGCCGTCCACCAGCACGCCGATGCCGATGTACTGGCCCGGCTGGAACTTGAAGTCGAAACCCCAGCCCGGCTTGATCACCAGGGTGGCCGAATCGGCGGTCTCCTTGCGGACCTCCACGATGCGGCCGCGCAACTCGCGCGCGGACCAGAGCGGGTTGATCAGATGCGCGTAGTCGTCGGGCAGCAGGGGAGTGGTGATCCGGGCGGCCGCGCCGCGCAACGTGTCCAGCGGGGTCCGTCCGGCGTTGCCGCCTTCGGCCACGGGGGCCTCCAGCCAATTCCGCAGCCCACGCACGGAGAAGCCACTCTTCGAAGCCATGATCCGGAAACCGTTCCTATCGTCGTACCGCGTCCGTCACAGCTAGGTTACGGCATCGTAGGTTACGGCGCCGGAACTACCTCTCAGGGCTCTCGTGCCCCCGTTTCTTCGAAACGGGGGCACGAATCGAGAATTTGTGAGTTCTGAGCTCAGAGCAGCTCGAGGAGGAACGGGAGTTCCTGGGCGGCGTACCAGGCGAGCTGGTGATCCTCGGCGTCGCCGAGCACGAATTCGGCGTCGGTGTCGCCCATGTCGGCGGCGTCGATCACCTCGACGGCCTTCGACACCTCCGACTCGGCCTCGGCCAGATCCACGTGGATCGAGGCGATGCGGTCGTAGGGGATCGCGGCCGACAGCCGGACCACCGCGTCATCGAGATCCGGGCGCAGGGTCGCGTCGTCGACGTCGGCGGCGATGACCGCGCGCCGGAAGATCGGTCCCTTGGGGGCGGTGTCGGATTCGTCGCCCGCATCGCTGCCGCCCAGATCCGCGGCGGCCTGTTCCTCCGCGAGTAGTCGCAGCGAGGCGCGCGCGGCCTCGGCCATCGCCACCTCGGCGAGTTCTTCGTCGTCGCCGGAGGCGTACGCCTCGCGCAGCGCGGGTGTCACCGCGAAGGCCGTGTCGTTGAGCGCGCGGATCTCCCGGTCGGCGACCAGTTCCCGCAGCATCGGCACGGTGGCCGGGACATAGACCCGCAGCTTCTTCGACACGCGCGACGACTCACTGGACGCAGGCACCGAGCATCTCCTCCATCGACTCGTGCACCGAAGCGGTCAGCACCGCGATGTCGGCCATGGCGTCGCGATCGGCGGTGAGTCCGTAGAACACCCGTCCGTCGTAGGACGTGAGCCCGATGCTCAGAGCCTGAAAGCGCAGCAACGGCGACACCGGATACATCTCCAGCATCCGCGCGCCGCCGATGTACATGGGCTGCTGCGGACCCGGCGCGTTGGTGATCACCAGATTGAACGTGTGCTCTGCAAAAGTACTCGCCGACCGCACGCTCATGGCATGCAGGCTCGCCGGAGCGAATCCGGCCATGTGCACCAGGGTGCGCGCCCGCACCCCGCGCTGATGCCGGGCGTGCGCCTCGGTGGCGTGTTTGATGTGCGACATGCGGATCACCGGATTGGGTTCGCCCACCGGCAGATCCAGCAGCAGCGAGGTGACCTCGCCGGCCGGTTTGAGCTCGCCGTGCGGCCCGTCGGCGTAGACCGACATGGGCACGACCGCCCGCAGCGTGTCGGCCTCGGTGAGCACCTGCCCGCGTGAGAGCAGCCAGTTGCGCAGCGCACCCGTCACCACCGCCAGGATCACATCGTTGATGGAGCAGTCGAAGCGCTTGCGGATCTTGCGGTAGTCCTCGAGATCGGTGCGCACCACCTCGAAGCGGCGATTGCGCGAGGTCCGGGTGTTCAATGGGCTGTCGGGCGCGCCGATGGCCGCGGTGCGGACCATGGACACCAGCTTCTGCACGGCCTTGCCGGTGGCGTCGATCATGGAGAACGCCTCGGCCACGTGGTGGCGGGCCACCTCGAGTCCCTCGCGCGGCTGCGCGGCCAGATGCAGGACCGCGCCGACCAGCAGTTCCAGATCGGCGGGTTCGCGATGCGCGATCCAGGCGTCGTCGGCGACTTCGCGTGGGGCGGTGGAGGTGTCGAGGATCACATGTCCGATCTCGAGCGCGCTGTCGCCGTCCACCAGTGCGGAGTGGGTCTTGGTGAAGATGGCGCAGCGGCCCTCGGACAGGCCCTCGACCAGGTACATCTCCCACAGCGGCCGGGTGTGGTCGAGCGGGCGCGAGGCCAGCCGCGCCACCAGGTCCAGCAGCTGCTCGTCGGTGCCCGGCTCGGGCAGCGCGGAACGCCGGATGTGATAGGTGATGTCGAAGTGGCTGTCGTCCACCCAGACCGGGCGGCCCAGGGCGAACGGGATCTCCCGCACCTTGCGGCGGTAGAGCGGCACCAGCGGCAAGCGCGACTCGACCAGCGACACCAGGCGCTCGTAATCCAGCGGACCGTGCCCGGAATTCCGGGCCGGTGTGGAATTGCGCAGAATTGCCAGGGAGCCGATGTGCATCGGGTTGCTACTGGATTCCAACCGATAGAACGACGCGTCCTGCGGCGTCAGTCTGGTGATCACGCTGCCCGCTACTCCCTAATCACTGCCTGCGCCCGCAGTTTCCCCCTGCCAGGCGTCGGCACATCTACGGCATGAAGCCGTCCCGAGAGGCAAGCTATCGCAATCCGATCACCTGGGGGAATGGATGGGCGGCACTGCCCGAAATCCCACACCGTCGTCGGTGTCCCCTGCTCCGGGCGCGCGAGCGCAGACCATCGCACGCCGGACCCCCTACATGGTACTTCAGGGGTTTCGAAACAGCGTGGGACGCAAAGCCATTCGCTGAGAGGTCGCTGGGAGTCCGGGATCGATCCGCCCGCGGTTCCGCTGTGGGCGGATATCGTCCCCGCTGTCCGAGCATCGGCGCACCTCCGCGCCTATGCTGGGCACCGGATTACCATGGCTAGTGATTGCGCGCCCGCGCGCAGGCTTCCCGCCGTGGTGGGGGCTACCGACAACACCGACCAGAGGACTACAAGACCCGTGCCTGCGCTGAGTTTTTCAAGGTTGCTACGGATTGGTGAAGGTCGCACGGTCAAGCGGCTGGCTGCCCTGGCGGACGAGGTTATCGCCCTCGACGAGGAGTTCACGGCGTTGTCCGACGCCGAGTTGCAGGCCAAGACCGCCGAGTTCCAGCAGCGCTACGCCGACGGCGAGAGCCTCGACGAGCTGCTGCTGGAGGCGTTCGCGACCGCGCGCGAAGCGTCCTGGCGAGTGCTCAACCAGAAGCACTACAAGGTGCAGATCATGGGCGGCGGCGCCCTGCACATCGGCAATGTGGCGGAGATGAAGACCGGTGAGGGCAAGACCCTGACCTGTGTGCTGCCCGCCTACCTCAACGCCATCTCCGGCGAGGGCGTGCACGTCGTCACCGTCAACGACTACCTCGCCAAGCGCGACGCCGAGTGGATGGGCCGCGTGCACCGCTTCCTCGGTCTCGAGGTCGGCGTGATCCTGGGCGGCATGACCCCGGCCGAGCGCCGCGAGGCCTACGCCGCGGACATCACCTACGGCACGAACAACGAGTTCGGCTTCGACTACCTGCGCGACAACATGACCCACTCGCTGGAGGATCTGGTCCAGCGCGGGCACAACTTCGCCATCGTCGACGAGGTCGACTCCATCCTCATCGACGAGGCCCGCACCCCGCTGATCATCTCGGGCCCGGCCGACGCCTCCTCGAAGTGGTACGCGGAGTTCGCGCGCATCGCGCCGCTGCTGAAGAAGGACCTGCACTACGAGGTCGACATCAAGAAGCGCACCATCGGTGTGCACGAGGCCGGCGTCGAGTTCGTCGAGGACCAGCTGGGCATCGACAACCTCTACGAGGCCGCGAACTCGCCGCTGGTGAGCTACCTGAACAACGCCATCAAGGCCAAGGAGCTCTACACCAAGGACAAGGACTACATCGTCCGCAACGGCGAGGTCATCATCGTCGACGAGTTCACCGGCCGCATCCTGGTGGGCCGCCGCTACAACGAGGGCATGCACCAGGCCATCGAGGCCAAGGAAGGCGTCGAGATCCAGCCGGAGAACCAGACGCTGGCCACGATCACGCTGCAGAACTACTTCCGTCTGTACGACAAGCTGTCGGGCATGACCGGTACCGCCGAGACCGAGGCGGCCGAGCTGCACCAGACCTACGGCCTGGGCGTGGTGCCGATCCCGACCAACAAGCCGATGATCCGCCAGGATCAGTCCGACCTGATCTACAAGACCGAAGAGGCCAAGTACGCCGCGGTCGCCGACGACATCCAGGAGAAGCATGAGCAGGGCCAGCCGGTCCTGGTCGGCACCACCTCCGTCGAGCGCTCGGAGTACCTGTCCAAGCTGCTGACCAAGCGCGGCATCGCGCACAACGTGCTGAACGCCAAGTTCCACGAGCAGGAAGCGCAGATCGTCGCCGAGGCCGGTCGCCCGGGCGCGGTCACCGTGGCCACCAATATGGCCGGTCGTGGTACCGACATCGTGTTGGGCGGCAACCCGGACATCATCGCCGACCTGCTGCTGCGCCGGCAGGGCCTGGACCCGGTCGAGACTCCGGACGAGTACGAGGCCCAGTGGCACCCGACCCTGGAACGGGTCAAGGAGCAGGTCGACGAGGACGCCGACACCGTGCGCGACGCGGGCGGCCTGTACGTGCTGGGCACCGAGCGTCACGAGTCGCGGCGCATCGACAACCAGCTGCGCGGTCGTTCCGGCCGTCAGGGCGACCCGGGCGAGTCCCGCTTCTACCTGTCGCTGGGTGACGAGTTGATGCGGCGCTTCAACGGCGCGGCGCTGGAGTCGATCATGACCCGGCTCAACCTGCCCGACGATGTGCCGATCGAGGCCAAGATGGTCTCGCGCGCCATCAAGTCCGCGCAGACCCAGGTCGAGCAGCAGAACTTCGAGATCCGCAAGAACGTCCTCAAGTACGACGAGGTCATGAACCAGCAGCGCAAGGTGATCTACGCCGAGCGCGCCCGCATCCTCAACGGTGAGGACATGGAGGGCCAGGTGCAGGAGATGATCACCGACGTGATCACCGCCTACGTCAATGGCGCCACCGCCGAGGGCTATGTCGAGGACTGGGATCTGGCCAAGCTGTGGGGCGCGCTGAAGACGCTGTACCCCATCGGCATCGACTACAAGGACCTCACCGGCGAGAACGAGAACGGCGAGGTCGGTGAGCTGTCCCGCGAGGAACTGCTGGAAGCCGTCCTCGAGGACGCCCACGCCGCCTACGAGAACCGTGAGAACGAGATCGACGGTCTCGCGGGCGAGGGCAGCATGCGCAAGCTGGAACACCAGATCCTGCTGAGCGTGCTGGACCGCAAGTGGCGCGAGCACCTCTACGAGATGGACTACCTCAAGGAGGGCATCGGCCTGCGCGCCATGGCGCAGCGCGACCCGCTGGTCGAGTACCAGCGCGAGGGCTTCGACATGTTCGCGGCGATGCTCGACGGCCTCAAGGAGGAGTCGGTCGGCTTCCTGTTCAACCTCCAGGTCGAGGTGCAGCAGCCGCAGCCGGTCGGCGTGAACGTGGCCGCGGGCCTGCAGTCGCCGGTCGGCAACCGCCCGCTGCCCACCGAGGAGGACGCGGCCCTGGGCGGCAACGGCAATGGCGCTCCGGCGGCCCTGCGCGCCAAGGGAATCGACGAGTCCGGTCCGCGCGCGCTGTCCTACAGCGGTCCCGACGAGGGCGGTCACGCCGCCATTCGCAGCGACAGCGACGAGTACGGCAACGAGGACCAGGGCGGCACTCGCCGCGAGCGCCGCGAGGCCCAGCGCGCCCAGGGCAAGCAGGATCGCGCCCCGCGCAGCAAACGTCGCCACTAGATAGGCGAAATACGGTGAGCCCCGGGTGTTTTACATCCGGGGCTCTCTCGTTTCCGGCCGCTACCAGCGCTTTTCGCTCGGTCATGAAACAGTCATGATCGATTGGATGAAATGGTTCCAGTCCGGTCGCCGAGGGGTGATCGAGAAGGAAAGAGGAATCACATCATGCGCAAGACCTTCGCTGTGACCGCCATGGCCCTGGGCATCGCCGGATTCGGCACCGCCGTCGCGCACGCCGAGTCCTACTTCGGCGGCAACTACGCCACCATGGACGCGTGTGTCGCGGACGGCTCGAAGGGCTCCTGGACCACCCCGGACGGCGTCTCGATCGACGGCGGCCAGGGCTGGCAGTACAGCTGCGACCCGCAGGCCGACGGCACGGTCAACCTGACCCTGTTCCGCTGATACTCATCGGCTTCCGAAGTGCTCCCGGCGAATTCGCCGGGAGCACTTCTGTTTTCGGATATAGAGCTCGCGCGCATCCGGCCCGCCGGACTCGGGGCCGGCGGTGCCCACCGTGTACCCGTGTTCGGTGAATTCCCAATGCGGGTGACTCAATTCGGGCCACCGGAATCCGGTCGGCCATCCGGTCGCGGCGTGTGGTCGGCAGGTTCGCGGATGCGAAAGATACTGTCGGCCTGAATGTTTCGGTGCCTTGGCGGGGCGGCCGGGATGTCGTGGGGGCGCCCGAGAATCATATTCGCGCTATTTTCACTTCTGGTTCCTGTGAAAAGTGACAGGGGATATCGCGCGAACATCCTTGTGCGTTAGTAAATTACGCGACTCGAGTTTGTGATCTGCGTCATTCAAGGGACATTTTGTGCCAGTTGCGAGACCCGGCTTGGTTGCAGGCTATTAGCTAGTCTAAATTTCGGAGTGTGTGGGAGGAGCGAATGATTTATGGGCGGGAACGAGAACTGATCCAATTGGATCGCATTCTCGAGGCGGCGCGGTCCGGACGCGGTTCCGGACTGGTGCTGTACGGGGATCCCGCCATCGGTAAGACCGCGCTGCTGCGCGCCGCGGTCGAACACGCCACCGGCTTCCGGGTGCTGCGCTGCCAGGGAATTCGGACCGAATCGGAATTGCGGTTCGCGGCTCTGCACGAACTGCTGCTCCCGGTCGCCGACCGGGTGGCGCGACTCGCGCCGACCCAGGCCCGGGCGCTGCGCACGGTGCTCGGCCTGGACAGCGGGCCCGCCGACCCCTTCCTCGTCGGGGCCGCGCTGGTGCGGCTGCTGACCGTGCTGGCCGCCGATCGGCCGGTGCTGCTGGTGGTCGACGAGGCCCGGCTGGTGGATCCGGAGTCGGCGCAGTCGCTGATCTTCGCCATTCGACGCCTGTCCGCGGTGCCGGTCGCGCTGCTGGTCGCGCTGCGCGACGACCCGGCCGACACCGTCTGGCGCGAGCTGCCCGCCCTGCCCGTCACCGGCCTGCCCGACGCCGAGGCGCGCCGGCTGATCGCCGATCGGCACGGACCGCTCGGCGCGCAGCGGCTGGCCCGGATCCTCGCCGTCGCGGGCGGCAACCCGCTCGCCCTGCACGAGTTGCCCGGCGTGGTAGGCGAACTCGGGGGCACCGCGCCCGAACCGATGGCGCTGGGCCCCGGCCTGCGGGCGGCCTTCCGCGATCGCGTGGCGGACCTGCGCGCGGACGTACGGGTCCTGCTGACCGTGGCCGCCACCGAGACGCGCGGCGTGCTCGGCACGGTGACCGATGCCGCCGCCGCGCTCGGGGCCGGACCCACCGCCTGGGAGTACGCCACCGGAGCGGGCCTGCTCGAGATCGGCGACGGCCGGGTGGAACGCACCCACGCGCTGCTGTGCGCCGCCGTCCACGATGCCGCCGCGCCCGCCGAGCGCCGCGCCGCGCAGCTCGCGGTGTCGGCCGCACTGACCGGACTGGACGAGGCTGATCTGCGGATCTGGCATCGGGCCATGGCCTCCGACCGTCCCGACGAACAACTGGCCGCGACGCTGTCCGAGCGGGCCGAGAACTCGGGCCACGGACCGCTGGCGGCCGCCGCCATGTTGCGCCAGGCCGCCGCCATCACGCCCGACCCGGTGCGGGCCGGGGAGCGGCTGGCCATGGCGGGCCGATTCGCCTGGGCCAGTGGCGATATCGCCTCGGCGCGCGGGCTGCTTGACCGCGCCACCAGCCGCTTGGGCACGGAGCGGGCCGCGGTCGCCGGCCGCGGTCTGGCGGGTCTGCTGGAATTCGTCGCGGGCGAACCGGAACGGGCGATCCGGCTGCTGCTGCGCGACGCCGAACTGGTGGATCCGGCCACCGCGGTGAATCTGCGGGTCGACGCCGACCGGGCCCGCTGGGCCGCCGGGCACGGCATCCTCGATCTGGATCCGGCGGAATTCGCCGTGCACGATGGTATTTCGCGCTTCCACACCATGATCCGGCCGCTGCCGCCCGCGCCGCTGGTGCTGCTGTGGGGCCTGGCGGATCAGGCCCTCGAGCCTTACACCCAGGCCGCGGCGCGACTGCGGGGCAGCGCCGCCCCGGCCGCGGTGTCGCTGCTGCCGCAGTTGGCGATCATCCAGTTCGCCAACGGCCGCTTCCCGGCGGCCGAACAGACCCTGGCCGAGGCCTTCGAGCTCGCCACGGCGGGCGGCGTGGAGAACCTGCTGGCGCACTGCTGGTCGCTGCGCACGAAAATCGAAGCGCTGCGCGGCAATTCGGACGAGGTGCTGGAGGCCGCGGAACGGGCGCTGGCGCTGGCGCGGCCCCGCCGGGCCCGCTCGCTGATCGCGTCCGTGCACTGGCATCTCGGCTTCCACGCGCTCAGCATGGGCGATCCGGAGACGGCCTATCTGCGGCTGCGCACGCTCGCGCAACCGGGGAACGACGGCTGCCATCCGACCTATGCGCGGCTGGCCGCACTGGATCTGGTCGAGGCCGCCACCCGGGTGGGCCGCCACGAGGAGGCGCTCGGGTATTACGCGGACATCCGCGACTGGGCCGTGCGCTCCCGCGCCGACTGGGCGGTCTCGGCCGCCTATGCCTGCCGGGCGCTGGTGTGCGCCGATGATCGTGCCGACCACTACTTCCGGCGTGCCCTGGCCGCCCGGCGCAGTCGCCACGACCTGAATCATGTTCGCGTCCAGCTGCTCTATGGCAAGTGGCTGCGCCGCGTGCGCCGGCGTGCGGACGCCGGCGAGCAATTGCGCATGGCCGCCGAGGCTTTCGAGCGCATGGGCGCGAACCAGTGGGCGCTGCGGGCCCGGCAGGAGCTGGAACTCACCGGGCGGCGGGCCTCGCCCGTCACCGCGCACGGTGAGACCTCGGTGCTCACGGCGCAGGAGCTGCGGGTGGCGCGGCTGGCCGCCCAGGGTCTCACCAACCGGGAGATCGGGACCGAACTGTTCCTGAGCCCGCGCACGGTGGGGCATCACCTGTCGCGGGTGTTCGGCAAGCTGGGGCTCAGCGGCAGGGCCGACCTGGTCGACGTCGATTTCGACAATGGCATGCGAATCGTGCGGCCGCGCTGAGGCTCTCGGCGTTCACTCCAGGTGCACCGACTCGCCCCAGTAGCGCGGGTCCCAGTTGATGAGGATCATGCCGGCCACACTGCCCGCGCAGTTCCCGCAGGCGTGGACCTCGATCAGGCTGTCCACATCGGTGTCGCCGGCCAGCACCGCCCGGGTGGAAAGCCACACCGCCCGCAGGTGCAGGGTGGCCGGTCGGCCGCAGCGCACACACTCCGGCAGCCCGGTCGCCGGATCGTTGCGCCCTATCCGGACTTCCGGGGTGACGGGTGCGCCGGGGCCGAGAGCATCATCGAGGAGCGGCGAGAATTCCTTGCGCTCACTGTCTTCCACCTCGGCAGGCTAGCTATTTCCGGCGAGGTCCGCATCCCTTGCGGCGCACGGGATCGGCGGCCCCCTTCGGCGTCGATCCCGGTCGCCGCACGGGATCTCCTCGGGCCGAACCAATCAGCGAAATTTCCGCTGACGCCGAATGGTTTATCACGCGATCTTCTGGGAATGCAATGGAAGGCGTCGGTAGGGCGCCAGTTTTCAAATCCGTCGCTGAATCCGTCGCTGAATCGGTCATCGAATCTGTCATTGGATGAAAGGTTCGGAATCGTATATCCCCCATGTGATCTCGGTCGCACAGACATACAGTTCTCGTATTTGTCCGCCTCTCACACGGCGGGGTAGCTTGCGATGTGCGCGAGATCCCGGTGCTGCATGGCAGAGAACGAGAACAGGCTGAACTTTCTCGCGTCCTGGCCGAGGCTCGCGCGGGTCGTGGCGGCGGAATACTGCTGTCGGGTGAACCGGGGATCGGGAAAACCGCGCTGCTGCGCGATACGGAACTGCGTGCCAACGATTTCCAGGTGATCGCGTGCCGTGGATTTCCCGCCGAATCCGAACTCGATTTCGCCGCCCTGCACGAACTGGTGATTCCGCTGGCGGATCGCATCGCGGAACTGCCCGCCCCGCAGTCCTACGCACTGGGCGCGGCCATCGGCCGCGACCCGGGCCCGGCCGACCGCTTCCTGGTCGGCGCGGCACTGGTGACCCTGCTGGCGCTGGCCGCCGCGGAGCGCCCGGTGCTGCTGGTGGTCGACGACGCCCAGTGGGCGGACGCGGCGACCGCGCACGCCCTCACCTTCGCCCTGCGCCGGCTGAGCGGCAGCAGGGTGGCGCTGCTGGCCGCGGCGCGGGACTGCCCGGCCACCTCGGTGTGGCGGGCGCTGCCGATGCTCGCCGTGGACCGCCTGGCGGACGAGCCCGCGCGGCAGTTGCTCTCGCGGCGGGTGCGGGTACTCGGCGCGCCCCGGGCCGCCCGCATCCTGCGCATGGCCGACGGCAATCCGATGGCCCTGCGGGAACTGCCGATCGAGGCCGAGGAGTTCGCCGGAATCGGCTGGGGCCCGGTCCCGTTCGGCTCCGGGCTGCGCGCCGCCTTCGCCGACCGGCTGGCCGAGCTGAAGGAGCCGGTGCGGACCCTGCTCACGGTGGTGGCCGCGGAGGAGCTGGGCATGCTGGGCATGGTCACCGCGGCCGCGGGCGAGCTCGGCGTCACGGCCGCGGATTGGGAGTCGGCCCTGGACGCGGGGCTGCTGACGGTCATCGACGGCCACGTGGAGCGAAGCAACCGGTTGCTCTGCGGCGCGGCCTACGACGCCGCCACCCCGGCGCACCGCCGTGCCGTCCACCTGGCCCTGGCCGACGCCGTCCCCGGTGCCGAGCATCGCGAGCTGCGCACCTGGCATCTGGCCGCCGTCGTCGACGGGTCGGATGCGGAGTTGGCACAGGCTCTTTCGGCGGGCGCGGAGCGCGTCCACGCGCATGCCGGGGCGCTGGCCGCGGCGGCCGTGCTGCGCCGCGCGGCCGCCATCACCCCCGATCCGGTGGCGGCCGGGGTGCGGCTGGCCACCGCGTCCCGATACGCCTTCGACGGTGGGGATCTGGAATCCGCGCGGCGGCTGCTCGCGCTCGCCGAGATGCGCACACCCCTGGCCGACACCGCGCTGGCGAGCCCCGGCCTGGGCGGTCTGCTCGAGCTCTTCGCCGGCGAACCGGCCGAGGCCTACAACCTGCTGACGCGTGACGCCGCGGCCATCGAGGCGCGCGATCCCGCCGGGGCGGGCGTGCTGCGGCTGCTGACCGAGCGGGTGGGCTGGGTGCTGGGCCGCGACGAGGACCCCGCGGTCGTGCGGGAACTCGACGACCTGGACGCCGCCCCGTCGCCCGCCGCGGCGTCGCGACTGCTGCTGCCCGCCGCGCAACTGGTGGAGTGGGGGCTGGCGGGACGCGCGCTGGAGCCGTATCTGGCGGTGGCGGCGGGTCTGCGCGACAGCGGTACCCCCGCCTCCGCGCTGGGCCTGCTGCCGCAGGTGGCGATTGTGCAATTCGCCTGTGGCCGTTGGGAAGCGGGGGAGCAGACCCTGTCGGAGGCGTTCGACCTGGCGCGCGACGCGGGCGCGGAGAACGTGCTCGCCGAGTGCTGGAGCCTGCGGGCCCGCCTGGCCGCGCAACGCGGCGAGGCGGAGGTGGTCGCCGACAGTGTCGAGCGGTCGCTGGCGATATCGCGGTCGCACGGGATCCCCTCGCTGATCGCGGACGCCTACTGGCACCACGGATTCCACGCGCTCACCACCGGCGACGCCGAGTCCGCCTATCGCCGCCTGCGCGCGCTGTATCTGCCGGGGCACGAGGCCGCGCATCCGACGGTGGCCCGGCTGGCCGCGGTCGACATGGTCGAGGCGGCCTGCCGCGTGGGTCGTTTCGAGGAGGGCGCCGCGCGCGCCGAGGTGATCGCGTCCTGGGCGCGGCATTCCCGGACCCGCTGGGCGCTCGCGGCCGCCTACACCTGCCGCGCCCTGCTGGCCGAGGAGGACAGCGCCGAGCACTACTACCGCCGCGCCCTCGCGGTCGGCGAGGACCGACATACCAGCTTCGGCCGCGCTCGCACCCTCTTGCTCTACGGCAAGTGGCTGCGCCGGGTCCGGCGTCGTCGCGACGCGGCCGAGGAATTGCGCACCGCGGCCGAGTCCTTCGACCACATCGGCGCGACCGCCTGGGCGGCGCGCGCCCGCACCGAGCTCGAGCTCACGGGTACCGGCGCCAAGCCGGCGGGTTCGGCCGCCACGCCGCTCACCGCGCAGGAGTCACAGGTCGCCAAGCTGGCCGCGCAGGGGCTGACCAATCGCGAGATCGGCGCGGAGCTGTTCCTGAGCCCGCGCACGGTCGGGCACCACATGTCCCGCATTCTCGAAAAACTGGGCCTCACCAGCCGTTCCGAATTGCGCGGCGTCGACTTCGACAACGGGATGCGCCTGACCCGGCCGCGCTGATCCGGCTCCCACAGCAGCGAATTGTCGGCAAATTCAGATTCGGGTGAGCTCGAAGATCCGGAACCGGCGCTCGCCCGCGAGCCGCTGCTCCATGGCGTAGCCCGGCCAGAAATCCAGCGCCCGCCGCCAGGCCCGATCGCGATCGCCGCCGGTCAACTGCCGCACCAGGACCGGGAAGTACTCCTCGCGCACCTGGAGCCAGGCGTGGTCGGTGCTGCGCAGATTGGCGGACCAGGCGGGCTGCTCGGGCCGCCCCCAGTTCGAGGCGACGATCAGGAACCGCTTCTCGTCGCCGGGATCGGGAACGTAGAGCAGGGTGACCGTGCGCGGTATCCCGGTCCGGCGGCCGGGCACCGTCAGCTGCAGCGCCGGCAGCCCGGCGACGTCCAGTATTCCCTTGCGGCCCTTGGTTACCCGGCGCGTGAACCGCTCCAGCACGAAGACCGCGGGCGCGATGCGCATGGTCGTGCGGCGACGGGCCAGGCCGCGGCCGAGCCGGGGCAGCGGATTCCAGCGGGCGCGCGCGCCGGGTCGACGACGCCATTCACCGAATGCCATCCACCGATTATGTTGCTACTTCGCCCTCAGGGGGCCCAACGTGCCCGATCCCACTCGTCGGTCCAATCGTGCGGATCGGCCGGCGAGCGGTCCTCGTCGTTCTCCCGCGGCAACTGCGTGGCCTTGTCCCGTGCGGCCTTGGCAATGCGATGCCGCCGCTCGCTGGTCGGCGGCTCTTCGGGGATCTGTTCGCCCATGACGTCCCTTCGTGCCGGTTATGCACAAAAGGTATCGAATGGGCGATTTCTCAGCTACCTCAGGTCTCGGTATTTCCCCGAAACCACGGGTCGTTGGAATTCAGGGCGGTGAGCAACCGGCGAATGGCGGCCACCCGCGCCTCCTTCCCGGGCAGCTGATCCAGCGCGCACTCCGGGTCGGCGGGCGGCCCCAGGTGTGTGCAGCCGCGCGGGCAGTCCTCGATGGCGTCGGCCAGATCCGAGAACGCCTGGATGACATCGTCGGGCGTGATGTGGGCCAGACCGAAAGAGCGGACGCCCGGGGTGTCGATGACCCAGCCGCCGTCGGGCAGCGGCAACGCCACCGACTGGGTCGAGGTATGCCGGCCCTTGCCGACGCCGGAGACCACGCCGACAGCGCGCTCGGCGTCCGGCACCAGCCGGTTCACCAGTGTCGACTTGCCGACCCCGGAGTGCCCGATGAGTGCGGTGAGCTTGTCGTCGAGCAGCTCCAGCACCGGCTCGAGCGGGTCCTCGATGCCGCCGTAGACGATGGTCAGATCCAAATCCTCGAAGGCCGCGGCGAATTCGGATTCGGCCGCCAGATCGTGTTTGGTCAGGCACAGGATCGGTTGCAGCCCACCGACATACGCCGCCACCATGGCGCGTTCCACGAATCCGGTGCGCGGCGGTGGGTCGGCCAGCGCCACCACGATGAACAGCTGCTCGGCATTGGCCACCACCACCCGCTCGAACGGATCGGTGTCATCGGCGGTGCGGCGCAACACCGTTCGCCGATCCGATACCCGCACGATGCGGGCCAGGCTGTCGGGTTTGCCGGACAGGTCGCCGACCAGGTCCACCTGATCGCCGACCACGATCGGGGTGCGACCCAGCTCGCGTGCCCGCATGGCCACCACCGGCCGATCGGGATCGTCGTCGAGCACGCACCCCCAGCGCCCGCGGTCCACCGAAACCACCATGGCCGCTTCGGCATCCAGATGCTGCGGCCGGGTCTTGGTGCGCGGGCGCGAGCCCTTGCCCGGGCGCACCCGGACGTCGGACTCGTCGTACTCCCGGCGCCTCAGCGTCCGGCTCCCGGCTCGCCGTGGCGGTCCACTCCTGACTGGTCGAGCATGCTCTCCCAGAGCTCGACGAAGTTCGGCAGCGTCTTGGCCGTGGTGCCGATGTCCTCGATCTCCACGCCCGGCGTCACGAGGCCGATGATCGCGCCCGCGGTCGCCATGCGGTGATCGGCGTAGGAGCGCCACTGCCCGCCCGCGAGCGGGTTCGGCACGATGGTCAGCCCGTCCTCGGTCTCGGTGACCTTGCCGCCGAGCCGGTTGATCTCGGTGGCGAGGGCCGCCAGCCGGTCGGTCTCGTGCCCGCGCAGGTGCGCGATCCCGCGCAGCCGCGACGGCGAATCCGCCAGCGCCGCAAGGGCGGCCACGGTCGGCGTCAGCTCGCCCACGTCGTGCAGGTCGATGTCGATGCCCGCCAGCCGTTCCGGGCCGCGCACGGTCAGCACGTTGTCGTAGAAGCGCGCCTCCGCGCCCATGCGCACCAGGATCTCGCGGATCACGTCGCCGGGCTGGGTGGTGTACCGCGGCCAGTGCGGAATGCTCACCTCGCCGCCGGTGACGGCCGCGGCCGCCAGGAACGGGGTGGCGTTGGACAGATCGGGCTCGACCTCCCAGTCCACCGCCCGGATCTTGCCCGGCGCGACGGTCCAGGTCTGCGCCTTGCGCGGATCGGTGGGCGCCTCGACGCGAACATCGGCCCGCCGCAACATCTCCACGGTCATCTCGATGTGCGGCATGGACGGCAACTGCCCGCCGTCGTGGTTCACGGTGACGCCCTGCTCGAACCGCGCCGCCGACAGCAGCAGCCCCGACACGAACTGCGAGGAGCCCGACGCGTCGATGGTGACCGGCCCGCCGCGCAGCGCACCCGTGCCGTGTACCACGAAGGGCAGCTGGTTGCCGTCGATGTCGAGGCCCAGCGTCCGCAGCGCGTCCAGGATGGTGCCCAGCGGCCGCACCCGCGCCTGCTCGTCACCGTCGAAGGCCACATCGCCGTGCGCCAGCGCCGCCACCGGCGGCAGGAACCGCATGATGGTGCCCGCCAGCCCGCAATCGACCATGGCACTGGTGAATTCGGCGGGCGGAGTGACCGTGAGCGTCGTGTCCTCGCCCTCGATCGTGGTGCCCATGGCCCGCAGCGCCTCGATCATCAGATTGGTGTCGCGGCTGCGCAGCGCGCCGGTGAGGGTGGACGGCCGATCCGCCAGCGCGGCGAGGATCAGCGCCCGATTGGTGATGGATTTGGACCCGGGCAGGGTCACGGTCGCGTGGACGGGAACTCGGACATGGGGCGCGGGCCAGAAAGTCACAAGCACCATCCTCCCAAACGATCGGGGCGTTGCGGGGCTTGCGTCCCTTTCGGAGGTGCATCGATCCACGCTGGACGTATACGTATATAGGTACGTATACTCACTTCCGTGATCGATCCCTTCAGCCTCGCCATCGGGGGCGCGCTCGTCGGTGGCGGGTGGCTCATCGGCCGATTCGGGTCCCGTAGAACGAAGTCCGAGACCGCGCAGACGCCCGCCGTGTGCGGGTGCGGCCACGACCTGGCCCTGCACGACCGCGAAGCAGGCCACTGTCACGCCGAGACGTTCCGCAAGACCGGCGTCGGCATCAAGGCTTGGTCGCGCTGCAACTGCCAGCGCTACACGGGTCCGACTCCGCTCGAGGAGTTCTTCGCCCCGACTCCGCTGCCGCCGACCCAATAAAAACCCCGAATGCCGGTCTCTCACAAGGAGACCGGCATTCGTGAGCGTCAATTCACTTGGCGCGTCCGTGCACCAGCGGCACGATCTTGCGCAGCAGCTTCATGGTGCGGTCGGTGCGCGTGTAGGACAGCAGCGCCATGCCCGGAATCGTGAAGCGCTGCACCGCGATCGAGTGCGGGCGCGAGAATTCCATGAGGCCCGGCGCGCCGTGGATGCGGCCGATGCCCGAATCGCGGACGCCGCCGAAGGGCAGGCCCGAGATCGCGGCATAGGACAGCACCGAGTTCACCGAGGTGCAGCCGACCTCGAGGCGCCGGGCGATCTCCATGCCCTGCTTCTTGGAGTACACCGCCGAGCCGAGCCCGTACTTGCTCTTGTTGGCCAGCTCCACGGCCTCGTCGACGCCGTTGACCGTGCGAATGGTGACGGTCGGCCCGAAGGTCTCCTCGCACACCGCGTCCGAGGACTCGTCGGTGTCCACCAGCACGACCGGTTCGATATAGGGGCCCTTGACGGATTCGGGGCCGCCGAGCACGGCCTTGCCGCCGCTCTTGATGGCGTCCTCGATGTGCCGGCGCACGATGTCGATCTGGCTGGGCATGGTCATCGGGCCGTAGGCGGCCTTGGCGTCCGAGCCCGGCTTGATGTCGGTGAGGATGCGCTTGACCTCGGCGATGAACTCGTCGGCGACGGACTTGTCCACGTAGACGCGTTCGACGCCCGCGCAGGTCTGGCCGGAGTTGGCGGTCGCGCCCCAAGCGACCGCGTCGGCGGCGGCCTTGATGTCGGCGTCGGCGGCCACGATCACCGCGTCCTTGCCGCCGCACTCGAGCAGCACCGGGGTCAGGGTCTCGGCCGCCGAGGCCATGATCTTCTTGCCGGTCGCGGTGGATCCGGTGAAGGCCAGCTTGTCGACGCCGGACTTGACCAGCGCCGCGCCGGTCGCACCGAAGCCGTTGACGGTGACGAAGACCCCGTCGGGCAGTTCCGGATTCGCCTCGGCGAACGCCGCGGCCACGAAATTGCCGATGCCGGTGGAGAATTCACTCGGCTTGAAGACCACGCAGTTGCCCGCGGCCAGCGCGTAGGCGATCGAGCCGTTGGGCGTGTAGACCGGGTAGTTCCACGGGCCGATGATGCCGACGACGCCGAGCGGGCGGTATTCCAGGTGCGCGGCGAAGTTCGCCATGAACGCGCCCGGCGCGACCTTGCGGGCCTTGAGCACCTTCTCGGCATTGGAGGCGGCCCACTTGATGTGTTCCAGGGCGAGCATCAGTTCGAGGAACGCGTCGTCGAGGGGCTTGCCGTTCTCGGCGTGGATCAGCTCGCACAGCTGATCGGACTTCTCGACCAGCTTGGAACCCCAGCGCAGAATGTGGCGCTTGCGCTCCGCGTAGCTCAACGCGCCCCAGGTGGCGGCGGCGGTACGGGCCTTGGCGACGGCCGCTTGCACCGCAGCCTCATCATCGATCTTGTACGTGGCGAGCGTCTCGCCGGTGGCGGGGTTGACCGAAGTCAGCGTGTCGGCCTGATCGAGCGGGGCGGTTTCGGTTGCAGTCATGATTGGCGGCGATCCCTTGAGGATGAGAGTGTGATGAGACGAACGTCTCACACCACCCAACTGATGTCAATTGCCATCACATTGTGGGCGATTCGGTTTCGGCATGGCTTGGCTGGAGAGTGTCGGACCTCGGTGGCAGCATGGTCGACATGTGCGGTAGGTACGCGACAACGACGAATCCCGCGAAGCTGGCCGTCGAACTCGACGCTATCGACGAGACCGACGACAAGGGTTTCAACCCGAATTACAACGTGGCCCCGACCAATCAGGTGCTCACCGTGGTGGAACGCCACGACCGCGACCACCCGGAGGACCCGGCCACCCTGCGCATCCGGGCCATGCGGTGGGGCCTGATCCCGGTGTGGACCAAGGCCGCCGAGCCCGGCGTGCCGGTCAAGGGCAAGCCGCTGTTCAATGCCCGCGCCGACAAGGCCACCACCACGGCCTCATTCCGAGACGCGGTGAAGAAGCGGCGCTGCCTGGTGCCCATGGACGGCTGGTACGAGTGGGTCACCGAGGCCGATTCGCTCGGAAAGGCCGTCAAGCGGCCGTATTTCATGTCGAAATCCGACGGCGGACGGCTCTATATGGCCGGACTCTGGTCGGTCTGGCGTGATCGCAGCCTGGGTGACGAGGCGAAACCGCTGCTGTCGTGCACGATTCTGACCACCGATTCGGTCGGCGATCTGACCAAGATCCACGACCGCATGCCGCTACCGATGCCGCGCGAGCACTGGGACGCCTGGCTGGACCCGGATCATCCGGCTCCGGAAGAACTGCTGGAAACGCCGTCGCCGGAAGCCGTTTCGGACATCCTCATGCGCGAGGTGCCGTCGCTGGTCAACAGCGTCAAGAACAATGGCCCCGAACTATTGGGCCAGGTAGACGAACAGGCCGGTCAGATCAGCCTGATCTGATCCTTTCCTCCTCATCCATGGCCGTGCCCCGCTGCGGAACGCAGCGGGGCACGGAAGGCTGGAGAGTCGGGATCAGCCGCACTTGACGGTGGGGAGCGGGATGTTCAGCGTGCACTTGAGCGTGTCGGCCGCCGAATCGATCATCTTGGTGATCAGCCCGCCGCCGAGCTTCTCGGCCTTGTCGAGGTGTTCATCCTTCTTCGGCTGCTGCCCGTTGTCCGGTGCTCCCGGGTTGGGGAAGCTCGGGTTGGGTGCGGCGGTCGCGGTGGCGGCCAGTATCGGGGCGGTTCCCAGGGCCAGTGCCAGCGTTCCTGCCGCGACAGCGGTGCGAATGGACAACCTCATCACATCCTCGGGTTCGAATCGGACCTTGCGGACAAAGGGTTCACAACAAGCTCACTGCTCGCTCACAAGTAACTCACAGAAAACCGCCCGAATTGTGAAATGACAGTGCCCCCGTCGCGTCATCGCGGCGGGGGCACTCGCATCTCTGCGACAAAGATGCCGTCTGTTCGGTTGTCGGTCCGGGTCAGAGCGCCGCGGCGTCCGCCTCTTCGACGGCTTCCTTGCGGGCCTGGATGCCGCCCGCGGTCCGCAGCGGCACTTCCTTCCAGAACAGCACCAGGATGAAGCCGATCAGCGCCACGAAGGTGGCCGAGAGGAACACCCGGTCCATGGACTTGGCGAAGCCCTCCTTGAAGGGGTGCGCCAGATCGGGGTTCAGCTTCTGGATGACCGAGCTGTCATTGAGCACCTGGCCGACCGCTCCCGGCGCGGTGGCCGGATTCGACAGCTCCAGGACGACCTTCTTGTCGACCGTGTTGTCGGGGCTCTTCACGGCTTGCTCGGCGGCGACCGAGAAGGAGCTGCCCGGCTGCTTGGCCTCTTCCAGCGAGCTGGTGATGTTCGGGGCCAGCTGCGTGAACAGCACCGACAGGAACACCGCCACACCGAGCGTGCCGCCGATCTGCCGGAAGAAGGTCGCGGCCGCGGTGGACACGCCCATGTCCTTGGGCGGCAGGGCGTTCTGCAGCGCCAGGGTCAGCGGCTGCATCAGGTTGCCCAGGCCGAAGCCGGTGATGGCCATGAAGATCATGACGATCCACAGCTTCGTATCGGCCGAAACCAGGTGCAGCAGGAACAGGCCCGAGGTCAGCAGCGCCGCGCCCACCGGCGGGAAGTACTTGTACCGCCCGGTCTTGGAGATCAGCTGGCCGGCCAGGATCGAGCCGGTCATCATGCCCGCCACCAGCGGCAGCATGAGCAGACCCGCCTTGGTCGGGCTCGCGCCCTGCACCACCTGCAGGTACTGCGGCAGCAGGGTGATGCCGCCGAACATGGCCGCACCGACCACCACCGAGATGACCACGCCGAGGGCGAAGGTGGAGTTCTTGAACATGCGCAGCGGGATCAGCGCCGCGTCGCCCTGCTTGGCCTCGACGGCGATGAAACTCAGTACGCCGATCGCGCCCAGGATGTAGCAGAACAGGGAATGTCCACTGGTCCAACCCCATTCGCGGCCCTGCTCGGCCACCACCAGCAGCGGCACCAGGCCGACGATCAGCGCCGAGATGCCCATCCAGTCGATCGGCACCTTGGTGACGGGACGCTTGGGCAGGTGCAGCACGCGGGTCACCACGGCCAGCGCGATGATGCCGACCGGCACGTTCACCAGGAACACCCAGCGCCAGCCGGTGACGCCCAGGATCTGGTCGGTGCCCGACAGCAGGCCGCCGACGACCGGGCCGACGACGCTCGAGGTGCCGAACACGGCCAGGAAGTAACCCTGGTAGCGGGCGCGCTCACGGGGAGACACGATGTCGCCCATGATCGTCAGCGCCAGCGACATCAGACCGCCCGCGCCCAGGCCCTGGAAGGCCCGGAAGGCGGCCAGCTCGTACATGGAGGTCGCCATCGAGCAGGCCAGCGAGCCGACCACGAAGATGGAGATGGCGGCCAGGTAGAACGGCTTGCGGCCGTACATGTCCGAGAGCTTGCCGTAGAGCGGCGTGGCCAGGGTCGAGGTGATCAGGTAGGCGGTGGTCACCCACGCCTGCGCCGAATAGCCGTGCAGCTCATCGGCGATGGTGCGAATGGAGGTCGACACGATGGTCTGATCCAGGGCGGCCAGCAGCATGCCCATGATCAGGCCGCTCATGATGACCAGGATCTGCTTGTGGGTGAAGCCCGCCGAATTGACTTCGGGCTCCGCCGCTTCGACTTGTGTAGTCACGAATTGCTCTCCGCGGGTGCGTAATAGGACTGAAGGTCTTTGTGGGCCGCGATATCGGCCAGCATGCGCTGCCGGGTCACCTCGTAGCCGTCGACGAAGCGGTGCAGCTGCGTCGAGAAGGTGTCCAGCTCCTCGGGCGTCCAGTCCGCGAGCATCCGGCGCAGCGACTCGTTGCGGCGGGCCCGGATCTGGGTGGCCACCGCCCGTCCGGCGGCGGTCACGTCCAGGACGCTGACGCGTCCGTCGGCCGGGTCGGCGCGGCGTTCGATGAGTCCGCGCTTGACCAGGCTCGCCACCTGCCGGCTGATGGTCGAGGCATCCGAATACAGGGCCTCGGCCAGTGCGCCCGAGCGCACCGGGCCGCTGTGGATCAGCTGGAACAGGATGGCGTAGGCCGCGGGCTCGATCTCGCCCTCGGTAATGGCCGCGATCTGGGCGTTGGTGCGATCGCGCAGTTTGGTGAGCCGGGCGATCTCGTAAGCGATGGCGTCGACAAGGCCGTCGTCGATATCGGTGTGGGTAATCGCCGGGTCATCGTCGGTCACGGTCGGTCTCACCTCCTTGCGTCGGGCAACTTCTTGTAAGCCTCAACTAGTTGTACGACGCAAGTATTCCCATTCAGTTGTGGAAAGGCAAGTTAAATCCGGAGGTTGTGTCTCCGCTCACGCCTGAGCGACGGGAGCGGTCACCGCGTTCGTGAGTCGTACCAGGTCAGCGGGGGCGAGCTCGATTTCGAGCCCGCGCTTGCCCGCACTGCACAGCACCCGATCCCACGCCAGGGCCGACTCGTCGACCACCGTCGGCAGCCGCTTCTTCTGCCCCAGCGGCGAAACCCCGCCCAGCACATAGCCGGTCGTGCGTTCGGCCTTCGCCTTGTCGGCCATGGCGGCCTTCCCGCCGCCCAGCGCCGCGGCCGCCGCCTTCAACGACAGTTTGGTCGGGACCGGCAGCACCGCCACCGCGAGCACCCCCGAACCCAGCTCGATCACCAGCGTCTTGAAAATCTGCTCGGCGGTAACCCCGAGATCCGCGGCCAGCGCCTCGACCGCCTCCGCGCCGTACGAATCACTGCGCGGGTCATGGGTATACGCGTGTACCCGGTGATCCACCTTCGCCTGCACCAATGCCTTGATCGCCGGGGTAGAAGCAGCCATGCGGCTCACCCTAAACGCCCCTCGCAACCCGTTTTTCCAGCGCGCGGGAACAGGTCGACCACCCGGCCTGTTGAACGCGATACGCGCTTCGCAGCAACCGCAGGGCCCACGGTTGCCGGGCGCACGATGTCAATCACGAAGGAGGAGTCGGTGACCGTTCTGGTCGAAGAGCCCCCGGTGCGGACCGGGCCGCCACTGATCCGCAGGGGAGCTTCAGACGTCGCGCCCCCGGCCGGTTTCCTGGCCGAATCCCTGTTCGCGGTAGATTCAATGGCTACGGCGATCGAAGGGATTAGCGTGACGAGCGACGACGAGATGGTCGATCGCCTGCGTGATGACGACTCGGGCAGCGAGGGCATCGACGCCGGTGACGACCAAGGGGTCGACTACGACGAAGTGAGCGAATCCGGTGCCAGGAGCACCGAATCCGCTGCGGAACTGGCCGCGCGGTTCGAGCGTGACGCGCTCCCGCTGCTGGACCAGCTCTACGGCGCGGCGTTGCGCATGACCCGCAACCCGGCCGATGCCGAGGACTTGGTGCAGGAGACCTTCGCCAAGGCGTACCAGGGCTTCAAGTCCTTCCGCGAGGGCACCAACCTGCGGGCCTGGCTGTACCGCATCCTCACCAACACCTACATCAACTCGTATCGGAAGAAGCAGCGCCAGCCCGCGCAGTATCCGACCGACGAGATCACCGACTGGCAGCTGGCCTCCACCGCCGAGCACACCTCGCAGGGTCTGCGCTCGGCGGAGATGGAGGCGCTCGAGGCGCTGCCGGACGACGACATCAAGGCCGCTCTGCAGGAACTGCCCGAGGAATTCCGGATGGCGGTGTACTACGCCGACGTGGAGGGCTTCCCCTACAAGGAAATCGCCGAGATCATGGGAACTCCCATCGGTACCGTCATGTCCCGGCTGCACCGCGGACGCAAGCAGCTCAAGGGACTGCTGGCGGATGTGGCGCGGGAACGCGGATTCAATCGAGACGGGGACAACTCGAACCGCTCTGCGGGGGCTGCTCGTGAGGAGGTAAACCAGTGAGCGACGAGATGGACGATCTGGACTGCTCGGCGGTGCTCGCCGATGTCTGGCTGCTCCTGGACAACGAGTGCGACGCGGCCGTGAAGGACCGGCTGCGCGAGCACATCGACCGCTGCTCGCCGTGCATCGAGGCCTACGGCCTGGAGGAGAAGCTCAAGTCGCTGCTGAACCGCAAGTGCGGTGGCGACCGTGCGCCGGACTCCCTGCGGCAGCGCCTGACGATGGAGATCCGGACCAGCTATAGCGTGGTCGAGTCCCGGGCCGAAAGCGCCGAATAGGACATACCTATATACAACTGAGCGGCACCTGTTCCCGATGGGAACTGGTGCCGCTCAGTAGTTTTCGAGCTTATCGAGCTAGCTCAGGCGTTCGGCCGCTTGCCGTGGTTGGCGGCATTCTTCTTGCGGCCACGCTTCTTACGTCCACGCTTACCCATAGGTAATCTCCCTTCAGTCGTCGCCATTCTTTCATGTGTGGTTGGCTGTACCGTCAGGGGCTACGGGTCCACGAAGCGAGAGGTGTTCATGGCTGAGGAAGTCAAGGCCGAGATGGTGTCGACCGTGCAGGAGATCCTGGTCTCCGTCGGCGACGAGGTGAAGGTCGACGACCCGGTCGTCATGCTCGAGTCGATGAAGATGGAGATCCCCGTCATCGTCGAGACCGCGGGCACCGTCTCCTCGATCAACGTCAAGCCGGGCGACGTCCTCCAGCCGGGCGACCTCATCGCCGTCATCTCCTAGACAGCAGCCCCCCGACCCGCCGCTGACGCATACCGCCCCGACCGCGTGGGAACATACCTTCGACGTGGGAACAGAGGAGCGTGGGTGAATGTCGACACTGAGTGATCTACTGGCCGAACATACCGATCTACCGGGTGCGGCCGTCGACCATTTGCAGCGGGTGGTGGGGGACTGGCAGCTGCTGGCGGATCTGTCGTTCGCGGATCTGCTGCTCTGGGTGGGGACCGGCCCGATCAGCGAGGGCGCGGAGGTGGTGTGCGTGTCGCAGTGCCGGCCCACCACCGCGCCGACCGTGCATCCCGAGGACCTGGTCGGCAGCCTCGCCACCAAAGAGGCGAATCCGCACGTGTTCGAGGCGCTGATGAACGCCGATATCGTGCGCTACGAGACCGACACCGATCTCACCGGCGTCTACCACCCGCATCCCGTGCACGCCGTGCGCGAGGCCATCCCGGTGCGGGTCGGCGACGACATCATCGCGGTGCTGGGCCGCGACACCGATGTGCAGCGCCGCAAGATGCGTTCCAGCCTGGAGATCGCCTACATGTCCTGCGCGGACGACCTGTGCCAGATGGTCGCCGACGGCACCTGGCCCGCGCTCGAGGACCGCACCGGCGCGCATTCCAGCCCGCGCGCGGGCGACGGTTTCATTCGCCTCGACACCGAGGGCACCGTCGTCTACGCCAGCCCCAACGCGCTCTCGGCCTATCACCGCATGGGATTGCAGAACGATCTGGTCGGCCAGGATCTGGCCCTGACCACGCGCTCCCTGATCACCGACCCGTTCGACGCGCAGGAGGTGGTCGGCGATATCCAGGCGGCCCTGGCCGGAAAGGCCGGTCGCCGAATGGAAGTCGAGGCGCGCGGCGCGACCGTGCTGCTGCGCACCCTGGTGCTGCGCCCGCACGGCGAGCTCGCCGGGGCGGCGGTGCTGGTCCGCGATGTCACCGAGGTGAAGCGGCGCGACCGCGCGCTGCTGTCCAAGGACGCGACCATCCGCGAGATCCACCACCGGGTGAAGAACAACCTGCAGACGGTGGCGGCGCTGTTGCGCCTGCAAGCCCGCCGCACCGAGAACGAAGAGGCCCGCCTGGCCTTGACCGAATCGGTCCGCCGCGTCACCTCGATCGCGTCGGTGCACGAAATGTTGTCGATGTCGGTTGACGAAGAGGTCGATCTGGACGAGGTGGTGGACCGCCTGCTGCCGATCATGGCCGACGTGGCGACCGTCCACACCGCCCGCATCAAAGTGCGCCGCGCCGGATCACTGGGCGTCTTCTCCGCCGAACGTGCGACGCCGCTGGTCATGGTGCTGACCGAGCTGGTGCAGAACGCCATCGAGCACGCTTTCGACGCGGGCGAGAACGGTACTGTCACAATCCGTTCCGAGCGTTCGGCGCGCTGGCTCGACGTGATCATCAGTGACGACGGCCGCGGTTTGCCGGACGGTTTCAGCCTGGAGGCTTCCGACCGGTTGGGCCTGCAAATCGTCCGCACACTCGTCACGGCGGAATTGGGCGGTTCGATCGGATTGCATCCGGGAGCCGATGTGGGAACCGACGCCGTCCTGCGCGTTCCCCTGGGACGCCGCTCCGCCCGTTGATCGAAATATATTGCCGGACGCATAAGTTCGGACATAGTGAAAAATCTGTGTCCGAACTTTCGTTCGAAGACGGAAACGCTCTTGGGGGGGTCGGGGGCGAAGCCCCTGAGAGTTACGAGAGTTGTTCTTTACACACATAAGCCCGGCACCTGTATTGGTGCCGGGCCGAATTGCGTTGCGGCCCCGAGGCTGGGATGGGCCGTAACGCCTGTCGTCTTGGCTGCTAGACGACGGTGCGGGTACGCGTGCGCGCGTTGCGGCGCTTCAGCGCGCGACGCTCGTCTTCGCTCATCCCACCCCACACGCCGGCGTCCTGGCCCGACTTCAGGGCCCAGGAAAGGCAGTCAGCGGTGACGGGGCAGCGAGCGCAGACCAGCTTGGCATCGGCAATCTGCGCGAGCGCCGGACCACTGTTTCCCACCGGGAAGAACAGCTCGGGGTCCTCGTCGCGACAGATGGCCTTGTGGCGCCAGTCCATTCCTCTGCTCCTTTGCTAGGGCGCGCATGGCGCTGCCCCTTAGGTTTGTGGTCCGTTCACTTGTGCGACTCGAATGTTTCCGCACGGTTGCTTGTGAATGCTTTCACGAACACCGTAGATGTCAATAGATACCTGGTGCACCGTGGGGAAGCTCACGCTGTAAGACCCCTACATGGGGGTCCGCCGTGTCATTTGTACTCGGTCGAGCGGGTTTTCGCAGCGCAACAGCGATTGTTCTCAGGTGTGTCGAACCGGCTAGGGCTTCGGCGCGACCACATCGAGGATATCCGGGACGGCTGTGAAATTCACCATGTTGCGTCGCCCGATGAAGTCGCCGTCGATTTGCAAGCCGATCGGTTCCTCCGCCGTGATGGTGACGGCCGGAACGTCGTCCTCGCGAAACAATTTGTGGCCCTTGGGATCCGCGTCGGCCGACAGCAACTGCCGCGCGATCATGAGGGTGGGCAGGACGCCCATGGTGCGCATGGCAAACACCCCGAGACCCGATTCGAACGCGGTACCCGGGTTGGTGACCACGGGCGTGTTGTCGAGATAAGTCCAGGGACTGGCATTGGTCACGAATGCGTAATGCACGTCCGTGACCGGTTCGTGACCTGGAATGTTCAAGGTCACTTGCGGGGTATGGCGTTTGGTCCGGAAGAACTGCTTGACCGTGGTGCGCAGATAGCGAGCGGGCGTGGCGGCCTTACCGTTCGCGCGCTTGTCGTCGATGGCCTCGCACACATCCGCGTCCAAGCCGACGCCCGCGCTGAAGGTGAACCAGCGGTCGTCGGCGACGCCGAGCCCGATGCGGCGATCGGCTTCGTCGGCGACGAGATCGATGAGCTGATTGGTGGCGGTCACCGGATCCGGCTCGATGCCGAGCGAGCGGGCGAACACATTCGCCGAACCGCCGGGAATGACGCCGAGCCGCGGCAGCCATTCGCGCTGCGGTTCGCCGGGCAACGGCAGGAAGCCGTTGATGGTCTCGTTCACGGTGCCGTCGCCGCCGTGCACCACGATCAGATCCATCCGGGTGTCGGCGGCCCAGCGCGCCAGCTCGGCGGCGTGCCCCCGGTGCTCGGTCTGGCGGACGGTCAGCTGAGTGCGGCTTTCCAGCGCGTGAGCGAGCAGATCGCGAGTGGACCGAGTGGTCGAAGTGGCATTCGGATTCACGATCAGCAGGGTCCGCACACCCGCAGCCTACTTAGGTCCGTCGCGACACGACTGCCCGAGTCCTCCCGGAAAGACGTGGGCGGGTCCAGGATTCGGCAACGACGCTCGGTCGTAGGCTGGGACCGTGGCTGAGCAGAACAAAGGCGAGCAGAAGTCGGCGGGCGAGACCGAGGTCGTGCCGACGACCGTGCGCGTGGCGGGTGCGCTGGTCGCGTTCGAGGGCGCGCTGGGGCTGGTCGCGATGGTGGTGCTGATCGTCGTCGGCGCCGACGGCTCGGCGCAGAGCCCGAAGAACAGCTATCTCACCGCCGGGTACGCGGCCATCCTGGGCGGCGCGGTGCTGGCCGCGGGGATCGGGCTGATGCGGGGGAAGCGGTGGGGGCGGGCCATCGCGACGCTGACGCAGCTGTTGCTGCTGGGTGTCGCGTACTACATGTTCACCTCCGACCGGCCCGAATTCGGCGCGCCGCTCGGGTTGCTGGCGCTGGGTGCGCTGGGCTCGTTGTTCGCGCCCGCGTCGAACCGGTGGATGGCCGCCGGGTACGGGTCGATCGAGGAGTAGGCCGTTCGGGCGGCTCAGTGGCCCGGAGAGCGATTTTTGGACGCCCGCCCACCAATGGGTGAGCGAGCGCTTTTCGGGAGGGGTCTGCGGCCGGTTCAGTCGTCGGCGTGCGACGCGAGCCGCTCGAGGGCGGAGCCTGCCAGGCGGTAGCCCGTCCACTCGTGCTGGTTCACCGCACCGATGGATTCGTAGAAGTCGATGCTCGGGGTGTTCCAGGTCAGCACCGACCATTCGAAGCGGGCGTAGCCCTGCTCGACGCATTCGCGGGCCAGCGCTGCGAGCAGGTCCCGGCCCAGGCCGTGGCCGCGGGCCTCGGGCTTGACGTAGAGATCCTCGAGGAAGATCCCGTGCACGCCCTTCCAGGTGGAGTAGTTCAGGAACCAGATGGCGCAGCCGACTATGCCCTGGTCGTTCTCGGCCACGTGCGCGTATACCGCCGGTTTCGGGCCGAAGAGGGCCTGCTCCAACTGCTCCGCCGTCACCACGCACTCCTCGCGCAGCTTCTCGTATTCGGCCAGGTCGTAGACCAGGTCGACGAGGGCCGGGATATCGGCGGGGGTGGCGCGGCGGATCATCGGTCGGCCTCTTCCTAGGGTTCGAGCGGCGGAACCAGGTTGTGGGTGAGCACGGTTCGCGCCTGATGGTCGTGTCCCAAAACCGTAACCGCGGCCGTGGACATGAAGAACCGGCGGCCTTCGATCACGTCGAACTCGCACCAGCGGGCGATGAGCGCGCGGGAGAAGTGGCCGTGGCCGACGAGGACCACGTCGCGGGTCGACAGCTCCGGGAGGACGGTGGCCAGCACGTGATCGGCGCGCTGCTGGACGTGCTCGGCGGTCTCGCCGCCGGGGGTCGCGCCGGTGAAGATGGTCCAGCCGGGGGAGGTCTGCTGGATCTCGGGGGTGGTGAGGCCCTCGTAGTCGCCGTAATCCCATTCGACCAGGTCGTCGTCGATCACGGCGCCGGTGAGACCGGCCAGCTCGGCGGTGCGGACCGCGCGCTGGCGGGGACTGGTCAGCACCGTGGGGTTCCGCAAGTCCAAGCCCGCCAACAGTTTTCCGGCGGCGACCGCCTGCTCCTCGCCGACCTCGGTGAGCGGGCAGTCGGTGCGGCCGGTGTGGCGGCGCGCGGCCGACCACTCCGTCTCGCCGTGCCGCAGCAGTATCAACCGGAATTCGCCACCACTCATGGCGTCGATCATGCCGGACGCTCGGTCCGATGCCTCAGGAGGTGGGCGCGCCCACGCCGTAGACCTGGCCGCCGCGCCGTTCCAGGAACATCGCGCCGGACACCGCCAGCGAGATGGGCTCGTTGTGGTAGTCGCTGCGCTGCACCGGGATTCGGCCGACCTGCGCGCCGGTATTGGGATCCAGCGTGGCCAGTCCGTCGGCGACCGGGACGATGAGCTGCCCGGCCATGATCGCGGGAGTGCCGAGCACGTGCTGGGCGCCCCACAGCGGGTCCAGGGAGGTGGGGTTGAGGGCGATCAGGTTCTCGCCGGTGAAGACGAAGAAGCCGGTGGACAGCCGCGCGACCATGGCGTCGGGCGCGAGCGGGCCCGAAAGCTGGTGGGTGGCAAGCAGATTACCGTTCACGTCGTAGACGGTCAGCGCCGGCGCGGCGGTCTTGTCGCCGGGCACGTAGAGCGCGATCCGGCTGTCGGACACCGCGATCACCCGCGCCGCGTCCGACGCGCCGCCCGGCTCGTTGAGCACGTGCGAGCTGTACTCCTCGGGCACCGTGCTGTCCTTGGGTGCGGGATTGAGGATGGACAGCCGGTCGGCATTGTCGTTCGGGCAGCGTTCCAGCACCGCCACCCGGCTGGGCGCGGACCCGGCCGACAGCAGCTTGCAGTCGCCGCGCTGCGGCTGGGTGTGCGGATTCACCGGGGCGTCCACATAACCGAATTCGAGGGTGCGGACCAGATCCGAGCGCCACATCTCGAGCCGGTCCGGGCCGAGGGCGAGCACGTAGGTGCCGTCGGGCCACAGCGTGACCTGCTTGTCCATGTAGCTGGACCGCGCGGTCACCCGGGTGCCGGTCTGGGCGTTGAGCAGGGTGGTCTGACTGCAACCGCGGTCATCGCGATAGGTCGCGATGACGGTCCCGAACTGAACTTCCACCGCGCACAGCGGAATATCGCGCTCGTATTTCCAGACCTGTTCGCCGGTGCGCGGATCCCGCCCGCTGACGGTCTCGCCGTCGGCGGTGACCGCCACCCCGCCCACCACGAGCGACCGCATGGCCGCCGCGTCCGCCTGATGCCACAGCTCCTTGGCCTGGGCGGGCACCGGCCCGCTCACGCTCGGCGCGGTCAGATCGACGGTGGCGGATTGCGCGTGCGTCCCGCGCACCCCACTGGTCAACACCACAACGACTGTCGCGATCGCCACCAGAGCGGCGATCGCGACAGCGGTGAGAATATCGGCGCGCGTCCGCCGCTCCGGTGCGAGCACGACAGCGAGACTAGCCGATCCGCGCGACTGGGCCGAGGCGGCCGACCACGCTCAGCACCGCACCCGACTCGCCAACCTCCGCGACACCCCTGCGCGATTGCGACGCCGCGCAGGCAGGCCGGTGGTGACGTACGCATGCCACGGACGCCGTGGCCGGTGTCATTACGACTGTCGCGATCGCCACCGGAGCGGCGATCGCGACAGGGTGTGAATCTCGGCGCGGTCAGGCCGAGGCGGCGACCACGTCGTCGGTCGCGACCACGGCGGGCTCGACCTTCCGCAGCGTCCGCTTCACCGGCGGCCTCGGAAACCTTTTGCGGCGGTGCCCGACTCGGCGACCTCCGCTACGACCCTGCGGGATTGCCGAATGCGACGTGGGCAGGTCGGCGGCGGCGTTTGCGCATGCGTGCCGTGGATTCGGCCGACGGTGCCCTGACCACTGTCGCGATCGCCGCCGGAGCGGCGATCGCGACAGGGTGTGAATCTCGGCGCGGTCAGGCCGAGGCAGCGACCGCGTCGTCGGTCGCGACCACGGTGGTCTCGACCTTCTTGCGCCGCGTCCGCTTCACCGGGGCCGCCTCGGCGGTCTCGGAACCGTTTGCGCCGGCACCCGACTCGACGGCCTCGACGGCGGCCTTGGCCGCCTTGCGAACCCGCTTCTTCGGCGCCTCGGCGGCCTCGACCGCGCCATCGGTGGACTCGGTCTCCGCGACGGCTTTACGAGTGCGCTTGCGGGCCGGAGCCTTCGGCGCGTCGGCGACCTCCACCACGGCCGCACCCGCGGCCGCTTCGGTTGCGCTCGCGGCCTTCGTAGCGCGCTTGCGAGTCGCCTTCTTCGGCGCTTCCTCGGCGCTGACGGCCCCGGTGCTCGCGGCCTCGACACTCGCCGCCTTGGCGGCGCGCTTACGCGGAGCCTTCAGCACGGGCTCGGCCGAATCGCCTTCGGCAGCAGCCGATTCCACGGGGGCCGCGACCTCTGCGGCGGCCTTGGTGCGGCGGGTGCGCTTGCGCGGAGTCGCGGCGACCATGTCGGACGCCGACGCGTCGTTCGCGACGGCCGAACCGTCCACGCTCGACTCGGCCGCGGTGGCCTCGGTCGCGGTGGCCTTGGCGGTCTCGGCGCTGCGGCGGGTGCGCTTGCGCGGCGCGTCCGCAACGGTCTCGGCGCTCTCCGCGACGGCCTCGGCGCTCGAACCCTCCACGGTCGCTTCGGTTTCGGCGGCCTTGGTGGTGCGGCGGGTGCGCTTGCGCGGTGCCTCGGCGGTGGCCGCTTCGGTGCCGGTCGGCTCGGCGGTAACCGGCTCGGCGACTGCCTCGACGGGCGCGGTGGCGCTCGCCACGGGGGTTTCGGCGTGCGAGAACAGCCCGGCCGGTGCGACGGTCCGAGGAGCGGCCTCGGCGGAACCGTTGGTCTCGGCCGAACCCCGGCCGCGGCGGTTGCGCGTGCGGTTGCGTCGCGAGCCGTTGCCGCTTTCGGTCGAGGAATCGTCGGAAACTGCCGCGGGGGCGTCGGTTTCCACCTCGGTCTCGGTGGTGGCGACCCCGGCCTCGACCGGGGTGTTGCCGCCCTTGCCGCGACGGCGGCGGCGACGGCGGCGGCCGGACTTCTCCGGGTCGCCGGGGGTCGAATCGCCTTCGGAGGCAACCGTTTCGGTAGTGGTTTCCACCGTAGTGGCCTCGCCGCCCTCCGCCTTGCCGCCGCGGGTGCGGCGGCGGTTGCGGGTGCGCGGGGTGCGGGCCTCGCGTTCGACGACGACCGCGTCGTCGTCGCGTTCGGCCTTCGGCTTGCGGATAACGCCGGTGACGCCCTCGGGGATGCCGAGTTCCTCGTACAGGTGCGGGGACCGCGAGTAGGTCTCGACCGGTTCGGGGATGCCGAGTTCGAGGGCCTTGTCGATCATGGCCCAGCGGTTCAGCTCGTCCCAGTCGACCAGGGTGACCGCGACACCGGTCTTGCCCGCGCGCCCGGTGCGCCCGATGCGGTGGACGTAGGTCTTCTCGTCCTCGGGGCACTGGTAGTTGACGACGTGGGTGACGTCGTCGATATCGATGCCGCGGGCGGCCACGTCGGTGGCGACCAGCACGTCGATCTTGCCCTCGCGGAACTTCTTGAGCGCCTTCTCACGGGCGATCTGCCCGAGGTCGCCGTGCACCGCGCCGACGGCGAAGCCGCGCTCGGCCAGATCGTCGGCGACCTTCTGCGCGGTCCGCTTGGTGCGCGCGAAAATCATTGTCGCGCCGCGGGTCTCGGCCTGCAGGATGCGGGCCACCAGCTCGCTCTTGTCCAGCGCGTGCGCGCGATAGACGAACTGCGCGATGCGATCGTGCACCGCGGACTCGTGGTGCTCCTCGGCGCGGATGTGCGTCGGCCGGCTCAGGAAGGTGCGGGCCAGGGTGATGATCGGGCCCGGCATGGTGGCCGAGAACAGCATGGTCTGGCGCTGCTCGGGAACCATGGTGAGGATGCGCTCGATATCGGGCAGGAAGCCCAGGTCGAGCATTTCGTCGGCCTCGTCGAGCACCAGCACCTGAACCTTGCCCAGGATCAGGTGGTTCTGCTGCGCCAGGTCCAGCAGCCGGCCGGGCGTGCCGACGACCACGTCGACCCCGGCGCGCAGGGCCGCGATCTGGGTGTCGTAGGGGCGGCCGCCGTAGATGGCGTGGACTCGGACCTTGGTGCCGGTCTCGTCCTTCAGGTACTTGCTGGCGTTCTCGAGGTCCTGGGTGACCTGCATGCACAGTTCGCGCGTCGGCACGATGATCAGCGCGCGCGGGGTGCCGTCGAGGGTCATGGTGCCGGAGTCGCCGGTGGCGATGCGGTGCAGCAGCGGCACGCCGAAGCCGAAGGTCTTACCCATACCGGTGCGGGCCTGGCCGATGAGATCCTCACCGGCCAGCGCGAGCGGCAGGGTGAGTTCCTGAATGGCGAAAGTGCGTTCGATGCCGATCTCGGACAGGGCCCGGACGATTTCCGGCCGCACGCCCAATTCGGCGAAAGAAGGGGCGAGGTGGGTGTCGTCGAGTTCCGCGGTCAGCAGCGTGTCCGCCACACCCGGTTCCTGCTCTACGGTGATCTTGCTCAGGTTCTTGCCTTTCCTCGTTTATCGCGTCTCGCGCGCACGAGGCGTGGGGCGGACCCGGACGGTCCGCGACGACCACTTGATCCGTTCTTCTCTCGCCGCTGCGGGATGCCTCTCCGGTGGATGGGCGTCGACCTGGCGCGGCGGTGCAGTGCTGCGGATCGGAGTGCGCGCACATTTTCCGTGGACTACGGGCATGAGAATTTCCGCCGTCCGCGGAGATTGTAGCGTGATACGGCCTTCGCCCTGATTTCCGGCACCGCTAATGTGCAGCGTTATTACGCTGGTAGGCGCGCTTATCGGTACGCCGGCGACCGCGATGCGCGGTTTCGCATTGCCGTTAATGATTGCGGCGCACCATAATTCGGGTGGGGGCAACCACGCGGACCGCTCGGCGGACAGTTGAGTTGCTCACATGTGTGTTACACCGTGTACCACTATCTGCGAAGGTTGTGCCGTGAGCTTGGCAGACACCGTGACTACCGCGGCCCAGAACCTGTGGGCCCTGACCTTCGGCGAAGGCATCGCAGCCCCCGAACCGACCCCGTCGACGGTGCTGTCCGACGCGCCGCACCGGGAACTGCGCCGCTACGACGGCGCGGGCCCCGATGATCCGGCCGTGCTGCTGGTGCCGCCGCTGGCCGCGCCCGCCTTCTGCTTCGACCTGAGCCGTGAGCAGAGCCTGGCCCGGTTCCTGCTGGAGTCCGGCCGCGCCCCCTACCTGGTCGACTATGGCGACATCACCTTCGACGACCGCCGCATGGGCTTCGAGACCTGGATCGACGACATCCTGCCCGAGGCCATCCGTCAGGTGTCGGCCGATCGCGGCGGCCGCCCGGTCGATCTGGTGGGCTGGTCCATCGGCGGCACGCTGGCCCTGCTGACCGCCGCGGCCGATCAGACGCTGCCGATCCGCTCGGTCACCGCCGTCGGCGCGCCGCTGAGCTACGACCACATGTTCGGCGCGCGGGAGCTGCGCACCCTGGCCCGGATCGACGGCGGCCGCACCGCGACCGCCGCCATTCGAGCGGTAGGCGGCGTCTCGGCGCAGCTGACCCGGATCGCCTATCGCGCCACCGCCTGGGATCGGGAACTCAAGCGGCCCTACTTCATTGCCAGCAATCTCACGGACACCGCGACGCTGGCCCGGATGGAGACCATCGACCGGTTCCAGAACGCCATGCCCGGTTACCCTGGGCGCTTCTACAACCAGCTGTGGGGCCGGTTCATCCTCAACAACGACATCGGCAAGGGCGTTGTGCGCCTGGCCGATCGGGAGATCGTGCTGGCCGATCTCACCCAGCCGGTGCTGCTGGTCGGCGGGCCCACCGACGCGATCACCGCGGCGGCGGCCGTGGAGCACGGGACGAAGACGCTGACCGGGGCCGCGGAGGTGCGGTACGAGACCGCACCCGGTTCTCACCTGGGCATCCTCATCGCCCGCGACACCACGTGGACGTACTTGGACAAGTTCCTGCGCGACCTGGCCTGATCACGCGTTCGGGAAGGGGCGCTTGGCCGGCCAGGTCTGCTGGTTCAAGCGTCCCAGCGTGTACTTGGTCAGCAGCACATCGGCGATCTGCCGGGCGATGAGCTCGTAGACCGCCTCGGTCGGATGCGCGAGATCGCTGGTCGTGAGGGCGCGGCGCAGCTTCGGCGGGAGCGTGTCCTGCGCGCCGAGATACTTGACCGGCCCGTTGAGCTGGGCCAGCGGAGTCAGGTCGAAGTACTCCGGATGATCGGACACCCGCTGCATGAAGGCCGACATCTGGACCAGCGTGATGTTGGCCGGATCGGCGCCGAGCTTCGCCGGAGCGTTCGCATCCTGTTCGGGTGCGGGCCAATACCTCGCCAGGTAGAGCAGCAGGTCGTTGTAGCGGCGCACCTTCTGTGCGACCTCGGTGACAGCGGCGCCGCCCTTGTCGGCGATCTTGTCCTGGAAGCGCACGGCGACACCCGGATCCGGGAGATCGACGAGGATGAAGTGTTCGTGGTTGCGGGTCGCGGGGAAGGCGTCGGCGATGCGGTTGAGTTGTTCGTTGACCTCCTCGGCCATGGGTGTGATGCCGGTGCCGGGCTTGTCCTTCTTGCTCGACGGCACCTGGTAGACGCCGCCCGCGGACACCGCGCGCGGTTCCATGAGCAGCCCTTCGGGGCGTTCGGCGGTGACGATGTCGTTCAGTCCGATCCAGACGATGTGCAGCGTGTCGCCGGTGTACCAGTCGCGCAAGGCTTTCCGGGCCTCGATGTAGCTGGTGACCTGGTCCTTGATGTAGCCCAGCGCACCGGCCTTGGGTTTCCAGTCGGAGGTGGCGATGGCCCCGCCCTCGGCGTAGTCGGCGAACAGGAGCGGGCGCAGCGGGGTCGCGTCGGTGCCGAGGAGCAGGGACCGCTCGGTCAGGCTGCGGTAGGGCGCGGTGGCGGCCTCGGTCTCGGCTCGGCTCGCGCGGACGAGGGGCTCGGAACCGGCCCATTCGACCAGAAAATCGACCCAGTTCTTGCCGTCGCTGTAGCGGCCGATCTCGTTGGTGCGCATCATTCCGGCGGCACGGGCGAACATTCCGGCCGGTGTTTCGCGTTTGATGCCGATATCGGAGAGGCTGTCGCCGAGGATGACCAGGTTCTGAATGGGGACGGGCATGGTTGACTCCGCGCGGGATAGTGCCTACCGGAAAGCCCCGAGTCGACCGGTAGGTTTGTGAATATCTAAGTGGCACAAGGCCATTCGAGCTTTTCGAGCGTACGACTCATGACATGTCGCCGATGGGTGAATGCGCGTCATTTTCTGCGGCTAGGGTGGGGACCCATGGGAGCAAACTCGTCCACCGCGCTCGGCGCTGCCTCGGAGTCTTCCGACGGTCACATCTCCGCCCAACATCCCGGAGTCACCGATCTGTTCGCGGTTCTCGCCTACGGTGAGATTTCCGCCTTCTACCGTCTCGCCGAAGAGGCCAAGCTCTCGCCCACGCTGCGCGGCCGGGTGGCCGTGGCCAAGATGGCCGGCAACGAGATGGAACATTTCAGGACCCTCGAGCAGGCGCTGGCCGATCGCGGCGTGGATGTCTTCGACGGCATGGCCCCGTTCGTGCGCGCGCTGGACGCCTATCACGCCTCCACCGACCCCTCCACGTGGCTGGAGTCGATGGTGAAGTTCTACGTCGGCGACGGCATCGCCGCCGACTTCTACACCGAGATCGCCGGCGCCCTGGCTCCCGAGGTCGCCGACGTGGTGCGCGATGTGCTGGCCGAGACCAGCCACTCCGAGTTCGTGATCGAGGAGGTGCGGACCGCGGTCGCGCAGAACCGCTCCGAGCGCGACCGGCTGGCGCTGTGGGGACGCCGCCTGCTGGGCGAGGCCATCACCCAGGCGCAGTACGTGATGGCCCAGCGCGACGAGCTCACCGAGCTGGTGCTCGGCGCGACCGGCGACCTGAACGGCATCGCCACCCTGTTCGAGCACATGCAGAACTCCCATGCGGAGCGCATGCGCGTGCTGGGCTTGGCCTGAGGCCCTCGCTCCCGCGCTGTTCGCTGACAGCGCAGGCGGTCGCGGTCGGACGCTGTCCCGGCTGCACTAGCCTGATCAAGACAGCACAGGACTCTAGGTTCGGAGGTTGGCCGTGGAGGTCAAGATCGGCATTTCGGATAGCCCGCGTGAGCTCGTGATCAACAGCTCGCAGACCCCTGCCGAGGTCGAGGCGGCCGTGACCGGTGCGCTGCAGGGTGAGGGCGGCGTCGTGTCGCTGACCGACGAGAAGGGACGCAAGTTCCTCATCCAGGCGAGCAAGGTCGCCTACGTCGAGATCGGCACCCCCTCCTCGGGCCGCGTCGGCTTCGCCGCCGTCTAGTCGGCTTCGCCGCCGGCTGATCTTTCGAACACGGCAACGTTTGAACGAAAGAAATTGCCCCGCCGAGTAACTCGGCGGGGCAATTTCTATTTGATTGAGCGAGAGAGCTTTTCTCTCAATCGATCGGGTGCAGCGGCACGTGCTTGAGCCCGCCCCAGCACAACGCGACGGTCGTATCGACGGCGTCGTCCTTCGGAATCGGGCGATCGGCCTCGAGCCAATAGCGCGCGCTGAGCTGGCTCGCGCCCACCAGGCCGACGGCGAGCACGCGGGCGCGGTACGGATCCAGGCCCGAGTCGTGCGCCACCAGGTCGAAGACCGCGTCCACGCACGCCTCGGTGGCCTGCTCGACGCGGCGCTGCACCTGCGGCTCGTTGGTCAGATCGGATTCGAAAACCAGTCGGAACCCCTGGGTTTCGTGGTCCACGAAGTCGAAGTACGCCTGCACGGCGGCGCGCACTCGCTGCTTGTTGTCGGTGGTGGAGCGCAGTGCCTGGCGCACGCTCGACACCAGCGCGTCGACGTAGTTCTGCAGCACCGCCAGGTAGAGCTCGAGCTTGCTCGAGAAGTGCTGGTAGAGCACCGGTTTGCTGACTCCCGCGCACTGCGAGATCTCATCCATTCCGGAGGCGTGATAGCCGCGCTGCACGAAGACTTCGCTCGCGGCGGCGAGTAGCTGCGCACGGCGCGCCTCGCGAGGCAGGCGGGTGCCGCGCTTGCTCGTCGCCTCGGATGACATGCGGTGCGAAGTCATCCGGTCCACGAGGTCAGTCATTTCCGATCTCCCAGTTGATTCCCGGCGGGAAGGATGTCACCGGGCGGTATCCACCGAACGATACTCGCTCGGAGGGCCGGTGCCGATCCAGGTTCCGAATATTGTGGCGTCGATTATGCGAGGCCGATCACAACTGTGTAGCACATGTTCCGATATGTGAGATCTGCCGCATTCGGGTGAGAAATCTCGCAGCAATGTGAGCGGGCGCTACGGCGCTCGAGTGCGCGCGGCCACATTGTGAGAGTCTGTCAGGCGTGACGGACGACGGGGGCAAGCGACTCGGAAGACCCACCGGGCCGATCTACGATCCGCTCGGTTTGTACTCCGAGGGCGACGCATCGCGGACCGGTCCGTCGGTATCTACCCAGCAAGCGGTCGATCCGCATCAACCGCTGCGGGCCCGCTGGGATCCCACCGCCCCGCCCGCCGACGGCCCCAACCGACAGCGCCCGGACCGCGAGGCCAAGAAACAGAGTCCGCTCGGCCGCTTCGTGCACACCTACGGCTGGCGCGCCTACGCCCTGCCCGTGCTGCTGGTGATCACCGTCCTGGTGGCCGTGGACGCCGTGCGCCACACCGGCGGCAGCAGTTCGGGGCTGCCCGGTTTCGGCCCCCTCAGCGACCACAACAGCAAGCCCAGCAAGATCATCGGCGGTGCGCCCGGCGGGGACGGGAAGTACGCCGTGGACCTGCCCTCGGGCGCGGTTCCCGCGGGCGGCTCCTACACCGACACCGGCAAGGGCACCTGGCATGTGGTGCCGGGTGCAACCGGGCAGGTGGGCACCGGCTCCGAGCACGTCTTCAGCTACACCGTCGAGATCGAGGACGGCGTGGACACCGCCACCCTCGGCGGCGACGACGCCATCGGCAAGATGATCGACGCGACGCTCGCCAATCCCAAGTCCTGGACCCATGATCCGCGCTTCGCCTTCCATCGCGTCGACACCGGCAATCCGGACTTCCGCATCTCGCTCACCTCGCGCGACACCACCCGCAAGTCCTGCGGTTTCGAGATCCCGATCGACTCCTCCTGCTACAACCCCGATCTCGACCGCGTGCTGCTCTCGGAGGTGCGCTGGGTGCGTGGCGCGCTCTCGGACGAAGGGGATATCGGGTCCTACCGGCAGTACCAGATCAATCACGAAGTGGGACATGCCATCGGCTATCACGAGCATCAGCCGTGCGAGACCGACGGCGGGCTGGCCCCGGTGATGATGCAGCAGACCTTCGGGATCAAGAACAACGACATCGCGAAGCTGGACCCGGAGGGCGTGGTGCCCATGGACGGCAAGACCTGCAAGTTCAACCCCTGGCCGTACCCGCGCGGCTGACCGTCCGACCACGCGCATTTCCCGCCATCCCGGTCACCCCGGCCGCCCCCGACATCCCCGGCATACCTTCGTCATTCCGGCGCGCTTTTGGCCGGAATCCACCCTGTCGCAGTGGATTCCGGCCAAACCCATGCCGGATGACGAAGGTCGACCCGCGGACGAGGGTTACTTCGTGCGGGCTACCTCGTGTGGCTACCCCGCGGGGACCGGTGCCGGTTGCGCCGAGGTCGTCCGTGAACTCCGCTGCCGCGCAACGACTCCCAGTCCCGCCAGCGCGCCGAGGCCCGCGCTCGCCGCCGCGGTCAGCACCGCCGCGCGGAACCCGTGCTCGACCGCCGTGGTGCTGGTGTAGCCGCCGTTGACGGTGAAAACCGCCGAGGTGACCGCGATTCCGAAGCTGCCGCCCAGCTGGCGCATCGTGTTGTAGATGCCCGAGGCGGTGCCGATGGCTTCGGGTTCGACCGAGCTGATGGACGCGTTCTGGACGGCGGGCATGGCGGCCGAGACGCCGACGCCGGCCAGCACCATGGGCACGATCAGCGCCGGATAGGCGGCCCCGGTGCCGGCGGCCAGGGCTATCCAGCCGAAGCCCACGGCGGCGAGCAGCAGTCCGCCCACGATCAGCGGCCGTTCACCGATCTGCCGCATGCGCGCGCCGGCGATCGGCGCGACCACGAAAAGCGTTGCGGTCCAGGGCAGCAGGCGCAGGCCCGAGCCGAGCGGGCTGTAATGCAGTCCGGCCTGCAGGTATTGGGCGAAGAAGAACGCCGTGCCGAACAGCGCGCCGGTCATGAGCAGGCCCGCGAGATTGGCGGCGCCGAAACCGCGGTGGGTGAACAGCCGCATCGGGACCATGGGCTGCGCGGTGCGCAGTTCCCAGGCCACGAACGCCGCCAGCAGCACCGCGCCGCCGATCAGCGAGGCGAGGATCTCGGGACTGGTCCAGCCGCTGGTATTGCCGCGCACCAGGCCCAGCACCAGCCCGAGCACGCCGAGACCGGACAGCGCGACGCCGAGCAGGTCGACTCCCCGTGCGGGACCGGTGCTCTCGGCGACGAACCGCTGCGCCAGCGGGATGAGCGCCAGCCCGATGGGCACGTTCAGCCAGAAGATCCACTCCCAGGTCAGGCCCTGCACGACCGCGCCGCCGACCACGGGCCCGCCGAGAATGGCCAGGCCGGTGACCCCGGCGAAGATGCCCATGGCCTTGCCCCGCTGTTCGGGCGGGAAGGCCGTGCCGACCAGGGCGAACGCGGCGGGCATGACCATCGCCGCGCCGACGCCCTGCACGGTCCGGGCGGTGATGAGCCAGCCGATGTCGGTGGACAGCGCGCAGGCGGCGGAGGCCGCGGTGAACACCGCGAGCCCGATGACGAGCAGCCGGCGGCGGCCGATCCGGTCGCCGATGACCGCGGCGGTGAGCAGCAGCACCGCGAAGGCGAGGGTGTAGGCGTTGAAGGTCCAGCCGAGCGCCTCGAGCGAGGCGCCGAGCTGGACGCGAATGGTGTTGAGCGCGGTGGTGACGACGAGCGCGTCGAGCCCCACCATGAGGGACGCCACCGAGGTGAGGGCGAGCGTCCAGCGCTGATGCGTGGTCATTGGGGAGTGCCTTTCGGGGCGGAACGTGGAGTGTCACCGGTACGTACTCACCGGCCCGCGAAAACTCATCGCTCGACTGCGCGCTTGCATCGTGCTAGCAAGGTGAGATGACCGCCACCGTCGACGACGTGGTCGCCGTCGCAGATTCACACCGCTCCGAACTGCTCGCCTACTGCTATCGCATGACCGGCTCGCTGCACGATGCCGAGGATCTGGTGCAGGAGATCCAGGTGCGGGCCTGGAAGGCGGCGGAATCCTATGACCCGCAACGGGCTTCGCTGCGCACCTGGCTGTACCGGATCGCCACCAATGTCTGCCTGACCGCGTTGAAGAGCGCCGAGCGGCGCGCGCTGCCGGTGGATCTGTCGCAACCCAATCCCGTGGTCGGCGCCGACCCGCTGCCCAGGCATCACGAACTGCCTTGGCTGGAGCCGTTTCCGGACGCCCTGCTCGGTGAGGGCGATCCGGCGGCCGTGGTCGCGGTCCGGGAGAGCGTCCGGCTGGCGTTCGTGGCCGCGCTGCAACATCTTCCGCCGCTGCAGCGCGCGGTGCTGATCCTGCGTGATGTGCTGGCCCTGCGGGCGAACGAGGTGGCCGGTCTGCTCGATACCAGCACCGCGGCCGTCAACAGCGCGCTGCAGCGGGCGCACGCCCAGCTGTCCGGTGTGGACGCCGGTCCGGCGGAGCTCACCGACGCCGAGCAGCGGGACCTGCTGAACCGCTATGTCGAAGCCTTCGAGTCCATGGACGTGGACGCACTCAAGCGGATCCTGCGCGAGGACGCGCTGCTGCAGATGCCGCCGATCCTGGCCTGGTTCCTCGGCCGCGACGCCGTCACCGCCTTCCTGGCCCGGGTCTTCGGCCGCGGCGAGGCCTTCCGCCTGCTGCCCACCCGGGCCAACGACCGCCCGGCGCTGGCCGCCTACGTCCGGCGCGACGGCGGCGTCTTCGAGGCCGCCAACCTGCACGTCCTCACCCTCGACACGGGCGGCGTCGCGCGGATGGACATCTTCCACGACCCCGACCTGTTCCGCGTCTTCGGCCTGCCCGACCGGCTGTGACCACCTCCCGTCCGGCAGAGGCTTCGGGGGCGTCAGCCCCTGAGAGTGACCTCCATCGTCCGAGTGGGTTTCAGCGGCGTCAGCCCTGAGAGTGACCTCCATCGTCCGAGCGGGTTTCAGGGGCGTCAGCCCCGAGAGTGACCTTCACCGTCCGAGGGGGTTTCAGGGGCGTCAGCCCCTGCGGGTTTCGAGAGTTGAACTCTTCTCTAGGCTGGGGGAAGAACGGCCCGGCTCGCGGTGTTGCAGGAGTGGCCGCGAGTATCCGGCGAATTCGATTGAGGAGTCCGAAGACGTGTCATCGCATCCCTCCCTGCCGCCCCTGGTGGAGCCGGCGGCGGAGCTGACCCGCGACGAGGTCGCCCGCTACAGCCGCCATCTGATCATTCCCGACCTGGGTACGGTCGGGCAGAAACGCTTGAAGAACGCGCGCGTGCTGGTGATCGGCGCGGGCGGGCTCGGTTCCCCGGCGCTGCTGTATCTGGCCGCCGCCGGTGTCGGCACCCTCGGCATCGTGGAGTTCGACGAGGTCGACGCCTCGAATCTGCAGCGCCAGATCATTCACGGCGAATCCGATATCGGCCGCTCCAAGGCCGACAGCGCCCGCGACTCGATTCTGGAGATCAACTCCGGAATCACCGTGGAGCTGCACAAGATTCGCCTCGAGCCCGACAACGCGGTCGAGTTGTTCAGCCGCTACGACCTGATCGTGGACGGCACCGACAACTTCGCCACCCGCTACCTGGTCAACGACGCCGCCGTGCTCGCCGGGAAGCCGTACGTGTGGGGTTCCATCTACCGGTTCGAGGGCCAGGTCTCGGTCTTCTGGGAGGACGCCCCCGACGGCCGCGGTATCAACTACCGCGACCTCTACCCCGAGGCCCCGCCGCCGGGCATGGTGCCCTCCTGCGCCGAGGGCGGCGTGCTGGGCGTGCTGTGCGCGTCGATCGGCTCGATCATGGTGACCGAGGCCATCAAGCTGATCACCGGCACCGGCGAGCCGCTGCTCGGCCGGCTCATGGTCTACGACGCACTGGACATGAACTACCGCACGATCAAGCTGCGCCGTGATCCCGAGCGTCAGCCGATCGTCGAGCTCATCGACTACGACGCCTTCTGCGGCGTGGTCTCCGAGGAGGGCCAGGCGGCCGCGATCGGATCGACCATCACCGCGCGGGATCTCAAGGAGATGCTCGACGCCGGTAAGGATGTCGCGATCATCGACGTGCGCGAGCCGGTGGAGTGGGAGATCGTCCGCATCGAGGGCGCGACCTTGATCCCCAAGGACCGGATCCTGTCCGGTGAGGCGCTGGCCGAGCTGCCGCAGAACACCCCGATCGTGTTGCACTGCAAGACCGGTATCCGTTCGGCGGAGGCGCTGGCCGCGTTGAAGAATGCCGGTTTCTCCGATGCCACGCATTTGCAGGGCGGAATCATCGCCTGGGCCAACCAGGTTGACCCCTCACTGCCCGTTTACTGAGTGAACGAGGGGTTCGGAAACCTGCTTTCGAACCCCTCGTTCCGACTCTGCACCAGCCGGTCTGTTATTCGGTGTGGCGTCGGATTCTCGCCACTTGTCGGCGGTACCGTACGCGCGTGACCATGACTGCTGTGGAACCTCCTGAACACGTGCGCTCGACCTTCGGGTTGCGTGAGGAAGCGCCGGTTCCGCTGGGGAACTGGGACGGCGGATGGCGGCTGGGCGATGTGGTCCTCAGCCCGGTGACCGACCATGCGCGTGCCGCGTGGTCGGCCAAGGTTCGGGAGACGCTGCGGGTGGACGGGTTGCGCCTGGCGCGCCCGGTACGCGCCACCGATGGGCGCTATGTCGTATCCGGTTGGCGTGCCGACACTTATCTCGAGGGCGTGCCCGAGCCGCGGCACGACGAGGTGGTGTCGCTGTCGCTGCGATTACATCAGGTGACCGAGCGCCTGGAGCGCCCGCGTTTCCTGGCCGCGCAGCCGGTCGCGCCGTGGGTGGACGTGGATGTCTTCGCCGCCGCGGATCGCGCTGCGTGGGAAGCGGTTCCGCTGCGCACCCTCAAGATGGGCGGCGCGCTGCCCGCCACCTCGCCGGACGGCGACCGCAGCCTGACCCTGATCACACAGCTCTCGACGCTGCGCAAGCCGATCACCACGCCCGCGCAGCTGGTGCACGGCGATCTGTTCGGAACCGTGCTGTTCTCGGGCAATTTCGCGCCCGGCCTCACCGACATCACCCCGTACTGGCGGCCCGCCCCGTGGGCCGCGGCGGTGATCGTGGTGGACGCGCTGTCGTGGGGCGGGGGCGACGACGGCCTGCTCGAGCGCTGGGGCGACCTGCCCGAATGGCCGCAGATGCTGGTGCGCGCGGTCATGTTCCGGCTGGCGGTGCATGCCCTGCACCCGCGTTCGACGCCGGAGGCGTTCCCGGGCCTGGCCCGCACCGCCGACATGATCCGGCTGATGCTCTGAGCCGCACCCGATCGCGCTGAGCCGCACGCGATTCCGGCGCGAAAATACGCGAAGGCCGTGCCGGGCGACGAATCCGGCACGACCTTCGCGCGCTCCCCGACGGGTGGGGAACCTTTGGAAGCGCGGCTCCGGCAACCCTCAGGGATCCGTGGCGGGCCCTGAGAGTCGCAGGTCCCAAAGTCCTCAGGGATTCCGTAGCACTCCCTGAGCAGCCGCTGCTTCCAAAGCTCTGGGTAGGAGGGGAGTTCCTACACGTTGGCGTGCGCCAGCGAGGGCGCCCGGCCGACCGCGAACGACGACCGCAGGTAGAACCACCAGGTGGCCGCGCCCATGGCCAGGAACGCACCGGCGTAGGCCCAGAACGCCGGATTCATGCTGTGGTAGTGCACGTTCGACAGCCGGAGCGCCTGCTGCAGCACCCAGCCGCCGCTCGCGCCCACCGCGCCGACGACGCCGATGGCCGCACCGGCCTGGCGTTTCGCGGAGGTCAGCGCCTCGCTGATGTCCTGTCCGGTCTCCGCCGCCCGCTTGCGCGCCTCGGCGGTGAAGATCATGGGGATCATCCGGTAGGTCGATCCGTTGCCGATGCCGGTGAGCACGAACAGCAGCAGGAACGAGATCAGGTACAGCGGGAAGCTCTTGGCGGACAAGGACGCCACGATGAGCGCGGTGGCGATGGCCATGCCACCGAAGACATACACGGTGATCTTCGCGCCGGTGAACTTGTCGGCGATCCAGCCGCCGAAGGGACGGCTCATGGAACCGACCAGCGCGCCGAGGAAGGCCAGGTTGCCCAGCGTGCCCATCCAGCCGATCTTGGCCAGGCTGGGGAAGTTGGCCTTGAGCAGGGTCGGGAAGGCGAAGGAGAATCCGATGAACGAGCCGAAGGTGCCGATGTAGAGGATGGCCATCACCCAGGTGTGATGGTTCTTCAGGGCCAGCTTGTAGGACGAGCCATCGGATTTCGCGCCGGAGAGCGAGTCCATGTACCGCAGTGCGCCGAACAGGGCGACCAGAATGAACGGAATCCACATGAGCACCGCGAGGGTGATGCCGAACCGGTAGCCCGCGGGGGTCTTGGCCACGATGTGGGTGCCCAGCGTAATGATCAGCGGGACGAACAACTGCGTCTGTGCCACACCGAGATTGCCGCCCGCCGCGTTGATTCCCAGCGCCGCGCCCTTCTTCCCTTCCGGGAAGAAGAAGTTGATATTGGCCATGGACGACGAGAAGTTACCGCCGCCGACACCGGCGAGGGCGGCCAGCACCATGAACACCCACATCGGGGTGCCCGGGTGGTTGATGAAGTACGCCAGGCCCAGGCTCGGCACCAGCAGCATGGCGGCGCTGAAGGCGCTGAAGGCGCGACCGCCGAAGCGCGGGATGGCGAAGGTGTAGGGCACCCGCAGCGCCGCGCCGACCAGGGTCGGGGTGGAGGTCAGCAGCAGGGCGTTGTTGACCGAGTCCGGGTTCTTGGCGCTCAGGAAGGCGAATCCGGCCGAGCCCATGGCGGTCACCACGCTGGCCCAGATGACCCAGATGCTGAATCCCAGGTTCTCCGCGAAAACCGAGAAGATCAGATTCTTTCGGGCGGTTTGTTTTCCGCCGTTTTCCCAGAATTCACTGTTATCCGGTTCCCAATGGTCGATCCATCGTCCGCGTCGCTGGTAGGTGAAGGTCGTTTCCGGCGCCTCTACTACGGTTGCCATGGGCAGCTGTCCTCTCGGCTGTCGCGACCGCCCTCATCGTGGGCTCCCGGTCGGGGGAGCCGCTGCGGTCGCGATCAACCGTAGGAAGCGCGTTTTACGTCCGAGTGTTTTTCCGTGACGGAGACGGTAATTCGGGCTCACTTTTCGGTGCGGCGCGCGGTGACCTTTCGGTTACTCCAATTTCGTATCGAGCGTCCGATATTCGGCCATGAGCGAGTTGAGGAAGCAGTTGGCGACGCGGGCCGCGCGGTCGGGGTCGCCGTCGATCACCGCTTGCACGAGTTCGGCGTGCTCGTCGTGGTAGGTCGCGCCGTCCTGTTCGGAGCGGAAGCGGATCCCGGCCGCGATGACGGGCAGCAGCGAGTCGTAGAACTCCAGGTATACCGCATTGTGGCTGGCGACGACGATGGCGCGGTGGATTTGCACGTCGGCCTCGATGGCGGCGTCGAAGTCGGTGTCCCAGAAGCGGGTTCGGTCGTCGAGTAGTCGTCGCAGGGTCGCTATGTCGGTCTCGTCGCGGCGGGTGGCGGCCAGCCGGGCGGCGGTGGTGTCGAGGGCCTGCCGCAGCTCCAGCAGGTCGCGCTGCTGGGCGTCGGCGAAGTACTCGGACAGGGTGCCGCCGAGGCTGGACGTGCTGATCACGTAGGTGCCCGAGCCTTGTCTGCGCTCGAGCATGCCCGCGTGGACGAGGGCCTGGACGGCCTCCCGGACGGTATTTCGACCGGTACCGGTGAGTTCGGTGAGCTCGGGCTCGGTGGGGATACGCGAGCCGACGGCCCAACGGCCGGAACGGATTTCGGCACGAAGCTGCTCTGTCACCTGGGCGATGAGGCTCGTGCGCCGGACTGGTTGCACGGGTGACAGCGTACCCTGCCTCACATTCGTTGCATCACATCATCGGGTCATCCTATGATTTTCGGGTGACTGCGACGATGGATGAGACGATGGCCCCGGGGAGGGGCCTTACCAATGCCCCCACCCGGACGGCAGTCGAGATCCGTCCCGAACTTTCCCGGCGCGCCCTGTTCGAGGGCCGCCTGCTCGTGCTCGTCGCCATCGTTGTGTCCGCCCTCACCCTTCGCGTCGCCGTCACCGCCTTCACCCCGCTCGCCGGCCGGATCGGCCAGGACATCGGCTATTCCACCGCGGTGGTGGGCGTGTTCGGCATGCTCCCCACGGCCATGTTCGCGCTCGGCGGACTGATCACCCCGCTGATCTCGCGCCGCCTCGGCCTGGAGCAGACCGCGCTGGTGGCCATGCTCATGACCGGCGTCGGCTCGGCGATCCGCGCCATCGTGCCCGACACCTGGGAGCTGCTGGCCTTCTCGGCGCTGGCCCTGGCCGGCATGGGCATCGGCAATATCGTGATCCCGCCGCTGGTCAAGCGGTACTTCTCGGATCGGCTCGCGCTGCTGAGCTCGGTGTACATCATGATGGTGCAGCTCGGCACGGTCTTCCCGGCGCTGATCACGGTGCCGGTCGCCGACGCGCACGGCTGGCGCCTGTCGCTGGGCATGTGGGCCGCGCTGGCCTTCGCCGCCGCGCTGCCGTGGGTCGGTGTGCTGCGGGTCCGCCGCGATCACGCTCGCGCCGATGTCACCGAATTGCCCTCCGACGCCGTGGAATCCACCGGCAGGGTGTGGCGCTCGCCGCTGGCCTGGGGCATGGCGTTCATGTTCGGCATGACCTCGCTGATCACCTATTCGCTGTTCACCTGGATGCCGACGATCTTCAGCGACGCCGGCGCGAGCGCCTCCTTCGGCGGCAGCATGGTCGGCCTGTTCGCGCTGTTCGGCCTGGCGGCCGCGCTGACCGCCCCGATCGTGGTGGGCCGCATGGCCAATCCCTTCCCGATCGTGATCGCCTGTGCGGTGTTCTTCTTCATCGGCTTCGGCGGCCTGCTGTTCGCGCCGATGAGCGCCCCGCTGCTGTGGGTGCTGGCCCTGGGCCTGGGTCCCTCGACCTTCCCGATGGCCCTGACGCTGATCAACCTGCGCACCCGCACGGGCGCCGGTTCGGCCGCGCTGTCCGGGTTCACCCAGGGCGTCGGCTATTCCGTGGCGTGCACCGGCCCGCTGGTGTTCGGCGCGCTGCACACGATGACCGGAGGGTGGCTGGCGCCCTTCGCCTTCCTCAGCGTGGCCGTGCTCGTCCTGATGGTCGGCGGCTGGGTGGCGTGCAAGCCGAAAATGCTCGAGGACACCTGGAACTAGCGGTTATCCGCCATTTCGAGAAATTTCACCGTTCGAGTTGCCGAGCCGTGAGGTTGAGGCCATTATTTGTGGCGAGCCTCTCACCCTCCGGCTCGGTTTCGAGTTTCCTGGCGATTTGGAGCTTTCGGAAACCGTTGTGTCACATGCTCGAAACATGGCACTACATCTCACGCCGTTCAGTCGGTTTTCGTGAGCAACCGTTGATTTAACGGTCATTTCGCGCAGCATCCACGCAATACCCGTTTTCTACCTTGGGGCCATCCAGATTTCAGGAGGGCCTCTTGTTGACGCAGCCGACTCGCTTGCCGAAGGCGCTGACCCGCAAGCGCGACATCGAGCATTGGGATGCCGAGGATGTCGCGGCTTGGGAAGCCGGCGGTAAGGACATCGCGCGCCGCAATCTGATCTGGTCGGTGTTCGCCGAGCACGTCGGGTTCTCGGTGTGGTCGATCTGGTCGGTCATGGTGCTGTTCATGCCGCAGAACGTCTTCCACATCGATGCGGCCGGCAAGTTCTTCCTGGGCGCGGTCCCGACGCTGGTCGGCGGCTTCGCGCGGATTCCGTACACCGTCCTGACCGCCAAGTTCGGCGGCCGCAACTGGACGATCGTGAGCGCGCTGCTGCTGCTGATCCCCACGCTGCTGACGCTGTACTTCATCAACCGGCCGGGCACCTCCTACACGACGTTCCTGATCGTGGCGGCCTTCGCGGGTCTGGGCGGCGGCAACTTCTCCTCGTCGATGTCCAACATCAACGTCTTCTACCCGCAGCGGCTCAAGGGCTGGGCGCTGGGCATCAACGCGGGCGGCGGCAATATCGGGGTGCCGGTGGTGCAGTTGATCGGGCTGGCGGTCATCGCCACCCTGGGCAACGCCTCGGTGGTGTGCGCGGTCTACCTGGTGCTGATCGTGGTGGCGGCCGTGGGCGCGGCGCTGTACATGGACAACGTCAAGAACCAGAAGGCCGATCTGTCCTACATGCTGAAGGCGCTGCGGATCCCGCAGTCCTGGGCCATCGCCTTCCTCTACATCGGCACCTTCGGTTCCTTCATCGGCTACAGCTTCGCCTTCGGCCAGGTGCTGCAGATCAGCTTCAAGGCCGGCGGCGCGAGCGTCGCCGCGGCCACCCTGCACGCCGCGCAGATCGCCTTCATCGGCCCGCTGCTGGGTTCGCTGGCCCGCCCGTACGGCGGCAAGTGGGCCGACCGCATCGGCGGCAGCAAGGTCACGCTCTACACCTTCGTGGCCATGACCCTCGCGGCCGTGGTGGTCGCGGTGGCCTCGACCATGGGCGACCACGCCGGGCACCCCAAGGGCGGCGTGCTGATCGCCATGATCATCGCCTTCACCGCGCTGTTCGTGATCTCCGGTTTCGGCAACGGCGCGGTCACCAAGATCATCCCGTCCGTGTTCGAGGCGAAATCCCGCTCGCTGGAGGGTGATTCGGCCTCCCGCGCGGCCTGGGCCCGCAACACCTCGGGTGCGCTCATCGGCTTCGTCGGCGCGATCGGCGCACTGGGCGGCGTCGGCATCAACCTGGTGCTGCGCTCCTCCTACGCCTCCACCAAGTCGGCGACCACCGCGTTCTGGGTCTTCATGGCCTTCTATGTGGTGTGCGGCCTGGTCTGCTGGGCGGTCTTCATGCGCCGCCCCGGCCTGCGCGCCACCACCGACGCCGATGTCGTCGTCGAGGCCGAATCCCTTGTGCTCGAGGCCGAATCGGCTACTTCGTCCACCTCGTCGGCTCGCGCCTGACGTCCGTTCTCGAAAGGACTGTCATGACCCACAGCATCGAACGCAAGACCGTCGTCGTGGTCGGCCACGGCATGGTCGGTCACCGCTTCGTCGAGGCGCTGCGCTCCCGCGACGAGGCCGGCGCCTGGCAGGTCGTCGTGCTCAGCGAGGAGAAGCTGGCCGCCTACGACCGCGTGGGACTGTCCTCCTACGTCGGCATCTGGGAGACCTCGGCGCTGGCGCTGCCGGGCAACGACTACGAGGGCGACGAGCTGGTCGAGGTCCGCCTGGGCGTGAAGGCCGACGCGATCGACAAGGTCGCCCGCAAGGTCACCACCTCCGCCGGTGACGTGATCGCCTACGACGCACTGGTTCTCGCGACCGGCTCCTACGCCTTCGTGCCGCCGGTGCCGGGTCACGACCTCGAGGGCAACTTCGTCTACCGCACCCTCGAGGACCTCGACGGCATCCGGGCCGCGGCCGAGGCGGCCGGTCCGGGCGCGGTCGGCATCGTGGTCGGCGGCGGTCTGCTCGGCCTGGAGGCGGCCAACGCGCTGCGCCTGCTGGGCATGACCCCGCACGTGGTCGAGTTCAACAAGTGGCTGATGCCCGCCCAGGTCGACGAGGGCGGCGGCGCGATCCTGGAGAAGCTGGTCACCGAGCTGGGGCTGTCCGTGCACACCGGCGTCGGCACCTCGTCCATCGAAACCGTCGAGGGCGCACCGCTTTCCGAGAAGCTCAAGGTCACCTTCTCTGATGGCACCGAATTGCGTTCGGCACTGGTGGTTTTCGCCGCCGGTGTGCGTCCACGTGACGAAATCGCCCGCAGCGCAGGGCTGGAGGTCGGCGAGCGCGGCGGTGTCATCACCGATCTGAGCCTGCGCACCTCGGACCCGAACATCTACGCCATCGGTGAGGTCGCCGCGATCGAGGGCGTCTGCTACGGCCTGGTGGCCCCCGGCTACAACACCGCCGAGGTGGTCGCGGACCGCCTGCTCGGCGGCGCGGGCGAGTTCCCGGGCGCGGACCTGTCCACCAAGCTGAAGCTGCTCGGCGTGGACGTGGCCTCCTTCGGTGACGCGCACGGCCGCACCGAGGGCGCGCTGTCGGTGGTGCTGCACGACGCCGCCAAGGGCACCTACGCCAAGCTGGTCGTCTCCGATGACGCCCAGACCCTGCTCGGCGGCATCCTGGTCGGCGACGCCACCCAGTACTCGGCGCTGCGCCCGCTGGTCGGCCGCCCGCTGCCGGCCGATCCGGCCGCGCTGATCTCGCCGGCCGGTGCGGAACTGGGCGCGGACGCGCTACCCGACGACGCCCAGATCTGCTCCTGCAACAACGTGTCCAAGGGTTCGATCTGCGGCGCGATCGCCGACGGCGCCTGCGACGTCCCGGCCATCAAGAGCTGCACCAATGCCGGAACCTCCTGCGGCGGTTGCGTTCCCATGCTCAAGAAGCTGCTCGAGCAGTCGGGCGTGGCGGTCTCCAAGTCGCTGTGCGAGCACTTCTCGCAGTCGCGCGCGGAGCTGTTCCACATCATCCAGTCGACGGGCATCCGCACCTTCTCGGGCCTGATCGCCAAGTACGGCACCGGAACCGGCTGCGACATCTGCAAGCCGACCGTGGCCTCGATCCTGGCCTCCACCTCGAGCGATCACATCCTCGACGGCGAGCAGGCTTCGCTGCAGGACACCAACGACCACTTCCTGGCCAACCTGCAGAAGAACGGCACCTACTCGGTGGTGCCGCGCATGCCCGGCGGTGAGGTGACCGCCGACCAGCTCATCACCATCGGTGAGATCGCCAAGGAATTCGACCTGTACGTCAAGGTCACCGGCGGCCAGCGCATCGACCTGTTCGGCGCGCGGGTGGAGCAGCTGCCGCTGATCTGGAAGCGCCTGGTCGACGTGGGCATGGAATCCGGTCACGCGTACGGCAAGTCGCTGCGCACGGTGAAGTCCTGCGTCGGTTCCACCTGGTGCCGCTACGGCCAGCAGGACTCGGTCGGCATGGCGGTGCTGCTCGAAAAGCGTTACCGCGGTTTGCGTTCCCCGCACAAGCTGAAGCTGGCGGTCTCGGGTTGCGCCCGCGAATGCGCGGAGGCGCGCGGCAAGGACGTCGGTGTGATCGCGACCGAGAACGGCTGGAACCTCTACGTCGGCGGCAACGGCGGTCTGACCCCGAAGCACGCGGTGCTGCTGGCCGGTGAACTCGACGACGAGACGCTGATCAAGTACATCGACCGCTACCTGATGTTCTACATCCGCACCGCGGACCGCCTGCAGCGCACCGCGCCCTGGCAGGAGGCCCTCGAGGGCGGCCTGGACTACCTCAAGGCCGTCGTGTGCGACGACAGCCTCGGTATCGCCGCCGATCTGGAGGCCGCCATGGCCAAGCATGTCGAGGGCTACAAGGACGAGTGGGCCGCGGTGCTCGAGGACGAGGGCAAGCTCTCGCGCTTCGTGTCCTTCGTGAACGCGCCGGAACAGGCCGATCCGACCATCGGTTTCGACGAGTCCGGCGAGCGCAAGACGCCGGTACTGCTCGGGATTCCGGACATTCCGGTCGGTGCGGCGCAGGTCACCGAGACCGCCACGCACGGGAAATGACTGCTTAACCGCTTGGAAACAGGACGCCCGTATCAATAGGTGCAGGCCGTTCGGAGGAGAGTTACCGATGACCGTGATCGACACACCCACCGCAGTCACCACCGTCTCAGGCTGGACCCAGGCTTGCCGACAGGACTATCTGATTCCCGGCCGCGGCGTGGCGGTCCTGTTGAAGGGCGGTCGCCAGGCGGCCCTGTTCCTCACCAACGACGGCACGCTGTTCGCCGTCGGCAATATCGACCCGTTCGGACGCGCGGCGGTCATGTCGCGTGGCCTGGTCGGTGATCGCGGTGGCGTGCCCGTCGTGGCCTCGCCGCTGCTCAAGCAGACGTTCTCGCTGATCGACGGCCGTTGCCTGGACGACGCGTCGGTGTCGCTGCCGGTCTACGCGGTTCGCGTCGTGGACGGCGTGGTCTCGGTGTCCAACGACCCCGTGCAGTTCGTCGGTGGTACCGCATGACCGAGGTCGACGGCGGTACGCCGCTCGCTGGATTCACGGTCGGCATCACGGCCGCCCGCCGCGCCGACGAGCTCGGCACCCTTTTGCAACGCCGAGGCGCGAATGTCGTTTCCGCCCCGGCCATCCGGATCATCCCGCTGGCCGACGACACCGAGCTGGAGCGCGTGACCCGTCAGCTGGTCGCCGATCCGCCGCAGATCACGGTGGCCACCACCGGCATCGGCTTCCGCGGCTGGATGGAGGCGGCCGAGGGCTGGGGCCTGGCCGAGGAGCTGCGCGCCACCCTGGCGTCCACCCGCATGCTGGCCCGCGGCCCCAAGGCCAAGGGCGCGATCCGCGCCGCCGAACTGCGCGAAGAGTGGTCTCCCGCTTCGGAATCCAGTGCCGAGGTGCTGGATCACCTACTGGCCCAAGGGGTCGAGGGTGTCCGGATCGCCGTGCAGCTGCACGGCGCGACCACCGAATGGGAGCCGGTTCCCGACTTCTGCGAGGTGCTGCGCATGGCCGGGGCCGACGTGGTTCCGGTGCCGGTGTACCGCTGGATTCCGCCGGACGACCGCACCCCGATGGACCGCCTGATCGAGGGCATCGTCACCGCCGCGCTGGACTGCGTGACCTTCACCAGCGCTCCCGCCGTGGCCTCACTTCTCATGCGCGCCAAGGAAACCGGGCTGCTGGAGGCCGTGCTGCACGCCTTCCGCACCCGGGTCCTGCCCGCCTGCGTCGGCCCGATCACGGCCGCGCCGCTGGAGGAGCTGGGCGTCACCACCTCCATGCCCGGCCGTGCCCGCCTGGGCGCGCTGGCCCGCCACGTCGCCGAGGAACTTCCCCGGCGCGCCAACCGGATTCAGGCCGCGGGCCACGTGCTGAGCGTGCGCGGCGGCTGCGTGGTCGTGGACGGCCACGTTCGTCAGCTGGCCCCGGCCCCCATGGCTCTCATGCGTTCCCTGGCCCGCCAGCCCGGTCGCGTGGTCTCCCGCGAGGACCTGCTCGCCGCCCTCCCGGGCGGCGGCGACGACACCCACGCCGTCGAAACCGCGATCGCCCGCCTCCGCGCGGGCCTCGGCACGCCCAAGGCCATCCAAACCGTCGTCAAGCGCGGCTATCGCCTGGCACTGGACCCCGCCGAGTGCATCGACAACCCGCACCCGGAACCCGCGAGCCCGGCTGCCCGGCAGCAGTTTCCGCCCCGAACCCCTGGTCTGGGCGGCCGACGGGAGATGCCGCCGCGGATGCCGGGAACCCGCCCGCCGCTGGGCGAGACACCTCCGGCCACCGGCATCAACCGCCGCCCCGGCTCACCGAATGCCGGCAACGGGGTGAACCGGCCCGCGGTCGTCGCGCCCTCTGCCGCAGTCCGCCCCGGAGCCGCGCCGGTGAGCGGGACCGGTCGCCCGGTGGGTGTGTCGACTCAGCCCGCGGTCCCCACCGGTGTGCCGGCAGCCGGGGCCGCGGTTCGTGCGGTGCGCCCGGTGCGGGGTGCGTGGTGAGCGCCCCGGCGCTGGTGCTGGTCGCCCATGGCACCAGGAGTGCGCGCGGTGTGGAGATGATCGCCGAATTGGCGGGGGCCGTGCGGCGTGAGTTGAGCGCCGCGGCTTTTGTGAACGGTGCGCTCGCGCACCATGTTGTCGCCCAGACAGGTGCCGGTGCCGATTTCGGGGCCGCATCGGCATCGTTGCGTGAGATCGCGATCGGTGGTGCGCCGACGGTGCGCACCGCGTTCGTGGATGTGCTGGGGCCCGCCCCGGCCGAGGTGTTGCGGGATCTGGATGGTGTTCCCGCCGTGGTGGTTCCGGCCTTCCTGGCCTCGGGCTACCACGTGTATCAGGATGTGCCGCGAGAGGTGGCCGCGAGTGCGCACGGTGCGGTCGCGGTCACCCACGCGATGGGCCCGGATCCGGCGCTGGCGGAGGTCATGCACCTGCGGCTGCGCGCGGCGGGCTGGCGGCCGGGTGATGCCGTGGTGTTCGCCGCGGCGGGGTCCTCGGACGCCCGTGCGCGCCAGGATGTCCAGCGCTCCGCGAGCCTGCTCTCGGAGCGGCTCGAGACCCCGGCGCACCTGGCCTATATCGCGACCGGCGAGCCCAGGGTGCCCGAAGTCGTAGCGGCCGTGCGCAGCTCCGGTGCGCGCCGGGTGTTCATCGCGTCGTACCTGCTCGCGCACGGGCTGTTCCATCAGCGCCTGCACGACGCGGGTGCGGACGGCGTGGCCGAACCGATCGGTGTGCACCCCGCGGTAGTGCGTTTGCTGGCAAGTCGCTACAGCTCTGCGGCGCACGCTCTTTCGGTAGCCGAAGCGGCCTGAAACGAATCGCCGGAAACTACGATGGCTTGGCGGTTCCGGATTTACGTGCAAGCATCGCAAGCGACATTTCCATATTGATCGAGAGGACCCTCTCTTGAAGAAATTCGCTGTCACCGCAGGGCTGTTCGCCGCGGCTGCCTCCCTCACTTTCGGCACCGCTTCGGCCGATGACGGCCAGGGTGTCGTTGTGGGTGTGGACCCGGCCGGGGCTTGCGCTTTTTACCACCTCACCGACGAGCAGTGCGCTCAGGCGATGCAGGGTGGCATCGGCGCGAACTTCAACGCGCAGGCGTGGACCGGTTACAACGTCGGCGTTCACTGAAACGTCTGAATTTCACAATTCGATTCGGGTCGGCACCATTCCGGGTGCCGACCCGAATCGTTTGCCGATGTGATCTCCGGCACGATTGCTAGCCGTTCGCTATCGCTATGCAACGTTCTCTGTCCGATCACGTCACGGTCTCAGTGGGGTGAATCCCGTTCCCGCTGGCCGGAACCGGCGCACCCGAGTCCCCGGTGCGCCGGGCAGGATCGCCTCATGCCCGCCGAACACCCCGCCCGCCATGCCGGACTCGCGTCCCAGGCCGCCGTCCGAGCCAAGTCCAAGGCGGACTGGCTCGCCCTGTTCGCGCCGGACGCCCGGGTGGAGGATCCGGTGGGGGTGTCCCCGTGCGACCTGGTCGGCGAAGGGCATTCGGGCCACGCCGCCATCGCGGCCTTCTGGGACAAGGCGATCGAACCCAGTGCGATCGAATTCCACTGGGCCGATTCATTCGCCTGCGGGAACGAGGCGGCGTTCACCGGCACAATTCGCAGTGTGCGCGCGGGGATGTCGGTAGAAGTCGATCTCGTCGCCGTCTATCGGGTGAATGCGGACGGGAAAATCCGTGCGCTGCGCGCATTCTGGGAACTGGATCGCGCCCGCGCCACTCCGTTGCCGGACTGACGATTAGGGAGTTGGCCCCTAATCATTAGGGGATTGCAGGGCCGGGAACCAGATGTCAGTCAGGACATTCGCGGCTTCCTCGGCGGAGACGTCGATGGTGCCCTGCATGGCCCATCGGGTGAAGAACCGTTCCAGTTGGGCCACGAGCAATTCCACCCGCAGCCGGGCCTCGTCCTGGCGCTCCGCCGGCCAGCGCGACAGGTACGAGCTCATGACATTGGGCAGCGCCATGATGCCCTCCCTTGCCACTTCCCGGAATTCGGGCTCCAGCGCGGTCGCCTCGTCCCAGGCGGGCAGCAGATCCTTGTACTCCTGGAACCAGTCGATAGCCCGCCGCATCCAGGCGGCGAACTCCGTGCGTGAACCGCTGTCGAGCACGTGGTCGAGGTCCTCGTAGAAATGCTGGACGCTGGGCAGCGTGCCCTGTTCGGCGATGGCGCGCAGCACATCCGGCTTCCCGGTGAAGTGCAGGTAGAAGGTGGCGCGGCTGCAGCCGACGGCGGCGGCGATGTCGTCGACGCGGACCGGGGCGTAGCCCTGGGTGGTGAACAGTTGCTTCGCGGCGTCGATCAGCCGGCTGCGGGTCAGCCGCTTCTGTTCTTCGCGCAATGAGGGTCGGGTCACGCCTGAATAATAGACGCAAGTTGACTCACTAGACACGATGTCTAGTGAGTGTTAGCGTGTGTGGCACATCACGTCCGGCCGGGGAGTGAACCCATCGCCGAACCAGGAGAGTGAATTGGCTGCGCCATCTGCACAGAATCGTGAATTGCCCAGGGTCTGCGTCATCGGCGCGGGTCCGTCGGGCATCACCGCCGCGAAGCGGCTCGCCGAGTACGGCATCCCCTTCGACTGCTACGAAGCCTCCGACGAGGTGGGCGGCAACTGGTACTACAAGAACCCGAACGGGATGTCGGCCTGCTACCAGAGCCTGCACATCGACACCTCGAAATTCCGGCTGCAGTTCGAGGACTTCCCAGCGCCCGAGGAATGGCCGGACTTCCCGCACCACAGCCAATTGCACCAGTACTTCAAGGATTACGTCGACCACTTCGGCATTCGCGACCGGATCATCTTCGGCCACAAGGTGATCGGGGCCGAGCGCGCCGCCGACGGCCTGTGGACGGTCACCACCGATCAGGGCCGCGTCGAGACCTATGACGCGCTGCTCGTGGCCAACGGCCACCACTGGGATCCCAACATCCCCGACTATCCGGGCGAGTTCGACGGCACCTTGATCCACTCGCACGCCTACAACGACCCGTTCGACCCGATCGACATGCGCGGCAAGCGAGTCGTGGTGGTGGGCATGGGCAACTCGGGCCTGGACATCGCCTCGGAGCTGTCGCAGAAGTTCCTCGCCGACAAGCTGTGGGTCTCGGCCCGGCGCGGGGTGTGGGTGCTGCCCAAGTACGTCGGCGGCAAGGTCGGTGACACGCAGGTGGTGCCGCCGTGGATGCCGCCCAAGCTGGCGCTCAAGCTCAAGCAGCGCTTCGTGGTCAAGAACCGCGGCCGCATGGAGGATTACGGCCTGCCCAAGCCGGATCATCTGCCGTTCGAGGCGCATCCCTCGGCGAGTGAGGAGTTCCTGCACCGGGTCGGTTGCGGCGATATCGATTTCAAGCCCGCCATCAGCCGCCTCGACGGCAGGTTCGTGCAGTTCGCCGACGGCTCGCGCGAAGAGGTCGACGTGGTGGTGTGCGCCACCGGGTATCACATCAGCTTCCCGTTCTTCACCGATCCGGCGCTGCGGACCGACGCGAACAACAGGCTGACGCTGTGGCGTCAGATGGCGCTGCCCGGTATCGACAATCTCTTCTATCTCGGTCTGGCCCAGGCGATGCCAACCCTGGTGAACTTCGCCGAGCAGCAGTCCAAGCTGGTGGCGGCCTATCTGACCGGCAACTACCGGTTGCCCTCGCAGGCGGACATGGCCGCCGACGCGGCCCGGGTCGAGGCGGAACGCGCCGCGCGGTACTACAACTCGCCGCGGCACACCATCCAGGCCGACTTCGACATCTATGTCCGCGAGCAGGCGAAGGAACTCGCTGAGGGGGCGCGGCGGGCCGCGGCCGCCGGACACGCGCTGCCGGTGCCCGGCCGGGCCGTGGCGCGGGTGTAGGAGGTGGAAATGATTGCATCGCGAAGCGATTCCCACAGGGGTGGCGGTGAGGCGACGGGTGGGCGCAATGTGGCTGGATTCTGTGCCGACGAATTCGATGCCGTGCGTGCGGCCTTCACCGAACAGGTGGAAACGGGCGCGGAGCTGGGGGCCTCGGTCTGCGTGACCGTGGAGGGCGAGACGGTGGTGGATCTCTGGGGCGGTTACGCGGATCTGGAGAAGACCGTGCCCTGGGGTGCGGACACCCTGGTGAACACCTTCTCCATCACCAAGACCATGGTCGCGTTGAGCGCCCTGCTGCTGGTCGAGCGCGGCGAGCTGGACGTGCACCAGAAGGTGGCCCACTACTGGCCGGAGTTCGCCGCCAACGGCAAGGCCGATATCGAAGTGCGGCACCTGCTTTCGCACACCTCGGGCGTCTCGGGGTGGGAAGCGCCGATCGTGCTGGCCGACATCTACGACACCGACGCGTCCACGGATCGCCTTGCGGCGCAGGCTCCCTGGTGGGAGCCGGGTACGGCGTCGGGCTATCACGCCATGAACTACGGGCACCTGGTCGGCGCGCTCGTCAAGCGCATCACCGGGCGGCCGCTGGGGCGGTTCTTCGCCGAGGAACTGGCCCGCCCGCTGGCCGCCGACTTCCATATCGGCACGCCCGCGGCGGATCTGGGCCGCATCGCCACCCTGGTGCCGCCGGAGCTGCCGGAGTTCGATCCCTCGCTGCTGCCGCAGGACAGCGTCATGTTCAAGACCCTGTTCCAGCCGCTGCTGGACTTCGCCGAGTGCGGAACCGCGCAGTGGCAGCGGGCCGAGCTCGGCGGTATGGGCGGGCACGGCAACGCCCGCTCGATCGCCCGGCTGCAGTCGCTGATCAGCAATGGCGGCGAGCTGGACGGCCGGAAGTTCCTGTCGGACAAGACCATCGACCTCATCTTCGAGCGGCAGTCCGACGGCCTGGACCTGGCCATCATGCTGCCGCTGCGCTTCGGCATCGGCTACGGCCTGCCGCAGGCGCAGACCGCGCCGCACGTGCCCGACGGCCGGGTGTGCTGGTGGGCCGGTCTGGGCGGCGCGTTCGTGGTCAACGACCTCGACCACCGGGTCACCTTCGCCTACGCCATGAACCGCATGGCGCCGGGCCTGATCGGCTCCGACCGCGCCGACGCCTATCTGAAGTCGACCTTCGACGTGGTCCGGGGGTGGGCATGAGGCGCGGCCGGTGGTCCGCCGGGGCGAGAACGCCGAGCCCCGTCATCCCAGAAAGTGGCACGGTGGCACCAAAAATTTGCGGTTCTCTCCCTCGCCGCCGCCCCGCTGCGGCAAGCTGCGAAGGTTGGCGCATCGACACCCGAGGACTTGATTCATGACCAATGCCATTGATCTCCAGGCACTCGCGGCTCAGGTCGCCGGGAAGCTGACCGCGCCGGGCGCGCCGTTCGAGATGACGGTCGAGCAGGTGCTGGGCGCGCCGCAGCAGGTGTTCAAGAACCGTCACGGTTCGCTGCTGGAGTTGCTGGAAGCCTCCCGGGAGCTGGGGGACCTCGACTATCTGGTGTCCGCGCGCACCCGCTACACCTTCGCCGAGCACTACGCGGCCGCCGGGGCGCTGGCCGCCGCGCTGGCGCAGCGCTACGGCGTCGGCAAGGGCGACCGGGTCGGGATTCTGGCCGCCAACACCCCCGAGTGGGTGCTGACCTTCTGGGCCGCGCAACGGCTGGGCGCGATCCCGGTCGGCTTCAACGCCTGGTGGGTGCCGCGCGAGATCGCCTACGGCCTCGAGCATTCCGCCCCGAAGGTGGTGATCGCCGACGCCAAGCGGGCCGCGCTGGCCGCCGAGACCGGCACCGACATCCCGGTGCTCACCATGGAGACCGATCTGCCCGCGCTGATCGCGGAATTCGCGGGCGGGAATCCGGTCACCGAGCTGAGCGAGGACGATCCGGCGATCATCCTCTACACCAGCGGCACCACCGGCCGCCCCAAGGGCGTGGTGCACGCCCAGCGGAACATGGTGGCGGTCGCCGACTACCACCGCTTCATGGACGCGCTGTCCGCGGGCTTCCGCGGCCAGACCTGGGACGGTTCCCCGGCCGCGCGCCGCTACCTGGCGACCATGCCGCTGTTCCACATCGCGAGCCTGCACAACCTGTCGATCCCGCGGCTCACCACCGGCGACGCGGTCATCTTCCCGACCTCGGGGGAGTTCGACGCGGAATCGCTGCTGCAGCTGGTGGAGACGGAACGGGTCACCAACTGGGCGGCCGTGCCGACGCTGGCGAGTCGCATTCTGGCGGTGGACATCTCGAAGTACGACCTGTCCTCGCTGACCGCGTTCTCGCTGAACTCCGCGCCGGCCTCGCCCGCGCTGGTGCAGCGGCTGCGCGAACGGTTCCCGGTCGCCCTGCAGGGCCTGACCACCAGCTACGGCTGCACCGAATCCGGCACCGCCGCGACCGTCGCCACCCCGCCGGAGCTGGCCGCGGACAACGAGACCGTGGGCCGGGCGGTGGTCGGCGTCTCGATCGAGGTCCGCGATCCCGACGGCAAGGTGGTGCCCGAGGGCGAGGAGGGCGAGATCTGTGTCCGCAGCCCGTACGTCATGCTCGGCTACTGGAACAACGAGGACGCCACCCGGGCGAGCATCGACGAGAACCGCTGGCTGCGCACCGGCGATTTCGGCACGCTGCGCGCGGGCAAGCTCTACATCTCCGGCCGCCGGTCGGATCTGATCCTGCGCGGCGGCGAGAACGTCTACCCGCAGGAGATCGAGAACGTCCTCGACGCGCATCCGGCGGTGCGGGAGTCGGCGGTGATCGGCGTTCCGCACGAGGATCTCGGTCAGGAGGTGGCCGCGATCGTCGTTGTCGACCAACCGGATTCGATGACCGAGGACGAGCTGCGCGACCATGTGGCCAGGGAACTGGCCTACTTCAAGGTGCCCGCCCGCTGGCTGGTCACCGCGGAACCCCTGCCGCGCAATGCCACCGGCAAGGTGCTGCGCCGCGATCTCTCACTGGGGGAGTGAATTCCTTTGTACGACACCATTATCAAGAATGGACGCTGGTTCGACGGCACCGGCGCGCCCTCGGCCGTGCGCAATCTGGGCATCCGGGACGGGCGGGTGGCGACCGTGTCGGCCGCGCCGTTGGACGAAACCGGTTGCGCGCGGGTGATCGACGCGACCGGGCGCTGGGTCATGCCGGGCATGATCGACATCCACACCCACTACGACGTGGAGGTGCTGCTGGATCCCTCGCTGTCGGAGTCGTTGCGGCACGGGGTGACCACGCTGCTGCTGGGGTCCTGCTCGCTGTCCACGGTGCATGTGGAGGGCTCGGACGCCGGGGACCTGTTCGGCCGGGTGGAGGCCATTCCGCGCAAGCATGTGGTTTCGGCGATCGACGGGTTGAAGACCTGGAACAGTGCGCACGGGTATGTGCGGGCGCTGGAATCACTGCCGTTGGGACCCAATATCGCTGCCTTCATCGGGCATTCGGATATCCGGACCGCGCAGCTCGGTCTGCGACGGGCCACCGATCCGGACGTGCGGCCCAGTGAGTCGGAGCTCAGCGCCATGGAACACAAGCTGCGTGAGGCGCTCGACGCGGGTTTCGTCGGCATGTCCTCGCAACAGCTGCTGTTCGACAAGCTCGACGGTGAGGTGTGCCGGTCGCGGACGCTGCCGTCGACCTACGCCACCACCAAGGAGCGGCGGCGGCTGAATCGCATTCTGCGCGACCGGAAGCGGGCGTTGCAGGGCGGGCCGGACGTGACGCGGCCGCAGAGCCTGGTGGCCATGGCGATCAGCAGCCTGGGAATCTTGCGGCCCAAGCTCAAGGTGAGCCTGCTCTCGGCCGCGGATATCAAGGCGAATCCCGTTGTGGTGAACATCTTCCCGGTGATCGGCAAGATCCTCAACCGGCTGGGCGGGGACTTCCGCTGGCAGCATCTGCCGGTGCCGTTCGAGGTGTACTCCGATGGCATCGACCTGCCGGTGTTCGAGGAATTCGGGTCCGGTGCGGCGGCTCTGCACCTGTCGAATCAGCTCGACCAGCGGCAGGAGCTGTTCGCGGATCCGGCGTATCGCAGGGCGTTCCGCAAGGACTACGAGAAGAAGTGGGGCACCCGCGTGTGGCACCGCGACTTCTTCGACGCCGAGATCACCGAATGCCCCGATCCGAGCGTGATCGGCAAGACTTTCGGGCAGGTGGGGCTCGATCGCGGCGGCGTCCACCCGGTGGACGCGTTCCTCGACCTGCTGGTCGAGCACGGTTCGGCGGTGCGCTGGCGCACCACGATCTCGAATCACCGGCCCGAGGTGCTGGATATGCTGGCGGCGGATCCCAGTGTGCAGCTGGGCTTCTCGGACGCGGGCGCGCACCTGCGGAACATGGCGTTCTACAACTTCGGGCTGCGGTTCCTGAAGCGGGTGCACAAGGCGCAGCAGCAGGGGCGGCCGTTCATGACGGTCGAGCACGCCGTGCACCGGGTCACCGGTGAGCTGGCCGACTGGTACGACCTCGACGCCGGGCACCTGCGCGAGGGCGACCGGGCGGATGTGCTGATCATCGATCCGGCCCGGCTCGACGAGAGCCTGGAAGCCTACGCCGAGAACCCGATTCCCGAGTTCGACAATCTCTCCCGCATGGTCAACCGCAATGACGACACCGTCACCGCGGTGCTGGTCAACGGGGAGTTCGTGTTCGGGCTCGGTGAGCGGGTGGCCACCCTGGGCAAGGAGCGCACCGGTGAGTTCCTGCGCGCCGGTCGCCGATGAGGAGTGAGAAATCTTGAACGCCAATAGATTCGACGGCCGTACCGCGGTCGTCACGGGTGCGGCCTCCGGCATCGGCGCGGCGATCGCGGCCGCGCTGGTGGCCGAGGGTGCGAATGTGGTCGGGCTCGACATCGACGAGGCCGGACTGGGCAAGCGGGCCGGTGAGCTGGGGGAGTCCTTCGTCCCCGTGGTCACCGACGTCACCGACGAGGCCCAGATCGAGGCCGGAATCGGGGTCGCCGCAACGCGTTTCGGCGGCCTGCACGCTGCCTTCAACGCCGCGGGGGCGTCCCGCATCGGCGCGGTCACCGACCTGCTCGAGGCCGATTGGGACTTCACCCTCGACCTGATCCAGAAGTCGGTGTTCCTGTGCACCAAGCACGAAGCGCGCCTGATGAAGTCGACCGGTGGCGGTGCGATCGTGAACATCTCGTCGCTGGACGCCCGCGTCCCCATGCCCGGCGGCAGCGCCTACTCCACCGGCAAGGCGGGCGTGGTGATGTTCACCAAGACCGCCGCCCTGGAACTGGCCCAGCACCGCATCCGCGTGAACGCCATCCTCCCGGGCCTGGTAGACACCCCGCTGGTGGCCCCGATCGTGGGCTACGAACCGGCGAAACAGATGTTCCTGGAACGCATTCCGATGGGCGTGCCCGCCACTCCGGAGCAGATCGCGGGCCCCAGCCTTTTCCTCGCCTCCGACGACGCCTCCTACATCACCGGCGTCGACCTGGTGGTGGACGGTGGCTGGGAACTGTCCAACTTCCCCAACCTGGCCAAGCTCGCGGGCTGAGCCGATCTCCGTTCCGCGCCGGAACCGTCCACCGTTCCGGCGCGGAACGGTTCGCCGTCAGAGCAGTCCGGCGGTGAAGGTGGCCGGGTCCGGGCCGACCCGGGTGCCCGAGTCGAGTGCGCTGATCGCACGCATCTGGTCGTCGCCGAGCTCGAAGCCGAAGACATCGAAGTTCTCGCGAATCCGGCTGGGCGTCACCGACTTCGGGATCACCACGTTGCCGAGCTGCAGATGCCAGCGAATGATCACCTGAGCGGGCGTGCGGCCGGTCTCCCCGGCGATGGCGACGATCGTCGGATCCTTCAACGCCGCACCGCGCCCGAGCGGGCTCCACGCCTCGGTGGCGATCCCGTGCTCGGTGTGGAAGGCGCGCAGCTGAGCCTGGATCAGGTTGGGGCTCAACTCGATCTGGTTCAGCACCGGAGTCTCACCGGTCTCCGCGATCAGACGCTCGAGGTGATCGGCATTGAAGTTGGATACGCCGATCGAGGCGACCCGCCCCTCCGCCTTCAATTTCTGAAAGGCCCGGAAGGTATCGACGTACTTGTCCGCCTGCCCGACCGGCCAGTGAATGAGATAAAGATCCAGCTCGTCCAGCCCGAGCCGCTCCATGCTGGCGTCGAACGCCCGCAACGTCGAGTCGTACCCCTGCTCGGAATTCCACAGCTTGGTGGTGACGAATACCTCGTCCCGGTCCACCCCGAACTCCCGGATGGCCCGCCCCACCTCCGCCTCATTGCCATAGATCGCGGCCGTATCGATATGCCGATACCCGGCCTCGAGGGCGGCCGTGACCGCCCCGAACGTGTCCCCTTCCTCAACCAGGAACACCCCGAAACCCAACGACGGAATGGTCTTCCCATCGTTCAGCACGGTCTCCGGAACTGAGCTGCTTCCGCTTCGAAAGGTCATAACCACCGACCCTACGCCCCGCCCTGCACCGACTGCGTGGCCGCCGATCCGAGAGCGGTGATGCCGAAGGGAGCCTGCTAATTCACATCGAATGGGTGATGCGAAGCGGGGTGGGTTCCTCCCACGCATCGGGACTCAGGGCAGTTTGTGCGCCGTGAGCGGCCTGGCGCGGCGAGAGCTGCGGGGAATCTTGCAGCTCTTCGATTACCTTGATCGCTTCATCTTTGGCCCGTTCGACGGCAGTTCCGTGACATTGGGTGATCGCCTGCGCGAGTCGGCCGGGATCGACGGACATCGCGGCCTGCGAGATTTGCAGGTCGGTGATCATTCCGTTCACGTCGGTCTCGATCGCCACCGCGCCGCCGGATGTCTGAGCCTTGCCTCGAACTTGCAGGATCGCGCTCTGGATGCGTGAACTGCGGGCGGCGGTGCTCTCCGCGTCGGGGTTCAGCCCCATAGCGACACCACAATTATTGCCAGGCCGATCAATACCACGGTCACGCCCAGCGCCACCAGAATGCCCAAGCCTATCCGGCGGGCTCGACCCGGGATCAGACACAACACGCCCGCGACCACAAGCTCGACCGCGTATGGGATGACCAGGATGTAGGCAGCACCCAACAGCACCACGATCGGGAGGACATTGAGCAACGCCACTCCCACCGCGACTCCCGATGAGGTACGGCTCAATCCACGTTTGCGAGAGGTGGTCATCATCGCCCCGGTACCGCCGGCGGGTTCTCTACCGACCCGAACTCGGTGGACGGCAAGTCCTTGAAATGGTCGAATGCGGTTGGCCCCGCACCGATATTGTGATGGAACGGCAGGTTGGTGGCGGGTCCGAGGGAGCTTCCCGACGCGGCCGGATCGATGCCCACCGTGCGTATCTGGGTGCCCACACCGTGGTCCTGGTAGGCCTCCATCGAGGGGTAGTCGGTGCGGGTGCCGCTGATGGTGACGCCGTCGGTTCCGGGGGTGAACACCAGGTCGCCGTTGACCGTCACCTTGTGATGACCGGGCATCCATGTTGTCTCGGCCAACGGATTACCCGCGTCGTAACTGATTCGCACCGAGCCGTCGGCGGCTTGGGTCACCGTGCCGGTGGGCTTGCCCACCTTCGTTTCCCCGGTGTCTTGTCGTACGGATGGGTCCTGCCGCATGACGACAATCCCGTTCTCGTAATCCACGTAAGTCGCAACCTTTGCGTGTTCGGGGTCGAAGTTCGGATCGAATGTACGGTTGTTGCCCAGGTCGCGTTCGAACGGGTTGCTGAACTGCGGGTCGCTGACGTCGCGTTGGGCGATGAACTGGTCGGATCGCACTACGCCTTGACCCTTGACCGGGTTGATTCGAACAACCTGGATCTGGGGGCCGACGCCGTGGTACTTCGGGTCGTAGCTGTTGGGGTTGAGTACTTCGGCGGTTTCCCAGTCGGTGCCGCTCTGCGGTGGATGGCCGAAGATCTGTGCGAAGGCCATGGCCGACGCGTGCACGCGCGCGGAGTCGTACCGGTGTGAATCGATGACCTCGAATACGGGCTTGTTGTCGTCGGTGTTGCCGAGTTCTTTCGGGATCGACAGCGCAGCGATGGACAGCAGCATCGGCTGGGTTTCGAGTCCGTCGGTGCTGCCGAAATCAGGTTTGGCGAGTTCCGTGGCGACGGGGCTGGTCGAGATGTCGCTCGCGACCACGGCACCCATTGCCATGAGCGTGGCCGAGTTGGGGACGGCACCGGTCAACGACACCTGCACCGAGGTGTTCCCGATGCTCGCGCTCACCCCTTCCACGAACGGTGGCTGCAGGTTCTTCGCGATCAATTCACGAACTGCGCCAAGGTCGTTCGCGTAGTTGCCGACGGCTTTGCCGATCGCCGCGGACACACTGGCGACGGCCTGCGCACCGCTGGAGAGGGTGCTCAGCACGGCGAGCAGGTCACCGACCTCGGGCGCCTCGATACCGTGGAACTTGCCGGCGGCCTGATCCAGACGTCCACCGGCCGTGGTGACGATCTCCGCGGCGGAGAAACTGGTCCAGGCGGCCCCCATCGCTGAGAGTTTCTGGGTGTCCCCGTTGGGAACTTGACCGGCTGCCCGGACCATATCGGCCATCAGAGGCGGTGTGACCAGGCCCGCGCCGTTGTCTCCGCCGGATGGCTGTATGAGACTCAGATCGCCCTGCAAGAATGCCCAACTGCCGACCGCCGCGGGCTTATCGGGTTGCGGGGTGGTCTTTCCCGCTGAGGTCCACTCGGCCAGGTCCCAGTTGTAGCCGCAGGCGTTGAACACATCGGCCGCCTTGGTCAGGGCATTGCCCAGGGCTCCGATGGTGTTCAGCACATCGACGCTCATCTGATCGCACTTCGTCGCCCACGATGCGGCGGACCCGTCCCCGGCCATTCCGGGGTTCGAAATGACCAGCGCCGGTGTCAGCGTCTTGACCGCCGTCGCCAATTCGGTTGCGATCGACTGGCACTCACCGGCGGCGTGGTAATACGCCTCCGTATTGACAGTGACCACGTCAGCTCTTGGAGATGCTGTTGAGGCTGATCACGGTGGTGTAGCTGCTATGGGCCAGCCGTGCTGCCTCGCTCGTGTCGGCAACTCCGTCAGCGAACTCCTTTGCGCTGGTGGACCATTGATTGTGCGCTTCGGTGTATGCGGACGCCGCAGCCGACTCCCAACTGCCGCCGGTCAGGGATTCGGCCTTCTGGTCGAGTTCATCCAGATGGTTCCGCAGAAAGTCCGCCAACTTGCCGAGCTGGGATACGACCTGATCGAGTTGTTCGAGGTTCACGCTGAATTCGGAGGTCAACTGCGGTCCAAGCTGGTGAATCCGTCCGCGGACAGCAGGTCGTGACTGGTGTACGTCTCGGCGGTAACGCCGAGTTTGCCCGCCAAGGTCGTCAGTGCATCGATCGTCGTGTGCCCGCCGTCGGAGCATTCGCCCCAACCCTTGCTGAAGAACTTCGCGGCCTCACCGGTCCACCCAGCGGTTGTAAGCGAGTCTACTTCCTGTTCAACCAATTTCAGAGCCGCACGCATGGTGTCGGCTACATCCAATGCGTACTTGCCGAACGCCTGCACATCCTCCGGGACGACGAACAGACCCCCCGAATCTCCTACTCCACCCATGGGGGTGGAGATTATCATCGCCGACCGGCGCTCGCACGTCAGTTTCTGGCGAATTGCAAGAGCGGTCTCGCACGTATTGTTCCACGCAGACCACGGTGGTTCGATCAATCCGGTGGCGGGGAGCTTCGGCTTGCGATGACTCCGGCACCGCCGATCCGATCGCGAAGACGTGTGGCTCAACCAATTTCGCACGAGGCTCCAGACTATCCGGTCCAGGATTCGGAAGTGGCGAGGCGCGGGCTCGAATGCACGAGTCGTCTGACAAACGCTGTGAAGCGAAGCGCTGTTTCGCGAAACTCGTGCCGCAATTGGGAAATACTGGCGCGTCGCCGGGCCGCCTCGGCGAGCTGGAATCTCTGGGGTTCAGAGTGAGAGATCGTGCGCGGTGGTGCGCAGGGTCCAGGCCGGGGCCCGGTGGTGGAGGGTGGTCGCGGTGAGCGGCGGGATGTCGATGCGCCAGAACGATTCCGGGGGAGCGTTCAGGGTGATGAGGACGGCCGCGCGGACCGCGCCCGGGTGGGTGATCGCGGTGATGCGGTCACCGGATCCGGTCAGGCTTTCCAGCCAGGCGCGGACGCGGGCGATCAGGTCGATGAGGGACTCGCCGCGGTGGGAGCGGTGCGACGGGTCGGTGAGCCAGCCCATCAGGTGTTCGGGGGACAGGTCGTCCATGGCCTTGCCCGACCAGTCGCCGTAGTCCAGATCGCGCAGGGCGGGCTCGGGAGCGCCGTTGAGGCCCAGTGCTTTCGCGGTCTGCGCGGTGCGGATCTCGGGTGCGCACAGGACACGGTCCGGCTCCGGGCCGGGCAGGCCGCCCACCGTCGCCACGGACCGCTCACCCAGCGGGTTGAGCGGTTCGTCGGCGGGGAAGCGGGCGGCCTGGACGGCGTCGGTGATCGCGTGCGTGATCAGGGTGAGGCGGGTGACTGCGCTCATGCCGCCGAAGGGGCTGGGGCAGAGTCTCGTTCGCCGAGCAGGCGGGGAGCCAGCCAGGCGAAGCCGACGCCGATCACGACCCAGAGGATCAGTTGGGCGGCGAAGGAGTACAGGCGGAAGCTGTACAGGTCGGCGGCCGGGAATCCGGGGTAGACGATGGCACCCGCCGGATTCCTCAGGGCCTCCGGCGTTTCGGCGGAGTAGCTCGGCAGCGCGAGCATGGCCACCGCGATGACCACCGTGCACGCCGTGGCCGCGGCGATACCGGCGGTCCAGTTGCCCAGTCGCGCGGCCAGTCTGCGGCCGAGCCAGACGGCCGCGAGCAGCGCGAGCACGCTGACCGCGATCATGATCGCGAACATGCCGGTGCGTTCCTTGATGGTGTCCGCGTCCGAGGATCCCGGCGGGTTGGCCGGGTACTTCAGGAACGGCACCGCGTACAGCGCCAGGAACATGCCACCCGACACCAGCAGCGCCAGATTCCGCGCGGTGATCCGTCCGGCCCGGCGCAGCGCCAGGTAGTACACGACCGCGAACAGCGCGCCCATGGCCATGCCGAGCACGATCACGCCGAACCCGAGGCCGATGTTCTGCTGCTGGCCGCGGGTGAACAGCTCCGAGCCCATCTCCATGTCCATCGGCTTGCCCGCGGCCTTGTCCAGCGCCATCTGCGCGTCGTCGCGGCCGTGTTCGTAGTCGATGGCCCGGTTGATGACGGGCTCGGACGCGATCCGGGCGAAGGCGAACGCGAGCAATCCACCGAGCGCGCCCAGCAGGACGCCTCGGCCGATGATCCGCTTTTCCATTGTGGCGACTCGATTCCCGTGGCTAGTGGCAGGGGAAACCGAGGAGATGCCGTCCGTCGTGGACGAATTCGTGCACGTGCATGTCGCTGCCGAAGATCGACACCGCACCCTGGTCGAAACCGATGAAGTAGATGGCCAGCAGCGCCAGCACGGTGGTCCCGATCAGCCACATGGCCGTGGTGGGAAGGGCGAGCGCACCGGTCGTGATGCCGGAACGGGGAGCGTAGGACGTCGCCACGGGAACTCCTAGGGTGAGAGGGGATTGCGCGCCCCTCGGCCGATACAACTTCTCGGCGTCCCGGGTCTGACTCGCACTCGCGGGGAGTGCTCACAGTGGCGCGACCGTCCCGGACTCTCACCGGATTCCACGAATCGCCGATCGCATAAAGGTACGAAACCCCGAGCCAACTGGTCAAACACCTGCCCACACTGTGGAATCGCGGTCGGCCGACCGGGGTGTGCGGGCGCTCATCTAGAACTTGTTGTACCGCTGAAATGGCGGCTGAGCAGGAATGATTCATTTCGTGCCCGGAGAAATCGGGGCAGTTTTCCCGAATCGGGTTCGTGGGGGTCCGTGGGTTGAATACACTGCCCGCTGAAGTGAACAGATCACACTTCAGTTCTAGATTCGAGGTGCTCATGAAGTCTGCTACACCGGGGGTTTTCGCTGCGCGCGCCGCGGCGGCTGTGATCGGCGGGGCATTGCTACTCGCGGGGGTTACCGGGTGCGGCAGCGACAAATCATCCTCGGATGGGTCGTCGGGCACCACCAGCGCGGTCGTGACTCCGGCGGTCGCGAGCTCCACGGCCGCACCCGCGCCGACCACCGTCGCACCCGCGCCCACCACCGAGGCGCCCGTTCAGCAGCCCGCCACCACGGAGGCGCCCGCTCCGCAGCCGGTCGCACCCGAACCGGCCCAGGTCGCTCCCCAGCCCGCCGCGCCGAAGCCCGCGCCGCAGACCCAGGAGGCGCCCAAGCAGGCGCCGCCCACCCTGGACGCGCCCGGATTCGAACCCCGCGCCGGCTACTGAGCGGACTGGACAGTCAGGTGCTCGGCAATGGTGGGCGGTGGGTGTGTGCCACCGTCGTCGCGCTCGCGGCCTCGTTGACGGCCGTGGGCGGTGCGGGGGCCGATCCGGCCCCCGCGGGGAAAGAGCTTGTGGTGCTGGGTGACTCGTTCTCCGCGAACGAGTGGGACCACTTCACCGGCCACGACGACTGCAACCTGCACGGGCGCACGGCCTGGCCGGTGCAGCTGGCCAAACTGATGGGCGTGTACGGGACCGACAATGTGTCCGACCCGTCGTGCCCGGGTGCCTCGATCGACAGCGGTCCCGGGTGGACGCTGGGTCAGGAGGCGCAGCGTGCGGACAAGGAGGGCGCCTTCGGGCCGGACACCAAGCTGGTGACGCTGCAGTTCGGCATGAACGACAAGTGGGGCTCCTCCGATCAGAACCTGTGGAACTCGTTGAAGCCCTGCGTGTTCAACCTCGAGCTGGGTTGTGACGAGGACTCGGTCGGGCAGGGCCGGATGACCGACTACAACGGTGTCTCCGGCGCGCTGATGGCCAAGCGCATGAGCAACGCGGTCACCTACATCAAGTACTACGCGCCGAACGCGCGCATCGTATTGGTCGGGTACCAGGAGCTTTTCGCTCCCGGCAGCAGCACGATCTGCCTCAGTATCGGCGGGGTCGTGCCGTTCATCAATCCGCGTGGGCGGGCGGTGGTGGAGTACCTCGACCGGATCGACCAGGCGCAACGGGAAGCCGCGCAACTGCTGGGCATCGACTTCTTCGATACCCGCGCCCTGACCGCCGGCCACGGCCTCTGCTCGTCGCAGCCGTGGTTGAACGGGGTCGCCGACCCTCGTACCGGCATCGACGGTCTGCCCTTCCATCCGTCGGCCCAGGGCGACACCGTCGTCGCGAACGCGGTGTACGACCGCTACGGACACTGATCCCGCGGTAGGGATCTCGCGTCCACCTCGTCTCTGTCCACCCCGCGCAAACAACTGAAAGATCTATAGTTCACTTTGCGATTCGAGGACTCCATGAAGTTCCGTATTCCAGGCGCATCGGCTTCGCTGTGCGCCGCGGTCGTGGCCATCGCAGCGGCCATGACCGGAACCGCGGGCGCACACGCCGATTCGACGGCCGCCGCCGGCAATACCACGGCACCGGACGGCAAAGAGATTGTCATTCTGGGTGATTCGTTCACGGCGAACGGCAGTCCGTTCGCCGACACGAACCACTGCGACCGCGGCGACACCGCATGGCCGGTCCAGCTGACCGCGCTGACGGGCCTGCCGCACGACACCGATCAGGTGTCGAACCAGTCGTGCGCGGGCGCGACGATCGAAGGCGGCGGGGGCTACACCCTGACAGTCCAGGCCGCCAATGCGGCCAAACAGGGCGCGTTCGGGCCCAAGACCAAACTGGTGACCCTGCAATTCGGCTTCAACGAACACTGGAGTGGGTCGGACCTGTCTCCGTGGAGCTCCACGGAGAAGTGCTTCTACGACATCGCGGGCGGGTGCGGACCCGACGCGGTGGCGGACGGCCGCATGATCGACCCGCAGGCCATCACCGGCGAGGCGTACGCCACCCGGATCAGCAAGGTCATCACCTACATCCGGTACTACGCACCCGCCGCGCACATCGTCATCGTCGGCTACCCGGAGATGTTCCGGCCCGACCAGGAATCCATCTGCTTCGACATCCTGAGCCTGCCGCTGCCACAGCCCAAGGGCCGCACCGTCGTCGAGTACTTCAACCGGATGGACACCGCCGAGCGCGAGGCCGCCGCCCGACTCGGCCTCGACTACCTCGATGCCCGCGCGCTCACCGCCGGGCACGGACTCTGCACGCCCGAGCAATGGATCAACGGCATCTTCGATCCGAAGACCAAACTCGACGGCCTGCCCTTCCATCCCAGCCCCCAGGGCGACGCCGTGGTGGCAAACGCACTGTACGAGAGGTACGTCCGATGACCCAGCTGATCGAGCCCACCCCGCCGGTGCGCACCGCCGAACCGATCGCGGCCATCCTGGCGGAACCCGTCACCGCCGTCCTCCCCGAACCCGCGCTCGCCCCCGCGCCGGTACGCCGGGGCGCGCTGCCCTCGCTGACCGGCGCCCGCTGGTGGGCGGCGTTCGCGGTATTCGTGCTGCACGCCTTGGTATTCCTGCCGGTCTACCCGTTCCAGAAGTCGGAGCTGTTCCGCCACATCCACGAGTGGGTGCCGATGCAGCTGGGCGCGGCGGGCGTGACGTTCTTCTTCGTGCTGTCCGGCTTCATCATCTACTGGTCGTTCAAGCCGGGCACGACCAAGCGCGCCTTCTACCGGCGGCGGGTGCTCAAGATCTATCCGACGCATCTGCTGGCGGCGTTCGCGTTCATCGCCGCGGCGAGCGTGCCGCTGCATCGCGCGGTGGTGTGGGTGCCGAACCTCTTCCTGGTGCACACCTGGGTGCCGAAGTGGACCACGGTCGGCGGGTTGAACGTGCCCTCCTGGTCGCTGGCCGCGGAAGTGCTGTTCTACGGCAGCTTCCCGCTGTTGCTGCCGTTGGTCATGCGCATCCCGACGCGCCGCCTGCTGCTGGCCATGGGCCTGCTGATGCTGGGCATCGTCGCGCTGCACACCTCGTACTTCCTGTGGGTGGACGGTCCCAAGGGCATCGCGAACGCCTTCGCGCCCCGCCTGGTTCCGGGCAACGTCTCGCCGCACTACGAGCTGCACGCCTCCCCGGCATGGTTCCAGCAGCCGAATATCCCGGTGTCGCCGTCGTATTGGCTCAGCTACACCTTCCCGCTCTCGCGGCTGCCCGAGTTCTTCCTGGGTGTGCTGGCCGCCCGCATGGTGATCGAAGGGCGTTGGCGCAACACGAATATGGCGTGGCCGCTGCTGGCTCTGACCGTCGCCTACGCGGCGACCTGGGTGGTGCCGGTGAACTACAAGATGTCGGTGCTGCTGCTGCCGCCGATGACCGCGGTCGTGGCGACCATGGCGGCCCGGGATCTGGCCGGTATCCGCGGCATCAACTCCCATCCGCGCATGGTGTGGCTGGGCAATGTGTCCTTCGCTTTCTATCTGATCCAGTTCCCGGTGATGGTGCTGGTGACGCGATACCTGATCGGCGGCAAGGAGTTCGGCATCCTGGGCTGGGCGGGCTTCGCGCTGCTGTGCCTGGTGGTCTCGACGGCGCTGGCCGCGGTGCTCTACCACTGGGTGGATCTGCCGATCATGCGCAACTTCGCCCGCGCCAAGCCCAAGGCCGCCGCCTCGCCCCGCTCCTAGCCGTCTCGATCGGATGAACGGGCACGCAGCACGATCGAGCTGATCAGACCGAGGGTGAGGAACCCGGCGGCGGTGAACAGCGCGGTTCGGGTGGCGTCGGCGAATCCCTCGGACAGCGCGGTCGTGATCCGCGGCCCGGCCGGCCCGAACCGGCCGTTCGGGCCTTGGGCCCGCAGCCCCGAGATCGCGCCTCCGGCAGAATCTCTGGTCGCGGTGACCAACCCCTGCTCGGCGGTCACCGGCAGATGCCCGACCGCATCCAGCCGCTCGCCCAGGTCGTGTGCCAGACCGAGGGACAGCACCGCGCCGAGAACGGCGGCGCCGAGGGCCGCGCCGAGCTGCCGCACGGTGCTCTGCGTGGCGGAGCCCTGTCCCGACTTCTCCGGTGGGACGTCCACCAGCACGGTGCCCGCCAATTGTGCCGAGGCCAGCCCCAATCCGGCCCCGTACCAGGCCAGCAGCGCCGCGAGCAGCCACGGTGAGACCGTCGCGGACAGGCACAGCGCCACCGCCGACACGCCGGTCACCTCGAGCGTCAGTCCGGCGATCACCGTTCCGGGTGCGCCCAGCACCGCCGCGATATGCCGGGCGGCGGCGCCGGATCCGAAGGCGCCCAATGCCATTGCGGCCAGCACCAGGCCGGCGCCCATGGTCGACAGGCCGAGCGCGTTGACCAGGAACAGCGGCAGCACGAGCAGCAGCCCGAACTCGCCGATCGCCACCGTCAGGGCGGTCAGATTGCCCCAGCCGAAGGTGGGCAGGGAGAACAGGCCCAGGTCCAGGATGGCGGATCGGCCCCGGCGGGCGCGGTGCCGTTCCCATCGCAGGAACAGCGCCAGCGCGGCGATGCCGATCAGCCCCGTGACCGGAACGATCGAGATCGGCGCGTGCCGCGGCCATTCGAAGCCGAACAGCCGGAACTCGGTCAGCGGCCGCCACCAGCCCAGGCGCTGCCCCTCGATCAGCGCGAAGATCACCCCGCCGAATCCGACGACGCTGAGCAGTAATCCGTCGACGTCGAGGCCGGGCTCGGTGATCTCGGCGCGGGTCTCCCGCACCACCAGCAGCGCCCCCGCCGCGACCGCGATGCCGATCGGGATATTGACCAGGAAGATCCAACGCCAATCGGCATAGGTCGTCAGGCTGCCGCCCAGCAGCGGTCCCACCGCGGCCATACCGGAGATGACCGCGCCCCACACCGCGAAGGCGACGATGCGATCCCGGCCCCGGAAGGTGGCGTTCACGCTGGACAGGGTCGCCGGCAATACGAACGCGCCGCCGACGCCCTGCACCACGCGCGCCAGGATCAGCGCTCCCGAGCTCCCGGCCAGGGCGGCGAAAACACTGCCCGCCAGGAACACCGATATACCGGCCAGGAATATCCGGCGGCGGCCGAGCCGGTCGCCGAGCCGTCCCGCGGTCAGCAGCAGGGCCGCGAAAACCACGGAGTAGGAACTGTTCACCCATTGCGCGTCGGTCAGGTCGAGGCCGAGATCGGTGACGATCACCGGCAGCGCGACGCCGACGATGGTGCCGTCCACGACGATCATCGACAGTCCTGCGGCCAGTACGCCCAGCCCGATCCAAGCGCGCCGGTCGGCCACGGTGTTGAGGGTCTGCATTGCTGGAATTCTGCGGATTCGAGCGGCCGTGCCGTAGGGCCTATCGATCGATCCGGGACCAACCTTCGATGGACGCGGAATTCATCAGTTCGACGCCGGGGTCGCCCGCGGTGTTCCCCGGCTGCTCGATGTTGCTCGGTCATAGCCGATATCGATTGGCACGCAAGGTCTCTCGCGTTGTGGTCGAGTGTCCAATAGGCGGTCGGTGTTCACCGTCCGGCCATGGGCGGACCGGCGATTCGACACCTGTCGCAGGTTTCATTCGGGGCGCATTTGTAACGACCCGCAAAAGGAACATGTATGCGCCACAACGGCGTTCGTCACCTCGGTGGCAAATCCCTCGTTATCGCGGCCGCGGCTGCGCTGGTCGCACTCGGAGGCTCGGCGGTCGCGCCGACGGCCGCGCACGCCGCGGTGATGAGCCCGAACCTCATCGTCGACGGCGATGCCGAGGCGGTGGCGCAGTGCTCGCCGAAGGGCCTGGACGGCATGACGCTGCCGGGCTGGAACATCGGCAAGGGTGAACCGAATGCGGTGTGCTACGGGCAGTCCGGCTGGCCCGACGCCTCCTCGCCGGGCCCGGCCAACCGGGGCGCGAAGTTCTTCGCGGGCGGCGGCACCGGCAATGCCGAGATGGATCAGACCGTCAATGTCTCGGCCGCGGGCTCGGCCATCGACCAGGGCGGCGTGAGCTTCGACCTCGACGGCTGGCTGGGCGGCTACGGCGCGCAGGACGACCGGGTCAATATGACCGCGACCTTCCTCAACGCGTCGGGCGCCCAGCTCGGCTCGGCCGAGTGTGACGACGTCAGCAGCATCGACCGCGGCCTCAAAACCGCCCTGCTGCAGCGCGATACGAAGGGCACCCTGCCCAAGGGCACCCGCGCGGTGAAGATCCAGCTGAACTTCACCTGGACCGACGGCGACACCAATGACGGCTACGCCGACGACCTGTCGTTCACCATCGGCGCGTCGCTGCCCGCGCCCAAGCTGACCGCGCCCGCCACCACCGTGCCGGGTTACGACCACGTCTTCATGGTCTACCTGGAGAACCAGGACTACGACGGCCTGTCCGGCATCATCGGTAATCCGCTGGCCCCCTACATCAATGGCCTGCGGCCGCAGGGCGCGACGCTGAGCCAGTCCTACGCCACGACCCACCCGAGCGACCCGAACTACGTCGCGCTGGCGGCGGGCGGTCTGTACGGGCTGGTCGACAACAGCGTGACCACCACGACCCTCGCCGCCAACCACATCGGCAACAGCGTCGACGCCGCGCACAAGACCTGGAAGGGCTACGCCGAGGACGCCAACGGCAACTGCGATCAGACCGCGCACGGCCAGTACTACCAGGACGATCTGCCGTTCCTGTACTTCAAGAACATGAAGTCGGATCCGGCCTACTGCGCGGCGCACCTGCAGCCGCTCACCCAGATGACCGAGGACCTGAAGTCGGCCGCCACCACCCCGAACTTCGTGTGGTTCGCTGCCAACGAATGCCACAACATGGAAGGCTGCGGCGTCGCCTCGGGTGACAGCTGGCTCAGCGGCACCCTGCCCGCCATCTTCAACTCCCCGGCGTGGAAGCAGCAGCGCTCCCTGTTGCTGCTGACCTTCGACGAGGGCGCCACCAAGGCGTTCGGCCCGCTGTTCCCGAACCGGGTGCCGACCATCATGATCGGCTCGCAGAACACGGTGAAGGCCGGCTTCACCAGCTCGCAGCGCACCGACCAGTACGGCCTGCTCCGCACCATCGACACCGCCCTGGGCCTGCAGCCGCTGACCAACAACGACCGCTACGCGGCCACGGTGAACGACATCTGGTCCGGACACTGACAATTCGGTCCGGCATGCGGCGTGTCTCCGGACGGCGCGCCGCATGCTGGGCCGATGGCGAGGTCCGGCATCCTGTCGCCTCCCGCCGCTAATCTGCGGGGATGGTCAAACCGGAATCGGCGCTGCGCCGCTTGATGCGTGACACGGGAAAGCTGCTGGAGCCGTACGGGTTTGAGGGCGGCGATCCGACCTGGGTGCGGGTCACCCCCGACGGTGTGGCGGCGGTGGCGCGCACCCGGACCTTCCGGTCCTTCACCGGCGGGCAGCAAGTGCTGCGCTTCGGGCTGGGCTCCTGGGCCACGCCGACGGCCTGGTGGGAGTTCTGCAACTGGCGCAACGAGCGGCTGGGCCTGTCGCCCACCGCGCTCGAGGCCGCGAGCGGTCCCGGCCTGCTCACCGACGACGGCCTGCCCGACGAGCGGGCCGAACTGTGGTCCGTGCGCCTGGACCCGTACCTGCCCGGCCACGTGATGACAGCCGACGTCACCGCGATCCGCGCCGAGCTGCCCCGCCGCGTCCACGCCCTCGCCCGCCGGGCCCTACGCATGGCGGAACCGGGCCGCTACCTGGGAGAGCTACTCGCGCAACCGAACCCGCACACCGGCGCCTGGGAGGCCATCGCGGTCCTGCTGGCCCAGCACGGCCCGAGCGCCCAGTTCGACGAGGCGATCGACAACCTCCGCCGCTGCGCGGACGAACAACCCTCGATCTACACCCGGCATGTCCTCGACTACGTGTCGGCACGCACCTTGTCGAGGCGCTCGGCATAGAGATGGACACGCCCGCAGTCGAGACAGACCAGGGCGAGCAGATCAGTCAGCTTCCGCCCGCCCCTTCGTGAGATCAGAAACATCTCGACCGCGCTTTCCGCCGGCACCCGCTGCCCGCCGCAGTCGGGGCAGGGCGTGGTCGGCGGCGTCACCCATTCGGGCTCTCGCCTTTTCCAAAACATGCTATTCGTGCCCGGTGGATTGCTGATATGCGCGCCAGGCCTTCTGGGTTTCGGTCAGTTTGGGTTTGGGCGTGCGATTGCGGAAGAAATTGACGATCATCATGACCGGCAGGATGAAGGCCTGGAAGAAGATGAAATACGACCCGCCGTCGAAAAGGAAGGCGAGGTAGAAGGCGTAGCCGAGAAAGCCGACGCCGAAGATGGCATTGAGCGCCCGCGACCAGTCGTTCTGCCCCTGGCGAAGCGCTGCCAGCACGAGCATGATCACCCCGCTGAGCGCGAGCAGACCGACATACCAATTGAACATGGAGTCCCCCGAAGACAATTCGAGCCCAACCGGTCGATCAGGCCGCGCGAAACCTTAACATCGGCCGAAGCCGAGTGCCATCGGGATTTCGATGAGCGCCCGGTGACTCAGCGACGGGGGATCGCCGGGGTTTCCCAGGCGCGGGCGTAGCGGGTCTTGTCGGCGGACTTGGTGGGTTTGGCGCGGTAGACGACGTAGGGGCGGACCAGGTAGCCGACGGGGGCGGAGAACATGTGGACCAGGCGGGTGTAGGGCCAGAAGGCGATGAGCGCCAACACGATCAGGCCGTGCACCTGGAAGGTCCAGGGGGTGCCGACCATGAGGTCGGGGTGGGGGTGCAGGGTGAACAGGCTGCGGAACCACGGGGAGACGGTGTCGCGGTAGTTGTAGGTGCCCCACAGCAGGTTGCTGCCCCAGGTGTTGAGCAGGCCGGTGATCAGGGCCGCGGCCAGCAGGACGTACATCGCCTTGTCGTTGGCGGTGGTGGCCTGGCGCACGGCGGTGAACTTGATGCGGCGGTAGATCAGAATGCCGATGCCGGCGATGACCGCGAGTCCCGCCACCGATCCCGCGGAGACCGCCACCACGTGATAGGTCTCCTCGGAGACGCCGACGGCCTCGGTCCACGACTGCGGAATCAGCACGCCGAGCACATGCCCGCCGATCACGCCGAGCATGCCGAAGTGGAACAGCGGGCTGCCCAGCTTCAGCAGCCGCGACTCGTAGATCTGCGAAGACCGTGTGGTCCAGCCGAATTGGTCGGTGCGGTAGCGCCACAGGTGCCCCAGCACGAACGAGGTGAAGGCGATGTAGGGGAGCATCAGCCAGAGCGTCGAGCTCATCGGCGGGCCTCCTGTCCGGTGAAGGCGATCGGGTCCATGGCGAAGGGGTCGAGGCCGACCTCTTCGCCGGGCGGACCTTCGGCGGCGAGTTCGGCGATGCGCCGGCGGTCGGCGGTGGTGACCGGTGGCAGGGTCGCCACCACCGACGCCAGCACCCCGGTGTAGGGAGATCCGCTGTCGGAAAGCGACAACCGCAGCAGTTCCAGCACCGGGACGTGTTCGCCCAGCAGCCGTTCGCCGCCGACAGGGTCGACGGTGGCGGCGAATTCGAGCAGCACGGGCAGATGGTCGGGCAGTTCCTCGTCGCCGAGTTCGACACCCGCGTGCCGGTAGGCGTGCTTGAACCGCAGCAGGGCCATGCCGCGCTTGCGGGTGTCGCCGTAGGCGTAGAAGGTCAGGTGCAGGCTGGCCCGGCGGCGCATGTCGAAGGTCTCGACGTAGTTCTGGGCCAGCGTGATCGGGTCGGTGGTGCGCAGGTGGGTGAGGAACCCGGCCAGCAGCGGCCGGACCGCGTCGGGCAGTTCGGCCACGGCGGCGTCGAGATCGTCGAGCATGGCCAGGGTCTGCTCGCTCGGATAGTCGAGCAGCAGCGCGCCCAGCCGCCACACCAGGCGGCGCTCGCGGTCGCTCATGGCGACGGCGGGTTCGGGCCGGCGACGCAGTTTCAGCAGGCTCATCGCGGCGCTCCGGTGGATTCCGGTGCGGTGGCGTCGAGTTCGGCCGAGCGGGCGGCGGTCCGTGCGTTCGGGTAGTCGAGGGCAAGCGCGCCGAGCCGCCACATGTGATGGTGTTCGGGTGTGGTGGCGGCGGGTTCGGAACGCCGTCGCAGTCTCAGCAGGTTCATCGCGTCGCTCCGGTGGGCTCCGACTCGACGGCCTCGGCCGCGGTCTCCGGGAGATGGTGCCCATTCCCATTGGCTCCGTTGCCATTACCAGCGGCCCCGTTGCCGTTGGCGGAAGTGGGCACCAGTCCCGCGGTGCTCTTGCCGTCCCAGTTCAACAGGTTGATCCGGTGGGATTTCCCCTCCGGCGCGGCGGCACCGTTGGTGTCGGTGAGGTGGAACTTCTCGGCCATGTAGTCGAAGGCCGTCATGCCCGGGCCGCCGTCGGTGTCCAGGGAGCATCCGGTGGCCAGCGAATCCAGTTCGTGCGCCTTGGAAGTCGCGCCGGAGGGGATCACGTAGCGGTGCTCGTACTTGGCGATGGCGAGCAGCCGGTACATGGCCTCGATCTCCTCGGGCTCGAGGCCGACCGCGTCCGGGATGGACAGGTCGGGTTCCTGGCCCAGATTGATCGAGCGCATGAACGAGCGCATGCCCGCCAGCCGCTGCAAGGACGCTCGTACGGGGCCGATCTCACCGGCGGTGAACAGTTCGGCCAAGTACTCCAACGGAATTCGCAGGGCGTCGATCGCGCCGAAGAGGTTGTCGTGGTTCTCCCCGTCGTGCCCGGTCTGGGTGAGGGTGTCCACGACCGGCGACAGCGGCGGCACGTACCAGACCATCGGCATGGTCCGGTATTCCGGATGCAGCGGCAGCGCGATCTGGTAGTCCACGATCAGCTTGTAGACGGGCGAATCCTGGGCGGCCGCAATCCATTCCGGGGAGATACCGGCCCGCTCGGCCTCGGCGATGACGCGAGGGTCGTGCGGGTTGAGGAACACGCCCAGCTGCGCCGGGTAGAGGTCCTTGTCATCGGTGACCGAGGCGGCTTCGAGGACCTTGTCGGCGTCGTAGAGCATGACGCCGATGTAGCGCAGTCGCCCGACACAGGTCTCCGAGCAGACCGTCGGGATGCCGACCTCCACGCGCGGGTAGCAGAAGGTGCATTTCTCCGCCTTGCCCGTCTTGTGGTTGAAGTAGATCTTCTTGTACGGGCAGCCGGTCACACACTGCCGCCAGCCGCGGCACTTGTCCTGATCGACCAGCACGATGCCGTCCTCGGCGCGCTTGTAGATCGCGCCCGACGGACAGGAGGCCGCGCAGGACGGGTTGAGGCAGTGCTCGCAGATGCGCGGCAGGTAGAACATGAAGGTTTCTTCGAACTCGAGCTTGACCTGCTCGGAGAGCTTGGCCAGCAACGGGTCCTTGCCGACCTGCTCGGGACCCGAGCCCAGCGAGTCGTCCCAGTTCGCGCCCCAGGTGACCTTGGTGTCCTCACCGGTGATCAGCGATTTGGGCCTGGCCACCGGCGTGGTGTCCATCTGCGGGGCGGACAGCAGAGTGTCGTAGTCGTAGCTCCACGGGTCGTAGTAGTCCGACACGGTGGGCAGGTCCGGGTTGGCGAAGATGTTGAGCAGCCGCTTCATCCGCGACCCGGACTTGAGGGTGAGCCGGCCCTTCTTGTCGAGGGTCCACCCGCCCTTCCACTTCTCCTGGTCCTCGTAGCGGCGCGGATAACCCTGTCCCGGACGGGTTTCCACATTGTTGAACCACACGTACTCGGTGCCCGAGCGGTTGGTCCAGGCCTGCTTACAGGTGACGCTGCAGGTGTGGCAGCCGATGCACTTGTCCAGGTTCATGACCATGGCCATTTGCGCCATAACACGCATGATCAGTACTCAACTTCCTGCGAGCGCTTGCGAATGGTCGTGACCTCATCACGCTGATTTCCGGTGGGGCCGTGGTAATTCAGGGCGAACGACTGCTGCGCGTAGCCGCCGATGAGATGCGAGGGCTTGATCATGATCCGGGTCAGCGCATTGTGGATGCCGCCGCGCTTTCCCTTGCCCTGCTCGGTATCCGCCGTGCCCTCGATGCGCGGGACGTTCACGGCGCGGTCCTGGGCGTGGTACATGAACACCGTGCCCTCGGGCATGCGGTGCGACACGATCGCGCGGGCCACGACGATGCCGTTGCGGTTGATCGCCTCGATCCAATCATTGTCGGCGACACCGATTTTCGCGGCGTCCTTGTCCGACATCCAGATCGCCTGGCCGCCTCGCGACAGCGTGAGCATGTGCAGGTTGTCCTGGTAGGCGGAGTGGATCGACCACTTCGAGTGCGGGGTCAGATACCGCACGGTCACCCCGTTGCCGTCGACATTGCCGATACCGGGTTCGGCGAACAGGGCCGACATGTCCAGCGGCGGACGGTAGATCGGCAGCTGCTCGCCGAGCTCGATCATCCAGTCGTGATCGAGGTAGAAGTGCTGCCGTCCGGTCAGCGTGTGCCAGGGCTTCTTGCGTTCCACGTTGATGGTGAACGGCGAGTATCGGCGGCCACCGGTCTCGCTGCCGGACCATTCCGGTGAGGTGATCACCGGAACGGGCCGGGCCTGGGTGTCGGCGAAGGTGATTCGCTTGCCCTCGTGTTCGGCGGCCAGGTCGGCCAGCTCGGTTCCGGTGCGCCGTTCCAGCGCATGGAACCCTTCCACCGCGAGCCGGCCGTTGGTGGTGCCGGACAGTGCCAGAATCGCCTCGGCCGCGTGGGTGTCCTTGGCCAGGGACGGACGGCCTTGCGCGACACCGGAAACCACGGTGCCGTTGACGCCGCGCAGGTAATCTACCTCTTCGTCGGGCAGCGTGGTGACGCCCTTGGTGGTGAGTCCCAGCGTCTCGACCAGCGGCCCGAGCGCGGCCATCTTCTCCGCGACACTCGGGTAGTCGCGCTCGACCACAACGAGTTTCGGCATGGTGACACCCGGAATCGGCTCGCACTCACCCTTCTTCCAGTCCAGCACCCGCCCGCCGGCCTGCGCCATGGCGTCGGCGGAGTCGTGCTGCAGCGGCATGGCGACCAGGTCCTTGCGCACGCCCAGGTGCTTCTCGGCCAGCCAGGAGAATCCGCGCGCGATGCGGTGGAACGCCTCGAAGTCGGTCTTGGCCTCCCACGGCGGGGAGATGGCCGGGGAGAAGGCGTGCACGAACGGGTGCATGTCGGTGGAGGACAGGTCGTGCTTCTCGTACCAGGTGGCGGCCGGGAACACGATGTCGGAGAACAGGGTCGTGGAGGTCATGCGGAAGTCCAGCGACAGCAGCAGATCCAGCTTGCCGGTGGCGGCTTCGTCGCGCCATTCCAGTTCCTGCGGGCGCACCCCGGTGGCCTCGGCGGTCTGCAGATTGGAGTCCGCGCCCAGCAGGTGCTTGTGGAAGTACTCGTTGCCCTTGCCGGAGGAGCCGAGCAGGTTGGCCCGCCACACGGTGAGCACGCGCGGGAAGTTCTCGGGCGCGTCCGGGTCCTCGCAGGCGAAGCGCAGATCCCCCGACTTCAGGCCGTCCACAACGTATTCCGCGGGGGACTTACCGGCCTGCTCGGCCTCGTCGACGAGATCGAGCGGGTTGCGGTTGAGCGTCGGGTAGGACGGCATCCAGCCCAAACGCGAAGCGAGAGCGATGTTGTCGGCCGCCGTGCGCCCCGCGAAACTGCCGTTGCCCAGCGGCGAGGCGAACGATTCCGAGGTGAACGGGTCGTAGCGCCACTGGTCGTTGGCCAGGTACCAGAACACGGTGCCCTGCATCTGCCGGGGTGGCCGCTGCCAGTCCGAGGCGAAAGCCAGGGTGGCCCAGCCTGTTACGGGACGGCACTTCTCTTGTCCCACGTAATGCGCCCAGCCGCCGCCGTTCACACCCTGGCAGCCGGTGAGCAGGGTGAGGGTGAAGAAGGAACGGTAGATCTGGTCGGAGTGGAACCAGTGGTTGGTGCCCGCGCCCATCAGGATCATCGAGCGGCCCTTGGAACGTTCGGCATTGTCGGCGAATTCGCGGCCGATGCGTTCGGCCTGTTGGGCGGGGACGCCGGTGATCGATTCCTGCCACGCGGGCGTGTACGGCTCGCTCGCATCGTCGTAGCCCGTCGGCCAGCTGCCGGGCAGGCCGGGACGGGCCACACCGTACTGGGCCAGCAGCAGATCGAACACCGTCGTCACCCGTCGTCCCGCAATGACGGTGGTCGGCACACCCCTGGTGAGAACGGCTGCGCTGCCGGCCCCTGACCCACCCTGGTGGTGCCCGTCGAAGCGCGGGAACTGCACGGCCGCAGCGTCATCGGTGCGACCGTGCAAACTCAGGAGGGGATCGATGTCCCCCAGTTCCAGATTCCAGCGGCCCTCACCGGCCTCGGTGAACCGGTGGCCGAGAGAACCGTTGGGCACCTGCGGAATACCGTCCGCGTCCAGCAGCACGGTCTGGTGCTGCGCACCCTCGCCGGTGTGGCCGAGATCGGCCGCGGTGAGGAACTTGCCCGGGACGGCCACCCCGTCCCTGTCCTCGAGGGTGATGAGGTAGGGCAGGTCGGTGTAGCGCTTGACGTAGTCGTCGAAGTGCGGAGTCCGCTTCTCCACGAAGAACTCTCGCAGCACGACATGACCCATGGCCATGGCCAGCGCGGCATCGGTGCCCGGCCGGGCCGGAACCCACTCGTCGGCGAACTTGGTGTTGTCGGCGTAGTCCGGGGACACGACCACGACCTTCTGGCCCCGGTAGCGGGCCTCGGTCATGTAGTGCGCGTCCGGAGTTCGAGTGACCGGGACATTGGAGCCCCACATGATCAGGTATCCCGCGTCGAACCAGTCGGCGGATTCCGGGACGTCGGTCTGGTCACCGAAGACCTGCGGGGAGGCGACCGGGAGGTCGGCGTACCAGTCGTAGAACGACAGCATCGAGCCGCCGATCAGCGAGATGAACCGAGCGCCGGTCGCATGCGAGACCATCGACATGGCCGGGATCGGCGAGAACCCCGCGACGCGGTCCGGCCCGTACTTCTTGATGGTGTAAACGTGTGCGGCGGCGGCGATTTCGGCGGATTCCCACCATTCGGCGCGAACGAACCCGCCCTTGCCGCGCGCGGACTTGTAGGACTCGGCCTTCGCGGGGTCCTCGACGATGGATTCCCAGGCCAGCACCGGATCCTTGAGCCGGGTCTTGGCCTCGCGGTAGAGCTCGAGCAGAGTGCCGCGCACGTACGGGTAACGGATGCGCGCGGGGGAGTAGGTGTACCAGGAGAACGAGGCGCCACGCGGGCAGCCGCGGGGTTCGTACTCGGGCTTGTCGGCGCCGACGCTGGGGTAGTCGGTCTGCTGGGACTCCCAGGTGATCACGCCGTCGGAGACATAGATCTTCCATGAGCAGGATCCGGTGCAGTTCACGCCGTGGGTGGAGCGCACCACCTTGTCGTGCGACCATCGCTCCCGATAGAACTCGTCGGCCTCCCGCCCGCCCACTTTGTGCAGGGTGCGCAGGTCTCCGGACACTTCACCGCGGTTGAAATACTTCCCCAGTCGAAGCAGAGCATCAGCGGACGACTGTCCGTTCTGCGAGATAGGCATTACGCCCCCTTCGAGCTGGAATACCGGGCTGTTGGCTCGACTGTAGGGACGTCGGGGAGGGCATCAAAACATTTCTCTCACATCACGCGGACAGTGATTGTGAGCTGTGAGATCCAAGAAATGTTCTGGTCACTACGAGGTAGCGGCCGAGGTCACACGTATACAGCGCGACCTGGGGAAACCCGGGTATGGTCGGTGAAACGTGTTCCCCAAAGTGGGTTTTCGGCCAGTGTCGGTGAAGCTTCCGAAACGGTCGGTTCTCGGTTACTTAATATTTGTTAACACATGTTCGGATTGCTGGATTGTCGCTATGCCGCACTTCCGAACGGCGATACGGTGCTCCCATGCAGCGATTCGAAGGCGTCATCGAAGCCGCCAACGGCGGCGGGGCATTCATCCCCGTACCGCCCGAGATCGTCGAAGCCCTCGGCGGCGGTGGCCGCATCCCCGTCGACGCCACCTTCGACGGCATTCCCTACCGAGGATCCATCGCCAATATGGGCGCGGGACCTTGCCTCGGACTACTGAAAGCCATCCGCACCGAACTCGGCAAGGGGCCGGGCGACCACGTCACCGTGACCGTCGAACGCGACACCGCCGAACGGACGATCACGATCCCCGACGACCTGTCAGCCGCCCTGGACGCCGCCGGCGTCGGCGGGGCATTCGAGGCGCTGTCCTACAGCACGCGCCGCGAGCATGTCACCGCTGTCACCGAGGCCAAGAAGCCTGAGACCCGCACTCGTCGAATCACCAAGATCATCGACTCGCTGACCTTGAAATCCTGAGTCCGAAGTTTCGAAATATCAAGTGCAACTGGACATTTCGGGTTCTGTGGCGATCGCGATGGGCGTAGAATTGGTACATGGGTTCGAAGGGGGTAACACTCGACAGCAGCGGTCTCACCGACCTGGTGACCGCCGTCCATCACCTGTGCGACACGATCGGACACGGGGACCTGGCACCGTTCTCCGACGGTGAGGTCGTGGAGTTCATGCAGCAGCTCGAAACCTGCAAACGTCAACTCGCCGCGTTGGATCCGAAACTGATCCTGGAAGCCTCCGAACGGTGCCTGCCCGAAACCAGCGGCGCAGGGAAACTGATTCCGTTCCTGCGTCAAACCCTCGGGTTGTCGGCGGCGGATGCGTCGGTGCGGGTCAAGCTCGCCCGCGAATGCGGAGAGTTCCGTGGGTTGAACGGGCAGTTGACCCCGGCCGCCTTGCCGGTGCTGGCGGAAGCTGCTGCGGCGGGCGAGGTTTCGCGGGATCATGCCCGCAACATCGTCAAGATCATGACCCATCTCCCGTCCGACCTGCCCGCCGAAGAACGCGCCCGCACCGAGGAACTGCTGGTGGAGAAGTCCTGTGCGGGTTTGCTTCCCGATGATCTGCCGAAGATCGGGCGCGAGATCATGGCCCGCGTCGATCCGGATGGGACGGTGTTCAACACCGCCGACCGCCAGCGCAAGCGCGGCATCACCGTCGGGCGTCCCGGCATCGACGGCATGACCTGGATCGAGGGCTACCTCACCCCGGAGCTGCGCGCCTTGCTGGATCCGTTCCTGGCCAAATACGCCCGCCCCGGCATGTGCAACCCCGAGGACGCCGAAAGCCCCAGCACCGCAAGCAATGCCGTCATCGACTCCACACTCCTGGACGCTGCCGCGCGCCGTGATCGCCGTGACGCGGCCCAGCGCACGCATGATGCGTTCATCGCGATGCTGCAACCCGGCGTCGATATGAGCAAGCTGGGTAAGCATCGCGGGATGGCGGTGCAGACGGTGTTCGTCATGAACCTCACCGATGTCGAACGCGGCACCGGCATGGCGACCACCGCTTCGGGGGTGCAGGTGCCGATCGACTCGGCGTTGAAGATGGCCACCGGCACTCGTCCGGTCCTCGCCGTCCTCGACGAGCACGGCGTCCCGGTCTACCTGGCTCGGGGCAAGCGTCTGGCCTCCTCCGGCCAACGTCTCGGGTTGATCGCGCGGGATCGGGGTTGCACCCACCCCGGCTGTGACATGCCTGTGAGCATGTGCGCGGCGCATCATGTGATCGATTGGGCCAAGGGCGGACCCACCGACCTGAACAACCTCGCTCTGGTCTGCGATCACCACCACGCGATGGTCAACGACAGCGAAACCGGGTGGAAGACCGTCATGCTCGGCAAAGACTCGGCCCACGCCGGGCGGGTCGGGTGGATCGCCCCGAAATCGATCGACCCCACCCAGACTCCCCAGATCAACGAGAACCATCACGTTGGGGAGCGGGTCGCCTCCACCCTCGAGGCGCGGTCACGCGAAGAGTTTTCTCGCGCGGCGTAAAACATGTGATTCATCGACTCGAGGCCAGGTAACCCGGGGAAAGACTTCCCGAGTGAATGAACCAGAACGGTTTTGCTCGACGCTCGGATGTACCGGAAGTGTGGTCGCCTCGCCTGCCCTACCGGAGTTGGGCTGACGCCGAGTCGGGTGCCGTCAGCCTTCGATCCCAGCCCACGGACTGCACGGATCACGTTCACTGACAACTACACAGAGAATCTCTTTTCTCTTCACACCGGGAGGCCAACACGGTTCGAGCCTCGAGGAGGCTGGAACCGAGCTCGGGCTCCCAACCCAGCCATCCCCTCTCCCTCCTCCAGGCATCTTTTATCTCTTCTTCTCTTATCTCTTCTTCTTTCGCGCGAGGCAGGATGAGCCGAGCTCGGAATCGTCCGCTCGACCTCGAACGGGATGTTGCGAATCATAAACGGTCACAGCGGTTTTCAAGCCTCACCCGAGAATTGTACGCATCACCTTCTCGATGCCGTCCCGCCCAGATCCGGTGCACGCACGACGCGGGAAATCAACGCACCGCCTGCTTCTCTGGCACCCGGCGCAAGAGGGTAAGTTGGCGAGCATCCTCGCGTGGCCATGGCCGCCGACGCACCGGACTTATACCAATAGGAGTATCCGGTGATACTGATTGGATTTGTCCGGCTGAACTGCTCGTATCGAAATCTGTGTAAGTATCCGTTCCAAAGGAGATCGCGGTAGTGCCTCCACGGGGAGGTGTTCGGAACTGCCGGGATTCCGAGAAGAAGGGAACCAGGTGGGCGCGAGAGCGGTACGCGGACAGGATTTGCGGGATCTCGAAGCACCCACCTTCGGCAACCTCCTCCGCCGGCTACGAGACAATCGCGGCGTTTCCCGCGAACGGCTGGCATTCAATGCCGGTGTAAGCGCAAGTTACATAACGCATTTGGAGAAGGGTGACCGCGGCAACCCGACCCGCGAAGTGGTCGAGGCGCTCACCCGATACCTGGACCGGCTGGACCCCCTCCCCACCGAGGACCGCCGCCAGCTCGCCGACCTAGCCGGTCTGGGCGGCGGCGAGCTGCCCAGCGTGGACGAACTGCGGGCCGCCATCACCCCGGAGATGACCCGGACCCTGGAGCTGCACAGCCCGAATATGGCCGCGCTGCTCGACATTCAAGCCAATATGCTGGCCAGCAATGACAGTTGGAACGACGCTTTCCCGGGCCTGGCGGCCGACGGCAATATGCTGCACTGGTTCTTCGGCAACGAGCTGGCGACCCGCGTCATGGTGAACTGGGAGAACGACGCCCGCCGGGTCGCGCGCTGGATGCGCGGATTGATCGGCCGGTCGGGCAATGTCGACGGATTCGCCGATCTCATTCGTGATCTCGGGGAATTCCCGAAATTCCGGCAGGCGTGGTCGGAGGGCGGCGTGGAGTTCGCGCCCCACGTATGGACCCTGCACCTGCGCAACCCGGTCACCGGACTGCGCCGCCGGATTTACGCCCAGACCGGACGGCTGGACGGCGCGGCCTACCCGGGCCAGTTGTTGACGATTCTCGGACTGCCCGGCTGAGACCGCCCCACTCCGGTCCCCGCGCTGAGCGCCCGTGACGAGGGTGGTGGCGGTCCCCCTATTGACGTGCTTTGTCCCGCTACGGGGTACCCGGCTCGAAATAGCCTCTGGGAAAGTGCCTGTCGGGCACTGTTTCTCAGGAAGGGATCCTCAGATGGACCGTCACGAGTCGGGCCTGCGCGAGTATCGGGAATTGATCGGCGGCGAGCCTGCCGAGAAGCTGGCCGCGGTGCGAGCGGCCTCGCCGGAAATGTACGAGACGATGATCGAATCGGTGTTCGGGGGTCCGCTTGCCCGGCCCGAGTTGGCCAGGGCTGACCGGGAATTCGCGACGGTGGCGATGATCGCGGCCATCGGCGGCGCGGACGACAAACTGGCCGGGCATGTGCGCGCGGCCCTGCATCACGGCTGGCATCCCTCGGAACTGCGGGCGCTGGCCGAACACGCTTCCGCCTACGCGGGATTCCCGCGGGCCCTGCACGCCCTGGAGGTGATCGACCAGGTGGTCGGTGCGCGCCCGCCACTGGTGCGGCGGGTCCGGGCCAGTGATCACGAGACGCTGGTCGCCTCGCTGGGGGAGAGCGGTCCCGCGGTGATGCTGTCGGGATCGTTCGGAATCGATTGGCGCATGTGGGAACCGGTCATGGAACGGCTGGCGGTCGGCCGTCGGGTGTTCGCCTACAACCTGCGCGGGCACGGCGTCGCGGCCGGTTCGCCGCGCCCGTTCACCATGTCGACCATGGCCGACGACGTCCTCGCGCTCATGGACAACCTGGGCCTCGGGACCGCTCACGTGGTGGGCTTGTCGATGGGCGGCGGGGTGGCGCAGACGCTCGCGGTCCGGAACCCCGAGCGGGTCGATTCGCTGGCCTTGCTGGGCACCACCGATTATCCGTTCACCGACGCGTTCCGGGTGCGGGCCCGCTCGGCCGAGATCGACGGCCTCCCGGCGCAATTGGAGCCGACGCTGACCCGCTGGTTCACCCCGGCGGCGCTGGCCGCGAACACCTGGGGTGTGCGCTATGCGCGGGAACGGATCCTCCGCTTCTCCGCGGAGGACTGGGTGGCGGCATGGAATGCGTTCGCGGACATGGATGTCCAGGGCAAGCTGGCCGACTTCGGCAAGCCGGTGCTGGTGCTTTCCGGTGAGAAGGACGCCTCCTGCACTCCGGAGATCATGTCCGGCATCGCCGAGCGCATCCCGGGCTCGAAATTCCAACTCCTGCCGGGCACCCCGCATCAGCAGACGTTGGAGCAGCCCGACCTGGTCGCCGACGCCCTCGACGCCTTCCTCCCGGCCGAGCGGTGAGGGGCCGTCGATGAACTCAGCACTGGTCGCCGACTATCTCGAACAGGTGTGGAATCAGGGCCGCGCCGATCTCGTGGAACGCTTCGTCGCCGAGGACCTGATCCAGCACAGCCCCGTCATGCCCGACGGCCGGGCGGGACTGATCCGGGTGGTCGAGAGCATGCACGGCGCGTCACCGGAATTCCGGTTCGAGACGCACCGCATCGTCGCCGAGGGTGACCTCGTCTTCGCCCACAGCCTCTACGCCACCGGCCCGGACGACCCGGGCACCGTGGTCGTCGACATCTACCGGATCGCGGACGGGCTCATCGCCGAACACTGGGACGTGCGTGAGCAGGTCCCGCCGGCAACCGTCAACGGGCACCCGATCATCTGAATCAGCCTCGGAGGGGGATGAATTCGGCCGCGGCGCCGTCCTCGGCGTCGGCGGGAACGATGACCACGCCGTCGCGGTGCAGCAGGTCCGCCAGGTGGGCGGTGTGGAGGCGGAGGTCGCCGTGGAAGCCGCCGCCGGGCAGGGCGCGGGCGGGGACGATGCGGGCCACGGGGGCGGTCAGTTCGGCCGCGTTGACCAGCGGGCCGATGATGGGGTGGGCCGCGGTGGCGGCGGTCAGGCCCTCGACGGTGGCGGCGATCAGGCTCAGCAGGGTGGCCACGGCGGCGAAGGGGTTGCCGGGCAGGCCGAGAACGACTGTGCCGGTGGCTAATTGGGCGGCCACGGTGGAACCGCCGGGGCGTAGTCGCAGGCGGCGCAGCAGCATGGCGGCGTCGGTGCGGTCCAGGGCCGAGCGGAGCTGGTCGGCCGCCCCGCCGCCGGTCGCGCCGACGATGACCAGCAGATCGCAGTCGTCCGCGGCCGCCAGCACCTCGTCGAAGGCATTCGCGCTGTCACGCAGGTGAACCCGGTCGACGACGGTGACGCCGTACCAGGACAGGATGTCGGGCAGGATGGGTCCGATGGCGTCGCGGGTCTGGCCGGTGTGCAGCGGGCCGTCACCGCGAATCTCGTCCCCGGTCATGACGATTCGCGCCCGCACCGGGCCGCGCACCGCGGCGGTGGTCACCTCGGCGCTGGCCGCCACCGAGATCAGCGCCGCATTGACCGGCGTACCCGCCGCCGCGACTTCGTCACCGGGCAGCCAGTATTCGCCGCGGCGGCGCACATCCTCGCGAATCGGGGTGTCGGGCAACCGGTACAGCGTGCCGTCGTCGTCGATGCGGACGAACTCGTCGCGCACCACCGATCCGGTGCCGTCGGGCACGTGCGCGCCCGTGGCGATCCGCACCGCCTCGCCATCCAGCAAACCGACCGGCCGCTCGCCACCGGCGAAGCCGATATCCCGGCGCAGCTGCCAGGGACCGTCGCCGCTCACCGCGTAGCCGTCCATGGCCGAGACATCGAAGCGCGGCAGCGCGTCGGCGGCCGTCAGGGGAGCGGCCAGGGTCGCGCCGCGCGCCGCGCGCAGCACCGCGTCGCGGACCGGCAGCGGGGAGATATTGGTGCGCAGCACATCCCGCGCCTCGTCCAGCCACAGCGGCGCGGCCGTGCGAGCCGCCCCGGTGCGCGCCCGCCGCACGTCCTCGGGGGTGTCGCAGTCCTCGACCCCGGGCAGCGCCACCATGGCGGTGTCCACCGGCACCAGGGCCTTCATCGGCCGATTCACCAGCGAGTCCAGGCCCTTCAGCGCTTCGGTCAGCGCGGTGCGGCGCCACACCCCGACCAGGTATTGCGGTCGCCCGGAGGCGTCCGCCGCGAAGACCGCGTCACTGCCCGATTCTCTTGCGTGAGCCAGTAATTCGTCCACCCCCGCCGAGGTGAGAAACGGCATATCGGCCGCCAGCACCACGATCAGCCCGGCCGGGAACTCGCACCCGGCCAGCGCGCCCAGTCCCGCCGCGATGGCGGCCACCGGACCGGCCCCGGCCGGTATCTCCTGCGCCTGAAGGATTTCCGGCGGCAGTTCCGGTCGATGCGGCCCCACCACGACCGTGCGCGCGCAGCCCGCGACCGCCGCCAGCGCCGCGTCCAGCATGGATTGCCCGCCCACCACGATCGCCGGCTTGTCCACTCCGCCCATGCGGCTGGCCTTGCCGCCGGCGAGCACGATGGCGTCGACGGGCGTCACGAGCCGGATCCCGGAGCGGTGTGGTTCGCGGACAGACTGGGCATGGTTGAAGATCGTAGTGGCAGGCTGTTCGCGGCTTGTCGGGCGCGCCGGAAACCTGCGCTTGCTAAGCAATTGCCGATACTCGTTGCGTTATGTGATGAGGTACGACACATAGTAGAAATGGTCTTGTTTTAACCTTCGGAACAATCTCATATGGCAGTATCCGATCTGAGAACTGGCGGAGTACGCGGCGTTCGTCACAGTTCACACCAGGCGTCACACCGGGTCCCACTGTCCGGTACCGGGAGGACTCAGAGCGATGAAGGTTGGTTTGCTGAATGTTTGTGGAGAGGGAACGGCGTGGTGCTCGGCGTGAAGTCGGATAGGGACTCGGACGACCTGAAGCCGCCCACATTCGGACTGTTGCTGCGCCGCCTGCGTGATGCCCGGGGCGTATCACGAGAAAGGCTGGCGTTCAATGCCGGCGTGAGCGCCAGCTACATCAGCCATTTGGAGAAGGGTGATCGCGGCCATCCGACCCGCGAAGTAGTCGATGCGCTGCTGCGGTATCTGGACCGAATAACACCGCTGTCCGCCGTCGAGCGCCGCCATCTGCTCGATCTGGCCGGACTCGGGGTCAGCGAATTTCCCACCGTGGAACAACTGCGCGCGGAAATCACCGCCGACATGCGCCGCGCGTTGGATCTGCACGAGCCGAATCTGGCCGCCTACGTCGACACCCGCTGGAATGTGCTGGCCTGCAACGAAAGCTACGCGCGTGCTTTCCCGGGGCTGGACCGCGATATCAATATCCTGCGCTGGTTTCTGGGCAATGAGGCCGCCCGCGAGGTCATGGTCGAGTGGGAGGAGGAGGTCCGGCTGACCGTGCACTGGCTGCGGGGCCTCATCGCGAGCTCCGGCGACACCACATGGTCGGTCGAATTTCTCGCGGAACTCGGACGATTCGGACTATTTCGGGAAATGTGGGACGAGGGCATCGCCGCCTACGGGCGTCCGCGCGCCACCATGCGGCTGCGTGAACAGGGCAGCGGCCGTCGCTTCGATATCGCCGTGCAGCTGTTCAGCGTCTTCAACGCGGCCTACCCCAGCCAGATTCAGATCTTCCTCGGCATTCCGAGCTGGCACGAGGGTGGAGAGACCAACCGGCCGTGACCTTCAGGGGCACGGCCCGCGGGCTGTCACCGGGCGGCTTGGATCCCGCGATCCGCGCGCCGATTCGGCCACGGGGCGGTCAGCGCCCGGCTCAGCATGCTCTCCCGCTTGACGGTCGCCCGCTCGACCAGCCGGATCAACAGCGGCGCAACCACTTCCGGATGGGTCCAGGCGGCGCCGTGCCCGGCCCCGGGAATCGTCACCACGCCGTCCGCGCCCGACAGCCCGGCGGCCAGCGCCTCGGACTTCTGCGCGGTGCTGGTGGCGTCGTGGCTGCCGCGCACCACCAGCGCCGGGGCGGTGATCTCCGGTAGCCGGTGCAGCACCGAGCGCCGATCCATCAGGCAGCGGGCGGCGGGCATGATGGCCTGCCGGTCGGAGCCGTACCAGCGGCTCGTCCATGCCCGCCACAGCCGCGGATCGGTGCCGCCGATGATCTGCGGGGCCAATTCGGCGACCAGCGGGGCCATCGGCTCCTCGCTGGTCCAGCGCTCGAAGAATTCGCGATAGAAGGCCAATTCGGACGGGCTGCACGCGCCGGCCTCGGTATCGATCAGGGCCAGCCCCTGGACGCGTTCGGGGGCCAGCAATGCCATGCGCAAAGCCGCATACCCGCCCTGGCTCATTCCGCCGACGATTGCCTTCTCGATTCCGAGTTCGTCCAGTACGGCCAATCCGTCGGCGGCCAGATCCCAATAGCTGAATGGTTCGCCATCGGGTGACTGAGTACGTCCGTGGCACCGTGCGTCGACAGTTACGAGATTGACACCGGCGGCTGCCAGAGATTCGCGCATCGGTGCGAACATCGACTCGTCCATGAAGAAACCATGGGCAAGCAACAGGGTCGGACCGTTGATTCGGCTGCTGGTGCGGTGATCTTCGCTGGTAACGAAATGGACTGTGGCTGAACCTGATCGCACATAAGGCATGGTCAGACCCTAAACGGCGGAAGCGGTCGCTCCCTATATGTTTGCCCGCGTGGTGCCAGGCACCCTCCGGTGCGGTTCCCGACGGGTACCAACACTGGCCAGTGTCAGTACTGCTAGGGGTTTGCCCCAGATTGCCTCAAAACTGGACAACAAGATCACATTCCATTTTTAATCAGGGCCATGGCGCTTTTGGGACAAGCGCATTTTCTAGGGAGGAAACAATGTTCGACGTCACCACCGCAGCTCGCCGCAACGACTTCCGGATCGATCGTGGCGCTGGATTGCGGGAGTCGCTCGAAGGTCTGTTGCTGCACGACGGAGTCGGCCTGGATGCGCGTATGCGCCATGCGATTTCCGCGGTAGTGCACCTCGCGGTCGATGCCCCGCTCGGAGTTCCGGAGGACGCCGAGGAATTCCTGGGCCGGTTGGACGCCTCCTGGCTGTTCGCCGCCTGGAACGACAGCGATCAGGAGCTTTCCCTGCTGAATACCCTCTGCGGCGGCGAGGTGCCCGCATTGAGTTGGTGCGAACTCATGTTCACCACTTCGCTCGCGCCTTGGTCGGGTGCGCCGGCGGCGGTGCACGCGCGACGCATCTTCGTCAATGGCGAGCAGGCCCGGCTGGCCGCGGTCGGCGGCGATTGCTCGGGTCGCGGGTAAAACAAACCGCACGTTTTATTTCTGAGCACCACGCGGGGGATCCCGCGAAATCTTGCCGAACATATTGAAGGGATAGAGGAAGTGAAGCTGCTTTTCACCAATTTCGACGCCATGTTCGAATCCCTCGCCCGCCGCGACGGATTCGAGTCCGAATCCTGGCATCAGCAGGCGCTGTGCACGCAAACCGATCCGGAGGCGTTCTTCCCGGACAAGGGCGGCTCCACTCGCGAGGCCAAGCGCATTTGCTCCTCCTGCGAGGTGCGCAAGGAATGCCTGGATTACGCGCTCAGCCACGATCAGCGTTTCGGTATCTGGGGCGGCCTGTCCCCGCGCGAGCGCCGGCGCTACGAGCGCGGCGCGGCGTGACGGGCATCCGAATCCGGTGCCGGCTGATCCTCCGCGGGGAAGAGGACCGGATCAGCGGTATCGGATCGGATGCCCGGTCAATCGATAGTTGTTCGCAATAGGCAGAATTCGTTGGTTTCGGGGTCGGTCAGCACCACCGCCGGATCGTTGGCCGGAGGTGCGCCCGCACCGAAACCGCCGGGAGCCACCGGCATTGCGCCCGCGGCTCGCAACCGCTCCGCCTCCGCGGCGGGATCGTCGGCGGGGAAGGCGACCAGATCCAGGTGGAGGCGGCCGCACTTGGTCGGCGCGTCCGGTCTCCACAGGAACTCCAGCCACGGACCCTGTCCGGTAGCCGAGCGGAGACCGGCATAGCGCGGATTCTCATGGGTGAGCGGCCAGCCCACGGCGGCGGACCAGAAATCGGCCAGCCGCAACGGGTCCCGGGTATCCAGCACGATGGCCGCGACCGCTCCGGTGTCGACGTACTGCTCGCGCGGCTCCAGCACGCAGAACTCGTTGCCCTCGGGGTCGGCCAGCACCGTCCACGGCACCGCGCCCTGACCGATGTCCACCCGGCGCGCGCCCAGCGCGAGCGCGCGATCGATCTGCAGCTGTTGATGATCCAGCGAACGGCTGGACAGGTCCAGGTGCAGCCGGTTCAGGGCGGTCTTGGGTCGCCGCGCGGGCAGGAAGGTGAGGGCCACGTCCGGGCCGTCCGGGTCCGGTGCGGCCACATCGACCGCCCCGCGCCGCTCCACCGTCACCGCCCAGCCCAACAGCTCGGCCCAGAACCGGGCCACCGACCTGGGCTCGACCGCATCGAACACCACGCACGCCAGTCGGGTGGACATGATTCACGGTAACCGGCGGGCGGGGTGTGCCGTCGGCTTTCCGGAAAGCCCCGTCGATCGGGAAACTCAATCGGGAAAGCGGTGCCGGGCGCGGCGCAGATCCACCCGGCCGTCGGTGACGGGGCAACCCTCCGCCGCCAGCTCGGCCAGTTGACGATGCGCCAAATGTGGTGCGGGCGTACCGTTTGCGCGCAGCACCCGATGCCACGGCAGATCCGCGGCGTCGGTGCGCATGATCCAGCCGACCGTGCGCGGGGTGGACAGGCCCGCCGCGGCCGCGATATCGCCGTAGGTGGCGACGCTGCCGGGCGGAATCGCCGCCACCAATTCCCGCACCCGCTCGATTTCGGCTTCGGTGGTTGACATTTCGCGCCTTCGGGTCAGAGGACGGTGCGCACCAGGGCCGCGGTCTCGGCGGGGCGGGCCTGGGCCACCATGTGATCGCAATCGAATTCGTGGACCGTGAGGTGTGCGCCCATATGGGCGGTGAGCGCCGCGCGGAAGTCCGGGGACACCAGCGGCGGGCTCACCTTCATCGCCTGCACCATGACCGTCGGCAGCCCGCGCGGCGGCAGCACGTACTCGCGGGCGATCTCGCCCCAGAAGGCGATGATCGCGGGCATGGTGACGCGCCAGCCCAGGCGGCCGTTCGCCGTGGGCATCAGATGCTCGTCCAGCTCGGCCTCCAGGACGGCCGGATCCACCTCGCCCCAGGACGTCTCGAGCTTGTCGAAACGGGCCTGCTCGCGGCTCTCGTAATCCGGTGCCGCCAGCATGGAATTCGCGATGTGCAGCATGCGCTCGGGTTCCAGGCCGATGGCCGGGTCCAGCAGCACCAGCGCACGCACCAGCTCGGGATGTTCGTTCGCCAGATGCACCGCGGTGGCCGCGCCGAACGAATGCCCGAGCACCACCACCGGTTCGCTGGCCTCCGCCGCCAGCAGCGTCGCGAGATCATCGACCAAAGTTTCGAAATCCCACGGCGGCACGCCGGGCGACCTCCCGTGGCCCCGCAGATCCGGTGCGAGGATCGCGACATCGGGGAGATGCTCTTCGGCCAGCCGCTGCCAGCGCCGGCCGTGGCCCGTCAACCCGTGCAACGCCAGGACGACCGGACCGGTCGAGGGACCGAAACGATGAATATGAAGCTCCGCCACCCCGCCCATTCTGCTGCCTGCGGCCGACAGGAACAGCCCGCGCGCGGTGAGATGAACGACTTGTCACCTGTGACCGGCGGCACGGACAACTCATGGCAAACGAAACCTGTCGGGGCGGTCTGTTGAAATAGCCAGCGTGATGCGGTCATATAGCTCGGTGCAACTGGTGCGCCGGGCCGAGGCGGAAGCTCCTGTACGGGAGTGGGCCGCCGAGCTCCGGCCGCTGTTCGAGGACCTGGGCGCGGATCCCGGCTGGCGGCCGTGGCAGGTGCTCGGCGGGCCCGGGACCGGCAAGACCGCGCTGCTCGTGGATGTCGCCGCCGCCCACATCCTGGCCGGGGCCGCACCCGAATCGGTGCTGGTGCTCACCTACACCAAGCGGGCCGCCAGTGCGGTGCGCGCCGCCATCACCGCCCGCGTCGGCGCGGCCGATCCGGAACTCGGCGGCGTGCCCGGGGCGACCCGGGGACCGCTGGTGCGGACCATCCACTCCTACGCCTTCGGCCTGCTGCGCGCCTTCGCCGCACAGCACGGCAATCCGCCGCCGCGTCTGCTGACCGGATCCGAACAGGACATCGTCATTCGCGAGATGCTGCGCGGCGATCTCGCCGACGGCGCCGCCGACTGGCCCGAGCGCCTGCACCCGGCCCTGCCCGCCGCCGGATTTGCTGAACAGTTGCGAGATCTCATGTTGCGGGCCACCGAACGCGGCCTCGGCCCCGAGGATCTGATCGAGCTCGGCCGCGCCCATCGCCACCCCGAATGGGTCGCCGCGGGCCGCTTCGCCGAACGCTACGAGCAGATCATGATGCTGCGCTGGTCGGTCGGCATGGACGTCCCCGAGGCCAGCGCCCCCGCCCTCGACGCCGCCGAACTCGTCGCCGCCGCCCTCGACGCCTTCGCCGCCGACCCCGAACTCCTTGCCGCCGAACGCGATCGCCTGCGCTGCATCCTCACCGACGACGCCCAGCACCTCGACCCGCACGCCGCCCACCTCCTCCGCGCCCTGGGCAGCGGCGGCGCGACCACGGTCATCGCCGGCGACCCCGACCAGGCCGTCTACACCTTCCGAGGCGCGGACTCCCGCTTCGCCGCCGATCCCGACGCGCCCGCGAGCCGCCGCATCACCCTCCACCGCAACCACCGCTCGGCCCCCGCTATCCAAGAAGTAGCCGACCGCATAGCCTCCCGGCTCCCCGGCTCCCCGGCCCACCGCACCCCACCCCCGGGCTCGCGCCCGACCGCCTCCGCCGACTTCCTCCGCGACATCGTCGCAGACCTCACCGACAGAGACGGCGGGATTCCCCACGGCCCGAGCGGCACTCGAATTCTGCACCGCCCGCACGGCAGTGACCGCGCGCCCGGAGCCGACCGCGGTGAACCGAGCGAGCGGGACACCTCCGCGAACATGGCCGATCTCGTAGGCGACGGTCGCGATTCCCGCGTCGGCGCCGCACCGAACGGGCAAGCCGCCAACTATCGCGGTGCAGGTGCGCGCCCCGCCGGAGAGGGCGCGGATAAGGCGGCTCCCGGTCCGGGCGGGGCCGCTGATTCGCGTCCTGGAGCCAACGGTCGTGCGGCCGAGAATGCCCGGGAGGCTGGGCAACTCGAGGGCGAGGTGCGGGTGCAGGTGCTGACAACGCCCGCGAAGGAGGCGGCGCTCATCGCTGATCATCTGCGTCGGGCGCATCTCACGCACGGGGTGCCCTGGTCGCGGATGGCGGTGATCGTGCGGTCGGTGCCGTTGTCGCTCGCGCCGCTGCGGCGGGCGCTGCTGGCGGCCGGGGTGCCGGTTCGGCAACCCCCGGCCGATGTGCCGTTGGCCCGACGGCGGGGTGCGGTGTGGATGTTGTTGGCGCTGCGGGCCGTTACCGCGGGGGATCCGACGTCGGTGCGGCATCCGCGGCCCATCGCGTTCACCGCCGATGATGCCCTGGACCTGCTGGCGGGGCCCTTGGGCGGGGCGGACCAGATCAGTCTGCGGCGGCTGCGGCGTGGTATTCGGCGCAGCGTACTCGAGCTGGGCTACCCGGACCGTGTGCGAGATGGCGACACCGAGATCGATGCCGGTGAGCATGCCGAAACTGCTGCCGACGAACAGAATTCGAGCGAAACGCACCGGGATGGCGGCGCCACCGACGGCCGGAGGTCGGCCGCCGGTGCGCGGCCGCGCGACGGAGCTGTCAGCGGTGAGAGCGTCGGCACCGTGCGCGAGGTCGAGTTCGACCCGGACCCGGATGCGGCGCGGTTCGCGGATTTGGATCGGTCGTCGGCGGAGATTCTGCGGGATCTGCTTGTCGGGGTGGGGAATCGGGCAATCTTGGAGCGGCTGACCGAGGTGGAGTCCGCGCCGTTGCGGCGGGTGCTCAAGGCCATGGGGCGGGCTCGGAAGGTGCGCCGCGACGGAGGCGGGCTGGAAGACGTGATGTGGGGGGTGTGGACCGCTTCGACACTGGAGAAGCGGTGGGTCGGGCAGTCCGAGCGCGGGGGAGCGGTCGGGATGCAGGCGGACCGGGATCTGGACGCGGTGGTGGGGCTGTTCGAGGCGGCGGCGTCGTATGTGGACCGGCTGCCGCGCGCCACCATCGAAGGATTCGTGGAATACCTGGAGCAGCAGGAGATTCCACAGGACAACGCACCGGTCACCGATCCGGGCGAGGCGGTGACCATCTGCAGTGCGCACGCGGCCGCCGGACGCGAGTGGGACACCGTGGCGGTGGCGGCCGTGCAGGAGGGGATCTGGCCCAACCTGCGCCCGCGCGGCACCCTGCTCGGTGTCGAGGACCTGGTGGATCTGCTTGCCGGAGTGGGTGGTTCGGGCGAGAAGGTGAGCCGGGCCGCACCGTTGCTGGCCGAGGAGCGGCGGCTGCTGCTGGTGGCGTGCAGCCGGGCGCGGCGCTCGCTGCTGGTGACGGCGGTCGAATCGGTCACCGGCGACCAGGACCTGGTGCCCTCGCGCTTCCTCGCCGAGCTGGACGCGGATGCGGCCGACGGCCAACCCGGGCGGATTCCGCCGCCCGTGGATCCGGGCCGGGCGCTGGCCATGCACGCCCTGATCGCGGAATTGCGCTCCGCCGCTTGCGATCCCGAGACGGCACCGGAGCGCCGGATGCGGGCGGCCCGGCAGCTGGCCCGGCTGGCTCGAGCGGGCGTCCGGGGCGCGCACCCGGACGACTGGTACGGCACCGCCGAGCTGTCGTCCTCGGATTCGTTGTGGGACACCGAAGACGGGGCCATATCGCTGTCGCCGTCCACGGTGGACCAGCTCAAGACCTGCCCGCTGCGCTGGGCGCTCGAACGGCACGGCGGCGGTGACGGCGAGAACCCGCACGCCCTCAAGGGCAACCTGGTGCACACCCTGGTGCAGGCGCTGGCCGGGCAGGTGAGCGAGGACCAGGTGAAACAGGCCCTGGTGAAGGCGTGGAAGAAGGTCGACCCGAGCGCCCGCGACGGCGAGAACTGGCACTCCCGAGCCGAACTGCGGCGCACCGAGACCATGGTCGACACCTTCCTGGCCTGGCTGCGCAATACCCGTGACGAGCTCACCGCCATCGGCGTCGAGGTCCCGGTGGACTGCGTGCTGCCCGCCCGCGGCCCCGGCGAACAGCCGGTGCGGATCAGCGGCCGCGTCGACCGGGTCGAGCGAGATCCCCTGGGCCGCTTCGTCATCGTCGACGTGAAGACCGGCAAGACCCCCATCTCCAAGCAGGCCGCCGAGGAGCACGCCCAGCTGGCCACCTACCAGGTCGCCGCCGCCGAGGGTGCGCTCGGCGAGGGCGAGCCCGGCGGCGCGCGGCTGGTGTACGTGGCCAAGCCCAGCACCAAGGAGGGCGCGACCCAGCGCATGCAGCCGCCGCTGGACGCCGAGGGCATCGACACCTGGCGCGGCGTGATCCACGACGCCGCAGATGCTTCCAAGGGGCCCAGTTATCTGGCCATGCGCAATGACGGCTGCCGTCACTGCAAGGTCGCGGGCAGCTGCCCGGTGCAGGACACGGGTCGGCAGGTGACGGACTAGTGGCCGTCACCCCGCGTCAGCTCGCCGACGCGCTGGGCTTGCCGCCGCCCACCGACGAACAGGCCGCCGTCATCGCCGCACCCTCCGGGCCGACCCTGGTGGTGGCGGGTGCGGGCGCGGGCAAGACCGAGACCATGGCCGCCCGCGTCGTCTGGATGGTCGCCAACGGCCTGGTCGAACCCGAACAGGTGCTGGGCCTGACCTTCACCCGAAAAGCCGCCCAGCAGTTGACCACCCGCATCCGCACCCGCCTCGCCCGCCTGGCCGGCGCCCCGGTCATCCGCGACATCGACCCGACCGGTCGCCTGCGCGGCCTGCTCACCTCCTCCGAACCCGAGATCAGCACCTACCACTCCTACGCGGGCCGGCTGCTCACCGAATACGGCCTGCTGCTCCCCGTCGAACCCACCGCCACCCTCCTCACCCAGACCCAGCTCTGGCAGCTCGCCTACCGCGTCGTCTCCACCTGGGACGGCGACCTCGACACCGACCGCAGTCCCGTCGGCGTCACCGAAGCCGTCCTCGCCCTCTCCGGCCAGATCGCCGAACACCTCGTGGAACCCCGCCAATTGGCCACGGCCCACCTGGAATTGGAGCGCCTGGTCCACACCCTCCCGGCGGGCCCGCGCCAGAAGGGCGGCCCCAAGAAGGCCCTCCTCGACCTGCTCGAAGCCCAACACGAGCGCGTGGCTCTGCTGCCCTTGGTGGATCGCTTGGCCGAAGAGCTCCGCCGCCGCGGCGCCCTGGACTTCGGCGCACAAATGTCCCTGTCGGCCCGCCTTGCCGCCACCCATCCGGAAGTCGGCGCCGCCGAACGCGATCGGTTCCGCCTGGTGCTCCTGGACGAGTATCAGGACACCGGCCACTCCCAGCGCATCCTGCTCTCGGCCCTCTTCGGCGCGGCGGCGCTCGTCCCACCCCAGGTCGCCGCGACCGCTGACGGTACGCGGAATCCACACGGCGGCAAGGCGACAGGTGGCGAAGGCGGCTCGGTCGGACCGGATGCCACGGGCGAGTCGGACATGGCGCGGCATGGTATCTCGGCCGCTGAGTCCGACACGGCCTCCGGAGGTCGGCGACAGCCGCTGGCGGTCACCGCCGTGGGCGATCCCATGCAATCCATCTACGGCTGGCGCGGTGCGTCAGCTGCCAATCTGCCGCGCTTCGCGACCGATTTTCCCGCTGCCCCAGGGGTTCCCGCGCCGATCCTGCCGCTGCTCACCAGCTGGCGCAATCCGCCCGAGGCGCTGGACCTGGCCAACCTGGTGTCGGATCCGTTGCGGGAGCGCGCGGCCCGGGGCGGCGGAGTGACGGTCGACGCGCTGCGGCCCCGGCCGGACGCGACCGCGGGCACGGTGGCCCTCGCGCTGGCCGATACCGTCGCGGTGGAACGGGAATGGGTGGCCGAGCGGATCGCCGCCGAATGGGAGGCGGCCACCGACGAGGGCGACCCGCCGCCGACCTCCGCGGTGCTGGTGCGGCGCAACGCCGATGCGGCCCCGCTCGCGGAAGCCCTGCGGGAGCGGGGATTACCGGTGGAGATCGTCGGCCTGGGCGGGCTGCTGCACACCCCGGAGGTCGCCGACATCGTCGCCACCCTGCGATTGATCGCCGATCCGTCGGCGGGCAGCGCGGCGGTGCGCATCCTGACCGGCGCGCGCTGGCGCATCGGCGTCTCCGATATCGCGGCCCTGTCCCGCCGTGCCCGGGAGCTGTCCATCCGCCGCCCCGCCGGGCAGACCGACGCCATCACCGACACCGCCACCCTCGACGAGGCCCTGCGCGAGGTCGCGCCCGAACCCGCCGAGAAGGCCGGACTCGGCGATGCCATCGCGGATCCCGGTGACGCGGAAGACTATTCGGCGCAGGGCTTCGCCCGCATCACCGCGCTGGGCCGGGAACTGTCCGCGCTGCGCGAACGCGCCGGGCAGCCGCTGGCCGAACTCGTCGCCGACGTGGAGCGCACCATCGGCGTCGGCGTGGAGACCCAGACCCGCCGCACCCACGCCGCCGCCGGGCGCGAACACCTCGACGCGTTCGCCGAAGTGGTGGCCGGTTACTCCGCCGACCACCGCTCCTCGCTGGCGGGCCTGCTCGACTTCCTCGCCGCCGCCGAAGAGGTCGAAAACGGTTTGGAGCCGGGCGAAGTCGAGGTCGCGCACGACCGTGTCCAGGTCCTCACCGTGCACGCCGCCAAGGGCCTGGAATGGGAGGTGGTGGCCGTACCGCACGTGGTGGACGGCACCTTCCCCTCCGGCACCGGCACCGCCACCTGGATGGGCGCGCTCGCCGAACTCCCCACCACCCTGCGCGGCGACCGCGAACAGGAGGACGCCACCGACGGCGTCCCCGTCCTCGACCTCACCGACCTCTACGACCGCGCCGATCTCGAACACGCCCTCGACGCCCACAAGAAGGCCCTCGCCGCCCGCCGCCTCGACGAGGAACGCCGCCTGTTCTACGTGGCCCTCACCCGCACCGAACGCGTCCTGTTCGTCTCCGCCCATCACTGGGCCGAGACCGGCTCGAAACCCAAGGGCCCCTCGGCTTTCCTGACCGAACTGAGGAACGAGACCGAATCCCCGGGTTCGTCGTTGTCCCGCGCCGTGCGCATCGACCGCTGGGACGACCCGCCCCTGCCCGACACCCCCAACCCCTTCACCGACAACCCGCAGTCCGCCACCTGGCCCCGCGACCCGCTGGGTTCGCGCCGCGAATTCGTCGAGGAGGGCGTGCATCTGGTCAAGGCGGCCCTGGATTCCCTGCGCGCCGAAGCCCGCCCGCAGCAGACCGAGCTCGACTTCGGCCCGGAGTTCCAGCTTTCCACCCCGAAATCCGACCAGGCCGCCGAGACAGACGATGCCGCCCCCGACGACGATCCGGAGGGCTGGGCCGAGGACGTGGACGCCCTCATCGCCGAGCATCTCGCCGCCGAGAAATCCGTGCGCGAGGTCGAACTGCCCGGCCAGCTCGCCGCCACCTCGCTGGTCGACCTGCGCGCCGACCCGGTGAAACTGGCCGCGCGCCTGCGCCGTCCGCTGCCCTACCCGCCCAGCCCGTACACCCGCCGCGGCACCGCCTTCCACGCCTGGCTGCAACGCTGGTTCGGCGGCGCGCGCCTGCTCGGCTTCGAGGAGCTGCCCGGCGCGGCCGACATCACCGACACCGATGCCGACCTCATGCGCCTGCAGGAGGCGTTCCTCGCGTCCCCGTGGGCCGATCGCAACCCGGTCGAGGTCGAGATCTCCTTCGAAACCACCCTCGCGGGCACCGTCATCCGCGGCCGCATGGACGCCGTCTTCCGCCGCCCCGACGGCACCTGGGTCGTCGTCGACTGGAAGACCGGCGGCGAACCCACACGCGCCGAAGAGGATTCGGTCGCCGTCCAGCTCGCGGTGTACCGGCTGGCCTGGGCGCGCCTGGAGTCCGCCCGCACCGGCATCCCCGAGGCCGAGCTGCTGGCCAACACCGTGGCCGCCTTCCACTACGTCCGCACCGGCCGCACCATCGCCCCCGAACACCTGCCCGGCCCAACCGAACTCGCCGCCATCATCACCACCGCGGCCCCCCGCCGCACGCCGCCGCCCCCGCCGCGGCCGCCCCGCGACGACGACGATCCCGGTCCCGAGGAGCCCACCGACGTCGAAATGCTGAGTCTCCCGTCCGAGTTCGACCTCCCGCTCGACCTCGACCTCCCGCTCGACACCGCCCTCGAACCACCGCCGGATCCGGAATCGCTGCCACCGGATGCGGGGTGGTAGTCCAGCGGGCCGGTACGCTGCGGACCGTGTTCGGTGATTCGTCGCGCGGTCTGGGCAACCTGAACGATCGACCCGATTTCGCGCTGGTCGGCATCCTGCAGGTCCCGACCCAGCGGTCCAGCCCGTGGTATTCGCTGGCGCGGCGGCTGGGCCTGGCGGTCCTGCTGCTGGTGGCGGCCACCGTCATCGTCTACGTCGGCCGCGACGGCTACCACGACAATGCCCGCGACCGCATGGGCGTGCTCGACGCCGCCTACTACGCCACGGTGTCGCTGTCCACCACCGGCTACGGCGACATCACACCGGTCACGCCCACCGCGCGGCTGATCAATATTCTCGTGGTCACGCCGCTGCGGATCCTGTTCCTCATCGTCCTGGTCGGCACCACCCTGTCGGTGCTCACCGAACGGTCCCGGCAGGCGTTCAAGATTCAGCGATGGAGGCGCTCCGTGCGTAATCACACCGTGGTCGTCGGCTACGGCACCAAGGGCCGCACCGCCGTGGACGCCATGCTGGCCGACGGCGTGCAGGCCGCGGACATCGTGGTCGTCGACACCGACCCGCAGGTCCTGGAATTCGCGGCCAACGCGGGCCTGGTCACCGTGCACGGCTCGGCCACCAAGTCGGATGTGTTGCGGCTGGCCGGGGTTCAGCACGCCGCGGCCGTCGTGGTCGCCGCCAATCGTGACGACACCGCGGTCCTGGTCACCCTCACCGCGCGCGAAATCAATCCCAAGGCAAAGATTTCCGCCGCCGTCCGCGAGGCCGAGAACACCCACCTGCTGCGCCAATCCGGCGCGGACTCGGTGGTCGTGTCCTCGGAGACCGCGGGCCGGCTGCTGGGCATCGCCACCACCACCCCCGCCGTGGTCGACATGATCGAGGACCTGCTCACCCCCGAAGCCGGATTCGCCATCTCCGAACGCGAAGTCGAGACCGAGGAGGTCGGCGGCTCCCCGCGCCACCTGCGCGACATCGTGCTCGGCGTGGTCCGCGAGGGCCGCCTCATCCGCGTCGGCGACCCCGAGACCGACGCCCTCGAAGCCGACGACCGGCTGCTCTATCTGCGCCGAGTCCAAGCGGGGTAACCGGGCCCGGCTAGTCTCGAACCTGTGTCAGGTTTCCAGCTGAATGCGATTCCGGTGCTGTCTCGTACCTCGCTCGACCGTGCGGAACACCTCCGCTCCGACGAGCAGGCCCTCAAAGAGGGCTGGGCGCAGGCGAAACTCCTACGAATGAACAGGCGCGGCCAGGTCCGCATCGACGGCGGGGCCGTGGTGCTCGAGGCCGCGACCGACTTCGCGGACGAACGCACGCTCGAGGCCGTCTTCCTCGGTCTGGACGGCGACATCCACCTGTGGGCGGTGCGCGACAACACCATCGAGGGCAACCTGGCCGACCTGCGCGCCCACGGCGCCACCCTCGAACTCGACGATTTCAGCACCGGCCTGCTGTCCACCGCCATCGCGCTGCTCAACTGGCACGACAAGGCCCGCTACAGCTCCACCGACGGCACCGCGACCGTCGCGACCAACGGCGGCTGGTCGCGCACCAGCGAAGCCGGGCACGAGGAATTCCCGCGCACCGACCCGGCCGTCATCTGCCTCATCACCGACGAGAGCGGTGACCGCGTGCTGCTGGGCCGCCAGAACAGCTGGCCGGAGGGATTGTTCTCGCTGCTGGCCGGATTCGTGGAGGCGGGGGAGTCGCTCGAACGCTGCGTCGAACGCGAGATCAAGGAAGAGGTCGGCGTCGACGTCCGCGACATCCGCTACCTGGGCAGCCAGCCCTGGCCGTTCCCGCGTTCGCTCATGCTCGGTTTCACCGCCGTCGCGGATCCGGAGCAGCCGTTGACCTTCCACGACGGGGAGATCGTCGAGGCGTACTGGTTCACGCGCGACGAGGTGCGTGAGGCCCTGGCCGCGGGCGCGTGGGGGCGCGACAACACCGAGGTGCTCCAGAGCACCGAGCGCAAACTGCTGCTGCCGGGCTCGATCTCGATCGCGCGGACCATCGTCGAATCCTGGGCCGCGGAGGGCTGATCGAAGACAACAGGAAGCCGCACACCCGCTGGTGTGCGGCTTTCTTTTTCTCTCCGGGGCTCAGCCGATGGCGGCGAGCGCCTCTTGGACCTGCTTCAAGCTCGGGTTGGTGGCGGTCGAGCCGTCCCGGTACTTCACCGTCGGTACGACGTGGTTGCCGTTGTTCACGCTGCCCACGAATTCCGCGGCGTCGGGATGGTCCTCGATGTCGATCACCTCGTAGGTGATCCCGGCCTCGTCGAGCTGCGTCTTCAGCCGACGGCAGTAGCCGCACCAGGTCGTCGAGTACATGGTCAGGTCAGTTGCAGTCACGAGTCGTGCAACGTACTCCCACCTGATCGTGTTCCCTTTTCCGGGTCGCCTGTGAGCCGATCGAAACCCGGGTGTTGACAGGAAAAGTAGTAAGCGCGCATACTATTCTCATGACGCAGATCGCCGAAGCCACCGCCACCTCGACCGCCACTCCCGCCGCCTTCTTCGCCAAGTGGGCCGACATGGGCACCTGGCAGGAATGGAACTCCGACACCGAATGGGCCAAGCTCGACGGCCCGTTCGAGCAGGGCGCGACCGGGGTCATCAAGCCCAAGGGCGGACCCAAGACCAAGTTCGTCGTCACCAAGCTCACCGACACCGAATTCATCGACTCGTCCAAGCTGATCGGCGCGCGGCTGATCTTCGCCCACCACGTCGTCACCGACGGCGAGCGCACCACCGTCACCGTCCGCATCTCCATGGAGGGTCCGCTGCGCGCGCTCTGGACCAAGATCCTGGGCGGCGACCTCGCCGCATCCGTGCAGGCCGATGTCGACGCGCTGGTCGCCGCCGCCGAGGCGGTGCTGGTATGAGCACCAGGTACTGGCTGGGCGTGGTCTCCCGTGACCACGTCCGGCGGGGCGTGGAACTCGGCTTCGCGCAAGCCAATCACGGCAAACGCGCCGCCGTGGAACGCATGCGGGCCGGCGACGGCCTGGTCTACTACTCGCCCCGCACCGGCATGCGCGAGGGCGAACCGATCAAATCCTTCACCGCCATCGGCACCATCGCCGATGGCCCGGCCTGGCAGGTCGAAGAACAGGGCGGCTGCTTCCGCCCCTGGCGGCGCGCGGTCGACTACGACCGCGAGGCCCGTGAAGTCCCCATCGACGACCTGCGCACCGACCTCGATCTCACCAGCGTCCCCAACTGGGGCATCGTGCTCCGGCGCGGACTGATCGAACTCTCCGCCCACGATTTCGAACTCATCTCTCGCGCTATGGTCGGACAGTGATGGCGAATGACGGATTGCACACCGAATTCGAGCACGCCGACGAAAGCCCCGGACTGTTGCTCTGGCAGGTGACCAATCGCTGGCAGGCCGCGCAACGCGCGGCCCTCGCCCCCTTCGACCTGACCCACGTCCAGTTCGTTCTGCTCGCCGCCCTGACCTGGCTCACCGGCCGGTCCGGCGGCGACCCCGTCACCCAGCGCGACGTCGCCGACCAGGCCGCCACCGACCCCATGATGACCTCCCAGGTCCTGCGCGCCCTCGAACAGAAGGGCCTGCTGGAACGCCGCGACCACCCCACCGACAAGCGCGCCAAATCCCTGATCCCCACCGAATCCGGTGCGGCCCTGGTCAATCGCGCCATCGTCGCCGTCGAAGCCTGCGACCGCGACTTCTTCTCCCCGCTGGGCGAGCGGACCGGCCGGTTCACCGCCGCCCTTCGCCAACTCCGCGACCGCGACCACGGCTGAGCTCCGCGCATCTTCTCGATGACGGGTTCGGCACTCGAGCGCGATGACGACTCGCCGTCACCCGGTCGATCGGGCAGACGGCGACCTAGGTGGCGGCATCGGTCTCGCGGGCGGGGCCGGAACCGTTGCGCCACTTGCCCGCCGCCCAGGTCTCCCACAGCAGCGGCCAGACCACCAGCACCGCGACCGCGCAGACCAGGGGCAGAGCGGTCAGATGGGTGGCGGCGAAGCCGAGGCCGACCGCCAGCACCGTGCAGGGCAGCGGCCAGGTCAGCAGCCAGCGCCACCCCACATTGCCGCTGCGGAGACCACTCACGCCCACGACCGCGAAATAGCTTGCGGCGCCGCCGCACAGCGCCCAGCCGACACCCGTGCTCAGGTGACCGTGGGCGTGATCCATGGCCAGGCCCAGACCCGCGGCCAGGGTGGCCAGGCCGCCGGTGATGCCGCAGTGCGTGAGCATGATGCGCTGCCAGGGCTCGTCCGCGCCGGCGACGGTCTCGGTCATCAGCCGGGGGATGAATCCGAACAGCAGGGTGAGCGCCCACAGGCCCGCCAGGATCACGAACGCGGCGAAGGCCAGGCCCACCACGGCGGCGGTCCACCGTTGCCCGCCCAACGCGGTGATGATGCCGATGACGCCCTCGCCGAGCACGATGATCACGAACAGCCCGAGCCGTTCGCCCAGATGACCCGGATCGGCGTGCACCGCTTCGAATTCCGGCACCTTGTCCGGGTCGAAGCGGTCCGGGTCGAAGCGGGGGCTCTGCTGGAGGCGCTGCACCCGAGCGCGCAGCCGCTTGCGCGACTCGGCCAGCATCCGCTCACCGCTGATCGCGAACATGACCCACAGATCCAGCGCCAGGCCCGCCGCCCACAACCAGTACTTCGCCGGTTCGGGCACCCACAGCGAGATCAGCCACGGGTAGACGCCGATGGTCAGCTGCACGGCCGGCCAGTCGACCACGACCTTGCCGCGGCCCCACAGATGTTCGGAGCCCAGCCGCACCAGCACATAGACCGCGGCGAACGTGGTGGAGTGCCGGTCCGGGATGCCCGGCACGGCCGCCGCCATCAGGCCCAGCCCCGCCATGGCGGCCAGCATCAGCGGCACCCGGGCCTGATCGCGAGCGATATTGCCGTAGAGCGTGATGCACGCCCACACCATCCAGAACGCCAGGTAGAGCACCACATACAGGCCGAAGTCGCCCAGCGACGGCCCGCGGTGCAGCAGGTGGGTCAGCTGGCCGATGCCCGCCACCGCGACCAGGTCGAAGAACAGCTCCATCCAGCTCGCGTGGCGCTCGTGGGTCTCGGGCGACTCGGCGCTGCCGGTCTCAGGTGTCTCGTTGACCACATCCGCACGCTAATCGGACCGCCTGGCATGTGTCCGGTTTCCGCGCCGCCACGCCGAGGGCGGTCACACCTGTCGGAGGGCTTTGCCATGATGGAGCGCGTGACTGCCGCGACCGATCAGGCCCAGCAACGGCTCGACGCCCTCGATGCCGAGCAGGCCGCGGCCGTGCGCGCGCCCAGGGGACCGGTCTGTGTGCTGGCGGGCGCGGGCACCGGTAAGACGCGCACCATCACCCATCGCATCGCGCACCTGGTCTCGGCCGGGCACGTGCGGGCCGACCAGGTGCTGTCGGTGACCTTCACCGCACGCGCGGCGGGGGAGCTGCGGAACCGGTTGCGGGCCTTGGGCTTGAGCGGGGAGGCGGGGCAGGTGCAGGCGCGCACCTTCCACGCGGCGGCATTGCGCCAGCTCAAATACTTCTGGCCGCAGGTCGTCGGCGATGTGCCGTGGCGGCTCATCGACGGCAAGTTCCCCATCGTGGCGCAGGCCGCCGGGCGCGCGGGGCTGCCCACCGACACCGACAGCCTGCGGGATCTGATCAGCGAGATCGAATGGGCCAAGGGCTCGCTCATCGCGCCCGAGGACTACGCGGGCGAGGTGGGCCGTCGCCATCGCGACGTGCCCTACGAGGCCAAGAAGGTCTCGGCGGTCTACACCTATTACGAGGCGCTGAAGACCACACCCGACGGTCTGCTGCTCGACTTCGACGACCTGCTGCTGCACACCGCCGCCGCGCTCGAGGACTATTCGTCGGTGGCCGAGGAGTTCCGCGGCCGCTACCGCTGCTTCGTGGTCGACGAGTACCAGGACGTCACCCCGCTGCAGCAACGGGTGCTCGACGCCTGGCTCGGTGATCGCGACGACCTGACCGTGGTCGGCGACGCCAACCAGACCATCTACTCCTTCACCGGGGCCAGCCCGACCTACCTGCTCGACTTCTCGCGCCGGTTCCCCGACGCCACCGTGGTCCGCCTCGAGCGCGACTACCGTTCCACGCCGCAGGTGGTGTCGCTGGCCAACCGGGTGATCGGGGCGGCCCGCGGGCGGATCGCGGGCACCCGGCTCCAGCTGATCGGCCAGCGCGCCGACGGACCCGAACCGACGTTCGCCGAATTCGACGACGAACCGGCCGAGGCCGCCGCCGTCGCCAAGGCGGTCGCCAAGCTGCTCGGAAACGGTGTTCCCGCAGCGGAAATCGCCATCCTGTACCGCATCAACGCGCAGTCGGAGGTCTACGAGCAGGCGCTCACCGAGGCGGGCATCCCGTATCAGGTGCGCGGCGGCGAGGGCTTCTTCAACCGGCCCGAGGTGCGGCAGGCGGTCTCGGCGCTGCGCACGGCCGCCAATCGCGACGATCTACCCGACGCCCGCGGGGAGAAGCTGGTCACGCTGGTGCGCGCGGCGCTCGCGCAGGTCGGGCTCACCAAGGAGGAGCCGGTCGGTGTGCAGGCCCGGGAGCGCTGGGCCTCGCTCGTGGCGCTGGTCCAGCTCACCGAGGAGCTCGCCGGCGTGGAACCCGAGCTGGACCTGAGCGGTCTGCTGCGCGAACTCGGCGCGCGGGCCGAGGCCCGGCACGCGCCGACCGTGCAGGGCGTCACCCTGGCCTCGCTGCACGCGGCCAAGGGGCTGGAGTGGGACGCCGTCTTCCTGGTCGGCCTGGCCGACGGCACCATGCCGATCCAGCACGTATTGGGCCCGGACGCAACGGTTTCCGACGAGTCCGCCCTCGAAGAGGAACGACGGCTGCTCTACGTCGGCGTCACCCGCGCCCGCGAGCATCTCCAATTGTCCTGGGCGCTGGCGCGTTCCGCGGGCGGGCGCAAGGTGCGCCGCCGCTCCCGATTCCTGATCGGCCTGGTCCCCGACGATTCCCCGGCCTCGCGCATCGCCACCCACACCACCGACCGCCGGTCGGGCCCCAAACGCGTGCACCCGACCTGCCGCATCTGCGGCCGCCCGCTGCTCAACACCCAGGCCACCATGCTCGGCCGCTGCTCGCGCTGCCCGGCCGACGTGGACACCGAACTGCTTGTGGCCTTGCAGGAATGGCGCAAGGAGAAGGCGGACGCGCAGAAGCTGCCACATTTTGTGGTGTTCAGCGATACGACGCTCACCGCCATCGCCGAGCAGCGGCCGACCGACGACAAGGCGTTGGTCGCGATCCCGGGTATCGGGGCCAAGAAACTGCAGACATACGGGGCGGATGTCCTCGCGATCGTCCGATCGCGGCTACGCGACTCTTCCTAGTCCCGAAAGAAAATGTGCGCAAGCCCCTAAAACCGCAGGTAGAAAATAGGTTGTGCGCATCCGTACGACTACCTAGTGTGGATCTCGTACCCGGGGCAGCACCCCGTGTTCCAAAAAACTGATCGCATACGAGTGAAGGAGGGAGGCAGACCAATGAACGGCATCGTGAACATCACCGCTACCAGCTTCAGCGCTGGCAGCTTTGCGACGTCCACTGTCGCGTCCGCCTCCCGGGGGATCCTCGCGTCGCAGGGGATTCGTATGTCCGGCGTGAATGGCGATCTTGGTCTTCAGGTCTTTGCAAGCAAAGCCCAAGCGGACCAGACGATCGTGATCAAGCAGGACAAGCCCAAGGGCGACTGGCAGCTGGCAGCCGACTACGCGGCCGCCGAAGCCGTGGCAGTTATGGCCGGAGCCGAGCGACCGGTCCATCTGCACGCAGTCCGCCCGAACACCACCGACCCAGCGACCGTGATCAGGAGTCGACACCGAAGTCGACTCAGGTAGGGAACACCTCCCAGACCTCCTGGCCACGGATCGCGAAAAGCGCGAATACCGTGGCCAATGTTTTTTCGGCCTCCAGCCACCGGCACCGGTCTTCGCGAACACACCGAACGACCGAAAGCACGAGCTGAAGGAGCCCGACGTGTCTACCACCACGGTCATCCGTGAACGAGTGACATGCCGCAACACCGTGGCCAACACGACCGCCCGCACCCGCCGGACGGTCACCATCACCCTGCCTTGCCGAGTCGGCAACCCGGACCTCTGGTTCGCCGAGTCCCCCGCCCAGTTGGAAGAGGCGAAGGCGCTCTGCGCTTCCTGCCCGATCCGCCAGGGCTGCCTGTCGGCCGCACTGGATCGCGCCGAGCCGTGGGGCGTCTGGGGCGGTGAGATCTTCGACCAGGGTGTCGTGATCGCCCGCAAGCGCCCGCGTGGCCGCCCGCGCAAGGTCGCGGTGGCATGACCGCCCCGGCATCCGGGGGAATAGAACGCATACGACCCGCTTACCAGAAGGTAGGCGGGTCGTTTTGCGTCACAAGGACTTTCAACTCTCGTAGCTCTCAGGGGCTTCCCCTGAAACCCCTTTCACCAGACTCTCAGGGGCTTACCTTGAAACCCCTTTCACCAGACTCTCAGGGGCTTACCTTGAAACCCCTTTCACCAGACTCCCAGGGGCTTACCTTGAAACGTCTTTCACCAGACTCCCAGGGGCTTACCTTGAAACCTCTTGTGTGCGAGGTGCAGGGGCCTGCCGTGAAACCCCTTGTACCCGAAGTGCAAGGGGCTGCCAGGAATTCCTGCTGCCCGATGTTGGAGGTTCGTGTCGGCACCCCCGATGCGTCCGCGGCGCTGAGAACCTTGTCGGGACTTCTCGATGACCCCGTCATTCCGGCAGGCTTTTGGCCGGAATCCACTGAAATCCGTTGGAGTGCTGCCGGTGTGGATACCGGCCAAGGGCGCGCCGGGATGACCGGGGTCGAGGTCGGGCGGGGCTAGCTTGCGGCGCTGAGGGTTTCGGCGTAGCCGGGGACCCAGTCGCGCATGAGTTTCATGAAGGGGATTTCGGCGTCGAGTTGGGCGCAGATGCCTACCGAGCCGCCGAGGACTCGGAAGATCATGACGTGTTCGGCCGGGAGTTGGAGGGAGCGGGCGGTTTTCATCATCTCGGAGTTGGAGATGTCGGTGGCCTTGCCCGCTACGCGTTGCATCCACTTGCGGGTGAAGTGGAAGGTCTCGGTTTTGATGGGGTCGGTGAAGGGGCGCAGGTAGGCCTGGATCTCCTCGATGCTCACGGTCTTGCCGGGGATGACCCAGCCGTTGTCGTGGAGCAGGGCGGTCAGCTCGTCGTAGCGCTGCTCGACCTCGAGGGCGACCATCTGGCCCAGGATCTTGGGGAAGCCGTTGGGCAGGGGAGCGCAGGCGCCGTAGTCGATGACCGCGAGGCGGCCGTCCTCGAGCACCATGAAGTTGCCGGGGTGCGGGTCGGCGTGCAGCAGGCCCGCGATCGACGGTGAGCTGAAATGGAATTCACCCATCAGCGAGGCCGTGCGGTTGCGCAGTTCGTAGGTGCCCTCGGGATCCTCCATACCGCGCTGGATGATCTTGGAGACGGGGGTGGCATTGTCCAGCCATTCGGTGACGATCACCTTCGGGGCGCTGGCCACCACCTTCGGCACCAGGAAGCGCGGATGCCCGTCGAAGGCCCGGGCGAACTGGCGCTGATGCCCGGCCTCGATGCGGTAGTCGAGCTCCTCCTCGGTGCGCTCGCTGATCTCGGCGAGGATCGGTTTGACGTCCGCGCCCGGAATGAGCGTGCCCATCATCCCGGCGAACCGGTTGAGCGTCTTCAGATCCGCGCGCAACGCGTCGTCCGCGCCGGGGTACTGCACCTTCACCGCGACCACCCGGCCGTCGGACCAGATGGCCTTGTGTACCTGGCCGATGCTGGCCGAGGCGGTGGGGGAGTCGTCGAATTCCCGGAAGCGTTGCCGCCAGCCGGTTCCCAGCTGCTGATCCAGCTGCCGGTGCACGGCCGCGATCGGCATGGGCGGCGCGGCGGCCTGCAGCTTGGTGAGCGCCTCGCGATAGTGCTCGCCGAACTCCTCCGGTACGGCGGCCTCCATCACCGACAGCGCCTGGCCGAACTTCATGGCTCCGCCCTTGAGCTCACCGAGCACCGCGAACAACTGCTCGGCGGCCTTCTGGTTCAGCTCGGCGTTGATCTCCTGCTTGTCTCCCCCGGCAAGTTTGCGGCCGAAACCCACGGCCGCCCGCCCTGCGATGCCCAGTGGAATTTTGGCCAGCTTGGCATTGCGGGAAGAGCGCTTGCTCACAATCTCTGACACGTTCCCATCATGCCGATGTCCCAGACGGTGCGCCATCAAAATCAGCTGTTCTTTCGGGTCGCGAACGATAGTGGTTTCCGTCACAGTCATGCGTTTTCGCAACAACCGCAGCTGGGATGCGCCGGCCAGGCCCGCCGATCGAGATGCGGAACATCGAGATCGAGCTCCAGTGTGGCGTTCAACGTCGCCGGTGGCCGTTCCTCCGGGCCGAAGGAAATGGTCTCGATCTCTTTCAGCGTCAGGGCCGCCGTCATCGCGACACCCGCGGGTGACGCGCACCCGGCCCGGCCCAGCAGCTGCGCCGCCAGCTGCGGCCACGCGGGTTCGCGATCGGTGCGGTGCAGATCCGCGCAACGCAGGCAACCGGTTTCGCCCGGCAGCACCAGCGGCCCGACGATGCCGCGCCCGTCACGAAGCCGCACCGGCAGATGCGGGACGCGCCGGCGCATGAGCGCGGCGACCAGGCCCGGATCCGGGACCAGCGCGTCGGTGAACACCAGGAGATCGGGTCGCTCGGCCCCGAGGCTCTCGCCCGCATCACACCGCGCGTGGGAGTGTTTGGCCTGCAGCCCGATCCGGCGCAGCCCCGCCAGTACGGCGTCCGCGAGCGGGCCGCGCCCGTGAATCCGCACGACCCGCACCCGCGAGCGCGGCCGTTCCGTCTCGAGGAGACCGGCGGCCGTCAACTGTGCGAGCAACGCCCGCACGATGTCGGCATCGAATCCCAATTCCCGCGCCTGCCACAGAATCTCGGACTCGGTGCGGGACCCGTCGAGCAGCCGCAGCAGCGCGGGCGCCGATTCGACCGGCCCCGGCGGCGACACGATCACCGCGCTCTCCGGATGCAAGCCCAGCTGCACCGCCCCATCTGGCCGCAGCAGCACGGTGATTCGGGGATGGAGCATCGGCCCGCGCATCGCGGTCGGCGCCGGGCGGGTGGATATCAACGCTGTCATGCCACCAGCCTGCGCGCCCCCGGCGCAGAAAAAACCCGCGAAAACGCTTGTTCATCAGCGCTTTCGCGGGTTATCCACAACTCCTACTTCGAGTCTTCCCCGCCCGACTCCGCATCCTTGTCCGAGCGGGCTTCCTTCTCGGCCCGTTCCTTGGCCTCCGTCTCGGCCAGCTGCGCCAGCGGATCGTCGAACGCGCTCGCGCCGCCGCCCAGCACCGAATCGATGAAGCCCGCGGGTGAATCCAGATCCGAGGAATCCGGCAGCAGGTCCGGGTGCGCCCACACCCCGTCGCGCTTCTCCAGCCCGGCGTCGGTGGTCAGTCGCCGCCACAGCGCCGCCGCCTCGCGGACCTTGCGCGGCCGCAACTCCAGCCCGACCAGCGTCGCGAAGGTCTGCTCGGCCGGTCCGCCGGTGGCACGCCGCCGCCGCAATGTCTCGGCCAGTGCGCCCGCACCCGGCAGCCGATCACCCACCGCGTCGGCGACCACGGTCTCCACCCAGCCCTCGATCAGGGCCAGCAGCGTCTCCAGCCGCTCCAGCGCCGCCTTCTGCTCGGGCGTGGTCTGCGGCTCGAAAGTGCCCTGGGACAGCAGCTCTTCCAGCTTCGAGGGATCCTGGGCCAGCGTCATCGGATCCAGGTTCGCCGCGGCCTGCTCGATGGCCGAGAAGTCCATCTTGATGCCGCGCGCGTAATCCTCCACCGCGCCCAGCACCTGCTGGCGCAGCCACGGCACATGCGCGAACAGCCGCTGATGCGCGGCCTCGCGGGCGGCCAGGTAGACCAGGATCTCGCTCTCGGGCTGCTCGAGCCCTTCGCTGAATTCGGAGATGGCCGCGGGCATGAGCGCCGCGGTGCCGTCGGGGCCCAGCGGCAGTCCGATGTCGGTGGAGGTCAGCACCTCCTTGGCGAGCTGGCCCAGGGCCTGGCCCAGCTGCGAGCCGAAGGCGAGACCGCCCATCTGCCCGAGCATTCCGAACATCGGGGCCGCGAATTCCTTGGCCTCGGCTGGGAGCGTGGAGGTCCACATGCCCGAAACCTGTTCGGCGACCGGATCACACAGCCGCTTCCAGGTGGGCAGCGTCTCCTCGATCCAGTCGTTGGCGGTCCACGCGACGGTCTTGGTCGCGCCCGCCGGGAAGGTGGTGGCCGCGTCGAGCCACAGCTCGGCCAGATGCGCCGCGTCGTTCACCGCGCTCTGCGCGCCGGCGGAGACGGGCGCGACGGTGGTCCCCAGCTGCTGCCGGGCCAGTCGCTTGGCGATGTCGTAATTGACCGGTCCGCCCTGCGATCCCGGCTGGCCCATGCTCGAGAACATGGCGCCCAGCTGCGAGAGCATCTGACCGAGTTGCGAGGGATCGAATCCGCCGCCGCCCTGACCCCCGATCGGGAATCCGAACGGGTTGTTCGCACCAGAACCGCTGGACTGGTCGCCGGGCTTGCGCTCGGGATCGTCGTCGCGATTCGAGAATCCGAACGGGAAATCACTCATACCCACTACGGTACTGGAGCCCCGCATCACACGAATCTCCCGGGAAATCGAACAGCACCGCCGAGCGGAGCGCGGCAATGGCCTCGATGACCAGTACCCTTGGCCGCGTGAACCGCCGCATTGTCACCCTGCTCGCCGCTCTGGTCCCGATTCTGGTGCTGGGCGTCGTGGGCAGTGTCGTCACCGTCCCGTTCGTGGCGCTCGGACCCGGCCCGACCTTCAATACGCTGGGCGAAGTCGAGGGCAAGCAGGTGGTCGACGTGGAGGGCGCGGAGGTAAAACCCACCTCCGGCAACCTGAATATGACGACCGTGTCCGTTCGCGACAAGCTGAATATCTTCGAGGCCATCGGCTTGTGGATCGACGGCCAGCACGGTCTGGTGCCGCGCGCGGAGGTATATCCCCCGGGGCAGTCGCGTGACGAGGTAGACAAATCCAATCAGCAGCAGTTCAAGGATTCCGAGGACTCCGCCGAACTGGCGGCGTTCAACTATCTGAAGCTGCCCACGGCGGTCGAGCTGGCCAATGTCGCCGACGACGGTCCGGCCAAGGACCTGCTGAAGAAGGGCGACGAGATCGTCAGCATCGACGGCAAAGCGGTCGCCACCACCAAAGACGTTGTCTCCGCGGTCTCCTCGACCAAGCCCGGCACCCCCGTGCACATCGTGGTCCGGCGCGATAGCGCCGACCAGACCGTCGAGGTCACGGTCGGCGCGCGGCCCGACGATTCGGGCAAGGGCTACCTCGGCGTCACGCCCAACGAGATCAGCAAGGGCCCGGTCAAGGTCGACTTCAACCTCGGTGAGATCGGCGGCCCGTCCGCGGGCCTGATGTTCACCCTGGCGGTGATCGACAAGCTGACCACCGGCGACCTGTCCGGCGGCAAGTTCGTCGCCGGCACCGGAACCATCGATCCCGACGGCAAGGTCGGACCCATCGGCGGCATCCAGTACAAGATGATCGCCGCCCGCGAGGCGGGGGCCGTGACCTTCATGGTCCCGGCCGCCAACTGCAACGAGGCCGCCCAGCGCACGCCCGAGGGCCTGCGCCTGGTCAAGGTCGAGAACCTCTCCGGCGCGGTGCAGGCCCTGCAGGACATCAACGCGGGCAAGGACGTTCCGAGCTGTAGCTAGTTCCGCGCTGTCGCTAGAGGAACTCGTCGGGGTCGTTCTCGAGCGTGTGGCGTAGCGCCTCGACCAGATTCGGGGCCAGGTTGGGGGCCGTGCGCAGGTCGAGGTCCCCGAACGGGTCCTCCTCGTCCTCGCTGGGGCGGACCTGCAGCAGCGACAGCGAGGTCCCGTCGCGCAGCACACCCACGTACAGTCGCGCGTCGCGGCGCTCGGCATGGGTGAGGGCGGCGCGGCGTCCGGCCTGATCGGCGGCGTCGCGGTCGGCCAGCAAGGGAGCGATGGCGTCGTCGAGGCTCTGCTCGGCGGTGGGCGGCAGCACCACGATCTGCTGCACCAGCACGCAGCCCTCGACCGAGCCCGGCCAGCTGGTGGTGGCCAGGAACTCGTCCAGCGCCATGGCGTCGGCCTCCCCGGCGATGTCCTCCGGGAAGGGTTCCTGCGCAATGGGAGTCAGCGCGTCGGCCTCGTCGAGCTGATCCAGCAGGGCCGGTTCGGCGGCGACCAGATCGGCGGTCGGGACCAGCGCGAACATCTGCGGCGGGCGGTCCCAGCCCTCGCCGTCGACATACTCCGCGACTTCCCGAATGCACCGGTACAGGGCCGACGCCGCCCACTGCTCTGGATTCACTCCGCAATCCTCGCATCGCGCGGCGCTGATCTCGAGCGCGGGGCGAAACCCAGCCGGAGCGCAGGGCACAGCCGACCGACCGCAGGGCACAGCCGACCGGCCGCAGGGCACAGCGCCTCGATGATGGGCCGAACCACCTCGAGCACAGGGGGTGCTCGCGTCCGAAGCGGTCCTGGTCGGCGTGGACTCGGCCGACATGGCCCGGCGTGGACCTGGCCCGGCTGCGGGAAGCGGGGGTCCGCTCTCAGCGAAAGTTCGATCGGCTCCGGGGAATCGGCGGCGCTGATCGGCGGTGTGATCAGCCGCTTCGCGCAAGGTCACCGCCTGCCCGACATGTCCGGACACAGACTGCCCGGCAGGTGTCGGGGTGCCGGACGGGCGTTTTACGTAGAGTGGGGCGCGAACGGTCCCCTGGGACCAACTCGCATCATCGGACTGCGGCGCTCGGGCAGGTCATACCGGCAAGGGCGCCGCCGGACCCTGGGAGAGTGGCATCGTGGGCATGCGCCCCCCGACCGGCTTACCTTCGCTGTCCCGACGCAGCCGCATACTGCTCGTCACGGCCCTGGTGTTGGCGGCTCTGTTACTGGTCGGGCCTCGGCTCACCGACGCCTATACCAACTGGCTGTGGTTCGGGGAGGTGGGATTCCGCAAGGTCTACCACACCGTGCTGCTGACCCGGATCCTGTTGTTCCTGGTGGTCGCCATCGTGGTGGCGCTCATCATCTGGTCCGCCCTGCTGCTGGCCTACCGCTCGCGGCCGGTGTTCGTGCCGGTGAGCGGACCCACCGATCCGATCGCGCGCTACCGCACCACCGTGATGAGCCGGCTCAAGCTCTTCGGCATCGGCATTCCGGTGCTGATCGGCGTGCTGTCCGGTCTGGTCGCGCAGGGGAGCTGGGTGACGGTGCAGCTGTTCCTGCACGGCGGCTCGTTCGGGCAGAAGGATCCGCAGTTCCACCTGGACATCGGCTTCTACGCCTTCGACCTGCCGTTCTACCGCATGGTGCTGAACTGGCTGTTCGTGTCCGTGGTGATCGCGTTCTTCGCGAACCTGGTGGCGCACTACGTGTTCGGCGGCCTGCGGCTGTCCGGGCGTGAGGGCGCGTTGAGCACCTCGGCGCGCGTGCAGCTGGCGGTGCTGGCCGGAATCTTCGTGCTGCTCAAGGCGATCGCCTACTGGTTCGACCGGTACGCGCTGCTGTCGAGCACCCGCAAGGAGCCGACCTTCACCGGCGGCTCCTACACCGATATCAACGCGGTGCTGCCCGCCAAGCTGATCCTGCTGTCCATCGCGGTCATCTGCGCGGTCGCCTTCTTCGCCGGAGTCGTGCTGCGCGACTTGCGGATTCCGGCCATGGCGGCGGCGCTGCTGGTGCTGTCCTCGGTGCTGGTCGGCGCGGTGTGGCCGCTGCTGGTGGAGCAGTTCTCGGTGAAGCCGAACGCCTCCACCAAGGAGCGGGCCTACATCGAGCGCAATATCGCGGCCACGCGGGATGCCTACGGGCTGACCCCCGACAAGGTCTCCTACGCCGACTACAAGGGCGTGGCGACCAACGATCAGGTCACCTCGACCGCGGACCAGCAGACCGTCAAGAACATCCGCCTGCTGGACCCGAACCTGCTGACCCAGACCTTCATTCAGCGCAACCAGCAGCTGCAGAACTTCTACGGCTTCCCGGATCCGCTGGACATCGACCGCTACACCATCAACGGTGAGACCGGCGATTACATCGTGGCCGCGCGCGAGCTGCAGCCGCAGAACCTGTCGGAGAACCAGACCAACTGGATCGCGAAGCACACCGTGTACACGCACGGCAACGGGTTCGTGGCCTCGCCCGCCAACAAGGTGAACGCGGCCCCGCCCAAGGAATCCCAGCAGGCCGCCGCCGGTGATTCCGGTGGCGGTTACGGCTACCCGGTCTTCACGGTGCCCGGCCCGAACGGGACCGAGCTGAGCACGGTCAGCGACCTGTTCACGGCCAAGGACAAGGAAGCCATCCCGGTCGAGCAGCCGCGCATCTACTTCGGCGAGCTGATCTCCAAGAGCGATGCCGACTACGCCATCGTGGGCGGCGGGGAGAAGAAGGAATACGACACCCCCACCGATCAGTACACCTACACCGGTGCGGGTGGCGTGAAGATCGGGAACTGGTTCAACCGCTTGGCTTTCGCGGCCAAGTACGCCGAGCGCAACATCCTGTTCTCGGGTGCCATCGGCCCGGATTCGAAGATCATCTTCAATCGCAATCCGCGCGACCGCGTCACCAACGTCGCCCCCTGGCTGACCGCCGACGGCGATGTCTACCCGGCCGTGGTGAAGGGCCGCATCGTCTGGATCGTGGACGCCTACACCACCCTCGACAACTACCCGTACGCGCAGAAGACCCCGCTCGACGGCGCGGTCGAGGACAGCATCGATCAGACGACGGGACGTCTACTACCCCGTAAAGAGGTCTCCTACATCCGGAACTCGGTGAAGGCCACCGTCGATGCCTACGACGGCACCGTCTCGCTCTACGAGGTGGACAAGACCGATCCGGTGCTCAAGGCATGGGAGGGCGTCTTCCCGGGCACGGTGAAGCCGGAGAGTGAGATCTCGCCGGAGCTGCGCGCGCACTTCCGCTATCCCGAGGACCTGTTCAAGGTGCAGCGGGAGATGCTGGCCAAGTACCACGTGGACGATCCGGTGGAGTTCTTCAACGGCAACGCCTTCTGGTCGGTCCCCAACGATCCGACCCAGGAGGGTCAGGCGTCGACCGCGCACCAGCCGCCGTACTACGTGCTGCTGGGCGATCCGAAAACCGGTAAGCCGCAGTTCAATCTGACCAGCGCCATGGTGGGTTACAAACGGCAGTTCATGTCCTCCTACATCCAGGCCAACTCCGATCCCGACAACTACGGCAAGATAACCGTTTTGAGGTTGCCATCGGATTCGCAGACCTCGGGTCCCGGGCAGACGCAGACGTCCATGACGACGGCCCCGCAAGTGTCCCAGGATCGGAACCTGCTCACGGGCGGCAATGTCAACAAGATCAAATATGGCAATCTGCTGACCCTGCCGGTCGGTGACGGCGGCATCCTCTATATCGAACCCTGGTATCTGGAACGCAATAGCGGCGGGCCCAACGCGCCGACGTTCCCCCAGTTGGTGAAGGTCCTCGCCAGCTACCGGGACAAGGTCGGCTACGGCGCGACGGTCAAGGAAGCGCTCGACCAGGTGCTCTCCAGCGCCAGTGGCGCCGCGACCGATCAGCCCGGACAGGCGGTCACCCCGCCGGCCCAGGGCGGGACGACACCGCCGCCGTCGACGACACCGGTGGCGCCGCCCGCCACCGGATCCAGCGGTAAGGACGCCGCTGTCAAACAACTCGACGACGCCTTGAAGGCGGTCCAGGACGCGCAGAAGTCCGGCGATCTCGGACAGCTCGGCAAGGCGCTCGAACAGCTGCAGACCGCGGTGAACACCTACGAGAGCGCTCCGAAGTAGGGGCTCGATCACGATCGAAAGGCGCTGTCATCCATTGGGTGACAGCGCCTTTCGCGTTCGGTGGGGGGCGACGGTGGACGATTCCATGATTTCGTTCTCCGCGCATGGAGGAAATCCACGCGATCTGCCCGAATATATGGCGGCTTTCTACGGCTTTTCTCTGGTCGATGGCCTGATATTCACGCAAGTTCCATGATCGAGAGGCGGGAATTGCCCGCCACATCTCGATGAACGGAGCACCCATGTTTCTCGTCACCGGAGCCACCGGAACTGTCGGCCGGGCCGTGATCGACCGGCTGCTGGCCGCGGACCTGCCGGTGCGGGCGATCACCCGCCGACCCGAGTCCGCCGATCTGCCCACGGGCGTGGAGGTGGTACGCGCCGATCTGGGCGACCCGGGCAGCCTGCCCGCCGCGCTGGCCGGAGTCCGCCGCGTCTTCCTGTCGACGTCCGGTACCGAAATCCCGGAGCACGACGCGAATCTCGCCACCGCCGCGGCCGCCGCGGGCGTCGAGCGATTGGTGAAGTTGTCCTCCGGCCGAGCCGGTGACGCGGCCGCCACCGACCCGATCCCGTCCTGGCATCGCGCGGGCGAGGCCGCCGTCCGCGCGAGCGGCGTGGACTGGACCATGGTGCGCCCCATGGGATTCATGTCCAATGCCCTGCACTGGTCCTACTCGATCCGCGAATCCGCCACCGTCCGTGCGCCTTTCGGTCAAGGCCGGATCGCGGTCATCGATCCGTTCGATATCGCGGTGGTCTCGGCGGCGGCGCTCACCGAGCCCGGTCATGCCGGGAAGGTCTACACGCTGACCGGTCCGCGGGCGCTCTCGCCGGGTGAGCAGACCGAGGTCCTGGCCGAAATCATCGGCCGCCCACTGCGATTCGAGGAGATCTCGCCGGAGGCGGCCGAGGCGGACCTGCTGCGGTTCGGGGTCGATCCCGAGATGGCTTCGGCCATCATGGCTTTGCGCGCCATGGCGCTGGAGTCGTTCACCTCGGTGGTGCATCCGACGGTCGCGGAGGTCACGGGCCGGTCACCGCGAACCTTCCAGGAATGGGCCCTCGAAAATAAGGGGCAATTTACTGCCGCATAGTAAGAATTATTGCCCCCGAATAGCGAAAGGTGCTGCCGTCTCCATTGACGGCAGCACCTTTCCATTTCTTCCGGTATGGGGAAGGAGTTTTGAACTACTTGCCCCACGATTCGATGAGGGGGGCGTTCGACTGGAGGATCCCGTTGTACTGGTCCTGCACGCCGAACTGCTGGGCGAGACCACCGGCGACGCTCTCGGCCTGGTCGATCAGGGCCTGGCGGTCGGTCGGGGCGGCGGGAGCGGCGGCCGGAGCCTCGGGCTCGGGAGCGGCCTCGGGCTCGGGGGTGGATGCACCGTAGCGCAGGTACTTTCCGCACACGGGCCAGGCGCCGGCACCCTGGGTGGCCAGCACGTTCTCGGCCACGCGGATCTGCTCGCCCTTGCTGGCATTGGCCGGCGAGCCGGTTCCGCCATTGGCGGCCCAGGTGCTCTGCGTGAACTGCAAGCCGCCGTAGTAGCCGTTGCCGGTGTTGATGCCCCAGTTGCCGCCGCTCTCGCACTGGGCGACGCCGTCCCAGTCGTGTGTCGCGGCGGAAGCCGTTGCGGTGAAGCCGAACGGGACGGCAACAAGTGCGCCGGTGACGGCGGCGAAGCCGAGGGCGCGAGTGTTGAACTTCCGGTTCTGTTTCATGGTGTTTTCCCTCCCTGCGCTTCCGGCCCGGCGCGTGTGCTCCGCCGTGTCCCTGTCCCCAGGAGGTCTGGGTTTCCGACCGCGGGACAGGGTTTCCGGAGTGCAGCGGTTCGGTTCGGTGCCCATCTCAGGTTTGATCCGGGCCGGAACTGACCATAACGAGGAAATCTCGGTAGATCACGTCTTGATAACTTCAGAATTGCATGAAGCGAATGATGCCGAAAACCGCGTTGATGCAGGTTGGCTATGCTGCAAATGCGAATCCCGATCGGTCTGTTATACACCCGTGATGTGACTCAACTCACTACGAATTAGTGATGTGAGTCACGTTTCTTCGCCATTCCGGCGGCCAAACGTGCGCGCGAGGCTCTCAAATGGAAGATTTTCAACCTGATCACTCCGCTTAGTGGACGACCGTCCTGCTCGATTCGCTACGTCACATCCGGGCCTCGCCGGGGTAGGGGGTCGTAAAAACCCCTATTGACCAGCCGATTTGGCGCTGCTCATCGCCCGTGTGTAATGTTGTGTTCACCGACGCGGGGTGGAGCAGCTCGGTAGCTCGCTGGGCTCATAACCCAGAGGTCGCAGGTTCAAATCCTGTCCCCGCTACTAACGAAGAAGGCCCGGAACCACCAGGTTCCGGGCCTTCTTCTATTTCTCGATATCTCGCCCGCTATTCCGGGGCCGTGTACACGGCGCTCGCGCCCCGGCGGACATCCACGTCCGGATGCGCGCGCAGGCTCGTCAGGAGATCGGGCCAGGGCGTGGGCCAGCCGAGCGCGGAACCACACCGGGCCGTCAGCGCCACGGCCACCAGGGCGCTGGACGCCGTGCGGCTCGCGGCCAGGGCCGTGGCGATCGGGGCCAGCAGCTCGGCCGGGCCGCCGCCGAGATCGTGGGGGAGCCGGGCGGAGAACTGCTCGGCGGGCAGACCGGTCAGCGCGCCGGAGGCCATGGCGGACAAGCCCTCCACGGCGGCGACGGTCGGCTCGGCCTCGGTCCAGCGCACGGCCGCGATGGCGAGTTCGATGAGCTGCCCGTGCCAGAGCGGGTCAGCGACCAGCCGCTCGATGACCGGAGCGGCGACCGGGCGGGCGGCGTCATTGTTGCGCACGGTGGTGCTCAGCCATTTCAGCAACATGGACAGCCGTTGCCGGGCGGGCAGATCGCGACCGGGCAGCACCGTGTCCGGGAGGCGGTCGATGACGGTCAGCAGGATGCCCGGGTCGCCCTGCGCGGCCACCCGGGCGAGGATGGCCCGCATCGCGGCCGTCCACAGGCCGAGCTCGGACAGATCGGTGAAGCGATCGACGAGGACCGTGCTCGTGTCCGCCGGGGACCACCGGTGCCAGCGGGTCAGCGCGTTCAATGCCGCGACCGCCACCCGATGGTCGGGTCCGGCCGCCAGATCGCGCAGGAAGGCCGCGAAGCGTTCGCGCTGCGGCACCGGCAGTTGTCGCGGCGGCAGGTCCATGATCGCCCCGGCCACTTCGGGATCGGTGGCGGCCTCGGCGATGAGCTGCCACGCCTCCTCGCGATCGAGCAGTCGGTGGGCGGCGAAGACGGCCGCGCGGCGGATATCGCGGTGCGCGTCCGGCCGATCCCAGCGGGCGCGGACGATCGCCATGGCGTCGGGGGCGTGCAGGACGGCGAGCAGTCGCACGCCCTCCTTGACGGCGGTGATCTTCGGCGAATCCAGCAGTGGCGCAAGGGTGCTGCTCAGCCGGTCCGGCGGTATCGCGTAGGCGCAGGCGGTGATGCTGCTCACCGCGACTCGCGCCTTGTCGTCCCCGGTGTGTGCGGCCAGCACCGCGATGGCGCGCTCGGGTTCTTCGCTGCGGCCGAGGGCGGTGAGGGCAGCCTCGGCGACGGTGAGATCGTTTGTCCTTATATAAGGGAGAAGACGATCGAAGGTCCCGGGCAGCAAACCCAGTCGGCGGACCGCGCCGGCGCGTTCCGCGACCGAGGCTTTCGGCGACCGTGCGTAGGTGTCCAGCAGTGCTGCGTACCGGTCCACCTGGCGTGGTGTCCAGCGGTCGAATCCGGTGTCGAAGCTGGGCACGAATCGGATCTTCTTGGACAGGAAGCGTCCCGAGGTCGCCCCGGCCAGGACCGTGTCGAGCAGGTCCGTGCGCCGACCGGCGATGACGGCCTGCACCTCCGGCAGCGCGATGAGCGAGCGATCGCGGCGCAGCAGGTCGTCGAGGTGGGCGTCTCGGGTGGCCGGTGCCGCCAGCGCCAGCCGCACCGCCCGGCGCACGGTCGAATCATCGTGCGCCGTACAGGCATTCAGCACCAGGTCCTGGAGCTCGGTGAGGGCGTAGGCGCGTCGCCACAGCCCGTCGGCCAATTCCAGGGTCAGCGCCCAGCGGTCGCGGGCGGCGTCGTCGAGCAGGCGCGGGCGGAGTGCGGCGAAGAGCCGGTGCTCCATGCCGCGTGGCAGATTGTGGTGCAGCCCGGTCAGATTCAGGGGAGCGGATTGCTCGGCCAGCCGGGTGGTGAGTCGCAAGGCGGTGTCGGTGAAGGCGCTGTCGCCGGTCTGCGCGCCGCGCAGCAGCAGGGTGCGGGTGAGGGTCCCGATGGTCGCGACGCTCTGATAGGAGCGGTCGCGAGCCTGCAGCGCGTCACCGGCCAGTTGTTCGAGCGCGGGCAGGTGGCCGGTTTCGAGGAGGGCGGGCGGAATTGTCGTCACAGCGTGTAATGCGCTGCGGCGCACCGGATCCTGCTCATTGCGCAGCCGCTTCAGCAACTCCAGGAGCTCGCCGATGACCTCCGGATCGTGGCTGCCGACGGCCGCGGTCACCAGCCCGGGGTAGGCGCGTGCCCGGTCCTCGGCCTCGGGTCGCCGAATGGCTTCGGCCAGTGCGGGTTTCGCCTCGGGCCAAGGCAGGCGGGCGGTGAGCAGCTCGGCGATCTCCGGGATGTCCGCACCGCCCGGTCGGGCGAGCAGTTCCCGTGCGATGGCGGCATGTTCGCGCCCGGGCAGAGCGTCGAGCGCGACCAGGTCGGTGGCTGCGGGCCCGAGGCCGGGGCGCGTCAGCAGGGGACCGGCGATCGCGGTCCGCCGTGCGGGCGACAGCAGGCGCAGGAAGCGGCGTCGTTCGTGCGGTGCGCACGCCTCGTAGAGCCGTTCGAGCCGATCGTCGGGCAGCGTGCGCAGGGCCCGCCAGACCGCGGGACCCGCCAGTTCGCGGCCGCGCCCGCTCGGATGCAGGATCAGCTCGCACACCGCGTCGGGATCGTGCCGGGCCAGCAGGCCCGCAACGGGTTTCAGCGCGGACACCGGAATCAGGGTGACCGCCTGCGCGGCGAGCGTCAGCAGCCGCGCCGGGTCGTATCCGGCGGCCGCGTGCACATCGGCGGTGAGCCACTGCCAGAGCTCGCGCCATTCGTCCTTCCCCGCGTCCGCCGCCCGCTCGCTCACGTAGTCGACCAGCACACCGATATGCCGATGCCCCAGCGCCGACCGGTGCGTCGCCGCATAGGCCAGCTCCGGGAGCAGCTCCGTCACCACCTTCGCCGAGCAGAACGCCAGGATCCGCGCGGCCTCGCCGTCCCCGTAGAGCGCCCGCACCCGCGGCGCCATCGCGTCGGCGAGCACCTCCCGATTCCCGTGTGCGAGAGCCCGATACACGCGCTGCCGCCCCCGCCGGGACAGGCTCGGCAGCCGATCCAGCACATCCTCGGGTTCGGCGCCCACTCGGATCAACGCGGCGAGCGCCCGCCCCGCATCGTCGGGATCCGTCGAATCCGACTGTGCCCGCAGATAATTCCGCTCCCCACCGACCACCGCCATGAACACCGCGGTCCGCCGCCCGTACCGCCCACTCCCGGACAGTTCGCTCAGCACCCGCGCCAACCCCGGTGTCCCCGCCAGCCGCAACGCCTCCCGCGCTACCGCCGCCCGCCGCGCCGGCACCGACAGCGACGCGACCCCCTCCAACAACTCGATCCCCGAATCGGCCATATCGGCCACCGTACGTCAGGACAGCAGTCGGAGGACGTCCACCGGGCTCCCTCGAAGCGTGCATTCCTGGTAAGGCGTCGGGTCCGTGGCGATTTCGCCGCAGTCCCAGGTGCCGGCGGTGCGGGTCGTCACCGGAACCTGATATCCCCGATGGTTCCAGTCGGGGTACTGATGGGAGTAGGCCCATGCTGCTTCCATTGCCCGGCCGCAAACTCCGGGGTCGTCGTTCATCCCGTATGCCTTCACTGCCAGACCGCTCGGTCCGGCGCCGCAGGAAAACCATTCCGGCGCGGACACATTGCCGCCGGGAGCCGGGAAGATCCCGGGGCGAGAGTTCTGCAGTGGATAACATGCGGTGAGGCCGGCGACCAAGGCCGCACCGGTGATGGCGAACGCGATTCGCGAAGTGGGTGATCTCATTCCAGCAATGCTCGTCGCACGCGGGTTAGCGGACTGGACCGCGAACGGTTAAGGAATGGATAGGAACCGGGAGACCGGGTCGGCCCCGCCTAGCGCGTCGATCGGACCGTGGTCTCCGGGATGCCCTCGCGTGCGTGTTCTTGCCGTCGCGCCCAGTAACCGATGGCCGCGAAGGCGGTATAGGCGAACGCCGACAGGATCGTGGGCAGGCTCGCGGGGATCAGGTCGTGGAAGTAGCCGTGGTGCACGGTGTTCGCGTCGTTCGGGTTGAACTGGGCCCAGAGCCGGTGGGCGGCGGCGAGCAGACTGATGAGGGCGCTCGCGAAAAGCAGTGAGAGCGCGGTTCTTTCGAAGCCGGTCAGGGTGCGCAGCCGCAGCGCGGGGATGGTGACGGCGAAGACGGCGGTATTGGTGGCCATGGCGATCGCCGCGACGGTGATCGCGAGCAGCGAGCCCCACCCGTGCCAGGTGTGCAGGCTGCGCAGCAGGGCGTAGGCGATGCCGACCACGACGCCGATGCCGAGGGAGACGTACGCGGGCCGGGTGAGCTTGTGCTGCCCCATCGCCCGGGTGAGGTGGGCGGTGATGCCGATGCAGGCGGTGACCACGAGCGCGTAGCGGAGCAGATCGGCCTCGCTGGGCGGAACCCGCAGCGGCGCCGGGTATTCGTCACCGATCCAGTCGGCGCTGTAGAGGGCGAGTGCGGCGATCGCGATGGTGAGCGCGCGGGTGCGCGGGTCCCGCCACTGGGTGGCGCGCAGCGCGGCCACCACGGCGGCAAACCCTGCCGCACAGGCGAACAGGACATCTTGGGCGTTCATCCGATCAGACCCTTCACGACTTGTTCCGTACGGCTCGGTCGAGGTTCGGGCTCGGCGCCGGTCAGCAATCTCCTCGTCACTTCATCGGCCAACTGGCTGTTGCTCGCGGTGCGCAGAATCTCGGGAATCGAGGAGCGGGCCGTGACGATCGGCAGATGCACCTGCTCGGGCCTGACCAGCCCGGCCTGCACCAAACCTTCGACAGGACTCACCCCATAGGCGTCACAGAACTCCAGGATAGTGCCCGCCACAGGCGAATCGGTCTTGGTCAGGTGCCGTCGGACCCGATTGTGATCGGTGCCCATCCGCTGCGCGATCGCACGGTCACCGGCACCGCCGGTTACGGTGTCCACCCATTTGCCAAAATCGCTCTCCACGTCTCCAGTATGGGACAGATCTGATACAGCCACAATCCGCAATCTAGCAGGCAATTTGTGAGTTTGCGTGATCAGGCTCTCATCAATTTTGAACCAGGTGGCTTGACGGTGGTTCAGATTTGATGCCAGTCTGGATTTGGTCAGCAACCGGATAGCTAATGGATGGCGCCGGGAATGCTGAGTGAGCGCGGTGCGTCAGGGCCCGGCTCGAATCCGACAAGAAATCTGAGGAGGTTTCATGAACAAGCGTGTGAAAGTCATCGCCGCCTCGGTGGCGGCAGTCGGCGCGATCGGCGCGGGCGCGGCGGCAGGTAGCCATTTCACCCACCGGAACATCGCCGATTCCAGCACAACCACCACGGTGACCGAACGTCCCGCGCAGCCGGCCGGCCAGGGCAACCCGACGCAGGTCCCGGCCGACACCGCCCGACCGGGCAAGCCCGCCCCGGTCACTCGGCAACCTCAGATCCAGCCGACCCGCCCGCCGGTGACCACGCAGCCCGGTCGTCCCGGCAATCCCCAGAACCCGAGCGTCGAGATCCCGCAGGGCGGCGGCATGACCGGTGGACAGCCCGATGGCGGTGGCATGACCGGCGGCCAGCCGGGCGGCGAGTGGCAGCCGGAGAGCGGTGGCGGCGGCATGACCGGTGGTCAGCCGGACGGTGGCGGCATGACCGGTGGTCAGTAGGGCGTGCGAGAGGCGCGGTGACATGTCGAATGACGTGGTGCTGGTCGTCGACGACGACGCCCGGGTATTGGCTTCGGTGGCACGGGGATTGCGGCTGTCGGGGTTCACTGTCGCGACCGCCACGGATGGGGCGTCCGCACTGCAGTCGATGGCCACCTGTCCGCCTGCCGCGGTGGTACTCGACCTGAACATGCCCGGTCTGGACGGGGTTCAGGTGGTGACGGCGCTGCGGTCGCTGGGCAACGAGGTGCCGATCTGTGTGCTGAGTGCCCGATCGGAGGTCGGCGACCGCATCTCGGCGCTGACCGCGGGCGCGGACGACTATCTGACCAAGCCGTTCCACCTGGGCGAGTTGGTGGCCCGGTTGCAGGCGCTGCTGCGCCGCAGCGGCGTGAGCGCGACTGTCGATCCTTGCGCCGAGGTCGCGGTGGGTGAGCTCACCGTCCAGATCGGTGCACGCCGCGCTTACGCCAACGGCGTATTACTCGACCTGACCAAGCGGGAGTTCGATCTCCTGGCCGCGCTGGCAGCGGTGCCCGGCCAGGTCTTCAAGCGCACCGAATTGCTCAGCGACGTCTGGGGATACACCTTCGAGACGCAGACCAAGGTCGTCGACGTGTTCGTGTCCTACCTGCGCGGCAAGATCGAGGCGACCGGGTGTCCCCGTGTGCTGCACACCGTGCGCGGGGTCGGCTATGTGCTACGGACCGAGCCGTGAAGCGGACCATCTCGCTGCAGACCCGCGTCGCGATCGCCTGCGCGTCGGTCGCGGTGCTGGTGATCTGTGCCATGGCAGCGGTATTCGTGCTGGTGGCCAAGACCGACACCGGCCGCCAGCTCGACGACATCGCCCGGTCGCTGTCCGTCACGACGGACGATTCGGTCCCGGAGCCGACGCCGTCCAGCCCGCCGCGTCTGGTGGTACTCGAGGATGCTTCCGGGTACGTGTGGGAGTTGCCGGCTTCCGGCAAAGAAGTCGCGGTCACTACGGCCGTGCCCAAATCGCTGGTGGCACAGGTGGTATCGCAGAAGACCCACCGTATTCTCGGGGCGGCCGTCGTCGCGGTCCTGGTGGCGACCGTCCTGGGCTGGTGGGTGGCGCGCCGGGCGGTACTGCCGCTGCGCGAGTTGACGACCGCCACCCGTGACGTGGGTTCGAAACTGCAACTGGAGGTTTCGCCACGCGGCGGTACCACCGAGACCGCGGAACTGGCCGCCGCCATGAACGAGATGCTGGATCGCATCGCCGAGGAACGCCGCACCACCGCCGACACGCTCTCCGCCGCACGCGACTTCGCCGCGACCTCCGCCCACGAGCTGCGCACACCGCTGACCTCCATGCGCACCGACCTGGAAGTCCTGTGCTCACTGCCGCTTCCGGAGCGGGACCGGACCGAGATCCTCCACGACGTGCTCAACACCCAGCGCGTCGTGGAATCGACCCTGTCCGCCCTGGAATGCCTGGCGCGGGGCGAGATGATCACCGAATCCGACTGGGAGGAAATCGATCTCGACGAGCTCATCGACCAGGTCGCCGAGGCGGCCCATCGCTCGCATCCGGGAACGAAGGTCGCGTCCCTGCGGGCCGAGCCGTTGTACATCCGTGGCCTGAGCGCCGGGATCCGGCTGATTCTCGACAACGCCATCACCAACGCGGTCCGGCACGGCGGGGCGACACGCATCGAAATCGACGCTCGCCCAACGGGAGACGGTCTGATCACCGTATCCGCGGACGACAACGGCACCGGCGTGCCACCGCTCGACCGCGAGCGCGTGTTCCACCGCTTCGTCCGCGGAACGACCGAAACACCCGGGAGCGGACTGGGATTGGCCCTGATCGAACAGCAGGCCAGGCTGCACGGCGGAAGTGTCCGGCTCACCGACAGCCCGCTGGGCGGCGCCCGGCTCGAGGTCACCCTCGCCGTTCGGTCTGCCCCGAGCCCGAGGACCTGATCAATGCTCCCGGCGGACTGCCGGGGCGCTTTGGCGGCGCGCGTGAGCACGGCGACCACGCAGACGGAAGTCGGGCATGGTGTTGATCCTCACTGACGAATGGCTCGAATTGATTGGGCCACTACAGTTTCCTCACCCTTCGGGCTGGCCGCCGCCCATGCCGCCGGTGTCGGGCTGGCCGCCGCCCGTGCCGTCCGTAGTGGGCTGGCCGCCTCCCATGCCGCCGCTTTCGGTCGGCTGACCGCCGCCCATGCCGCCGCCGGTGTCGGGTTGGCCGCCGCCCATGCCGCCGCCCGTGTCGGGCTGTCCGCCACCCGGGGACTGGACGGGTACGCAGACCCACTTCGCGCCGGTCCACTGCCATTGCCCGAGTCCCGCACCGTCATAGGGACATGGATCGCCCGCCTTGGGTGTGGTGTCGGCGGGCTTCGACGTGGCGGGCGGCTGTGCGGGACCGGTGGTCCGAGCCGGCGGTGGCGCGGGGTTCGATGTCTGGTTGGGTGGCGCTGACGTGGTGGAGGTTGTGGTCGAAACGGTGGCGCTCGTGGTCGACGAGGTGGTCGGGTTCTTGTCCGAGCCGCTGTCGGAGTGACCGCAGGCGGTGATCGCGACCGTTGTGGCGGCGAACGCGGTGGCCAGGTAGGCCCATCGAAGACTTCGCTGTGGGGACATTCTCAACGCCCCGCGGCCGCTGCCCAGATGGCGCTCAATCCGCCGTCCCAGATGGCGTCGAGGCCGTGCACGACCGTGTAGAAGGCCGGGGTGTAGGCGAAGGCGTTCAGTACGGAATTCATTCCCTCGCAGAAGGCTTGGTTCATTGTCTCGACTGCCTTTCGCTCAGTTCCAGTAGGTGGGTGGTCGATTCGGGAAGCCGTACAACGGAAGTCCGGTGTTGAAGCCGGTGCCGACGTCGCGGGCGTGCTGGATGGTGGCCCGCGAACCCGGAACGCTGCTGTGGCCCTGCGACATCGTGGTGGTGGACAGCTGGATGTTGAGCGGGAACAGGTGCGGCTGATCCACGTGGAAGGAGATCGACAGGTCATCGCACGACGCCGAGACGGTGCGCGGATAGTCGAACGGACCGATCTGCTCGGCCGGTGACGACATCGAATCCCAGTCCGTCTGTTCATAACTCCGTGGTTCGCACATGGTCAGCGCCCCATCGGCCGCGGTGTGCGCGAGCACCCCGCGTGTCTTGCCGTCCGCCTCGGGAAACACGAACAGCTGATCCGCCGACCCATCCGGATTCCCGGACTGGGCGTAGTCGTAGCCGACATGGCCCGGGCCGAGCAGGAATCCGCCGGCCATCCGTTCCTGTTCGCCCACCCAGTGATTCACCTCGGTGAACTCCGAATGCCCCGGGAACTTGACCCGGCCGTTGATATCGGCGGTGGCGATGGAGGACGCCCAGAACACTTTGGTGCCGTCCCAGTCCACCGGATCCATCGCGGCGCCCGGGTGGGTGTTGGTGTACCAGAGGTCGGCGACGGTATCCATATTGTCGTAGGTCAGGTGCCAGGCTTGTTTCTCGTCGTCCCACACGAAGTGCAGGATGGCGCTGTCGATGGTCGGCGCGGTGGTGACGTGCACCGGGCTCGCGGGGTATTCCACCAGGTTGCGGTAATCGCCTTGTGGATCGTTGAGATTGAGGTTGTTCATGTAACCCCATTTGACCCCGGCCATGCCGTGGTTCAGATAGGTGAACTGGAAAAGTCCGAGCCCGTGCGGATCCTGGGCATGGAACCATCCGAAATCCAGAATGTAGTCCCCGGCCGTCATATCCTGGGCCGTGGCGGGCCGTAGGGGAGTCGGCACATCGTCGATCGCTCCCGCTGTCCCGGCGGATCCCATGCTCGAGCCTGCAGAGCACACGGCTACGGCGATGACCACGGCCAACCTGCTGGAAATCCTCCCGCGCATATGAATTCCCTTGCCTCCTCGGTCGAATGCGGAATACCGTAGCCGCTGGTCCTCGATTCGCGACTCTCCTGCGATCGTGTCGCCGTACCGGGAGAACATTCGACTTCGAGATCGAATGACCCCGAATTTCCTGGAGAAAGATCCTGATTTTTCGAATCGAGGCCAATTTCTTTTCGAAACAATGCGATTCACCGAGAGAGCGTTCGAAGTGAGTGGCCGTCATCCGGGCCGTCCCGAGTCGACCCGGCAGTGATGGGACAACCATCCCGTCATTTACGATGGGTGCATGGCGCGTTGGGAACCCGGGGCACGGGAGCGGCTGGTTCTGGCCGCGGTCGATCTGTTCACCGAGCAGGGGTACGACGCCACGACTGTCGCGCAGATCGCCGAGCGCGCCGGGGTCACCAAGAGCACCTTCTTTCGCCATTTCCCGGACAAACGAGATCTGCTGGTTGCCGGACAGGAGACGTTGAGCCGGCTGTTGTCCGAGGGGATCGCCGAAGCGCCGGAGGCCGTGACTCCGCTGGAGGCCGTCGCGGGCGGGCTCGAACGCGCGTCGAGTGCGATGGGGCCGATGAACCACGAAATCGCGCCTCGGGTGACGGCCGCGATCGCCGCCAATGTCGAACTTCAGGAACGCGATGCGCTCAAACAGGTGGGTCTCGCCGCAGCCATGAACGACGCGTTGATCGCTCGCGGCGTGCCCGACCACATCGCCCACGTCGCAAGCGAACTCGGTGTCCTCGCCTTCAAACGAGGCTTCGCCCAATGGCTCGAGGGCGATCGGGAGGCCGCGTTGGCGCCCTATACCCTGGCAGCGCTGGAGGAACTGCGGTCGGCGACCCGAACCCTCAGTTGAGCAACGGTTTTCAGGAAGCCAGGCCGTGGCTTTCGATCCGGCCGGGCGGGTGGGCGGGCAGCCGCGCGGAATAGATGGAGTAGCCGTCGAGGTGGCGCACCACCAGCGTGGCGGTGGCGGTGGCGGCGATCATGGCGGGCAGGATGGCGAAGCCGCCGTGGGTGAGTTCGAGGACCAGGGCCAGGCCGGTGAGCGGGGCCTGCATCGACGCGCCGATGGCGGCGCAGGCCGCGACCATGGCGAACGCGCCGACCGGGGAGCCGGGCCACATCCGCGTCCACAGGATTCCGGTGCCCGCGCCGAAAGCCGCCCCCGTGCTGAGGATCGGCGTGAACAATCCGCCGGGCGCGCCACTGCCCAGGCAGACGGCCGTGACGATCGGTTTGAGAATGGCCAGCGTCAGCAGCAATCCGGCACCGCCGAGACCCAGGAAGGCGGCCGCCGCGATGCCGTGGCCGTTGCCGAACAGTTGCGGGTAGGCGATGCCGACCAGCCCGAGCGCGCCGAAGGCGAGGATGGGCGCGATCAGGACACCGATCCCGCTGACACGGTAGTGCGAGAGCCAGCCGATGACCCGGATATAGCCGGTGGCTGCCAGCCCGAGGAACGGTCCGATCAGCAGCGCCCAGGTCAGCAGCGACGGACTCCAGTCGTAAGGGGCGATGTCCAGGTAGGTGGCGCGGTTGGGGAGATACAGCCACGCCGTCATGGTCGCGATCCCCGAGCAGGCGAGCGCGGGCAGCAGGATGGCGATAGAGGTTGTCCCGTACAAGATTTCGGCGGTGAAGAAGGCTCCCCCCAAGGGCACGTTGTACACGCAGGCCAGACCGGCCCCGCCGCCGCAGGCGATGAGGAGCCGCCGCTGGGCCGCGCTCAGCGCGAACCCGCGGCTCAGCACACTGCCCCACGCGCCGCCCATCAGTTTGGGCGCGGCTTCGCGGCCCAGCGACGCGCCCAGTCCGATGATGACCTCGGAGATGACCGCGGTGCCCAGGCAGCGCCGGAAGGACAGGTCACCGGATTCGGTCCAGACGATGTCGTCGAGGTCGGTCTTCTCGCCGGGGGTCCAGCGCCGCAGCAGATAGATCGAAACCCCGCCCACCACACCGGCGATGAGCAGCGAAACCACCCGCCGCACCGACGACGCCTGCGCCACGTTCGACAGATAGGCGCCGCCGCCGGGGAAGGCGACGGCCTCGACCCGGAACAGCAGGGCCATCAGCGCGATCCCGCCGAGTCCGGCGGCCACGCCGGTCAGTACGAGAGCGACCCAGAACATCGGGGTGAGCGCGGCCGCGCCGTCGTGGCGCGCATTGGGTTGTTCCATCGCGCCGCGCTGGGACGGCATGCGCCGACTGAGCACGGGCTGGGGGCTGCGCAGCCGTTCGCTGCGTTCGGGCCGTCGTGGTCTGGATTCGGGATTCCGCCGCGGCACGTCCTCAGAATAGGACGCGCGCGGCGGATTGCCCGGCAGGGTCAGCCGACCTTGTCGAGGAACGCGAGGACGGCCTCGTTGATCTCGTCCGGGCGTTCCTGCTGGATCCAATGGCCGCAGCCGGGGATGACCATGGGCTCGTGCAGGTTCGGAACCAGCGTGCGCATGGCCGACAGGTCGTTGAAGCGAACAGCGGTGTCGTACGCGCCTCCGGCGAAGAGGGTCGGTTGCGGGAGGACGCCGGTGCCGAGGGTGGGCAGCCGATGCCAGTCACGGTCCGCGTTGCGGTAGCGGTTCAGTCCGCCGCGGAATCCGGTGCGCTGGTATTCGGAGACGTAATAGGAGAGGTCCGCGTCGCTGAGCCAGGGGAGCGGGCCGGGCGGTTCGGGGATCTCGTCGAGCAGTACCGCGTCCGCCGGGAGGGTGGTCAGCAGACGTACCCCGAGCTCGCCCGCGTCGCCGGACAGGCCGTACAGCATCAGCCGCAGGGTGCGGGCGACGTCGGCGGACAGGTCGGAATCGGCCACCGGCTCTTGGAAATACAGCATCCAGTTGAGTCGGTCGCGGGCCCAGGCGCGCAGTTGCTCGGTGGGCGGCGCCGGAGTGCGCGCCTGGTGCGGCACGCTCAGCGCGACGATCGCCGGGAACCGCGCCGGATGCGATTCGGCTGCCGCCCAGGCGGTTCGCATGCCCCAGTCGTGGCCGACCAGCACCGCGGTCGACTCGCCCAGCACGTCCAGCAGTCCCAGGACGTCGTCCACATACGCGGCCATCCCGTAGTCGGCGGCATCGGGCGGCGCGGCGGTGCGGCCGTGACCGCGCAGGTCCGGCGCGACCGCGTGATACCCGGCCGCCGCGAGCGCGGGCAGCTGATGCCGCCAGGAGTACCAGAGTTCCGGGAATCCGTGCAGCAGGATCACCAGCGGTCCACTGCCGGACTCGGCTAGATGGGTCGGTAGGCCGTTGACGATGACGGTCCGATGTTCGATCGCGTTCATGCGATCCAGTTCACGTCGCGGCGCGGTGCGGGCACATCCGCCGGTGGGCGGCATCGGGCCTACGCGTCGCGGCGTAGGCGGTGACCCTCGACATAGCCCGGATCCGCGTTCGAGGTCTAGCCTCACTGGATTGCTGATCATTAGCTGCGATCGGTTCCATGGAGCGCCGCGCGAGATGAACGGAGCAGAAATGAAGCGATTGATCCTGGCCGTAGCGTCGGCCACCGCCCTCGGTGGCGCGGCCGCGGCCATGGCGGCCCCCGCGAGTGCCGCGATTCCGCCGGGTGTTTCGTGCGCCGGCCCGGCCTGCTTCAACTCGACCGATGAACCCCAGACCGTCTTCGGCACCGAAATCTGTCAGAGCGGGCCGCAATACGCGGTATCGGTGGTCGTCCCGCCCAATGGCTCGGCCGTGCTCCCGGGCTACGCCTGCCCCAACGGCCAGCCCGCGGGCCTCGTGTATTGACCCGTCGTGACCCAACCGCAGCCGACTCCACAGCAATCGCACAGGCAATTCGGGAGTGCTGTTCGGGTTTCGGTCGTTGAATCGGTAGTGCTGGCAGACAGCACCCCCGTGAGGCCGAGTCCCAGGAGGTCGGACCGTGCACACCGAAGCCATCGAGATCGAAACCGCCGAGCCGGACCGTGAAGTACGGCTCGGCCGGGTGTCGGGTTCGGCGGTGAGCAAGCCCGGTCGCCGCGAGATCAATGCCGACGCGGTCGCCACCTTCACCGACGATCGCACGGGCCGAAGCGCTTTCGTCGTCGCCGACGGCGTCGGCGACCATCTCGCCGCCGCGCGCGCCGCCCGGCTGGTGGCCCGGACCGCCGCGCGAGTGGCCGCCCGGTCCGGCGCGCACGCGGGAATCGTTGCCGCCCAAGAGGAATTGCTCCGAGAACTACCCGAAAAAGGCGCCGACGCCGTCCTGGTCGTCGCGGTCCTGCCCGCCGCCGGCCACCTCGACGCCCCCACCGACATCGCCTGGGTCGGCGACTGCCGCGCCTACCGCTTCAACGGCCGAGTCCTGCACCGGGTCACCACCGATCACACTGTCGCCGAATACTTCCGGTCCCGCGGCCACGACCCCCTCCCCGGCATGGCCCACCTCGTCACCACCTCGGCCCGCACCGCCCGCCCCGAAGACATCGGCCACACCACCACCGGCTCCAGCACCGGCCGCCTCCTGCTGTGCACCGACGGCGTAGGCAAACGCCTCTCCATGCCCGCCATCAAATCGATTCTGTCCGACGGCATCTCCCCGAAGTCCACCGCCGAAACCCTCGTCTCCGCCGCCCTGGCAACCGGCGGCACCGACAACACCACCGCCCTCGTCGTCGACGCCCGCCCCCTCCCCTAACCGCCCCACCCCCCGAAAAACGGCTCTGACCAGCCGATTAGGTCCCCTTCCCATTCCATGTGTAATGTTGTCCTCACCGACGCGGGGTGGAGCAGCTCGGTAGCTCGCTGGGCTCATAACCCAGAGGTCGCAGGTTCAAATCCTGTCCCCGCTACTAGGGGAAACGGCCCGGAACCAGTAGGTTCCGGGCCGTTTTCGCGTTCATTGGGCATCACGTTCGGCATCGTTAGTCAATCTCAGTTTCATGGGTGCGGTGCCGTCGCAGGGGTTTCGCGGCGTCCCAGCATGGAGCTGACGACGAGGCGTTCGAATCGTTCCCGGACCGAATCCGGGTGCATCGGACGGCCGTCTGCGTATGTGAAGACCAGTCGGTGTCGCGGAGGTCGTCGCCGTAGGGCGCGTTCGGGTCCTGGGCTCGCCCGGCGGTGAACGCATGCTGTCCCAGATGAATCCGGCGGCGAGCCGTCGGCCGCGTTGGAGCCGGGAGGGATCGGGCTCGAGTGCGCCCGCCATAGCGGCTGCCAAATCGGGGGCTCCTGCGGCGAGAGCTTCCGCCGAGAATGGCGGGTTCGATGCCGAGTTCGGCTGCGCGAGTGTTGAATTGGGTGCGGTAAAGCGTCACCGGGTTCGGGACAACGCTCGCCAGGTCGAGAGTGCCGCGCTCGCCAAGAGGCCCCCGGTGAAAATGAAGACCGCGTCGGTTCCCGCGCTCCCGGCGACTGCGCCCGCGGTCAGCGGTATCACGACTTGACCGAGGCGGTTTCCGGTGAGGCGCAACGAAAGTGCGGAGGCCCGGTTGGCGGGGGAGACGAGTCCGGCGACCCAGGTCATGGTGAGCGGTTGGGCCAGGCCCCAGAAGAATCCGGCACCGGCCATGAAGGCGGTGACGACGATCGGGTTGGGGATGGCGGGGATCAGTGCGATCGGCAGTGCCGAACAGAGTGTGCCCGAGATCAGTAGCCACTTGCGTGAGGCAAGGCGCAGCATGTCGGTGAGGAAGAACCGCGAGACGACCGAGGCGGCGGCCCGCGCGGTGAGGATGACGGTCACGGTGAGCACGGAGTATCCGAAGCGTTGCCCGAAGATGGGCAGGTACGCGGCGGTCAGGTCCATCGAGGTGAGCACAATGAGACTGCTGAAGACGGCCGGCCGCATGCCGGTCGTGGACAGCATCTCGATCATCGATTGGTTCGGGCCGTTCGCGGCGTGTTCGCTGCTGCGTCGCGATATCCGCAGGGCGGGATGCAGACTCACGGCCGTGGCGATGCCCGCCAGCACCGCCATGACCCATAGGGTCTCGGTCAGCGCGGCCGACCCGCTGTGCGGTCGGGAGGAGAACAGGGCGATGATCGGTACCCCGGCCGACTGGCCGAGGGAGATCCATACGGTCAACCCGCCGAATCTGCGGTCGTAGTCGCCGGGATCGGACATGAGCGGGACATAGCCCTGGGCGGCGACGACGGTGAGCAGGTGGCCCAGGCCGAGCAGGATCGTCCCGGCCGCCAGCTGGCGGAGTCCGGTGCTGAAAATTACGCAGACGACCGCTGAAACGGCTGTCGCGCAACCGATTCGGAAGACCGCGGCGGCGTGGCTACGGTCCACGGCCCGGCCGGCCGGCAGGGCGGCCAGCAGCGGCACCAGGGAGTAGAGAGCAGTGAGCACGCCGATCGTCGTGCCGTCGCCGCCGAATTCCAGCGCACGATAGGAGATGATCACCCGGACGGCGGTGAAGACCGCCTGCGACAGCCCTGTCGCGGTGCAGAGCAGCGCGAACCAAGACGGCATGGATCGAGCCGACCGCATCACCGGATGGATTCGGCCGAGGGTCGTGCGGGTCGCACCGGTCAGGCTCGCTCGAAATCTTGACGCTCGTCGTGGCCGGCGGCGCGCAAGTCGGGTTCGCTTTCCCGGATCCGGGCCGCGTGCTCGATGTGTTCGGCCGTCAACCGCCCCGCCGCGGCCGCGTCGCGGCGGACGAGCGCGTCGAGGATGTCGTCGTGGTCGTGCTGTAGTTCGGCCGCGTCCTCGGGGCGACGCCAGACCGTGGTGTCGGGTGTGAAGCGCGCCCAGAGCAGTTCGACGTGCTGCACGATCAGCGGCGATGTCTGCCGGTAGATCGCGAAGTGGAACTCGCGGTTCATCATCGACAGCTCCGCCGGCGACGCGGTGCCGGCGCGCTGTGCCTGCGCGAGAGCGGCGTGCTTCTCCTTGATGGCGGCCAGTCCCGCATCGGTCATGCGATCGACGGCCATTTCCGCGGCCACTTTTTCCACCGCGGCGCGCAGCCGGTACAGATCGCGCGCGGTGTCCGGCGTCATCTCCCGGACCGTAGCGCCTCGATGCGGCGAATAGTCGAGGACGCCGTCGGCCTCGAGCAGCCGCATGGCCTCGCGGACCGGGGTCGCGCTGACACCGTACTTCTTGGCCAGGACGGTCTGCTTGATGAGCTCACCCGGCTTGATGGCTCCGGAGGCGACGTCTTCCTTCAAGCGCTCGGCGACGTAGGCGGTGCGGCTGAGCGGAGGGGCGGCAGCTCTGTCACGCGAAGTCATCACGGTTTCCCTACCTAGTCTGCGGTGGTCGGAGCGGGCCGTGGCGGCCCGCGGGTCGTCGAGAGGGCTAGCAGGTCCTCTCCACTCTATTTTCTGTACTACATCGAAGTGTATCCATGGGTGGCGATCTCTTAGCCACTCTATCGACAGTAGACAACACTCTATAGAGTATGTAGCCTCGCTCACGAGGGTCGCCCGATGTGATCTGGACCGCATGAAGGGTCTGCGGCGACGGCTCGATGCAGGCTTCGAAACCCTGCGCCCGAACCGAGGTTCGTGCCGCCCTCGCATTCCTCCATATGCCGGCCACAACCGGCCACAGTTCCCCAACAATGAGGACCGCAATGAAGACTGGCAATTCCGGCCACGGACCGAACCTCGTGGAAGAGCCCGAGCGGACGGTCATCCCCGCCGGCCCTGATGTGCAGATCGAGGCCATCACCGAAGGTCGTGGGCCCGCGATCGTCATCCTTCCGTCGCTCGGCCGTGGGGCCGAGGACTATGACGAGGTCGCGCGACTACTGGCAGCCGACGGCTTCCGCGTAGTGCGCCCACAACCACGAGGCATCGGCCGAAGCATCGGGCCGATGGACGATCTGGACCTGCACGACTTCGCCGCGGACGTCGCGGCTGTGCTCGATCACGAAGGGACGGGTCCCGCTGTCGTCGTGGGGCATGCCTGGGGCAGTCAGCCCGCGCGCATGCTCGCGTCGGACCGCCCGGACCTGGTGTGCGGGTTGATCATGGCCGCGGCATCGTCGGGCAAAATGCCTCCCGGCTCCACCGAGCAGCCATACCGCAGAATGCGCGAAGCAGTCGACGGATCGGGTAACCCGGAACTGCCCGAAGCGCAGCGAATCGAATATCTCAGGCAGGCGTTCTTCGCGCCGGGCAACGATCCGACGGTGTGGTTGACCGGATGGCATCGGGAAACGCATGAGGCAGAGTCCCGCGCGCGGGACAACACACCCATCGACTCCTACTTCGCCGGCGGATCGGTTCCGCTACTGGATTTGCAGGCCGAATTCGATGCGGTGGCCGTGCCCAACGTATTCAAACCCATGCTCGGCGATCGGGTGACGGTGCGCACCATTCCGAACGCGGGACACGCGCTCGCGCCGGAACAGCCGGAGGCGTTCAGTGCGGCGATAGCGGAATTCAGCCGCGAAGTCTATCGTGCTCTTTCCATCGCGTAGTCGGCGGATTATCGATTCTCACCAGTGACCCCAAGACCCGAGGAGGAGTCATGTCCGCCGTAACAACAGAAAAGACCGTCACCGAGGCCAGTTCCCGGGGAGCGATGATTCGCACCGTCCTGGGCATCGTTCTCGAGTATTACGATTTCGCTGTATTCGGAATTTTCACACCATTTTTCGCCAAGCAATTCTTCGGCGGCGTCGGAGCCATCGGAGCCACCCTGTCGGCATTGACGGTCTTCGCGGTCGGGTTCGTGTTCCGCCCGGCGGGATCGATCTTCTTCGGCTGGCTGGCGGATCGGCGCGGCCGCAAAGCCGCGATGGTGATCGCCATGACCGTCACGGCCGTGGGCAGCCTGATCATCGGGATCACTCCGACCACCGCGACCCTCGGAATGGCGGCGGTCGTCATTCTGATCGTGGCACGAATATTGCAAGGATTCGGGTACGGCGGGGAGAATGCGGCCGCATACTCGTATTCAGCCGAGATCGCACCGGCCAAACGGCGCGGCCTCTGGATGAGCTTCAACGGCATGGCGCTGATCCTCGGAATCATGACGGCAACCGCTATCGGCGCCGTTCTCACGACGGTGTTGACGACAGCGCAATTGGAGTCGTGGGGATGGCGCATTCCATTCATCATCGGCGGATTCACCGGTATGTTCGGACTCTACCTGCGCCGGACACTGCACGAGTCGGAGGCTTTCACCGATCATGTGAGCAACACGGTCGAAGTGCGAGCCGAGACGCAGGCCACGCCGATGTTCAAGGATCTCTGGATCTACCGCAGCAGCATCCTTCGAGTCCTGGTAATGACTGCGGGAATTACGGTGACCTTCTATTCTTGGGTGGTTCACGGTGCGACCAACGCGATCGTTTCCTACGGGGTGGACAAGCGTTCCGCGTTCATCGTGGCTTTGGTGTCGCAGGCCTTGTACGTCATCGCCACCCCGTTCTGGGGCCGATTCTCCGACCGATTCGGACGGCGGGCGAACTTCTTGGTCTACGGCATCTCGACCGCTGTCTTCGCGTTTCCCGCGCTCTGGCTGATGGGCAGTCAGTGGTGGCAGATGTTCATCGTGATGTCCATTTCCCTGGTGCTGCTCTCCGCGGCGACCGCCGCCAACACCGCCTTCTACGCGGAGTTGTTCCCGACGGCCGTGCGCTCCAGGGGAGTCGCCATTCCGTACGGGCTGGGGATCGCCGTCTTCGGTGGGACCGCACCACTGCTCGACACCTGGCTGCACAGCATCGGCCTCAGCCAGGTGTTCACCATCTATGCGCTCGTCATGGCCCTCGGCGCGGCGCTGGCGGCGTGGTACAGCCCGGAGACGGTCGGCCGCAGCCTGCACGACAGTTGACCGAGGTCCTTCCGGCTCGTTAGCCGCCGGGTGAGTCTCCTGCTGAGCCCATCAACCGGAGACCTCACTCTATAGAGTATGTAATATTTCTTGAAGGTAGTCGCATGCGGTCGGGATCGCGCCGAGCGATCCCGACCCCGGCTCGAAACACGGATGGAGCCCCAATGACGTCCTCTGCTCGACTGACCGAGATCGTCGCCGACTGGATCGTCGATCAACAGCAACGGCCGTTGCCCGAGGCGATGGACCACCACGTGCGGAGATTGCTCCTCGATCACCTGGCGGGGGTGGTGGCGAGCGCTCCGCGTGAGGTCAGTACCGCTGTCGGCGGCCACGCCCGGCGCATGTACCCGGGCAACGCGGCCACCGCCGTGGGGCACGGACGGATGTCGGTACTCGGCGCGGCGCTGGTGAACGGCACCAATGGGCACGGGATCGAGACCGATGAGGGGTACACCCCGGGGAGCATGCATCCGACGTCGGTGATCCTGCCCGCGGTATTCGCGGTCGCACAGGAGCGGGGAATCAGCGGTTCCCGCGTCCTGACCGCGGCGGCGATCGGCATGGAACTCGCCTGCCGGATCGCGGCGGCCGGACATCCCGCCACCCGCAATCGGCACTTCCACAACACGCCCGTCGCGGGCGTCTTCGGTGCTGCGGCAGCGGTTTCGGTGCTCTATGGACTGGATGCGCGGACGACGGCGAATGCGCTCGGCATCGCGGGCTCGCACGCGAGTGGCCTGTTCGAATTCCTCGGGCAGTCCGCGGAGGTGAAGCGGTTTCATCCGGGCAAGGCCGCCCGCGACGGCATCGCCAGTGTCGATCTGGCGGCGGCGGGCCTGACCGGCCCGACCACGATCCTCGAGGGGAAGGACGGCTACTTCGCCGCCTACGCGGGAACCGAAGGCGCCGACTGGGATCCGCGCATCGTGACCACGGGGCTCGGTGCGGACTGGGTGCTGTCGAACACCTACGTCAAGCCCTATCCGTGCTGTCGTCATCTGCACGGGGCGATCGATGCGGCACTCGAGTTGCGCGCGACCCACCGCTTCGATGCCGCGGCGATCGACTCGGTGCGCGTGGGAACCTTCGCCATCGCGACGAAACACGCTGGGCGGGAGTTGGATACGGTTCTGCAGGCGCAGTTGAGTCTGCCGTTCACGGTCGCGGTCGCGTTGCAGCGCGGCGCGGTCACATTGACCGACTTCGATGCGGCGACCCGCGGTGACGCCGACGTGCGCGCGCTGATGGACACCGTGGTGGTGGAACTCGACGCGGCCGCCGACGCGGCGTACCCGCGCACCGGCCGCCCGGCCGACGTCACGATCACACTGCGCGATGGGGCTCGATACCACTGTCGTATCGAACAGCCGCGCGGTGAACCGTCGAACCCGCTGTCCGATGCCGAGCTGGAGGCCAAGGCGCAGGGCCTCGTCGAACCCGTGATCGGTGCCGACGGCGCCAAGGAATTGATCGCGGCGGCATGGGATTTCGATTCCGCGGACGTCCTCGATGTCCTCGATTCCGCAGTCCGCGTCAGCCTTTCGCGCCAATAGCCCGCTGTAAGTCGCTACACCTAGGGAAGTGGTATGACCTCCACATTGAGTGACCGTGAAGCCCTGCTCGAATCCGTTCGGTCCTTCGCGCGCCGACATCTGGCCGAGGGTGCGCTGGCACGAGCGCACGATCCCGGATATGCCTGGGACATCGCCGAATTGCTCGCCGCGCAGGGGCTGCTCGGACTGACCATCCCGGTCGCGGACGGTGGGCAGGGCGCTGCGCTGGCCGATGCCGTCGCCGTGATCCGCGAGATCGCCATGGTGTGCCCGAAGAGCGCCGACATCCTGCAGGCCGGCAATTTCGGCGCGATCCGCACCTTCGCCGAATTCGGCAGCCCCGAGCAGAAGGCCCGTTTCCTGCCCGATCTGCTGGCCGGTCGGGCGCTGCTCGCGCTGGGGATGAGCGAACCGGAAGCGGGGTCGGCCGCAACGGAATTGCGGACCACCGCCACCGCGGACGGCGACGGGTACCGCATCGACGGCACCAAGATCTGGGGAACCCACAGCGTCGACGCGACCCTGTTCCTGATCTACGTCCGCTTCGGCCCGGGCACCGGCAACATCGGGTCGGTGCTGATCGAGCGGGGCACGCCGGGCTTCCGCATCGGTGCGCCCTCGACCTTCATGAGCGGCGAGCAGTGGGCGCAGTTGTATTTCGACAACTGCCTGATCCCCAAGGAGAACGTGCTGCTCGGCCCCGGCGGGTTCAAGAAGCAGATGAGCGGCTTCAACGTCGAACGCATCGGAAACGCTTCTCGCGCCTTGGCGCTCGGCAGGCTGGCCTTCACCATCGCGCGCGACCACGTCGCGCAGCGCACCCAGTTCGGACGCACCCTGAATGAATTCCAGGGCCTGCAATGGAAGTTCGCCGAAGTCGCGGTGGCCCTCGATGCCGCCGAGCTGCTGCTGGATCGGGCGGTGCGCAATGCCGCGGCGGGGCTGCCCTCGGCCTATGAGACCTCGGTGGCCAAGCTGGCCGCGAACGAGGCGGGCTTTCGCGCCGCGAACGAGGCCATGCAGGCGATGGGCGCGCTCGGGTACAGCTCCGAAACCCTGGTCGAGTACTGCATGCGGCGCACACGCGGCTGGATGATCGCCGGTGGTTCGGTCGAGATCCTGAAGAACCGCATCGCCGAGGAGATCTTCGGACGCCGCTTCGACCAGCGTGTGCCGGGAACGAGAACCGCATGACCGCACAGCCAGCGATGCTCGCGGACACCGCGCCGGTCTCGTACTCGGCCGAGAACCGGGTCGCGGTACTGACCATCGACAATCCGCCGGTCAATGTCGGCACCGCCGAGGTGCGGGCCGGTCTGATCGCGGGACTCACGGCCGCACAAGCGGATCCGGATGTCGACAGCATCGTGCTGATCGGGTCCGGCGGACACTTCGTCTCCGGGTCGGATCTGCGGGAATTCGACGGGCCGGTCCTGGAACCGCAGTTGCCGACGGTGATCGCCGCGATCGAGTCGAGCCGCAAACCTGTTGTGGCGGCGCTGTCCGGCACCACGCTGGGCGGCGGTTTCGAGCTCGCCCTCGGCTGCGACGGCCGAATCGCAGTGGCCGGGGGCGTGATCGGCCTGCCGGAGATCACCCTGGGCATGATCCCGGGCGCCGGCGGCACCCAGCGGCCGCTGCGGCTGGTGGGGCCCGTGCGCACCCTCGAACTGATCACCACGGGGGAGCGGATCCCGGTTGAACAGGCGCACCGTGAAGGTTTGATCGATCGGATCGTCGCGGGGGACCTGCGGGCGGAGGCGGTGCGCTTCGCTCGTGAACTGCCGGGCAAGCGCGTCCTGCGGAGCCTGCCGCCACTGGAATCCGAACCGGGTGATCTGGAGCGCGCTGCGGCGGCGATGCTGCGCAGGACCAAGGCCCGCCCGCACGCGGTCGCGGCGGTGGGTGCGGTGCTGGTCGGGCTGGCCGAGCCGGCCGAGTGCGCGCTGCGCCACGAGCGGGCGGAGTTCAACCGTCTACGGAGGGGCAGCGAGGCATCGGCGCTGCGGCATCTGTTCTTCGCGCGGCGCACCGTCCGGAAACTGAACCGTCCCTCCGAGCCGCGACGACTCGAACAGGTCGGCGTGGTCGGGGCCGGGACCATGGGTTCGGGTATCGCGCGGGCATTCGCTGAATCCGGGATCCGCGCAATCGTTTTCGATCAGCAGGACAATGCGGCCGTCAGGGCGAAGGCCCGCCTCGGGGAAAGCTACCGAACGGCGGTCGAGGCCGGGAAGCTCGATCCGGACGAAGCTCGCCGACGACTGGACCTGTTCGAAACCGCCGGCAACCCCGCGGATCTGGCAGACTGCGACCTCGTCGTCGAGGCGGTGTTCGAGGACCGGGACGTCAAGCGGGCGGTGCTGAGCCAATTGGATCGGCTGCTTCGGTCCGAAGTGCCGATCGCTACCAACACCTCCTACCTCGACGTCGACGACCTGGCCACTGCCGTGGGCGACCCGGGCCGCGTGGTGGGGATGCACTTCTTCAGCCCCGCCCACCGCGCGGAGGTGCTGGAAATCGTGCGGGCGCGCGAGACTTCCCCCTCGGCGCTCGACACCGCGCTCACCGCGGCGAACATCCTGAACAAGGTGCCCATCATCGCCGGCGTCTGCGACGGTTTCATCGGAAACCGCATCTACAACGCCTACCGGCGCCAGTGCGAGCTCATGCTCGAAGAGGGCGCCCTGCCGGACCAGATCGACACCGCGCTCACCGAATTCGGGTTCGCCATGGGGCCGTTCGCGGTCGCGGATATGTCCGGCCTCGACATCGCCTGGCGGATGCGCACGGCACGAGCGGACCGCCGCGATCCGCGCGAACGCTACCCCGATGTCGCGGACACCCTGTGCGAGCAAGGGCGATTCGGTCAGAAGAGCGGGGCCGGCTGGTACCGCTACGAGCCCGGCTCCCGCACCCCGCATGTCGACGACCACGTCCGGACCTTGATCGAAGCATCGTCCGAACGCAAGGGAATCAGCCGCAGAACCTTCTCGGCCGACGAAATCGTCGACCGCGCATTGGTGTCCATGGCCAACGAGGCCGCGCTGATCCTCGCGGATCGGGTCGCGGATCGGGCGTCGGACATCGACCTGATGCTGACGCTGGGCTACGGCTTTCCGGCGTACGAGGGCGGGATCACGCACTGGGCCGGGCGTCAGGATGCCGTGTCGCTGATGCGGCGGGTGCACGCGCTGGCGGTCAGTACCGGCCATGGTTTCGTCATCGGGGATCTGGACGTCTTCGCGGGATAACCAGAGTCCCTTTCGGTCCCGCTCGATCCGACCGGATCGAGCGGGACCTTCTTCTTTGCCGAGATACGACCGGAACGAAACAGGTAACAGAACGCCGGCGGGCTGGTCATCTTCCAATCGGATGTGACCAGCCCACCGGCGTGTGGAGGAATCAGCGGGTGGCGACGGCCAGGGCCGATGCCCCCTCGGGTGTGTTGGTGTCGCTGGCCCGGTGGCGGCGGACGAGAGCGTCGAGCGCGGTCACCCCGGCCCCGGCGGCGCGGATGGACAGCGGATTCACCTCCGCCTCAATGACATCCGGTGCGTCGACGGCCAGGCGGGAGATGCCGACGAGCGCCCGGGCGAGCGCCTCGACATCGCCGTCGGGCAGCCCTCGATACCCGGTGAGGACTGCCAGCCCCTTCACCTCCGCGATCATGTCCCGCGCGGTGGGAAGGTCGATCGGGGCGAGCCGGACCGAGGAGTCGGCGAAAAGCTCAGCCAGGACGCCGCCGGTCGACAGCACCACCATCGGGCCGACCTCGGGTCCGACCCGGTAGCCGATCAGCGCCTCGGCCAACCCCTTCGGCGCCATCGGCTGGACCAGGACGCGATCGGCTACCAGCCCGGGGTGATGGCGCTCGATATTCCCGGCGATCGTGCGTGCGGCGGCACGTAGTTCATCGACATCAGCTACACCGAGCACGACCCCGCCCGCGTCGCTCTTGTGCGGAATCTCCTCGGACAGGATCTTCACCGCGACCGGATAGGAGAACGGCAGGGTGATCTCACCGTCCAGCTCCGAGACGGTCAGCGCGACCGACGGGGCGAATTCGATGCCCTGCGCCGCGAGCAGTCCGGCCGACGCCAGCTCGTCGAGGACCTCTGCGCCGACATCGAGTCCCGTTGCGGGCACACGAATCTCGCCGATCGTCGCCGGAAGCCGGGCGAAGGCCGAGGCCACCACATCCGCGCAGGATTCGGGGGTCCGGAAGGCCGGTACCCCGGAGCTGTTGAGCAGATTCGCCGCATCGGGCGCCTCCGGCAGCGCGAAGGCGACGATCGGAACCCGATGATCACCGCGTTCGGCGATCGCCTGCACCGCCAGCTCCGGATTCAACCGGGCCGAGGAACCGATCACGAAGACGATCAGGTCGAACTCCCCGCTGTCCTGCATGGTGGCCAGGGCGGCGGTGACGACGTCGTGGCGTGCGCCCGCCAAACCGAGGTCGGCGATGAGGCTGTGCGGAATCACCGCACCGGCGGCCGCCATCGCGGCGACCAGACCGGCGCTGGGGGCGGTGATGCTCAACCCGCGAACGGCCAACTGGTCCACCATGATCGCGGCCCCGCCACCGGTGGTGGTGACCACGCCGACACGGGGGCTGCGTGGCCGGTCGCCACCGTCCAGCCGCCGCAGCAGACCCGGAGCCTCGAGCAGGGATTCGAAATTGCTCACTCGGGCGAATCCACAGGCGCGCAGGAAGGCATCGGCTTCGCTGTCCGCGCCGGCCAGCGCACCGGTGTGCGAGACGGCCAAGGCGGCGGCTTCATCGGATCGACCGAGTTTGTAGACAGCGACGGGCTTTCCGGCCCGCGCCGCGGCGCGGGCGAAGGAAGCCAGCTCGGGGGAGTGCCGCAGCGACTCCAGGAACAGGGCGTAAGAGGTGATTCCCGGATCGTCGAGCGTCGCCTCGCAGATCTCACCCAAGGAAAGATCGGCCTCGCCCCCGGTGGAGACCAGTCCCGCGAACCCGATGCCCCGCCCCCGCGCCCGGCTCACCAGCGAACCGATCACACTGCCCGACTGTGATGCGACGAAGACACCGCCCTGCGGGATGTCCGGCTCGCCGAATGCGGCGTTGCCCGTGAGCATTACGCCGTTACGGGGGTTCACCACACCGAGGCTGCTGGGCCCGACGAGTCGTACCCTGCCCGCCGCGGCGGCCCGCAGCCGGTCCTCACGCTCTCGGCCGGCCGGTCCGTCCTCGGCGAAACCGGAGGCGAGCACCGTGGCCACGGGGACGCCGAGGCGCGCGCACTCCTCGACCACGTCGATGGCGGTCTCCGCGCCGGTCATGATGTACACGTGGTCGGGCACCTCGGGCAGCGAAGACAAACTCGGCCAAGCCTTTTCGCCCTGGACGGTATCGCGCTTGGGGTTCACGAAGTACGCGGTGCCACGGTATCCCGCCCGCGCGAGGAACTGCTGTGGTCGCCCGGTGGGTTTGGACGGATCGTCGGAAGCCCCGACGATGGCGACACTGCGCGGCGCGAGTAGGGGTTGTGCGATAGCCGCTCGGCGGTCCTTCTGCATGTAGTTCGACTCCTGTGCGTCGGCTGGGCGAGGGGATGGGTCCGGCTCGGGTCACGCCCGTGCTGAAGGGGATCCGCTTGCGGAACGCCGACACAACGGTCCCCTTGTGGCGATGATTCCATACTCTATAGAGTGTTGTCTATGGAAGTTGAACCTCCTGGGCGGCAGCCCGTTGACCGGATACCTGAAGTCGACGGCGATGAATCCTCGATCCCGGGGCTGGTGAACCCGGTGCCACTCGTGCAGCGGCTCGCGCTGACGCAGGAGCGCGATGACAGGTTCATCGGATATCCGCCCTGTGGTTTCGACCAGCGGGTATTCGGCGGCCATCTGGTAGCGCAAGCCCTACTGGCCGCCGCCGGGACGATCCAACCCGGTCGGGTCGTCAGTTCGCTACACGCCTATTTCCTCCGGTCGGGACGGCCGGAGGAAGCACTGGACTATGCGGTGACGACGATTCGAGACGGCAGATCGTCGGCGGTGCGGTCGGTGACCGTCACCCAGGCGGAACGGGTGTTGATGACCTTGTCGGCCTTGTTCGCCGAGCACCGCGAGGACATCGACACCAGATCGGTACTGCCGCCGCAGGTTCCACGTCCGGAGGATCTGGTTCCCTTGCATGAGCGGCGCACCGCTGTTCCGGATCGATGGGACGGCATCAATCGTCCGACCCGCGAGCATTGGTGGACGGCCTCGCGTCCGCTCGACGTGCGGTACATCGACGACGACGCACCCGGTCGCAGATTCTGGTTCCGCGCCGAAGCCGTTGACGGCGGTCCGCAGAATCTGCACCGAGCGATCGTCGCCTTCGCCTCGGATCGCTCACTGCTCCCGGTGATCGTGAAAGAGCGAGGCGCAGTCGACTCGGCCTCGGTGCCGAAGGTGTCCAGCGTCGATCACGCGCTGTGGTTCCACGGTGACGTGCGTGCGGGGGAGTGGCTGCTGTATGTCCAGGACAGTCCCCACAGCACCGAGCGATTCGGCACCGCAAGGGGTTTGATCCACTCCTCGGACGGCGCCGTGGTCGCGTCGGTCGTCCAACAGGGGTTGCTGCATTGACCACGGCGAAACCCACCCTCACCGCGGAACCGACCGCGTCGCACACCCTGGAGTCGAGACAATGACGAGCGCATTCCTTTACGACGGCATCCGCACACCGTTCGGCCGCTACGCGGGCGCACTGAGCCATGTCCGCCCCGACGACCTTGCCGCACACCTGCTGCGAACCCTGGTGCACCGCACCGGAATCGACCCCGCCGCGGTGGACGAGGTCGTGCTCGGCAATGCGAATCAAGCCGGTGAGGACAACCGCAATGTGGCGCGGATGGCGGCGCTGCTGGCGGGCTGGCCCACCGCGGTACCGGCGACGACGGTCAACCGATTGTGCGGATCGAGCCTGGACGCCGTGCTCCAGGCATCCCGGCTCCTCGAAACCGGTGACGCCTCCCTCGTCGTGGCCGGGGGCGTCGAGTCGATGAGCCGCGCCCCCTGGGTAATCGCCAAGCCGGTCAAGGGTTTTCCGGTCGGCGACCAGACCATGCAATCGACCACACTGGGATGGCGAATGGTCAACCCGGCAATGCCGCCGCGCTGGACCGTCTCCTTGGGCGAGAGCACCGAAATCCTCACCGAGCGTTACGGACTCGACCGGGATGCGCAGGACGAGTTCGCCGTTCGCAGCCACCGCAATGCCGCTCACGCCTGGGACCGGGGCTTCTACGACGATCACGTGGTCCCGGTGCCCGACACCGACATCGTGCGCGACGAGTCGCTACGCCCGGACACCTCGATCGAGCAGCTGTCGCGTCTGAAGCCGTCGTTCCGCACCCACGGCACCGTGACCGCCGGCAATGCCTCGCCGCTCAACGATGGCGCCTCCGCGCTGCTGCTCGGCGACGAGACCGCGGGCGACCGGCTCGGCCTCTCCCCACTGGCCCGCATAGCCGGGCGGGGCGCGGCGGGTGTCGATCCCGACGTGTTCGGCATCGGTCCGGTGCGTGCCGCCGAGAACGCCCTGCAGCGTGCCGGAATCGGCTGGGGCGATCTCGGCGTCGTGGAGTTGAACGAGGCTTTCGCCGCGCAGGCGCTCGCCTGCATCGCCGATTGGCCGGACCTGGATCGGCAGATCGTCAATGTCAACGGCGGTGCGATCGCTCTCGGTCATCCGCTGGGCGCATCGGGCGGCCGCATCGTCAACCAGCTCGCTCGCGAGATGCGGCACCGAAACGCCCGATGGGGACTGGCCGCACTGTGCATCGGTGTCGGGCAGGGACTTGCCGTAGTGTTGGAGGGCGCCTGAGCGAAACGCGGCGACGTTCACTCCACCCACCGGCTCGGCGACACACTCCAACCGATCTAACCCGCGTGCCGTTGCCCTGGCCGAATTCGATACGGCGAAACCGCTGGTCCCTGCGCGCAGTACGGCATCAAATTCGGCATCACGAGGTGGCGTAGCCGCCCGGTACGGATGGGAGCATACGAACCCTACGGGACGGCTGGGATTCCGTTGATCAGCATGAACAGGACGCGGCGAAACAGGATGACACGTCCAGGACCGTTTCCTGCCAGCTCATAACCCAGAGGTCGCAGGTTCAAATCCTGTCCCCGCTACCAGGGAAGCGGCCCGGAACCAACTGGTTCCGGGCCGCTTTCGCGTTCGGTGGGATTGCGTTCGGAGTGCCGGGGATCAGTGGCCGTACAGCTCGACGAAGCGGTCGAGGGAGCGTTCGATGTCGCCGCGGAGGGCGCGGGCCACTACCGAGCCGATGGGGCCGAACAGCGGTGCGCCGCCGAGGTCGAAGTCGGCGGTGACCTTCGAGCCGGATCGGGTTGGGGATACTCGGAGTTCGATGCCGAACTTGGTGCCGCCTATGCCGGAGCCGTTGAGGATCAGGCGGTTCGGGGGTTCGGCGGTTTCGACCGTCCAGGTGACGCGGTTGCGGAAGCCTTTGACGGTGGCTACGCCTACCAGGCGGGTGCCGGGGGTGAGGCCCTCGGGGACCGGGCCGCGCCAACCCTCGTGCAGGGTCAGCCACTTGTCGAGTTCGGGGAGGTCGGAGGCGTGCGTCCAGGCGCGGTCGGGCGGGATCGGGACGTCGACGGAAACCTTGAGCTTGGCCACGACTGCGATGGTATCTGTTACACGGTGTAGCACTGCGGGCGCATGGGGCTCAGGGGCGCGCCACGGTGTTCAGGTGGCGCAGGGCCTGGGAGTAGGAGTCGAGGAGGGAGGTTTCGGCGTAGGGGATGCCCAGGTCGGCGCAATGGGATCGGACCAGGGGCTGGGCGGTGCGCAGGGCGGGGCGGGGCATGGAGGGGAAGAGGTGGTGTTCGATCTGGTAGTTGAGGCCGCCCAGGGCGAAGTCGAGCAGCGGGCCGCCACGGACGTTGCGGGAGGTGAGGACCTGGCGGCGGAGGAAATCGGTGTCGTCGTCCGCGTGCAGGACCGCCATGCCCTTGTGGTTGGGGGCGAAGGTGCAGCCCATGTAGAAGCCGAACAGGCCCTGCTGGACGGCGAGGAAGACGAGCGCCTTCGCCGGTGAAAGGATCAGGAATACCGCGGCCAGGTAGGCGATCGCGTGTGCGGCCAGGAACGCGCCCTCCCGGATACGGTGGGGGATGGGCCATTTCAGGACGGCGCGCACGCTCGCGTAGTGCAGGCTGCCCGCCTCCAGCGGCAGCAAAGGGAAGAACAGCCAGGCCTGATAGCGGAAGATGAAGCGCCGCCAGCCTTTTCCGGCGGCGGCGCGCTCGCCGGAGTGGGCCAGGACGCCCATGATGTCGGGGTCCGCGCCGTCGGTGTTGGGGTGCGCGTGGTGGCGGTTGTGATTGCTGGTCCACCAGCCGATGCTCACGCCGGTGGCGAGATTGCCGACGAACAGTCCGTACAGATGGTTGGCCCGGCGGGTCCGGAAGATCTGTTTGTGCCCGGCGTCGTGTCCGAGGAACGCCAGCTGGGCGAAGACCGCGGCCAGGAAGGCGGCGGTGCCCAGCTGCCACCAGGAGTCGCCGCCCAGCCACAGCGCCGCCCAGCCGCCCGCGAAAGCCGTTGCGACACCGGCGGTTTTCCACGCGTAGTACCGCGGCCGCCGATCGAGCAGGCCCGCCTGCCTGACCTGCCGCAGCAAGCCCGCGTAGTCACTGCCGCGAACCGGCGCTGTCGGCCGCTGCCCTGCCGTCTCGATTACCAAGTTCCGCACATCCTGTCGTGGTGGCCTGCCACCAGCTTCCCGCGCCGTGGCCACCGTCAGGTGAACGAATGTGCGAAGCGGCGACACGGGCGCGTGACGATTCAGCGATCCGCGCGGGCGGGCTCTACCGCGTCCTCAAACTCTGAAACACGGATGTGTCTGAAAACCCTGCGGAAACCGCGCCGAACGGAGAGAATTAGCCGGAACTGTGCTGTGGGCTCGGGTGCCCGCCGCGCGGGTCGAGATCCGATCGGCGACAGAGGGATTGGACACATGAGCAGGCTGGCGACCTCGTGCGCGGCGATCTTGGTCGCCGCGGTGCTCACGGTCGGAAGCGTGGTGGTGGGTGACGCGCGAGCGCAGGCACGGGGTGCGGAGACCTGCACGCCGTACACGGCGATCTTCGCGCCGGGAACCTGGGAGACGCGTTCGGACGCGGATCCCAAGGTGCCCGTCGGCATGCTCCGGCCGATCGGGGACGGGTTGCAGCGGCAGTTCGGCGAGGACATCACCGTGCTCTACGCCCCTTACGCCGCAAGCGCTTTCGATCAGGGACTGAGTTACGCGCAGTCCCTGAGCACCCTCGAGGACCGATTGCAGCGGATGATCGGCGGCCTGTGCGACTCGACGCGCGTCATTCTCGCCGGATACAGCCAGGGCGCGGACGGCATGGGCGACCTCGCGACCCGCATCGGCAACGGCGAGGGTCCGATCGCCGCCGACCGGGTGGTCGGCGTCGGCCTGCTGGCCGATCCGCATCGCGACCCGGGCACCACACTGTCCCTGGGTGATCCGCAGCCCGGTCACGGCATCGCCGGAACCCGCGGGCAGGATTTCGGCGCGCTGACCGATCGGGTCCGCACGCTGTGCGTCGAGGGCGATCTGTACTGCTCGCTCAATGCCGCCACCTCCCCGTTCCTTTCGGCGCTGGGCAAGGTGCTCAGCGGCAATCCCGCGCCGATCGCCTCGCTGATCCCGGCCGGCATGGATCCCAGCACGCTCGTCGCCCAGGCCGTGACCGTAGGTGCGGGCTGGGCGGCGACCGCGGCGAACCTGCCCACCATTCTCCAAGGCGTCAACAGCCTGCCCGGATTGATCCAGGCGGGCGACATCAACGGCGCGCACCGGATCGCGAGTGCCGTGAATGTCGCGCTGGCCCCGCTGGTCCAGGCGGTCGCGGGCGTGAACCTGTCGCTGATCGGCTCGGTCATCCGCGCGGCCGCCGCGGTCGACCCCACGGGCTGGACGGCCGCCGAGAGCACGCTGGCCGACATCCTCACCCAGATCGACATCCTGCGTATCGCCGGCGATGTCGGGCAGGTGCAGGAAACCCTGTGGCGCGCGGTCGAATCCCTGAATCGGGGCGGCCCGCTCGCCGCGGCCGCCGACCTCGGCGGGCTCACCGTGAGCGGACTCGACCTGGTCGGCGCGGTCGCGGGGCCGTTCACCACGGCCGTGCGCGGCGGCCTGCGGGTGGCGGCCCAGACCCTGCTCGCGGGCGGCGGCTACGACTTCGTCAACGACCTGCTGGAGCTGAGCCGCCAGGGCGTGGACATGGCGGCGTTCTACGCCTCCAACGCACACGTCGACTACGGCGAGGACGTCCAGCTCCTGCTGAACTTCCTCGGCTCCCAGGCGGTTTCCTAGCTTCCGTGCGAGTTCACGGCGGACTCACGCGAGCCGACGGCGGAACTCCACGGTGCTGTCGCCGGTCCAGCGGCGGATGGCGCGGCGCAGGGTCCGGGCGTCGGTGTAGCCGAGGCGGGCGGCGACCGATTGGACGGGCAGTCCGCTGTCGCGGATCAGGCGAATGGCGTTGGCGTGGCGCACCGATTCGACTTCCTGCCGCCAGCTGGTGCCCAGCTCCTGGAGCCGGCGCTGCAGGGTGCGCGGGCTGAGCGCGAGGCGGCGCGCGGTGGCCTCCAGGCCGGGTTCGCCGTCGCGCAGCGCGGCGGCGATGGTGCCGCGCAGCGTTTCCCGCCAATCCGGTGCGGATCGGGAACTGGCCAGCACCAATTCGGCGTGGTCGCGCAGCATCGGCCCCAGGTAGGGGTCGGCGTTCGTCGGCAGCGCGCCCGCGTCGAGGAAGGTCATCTCGGCGTGCGGCTCACCGAAATCGATGCAGCCGGTGCCGAATTCGTCGACGAGAGGCTTGCGGCGGTGAGATGCGCCGTGGCTGAACGTGATTCGGACCGGCACCAGCGGTTGCCGGACGGCGGCACGCATCCGCCGCAGCAGGATCGCGAGGGTGAATTCCTCCACGGGCGCGAGCGCGGCGGCGGGTTCGCGCCCGGGCGTGCGGCGCACGGTCAGCAGGCGGCCGTCCTCGTGGATCGACCATTCCACATCGGGGTCGGTCACCACGGCCCGGAGCGCGATCGCGACGCGCACGCTCTCCGCGAGGGTGGGCGCGCTGGCGAACAGGTAGTCCCAGACATGCAGTTCGCCGAATTCGGCGGCGCGCGCCACCAGCGCGCCGGAGCCGGGACCGGCCCGGTCGTCGATGAGTTCCCAGACCCGCCACACCCATTCGGTGGGGATCCGCAGCCGATCGTCGTCCAGCACGTCCGGATCCACGCTCGGCAGGATCGCATCCAACTCCGCGGGCGGAACGCCGAGGGTCAGCGCCATGCCCCGGAGCAAGCCGGCGGTGCGGGCGGGATTGGTGCCACCGATCGCCGATGGCAGCCGTGCGTCCCGGGGGGAGAGCATCTCGGTCCTTTCCGACATGGTGGTGCGGCTGTGACGGTCAAGACTCCGCGAATAGGTAGCCCGAGCGCATCGGTAGTAGCCGCCGAGCTCGCGTGCGGCCGCTGTTTTTCGAGGTCGGAGCGGCGGCGCGGGACGCGACCACTAGGCTGGCCCGATGTGTCGGTGGAGCTGAACTGTGTGGCGTAGGTATGCCGACGGGCGATGAGGGATTCGTAGGCCGCGAGCGCGAACTGGCGCGCGTCACGGCCCTGCTGGCGGAATCGGCGCGCATGGTCACGCTGGTGGGATCGGGCGGTATCGGGAAGACCCGCCTGGCCATGGCGGTGACCGCCCGGTTGCGCGAGGTGGCGCGGCTGCCCGTGTTCTGGGTGCATCTGGCCCGGCTGCCGAAGGACGCGTGCCCCGGGGCCGTGCGCGACGAGATCGTCGCCGCCGTGCTCGACGGGGACTTCTCCGGGCGTACCGCGCGCGAAGCCCTGATCGACACGCTCGGACAGCCGGGTGCGGCCGGACGCCCGCGCCGGCGCGTGCTGGTCCTCGACAACTGCGAGCACGTGCTGGAACCGGTCGGCACCGTGATCGCGGATCTGCTCGCCGAGGTTCCGGAACTGGCGGTGCTGGCGACCAGCCGCACCGCGATCGGCTGGGTGGACGAGCACATCGTGGCGATCCCGCCGCTGTCCCGCGACCAGGCCCGCGACCTGTTCCGGCGGCGCGCCGAACAGTCCGGGCATCCGGTGGCCGACGGCGACCTCGAGCGGGTGGACGCGATCTGCGCGCGGCTGCACCACTATCCGCTGCACATCCGGCTCGCCGCGGCCCGGCTGCGGTACCAGTCGCCGGCGATGATCCTGCGTGATCTCGGCGACGGCACCGCGGACGACCGCCGACTGCGCTGGCCGGGATTCCGGGTGGGCGCCGACGATCGGCATCGCGATCTCGGCGCGGTCATCGCGTGGTCCTACGACCTGTGTGAGCCGAAGGAACGCCTGCTGTTCGAGCGGTTGTCGGTCTTCGCCGTCGGCTATGACACCAATCCCGAGGACGCGGACCGGGATCGGGTCGCGACCGCGGATATCGGCGCGGATCTCGAGGCCGTCGAATCGATTTGCGCGGGCTCCGGTCTGGCCCGCGCGGAGATCGAACCGCTGCTGCGGCAACTGGTGGATCGGTCGCTGGTCTCGATCCATGTCGGCGCCGAGTCGGCACGGTACTCGCTGCTGGAGAGCTTCCAGGTCTTCGCGCGGGAACGGCTGCGGCAGGCCGGAGACAGCGAATGGCTGCGCCTGACCGCGCGGCACCGCCACTACTACGGCGATCAGGTCATCGCGGTGGCGACGGGCTGGGTGAGCCCGCGCGAGCAGGAGCTGCTGGCCCAGGCCCGCGCCGAATGGGACAACATCGTGCACGCGATCGAGGGCTGCCTGTCCGATCCGGCGGCGGCGGTTCTCGGCCTGGAGCTGGCCGTGGGGCTGCTGGCCTCGCGAATCCCGTTTCTGCGCGGGTCCTTACGCGAGTCGCGGGGACTGGCCGAACGTGCTCTGGTGGCCGCCCGCGCCTCGGGACGGTGCCCGGCCGAGCTCGACGTGTCGGCGCGCGCCTCGATCGGCTGGATCGCCGTGTGCCAGGGCATGGCCGGGGAGGCCGACCGGATCCTCGAGGAGTGCGTCGCCGACTGCCTCGACCCCGGGGATCGGGAGAACTGGCGCGCGGACCCGACCGTCGATCCGGGTCTGCCCGCGGCGGTCGAGAACCTCTGGGGCGGCATGTTGTGGCAGGTGCACGCGGATCCACGGGCGGCGGTGGTGTTCGCGCGCGCCCGGCGCAAGTTCGAGGCGGCGGGTGACATGGGCGGCGCGGTCATGTGCGGACTGTTCGAGGCCCTGTCGGCCGCGTTCCTCGGCACCGCGGCCGACGCCTTGGCGGTGACGGGCGCGCATCTCGACGCGGTCGTGGCCGCGGGGCCGCAGTGGGCGCTGTCGTGGGCCCGGTTCGCCCGTGCCATCGCGATTTCCGCGTACGACGATCCCGTCGCGGGGCTGGCCCTGTGCGATGCGGGCCTGGCGTGGCAGCTTCCGATGCGCGATCACTGGGGCGGGGTGTGGGGGCTGACCATCCGGGCCCGGATACTCTCCCGGGTGATCACCGCCGATTCGGCCCGGGGGCGTGCGGACATCGCGGTCGGGGACACCGCGGTGCGATACGCGCTGGAGATCGCCCGATTGACCGGTCGCGCCGCGGCGATCCGGCGTCGGCTCGGCATCGAACTGACGGACCTGCAGCCCTTCGCCCAGTACACCGACGACGCCGCCGACGCGGCGGTGAAGGTGCTGGGGCACAAGGTATTCGCTACGGCCGTGCGGGACGCCGAATTCGAGCCCGGGGCCGATCGGCTGCTGTCGGCGTGCCCGTCAACGATGATTCCCGTTGCCGGACACACCGACAGCCGTCCCGCCGCCCCCGCCCCGGCCGAGTCGCTGTGGGAGGGACTGACTCACGCCGAGCGCGAGGTGGCGGTGCTGGTCGCGGCCGGATTGACGAACACCGCGATCGCGGCGCGCCGTGGTACGTCCTCGCGGACGGTGGACGCCCAGGTGGCGGCGATCCTGTCCAAGCTGATGATCAACTCTCGCAAGGACATCCGGCCGCTGCTCCCGGTCGGGGAGCGGGATCGGGCGGTGCGGCTCAGCGCGGCTGCGGAGCGCGATCGATCTTGACCACCAGGGCGGTCAGCAGGCCGGTCAGCAGATCGATGGTCATCTCGTCGACGAGATTGCCCTCCTCGTCGAACCGCTCGTGCGAACGGAACGCGATCACCTCGGGCTTGAGCACCACATCGCTCTCGGTCCAGTGGAAGACCTGGCGCAGCGCGAGTTGCGCTCGTACCGAACCGAACTGGGTCGGCGCCGCGCCCATGATGGCGATGGGCTTGTGCCGCAGCGGCACTCCCTCGGTCTTGGTCCAGTCCGTGCTCACCCAGTCGAGCGCGTTCTTGAGCACGCCCGGCATCGAATAGTTGTACTCGGGGGTCGCGATGATCAGGCCGTCGGCGGCGGTGATCCGCTCGCGCAGGTCCGCGACGATCGCGGGCCGCGATTGCGGAGTATCCAGATCCAGGTCGTAGGGCGGGATTTCGCGCAAACCCTCGTAGATCTCGATGTCGAGGCCGGCGCCGTGCTTCTGGGCGGCGCGCAGCAGCGCGGTGTTGTAGGAATTCGCGCGCAGGCTGCCCGAGATGGCCAGGACCTTGTAGTCGGTCATGCTGCGGGCCAATCGTTCTCGGTCTGGGCGACCTTGTTGACGTAGTTGGTGAGGGTCTGCAGCGCGACCAGCGCCACGATCTCGAGGACCTGCTCCTCGGTCCAGCCGGCGGCCAGCGCCTCGGCCGGGTCGGCCTTGCCGCGGGATTCGGTCAGCTCGCGGGCGAAGGCCACGGCGGCCGCCTCTTTCGCGTCCTCGGAGGTGCCCGCCTTGGCGGCCTCCACCTCGGCGTCGCTGAGCTTGGCGACCCGCTTGCCGGCGAAGGTGTGCGCGGCCACGCAGTAGCCGCACTCGTTGGACGCGCCGACGGTCAGCGCGATGCGCTCGGAGGTCGGGCCCGGCAGCGAGGCCTTCTTCAGCGCGCCCATCAGGCCGAGGTAGCCCTCGAGGACCGGGGTCGAATTGGCCATCACCTTGGTCATGTTCGGCACCCGGCCCATGCGCTGCTGCACCTGGTCGAACAACGGGTGGTCTTGTACTGGAGCGAACATCGTCTTCTCTCTCTGTTGATGGTGCGGAAGCGGGTTCTGGGGCGTCAGCTGCCCGCGCGGGCGGCCCGCGCGGAGTTGAGGGTGACCGCCGCGGCCTGCCAGATGGCGTAGACGGTGACCGCGTAGGGCACCCAGGTCGGATGACGCACACCGATCAACACGACGGTGGCGACGGCGAGAGCGACTGCGCGATGGACGATTCCGTTGTGCAGCAGACTGCGCAGCACCGGGAACAGGAGTGGATCGGACGTCTTGATCGATGACACGTCCCCGACCTTATGGGCGCACCGGCCCGCCATCGGGGGACGCTACGCGCCAACAAGCTGGCATTGGGCGCCACTGATTCCGGATGGAGATTGCGGTGACCTACTCCGCCGTCCGGGCGATGCGGCTGATCCGCGACGTATTCGAGGTCCGGAAAGACGAGGCATGGAAAGACGAGCTCCGGAAAGGAAGGGAAGACTGCCGACCCGCTGGCCGCGTCGCGGTGTCGAGCGATGCGTTGGAGCCGGAAAAAGCAACGCCGCCGGGCGAAGGGGGGGAGTTGGCCCGGCGACGTCACCATCGATGGGCCGACACTGTTCTGGGGGGGAGTGAACAGGTGGCCCGGGCAAGATCATACGGACACACCCCGGCCGTTTGGCAAGCCCCTTGTGACCAACGAAATCCACTGAACCGCAATCGGTTGCGATGTCGGGCCCGAAGGCAATCCGCGGCTCGCCCGGCATTGTCGCGCCGTACACCTGCCGTACAGACATCCCGAACGGTCTGTCTGGTGCAAGTGCGGCAGACTGAGCTCCGATGAAACTGCCCGATCTCCCCGATCTCCCCGTCCGTCCGGCTCTCGACGAGATCGCGACGACGTTGTGTGCGCGCGGCACCGCGGTGCTGGTCGCGCCGCCGGGGACCGGCAAGACGACGCTGGTGCCGTTGGCGCTGGCCGCGGCCACGCCCGGGCGGGTGCTGGTCGCCGAGCCGCGCAGGCTGGCCGCCAGAGCCGCCGCCGCGCGGATGGCGGCGCTGCTGGGGGAACGGGTCGGGCAGACGGTCGGTTACTCCGTACGCGGGGACCGCAAGGTGGGGGCCGGGACCCGCATCGAAGTGGTGACCTCCGGTCTGCTGGTGCGGCGATTGCAGGGCGATCCCGAGCTGGGCGGGGTCGACGCGGTAGTGCTCGACGAATGCCACGAGCGTCACCTGGACGCGGACCTGCTCCTGGCCTTGCTGCTCGACGCCCGGGAGGGCTTGCGGCCGGATCTGCGGGTGCTTGCCACCTCGGCGACCGTTGCGGCGGAACGGCTTTCGGTCCTGCTGGGCGGAGGGGCCGGGGAGCCCGCGCCGGTGCTGGAGGTACGCGGGCGCGCCTATCCGGTGGAGCTGGACTATGTGCCGCCGCTGGCTCGGGAAAGAATCGAGCAGCAGGTGGCTCGGGCCACTCGAATGGCGTTGGCGGACACCGCGGGTGACGTGCTGGTGTTCCTGCCGGGTGCGCGGGAGATCCGGCGGACGACCGAATTGCTCTCCGGGCTGGGCGAGGTCGACGTGGTGCCGTTGCACGGTCGGCTGTCGGCCGCCGCGCAGGACACGGCCCTGCGACCGGGCTCACGTCGGCGGATCGTCCTGTCCACGGCGGTGGCGGAATCCAGCCTGACCGTGCCGGGTGTGCGGGCGGTGGTGGATTCGGGGCTGTCGCGAGTGCCGCGCGTCGACCACCGGCGCGGACTGTCCGGCCTTGCGACCGTTCGGGTTTCGGCGGCGGTGGCCGAACAGCGGGCGGGCCGTGCGGGTCGCGAGGGCCCGGGTCGCGCGTGGCGGTGCTGGCCGGAATACGAGCACGCCACCCTGCCCGCGTATCCGGAGCCGGAGATCCGCACCGCCGACTTGACCAGGCTCGCTTTGGAATTGGCGTGCTGGGGGACCGTCGACGGGCAGGGGCTGGCCTGGTGGGACGCGCCGCCCGCGGGCGGACTGGCCGCCGGGCGGTCGGTGCTGCGGGCCCTCGACGCCGTGGACGACCACGGCGCGGTGACCGAGCGGGGCCGACGCATGGCCGCGGTGGGGCTGCACCCGCGGCTGGCGCGGGCTCTGCTCGACGGCGCGAGGGAGATCGGGGCCCGGGCCGCGGCCGAGGTCGTCGCCCTGCTCGACGACGACGCACAGGCCGCCGGAGTCGATCTGGTCGCCGCCGTGCGAACGCTTCGCGCCGAACGCCCCGCCCGCTGGGAACGGGAGGCGCGCCGCCTGGCAACCCTGACCGAGAATTCTCCCGGCGGGAACGATGGTTCATCGGAAGCCGCTGTCGCGGACCGAAACCGCGTGGGTGGCGACGATCCCGCACTCATCGCGGCGCTCGCCTACCCGGAGCGGCTGGCTCGCCGCCGCGCACCGGGTTCCTCCAGCTACCTGATGGCCGGCGGTACGGCGGTCATCCTGCCGCCGGGCAGCGGGCTCGCCGATGCCGAATGGCTGGCCATCGCGGTCGCCGGGCGTGACCCGGGGCAGTCCGAGGGGCGAATCCGATTGGCGGCCAAGGCCGATGAGCCACTGGCCCGCGAGGCCGCCGCGAACCTGCTCGCCACCGTCGACGAGGTCGACTGGATCGACGGAAACCTGGTGGCCCGGCGGGTGCAGCGCCTCGGCTCGATCACCTTGTCGGAGAAGCCTTTACCCGATCCCGACCCGAGCCTGGTGACGTCCGCCCTGCTGCGCGGGCTCCGGGAGGCGGGCCTGGACCTGCTGCGCTGGGACGAGGACGCCCGCGGTCTGCGTCAGCGCCTGGACTTCCTGCACCGCACGCTCGGCGCGCCCTGGCCCGCCGTCGACGACGACACCTTGCTCGCCGAGGCCGAAACCTGGCTGGGGCCCGAGCTTTCCACCGCACGACGGCGCGCCGACCTGGAACGCGTCGACGCCGGGCAAGCCCTGCGCCGCCTGCTGCCGTGGCCGGAAGCCGCCCGTCTGGACGAGCTCGCCCCCGAACGCCTGGAAGTCCCCTCCGGCAGCAAGATTCGCCTCGACTACGCCGCCGACCCGCCGGTCCTCGCCGTCAAGGTCCAGGAGATCTTCGGCTGGGCCGAGCCCCCGCGCCTGGCGGGCGGCCGTGTTTCCCCACTGCTGCATCTGCTTTCACCGGCCCGGCGTCCGGTCGCCGTCACCGCCGACCTCCCCTCCTTCTGGCGCACCGGCTGGCCCCAGGTCCGCGCCGACCTGCGCGGGCGCTACCCGAAACACGCCTGGCCCGAAGACCCCACCACCGTCACCGCCCACCGCGGCACCGCCCGCAACGCCAATCGATCCGGCTGACCCCGGCCGGGCCCCTTCGCCCCGATGCGGGTCGCCGGGCACTCCGCGGACCGGTGTCGACTCACACCGTGCGATGGCGCAATATGGCCACGCCCGTTGCGTGACAGCCGGAATAGTCCGGTGGTCGTGGATGCTGGATCACGGTGCGTCCGGTGGCGGGCGCCGAGGTGGTTCGACCGTCCAATAGGTGGGCGGAGAGGGAGTGTGGCGGCATGCGTGCGATTCGATTCGACGAATACGGCGGGCCGGAGGTCTTGAAGCTGGTGGAGGTCGCGGTGCCGGAGCCGGGGCCGGGACAGGTGACCATCGACGTGGCTTTCGTGGGACTGAATTTCGCCGATCTGCAGGCGCGGGCGGTGGGATATCGGGTGCCGGGGCTGCCGTTCGTGCCGGGCCTGGAGCTGTCCGGACGGGTGCGCGCGATCGGTGAGGGCGTCGAGGGCGTGCGTGTCGGTCAGGCGGTCGCGGCCATCACCGACGGCGGTGCGTACGCCGATGTCGTGGTGGTGAACGCCGCCACGGTGTTCCCGGTACCGGAGGGCGTCGATCTGCGTACCGCCGCAACGCTTCCCACGGTCCTGCCCACCGCCTACGCGCTGGTGCACACGGTCGGTCGGCTGCAGCCGGGTGAGACCGTGCTCGTGCAGGCCGCCGCGGGCGGCGTCGGCACGGTGGCGGCCCAGATCGCCAAGCTCGCGGGCGCCGGTGCGGTGTACGGCGTGGTGTCCAGCCCGGCGAAGGCGGACTACGCCCGCGAATACGGTTACGACGAGGCTTTCTTGAACGAGACCTTCGACGCCGATGTGCGCGCGGCCACCGGCGGTCGTGGCGTCGACTTGGCGCTGGAATCCGTCGGCGGCGAAACCCTGCGCCGCACACTCGATTCGCTGACCCGCTTCGGCCGCCTGATCTCCTTCGGCAACGCGGGCGGCGAGGCCCCGTGGCAGATCGGCCCGAACGATCTCTACCCGATGGGCCGCACGGTATCCGGCTTCTCCATCCTCGGCCTGAGCATCGCGGCCCCGGACGTGCTGCACGAGATCGCCGCCCAGGCTTTCGATCTGGCCACCTCCGGCAAGGTGCGGCTGCCCATTACCGCCGAGTTCGCGCTGGCCGAGGCGGCCGACGCACACCGGCTGATGGCGGGCCGTTCCTCGACCGGCAAGCTGGTGATCGCGGTCAATCCCTGACCGGGCGCGGCGTGATCGCCAGCAGGCCGGGACCTTTCGCGGCGGTGGTGGAACAGCTCGATCGGATGGCGCAGCCGCCGCAGCCGGCGGGCGGGCAACCCGAATCGATCCGTTCCACCGACAATCGGCCCTTGCGGGCCCAGTAGTCGACCATGGCGCGCACCTCGTCGGTGGACACACCGACGGAGCGCGCCACCTGGTCGAGACTGAAATCGCCTCGGGATGCGGTGATCTCGGCCAGTACCCGGCGCAGCGGACTGGGGGCGGGGGCGCTCACCAGAAGATCCTTCCGATCTGGAAGACCGCCACCGCCAGCACCCACGCCACCGCCAGCTGCATGACCACGCTCATGAGCGTCGCGCGCAGCCCGATGGTGGCACGCAGCGCCGCCAGCGTGGCCACGCACGGCGTGTACGCCAGCAGGAACATCATGAACGCGAGCACCGCGGGAACGGGGTGACCGCCCGAGGAGTCCCGGAAGGTCTCGCGCAGCGAGTCCGCGAGCGGTGCGCTCGCCGCGCCGTGCCCCGGATCGTCCATGCTGTAGGACTGCGCGATGGTCGCCACCACCGCCTCCTTGGCGACGAAACCGGTGGCCAGCGCCGCACCGGCATGCCAGTCGTCGAATCCGGCGGGCGCGAAGGCCGGGGCCACCGCCGAGGAGACCTTGCCCAGCGCGCTGTCACCGGGATCCACCTGCCCGAAGGTGCCGCCGCTCACCGGAATCGAGGCCAGCAGCCAGACGGCGGTCACCGTGACCACGATGATGCCGCTGGCGGTGGCGAGGAACCCGCGCAACTTCTGCCAGGTGCCCGCGCCCAGCACCCGAAGGCTCGGCCGGCGATAGGGCGGCAGGTCGAGCACCAGCGGTTCATCGGCCATGTCGCGGAACACGATGTTGCGCAACAGGTATCCGACACCGACCACCAGCGCGATGGAGACCAGATACATGGCGAAGACCACCGTCCCCGCCTGGCTGCCGAAGAAGACTCCCGCCAGCATCACGTAAACCACCAGGCGCGCACTGCAACTGGTGAAGGGGATCAGCAGTGCGGTGAGCATCCGGTGCCGGGGATCGGACAGCACCTTGGCCCCGGCGATGGCGGGCACGTTGCAGCCGAAGCCGACGATCATGGGCAGCACCGCGCGACCGGGCAGCCCGATGGTGCGCATGAGCCGGTCGGCCACGAAGGCGGCGCGCGCCATGTAGCCGGAATCCTCCAGCACCGCGAGCAGGATGAACATGATCAGCATCAGCGGCACGAAGCTCAGCACCACGCCCACGCCGCCGATGAACCCGTCGCGCACCAGCCCGATCAGCGGCTGCGGGGCGTGCAGGGTGGTCAGGAAACTCGACGCCGCGTCGGCGACCGGCCCGGTGATGACGCCCTGCAGCGCGTCCTGCATCGGTTTGGCGACGGTGGTGGTCAGCTCGAACACCAGCCACATGACGGCCAGGAAGACGGGCACGCCGATCCAGCGGTGGGTCACGATCCGGTCCACCCGATCGCTCAGCGTCACTCGCGATTGCGTGCCGCTCACCACCGCCGACCGGACGTCGTGGGCCCAGGCGTAGCGGCGCTCGGCGATCAGGATCTCACCGTCGTCCTCGGAATCCATTGGCTCGTCGGAGGATTCGGCGAGAACGGTGCGGGCGGTGGCGGCGTGTTCGGCCGCGATGCCCGGCGGGGTGTCGCCCGCGAGCAGTGCGAGGGCCAGGAAGCGTGCCGGATAGTCCTCGGGCAGTCGGGGTTTCAGCGTGTCGATCGCCGTCTCCACGTCGTCGCCGAGGTGCGGGGCGACCGGCGTGCGTCGAGCGGTCAGGGCCGCGTCGACGGCGCGGGCCAGTGCGGGCATCCCGGTGCCGCCGCGGGCCACCAGCGGCACCACCGGCACGCCGAGCGCCTTGGCGAGCCGACCGGCGTCGACGTGCGTGCCGCGTCCGTCCGCCACATCGGTCATGGTCATGGCGACCACCGTGGGCACGCCGGTCTCCAGGATCTGCGACAGCAGGTAGAGGCTGCGCACCAGATTCGCCGCGTCGACCACGGCGACCACCACATCCGGCCGGTTCGGGCCGGAGTCGGCGAGCAGGGCGTCGCGGGTGACGGCCTCGTCGGGCGCGGCGGGCAGCAGGCTGTGGGTGCCGGGCAGGTCCAGCAGCCGAATCGTGTGGCCGGGGCCCAGTTTCCACGGCCCCTCGGTCACCTCGACGGTGGTGCCCGGCCAGTTGCCGACGCGCTGACGGGCTCCCGTCGCGGCGTTGAACAGCGTCGACTTGCCGACATTCGGATTGCCGACCAGCACCACGGTGGCGGTCGCGGCCAGCGTCGCGGTGGAAGACGGAGCGCCGCAGCAGGACTCATTCATGCGCGGTCTCCCGCGCCACCTCGATCGTGCGGGCGGTGGCCGCGTCCACCGCGATTCGTGATTCGCCGAGGCACAGAATGCGGCCGCCGCCCACGCCGACCGTGGCCACGCTGACCGGCGCGCCCGGGATCAGGCCCATCTCGAGCAGTCGCCGTCGTTGCCGCCCCAGGAGTCGAATCCGTCCGATCCGGAATTTCTCTCCCGGTTCGCTGTCGATCAGCGAGCTCATGCAGACCTCTTTCAGCCGGTCATGGTTACGTCCCGATCGATCCCTGCGAGCTGGACCATCGATTGCGTTAGGGGAACCTAATGACTGATTTTAAGAGGTCACTGAGAAATAGCTATACCGCGCTAATCACGTCCGGAATGGGACATTTGGCCCTTTACTCGTTCTTGTCGGCCGGTACGGCCTCGGCCGCGGTGACCCGTCCGGAATCGATGGCGGCGAGCAGGGATTCGTGATCGGCGGCGGTCTGGTCGGCGTACGCGAGCGCGAATTCGCCCATGGCCTTGTCGAAGACGTCGTTGTCGCCGAGGTACCCCGCGATGGCCACCCGATCACCCGAGCGCGCGTGCCCGCGGGCCAGGGTGTGCCCGCACAGCGAGGCGTACTGCTTCAACTGTGCCGGTGACATGTCGTCGATCACCAAGGAGCCCTTCATGTCTCGCAGCTGACGCCAGTAGTAGAACAGTCCGTCCGGACCCGTCGCCCAGCCCAGGAAGATGTCACCGGCCGACTGGGTGAGCCGCTGCCCGTGCACCACCCGATGGCCCTGATGCTTGAACTGGCTGGCGCGCAAATGCGTCGAGAGCACCGAGTCCTCGGCCTGCTTCACCTGCAGGAACAGTGGATCGCCGGTGCTGCGCCCGGTCAGCAGGGCGATGAAGCAGCGCGTGCCCACACTGCCCACGCCGACGACTTTCATTGCGATGTCCCGCAATTCGTATCGATCCAGCAGGACCCGGCGGTCCTCGGGCAGGGTGGCCCGGTAATCCGAGAGCACCGTATTCAGTTCCGTGTGCAGCTCTTTCGGTATCGGCATGAGCAGCGGCGGCTCCGCCTTGATCCGCGGCGCGCCATCGGGCCCGGGCTCGGTCAGCTTCTCCAGCGCCTGCAGGCTGGTGCGCGCCCGCGCCTTGCTGATCACCTTCTCGGTCTGCTTACGGTCCTTGGGCTTCAGCAGCTCCTGGACCTGTTCGGCGTCGACCATCTGATACCAGACATCGGTCTCGCCGAGCGTGGCCAGCCGCGCCATCGTCTCCCGATACGCCTGCGCCGCCGCGACCGCCGCCGCACCGGCCTCGTCGTCCCCGCTCCCATTCGCGCGCGCGGCGACCGCCACACTGGCCGCCAGCCGCTTCACATCCCACTCGAACGGGCCGGGCAGCGTCTCGTCGAAGTCGTTGACGTCGAACACGAGCGACCGCTCCGGCGACGCGAACAACCCGAAGTTCGACAGGTGCGCGTCCCCGCACAGCTGCACGGTGAGGCCGGTGTTCTCCCCGGTCGCCAGGTCCGCCGCCATGATCGCGGGCGCACCTCGGTAGAACGGGAACTGGCCCGCCGCCATCCGCGCGTACCGGATCTTCACCAGGTCCGGCATCCGGGTCTCGGCCTGCCGCTCGAGTACCGACACCGGATCGACCCGGTCCGGCCCCGCTTTCCAGCCTCCCAGCGACGAGCGCGGCACCTTCTTGCGGACCGCCCGCCCGGCCTCCGCCGCCGAGGTATCGACGGCACCGACTGCTGACCCCGTTTCCGATGTCGACATAGGGGGACTCTAGAACGGCCGGGCGGCGAAGCGGCGGATCCGGCCCGGATCAGCGCCGCAACGTTGTGATGGCGATGTCGAGGAACTCGCGCAGCAGCTTGTCGGTGTGGTCGGCGGGCACGACCAGGCAGGTCTCGGCGGCGGGGGCGTCGGTGACCGGGCGGTGGACGAGGTCGGGGCGGACGTAGGCGCGGGCCACGCTGTCGGGGGTGAGGATCAGGCCGTGACCGGAGGCGATGAGCTCGAACTTCTCCTCCAGGGACAGCGGGCGCTTGCTCTGGACGTCGAGCATGGGCTCGCCCTCGAGATCGGCGAGCGTGAGTTCCCGGCGCGACGCCAGCGGATGGTTCGCGGGCATGCACAGGACCCGAGGGTCGTGGCCGACGGGTACGGTGCGCAGGCCGGTTTCGTCGAAAGGCTTTCGCAGGTAACCGATCTGGGCGCGGCCGTCCCGCAGCGGCGTGTCCCGTTCCCACCAGCGCGCGGGAATCACGTCGATCTCGACCTCCGGGTGGCGCACCGCGAATTCCCGGATCGCTTCGGAGACATGCAATCCCACCGAGAACGCGACGACCAGCCGCCTGGTGCCGCGGTCGACATCGTGTACCCGCTCGATGGCCGCGTCCACGGCCGCGAGAATCCCCAGCGCCTCCTCGTAGAGTTGTCTGCCCGCGGCGGTCAACTCCACATTCCGGGTGGTGCGTACGAGCAGCACGCAATCCAACTCCTGCTCGAACGCCTTGATCTGCCTGCTCAGCACCGGTTGCGCGATGAAAAGCTTCTCCGCGGCCCGCCCGAAATGCCGATGCTCCGCCACCGCCGCGAAGTACCGAAGCTTGCGCAGATCCAGATCCATACCCTCACGGTATCAATTGCTGGAAAGGGTCTTGGACCCCGCGGCAAATCCTCACGAGACTCGAAGCATGATCGTCATCACCACCCCCACCGGCCAGATCGGCGGCCAGGTTCTCCGGCTCCTCCTCGAAACCCCCACCCGCAGTGACGATTTGCGCGTCATCGTCCGCGACCCCGCCAAGCTCCCGGACTCGGTCCGCCCCCACGTCGACATCGTCACCGGCTCGCACGCCGACCCCGACACCCTCGACCGCGCCTTCACCGGCGCGGACGCGGTCTTCTGGCTGGCCCCGCCCGACCTGCACGCCCCCAGCCTGGACGCTGTCTACACCGAATTCACCCGCCCCGCCGCGAAAGCCTTCACCGCCCACGAGATCACACACGTGGTCGGCGTCTCGGCCCTCGGCCGCGGAACCCCCTTCGCCGCCGAGGCCGGCCAGGTCACGGCCTCCCTGGCCATGGACGACCTGATCGCCGCCACCGGCGTCTCCTACCGCGCCCTGACCAACCCGTCCTTCATGGACAACCTGCTGTGGCAAGCGACCTCGATCCGCGACAACGGCGTCTTCACCGGCACCCTGCCCCCCGACTTCAAGGCCCCGACCGTCGCCATCCGCGACATCGCCGCCGCAGCCGCCCACCTCCTCCTCGACCGCTCCTGGACGGGAACATCCGAACTCCCCCTCCTGGGCCCGGAAGACCTGTCCCCCAACGACATGGCCCAAATCCTCTCCGACTCCCTCGGCCGCCCCGTCCGCTACCACCACGAATCCCTGACCGACTTCCACACCACCCTCACCGCCCGAGGCGTCACCGCCCCCATCGCAGCCGCCTACCTGGACATGATGCGCGCCAAGGAAAACGGCCTCGACAACACCATCCCCCGCACCCCCGCAACCTCCACCCCGACAACCTTCCGCACCTGGTGCGACCAATTCCTCGCCCCAGCAATCCACAACTGACCTTCCAGTTCAGTCGGTCCGCGATTGATCCAGGCTGGGATTCGTTGCGACACAACGTGTTCTGTCGGCCGCGGACGGCCTCGGTGATGCGCTTGGGGGTCGCCGAGTCTTCGATCGCGGTGTCGTCGAGCAGCTCGTGCAGCGCATCGATCGTCGGTGGCCCATTGCCGACCGCGAGGATGCGTTCGATCAGCGCGTCGGTTGCCATGGTCCGCAATGTACGGCGATCAGAACGCGCGTACCGCGGGCCGTATGCCCGGGAAGTCCGCGGACTCGATCACCTGCTCACCGCCCGCGAGCGCCGCCTCGGCCAGCGCCGGTCCCAGGCCCGAACTCGCGCCCGAGATGATCACGGGCCACGTGGACGCGGCGGGTACCCGCGCCGATCAGGCGAAGTGGGCTCGGGTGGCGGGGATGACTTCGGTTGTCCAGCGGCGGAGTTGGGTTTCGGTGGGGGATTCGGGCCAGTAGACGAAGGTGTCGAAGGCGGATTCGGTGGCCAGGTCGACGAGGATGCGGGACCAGTCGGCGGCGGTGGTGCGGATGGGGGTTTCGCCTCGGAGGGTGACGGGGCCGGGGGTGTCGGTGATGGTTCCGACCAGTTGGGCCATGCGGGTGATGTCGGCTGGATTGCGGCCCGCGTCGATCGCGGCGGCGGAGATGATGGCTTGTGTCGGTTGCCATTTCTCGTAGGGGAGGTAGTGGGGGATGGGGGCGGCCCAGCCGTCGGCGATGCGGCCGGTGAGGACATTGGCCTTCGGGCCTACGCTGCCGAACCAGATTCCGACCGGGTGGGCGGGGGCCGGGCCGGATTGGACGCCGGTCACGGAGTAGTGCGCGCCTTCGACTTTCGCCTTCGTGCCCGGCCGCCACATGGCCCGGATGATCCGGGTGGCCTCCTCGAGTGCTTGCAGCGCTTCGGGATTCGTTCGGGTCGGGCCGCCCATGGCGGCGATGGCGGGCCAGAAGGCGCCCGCGCCGAGGGCGAGTTCGAAGCGGCCGCCGCTGAGGAGGTCCAGGGTGGCGGCCTGCTTGCCGAGCATGGCGGGCCCGCGCAGGGGCAGGCTCGCCACGTCCGGAAACACCCGCAGGCGTTCGGTTTCGGCCAATACGGTGGCGATCACCGCGAACGTGTCGGCCAGCCCGCCGGCGTAGGGATGGTCTTGGATCCCGAGCAGATCCAAGCCTTCCCGATCCGCTGTCCGGGCCAGCGCGCGCAGTTGCGGCAACTCGGTCACGGTCGGGGCCAGCTGAATACCGAATCGTAGGTTCACGACGTGATCATGCCAGCGCCGCCTGGCGGGCCGTGTCGAGCTCAGTTCTGCAGGGTGGGTTGGGGATCGGCCCATTTGGAGGTGCCGGGAGCGGCCTGCCAGGTGTTGAGGAGGTCGATGCCCGCGACCAGCAATGTCGGTCCACCCGCCACCAGGCCGCCGATGATTCCGCCCGCCGGGACCCCGGCGACGCCGCCGGGAAGGCAGCCGATCGCAATGCTGGCCACGCATCCGGCGGCGAAACCGATGATGCCGCCGACCAATGCGCCCACCTGACCGGCGACCGAGAGCTTGCCGCTGAACTCGTTCAACGCCTTCTGGTCCTCGGTGGGAGACGCGATCGACCGCACCGCACCCGGCTGGGCGGGGATCCGCACGTTCTCCGGCTTCGTCGGGGTGATCTCGAGGACGGTGCCGTCGTTCTTCGTGACCGCTTCGACGGGCACCCGGACGTCGCCGATCCGGTAATCGAGCGGCATCGACACGACCGTCGCACCGCTGTCGTCCTTGATCTCGGCGACCGTGGTCTTCGGTGCGCCGGGCGTCGTGCCGTCCTGCTCGCCGAGCGTGAACCGCGCTCCGCGCAGTGTCGCGACAACGGCCTTGTCGACGACCTTGAGCGAGTACTTGATCTCCGGCCCCGCCGGGCCCGCGGGTTCGGCATGCGCGGTCCCCAGGGTGACAGCCGACGCGCCGACAACCAGCACGCCGGCCACCAAGGTGCTACGGAATCTCATTCGATGGTCCAATCCGTCGTAGGTCTGCCCCGCACTGCTGGAAGCCTAAAACGATTTGTGGCCAGTCGATTTCGACGATTATCCGCGCGAGATCGCCCGATGATCGGTTAGTGACGAACGCCGGTCCGGTCGAGCGCGGCACCGAACCAGCGTTCGAGTGCGGCTCGGAGGCCGTCCGGCGCGGCCGGGGTGACGGCATCGGTTGCCCAGGCCACATAGCCGTCGGGCCGGATCAGCATCGCGGCGGCGGGAGGCCGGGGGCCGGTCACCGGGATCAGCGTCACGCGATCGGCCCAGTCCGCTGCCGTGTCGGCGAGGTCCGCGGCACCGTCGAAGGTCAGCAGCAGCGGCCGAGCAGAACGCAGAAGTTCCGCGATTCTTGTTGGGCCGCTCTCGGTTTCGACCTCGGCATCGGGGAACAAGCGCCCGGACAGGGGGTGGTCGTCACCGACGTCGTAGCGGACGTCGGAGCCCGCCAGCAGGTTGGCGATGTAGGTTGTCACCTCCGGTAGCTGCATCAGCTCACCGAAAAGCGTTCGGAGAGAGGTGATCTCCGGACCGGGCGAGACCAGGGCCGCTTGCGAGAGGGTGTACATCATGACGCGTTCGGCGACGGGATGCCGTTCGGATTCATAGGTGTCGAGCAGATCCTCGGGCGCGTCGCCCCGAAGGACGGCGGCGAGTTTCCAGCCCAGGTTGACGGTGTCCTGCAAGCCCAGGTTGAGTCCGGGTCCGCCCATGGCGGAGTGAACGTGGGCGGCGTCGCCGAGCAGGAAGATATTGCCGCTGCGGTAGTGCTCGGCGATCCGCGTGTTCTGGCCGACGGTGCGGCGCAGGTTGTGCGGTCCGGGCCAGGTCGGCGGGGCGAGGGGGAGCGGGGTGCCGAGCACGCGTTCGACGCTGTCCTGGAGTTCCCCGAAGGTCATGGGGGTCTCGTCGGAATACTGTTCGCCGCCTTCGAATTCGACGGTTCCGACGAGCGGTCGGCCGGGCTGGAGTTCGGCGTAGACGAAGATGCCGCGCTCGCGGCGATGGTGACCCATGCCGAAGGTGCCCACGCCGGGGATCTCGATGCGGCCGTCCCCGGTGCGCAGTTCCGCGGGAACGGTGGCGTGGCCGGTGCGGGCGACGTGCCCGTTGGAGGTGATGCCGGGGAATTCGATGCCGGTTCGCTTGCGCACCAGGCTCTTTCCGCCGTCCGCGCCGATCAGGAAGCGGGCGGCCAGCCGGTAGGTCCGGTCGGGCGCGGATACCGTGACCGTCACCCCGTCCGCAGCGGGCTCGATCTCGGTCAGCGCGTGTCCCCAGCGTAGATCCACGCCGAGGTCGGTGGCGCGTTCGGTGAGGATCTTCACCATCTCGGGCTGCGGTTTGAGGACCAGGTGCACCGGATTGGGTTCCACGGCAGTCAGATTCAATGGCATTCCGCCGAAGATGTACTGCGGCACCGGGACCGGAGCCCCCACATTCCCGCTGAACGCCTCGTAGAGTCCGCGCATGTCGAGTACCCGGGCGACCTGCCCGGCCAGGCCATTGGCCTTCGGTTCGAGACTGGGCGCGGGCAGCCGGTCCAGCACGATCGGATGGAAGCCCGCCAGGGCGAGTTCGCAGGCGAGCAGCAGCCCGTTCGGCCCGGCTCCGGCGATGACGACGTCGGTGGTTGCGATGTTTTCGGGCATGGCAAATAAACCTCTTGTCAGCGAGGGTATTTCGGTGATGACCGACGTAGCGGCGGTGCTACGCCGGCGGTTCGGGCAGACCCGCCTCGAGGGCCGCCAGCGCCTGCCGGAGCAGGTCGGTGACGGGCACGGGCGGATCGGCGCGTACGTAGGCTTCGAGAGCCGCGTGCTGGGCGGTGAGCATCATGCCGACCACGAGACGCGGATACATGGAGCGCTCGGGATCGGCGCCGGTGCGGGCGGCGATGGCGGCGATCAGATCGTCCTCCACGCCCCGCGACAGCATGGCCCGCATCTCGGGCGCGGCGAGCAGTTTCCTCGACTCGTCGAGTTGCGCGCGGGTCGGGATGCCCGAGTTCGGCGCGTTCACCTGTTCGGATTCGAGCGGTTCGACGAGGGCGGCCGTAATCGATTGCCACAGTGGCTCATTCGCCGGACGGGCACCCAATATCTCGATGCCCCGGCGCACTCGGTCGAGCTGCCGGTAGGCGAGCGCGTCGTACTTGCCGGAGAAGTAGTTGTTGAAGGTGCGGATGGAGACCCCGGCGCGCGCGGCGATGTCCTCGCGCGTCACGTTCTCCAACCCGAGTTCGAACATCAGCTCGAGCGCCGCATCGCTCAAAGCCTTTCGGGTGTCGGCCTTCTTGCGTTCGCGGAGTCCGAGCTGCTGTTCGTCGGGCATGACCCAAGTATGCGCGAAACGTGCCCAGTGGGCAATGTTTCTCGCTGGGAAAGTTTTGACAGTTTTTCGCTACTCGGAGAGCAGCCGTTCCACCACCCAGTCCGCCGCGTCGGGCTGCATCGGCAGGGCGGCATGACCGGCCGTCCCGGCCCGCGGATACAGATCCTCGAAGAAGTCGTTCACCACACCCGGCTCCTCGATGAACGACGCCGTCCCCGCCGGCGTCAGCACCTGATCGCCCCGCGTGGCCAGCACCGAGTACGACACCCCAGGCACGGTGACCCCGCCGTCGAGCAGCGCGCGCGTGACCCTCGACCCCGCAAGGCAATCGAGCGCGCCCTGCACGCCGCGAAAGACACTGTCGCGCAGCGGGTTCGAAACGTCGTTCAGCACGCCCGCCAACCCCTCGGGTGACCCCGGCAGATCCAGCCCCCCGATGAGCGTCGCGGCCGTGGTCCCCTTGGTCACCGGCGCGAGATACACCGCGCGATCCACCCGCGGCCCGCCGTTGAGGAACTTCAGGTAGTAGTTCGCGACCAGCGCCCCCGAGGAATGCGCCACGATGTCGACCCGCTCGGCCCCCGTCGCCGCCCGCACCTTCTCGACGAAGTCCCACAGCTGCGCCGCCGACTCCGACACCGGCGCGGCCGCCTGCATCGGCCCGATGATCCCGTACCCGAAGATGAACGGACAGCCCCCGATGCCCCGGATCCCGCTGGTGATCCCCGCCATCTGCTTGTCCAGCGTGGCGCGAATGTCCCCGACCGCCCCGAAACCCCCGAGTATCACCACCGGATTCGGCTGCTCCGGCGACGGTTCGCAATCCAGCGCGGGCTCGAGCGTCCCGGCGCCGGTCAGCGGATCCGCCCCGATGTCGGGCATCGCCGCCGCGGGCGTCGCGCCCAGCGCGAGCAGCGCCGCCACCACCGCCGTTCCCGCCCGAACTCGCCATCTTCGCAACTGTCTGCCCGGTCTCGCGTAGCTCACTGAAATAGTTCGGACGCCGAGGGCGTTTGGACGACCGATTCAGCGTGTCGGCGGCGTGGCATACGCTCCGGTTGATCGGAAGGAGCGGGATCGTGAGCAAGCGCGGCTGGCTGTTGTTCCTGGGTATGGGCGTCATCTGGGGTGTCCCCTACGCCATGATCCGGGTCGCGGTGCGCGAATTCGACCCGGTGTTCGTGGCTTTCGGCCGGACCCTGCTGGGCGCGCTGGTGCTGCTGCCGATCGCCCTGTCGATGAAGGTGCTGCTCCCCGCGCTGCGCCAGTGGCGCTGGGTGCTGGTCTACACGGTCGTGGAGATCACCGGCCCCTGGCTGCTCATCGGCCACGCGGAGACCAAGCTGACCAGTTCGACCGTGGGCCTGCTGATCGCCGCGGTGCCCCTGATCGCGATCGTCTTGACCACCCGCCTGGGCCACGAACGCCTGGACATGCGCCGCATCCTGGGCTTGGTGATCGGCTTCGCGGGCGTCACCGCCCTGGTCGGCCTGGACATCGACGTCTCGAATCTCGGCGCTATGGCCGCCATCGGCGTGAGCGTGATCGGCTACGCGCTGGGCCCCATCATCATCGACCGCAAGCTGGCCGAGCTGCCGCCGATCGGCGTGGTGACCGGCTCGCTGATCTTCGCGGCCGCCATCTACCTGCCGTTCGCGCTGTGGCGCATGCCCTCCCACTACCCGCCGGGCGCCAGCTGGTCGGTGGTCGGTCTCGGCCTGATCTGCACCGCGCTGGCGTTCGTGGTCTTCTTCGCGCTCATCGGCGAGGTCGGACCCTCGCGCGCCACCGTCATCACCTACATCAATCCCGCGGTGGCCCTGCTGATCGGCGTCTCGCTGCTGGACGAGCCGCTGACCGCGGGCATGGCCATCGGCTTCCCGCTGGTGATCATCGGCTCGATCATCGGCACCGCCCGCGCCAAGGCGCAGGTCAAGGAGCCCGCGCCAGCCTAGTCGTTCGCCGCCCGATTCCGCTTGCGTTCCTTGCGGGTTCGGCCCTGACGATCGATGCGCGGATCCTCGGCGACCTCGTAGCGCGTCACGTACTCCTTGAGGAACGCCTGCAGGGTGGCGGTGGCGGGGATGGCCAGCAGCGCCCCCACCGCGCCCAGCAGCGCGCCGCCCACCATCACCGACAGCAGCGCGATCGCCGGATTCACGTCGACGGTCTTGGCGGTGATGCGCGGCTGCAGCACGTAGTCCTGGAGCCATTGGTAGACCACCACGAAGATGACGATCCACACCGCGTCGAGGGGATTGATGGTGAGCGCCACCAGGATCGGCAGGATGCCCGCCAGATAGGTGCCGATGGTCGGCACGAACGAGGCGACCACACCGAACCAGATGCCGAGCGCGAGCGAGTTCGGCAGCCCCAGCATCGCCAGGAAGGCCCCGTGCGCGATGGCGGAGATGACCGCGAGCAGCGCCCGCGAGTACAGGTAGCCGCCGGTCTTGTCGATGGCCAGGTCCCAAGCGTGCAGTACCGCACCCTGTTTCGCGGGCGGCAGCAGCGAGCACACCGCGCGCCGCAGCTTGGGCCCGTCGGCGGTCATGTAGATGCTGAACAGCGCGATGGTGACGAACTTGGCGATCCCGCCCAGCACCGTGCTCGACAGCCCCCACACATTGTTCGCGGCCCGCGCGGCGTAGGAGCTGATGATGTCGGAGTCCTTGAACAGCCGGTCGCGCAGCTGGTCGAGGGTGAACTTCTGGTGGAAGGTGTGATTGACCCAGTCCACGAGTTCGCCGATGAGCCGCGGCAGTTCGTTCACCACATTGGCGACCGTCTCCACCATGAGCACGCCCAGCGTCGCGACGAAGCCCGCGGTGCAGGCGAACACGATGACGAACACCACGGCGGTGGCGACGCCGCGATTGACGCCGCGCGCGGCCAGCCCGTCCACCGCCGGTTCCATGGCGAGGGAGACGAAGAACGCGACGGTCATCATGATGGCGATGCCGATGAGCTGGTGGGCGGCCCAGTTGACGAGTTCGAACAGCCCGAGCAGAGCCAGCGCGAGCACCATGGCCCGGGGTAGCCACGCGGGCATCGGGGCCCGGGCCGGTGCCGCGGTGTTGTCGGAGTCGTCCGTCGCCACGGGGCCAGTCTCGTGCACGGCGGGGAGTTTCGGGCGAAGACGCACCGTACCGAGGCCCTGGGAGAAATCCGGTCGGTATGTTTTTAGCTAGCAAAAGGAACCGAGAGTCATTCGGGGATAAAGGTTTTGCCGCGATAGTGTGCATGTATGCGGGTTGGCGGCCAAGATATGCGAGTGCGCACGAAATTCTCCAGCGAACTGATGGCGCTGACCGATGAGCTCGCGCATATGGCGAGACTGACGCATGAGGCTTCCGAGCGGGCCGCGGCCGCGCTCGCCGGCAGCGACCTGACGGCCGCGTACGAGGTATTCGCGCTCGAGGAGAAGGTGGAGATCGAGCACGCCAAGTGTGAGGACCGTTCGGTCATCCTGCTGGCGCTGGAAGCGCCGGTGGCCCGCGACCTACGCCACGTCATCACCGCCATGCAGATCGCCGACGATCTGCTCGCCGTCAGCCGCGCCCTGAGCCGGGTGGCCGACGCGGTGGTGCGCCGCTACCCGAATCCGGCGGCCCCGGCCGATATCCTCGACCGGCTCGCGGAAATGTCCAGTGCGGTCACGCATCTCATCGACACCTCGGTGAGCGTCATTGCGGCGCACAGCCCGCCACGCGACCGGGCGCTGGTGCCCCGCGATGAGAACGTCGAGCGATTGCGCGTGCTGCTGGTGGAGCTGGCCTCCGCCGAGGACTGGCCGCACGGCTCGGCCATGGCCATCGATATCGCGCTGCTGGCTCACCAGTACGAGCGCGCCGCCGACCATTGCGTGCGCGTCGGCCGGCTCATTCGCTTCTTCCACACCGGCATTCCGCTCTACGCGCAAACGGAGGCGTAACCACCCCTTGTTGTGAGGGGCCCGATCGGCGGGAGTAAGCTGCCCGAATTGCTTCATGGCGAGGTCTTTTCGAGTAGCACCGCACGCACGGACAGCCGAAATCCGACAAGGGCCCCAAACATGACCAACCGCTCTACCCGGGCACAGGTGGCAGCGCCCGTTCGGGTCGCCCCGGCCGCCCCGACCACCGAGAGAACCGCGGCCGCAACCACACTGCCGCCCGGAAACATGTCGCACCGCCAGATCATGACCATCCTGTCCGGCCTGCTGCTGGGCGTGTTCCTGGCGGCGCTGGACCAGAACATCGTGAGCGTGGCGATCGTCCGCATCGCCAACAGCCTGCACGGTTTCGACAAACAGGCGTGGGCCACCACGGCCTACCTCATCACCGCCACCATCAGCACGCCGCTCTACGGCAAGCTGGCCGACATCTACGGCCGAAAACCCTGCTACCTCATCGCCATCGGCGTCTTCGTGATCGGCTCGGTGTGCTGCACCTTCGCGACCTCCATGTACCAGCTCGCGGGTTTCCGCGCGCTGCAGGGCGTGGGCGCGGGCGGGCTGATGTCGCTGGCGTTCACCATCATCGGCGATATCGTGCCGCCCCGCGAAAGGGTCCGATACCAGGGCTATTTCATGATGGTGTTCGGCATCGCCACCGTGCTCGGGCCGGTGCTGGGCGGCTTCTTCTCCAATGCCGATCACATTCTGCGACTCGCGGGCTGGCGCTGGGTGTTCCTGGTGAACGTGCCCATCGGGGTGCTGGCGCTGCTGGTGGTCGCCAAGGTGCTGGACGTGCCGTTCGAGCGCCGCCGCCACCGCACCGACTGGCCGGGCGCGATAGCCCTTGCGGCGGGCACGGTTCCGCTGCTCATCATCGCCCAGCAGGGGCGCGAGTGGGGCTGGCAGTCGCACCGGGCGCTGCTCTGCTACGGGATCGCGGCGGCCGGGCTGGTGGCGTTCCTGCTGGTGGAATTTCTCATGAAGGACTCCGCGCTGATTCCGCTGCGACTGTTCCGCAGTCGCACCTTCAGCATCGCCATCGTGGGCGGCTTCATCGTCGGCGTGGCCATGTTCGGCGCGATCGTGCTGGTGCCGCTGTACTTCCAGGTGGTGCGCGGGTATTCGCCCACGCGCTCCGGGCTTTTCATGCTGCCGCTGGTGGTGGGCATCATGCTGGGCGCGCAGTTGTCCGGGTGGATCACCAAATTCACCGGGCGCTACAAGGTGCTGCCGATCCTCGGCTCACTGGTGATCGCGCTCGGCTCGGGCCTGTTCGCGCTGGTGCGCTACGACTCCCCGCTGTGGCTGCCGCTGTTGTACTGCGGCGTCATCGGTTTCGGCCTCGGCGGATGCATGCAGACGCTCATCATCGCGGCCCAGAACGCGGGACCGCGCACGGACATGGGCGTCTCGACCGCCTCGGCCACCTTCTTCCGGCAGATGGGCGGCACGCTGGGTGTCGCGGTCTTCCTGACCATCCTGTTCAACCTGCTGCCGCGCAAGATCATCGCGGCCTTCGGCGGGCAGCTGCCACCGGGCTTCGACACCGCCCAGCTGGGCCGGATCCAGAGCAATACCAGCGGCATCGCGGCCCTGCCCGAGCAGGTGCGCACGCCGATCCTGATCGGCTTCACCCACGCCATGGGCGGAGTGTTCGCGGTGGCGGCGGCCGTCGCGGTGGTGGCGGCGTTCGTGCTGATGTTCATGAAAGAGATTCCGCTGCAGGATATTCCGATGCCCGTGGTGGAGGAGACGGCCGAGCCGGAGCCGGAGCCCGAGCCGGAGGAGGAGTTCCACTTCGTCGAGCCGTCGGGGCTGTCGGTGTCGGGCTGCGTGCACCGGGAGGACGGCCAGTCGGTGCCCGACGCGGTGCTCACGCTCATCGATCAACGCGGACGCCAGGTTTCGCGGGCCATCGGCGAACCGGACGGGGCGTATCTCATCGGCATCCCGCGCGCGGGCGCTTACGTTCTCATCGTCTCGGCGTTCGGGTATCAGCCCGCCGCGGTGAACCTCAGCGTCGGCAGCCGCCCGCAGCAACTCGATGTGGCATTGCTCGGGTCCGGCGAGGTGTCGGGCACGGTCCGATCCGTGGGGCGCGGTGTGCCGCTCGGCGATGCGACCGTCACCCTCACCGACGCGTTCGGCGATGTCGTCGGCTCGGCCATCACGACGGCCGAGGGCGACTTCATCTGCCGCGGCGTACTGGCGGGCACCTACACGCTGGTCGCGGTGGCCGACCACATGCGCCCGACGGCGGTCTCGCTCACCGTCCCCGACAGCGGAATGCTGCGTCACGACATCGAATTGGCCCCGCGCGCGGTGCTCGCCGGCTCGGCCTGCAACGAGCGCGGCGAGATCGTCCCCGACGCCCAGATCACCGTGCTCGACGAGGCCGGGGACCTGGTGGCCGTCACCCGCACCGATGACACGGGCCGCTATGTGGTGCCGGATCTGACGGAGGGGCGCTACACGGTCATGGCTCGCGGCTATCCGGCCGCCTTCAGCCGGGTCACGGTCGCCGAGGGTGAGGTCGCGCACGACGTCATGCTCGGCTACGAGCGGGTGGAAACCCTGGAGCGGGCGGAGTACTAGCGAGTAGCGAACGTTCCGATTCACCGCGCGGGCCGGGCGCGCAGCTGTTAGGTTCTCGAACTGAAAACAGTCCAGCATTCGGTATTGGACTGCCCCAGGGAAGAACAGTTATGAAGACCTCGCGCGCACTGCTGACCGCCGCGGCCCTCGCCGCCGTCCTACCCGCCGGAGCCGCCCAGGCCGAACCGGACGCCGCCGCACCCATCAATGAATATGTGGCCCTTGGTGATTCGTGGGCGGCCGACGCCACCCTCAGTCAGCTCACCACCGTGTTCACGCCCACGGCGTGTGTGCAGAGCTCACACAACTACGCCAAGCAGGTCGCCGCGGCGCTGAACGTGCCGGTCTTCCGCGATGCCACTTGCGGAGGCGCGGTCGCCGCGAACATGACGGTGCCGCAGCACATCGGGGCGGATTACAACGCGCCGCAGTTCGATCGGCTGACCGAGAACACGGACCTGGTCACGCTCGAGATCGGCGGCAACGACGCGGATCTGGCCGCTACGGTCACCGACTGCATCACCCTCGACCCTGCTGTCAGTCCCTGCCTGGACCACGAGGTCGTGGATGGTGTCGACCAGATGTCGGAGAAGATCGCGCGGACCGAGCCTCGGGTCGCGGGCGTCATCGCGGGCATTCGCGAACGTGCGCCGCACGCACGTATTTTGCTGCTCGACTACTTCGAAGGCATCGGCCTCGATGGCGGGTGCTGGCCGGAGATTCCGATCTCCGATGCCGACGCGATCTGGCTGGGGCACAAACTGATCGAGATGCATGAGATGCTCGGGCGGGTGGCTGAGACCACCGGCGTCGATTTCGTCGACACCTATGACGGTAGTGCCGGGCATGACGCCTGCAAGCCTGTCGGGACACGGTGGGTTGAGGGGTTGCTGCCGTATTCGGGTAATCCGGTGGGGCTGGCCGTGCCGTTCCATCCGAACCAGCTGGGTGCGGACTACCAGGCCCGGAGGGTGCTCGAGACCCTCGGTGAATACTGACCCCCGGATCGCCGGTGTGTCCCGGGGCGATCTTCAAGATCAACATGCATTGAGGTACAGGAATGTCCTGTTTGTCGCACCTCTTTGCATGTTGATCTCGAGGGGTGGGGTTAGGTGGAGGGGTGGGGGGTGATCTGGACTCGGTTGTCGTGGAAGACTGCGCCGCCGCCGAAGTCTGAATCGCGTTCGGCGATGGTCGCGTTCACGGTCGCGCCGCCGGTGTGCTTGGCCCAGCGGCCCTTCGGGGTGGCGGCCACGCCGGGGCGGACCGCGTCGGATACTTCGGCGATGGCGTCGAAGGAGCCGCGCTCGTTGGCGACGGTCACCGGGTCACCGTCGGAGATGCCGCGGGCAGACGCGTCGTCGGGGTGGATCATGACGGTCGGTTCGCCTGCGCGCCGCCTCAATTCGGGATTGGAGCCGAAGGTGGTGTTCAGGAAGTAGTGCGACGCGGCCGAGATCAGCACCAGGCCGTCGCCGGGGTCGGCGGGTGGGGTGTAGCCGGCCAGGGGATCGTGTCCGGCCGCGGCGGCTCGGGGTGAGACGAAGCGGAGTTTGTCGGTGGGGACGGGCCGCGGGTCGATCTTCAGGAAGCCGTCCGCGCGCAGGCGGTCGATGTCGTACTGCTTCAGCAGTTGATTCGCCAGCTCCTCGTCCGAGTCGTACAGCGCGGGCTCGGTAAGGCCCATGCGTTCAGCCAGTCGGCGGAAAGTCTCGGTGGTGGGCAGGCATTCGCCGGGCGGGGCGACGGCTGGTTCGTTCCAGACCAGGTAGAGGTTGCCGTAGGCGGCGATGACATCGAGGTGTTCGGGCTGCATGGTGGCCGGGAGCACGATGTCGGCGTAGTCGGCCGTATCGGTCGGGAAGTGTTCCAGCACAACGGTGAACAGGTCCTCGCGGGACAGGCCCTCGATCACCCGGCGCTGATCCGGATTGGAACCGACCGGATTGGCGGCGATCACGAACAGCGCTTTCACCGGCGGCGCTGTGGTTTCCAGCAGCGCCTCGCCCATTCGCGTCATGGACAGCGTCCGCACCGGATTCGGCAGCAGATCGAAGCGCACCAGCGCGGGGACATCGAGACGGAAGTGGCCGCTGGTCGAATAGTGCAGTCCGCCACCGGGAATGGCCCAGTCGCCCGTGACCCCCGGCAGGCAAGCCAGGGTGCGCAGCGCCATGCCGCCGCCCGCGTGTCGCTGCATCCCCTGCGACGCGCGGATGGCGGTCGGGCGGGTGCGGGCGATGCGTTCGCCCAGCGCCACAATGCGTTCCACCGGCACCCCGGTGATCGCCGCGGTGCGCTCGGGCGTGTATTCCTCGACACGGCCGCGGAATTCGGGCCAACCCTCGGTGTGTGCGGCCAAGAACGCCCCGTCCTCCGCGCCGAGTGACACGATGACGTGCATGAGACCCAGCGCCAGCGCCGCGTCGGTGCCCGGCAGCGGAGCCAGGTGCTCGTCGCAGCGTTCGGCGGTGCGGCTGCGCACCGGATCGATGGCGACCGTGTACGCGCCGCTGTCCTGGACGAACTTCCAGACGTGATGACCCGAGCTGAGCGGATTGGTGCCCCACAGCAGGATCAGCTTCGACCGGGTGAAGTCCTCCGGATCCATACCGCCCGAGGTGCCGAGGGTGTATTTCAGCCCGGTGCTGCCCGCGATCGAGCAGATGGTCGGATCGTGCAGGGACGCGCCGAGGGCATTGAAGAACCGCCGCCCGGAAAAGCCTTCCAGCCCTTGCAGGTAGCCCAGGCTGCCGGTGCCGTGGAACGGCCAGATCGCCTCGCCGCCGTACTCGTCGACGATGCCGGTGAGCCGGGTGGCGATCTCGTCGAGGGCCTCGTCCCAGGTGATGCGCTCGAAGCGGCCCTCACCCTTGCGGCCGACGCGGCGCAGCGGATGGGTGATGCGCTCGGGGGAGTGGACCTGTTCGAGGTAGCGGTTCACCTTCACGCACAGCGCGCCCCGGGTGACGGGGTGCTCCTTGTTGCCGCGCAGGCCGACCGCCGTGCCGTCCGCGACGTCCACCACCCAGGAGCAACCGTCCGGGCAGTCCAGCGGGCAGGCTCCCAATACCTTCATTCGATCGATCGTAGGCAAGCGACCTGTCGGTGGCGAAAGGCGAGCGTACGGCGGGTTTTCGTGAGCGACACGCCCACGGCGTCATGTGACGACACGCTGAGGCGCTGGGGTAGTCTCGGCGCGCGGCTAACCAGCCGCAACAGGATTGCGGGGGCGGAAGTGCGCGGTGGAATGGGATATTCATGATCACCCCCGGCCGAGGGCTCGTCGGAGTCGCCACGGGTTGCGTGGCGCTGCTGACCGGCTGCACCTATCCGGGACACACCGAGGCGGCGCGCGCCAGGCCGGCCGACACCGCGTTGTCGGCGAGTGACGTGGGTGAGATGCAGCGCAGCGCCTTCGTGACCGGCTGCGGCGGAACCTCCGCGGGCTGGCAGGCGACGGCGGTGGTGAGCAATCGGGACGCGGTCGAGCACCGGTACCTCGTGGTGATCAGTTTCATGACCCCGGAGTCGACGGATCTGGGACGCACCCGCACCGAGGTGACCGTCGCCCCGGGCGCGACGCAGGACTTCACCACCGAGACGCGACTGGATCCGGTCACCCGTCCACAGACCGTCCGGTGTGTGCTGCGCGGCGTGGAGCAACTCTGAAAGTTGCGCGGGGACAGGGTGGGCCGCTTAGGATCTCCAGCGCCGGCCATGCTCGGTGGGCCGCACCAGCGGAGTAGCTAAAGGTTCACTGACCTGCGCGGCAGTGGCATCGGGTCTTCTCCGGATGTGGATTTGTCGGTGCCATGGTGCATGCTCTTGGCACGCAGATGTCCGCCCGTCCGCCCGGAGTGCCCCATGTCGACCCGTACCAAGCCACAGCCCTTGTCGGATACCGAGATTCGGCAGATTGCCGCGGAAATCGACGCGGGCCGTCCGCCGATGGTGTGGTTCACCGCGGCGGCGGTCGGCGTACCGGAAGGCCGGTCCGGAAAGGTGATGTCTCTCGGTGATCCGTCCGAGGGAGATTTCCTGCAGGTGAAGCCCACGGGCTCGAAGGACGTATTGTCCTTCGGTCCCACCGAGGTCACCCTGACGAAACCGGCTCGCCAGAACCAGACCAAACCGGCCAGTGCGCCATCGGCCGCGAAACCGAGGAAGGAACCCATCGTGACGATGCCCTCGCCGGCCGCCGCGCCGACCGCTCCCAGCGCGCCCGCGCCCGCCCCGGAAGCGAAGACCGAAACCGCCTCTCCCGCCACGGAGCCGGCGCCGGAGGCCAAGGCCGCCAAGGCCGCCGCGTCGCGCCCGGCCCGCAATGCCGCCAACGCCGCTGCCGCCAAGAAGCCCAAGGCCGCCGAGGTCACGGTCACCCTGAGCGGCACCGCCGACGGTGAGTGGACCCTCGATGTGGTCAACGGCAAGAAGCGCACCATCAAGGGCCTCTCGGTCGCGAGTTCCGCTGTCGCCCAGGCCGCCAAGATCCTGCACCCGGAATTCGCCGAGGTCGTCGACTCGATTCACGAGGCCGTCCGCGCCGCCCAGCAGGCCAAGGTGGAACAGCTGCAGGCCGAACTCGAATCGGCCCGTCGGCTACTCGACGACCTCGCCTGAGCCACAGACCCGATCTGATCGCCGGTAGCCCAACCGCTTTCGGGGCCCGGCGTTACGGGCGTGCTGGTCGGCCGGAATCCACTACTGCGGCAGTGGATCCCGGCCGGAAGCATGCCGGGACGGGCACGGATTCATGCCGTGCGGGTGACGAGGGAGCTCCCTCACACCGCAGATTCGCGCTGCCAGGTGCGCGGTCCGGACTCCGGCCGTCCCCGCCGCAGATCGTCGTGGAAGATGTAGCCCAGCGAGTATTCCTTGGCGTGGTACATCGCCGAATCCGCTTCGCGCAGTAGCTCGTACACCGTGGTCTCGGTCTCCCGCGGCCGCGAGCAGGCGATGCCGATGCTGGCCGCGATGCGCACCTCGGCCGCGCTCAGCTCGAACGGCTCCCCGAGCGTGGCCAGCAGCCGCTCGGCCAGCTGCAGCGCCTGCTGGCGCGCCAGCGGGGCCAGCACCACGAATTCGTCACCGCCGTAGCGGGCGGCCGCGTCGTCGCGGCGGATGACCCGGCGGATGCGGGCCGCCGCATTGGCGATCAGCTCGTCGCCCACCGCGTGCCCGTAGTTGTCGTTGACGCGCTTGAAGCCGTCCAGGTCTATGAACAACAGCGCCAAAGGCTGTCCGGCCCAACGCTCCCGATTACGATGCAGCGCCCGCAGCAGGGCGGCGCGGTTCAGGAGTCCGGTCAGCATGTCGTGATCGGCCTGGTACTGCGCGCGCCGTTCGCTGCGGGCGCTGCGTTCGATGGCGCGTTCGCTGCGTAGCAGCACGCCGCCGAGTAGGAGCGCGAACAGCGAGGACACCACGATGCGGTCGAGAGTGTCGAGGCTGGAGCCCACCACCGGCACCAGCGAGGCCACGATCATGACGATGGCGATGATGCTGGCCCGCTGCCGGGACCGGTGCGGATGGATGTCACGCGGGCCGCCCAGCACCACCATGCTCGGATGCAGCGCGGCCGCGCCGATCAGCGTGAAGCCCAGTTGCAGCGGCAGCAGCTGGATCTGGCGGCCCAGCGATGCCGAGCCGATCGTCTCCAGGTGGTAGCAGAGATCGCCGCCGAGAATGACCAGCATGGCCAGGTGCACCAGCCGCAGTGAGGTTTCCGAGCGCGCCGAGGTGATGACCGAGTGCACGATCACGGTGAGCAGCAGCGCGTCCACGATGGGGTCCGCCATGCTGGTGACGGTGGTGAACCGGATGCGGTGGGCCATGTGCAGCACCGGCGAGATGAGGAAGGTCCACGACAGCAGCAGCGCGCCCAGGCCGATGAGCCCGGAGTCCAGCAGCAGATCGTGGTCGGTGCTGTTCTGGCGCGGCCGCAGCCACAGCACCGCGGCCAGGCCGACGCAGCAGTACCCGCTCAGGGTGAACAGGTCGTCGAAGGGGTGGCGCTGGGACTCCGAGACGTGGCGCAGCGCGGTGCCGATGGCGAACTGCAGGGCCGCCGCGGACAGCAGGTACCAGGGCAACGGGTGGCGGGGACGGTACTTGCGGACGCCGAGGCCGATCATGGTGAGGCTGAGGGCGACCGAGACGAACAGGGTGCCCAACGCGACGATACGGCTGTTGATCAGCAGGGGGAGACCGAGAATGAGCACGCCGCCGGTGAACAGCCCGGTGCGCCAGCAGATTCTGGTGTGCCACTGGGCCCGACCCGGACCAGGCCGCTCGGCCGGTTGTGTGTCCGTTCCCACCAGCCCCCCTCGTCCGAGCAGTACTCGAAAAGACACCGCCGATCCTCAACCGTGTGTGTTGCGGTACGAGCATAGGTCCCCGCGCAGCGGTGGCAGAGTGCCCGGTAGAGAAAGGCGCTGCCACTATTTGGGCAACCGAACCGATCATGACATGAAAACGCCCGCTCCGGAGCGGAGTTCGGCGAACCCGCAGGACCGCTTTCCGCGAGGCTCGCTATGCTCCTCGCGAATCGAACCGAACGGCCTGCACGACTCTGTGAACAGGAGCCGAAGTGGCATCGAGAGCGGGACGCTGGTGGGCTCCGGGCCGGGTCAATCTCATCGGCGAGCACACCGACTACAACGAGGGTTACGTGCTGCCGCTGGCCCTGCCACTGGGTCTGACCTGCACCGCCGCCGCCCGGCCGGATGGCGTGGTGCGCCTGCGATCCCGCCAGGCCCCGCTCGACGAGATCGACACCACGATCACCGCGCTCGACACCGGCGGCTGGTCGGAACTGCCCGCCTGGACGCGCTATCCGCTCGGTGTGATCCGCGAATTCGTGCGTCGCGGCCACGAGGTCACCGGCGTGGATCTCGACCTCGACGCCACCGTCCCGATCGGCGCGGGCCTGTCCTCCTCGGCGGCGCTGTCCTGCGCGGTCGCCATCGCCGCGCGGGACCTGTTCGCCCCCACCGTCTCCGATGCCGAGATCATCGACATCGCCCGGGTCGCCGAGAACGTCTACGTCGGCGTCCCCACCGGCATCCTCGATCAGTCCGCCGCCATGCTCTGCACTGCCGGGCACGTCCTGTTCCTCGACACCCGCACCGGCGTCACCGAGCAGATTCCCTTCGACCTCGACGCCTTCGGTCTGTCCCTGCTGGTCCTCGACACCGGCAGTCCGCACCACCTGATGGACGGCGAATACGCCCGGCGGCGTGCCGAATGCGCCACCGCCGCAGCACAACTGGGCGTCTCCTTCCTGCGCGACATCCCCTTCGCCGCCGAGGCCGACCGCCTCGCGGACCCGGTGCTGCGGCGACGCGCCCGCCACGTGATCACCGAAAACGCCCGTGTCCTGCGAATAGCCGAACAATTGCGCGCCGGTGCGGATCCCCGCGTCATCGGATCCGTCCTCACCGCCGGACACGCCTCGCTGCGTGATGATTTCGAGGTCTCGGCCCCGCCGCTGGACACCGCCGTCGACGCGGCGCTCGCGGCGGGCGCACACGGCGCGCGCATGACCGGCGGCGGGTTCGGCGGCAGCGTCATCGCCCTGGTCGACCACGACGCCACGGGCCCGGTGCTGTCCGCGGTGCGGGAAGCCTTCGCGAACAAGGGATTCGACCCGCCCCGGGACTTCACCGTCACCCCCGCGGAGGGTGCTCACCGGCTCTGAGTCCTCCACCGGAGGCGCCGCCCGCTGCCACGCGGCGGGCGGCGACCCGAGCAGCGCTTACTTCACAGGGGTGATCGACGGCTGGTTGATCGTCGTGAAGTATTGCACCGCCGCGGCGATGGCCACCGGCGCGGTGACGAACAGCTGGCCCGCGATGGTGCCGAGGAAGCCGACGGCCGCCGCGCCGATCAGGCAGCCGGTACCGGCCGCGCCGAGCAGCGGCACGAACATGGCGGCGAGCACGCCCGCGGAGCCCAGCGTGACCAGGCCCGCCGCGCCGACCGCGCCGAGCAGGCAGCCGAGCGCCGCGCCGCCGAGGCCGCCCGCGAGGGTGCCGATGGTGGCGCCCATGGAGACGGTACTGGTCATGCGGCTCCACGCCGCCTGCTCACGGTCGTAATCCGACTTCCAGGGCGCGCTGTTCTCGAAGGGCAGCGCCACCGGCTGGTACACCGCGTGGGCGGCGTCGAACCGCGGGGTGAGCGTGGCGACGCGATCGTGGATGTCGGCGGTGATCGGGAACACGAAATCGTCCACGCGGAAGGACAATTCGGTGCCCGCGACCGTGGTGCCGTCGGCGGCCTTGATCTTCAGCACCCCGTCGTCCACCACCAGCGACCCGGCATCGGTGCGGATGACCAGGTCCCGCTCGCCGGTGGTGGCGGTGTAGTTGACGACACCCGCGTCGGAGGCGGCGGGCGCGGCGTTCACGGTTCCGGCGGTGACCCCGAGCGCGGTCGTCACGAGGGCGGCGGACACGGCGAACTTGTTGAGCTTCATCAGGTTTCTTTCGTCGGTGCGGGTCAGGGTCCGCACGAATGGACACGGCTCCGCGGTGTCGTGGACAGCGCACTGCTGTGACCGAGAGCCGCGAAAAGGTGTGACCGACCGGCGGCACGGCCCGGAGGCCGTGCCGCTCAGCGGTTTTCGAGAGTCAGGCGGTGGTTGCGCGCAGGCGGGCTCCCACACCCGCGAGCACATCGATCACCAGGAACGCCAGCAGGGGAATGCCGATCATCGGCGCGAACCAGCCGGTGCCCACCGCGGCCGCTGCCAACGGCACGAGGATGATCAACGGGGTCCGCGCCAGCGCCCGGCGCGGAGCCTTGCCGACCGCGAGCGCGCGCTCCTTGGTCGGACGGCGGCGCCACCACATGAGGTAGCCGCGCACGATCACCGTGCCGAGCCCGACCATGATGGCCAGCAGCAGTAGCTGATTGGCCAGGCCGAACATCAGGCCCATGTGGAACTGGATGCCCCAGTTGGTGAGCTTGGCCATGAGCGGCCAGTCGGCGTAGGGCAGCTTGTCGGTGACATTGCCGGTCGCACCGTCCACCGCGATGGCGTCGCGGGTGTACTGCCCGGGCCGGCGCAGCTCCTGCGCCACGAAGGCGGTGCCGTCCTTGGCCGGAACGCTGATCTCCAGCGGCCCGGTCAGCCCGTTGGCCCGGGCGACGCCGTAGACGGTGTCGACCAGTCCGGCGCGGTCGGCCGGGGGCACGGCCGCGGCCATACCGCCACCGTGGTGGTCGTGCTCGCCGCCCGAGGGCATGGCCGGGCCGGTCGATCCCGGCAGCTCGGCGTTCACCGCGGGCGTGGTCCAGCTCATCGCCTGCCGCAGCTGGGTCACGTTCTCACCCGCGTACTTCGACCAGGTCATGCCGGTCACCGACAGCAGCAACAGCACCGGCAGGATCCAAACACCCACCACGGCATGCCAATTCAGTGTGCGGGCCCGTGGCCGCGACCGATCCGGTCGCAGCAGCCAACCGGCCGAACGCTGCTCGCGTCGCGCCCGCACCCGCCGGTACCAGAGCACCAGCCCGGCCAGCGCCACCAGCCACAGCCACGAGGCCGCGATCTCGCTGTAGTAGCGACCGACGTCGCCCAGATGCAGGTCCTTGTGCAGCTTGTCGATCCAGGTGCGCAGGGGCAGCGCGCCCGAACTGCCGTAGACGACGCTGTCGCCGACCGGCTGCGCGGTCACCGGGTCGATGAACACCGCGCGCCGCTCGGATTCACCCAGCGCCGGATCACTGAAGAGGACGCGGGTGGTGTCACCGGTGTTCTGCCCCGGGGCCACCGCCACCAGCGCCAGGTTCGGCTCGACGGTCTGCGCCGCGGCCACCTGCTCCTTCAGCGGTTTGGCCGGGCCGGTCGAATCGGTGTGCAGCAGGCCGCTCGAGGTGATGTTCTCCAGCGTCGGCGAGATCGCGTACAGCGCACCGGTCACGGCCGCGATCAGGATGAACGGTGCCACGAGGACACCGGCGTAGAAGTGCAGTCGCAGCATGAGCGCCTGAAAGGCATTGCCCACGCTTCGCTTCGAAGAGTCATCGGATTTCGGAGGTTTCCCGGCCGACGGGGTTTCCGTCTCCCGGGTAGGGGAGGGCGGCGGTGCCGAATCGACACCGCTGTCAGTGATTGTCACCAAACGGTCTTTCGTGTTCGAGGGAACACCCGGGGACGCGAGGTACAGGGGAAGGACACGTCGAGACGATGCGTGGTCCGGGCATGCCATGACCCCCTCATGGCGCGCACCCGACTGCCACCGCGTGCGCACCGCGGTCATGGAGATACCGGGACGCGCATGACACCACCGCGACGGTCGCGGGCGTACAGCGAACTCACACGGACGCGAAAGTCCGTGTGCCCGGGTGAAACAGGGGAATCAGCCTCGAACGGGAGCGGGCGGACCGCGGGTGCGGAAGACGTCGGCCGCGAAGATCCGCAGCACGACTCGATCGCGGTGCTCGATGAGCAGCCGCGGCGGCCCCGAGAGCACCGGCAGGGAAATGGGCGCGGGCAGCGCCCACACCAGCACGGTGGTGCCGATCCGGTAGGCGGCCTCGGCGCCGAGAATGACCACGGCCGCCACGCAGGCGGCGGCGATGTGCGCGCCCAGCATGGCCGGACTCCACATCGAGGCGTGGTGGTGGGCGTGCATGCTGTGCCCCGGCGAGCCCCACATCATGCTGAAGTGACCCAGCAATTGCCCGCCGACGAGCGCCACCAGCAGCCCGAGCGCCGTGGTGCGCAGCGCGTGCACGCTCGCCACGATCGCGCCGACCGCGGCCGAGGCGGCGACCAGCAGCGTCAACGGCCCCGACTCCAGGGGCGCGGCCCCCGAGATCCAGCCGTGCGCCGCGACCGCGAGCGCCCCGGAAACCGAACCGGCCGCCCCACCGCGCAATACCGCAGCATCACTGCGGTTTTGCGCCGTAAAGCGGCCGGGTCCGATATTCACGCGCTGATAATAGCTACTTGCTGCTCTCGCATACTCTCGTGCCCCGCTGCCGGTGGCAGCGGGGCACGAATCGAGATGTAGTCGAAGAGGATTCCCGCCCCGTGATGTGCGGGGACGCGAATCTGTCTAGCTCTCCGTGACTTCCATCTCGATGAGCGGCTTGCGCAGCAGCTTTCCGGTGGCATTGCGCGGCAGCTCGTCGAGGAAGATGACCTCGCGCGGCACCTTGTAGCGCGCCAGGTTCTCCTTGACGTAGTCCTTGATCTCCTGCACGTCGCGCTTGGAGTCCGGACCCGGAACCACGATGGCGCGCAGCCGCTTTCCGAAGTCGCGGTCGTCCACGCCGACCACCGCCGCCTCCAGGACGTCGGCCCGGTTGGACAGCAGGTTCTCGACCTCCTGCGGGAAGACGTTCTCGCCGCCGGAGACGATCATGTCGTCGTCGCGGCCGTCGATGAACAGCAGCCCGTCGGTGTCGAAGTGACCGACGTCTCCGGAGGACATGAGCCCGTCCACGAACTCCTTGGTCCGGCCGTCGGTGTACTGCTTGAACGAGTGCCCGTTCTCGATGAAGATCGTGCCGGTCACGTTCGGCGCGGTGATGCGCTTGCGGTTCTCGTCGTAGAGCGCGATGCGGATGCCGACCGGCGGCTTGCCCGCGGTGGTCGGGGCCTTGCGCAGCTCGGCCGGGGTGGCCACGGTCATGACCGCGCACTCGGTCGAGCCGTACAGGTTGTAGAGCGAATCGCCGAAGTAGTCGAGCGTACGGGTGACCACGTCCGGCGGGATGGCCGAACCGGCGGCGAAGACGACCTTCAGGGTCGCGGCCGGGCTGTACTTGGCCAGCGTCTCCTCGGGCAGGTCCAGAATGCGCTGCAGCATGGTCGGAACCACGGTCAGGCCCTGGGCGCGGTACTTCTGGATGTTCGCGAGGGTGCCCTCGGGATCGAAGCGGCGCTGCTGGAACACGACCCGGTTGCCCAGCGCCAGCGACAGCGTGAACTGCGAGAGCCCGGTGGCGTGGAAGATCGGCGCGGCCATCACCACGGTGCTGTTGCGCGGCAGCGGGATTCGGTCCAGGAACTGCGCGGTGATGAAGGGGGAGACCTTGTCGCGCGGCGCGCCCTTGGGGGTGCCGGTGGTGCCGGAGGTCAGGATGACCATGCCGCCCGGCTTCTCCGGCGGGGTCAGCGAGTCGGTGCCCTGCCCGGCCGAGATCGATTCGATGGTCGGGATCGAGGGATCGGCATTGTCCTTGGCGTCGACCCAGGTCAGGATGCGCGGAATGTCGGCCGGAATGGCGGACATCAGATCGAAGAACTCGCTGTCGTGCAGCACGGCCTTGACCTGCTCGCGGGCGGCCACGTCGGCGAACTGCGGCTTGGCGAAACCGGTGTTCATGAGCACGGCGCGCACACCCAGCTTGCCCGTCGCGACCAGGCTCAGCACCATGCCGCGGTGATCGCGGCACAGCACGCCGACCACGTCGCCGGCCTTCAGACCCTGCGCCGCGAGCCCGCGCGCGAAGGCGTTCGACATCTGGTCGAGCTGCTCGAAGGTGAGCTCACCGGCCTCGTCGACAATGGCCGAACTCTTCGCGTGGGTGTTGGCGCCGTGGACCACCGCGCCCGCGAAGGGACCGAACTTGGCCATATTGATGGCGGACCGGGCCGCGATGTCCGGTCGCAGTGGATTGAACAGACCCCCTCGAACCATCGCATTGACGCTGAGCGCGGCATCGCTCGCCTTGCGGAGAACCGTGCCAGCCGATGGAAGGGCAAGTGACATGGGTACAACCTTCCGCGATCCCCCTGCCGGACGAGACGGCCGGACGGACCACAACCTTGAGATCCAGTGCGGTGCTAACACTAGCAAGCACGCGCAGCCGAGGTGTGGCCGAGGTCTCCGTTACCAGCGGTAACGAATAAAGTGCCCAGGTCGTGGCGGGCGTCGCAGGATTGCCCCCGGGTCGCGAGGAAGTAGGCAATGCCTACTTGCCGTCTATTCGCCCGCCGCGGGCGGCTCGTAGTCGACCAGGACGCGGCGCAGCAGTTTGCCCGTCGCGTTGCGGGGGAGATCGTCGAGGAAGAACACGTCGCGGGGGACCTTGTAGCGGGCGAGATTGGCCTTCACGAAGGTCTTGATCTCCTCGGCGTTCAGCTCCGCGCCCGGCTCGGGGACCACGAACGCGCGCAGCCGTTTGCCGAATTCCACATCGTCCACGCCGACCACCGCGGCGTCGAAGACGTCCTTGCGTTCCAGCAGCAGGTTCTCGACCTCCTGCGGATAGACGTTCTCGCCGCCGGAGACGATCATGTCGTCGTCGCGGCCGTCGACGAAAAGCAGTCCGCGGTGGTCGAAGTGGCCGACATCGCCGCTGGACATGTACCCGTCGATGATCTGCTTGTGCCGCCCGTCGGTGTAGCCCTTGAACGGCGAGCCGGAGCGAATGAAGATGCGGCCCTTCACGTTCCTGGCGCGAATGCGCAGGCCGTCGTCGTCGAAGAGCGCGACCTCGCAGGTGGTGGGGGCGCGGCCGGCCGTGCCGGGCGCGATGGCCAGATCCTCCGGGCGGGCCACGGTGGCGACCGCGCATTCGGTGGAGCCGTACAGGTTGTAGAGCACCGGCCCGAACGTCTCGGCGGTGCGCACCGACAGTTCGGGGGACAGCGCCGATCCGGCGATCACGATCGCCTTCAGCGAGGTGGTGTCGTACTTGTCGCGAATCGTCTTGTCCAGCTCCACCATTCGGTGCAGCATGGTCGGCACCGCGACCAGCATCTCGGCGCGGTGCTCGGCGATCAGGCGCAGGGTCCGCTCGGCGTCGAAGCGGCGCGCGGTCACCACCTTGTTGCCGAAAGCGACCCCGGCGAGCCAGGTTCCGAATCCCGTGGAGTGGAAGATCGGCGAGACGATGACCATGGTGCCGCGCTGCGGGAAGTCGATGCGATCCACCATCTGCACCGTCGCCAGCGGGCCGGTCCGATCGCGCGGGGCGCCCTTGGGCAGGCCGGTGGTCCCGCTGGTCAGGATGATGAATCCGCCCGGCTTCTTGGGCGCGGGCAGCGGGGTCTTGGCGTTGGCGGCGATGAGGGCGTCCAGAGTCGTTGCGCCGGCGGGGATCTCGGTGCCCTCGTCGACCCAGGTCAGTACGCGCGGCAATTCCGGCGGCAGCGCGTCGAGCAGGCCGATGAACTCGGAGTCGTGCAGCACCGCCTTCACGTTCTCGCGCTCGCACACCTGCGCGAACTGCGGTTTGGCGAAACCGGTGTTCATGAGCGCCAATCGGGCGCCCAGCTTGCCCAGCGCCACCATGGTGAGCAGCAGTCCGCGATGATCGCGCGAGAGCACCCCGACGACCGTGCCCGGCTTCACCCCGAGCCGCTGCAGTCCCCGCGCCACCGCGTTGGATTGCTCGTCCAGCTCCCGATAGGTGAGTTCCCCGCGCTCGTCGGCCACGGCGGCCAGCTCCGGGAACATGCGCGCCGCCCGCCGCACCGCCGTCGCCGGCGGCCCGAAAACCCGGCCCTCCAAGGCGGTTCGCACCGTCTCCGCCGGTTTTCGGGGATCGGTCAGCCCCAGCTCCCGGAGCCGTTTCAGCCCCCGCACCGCCTCCGCGGTGTGCGCCACGCGCTGCTGAGCCATTGCCAGTACGGAAGACACTGTCGATACCGAGGCCACGCCGACCACCTCCGAGAACCCGAGACCGCCCGCCGGCCGGACCCGACAGCGGGGTAGCGCCACCGTAACAGCGTGATGTGACCCGAGTTACACAATTTCGGTCATATGGGGCAACGGTACTGATTCGAAAGAGTGCGCGGCCCGCCGAGGCGGTTCGGCTGGCCGCTTGCCTCGTCGGGGTATCAGTCCTGGTCGAAGCCGGTGGTGAGGCCCAAGTGAGCGGTGGCGTCGAGCTCGGCGGCGACGGTGGCCAGCTTGCCCCGGATCGCGCCGACCGCGTCCGGGCCCAGGGCCAGCCGCAGCGGCGGGTTCGGCGCGCCGACCATGGCCAGGACCGCGGCCGCGGCCTTGTCCGGATCGCCGCTCTGCTGCTGATCGGAGGCGGGCAGACCCTCGCGGATCGCGCCCACCGTGTCGGCGTAATCGGGGATGGCCGAGCCGATGGTGAGGGCGGCCGGCTTGGCGAAACCGGTTCGGAATTCGCCCGGTTCGACGATCAGCACCTGGATGCCCAGCGGATTCACCTCAGCCGCGAGCGCTTCACTGGCCAACTCCAGCGCACCCTTGGCGGCACTGTAGGCCCCCACGCCCGCGAACGACATGAACCCGCCCATGCTGGTGAGCTGAACAATGGTGCCGCCGCGCCGCTCCCGCATCTGCGGCAGCACCAGCTGAGTCAGGCGCAACGGCCCGAAGAACATGACCTCCATGGCATCGCGCAGATCGGCCTCACCGGTCTCCTCGATCGCGCCGACGATCCCGTACCCCGCATTGTTGACCAGCACGTCGATGCGCCCGGCCTCCTTCACCGCCCGTTCCGCGGCCGCCGCGTCCCGCACGTCCAGCGTCACGACCTGCACCCGGTCCGGGTGCGCGGCAACGATTTCCGCCATGCTCTCGGGCCGCCGCACGGCAGCGATCACCTCATCGCCCGCCGCCACCACGGCCTTGGTGAAGGCCGCCCCGAAACCGCTGTTCGCTCCGGTGATCAGCCAACGGCGGGTGTTCTCTGCGTTCGTCATGCCTTACAGCCTGCCTGCCTCGGCGTGGTCCGGCATCGCCTGCGAGGGAGTAATTGCCTGCGCGGGAATACCTGCGCGGGAATATACGAGTGGCACTGGAGCGCTCGCCGGGTCGAATTGCCGGGCGCATTCGGTATGACCGAGTCATACTCTGCGCTACCATGGTCTCATGGCAAAGATCACGATCAGCATCCCCGACGAGATCGTCGAGAAGGCCAACCGTGCCGTTGACGCCGGGTTGGCCGGGTCCGTGTCCGCCTACTTCGCGGCTCTCGCTCAGCGTGAACCGGACTGGGCTGCCGCCGAGCAAATCCTGGCCGAGCTATCCGCCCAAGCGGGCATGAGCGAGTCCGACCTCGCCGATGCCGATTCCGCGCTGGATGCGGCCGAGCGCGCGGCAGCCGGCGACTCGCTCGGGGGTGCCGCGTGATCGTGCTCGACTCCGGCGGACTGATCGGCCTCGAGAAGGGCAATGCCAAGGCCATCGCAATCGTCCGACGCGCATTGACGCGCAAGCTGGAAGTCATCGTTCCCGCGACCGTATTGGCCCAGTGTTGGCGCAACAGCCCCCGTCAGCACGCGGTTTCGCGATTGTTGAAAGCGGACGCGGTGCGAGTGGCCGATCTCACCCAGGCGCAAGCCCTCGCTGTCGGAGCTCTACTCGCCTCCTCTGGGACCGCCGACGTGGTCGACGCGCACGTCGTCGTGCTCGCCCGTTCGTTGCGTGCGACCCTGGTGGTCACCTCCGACCCTGATGATCTGACGGCGCTGGATCCGCACATCCGGCTGCATCTCGTCTGACCGCTATCACCGTCGGCTGCGCCAGTAGGTTGTTTGCAGTACCGAACTGGCCGATCCGGACATCTCGATCCGCGGTCGGCCGCAAAATCGTAGGATGAGCGATCTCTTCGATTTCTCCGGCCGTACCGTGTTCGTGGCCGGCGGTACCAGCGGCATCAATCTCGTTGTGGCTCAGGCGTTCGCGCGCGCCGGTGCCTCGGTGGCGGTGTTGTCCCGCACGCCGGACAAGGTGCGCGCCGCCGTCGACTCGCTCGGGGAGTGCGGCGTGACCGCCCTGGGCTTCGTCGCCGACGTCCGCGACTACGACGCGGTCGCCCAGGGCATCGCCGCGACCTGTCACGAGCTGGGCGAGCTGGATGTCCTGATCTCGGGTGCGGCCGGAAACTTCCCCGCCGCAACGGAATCCATGTCGGCGCGGGCGTTCGCGGCGGTGGTCGACATCGATTTGAAGGGCACCTTCAACGTCCTACGCGCCGCGCGCGACCATCTACGTGCTCCCGGCGCGTCGGTGATCAATATTTCCGCACCCCAGGCCGTCATCCCGATGACGCTGCAAGCGCACGCGTGTTCCGCCAAGGCCGGCGTGGACATGCTCACCAAGGTGACGGCGCTGGAATGGGCTCCCGCGGGCATCCGCGTCAACGCCGTGGTCCCCGGGCCCATCGAGGACACCGAAGGCATGTCGCGGCTGGCCCCCACACCCGAAATGGCCGATCTGGTAGCCAAATCCGTTCCGATGGGCCGCTACGGCACCGCGCAGGAGATCGCCGACTGCTGCCTGTGGCTGGCCTCCGAGCAGGCCTCCTATGTCAATGGCGCGATCATCCCCGTCGACGGCGGCTGGTCGCTGGGCGGTGCCTCGGAGGTCTTCACCGCCATGCGAAACCTGCTGGTGGAATGAGAAATTCAGTGCCCGCCCGAGGCGATCTTCTTCGGATCGATGAAGGACTGCAGCGGCGACAGATGGGTGTAGGTGTCCAGCAGTGACCGCCCGAGCGTGGCGTGCGCCTCCACGATCGGATTGGTCGCCCCGTAGTTGTCCGCGTCCGGCGCCTGATCGGCGAAGAACGAATACACCACCAGCGGCGCCCCCGCCGCGTCGAACATGATCCCCGTATCGTGCCGCTTGTCCTCGGACGCACCGTGTTTCGTGGCGAACCGAGCCCGCTCCTCCGAAGACATGTTCCGCCGCACCCCGTCGGTGTACCCGACGGCCGACCACGTCATGATCCGCAGCACATCCTGGGTCGACTGCTTCGACAGCAATGTCCCCGAAGCCAACCGGTACAACAGATCGTTGTTCTCCCGTGGCGTCGTATACCCCAGATAGAACCGGCTCTCACCCGCCACCGGCACCACCCGGGTCTGCTGGAATCCCAACCGATCCAACGTCTCGTTGATCTGATCACCCGACACGAACCGCGACATCAACCGCACCGCGGTGTTGTCCGAGACCTGCAGCATCGTCGTCAGCAGATTCGCGATGGTGAGCTGATCCCCGAACGCGGCCTGATTCAGATACAGCCCACTGCCTTCCGCCACCATGTCGGCATCCAACGTGGTGGTATCCGACATCCGCAGCCGCCCCGCATCGACCTCACTCATCACCGCCGTCATGATCGCGAGCTTCTGCACGCTCGCCCCCTCGATCACGAAGTCGGCATCCTCCTCCACCACCGGCGCCGGCTTCCCCGAAGCCAAATCGGTGACCAGGCAATGCCACCGCCCACCCGCCAGCTTCGTCGTCGCCCGATACTGCGCATCGAACGCAGGTCCCACCACCGGCACCCCCGCCCGCGCCACCGTCGCCTTCACCAACCCCCCGGCAGCAATGGCACTGGCCCCCAATAGCATCCGCCTACTGAATCCACGCACCGCCGAAACCTATCCGCGAAGATCACATTTCGGCAACCAGATGCGGGTAACTCCCAGCTGAGCTTCAGCGACCCTTGGCCGCCACAACATCTCCGACCAGCGACTCCGCGGTCTCGATCAACTCTGTCAGCACCGGCCGCGCCGCCTCCATGGCCGCACTCCGCCGATGTATTTCGAGCGCCGCGTCGTCCGCGTAGATCTCCGACACCCAGAACGACTCGGCATCGTCCCGGGCCCGCTGCAGCACATACAACAGAGTCCCGGCCTCCTCTTCCGCCCCCGCCAGCACGCCTTTCATCGCCGCGACGAATTCCTCGCCCCGCCCCGCCTTCACCCGAACCCGAGACAGCAACGCCACCTGCGCCATTCGGCCCACCTCCCGTAATCGTCCAGACCCTCAGTATCCCCGCCCCGCGCCTTCCCGCTGCGGAATTCCCCAAGCCCCGGCCAGCCGGGACCGCTGCAGTTGCGTTCCCTCCCCGAAGAATTCGCAGAACTTCATGATCAGCGGATCCCACCCCTGCGGATCGATGTGATCGGTACCGGGAACAACCAGCCGATCCTCCACATGGGCACGCACAACCTGCAGCGTGTGCGCGGTGACGCCGCAGTTCCCGGCGAACGGCTCCGCGGACAACACCGTGCATTCGAGCTGAATCGGACACTCCATCACTCGCGGTGCCGCCACGATCTCCGACTCGACAGCCGTCAGCCCGGCCGCCCCGAACTTGTCCGGCTCATACCGGTACCCCTTCTCGACCTTGTGCGCGGTCATCTCCGGCGACCCGCTGAGCAACGCCAGCCGATCCACCGCCCCGACCAACTCCGAAGACGGCAGATTGAGCACGCATTCCCTCTCGCGCACCATGTTCCGCGTGGTCTGAGAAGCCGAATTCATCCCCAGCATGCACTTGTCCCCCAACCACCAAGCCGAAGACATGGGCGCGAGATTCGCCGTCCCATCCTCATTCCTGGTGCCGATCAACACGACTGGCGTCCCGAAGTACAAAACCTTCAAATCGATCTTCCGATGCATGCCCTCCACCCTGCTGCCTCACCCAACCCCCATGCTGGCGGAAATCAGACGCGGCACGTGACCGATCCAGGAAACTGGTTGCCATTTGGAAACCGGTTCGCCTACGGTCGATCCATGCAGGATGCGCAGACCCCGCAACAGGCACTGGATATCGCTGCCGCGACCACCCGCCAGGCGCACGAGGCCGCCGCGCTGCCCAGGTGGCAGCCCATCGCGGCCGCCGTGTCGGGGGCGCTCGCCGCCTTCCTGCTCTGCACGCTGGTCGCCGACGGCATCGGCAGACCCTTCGGATGGATCATCCTGATCGCCGGAATAGGCTCGGGCTGTGTCGTTTTCGGCTTCGCGCGGCGGCAGCGTCGTCTGCAACGTGTCCGCGGCATCGTCCCGCTCCCGATGGCCGAGTGGAAGCAGAACGTGGCCCTGCTGGTCGTGATCCTGGCGGTGCCGCTGATCGGCCACGCAACCTCCATGCCGGACGCATCGACCCGCCTGGCCTCCAGTGTCGTTCTGGGCGCCTGGATCTGGTTCATGCAGTCCCGCCCGCGAATCCTCTCCCGGAAGCCCCGCGCATGGAAGCCCTGAACGAACTGTTCGCCTCCCTGCCCCGCCTGAAACTCGTCGCCTTCCTCAACGGCTGCGCCGAAGCCGAATTCCTGGTCATCGCAGAAGCCTGCGCCCTCAACAAATCCACCCTCTCCAAGGCCATGACCACCCTCGAATCCGCCGGCTACCTGGAAGTCACCAAGGGCTACGTATCCCGCAAACCGAGAACCTGGCTATCCCTGACCCCCACCGGCCGCACCGCCTACCAGGCCCACCTGGCTGCCCTGGCCGCCCTCACCCGCAAGGCCGCCGAAACCACCCCTGAACCCTGATGCGGGAATGAACACACCGCCAAGCCCTATCCGGCCTCGAGTTTCGAACTTATAGTTATCCGCTAGCAACTTCCGGCCGGCGCACAATCCAGCTCTCGACCTCGCCAGAGGAGAAGCCCGATGCCCATCATCACCCCCCTCCTACAGGGAATAGCGACCATCGTCGACGCCGTCTACAAGTTCTTCGGCTGGAACCCCCTGATCTTCTGACAGCCCTCCGGTCCTTGGGCGCGGCAATTCTGGAACGAGAAAACCGGTGCGAACCCGTGGGTTCGCGCCGGTTTTCGTTGTGTCAGAACCTACTTCAGCTGAGCGCGGCATTCTGAAACAGTTGTCGGTCAGTTGCGATAGCCTGCGTCAGTCCCCTTGACACGAGGGGATTTTCAACCTTTGAAGGGGAGTATGAACATGTCGGTCCTTGCTCGTGCCGTCGGTATCGCCGCAGCCGCGGTGATGGGGGTGGCCACCATCGTCTCGGCTACGACCGCATCGGCGGATATGACCATCACGTCGTCGCAAGCCTATTGCGTCGGTTCGACATACACCGTGACCCTGCCCGCCGCTGACGCCAAGGTGCTGATCGGCAACGTCCCCAACGACACCGAGTTCGCGTTCCGAACCTCTCCCGCCGGCGGCTCGACCTTCACCACGTTCACGACGGTGCCGTACGTCGAGGGCAAGGACGTCGTCGCGTCCTGGACGCCAACCGCACCGGGTCAGGTGATGGTCAGCGCATGGCCCAACAACGTCAACACCGGACCGGCGAACTTCGGCGAGAACGGCCCCACGGTCACCGTCGTCCAATCCGCCCCCGCCGGCGCAACCTGCAGCCCGTCCACGGGTGGCACGGGCAGTGCGAACTCGATCCCCCTGATCGGCGGTCTGCTGAGCACCCTTTCGGCCCAGAAGTAGAGTCCCACCGCCGAAAGCCCTGGCAACTCTGTAATAGATTGGAAGAGAAGTTGTTCGGATCGATCCTGAAGGCGGGAGCTGTCGGCTCGATAGTCGCCGCGGGCGCCGCGCTCACGCTGTCGGGTGCGACGGCCGCCGCCGACACCACGGGCTCCGTCATCACCGTCTCGGGCGGCAACACGCACTACGCCGGCTCCACCTACACGCTGTCCGTCGATGTGGGTTCCATGGTCGGGGCGTACTTCTACGAGGCCCATCCAACCATCACCGACGGTACGGGGCTTCCCTGCACGAGCACAGCCGTGCCGGGTAATCCCAACTGGGTTGTGCCCCCTGCCGGCAGTCACATCGCTACCTGTGACTGGACACCGAAGGAGGCCGGAACGTACTACGTCTACGCCCAGCCGGGAGGCCCCGGCAGCCCTACGACCCCCGCGGTCGCGGTGACCGTCACGGCCGCCCCGTCGCCGAGCGGCAGTGGCGGCCCGTCGAGCGGTAGCGCCAACCGATAAACGAAAGCCGGTGCGAGCCACAGCGGCTCGCACCGGCTTTCGTTGTACTGCTTGCTACTTCAGCTTGTCGCTCGACAGCCCCAGGACGCGGCGGGCCACGATGAGCTGCTGGATCTGTTGGGTGCCTTCGAAGATGTCGAGGATCTTCGAGTCGCGGCCCCACTTCTCCAGGAGGGTGCGCTGGGAGTAGCCGGTGGTGCCGGCCAGCTCGACGGCCTTGAGGGTGACGTCGGTGCCCATGCGGCCGGCCTTGGCCTTGGACATGGAAGCCTCGAGGGAGTTGGGCTTCTTGTTGTCGGCCATCCATGCCGCGCGGAGCGACAGGAGGTAGGCCGCTTCCCAATCCGCCTCGAGGCGGAGGAATTCCGCGGCGGCGGCGTGCTGGTTGTTGGCGGGCTTGTCGTAGGAGATCTCGATGCCCGCGTCGGTCAGGACGGTGCGGAGTTCCTCGAGGGCGGCGCGGCCGACGCCGACCGCCATGCCGGCGACCAACGGGCGGGTGTTGTCGAACGTCTGCATGACGCCCGCGAAACCCTTCTCCACGTTGACTTCCGGGGAGCCGAGGATGTTGTCCTTGGGGATGCGGCAGTCCTCGAAGCGGATCTCCGCGGTGTCGGACGCCTTGATGCCGAGCTTGTGCTCGAGGCGGGACACGGTCAGGCCCTTGGCATCCCGCGGGACCACGAAGGACTTGATGGCGGCGCGGCCGGCGGAGCGGTCCACCGACGCCCACACCACGATGTGGGTGGCGCGCGAGCCCGCGGTCACGAAGATCTTGGTGCCGTTGAGGACCCACTCGTCACCGTCGAGGGTGGCGGTGGCGGTGACCGCGGCCGAGTCGGAGCCGAAGGACGGCTCGGTGATGGCCATGGCGGCCCACACCTTGCCGAAGCGCTTCAGCTGCTCGTCGGTGGCGACCGCGGCGATGGCGGCGTTGCCGAGGCCCTGGTAGGGGATCGACAGCATCAGGCCGACGTCGCCCCAGGAGGTCTCGAGGGCATTCATCAATGCGGACATGTTGCCGCCGTTGGTGTTACCCAGCAGCTCGGTGGCGTGCTTGTCCTCGTCACCGGTGCGGCCGCCGGTGGCGCCGGAGATCTGCTCGGTGCCCGAGTCGGACAGGCCCTCGACCATGGCGGCCATGGTGTCCAGCTCGACCGGGTACTCGTGCTCGGCGAGGTCGTACTTGCGCGAAGCCGGGCGGAAGATCTCGGCGGCGACCTGGTGGGCCTGGTTGGCGCTGGCCCGCAGCTTCTTGGGGAGTTCGAGATTGATCATGAGTGGTCTCTCCGTTGAGAAGTCGGGTCAGATGAGGACGATGCCTTCGGCGACGCCGACACCGCGCAGATCGCGGTACCAGCGCTCGACCGGGTGTTCCTTGGTGAAGCCGTGTCCACCCAGCAGCTGCACGCCGTCCAGGCCGATCTGCATCCCCTTGTCGGTGGCCAGCTTCTTGGCCAGCGCCGCCTCGCGAGCGAACGAGAGGCCCTGCTCCGCGCGTGACGCACCCCGCAGGGTCACGAGACGAAGACCGTCCAGCTCGATCGCCATATTGGCGACCATGAACGCGACCGCCTGCCGGTGGGCGATCGGCTCACCGAATGCCTCGCGCTCCTTCACATACGGAATCACGTAGTCCAGCACGGCCTGGCCGGTACCGATGGCCAGCGAGGCCCAGCCCAGGCGAGCCAGCCGCACCGCGTCGGCGTACTCCTCGGCGCGCACCGCGCCCTCGGAGTCACCCAGCAGCGCGGTCGCCGGCACCGCGACATTGTTGAGCAGCAGGCGACCCAGGCCCGCGGCCCGCATACCCATGCTCGGATCCGCCTCGACCACAACACCTTCGGTGTCGGACTCGACGATGAAGAAGGTCGGGCGCCCATCCAGCTCGGCGGCCACGATGAACAGCTCGGCGTCACCGGCGGCCGGAACCAGGGTCTTCACACCGTTGAGGCGGAAACCGCTCGGCGAGCGAGTCGCCTTGGTCTTCAACGCGAACGGATCGAACAGCGCCTGCGGCTCGGAGATGACGACCGACGCCTGCGGCACGTTCTCACCTGTGAAAGCGCCGAGGTAGGTCTGCTGCTGCGCGTCGGTACCCCACTGCGACAGCGCGACCGCGACACCGCTCGGCGCCAGGATCGGCAGCGCCAGGCCCATGTCACCGTGCGAAAGCGCCTCGGCGACCAGAGAATTGGTGACCGCGCCCCGCTCGGAGGCCGCGCCCTCGAGCTCCTCCGGGACATTGATCAGCGTGATGCCCAGCTCGGCGGCGCGCTCGAGCAGATCGCGCGGCGCCTTGGCGGCGTTGTCGGCCTCGTAGGCGGCCGGGCGCAGGATCTCCGCGGCGAACTCGCGCACCGTCTCGACGATCATCTGCTGCTCGTCGGTCGGGGTGAGGTCGAAGTAGTCCTTCTTGCGAGACTCGTTGGCGGGCAGCCGCTTCGGCGCGCCGCCCCCGGCGACCTTCTCGAAAACGCGGGTCGCGGCACCGAGGGAGCGGAATCCGGTCTTGGTGCCCTCGTAGGTGAGGCGCTCGATCGGCTTGCGCAGCTTGTACTTCTCGGCGAGTTCCGACCCCGTGATGGTCGTCATGACCCGCATCGCCGCGCCCATCCAGTCGCGTTTGACCGGGTTGAGGCCAACGGCGGACGTATCCCGCTTCGTTGCGGTGTCTCGAGTGCTCATAATCACCAGTTTTCTATCGAGGAGGTGGGTGATCCTGCCCAGCAATCTTACTCCTGAGTAAGACTATCTTACTTCAGAGTAAGAACTGCCGTCGAGGGTTGTCGAATCGGCAGGTCAGCGCGGTGGTTCGAACTTACCGGCCGGTACCGCTCGGTTCTAGTGAAACAAACACGCTTCAGAAGCTCGCGGACTGGGCTAGGGTGCAGGCGCATAACCCGCTCCTGACGGAGGTTTTACATATGAAGATTGCTCTCGGAACCGTCGGTCTCGTCGCCGCCGGTCTCTTCCTCGCCGCCCCCGGCGCCAACGCCGAGGTCCCGCTGCAGCCGATCGACATCGGCGTCACCGGCTCCGGCGCGGGCCTGACCGGCTCGGGCGCCGGATCCAGCTCCGACAACTGTGGCGGTGGACCGACCGCCGGCGTCTCCTTCGGCTCGGTCGGCGTCGGCTCCTCGGTCGGCGGCCCCTACCTCGACTTCGGCTCGGTCTGTGTGCCCCTGCTGGGCTGACGCGAGCGCGTAGCAACGCGCCCGGCGCCGGGACCGCAGCCCGCGCCGGGTACCGAATCCGGGCACGGCCGCCCCGGAAATGCGACCATTGGGGGAATGGAACAGCGGCCGATCACTGCCACTGCCAGTGAAACCTTCTGGATCGCCGGGATTTTCGCGGGACTCATGACCGCGGTGTCCGGCCGGTACGGCTATCACCGTGACGAACTCTATTTCCTGGCCGCGGGCCGTCGACCGGACTGGGGATATCCCGATCAGCCGCCGCTGGTGCCGCTGCTGGCCCGAGCAATGTCGGAGATCGACGCGAATTCCGTGATGGTGCTGCGCATTCCGGCGACCCTCGCCGCGACCGTCGTGGTGATCTGCGCGGGCCTCGCCGCCCGCGAACTCGGCGGCGGACGCCTCGCCCGCACCATCGCCGCCGCGAGCGTCGCCTCGGCCGCCCTGGTCATGGGCGCGGGACACACCCTCAGCACCGCGGACATCGATCTGGCCGTGTGGTCGGCGCTGGCGCTGCTCGTGCTGAAACTGCTGCGCCCGTCCTTCGACCCGCGCTGGTGGCTCGCGATCGGCGTGCTGGCCGGAATCGGCGTGCAGAACAAGGCCCTGATCGTGGTTCCCATTGCCGCGCTGGCGCTCTCGCTGCTCGCGGTCGGACCGCGAGAAGTATTCGCCACCAGGTACTTTCCGATGGCCCTGGGCATTGCCGCGGTGATCAGCGCGCCCTATGTGGTCTGGCAGGCGCGCAACGGCTGGCCGCAATGGGCGGTGAGCCGGGCCATCGCGGGCGGTTCCTCCGGCAGCTCGAATTCGCGAATCGGGTTCGTGCTCCTGCAATTCGGACTGATCGGGGTGCTGCTGGTCCCGCTGTGGAGCTTCGGCCTGTGGTGGCTGTGGCGGCGGCCGCGCTACCGCGCCTTCGTCCTGGCCTACGCGGTGTTGTTCCTCGGCTACCTGGCCATGGTCGGCAAGGCCTACTACCTGGGCGAGATGTATCCGCTGTTGCTCGCGGCCGGTGCCGTCGGGGCGGAGCCATGGCTGACCGGGCATCGGATACGTGCCGCCGCACTGACGTTCGCCATCGCGTTCACCGCGGTCTTCTCCGCGCTGGTCTTCCTTCCGGTGCTCCCCGCATCGGCCCTGCGGGCCCCGTCGGCGATCCTCGCCATCAACAAAGAGGCGGGGGAGACCTACGGCTGGCCCGGATTCGTCGCCCAGATCGCCGACTTCCGTGCCCGCTCCGTACCCGACGCCGGCATCCTCACCGGCAACTACGGCGAGGCAGGGGCCATCGAACACTTCGGCGGCCCTTACGGATTGCCCACGCCGCACAGCGGCGACAACGCCTACTGGTGGTGGGGTCCGCCCTCCGGCACGAGCGCGGTGATCGTGCTGGGCATCAAGGCCGAGGAGGTATCCCGCTTCTGCGTCGATCCGGAACCCTTGGGCCGCATCGACAATGGCCACGACATCCACAACAACGAGCAAGGGCGCGCGGTCATCCTCTGCCGCACGCCCGAACACCCGTGGGCCGAGATGTGGCCCGCCATCAAGAGACTCGGCTGAGACTCGAGCCCCACGGTACCGATCTCAGGCTTGCAGCGCCGCCAGCACCTGATCCTGCAGGTGGCCGTTGGTCGCGACCGCGCTGCCGCCGTGCGGGCCCGGCCTGCCGTCCAGCGCGGTGAAGGTCCCGCCCGCCTCCCGGATGAGGATGTCGAGCGCGGCCATGTCCCACAGCGACAGTTCGGGTTCGGTGCAGATGTCCACCGCGCCCTCGGCGAGCAGGGCGTAGCCGAAGAAGTCGCCGTAGCCGCGCACCCGCCACACCTCGTCGGTGAGGGCGATGAGTTTGGCCCGGCGGCCGATCGCCCGCCAGCCCGACAGGCTGGAGATGGCCAGGCTGGACGCGCCCAGCTCGGCCACCGCCGAGACCGAGATCGACCTGGGCTCGCCCCGCTCGAAGCTGCTCCACGCGCCCGAGCCGGACGCGGCCCACCAGCGCCGCGACAGCGCCGGCGCGCTCACCACGCCCACCACCGGCACGCCGTCCTCGAGCAGCGAGATGAGTGAGGCCCACACCGGTACGCCGCGCACGAAGTTCTTGGTGCCGTCGATCGGATCGATCACCCACTGGCGACCGCTGAATTCGACGTCGCCGCCGAACTCCTCGCCCAGCACCAGATCGTCGGGCCGCTCAGTGCCGAGAACCTCCCGCACGGTCCGCTCGACCGCCAGATCCGCGTCCGACACCGGTGTCAGATCCGGCTTCGAATCGATCTTCAAATCGAGCGCACCGAACCGCTCACGGGTAATGGCGTCGGCCGCATCGGCCAGCTTCAACGCAAGTTCCAGATCAGCGGAAAGTCGGGTCACGTCCCGTCACGTTAGTCCAGTCCAGTTAACGCCGGGTGTCCTCCACCCGGTATCGCGAAACTAGGCGGGAACGGCTTCCTTACGGGCGGCGGTGAGGGCGGTTGCCCACCACTGGAGTTGGTCCAGCAGCAGGGTGGCGAGCTGTTCGAATTCGGTGGGGTCGACGAGTGTCCCGGACTGGTCGAACAGCTGGAAATAGCGCGGGAAGGAGACGTAGTCCTTGACCGTGTGGGCATTGAGTTCGTTGAAGATCGCACGCAGGCCCTCGATGGCGAGCAGGCCGCCGGACCTGCCGCTGTAGCCGACGAAACCCACGGTCTTGCGGTCCCATTGGGTGAAGTGCCAGTCGATCGCGGTCTTCAGCGAGGCCGGGAAACTGCGGTTGATATCCGGTGTCACGACCACGAACGCGTCAGCGGCGGCGAGCCTCTCGGCCAGCTCCTCGCCATTGCCCGGCCGCACCGGGTTCGGGTCCATCAGCGGCGACACCGCGGGCAGCGCATGCGGCAGGTCGTAATCCGCCAGGTCGATGAGATCGATATCGAACGCCCCGTGCGCCTTGGCCTGCTCGGCGAACCAGTTCGCCACCACGGGCCCGAACCGTCCCTCCCGGACGCTGCCGATGATCACCGCGAGACGCAGGTTGCTGCTCATTGAAGGTCTCCTTCGAGATTCGCCGCGACCGGTCGGCCGCTCGAGATCAACTCTGCGATCCGGCGAGAGCGCTAGGGAGACCACGCTGAGGGTGGTAGTGGCAGGGACATGCTGAGCGCGAGACCCGTTGCTAGCGTTGATTTCGTGAGCGAGAACGAACTGGGACTGTTCCTGCGGCTGCGCCGGGAGGCGGTCACACCCGCCGAGGTCGGCCTGCCGAGCGGAGCCCGCCGCCGCACGCCCGGCCTGCGCCGCTCCGAATTGGCCACGCTCGCAGGCGTTTCGGTGGAATACCTGACGCGCCTGGAGCAGGGCCGCGACCGGCATCCGTCCGCGCCGGTATTGATCGCGCTGGCCGACGCGCTGCGCCTGACCCCGGCACAGCGGGTGCACCTGCTCAACTTCGCCAAGGCCGGGGATCCGAAATACAACTGCCGCGGCGGGTCCGGCCCCAACCGGCGTATCCGCCCGGCCGTGCAAGCCATGCTCGACCAGCTCGAACCCGCGCCCGCCGCGGTCATGAACCGGCTCAGCGAGATTCTCGCGGTGACCGACGGCTACCGCGCCCTGTTCGGCCCGATCGGCCTGCTCGACGGCGGCCTACCCGGCAGCTACGCCCGATATGTCCTATCCGATCCGCGTGCCCGCGACGCCTATCCCGACTGGGAACACAAGGCCGACAAGGTGGTCGCCACCCTCAAACAGGGCCCCGGCCGCGCCGACCCGCACGTCAACGCCCTGATGGACGAGCTCGCCGCCATCGTCGGCCCCGAATTCACCCGCCGCGCGGACACCCTGCCCGGCCTGCCCGACACCAACGGCGTCGGCCGCCTCACCCACCCCGAGGCCGGACCCCTGCGCCTGGCCTACGAAACCCTGAACCTCTCGGCCGACGACGACCAGTTCCTCATGGTCTACCTGCCCGCCGACGACGCCACCGCGCAGGCCCTGGACCGACTGGTCGGCCGTCGCCCGGGCGGCCTCCGCGCCGTCGCGGGTTGATCGATCCCAACGCGACAACTGATTTCGTGCCGACCGGGGTAACTCACCGGGTACGTCCAAAATCGGGTTGGCTCTCAACCGCCGGCACGGGTGCAGGAATGTCTACGGCACTCAGCTGTCCGCTAAAGGTTCGGGGAGGCGGTGTAGTTTTGAGCATCGTGCATCCTGACGTCTCCGCTGACTTGGCCGAACTCGACACGACTCTGAAGACCATCGAGTCCGTGCTCGACATCGACGAGCTGGCTCGCCGCATCGACGAGCTGGAACATCAAGCGGCCGACCCGGAGCTGTGGAACAACCAAGAGCACGCTCAGGCCGTCACCAGTCAGCTCTCCCACGCGCAGAGCGAACTGCGCCGGGTGCGTGATCTCCGGCAGCGGCTCGAGGATCTGCCGGTGCTCTACGAGCTCGCCGAGGCCGAGGAGGGCGCGGATCGCACCGCGGCCCTCGCCGACGCCGACGCCGAGCGGGCCGGCCTGCACGCCGATGTGGAGGCCATGGAGGTCCGGACGCTGCTCTCCGGCGAGTACGACAAGCGTGAGGCGCTGGTCAATATTCGCTCCGGCGCGGGTGGCGTGGACGCCGCGGACTGGGCGCAGATGCTCATGCGCATGTATGTCCGCTGGGCCGAGGGCCACAAGTACCCGGTCGAGATCTACGACACCTCCTACGCGGAGGAGGCGGGCATCAAGTCGGCGACCTTCGCGGTGAAGACGCCGTACGCGTACGGCACGCTCTCCGTCGAGATGGGTACGCACCGACTGGTCCGTATCAGCCCGTTCGACAACCAGGGCCGCCGCCAGACCTCCTTCGCCGAGGTCGAGGTGCTGCCCGTGGTCGAGACCACCGACCACATCGAGATTCCCGAGAACGAGGTGCGCGTCGACGTGTACCGGTCCTCGGGTCCCGGCGGCCAGTCCGTCAACACCACCGACTCCGCGGTCCGACTGACCCACATTCCGACCGGCATCGTCGTCACCTGTCAGAACGAGAAATCGCAGCTGCAGAACAAGATTTCGGCCATGCGCGTGCTGCAGGCCAAGCTGCTCGAGCGCAAGCGGCAGGAAGAGCGCGCCCAGATGGACGCCCTCAAGACCAACGAGGGCGCGTCCTGGGGCAACCAGATGCGCTCCTACGTCCTGCACCCGTACCAGATGGTCAAGGACCTGCGCACCGGCTACGAGGTCAACAACCCCTCCGCCGTGCTCGACGGTGACATCGACGCCTTCATCGAATCCGGCATCCGCTGGCGCATGCGGGAGCAGACGACTCAGGGATAAACCATGCATTCGATTCTCGCCGCTGGCTCGGGGGCCGATTTCGGGAACTGGCTACGGTCCAGCGGTCTCGAGATCGTGCTGCTCGTCGTCGGGGCCATGTTGTTCAGCCGGGCCGCGACCTTCGTGCGCGACCGCATCACCCGCAAGATCGACGCCGGATTCCGCAGCAGTGATTCGCTGGTGCGGAGCGAGGCCGCCAAGCATCGACATGCGTTGGCGCAGGTCATCACCTGGGTGGTGCTGTCGGTCGTCTACTTCCTGGTATCGCTGGAAGTCTTGCGGCGCTTGGGATTCGAGCTGGGCGGTCTGGTCGCGCCGGCCGCGGTGCTCGGTGCCGCACTGGGTTTCGGCGCACAACGCATAGTGCAGGACCTGCTCGCCGGATTCTTCCTGATTACCGAAAGACAGTACGGCTTCGGCGATGTCGTGCGGATCGCAGTCACTGGAAACTCGACCGAGGCCGAGGGTACGGTCGAGGACGTCACGTTGCGCATCACGACTCTGCGTAGCGCCGACGGCGAAGTGATAATCGTCCCGAACGGTCAGATCGTGAAAGTGACCAATCTGTCGAAGGATTGGGCGCGCGCCGCCATCGACGTGCCCGTACCCGCGACCGCCGACATCAACAAGGTCAACGAGATACTGCACGACGTGGGTGCCAAGGCCTTCGCCGATCGCAAGCTGAAAGCCTTGCTCCTGGACGAGCCCAGCGTCATGGGTGTCGAAGATCTCACCGTCAACCAGATGAACATCAAGATGGTGGCAAGGACGCTACCGGGCAAACAGTTCGAAGTCGGACGCGAGCTGCGGGTGCGGGTAGCCGCGGCTCTGCGCCGGGAGGGTCTCAGTGACGGTGCGAGTTAGAACACGTAAGTCCACGGCGATCCTGATGGCCGTGTGGGTTGGAACGTTCGTCCTCTACATCTTCGTCAAGCCCTCAGAACACGAGCCGAAGACCGCCCCTCCGATCGTGAACACAATGCTCAGCAACTATCTGCCAAACACTCCCGAGCACTCGGGCAAGTGAGTTGACCACCGCGCGGTGTAGTCAGCCGCGGCGTCGCCCTGGCTACACTGGCTCCCCGTGATAACCCTGCGCAACGTCACCAAGTCGTACCAGACCTCGACGCGGCCGGCGCTGGACAATGTCTCCGTTGATATCGGAAAAGGCGAGTTCGTCTTCGTTATCGGGCCTTCGGGCTCCGGAAAGTCCACGTTCATGCGGCTGCTGTTGAAGGATGAGAAGCCGACCACCGGTGAGGTGTGGGTCGCCGACTTCCGGGTCGACCGGCTGCCGGGGCGCAAGGTTCCCAAGCTGCGCCAGCGCATCGGCTGCGTCTTCCAGGACTTCCGGTTGCTGCAGCAGAAGACCGTCGAACAGAACGTGGCCTTCGCGCTGGAAGTGATTGGCAAATCACGAGCATTCATCAATCGCTCGGTGCCCGAGGCGCTCGACATGGTCGGGCTCGCGGGCAAGGCCGACCGCCTGCCCGGCGAACTCTCCGGCGGTGAACAGCAGCGGGTCGCGCTCGCTCGCGCCTTCGTCAACCGGCCGCTGGTACTGCTGGCCGACGAACCGACCGGCAACCTCGACCCGGAGACCAGCGCAGACATCATGACTTTGCTCGAACGCATCAACCGCACCGGAACCACGGTGGTGATGGCCACCCACGACAACACCATCGTCGACGCCATGCGCCGGCGCGTGGTCGAACTCGATCGCGGGCGCATCGTGCGCGACGACGAGATGGGCGTCTACGGGGTGGGCCGGTAATGCGCGCGGGATTCCTGTTCAGCGAGGTCTTCACCGGCCTACGCCGCAACGTCACCATGACCATCGCCATGATCCTCACCACCGCGGTGTCGCTGACCATGCTGGGCGGCGGTCTGCTGGCGGTGCGCATGGCCGACAAGATCCAGGACTACTACGTCCAGCGCGTCGAGATCCGTTTGTATCTCGACGATCAGGTCTCCAAGACCGATCCGGACTGCACCGGGCAGCCGTGCGCCTCGCTCATGTCGGATCTGAAGAAGCACGACCATGTGGCGAACGTGCAGTTCGTCAACAGCGCGGACGCGGTGAAGGAGGTCAAGGAGACCACCTTCAAGGATCAGCCCGGGCTCGCCGACGAGGTGAGCAAGGACGGGCTGCCCGCCTCGTTCCGGGTGAAGCTCGACGACGTCACCAAGTACCGGTCCATCTACGACGATTTCTCCAAGCGGCCCGGGGTCCAGTCCGTGCTCAATGACATGGACATCGTGGACCGGCTCGTCGGGTTCTTCGTCGGATTGCGCAATGCCGCCTTCGGTTTGGCGGCGCTGCAGGCGCTGGCGGCGCTGCTGTTGATCGCCAACATGGTTCAGGTGGCGGCGCTGGCGCGCAAGACCGAGGTCGGCATCATGCGACTGGTCGGCGCGACGCGCTGGTACACGCAGCTGCCGTTCCTGCTGGAGGCCGTGCTGGCCGCGCTCGTGGGATCCGTACTGGCCGTGGCGGGTTTGTTCGTCGCGCAGCCGCTGGTGATCAATCGGGCGCTGGGCTCGCTGTTCAACGACCAGGTGCTGCCGCGCATCACGGGCGACGACATCGCGGCGGTTGCGATGGTCGTCACACCGATCGGTGTCGGATTCGCCGCTCTGACGGCATATGCCGCGCTGCGGTACTACGTCCGCGAGTGAGTGCGCGAAGTTCGGTCTTTACGGGCCAACGGGGTTCATGCTGTCGGATGGTGTCCGTAGGATTGCGGCCGTGAGCGCGCCGGAGGTCGAATCCGTAACTGTCGGGAACCTGGGTGACGCCGGAAATGATCCGGCGCACCAGGTTTTGCGAAAGACCTTCGGGTACGACAGTTTTCGCGGGCCGCAGCGCGACATCGTCGAGCAGGTGATCGGCGGCGGCGACGCGCTGGTGCTGATGCCCACCGGTGGCGGCAAGTCGCTGTGCTACCAGATTCCGGCGCTGGTGCGGCCGGGCGTGGGCGTGGTGATCTCGCCGCTGATCGCGCTCATGCAGGACCAGGTCGACGCGCTCAATGCCGTCGGCGTGCGCGCGGGCTTCCTGAACTCGACCCAGTTCCCCGACGAACGGCGCACGGTCGAGGCGCAATTCGTGGCCGGCGAGCTGGATGTGCTCTACCTCGCACCGGAGCGCCTGCGGCTCGATTCCACGGCCTCGCTGCTGGACCGGGGCAAGATCTCGGTGTTCGCCATCGACGAGGCGCACTGTGTCTCGCAGTGGGGCCACGACTTCCGGCCCGACTACCTGGGCCTGTCCATGCTGCACGAGCGCTGGCCGGATGTGCCGCGCATCGCGCTCACCGCCACCGCGACCGAGGCCACCCGGAAAGAGATCGCCGAGCGGCTGGATCTCACCCGTGCGAAACACTTCGTGGCCAGCTTCGACCGGCCCAATATCCAGTACCGGATCGAAGGCAAGAATCGGCCGGAGCACCAGCTGCTTTCGTTCATCCAGAACGAGCACGCCGGGGACGCGGGCATCGTGTACTGCCTCTCGCGCAACTCCGTGGAGAAGACCGCCGCCTTCCTGACCGCCAATGGCGTGGAGGCCGTGCCGTACCACGCGGGTCTGGACAACCGCACCCGCGCGACCAACCAGGCGCGGTTCCTGCGCGAGGACGGCCTGGTCGTCGTCGCCACCATCGCCTTCGGCATGGGCATCGACAAACCGGACGTGCGCTTCGTCGCCCACCTGGACCTGCCCAAGTCGGTCGAGGGCTACTACCAGGAGACCGGCCGCGCCGGCCGCGACGGGCAGCCGTCCACCGCGTGGATGGTCTACGGCCTCAGTGACGTTGTGCAGCAACGCAAGATGATCGATTCCTCCGACGGCGACGCCATGCACCGCCGCCAGCTGCAACTGCACCTGGACGCCATGCTCGCGCTCTGCGAGACCGTCCAGTGCCGCCGCGTCCAGCTGCTCGCCTACTTCGGTCAGCAGGGCGAGCGCTGCGGCAACTGTGATACTTGCCTCAACGCCCCCGAGTCCTGGGACGGCACCGTGCCCGCCCAGAAGGTGCTCTCCACCGTCCTGCGCCTCAAGCGCGAACGCGGCCAGAGCTTCGGCGCGGGCCACATCGTCGACATCCTCATCGGCAAGCGCAATCCCAAAGTCGAGCAGCACGCCCACCACGAGCTCAAGGTCTTCGGCATCGGCACCGAACTCCGCGATATCGAATGGCGCGGCGTCATCCGTCAGCTGCTGGCCCAGGGCCTGCTCGCCGTCCACGGCGACTACGGCGTGCTCACCCTCACCGAAGCCAGCAACCAGGTCCTCTTCGAGAAGCGCGAAGTCATGCTCCGCCGCGAGCCCGAACGCGCCAAGGCCGCCCGAACGCCCAAGCCCGCCAAGGCTTCCCGCCTGGCCGCCGCCGACCTCAGCAAGTCCGACACCGACCTGTTCGAAAAGCTCCGCGCCTGGCGCGGAGCCACCGCCAAGGAACAGGGCGTCCCCGCCTACGTCGTCTTCCACGACGCCACCCTGCGCGAAATCGCCACCCGCAAACCCGCCACCCTCGCCGACCTGGCCGGCATCTCCGGCATCGGCGAGAACAAGCGCGCCAAGTACGGCGAGGGCGTACTGGAGGTGATCGCCGCCGCAGGTGGCACCGCGACCCCTGCCGCCCAGGTGGATTCGACGGGCCTCTTCGGTAGCCCGGACGGACCGGCCGAAGCTGGCGCAGGTCGTCCAGCCGCGAAGAGTTCGACGAACGGCCGCCGCTCCGCCGACGCGCGGGGCGAAACATCAAGCCCCGCAGGAGCTTCTGGCAGCGCCGCGGTCTCACCGGCCGTCGGATCGAGATTCGCTGCTGCTTCGAGCCCCACCGCTCGACAGGACGCGAGCGCCGCGCATGGATCCGCCGGGGGATCCACCGCGCCCGAATCGCGGCATACGTCCGGTTCTGGCGCATCCCCCTCCGCGGGCCGCCGTGCGGGTTCCACCCCGCCACCCTCCAATTTCGCTGCGGCCGATGAGATTCCCTGGCCCGACGAAGCCCCGCCGGACTTCGACGACCTGCCCCCGGACTACCAGTAGCACGGATTCCCGCATGGCGTCCGCCCCGTCACGGTCCCGGCCGATATCTCGACATATTCCGGATGTCGCCGACCCTGATCGTTGTGGACGACGGCCCGGGTTGTGTCCGGATGCACCCGATGTTTGCACCCGCGAGATCCTCATCCGAAAGGTCGCCTCATGACAGTCGATATGTCACAAGTCGCGGCGGAGATCCGTGGACATCTGCGGGCCGCTGGATTCCCTGCCGCGGAGGCCGCGGATTCGGCGGTGCTCGCACTGGCCGAGGAGGCGGGCGAGTTCGTGGGGGCTTATCGCCGCTGGTCCGGGAAGGCGCGCCGCACAGGGACATTCGACGAGATGCGGGCCGAGCTGGCGGATGTGGTCATCACGGCGTGGATGGCCGCCGACGCGCTCGGCATCGACCTCGATGCGGCGTTGGCGGACAAGCTCGCGGTGGTTTTCGAGCGCGGCTGGCGCGACCAGCCTACGGCGGGCTGAACAGGCGATTTGGTTGCTGGGCGGCGGCACGATAAGCTTTCGGAGCTGCCGCGGTCGAAGATCGCAGCAAGCGCCCTGGTCCCGTCGTCTAGCGGCCTAGGACGCCGCCCTCTCAAGGCGGTAGCGCGGGTTCAAATCCCGTCGGGACTACTGTGAAAGGCCCTTCAGCGAATGCTGAAGGGCCTTTTCGCTTTTCGGGCGAAGGCTTGCGCCGCTTCGCGATTCGTCAGCGGGTGGTGTAGCCGCCATTGGCGAAGATGGTCTGACCGGTGATCCAGCCGCCGTCGGTGACCAGGAATTCCACCAGCGGGGCAATGTCCTCGATCCGCGTCAGGCGGCCGCCCATGCCCTGCGACTTGTGGAATTCCACCCGCTCCGGAGTCTCCTGGGGGTAGAAGAACGGCGTGTCCATCGGGCCGGGCGCGACATTGTTGACCGAGATGCCGCGGGCCGCGAACTCCTTGGCCGCCGCGCGCGTGAAGTGCTCGACCGGAGCCTTCGCGCCGGCGTAGGTGGAGTAGCCGTCGGTGAACGCCGCGAGCAGCGAGGTGACGACGGTGACGATCCGGCCGCCGTCCGCGAGCCGCTTGCCCGCCTCCTGCAGGAAGAAGTACGCGGCCTTGGCATTGATGTCGAACATCGAATCGTATTCGGCCTCGGTGGTTTCCACGATCGGCTTGCGCAGCACCTTGCCGACGGTGTTGACCGCGATGTCCACCGAGCCGAAAGTCTCGACCGCCGCGTCGAACAGCCGCCCCACGTTCGCGGGAACGGTGAGGTCGGCCTGGAAGGTCGCCGCCTTCGCCCCGGCGCTCTCGATGGCGGCCACGGTCTTCTCGGCGTCGGCCGCGGTGCTCGCGCTGTTGTAGTGCACCAGCACATTCGCGCCGCGCTGGGCCAGCGAGGTGCTGATCAGGCCGCCGAGGTTCTTCGCTCCGGCGGCCACGACCGCCGACTTGCCTGCCAATACGTTGCTCATGGGGTGCCTCCCGCTTGTCGGTCTGTTGCCTTGCCATACCGACGCTAGGAGCGACTGCCACAAATAGAAAACAGAACTTTCGGCAGTATCTACAAATTCTGATTGTCCAGCGAGAGTGTGTCTGGTGCGCTCGCTCGCGGGTCGCCCCCGGTGGTGAGCAGATCGCGGATGGCCGAGCGGGTGTGCGGCAGCCACACCGCCTGCACCGGGGTCAGCGGCGGATCGTCGATCTCGACGATGCGCACCGCGCCGCCCAGCGCGTCGCCGGGAGCCGCGGTGACGAAGGCGACCGCGTCCGGGTAATCGAGGACCGCGGTCGCCGGTGTCGTGCCCTGGATGCGGTTGACGACCAGGGCCGGCTCGAAACCCGCACGGCGACAGGTGCTCACGATGAAATCGGTGTAGTACGACCGGCCCGGCGGAGCCCAGATGATGATCCGCTCGCTGCGCAGATCGCGGATGGTCACCCCGGACCGCCCGGCCAGGCGGTGGTCGCGGGCGACGGCGACCCGCAGCGGGTGATAGGCGATCACCGCGGCCGCCAGCGCCGTCGGCATGGTGATGCCGCGGCGCAGGGCCAGGTCGACACTGCCGTTCGCGACCGCGGGCTCGAGATCCTGGGGGAACATCTCGGCGACGGTGACCGCGACCTCCGGCATCCCGGCACGGACCGGCGCCAGTACGCCGTGCACCTCTTCGGCCGTGATGGCCGGGGTATGCGCGACGACGAACGGCCGTCGCTGCGCGGCCGCCGCGTCCCGGACCTGCCGGGCCAGCACCTGCCCGGCCGCCAGCAATGCCGAGGCCCCGTCGCGCAGTGCCTCGCCCGCGGCGGTGAGCCGGATCTGCCGCCCGGTCCGATCGAACAGCGTCACCCCCAGCTGGGATTCCAGCTTCGCGACCGAGCTGCTGAGCGCCTGCTGACTCAGGTGCAGCTGCTCCGCGGCCCGGCTGAACCCGGAAGATTCCGCGACGCACAGGAATTGCTGCAGTCGCCGCGAGTCCAGCGGCTCCTCGGTCGGTGACATGGCGGGATTGAGCATGCGCGCATGCTACCCGCGCCTACAACCAAAATTTGTGGCCGACGGCGAATCCACCTGCCGAGCGCCGGGTCGTTCTCGACGGCCAGGAATAAATCGGTCGCCCCGGCAATTAAGGTTGAGCGTTATGAAGGAGAAGGGGCGCAAGGTCATCGCCAGCAACAAGAAGGCGAAGCACAACTACTCGATCCTCGAGACCTATGAGGCCGGGGTCGCGCTGGTCGGCACCGAGGTGAAGAGTCTGCGCGAGGGCAAGGCCTCGCTCGTGGACGCCTACGCCTCGATCGACGACGGCGAGGTGTGGCTGCGCGGCCTGCACGTCCCCGAGTACGGGCACGGCACCTGGACCAATCACGCGCCGCGTCGCACCCGCAAGTTGCTGCTGCATCGCCGCGAGATCGACAAGCTGCTCGGCAAGACCAAGGAGTCGAGTCTCACCCTGGTCCCGCTGTCCATGTACTTCTCCGACGGCAAGGTCAAGGTCGAACTGGCCCTCGCCAAGGGTAAGCAGGACTACGACAAGCGACAGGACCTGGCGAAACGCGACGCCGAACGCGAGGTCACCCGCGAGCTCGGCCGTCGCATCAAGGGTATGCGCGGCTGAACACCAGACCCGCCGGTCGACGGCGCGTTAATGGAATGAACCAAGGTTTGTTCGGTGTTAGGATAGGTAGCCCGGTGCGAGCCGGGCAGTTCATCTGAATCGGTGAACACTCTCGGGGCTGAACGGTTTCGACTGCGTACGTTGATTCAGGGGAAGCGTGTCGGTGCAGGCAGGAGACCACCGTATAAGCGTCGCTGTAACCCTATAAGCGCCGATTCTCATCAGCGCGACTACGCTCTCGCTGCCTAAGCAACGAAGCGTGTCTGTCAGCCCGGGTTCGCCCTCGACCCGGTCCCTGGCATCAGCTAGAGGGCTTTACCGTCCGACCCGGTCGCGGGGCCGGACGGGACATCCAACAGCGACTGGGATCGTCATCTCGGCTTGTTCGCGTGACCGAGAGATCCGAGCAGAGACCTAGCGAACTGCACACGGAGAAGCCCTGAAGATGCGGCGGAGGACCCGGGTTCGATTCCCGGCAGCTCCACCGGAAAAGGCCCGGTCCGCCAGGACCGGGCCTTTCTCTATGTCAGCAGTCCGGTTGGAATGGGTAGCAAGTGTGGCGGGTGGGCTGGGGTGATGGGGTGGCGGATTGGGTGGCCCGGGGTGAGGTTTGGGTGGGTGGGGTGGAATCGTCGGTGGAGTGGGGGCCCAAGAAGATGATCAGTAGTAGTGCGCCGCAGCCGAAGACGACGGGGAGGGTGAGGGCTGCCAGGATCAGGTAGATGAGGCGGGGCGCGCGGGCCGGTTGGGGGCGGCGGGGAGCGGTCGGGATCAACGCACGGACGCCGTGGTGAGTTGGGTTACCTCGGCGGGGGTGAGGGTCAGGTCGGCGGAGGCGAGGAGGGCGGGGAGTTGGGCGACGGTGCGGGCGCTGGCTATGGGGGCGGCGATGGCGGGTTGGGCTCGGAGCCAGGACAGGGCCACGGCGGCTACGGGGACGGAGTGGGCGGTGGCGATTTCGTCCAGGGCGGAGAGGACTCGGAGGCCGCGGTCGTCGAGGTAGGCGCGGGCGCCGGCGGCGCGTGGACTCGCGCCCGAGGTGTCGGTGTCGCCGGGGCGGTATTTGCCGGTGAGGAAGCCCATGGCGAGACCGTAGTAGGGGAGTACCGCCAGCTTCTCGGCTACGCACAGGTCGGCGAGTTCGCCCTCGTAGACGGTGCGGTCCATCAGGTTGTACTGGGGCTGCACGACCCGGTATCGGGACAGGCCCTCCCGGTCGGCGATGGCCAGGGCTTCGGCCAGGCGCGGGGCGGTGTGCTGGGATGCGCCGAGGTATCGGACCTTGCCCGCCCGGACCAGTTCGTCGAATGCGCCCAGGGTCTCGGCGAGGGGGACTTCTTTGTCGTCGTGATGCGCGTAGTAGAGGTCGATGTAGTCGGTGCGCAGGCGGCGCAGTGAATCATCGACGGCCGCACGGATATTGGCGGCGCTCAGGCCGGGGCGGGCGGGGGACTTGGCCACCTTGGTGGCGATGTACATCGCGTCCCGGTTGCCGCGCGCGGCCATCCAGTCGCCCAGGATCGTCTCCGATTCGCCGCCGGAATTGCCCGGCACCCACGCGCTGTAGGCGTCGGCGGTGTCGACGAGATTGCCGCCCGCGGCCGCGAACGCGTCGAGTACGGCGAAGGACTGCTCCCGATCCGCGGTCCAGCCGAAGACGTTTCCGCCCAAGCACAGCGGGTAGATATCGAGGTCGGTGGTTCCCAAGAGTGCCATGCCGCCAACCTAGCCCCGGTTCGGCGCGAACGCTCGCCCGTATCCTCGGTCGGTCGGCGGGAAGCTCTCGTTCATCGGGATGGGGTGGATGCGGAATGGGCAGGACCTACTTGTGCCGTGACATCGACGGCGATGTCCATCTGGTTGCGGATGCCGAACTCGTCCAGCGGACATCGGCGTACGTCGTGGCGATGCGGGGCGACGCGGTCCTGCTGGTGCGCGACGGCACCGGCCGCGATGGACGCTGGGACCTCCCCGGCGGCGGTGTCGAGCCGGGGGAGGGGTGGCTCGAGGCTCTGGGCCGAGAGCTGTTGGAAGAGACGGGATTGCGCCTCGTGGGCGAGCCGGCCCATCTCGCCGAGTTCACCGAGTACTTCTTCGACCTGCAGTCGAGGCGGGGCTGGGAGTCGACACGGTGCTACTACATCTGCGATGTCGCCGGTGCTCTCCAGCCCGATGGCAACGGCGCCGATGTCTCCGGATGTAGGTACGTCCCACTGCCGCTCAGCACGATCGAAGTGGGAGCCGTCGCGCGCAAGATGACACAGCTGGCACGTGCAATGCTCCGTCCAGAACCTGATGGGGGCCATGCTCATTCGAACCGGGGACTATTTGACCGTACAGCTCAACTGGCTGCGCGCGTTTGTGACGATTTATCGAGTGGGATCGTTCACGAAGGCCGCCCAGAAATTGGGGATATCGCAGCCCGCGGTCACGCATCAGATCCGCAATCTCGAAAAACACCTCGGGCGAGCGCTGTTCGAGCGCTTGCCCAACGGGGCCCAGCCGACGGCTGCCGCGGATCGGCTGCTGCGGCGATTGCGCGCGGACGAACTGGATCTGGTGCTCTCCACCGTGCGGCCGCGGGAACGGGACATCGCCGCGACACCCTTCGCCGACGAGGAATTCGTGCTGGCCGCCTCGCCCGAACTGGCGGAGAAGATCGGTCCGGCGGTATTGGCGCACCGTGTTCGAGGCCGAGCCGGTCAAGGTGCCGACGATCGTCGTGCCGGGTCTGCGCGGAGGGAGGCGCAACTGTCGGACGAGCTGCGCCTGCTGTGCAGGGCAGGCTGTGGTCCTGAACGCGAGTCGTCAGGCGTCGACCAGTTCCTTGATCGCCAGCTCGGCGAAATTCGGTGCACCGGCATGCCGCGCACCACGCTCGGTGAGCTTGTCCTGCAACAGGAACGGCATCACCTCGGTGAGACTGCCGCCTCCTCGTTATTGGTGAACGACGGAACCTGCTTTCCCGCAATCAGGTACGAGCCATCGCTCAGTACGAAATCTCATAGCCTGCCGCCTCGAAAACCGCTGCCGGATGGGCGACTTCGGGGATATAGAAGCCAGTTCTGCGGCCGGTGTCTCCCAAGGTTTCGTGGCTGGTCAGCGCGAAAAGAACCTTGTCGGTCACGGCCGATCTCCTCAATCGAATTGTGCGCCGGGCAGAATCGAAGCTAGGTGACCGCGCAGACGGCAATCAAATGGGTGATCGCATGTGGTCCATACGAAATCGAATGGGCATATCGGCGTCGGGTTCCGGGTAGAACTGGGCGTACCAGCGGCGGAGGGCCTTGATGCCCTTTTCGTGGGGGAGCAGGACCGGGCGGGGGCGGTGGATCTTGTGGTCCCAGATCGCGAGTTCCTCGCGGACTTCGCCGAAGGCGACCAGACGGAACGCGAGTTTGAGAATCGGTGTCGCGAATGGGATTCGGTTGCGACGGACGTAGTAGAGCATGCGTAGTTCGCTGGTGGTGTCGTCGATCGGGTTGGTGAGGGCGATGGCGGTCATGGTGATCATCGGGCCGGCGGTGCGCACGACCATGACGCCTGGGCCGTACATGAAGACGTCGAAGCTGTTGTCGACCCAGTAGCCGAGCACGGATTTGCGGAAACGGCTGTGGATTTCGGCGCGGGGGCCGTCGGGGATCAGGTCCTGGACCGGGGGCTCGGACTGGCCGTGGATGTGGTGGAAGTGGGATTCGTCGACGATGTTCTCACGCATCTCCTGGATGTGGATGCGCGATCGCAGGGCATCGTCGATGGGACGGGCGTAGGCGCGGTCGGTGGCTTCGGGAATCTCGGGCAGCTCCCACTTCGGTTCTCCCGCACCGAAATAGACGAAGATGAGGCCGCTGTGTTCGCGAACGGGGAAGCCTCCGAGCGTCACCCGCGGCGGACGCGTAGCGAAGGGTGCGGAGGCGCAGACGCCGTCGGCGTCGAAACGCCAACCGTGGAAAGGGCATTCCACCTGTCCGTCCACGACTCGGCCCCCGGCGCCGAGATGCGCGCCGTAATGCGGGCAGTGCGCGTCGCGCACCGTGGCCCGGCCGTCGCTGCCCCGGAACGCGATCAGCGCCCGGCCGAAATAGTGCAGATTCGCGATCTTGCCCGGCCGCAGCTGTGTGCTGCGCAGCAGGGCATACCAGCCCTCGGGCACCATCGGCATCGGATACTGGTCGGCGCGCGGATCGCGCGTCAGCTCGGCGAGGCCGGAGCGATCACGTCGAAAGATCACCCGGGGAACCCTAGCTAGAACCTGTTACAGCGCAATGAACGAGATGCGATATTCACAGCGGGCTCGGCTTCTCCGGCCGCGATCAGTTGGTGCGATTGGCGTAGTCGAGGGGGAGCTTGCCCGGGGCGCGGTCGATGACGGTGTCGTCGTCGGCGTCTCGGGTTTCGAGAAAGGTGATCCGCCCCGTCGAGGCGACCAGGGTCTGGGGATAGGTCGGCCCCTGATCGCGTTCGGCGGTGATCTCGTCGAGGCTGTCCTCGTAACGTCCGAGCGTGCTCTCGGGGTAGTCGAGCATCCACTGCGGATAGCAGATGGTGGTGTGGATCCGGCGCTCGCACAGCCAGGCGATGAGCACGGTGACCGTGCCGGTCGGCTCGACCCAGGCGATCTTGTACATGTCCCCGCTGAGCTGGAGCATCTTCGCCGGCTGCGCGGTGGACCAGCGCCCGAACATCGGCCCCTGCAGGCACCGGAACGCGACGGTCTGCGGATTGCGCACGTAGAGCTCGTACTTCCACCCGTTGTCGTACGCGTAGATCAAGTGCCGCCCCACGATCCCCGACAGGTCACCGGCCATGGCCGGTGCGGCAGCGGCATCCTCGGCGCTCATCGCAAACTCCTCTCGGCCGACCTGCGTCAAGACCCGGGCGTCGTGGCCAGCCTAGCCCCTGACCACGCTTTATCGGTGCAACGCTGCCGCAGGCGGCCGGAGAAGCGAGCCGGTCAGTTCGCGGGAACGCCGTTGAGGAACCCGTCGGCAGCGCCGACCGCCGCACCGACTCCCGCGCCGAGCGCCGCGAACGGCGCCGCGACCATGGCGTAGCCCAGGGCCGCGCCCACGACCGGGACGATGACCAGGCCGATCGGGGCGAACGGGAGACCGGCCACCAGGCCCGCGACCACGCCGATGACCGCGCCCGAGCTCGCGATCGGGGCGGCGGCGGTGGCTCCTACGGCCGCGCCGATCGCCGCGTCACCGAGGACCGCCTTGGCGACATGGGTGGCGTGGGCCGCGTCGAGGCCCGCGGCCTCGAGGGACTGGGTCAGCGCGGATTCGGCTCCCGCGGCGGCGGAGTTGATCTGCTGGGTCTGTTCGGCGGTGAGCCAGACGGGCTGGTCGAGTTGGACTGTGCCGATGCGGATCTGGGAATCGGGGATGTCGGTGGCCGGTTGGACGGCCGCCGGCGGCTCCTCGGCCTGCGCGGGGACGGTGCCGAGCAGGGCGAGGGATAAGGGGAGGGCCGCGGCGACCGCGAACCTGACCGCGCGTCGGGATACGGGACGAACAGGACTGGTGGGCTGATCAGTGCCCATAGGGAACCTCATTCCGAAACATCGATGCCTATCGCATCTGGATTCGAAACCGGAACCCGTTTGGATGCGTCAGCCGCGGCGCATATGCGGACCCGGACCACCCCAGTTGTGATGGCCGTGGTGGCCGTGGTGGATCAGGAGCAGCATGAACGTCAGATAGCAGACGGCGAACAGGACGAACAGCGCACCGCCGATCCACAGCGACAGGATGCCGAGATAGCGGGCACGGCGAGAGGCATACCGCGCGCCGTCGGCATCACCCTCGCTCCACAGCGGAAAAACATTGAGGGCGTGGGTGAATGCCGAGAACGAGAGCGGCCAGAAGAACAGCAGCGACGCCACGGCCCAGCCGATATTGTTGGCCGGGCGGACGGGTGTCGGTGGCTGGACGGTTGCGGGCGCCGGGGTAGTTTCGGGGAGCTCGGTTGTTCGGGGCTCTTCCGGGGTGGCGGCGGGTTCGGGGGTCGTCATGGCGGATTCCTTTTCGAATTGCCTGGTCCGCGAGTTTTCGCGAGCTGTATGGGGTCGATTACGCGCTTGTTGTCTGGTAATCGGCCGTGAACCGCCGGAGAGATTGCTGCGTAGGAGATGCGAGTGATGAGATTCGCCCGTCAGGTTGCTGTTCTCGGTACCGCTTTCGGCTTGTGCTGGTTACCCGCGATCGGGACGGCCGCCGCCGATCCCGTCGTCATTCCCTTTCAGATCAACTCCGCGCCGTACGGGATTCCCGGCGGCAGCTTCGACGCCTTCCCGGCCCGCTGCGCCGCCGTGGTCGGCGAGCAGTCCGGTGCGGTCGTCATCACGGGCGCACAGCCGCAGGGCTGGGGTTGCTCGATCTCCACACCCGTCACCTGGATCAACCTGTCCACGGGCGCGACCGGCAACGCCGTCCTGTCCAACGGCCTGAACGGAATCCCTTCCGCCGCAACGTTGTACACGGGCGTCGGGCAGGTCGCGGTGATGCTGACCCCGGGCGGCACCTACACGCCCGGTTTGGCGACCTTCTACGTGCCGTAATTCGGGGCATTAGTCCATATGACCGGGGTGGTCGTCTTCATAGCCTGAAGGTATGGAGATCGCCGGATACTGCACGCTCTGCAAATCGCGATGCGGCGCTGTCTACACCGTCGAGAACGGCCGCTTGACGGGCGTCCGCCCCGACCCCGAGCATCCCAACGGCAAGTCGATGTGCCCGAAGGGGCGATCGGCCCCGGAGATCGTGCACAGCACGTCCCGGCTCACCACGCCCCTGCGGCGCACCCGCCCCAAGGGGGATCCGGACCCGGGCTGGGAACCCGTCGGCTGGGACGAGGCGCTCGACGAGATCGCCGCCCGGCTGACCGGTATCGCCGCCACCGACGGCCCGGAGGCCGTCGCGTTCGCGCAGGCGACGCCATCGGGCACCGCGGTGGCCGACGGCATGGAGTGGATCGATCGTTTCGTGCACGGATTCGGCAGCCCGAATACCGTTTTCAGCACCGAGATCTGCAACTGGCACAAGGATGTGGCGCACACCTTCACCTTCGGCACCGCCCTGCCGGTGCCGGATTTCGGCGCGACCGATCTGGCGATCCTGTGGGGTTTCAACCCCGCCAAGACCTGGCTGGCCCAGTCCACCGACCTGGCCGAGGCACAGGCCCGGGGCGCGCGGCTGGCCGTGATCGATCCGCGGCGCTCCACCAGCGCGCTGCACGCCGACCATTGGCTGCGGGTGCGGCCGGGCGCGGATGCCGCATTGGCGCTCGGACTCGCCGGGCGGCTGATCGAGCGCGGTGAATTCGACGAGGGATTCGTCCGTGGCTGGAGCAATGCTCCGCTGCTGGTCCGCGCGGACACCGGACGGTTTCTGCGAGCAGCCGAGATCTGGCCCGACGCCACCGGGTACGTGGCCTGGGACGAGTACGACGACGCGCCCGCGGTGTACGACACCCGATTCCCGGCCATGTCCCCGGAACGATTCGCGCTGTACGGAACCCGTCGCGTCGCCACCCGTGCGGGCGTCGTCGACTGCGCTCCCGCCTTCGCGCACTACACGCGCGCCTGCCGGGAGTGGCCGCTGGATCGCGTCGCCCGCGAGACCTGGATCGAGCCCGCCCGCATCGCCGCCCTCGCGGACGCGATCGCGCAGGCCGATTCGGTGTCCTATTACGGCTGGACCGGAATCGGCCAGCACGCCAATGCCGCTCAGACCGAGCGCGCCATCGCCACCCTCTACGCGCTGACCGGATCCTTCGACGCGCTCGGCGGCAATGTCATCCTGCCGCGGCCGCCGGTGAACCCCGTTTCCGCTCGCGCGACGCAACTCGCACCCGAGCAACGCGCGAAAACCCTCGGCTTGGCGCAGCGTCCGCTGGGACCCCCGGCGCAGGGCTGGATCACGGCTCGCGACCTGTGCCGATCCATCCTGGACGGCGAGCCCTACCGAGTTCGTGCCCTCGTCGGATTCGGATCCAATATTCTTCTGTCCCAACCTGATTCGCAACGAACCGCCCGCGCGCTCGCGGCCCTGGACTTCCACGTGCAGGTGGACCTGTTCGAAACCCCCACCGCCCGCTACGCCGACATCCTGCTGCCCGCCAACAGCCCGTGGGAACGGGAAGCCCTGCGGGTCGGCTTCGAAGCGAGCCACCGCGCCCAGGAGCACGTGCAACTGCGGCAGCGGATGGTCGAACCGGTGGGGGAGTCGCGCTCCGATACCGAGATCGTCTTCGCCCTCGCGACCCGCATGGGCATGGGCGAGCTGTTCTTCGACGGCGAGGTCGAGCAGGGCTGGAACCATCAGCTGGAACCGCTGGGACTGACGGTCGCACAGCTGCGCGCACAGCCCGGCGGCGTGCGGTTCCCGTTGGCGCGCGAGTACCGCAAGTACCGCAGCGCCGGTTTCGCCACTCCCACCAACCGCGTCGAGTTCTACAGCGAACGCCTTGCCGCACACGGCTATTCACCGGTACCCGAATTCACCGCGCCCACCGCGCCCGATGCGGCCTTCCCGCTCGTGCTGACCTGTGCCAAGAACGGCTACTTCTGCCACAGTCAGCACCGGCAGGTCAATTCGCTGCGCCGCCGCTCCCCGGAACCGAGCCTGGACATCGCCCCGGCGACGGCCGCCGAACGCGGTATCGCCGAAGGGCAGTGGGTGGTGCTGTCGACCGAACTCGGCACCGTGCGCATGCGGGCCCGCTTCGACGAGTCCTTGGATCCGCGAGTGGTCGTCAGTGAATACGGTTGGTGGCAGGCGAATCCTGACCTGGGCCTGCCCGGCGCGAACCCGATCGGGCCGGACGGAAGCAACTACAACCTGCTCGTGGGCGATGAGGAAGCGGATCCGCTCTCGGGCTCGGTTCCCTTGCGCTCCTTCACCTGTCAGGTCACCGCGGCCGCGGACGACACCTGGCAGGGCACACGCACCTTCACGGTGGCCGCCGCGGAAGCGGTCAGCCCGGGAATCCGCGCCCTGTCCTTGATCCCCGAGGATGGCGCACCGGTGCCGGACTACCGTGCCGGACAGCATCTGACCGTCAGCACGGCGACGAAAAGTGATGTCGCCCGCAGCTATTCGCTCACCGGACCTGCCCGCGCCGAGGGTCGGCCGGGCTACCGGCTCGCGGTCCGCCATGTACCGGGCGGCGTCTTGTCCGGGCATGTCCACGACACCCTCGGAGTGGGTGACCGGCTCGAACTTCGCAGTCCAGCGGGAACTTTCGTCATCCCGACCGACACCGACAACCCGATCGTGATGATGGCGGCCGGTATCGGCATCACCCCGTTCCTCGCCCACTTGGAAACCCTCGCCGCGACCGGTGGCACGACGCCCGAGGTGGTACTGCACTTCGGCGTCCGGAACTCCGCGGACCATCCGTTCCGCGACCGCCTGCGCGACCTCGCGGCCGAGATCGGTCCTCGCCTGCGCATCGTCACCCACTACTCGGCCCCGCTCGCCGGTGATGTGCCGCAACGGGATTACGACATCCACGGCCGCGTCGGCGCCGCCGCCGTCGATACCGGCCTGATCGAACGCCGCGCCCGGTTCTACCTGTGCGGCCCCGCGCCCATGCTCACCACGGTCCGCACCGATCTCCTGTCGCGCGGGGTACCCGCCTGGGAGATCTTCTCCGAACGCTTCACCGCCCCGAATCGGGACTTGGAGGTTCCCGAGAACGCCCGCTACACAGTGCGTTTCACCCGCTCCGACCGTGAACTCACCTGGACGAACGGCGACGGCACGCTACTCGAACTGGCCGAGAAATCCGGCCTGGAGATGCGCAGCGGCTGCCGCGTCGGCCAGTGCGAGAGCTGCCGATGCACCGTGGCCAAGGGCGACGTCGGCCATTTCGTCGACACCGCCCACCTCGAGGACGACGACTGCCTGCCCTGTCAGGCGGTCCCCATCTCCGACCTCGAACTCGATGCCTGAGCGCCTCAGCGCAGATCCTCGGACAGCGCCTCGGCCACTTCGGTGAGCAGCGGCGCGGCCCGCTCGACGAGTTCCTCGGTCATCCGGCCGACCGGACCGGACACCGAGATCGCCAGCCGGGCAGGGGCTTTCGGCACCGCGACCGCGACGCAGCGCACGCCCATCTCCTGCTCGCCCTCGTCCATGGCGTAGCCGGTGCGCGCGGCCTCGGCGAGTTGCGCGGCGAACTCGTCCGGATCGGTGATCGTGCTGTCGGTGTAGCGCGGCATTCCGGTGCGGGCCAGCAGGTTTCGGGTCAGGTCGGGGGGTGAGCCCGCCAGTATCGCCTTGCCGACGGCCGTGCAGTGCGGCAGTGCGCGCCGGCCCACCTCGGTGAACATGCGCATGGAGTGCCGGGACTGCACTTGCGCGACGTAGACGATCTGATCCCCGTCCAGCATGGCCATATTCGCGGATTCGCCGAGCTCGTCGACCAGTCGCTGCAGATGCGGGCGGGCCAGCACCGACAGCATCTGCGAGGAGCTCTCGCCGAGCTTGATCAGCTTGGGCCCCAGCACATATTTGCGTGAGGGCTCCTGATGCAGATAGCCCAGATCCACCAGGGTGCGCACCAACCGGTGAATGGTCGGGAGCGGCAGACCCGACTCCGTGGCGAGCTGGGACAGGCCCATCATGCCGCCCTCGTCGGCCATGAGCTCGAGCAGTCCGAACGCACGCTCGATGGACTGCACGCCTCCGGTGCCCTTGGGCTCTTTTGCTGCGGGCACTTGCCGGTCCTCCCTAGCCGTTTCCGAATGCCGGAATAGTAGCCTGACCCGCATGCGGCTACGCGCGGAGTTCACGACCGAACCGTTCCATGGCGAAGGGGAGGCCCCGCCGCATGCGCTGGCCGCCCTCGAACTCGCCGAATCGGCCGGTCTGGAATGCGATTTCGGTCCGCTGGGCACCTCGGTGTCCGGGGCGGACGACAAACTACTGCCGGTGCTGGGCGAGATCATGGTGACCGCCTTCGCCCACGGCGCGACGAGAGTGACGATGCAGGTCGAGCAGGATGACTGAACGTTCGCCAGGCGAGACGCACCCGGTGCTGGTGACCCTCGCCCCGATTCTGGACAAGACGGGCGGCCGCCTGGTCGCCCCCGAAAACGCCACCGACGACGACATTCCCGTGGTCTGGGAGGGCGAGACGCTGGCCTGCGTGCGCTTCGGCCAGCCCGAACCCGACCCGCTCGGCGGCCTGGAGAAGATCCTGGAGGAGGTCGCGGTGGAGCTCGGCGGCCCGCTGACCGGTCTGCCGCGCGCCGACAAGCAGCGCGCGGTGCGCTTGCTGGAAGAGCGGGGCGCGTTCACCTTCCGCAAGTCCGCGGAGACGGTGGCGGCGGCGCTGGGGGTCACCCGCTTCACGGTCTACAACTACCTGAACCGCGAACGCGCCTAGCCGATCCCAATCGGCCGACAGATATATTTTCAACGGATTGTTGACCGTGCTTTGTGGCGCGTGCCACTGTTCTCGGATAGCGGAATGACCCTTCCGCTATCCGAGAGAGGTTGCGCCAATGGAGACGTTGAAAGAACTCGATTCGACGCCACGCCAAACGGGGGGCTGGGCTAGCTGTGAGTGCTGAATCCACCCCTGCCGGATCCGATTCCACCCCCGCCGCGCCAGACCTGGGCGAGGCGTCCATCTCGGTCGCCTCCGGCACGGTCGCCGAACTCGAGCGGCATCCGGTCGACGTCGTTCCGCCGCCGTTCCAGCTGGTCGCGGGCGGCCTGCAGCACATCGCCGCCATGGTCGCGGGCGTCGTCGCCCCGCCGCTGATCGTCGGCGCGGCGGTCGGTCTGAGTGCGCCCGAGACGGTCATGCTCATCACCGCCAGCCTGTTCACCGCGGGCCTGGCCACCCTGCTGCAGTCGCTGGGCTGGTGGAAGTTCGGTGCGCGGCTGCCACTGATCAACGGCGGCTCGTTCGCCGCGGTCGGCCCGATCCTGGCCATCGCCAAGGAAGCCGCGCCGGGCAAGGCGCTGCCGATCATCTTCGGAGCCACCCTGGTGGCCGGTGTCATGGCGGTCTTCGCGGCCCCGTATTTCTCACGGCTGCACCGGTTCTTCCCGCCCATCGTCGGCGGCACGGTCATCTCGCTCATCGGTCTGTCCCTGCTGCCGGTCGCGCTCGGCTGGATCAGCGGCGCGGGCGAGGGCGCGATGGGCGAGGCGCATGTGCCGATGAAGAACCTGGCCGACGCCGCGTTCGCACTGGTCGTCGTGCTGCTGTGCCATCGATTCCTCAAAGGCTTCGGACGGCAGCTCGCGCTGCTCATCGGGCTCATCGCCGGTTCGCTGCTGGGTTGGCCGCTGGGACTGCTGGACACGGGTCCGGTCGGCCACGCCTCGATCATCGGCTTCGTCCCGCCCTGGCACTTCGGCGCGCCCCAATTCCAGATCGGCGCCATCGTCTCGCTGTGCATCGTCATGCTCGTGGTGATGACCGAGTCCACCGCGACCATGATCGCGCTGGGCGAGATCGTGGAGCGCCCGGTCGACGAGAAGCAGATCGCGGGCGGTCTGCGCGCGGCCGGACTCGGGACCGTGCTGGCCTCGGTCATGGGCGGATTCGCCTGTGGCGCATTCGCTCAGAACGTCGGACTGGTCGCGCTGACCCGCATGTACAGCCGCTACGTGGTGGCCGCCAGCGGCGCGTTCCTGGTCCTGCTGGGCCTGTTCCCGGTGGCCGGCGCGGTGGTCGAGCTGGTGCCCAAGCCCGCGCTCGGCGGGACCGGCCTGGTCCTGTTCGGAACGGTCGCCGCCAGCGGCATCCGCACCCTCGCCAAGGCGGATCTGGGCGACCCGATCAACTCGCTGATCGTCGGTGTCGCGCTGTTCATCGGCATGACCCCGACCGTGGCCCCCTCGTTCTATGCCGGTCTGCCGGGCCCGTTCTCGGTCATCCTGGCCTCGGGCATCAGCGCGGGCTGCCTGACGGCCCTGGTGCTCAACCAGCTCTTCCGATCGCGAACCAGCAATGTTCTGGCAACCGGATCGGTGACCCCGCAGCACTCCTGAACCCCGGTGCTGCGATGATCAGCGGCGGACGTCGATTGCCGGATCGACCGTCCGCCGCTGTCGTCGTTCCGGGCCCAGTTTCAACAGTGCTTGTTGAGTGTCCTGACCAGCAATTTCGGTATATTTTCAACAAAATGTTGACGAACTGTTGTGGCCCGTGACACTCTCTTCTCCAGTGGCGGAATCACCCTTCCGCTATGCGAGAGAGGTAGCGCCAATGGTGACGTTGGTCGAATTCAATTCGACAGCGAGTGAAGAACTCTTGCCGGTCCTGCTGACCTGCTGTGATGCCCCCAGCTGGGCGGACGGCGTGCTGGCGGCCCGGCCCTATGCCGACATCGACGGCCTGCTGGCCCGGGCCGATGAACTGGCGTCCGGTCTCCCGGCCTCCGAGGTGGACCGCGCACTGTCAGCACACCCCCGCATCGGCGATCGGGTACAGGGCAAGGACACCCACTCCGCGTGGTCGCGCCAGGAACAGTCCGGCGTCAGCCAGGACGAATCCGTGGCCGCGCAGCTGCTCGAGGGCAACCTCGCCTACGAGAAGCGCTTCGGCAAGGTCTTCCTGATCTGCGCCACCGGCCTGTCGGCCGAGCAGATCCTCGCGAGCCTCAACGAGCGCCTCACCAACGACGACGAGACCGAAGCGGCCACCGTCGCCGAGGAACTCCGCAAGATCGCCGTACTCCGCCTGCGAAAGGTATTCGACGCGTGAGCACCATTACGACGCACATCCTCGACTCCGCGCTGGGCAAGCCCGCGGCCGGCGTCGAGGTGCGGCTGGAACAGGTCGGCCCGGAAGTCCGGGTCGTGGCCGAAGGCAAGACCGATGACGACGGCCGGATCAAGGATCTGGGCCCCGAGGGTCTCGAGGCCGGTAACTACCGCCTCACCTTCGACATCGAAAGCTATGCCGCCGCAACGAATCAGACCTACTTCTACCCGACGGTCTCGATCACCTTCAAGGTCGCCGGGCAAGCAGGCGAGCACTACCACGTGCCCCTGCTCATGAGCCCCTTCGCCTATTCCACCTACCGAGGAAGCTGAACTCACATGGCAATCAAGCTGGGACAGAACCAGTACGGCAAGGCCGAGAACCGCGTCGTCCGCGTCTACCGCGACACCCCGCGCCACCAGATCCGCGATCTGAACGTCTCGACCTCGCTGCGCGGTGAGTTCTCCGACGCCCACATCACCGGTGACCAGGCCGACGTGCTGCCCACCGACACCCAGAAGAACACCGCCTTCGCCTTCGCCAAGGAGAAGGGCATCCACTCCATCGAGGAGTACGCCCTGACCCTCGCGGATCACTTCATCTCCCGGGCGCCCACCGCCACCGGTGCGCGCATCGAGGTCGAGGAGTACTCCTGGGATCGCATCGAGGTCGACGGCCAGCCGCACGATCACTCGTTCGTGAAGTCCAACCAGGGCATCCGCACCACCGTCGCGAACGTCGACGGCGTCGGCCCGGACCGCGTGGCGCACATCGTCTCCGGCGTGAAGGACCTCGTACTCCTCAAGAGCACCGGCTCGGAGTTCCACGGCTTCTTCAAGGACAAGTACACCACCCTGCAGCCGACCAACGATCGCATCATGGCGACCTCGCTGGTGGCCCAGTGGCGCTACAACCACACCGATGTCGACTGGGACAAGACCTACGACGCCATCCTGAAGGTGCTGCTGCGCCAGTTCGCCGTGGTGCACTCCTACGCGCTGCAGCAGACCCTCTACTCGATGGGCCGCGCGGTGCTCGAGCAGTTCACCGAGGTCGCGGAGATCAAGTTCTCGGCCCCGAACAAGCACCACTTCCTGGTGGACCTGAGCCCCTTCGCCCTGGACAACCCGGGCGAGGTCTTCATCGCCGCCGACCGTCCGTACGGCCTCATCGAGGCCACCGTCGAGCGTGACGACGCGCGCGACGCCGGCAACGCGTGGACCGCCATCCCCGGCTTTTGCTGATCAGCACCGCGCTGAGTTCTTCTTCGTACAGCTAGTAGGAGGTGCGGCTATGGGTGATGACCACAGCCGCGTGGAAGTGACCGTGACTCGTCCAGAGGACCAGCGTTATTCGCTCTGGCAGTCCCTGGTCTACGGAACTCAGCACATCCTGACGATGTACGGCGGTGTGATCGCACCGCCGCTCATCGTGGGAGGTGCGGCCGGGCTCTCGACGGCGGACATGGCCCTGCTGGTGACAGCGGGACTGTTCGTCTCCGGCCTGGCGACACTGCTACAGACCCTGGGCATCGGGCCGGTCGGCTCCAGATTGCCGATCGTGCAGGGTATTTCGTTCGTCAGCGTCTCGACGATGGTCACCATCGCCAGTGAGGGCGGGCTGCGGCCGGTCTTCGGCGCGATCATCGTCGCGGGTGCTATCGGGCTCGTCCTCTCCAGTTTCTTCGCGAAGCTGGTCCGCTTCTTCCCATCCGTGGTGACGGGAACGATCATCACGGTGATCGGACTCTCGTTGCTGCCCACCGCTTTCCGGTGGGCGATGGGCAACAACGCCAAGGCCGCCGATTACGGCTCGATGGGCAATATCGGCTTCGCGGGCCTGACCCTGGTCATCATCCTGGTGATCAGCCGCCTGTTCCAGGGCGCGATCTCGCGACTGTCGATCCTCATCGGCCTGGTGATCGGCACGATCATCGCGGCCATGACCGGCCACACGGACTTCTCCGGAGTCCGCAAGGCCGACATCTTCGCGCTGCCGCCGATCATGCACTTCGGCAGCCCGACCTTCCAGGTCGGCGCGATCGTGTCCATGACCATCGTGATCCTGGTGATCATGGTGGAGACCACCGCCGACGTGCTCGCGATCAGCGAAATCGTCGGTACCGAAGCCGATTCCAAGCGGGTGGCGGCCGGTCTGCGGGCCGATATGCTGTCCTCGGGAGTCGCACCGATCTTCGGCAGCTTCCCGTGCAGCGCTTTCGCGCAGAACGTGGGGCTGGTCGCGCTCACCGGCATCAAGAGCCGATTCGTGGTCGCGACAGGCGGTGTCGTACTGGCGCTGCTGGGCCTGTTCCCCATCGTGGGTGCCGTGGTGGCCGGGATTCCGTATCCCGTCCTCGGCGGCGCGGGCATCGTGTTGTTCGGTTCCGTTGCGGCGAGCGGTATTCGCACGCTGGCCCGGGTCGACTTCACCGACAACCTGAATATGGTCCTGGTGGCCGTAGCGGTCGGGGTGGGCGTGATCCCCATTGCCGCACCGACATTCTGGGACAAGTTCCCGACCGGTATCGGGGTGGTCATGCACTCCGGCATCTCGGCGACAGCCATCGCGGCGATCGTGTTGAACCTGGCGTTCAACGAGATCAAGCGTGGAAACAAGCCCGGCGCTTCGGTGTTCGCGGCGGCCGACGATGCGAAGGACGAACTGGGCGATCGTCTCGAGGACGACATCCGCCGATCGTAGGTCCGCACAGTACTGGCTAGTAGCTCCCGGGACTCCTTGACGGGATTGTTCTGGGAGCATTAGCATTTTCATATCCCAGAAAAACATTTCCGCATTGCGGAAAATAGGGCAGACGCCTGGAAAGACGCAGCTCGAAAGACGCTCTGCGGAAACGACTGGAGGGATTCCATGACTCACTCGCTCAACTACGCCGTGAACTGCTCACTGCTGTTCACCGAGCTGCCGATCCTGGAGCGCGCCGCCGCTTCCAAGGCCGCGGGCTTCGACGCCATCGAATTCTGGTGGCCCTTCGCCGAAGCCGTGCCGTCCGACAAGGACGTGGACGCGTTCGTGGCGTCCGTGCAGGACGCGGGCGTGCAGCTGATCGGCCTCAACTTCTTCGCCGGTGACATGCCCGGCGGCGACCGCGGCCTGGTGTCGTGGCCGGCCCGCGCCGCGGAGTTCAAGGACAACATCGACGTGACCGTCGGCATCGGAGAGCGCTTGGGCATCAAGGCTTTCAATGCGCTGTACGGCAACCGCGTGGACGACGCCACCGCCGAGCAGCAGGACGAGCTGGCCGTGGAGAACCTGGCGGCGGCTGCCATCGCGGCGAACCGCATCGGTGCCACCATCCTGGTCGAGCCCGCTTCCGGTGCTCCCCGCTACCCGCTGCTGAAGGCGGTCGACGGCCTGGCCGTGATCGACAAGGTGCAGGCGGCCTCCGGCGTATCCAACATCGGCCTGCTCGCGGACCTCTACCACCTCGCCGTGAACGGCGATGACGTGGACAAGGTGATCGCCGAGCACACCGCCCGCATCGCGCACGTGCAGATCGCCGACAACCCGGGCCGCAACGAGCCGGGCACCGGCGAGCTGAAGCTTGACGAGCAGCTGACCGCCCTCGAGGCCAACGGCTACCGCGGCTGGGTCGGCCTCGAGTACAAGCCGTCGACCGGCGTCTCCGTCGACTCCTTCGGCTGGCTCCCGCTCGAGCGCCGCGCCGCCAAGTAATCACCGAAGACTTTCCACCACAACGACTTAGGAACTGATCATGAGCAATATCGCTTTCATCGGCCTCGGCATCATGGGCAGCCCGATGGCCGTCCACCTGCAGAACGCCGGCCACACCGTCAAGGGCTTCGACCTGAACCCGTCCAACGCGCAGAAGCTGGTCGACGCCGGCGGCCGCGCCGTCACCTCGATCGCCGACGCCGTGCGCGGCGCGGACGTGGTCGCGGTCATGGTTCCGGACTCCCCGCACGTGCAGGCCGTACTCGCCGGCGAGAAGGGCGTTTTCGAGACCGCCGAGCCCGGCGCGCTGATCATCGACTTCTCCTCCATCCGCCCGGATGTCACCCAGGAGCTGGCCAAGCAGGCCGCCGAGCGTGGCTTCCGCCTGATCGACGCCCCGGTCTCCGGCGGCGAGCCGGGTGCGGTCAACGCCACCCTGTCGATCATGGTCGGCGGTTCGGCCGAGGACTTCGCCTCCGCCAAGCCGTTCCTGGACACCGTCGGCAAGACCGTCGTGCACGTCGGCACCAACGGCGCGGGCCAGACCGTGAAGTCGGCCAACCAGCTCATCGTGGCCACCAACATCCAGGCGCTGGCCGAGGCCGTGGTCTTCCTCGAGGCCTACGGCGTCGACCTGGGCCCGGCCCTGGACGTGCTCGGCGGCGGCCTCGCCGGTTCGGCCGTGCTGAACCAGAAGCGCGACAAGATGGCCAACCGCGAGTTCGCCCCGGGCTTCCGGATCGACCTGCACCACAAGGACATGGGCATCTTCACCACCGCCGCCCGTGAGGCCGGCCTGGTGACCCCGGCCGGTTCGCTGATCGCGCAGCTGGTCGCCTCGGCCCGCGCCAACGGCGACGGCCACCTGGACCACTCTGCACTGCTGCGCGGCGTCGAGCGCCTGAGCGGCAAGCTGGACAAGGAGAACTGACCAATATGGCACGCATGCGTACTGTCGACGCGGCAGTCCTGATCCTGGAAAAGGAAGGGGCCACACAGGCTTTCGGCCTGCCCGGCGCCGCGATCAACCCGTTCTACTCCGCGATGAAGAAGCACGGTGGCATCAAGCACGTGCTGGCCCGCCACGTCGAGGCCGCTTCGCACATGGCCGAGGGCTTCACCCGCGCCAAGGCCGGCAACATCGGTGTCTGCATCGGCACCTCAGGTCCCGCGGGCACTGACATGGTGACCGGTCTGTACTCCGCCTCCGCGGATTCCACTCCGATCCTGTGCATCACGGGCCAGGCCCCGGTCGCGAAGCTCCACAAGGAGGACTTCCAGGCCGTCGACATCGCGTCCATCGCGAAGCCGCTGGCCAAGTGGGCGACCACCGTGCTCGAGCCCGCCCAGGTGCCGGGCGCCTTCCAGAAGGCGTTCTGGCTCATGCGCGAAGGCCGTCCGGGCCCGGTCCTGATCGACCTGCCGATCGACGTGCAGCTGGCCGAGATCGAGTTCGACATCGACACCTACGAGCCGCTGCCGGTCACCCGCCCGGCCGCGACCCCGGCGCAGGCCGCCAAGGTGCTGCAGATGCTGAACGAGGCCAAGCGCCCGCTGATCATCGCCGGTGGCGGCATCATCAACGCCGACGCCTCCGAGCTGCTGGTGAAGTTCGCCGAGCTGACCGGTGTTCCGGTCGTCCCGACCCTGATGGGCTGGGGCACGCTGCCCGACGATCACGAGCTGAACGCGGGCATGGTCGGTCTGCAGACCTCCCACATCTACGGCAACGAGTCGCTGCTGGAGTCGGACTTCGTGCTGGGCATCGGCAACCGGTGGGCCAACCGCCACACCGGCGCGCTCGACGTCTACACCAAGGACCGCACCTTCGTGCACGTCGACATCGAGCCGACCCAGATCGGCCGCGTCTTCGCGCCCGACTACGGCGTCGTCTCCGATGCCGGTGCCGCGCTGGAGCAGTTCATCGCCGTCGCCGAGTCGCTGGACAAGGTCGGCTCGCTGACCGACCACAGCGAGTGGGTCAAGCAGGTGCGCGCCAAGCGCGCCACCGGTCAGCGCAAGACGCACTTCGACAACGTGCCGCTGAAGCCGGCGCGCGTGTACGAGGAGATGAACAAGGCGTTCGGCCCGGACACCCGCTACGTGACCACCATCGGTCTGTCGCAGATCCAGGCGTCGCAGATGCTGCACGTGTACAAGCCGCGGCATTGGATCAACGCCGGTCAGGCCGGTCCGCTGGGCTGGACCCTGCCGGCCGCGCTGGGTGTGGCGACCGCGGTCAAGGACGAGCCGGTCGTGGCCCTGTCCGGTGACTACGACTTCCAGTTCCTGATCGAGGAATTGGCCGTCGGCGCGCAGTTCAACATTCCGTACATCCATGTGCTGGTGAACAACTCGTACCTGGGCCTGATCCGTCAGGCGCAGCGGGCGTTCGAGATGGACTACTACGTCCAGCTGGACTTCGAGAACATCAACTCGCCCGAGGTCAACGGCTACGGCGTGGACCACGTGAAGGTCGCGGAAGGACTGGGCTGCAAGGCGATTCGCGTCTTCAACCCGGAGGACATCGGCCCGGCCTTCGAGAAGGCCAAGTCGCTGATGGCCGAGTACAAGGTGCCGGTCGTGGTCGAGTGCATCCTCGAGCGCGTCACCAACGTGTCCATGGGTGCGGCCGGGATCGACGCGATCACGGAGTTCGAGGAGCTGGCCTCCGCGTTCGCCGACGCCCCGACCGCAACCGTTCCGCTGGACTAGAGGATTCCCATGGCTCGTGTACTGATCGCCTCCGACAAATTCAAGGGCTCGCTGACCGCCGTCCAGGTCGGAGCTGCTGTGCGAGCCGGAATCCGGCGGGCACGCCCCGACGCCTCGGTGTCGGTCGTGCCCGTCGCCGACGGCGGTGACGGCACGGTCGCCGCCGCTCTCGCCGCCGGTTTCGACGCGGTCCCGCTGACCGCGTCGGGTCCGACCGGGGAACCGGTGCTGACCGCCTATGCCCGCCGCGACGACCTCGCGGTCGTCGAGATGGCGGACGTGTCGGGCCTGGTACGGCTGCCGGACGGCCTGCTGCGACCGATGACCGCCACCAGCCGGGGTACCGGCGAGGTGATCGCGGCCGCGGTCGCGGCGGGGTGCCGCCGCATCGTGCTCGGCATCGGCGGCAGCGCCGGAACCGACGGTGGCGCAGGCATGTTGGAGGCGCTCGGCGCTCGCCTGCTGGACGCCGATGGCCGGTCCATCGGCGACGGCGGAGCGGCTCTCACCCGGGTGCACTCCATCGACCTGACCGCGCTGCGGGAGCTGATGGACGGCGTCGAGGTCATCGTGGCCTGCGACGTCGACAATCCGCTCACCGGTCCCACCGGAGCCGCTGCGGTCTACGGGCCGCAGAAGGGCGCCGATCCGGCCCAGGTGGCCGAGCTGGACGCCGCGCTCGGGCAGTGGGCGCAGCGACTGGCCGCGGAACTCGGGTCGGATCGGCGTGAGACGGCGGGCGCCGGCGCCGCGGGGGGCGTCGGATTCGCCGCACTCGCGGTCCTGGGCGCCACGCTGCGCCCGGGCATCGAATTGATGCTGGAGCTGGTCGGTTTCGAGTCGGAGCTGGCCGGAGCGGACCTGGTCATCACCGGTGAGGGCAAGCTCGACGAGCAGACCCTGCACGGCAAGGCCCCGGCCGGTGTGGCGGCGGCGGCACGCGCTGCGGGCGTGCCCGTCGTCGCCGTCTGCGGACGGAACACGCTGCCGGAGGATCGGTTGCGCGACACCGGATTCGCCGCCGCGTACTCGCTGGTGGAGATCGAGCCGGACGAGCAGCGATGCTTCAACGCGGGCGCGATGCTGTTGCAGCAGCTCGGTTTTCGTATCGCCGAGGACTATCTGCCGGGTGTGACCGCCGCGGTGGCCGAACAAGCGGGAGGCGTTTCGTGAAGCTGTTGCGAGTAGGCGCCAAGGGCGCCGAAAAGCCCGCGGCCATCGACGGGCAGGGCGTGCTGCGCGATCTGTCGTCGGTCGCCGCCGAGATCGACGGCGCGCTCCTGGGCGACCCGGCCGCGCTGAGCGTCGTGCAGGCGGCGCTGGCCTCGGGCAAGCTGCCCGAGGTGGATGCCTCCGCCCGCATCGGCGCTCCGATCGCCCGCCCCGGCAAGGTGATCGGTGTCGGGCTCAACTACACCGACCACGCCGCCGCCATCGGCGCGGCGATTCCCGAGCGGCCGGTGGTGTTCCTCAAGCCGGGCACCACGGTCAGCGGACCCTATGACGCCATCGAACTGCCGCGCGGCAGCCAGGCCACCGATCACGAGGTGGAACTGGGCGTGGTGATCGGGCAGCGGTTGCGCGACTGCCCGGATGCCGCCACCGCGCTGGGGGCGGTCGGCGGATATGTCACCGCCAATGACGTCACCGAACGCAATGGCATTGCGGGAGAACCGACCTGGGTGAAGGGCAAGTCCTACGACACCTTCACCCCGATCGGGCCGTGGCTGGTGACGCCGGACGAGATCGCCGCGCCGCAGGAACTGAGCCTGCAGCTGTGGGTGAACGGTGAACGGCGGCAGGCGGGTTCGACCGGGGACATGGTTTCCGGGGTCGGCGAACTGCTGGTGTACCTGAGCTCGCTGATGACGCTGGAACCCGGCGACCTGGTGCTGACCGGCACCCCGGCGGGTGTCGCCGTCAGCCGGCCGGAACCGAAACCGTATCTGCGCGACGGGGATGTCGTGGTCGTGGAGGTCGCCGGATTGGGGCGGCAGCAGACCCTGGCCACCGGCGTGCGCGGGTAGGAATTCCCGAGGGAGGCGTGGCAGGCGCAGCTGGGGTGCCGATACGTCGCCTGCGGGAGTATTCGAACGGCCCGGTCGCTGTGGAGACCGGGCCGTTCGTCCCGTTCCGGCTCGAACTCGTTGTCTAGGACTTGTTGCCGCCCAGGCTGAATCGCACGCCGGTGGGGTCCGTGACGGCGGCCAGCCGGCCATAGGGGGTGTCGTCAGGGGCCACCACGACGCTGCCGCCCAGCTCCGCCACCTTGCGCACGCTGGCGTCGACATCCTCGACACCGAAGTAGACGGTCCAGTAGCCGGGGATGCCGGGCGGCAGGAAGTTGGTCGAGTCCATCACGCCGCCGAGCATGGGGGTGGTGGAATGGATTGTGGTGTAGCGGAATTCGGGGGTGTCGGCGATCGTGAACGGATCCTGCCAGCCGAAGACCTCGCGGTAGAACTTCAGGGCTTCGTCGTAGTTGCGGGTGTGGAGTTCGAACCAGGAGGGCGCGCCGACGTGGTCCGCCCAGTGGCCGTCGCCGACGGTGCCGCGCTGCTCGAAGCCGGTCATGGTGCCGGACTCCCAGACGCCGATGCCCACACCGCCGTTGTCGCCGAACACGGCGAACTTTCCGAGGTCGCCGACGGCCATCGGGGGAACGGCGATCATGCCGCCGTGCGCGGTCACCGCCTGCGCGGTCTTCTCGGCGTCACCGGCCAGGTAGATGGTCCACTGGTTGGGGCCGCCGCTGCCGTCATTGGCCATTCCGCCGGCCACGGCCTTGCCGTCCTTGCGGAAGGTGATGTAGTTGCCGTGCTCCGGCGCGATATCGGCTGTCCAGCCGAACAATTCGCCGTAGAAGGCGATGGCGGCATCGGTGTCGGTGGTGAAGAGGTCGGTCCAGATCGGATCGCCCGGCCGGGTGGTGTAGGACATGGTCACTCCTCGAATAGGCATCTCGGTCCCCGGGAATGCAGACGGGGCGGCATACGGAAATTCATCGGAAGAGCAGACCCCAGCTCAGGGTCCATCCCAACCATACGAAGCCGGTGCAGGTCAGGACGGTAAGAGCGGCCCGGTGGGTTCCCGTCAGCGGGGTTCGGGGGCGGACTGTGGTGAGCGTGGTGACCAGCAACAGGGCGGTGGTCACCAGGGCCAGTAGTTGCAGGCCCAGCCAGGGGAGGGGACGTTCGAACACGATCGGGCCGAGCGCCTGGGCGCTGGTCGCGAAGATCGAGAAGACATACAGAACCGTCGCTAGTGTGGCGAGCAGGCCGGTCGCGGCGAGCCATCGTGGTCCACGACGGGCCGACCGGGCTGTGCGAATCCCCTTGTTCGCGAACGAGATTGCCAGATAGCCGATGAACACGACGACGAGCAGTCCGAGGGCGATGGCCTGGGTTCCCGGCGCGCTCCACCAGCTGTGACCGGGATCGTGGCTGTCGCCGTCCTGCGCGGGCGGTTCGGCGGCCGAGGACGCGGGTGGGGTGCCGTTGGAGACCTGTTGCAGCCAGGTGCTCATGGTGTCGAGGTAGCCGGGGGCGAAATCGCCGCGGGGGATCGGCGGTTCGTAGGACGCGCCGGTGCGGTCGAAGCCGTCGGTGGTGGTGCGGCCGTTGTGGGAACCGTCCACGAAACGAATGGTGACGCTGGGGTCCGCCGTCAGGGCGTCCCGCAGCACCGCGGAGCTCTCCGCGGGGGGTGACTGCACGTCGTGTCGGCCCCAGATCGCGAGAACGGGGATCCGCAGCGTGTGCAGGGCGGGGAGGGGGTCGAAGTCGGCGGCGGGGAAGAATCCGCTCCCATCGATGAGACGGGCGGCTGGGCCGGAGATCGTGGTGGCGAGTGCGGCATCGACCCCTTGGTGTCGTAGCCGATTCGCGAGGTACCAGGTCTGGGTGCGCAAGGGCGTGTAACCCGGTGCTCCGAGGGTGATCAGGAACGCGACGTCGGCCGAGCGTGACGCCGCCAGCGGAGTCACCCATCCGCCTTCGCTGAATCCCCACAGGCCGACTCGATCGGGTCGGACGCCGGGCAGGGTGCGCAGGAGTTCGACCGCGCCGAGGGCGTCGTCTGCCAGCAGGCCCAGGTCGCGGTGGGTCTTCGAGTATCCGTCCGTCCGTTTGTCGTAGGTGAGCACCGTCATGCCCATGGCCGCGAAGGCTTCCGCTTCGCGGCGGTACTCCTGTCGTGGGCCGGGGCCGGATCCGCCGACCAGGACGATGCCGGGGGAGTCGGAATGCGGTGTGGCCGGGGAGATTACGGTGCCGTGCAAGGTGAGGCCGCCGCCTCCGGTGAAGGTGACCTCCTGTCCGGTGGTGTCCGGTGTGGCGGTGGCTGCGGTGGGCGGGATCAGGACAGCGATCAGCATGGCCAGCAGTGCGCAGGGGAGGAGAACCCGCCCGGCTCCGGCCGTCGGTTGGGACTGCATCTTCGGTTGTCTCCGTTATCGGGCCGGATCGATCTCCGGGAAGCTGAACATGCGCAGCAGCACGGACTTCTGGTCGTCGTCGCCTTCCTCGTCGACCGCTTCGAAGCGCTGGACGAGGTCGATGTACGCCTCGAAGAACTCCTCGAACCGCGCTCGATCGACCCTGATCGTGGCCCGGGAGTAGGTGAAAACATCGGCGCGGGAGCCCAATTCGTGGGCATGTCGCTCGAACGACTCGTAGAGGTCCACGACTTCGGCGACATGCTGCCGCGTGATTTCCGCACTGGCCGCACGCATCTCGTCGTCCTGCTCGCTGTACCGCGGCCATCGCCGATCCCTGGGTACCGCCCGCCACCAGCGCTCCTTGCCTGTGGAGAGCTCGGAAACCTCCTCCACGAAGCCATGTTTCGCCATCTGCCGCAGGTGATAACTTGTCAGGCCGGTGCTTTCCCCGAGCTCTTTGGCCAAGCTGGTCGCATTGACCGGCCCACCCCGGAGCTGCTCCTCGATCCGCCGCCGCAGTGGATGCGCCATCAGTCGCAATGCTGCGATGTCGGTCATGAATTCGGTCCGGGGCTCGTCGGCCATGCCCCAACGGTACCGTTGCAAAGATGGTTTGCAAAGAGTCTTTGCAATCCGAGCCCATGTGGCGACAGATTCACGCTTAGCCCTGTCTCGCGGCGAGCGGGTGTAAGTTGGCGTGGATTGCTGTTTGTTTGCTTCGTCGGGTTTTCCGGGTTGCGAGGAGGCTGCGTGGGGTCGGTTATCGATGATGCGCCTTTTACCTCGTTTCATAAGCGGTTGGCGGTGGCTTGTTCGGGTGGGCCGTTGCTCGACGGGTACATCTTGAGCATTGTGGGGACGGCGCTCATCGGGATGACCGCCGAGTTGGACTTGAGCACCGGGGATACGCAGTTGATCGGGGCTGCGGCTCTGGTGGGGATGTTCGTGGGTGGGGCCCTGTTCGGGGTGTTGACGGACAAGATCGGGCGGGAGGTCATGTATACGGCCGACCTTGTGGTCATGGGGGTTTGTTCGATCGCGTCGTTCTGGGCCGAATCCATTTGGCTCATCGTGATTCTGCGGTTCGTCCTCGGGATGGCGGTGTCGGCGGACTATCCGATCGCTACCTCGTTGCTGGGGGAGTGGTTGCCGTTGAAGCAGCGGGGGAAGTTGCTCGGGTTTCAGATCGTGGCCTGGTATGCGGGGTCGGTGCTCGCGTACGTGGTCGGGTATCTGATGCTGACGTTCTTCGGGAACGGAAGCTGGCGTTGGCAACTCGCGAGTGGCGCGGTGTTGTGCGCCTTCTTCCTGGTGATCCGGCAGAGCACGGCTCCCGAGTCGCCTCGGTGGCTGGCTCAGCACGGTAAGGCCGACAAGGCGGCCTCGATGATCGAGAAGTACTTGCAGGTGCGGGTGGATCCGGCTTCATTGGTGGAGGTCGGAGAGGAACCGGCCAAGCATGGATCGCTGCGGGAGTTGTTCGGTCCCGCCTATCGGAAGCGGACCATCTTCTGCTGCGGGTTCTTTCTCTGCCAGGTGGCCGTCCTGTTCGCCATGTTGACCTTCGGGCCGCAGATTCTGGCGGCGTTCGGCATGCCCGCGGGGACCTGGATGGACACGCTCGGGACGGCGTTGATCAGCCTGGTGTTCCTGGTCGGGTGTCTGCCTGCCATGCGGTTGATCGACACGGTGGGGCGGCGGCCGACGATCGTCTGGTGCTTCGGGCTGATGATCATTCCGGTGCTGTTCATCGGGATCTGGCCGGCCATGCCCGCGTTGCTGGCGTTCGCCATGTTGTGTCTCTACGCGTTCTTCTGCGGTGGGCCCAACGTGTTGGACTGGACGTATCCGAATGAGCTGTTCCCCACCCATATTCGCGCTACGGCGGTCGGGTTCGCGACCTCCATCAGCCGGGTGGGGGCGGCGTTGGGGACCTATCTGCTGCCGTGGTCGCTGCATCATCTGGGGATGGGGCCGACATTTCTGTTCGCGGCGGGCCTGACGGCGGTGGGGTTCCTCATCTGTGTGTGGGGTGCCCCGGAGACCAAGGGGGTCCGGTTGGAATCGGCTGCGGCGGTGGCGGTTCCCGTCGGGGTGTCCGGTGCCGAACCGGCATGACAACTGTCATGGCGGGGTCGTGATGGTTGGCAGATTCGGGGCGGGGCCCGCGTCCGTAGCGTCATTCCTGTAGCGATCAACCGATTACAGGAGTTCCGAAAATGGCCGAACACACCACCGTTGTGAACGCGCCGCAGGCGGCGGAGACTCGTCCGAATCTGCTGCGCATGCTGGCTCCGACCGTCCGCGATATCGCGGTGCCGCTGGTCGCCTACTACGCATTGCATGCCGCCGGGTACTCCGACTTCGTCGCCTTGTTCGCCGGTGGGCTCGTCTCGGGGGCCATGGTGATCGTGGAGGTGGTCCGGGCTCGGCGGGTCGATTTCATGTCCGCGCTGATTCTGGCGGGGTTCGCCTTCGGGATCGTCAGCTCGCTGATCAGCGGGGACGCTCGCATGATGATGGCGCGGGACTCGCTCATCACCGCCGTCATCGGCGTGGCCTTCGGGGGTAGCGCGCTGATCGGCAAGCCGCTCACCTACATGGCGGCGCGCAAGGCGTTCTCGGGGAATCCGCAGAAGCTGGCGGAGATGGAGTACAAGTTCGCCAACTTCCCGATGGTTCGGAAGTTCCACAATCGGATCGCGGCCATGTGGGGTGTGGCGCTGATCAGCGAATCGGTGCTGCGGGTGGTGCTCGTCTACCGGCTGCCCATTCACACCATGGCCTGGCTGTCCAGCGTGCTGATGATCAGCGTCACCGCGGCGATGATGGCGATCACGATCCGAATGGTCAAGCGGGTCAAGCGATCCGAGCCTGCCATGGAAGCGGGATACGCTTCGGTGCATGAGTGAGAGTTCGGTTCCGAAAAGCACGCTGACCGGGACCGCGCGGGTCGAAGCGTTCAGCGACGGGGTGATGGCGATAGCCATCACCCTGTTGATTTTGAATATCCAGGTGCCCGAGCATGAGCCCGGGCACCTGCTGCGTTCGTTGGGGCATATCTGGCCCGCCTATCTCGCCTACCTGGCCTCGTTCATGACGATCGGTGTCGTGTGGATGAACCACCACACCTTCTTCGGGCGGCTGCGGCGCATCGACCACGTGCTGCGGTGGTGGAATCTGATGCTGCTGCTGGGGGTTTCGCTGGTTCCTTTTCCGACCATCGTGGTTGCCGACGCGCTCGCACACGGGTCGCATCGGGACGCGGTGGTGGCGGTGGCGCTCTACGGGATCGTCGGGGTGATCATGACCTTGCCGTGGGCTCCGATGTGGTGGCAGCTGGAGCGGCGGCCCGAGATGTTGAAAGCGGGGCTGGGCCCGGACTACGCACGCCGGGAGCGGTGGCGGGCCTGGCCGGGGCTGCTCGTCTATGCGATGACAATCGGGATCGGGTTCCTCTCGCCGATCATCGCTCTGGTGCTGTTTCTGCTGGTGTCGACGTTCTACGGGGTGAACAACAAGGGGTGGAGCTCGCCCAGCGATCCGGATCCGGACGAACAGGACGAAGACTAGACCTTGCCTATTTAAGCGATTGTGATTAACTGCCGGAGTGGACAGCTCGAGCGTGGCCCGCGGGCCGGTGACGCAGATCGCCTGGGTCGTGGCCGACATCGCGGCCGGTGAGAAATTTCTGGGGACGATGCTGGGTATACGTGCCTGGACGCGGATGCCGGACATCCGGTTCGGACCCGAGAACACCAGCTATCGGGGCGAGCCGGCGGACTTCACGGCGCATATCTCCCTGTCCTACAGCGGGGATACGCAGCTCGAGCTCATACAGCCGGTCGCGGGGCGTTCCATCTACACCGAGTTCCTCGAACGCAGCGGTCCCGGACTGCATCACATCTGCCTGGAACCCGAGGACTTCGACCGCGCGGTGGAAGACGCTGCGGCGCAGGGGATCAGCGTGGTGCAGCGCGGCGATATGGGTGGGCAGATGCGGTTCGCCTACCTCGACGGGGCGGCCGCGGGCGTGCCGTACGTCGAGCTTGCCGAGATCGGGCCGAACATGCGGCGCTTCTTCGAACAGATCAAGAAGGATGCACAGTGAGCACAGCGATACCAGAAACCGTTGCGGCGGAATCTGTCACGGACTGGTCCGACGAGGTCGACGTGGTCGTGGCCGGGTTCGGGATCGCGGGCGGGTGCGCCGCGGTCGAGGCGGCGGCCCGCGGGGCCCGCGTGCTGGTGCTGGAACGCGCGGGAGTGGCCGGGGGGACCACCGCGCTGGCGGGCGGGCATTTCTATCTCGGTGGCGGGACGGCCGTGCAGAAGGCCACCGGACACGAGGATTCGGCCGACGAGATGTACAAGTACTTGCTGTCGGTGGCCCGGGATCCGGAACCGGAGAAGATCCGGGCCTACTGTGACGGCAGTGTCGAGCATTTCGACTGGCTGGAGGGGCTGGGGTTCGAGTTCGAGCGGAGTTACTACCCGGAGAAGGCGGTGATTCAGCCGGGCACGCAGGGGCTGATGTACACCGGGAACGAAAAGGTATGGCCCTATCGGGAACAGGCGACGCCCGCGCCGCGCGGGCACAAGGTGCCGGTGCCGGGGGATACGCAGGGCGCGGCCATGATCATCGAATTGCTGGTGAAGCGGGCGGCGGCACTGGGGGTCGAGGTGCGGTACGAGACAGGGGTGACCAATCTGGTTACCGACTCCGCGGGTGCCGTGGTCGGGGTTGCCTGGAAGAACCTCGGGAAAACCGGTGCCGTCCGGGCGAAGTCGGTGGTGCTGGCCGCGGGCGGGTTCGTCATGAACTCCGACATGGTGAGCGAGCACGTGCCGTGGCTGAGCGAGAAGCCGTTCGTGCTCGGCACACCGTTCGACGACGGGCTCGGGCTGCGGCTGGGAGTCTCGGCGGGCGGGGCGACCCGCATGATGGATCAGGCGTTCGTGACCGCGCCGGTGTATCCGCCGTCGAAGCTGCTCACCGGAATCGTGGTGAACCGCAATGGCGAACGGTTCGTCGCCGAGGACTCGTACCACGCGCGGACTTCCGCGTTCGTCCTCGAGCAGCCGGGGGCGGTGGCGTATCTGATCGTGGATTCCGAGCACATGGAGCGGCCGATGTTCCCGCTCGCGCCGTTCATCGACGGGTGGGAGACCGTCGAGGAGATGGCGACCGCGCTCGGAATTCCTTACGAGACACTGCAATCCACACTCTCGCGATACAACGAGAACGCCGCGCGGGGAGAGGATCCCGATTTCCGCAAGGCGAGCGAATGGCTCGAGCCGCAGGATCGGGGGCCGTGGGCGGCGTTCGACCTGACGCTGGGCAAGGCGCTGTACGCGGGGTTCACCCTCGGCGGGCTGCGAACCTCCGTGGACGGAGAAGTACTGCGGGACAACGGTTCAGCGGTTCCAGGGCTGTACGCGGCGGGAGCCACCGCGTCGACCCTGGCGCAGGACGGCAAGGGCTATTCGAGCGGCACCCAGCTCGGGGCCGGATCGTTCTTCGGCCGCCGCGCGGGGCGTCACGCCGCGGGGCGCTCCAGCTGAAGGATCAGCTCCGAGGCGGTGACGGGGTCGAAGACCCCGAAGGTGCCGCCGCGGAGCTCCACCGACAGAATCCGTTGCAGCTCGGGCTCATAGCGGTAGCCGCCCTCCAGACCGGGGTCCAGCAGGACGGCGACCTCGCGAGTCGGGCCGAACCGGCGATACAGCGCCTCCCGGGTGACCTCCCAGCCCAGCTCCTGCAAAGCGAACAATCGATCGGTCCGCACCTGCCGATCGGTGAAGCGGGACAGACGCGCGGACTCCGATTCCTCGGCGGTGAGCGCATATGTCGGCCTGGTCAGCTGCTCGAAGGGCTGGCGCAATCGGTTGTGGCCGAACGAGTCCCGCCACGCCGTGATCGACTCGCCGAGGTGGATCGGATGGGCGATGCCCACCAGCGCATCGCCGGGCAGCTCGACGGTCGCCTCCCCGGCGTCGCGCAACGAGTGCTCGGCGTCGATCCGGAAAGTTCCGGTCACCGCGCCGTTGCTGTCGAATCGCGCCCACACCAGCCGCCGCGCCAACTGGCCCAACGCGGCGTCCTCGACGATCAATCGGCGATGCGCCTGTGCGCGCCAGCGCCGACCGTCCACCATGGCCGCCTCGAAGCGCCGAATCTGGTCGGTGGTCACGGATTTCGGATCGGCGCGGGGTGCTTCGGTGTCGGCGGACGCGGTGAGCCGGACCTGAACGCGGCGGGTCAGCGCCTCGGCCTCCGGCGAAGGATCCTCGTCGTCGGCGGCTTCGCGTAGCCACGGAGTCATCCGGCCCGCTCGCGGGTCGGGCTCCTCCACCCGGAGCCGACTTCGGGCCTCGGCCACGGCCGTGGTGAACGCGTGGCCGTGTTCGATCATCCAGCTGTCGATGAATCGGTCGAGGAACTCCCGTTCCCGCTGCGCCCCGGTCCGATAGGCGACGGCCGCGTGCTGCGCGATGGCGAAGGCGACCGCGGCCCCGTCCGGGGTGCACGGGCCCTCCGGGTGGGCCGTGTATTCCGTTGCCGCCGCGGCGAGTTCGTTCAGGCCGTCCAGTCGCGCGGCCTCCAGCACCGTCGTCACGGCCGCCCGGTGACGGCGCAGGAACTTCCGCACCGCGTCGGTCGCATGCGGATCGGCCCACCGCCGTTCCTCCTCGCTCATACGTCGATCTTGCCGGTCGCCACCGACAGATTGTCGGAGGGTGACGGTAGGGTTGCTCGCTGACGCCCCGATCGGGTCGCGACGACATCATGGGATGGGGGATTTCATGGTTCGGCCGAAAACGGGAATCCGCGCCGCCGCCGCGGGATTCGCAGCATTGCTGCTGACCGCGTGCGGCGGCTCGACGGCGGAGAGCGATCCGTATCAGTGGCTCGAAGAGGTGAGCGGCCCGCGGGTCGATGCCTGGGTGTCGGCAGAGAACGCGAAGACCCTCGGCGTGCTGGAGCAGGATCCGCGCTACGCCGACAACTTCGCGCAGGCCAAGGCGCTGGCGAACGCCTCGGATCGCTTGCCGGTGCCGGAGTTCCACGACGGGATGATCGGCAACTTCTGGCAGGACGCCGAGCATCAGCGGGGGGTCTGGCGGGAGACGACGGTCGCGGATTACGAATCGCCGCAACCGGCATGGCGGACCGTGCTGGATCTGGACGCCCTGGCCCGGGACGAGGGCAAGAACTGGGTCTGGAAGGGGATGCGCTGCGATCCGGTGTCGCATTCGCGCTGCCTGGTGCAGCTCTCCGATGGCGGTGAGGACGCCGTCACCGTGCGCGAATTCGACCTGGGCACCGGGAAGTTCGTGGACGGCGGCTTCGTGCTCGACCGTGGCAAGCAGAACGTCAGCTGGGAGGACGCCGACACCCTGCTGGTGTCCCGGGAATGGCAGCCGGGGGAGAAGACCACCTCCGGGTACGCGTATGTGGTGAAGCGGCTGCGGCGCGGGCAGAGTCCGGATCAGGCGGTGGAGGTGGCGCGCGGGGCGGCGACCGATGCGCTCGCCACCGCGGCGGTGTCGCTGGACAACGGTGACGGGCGGCGGCTGAACCTGGTGGTGCGCAGGCCGTCGTTCTACGAGTCCCAGGTCGGTCTGATCAGTGGCACACGGGTCGCGCTGCCGTCGAAGTCCGTTCTCCAGGGCATGGTAGGCAATCGGGTACTGGTTGCGCTGCAACAGGATTGGGATACCGGTGGGAAGAGTTTCAAGTCCGGATCGCTGATCTCGCTGGACGCCGACGAACTGACCGCGCACCCCGACCGGCTCACGGCCACGCTGGTGTACGAGCCCGGACCGCAGGAGACCTTGAACGAGGTGATGACGACCCACGGCCATGTCGTGGCGACCTCGCTCTACGACGTGAAGGGGCGCGCCACCGTCTACACCCCGCAGCCGGACGGTGGCTGGACCTCCACGCCGGTTCCCCTGCCGGACAATGCGACCATCTCCGGAATCGATGCCGATTCGCACGGCGAAGCGGCCTATCTGTCGGTCACCTCGATGCTCACCCCGTCGACCATCTGGAGTCTCGACGCGAACAGTGGGCGGGTGAGCCAGTTGAAAACCGCACCGGCCCGGTTCGATTCGTCGCGCCTGGCGGTCGAACAGCTGATGGCCACCTCGCCCGACGGCACGAAGGTGCCGTATTTCATCGTGCACCCGGCCGCTCTGCCCTACGACGGCAGCACGCCGACGATCCTGTACGCCTACGGCGGGTTCGCGTCCTCGGTCACGCCGAGCTACAACGGGCTGCTGGGCAAATCGTGGCTCGAGCACGGCGGCGCGTACGTGATCGCGAACATCCGGGGCGGCGGCGAGTACGGCCCCGCGTGGCACGACGCGGCGTTGAAGACGCATCGGCAGCGGGCATTCGACGATTTCGCGGCGGTGGCGCAGGATCTGGTCGCGCGGAAGATCACCTCGCCGCGACGGCTGGGCATTCAGGGCGGGTCGAACGGCGGGCTGCTCATGGGCGTCGAGCTCACCCAGCATCCGGAGCTGTTCAACGCCGTGGACATTCAGGTTCCGCTACTGGACATGCTCCGCTACGAGCGGATCGCGGCGGGCGCATCGTGGGTGGGCGAGTACGGGTCGGTGTCGAATCCGGACGAGCGGGCCTTCCTCGCATCGATCTCGCCCTATGCGCAAGTGAAGAAAGGCGTGAAATACCCCGAGCCGCTGGTCTGGACCACCACCAAGGACGATCGGGTCGGGCCACAGCACGCGCGGAAGTTCGCGGCCCGACTGGCCGAATACGGCGATCCCTATTTGTTCTACGAGGCGACCCAGGGCGGTCATGGCGCGGGGGCGAACAACGACGAGAAGGCCCACACGAGCGCTCTGGAGTACACCTACTTCATGCGGCGGTTGATGGGCTAGCTCGGCTCGCGCAGGATCAGCGAAACCGCCATGGGGACGAGCACTTCCACCAGATCGCTCACCGGCGGCCGGGGCTCGGACAGCAGCCATTCGTGCGCCAGGCCGTTGATCGCGCCGATCAGGGCGCTGGCCGCGAGTTCCGGATTGCCCCGGATGGCGGCGTTGGTGCCGGCCAGCGGCGGCACCGCCAGGCGGATGATGTCGGTCCAGGCGTGGCGGCGCTCGCGGCGGTGCTGCTCCATGCGCTCGCTGACGCCGACGACCTCGACGAAGGCGACCTTGGCTCGATGCGGGTCCGACCCGATGGAGCCGAGGAAGCCCGAGAGGGCCTGCGTCACGGTCTCGGTCGGATCCGGGTCCGATCCCATGGTGCTCAATGCCGTGGCCAGTGCGGCCCCGGCCTGGTCCTGGATCTGGTCGTAGGCCGCGACCAGGACGTCCTCGCGGGTCTGGAACTCCTCGTAGAACTGGCGTTTGGACAGTCCGGCGGCCGCGCACACGTCGGCCAGCGAACAATTGGCGTAGCCGCGCTCACCGAAGATGCGGATCGCCGCGTCGAGGAAACGCTGCCGGCGTTCGGCTTTTCGTTCGGTCACGGCGCGTCCGCCGTACTGCCTACCTTCGATCGTCACTGTCGTTTCTCGATTGCCACGCCCGAAAGGTTACGGGCGCATCAGCGACGCGGACGCAAACCATCCATCATGTGGCCGACCATCTCGTCGAAGAGGGTGTCGGCCTCGGTCGCGTCGACCAGGCCCGAGCCCAGGATGGCGGCCAGTCCGTGCAGTGCCGCCACCGCCGACAGGCAGATGCCGCGCGGCTCGCCGGGTACCACCTCGCCCTGGGCCTGCGCCTCGGCCACCATCTCCAGCGGCACGGTGAACGCGCGGGCGGCGGCCTCGCCGATGGCGGCGCTGGGACCGTTCTTGCGGGCGAACATGAGGGCCAGCAGGGCCGGATTGTCGATGGCGAAGCGCAGGTAGGTCTCGGCCAGGGCGCGCAGGCGCTCCAGGAAAGTGCCGGTGGCGGCGGCTTTTTCGAAGCCCGCGCCGAGCCGCTCGAAACCGGCGACGGTGAGCGCGTCCAGCAGGGCCTGTTTGTCGCGGAAATGCCGGCTGGGCGCGGCGTGGCTGACACCGGTGTCGCGGGCGAGCTGGCGCAGCGACAGGCCGTCGACGCCCGCCTTGCCGAGTGTCTCCTCGGCGCGGCGGAGGAGCTCGGCGCGCAGGTCTCCGTGGTGGTAGGACCGCGCGCGCTCGACCACTTCGCGGGCCTTGCGCTTGGCGATACTCATGGTGAGAGCAGGATATAGGACACAGTCAGGGATGTTGGCATTGACTACTTTGTTGTCGATGCCTACATTTTTTCGCATGGCAGAAGAGAGTGCGCCCACCAGCGTTCCGCTGCGTGGCTGGATCGGCCCGATGGTCGTGCTGACCTTGCTCGCGGCGCTGATCGGCACCATGTACCTCGGCTACACCTCCGACCCGGAGAAGAACCTGCACGACTTCCCGGTCGCCCTGGTCAACCAGGACGTCGGTGACGTGATGGACGGCAAGACCGTCAATGTCGGCGACCAGATCACCGACGCGATCGTGCAGCGGATCCCGTCGGAGAAGATCGATCTGCGCCTCGTCGGGATCAACGACGCCCGGCAGCAGCTGAGCAACGGCCAGGTCTACGGCGCGATCATCATTCCCGGCGACTTCACCAAGCGGCTGTCGATCCTCGGGGCGGCCGCGGTGGTGCCCGGCGACGTGGAGCGGCCGGTGATCACCGTGCAGACCAATCCGCGGGCGGGCACCTACGCCTCCTCGATCATGCAGCGCATCACCGATCGGGCCATGGCACAGGTGAATACGACCGTGGGGGCGCAGCTCACCGATCAGGTGAAGGGCAAGGTGTCCACCGAGCTGACCGGTGCGGCACGACTCGAGCTGGCCAAGCCCATCGATGTGGTCGTCAGTCCGTACCGGCCGCTGCCCGCGGGGACCGGGCAGGGACTCTCGGCCTTCTTCTATACCCTGGTGCTGCTGTTCGCGGGGTTCAGCGGCGCGATGATCATTCACTCGATGGTCGACAATGTGCTCGGTTTCCTCCCGGCCGAGTACGGGCCGTGGTTCCGCGCGCCCGAGCCGGCGGCGATCAGCCGCTGGCGCACGCTACTGGTGAAATGGGCCATCGCCGCGCTCACCGCGCCGGTTCTCTCCGGCATGTTCATGGGCATCGCGACACTGTTCGGCATGCCGATCGACCAGCCGCTGCCGCTGTTCCTGTACGGCACGCTGGCCGTCATCGCCGTCGCGGTCACCGGGCTCTCGGTGCTGGCAGCCTTCGGCACCATGGGCCTGCTGATCAACATGATCGTGTTCGTGGTGCTGGGCCTGCCCTCCTCCTCGGGATCGATTCCGGTCGAGGCGATTCCGCGCTGGATCGCGTCGCTGTCAAGTTTCGAGCCGATGCACCAGATCTATCTGTCGGTGCGTGCGATCCTGTTCTTCGACGGGCATCTGGAGGCCGGGCTGAGCACGGGCATCTGGATGACGCTGTTCGGGTTGAGCTTCGGTCTGCTGCTGGGTGCGGTCGCCACACACACCTACGACCTGCGCGGGCTCTACCGCCTCGGCGTGCCGCACCGCGTGGAATCCAGCCACGCACAGTGACTTTCGGCCCTGTTTGTTGTCGAGCTGTGACAGTGATACTGGCGCTGGGCACCGAATAACTCATCGCCGGGCGATGATTGTGGGGCGGTTCGATGGTGATGGCTTCGTCGCAGTTCGATCAGCTGACTGGACAGTTCCTGCGCGCCGTGCGTGATGCCGGCGGCGGACTCGGGGCGGTGTGCGCCGCGTGCGTGCGGGTGCTGCCGGTGCGCCGTGCCGCCATCGTGCTGGAGGAGCGCGACGCCGGCATGCAACCCTGGTGCGCCAGTGACGAATTCGCCGCGCGGGTGGAGCTCGCGCAGGCCACCGCGGGGGAGGGGCCCGCGGTCACGGCCGTGGTCGGCGGGGTGCCGGTGATGGTCCACGAGCTGAGCGCGGATTGTGAGCACTGGCCCGGCTTCGCGGAGGCGCTGGCGGCCGCGCCGGTCACCGGGTCGATGTTCGCGGTGCCGTTGCGGCTGGGCTCGATTCGGCTCGGCGCGGTGGATCTCTACCGCGATTCGCTCGGGCGGCCGGGGCCGCGGCTGTTGTCGGCGGCCTTGCACATCGCCGATCTGGTGACGGCGAGCCTGGTGCTGGCCACCGGCGACGACGCGCGGCAGTGGGCACAGCCGTTGTCCAGCCGCTGGATTCATCAGGCCGCGGGCATGACCAGCGCCCAGCTGGGTATCGAGATCGCCGACGCCTACGCCCGCCTGCGCGGATACGCGTTCACGCACGGGCTTTCGCTGGTGGAGGTGGCACGGCGGGTGGTGGAGCGCGAGATTCGAATCGAGGCGGAATGAGCGCAACGGTTCCGCGATACCCGGCCCGGCAAATACCATGAGCTGACGGCAAGAGCGGCACAGAAATACTTTCGTGGTGGACTCCGCAGGTCCACCGATGCGGGGTGATGGCGGTGTCCGACAGTGAATTGCTGGTGGCGGTGTTGGCGAGGTTCGCCCGGCTGCTACCCGCGGCCCACGAACTGCCGCAGATTCTGGACGAATTGATGCGCAGTGCCATCGATGTGCTGGAACCGGGCGGTGTGACGGTGGCGTTGTCCACAGAATTGGGAGGCGACCGGTCGGAACTTTTCAGCGGCATCCCGGAGGAGCTGCTGGATCTCGAGGTCTGCCAGCGTGATTACGACCGCGGGCCCGGGGTGGTGGCCTACGCCTGCGGAGCCCCGGTGACCGTGACCGATATCGGCAGCTACGGCGACATGTGGCCCGAGTACGCGAATCTCGCTGGACAGCATCGCATTTCCTCGGTGGCTGCGGTGCCCATGCGGCTCGACGAGACCGAGGCCGGTGTGCTGAGCCTGTATTCGCGCGCTCCCCGGCACTGGACCGGGAAGGATCTCTCGGTGGCGACGCTGCTGGCCGGGATGGCCACCGGCCACATCGTCACCGCGAATCTGGTCCAGCGCCACCAGCGGGTGACCGAGCAGCTACAACACGCGCTGACCACGCGAATCGTGGTGGAACAGGCCAAGGGAGTGCTCGCGCACGCGCATCACACCACGCCCGACGCGGCGTTCGAGTTGATCCGCGCGCACGCCCGCCGCAATCGGGTCACCGTGCACGCGGTCGCCCACGGGATAGTCGAACTGGGCCTGCGTATTTGAGCATCCCGCTGCGGCAACGGGTTTTTCGGAAAGAACTTTAGGTTAAATCGATCGGGCGCTCGGTTGGTCGGCACGGAGTAGGGTGGTGTGCTGGCGGAATCGAAAGCCCCTGTCCCCGGCCGATTTCCGTGCGCGGTTGGCGACCGTCCCAGTCCTCGACGGCTCGTTTGGCAAGTCTGTGCTGCTATCCGTCGATCCTGGGGGCGATCGTGAATTCCTCACGTCCATCGCAAATTTCCGCTGCCCTCCCGGCAGTCCGTCCGCATTCGGCCCACCCCGTCCGACCTGTCACCCGCCGCACCCGGCGAGTCAGCGAATTCGATCAACTCGTCCACCGGATCGCCGAGGGCGACCGCGAAGCCTACGAGGAGCTCTACCGTCGCACCCGCGGCCTCATCTACACCCGGGTCCTGAACATCGTGTGCGACACCGGATATGCCGAGGAGACATGTCATGAGGTTTATCTGCAGGTCTGGCGCAGCGCGGGCGGGTTCGACCCGACCCGCGGCAATGCGCTGACCTGGCTCACCACGCTCGCCCACCACCAGGCCGTGGACCGGGTACGACGCGAGTGCAGCGCGGCGGGACACGAACACCGTTGGGGCGTCTGTGATTACCGCCCCGCCACCGATGTGGTGACCGAGGAGATTCTGCGGCGGCAGGACGAACGGGCGATCCGCCGGGGGCTGGCCACCTTGACGCCGCATCAGCGGGAGTCGGTGGTGCTGGCGTTCTACGGCGGGCTCACATATGCCCAGGTCGCCGCTCGGCTGGGGATCGGTCTGCCCGCGGTGAAGGCGCGCATCCGGTCCGGACTGGCCCAATTGAAGGTTTCTCTGGCATGAGGACTCAGTGTCCGGCGGTCGCCTTGAAGCCGCGCGGTACCAAGATCACCGTGAGCACCGCGACCGCGCCCACCATGGCCGTCGAGATCCAGGAGGTGGTGGTCAACGCCGAATCGTAGGCGTGCTGGGCGATGCTCAGCACCTGGTCGCCGGTGGGGCCGCCGATCTTGTCGGCGACATAGGCCGCACCGCCGACCGAGCCCCGCGCATCGGCCAGATCCTCGCCCTGCAAGGGCAATCCGGTCATGTGGCTGGTGAACAGGCGGCCGTGAATGCTGCCCAGCAGCGCCACGCCCAGGCCGATGCCGAGTTCGTAGTTGGTCTCCTCCACCGCGCCCGCCTGACCCGCGCGCTCGGGCGGGACCGCGGCCACCAGCACCGCGGCGGCCGTGGTGATGGCGATGCCGTCGCCGATGCCGAGGCAGACCAGGATGAGCGCGACGATCGGATAGGTGGTGGTGGGCACCGCGGCCAGCACCGCGAAACCCGTTGCCAGCGCGCCCAATGCGAACCCCATGAGGAATCGCACGCCCACGCGCTGCATGAGCCACGGCGTGGCCAGCGAACCGAGCAGGGTGGCGATGGCGGCGGGCAGCATGCGCTCACCGGCCTGCGACGGCGTGTAGCCGTGGATGTACTGCAGCCACAACGAGATCAGGAACAGCGCCGCGCCGATGGCGAGCATGGCCAGCAGGGTGGCCAGCGCGGCGGCGGTGAAGGCGCGGTTCTTGAACAGGCGCACATCCAGCAGCGGATCCGGCGACCGCAGCTGGCGGTAGGCGAACAGACCCAGCAGCACGAAGGCCGCGACCATGATCACCAGATCGATCGCGGCCGGATTGCCCTTGGCCACATGCTTGATGCCCCACGCGAGGGCGACGACGCCGAGCACCGACAGGACCGCGCTCACCCAGTCCAGACCGCCCTCGTGCGGGGCCTTGTACTCGGGCAGCAGCCACACACCCAGGGCCACCGTGATGATCACGACGGGCACGTTCAGCCAGAACGCCGCCGACCAGCCGAACGCCTCGACCAGGTGGCCGCCGACCAGCGGGCCGATGGCCGCGCCCGCGCCCGCCACCGAGGCCCAGATGCCGATGGCGAGGGTGCGTTCCTTGTCATCGGTGAAGATATTGCGAATCAGGCTGAGCGTGGAGGGCATCACCATGGCGCCGCCGACACCCAGCAACGCGCGGCCCGCGATCAGCTGTGCCGGTTCGGTCGCGGTCGCCGCGACCACCGAGGCGAGTCCGAACAGCATGAAGCCCGCCAGGAACAACCGCTTGCGACCGTATCGATCGCTGATCGCGCCGCAGGTGATGAGCAGGCCACCCAGCACCAGGCCGTAGAGGTCGACGATCCAAAGCTGTTCCATGGGACTGGGTTCCATGGCGTCGATGAGCGAGGGCAACGCGACGTTCAGGATGGTCGCGTCCATGGCCACCAGCAGCAGGCTCGCGCACAGCACGGCCAGCATGGCCCAGCGCGATCGGATCCCGGCCACGTTTCCCGCCTCCTCGATTAGACCTTCGCCAGCTTGTGGCAACAACCTGGCTAAGCCTACTCGAGGGTCGCGGAGCTACTTGTTCACGTGCTGCTTGGCGAGCAGGTCGCGGATCTCGGTGAGCAGTTCCAGCTCGGTGGGATCGGCCTTCACCTCGGTGGGCTTGCTGAGCCGGTTCTTGATCGTGTTCATCGGCAGGATGAGGACGAAGTAGAGGACCGCGGCCACGCAGACGAAGTTGACGGCGGCGCTGATGATCGGGCCGAGCGCCACGAAGGTGGACGGCTTGTCGGCGATGATCTGGAATCCCAGACCGTATTCCTTGTTGCCGCCCAGGATTGCCAGCAGCGGCTCGATCAGCCCTTTCGTCACCGAGGTGACGATGGCGGTGAAGGCCGTGCCCATCACGACCGCGACCGCGAGATCGATCACATTGCCCTTCATCAGGAAATCTTTGAAACCCTTGAGCATGACGCTGCGTTCATCCAATCCGAGACGTATTCGTAATCTTCTGATTGTGGAGTCTAAGGGGCCTCCGCGCGGAAGGTTCTCACCAACGCGGCACACATCGCGAGCATGACGACACTGAACGGCAGGGCTATGAGAATGGCCACGGTCTGCAGGGTGGTCAGCGCCGAAGCGCCGGTGCCGCTGGCCACCAGCAATGCGACCGCTACCGCGCCTTGCGCGCAGGTCCAGAAGGCGCGACTCCAGGTCGGGGGCTCGGGATTGCCGCCCGAGGAGAGCATGTTCACCACCAGCGCGCCCGAATCGGCGGAGGTGACGAAGAACAGCACGATCACCAGGATCGCCAGGCCCGCGGTGACCGAACCGCCGGGCAATGTGTTGAGCAGTGCGAAGAGAGCGCTGTCACGATCGGGTCCGTCCGGGCCGACCAGTCCACCGCCGCCGAACATTTCGCGGTGCAGGCCCGCGCCGCCGAAGACCGCGAACCAGACGAAGGTCAGCAGGGTCGGCACCAGCAGCACGCCCGCCACGAACTCGCGCACCGTGCGGCCGCGGGAGATGCGCGCGATGAAGACGCCGACGAACGGCGCCCAGCTGATCCACCAGCCCCAGTAGAAGACCGTCCACTGCTTGGTCCAGGCCGTTCCCTCCGAACCTTCGGTCGCGCCGGTGTAGAGGCTGATCTTCGGCAGCGTCTGCAGGTATTGCCCGATGTTCTGCACCAGGTCGTTGACGATGAAAAGCGTCGGCCCCGCGATCAGCACGTAGAGCAGCAGCATTCCGGCCACGCCCATGTTCGCCTGCGAGAGCAGCTTGATGCCCTTGTCCACGCCGGTCGCCACCGAGACCGTGGCCAGCGCGGTGACCCCGACGATCAGCACCACCTGCAAGCCCTTGCCCGGTTCGTGCAGCCAGCCTTGGTAATTCAGCCCCGCCGAGATCTGCAGCACGCCCAGCCCCAGCGAGGTCGCCACGCCGAAGACCGTGCCGATCACCGCCACCACGTCGATGACGTCCCCGCGCCAGCCGCGAATACGGTCGCCCACAAGCGATTCCAGCGACCAGCGGATGGAGACCGGGCGGCCCTTGCGGTGGATCGAGTACGCGATGGCCAGGCCGACGACCACGTAGATGGCCCAGGGATGGATGCCCCAGTGCAGGAAGGTCTGCACCATGGCCGAATCCGCGCGCTGCGCCTTCGTCGACCCGACGCCGGGCCGCGGGTCCTGGTAGTGGAACAGCGGCTCGGCCACGCCCCAGAACACCAGGCCGATCCCCATGCCCGCCGCGAACAGCATGGAAAGCCAAGCGCCGATCGAGTATTCGGCCCGCTCCCCGTCGTCGCCGAGGGTGATGTCGCCGAATCGCCCCAGCCCCAGCCAGATCGCGAACACCACGAAAAGGCTCACGATCACGATGTAGTACCAGCCGAAGCCGCCGATCACATTGTCCTGCAGGGCCTTCGCCTGGCGGGCCGCGGTGTCGCGGAAGACGATGGCGTAGACGGTGAACGCGGTGACGACGATGGCGGCGGGCCAGAAGACGCGGGGCTCCACCGCCATTCGATGGTGGGCCGGGACGGGATCGGACGTGCCCTTGCTCGGTGCGCTCACGTGAGGTGTCCTCTGTGTCGGCTCGAATCAACTGTGTCGGCTCGAATCAACGAAACAACCCCGACCCCGAGCCCGTGGGCCCGGAATCGGGGTCGATCGAACTACTTTCCGGCCCGGTTCTTCAGCGCGGTGACGACCTCGTTGACCGCGGCCAGCACGTCCTGTGCGGCGTGGTCGAGATTGGCCCGCACCTGTTCCAGGGTGCTCTGCAGATCCTCCGGGGTGATCTTGTCGGCGAATGCCTTCGCCATATCGGCGAGATCGGCGGCCGCGTTCTGCGCTCGGTCGGCGAGTTCGGCGGCGGCGCCGCTGGCGCGTTCGGCCAGCTGCCCCGCCACGGCCTCGCCCCGCGCCCGCAGGTCGCCGGCGGTGACCCCGAGGTCGGTGGTCAGGTCGTCGGCGGTGGTGCGGAAGTCGTCGGCCAGGCGCTCGGCGTTGTCGCGGAAGTCGTCATTCGTCGGCATCGTCGGGCGGCCCTTACTTCGATCCGCCGCCCAGTTTCTCCTTGACCTTGTCCATGAAGCCGCCGACTTTCTCCTTCACGTCCTCGCCGGCGTGTTCGAGCCTTTCCTTCAGGTGCTCGGCCCCGGACTGGGCGTCGTTCATGGCGCCCTGCACGTTTTCGCGGGCCTGGTCGGCGGCTTCGCGCGCCTGGTCACCGGCCTCGTTCATCTTGTCGCCGAAAGAAGACATCGGAACCTCCTTGCGTTGGTCACGCTCGGGCAGATGCAGCGATCTTTCAGCAACCGATACTAGTCCGTTTGTCCAACTCGTGGGGGCTGTCGGGCGACGGGCCGAGTTGTCAGGCGACCGGGCCGAGCACGCGCTCGATGTAGGCGTTGGTGAAGCGGCCCTTCGGATCGAAGCGGCGGCGGACCTCGGCGAAGCGCTCCCAGTCCGGGTAGCGCTCGCGCAGGGTTTCGGCGGTCTGGAAGTGCCGCTTGCCCCAGTGCGGGCGGCCGTTGTAGCGATCGAAGACGCGTTCGCAGGCACGGAAATACGGCTCGTAGTTCATGCCCTGGTACTGGTGCACGGCGATGTAGCAGGTCTCGCGGCCGCCGGCGGGGGACAGGAAGGCGTCGTCGGGGGCGACCCAGCGCACCTCGATCGGCATCGCGGTGTCGAAGTGGCTCGCCACCTCCTTGATCTCGCGGATGGCGTCGGCCGAATGTTCGCGCGGCAGTGCGTATTCCATCTCGGTGAAGCGGAACAGGCGGGGGCTGGCGAAGACTCGGTAGGAGCGCTCGACCTGGCGTCGGTAGCTGCCCGCGTAGGCCACGGAGCGCTGGACCGTGGGGATCAGGCTCGGGCGGCGACGGGTCAGGCGGCACAGGGCGTCGAAGGTGTAGTTGGTCATGAGAATGTCCGAGAACCAGTCCACGGCCTTGCCGCGCGGCTGCTCGGGCAGGTCGACCCGGTTGTTGCGCTTGGTCATCGCCAGCGGGCTGTGCGCGAACATGTAGAACTCGAAGTGCTCGTTGCCGTCGACGTAGGTGTCCAGGTCGGCCAGGATCTCCTCGAGCGGCAGCGGCCGCTCGACGCCCTCGAGCACGAACGACGGGACCATCTGCAGGGTCACGGCGGTCACCACGCCGAGCGCGCCCACGTTCACCCGCGCGGCGCGCCAGCCGTCGGGATCGGTCTGCTCGTTGAGCTCGACCCGGCTGCCGTCGGCGAGCATGAGCTCCACCGAATGCAGTGCGGCCGAGAGGTTCTGCAGCTTGGACCCGGTGCCGTGGGTGCCGGTCGCGGTCGCGCCCGCGATCGACTGCACGTCGATGTCGCCGAGATTGGGGAAGGCCAGACCCATCGGGTGCAGGGCATTGCTGGCGGCATTGAGCGTGATGCCCGCCTCGGCGCGGACCAGGCCGGTGGCTCGATCGACGCTCAGGATCTTGTCCAGCTTGTTCAGCCGCATCAGCGTGCCGTCGGTGAGCACGGTCTCGGTGAACGAATGCCCCGATCCGGCGACCCGGACGGTGTGGCCGTCGGCCTCGGCTGCTGCGAGTACTGCCGCGACTTCCTCGGGCGAGCTCGGTTCGGCAATGGATGCCGGAGTACAGCGCTGATCCCCGGCCCAGTTCGCCCAAGAGTTGGTCATGCGACCAACTCTAAGGGTTCGGTGTGATGTGCGCTACCGTTTGCGCGGCGGGCACGCCGCGGCTTTCGCCCGTTCCACCTCGTCTTCGGTCAAGGGCGGTTGAGTGAGCGGCATGCGCGGCACGCCGTCGCCGCGGACACCGTTGAGAATCAGCGCCATATAGCGCTCCCAGACATCGGGATTCACCGGCCGGGCGAACCCGGCGATGCCGTCGACCATGTTCACCAGGGCGAAGAAATCACCCGCCTCGATCTCGGGCTGCAGCGCGCCCGCGTCCTTGGCGCGCTGGATGACCGCGGTCATGCCGGGTCGGATGCGGTCCTTCATGACGCAGAAGCGGTCCATGCTGTCGTGCAGTTCGAGGATGACCTCGCCGAAACCGCGGTTGACCGCGATGTGCCGGCACGAGTACTCGAACAGATCGACCAGGCCCTCCCACGGATCCGCGTGGTGCAGCGCCGTGTCCACGGCCCCGGCCAGCTCGGTGACCATGGTGTCGAAGACCTCGGAGATGAGCTCCTGCTTGTTGGCGAAGCGGCGGTAGACCGTGCCGACGCCGACTCCGGCGCGTTCGGCCACGTCGTCGAGCGTGACCTCCAGGCCGCGGTCGGCGAACAACTCGCGGGCGGCCGCGATGATGCGCTGCTGATTGCGGGCGGCGTCCGCGCGCAGACGCCGAGGTGGTGGCGCGGTGGTGACGTGATTCACAGGTTAATCCTAACAGGAATCGGGATTATCCGGAGGCTATGTCTCCGTTTGCCATGGTAGCTTTGACCGGTAAACGGAGACGGCTTCTCCGTTAATCCTAGGGGACGAGGAAAACACCATGACAACAGCACTGGAGAAAGACGTGGCAGTGCCGGTTCCGACCGGGCGGCGCGGGTCCCACGCCCTGCGCTGGTGGGTGCTCGCCGTACTCGGCGTCGCCCAGTTGATGGTCGTGCTCGACGCGACCGTCGTGAACATCGCCCTGCCGCACGCCCAGGCCGACCTCGGCTTCTCCAACGGCGACCGGCAGTGGGTCATCACCGGCTACGCGCTGGCCTTCGGCAGCCTGCTGCTGCTGGGCGGACGGCTCTCCGATCTGTTCGGGCGGCGCACGACCTTCATCGTGGGCCTGGTCGGATTCGCGGCCGCCTCGGCGGTCGGCGGCGCGGCCGGGAACTTCGAGGTGCTCGTCGGGTCGCGCGTGGCGCAGGGCGTGTTCGCGGCGTTGCTGGCGCCCGCGGCGCTGTCGCTGCTGACCGTGACCTTCACCGAACCCGCCGAGCGGGCAAAGGCTTTCGGCATCTTCGGCGCCATCGCGGGCGCCGGCGGCGCGCTGGGTCTGCTGCTGGGCGGTGCGCTGACCGAGTGGGCCTCGTGGCGCTGGGTGATGTACGTGAACCTGGTGTTCGCGGCCATCGCACTGGTCGGCGCGATTCTGTTGCTGGCCAAGCATGTCGCCACCGAGCGGCCCAAGCTGGACCTGCCGGGCACGCTGACCGTGACCGCCGCGCTGTTCGGCATCGTGTACGGCTTCTCGCACGCCGAATCCGACGGCTGGACCAATGGCGTGACGCTGGCCTTCCTGATCGGCGGCGTGGTGCTGCTGGGTGTGTTCGTGGCCATCGAGAGCCGGGTTCCGCATCCGCTGCTGCCGCTGCGCGTGGTGCTGGACAAGACCCGTGCCGCTTCCTACATCACCGTGTTCACCATCGGCATCGGCATGTTCGCGATGTTCCTGTTCCTGACCTACTACATGCAGCAGCAGCTGGGCTACTCGCCGATCATCACCGGCGTGGCCTTCCTGCCGATGGTCGCGGGCATGGTCGCGTCGTCCACCACCGTTCCGGCGCTGCTGATCCCGCGGGTCGGTCCGAAGGTGACCGTGGTGACCGGATTCCTGCTCGCCACACTGGGAATGGTGCTGCTGACCCGCATCGGCGTGGACACCGGCTACGCGAGCCACATCCTGCCCAGCCTGATCCTCATGGGCCTGGGGCTCGGTATGGCGATGTCGACCGCCTTCTCCGGCGCGACCTCGGGCATCGACCACCGGGACGCGGGCGTCGCCTCGGCCATGGTGAACACCAGCCAGCAGGTCGGCGGTTCGATCGGCACCGCGCTGCTGAGCACGCTGGCCGCGACCGCGTTCGACAACTATGTGTCCGACCACGTTCCGCCGTCGGCGGGCGTGCTGGCCGAGGCCGCGGTGAAGAGTTACACCACCACCTTCTGGTGGGCCGCCGCGATCTTCGTGGTCGGCGCGGTGGCGACCGGGCTGATCATGCCCAACAAGGTCCCGGTGCCCGCCGAGGGTGAACCCGTTCTGGCGCATTAATTTTCACTCTTGATCTCGCAGCCCGCTCGCTTCGCGAGCGGGCTGCGTCAGATATGGAAGAAGCCCCGGCTCATGATGAGCCGGGGCCGCTTCTTTCTCGGCTTACCGCGATTCAGCGGCAGTTCGAAGGCGGGGCCAGGCCCGCGAATCGGTCGGCCAGGTAGTTCATGGCGTTGACGGCTCCGGGGAAGATCGCGGTGCCGTGGTCCGCGCCCGGGATGATGTCGAACTGGACCGGGGTGCCCGCGGCGCAGTAGCGGCCCGCGGTGTACTGGGCCAGGTTCAGGGGCACCTGGTCGTTGCCGCCGTGCCATTCGTAGAGGGGCTGGCGGATGAGCTCGGGGACGATCTCGAGCGCGTTCTCGTGGAAGGTGCGGATCAGCACCGGGTCGTTCTCGGCGCCGGCGTGGAAGACCTCGCTGATGTGGTGGTTCGCGCCGACCGAGATGATGTCGTCCACACAGGAATTCGCCATGCGGTCGCGCATCCAGAAGCCGAACGGGGTGAGCGAGTCGTCGAGGCGCATCTCGGCGGGGTACTCGCGCTCCATGCCCTCGGCGACGGCGAAGCCGAGACCGAACAGCGGCTGCGGCGAATCGCCCGCCTCGATGGCCATTTTGCCGGGATTCACCGGGACCCCGCCCTCGGCGACGCCGACGATCGGGAGTTCCGGCGCGTAATCCGGGGCGATCGCGGCCGCGAAACCGGTGGCCATCGCGCCGCCGGAGTAACCGGCCAGGCCGACCGGAGAATCGGCGAGTCCAGCCGGGGCGAAGCGCTTCACCGCGCGGATGCCGTCGAGGGTGATCTGGCCGCCCATGCGGGCCGCGCCGTAGGCGCTGTCGGGTCCCAGGTGGTCGGGAACGGCGATCGCCCAGCCCCGGGCCAGCAGCAGCGGGAAGGCGGCGGTCTCCTTGAGGCTGCCGTCGAACAGGCTGTGCGACGGGGCGCATTGCATGCCTAGGGAATTCACGAACGGCTGATACGACAGCAGCGGTCGCGGCCCGGGGCCGGGGGAGATGAGGGTGGTCACCGCCGGGATGGGCGCACCGGCGGAATTGGTGGAGCGGAACAGGATTTGCCACACCGTGGCGCCGGCCCACGGAGACGGGACCGACCGGACATTGAGGACATCGCCGTTCTGGGCGCCGCCGAGATTTCCTGCGGCGTAGTAGAACCCGTCCGCGTCCGGGAAGGGATATATCGCCCCGGCGTGCGCGGCGGGTGCGGCGGCCATGACGGCCACCAGTACCGTGGCGATTCCGAAGCCTTGGACCAGCATCTTTCTGATCGACTGCCGCACCGCCAACTTGGCTCCTCGAGGCCGATGGGACAACACCGGGCAAGCGGCACTATCCTCGCAGTTCCGGGCTATTGTTCGGGCTCAGCAACACGCCGAATAGCAACTATTTAGCTAATTGGAGGAGGGGTGGTGGCAGCGCAGGGTCGCGTCGGCGCGTTGCCGCTCACCACCATGGCGGGGGTGCCCTCGAAATTCGTAGACTGCTCGAATCGGGTGCGACGCGATGGATATCGGAACCGGCACGACGAGTTGGGGGCAGGCGATGAGTGAGAAGGCCCGGCAGTGGGTCCCGGCCTCACGGCTGACGGTGCTGCTCGGCGAGGACGACCTGTACCGGCATCGTCCCCGCTATCACGAGATCGTGCGGCGCGCCCGCGATACCGGACTGGCCGGGGCGAGCGTCTGGCGCGGCGTCGAGGGGTACGGGGTGTCCTCCCACATCCACACCGCGCGGCTGCTCGATCTGGCCGAGCGGCTGCCGGTGCTGGTGATGATCATCGACGACACCGACCGGCTGCGGGCCTTCGTGGAAAGCAATGCGGATCTGCTGGATTCGGTCACCGTGGCGCTCTCGCCCGTCGAGGTGTTCGACGGGGTCCGGCGGTGACGGTATTACTGGCGGATCGCGCGGTGGGCCATCGATTCGCTAGTGTTCTCCCACTGGGCACGTTCGGGGACGAAACGATTCGATTGGCCGAGGAGGGCGCTTACAGCTATGCGGTGGCGAACATCGTGATGGGCGTCGTCTTCTCCGGCAGTCAGGTGCGGCCGTGATCCTGATGACCAGCCGGGCACAGGCGATACGCAAGGGAGGTGCGAGCATGGCCCACGATCGAGCCGGACGACCGGCGCGGGCCACGGACCTCGAAGACATCGCGCACTTGGTGACGTCCTACTACAGCCGGATTCCCGATCCGGCCGATCCCGCGCAGCTGGTCTCCTTCGGCACCTCCGGGCATCGCGGGTCCAGTCTGGACAACGCCTTCAACGAGGCGCACATCCTGGCCATCACCCAGGCGATCGTGGAATACCGTGCCTCCCGGGGCATTACCGGTCCGGTGTATCTGGCCCGCGACACGCACGCGCTGTCCGAGCCCGCCTGGACCACCGCGCTCGAGGTGCTGGCCGCCAACGACGTCACCGCCATCATCGACTCACGCGACAGGTACACGCCCACACCGGCTTTGAGTCACGCGGTGCTGCGGCACAATCGGGGCGGGACACGGCATCAGGCCGACGGGATCGTGGTGACGCCGTCGCACAATCCGCCGCGCGACGGCGGGTTCAAGTACAACCCGCCGCACGGGGGCCCGGCCGACACCATCGCCACCGACGCCATCGCGGCGCGCGCCAACGAACTTCTGATGACCGGTCTCGCCGATGTGAAGCGGACGTCGCTCGCGCACGCGCTGGCCACCAATGTGGAGCGCTACGACTATCTGGACCGCTACATCTCGGACCTACCCAATGTGCTGAACCTGGACGCCATTCGAGGCGCCGGGATTCGGCTGGGCGCGGACCCCATGGGCGGGGCCTCCGTGGATTACTGGGAGGAGATCGGGCAGCGCTACGACCTCGAGCTCGAGGTGGTGAATCCGTTCGTCGATCCGACGTGGCGGTTCATGACGCTGGACTCGGACGGGCGCATCCGGATGGATCCGTCCTCGCGCTACGCGATGGCCTCGCTGGTGGCGATTCGCGACGACTACGACATCTCCACCGGCAACGACGCGGACGCGGACCGGCACGGCATCGTGACTCCCGATGCGGGACTGATGAATCCGAACCACTACCTGGCAGTGGCGATCGAATACCTGATCGCCAACCGGATGGGGTGGGACGCGCTGACCAAGATCGGCAAGACCGTGGTCACCTCCGGCATGATCGACCGGGTGGTCGGGGTGCTGGGCCGCGACGTGTACGAGGTGCCGGTCGGGTTCAAGTGGTTCGTGCCCGGATTGTTCAGCGGCAGCCTGGCTTTCGGCGGGGAGGAGTCGGCGGGGGCGTCGTTCCTGCGCATGGACGGCACCGTGTGGACCACCGACAAGGACGGCATCCTGCTGGCGCTGCTGGCCGCGGAGATCACCGCCGTCACCGGGCAGAGCCCCTCCACCCGCTACGCCGAGCTCGAAAAGCGCTACGGGTCACCCGCCTACACCCGCGTCGACGCCACGGCGACCGCGGAACAGAAAGCCCGCCTCGCGGCGTTGACGCCGGACATGATCAGTGCGACCGAAATCGCCGGTGAGGCGATCACCGGAATCCAGACCAGGGCCCGCGGCAACGGCGCGGCCCTGGGCGGAGTGAAGGTCACCACCGAGAACGCCTGGTTCGCCGCCCGGCCGTCCGGGACCGAGGACAAGTACAAGATCTACGCGGAATCCTTCCAGGGGCCCGAGCACCTCGCGCAGGTGCAGGCCGCCGCCGAGGAGATCGTCGGACACGCGCTGGCCGGTGAGTAGTCCGGGAGAACCGGTCTCCACACGGCATCGGCTGCCGGTCGAGATCTGGGTGCTGGTCGGGTCGGCGTTCACCATCGCCATCGGGTTCGGCTTGGTCGCACCGGCGCTGCCGCAGTTCGCGCGCAGCTTCGACGTGGGGGTGGCGGCGGCCTCGTTCATCGTCAGCGCGTTCGCGTTGATGCGGTTGCTGTTCGCGCCCTTGGCCGGACGGCTGTTGCAGAAGCTGGGGGAGCGGCCGGTCTATCTGACCGGGCTGCTGATCGTCGCGGTGTCGACGGGCGCTTGTGCGCTGGCGCAAAGCTATTGGCAGCTGCTGGTTCTGCGCTCCCTCGGCGGGATCGGGTCCACCATGTTCACGGTGTCCTCGCTGGGCCTGGTGATCCGCATGTCCCCGCCCGCCGAACGCGGCCGGGTCTCCGGGGTGTACTCCACCAGCTTCCTGATCGGATCCATCAGCGGGCCGCTGGTCGGCGGGGCCCTGTCCTTCCTGGGCCTGCGCGCGCCCTTCCTCATCTACTGCGTGGCCCTGCTCATCGCCAGCCTGATCGTCTATGTGGCCCTGCGGGATTCCCCGCTCGCCCTCCCCGAGAAGGCCAACGGCGCACCCACCATGACCTTCCGCCAGGCCCTCGCCCGCCCCGCCTACCGCGCGGCCCTGTGGGCCAACTTCGGCAACGGCGCAGCCGTTTTCGGCGTCCGCATGGCCCTCGTCCCGCTCATCGTCGTCGAAGTCCTCAAACAGGACGCCGCCCTCGCCGGCGTAGCCCTCACCGCCTTCGCCCTCGGCAACGCCTCGGTCCTGTTCCTCTCCGGCCGCTGGTCGGACACCCTGGGCCGCAAGCCCTTCCTCATCGCCGGCACCCTGATCTGCGCCCTCGGCACCGCCGGCATAGGCCTGGCCCCCACCCTCATCTGGCTCCTCATCGCCTCCTGCGTAGCAGGCATCGGCTCAGGCATGTTCACCCCCGCCCTCCAAGCCGCCGTCGCCGACATCATCGGCCCCGGCACCCGCGGCGGCCCAGTCCTAGCCGGCTACCAAATGTCCGCCGACCTCGGCACCTTCCTCGGCCCCTACGCCATCGGCACGCTCGCCGACCGAGTCTCCTACGGCGTCGCACTCGCAGTCACGGGCGTACTGCTGGCGACCGCGTCCGCGGTGTGGCTCGTGGTACCCGAAACCCTGCGCCGCAAGGAAGCTGCGGTGTCCCCGGTCGTCTAGCACGGGGTGGGTGTTGCACCGGTGCGGGCTTCGGGCAGAGTGTTGCGGGTGAGCAATCCGACTTCGAAGCACACGCCGCAGCCGGTTTCCAGCAAGACCACCTATGCGTTGGCCGGGTTGGCGCTGGTGGTGGTCGTGGTGATCGTGGGGGCGTTGTATCTGTGGAATCGCGGGGGCGGGGACACCGTGCGTAGCGATGGGTACGGGCCGGTGCACGACCCCGGGGTGTCGGTGGCGCTGGATTCGGACGGGGGGATCGTGCTGGGGAAGCCCAATGTCGCGAAAACTGTTGATATCTACGAGGATCCGATCTGCCCGGCGTGCGGGCACCTGGAGAAGATCTATGGGCAGGAAATCGCGCAGCAGGTGGATCTGGGCAAGATCGCGGTGCGGTACCGGCTGGTGAACTTCCTGGATCGCAACTCCAAGAGCAAGGATTACTCGACCCGCGCGATCGCCGCCAACGAGTGTGTGGCGCAGGCGGGCGACGGTCCCGTCTACGGCAAGTTCCACTCGCTGCTGTTCACTACCGAGCAGCCTTCCGAGGGCGGCTCGGACCACGACAACAAGGAACTGGCCGCCATCGCCAAGCAGGCGGGCGCGAGCGACGACGTCGCCAAGTGCATCACCTCGGGCGAGCGCGCCGACGCCGGCCGCGCACACGCCGAAGCATCGATGAAGGCCCTCGACGACCTGATCGGAAAGAACTGGGGCACCCCCTCGATATTCGTCGACGGCAAGAAGGTCGACTGGGGCAACTCGAACTGGGTGCTCGACGCAGCGAAATAGCCACATCGGGAAGACGGAAACAGGGGGCTGGTGAGTGCAATCACCTACCGACCCCCTATCCGTGCCAATATTTGATCCTGACCAGTTCTTTCCGTGAAACCCAGGCATTAGGTTCCCGGTCGAGTTCTATCGTTAGCCCATTGGTTGCCTTCGGTGGCCATCCTTCGAAACGATGAACTCCAGGGGGAATTCAATGATTCGCAAGACCATTGGGGCGGTCGCCGTCGTCGCGTCCGCTATCGCGGGAACCGGCGTGCTCACCGCCTGTGACCCATCCAAACCAGCACCGATCTCTACGGCGAATTCGCTTGTCCAATTGGCGGCTACGCCGACCGCGTTCACGCCCAGCGTTCTGGACGACGGCGGGACATACACCAGCGTGCTCGTGACCGTGACCAACACCCGCAAAGACAAGGCGATCAGCGTCAATCCGCTGTACTTCACGATCACCGACACCGAGGGGAACAAGCACACCGTCGAGCTCGGCATGGAGCAGAATCAGATTGCGGCCGTCGAGCTTCAGCCGGGTGAAAAGGTAACCGGCGCGGTAGCCGCCAAGGGCTCCTTCACCGCGAAGACCGTAGTCTTCGACAATCTGACGGACCAGGTCCGGGCCGACGTTTCCTAGCCGCCACTTCGGGAGGTGCTGGGCCCCAACGGATTCAGGAGTCCAGGGCGGGGCGGCGCAGGCGGCCGGTGTAGTTGCCTGCGCGGCCCAGGGCATCGTCGGCGGCGTCGAGTTCGATGAGTGCTTCGTCGAAAACCTCTGCGGCACCGGCTATGCAGTAGGCAGGGGTGGTGAGTGCGCCGATGCCGGGGGTATCGAGGAGGAGGCCGGAGTCGGGCAGTTCGCGGTAGGCCGTGGCGAGCTCGGCCAGCTCGGACCGTAACTGTCCCAAGCGTTCCCGCAGCAGCTGCCGCCGCTCATCCAACAGCACTGGGTCCCGAAGATCGCTCATGGCACCAGCATGCAATGAGGCACGGCGAATCGGGCTTTTTCGTGCCTCATTGCATGCTCGTGGAGTTGGGCGGGGTGCGGCCCATCGGGGGAACGGTGAGTTGAGCCGCACCCCTGGGAGGGGCCGGGCTGGGGGCTCGGCCCTTGGTCGGGGGTGGGGTGGTCAGCGGGTTGCGGCTCGGTCGGGGATGTCGTTGTCGGGGGTGGTGCGGGAGAGTTGGGGGTGGATGAGGATGTGGGATTCCATGGGGTAGGCCAGGTCTGTGGTGATGGGGCGGCCTATTGGAGGGTCGGGGACGGCTCGCAGGGGAGTGCGGAATTGCGGGGCGTCTATGTCGGTGTGGGGGAAGAGGTAGCGGGCGCCCTCGCGGATGGTTTCGTGGGGTTCGCCGCTGGGGTCGACCCAGCGCATGCGGTCGTTGTCGGCGAGGTAGACGCGCCAGGGGTGTTTTCCCTTGTCCGCCAGGCTCTTCAGGCGGTGGTGGTGGGTGCACAGGACGGCGCGGAAGGCCGTATTCGGGTGGGAGGACGAGCGGCCGGGGTAGGGGTCGAACTGGACCAGTGAGGTTTCCGCGGCGGGCATGGTGCAGCCGGGGAAGCGGCAGAGGCCGTCGAGGGCACGCACTTCACGGGCGGGGGCGGCGGAGAAGGGGCGCAGCGCGGCGACCTTCGGCGGGGTGGATTCGTTCTTGCGCGAATCGGGTTGCAGCGTGCGTTCCCAGGGCGCTTGTGCCGCGCGAGTGACGGTGTCGTGGCCGTTCGGAGGTGAGGATTCGGGGGCCGGTTCGGCTGGTGCTCCGGTGGTTTCGGTGTCCGGGAAATATTCGGGGATCACCTGGAAGCGCGCGTGCTCGGCCAGGGTGCGGGCGAGGTTCGCGTCGACCGGGCCGTAGCCCGCCAGGAAGGCCGGGTCGTCGCGCAGCCCGAGCAGGGTTTCGGCGGAGACGCCGACCTGGATGAGGGGGCGGCGCGGAGTGGCGGGGGTGGCCGCCTTCGGGCAGTCAAGGCCCTTGCCGCAACCGCAGGAGAGGCGGCCGGAGCCGTCCGCCAGAGCGATGAGGGCGTCGGCGCGGCGCTGCGGCATGGAACGGGGATCGTCGTCGCAGACCTGCAGGCTCATTTCGCGCAGGCGCATGGCGAGGGCCTGTGCGCCCGCGGCGGGCAGCAGACCGTCGAAGACCGCCATCCCGTCCTGGACCGCGCGGATGCGAATGTCGCGGTCCTGCTCGCGTTCCTGACGCCGGCGGGTCTCGCCCTCGGGATCCAGCCGCGTCACCCAGCGCTGCGCGGTCTGCCGTAATCGGGCCGGGTCCGAGCGCAGCCCCGCGTCGATCAGCTTGGGCTCCAATACTTCTCGCACCTCGTGCGGGAGTCCGCGCAGACTGTCCACGATCACCTGCACGCGGGACAGGTCGATCCGCCCGGCCGCGAACGCCAGTTTGGTCTGCGGTAGCGAGTCCAGCGCCAGCGAGATGTCGATGAGCGCCGCCGCCACCGGTTCGGATACGTGCACCGCCACCGCGACCTCCGCCGCGGCGAACTCCCCGGCGCGCACCCCGCCCACCCCCGGCGCGGCATTGCCCGCCCGATGCCGGCGATACACCTCCCGCACCGCTGTGATTTCCGCCGCTTGTGCGAACGCCGCCGCTCCATGCGCCCGCCGCAGTGCGTCGATCAGCTCCTCGTCGCCCATCGCCTCCACCTCTCGGCTATCGAACATGCGTTCGAGCCTAGCTCGAGAAGATCGCTGCCGCCAGCCTCTATCCAGGCGATTTGGTTTGTTCGACACCCGTCGTGTAACTTCGTTCAAGCAAGCGGGGCAACGCCCGGCTGGCACAGAAGTGAACACGGGGCTATGGCGCAGCTGGTAGCGCACCACACTGGCAGTGTGGGGGTCAGGGGTTCGAGTCCCCTTAGCTCCACCCGAGACAAACCCCCAGGTCGGAGACCTGGGGGTTTGTCTTTGTTGTACGCACTCAGCCTGTAAAGGCCTCTGAGCGGGTTGAATCTTGGTTGCGAGGGTTCGAGTCTCCTGAGGTGTTGTTACTGTTGGGGCTGGTGTGGTTTTGGTCGTGCCTCTCTCGGTCGCGCATGGCCTGAGCAAGGACGGCGCGGGCGAGTTTGTGCAGATCCGGTTTCCCGCTGCATCGTTTCGACGATGATCCGCCGCTCGGGTCGCGGAGTGCCGCGCTTCTTCAGGATTCGCTCGGTGGCGTGTGGATCGACAGTAGGCTGGGGGTGTTGGCGGCAAACCGCACTGTGTCTTCAGCTGTGGAGTGCTTGCCTTAGTCGTCTGCCACTTTGACGATGGTCTTGCGACAGCGTGCTCGGCAACGAGCTTCCCCTCACGAACCTCGTTGTTGGCCAGGGCTTCGGGCTCTCATGTCCAACCTGTCGAGCGGCTCGTGACGTCGGCGAGCCGCCCGACCGATGGTTAGACTCGATCGGCGAGAGCGAGTGGGTCCATGATCGCGCTCTTGCCCCGCAGGCCTGAAATAAGGAGGATGAAATCCTCACGGGCGCTGAGCTTTTCATTCGGGTCGATGAGGTTCTGTGCCTCGTCGAAGTACTCGCTGATCTGTCGGGTCGGGTCGTAGAAGAATCGCACGTAGGAGATCACCACCTCGAGGAAGTTCCGGTAGGCCTCTTCGTAGGAGGCCCGCAACTCGGATTCGCGGTCGGGCTGGTCCAGCATGACGTCGATGGTGCGGGCGGCCGCCGAAGCGCCCTTCATGGCGAGCATGCAGCCTGTCGAGAACAGCGGATCGATGAATGCCGCGGCATCACCGACCATCAGGCATCCGGGTGCACTCATCTGACGGTTGGTGTAGGACCAATCCTTCGTGGTGCGGGGCTTCGCCACCTCGATTGCACCTTGAAGCCTGGCCTTGATCTCGATAGAGTCCTCGATCCGTAGCTTGAGCACGTCCGTCGGAGTCAATCCGGTCGCCTTGTACTCGGTCGTCGGCGCGACGAAGCCGACACTGCAGGTGTTGTCGCTGAACGGGATCAGCCACAGCCACCCCGGCGGCCGGTTCTCGAGCACGATGTTGCCGGCGTACTTACCATCCGGGTGCACCCCGCCCTGGAAGTAGGTCCAGGTGGCGAGGTTTTTGAGGTCCTCGTGCCATTCGACGACATCCAGTTCTCGCGCAACCAATTTGGCTTGCCCGGAGGCATCGACGATGAACGGAGCCCGGAGTTCGACCGGCGCGTTCGATCCGCCCGAGGAGAAGCGAACGCCCACGCAACGCCCGTTGTCGACGATCACCTCGTGCACGGAGGCCTCCTCGATCACGGTGACGCCGAGTCTGCGGGCGTGTGTCAGCAGAATATTGTCGAACTCGGCCCGCTTCACCTCGTAGGCATAGGAGTGTTCGGTCGCCTCACCGAAATCGACCTGCCACAGCTGCGGATCGCGTCCCCAGATCAGGGAGATGCCGTACTTGCGGATCGCGCCCGAGGCCTCGATCGATTCGGTCGCTCCGAGCTCGTCGAGCACCGGCATCAGGCCCGGAACCAGAGACTCGCCGATGTGATAGCGCGGGAATTTCTCCTTCTCCAGCAACAGTACACGCCGACCCCGCTTCGCAAGCAGCCCAGCGGTTGTCGAGCCCGCCGGGCCACCGCCGACGACGATTACATCATAGTTCTCATGCATGCAGAACTCCTCTATCTGAGAATTGTTGCCTGGTCAGGCAACATCCAAATTTCCGAGCCACATCGCGATGGCCTCACCGCGATGCGAAGCGCCCAGCTTCGAAAAGAGACGATTGATGTGGTTTTTGACGGTCTTCTGACTGATGAACAGCGTCCGCGCGATCTCGTCATTTCGCATCCCGCGAGAGATGTGATCCATGATCTCGCGCTCACGACGCGAGAGTTTTTCCCGTCGATCTCCGTCATCAGCAATTCGAACTCTGTGATGCGCTGCTCGGGCCAGTTGGCTGAGCACCGTTCCGGCCGGCGCGGAAACAGGCGCAAGACCTGCGGCCGCGGCGTCCACGATGTGCGGGACCTCTCCGGACTCGTAGTGGCCGTCGACCAGAATGCTGAACACGTTGTGCCGCAACGCAAACAGGATGATCTCGCGGTTAGCCTCCTCGAGCGCGAGGACGATTGTCGACCGCTGCGCAAGCGTGCTGAGATGTACCAGATCCTGATAATCCGATGTGCTCAAATGCCAGACCAGTACATCCCTTGCTTCCTTCGAAGTTCGTTCGCCGAGGATCGATGTCGGATCGATTTCAGTGCGAATGCATGGCGTGCCTCCCCTGGATGCGGTCGAGAGCAACTCCACGAAATAGCTTGCCCTGGCCGAATCGCGAGAGAGAATGCGGACTTCCAGCCCGGTAAGCTGTTCCACCGCAGAAGTCGCAATCAGCCGAGGCAGTACTTGCGAATCACCGATACCGTCAGGAGATGTGTTGGTGAACATAGACAAGTGCTCCTCGTTTTCGTGCATATCAAGCTTTATTCGGCTACCTCAAACCGCGCTCGAGCGCCGCTCGATCGAGAGGCTCCGAGTGACAGTCGATTTCGATTCCACCCAGCCCAGTAGGGCTGTCGGGAACCAATACTCGAGGACTGCTGGAGTCGAGGTTCGAACGAACCGATTCACGCACCAGCACCCGTGAGATCGGCGCTGAGCAGGTCCACAGGCGTCCGCAGCGGCCGTCGCGCGACATCGGGCAGTTCGCGGCGAGCGATTCCGGTCAGTGCGCCTGCAGGAGGCAATTCGACTACCGCGCTAACGGCGCTGCTCGCCAAGGTTTCCGTGCAGAGATCCCAGCGCACGGGTCGGGTGATCTGTGCGGCGATCCTGGCGAGAGCGTCGTCGCCCGACGTCACGAACTTGCCGTCGGCATTCGACAGGAGAGGTCGAATGGGATTGTTGGCGTGGATGTTTCGGATCTCATATGTGAAGCGTTCCTGCGCCGAGGCCATGAACGAGGTGTGAAACGCACCTGCGACTCGTAAGGCTACGACCTTCGTGCCAGGTGGAGGATCGGCCGACAGTGCACACAGAGCATCGATTCGGCCCGCGACCACCACCTGGCCGGCTCCGTTGTAATTTGCAGGCATCAGCCCGAGCTCGTCGAGTTTGACCAAGACCTGGCTCAGCTCACCGCCGAGAACGGCCGACATTCCGGTCTTCGCGAGCCCGCACGCACTGGCCATCACTCGTCCGCGGACCGCGGCAAGGGCTATCGCGTCACTGGACGAGATGACCCCGGCTCCGACAGCGGCGGCTAATTCACCGACCGAGTGGCCAGCGATGATCGTATCGGAGGTGAGAGTGCCGACGGCTTGTAGTTCCTGCAGCGCGATCAATGACATGGCGACAACCAATGGTTGTGCCACTGCGGTATCGACGATTTCGGAAGCATCGGCGGCGGTTCCCAGTCGCATCAAGTCCATGCCCGCCAGCTGTGACCACTCGGATAGTTGCTTCTCGACCCCGGGGAGCGCCAGCCACGGTGAGAGCATGCCAGGTTTTTGTGATCCCTGGCCTGGACACAGCACCGCGATGGGCGCGACGAACTCAGTGGGTCTGTCGGCAATGACAGCTGATCCATTCATAAAGCATTCTCCGGCGGAGGTTTTCGACTCATTGTTTGATCTCGGCGAGCACAGTGCCCTGGGTGATGGCCGCACCGGCCTCCACCGACAGACCCGTGATGACACCGGCCTTGTGCGCGGTGACCGGGTTCTCCATCTTCATGGCCTCGAGCACCACCACCAGATCACCCGCCTCGACCGACTGGCCCTCTGTGACAGCGACTTTGACCACGGTGCCCTGCATGGGCGCGGTGACCGAATCGCCGGATGGTGTGCCGGACAGGCCTGTTCGTTTGCGCGGCTTGGGCTTCTTGCGCACCACACCCGCGCCATTGGCGGACGCGGCCGCGCCGACGGAGAACTGGCCCGGCAGCGACACCTCGAGGCGACGGCCGCCGACCTCGACGACCACCTTCTGGCGAGGAGCCTCGTCCTCGTCCTCGATGGGCTGGGCACCGGTGTAGGGCTCGATCGGGTTGTCCCACTCGTTCTCGATCCACTTGGTGTAGACGTCGAAGCGGGTGCCGTCACCGATGAACGCGGGGTTCTCGACGATGTGGCGGTGGAACGGGATGACGGTCGCCAGACCCTCGATCTGATACTCGTCCAGCGCGCGGGCGGCACGCTGCAGCGCCTGCTCGCGGTTCTCACCGGTGACGATCAGCTTGGCCAGCATGGAGTCGAACTGGCCGCCGATCACCGAGCCTTCGACCACACCGGAATCCACGCGCACACCCGGGCCCGCGGGCTCGCGGTACACGACGACCGGACCGGGGGCGGGCAGGAAGCCGCGACCGGCGTCCTCACCGTTGATGCGGAACTCGAAGGAGTGCCCGCGCGGGGTCGGGTCTTCGGTGATGGAGAGTTCGTGGCCCTCGGCGATGCGGAACTGCTGGCGCACCAGGTCGATTCCCGCGGTCTCCTCGGTGACCGGGTGCTCGACCTGCAGGCGGGTGTTCACCTCGAGGAACGACACGGTCTCGCCCTGCACCAGGTACTCCACGGTGCCCGCACCGTAGTACCCGGCCTCCTTGCAGATCCGCTTGGCGGACTCGTGGATCTTGGAACGCACCTCGTCGGACAGGAACGGCGCGGGCGCCTCCTCGACCAGCTTCTGGAAGCGACGCTGCAGCGAGCAGTCACGAGTGCCCGCGACCACGACATTGCCGTGCTTGTCGGCGATGACCTGCGCCTCGACGTGGCGGGCCTTGTCCAGGTACTGCTCCACGAAGCACTCACCGCGACCGAACGCGGCGATCGCCTCACGGGTGGCGGACTCGAACAGCTCCGGGATCTCCTCGACGGTGTGCGCGACCTTCATGCCGCGACCGCCGCCACCGAAAGCGGCCTTGATGGCCACCGGCACGCCGTACTCCTTGGCGAACGCGACGACCTCGTCGGCGTTCTTCACCGGGTCCTTGGTGCCCGCGGCCATCGGGGCCTGCGCGCGCTCGGCGATGTGGCGGGCGGTGACCTTGTCACCCAGATCCCGGATCGACTGCGGCGAGGGACCGATCCAGATCAGCCCGGCGTCGATCACGGCTTGGGCGAAATCGGCGTTCTCCGAGAGGAAGCCGTACCCGGGGTGGATCGCGTCCGCACCGGCCTTCGAGGCGGCTTCGAGGATCTTGTCGAACACCAGGTACGACTCGGCCGAGGTCTGGCCACCCAGCGCGAACGCCTCGTCGGCGAGCTTCACGAACGGCGCATCGGCGTCCGGCTCGGCGTACACGGCGACGCTGGCGATCCCGGCGTCCTTGGCAGCCCGGATCACGCGCACGGCGATCTCGCCTCGATTGGCTACGAGGACCTTCCGCAGGCGGTGAAACCCCTCCGCAGCAATGGATTCGACGCTCATGCGGCGGCCCAGCTGTTCGAGGCGATGTAGGCGGTTCGACGCTCACGGCGCAGCCATCGGACCGCTGCGGGTCGCTGTCCGGCAGTGGTGGGTGCGATCTGCATTGTCGCCAATGTTGTTATTACAGCGGCGATTTCGAGGTCGTCGGGGTTGCCCCGCTCGATGACTAGACTCTGTTCGATCATGGTAACTCTCACTCCGTGGGCTACTGAGGGGGATTGCCGTGCTTGCGCATGGGCAGGTCGGCATGCTTGGTCCGCAGCATGGCGAGGCTGCGAATCAGCACTTGCCGGGTGTCGGCGGGGTCGATCACGTCATCGACGAGTCCGCGTTCGGCTGCATAGAGCGGATGGACCAGTTCGCTGCGGTACTCGTCGATCTTCTTTTGCCGCATAGTCTCTGGATCCTCGGCACCGGTGATTTCACGGCGGAAGATCACGTTTGCGGCGGCCTCGGCGCCCATGACAGCGATTTCGTTGCCAGGCCATGCCAGCACGAGATCGGCGCCGATCGAACGCGAATCCATGACGATGTACGCGCCGCCGTAGGACTTGCGCAGTACCACCGAGACCCGTGGGACCGTGGCATTGCAGTAGGCGTAGAGCAGTTTGGCTCCGTGGCGGATGATCCCGCCGTGTTCCTGGTCCACACCGGGAAGGAATCCGGGGACATCGATCAAGGTGACCAATGGGATATTGAACGCATCGCAGGACTGCACGAACCGGGCGGCCTTCTCCGATGCGGAAATGTCGAGCACACCGGCAAGCACGCTGGGCTGATTGGCGACAACAGCGACCACGTGTCCGTCGAGCCGGGCCAAAGCGCACACCACGTTGCGCGCCCACTGTTCGTGAACTTCGAATACCTCACCGTCGTCGACGATCTCCTCGATCACGGCCCGCACATCGTAAGGGCGGCTGCCATCGAGCGGCACCAGGTCATAGAGCCTCTCATTGCGGCGATCGGCAGGATCGACGCAGTCCGTGCTCGGCGCGTTCTCTCGGTTGTTGGAGGGCAGCATCGACAGCAGAAGTCGTACGTCGTGCAGGCAGCCGTATTCGTCGTCGGCGATGAAATGGGTGACACCGGTCCGGGCGTGGACGTCCGCGCCGCCGAGTTCGTTCATCGTGACCTGCTCACCGGTCACCGCGGCCACGACATCGGGGCCGGTGATGAAGATCTGAGCCGTCTCGCGAACCATGAAGACGTAGTCGGTCAGCGCCGGACTGTAGGCGGCGCCACCGGCACACGGTCCGAGTATCACGCTGATCTGGGGAATGACCCCTGAGGCTCTGGTATTGCGGCGGAAGATGCCGCCGAAGCCCGCCAGCGCGCTCACGCCCTCCTGTATCCGGGCTCCGGCGCCGTCGTACAGGCCGACCAGTGGCGCGCCCGCACTGATCGCCAGATCCATGATCTTGTGGATCTTCTCGGCATGGGCTTCGCCGAGTGCGCCGCCCAGGATCCGGAAGTCTTGCGCGAAAACGAATACCGTTCGTTCTTCGATGGTTCCCCAGCCGGTGATCACGCCGTCGGTGTGGTAGCGGCGATTCTCGAGCCCGAATCCTGTTGCGCGGTGCCGCCGTAACGATTCGATCTCTTGAAACGACCCGGGATCCAAGAGCAGCTCGAGTCGTTCTCGAGCAGTCAGTTTGCCCTTGTCGCGTTGGCGCTGGGTAGCCGCCGCTTCGGGACCCATCACCACCGATCGTTTGAGTTCGGCGAGTTCCTCGACCTGTTCGCGCATCGGCAATTCCTCGTTCGTGCTCGGTGTCCAGGCATGCCACAACTCCGGGATCCCGGTGCGCCCATGGATCCCGGAGTTGTCATTCCACTGTCGGGCCGCCCGGCTGAGCGCAACTCGAGCGCCGCTGGACCGCAGCCGGGTCGCACCTGAGCGATACTCGAGTCAGGCTTGGTGTGGATACGGCACGCTCGGGTCGAGATCGCCACGATGCCTCGCCGGAGCTGTCGAGCATCGTCGGTGGAACAGGCTCGACTCGACGAATTGAGGTTGCGCTGTGAGCGTTACGGTTCTGCGCGTGGACGGTGAGCAGCACAGCGGGAGGATGCTGGGGGAATTCCTGCGTGCCAAACGAAGTCGGACGCGCCCCGAGCGCTTCGGGATAACGACAGGCCGGCGGCGCGTGGTGGGTCTCAAACGGGAGGAGGTCGCCACCCTGGCCGGCATCAGCACCGACTACTACCAACGCGTCGAGCAGGGACGGGTGGTGCCGTCGGATCATGTGCTGGCCGCGATCGGGAAGGTCCTCGAACTCGACGAGACCGAATTGTTCTATCTGCGTTCCATCGCTCGCCCCCACCCACCCGGACCGATCATCGCCTCGGTCCCCGACAATATCGATGCCCTGGTGTCGGCTATCAATGACCTGCCCGTCTTCGTTATCGACGGCATGCGCAACGTGCTGCGCTGGAATCGACTGGCGGCGCAATTGATCTGCGACTTCGGGAGCCTGGCTTCGGTGGAGCGCAACATGGCACGGCTGCTGTTTACGGACCCTGACATGCGGACGTTGTACGGGGATTGGGAGACCTACGCCCGCCAGACGGTGGCTGCTCTGCGACGAATGTCTGCGATGGATCCGGACTGGCCGCAGCTGCGAGAGCTGATCGATGATCTGGTCGTCACCGCACCCGAATTCGCACAGTGGTGGGGGCTACACGAGGTCGGCGAAAAGATCGCTGGCACGAAAACCATTCACCATCCGCGGGTGGGTACCCTGCGACTGAACTATCAGACACTCGTGGTGAACGGAGCACCGGACTTCATGGAGATGTTCGTCTATCTCCCAGCCGATTCCGATGCCCACGCCAGACTGCGTCGCCTATCGCCTTCTTAGTCGACCACGGACGTCGACTGAGATCACCTCTGTATCGGCCTCGGAGTCTTACTGTCGCGCAACAGATCCCACACTCCGACTCCGAGGCCGACGACCACGGACGCCAGCCCCGCCACCGAAACCGCACCCCACCCTCCGGCCTTCCACAACACGCCGGCGACCGCGGCACCCAGGGCTCCGGAAGCGAGATTGGCGGTCATGTAGGCGGTCGTCACACGACTGGCGCTCTCGGGAAAGGTTTTGTACAGCACGGATTGGTTCGTGATGTGCTGCCCCTGCATGCCCGCGTCGAGCACCGCGATCCCGACAACGAGCATGACCAGGCCTATCGAGGAGTCGGTCAGGTCCGCGCTCCACAACACCAGCCAGCCAGCACCGATCAACGCCCACGATCCGATCGTCACGTAACCCGTCCAGCCACGATCGGCGAACTTCCCGGCTTTCTGTGCGCTGGCCGCGCCAACGAGCCCCGCGAGCCCGAATGCGCCGATTGCCGTGCCCCGCAACTCATACGGAGGACCCGATAACAGGAAGGTCAGGCTGGTCCACAACAGGCTGAACGTGAAGAACCCCATGACGCCGAGCACCATGCGCCGACGTAGTGCACGGGCCGAGACAATCAGCACCCCAACGGATCGCAGGATCTGCCAGTAGCTCAGCGTGCCGGCCCGGATGGTGCGGGTATCGGCTCCGACCTGCCGCAGAATGCGCAACAGCACCGCGCCGACCACGGTGATGGCCACGGCGGCAACGATATAGGCGGCACGCCAGCCCAGCCACTGGGTCAGCGCTCCGCTCAGGAGCCGGCTGGCAAGGATCCCGATCAGCACTCCACTCATCACAGTCCCGGTCGCGCTGCCTCGGGAATCCTCGGGCACGAGCTGACCGGCGAGCGGCACGAGCACCATGATGAACACACTGGACAAGCCGGCGACCAGCAGGCCGCAGTACAGCTGGATCGCCGTCGTCGCGCTCGCGGCCACGACGAGGGCAATAGTGCACGAGACGAGTAGCCCCCTGATCAGTAGTCGACGATTCACCAGATCGCCGGCCGGAACGACGAACAGCAGACCCAGCGCATTGCCGAGCTGACTCAGCGTGACCACGATTCCGACCAGCGATGCCGGGATGTGGAGCGCCGAACCGATGCTGCCGAGTATCGGTTGCGCATAGTACATATTCGCGGCACCCAAACCTGCTGCGACCGCGAAAATGGTCAGATCGGATTGTCGAAGCGGACGTGTCTCGGCGGACGTGTCATCTGCGTGCGCCTTCTTCCCTGTGACTACCACCAATTCAGTAGGCCATCACGGGAAGGACTTGAAAAGGCTCGGATCTTCCTAGGAAAAAAAGTCCTACCGTTCAAGTGTATGCCGTAGATCACACCCGCTTGAATGGTGGTATGTAGCCGATCTATCGTTCATTTTCAGCGAAGGCCGGACCCGAAATTATCGGCTGCTATACCTCCGCGAATCATTGCGTTCGAATTCGAAGCGAGTCACCATGGGAATTTCCATTCGCAGCGTTGGTGCATATGTGCCCAGCTACGTCGAAACCAATCATGATTTAGCAAGGCAGATTAACACCAGCGACGAATGGATCCGAAGCAGGACCGGTATTGCGCAGCGTTATATCATCGCGCCGGATCAATCGACAACTGATCTTGCCTACGGGGCTGCTCGCGCCGCACTCGAGGCGGCCGGCCGGCCGGATATCGATCTGCTAGTCGTAGCCACCGCTACGCCCGATCGCAGCGTCCCGGCGACCGCGCCACGCGTCGCGGACCGGCTTGGAATCTCGGGAATACCGGCTTTCGATGTCGCCGCGGTCTGTTCCGGCTTCGTTTATGCCATGGCCGTCACCGAGGCGTTGATGCGTACGCTGGCACGGTCGAGGGCGCTCGTGGTGGGCGCCGATGCCTTCAGCCGGATTCTCGGGCCCGACGACCGTTCCACCAGGGCCATCTTCGGTGACGGCGCAGGCGCGTTCCTACTGGTCGCCGATCCGGACAGTGAGGAAGTTCTACTCGGGCGAGACCTCGGTTCGGATGGCTCGGGTCATGACCTGATCACCAGGCCGTCCAGTGGATCGGCGAGTGTCATCGACCACCTGGCCGGGCTACAGCCATACTTCGCTATGTCCGGCAAAGCGGTCTTCATGCAGTCGGTTCGCGCGATGGTTCAGTCGTCTGAGAACGCGTTGAAGGACGCGGGAAGAACGGCATCCGACGTCGATCTCCTGGTTCCCCACCAGGCCAATCTGCGCATCATCAACGCCGTTGCTGATGGGTTGTCGATTCCGGTCGCGCGGGCGGCGGTGAATATCGATCGGGTGGGAAATACTGTCGCCGCCTCGATCCCGCTCGCGGTACACGACGCCCTTCGTGCGGGAAAACTGAGAGCCGGCCAAACGGTCTTGATGACCGCCTTCGGCGGCGGACTCACCTGGGGCTCTCTGGTGCTTTCGTGGCCCGACAACGTAGCCCACTGACCAGACACACCTGACATCTGATCCCACGTGGAAGGAGAGCAAACATGTCCGGATCCGAGGTAACCCAGGAGATCTCCATTGAATCCATCTCGCGAATTGGTGCGACAAAACTTGGAATTCCGCTTCCGGAGTTGCTTCCGGAGATGAAATTCGATGCCCTGGGGCTCGACTCCTTGGCGCTGCTCGAGTTCAACATCGCACTTCAGCGCGCTTACGGTGTGGAACTGGCGGACGAGGACATCGACGGAGGCAATTCGATCACCGATGTCTACCACCTGCTGGTGAAGAAGAACCACCATGGCTAGGCCGATCGTGCGCGAAAGTGCGCAGGTCACCGGGCTGGGTGTGGTCAGCGCGGCTGGTTCCGACCTCGAGACGTTCTGGGGCGCAATACTTTCAGGTCGTCCAACTACCACGGTCGTTCCGGCCTTGCATGACTCGATGATTCGACTCGGTCATGCCGTACCCGACGGCGATCTCGATGACACGGTGGATATCTCGGTCCGCTCCCGTGCGGACCGATTCATACAGCTCGCGATCGCGGCCGCCCGCAAGGCCTTCGAAGATGCCGGTCTCAGTGAGGACGAAGTATCCGACCTCAGAACCGCGGTCGTGATCGGCAATTCGCTGGGCGGGGTCTCGACGATGGAGGTGCTCGACAGGACCGTCCGCGATGAGGGCGAGCGGTTCGTCTCTCCGCTCACTTTGCCCGCGGCGATCAACAACATGGCCGCTGGCTACATTGCGATGGAGTTGGGGTGTCATGGCCCGGCGTACGTGGTCTCCACAGCCTGTGCGTCGAGCACCGATGCGCTGGGGCTGGCGATGAAATTGATCCGGTCCGGAGAGTGCGACCTGGTGATCGCGGGTGGTACCGAGGCCGCGCTGACCGCGCCGGTGACCGCGGCGTTCCACCGAATGGGCGCAATCGATCGCAGTGTCCGCGCTCCCGGCGGCGGCAGCCGCGCATTCGCCTCCGATAGATCCGGCTTCACGCTCGGCGAAGCAGCCGCGATCCTCGTCGTCGAATCGGCGACGAGCGCCGCCCGGAGGGGAGCGCGAACCTATGCGGAGATCACCGGTTATGCGGCCACCAATGACGCCTACCATGTGACCTCCCCCGAGCCCGAAGGCCAGTGGTACCGCCAGGCGATTGTCGGTGCCGTCGCCGACGCTGGGATCGGTCTGCATCAGCTCGACTACTGGAATCTCCACGGCACCGGCACGGTCATGAACGACGCCGTCGAGACCAAGGTGGTCAATTCCCTTGTCGGGGAAAAGGTTCCGGTAAGTACTACCAAGCCGGTGACAGGCCATTGTCTCGGGGCCGCCGGCGCGGTCGAGGCTGTGGTAGCCCTGCTGAGCATCTTGCACGAGGCCATTCCACCCAACGGTAACGGGCTCGATCTGGATCCGGCGCTGAATCCGATCGACCTGGTCACCATTCCCCGTACCGGCCGGGTGAACTACGCGATGTCCAGCTCACTGGGGTTCGGCGGCCACAACGCGGCGGTCGTTTTCGCCAAAACTGAGAGGACTCGACCGTGAATCACCTGATCATCGGAGGCTCTAGCGCACTAGGACGTGTTGTCGTGAAGCAACTCTCGGCTCGTGGCGACGCCATTGTCGCGACGAGCCGCATGCCCGAACCTGACCAGGTCCTCTGCGATGTGACCTCCGAGAACCAAGTCGCCGATGCGATCGCGACAGCCACCGCTCGGCTCGGCTCGCTCGACTCGGTGATCTATCTACCGGGCTTCAGCGCCGATGGATCCTCGACCAGTCTTGCGACCGAACTCATGGTCACCAGTCTCGAGATCAATACCATTGGCGCATTTCGCGTCGCTCGAGAGGCGCTCCGTGCCGCCGGCACCCATCCCTGCGCTCTCACATTCGTCGGTACCACCAACGCGCTGCGCGGGGTCGCGGGGCAGGCCGCGTACACGGCGGGAAAGGCAGCGTTGCTGGGACTGGCTCGATCACTGGCTGGCGAATTCGGCCCGCGAGGTCACCGAATCAACGTCGTCGCCCCGGGATACATCGACGGAGGCCTGACCGTCGGTCTCACCCCGCGTAACCGGGAACAAATCGAACGAATCATTCCATTACGCAGGTTCGCCGACATGGAAGAGATCGCCAACGTGATCGCCTTCGTCGCGAGCTCGAAGTCGACCTACCTCAACGGCGCGGTCATCTACGCCGATGGCGGATTGGCCATGGGCCATTGACCGGCGATCACAACAGATCGGATGCCCAGATGTTGGTGGCACCACATCATGTTCATCGCACCCGCAGCGATCAAACGCTGCTGGCGACCGCGCGCGCGATCGACGCGAACACGAGCACCGCGGAAGTCAAACAGGAGCCGACAAGCGACTCGTACTACCGCGATCACGTCTGCGGGCGGTCGATGGCGCTCATGCGCGGGATAGAAGCGATTCGTCAACTCGAGACGCTGTCGGCGCACCTCTACTACGGGGTGAGTCATGACGCGAAATTCGTGCTGCGCGAATGGGAGTTCTCGGCCAACTGCGTCAACGACGCTCCCTCGTCGGTTGGCTTCGTGTCACTGTTGCGCGACACACCTGCCGACCGCGGTCGCACGGTCGAGTACGTCGGGACCGCGACCCTGGTCGAGATCAAGGTGTGTATGGAACGGCTCGTAGTGTCCTATGTCACGCCTGAGATCTACAAGGCGATCAGATACCGGGGGTCCGCGCCGACGGTGCTCAGTGCCCATACCAACGTTCGAAACTACTGCGCGCCTGCTGATCACGCACGATTGGGGCTCGACGCTCCCGATCATGTCGCGGTCGGCCACGATCGGGCCAATGGCCACCTGTGTGTCGCCGCCGATACCGGCAACCCGGCCTACTTCGATCACGTCCAGGACCACTGGCCCGGCATGGTGCTGACCGAGGCAGCCATCCAAGCGGCACACCTTCATCTTGGACGCGTTCTACCTTGCACCGCGGTCCGGGCGAGATTTGACCGCTACCTGGAGCTTTCCATCCCCGTACATATCGAAATCGGGGACGTGACCGAATCCGGCGGACTGGTCGAGCTGGCCGTCGGATTCGTTCAGGCGGGCTCCACGGGTGCATCCATGAAGCTGACCTTCGAATCCTGAACCGCACCAGCGTATTCCGACAACCCGAAGTTCCAACCGCCCCGCAACCTGGAGGGATCCAATGCAACTCGAACAAATCAAGTTGATCGCTGTTGACACCGACGGTGTGCTCTTCAACGACACGTACAGTCCGGTCATCGAACGCTTCGTCACCAAGCACGGCGGCGCCTACACCGCCGAGGTGGAGCGGGCAGTCTGGGGCTCGCCACAGATCGCGGCCGGTCAGAACATGGCTTTGACGTGCCGTTTGCCCTGGTCCGGAAAGACCACGATCGAGGCGTTCTTCGAAGAACGTGACAGGTACCTGCTCGAGCACCCGGTCCAGATCGCCTCGGGCGTCGAGGCATTCCTGCAGACCTTGGCCTCGACCGGCGCCAGGATCATCAGCTATGGCGGGCGCGACCGCTCGTACTCGTTCGACAAATTCCTCAGCCCCTTCGCTGACTACTTCGATCCCCATATTCCCTACATCGACGTCAATGACTTCCGTCCCGGCATGGCCGAGATCGTCGAAGACATCTGCGGAGTCGAATTCCAGCAGGCACTGTTCATCGATGACATCAACCGCGTCGGGGAGGTGTGTAAGGCCCTCGGTGCCGGATTCATCGGCATCCCGTCCTCGGCGCCGCACAACTTCCAGCGCCGACAGATGACCGAAACCGGTGTCCGGCACATGGTTTCGGAACTGGCAGCGATCGACGCCATCATGCTGTCCAGCATCGACAAGGAACTCGCCGCGGGCAGTCACTGGTAATGCCGGTGTTCGGTGAACGGCTGCGGTGGCCGACCCCGGCCGCCGCAGCTCCATCGAGAATCGGTCGGCAGTTGGCCAACTCGTCGATTGAGCTCTGTTATCTCAGGGCTTCGGCTGCCCCTCTGCTGACATGAACCATCTTCGCGCGCTCGACGACCTTGACCCGCTCGCGGCCCTGCGGCTCGCCCAGGGCGCGCTCGTGCGCGTCGAGGCGGTACCAGCCGGCCCAGGTGGTGAAGGGGATGCCCTTGCCCTCGAGGAACTCGGTCACGGCGTCGGGCTCCGGCTTGGCGGCCGGGGTGAAGTTCGCGGCGTCGTCGAGCAGGCAGGCGATGGTCTCGTTGGCGTCGCCCTTGGTGTGGCCGATGAGGCCGACCGGGCCGCGCTTGATCCAGCCGGTGACGTAGGTGGCGGGCATGTAGCGGTCCGCGCCGTCGGCGTCTTCGTCGACGAGCACGCGTCCGGCCTCGTTGGGCACGGTGCCGGCCTGGTCGTCGAAGGGCAGCAGCGGGATGTTCTGCGACAGGTAGCCCACCGCGCGGTACACGGCCTGGATGTCCCAGTCCTTGAATTCGCCGGTGCCCTTGCAGTTCCCGGTGCCGTCGAGCTGGGTGCGCTCGGTGCGCAGGCCCACGACCTTGCCGTTCTCGCCGAGGATTTCCGAGGGGTTCTCGAAGAAGTGCAGGAACAGCTTGTGCGGGCGGTCGCCGATATCGCGAATGGCCCACTGCTCCAACGTGTTGCAGATCATGTCGACCTGCTTGGAGTGGCGGCGCGCGGCCTCGGAGCCCTCGTCGTAGTCGATGTCCTCGGGATCGACGATGACCTCGATGGTCGGCGAGTGGTCGAGTTCGCGCAGCTCGAGCGGGGTGAACTTGGCCTGGGCGGGACCGCGGCGGCCGAACACGTGCACTTCCAGGGCCTTGTTGGCCTTGAGGCCGTCGTAGACGTTCGGCGGGATCTCGGTCGGCAGCAGCTCGTCGCCGGTCTTGGCGAGCACGCGCGCCACGTCGAGGGCGACGTTGCCGACGCCGAGGACGGCGACCTTCTCGGCGTCCAGGGGCCAGGTGCGCGGCACGTCGGGGTGCCCGTCGTACCAGGACACGAAGTCCGCGGCGCCGTAGGAGCCGTCCAGGTCGATGCCCGGAACCTCCAGGGCGCGGTCGGCATTGGCGCCGGTGGAGAAGATGACCGCGTCGTAGAACTGGCGCAGGTCCTCGAGGGTGATGTCGGTGCCGTAGTCGATATTGCCGAGCAGGCGCACCGAGTCCTTGTCGAGGACCTTGTGCAGGGCGGTGATGATGCCCTTGATGCGCGGGTGGTCGGGCGCGACGCCGTAGCGGATCAGGCCGAAGGGCGCGGGCATGCGCTCGTAGAGGTCGATGCTCACCCCGGTGAAACCGGCCGGGGTGTCGGACTTCATCAAGGCGTCGGCGGCGTAGATGCCGGCCGGTCCTGCGCCCACGATCGCAATGCGTAGCGGGCGGGTCGATCTACGTCGGGTTGGTGTATCTGCGGCCGTGGGGATGGGTTCTACGGGCATTGTTGTCCTATTGATGTGACCGGAAACAGGTGGTGCGGCACCTCGAACTCGAAGTGCCGCACCAGGTCTCGCGCTCGATGCCGTCCGCCGGGCTACCGGGCGCTGATGTCCGCGGGGTTCTTGCCGACCAGTGCGCGTCCGTGCACCATCTGCGGCATCCCCATGCCGAACCCGGCATGCCGACTGCCGACGTGAATGTCACGCCATACCAGCTGAAGTGGGTTGACTTCGGCGAAAGACGCTGTGCCATGGGCAGTTACCAAAACGTCGATCGCCTCGCGGCACGTCTGCGCCACATGGGCGGCGTGCATTCGGATTCGGGCGTTCCGCACCGGATCCGGGCTCTCGCCCGATCTCGCGGCCTGGTCGACTGTCGACGCGATATGGCGGGCATGCAGGTAGGCGGTGTCGAGCATCATCGATGCCTCGGCGAGGTCGATATGGAAGGCGGGGGAGTCGGCCTGGCTGGCGAAATTCGACGAGGTGACCTTGCGAACCGGTGCCTTCTCGAGCACGTAGTCGTACGCGCGATGCACTCCACCGATCAAGGCCCCGATCAGACCGGTCGAGAGCACGCCCCAATAACTCGACCGATACAGGTCGCCGGCGTCGTCGGGCAGTGCGATCGTGCCGCTCATGACAGCGGTCAGGGACACGATCCGGTGTGCCGGGATGAACAGCTCCCGGGCTACCACCGTGTTGCTTCCGGTACCGCGTAAACCGACGACGTGCCAGGTGTCCTCGACCTCGAGTCGTTCGCGCGGCATGAGAACGAGGTGGGGGCCGAGGCTTTCGGGCTCGGAGCCCGAGGGGATGCGCGCGATTACCCAGTCGCAATGCAGGGATCCCGACGCGAACGGCCATTTCCCGTTGACGATGACACCGCCCGCGACCCGCTCAACCTGCGCCGGGGCATCGCCGATCATCAATGCGGTTCGTGCATCGGGATTTTCGGCCCATACTTCATTGCGTGCCCGCTGGGGGAACAGGGCGGCGACGTAGTTTCCCAGATTCAGCACACTGGTCACCCACGCGGTCGAGGAGCAACCGCGGGCCAGCTCGCAGATCACTGCGAGGCTGGTCGACGGAACGGCCTCGTAGCCGCCGAATTCGCGGGGGGTGTACATCCGGAAGAGTCCCGCGTCTCCTATCGCCGCCACTGTGCGGTCGCTGAGACGTCGGTGTGCGTCGTGGCCGGTGGATTCCTCCGCGAGCAGCTCTCGCAGCTTCGACGCCCGGGTCAGTAATTCGTCCGGAGTCGGAAGCGTGAGCGGTGTTGCGGGCCCGGCCGCCAGGTACGTTTCAGTCATTTCAACCATCCATGCATGTTCTGTGGATTTAGTTCTTGCCGGAATTGCTGGTGCGGTATTTTCGTATCGGTGACCGGGCAGGGTTGATGTCAGACCATGGAGACGGTCAATTCGCGATCCAGTCGGGGTAGGCGATCCCGCAGCGCGGATTCATCGATATGGCCGATATTCACGACCAGAAGAGATTCGTACCGGCCGTCGGGAAAGAGTTCCGCGTTGATGCCGTCGCGATCGAATCCGCCGATCGGTCCGGCGGCCAGTCCCACTGCGCGAACGGCCATGATGAAGTACGCACATTGGAGGGTGGCGTTGAAAATGCCTTTGCGGCGGCGCTCCTCGATGTTGGTCTCGTAGTGGCCCTGCAGAGTCGTGTTATAGGGAATCAGTGTTTCGAGGTGGGTGTGGTAGCGCGTGTCATAGGCCAGTACCGCGACCACTGGGGCTGATTTCGATTTGACGTCGTTGCCGGCGGCCAGATGGGGTAGTAGACGTTCGCGGGCTTCCGGCGTGCGCGCGAAAACCACCCGCATGGGTTGGCTGTTGTGGCCGGTAGGGGCCCATCTGGTGAGTTCCCAGATGGCGTGGAGGTCCTCGTCGGTGACCGGTAGCGGCAGGAATCTGCGGGGTGTGCGGGATTCGGTGAACAACAGCGCCAGTCCGTCGTCCGAGAGTGAGAGACGGTTCGGAGTAATTGCGATTGCCTGATCGGACATCTGGGTCTATCTCCAATTTCTGGGTAGCGGGTTGATCTTGCCGTTATTCGTCCTCACCTCGGTGACCATGTTCTTCGCACCGGGTGGCTCGGGGACAGGGTCCGGAGACCCAAATTTCGAGTGATTGGCGCAGCAGCTCGTATCAGCTGGCAATGGGCAGATCGAGGGCGCCGTCGTCGTTCATTATCGAGTACTGTAATTCCTGGAGCTTGCGCGAGGGTTCCAAGCCGAATTCTCCCACCATTGCGCCGCGTATCCGCTGAAATACTTCGAGTGCGCCGGTACGGTTGCCCGACCGATACAGCGCGACCATGAATTGTGCGTGGAAGTCTTCATGGAACGGGTGTTGCGCGGTGAGCGATGCCAGTTCGCCCAGGATCGCCCGGTGGTATCCGAGGCGAAGCTCCATCGCGATCCGGCGTTCGGTGACACAGAGCAAGGAATGCTCGAGTCGTACGACCTCTGCTCGCAACATTGGGCCGTGCTGGACATCGATGAGCGGTGAACCCGCGCACAGCTTCTCGGCCGTTCGGTACAGGGTGGCTGCTTCGGCGGTCCGCCCGGCCCGGTCGGACATCTCGGCGCGATCGGCGAGCTGATGAAAGCCGTGGATGTCGACATACAGATCGTCCGGAGTGAACACGTACCCGCTGTTGACCGTTCGCAGCAGGCGAGCGGCCACCTCTGGTGATTCCATCCCCGATGCCTCTGCCAACAGGCGCCGCAGTTGCAGGACATAGGTTTGTAACGTCGTCGCGGCTCGTCGGGGCGGGCACTCTTCCCATAGTTCGGTGATCAGTGATCCGGTCGAGAGCTGTCGGTGGGGATTGAGTGCGAACAGCGCCAGCAGGCTGCGGGGTTTGGTGGCGCTGGGCACTGCTGATCTGGCTCCGACGGTGAGCCGCAGCGGGCCCAGCATCCTCGCATCGATTGTGTCGACCAGTTCCGAGGTGTGCATTGCGATTTCCCCTTTCGGTGGATATCGATCTGTCCGGAGATCTTGTTGAGGGACCCCGTGGGGCGAGTCCGATCAGCGCCGTCGATGAGTTCCGACGGCACGGGAGACCGAGCGCCCGCCGAAGAAGGTGATGGCCAGCGCCAGTGCGAGGAGGGTGATCACTGCTCCGGCGGCCGCGTTGAGGTGCAGTCCGCGCACGGCGTCTGTGCTGGTGGTCAGGCTGCCCGCAACGGCTACACCGATCGCGCCGCCGACCTGACGGGCGGTGTTGAAGACGGCCGAACCGAGTCCGGCCTGCTCGGGCGGGACAGATTCCATGATCGCCGCGGTGCTCGCCGGAAGTGTGAACGCCGGTGCGACGCCGCCCAATACGAGAAGAGCCAGTGGGAGTGCGTAGTTGGTTCCGGGGTCCACCAGCATCCAGCCGAGCAGACTGAGGGAGCCTGCTGTGAGTCCGACGACCGCCGGTGATCGCGGCCCGATTCGGCCGACGAGCCGACCTGCGGCGGCGGCCAGGAAGATCGCCGGCAGCGCGATGGGCAGCATCGCGAATCCGGTTGTCAGGGGACTGAAGTGTTGAACTCGCTGAAAGAAGATCGGGGTGAGGAACAGGATGCCGAAGAACCCGAGGGTGAACAGTAGTCCGACCGCGGCAGCGGCGAGGAACTCGCGATCGGTCAACGACACGGACTCGTCCCGGCGCTGGTCGAGTGCAAAGGCTGTGCAGGACAGAGCCGCCAGGATGAAGCAGGTCAGCACCAGCCAGTGCCGCCATCCCAGCGATCCGGCTTCGTTCAGGCCGATCACCAGCAGCGCGACGGCGGCAGTTCCCAGCAGCTGGCTCAACCATCCGAATCCGCCGTCACCCGTCGTTCTCGCAGCGGGCACATAGCGTTTCGTCATCCAATAAGCGAGGATCACGACCGGAATGTTGATGAGGAACACCGATCGCCATCCGGCGAATGTGATGAACACCCCGCCCAGGACCGGGCCGGTGGCCGCGGCAACGCCGGCGACCATGCTCCACACCCCGAATGCGTGGGCACGAGCGGCCCGGTCGGTATAGAGGGCGCGCAGCAACGACAACGATGAGGGGATCATCGCGGCCGCTCCGACACCTTGGAGGAATCGGAATCCGACCAGTGCGATGCCGCTCGGGGCGAGGCCGCAAAGCAGTGATCCGATGCCGAATATCAGTAAGCCGCATAGGAATACGGTCCGTGCGGAGTATCTGTCGCCGAGGCTGCCGGCGGTGAGCATCAGAGCCGCGAACACCAGCGTGTAGCCGTCGACCACCCATTGCAGCACCGTCAATCCCGCGTCGAGGTCGTCGCCGATGCGAGGAATCGCGACAGTGACGACCGAGACGTCGAAGGTCACCATGAAGCAGCCGATGCACAGGGCGACGAGGGCTGCCGTCCCTGGCGAGCGCGCGGCGGCGCCGGGAGGCGGGTGGTGAATCTCGGTGGTGACCACGGTGATCGTGTCCTCGAGGGCCTTGTGGCTCTCGGTATTGGAATCGCTCCGCATGGAGCCCTCCCGATTGTGCGTCTAGTAATTAGATGACTGGTAAGAAGTTTCCGAGTGTTAGGCTAACCCGGTGAAAACCAGGGAGCAAGCCCGTGACCGGGTGGACGTGATCATCGACCAGATCGCGGCGATCACCGCGGACAGTGCGACGACGGGTCAGCGCGACGATCTCGCGGCGAAGGCACTGTGCTATCGGCTGAGGCGGCTCGCGCACTATGTCGAGACGCAATTACGCAGGGAGCTGGCGTCTTTCGGCATCGAGTTGTGGGAATTGGAGCTACTGGCGTATCTGCATCGCAGCGGTTCGCCGTACCAGGCGACCGCTGGTGCGCTTCAGGACGCGATGCAGTTGACGACCGGCGCCGTCACCAAACGGGTGACTGCCCTCGAGCGTCGTGGGTGGGTGGAGCGCAACATCGATCCCCGTGATCGACGCCAGATCCTGGTCCGCCTCACCTATGAAGGCGAGCAGCGTGCCATGGAGGTTTTCCGCACCAAAACAGAGACCGAGTCGCGACTGCTGGCCAGCTTGGAGCCGCAGACACTGCACCGCTTGAATTCCGAACTGCATCAACTGCTGTTGGAAATGGAGGGTCCGGTCGCGGACTGAGTCCCGAGCGCCACACCGAGATCGGAGGTGCGTGCCCGAGGTCACATCGGTTCGTCGTAGTCCGGCCGATCTTGGGCCCACAGGCTCTTACTCGCGAGCACCAACGCGGCGAATAGTTGTGTCCATCAGCAGATATGGCAGCCGACAGCGGCTGGGGAACTGATGATGGGAACTCTGATATGCCGCACGAGAGAAGAGTGGTGATCACCGGAATCGGTGTTGTCGCACCACGGGGTATTGGCGTCAAACAATTCTGGGAAACGATTACCAGCGGGCAGAGCGCCACACGCGCGATCACCGCTTTCGACGCAGGCGGCTTCCGGTCCCGGGTGGCCGCGGAATGCGATTTCGACGCCGCGGCCAATGGTTTGACCGTCGAGCAGACGGCGAAGTTGGGGCGGGCCGGCCAGTTCGCCTACGTGGCCGCGCGAGAAGCCCTGCAGCAATCCGGCTTGGAGGTCACCGTCGAACTCGCGCCGCGCGTGGGCGTGGCGTTGGGGAGTGCGGTGGGTTCGGTCCGTGAACTGGATCGTGAATACGGTCCGCTCTCCGACCGCGGAGCGACCTGGGACCTGCACCCCGACCGTATCCCGGACGGGCTCGCCGACTACAACTCGCCCAGCTCCCTGGTGCGCGAAATCGCCTGGCTCGCAGGAGCTGAAGGCCCGGTGGCGATGGTGTCGGCGGGCTGCACATCCGGTCTGGACGCGGTCGGCTACGGCTGCGACCTCATCCGCGACAACAGCGCCGACGTCGTGATCGCCGGAGCCACCGACGCACCGATCACGCCTATTACCGTCGCATGCTTCGACGCCATCAAGGCCACCACACCGAACAACGACGATCCCGAGCACGCGAGCCGCCCGTTCGACGCCAACCGCAACGGATTCGTATTGGGCGAGGGCTCAGCGGTTCTGGTACTCGAGAGCGCCGATCACGCGCATGCGCGCGGTGCGCATGTCATCGCCGAGATCGCCGGATTCGCGGCACGATGCAACGCGCACCATATGACTGCACTGCGCCCCGACGGCCGGGAAATGGCCGCCGCGATCCGGGAAGCGCTCGACCAAGCCGGAATCTCGCCCCAGCAGATCGATTACATCAATGCCCACGGTTCGGGCACCAAGCAGAACGATCGACACGAGACCGCCGCGTACAAGAGCGTGCTCGGCGAGAGCGCCTATCGAACCCCGGTCAGCTCGATCAAGTCGGTGATCGGACATTCGCTCGGCGCCATCGGGTCGATCGAGCTGGCGGCCTGCGCATTGGCGATCGAATACGGCCTGATCCCGCCGACAGCGAACCTGACGACCCCGGATCCGGTATGCGACCTCGATTATGTCCCTGGCCGGGCGCGCGAGGCGAACGTCGAGGTGGCTCTCAGCGTGGGCAGTGGTTTCGGCGGCTTCCAAACCGCCGCGGTCCTGGTCAAGGAAGGCGTGTTGCGATGACCCTGACCACAGCGTCGGATACCCTCCCGGTCATCACCGGGATGGGCGTCGTGGCCCCGAACGGGCTCGGTCGGCAGGCATTCTGGGAGGCGCTGCGTAGCGGCCGCAGCGGCCTGCGTCCGATCGAACGGTTCGATGCCGGGGATTACCCGGTTCGCATCGCAGGCGAGGTCACCGATTTCACTGTGGCGGAACATATCCCGAGCCGATTGATTCCCTCTACCGATCGCAGCACCCAATTCGCGCTGGCGTGCTCCGACTGGGCTCTTGCCGACGCCGGCGTGGTGCCGACGGAGATGGGGGAATTCGATGGTTCGGTGGTGACCGCCAATGCGCTGGGCGGCGTCGAGTTCATCCAGCACGAGTTGCAAAGCCTGTGGAGCAAGGGTCCTCGGCACGTCACCGCGTATATGTCCTATGCGTGGTTCTACGGGGTGAACACCGGCCAGATTTCGATCCGGCACCAATTGAAGGGCCCGAGCGGCGTGGTTGTCACCGGGCAGGCCGGTGGGCTCGACGCACTTGGCGCGGCCCGCAGAAAAGTTCGAGATGGCCGTCGATACGTCGTGACCGGTGGGGCCGATGCGCCGATCTGCCCCTATGGAATCGCCGCCGAGCTCACCACCGGACTGCTGAGCTCCGAGACCGATCCGAGTGCGGCATACCTACCGTTCGACCGACGCGCCTCCGGTCACGTGCCTGGTGAAGGCGCCGCGATGATGATCATCGAGTCGCTGTGGGCAGCTCGTGAACGCGGGGCCACACAGATATATGGCGCGATCACCGGATACGGTGCGACATTCGATCCCGCACCGGATAGCGGTCGGCCCCCGACCTTGGACAAGGCCATTCGTATCGCCTTGGGGGACGCGGGTTTGAGCGCCGCCGACATCGATGTGGTCTTCGCCGATGGAGCCGCCACGACGTCCGGTGACAGCCTCGAGGCCGACGCGATCGTGAGTGTGTTCGGCCCGCGAGGAGTTCCGGTGAGCGTGCCGAAGACGACGACGGGGCGCATGTACGGGGCCAGCGGTGCGATCGATGTGGTCACCGCGTTGCTTTCATTGCGCGCCAATGAGATTCCGCCCACCGTGGGCAGTCGCGAGCTGGTCGCGGAGCACGCGATCGACCTGGTGACCGCACTGCGTTCGACGCCGTTGACCCACGCGCTGGTGCTGGCCCGCGACAGCGGCGGCTTCAACGCGGCTGTTGTCGTCTCCCGACTGAACTGACCGGATCAGTTCCATATTTTCCATTTCCAAGGAGTTTGCAATGACTGTCTCGTTCGATCTCGAAGCCCTGCGAAACATCCTGCGTGCGTGCGCTGGTGAACCGGATGGCATCGATCTCGCATCCGACATCGGTGAGATGACCTTCGAAGACCTCGGCTACGACTCGATCGCCCTGATGGAGACCGCGGCGAGTGTCGAGCGCGAGTTCGGCATCGCCATCGCCGACGACGATCTGGTGGACATCGAGACCCCGACTGCCTTCGTCGACTGGGTTCGCGATCGACTCGATCGCACAGCGGTGGTCGCCGGGGAGAGCCGATGACACAGGCGATCAATCCCGCCGCACTGGGGCGGTTGAACCCGATTGCCGACGGCGTCCATGTCTTCAGTCAGCCCGATTGGGGTTGGGGGTTGAACAACTGCGGTGTGCTTGTCACCGACGAAGCCGTCCTCGTCATCGACACCTGCTTCACCGAGCGGCGAACGGCCCGGCTGCGGCAGGAGATCCGGCGGATTACCGACGCGCCGGTGCGGTATCTGGTGAACACCCATCATCACGGCGATCACACCTTCGGCAACTACCAGTTCCCCGACGCGACCATTATCGGGCACCGTTACTGCCGCGAGAAGGTCCTCTCCGAGAACCTCGCGGTGGTCCCGTACTTCGACACGGTCGAGTGGGGTGATATCCGGATCTCGCCGCCCACAGTCTGTTTCGACCAGCAGATGTCCATCGCGCTCGGAAACGAACAGGTTCAGTTGATCTCGGTCGCGCCCGCACACACCCTCGGTGATGTCGTGGTCTGGCTGCCGCGGCGACGCATTCTTTTCGTCGGCGACGTCGCCCTCAACGGCGCGACTCCGGTGATCACCGACGGTTCCTATGTCGGGACCGTGCGTGCACTGGAGACAGTTCGGGCCCTGGACCCGCAGGTCGTGGTTCCCGGGCATGGGCCGATCGGTGGTCCCGAGATCTTCGACGCGGTGTCGAGGTACTTCGATTTCGTGTATGACGCTGCGCAACTGGGACTTTCGAGCGGTCGGACTCCGCTCGAGGCGGCGCGGGCGGCGGACCTCGGTGAGTTCGCGGGGTGGAGCGACTCCGAGCGGCTCGTGGCCAATATCGCCCGCGTCTACTCGGAGGCGCGGGGTTACCCCGTGGGCACACCCCTCGAACGCAAGGAGATCGCGCCGATGATGGTCGAGTTCGCCGGTCATCCCCTTCACTGCTACGCCTGAGTCCGCTCCAGATTCCACTCGAGCTTTTACGGAGAATTCATGAAAATCGGACGTATCCTGCTGGAGACCGCCGATGGGCCGATGCCGCGGCTGGTCTCGGTACATCCGGAGCGAAAACTCGTCCTGGACCTGGCCGCAGCCTATCGCCGTCAACTGATGGCGGACGGTGCTTCACCACGCATGGCGGTACGAATGGCCGCTGCTCAGTTCCCCGGCAGCCTGACCGAGGCCCTCGAAACCGGTTCGGCCTTCACCGATGCCATCGCACGACTGCATGCGGGACTCGACGAGCGCGACGGGATTCCGCTCTCGGACGTGCGGTGGCTGGCACCGGTGGATCCGCCGGTGCTGCGCGACTTCAACGCCTTCAAGAACCACGAGGCGACCGCCCCGGATGTGTGGTTCGAGGTGCCGCTGTTCTTCAAGATCAATCCGAGCACCATTGTCGGCCCTGACGAATCGGTGGTGTGGCCGTTCGGGTGTGAGCATCTGGATTACGAGCTGGAGCTGGGCTTGGTGATCGGCGGCAGCCACCGCGATCTGACGCCGGAGAACGCTCGCCAGGCATTGTTCGGCGTCACGGTGTTCAACGACTTCAGTGCTCGAAATCTGTTGCGTTACGAGATGGATGGCCGACTCGGGCCGGCGAAGGGTAAGGACTTCTGCACCGCACTGGGGCCCTGGGTGGTGACCGTCGACGAGCTCGATCTCACCGACCTGCAAATGAGGGCGACCATCAATGGCGAGCAGTGGTCCGAAGGCAATAGCGGGAGCCTGGTGTGGAGCATCGAGGAGATCCTGTCCTACGCATCACGCTCCGAGCCGCTGGTGGCCGGTGAGGTGATCGGAACCGGTACCGTGGCCGGAGGCAGTGGCTGGGAGCTGGGTCGCAAGCTCGAGCCCGGAGACGTTGTGACACTGACGATTTCCGGCATCGGATCGCTCACCAATACGGTGGGGAAGCCCGAAACGGGAGGTTGGCGCCCGCAGGCGCGGGAGCGGGCGATGGCCCGATGAGCATCACCAACACCATCGAGGCCAATACGCAGATCGCGCGCCGGCTGTTCGCTGCCCTGCAAGATGTGGATCTGGCCGTGATCGACGAGTTGATCGCCGCGGATCTGGTCGACCACAGCCCAATGTTCGGCAGCCCCGCCTTTGAGCGCGAGAATCTCAAACACGCGGCGGCCAAGTTCAAGACGGCCTTCCCCGACGTCCGGATTCGAACCGCACATGTGCTGGCGGACGGAGATAAGGTCCTGGTTTACGAAGTCGTCACGGGAACGAACACCGGCCCATTCGGAGAATCGGCACCGACCGGCCGAAGTATGCAGGTGCAGGCCGCTCACGTTTTGCGTATCGCGCAGGGACAAGTTGTCGAGCACTGGTCGGTCCGTGAACTGGACAGTATGCGAGCGGCTCTGGGCATCGCGGCAGGAGGGTCGGCTGATGGCAACTGATCTCGTGCAGTACGAGGACTTGTGGCTTGATGTCCACGCTCATCTGATTCCACCATCGTTCGCCGAGGCGTGGAACGCTGCTCCAGCACCATGCCGGGACGGAATGCCGGGCCTGCCGCCATGGTCGTTGTCGGCGGCAGTGGACGCGATGGATCGGATGGGAGTGCGCGCCGCCGCGGTATCGGTCCCGTCACCGGGAGTCGCGCTGGGCAACCCGGCGCGAGCGGCCGAGTGGGCCCGTCGATTCAACACCGAATCCGCGGAGATCGTCTCGAAATCGCTTGGCAGACTCGGCCTGCTGGCCTGCTTACCGTTGTCGGACGGCGATGCCGCGATCGCCGAGATCGAGCATTGGTCGGCCGAGCCCGATGTCCATGGGTTTGTGTTGTTCACCAACTACGACGGACGTTACCTCGGTGATGCGGCGTTGCGCCCGGTGCTGGCAGAGTTGGCTCGCCGTCGAGCAGTGGTCCTTCTCCATCCGACGTCACCGCGCCACGCCGACGCGTTGTGCTCAGGTCGCCCGAGCGCACTGGTGGAGTTCGCATTCGAGACGACGCGGGCCATAGTGGATCTGGTGCTGTCGGGTGCCCTGGCGGAGAATCCGGAGCTGCGGTTGATCATTCCGCATGCCGGCGGATCGCTGAGCGTTCTGGCCGACCGGGTCGCGTTGCTGGCTCGGGCGTTCGCACCGACCGGTGCCGGTTCCACTGGCCCCGACGTCTTGGCCGCGCTGCGATCGCTGTACTACGACCTGTCCGGGCCCGTGCTCACACGCCAATTGGCTGCGCTGCTCGGTATCGCCGAACCGGAGCATCTGTTGTATGGAACCGATTTGCCGTTCATGCCGCCCGAACCTGTCGGCAGATGGCGGCGCGAGCTTGCCGACACGTCCCTGCTGACCCCGGCATCGCGCCAGGCTATGGGGTGGGACAACGCTGCGAAGCTGTTTCCCCGCCTGGCAGCCGCTGCGATCGCGAACAGCCGATAATCACCCCTCGAGAGCCAGCGCCCTTCCGATGTTCGGCACCGGGCGGGCGCTGGCGCAAAGGATTTCAACCGCGACGCGATTCTGCCGCGTTCCTCGCGGACATCAGATACATGCATTCCTCGGCGAACGCGAGGGAACGTAGATGATAAGTGCGCGCACTGTATCCGAGACTGACGTTGTGCCCGGCGCCACGTTGATGGTCGATCGCCACGAACGGCGAGTTGGGAAGATGGTCGCATAGATCGGCCAACGTCTTCGGGTCGTGCCGCCACCATGGTTCGTGCTCGGCGAAGGTGAATCGAACCGGTACGGAAATCTGTTGTGCGACTGCGGGAAAAACTCGTTCCCACGACGATATCTCGTGTATCTCCCGGAATGGGACAGGCGCGACGAGTGCGCGGGCCGACTCGAAGGTCCCGGGTGGGTAGGAGGTCAGCGGTCCCCAGTTCCTCGCTCGGAGGTGCCTCAGGTCGGTGAGAGGCTCGAGCAACTGGGCGTAGCGGTGCCCGCACCCGGAGATATCGACGCCGAGCAGATCGTCGCGCCGGTGGTGGGCGGCCGTGACCAGGGCGAGCTTTGCTCCGAAAGAGTGTGCGTGCAGGAGTATTCCGGCACCGCTGTCGAATCGTGCGGTCAGATCGTTCAATGCCGCGGCCAGGGCCGTTGCCTGGTCGATGAGGGATTGACCGTGGGGGAGACTCGATGCCGAGATCCCGTAGCCGGGTCGATCGATCGCGGCTACGACGAACCCGTGGTGCGCGCCCAGCGACAGCAGCGACACGTCAGGGTGTGCTCGGCCGTCGAAATAGCCCGCCCGCATTCCGGCACCATGGATTGCGACGATCAGGGCACGAGCCGGGCGTCGATCCGGGACGGCGATCAGGCCGGACAGGTCGACGTCGCCGGCGTCGATGGTGATCGATCGGACGTGAGGTGGCGTACGGGGGAGCGGTGGGCTGTCGAGCTCGGTCATCGGTGGCGGCACCTCTCATTGGACTTCGGAAGCCGTTGAATCCCAACCGGTTCTGTCATTCAACTGTGGACCTGCCCGGCTGAGCGGCCCTCGAGCGTCGCTGGACCGGGCAACGCGCTCATGTCAGCGCCGCTCGAGCCGAATTCGACGACCGTGCGGAACAGTCGAACAGTGTCGACCCCGGTACTTCGCCAACGATGTCGAGGTCCGGGATCGGCTCCATCGTGTGCCCAGCCGGTTTGGAAAGTCATCGGAGGTTCGTAGTGTCCCTAGTCAGCAGTGGAACCCGCACAGTGAGCAATGAGACGTATATCGGAGTCCAGCGGTTCTACGCCGAACTGGTGCGGGCCCTCGACAATGACCAGTTCGAGGAGGCAGCGGCAATGTTCACCGAGAACGGGGAGCTGTCGCACACCCCTGGCCGCCCTGCCGCACGCACGCGCCAGGGCATCGTCGACGATCTCATCGAGCACAGCAGGGCGCGCCGGAACTCCGGCGAACAGCGCAAACATTGGTTCGGCCACGTTCGCCTGAGTCGCGTCAACGACACTGTGCTCGCCGCATCGGCCTACGTCTTCGTGATTGGGACCAAGCCCGGAGAACTTCCCAGGCTCGTAGTTTCGGGCATTCTGCACGATGTCATCGTCGAACAAGGCGATGGCTTTCTCTTGAAGAGCCGGACGGTCGTGAAGGACGGCGCGCAGTGAATGGCCCACTGCGGATCACGAAGTCGGGAACCGTTCACGTCGGCGTCGTGGGCGAGAGCGGACTGGACGAACGACGTGTCGCATTGGTGCCGAAGATCATTCCCGCGCTGGTCAAGCAGGGCGTGGAGGTGGTCGTCGAGGCCGGTGCCGGTCTGGGCGCATTGATTCCCGACGAGGCGTACACCGAAGCCGGTGCGACGCTGGGTGATCCGTGGAGCGCCGACGTGGTCGTGAAGGTCGCTCCGCCGAACGACGCCGAGATCGCCAAGCTGTCCTCCGGGCAGACGCTGATCGGCTTCCTCGCGCCCCGCAACGCCGACAACAAGATCGGTGCGCTCAAGAGCGCGGGCGTGCAAGCCTTTGCCGTGGAGGCGATTCCGCGTATCTCCCGCGCCCAGGTCATGGACGCGCTGTCCTCGCAGGCGAACGTGGCGGGCTACAAGGCCGTGCTGCTGGCCGCCAGCGAATCCACCCGATTCTTCCCCATGTTGACCACCGCCGCGGGCACCGTGAAACCCGCCACCGTGCTCGTCCTCGGTGTCGGCGTGGCCGGTCTGCAGGCCCTGGCCACCGCCAAGCGTCTGGGCGGCCGCACCACCGGGTACGACGTCCGCCCCGAGGTCGCCGACCAGGTCCGTTCCGTCGGTGCGCAGTGGCTCGACCTCGGCATCGACGCCGCCGGTGAGGGTGGCTACGCCCGCGAACTCACCGACGAGGAAAAGGCCGCGCAGCAGCAAGCTCTGGAGAATGCCATCAAGGGCTTCGACGTGGTCGTCACGACCGCGCTCGTCCCGGGTCGCCCGGCCCCGCGCCTGGTGACCGCCGCCGCCGTGGAGGGCATGAAGCCCGGCAGCGTGATCGTGGACCTCGCCGGAGAGACCGGCGGCAACTGCGAATTGACCGAACCCGGTAAAACCGTTGTGCGCCATGGCGTCACCATCGCCTCGCCGCTGAACCTCCCCGCCACCATGCCGGAGCATGCCAGCGAGCTGTACTCCAAGAACATCGCCGCACTGCTCGAACTCATGCTGAAAGACGGTGCCCTGGCACCCGATTTCGAGGATCAGGTGCTGGCGGATTCCTGCGTGACACGTGAGGTGGAAGCCTGATGTACACCCAACTGCTGGCGAATATCGCGATCCTGGTGCTGTCCGGGTTCGTGGGCTTCGCCGTGATCTCCAAGGTGCCCAACACCTTGCACACCCCACTCATGTCCGGTACCAACGCCATTCACGGCATCGTGGTGCTCGGCGCGCTGGTGGTGTTCGGCAAAGTGCAGCATCCCTCGGTGCTGATGCAGATCATCCTGTTCGTCGCCGTCGTGTTCGGAACCCTGAACGTCATCGGTGGTTTCGTGGTCACCGACCGCATGCTGGGCATGTTCAAGGCGAAGAAGCCTGCTGCGCAAGAGAAGGCGGGCAAGTAACCCATGGACAATCTGGTCAATATTCTCTACATCGTCGCGTTCGCGCTGTTCATCTACGGTCTGATGGGCCTGACCGGCCCCAAGACCGCGGTGCGCGGCAACCTGATCGCGGCCGTCGGCATGGTGATCGCGGTCGTCGCGACACTGATCTCCATTCGCGACACCAACAACTGGATCATCATCGTCGCCGGTCTCGTGGTCGGTGTGCTGCTGGGTGTTCCGCCCGCGCGCTTCACCAAGATGACCGCCATGCCGCAGCTGGTCGCCGCGTTCAACGGCGTCGGCGGTGGCACCGTGGCCCTGATCGCCTGGGCGGAATTCATCGACACCAAGGGCTTTTCCAAGGTGCACGAGCAGCCCTCGGTGCACATCGTGATCGGCTCGCTGTTCGCGGCCATCATCGGCTCGGTGTCGTTCTGGGGCTCGATCATCGCCTTCGCCAAGCTGCAGGAGCTGCTGTCGGGCAAGCCGATCAGCGTCGGCCGCTTGCAGCAGCCGTTGAACCTGCTGCTGCTCGCCGGAGCGATCGCCGCGGCCGTGGTCATCGGCATCGGCGCGACCAATGACGGTGTGCCGCAGTACTGGATGATCGCGCTGCTGGTGCTCGCGGGCATTCTCGGCCTGATGGTCGTGCTGCCCATCGGCGGCGCGGACATGCCGGTCGTCATCTCGCTGCTCAACGCCCTCACCGGTCTGTCCGCGGCCGCCGCGGGTCTGGCGCTGGACAACACCGCCATGATCGTGGCGGGCATGATCGTCGGCGCGTCCGGCACCATCCTGACCAACCTCATGGCCAAGGCCATGAACCGGTCCATCCCGGCCATCGTCGCGGGCGGATTCGGCGGCGGCGCAGCCGCTCCCGGCGCTTCCGGTTCCGGCGAGCAGAAGCAGGCCAAGGCCACCTCGGCCGCGGACGCCGCGATCCAGATGGCGTATGCCAACCAGGTCATCGTGGTCCCGGGTTACGGCATGGCCGTCGCCCAGGCCCAGCACGCGGTCAAGGAGATGGCGGCGCTGCTCGAGGCCAAGGGCGTCGAGGTCAAGTACGCGATTCACCCGGTCGCCGGTCGTATGCCGGGTCACATGAACGTGCTGCTGGCCGAGGCCGAGGTGTCGTATGACGCCATGAAGGAAATGGACGACATCAACGGCGAATTCGCCCGCACCGATGTCGCCCTGGTGATCGGCGCGAACGATGTCACCAACCCGGCCGCCCGCGAGGACGCCTCGTCCCCGATCTACGGCATGCCGGTGCTGAACGTCGACCAGGCCAAGAGCGTCATCGTGCTGAAGCGGTCGATGAACTCCGGCTTCGCCGGTATCGACAACCCGCTGTTCTACGCCGACCACACCGCCATGCTGTTCGGCGACGCCAAGAAGTCCGTCGGTGCGGTCACCGAGGAACTGAAGGCGCTGTAGATCGGGTTCAACCCGACAGGGCGGCGGGCGCGATACGTCGTCCCGCCGCCCAGCAGGTCACGAGGCAAACGGGAACTCGGACAGGGGAGTTCGTGCCGCTTGGTCGGGCAGTTCCAGGACGCTGTCGGCATTGATGATGGCTTGCTGCAGTACACGCAGATGGCGTGATGGTTCCAGACCGAGTTCGGCGTTCATCGATCGCCGGATTCTGTGGAAGACCTCGAGCGCCCCGGACCGGTTCCCCGACCGGTGCAAGGCGATCATGTACTGGGCGTGCAGGTCTTCGTGGAATTGGTGACGGGCGACCAGTGACGCCAGTTCACCGAGGACGGCCCGATGGCGCCCCAGTCGCATCTCCGCCGCAATCCGCCGTTCGGTCACACACAGCAGTGTCTGCTCCAACCCAGCGACCTCTGCGCGCAGCATGGGTCCCTGTTCGATATCGATCAGCGCCGATCCCGACCACAGCATTTCGGCGGAGCGATAGAGATCGGCAGCCTCCGCGGTCTGTCCGCGCCGGTCCGCCATTTCGGCCTGTTCTGCAAGGCCACGGAATTCATGTACATCCACCCAGCTGCGGTCGGGGGTGAGCGCATATCCGCCACTCACCGTTCGTAGCAATGTCGCCGCAACTGCGGTCGGGCCTTCGCCGATCGCGTCGCCGAGCAGTCGGCGAATTCGGAGTATGTACGTTTGCAGAGTGGATGCCGCACTGCGAGGGGGGTCCTCTTCCCAAATTTCGTTGATCAGTCTTTCGGTCGACAGCTGTCGACCGGCGTTGATCGCAAGCAATGCCAGCAGGGTTCGAGGTTTTGCGGCGCTGAGCGTGGCTCGATTATCATTGACGCTGATATGCAGCGGTCCGAGCATTCTTGCTTCGATGCCGACGTTTGTAACGATCGACTGCATTGTTCCCCCGGGGAGATCTCGATATTTGTTTGTGTGTCTCTGGGGCCGGGCTCGGCTGCTCCAGATTCGCCAATAATCTCAACTGCCAGTTGACATCCTCGGCAACCAGGGGTTGATGCTTATCAGAGTTCATCAACTGACAGTTGACGGGCAACGTGAGGTGAATCACGGTCATCCGGCTCCGTTCCGTTTGCCGACCGGTCGGAATGATGTTCTACTGACCAGATGGACGACGGCAACCTGCAAGGCGTGGACAGTCTTGCGCACCGCTTGAATGCCTTGTTCGCGTCAACTGCCAGTTCACGTGGTCGAGGGCTCAGCAATAACGAGGTTGCTGCCGTGATTAAAACGGCGAACCCCGAAATCCGTGTCAGTGGCGCTTATCTTTCGGCGCTGCGCTCCGGTAGACGGGCCCGCCCGTCAATGGAGTTGCTGATGGCCCTCGCCGAGTACTTCGATGTGTCGATACTTGATATAGCTGGGTCGCCCGGGAGCGGTTCGAAGGCCCAGGGCGCGAGCGATGAGGTTTCCGAATTGGCCGCTCGCTTGAATGAACTCGGTGTTCGTCGTATCGCTTTGCGCGCTGTCGGTCTCAATGAAGACAGCGTATCGACGGTAACCGCTGTATTGGATCATGTTCGCAAGCTTCAGGGGTTGCCCGCGGTAGGTGATTATGAGGATACCGAGACTAACGGCGTCGCGTCGCCGCCGCAGTGAACGCCGCCGACTGCGCGATGTGGAGGCTGCTTGTAGGGTGCGGTTGGATGAGTACGGGATCCGTATCGGTGACAGCCTGACCGATGTACAGGCAAAGATAGCGACCGCGGTATCGCGGGAAATTCAGCTGATTCCCTTTCCGCTCGGTAGTGGCACCGTCCATGGACTTCTGCTATCCACCGATCTGGTGGACTATGTCGTGTTCGAGGAGAACACCACTGAGCTGCATCGGGCACACATCATCCTGCACGAGTTCGCTCACATCATTTTCGGGCACTACCAGACGTCAGATTCGCGGTCTCTGACCGACGAGATCGCATCACTGCTGCCGGAACTAGGCGCGGGGCGAGCAGCCTTGCTCGGCCGTGACGTGTATGACAGTCCCCAGGAAATCGAGGCCGAACTGATGGCGACCATCCTCGGCGACATCCTGAACAATGCAGCGACGCAGGAATATTCGCTACAGCCAGCTGTGGCCGACGACGAGAGGGTCAACAGAATCTTGCAGACCTTCGGCATCCATGAACGCTTCTGATGTTCTCGTTCACAACCCTGACCGCGGAGTGGTCGACACCCTTGTACCTGGTGGGCACATTGTTCTGTTGGTCGGCGGCGGTCGTGCATCTCTACCGGTTCATCGCCGGGGGCCGGGGGCTGGCGTCGGCAAGCCTGCTGGCGGCGTTCGTGTTCAAGGCGATCACCTTCAGCCTCGCGGTGCCGGAGTGCTACGCATTCGTTGACCGATTGCTGCGAACTCCCAATATCTCTCGACTGATCCTGTGTAGCTGTGCTGGAGCAGCATGGGCCGGCGCCACACTGATTGCCCTGTCGCACTGGAGCCGGACCCCATCTCGGTCGATACGTGGTTACGGAATCTGGGCCGCCGTGATGATCGCAGCCCAGACCGTGTTGTGGCTGCTGTGCTCACCGCAGGAACTCGACACCGGCTTCCCGATACCCGACGCCCGGCATCTCACGGAGACTGCGTTTCTCACGCTGCACGATCTCGTGTTGGCCTTTGGGTTGATTCAGGTGATCCAGCGCTGTCGCGAGGTCTTCGCGCTGCCCGTGCAGCCCTGGCTGCGGACCGGTCTCCGCCTGACGATCGTCGGATCGTGGATCTATCTGGTGTTCTGCACGCTGAGGTTGGCGTCGATCGTCTTGATCCATACCTCTGTCGATGTACGTCCCCTGCAATTGTTCACGCCCCTGGTGACCACCACAGCCGCAGTGTTGATGACTGTCGGCTTGACCTTGCCGGCCTGGCGTACAACAACTTCTGAGCTGCGAATGTATGTGAGGCATTACCGGCGGTATCGCGCGATGCGCACGCTGTGGACCGACCTGCGAGCATTCGACGACATGATCATGTTGACGCCCAGCGGTGTCACGTTCGGCTCGATAGGGTTCCGCACCTATCGGCGCGCGGTCGAGATCCACGACGGGATACTCAAGGTCGCACCGCAGGCATTGAAAGCGCATGCACGGCAAGACAAATCCTTTGCCGAAGGCATCAGGCGAACGGCGGTGGTGGTCCATGCGAGGCTTCATGGCGACAGCACCCGAGCGGCCGTGCACGACCAGGCAACGCCTTCGTTCGAATCCGATCGCGGGGAACCGATTCACGTCGAGTTGGACTGGCTGGCCGAAGTCGGGCGAGAGTATTCGAAGATCCGCGACGCGGCGCTCAGCCGATCGGTCTAGGCGTTCTCCGGAATATCGCTGAATTGGGCTCTCCAGTAGACGAGTGGACGCTGTGTGGAAAGGGCTCTGCCGTTGACGAGGCGTCCGACCACCATCTGGTGGTCGCCCATCGGCAGAGCATCCACGACGGCGCATTCGGCCCAGGCGACTGTGTCCTCGAACAGGGGTGCGTCCGTCCGTGGTCCCGGATACCAGTTCGTGCCGGCGAAGCGCTCTGGCACGGGCGATGCGAAGGTCCGCGCGATGTCGGCCGTCCCGGCGGCAAGAATGTTCACTGCGAACGAGCCGCTGTGTTGTATCGCCGCGAGTGTCGAGCTTCGTTCGTGGAGACAGGCCAGCAGCAGCGGCGGCGTTGCCGATAAACTGCACACCGCTGAGCAAGTGAGTCCTCTCGGTTCGCCGCTTCGATCCCGTGTCGTCACGATGGTCACGCCCGCAGCCAGCGAGCCCATTGTCTTCTTGAAGGTGACCTGGTCCACTTCGGTCCACTGCTGGTCGATCGGCGTTGTCATGTGAGTTCCCTTCGGGTCAATTGCGACGGGTTCGTTTCGCGGCTAATTGGCAATGTCGACTTCGGCGGCGCGGCGTGACTCCTCCGCAGTTCTCGACTCCGAGTTCGATAGGTCCGGCTCGAGTGTGTGTGGATTATCGTCAGGATCGTGCCGTCGCGTGATCATGGTCAGTAGCGGTCCGGTCATGGCGGTCGTGAACAACGCCGCGATCACGAGCAGAGAGTAGATTCGAGTATCGATCAAACCCAGGGACAGTCCGACCACAAGAATGATCAATTCGGTCAATCCACGGGTGTTCATCAGGCTCGCAAGAATTCCAGCATCTCTTCGCCGGATGCCGGATACTCGCGCAGAAGCGTACGTGCCGCCAATCTTGCCGAATACTGCCGCGGTGACCACCAGCACCAGATCGAGTAGGTCGGTTCGACTCAGAGCGTTGATATCCACCGCAAGCCCGGCGACCACGAAGAATGCTGGTAGAAACAGAAGACTGACCACGTTCAACCGCTCCATGAGGAATTCTCGATGTGTGCGAGGGAAAGCTGCGCCGAAGAGGAACGCACCGAATATGAGATGAAGGCCGATCCATTCGGTCCCGGCACCACAAAGCAATGCACCGATGACCGCGATCGGCACGAAGACGCTCGGTGCCTTCCGTCGCTCCAGGATGTTCAGCATCTTGCGGGCGGACCAGATCACGCCCAGGGCAGGCACCAGAAGCAGCAGTCGAGCCTGACTTGCCGAGTGCGAGTTGGATAGCCCTGCCAACAAGGCCAGCGCCGACCAGGCCAGGAGGTCGTTGATCGCGGCCGCCGCCAGACTGAACTGGCCGACCCAGCTGCGAATCATGTCGCGGTCGCTCAGGATTCGTGCGAGTACCGGAAACGCGGTCACGGCGAGCGCGGCGCCGATGAAGAACACGAAGCCGACGGGATGTTCCCCGTGATGGCCGAACAGTACGGTCGCCGCGAGCAGCGCACCCAACGCGAACGGCAATAGATAGGCTCCAATCGATACGGCCAGGATCATCCGCCGCCGGTGGGCGAATATACGGCCGTCCACTTCCATGCCGATCTGAAACATGAAGACTGCAACACCTACATTGGCGAAGGCCATCAGGTACTGTCGTACATCGTGTGGGAACAATAGGGTCGACGCGTGTGCTCCGATTACAATGGGGCCGCAGAAGATCCCCGCCGCAACTTCTCCGACGACCGAGGGTTGGCGCAGTAATGTTGCAATCCAGCCGAAGAGGCGCGCTGTCACTGTTATTACAGCGAGGTCGGTTAAAAGCATCACGAGTTGACTACTGGACAATGAAGGCACCTCCCGTTCGTATTTCACGCTATTTGACCATCGCTGCGTGCGATAGGGCGCGTGGGCCCAACCTGATGGTTCAGTTGATGTGTCAATATTTGAGTGGGGTATGGAACAGGCCGCGGACAACACATGCCCGGCTTGGTGAGGGGCGTATAGGGCGCTTCATGGCTGGGCAGTCGGGCCTCATCGGAAAACGTTTGCGGCCCAATGATGTCTGTCGACTCGCTTGGATGCCTTATCGAGAAAAGTCTCCGTACGGGCTCCGCTGCTCACGGCTTTGAGCAGAGCAGTGTTTCGGAGGTTGGCCTATCGTCGGGCATTACTGTGCTGGAGTGCCTCAAGAATCGTGTGGCGTGTGGCGTGTCAGTTTGAGGCCGGCGGCGGATACATGTTCGTGAAAGGCGCGAATGGCCGTCGACACCTCGGCGAGTTTGTCCGGCTGAATCACGCTTCGCAAAGCCACATGGATGTAGGAGTTTTCGGGAATTCCCATGATCGGGGGGCGTGCGTTATGAGGGACACGCTTCGGGATCCGAACCTCATATGGGCCGGACCCGAGGTTTCCCGGGCAGTGGGTCAGATGCTGAAGTTGACCGAAAGGATTCGCGGTGTCTACGAGTATGTTGCGCAGGATCAAACGGGATTTCTCCCGTGAGGAATCTGATCGGGACGCCGCCTCCGATTCGCCGGGTGTGGGATCACCGCGGGCGTCCGTGACTGTCTCGGCGACGGATGCCGCGACGCTCCAACGCTGCGCGGACGGTGGTGGCCTTGACGCCGAGCCGGTCGGCGATCTTGGCGAGTGATTGTCCGTCCTGGTAGCTGACGACGGCCTGATCGATCTCCTCGCTCGACAGTCGGCGCTGCTGGCGTATGGCCGCGCCTCCGGTGCGGAGGATCTCGAGAATACTTCCCTTGGCGAGCTGGTGGTCGAAGGCGAGCTGGTTTGCTGAAGCTCCACCCTCGTAGGCGGCGACGATCTGTTCGCGGTCCGCGGCGGTCAGACGGCGAGCCAGTGCGTGTGCTTTCGGTCCTTTGGCGCTCGGTTCGCGTTTCTGCTGTTCAGAGACTTGCTCACGGAGCTTTTCGAGGGTGGAAGTTAGGGTGCCCTGGTTCGAGTAAGCTCGCATAAGGTCCACCAATCGTGTCATTGCACGAACCGACTCCATTGGGGCTGGTACCGCGGAAGCGGTACCAGCCCTAATGTCGTTTCCGGGTTGGGGGATGCGGAAGGTGGGGACGAGGCGGTCAGGGCCGGTGACGGCGACGTGGGCGACGAGGGTCTCGATGAGCGCTTTGGCTTGGGTACGAGTGCCGGTGCCGATGATTTCGGCGATGTGGTCAGCGATGCCGTCGAGCGTGGCGGTCTTGGGGACGACGGGCTCGTTGTCGAGCGTGATCGCGAGTTCGTCGCGGCGGGTGGTGAGCTGGGTTGTCTTGGTGCGCAATTCGCTGACTCGTAGGGCGAGGAGTTCGGGGTCGAGGATGCCGTTTTCGAAGGCGTTCAGGTAGCGGTCGATCGCTTGGTGGGCTTTGGCGAGTTCGGCGGTGACGGCGTCCAGTTCGACGCGGGTGTCGCTACTGGAATCGTGGTGGCGTCGCTGCTGGGCGGTGATGGCTTGGCTGATCAGGTCGTGATGGGTGCGGTAGAACTTGCCGAGGGCTTCCAGTACGGCAGTGTCGACTGAGTCGGCGTCGAGTCGGGCGAAGTCGCACTTGTCGGCGTCATAGCGGGCGCGGTTGAAGCAGGTGTAGTAGCGGTAAGTGCGAGACCGCCCGGTGGCGCGAGTACCGATCATGACGCGCCCGCACCGCGGGCAGCGCAAGCGGCCGGTCAGCAGGTAGTCCGAGGAGTTGGCGGCGCGGTGGGCGTGAGATTCCCCGCGTGCCTCGAGGACCGATTGGGCGTGGTCGAAGGTGGCGGCGTCGATGAGGGCGGGATGGGTGTCGGTGACGGTGGTGCCGCGGAAGGTCAACTCGCCGAGATAGATCCGGCTGTTGAGAATGCGCAGCACGTGATGCCCGGACCATTCGCGGCCGGTGCTGGCGCGATGTCCGCGCGCATTCAACTCCGCGGCGACGGCACGGGCACCGAGACGACGGCAGGTGTAGAGGTCGAAGATCGTGCGCACGACGACGGCTTCGGCTTCATCCGCGAGGAGGGTTTGGGTGGGTTTGTCGACTCGGTAGCCGTAGGGCCGTTTGCCGCCTTTCCATTTGCCTTTGGCGGCTTTGCGTTCCATGCCTGCGATGACGCGGTCGATGATGGTGTCGCGTTCGAATTGGGCGAACATGCCCAGCATCTGCACCAGCATGCGGCCCATGGGGGTGGAGGTGTCGAATGGTTCGGTGGCGGAGCGGAACACGACTTTGGCTCGGTCGAGTTCGTCGAGCAGGGTGACCAGGTCGCGCAGGTTGCGGGAGAACCGGTCGACTCGGTAGACCACGAGCACGTCGATGACTCCGGCACGTGCGGCTTGTAGGGCACGTTGCAGGCCGGGCCGTTCGGTGCTGGCACCGGAGGCGTCGTCGGTGAAGCTGACAGTGTGTCGCCAGCCGTGTTGGGAATCGATGTAGGAGTCCAGGCGGGCGTTCTGGGCTTCGATGGAGTAGGGCTGGTTGTCTTCCGTGGTGGAGCGGCGGGTGTAGGTGCCTACCCGCACGTCCTGTTCCCATGCGGCAATGTCGGTAGAGATACGCGGAGTTGAGGATTTCTTGCTGCCTGCCATGCTGCGGGTCCTTCCGATCGAGACACGCTTCTCGCCATCTTGGATGTCCGAAACATCCTGCGACGGTCCGGAATTCGGGTTCGGGATTTGGTCCGGTATATCGCCGGGTCTATTGTCCCTCGATCGATTTTCGAATGTATTGGTGTGGCGGGTATTTCGGTCGGGGTGTTTCATGCGGCGTTCCGTTCGCCGCTGTCGGTGTGGTGGCGGTGGGTCCATGCGGTGATGAGGTCAGCGAGAAGGGTGACGGCGTGGTCGTGATGGGTGGTGGTGAGCGGTTCGGTGTCGATTCGTTCGATGTGCCAGGTCTGGTGGACACGGTCGCGGGCGCGCAGCTTGGCAGGTTCGGTACCGGTCAGGGTGCGTTTTCCGGGTTCGGGGCGTTCCATCGAGGCTCCTGTGGGATGTTCGGCGTTTGGAGTGGCGTCACCCTGTACTGGCAGCGGAACCCGCGTTTATCCGCGTCTGGGACCGAAATTGATGCAATTCCGTGTTCCGCGGTCAAAGTTCGGCATCATTCACGAGATCCGTTGGGTCCGGCATTTGGGTTTGGCGCGCCTGTTAACTGCCGAGAAGGGCCCCGATTTCGACGTTTCAGTGCGAAACGGTTCGATAACGATCGGTGTCGCCACACGCAAGCACCCCAGGGACGATTGTCTTGTCCCTGGGGTGTTTTGAATATGGATGGGGCGGTGGGTGGCGCTATCTGCGGTTGATCAGGCCGGTTTGGTCTTGTCCATCGTCGTCGGCGTTGACAGGCACGTTCCATAGGTCGTGGCTGCTGCCGTTCGGGCCTGGTTCGAGGGCCTTCATCAGTTCACCCCCTCCCCGATCGTGATGGTTTTTGGTCGGTCGCTGAGGTTGTCGTTTGTGTACCTGATGCCGGTGTCCGCGCAGATCACGTCGGCGATCTTGACCAGGGCCGGTAGATCGTCGGGCTCGAAATGGTCGACGCTCGGGGCGATCACCTCGTTCACGCATTCGGCGTAGGCGAGATTCATCAGGCGATTGATCACCGCGCCTGGGCGGTTCGGGACGCCGAAGTAGACCAGGACCATCGACCATCCGCGCTCCTCAGCGAGTGTGTGGATCCGTGCCTCGTCCTGCTGCCACCGCTCGTCCGATACATCGGGGCGGAGGAATCCGATCACGTAGTTGGTCATGGTCGTGTCCCGGCGTAGTCGCGGTATACGGGGCGGGTGATCGCGAGTCGGCCTCGCGCGGTGCATCGCCAACGGGCGGGTCCTTGCAGGGTGCCCATCGCCAACCCGGTGCGCGACAGACGCAGCAGTGCCCGGTGGATCGAGGTCTCGGGAAGCCCGGTGGCGCGGCAGAGTTGCCGCACGGTCAGCGCTTGGGGCGGCTCCAGGTTCGACAGTGCACCAAGCACTTTCGCTTCCGCTTCGGTGAAGGCCATCGCTCACCGCCCCCGACTGATCGGAACGTAGATACGTGGCGGTTCGGCCGCCAGCCGCGCCTGAATGTCGGCGACAGTGAGCCGAGCAGCGGGGCAACCGCTGCTGGTGAGAGCGCGGCCGGTCGCGGCAGCGGTGAAGACCAGTAGCGAGACGAGCGTGATGGCAAGAAGGATGTCCATGTCCGGCAGCTCCCGGTACTCGGCGGTCGTTGCAGCGCACCCAGATACCGCGAGCTCGTGGGCACTAGGCCCGCCCGGCATTGGGGCTGATTGCCAGTCCACTGCACGTCGGGCGGTCGGCGGTAGACGTGTGGGACGGGCGGGTGTGTGCACAGGGGGTGTGCGCGATCGCCGATTGATAGCGGTTCGGTGTTACCGGTGCCACACTGCGATTTATGGGACGCCGTGCGAAACAACCGAACCGGCAGTTCGAGGAGCTGGTCGAAGAGGCCGGCGGGGTACGCAAGGCCCTCGCCCGCCGCGTCGTCGACCGGGGCCGAGGTCTTGGGCTGAAGCTCAGCTACGACCACAGTTCGATCGGGCGCTGGTTGTCAGGGGAGCAGCCCCAGCCGCCGGTGCCGCAGCTGATCGCGGACACGCTGACCGAATTACTCGGGCGCACAATCACACCGGCCATGTGCGGCATGTCCAATCCCCGGGATGCGGCCGCGGATCTCGGCCTGGAGTTCTCACTCAGTCTCTCCGGAGCTGTCGACGCCTCGACCGCGTTGTGGCGCAGCGACATCGAACACCGACGCTTCCTGCAAGACACCTCCTACGCGGTCGCGGTCTACCCTGCCGCGTCCATGCGGTGGCTGACACTGCCCGGCCCTGAACACCCCGTATCCATCGGCTCGTCTCGACGGGTCGGGCAGATCGACGTCGACGCCGTGCAGTCCATGGCGGCCGCGTTCCGCGATCTGGACAACAAGGTCGGTGGCGGCAAGGTCCGCTCGACGATCGTGCAGTACCTGCACAGCTCGGTCGCGCCGCTGCTGCGCGGCAGCTTCAACGAACACATCGGCCGCCAACTGTTCGGCTCCACAGCCGAACTCGTCCGCCTTGCAGGATGGGCCGCCTACGACCAAGAAGACCACGGCCTCGCCCAGCGCTACCTGATCCAGGCCCTACGACTCGCCCGCGCCGCCAGCGACGGCGCACTCAGCGCCGAAATCATGGCCGCCATGAGCCACCAGGCCACCTACGTCGGCCGCCCCGGCGATGCCATCGACCTGGCCCGCGCCGCCCAGATCGCCGCGCGCACCGCGGGATTGGCCGCTCTCGAATCCGAATGCCACATGGTCGAAGCCCACGGCCACGCCGCCCGCCAAGACGAAACATCCTGCACCACAGCACTCAACGCGGCCGAACGCGCCTTCGACCGCGCCCGACCCGGTGAACAACCGGTATGGCTGGCCTACTTCGACCAGTCCTACATATCCGCGAAAACCGCCCATTGCTTCCGCGAACTCGGCGACCACACGCGCACAGCGCAATTCGCACAAAGATCATTGACAATGTCGGCTGGCTACCAACGCGGACGCGCATTCAACCTGAGCCTGCTCGCCTCAGCACTGACCGTCACCGACCCACGCGAGGCCGTACGGGTCGGACTCGGCGCGCTCGATATCGCCGCCGATCTCGCGTCCCGCCGCAGCCTGTCCTACCTGCGAGACCTGCGCTACCGATTGCGGCCGTTCAACGACCTGACCGAGGTCGCCGACTTCCGCCAGCAGATCCTCGAACTCACTCGGCGAGGCTGAGCGCCCGATAGATCGCCACCACCGTCGCCGCACCCACGATCTCACCCCGATCGATCATCGCCGCCGCCTCGGCCAGCGGGATCCACCGCACGTCCTCGGCCTCGTTGATGTCGGGTGCGGTGTCGGTCAGATCCGCACCCCGGGCGAGATAGATCTCCTGAGGCTGATCCAGGGTGCCGATCGAGGGCTGATAGGTCACCAGATGCTCCATCGCGCGCGGCCGCCACCCGGTCTCCTCCTCCACCTCCCGCGCCGCCGCCACCGCGACATCCTCGGCATGGTCGACATAGCCGCCCGGAAGCTCCCACACCCATTGATCGATGATGAACCGGTGCCGGTACATCAACAGCACTTCGCGATTCTCGTTGAGTACCAACGTCATCGCGCACCGTGGCATCCGCGCTACGTACTGAGTGAACCGGACCCCGTCCGGCAGTTCGACGTCGACCGTCGAGAGCCGAATGTGCCGATTCTCATCGACCAGGCGCTCCCCGAGGATGTTCCACTGCGTCGCACGCTTCACGCCCCAGACCCTACGCGGTCAACGGTTTGGCTGGGCTCTGCCTCGACCGCTTTCGCGCCTTGCTGCCCCGCCCGACGACTCACGATCGCACCCTCTACGGCTAGATCTTCGAGGTCCGTATCCAACACGATCGTGGTCTTACTCGGGAGAGGATGAATTTCGATCGTTCTGACCGTCGTGGAGCGAGTCTTGTTGCATCTGCTCACTGCCCGTCTCGCGTCCGGCTCGGGCAGTTCCCTCGCAATCCTCAGGCTGAAGGCATCGGACGGCTCGCCGAATCTTCCGGCTCGTCGGTCGTGGCCTTGCTCGCCTCAAAAACGTCCAGCAATGCGACCAGGTATAAGAAGGCCGCCCGAGCCACCGTCAGTGCTTGATGACAGGTTTCACGCATCGCGTCGAGGGTCATGGCCCGCATCGTGGCAGTGGTAGGGATGTCCTGCATCCCGAGGTGAACGAACACGAACCTATGCGTTCCGGCGTTCCGTACGTCTTGAGCGTGTCCGTAGAGGCTGCCCTCTGCCATATCGATCGCAAGTTCAGCCATCGCCAGAACCGGCATGATCAAGCGTTCGTTACTGATCAGGCTTGCTCGAAGCTGGGTGCAGTTCTTGTCCTCGAACCAGAACCTGCGGAACCACACCTTCCGCGGGTCATCACCGATCTGCAGGTGTTCGTTGACCGCGACCGCAGTCTTGTCGAGGACGTCTAGCGCTGCACGGTGGGCGAGAACGAGTTTGGCGGAAACTTCGCCGTGAACTGCTTGATCTAGGGTGTCGGTGTATACACCGGGATCTTCGCTGTGTTGGGTCCGGCCACCGTCTTGTTCGACAAGCTGGTCGGCTTCGAATGCCAGTCGTCGAGCGACGAGGTAGTCGGCTTTCAGGACGTTCAGAATCCTGAAAATGACCAAGGGTCTCGCAGCTGGTGCAGGAGCGGCCGCCGACCGCAAGCCGATGGTGTCCCACCGCCCGGTATGGCCATTGGAGCCTAGACCTTCGAGCGCGGCGACCAAGGCCAGGCGGTGGCGAATAATCCACTGCCCGTACGGATCTGCAGACATGATCGGGTCGTGGACGGGGTGATCGGTACCCAGGAGGTCCATCTCGTCGAAGCGCTGTGCGGCCGGTTCCCCTGCCACGGCGACTGTTCCTGCGCGGTTTGCTTTCGCCATGGCGAGGTAGTGGTCGTAAAGCGAACAGAGGTGGCCTTCGAAATCCCAGCCGGCGCCGATCGCCCTGCTGATCAGAACTGCCGCGTTACCTGCCGCGTTACCGTTCTCCGGATCCGCCTTTAGTGCGCGAACATACGCGTCGTACGCCTCGATCCACCGTCCCGAATGGTCCAAAGTGTTGGCCAGGTTGCACAGTCGCATACCGCGATCGCGGCCGCCATCGGCGAGCGCTGCGGCGGAATCCAGTTCGATTCGCGCGAGCCGAAGTCGTTCCCGGGCATCGAATCGCTGCTGCGCGTAGGTGACGGTGTGGCTGGAATCCCGCGCGTCTCCCTGGACTGGGTCGATCTCGAACTCGGCGATTGCGAGACGACTGTTTGCCAAGTTGTAGATTGCCGCCGACTCGAACCGGGTGTCGATCAACAAGCCGCTCTTCACGATGCGAGTCATCCACTCCTCACCGGAGCCCAGGGCCTCAATGTCCGATGCCCGAACTCCTGCGTTGATCAGCACTCCGGCCGCGTTCATCAAGATCGCGGCCTCCTCCAGGGTAGTCGGCTGCGGACTGTCGCCGAACGCATCCAGCACGATCGCCGTCATAATGACCAGCGCTTTCGTGGCGTCCTCATCGATCTTGCCGTCAAGAAAGATTGTGAGTCCTTCGACAGCCCGGAGCTTGTCTCGATCCATATGCGGAGTGTGCTGGCTCGGTGAAGAAAACGAAAACGAATAACCCCTGCGCCGGTGGGGGTGCCTGTCGTCGCCATTACGACCGCGATGCGTGGCGGTCACAATATCGGATCTACCAGCCATCCAGGTCGGCCCGATCGTCACGCAGTTGTCAATCGGCCGCGCTGGCCGGTTCGGTCAGCGCGGGAGGCGACATGTCAGGATCCAGTACTTCGCAACCGCTACGGTGGGCCTCGATCCCCGAGATCGCCTGCCCGTCAGACCGCGGCCGGTGTTGGTTCCGTCGATCACTGGAGTCCGGACAAGCACTCTCATGCCCACGTTCGCGGTTCGGCGCGGACGAGCTGCTGCCCGATCCTGCTCAAAAACGAATCTAGTTCGGCCACAGCATGATTCAACACCAACGGGCAAGTTCTCCCCCTGATCACGCACCGTGTCGGCAGCAACACGCTGACCGCAGCGAACTCGGTGCGGCTATCTCGCGATCAGCGAGAACGCCATCATGGCCGTTGGGTCGTCTCGCTGAATGCTCCGGAACCCCCCGGCGAGGTCATCAGGCCGTCGATCAAGCTCTCTACGCAGAGCTTTGAGGAACTTAGGTCCGGTCGTACGCGCGCCGATTTCCCATAGGGTGCCGACGACGACATCGACTCCCGCGCAAGCCAGGGCATGTGCGACCGAGGTCGCGGGCAGGAAGGAGTTCGGTCGTCCCGATTCACAGGCGATTACCGCCGCCCAACGCACATGCCGTAGATCGAGCTCGGCGACTTCCCTCAGGGTCAGTCGTGACGATTCCGTCCCCGTGGGGATTCCGGCGAGACTGTAGTCGTGCAGGTCGCTGGACGCATGACAGAAGAACACGAGTCCGGCCTTGCCTCGGCACGCCCGTTGCAGGACTTCGGGAGTGAGCCGACTGACGCGATCATCGCTGCTGAATACGGTGACGCTGTTCGGCGCGTTCTTGAAGGCTCGCACGGTGCCGTCATGGAGTCCCAGCGAGTCATCCATCACCAGAGCCGTTCCGCCAATTGGCTGCTCGTCATCGACCGTGTAATTGCTCGGTGCCGCAACCAGCTGTGGGAAGGGATTCATCCAGGCGATGTCCCTACCTTCGGCGAGAGTCCGCTGGTTGAATTTGAGGGCTGTCCACGGAATCCACGCCGCGAACCGCAGCGGGTTGAGGCGAATCGTGTCGTACTCGGCGATGACCCCGAGAACGGATCTCAGCTCCGCGGAAAGTCGTTGCCGATTCTCGCGTGGCTGGTCGATCTCGTCCACCGGGGGATGAATGCTCAGCCCGGCCAGCGCCATTAACGGCTCTATGGCGACTGGGAAGACATGGACCAGCACGTCGTCCGCGTGTTCGATCAGCACGATGGCGTGGCTGTCGGCAATGAGGATGTGAGCGACCGGTATCCGGTCTTCGACGCTTGGGATGGTGAACCAATTCGACATGTCGCGCGCGAGACCGGCGGCACAACGGTGAGCCGCGGGATCGTCGCTGAACGCGAGTCTCGCGATCGCGTGGGTGATTTCGTCGGCGATATAGGTCATGTACCCGGCCCGCTCCGGACTGAATACCGGGGCGGGAGAGTCTCGAAGCAACAAAGTGATGCGACTGGCGAATTCGATTTCTTCAGAGACCGTCTCGCACTCGCGGAGCCGCAGCATCAGCAGTCCGAGATGAACGTTCCCAACGGGCTGTTCCTTGCAGCGCGCGAGCGCCGCGTCGAGCAGCCGTCGTGCGCGGCGGCTGCGGCCGCCGTCAGACCGGTGATATATGCGCACGAGAAGCCCAGTGACCGCTGCGAATAGGTTCTCCGGGTCCGGACTGTCGGACAGGGCGTCCAACTTCGCCAGCAGCATGTCGGCCTTGTTGCGCACCTTGCGCCACCGAGCGCGGGGCAGTTCCTCCTGACCGAGCCCAGTCCGTTTGAGCAAGGTCGCGACGTCGCAGTCGAACGTGAGTGCGTCGAACTCCAGTAGCAGCAGCCGGTCCTCGGGCCGAATCGTTCTAAGGGCCATCTTGTGGACCTGGACGTTGGCGGCGACCGCCGCCTCGTGTCGCTGGCGTCGCCCGCGTTCGATGATGAGATCGAGACTTCGGTCGATGCCGACCATCGGCCTGGTCAGCTCGACCCACTGATGCAGGCCGCGCAGGAGCTGCCGCAAGAAGTTGACTCGGACCCGGGGATCCACCGGCAGCGCTTGACTGTCGAGTTCCACGGCCCGCACGAGCGCCACGCTGAGCTCGTCGAGTACGGCATCGGGCCGTCCTGCCCCTTGTCGTCGACGACTGGCGGCGGCCGTGCGCTCAGCGAGCTCTCGTGTTGCGTCACGGACAACCCTATTGGCGTTGTTCGCGCCGCCGAAACCGTAGCTGCTCACGAGCGCGGCAGTCTATCGGAACACTGTGTAGACCGACCGCTGGCTCATCGGCATGAGCGCGCACTTGAGTTCGCTAGAGCCAGCTTCGTGGTGGTTGGCCCATCGCTAGTGGCCGCTGACATGCAACAAGTCCGAAGGTCATCGACGATCTTGCGCGGTAACCGTTGCGGTACTCCAGAATTGGGCGTATGTCGTCAGAAGGTCTTGCAGGGCTCAGTGTTGTTTTGGGCATCATTGCAATCGGTGGTGCCGTGATCTCCGGCGTGTTCGTGTTCATGGTCGGCGCAGCCCTGTATGGCACAGCCTGGCTGTATTTTGTCGGCGTTGGACGCCTCCTGCGCAACCGAGCGATCGTCAAGGACGAGTTCTGGGGCAAGTGCATCGCGTTCGGTTCTGCAGGCATGTTCGCTGGTCTGGTGGTACTGACCACTCGTCTTTACGTCGCAGTCACGTCCTAGCAGTGGATTGTGAGCACTGGTCATTCATTGCGGCAATCCTGTGCTCCGGGCCACGCTAAGCAGCAATCCCAAGCACGATCCCAACCGCTGTCACGACAATGCCGAGCATCGCCCAACCCACGGTCGCAGTCGTTGGTCCGCACCGGAGCGCGTGTGACCGTACGAAACTCGGCAATGGCGGACGTCCGGGACGGGTCAGTTCGGCACGGCCGGTTGATCTTCCCAGCGCCGCGCTGGCCGCTTCGGTCAGCGCGGCTCGCGGCAGATTAGTGTGTTGCCTCTGATTTACATGGGCAGGTCGATGAACGGGAAGGTATCCCGGAAGTGTTCGAGTACATCGGGTCTGGCCACCAGTGCCGACTTCGCAGCGGCCGGACTCAAAGGTGGGTCGAACACGTCTTTGCCCCGGTGAAACGCTATGCCGTACAAGGCATCATCTTCTTGCTTGGTGAGCCCTTTGGGAGAGAACCTGATGATCTCCGATACCTTGCCAAGCTCATCACCGACACTCACTAGATCGAACATGTACTGCGGGATGTCCGGCATGTCGTTGGTGATGATCACATGCTCGCACCACCTGCGAAGTTCGTGCATATCGATAGCGTCGTTGTACAGACAGCTCAAGACGAACCCGATCGTTTGGTCGTCCTCCTGTGTCAGCCCCGTAACTGTTCCAGTCATGGCCACCCCGTCCATAGAATTCGGCTGGCCAAGCCTACGGGCCTGGTGCGACATCCTGGAATCGGCAGAATAGTGCGTTCAGCAGACGCGCTGAAGCATCGGGACACGCCACCCGGCGACGTCAGTTTTCGCCGATACCAACGGATCTCGACTGCGTTGGAGGGCGTCACGGTTGGCCGATGGTCGACGTCGGAATTCGCCAGCACAGCCACCGAGCGGAGCGAACGGTCACGGCCCGTCCGGGGATGCGTCGTCCAATTCGATGAAGCTCTCTTCGTCGGCCTGGTCGACCGGGGGTGCGGTCGCGGGCAAATTCGGCGTGGCAGGCCGTGACTGAGCGGGGATGAATAGGTCGTGGACCTGGGGTCGTAGTGGTCGAAGGCGGCCTCGTTGTAGGGCTGGCCGCCGCTGGAGTGGTGCGGGATTCGAGGTCCGCGTTCGGGTAGCTCGGTCAACCGGAGGCGCTCGGTCACCGTGTCGCCACCCCTGCCCGCCCATAAGGCCCAGACGGGTCCGGCCGGGCCGTCGGGGTGGGTGAGGTCGCGGGCGGTGGTGGCGATCACCATGCCCGGGTTGCTGCTGCCGAGTGTGCGGCGCAGCGCGGTCCGGAGCCCGCTTTCACGGCGTGTCGAATGTAGGGAGAACAGCAGGATTCCGAACCTGTCGGTGGGGAAGCTTTGGTAGTCGGTGAGTTTGGCGGCGAGGGTGGACAGGGTTTCGGTGCCGGTGTCGTATTCGAGGAAGAATCGCACCGCGTGTCCGTCCTGTTCCCAGCAGCCGTAGCCGTCGGGACGAATCTGTGGATCGCGCTCGAACGCCGTCCAAAACTGGTCGGCGCATTGGCGTTCCGACCACCACTGCGTCAGCCCCTCCAACACCGTCGCGGCAGGGTTGCGGTGCGCGGCCAGCGCGGCGAAGAACCCGTTGACACCCAGACGATGCCCGAGGGTCGGTGAGCATGCCAGCCGTTCGAGTGACAGCGCGTGGGCGGCCGGGGTCGGTGGCTTCTCGCCGCTCTGGGCCGCGATCAGGCGCGCACCGGAATAGCCGAGCGCGTGGCGCGTTTGGCTGGTGCCGCCGCCGTAGAGCGACTCGCGGAAGGCGAACAGCATTCCCATCTCGCGCAGCTTGGCCAGGCGGTCCTGCGCGCGGCGGACCGAGCTGAATTCCAGGCTGGCGATCTGGTCGGTGGTCAGCACCTTGTGTTCTGCAAGTAGTCCAAGCAGACGGCGGTCACGATCGAGCAGACGGAACCACGGACCCGCGTCCGGATGCCCGCCACGGTGCACGGTCCGGCCGCCGCGCCGCCCCCTGCGCGATGAACCTCCAGTATTGATACTGAGTCGGGATTTCGAGCCCACCCCCGGATCATGGGGTTGAGCGGCGCGGATGCTGACATCGTGTTCGGCGTTTGGGGCGGCGGCTATAGGACGCCGAGCAGACGCCGACCCACCCGCGCCACCATCCGCCGACCCAAGCGCAGGGCTGCGGTCGTCGTGGCCGGTCATCGGGCACCACCGCCCGCGACCGGTCGGGCACCCACGGCCCGGATGATCACGTCCGGCCCGTCAACCAGCACCACCAGGTTCGTATGCTGGTCCGTCAGGTCCACTCCATGAAAGAGCCGCAGGTCGTTGACCTGTGGCTCTTTTGTTTTCCGGCATTGCACGAACCGCGGATGCCCTACGTAGTACCCTACGTTCATGAAGGCCAAAACGAGCGTGTACCTGGATCCCGAGCAGGCTGCCCGTCTCAAGGAGGCTGCCGAAGCGGCGGGGCGATCGGAAGCCGATTTGATCCGGGAGGGGATCGAGTTGGTGTTGTTGCGGTCGCACCGGGTCCGTCGGACCCGTCCGTGGCCGTCGTTCGATTCCGGTGATCCTGGGTTCGCCGCAAACAGTGAGGACTTGCTCGGCGAGGCATACCGCGAGTGAGCTTCTTCATCGCCGACACCTCGGCCGTCATCGCCGCCTACGACCGTGCCGCGGAACTGCACGAGCGGGCGCGCGAGTTCCTCTCCACCTCTGTTGCGGTCGTGTCGCCGCTGGTGCTGGATGAGGTCGATCATCTGCTCGTGGCGCGGTTCGGAAAGAACCGCCGCACAGCCGATCTCGTCCTCGATGACCTGCTCACCTCGGCCGAAGAAGGCGCGGTGCTCGTGCCGCAGGTGGACCGTGACGACCTCCGAGTCGCCCAGAAGATCATCGAGCAGTATCGCGGCCTGCGCCTCGACCTGGCCGACGCGGTCACGGTCGTGCTCGCCGAGCGGTACCTCACCAACGACATACTGACGTTGGATGAGAAGGACTTTCGTGCCGTTCGACCCCTGACGCCCGCTCATCCGTCGTTCCGGCTGTTGCTCCAGGGCGACTGAACCGCCGATAACCGCGGTCGGGTGCCCACCGCCCTGATCATGATGTCCGGCCCGTCGACCAGCACCGCCCGGTTCGTATGCTGGTCCGTCAGGTCCACTCCATGAAAGAGCCGCAGGTCATTGACCTGTGGCTCTTTTGTTTGTCCGGCAATGCGCGAACCCGAGGGATGCCCTACGTAGCACCCTACGTTTATGAAGGCCAAAACGAGCGTGTACCTGGATCCCGAGCAGGCTGCCCGTCTCAAGAAGGCTGCCGAAGCGGCAGGGCGATCGGAAGCTGATTTGATCCGGGAGGGGATCGAGCTGGTGTTGTTGCGGTCGCACCGGGTCCGGCGGACCCGGCCGTGGCCGTCGTTGGATTCCGGCGATCCTGGGTTTGCCGCCAACAGTGAGGAATTGCTCGGCGAGGCATACGGCGAGTGAGCTTCTTCGTCGCCGACACATCGGCCGTCATCGCCGCTTACGACCGTGCCGCGGAACTGCACGAGCGGGCGCGCGAGTTCCTCTCCACCTCTGTTGCGGTCGTGTCGCCGCTGGTGCTGGATGAGGTCGATCATCTGCTCGTGGCGCGGTTCGGAAAGGACCGCCGCACAGCCGATCTCGTCCTGGATGACTTGCTCACCTCGGCAGAGGAGGGTGCGGTGCTCGTGCCGGAGGTGGACCGTGATGACCTCCGAGTCGCCCAGAAGATCATCGAGCAGTGTCGCGGCCTCCGCCTCGACCTGGCCGACGCGGTCACTGTCGTGCTCGCCGAGCGCTACCTCACCAATGACATATTGACGTTGGATGAGAAGGATTTTCGCGCTGTGCGGCCCCTGACGCCTGTTCATCCGTCGTTCCGGCTCTTGCTCCAGGGCGACTGAACCGGCAGACAACCGCGGTCGGGTACCCCGTCGGCCAGCCCCGCCCGGTTCGTATGCTGGTCCGTATCGAGGTTGTCGATCACACCTTGTCCCGAGCTGATGGTGACCCGATGCGGCGCCATGGTGGCTGTGTGCCGGCTCGTTCCTGATCCCGCGCGCCCGGGGGCGGGACTGATGAGCCTGCGCGCCTGGCTGATCGGCATCCCTGAGGCTGCGGAATCCTGAGCGGTGTTCGCGATGGCGAATATCGTGAAACGCAACCGTTCAGGCGAAATATCCGGGTCGACCGGGCCTGTCGTGGAGTCGGAGTAGCGGCTGAGGAGGCGGGATGCGGGAGCGCATGACGATCGGAGAGCTGTCCCGGCGGACCGGGGTGACGGTGAAAGCATTGCGTGAGTACACCGATCTGGGATTGATCTACTCTCTGGGCCGCAGTCCCGGCGGGTACCGGCTCTACGACACCGGCGCCCTGTTGTGCGTGCGGTTCATCAGCGAAATGCGAGCGATGGGACTGACCATCGCCGAAATCCACGAACTTGCCGCCACATTCGATGAGCCGGGCACCGACACGGCGGTCGAGTCGCACCTGGAAAGGCTACTCGTGCGTTCACGCGCACGGCTGCGTGCACGAATAGCGGCCGCGCGACAGATCCTGGACCGCATCGACGACTTCGAATACGATCTGCGGCGCCGAGCGAGCACGGATCCTCCGCACTGGATGGCTCGCCCCCAGAACACCGGCAGCGACCTGCCGTAGATTGCTGCCGGATGTCCTCGCGGTGGCGCGGTCAGCCGCCTACCCGTGGGTAACGCACCGGGTCGATCGGCTGGCCCGCGCGCATGGGGAGTGGATCGCTGCCGGGGACCGGACGATAGGTGGCGCCGGCGTCGGTGAAAGTGACCACGAATGCCAGCCGGATCTCGTCGGTGGAATTGGGTCCGGCCTCGTGTGCGGTGCGATTGTGATGGAAGGTGACGCCGCCCGCGCGCACGGGCACGGTGATTCGCGGATTCCATTGCAGGCCGGGCCAAGTGTCGATCAGATACGTGGCGAAGGCATCACCTCGAACCGTCTCGAAATCGGCGCGTTCGGGCCCCGGCCGACGGTGCGAACCGGGCAAGAAGGTCATCGCGCCCCGTTGCACCGGTACGTCGACCAAGGCGATCCACGCGTTGAAGGTGAGAGCCGAATCCAGCAGGCTGAAGGTCATGTCCTCGTGGAGTCCGCTCGGGGTCGGTTCATGGGGCGGCTTGGCGAGGATCTCACCGCCCCACACCCGCAGCGGGCGGCCCGCGAGTCGCTCGGCGGCCGCGCCCAGGCGCGGATGTAGCGCGAGTTCACGCAGCGTCTCGTTCTTCTCCCACGCGTCGGTGGTGGCGATCAGCCCGACCTGCGCGGTGCGGTGGCGTGGATCGACGAACTGCTGCGCCGCCCGGCGATAGATGCCGATCTCGTCCTCGGTGAACAGTTCCGGAACAACGGTGAAGCCGTCCCGGTGGAACTGGTCGGCGTGCGTACCGTCGATGGGTATGGTCGTGGTCATCGAAACCTCCTCGTGTCGAGATGATTTCGACCGTATGACTTACCCCCGGGGTGAGAGTCAACCCGCCATCCGCCGCCCGTTCGCCGTGGACGGTCATCGGGAATCACCGCCGAGGGTTGCCCGAACCCACCGCCCGAATCGTGATGTCGGGCCCGTCGACCAATACCGCCCGGTTCGTATGGTCCAGTCGCCGAGTTGGACCAGGTCGTCGATCACGCGCTGCACGAGATCGCCCACGGCCGCTTCGACCGCATTGCCTCTACCGCGGGTACTCGCGCAGCGCTTCATCGATGGCGCGATCACGAGACCGCCCGATGAGCCCGCCGCGCAACGTATCCGGCATGACGGACGATCAGGACGTGGCGGCGCGGGCGTGGGCGAGAGACGCTCGTCAGGTGTCGGCGGATATCTCGCGGGGGCGAGTCAGGACGAAGCCGGACCCGGTGAGCACGGTCGCTATCAGGGCGTCGGCCAAGGCGGGACGACGATAGCTGCGGTCCGCGACCGCCAGCGTGAACATCGACAGCGCGTGCAGGGCATCCACGGTGACGCCGAGGCGGGTGAGAGCGGGGCGACGGGACGTGAGCGCGGCTTGCACGATGTGGCGGGCGGCGAGAACACGTAGCGCGGCGACGAGTTCCGGTGGTGTCGTTCGCTCCGAGATACGCTGGGAGACAAGCGCATACACGGCGCCGAGTCCCAAGCGCGCAAGGGTGAACGTCCTCATCGACGACTCCCGCGCAGGGCCCGGCTCGCGCTCGCCAGCAGGGCCGCGCCCGCCATTCTGCCGAGCAGCCCATGGTGCTGCGAGGCCCACAGTTGCAGGCTGTGGCCGGTGGATCGGTCGTCGAAGAGACCGTGCGCCCCATAGTCGTGGCCGCCGGGGCCGTCGGCGGGTTCCCACAGGTTGGCAGGCTGATCGGCCGGACGGGGGCGGTCGGTCTGCTGAGAGTCGAATCCGGTGCGCGCCAGGTAGCGGTCGAGTACGCCGGGGGCGATCGCATTGGCGATCAGCGTTCCCACGGTGCTGCCGCCGACCCAGTATTCCCGGCGTCGAGGATGGTCGGCCGCGTGAACCACTGCGTGCGCGGCGACTTCGGGTTGGTAGATCGGCGGGACCGGTTGCGCCTGACGCGGCAGCCGCGAGAGCACCCAGGAGAACTGGGGCGTATTGACCGCGGGCATCTGGACCATGGTGACGTGCACTTTGCTCTTGTCGTGCAACAGTTCACAACGAAGCGCTTCGTGGAAGCCCTGGATGGCATGCTTCGACCCGCAGTAGGCGGTCTGCAGCGGGATTCCCCGGTAGGCGAGCGCCGAGCCGACCTGCACGATCGTGCCGTGTTCGCGCTCGCGCATGCGCCGCAGTGCCGTCATGGTCCCGTACACGAAACCGAGGTAGTTCACCTCGGTCACCCGCTTGAACTCCGCCGCCGTGATCTGCGCGAAGGTCGAGAACACCGAGGTGAAGGCGACATTCACCCAGACGTCGATCGGCCCGAACGCATCCTCGGTGGCCCTCGCCGCCGCCTCCACCTGCTCGGGATCCGACACATCCGTGGGCAAGACCAGCGATTGGCCGCCCGCCTTCTCGACATCGCGCGCCGCGCCGGTCAATCCTTGCTCGCCGCGAGCCAGCAACGCCACCTGGGCGCCGCGCGCACCGAAAGCCTCAGCGGTGGCCCGACCGATACCGCCCGAGGCTCCGGTGACCACCACAACCTGCCGTGTCTTCGTCATCTTCGCAGCTCCGATCGTGCAGCGTTGGTCCGACATGTCACCGACGTACTTCCCCGGGAAGCCGCGGCCAAACGTGGGCCGACCGATGGATCTATTGCGTTGTCGCACTTCGGTTTCGGTGCTCGGCGGGGGTCGGATGCACCGTCTGGGCGAGACCACCCAGCCGGATCGAGGTCTGGAACGACATCGCGTGCACGAAGGTCTGACGACGGTCGGCGCGGATTCCGGGACACCCGGGGTCTGCGCCGATCACATGGCCTCTTTGATTCCGTGTCGAATCAGCCAGACATTGGCGGGCCACGCGGTCGCGAATCCGATCACCATGCCGATCTGCATGAGAAACCAGTAGGTCACCGAATCCGGACGCAGATGCGGGTTCGGGAAGAACACGAAGCTCATCAACGCCATCCAGCCGAACAATCCGACCTCGAATGCGGTCAGCGACAACACATCTGCCTTCGCGGCCCGGACCAACCCTTCCCTTACCCGCAGGCCGCGCATCGGCGCGATGGCCAAATATTGGAAGAGGATGCCCAGGGCCAGGGCGGCGAGATAGTCCCCGACGAACTCCGGCCAGAGCGCCCGCCCCAGCCACTCGACGCCGAGGGCGAAGACCGCGAACTCCGCGAGGATGTCGCCGAGAGTGCAACCCGCGCCGCAATGACCAACCCCGACCGCGATGACCGCCCAGCGCGGCTTGTCCCGCGGATCCTGTGTCCTGTTGTGCGCCAGCCACTTCGGTGAATTCGTCCGACCGTATCGCCGGTAAGCCCACACGGCGATCGGCCCGAGGTACAGCGCGGTCACGGGCCACACCGCCTCCATGACCCGCATCCGCTGGCGATATCCGCGCCCGAAGATGTCGTAGAGCACCACGACGGTGCCGGCCCCCGCGAGTAGCAGCGCAGACCACGCCAGCCAGTACAACCACACCGGGACCACTCCGCCTCCACGATCGTCCGACGACCTCGTATCCGGGCGGATGACCATATTCGAGAGGCCGAAACCCATGGGATTCTGAAGCATTCCGCGCGATGCACGTCCGGCCGTCCCCGCTTCCTCACGGCCGATCCAGCGCACAAACGCGGATCACGCATCGCTTCGACGACGACGGCGCGGCGCTCGTGCTGGCTCGTCTCGAACGAGAACAGCACGGTCACTCCGGCCCGTGCGCTGTCGAGTCCGGCGGTAGCCGCTGGCGATTCGACTCGGTCAAGGTTCGGTGCAAGGCGCTGACGATGCCGGAGATCACGGCGCCATCGAGGCCGAGCGGGCTGCCGATCGCCACGACGATCTGGTGTCCATGACGATCTCGTCGCTCGCGAGTTCACCGCAGCAGCCCCAAATCGGTTGTGGCTCCTCGATATCACTGAACATCGAATCGATGCGCGTCTTGCCGCTTGATGTGTGCGCGATCTGCCGCAAAGAATATGCGCTTCCCGCCGCCATGATCGTGCGCTTCTTGCCGCCACCGGAGTGGTTGCGAGCTGGAGCGCCGCCAACGAGTCGGCCGCTTGACCCTCAGTTGATTCGTTGCGGGCAGGTGGAGCGGTCGCGACCATCGGACACCGCTCACCTGGTCCGGCCGGGTACCCACGGCCCGGATGATCACGTCCGGCCCATCCACCAGCACCGCCCGGTTCGTATGCTGGTCCGTCAGGTCCACTTCGAAGGACCGGCTCACACTCATCGAGTGTGAGCCGGTCCTTTTTGTATTGATCGAGGCGGGCCGGGGTCAGCTTGCCGCTTGATTGGTCGCCGGGCGTAAGGAGCCGACGGCGCGTTGGTAGTTGTAGGCCAGCTCGTCCGAGATGGGGGTGTGGGTGGTCGGGTGGAGGAAGTCGCGGAGGTTGGTGCCGGTGCAGGCCGAATCCACATTGTGTGCGCCGCGGATGGCGGCGACGTCGCCGATGTGGACGGTGCGGAAGTCGATGGAGAAGCGGGTGACGCCGGAGGTGTTGGGGAGCGATGAGTGTAATTGGTTGCCGGAGAACATCATCAGGCCGCCGGGTTCGGGGAGGACAGTGACGGTCGGCTCGAGGTCGGCGGAGGGGTCGAGGATGCGGGGCTGGACACGGGTGTCCGCGCCGACGTGCTGGGCGGCGTTGAAGCGGGAGGTGCGGTTCCACTCGTCGTAGTCGTAGCAGTCGGAGGAGTTGAGCACCGGGGTGTCGAAGTAGCGGGGGTGGAAGCACATCGCGTTGAGCTCGGTCACCGGGAAGATGGGCAGCCACCAGTTGATCTGGTTGAACGGGGCCGAGTACCAGGTGTCGCGGTGGGCGTGGAAGACGTAGGAGATGCCGGTGGTCAGGTAGCCGTCGGAGGTCGAGGTGCGCAGGCGGGGCACGTCGAAGTACGTATTCTCGTCGCAGCCATGGGATTTCATGAGATCGGCGACCAGCTGTTTGGACCGCTCATGGTGGATGAAGCGCGGCTTGAGCGCCGCGAGGATCTCCACCATCCGCTCCACGGGTAGTTCGTGCTGGGCGGTCTGCGGATCCAGTGGGTCGAACGCCTCGGCGATGAGCTCCCGCGCGAAGTCCGTCAGCGCCCGGGAGGCCGCGTTGGCGGGGTAGGTGAGGACCGCTCCGTTGTACAGAAGTTCGCGCCGTTGATCATCGGTAACCTGCGGCGCGGAATACACAATAGTCATGACATTTTTCCTGCAGCTCAATCCAATCGGGGATCGGTGGCAGCGATGACTCGACCCCCCTGATGCTGCAGACGACGGTACCGGCACGGCCGCGCGTTGACGAGGGTCTTTCGGCGTGTGCTTGACGGCGGGTTGCTCGCGGCGCAGGGTGGGCGAATGGGCGATGACGTGCGGGCCGGGTTGAAATTCTCCAGTCTCGACAGTCCGCTGTTCGATGGGGCCGAGGTCACCAAGGGCGATCTGATCGACTACCTGGAGGCGGTGGGGGAGCGGATGGTGCCCCCGCTGCGGGGGCGGCCGCTGTCGGTGGTGCGGGTGCGGCCGGGCCAGGAGCCGTTCATGCAGAAGAATCTGCCCAAGTACACGCCGGAGTGGGTGCATCGCGCGACCATGTGGGCGGGTAGCTCGAAACGGGAGATCTCCTACGCGCTGTGCGATGACGTGCGGACGCTGCTGTGGTTCGGGAACCAGCGCGCGGTGGAGTACCACGTGACACTACTTTTCGCCGAGGGCCTGGCCGACTATTCCGGCAGCCCAACGCATCTCGTGCTCGACATCGATCCCGCGCCGGACGCGCCGTTCGCTCAGGCGGTGAGCGCCGCGGAGCTGATCCGGCAGGCCCTGGCGAACGACGGGCTGGCCGGCGCGGTGAAGACGAGCGGATCCAAGGGCGTGCACATCTTCGTCCCGGTTCGCCCGGGGGTCGATCTGGAGGACGCGGCCGCGGCCACGCGCGCCATCGCCGCCCGGGCCGAGCGCCTCGATCCGGAGCTGGCTACCACCGCCTTCATTCGAGAAGACCGGGGCGGCAAGGTTTTCCTGGATTCGACGCGCGCGGGCGGCGCGACGGTCGTGTCTGTATACAGCCCACGTATCCGGCCGGGCGCGACCGTGTCGTTCCCGGTGAGCTGGTCGGATCTGCCGAGCGTCGACCCGCACGACTTCACCATCCGCACGGCCGCGAAACTGCTGGGCGATCGTGATCCGTGGTCGGAGCTCATGCCCGAACCACAAACTCTGCCAGGCGATTTGATCGCCGAAGGGCACACGATCCCGGTGGCCCGGGTGCAGGCCATGCACGAGGGCAAGCGCCGCGCCCGGGACCGGCGGAACACCCATTGACAGATGAACTGATCATGTGCTGACTGGTGAGTAGCCTATCAACGCTGCGTCACAGCGGTTTTCGATTCCTTGCTGTGCGGTCTTACCTGTTTCGAACATGTTCCGTGCGCATTGCGACCGATTCGCCACGGACAGAGGATTGTCTGGTCGCCACTGCATCGGCGCAGTGGACAACCATTCGAAGGGAAGAATTGGAGTAGTAGAAGATGCCACAGGAAACCGCGGAAGCGACACGTGAGGGCACCGTGACCCAGCGGGATATCGACGTGTTCCAGATGCGTGTGGACGAGGCCCGGCAGGAAGCGCAGAACGCACGGCAGTACGCGCAGCAGGCGCAGAGCCTGGCCCGGCAGGCGCAGAACCAGGCGCGCCAGGTTCAGCACCAGGCGAATATGGCGCAGAGCGAGGCCAATCAGGCCAGCCAGCAGGCGCAGCAGGCGCGTCAGCAGGCCGGGCAGGCGCAGAACCAGGCGCAGCAGGCCCAGAACGAGGCCGACCGGGCGCAGAGCCAGGCCCAGCAAGCGCAGAACCAGGCCCAACAGGCCCAGAACGAGGCCACCCAGTCGCAGCAGAAGGCGCAGAACGCGCAGGATCAGGCCGATCAGGCCAATCAGCTGGCTCAGCAGGCCGACGATCAGGCCACCCGGGCGCAGGATCGCGCCAGTCAGCAGGAATTGCAGCTGCACCAGTTCCGCAGCCAGAGCAGGCAATTCCAGTCGCGATAGCTCATGGCCGACGCGACGCCACCGGTGAATGTCGAAGTGGTCGTTCCGGAATCGTGGAGCGCCGGGGTGTACGCCAACGGCTTCACCTGCTGGTACAACCGCACCGATTTCACCCTGGACTTCGTCGTCCACCTGCCCACCGAACCGGAGGTCGACGACGACGGCAGACCCGTTGTGCGACAGCCGGTTCGGGTGGTCTCGCGGGTGAAGCTGCCGCCATCCATGATTTTTCGCCTGATGCAGACGCTGAACGACAGCATGAGCAATTACGAGCAGCAGTTCGGGCCGCTCGAACACCTGTGAGAAGGAACGAGATTCACGCCGCGACCGGATGTCGCATGAACATCCGCTCGTCGGCGTCGTACTCGTACAGTTCGCCGTAGCGGCCCCAGTCGACGGCGATGCGGATCTGCCGTCGCGCCGCCTCCTCGGTGAAGTTGCGCCGCAACAGGTCCAGGAAGAAGCCGTCCCGCATCCGCTGGTTGTGGGCGTTGGCCAGCGCATGGTCGACGGCCCCGACCAGGGGTGCGTTGACGCGCGCCAGACGCGCGAAAATGCCTTTGGCCGTGTCGATGTCGCCTTCGACGAACATGCGGCCGTCCACGGTCAGCTCCAGATCGCCGTCGGCGGCGGTGGCCAGCCCGAGCATGCGCGCGGCGTCGACCACCGGCATGATGTCGTCGAGCTCGAAGCGCAGCCCGGCGGCCAGGTCCGGCAGGTCCGCGCGGCCGCCGTTCTCGGCGACCAGGTCCAGCATGCCGGCGATGCCGTCTACGCTGGTCTCGGGCAGCGGCCGATTGGTCGGGGTGGGCGTGACGCCGCACCGGTCGCCGTCGAACGGGGAATCGGTGAGCATCCGGTAGGCGTGGTCCACCAGATTCTGGAACCGGGTGCTGCGGGTATCGCGCGGATGCGGTATCGCGATCTCGAGCTCACCCTTGATCCGCCCGGGATTGTTGTCCAGCACCAGGATTCGGTCCGCGAGCTGCACCGCCTCCTCGATATTGTGGGTGACCATCAGCATGGTCTTGGTGGGGAAGGCGGACTCGCCCCACAACCGCATGAGCTCGCCGCGCAGGTTCTCCGCGGTGAGCACGTCGAGCGCGGAGAACGGCTCGTCCATGAGCAGCACCTCGGGCCGCACCACCAGGGCGCGCGCGAACCCGACGCGCTGGCGCATACCGCCGGAAAGCTCCTTGGGATAGGCGTTCTCGAAGCCGTCGAGCCCGATCATGTCGATGGCGTCGGTGACCCGCTCGGCACGCTCGTAGGCCGGAATCCCCTGTGCGCGCAGCCCGAGTTCCACATTCTGGCGCACGGTCAGCCACGGCAGCAGCGCGAAGGTCTGGAACACCATGGCGGTACTGGCATTCGGCGCGGTGATCTCGGCTTCCCGCAGCCGGGCCGTCCCGGCCGAGGGTTGCACCAGTCCGGCGATGATGCGCATGAGCGTGGACTTGCCCGACCCGGATTTGCCCAGCAGCGCGACGATTTCGCCCTCGCGCAGCTCCATGCGGACATCGGACAGGACCGCCAGCTGCTCGCCGGAGGGGTTGGTGAAGTTCTTGGTGACGCGGTCGACGGTGATGACGGGGGTGGACATGTGATTCTCCTTCTAGACCAGTGCGAAACGCGTCTCGGCCGTGCGCTGCAGGCGTCGCCAGACGAGCCGGTTGATGGCGACCGTGACCACGCTCATGACGAGGGTGCCGAGCAGCACCTTGGCGAATTGGTCGTTGCCGGTCGCGTTGGTGATGTACGCGCCGAGGCCGAACGCCTCGAGATGGGTGTTGCCGGAGTCGACGACCTCGCCGACCAGGGTGGCGTTCCACGCCCCGCCGAACGCGGTGATCGCGCCGACCACGTAGCCGGGTGCGATGGCGGGCAGGATCAACGACTTCCAGCGTTCCCGCCCGTGCACGCCGAGATCGTCCATGGCCTCGCGCAGATCGGTCGGGATCTGTCCGGCCGCGGCGATCACGTTGAACAGCACGTACCATTGCGCGCCCAGGGCCATGAGCACCGTGCCGCCGATATTGAGCGAGATGCCGGTGTAGGTCAGTCCCGCGACCACGAAGATGTAGAGGAACTGGGCCGGGAAGCTGGCCATCACCTGCACCACCGGCTGCGCGAACCGGCAGATGCGCGGATTCATGCCGATCCACACGCCGACCGGCACCCACACCACGGTGGACACCACCAGCAGCACCATGACGCGGGTCAGGCTCGCCAAGCCCATGAGCGACGCGGGCCCGAATTCGGCGAATCCGACGGTCCTTTCGAAGTAGCGGGCCAGCGTCCACGCGCCCCAGCCCAGCGCCGCGAACAGCGCGGCGAAGAACACCGCGTCCCCGGCGAGGCTGCCGCGCCTCGCCTCGTAGGGCGAGCGGGTGGCGCGCCCGAAGATCCGCATGCCGCGGTCGACGCGCTCGCCGACCGGCCGCAGCGCCGCCGCGACGCGACCGGGAATGGTGCTGCGCCGCAACAGATCCAGCACCAGGCTGCGCGGGGCCAGCGCGGCCTCGGTGTTCTCCACCCGGAACCGTTCCGACCACGCCGTGAACGGTCGCCAGAACAGCACGTTCACCGCCACGATGGTGAGGACCATGACGACCGCGCCGAGCATGAGCTTGCCGACCGCGGCCTGCGAGGTGGCGGCGGCGATGAAACTGCCCATGCCCGGCAGGGCCTGGTCGCTGCCGGAGACGCTGATGACCTCCGAGGAGGCGAGCATGAACCACGCGCCGCCGAAGCTCATCATGCCGTTCCAGATCATCGGGATCATGGCGGCCGGTATCTCGAGCTGGGTCAGCCGCTGCCAGCGGGTCAGCCGCATCATGCGCGCCGATTCGTCGAGCTCACGCGGCATATTGCGCAGTGCCTGGTAGTAGGCGAAGGTCATGTTCCAGGCCTGCGCGGTGAAGATGGCGAACACGCACGCCGCCTCCGCGCCCAGGTACGAGCCGGGGAACAGGGCGATGAACGCCGTCACCGTGATCGACACCAGCGCCAGCACCGGCACCGACTGCAGGATGTCGAGCATGGGGATGAGCACCTTCTCCGCCCGCCGCGAGTGCGCGGCCCACTGGCCGACCACGAGCGTGAACAGGAACGACGCACCCAGCCCGACGAACATGCGCAGCGTGGTGCGGGCCGCGTAGTACGGCAGGTTCGACGGATCGGTGGACACGGTGTCGGGGCTGTCGCCCGGCACCCACGGCACCGAGATGTCGCGAAAGAGCTTGACCACCAACAGGGTCAGGATCACCCCCGCGGTCAGCAGCAGGTAGTCCGCGGGCCGCAGCCCGGTGCGGGCCCGCCGGATTTCGGGAGAAGTCTTGGGGGCGTTGGGAATCGCGATGTCGAGGCTCATGCGGGCTGCCCCGGAGCGTTCACGACGTTGAAGAAGTGGATGGCCGACCCGATCAGCGCGGGCACGCCGATGGCCGCGTTGAAGACCACGACCCCGATGCCGGCTCCGATGACCGCCCCGGTCAGGCAGCCGACGACCGCGCCCACCGGACCCGCCGCGACCGTGGTGAGCAAGCCCGCGAACACACAGCCGAGCGGGCCGCCGATGACCGCGCCCAGCAGGGTGCCCACCGCGACGGCCGCGCCGAGCTCGGTGTTGACATGGCTCATCGCATCGTTGAACCGGTCCTCCGGGCTGTCGCCGGCGCTGACGGGACGCAGGTCGAAATTCCGGACGGGAGCGGTGGCGGCCTGCGCGGTCTGGGCCCGCTCGTCCTCGCTGAGTGGCCGGGCCCGGTCGGTGCGCGGCGTGAGAACGGCTGTGTTGCCGTCGATTCGGGCGTCGATCGGGTACATGGCGCCCTGCTTGGCCAGCAGCAGCGGCAGTGCACCGACGATCGTGCCCGCGGGGTCGAGGATCTGCAATCGGTCGTGGTCGACCCGCAACGACCCGGCGTCGGTGTGCAGTTGGACCGTGCGGTCGACGATCGCCGCCCGGGCTCGGATGGTGGCCGGTTCCGCGTGCGCGGTGGCGTGCGTGGTCAGCAAAGCCGTGCTGGTCAGTGCGGCGAGAGCGGTGTACATGCGAATTCTCATCAAGATCGTGTCCCCTCGTGTGCCGCGGCCCGCGCGGGTATTGCGGGCAGCGTCGAATTCCGTCGCGCACAATGCTGCGGACGGTACGGATTTGAATAGAGAATTTCCCGAAGAAATTCGGAAACGGGCGCGCGAATACGACGGAACCGCGTCGGCGGCACCGGAATATCGGCGAATTGCGTGCGTCGAGGCGACGCGGCGTCGGTGTGCAGCTCCTCGATCTCGTAGAACGTGATAGGACAGCGCACACGGGGCTGGTCGACCCGGCGAAACCGGCCGGGACGGACACCCCTCTCGTCAGAGCTTCGGCACTGTGCGACGTATTCCGCTGAGCGGGAAGCCACTTTGGATAACCCCTTAATCCGGGGAAATCTGTCCTAACCTTGGGCGTCTCTCGACGTCGTCAGATCAGTGGCCTGTGTTCGTACAGGAGCCTCGCCTATCGAGGTGCGATATCGAACGTAGTAAATGCCTTGTAAATTGTCAAAGTTCGTATTCGAATGTGCCGTGTATCGCACCGGCCACGGGGTTCGCCTACGCTGGTCGGCGTGATGAGAGCAGTCGGCGCGGCGGTGGGGATCGCCCTGATCGGGGTGGCGGTCGCCGGGTGCGGCGGCTCCTCGGGGCAGCAGGCCGCTCCGGTCACGAGTACCGCGCCCAAGGCGGTCGCAGCCTCGCCCAACACGATCGGACTGTGCGGCGGGGTGTCCGATGCCGATGTCGCGCAGCAGACCGGGCTCGCCGACCCGCAGCGGGTCGCGGTGAATCCGCTGAGCTGTGCGTGGCAGCCGGCGGCGGGCGGCGATTACGCCGTGATGTTCCACTGGTTCCGGGGCAGCTCGCTCGAGCAGCGCCGCGGACAGGTGACCCTCGGCAAGCCCGCGACCGTCGAGGTGGCGGGACAGCCGGGTATCGAATGGCAGGACGGGCGCACCTGTGAGGTGGCGGTCGCGTTCGGCGATACCGACTTCATCGATTGGACCGGGCACGCCACCGGGTCCGACGGCAAGCCCTGCAAGGGCCTCGAACAGCTCGCGGCGAGCACGCTGAAACAGGCGGGACAGGGTTGATGGCACGGCTTTCCGCACGAATCGCACTGGCGGCGTTGATGATCGCATCGCTGGCGGGCTGCTCGCACGCGAACAAGCACCCGGACGAGCAAACCTCCGCCGATCCGAACTTTCTGGCCGGCTGCGGTCCGCTCGACGATCAGAAGCTGGCGGCCGCCATCAATGTCACCGGGTTGAAGCAGCAGAGCTCGCCCACCATCTGCGATTGGACCGCCGTCAATCCCGGCGGTGGGCCGGTCGGCCTCACCTATGCCTGGCTGCGTGACGACACCCTCTCACGCGAGGTCCGGATCGCCGATCAGTTCGGTTATCGGATCGAGCGTTTGGTGGTGAAGCACTTCGGTGGCATGTACTGGCGTGACCCGAAGGATCCCGGCAGCTGCGCGGTGACGGTGGCCGATACCGGCACCGTCACCTGGTGGGTGCAGAACCGCGATCATGCCGCGCAACCCGATCCCTGCGCGGCGGCCATGAGCCTGATGAACGCGGTGCTGTCCGTCGACGGTGTGTGAGCTCGGCGGAATGCTCCGCGAGCTCAGTGCTCGAGGAACGTTGCGACGATGTTCCAGAACATGTTCCGGTCCACGCTGTGGAAATCCCAGCTCTCGGTGATGCTGTGGGTGGCGCTCACGATGGCGGGGATGTCGAAGTCGTGACGGGTGGCGGTGCCCTTGGCCTCCACGGCGGTGACGACGAACGCGGTGGCGGTTTCTGCGGTGTGGCCCACGAGGAAGCTCCAATCGTTTAAACCGGTCCGGGGGGTGATGCGGTACATCTCGACGCCGGGACGAGCCTCGCGGCAGGCGCGTCCTGGCGTATCGACCAGTCTTGTTTCCGGCCACGCCGCAGGGGAGTTCCGAAGACGCCAAACCGGTCAGTGACACGCCAACCTAGCTGTGTGGTTGCCGGAATACCGTACGGTAGGTGCGATTTCGGCGTTGCAGCGGGGTCGATTCGTTATGAATCCGCATTGTCCCGCCACCGGTTGACCGCCCGTCGCAGGCTCGCCGGATCCGCGTACCCGAGGAATTCCGCCTGTTGAGCGCGTGGAAGGTGTTCGGCGCGTTGCAATCTGCGGCGGCGGGCGCGGTCCACCTCGCGCCGCCAGCTGGTGCCGGCGTCCGCCAGCCGACGCTGTAATGATCTTGGTGAGGTCAGCAGCCGTCGCGCTACCACTTCGAGGGTCGCCACGCCGTCCGCGAGGGCCGCGTCGAGGGCGTCGCCGAGCTGATCCAGCCAGGTCACCCCGAGCTCGGGCGTGGCGGGCAGGGTGGCCGCATACGAGAGCAGGACGGCGGTCAGCTCGGGATCGGCCGACTTCATGGGCAGCGCCAGATCCGTCGTCCGCAGCGTCAGGGTGTCGACAGGACCGCCGAAATCGATTGCCCGGGTGCCGAACAGCTCGATGAACGCACCGAGCTCGGCGGGGGCCTGTTGCCGGAGGCTGACTTGCGCGGGCACCACCGGGCAGCGAGTGGCGGCCCGCCCCCGAGCTACGAGCAGGGCGAAGGCGGCCTGTACCAACAACTCCCGCCCCCGGCAGTCCTCCACGCCCGACCGCACTTCGTAGCGCACCTCGTGCTCGGTGCGCTCGGCGACGCGGAAGCTGTAACTCGTTGTGAGACTGCCGGTGTGGCGGACGCACGCGTCCAGCGCCGCGCCCAGGGTCTCGGCGGACAGGAACAGGTACTCGAGCAAGCCGAACTCGCCGGTGTCGCTCTCCTCCGACACGCGCAGCGCGACATCGGGATCGCCGGTCTCCCGCTCGAGCAGTTCCCACACCCGCAGGCAGTACCGGGACGACACCCGGGTGCTCTCACCGCCCTCCCGCCAGGCGGGGACGCCCGCCAGCCGGGCGATCCGGTCCGGGTCCAGTCCGGCTCGCGCGGCCCGCTGCAGGGCGAACCGGGCCATGAGAATGCTGTCGTGACAATCGGATCGGCTGGTCACGAGCGCCCATCACCACGCGGCCCGGCGCCGGGCGCTCGCCAGCTCCCGGCTCCAGCTGGTCCCCGCGGCCGCCAGCCGGCGCTGCAGGGTCCGCGGGCTGATCCGCAGTCGCCACGCCATGTCCTCGAGGGAGATCGATTCCAGCGCCTCGTGATCGAGTGGCAGTGAATCGAACTCCGTGACAACCAGATCCACCCAGGCGCGCGCCGGCGGGGCGGGCAGCACGGTCGTCGCCGCACCCCGGCGCAGCACCTCGGCCAGGCCCGGATTCGCGGTGTGCTGCGGCAGGTCGACGTCGGCGCGACGCAGGATCAGCAGATCGGCGTCGGCCCCGAATTCCACTGTCGCGGTGCCGAAGAACTCGGTGATCGGCGCATGGTGGCGCGGTGCGCGCTGCCGGAGGGTGACCACCCGCGGCGTGACCGGCGTTCCCGAGCCGAGCCGGGCCCGTGCGGTCAGATAGGCGAAGGTCGCCTGCGCCGCCAGTTCGGAGCCGCGGCCCTCGGCGCCGGTGTCCGCGGCCAGTGTGAGATCCCGATCCGTCTCGGCGACCACCCGCATGCTGCGACTGTTGGTCAGCCGCGCCCCGAAATCCCCCGCGGCCCGCAAACCTTCGCCGAAGGTCGGCGCGGTGGCGAGCAGATAGTCCATCATCCCCAGTTCCCCCATTCCGTACCGTTCGGCCGCCAGCAGACCCACGTGCGGCGATTCCATCCGCCGTTCGAACAGTTCCCACAGTCGCGGATAACACTGCCCCGGAATGCTTCCCGGGTCCCCGTCCAGCGCGTCGGACCCGATTCCCGCCGCCCGCGCCAGCTCCACGGGATCGAGCCCCGCGGCCCGCGCGCGGGTGAGCACGAAACGGGCCAATAAGACGCTGTCCGATCCGTTCATTGCCGCCCCTCCTGCCGATCGGTTCCGAACTCGCCGGTGGGCGCGTTCAGTGGTCCACGCCGCCCGGCGGGGACGAGTCGAGTTGCTCCACATGGCGTTTACGCGCCCGGTCCACCTCGAGCCGCCAGGTGGTGCCGGACTCGGCCAGCCGCCGCTGCAGGGTGCGGGGGCTGGTGTAGAGGCGGCGGGCCACCTGGTCGAGCAGCGCCTCGGAGGAGTCAAGGACCTCGGCCAGCACGCTCGCCACCCGGTCGGGCCATTCGGTGGTGCGCGGGGGCGGCGGTGGCATGGTGGCGGCGTGGCGGCGCAGCACGGCCGCCAGCAGCGGATCGGCGGTGATCTGGGGACGGTCGAAGTCGACCGTGCGATAGGTGATGCGGTCGATCGGGACGCCGAAATCCAGCCGGGCCGTGCCGAACTGGTCGGTAAAGGCGTCCAGGCGGCGCGGCGCGCGCTCCCGCAGTCCGATGCGAACCGGGTCCATGGATTGACCGGTCAGTTGACGCATCCGCGAGACCAGGGTGACCAGCGCCATCTGCACCGCCAGATCGCGGGCGCGCCCCTCGGCGTTGACCAGATAGATGTCGAAGGTCGACTCGGTCTCGGTCTGCTCGCCGAGTTCGATCCGGTAGTTGGTGGACACCGAGCCCACATACGGGCTCAGCACGCCGAAGCCCCCGCCGACGGTATCGGCGGTGGAGATCAGATAGTCGATCAACCCGAATTCGCCGAGCCGGTAGCTTCCGGTGGCTCGCAGGGTCGTATCCGGGTCGTCGAGTTCGTGTTCCAGCAACTCCCACAACCTGGGGAAGTAGTCACTGGATACCCGGGCGTCGCCGTCGGCCAGCAGCCAGCCCGGTATGCCGGCCGCCCGCGCCAGCCGGGTGGGGTCCAGACCTGCGGCAGCGGCACGCGCCAGGACGAATCGTGGCAGCAGCACGGAGTCGGAGGTGTGCATATCCCCATGGTGCGGGGAATTCCCGGCCGGAAACCGGGAATTCGCCGAAGTGTGAGCCAGCCCGCTTAAGGCTTGTTATCAGGCTCGCAGGAATGTTGCCGCTATGCCCCAGAACCGTTGGCGGTCGATCGCGTGGAAATCCCAGGTCTGCGTGAGGCCGTGGGTGGTCGTGACGATCCCGGGGATATCGAAGTCCTCGCGGCTCGCCGTGCCCTTGGCCTCCAGGGCGGCGATGACGTAGGCGGTCGCGGTTTCCACGGTGTGGGGCACGGGAGCTCCGATCTGTCGTAGCGGCATTGGGGCGGTGCGGATTCAGCGGGTGGTGTCGTTCAGAACGTCCTCGTAGCGGTACTCGGTAGAGAGGGTTTCGCCGGCCGCGTGCGCCTGCTCCTCACGGCGGCGCAGGTCGACGCGGCGGATCTTGCCGGAGATCGTCTTCGGTAGATCCGTGAATTCCAGACGGCGGACACGGAGATAGGGAGCCAGGTGATCGCGGGCGTATTCGAGGATGGCACGGGCGGTTTCGCGGTTCGGTTCCCATCCTGCCGCCAGCGAGACATACGCCTTGGGCACCGCGAGGCGCGTGTCGTCCGGCTGCGGAACCACGGCGGCCTCGACCACGGCCGGATGCTCGATGAGCACGCTCTCCAGCTCGAAGGGGGAGACCTTGTAGTCCGAGGATTTGAAAACGTCGTCGGTGCGGCCGATATAGGTGATGTAACCGTCGGAATCCCGCGCGGCCACATCGCCGGTGTGGTAGTAGCCACCCTCCATCACCGCGGCGTTGCGTGCGGGGTCGCCGAGGTAACCCGTCATCAGATTCACCGGCGCCGCAGTCAGATCCAAGCAGATCTCGCCTTCGTCGGCGGGCTTTCCGCTGATCGGATCCACCAGCACGACGGGCACGCCCGGCGCGGGTCGGCCCATGGAACCGGGCTTGAGCGGCTGACCGGGCGTATTGCCCACCTGCAGCGTGGTTTCCGTCTGGCCGAAGCCGTCGCGGATGGTCAACCCCCACGCCTTCTCCACCTGGGCGATGACGTCCGGGTTCAAAGGCTCACCCGCGCCCAGGATTTCGCGCAGGCCGTTTGGTCGCTCGCCCAGATCTGCCTGAATCAGCATGCGCCACACCGTGGGTGGCGCACAGAACGTGTTCACCTCGGCGCGGCGCAGCTGATCGAGCAGCGCGGCGGCGTCGAAACGCGCGTAGTTGTAGACGAATACGGTCGCCTCGGCCAGCCACGGGGCGAAGAAGCAACTCCAGGCGTGCTTGGCCCAGCCGGGCGCGCTGATGGCCAGGTGTACGTCGCCGGGGCGCACACCGATCCAGTACATGGTGCTCAAATGACCGACCGGATAACTGATCTGGGAGTGTTCCACCATCTTCGGCTTGCTGGTGGTGCCGGAGGTGAAATAGACCAGCAAGGGATCGGTCACCTCGGTGATCGCGCGGAAAGGCCCGGCCGAGGGGGTGGTCGCCGCGGCCGTGTAGCTGTGCCAGCCCGGCGCCGCGTCACCCACCACGATGCGGGTGTAGTCACCCGCCACCTCGTCGAACTTGCCGGTGTCGAGGCTGTTGGCGATGACGAAACGCGCTCCGCCGCGCTCGATCCGGTCGGTCAGGTCGGCGGGACCCAGGGCGCCGGTGGTGGGCATGATGACCGCGCCCAGCTTGGCCACCGCCAGCATGGACTCCCAGAGTTCGACCTGATTGCCCAGCATCAGCATGACCCGATCGCCCTTGCCGACCCCGAGGGTGTGCAGCCAGCTGGCGACCCGATCCGAGCGGGCGGCCATCTCGGCGAAACTGACCCGCTGCTCCGAGCCGTCCTCCTCGACGATCCAGAGCGCCGGACGGTCGTTGCCCTCGGCGATGACGTCGAACCAGTCTGTGGCCCAGTTGAATCGGCCGGTCAGCCGAGGCCATTCGAAATCGCGCGCGGCCGCCGCGTAGTCGGTGGCATACGCCAGCAGTTCGTCGCGGGCGGCGCGGTAAACCTCGGTATTCGCCCGACCCGTCGCCCCGCCACCACCCCTGCGGGAATCGCTCTGCGATGCTGTGCTCATTTGCTCTCCTCGATCAGCCGAGCGGCGATCTCGCGCATCTCGACCTTGCGGATCTTGCCGGTCACCGTCATCGGGAACTCCTCGACCAGGTGCACGTAGCGGGGGATCTTGAAATGGGCGAGCTTGCCGGTGCAGTACTCGCGCAGCAGCTCGGCGGTCAAAGGTGTTGCGCCCGCCCGCATCCGGATCCAGGCCATCAGCTCCTCGCCGTACTTGGCGTCGGGCACGCCGATCACCTGGGCATCGAGGATGTCGGGGTGGGTGTAGAGGAACTCCTCGATCTCGCGGGGGTAGATGTTCTCCCCGCCCCGGATGACCATGTCCTTGATGCGGCCGGTGATGGCGACATAGCCGTCGGCGTCCATGGTCGCCAGATCGCCGGTGTGCATCCAGCGCGCGGCGTCTATGGCCTCGGCGGTCTTCTCCGGCTCGCCCCAGTAGCCGAGCATGACCGAATAGCCGCGGGTGCACAGTTCACCGGGTTCGCCACGGGGGACGGTTACCCCGGAAACCGGGTCGACAATCTTCACCTCGATATGCGGCCCGGCGCGGCCGACGGTGGCGGTGCGCTGCACCAGCGAATCGTCGCGGCGGGTCTGGGTGGAGACCGGGGAGGTCTCGGTCATTCCGTAGCAGATGCTCACCTCGCGCATGCCCATGCGCTCGATGACCTGTTTCATGATCTCGGTCGGGCACGGCGAGCCCGCCATGATGCCGGTGCGCAGCGAGGACAGGTCGTAGGTCTCGAAGTCCGGATCGGCCAGCTCGGCGATGAACATGGTCGGCACCCCGTACAGCGAGGTGCAGCGCTCGGCCGCGACCGCCTCCAGGGTGGCGCGCGGCTCGAAGGCCGGGCCCGGAATGACCATGGCGGCACCGTGACTGGTGGCGGCCAGATTGCCCATCACCATGCCGAAGCAGTGGTAGAAGGGGACCGGGATGCAGATGCGGTCCTGCTCGGTGTAGCCGCACAGCTCACCCACGAAGTATCCGTTGTTGAGGATATTGTGGTGGCTCAGCGTCGCACCCTTGGGGAAACCCGTTGTGCCCGATGTGTATTGGATATTGATCGGATCGTCGGTGGACAGCGCCGACTGCGCGGTCGCCAGCAGGTCCGGGTCGGCGGCCCGGCCGGTCGAGAACAGGTCCCGCCAGTTCGGGCCGTCGAGCAGCACCACCTGCTCGAGTTCCGGGCACTCCGGCCGCACCTCGTCGATCATGGCCGCGTAATCGGAGGTCTTGAACGCCGGGGCCGCCACCAGCAGCCGAATTCCGGCCTGGCGCAGCACATATCGCAGTTCGTGCGAGCGGTAGGCCGGATTGATGTTGACCAGGATCGCGCCGATCTTGGCCGTCGCGTACTGGGTGAGCGTCCACTGCGGGCAGTTCGGCGCCCAGATGCCCACCCGGTCGCCCTTGCCGATGCCGGAGGCCAGCAGGCCCAGCGCCAGCGCGTCCACCTCGGCGGTGAACTCCCGGTAGGTCCAGCGGATGCCGGTGGTGTAGTCGATCAGGGCGTCGCGCTCGGGATGCGCGGCCGCGGTCCGGTCCAGATTCGCCCCGATGGTGTCGCCCAGCAGGGGTGCGTCCCACACCCCCGAGGCATAGCTCGCTGTGCTCTCGCTCACATCAGTAGGATCTACGTCACATCAACCCCGTGCCACCCCCGAAAGGGGCTGCCCGATGAACTCCGCCTCCGACGGGCTGCTGCGCCCGAGCGACGGTGACGCTCTGCGCGCTGAGCTGCGCGGTCTCGCCGCCCTGTCCAAGCTGCCGGTCGTCTTCGGGGGTGAGGTGCACGCGGGCACGCTGGTGCTGAGCGAGTTCGTGGGCACCCGCACCAACGGCATGCGCGGGCTGGCGGTCGCGCCGAGTTCGGGGCTGGGCGGGTCCGCGGTGGCGACCGGCAAGCCGCGCTCGGTGGCCGACTATCGCTCGGCCTCGACCATCACCCACCACTACGACGCCCCGGTGCTCGGCGAGGGGCTGCGTGCGGTGGTGGCGGTGCCGGTGGTGGTGAAGGGCGAGGCGCGCGCGGTGATCTATGTGGCCAACCGGGATTCCGGGGTGATCGGCGACCGGGTCGCCGACGAGATGGTGCAGGCCGGGCGGCGGCTGGCCACCGAGCTGGCGATCCGCGACGAGGTGGACCGGCGGCTGCGGCTGTCCTTCGCGCGGGACGCGATGGCGAGCGCCAATACGGTTGTGACCGAACAGCTTCGGGATCTGCACGCGGAGCTGCGGGGGATCACCCAGTCGGTGTCGGACGCCTCGGCGCGCTCGCGATTACGGGACGTGACCGAGAAGCTCGCGCGTCTGGTCTCGGGGGTCGCGGCGGCCGATGATGCGGTCTCGCTCGCGCCGCGAGAGCTGGACGTGCTCGCCCACGTCGCGCTCGGATGTACGAATCTCGAAACGGCGCAACGACTCTCGGTGGGGCCGGAGACGGTGAAGAGTTACTTGCGAAGCGCCATGACCAAGCTCGGCGCACATAATCGCCACGAGGCGGTCGTGCGAGCACGCCGCCTCGGGCTACTTCCTTAGTGACCCTCTCGTCGGGATTTCAGGGGCTTGCCCACGGCCTTGGGAGGTGCGGCCGCGAGCTACGAGAGTTGTTCAACTCAGTCCGCCACCAAATGGCGGATGGTCTCGCCGCCCTTGGCGTGATGCAGTCTGCCGAATTTGCTGTCGAGTAGGTGAGCCATGCTTTCCGCGGCTCCGAGATACGCCTCTTCGGCTGTCTCGGCCTTGTGGGTGACCGCGACCGGCGGCTGGCCCTTGGGCCGCGCCTCCAGCGAACACTTCTTGTCCTCGGATCCACCCTTGTGGCCGTTCACATCGGTGATGTGGGCCTCGACCCGGGTGAGATGATCAGCGAATCGATCCAGAATCGAAGCGATGGAGTCGGTTGCTTCCTGGGCGATCGCGCCACCACCGACGTGCTTGTCGGCGAAGACCTGGATTTGCATGGCATCTCCAATCTCTGTGTATCGCAGGCCCCGGACAAATTGCCGGGGACTTGCTGACACCTCTGACCTTACTCAGTCAGCCTGAGATTGGCATGTGTGATTTATCCCGAATCGCGCCGGGAATTATCGGGTCGCCAGATCCAGCACCGTCAGGGCGAGTTCCTCGGCGGCCGCCGGGTGGCCCAGCGCCCGCGCGGCGGCGGAAACGGCTGTGCGGGTCTCGGATTCGGTGAGCAGCTCGGTCAGCGCGGTGCGCAGATTCTCGACCGTGGCGTCCGCGCCGATGAGGGCGCGGGCGGCATTGTGATCGGCCAGGATGCGGGCATTGCGGATCTGCTCGCCGCCCACCGAGTGCGGGTAGGGGATCAGCACCGAGGGCTTGCCGAGGGTGGTGAGTTCGGCGAGAGTGCCCGCGCCGGAACGGGATACCACCACATCGGTCAGCGCCAGCACGTCGGGCAGTTCCGATCCGATGAACTCGCGCACCAGGTATCGGCCGCGCACGTCCTCGGGCAGGGTGGCGGCGAGGGCGCGGACCTTGTCGTAGGACAGACGGCCGCACTGGTGAATCACGTTGGCGGAGTGGAGGAGTTCGGGCATCAGCGCGCCGATCAGATCGTTGATCTGCACCGCGCCCTGCGCGCCGCCGGTGATGTAGACGGTCGGCAGCCCGGGGGTGTAGCCGTCCCAGTCGAGGGCCTTGACCGCGGCCGCCGCGTCGCCGGTGGTGAGGGCGGGCCGAATCGGGTTGCCGGTGACCAGGGCCCGGCCCCGGACCCGGGCGGGCAGTATGGCCAGCGACGCCTCGGAGCTGAGCGCGATGCGATCGGCCATCCGGGCCAGCAGCAGGTTGGCCTTGCCGATGCCGGTGGTCTGCTCGTGGATGACCAGCGGCCGCCGGCGCAGTGCGGCGGCCATGCCGATCGGGGCGCACACGTAGCCGCCGGTGCACAGCACCGCGTCCGGGCGGTACTTGCCGACCAGGCCCTGGGCGGTGAGGACGCTGATCGGCACCCGCAGGGCGTCGCGGGCATTGTCCTTGTTGAGCATCTTGAGCGGATTGCGATCGCGCCGTAGCTTTCCGGCCTTGATACCGGTGAAGTCGATGTCGTTCTCGGCCGCCACCCGCTGTTCCAGGCTGTCGGGGACGCCCACCCACAGCACCTCGGCCGCCGCGCCGACCTCGGCGGCCAGGTCCCGCAGCGCGCGCACCGCCGCCACCGCCGGGTAGGTGTGGCCGCCTGTGCCGCCGCCGGCGACGATCACCCGGACCCGGCCGCGATCGCCCAGGCGCCGCAGGATCGGGGCGCGGTCGGGGGCGGGATTCGACATGGACGATCCTCCTGGTGTGGCGGCGGGTGGTCGGGTGGGGCAGCGCCCAGGCTATCTCGGTCGGCGCCACGCGGACTGGTCCGGCATGTACTGGTCGGTCCGGTCGGATTGCGAGGTGTTGGCGAGACGGCAACGGGCCTCTACCATGATTGTGACGCTGATCACGTTGTCGCAGTGAGAGTTCTGCCCCGGTTCGTTCGACCGAAAGGGCCCCCGGAGTTGAAGCCCTTCACCTTGCCCGACTTCTATTCTCCGCACCCCGCCCGGCGCAATCCCCACTACGCCTACGCCCGTGCGCACGCCGCGGCCTGGGCCGACCGCCTCGGCATGCTCGGCGAACCCGGCGTCGACGGCAAACCCATATGGGACGCCGAGAAATTGGACCGGATGGATTACGCGCTGCTGTGCGCCTACACCCATCCCGACTGCGACGCCGAGACTTTGGCGCTGCTGACCGAGTGGTACATCTGGGTCTTCTATTTCGACGACTGGTTCCTCTCGCAGTACAAGGCCACCCGCAATCGCGCCGAGGCAACGCGCTATCTGCGGCGGCTGGAACAGTTCATGGGTGAACCCGGCTGCGCCGCACCGCAACCCGAGACCCCCTCGGAGGCGGGGCTGGCCGACTGCTGGGCCCGCACCATTCCGGTCATGTCGTCCGGCTGGCGGCGGCGCATGCGGACCTCCACCCACAATCTCATGGTCGAATCGCTCTGGGAGCTGGACAATATCGCGCGCGACCGGGTGGCCAACCCCATCGAGTACATCGAGATGCGCCGGCGCGTGGGCGGTGCACCCTGGTCGGCCAACCTGGTGGAGTTCGCCTGCGGCGCTGAGGTGCCCGAACGCTTCGCCGCCGAGCGTCCGCTGCGGGTGCTGTGCGAAACCTTCTCCGACGCAGTGCATCTGCGCAACGACCTGTTCTCCTACGAGCGTGAGGTCCGCGTCGAGGGCGAGAACGCGAACATGGTGCTGGTGCTGGAACGGTTTCTGCGCCTGCCCACCCAGTCGGCCGCCGAGCTCACCAATGACATGCTCACCTCGCGGCTGAAGCAGTTCGAGGACACGGCGCTGGTCGATGTGCCGCAACTGTTCGTCGAGCGCGCGGCCACCCCGGCCGAGCAGTCGGCCGTGGCGCGCTACGCGGTGGGCCTGCAGGATTGGCAGGCGGGTGGACACGAGTGGCATCAGCGCTCGAGCCGGTACATGAACAGCGGCGTCGACCGCGGCCCGACCGGATTGGGCACCGCCTCGATTCGGCTCGCCCCGGGGCTGCGCGTCCAGTTGAAGCAGCACGTGCCACCGCCGCGCACCTCCGGGCCGCTGCCGGTGCGGGGGCTGCTGACCCCGCCCGTGATCGCCGTGAATCCGCACCTGGAGACCACCCGCGCCGACCTGCCGGGCTGGGCCGCATCGGTGGGCCTGTTCGATCCGGTGGTGGGCTGGACGGCCGAATCGCTGGACGCCGCCGACTTCGCCGCGCTGATGGCGATGGTCGATCCCGACGCGGAAGCGGACGAGTTGGTGCTGCGCTCACGCTGGTGCGCCTGGGGTACCTACGCCAATGATCTGGCCGCGCGGGTGTTCCGGGCCGATCCGATCTCCGGGCGAGATCAGTTGCGGCGCCTGCCGTTACAGCTGACCGAGGCGGCACCCCCGCCGCGCACTCCGCTCGAACTGGGTCTGGCCCGCCTGTGGCACGACTCCGGGCCCGGCCTCGACGACGCCGGGCGAGATCGGCTGCGGGCAGCGCTGATCGATCTCTTCGAGGAGTGGGAGTATGTGCTGGAGAACGAGATTCGTCAGCGCATGCCCGATCCTGTCGACTATCTGGAGCTGCGGCGGCTGACCTCCGGCGGGCCGCTCTTCCGTGCGATGGACGTGCCGCAGTCGCTCGAGATGGTGTCCGAGCCACGAATTCTCGAGCTCGCCGACTCCAGTGTCATTCGGCAACTGGAGAATTCGGCACACGATTACGCGGCACTCGTCAACGACCTCTACTCGTATCAGCGGGAAATCGAATACGAGGGCGAGTTGCACAATCTGGTCTATCTCACCCAGTCTTTTCTGGGCTGTTCGCGTGAGACCGCCGCCGATATCGTCGTCGATCTCGCCAACGAGCGGGCGCGGCAATTCGAATTCATTGTGCGCGAGCAGATTCCCGGATTCCTCGCCGATCATGAACTGCCCGGCCGGGCGCGGGCCGAGGTCACGGCGCATATCGACCGATTGCGCAACCATATGGCGGGAAACGCCTACTGGCACAGCCATACCGGCCGCTATGCCGAGCGGACACCGGCCCGGCGCTGACACCTCGCGATCACGAGTCCGCAGCAGTCACTGGAGGTTGCCATGAGTTCGTCGACAGCGGCCGATCCCGCCTTCTACGGTCGGGACACCGTGCGGGGCGGGGGAATCGGATCCGGTGACCATGCCGCGCACCTGCTGCGCCGAGCCCGCCGGCGGACCGGACCGCTCATGCGGGCCGCGATCGACACCCTGCCCGGCGAATTGCGGGTCATGGCGGGTTATCACCTGGGCTGGTGTGATGCCGAGGGCACTGCCGTGGCCGAGGAGACGGGCGGGGGATGGTGGCCCGCGCTGGTCCTGGCCGCCGCCGCGGCCGCGGGCGGCCCGACCGACGCCGCCCTGCGCGCGGCCGCCGCGGTCGAACTGGTCCACCACTTCACGCTGATCCACGACGAGGCGACGGACGGTGACGAGTTGCGCCGCGGCCGTCCGACGGTGTGGCGGCTGTGGGGTGTCGAGGATGCCGTCCTGGTCGGGGATGCGCTGCACGGCTTGGCCGTCTGGACACTGGCGGCCGCGCCGGCCGCTGGGCTCGGTGCCATCGCCCACCTGGAGGACGCGGTCATCGAGATCTGCCTGAACCGGCATCGTGACCGCGCCGAGGCGGCCGGTCCGGTGGCGAGCCTCGACGAGTTCCGGGAAACCCTGCGGCACCGGTCCGCCCCGCTGCTGGGCTGTGCGTGCGCCATGGGTGCGCTGTGCGCGGGAGCATCCGCGGCGGGGGTGGCGGAGATGGACCGTTTCGGCCGCGAGATCGGCGTCGCGTTCGAGTTGTGGCACCGGCCGCCCGCGCGCGCGGCCGCGTTCATCGCCCGCGCCGGCGGAGAGCCCTGGGCGCGAGCCGAGTGCCGTCGGCAGCTGCGGTCGGCCTCGACGATGCTGGCGCGCCGGCATGCGGAAGATCTGCTGACGCTGGCGAATTGCGCTATTTGTCGCGATTATTCATAAAGAAATTCGACCGGACGGTTCATATTGCGCCGCAATATCTTTCCGTGATGCGAACGTCAAGCACGCTTAACCGCCGTTGGCGCGCATTGCGGATCGCTTGCGCTGGTGATGCTCGTTTCAGTGATCGTCGGGCCGAGCGACCCGTGGGACTTAGGTAATCAATTCGCCGGATTTCGTTGCTCCAAAACAACTGGGCTGCCACGATATCTCCGACGCGGTGAGCCGGTTCGGAGTGATTCACCGTCGAAATCTCAACCAGGCGTGCACCTTTCGCATCCGGTTCGGTTCCGGCTGCGATGCGCCTTTTCGCCATGCCTATTTCCCAGGAGTTCGAGCATGACTACGGGAGCCGTCGCCGGACCAGGGCGACTGCTGGCGCTGGGCCGTGAATCAGCGAAGGAATTGGTCCAGGAATTGGCACAGGCCGCGGTCACCACGCGCACCGGGGTGCTGCGGGTGACCGGGGAGCCGGGCGGGGACCTCCATGTCGTCCACGGGCTGGTGGTCACGGTGGATTCGCCCGGAGCGCCCGGGGTACGCGAATTGCTCGCGCGCCCCGGGCGCACCTCCGCCGGAGCGGCCGATCTCAATCTCGTGGCCATGATGGCCGCGATCGACGGCTGCTTCGCGATCGCATCGGGCTGGATCGGAGGTTGCTTATGGCAGGACGTTCCCGAGGGCTCGCTCCCGCCCGAAGATCCGGCGTCGCCGGTCCGGGGCGTCGAACCGGGGTGGCTGTTGCTGGAGACCGAGCGGCGGTTGTGCGCCCTCGCCCGCGGCCGGGTGTCGCCGCATCGCAACCACCTGCAGCTCACCGAGCGTGGGCGGGTGCTGCTCAGCGGGCCCGACGGTGGTCATCGGCGGGAGATCCTGCTGTGGGCCAACGGCCGGCGCAGCTGCCGGGACATCTCGATCTTGCTGAGCCGCAGTCTGTACGCGGTCACCGTCGATGTGGCCCGGATGCTCGAGGAGGATCTGCTGGCCATCGTCCCGGTGAAACCCGAAGCGCCGGCACTCGAGCCGAGCCGCAACGACCTGATTCGCACGCTGCTGCCGCGCCGACGCCGCGGCGCCAGCGGCATCAACGACATGCTCCCGCCGCGGTCGCCCCAACCGTTGCACGGCCGGCGCATCTTGACCCCGAGAAGAATAGAGAGGACCCAATGAACACATCGAACGGAGCCGGCGGACCGGGCAGCATGACCGACCGCATCGCGAACATGGTCAAGGTATTGCGGTCGGAGGTGCCCGAATGCATTGCCGCGGGCGCCATCGACATGTCCACCGGCATGCTGCTGTCGGTCGAGACCGTCGACAACCATCCGTCCGAGGTGCTCGACCTGCTGGCCGCGGCCACGCTGGAACTGTTCCAGGGCCGGAACGTGGTCATGATCGAGAACATCTGGAAGGAGCGCCGCGGAATCCGCCTGGAGCGGCACTACTTCCAGGAGATCCTGGTCAACAGCGACAACCTCACCCACCTGTTCGTCCGCACCGAGAGCCGGGAGGACGTGGTCGTGGTGGTGGTGTGCCGCAAGTCGGTCAATGTCGGCATGCTCTTCGCGCAGACGCGGCGCGTGCTCAAGGACGTCGGGCGGCTCTGAGGAAGGGATCAGGGAATCCGGCCCACCGCGCCCAGCATGCTGACCGCCTCCGGGCGTGGGTGCGGCCGGTATTCCTCGGGACGCCACAGCGTCACCGCGGTGATGCCGGGCGGGACGAGGGTGGATCCGTCGAAGAACTTCGCGAACTCGGCGCCCGTGCGGAGCCGGAAGGGAACGCCGCTGCGCTGATTGGCCTCGGTCGACCGCGCCAGGTCCTCTTCCTCGAGATAGTCGCTGGTGGCGTGGGACATGACCAGGTAGCTGCCGGGAGCCAGCGGCTCGGTCAACTGCCGGATCAGTTCGTAGGGGTGGTTGTCGTCGGTCATGAAGTGCATGACCGCCACCACCATGAGCGCGACCGGCTTGCTCAGGTCGAGGGTGGCCAGTAGATCGGGGTGCTCCAGGATGCGTTGCGGCTCACGCAGATCGGCGTCGATGAAGGCGGTCCGGCCCTCCGGGGCGCTGTTGAGCAGGTCGCGGGCGTGTAGCAGCACGATCGGATCGTTGTCGACGTAGACGATGCGCGACTCCGGGGCGATGCCCTGCGCGATCTCGTGCACATTGCCCGCGGTCGGCAGGCCGCTGCCGATATCGAGGAACTGGCGGATGCCCGCCTCGGCGGTCAGGTACGCGGTAGCGCGGCGCAGGAAGTTGCGGTTCTCCACCGCCGCCAGCTGCACGGTCGGGAAGGCCTCGGCCACGGCGTCGGCGGACTCGCGATCGGCGGCGAAATTGTCCTTGCCGCCCAGCCAGTAATCGTACCGGCGGGCCGGGTGCGGCTTGCCGGTGTCGATGCGCGCCTCGGTGGCCTCGGGGTGGTCTGCCGCGGAATCCGAGTTCACTACGCTCCCAATTCTTTTCGGCTAGGGTCTGAAACTGTCAGCTTCAGTTGCGGACCGGTAGCGGCATGCCCGCGCCCGCTCCGTGGCATTGCCGGAAGGTTCGTCATGCAGTTGCGCTATAGCCCATTCGATTTCGATGTCCATGCTGATCCGTACCCTTACTATGCCAGGTTGCGTAGCGAGGCCCCGGTCTACCGGAACGAGGACGACGACTTCTGGGCCCTCTCGCGCCACGCCGACGTCCTTGCCGCCCTCCGCGATTCCGAGCGTTTCTCCAGCAAGAACGGCCTGCGCATGGAACCCGCCTTCTGGGGACCGCAGGCCGAGCGCTTCTTCTCCTTCGTGGCCATGGACCCGCCCAAGCACACCCGCCTGCGCGGGCTGGTGACACGGGCGTTCACCGCGCACCGGGTGCAGTCGCTGGCCCCGCGCCTGCGCGAGATCGCGGTCGGACTGCTGGAACCGCTGCTCGAGCGCGGCAGCTTCGACCTGATGGCCGAGTTTGCCGGGCCGTTCCCGACCGAGGTGATCTCCGAACTCGTCGGCGTGCCCGAGGGCGACCGCGAGATGCTGCGCAAGCTCGGCATGGAGATCATGTACACCGAGGAGGAGTCCACCGATCTGCGGCCCGAGGCCATGCAGGCCATCGGCGCGCTGGTCGGCTACTACACCGAGCTCACCATCGAGCGCAGCAAGTCCCGGCAGGAGGATCTGCTCTCCGGGCTGCTCGACGCCGCCGACGGCGACGACCGGCTGACCCCCGAGGAGATCGTCGGCGTGCTGATCCTGCTCGTCGGCGCGGGCATCGAAACCAGCATGCTCACCTTCGGCAATGCCTGGCACGCGGCGTATCTGCACCCCGACCAGCGCCGGGCGGCCCTCGACGGCCGCATCGACGACTGGATCGACGAGGCCATGCGCTGGGATCCGGCGACCCAGACCCAGCTGCGCACCACCACCGAGGCGGTCGAGCTGCACGGCGTCGCCATTCCGGCCGACGCGCGCATTCTGCTGCTCACCGGTGCGGCCAACCGCGACCCCGAGGTCTTCGCCGACCCCGACACCTTCGACCTGGACCGCGACACCTCCGACTCGCTGGTGTTCGGCAGCGGCCGCCACCACTGCCTCGGCTCGAATCTGGCGCTGCTGGAACTGCGCACCGCACTGGGGGAGATCGCGTCCCGGGTGGCCGATTTCGAGGTGGACACGGCGGCGTCGAAGCGCATCCACGCCTCCAACAACCGCGGCTTCGCCTCCCTCCCGACGATGGTGACGCTGCGCTGAGCGCCGCTGCCCCTCCTCAATTGGGCCATGCGCTCGAGTGAGCCGGATCTCCTTCCTCGCACTGCGGTCTAGCTAACGCATTGCTACCCTGTGCCGCATCGCCGTCCCTCAGAGCTGCCGGGCTTTCGGACGGCGATGTGAGAGAGATCGAAGGCTGAGAGGGTAGCGTCGATGGTCGGGCCGATTGCTGTCTGGACACGGCCACTGGAGCGGCGAAAGCCTGCTGAAGTGGCGGAATTTCTACGAGTCGTGGATGAGCCCGCACCCTTGCGGCGCATGCCGCGGTCGCCGCGAATACCGCTGGCGCCGGCCCAGGAACGCATGTGGCAGGCGGCGGCGGCCGGGCAATCCGCTGACTGGAATGTTGCTCGGGCATTTCGAATTCGTGGCGAAGCGGTGAGCATCGCCGCGCTGACGGCGGCCATCGAGGATGTGGTCCGGCGGCACGCGCCCCTGCGGACCTGCTATCCGGCGACCGCCGACGGGCCCGTTCAGGTCGTGATGGACGCCGAGTTCGCGCGGGTCGAGATGGATGTCGTCGACACCTTCCCGGGCCAGCTCACCGAGCAGTTCGCCGAATTCGCGGCGCGGGCCTTCGATCTCGGATCGGAACTGCCGATCCGGGCCCGCATCTACCGGCTCGGCAGCCGGGATGTGGTGCTGGCCTTGGTGATCCACCACATCTCGCTGGACGGCCAATCCATTCCACCGCTGCTGCGTGACCTGGTCACCGCGTATCTGGCCCGGGGTGCGGGCCGGGCTCCCGAATTCCCGCCGCTGCCTGTCGATTACATCGACTACACGCTGTGGAAGCACGAGTATCTGGGTGCGGACGACGATCCGTACGGCCGCGCGAACACCCAGTTGCGGTACTGGGCCAACCATCTGGTCGGCCGGCCGACGCCGCTCGAATTCCCCTATGACAGACCGCGTTCCGCGCAACCCGATGCCACGGGCGACATCATTCAGCTCCGCCTGGACGCGGCCATCCACCAGGCCCTGCTCGCGCGCGGACGCCAGAGCGGGGTCAGCCTGTTCATGTTGCTGCAGACCGCGTTCGCGCTCAGTGTCGCCAATTTCGCCAAGTCCCAGGACGTGACCGTCGCGACCGCCGTCTCCGGCCGCGACGACCCGCTGCTGGCGGATCTGGTCGGCAACCTGGCCGACGATGTGCTGCTACGCATCCGCCTGGACCGCGCCACCGACATGAACGACCTGATCGACCAGGTCAAACGGGTCGCCTTGGCCGCCTTCGCGCATCCCGACACCTCGAATCCACGCCTACGCCGCTGCCTTCCGGAGGATCCGGCCCACCCCCTGTTCCAGGCCACCCTCATCCTCCAGCGTGCCGACGCCGCGCCCGCGGCCCCCGCGCCGTCGGGCATATCGATCACCGAATTCCCCAGCGGCGTCATTCGCGCCAAGCACGACCTCGAATTCGGCCTCACCGAGAACTACGACCACACGGGCGCCCCCACCGGGATCACCGGTCCTTTCCTCTACCCCACGGCCCGCTTCGACCGCGCCACAGCGACTCGTTTCGTCGGCACCTTCACCGCCATGACCGAACTCCTGGCCTCCGGCTACTCCGGCTCCATCGCCCCGCTGCTGCGCCCCGAACCCCGCCGCACCCGCCGCACCCGCCGCCCCCGACGCCTGCGCTGAGGCGCGTCAGGATTTGCGGGCCCGGGCGATACACCGGATCGCCCGCAGACGGCCATCGGTCAGGCCCGCGGTCAGGTTCTCGATCTTCTCGGCGAAGTTGGGGACGAAGACCTGCAGGCCAACGGGATTCGGCGGTGCGGACAGCACCATTCGCATGATCGTGGCCGCCTGATCGGTGAGATCGTCCCAGTGCTCGATCGCGAAGCCCGGCTTCTCGATCGCCGCGCGCAGCTGGTCCGGGGTGACGAGGTGGCTCTGGTCGGGACGATCGGCCCAGGGCAGTGGAAAGGCGGGCACGCTGTTCGCCGTGGCGGTGATGTCCCAGAGGGCGAGTCGGCCATCCGCGTCCAGCACGCGGTACGCCTGCGCGTACAGCGCGTCCTTGTCGGCGATGTTCATCTGCACGTGCTGACTGAACACGACGTCGAAACTGTTGTCCCCGAACGGTAGTGCGGTGACGTCGCCCTGCCGGACCGTGATCGCGCCGTCCAGCCCGACCAGGCCGTTGAGCCAGCGCGCGGTCGCGCAGTAGTCCTCGGTCAGATCGACGGTCGTCACGCGGCATCGGTAGGTGTCGGCGACGAAGCGCGCGGTGCCGCCGATTCCACTGCCGGCATCGAGCACGCGGGACTCGGGGGTGAGGGCGGCCAGCTCGGCCAGCTGGCCGGTGGCGATGCGGCCCATGGTGTGGAAGTCCTCCACCAGGGCCAGGTCCGCGAGTTGGAGTCGCTGTGGGTCCCGCCCGGCCGCGCGCAGCGCCTGTTCGATGTCGAGGCGGGAGACGCCCGATGAGTAGGGCGTGTCGAGGGAGATCTCGGTCATGTCAGCACTTTTCATTCGAGGACTCGGCCCGGACCGGAAAGTAACCATCGGTCACATGGTCGAGTATGCGCGCCCATGTGACCGTCGTCAACATCCTCTGTGATCTGATGGGGGCGTGAATCGGATCCGGGAATGGCTGCGGCCCTCGCATTGGGGGTTGCGGATTCGGTCCGCCGTCGCCGCGGCGCTGACCGTGGGCGCGGTCCTGCTGCTGGCGGCCGCGGCCATGCTCGGGCTGCTGAACCGGTCCCTGCTGCGGGAGCTCGACGCGGCGGCGGGGACGCGGGCGGACTCGATCGTGAACGAGCTGACGCGCGGTTCGGTCGCCGAGCTGCCGGGGTCGCTGTTCGATGCCACCGGTCAGGTCGCGGTGGTGCAGATCGTCGATGCGCGGGGGCGGATCGTGCGGGCGTCGGACGCGAAAACATCGGCGCCGCTGCTGGATCCGAACACCGTGACCGAGCCCGCGCACGGATTGCGGCCCACCTCCGCCCACGACAAGGACCTGCGGGTCGCGGCGCGCCCGGTGGTCGCGCCCGACGGCCGCTATGTCGTGCTGGTCGCGGGTGACAGCGAGCCCGCCGAGCGCGCGGTGAAACGGGTCGGCGCGCTGGTCGCGGTGGGCGGGCCGCTCGTGGTGGCCGCCGCCGCGCTGGCCACCTACCTGCTGGTGGGGCGATCGCTGCGGTCGGTGGAGGAGATCCGCAGCCGGGTGGCGGGCATCGGCGCGACCGGGCTCTCGGAGCGGGTGCCGGTGCCCGTGGCGCGCGACGAGATCGCGCGGCTGGCCGAGACCATGAACGACATGCTGGCCCGCGTCGAGGCCGGGCACGAGGCGCAACGCCGCTTCGTCGGCGACGCCTCGCACGAACTGCGCAGCCCGCTGGCGGTGGTCACGGCCGCCCTGGAGCTCGCGCGCGACCGGCCCGAGACGCTGGACGCCGAATTGATCGGCGGCACAATGCTTCCGGAGACCGAGCGCATGCGGCAGTTGATCGAAGACCTGCTGACGCTGGCGGCGGCGGACGAGAACGGGCTCGAATTGCGCACCGGGGACGTGGATCTCGACGATCTGGCGGGGGAGCAGGCGGCCGCCCTGCGCGCGCGGGGCGGGTTGACGGTGCGCACCGACATCGAACCGGTCCGGGTGCAGGGTGATCAGCCCAAACTCGCTCGGGCACTGCGCAATATCGTCGAGAATGCCGCCGCGCACGCCCGCTCCACGGTGGTGGTCACCGTGCGACGGGACGGCGCGCACGCCCTGGTGCTGGTGGACGACGACGGTCCCGGCATTCCGGTGGCCGACCGTGCGCGGGTATTCGGCCGCTTCGTGCGGCTGGAGGCCGATCGCGCCCGCGCCACCGGCGGTTCCGGGCTGGGTCTGGCGATCGTCGCGGAAATCGTGGCCGCGCACGGCGGATCGGTGACGATCGATGAATCACCCTGGGGTGGAGCTCGATTCGTGATCAGGCTGCCCGTCGGGATCGACCATGCGATACCCGACGCCCCGTAGCGTCTCGATGCTGGTGCGGCCGAAGGGGGCGTCGATCTTCTTGCGCAGATATCCGACGTAGACCTCGACCACGTTCTCCGGTCCGTCGTAGTGGGCGTCCCACACATTGCGCAGGATCTCGATCTTGGTCAGCGCCAATCCCTTGTGCCGCAACAGGAATTCCAGCAAGCCGAACTCACGCGGGGTGAGGGTGAGGGCGACATCGCCGCGCCGCACCGTGCGCCGGGCCGGATCCAGCACCAGATCGCCCGCCGACAGCAGCGCCGGCTGCTGCGGGGCGCGGCGGCGCAGCAGGGCGCGCAGCCGGGCGATGAGCACCACGAACGAGAAAGGCTTGGTCAGGTAGTCGTCCGCGCCCAGATCCAGGGCGTCGGCCTGCTCGTAGTCGCCGTCCTTGGCGGTCAGCATCAGCACCGGCGTGGCCACGTCCTTCGCGCGCAGCCGTCGCAGCACCTCGTAGCCGCTCAGCTCGGGCAGCATGATGTCGAGCACGATCACATCGAAGCGCTCCTCCGACGCCGCCCACAGCCCCTCGGTCCCCGTGTGGGCGAGCTGCACCACGAACCCCTCGAGCTCGAGCCCGCGCCGAATCGTCTGCGCCAACCGCACCTCGTCCTCGACCACCAGCACTCGCACGGCCACCAGCATGCCGGACGACGCGGTTCGCGGCGGGACGGACCCGCCCAGCCGGCTCTCAACATCCTCTCAGCGATGCCATGGCAACCTCGATGGCATGCTGTCCCCACCACCCGCAAAGGAAGAAGCACTCACGACGACACGGCCCTTCCGACTCTCGGACCTTCCCCGCACCGGCGTCCTCCTCACGCTGGCGTCGGCCGTGGCTCTCGTCGTCCTCACCTGCGTGGTGGCCCCGCACAACGGTCCCGTCGGCCCGGATTCGTCCTGGCTGCAATGGTTCATCGACCAGCGCACCGCCGCCTGGACCAAGCTCGCCAAGGCGATCAGCACCGCCGGTGACACCACCTCGGTCGCGATCTACTCGATCCTGGCGTGCGTCGTGTTGGCGTGGCGCAAGTACTGGGAGCAGGCGGTCCTCATCGCGATCGCCGCCGCCGGTGCCGGAGCGCTCACTTTCTTCGGCAAACTCCTCATCGCCCGCGACCGCCCCCCGGTCATCGACCATCTCGTCACCGAGACCAACCACTCCTACCCCTCCGGCCACGCCCTGGGCTCCACTGTGGTCGCGGGCATCCTGGTCGCCGTCGCACTGCCCTACTGGCGCAAATCGATCGGCATCCTCGCGATCACGATCGCCACCCTGTTCGTCCTGGCCGTCGGCCTATCCCGCCTCTACCTCGGCGTGCACTGGCCCACCGACGTCCTCGCAGGCTGGCTCCTCGGCTCCTGCTGGCTCACCTTCTGCCTGACCCTCCGCCCCCACATCCCCCTCCTGACCGACCGCCTCCCCACCAAGCTCCGCTGACCCGGACCAGACCGTGTGACGCGAAAGCGTTTTCACACTCGTCGATTCCTCCACAGGCCGACCGAACCCCCAGCTCACCAGGTGATCGCCGACTTGCGGCCGTGCAGTTCTCCCGCCCCAAGGGCGGCTTCCCGCTAAATCAACCCCGTACCTGCACGATTAGGCCCATTCTTCACATTGAGCTCGCTGATCTCGAAAGCTACCGAGGGATAGGCACTCCGGCGGACCAGACCTGGCGGATGGACCGCGTCGCGGTGATGTCGGCGAGGGGGTCGCCGTCGAGGAGAACCAGGTCGGCGCGCAGACCCGGTTCGATGGAGCCTCGGTCGGTGAGGCCGAAGTACTTGGCGGGCAAGATTGTTGCCGCATTCAGCGCTTCCGCGGGGGTGAGACCGGATTGGACGAGGAGTTCCAGTTCGTGGTGGAGGGAGTCGCCGAACGCGGGGTTGCAGGGGACACCGGTGGAGGCGTTGGCATCGGTGCCCGCCAGGATGGGGATACCGGCGGCATGCAGGGCGGCGACGTTGGTGAGGGCGTCGGCGAACGCACCCGGGATGCCGCGGAAGGCGGTCATGGCCTCCATCATGGTGAGAGTCGGGGTGACGACCGTGCCTTCCGAGGCCATCCGGGTGATGGTGGCCGTCGGGAGGGCGGCACCGACGGGGATGTGGGTGATGATGTCGACGCCGGCGTCGAGAGCCAGGGCGTAGGCGGCCGGGTTGGTCGCGTGGGCGATGACCAGCAGGTCGCGGGCATGGGCTTCGGCGACAGCGGCTTTGGCGGAGGTTTCGTCGGGTCCGCCGTCGCCGGGGGCTTCGAGAACCAGCTTGATGTAGTTCGATCCGGTGGAATGCCGTTGGGCCACCATGGGTTCGGCTTGGTCGGCGGAGCGGATGACGGCGGTTTCGGGGAGGAACTTGCTGTGCATGCCCTCGGGGCCGACGATGGCCATGCCCGCGCTGCGAATATCGGTGGTGCCCACGGTGTTCCGCAGATCGGCCACGATATCGGGGTCGCACGCCATGTCCAGTGCGGTGGTCACGCCGAAAGGCGTGAAGGCGGACGGAGTTGCCGTGTCGTGGATGTGCACGTGAGCGTCGATGAATCCGGGGAGCAGGACCGCGCCGCCGGCGTCGATGCGCGTGGCGCCGGTGTCCTCGGTGCCGATGATCGCGCCGTCGATGACGACGGTGGTGGGTGTGCTGAGCGTACGGCCGTCGAAGACGCGAACATTGTCGAGCGCGGTCCGGCCCGCGGTGCTGGAAGAGGTCACTCGACCAGCTTCCTCCGATTCCCGTGCCGAGGCACGGCCATTCGGCTCAGCGGCGGCGCGGGAGCAGGCGGCGCGAGACGTGCTCGGTCATGGCGTCGGCGATGGGCGGGACCGTCGGCACCGGCCGGGTGGGCGGCGGCGGGGCCGAGCGGGCGTCGGCGGAGATGCGGATGAGCAGCGCCAGAATGATGTAGTTGGCCAGCAGCGAGGAACCGCCGTAGGACATGAACGGGGTGGTCAGACCGGTCAGCGGAATCAGTTTGGTGACACCGCCGACGACCACGAACAGCTGCCAGCCGATCGAGAACGCCAGCCCGCCGCCGAGCAGCTTGCCGAAGGCGTCGCGGGTGGTGAGGGCGGCGCTGAAGCCGCGGATGCACAGGATCAGGAACAGCGCCAGCACCGCGCCCAGCCCGATCAGCCCGAGCTCCTCGCCGATGGTGGAGATGATGAAGTCGGTATTGGCGAACGGGACGTCCTGCGGCCGCCCACTGCCCAGCCCGGTCCCGGCCAGCCCGCCGGTGCCCATGCCGAACAGGCCCTGCGCGATCTGATAGCCCGTCGTGTAATACGTGGCGAACGGGTCCTCCCACACCTGCACGCGCACGCGGACGTGCCCGAACAGCTGGTAGGCGATGATCGCGCCGACCGAGAACATGGCCAATCCGATGAGCAGCCACGACGCCCGCCCGGTCGCGATGTACATCATGGCCAGCACGGTCCCGAAGACCAGCAGCGAGAACCCGAGGTTCTTCTCGTAGACGAGCACGATCACCGCGACGAAGGTGACCAACAGCAGCGGGGCCAGATCGCGCAGACGGGGGAAGGTCATGCCCAGGAAGCGTTTTCCGGCGCTGGTGAACAGCTCCCGGTTGGCGACCAGGAACGCGGCCACGAAGATGATGATCAGCACCTTGGCGAACTCACCCGGCTGAATCGAGAATCCACTGATCCGGATCCAGCTCTTGCCGCCATTGACCTCGCTGAATCGGCTCGGCAGCAGCGCGGGGATCAGCAGCGCGACCACCCCGGTCAGACCGCACGTGTAGCCGTAGCGGGCGGGTTTGGTGTGGTCGGGCACGAAGACCAGCACCAGCACGAACAACAGCATGCCCAGGCCGGTCCAGATCAGCTGATGCGCGGCGTCCGAGGACGGTATGGCCTCCCCGGCGTTCTTCGCCTTCACCGCCTCGGCGCGGTCGAGCCGATCGATGAGGACCAGGCCGATGCCGTTCAACAGCACCACGCACGGCAGCAGTACCGGGTCGGCGGCCGGCGCCCACCGGCGTACGGCCAGATGGGAGACCAGCACGAACACCGTGAAGACCGCGATGGCGCGGAAGCTCTCGCCGTCGAATCCATTGCCGGTGGCCGAGGTCATGGCCAGATACGCGAAGGTGGTCAGGGCCAGCGCGGCCACGCAGAGTAACAACTCGGCATTGCGCGGAACACGCCCTCTCGACTTCGCCGGGGGTGGGCTGTGCCGAAATGCGCTCACACCGAACAGTATCGCGTCCGGTAGCGGATGAGGAGCCAAAGCAGTAGGGCTTCGGCTATGGCGGTGAACACGGTCAGGAATTGGCTGAAATAACTGGCCAGGACATTCACCAAGGTCAGCGAGATGATGCTGGACCAGATGCCCAGCCGGACACCGATATCGGCGCGGCCGCGAATCCACGCCACCGCCGCGACCGCGCAGCCGACGCCGACCAGCACCTCGGCCACCGCGGCGATGCCCAAGCCCACCAACGCCTTCCAGCCGTGGTTCTGGGTGACGTCGAGGAAGTGGTTGAGCGCGGTCGAGGGCGAACGCCAGCCCGAGATCACGATGAGGGCCAGCACCAGCCGCAGCAGGGTCCAGACGGCGTGGCCGATGAGGACGGCGATGAGCACGGCGGCCAGTGCCCGCTGCGGCAGGAGTGCGTCCTCGACGCGGCGGTAGGTGTGCCGCAGCCGGGCGAAGCGGGAGGATTCGGCGCGTTCGTGGGTGGTGCGCAGGTAGGTGCCGAGGGCGTCGCACAGGGCCACGGTGTCCGGGCTGAAGCCGCCGCGGTCGACGGTGTCGATGCTGTGCAGCAGGGTATTGCGCTGTTCCACGCTGATCGGCGCGCCCAGGTCCATGCCGACCTGGGTGGTGACGTCGGCGAGGACCAGCGCGGGCGGGCGGACGCGGCTGCGCGCAGCGTAGCGGGCGACCAGCACGATCAGCAGGAAGGCCAGGTAGATGATGGGCGCGGCCAACGGGAAGAAGTAGTCGTTGTCGGAGGTGATGAACTTGCCGACCTCGTCGATGAACAGGCCCAGCCCGATGCCCGACAGCAGCGCCGCGGTCGTCAGCGCCGCCCGGCTCGCGAACAAGAACATCACCAGACAGGCGATGACGAGCAGCAATCCGCCGAAGAGCGCGTGCGCGATGTGATAGGTCTTGCCGCCGATCTTCGGATAACCCGAGGCCATCAGATACAGCCGGGTGATCACGACGGTCAGCCCGAAGGCCACGGCCATGAGCGTCACCAATCGACCGGATCCGGGCCGCCACCTCATCTTCGCCACACGCTCGCCGAACACGATCTCCACCGTGACACAGATGCGGCGGCCGCGGGGATCGAACCGAATCAGGCGCTGGGCCGTTTCACCATTGAGTCGTTGTAAAGCGCCGACGTGCCGGGCAATCGAGGTCACGATGGGTGTCGATCAGGTAGGGCGCAGAGAGATCGTCGTCGCGGCGGGAGTGGCGATGGCGGCGGCCGCGTGTGCGAGCCCGCGCGGGGCGTCGCCCGGAGCCGCCACCTCCACCGCGACGGCCACCCCGACCACGGACGCGACGACGACCACAGCACCACCACCCTCGACGACGGACGCGCCCGCGGCGGAACCGGGTCCCGCGCCGATCAACGGCACGGTGCTCGCCGCCACCGCGCAGGTGCCGGTCGGCGGCGGCGTGATTCTCGGCGATACCGTGGTCACTCAGCCGAATGCCGGGAATTTCCTGGCTTTTTCGACGGTGTGCCCACATCTGGGGTGCGCGGTGAACTCGATTTCGGGCGGTGTGATCAATTGCCCTTGCCACGGCAGCCAATTCGCGCTGGACGGGTCATTGGTGCACGGTCCCGCTACCCGTGGGCTGGCGGCCCGCGAGGTGAGTGTGCAAGACGGACAGTTGATCGCCGGTCCCGCGCCCGCCGCACCGGTCGCTCCGGCCGCCGAACAACCGCAGGCGACCGAGCCCGCGCCGGTGACCGTCACCGAGCCCGGCGCCCCCGACAACGCGATCGCCCGGACCTCGGATATCCCGGTAGGCGGCGGCGTGATCGTCGGCAATACCGTTGTGACGCAGCCGAATGCAGGCAACTATGTCGGGCTCTCGGTGATCTGCACGCATCTGGGTTGCGCGGTCAACGACATCTCCGGCGGCACCATCAACTGCCCCTGCCACGGCAGCAGGTTCAATCTGGACGGCTCGGTCGCGGCCGGTCCCGCCTCGCGCCCGTTGGACGGCCGTGACGTGAGTGTCCAAGGCGACTGGGTGGTTTCGGGCGCCGGTGACCCCAACGCCCCGATCCCACCGCCGAAACCCTGGTGGTGCGAGATCATTCCGCCGGGATGCCTGGGTTGCTGAGCCCTGTGTCTCCGGGTATGGCCTCCCCTTCGATGGAAGTCCCGTGAAGCATCGGCCTGATCGTGCAGGTCCGGGATCGAGCTGAAATACGGTGCGTACCTGCTGATTCTCGGTTTGGTGCTGGCTGTGGCGGGCTCGATCCATTGGTGCGTCCACTCGAAGGGGGCACGAGGACCAGGTCAGTAGGACTGGGCGGTAGGCGACCAGCGGGGAGCCAATTGCTCGGTCTGGGTGTGGGGGTAGGAGATGTGGGCGGGGTCGCCGTCGGAGGTGTAGCGGCTGGTGGGGTCGGCGTTGAGCCGGTCGAGCCAGTAGGTGGAGTCGAAGGGGATCGGGCTGCGGCCGGAGCGGATTCGGGGGAGGGCGGTGGGGTCCATCGTCGTGGCGAAGGGGGAGGGGGCCGGGTTCGCGCCGACCAGCAGGACCGCGCCGAAGGTATAGGAGGTGCCGTCCCAGGTGCCGGAGGTGGCCAGGGCGTGGTCGACGGGGTAGACGCCGAGAGGGAGTGCCATGGAGCGGATGGCGGTGCCCGGGACGGCGGTGGTGATGGCGCGGACGTTCTGGACCAGTTCGCGTTGGACGTCGGTGGCGTCGAGTCGGCTCAGGTTGGGGTGGGTGGCGGTGTGGGCGCCGATGTCGTAGCCGTGGTGGACGAGCCAGGGGAGGGCGCGGGGGTCGTCGCCGAAGGGGGCGTTGTTGACGTAGAAGGTGGCGGTGGCGGCGAAATCGGGGTGGCGGGAATGGAATTGCTCGAGTAGGCCGACCGCACAGTCCGGTGCGGGTTCGCCGGAGTCGGTGAGGGTGAGCTGGGGGCGGGTGGAGTCGTCGAAGGTGAGGACCACCGGGTGGGTGCCCGCGGGGAGGTCGATGGCGCCCGCCAGGTATTGGGCGATGGTGATCGGGCGGTAGCCGTCGGTGTACAGACGGTCCAGTTCGGCGGTGAATTTCGTTGGCGTCTGGTCGTATTCGCTCGCGGGGTCGGCCTCGATCCGGTGGTACATGAGGATCGGGATCCGGCCCAGCTCATTGGCCGCGACCGCGGCGGGGTCCGGCGGGCGGGAGGTCGGCGCCGGGGTCGTGGCGGCCGGGGGCGGCGCGGTCGCGGTCGTTCCCCCGCACGCGGTGGCGGTCGCGCACAACAGCACCGCCGTGGCCATTCGCAGCATGGCCGACGCCCTCATCGCAGCAACGCTACGCGGCGACAACGGTTTTGAGATGATCTCCGCGAAAAACGGCCGACGGCTGCGCGCTGAGGTAATAGTGATGCGCAACAGGCGTCAGTGGAAGTTGGTGTGTACGTTGCTCATGCGACTTCGGTCGATCCGCCGCCGGCGGTCCGTCCTGCTCGCTGTCGGTGCGGTACTCGTTCTCGTGGTCGCCGCGGCGGTGTTCGTCTTCGGGCGCGGCCGCCCCGTGGTCGCCGCCGCGGAGACCCGGCCGCCCCGGCTGGAGCTGGCTCCGCAAGCCGCTGCGGTGTCCTATCGCGATCCGGTGACGGTGCGCGGCAAGGCGATCGGAGCGAAACAGGTCGCCGTGGGTGACCGGTCGGTTCAGCCCGCGCCGGACGGGAGCTTCGAACTCACCCTGTCGCACGCCCCCGTCGACACCACCGTGGTGGCGACCAATGGCGCGGGCGACAAGACCGTGCTCCCGGTGAAGGTGGATGTGGCGCTGCCCCGCATTCGCGCCGTCCACGTCACCGCCTACGCCTGGGCCTACGACCCCATGCGCGAGGCCGTCCTGGACCTCGCCCGCGAGGGCCGCATCGACACCGTCGAACTCGATATCAAGGACGAGGACGGCATGATCGGCTACGACTCGCAGGTGCCGCTGGCCCGCGAATCGGGCGCGGCCACCACGATTTACGACGCCGGCGCGGCGCTGAAGCAGCTGCACGACATGGGTCTGAAGGTGGTGGGCCGGATCGTCGCCTTCCGCGACCCCACCATGGCGAGCTGGGCCTGGCACAACGGCCATCCGGACTGGGTGATCCAGAATCCGGGCGGCCAGCCCTACTCCAGCGGGTACGGCGCGATCGCCTTCACCAATTTCGCGAGCCCCGAAATCCGCTCGTACAACCGCGATCTCGCGGTGGAGGCCGGGCACCTCGGTTTCGACGGCGTCATGTACGACTACATCCGCCGCCCCGACGGCGGCCTGTCGGGCATGCAGTTCCCGGGTCTGGCCGAGTCCCCGTCGGATTCGATCGCGAACTTCCTTCGGGATATCAAGGATTCGGTCCACGAGTCGGGCGCCTCGCTCGGGGCCGCCGTGTTCGGCATCGCCGCCACCCGGCCCGACGAGATCGCCCAGGACATTCCGTCCATGGCCCGCTATGTCGACTACCTCGCCCCGATGCTCTACCCCTCGCACTGGCACGCGGGCGAATACGACGTGGCCAACCCGAATTCGCAGCCCTACGACATCGTCTTCCGCTCACTGCAGGACTTCCGGGCTCGCACCCAGGGCACGGCCGCCCAGATCATCCCGTGGCTGCAGGATTTCAGCCTCGGCGTGGCCTACGGCGACACCCAGGTGCAGGCCCAGATCGATGCCACCCATGACGCCGGATACACCGGCTTCTTCCTCTGGAACCCGAGCGTCAGCTACCACCCCGGCGGCATTCCGGTCGGCTGAGGGCGCGCTCGCTCAGGCGGTGGTGGGGCGGTCCGACAGCCCCAGCCGCAGGTGTTCGCTGTGATAGATGGCCTCGTCCAACAGCTGAGCGACATGGTTGTCGTAGAGGCTGTAGACGATGCTGCGCCCGGTCCGGGTGCCGACGACGAGGCCCAGATTGCGGAGCAGGCGCAGCTGATGGGAGACAGCCGACTGTTCCATGCCGATGGACTCGGCCAGTTCGGTGACGGCGAGCGGGTTCTGGCGTAATGCGCTGAGGATCAACAGCCGACTCGGGGTGGCCAGCGCTTGCAAGGTGGTGGCCACGTGGGCGGCGGCGTCCGCGTCCAGCCGCGCGGTCGGCCGATCGCGGCCCTCGACGCCATGTCCCATAACTCAGGAGAGTACCTCGAGAAAAATCGTATACATGAAGACGTCTTCATGTGTTCTGGTATTGTCGCGACGGTCAATGGTCGGTGATGGAGGTGGATCGTGGTCGTGGCGACGTCGGCGCCGGTATCGGCGCGTCCGGAGCCTGCGGTACGCCGCACCCGGCTGTTCGAGCTGGCCGAAATGCGCTGGGCCGCACTCGCCCTCGCACTGTTCCTGGTCGGACTGGCAGCCCAGCTGGCGGGGACCCCGGTCTGGCTGTGGTGGGGGCTCTACCTGGCCTGCTACGCCGCGGGCGGCTGGGAGCCGGGACTCGCCGGATTACAGGCGTTGCGGGAGAAGACCCTCGACGTGGACCTGCTCATGGTGGTGGCGGCCCTCGGCGCGGCGGCCATCGGACAGATCACCGACGGCGCACTGCTGATCGTCATCTTCGCGACCTCCGGCGCGCTGGAGGCGCTGGCCACCGCGCGGACCGAGGATTCGGTGCGCGGCTTGCTCGACCTCGCGCCCGAGACCGCCACCCGGCTCACCGAGACCGGCGAGGAGACCGTGCCGGCCGCCGACCTGAACGTCGGTGACCTGGTCCTGGTCCGCCCCGGCGAGCGAATCGCCGCGGACGCCACCGTGATCGACGGCGGCAGCGAGGTGGATCAGGCCACCATCACCGGTGAACCGCTGTCGGTGGACAAGACCGTCGGCGACGAGGTGTTCGCCGGAACGCTGAACGGCACCGGCGCGCTGCGGATCCGGGTGGATCGGCGCGCCGAGGACTCGGTGGTGGCCCGCATCGCCGCACTGGTCGAACAGGCCGGGCGCACCAAGGCGAACACGCAGCTGTTCATCGAGAAGGTGGAGCAGCGCTATTCGATCGGCATGGTCGCGGTGACCCTGGCGGTGTTCGCGCTGCCCCTCGCCCTCGGCGACTCGCTGCAGCGAGCGCTGTTGCGCGCCATGACCTTCATGATCGTGGCCTCCCCGTGCGCGGTGGTGCTGGCCACCATGCCGCCGCTGCTGGCCGCCATCGCCAATGCCGGACGGCACGGCGTGCTGGTGAAGTCGGCGGTGGTGATGGAACGGCTGGGCGCGACCACCCGGGTCGCGTTCGACAAGACCGGAACCCTGACCCGCGGCGCCCCGCACCTCGCGGAAATCCACAGTGTGGACGGGACTTTCACCGAGGCCGAGGTGCTCGCACTGGCGGCGGCCGTCGAGGTCGACAGCGAGCATCCGGTCGCGGCGGCCATCGTCGGAGCGGCCCGGGCCGATCGGACGACGCTGCCCGCCGCCGAGGGCTTCGCCGCGGAACCCGGTCGCGGTGTCAGCGCCCGGATCGGTGCGCATCGGATCGCGGTCGGCTCGCCGGTCGCGCTGATGTCCCGGATCGACGGTGTCCCCACAACGGCGGAACAGGACGCCTGCGTGGTCGTGGACGCGTTGCAGGAGAGGGGATTCACCGCCGTCGTCGTCACCCGCGACGGCGGTCCGATCGGAGTGCTGGGGATCACCGACCAGCTGCGCCCCGAGGCGTCGGTCGCGGTCGAGCTCACCTCCCGCGTGACCGGGACCGCCCCGATCCTGCTGACCGGGGACAACCGCCGCGCCGCGAATCTGCTTGCCGCGCAGGTGGGAATCTCCGATACGCAGGCCGAGCTGCTTCCGCACGAGAAGGTCGACGCGGTCACGGCCCGCCAGGCGGCCGGTGAGCGGGTCGCGGTGGTCGGTGACGGGATCAACGACGCGCCCGCCCTCGCCGCGGCGGACGTCGGAATCGCCATGGGCGGAGCCGGATCCGACCTGACCCTGCAGACCGCCGACGCGGTGGTCGTGCGCGATGACCTGACGGCCGTTCCCGCCGTCATCGCGCTCTCGCGCCGGGCCCGGCGGGTGGTGATCGCCAACCTGGTGATCGCCGCGAGTTTCATTGCGGTCCTGGTGGTCTGGGATCTGATCGGCACGCTCTCGCTGCCGCTGGGTGTGGCCGGGCACGAGGGTTCGACGGTGATCGTCGGCCTCAACGGCCTACGCTTGCTGCGCCGGGCCGTGTGGCGGCGGTCCGTTCGCGCGATGTGAGGCGCCCGGACCGCGCCGAACCCCTGCGTAACGCCCACCGGTGGCCACAGATAACCTGATCACACGTCCGGGACATGTCCCGCGCTGGTGAGCCGGGTTTTCGATCGGTGCGACCATGTCCGCAGACAGCGCAGGAGGCTCGATCGTGTCCGGCTTTCCCCTGGAATCCGACCGCCGTCGGGAGGCTTTGCGGACCAATCTGTGGTTCGTGCCGACGGTCGAAGTGCTGGCCGCGGTGGCGCTGTTCGTGCTCACCTATCAGCTGGACCGGGCGGCCTATCGCGGTGATATCGGGGTTCCGTCCTGGGTGATCGGCGGGACGCCGGACTCGGCGCGGCAGGTGCTGACCGCCATCGCCGCGGCCATCATGACCGTGGTCGGCGTGGTCTTCTCGATCACCATCGTGGCGTTGACGCTGGCCTCCACCCAGTTCGGGCCGCGCATGCTGCGCACCTTCATCCGCGATCGCGGCACCCAGATCACGCTGGGCACCTTCGTGGCGACCTTCGTCTATGCCATCGGCGCCCTGGTCGTCATCGGGCCGGATTTCGTGCCGCACATCAGCACGACGGTCTCCATCGGGTCACTGGTGCTGGATCTGGCAGTTCTCATCTACTTCATCAACCACATCGCCATGGCCATCCAGCTGCCGAACGTCATCGCCGATATCGCGGGCGAGGTGGCGACCGCCATCGAGACGCAGCGGGGCCACACGCTCACCGGCCCGCACGCCGGACCCTCACCCGAGGAGCTGCTGGAACGGATGGCCGTCGAGGCCGGCGAGGTGCGGGTGGCGGGCAGCGGCTACCTGCGCTACATCCGCTACGAGCAGCTGGTCCGGATCGCGACCGAGGCCGACGCGGTGATCCACCTGCCGTATCGGCCCGGCCATTTCCTCACCGAGGGGCAGGTGGTCGCCACGGTCTGGCCCGCGTCGGCGGCCGAGCGGGTGAGCAAGAGCTTCTCACGCGGGCATGTGGCCGGGCCGACCCGCTCGCTGACCCAGGACATCTCCTTCGGCATCGATCAGCTCGTCGAAATCGCCCTGCGCGCACTGGCTTCCGCGACCAATGACACCTTCACGGTGCTGACCTGCATCGACTGGCTGGGGCACTGCCTGTCGCGGATCGCGGTGGCCTGGGAGCCGAGCCCGGTGTACCGCAGCAAGGACGGCCATGTGCGGGTCATCGCGGCGCAGGCGAACTACGAGCGGCTGGTGCAGCGGTCCTTCGAGAAGATCCGCCAGGACGCGCGCGGCCTGCCCGCGATCATGATCCGGCAGCTCGACGCGCTGGCCCAGATCGCCAATCGGATCGACGATCCCGCGCGGCTCACGGTGCTGCTGGAGCAGGCGGAGATGATCAAACGGTCGGCGCTCGAGTCGATCCCGGAGGAGGCCGATCTGCACGACGTGCTGCGGCGGTATCGGATCCTCGAGCAGCTCGGGAAAACGGACGAGTCGTAGTCAGCGCCAGAACCGGCGGGCGCGGCGGCCATCCGGATCGAGGGCGAGCGACGTCCAGGAGTCGGTCGGATCGTCCTGGGGGACCACCAGGGTCAGCAGCGGGGCGATGACCTGCGGCAGGTCCAGGCGGGTGCGGAGCCAGGGCCAGCCGCCGGCGAGGGCTTCGGCGAGTTCGGCCGGGGACAGGCGCAGCGCGACGATCGCGTGCAGGAGAGTGGCCGGGGGCAGATCCCATTGGCGGGCGCAGGCGGTCACCAGGGTGGGCAGTTGATCGGCCGGGGCGAGGGCGAGGACCCGTTCCAGAACCTGCGGGCCGTCGGCGGACCGGGTGCGGGTCACCAGGTTGGAGACCAGATACTCGAGGTCGGAATGCAGTGCGCCGTCGATGATTTCGCGCGCCTGGACGGTAGGCGGGAACTCGTCGGCGGTCTGCAGCAGGGTCGACAGCTCGGCGCGGGAGCGGTCCTTGTCGTAGCGGCGGCGGAATCCTCTGCGGGGTAACCGGATTCCGATGCGGTGCCCGTTGCCCGATGCCGGATCGGCGGTGTCGAGCTCGACCAGGTCCTCGATCGGCGCCGGGAGCCCGAGTGCGCGGCGCAGGTCGTGCCACGCCGGGCGCAGGGCTTCGACCAGTTCGGCGGGGTCGGAGCGGGTGAGGGTGAGGGCCTTCATCAGGTCGAGCGCGGGCAGGGCGGGGTAGCGGGCGCATTCGGCGAGGAGGGCGGGCAGGCGGTCGTGGGGCGCGCAGGCCAGGATCTGTTCCAGGGCATAGTGATCCCGGCCGTCGCAGGCCACGTCGACCGCGACCTGCGCGACGATGGCCAGGTTGGCGTGCATGGCAGTGTGCAGCAGCCGGCTGCCGCCGGTGGGGACGCCGGGGTCGTCGACCTCGACGCGTAATGCCTTGTGCACCAAGGCGCGATCGCGGGAGCCGAGCGCGTGCTCACGGAGGGCGCGATGCTGGGACAGGTATCCCGCGATCGTCTGGCGCCGTTTGGAATTGCCGGTGGCCCAGTCCGCGTGCAGGCGCGGCCACACCGCCGCCGCGTCGGCGGCCGAGAGCTGGCCGTGCCCGGTTTCGAGCCGTCGCCGGGCCGCCGCCGCGACTGCCTCGCCGAGGTCGAAGCCGAGTTGGCGGGCGAGCTCGAGGGTGCGGGTGCGGTCGCGGGTGTCGTTCGTGACGCGGTCGGTGAGGGCCTTCTCGAAGGTCCTGCGGACGCTGGGCAGATGATCGATATGCACCAATGCCCTTGCCACACTAGGTCTTCCGATAGCCAACTGGATGGCGCGGGTGGCCACCGTCTTGTCCCGGAACCACTCCGGGCTCAGTTCTGGGTCGGTGATCACCTCGGCCAGCCGGTCGTCGTCGAGTTCGGCGGGAACCAGGGTGCGCAGGTGGCGGCGAAAGCACCAAGCGCCGATTTCCTCTGCGGTGGACAGGGTTTCGGGAATGGTGATCCCCGCCCGCCGGTGGCCGACGATCTGCTGTCCGAGCTGTACGTAGGGATCGGATTCGTCGCCGCGGTCACCCGGGGTGACGATGCGGCGATTTCCGGGGGCCGGGCCGTGGCTGTCCCGCGTGACGGCGGTGATGGCGGCATCCGAGGCCGGTGCGCTCATGGTGCAGAAGGTCAAGTCCCGCAGGCTGTTCCGCGGCAGTATGCCGTAGAGGGCGCGCAGCATGGACAGTGCGTCGGTGGCGTCCTCGACCCGCAGTTCGATGGCGGGCCCGCGACCGGACAGGTACGCGAGGGTGTAGCCGAGCAGCGCGGGCAGCCAGTCCAGGTCGAGATACGCGTCGGCGGATGCCGCGAATCCATTGCTGTCCAGTGGTTTCGAGATCGGATCCCAGTGATCGACGGGGTAGCGGGGATCGTCGACGGTCGTGAGGAACCGGCCGGAATCGTAGAGGCTCAAGGTTGTCGCGCCGTCCAGCGTCGCGCGGTCCCCGGCGACCAGATGTGCCACGCAGGTGCCGGGGCGGGCGTTCGAGGGTGTCTTCAGTACCGCGACCGCGAACCCCCGGACCAGCGTGAACTCCAGCGCGAACGACTCCGGCATGCCCGGAGGCCCGTCCCAGGTGACCAGTGGACCCAGCTCCCGGGTGGTGGATCCCAGTGCGGCGGGCCAGTTTCCGGAGCGCGCGACCACGCCGACGCCGGTGCCGGAGGACTCCAGCGTCACCACGGCCCAGCCGCACAGCAGCTGCGCGAGAGCCGTCATCGTTCGGCCCGTCGGTGGTCGATGAGGTTGAGCATGTGGATGACCGGGTCGACGGCGGCGAAGGGTTTGAATACCGGATAGGTGTTGTCGGCTCGCTTGCCGCAGCCGACCGCGGAGACGGGGAAGTAGCGGTTGTGCGGAAAGTGGATGGACAGGGTCGAGTCGACCGCCGGGAACAGTTTGCGCACCAGCGATCTCGTGGCATCGGAGCGGTAGTCGATCTGGCCGGGCTGATACAGGTTGCCCGCGCCGTTGAGACTGTAGGGGCTGTCGGCCCAGTCCGCCGGCGGTGCGACGATGCCGACCTCGGGCAGGTTGATCAGCGACAGCAGATCGGATTTCGCGATGATGGTGGAGGCGTGCAGGCGGGGCGGCTCGATGGGCAGATCCAGGGGATAGCTGTTGGCCGTGCGCCACAGCTTGGCGATCTGGTCGATCATCATCTTGGTGCGGCCGACCGTCTGGGAATGCTCGACCGGGTTGCTGAGACTGTCCTCGTTGGCCGGGCCGGCGTGCTCGCGCATCATGGCCAGGTACTGCTTGTTCAACGTCGAGGGCACGACGAACCAGATGAAGTCGGCGATCGCCAGGTGCGGGCTCACCTTGGCGGCGATCTCGGCGTCCGCGACGTCCTCACCGGCCACGTCCACGAACGCGAGATTCACCGTCCGCCGGGTGGCCAGCGAGGTGAACTTGATGAGAATCGGGGTGCGCACCTGCCAGCCGCTCCAGGCGTGCGTCTGGGTCTGCGGCTGGGCCATCGGCGGCTGGGGCGGGCGCGGCGGCTGGGGCGTGCCCAGCGGTCCGATGCCGTTCTCCTGCCGCTGCATCTGCGCTCCGACGTACCCGCGTTTCTGGGTGTAGCCGATGGCCTGCCGGTTCATCAGCGTGTTCTCCAGCGCGGCAAGCAGTTTGGTCGACCGGCGCGACGGCACGATCGACCATTCCCGGGCCAGCACGGGATCGTTCATGACCGAATAGATCATCGACACGATGAGATGCGTCTTGGACGAGGCGGATTCGCCGACGAAGCCGATCACCGTGGTCGGATAGTCGAGGATCTCCTCGTCGATCTCACAGCCGTTGGGGCAGCGGCGATCCAGGCGCCGTGAATAGTCGCCGACGCGAGTGGCGAAGCCGCCGTTGGGCTGGCGCAGCACCCAGATCCAGGAGCGGCGGGTGGAGTCGAACTTGAACTCCGCCAGGCAGTTCAGGCAGACGATTCTCACAGTGCGCACCTCATGCCAGGACGGTGTAGGTCAGCCAGATCAGCGTGATCAGGAAGCAGCCCGCGCCGACCCGGGAGGCGACGCGCAGCCAGTGCCAGGCACGGGATCCCGGGTACACGTACTGCTGCCAGGCCAGGCCCGCCCGCTTGTGTGTCATGGCACGTCCTCACAGGTGGTGGGCGAGGGAGACGATCACCCAGGCGAGCAGTACGAAAACCAGCCAGCCCAGCGTGATTCCGGCGGCGGCCGCGCCCAGCAGCACGCCGCCGATGTAGCGGACGTCGTTGCGGGTGAGGCCCTCCAGAACGCGCTGGCGGTAGGCCAGGGCGGGGTGGATGAAGATGCCCCACAGTCCGGTCGACGGCAGGTCGACGCCGGACGGCGCGGCCGGCGGGCGCGGGGGCTGCCCGGTGAGGACGCTGGTCTGCGCGCGCACCGGCACGGTGGCCGGTTCGGGCCTGGGTGCCTGGATCTTCCGTGTCACCTCGCGGGATTCGGCGTGCACGGCATCGCGGAAGTAGTGCTGGAACTCGGCCGCGGATTGGAACCGGAGCGCGGGATCGGGGGAGAGCGCCTGATCCAGTATCGATTTCAGGCGTTGCGGCAGATTGTCGGGCGCGAACGCCGCCTCCAGCGCCTCGGTGCACACCACCGCGAACGAGTACACGTCGCTGAGGTGGGTGAACCGGCCCTGTTCGAGATATTCGGGCGCGGAATAGTTCTGGGTGCCGACCACCTGGTGTGCCCGGGTCAGCCGCTGCATGTTCGCGCGCATTTCGATGGCGATCCCGAAATCGGCCAGTTTCGCGGTGCCGTCGCGGCAGATCATGATGTTCTCGGGTTTGATGTCACGGTGCACCACCTGTTTGGAGTGCGCGTACACCAGCCCGCTGAGCGCGTCGGTGAGAATCCGCGCGATCCCCGGCAGCCCCTGGTTCTCCCGGGCCCGCAGATACTGCCGCAGATTCTCCCCGTGAATGAACTCCATCACCAGAAACGGTGACCGGCACCCGTTCTCGTCGAACACCCCCGAGTCGTGCAGCATCACGATATTCGAGCAGTTCATCTGCGCCGCGATCCGCGCCTCCCGCTCGAACCGCTGCCAGGCCACCTGCTCGTCCTGCGCCCGCACCGCGAGACTCCCCGCGTCGAGCACCTTGACCGCAACCTGCCTGCGCAACTGCCGATCCCAGGCATCCCAGACCTCGGCCATTCCGCCCTTACCGACGAGCCCCCGCAACTCGTACCGGCCATTGATCAGCCTCACCCGCGTGCGACCTTCCCCGCGGAGCAGGCGCCTTTCCCGGCGACCCACCCCGGACGACAACGAATCACCCGCGAGTGTACGCGCGCCCCCACCCCCTCGGCCGCTCCTTATCTACCAGCCGATTTGCCCTCCAGGGGGTCCCATGGTGTACCTTCTCCCAGTCGCTCGGATACCGAACGGCAACCATCCGGGGCTATGGCGCAGCTGGTAGCGCACCACACTGGCAGTGTGGGGGTCAGGGGTTCGAGTCCCCTTAGCTCCACAACATCCCATCAGATCGCCGTAGATCCCATATGGGATCTACGGCGATTCGGATTACGTCTGACCGCACTTCTCTCACAGCGCCCAGGGAGCTCCTCCAAATCGGTGTCAGCAGCGCTGCGGCATGCGGCCCTACGCCCTGGTTGAGCGGCTTTTGTAACTCGTGCCTTATCGGGGCGGTTCGCGCTCGATCTGCTTTTTGTTCTGTGCCTGAGTCACAGGCATACTTCGCTTGTGGGGCCGACCCGCTGCATTTGGCCGTGCTCTTCGGGATCGCCGACACCACCGCCATCCGCTGGGCAGCGAACGCACAGAGGCTGCAGAAACCAGAGATCGGCGATTGAACCGCCGCCAAAGGATCTCAGCGCTGCTCGATGAGCGTCGGTAGTGGCGTTGCCGTTCCAGTCGCGGTGTTCGGGAAACACGGTGACGTTCCGGCCAGGGCGAGACCGTCTTCGCCGTCGGCGTCGCTGGCTTTACCGAGAATGACTCCGAGCAGGTAGCCGTCATTGGTGACCGCGTTTGCCAGCTCACCCAGTTTGATCGGTGTTACGTTCCACAGCCGGTCCCGCCAGATCCGGACAATGTCGTTGAAATAGTCGCCCGTCTTGCCCGACGGGACGCCTTTGAGCCAGTACCAGACCTGGGCCTTCTTCGGTCCGGTGGTGTCGTTGAGGTCCCCGTCGCATGGAGCCGCCGGCAGGTTGCGAAGGTCGACTTCCGGTTTCTTCCCGTCGACCTCGGTCGGCGGCGCGGACAGCGTCGCCCCCGGGGGCAGCGCGTTGAGGGTTTCGGTGAGATATTGCCGGATCCTGTTCTGCGCCGCGGCCTCGTTGAGTTGACCAGCCACGGGCGTCGAGGTGGGCGTGTTCGTGGAGTCGGAGGAGTGCGCGCCACACGCTGTCAGCGCGACGCTGGATACGGTGGCTGCGACCAGCAGGCTGCGACGCAGCGCAGAGGTTGCGAAAGTACCGTTCGGGCTGAGCAGTTGAGCCGTCATTGCTTGGGCATCCTCCAGATTAGGGAAGCACGTCCCACATCAGGATCCATTTCTTTTGCGTATCGGGTAGTGTTGTGCTATCAGAATTCAGGGCACGGAGTACTGAAATATCAGACTTAACCTGACGTAGCTCCCTGATTTTTTCAATCGGGAGACTTCTCCAATCGACTGCATCTGCTGAGACATCGCTATGTCGATCCATTCCGTCCGACCGGTCGCGGCTATGGTGTGCCGCAACACCATAGCCGCCGGTCTGTCTGAGCGCGGTCAAGTCATGATTTGTCGAAGTACTCGGCCCGCCAGAAGCGTTTCGGGAAGTCTTGCGGGTCGATCGGCGGGTCCAATTTCCCGGTCTCGATCGAGATCCCATACTCGCGGATCGATACGTCATAGATCTCCGCGACTGGTATCCTGCCGATCGGCCGACCGCGAGGGCCTTCCCACGGGTCTTCGCTCATCTCGGGTCTTTTCATGAACTCGGTGCGCGGCTCGGGCCAGACGTCCATCAGCATCGTCCCCTCGACAATGTCACCGTCGAGCTGGTCGATGGTGAAATGTGCTCCGCGCCACCAGAATGTGGCGTCCCGGTCAAAAACTCGGTCGAGATCGGCCGTCGGTACGGCCAGCTGCCAGTGGCCTTGGCGAGGTAGAAATCCCGGCGGGGGTGTCGGCCCGTAGGCGTGTAAGACGATCGTGTCTTTGTGCCACCCGGAGATGCGGTATTCGCTGCCCTGGTAGACGGCGAAGCTGCCGTTCGGGCGAAGGAGTTGGGTCGTCATGGCGTGGGCACCTTCCAAATTCCGGTTTCGTCAAGAACCCGCAGGACTTCCTGAGCGCCATCGGCGGTGATCCTCACCAGTTCCGCGCCAGCCTTCATCGTCGTGCCTTCTTCGAGGAAGTACTCAGGGATGAGCTCATTCAGGCTTGCCGTCCAACCTGTTCCCGTCGCTGGCCATGGGTATCCGGTGTCGAATCCCGGTGGCGCGTGGGGAATGAGGTCAGCCAGCGGGCCATCCGGTACCAGCGTGCCACCACGCTCGATCCCGAAGCGTAACGCGAATATCGCCGGATCATCCGGAGCGAACGGAGTGTTGTCGTAGTCCAGTCGCAGGCCATCGAACAATTGTTCCGGAGTCATGAGGTGGGCAGTGTCGGCCTCGGCGGTCACAGACCCTCCGATGCCGTCCGAAGGAAACTTCGGGTTGGGGAAGTTATTGGTGAGGATGGATTCCAGCTGGGGCCCGTCGGACGGGATCACTTTCTGCAAAATTTCGCCCGGCGCAGGGTCTGGCACGGCGTGGCGGGTGTCGTAAAGGATCTGCTGCTGCTCTGGTGTCAGGTCTTCGAGCGGGGTGCCCACCACCGCCTGGAACTCGTCCTGGGGAATGCCAGCACGTTCCAGCGTCGGGGCGATTGCATCGGAAATCGTCGGTCGACTCGTCGCTGCTGCGTCACCTGCAGCACCGAGGCTGGAAGCGGTTTGTCCCGTACCGAGAAGGAACTGCGGTGCAGATTTGCCCAATTGGCTGGTGGCGAGCAGGATTTGGGCGTCGGACAGTCCTTGGGCAGCCAGTTCGCGGGCGATGAGTTCGGTGCCGACCAGTCGACCTGCGGTCCAGCCGAGTTCGGCGACACCGGTGACGGCCATGACTGCGTTGAACACGTCACTGGCCTTGTCCTCGACGTTGCCGGCATCCATCTTGGTGGTACCGACCAGATGGGTGACACCGTCGACGGTTTCGTATTTGACGATGGTGACGCCGGTGTAGTCGGAGGTTTGCAGGAACGCCAGGTTGCCCTTGGCATCGAACATCGCTGTGGCCGAGTATTGCTCGCCGTCGGGGCCGCGATAGAACCATTCCTGGGTGCTGGTGCCGTCGGGGTTGGTAATGAGAGGTCCGCGGTGGGTGACGGGGTCGCTGCGCCAGGTGCCGGTTTCGGGGTCGAACTGGTTCCAGTAGTTCGGCCCTCCGATAACGTCGCCGTAGCGGTCGATGGGCACGGTGGTGCCGTCGGGTTCGCGGACAACGCGGGTGCCATCGGGTTGGGTGATGATGCTGACCGGTTGGCCGTCGATGCGTCCAGGCCCGGTGGTGACCTGGGTGTGGCTGTCGTCGGGGTTGGTGATGTCGGTGTTGATGTAGTTGTCGGTTCCGAGATGGGAGTGCGCGGAGCTGGTGGTGCCGTCGTTGTTGTGTACGACGGTGTCGACGGTGGTGCTGTCGGGGCTGACCTGCGCGGTGATCGGCGCGGGCCCGTCGGTGTCCCCGCCGGGCGGCACGACATACAGTTCCCCGTCGGGGTAGCGCACGGAGTGGGAGCCGTCGGGGTTGGCGGTCCAGGTGGTGGCGCCGCCGTTGCCGTCGGGTACCGACCTCATCTGGCTGGTGGTGCCGTCGGGGTTGTGGATGGTGGTGTCGATGCTGCCGCCACTGTCGGGCACCGGTGTCGACATCGCGCTGGAGACGCCGCCGTGTCCGTCGTCATGGGTGGTGAATACGCTGCCGTCGAGGTGGGAGCTCGAGGTGGTGGTGCCGCCGTGCCCGTCGTTGGTGATCGTGCACTGCGGGATGGTGTCGGGGTCGGCCAGGATCGGGAACATGTCGTCGCCGTCGGGTTCGATGTGCTGGACGATGGTGTCGCCGTCGACCTCGTACCAGGTGCGGACCGGTCGGCCCAGCGCGTCGTATGCCCACGGCGGATTCGTGTGTGACACAACGTTTCCGGTGGCGTCGAGCACGTCGACGGAGCCGTCGGGGTTCTTGCGTAGTTGCCCGCCGGGCGGGACGTCTTGGGGGAAGCGGTATTCCCGCGGTGCGCTCGGGTCGTCCATGAGGATGAAGGTCTGCTCACCGCCGTCCCAGGGTTTGGTGATCGTCAACTGCTGCGAGGAACCGCCGCGCAGGCGCAGCGCGGGCGCGAGGAACGCTGCCACACCGGCGAGCAGCAGCCACGGAATCCGCTCATCGCTACCGCCGTGCGCAGGAGCCGACGACGTGGGTGTATCTCGGTGCGCCGGAAGCGGAACCGTCGTCACCGGCGGGGCCGGGGCCTGCGCTGGTACGGGTGTCGCGGTGGGCGCGGGTGCGTCATTGGCTGGCGGGGCCGCTGGATTCGTCTCTGGCGCTGGAGGGGTCGGCGCCGGCTGTGGTGCTGCTGGTGCCGGGGGCTGATTGCCGGGCAGGACCTGGGGCTCGGCTCCGGGAACGGGGACGATCGGTGTCCCGTTGCCGGGCGGTATGGGTGGCAGGGTGAGTGCGCCCGCGCCGATTCCGCCACCGCCGCCGGGCTGGGAGGGCAGGCCCGGGGTTTGCGAGGGTAGCGGCGGTGGGGTGGACAAGGTGGGCGGGCCGCCCGGCGGTACCGGTGGTACGGTCGGGGTGTCGATGCAGGGCCAGCCCGGGTGCATGGCCTGCCACTGCTCACACGGCACGTACCCTTGCGCGGTCGCGGCAGGGGATCCGGCCAGGATCACGGCTCCGATCCCGAGTCCCGTGGCGGTCGCGGCGAGGGCGAGCGCGGTGTGGCGGGCGAGTCGGGCTCTCATCGGCGCTCCCGCCGGTTCTTGGCCTGGTCGCGCAGGGTGTCGATCCCCCACCAGGTAAGTCGCCCGGCGATGGACATGTAGAGGAAGAACGCCAGATACACCAGGACCGCGCCATAATCGTCGGCCCAGCCCGGCATCCGGTTGAGATTCGCGAACGCCACGATCAGCAGCAACAAGCCGAGTACGAGGCCGCCGACCGCGACGACGGTTGGGTTCACCGGTTCCGGTGTGGCATCGGCACGAGAAGCCGCCGCAGTGTCGGCAACAGGAGTGGTATCGGTCATCGGTGTCTACCTTCCGGTGCGTCCGCTGCGTTATGAGCTGCGGGAAATGTTCTGGGGTGCAGGGTCTTTCACAACCAGATGGGGTCGCCGTAGACGGAGATGTTGTTGTCGGCAGTCGGCGTGGAGATCGCGGCAGTGGCGAAACTTCTGATGGTCACGGGCCCGGCGCACGCGTCCACGCGGATCTCCACCTGCTCGGCGGTGATCGATCCCCGCGGCCCCGCAAGGGGTTTCGACCCGAACGCGATGGTCGAGATCGCACCCGGTTTGAGGGTGGTGGAGATGTTCGGGTTCACTGCCGCTTGCCCGCCGATGGTCACACCCGGGAATTGGGAGATGGTGACCGAGGCGTTCGGGCCGATCGAGAATCCCAAACCCAGCGTGAGTCCGCTCGAAACATCGACGGCGCAGCCGATTTGATAACCGAGCGTCACGGTGCCGGAGGTGATCGGCTGGCCGCCACTGCCGGTGACCTCGGTGATCGCCTTGAGGCTGACGAAACCCTCCCGGCTGACCGGGGAATTGGCGAGGTTGGGCCAGCGGTCGAGGTTCTCGCTGGTCTTGGTGATTGAAAGGGTCCAGCCGTCGTCGGTAATGGCCTGCCGATACTTGTCGGCTATCGGATCAGCACTGGCCGAACCCGCCGTCCATGCAGCCCCCAGCAGGGTCGTGGCCAGCAGTCCGACCCCAGCAGCCATCGCCGGTCGTATCATCAACACGAGATCCCCTGCACTTTCAGACAACATTCAGCAAACTTTCTGGGCCGCCAGGCTGGCATGCAGGCCACGCACCGCACCAGGCAGATGGGATGCCCATCACTCGGGGCGGGAATCATGACGGCAATCACGAACTTCCGACCGTGAATCGAAAGATGTTCGGGTACTAGATGATTCAAAGCGTCGCGACCACTTGCGCACCCGGCTGAGTCTGGCCGTGTATCCATATCGTTACGGCCGCTAAGGGGTCGACGTGATCCCATTCGCGATGCTGGTCGAGCGCCACAGTCTGCCCGCCCGGCAGGCACGGCGACCCGGACCTGTGGCGCTACAGCCCGGATCGATCCCGCCGCAGCTGTGGAGACAGGCAGGATGCACGCAACGGAGGGCATCCGCCGCCGCACCGCAGGGCGAAACGAATGCGTTGAGAATCGCGACCGGCAGCCGGACGAGTGCAGTGCCGCGACCGTGGCGTTGCCTGCGCTGCTGACGTCGGTGGGGGCGATCAGCGCGCGCCAAACGAATGCGTGCGCACCTGGGCTTGTCCTGGCGTGCGAATCGTGCGCGCCGACAGCGTGTATAGGGGTGTTCGGGAACACCGGCAATCTCGAGCGTGCATAGGAACCTTCTCCCGTGGGGAATCCGATTGCGGGACGCTGCCTCCCTCCGTGTGCGTCGGGCGAAAGCTCACCGCGGACGGCCGTGAGTATCTCGGCGAGGCACACCACGACGTTCCAGGGCGGCGCGGACTGTGGTGGCCTTGACGCCGAGCCGGTCGCCGATGCGGGCAAGCGTTTGGCCGTCCTGATAGTCGACGACGGCCTGATCGATCTCCTTGCGGGACAGTCGGCACTGGTGGCGGATCGCCGCGCCTGCTGTGCGAAGGATTTCGAGGATGCTGCCCTTGGCAAGTTGGTGATCGGAGGCGAGCTGATTGGCTGAAGCTCCACTTTCGTAAGCGGCGACGATCTGTGCCCGATCCGACTCCGACAATCGCCGCGCCAGTGAATGTACCTTCTGAATCTTGGCGGCCGGTTGACGTTTGGGCTGGTCAGAGACTTGACCGCGGAGCTTTCCGAGAGCGGAAGTTAGGGTGCCCTGGTTCGAGTAAGCTCGCATAAGGTCCACCAATCGTGTCATTGCACGAACCGACTCCATTGGGGCTGGTACCGCAGAAGCGGTACCAGCCCCAATGTCGTTCGGTGCGGACGGAACGACCTGGTCGGTGGGCAAGGGTTGCTAGCGTTTCTGGTGTGGCCGGTGCGGTAGGTGTTGTAGTCGAATGGCTTTCGTCCCATGGGGGATGGGTCTCGCCTGCGATCGCCGCGGCAAGTGCGGGTGTTGCCACACGGGCGTACCGGACGTCACGCACCGTGGCTCGGCGGGATGCACTGCGATTTGCCGCCGACCTGCACAAGGACTTGACGACCGGAGCCGTCGCCGACGCGAGGCATGTGATCGGAACACGACTCTATGGAGATTTGGCTGCGCGCGGCCGAGTCGAAGATCGTGTGATCGAGTGCTACTACGTTCTGCTCTGGGCTTATGAACGGCTCGCGACCGGAGCCGACGTGTTGAAGCGAGCGAGGTACGTAGAGGCGCTTGCGGTCCTGAGTCAGGCTGTCGATTGGCATGCGGTCGAGATCGCTAAGAATATTCGAATACTGAACGCGGACACCGAACTGCGAATTCAAGGCGAGCAAGCGATCGCTCGATTCGAGCAGTGTTTCGAGACACTCAGGACCGCACGTATCGAATCGGGGCGGAGGAATCCGATCACGTAGTTGGTCATGGCTATTTCCCGGCATATTCGCGGTATTCGGGGCGGGTGATCGCGAGGCGACCCCGATTGGTGCAGCGCCAGCGCGCAGGTCCCTGCAGGGTGCCCATCGCGAGCCCGGTGCGCGACAGTCGCGCGCCTGGATGTCGGCGACGTAGACCACTAGCGAGATGGTGATTTACCACGGCAACGCTCCGTTGCCGGGTACTCCGGAGGCGGAGAGGATGCCGGAGGAGGACAAGAAGGCAGCCTTCGCTGACTACGCCGCCCTGGCGGAGATCGAGAACTGGAGCGGTGCACCGCCGATGGGATTGCCGCAGAACGCGACGATCGTCACGGTGACCGACGGTGCACCCGTTCTCACCGACGGCCCGTGGCTGGACATCAGGCACACGGTCGGCGGTTTCGCGGTGGTCGAGGCTCCAGACCTGGATGCCGCCGTCGCGCTCGCGGCCCAGGTCCCGCGGGCACGGCTGGGCGGCGCAGTCGAGGTGCGTCCATCGGTCTCGCTCTTCTGAAAGGCCGGGCCCGGCGTGCTTTTCACATGTCGGGCCCTGAGACATCGGGGTCAGTCCGGTCGACGGTCGACTTCGGCGGCGACACGGCGGACGCGGTCGGTGTCGCGGATGACGTCGATCCTGACGATCTTGTCGCCTGCGACAGTGAACACCATCACCGCGTAGGGCTGCTCGTCGCGGATGCTGAGGGCGCCGATCGCCCCGTTGATCACCAGGTGGCGCAGCCGGCCGCCCTGCGGAACGCGCACTTGTTCAGCCACGGCCGCGGGACCGCTGACAACACTCGCGGGACGGCCGGCGCCGTAGTCGGTCCGCAGCACGATGTCTGGATCCAGAACATGGAGCAAGGCATCGAGATCGGCATTACGGGCGGCCGCATAGAACGCATCGACCACCTTCCGCTGCTGTGCCAGATCCGGATCACAGCGCGGGACCTCGGCTCCATTCACGCGCCGCCGAGCACGACTGGCCAGCTGCCGCGTGGCCGCCGGACTACGCCCAACGATGTCGGCGATGTCGGAGAAGGGCAGGTCGAACATGTCGTGCAGCACGAACGCCACCCGTTCGGCCGGAGCGTAAGCGCAGACCCTCACACGAGGATGAATTCGGACATCACGATCTGAGACAGTTCGCCGCGAAGCCGGATGACTCGGGGGCGGTTTCGCCCCCGACGTCGTCAGCAGGTGGAAGTTACGGGGTCGCCTCGGAAGCGGGATTCGACGTAGTTCCAGGCGTCGGCGAAGCCGACGACCGCACCGGTCATGTGTTCGGCGACGTCGACGGGGTGGAACTGCAGGGGGACACCGGCTTTGCAGTAGCGGGACGCGACGTCGGCGACCGGGTCGAAGGCGGTGAGGGTGTCGTAGCGGGCCTGCCAGAAGTAGGTGGGGGCGGTCGGCACGCCGGTGTCGTAGCGGAGGCTGTTCTCGCGTAGGACCGCGTGCGCTTCGGTGCTGTCGAGCAGGCTCTTGGAGGCCGCCATCTGTTCGGCGCTGCGGAAGGCGCCGTGGAACAGCAGGAAACGGCGGCAGGCGTCGTGGGTGAATTCACGGAACCACAGGCCGTTTTCGTTGAGCTGGTCCGAGACCGGCAGCCGGGCAGGGTATTCGCGTTCGAGGCCCATGGCCGCCGCGAATGCCAGACCGAAGCCCGGATGCGGTTCGAAGCCCAGGGAGAGCGCCATCTGCTCCTCGTCGGCCGGAATTCCGCCCGCCACTACGGCATCCAGCTTCAGGTCCGGCGCGTAGGCCGGTTGCAGCGCACCCGCCCACGCGGTCGCCATGCCGCCGCCGGAGTAACCGGCCAGCGCCACCGGCGAATTCGCCAGCCCCAGCTCGCTCACCTTGCGCACGGCCTTCACGCTGTCGAGGGTGACCATCCCGCTGAGCTTGGCCGCGCCGTAGGCCACGTTCGGGCCGAGGTAGTCGGGCAGTGAGACGGCCCAGCCGCGCCCGATCGGCAGCATCGCCCCGACTCCGTCCTGGAGTTCGCCGTTGAACAGCGACCGCGACGGATTGCACTGCGAGCCCAGCGAATTGATCAGGGCCTGATAGGACACCAACGGCGGATTCCGCACCCCGGCGGGCATGAGCACGGTGGTCATGCCGAGAATCGGCTGCCCGGTGGAGTTGGTGCTGCGGAAGGCGATCTGCCAGCCCTCCGTACCCACGTACAGCCCGGTGTCGATGCGGCGCGTGCGCACCACGTCCCCGGGGGACAGGGCGGCCAGATCGGCGGGCGCGCCGTAGAACGGGTCGGGATCCGCCGTGGGATACAGGGGTTGCGCCGAGACCGGGGCGCTGATCAACCCCGCGGTCAGGATGCTCAAGGCCATCACGACAGCCTTGACGGAAACTCTGGACACTGTGTTCCTTCACATGTCAGCGTCACTCTCTCCGGTACCCCGACCTGGACGGGAGAGAGCTCACAATCAACAAGGGCACCACTGCGGCAGCCGAACTCACGCCCACCGCAACATGAGCGAGCTACCGGATAGCGAATACCACAGGAACAGTAAAACGGACAAATCGCCCAGCGAGTCGGTGTCGGGTCTGGGGAACATTTCTTCAATACCCGGCGTGATCGGCCGGTCGATAGTGGTGTTCATCCCCACCCCGATCGACGAGAGGACATGTCGTGACCGGCACCCTCGGCCCCGAAACCACCGCGCGAAGCACCGAAAAGCGGTCAGCGGCAACGCGAATACTGCTGGCCTGCGGCATTATCGGCCCGTTGCTCAACATCGTTGTCGTTCTCGCCCTCGGGGCGATACGCCCTGACTACGACGCCCTGGTAGTCCCGGACAGCAATCTGGAACTGGGGCCCGGCGGGTGGATGCAAATCACCAATTACATCGTGACCGGGGCGCTCCTGCTCGCTTTCGCCGTCGGGATGAGGCGGCCTCCGCGTACAGGAGGTGGATCCACCTGGGTCCCCATCCTGCTCGGCGGCTACGGCCTCACCTTCGTCGCCGTCGGGCTTCTCCTGCCCGACCCGTCGATGGGCTACCCGGCGGGAGCGTCGGACGCGCTGACCGTTCACGGCGCCGCGCACATTCTGCTCGGCCTGGTTCAGTTCGGTTCGCTGATCGCGGCCTGCTTCGTGCTGGCACGACGCGACGAGGCACTCGGAAACCGAGGCTGGTCCCGGTATTCGATGGCCACCGGCGTGCTGGTCGCCACCTCGTACGTGGCCTTCGCCCTCATCGCCAAATTGGTGGACGGGGGCCCGGCGGGGCTCATCGAACGGATCGGGATCGCCGCCTGCGGCATCTGGATCGCCCTGTTGGCGATCCGCCTGCTGACCGGTCCGGCCCCATACGGGTCTGCCGAATAGCGGTGCGGGGTCTGCGAACTCAGTGGCAGCAGTGCCCGTCGGGTCCGTCGGTCGACGGAAGTCGGCAGAAGCAGGACGCTCGAATCGGGACATCCGACAGGGCGGTAGCCAGTTTCAGCTGCTGGCCGATGATGTCGGCGGCGTCGGTCTTGCCGAGGCGCAGCAGGCATTCGTGGTAGCCGTGCAGGGCCCACACATTGCCCGGATGTTGGCAGGCGCGCGGGAGGGCGTGGTCGAGGCCCAGGTCGGCGCGGTAGACGGCCTCGGCTTCGGTGATTCGGCCCTGCTCGAGCAGGAGATGGCCCAGGGCGTGCCGGGCCGGGCGCATCCAACCCCAGGGCTCGTCGTAGGGGAGCGAGTCATCGAGTTCGACGGAGTGGCGCAGCGCTTCGAATGCCTTGTCGTGATCGCCTTTTCGATAGAGCAGCTCGCCGTCCAGCGTCGCGGCGGCAATGGCGAGGATGTCGCGGCAGGTGTTGTTGAACAGGGTTCTGGAGTCCGGCACCCGGGCCACGGCGGCGTGGAACAGTTCCCGCTCGCGCTCCGCCTCCTCGATCCGGCCGGTGGCGGAGTAGGCGACGCCCTTGCCGTAATGCAGCATCGCGGTCGTAACACAGTACAGCTGAGGGTCTTTCGGCAGTTCCAGTGCGATGATCTCCGCCCAGAGGCCGAAACGGACGAGTACGTGGACACGCATCGCCACGAAGCTCTCCAGCCAATCGGCCATCGGCCAAGGCTTGTTGTAGTTGGGGCCCAGCGCGAAGGCCAGGCCCCAGTGTGCCGAAGCGCAGCCGGGATCCGCTCGCAGCGCTCGCTGGAAACAGCGCGCGGCCTCGTCGTGGTTGAAGGCATAGGTTCAGATCAGGCCCCGGTCGAACCACCGCTGCGCGTCGGGCGAGGAAGTCGTGACGGGCCTCGAATACGCGCCGAGATCGAAGTAGTCCGTACTCATTCCATGATCGTGCCACCTGCCGGAATAAGGTGGCGGGTATGACGAGCAACCCGTTCTTCGAGCGCAGCGCGCTGCCCTATGAGCTGCCGCCGTTCACGGAGATCAGCGAAGAGCACTATCTGCCCGCCTTCGAACGGGGGATGGCGGAGCAGCTGGCCGAGATCGCCGCGGTCACGGCGCTCGAGGAGAGCCCGACGTTCGCGAACACCATTGCGGCGCTGGAGCGTTCGGGTGAGATCCTGACACGGGTGTCGCAGGTGTTCTTCAACCTGGTGTCCTCGGACACGAACGAGCGGATCCAGGAGATCGAGGCGGAGGTGTCGCCGCGGCTGGCCGCGCACGCGGATGCCATTCACCTGGATCCGGTGCTGTTCGGCCGGATCGACGCGCTGCACGAGCGCCGCGGCGAACTCGGGTTGGATGCCGAGCAGCTGCGGCTGCTGGAGCGGTACCATCTGCGTTTCGTGCGCGCCGGTGCGCGGCTGGATGCGGCGCAACAGGCGCGGCTGCGGGAGCTCAATGCGGAACTCGCCACGGCGTCAACGGAATTCGGTCAGAACAATCTGACGGCCACGAACGCGGCGACCCTGATTCTCGACAGCGCGGACGAACTCGCCGGGCTCACGCCGGCGGCGGTGACCGCCGCGGCGGAGAACGCCGACGCCCTCGGACATCCGGGTAAATGGGCGCTGAGCCTACAGAACGTCTCCAACCAGCCCGTATTGGCCGATCTGGCGGATCGGGCGGTGCGGGAACGGATGATGGCGGCCTCACTGGGGCGCGGGTTCGGAGCGAACGGCGACAACGCCGCTCTGGGCGCTCGCATGACGGCCTTGCGCGCCGAACGGGCGGAGCTGCTGGGCTACTCGGATCACGCCTCCTACGCGGTCGCCGATCAGACCGCGAAAACCGCTGCGGCGGTGGAGGACATGCTGGCTCGCCTGGTGCCGCCCGCGCTGGCCAATGCGGAGCGGGAGGCGGGCGAGCTCACCGCGGCCATGCGCGCCGTCGACCCCGATGCCGAACTGCGTTCGTGGGACTGGCAGTTCTGGTCGGAAAAGCTGCGGGCCGAACAGTTCTCGGTGGACGCCGAGGTGCTGCGCCCGTACCTCGAACTGGAGCGGGTGCTGTGGGACGGCGTATTCCACGCGGCCGGACTGGTTTACGGGCTCACCTTCCGGGAACGCACGGATCTGACCGGCTATCACCCGGAAGTGCGGGTGTTCGAGGTGTTCGACGCCGACGGCAGCGCGTTGGGTCTGTTCCTCGGCGACTTCTTCAAGCGTCCCTCCAAACGCGGTGGCGCGTGGATGAATTCGCTGGTGCGCCAGTCGAAACTGCTGGACCAGCGCCCCGTCGTGGTCAACAACCTCAATATCGTGAAACCGGCCGAGGGTGAACCGGCCCTGTTGACCTGGGACAACGTCCGCACTCTCTTCCACGAGTTCGGGCACGCCCTGCACGGACTGTTCTCGGATGTGGTGTATCCGTTCTTCTCCGGCACCGCGGTGCCCCGCGACTTCGTGGAATTCCCGTCGCAGGTGAACGAGATGTGGATGGCGCGGCCGGAAGTCCTGGCCAACTACGCGCGCCACATCGACACCGGCGAGCCGATGCCGGCCGAACTGATCGAGCGCATGGTCGCGGCGGAACGCTTCGGGGAGGGTTTCCGCACGGTCGAATACCTGGCCGCGGCACTGCTGGACTGGGCCTGGCATCGTCGCACCCGCGCCGACGCGGAGGCCGACACCGATGCCGCGGCGTTCGAGGACGAAGCCCTGCGCAAGGCCGGTATCGCCGTCGCCGCCATCCCGCCGCGTTATCGAACGGGCTATTTCGCGCACATCTTCGCGGGCGGTTACGGAGCCGGCTACTACTCCTACATCTGGAGCGAGGTCCTCGACGCCGACACCGTCCAGTGGTTCGACGAGGGCGAGGACTCGATCCGCGCCAAGGGCGAGCGGTTTCGCGGCGAACTGCTCTCGCGCGGCGGCTCGGTCGACCCGTTGGACGCTTTCGCCGCCTTCCGCGGACGCGCACCGGAGATCGAGCCGCTGCTGATCCGCCGGGGTTTGGCCGGATAGCCGATTCGATCGCCGATCACCGGGTTCAGTCGGTGCGCAGCACGCTGTAGGCGGTGATCGAGACGGGGGCCGGGCGCGGGGTCCCGTGCCAGCCGATGGTCTTGGCCCGTTCGGCGACCGCCGCGTTGGCGGCGGCCGCGGCGTTGTCGTCGTCGAAGAGGGAGATGCTCAACCCGTTTCCGGTGTCGGGGTCCTTCAGGTGGTAGGCGGCGACGAAGCCGGTCGAAAGTACTTAAGCGTGACGGATTCCCTGGTCGTCGGATCTCAATAGCGTTGTGGTCAGTAAGAACAACCACGGACGAGCAGGAGAATCCGATGCCGTACTTCGACTCCCATGACGGTACCCGGTTGCACTACCAGGACTGGGGTACCGGACAGCCGGTGCTGTTCCTGGCGGGCGGCTGGCTCAGCAGCACCTCCTGGGAACTGCAGATGTTGCCGCTGTCCAAACAGGGGCTGCGTTGCCTGTCCTACGACCGGCGTGGGCACGGCAAGTCCGACTGGGCCGGGCACGGTTACGACTACGACACCCTTTCCGAGGATCTGGCGGCGTTCCTCGAACACCTCGATTTGACCGATGTCGTGGTGGTCGCGCATTCCATGGCCGGCGGCGAGATCATCCGGTACCTGACCCGGCACGGCAGCGACCGGATCAATCGGATCATGCTGGTCTCGGCGACCCTGCCCTTCCCCGCCCGGACCGCCGACAACCCGGACGGCGTCCCCAAGGCCATCTTCGACGCGGTGAACGCGGCCCGTGCCGCCGACCGTCCGCTGTGGATGGAACAGAATGCGCAGGCGTTCTTCGCAACCCAACTGGGCAACCAGGTGTCCTCCGCGCGCATCGCATGGATGGTGCAGAAGTGCATGGACTGCTCACTGCTGGCGGCCGACGCGATCATGGAGACCATCTTCACCACCGACTTCCGTGCCGAACTGCGGGAAGTCACGGTTCCCACCATGATCATCCACGGTGATGCCGACGCCTCCGCCGCCATCGACATCTGCGGCCGCAAGACCAAGGACCTGATCCCCGTGAACACCTACAAGGAATACCCGGCCACCGGTCACGGCATCATGATCACGCACGCGGCGCAGCTCAACGCCGACATCATGGACTTCATCAAGTCCTGATTCCGGCCGCGGCCGGTTCCGATCGTGGCGGAGATGACCCGAAAGATCACCACCGCCGTACACGTCGCCTGAAACACCCAGGCGCACAACGGTCGCCGAGTCGCTCCGCGAGATCGACTCGGCCCGTCGCTACTCGGCGATATCACCCTTCCCGCTGGGATAGAGTGGATTCCCTGAAATCAGGTGGGAGGGGTGGGCGTAGTGAGATTCGAGGGACGCCGGACGTTTCGGGGTGTGTTGAAGCGGATCGTCACCGTCGCCGCGACGGCCGTGCTGGTGTCGGCCCTGGGGGCGGCGCAAGCGACGATCGGCAGCGGGCGGGCCGTGGCCGCGCCGTCGGGCGGATACGAGGAACTGTGGGTGCCCTCCAGCATGGGGCCGATCAAGGTGCAGGTGCAGTGGGCCGCGCACGGCGGCAGTTCGGCCCTGTACCTGCTGGACGGGTTACGCGCGCCCGGCGATCACAATCAGTGGACGTCCGATACCGACGCGCTGCGCCAATTCGTCGGGGACGACGTCACTCTGGTGTTCCCGGTCGGCGGGCACTCGAGCTTCTACACCGACTGGTTGCGGCCGAGCAGCACCAACGGGCAGACCTTCACCTACCGCTGGGAGACCTTCCTCACCGAGGAGCTCCCCAACTTCCTTGCCGGATACGGTGTTTCGCGCACCAACGATGCCATCGTCGGGCCGTCCATGGGCGGTAACGCCGCACTGGTGCTGGCGGCCCACCATCGGGATCAGTTCCGGTTCGCCGGATCCTTCTCCGGCTACGTGAATCCCACGTTCCCGCTGTGGAACGAGGGCATGCGCGCCGCCATGCGCGACGAGGGCAACTTCAACCTCGACGACATGTGGGGCCCGATCACGAATCCGGCCTGGAGCCGCAACGACGCCACCGTGCAGGCCGAGCTCCTGCGCGGCCTGCCCATGTACATCTGGAGCGGCAACGGCGTCCCCACCGGCGCGGACCTGCCCAACGGCGTCGGCAACACCGTCAACGCCATGGCCCTGGAAGCGATGACCCAGACCGCCACCCAAATCCTGCGAAACCGCCTCGCGGCCTTGGGAATCCCCGCCCGAGTCGACATCGGCCCGGGCACCCACACCTGGCCCTACTGGCAGGAGGCCCTGCGCACCGCCCGCCCCATGATCCTCGACGCCCTCGCCGCGCGCTGAGTAGGCGGTTCTGAGATTCGGGTGGCGGGGGGAATGATTTCTCGTTGATCGTTCCGTGATGACCGGGCCACATCGATGTGGACCGCAACACCGATACCTGGCGCTATCGGACCGCCTCGAATCCGGCCGATCCCAGCGAGCCCAACGACGGCGACGCGACCACCGCCACGCTCATGCTGGATCCGACGACGCCCGCGCAGCAGCAACAGACCTTCCCCTGTCTCGCGCACGACACCGAGGGCGCGAAGGGCGCCGGCCCCCGAAACGGCGCTCCGCCGCTCACGGTGTTCCTCGACGGCGACCCGATCAACCACGGATACCTGCTGATCACCGATGATCGAGGCAAACGGATCGGACACGTCAATGGCAAACGGGTGAACGAGATTCCGGGCGCCCGCTTCAACGACGTCAAATCCAACAACTCCACCTACAAGTTCGAGCCGGAATACCAATTCCCGGCCGGGACGCACTTCACCGTCACCGTGGACGGCGCCGGACTGACGAAGCCGGACAAGACCGACGTGGTGATCCTCGACGCCGACTGCGACGAACAGCTCGTTTCAGCTGGTCGGGCGGGGGTCGCGGATCGCCGAGCGGACGAAGCCGTTCGACTGTGCGAGCAGGGTGCGGGCGGTTGCCGCGTCGACTCCGGCCAATTGCATGACGATGGCGGTTTTCGGGTGTCCGCCGGCGGCGTCGAGAAGGGCTGCGGCGGTGGGGAGGTCGATGTCGGCGGCCTCGGCGACGATGCGGCGGGCTCGGTCGACGAGTTTGGCGTTGGTCGGGGCCACATCCACCATCAGGTTGCCGTAGACCTTGCCGTCCAGGACCATGGTCGCGGTCGTGAGCATGTTGCAGACCATCTTCTGGGCGGTGCCGGCCTTGAGGCGGGTGGAGCCGGTCAACACCTCCGGGCCGGTCTCGATTTCGATGGCCACGTCGGCGTGGACGCTGATCTCGGCGTTGCGGTTACAGGAGATCGCGATCGTCGTCGCGCCGACCGCGCGTCCGTAGCGCAGTGCCCCGATGGCGTAGGGGGTGCGGCCGCTGGCGGCCAGCGCCACGACGGCGTCGGCGGCGCTGAGGTGCACCGCGGACAGATCCTGTTCGGCCCGGGCCGGATCGTCTTCCGCGCCTTCGACCGCCCGGGCGAAGGCCCCGGCGCCGCCCGCGATGATGCCGAGCACCTCGCCGGAGTCGATGCCGAAGGTCGGCGGGCATTCGACCGCGTCGAGCACGCCGAGCCTGCCGCTGGTCCCGGCTCCGATATAGATGAGTCTGCCGCCGCGCCGCCGGGCCTCGACAATGCCTTCGACCGCCCGGGTGATCTCTGGAATCGCCTGCGCCACAGCGGAGGCCACGCCCGCATCCTCGGCGTTCATGGTGCGCAGCATCTCCTCGACCGGCATCGAGTCGAGCGCGGCGGTGCGCGGGTTGGCGAGCTCGGTAGTCAGTGCGGCGATACCGTGCGCGGGGCGTGCGCGGCTCATCGAACCCCCTTCGTCCGGCGGTTCGCGACCGCATCGTAGGTGCGGTGCAGCGCCGCGTGCGCGGACGGGGTGCGCTGCAGGACCCCGACATAGAGGGTGTCGACGATCAGGAGCTGGCTCATTCGACTCGCCAGGGCCGCCGAGCGGAAACCGTCCTCCCGTCCGGCCACCAGAACGGTATGTTGTGCCGCGCGTGCCAGTTTCGACCGGTCTCCCGCCGTCACCGCGACCGTGGTGGCACGCGACGCGTGCTCGACCGCCTCGACGATGCCGGCGGTCTCACCGGAATGGGAGAAGGCGACGATTACATCGCCCGCCTCCAGCAGGCTCGCCTGCACCAGCGCGTCGTCCTCGGAAGTGCAGGCACTGCACCACATTCCGATCCGGGTGAGCTTCTGCGCCAGATCCATGGCGACGAGCCCGGAAGCGCCGATGCCGATGAGTTGCACGCGCCGCGCCCCGGCCAGGGCGTCGACGACGGCCTCCAAGGCCGCGGGGTCGGCGAGTTCGGCGGTGGCCAGCATGCCCTCGGTCTCGAAGGCGGTCAGCTTGTGCAGCACCTTCGACAGCTCGTCGGCGGCGTGGATATCGGTGGCGAACACCGGTGAGCCGTCTTCGCTGCCGGCGGCGGCCAGGGCGAGGCGCAGTTGAGGATATCCGTCGTAGCCGAGCGTTTTGGCCAGCCGGACCACCGCGGAGGTGCTGGTGCGGGACTGCTCCGCGAGCTGGTTCACCGTCAGTTGCGCGACGCCGGAGGGATCGTGCTGAATCACGCGCGCGACTTTCAGCCCGCTCGGAGACAGCCGCGGGATCGCCGCGAGCAGCCGAGTGCGGACATCGTCACCGGCCGACACGGCGCTCATCCCGTCACCGTGAGTCGCCGAGGCGGCGTGAAAGATGCTGCGGGGAAGTCGAATCCGGCAGCACCGGGGGTGAGCGAGCCGAGCACGCTGGCGTGCGCCGCTCCGGTGCACGCGGCGTAGCTGCCGGCGTGGCCGTGCGCGGTGAGAAAGCCGAGAACGGCGAAGGCGGTGGCCTCCTTCGCCGCCGAGGGCAGCCCGAGTTCGTCGGAGGTGCGCAGCCGAGCCGCGCCCAGCCGATCGCGCAGCATCGCCACTAGGGCCGGATTGCGAGTTCCGCCGCCCGAGGCGATGATCTCGGTGAGCGCGAAGGGCTCGAGCGCGTCGGCGATGGTGTGTGCGGTCAGCGCGGTCACGGTGGCGACGATATCGTCGGGCGCGAGCGGCCGGTCGCGCAACACGCGCGCGAGGTAGTCGCGGTTGAACAGCTCTTTGCCGGTCGACTTGGGTGGCGGCTCGGAGTAATAGGGTTCGGCGAGAAGCTGTTTCAGCAGCTTGTCGTCGACCGCACCGCGTTCGGCGCGCGCACCCGCGCGGTCGAAATGCTCGCCGCCGTCGGTGACGATCGCGACGGCGGCATCGATCAGCGCGTTGCCCGGCCCGGTGTCGAAGGCCGCCGGGGAATCGCCGGTGACGGTCACGTTCGCGATCCCGCCGATATTGAGCGCGGCCGAGCGCACCGGACGTCCGGCCAGCCACAGCATGTCGAACAGTGCGACCAGCGGCGCGCCCTGCCCGCCCGCGGCGATGTCGCGGGCTCGGAAATCGCTGACGACCGGCAGACCGGTCGCCTCGGCGATCCAGGCGGGCTGGCCGAGTTGGAGGGTGCCGCGCGCCCTGCCCCCGCGCACCCAGTGGTACACCGTCTGGCCGTGGGAAGCGACGAGATCAGCGGCGCCGCCGAAGAATTCGCTACTCGCCGCGGCGGCGGCCGCCGCGAATTCCTGTCCGATCGCGGTGTCCAGGCGGCACACCGCCGCCATGTCGACCGACCCCGGCGGCAGTGCGGCGACAAGTTCCGAGCGCAGCCGGTCGGGATACGGGCGACTGAGCAGTCCGGCGATGCGGATGTGCATGGCGTCGTCCCGCATGCCGATCTCGACGCCGACCGCGTCGATCGCATCGTGGGAAGTCCCCGACATCAGCCCGATGACGCGCATTACGCCACCACCCTCGCCGGAGCCGTCTCGACGGCGGCGGGCGCGGAATGGAAGCGCGAGGTGATCCCCCCGACCACGAGGGTGACGACCACGCCGATGGGCACCAGCCACTGGGCGGCTATGCCCTTGTGGGTCACCGTCCCCGCCATCGTCACCTCGATCTTGATCACCCGCACCACGAAGGTCATCACGGCCACCGTGACCACGAAGGCGACGATCGCATCGAACTGGTTGGCACGCTTGACGAGTCGGCCGAGCAGGAACGCGCCCAACAGCGCGCCGTAGGTGTAACCGGCGATCGTCAGCGCGGTGAGGTACACATTGCCGGTGGTCGCGCTGAAGCCCATCGCGAACAACGCCATCAGCACCGCCCACACCAATGTCATGGCGCGCGCCAGGCGCAGCATCGCGACATCGGAGATCGTCGCGCGACTGAAGCTGCGAATGATATCCGCGACAGTCGAATTGGCCATCGAGTTCAGCGCCGAGGACAGCGATCCCATGGCCGCGCCGAGTATTCCGGCGACCAGCAGCCCGGAGATCACCACCGGTAGCCGGTGCAGGATGAAGTCGGGGTAGAGGCCGTCCGTGCTGGACAGCCCGAGCTGCTTGGGTGTCCTGCCGCCGTTGTAGGACCACAGCAGCGCGCCGACCAGGGAGAAGGCCGCGAACTGCACGGCGACGAAGACGCCGGAGGCGATCATCGCCCGCTGGCTGTCGCGGAGCGTTCTGGTCGCGAGAATGCGCTGCACGATCAGCTGATCGGAGCCGTGCGAGGCCATGGCGAAGATGGCGCCGCCCAGGATCGCGGTCGGCAGCGCGAAGCTGCTGGTGAGGATGTGCGCCAGGCCGAAGTCGGTGTCGAAGACGCGGAATTTGCCCGCGTGCAACGCATCCGAGTAGCCGTGCGCGCCGACGTGGCCGGTGAGCACGGCGATCGCGATGATCGCGCCGGTGAGGTAGAGGCCCATCTGCAGTGCCTCGGTCCAGATGACCGCCTTGATGCCGCCGAGGTAGGTGTAGACCACGGTCAGCAGTGTCAGCGCGACGATGATGACGTCGTAGCCGATGGTCAGCCCGAATTCGCTGAGCAGCAACTTGATCGGGATGGCGGAGGCGAACAGCCGCACGCCCTCGGCGAGGAGCCGGGTGAACACGAACGTCACCGACGCGACACCCTGCAGATAGCGGCCGAATCGCAGTTCGAGGTATTGGTAGGCGCTGACGAAACCGCCGCGCTTGTACAGCGGAATCAGCACGGCGGCGACGACGGTGCGGCCGATGATGTAGCCCAGTGCCAGCTCGACGTTGCCGAATCCCTGGTCGCTGTAGGCGCCGCCGGGGACGGAGATGACGGTGAGCACGCTGGTCTCGGTGGCGACGACCGAGAAACATACTGTCCACCAGGGCATTCGGCCCTCGCCGACGAAGTAGTCGGTGCTGGATTTCTGCTTGCCGGACAGCCGTAGGCCGATCCAGGCGACGGTGACGAGGTAGATGACGATGACGGCGAGATTGAGTGCGTTCATCGCAACTCCCCGGTGACGCGGTGGATCGATTGCAAATTAGTGTCAGTCGTAACATCGCCGCTGTCAATATTTGTCAGAAGACTCGAATGACCAAGCCCTCCAAGGCGGTCGCCGTGTCGGTGGCCAGCAGGGCGGCACCGTCGATCGGTCGGCCCAGGGGAGCACGACGGTCGACCACCCCGTCGATCGCCCGATCGAGCGGGTCCAGCAGTGCCGCACCGAGATTGACCAGGCCGCCGGTGATCGCGCAGGGCACCGGCGGGCGCAGCCCGGACTGCTCGACGGCGGCGAGAACCGACCGGCCCAGGGCGTGCCCCGCGGCCGTCATGATGGCCGCGGCGGTCTCGTCGGTGGTGGCGGCCGCGGCGACGGCGGGCGCGAACCGCGCGGCGGTCGACGCCGGATTGTCCTGTCGCCCGAGCAGGTTCGGCAGCTCGTGCACCGCGATGCCGTAGCGTTCCCCGACGGCGTCGACCAGCGCCGTGCGTGGCCCACGGCCGTCGTGCGAACGCAGCGCGGCCCGCAGACCCTCGAGGCCGATCCATCCGCCGCTGCCCTCGTCGCCCAGCAGCGGACCCCAGCCATCGACCCGGGTGAAGCGTCCCCTGTCGTCGACCGCGGTCGCGACGGCCCCGGTGCCCGCCGCGAGCACGACACCGGATGATCCGCCGAGCGCTCCGGCATGGGCGGTCACGGCATCGGAGGCCACGGCGACCGCGTCCGCGCCGCTGTGTTCGGCCAGCCGCCCGGCGAGCAGCGCGGCAGCGTCCGGTGCGGCCGCGGCTCCCGCCGCACCGACGGACAGCGCGAAAGCCGTTGCCGGCGCGATCCGGTCGACCACGGCCAGAATCGCCTGCTCCGCCGCCGCGACGCCGCCCGCGTTCGCCAGCCCCGGCGCACCGGCCACCTCGGCGCACCGCGTCGGCTTCCCGCCGACCCGCAGGGATCCGCGGCAGCCGGTCTTTCCGAGATCGATAGCGAGGACGCAACTGGTCATGAGCGAACATCGTCGCAGCAATGCCGCGCCGGTCGCGTCCGCTTCCTGGTGTTCGGTCCAAGGACTGCACCGGCGACCCGGTCGCCACCGTGGCGGCGGGTACGACCGCGACCTTCTACGGTTGGTCGGCGATCGCGTCGAGATAGGAGCGCCGATGCGCGATCCCCTGAACCGGGACTGACAGGATCGCCAGCGCCAACACCGTCACGGTGCGGGCGGTGGCGGCGCCGAGAATCCAGCAGCCCGAGCCGAATTCATTCGGTTCAGAGGGTCCGGGAACGCCCTGCCCCAGGACGTGTCCGCACGCGCTGGTTGCCGGAGCCGAGCGGGGTCAGCATGGTGGCGGCGACGAGCGACACCGCGGTCCCGGCCGCGGGCACACTGCCGATCAACTGTCGATAGGACGCCTTGTCGTTCGGCAGGTTGTAGGTGAATTCCCATGCGCACCAGTGAATCTGAGCAACCATCGCATGCTGTTGCGGGCTCTGGTCGGCGTAGTCGACCAGCGGGGCGAACGAGCCGACGACGAACAGGACCGCGATCGCGGTCAGCAATCTTGCCGCCGCCTGGTCGGCCCGCGCGTGCCGTGGTCGCACGGAAACCATGTCAAGTTGTTCGCGGTGCGGCCGATCAGCGCAACACTCGCGGGCGGCGGGGGCGCAATGTGCTGCCTATACTGAGCGCCGATTTGACGACCGTCCAGGAGGTACGTGGTGGGGGAGTGGCTGCTGGGCATTGCGTTCGGCACGACGGCGACGGCCGCCGCGAGTATGGATCCGGCTGTGCGGCAGGTGACGCCGATCGGGCTGCCGGGTGGTGTGGCCGTGATTCCGGCGGACCCGCAGGGGGCGACGGCGGTGCTGCGGGCGGTACTGGACGCCGCGCTGTTCACGCGGAGCGGACCGCCGCCGGCGGGGTTGGCCTTCGCGTATCCGGACCAGTGGGCGCCACAGCAGGTCGCGATCCTCACACAAGCGGCTGCGGCACTGGGGTATCCGGCGAATCTGGTTCGGCTGATGCCTATTTCGGCTGCGGCCGTACATCATTCGGCCGGGTATCCCGAGGACAACGCGGTCTCGGCGGCCGCCCGGGGCGCGCTGCTCGCCGCGACCGGGCCGCTGGCCGCTGATCAGGCTCCGCGGCAATCGGCTCCGATGTCGGGACCCTCGCCGGTCGGCCCGCGCCGGTCCGCACCGCGAACAGGGCTGATCGTGGCGGCGGTCGCGGCCCTCGTGGTCGTAATCGGCGGTGCGGCAACGGCAGCCATCGTTCTGGCCAGTAGTGGCGGAGACACCACCAGCGCCGCGGCGGGCACCACGACCAACCGAACGACGGCCATGCATCCGACCGTCTCGCCGACCACTACTCCGGCCGTCACCTCCGCGAGACCGCCCGCCGCCGGGGACTCGACCTCACCGGTGCCTCCGCCCCCGCCGGAATCCAGCACGGTCAGCCCCGAACCGCCGCCGACCACCACAACGCGACCGGCTCCGACCACCGACAAACCCACCGCGCCCGAACAACCCGCTCCACCTGCGAAACCGACTACCTCGGAAGTTCCTCCCACGGATATCCACGAAGCCGTTGTCCGCGGGACCTGCAAGGGATTCCTTGACGAGGTGGATACCTTTCCGGGCGGACTAGCGGGAATGCGCGCCGCCTTGCAGCGGCCCTTCTTCACATCCGAGGCCGATTGGGACGAAGCCTGGGCCCGTGCGGCCACCGGATCGTGCTACTAGCTCCATACGAGAAGGCCCGGTCCATCGGGACCGGGCCTGTGTTCTTCAGAGCGTGCCGTTTTCGATGTCCCGCTTCAACGCGGCCTGATACGCCTGATGCGATGAGGTCCCGTTGTCGGCGGTGAAGCCGATCAGCAGCGGGTTCGCGATGAAGGTGATGTGCTCGTTCACCGACGTGGTGCCGTTGCCGTTGTCGACGAAGGTCACCTTCTGGTGGGTGATGACCCCGGGCTGGTCGTAGCTGTCGGTGAGGTAGTAGTGGTCGATCGGGTAGAGCTTCTGTTCGGCCTGGGTCTTCGCCGGGTAGTCGACCGACCCCATCGGGACGTTCTCCAGCGCCGTGAAATCGATGGTCGTGGTGACGCCGTCGCTGCAGGTGCGATGCGTGATGATGTCCTGCAGGAACGGATGCCGCCCGATGTCGTTGCGCAGATTCGAGTAGACCGTCCAGACGTGGGCGATCGGCGCGTTGATGGTGATCGGCAGATCCACCGTGCGGGACGAATTGCCGGAGGACGGACTCTTCTGCTCGGCCTGATAGGAGGCCCAACCGGTCTGCCAGCCGGGGGTGTAGGAGTTCGGGGTGTCGGTACACGTCGGTGCGGTATCAGCCTGCGCGACCGGCGAACCCGCCGCGAACGACAGGGCGAGTGCGCATCCCACAAGATATTTCACGGGCGGACTGTAACGCGTTCTCGAGCCGCTCGCCCGGCCAACCGCCCATTTCGGGGACGAATCGGCCGGGCTCGCGTCCTCAGTCGCGCGCAGTGGACACGCCGAGCCGCGCGGCGAGCGCGGCGGCCGTGTCGGGGAATCGCTCGAGCAATCCGGTTACCTCACGGTTTCCGGCCGGTCCGGCGGCCTGCCAGCCGCCCTCGATCCCGAGCAGACCGGCGAGCGCGTCGCAGGCCGCCGGGTGCGCGGCCAGCAGCTCGGCGACCGGACCGCTCGGCATCGCCGCCACCGCAGGTGCCGCCGCGGTGAATTCGACCGACCATGGCGGCACGAAGGCATCCACGGCGGGCAGCGCCCCCGGGAAGGTCCGGCCCGCCTCCCGGACCAGGCCCGGAATCAGCTCGCCCGCCTGATCCTTCAGCGTGGTGATGAGCTTGGGCAGCCACGGCAGCAGCACCGCGTCCGGCAGCGTGCCGAAGGCTTTCGACAACAGCTCCACCACAAAGGGTTTCAGCGCCGGCGCCGGGTCGATCGCCTGGACGAAACCGCTCACGTACTGCGGAACCGTGGGCAGCACCAGCGGATTGGACAACATGGCGTCGCACCGCTCGCGCAGCTGCGCCATGCTCAGCAGGCCGAGCTGGAAGCGCGCCGCCCACAGCAGCGCCACCTTCGCCGGAGCCTCCGGATGCGACTGCAGCACAGCCAATTCCAGCTGGGTGTGATCGCAGCCCAGCGACAGTGCCAGATTCTCCATCCCGAACAGGAAGCCCAGCATGGCGGCCACCTGCGCCGCCCCGGTCTCCTCGGCGGCGAAGGCGGTGGGCAGCAGGGTGCAGTAGTGGGCGTACCCCGCCGTCACGAACCGTCCGCACCAGGCCGGCAGACCGTCCTCGGTGGATCGGAAATAGTTGAGCAGCAGCCTGATTCGGCGCAGCACCACCGGCGCGTCGTCGACGGTCCGCTCGGCGGCGAGCAGTTCGACCGCGCGATTGCCCAACTCGTCGGCGAGCCGCACCGACTTCAGGTAGACCAGCGCGTCCTCGACCGCGGCCAGCGCCACCGCCGCGGTCGCGTCCGGCGCGGTGACCGCGCGCCGCAGACGCTGCTCGAGCACCTGCTCCACCGAGACGCCCTCGTACCCGATCTCCACCAGCGAGCGCTGATACTTGCCGAGCCCGATGTCCCAGCTCTCCTGGATCGACGTCTCGCCCAATCCGCGCGATCCCATGATGGGCCGCAACGCATCCTGCGGCAGCAGCCTGCGCAGCAGCCACAGCAGATCCGAGCACGGCCGCAGCTCGGGATTCGTCTTCAGATCCAGCAGCGCGCGCTGCAGCGTCCGTTTGGACAGATCCAGTCCCAGCGGCGCGAGCCGGTCGTAGACGTCGCGGGCCAGCGGCGGCAGCGCCGCGTAGCCGACCTGACCGACACGGTCGCCGCCGAGCAGGATCTCGCACAGCCGCCGCACATCCCGCCGCCCCGGCACCCGATCCTTCTCGATGCAGGTGACGGCCGCGTCCTGGAAGTCGTACGGCGTCGGACGAGCGCGATTGCGCAAGCCCGCCAACAGGATCGAGGTCTCGAAGACGGCGATGGCGTCGGCAGTGCTGGCCAGGTAGCCGTTGCGCCGGGCCAGGCGGACGATGTCCACCGACCATTCCAGCAGCTCGGCCTCGTCGAGCGGATCCAGGGCCGGCGGCCGCTTCAGGAACCCCGAAAGCTGGTCCGTGACTTCGGCTTCCGGCACGGCCGGGAGCGGTGGCTTCTTGACGCGCTTGGCGGTGCCCGGCTGTCCGTCCAGCTGGAACGACTGCAACCGGCCGCGCCGCAATCCTTTCGCCCAGGTGGCCGCCGCGATCGACACCGCGCCCCCGGCCAGCCCGAACTGCGCCTCGATGGCCGAATGGCTCGACGGAATCAAGCCGTAGTGCCACGTGGTGGCCGAGCGCGGCGAGATCTCGAACGACGCCTCGGAATCCAGTCCGAACTGCTCGACCGGGCTGGCCGCGTGCGCCGCGCCGCACACGTACAACGCCTGCGCCGGATCGATTCCGTTGGCGGACAGGTGTTCCCGCATTCGGGTCCACATGTACCGCTCGCGGTCCTCGTCCTCGACGGCGCCGTCGCGCCGCAGTCGCCGGAACAGGCTGCCGATCATCACCATGACCTGGCGGTAGGTGTCGTAGTCGGCGTCCACCAGGGGCTGCTCGACGTACTGATCCCACCATTCCGACCAGTGCCGGACCTTGCCGTGGTGCAGCAGGTGCTCTTCCAGCTCGGCGAAACGCGGTCGCAGATCACCGATCTCGAGCCCGACCGCCGCACCGTGCAGGCCGTCGTGCTCGGCGCGCTCCTCGTCGGCGGGAGTGCTCTCCGGCTCGGGCGCCCACTGGAAGACGTGATCGGTGGACCGATCCACCAGTACCAGTTCGACACCCGGCGTCTCGAGCGCGTAGGCGATGGCCTGGTACTCGGCCGAGGACTCGGTGATCGGCGCGACCACCGACAGCGGCGCCCACTCGGCCGGGAAGCCCTCGATCTCGGTGGCGAAGGCCTGCAACGCGATCGGCAACCGGCAGTTGCGCAGTTCGTCCAGCAGCGGCCGCAGGTCCTCGCAGAGTTCCAGATAGATGACCTTCGGCTGCTTCTCGCGCAGCCGCCGCACCATGGCCAGCCCGGAGGCGGGGGAGTGGTGGCAGACCGGGAAGATCTCCAGCCGCTCCGAGAGCGCGCGGTCCACATCGTCGACCATGCCGGCCAGGATGTCGCCCGCCGCCCCGGGCAGCCCGGCGAACGCGAGGGCCGCGTCCGCCAGCTGATCCCGCAGCGCGGCAAAGGTATTCGGCGCGAGCCGAGTTCCCGAGACGTTCACGAGAGCCTCGCGATCGCCGCCCGGCCACCCTCCAGGAATTCACCCCAGGCGGCCTCGCCCTTCTTGTCTTTGGTGCGGGGCTCGACCACGCCGTGCAGGTACTTGTTGAGAATCGCGAGGTCCTCGGGCGTGCGGCGGGCCAGGGATCCGACCAGCGACCCGGCGATGGTCTCGGCGCGCAACTCCTTCTCGCCGAAGAACTGGCTGTGCAGGATGGCGTCCTCGAGCACACCGATCTGTTCGGCGGTCGACAGCGCCGACTCCAGCTTGTCGTCGTCATTGGTGGCCGCCGCGGCGGCGGCGCGCAGATCGGCGAAGCTCTCGAGCAGGATGTCCAGCAGCGTGGGCGGCAGTTCCAGTTCGATGGAGTGGCGGCGCAGCAACTCCGCGGTGCGGAAGCGCACGATCTCCGCCTCGCTCTTCTTGCTGGACACCACCGGGATGCGCACGAAGTTGAAGCGCCGCTTGAGCGCCGAGGACAGGTCGTTCACGCCGCGGTCGCGGCTGTTGGCGGTGGCGATGATGGAGAAGCCGGGCTGCGCGAACACCACATTGTCGTCATCCAGCTCGGGGATCGAGACGTATTTTTCCGACAGGATGGAGATGAGCGCGTCCTGGACATCACTGGTGGAGCGGGTCAGCTCCTCGAAGCGCCCGATCACGCCCTGCTCCATGGCGGTCATGATCGGGGAAGGGATCATCGATTCCCGCGACTGGCCCTTGGCGATGACCATGGAGATGTTCCACGAGTACTTGATGTGGTCCTCGGTGGTGCCGGCCGTACCCTGCACCACCAGCGTGGAATTGCGGCTGATGGCGGCCGACAACAGCTCGGCCAGCCAGCTCTTGCCGGTGCCCGGATCGCCGATGAGCAGCAGGCCCCGGTCCGAGGCCAGGGTGACGATGCTGCGCTCGACGAAGCTGCGGTCGCCGAACCACTTCTGCTCGACCTGGCGATCCAGGCCGTCGGCGCGTTCGGAGCCGAGAATGAACAGCCGCACCATCTTCGGGCTCAGCCGCCACGCGAACGGCTTGGGGCCGTCGTCGATGGACTCCAGCCAGTCCAGCTCCTCGGCGTACTTGATCTCGGCGGGGGCGCGCAACACGTCGTTCATGATGGGTCTCCTAGTCGATGAAGTTCTTGAGCTCGTGCACGAGCTTCTGGATGCGTCCGGAAAGCACCGGGGTGCCGAGGTTTTTGAACCGTTCGCGGAACCACGGGTTGACGCTCTGATGGCCGGAGCTGTTCACCGAGCCGACCGGGATGAGCTTCACCCCGGAGCGGTGGACGGCCTCCATGGACTCGAACAGTTCCTGGCACTGCCATTCGTAGAAATCCGAAATCCACACCAGCACGGTGTTCTTCGGATCGGTGATCTTGGGTTGCGCCAGGGTCATGGCGACCCGGCCGTCGGTGCCGCCCCCGAGATTGGTGCGCAGCAGCACCTCGAACGGGTCGTGCACCCAGGGGGTCAGATCCAGGGCATTGGTGTCGTAGGCGACCAGATGCACGTCGACCTTGGGCAGTCCGGCGAAGATCGAGGCCAGGATGGTGCAGTTCACCATGGCGTCGACCATCGAACCGGACTGGTCCACCACCACGATCATCTTCGCGGGCACGGTGCGTTTCGCGGTCTGCTTGTAGAACAGGCGGTCCACGTAGAGGCGCTCGTCCCGCGGATTCCAGTTGGGCAGGTTCTTCCAGATGGTCCGGTCCACATCGAGATTGCGCAGGATGCGCTTGGGCGGCACGGACCGGTCGATGGTGCCGACGCTGGTCTGCTGCACCTGGGTGCGCAGCACCTCGGCGACCTGATCGACGAAGCGCCGGATGAGCGCCTTGGCGTTGGCCAGCGCCACGCCGGACAGATTGTGCTTGTCCCGCAACAGCTGTTCGACCAGGGACATGCTGGGGGTGAGCTGGGCGGCCAGTTGCGGATCGGCCAGCACCTCGCGCAATCGCATGCGGGACACCAGCTCGCCCTCCAGACCGGCGAGCACGCCCTGCACGGCACCGGCCTGCTCCTCGCCCAGGCTGCGGCGCAGCCAGTTCGCGTCCGACTGCCAGCCTGCCAGCTGCGTGGCGCTGACCTGACCGGAGCCGGTCGCGAACACATTCAGCAGCAGCTTGGAAACCAGTGCGGCGGTGCGGACGTCGGTCGCGCCGATCGGTTGGGTGGTATCGGGTTCGGTGGAATCGATTTCGGCATTCTCGGTTTCGGTGAAATCGAGGTTGTCGAACTCGTCCCTCATCTCCGGATAGCGTTGCACCACATTGTCGATGGACAGTCCCGGGTCCAGCACCGCGAGCGGCAGACCCAGGTCCTCCACGATGCCCGCGCTCGCCTGCTCGAGGGTCGCCTGGCGGTCACCGGCGAAGATTCCGGCCATCAGCCGCCAGTACAGGATCTGGCGGCGTGTCTCATGATTCGTCATTTGCGCAGCAACCGTCCCGCTCGTTCCCGCAGCACCGCCACGGCGTCACCCGACTTCGCCTGTGCCTTGGCGACTTTCGGGTCGGTCGGGCCGAGCGCCCAGTCGCCGTTGTGGAAGTCGGTGAGCGTGCTCTTGACCTTGCGGCGCACGGCCAGCGGTCGCACCGACCAGCCGCCGTCCCAGCGCAGCAAGCCGATCATCAGGCTGGAATTGGTCACCGCGACCGTGGTGAGCGGGCCCGCGGACGGCAGTGCGTCCAGCTCGACCCGGATCCTTTGATCACCCAATTCCATTGCGCCATCGCGGAATCGGTACCCCTCGAACAGAACCGGTTCGGCGATGTGGATCGGATCGCGATCCAGCGGCGCGACGGCCGGGGCCTGCGCCTGCGGCAGTTGCACGGTGGCGGTGACGAACGGATCGGCGGCCTCCCCGACCTTCGCCCGATCGTCATCCCACAGCAGGTCACCGGTAGCCAGCAGGGGCATGTCGGTGATTTCCAGCGTGCGGTGTCCGGCCAGCGCGGTGAGCAGCTGCCGATGTGTACCGAGCAGTTGCCAGATCGCCGGTCCCACAATGGTGTCCACCTTGGCGGCCACCACGGAGACACGCACCCGGCGAGCCGGAGCGCCCGCGACCTCCAGGACGCCGTGCAGCTGTGCCTGCACCGCGGTCCCGTGCTCGTGCAGGTCGACGCCCAAGGGTAGAAGGCGACCCGAAACGGTCTCGGGCGCAGTGGATTCCGCGCCACGCCAGGACAGCAGCAGGGCGCGCGTCCACAGATCGGCCCAGCGGCGGGCCGGTATCCGATCCATGGTGGCGATCGGCGCCGAAGCGCCCAGCTCGGCGGTGAATCCGTCCAGCAGCATGGCCAGGCGTCGCAGTGCGGGATCGGCCAGCAGCGATTCCACGGTCTGGTCGGCGGCCGCCACCAGATCGTGGTCCACGCCGCGCCAGCCCGCGATGGCCAGCTCGCCCAGCCAGGCGCGGGAGCCCGCGGCCAAGGGGCTCGGGGCGGCGCTGTCCGAGGTCGTCGACCACTCGAATCGACTGCGGCCCAGAGCATTATCCGCTTGGTCCACCAGCGCGTCGTGTACGGCTCCGAGCAGAGCGGCGCGGGCGGCGGCCAGCGCCGACACCTCCTCGGCGCCGATCGCCCCGGTGCTCACCTTGGACACCGCCGCCGCGACCGCGTCGGCCAGCGGCGAGCCCGCCACCCCCGCGGCCAGCGCCGCCAATGCCGCGTTCTGCGGCTCGGAAACCCGCGCGAAGCCGTTGACCAGCGCGGTATCGAACCCGCTCACCGCTTCCAGAGCGGCCGACACACCCGCCGGCGCTTCCGTCAGCGCGGTCATCTGTATCGCCTGCATCAGCGACCCACCCCCGCCGGAAACCACTGCAACTCCGGAATCGGTGTCGCACTACCCGGCAACTCCAGGTAGGTCAGGTGCCGCAGGAACCGGCTGAACACCGCCGCGGCGGGCGCGGGATCACGAGATCCGTTGAGGCAACCGGCAAGTCGTCCACCCTCGGGCACCTCGACCCGCAGGAACCGCGCCACTCGATCCTGCCCGTACTGCAACACCGCCTCCTCGATGAGCGCGTCGAGATGCTTGCAGCACCACCCCTGATTCAACCCGCCACACGGCCGATTGTTGTTGGTGCTGCAGCTGAGCCCATGCGTCCCCGCCGTCACCGACGCCACATACACCCGCGAAATGTCCGACCCGCTCGACACCACGCCCTGCAGCCGCCCATCCGCCAACTCGACGAACGGCACCTTGTTCAGTTTCCGCGGCGCCACGGCGGGCAAAACCCTTACCACAGAAGCACTTTCCCAAGCCAGCTGATCCGGCTCGGTGTTCGGATTCGAGACCATCGTTCTCCCTCCCGGTCGATCACGATGCGGCCAAAGGTAGGTGACCCCACCGACAAGTCCTTCGTAGCCGCTGAACCCGCTGGTGGACGCCCGTTCCGTGTCGGTGGGCAGTGCTAGATTCCGGGTAGTTGTCGATCCTCGGACGAAACGGGGGGAGTGTCATGCGACTCGGAACAGTCACCATCGCAACGGTTCTCGCGGTGTGCGTCGGTGTCCTACTGGGCGTACCGGTCCGGCTGTCAGCGGTCTGCCAGGCGCCTCGGGCAGGCTCGCGGAGTCGGCGCGCGGGCTCGCCGGCGAGCGACTGTGAGGAGCATTCGGATGGGCATCGCATCGGGGCCGGTCTTTCAGGTGGCGTGGGTCGTCACCGATCTCGAGGCGGCGGAGAAGGAATTCGGCGCGCGGTACGGGGTGGAGAACTGGGTTCGGATTCCGGGGATTCACTTCGCACCGGAGACCTGCCGGTTTCGCGGTGCGCCCGCGGATTTCACCATCGACTCCTCGATGGGGTACGCGGGCGGGCAGCAGGTGGAGCTGATCACACCCGTTACGGGGGAGAGCCTCTACACCGAGGCGCTCGCGCAGGGCGGGCCGGGGCTGCACCACATCGCCTGGGTGCCGGATGATTTCGACGCCGCCGTGGCCGAATTGCGGGCGAGCGGTGTCGAAATCCTCCAGCACGGTGTGTTCGCCGAGGTCGGGATGGAGTCCGTCTATTACTCCGGCGGCCCCCTCGGTTCCTTCGTAGAACTCCTGCGTCTGTCCCCCCAGGTCCGTGGCATGTTCGACGGTATGGTCCCGGAGGGCTACCGCAATCCCTGGCACGCCCGCTGACCCGGAAGGGCGCGACGATACGGAATTGATGACAGGGCACGGCGGGCGCTCCCGGGAGAACCTGTGCGGTGAGGTGGCGGGATCATGTGGGCGGCAAATATGCTGGGCGGCGTTTAATCCGGCTCAACGATTGGCGTCCATGGTCGACCGTCTCGGGATCGAGGCATTTCTGATCCTCGCGGAGGAGCGGCATTTCGGGCGCACGGCACAACGCCTGCATCTGACGACCGGGCGGATCAGCCAGACGATCCGCAAGCTCGAACGCAATATCGGCGCACCGCTTTTCGAGCGGACCAGCCGCAAGGTGCAGCTCACGCCGCTGGGGGAGCGGCTGTATCGGCGGTTGCGCCCGGCCTACGACGAGATCGTGGCGGGCTTCGAGGAGGCCCGGTCGTTCGCGCAGGGGGCGTGCGGGGTGCTGCGGGTCGGGTTCGTCAGTTCCGCCGCGGGGCTGCTCGCCGTGGAGGCGGCCGTGCTGTTCGAGCAGCGGAATCCGGGTTGGCGCGCGGAAGCCAAGCAGGTGGCTCCGACCCACTGCCTGCGCGCCGTGCGGGAGCGGGATGTCGACGTCCTGATCGTGGTCACCCCGCACGACGAACCCGACATGACCACCGGCCCGGAGTTCTTCACCGAACAGCGGGTGCTGGCGGTGTCCGCCGCCCACCCGTTCGCGCGGCGGCGGAGCGTGTCCATGAGCGATCTCGCCGATATCGAGCTGCTGTCGATCAATTCGACCGGCGACTTTCCCCGCGGCTGGCGCGCGGACCGGCTCGAACGGGGCGCGGGAGCGAGCTTCGACACCGTCGCCGAGGCCCTGGCGCTGATCGGCGCGGACCGCGGCGCCTATGTCTTCGGCGCGCAGATCATGCACTTCCACGCGCGACCGGACGTCCGCTATATCCCCATCCTCGACGCCGAGCCGATGGGGTGGGTGCCGACCTGGCTGACCGCTCGCGACGGCGAGGTCATTCGATCCTTCGTCGCCGCCGCCGTCGACACCCCGATCCCGGACTATTTCGGCCGCCACTCGTTCGTTGAGCCGGATTAAACGCTCGTGTCATCGTTCGGTCTTGTTCCGGCTCTTGCGGAATCACAAGCTGGAGATGTGCTCGAAGCGACCGACAATGTGTTGTTGCCCCAGTCCGTCCTGCGCCACGCGGTGGGCGCCGGGCTGAAGCCGCGGCAGCTGGCGGCCGCGACCGGCTTGCCCAGCTGGTCGTTGAGCGGAGCGGAGGAGTACCGGGTGCCCAGCACCGGATACCTGCGCACCTGGGAGGTCGTCGAGCACGGTCTCGGCGATCCGAACGCGGCCATCGAGATCGCCAAGCGCTACGTCCTGGGGCAAGTCGGTTTGTACGACTACCTTTTCAGCACGGCGCCGACCCTCGGCGCGGGCCTGGAAGCCTGCGGCACCTACCTGGGCGCGATCACCACCAACTTCCGCATGGCGCCGGGACTGGAAACCGAGCAGGAGGTCACGTTCGAGATCTCCATGATCAACGGCGAAGGCCGGGGCCGGGAGCTGGCGGCGCAGTGGGGCCTGGCCGCGATCTTCACGCGCAGCCGCCTGATCATGGACGGGCCGGTGAATCCGGTGCGAATCGCGTTCGAGCAGCAGGCTCCACGCAACCACGACCAGCTGGTCGAGCTGTTCGGCACGACCGAGATCGATTTCGGCGCACCTTCGGACAGCATCACCGTCAGCGTCGCCGATCTGGCCCGCCCGCTGCGCACCGCGGACGCGCGACTGGCCGAGATCCTGCATCAGCACGCGGCCCGGACCCAGCCCGTGGCCCCGCCGCACGCGAGCACCTGGCTCGATCATCTGGCCGGAATCATTTCGACCGCGCTGGACGAGAATTCGGCCGGCATCGACGCGGTGGCCGCCCGCATGTACCTGAGCCGCCGCTCCCTGCAACGCCGGCTCAGTGAGCACGGCACCACCTGGCGGACCGAACTCGAGCGGGTGCGGCGGGCTCGCTACGAGACGGCCGATGCCTCGCTGGGCCGCTCGGGCCAGGCGGTGCTGCTCGGATACAAGGACCACCGCTCCGCCCGCCGAGCCGTGAAACGCTGGGACCGTTGACGCGTTCCGGACCGGGTTGGCACGTTTTTGCATTGTCGATGGCACATTTCGCCCTCCCCGCCGGACCGGCCTGCCGTGAGACTGACTGCACGGAGAATCGAATCGAGTGGGTTGACGTCGAGCGAGGAACGTGTGGGACAGATAAGACTCCTTGGGGGCGTGGCGATTTCGGCGGATGGCGGGGTGCGGCGGGTGGGCGGCCCGCGGGTGCGGATGCTGTTGGCGCTGCTCGCCGTGCAGCCGGGCCGGGTGATCAGCTGTGACGCGCTGATCTGCGGCATCTGGGGTGACGTCCTGCCCGCCGATCCGGCCAATGCGCTGCAGACCCTGGTGAAGCGGGTCCGCGCACTGCTGCCGCCGGATACGGCCGTGGAGTCGGCCGCGGGTGGCTACCGGCTGCGAATCGACGCCGACGACATCGACATTCATCGATTCGTGCGACTGGCCGAGGACGGGATGGCGCAATTCGAGGCCCGAGCCGCCGAACGCGCGGCCGAGCTGCTCGCTGCCGCGCTGGAGCTGTGGCGGGGTGAGGCGTTCGCCGACCTTCCCGAGAATCCCGACCTGTACTGGCATGCGGATCGTTTGAACCAGCTGCGACTGGATGTGGTGGAAGCCCGCGCGGAGGTGTACCTGTCGCTGGGCCGCGGACGCGATCTGGTCGAGTCGCTCGCTCGCGAGCTGCGCGACGAGCCGTTGCGGGAGTCCCTGGCGGTGAAGCTGATCCAGGTACTCGTCGCCACCGGCCAGACGACCCGGGCCCGGGAGGTTTTCGACGCCACCCGCGCACTGTTGCGTGACGAACTGGGCGTGCCGCCGTCGCCGGAACTGGTGGCCGCGATGGACCGGATCGACAGCGGCGCAGCCGAGTTCACGCCCGCGCTGCCGGTTCGGCTCACCAGCCTGATCGGCCGGGAACCGGAGCTCGAGCGTCTCGGCGCGACGCTGGGCGCGACGCGACTGCTGACCCTCACCGGCCCCGGCGGCGTCGGCAAGACCAGCCTCGCCCTCGAGGCCGCCACCCGGCTGGCCGCCCGGTGGCGTGACGGCTGCCGGCTGATCGAACTGGCCGCGATCGCGGACGCGCGCACCGCCGGCGAGGTCATTCTGGCCGAGCTCGGCATGCACGCGGACCCGGAATCGGCCCACGTCTGCCCGATTCACCGTCCGGCGGTGGTCGGCCACAAGGAGTTGCTGCTCATCCTCGACAACTGCGAACACGTCCTGGACACCGCCGGACTCGTCGCCGAGCTACTGCATCGCTGCCCGAATCTGACGGTCCTCGCCACCAGCCGCGAGCCGCTCGGCATCCACGGCGAGACGCTGTTCCCGGTGGCGCCGCTGGCCGCGCCCGCGCTGGGCTCCGCGCCCGCCGAGGCGCTCGGATCGCCCGCGGTGCATCTCTTCCTGGACCGGGCGCGGGCGGTCCGCTCGGGTTTCACCGTGACCGGCGACAACTGCGAGACCATCGCCGCCATCTGCCGTCGCCTGGACGGCATTCCGCTGGCCCTGGAGCTGGCCGCGGCCCGCATCCACACCCTGACCCCCGCCCAGATCCTGGCCCGCCTCGACGACCGATTCCGCCTGCTGTCGGGCAATCGCGCCGCCGCGGCCCGCCACCGCTCCCTCTACACCGCGATCGAATGGAGCTGGGAGTCCCTCGGCGACCCGGAACGCCGCATGGCGCAACGACTCTGGCTGTTCCCCGAGGGCGCCACCCTGGAAGCCCTCGAGGACGTCGGCGGCGGCGACGCGGCCGGACCGCTCAGTCGGCTCGTCGACAAGTCCCTGGTCGAATTCGACGGCCGCCGTTATCGCATGCTGGAGACCATCCAGGCGTTCGTCGGATCGACCGTCAGCTCCGAACAGCGTGTGGCATAAAGGATCTCACGTGCGAGGGGACAGGTCCCAGGCGCGTTGCTCGATCTCTACGTGCTCCGAGGCGCGCAGGCGGGTGAGCAGGTCACGCCAAGGCGGCGACCAATCGGCGGTGGGAGCGTAGTTCTCGATCAGGGACAGGGCCATCAATTGCGCTGAGAGCGAGCGCTGTTCGGTGAGGGCCGTGGCAGCGGGGAGCAGGTCGGAATCGGCGGCGGGTCGGCCGCGTCGCGTGAAATGCCACAGGAGTTCGCGCTGAGCGAGGCTGCCGACATAGACCGGGCGATCCCGGAGGAGGGCTGCCAGTGCGACCAGTTCGGTGGCCAGCCGCCGCGCGGACAAAACATCCCGCGGTCGTGGTAGCAGATTGACGGCGAGGCTGGTCGCCTGCTCGAGGAACAGGGGCTGGGTGACGAGTCGGCGCCGAGCCGCTCTCGCCAGTGCGAGTTCCGCGTCCGACGGGGAACGGCGAGGGTTCTCGATCCGCCTGGAGATCCGTCCGATGATCGCCCGCACACGATCTCGGGCCTGCTCGTCTCGGGGCGCGGCGACCAGCTGCTCGAGCGGCGGCAAGATCTCCTCGGCGATCGCGCCGGAATCCAGCAGTGCCAACAGGACCGGCAACTCGTCCGCGCCGCGGGGATCGGAGGGATCGCCCACGGCCGCGATCAGGTCCGTGAATCCGCCGTCGTACCAGGGGGCCCAATACGAGAAGGCACGGGTGGTGCGGAAGCGGACGCCCGGGTCCTCGGAGGCGGTCAGGAGCCGGCGCACGAGTGCCGCGTACCGCGGGCGGTCGCTCGGGGCGTAGTCGAGCGGGCCCGTGCGGCACAGGGTGCGGACGAACAGGTCTCCGGCGCCGGGAATCGCCGCGTCGAGCAGCGCGTCCAGCGCGCGAGATTCCTCGGGCCAGTGCTGGAGTGCCACGGCGATCGCAGTGCGCACGTCCCGGTGGAGTTCGGGTTGATTCCACTGGTGCAGAAGGGCATTCAACGGTGCGGCCCGATGTCTTTCGAGCAGCCGGGCCGCCTGTTTGCGGACGATGATCTTGCGGTCCGGGGCGGTGAGGGCCGACACGAGCATCTGCCCCAGCTCGGATGGCGGTACCGAACCGGCGCAGCGCGCCATGGCGGCGACCGCGGCCGCCGACGTCGGGCCGGTGGCGCGATCCAGCAACAGGGTCATGACTCGTTCGCCGCCGATTCGGGCCGCGGCATCCAGGGCCGCCTCCGCAATCGGGATGTCGTCATGGCGGCCGAGCTCGGCCAGGGCGGTCAGACTACCGGGGATCAGACCCAGGGACCGCACGGCCTTCAGGCGTGTATCGACCGGTAGCGCACGCGTGTTCGCGACCGATGCGACGACCTCCCGCACTTGATCCCGCTGCGAATCGGTCCAGTGTGCCGCCATGGTCGCGGTGACGTCGGGCAACCAGCCCTCGTTCTCCGCGCGCAGGGCCGTGAGCGTCACAGCGAGCAGGTCGGGTCGCTCGCACGCGACAACGCGCCACAGATCATGGGCCGATCGCACCCGCGGATCCCCGACGAGGAGTTCCGCCACCCGCTCATCGTGCCGTGCCGGCTCGGCGAACCAGAACCGCTCGCGGTGTTCTCGCCGCATCGTCAGCTCGAAGTCCTCGTGGGCGCGGAGATCGGCCTGCAGTTCTGTCAGATACTCGGCCCTGCGACCCAGTGACTTCGCCAAAGTTGTTGCGAGCGAGGCGGTCCGACGCTCGCGCTCGCCGCGCAATTGTGGCTCCAGCGCGGCGAGCAGCCGTGTGTCCATGCCGCGCGGCAGTGTCCGATCGAGCCGGTCCTGCCCGGAATCGAAGTCGCGGTGTTCCTCGGTGTGCCAGCGGCGCCGTCCGGTGCTCGTGCGCGGGCGGTCCTGGTCGAGACGCAGGGCCTGGTATCCGAAGCGGCCGATCAATCGGGCGTAGCTGCCGAATGCCCAATCCATCAGTACGGGAGCGTGATTCGCATCCGTGTGTCGAATTACCCGAGATATCAGTCGGCGCAATGCGAACATACTGCGCTCGGAGGCGTCGCGAGCCTGGACCACGGACTCGGTGAACGCGGTCAGTGCGGGCGCGAGCTCGTCGTCGAGCACTCGGACACGCAGCAGCGCAAGTGATTCCAGGATGTCCGCCCGAACCGGATCCTGCTCGTGGCGGGTGCGCTGCGCGACCTCGAGGAGCGTCGTACGGACGACTGCCGGCTCGCCGGAACGGGCCGCGCATTCGATGAGCAGTACACGAGCGGTCCCGCGTGTGCGCGCGTCACCGCCGTAGGCCGCCGCGTGCAGGGATTGTGCCGCTTCGCCGAACGACAGATGCGCCTTGATCCGCAACGGTACGAGCGGGTCGTCGAGCCGCCGTCGCGACGAATGCCACACCGAACCATGCCATTCCAACATTCTCCGGGCTTCTGCGGCTGCACGCTCGGGTGGGAGCCAGCGCAGCGCCGGGAGCGCGGCGAGATCGCGCCCGAGGTACGGATCGCGGGCTACGAGCGCGTCGAACACGCTCTCGCGCAGGCGCGGCGGCACCACGGACAGGTCGTGCGTCGGCCGCCACGAACGGTAGCCGCCAGTCGCGATGAGCTCGACAATGGTGGATACCGGCAGCGCCGGGCGGTGTGCCAGCAGCAGCTTCCGGCCGAGATCGGCGGTGTAGTGATCACTCGCGATCACCAGATCGGCGGTGCGGTCGGCGTCCTCGCGAATCAGGGCTCGCAATGTTGCCGCGGGTAGGCTCCCGCACCACTGGGTCTCCCGATGTGTTTCCAGAATATCCAGCGCCCGTTCGGGTTTCAGCCGTGCTGCCTCGGCGAATCCCCGTTGACAGCGTTTCCACCAGTGGTAGCCGTTCACGCCTTCGGACGCGCCGTCGATGGCGTCGAGGACCGCGCGAGGATGCCCCCGGCCGATCGCACGCCATGCCGTGATCTCGTGCAGCAGTTCGGGCAGTGCGCGCGAGACGACCGCGCCCGAGCACGCCGGCAGCAGTGCCGCCGCCTCCCGATCGCCCCAGCGTGATCGAACGGTCGGCAGCAGACTGTCTGCGGCGTCGGTGCGGCCGCCGTGCCGGAGAGCGCGGTAGATGGCCCGGCGCAAGTCGGTCGGTGCGTCGATCATCGCCGCCGCGATGGCCGCGTCCGACACCGGCAGCGTCCGCACCGCGCGCAGCGCCGCACGGCGCAGCGCCGGGTCCGGCCCGGCCAGCACGCGCTGGATATGAATCAGATCGCGCGCGGCCATCGCCATATGCAGCGCGAGCCGCGGACCATCCGTGCCCACCGTGCTGAGCTGCGTCAACACGGAGGCGAGCTCGGAAGATCCGGCCAATCGCCGGGAGATCAGTGCCAATTCCCGCATGCGCCGGGAGTAGGGAAGAGAGTCATCGAGAGCCAGTGCACGCACCGGCGCGAAGGGGCTCAACAGCCCGGGCGGAAACCGCCCTTCCATGAGATGAACATGCGATCAACAGTAGCCCATGGGTCCGAGTCCTGGGAACCGCACGTCAGCGGGTCGACACCACCGATACCGAACCGGAGCGCGAATTGGCCACGTACAAGCAGCCGTCGGTGGACATGGCCAGGCCCGCGGGTTCCTGTTCGACGCGGATCCGATCGACGACCTTCGCGGTGGCGGTGTCGACGACCATGAGGGTGGCCGTGTCCTCGGCGGCGATGTACGCGCGGGAGCCGTCGGCGGACAGCGCGATACCCGAGAGCCGGGAACCGAGATCGATACTGCCGGTGACGGATTCGGTCGCGGTATCGATGAAGAAGGCGCTGTTGGCGGTCCAGGTCGTCACCGCGGCCCGGCGGCCGTCGGCGGACACGGCCAGGTCCCGGGTCCGCACGCCCACATCGATTTTCGTGACCGCGCCGGTCGCGGGGTGGTAGACGGAGATGTCGTTCTTCTTCTGGTTCATCAGGCTGTATTCGGCGATGATCAGATTGCCCGAGCCCGGCAGCGGGCGGATCTCACCCGGCTGATGGTCGATCGGAATACGGTCACCGACACGGGATTTCGTGTTCGCGTCGAAGATCGAGAGGTTGTCGCCGTCCGGGACGTAGACCTGCCGGCCGTCGGGAGACACGTCCGGGCGCTTGGGGGAGTCGATCGGACCGAGGGTCCCGATCTCGTTGCCCGTCGCGCCGTCGAGGATACGGATCACCTTGCGGGCGATCGACGGTGCGTAGATGCGGCTGCCGTCGGGGGAGACGACGGCCTCCTCGAACATCGCCAGGTCGAGTTTGACGGTCCGGACGACGGCGTTGGTCGCGGTGTCGACGACCTGCACACCGCCGGGATCGAGGACGAACAAGCGGGTGCCGTCGGCCGACAGCGCCACCGAGGTCGGAACGCCGCCGACCGATATGCGGGCAGGTCGGGGTGTGGAGGTCGTCGATACGACCGAAGACGCTGTGGCCGAGGTCTTCTCGGCACCGTGCACGGCCATGTAGGTGAGCCCGCCCGCCACCACGAGCATGACGATCGCCAGCACCGCGAGTGTGAGCAGCACCGCGTTCCGCCGGCGTGGCGCGAGCTCCGGCCGGGTTGTCTCGGCACGCACGGTCAGGTCGGCGATCTCGCGTGTGAAGACCCGGGTGCCCTCGGTCACGTCGACGGGCAGCCACCGGTCCGCCCGGGTTCGGGTCGTGCGGTTGAGGACCGCGAGCAGATCGGCCGGGTGCGGCCGGGCGGCCGGATCGACGGAAAGGCACTGCGCCACCAGGTCACCGAGCGATCCCGGTGGCAGTCCGGACAGATCCGGTTCGCCGCGGGCCACGCGCATGAGCAGCGCGGCGGGATCGCCGTTGCCGAACGGGCCCCGGCCGCAGGCGGCGAACATGAGCACCGAGCCCAGTGAGAACACATCGCCCGCGGGTCCCACGAACCCGCCGCGGGCTTGTTCGGGGGACATGTATCCGGGCGTGCCGATCACACCGCCGGTCACCGTGAGCGTCGACTCGTCCTCGCCCAGCGACTGCGCGATGCCGAAGTCGATGACGCGCGGCCCGTCGGCGGCGACCAGCACATTCGAGGGTTTGAGGTCCCGGTGCACCACCCGCGCCGCATGGATCGCCCGCAGCGCCTCGGCCATACCGCGGGCCAGCTCCCACAGCGAATCGACCGGCAGCGGGCCGTAGGTCGCGACCACCTGATCCAGCGCGGGCGCGGCGATGTATTCGCTCGCACTCCACGGCAGCGGGCCCGAGACGTCGGCGTCCACCACGGCGGGCGTGTGGAATCCGCCCACGGCCCGCGCCGCCGCCACCTCACGCGCGAATCGCCGCCGGAACTCCGGATTCCGGGCCAGATGCGGGTGGACCACCTTCACCGCCACCAGCCTGCGGCCCGGTGACAGGCCGAGGAACACCTCACCCATGCCGCCCGCCCCGAGCCTGCCCAGCACCCGATATCGGCCGATGGTGCGCGGATCGTCGGCGGCCGGTGGCTCGATGGGCCGGGGCAGTGACGGCGCGTTCATGCGTTGACCGCGTAGACGTTTCGGTCGTCACAGCACAGGAACACCGTTCCCGAGCCGTAGGCGACCCGGCCGAGCTTGTCCGGGGCTTCGAAGCTCCAGCGTCGTTCTCCGCTGCCGCTGTCGAGCGCGTGCAGGACCTTGGCCTCGAGGAGATAGACGGAGTCGGTGCCCGCCGCGATCGCCGCCGTCAGCGGCTGCTCGGCGCGATACAACCAGCGCACGGTGCCGTCCGCCGCGTCGAAGCCGTAGGCGCGCTCGTAGTCCACCATGAACACCGTGCCGCCGCGCACGGCGATCGCCGAGCCGGTGTAGTGGTCGAACTTCCATTTCTCGGTACCGGTGGCGAGATCGTATGCGCGGAAGGCGGATCCGGCCGCGATGAACAGGGTGCCGCCCGCGATGACCGGTGACTCCAGCTTGGAGAAATCAAGTTTCGCATCGCCGGCCCGCCAGCGCTGGGCGCCGGTCGCGGCGTCGAGGACGCACAGCTGGGCGCCCCCGGTCACGGTGGTGACCACGCCGCCGGCAGCGCACAGGTGCGGGACGGAGAGCGTGTCCCCTTCGAGGGCGCTCCAGCGCTGAACGCCGGTGGCGGCATCGAAGGCGGCAATTCCGTTGCCGTGCAACGACGACAGCGCACCGAAGACCAGCGCGCCGTCCGTCGCGACCGCGCCGCCGATATCGGCGTTGCTCCACAATTGGGCGCCTGTGGTCGCGTCGAAGGCGAACAGTCCACTCGTGTTGGAGGCGAACACCTTTCCGCCGGACACCACCGGTCCGTTCGAAAGCTCCCGTTGCATAGGGGCTTTCCATCGCGTCGAACCCGATGCGATGTCCAGGGTGTACATCGACCCGTCGATGCTTCCGACATGGATCGAATTCGCGCCCACCGCGATCGGGTCGAGCACGAAGTCGGTGCCGACGAAGGCTCCGATATCGCTCTTCCATCGCAGCGTGCTTCCCGGAGTCGGGTGTGCCGCAGGATCTTTGGAGCGAAGTCCTTTCATGATCAATGTGCCCGCGCCGAAGGACCCCGCCAGCACGGCCGCCGCGCCGACCGCGGCCGCTCCCACCACCTTGCGGCGGCTCACCCCGCGCGCCGGTTCCAGCGGCTCGACCGCGGGCGGTGCCGCCACCGCCCGCAGCATCGGTGGTGGCAGCCAGTCCTTCGTGCTCGGGTCGTGCCGGTGGTCGGCCAGCGCGGTCAGCAGGTCCGCGGTGCGCGGACGGGAGTCGGGGTCCTTGTGCAGGCAGGCCGTGATGATCCGATACAGCCTGCCCTCGCGCAGGCCGCTGAGATCGGGTTTGTCGTGCGCCACCCGCATCATGATCAGCGCGGAGGTCTTGTCCTCGAATGGACCGTGCCCGGTGGCCGCGAAGGTGAGGACCGAGCCGAGGGAGAAGACGTCGCCCGCGGGACCGATCTCGCCGTCGAGCACATGCTCGGGCGACATGTAGCCGGGCGTGCCGATGATCGAGCCGGTCGCCGTCACCGACTGGGTCTCGGCGACGAGCTTGGCAATGCCGAAATCGATGACGCGCGGCCCGGATTCGGTCAACAGCACATTGCCCGGCGTGAGATCCCGATGGGTGACGCCCGCGGCGTGGATGGCGATGAGCGCCTCGACGATGCCCGCCGCCAGTTCCTCGGCCGATGCCTCGGGCAGCGGCCCGAAATCGGTCACCACCTGCTTCAACGACTGTCCCGCAATGAAATCGGTGGCCAGCCAGGGCTGGGCCGCCTCCCAATCGGCGTCGACGACCGCGGCCGTGTAGAAGCCGCCGACCGCCTGTGCCGCCTGGATCTCGCGGGCGAAACGAGCGCGAAAGACATTGTCCCGGGCCAGATGCCGGTGCACCACCTTGAGCGCGACCCGCCTCCCGCCCGGCGACTCGCCGAGCAGCACCTCGCCCATACCGCCGGAGCCCAGCCGGCCGATCACCCGGTAGGCGCCGATGGTCCGTGGCGGGTCGGTGCTCACCGAAGCCGATCCAGCATGGTGTGCGCCTGGTCCTCGGCGGCCTTGCGCACCTCCTCGCGGGTGGTGTGCAAGCCGCTGCCGGTCACCTTGAAAGTGATGCGCAGGGAGAGGTTCTCGTCGATCGCCTCGACCACCGCCGTGAGATAGGTGCTCGTCGCATTGCCTCGGTCCTCGACCGTGAAATACGCGGAGCTGCCGAGGCCGGAGATCGCGCCCGAGGTCGTATCCGCGGGCGGCGTCTGGATGGCGCTGGTCTTCGACTCCTCGAAGATCTCCGGATCCTCGGTCGCCTCGTAACTGGCCTGCCCGGTCAGTGCGCCGTTGTCGAGATCGGCCACGCACTCCAGGCTGCCGGTGGTGCCCGCGTCGGTCTCCTGGTGGACGGGTGTACCGGTGACGGGGAAGCCGAGCTTCGCGGTCGCGGAGAAGTCCAGCGCGTCACAGGAATTGGCGACCTTGCCCGGCTTGTATTTGCCCGGCGTGGGCCGGAGCGGTCCACCCGGCTGATAGGTGGTGGTCGTGCCCGCGGCGCTGCTGTCGTCCTTGCCGCCGGAGAGCACCACCACCGCGGACACCACGGTCGCCACGAGCAGCACCGCGCACACCGCCGCGACCAGCCACGGCAGCCGATTCCGCGAGGAGACCGGGGGCCGAACCGTCACTTCAGCCTCCCGAGCACGACCTTGGCCTGCGTCTGGCAGATCTCGGCCAGCTTGTCGCGACCGGTGCCGTTGTCCTCGGACAGATTGACGTCGACGATGGCCACCACATTCGATGTCAGGAACCCGAGGGTGCAGCCGATCTCCTGGGTATTGCCCTTGTTCGGTTCGTGAATGACCTGATAGGCGTCCTCGCCGATGCCGGGCACCTTGGCGGTGGTCACGCCGGAGCCGGTGGTGCCGAGTCCATCCGACCGGTGACCGTCGTACAGCTGGTGCACCATGTCCATCTTGTCGGAGACCTCGATGTGCAGCATTGCGAAGCCGTTCTCGCTCATCGGGAGGCATTCCAGCGAATCGGCGACCGTCGGCATCTCGAGCTTGTCGCCCTGGGGAGTGTTGATGGTCTTGCCGATGTACTTCTCCAGGGTGGGCCAGTCCAGCAGGGCGCAGGCGTCGCCGATGCTCGCGGCGGTGTACTTGACCGCCGGAGCGGCCTTTCCGCTCGTGGGTTCGGCGCCGCCACCGGCCTTGCCGGAGTCACCGCGAGTGGCGACCACGACGCCGACGGTGGCGAGAATCGCCACGATCAGGACCGCGCACGCGGCGGCGAGGATCCACGGTAGTCGGCTTCGCGAATCCGGCTGTGCCACAGGCTGTCCCGGGGCGACCGGGACGGTTGGGCCGGGCGGAATCCGTTGCGTAACCGAATCGGGGATCGGCGGTGGCGGGACGCGATCCCGCACGAGCGGCGCGGCCTCGGCGAGCGACCGGGCGAGATCGGCCGCACCGGGTCTGCGGCTCGCATCGTCGGATAGACAGTCGCCCAGCGCCATTCGCAATCCGAACGGCAGCGCATCCCATCCGCCGTCGCGGGGCGGGCGGCCGGTGGCGGCGAAAACCAGTACCGCCGCGAGCGCATACACATCGTCGGCGGGCCCGGTCGCGGGCTGTGCGGACGGCCGGGGGTTTCCCAGCCGCGGCCCCTCCGGATACACCAGCACCGTTTCCGGCCGCAGATCCCCGAACACCTGCCGTAGCGCGTGGATTGCTGCCAGCGCCTCCGCCAGTCGGGTACCCACGGCGCGCACCGTGGGCTCCGGCATCGGGCCGTATTCCGCGATCAGCCGGGCCAAGGTCGGTTCGCTCGCGCCGCCACTCGGCGGTTCGGGCGTCTGTGTCACGTCATCCGGGCTCACGGACGGCGGCCGACCCTCGTTCTCGGCGTTCTCACTTCCTGTCATGGTCAAGTCCTCCCTCCTGACCGCGCAGTTCAGCGCCGGGCCACCGTACCGCGATTGCCCGATTCAGGCAGTGGAGATGGCCTGATCGGCTCCGTTCTCGCGCTCGCCAGGAGTTAGCCCACCCCGGTGCCCCGAGTTGCCCCTCCGGGTCCAGACCGCTGCGACGCAGGCGATCGCGACGGCGAAGCAGGCGAGGGTGTACCAGAGATTGCCGACGGGATCGCCGTTGCGGGTGAGGCCATTGGTGGCGTCCAGGAAATCCGGCAGGGCGGCGGCCCACAGGATGGCGAACACCACGAGGTAGGCCGCGCTGTAGACCTGGACGAACTTGTTCGTGTAGACGGATTCGGGCGCTTCCCGCCGCAGGCGGGTCCACTGCCGGTACAGGATCGGGATCGCGACCACGGTCACGGCGACCAGTTCGAGGGCGTAGACGACGCCGCGAACGGTAGTGCCGGCCATGCCGAGGACGGTCGCCGGGAGCGGGAGGATGAAAGTGCCCAGGGAAGCGAGCAGGCCGATGACGACGGTGCGCCAGGTCAATTCGAATCCCGGCATGTGGATGCCCCGGTCGGCGCGGCGGCCGACGAAGCGGTAGACGCAGTAGGCCAGCGACATCGGCCACAGGGCGGCGAAGACGACCACGCTGGGCAGCGGGACCGAGTCGAACATGGGCTGGTTCAGGGGGTTCGAGGTCGTCCATTCCCACCAGCGCAGCTGGGGGCCGAGGTGGTCGAAGATCTCGTAGAAGGCGTGGTGGACGAAACCGACGCAGGTCGCGCCGGCCAGGGCGCCGTAACGGCCGAAAATGCCCAGCATGCGCACGATTTCGTAGGCGAGCGTGGCCATGAACGGGTAGATCGCCACGATGTAGAGGGGCAGGCGGCCCCACAGGAAGTCCACCGTGAAGACGTTGTGGGCGAACATGGTGTCCACGTGGCCCGAAATGCCGAACGCGGCAGGGAAATACAATGGCGGCTCGATGACGAACAGGTAGGCGGTCGCACCGAACCAGAGCACCAGGTTGGTCGGATCGCCGTGGCGGCGCAGGCGGACCACGGCCAGCACCAGGGCCAGTACCGAGCCGAGGATGACCGTCGTCTCGAGGACCGGCAGCGTCCAATTCTCCAGTGCGAAAGGGTTTCTCACCTCGACCAGGCCGCCCGCGGTGTCGCACGAGAACCCGAGCGAGTGGGCGAGCTGGTCGAAGGTGGTGGCGCAATGGTCGGCCATCAGTTCTTCTCCGCTCCGGTCGTCTCGGCGGTGTACCAGCGCGTGACGTCGTAGCCGTCCCGGTAACGCTCGAACCACACATCCGCCAGGGCGGGCGTGTTCTCGTGCGCGGGATCGTGTTTGGGCATCTGGCTGCGAATGATGCCACGCAGGGCGATGAGCTGCTCGCCCAGCGGCAGGTCATCGAAGGCCCGCGGGCCCGGGCCGGCGTAGGGCACCGCGAAGCGCGGGAACACCTTGCCGAGCAGCTGCTGGTAGCGGTACGTCGCGAACATCGACATGGCGTCGATCTTCCGATCCTCCAGCGGCACATGCTTGTTGAATCCGGCGCAGGCGATCCGCATGATGCGCAGCACGTGCCGGAAGATCGACGGCGCCACCCGCATGCGGTAGAGATCGCTGCCCACCAGCGAGTCGAAGATGATGAGCGCGGAGCTGCGGTGCTCGACCTCCTCGACGAAATGCCAGATGAACAGCGACGCGACCCGGTCGTCGCCGGGCCGGAACAGCGCCGCCTCGTTGTCGAGCATGAGCTTGAACACCGAGGTGAAGGTGGCCTCGAGGTCCGCGGTGTAGGCGAGCCGGTACTTCAGCGGGGTCTGCGCGGTGAGCTTGTCGAATTCGGTGACCACCTCGTCGAGGGTCTCCTGCAGGCCGGGGTAGCTGCGGATCAGTCCGCGCACGTGCTGGCGGTGGGCGGTCGAATGCTGGCCCTCCTGCCGCATGAAGGCGTCGGCCTCCTCGGCCACCGCGGGATCGGTGAACATCGGCTTGGCCTGCGTGATCATCTGCACGATCATCTTCTCGAATCCGATGGCCAGGAACGACACCGCGTTGGCCATGCTCGAGAAGGCCGGGTTCTCGGGATTCCACAGGAACGGCACATCGTGTTCCTCGAACGCGAAAGTCAGCTTTCGCACAATCAAATCGGTCATATCGGGCGATACCTCGTCTTCCGGGCTCCGGTGCCGCTGTGAACATACAAACATACACAGGCACGTTCAAGTGTATGATTTGAAAACCCTGCTCAGTGGGCCTGGCATACGGGGCCGCACGGTGGTGCGTGTTACCGTCTGGCCGTGGCACGAAGGCGCGGGTGGGGCGGCAGTCCGCCGGAGAACGATGAGGAAGCGAGTCGTCGAATCGTCGCCGCGGCAGTCGAATTGATCGGGCGGACCGGCGCGGAGATCAGCATCGCGGACGTGGCCGAATCGCTCGGGGTGATCCGGCAGACGGTCTATCGGTACTTCCCCAGCGCCGACGCGCTCATGCGGGCCTCCGCCATCGCCTCGGTGGACGGGTTCCTGGATCGGCTGACCGCGCAGGTGCGCGGGCTCACCGATCCGGTCGAGGCCATGACCGAAGGCATAGTCTTCACCCTCACCGAGGTGCGCCGCACACCCCATCTGGGCATCCTGCTCGCGGCCAACTACTCCAACGCCGACCCGGCCGGGATCACCTCCGCGGAGGCCCAGGCCTTCGGCATGACCATGATCGAACGCTTCGACGTGGACTGGCGCAGCTACGGCTACGACGACGAATCCCTGCCCGAGCTGGTCGAATACCTGCTGCGCACCATGCAGTCCTTCTTCATCTCGCCGGGCAATCCACCGCGCGACGAAGCCGCCCTGCGCCGCTACCTGCGGCGCTGGATGGGATCGGCCATCATCGCCCAAGCGACCGTTCACTAGGCTCGGCTGCCGTGCCCGAATCCCGCTCGATGGAGGTCTCGCGTTCCGGTTCAACGCTTTTCGCGCTCGCCCTGAGCGCGATCACGGCGTTGACCTTGGTGTTCACCACGGTCGACCCCTGGCTGAAGAAGGCGGGAATCCTGGCGGGCGGGCTCGACGTGCACATCTACCGGGAGGGCGCGTGGCGGCTGCTGCACGGGCACTCGCTCTACCTCGACGAGACCGTCGGCGGGCTGCTCTACACCTACACCCCGTTCTCGGCGATCGTGTTCATGCCGGGGCTGGCCGTGCCCGCGGCCTGGATCACCGACGCGTTTCTGCTGGTGAATCTGGCTGTGCTGTATGCCTGCGTGCTGATGTGCTGGCGGCTGCTCGGCTACCGGTTGAGCGCGCGGCTCGCGAGTATCGCAGCGCTGCTGGCCATCACGTGCGTATTCCTGGAACCGGTGCGGACCACGCTGTTCTACGGGCAGATCAATCTGGTGCTGATGCTGCTGGTGCTCTGGGACTTCTCGCGCGCGGACGGCTCGCGACTGCGCGGCGTCGGTGTCGGGCTGGCGGCCGGGGTCAAGCTGGTCCCGGCGTTCTTCATCGTGCAGAATCTGGCGCTGCGCCAATGGCGTTCGGCCGCGACGGCGACGGCGGCCCTGGCGGGAACGGTCGCGCTGGCCTGGATCGTCTCGCCGAGTGATTCTCGGCAGTACTGGTTTTCGACCTTCTTCCACTCCGATCGCATCGCGCCCGACACCGAACCGGCCAACCAGTCGATTCGCGGGGTGCTCGCGCACCTGAGCGGGGGATCGTCACCGGTCTGGCTGTGGCTGGCGCTCGCGGCCGCGGTCGCCGGGCTGGGTCTGTGGATGAGCGTGCTGCTGTACCGGCGCGACGAGCGTCTGCTGTCGGTCACGCTGGCCGGGATGACGGCCTGCGCCGTCTCGCCCTTCTCCTGGGGACACCACTGGGTGTGGTTCGTTCCCCTGCTCGTGCACCTGATCCACCGTGCGCAGACCCGGCCGGGCTGGTGGGTCGCCGCGGTGTCGCTGTTCGTCTCGACCGGTGCCTGGACCTACCAATGGGCCCCGGACTACGCCTCGGTCGGCGTGTTCGTCCTGCCCAAGCCCTGGCACAGCGAGCCCGTGCTGGAAAACGTCTACATGGTGGTGTTCGCCTTCGCGCTGCTCTACGCGTGGCGAGTGATCCGGACCGTGGCGGACGGCATCGTCGGGACATCCGTCCAGTCTTCGGCAACGAATAGAGGATCAGCACTGATGTCGGGTCGGGAACGAACCGACTAGTGAGTAATGATCATTCGTTCGCAGAAGGAGGAAAGGCGCATGATTCCGCACTTCATCGGTGATGTCATCGCGATCGTGAACGACGTCCTCACGAGGCTGCTCGTTCCGTGGTGATCGTCGTTGTGTTTCATGGGTAGGTGATCGCCGAGCCTGATTCGCTGGGAGAAAGCCCGCCACCTGTTGCCCGCCGCCGGAACTTGTTGCTGAAACTCGCCCCCGGCGGCTGGCGCTGGGATGCGGGGTTGCGCACCGCCCTGGCCTTTGGCATTCCCGCTGGGTTGCTGGTCGCGTGCGGGCGTGCGAGTTGGGCATTGTTCGTCTGCTTCGGGGCCTTCGCCGTCATGTACGGCGAGGGGAGGGCGTATCGGGTTCGGTGGCGGGTGATTTCGATCGCCGGGGCGGCGCTGCTGGGCTGCGTGGGGGTCGGGATCGCGGTGGGGGCGAATCTGCCGCCGGCGATGGCGGCATGGCCGGTCGAGATCGTGGTGCTGACGGCCATCGGGGTGGCCGGGGTGTATGTCATCGACGCGGCGCGGCTCGGACCGCCGGGGGTGATGTTCTTTCTGGTGGCGTGCTCGGGCGCGTTGGTCGCGGCGCGATCCGGGATCGCGGCGGGCGGGATTCTGATCGCGACGGCACTGGGAGTCGCGGGCGCACTGGTGGTGTCGATGGCCGGTCGGCTGATCGCCCGTGACCAGCCCGAGCGGCTGGCGGTCGCCCTGGCCGTGCGCGAGGTGGACGGTTACGTCGGCGATCACGAACGCGGGACCGCGAGCGCGGCCCGGCGGCATCGTGCGGGCGAGGCCCTGTGGAACGCGTGGGCGACCGTCCACGACGCCGGACTCCCCGAGGGGGAGTCGCCGCTGGTGGCCGAATTGCTCGCGGCGCACGAACGATTGGCCGCCACCGCGCCGGTGGAGGACGACGAGGCACCGGGCGAGGATGCCGATCCGCAGGGAATCCCCTTGGCCCGCCCCACGCTCGGCCATCGGTTGCGGCGTTCGCTGAACTGGAGCTCGCACGCGACGGTCACCTCGGTGCGCGTGCTGTGCGCGTGCGTGGCCGCGGGCACGGTCGGCGGCCTGATCGGCTCGACCCGCCCGCACTGGGCGATCCTGACCGCGTTGATCATCCTGCAGGCCGGACCCGACCGGGTGCACGGCAGCGCGCGTGCGGTGAACCGGCTGATCGGCACCGCGCTCGGTCTCGGGGTCTTCGCGGCGCTGGTCCAGTTGCGGCCCAGCGGTTTCGCGCTGGTCGCCGTGCTGGCGGTGCTGCAGTTCGGCGTGGAGCTGTTCATCACCCGCAACTACTCGCTGGCCGCGATCTTCTTCACCCCGGTGGCGCTGCTCGCGGGCGGCGCGGGCGCGGGCGGGCAGGCGGTCGGCGCGGTCATGCGGGATCGGCTGGGAGAGACCGCGATCGGGGTGGTGATCGCGCTGCTCGCCTTGCGATTCCTGCTGCCGGACGCGCATCGGCGCACGCTGGGCTGGGTCGACCGGCGGGTCCGGGACGGCGCGCAGCGGCTGCTGGACCGCCTGCGCACCGATCCGGTGGACGCGCCGGCGGCCATGGCGCTGCGGCAGGATCTGCAGTTCGAGCTGATCGGGGCCATGCGCGCCGGTGTCGACTCCGCCCACAACGATCCCGGCTGGACGCGGCCGCTCTGGCCCGCGCACGCGCGCCTGCAGCACGCGGGATACGACCTGCTGGCGCAGTGCCGGACCGCCGGGTCGGGCACGCGGTTGCCCGGAATCGACCGGTGGGAGCGGGCTTTCGCCCGGCCCCTAGGGTGATCTGATGGACATCTGCGTGTTTCTGTCGGCCGCCGACCTCGACGATCGCTACACCGGCCCCGCCCGCGAGTTCGCGGAGTTGATCGGGAAGGGCGGACACACGCTGGTGTGGGGCGGATCGAACGTCGGGCTGATGAAGGTCGTCGCCGACGGGGTGCAGGACAGCGGCGGGCGGCTGGTCGGGGTGTCGGTGGAATTCCTGGCGGGCAAGGCGCGGCCGGACGCCGACGAGATGATCATCGCCGCCGACCTGGCCGAGCGGAAGGCCCGATTGATCGGCCTCGCCGACGCGGTGGTGATCATGGTCGGCGGGACCGGGACCCTCGACGAGGCCACCGAGATCCTCGAGATGAAAAAGCACGGCCTGCACCGCAAACCGGTGGTGCTGCTGAACACCGAGGGCTTCTACGACGGCCTGCTCGCCCAGTTCGAGCGCATGGAGTCCGAGGGCTTCCTCCCGCTGCCCCTGGCCGAGCTGGTCTCCTTCGCCGACACTCCCGCCGATGCCCTGGCCCTGCTCGAGGCCACGGTGCGAAAGGGCTGATCGGCGGCGGGTTCTCGTTGCCTCCCCGGCACGTCCGTGCCAGCCTGGAGAACAGCGGGTCGCGTGTCGAGGAGGCAGCCGTGAAGTCACACACCGAGCTCGGGGAGCCGCCGGCGATCGAGGCACTGCGTGTGACCGTGGAATTCGACGACGCGGCCCACCGGTCGCTGCGGGTCGGCTGGACGCCGGACGCGTACCGGCGCTTCGAGTCCGCGCGGATCTTCCTGGTGGACGGGGCGGATCGGACCTATCTGCGCCTGGTCGACTGGCAGGACCGCACCTCGATCCAGCTCCCGGAGGCACTGCCCGCCGGTTCCTATGCCATCGACGTCGATGCCTACGGCAGCGCCAGCTGGGGTGACGGTCACCTGGACGCGCGCGGCCGCAGCGACTGTTTCACCGTCGCGCCGGGCGGGGCCGAATCCGATTCCGGCAGTGGCGATTAGTCCGGCGGCAGGTCGCGGGGCCGGGCGACGACCTGGCCGAGCAGGTCGGCCACCTGCAACAACCGGCCCGCGTACCACGGAATCTGGAGCGGGTCCCGCAATGGCCCCGGAACCGCTGTGTAGGTGAGCAATTCGTTCCCGTGCAGGCTCCACAGCGGCACCGTGCGGGCGATGTGCGCGGCCACCAGCGCCGGGCTCACCATGGCCTTGGCATGGGCTGGGTCGGCCGCGTCGATCCGGTATTTCGCATCGAAGAGGACATCGTCGGTCGCGGTGGGCTTGTCGCCGAAGAGCGCACGCCCGAACTGTGACATCAGTCCTCGGTTCCGCACGGCGAGCGGCGGATGCGGCCGGTCCAGCTGCACGGTCACCACGATGAAGTGATGCGTGGTGGTGGTTTCGGATTCCCCGGAGCCGGAACTCGACCGATACGAGTACTCGGACACCCGCACCCAGCGGCCGCCCATCGGACCGGTGACCGTCACGCCGATCCCGTGCCGATTGCCTCCGGGGAGTTGTCTGGTCCAGGCCGCGCCCGCACGCTCGTGAAACATCCAGCCGTGGGCCGCGGCCCAGCTTTGGATGCGGGCCTTGCGTTCCCGCTCGCGCGCGATCGAGAGCGGAATCAACACGATCAGCAACACGAACGGAAGAACGCACATCGCACCGAAAATGAGCGTGAACGCGGTCATCTGTGCCCTCCCCGGTATCCGCATCCCCCGTGGACGCGACGTCTGTGGCCGCTACCTTTCGCGAGAAACCTTCCGGTCCGCTTAACGATTGGTTGCGGCCCTCCGCGTAACTTTCCTGGTTAGCTATCGGTGGGGGAGTGGATCGACTGCCCCCGTCGAGTCGAAAGTGGTTTCCTGCCATGAAGGTTCACCATCTCAACTGCGGCACCATGCGACTGCCCACCGTGACGCTGGTCTGCCACGTGCTCCTGATCGAAACCGCCGATGGCCTGGTGCTGGTGGACGCGGGTTTCGGGCTGCGCGATATCGCCGACCCCGCGGGCCGGATCGGGCCGCAGCGCAGGTTCAACCGCCCGGCCCTGGATCTCGCCGAGACCGCGGTGCACCAGATCCGCCGTCTCGGTTTCGATCCCGAGGATGTCCGCCACGTGATCGCCACCCACCTCGATTCCGACCATGTCGGCGGGCTCGCCGACTTTCCGCACGCCACACTGCATCTCACGGCGGACGAGGCCGACGCCGCGATGCACCATCCGACGCGGCGGGAGCGGATGCGGTTCAATCCGGCGCTGTGGGAACACGATCCGAAGATCGTCGAGTATCGGGCGGAGGGGGAGCGCTGGCGGGGGTTCGTCGCGCAGGAGCTGACCGACATCGCGCCGGGCATCGTGCTGATCCCGATGCCCGGGCATACCCGCGGCCACACGGCGATCGCGGTCGACGCCGGTCACCGCTGGGTCATGCACTGCGGGGACGCCTTTCTCCATCCGGGCAAGGTGGACGGGCACTCTCGCGTCCCGGCCATGCTCACCGTCGCGGAGAACATGCTCGCCCACGACCGTGCCCTGGTTCGGGACAATCACGCCCGGCTGGCGCATCTGTATCAGTCCAGTGGGCCGGATCTGCTGATGGTCTGCGCTCACGATCCCGGCATGTTCGAGCGGGCCGCGGCCACCGCCTGATTCGATATATTTCAACAAACTGTTGAAGTTGGTGGCGGTGTCTTGTTGAATGTGACCCGTGACGAACCCGACCCGGATCCGCATCACCTGGCCCGCCAACCAGCTGACCGCCACCCTCGAGGACACCCCGACCACGCGCGCGCTGGTCGCCGCCCTGCCGATCTCCTCCAGCGCGAGCACCTGGGGTGAGGAGGTCTACTTCGAGACCGGCGTGAGCGTCCCCCGCGAGCTGGACGCGCGGCAGATCGTGGATCCGGGCACGGTCGCCTTCTGGACCGACGGCGACTCGCTGGCCCTGCCCTACGGTCCCACCCCGATCTCGCACGGCGACGAATGCCGCCTGGCCAGCGCGTGCAATGTGCTGGGCGCCTTCGACGGCGACCCGCGCCTGCTCGCCACCGTCCGGCCCGGGGATCCGATCCGCGTCGAACTCGCCTGATCTCGCGTGTAGCCGTCTGGGCCACAATCCCATTCGAGGAGACCCCGCGAACCCCACCCGATATGCTGCACGGCGAACCGCCGCGCCGGGAACAGGGGAGCGGGGGAGGATCGAGGGGAGTGGCCGCGGGTCGGCCGCACAACAGAAGGGCAAAACAGGATATGCGGGGAGGATGGGCCAAGCGGGGCCTCATAGGTGCCGCGGTGGCCGCACTGCTGCCGTTCGGGGTGGTAGCCGGTCCGGCTGCGGCGGATACGAATCCGAACGCCTTCGATTTCTACGTCGATTCCAGCATGGGTTCGGTGAAGACTCGGATCGTGCGGGCCGCGGACGGGAATACCGATCGGGTGGTGTATCTGCTCGATGGTGAGCGCGCGCAGAACGATTACAACGGCTGGGAGATCCACACCAGCATTCCGGCCGCGCTGGCCAAGTTCAATATCAATGTGGTGATGCCGGTCGGCGGCGAGTCCAGTTTCTACCAGGACTGGGATGCCCCGAGCAGCTTCGGCGGCACGAACCCCGACGCCAACCTGTTCCCCAGCCGGGATTCCGGTTCGGCGATCGCGGGCTGGGACGAGACCTCCGGGAAGACCTACGCCTACCAGTGGGAAACCTTCCTCACCCAGAACCTGCGCAACGCGCTGCGAGATCGCCTGGGCTTCAGTGACTCTCGCAACGGGGTCTTCGGGTTGTCCAGCGGCGGCAGCGCGTCCCTGCTCCTCGCCGCCTACCATCCGGACCAGTTCAATTACGCCGGTTCGCTCTCCGGCTACCTGTACATGTCCGCGCCCGGCATGCGCGACGCCCTGCGCCTGGCCCTGCTCGCCGCGGGCGGCTACAACATCGACTCCATGGCCGCCGCGGGCAGCGCCAAGTGGAATCGCATGGACCCGTACGGTTTCGTCGACCAGCTGATCGCCAACAACACCCGCCTCTACATCGCGGCCGGTAGCGCGGTCCCCGCCCAGCAGGATCTGTCCTCGACCGACGCCGTCATCCAGGGCATGCCGCTCGAGGGCATCGCCCTCGCCAACACCAAGGCCTTCCAGGCCAAGCTGCAGGGCCTCGGCTATGACAACGTCAGCTACGACTTCCCCAGCCTCGGCGTGCACAACTGGGGCAACTGGGAGCAGGTCGCCAACCGCATGCTCCCCGACATCGCCCAGCACATCGGCAAGCCGCTGCCCCCGGGCGCCCAGCCCGCCCCGCCGGCCGACGGCGCGGGCGGCCCCCCGAACGGCGACCAGCCCGCCGGCGGCCCGGCCCCGCAGAACTGACCCGGAACCGAAAGATCCGCCGCTGCACGGCTTTCCGTGTAGCGGCGGATCTTTTCACATATCGGTGGCCTTTGCTTGCGCTGCCTCCTGGAAGTCGGCGATGGCCTCGCCGTGGTCTCTCGCCCAGGCCGTCAGGACCTCGATGGGTTCGACGAGGGTCCGGCCGAGATCGGTGAGGCTGTACTCGACTCGCCGGGGCGCTTCGGCACGGCGTTCGACCAGTCCGTACTGCTGGAGTCGGCGCAGGGTCTGGGTGAGGACTTTGCGCGAGATACCGCCGATGAGGTCGACGAGTTCGCCGTGCCGGCGCGGCTGTCGGCTGAGTCCGAAGAGCACGAGCACGGCCCATTTGTCGGAGATGATCTCGACCGCCAGGCGCGTGGGGCAGTCGGCCAGATAGGCCGGTCCAGCCATGTTCTGCATGGAATTCGAAGGTACCAGGAGGTAACTCAGGGCTCCGTAACGTCGTCGGGGCAAACGAATTCAGCACCGCATGTGGAGGAGTCACCATGCCACGAGTAGTCGTATTCGACGAGTTCGGCGGCCCGGAGGTCTTGCGCGTCGTCGAGGAGCCGGTCGTCGCGCCCGCTGCCGGCGAGATACGGGTCAGGATCGAAGCTTTCGCCGTCAACCCGCTCGACCGGATGATGCGTTCGGGCATCTCACCCGCTCCCGTGCCGTTGCCGCACGCTCGGCTGGGTGTCGAAGGAACCGGCGTCGTCGACGCGCTGGGCGCCGGGGTCACCGGGATCGGGATCGGCGATCCGATCATCCTCACGGCCGTTCCGGACGCGAACGCGCGGGGCAGCTACGGCGAATACACCACGGTCCCCGCGAGCCGGGTCGTCGCCCGACCGGCCGGGCTGGAAGTCGCTGAGGCGGCGGCGATCTGGGTCGCCTACTCCACCGCCTACGGCGCGCTCATCGAGAAGGCGAGGATGCGGCCCGGCGATCACGTCCTCATCACCGCCGCGTCGGGCGGCGTCGGGCGGGCGGCGATCCAGATCGCCAACCAGATCGGGGCCGTGCCCATCGCCCTCACCCGGGACGCCGCGAAGCGGGACGACCTGCTCGCCGTCGGCGCCGCCGCGGTCATCGCCACGGACCACGCCGACCTCGCCGAAGCCGTCCGGCACCATACCGGCGGAAACGGCGCGGACATCATCCTCGACCTGGTCATGGGCCCCGGCCAGCAGGATCTCGTGCAGGCGGCCCGCCCCGGCGGAACACTGGTCGTCGCCGGCTTCCTGGACCCTCGGCCCACGGCCTTCCCGACCGGCACGCCGCTCACGATCTTCAGCTACCGCAGCTTCGAGCACACCCTCGACGCCGTCGTGGTGGCGCGTATGGCGGCCTTCCTCAATGCCGGTGTACGTCTCGGAACACTGCGACCCGCCATCGACACGGTGTTCGCCCTCGAGGACATCGTCGAGGCACACCGCCTCCTCGAGAAGGGGCTCCATACCGGGAAGATCGTCGTCACGGCCTAGGAGCGGACCAGAACGCTGCCCGCTCGACGGCGACCGGCGAGCGCGTTGCGGCCGCGCCTGCCAGCAGCGACAGGGCCGCGAGATAGAGCAGGCGGACTCCCACGACGAATGGCTGGAACGGCAAGGGCATCAGGGGGAGAAGGGACAGCAGGAGGACGGCGACGAGAGTTGTCGTCAGCCAGAAGCGCTTCGGTGCGCGGCGGACGGGCGGCGGGGCACCGTGCCAGGTTCGCAGCAGACCGCGGCGGCCGATGTAGTAGAACAGGCCGACCGCCAGTACGGCACCGGCTGTGGTCGATGTCTGCTGAAGCAGATACCACCAGGGTCTGCCGAGTGGGCTCGGCCGCAGCAGCGCGGGGAATTCGGCGACTCCCCAGCCGTGGCCGCCGGCCGGGTCGTGAGTGAAACCGTCCCAGAAGATATGGGTGATCGCGCCGATCAGAATCGAGTAGCAGGTGACGTACCAGCGGTATCGCACGGTGCCGAGTACGCCGTAGGCGGGGAGGTCGAATGCTCCGAGGCGGGGTAGGTGGGCGGCGATCTGTGGAGCGCCCCAACGGATTACCGCCGTGGCGATGATGCCCACGGGCAGACACCACCACAGCAGTGCCGGGAGGGCGTGAGTCTCCGGCATCGAGAAGAACCCCGCCACCGGATAGGAGGCGTCGGGGACTGCGGAGCCGACCACCAGCGCGACACCGTCCAACCGCCGAGGCCATCGAATCTTCATCGGGAGCACCGGCAACGCATGCGACGGAAAGGTGAGTGGCACGGCCAAGGGTATCCGGTGGCTCACCAGCCGCCGTCACGTCAGCGCGGATCGGTCGTGTCAGTGGGTCTGGGTGGGATCCGAGGCCGCCTTGATGGGGGAGTCGTCGGTCCAGCCCCAACGGTTTTCGACGCGGACGTCGACGGGGGCGGTGGGGGCGTCGTTGTAGGGGGTGAGGCGTTGGAGTTCGCCCCAGTCCCGGGTCCAGTCGTGGTCGAGGTAGGAGGGGACGGGCTGGGATTTCAGCAGCAGGGTGGACCAGCCGAGGGGGCCGCCGCCCGAGTCGCCCTGCCAGGTTTCGGAGACCTGGGAGTTCAGCTTGTCGGGCAGGATGCGCCAGGTCGGCAGCTGGGCCACGCCGTCGCGGTGGTCGAGGGGGTGCTGGCAGGGGAAGGCCAGGCCCACATGGAAATCCGTGAGGACGGGCGTGTCGTGGCCGACCACGGAATCCAGGGTGGACAGGTGCGGCAGGCGCGGAGGCGTGAGCGCCAGCCATTGTTTGCCGGTGGGGTCGTCGGCCCTGGCGACCAGGCGAATCAGGGTGGTACCGGCGGGAATTCGATCCAGGGCGATCGGGAGGTTGCGCCAGCCGGGTGCGCCGCCGACATTCGGCGGGGTCAGGTCGCCCAGGGGCTGGATGGTGCCGTCATCGGTGTGGCGGGCGAACTCCAGACGCAGTTGTGCGCCGTCGATCGAATGGCCGTCGTCGTTCCCGGCGATGTGACCCGCGACCGTCAGGACCAGGACGTGGTAGGTGGAATCCCGCTGTGCCGCAGCCAGATCCATGCGATACCACTGGGTGGTGAGATGGGCGGGTTGCGGTTGGGCGGTGGTGTAGCTGCCCAGGACCGGCGTGCGTTTGGGGTCCAGGCCGTAGGGCAGGGCGACGGTGCTGCCGTTGATTCCGGGGTCGGCCTTGGGCTTGTCGGCGGGGCCGCCGCCGGGCGGCGGGGTGGGCCTCTGACCGCCGCCGCTCCCGCCACCGGGACCAGCGCCCTCGGGGGCCAGGTCGCCGACGCCATTGGCGGTGAATCCGCTGTTGTCGGCGGCCAGCCCGTCGGCCGGGGTTCCGGTGTAGGGGACGAGCAGAGAGTCCTCGGGCTTGTCCTCCACCAGCACGTCATCGGCCATGGCGCAGGGATGGCCCTGCAGGGCACGAAGATTCGAGAGCGCGACCGAGTAGGCGGGGTATTGGGACCAGGCCGCGAAGGCCATCGTGCCCACCTCGAACAACACCAGCGCCGCAGCCGCCACCGTCAGCGACCGAATCGCGATCCGGTCGAAAGGCCGCGCAGCGGAAGCGTTCTCGCGATACGGCTCGCGATAGTACTGCCAGGCCGCGACGAGCAGGCACAACCCGCCCAGCGCGAAGATCATTGTCGAGATGCCGATCCCGCCGAGCAGCGGGGCCCGGTCCGGCCACCGCACGCCGTAGCCGGAGACATACCACCAGCCATTGGACCCGGTGAAGCAGAACGCCACCAGGAACAGCACCGCGGCCGCGAACAGCGAGCGCAGATAGCGCACGCGAATACCGTTGCCGCCCACCGCGACCGCGGTCACCGCCGCCAGCGCGGCGGCCAGACCCGCGTAGACGCCGAAGTGGTGGGTCCACTTGGTGGGAGTGAACGCCATCAGCAGCAGCGACATCACCGCGATGCCGAGCACCCGGGCCACGGGCCCCCGCGCGGTGTCGGGAATCCGCCCGCCCTTGCGCAGCACCACGGCGAGGCAGACCGCCAGGCACAGCAGCATGGCGAGGACACCGAAGCGCCGCGCGAGCGATCCGTCGGGCGTCAGCGACAGCAGGGAGATCCAGCGGGTGGGTTCGTCCGGCCAGGACAAATTGGGGCCGACCAGCTTTCGCACCCGGGTCGCCTCCATGACCGAGGCGAAGGTCTGATCCGCGAAGACGACGGTCAGCACCAGCGTGCCCGCCGTCAGCACCGGCGCGATGCGCGCGAGATGGCCCAGCGCCCGGCCTGATTCGGCCCGGACCTGGGTGACGAGGATGGCCAGCACCCGCCGCGATCCCGCGAAAAGCGCGGCCAGGCAGATCAATCCGGACGGACCGGCGGCCAGCGAGAACGCCGCGATGAGCACCGCGACGGCGGCGGGCAGCAGCCGCCGGGTGGCGATGGCGCGTTCGATGGAGCACCAGGTCAGCAGCGCGCCCAGCGCGATGAAGGGTTCGGGGCGCAGGCCGTTGTTGTAGGGCAGCCACATGGCCAGGAACACCAGCGCGGCCGTCCACCGCGCCGCGGAGCTGGTGCGCACGCGAGAACCCAAGCGCGGGAGCACTTCCCGGCTGATCACCCACCAGCACAGGACAGCGGCCAGCAGGGCGGGCGCGCGCATCCACAGACTCGCGTCGGTGAGCCGGGTCATCTGCGCCAGCAGTTCGTAGGGCCAGCCGAACGGCGCTTCGGCGACCCCGTACCAGCGGTAGTAGTTCGCGGTGTAGCCCGCGAACCTGGAAACCCGCGCCATCGTCAGGATGTAGCCGTCGTCGGAGGTATTGGCCCCGATCACATGCCACACGCCGAGCACGAGCAGCACGACCGCGTCGGTGAGGGTGATCCGCCACCAGCGCGCGGGCAGGAACCGGCGCCTGCGGCGGCCGTCGGCGGCGTCGATGAAGTAGAGGCAGACCAGGGCGATGAGCGTGCACAGCGCCGCGCCCGCCATCGCCGCCAGCTTCAGCGCGCTCGGACTCGACGAGAAGCGCGAATCGATCTCGGCGTGCAGGCGGGCGTCACCGAGCCGCGCGCGGTCGAGATCGGTGTACACGCCGACGATCTGGGGGCGCACATCCTTGTCGAGCTTGGTGCGCAAGGGAGTGCCGTCGGCGCGGTTCAGCCCGGTCAGCTCGGCGGTGGTGGCGGTCGCGCTCGAATGCACCACGAGCGCACCACAACCCGGACGCTGCGGAATGTTCGGCGTCAGACCGGCACCCGCGCCGGGACCGATCGCGGTGTCGGTGCCGGGGGCGGCGCTGCTGGCGGGCGGCACGGGCGCGTCGGCGGGCGGCGTGCTGCCCGGGGGCGGAGTCGAACCAGGAGGCGGAGTCGAACCGGGCGGCGGAGTCGAACCGGGCGGCGGAGTCGAACCGGGCGGCGGAGTCGAACCGGGCGGCGGAGTCGCGCCGGGCGGCGGAGTAGATCCCGGCGGCGGAGTGGCACCGGGCGGCGGAGTAGATCCCGGCGGCGGAGTCACGCCGGGAGCCTGGGGCGCACCGGTGGCGGGAGCGGCCCCGTTCGGCGCTGTAGGTGCGGCGGCCGGATTCGCGCTGGGCGTCACGCCTGGGGCAGGAGCCGGGATCTGGGTAGTGCCCGGGGAAGGGGGCGGGATCGGCGTGGCGCTCGCACCCGGTGTCGGGGTCGGGGCGGCGGTCGGCGCAGAACCGGACGGGGTGGCGCTGGCGGGCTCGGAAGCCGTTCCCACCCCGGTCATTTCGAAGATCGACGCGGTGAGCAGCGGAATGCTCCGCAGCGTCACCGACAGCGTGCGCCCGGTTCCCGGCTTGTCCTCGATCCGTGCGATCAGCCCCTTGGCGTCCCCGCCCGGCGCCTGCGCCGGAACGGTCGACAGCACCGTCCCGCTCGGCATGTCCCGCAGCACCGCGCACGGCACGCTCACATCCAGCGTCAGCGGCACGTAATCCACCAGCGGTGCGGTCATCTGCGCCGCCTGCGCCTGCGGCCAGTCGATACTCGCCCGATCCTGCCGGACCGGTAGTAGCGGTGTGAGCACCGCCAGGACAACACCGAGCACCCCCGCGATGAGGGCGATCAGTCGAATTCGGAAATCTCCCCCGGAAACTGAACGCACGAACGCCGATGCTAGCCACAACCTTCGCGAAACTCATCGCGGAATATTCGGGCCGGTCCGGATGCGCCCCGCCACCTGCGCCGCTGTGCGGGCCGTCCGGGAGGCGCTGTGCGCGAAGTTCCGCGGGCTGCGCCGAGTTCCCGGTCGGGGCGATAGCGGTGCTCTATCGTTTGTCCCGGCGGTCGATGGGTAGACAGAGTACGCGGAATCGGACTCGGGAGTTGCGATGTCGGAGGTGCTCGGCGGCGGAGTGGTGCGGACCCTGGTGCCCGCGCGAATAGATCGGTTGCCCTGGTCGAGATTTCATACCCGCCTGGTGATGGCGCTGGGCGTCGCCTGGATTCTGGACGGGCTCGAGATCACGGTGGCCAGTGCGGTCGCCGATACGCTGACCAAATCAGAGACGCTGCACATGTCCTCGACCGCGGTCGGGCTGATCGCGACGGTGTACCTGGCCGGCGAGGTGGTCGGCGCGCTGGTCTTCGGCAACCTCTCCGACCGGCTGGGGCGACGGAAACTGTTCCTGGTCACCCTCGGCGTGTACCTGGTCGGAAGCGGGCTCACCGCCGCCACTCTGGGCAATGGCGCGGGCTGGGTGGCATTCCTGTACGTCACCCGATTCATCGCGGGCACCGGCATCGGCGGCGAGTACGCGGCCATCAATTCGGCCATCGACGAATTGATTCCGGCCCGATATCGCGGACGCGTGGATATCGCGGTGAACGGAACCTATTGGGCCGGAGCGATCATCGGCACGCTCGGCACCTATATTCTGCTCAACCACCTGAGCCTGTCGCTGGGCTGGCGGCTCGGGTTCCTGATCGGGCCGGTGCTGGGCCTGGTGATCCTGTTCGTGCGCCGTCATCTGCCCGAGAGCCCGCGCTGGCAGATCATGCACGGGCGGGCAAGCGACGCCGAGGATTCCATCGAGGAGATCGAGCGGGAGGTGGAGGCGACCGGGGTGCGGCTGCCGCCGGTCGACGAGTCCCGCGCGATGGACGTCAAGCCCGCCGATCGCATCGGCTACCTGGCGCTGACCCGCGTGCTGTTCCGCGAGTACCCGCGCCGCGCCATTCTGGGCGCGAGCCTCATGATCAGCCAATCGTTCCTCTACAACGCCATCTTCTTCACCTACACGCTGGTGCTCGGCAAGTTCTACGGCGTGCCGTCGGGCTCGACGCCGATCTACCTGATCGCCTTCGCGATCGGCAACTTAGCCGGGCCGCTCACCATCGGGCATTTCTTCGACACCATCGGCCGCCGCCGCATGATCACGGGCACCTACATCCTCTCCGGTGCGCTGCTGGCGATTTCGGCCGTGCTGTTCTACGCCGGAGTCCTCAACGCCATCACCCAGACGGCCTGCTGGTGCGTCATCTTCTTCTTCGCCTCGGCGGGCGCGAGTTCGGCGTATCTGACCGTCAGCGAGATCTTCCCGCTCGAGGTGCGGGCCAAGGCGATCGCCGTGTTCTTCGCCATCGCACAGTGTTTCGGTGCGCTGGGGCCGGTCATCTACGGTGCGCTGATCGGGGAGGGCACCCATCCGGTTCGCCTGTTCCTGGGCTATCTGCTCGGTGCGGGCGTCATGATCACGGGCGGCTTGGTCGCCTGGTTCCTGGCCGTCGACGCGGAGGGACGCTCGCTCGAGGACATCGCGCTGCCGCTGGCGTCCACCCGTCGGGAGGGGCCGATGCGCGCCGAGGGCGCGGGCGCACCGTTCTCGATCTGAGTTCGGCACGCCCGCGGACGATCTCAGCCGCTGATGGACCTCATCCAGTCGAGGACCACGGCGTGGTAGTCGCGGGTGTTGGGCGCGAGGTTGATGGCGTGCCCGCTGTCGGGCAGCACGTAGGTGCGCAACTTCGCGTCGGGGGAGAAGTAGGGGTTCTCCCTGGCGAACAGCGTGGCCGTGTCGGTACAGGTGCTGAAGCCCGGCCCGCACACCATGCGGTCGCGGCTGCCGTCCACGATGAGTACCGGAGCGGTGATGAAGCTGGACATACCGGGCAGGGTGGACAGCAGGCCGTCGGGATACTCGGTGAGCGAGAAGGTTTCCTTGGTGGCCTCGTCGAGCGCGAGCACCTGCGGATCCGGATCGATCCCGAAGAAGTCGGCCGCCCGGGTGCCGGGCCGGGTCACCAGGTAGCCGGGATCGAGGCCGCGCCCGGCGAATTGGGGATCATCGACGGCCTGGTAGTAGGTGCTGATGACGCCGAGCACGTCGGGCACGCTGAGGGTGTGCGAGTAGCCGGTGAGCAGAATGCCGTCGACGTCGTGGTGGCTGGTGGCCTCCATGATGGCGGTGCCGGAGGTGAGCGAATGGCCCGCGGTGACCACCTTGGCGAAGGGCGGATTGCCCGCCAGACCGGCGCGCAGCGCCTGCACCATGGTGTGCAGCGAGTCCGCGGTCTCGGTGGCCGTCAGCGTGAAACTGGGCGGTCGGCTACTTGCGCCGTTGCCGAGCCGGTCCGCCACCAGCGTCGCGTACCCGGCGGCGTTCATGGCGCGCCGGAAGTTGTACGTCTCCGGCTGATACGGGAAGTCCCAGTACAGGTGGTTGTAGTTGGACCCCGACTCCAGGACCATGACCGTGTCGGTCGGCCCGTCCGGCAGGCACAGGGTGCCCGCGACGGTGCCCTGCGGCACCGCGAACGTCACGTCCTGACAGCGGTCCGCCGGCGCCTGATCGGCGTGGGCCAGTCCGGGGGTGAAGGACAACAGGGTTGCCGCCGCGCCGACGGCCAACGCCCTGAGCGAGGTGCGCACGTCTATGAATTCCCTTGGGTGAAGTCCACTTCCGCGACATCGCCGGCGACCTCTCCCGCCACCACCTCCAGGGCACGCGCGTCGACGGGCGTGTAGCCCAGCCGCGCGAGGGTGGAGTAGCGATGCTCGCTGTCGGCATCGCGCATGGCGTGTTCGAGGTCTTTCTCCGTGTCGTACAGCGTGATCGAGAACATGGTCCCGTCCTGCTCGTCGAGGAAGAAGAAGATTTGACGGGCGCCGGGATCCGACATGGCGTACGGAACCACTTCGCCCTGGATAATGGGAAGACTGGCCGCGAGCAACTCCGGATCGGCGGGATATGACGCCTTCAGCAAACGGGCATAGAGCTTCTTCATCACCGAATCCCTTCCCAGGAGCGGTTCTGAGTTCCGGCCATCTTCTGGCGAATGACGATACCCCACACGGAGTTCCGCGACCTGCCCATTCGGGAACGTGGTTGAAGATCTAATATGCACGGTATGGGCGCGCGAAATGTGCACTTCGTCGGCAGCTTTCCCGCCGATGGCACGGCCGATGCGATGCGGGCGATGCTGGACGGCGCGGGTTCGCGGATGCGGACGCTGCCGACGGGGGAAACGCGTCGCTACGAGTGGTACATCCAGCCGATCATCGACGACCTGGTGGCGCAGGGCGCGCTGGAGGTGAAGAAGGAGGGCTCCTGGCTCTCCAGCCACGAGCGCACCATCCACCGCGCCGCGCGCGGCGTCGAGTTGACCGGCGGCATGATGGAACTGGGTTACCTGTCCGAGGCGCAGGAGGCGCTGCCCATCTTCCGGGGACTGCGCGCGGAACGCGATCTGCCCGAACTGTCCCTGCAGATCGGCATGCCCACCGCCTTCACGATGGCGTTCATCGCCATGGGCATGTGCGGGGTGCGGCGGCATCGGAAAGCCTTCCAGGACGCCAGTATTCGTGATATCGAGGCGATTCGCGCGCTGGCCGGCGACGATGTGGTGCTGCAGTTCGAGGCGACCGCCGAGATGGTGATCATGGCCAAGACCCAGCCGTTGCACCGACGTGTCGACGCCGCACTGGGTTTGGCGAGCGGCATCGCCGAGATGGCCGCGGCGACCCCGCCGGGGACCCGCATCGGGGTGCACCTGTGCCTGGGCAGCCTGAAGAACAAGGCCCGAACCACGTTGCGGGACACGCGACCTCTGGTGGCCTTGGCGAATTCGATTGCCCGGCAATGGCCTTCGGGAAGAGTGCTGGAGTTCGTGCACGGTCCGCTCGCGGCCGGTGACATTCCGCCGTCGACCCGTCCCGACTTCTACGCGCCCCTCGCGGGGCTGGACCTGCCCTCGGGTACCCGTTTCTACGCCGGTTGCGTCCATGAAAGCCCCACTGACGCCGAGCAGATCGAGACGCTGCGCACCGTCGAAGCCGCCCTGGGCCGCCCGGTCGACGGCGTGGCGAGCGCCTGCGGGCTGGGTCGCCGCCCGCGCCCGATCGCCGACGCGCTCGTGGCCCGGGCCGACTTTCTGGCGGCGGTGGGCTAGTTCTTGCGGCCGATGCCGCAGAGCACGACCAGTTTCGTCGGCTTCAGGTCTTCCTCGAGCCATTCGTTGGCCGCTGCTAGGCCCGGGGGCAGCATCTCCAGGCCCTCGAAGAAGCGCTGCACCTGTTCCGGCGGGCGGAAGTCGACCTGGGCCGGGCTGCCGACGGTGTCATTGCTGGAGGTGGTCTTGAAGAACGGGTGGGTATTGGTGGAGGCGTGCTGAATGGCCAGCAGACTGCCCGGCGCCATGACCTCGCGGAATCGGGCTATGGCGTCGTAGGGCCCCTCGTCGTCCATGACGTAGTGCAGGACGCCGACGATCAGGAAGGCGACCGGTTGGGAGAAGTCGATTCCCGCTTCGGCACTGGCCAACTCGAGTAGTTTGTCGGGTTCGCGAATGTCGGCGAGGATGGGCGTCACGCCCGGCGCTCCGGTCAGCAGGGCATTGCTGTGGGCGTGCACGACGGGGTCGTAGTCGATGGAGGCCACGATCGCGGTCGGCTCGATGCCCTGGGCGACCTCGTGCACATTGGGGGTGATGGGGATTCCCGCGCCGATGTCCACGAATTGGCGGATCCCGGCCTCGGCGGCCTTGCGCACCGCCAGCAGCAGGAAATTCCGGCTGTGCCAGGCGGTGTCCTTGGTGTCGGGGGCGACCTGCAGCATGCGGTCGCCGACCAGCCGATCGGCGTCGTAGTTGTCCTTGCCGCCGAGCATGTAGTTGTAGACCCGAGCGGGGTTGGGACGGAACGGGTCCACACCCACCGGTACTCGCTTGCTCTCGGACACCGCACCTCCCTCGGCCTGCTCGCCGATCGTAACCAATCCACGACGCCCGTCAGAGGGAAATGCGCAGCTTGACGGCAACCTCTCAGGGATTGCCGCCGGATTCGAACCGGCTATCGGGTTCGACCCGAGTTCGGCGCGGCCCCAGGCGATCTCAGTTCTTGCGGCCGATGCCGCAGAGCACTACCAATCTGGTCGGTTTCAATTCGCCCTCCAGCCATTCGTTCGCGGGGACCAGGCCCGGGGGCAGCATCTCCAGGCCGTCGAAGAATTCCCGCACCTGCTCCGGTGTGCGGAAGTTGGGCTGGGAGGGGGTGCCGGCGGCATTGCTGGTCGTGGCGTTCATGAAGAACGGGTGGGTGTTGACCGAGGCGTGCTGGATGATCAGCAGACTGCCGGGCGCCATGGCCTCGCGGAATCGGGCCACCGCCTCGTAGGGGCTCTCGTCGTCCATGACGAAATGCAGGACGCCGACGATCAGGAAGGCGACCGGTTGGGCGAAGTCGATTCCCGCTTCGGTGTGCGCCAATTCGAGTAGTTTGTCTGGTTCGCGAATGTCGGCGAGGATGGGCGTCACGCCCGGCGCTCCGGTCAGCAGGGCGTTGCTGTGAGCGTGTACGACGGGGTCGTAGTCGATGGACGCCACGATCGCTGTCGGTTCGATCTCCCGCGCCACCTCGTGCACGTTCGGCGAGATGGGAATGCCCGCACCGATATCGACGAACTGACGGATGCCCGCTTCGGCGGCCAGCCGCACCGACTTCAGCAGGAATTGCCGGCTGTGCCAGGCGGTGATCTTGGTGTCGGGCGCGACCTCGAGCATCCGATCGCCGTAGTCGCGATCGGCGTCGTAGTTGTCCTTGCCGCCGAGCATGTAGTTGTAGACGCGAGCGGGGTTGGGCCGGAACGGGTCCACGCCCACCGGCACTCGCTTGTTCTCGGCCACCACACCTCCCTCGACGCCCCCGCCGATCCTAACAATCCGGGATTCCCATCAGAGGAGAACGCGCAGCTCCACGGCAATCCGCGAGGGATTGCCGCGCTGCATGATTCGACCGCTCGGTCGGCTCAGGTGGTTCGGTGCGGACGGCCCGGCCGGACTGGTCGGCGGCCGCCGATCGTGGCGGTGAGCGCCGCTGCGGCGGCCCGCACCGGACCGGCGAGTTCGGGCCAGGTTTGTCCGCATTCGGGGGCGTCCGCCGGGCAGTGATGACGGATCGTGAGGCTCATCGCCGCGATCGGGCGGCCCCCATGATCGAAGACCGCCGCCGCGACGGTGGCGAATCCGGTTGTGACGTACCCGTCTTCGATCGACCACCCGCGCTCGCGCTCGATCTGCAGCAGGCTGCGCAGGGAGCGCAGATCGCGGGGGCCGCGCGCGGTCCGCATCGGAAACGCGGCCGGATTCGGGAACAGGGCGCGCACGTGCGCCGACTCCAGGCGGGCGAGCATGGCGCGGCCGGTGGCGGTCAGCTGCGCGGGCAGCCGCACCCCGACATCGGTCACCAGGGTCTGCGGCCATCGCGGCCGCTGCTCGATCAGATACAGCGATTCGTTGCCGTGCAGGATGCCCAGGTGCCCGGTCCCGCCGACGGCGTCCACCAGCCCGCGCAGCAGCGGGGCGGCCACCCGTTCCAGCGGGTCCTGCCGCAGGTAGGCCGAGCCGAGCTCGAAGGCGGCCAGCCCGAGCCCATACTTGCGTTCGGTCGCCAGATACGTCACGTACCCGGCGGCCCGCAGCTCGTTGAGCAGCTGGTAGGTCGAGGATCGGGGCAGGCCCAGCTCCCGGGCGATGAGCGCGGCGGGTACCGGGTGCGGGCGCTGGGCGAGCAGCTCCAGCACCCGCAGGCCGCGCCGCAGCGCGGGAATGTCACCACCCATCCTGTCTGAAATACCAGACGAAACCCGGTCGCGGGTGCTCGATCCGGAGGGCCCGAGGCGCTGGAATGGTGCCCATGACGCGAATCGGAACCGAGCGGGTGCCGGTCGGCGCGGGACCCTTGAGCCCGGCGGCGGTGGTGGCGGTGGCGCGGCACGGGGCGCGGGTGGAGCTGGCCGCCGACGCGCTGGCCGAGCTGGCGCGGGTGCGTCGCCACATCGACGAGCTGGCCCACAGCGACCGGCCGGTCTACGGGGTCTCCACCGGCTTCGGCGCGCTGGCCCTGCGCCACATCCCGCCCGATCGGCGAATCGACCTGCAGCGCTCGCTGATTCGCTCGCACGCCGCCGGGGCGGGCACGCCGGTCGAACCCGAGGTGGTGCGGGCCATGATGGTGCTGCGCCTGCGCACGCTCATGTCCGGGCACACCGGGGTGCGCCCCGAGACCGCGCGGGCGCTGGCCGCACTGCTGGACAGCGGGCTGATCCCGGTGGTGCCGGAATACGGTTCGCTGGGCTGCTCGGGCGATCTGGCCCCGCTGGCCGCGGTGGCGCTGGCCCTCATGGGCGAGGGCGCGGTGCTCGGGCCGGACGGGCCGCGGCCCATCGCGCCGGTCCTGGCCGAGCACGGGCTGACGCCGATCACCTTGGCGGAGAAGGAGGGCCTGGCCCTCACCAACGGCACCGACGGCATGCTGGGCATGCTGGTACTCGCCCTGGCGGACCTGCGGCGGCTGTTCGATCTGGCCGACCTCACCGCCGCCATGAGCGTGGAAGCGCAGCTGGGGACCGATCGGGTGTTCGCGGCCGAGCTGCAGCGGCTGCGGCCGCATCCGGGGCAGGCGGTGGCGGCGGGCCGCATGCGGGCGGCGCTGGCCGGGTCGGAGATCGTGGCCAGTCACCGCGGCGAGGACTGCCCGCGGGTGCAGGACGCGTATTCGCTGCGGTGCGCGCCGCAGGTGCACGGCGCGGCGCGGGACACGCTCGCTCATGCCGAGACCGTCGCCGAGCGCGAATTGTGTTCCGCCATCGACAATCCGGTGGTGCTGGCGGACGGGCGGGTGGAGTCCAACGGCAATTTCCACGGTGCGCCCGTGGGATACGTGCTGGACTTCCTCGCCATCGCCGTGGCGGATGTGGCGAGCATTGCCGAGCGTCGCACCGACCGCATGCTCGACGTGCACCGATCGCACGGGCTGCCCGCGTTCCTGGCCGCCGATCCGGGCGTCGACTCCGGGTACATGATCGCGCAGTACACGCAGGCCGGGGTGGTGTCGGAGCTCAAGCGGTGCGCGGTACCGGCCTCGGTGGACTCGATCCCGTCCAGCGCCATGCAGGAGGACCACGTGTCCATGGGCTGGGCGGCCGCCCGCAAGCTGCGCCGGGCGGTGGACGGGCTGACCACCGTGCTCGCCATCGAATTGCTCACCGCGGCACGGGCATTGGACTTCCGGGAACCGCTGCGGCCCGCCCCGGCGACGGGTGCGCTGCGGGATCTGGTGCGGGAACGGGTACCCGGGCCCGGGCCGGATCGGCACCTCGCGCCGGACATCGCCGCCGTCGCCGACCTGGTGCGGTCGGGGTCGGCGGATCACCTTCTGGAACTGGGGATCTCGTCATGAATCGAACCGTTCGCGCCGCCCACGGCACCACCCTCACCGCACGCTGCTGGCAGACCGAGGCGGCCTGGCGCATGCTGCACAACAATCTGGACCCCGAGGTCGCCGAGCGGCCGCAGGATCTGGTCGTCTACGGCGGCACCGGCAAGGCGGCCCGGGACTGGCCCAGCTTCGACGCCATCGCCCGCACCCTGGTCGACCTGCGCGAGGACGAGACGCTGCTGGTGCAGTCCGGCAAGCCGGTCGGTGTGCTGCGCACCCACGAATGGGCGCCGCGGGTGCTGCTCGCCAACTCGAATCTGGTTCCGGACTGGGCGAATTGGCCGGAGTTCCGGCGGCTGGAGGCGGCCGGGCTCACCATGTACGGGCAGATGACCGCGGGGTCGTGGATCTACATCGGGACGCAGGGGATCCTGCAGGGCACCTACGAGACCTTCGCGGCGGTGGCGGCCAAGCGATTCGGCGGCAGTCTGGCCGGAACGCTCACGCTCACCGCGGGTCTCGGCGGAATGGGCGGGGCACAGCCGCTGGCGGTCACCATGAACGGCGGGGTGGCGCTGTGCGTCGAATGCAATCCGGAGCATGCCCGCCGCCGCGTGCAGACCCGGTATCTGGACGAGATCGCCGACGATATCGACGACGCGCTGCGCCGGGTGCTCGCCGCCAGATCCGAGCGGCGGGCCCTGTCGGTGGGGTTGATCGGCAATGCCGCCGAGGTGCTGCCGGAGCTGCTGCGGCGCGAGGTCGAGGTGGACATCGTGACCGACCAGACCTCGGCCCACGACCCGCTGACCTATCTGCCGATCGGCATCGCCGTCGAGGACTGGGACGACTATGCGAGCAAGAAGCCGGACGAATTCACCCGGCGCGCACGGGATTCCATGGCCGTTCACGTCGGGGCGATGGTCGGGTTCATGGATCGCGGCGCGGAGGTCTTCGACTACGGCAACTCCATTCGCGGTGAGGCGAAGCTCGCGGGCTACGAGCGGGCCTTCGATTTCCCCGGCTTCGTCCCCGCCTACATACGCCCGCTCTTCTGCGAGGGCAAGGGCCCCTTCCGCTGGGTCGCGCTGTCCGGCGACCCCGCCGATATCGCCGCCACCGACCGCGCCATCCTCGACCTGTTCCCCGAACACGAATCCCTCGCCCGCTGGATCCGCCTGGCCGGTGAGCGCGTCGCCTTCCAGGGCCTGCCCGCCCGCATCTGCTGGCTCGGCTACGGCGAGCGCCGGGCGGCCGGACTCCGATTCAACGAAATGGTCTCCCGCGGCGAGGTTTCCGCACCCATCGTGATCGGCCGCGACCACCTCGACTGCGGCTCGGTCGCCTCCCCCTACCGCGAAACCGAGTCCATGGCCGACGGTTCCGACGCCATCGCCGACTGGCCCCTCCTCAACGCCCTCGTCAACACCGCCTCCGGAGCCAGCTGGGTCTCCATCCACCACGGCGGCGGCGTCGGCATGGGCCGTTCCATCCACGCCGGCCAGGTCACCGTCGCCGACGGCACCCCACTGGCCGCCCAGAAGATCGACCGAGTCCTCACCAACGACCCGGCCATGGGCGTGCTGCGCCACGTCGACGCCGGATACCCGGAGGCGGAGACCGTCGCCCGGGGCACAGGCGTCCGGATACCCCTGTGGGAAGGCTGAGTACATGCGCAACAGCGAGCAGCCGCGTGAATTCCGGACGCCCGGGAAGTGTCGGGGTGGCGTCCCCGGGAGCGGTGCGTCCGGCCAGGCACGAGAGGTCGGCGAGCGCGCAAGAACCGAGCATCCGGATTCCGCTGTGGGAAGGCATGAATACATGCGTCGTATCGAGAAGACAGGCGGAGTGCGGGAGGCGGGACAGTGCGGGAGTGGCGTCCGCGCGGAGCGGGCGCGCAGCCGGGCGGGCGTTGGGGGGTCGGCGAGCGCGCGAGAGTCGGCCGCACTCGGGCGGGTGGTCGTGCGGGTCCGCCGGGACGCGCGGTGAGTGGCGACGGGAGGGCGGAGTCCGCCAACGCCCTGCTGGGCGAGATCGCGGGGGTCGGGGCGGATCGTGCGCGCGGGGGATATTCGCGGCATGTGTTCACCACTGCCGAGGGTGAGTTGCGGGAGTGGTTCGGCGGGGCGGCGCGGGCTCGCGGGCTCGAGGTGCAGGTGGACCGGAATGCCAATGTGTGGGCCTGGTTCGGGCGGCCGGGGCCGGATGCGGTGGTGACCGGGAGTCATCTGGATTCGGTGCCCGGCGGTGGCGCGTACGACGGGCCGCTGGGGGTGGTGAGTGCGCTCGCCGCGTTCGATCTGTTGCGGGCGCAGGGGTTCACACCGCGGCGGCCGTTGGCGATCGTGGTGTTCGCCGAGGAGGAGGGCGGGCGGTTCGGGGTGCCGTGCCTGGGGTCGCGGTTGCTGACCGGGACGCTGGCGGCGGAGCGGGCGCTGGGGCTGCGGGACGGGAACGGGGACACCCTGGCCGACGTCGCGCGGGCCGCCGGGCATCAGCCCGCGCATTTCGGACGGGACGAGGAAACGCTCGGGCGGATAGGGACGTTCGTCGAACTGCATGTCGAGCAGGGGCGGGGGCTGGTGCATCTGGACGCGCCGATCGCCGTGGGCAGCGGGATCATTCCGCACGGGCGCTGGCGTTTCAGTTTCACCGGCCAGGGCAATCACGCCGGGACGACGCTCATGGAGGATCGGCGCGATCCCATGATTCCGGCGGCCGAGATGGTCGGTGCGGTGCGGAGATCGGCCGCCGCGGTACCCGAGGCGCGCGCCACCGTGGGGCGGCTGGTGCCCACCCCGGGCGGGACCAATGTGATCGCGTCGCGGGTCGACGTGTGGCTGGACGCGCGGCTGCCGGAACCCGGTGACGTGCGCGAACTGGTCGCGGAGATCACCGAGGACGCCCGGGCGGCAGCCGAACTCGAGGGCTGCCGGGTCGAGGTGCGCGAGGAGTCCTACGAAGGCGCGGCGAGTTTCGATGCCGCACTGCGTGATCGGCTCCGCGCGCTGCTCGGGGATGCCCCGGTGCTGCCGACCGGAGCCGGGCACGACGCCGCGGTGCTGGCGCGGTTCGTGCCGACCGCGATGCTGTATGTCCGCAACCCCAGCGGAATCAGCCATGCGCCCGAGGAATTCGCGGATCCCGCCGATATCGATCAAGGGTCGGCGGATTTGGCGCGGGTACTGCGGAGCCTGGCCGGATGAGCAGCTACTGGTGCCCGCGGGCGTGGCTGCCCGGCGGCGTCGCCGACGGAGTGCGGATCGATATCGCCGAGGGGGTCATCACGGCGGTCACCCCGGGTGAGAAGCCCAGCGGCACAGTGCTTTCCGGTATGGTCGTGCCCGGCTTCGCCAATGCGCACTCGCATGCCTTCCATCGGGCGCTGCGCGGCCGCACCCATGCCGATCGCGGCAGCTTCTGGACCTGGCGGGAGCGCATGTACGCGGTGGCGCGGCGGCTGGAACCGGATTCCTACTATCGGCTCGCGCGGGCCGTGTACGCGGAGATGGTGCTCGCCGGGTACACCAGCGTCGCGGAATTTCACTATCTGCATCATCCCGGACACGGCCAGCGGTACGCCGATCCCAACGAGTTCTCCCACGCGCTGGTCGCTGCGGCGGGCGACGCCGGGATCCGGCTGACCCTGCTCGACGTCTGTTACCTGGCCGGGGGATTCGGGCGGCCCACCACCGGGGTGCAGCAGCGGTTCGACGACGGCGACGCCGACGCCTGGGCGCGGCGGATCGAATCCTTCGAGCCGGCCGGGGAACTGGTCCGCACCGGCGCGGCCATCCACTCGGTGCGCGCCGTGCCCGCCGAGCAGATGCCCGCGGTGGTACACGGTGCGGCCGGTCGACCGCTGCACGTGCACCTGTCGGAGCAGCCGCTCGAGAACGAGGAATGCCTCGCGGTGTACGGCTGCACGCCGACCCAATTGCTCTCGGCGGCAGGGGCTCTCACGCCCAAGACCGTGGCGGTGCACGCCACCCACCTCACCCCGGGCGACATCGCCGAGCTGTCCGCCGGATGGATCTGTCTGTGCCCGAGCACCGAGGCCGACCTCGGCGACGGCATCGGCCCCGCCCGCGCCCTGGCCGACGCGGGCGCGCGACTGTCCCTCGGCAGTGACGGCCAGTCGATCATCGACCCGTGGTTCGAGGCGCGTGCGCTGGAACTGCACGAGCGCCTGGCCGGTGGGCGGCGCGGACGCTTCGAGGCGAGCGAATTGCTTTCCGCCGCAACCGCTCACGCCGCGTCCGGCTGGACCGATCTGGGCGCGATCGCACCCGGCCGGGACGCGGATCTGGTGTGCGTGGACACCGCATCGGTGCGCACCGCGGGCATCGACGGGGCAGGAATCCTGTTCGCGGCCACCGCATCCGACGTCACGGACGTGATGATCGCGGGACGCTGGGTGGTGCGTGATCGCATCCACCGCCTCATCCCCGACGTACCCGCCACTCTCGAAGCCGAGATCGGAGCGCTATGGCAGTGAACCCGGCCGCCACGGTCATCACCGGAATCGGCGAACTCACCACCAATACAGCCGAATTCGGCGTGATGCGCGACGCGGCCATCGTCGTGGAGGGTGATCGCGTGTCCTGGATCGGCCCGGCCGAGTCCGCGCCGGAGGCCGATCATCGTGTCGACGTCGGCGGCCGCGCGGTCCTGCCCGGCTGGGTGGACAGCCACACCCATCTGGTCTTCGCCGGAGACCGTACAGCCGAGTTCGACGCCCGCATGAGCGGAATCCCGTACTCCGCCGGAGGCATTCGCACCACCGTCGAGGCCACCCGCAACGCGGCCGACGAAACCCTCGCCGCCAACCTGCGCCGTCTCCGCGCCGAGGCCCTCCGTCAGGGCACCACCTACCTGGAAACCAAGACCGGCTACGGCCTGACCGTTGCCGACGAAAAGCGCTGCGCGACACTGGCATCGGATGTCGCGGACGAGGTCACCTTCCTGGGTGCCCACGTCGTCCCGCCCGATTTCTCCGCCGACACCTACCTCGATCTGGTCTGCGGCCCGATGCTCGACGCCGTCGCCGACCACGTCCGCTGGATCGACGTCTTCTGTGAGACAGGCGCTTTCGACGCCGCGCAATCCGCCCGCGTGCTGGAGGCGGGCAAATCCCGAGGTCTCGGACTGCGGGTCCACGGCAACCAGCTGGCCCTCGGCCCCGGCGTCCGACTGGCCGTCGACCACGGTGCCGCCAGCGTCGACCACTGCACGCATCTCACCGATTCGGATATCGAGGCCCTGGCCGCGTCCACCACGGTCGCCACTCTGCTCCCCGCCTGCGACCTCTCCACCCGCCAACCCCTGGCCCCCGCCCGCCGCCTCCTCGACGCCGGTGCCCGAATAGCCTTGGCCACCAACGCCAATCCCGGCAGCTCCTACACCACGTCCATGTCCTTCTGTGTCACCACCGCGGTCCTGCAAATGGGCCTGACCATCGCCGAGGCGATCCACGCCGCCACCGCGGGAGCCGCGCTGTCCCTGGCCCACGACCTCTCCGCCCCCGGCGCGGTCGGCGTCCTGCGGCCCACCGCCACCGCCGACCTCCACATTCTCGACGCCCCCGCCGCCATCCATCTCGCCTACCGCCCGGGAGTTCCCCTCACCTGGTCGGTCTGGCACCGGGGCGCACAGGTTTTCGGCCCGCCCGTCGGGTGAGGTCCTCAGTCGAAGTCGATGCGCACGGACAGCAGGTCGGTGCCGAAGGCGCGAACGGCGGTGCTATTGGCCTTCGGGAGCGACCGGAGCCGAGCGACGGGATCGTCCTCGGGGACCAGGTGGGCGGTACCGGTGTACCAATGGCCTCGAATCCGGACGCGAACCCGGTTGTCGGACTGAATATTTCGAACGTACTGCGAGCGCGTCCCGAACTCGGAGACGAGCCAGAACGATCCACCCTCCCGCCGGCCGCCGATCGGCGTGATCCGTGGTTGCCCACTGACCCGGCCGGTGGTCTCCAGCAACGTCTGGATGGGCAATCGACGCAAGATCGGATTGCCCACCCTCCGTTGGAATCCCGTCACCACAGCATGTTGCAGATCGCGTCGGTTCACCATGCGCCGACGCTAACACCCGCCGTGCGCCCTCACCGGGCAAGTTGCAGCGCCAGCGTGGCGGCCGCGGGAGCCAGGTAGAGCAGCGGGAACGGCGTAGTCTTGTACGAGTGGGCGCGCACCGTGGTGATCGCGGCCCCGGTGAAGTACAGGATCAACCCGATCGCGGCCGCGACACCCACGGCCGGTACGAAGAACCCGGCGACAAGGCCCAGCGCTCCGGCCGATTTGGCCGAGGCCAGCCAATTCCACCAGGTTCGCGGCACCCCGTACTCGATCAGCGGGTCGACCACGAACTGCTGCTTCGTGAACAGCGAATACCCGGAGAATCCGATCCACAGGGCCGCCACGATTCCGACGATGTGATAGGCGATGTTCATGGGGATCACGTCCTTCCATTCGGCGATTACTCGGTCGCCTGAATGACGGAGCCCGGCTCTCCGGTGTGACATCCACCTTTCGCTGGCGCGGTAGCGCGAGCGCCCCCGATACTGGTCGCAGAAGGGGAGACACGATGAACACACCGACACCCACCTGGTTGGACTCGGGTTCTCCGGTCCTGGCCGTGATGGCACTGCTGCTGATCGTCACCGCGTCATTCGTGGCTTGGTACATGTTCGGGAAGCGATGACCGGACGGACCCGGACAGGGAGAGGCGGAAGTCGGTGGGGGTGGTGGCGGCGTGGGTGCGGAAGAACTTGGTGAAATTGGCGGGGTCGTCGAAGCCCAGGCGGCGGGCGCACTCGGCGGTGGTGACGGGTTCGTGGGCCAGGAGCCGTTTGGCTTCGAGGATCACCCGGGAATTCAGGTACTGCTTGGCCGTCGAGCCGGTGGCGGATTGGACGGCTCGGGACAGCGTGCGGGGTGAGTAGCCGAGTTGTGAGGCATACCAGGAGACTTCGCGGGTTTCGGAGTGGTAGCGCTCGGTCAGGTGGGCGAAGCGGGTGAACAGGTCGGTCGAATCGGGAAGTACGGGGAGAGCGGCGGCCAGGCGCAGCGTGAGGGCGCTGAGTAGGTGGCGCAGGATGGCGGGATCGGGTGGGGTCGCGGCGTATTCGGTGGTCAGGTGGTCGAAGGCGGCGTCGGTCAACGGGGTTGCCCGGAGATTCGGCGGGGTCGCGGGGGAGGGGAGGTGGCCGAGCGTGGCGGCGGGGAGGAGTTCGGAGGGGCAGAGCAGCAGGTAGCCCCGCAGGTCGGCGATGTCGTCCCAGCGGTGGGTCCAGCCGGGGCGGATCCAGGTGATGGTGCCCGCGGTGACCGGGTGGGTGACGAAATCGACTGTCACGCTGCCGGTTCCGGCGGTGCAGCGGGCGAGGACGTGGAAGTCGCCGCGGACCACCGCGCGGCCCGCCACCGGCATGAGACGCACCTGGCCGAAGCTCAGCAGGTCGAGGCCGGTGGTTGAGTCGGCCTTGGGCGCGTAGCGCAGGGTTCGAATCGGTTGTCCATTATTGACCATGAGAGGTCACGAATCTACCTCGCCCGGACGGGTTTGGGGACCATACCGTCGAGGTATGAGAAAAATCGCCGTGGCCGGGGGCTCGCTGCCGATTCACCTGCACGAGGGCGGGTCCGAGGTGCCGATGCTGGTCTTCCTGCACTACTGGGGCGGATCCCACCGCACCTTCGACCCGCTCGCCGACCATCTTGAATATCCGGGGCGAATGGTCACTTATGACCATCGAGGCTGGGGCGAATCCCGCACCCTGCCCGGCCCTTACGACATCAACCAGCTGGCCGCCGACGCGCAGTGCCTGCTCACCGAACTCGCGCCGGAGCGGTTCGTGCTGATCGGGCATTCGATGGGCGGCAAGGTCGCCCAGCTGCTGGCCGCACGCCGGTTGCCCGGTCTGGAGGGCGTGGTGCTGATCGCTCCGGCACCGGCTCGTCCGGCCGTGACCGCGGAAGGGCAGCGGCAACTCGTGCACGCCTATGACGACGCCGCGGCCGTCGCGGGATCGCTCGATCAGGTGCTCCTGCACCGGCCACTCCCGGACGCACTGCGCGAGCGGGTGATTCAGGACAGCCTCGCGGGCTCGGTTGCCGCGCACGAGGCGTGGGCCCTGGATTCCATCGCCCGCGATCTCACGGCGATCGTTCCCCGGATCGAGGTTCCCGTGCTGGTGCTGGCGGGCGAACACGACCGGGTCGATCCGCCGCAGGTGCTCACCGAACATCTGCGGCCCTACATTCCGACCGCGACCCTGCGGATCATCCCCGACACTGGCCACCTTTCGCCGCTGGAGAATCCGCAGGCGCTGGCCGCGCACATCGGCCGGTTCGTCGAGGCTATGTCCCCGCTGCCCCGGTGAATTCGATGGCGGCGACCATGGCGCGGGCCAGCAGCTCCGGATCGCCGCCGAGTTCGGAATCCATCAGCGCCCCCTCGCGCCACAGGGTGGCGAACCCGTGCACGAGGGACCAGGCCGCCAGCTCGGCGGCGGGTCCCGCGGTCGCGGGAATTCCCAATTCGACCACCCCCGAGCGCAATTCATACCCTGCCCGGTTCCGGGCCTCGATCAATCGCTCATCGTCGGAGCGCAGCAGATCGTGCCGGAACATCACGTCGAAATGCCCGGGATTGCGGCGCGCGAAACGAATGTAGGCCACCGCGACCTCCCGGAAATCCCCGGAGGCCCCGCGCAATTCGGCGTCGAGCAGCTCGAATCCCTCGATGGCGAGCGCGGTCAGCAGCCCCTGCCGATTGCCGAAGTGGTGCGCGGGCGCGGCATGCGACACCCCGGCCCGCTGCGCCAGCGCCCGCAGCGAGACCGAATCGATCCCGTCGGCCGCGATCTGTTCGGCCGCCGCGCGCAGCAGGGCGGCCCGCAGATCTCCGTGGTGATAGGCGCTCTTCGTCACTCCTCGATGCTCGCCCAGAATCTAGACATTGACAAGTTGCCCTGGTCGAACCTATCTTGTCACTGTCTAGATTGCTTTTCTCCCGAGGAGTCCGCGATGGCACCGCTCATCGTTCTCATTGTCGTCACCGGCCTGGCGAGAATCGCCGGCTGGCTGCACGCCACCGACTGGCTCGACTCGTGGCCGCACGCGGCCCGCCTCGGGCTGGCCGCCCTGTTCGCCCTCACGTCATCGGCGCATTTCCTGCAGCCGCGCCGCGACGGCCTGATCGCCATGGTCCCGCCGCGACTGCCCAACCCGGCCGCCCTGGTCACGGTGACCGGATTCCTCGAATTGGCCGGAGCCGTCGGCCTTCTCATCCCCTGGGCCGCCCCGCTGGCCGCCATCTGCCTGGCAGTGATGCTGGTCTGCCTCTTCCCGGCGAACGTGCGCGCGGCACGCGAGGGCAGCGGTATCCAGACGATGCCGCTGCCGCTGCGCGGACTGGTTCAGGTGCTCTTCATCGGGGCCTGCGTACTGGCGGCCTTCTGAAAACCGGTGCCCCGCTTACTTGATCGCGACCGGACTGATCGGGGTGCCCACCGCACCGGGGATGCGCAGGGCGGGAGCGCACAACAGGAAGTCGTACACGCCGTCCTCGGCACAGTCGGCGCCCAGCGCCTCCAGGTCCCAGATCTCACCGAGCGGCATGCCCATATCGCGCAATGCGAGCATGTGCAGCGGCAGCATCACGCCGTCCTCGGGACGCATCACCTCGACGGCCGGATTGTCCACCGCCACCGCCGCGATGTCGTGTTCGCGCAGCCACTCCGCGCAGCGCCAGCTCAATCCCGGACTGGCGCGGAACCATTCGGACTGCTTGCGGTGCTCGAGGAAGTGGGTCCACCAGCCGGTGCGGATCACGAGGATGTCGCCGGGCTCGAGGGCGACGCCCTGTGCCCCGGCGACCGCCTCCAGCTCGTGCGGGCCGACGACGGCTCCGCCCTCGAGCCGGTCCAGATTCCGGTGCCGCGCGACGTCCAGCAGGACGCCCCGGCCCACCACGCCGCCGCGCTCGGCGACCTGTTCGATGCCGAGCCGGGTGGCTCCGAGACTGGTCACCGCCGTGGCCGGATAGCCGTTGTAGAGCAGTCCGTCGTAGTACACGTGCGAGAGCGCGTCCCACTGCGTCGCCGCCTGCAACGGCAGGATCATGTAGTCATCGTTGAACCGCATCGGGCCGTGCGCGTACATCCCCGCCACCTGCGCCTCGGCCGCGCCGCCCCACCCGGCCAGATGGGCGGCGAGCTCGGCGTCCCCGCCGTCGATGGCCATGAGGTGCACGGGATTGCGTCGCATACCGCTGGAGCCCTGCGGGCCGTACGCGTCGAACGGCACCCCGAGCGGGATGCTCCGGCCCTGCCGGGCCCGGGTCGCCGCCCGCGCGATCCGTTCCGGCGTGAGCAGATTCAACGTCCCGAGCTGGTCGTCTTCACCCCACCGCCCCCAGTTGCGCACCCGCTCAGCCGCTTCGCGCCATTCCTCGCCCACCGCACGCCTCCACTCCGACAGCCCGGTCCGATCATTACCCCGTGCCGCGAAACCTGTCGATAGTCAATCCCGGTCAGTCTGGTTGGATGGGTGCGGTGACCAGCGTTCCCTTCCGATTGATCGGCGACCAGCGGTTGGACCGCGTCATGCCGGCCTGGGCCGAGCACTACCCCCGATACGACACCGTCGTCGGCTACTCGGACCTCGGGCACGCCTTCCTCATGAGCACCCGAACCGGCGAATACGGCATCCTCGACCCCTACAGCCCCGGCGTGAAGCCCTACGGTTCCTACACCGAGATCACCGAATTCGTCACCGACGTCCTCTTCGACCCCAACGTCATCACCTACGTCCTCCAACCCCGACACGTAGCCGAAATCCGCAAACGCCTCGGCCCCCTCGCCGACAACGAGGTCTACATCGCCACCCCCTACCCCTTCCTCGGCGGCTCGGAGTCCCCGGATTCGTACCAGAAGGGCGGCGTCTGGGTATTCTTCGATTTGGTCGCACAGGCACAGGAATTCGAATGACACCCGAGGAGCTCGACGAGCTCGCGCAAGCCGAGGACTACAGGTCGATTCCACGGTTGCTCGCGGCGGTGTTCGACACGGCTCTTCCCGAGCCGATTCGGAACCGTGCCTCGCGGGTGCTGGACGGCTTCGACGACACGACCACCGGTGAACAACGCCGAAACTGGTGGGCCAGTGCCGATCCCGTGGTCAGGAGGCACGCCCTGCGCTTCATGACCCGTGCCGAGGCCGACCTCCTGGTCCCCGTGGCAAGCGATGACACACATCCCATGCAGGCAACGGCCGTGCTGTCCATGAGTTTCGGGTTCGAAGAGGCCGAATTCGTGCCGGTGCTCGTCGGCGCCTTGGCACACCTCGACCCCGAAGTACGAAGGGCCGCAGTGGAGGCGTGCTTCTGGAGCGAGCCCATCGCGGCAGAGCCGGGCTTGCTCGCGGCCGCGTGCGACGAGACGGTCGAGTTGGCGGAGGCGGCCCTCGATACGCTGCGCTACTACCCGACGCAACGGGTCCTGCGTGGCGTCGCGGAACTGCGGACGGGTGAGGACGAGCGGATCCGCGAAGCCGCCACGATCACCTTCGATGACCTCCGTGACACGTTCGAATCGGCAGTTACGATAGGGGATGCGAAAGACGTTGCCCTGCTGCGGGAATGGATGAGGCCGGTTTATGACCTGGTCGCCTGGCCGGACCAGATGTCGGTACGTGAGCCCGGAGTGCCGCGCGGCTCCCGAAGGCCCGCGGTGATGCCCGAACCCGAGTTGGTGGCACTGCTCGACGATCCGGATGCCGATCGGGAAGAGCTCGAACGGGCGCTGCGTGCCTGCGATTGGACCGGGTACGACCCTGGGGCGCGGAGCCGGACGGCCGCGCGGTTGATGGCACACCCGAACCCTCTGGTCCGCGAAATCGGCTGTTCCGCACTGGCTGACTGGGACCGCGCGCACAACCTCATGACTCTGGCTGAGGACCGCAGCGCCAACGTCCGCAAGATGGCGATCTACTGTCTCTCCCTGCTTCCTGCCGACCCCGCGGTCGGTGAGCTGGCCTGGCGGTTGCTGCCGACCGTCACGGGAACCGCTGCCCAGGAGATGGTGCAGACCTACGTGGCTCATGTCGGCGACGTCGCGGTGGATCGACTCGTCGAACTGGTCCGGTCGGATCCGCGCGAAGCTGTGCGATACGAATCCATCCACGCCTTGACGAAACTCAACGCGGTCAAGGAGATCCACGCACTGTCCGATCTGCTCGCCCAGCCGCCCGGCGTCCACTGGGGCATCCACACGGCGCTCATCGCTTGCCTCTCCACACTCGACATCAGGGTGCCGATCCCATCGCACCTCGCCGCCGTCGACGAACTCCATCTCCAGAGCGCCCTCGCCGAGTACACCGCCCGCTGGTCGTGATCAGGTCCGCACCGCCGAGGGCCCGCACGTAGTCGTTGCCGTATCGGGTCTACGCACCTTGCCACCGGCGGCAGTCTCGACCTGCGGCGCGCCCGCGTGGGGACACAGCGCGCCAATCGTGATCAAGCGTCGTTCGGTGGGACCGGGGTGCGCGGTATGGTCTCAGGGTTGCGAGAGGGAGTGGTGGCCATGGCAGTTCGCCGCAGGGTCGGGTCCGTTGTTCGGCAGGCCGCGTTGGCTGTGGGGGCGGTGAGTGCGTGTGCGGCGCTGACCGCGACCGCCGCGCCCGCCATGGCGGACGGCAGTGAGCTCGGGCGCATCAGCGGCGTCGAATTGCTGAACAGCGCATGGTCTTTCGACAAGGCCGCCGTGTCGCTGGGGTTCACCTATTCGACGCTCGACCAGCGCGGCAATCAGGCTCGGGCCACCGCCGGGCTGTACTTGCCTGCGGGTCTGCCGCCCGCGGGTGGTTGGCCGCTGGTGGTTTGGGGGCACGGCACCATCGGGATCGGCAATGACTGTGCGCCGTCCCATCGCACCCAGTCCGCTCGAAATCGCGGGTACTTCAACGGGATTCTCGACAGCGGCTATGCGGTGCTGGCTCCGGACTATCAGGGGTTGGGTACGGGCGGCAATTTCAGCTACTACAACACCGCTGTCGAGGCTCGCTCCATGCTCGACGCCGTCACCGCCGTGCGGTCGCTTCCGGTTCCGCTGACCGGCCACTATGTCCTGGTCGGCCAGTCCGAGGGGGCGCATGCGGTGATGAGCGCCGCCGCGGCCTACGCCCGGAACCCCAGGGTCGCACCGGGTCTCACCGGTGTCATCGCCACCGGTCTGCGCACCAACCCGCCCAAGAGCCTGCGCGAGATGTTCCGCAGTTCCTCCACGGGCTCGGCCAATCAGGTCGGTTACGCGGGCTACTACCTCGCGGCGCTGGAGGAGCTCAATCCCGGCAGCGTCACCCCGTACCTGTCCGACTTCGGGCGGGAATACGTGGAAAAGGCTGCCACCGAATGCCTTTCGGACCTAGTGGCCGATGCCGGAGGCCGCCGCCCGGCAGCCCTGGTGGCCGATCCCGACAACCCGACTCCCACCTTCGAAGCCGACATCCGATCCCTGGTCAGCTACCAGGAGGACGTGATCCCCGCCGACCTCATGATCGGCTACGGCACCGCCGACATCGACGTCCCCCCGGCGGACACCCCGGCCTACGGTCCCGAGCTGCAGTCCCACAACCCCTGGGTGAGAGTGTCGGTCACCGCCTACCCGGGCAAGGACCACAGCGGCGCGTTCCTGGCCTCACTGCCCGACGCCCTCGACTTCCTGCACGCCCACCTCCCCTGATCAGAAGCGGTTGAGCGGGCGGATCTGCGGGGACACAGCGGAATTCACCTGCAGGGCGATGATCAGGCCGATGCTCAGGTAGGTGCTGAGCGGGCACAGGGCCACGCTCACCGCGTACAGCACCTGCACGATGGCGATGCGATCGCGGATCGCCCGCAGGTCCTCGGGCACAGTGGTTTCCGCGAGCAGCCCGGCGCGGCTCGCATAGCGCAGACTCGCCAATTGCACGAGCCCGAGGTAGAGCAGGTCGACCCAGTAGACGACCAGCGCGAGCCGCGACTGCGGGAACGCGCCCAGCAGCGCGGTCGCGAAGGGCACCATGGCGATCCCGAACAGGAACATGAGGTGGATCCACGTCAGGGAACGATCGGCGCGGGCCAGCAGGTTCAACTGGGTCTGCTGGCCGATCCAGAACATGCCCAGGGTCAGGAAACCCAGGAAGCAGATGAGGAATTGCGGTCCGACATGCGTGAGCGCATGCCATACCGGTTCCTCCGCCGACACCGCGCCATCCGACCACAGCAGCCGCTCGTGCCACGCCTGGGCGGCGGGGACGTGCAACTCCAGGACGAGCAGTGTCATGGCGACGGCGAAGATGCCGTCACTCAAGGCTCCCAACCGCCCCAGATCCTGTGCGGCGATACGGTGATAACGCGTCATGAGCCGAAACCCTACGGAGTCACGGCCTCCGGCGCGGTGTCCGGCTCGTCAGGCGGGCGGCACCTGATTCCAACAGGCCAATGGCGGTCCGGGCGGGGTGAGCTGGGACCAGCCGACCAGCGCGCCGATGCCCGCGCCGATCGCGGCTCCGGGGAAGGCGCTCAGGGTGCCGCCGATCAATCCGCCGACGAGCGCGCCGATGATGGCGTTGCACTGGTGCATGACAACGTCCGGGTCGTCGACGGGGGCGGTGGCGGCGGGCGCCGGATCGAGGTCGAGCGGGTCAGCATAGGCGACACCGGCGGTGAACACCGTTCCCGTTGCCGCGACCGCGCAAATGCTGGCTGCTACCAATCGTTTTGTAATCATCGCTCCTTCTTCCGTGCTGGTAGAAGTGCTATCGCGAGACTTGCTGGCAACTCAGTAGCAATTTCATACGTACCACTTGCGGCCGAGCTTCACGGCGTTTCGGGATTTTTGTAACCACTGGGCTATTCGTCCGTGATCGGTGCTTCTACCAGCGTTTTTGCGCCTGTTTTCGGCAAAACCCCAGCATGTGCGCGGCCGGATTTCGCCGCCTACTGTGGGGCTGGCTTCGGAGACCGGCCCGCAAGGAGGAACGATCGTGGCAGTTGACCTGGTCGAGGCGGAAGTGACAATCGAGGGCCTGCGACGGGCCTTCGCAATTCGGCCGCCGAGCCGGAAGAACGCGCCAATCGTGCTGGTATTGCACGGCAATCAGAGCGGCATGACGGACGCGCCGGCGGAACCGCTGATGTACGAGTGGACCAGCTTCGCGCGCCATGCCGACGAGTGGGGGATCGGAGTCGCCTATCCGCTCGGGTGGGGCGGATGCTGGGCGGACGGCCGCGGAGTGACCACCGCCGACGAGGCGGGCGTCGATGATGTCGCCTTCCTGCGCGCCGTGATCGACTGGTGCGCAGAGCGATTCGAGACGCAGGCTGACCGCGCCGTGGTGGCCGGGATCTCCAATGGCGCGTTCATGGCCCACCGCATGGCGGTCGAGGCCGGTGACCGGGTGGCGGTGTTCGCCGCCGTGGCGGGCGGATTCCCGGAGGCGCTGGCGGGAATTCGGCCCGGGCACGCGGTGTCGGCGGTGCTCATCAACGGCGACGCGGATCCCATGGTCCCGCTGACCGGCGGGTTTTCTCGCCATCGCGGTCCCGGGGGCGAACTGCGCGGCCGCACCTGGGGATTGACCGAATCGGCGCGGCACTGGCGCGAAGTCGACGGCTGCGCCGGGCCGGGCGAGACCGTCACCACCCAGGGGTCGACCCGCACCGCGGTGAGCCGGGGAACCGGCGGCACCGTGGTCATGGAATGGACTGTCTTCGGCGGCGGCCACACGTGGCCGGGCACGCCTGTTCCGGAACGGTGGGCCGGAACTCCGGGATCGGCGGTGTCACTGGAATTCGATGCCGCCGAGGAGATCTGGCGGTTCGCGGCGCCGCTGCTCATTCCGGCCGATGCCCGCAAGCTCTGAAAACCTCTACCTACCAAGGAGAACGCAATGGCACTGATGGGCAGATTGCTCCGGAACCGGCGCGGTGCGCCCGAGGATCTGGCCTGGTACCGGCCGAATCTGGGTGAGGGCGGGGAATTCGAGGTCACCAGCGGCGACTTCGCGCACGAGTCGCGGCTGGATATCCGCCACGCCATGAAGCGGGCCGGCGGGCGGGACGTCTCGCCCGCGCTGTCCTGGTCGGGTGTGCCCGAGGGGACCGCGCAACTGCTGCTGGTGGTGGAGGACCAGGACGCGCCCTTCGGTGGTCCCTTCGTGCACGCGCTCGCCCTGCTGGATGCCGGTATCGGCGAATTGCCCAGCGGTGCACTGGCTTCCGGCTCCGCGCCGGAGGGCGTCGAGATGCTGCGGTCGAGCTGGGGCCGCGGATACATGGGCCCGGCGCCGGTGCCCGGACACGGGCCGCACCGCTACGTCTTCCAGCTCTTCGCCCTGACCGAGCCGGTCACCCTGACCGGCGGCCGTTCTCCCGGATCGGCCAAACCGCGAGAAGTGCTGGCCGCGGCGCGGGCACACGGCCGGGGCCGGATCGACGGATTCTACGAACGTCCCTGACACCTGACATGACGAAGAGCCGCTGGCGAAACCGCCTGCGGCTCTGAGTTTTTCCGAGATCATGTCTAGTTGGCGGAGTTGACCGGCAGCGACAGCACCACCTCCTGTTCGTTGCCCGGCAGGTAGTGCACGGTCACCACCCGGCCGACCTGGACCAGCGAGACCATCGCGGGGGCCAGGAACTTCTCGGTGCGCACCTCGAACGTGCTGCCGTCCGGGCGGGTGACCACCAGCACCAGATCCAATCGCGAGTGCCCGTCACGGATCTCGCCGGGCACGCTCAGCGACCGCACCACCGCCTGGGCCGCGATGCCGCGCCGGGCGATGTCGAGCTTGGCGGGAGTGGTGAAGCCTTTGCGAATATTGGCCGCGTTCATGGCTTCCTGCGCCGCCGCGGTGTCGCCGGACAGGTCCACCTCCACCTTGTCGAGGCGGTCGGGCAGGTAGCGGACCGGCAGCACCACGCCGGGACGCAGCAGCGCCAGCTGGGTGAGCGGGACGATCATCTTGGCGTGGGAGGGGAAGACCTTGCCGTCGGAGCCCTCGACCCGGAAGTCGATGCGCACCTGCGGCTGTTCGTTGAGGTAGACGCCGGTCTGCCGGACACCCTCGACGGTGCCCAGGCCCACCAGGCCGTTGCGGAACTGGGAGCTGTTGTTGCCGGTGAAGGCCGACAGGATGCCGTCGCCGGTGAAGGCGAAGACGATGGGGACGACGGTCAGGGCGATGATCGGCAGCGCCATCTGCGGGCCGACCCAGCCGAACACATCGTTGGAGGTGAGGCCGTGCCAGAGGTAGTAGCCGACGGCCAGGACGCCGAAAACGACTGCGGCGAGACGTATTTGGTTCTTCATATGCTTTCCGGATCAGAGATGACGGTCCCGCTCATGCCCGGTGGCACGAGCGGGGTGGAACAGGGTGCCCTGGCGTCCGGGGCGGATCGGCGGGTCAGCCGCCGACGACGGTGCTGCAGGCGAAGACGATCTCGAACTTCTCGGTCTTCGGCCCGGCCATCGGGTTGGACATGTCCACGCCTCCGACGCCCTCGCCGCTCACGGTGTAGGTGTTGCCGCTCTTGGTCACCTTGGCCGAACCGCCCGGCATGCCGTTGCCGAAGCCCAGCGCGTACGGCTGGCCGTTGCTGCCGCCCTTGGTGCCCGCGATGCCGACCGCCTGCACGGTGTCGGTACCGGTGATGGTGGCGCTCGCGGTCAGGGTGCCGTAGGTCGAGTTGCTCTGGTCGGTGAGCGCCAGGGCCAGGTTGCCGCCCTGCTTGGCGCAGGTGGTGTCGAACTTGGCGGAGATGGACTTGCCGTCGACCGAGACCGACGAGCTGCCACCGGCGGGCGCCGCGGTGCCCGGGGCCGAGGTCTCCGGACCGGCCGGGGCGGCGGCGGTGGCCTTGGTGGTCGTGGAGTTGGAGTTGGAGTTGCTGCTGCACCCGGTGACCAGCAGGGCGGCCGTGGCGGTGGCGGCCAGGACGGCGGTGGTCAGGCGGATCGGCTTGCTGTTCATGGTCTTTCCTCGTTCTCGTGAAGCTGGCCCCGTGGTGGAACCGATGCCAGAACGGTAGGAATCGGGACGGCCCCTACCGATCCCAACTTCCGGCGCGCGCGAGCCCCGGAAACTGGGATAACCTGGGCGAATGCGACGACCGCGGGCCATGGTGCTGGACGAGGTGTGGCGCCGCCTCGACGGTGTCGAACCCTTGAGCGGACCACACGGCGGACCCCTGCGGCGCACCGTCAAACTCATCCTCGACCCGCTGGTGATCCGTCCCGTCCAGCACCCGCAGTGCGCGGGCTCGATGCTCTCCGCCGACGGCGCGGTCCTGCTGGCCACCCGCGTCCACGCCGCCGCCGACGTCCTGCGCGCCACCGCCGCCTGGTTCACGCTGCTCAAACAGACCCGCCGCGGGCTGCGCATCACCGAGGGCAATGCCCAGGACCTCTACTTCCAGCGCTGCTTCGAACTGGCCACCGTCAACGGCCTGCCGGACCCTGTTCGCGACCGGGCCGCCGCCGAAGCCGCGCTGCGCGAGATCCACGGCCTGTCCGCCGGGCGCACCACCCAGGCGCTGAAGGAATACCTGTCCGAGCCGGCGCGGGGCGACGAGCTCACCGACCTCATCCGGACCGCCTGGCGGCGACGCCCGTTGACCGAGGTACCCGACCATTCGGATCTGCTCGCGGCGCTGCTGGAGACCTGTGCCGCAACCCGATTCGACGACCCGGAGGCCGACGGATCGGGCGGCGCGATCGACCTCGACGAGGCCGTCGCCGCCTCGGTCGGCACCCACACCGGCATCCGCCTGTGGCTGGACCGCAACGGCAGCGTGGCCCAGGAACTCGGCCTCACGCTGTACCCCCTCCCGCTCCCGCCCCGGGTCGGCAACTCGGCCTCCACCGCCACCCTCGGCCTGCCGCTCGACCGCACCATCCACGAGCGCATCTTCACCGTCCTGCAAGCCTCCAGCGAACGCGCCGACCTCCCTCCCATCCCCGAACTGGTGGACGCGGAGATCGCCCGCGCCTGCGCCCCGTGGGCGCTTCTGGACGAGTCCCTGCGCGTGGCCGCCGCCGCGGGTGCCGCCCTGGCCGTCCACCTGCGCCCACTGGGCAACCCGCTCACCCCGGAGCCCGACCCGGACACCGCCCGCGCCTCCCTGACCGGCACGGTCGCAGGTCTGCTGAGCGCGGCGGTCGGCCTGACCGGCACGGCCGCCGGACTGCTCGGCACCACTGCCGGATTACTCGGTGCTCCCATCGGATCGGCGAGCGCCGCCGGAATGGCCGGTGCGGCAGCCGATTCGGCCGATTCGATCCCCACCGAAGGCGGATCCCCGGGCTCGAATGGCGCTCGGCGTGTGGTCGGCGCGGACCTGGGGCGCGCACCTGAGCGAGCGGCAGATGTCATTGCTGGACTGGCCAGTTCGGCAGTCGGCCCGGCCGACACGGCGCACTCGAACGGTAGTGCGGCGGCGCGGGTGATCAATGGGCGCTGGCAGCGGGAGGCGTATGTGCTGCAGGCGCGGCGGATGATGGTCCGGGTGGACGCTGTGGAGGGGCCGTTGGGGGCGATCGCGGCGGATCTGCGGGTGCCGTGGCGGCCGTATCTGCGGAGATTGTGGGCGCGGCTGCACGGGCGGGATGTGCGGGAGTTTCCCGTGTGCGCCGCGGACGAGCTCTGGGATCTGCTCGACGGGGTGGCCCGGTCGGTGATCCTGGACCATCGGATGCGGGTGAAGCGGGCGCTGGCGGTGAGTGCGGTGACCGAGCCCGACGAGCGGGAATCGAGGGTGGGATGACGAATTCGACGGTTTCGATCGACCTGTTTCCCACCGGGTGGTGCATCATCCCCAAGGCGCCCCTCGGTCCGGTCGAGTCGTCCGGAGCCGAAGAGATGGTGCTCGAGGTCGTCGGCGGCGTCCTCGTCTGGGATGTGTTCGACGACAGGCGACTTCCGTTCGCGATGATCAGCGATATCGATATCGCCCAGGACTGGGTGTGGGCCGTTTACGGTGAAACGGTCGCTCTGACTCTCGACGAGATGAGCAGAATCGATTCCGCAATCAGCAGTGCGAGCGATGTCGCGGCGGCCCCTGCACTGCCCGCCCTGGTGGTGAGCGCGCGTCGACTCGCGTACGCGCATTGGGCGTCTCGCTGGTGGCCCGCGTCCACCCTGGACGGGATCGCCGCTCTCGACCCCGTGCTGCTCGATCGCGACATCGCCGTGCTGACGGCGGAATGCGAGTCGCTGGTGGACGGTTCGGACGCGATCGTTCCGCTGGCCCCGACCTACATCGAAAACCCGCCGCGGGCTTCGGATTACGCGCTGGCGGCCGGTGATGAACACCGCGCCGCCGATGCCTTCGTCCTGGCCCGCGGCACCGGCGGCTGGGACTGGCAGCGCTGCCCGCCGGGCCTGGTGGACGCCTCGGAATCGGCCGTGTCCTGGCAGCTCGTTCGTGACCGGGGCGCCACCAAGGTTTCGATCACCGTGGCGGCCCACCCCGACCTGCCCGCGGATATTCCCACCCACTTGCGCGTCTGGGCCGACGTCGACCTCGGCGGTGACGGGCTGGAGATCGAACTCCGTGCCGTCGCGGACACGTGGATCGGCGAGTCACCACTGCCGGCGCCGGCCTCGACCGTTCGGATCGCCATCCATGTCCCGGGTTTCGGTCCGATGCCACTGCCCCGTGAGTTCCGCTGGGGTGACATGGAGCGATCCGGGGACGCCGCCCGTGCCGTGCTGCGCCAGCGCATCCGTGACTACGCGGCATCCAGGCTGCACTACGCGACGACTTCGACGGCCGACGACGACCCCGTCGCGCCACTGCTGGCCGAAATTGCCGCCGCCACTGGGGATTCGGACTTCTAGCATGCCGGAACCCGCCTCCGACGGAAATGCGCCGACGCCGCGCGGAGAGCCGACGCCGGCTGGGCCGGTACCACCCGATGGCAGCTCCGAACCGTGGCATGAACAAGACGCCGGTGGGGAGGTCGTTCCGCCTTGCGGCGAGGCGCGCCGGACGGCAGACGGCGACTCCGCAGCAGAGAGTCCTTTGCTGCGGGTCGGGGCCGAGGCCGTGGCGCGGGGTGAGTTGTGGGAGGCGTTGCGGATCTTCGAGCGGGCGGCGGAGGTCGAGGTGGGGGATCTGCGGCTGTGCGCGCTGGTCGATGTGGCGGTGGTGACCGATCGGCTCGGTGATCATGCGGGGGCGGTGGAGCGGTTTCGGGAAGCGTTGGGGGAGATGCGGGTCGATGCGCCGCGGATGTATCCGGGGGCGTTGATCGGGCTGTCGCAGGCTCTGCAGAATCTGGGGGATCTGGAGGGGGCGCAGGCGGCGTTGGAGCAGGCGCGGGCGGCCCTGGGGAAGGACGATGCGCCGGCGGACCTGCGGTTGGCGTGCCTGGTGTCGTCGACGGCGGTCGCACTGCATCGGCAGCAGTGGTGGCGGGCATTGGACCTGGCGAACGAATCGCTGGACGCGGCACGGCGATTCGGGCCGGAGCAGGCGGGGCATCCGCTGATGAACCTGGCCGCGGCGCATTTCGAGACCGGGCGGTGGGAGCTGGCCCAGGATTTCGCGGGACAGGCGCTGTCGGCGTTCGAAGCCGTCGAGGACAGCTCCGGCGTCGCGGAGACCCGGCAGAACCTGGCGCTGATGTACACGCGCACAGGGTCTTTCGATGATGCCGAACCGCTGCTGGCGGCCGCCCAGGACCATTTCGTCGCCGCCGGGGTGGCCCATCGGGCCGGAATCGGGCTGAAGGTCATGGGGTTCATCGCCGAGCAGCGCGGACAGACGGAGGTGGCGGAGGCCCGATACCGCGAGGCCCTGCACCGGTTCGAGGAATCCCGGGCCGTCATCGACGCGGCCGACGTGCGACTCCGGCTGGCCGCCACGGCCTTCGCCGCGGGACGGTACGAGCAGGGCGAGGAAGAACTGGCCGCCGCGCGCGCGACCTACGCCGTGCGCGGGCTCGGCCTGCACTGCGCCCAGCTCGACTACTGGCACGCCGGTCTGCTGGAACCGTTGGTCACCCAGGTCCCCGGATTGCTCGCGCGGGCCGTGGATCTCGCGGTCCCGGCCGCCCTGGCCCTGGACGCCGTGCGCTACGAACTCCCCGACGGCGCGCAACGCGACACCTGGAATCGTCGTATCGTGAACCCCGCCCTGCGCCTGGCCTTCCGCTACTCCTACCTGGCGGGTGACGCGCGGCTGGTCGCCGATCTCATCGAAAGCCAATGCGCGGGGACGACCTTGGACATCGACCGCCTCTCCGCCGAGCCACCCGCGCCCCTCGACCTGTTCGAGCCCTTCGAACCGCCCTCGGATTCCGCCGCGCCACTGCTGGACGCACTCCAGCTCGGCACCGCTCTCGCGGCGGTGGCGGCCGGTGCGGGCCTGCCCGTGGCGCCGCCGCCCCGGGTCGCCGTGCCGCCGGACGGCCACATCGCGTTGGCGGACTGGCTCGAGGCGGCGGAACTACGTTACGGCCGCCGGTTGCGGACGGCGCGGGTGATCACGGCATGAGCGCCGGAAAGACGTTGCGCCCCACGGTCTTCGTCCGGATGGCCGATGCCGGTGATCTCTATCTGACCTGGCGATGGGCCGGGGAGAGCGCGCCCGGCGGAGTCGGGTTGGTGCCCGAGGATCAGGTGGAGGCGGCGCTGAGCAGGCTCGCCGCCGCATTGCCCGCACCTGGAAGGGCGGGTGGGCTCGAATCATCGCTGACCACCGGTGAACTGTCCTCGTTCGAGGCGGAAAACGCTCTGGCACAGTATCTCTCAGCGACATTTCTGCCCTACAACCTGGCGGTGTCACTGCACGAGCTGTACGTGGGCGGTGTCCGTCCGCACATACGTATCCAACCCTCGCCTCGCACAGCGCAATTGCCCTGGGAACTCATCGCTCCCGACGCGGAGGTGCGCCTGGTCGAGATCGGCGATGTCAGCGTGCTCGCGCCGCCCGGCATCGTGCACGCGCCCGCGCGCGTCACGCGCTCGTGGGCCGAGACGCGCAGCGGCCCGGTCGTCGCGGTACTGGATCCGCGTGTTCCGGGCTTCCGTGCCGACTCGGCGCTGGGATCGGTGCTGGGCCGGATGGATTCGGCCGCGCCGCTGGCGGAACTGGTGGCCGCCCATGCCGCCGCCGATCGCCTCAGTCCGGCCGTCGACGATCCCGTGGACGCCTTCCGCCGCACCGATCTCGATCGCTCCTGGCTGAGCCGCGCGCTGCATGCGGGGGCCGCACGCCTGCTCTATGTCGGGCACGTGACCGCGGCGGCTCCCGAATCGGGCCGCAGCGAATCGGCCACCCTGCATCTGTCGTGCACCGCCGCCAGTCCCGGCTGCGCCCCGGCCTACCGCGATCACCGGCCGCTGTCGGCCCGGGATCTGCTGCTCGGCACCCACGCCCTGGCGGCGAACCACAATGGCTCCGGCGCCGGCGGCCGGCCCGAACCCCGCACCGGCCCCGACATTTGGCCCATCCCGAGCCGGGTCGCGCTCGTCGCCTGTGAGAGCGGCGGCGATCTCCGCTTCGCCGAACCGCTCGGCCTGGTCGCCGCCATGCTGACCGGCGGCGCGGAGCTGGTCACCGCGGGGCGCTGGCCGCTGCCCACCGACCTCGCGTTCCACCGCTTCGCGGGCACACCCGATACCGCGCATCCGTTCCAGGAAGCCGTGTGCGCCATCGACGCCGCCCATGAATCCGAGGATCCCGTCGCGGCCCTCAACGACTGGCAGCGGACCCATCTGGCCGCCTGGCGCGACACCGGGGCGATCGAGCACTCCCCCCTGATCTGGGCTGCCTTCGCGACGGTCGACGCCCGCTGAAAGACACTGATCAGCCGGGATTTTCGGCGGACCGCCCCTTGTTGTAGCGCCCATGGAACCGATACAGGTGGAGTGGGTGCCCGACGCCTGCACGCTGCCGACCGCCGAGCAACCGCTGCGGGTGGCCGAATTCGATGAATTGTTCACGGAATCGGTGCTGCGGCACTCCCGCCCGGAGCCGACCGCGCTGACGCTGGTACTGCCGGCGGCGGCCGAGGACCGGGCGCGGGAGTTGGCGCGGCGTGAGACCGAGTGCTGCTCCTTCTTCCGCTTCGGCTTCGAATCCGCGGGCGCCGAGGTGGTGATGAGCATCGAGGTCCCCGCCGCGCAGTCCGGTGTACTCGACGCGCTCGCGGCCCGACTGGGTGACGCGCCGAGCCCCTGAACGCTGCGCCCCGAGAACTACCGCCCCCAGAAGTCGCGGGTCACGAAAAGATAACGGCCGCAACGGCCCTCCGATGAGCTGAACGGGACTTCAGGGAACGGAGAGTCGTGTGTCGCGGGTAATGACAGGCATAGTGGTGGCGTTGATGACGGTCGCCGTGGCATTGGTCGTCGGGCCGGTCGGCCGCGCCGAACCCGACGGGTTGCGGCACTGCCAGGCCAGCTCGGGCAGGCAACCGGAAACCGCGACACCCGAAGAGGTGGGCCTGGATTCGGCCGAGCTGCGCAAGGCGGTGGACTTCGCCTCCGATCCGACCCGGTTCACCGTGCAGGTGTTCCGCAACAACTGCCTGATCGGCGGCGGACCGAACAATCAGCGTGCGGGCGGCGTCGCCTGGAACCTGTGGAGCGGCACCAAGAGTGTGGTGTCCATGGTCGCCGGGATCGCCGTCGACGAACACAAACTGCGCGTGGACGATCCGATCGGCAACTATCTGCCCGCCGGGCTCGGGGATGCGCAGCACCGCGCGATCACCGTGCGCAGCCTGCTGACCGAGACCTCCGGCATGGAGATCGCCATCGCCTCCGAGGGCGTCACCGGGCTGTTCCGCCTGGACCCGAACGTGGTGGCGCAGGCCCTGGGCATGCCGATCCAGCATCCGCAGGGCGAGGACTGGCAGTACAGTCAGCGCGCGGTCGACTTGCTCGTCTATGTGATCCAGCAGGCCGTCGGCGAGGATTTCCAGGCGTATGTGCAGCGAAACCTGTTCGACCCGTTGGGAATCCAGAAATCCGACTATCTGTGGGCGCGCGACCGCAGCGGCAACACCTACGGGCACGCGCACCTGGTGCTGCCGCCCGACGACTACGCCAAGCTCGGCCTGCTGCTGGCCGATCGCGGCAAATGGCAAGGCCGGCAGGTGATCTCCACCGACTACCTGACCGAGGCCACCACGCCGACCGACGTCAATCCCTGCTACGGCTTCCTGATCACCGTCAACGGTCCCGGATGCGAGGACGTGTTCCCGGGCCTGCCCAAGGACGCCATCCAGATGGCCGGAATGATGCGCCAGGACAACTTCATCGTCCCCAGCCTGGGCCTGCTCGTCAGCTGGACCGGTGTCACGGTTCCCGGTGGCGCGGTGAGCTTTCCGCACGATGTCCTGCGCGGACTCACCATGGCCTTCCGCAACCCGACCCTGCCCGACCCGGGCCCGTACGTGGAGCACCCGGACACGAGTCTCACCGACCCGATGTTCCTGAACCCCGACGCCACCCTCGCCGCACTGGGCCTGGGCCCGATGGCCTACCCGGGTTGCGGTGTCCTGCAATGCCTGGGCAAGCCGCTGTACCCGCCGTTCGACAACTGGCCGCCCGGCTGCTTCATCCTCGGCTGCCTCGGCCCGGACCCCGCGACCCCGGGTATCCGCTGAACTATTGGGGCTGGCCGCAATTGGCGCAGAAGGGCGCGCCCACCCGGGTCTGGTGGCCGCACCCGCGGCAGTTCGACTGCATGGCGAGGGCGGTGCCGCAGGTGGAGCAGAACTTGCCGCCGGTGGTGTTCGCGCCGCAGGTCGGGCAGGAGACGCGGGCCGGGGTGGCCACGTCGTGCTGGGAGACCCAGTCCTGCTGGTAGGCGGCGTCGCGGATCTGGGAGCCGCGGGCCTCCGCCTGCGCCTGGGCGATCTGGTGCTGCACCTGCGGGGAGCAGTTGGTGCACTGGCCCACCTGCTCGTTCCAGCAGACGCGGTGGCAGACCCAGCGGCCGCAGCCCCCGCACAGGCGGAAGTCGTTGCGCACCTGCTCGACCGCGCGGGCGAAGGCCTTGTCCTTGGTGCTCGAGGAGGAGCCGCCCCAGTGGTTGGAGTAGCTCTCCGCGGCGTTCGAGATCTTGTCGATGGCACGCACCTGGTCGCCGAACAGGTCGCGCAGCACGCGCAGCGCACCCCGGCCGCGCGAGAAGTAGTTCTGCTCGAACGGCGACTTGTAGGAAGTGGTGCAGCGATCACATTTGAACTCCCACTGGAACCCGTCGTCATTGGATTCGTCGTGGTAGTAGCTGGTGAAAACGACCGGACCGGTCATGGTCGAGTTATTCCTTTACGGCTGAGCGGAACTCTGTGAACCGACGTGCCCGGAACCCCCCGGACCGTGTTTCGTCAGGTTCTTATCGTATGATCCGCTCCGCCCGCAACACATCCCACGAATCGGTTCCGGTCCGGCCCGGGGTCACTCGGTGAAGCCGACCTCCACCTCGGCGGCCTCGCGTTTCGTGTACATCTCCCAATACCGATCGCCCAGTTCGGTATTGGTCATGCGGGGCAGCGTCACCCCGGCGGGGACCAGTTCGGGATGTTCGTCGATGAGCCGCTCGGCCTGGCTGTCACCGATCAACACGCCGATGTTCAACAATCCGGCGTACACGCCGGTGTCGCGCAGCTCCGCGGCCAGTTGCAGGACGTAGCCGCGCTGGGCGGCCAGGGCGACGCCGAAGTTGGCCAGGTGCGGATACGCAAGGCGCGGTGAGGAACCCGACGAGAACAGCAGTGCTCCGTCGCCGCGTTCGATCATGGCGGGGAGCAGTTCCCGGGCCATGAGCATCGGGGAGTGCAGCTTCAGCGCCATGGGAACGCGCAGATCGGGAAGGTCCAGGGTGCGGGTGGAAGGCGCACGGTCGGCCATGTTCCCGGCCGCGCCGTGCAGCGCTACATCGATCTCGCCGAAGGTCTTTCGGATGGTCCCGACGGTCTCGGCGAGCTGGGCCCCGTCGGTGACGTCGGCGGGGAAGGCGGCCGCCTCGATGCCCTCGGACTTCAGATCGGTGACGTGCTGTTCGGCCTTGTCCGGCTTGCGCCCGATGACGGCCACCCGGAAGCCCTCCCGTCCGAAGCGGCGCGCGACGCCCATGCCCAGGCCGGGTCCGAATCCGAAGATGGCGATGGTCTTGCTCATGCTCGTACCTCATTAAGTTGAGTCATGGTTCAAGTTAATGAGCTCGACGCTAGCATGAAGTTGAACCTATGCTCAACTTAAATTCGACGCCCGATTTGTAGGATCGGCGCATGCCCGTGCAGAAACCCCTCCGCCTCGACGCCCGCCGCAATCGCGACGCGCTGGTGACCGCGGCGCGCGAGGTGTTCGCCGAACGTGGGCTGGACGCACCGCTCAAGGAGATCGCCGCGCGGGCGGGTGTGGCCATCGGCACGCTCTACAACCGCTTCCCGACCCGCGACGACCTGATCGCGGCGGCCGTCGCGGACCGGGTCGAGGCGGGCGGTCGGATCGCGGAAGAGGCACTGGCCCTTGCTGATCCGTGGGAGTCGTTCGTCTATCTGATCGAAAAGATCTGTGAGCTACAGGCTTACGACCGGTTGATGAACGAGCTCGCGCTGCGGGCCGCGCCCAGTCCGGAGATTGCCGAGCAGCGCGATCGCGGTCATGCCACCATGCGTGAAATCGTCACGCGCGCACAGGATGCCGGGGTGCTGCGCGCGGATTGGGCGCTCGAGGACATCGCGTTCATCACCTGGTCGCACACTCGCGTGGTGGAGCAGACCGCACGCGTCGCGCCCGATGCCTGGCGGCGCAATCTGGCCCTGATGCTGGACGGGTTGCGCGCGGAAGCCGCTCACCCGCTGCCGGTTCCGCCGATCACCGCGGAACAGCTGAATCGCTCGCTGGTAGCCGACGCGGGCGGTTAGCGGTTCCGGGGGGCCGCCCCGGCGAAGCGGCGGAATGGACTCCGGTTACCGTCGAGGGGTCAGTATGTTCGCTTGTTCTGGAGGTAGTGAAATGGCAGGGATTCCCGCGGTGCCGACGTCGTTGCTCGCGGCCGGTGGCCTCACCGGTGGTTTCGCCCTCGCCCAGGCCACCAAGAAGCGTCAGCTCGGTGGCGCGGTGTTCGCGGCGGGCACGGCGGCGGCCTTCCCGCGGTGGCGCAGGACGGTCGGGACCGGCGGCGCCGCCGCGCTGACCGGGCTGGCCATCGGCGCGATGGGCGCCTCGCACCCGCTGGCCAAGAAGATCGGCGCGTGGCCGTCGGTCGCGGTGGTGTCGGGTGTGGTGGCGGCCGCCGCCTACATCGCGGTGGATCGCCGTTCCTGATTCGCCCCCGTCGGCGCGTCGCGGATGGCGTGTTGCGGACCGGTAGGTTTTATCCCGTGCCGGGGGAGCGGAAGCGCAATACCGTGGAGTATGCGCACTTTCGTCCATCTGCTGCTGTTCGCGGCCGCCATCGCGGTGGCGGTCGGGGTTTTCGGTCCGCTCGTCGGCTCGGTCGACGCGCGGAATGTGCAATTCGATGACCTGCGGAACGGCTTCGCCTCGGGCCGGACGCTGGATCAGATCGGATCGCACTCGGGGTCGTTCACCAGCTCGCTGGCCATCGGACTGCTCGGTGTGGCGGCGGTGATCCTGCTGGCCGCGCTGTTCGGGTCGCGGATAGTGGGGTGGATCGGGGTGATCGTCGGCCTGGCCGGCCTCGGCGTGCTCACCTGGCGGCTCGACGACCGCTTCGACCACGAGCTGCGCACCGACTGGCGGCACCTGCTCAGCGGAGCCTGGGGGCTGTACCTGGTCGGCGGCGGGCTGGTGCTCTCGCTGCTGTTGCTGCTGATCCCGCGGGAGCGCCGCCTCCCGCCGCCGCCCCGGTTGGGTTCATGATCACGTAATCTCTTGTCGGCCTTCATGATTCGATCTTCCTCTCGAACCGGCGTGTAACCCCTCGACGTATCTAGGGGCGAACGAGGAGGTTCGATGATTCACAACACCGTCATGACCCGGAAACTTTTGGCCTGTACCGCCATTGCCGGGACGATGTTCGCCACCGCCGCCGGGATCGCCTCGGCGGAACCGACCCGGAACGGCCCGGAGCCGTCCGGAAGCGGCGGGACTTCGCACGTGGTGGTCAGCTACGACAACAACGGATACGCGACCTACGACTACGTGAGCGATCCCGCGCCACAATCGCCGTCCACCGGCGCCGGCGACCGCAAGCTCGGCGAAGGCGGGACCGAGCAGGCCTGGGAGCGGATCCTGCTGCCGGACGGCCATTGGATCGTGTGCCGCCCCAACGTCACCGTCTGCCAGTAGTCCCCCGTCCGATTTCCGCGTGAAATCTGCCAGGTCGATGTTCTACCGTCGGTGAATGGCACAGCAGAGCGGATCCGCGGACCGGCGTGCGATGGGGGCGGCCGCCCTCACGGTCATCCTGTGGGCCTCGGCCTTCGTCTTCATTCGCAGTGCGGGACATGCCTTCTCGCCCGGTGCGCTGGCACTGGGCCGCATGCTCTCCGGATCGGTCGCGCTCGTCGCGATCATGATGATCCGCGGTGAGCGATTTCCGCCCCGCTCCACCTGGCGGGCCATCCTGATCACCGGCGTTCTCTGGTTCGGCGTCTACATGGTCGCACTCAATTGGGGTGAACGGCATCTGGACGCCGGAACGGCCGCCATGGTGATCAACATAGGTCCGGTTCTGATCGCGCTGCTCGGCGGATTCGTGCTGGCGGAAGGCTTTCCGTCGCGCCTGATGGCGGGCATCGCGGTGTCCTTCATCGGCGCGGTAGTCGTCGGACTCTCGAACTCCGGCGGCGGATCGGCGGCGGCCCTGGGCGTCATCCTGTGCGTCCTGGCCGCCACCTGCTGGGCCGTCTCGGTCGTGGTGCAGAAACCGGCGCTGCGGGACGCCTCGGCGCTCCAGCTCACCACCGGCGGCTGCGTGGTGGGAGCCGTTGTGTGCCTGCCATTTTCAGGTCAACTGATCAGCGAGGCCGCCGCGGCTCCCGCCACCTCCACCCTGAGCCTGATCTACCTGGGCGTGTTCCCCACCGCGCTGGCCTTCACCACCTGGGCCTACGCCCTGGCCCGCACCACCGCGGGCAAAATGGGCGCCACCACCTACGTCGTCCCCGCTCTGGTGGTCCTCATGTCCTGGCTCGCCCTCGGCGAAATCCCGGCTCCTCTGGCCTGGTTGGGCGGCCTGCTCTGCCTGGCCGGCGTGGCCATCACCCGTTCGGGCGCCCCCCGTCCGGCCCCCGTACCGATCGAGAGCCCGGAAGGCTCACCGGCCGAGTAGGTTGATCAGCGTGCGCAGCTGAGCGCTGTAATACTCCTCGAATTCCGGTGTGCCGGGCTGCTTTCCGGTGGCCTGCGCGGCCGTCTCGGGGAGCATGACCGGGGCCAGGATCATGCCCATCAACGCCATGCGCAGGAAGGCGGGGTCGAGGTCGGGGGAGACCTCGCCGCGATCGCGGGCCTGGGCCAAATGCTCGAGATCGGTGTCGACGGTGCGGGAGCCGTCGAGATAGTCGGTGGCCGAACCGCTTCCGGTCAGGCCCCGCCAGACCAGCAGCCGAGCGGGCCGGGGGTCGGCGAGCACGGCGGACAGATACCGGGCCGCGATCTCGTCGAGCGGCAGCCGCGGATCGGCGCGCTCGGCCTCGGCGGCCGGCCAGTCGCGCTGGATCTCTCGGTACAGGCCCTCCTTGCCGCCGAAGTAATAGGCGATCAGCTGCTTGTTCACCCCGGCGCGATCGGCGATCTCCTGGACCCGCGCGCCGTCGAAACCCTTGGCCGCGAACTCGTCCAGCGCTGCCTCGAGCAGTGCCTGCCGGGACCGTTCGGCGTCGCGGCGACGGTCGGCGGCGGTGGGTGCCCGGCGGGGGCGGCGGCCCGGCGCGGGCGCGGCCGGGTCCGCGGTGAGGTCGGGATCGGGTGCCATCCGGTCATCGTACTGCGCAGATGACTGGATCATCCGGAGTGTGGACTGTGTCATCCACACGTTTGTCATCCATATGGTTGACACTTTTATCCAAACGGATGACACTTTGTCGGGTGACTCTCTCCAAGCGTCCGGACGCGGCGGCGGACCGGCCCGCCCTCACTCCGCAGGCCCGCCGGGCCATCGCGGTCGTGCTGGTCGGCGCGGTACTCGCCTTCCTCGACGCGACCATCGTCAATGTCTCCCTGAAATCGCTCAGCGCCGAACTGGGCGCGACGCTGGACACGATCCAGTGGGCGGTCACCGTCTATCTGCTCGTCCAGGCGGCCGTGCTCCCGATGACCGGTTGGGCGGCGCGGCGGGTGGGAGCGAAAAGGCTCTATATCGCCGCCCTGCTGTTGTTCACCCTCGCCTCGGTGGCGTGCGCCGCGGCCGGTTCGGTCGGCGTGCTGATCGCGGCGCGGGTCGTGCAGGGCATCGGGGCCGGGGTGATGATTCCGGTCGGGCAGATGATCCTGGTGACCGCGGCGGGACGGGAGGGCATGGCGAGAGCCATGGTGGCCGCGGGCATTCCGATGGTGCTGACCCCGGTGATCGGCCCGACCATCGGCGGGCTGCTGCTCGAATACGCGGGCTGGCAGTGGATCTTCCTCATCAACGCGCCGATCGGCGTCGTGGGACTCGTCCTGGCCGTACGGCTGCTGCCACCGGACGGGCGTGCCGAAACAGCCGGGGCGCTGGATATTTTCGGGCTGATCCTGGTCTCGCTCGGCATGGTGGGGATCACCTACGGGCTGTCCGAGGCGGCCTCGCGCGGGCTGACGGACTCCCTGGTGCTCATAACGCTGTGCGGTGGAACGGTATTGGTCGCGGCGTTCGTGGCGCATGCCCTGCGGTCGGACAATCCGCTGCTGGATCTACGACTCTGGCGGGATCGCCTGTTCGCGGCCGGAACCGTCTCGACCTTCGTCATCGGCGCGGTGACCTTCGGGGCAATGGTGTTGCTGCCCTTGTACTTCCAGATCGTCCGCCACCAGGATGCCGCGCACACCGGCCTGTTGATGGCGCCGCAGGGAATCGGCGCGGCCATCGCCATGGGCCTGTCCGCCCGCCTCTACGAGCGGGTCGGCGCGCTCACCGGCCTGCTCGGCGCACTCGTCGGCTGCGCCGCCACCGTGCCGTTCATGCTGCTCACCGCCGACACCCCGTATGTGCTGCTGGGCGGCGCGATGGTGCTGCGCGGGATCGGCATCGGCCTGGCCGCCATGCCCGCCATGACCGCCGCCATGCGAAACCTGACGTCGTCCCAGATCATCGACGCCACACCGCAACTCACGATCATGCAGCGCATCGGCGGTTCGATCGGCACCGCCGCCTTCGTCGTGGTTCTGCAGCGGCACCTGCCCGCCGACGGAACCGGCGGAGCATCGGCCTTCGGCGTGACCTTCGCGTGGGTGCTCGCCGCCGCCGCGCTCGCCATCGTGCCGACGGCGATGATGGCCGCGCTGGACGTCACCGGCGGGCGTCGAGCCATTCGGCCAGGGTATCCAGGGCGGTTTGGTCGATAGGCTGGAAATTGTCGTGCAAGACGTCGGGGGTGCGGCCGAGGGAGTGGCCGAGGCCGGGGAACAGGTGCAGCGTGTGGTCTCGATTGCCGGCGGCGGTCAGGGCGGTGTCGAGGGTGGAGGCGGCGGACGGGGGGACGTTGGCGTCTTCGGCGCCCTGGAGGATGAGGACGGGGGCGGTCAGATTCGGGGCCTGTTCGATGACGCTGGGGAGGGCGCGGGCAGGGTTGTAGATCTGGAACCAGCCGCCGGGCTGCATGGCCGATTCCAGGTAGAACTGGTAAGCGGGGCGGAATTCCAGGTTCACATCGAGCTTTCCGTCCCGGTTGAGGTCCCATTTGGGATTGACGGTGAAGTCGCCGTTGCTCGCGTCTACGCACGCGAAGGTGAGGGCGGCCTTGGCCATCGCGCCGCCGTCGCCGTGCGCCGCGGCGGCGAGTTCGTCGGGGCCGAGCAGTCCGTTCACCGCGAAACTCGCGAGGTAGGGCGCGTACACCCGCTCGCCCTGATAGCCGAAAGTCACTCGCCAGGGGAGAGCGACCGGGCCCTGGAAGATGCTGCCCGCCAGTTCGGGATGAGTGGTGGCCAGGGAGGCCGCGACCGTACTGCCCTCGCTCCAGCCGTAGACGAACACGCGGTGCGGATCGACGTGCGAATCCTGTTCGGCGGCACGCAATACCTGTTCGGCGTCATCGCGCATGCCGTGCAGATCCAATTTCGTCCAATAGCTCGCCGCGTCGACGTCGCCCGGACCGTGGACGTACCGCTTGTTGTAGCGCATTACCGCGTAGCCGCGGCTGGTCAGGTCGTTCGCGATATCCAGAAAGATGTGCGAGCCGGTCGGCATGTCGGCATTGAGATCCTCGGGGCTCGAACCCGGGATCAGCACCACGACCGGGGCGTTCCGGACACCGGACGGGTAGTCCAGTTCACCCGAACCGGTGAAATCGCCGAATTGGAAGGTGAAGTCCGTGTGTTCGAAGGCGGGTTCCGCCGCGGCAGTGCCCGCGGTTCCCATCGCGAGCGCGACGGCCATCGCTACCACTGCCCCGCGAATCCCCATGCGCGGAAATCTAACCGCCGCCTCCGATGGCGGCAACCCCGATTCAGGAATCGAGCTCGTGCAGCCGGACGGTGAGGTGGGCGGCCTCCACGGTGTTCCCGGCCAGCAGCAGGGCCTCCTGGTAGGCGAGGCGCGCCTCGTCCAATCTGCCCAGGCGCGTGAGGAATTCGGCCCGGGCGGCGGGCAGGTAGTGGTATGCGGTGAGTTGCGGTTCGAGGCCGAGCCGGTCGAGTTCGTCCAGGCCGCGCTGGGGGCCGTGGGCGTGGCCGAGGGCGATGGCGCGGTTCAGCGCCACGACCGGCGAGGGCCAGACGGCGACGAGATGGTCGTAGAGCCCGGCGATTTCACGCCAGTCGGTGGCGTCGAAGTCGGGGGCCTCGGCGTGGACGGCGGCGATGGCGGCCATGAGGGGGAATCGACCGGGGGAGTGTCCGCGTAATGACCTGCGCACCAAGGCGATTCCCTCGGTGATCGCGCGGCGGTCCCAGCGGGCCCGGTCCTGGTCGGCCAGCAGCAGCAGGTTGCCCGCGTTGTCGGTGCGGGTGGCCCGGCGCGCATCGGTCAGCAGGAACAGCGCGTAGAGCCCGGCGACGTCGGGGTCGTTGGGCAGCAGCAGGCGCAGCATGCGCGCGAGATCCAGTGCGCGCTCGACCAGTTCGGGGCGCACCAGGTCATCGCCGGCCGGGGCGGTGTGACCGGTGGTGAACAGCAGATGCAGGACGGTGAGGACGGCGTCCACGCGGTCGGGGAGCTCTTCGTCGGCGGGAACGCGGTAGGGGATGTGGGCTTCGGCGATCTTCCGCTTGGCCCGCGTGATTCGCGCCGCCATGGTCGGCTCCGGCACCAGGAAGGCGCGGGCGATCTCCGGTGTGGACAGCCCGCACAGCAGTCGCAGGGTCAGCGCCACCCGGGCCTCCATCGACAGCGCCGGGTGGCAGCAGATGAAGATCAGCCGCAGCCGATCGTCGGCCACCGAATCCGCGGAGACCGGGTCGGGCGGATCCTCCACCAGCAGCGGAATCGACCGCTCGAACGCGATGTCCCGGCGCAGCGCGTCGAGCGCGCGCCGCTTGGCCACCGTGGTCAGCCAGGCTCCCGGCCGTTCCGGAATCCCGGACTCGGTCCACGCCTGCAGCGCCTGCGTGAACGCCTCCTGCACGGCCTCTTCGGCGAGATCGATATCGCGGGCCACCCGCACGGTGGCGGCCAGCACGAAACCCCATTCCCGCCGATGGGCGTCGGCGACTGCGGCGGCCACCTCGGCGGGTGTCACGGCTGCTCGTGCGGATGGATCGGCCGGACCTCGATGCCGCCGAAGGGTGAGGGCACCGCCGCCGCGATCCGGATGGCCTCGTCCAGATCGGCGGCCTCGACCAGGTAATAGCCGCCCAGCACCTCTTTCGACTCGGCGAACACGCCGTCGGTGATGACCGGCCGCCCCTGCGCGTCGTGGCGGACCATGGTCGCGGTCGAGATCGGCCGGAGTTGGTTGCCGCCGCGCAGCCGGTCGGCGTGCGCGATCATGAACTCCCGGTGCTCGTGCTGGATTCGCTCTCGCACGGCCGGATCGGCCGTCAGCCAGGTCTGCTCGTCGTGGTGTATCAGCAACAGATATTCGGGCATGTCACTGCTCTCCTTCGCCGGGACGGATCGCACGGCTCCGATGCCGTGTCTCTGGTGACTTCGTTGTCGCTGAATACGTCGTTCGAGCCGCCCTCGAAATCGACACCGCCGCGAAAAAAAGATTCTCGCCCCGATTGTCGATTCCCGGCTCCCGCCGCGCGACGGATTCACGAGTCGGCCGACCGAGCCGTCCATCCGACAAGGAGAACGACATGTCCACCTTCATCCTGACCTTCCGCAACGACCCGACCGTCACCCCCACCGCCGCGCAGGAACAGCTCTGGGCCGACTGGTTCGCCGAAATCCAGGAGCACATCGCCGATTTCGGCACCCGCGTCGGCCAGGCTGTCATGCTCGGCGACAACCCCGCCACCCCTGACAGCCTCTCGGGTTTCATGAAGGTGGAAGCCGACAACCTCGACGCCGCCGTCAAACTCGCCTCCGGCTGCCCGGGCCTGACCTACGGCGGCCGCGTGGAGGTGGGCGAACCCGTCGCCATGTGATCACGACCGCCCGACTCCGGGTCTCACGCCGGGCCCGGAGTCTCGGCTCGCCCGTGCCCAGGCTGTACCCAATACCCCTAGAGGGTATATGGTCGAGTGTGGCCAGGGTCAATCGGCGGAGGAGCGCGGGATGAATCGGCACGGCGAGCAGCGAACCGCGGTACTCGATATTCGGGGCCTGCACTGGGCCAGCCAGCAGAATGTCGTGAAGTCGGTCCTCGGCCGCCGCCCCGGAGTCCTCGCCGTCGACCCCAACCCCGTCTCCCAGACCGCCACCGTCACCTTCGACCCCGCCCGCACCTCGGTCACCGATCTCCGCACGTGGCTCCACGAATGCGGCCTGCACTGCGCAGGGCAGTCCGTCCCCGACCACGTCTGCGACCCGCTCGCCGAGCCCACGGTTCCCGGCCACGCCGGTGCCGATCACACGGGCATGGATCATCAGGCCGCGCACTCGAGTCCGGGCACGGCCGCCCACCCGGTGCCCGAGGCGATGGATCACATGGATCACGCTGCCCATGAAGGCCAGGCCGCGCACGCGGGGATGGATCATGCCGGGATGGGACATGGCGGGCATGGGGGGATGTCCATGGAGGACATGGCCCGGGACATGCGGAATCGGTTCGTGGTGGCGGCGGTCTTCTCGGTGCTGGTCATGTTGTGGTCGCCGATGGCGACGGACATGTTCGGGTGGCATCTGCCGGTGCCGTTCGGGATGCGTTCCGACATCTGGGAATTGGTGCTCAGCCTGCCGGTGGTCTGCTACTCGTCGACGATCTTCTTCACCGGGGCGTGGGCGGCGCTGAAGGCGCGGACGCTGGACATGATGGTGCTGGTCGCGGTCGGCATCGGGGCGGGATGGCTGTACTCGCTCGCCATTACGCTGACCGGGGGCGGGGAGGTGTTCTACGAGGCGTCGACCATGTTGGCGACGTTCGTCCTGCTGGGGCACTGGTTCGAGATGCGGGCGCGCGGCGGGGCCAATGACGCGATTCGCACGCTGCTCGAGCTCGCGCCACCGCGGGCCGTGGTGCTCCGGGACGGTCAGGAAGTCGAAATCCCGACGGCCGAAGTGAAAGTCGGGGATCTGCTGCTGGTCCGTCCGGGCGCGAAGATCGCGGTCGACGGGGTGGTCGAGGACGGATCCGGCGAGGTCGACGAGTCCATGGTGACCGGGGAGAGCCTGCCGGTGCACAAGGAGCCGGGGTCGGCGGTCATCGGCGCGACGCTCAACAAGAACAGCACGCTGCGGGTGCGCGCGACCAAGGTCGGGGCCGACACCGCGCTGGCGCAGATCGTGAATCTGGTGCAGCAGGCACAGAATTCGAAGGCGCCGGGACAGAAGCTGGCCGACCGGGCGGCCTTCTGGCTGGTGCTGGTCGCATTGATCGGCGGCGCACTGACTTTGGCGGTGTGGCTGCTGGCGGGAGCCGCCTTCGCCAAGGCCATGCTGTTCGCCATCACGGTCGTGGTCATCACCTGCCCGGATGCCCTGGGCCTGGCCACGCCGACCGCCATCATGGTCGGCACCGGCCTGGGCGCGAAGCGAGGTGTGCTGTTCAAGAACGCCATGGCGCTGGAGAGTTCGGCCCGCATCCGGACCGTGGTGATGGACAAGACCGGCACCCTCACCAAGGGCGAGCCCGAGGTCACCGAGATCGTCACCGGCCCAGGACTCTCCGAGGAGGACCTGCTACCCCTGCTGGCCGCCGTGGAACGCGAATCCGAGCACCCGCTCGCCGACGCGGTGGTGCGCTACGCCAAGGATCACGGCTCGAACGACGCTCGCGCCGTGGACTTCCAGAACGTCCCCGGTCACGGCGCGATCGCCACCGTCGACGGCCGCCGCGTCGTCATCGGCAATCGCCGCCTGCTCGAACGCGAGGGCATCGACCTGGGCGAGCTGGCCGCCGCCCGCGACCGGGTCGCCGGTGCGGGCCGGACCGCGGTCCTGGCCGCCGTCGACGGCAAGGCCGCCGCGGTCGTCGGCATCGCCGACGCGCCCCGCGAGACCTCCGCCAAAGCCGTTGCGGACCTGCACGATATGGGTGTCGAGGTGGTCATGCTCACCGGCGACAACCGCGCGACCGCCGAACGCATCGCCGCCGAACTCGGCATCGACACCGTCATCGCCGAGGTGCTGCCCGGTGACAAGGCGGCGAAGATCGTCGAATTGCAGTCCGCGGGAAAGAAAGTCGCCATGGTCGGCGACGGCGTCAACGACGCCCCCGCCCTGGCGCAGGCCGATCTCGGCATCGCGATCGGCGCGGGCACCGACGTCGCCATCGAGACCGCCGATGTCGTCCTGATGCGTTCCGACCCGCTGGACGTCCCCACCGCGCTGCGCATCGGCCGCGGCACCCTGCGCAAGATGCACCAGAACCTGGCCTGGGCCGTCGGCTACAACAGCCTGGCCCTGCCGATCGCCGCCGGCGTCTTCGTCCCGGCCTTCGGCTTCACCCTGCGCCCCGAGATCGCCGCCATGTCCATGTCCGGATCCAGCATCATCGTCGCGCTCAACGCCCTCTCGCTCCGCCGCCTGCGCCTGCCCGAAAGGGACTGAATCACGCCGATGTCGCTGTGTTCGGGCTAACAGCGGCCCCTGTCCGTGAGTCGATTCATGATGCCGGGGACCAGCCGTCGCTAATACGGTGGAACTGCAATATGTCCCCGTCCCGAAAGACTCCGAAACATGCCGATCATCAACCTGGGCTCCGCCGCCATCGACCTCGCCAGCACCCTCACCGGCATCGCCGCCAACGTCACCTACCTGCTGAAGGCGTGGGGCCTGGCCTGATCCGCCTCCCTCAGCTCACGGAAACCGCCTCGTCGAAGGCGGTTTTCGCGTTTCAGGGGCGACCGCGGTATTCGGCCCATTCGGGGGCGAGGATCGACATGACGGTGGCGTCGATCCATTGGTCGCCATAGCGCAGGGATTGGCGGAGTACGCCTTCGGGGCGGAAGCCCGCCTTCTCGTAGGCGCGGCGGGCGCGTGGGTTGAAGGCGTAGACCTCCAGGGAGATTCGGTGGAGGCCGAGCTTGTCGAAGCCGTATCCGATGATGAGGCGGGTGGCCTCGGTGCCGAAGCCGCGGCCGTGGCTCGAGGGGGCGAGCAGGATGCGGAAGTTGCAGCTCTGGTTGCCGGGGTCCCACTGGTTGAGGACGGCTTCGCCGACGCACTCGCCGGTGGCGAGGTCGACGACGGCGAGGTCGAGGCGGTCCGGCTGGGTGGCGCGGGTGGAGTACCAGGCGCGCAAACGCTCCGCGTCGGCCGGGTCCTCGGGTGCGAGGGCGGCGGTCTCGTCGTTGACGCTGCCGGTGAGCCTGCGCACCTCCGGGTCGCGCAGCGCGGCCCGGATCGCGTCCAGGTCGTCGTCGACGAACGGGCGCAGCATCACCGCCGTACCGGTCAGGGTGGGCTTGATGGCGAAATCCGCGGTGTCCGGCACCCGTGAATTATGCCGCCATGATCAATAGAGTCGGGACATGGCCACAGCGTTGCCCGGAACCGCGCCGTACACCCTCGCCGACGTCCTGCCTTCCGTCGCCGCGTCTTTCGGGATTCCCGGGCCCAATCCGCTGGATATCGCGCCCAATCGCGATGTCGTGGTGCTACTGATCGACGGCCTGGGTGCCGAATTGCTGGCGCGGCACCGGGATGTCGCACCCACGCTGGCCGCCCACGTCGCCACGACCCTCACCGCGGGATTCCCGGCGACCACCGCGACCAGCCTCACCAGCCTCGCGCTCGGCGCACCCTGCGCCACGCACGGCATCATCGGCTACAGCTTCGCGCTGCCCGACGGCGCGGGTCTGCGGCTGTTGAATTCCCTGCGCTGGAACCTGGATTCGGCCACGGGGCCGGACGCCCGGGAGGTGTTCCCGCCGGAATCGGTGCAGCAGCGGCCCAGCCGGCTGGAGGATCTCGCCGCCCACGGCGTGCAGCTGCACTATGTGATCCCCGCCTACCAGTACACCTCCGGCCTGACCCGGGCCGCCTTCCGCGCTCCCGGCGTCCTGCATCCCGCCGCCACCCTCGACGAGCTGTGCACCGGAATCCGTGCTGTCGCAGACCATTCCGGCACCGCCTCCCGCTTCGCCTACGCCTACTTCCCCGACCTCGACGCCAACGGCCACCTCTACGGCCCCGGATCCCCGCAGTGGCTGGCGGTTCTCGCCGATATCGACGCCCACCTCTCCGGCCTGTTCGCCGACCTCCCGCCCACCTGCACGGTGCTGATCACCGGCGATCACGGAATGATCCACGCCGACACCGTGATCGACCTCGACGCCCGCCCCGCCCTGCACCGCGACGTCCACCTGATCGGCGGCGAAGCGCGAGTCCGCCACGTCTACCTCGACCGCCCCGCAGCCGTCGCCGACGCCCACGCCGCATGGTCGGGCGAACTGTCCCCGCACGCGACGATCGTGACCCGCGAGCAGGCCCTCGACGAACACTGGTTCGGCCCGACCCCGCCCACCCCCGTCATCACCACCCGCCTCGGCGACCTCATCGCCGTCGCCGAGGACAACGCCGTCCTCGTCCGCCCCACCCTCGAACCCTTGGAATCCGCACTCCTCGGTCACCACGGCGCCCGCACCCCCGCCGAACAACTCATCCCCCTCATCACCACCCCTGATTTCAAGATCAGGGAGCTCTCACCGCCGCCGATCCGGACTTCTTCCACGCTCCGAGCTCCCTGACCTTGGTCGATCGTGGGCTGGGCCACAGTGTGGGGCGCGGGGGAGACGGACCTGCCGACGCATCGGGCTCTAACCGGCGAGCATGCCGATCTGGAATCGCGAATTCGATTGCACCGCAACGTCACCCTGGCGTGGTTCGCCTTCCGGCGGCGCATCTGGTGGTCATGGTCGCCGCGACCTTCCTCTGGGTGCGGCGCTCACCCACGCAGTAGAGCGGTTTGAACCTTGCGAAGGCGTTCCACATCGCCGCGGAAACCTGCCACGGCATCGTTGTAGAGGAATGCCTCCCACAGGCGGACCAGGGCGTAAGCGAGGGTGTCGCGTTCGATCGGCGGTGTGTAGCCCTCATCCTCGGCGCGCTGGATGAAGCGCTCCACCAGGGACACTGCGGTCTGGTGCACGGTCCCGTCACCGCGGGTGATGAGCCGCAGCGCCGCGGTGGACTCGTTGTCGAAATAGCTGCGCAGCGCGTCGTTTTCGACGAGCAGGTCGATGGTCCGGTTGAGCACGGCGGTGAGCCGCTCGCCGCCGGCGCCCCTGCTGCGGCGGTCGGCGTGGGCCACCACCTTCTCCAGCTGGCGGGCCACGGCCGCGCCCAGCAGGCCGTCGCGGGAACCGAACCAGCGGTAGATGCTGGCCCGGCCGACTCCCAGTTGCGCGGCAATGGCATTGACGTCCACCCGCTTGCCGTCGAGGAAGACGGCGATCGCGGCCTCGAGCACATCCTCTCGACTGGCCGAGGCCGGCCGGCCCGGCGCCCTGGTTCCCTCCGCGCGTGTCACGCGGACAGCTTAGGGGCCAGGTATGCCGACAGTGTGCGAGCGGTCACCGCGCGTCCCAGGGTGAGCGCCTCCTGTAGGACCTCGGGATCGCGGGCGATGCGGCCGATATCGGGCGCGCTGCGCGGCGGGCGGATCTGCAGGACCGCGGGATCGGATTCGAACTCCGCCTCGTCGCCGCGCTGGCGCTGCGCGCGCGAGAGCCACGGTTCGACGGTGCCGGGCGCGTGCCGGGACAGGAAGCGGGCCACCACCCGGTTCTCCAGACCGGAAGGCGGACGCGTGATCTCGTCGTCGCGGCGGGTGCGCAGCACCAGCACCCGGGTCGCGCCCTGCGTCAGAGCGGTTCGCACCGGGACGGATTCGGAGAGCCCGGCATCGACGAAGCGGCGCGCGCCGATCCGCACCGGCCGCCCGGCCAGGATCGGCAGGCAGGTCGACGCCTTCAATGCCACCTGCACCGAATACGGGTCGCTGAGTTCGGGATGCAGGTCCACGGCCGCGCCCGTGTCGGCGTCGGTGGCGATCGGGTGGAAGGTGACCGGATTGGCCAGGATCGCCGGGAAATCCATGGGCACCAGGCGTTCGTACACGGTGTGCACCAGGTATTCGGTGTCGACGACCTTGCCGCCGCGCAGCGCCCGGGCGGGGTTGATCACGCGATTGACCACCTCCGGATTCCAGGCGCGGCGCGAGTCCACCGCCCGCCCGCACAACAGCCAGGCGGCGTTCAGCGCGCCCGCGGAAGCGCCGTATATCGCGTCGAAGCAGGGCAGGACGCCCAATTCCTCGATGGCCATGGCCATTCCGTGCGAGTACGCGCCGCGCGAGGAGCCGCCCTCGATGACCAGGGCCAGCCGGTGCGGGTCCGACCGCTGCCCGGGCGTGCTGCCCTCGCGGTGGCGGCGGGCGATGAGTTCGCCGACGCCGAGTGTGCGGTCGTGCACGCGGGCTCCCTTCGATGCGGTCGAGTCGTTCGAGTATACGACCCTATTTGAGACACTCAAGTCTCTGTGTATCATATCCGGCGATGGCGGGGGTAGCCCTGAAACTGGAGGTCAACGCATGCAACTAGCGCTCACCGACGACGAGCTCGCCTTCCGCGACGAGCTGCGGGCGTTCTATCGGAGCGAAATCCCGGCCGAGATCCGCAACCGGCACCGGCACGGCCAGGACCTGAGCAAGGACGACATCGTCACCACCCAGCGCATCCTCAACGCGCACGGGCTGGCCACACCGAACTGGCCGGTCGAATGGGGCGGCAAGGACTGGACCCCGATCCAGCGCCACCTCTGGCACGACGAGATGCAGCTGGCCTCGGTGCCCGAGCCGCTCACCTTCAACACCAATATGATCGGCCCGGTCATCGCGCACTTCGGCTCCCAGGAGCTCAAGGAGCGCTTCCTGCCGGCGACCGCCAACCTCGACATCTGGTGGTGCCAGGGCTTTTCCGAGCCCGAGGCCGGCTCCGACCTGGCCGGGCTGCGCACCGTCGCGGTGCGTGACGGCGACGAGTACGTGATCAACGGGCAGAAGACCTGGACCACCGGCGCGCAGTTCGCCGACTGGATCTTCTGCCTGGCGCGCACCGACCCCGACGCGCCCAAGAAGCAGGCCGGCATCTCCATGCTGCTGTTCCCGCTGGACGCCCCCGGCGTGACCGTGCGCCCGATCAAGCTCATCGACGGCGGCTACGAGGTCAACGAGGTGTTCCTGGAGAACGTCCGGGTGCCCGCGAATCAGCTTGTCGGCGAGGAGAACCAGGGCTGGACCTACGCCAAGTTCCTGCTCGGCAACGAGCGCACCGGCATCGCCGCGGTCGGGCAGACCAAGGTGAAGCTGTGGCTGGCCAAGGAGCACGCCAAGCAGACCCGCCTGGGCGAGAAGACCCTGCTCGAGGACCAGCTCTTCGCCACCCGGCTGGCCGAACTCGAAAACGAGCTGCTGGCACTGGAACTGGTGCAGCTGCGGGTCGCCGCGGGCTCCGCCGACGGCAAGCCCAACCCGGTCTCGTCGATCCTCAAGCTGCGCGGCACCGAGCTGCAGCAGGCGGTCACCGAGCTGCTCGTCGACATCGCCGGACCGGATTCGGTCGCGCGTGAGGACGAGTCGCACCCCGACTGGGCCCGCCGCAGCACCGCCACCTACCTGAACTATCGCAAGACATCGATCTACGGAGGATCCAACGAGGTGCAGCGCGGCATCATCGCCTCGACGATCCTCGGACTGTGAGGCAGCGACATGGATTTCGATCTCACCCCCGAACAGGAAATGCTGCGCGACACGGTGTGTGACGTGCTGTCCCGCGGCTACACCCCCGAGCGCCGCAAGGAAATCATCGGCACCGAACTCGGCTGGGACCCCAGGATCTGGGCGACGTTCGCCGAAATCGGCGTGCTCGGACTGACTTTCGCCGAGGAGGACGGCGGCATGGGCGCGGGTCCCATCGAGGCCATGCTGGTCATGACCGAGCTGGGCCGCAGCCTCGCGCCCGAGCCGGTGCTCGACTGCGCGCTGCTGCCGGGCTGGCTCATCTCGACCGTGGGCGGCGACACGCAGCGCAAGGACCTGCTGCCGCGCATCGCGGAGGGTGCGCTGAAACTCGCCTTCGCGCACGCCGAACCGGGACTGCGCTGGCCGTCGGCCGAGACCGCGACCGTGGCGCAACGCCGCGAGGACGGTTACCGGATCACCGGCCGCAAACACCCGGTCTCCCACGGTGATTGCGCCGATCTGCTCATCGTGAGCGCCGCGGTCGAAGGCGGCATCGATCTGTTCCTGGTCGATCCGGCCGATCCGGGCGTGCGCCGCCGCGCCTACGCCACCCATGACGGATTGCGTGGCGCGGACATCGAATTCGACGGTGCCGTGGCGGTCCCGCTCGGCGACCCGGGCGACGCCTCGTCCGCCATCCAGGCCGCCCTCGCCGGGGCCCAGGCGGCGCTGTGTGCCGAGGCCGTGGGCGCGATGGAGGAGTCGCTGCGGCTCACCGCCGAATACCTGAAGACCCGCAAGCAGTTCGGCGTCCCGCTGCGCACCTTCCAGACGCTGACCCAGCGCGCCGCCGACATGTACGTCTCGCTGGAACTCGCGCGCGGCATGAGCATGTACGCGTCCATGTCGCTGGCCGACGGCATCGTCGACCCGGTGGTGGCCTCGCGCGCCAAGCTGCGTATCGGGCGCTCGGCCGCGCACATCGGGCAGGAGGCCATTCAGATGCACGGCGGCATCGGCATGACCGACGAATACCCTGTCGGCCACTACGCCGCGCGGCTCACCGCCATCGAGCACACCCTCGGCGACTCCTCCGACCACCTGCGCTACCTCGGCGGCTCCGTCGCCGACTACCAGATGGTCGAAATCTGATGCATATTCGCGGCGCGGTACTGGAGGAGATCGGACGTGAGCGGCCCTACGCCGACTCCCGCCCGATCAGCGTGTGCCAACTCGAACTCGGCGATCCCGGGCCCACCGAGGTCCTGGTAGCCATCGAGGCGGCCGGGCTGTGCCACTCGGATCTCAGTGTGGTGGACGGCAATCGGCCGCGCCCGCTGCCCATGCTGCTCGGCCACGAGGCCGCCGGCACCGTGGTGGCGGTCGGCGAGCGGGTGGCCGATCTGCTCATCGGGCAGCGAGTGGTCATGTCGTTCCTGCCGCGCTGCGAGGAGTGCGACGCGTGCGCGCGGGACGGGCAACTGCCCTGCACCGCGGGCACGGCCGCCAATACCGCCGGGGAGCTGCTGCACCATGCCGGGCATCTCTCGCGCGGCGGGGATCGGGTGCGGCATCACCTCGGGGTGTCCGGGTTCGCCACGCATGCGGTGGTGGACCGGGCATCGGTTGTGCCGGTGGGCAATTCGGTGCCGCCCGAGATCGCGGCGCTGTTCGGGTGCGCGGTGCTCACCGGCGGCGGGGCGGTGCTCAACGTCGCCGATCCGCGGCCGGGGGACAGCCTCATGGTGATCGGGCTCGGCGGCGTCGGCATGGCCGCGCTGCTGACCGCGAAAGCCGTTGGTGTGGAACGGATCATCGCCGTGGACCGGATGGCCGACAAGCTGGCCATGGCGAAGGAGCTCGGGGCCACCGAGACCCACACGCCCGAGCGGGTCGCCGAGGAAGGCGTTCGGGCGCGCTATGTGGTGGAGTGTGCGGGTCACCCGGCGGCCTTCGAAACCGCTTATGCGGCAACGGAGCCCGGTGGTACGACGATCACCGTCGGTCTGCCGGGTCCGCACTCGACCGTGACATTGCCGCCGCTGAGCATCACCGCCGAAGCCCGGACCATCGTGGGCAGCTACCTCGGGTCGGCGGTACCGTCCCGGGATATCCCGCGCTACGAGCAAATGTGGCGCGAAGGTCGGTTGCCGGTCGAGAAATTGATTTCATCCAAGATCGAAATTGATGACATCAATGCCGCGATGGATCTGCTAGCCGATGGGAAAGCGGTTCGTCAAATTATTATGTTCGACCATTCCTGATCTCCAGAGTGACTGCGCCGCACCGAAAATCAATGGATTTCATCGGTGCGGCGCTTTCATACTTCAGGAGTGAACACCGCAGTAATTCTCGACCACTTCCGCACCCACGGCGCGCCCCTGACGCTGTCCCGGGCCGGAGTCGTGGCGTGGGACGACGCGGAATTCCACCGGGCCGCCCACGCCGCCGATCCCGAGCGCTACGTACTGCTCGCCCTCGTGCCCGGCGTGCACGAGAGCCAGCGCGCCCGCGCTCTGCTGCGGACGCTGCTGAGCTCGCGCGCCGAGCTGCCCGAGCCCACCCGGGTGATCATCGACAAGGCCACGCGCGCCCTGCTTTTCGGCCTGCCGCCCGCCCAGGTGATCACCGTGCTGCTCGCGGCCCGGCGCCTGCGCGCCAACCACAAGCACGTCACCCGCGCCATTCTCGCCTTCGTCCTCGACCACCCGGACGCCGAGCTGCTCATCGCCGCCCGGCGACCCGCACTGGTGGATTGCTTCGAGCACGCGCTCGGCAAGAACACCGCGCGCGGCTGCCTGCGCCGGATCGCCGACGGCGACTCCGATTCCGTCGAACTGCGCCGAAAGCTGCTGCGGTTCAGTGCGAATCCGGGACGGGCCGTCGAACGAGTGCGCCAGCTGTACGCACCCGGCACCCACGGGGCCCCCGTGCTCACCGAGCCCGTGACCCCGCTGGAACGCAAGCAGGCCCGTGAGCCCATCGTCACCGTCACCAACCGCGGCGACATCGCCTCGACGCTGGTCCACCTCTACCGGGGCGGCTCGGCGACCGAACTGGGTCCCGCCGTGGCCGCTTACGTGCACGAGGCCGTTCGCGGCCTGCCGGTGCTCGCCGACCACATCGCCCTGGTCCTGGACACCTCGGAGTCCATGCGCGGCTACGGCGACCGGGAATGGGCGCTGCTGTCGCAGGCCGAGGCGTTGCGGCTGGTGCTGGCGCGACTGTGCGAGACGCTGACCGTCATCGAGGTGGGCGCGGCCCAGGCCGGGCCCACGGACCTGGCCACCGGGGTGCTCGACGCGCTCGAGGCCGACATCGGCGACGCGGCGTGCCCACCCGGGCTGATCGTGGTCGTCACCGACGGCTACGAGAATCGCCTCCCCGGCGACCTCGCCCGCGTCGCGGCGACCCTGCCGGCCATCGGCGTCCACACCCCGATCGTGGTGTGCCAGGCCATGTTCACCGGCAGCGACTCCCGCGCCCTGCGCGACCCGGCCCCGGCCCTGCCCAGCGCCGGCTTCTGGCATCAGGACGATTTCGCCGCCCTGCTGCCGTGGCTGTTCGCCCGCACCCCGGCGGGCGCGGACTGGATCCGCACCGCCGCCCACCACTATCTGGACAATCTGCAAGGAGTCACACCGTGACACGACCGACCCCGATCATGCCGCGCCGTCACCCGATTGCGCGGCCCGAGAACGAAAGTCGTCCCGAACCGCGACTGCGGCGAGTGGCCCTATGACCCGTCTCGACATCACAGGCGATGCCGGTCGTCATGGCTCGGATGGGCCGTGGCTGATCGCGGCGGGTGGCAGACCCGTGCCGTCCGTACCGGCCGCTGCGCCGGAAACCCCTGCGAGCCCGGGCACATCGCCCGGACGCGGTGTCCGGATGCTCGACCTGCTCGAGGCGGTCGTTCATCTCGGCGGGCCGCTCTGGTTCGAGCGCCCTCTGATCACCCAACTCAGCGTGTTGCGCGGATAGGCGAACTCTCGTTTCAAGACGTCCGCCGCGCTCGACGCGGACCTCGGTCCAGCGACCGATCAAGGAGCACATCATGACTCGTCTCGACACTCTCGTCCGCGCACCGGTCGACCTGGCCGGCTACCGGCTGGGCGCACCGCAGGTCGCGGGTGCGCTCACCATGGTTCCGATCCACGGTCCCGAGCGGCCCGGCATCGTGCCGCCGCGCTCCGGGCTGAAGCTGAATCGCGTGGTGGGATACGGCAGTGTGGAGCTGCACAATGGCGCGCCCTCCGGGGTCGCCATCGTGCCGCTGCACATCGGCTACATCCAGGAGGGTGCGCAGAATCACGCGCTGTGCTCGGCCGCGCTGCTCGGTGCGGGGGAGACGCGGGTGTTCGAGGACGCCTGCTGCGTGCAGGCCGCCCAGGGCGGCTACCTGCAGGGGCGGGACCAGTGGTTCTTCGTGCTGCCGGTGGAGCTGCGCGCCAAGGCTCTGGCCCTGCGTGGCCAGCCGGGGTATTCCAAGCTGTGGCAGGACATCTCGGCGGTGAACAGCGGCTACGGCCTGCCCGCCCGCGGCCACCTCGAGCAGATCCTCACCCGCAAGCGCGCGGTCCTCACCCAGTTCCGCAGCCGCCTGGAACTGCTCCCGGCACAGCTGGGCGCCCTGTTCTTCGTCGGCCGGAAGTTCGCGGGCCTCGAAATCGCCCCCGACCCGCGCTACTTCGCCGAAATGTGGATGCCCCTGGTGTGTTTCGCCTACGGCGTCGCCGCCTGGCAGTCCGAGCCCCCGCGCTCGGACCCCGAGCCGTTCGCCGCGACCGACCTCGCCGGTCTGCGATCCGAACTGACCCGAAGCCGCGACCACCACACCGAGGACCTGGCGTCCTGGATGCCCACCGACACCGAGATGTACACCATCGAAGACGACCGCTACCTCGACCTGCGCCTGCAAACCCTCACCGGCACCCAGGTGGCGGGCCAAGTGGTCACCGAACACGACCGCCCGATCTACGCATCCCTCTTCGCGGTCCATTGAACGCCTTGCACAACAACTGAATATCGAATCGAATAGTGAGCACGGGAACTGAGCCGGGCACGGCGGGATCCACCTTGATCCCAAATCAAGCAGAATCGCCCTGAAGCGAAAAACGCCCCGCCATCGCGTCGGCCGCCTGTCCCGTTCTTACTCTCCGATTTTCGTGAGCAATTCGGTGGCGTCGGCGAGCGAGGCTTTGTCCCATGCGCCGGGCGGCGTCACGAGGGCATGATCGATGCCGAGTTCGGCGAGTGCCCGCAGGTGGTCCGCGACGGGTTCGATGCCGTTGCTGAAATCGACCGTGGTGACCACTGTCTTCTCGATCTCGGCCGGGTCTCGCCCGAGGTCCTCGCAATGACCGCGCAGCACCTCGAGCTTGTGGGTGAGGTTGTCCGCGAAACCGCTGCCCGGTAGATCGAAGAGGTTGCAGGCGTCGGCGTATCGGGCGACGAGGCGGAGGGTTTTCTTTTCGCCGCTGCCGCCGATCAGGATCGGGGGATGGGGGCGGCGGACCGAGTTCGGCGAGTTCAACGGCCGGGACAGGTTGTAATGCTTGCCGTGGAAGGGGGTTTCGTCGCCGGACCACATCTGGTGGGCGATCTGCAGGGTTTCCTCCAGGAGCTGGAAGCGTTCGGCGAGGCGGGGGAAGGGGATGCCCAGGCCCTCCGCCTCGAAGGTGGTTTCGGGTCCCATCTGCGGCGGGTCGAAGGGGGCGCCGGCGCCGATGCCGAAATACATGCGGCCGCCGCTGAGGACGTCGAGTGTGGTGACGGTCTTGATCAGTACGCCGGGGTGACGGTAGGAGACCGAGCCGACGAGTGCGCCGAGCATGATCCTGTTCGTGATGCCAGCCAGGAAGCCCAGGGTCGAATATGCCTCGGGCATGGGGGATTCCGTGGGAGCGCCCGAAATCCTGATCTGGAAGAAGTGATCCATCACCCACAGGCTGTGGAAGCCGGCGGTGTCGGCCGTGCGGGCGATGTCCTCGATGGTGGGTCCGAGCTGGTCCGCGGGGATGGGCCAGGAGAAGTTGGTGAGTCCGATTCCGATCTTCATCGGTGCCTCCGAAAAGTCGTTAGCTGCGCAACGATCGTATCGTTGCGCAGCTAACGATTGTCAACCCCTTACGCTGTTCTCGTTATGTCCAATCCTGCCGACCACGACTTCCAGACCGCCTTCTGGGCGGCCAAGCACGCCCTCGCCGCCGCGAACGCCGCCGCCTTCGCCCGCCACGGCATTCACGAGGGCCAGCAGTTCGTGCTGCGCCAGCTCTGGACCGAGGACGGCCTCACCCCGGGCGAGATCTCCCGCCGGCTGGGCCTGGCCACCTCGACGATCACCCGCGCCGCCACCCGGATGGAGGCCGCCGGTGTGGTCCGCCGCGAACCCCACCCCACCGACCGCCGCCTGGTCCGCCTGCGCCTGACCGACCGCGGCCGGGCCCTCGAGGAACTCGTCGAGGCCGACACGGCCGCCATCGCCGAGCGTGCCCTCTCGACCGTGCCACCCGAGGAGCGCGCCTCCTTCGTCCGTGTTTTGCGTGAAGTGAAGCGGAATCTCGACGCAGGCCAGTAGCCGGGTAAATCGGTTGCGCGACAACGGGGTAGGGGATTGAATGGTGAGTACGGGAACTGGGTCGGGCTCGGCGGGATTCACCTTCATTCCAGATGAATTGCTGAATCGTCCACCATTTTCGGGCGAGGATTGACCCGCCATCGCGCCGGCCACCTGTCCCGTACCTACGTCGGAATGCCCGGTGAGACGAGCTCTCGCCGGGCATTCTCCTTTTCCGACGGGCGGCGAGGCCACCACAGGCGGTCGCCCAGATCCCTCGCCAGTGCCGGGACCAGGATCGTGCGGACCACGAAGGTGTCCAGGAGAACGCCGAACGCCACGGTGAAACCGATTTCCGCGGCGAAAACCAGCGGGAGCGTGAGCAGGGCGGCGAAGGTCCCGGCCAGAACCACGCCGGCGGCGGTGATCGTGCCGCTGGTGGCGCGGGTGGCGATCAGGGTGGCGGTGGGGGTGTCATGATGCGCGGACTCCTCTCGGATGCGGGCCATCAGGAAGATGGAATAGTCGATGCCCAGGCTGACCAGGAAGACGAAGGCCCACAACGGGAATGCCGCGTCCGCACCGGCGAAGCCGAAGATCTTGTCGAAGACGAACGCGCTGACGCCGAGCGCCGCGGCCAGCGAGAGCACGACCGTCACCAGAACCAGCGCCGGTGCGACCAATGCTCGCAGCAAGGCCGCCATGATGAGGAACACGACCGACAACACCAGCGGCACAACAAGATTGCGGTCGTGGCGCGAGGAGTGCAGGGTGTCCGCCGCCACCGCGCTGCTGCCGCCGACCATGGCGCCGGGCACCGCGTGGACGGCCGTGCGGAGCCGCTCCACCGTCGCGAACGCCGCATCGCTGCCGGTGACATCGGCCGACGTGGCCTCCAGATAGGCCAGGCCACCGGATTGCACCGGCGTCGAAACCGACACCACGCCCGGCACTGCCGCGGCGAGCGCCCGCAGGTGATCGGACTCGGCGGCCGGTCCGACGATCTGCAGAGGGTCACCGGAACCACCCGGGAAGTGCCGCAGCAGTACCTGCTCGCCGACCACCGCGTCCGGCCGGGTTCGGAACGTGTCCTGCGCCTGCAAGCCGGACGCGTGCAGGCCGAACAACCCCAGCCCGAGCACCGCCAGGGCAGCCGCGGTGACCTGCCACACCCGGCGCGGACGGGAAGCCGTCAGGCGTTCGAGGATGCGACCCCACCGCCCACCGCGCGGTTCGGCATCGCCGAAAGACGGTGCGGCGGGCCAGAATATCCAGCGGCCGCACAGCACCAGCAGCGCCGGATACAGCGTGGTGAGCACGGCGAAGCTGATGATCACGCCGGTCGCCATGACCGGCCCCAGGCTCTTGGTCGAGTTCAGGTCGGCGACCACCAGGCACAGCAGGCTCAGCGCGACCGTGATCGCGCTGGCGGCGATGGTCGGTCCGGCCCGGCGGATCGCGGTGGCCATCGACTCGTACCGGTCCTCCCGGCGACGCAACTCCTCCCGATAGCGGGCGGTCAGCAAGAGCGCGTAGTCGGTGCCCGCGCCGAAAACCAGGACGGTGAGCAGGAATTCGGTGTCGCTGTTCACGGTCAGTCCCGCATGCGCGGCCAGCAGATAGATCAGGCCCTGCGCCACCGTCAGCGCCACGCCCACGCACAGCAACGGCAACAGCCACAGCACCGGACTGCGGTAGGTGACCAGCAGAATCACCACGACGATCGCGATGGTCACGTACAGCAGCGTCGAATTCACCCCCGAGAACGCATCGGCCGAATCCGCGCCGTAGCCCCCCGGTCCGGTGACGTGCACGCTCATCCCCGAGTCGGCGGCGATCGCGCGCACCGCCTTCACCGGCGACAGCGTGTCCAGGATTCCCTTGGCCCCCACGGTGATCGGCACGACCACCTGGATCGCCTTGCCGTCCTCGGACACGATCGGTCCCTCGACCGTGCCGTGGACCGCCGGCAGCGCGGTGAACCGGCCGACATCACCGGCTACCCGGGCGCGATCGGCCGCGTCCAGCACCGCGCCGCCCCGGTCGTACACGACCACCGCCGGATACACATCCGTGCCGGTGAACTTCCCGGCCAACTCCGAAACCTTCGTCGACTCGGCGCTTTTCGGCAGCCACGTGGTCGCGTCGTTCTTCTGGGCCGAACCCAGCTTGCCCGCCAGCCCCGCGGTGGCGACGACGGCCACCACCCAGCAGGCGATGACGACCCACCCGATTCGCCGTGACAGTCTGATACGCACGGCTATTCGCCCTCGACCGGGACGGAACGGGTGAGCTGATCGACCTCCGCGATCCGGCCGTCGGCGGCCAGCCGCCCGATCATGCAGATCTCGGTCGCGGTCGGGCCGGTCGTGCGCAGTGTGGCATAGAGCGTGTAGTGCGCGGCGAAGGTGTCGTTCGAGAGCAATGCCCGATGCACCTCGACGCGAACGGATTCCGCGTTCTTGCGCGCCGGACGCGCATGGGCCACCAGGGCGCGTCGATCGAAGCGGTACCCGTCATTGCGGAAGTCGATATCGGGGGTGAACCAGCGGTCGACGAGCACACCCGGCTCGTCGTCGCCGAAGGCCATCTGATGGGGATAGACGGTCAGATACTCGTGCAGATCGGATTCGTTTCGCATGGGCCCACACTGCGGGCCCACGCTCACACCGAACTCACATCACGCTCATACGGCGGCTCACACGCCCGGGCGCGGGGCGTTCTCCCGCACCGCCGACAGGCAGGTCTCGATCGCGGCGATGGCCTCCGTCCGGCTCAGCGCCCGGCCCTGCTCGTAGGCCGCGACCGCCGCCCCGGCTCCGATCGCCGCGTCCAATTCCGTTCGGAGCGACACGATGTCGGGGTAGCGGGCATCGGGCGCACCGCGCAGGGCGTGACCCGCTCCCAGCACCCGCGCCGCCTCCGTCGCGAGCCCGGCCGCCAGGCAGGTCCGCGCCACCCCGACGCTGACCTCGGCGACCATCGGCGTGTCCCGGATCGCCACCGCGTTCGCCCACGCGTCGGCGCAGTGCGCGGCCGCGGCGGCGACCCGCCCTTCCCCAGCGCGCAGCAAACCCATCCGCAGCCCGAACATGGTGCGATAGGACCGATCGTCACCCAGGCCGCGGTTCAGCTCGTCCGCCGCGATCCGCAAGCATCGCGCCGACTCGGCCGCGTCGGCGTCGAACCGCGCGATATCCGCCGCCAGCAACCGCACCATCACCGTGTCCCCGGCCGACAACGGCCCGGCCAGCAGCGCCCCCAGCTCCGCCCGCGCGGTCTCCACCGCTCCGGAATGCAACCGCACCATGACCAGCCAAACCCGCAGCGCGACACCATCACCCAACTCCTCGACCGCTGTCAGCGCCGCCGCCATCGCCTCCGTAGCCCCGTCGAAATCCCCGAGTGTCGCCCGCGCGAACGCCAGAAACGTCAGGGCCGTCGAAAAACCCCACCGCTCCCCGGCCGCTTCGAAACACGCCGCGGCCGTCCGCAGATCCCCATCCATCTCGGCCACCCCGCTCGCATTGGCGTGCAGGAACGACCGCACCAGCCAGAACATCCCCCGCGTCCACGCATCCCCGTGCTCGAGCCACGATCCCACCACCTCGAGCCCGGCCCCGGTTCGTTCGTCAGCCAATTCGACCAGCGCCCAGGCCAACTCGGCAGCCCCATCCCCAGCCGGTCCCGCCGCGCCCGTGCCGCCGACCACGTTCCGGTCGAGGGAGCCGTCCTCCTGGCGGACGTTGTTCCCGGAATCGGTCGCCTCATCCCCGGTCGCATCGGTCGCGGCCAACGCGATGTCGCTCGCCGGAGGGTGACCCGCGCGCTCACGCGGGATCGTGTGCACGGCGCCGGAAACCGGTGCGTCAAATGCGCCGGTGAAATCGTCCTGTTCCGAGTGGGTTTCGAGAGTGGTCGAAGGGCGGGGGCGGTCGGCGCCTGTCCAGCGGTAGATGTCTTCGGTGGCGGCGGTGAGTTCGGTCGCTTGGGCCGCGAGCATGGAATGCAGGGCGAAGGCGGCCGCCAGCGGGGGATGGGGGTGGTCGGTCGGAAGGCCGAGGACCGGGCGGAGCAGGCGGACTGCGTCGGCATGAGCGCCGTGCAGGGCCCAATACATGCCGAGGGCGGAGCCCAGGCGGGCGGCGGTGTCGGCGTCGCCGGATTCGTATGAGAAGCGCAGGGCGGCAAGGAAGTTGTCGCGATCGGCGTCGAGGCGGCGCAGCCATGGGAGTTGGTCGCGCCCGCGCAGCTGCGGTAATGCCCGCTCGGCGAGATCGAGAAACCATGTGGCATGGGCGGCGCGGATGACGTCGAGTTCGCCTCGGTCCGTGAGCTTTTCGAGGCCGTATTCGCGAATGGATTCGAGCATGCGGTAGCGCGGCGCGGGCGATCCGGGATCGGCGGGATCGACCGTGGCATCCTCCAGTAGCTGAAGCAGTGACTTGTCCAGGAGTGCTTCCAGCTCGTCGGCGGGCACGCCCAGCGCCTCGGCCGCGGGCTGGTCGAACGGTGCCGAGAAGACGCCCAGCCGGGCCAGCCCGGCACGCTCGTGCTCGGTGAGAAGCTCCCAGTCCCAATCCAAGACGGCGCGCAGGGCGCGATGGCGGGGGAGTGCGGTGCGGCTGCCGCCCGCGAGGACGGCGAATCGATCGCCGAGCCGGGCGCGCAGCGTGGCCGCCGGCATGACGCGCAGCTTCGCGGCGGCGAGCTCCAATGCCAAGGGCAGACCGTCGAGGTGTCGGCAGATGACGGCGATCGTCTCGAGGTCCGCCTCGGACATGGGGAGGTCGGCGCGGATGGCCAGCGCACGATCGAGGAACAGCCGCACCGCCGGATAGTCCGCGACATTCGAGGCAGCGGGCGGCGGAACCGGCAGCGGCGTTGTCTCCCACAGCGTTTCCCCGGTGATGCCGAGAGACTGGCGACTCGTGGCCAGAATGCGAAGCCCCGGCACCCGCCCGAGCAGATCCTGGGTGAAGCTCGCCACCCCGGCGATGAGGTGCTCGCAGTTGTCCAGTACCAGCAGTGTCGGGGCGGTCGGCAGGGCCTCCGCCAGCAGCCCGACCGGATCGATCCCCAGCGGCTCGTGGGTCCGCGACATCACCACGCCCAGCCCGGCCGCCACCGCCTGCGGCACATCCGACACATCGTCTACCGCCGCCAATTCCGCCACCCCGACCCCACCCGGAAACCGCCCGCTCACCTCCCCGGCGATGGCGACGGCCAGCCGAGTCTTCCCCGCCCCGCCCGGTCCCACCAACGTCACCAGCCGCGCCCGCTCCAGGCGCGCACCCACTTCGGCCCGTTCGCGCTCCCTCCCGACGAAACTCGTCAGCGGGGACCGCAGCCGCACCCTCGAATCCGGCGGCGGGGCGGGTGTCGCCGCGGTCGAACCGGGCTCGGCGCGCTGGAGTGGGGTCTCGCCGCGGAGGATATGGAGGTGCAGGTCGAGGAGTTCCCGGCCCGGGTCGGTGCCCAGTTCGGTAGCCAGGTGAGTGCGGTAGCGGTCGAAGGCCGTCAGCGCCTCGGCGGTGCGGTGGGCGTCGTGGAGGGCGCGAATGTGGAGCAGACGCAGGCGCTCCCGGAACGGACTGGCCGCGATCAGGTCCTCGAGTTCGGCGATCAGGAGCGAATCGTCCGGGCGGGCGGCCAGTTCGGCGGCTATCGCGGATTCGGCGGCGGTGATTCTGAGCTCCTCGTAGCGCGTGGCCGCCGCGGCGGCGAACGGGAGTTCCGCGAGATCGGCGAGCGCGGGCCCGCGCCAGAGCGCGAGTCCCTCGCGCAGTTGGTGGATCGCGCGTGCCGGGTCATCGCGGCGCAGGCTCAGCAGTCCGCCGCGCACCAGCTCCTCGAAGTGGTGGGTGTCGACGGCGAGGCCGGAGATCTCCAGCCGGTATCCGCCGTCGCCCGAGCGGATCACCGCATCGGCGGGCAGGGCGCGCCGCAGCCGGGAAACCAGCTCCTGCAGTGCGTGTTCGGGCCGTTTCGGGGGCCGGTCCGGCCATACCGCCTCACCCAGCGCGCCGACGCTCACCGTGCGCCCCGGATCGAGGGCGAGGCGGATCAGCAGTGCGCGCAGGCGCGTTCCGGCGACCGTCACCGGCCCGTCGTCGGCCATCACTTCCAATGGCCCCAGGATCGCGATGCGCACACCGTGAGTCTGACACGCCGCCGGCGCCCACCTCCCCATCCCGCTCGACCCCCCGAGCGGGATGGGGAGGTGGGCGCCGAACGGAGTTCAGCGCGTGGAGGACACCAGGCGGTTTCGCTGGCGGGTCTCGTCCTCGGCGCAGGCGGTGGCCAGCGCGCGGCGGCGGCTGGTGCGGACCGCCGCGCTGAAGAGTTGGTATTCCGCGGAGGGCACGCAGACCTCGCGGTAGGGATGTCGGGGAACCACGCGCCTCTGCGGGCCCGGAATGACGACGCCGCGGCGCGAGCCGGGGCCGTTCTCCTGGGCGCGCACCCACTTGCGCATGGTGTGGGAATCGATACTGGGCAGGTATTCCACCGCACGATCCCATTCCAGGCCCTCCACCTGCATAGGATCGGCGACCGCGGTGACGACAACGGCGTATGCCGTACCGACGGTGTTGTCCGCCATTGGATCTACCCCCTGTCCATGCTCGAGATCTCCGGCGTTGCGCGGGGAATGTTCAGGATACGTCGAAAGATCTTGCACTACTGAGTGTTTCGCTGTACCCGCAGGTAATTTGCGGGTACTCCGCAGTATCCGGAGCTCCGAACCGGGCAGGTGCGGCCGGAATTCGGGACCCGTGACCGGGGTTGCCCGAAGGGGGCGGGAGTGGTGCGAATCACGCTCCCGGCGAGCCTCGGAATAGGCCCGTGACCCCGTATGTTCATGTGGTTGCCATATCCACCAAATGGTGGAAGCGACCCGAGGAGGACCCGTGCAGTTCGGACTGTTCAGCGTCGGTGACGTCACCATGGACCCCACCACCGGCCAGACCCCCACCGAGGCCGAGCGCATTCAGGCCATGGTCGCGATCGCTCTGAAGGCCGAAGAGGTCGGCCTCGACGTCTTCGCCACCGGCGAGCACCACAACCCGCCCTTCGTGCCGTCCTCGCCGACCACCATGCTCGGCTACATCGCGGCGAAGACCGAACGCCTGCAGCTGTCCACCGCGACCACCCTCATCACCACCAACGACCCGGTCAAGATCGCCGAGGACTTCGCCATGCTGCAACACCTGGCCGGCGGCCGGGTGGACCTCATGATGGGCCGCGGCAACACCGGACCCGTCTACCCCTGGTTCGGCAAGGACATTCGCGACGGCATCCCGCTCGCGATCGAGAACTACCACCTGCTGCGCAAGCTGTGGCGCGAACAGCGCGTCAACTGGGAGGGCAAGTTCCGAACCCCGTTGCAGGGCTTCACCGCAACGCCCGCCCCGCTCGACGGCACCCCGCCGTTCGTGTGGCACGGCTCCATCCGTTCGGCCGAAATCGCCGAGCAGGCCGCGTATTACGGTGACGGCTTCTTCCACAACAACATCTTCTGGGATCAGCAGCACACCAAGCAGATGGTGACCCTGTACCGCCGCCGCTTCGAGCACTACGGCCACGGCGCGGCCGAACAGGCCATCGTCGGACTCGGCGGCCAGGTGTTCATGGCCGAGACCGAGGCAGAGGCCAAGAAGATCTTCCGCCCCTACTTCGACAACGCGCCCGTCTACGGACACGGCCCGTCCATGGAGGACTTCACCGAGCTGACCCCGCTGACCGTCGGCACTCCCGAGCAGGTCATCGAACGCACCCTGGGCTTCGCCGACAATGTCGGCGACTACCAGCGCCAGCTGTTCCTGATGGACCACGCCGGCCTGCCGCTGAACATGGTGCTCGAGCAGATCGAGATCCTCGGCAAGGAGGTTGTCCCGGTGCTGCGCAAGGAATTCGAGGCCCGCCGCCCCGCCGACGTGCCCAGCGACCCGCCCACCCACGCGAGCCTGGTCGCCGCCGGGCCCGACGCCCCGCACCACCTGGTCGAGCCCGCCCGCGAGCGCGCGCTCGCCGAAAAGAATTGAGGACGAGCATGAGTCGCAAACTGGTAGTGCTGACCGCCGGGCTGTCGCAGCCCTCGTCCACCCGGCTGCTCGCCGACCAGCTCGCCGCCGCGGTCACCGCGGCGGTGGGCGGGCGCGGGGAGAGCCTCGAGGTCGAGGTGATCGAACTGCGGGAACTGGCAAGCGATCTCGCCACCACCATGACCACCGGGCTACCCACCCCCGCGGTGGCCGCGGCCCGGCAAAAGGTCTCCGACGCGGACGGCCTGATCGCGGTGACGCCGGTCTTCACGGCGAGCTACAGCGGCCTGTTCAAGATGTTCATCGACGTCCTGGACACCGACGCGCTCAATGGCATGCCGGTCCTCATCGCCGCCACCGCGGGCACCGCCCGGCACTCCATGGTCCTCGACTTCGCCATGCGCCCGCTGTTCAGCTACCTGCGGGCAGTGGTCGTGCCGACCGGCGTCTTCGCCGCCACCGAGGACTTCGGATCCAGCGGGCTCGCCGAGCGCGTCCACCGCGCGGCGTCGGAGCTGGCCCAGCTGGTGGTCGCCGAGCAGACCGGCGTGCAGGGCTTCCTGCAGGACGAGCCCATCCGGCACCGCACCTCGGGCAACGGCGTCGGCGCGGTGCGTCCCTTCGCCGAACTGCTGGCCGGGCACACCGGCGACGGTCGGTAGCCAAACGGTAGCTAGTTAGGATGATCGAATGGCCGAGGAAATACTGCCCGCCATCCCGCTCGACTCCTGGCGGCCCACCAAGGAAACCCTCCACCGCTACGCCCAGATCGTGGGCAAGGTCGCCCTGGCCAAGGGCATCAGGCGCAATCACTGGTGGCACATGACCTACCGGCTCACCGCCCGCGGCTGGACCACCGTGCCGCTCGGCACCGCCGCCGAGGGGCCCGTGTTCACCTGCGCCTTCGACTTCTTCGATCACGTGCTGCGGTTGTCGAACGACCGCGGCACGCAGGAGGAGATCCCCCTGGCCGGGCAGTCGGTGGCGACCTTCTACGTCCAGACCATGAACGGGCTGCGCAATCTCGGCGTCGATGTCACCCTCGCCCACCCCACCCCGTTCGACCTGCCCGACCACGGGCGGCCCTTCGACGAGGACGAGGAACACCGCACCTACGATCCCGCCGCGGCCCAGCGCGCATTCCGCGTGCAGAGCCAGGTCGGCCGCGTCCTGGAACGCTTCAGCGCCACCTACTCCGGCAAGATCTCGCCGGTCCAAGTGTTCTGGCACACCTTCGATCTCGCGGTGCAGCGCTTCTCCGACCGCAAGATCACCATGCCCGACAGCGTGGATCCGGTGACCCGCGAAGCCTATTCACGCGAGGTGATCAGCGCCGGATTCTGGTTCGGCGACGACAAGGTCCCCGCGCCGACCTTCTACTCCTACACCGCACCCGAACCCGCCGGGCTCAGCGATCAACCCCTGCGTCCCGCCTCGGCGAAGTGGGTGAGCTCGGGTTCCGGCCACAGCGCCTATCTGCCCTACGACGACGTCCGCGCCAGCGCCGACCCCGTCGCCGCCGCCCTGGATTTCTTTCAATCCGCTTACGATGCCGGATCGCGTCTCGCGGGCTGGGATGCTGTCGGTCTGGCCTGCCACAATGGCATCACCGACCCGGTGTTGACCTCACCCCGTCTCGGCTGGCCGCGGTAGGACCGCCCGGACCCGCAGGAATAAGGGCGTGCCTCGAATCGGTTCCCGGGCATAGTGTGTCGATGAGGAGACGCGGAGAGTCACCATGGGGAGAGGGCGTGTGAGGCTTTCGCGCGTGGAGGAGAGGGGTCCAGATGCGTGAGGAACGCATACCGAATCCGACGTTGACGGCGTACCGCGAAACGACCTTCACCGCCGGGCCCAACACGCGGGTCGGGCTGATGGGTGCGCTGGTACTGGCCAGCGTCATCCTGGTGTGGGCGGCCGAGCGCGCGTCCAGGGAAGGCGACGACCACGGCTGGTTCGTGGCCGTGTCCTTCGCCGGGCTGTTCGTCGCCCGCGGCCTGTACCTGCGCCGCCCGATCACCCTGCCGCACCTGACCTACGCGGCCATGGCGCTGGTCGTCTCCAACTTCAGCTACCGCACCGACCATCCGGTCGTCGGCTTCGTGTTCCTGGCCGCCAGCGGCGCGATCCTGGTGCTGCCGCAGGGCAGCAAGCCGCAGCCCGAGCAGCTGCCCCGGGTCGCCGAACTGGTGCGCCGCAGCCAGGGGGATCCCTTGGCCCCCTTCGCGCTCCACTCGTCGAAGTCCTACTACTTCAATCCCGACGGCTCCGCGGCGCTGGCCTACCGGGCCCGCCTCGGAATCGCCGTGGTCGCGGGCGATCCCATCGGCGACGCCGACCGGTTCCCCGAATTGCTCACCGAATTCTCGCTTTTCGCGGGCAGCCACGGCTGGAAGGTCGCGATCCTGGGCGCGAGCCCGGAGGTCAGCGCGATCTGGCAGCGCCGCGCCGTCGACCACCGCGGGTTGCGCGCCATCGCCATCGGCCGCGACGTGGTCATCGACGTGGATCATTTCGACCTGGTGGGCCGCAAGTTCCGCAATCTGCGCCAGGCGGTGAGCCGCACCAAGAACTTCGGTGTCACCACCGAGATCGTGCCCGAGGTCGCGCTCACCGAGCCCCAGCGCGAGACGCTGCTGTCCATCGTGGACGAATGGGGCCACGGCCGTCAGACCCGCGGCTTCTCCATGATCCTCGACCACCTGCTGGACGGCCGGCACCCCGGGATGCTGGTGGTCATGTCGCGGTGTGCGGACGGGCATGTGGTCGGCTTCCAGCGCTACGGCATGTCCGGCAACGGCAAGGAGCTCAGCCTGGACGTGCCGTGGCGGCGGCGCGACGCCCCCAACGGGCTGGACGAGCGCATGATCGTCGACCTGGTGGAGTACGCGCGCGAGCACGGCATCAAGCGAATCTCGCTGGCCTTCGCGGCGTTTCCGGAGATCTTCGCCGACAAGCAGCGGTCGCGCACCATGCAGGCGGTGTATGTGGCTGTGCGGGCCGGTGATCCGCTGATCCGGCTGGAATCGCTGTACCGATTCCTGCGTAAGTTCAACGCCTTCAGCGATCAGCGGTACGTGCTGCTGCGCTGGCGTGAGGTGCTGCTGGTGGCTCTCGCCCTGCTGACCCTGGAATTCGTCCCGCACCGCAAGCAGTACTAGGCAACTCTCGTCACTCTCAGGGGTGAACCCCTGAAACCCCGTGTGGGCCCTGGTCGTCACTTCAGGAAGTCGACCAGGGCGGCGGAGAAGCCCGGATCGGCGACCGCGGCGAGATGATCGCCGGGGACCACAACGCATTGCGCGTCCGGCAGGGCGGCGGCGAGACGTTCGGGTTCGGCCGCGAACGGATCGGCGTCGCCCGCCAGCACCAGGGTGGGAATCGTGATGGTGGAGAGGGTTTCGATCGGGGCCTCGTTGATGCCCTGGGCCACGGCGGCAATGGCCTCGCGGTCGGTGCCCAGCGCGTCGGCCAGGATCCGGAACATGCGCGCCTGCGGAACCGCGTCGGTGACGTTGCCGCTCATGGCCGTGACGATGTCCTCGGCATTGATGACACGCCAGTCGATGCCGCCGCAGTCCACCACACCGGACCCGATGCCGCCGATCGCCAGCCGCTCCAGCCGTTCGTCTTCCGCGGCCACCAGCAGCGAGATGATCCCGCCCATCGAATAGCCCACCAGCGCAACCCGATCCAGTGCGAGATGGTCGAACAGCGCGCGCATATCATCGGCCATGAACCGCCACGAATAGCGGGCCGGATCGTGCGGCTTCTCGGAGCGCCCGTGCCCGCGCGCGTCCAGCGAGATGACCTGGTGCCCCGCCCGGCGCAATGCCGCGACCACGCCGACGCTCATCCAATTGGCATTGGTATCGGCCACGATTCCGTGCTGCAGCACCACCGGGACGCCCTCACCCTCCCAGACGGTGTAGTTGAGCTCGAGACCGTCCCAGGTGCTGAACTTCGCCATGGTCGCGATATTAGGCTGCCCCCTCGTCATCCCGGCATGCTTTTGGCCGGGATCCATGGTCGCGGGGTGGATTCCGGCCAAAAGCACGCCGGAATGACGGGGCGGGGCCTCAGCCCATTCGTGCCATGATCGCGCGAGGCAACAGCGGCATCACCAATCCCAATACGCGCCAGGGCCATTCGGGCACCGACGCGCGCACCGCCTCCCGCTCGATGGCGGCCACCATGGAATTGACGCCCTTGTCCAGCGGGACAACCAGTTTGGCGTCCCCGGCCTTGGCCGCCATATCGGTCGCGATGAATCCCGGCTGCACGGTGGTGACCTTGATCCGGGTGCCGCGCAATTCGATGGCCAGCCCCTCGCCCAGCGCCGTCACACCCGCTTTGCTGGCCGCGTAGGCCGCCTTCTTGCCCGGCAGCCCGCGGACCGCGCTCATGGACGAGATGAGCACCAGATGGCCGTGGTCCTGCTGCCGGAAGATGCTCATGGCCGCCTCGGTTTGGGCCAGCGCGCTCACGAAATTCGTTGTGGCGGTGGCCAGATTCGCGTCGGCCCGGCCGGTGCCGATGCGCGCGCCCTTGCCGATCCCGGCGTTGACGATGACCCGGTCCAGGCCGCCGAGTTCCTCGCGCAGTTCCTCGAAGACCTTCGGGATCGCCGCGTGGTCGTCGACGTCGAGCCCGCGCACCGCGATGGTGATGCCCGGGTGCGCGGCCAGCAGTTCGTCCCGCAGCGCCTCGAGATTGGACACGCGCCGCGCGCACAGCGCGAGATCTCGCCCGCGCCGCGCGAACTCGCGGGCCATGCCCGCGCCCAATCCCGAGCTGGCACCGGTGATGAGAATCTTCTGCCTGGTCATGCCGTCACCCTAGCCGCGCCCCGGGTGCGGCTCTGCCGCCCGGAGTCGGGGCGGCTCAGCCCGCCGACCCCGTGTTCGGCTGGGCGGGGGTCAGGTGCCAGGCCCCGCAGTTCACGGTCGAGAACCCGACGTCGGTCGCCTTGATCTCGACCGTGACCGGCTTGGTCCGGACGAAGTCGCTGGCGATGATGTAGTAGTTCGGATCCGGATAGTCCTGCGCGGTCTGGATCTTCCACAGCCGTCGCCAGAAGCAGCCGCCGTTCGCCGGATCCGGTGAACCGTCGCCGATATAGATCCCCGGTTTGATATCCACGTTGACCACATATGTCCCGTCCACAGTGATATCGGTGGCCGGTTCGGCGGCCGCAATTCCGGATGCGGCCATTGTCAGCGCGGAAGCGAAGGCTCCCGCGGCCACGAGCGCGCCTGCACGCACGGTGTTCCTCCCTGAGCAGCTCACTTGGCGCCGCACGGTTCCCGGCGTGCGGCGTTCGGGTGACCCCCGCGTCTCCCGGGGTCGGTGTCTATCAGAAAATTCGGTCTGTTTTCGGGAAATCGCCGGATTTCGGCCGATGCACAATCGGGAGCGATGCCCTTTTGGGCTTCGTAACGATATTCAGGCATGGGAAGTCTTCGCCCGGTCGCGACCGGATGCGCCACGCACTGCGCCCGGCTGTGCACCGACGCGGGCCTGGCGGCGGTGCTGGCCGCCGATCGGGGCCTGCTGTACTGGCGGGCGATGAGCCGCCTCGGCGATCCGGGCCTGGCCGAGCACGCCGTGCAGGAGACCCTGCTGCGGGGCTGGCGCGCCTGCGCCAGCTACGACCCCGCCCGTGGCAGTGTGCGCACCTGGCTGCTCACCATCGAACGCAACGTCCTCACCGACACCGCCCGCTTCCGGGCCGCCCGACCCGGCGACACCAGCTGGGACCAGATCGGCGAACAGACCGAAAACCACTGCGCCCGGCCCGATTTCGTGGAAGATCTGACCAACGGATTGCTGGTCGCCGACCTGCTCGCCCAGCTGCCGGCGGCCCAGCGTGACGCGGTCGTGCAGGTCATCCTGCGCGACCGCGCCTATCAGGACGTCGCCGCGGACCTGGGCATTCCGGTCGGCACCGTCAAGACCCGCGTGCACTACGCGCTGCGCTCCCTGCGCCGATTGCCCCTCAGCGCGTGAACCCGCAGCGCTCCCCGCACGTCGAACTAGAGTGGCCGCCCGGCAACCGGACGGCCCCCGAGCGAGGAGTTCCGATGACCGAGAACCTTTCCGGCTTCCACCTGGACCGACGCACCGCCCTGGCCGCCGGTGCGGTCGCCGCCACCGCGCTGACGGTGGCGGGCTGCAGCAGCGGCTCCAACCAGTCCGCGTCCGCCGCGCCCAACCCGGGCAACGGGAACGCGCAGGCCAAGAAGCAGGACGACGACGAGCTGGCTTACACCAAGGACGTCCCGGTCGGCGGCGGCGTCATCGCCGGCGACACCGTCATCACCCAGCCCACCGCGGGTTCCTTCCAGGGGTTCTCGTCCACCTGTACGCACCTGGGCTGCAAGGTGAACGAGGTGACCAACGGCCTGATCAAGTGCCCGTGCCACGGCAGCAGCTATCACTTGGACGGCACCGTCGCCGGTGGGCCCGCGCCGCGGGCGCTGGATTCGAAGGCGATCCGGGTCGACGGCGACAAGATCGTTTCGGCTTGATCCGCGGGTGACCGCCGGGGCTCGGCGTCGGGGGATGCGCCGAGCTGCCGGGGTGAATGAATTCTCGCGGCGGGTCGCCGCGATTTCTCCGGGCGCGCCATCGCCGTGCCGACCGGCCGGTGCGGGATAGTGGGGCGCGGTGGTCGTTTGCCCATTGCGCTCGACGACGCCCTGAACTGCTATTTCCGGGCTTCTGACCACAAGTAACGGTTCCATCACGAAGGCTTGCCAGACGGTAACTGATGTTGCCAGAGTGCTGTGTGTGCTTAAAGTGAATGGCTGAGTCTGGTGTTACTAGTGGGAAGGGAGGGGCGCTCAGCCCCGAGCGCCGTCCGCTTATGAAGCCAAGCATCACCAAGGCCGGAATCTGCACCGCCGTCACCGCGGCGGCCATCACCACCGTGGCCGGGATCGTCCCGGTCGCCGCCCTGGCCGCGCCCGCGCTGCCCGAGCTGCCCCAGAAACTCGCCGGGAAGACCGTGTTCCTGGACCCGGGCCATCAGGGCCCCAACCACACCCAAGACGTGAACAAGCAGGTCAGTGACGGCCGCGGTGGCACCAAGGCGTGCCAGACCACCGGCATGACCAGCCTGCACGGCATCGCCGAGCACACCATCAACTGGAATGTCGCGGAGCTGGTGCGCACTTCGCTCGAGGGCCTCGGCGCGAAGGTCGTCATGAGCCGCCCGGACGACACCGGCTGGGGTGGCTGCGTCGACGATCGGGCCAAGGCCGCCAGCGCCTCGGGCGCGGACGTCGCGCTCAGCATCCACGCCGACAGCGGTCCCGCCGACGGCCACGGCTTCCACCTCATCGTGCCGCAGCTGCCGGTGCCCGACGCCAAGGTCACCGAGGTGCAGTCCGGGCCCGGGCTGACCGCCACCAAGGCCATGCGCGACGCCTATGTGCAGGGCGGGTATCAGGCCGCCACCTACAACGGGGCGGTCGACGGACTGCAGACCCGCTCCGATATCGCCGGTCCCGCGCTGACCACCGTGCCGGACGTGTTCCTCGAAATGGGCAACGGCGCCAATGTCGAGGACGCCCAGCAGCTGGAGAGCCCCGAGGGGCAGCTCAAGCACGCGGTCACCATCGTCACCGGGATCGCCTCCTATCTGCTCGGCGTGCCGGTGCCCGCCGAGCACGCCGCCGACTCGGGAACGCCACCGGGACAGCAGGTTCCGGCGCAGCCCGCGCAGGTCCAGACGCCGCAGGCCCCCGCCCCGGCGCAAGCCGCCCCGGCCCCGCAGGCACAGTCTCCGCAGGTGCAGCCGCAGGCTCAGGTTCCGGCCCAGTCGGCACCGGTGCCCGCCCAGACTCCGGCGCAACCCGCGCAGGTCCCGGCGCAGCAGCCATCGGCCGCCGCACCGCAGGCGCAGGTCCAGACCCCGCAGATTCCGACTCCGGCGCAGGTGAATCCGGAACGGGCGGGTCAAACGCCGGCCGATAACGGGCTCGGCGTCTTCCAGCAGCTGGCCGACCAGTTCCTCAACTGGGAGCAGTCACAGGCCACCCAGCCGCAGTCCGCGCCGCCCGCCGGGCAAGCCGCCCCGCAGGCCCAGCCGGCCCCGGCCGCACAGCCGCAATCCGCTGCGCCGCAAGCTGTTCCGGCGGCGGTGAAGCCGGTCGCGGACAAGCGCGCCCCGCAGCGCCCCGCTCCGGCACCACAGCCGCAATCCCCGGGCACACCGGGCGGCCAGCAGACTCCGTCCCCGGCCAGCCCCGGTGTACAGGCGAATCCGGGCTCGCAGACGCCGTCCACCGATAAGAACTCCAAGTCCGACGGCCTCGATGTCGACACCATGAGCACCCTGGTCCAAACGGCCATCAAGTTCTTCGGCCCCCTGGCCAAGATGCTGATGGGCAACACCGGAGTCGCTCCGGACCTGATCAACCTGGCCTACAGCGTCGTGTCGGTGTTGAGCTCCAACATGCTGAAGACGCCCACCACCAACTGAGTTCGCGCACCGTCGAAGCCCCCGCTCCGGAACAGTCCGGTGCGGGGGCTTTTTCGTCGTCACCCGTCACATCCGAACCGTTCGGCACCCGCTGTCCCGCAACCGGCGAACGGGCGAAGGCGGGCAAACATTGCGCGACCCGGACGCACGCGGGCGTGTCCGCCCTCGCCTGCCTGGACAGCATGGTTCTGACCGGAAACCGGCGCACGTGCGGACAACCGCGTGTCCGGTGGTTGGCAAGCATCCGGCGCAGGAGTTGCATGAACTCGGGTCGGGTCAGACGGACTGGTGAAACGCTCAGCCCGATTAAGTGCGTGGCAGATCGAGGTGGATGATGGCGTTCGGCGTGGGTTTGTCTATCGGTACGGTCAATACGGTTTGCTCCACGGCGGCCGAACGATCCGGAAAACATCCTCCCGGGCGCAAGGGTTTCGCCGGTCCGCCGACGACGTGGCGCACCACCCTCACCTTCGACAGTTCCGGTACCGCGCGGGTCGGCCGCATTCCCCGGCACGGGCGGGTGATCACCGAATTCGCGGATCTCAGCCAGCGGGGCGCTCCGGTCGCGCGGGTCGGGCACCGGGCGCTCTCGGCCGCGGATCTCGTTGCGACGGTGGCCTACAGCGTGGTCGCGGAGGTGATGGGGGAGCCGCCGGCCGGACGGCTGGCCAACGGGGACGCCGGGGTCGCGGTGACCCATCCGGCCGGTTACTCGGCCAATCTGGTCGCGGATCTGCGGACCGCGCTCGACGGTGTCGGGCTCACCACCGCCACTCTGGTGGCCGAGCCGATCGCCGCCGCCGCCTGGCTGGCGGCCGAACGAGGCCCGCTCACACCGGGTTTGGCGTTGGTCTACGACCTCGGCGGGTCCGGGCTGGACATCACACTGCTGCGGGTGGGCATGGGTGCGCCGAGCAATCCGGTGGTCGGGTTGCCGCTGCACTCGGTCGAATACGGCGGCCGGGCCTTCGGTGACCTGGTGGCGCGCAAGTTGCGGCGCACGGCGGGGTCGCAGGTCGTGCCGCGCGGGCTCTCGGACGCGGATTCGGGGGAGTTGCGCGGCGAGCATATTCGGCGGTCGCTGGGTCTGGTCTACAAATGCCTGCGTATCGCGGACGTGACCATGGCCGATGTGGATCGGATCCTGGTGGTCGGCGGCGCGGCCCGCCCGCCCGAGGTGGCGCAGGTGCTCGCCAAGGAATTGGCGCGGCCGGTGGTGGTGGCCTCGGATCCCGAGCGCACGATCGCCGACGGCGCGGCCATCGCGGCCAGGCAGGCCCTGCTCGATCAGGATTCCGGCGCACATCGCCACCATCCCTTCACGGGCCTGTTCCGGCGTGTCACGAGGGTGGCCGCACTCTGAATCGATCATTTGTCCTGCTACTGGCGGGTTCGGGCGCCCGAGCGTGCCAATCTCCGCTAACTTCTGCAAGCATCTTGCGAACGGGTTGTTGACGCCTCTCCAGTTTGGTGTAACCATGGGGCACAGATAAACGCTCTACTGGAGAGGTGACGACGATGTCTCCCACCACGACACCCGTCGAAGACCCGGTGGTTGCCGAAGCTCAGGAGTATGCCAACAAGCTGCTGCTGCTTTCGGAAGGGTCGGTGAACAAGCATTTCGATCCTTACGAGGACATCGACTGGGAGAACCCGGACTTCGACGCCAACGCCAAGCCCGAGCGCTGGATCCTGCCCGCGTCCGCCGATCCGCTGGGCCGCCACCCGTGGTATCTGGCGCTGAGCGACGAGCGGAAGATCGCCATCGGCAAATACCGTCAGGCCAATGTCGCCAAGGTCGGTCTGCAGTTCGAGTCCATCCTGATCAGCGGCATGGTCAACCACACCTTCTCGCTGCCCAACGGTGACGCGGAGTTCCGCTACTGCACCCACGAGATGTCCGAGGAACTCAACCACACCCTGATGTTCCAGGAGATGGTGAACCGCATCGGCGCGGATGTGCCGGGCATGGGCCCGCTGGTCCGGCAGCTGCGCTTCCTCGGCGTACCGATCGCGGTCCTGTTCCCCAACCTGTTCTTCATGGCCGTGCTCGCCGGCGAGGAGCCGATCGACCACATCCAGAAGGACATCCTGCGTTCGGGTGAGGAGGTGCACCCGATCATGCGCGGCGTCATGAGCATTCACGTCGCCGAGGAGGCGCGCCACATCTCCTTCGCGCACGAGTTCCTCAAGCAGCACGTGCCCGAGGGGAACGTGGCCAACCGCTTCGTGCTCTCCATCGCCATGCCGATCGTCATGTTCATCCTGGGTCGCTCCATCGCGACGCCGCCGAAGAAGTTCTTCCGCGAGTTCGACATTCCGGAGCAGGTGCGCAAGGAGCTGTTCTACGGCTCCAAGGAGGCCAAGCAGGTCTTCAGCGACTACTTCATCGATGTGCGCGCGCTGGCCACCGAGATCGGCCTGATGAACCCGATCTCCAAGCGCGTGTGGAAGTTGTTCGGCATCGGGGGCGCGGCCTCGCGTTACCGCTCGGAGCCGATTCGTTCCGGCAAGGTCGCGTAGGAAGGGGACCGTCCAGTGCCGTACGTCGTCACCCAATCCTGTTGCAGCGACGCGTCCTGCGTCTACGCCTGCCCGGTCAACTGCATCCATCCCACGCCCGATGAGCCGGACTTCCTGACCGCGGAGATGCTCTACGTCGACCCGCAGGCCTGTGTGGACTGCGGCGCGTGTGCCACCGCGTGCCCGGTGGACGCCATCACCTCGACGAAAAAGCTGACGTCCGAACAGCTTCCGTTCATCGAGATCAATGCCGACTTCTACCGGCAGGAGCGGCCGCGGCCGCTGCTGGCCAGGCCGGTGCCCGCGGCGGAGGTCAAGCCCGGACGGGAACCGTTGCGGGTGGCCATCGTCGGGTCGGGCCCCTCGGCCATGTACGCGGCCGACGAACTGCTCACCCAGCCCGGCGTTTCGGTGACCGTGTTCGACAAGGTGACCACGCCCTACGGCCTGGCCCGTTTCGGCGTCGCGCCCGATCACACCAAGACCCGCAAGGTGGGCAACCTCTTCGACGTGATCTCGGCGCAGCAGGGATTCGGGTCATACCTGAATGTGAATGTGGGCGAGCATGTTTCGCATGAGGAGCTGCTGGCGCACCATCACGCGGTGATCTACGCCGTCGGCGCGTCCTCGGACCGCAAGCTCGGCATCCCCGGGGAGGGGCTGCCCGGCAGCGCCTCGGCCACCGACTTCGTAGCCTGGTACAACGGGCATCCTGATCAGGTGGGCCGATACTTCGACCTGTCGCACCGGCGCGCGGTGATCGTGGGCAACGGCAATGTGGCGCTGGACGTGGCGCGGCTGCTGACCACCGATCCGGAACTGCTGGCCGACACCGATGTGTCGCAGCGGGCGCTGATCGCGTTGCGGCGCAGCAATATCGAGGAAGTCGTGATCCTGGGCCGGCGTGGCCCGGCCGAATCCGCCTTCACCGTGCCGGAATTCGTCGGCCTGCTGGGCGCGGATGTCGACATCGTGGTCGAGGGTGAGATTCCCGAACCCGTCGAGGGCATGTCGCAGAAGGTCGAGCACAAGCTGAAGTTGTTGCGCGGCTTGGCCGAAAGGTCCAAAGACAGAGCCGATCGCCCGGTGGGCGGCCGCAAGCGCATCGTGTTCCGGTACCTGTCCGCGCCGACGGCGTTCGCCGGGGTGGATCGGGTGACCGGTGTCGAGGTGGTGCGCAACGAGCTCGTCACCGGTGACAACGGCGGCGTGCACGCCGTGTCGACCGAGGAGGTCGAGACTCTCGAGGCCGGGCTGGTGCTGACCTCGGTCGGCTACCGCGGTGTGGCGCTGCCGGGTCTGCCCTTCGACGAGCGGGCCGGGATCATTCCGAACACGGACGGCCGGGTGACCGAGGAGTCCGGTGGCGCGGTGGTGCCGGGTGCGTATGTCACCGGGTGGATCAAGCGCGGGCCGACCGGTTTCATCGGTACCAACAAGTCGTGTGCGCAGCAGACCGTGCGTCAGCTGGTCGACGACTTCAATGCCGGACGGCTGGCTCAACCTGCCCGCAGTGCAGGCGATTTCGACCGACTGGTTGGTGAGCGTCAGCCGCACGCCGTTCGTGGTGGCGCGGTGAACCGCCCCCGCCGCAAGCTCCCCCTCTTGGTGCGTCGCTGACCACCCCTTTCAGGGACGCCCCACCGGAGGCCGTCGTACGCAACCCCCTGTGCGTGCGGCGGCCTTCGTCGTTCCCGGCCGGGGTGCCGCGATGACGGCGTCCGGCACCGCAGTCCCGTGCCTTGTCCGCTGACTTTTTGTGCCTGGCAACGTATCCGGGTGTGGCCCGGCTGCGAATCCATCAGGCCCCTGCGTACGCAACGTACCGATGCTGTTGTGCGAGTTGTAATGCCGAGTTTGCTCGGAACGACATCACCGGTAGTACTGAAGATTTCATTGCGAATCACGGACGGTGAAGCGGCCCGCGTGGGGAATTCCGGGGTAGCTACCGACCAGTGATCGGTGATTCACACTCCCGAACTGACGTTGCGGTTTTATTTTCCGGACACTCCTTGCCTACCGGTTGGTATGAATTTTTCGTTCGCTAGGTTGTAGCCATCGAGAAAGACTGTTCGGTTGCTTTTGTCGGGCATCCGGATTCGATCTTGCTCGTGCAGTTGCCTGACCAGTAGATTCGCCAACTTCGCTACTGGACGCGAAATCTTTTCTCCCGATTCGATATTCAAGTCCCGCAAACGCCAGCTAACCTGAACGCGCTGTTTGGAAAACGACCGCGACCACATGGTTGGTACGCCCGTGGAGGCCGTGGTCTCGGTGCGTTGACGGGATAGCAATGACAGTTGGCTTTGGCATGAGCATCGGCACAGTGAACTCCGTATGGGCGACCTCGGCTGGTGATCGAACCCGGCCCGCGGTGCGCGTTCGCCGGACCGCCGTCACCTTCGACAGCGCCGGCGGGCCGCATATCGGGGGAATTCCCCGGTTCGCCCCCGTGGTCACGGACTTCGCCGATCTCACGTCGGAGCCGGACCCGGTGGTCATCGGCGGTCGCATCTGGTCCCCGGCGGACCTGGTGGCGGCCGTGGTGAACGGGCTCATCGAATCCAACGCCCCCGAAGCCCCCGCCGTAACCACCTATCCCGCTTGCTATTCGGACAAACACGTCACGCGGCTGCGGCGCGCGCTGGACTGGTCCGGCGCGGCGGATGTCACCCTCATGCCCGAGCCGGTGGCCGCGGTGGAGTGGCTCGACAGTGAATACGGCATCTCCGAATACGGGTTGACGCTGGTCTACGACCTCGGCGGCAATGCCCTCGACATCGCCGTCGTGCGCACCGAGGCCGACCGCGACGAACGCGGCATCCTCGGCCGCGCCGAACGCTCCCACGAATACGGCGGCCGCCCGCTGGGCACCCTGCTGGCCCGCTACGCGCGCAGCATCGCGCCCGGCGCGACCCAGCCGGTGTCGGCGGTGGTGCCGGCCTCGGACACGAATCGCCTGCGCAGCTGGCACATTCGCAATTCGCTACGGCTGGTCCGGTCCGTCGTGCACCGTGCGGGCCTGCACATGGAGGACATCGACCGCGTCCTGCTGATCGGTGGCGCGGCCCGGCCCGCCGAGGTGGCGCGGGTGCTGGCCGACCTCGGCCGCCCGGTCGTCATCTCGCCCGATCCCGCGCACACCGTCGCCGTGGGCGCGGCCATCGCCGCCTTCCGCAGCATCGACACCGGATCGGCCATCGGACGCTACGCGCCCCGCGCGGCCGTGATCTCCGGTGCGGCAGTGGCTTCCGCGCTGGCCATGTCCGCCGCCACGGTGCTCGGCGGCCCCGTTGCCGGACCGCCCGGTCTGCAAGCCGCTCCCGAACCGGCCGATCCGACCGCGGGCACCGCGGCGCTCGGCACCGGCGACGTCATCATGCTGGAAGACGTGAGCGCGCCGCCCGGTACCGGCAGCCACGCCATCGCCACGGTGGCCGCCGTCCGCACTTACGCGCCCATCGCTGCCACGGTGACCCCCACCTGGGTGCACGGCCGCCCGGTCGACACCACCGGCGGCGGCACCCACTGCGAGACCCGCATGCTCGCGGATAACGCTGTCACCTACGCGAATCCGGCGCAGTTCATCAATCCGCTGCCCTTCCAGAACCCGGCGCTCAACGGCTGGAACGTGGGCTCGTTCGGCAGCCAGGTCCCGAAGGTCAGCGTGCCCGACGGGACCGTCGGGCCGATCTCCGGAACGCTGCCCGGCGTAGGCGCGCCCGGAAGTTCGCCCGGCGCAACACAACCAGGTACGGGTTCGCCCGGGGCGGGAGATCCCGGTAGCGGCCTGCCCGGTGCGGGCCAGCCGGGCGGCTCGACCCCCGGAAGCGCGACGGGTGGAACGCAGACCGGCACCCCGGGTGGAACGACCCCCGGCGACGGCACGCCCGGCACTTCGGCCCCCGGTACCAGTACCGGTGGGATCGACACCGGGGGAACGCCTTCCACCGGGACCCCGGGCAGCTCGACTCCGGTTGGCGGCACGCCGACCGGTGGCGGCACATCAACCGGTGGCGGCAGCACGCCCGGCGGCACGACCGGAGACCCGGCCGGAGCCACGACCGGTGGTGCTCCAGGTGGCTCGACGCCCGGTGCTTCGACGCCCGGAGGTTCCACTCCCGGTGGCGGAACCGGTACCGGGGCAGGCTCTCCCGGTGGTTCGGCTCCCGGTGGCGGGACCGGTGTCGGCGCGGGTTCACCCGGTGGTTCGGCCCCCGGCGGTGGAACCGGTGTCGGCGCGGGCTCTCCCGGCAGTTCGACTCCGGGTGGGGCGACCGGCGGCGCCAGTACCGGCGGAAACCCCTCCGGCGGAGGATCTCTCGGTGGCAGCCCGCAGGGCGGCGGCATCGGCGGCGCGGGCAGCCCGGGCGGCGGGTCTCCCGGCGGTATGCACGCCGGTGGCGGCGGCATGGGCGGCGGGGGCATGGGCGGCGGTATGGGCGGTGGCGGCGGCATGGGAGGCGGCGGCATGGGAGGCGGCGGTGGCGCCGGCGGCGGCAAGGGGGGTGGTGGCGGTGGGCACCGCTGATCCCGTGTTGCGCTGCGTATCCCGGCGTTCCGCGACCTTCCGGCACGACGAGCTCGGTCCGGTCGGCTCGCTGCGCACTCCGCTTCCCGGCTGGTCCTGTCCGACGGTCGATTCGACCCCGCTGGTGCTGGCGGCGCTCATCCTCGCCGGTCGCCTGCACCGCGACGGGGCCGGTCCGGCCCGTTGCGGCCGAAGGCTTTTCAGCAGATCCCGCGCCAGGCGTGCTGTCCCACACGCCGGTTCGGGTTGCGGGGGAGACGAGGCGATGGAGTCCCACCATCCGCCCTCTCCCCACGGCGACGCAGGTGGCCGGCGGGCCTGACCACCCCGCCCCCACCTCGTCCCCGATTCCGGGCGAGCCGATCTCGGCCCGCCCCACGAACCGGCGGCGGGCGAGTGAGGGACCTGCAACCTCTCATCCCGTCGTCGAAAGTGACCGGCCCACCCCGCGTTTCCAGTGCCCGGACGCGGTGGTGGGCCTGTCGCGATGAAGGGCGCGGCAGTTGCGGTGTGGGTGGTGTGCAGGCCCGCGATGCGGTGGTGCACCTGCGCGGTTCAGCGGGCGGTGAAGCCGCCGTCGATGGCCAGCGCCGCACCCGTGATGAAGCTCGCTTCGGTGCTGAGCAGGTAGGCGCAGAAGGCGGCGATCTCCTCGGGGTGGGCGATGCGGCCGACGGGGTGCAGGGCGGCGATGGCGGCCTCGCCCTCGGGGGTCGCGCCCATGGAGGCGCGGAAGGCCGGGGTGTCGACCGCGCCGGAGATCAAGGCGTTCACCCGGATCGAACGGTCGGCCGCCTCCAGCGCCACGGCCCGGGTCAGGCCCACCACCCCGTGTTTGGCGGCGACGTAGGGCGCGACCTGGCCCATGCCGACGACGCCGAGGTTGGAGGCGTTGTTGAGGATCGCGCCGCCGCCGCTCGCCGCCAGCGCCGGAACCTGGTGCCGCAGACCGTAATAGACGGCCGTCAGATTGAGTTCCAGATCGGCGCGCCAGCCCGCCTCGTCGATGTCCTCCACCGGCCCGAAGGCGTTGACCGCCCCCGCATTGTTGAAAGCCGCGTCCAGGCGGCCGAATTCGGTGACGGCCACGCCGGTCAGGCGTGCCACGTCGGCCTCGACGGTGACGTCGGTGGGCACGAACAGCGCGTTCCCGCCCGCGTCGCGGATCTCCTCGGTGATCCGGTCGCCCGCCTCTTTGCCGCGCGCGCCGAGCACCACGGTTCCGCCCTCGGCGGCGATGCGGCGGGCGACGGCCGCACCGACTCCCGAGGTCGCGCCGGTGATGAGAACGACCTTGCCTGCGAAGCGAGCATCCATGACTGCATTCCCCTTGCGGTAGAGCTGATTTCGTTGACGTGTCATAGTCAACGCCGCGCAGGGGTCGGGCGCTGGCGGAAAACGGCCGTCACACTTGATGTGTCATGGAACTGGAATCAGGCCGGGGACAGCAGGTCCGGCAGCTCGTCCAAGCCGTCGATGACCGTCGCGCGGGCGGCGTCGGGCAGTTCGGACGTGAGGTAGCCCCACGGGCCGCGGCGGATCAGCACCGGCATCATGCTCGCCGCCAGCACCGGCACGACGTCGTTGTCGACCCGGTCGCCGATGTAGCAGATCTCGGCGGGCGCGACACCCGCCACCTCCGTCACGCGGGTGAAGAACTTGGGGTCTGGTTTCTCGAGGTCCCACTCGGCCGAGGTGTAGATGGCGTCCACGGGAAGCGTCATCCGCTCCAGCGCCGATTTCGCCTGTGGCGGCTGATTTCCGGCGATGATGACGGTGATTCCCCGTCGCCGCAGCTCACCCAGGGCCCGGCGGACATCCGGGTAGAGGTCGTCGGCGTCGAAGTTGTTGCGCAGGCTGTGGGGTTCCTCGGCCGCCCACGCGATCTGCTCGGCGTCGACGTCGAGGCCCGGCCGCACCAGCTCGAAGGCGTCGGTGAGCGGCCGGCCGGTGGCCGCCATGCCGCCGATCGCGCCCAGGAAGGCGAAGCGCGGCACGCCGAGCCGGTCGGCCCACCGGCACCAGATGCGCGTCTCGTCGATCAGCGTCTCGCCCACATCGAATACCGCAGCCTTGATCATTCGCCCAGCGTATCGGGCGGTCGTTCAGTGCCGGGCGTTGAGGAAGCCGATGACGGTCGCGCCCCACCAGCAGATCTGCGAGACGAGCCCGGTGGCCGCGCCCCAGGCCAGCAGTCGCGGGGTCAGCGGGGCCGCGCCGCGGGCCTGCAGGCGGCGGTTGAGCGCGCACGCCTGAATGCCGTTGAGGGTCAGTGCGAATACCAGGGCCAGCTTGGTGCGGGTCATGGTCGAGGCGAGATTCGGCTCGAGCACGCAACCGCTGGCCACCAGTCCGGCCAGTCCCAGCCAGATCGGGACGTGCAACCGGCCCACGGCGCGCAGCGTCTCGGGCAGGGTGAGACGTCCTGCGGCCCAGCGCAAAACGAAGGAATCGGCCAGCAGCACGCCGCCGAACCCCACCACGAGGGCGGTGAGATGGACGGCGAGTCCACCCGTGCGCACGGTCGCGCTGGCGGTGACGTGGGCGGCGATCCAGATCGCGGCGGCGAGGGTGCCGGTGGCCAGCACGGCGTGGCCGGACACGATTCCCCAGGAATCGTGCGGAACGCCCGCCGTCCCGGCGCGGGGCCGGGCGCTGCTGGTCATGAGCATGATCGAGCCTTCTAGATTAGGTAAGGAAAGCCTAAATTACTAAGAAGGTCGGCTCGATGGCAAGTCGGCAACGATCCCACGTCCTCGCCGCAACGGGCACACTGGTGAGAGCCGCGACCCGTGGGAGGGGAACCTGATGGACGCCAGAATCCGGGGAACCGTGATGCCGGTGCTCGAAGTCGCGCTGGAACCGGGCGACCGCCTCATCGCCGAAGCCGGGCAGCTGTCCTGGATGACCGATTCGATTCGCCTGAGCACGTCCACCCGCGGCGCGGCCGGCGGAGTCTTCGGGGCGGTCCGCCGCGCGATGGCGGGAGCCGGGCTCTTCATGACCGAATACACCGCCCACCGCGAACCCGGCCGCGTCTCCTTCGCGGCCAAACTGCCCGGCCAGATCCTGCCGGTCCAGCTGCACAAGGGCCAGGAGTTCATGGTGCACCGCCACGGATTCCTCTGCGCCGCAGGCGATGTCCGTGTCGCACTGAGCTTCCAGCGCCGCCTCGGCGCGGGCATATTCGGTGGCGCGGGCTTCACCCTGCAACGCCTGTCCGGCGACGGCTACGCCTGGGTGGAACTCTCCGGCGAGGTCGTCGAATACAACCTCGCCGCGGGCGAGACCCTGCGCGTCCACCCCGGCCACATCGGATTCTTCGACGCCTCGGTCGATTTCGACATCACCATGATCCGCGGCGTCCGCAATCTCCTCTTCGGCGGCGACGGCCTCTTCCTGGCCGCCCTCACCGGCCCGGGCCGGGTCTGGCTGCAATCCCTCACCATCACCAACCTCGCCCACACCCTCATCCCGTACCTCCCCATCCCCGAACCCGGCACCCAGTCCCGCTGATCGGTGGCTGGGTGTTCACCGGTTTCGAGACCTTCGACGTTCCGACGGCAGCCACGTCCACGGTCGCCGCAACGGCAGCGGGCCACCGATATTGCTGCTGCAGGGGATCCCCGAGACCCAGCTCATATGGCAGCCGATCCCCTCCGGATCTGGCAGTCCTGGTGTGAAACGGTCACCGGAGAGCCGGTGCCCTGCGGACATTCCCTGCCGGAGGAGGCCCCGCAACGCACGGTCGATCGGCTCCTCCGCTTTCCGACCGCATGAGCCGAGCTTGACGGCTGCGGTCAGGCGGAGAGTTCGAGGGGGAGGGCGGCGGTGACGTAGCGGTCGAGGGCGACCTCGGCCAGGAGGGGGTGTGCGCCGAGGGTTCGGGCGTGCGGTAGTTGGGGGAGGCTGTCGCGTAGGCGGTCGGTGAGGAGGCCCGGGGCGAGGAACCAAGGGGCGACGATGATTCGGTCGGCGCCGCGGGCGCGCAGGCGGGCGAAGGCGCGGTGCAGGGTGGGTTCGGTGGTGGCGAAGCAGGTTTCGGTGTCCCACCCGGTCATGGCCGAGAGCAGGCGTGCGACGTCCGCGGTGCGGATATTGGCGGTGGGGGACGAGGAGCCTACCGCGGCGACCGCGATTCCCCAGCGAGGGACGGCTTCTCGGGCCGGGCCGGAGTCGGCGTCGGGCATGGCCGCCACGATGCGGTCGCGCAGGGCGACGATCAGGTGCGGGTCCGGGCCGAGGACGTCGGCCTGGGTGAGGCTGAGCTGGGGGTGCCGGGCCCGGGCGGCGTCGAGCAGTCCGGGCAGATCCACCCGGGCGTGAAAGGCGCTGCCCAGCAAGAGCGGAACCACGACAGCATGCGAATGGCCGTCGGCGGCAACGGCATCCACGACCTCATCGACCGAGGGTGAGCTCAGGTCCAGGAAGGCCAGGCGCACATCGAGATCCGGGCGCTGGGCCGCGATCTGCGCCACGACGGCCCGCATGGTCGCCGCCGAGCGCGGATCCCGGCTGCCGTGCGCGACCGCGATGAAGGCGGGTGCGTGTTCGAGCCGGATGGGGCGGGCCGGGCCGCCGCGCACGGTGGACAGGGTCCAGGGCGCGCGGTGACCGGCCGCTGCGCCCGGCGGGACGGCCGGAACTGCGCCGTTGCCGGGCGGATTCATCTCAGACCCCGACTTCGGCGCCGACTTCGGCCTCGCCGACCTCGACCGCGGTCAGGGCGTCGCCGACCAGGCCGGCCGCGAGGGTGTTGCCGCCCGCCGGATCGATCAGCAGAAACGAGCCGGTGTGGCGGTTGACGCTGTAGTCGTCGGCCACGATGGCGTCGGCGACGCGGATCGAGATGCGGCCGATGTCGTTGAGCGACAGCGACTCCGGGTTGGGGTCGGCGGCCAGGTGCTGCTCGTCGAAACGCTCGAGCAGCGCGCCGACGATGGCCTGGGTGGTGCGGGTGCCGTGCTTGAGCAGCAGGCGCGCGCCCGGGCGCAGCGGCTTGTCGCCGAGCCAGCAGACGGTGGCGTCGAACGAGTCGATCGGCTCGGGAGCGTCGGTGGCGGCGGCGATCACGTCGCCGCGGGAGACGTCCACGTCGTCGGCCAGGATCAGGGTGACGCTGCGGCCCGGCTGCGCCGAGGCGAGTTCCCCATTGGGGGTGTCGATGCGCTCGACGGTGGTGCGGGTGCCCGACGGCAGCACCACGACCTCGTCGCCCTTCGAAACCACGCCCGCCGCGACCTGTCCCGCGTAGCCGCGGTAGTCCGGGTAGTCGGCGGTGCGCGGCCGGATCACGTACTGCACCGGGAAACGCAGCCCGACCTGGTGGCGGCCGTGCGCGTCCGCGTCCACCGGCACCGACTCCAGGTGCTCGATGAGCGAGGGCCCGTCGTAGTAGGGGGTGTTCTCCGAGCGCGAGGCGACATTGTCACCGTGCAGCGCGGAGACCGGGATCTCCTGCACGTCCTCGGGCGACCAGCCGAGTTTCGCGGTCAGCTCGGCGAATTCGGACTTGATCTTGTCGAAGACACCGGCCGGATCATCGACTAGGTCGATCTTGTTCACGGCCAGCACCAGCTTCGGCACGCCCAGCAGCGCCATGACGGCGGCGTGACGGCGGGTCTGCTCGATGACGCCCTTGCGAGCGTCCACCAGCAGGATCACCAGCTGCGCGGTCGACGCGCCGGACACCGTGTTGCGGGTGTACTGCACGTGGCCCGGGGTGTCGGCGAGCACGAAAGACCGTGCGGGCGTGGCGAAGTAGCGGTACGCGACGTCGATGGTGATGCCCTGCTCGCGCTCGGCGCGCAGGCCGTCGACGAGCAGCGACAGGTCCGGGGTGGACAGACCCTTGTCGACCGAGGCGCGGGTGACCGCGTCGATCTGGTCTGCCAGCACCGATTTCGTGTCGTAGAGCAGCCGCCCGACCAGGGTGGACTTGCCGTCGTCGACCGATCCGGCGGTGGCCAGTCTCAGTAGGTCGGACATCAGAAGTAACCCTCTCGCTTGCGGTCTTCCATGGCTGCCTCGGACACGCGGTCGTCGCTCGCCCAGGATTGGACGCTGTGCGCCACGTTCGGTGCCCTCATCAGAAGTACCCTTCTCGTTTGCGGTCTTCCATCGCCGCTTCGGACACGCGGTCGTCGCCGCGGGTCGCGCCACGTTCGGTGAGGCGGGATGCCGCGACCTCGGCGAGAATCGCCTCGTTGTCGGCCGCCTCGGAAAGAATTGCGCCGGTGGTGGATCCGTCGCCGACGGTGCGGTAGCGCACCGACTTGATCAGCAGCTCCTCGTTGTCCGAGGGCCCGCCCCAGGTGCCGGGGGTCATCCACATGCCGTCGCGCTGGTACACCGGGCGCTCGTGGGCGTAGTAGATGCTGGCCAGCTCCACGTTCTCGCGGGCGATGTAGCGCCAGATGTCCAGCTCGGTCCAGTTGGAGATGGGGAACACGCGCACGTGCTCGCCCGGAGCGTGGCGGCCGTTGTAGAGGTTCCACAGCTCCGGACGCTGCCGCTTCGGATCCCAGCGGCCGAACGCGTCACGCAGCGAGAAGATCCGCTCCTTGGCGCGCGAACGCTCCTCGTCGCGGCGGCCACCGCCGAAGACCGCGTCGAAGCGGTTCTCGTTGATGGCGTCCAGCAGCGGCACGGTCTGCAGCGGGTTGCGGATGCCGTCCGGGCGCTCCTGCAGGCGACCGTCGGCCAGGTAGTCCTCGACGGACGCGACATGCAGTCGCAGCCCGTACTTCTCGACCACCTTGTCGCGGAACTCGAGAACCTCGGGCAGGTTGTGCCCGGTGTCCACGTGCAGCAGCGCGAACGGCAGCGGCGCGGGCCAGAAGGCCTTGATCGCCAGGTGCAGCAGGACCGTGGAATCCTTGCCGCCGGAGAACAGGATCACCGGCCGCTCGAATTCGCCTGCCACCTCACGGAAGATGTGGATGGACTCCGATTCGAGCGCAGCGAGCGTGTCGAATTCGGTGTCGAGCGCGGCGAGAGTGTCGAATTCAGTCTCGAGTGAGGTCATGAGGCGTGCAACCCGCATTCGGTCTTGGCGAGCCCGGCCCAGCGGCCGGATCGCGGATCGGATCCCGGTTCCGGCTTCCGCGTGCACGGAGCGCAACCGATCGAGGGATAGCCCTCTTCCACAAGGGGATTGACGAGAATGCCATTGGCCTCGATGTAGGAGGTCATCTCGTCATCGGACCAGGCGGCGATCGGATTGATCTTCACCAGGCCGAAGCCCTCGTCGTAGGAGATGAGGGGTGCGTTGGCGCGAGTCGGCGCCTCCACTCGACGGATGCCGGTCACCCAGGCGTTGTATCCGACGAGGGACTTCTTCAGGGGAACCACCTTGCGCAGGCGGCAGCATTCGGCGGCGTCACGGGCGAACAGATCCTTGCCCAGCAGCTGATCCTGTTCGGCGACAGTGTTTTCCGGCGTCACGTTGACGATGTTCACGCCGTAGACCAGCTCCACCGCGTCACGCGTGCCGATGGTCTCGGCGAAGTGGTAGCCGGTGTCGAGGAACAGCACATCCACGCCCGGGCGCACCTGGGAGGCCAGCTGCACCAGCACCGCGTCCTGCATGTTCGACGCCACAATGTAATTCGAGCCGAAGGTGTCCTCGGTCCACTGCAGCAGTTCCTGCGCGGTCGCGTTCGGGCCGAGCTCGGCATTGCCCTTCTCGACCAGGGCGCGCAGCTCGTCTTCCGCGAGTTTCGTTGTGGTCATTGCTGATTCCCCTAACTACCGCAGGTCTGCTTCGTCGGCGCGAACGGCCCACTGCGCGAAACGCTCACCCTCGTCCCGGTTCTTGACGAAGTTGCGGACCACGCGCTCGATGTAGTCGCCGACTTCCTCGCCGGTGACCTTGTGCTGGCGCAGCTTCCGGCCGAACGCGGAGTCGAAGCCGAGGCTGCCTCCGAGGTGAACCTGGAAGCCCTCGATCTGATTCCCGTCACCGTCGTCGACGAGCTGGCCCTTGAAGCCGATGTCGGCGATCTGCGAACGACCGCAGGAGTTGGGGCAGCCGTTGATGTTGATGGTGATCGGCACGTCGAGCTCGGCATTGATGTCGGCCAGCCGCTTCTCCAGCTCCGGAGCCAGCGCCTGGGACCGCTTGCGGGTCTCGGTGAACGACAGCTTGCAGAACTCGATACCGCTGCAGGCGAGCAGGTTTCGCCGCCAGTGCGACGGACGCCCGTGCAGGCCCAGCGGTTCGAGCTCCTCGATCAGCTGCTCGACCTTGTCATCGGGCACGTCGAGCACGATGAGCTTCTGGTACGGGGTGAAACGGACGCGGTCGGAACCGGCCCGCTCGATGGCTTCGGCGGCCTTGGTCAGGATGGTGCCCGACACGCGACCGGCGATGGGGGAGAAGCCGATCGCGTTCAGCCCGTTGCGCAGTTTCTGCACGCCGATGTGGTCGATGGGCCGCTTGGGCTGCTCGGGCGCCGGGCCGTCGATCAGCTTCCGCTTCAGGTACTCGGTCTCGAGCACCTCGCGGAACTTCTCGATGCCCCAGTCCTTCACGAGGAACTTCAGGCGCGCCTTGGTGCGCAGGCGGCGGTAGCCGTAATCGCGGAACAGCGAGACGACCGCCTCCCACACGTCCGGCACCTCGGCCAGCGGCACCCACACGCCGACGCGCTGCGCCAGCATCGGGTTGGTGGACAGGCCGCCGCCGACCCAGAGGTCCAGGCCCGGACCGTGTTCGGGATGCACGACGCCGACGAAGGCGACGTCGTTGATCTCGTGCACCACATCCTGCTGGCCGGAGATGGCGGTCTTGAACTTGCGCGGCAGGTTGGAGTACTCCTTCTTGCCGATGTAGCGCTTCACGATCTCGTCGATGGCCCAGGTGGGATCGATGATCTCGGTGAGCGATTCACCGGCCAGCGGGGAGCCCAGCACCACGCGCGGGCAGTCGCCGCACGCCTCGGTGGTCTGCAGGCCGACCGACTCGAGCCGCCGCCAGATCTCCGGCACGTTCTCGATCTCGATCCAGTGGTACTGGATGTTCTCGCGGTCGGACAGGTCCGCGGTGTCGCGGCCGAACTCGGTGGAGATCTCGGCGAGGGTGCGCAGCTGCTTCAGGTTGAGTGCGCCGGCATCACACCGCACCCGCATCATGAAGTAGCGGGCCTCGAGGATGTCGATGTTCTCGTCGCCGGTCCAGGTGCCGTCGTAGCCCTGCTCGCGCTGGGTGTACAGGCCCCACCAGCGCATGCGGCCGCGCAGGTCGCTCTTGTCGATGGAGTCGAAACCCTGCTTCGAGTAGATGTTCTCGATGCGCGCGCGCACGTTGAGCGGGTTGTCGTCCTTCTTGCTCTGCTCGTTGGCGTTGAGCGGCTCGCGGTAGCCGAGCGCCCACTGCCCCTCCGACTTGCGCTTGACCGGACGCGCGGTGCGTTCCCGCGGCGCGACAGGCGCTTCCGAGCGCGGACGATCCGGACGCACGCGTCGCTCCGCGACAGGCTTTGCGGGCCGGGCGGAGTGAGCGTTATCGGAACTGGTGGCGTCGGTGCTCGACGTCATGGGGGTCGCTCCTGAAGGTCTTGCGGGCAGGCGGGAGGGGCTGGCTCACGCCTCCGATATCAGAGAACCGGCTCTTACAGCGTCAGAAGGACGCTGGATTCCGGGGAATGGGAGCCGATCTACCGGAGGCTTCCCGGCAGACAGCTCGCGCTGCAGACGCGCTTGAAGTCGACATGGCGACGCGCCACGAGTCGTACTCCAAGTCCAGTCATGAGGGTTATTGTGCCACGTCAGACGGGTCGTTCCGACTGCTGGATCGAATTTTCCGCAGTTTTCCGGGAAATCCCCTGGATATATGTTCCGTTTTGTGACAGGCGTCATAGATCGATCACGTTCCGATCATCGGGAAGTTGATCTCGGGTGTGATCTCGGTCGCGGGGTTCGGGGGGATTCCGGGTTGTGGCGGTGTCGCGGTCCGCGGGCCCGGTGGTGTTCTGGGCTGGGTCTGGGAGTTGAGCAACCGATCGGCTCGTTTTCGGTGTGCGAATTGCACCGCTGATCAGGGGTGCGAAGTTTCGCTGCGGTGATCGCGGGACTCGATCGTCTGCAATGATCGAGCGAACACGGAGACCATCGGGAGGGGTTGTGGACTGGACTGCCCGCATCGATGCCGTCCGAGCGGCCCATCAGGCCGCCGTCGGGCGCTTCGAGCAACACATCGAGGAGATCGACGCGGCCGCGCGGGCGGGCCTGCGGCGGCTCGGTGAGCAGTCCCGCGCCGAATCCGAGTCGGCCGAGGCGACTTCCGGGCGCGTGGTCCGGGAGGAACGCGAACGGCTGCTGCGGCAGGATGCCGTGGCGCGTCGGGGCGGGGACGTCTTCGTACTCCCGACCGATTGGACCGAGGCCGACGAGGCGAGGTGGCGCGCGTGACCGAATGGCTCAGCATGGACGCGGAAGGCGTTCGGCAGCAGGCGGATTCGTTCCGTTCGGCGGCGTCGGAGCTATCGGCGGTGGCGGGCTCCTGGAACAACATGCTCGATGCCGGGACCACCTTCCACGCCGGTGACCTCGGATACGAGTACGCCGCCGAGGCCCAGCAGCTGGTGGCGGGGTTCGGTCATGTCACCGACACCGTGAAGAAATGGTCCGCGGCTTGCGAGGCGTTCGAGAACGCGTTGCGGCACAGCGCCGACACCGTGCAGTCGTCCGACCAGCAGTTCGCGGGTGATATCGCGGGAGTCGGATTCGACGGCACTGGCGGCCTGACCATCGGCGGGAAGTGACCGGCGTGGCGGACAATTCACCGATCGGTCTGGGCTCGGGCAATGACGCTGCCTGGGTGACCGTGCACGGCAGCGGTGACGGGGCGACAGCCGTGTGGGCCGGGTACGGCGATCATGGGCCGGGGGACGTGGCCGTGGACGCGGCCGTCCGATCCGATAGCGGGGCCTACGATCCGCGCAAGGATGTCGATGAGATCCTCGCGGACGCCAAGGGCGGGCTCGAGTGGTTCAAGCTGGTCCGGGAGCGCTATTTCCTGGCAGGCGGGGCCGCCGATATCCCTGGCCTCGGGCGCGGCGGTATGGACGAGTTGTACTACCAGCAGCGCGACATGCGCATGAACAATCTGTTCGGGGCCGGACAGCGAATCCAGGACATGCTGCCCAAGATCGACCAGGCCCGCGGTGACCACCAGCAGGCCACCGCGCGGCTCGGCGGCTACTGGCAGGGGCCCACCGGAGAAACCGCGCGCACCAAGCTGTCCGGACTCGGCGACTGGTCCGATCAGACCTATGACACCGTGCAGGTCGTACCGGGTGTGCTGTCCGGCGTCGTCGACGGGGTCAAGAGTTGTGTCCAGCGCAAGGCCGACGCCTTCGCCAAGCTCGACAAAGTGCGGCACATCAATAACGTCGACATGGGCGGCGGCGACATCAACAGCAGCCACAAGGACGACGCGGCCGCCGACAGCGACGACGTCACGCTCATCATCCAGTACGCCAAGCGAGCCGGGATCGGTGACAACGCGCGGCGACGCATCCAGGTGCTCGCCGAGAACGGGGCGTTCGGGGGCGCGCGGTTGCCGCACTACATTCCCAAGGCGGCCAACGATTCCGGTGGTGCGGGTTCCACCGAGGCGGGCATGACCAAGTTCGACGATGCCGCGCAGGCGTTGTGCAAGGTTTGGACCGGGCATTTCAAGGAGAGCGTGGAAGGGTACTTCCGCGCGTACTCCACACTGTGCGAGGAGACCCATACCGCGATCAAGGAGTACCTGGGCGTGGCCACCGACGCCCTCGGCAAGGTCGGCCGGATCGAAGCGCCGCCGATGCCGAAAGATACTGGTGCGCCCGGTGGTTGGGTGCCCTCGGGCGGCGGCGATTCCACTGGCGGCGGGGGAACGCCGTCGATGCTGTCGACGAGTCCCGCGGGGGTGCTCCCGGACGCCACGGTCCCAGCGTCGGCGGTGCCTGTCGCACCCGCGACGCCTACGCCGACTTCGGGGCCGGATGTACTCTCCACCCTGAATTCCGTTGCCGGCGGCGCGGGACAGTTCATCCAGCAGGGTTTCTCACAGCTCAGCTCGACCTTGGAAGGTCTCACCAAGACCGCTTCGGTCGGGACTACTCCCAATGCCGCGGGTGAAACATCCATGGTCCCTGGGTCTTCCGCGTCGGCGGTTCCCGGCTCAACGACACCGGGTCAGCTGCTCAGCGTGAATCTTCCGGGCGGTCGTCTCGTGCTGACCCGCTCGGGCGATGAGGCGCTGACCGCCACCCTCACCACCCCGGACGGCAAGACCCAGCGCTACACCCTCGCCGTCAAGGACGGAAAGCCGGTCCTGACAGCGGAATCCGACCCGTCCACCACCGCGGCCGCCACGGAGTCCAGGTCCGGCAACGACACCGACCCCCAGAGCGCCGCCTCCCACCCGGCGCCGGTCGATGCCCATCACACGGCCACCCCGGACAACACCGTCTACCAACAGCCTTCGACCGGCCTACCCATGGGCATGGGTGCGGCGGGCGCCGCGGCCAAACCCGCCGAGAACGACTCCGCTCGCGGCAGCATCGCCCCGCCCCGGCCGCTGTGGACCGATGACCCCGGCCGTGAGGCCCGTCCTGTCCCGAGTGAGGACGAAAACCCAACGACAGCAACGCCTCCCGTGGTCCCCACTGTCCGTGCGGACGGCGTGAAGATCGAGATCGAGATGGGTGGTGACCAGCGTGGAGCAATGGGAACGCGATGAAATCCGCTCGGCCAATGACTCATTGAAGGCGGCCCTGGGATCCGCACAGGCCGATTTCGATCGGGAAATGGCTGAGATCGGCGACATTCACGCCAAGCTGGCCGCATTGAAGGTGCACGCGACCACCCCGAACGGCCTCGCCCGCATCACCGTGAACGCCTCCGGCATGGTCACCGAGATCACTATCGCCGACGACGCCTTCCAGCGGTGCACACCGAAACAGCTGACGGCCGAACTGAACACGACGATCCGCGGCGGCGTCGAGGCCGCTGCGCAGGCTCGCGCCCAGGTCATGCAGCCGGTGCAGGCGATCGTCGACGGGATGGCGGATCTGAGCGACATCATTCCGGGCGCGCCGAACCTGAAGGAACTGCGCGAACAGTTCGCGCCGTCGACCCTGCCGCCGGTCGCGGACGAATCCGCCGGAAAGGCCGATCGATGAGCAAACTGTGGTCGGACCCCGAACGATTGCACGCCGTCGCACCGCGATTCGAGCAGCTCGGCGAGGAAGTGAACACCGCGCTCGAGACGTTGAAGAGCGGTATCGACGCCGAAGGTCGCTGCTGGGGTGGCGACGCGCCCGGCAAGTCGTTCGAGGCGAAGTATCCGCAGGGTGACACGGACGGCGGTGTGGGGCAGGCGCTTTCGCGTCTTTCCCAGCTCATGACCCTGCTGAAGGGCACCGGCGACCGGGTCAGCACCGTCGCGACGGGCCTGCAGACCCAGGACAAGGCGAATGCCGATCCGCTGATCGCCAAGCAGGGCGAGGTCTGACCGGGGTGGCTTCATGACGTTGACGCGCCCCCCGGTCCCCGGCATCCTGCTGGATTTCCTGGCCGGGCATTGGCCCGAAGGCGACGAGGACGCCATGCGCCGCCTCGCCGAACACTGGTCCACCATGTCGAGCTCCCTGCAGGCGCTGCAGCAGCCCGCGGAGGCGTCGATGAACGACGCGCTCTCCGCCATCGACGGTCACATCCACGACGCCATGACCACCTACTGGCAGGAGATCGCCGGCGGGGACGCGGGCGAGCTGGCGAAACTCATCGCCATCTGCGACAGCTTCGACTCCCAGCTCGAACACGGCGCCACCGACGTCGAATTCGCCAAGTACACCATCTACGGTGCGCTGATCGTCATGGTCGCCATGCTGGCTGTGCCTTTCGGCGGGATCGCGGATCTGGCGGGGCTCGCGGCGGTGAAACTGCTCATCCGGCAAACGATCATCAAGCTGATCGGTCGCCTCGCCTTCAAGGGAAGCACTGCACTCGCGGAACGCGCCGTCCTCAAAATGGCCACGAGCCTCGCGGAAAAGGCGGCTCTCAGACTGGCACTCAGCGTCGGAAAGAACGCGGCCATCGGCGCCGGGATAGGTAGCGGCATCGACCTGGGTGCCCAAGGCGTACAGGTTGCCCAGGGCCACCGTGACGGCATCGATTGGGGCCAGGTCGGCACCTCCGCCGGTGCCGGAGCCCTGGCAGGCGGGATCGCCGGCCCGATTGCCGAAGGCATCGCCCCCGCGGTCGGCAAGCTCGGCGGGATCACCGCCCCGATGGCCGACAAAATCGGAACGGTGTTCGGCGACAAGGCCGCAGGCATCACCACCGCCGCCGTCAGCCTGACCGGCCAAGGCGTCGCCCAAATCCCCGGCAACCTCGTCGGCAACGCCGCCGCCTCCACCACCCTCTCCGCCGCCACCGGCCAACCCGTCGACTTCACCCACGTCACCGACGGCGCGGGCGGCGGCTTCCTCGGCAAACCCCATGGCGGAGCGCATCCCGGCGAAGTCGCCGCCATCAGCGAAACAGGCGGGGCCCCAGCCGCATCCGTCCTGCCCGCACATGGCTCAGCCGATGTGGTCCTGCCGAATCACGCCCAGGTGGACGCGGCGTCGCCGAACCATGTCCCAGCTGATGCGGTCCTGCCGAACTCGGGCGCGCATGGGGGTGACTCGACAACCCTGGCAGCTTCGGCTGCCGCCCCCGCCGATCCTGGCACCTCCCTTGGTGCACAACCACATTCGCCGGTTGAACCCGCTGCCACCCCAGGAAGCCCGGACCCCGCGCCACACGGCGGTGCAGGTCCCACCTCGGGTCCCGGCCACCCCGTCCCGGCCGCTCCGACCCCGTCCGGCCCGACGCTGGTCGATCGCGCCCCGTCCGGTCCGGTCGCACCCGGCGTGACCGCATCCGCACCATCGGTCACCGACCGCCCCGTCCCGTCTCACGGAACCCAGACGCCCGCAACAACTTCGGTGCCCAACGATCGCGCCCTCGCCGCGCCGGCGAGTGATCGCGCACCGGCCGCGACACCGGGTGATCGGGGTTTGCCGTCGGCGACGCGGGCCGCTTTCCCAGGTGATCGCGCGGTGCCCGTCCTCAACACCGGCGATCGCCTGCCGGTTCCACCGTCGAGCAACCACCCGTCGGAGACACCGCTGGGTGACCATGTGTCGTCGCCCGGATCCATTCCCGACAACATTCGACACACGTCCGGCACCTCGGCGGACGGCGTCTTGTCGAAGTCGGAAATACCTGGTGGAGAAGGTCATCCGCAGCAACGGGCCGACAACCGCGTCGCCGATTTCGGTTCCCCCGCCGGACCCGTCCATCCCGGGGCGGAACCGCCACGGCACGAACCCTCCGCCCTGCCCGTCCCGGGCAATGCCGCCGACCGCTACTGGCCGAAGCTCCCGGTCGAAGACAAGCCCTATTTCGCCAACCCCGCCTACCACGACCCGGCAGTCGCCCACGAGTATGCCCAGCACCACCCCGGTTCCGCGGAGGCGCGAGACATCCGCGCCCGCAACGCCGCCCAGCATCCAGAACTGGGCCGTCTCTCCGACCCGGAGATCGACCTCATTCGCCGCAACCAGTACATGACGTTGAACGAGCCGCTGAACCGTGCGGCTCGCGACGGTGAATCCGCGCTGCTTGCCCGGCACGACCTGGAGTTACGTGCGCTGGTCAACGCTTACAACAAGCTGCCGGACCATCAGGGCGTCGTCTTCCGCTCGTTGCGCATCGACGACCCCGCACAGCTCAGTAGGTTCCTCGACTACTACGACCCGAATCGTCCAGGTCCGGTGACAGTCGATCCGGGTTTCGCGTCGTCGGACAAGTCGGCGTCGATGGCCGGCGGCAACATCGAACTGGTCATCAAATCTCAGTCCGGCAAGGACATCTCGTGGGCCAGCCTGAACCAGGACGAGGTCGTCTTCGCGCCCGGCACCCGATTCCTTGTGGAGGGCCGGTCATTCGAGCCGGGCACCCGCCCGTACGAGGACAAGTACGTCATCAACCTGATCGATCTCGGAAGGGGTCACGATGCCTATCAGTCCGGAGGAGATGCGGCGCATCGCCTTGGAGAAACTCGGCCCGACGCTGAAGCAATCCAGGAACACCCCCGAGTACCGCGAGATCATGGCGGAGATGGACGCCCGCAGAGCGGAACTGAACGCCCAGGGCCGCCCCGAACCGACCGAGGAACAGAAGAAGATCTGGCAAGCCTGGGGCGAGGCGGAACTGCGGAAGATCGCACGGGAGACCGGGGATCCCACGGAGTAACCCCCCACCCCGCGCCCAACCGCGAGCTGCCCGAGCCGACACCGGACCGCCTCCTGTCGCACCCGGCACCCGACCATGTTCAGCCGGATCAGTCGATCCCACCGCGGCCATCCTGGCCGACCCCCGCACCCGAAGTTCCTGCGCCGCAGCAGATAACCCCTGATCCGGTCGCTCCGCGCTCGATCACTCCCGAGCACGCCGCGCCCGAGACGCCGGTGCAGCCCGTTCCGGATCGCGGTCCGACCCCCGGCCAGGCGTCTCCCTACCCCGCGCCGCAGCAGTCCCCGCAGCACGCCGACGCGGCATGGCTCCACAACCGAGCCCCCGAGTCGCTCACCCAGCCGCACACCCCGGCCCCGCCACGTCCGGAACCGGTACCGCCCCATCGAGGCCAGCCCGATCACCCTGCGCCCGAACACGCTGCCCACCAACGCGATCCGCAGCCCACTCACCCCCTGGACTCGATTCTCCCGTCTTGGCCCCGAGACTCGGTGAACCAGGCAAACGCCGTCCGCCAATGGCGCGACACCTACCGCCCCCACCCTCCCGAAAACGGCCGCACAACCCCCGTCCGCCCCGACCAAACCCCCACGGCCCCACCCACCTTCGACTTCTCCCGCCACACGGACATCCCCGGCGCCCCCATCGCCATGGTCCGAGTCAAGGTCGCCATCACCCACGACGGCACCCTCACCCCCGACCAACTACTGAAGGTCTGGGAAAAAGCCCAACTGGCAACCGACATCACCTTCAACCGAGGCCAAAAACTCCTCTCCGGCGACACCCTCGTCCTCGACCTGGTCCCCGCCCCCGACCCCACCACCGCCAACCTCCACCTCCACCTCACCAACACCCCCGGCCCTTGGCACCCCGACGCCCCGCTAGCCGCCACAGCCCGCGAACTCCGCACCCACCTCGGCCTCGACCCGACCCAAAACATGGCCCCCCTAACCCATCTCGAACTCCGCCACGTGAGCGACGACATTGCCGCGGCGAACACACCGGCGCGGTTCCGGGGTTTGGATGGGACTCGGGCTTATCGGCCGAAGAGTCTGAGTACGCTCGAGGATCCCGTGTATCAACATGCGGTCCGTGATGCATTGCGAGACGGTAATCGGTTCCTGATCGGAGCGGATCCGCGGACGAATCCGTACGGCGTTCTCATCAATGATGGTGGCCCACATCAACTCGGACGGTCGAACGACTGTGTGGACAATGCCCTCGCGGCTCTTGCGTCGTTCCACGGTGATCCGCAAGTCGCCATGCCGCGATGGCCGGACCTGAAGGAGAATGGCACAGTCGACACGATTTCGGGTGAGGCAAACGGCTCGATGCGCGCCGCGAGATTTCTCGGCGGCAAGTGGGAGGGCGTATCGCCAACCGACGCTCCGATCGAGAAGCAGTTCGCTGATCTGCATGAGCGTATGACGAAGCTGGGGCCGGGCTCGTCGGCGTACGTCATCAATGGCTGGCATGCCAAGGACGGCGTGACCGGTGAATTCCTGTACGAGCCCAACGGTTCACCGGTGATTCGCAGCAGCCATGCCACCGTCGTCGTCTATCCGCACGACGCGAAGGGGCCGGTGTGGTGGGACCCGCAGCAAGCCCGCATGACCGATCACCCGCCCCAGCAAATGGTCGATCGCTCAGCGGGTTTGGCGTACATGATCACCCCGGACGAACGAGGAGGAGCGCATGCCCCAGATCCACACCCGGGAACGAGCCGCCGAGTACCTGAATCAGATCTTCCAGTCCAACCGGGAATGGGAGATCCACCAAATCGCGAACGGCTGGATCTGCATCAGGATACCGACGCCCGAGGAGATGGCAGCGGGCCAGGATCTGGGCCAAGCCGTCCTGGTGATCGATTCGGAGACCGGGAGGGTACTGCAGTACCCGAGTATCTCGACCCCGGACGTCGAGGAGGATTACACCCTCAGCAAGCAGACCGGCCGACAACCGATGGCCGCCCAGATCTTCCCGTACCGGGAGCGGATAACGATGCACCGAACCCGGGAGACTCCGGAAATGATCGAGTACCGCATCCGAATCGATTCTCTGACCGAACCTCCTTCCCCGCCAACGGAATACCGGGTAACGATCACCAAACATCCCCTGTCGTACACTCCGACCGGCTGGATCCCGGCGCGCGTGACGTCCTGGGCGGAGTTCCAGAATCGCCAGACCGGAGCCTGGCCGGAACAGGGGACGTTCGAGCAGTAGCCGGTGACGCCGCATCTACGTCTCTGCACGCTGAGTCCGGGCCACGCCACGAGTTGACGGTGGACGAGCGTACTGATCATTGGCGACATCTCGAGCAGCTCGAGCATCGATACCCCGACGACTTCGATGGGCTGCAACGGGATCCGGACAAGAACGGCGGCATCTCCGACTCATCCAAAGATGAGGCTCGGGTCGGTCTCGACCTGCGTGAGCAGGGCCGGTTGCCGGACGATATTCGACGCCCGGCCGGTGCTAGTCAGGGAGAATTCGAATCGCCTGGGACGAGGCGATTCTTCGATATCAAAGGCCTGCACTCGGATTGGCCTCCCTTCAATAACGTGCGCGATAAGTCGCAACCGTTCAAGGGGGCATATGATCCAGCTCGCAGGGATCTGTGGAGGCAGAAACTCCATTGGCAGATCAAGGATTTGAAGCGGACTGTGATCATTGATACGAGAAATGCCAATCAGGCCGCGATCGACGATGTGAGGCGCATTGTCGAGGAGAATGGATGGGAAGCGAATGTCATCTGGTATCCGTGATCATTGGTCTCCTCGCGCATGGCCGTCGGATGCTGCGGCGGCGGATCGGCTGCGAGGCTGGTTGAAGGATGGCGGTAAAGCTGGGCTCGATGCGGTCGGCCTCGATTTCCGGGATGCCGATCTGTCTGGCGGAGACTTTTCCGAATCCTGGTTCACCGAGGCGAACCTGACAGGCGTAAAGCTTGTCGGCGCGGAGTTCTATCGAGCGGACCTCCAGTTTGCCGAGTTGACTCGTGCGGACTTGACGGATGCTTCGTTGGTGCGAGCCAACTTCGACGATGCCGTTTTGGCAGGTGCGACACTGGACGGTGCCGATCTCACCAGCGCATCGATGTACGGAGTCGATGCGGGCGGCAGTTCGCTGAAGGGAGCACTCCTTCGCGGCACGTCGCTGCTTCGTGTCGACCTTCGTGGCGCAGACCTTTCCGGCGCCATCGTCGAAGAGATCGGCTTCAAAGTGCTCGTGGATGCGGATACCACCGTGAATCTCATGCGGGGGACACTTTTCGGGCCGATCGAGTTGCACTCGACGGCCGGTGTCGTCGAACTGGCCGGCAAAGAAATGGAAGCCTGGATGCGTGCGCGAGGTGCAGATGTTTGCGTCCTCGAGCCCCGGGGGTAACGGCGAAGTGTGATCGAAGAACTGTCCGGGGTGCCACTGCGAAGAATGAGCCCGGTCAACAACTTTTCGACAAGAGGAGAATGCGGTCGTGGCGGTTCGTGGTGGGGCCGAGGATCCAGTGCTGTTGGTGCAGATTGGGGAGGCTGCGGAGCGGGCAGGGTTGGGGACACATCGCGCGGGGTACCTCTCGAGGCGATCGAATTCGGAGAAGGGGGCTATCCGGACCGGCGTGATCGCAGCAGTTCTGACGCCGCTGGCTGTCATCGGGTATGCGGCGAAAACGGGGTGGGCAGACTTCGTGGCGATGGGAGCGACAGTTTTCGCTGCGTTGTTCGTGCTTACCGGACTCGGGAGTTTGCGCTATCGCGGCAGGAATCGGGCAGTGCGACTCGATCTGTTCGAGAGCGGGTTTGTAGCCACCCGAGGTGAGGGGTTGCGTGTGGTGAGATATGCGAATACTGCTGTGCGACAGAGGATTGTGCACTACGTGCGAACGAATGAGACGTACTACAGATATTGGGTCACCGATATCAATGGTGCGACCTTGCTGCTGCGGGAGAACTTCGTCGATCCGCAGCAGTGGGGTCCGGCAATCCAGGTCGGGGTGACCGATGTGCAGTGGCCCGATGTGTGGGCCGATCTGGAATCCGGTCGGCGCGTGGAGTTCGGCTCATTGTGGTTGAGCAACACCGAGATCGGTTCGGATCGGTACTCCGAGCCTTGGGCTGAGATCAAGCAGATCAAGATTGCTCCGAACAGGATCCGGATAGACGTCGAAGGCAAACCGGGCCTCCCCGGTCCGGCGACCGAAACTGTTCCCAACGTCTACCTTTTCCGGGCGGTAGCGGACCGGTTGTGCTCGATTCACGGTCGCGCGGGTGTGGTTACCCAGTGACGCGGGCTCGGGCGGATTCGAGGAGGCTCAGTTCGTCGGCTAGTTCTTGGGAGTGGAACCAGTCGGGGCGGTCTATGAAACCCGGTGGGAGGTAGGGGGATTGGATGGGGGTGCGGTAGCCGAGGTCTCGAGCCCAGCAGGTTAGGGCCAGGAGGGGGAGGGAGAGGACGGCTTCGGGGTCGTGGGACCAGGTGGGGGTGTCGAAGAAGGTGCGGTGGAGGTGGAGGGCTTGGGTCAGTTGGCGGTCGAAGCCTTCGGAGTCGCCGTCGGATAGGTGGGCGAAGAGGTCTATGGCGGGGCGGGTCAGGAGGGCGGTGACGTGGTCGGCGCCCAGTCGGGTGGTGGTGTCGAGGGCTCGGGTGGATTGGTAGACGGTTTTCGGGCCGAAGCGCCAGGCGGCTTGGAGGAGGCGGACCCATTCGTAGTGGAAGTCGTCGAAGGCTCCGGCGCCGAACTCGCGGAGGCGGTCGACGGGGTATTCGGATAGCTCGCCGAGGGCGTCGAAGTCGCGGGCGATGAGGGCCCACCAGAAGGCGGCTCGCCAGCCGGAGACCTTGTCGTGGCGGTCGAAGCCGTATTCGATGCCGCTCGCGCGGAAGCGGCGGGTGATGGTCTGTTCGGTGGAGTGGGCGAAGAACCAGGTGCGGGAGCGGAGGGCGGACGGGTCGGTGATCAGCATGCGGGCCAGGACCGCGCCGTCCATCGAGCGGGAGAAGTTGGGGCCGTCGGGGCGGGCCGGCATGCGGGAGCGGTTGACGATCGGGGCGACCGAGCCCGCGTCAACTTCCCGGATCGACCTGGCGTCGATAGCGTGCCGCGGCACCTCGATCATCGGATTCCCCAATCCGTCTCAGGAGCCTCCACCCGGCTCACCGAAATCGTTTGGAATGTACCCGGATTCGCACCGGTCCGCTGAGTTCGGGATCTGCAGGCGACGCCGAGCAGACGGTGTCAGCTGCCCTGGGCCGCATCGGGTTCGAGATCGACCTTGTGCCCGGCTCGAGGCGAGCCGTCTTCATCCTGCGTGGTGCGCCGGTTGTCTTGGTCGCCCTCTTTGCCGGACCGAATTTCAATCCGCGGTGGAAACACCTGGACGATCACGGTGTCGCCTGACCGCGGCTTGTGCTTGCCGAGAACCAACTTGACCAGCATGTACACGAAAACGAGGAGTGCGATGAACGCAACGATCGTCGTCCACGCTGGGGATCCGGATATAGCTGTCCACACAACGACCCGATCTCGCAGTCGGTCCGGGGCCGGTGCTCAGGAGGCGGTGTTGGTCGGTGGATTACATATACGAATAGGTCTTCCCGGAACATGGGCGGTGCGACGCCCATGCAACGACCTGTTCGACTAGGTATCCAGCTGATCAGTGTTGCGGCGACCACTGTTCAGCAAGACAACCAGTGGCTTCAGCTTAGTGTCTGGAACCTCTGTGGCGATGTACTCGGGGGATTTTGCCGTCGCCGAAAGGCAGGTTGCCTGAGCTGCCTGCGGTGTGACTGTGGTTACTCGTCACACTGGTTGGGTGACCTCGACTGCTCCCGATCGTATCCCCGGTACTGCTGACGCGAACGTGCCGGTGCTCGGTGACTTCGGCGGGGGACCGTTCGGGATCTACGTGCACGTTCCGTTCTGTGCGACGCGGTGCGGGTACTGCGATTTCAATACCTATACGGCGGGCGAGCTGGGCAGCTCGTCCTCGCCGCAGTCCTGGTTCGAGGCGCTGCGCGGTGAACTCGCCACGGCCGCACGGGAATTCGACGCACTGCCGTCGGCGACACCGGCTGTGCAGACGGTGTTCGTGGGCGGCGGCACCCCGTCGCTGCTCGGTGGTGACGGCCTGGCCGGTGTGCTCGACGCCATCCGCGACAACTTCACTCTCGCCCCCGGCGCCGAGGTGACCACCGAGTCCAACCCCGAATCCACCTCGCCCGAATTCTTCGACCGCATTCGCGCGGCCGGATACACCCGCATCTCGCTGGGCATGCAGTCCGCCGCCCAGCACGTGCTGAAGATCCTGGACCGCACCCACACTCCGGGCCGCGCGGTGGCCGCCGCCCGCGAGGCCCGTGCCGCGGGCTTCGACCATGTGAACCTCGACCTCATCTACGGCACCCCCGGCGAAACCGACGCCGACCTCGACGCCAGCCTCGACGCCGTGCTGTCCGCGGGCGTCGACCACGTCTCCGCCTACTCCCTCATCGTCGAGGACGGCACCGCCCTGGCCCGCCGGGTTCGCCGCGGTGAACTCCCCGCCCCCGACGACGACGTGCTCGCCGCCCGCTACGAACGCCTCGACACCCGCCTCGAAGCCGCGGGCCTGCGCTGGTACGAGGTCTCCAACTGGGCCGCGACCGACGCCGCCCGCTGCCGCCACAACCTCGGCTACTGGGACGGCGGTGACTGGCTCGGCGCGGGCCCGGGCGCGCACAGCCACGTCGGCGGCGTCCGCTGGTGGAACGTGAAACATCCTGCGCGCTACGCGGATCGGGTCACCACCGGCGTCCTCCCCGCGGCGGGCTGGGAGTCGCTCACCGACGAGGAGCGCTACACCGAACGCGTCATGCTGACCGTCCGCCTCCGCACGGGCCTCCCGCTGGCCGACCTCGACGCTGCCGGGCGGGCAGCCGCCGACCGCGTCATCGCCGACGGCCTCGCCGAAATCTCCGCCGACCACCTGATCCTCACCGACCGCGGCCGCCTCCTTGCCGACGGCGTCGTCCGCGACTTGCTCGGCTGACCGCCTCGGCCGATCGTTCGTCAGCAGGTCACCGCCTGATTCCGGCGTTGCCGGTCGGAATCTCGGTGCCATCGCATCCGGCCGCGTCCATGCCGCAATGGCGAAACGACATGCTGGAACGGCGGAGCGCTCGGGCGTCGGGATGACAGAACCCATCGTGCGCGAGGTGAATTCGGGCTAGATTCGTGGGCGGAGATCTCGTGTAGTCGGCTGACGATTCGCGACGTCGGGTCGGCGGCCGTGACCCGCGCATCGGCGCGCCCGAATATCCCTCGGCCCGAGGACATCTCATGTCGAAGTCGTTCGTATCCTTCCCCGCCATCACAGCCGGACTGGCGCTCACCCTGGTCGCCCCGGCACTGGCCGCCGGACAGGCGGCCGCCGACCCCTCGCCGACGATCGTGCTCGTGCACGGCGCGTTCGCCGACGCGTCGAGCTGGGACGGCGTCGCCGCGCGGCTGCGAGACGACGGCTACCGCGTCGTCACGCCGGAGAATCCCCTGCGCGGGCCCGCGAACGACGCGGCGGCCGTGCAGCGGACCCTGGACGGCATCTCGGGTCCCGTTGTGCTGGTGGGGCATTCGTACGGCGGCACGGTGATCAGCAACGTGCACGATCCGAAGATCGAATCACTGGTCTACATAGCGGCTTTCGCGCCCACTCAGGGTGAAGCGGCGCTGCTGGAGATCAATCCGATCCAGTACCCCGGATCGCAGCTCACTCTCGCGCTGCGGCCGAAGGTGGTCGACGATCCGACGGGAGTCGCGGGCAAGAACCTGGACGCCTACGTCGATCCGGCCAGTTTCCACGATGTCTTCGCCCAGGACGTCGACCCCGCCACCGCCGCCGACATGGCTGCCCGCCAGCACTCCCTCGCCCTGTCCGCGAACCTCGAACCCTCCGGTGCCCCCTCCTGGTCCGGCACTCCCAGCTGGTATCTCGTCTCCACCGCCGACCGCGTGATTCCCCCTGCCGCGCAATGGGATATGGCCAAACGCATGGGCGCGCACGTCTCCTCGATCGACGCCTCGCACGCCGGCCTGGTCTCGCACCCGGCCGACGTGGCGGCGATGGTCGAGGCCGCCGCGACGCGCTGACATCCGCCGCCGGTCGGCGACAATGGGGTATGGCGCTCGAATCCCTCATGGTGCCGATCGGCACGCCCGCACCCGAATTCACCTTGCCGGCCGTGGACGGCACCGAGGTTTCGCTGGACAGTTTCGCCAAGGAGCCCGCGCTGCTGGTGGTGTTCCTGTCGAATCACTGTCCCTACGTTCGCCGGATCGAGAGCGGTCTCGGGGCGGTCGCCGCGGAGTTGGCCGAGCGCGGCCTGGCCACGGTCGCGATCTGCAGCAACGACACCGCCAACTATCCCGACGATGACGCCGCGCATTTGCGAGATCAAGCGCGGCGGGCCGGATTCCGCTTTCCCTATCTGATCGACGAGTCGCAGGAGGTGGCCCGGGCCTATCGGGCGGCCTGCACCCCGGATCTGTTCCTCTACGACGCCGAGCGCCGCCTGGCCTATCGCGGCCGGTTCGACGCGGCGACTCCCGGCAACGGCGAGCCCGTGGATGGCTCGTCGCTGCGCGCCGCCGTCGACCTCGTGCTCGCCGGGCAACCGGTCCCCGAACCGCACACTCCGAGCGTCGGATGCGGCATCAAGTGGAAGCAGGGCGGAACCCCGGGTGGCTGGCTCACCGCACCCCGCTGACGGGCGGTCGCGCAGCAACTTGCCAAGGGGCAACTAAACTGGAGTGGATAATCCGGGAACCACTGCGGGGAACTCGGGTGTGCACGAGGCGAACCCGAAGGCGAGCGAGGAGGTGGGGCCCATGTCGAGCACCGAACAGCGTCGGCTCGAGGTCCTGCGGGCCATCGTCGCGGACTACATCGCGACGAAGGAGCCGATCGGCTCCAAGACCCTGGTCGAGCGGCACAATCTGGGTGTGTCCAGCGCCACGGTCCGCAATGACATGGCCGTGCTGGAGGCCGAGGGCTACATCGCCCAGCCGCACACCTCCTCCGGGCGTATCCCGACCGACAAGGGCTACCGGCAGTTCGTCGACCACATCGCCGAGGTCAAGCCGCTGTCCAACGCGGAACGCCGGGCCATCATGGAATTCCTGGAGAGCGGCGTCGACCTCGACGACGTGCTGCGCCGCGGCGTCCGCCTGCTGGCCCAGCTGACCCGGCAGGTCGCCATGGTCCAGTACCCGACCGTGTCGGCCTCGACCGTGCGTCACATCGAGGTCGTGGCATTGAATCCGGCACGCCTGCTGCTGGTCGTGATCACCGACACCGGACGCGTCGACCAGCGCCTGGTCGATCTGGGCAATGTGATCAGCGAAGAAGACCTGGCCGCCCTGCGCGGCATGCTCGGCAAGGCCATGGAGGGCAAGCGCCTGGCCGCCGCCTCCGCCTCGGTCGCCGAGCTACCCGAGCACTCCCCGCCCAAACTGCGCGACGTGCTCATCCGGGTCTCGACCGTCATGGTCGAGACCCTGGTCGAGCATCCGGAGGAACGCCTCGTCCTCGGCGGCACCGCCAACCTCACCCGCAATGCCTCCGACTTCGCCGCCGGCAACGGCTTCCCCGGTTCGCTGCGCACGGTCCTCGAGGCCCTCGAGGAGCAGGTGATCGTGTTGAAGCTGCTGGCCGCGACACAGGTCCCGGGTACGGTGACGGTGCAGATCGGCGAGGAAACCAAGCTCGAGCAGATGCGGGGAACGGCCGTGGTGTCCACCGGTTACGGGATGCCCGGTACGGTGCTCGGAGGTATGGGGGTATTGGGGCCGACCCGCATGGACTACCCGGGGACCATTGCCTCGGTGGCGGCCGTCGCCCGATACATCGGTGAAGTGCTCGCCGAACGGTGAGCAAGTACGAGACGAAACAGGACTAGAGAGCGCACGTGGCACGGGACTACTACGCACTGCTCGGCGTCGCACGCAACGCGACCGACCAGGAGATCAAGCGCGCCTACCGCAAGTTGGCGCGTGAACTGCATCCCGACGTCAATCCGGAGCCGGAGGCCCAGGAGAAGTTCCGTGAGGTCTCCAGCGCCTACGAGGTGCTGTCGGACCCGGAGAAGCGACGCATCGTCGACCTCGGCGGCGACCCGCTGGAGTCCGGCGGCGGCATGGGCGGCGGCTTCTCGGGCGCCGGCTTCGGCGGCCTCGGCGACGTGTTCGAAGCCTTCTTCGGCGGCATGAACGCCTCCGGCGGCGGCGCGCGCAAGCCGCGCGGCCGCGTGCAGCCGGGCGCGGACTCGCTGCTGCGCACGCGACTGTCGTTGCAGGAGTGCGCCGTCGGCGTCACCAAGCACCTGACCGTCGACACCGCCATCCTCTGCGACCTGTGCCAGGGCGCGGGCACCAACGGCAACTCCAAGCCGGTGCGCTGCGAGACCTGTGGCGGCGCGGGCGAGGTGCAGACCGTGCAGAGGTCCTTCCTCGGCCAGGTCATGACGTCGCGGCCCTGCCCCACCTGCCGTGGCGCGGGCGAGACCATCCCCGACCCCTGCCGCAAGTGCGGCGGCGACGGCCGCGTGCGCTCGCGCCGCGAGATCGCCGCGCCGATTCCGGCCGGTGTCGCCAACGGCATGCGGGTGCGGCTGGCCGCGCAGGGCGAGGTCGGCCCGGGCGGCGGTCCCGCCGGTGACCTGTACGTCGAGATCGTCGAACAGCCCCACGACACCTTCGTGCGCGACGGCGACGACCTGCACTGCACGATCCGCGTCCCCATGGTCGACGCCGCGCTCGGCACCACCGTGGTCATCGACACCATCCTCGACGGCCCGGTCGAGCTCACCATCCCCGCGGGCACCCAGCCCGGCGAGGCGTCGGTGCTGCGCGGCCACGGCATGCCCAAGCTGCGCGCCAACTCGCGCGGCGACCTGATCGCGCACCTCGACATCGTGGTGCCGACCAAGCTGGACGCCAAGCAGTCCGACCTGCTGCGGAAGTACAAGGGCATGCGCGTCAACGAGCACACCGAGGTCATGACCGCCCAGTCCGAGCACAACTCGGGCCTGTTCGCGCGCCTGCGCGCGTCCTTCAGCGGACGCTGATCCGTTGGCCGCCACCGTCTTCTACCTCGACGACATCCCCGAACCCGGGGCGACCGCGGTCCTGGACGGCCCCGAGGGCCGCCACGCCGCCACGGTCCGCCGTATCCGGGTCGGGGAACCCATCACCCTCTCCGACGGGCACGGGATCCTCGCCGACTCGGAAGTGGTTGCGGCCGCCAAGGATCGCCTCGAACTGAAGGTCCTGTCCAAGCGGGTGGCCGAACCCTGGACGCCGCAGGTGACGGTGGTCCAAGCCCTCCCGAAGTCCGACCGCTCCGAACTCGCGGTCGAGCTGATGACCGAGGCGGGCGCCGACGCCATCGTCCCCTGGCAGGCGCTGCGCTGCGTCTCCAACTGGGAAGCCAAGGCCCGCAAGGGCGTCGAGAAGTGGCGCGCCGCGGCGAAGCAGGCCGCCCGCCAGTCCCGCCGCGCCTACATCCCGGACGTGGCGGAGCTGCACACCACCCGCGAACTGCTCGAGTTGGTCCGCACCGCAAAGGCGAACGGCGCTGTGGTCGCAGCTCTCCACGAGTCCGGCGAATCCCGTTTGACCGAACTGTCTTTCGACGGCGTCCCCGAAGTCATCCTCATCGTCGGCCCCGAAGGCGGCCTCGACGACTCCGAACTGAAGTCCCTCACCGAAGCCGGAGCCGACGCAGTTCTCTTGGGCCCCACGGTCCTTCGCACCTCCACGGCCGCCGCCGTCGCCCTCGGAGCCCTGGGCGCACTCACTCCTCGCTGGTAGCCGCGCTCCGCCAGCGATCGAACGCCCCGGACAGCAGGAGCACAGGCCCGAGGACGAGCAGAGCCAAGGCCGGCTTCACATGGACGAGGGTCTTGACGGGCAGGTTCTCCTCCAGCCATGCGGATGACCACTTCTGGTTTCCGTAAACCGATTCCGCCACCGCGAATCCGATGGCCAGGTCGAGCATGAGGCAGAGGGTCTCGGCCAGCGCCAACGCGATCAGCCACTGCCCGATCCGAATCGGTCGCAGTACTGCGCCTTCTGGAAGCAGGAACTGCACCGCGTCGTCGGAGAGCAGGCCCAGGACCAGCAGCACCGTCGCGCCGACGACCATCAGCGGCACCACCGGCGCTCCCATGCGGCCGAGTTCGAGCAGCGTGAATGCCTTGCGCTTCAAACCGTCGATCGAGAACAGCGGTGTAAAGGTGCCGACCAGGATCGCCACGGCGCCCAGGGCGATCCTGATTCGCCCCGCGGTCGGGTACTCGCGCTTCCGCTGACGTCGTAGCGGTATCCAGGATTCCGACACGGCCGGAGTCTACGGTCGGGTTCCGGCATCGCCCGGGTACGCCACGGAATGGATTCGGGGGTGCGGCAGTTGCATGACGCTGGATCGTTTCGCCTGTTGGTAGCGGCTTATTCACTGGGCTGTGTCAGTGGGCGGCGGTAAACTTCTGTCAACGAAAGCGGCATCGAGACCGGAAAGCAGGCCATAGTCACTTTTGAGAAACCCAGGCGAAATCGGCGATCAGAGCACTCCCATTGCCGGCATCGGGGCCGGCGTCAACGGGTCCGGACCGGCGGGGCGGACCGTTCGTTCCAGCATCGAATTGGCACCGGAGTCGGTGTTCGGTTTCCTGGGTTCGGCTGACGAGAACCTGCGTGAACTCGAGCGCCTCCTGGATGCCGACATCCACGTCCGCGGCAATTCCGTCACGCTGACCGGCAAGCCCGCCGATGTCGCGCTGGCGGAGCGGGTGGTGGCCCAGCTGGTCGCGCTCACCGCGCGCAACCGGGTGGTCACGCCCGAGGCGGTCCGGCACACCTATTCCATGCTCACCGAGGGTTCCTCGGATTCCCCGGCGGAAGTGCTGAGCCTGGACATCCTGTCCCGGCGCGGCAAGACCATCCGGCCCAAGACCCTCAACCAGAAGCGCTATGTCGACGCCATCGACGCGCACACCATCGTCTTCGGTGTGGGCCCGGCCGGTACCGGCAAGACGTATCTGGCCATGGCCAAGGCCGTGCAGGCGTTGCAGACCAAGCAGGTCAACCGCATCATCCTGACTCGGCCCGCGGTCGAGGCGGGTGAGCGGCTGGGCTTCCTGCCGGGCACGCTGAACGAGAAGATCGACCCGTACCTACGCCCGCTCTACGACGCCCTGCACGACATGATGGATCCGGAGGCGATCCCGAAGCTCATGCAGGCCGGTGTCATCGAGGTCGCGCCGCTGGCCTACATGCGTGGCCGCACCCTGAATGATTCGTTCATCATTCTGGACGAGGCGCAGAACACCACGGCCGAGCAGATGAAGATGTTCCTCACCCGGCTGGGCTTCGGCTCCAAGATCGTGGTGACGGGTGACATCACCCAGGTCGATCTGCCCAACAACTCGAGATCGGGTCTGCGGGCGGCGACGGAGATTCTGCACGGCATCGATGACATCCATATCGCGGAGCTCACCAGCGCCGATGTGGTCCGCCATCGGCTGGTCGGGGAGATCGTCGACGCGTACGAACGGTTCGAGGCGGAGTCGCGTCCGCCCGCGGCTGTCCACTATCCGGGCAACCGGGCGCAGCGACGTGCCGCGAGCCGGGGAGACCGGCACTGAGCTCGCCAACTACGCTGTTCGGGTGAGCATCGAGATCGCCAACGAATCGGGTATCGAGGTATCCGAAGAAGAACTGGTCAGCGTCGCGCGCTTCGTGATCGGGCAGATGGACGTCCATCCGGCGGCGGAGCTGTCGATGGTGCTGGTCGATCTCGACACCATGGCGGATCTGCACATGCGCTGGATGGACCTACCGGGTCCGACCGACGTCATGTCCTTCCCGATGGACGAGCTGGAGCCGGGCGGGCGGCCCGATGCCGCCGAGCCCGGCCCCTCCATGCTCGGCGATATCGTGCTCTGCCCGGAGTTCGCGGCCCAGCAGGCCGAGAAGGCCGGGCACTCCATGGATCACGAGCTGGCGCTGCTGACCGTGCACGGCGTCCTGCACCTGCTCGGCTACGACCATGCCGAGCCGGAGGAGGAGAAGGAGATGTTCGCGCTCCAGGCCTCCCTGCTGGAGGGCTGGTACGAGCATGTCCGCCAGGAAATGCGCCGTGCCGAACTGGCCGACCGCGATCAGCAGCTGCTGGGCAAGACCGGATTCACCGATTCGACCGGTGATCCGCTGGGCCCGGCGTGAATTCATTCGTTCTGCTCCTGCTGGCGATCGTCCTGGTCCCGGCGGGCGGCGTCTTCGCGGCGCTGGATTCCGCGCTGAACACCATTTCGCCCGCGCGCGTGGACGATCTGGTGCGCGCGGATCGGACCGGGGCGGCGCGGCTGGCGCGCATCATCGCCGATCGGCCGCGGTACGTGAATCTCATGGTGCTGCTGCGCCTTACGTGCGAGATCACGGCGACCGTGCTGCTGGCGGCGGTGCTCATGGACTGGCTGGACGAGGCCGCGGCGCTGTTGATCACCGCGGCGGTCATGGTGCTGGTCGACTATCTGGTGATCGGTGTCGGGCCGCGCACGCTGGGCCGCCAGCACGCGTATTCGCTGTCGCTGGGCGCGTCGCTGCCGCTGCAGGCCATCGGCTCGCTGCTGGGCCCGATCAGCAGGCTGCTGATCCTGATCGGTAATGCGATCACCCCCGGTAAGGGATTTCGCAACGGCCCCTTCGCTTCCGAGATCGAGCTGCGCGAGGTGGTGGATCTGGCGGGGGAGCGCGGTGTGGTGGACGCCGACGAGCGCCGCATGATCCAGTCGGTGTTCGAACTCGACACCACTCCCGCGCGCGAGGTCATGGTGCCGCGCACCGAGATGGTGTGGATCGAGGCGGAAAAGACTGCGGCGCAAGCGATGTCGCTGGCCGTGCGATCCGGGCACTCGCGGGTGCCGGTGGTGGGTGAGAACGTCGACGACATTCTCGGCGTCGTCTACCTCAAAGACCTTGTCCCGTACGCGGATCGCAGCCGCAAGGTGAAGGTGCGGCAGGTGATGCGCCCGGCCGTGTTCATGCCCGACTCCAAGCCGCTGGACGCGCTGCTCGACGAAATGCAGCGCCGCAGAAACCATATGGCGCTGCTGGTCGACGAATACGGCGGTATCGCCGGGCTGGTCACCATCGAGGACATCCTCGAGGAAATCGTGGGCGAGATCGCCGATGAGTACGACAAGGACGAGATCGCGCCGATCGAGAAGATCGGCCACGGCCGCTACCGGGTCTCGGCGCGCCTGCCGGTGGACGATCTGGGCGAGCTGTTCGACATGGAGATCGAGGACGAGGACGTCGACACCGTCGGCGGCCTGCTCGCGCACGCGCTGGGCCGCGTGCCGCTGCCCGGTTCCAAGGCCGTCATCCACGGCCTGCAATTGAAGGGGGAGGGCGGGGCCGACGCGCGGGGCCGCATGCGCATCCACACCGTGGTGGTGCGCAAGGCCCCCGAGAAGACGAGAAACGAGTCCGCCGAACACGAGCCGGTCGGCGGCGCGCACGAGGATGGAGAGGCCGATGATTGAACTGGACGCCGAGGACAGCAAGCTGGCGGTCCTCGCTCGTGGCGCCATGGGACGGACCGGCGGCAACGGCGGTGCGGCCGTGCGCGATACCGACGGGCGCACCTACGCGGCCGGGACCGTGGAGCTGTCGGCGCTGAAGCTGACCGCCTTGCAGGCGGCGGTGGCGGCCGCGATCTCCAGTGGCGCTGAGGGTTTCGAGGCGGCCGTGGTGGTCGCGGGCAAGTTCTCCGATCTCGGCGTCTCGGCGGTGCGTGAGGTATCGCCTTCCGCGCGAATCATTTTCGGCGATGCCAAGGGCGCGGTGTTCGACGTGCTGGAGGCGTCCGACAGCTACGGCGTTGAGAATCCCATCGCCGCGCAGGGGCCCGAGGCGGGGGAAGTCCCGGCGGCGCTCGACATCGCTACCGAATCGGAGGTCTTCGAATGAGTGGCAAGGACGAATTCCGTTCCGGCTTCGTGTGTTTCGTCGGCCGGCCGAACACCGGCAAGTCGACGCTCACCAATGCCATGGTGGGGCAGAAGATCGCCATCACCTCCTCGCGCCCGCAGACCACCCGGCACACCATTCGCGGCATCGTGCATCGCGAGCACGCGCAGCTGATCCTGGTCGACACCCCGGGCCTGCACCGGCCGCGCACGCTGCTCGGCCAGCGACTCAACGACCTTGTCCGCGACACGTATTCGGAAGTCGACGTGATCGCGGTCTGCATTCCGGCCGACGAGAAGATCGGCCCCGGCGACCGCTGGATCGTCGAGCAGATCAAGACCATGGCGCCCAAGACCACCCTGCTCGGCGTGGTCACCAAGATCGACAAGGTGAGCCGCGACCAGGTCGCCCACCAGCTGATGGCCGTCTCCGCGCTGCTGGGTCCCGAGGCCGAGGTGGTTCCGGTCTCCGCGGTCAAGGGCGAGCAGGTCGAGGTGCTCATCGACGTCATCGCCTCGCAGATGCCCGAGGGCCCGGCCTTCTATCCGGACGGCGAGCTCACCGACGAGCCCGAGGAAGTCCTGATGGCCGAGCTCATTCGCGAGGCGGCCCTCGAGGGCGTCCGCGACGAGCTCCCGCACTCGCTGGCCGTGGTGATCGAAGAGGTCCTCGAGCGCGAGGAGAACGAGGACACCGAAACCGACGGCCGCCGCTCCCACGAGGGCATGCTCGACGTCCACGCCCTGCTGTACGTGGAACGCCCCAGCCAGAAGGCCATCATCATCGGCAAGGGCGGTGCGCGCCTCAAAGAGGTGGGCACCAACGCGCGCAAGCAGATCGAGCACATCCTCGGCACCCGCATCTACCTCCACCTGCACGTGAAGGTCGCCAAGGACTGGCAGCGCGACCCGAAGCAACTCGGCAAGCTCGGCTTCTAGAGCACCCGAACACCGATCGGGCCCGCCGCGAATCTCGCGGCGGGCCCGACCTTTTCCGGAAATGGGGTGGGTTCAGGGCTGGGGCCACCAGGGGGTCGGGCGGGTCTTGTGCCACTCGAGCTCCGATTCGAGCTGGGCGGCAACGGAAACCAGGAGGGGTTCGGAGTTGGCCGGGCCCATCAGCTGGGAGCCGACCGGGAGGCCGGTGGCGGTGAAGCCGGAGGGGACGTTGACCGCGGGCCAGCCCAGGACGTTCCACGGCCAGGTGTACGGGCATGCGGCGGTGATCAGCTCGTCGGTGGCCCAGTTGCCGATGCTGTCGATTTCGTGGACACCCGGGGGCGGGGTGGCGGTGGTCGGGGCGAGAACCAGGTCGAAGTCGTCGAAGATCCGGCCGATTCGCCTGCGCAGCAACGGTTCTGCCTGGCGGGCCGCGAACAGCAGGGGAGAGAGCAGGCGGCCGACGGCGGCATTGTGAGTGGTGCGGGGGTCGACCTGTGCGCCCTGGAGGCGTTGGAGCGCCTGGTTGACGCCGGTCAGGGAGCGGGGGAGGAAGCTCGCGCCCGCGAGGACGCCGTAGTGCACATCGGCGATGGTGACCTGGTGGCCGAGGCGGCGCAGGGTGTTCGCGGTGGCGTGGACGCGGGCCTCGACCTCGCGATCGAGCCGGGTCTTGGTGGCGGTGAACGGGATTCGCAGCGACAGCGCGATGCGCAGGCGGCCCGGATCGCGGCCGACGGCGTCGGAGACGCGCACGGCGGGCGGGGTGTGCAGATCGCCCGGGTGAGGTCCCGACGCGGCGTCCAGGAGCAGCGCGGCGTCGGCGACGGTGCGGGCGAGGGGCCCGTTCACGGTGAGACCGTAGAAGGCTTCCGGCAGGGGCCAGGTCGAGATGCGGCCGCGCTGGGGCTTGATGCCGACCAGGTTGTTCCACGCGGCGGGGATGCGGACCGAGCCCGCGCCGTCGGAACCCAGTGCGGCGGGCACCAATCCGGCCGCCACGGCCGCGCCGGAGCCGCCCGAGGAGCCGCCGGGGGTGTGGTCGCCGTGCCACGGATTCCTGGTGTGCCCGAAGGCGTCTCCGCTGGTGAACGGCAGTTGCCCGAGTTCGCAGGTGTTGGTCTTGCCGACGATGACCGCACCGGCCGCGCGCAGTCGCCGAACCGATTCCGCGTCTTCGGTTTTCACCGGGAAGTCGCCGCCGCAGCCGAAGGCTGTCGGGGTTCCGGCCAGATCGGTGTCGTCCTTGATGGCGAGTGGCACACCGAGCAGCGGATCCCGTTGTCCGGCAGCGAGTTTGCGATCCGCTTCGGCCGCCTCGGTGAGCGCCTCGGCCCGCCGGACGATCCGGAATGCGTTGAGCGCGTCCTGGCTTGCCTCGATCCGATCGAGGACGGCGGTGGTCGCCTCCACCGAGGTGAGTGTGCCGTCCGCCAGTGCCGCCGCGAGTTGCGCCAGTCCGAGCTCGCCAACCGACGCCATCGTCATGTGAACCCCGTCTCTTTCGTACTCGGGGGTAACATAGCGCGATTCTGGTCACACGTCCAACGTCTGATGGCGTGATCGGCCGGGCAGTGGCCGATCACGCCTCATCGGCAACGCGGGCAGGGCGCAGCCGATGGCTCGGACGACCTCCGGCCCACCCCTCCGGGGCCGGAGGGCAGACGGGAAGACTCGGGCGTCGCGCAGGCCGCACCCGCGGGGCGGGCGAGGCGCAGCGATCGGGGAGCGGAGGCCCGGCCGAAATGAGCGGGGGTCGGGCGCATGAGAGCTCCTCCGGGAGGGACGGATCCGAGTCGGCTCGGTGGTCACCCACAGCATCCGAAGTCCCACCAACCACTCACCAACGAACTTCTAATCGGCACACGCGCGGTGACTCGTCACCGCCCGGTCGGTCGTGCGTGCGAGACTGTTGCGGTGCGGTTGTATCGGGATCATGCGGTGGTGCTGCGCCAGCACAAGCTGGGCGAGGCGGATCGCATTGTCACGTTGCTGACCCGCCAGCACGGTCTGGTTCGCGCGGTGGCCAAGGGGGTTCGCCGCACCCGGTCCAAATTCGGTGCGCGGCTGGAGCCTTTCGCCTACGTGGACGTGCAGCTGCATCCGGGCCGCAATCTCGACACCGTGACCCAGGTCCACACGGTCGAGACCTTCGCCGCCGACATCGTGGCCGACTACGGCCGCTACACCACCGCCTGCGCGGTCCTCGAAACCGCCGAACGCCTGGCGGGTGAGGAGGGCGCACCGGCCCCCCGCCTGCACACGCTCACCGCGGGCGCGCTGCGCGCCATCGCCCTGGGCCGCCGCCCCCACGAACTGATCCTCGACGCGTTCCTGTTGCGCGCCATGGGTTTCGCGGGCTGGGCCCCGGCGCTGGACGACTGCGCCCGCTGCGCCACCCCCGGCCCCCACCGCGCCTTCCACGTGGCCGCGGGCGGCGCGGTCTGCGTGCACTGCCGCCCGCCCGGCGCGGCCACCCCCATGCTCGGCGTCCTCGACCACATGAGCGCCCTCAACCGCGGCGACTGGTCCGGCATCGACACCATCCCCGACACCCTGCGCCGCCAGGCCAGCGGCCTCATCGCCGCCCACCTGCAGTGGCACCTCGAACGCCAGCTCCGCACCCTCCCGCTCATCGAACGCACCCGCCCCCACGCGGCCGTCGAGCGCGCCGAAGCCGCCCTCGGCTGACCCTGGGAGTCCCGGTCAGCGGGTGCGTGAACGGGGTTCCGGATCAGTGAGATTCGATACAGAGACCTCGCACGCCGGTCGGCCTAGAGTTCACGGCGTGTTCGTGTCGGATAGTCGAAAGTTCTCGCGCCGCCTGCCGGTGTCGTTGGCCGCCGTGTCCGTTCTCGTCGCCGCGTGCGCCGGGGCGGCGGGGGCCCAGCCGGTCGCGCCGAGTCTGCCGTTCGGCGGGTTCGCGTACACGGTGAAGACCGAGAACGCCGGGGAGCAGGGTGACGGGTACGTCTACTACACCAGCGGTGTGAGTGCCGCGGCGCTGGTGCCGGGGGCCGGGACCGTGGCGCAGGCGCTGCCGGGCGGGCGGCCCGCGAATATCGTCGCCGATCGGTCGGGCAAGGAGATCAAGCGGTACGAACCGCCTGCGGGGCAGGATGTTTCGAACTTCCGGACGCAGGTCTACCAGGGGCGGAAGGTGTTCACCTGGTGGCAGGGGAGCACCGTGGCCGGGCACGGGGCCGGTGTGGGGATCATCGCCGATGAGAATTTCGATGTGCTCGCGACCGTCGATCCGGGTGGGGCGGGCGCGGATGTGCACGAGTTCCGGCTGACGCCCGACGGGCATGCGCTGCTGACCTCGTACCCGCAGGTCCAAGCCGATCTCACGGCCATCGGCGGTCCGGCCGACGGGAAGATGTTCGATACCGTCGCGCTGGTCATCGATGTCGCCTCGGGCAAGCAGCTGTTTCGGTGGAGCGCGGCCGAGCATGTGCCGCTGAGTGATTCGGAGACCTCCGGCAAGCTCACCGGGGACGTCTACGACCCGTACCACATGAACTCGATCAGCCTCGATCCGTCGGGGAATCTGGTGGTGTCGCTGCGCAATACGGCCGCGGTGTACGACGTCGACCCGAATTCCGGGGATATTCGCTGGCAGCTGGGCGGCAAGCATCCGACGCTGACCGCCGATCCGGGAGTGGAATTCGCTTTCCAGCACGACGCCGAATTCTCCGACGCGTCGACGCTGCGGCTGTTCAACAACAATTCGAGCGGTCCGGCCGAGACTCGCGGCGCGTCGAGTGTGGAGTGGATCCATATCGACGAGGCGAACCACAGCGCCACCCTGGTCCGCAATCAACAGCATCCGGAGGGACTGGTCTCCATGGCCATGGGCAATGCCCAGGCCCTGCCCAACGGTGACACCTTCGTCAGCTGGGGCATGACCCCGCGCATCTCGGAATTCAGCCCCACCGGGGAACTGGTCTACGACGCGGCGCTGCCGTTCGGTTCCTACCGCGCTTACTTCGACACGCTGCCGGGCTGAGCGCTGTTCGTGGCGAAAATGTAGAGGTCCGGTGGGAATGGAGTGGGTGCCGTTCGGCGGCCCGGGGCGTCGGGCAGGATGGTGGGCGTGATCGGTAACCGCAAATCCTCGACTGAACAGCGCACCGTGCGTCCCCCGTCGCCGCATCCCTCCGGCGCGACGCCGCCCGCCATCCCGGCCGAGTTCGTGCCCAGGCATGTGGCGCTGGTGATGGACGGCAACGGGCGCTGGGCGCAGGAGCGCGGGCTGCCGCGGACCGCGGGCCACGAGCGCGGCGAGGCAGTGCTCATGGACACCGTCGAGGGCTGCATCGAGATCGGCGTGAAGTGGCTGTCGGCGTACGCGTTCTCGACCGAGAACTGGAAGCGCAGCCCGGACGAGGTGCGGTTCCTCATGGGCTTCAACCGCGACGTGATCCGCCGCCGCCGCGACGAGATGCACGAGATGGGCGTGCGGGTGCGCTGGGCGGGACGGCGACCGCGCCTGTGGCGCAGCGTGATCAAGGAATTGGAGATCGCGGAGGAGCTGACGCAGGACAATACGGTGATGACCCTCACCATGTGCGTCAACTACGGCGGTCGCGCCGAGATCGCCGACGCCGCACGGGAAATCGCGCGCCGGGTGGCCGCCGGGGAGCTCGACCCGGAGAAGATCACCGAGGCCACCGTGGCCCGCTACCTCGACGAACCCGATATGCCCGATGTGGATCTGTTCCTGCGGCCTTCCGGCGAGCTGCGCAGCTCCAACTTCCTGATCTGGCAGTCCGCGTACGCCGAATTCGTGTACCAGCACACGCTTTTCCCCGATTTCGACCGCCGCAATCTCTGGGACGCCTGCCTGGAGTTCGCCAAGCGGGACCGCCGCTTCGGAGGTGTGAAGTGACCGATCAGCTCACCCCGGCCGAGGAGCTCCAGCTCCGCGCCAAGAACCTGCTCGAGCGCTACGGCGTCGACGTGCGCGAGGAGGAGGCGGCGCTCGGCTTCGAATACGAAGGCGCGCTGTGCTCGCTGCGTGCGGTCAACCTGTCGCCGGGGCTGGATGTCCTCGCCCTCATGTGCATCCTGGCCTGGGACCGCCCGCTGAAGCCCCAGCTGCACAAGCGCGTCGCCGAACGCAACGCCACTCTCCAGTTCGGCACGCTCACCGTGGTTTCCCGGGAGAAGGAGGCCGACGTCATTCTGCGCTACACCTTCCCGGCCGCGGGGCTCGAGGATGAGCCCCTGGCGACGATTCTGCTGCTGACGCTCTCCGGTGCGAGTCGCGCGCGACAAGGGCTGCTGCCGTAGGGGATTCGCCCCCGTCCCGGGGTTTTGCGTTCCGAACCGCTCGTCGGTCCGGCGTGCCTGGAAAAAGATACAAAACAGCCCCGTGGATGCCCTCCCGGGGCTGTCTTCATCGGTTTTCAAGATCAACATGCGATTTGGTGTGGCATTTGTCTGGTTTGCCGACACTTATTGCATGTTGATCTTGGTTGCGGTCGCGGTCGCGGTGGCGCGGCGGTAGTCGGGGAGGATCGCGGTGATGCCGCGGGCGAAGGTCTCGGGGTCGGCGTCGCCGAGGATGAGGTGCTGGAGGATGAAGCCGGGGAGCAGGCCGAGGAAGATCTTGGCTACCGCGTCGGTGTCGGCGTCCGGGGGGAGCCAGCCGGCCTCGCGCATGCGTTCGGCGTAGTCGAACCAGAGGCGGCGGATGCCGAGGATGTTGGTGCGGATGTAGTCGGCGATATTGGGATCGGTGAGGGCCAGGGACCAGGACTGCGGGATGATCCGGACCGGGCCGCCGGGGACGCTGAGGCGGACGATCTCGTCGCACATCAGGCGGACCAGGTCGGGGGGAGTGGGTAGCGGGTCGCTGTAGACGGCCTCGGTGAGGGAGGCGCGCAGGTCGACGGTGGCCTCGCTGGCGAGGTCCTTGATGATGTCGTCCTTGGACTTGAAGTAGCGGTAGACCGCACCGGCGGAGAGCCCGGATTCGGCGAAGACGTCCTGCATGGTGGTGGCGTGCAGGCCCTTGCGGGCGAAGCAGATCTGGGCGGCGTCGAGGATCTGCTGCCTGCGGCGTTCCAGGTGTTCCTCGCTGACTCTGGGCATGCGCCCAAAGTAAAACGAATATCCGTTCTTGACAAGGTGACAGCCTGATGTCAGCCTTGTCCCAACAAAAAGAACGAACCTTCGCTTTTCTTTGGGATCGGACATGAAACCAGTGCAACGCGCGGTCGCGCTCGGCCTCGCCGCGGCCGTCATCCAAGCCCTCATGCTCATCGCCTTCGCGTGGCCCGCCGCTCGCATCGCGCCCCGCGATCTCCCCATCGCCATCAGCGGCCCGCAGGCGACCGCCGTCGCCCAACAGCTCGAAGCCCACGAACCTGGTGGGTTCGACATCCGCACCGTCGCAGACGAATCCGCCGCTCGTGACGCCATCGCACACCGGGATGCCTACGGCGCCATACTGACCGGCGGCCAGCCTCGCGTCCTCATCGCCTCGGCCGCGAGTCCGATTGTCGCCCAGCAGCTCTCGGGCTTCGCCCAGCAGTTGAACGGCGCCCAACCGGCTCCGGTGCAGGATGTGGTCGCCGCCGATCCGCACGATCCGCGCGGAACCGGCTTCGGCGCAATGGTTCTCCCGCTGGTCATGTCCGGCCTGGCCGGAGGAGTCCTGCTGAGCCTGTTGGTGCCGTCGGTGCGGGCCCGCGCTCTCGGCCTGCTCATCTTCGCGATCGCCGGTGGCCTGCTGAGCATGTCGATCGTCCAGGGCTGGCTGCACCTGCTGCCGGGCTCCTACCTGACCATGGCCTCGATCAGCGGCCTGGTCTCGTTCGCGGTCGCCGGAACCGTGGCCGGTCTGGCCGCCGTGATCGGCCCGGCGGGCATCGGAATCGCGGCCCTCACCATGCTGTTGGTCGGAAACCCGTTCTCCGGAGCCACTTCCGCGCCGGAACTGCTCCCCAAGCCCTGGGGCACCCTCGGTCAGCTGCTCCCGCCCGGCGCCGCCGCCACCCTGCTGCGCTCGGTCGCCTTCTTCGGCGACGCCTCGATCACCGGCCCGCTGACGGTCCTATCGGGCTGGGCCGCAGCCGCTCTGGTTCTGCTCGGCATCGGCCATCTGCGGACCTCGCGCCCGGCCGCTGCCGAGGCTGCCGCGGACCTCGTCCCCGCCTCCTGATCGCGAGTCCATCCTCGATCCGGCGTGCATTTGGCCGGAATCCACCACCGTGACTGTGGATCCCGGCCGAAAGCGCGCCGGTATGACGATGTGGTGCGACCCGGGAGACGATGGGATGGGACTCGGGGAGACGATGCGGTGCGGTCCGGGATGACGGAGTGGTGCGACCAGGGTGACGGAGTGGTGCGACTCGGGATGACCAGGTCGTGCAGCGAAAGAGAGCGCGCCCCTGCGTTTTACGCAGGGGCGCGCCTTCTCGTCGTGCTCAGCCCTTGGCGTGGCAGCAGTCCTTGCAGGTGCCGAAGATCTCCATGGTGTGGCTGATATCGGTGAACCCGTGCTCGGTGGCGATGGAATCGGCCCAGGCCTCCACCGTTGGCCCCTCCACCTCGACGGTCCGCCCGCACTGCCGGCAGACCAGGTGGTGGTGATGTCCGGTAGAGCACTGCCGGTACACCGATTCGCCGGTGTCGGTGCGCAAGACGTCGACCATCCCGGCGTCGGCCAGCGACTGCAGCGTCCGGTAGACGGTGGTCAGCCCGATGCCCTCACCGCGCTTGCGGAGTTCGTCGTGCAGTTCCTGCGCGGAACGGAATTCGTCGATGTCGGCCAGCAGCGCGGCGATCGCGCTGCGCTGGCGGGTGCTGCGGACCCCGACGGTCTTCTCGGACGTTCCCACGAATCACCCTTCCTCGGCGTGCGCGACGGCGTCGATGACGATGTGCGCGAGATGCTCGTCGACCAGTTCGTAGATGACCTCGCGCCCGGTGCGCTCGCCGCGCACGACCCCGGCGGACTTGAGGATCCGCAGGTGCTGGCTGATCAGCGGCTGGGTCACCCCGAGGGTGTCGACGAGTTCGTGGACGCAGCGCGGTGATTCGCGTAGTTGCAGCACGATGGCGATGCGCACCGGCGCGGCGAGCGCGCGCAGCAGTTCGCCGGCGGAGTCGAGAATGGTGCGCGAGGGCACCGCCGGTGGCTGGGGCGACCGGTACGGGTACGGGTCGTGGGGGATCGCGGCCGGGGTCTCCGTCGCGACGTGCGAGCGCCGGATGGGTGCGCCGCTGTCCGTGGTCATCGAACCAACTCCTTATTGGAAACCGATGCCATTCTTATATGCACGGGTACGCATGTCAAACAAGGGCTCGGCGAGTCGGTCCGGCCGGGTTCAGCAGCCTTTGTCCTGCGGGATCGGGACGTTGGGGTCGAAGTAGTACTCGTCCGAGTGCTTCTGCGTCCCCAGCAGCCGCTTCGGATCGCTGTAGCCGGGATCAACTGTTTGGCGCGGTCCGCGGTCCATGGCGGTGGCGACGGTCTCGGCCGAGTACCGCCCGACGGGGGCGGCCGGTGGCGGCTGGATTCCGGCCGCGCCTTCGAGCCAGGCCGCGGCGGGCGTGTTGTCGAACGGATGCTTCGGGTCGACCGGGTCGACCTTGTTCACGGTGGGTGAGACGGTCGCGCTGGATCCGTCCGAAGGGGACTGGAACATCGACAGCAGATAACCGCCGCCGAACAGGAGACCCAGCACCCCGCCCACCCAGAGCACCCCGGCGATCCAGGGTTTGAACCGATGAGCGCGGCGTGCGCGGCGCTCGGCGCGCCGAGCCCAGTCGTCGTCGAACTGCCCGCTGGGGAAATCCCTCATCGCACCGACCCCCGTCGTACCGCCGTACGGTCGCGACCACCGGTCGGTTCGGCGGAACCGACCGGTGTCGCCGTTCCACTATCGCGGGTCGTGACGGCGATCGCATCCCCTGCTTGTAGGGGCACTGGGTGCAAACTCGATTGCTGCGGACCGATAGTCTGGTGTCAATCCTTTCAATCTTCCGGACACGGATGGAGAACTGTTCAGTGGCACCCAAGTCGAAGGTGGACACCGTCGCCAATCTCGCCAAGCGTCGGGGTCTCGTGTACCCGAGCGGTGAGATCTACGGCGGAACGAAGTCGGCCTGGGATTACGGCCCGCTGGGCGTGGAGCTCAAGGAGAACATCAAGCGGCAGTGGTGGCGGTCCATGGTGACCAGCCGCGACGACGTGGTCGGCCTCGACTCGTCGATCATCCTGCCGCGTCAGGTGTGGGTGGCCTCGGGTCACGTCGCGGTGTTCAACGACCCGCTGGTGGAGTGCCTGCACTGCCACAAGCGGCACCGGCAGGACCACCTGCAGGAGGCGTACGCCGAGAAGCACAAGATCGACGACCCGGACTCGGTGTCCATGGAGCTCATCGTGTGCCCCGACTGCGGCACCGTGGGCCAGTGGACCGAGCCCAAGGACTTCAACATGATGCTGAAGACCTACCTGGGCCCGATCGAATCCGAAGAGGGCATGCACTACCTGCGCCCGGAGACCGCGCAGGGCATCTTCGTCAACTACGACAATGTCGCCACCACCGCGCGCAAGAAGCCGCCGTTCGGCATCGCGCAGATCGGCAAGTCGTTCCGCAACGAGATCACGCCGGGCAACTTCATCTTCCGCACCCGCGAGTTCGAGCAGATGGAGATGGAGTTCTTCGTCAAGCCGGGCGAGGACGAGCAGTGGCACCAGTACTGGATCGACACCCGCATGGCCTGGTACACCGACCTGGGCATCGATCCGGAGAACCTGCGGCTCTACGAGCACCCGAAGGAGAAGCTGTCCCACTACTCCACCCGCACGGTGGACATCGAGTACCGCTTCCGCTTCGCGGGCAGCGAGTGGGGTGAGCTCGAGGGCGTCGCCAACCGCACCGACTTCGACCTGAAGACCCACTCCGAGCATTCGGGCAAGGACCTGGTCTACTTCGACCAGCAGACCGGCGAGCGCTACACCCCGTACGTGATCGAACCCGCGGCCGGTCTGACCCGCTCGCTCATGGCCTTCCTGGTAGACGCGTACCACGTCGAGCAGGTGCCGACGGCCAAGGGCGGGGTCGAGGATCGCACCACGTTGCGCCTGGATCCGCGGCTCGCGCCCGTCAAGGCGGCTGTACTGCCTTTGTCGCGGAATGCGGACCTCTCGCCCAAGGCCAAAGACCTTGCTGCGCAGTTGCGCCGGAACTGGAACGTGGACTTCGACGACGCCGGGGCGATCGGCCGCCGTTACCGTCGCCAGGACGAGATCGGCACCCCGTTCTGCATCACGGTCGACTTCGACACGCTGGAGGATCAGGCCGTCACCGTGCGTGAACGGGACTCGATGGCCCAGGAGCGCGTGGCTCTCGATCAAGTAGAGGGCTACCTGGCCGCGCGCCTCATCGGCGCCTGAACCAGAGTTCACTGAAAAGACCGGTCAATGCCTGACCGGTCTTTTCTTTATTCCATTGCCCCCGAAATTCGGGGCGGTATCTGGAAATTGGGTACCCCACTACTCGTGTTAACGGCCCATGACCGGGGGACTATTTAGGGGTGTGGGCAACGGCGCCAATCTATGCCGTAGCTCGATCATCCGAGGTGAGTCATGAGCGAGCGTGTTATCGGCCCCCGCTCGGGGCTGCAATGGGTCTCATTGGGGGACACCGGATCATCCTGCCCAGCCGCCCGGTCCACGGTGACGGCTTTTCGATCTTGGGCTGATTCCTTTCTGACCCAACCCAGTGACGAACTGGGAAGAGACGGGCCGGTGTGCCCGTATGTCAGGCCGTCGATGCGGCGCGATCTGCTATGGATGGCGCAGGTCCCGGCGGCGCGGCCGAGGCCGATGTGGTTGCGGGCCATCATTCGCGACGCATTGGAGGTTTATCCCGAACTGCCCACGGGGAACGGCAGTTCCACGTCCGTGTTACGCGGGCTGATCACCGTATTTCCGAATATGACGGATTATACGCTGATCGATGAAATACATTCGGAATTCAAGAGCAACTTCGTCGAACGCGGCTTCATGCTCGGGCAGTTTTATCCGGGCTGCGATCAACCGGGCTTGTGGAACAAGGAGTTTCGGCCATTGGACGGCCCGCTGCCAATGTTGGTGGTGCGCAGCATGATGACGACCGATTTCCCGTTCCTGCTCGACCGACCGGAATGGGCCGACGCCTATGTGCGCAAGTTCGCGCCGACGCTGCCCGCGCACGTGCGCTCGGTCATGGTGAGCCGCTTGACATCTCGGCCCGCCTCCTGGGTGCCCGCCTACGAGGTGCAGCCAGAAGACGAATCCTGCTCGACCAGCAGATAGGTCTGTGCGATGACGCGCTATCTCGCGGCGGCTTCGACCGCCACCGTCTTCCCGCTTTCCCCGGCTCAGCTGGGTATGTGGTATGCGCAGCAACTGGATCCGACGGTGCCGCTGTCGGAGGCCCAGTACATCGAGATGCGCGGACCACTGGACCCGGCGGCGTTGCGCCGGGCGGCCGTGACGGCCGCGCGTGAATTCGGTTCCGGCGTCCTGCGATTCGTCGAGACCGAGGGTCGGCCGCTGCAGGTGGTCGATACCCGGAACGAACCGGTGATCGGGTTCCTGGATTTCGGGGACCGGAACGATCCGGTTTCGGACGCGCTGGAGTGGATGCGGGCGGATGTGGCGGCGCCGATCGACATGCTCGGTGCGCGAGCTGGGGTATCTACGGTGATCCGGGTCGGGGAGTTCCATCACCTGTGGTACACCAGAGCTCACCACATCCTCATCGATGGATTCGGTTCGGTGACCATGCTGTATCGGGTCGCCGAGCTGTACAACGCCGCGGTGCGCGGGCAAACGGCGCCTCCCGGCACCGCGGCCTCGCTGTCGGAAGTGCACGAGGCGGAGATGGCGTACCGGGAGTCCTCCCGGTACGCCACCGACGAGCACTACTGGCGCGAGGCCACCGCGGGCATGCCGGACCGGTGCAGCCTGGTCACGGCCACCGCGCCGGCGAGCGCGCTCGCCCGGGAGGCGCGCGCCCAGCTGGGCGAGGAGACGGCCGCGCGTCTGGAGCGCGCGGCCCGCCGCTTCGACACCAGTTCGGCGACCGTGGTCATGGCCGCGGTCGCGCTCTACTACGCCCGGCTGACCGCCACCGAGGACGTGGTGCTGAGCCTGCCCGTGTCCGGCCGCACCACCGCGGTGCTGCGACGCTCCGGCGGCATGATCGCCAATGTGGTGCCGCTGCGCGTGCCGGTGCCGCGCGCCGGGCGGGTGGGGGAGGTGCTGGAGGCCGTGCGGGTGGCCGCGTCGGGGGCCCTGCGGCACCAGCGCTTCCGCCACGAGGACATGCGCGACGCGGACGGGCGCGAGGAATTCGGGCGCGGCATGGTCGGGCCGGTCATCAACATCATGCTGTTCCCGGCCGGAATCGACTTCGCGGGCGTGGAATCGAGCCTGCACGTGGTGACGTCGGGACCGATCGAGGACCTGTTCGTCAACTTCTACCAGCACGGTTCGGGCGCACCGATTCACGTGGACTTCGCGGCGAATCCGCGGCTGTACGACGAGGATTCGCTGAGCAGGCATCACCGGCGATTCCTCGGATTGCTCGATTCGCTGCTGGAGGCGGACGCCGAGACACCGGTCGATGCGCTGGATTACGCGGTGGCGGACGAGAAGTCGCTGCTGGCGGGTTCGCACGGGGCGCCCGCACCACAACCGCGGCTGCTGCCGGAGATCCTGGCCGAGGGGCTGCGTCGCGCAGGGGGCGATGCGGTCGCCGTGCGGGGGCGAGGCAGGCAGCTGACCTACAGCCAGCTCGACGCGGCATCGAACCGGCTGGCACGCAGTCTCTTACGCGCTGACATCGAGCACCCGCATGCCGATTCCGATGCCGGGACCCCGGAGCTTCCGGCCATCGGACCGGAATCGACAGTGCTGCTGGCGTTGCCACGGTCGATCGAGGCTGTGGTCGCGCTGTGGGCGGTGGCCAAGACCGGGGCGGCGTTCGTGCCGCTGGGGACGGCCCTGCCCGCCGAGCGCGTGGCCCGGATCGCCGCCGAATCCGGTGCGACGCTGGGGCTCACGCTGACCGCTTCCGGGGCTTCGCTGCCCGACTCGGTGCGTTGGATCGCGCTCGAAGAGCTGTTGGCAGACGAACTTCCCGCGCGGCCGGAGGACGGTTCCGGTGGTGAGGCGCCGCGGAACGGCTGTGCGGCACCATCCTTCGGCGCGGTGTCCGATCGACCGCTGCGCGCGGACGAATTGCGCGGACGGCCACGGGTGTCCAATCCGGCGTATGTCGTGTTCACCTCCGGTTCCACCGGGGTGCCCAAGGGCGTGGTGGTGACCCATGCCGGTCTGGCCGGGCTGGCGGCGGGAATCGTGGACGCCTACCGGGTCGAGCCCGGGGCGCGCGTATTGCAGTGCCTGAATCCGAGCTTCGACGCGTCGGTGCTGGAGTGGCTGATGGCCTTCGCCTCCGGGGCGACGCTGGTGGTGGCCGAGTCCGATCCGGTGGTCGGCGCCGAACTGGCCGCCCTGGTACGGGATTACGGCATCACCCAGGTGTGTTCGACACCCGCGGTGCTGTCCACCCTCGACGCCGATGCGCTCGACGGTGTCCGGGCGGTGTCCTCGGGTGGTGAGGCGACACCGCCGGATATCGTGGCGCGCTTCGGTATCGGGCGCGATCTACTGAACTCCTACGGGCCCAGTGAGACGACGGTGGCGCTCACTTACACGCGGGGGCTGGTCCCGGGCGAGAACGCCGGAATCGGAGATCCGATCCCCGGTGCGGGCATGCTGGTGCTGGATCGCTGGCTGCGCCCGGTGCCGATCGGTGTGGCCGGGGAGCTGTACGTGACCGGGCCCGGTGTCGCGCGCGGGTATGTGGGACGCCCGGGCCTGACCGCGGAACGCTTCGTCCCGGCGCTGGACGGTCCGGCGGGAAATCGCATGTACCGCACCGGCGATCTGGTCCGCTGGACCGAGTCCGGGGTGCTGGAGTACGTCGGCCGCGGTGATTTCCAGGTCAAGATGCGCGGTATGCGCATCGAGCTCGGCGAGATCGACGCCGTCCTGGACGCGCACCCCGGCGTCGAGATCGCGGTCACCGTGGCGCGGACCGCTCCCAGCGGCGGCACCGTGCTGGCCGCCTACGTGGTTCCCCGCGCCGGTCACGACCTCACCGAGCCTGAACTCCTCGACCACGCCGCCCGCCGGCTGCCGCCGTACATGGTGCCCGCCACGGTCACCGTGCTGGGCGCGCTCCCGCTCACCGCCAATGGCAAGGTGGACCGCGGCGCCCTGCCCGAACCCGCTGTGGCGCAACCGATCATCCGCCGCGCCGGCACCGAGGCCGAACGACTGCTCTGCGCCCTGTTCGCCGAGATCCTCGGCGCCCCGGAGGTCGGCCCCGGCACTTCCTTCTTCGCGCTCGGCGGTGACTCGATCATGGCCATCACCCTGGTGTCCCGGGCCCGCGCCGCCGGTCTGATCTTCTCCGCCCGTGAGGTTTTCGAGCACCGCACCCCGGCCGCGCTGGCCGCCGTGGTCGCCCGGGTGGAGGACCGCCCGCGGGTGCTGCCCGAACTGCCGGGCGGCGGCGTGGGCCGAATGCCGTTGACCCCCATCGCGGCCTGGTTGTCGAGCCGCCCGGGCTGGGCGCATTTCTCCCAGTCCATGGTGGTCCAGGCACCGGCCGGTGCGGAGCCCGACCTGCTGCGTCGCACGTTGGCGGCCCTGGTCGCGCGCCATGACATGCTCCGCGCGCGTGTGGTCGAGACCGAGGCGGACCTCCAGTTGGAGGTGCCCCCGCCGGAGCTCACCGAGAACGCCGGCGCGCTGGACGTAATCGACTGCACATCAGGTGATTACGTGGAGTCCGACGGCGAGATTTCCGGGCGGGTGATCGAACGCGCGCTGGCGGAGACCGCCGGGCGGCTGGACCCGCACGCCGGTGTGATGGTCGCCGCGACCTGGCTGAACACGGGTCCGACCCGGCCGGGCCGATTGGTGATCGCGATCCACCACCTCGCGTGCGACGCGGTGTCCTGGCGAATCCTGTTGCCCGACTTGATGTCGGTGTGGAGTCAGGTGTCGGCGGGCGTCGAGCCCACCTGGGACGACGCCGGAACCTCGGTGCGCACCTGGGCCCATGCCCTGGCCGATCTCGCCACGCCCATCACCGGGCCGCACGGTGCGGATGATGCCGATGCGGGCCGGTCTGCCGCCGAGACCCGATGGCCCGTGAGCGAGCTCGGATACTGGCGTGGCGTGCTGGCCGAGGATCCGCTCATCGGGCGCCGTCGGCTGGATCCGGCGGTGGACACCCGCCGGACCGCGGGGCGGATCGATGTCGAGGTTCCGGGCGAGGCGGTGTCGGCGCTGGTCGCCAGGATCGCCGCCACCTACCGCTGCGGCGTCGAGGACGCTCTGCTGGCAGCGCTCGCAGTGGCCTTGGCGCGGTGGCGCTTCGGGCACGGGGACGACCGCGCCGCGGCCGGGAGCACCGTCGTCGCGCTGGAGCGGCACGGTCGTGACGAGCAGGCCGTGCCGGGGGCCGATCTGTCGCACACGGTGGGCTGGTTCACCACACAGGTGCCGGTGCGGCTGGGAGCCGTTGCCGTGGGCGGCGATTCGGCGGGAACGGATGCCGGGGCCGACTTCGTGGAAACGGCGTTGAAGACGGTGAAGGAACAGCTGCGCGCGGTGCCGCGCGGTGGGTTCGGGTTCGGGCTGCTGCGTCACCTGAACGAGGCGACGGCCGCCGAGCTGGCGACCTTGCCGGAGCCGCAGCTGGGGTTCAACTACCTCGGTCAGATTCCCGACGTGGCGGTCGAGGGGGAGTGGCTGCCGGTATCGGTGGCCGATCGCCTGGGTGGCCACGCGGATCCGGAGATGCCTCTGGCGGCGGCGATTTCGATCGATGCCGTCACGCTGGAATCGGAGAGCGGGCCGCGGATCCGGGCGGTGTGGCAGTTCGCCCGCGAGGCCGTGGACGAGGCGGACGTGGCGGCGCTGGCCCGGGAATGGCTGGCGGCCGTGGGGGAGATCTCGGAGCTGGTCCGGCGACCCGACGCGGGCGGGCTGACGCCCGCCGATCTGCCGCTGCTGAGCGTCTCGCAGCGGGAAATCGACGGGTGGGAGCGGACTTTCGGCCGCCTGGCCGACGTCTGGCCGGTGACTCCGTTGCAGCGTGGACTGCTGTTCCAGGCACAGCTCGCCGAGGGCGGACCGGACGGGTATTCGGTCCAGGCGGTGATCGATGTGGAAGGCGATCTCGATCGCGACCGCTTCGCGGCCGCCGCGCAGGCGCTGGTCCGCCGCCACGAGGTGCTGCGCGCCGGATTCGCCGCCACGGATACCGGTGCGGTGCAAGTGATTCCGGCCGAGGTCACGGTGCCCTGCGACTATCTCGAGGCGCACGGGGCGACACCGGGGGAACTCGACGAGATCGCCGCCCGGGAACTGCGCACCCCCTTCGCGGTCGACACCCCGCCCCTGATCCGGTTCCTGTGCGTCGCGGCGGGAGCGTGGCGGTTCCGGCTGGTCATCACCAACCACCACCTGATCCTCGACGGCTGGTCCATGCCGCTGTTGTTCGCGGAGCTGATCGGCCTCTACGAAACCGTCGGCGACGACACCGGATTCGCGTCCCCGGTCTCCTTCCGCGGCCAGCTCGAGTGGCTGGCCGACCGCGACCTCGAGCGCGCCCGAGCGGCCTGGGCCGAATCGCTGGCGGGTCTCGACGGCCCGACCCTGATCGCGCCCACCGCTCCCCGCACCGACGCGCCCGCCGCCCCGGTCGCCCACCAGGTCCCGCTCCCGGCCGACCTGCCCGACGCGCTGCGCCGCACGGCCGCCGCCTGCCAGGTCACCGTCAACACCCTGGTCCAGGCGGCCTGGGCGCTACTGCTGGCCGAGCAGACCGGCGCGACCGACATCGTCTTCGGCGCAACGGTTTCCGGCCGCCCGCCCGAACTCCCCGGCTCCGACCGCATGATCGGCATGCTGGTCAACACGGTCCCCGTCCGCATCGCCCTCGACCCGGCCGAATCCATCGCCGACCTGCTCTCGCGCATCCAACGCGAGCAAGCGGCCCTCACCGACCACCAGCACCTGGGCCTGGACGAGATCCAATCGATCACCGCCCTCGGCCCCCTCTTCGACACCGCCACGGTCTTCGAGTCCTACCCGGTCGACGCCGCCGCCCTCGCCGCCGCCACCCGCCAAGCCGCTCTCACCGTCACCGCCCTCCGTGCCCAGGACGGCACCCACTACCCCCTCTCATTGGCCGCCTACGCCAACAACGGCCTCCGCCTGGAACTCACCCGCTCGCCCCACCATTTCGACGCTCCAGCGGCCGATGAGCTCGCCGCCTCCCTGTCCCGCCTACTGGTCGCACTCACCGGTGATTCCCGCCGCCGCACCGCCCACCTGCGCGGCACGGCCCCGGCCGACAGCGTCGCGCAGCGCACCGGTGGACCGTCGCACCGTGCGCGCCTCCTACCGGACCTGTTGTCGGCCAACGGCCGGCCGGACGCGATAGCGGTGACAAGCGCCGTGTCCCCGGACTCGGCGGAGCGATCAGGTACCGCTGCGGCGCAGTCGGTTTCGCTGTTGGGTCCCTCCGCTGACACAGCCGGGTTGACCTATCGTGAGCTGGATGCCGTATCGAATCGGCTGGCCCGCCATCTGATCGCCGCCGGGGCGGGGCCCGAGCGGGCGGTACTGGTGGCACTGTCGCGGTCGGTGGCCTCCATGGTGGCGGTGTGGGCGATCGCGAAGACCGGTGCGGCCTTCGTGCCCGTGGACGTCACTCAGCCGACGGCCCGGACCGCCGCCATCGCCGTCGAATGCGGTGCGGCACTGGGTATCACCATCGGGCGCGGTGACGGGTATGTCGCCGGGGGAGCCGATGACCGGGCAAGTGCGGGGGCCGCCGAGGTGGCATGGGTGCGGCTGGATGATCCCGCCCTCGAGGCCGCCTGCGCCGACCTGTCCGCCGAGCCGGTGACGGATGCGGACCGGCGTGCCCCGCTGCGGCCGGAGCATGCGGCGTATGTGGTGTTCACCTCGGGCTCCACGGGGACCCCGAAGGGTGTGGTGGTTTCGCACCGCGGGCTGGCCGATATGGTCGCCGCGACGGCGGAGCGCGGGCGGATCGATCGCGAATCGCGCGTGATGCATTGCCTCAATCCGGCTTTCGATGCGGCCATGCTGGTGTGGATGTCGGCGTTCGCGGCCGGTGCGACGCTGGTCGTCGCGCCGCCGGAGGCCAGTGCGGGGGCGGAGTTGGCGGCGGCGATCCGAGCGGGCGCGGCCACACATCTGACGTGTACGCCGAGCGTGCTGGCCACTCTCGACGCCGCCGATCTGCGAGGTGTCGCGACAGTCGTCATGGGTGGCGAGCCGTGTACGCCGAGCTTGGTGGAGCGGTTGGGTGCGGGTCGGGCGCTGGTGAATTCGTACGGCCCCGCGGAGACCACGATTGCGGCGAGCTTCGGTGATCCGATGACGGTGGCGACATCGACGCTGCTGGGGACGCCCGTGCCCGGGGCGACGCTGATGGTGCTGGACGGCTGGCTGCGGCCGGTGCCGCCCGGGGCGGTCGGTGAGCTGTATGTGCGCGGGCCTGGGCTGGCTCGCGGTTATGCCGGTCGCGCAGGGCTTTCCGCGAGCCGGTTCGTCGCCGACCCGTTCGTGGCTGGGCAGCGCATGTACCGCACCGGAGACCTCATGCGATGCACCGCAGCCGGTTTCGAGTACGCGGGCCGCAGTGACTTCCAGGTCAAGATTCGCGGCATCCGGGTCGAGCCGGGTGAGGTCGACGCCGTCCTGCTGACCCATCCGCGGATCGATGCCGCGGTGACCGTCGCCCGACGCAATAGGGCCGGGGCGATGACGCTGTGCTCGTATGTGTCCCTGTCGGATCCGGTATCGGTCCCTGAGCTTCTGGCGTGGTCTTCCGGCCGGCTGCCGCGCTATCTGATGCCGTCCAGCCTGCAGGTGCTGCCCGAACTGCCGCGGACGTCCAGCGGCAAGGTCGATCTGCGGGCGCTCCCGGAACCCCAACTGGCGCAGGCGGAATACGTCACACCGACCGGCGCCGAGGTGATGATCGCGGAGACCTACGCCGAGGTCCTCGGCCTGGACCGAGTCGGTGCCCGCGACGACTTCTTCGCCCTCGGCGGCGATTCGCTCATCGCCACCCGTGTCGCGGCCCGCCTGGCCGCGCAGCTCGGCCGCGCGGTGCCGGTCCGGCTGTTGTTCGAGGCCCCGGTCGTCGGCGAGCTGGCGACACGGTTGGCCGACACCGATACCGACGCCGACACCGCCGCCGGTCCGGCCCTGGTCCGTGCCGAGCGGCCCGAGTTGGTCCCGCTGTCCCCGGCCCAGCAGCGCATGTGGTTCGTCAACCGCTTCGACCCCGCCTCCCCGGCCTACAACGTGCCGGTGGCCCTGCGACTCTCGGGCCACCTGGATCACGCCGCCCTGCGTGCCGCACTTCGCGACGTGATCGACCGTCACGAGTCCCTCCGCACCGTCTACCCCGACATCGACGGCGTCGGTATGCAGCGTGTGCTCGCGGCCGAGAGCGTGCCGCTCGATCTGGATCCCGTCCCGGTCCCCCTCGACCGGCTTCCGCAGGCCGTCGCCGACACGATCGGCGCGGGCTTCGACGTCACCGCCGGTGTTCCCCTGCGGCTGCGACTGTTCCGAGTGGAGACCGCCCCTCCGACACCGTTCGGCTCGCAGGGGCTGGAGCCCACGGCGAGTTACGGACCGCGTGCGCTGCCGCCCGGGCGGATCGCCGGGAACGGGAGCCGCACCGCCCCGGTCCCCGAGCCCGAGCATGTGATCGTGCTGGTCGCGCATCATATTGCGACGGACGGGTTCTCGATGGCTCCGCTGACGCGCGATGTGGCCGCGGCCTATGCGACTCGCGCGGAGGGAGCGTTGCCCGAGTGGGAGCCGCTGCCGGTGCAGTACGCGGATTACACGCTGTGGCAACGGGATCGGCTCGGGGCGGAGTCGGATCCGGAGTCGATGGCCGCGCGGCAGGTCGAGTACTGGTCGCGGGCACTCGCCGGAGTTCCCGATCACCTGGAGTTGCCGACCGATCGTCCGCGCCCGGCTCGTGCCTCGCATCGCGCCGCGGAATGCGTCGCACGGGTCGATCGCGAGCTCACCGACGCCATCGATCGGTGTGCACGCGAGCATCGGGCGACGCCGTTCATGGTGGTGCACGCGGCGCTGGCGGTGCTGCTGGCCCGGCTCGGCGGCAGCGGGGACGTGGTGATCGGGACGCCGGTCGCGGGTCGCGGGGTGCGTGAGCTCGACGACCTGGTCGGCATGTTCGTGAACACGCTGGTGTTGCGCACCGACATTCGCCCCGGCGAGGGCTTCGGCGCCTTGCTCGACCGGGTGCGCGACACCGACCTGGCCGCCTTCGAGCACGCGGACGTCCCGTTCGAGCGGCTGGTCGAAGTGCTCGCCCCCGCCCGATCGGAGGCGCGGCACCCGCTGGTCCAGGTCATGCTGGTGTTCCAGAACCTGACCATGCCGGAACTGCGCCTGCCCGAGCTGACCGTGTCACCGCTCGAATTGCCGCAGACCAACAGCCGTTTCGACCTGAGCCTGACGGTCCTCGGTGACACCGACGGCATGGAGGTGCGCTGCTGCTACGCCACCGATCTGTTCGACGCGTCGACGGTCTCGGCTTTCACCGGCCGCCTGCTGCGGGTGCTGGCCGACATCACCGCCGACCCGGCCCGACCGGTGGGCGATCTCGATCTGCTCGCCGCGGCGGAACACGAACGGCTGCACGCGCCGGTCGAACCCGTGGCCGCTCCGCGCTTGCTCGCCGACCTCCTGGCCGACGCGGTCGCCGCGAACCCCGACGGTATCGCGGTGGTGTGCGGCGATCGGCAGCTGACCTACCGTGAGCTCGACGCCGAGTCCGAAATGCTGGCACGGTGGTTGGCCGAGGCGGGTGCGGGACCGGAAACACTTGTAGCCGTGGGTATTCCACGGTCGATCGAATCGGTGCTGGCGGTCTGGGCCGTCGCACGCAGCGGCGCGGCGTTCGTGCCCGTGGATCCGGCGTACCCGCCCGAACGCATCGCCCGCATCATCGACGTCTCCGGGGTCCGCCTGGGCCTGACCGTGACCGCGCAGCGTGACCGGCTGCCCGCCACGGTGGACTGGTGGTCCCTCGATGACGGTGGCCGGGAAGGGTCCCCGGCCGCGATTCGCGAAATCGGCATGAGCACAGCACATCCGGCGTACGTGATCTTCACCTCGGGATCCACGGGCGCGCCCAAGGGTGTGGTGGTCTCCCATGCCGGACTCGCGAATCTGGCGGCGGCGCAGCGGGAACGGGATCACCTCACCTCGGAGTCCCGGGTCCTGCACGTCGCCTCGCCGAGTTTCGACGCCTCGGTCGTCGAAATTCTGATGGCGGTGGGTGCGGCCGCCACCCTGGTGGTCGCACCGCCCACCGTGTTCGCCGGCCCCGATCTGCGGGAACTGCTGGCCCGCGAACGCGTTTCACATATCGCGCTGACACCGTCGGCCTTGTCCACGGTGGACCCGTCCGGACTCGACGACCTGCGCCTGATCGTCACCGGCGGCGAGCCCTGCCCGCCCGAACTGGTCGCCGCGTGGGCGGCACCGGGGCGCAGGCACTTCAACGATTACGGTCCGACGGAGGCCACGGTGTGGGCCGCGGGCGGGCCGCTGAGCCCGGGAGAGCCGATCACCATCGGACGCCCGGCGCCCGGCATCGGAGCCCTGGTCCTCGACGACCGGCTGCGTCCCGTGCCGGACGGCGTGATCGGTGAGCTGTACCTGTCCGGAATCGCGCTGGCGCGAGGCTATTTCGGCAGAGCCGATCTGACCGCCTCCAGGTTCGTGGCCGACCCGCACCGCACCGGGGAACGCATGTACCGCACCGGCGATCTGGTGCGCCGACGCGCCGGCAATCTGGAGTACCTGGGCCGCACCGACACCCAGGTCAAACTGCGCGGCCTGCGCATCGAACTCGGCGACGTCGAGGCCGCGCTGAGCGCCGAGCCGACGGTGGCGCGGGCGGTCGCCGTGGTCCGCGACGACGGCCGCGGCGGGATGCTCGCCGCCTACGTGGTCGCCGCGCCGGACGCGACGCCCGAGCCGGCGGCTCTGAAGAAGGCGGTAGCACAACGTCTTCCGTCCTACATGGTGCCCTCCTCGATCACAGTGCTGGCTGAGCTGCCGCGCACCGCGAACGGCAAGCTGGACCTCGACGCCCTTCCAGCCCCGCAACCGTCGGCCGGAGACCAGCAGCCCCCCGAGGGGCCCGTGGAAAACGCGGTGGCGGCAGCTTTCGCCGAGGTGCTGGGCATCGACCGGGTCTGGCGCGAGGACGACTTCTTCGCCCTGGGCGGCAACTCGCTGATCGCGACCCGGGTGGTGGCCCGGCTGAATGCCGCACTGGGCGCGGCTGTTCCGGTGCGCGCGCTCTTCGACGCCCCGACGGTGTCGGAACTGGCCGCGCTGGTCGCCTCGGGCGGCCTGTCGGACCGGCCGCGCCCGGGCCCGCGCCCCCGACCGGATCGGATTCCGTTGTCGGCGGCGCAGCAGCGCATGTGGTTCCTCAACCGCTACGATCCGGGATCGCCGCTCTACAACATCCCCGGAGCCTTCGAAATCACAGGCGCGCTGGATGTTTCGGTCTTGCGCGCCGCGATCGACGACGTCGTGGCCAGGCACGAGACGCTGCGAACGACCTATCCCGCTGGTCCCGACGGCAGGCCGCATCAGCACATCCACCCGGCCGTCGCGGGTTCCACCCGGATGACCGAGATCGAGGTAGCGGCCGAGGACGTCGACACCGCCCTGATCACATTGTTGTCCAAGGGTTTCGACCTCACCAGGGAAACCCCGCTGCGGGTCGGCATACTTCGCATCGCCCCGGACCGCACGGTGCTGACGCTGGCCGTCCACCACATCGCCGCCGACGGCTGGTCGATGGCCCCGCTGGCGCGAGACGTCATGTACGCCTTCGCCGCTCGCGCCGCCGGTACCGTGCCGGAGTGGACCCCGCTCCCGCTCCAGTACGCCGACTACGCCCTCTGGCAGCAGGAACTGCTCGGCTCCGACGACGACCCCGACAGCCTCGCCAACCGCCAGCTGGAATTCTGGCGCACGACGCTGTCCGGGCTCCCGGAAGTCCACGCACTCCCCACCGACCACCCCCGGCCGACCACACCGTCCGGCACCGGCGGCCGGATCGAATTCACCGTTCCCGCAGCGGTTCACGACCGCATCCAGGTCCTGGCCCGCGCGCACGGCGCGAGCCCGTTCATGGTCGTGCACGCCGCCCTGGCCGTCCTGCTGGCCCGGCTGTCCGGCCGCGCCGACATCGCCCTCGGCTCGGTCGTGGCCGGCCGCGGCGACGGCGAATTCGACGACCTGGTCGGCATGTTCGTCAATACCGTCGTCCTGCGCACCCGCATCGACCCCACCGCCGGCTTCGCCGACACCGTCGATGCCGTGCGCCGAGCCGATCTGGCCGTCTACGGCAATCTGGACCTGCCGTTCGAGCGTCTGGTGGAGGCGCTGGCCCCGATCCGCTCCACCGACCACCATCCGCTGTTCCAGGTGTTGCTGGCCTTCCAGAATGTCGCGACCGAGCAGACCCGCCTGCCCGGCCTGGAGATTCGCCCGCTGGCCGCTCCCGCGCCCGGCTCCAAGTTCGATCTCGAATGGATGCTGGCCGAGCAGTTCGGCGCGGCGGGGGAACCGGCGGGCCTGACCGCCTCCCTCACCTACGCCGCCGACCTGTTCGACCGCGTCACCGCCGCCGCCATGGTGGACGGCTTGCTCGCGCTCCTGGACGCGGCGAGTGCCGATCCCCTGGCGGCCGTCGGCGGCATCGAGGCGACCGGACTCCCCGCGCTCGTGGTGAATCCCCAGGACGAGCCCGGCACCGTGGTGAACCCTCGCCCGGCTCCGGCCCGCCGCGTCTACCGGGCCCCGCGCACCGACGCGGAACGCGCACTGGTCGAGGCGTTCGAGACCGTCGTGGAGTCCCCGCGAATCGGCGTCGACGACAACTTCTTCGACATCGGCGGCAACTCCATGGGTGCGGTGCGCCTGGTCACCCTGATCCGGGAGCGGACGGGCATCCCCATGCCGCTGCAGTGGATGTTCCTCGACCCGACCCCGGCCGCGCTGGCGCTGCGCCTCACCGAGGCCGCCGATCAGCCGGACGTCGACGCCTCCCTGCGGGTGCTGCTGCCCATGCGCCCGCAGGGCGAGGCGCCCGCCCTGTTCTGTGTACACCCGGCCATCGGATTGGCCTGGTGCTACGGCGGACTGGTGCGATACATCGATGGCGCGCACCCGATCTACGGCATCCAGTCGCCGGGCGTCAGCGACGGCGGCACCGCCGACCGCACCGTGCGCGACCTGGTCGTGCGCTATGTCGACGAGATCCGCCGCGTCCAGCCGGAGGGCCCGTACCACCTGCTCGGCTATTCGGCGGGCGGACCGCTGGCGCACGCCGTGGCCGTCGAATTGCGCCGCCGCGGTGCGGAAGTGCCGTCGCTGATCATGATCGATTCCCGCGCCGACGTCGCCGTGCCGGACGACACCGCGCTGCCGCCGCTGTCGCTGCTGCTGGCCGAGTTCGGCGGCATCGACGTCCCACCCGAACTCGCGGACCTCACTCCCGCCCAGGCCGCCGACCTGCTGGAAGCCTCCGGAATCAGCTTCACCGCAGCCGAACTGGAGAACTTCTACAGCGACCTGCGGCACCTGCTGCGCCAGATCTCCGCACACGAGCACGAGGTCTTCGACGGCGACCTGCTCTTCTTCACCGCCGCCCACAACCCGGACCCGACGCCGAATGTCGCCACCTGGCGGCCCTACATCGCCGGAACCATCCACGACCGCCCCCTCTCGTACGGCCACAACGAGATGATCACCGCCGAGGCACTCGCCCTGATCGGCCCGGCGGTCGACGACTATCTCGCTCGTTGAATCCTCGCTGTTCCGGCTCGCACCCGGCCGGAATGCATCGCCCGCGATATGGATTCGGGCGATGCATTCCGGGACGGTGAGGGCCGGCGGGGCTGGCCGATGGCGGGTGCAGAGTAACGGCCGGTGACAGGGAACGGCCGGTGGGCATCCTGCGACTGGGGAAGAATGGGCGCTGGAAACCCCGTCGGCTACGGAAGGTTCGAGCGAGTGTCGGTGAGCGGGCAGGTGTCGGTGAACAAGAGACAGCGACTGCTGGGGGCGGCGGCGGTGGGGCTGGGCGCGCTCGGCGCGGGCGAGTTGCTCGCCGCGGCCAGGGGCGGGTCCATGCTCGACGGGCTGGGGCGGCTGGGAGCCGACTACGTACCCGTGCAGGTGGTCGAGACCATGGTGGCGCGGGCCGGTGAACACGACAAGGAGATGACGCGTCTGGGCGTCGCACTGGGCGGTGTCACCGCGGCGGCCGTCATGGCACGGCTGCCGCGAAGGCTGCGGACGCCCGCCGCGGCCGCCTTCGGGGCCGGGACCGCGGCCGCGGCGCTGCGCAGCGCCAACCGTTCGGTGCCCGGGGCGCTCGGCGGTATCGCCGCCGCGGCGGTGCTGCGGGCCGGACTCCGGCGGCAGCCGACCGGTCCGGTCCGCGAATTGCTCTGGGCGGCAGCCGGAACCGGGATGCTGGCGGCGGCCGAAGTGCTGGTGCGGCGCGACGACCTCCGGCACAGCGAGCGGGCGCGCCGGGTCGGCCCGATGGGTGCGCACGTGCCGGTCCCCGAGGACGGCATCGGCACCGAGCCCGGCCTGTCGCCGTTGATCACCGCGGCGAGCAAATTCTATGTGGCGGACGTGAATTCGCGTCCGCCACGTATCGACCCGACCCGCTGGCGGCTGTCCATCGGCGGGCTCGTCGCCCACGATCTGCGGCTGTCGCTGGCCGATCTGGCCGAGCAGGCGGTCGAATTCGACGCGGTGATGGTGTGCGTGCACAACACCGTCGGCTCCGGCCGCTGCGGCAATGCCCGCTGGTTCGGCGTCCCGCTGACCGCGCTGCTCGACCACGCCGTACCCGACTCCACCGCGACCCGCCTGGTCACCCGTGCCGTCGACGGCTACACCATCTCGCTGCCGCTGGAGCCGCTGCGCACCGGAGAATGGCCCGGCTACCTGGTCATCGGCATGAACGGCGAACCGCTGCCGCCCGAACACGGCTTCCCCGCACGGGTTTTCGTGCCCGGCATCTACGGCCAGTACTCCGGCGCGAAATGGCTCACCGAACTCGAACTGGCCGACGACAGCCACGTCGACTACTGGTGGAAGCGCGGCTGGCCCGCCGAACCGCTGTGGGTGCGCCCGCAGGCCCGCATCGACGTGGCCACGGCCCGTTCGGGTTCGAGCAAGTTCACCGTCGCGGGCGTGGCCTGGGCTCCGCCGCGAGGGGTTTCGGCCGTCGACATCCGCATCGACGAAACCGACTGGCTGCCGGTGGAACTCGGCTCCGAAATGGCCCCGGCCGCCTGGCGGCGCTGGAGCACCGTCGTCGACCTGCCGCCGGGCATCCACACCATCCAGGCCCGCGTGACCAGCCGCTCCGGCGAGGTCCAGGACGCCGGGGAACGCCCGCCCTTCCCGCTGGGGCCGGGCGGCCTGCACACGGTCACCGTCACCGCGTAGCGATCGGGCGCGCGGGCATGACATCTGTCATGCGGTAGTGGTGACGGACGTGCGAGGTACCGGGGCCCGGCTCGGCCGACAGTAGAGATATGAACGCTACTGCCAATGGCATAGAGGCCGGTCGGCCCGTGCACACGGCTGTTCCGGCCATCGAGTTCCGGGGACTGGTCAAGACCTTCGGCTCACCCGGTGGCACGGTGCGGGCCGTGGACGGACTGGACCTGACGGTGCGTCCGGGGGAGATCGTCGCTTTCCTCGGACCGAACGGCGCGGGCAAGACGACCACCATCGACATGCTGCTCGGCCTGACCCGGCCGGATTCGGGGGAGGTGCGGGTATTCGGCGGATCGCCGTCGGATGCCATTGCGGCGGGCCGGGTTTCGGCGGTCCTGCAGTCGGGCGGCCTGCTCCCGGATCTGACCGTCGGCGAGACCGTGCGCCTGATCGCCACCCTGCACGCCCACCCGCGCCCGGTCACGGAGGTGCTGGTGCGGGCCGGTATCGACGACATCGCCGACCGGCTCGTCGGCAAATGCTCGGGCGGACAACAGCAACGGCTGCGCTTCGCCCTGGCGCTGCTGCCCGACCCGGAACTCCTCGTGCTGGACGAACCCACCACCGGCATGGATGTCGAAGGGCGGCGCGACTTCTGGCACGCCATCCGCCAGGACGCCCGTCGCGGCCGCACCGTGCTGTTCGCCACCCACTACCTCGACGAGGCCGACGCCTACGCCGACCGCATCGTGCTGGTGCGGGCCGGGCGAGTGGTCGCCGACGGCAGTGCCGCGCAGATCAAGAACCTGGCGGCCGGGCGCACCGTCAGCGCCACCCTGCCCGCCGCCGACTCCGCGCGGCTGCTGGCTCTGCCGGGCGTCGACCGGGTCGAGCAGCGCGGCGATCGAATCATCGTGCGCGCCAAGGATTCCGATGTGGTCGCCCGGTACCTGCTGACCGCCACCCCGGCCGTCGACCTGGAGATCTCGGCCCACAACCTCGAGGACGCGTTCCTCGCCCTGACCACGACGGGAGACCAGCGATGACTACCCTCGAGACCCGGCCCGCCCGGACCGTCGGCGGATTCCAGCCCGCCTTTCTGGGCTTGGAACTGCGCCGCACTCTCCGCGACAAGCGCACCTTGATCTTCGCCTTGGTGATGCCGCCGCTCTTCTTCATCATCTTCGGAACGACTTCCGCGAACAGGACCGAATCGGTGGGGTCCGGCAACGTCACCGGCTACGTGATGGTTTCCATGGCCGTGTACGGCGCGCTGCTGGCCACCACCACGGGCGCGGCCCGGGTCTCCGTGGAGCGCGCGGCGGGCTGGAGCCGCCAGTTGCGCCTGACCCCGCTGCAACCGCTGGCCTATATCGCCACCAAGATCGCCGTGGCCATGGTGCTCGGATTGCTGTCTGTCACCGTGGTTTTCGTAGCCGGGGCGTTCCTCGGCGCGCAGCTGCCCGCCTCGGCGTGGGTGAGCTGCTTCCTGCTCGCCTGGATCGGCTCGCTGGTGTTCGCCGCCTTCGGCCTGTTCGTCGGCTACCTGCTGCCCGCGGAGAACGTCATGCAGTTGCTGGGTGTGAGCCTGGCCCTGCTGTCCTTCGCGGGCGGGCTGTTCATGCCGCTGCACGGCTGGTTCGACACCGTCTCGAAGGTCGTGCCCACCAATGGCATCGCGACCCTGGCCCGCGCGCCCTTCGCCGAGCCCAGCGCCGCCGGGGTGGTGCTCGCCATCGTGAACGTCCTGGCCTGGGCGGCCATCTTCACCATCGGCTCCGCGGTGCTGTTCCGGCGTGACACGGCGCGCTGAGATGCCGACCGCTCCCGAACCCGGATGCCTGCCGCCTGCGGTAGCGTCCGGGTTCGTGAACTGGCGAGACGAGGTCGCATGAGATCCAGTCTTTCGGCACGGGTGTCCGCGCTACTGGACCGGGTCGCGGGAGTCAATGCGAGCGGACCGAGCCGGACGCGCAAAGGGGTCTTCAGCAGTGCGATGGCGACATTGTGGCTGGTCTGGCTGTACGCGCCACTGCACGAGATCTGGCGGGAGGGCCATCACCTGAGGGCTGGGCTGGGCGGCGCGACGGTGGTGCTGTTCGGGCTCCTGGTGGTGGCCGCGTTCATCGTCTTCTGGCAGCCGGACTCGGACGACGAGCCGCCGCGACCGGCCCCGGCGAAGTCCCGGGTGTGGCTGTTGCTGGGAATCATGTCGGTAGTGGCCGTGGTATTGATGCTGCTGGCGGGCGCCACCGCGGTACCGGTCTTCATCTATGTCGGTGTGGTCGCCTCCATCATGCTGCCGAGCCGGCAGTCCGCCGCTGCGGTCGGGCTGGTGGTCGTGATCATGTTGGGCACGACCGTCCTCATCGTCGGGATGCACGGTCCGCCGTTCTATCTGGCTTTCATCCCGCTGGTGGTGTGGCTGCTCCGCGAGGTCGGCAAACGCGGCCAGCGGCTACAGGCCACCGCCCGCCAGCATCGCGCGGAGCTGGCCATCATCGAGGAACGCAACCGGGTGGCGCGCGACGTGCACGACATCCTCGGGCATTCGCTCACCGTCATCACCGTGAAAACCGAACTGGCACAACGGCTGCTCGAATTGGACCCGGAGCGCGCCCGTGCGGAGATGGCCGATGTCGAGCGGCTCGCCCGCGAAGCGCTCGCCGGAGTGCGCAGCACCGTCGGCGGATTGCGCGAGGTGTCGTTGCCGGGCGAGCTGGCCAATGCCCGTACCGCCCTGCGCGCCGCCGAAATCGAGGCCGAGCTCCCGGAATCCGGTGACCTGCCGATCCGCCACGGCGTGGTGTTCGGCTGGGTGCTGCGCGAGGCCGTCACCAATGTGGTGCGGCACAGCGGCGCCGAACACTGCTGGGTGCGGGTGACCCCCACCAGCCTCGAGGTGTCCGACGACGGCGTCGGCATGGCCGACGCCGCCCAGAACGGCTCGGGCCTGTCCGGCTTGCACGAGCGGGTCCGCGCCACCGGCGGCACCCTCACCCTCGCCAACCGCCCGGAAGGCGGATTACGCGTGCTGGCAAGCTTTCCGGAGACGACCAAGGAGCCGGAATGATCAAACTGCTGCTCGCCGACGACCAGGCGCTGGTCCGCGGCGCCCTGGCCGCCCTCCTCAATCTCGAACCTGACCTGGACGTGGTGGCCGAGGTGGGCCGCGGCGACGAAGTCCTCGCCGCGGTCGAACGCACCACCCCCGACGTGGCCCTGCTCGACGTCGAAATGCCCGGCCTGGACGGCATCTCCGCCGCCGCCCAGCTCCACGCCGCCCACCCCACCGTCCGCATCCTCATGGTCACCACCTTCGGCCGCCCCGGCTACCTCCGCCGCGCCATCGACGCGGGCGCCTCCGGTTTCGTCGTCAAGGACACCCCCGCTCGCGAACTGGCCGACGCCGTCCGCCGAGTCCACATGGGCCTGCGCGTAGTCGACCCGGCGCTGGCCACCGAAACCCTCACCGCCGGAACCTCCCCCCTGACGGCCCGCGAACGCGAAGTCCTCGCCGCCGCGGCCGACGGCGCCACCGCCGCCGCCATAGCCAAGCAGCTGCACCTGTCCGAGGGCACGGTCCGCAACCACCTCTCCTCCGCCATCGGCAAAACCGGCACCCGCACCCGGGCCGAGGCCGTCCGAGCCGCCGAACGCCTCGGCTGGCTCTGACCCCGCAGCGCAGTGGGCCCATTGATGCACAATTCCCTGCCGGAAGACGGTTTACCGCCAATTTCGGTGCTTCGGTGCACGTTCAGGCCCAATCGACCCGATCGGCGGGTGGGTCAGAAGCGGCCGCCGCGGCTGATGCGGCGGGAGCCGTCGGAGCCGCCGAAGGAGCCGGGGCCGTAGGATCCGCCGCTGAAATTGCCGCCGCCGCGGCGGGATTGGTTGCCCATGCCGCGGAGCATGCCGTCGATGAGGATGCCGCCGAGGATGGCGCCGGTGGGGGACCCGGAGGGGGGACCGGCGAGGCGTTGTTGTTGGGCCTGCCAGTCGCGGACGGCGGCTTGGGCGGTGAGGAGGGCGCGGGAGCCGAGTTCGGCTGCGCGCTGGGCGGATTGCAGGGCCCGGGTGGGGTCGGAGGTCGAGAGTTGTTCGGCCTGTTGCAGACTGCGCTGGGCTTCGGCGAGGCGGGTGCGGGGGTCGGCGTCGATGCCGCCGCGGCGGGTGCTGATGAAGTCGGCGGCCGCGGTGATCTGACTGCGGGCGGCGGTCAGGGTCTGGTCGAGGCGGCGGCGCAGTTCGTCGGCCGCGCGCTTGCGGTCGGTGGCGGCGGCTATGGCCTGGTCCAGGGCGGTGTCGGCGGTGACGGCCTGATGGAAGACGCCCAGCGGGTTGGTGTTCGCGTCCGCGGTGGCCCGGTCCAGCGCGGCGCGGGCGGCGGCTGTGGCCGTGGACAATTCGGTGTCGCCGTGTGGGGACAGTTCGGCCGCCTGGGCCAGGTCGTGGCGGAGTTCCTCGATCATGCCGGGCAGTCCGGCGCGCGCCTGGTCGATATCGGTGGCGGCGTTGTCGACCGCGTCGAGCAGGGTTCGTGCGGCGTCGACGGCGGATTCGGCGGCGCGGATGTCGGCGACGGCCGCGCCCTGCTGCCCGACGGGTTTGGCCACCGCGTCGCGGCCGTCATCGATCGTCCGCTCCGCGAAGCCGATTCGCTCCTGCGCCATGGTCACGTTGTCGTGGATCGGCTCCAGCACCGACGCGGGATGGTCGGCCACCAATTGCCTCAGCGTGGCTTGCGATCCGGGTAGGCGGGCGGTCAGCTCCACCAGATCCCGGGTCAGCGCGTCGAGCCGGTCGCCGGCATTGATGAGCAGGTTGCGCATGGCGTCGAACTCGCTGACCTTGGCGTCGAGATCCCGATCGGCGCTGCCGCAGCTCGAGATCAGCTCGATCAGCATGCGCTGCTGCTGATCCGGGGTCTCGGGGATGTCGTCGTCGAGCTCCTGCCGGATCGAGAACGCCTTGGCCAGCGCCTTTTTCGCGGCCTCGAGCGCGGCGGTGAACGGCGCGGTGGCCACGGCCCCGAATTCGTCGGTGGCCAGCCGCAATTCCTCGGTGCTGGTGCGGATCGCGTTGTCGGTGTCGACCAGCGTCTCCTTGGACAGGGCGTCGAGGATCACCAGCGGGAGGGCCTCCAGCGCGGCGGTATCGGTCGGATCGGTCTGGCGCGCCGATTTCATGACCGCGTGCTCCCGGCGAACCGTGCGCCGCCGCGACCACAGCCAGACCGCGAGCACCGCCAGCACCACCACGAGCGCGATCAGCAGCAGCTTCCCGATCCCGACCCCGCTCGAACCGCTCATGGCGTGCGAGAGCCCGTTCGCCGCGGCCAATCCGGCTCGGGCCCAATCCCCGGCTCGCAGCTTCGGTTCGACCTGGTCGATCAGGATCCGGTCGAGCTCCTTGTCGCTGACCGATTTCGGGATCGTCCCGGTGAAGGCGTACGCGCGATCGTCCACCGCCACCGACAGCAGCACGTCCCGATCCCCGAATCCGGACAGCCGAGCCGTCTGCTCGCCCCACGAATGCGAGTCCATCCCATGGAAATTCCGCACGTAGACGACCCACAGCCGTTCGTGGTCGCGCGAGTACAGCGAGTCGATGGCCTGCTGCAGCTCCGCGGTCTGCCCGCGATCGAGCGCACCGGCATTGTCGGTCACGTAACCGGGTAGCCGCAGCGGCTCGTCGGCGAACGCCGGTGCGGCGCGCCCGCCGACCAGAGCCAGCGCCAAGAGCAAGCCGGTGACGACGAGGCACAGCTGCTTCGATAGCCGCATCCTCTGAATCTAACTGTGGAATGCGAAGGGTCGGTTTCTTCCGCACACTGTGTCGGCGGCCATGACTACGATCGGTGGCGTGATCACGATCGATTCTCCCTACACGGGACACGTCACCCCCGGCTCCAACCCCCAGCGGCGTGAGGTCCCGGGCGCGCGCATCGTGAAAATGTCCGTCGGCGGCATGGACAACAACACCTACCTGGTGCAGTGCACCGCGACCGGCGCGACGCTGCTGATCGACGCGGCCAACGAGGCGGAGCGGATTCTCGAGCTCATCGGCCAGGAGGCCCCCGGCCGCGTGGAGCTCATCGTCACCACCCATCAGCACCGCGACCACTGGGTGGCGCTGCCGGATGTGGTGTCGGCGACCGAGATTCCCACCGCCGCCCACAGACTCGACGCCGATCCGCTACCCGTGAAACCGGACCGGCTGCTGGCCGACGGCGACAAGGTCCAGGTCGGCGACCTCGAACTCGAGGCCATCCACCTGCGCGGCCACACCCCCGGCTCGGTGGCCCTGGCGCTCACCGACGGCGCGGGCCGCACCCATCTGTTCACCGGTGACTCGCTGTTCCCCGGCGGCGTGGGCCGGACCCTCAGCCCCGAGCAGTTCACCTCGCTGCTCGGCGATGTGGAGTCCAAGCTGTTCGACCGCTACCCGGACGACACCGCGGTGTACCCGGGCCACGGCGACGACACCACCCTCGGTGCCGAGCGCCCGCAATTGCCCGAGTGGCGGCGACGCGGTTGGTAAAACTCCGCAATCGTCCCGTCGAACCGGATTGGCTGGTTCGCGATATGACCGAACCCACCCCCGCGCAAGGATGCGTGAGCGGCGTCTGGCGCTGGACGCGCCGGCTGCTGCTCGGCGCGCTCGTCATGGGTGTCCTGGTGGTGGGCGGTACGGCCGTGCGGGTCTGGCAGGTGGCCCGCATCGACGACTACTCCCCGGCGGACGCCATCGTGGTGCTGGGCGCGGCCCAGTACGACGGCACCCCGTCCTCGGTCTTCCAGGCGCGGCTGGATCAGGCGGCCAAGCTGTACCGCAAACAGATCGCGCCCATGATCGTCACCGTGGGCGGCAAACAGGTCGGCGACAACTACACCGAGGCGGCCTCCGGCAAGAACTACCTCAAGGACCACGGCGTGCCGGAGGATCGGATCCTGGCCGTCGAGACCGGTTCCGACACCCTGCAGAGCATCGAGGCGGTGTCGAAAGCCCTGCTGGCGCGCGGCAAGACGTCGGTGGTACTGGTCAGCGACCCGTGGCATTCCCTGCGCACCCGCACCATGACCCGTGATGCCGGGCTCCGCGCCTGGACCGCGCCCACCCGGACGGGTCCGGCGGTGTACACCCGGGAATCGCAGGCGCACGGCATCTTCCGCGAGACCTTCGCGCTGCTGTGGTATCAGCTGACCCACTACTCGGCGGACTTCAAGTACACGGCGGATCAGTGAGTTATGAACGCGCGCATCGACTATGACCGGGTGTACGGCGAGGCCGATCGGGAGCGCATGGTGCCCGAGCCCGACAAGACCGCCGGACTGAGCTGGTCGCCGTGCCCCGCGCGGCGCAGCGAGTTCGCGCGGGATCGAGCGCGCGTGCTGCACTCCGCGGCGCTGCGGCGGCTGGCGGACAAGACGCAGGTGATGGGTCCGCGCGACGGCGACACCCCGCGCACCCGCCTCACGCATTCGCTCGAGGTCGCGCAGATCGGGCGCAGCATCGCCGACAGCCTGGGCTGTGATCCGGATCTGGTGGATCTGGCCGGGCTGGCGCACGATATCGGGCATCCGCCCTACGGCCACAACGGCGAGAAGGCCCTGGACCAATTCGCCGACCGGCACGGCGGTTTCGAGGGCAACGCCCAGAACCTGCGCATCCTGACCCGGCTCGAGCCGAAGGTGATCGACGATCAGGGCAACAGCTTCGGGCTCAACCCGACCCGCGCCGCCCTCGACGCCGTCATCAAATACCCCTGGGGCAGAACGGGTCCCGGCTCCAAATTCGGCGCCTACGGCGTGGACATGGACCGCCTGGACTGGGTCCGCAAGGGCGCGCCCGACCGTCGGCAATGCCTGGAATCGCAGATCATGGACTGGTCCGACGATGTCGCGTACTCGGTGCACGACGTCGAGGACGGGGTGATCGTGGGCCGCATCGACCTGCGCGCGCTGGCCGACCCGGTCGAACAGCTGGCGCTGGCCGAACTCGGTGCGCGCCAGCACCCTTCGCTGACCGTCGACGAACTGGTGGCCGCAGCCCAGCGGCTCTCCGAGATGCCCGTGGTCTCCGGCGCGGCCGAATACGACGGCTCGCTGCGCGCCTCCGTGGCGTTGAAACGCCTGACCAGCGATCTGGTGGGCCGCTTCGCCACCGCCGCCGTCGAGGCCACCCGCGCCGCCTGGGGCGGCCGCCAATTGTCGCGCTACGCGGCCGATCTGGAAGTCCCGCGCGTCGTGGCCAGCGAGGTCGCGGTGCTCAAGACCATGGCCTTGCGCTACGTGCTCTCAGACCCCATCCACCGGGTCCGTCAAGCCGGGCAGCGCGAACGCATCCTGCTGGTCGCCAACCGCCTGCTCGAGGCCGCCCCGCGCGGCCTGGACCGGCTGCTGCTGCCCTGGTGGGAGGAGGCCGGCGACGACACCGCCCGCATCCGCGTGATCGTCGACCAGATCGCCTCCTACACCGAGAGCCGCCTGGAACGCGTCGCCGCCGCGATACCCTGAGTCCGGCGAATCCAGCGGCAGGGGGCGCGATGACACGCGAGGTGGACGGCATTGTCGACCTGGACAGATACCCGCTGGACCGGCGGTCGGTCGCACGCCTGCGCGAGGTGATCGAACGGTCCCAGGCGGACTTCCTGGTCAGCGGTGTCACCGTGCTGCCCGAATTCCTGCGGCCCGCGGCGGTCACCGAGATGGCCGCGGACGTGCTGTCCGACGGGCTCGGCGACGCCATGCGATTCGAATACACCGTGGCCTACGACCGGATTCCGGACTCCTCGCCGTTGAAGGCGCTCTACCACTGGGAACCGTTGCGGGAGTTCGTGTCCCATCTGGTGGGGGAGCAGGCGTACCGCTCGGCCGACGAACTCGGCGCGATGACCGTGCAGATCCACGAGAACGGCGACGTGCAGGACTGGCATTACGACATGTCGGATTACACGGTGATGCTGCACGTCGTCGCGCCGGAGCGGGGCGGCGGGCTCGAATACATACCGCTGCCCGGGGCTTTCATCGAGCGCGGGGGTGGGCTGCCGATGCGGCACCGGCACATGGTGAAGATGCTGCCGACCGTGCCGGGAACGCTGGTGCTGCACGCCGGGCGGCGCTCCCGGCATCGGGTGACGCCGGTGCAGGGGGAGATTCCGCGGGTGAGCGTGCACATGGCGTTCAATTCCCGGCCGGGGCAGAAGCTGAACGCGCATGTGCGGCGGCATCTGTTCGGGCGGGAGGACTGAGTTCAGTTCGCGTGCATGGCCACGTAGCCGGGGATGGTCGCGGCGGGCGGGCCGTCGGCCACCAGGCGGCCCTCGTCGAAGACCAGGACGCGATCGAAATCGGCGAGCAGGTCCAGATCGTGCGAGACCACGATCAGCTGCTGCGGAAGCTCGTGCAGCAGGCGGGAAATGCGGCGCTTGTTGCGCAGGTCCAGCAGGGTCGTCGGCTCGTCGAAGACGATGTACTTCGGGCGGACCGACAGGACCGCGGCGATGGCCAGCAGCTGCTTCTGCCCGCCGCTGAGCAGATGTGCGGGGTGATCGTGGAATTCGGCCAGCCCGTACTCGGCGAGCGCGTGCGAGACCCGCTCGGGGATCTCGGATTTGGCGACGCCGTGGTGCTTGAGCCCGAAGGCGAGGTCCTCGGCGACCGTCGGCATGACGATCTGTACATCGGGATCCTGGAAGACGAATCCGACCAGTTTGCGAACGGCCTTGCCCTGCTTGCGGGTATCGAGACCGTCGACGGTGACCCGCCCTTCGCTGGGCACCTGCAGGCCGTTGAGCAGGCGCGCGAAAGTGGACTTGCCCGAGCCGTTGGCGCCGATGACGGCGATCCGGTTCTCGTTCAAGGTCAGCTCGAGGCCGCTGAGGACTTCGCGCTCCCCGAAGCGGTGGGAGACGCCCTCGATCTCGATCATGCGCGAGCCGGAATCATCGGATACGCCCGGCGGACCGCCACCGCGGCGGCCGACCCGATCACGGTCTTGACGATGTCACCCGGGAGGAACGCGACGGAGGTGGTGAACGCCTTGGCCAGCGAGATGTGCGCGGCGGCCGCCATCCACGGAATCCCGATGGCGTACAGCACGATCGCGCCGCCCAGGAAGTTGATCGACAGCGCGAAGTAGATGTTGTAGTGCCGGTACACCCGTTCGGTGAGCCACCCGATCACGAACGCGCCGATCGGATAGGCGATCACGAACCCACCCGTCGGACCCATGATCACCGACAGCCCGCCGCGCCCGCCCGGCAGCACCGGCAGGCCGATGAAGACGAGCACATCGAACAACAGGATCGCCAGCGCGCCGCGCTTGGCGCCCAGGATCGACCCGGCGAGGATGACGCCGAGGGTTTGCGAGGTGAACGGCGCGAACGCACCCGGCAACTGGATCAGCGGGAAGAAGCCCAGAACCACCATGATTGCCGCGAACAGCGCGATCTGCGCCAAATCCCTACTACGCACCGAGGCATCCTAAATGGCGGGTGTTCGGACGGTTCAGTCCAGGCCGCGAGCGTCGAGCGCCTCGCCGACGCCATCGGCCATGCGGAGTGTGCGGATCAATAGCGGAACCAGGAAGACCGTGCTGCGTTCGATGCCGCGGGCGCGCTGGGCGTCGCGAACCAGCTGGGCCTGCTCACGGATGACCGGGATGAATCGAATGGTCATGGCGACCAGCAGTCCGACGCGTTCGGGGCGCACGCCCAGCGGCCGCAGCGGCTGGAGCAGTCGCTCGATGGTCTCGATCATGGCCGAGGTGCGTGTGGTCAGGGTCACCAGATTCGCTAGCAGAACCAGGGTGAGCAGGCGTTCTCCGACCAGGATCGCGCTCTGCCAGCCGGTGAAGATCACCTGCGCGACCATGATCAGCGCGAGGAACGGCGCGAGCCCGAGTACCTGCCGCCCGGTCGTGCGCCACGGAATGCGGGCCACCGCATACGAACCCAGCACCACCGCGAGCGCGACCGCCGGCCACACGATCGACGGCACGAAGAACAGCGCCGTCCCCGCGACCGCCAGCACCAGCAGTTTCGCGCCGGCGGGCACGGTATGCACCGGCGTCCGGGCGTCGTGGTACAGGCTGAGCACCGATAGATCCTGGCATGCGCCGGAACGGGCATTCGGTCCGGCGTCCAGGCGTGCGTCCCGGTCCAGTGTGTCGGTGGGGCGAGGCTAGACTCGTCGCGTGGCAGGCCGTATTCCGGACCGCGATATCGCGGCGATTCGTGAACGTGTCCGGATCGAGGATGTCGTGGGGGAGTACGTCACCCTCAAACGCGCCGGTGCGGACTCGATGAAGGGGCTGTGCCCGTTCCACGACGAGAAGTCCCCGTCGTTCCACGTCCGCCCGAATCACGGCGTCTTCCACTGCTTCGGCTGCGGTGAGGGCGGCGACGCGTTCGCGTTCCTGCAGAAGCTCGAGCACATCGGGTTCGTCGAGGCCGTCGAGCAGTTGGCCGACAAGGTCGGCTACAAGATCACTTACGAGGGTGGCGGCACCTCCGTGCAGCGTGACCGCGGCACCCGCGCCCGCCTGGTCGCCGCCAATGCCGCCGCGCACGAGTTCTACATGGCGCAACTCGGCGAGCATCAGGCCGAGGCGGCCCGCAAGTACCTCACCGACCGCAACTTCGACCACAACGCCGCCCGCCAGTTCGGCTGCGGCTACGCCCCCAGCGGCTGGGACACGCTCACAAAGCACCTGCTGCGCAAGGGTTTCGACTTCAAGGAGCTGGAGGCCGCGGGCCTGTCCAAGCAGGGCCAGCGCGGCCCCATGGACCGCTTCCACCGCCGCCTGCTGTGGCCCATCCGCAATCTCGGCGGCGAGGTCATCGGCTTCGGTGCGCGACGGCTGTACGACGACGACACCATGACCGCCAAGTACATCAACACCTCGGAAACGTTGCTGTACAAGAAGTCCCAGGTGCTGTTCGGCCTCGACCACGCCAAGCGCGAGATCGCCAAGGGGCATCAGGCGGTCGTCGTCGAGGGCTACACCGATGTCATGGCCATGCACCTGTCCGGGGTGAAGACCGCGGTCGCGTCCTGCGGCACCGCCTTCGGCGACGAGCACCTCGCGATCCTGCGCCGCCTGCTCATGGACGACAACTTCTGGCGCGGCGAGATCATCTACACCTTCGACGGTGACGCCGCCGGTCAGGCCGCCGCCCTGAAGGCGTTCTCCGGCGACCAGAAACTGGCCGGGCAGACCTATATCGCCGTCGCCCCCGACGGCCTGGATCCGTGTGAGCTGCGTCAGCGCAACGGCGACGGCGCGGTCCGCGACCTGGTCGCCCGCCGAGTCCCGTTGTACGAGTTCGTCATTCGCGGCCTGCTCGCCGAGCACAACCTGGATTCGCCCGAGGGGCAGGTCGAGGCGCTGCGTCGCGGCGTCCCGGTGGTCGCCCAGATCAAGGACTTCGCGCTGCGCAAGGCCTACGCCACCAAGCTCGCGGGCTGGGTCGGCTGGGACGACATCCAGCAGGTGGTCCGCCGCGTCGGCGACGAGGCCCGCAAGGGCGCCCGCGGCGGCAACGGCGCCAAACCCGGCATCCCCGAACGCGCTCCGCGCCAGGAGGCCGCCGCCCAGCCCGCCACCCGCCCCAACCCCAACGACCCCACCCTGCTCCCGCAGCGCCAAACCCTCGCCGCCGCACTGCAATACCCGGCCTACGCGGGCCCCGCCTTCGACTCCCTCGAGCCCGAAGCCTTCACCCACCCAGCCTACGTCGCGGTCCGCGCCGCCATCGTCGAAGCGGGCGGCACCGCCAGCGGCGTCAACGGCGCGGAATGGGCCGCCCTGGTCGCCGACAACACCGACGACCTCACCATGCGCGCCCTGGTCTCCGAACTGGCCGCCGAGCCGCTCCCGGTCAAGACCGCCGACGACATTCCCCGCTTCGTCACCGGCGTGCTGGCCCGCACCCAGGAATCCTGGGTGGGGCGTCAGGTAGCCGAACTGAAGTCCAAGCTCCAGCGCATCTCCTCGACCGAACAGTCCGAGGCGTACATGGCCTTGTTCGGCGACCTGGTCGCCCTGGAGCAGTACCGCAAGAGCCTCCTCACCCAAGCCATGGGCAACGGCGGCGAATTCGCCTAGCCCGGGGAACCGCGATGTACCCGGTGTCAGGCATATCGCGGAATACGGTTGGTGTAAAAGCCAATCGGTGAAGGAGCCGGAGATGTCCGTGCGGGGAAGAAGCGGGGCCTACGGGATCGACGCACCCTACGTCCCGATCGGCTGGGGGCTCGGCGGAGTGGTGGCGCTGGCCGCCGGCATCGTGATCTCGGTGGCGGACAGTCCGATTCATGTGTGTGGCCGTTGGCCATCGGGGTCTTCCTGCTACTGGGCGCGGGCCTGTATCTGCGCACCACGCTGCGCGGCAAGTTCGAGATCTGGGCGGACGTGCTGGATCGGCTCGGCCTGGAAGAGGGGCAGCGGGTACTCGATCTGGGATGCGGTCGGGGCGCGGTACTGCTCGCCGTGGCCGCGCGGGTCGGGTCGCACGGCCGGGCGGTCGGCGTGGATCTCTGGCGCAGCGTCGACCAATCGGGCAACGCTGCCGAGGTCACCGAGCGCAATGCGGCCGCGGAAGGCGTCGCCGACCGGGTCGAGTTGCACACGGCGAACATGACCGCGCTGCCGTTCCCCGACGAGTCCTTCGACGTCGTGGTCAGCAGCCTGGCCATCCACAACATCAAGGGCGACCCGGGCCGCGCCGAGGTGATCCGGGAGGCGGTCCGGGTGCTCGAGCCCGGCGGCAAGCTCGCGATCGCCGACATCAAATCCGCCGACCTGTACCGCCGCAAAGCCGGGATAGTGCGTATTCTCTTGACGGGCAACGATTCCCGGCAGCCTCAGCGACGCAACTGATCCTGCGGCACGAGAATGGTGGTCCGCTCGTCCAGCGGCACCATCGGCTCCAACTTTGGCTGGGTGCTCAACTTGTCCGAGAGCTTCTGCCGCCCCATCATCACAACCTTCCGTGTGACAGGACTCTCACTGATCGCGCGGGTCGTCTTACTGATCTGCTCATACCGAGCCCGCCCGGCCTTGGCGCCCAGCACATACCCAGCCGCCACACCGATGATCAACCGCAGCATCCCGAGAAGCTCCCTCCATAGACCATTCCGCCCCCACATCCTGCCCGACCCCACCCCCACCTGTCGATCCGGCACCCCGTGTCCCCAACCCCCATGTTCCCGCAGGTAGAGCCGCGATTTGGGAACTGTACAACCGATACGCTAAAGTTTTCTCCGGCCGGTCCGAGAGGCACCGGCCAGGGAAACAATCCCCTATAGCTCAATTGGCAGAGCAGCCGACTGTTAATCGGCAGGTTTCTGGTTCGAGTCCAGATGGGGGAGCAAGAATAGGCCCCTGACCAGGGAATCTGGTCAGGGGCCTGATTCGTTTCATCGGTTAGATTCGACCATTTCCAAGAAAACACCAAAAATTCAGCGCCACACCGTTCGTCAGCGGGTAGCCGTGCCGAATCCCTGTTCCAGCACGGCCGATGAGTCCGGTGCCTGCTGGGGTGACGCGATGTAGTGCCGCTCGGTGATGCCCTCGCGGGAGTGCCCCAACTGTTTGGCGGCAGTCTTCGAATCCGACGCTTCGGCGATCTGTGTTGCGACCGCTTTCCGGAACGTGTACTGTGTCACGTCCTTGTACAGCGTGCCACGGGCAGCCCGCCATGTCCGGTTGAAGTTGTGGGGATCGCGAAGCACCCCACCGCGGCCAGGAAAGACGAGCGCGACCTTGTCCTCTTCCTCCACCACGTTGCCGCCCACCTCGCGCAGCGCCTTTACCTTGCACATCCGGCCATGCGTTGGGTCGTCGCGCAGCCGCTTCAGCATCTGGATTGTGAACGGGGGCAAGGCGACGATCCGGTACCCGGCATCGGATTTCGTCCACTCCTGCCGGAAGAGCCCCTTCCCGTTCAGTCTGACGACGGTCGCCGAGACGGTGAATGTCGCTGGCTCCGCAGCGAAATCGAACTGATCCCAGGATGCAGCCAGCGCTTCTCCGGGGCGCACGCCGGAGCCGAGGACCAGATCGGCTACATCGAGCACGAGCCGATCTCGTTTCGGGCCATGGGTATACGCAGGGGTTCCCGGAATCTCTTTCCCCGCCAGCCACTCCCGAAGCTGAGCACGCAGGCCGTCCAAGCGGTCGCGCTCGATGGCTTTGGGCTTGGACTTACGTCTGCGCATGCGGGAGGTGTCGCGCACCGGGTTCTCCGTCAGGGCCCCGTACCGGACGGCGACTCCCATGATGCCGGTCAGAATGACCTTGTGTAACCGCGCCTTTGATTTCAGTCCGGCGGTGACGATCGACTGGATGTGTTCATCGAGTCGGCCTGTATCCGCTTCCCACACACGAAGATTCCCCAGAGTGGGACGCAGCTTGATCGTATCCTTCTTGGCCCGCGTGTCCTCGCTGGCCTCGATCTCCCTCTTGTACAAGTCGAAGGACTGCTGACCGATGCCTTCGTCTTGTTTCATCTCATCGAGCCACATATCCATGAGGAGCGCGAGACGCGTATCGCGGTTGACCTTGCCACGCGCGCGGCCTTTGTACTGCTTCTGGCGTGCCGTGAGTTTCTTGCGCAACTCCGCCTTCGCCTTGCTCTCGGTCGGCCCGTATGCCTCCACTAGACGGCCCTTGCCGTCGTAGTCGCGGAATGTGGCCCAGGCTCTCCACCTGCTGTCCTTCTGCTCTTTGGCACCGATGTCACCGTAACTGCCGAGTTCGGTTACTGGCCTTGGCATTCCGGTCCCCTTCGTCGCGGTCGGGTCATGCTGCTTCTGGTTGCTCCTCGGTATGCACCATGTGCATCTCGAGGTAGGCGTCCAGATCCGCGAGCCGATACATGCACGACTTGCCGGATGGCTTCGAGTAGCGGGGCCCGTGCCTGTCAGCGGCCCAGTTCGCGAGGGTGCGAGGGTGGACACCGAGGTATTCCCCCGCTTCCTTGCGAGTGAGCCACCGCTTGCCGACGAGGTCAGCTTCAGCGTCGCACTCGTAGTCCGGTCGGGCCGTCACAGTCGCGTTCCCGTCTGATCGGCCGGTTGGGATCCGGACGCGGCACGATCAACCCTCCCTACGGCCTGAATCGTCAAGTCGCCCCTGAGCAGTCGGTCTTCGCGCGGCCCGGCGTGGACCCGGCGCATACTGTGGGGCCTGCTGGGTATGTAGCCCGGGATCTGCGGCCTGCCTGCCGCACACGACACCCACAACGCGTGGCGGTGGGGGTTGCCTACCACCGGTACCGGCGGGCGGTCAGCTACGTGTATGAGCTGGTGACAGGGCCTGGACATAAGGGCCGCCTTTCGGGTGAACGAGGCTGTGCGTGCACCCAGTACTGGCACCTCTGACCCCGAAAATCCGGGTCGGCTTTCCTGAAACTTCGAAAGATGACAAAAATCGAGTATTCGGGAAGCCTCGAGCTGGCCGTTTGGATCCGCCAGAGTGAAGTCGCGAGAAGTTTGCTCCAATCTTGTGTGGTGAGGTCAGTGGCGGTTAGGGTGGCGGAAATCCGATGTTGATCAGTGCTGCGCGGAGTTGAACCGAATGGTTGCTCGGCCAGCAGAGGGAGAAGTTCGGGGGTTGCCGCGTGGCCGATGAACTGCACGCCCGATTCGCCGACATGCGCTCGTCGGCCAGTCAGCTGACCCAATGGGCGAACGAAAGCGCGGGGATCTTCGCCTCAGGGCACAAGGAGATCGAGGACGCAGCCTCCGGGTGGGTCGGCAGCTCGGCAGCGGCATTGAGCGGCGCGCTGGAGAAGCTGCACTCCTCTGCGAACGCGTTGACCGGCAACCTCGACAACCACTCGACCCACATCCACACGGCGGCGACGGAACTGCACAGGACAGATTCCGAGTGGCGGGACCAGCTCAATCAGTACGTTGATGAGCCGGGGCGGAGCTCGCTCGACTTATGATCACGATCGCCGACATCGATCGCTGGAGCATCGATGACCTCGACCGGGTGTTCCAAGTCTGCTCCGCGCACGCCGACCACTGCGGCGAACGCCGCGAGGATCTGGGCAATCTCCAGACCTTCCAAACCTGGGGCGGAGGTGCCGCGGAGGCGGCCAAGCTCTCGGTCGGCAAAACACGGGTCGATTTCGATGCGCACGGCGATCACGTGTCCGCCATCGCCACCGCCGCCAGCACGGCATCGATCGAAGTGACAGCCGTCAAGCAGAAGCTGGCCGCGCTGCGGGCCACCGCGCAGCAACAGTCGCTGCTGATCGGTGAGGACGGCAAGGTCATCGCCGCGGTATGCGCGGTCGACGCCAAAGAGCAGGCCAAGATCGAAGCCAACCGTGCCGCCCTGCAACTCGAGGTCAACCAGCTGTTGATCAACGCCCAGGCGGTCGACGACGATTTGGCCGAAGCCATCAACGGCGCGGACGGACAGATCAGCGAATCCGCAGTCGCAGCACACAATCACACGCCGGAGATCGCCGGCGTATACGGGCTCGGGTCGCTCGGGATGCCCGATTACCCCGACGGCTCGCTGACCAACGAAGAGACCCGAAACTACTACGCCGAGGCCGAGAAACGACTCAAGGCGCTCAACGACCAGTTGGCGCATTCCGATCTCACCACAGAGCAGCGAGCCACGATCGCGCAGGAACTGCGCAACGAAATACGGTCCAAGGCCCGCGAACTGATGGCCGACCGAGATGCGGCGGCCGCCCTCAACCAAGGCGAGCCGAACAAGACCCTCGACGAGCTCGTCGACAGCAAGATGGCCCGCAAGGGCATGACTCGCGAACAAGCGCTCGAGGACATCATCAAATCCTCGAGCCAAAGCCGAGGATCGGTGAACGCAAGTTTGGGCGTCGATCCGGAGAATCCGAAGCTGCCCAATCTGGACGAGGTGCGGGCACGCGTAGGAGCCGCACCACCGGGTGCCGATCCGCCGCCGATCGAGCTCGGGGCCGGCTCCCGGGCGCTGCGCATCGCGGGCAAGGCTGCGCTCCCGCTCGCCGTGGCCTATGAGGCGTGGGATGGCTACAACCAGGTGAAGGCCGGGACCGAGTCGATTCCCGAAGCGGTCGGCACCGGAACGGGTGCGGTCGGCGGCATGTTGATCGGCGCCGAGTACGGCGCGACGGTAGGTGCTTTCGGCGGGCCGGTCGGTGTCGCGGTCGGCGGGCTTCTCGGCGGTGTCATCGGAGGAGTCGGTGGCGGCATGTTCGGCAAAACGATCGGTGGGTGGTTCTCGTGAACGAGCAAGCCACAACCATCTACGCCGCTTTGAATTCCATTGCGCACCAGCCGCACCGGATCGTGGACCCCTCCATCATTCCAGGGCGCATCCTCATCGACCTCGATCCCACCGTTTGGGCGGAATTCGATGGTCGAGACGCGGGCTACCTGATGGTGTTCGCCGCGGAAAACGAACCACCACAACAGTTCCGGACCAATCTCGTGGTCGTCTTGACGCGCGCGATCGTCAACAGCGGCGTCGACCTCTTCACGACTGTCATCGGGCACGCGTTCACCGAAGCACGCGGGCTACCGGGATGGGAAGAGGAACGCGTGCTCACCTGTCTGCCGGAATACCGCCACAGCGGATGGTCCATCCAATCCGGCACTTACCGCGCCGACGACCTCACCCTGTACACAGTGACCCGGTACGCGGCCTACGAGCGCGGCAACATCGCCTACCTGTTGCAGGTGACCGGCACGACCGCCGACCGGTCGCGCTTCGGTAGCCTGCTCGATGACATCGTCTACAACACCGCCTTCGAGGACTGAGAGGCCCGGAACCGATGGTCAAACGCTCGGACCGAGTAACCGATCTCGAAGCGGCCCTCGCCGCCACCGTCACCTTCACCAAAGACCCCGACGACAGCTACTGGATGATCGGACACACCCCCGACCAGACCTTGTACGTCCGCATGGGCAACTTCCCCGAGGAAGACATGTGGTCGCTGTGGCTGGGCGATGACCGATGGATGGACTTCACCACCCCACCCGCGGGCTGGACACTGAAGCTGACGCCCGGCTGGCCGGACACCGCACGCCCTCGACTCCCGAAGGGCGAATTCCACAGCTGACACAGAAGTCGTCCGGTCAGCGCTCCTGTCGTGCGTGAGAGGTCCACCTATATAAATAAGGGGCGGGAGGTCCTTCACGAGGCGAGGCTTTGAAGCTGGGGTTTCAGATCAGCCGCGTGCGATAGCCGGACAGAGGTAGCGAAATAAGGTCCAGCGAGTTATACAGCCGGTAACAGCGGTGCCGCATCGGCCGCAAAAGCGGTCAGCAATTTGCATGGATCCGCATTGTTATTGGCCGTATCAAAAGATTGCGGCAACGAAGTGTTCAGCGTGAGCTTCGACGACGTGTCGGCCGTCGTGCACGCCGAGCTGCCAGCTAGCAGCAGCACCATGACACCCGCCGAAACAAGCGACGACAGAGTCGAACGTGAGGAGGTGCGCGCATATGATCTCATTTATTCGGCACTTCCACCCTGCATCCTCCGTTGACAAAAGCTGTGGCCTTGCCGGGATCTTCCGTCCACTATTGGAGTTGCGGTACCCCAATGAGCTTGGTGGCGATGTCGGTTGCGAGGTCGCAGGATTTGTTGGGAAAGCTGCCGTCAAGCAAGAGGCGGTAATCGCTCATCGAGACCAGCAGCATGCATTCCCCAGGAGAGCCATGGGGGGTTGCGAGGGTCGCGTCGTGGGTGCCGATCTTGACCTGATGGAAGGTTCTCGACTTCGCCAGAGTCGCCTGCAGATAGTCGCTGGTGATGTTGGTGGCCTGTAGGTAGAACTCCACATCTGGGTTCGACATGTACCTCACCAAGCAGCCGGCGAACTTCAGATTCGGTTCGCTGAACGGACCGTTGTAATGGTTCGGTATCCGCACCTCGAGCCCCACGGCAGACAACTGATCCGGTGGAACGGCGGTGCATGGGTCGAGCCTGAGCGGTTGACTGCTTAGACTCGCGGACAGCGGTTCGGAAGGACCGGTAGCTGTTTTGGAGCAGGACGTGACCGCTGCAACCAGAAGCAGCAGTAGCAGGATCAACTTCCCGCGGAAGCGGGTACGGGCATTGGTCATTTCGATCCTGCCTGGAGCTTGTAGCCTCCGTCGACGAGAGCATTGATTTGGTCAGGGTTCTCGGCAAGTAGATTCTTGACGAGCTCGTTGTAGGCGGTGCCGTACCGGTCCTTATAGCCGTCGACCTGGTCCTGGTTCTGGTTTCCGCCCGAGGCGTTGGCGTCAGTGATGCGATGGTCGAAGTCGAAGTCGCCAGTGGCTTGGACATTCTCGGCCTGTGGGAACTGGGCGATGACTGCGTTCGGTTTAGGATTCCATTCTTCGATCGCGGAGTCCCAGCTATCATCGCGCATCTTTTCAACCACGCCATGGACGATGTCGCCGCCTGGGATTTTATCAACCGCTTCTTTCGTAATGCCCTTGAAGACCTCTTTGGCTATGTCGGCGGCCTTCTGCTTGGTGTCCTGCACCTCCTGCTGGTGGGTTAAGCCCTCCATCTTGTTGTGCACATCTTGGTAGGTTGCGGCGTTGAGGATCGCAGTATCGATCCTGGCATCTACCCCAGCAAGAGCACGGGTCGTGTCGATCTTGCTGGGGTCCTGTCCCTGCACAATCTGATCGATGACGGCGTGGTCGTACAGCTGCCGAGAGGTCTCCAGATAGATCTTGCCTTGGTCGGATTGGGCACTCAGGAACAGCAGTCGCTCGGCATCTGTGGTAGCGAGGTGCGCCACCCCGTTCTCGACTCCGCTGGCATTCGGGTTGTAGCCAACGAGGGAATCGATGTTCGGGGCGAGGGTCTTCGCCAATCCGGTTGCCAGCTCGGGGTTCTTGATGAACGCGTCAGTATTGAGTTTGAAGACCGAATCGTCACCCTGAGTGAGCAGCTTGCCGGTGCTGTCGTGCGGCGCGAGCACATCGGGCAGTTTGGTGTAGGCACTGCGGGAGAGGTCTCCGAGCTGCCCTTGGTCATGGGTGTGCTCGCCGATCCAGTCCACCAGTCCCGCTGCGGTTTTGCCCTTGTCGTCCCATTCGTGCTGGATGGTCTCCGAGGTAAATTTCAAGGGGTCATAGTCGCCGGAGTGCTTGAAGGCGTCGCCGACGGCCCCGAAGGACAGGTCTTCGGGCAGTTTCGAGCCCGTGTGGCAGTCCAAGCCGGTCAGCAGCTGATAGGCGGACTGATGGTTGGCGGCGGCGAGACCGACGTACTGGTTCGCGGCGGTCTCGAGTGCATTGCTGTCGGGTTGGTTGAAGAAGCCTTCGGGTGTGATGGGTTTCCAGTACTGGTTGATCCACTGGTTCATGTGCTCGTCCTTGCCGTCCATGAACGCGGCGAGACTGGCTCCCTGACGGCCGAGCTCGGTACCGAAGGTGGTGCCCGGCTGCATGCCTTTGTCCCCGTGGGACATGATGTTGGCGAATTTCACTTCGTCGCTGAGCCGATTCTGGAAGACGAACGGGCCGTCTCCGGCCATCTTGCCCCAGTCGGCGTCGTCGAGCCGCTCGGACACCAGTTTGCGGATATCGGTGGGGAGCTGGGTGTAGTCACCGGGCGACTTGAGGTTTCCGTTGCTGTCGAAGCCGGTGCCGATCTTCTCGTTGGACAGCATCATGATGCTGTCGCTGATCGCGGTCTGCTCCTTGGCGGCGGTATCGGCGTTGGGGTTTCCGGGCTGGTTCTGGCTGTCGAGGTAGTCACCGAGGGAGATCAGGCCGTCTTTGCCGAGGTTGTTGTAGAACTTCTTGTAGTAGTCCTGCACGTCGGCAGGAACGACCACTTCGCGTCCGTCGTCGAGGTCCTGGATATCGGCGGGCGACAACACGTTCTGCGGCATGTGGGAGAGGATCTCGTCGATCTTCGCCTGGTCGTGGTTCTTCAACGCGTTGGCCAGGTCAGTGCCGTCCTGGTCGCCGGCGTGGTCGACCTTGTCCTTCGGGTCCGGCGGCGTGGTCTGTGTGGTGGTCAGATTGGCGAAGGCGTTGTTGACCGCGGTCATCGCGTCGTCGTCGGCAGTGCCGCAATCGGTCAGTGCGGCCTGGATCGCCTTCTGGTATTCCTCGGCTCGGTGTTCCAGGCTGGCTTGCAAGGTGGCCTTGTTGTCACCGGCGTACTGGAGGATCTGCTGCCAGCCGGTGCTCGCCTTCACCTCGCCGGTGTCGCTGACGGTGAAACTCGAACCTTCAGCGTCGGAAACTTTGCTCAGCAGAACCGTTTTGGCTGCATCGATCGCTTTCGCTCCGTTGCGTGCGGCGGTGGCACCGTTTTCCAGAGCGGTCTTGACTGTCGTTGCGTCGCCGTGGATTTCGTCGTGCCGGTCGCGCATCGCGTCCCCGGCGTTGCCGATCCAGTAGTGATAGGAGCCGTCGACCGAGCGTGCTGCGGCATCCAGTGTGTCGCCGAGGGTCTGGGCTTTTTGATCCCACTCACCGGCTTGGGTGTTGAGTACGCCCGGATCCCATGCCTTCACCTGAGGGATGGTCGGCGTACCCATCAGACCGCGTCCCCCAGATTGGTGAACTTGTCGACCGAGACGTCCTCGGTCTCGATGTAGTCGTTCGCGCCGTTGTGGGCATGGGTGTGAAGCGTGTCGTAGTGGCCGGAGATGGCAGTGAACGCCCCGCCGATCGCGGACGCCACCTCGGTGCAGGCTCCCCCGACGGCCGTATCGGCCAGGCCCGTGGTGATCTGGTCTGCCGAATCGTGGTCGGTCATGCCCCCGAGCGTGGTCGAGGCATCCTTGAACCCCGAGGCCAACGCGCGCACGCGCTCCGGATTTACATCTAGTCGCCCACCCATGTCCTAAGGCCCCCTTTGTCGCCGACACAGAACGATCGGTGCAAGTGATGCTACAAACTTAGTTCCGCGTACTTTACAACGCCATCCAGCGGCGCTCCGCCCTCTCGACGAGGTCGGTTGCCGGGACCAGCGAGTAGGGGATTCACCATGGCTGATCAGACTCCTGCGCGTCACCGCTCATTGCTCGATGCGGTCGCCGACGAGACCGAACGCGTGCACGCGGCGATCGGGACCCGCACCGTCACCGCAACCTCAGCCGACGGTGGGATCAGCGTGGCCGTGAGCGCCGACGGCACCGTGCACGATTGGCGCATCGCCGGGGCCGACGCTCACACGAACCGACTCGTGGCCAGCCTGGTCGGGCTGATCGGTCAGGCCCACACCGCCGCGCAGCAGGCCATCCGAACCGAACTCGACGCGATCTCCGATCGAGAAGAGGTTCGAGCCGCTACCGACGCCGCCCGTGACGCCCTCGCTCGAACGCCCGTCACGCCATCGTCCGCCGCAAGCAACGACACGTGGGACGAGGATTACTACGAGTACGAGTACCGCGGCAAGTCCCGCATTGCCGCCCCCGAATGACAGCCATACAGCGGGCACTCCGAGACCATCTTAACGAATCACTGAGTGCACGAGCATTATTCGCACTCCGTAGCTCCAGTTCAGTGCGGGTCGAACTCGCCGTCAGCCACACCCTTGATGAAGGCGTCCCATTCTTCAGTGGTAAATCGGAGTTCTACCCGCTGAGTGCCGCTTACGACGACTGCCTCGCCGTTCATCGAAAGTTCGACCGTCAGGGCATCTCCGGCATCAAGGCTTCCCAAGGCCACGGTGCCTGGCTGTTTGCTCAGGGCCAGGCCGAGGAACTGGTTCCAGCAATCTATGGGCACAGTGAGGTAAGGCTGCCTGTGCGGGTCGTTCGCGGGGTTGCGCAGGTACTTGCTGTCACGGATGCGGACCACGTGCGGGCCGAAGCAGACCTCGACACAGGATTGGTCTCGGAAGATCGAGATGACTTGTACCAGCATGTATTACGTCCGGAACCCGACTTGCTCATGTGACCGACTCTATCCCACGCGTAATCGCCTTCACCCGTTCCAAACTGGCTTCTCGGCTCAGCGCGTTGGATATCGCCGTGTCATAGATGACACCCAGATCCCGTACAGCGTCTCAGTATCGCGGTCCTCGAGGATCTCGCCAGTCACTGTCGTCTCATGCCACGCAAGCGTCGGCAGCCGTGGGTTGGCGAAATCGATCAAATGAAACGTCGCGCCGCTGAAGATGACTCGCTCTGTAACGGTGACCGCCATCCGGACAGCATGGACGGCACCCGACGGGCCGACAATGGGGACACACGTCGCAAATATCGAGCAATGGCGACTCGACAAATCACCACGGCACGGTGCTTGCTCGGATACCGCCCGTGTGAGCAGCTCAAGCCCTGCATCCAACGACAGCGGAACCAAGGACGCCAAACCGGTTCCGCGGAATGCGCGGAACAGTCGATGGAACCGGTGCGGCCCCTCGCCATCGACGAGGACCGTGGGCTCCAGACTCGGCCCCGCCAGGCATTCCAGGAGAAGCTGGTGCCCCTCGCCGAGATCGCGGGATCCGGCGACGCACGGATCAGTTGATTGCTCGCGGCGTGCGGATACCAGATGCAGAGGAAGAGGCATCCGCGTGAGGTCCTTCTGACCACTGGACCGCCTAGCGCGGAGATCTTGTTGGTTCCATGGCGAACCTCCCTGCGATCGTGTCCACGACTCGATGCCGTGCGGTAGCCGTACCCGTACAGATACCGGCCGTCGCAGGCGAGCGGAGTTCCGCCTTCGCCTATCGCAGCAGTGTCATCGGAATTCTCCTGCATACCAACGACGTCGAAGCGGCCGTTGCCTACCAACGGGAGTTGGACGCCCGGCCCCTGCTGCGGCGAAACGAGCTGTGGTCGTTGGCCACCTTCTGCGGTGACGAACCGCAGACGCCGCAGTTCGCGCTCACGGCCAAGCAGCTGAAGCGAACCGCGGCCGAGGTGATCCGCGATCTGTCCAACCTCAACGACGCCTATCTTCACTACCTGGTTACTGCAGCGATCCCGGCTGTGCTGGAGCATGATCCGTCGTTCGGATCCCTGCGGGCACAGCTCGGTACGACAATGGAGCAACGGGTCGAGCACGGCATCGCCGATGCGCGCCTGCGGGCAGCGACCATGGCGTTCATGAAGTCGATTCGATAGCCGATGACACAACAGCGAGGAGTGGCAGTGCTGGGTGACGAACGGGTGTCCCGCGCTTACGCGCACAATGCGGACTTCTGGATCGGCATCATCCGCGACAGGCTCGACCCTTACCAGACGTTGCTGACCGACCCGGCTCTATTGGACTTGATCGGGGATTGCACCGGCCTCCGCATCCTCGACGCGGGCTGCGGCGAGGGGTACCTAGCACGAGAACTAATCAGTCGCGGTGCCGCCCACGTGCACGGTGTGGACACCTGTGAACAATTCATCGCCGCCGCCCGATCCCACCCCGACTCCCAGTCAGGCACTACGACTTTCGACCACGCCGACGTCGCTCAGCTACCACTGACCGACCACAGCGTGGATCTCGTCGTGGCCAACCGGCTGCCGAACGGCATCGCCGATCCAGGTCGCCGCTTTCACGAGTTCGCGCGAGTACTTCAACCGTCCGGACGGCTGATCCTGCTCAGTATGCACCCGTGCTTCTACGGTGATCGCGCCGAACGAGTCTCGGCCTCGGCCACCGATTTGTCGGTAGATTCTTACTTCGGTGTACGGTCGGTCGAGCAGAACTTCAACGTGGCCGGCCGAGTCTCGCCCGTGCCCTCGGTTCAACGGTTCTTCTCCCTCGAAACCTACATCGGCATGATCACCGCCGCCGGTTTCGCCGTGACTGGCCTTCGTGAGCCTCACCCCACACCGGAACAGAGACAACAGAACCCTTGGTGGAACCAGAACTTCGTTCGACCACTATTCCTTCTACTCGAGTGCCGACTGTCGTGGGTCCATGATTCGCCCTAAGCGCACTGTTCCCGGGGCTGAGGCATGCTTCAATCACCGGTCCGCGGCCCACATTTCTCCTTGAGCGAGGGCCCCAACTGTGTGGGCGAGTGACGCGCTGAACCGCTGGTGTGACTATGTGGCCCGCGCCCGTCGAATGTGCTCAATTCGGCTGGTTCGGTGCGTTCGCCAACACGAGCCGAGGCGGCCCCGAACCGAGCGATCAGCGGCAGTTGAGTGCGTTCGCCATTTGCTTGCGTGGCGGATGCCGGGCCGTGTCGCCTTCGCTCAGAATGGCATTGCCCACCTGAGGTTGTTGGGCTCGTGAAGAGAAGGCGGTATCCCATCATCTGGAAGGTGGCAGTCAACGGTGATCGTGGGCGATCCGGACCGGTTTGCTGTTGAGTTCGAGCTCGATAGCAACAGGATGTCCGAGCCGGACTTCTTCCGGTGGCTGTGGGGACGCATTCGCTGGTGGTGCGGCGGTCAGTCGGTCGGCATTTTCGAGCCGCAAGCCCAGCTGATCGATGCCGTCGTCCCGATGCAGTTTCGGCTGCGTCGAAGGGGAGGAGGCCAGGGCGAGGGGCTGATCGACGAGCCAGCCGAGGTGGCCTTTCGCACGGTGATGGCGGCGATATATGAGGACCGCGGACAGACTTTCGAGCAAATGCGCGAGGAGGGCGCGTCCGTTGGATCAGTTCCGGTTGGACCGCAAGTGTACGAGTTCGATCCGTGGCGGTTGTTCCTGTTCGAGGACGAGACTCGTGGGCGGTTGATGTGGATGTCGCGTGATCACTACGAGTTCGATGCCCTGGTGCCCGGGGTGCCTCTCCAGGAGGTCTGGCTGAGGGCCGGGGAGTTCGACGAAGTCCAGAAGAGGTTCCTGGACGAGATCGCAGCCGCGGAACGCGAGTTCACCTCACGTAACGGTCAGTAATCCAGAAACCGGCAGGCGCAGCCAGTTCACCGCGCCCGGGTCGCGGCAATGTAGTGCGTTCGGAGAGGGAGACACCTAGTCGTTTGGTTGGCGTGTTAGGCCCAGTTCGGCGTCCAAGTACGCCAGGGACGAGTCGTCCGTGCAGGAATCCGCAGCGAAGGTCAGCTCTTTCGGGTGCATCACGCCGAAGACGTCACGCAGTGTCGCGACAACGCGTGGAATAAGGCTGCCCAGCGTGGAATCCAGCCGTGTCCGCGATGGCGGCGCAAGCCAGCCCGGGTACTCGATTCCCCGACCGGAATAGGGGTCCCATCGCCATCCGAGCCCGCTCATGCGCTGTCGGAGTTCCTCGAGATCGCGTGTTGTGGTCGGCCCCACCTTGCACAGGCTCGATATTCCGGACTGATTGGTGAAGCCGACGAAGCCGTAATCGGGGTCCGTGCTGGGTGCATGCACGTTCAGCACCGCGCCGAAGGGCAGGGTATTGAGTGCCCACTCCAGCCGTTGAGCGAAATCGTCCCAGTCCGTGCAGGTTTCGGCCGCACCACGTTCCGTCGGGCGATCCGATGCCACTGCCGTCAATCTGAAACTGAGCCCGTACAGTGCGCTCTTGGGACCTTCGACGCCGGCTGCCGTGTACCGCAGTCGTTGTGGGGACGCGCCCCAACTATCACGGAAGATCTCGACGAGCGCGGCAGCTATCTCCTTGCGGACGCTGTCGGTATCGCTCCAATAGGTTGTGACCTCCCGCACCGATGTGTCGACCGGGTGCTCGAATACCGATGCGGGACTCCACATCGGACTGTCTTTGCCGTAGATGTCCTCCGCGGGTGTGGAACCGAACGGCCAAACGTTCGTCGTACGGTGCATCTGGAGGATCTCGACCAAACGTTGTGCTTCGTTCGGTTCTGCGGGGATCGGGATGCTGACTTGCGGTTCGAACCCGCCGAGGAACAGCACCCTGTGCCCGCTCACGATATCTCGGATCTGGATCAGCGCACGGTCGTTCTCATCCGAGCGGTACGGATGCAGGTACTGTGGCAGCTCTTCGAGCAACTGCACCCAGCTGTGGTCGACCATGTCTTTCCCATCTCCTCGATCACCGACAACATAGCGGCACACACCGACTGTCCTCGGTGTGTGCCGCTATGCCCGCAGGCGAGAACAACGGCGATCCGACGGCTCAGAAGACCTGCGGCCATCGAGTGTCAGTGCCTGTGCACGAAACTCGGCAATGCAGGACGTTCGGCCGGGGTGGAGGGCAGGCCGTGCGGGGCCTCGTGTCTCGTTCTGGTGGGTCGCCCGTGCGGAGCAATCGTGAGGAATGAGCACTTCCTCCGACCTGGACGTCTCGTTCGCGGGTGATGATCTCGTCCTGCGGCTGGCGTCGCTTGCCTACCTGGCACGATTCTCCATCGTCTCGCGAATCCATACGAGATCAGATCTACGCCTGTACTTTTCGTGGTGCACCGAGCGGGACTTGACGCCCCTGACGGTGACACGGACCGAGGTCGAGCACTACTCGCTGTGGATGCGAGAGACCCGCCACTTCAAACCCGCCACCATCGCTCGCCGCCTGGCAGTCGTGGCGGGGTTCTACCGCACCTGCGTGATCGACGGCTTGCTCGAGCACTCACCCGCCGAGTACGTGCGCCGGCCGCGCGTGTCGAACGAGTCTCCGACACTGGGGCTTTCACATTTACAGTTCGAGGCCCTGCTGGTCGCCTCCCGTGACTCGGACAACCCACCAGACTTCGCGCTGGTGGCCATGCTCGGACTCCTCGGCCTGCGGATCAGCGAGGCATGCCGGTGCGATGTCACCGATCTCGGCGAGGAACACGGCCACCGTGTCCTGCATGTCCTCGGCAAGGGTTCGAAGGTCGCGTTGATTCCGTTGCCGCCCGCGGTCGGGCGAGCAATCGACCGCGCCGTCGACGGCCGAATCCATGGACCGATCCTGCTGAACCGGCGAGGCAGGCGGATGGACCGCCATTGCGCGACCCGCCGCTTGCGGCGGCTGGCCGACGTCGCGGTGGTCCGGCTGCCGCGCATGCATCCACACATGCTGCGCCACACCTTCGTTACCACGATGCTCGACGCTGGAGTCGACCTGCGTGACGTCCAGATCGCTGCCCGCCACGCCGACCCCCGCACCACCATGCGTTACGACCGTGCCCGCACCAACCTCGACCGCCACCCCAACTACATCCTCGCCGCGTTCATGGCCTCGGCCACATGACATCTCAACATCCTGTATTGCCGATGACCGTGAGTTCACTGCGGTCATACTGGGACCGTGGCAACAGTCGTGGCCTTTCATGCGCACCCGGACGACGAGATCATCCTGACCGGCGGCACGCTGGCGAAACTGGCTCACGCCGGTCACCGGGCGGTGATCGTGGTCGCCTGCGACGGGCATATGGGGCCATTCGACGGCGCGGTCGCACCTCGATTGCGCGAATTGCGGGCCAGCGCTGGCGTTCTCGGTGTCGCCAGGGTCGAACACCTCGGTTATGCCGACAGCGGACACGGGCCGATCCTGTATCCGGATCCACCGGGACGAACCCGATTCGCGCGCGCCGGTATCGGGGAGGCCGCCGAAAGGCTGGCATCGATTCTGAGTGAAGAGCAGCCGGAAATCCTGCTCAGCTATGACCGCAACGGCGGATACGGTCACCGCGATCATGTGCGGGTACATGAGGTGGGTGTCAAGGCCGCGGACTTGGCCGGTGTTGGGCGAGTACTGGATGCCACGCTGCCGCGAGAGCTGCTGCGACATTTGACGATCCCCGCGCGATGGCTCGGCTATGACGCGAGCGCCGTCGGTGAGGGTTATACCGCTCGCAGCGACATAACTCACCGCATCGATGTCGGGGCCTTCGCGGAGCTCCGCCTGCGCGCGCTGGCCGAGCACCGGACAGTGCTCGACGGCCCCGGCCGCTTCGCCACGATCGCACGTGCGCTGCGCCGCATCCCGAAACCCCTGCAAACACGGCTGTTTCGATGGGAATGGTTCGGCGAGGAGGGACACCGTCGGCTGGTATCCGGGCCTTTCGACGACATATTCATCCGGCCGACCACAAACCAGTAATGCCGGCGCGCCGACGCCAATCTCTTGGTGTCCACTACGCACTGCCGAATATCCGCTACTGCCGCGTGCCGAGCGGTTGGAGGCGGCCAAACGGTCGGCCCTGAAGATCGCTGGGGCCGACCGGTTTTGATCTCAAGCCCCCTGCCCGCGCGGCGTCGACCCGAACGCACTGTCCGAGTTGAGGGCGATTGATTGGTTCGACTGCCGGTGCCGCATGTGGATGATCGCGTGTGCGGCACCGGCGTTGAGGGGCGGTGGTGTTGTGGTTAGAACATCGCGCCGTTGGCGCGGACGGTTTGTCCGGAGACCCAGCCTGCTTCGTCGCTGACCAGCCAGCCGACGACCGGGGCGATGTCGGAGGGCAGGCCGAGGCGGCCGCGGGGGCTGTGCTGGCTGGCGGCGGCGATGGATTCGGGGGTTTCGGCGTTGCGGTAGAAGTCGTCGTCGACCGGGCCGGGGGCCACGGCGTTGACGGTGATGCCGCGGTTTCCGAGCTCCTTCGCGGCGGCGATCACCATGCGCTCGACCGCGGCCTTGGATCCGGAGTACAAGCCATAGGGGCCGGTCATGACCGACACCAATGTCGTGGACAACACCACGTAACGGCCGTTGTCGGCGAGCTGTCGCGCGGCCGCGCGCAGAGTGTTGAAGGCGCTGCGCGTATTCCGGTTGATCAAATGGTCGAAATCGTCGTCGGTGAACTCGGCCAGTGGTTTCTTGATCACCGCACCCGGTGTGTGCACGACGATGTCGAGTTTGCCGTGGCGGGCAACGACATCGGCGAACAACGCATCCACTTCGGTGGAGGAGGTAGCGTCCGAACGCAGCGCCTCGGCCGTCGTGCCGAGTTGCTCCAGCATGGCGAGGGTGTTCTTGGCGGCCTGCTCGTCGCCTTGGTAGGTGACGATCGTGACGGCCCCGCGGGCGGCGATGTTCTTGGCGAATTCCGCGCCCTGGTTGCGTGTCCCGCCGATGACCAGCGCGATCTTTCCTTCGAGGTCCCGGGTTGTCGTCATGGAATGAAATCCTCATCTCTGTTCACAGCACAGGCCGGACGGCGACTACTGCGCAACCGGCCGACGAACAGCCTGCCGAGAGCGCTGGTCGGCATCAATACCGGTTTTCTGTACGATCGCGCAGTGCAGCTTGTCGATACCGGCGAACTGGAGGCTTTTCTCGCTCTGGCCGAGGAACTGCACTTCGGTCGCACCGCGCAACACCTGGGTCTGTCCCCACAGCGGATCAGCCAACTCATCCAGGCCCTGGAACGTCGTCTGGGGGGCCGCCTGTTCGACCGCACCAGCCGCCGTGTCACCCTCAGCGACCTGGGCCGGCAACTGCACGCCGAGGTATCCAGCCATTACGACGGAGTACGCGCCGCACTGCTGCACGCCCGCGAGACTGCTCGCGCCTCGGCGGACGTATTGCGGATCGGCGCGATGAGTGCGGTCTGGATGCGGCTGTTCCTACAGGCGGTCGATCGGCTCGAACACCGGAATCCCGCTGCCCACATAGATATTCGTGAAGTGGCGCCGCCCGATGCCTGCGCACTGCTGCTGCGCCGCGAGGTCGACGTGATCAACATAAGCTTCCCGGTGACCGAACCCGGAATCGCCACGACCCGCCCGCTCCTGCGTGAAGGCCGCGTCCTGGCCGTCGCCGCCACCAATGCGTTATCGGCGCGGACCGAGATCGGATTGAAGGATCTGGCGAGTGTGCGGATGTTGTCGGTCCCGGGCATGCCGGAAGCCTGGATCCGCGATCGGACCCAGACCAGTAGCCCACACTCGCCGGGACCCGCCGCCCGCTCGGTTCATGAAGCGTTGGCTCTCATCTCCGCCGATACGGGCGCGTTCGTCTTTGGGGCCCAAATGCTCGACCACTACCGCAGTCCCGATATCACCTACCTACCCATCACAGACGCGCCGCCGCTGGAATGGGGCTTGGCCTGGCGCGAGAACGACCCGCCACCGCTGCTACAGCCACTGTTGAAGACCGTCACAAGCCTCGCGCCCATCCTGAGCCAACGTCGTTGAAGTATCCGGATGCCGCATATCGCGCTGAGCGAACCGGCCACACGATCGGCCTCGAAGATCTCTGGAGCCGACCATCTTTGATCTTCCGGCCGATGCGCCGGCCTGGCCCGCCGGTGCGCGCTCATGCCGAGTTTGGGATGAGCCGATCGATCTTCGGACGAAGGGGCTCAGCGGTTCCGGGGGGTCAGACTTGGAAGAAGTCCGTAGGCAGCTGATCGCCCGGTTTCAAGCCCAGTTGCTGCATTTTCCACCTCAGCTTGGCCGCCAGCCCTACATGCACCTGCGCTGATATGGGGTGGTTGCTCAGTTGACCGTTGCCACCGAGGAAGGCGTACCGCTCGGGCGGTACACAAGTGCCCGGCGAAAGCGCTGGGACATCATGGTCGGCTCGCCACCGGTCGAACTCGGTAACACCGACGGCTTTTGCTATCTGCCCGGTAGGGATCGCGGTCATCAGTTTTCCGAACGTGGTCAGTGCTTCGCATCGCATGGAGGAGGCGTCGAACATCTCGACGACAGCGTCGGCGGCGTTGCTGGATTTACGGTCGGGCAGCAGGTATTGCACTCCTCGCCAGTCACCTGCGAAGCAGTAGATCTCGGGTCGGCCCAGGATGCCCGCGATCAGCGAGGACATGCTGTCCTCGAGGGGCTTGTCGTAGACCTGAAAGGCCCCGCTGTGAACCGATACGAAGGCGTCTCGGGGCTGGTCCTCGGTCATGGTTCCTCCGCCTGCTCCAGCGGTCCGTGTCCCGATCACCGTAGAGGATTTGCACACTGCCTCTTGGGAGGCAACGCCCGTGCCGACGGCAAACCCATATCATGAAATGCCGTGGACCGCGCTAAAAGGACGAGCCAACGCGGCGTTTCCGGTCTGCTTCGTTCGGGTCTTAGTTGAGTTCGTCCTGAGCCGCTGCATCGATAAGCAGATAACCAACAGCTGCCAGCGCGTCTTCCAGTGATCGAAAGACCCGTTTGTGGTCCATGAACTTCTCCTCGGTTGGGGCGTCGACAGACGCGCCCCACTCGGTGTCCTTGCCTTGGATCACGCCGAAGTGATCGTTCAGCCGTATCGCGACATCGACCGCTCCTGAGGGGTACAACTCAACGTTCACCCTGGTCGCGTAGGCGGTGTGCCGCCGAACCAGTGATTCGAGTTCGTCTACTTCGTAGGCCACCGGAGAATCTTCCCAGCCGCGGCAGTGCACGCAATGCACTCACATGCCGCGTGGTGCGCTGACCGAATCCGCCAGCATGGACCACCATGGCTGCGGGACGCGCTCAGGACGAGGTTTCCGGGCCACCGCGGACGCCCCTGATCAGGTACGAGAAGATGGAGTGTGCCCTCATCAATCTCCGCTGACCTCGATAAGCGACTGACCGGCAATATCACGTCGGCAGTGCTGGGCATGATGGAAGAGTCCGAGGAGTCGGCCGAGGTGGCAATTTCGCTTCGGCATGGAATCGACGTCAAGTTGAGTACCGACCAACGGTCCGAGGTCGCACCGAGCGACGAGTTGAAATCCGCCGTGCGTGAGCTGGCCGCGGCCCACCGCCAGCGCCGGACCAGCCTGACCGGTGCGAAGTTCAGCTTCCAGAGGGGCCCTGGCTATTTGGCCTCCGACGGTTTCTACACCTACCGCTGGTACCGAATGGTGGGGCTTCTGCTGCGAAACGCTGTTCCGCTAACCCGAGCGATCGTCCGCACCCGCCTGGCACGCATCAAGTCCCGCCGGCCTCAAACGCACTGACTATGCCGCGAGGCGCGCTGATCGAACCGGCGGCCAGCGGGGCGGGGCGGAAGATCAAGTGGCGGTGTCGATCTGACGTCGTCTGAACGTCCTGCACTGCCGCGAGGCGCGCTGATCGAAGCGGACAACGCCTCGGGGCGGAAGATCAAGTGGCGGTGTCGGTCCGAGGTCCGGCGAAACGTCCGGCACGGCCGATGTCCGGGCAATTCAACCAGTGCGATCCTTTATTAATAGTGCTAGTTTCATTAGCACCATGCTGTGGCATATCGAACCAACCTCCCGGGTCTCACTGCAAGACCAGATCGCAGCCTGCGTTCGGCGTGCGGTCACCACCCGGGAGCTGATGGTCAACGAACAGCTACCCCCCGCAGCGGAATTGGCTGAGGCGCTGTCGGTCGACCGCAATACCGTCCTTGCCGCGTATCGGCGACTCCGAGAGGAAGGGGTCGTGGACTTTCGGCGCGGACGTGGCGTTCGTGTCACTGCGACCGCACCGACCTCGGCCCCAGTGGAGCAGGCGGCTCGTCAGCTGATCGAGTCTGCGCACGCCAACGGTTACAGCAAGGCCGAGATACTCGGTTTGATCGAGGAGTTGATGTGATGTCCCCCGCGACGGTCTACACCTGCCGCGTCACCAACTGGCCGATGTTCCGGTTGAACGTCATCGTTCTCGTTGCCCTGGGCAGCGTCTACTGGACAGGAACCGGGCCATGGTGGGGGTTTGCCCTCCTAACTCTCAGCCTGTTGCTCAATCTCGTTCTGGCCGTGGTCGCGATCAGCCAGCGTGTGACCGCGGGGCCCAGCGGTCTGACGGTGAGTCTTGGCCCTTTGGGCCTACCGCGCATCAAAGTTGCCAGCGCAAAGATCTCCCACGCGGAGATGATCACCTCGACAACGGCCCGGTCAGGTTTGCCCTGGACCCCGAAGCGCGGCTGGCTGCTGACCCCGAAAACTGGCCCTGCGCTGCGTGTGTGGTTGGCCAGTGGCCGTACCCTCACCATCTCGATGCCAGAACCGGCCGCCGCACTCTGGGCAATGGGTGTCGCGCCGTAGACGTGCGCTAAACGCACTCATCTGCCGCTGACCGCTCGTCGAAACGGCTGGCTCGGCACCTCGGTTGATCAACGAGCATTCGACGTCTTAGGGGCACACCCGCGGCCAGGCGGCCATGCGGTTCGAGTGGTACACCACCGGGTCTCGCTGGTGTGCCACCTTCACGGGAAGCCGACCTGCGCACACAACGAAGGTATGACCGACAACGACCTACCCAGGATCCACCGCCCCGGGCTTGCTACCGCCCCGGGCTTGCTGCAACCGCCGACATGAGCCGCTGAACGCGGAGTTCGAGATCGTGATCGCCGACGGCCTTAAGGGCGAGATGCTCACACGACGCCAAGTCGAGGTCCTGTGGGAGATCACCAGATGGCAGGTATCGCGCCAGAAATAGCCAGCCCGACTCCGCGGAGCACCTGAACCTACTAGGAAGTCGCGCCGCCGCCGACCTCCTGGCGCTTGCCGCTGCTCAGGTCGAAATCGGCTCCGACCTCCAGCTTGCCCGCAAGAAGATGCTGGTCAGTCCTGTTTCCATCCATGTCGTACCTCGCCGGGGTGCGAACCTGCGACATGTCCGACGTGGTCAGCGATCGGGACCGTGGAACGGGTGGACAGATTCGACCCCACCCAAAACTATCCCAAACTTTCAGGGTGACCGGGGGTGATCCGGAGTGACCTGGCGTGCGGCGCGATTCAGCATCGCCGCAGGTAGGGGTACCAGTCGGTGTCATGCGTGACCGTCCGTGAAGCCAAGAACATCCCGAACCCTTAACGGCAGGTTTCTGGTTCGAGTCCAGATGGGGGAGCTTCGAAAAGCCTTCGGCCGCAGAGAATTCTGCGGCCGAAGGCTTTTTGCGTTTCAAGGTCGAATCGCCCCGGATATCGATATAACTGTACTTATAAGAAGTATAGTTATATCCATGGCAGACATCCTGAAGCCGGACCGCGTATTCGACCGCGACCGCGAGTGGGACGGGCTGGTGCGGTTCGCGACGTCGCCGAGTCAGGATGTGCGGCTGGGGATAGTCAGCGGTCGGCGGCGGCAGGGAAAGACCTTCTTGTTGGATGCGCTGGCCGACGCGGTGGGAGGCTTCTTCTTCACCGCGACCGATGCGACCGAGATCGAGGCGCTCGAGGGGTTCGGTGCTGCGGTGGCAGCGTTTTCGGGTGGGGGTCGGTATGCGTTTCACGACTGGGACGAGGCCCTCGAGCGGTTGTTCGCGGTCGTGGGAGACGGACTGATCGTCATCGATGAGTTTCCGTATCTGACCAAGGCCAGTCCATCGCTACCGTCGGTGTTGCAGCGCGCGCTCGACCCCCGCGGTTATGCGAGGAGGGCCGGTTCGAAGGTGCTGCTGTGCGGTTCGGCGATGTCGGTCGTGGGGCGATTGCTGGCCGGCAGCGCGCCGTTGCGCGGGCGAGCGAGTTTGGAGTTGATCGTCAAACCTCTCGAATACCGTGAGGCGGCACGGTTCTGGGGGATCGACGATCCGCGGTTGGCGGTACTGGTTCACGCGATCGTCGGAGGGACACCGGCCTACCGACGCGAATTCGTGGCGGGCGATGCTCCGGAGTCACTGGAGGACTTCGACGCTTGGGTACTACGAACTGTGCTCAATCCACAGGTGCCGTTGTTCCGCGAGGCAAGGTATCTGCTGGCGGAAGAGAGCGAGATTCGCGACGTGGCGCTGTACCACGCGGTTCTGGGAGCGATCGCGGGCGGGCACACGACACGCGGCGGCATCGCGAACACCATCGGCCGCAGCTCAACCGATCTCGCGCACCCGCTGTCGGTGCTCGAGGATGCCCAGTTGGTCATTCGTGAGGCTGATCCTTTCAACCGAGGAAAATCGGTGTACCGGGTGGCTGAGCCGCTGATCGTGTTCTACGAGGCAATCATGCGGAGGGAGTGGACTCGGCTCGAGCGCGGCAACACCGAAGCGGCATGGCGCAACTCGCGTGCGACCTTCCTCTCACGGGTCGTCGGCCCCCACTTCGAGGGCATCTGCCGAGACTGGGCGATGTCGGTAGGCCCGGAGGTCTTCGGCGATCTTCCCAGCCAAGTGGCCTCCGCGACGATCAACGACCCTCGTGACAAGAAGCAGATCCAAATAGACGTCGCCGTTCTGGCGCCCGAGGAGACCGATCAACCGCGACGCATCCTGTCCCTGGGTGAGGCCAAGTGGGACCGCACGATGACGATCGGCCATGTCGACCGCCTGCGTCGCGCACGAGAATTGCTGTCGGCCAAGGGGTATGACACCAGCCAAACGGTCCTGACCTGTTACAGCGGGTCTGGATTCGACGAGAACCTAATGGCTGCGGGTGCGAGGCCCAGGCAGCCGGGGACCGACGCAGACAGCCCGATGCTGGTCGACCTGAACACGCTTTACTCAGAGATGTGACACGGCTCGATATCGGCCTGCGTGAACCGCATCTCCACCGCTTGGTGGTAATGGAGCGCGGAGCGTTCGAACAGCTTGGCGGTAGCCAGCGCACCGTACAGCCCCATCCCAACGATAGGGGATCGTCACCATGGGGGCGGATCTCTCCAAACCCCGCTGGCGCGAGGAAGCCAAATGCTGCTGCCGAAAGTATGAGAATCATGTTCAAATGTACGGCGCCTTGGGTTTCGCAGTGCATCTGACCTGACCCCCCTGAGTTCGGTCGCTTTGCGGCCCACGTAATGGGCAGGAAGGCTCGAAGACCATGGCGACACGTAAAGGCTCACCCCTGAGCAGGTCGTGCGCACCCTGAGCGAGGCCACCTACTACCGCTGGCGCAACCAGTTCGGCGGCCTGAAGGCCGACGACACCAAACGGCTCAAGGACCTCGAACGCGAAAACTCCACCCTGAAAAGGCTTCTCGCCGAAGCCGAGCTGGAAAAGGCGGCGCTGAAGGAGATCGCCAAGGAACTTCTAGACCCGGATAGACCCGGAACGCCGGCGGGCGGCTGTGGCGTATCTGATACGCCTGCTCGAGGTGAGCGAGCGGTTCGCCTGCCGGGTCACCGGCCAACACCGAAGCACCCAGCGCCGCCCTCCGATCGCGCGGATGCCCGCCGATCCTGATGCAGCACTGCGTGATTGACTGCGAACATGGGCGCACAACCGTCCGCGGCAGGGATTCCGGCGCGCGCACCACGAAGCCCGCGGCGAGGGCTGGGTGGTCGACTCGGCTAGGCGTCCCGGGCGGCGGGCTCCTTCAGGAATCGGATTGCTTGGCTGATCTGGTTCGAGTCAGGGGTCGCCGAGACGAAGTCCTGTCGTCGGATATGGGTGAGGAATTTCGGGTCCAACGGCGTTCCGTGTGTCTCCAGGTAGTAGTAGATCCCCGTGAACCACACCCATGCGCCGTCGGTCCGATAGATCGTCGGGACGACCCGCCCACGGCCGGGATCGAGAAGATCGACCCCTTTGCGCTGAGTCCACATCACGGGCCCACCGCCATCGATGAACCGTTTGATGAGTGCGACCTCGCCGGGATCGACATTCCCGGAGTGAAGAATTCGCTCACCCGACGGGGTGATGCCTCGAAATGGACTGGCCAACTGCATATCCGATACCTTGCCTCGTTGGTGGCGTGCGGCGTTGTCGTGACAGCTGTACCACTGCACCTCTGCGAGCGTGACGGGAGAAACGATGAATAGCACCGCAGGATCGGCGACCACCCTGTGGCGTCCTACAGGTCCGGAGGAGCTGGAGTTGGTGGCGGCGTCCGGCTGGCGCGAGTGGCCGCCGCGGCTACCCGATCAGCCGATTTTCTATCCGGTTCTCACTGAGGAATACGCGATCATGATCGCCCGCGACTGGAACGTCCCGGCCTCCGGCGCGGGTTTCGTGACCCGCTTCGATGTCGAGACCGCGTTCCTGGATCGCTATGAGGTCCATCAGGTCGGTGGCCGTGAGATCCTCGAATACTGGATCCCTGCAGAGGAACTGACAGAATTCAACGCCCACATCGTCGGAGAGATTACGGTCGTTCACCAGTTCTCTCGGGGCGAGGGCTGAGTTGATCATCAAGAAGTAGTCGCTCGGGTTCTGCGCGAGCCATGATCGCGGCTGCTGTCCCGCGTTCATTCTCAGCGGGCGCGCGATTGCTCGTGAATATCATTGCGATCAGGTCTGTGAGATCCGCCTCCATCCAGTAGGAGGCCACGGTCGGCGGTGTGTAGGAACGGATTTCGTGCTTCTGCTCGCCTTTGTGAGCTCGCGCGGGCACGGCATCGTCGACCAGTACAGCGAGGCCAGGATGAAACGTAGGGCCTCGGCCTTGATAATCCACGCACCGCCGGTGCGGCCTTCAAGGGCGACGTTCTCAGGAATCTAGGCTTCCCGCACGGGGTCCACGTCGAGTGGCCCTTTGCACACCGCGAATCGGACCATGCCCGACAGCATCGACCGCGCCTTCAACATTGACGCGCGCCCATGCTCGTCGGCCACCGAGTCCGGGAAGTCCTCTGCGGTCGCTGTTTTGAATACGTCGTGCCTGATCCGGCGGTACCCATACGCTTTGGTGAGCATCCGGTCAGCGTCACGGCACCTGGTACGCCTAACGGGCGAGGCGGGCGGCCGGTCTTAGCCATCATGAGGGTCTCGACCTTCGTCGGTCTGCATCGTCTCCATCGCCGCGTGCAAGGCCTGGATATTCCAGAGATAGCGGCGGCCTCGACGCTTTTGTTTCGGTAGGTCGAAGGGCGCGTTGCCGTCGCGATGCCATCTCCGGAGGACTTCGCGATGGGTATATACGAGCGATACCGTAACGCGTATATACGCTATGGATATCCAACTGGAGCGAAGCTGGAACGAACGGGCCTTTCCGCTTCCCTGGGCCCGGATAACTGAAGGTTCGGGCAGAACCATAAAGAATGGAAGTTAGGACGTTGTCAGCCGCGCCCGGTATGTGGTGGGGCGGATCAGTTGTGGGCGATAAATTGTGGCCAGCGATAACCTCTCTATTTAGGAGGATATGTCGCTGCGACGGATGACTCGTGGGCGGCGAATTTTTCATCCCGCTCCCGCTGATAGAAATCATGCGGGATGAGGGCGTCTTCTGCTTCGTAGAATGTGTTCATGTTGTGGTCGATGACGTACATGTCGGGCTGTCCGTTCGAGTCGAAGAATTTGCGCGTCTCCCCGGTGAGTTTGTTGGGGTAGCTGTTGAACTTCTCGAAGATTCCCGGATCGATTTTCGCATAGTCGGCGACTATGCTCGCTTCGTCGACGTTTGGATTGTAATGAGGTTCGGTGGACGGTCGTGCGGAGGTGCTGGCAGCTTGGTGGGAAGATGTCCCGTCCGAGCATGCGGTGGCAGGGAGAGCCGCTCCGAGCGCCACCGCGAGTATCGAAATCGTCTTGACAGCGATCCGTCTCATTTCGGTCCATCCTCCTGGGGAATAATGTCTGGGTTTGCGAGTCCGGCGCGCTGTTTATCGTAATAGCTGTCGAAGAATTTTTGGCCGATAATGCTGTCTTTCGCATCGTCGAAGGCTGACTGATTATGTTCGATCACGTCCATGTTCGGTCGGCCTTGGGAGTCGAAGAACTGATAGGTACGACCGTTGTATTGGTGGTTGTTGAACTGTTCGAAGGTACCGTCGTGTTTCGAGTTGTAGCCGTTGATGATATTGGCGTCTTGCCGGAAGGTGTTGTTGGCGTCGATGCGGGTGACCGATGCGAGGTCCGTGTTCCAGTGGGTTTTGGCCTGGTCGATGTTGTACATGTCCGGCGACTGGATCTGGGCCTTGATGATCGGGTCGAGGACGTTGGCCGCGCTGGACACCAGACCACCCGGGGACACAGGAAGATCACCAGAGCTGATGGCACCGCCGGTGGAGATGATTCCGGTGACGATGTCGGCGATCTCCGTTTTCTTGTTGTACGCCGCGGTGGCGGCGTCGCCAGCGTTATCGTGATCGATCTTGATCAGAGTCGAAAGTTCGTCGGTTAGACCGTTTTTCATGGCCCCGGTGAGTTGTCCCTGCTCATTGGCCGCATGGGGATAGTTTCCTGTGCCGTAGTCGTAGTCGAGTTGCCCGGCTAGGTGGGCGGCAGCGTTGTTGAATTCCTTGGCGGCATCCGGGTTGGAGTCGATGACTTTGAACAGGTTGGACAGGTCGCCGGGGGTGTGGTTGAGCTGGTTGCCGTGTGCATCCGGGCTGGCGTCGGTGCTGCCCGCGGTGTCGAGGTTGCCGCAGTAATGGTTGATCTTCAGGTCGGGGTCGCTGACTCCGACGAGGTTGGGGATGTAGGGCTCGAGGGATTTGGCCACGACCTGACTCAGGCCCGGGTTGAGTTCGCCGAAGGAGGCGTGGTTGGCGGCGCCAGGCACGTCGTGCGACAGTGTGGCTTCGTTGTGGGCGATAATCGTGGCCAGCGATTGGGCCGATTCTCCTGCTCGCTGCTGTTGGAATTGGTTGGCTGCGCCGGCGTCGTCGCCGATGTACTTGAACATGTTTTCCGCGCCGTGCTGGTCCGGTGACCATTGGTGTTGCAGGATATCCACGATGTGATCGTTGGCGTTGTAATGGCCGCCGGGGGTACAGGTTAGGTCCATCCGGGTTGCGGCCGCGCGAGCGTCGGGGTTGGAGCTGTTTGCGTCGGCGATGAGTGCATCACGAACGGCGGTGTGGTCACCGGAGGCGTTTTGCAGGAAGGTATCGGCGAGTTTGGGGGTGAGTTGGCTCATCCCCTTGTCGCTGGGGTGCAATGCCGCTATTTCGGCACCTTGCTTGATCATGGCGCGGTTGATGTCGCTGCCCTGAATGGTGTTGTCGCCCTTACTCATCAGATCACCGAGCGCCGCCATGGACGACTGCGCTTTGTTTGCGTCGTAGCTGGACATGTCGACACTGCTGTATTGGTTCGCGACGGTCGTGGTCTTGGCGAGCACGGACGGGTCCTCGGTGAGGGCCTTCTGAACATCCTTGGGCAGCTGTGAAATTCCGCCGGTGTTCTTGCCGTCGGGACTGTGCACCTGAGGGTTGGATACGATGCGGAAATCGTTGGCGATGGCCGCTTGCGCCTGATCGTGCCCGTTTCCGTTGAGCTTGCTGCCCAGCTGGTCGATGTCCTCATTGGACATGTCGTTCATGCCCTGGGTGAATGCTTGGACATACGGGTATTGGGCGAGACTGATGGAGTCGCCGCTATTCAGGTCCTGCTTGTCTTGATCGGACAGTGTGGTGGCCATACGGAGTCGCGCCAGCGCAGCGTCCGCGTCGGGTGAGCCGTCCTTGATAGCCTCGAGGTCCTTGCGGGCCTGATCGGCGGTGAGTTGGTCGAGCTGGTCGGTGGTCGGCTGCTGGATCTGGGTGGTGGTCAGGTTGGCGAACGCGTTGTTGACCGCGGTCATCGCGTTGTCGTCGGCGGTACCGCAATCCACCAGCGCGGCCTGAATGTCCTTCTGGTAGTCCTGCGCCCGTGATTCCATTGCTGCCTGTGGGCCTTGCGCTTTGTCCCCGCCCATGAGTTGGAGCATCATGAGCATGTAGGAGCCGATTTTCACCTCGCCGGTGTCACTGACGGTGAAGCCTTTGCCTTCGGCGTCAGTGATCTTGTTGAGCAGCGTGGTTTTGGCGGCCTGGATCGTGGTGGCTCCGTTGCGCGCGGCGGTGGCGCCGTTTTCCAGTGCATCGTGCACTGTCTTTGCGTTACCGTGGATTTCGTCGTGCCGGTCGCGCATCGAGTTCCCGGCGTCACCGATCCAGTAGTGGTGAGAGCCGTCGACCGAGCGTGCCGCGGCGTCCAGGGTGTCGCCGAGTTTCTGTGCTTTCTGGTCCCATTCGGTGGCTTGGGTATTCAGCACGTCCGGGTCCCACGCTTTTACCTGCGGGATGGTCGGTGTACCCATCAGATCGAGTCGCCCAGATTGGTGAACTTGTCGGCCGACACGCCCTCTGTCTGGTCATAGGTGTTGGCGCCATTATGGGCATGAGCGTGCAACGCGTCGTAGTGACCGGAAACGGCGGTCAGAATCTCGCCGACGGCGGACGCTCCAGCCGAGCAGGCGCCACCGACGGCGGTGTCGGTCAGGCCCGCGATGATCTGGTCGGCCGAATCGTGGTCGGTCATACCCCCGAGCGTGGTCGATGCATCCTTGAACCCGGACGCCAACGAACGCACGCGCTCCGGATCAACATCTAGTCGCCCACCCATATCTGAGCCCCCTTGGTTACTGCCGCTGAACGATCGGTTCCAGCGATGATACAAACTTAGTTGCGCGTACTTTGTAACGCCATTCAACGGTGCTGCGCCCTCGCGACGAGGTCGCAGCCGGGACCAGCGAGTAGGGGACTCTCACCATATGGCTGATTACATTCCTGCGCGTCAACGCTCGGCACTGGAGGCGGTCGCCGACGACACCGAGGCCCTGCAAGAAGCGCTTCGGACACGTACCGTCACCGCTACCTCGTCAGATGGCGTGATCACCGTGGCAGTGAGCGCAGACGGCACCGTGCACGATTGGCGCGTCGCTGGCGCCGACACTCGCACCAACGAACTCGTAGCCGGCATCCTCGAGCTGATCAGACAGGCCCACACCACGGCCCTGCAGGCCATCAGAACCGAACTCGACGCCATCGCCGATCGGGAGGAGGTACGAGCCGCTGTCGATGCGACCCGCGACGCTCTCAGCCGAACCGTCACACCATCACCGTCCGCGCGAAGTGATGAGACCTGGGACTATGACTACGAACTCCGCGGCAAGTCCCGTATCGCGGCCGACTGATAACGGAACCGGGGATAGGCGCTACGGCGGCCGCATCTCGGAGCTCCCTGACAAACTCGAACGGACTACGTAGTCTGTCCGCAGAGTGCGACGACATGGCGCACCTTGGGTCTGTCCAGATAACGGTGTAACTCGGGTTGATTGAGTCATTTCCGTGCGGCGGTGAGTCGGCCGTCGAAGGTGATGTCGAAGGCGTTCAACGCCGATTTCCAGCGGGTGATCCACCGTTTCTG
>NZ_WRPP01000007.1 GCF_009760405.1 Nocardia terrae
GCGACCGGCCACGGATCGCTAGGACACCGAAGCGCCCACTCCGCCGGACTGGGCGGCGGCCGAGCCGGTCCCGGTGAGACCGTTCAGCAGCGGGGTGATCGAGCTGCTGCCGCTGCTGGTGCCCGACGGGGAGGGCGTCGGCTTCGGCGTCGGGGTGGGCGTGGGGGTCGGGGTCGGCGTGGGAGTCGGCCCGCAGTCGGTACCGCTGATGGCGACGGCGGTGTTGTCCTGCCCGACCGTGTCCGCACCGGCGAACGAGGCGGAGAGGGTGACGGCGGTGGAAATGGCTGCGATGCCCACGGCACCCAGACCGATGCGGCGAATGCTCTTCATAGAACAGTTTCCTTATGGTGCAAGACATTCCCTGGGGTCGGGAATGATGCGAAACGATAGTGCTTCAGAGTGTTGGAGTCCAGACCCGCAACTGCGCCGCCACCGCCCGCGCCACCAGCGCTTCGACATCGGTCCCGGGCGCGATCGCCTCGATGCTGCGATTGGCCACCACCACGGCGATGCCGTGCAGATGGGTCCACAGGCTCAGCGCACGTTCGCCGGTGGGGTCGGGCGCACATTCGGCGACGAGATCGCGCCAGCGCGCGAACATCGGCAGCGTCGTATTCGCCCGCAGGTTCTCACCCGCGCCCTCCAGTAGATCGTGGCGGAACATGAGCGTGAACATTTCCGGGCGAGCGGTCGCGAACTCTATATACGCCAGACATGTGCGAAGCACTCGCGTTTCGGCTGTATCGCCTTGCACCGCTTCGATTTCGGCCCGCAATTCCGCGTAACCGCGCGCCGCGATCGCCGCCAGCAGCGAATTGTGCGTGGGGAAATACCGCCGCGGCGCACCGTGCGACACCCCGGCTTCGCGGGCAATGGCCCGCAGGCCGAGCTGTGCCGCGCCCACCTCTTCGAGCATGGCGACGCCCGCAGTGACCAGCCGTTCTCGCAGTGGCTCAACCGAAGTCATGCGTCACATTCTCCTGGTTCGGTAGACACTGTCTACTCGGGTGGGGTAGGAAGGGTGTCGAGTAGACACTGTCTACGCTCGCGACTCCGGAGGGTTCATATGTGGTACTGGCTGCTGAAGCACGTCATGGTGGGGCCGGTGCTGCGGCTGCTGGGGCGACCGAGGATCGAAGGGCTGCACCACGTCCCGGCCGACGGGCCGGTCATTATCGCGGCCAACCATCTGGCCGTGGTGGATTCGCTCTACCTGTGCCTGGTGCTGCGGCGGAAGGTCACCTTCATCGCCAAGCAGGAGTACTTCACCGAGGGCGGATTCCGGGGGCGGCTCAATCGCTTCGTCATGAACGCCACCGGACAGGTGCCGGTCGACCGCACCGGCGGTAGCGCGGGATCCGATTCACTCGCGGCGGCCGTGCGGATTCTGGAGTCGGGCGGCATCTGGGGAATCCACCCCGAGGGCACACGTTCGCCCGATGGCCGCATCTATCGCGGGCGCACCGGTGTGATCCGAGTGGCGATGCAGACGGGCGCCCCGGTCATCCCGGTCGTGCTGTCCGGCACCGACCGGGTCAACCCGCGCGATCGCCGCTTCCTGCGTCCCGCCAAGGTCCGCATCTCCTTCGGCCATCCGCGTCATTTCCTGCCCGCGGGCCAGCAGGCCGTGCGCCGGGCCACCGATGAACTCATGGCCGACATCGTGAGCCGCTCCGGCCGCCCCTATGTCGATTGCTACGCGACCACTTTCAAGAACCGGGCCGCCGCGTAGAACGATGAACGGCCGGTCTTTCGGATCCCGCGGGCATCCGAAAGACCGGCCGTTCTCGAGTGCTAGCTGACGCGCGAGTTGGCGCTCGAGCCGCCGAAGGTGTTGGTGAGCATCGGGATGATCGAGCTGGCGCTGCCGGTGTTGGTCGTGTTCGAGTTCGACGCGGCCGCGACGGTGACGTCCACCGGGCCGACGACCGTGCTGCTGCCGTTGAGCTGCACCGTGATGTGGTGGGTGCCCGTGGAGTTGGGGGTCCAGTAGATGGCGGCGGTGGTGTTGGAGCCGGACGGCGAGGCGGTGCCGACGGAGACGTTGTTGTCGAACACGTTCGCGGAGACGTTGGAGGCACCGGTGTTCACGGTGATCGTGTAGGTCGCGCCGACCGTGTAGCCGCTGCCCGACACGGTCAGGCCATTGGCGGTGGTGTCCGCCGCGGCGAAGGGTGCGGCGACGGTGGCGGAGATGGCGGCGATACCCGCGGCGCTCAGGCCAACCCGGCGGATGTTCTTCATCAATCTTTTCCCAACTGGCGGTTTTTGCACTCGTATTTCCTTACGATGCAAGGCATTCCCCCCGAGGAAGCCATGCGAAACGCTAGTATGTCAGATTTTCGACAAGCGGGCCGGGAAATAGCTGGATAATTTCTGGCAATGCGCGAGCTGCGCGTGGCGAGGGGTGGTGAAAGCCCCCTCCGGCCGCATGTTAGAGTCGTCAGGTTGTCTCGGCGAGGGTGTGGCACCCAGTTGTCCACCGTGATCGACGCGGCTCGGCCATTTCGGCCGTCCATGTTGGTCTTTCGCCGACGAGCAGACCACTTACAGCCAGGGCGGCCCCGTCGCCTGGCGACCAGCTGACATTACAGCCCGGACGAGCCGTAGGGAGTAGACACAGTCATGTCCGACGCCAACCTTCTCGCAGCCACCGTACGCACCGAGTTCGGCAAGGGCGCTGCCCGCCGTACCCGCCGCGACGGCAATGTTCCCGCCGTGCTCTACGGCCACAACGAGGAGCCGCAGCACCTGTCGGTGAACGCCCAGGCGTTCGCGGCCATCCTGCGTGAGCACGGCACCAACGCCGTGCTGAACCTGGACATCGCCGGCAAGAAGCAGCTGGCGCTGACCAAGTCGGTCGTCGTCCACCCGATCCGCCGCTACATCGAGCACGCCGACCTGCTGATCGTGCGTCGTGGCGAGAAGGTCACCGCCGACGTGAGCATCGCCCTGGTCGGCGACGCCGCCTCCGGCACCCTGGTCCAGCAGGACACCATCGTGCTGTCCATCGAGGCCGACGCCCTGAACATCCCCGAGTCCATCGAGATCTCCATCGAGGGCGTCGAGGCCGGCACCCAGATCCTCGCGGGCCAGATCGCGCTGCCGAAGGGCGCCACCCTGGCCGGCGACCCCGAGGCCCTGATCGTCAACATCATCGCCGCCCCGGCCGCCGCCGCGGAAGCGGGCGAAGAGGCCGCCGAGGAAGCCGCCGCGGAGTAACTCCCTACTCCTGTAACGGTTCTCGATGACCGAGGCAACTGCCGGGCCCGTGCTCGTGGTCGGTCTGGGTAACCCCGGATCCGAATACGAGCGCACCCGGCACAATGTCGGTTTCATGGTCGCCGATGTGCTCGCGGAGCGCGTCGGCGGCCGTTTCACCGTGCACAAGAAGTCCGGCGCGGATCTGCTCGAGGCCCGCCTGGACGGGCGCAAGGTGCTGCTGGCCAAGCCGCGCACCTACATGAACCTGTCCGGGCGGCCCGTCGCGGCACTGGCCAAATTCTTCTCCGTCCCCGCCACCGAGGTGATCGTCGTCCACGACGAACTCGACCTCGATTTCGGTGTCATCCGCCTCAAGCGCGGTGGCGGCGAGGGTGGGCACAATGGGCTGCGGTCTATTTCGCAGGCCCTCACCACCAAGGACTATCTGCGCGTCCGCTTCGGCATCGGCCGCCCGCCGGGCCGCCAGGACCCCGCGGACTACGTCCTCAAGCCCTTCTCCGCGCCGGAGCGCAAAGAGGTTCCGGTGATCGTCGAGCAGGCCGCGGACGCGGTGGAGCTATTGCTGCGCGTGGGTCTCGAAACCGCGCAGAACCAATTGCACTGACCCGCCTCCCCGGAACTTCAGCGGGCGGCGCAGTGCCGTCGCCCGTTCCTGACCCGTGCCGGCGGTTTGGTGCCGAACCGATTTCGGGCGTACCCCGTGAGTTACCCCGGTCGGCGCGAAATCAGTTGTCGCGCAGGGATACGGCCGTGGCGGATCGGCGCAGTTTGCCCGAGGACGTCTTGGGCAGAGCGCCCGGACCCAATACCGTCACGCTGCGCGGACGGACCCCTACCTCCGAGAACACCGCGTGCACGATGTCGTGCTCGATGCGGCGCACTTCGTCCGGATTCTGATGATCGTTGGATTCGACCACGACGGCGAAGCTTTCGCGTTTCTGGCCCGCGTCCAGACGTACGGCCACCGCGTTGCCGGGCCGAACGCCCTTGACGCGCAAGGCCGCTCGCTCGATGTCGGTGGGGAAGATATTGCGGCCCGCCATGATGATGACGTCCTTGATGCGGCCGCACACCACGATCAGGCCGTTCTCGGTGAAGTAGCCGATATCGCCGGTGTCGAGCCAGCCCTCGGCGTCCTGGGCGGGGCGGAAGCCGTCCACGGTGACATAGCCGGAAGTGACTGCCGGACCGCGTAATTCGATCACGCCGACGCTGCGGATGGGCAGCGGCTGATGTTCGGCGTCGACCACGCGGCCCTCCAGGTTGTCGACCAGGTACCCGAGGGTGGGCAGGCGGCGGGTATTGCCGTGATGGCTTTCGGGGTGCCGGACGGGGACCGCCTTGCCGAGCGCCTCCAGCAGATCGGCGTCGACGACGTCGAGCACCTGACCCAGGCCGGGGTCGGGGATGGAGACGGCCAGGGTGGTCTCGGCCATCCCGTAGACCGGGGTCAGAGCCATCGGGTTGAGGCCGAAGCGTTTTCCGGCGTCGGCGAGCGCGTCCATGGTGTCGGCGTCGACGGGTTCCGCGCCGTTCCACATGTAGCGGACACTGCTCAGATCGACCGCGCCGTCCTCGGCGTTGCGCAGCCGGCGGGCCAGCAGCGAATAGGCGAAATTCGGTGCGGCGGTGACGGTTCCCCGATACTTCGAGATGAGTTCGGCCCACAGGATGGGGCGGGTCAGGAAGTCCAGCGGCGTCACGCACACCACCTCCGCGCCGAATTGCATCGGCACGCTGAGGAATCCGACCATGCCCATGTCGTGGAACAGCGGCAGCCAGCTGATCATCACGTCGTCGTCGAGCTGGAATTTCACCCGGTCGAACATGGCGTAGGCGTTGACGTAGAAATTGCCGTGCGTGATCCGCACGGCCTTGGGGGAGCCGGTGGAGCCGGACGTCAACTGTTGCAGGGCGATAGCGTCATCGTCCGTCTCCACCGGGTCCGTGGGTGGGCCCGCGCGCATCGCGTCGATGGTGATCACCGCGATGCCGCGCTCGCGCAGCAGCGGTTCCGCGATCTCGAACGGCGCGCCCAGAATCACCGCCCGCGCCTCGATCATGCCGAGCACGGTCTCGGTGTCGCGGGTCCACACCTGCAAGTCGGTGCGCGGGGTCGGCTGGTGCAGCATGGTGATCGAGGCCCCGCGCATCCACACCGCCTGGCAGGCCGGGGCGATGTCGACCGGCATGCCGGCCAGCACGCCCACCGCGTCGCCCGGGCCGATCCCGGCGGCCGCCAGACCGCCCGCCATGTGACGGGCGATCTCGTGGATCTCTCCCCAGCCGTGGCGCACCGGCGCAGCCGGTTCCCCGGTCACCAGCCCCCGGTTCGAGACGCGGGCGGTGGCATACATTTCCTCGGTGAAGCGGCTCACGATCGACTCCTCAAACGCGTAACCAGCACCACCAATATCCCGCGCCGAGTGAAGGCTGTTAACGGTTTTCGGGGTATGCGGCCGGTTATGCGAGGGTTCGGACCGCTCCGATGAAGCGATCCAGATCCTCGAAGCTCACGAAGCAGTGCGGGGAGGCCCGGACCACCGAGTTCAGTTCGCGCGCGGACATATCCAGCAGGGTCGAGCCGCGGAAGCTGACCGTGACCGTGATGGCCTCGGCGGCCAGGCGGTCGCGCACCTGCACCGGTTCCAGGCCGTCGACGGTGAAGGAGACGAGGCCCGCGTGCTGGGTGCCGCGGTCGCGCACGTCCACGCCCGGGATCTCCTGCAGGGCCTTGCGCAGGTACTCGGCGCGCTCGGCGACGGCCGCGTAGACCGCGGCCGGGCCCAGGTCGAGCAGGTAGCGCACGGCCGCGCCCAGGCCCAGGCGGGCCGCCACGGCGTGCTCCCAGAATTCGAAGCGGCTGGCGTCGGGGGACAGCACGTAGTCGTCGGGCGCGGTCCATTCGGCGCTGTGCAGGTCCAGGCGGGTGGGTTCGAGGCTCAGCGCCAGGTCCGGCCGGACGTAGAGGAAGCCGGTGCCGCGCGGCCCGCGCAGCCATTTGCGCCCCGTCGCGGACAGCGCGTCCACATCGAGCTCGGCGACGTCCAGCGGCAGTTGACCGGCCGACTGGCAGGCGTCCAGCAGCACCAGCGCGCCCACCCGGTGCGCGAGCCGGGCGGCCTCGGCGACCGGATTCACCAGACCGCCGTTGGTCGGAACATGAACCAGTGACACCAGTTTCACGCGTTCGTCGAGCATGTCCTCGAGCGCGTCGAGGTCGAGCTGACCGCTGGAGTCGCTGGGAATTGCCTCCACGGTCGCGCCGCTCTGGCGGGCGCGTTGCAGGGCGGCGATGGCATTGCTGCCGTAGTCCGCGCCGGAGATCAGGACGCGGTCGCCGGGGGAGAGCGGGACCGAGTAGAAGAAGTCGCTCCACGAACGGCTGGCGCTGTCGCTGAGGGCCAGCGCCGCGGGATCGGCGTTGATCAACTCCGCGATGGCGGTCCGGACGTCGTGCAGGTCGTCGATGCGCTCGTTCGCGGCGCGGTAACCACCGATCTCGGCCTCGCGCCGCAGGTGATCGATGGTGGTGTCGACGACGATCCGTGGGGGCAGTGAGGAGCCCGCACTATCGAGAAATACTTGATTTTCACAACCTGGCGTATCCGCCCGTAACCCCGCGATGTCCAGCATGAAACGACCATATCGGTTGCGGTGTTCTCCATTTCGTCAGATTTCTTGTCACACTCCCTCGCTACTCTGGTTTGGGTCGCCGTCGGACCCCTGGCGGTGACCGCATCAGACGGAGGTTGGCAATGGCTGTCACGGCGTCACCTACCGATGTGCTGCGAAGTGGCCTGACCGAAACCGAGCCCGGCCGCGAGTTCTCCTCGCGTGCGGCCGCCGAGGCTTATGTCGGGAAAGTCTGTTTCAAACAGGGCCCACCGCTGCTCATCGGTGCCGAACTCGAATGGCTCACCGCGCAAGGTGAACCTTCGGCATCCAACTCGCGTCCGGACCTCACGGTTCTCGCGGACGCACTCGGACCGCATGCGCCGCGGTCCATCTCCCCCGATTCCCCGGCCGTTCCGTTGCCGGGAGGCAGCCGGGTCACTCTCGAGCCCGGCGGTCAGATCGAACTGTCCAGTGCCCCGTTCGGCTCCGCCGCCGAACTGTGCGAGCGCTTGCGATCAGACGCGATCCGCCTGCGGGAACTACTCGAATCCCGCTCCATCCGAACCTTTTCCGCGGCCGCCGATGCGAATCGGCGGCCTTCGCGTGTGCTGCGGTTGCCGCGCTACCGGGCCATGGAGCAATCCTTTGCCGGTATCGGGCCCTTCGGCGCGCTCATGATGTGCAATACCGCCGCCACCCAGGTCAGCGTCGACGCGGGGGCCGACCCCGCCGAGATCGCGAGCCGGTGGAACGCGCTGTATGTCATGGGTCCCGCCCTGCTGGCTGCTTTCGCCTGCTCACCCGACCTGCATGCCGCCCCGCCCGGTGCCTGGGCGTCCCAGCGCATGCGGGCCTGGCAGCGGCTCGACCAGCCGCGGACCCGCCCGCCCGTGCACGACTGGGCCGATCCCATCGCCGGGTACGCGCGCTGGGCCCTGGACGTGCCGCTGCTGTGCGTGCGGTCCCACACCCCCGACTGGGCGGCCCCGCCAGGAGCCACCTTCGCCGATTGGCTGTGCGGGGCCCTGGACGAGGAGATCGGGCGGCGGCCGGATCGCTCGGATCTGGACTATCACCTCACCACCCTGTTCCCGCCGGTCCGCGCGGCCGGGCACCTCGAGGTCCGCTACCTCGACGCGCAGCCGGGCGACGGGTGGTCGGTGCCGGTCCACGCCATCGACGCGCTGCTGTCGGATCCCCGGACGATCGCTGAGGCGACGGCACTGGCCGCGCCCACCGCCGCCGTCTGGTCCGAGGCCGCGCGCCACGGACTGGACGATCCGGAGTTGCGCGCCGCCGCCGTCGCGCTGCTCGAGCTGGCCACCGCGCACGCCGCGACACCGGAGGCCGCCAAGGAACTGGTCGCCGCCGCCGATCGATGTCGCCGCGGCTCGCCGCCCGCGCAGGGCGAAGACGAATCGGGAGTTCTCTCATGACAATTCAGCAGATGCCCGGCACGGACCGGGCGGAGACCGAGCGGTTGCGCGGGCGGATCGCGGACACGCTCGAACGGGCCCGGCGCCGGACCATCGGCTTGACCGAGTGCGTGGACGAGGCCGAACTGGTCGCCCAGCACTCGCGGATCATGAGTCCGCTGGTCTGGGATCTCGCGCACATCGGCAACCAGGAAGAACTGTGGCTGGTGCGTGACGTCGGCGGGCGGGAACCCGTGCGGCAGGACATCGATCACCTCTACGACGCCTTCAAGCACGCGCGCGCCGACCGGCCCGCGCTGCCGCTGCTGGACCCGGCCCAGGCGCGGGACTACGTCGGCACCGTGCGCGAGAAGGTGTGGGATGTGCTGGAGCGCAGCCCATTACGCGGCGGTGACCTGGTCGAGGGCGGGTTCGCCTTCGGCATGATCGCCCAGCACGAGCAGCAGCACGACGAGACCATGCTGGCCACCCACCAGCTGCGCACCGGCGAGGCGGTGCTGTCCGCGCCGCCGACTCCGGCCGCGACGGCGACCGTGACCGGTGAAGTCGTCGTTCCCGCAGGGGAATTCAGCATGGGCACCGACACCGATCCGTGGGCGCTGGACAACGAGCGCCCGGCGCACCCGGTGCACGTCGACGCCTTCGCCATCGACGCGGCCCCCGTCACCAACGAACAGTTCCTGGCCTTCCTCGACGACGGCGGCTACGAGCGGCCCGAGCTGTGGTCCGAGCGCGGCTGGGCGCATCGCGTCGAAGCCGGACTGACCGCACCCCAGTTCTGGGAACAGGACGGCGGAGGCCGTTGGTGGCGGCGGACTTTCGGCGCCATGCAGCCCCTGCGCACCCACCAGCCGGTGGTCCACGTCTGCTGGTTCGAGGCCGAGGCCTACGCCAACTGGGCGGGCAAACGCCTGCCCACCGAAGCCGAGTGGGAGAAGGCCGCCCGCTTCGACCCCGCCACCGGGCGCTCCCGCCGATACCCCTGGGGCGACGGCGATCCCACGGCGGCCCTCGCGAATCTCGGCCAGCACCACCTGGAACCGGCCGACATCGGCGCGTACCCAGCCGGTGCGTCGCCCCTGGGCGTCCATCAGCTGATCGGCGACGTCTGGGAATGGACCGCTTCGGGTTTCGACCCCTACCCCGGCTTCCGGGCCTTCCCCTACCGCGAATACTCCGAGGTCTTCTACGGCGGCGACTACAAGGTCCTGCGCGGCGGCTCCTTCGGCGCCGACCAGGTGGCCGCCCGGGGCACCTTCCGCAACTGGGATCACCCCATCCGCCGCCAGATCTTCTCCGGCTTCCGCCTGGCCAGATCCCTCACCGCGGACGACCTCTGATGTGCCGCCACCTCGCCTACCTGGGTCCACCCACCCCGATAGGAGAACTCCTCACCCGAGGCCCGCACTCGCTGCGCACCCAGTCCTGGGCGCCCCGCGAAATGCGCGGCGGCGGAACGATCAACGCCGACGGCTTCGGCGTCGCCTGGTGGCACCACCCCGACGCCGCGTACCCGGACCACGGAGCTGGCGTCATCTGGCACGGCGGCGCGTCACCGGACACCCGCGACCCCTCGGCGGCGTCCGTGGGTTCGTCCGCCTGGGGATCGACGTCCACGGATAGCCGGACGGAATCCGCGCCCCATGCGGAATCGGCCAGTGGACCAGGCCCCTTGGCCACCGGAGCAACGGTCGACCCGGCCGGAACAGTCGGCGACCCAGGGGATCTGGTGGTCAGCAGATACCGCAATGCGTCGCCGATCTGGACGGACCCGGCGGTGGACGAGGTGCTCCCGCAGATCCGCTCCACCGCGGCCCTGGCCGCGATCCGTTCCGCCACAGTGGGAATGCCGGTGGAGCGTGCGGCCTGCGCACCGTTCACCCACGGCCGCTGGGCCTTCAGCCACAACGGTGCCATCCCCGACTGGCGGCGAGTCCTGACCGACGTCGCAGCCGAATTCGGCTCGCCCCCGTTGCTCGACGCCGAATCGCTGACGGATTCGGCCGCCCTGTGGGTGATTCTGCGCGGCCTTTTCGAGGGCACCGGCCGCTCCTCGGAGGCGAGCGCGCGTGAAAAGGTCGCGGGCGAAGGCGATTCCGCCGCAGCCGGGCCTGGACAAGGCGCAGATCTCGGGAACGATCGGGGCGCCAGGTCGAGCTCTCGTGGTTCGGAGGTGGCGGGCGAGCATGGCGTCGGCACGACCGGAGAGGGTGCCACCTCGGCGGCGGCCGGATCGGCGACCGGCGGCAGCTACACGTTCGGTGCGGCTGTGGCGTTCGGCTCGACCGTGAGTGTCACCTCGAGCTCGGGGGAGCCGCCGGAGATTCGGGCCTGGGGTTGGGCTACTACCGCCGAAGGCAGCGAGTCCGGCTCTGGGGCGGGCGATTCGGCGGCGGCCGGGAGTGGCGGATCGGGTCGCGTGCGCGAATCGGGCCGGGGCGCAGGCGCTTCGGCCGCCGGGGCGATGACTCCGGGGGAGGCGTTGCGGCTGGTGATGGCCGCAGTGCTGCGGCGGTCGCCCAAGGCGCGGTTGAACTTGTTGGTGGGGGATGGGGTGGGGGTTTGGGCCACTACGTGGCATCACTCTTTGTCGGTTCTGGAGACCGGCGCGTTCGTGGTGGTGGCCTCGGAACCGTTCGATGACGACCCGCGCTGGCGGCCGATCGGGGATCGGCAGCTGGTGAGTGTGCGGGGCGGACGGGTTTCGGTGGAGCCACTGGATATCGAGATTGGAAGGGCTGGTTCATGAATACGCCTACGGTGGAGATTCACCTGACCGACGAGGATTTGACCACCGCGCTGCGCGAGGACGTGCGGAGCGGGTTGACGGCGGAGCCGAAGTGGCTGCCGCCCAAGTGGTTCTACGACGCTCGCGGGAGCGAGCTGTTCGAGAAGATCACCGAGTTGCCGGAGTACTACCCGACCCGGACCGAGCGGGCGCTGCTGGAACGGGTGGTCGGCGAGATCGCGCGGATCGCGCAGGCCGAGGTGCTGGTGGAGCTGGGTGCGGGATCGGCGGCCAAGACCCGGCTGCTGTTGAACGCGCTGCGGTCCGCGGGGCCGCTGAAGAGCTATGTGCCGCAGGATGTCTCGGTCTCGGCGCTGCGGATGGCGGCGGACGAGGTGGCGTCGGAGTTCCCGGGGGTGGGTGTGCACGGGGTGGTGAGCGACTTCACCGCCACGCTGGACAACCTGCCCGGCGGCGGGCGGCGCATGGTCGCCTTCCTGGGCGGCACCATCGGGAACCTGGTGCCGAGCGAGCGCGCCGAATTCCTGCGCGGCATCCGGGATGTGCTGGAACCGGGCGAGCAGCTGCTGCTCGGCGCGGGTCTGGTCATCGATCCGGCGGTGCTGGTGCCCGCCTACGACGACGCCGCCGGCGTCACCGCGGAGTTCAATCGCAATGTGCTGCACGTGCTCAACACCCGCCTGGGCGCGAACTTCGAGCCGGAGAAGTTCGCGCACGTGGCGATCTGGGATGCCGAGAACGAGTGGATCGAGATGCGGCTGGAGGCCACCGAGGCCATGACGGTCCGCATCCCGGAACTCGACCTCACCGTCGAGTTCGCCTCCGGCGAGCAGCTGCGCACCGAGATCTCGGCCAAGTTCCGGCGCGAGGTGCTCGAAAACGAGCTGGACGCCGCGGGTTTCAGCACCGAGCGGATCTGGACCGACCCGGACGATCGGTTCGCCCTGGTGCTGGCCGAACGCAGGTAGCGGCTACTTCTGCGCCGTCACGGCCGCCAGCCACTCGATGAGCGGCCGCATCTGCTCCCAGGCCGCCCGGATCTCCCGGGCGGCCTTCGGGGTGCTCAGCCAGTCGGGCGCACCGAAGTCCCGTCCGGCGGTAATGGACTTGTGCCGCAACAGCTCGATGCGCGGGTGCTCGATGTCGTAGCCCTTGGGCTTGGTCGCCAGCTTGTCCCCGCCGATGGCGTATCCGGCCGAAACCAGCTGCGCGATCAGCCCTTCCAGCTCGGTGCCGCGCACCTCGTCGTCGATGGCCACCCGCAGCGCCGTCAGCTGCGCGGGCGAGGCGGCGTACATGCCGCCCGCCACCCGCAGCCCGGCCGCGCCGATCTGCACGTACCAGCCCGAATACTGGGCGCTGTACACCACCGCGCCCTGGTGGTTCTTGTAGGGCGACTTGTCCTTGGCGAACCGTACGTCCCGGTACGGCCGGAAGATCTTGGCCGTGCCGAAGTCCGGTTCCAGTTCGGCGACAAGGGCTTTCATCGGATCCCGGACGGACTCCTCCCACACCTGCTTGTGGGCATTCCAGAAGGCCTTGGAGTTGTCGGCTTCCAGGTCCTCGTAGAAATCGAGTCCGGCGAGCGGGAATCCGGTGAACGCGGTCATGGCTAACTATTGTTCATCATGTTCGAACCGTAGACCGCCAGCCCTATTCCGAACCCGATGACCATGCACACGCCCGCGGCGATCGCGGCCCACTTGCCCAGCGGTTCGCCCTTGTTGTTGCCGATGATGCCCAGCACGATGCCGACGATGCCGAGCAGCGGGCACAGCAGCAACGCGATGCCCGCACAGACGAAACCGATGATCGAATAGGTCTGGGTCCCGGACTGCTGCGGCGCGCCATAAGGACCGCCCGGATAGGGCTGTCCGTACGGCTGTTGTCCATAGGGCTGCTGTCCGTAGGGCTGCTGTTCGTAGGGCTGCTGTTCGTAGGGTTGGCCCCCGCCCTGCGGATAGGTGGGATAGCCGGACTGCGCCGGATAGCCCGGATCCACCGGCGACTGCTGATACCCGTAGTCTCCGCCGGTCGGATGAGGCGGCGGTGGGGAATCGAACCGCGTGGGTTCCGGCGGCCTCGCGCCGCCCCCATCGAATCGTTTGGTGAGATCCGGTGTGTCGGGGCCGTCCTCGGGCGGCTTGGGTGATTCGCCGGGGCCGGGTTCGTGCGGCGTGCTCATGCTGCGTCCTCCTCGTGGGTGGTTCGAACGCCTACAGAGGTATTGCCGTGCCGAGCGGGCGGAAACAGTCTCAGTCGCCGGGTTCGTCGACGATGTCCATGGCGGCGACCTCGGCGGGCCGGTCGTCCTCGGCCACGAACTCGTCGCGCCGTCGCCGCCGCGTCCACTCCTGGTCCAGCTCGGCTCCTATCCCGAGGCGGCCGGTGTCGTCGTTCTCGCGATTGCGGATGACGAGGTCCTCGGGCGGATCGGCGATGTACCGCTCGTACTCGCGGATGTCGTCTTCCTGGTCGTCGTCGCCGAGGTCGTAGTCGAGATTGTCGACATCGCTGTCGAAGACCTGATCGGTGTCGAAGACCTCGTCCATGATCCGGGCGTCGTCTTGGTCGGGCCGGTCGGCCATTCGGCACCACCTCTCCGCGCAATCAGCGCACCAGTAGCAAACCGCGAGTCGCGTCCAACGCTACCGCGTGTCGTATGAAACGGACATCCAATGCCACCCCCATTTCACGCGGGAGCAATGACAACGAGCGCCCCTCCCGCTGATGCGGGAGGGGCGCTCGGGTGGTACGGGGTCGGAGATGTGGTGTCCGTGGCTGGGGTTCAGGGGCGGAGCCCCTGAGAGCCTACGAGAGTTCCAGTTATGCGTTCCCGTTGAAAAGGCCGGTCACGGAACCGTTTTCGAAGACCTCGCGGATGGTCTGGGCCAGCAGCGGGGCGATCGAGAGCACGGTCAGCGTCGGGAACTTCTTCGACTCGTCGATCGGCAGGGTGTTGGTCACCACGACCTCCTTGGCCCCGCAGTTGGCGAGACGCTCGGCGGCGGGGGCCGACAGGATGCCGTGGGTGGCGGCGATGACCACGTCGCCCGCACCGGCCTCCTTGAGCACCTTGACCGCGCCGGCGATGGTGCCACCGGTGTCGATCATGTCGTCGATCAGGATGCAGGTGCGGCCCTCGACCTCACCGACCACGCGGTTGGAGACGGTCTGGTTGGGGACCAGCGGGTCGCGGGTCTTGTGGATGAACGCCATCGGCGCGTCGGCCAGCGAGTTGGCCCACTTCTCCGCGACCTTCACACGACCGGCGTCGGGGGAGACGACGGTGATGTTGGACAGGTCGTAGTTGTTGCGGATGTGCTCGGCCAGCTGCACCTGGGCGTGCATGTGATCGACCGGGCCGTCGAAGAAGCCCTGGATCTGATCGGTGTGCAGGTCGATGGTGATGATGCGGTCCGCGCCCGCGGTCTTGAGCAGGTCCGCGATCAGGCGAGCGGAGATGGGCTCGCGGCCGCGGTGCTTCTTGTCCTGGCGGGCGTAGGGGTAGAACGGCAGCACCGAGGTGATGCGCTTGGCCGAACCGCGCTTGAGCGCGTCGATCATGATCAGGTGTTCCATGACCCACTGGTTCAGCGGGGCCGGGAAGCTCTGCAGCACGAAGGCGTCGGAGCCGCGGACCGATTCCTCGAACCGGACGAAGGTCTCACCGTTCGCGAAGTCGCGCGCGGTCTGGGGGGTGACATGAACGTTGAGTTCCTTGGCCACCGCCTCGGCGAGCTCGGGATGAGCGCGCCCAGAGAACAGCATCAGGTTCTTCTGGTTATCGGTAGAGAACGCGGTCACTGACGTTCGCCATCCTTTTTCTCGTCGGATATCTCGGTGGTTCCCGGTTGATCCGGGAGCTCCGCGAGGGCCACTTCGGCCGCGCGGGCTGCATCGGTGCCGGGGCGATTGCGCTGCACCCAGCCTTCGAGGTTGCGCTGTGCACCACCCGAGACCGCGAGCGCTCCCGGTGGAACATTTCTGCGCAGTACAGTACCCGCCCCCGAGTACGCGCCGTCACCCACGGTGACCGGGGCGACGAACATATTGTCGCTGCCCGTGCGCACATGCGAGCCGATCGTGGTGTGGTGCTTCTTGACCCCGTCGTAATTGACGAAAACGCTGGATGCCCCGATATTGCTGTGCTCGCCGATGGTGGCGTCGCCCACATAGGTGAGGTGCGGGACCTTGGAGCCGGTGCCGATCGTCGCGTTCTTCGTCTCCACGAAGGTGCCGATCTTGCCCTTCTCGCCGAGCGAGGTGCCGGGCCGCAGATAGGCGAAGGGTCCGACGTTCGCGCCCGGGCCGATGCTGGACTTCTCGCCGTGCGTGCGGACCACCTTCGCGCCGTCGCCGACGGTGACGTCGGTCAGCGTGCAGTCCGGTCCGATCTCGGCGTCCTCACCGATCACGGTGTCGCCCAACAGTTGTACGCCCGGGCGGATGACCGCGTCGCGGCCGATCACCACATTGCCGTCGATCCAGGTGGTGGCCGGATCGATGATGGTGACCCCGGCGCGCATGTGCCGTTCCAGGATGTAGCGGTTGAGGGTGCGGGCGGCCCCGGCCAGCTGCACCCGGTCGTTCACGCCGGTGACCTTGGCGTGATCGAGCAACCGTGCGCCGTGCACCGGGTGTCCGGCCTCGCGGGCCAGCTTGAGCACATCGGTGAGGTAGAGCTCGTGGCGCGCGTTGGCGGTATCGATGCGGGAGATCATGATTCGCAGCACAGCCGCGTCGAAGACATAGACGCCGGAGTTGACCTCGGTGATGGCCGCCTGCTGCGGAGTGGCGTCGGCGTGCTCGACGATCTCCATCATCCGGCCCTCGGCGTCGCGCACGATGCGGCCGTAGCCGTTGGGGTCGTCGGGCTCGAAAGTCAGCACGGTGACGGCGGATCCGTCGGAGTAGCTGCGGTGCTCGTCGAGCAGCGCGTTGAGGGTGTGCCCGTCCAGCAGCGGCACGTCGGCGTAGGTGACCAGGACGTCGCCGGTGAAATCGTCGGGCATGACCGCGAGCGCGCACTGCACGGCGTGCCCGGTGCCGCGCTGCTCCTCCTGTACCGCCAAGGTGATCTGGCGGCCCAGTTCCGCACCCACCTTGCCGACCGCGTCGCCCACCGCTTCGCGGTCGTGGCCGATCACGGTGATGAGCGACGTCGGGTCGATCTCGTGCGCGGCATGCAACGCGTGGGCGAGCATGCTCCGACCGGCGAGCGGGTGCAACACCTTGGGTGTCTTGGACCGCATTCGGGTTCCGGCTCCGGCGGCGAGAACGACGACGGCGGTCTGCTGTGGCATGGATCTCCCTCGGCTGCCGGTCATCGTGTGCTGGAAAGCAATATGCGGGGCCAACCATATCGGCCCTGCTCGCGAGCTCCGCCGCCAGGACTCGAACCTGGACAAACTGAACCAAAATCAGTTGTGCTGCCATTACACCACGGCGGATTGCAGCGTCATGCGGGTCTGATCCTCGCATGAACTAGTGCCTTACGTCGAACTGTCCCGCCTCTCCGCGTTTTTTGCCGACCAGCTAGTCACGCATTGCCTTACGCTGCGGACCGGCGGTTCGCGACACGGCCGAGTCAGCCGGTACCCCAGGAGTTACCCCGATCGTGCTAGATCAGTTGTCGCGTCGGCGAAACGGGGCAGATGTGGTCCCCATGCCGCTGGGCGGCGCGAAGTCTGGGACAGTTGTAGCGCATCTGACGGCGTAGCAGGGAGGCGGAATCGATGACGGCGGGCGAGGGGGCCAGACCGGCGCGGGCGCGCATGACCGGCACTCAGCGCCGTCAGCAGCTCATCGAGATCGGGCGGGCGCTGTTTGCGGAGCGCGGGTACGACGCCACCTCGATCGAGGAGATCGCGGCGCGGGCGCAGGTGTCGAAACCGGTGGTGTACGAGCACTTCGGCGGCAAGGAAGGGTTGTACGCGGTCGTGGTCGATCGCGAGATGTCGACCTTGCTGGAGATGATCACCTCCTCGCTCACCCAGAACCGGTCGCGGGTGCGGCTCGAGCAGGTGGCGCTGGCGTTGCTCACCTATATGGAGGAGCGCACCGACGGTTTCCGGATTCTCATGCGGGACCAGCCGGTGTCGGCGGCGGAGGGCACGTACTCGAGTCTGCTGAACGAGGCCGTGAATCAGGTGGCGCACATTCTGGCGGGGGATTTCGAACGCCGCGGCCTGGACCCGACCTTGGCGACGCTGTACGGGCAGGCGCTGGTGGGAATGGTTGCGACGGCGGCGACCTGGTGGCTGGACGAGCGCCAGCCGTCCAAGGAAGTGGTGGCCGCGCACCTGGTCAATCTGTGCTGGAACGGGCTCACCCATTTGGAGGCCGAACCGGTGTTGAAGTCGGAATGGCCGAGCGGCAAGGGGTTATCGAACCCTGCGGTCTGAATTTTGGTCTGATATGTCTGTCTAAGCGGGGCAGAACTGGACAGTTAACCAGCGAATTGCGAAGGAGGACGGGCCGAATGCTCGAATCGGCTGGCAGCGCGCAGCCGGATGGTACGGTTCACCCATCCTTCGAGTGCTGTTCGAACTGTGATGTCGGTCAACTTCGGGATATCGGTCTACTTCAGGATGGCTGGTTTGATGACAGGCGGATCTGATGGCTAGGCAAGCGCGTGCGGAGATCACTCGCGATTCCGTGCTCGCGGGCGCGGCCGATGTCTTTCTTCGACTGGGCTACGCGAACGCGTCCCTGTCCGAGATCATCGCGCAGTCCAATGTAACCAAGGGCGCCTTGTACTTTCACTTCGGCTCCAAGGAAGAACTGGCCCGCGCCGTCGTCGATCAGGGCAACGAGCGACTGGTCAGCGCCTGCCAGGGATTCTTCGATCCGCGGGTGCCGGCGTTGGAGGCGTGCATCGGGATCACCTATGTGGTCGCCGATCTCACGATGAACGATCCGATGGTCGGGGCGATGCTCAAACTCACCCATCAGATCGGTGATTACCGCGGCGCGACCGGCGACAATATCGCCAAGACTTGGGGCGAGACGCACCGTTTGCTCGCCGAACGCGCCATCGCCCAAGGGGATCTGAAGGCGGATCTCGACCCGGAGACCATCGGCCTGCTCCTGCAGGAGATGACGACCGGCGTCCACATCGTCGCCGTCAGCACCGAATCCATCGACCAGATGGCGACCCGCATGGAGCGGGCGTGGTACTTCCTGCTGCCGAGCATCGTGCCGGAGGAGAAGGTCGCGTACTTCCGGGAATTCGCCGCCCGCCGCTTGCGCCGCTACGTGCAGTAGCCCACTCCTGGGAGGGCGGGGGCTCGAGCCTCGCCCGGGGCATGGTCTCGTGACGCGTGGGCATGGTGTCGGGACGTGTAGGGGCACTGGTGTCGTGACCGTCGGGGGCTTGTGTCCCCGACAGCCCGGGATCCGCTACCGTTCACTTGCCCTTCAGTTTTCGCCAGCCGCCCGCGCGGTTGTTGGCGACGATCTGCCGGAACATGGCGAGAAGGGCTGGGGCGTTGAGGGTTTCGCCCTCCGCGACGGCGATCATGCGGGCGGTCTTGTTGTCGTGGCCGCCGGTGATGATGCTCTCCGGGTCGGGCACGATCGCGCCGTCGTAGAGGAAGATGTCGACCGCCGTCTTGGTGGCGAGCAGGGCGCAGATATTGCCGTCGAGCACGAAGTAGGGGCGGACGGTGCGCTTGATGGTCTCCTCGACCTCGGGGTCCGCCTCGTGCACGAGGTCGCGGACCTGACGGCAGATCTCCTGTTGCCAGCCGGGCAGGGCGTCGATGTACGAGTCCACCCGCGGATCGGTCGCATAGGACATCCCGCCATCCAAGCACGCGCGGGACGTCTGCGTGCTGAAGCTGTCATTGCGGGTGACTAGACTCGACTGGCCGTCTGAAACGCTGATCTGCGCCGAGGAGTCTGCCCCATGACCACCCATCGTCCACCTCTGGCTGGCCTGGCTGCGGTGGCGGGTGCCGACGCAGCCTTGGAGCAGGTCAGGAGCCTGATCGGGCGGGAGTCGGCGATGCTGGTCGCGCCCTCGGCGGTGCGGCCGTTCGTGGCGTCGACGATCGCCGAGCAACGGCCGCTGCTGGTGGTGACCGCGACCGGGCGCGAGGCCGATGATCTGGCCGTCGAGCTCGGCGAGATCCTGGGGGACACCGTCGCGCTGTTCCCGTCGTGGGAGACCCTGCCGCACGAGCGGCTCTCGCCGGGTGCGGACACCGTCGGTCGGCGGCTGCAGGTGCTGCGGCGGCTGGCGCATCCGGAGGATCCGGGTTTCGCGGGGCCGCTGCGGGTGGTGGTCACCACGGTGCGCTCGCTCATGCAGCCGATGGCGGCGGGGCTGGGGGAGATCCAGCCCATCGTGCTGACCAAGGGCGCGGAGTTCGACTTCGACGAATTGCTGTCGCGGCTGGTGGAATTCGCCTACGAGCGGGTCGACATGGTCGGCAAGCGCGGCGAGTTCGCGGTGCGCGGCGGCATCCTGGACCTCTTCCCGCCGACGGCGGATCATCCGGTGCGCGTGGAGTTCTGGGGCGACGAGGTCGCCGAACTGCGGGCCTTCTCGGTGCAGGACCAGCGGTCCATCCACGAGGTGCCCATCGACCTGGTGGTCGCGCCGCCGTGCCGGGAACTGTTGCTCACCACCGCGCTTCGCGAGCGCGCCGCCCAGGTGGCCGCCGAGAACGCGGCCGACGCCGCCCTGGTGGAGATGCTGGAGAAGATCTCGCAGGGCATCCCGGTGGACGGCATGGAGGCGCTGCTACCGGTGTTGCAGCCGGGCGAGCTGCAGCTGCTGGTGGACGTGTTGCCCGCCGAAACCCATGTGCTGCTGTGCGATCCGGAGAAGGTCCGCACCCGCGCGGCCGACCTGGTGCGCACCGGTGAGGAGTTCCTGGAGGCGTCGTGGACGGCGGCCTCCTTCGGCGGGGCCGCGCCGCTGGGCGCGCACGGACTGGATCTGGCGGCCTCCGGCTATCGGGGTCTGGACGTGGTGCACGCCGACGCCGAGCGGCGCGGGCTGCCGTGGTGGACGCTGAGCCCGCTGGCCGCCGACCATCCCGACGAGATCGCGCTGCCGGTGCTGGCCGCCGCGTCCGCGCGCGGGTCCGAGGAACTGGTCGCCACCATCTTCGCCTCGCTGCGGGCGCATGTCGCCACCGGCGGGCGCGCGGTCATCGTGGTGGCCGGACACGGTACGGCGCAACGCATTCTGGAGCGCCTCGCCGATGCCGAGGTGCCCGCCGGGGCGCTGGAATCCGGGGCGGAACCGGTCTCGGGCGTGGTCGGCGTGCTGTGCGGTTCGCTGCACGACGGCATCGTGTTCGACGAGTCCAAGCTGGTGGTGATCGCGGAATCCGACCTCACCGGCAACCGGGTCACCGCACCCGGCGAGGGCAAGCGGCTGCCCGCGAAGCGCCGCAACCAGGTCGATCCGCTGGCCCTGACCGCCGGGGACATGGTCGTGCACGATCAGCACGGGATCGGGCGCTTCGTGGAGATGATCGAGCGGACCGTGGCGGGTGCGCGGCGTGAATACCTGGTCATCGAGTACGCGCCCAGCAAGCGCGGCCAGCCGGGCGACCGCCTGTTCGTGCCCATGGACTCGCTCGATCAGCTGTCGCGGTACGTGGGCGGCGAGCTACCGAGCCTGTCCAAACTGGGCGGATCCGACTGGCAGAACACGAAACGCAAGGCGCGCAAGGCGGTTCGCGAGATCGCGACCGAACTGGTGCAGCTCTACGCGGTGCGCCAGGCCGCGCCCGGCCACGCCTTCGGCCCGGATACGCCCTGGCAGCAGGAGATGGAGGACGCGTTCGCGTTCACCGAGACCGTCGATCAGCTGACCGCCATCGCCGAGGTGAAGGCGGACATGGAGAAGACGGTGCCGATGGACCGGGTGGTCTGCGGTGACGTCGGCTACGGCAAGACCGAGATCGCGGTGCGCGCGGCCTTCAAGGCGGTGCAGGACGGCAAGCAGGTGGCCGTGCTGGTGCCGACCACGCTGCTGGCGCAGCAGCATCTGCAGACCTTCACCGAGCGCATGGCCGGATTCCCGGTGGTGGTGAAGGGGCTGTCCCGCTTCACCGATCCGGCCGAATCGCGCGAGATCCTCGAGGGGATGACCACCAAGGACGTCGACATCGTGGTGGGCACGCACCGCCTGCTGCAGACCGGGGTCCGGTGGAAGGACCTGGGACTGGTCATCATCGACGAGGAGCAGCGCTTCGGCGTCGAGCACAAGGAGCACATCAAGGCGCTGCGCACGCACGTGGACGTGCTGACCATGTCCGCCACGCCGATTCCGCGCACCCTGGAGATGTCGCTGGCGGGCATCCGCGAGATGTCGACCATCCTGACCCCGCCCGAGGAACGGCATCCGGTGCTCACCTATGTGGGCGCGTACAACGACAAGCAGGTGGCCGCGGCCGTCCGCCGTGAGCTGCTGCGCGACGGCCAGGTGTTCTACGTGCACAACCGGGTGGCCTCGATCGACAAGGCGGCCAAGCGGATTCGCGACCTGGTGCCGGAGGCGCGGGTGGTGGTCGCGCACGGGCAGATGAACGAGGACATGCTCGAGAAGACCGTGCAGGGCTTCTGGGAGCGGGAATTCGATGTGCTGGTCTGCACCACCATCATCGAGACCGGTCTGGACATCTCCAATGCCAACACCCTGATCGTGGAACGCGCCGACGCCCTGGGCCTTTCTCAGCTGCACCAGCTGCGCGGGCGTGTCGGCCGCTCCCGGGAGCGCGGTTACGCCTATTTCCTGTATCCGCCGGAGAAGCCCCTCACCGAGACCGCCTACGACCGCCTCGCCACCATCTCCCAGAACTCCGACCTGGGCGCGGGCATGGCGGTGGCCATGAAGGACTTGGAGATTCGCGGCGCGGGCAACGTGCTCGGCGCGGAGCAGTCCGGCCACGTCGCCGGTGTCGGCTTCGACCTGTACGTGCGGTTGGTCGGCGAGGCGGTCGAGGCCTATCGCGCGGCCGCCGACGGCCGCCCCATCACCGTGGACGAGGAGGTCAAGGAGGTCCGCATCGACCTCCCGGTCGACGCCCACATCCCGCCCGACTACATCGCCTCGGACCGCCTACGCCTCGAGGCCTACCGCAAACTCGCGGCGGCCCAGGACGATTCGGCGCTCTCGGCCGTGGTCGAGGAACTCGTCGACCGCTACGGCCCGCTGCCGGTCGAGGTCGGCCGCCTGGTCTCGGTCGCCAAGCTCCGCCTGCTGGCCCGCGAATACGCGATCGCCGAGATCGGCGTCACCGGAACCACTCTCAAGGTGTCGCCCCTCCAGCTCCCGGACTCGAAGCAACTGCGCCTCAAGCGCCTGTACCCGAACGCCACCTACCGCGCGGCCACCGGCATCGTCCAACTACCCCTCCCGCGTGTCGAGGACAGCGTCGGCGCGGCGCGCGTCCGCGATGTCCAGGTGATCCAGTTCGTCGCGGACCTGCTCCTCGCCCTCGACGGAAAGGCCCCGGGCGCAGTGGATGTCAAGGTGGCACCGGAGGCCCTGGCCCCGTGATGAGGATCGGGTGCGTGTCCCGTCGTCTTGCCGCGGCGGTGTGTACCCGGCCCGCGGCACCCGTGACGCGGTGAGTACTTCGAACTCCGAAAGGAACAGCGCAGGCGTGGAATCGGATCGGCGGGTGGCGGGAGAGTCCGGTGCGGCGGCGGATACGGCGCGGATGACGGCGGCGCTGGGCGAGGCGGTCGATGTCATGGATCGGCTGTGGAACTTCGGGGGGTGGGAGGTGACGCAGACGCATGATTCGCTGCGGCCCTATCTGCTCGAGGAGACCTACGAGCTGTTGGACGCCATTCAGGAGCGGGATGCCGGGACGATCAAGGAGGAGTTGGGGGACCTGCTGTTGCAGGTCTTGTTCCACTCCCGGATCGCCGAGGCCGCAGGGGAATTCACGGTCGCCGACGTGGCCGCGGCGCTGGTGGCGAAGCTGGTGCATCGCAGTCCGCATCTGATCGGGCACGATGATTCCGGCGCGTACGACATCGATCCCGACGCCGCCGTCGCCGAGAAGATCGCGGCGCAGGAAAAGGCTTGGGAGGAGCGGAAATCGGCCGAGAAGGCGCGGCGCTCCTGCCTGGACGGTATCGCGATGGCGCAGCCCGCGCTGGCGTTGGCGGAGAAGGTTCGCTCGCGAGGTATCAAGGCTGGTTTACCGGAGGATTTGGTGCCGGACGAGCTGCGGGCGGTCGAACTCGGCGGGCCGGACAGCGCCGAAGAACGGTTGCGGAAGGCGACTCTCGTGTTCGCCGGACGGATTCGCGCCGCCGAGGACGCCGCCGAAATCGCGCGGGGAGAGCGGCGGGCGCTGGGTGCGGTGGACTGGCGCGAGTACTGGCCGCGCGGCTGAGCGAAATCCATTGCAGTGGCCGAAACGGGCATAGCGGAAGCGATGCCGGGCGATAACGGCGGTGTTGCCTTCGGCTCGTTTCGGCTAGCGTCTGTGGGGTGCATGCTTCGGGGCGCGAATCGATCACCGAGTACTACCCGCGGAAAGCGGGTGCGATCGGCGCGCTGGTCTTCTTCGTGGTCATGATCGTGCTGCCCGGCTTCGTGGTGTTCAACGGCGACGAACACATGGTCATGCGGGTACTGGCCGGTGTTGTCATGGGGGTGTTCGGGTTCGGGGCGTACGCCATGCTCGACGATCTGATTCGCCCGCAGCCCACGCTGGTGATCACCGAGGAGGGCTTCACCTATCGCGGTTACCCGCATGTGGCGTGGTCGGAGGTGGAGCGGCTGCTGCTTGGCATCGGCCGCCTGCGCAAGGGCGGTCGGGCCGACCGGTTCGCCGAGGTGGTGCTGCGTGATCCCGCCGCCTTCCGCGACCGTGTGCACGCGCTCGGCGATGTCATGGCCCGCAAGAACGTGGACCGCCCGCTGTTCATCGTCCCCGACCGCCTACCCGTGCCGGTGACCGCCGCGGTGGAGGCCATGCGCGCACACCATCCCGACCTGGTGGTCGCGGCCCTCGCGGACGAACCGGCCCAGACCTCCGCCATCCCGCCCTCCGCCGACCGCGACATGGTCGAAAGCGCCTTGGTCAGCGCCCTCGCCGACGATCTTCCCGCGGACTGGCGCGTGGCCGTCCTCTGGTTCTCCCTGGTCGGCGACGACGGCCACGCCGGCATCCAACTCGACCCGGCCGCCACCGAGGAGGACCTCCAGCCTTCCGAGGAGGTCCTCATGCTCCTCAACCGCCTCAAGGAAGTCTGCTACGACCAGATGACCGGCACCTGGCTCAGCGGCCAAGTGGTCCTGCGCGCCGACTCCACCCGAGCCGATTTCACCTTGTCGTTCAAGGAAATCCCCGACTGGCTCCCCATCCCCGAACCCACCGACTGCCGCCGCGAACTCGCCACCTACCCCCGCGCCGGCGACGAGATCCCCACCTGGCTCCGCCAGCGCATCAGCTGAATCAGTCCTCGGCCAAATATCTTTCGACGGTCTCGACCTTCGACGTCATGCCGTCGGTGACGCCCGGGCGGATGTCGGCCTTGATGACGAGGCTGCAGCGGGGCGCGGCGGCCATCACCGCGTCGGTGGCCTGTTTGACGACGGCCATGACCTCGTCCCATTCGCCCTCGAGAGTGGTGAACATGGCGTTGGTCTCGTTGGGGAGGCCGCTGGCTCGGACGATGCGGACCGCCTCGGCGACGGCGCGGCCGACGTCCGCGCCGACGCCGAGGGGCGTCACGGAGAATGCGACGATCACACGTTCACGCCGTAGTCGCGGGCGATGCCGGCCAGGCCGGAGGCGTAGCCCTGGCCGATGGCGCGGAACTTCCACTCGGGGCCGTGGCGGTAGAGCTCGCCGAAGACCATGGCGGTTTCGGTGGAGGCGTCCTCGGTGAGGTCGAAGCGGGCCAGCTCGGAGCCGGTGACGGCGTCGATCACGCGGATGTAGGCGTTGCGGACCTGGCCGAAGGACTGGCGGCGGGTGTCGGCCTCGTGGATGGAGACCGGGAAGAAGATATTGGTGATGGTCGGCGGCATGGCGGCCAGGTCGACATTGATCACCTCGTCGTCGCCGTCGCCCGCGCCGGTGAGGTTGTCGCCGGTGTGCTCGATGGTGCCCTCGGGGGAGCGCAGGTTGTTGTAGAAGATGAAGTGCGCGTCGGACAGGACCCGCTGGTTCTCACCGCAGGCCAGGGCGCTGGCATCCAGGTCGTAGTCGGCGCCCGTGGTGGTGCGCACGTCCCAGCCCAGCGCGACCGCCACCTTGGTCAAGTTCGGGGCTTGTTTGGACAGTGAGACATTTCCACCCTTGGCCAGGCTGACAGACACACGGTCTCCTTCGACTCAGTTTCGATCGGCCGCCATGGCTTCGAGCGCGGCGACCCGCTTCTCCAGATAGCGTAGTTCGGTGCCGTCGAGGACGGTGCGCTGAATTCCGGTGGCCACCGCGAAGGCCGACTGCCGATGGTCGTCGATCACCTCGACGGTCAGTTCGACCGCCACGTAATCGTCCGCGCCGGGCATGGGGTCGGCGATCACCCGCGCCTTGCCGCGGGCGCACAGCGCCACATTGCCGCCGCCGAGGATCAGCAACGCCACCTCCGGCCGTTCCCGCAGCCGCGCCAGCGACCCGCGATCGGACTTGAGGCTGAGCAGAATTCGGTGATCTCCGGCGCGCACCGGCCAGGAGACCGGGATGGCGTGCGGTGCGGGGTCGGTGGTCACCAGCACCGCGATGGTGTCGAGCGGCCAGTCGGGTAGGACATCCAATTCGGGGTGATCCTGCTCGGTCACTGTCGAGGGCTCCTGACGTTCCCGCGCGTCGGCTACCATCCGCGTCACCTCACCATCGGGTCGCGCACAGCGGGCTGGACTGTGCTGCAGCAAGTGTATGCCGTTGCCGCGCTGGCTCGCTGGCGTCCGCGGCGCGCCCCGCGTGTGCGCGCTGTGCCCTATTTGTCGGTTACGACTGTGAAAACACAGCCGGACCTGCGCGGAAACAGATTGACGAGAAGCGATAACGGTTGCATCATTCGTTACAGTCCCTCGTCTGAACGAGGTCATGCGAGTAACCGGCCGATGACCGCCCGGTGAAGCTCGTCCGCCCACAGCAGCTTCCTGGACCCTGCCGTGGCGACGGCGAACGCGAACAGCTTTTACCCCGGCGCGACAGGCGCCACGTGAACGAGTGAGGTGAGTGCGAATGGGCTTCCGGCCGTATCAGCGACGACCGTGGACCACGCCCCGCACTGCCCTGTCCGCTCCATTCTTCTGACTGCGCAACAGTTTTCACGGCATGCGCCAGCCCCCGGGATCCCCGCCCGGGCCGGCGCGAGGCCGTGTCGGCGCGCGGGGCGGACGTGAGGTGAAGTGCGAACAGAGCGGAGACGGTGATGGTGGATGAGTTGGTGGGCCGGGCGACCGTGGCGAACCTGGTGGTATCGGCCGCGGTGATCGACGATCTGCGCCATCTGCGTGGCGAATTGGCCGCGGCCGAGGTGCCGTACCTGCTGGTGCGGGATGCCGCGCACCGGCTGGTGCTGGCCGTGGACAGCGGTCATCGGGCCGCGCTCAGACGGGTGCTCGGGGCCGCGGTGGTAGCCGGATTCTCCTGTAATGAGAAGCAGCACAATGTCTTCCGCCTCGGACGGGATCTGGATCCGGCGCATCACGTGGAGATCGAGCTGTGGGAGTATCACGGTGACACCGTCGAATGCCCGCGCCCGAATGCCTTGACCCGCATGGTGTTCGACGTCGCCGACGTGGAACCCACGACCGTGCTGCTCTACGACGCCAGCTGGCCGACCCTGGCGGGCATGTTCACCCCGCACCCGACCGATGTCGGCTTCGACATCGACATCGTGTTCTCCTGGGTGGACGGCAGCGATCCCGAATTCCGTGCTCGCCGTGCGGGAATGATGGCGCAGGTGGTGGTCGGCGAGGGCGATGAGGCCGATGCCCGCATCCGCCAGATCGACGAGCTGCGCTATGCCCTGCGGTCGGTGCACAAGAACGCGCCGTGGATTCGCCGCATCTTCATCGCCACCGATTCCCGGGTGCCGGACTGGCTGGCCGAGGATCCGAAGGTGACCATCGTCCGGGCGGTGGATCATTTCTCCGATGTCAGCGGCCTGCCGGTGTTCAATTCCCATGCGATCGAATGCCAGCTGCAGCACATCGAGGGATTGTCGGAGCATTTCCTGTACTCCAATGACGACATGTTCTTCGCGCGTCCGGTGCGGCCGTCCATGTTCTTCACGCCCGCGGGCATCAGCCGCTATATCGAGGCGGGCACCCGAATCGGCCCGGGCGCCAACAATGAACGCCGCAGCGGCTTCGAGAACGCGGCGCGGGTCAATCGGGCACTGCTGGCTCAGCGCTTCGGCCATGTCATCACCCGGCATCTCGAGCACACGCCGGTGCCCTTGCGCCGCAGTGTGCTGCTGGAAATGGAGCAGGTCTTCGCCGACGATTTCGCGCGGACCCGGGCGAGTCGCTTCCGCGCCGCCACCGATATCTCGGTGACGAATTCGCTGTACCACTACTACGCCCTGCTCACCGGCCGCGCGGTGCCGCAGGAGGCTGCGAAGATGCGGTACGTGGACACCACCATGTACACCGGTCTGGCCCTGCTCGACGGCCTGGCCAAGCGTCGCAATGTGGATTTCTTCTGTCTCAACGACGGCAGTTTCCCGGAGGTCCCGGAGGCCGAACGGGTGCGCGCCGTCTCGGAGTTCCTGGACACCTATTTCCCGGAACCCGCGCCGTGGGAGAAGCCGGATGTCATCGCGGGCATGACGGCCTTCGAATCGGGCGCGGCCTGAACCGGATCCGGGTTCGGCGCAGCTCGCGCGCCGAACCCGGACGGGTCACAGCACGTACGGGTTGAATTCGCAGACCAGGTCCGGGTGGCCGGCCGGGTCCAGGGCGTGCAGGGCGATGGATACCGCGCGCGGGGAGTACATCATCGACAGGTGGTCGGACAGGTCGATGCCGCAGCCGTCCTGCAGGGTCACATTGTCGACCGTCGCGCCGGAGCCGGCCTTCAGGAAGGTGGCGTCGTACGGGGTCGAGATCTCGTCGTGGTCGGTGGCGACGCTGGTGTAGTGCACGCCGGAGACGGTGTCACCGGCCGCGTCGAGGGTCGCGTAGAAGCTGGATCCCGCGACTTGTTCGATCAGGCCCTGACCGACCAGCAGCTGGCTGAATCCCAGTGTGTTGAAACCCATGTCGGTGATCCGTCGGCCCAGGGTGGCGATGCCGTCGAGAGTGGTGCCGTGGTGGGTGGCTCCGAAGGTGATCAGCTGATCGACCTTGCCCGCGCCGCCGTCGAACTTCAGGTACTGATCGGCCACCGGGCCGCCCTGGGAGTGTCCGACGATGTCGACCTTCTTCGCACCGGTCGACGTCAGCACCTTGTCGATGAAGGTGGCGACCTCCTGGGCCGCGTCCTCCATGGGGGCAACGCCGTTCACGCCCGGGATCAGCGCGCCCAGGCCGCCCTGTTGCAGCAGGCCCTCCTGGCCGTAATTCAGTGCGTAGACACAGAATCCGGCCTTCTTGATCTCGGGGGAGAAGCGGGCGAAGCCGTCGTAGGCATTCATCCAGGAGCCGTGCAGTAATACCACCGGCTCGGGATGCGCGGCGCTCGGCTTGCAATTCCAGTCGTTGGCGCCGGCGGGGGCCATGTTCTCGTTGGCGAGGGAGAAGGTGAAAGCGGCTATGGCGTCGGTCATTTCGGGGCCGTTGCCGGTCGGGATGGTCGAGTGCGGTGCGCTGGAGACGCCGGTATCCGCGAGGGCCTTGCCGGCGGTGGTCAGGCCGGAATTGATGGCGGAGACGAGATTCTGGATCGTGGGCTGGGTGTCGGCTCGGGCGTCGGGGGTCTGGGTCCCGGCCATGAGGGCGAGGGCGGTCGCCCCCATGATCGCCGCGGCGACGCGCATCCGGTTGCGAATGATCATCTGGATGTCCTTCCTGCAGGTGCCGGGCTGCACTGCCCGAACCTGGATGCAGAAGGTAGAGGGCTGACCGGGGCCGTTCGTCGCGCTTGGGGCGAGGTTCCGGGTTCCTACAACAGCGGGATCACCTCGGTGTGAAAAGCGTCAATGTCGCTTGTGAGGTGCCCCAATAGTCGGCTGTTGGAATCCGATTGGTGGTGCCCGCGACTCTTACGGCATGACCAAGAAGTTCCTCGCCGCCGCCCTTCTCGCCGCCGCTTCGACCGCCACCGTTCTCGGTGCGGGTTCGGCCTCTGCCGACGACGTCCACCAGATCTATTTCGCCTACAACACCGACAACGGGTACGTGAACGGCCACCTGCAGGGCTTCAGTCACGACACCTATCAGGTCGACGCTCGCGGTGGTCAGGTCATGATCGTGGAGGCCAGCCCCAACTGGTCCGATGCGGTGGTCACCATCTCCGGGCCGACCGGCACGCTGTCCTACGACCGCCAGTGGTCGCGAGTCGTGCTGCCCTGCAACGGTTCCTACCAGCTGCGGGTCTCGTCCCCGAGCCACCAGACCATCGACTACGGCATGAGCGTCAAAATCGACTGAATTTCCCAGGATCCAACCACCGTGGAGCGTGCCCGGCACGCTCCACGTTTCTGCGTTCCGCCGATCCTTTCGGCGGCAGGCGGTATCGCGCCATTCGATTGGGCAGTCTATCGACAGAATGCCCGCCCATCGGCGGCGACGAAGGAGAAGACGAGATGGCCCAGCGACTTTCGACAGTCGACCCCCAGTGGTCGGATTGGATGAGGGAGAAAGACAGCCTGTGGAAGTGCCCGACCGACCGAGTGCTGGTCGGGCGGGAACACCGAGGGGACGAGAACGGCACCACCAGATACCGGTACGCCCGCCTGGTTCTCGGTGAGGGCGAGGACGCACTCACCGCCGCGGTGTCCCAAGGCGAATGGAGCAGCCCGATCCGCGAGTCCAAGAGCAGGTTCGTGGCCAACCGCGGCGAAGTCCTGATCGGACGCGAACACCAAGGCGACGAATCCGGCGTGACCAGATACCTCGTCGGCACCGTCTCCGTCGACGATCGCCCCGTCGCCTTCACCGACACCGGCTGGTCGGAATCCGTACCCGAATCCGCAAGCCAACTCGTCGCCCGCGACGGCGAAGTCATGGTCGGCCGATCCCACTCCGGCGACGAGAACGGTTCCACCCAGCACCAGAACGCCGCCCCGACCCTCCCGGACTGACCACCAGACCGGAAGGGCCACCGCACTTTTCAGTGATGGAAGAGCCGAACCCCGGTGCGGGCGAGGGTAATCCCATGCTCACGGCAGGCCGCGGCGACCTCCTCGGACCGGAGGGAACCGCCCGGCTCGACGATCGTCTCGACCCCGAGTTCGGCGGCGGCGTCGACATTGTCGCGGAACGGGAGATACCCGTCGGAGACGAGGGTGATGCCCGAAGGCGCGTCGGAGTGCCGTCGTGCCCACCACGTACGCGCCTTGCTCCCCGCGAGCACGGTGCAGTCGATGCGGGATTGCTGTCCCGCGCCCACGCCGATGGTCATACCGTCACGGACGAAGACGACGGTGTTGGACTGGGTGTAGCGAGCGGTGATCAGTCCCAGCAGCGCGTCGACGGTCGCGCATTCGCCGAGCGCTTCGCCGTCTGCCACGCGCAGTAGATCCGCGGAGATCGGCAGACTGTCCCGGTCCTGTTCGAGGGTGATGCCGAAGACCGTCCGGGACTCGAGGACGGGCGGCCGGAAGGCGGGATCGATCTCGAGGACGAGGAATCGGCCGCCTTTCTTGCGGCCCAGCGCCGCAACGGTTCCGGGGGCGTAACCCGGGGCGATGATGCCGTCGGAGACCACGCCGGAGAGCAGGTCGGCGAGCTCGTGATCGACCGGTTCCGAGACCGCGATCATGTCGCCGTAGGACGAGCGCGGGTCGGCGTCACGTGCCCGTGCGTAGGCCGCGGTGACCGGGCCGACCGGGCCGTCGCCCAATCGCCAACTCGCACGCATGGTTTCGTCGAGCTCGCCGTCCAGTGCCGCGCCCGCCGGGGAGACGTGTTTGAACGACGCCGCGGACGCCTTGCCCGTGGCGCGGCTCGCCTCGGCGACGAGTTGCCAGGCATTGAGCGCGTCGAGGTAGTTGATCATCGATGCGGAGCCGTGCAGCACTCGAAGGTGGTCGCCGCCGGCCGCCACCCGGGCGGATTGGTGCGGATTCATGCCGTAGCGCAAGGTCATTGCGGTACCCCGTCTCTGGTCTCGAGATGGGGAGCACCCAGGCGTACGACGCTCCGATACTGCGCTTCCTCGTGGTTGGCCCACGCAACGCCAGTCGCGATCGGGTTCAGCCTATCCGAGGCTGCGCGGGGGTGGATTGTTCAGCGCGCCGTCGGCGGGCTGCTCGATTCGTGTGGGACGCTGGCCGGGAAACGGCACTTTTCCGTCTTTTCGGACCTGGAAGCGAGTGTGCGTCATGGTCGAATACCCGCCGCCTGCGCAGCAGCCGATGTACCCGCCGATGCCCGAGCCGATCGTCGGCGTCGACGTGTTTCCGCCGCAACAGCATCGGCGGTGGACCGTGCTGCTGCGCGTCATCCTCGCCATCCCGCACTTCGTGGTCCTGGCCCTCGTGGGCATAGCCCTGGCGGTCGTCGCCTTCCTCGGCTGGTTCGGGGCGCTGTTCACCGGTGCGCTCCCGGCCTGGGCAGGTGACTTCCTGCGGGGCGCTCTCGCCTACACCTTCCGCGTCACGGCCTATCTGTACCTGCTGGTGGATGTCTACCCGCCGTTCAGTTTCGAGGTGAACGCGAACTATCCGGTGCAGGTCCTGTACCCGGCCCCGACCCGCCTGAACCGCTGGGCCGTGTTCTTCCGCTTCATCCTGGCCTTCCCGATCCTGGTCCTCACCAGCTGGCTGTCCAGCGGCTGGATGGTCATCTCCCCGATCATCTGGCTGATCATGCTCATCACCGGCCGCATGCCCGCCGCGGTCTTCCAGGCCACCGCCGCCGTCTTCCGCTGCCAGGTCCGGGTCGACGCCTACTGGCTGATGCTCACACCCACCTATCTGTCCCAGGTCTTCGGCGACGGCCCGCTGCCCGAACCCAGTGCCGTCGCGCCGCCGCTGCCCTACACTCCCGCTTCGCCGACGCGCCCCCTGTTGACCTCGAAGGCCGGTCGCGTCCTGCTATGGGTGATCCTCGTCGTCGGCATCCTCTGGAGCTTCTTCAACCCCTCCCCGAACTACTCCCACCACAACGAGCCCACCCGGACCAACCACGTCGAATGGGGGACTCCCTAGCGCCTGGCATGCGCGAATAGTCGGCTGTTGGAATCCGATTGGTGGTGCCCGCGACTCTTGTCGCATGACCAAGAAGTTCCTCGCCGCCGCCCTTCTCGCCGCCGCTTCGACCGCCACCGTTCTCGGTGCGGGTTCGGCCTCTGCCGACGACGTCCACCAGATCTATTTCGCCTACAACACCGACAACGGGTACGTGAACGGCCACCTGCAGGGCTTCAGTCACGACACCTATCAGGTCGACGCTCGCGGTGGTCAGGTCATGATCGTGGAGGCCAGCCCCAACTGGTCCGATGCGGTGGTCACCATCTCCGGGCCGACCGGCACGCTGTCCTACGACCGCCAGTGGTCGCGAGTCGTGCTGCCCTGCAACGGTTCCTACCAGCTGCGGGTGTCCTCGCCCAGCCACCAGACCATCGACTACGGCATGAGCGTCAAAATCGACTGACGCCCACCATCTCCCAACCAACATCAGGGAGCTCTCACCGAGGAAATCCGCCCGATTTCCTCACCGAGAGCTCCCTGATCTCGTTGCTGTGCGTTCGGGTGGAGATGCACCTCGAGCTGGGTCGATAGTCGGCTGTTGGTCGATGGTTAGTGGGTCGAACGAAGCTTCAAGGCATGAAGAAGAGATTCCTTGGTGCGGTGTTGTTCGCGGGTGCCCTGACGGCGGTGACCACCGGATGCACCCCGGATGGCAGTGTGTCGGTGACGGTTTCGCCGGCGCCGACCACAGGTGCGGCCTCGACCGGCACACCCACCGGCGGTGGCCAGTCGGGCGATGGTGGCGCGCAGGCCGGGGACGGCGGCGCTTCGACCGGAACACCGGCTCCCACGGCCGCACCCGTCTCGGAATGCACCAACGGCCAGATCCACGTTCGCGCGGAGAATCTGGACGGCGGAAACAAGAACTACAACGGCACCCTGCTGATCTTCGAGACCACCGGCGACGCCTCGTGCTGGCTGGTCGGTTACCCGGGCGTCGACATGTGGTCCCCCGGTGACAAATACGTCCACGCCAGCCGCACCCAGTACAGCGCGGTCTTCGGCCAGAACCCCGACCACAGCTGGGTAACCCCGCAACAGATCACCGTCAAACCCGGCCAACCCGCCCACGCCGTCCTGGAGAACACCGTCACCGACAACGGCCGACCCTGCCCGATCTCCCACACCCTCAACGTCACCCCGCCCGACATGACCGCCACCCAACCGGTGGAAACCGGAGCCGTCCACCCCTGCTCGGTGGTGATCCATCCGATCACCCAGTAGCCCAGCGCTTTCCGCCAACCTGATACTCGGGGCACCAGAAGGTGTGCCCGCAGTAGTCGCGGCTTGTCGGCCCGGGTGGGCGATCGCAGGATCATCGGCATGCTGTCGGTCGTCATCCCGGTTTTGAACGAGTCGCAATGCATTCGACGCACCCTCGATCGACTCTCGGCGCAGGACGCCGTCGACGAGATCGTTGTCGTCGACAATGGCAGCACCGACGGCACTCGTGACATTCTCGGCGCGTACGCGCTCACCAACCCGAAGGTGACGGTGGTCGACGAGCCCGTGCGGGGTGTGGCGCGGGCTCGCAACACCGGATTCGACCGGGCCCGTGGAGAATTCATCGCCCGCACCGACGCCGACACCATTGTCGATTCCGACTGGGCGGAGGTGATCCGGCGTCATTTCACCGCACACCCGGAAACCGCGGCGCTCACCGGAATCACCACGTATTTCGATTCCCCCGTGGGCTTCTTCCTCGAATTCGGCTATCGGCTGCAGGCCCGGCGCGGCCGGCTCGGCGGCCGGGTGGGCAATATGCACGGCCCGAACATGGCCATCCGGGCCACGGCGTGGAAACAGGTGCGCGACGCCACCGCCACCCGGCCCGACATCGTCGACGATCTGGACCTCGCCCTGTGCCTGACCAAAGCCGGTCTGGCCATCGAGCAGCTGACGACCATGCGCGCACGGACTTCCGCCCGCCGCCGCAGAACCAGCCCCGCGAAATGGTGGCGATTCCAACAGAGCGGCCTCCGCACGATCACCAACCAGGGCTACACCGTGCTGCCCTACCATCGCCTGATCATCGTGGGAGCGTGGGCGACCCACACCGCGCAGTGGCCCATCTACCGATTCTGGGATTTCGAGCGCCGCCGCTTCACCCTGCACCCGGGCCGGGAACGCCTCTACCCGTTGACCTCGTCGGACCGAGCGCCGTCAGCGGGCGAACCATGATCGATTTCGAATGCGGCGGAACCGGATTCGGCTCCCGTCGCAGTAGTCCCGGCCTCGCTCAGAGGACTGTTTCGCCGTCGGACTCGGGGGCCTCGGTCCGGCGGCGCAAGACGTGTGGGATGCGGGCCGCCGGGGGGATGACGATGCCCGCGTCGGCGAGGCGGTTGGCGGCCTGTTCAGGGTCGGCGGGGTTGCCCACGGTAGGGCCCGCGCCGATGGGCACCACCGAGTGGACGATGGTGTCCGGGTAGATGTGGACGTAGTTGAAGGCCTGAGCGCCGTCGCGGCCGCGCTGGCCGCCTTCGGCGGCGGCCATGTCCTGGCTGTAGCAGGTGGCCGAGGCCACCGAGACGGGGATGCCCGCGAAGGTGGCCGTGCTCGACAGGTGCAGGTGGCCGGCGAGGATGGCGCGGACGTCGGTGCCGTCGAGGACGTCGGCGAGGCGGCGCTGATCGCGGAGTTCGACCAGGACGGCCAGGTCCTGGACGCAGGGGATGGGCGGGTGGTGCATGGCCAGGATGGTGCCGAAGGGCGCCGGTTCGGCGAGAACCTCACGCAGCCAGGACAGTTGGGCGTCGGTGATCTCGCCCCAATGGTGGCCGGGGACCGTGGTGTCGAGGGCGATGATGCGTAGGCCGTCGTACATGTGGACGGCGTCGAACGGTGCGCTGGACGGCTTTTCGCCGAGCAGGTGCTCGCGTAGGGAGCCCCGCTCATCGTGGTTGCCCGCGACCCAGACGACCGGTGCGCCGATCCGTTCGGCCCACGGCTCCACCAGATCCCGCAGCTTGCGGTACGCGCCGGGCTCGCCCTTGTCGGTGAGGTCACCGGTGAAGACGATGGCGGTCGGCGCGATCGCGCTGGCCTCGGCCTGGCCGAGCAGGCTGGACAGCCGCGCCTCGGCGTCGACGGCGCCGTAGAGCTCGGTGTCGGCGGCGATCAGATGGGTGTCGCTGAAATGGAACAGGACATGGTCCGGCTTGGGATACTCGGCGACTCGCGTGATGTACACGGACATCCTCCCCGGCGTTGGTGGTGCGCCCTTGCTTGCCAACTCGTCGATAGGGCTTTGCCGATTCCGTCGCCAGAATAGCGAAAGCCGTTTCTTTCAGGTTGCCCGCGTGCAGTGACGACATGCTTGCGGGAAGGTGAGTTTTGGGTGTCGGGCTAGCGGCCGAGGCTACCGGCCAGCACTCGCGGATGTTCCTGTTCACGCACATGCAGCAGGGTGAAGTAGCGGCGCAGCATCAGGGCAGCGGTGGTCGCCAATCCGGCTGTCAGCCCCCACCAGACGCCCGTCGCGCCCAGATGAACCGGGAAGGCGAGCAGCAGCGCAGTGGGCAATCCCACAATCCAGTACCCCACCAGTGACAGCCGGAATCCGGCCTTGGTGTCCTTGAGCCCGCGCAGCAGACCGACCCCGATGTTCTGGGCCGCGTCGAAGAACTGCAGCACGATCGCGATCAACAGCAGCCGGTGCGCGAGCGCCACGGTCGCCGCGTCGCTGTCGGCCAGGAACGGCTTCAGCACCCAATCCGGCGCCACCACGTAGGCGATACCGGTGATGCCCGCGACCAATCCCGCGCACCGCAGCGCCAGCCACGCCACCGACCGGGCATGCCCGAACTCGTCCCGTGCCATCGCCCGGCTGACCAGGATCGACGCTCCGTGCGAGAGCCCGATCGCCACCTGGAACACGATGTACACGATCTGATAGACCACGTTGTGCGCCGCCAGGGCCGCCGCCCCGATCCCGCCCATCACCAGCGCCAGCACCGAGAACATGCCCGCCTCGGACCCGTAGGTGAGCGCGATCGGCGTCCCCAGCCGCAGCTCCTCCCGCACCGTCGCCGCGTGCACCGGCCACATCCGGAGCGGCAGCGTCGCACCGAGTTTCGCGTCGCGCCGCACCATGGCCCAGAACATCCCGAAGGTGATCAGGAAGACCAGCGAGGTGGCCACGCCGACACCGGTCAATCCCAGCGCGGGCAGCCCCGCCCAGCCGTGGATGAAGGCCAGCGCGAGCACCAGATTCAGCGCGACCGAACCCACCGTCACCAGCAGCAGCGCCTGCGGCCGCTGCATCCCGACCGTGTACTGCCGCAATACCTGGAACCACAGGCAGGGCACCAGACCGGGTGCGAGCGCCACCATCATCGGCCGCGCCTCCGCCAGCACCGCGGCATCCTGCCCCAGCCACCGCAGTGCCCAGCCGAGCCCGATGAGCAGCGCGCCGCCGAGCACTCCGGCCAGCGTCGCGATCAGAAAGCTGGACCGCACCACGTCACGCACTTCGCCCTGGGCCCGCCGCCCCTGCTTCTCGGCCCGGCTCACCACGGTCGCCACCTGATTGCCGGTGCCGGTGATCAATCCGACGCACATGGTCCGAATCTGGTTGAACAGCACCAGCGCCAGGCCACCCGCCGCCACCTGCCGCACCCCGAGCGTCCCCATCAGCGCGATATTGGTGGTGGACACCGCGACCTGGGCAAGCTGGGTCAACGCGATCGGCGTGGCCAGCGAAGTCAGCTGCCGCCCATCGGATTGCCGGTGCCCGCGGCCGGATACCCGAGGCGCTCCGATCATTTCGCGGCAGTCCCGTCGATCTCCCGCGCGGCCGTGTCCGGCACGTGAATGGTGTGGGTCTGATCCGGCGCCCGCATGCCCGCGATGACCTGACCGACCATGCTCGCCAGATCCGTCAGCCGCTGCCGGTGCTTCTCCAGCGCCAGGTAGACGTCATCCTCGTTCTTCGTCGCCAGCAGGTAGGCGATCTCGTGCACCGGCATGTCCACCAGATGCAGCAGATGGATGAGCCTGGCCTGCGGCACTTTCGCGTCCACGTAGTCGTGCAGCGTCGCGCCGGTGAGACCGTTCTCGATGGCGAAGGTGTCGGGCAGCGCGTAGTGCAGCTGCCGCAACACCTCGATCTCGCGCGGATCCGGGCGGCTCGGCGGCCGGTAGCGCGCCAGCAGCGCGGCGATCTCGGCCTCGTGTTGCTGGTCGATCAGGTCGCGGTCGCTCATCCATTCGTCGTCGAAGACGGTGTCGAGGTACTTCTCACCGTCGTCGTTGACGATCACGACCACGGTCGAATGGGCCGGGTACTCGTGCAGCCGGGTGAGCGCGGCGTACACCGAGCCGCCCGAGGATCCGCCGATCATCAGCCCGAGCTGCGCGGCCAGGGTGCGCGCGGTCGCGAAGGCGTCCGCGTCGGACACCTTGATCCGGTCCCGCTCCTCGATCCGGTGCAGATCCTGATCGACGTGCACACCGGGCACCGCGCCCTCGGGCGTACCGGTTCCGGATTGCCAATAGTCGTGCGCGGGACCGCCGAACGCGATCGATCCCTCGGGCTCGACGCCGACCAGCCGCGGATGGCATTCCAGATCGCGCAATCCGCGCGCGGTCCCGAACAGCGACCCGCCGGTGCCCACCGCCCCGATCAGAATGTCGACCCGCTCCAGATCGGCCAGCAGTTCCGCCGCCATCGTGTGATAGCCGACCCCATTGGCCAGATTGTCGTGCTGCGCCGGAAAATACGCGTTCTCCCCTTCAAGCGCCGCCATCTCCGCCGCCCGTTCCTCGCGAACGGACGTCGAGAGACCGTCCCCTTCGTCCGAGACGAATTCCAACTCGGCCCCCATGGCCCTCATGGCATTCAGTTTCGCGCTGGACGCGTGATGATCCACCACCGCCGTGAACCGATACCCGCGCTCCCGCGCCACCACGGCAAGCCCCAAACCGGTATTCCCCGAGGTCGATTCGATAATGTGCCCGCCCGGCCGCAACAACCCCCGCCGCTCGGCATCCAGCACCATCGACTGCGCCATCCTGATCTTGGCGGCACCTGTCGGGTTCATGGTCTCGAGCTTGAGGAACAGCCGAGTCCCGGTACATTGGTCGACCGCTAGCTCGAAAAGCGGGGTCTGTCCGATCAGCTCAGACATGCGCCTGGCGATAACCGGCATCGAGAGCTTCTCCTTAGGAAACGTCGTGGAGCGCGGGGCGGGTTGTGACGCTGCTGTCAGGTCTTGCGCGGGTCGATCTCGGGGGTCCATTCGAATTGTGGCCCCGCCGTCGAATCACGCAATATGATCTTCGGCGGTATTGGCAATTCGTGAAACTCCGACTCGTTGGAGTCCATCTGGTATCCAGCCGTATTCGGGTAGACGAGAAGATCATTCACCACAGCGGCGCGCTGCAATGGGATACGCCGCCAGCTGAGCATATCGGACTCGAGGCAGGAGGCGCCGCCGATACAGGTCGGGGTCATTGTGCCGACGCTCTCCGGCCAGAGAACCGGGTCCGGAAGATATTCGGTATCGAACCACTGCTCCGAAAGGCTGAGGCTGGTGCCGTCGACCGTCAGGATCTCATATGGGAGGCCGTGCGCCTCTCGGGTTTTGGTGCCCTGAACCCGGAACACCGTGCTGCCCGCGCGATCCAGCAGTGCGCGGCCGGGTTCGATCGCGAGGCGAATGTCGTTCTTCCGCAGGCGATCTCCCAAATCATTGTGCTCGAGAATAGCGGTCAGCATCTGCGGGCCGGGAGCCTTGCAGTAGTAGGGATAGTAGGAGTCCAAGCTCGGGGCGCGTCCGCCGTGGAACCAGGAGGGAGTGGCATGCTCGAGAAAGGAATTCCAGTATTCGGCGGCAATGTACTTCACACTGAAACCGCCCCCGATGGAGATGAGATTGGCAGCGTGTCCATTGACGCGGGCCTTGAGGCACCAGTCGATCAGTGTTTGCGCCAGTTCGGCGCGCGGAGCCACCTCGTAGCCGCTGAGATGGAAACTGAAGCCCTCCAATCGAACCGGGGCGTCGTCCAGCTGATCCCAAATATTGTCGAGCTCCGCGTCGGTCATGCCGAACCGGCTGGTGGAGTCCTTCGGCAGCACCCGCAGGACGATTCGCGCCCGAGTATCGGCTCCGCGACGGTGTGAGAGCTCGCTCAGCCGATCGAGTTCGCTCGGGCTGTCGATGGCGATCAGGGCATTCTTCTCCGTGGCCAGCATGAGCAGTTCGTCCGACTTGGCCGGTCCGGTGACCATGAGGTTGGAACCGTCGATCCCGCCGCGCAGGGCGGCGCTGAGCTCACGGGCGCTGGCGACATCGACCCCCGCACCGGCGGTAGCGCAGGCTTCTATCACACACGCGGATTTATTGGCCTTCTTTCCGTAGTAAATGAAACCCGTTACGCCGCTGGCCTCGAAGGCGTCCTTGAATTTGCTGATGTTCTCGACGATCCGGTCGGGAAACATGACGTGGAAGGGGCCTCCGACCGATTGGGCAATGGTCCGCAATGGGCCGTCATCGGCCAGTAGCCGTTTCTCCCACTCGATGAGCTCCGCGGGCATGGGCCGAGCGGTTATTTTGGACAAATCGCATGAAACGGCCGAGGCTTTCCCGGTGCTGGACAGGGGAGTTCCTTTCGTTGGATTCGCGCTCCAGGGCGCATAGGCATACTCGAGTCTTGTCTATGTGATCATCGGAAGTGTCTGTACGGGTGGGTAACTTCGATGCGTGTGTTAGATCACGTTTCGCAGGGTTCTTCGATTTCCCGGTCGAATAGCCCGTCCGAGGTGGAATGGCGCAGGATTATCTTGGGCGGCAGTGGCAGGCCGTGCGCTCGCGATTCGTTCGAATCCATCTGATACCCGCCCGTATTGGGGTAAATGAGTAGATCGTCCGTTATGGCGGCGCGGGGGAGGGGGATGCGGCGGCGGGAGAGCATGTCGGTCTCCAGGCAGGAGGAGCCGCCGACGCAGGTGGGGGTGACGGTGCTGGGGTAGGGCGGCCACAATGCCGGGTCCGGGAGGTATTCGCTGTCGAACCACTGCTCGGACAGGCTCGGGCTGGTGCCGTCGACGGTGAGGATGATGTAGGGGATCTCGTGTGCGAGACGGACTTTCACGCCCTGGATGCGAAAGACCGTGCAGCCCACCCGGTCCAGTAGCGCACGACCGGGCTCGATCGACAGGCGGATGCCGGAGGTCCGCAGGCGATGGCCGTAGGTCGCCGACATGCGCAGCAGCTCATCGGATTTGGTGGGACCGGTCACCATCGGATCCATGCCGCGAATACCGCCGCGCAGCGCGGCGCGGAACTCCTCGCAGCTGGAGACATCAACGCCCACACCGGTTTCGGCGCGGGCACGGACCACGCTCGGCGACTTGTTGGCCTTCTTGCCGTAGTAGATGTCGCCCGTGACGCCGGACTGCGCGAAGACCTGCTGGAAGCCTCGAATATTTCGCGTGACCCGAGCCGGGTACATGATGTGGAAGGGTCGGCCGAGCTGTCCGGCCATGTCGCGCAACAGATCCGGGTCATCCAGCAGTTGCTGTTCCCAGCTGTCGCGCTGCGCGGGCATCGGGGTGGCGGTGATATCGGAGATGCCGGGCGGCACGGTGAGTGGCTGCACGGTGTCGGTCAGCGTGCTCTCCCTTCGCCGGCGGAAGGTGCGCGCCTCAGTCCCATAGCGACACCTCCGTGCCGCGGCCCTCGGCGATGGCGCGCGTGGCGAGCGCGTGCGCGACGGCGATATCGGTGAGGACCAGCCCGCTGTTGTAGACGAAAATGCGCTCGTCGTCGGTGATCCGGCCGACCGCGCGGTGGTCGAGAATCTGGGGCAGTTCGGCGTCCACCCGGCGTAATCGGCCGTCGGGACCGGCCATGTCGGTGCCGGTCAGGGCCATCTGCTCGGCGCTGGTGGCGACCACCCGATCGGCCTCGGTGAGCGTGGAGGGGGCCAGGCCGTAGCCGACCAGGACGACGGTCGCGCCGGGCGCGAGATCCTTGGCCTCGATGGCCACCCGGGTCCCCGGCCCCGCGGTGGCGAGGATGACATCGGCCTCGCGCGCGGCCGTGTGCGGGTCGCTCACGATCTCCAGTTCGGCCTGCGGATGATGGTGCAGCAGTTGCTGATACACCGCCTCCAGGCCCTCCGGATGGGTCCCGTACAGCATCAGCCGGTTCAGATGCGGATTCGCGGCGAGCAGGTGCGGGAGCGCGTTGCGGCCCTGGGTGCCGGTGCCGATCAGCAGCACACTGCGCGAACCCGGCCGCGCGCACTCCCGCACGAGTAACGACGACACCGCCGGCGTGCGCAGTGCCCCGACGCGGGCGCAGTCCATCAGTGCGATCGGCGACCCCGTGGCGTCGTCGTAGAGCGAGATGGTGGTGAAGTACCGCTTGTTCGACCGATCGTGATGCGGGTCGAACTTGTAGCTGGTCTTCATGGCCACCACCCGGCGTCTGCCGTCGCGGCCCAGCATGGCGTAGGCCACCGACCACCCGTCCGGATGGGCCACGCTCAACTTGCGAGGATTGTCCGAATCGCCGCCCGCGAAGGCGAGATACGCGTCCTCCACGGCGCGCACCACCTCGGCGGGGGAGATCGGGACGTCGGCTAGGTCGCTGCGGGACAGCACCCGCAGCGGGGTAGGTCGGGCATTCACGTGTTGATCCCTCGGCTCGTGCGGAACGGTGCCACCACACGCTGGCCGTACCCGTCTTCGGCGGCCTCGGCCGCATCGCGCCGACGCTCCGGCAACCGGATGTTCACCCGCTTGAGCCAGCGGTCGGTGCCGTCGTAGCGGGGGGTGAACGGCACCCGCCCGTGCACCACAACGTCATTGTCCACCAGCAGGAGTTCTCCGGGGGCCAAAGCGGAGGTCATGCAGACCCTTTCGAGCTCCGCCGCCAAATGCCGGTACGCGGACCGGAATTCGGGGTCGGCGCGGTCGAGCGGGGTGTACGCCGGATCGAAGCGCAGCGTCAGCCGCCCGCCGTCGTCGCCCAGGGTGGCGACCGCGGGCGCGGGCGCGTCGTCGAAACCGCTGCCGTAGGAGACGTCGGGCAGGATCGGCAGGGTGGGGCGGGACAGTGTTTCCCGTTGTGCCGCATCGAGTTCGGTGCACCGCACCGAGGACACCGTGGTCCCCACCCGGTCGGGATTGCGCAGGCAGCCCAGCATGAGCAGATTGGCGCGGCCGGGATGGAAGGCGTCCTCGGTGTGCGGGCTGAGCAGTGTGGCGCTGCTGGCCCCCGACTGCTCGTGCTCGTGCCCGGGCGTCGGAACGATGTTGTTGACCAGTCGCCCGCCCTGCTGCCCCTCCCAGCCGAAAGGCTCACCGGCGCAGCGGGCCAGCAACAGCATGGCGATGTCGAGCTCGAAGGAGGCCGAGTGCTGTGTGCGATCCCCGGCCCGGGCCGCGGCCTCGCTCCAGTCGCGGGGCGTGCGTCCGAGTTCCTCGTCGCTGATCGGAAGCGGGCGGATGACGGTGACACCCGCGTCGGTGGCGGGCGCGCGCATGGCCTCGTGCACGGCGTCGGGCAGCCGCCCGTACTTGGCGTCGATGTGGCGCAGCAGGACCGGGTGCGCGAGCGTGGTGGCTATCTCCGCGCAAGGTCCGACTGTGACGGCGATCTCAGCAGCGAGGTGTCGCACCGCGCGGGCGGCGGATTCCGGCAGGTCGCGTCGTTCGATGTCCGAGGGGTGAAGCGTCTGACGTTCGGAGAGAACGCTTTTCACCAAAGGAAGGGCCTTCCTGGCTCGCTGGTGACATGGTGATCTTGCCTCGGCCACAGACCGTATTCTGCCCTAGTAATTTTGGCAAGGCTTACCTAAAGGTGTGTTCGAGAGATAGCTGTTCGGCATCAGACGACAGCCGGGAGACTAGCCGACCGGAATTATCTGGAAGATGGAAGGGTGCGAAACCGAACGGCCGCTGTCCGGGCCCTGATGACCCGCGCCGGCCTGGTGGGCACGGCGGCCGCTCTCGTGCTGCTGACGGGTTGCGGCGCAGACCATCTCACGCCCGTGCCCGACGACATGCCGCCGCCGGCGGGCGCGCCGACCCCGGCGATCGATCTGGATGCGCCGGGGCGCAGCGCGATTCAACTCGACTCGTGGGCGCAGGAACAGCACGCGGCCACGGGGATTCCGGTGGTCGCGCTGGAGGCGTACGGGTACGCGGCGGCCGTCATGGCGCGGTCCGAGCCCGAATGCGGTATCGGATGGACGACTCTCGCGGGCATCGCGAGCGTGGAGAGCCACCACGGTTCGCACGGTGGGTCGCGCCTGAACGACGACGGCACCGTCGCGCCGCCGATTCGCGGCCTGCCGCTGGACGGTTCGCCGGGGCGGGCGCGGATCCTGGATGTCGGCTCCACGGAAGCGAATCCGGTCTACGTGCAGGCGATGGGCCCGTTCCAGTTCATTCCGGAGACCTGGCAGCGCTGGGGAGTCGACGCCAATGGCGACGGCAGGATCGATGCCGACAATATCGACGACGCGGCATTGACGGCCGCTCGCTATCTCTGCGCGATGGGCGGGAATCTGACCACCGTCGACGGTTGGCAGAAGGCGCTGCTGACCTACAACCAGTCGACCACCTATATGCAGACCGTCCGCTACCGCGCCGCCGCCTACAGCGTGGGGCGAAAGGTCTGATCCGGTCCGTGCGCTGGGGCAGGTTTATATCTTGCGGCCACGCCGACGGGGGGATGTGTCAGCCCGATCCCGGCACGTTAGGCTCGTTCACGCACGGGTTCGCCGTGCGACCTGCCGAGTCAGCAGCCGAAGGAGTGTCGTTTCGTGGCCATCATCGAACAGGTCGGAGCTCGCGAGATCCTGGATTCGCGTGGCAATCCCACTGTCGAGGTCGAGATCGCTCTCGACGACGGCACCCTCACCCGCGCGGCGGTCCCGTCCGGCGCGTCCACCGGTGAGCACGAGGCCGTCGAGCTGCGTGACGGTGGCGATCGCTACCAGGGCAAGGGCGTGCAGAAGGCCGTCGAGGGCGTCCTCGACGAGATCGCCCCGGCCGTGATCGGTCTCGACGCCGTCGAGCAGCGCACCGTCGACCAGACCCTGCTGGATCTGGACGGCACCCCGGACAAGTCGCGTCTGGGCGCGAACGCCCTGCTGGGCGTTTCCCTCGCGGTGGCGCGTGCCGCCGCCGAATCCTCGGGCCTCGAGCTGTTCCGCTACGTCGGCGGCCCGAACGCCCACGTCCTGCCGGTCCCGATGATGAACATCCTCAACGGTGGCGCGCACGCCGACTCCGGCGTCGACGTCCAGGAGTTCATGATCGCCCCCATCGGCGCGCCGACCTTCAAGGAGTCGCTGCGCTGGGGTGCGGAGGTCTACCACACGCTGAAGTCGGTGCTGAAGGCTCAGGGCCTGTCCACCGGCCTGGGCGACGAGGGCGGTTTCGCGCCGTCGGTCGCCAACACCCGTGCCGCCCTGGACCTGATCGCCTCCGCGATCGAGAAGGCCGGCTTCAAGCTGGGCAGCGAGATCGCCCTGGCCCTGGACGTGGCCGCCACCGAGTTCTACACCACCGGTGAGGGTTACAAGTTCGAGGGCAAGGTGGTTTCGGCCGCCGAGATGAGCGAGTTCTACGCCGGCCTGCTCGGCAACTACCCGATCGTGTCGATCGAGGACCCGCTGTCCGAGGACGACTGGGACGGCTGGGTCTCGCTGACCGACGCCATCGGCGACAAGGTGCAGCTGGTCGGCGACGACCTGTTCGTCACCAACCCGGAGCGCCTGGAGGAGGGCATCGCCAAGGGCGCGGCCAACGCACTCCTGGTGAAGGTCAACCAGATCGGCACCCTGACCGAGACCCTGGACGCGGTCGACCTGGCCCACCGCAACGGCTACAAGACGATGATGTCGCACCGGTCCGGCGAGACCGAGGACACCACCATCGCCGACCTGGCCGTGGCCGTCGGCTCCGGTCAGATCAAGACCGGCGCCCCGGCCCGCTCGGAGCGCGTCGCCAAGTACAACCAGCTGCTGCGCATCGAGGACGCCCTGGGCGACTCGGCTCGCTACGCCGGTGACGTGGCGTTCCCGCGTTTCGCGTTCGAAGGCTGAATAATCGGTAGGTCGAAGCCCGATCACCTCATGGGGTTTCAGGGGGCCAGGCCCCCTGAGAGCCCCCGAGAGCTTGGGACTTTTCTACTGAATTTCGAGGTGCAGAGATGACGGAGCGACGGGCGCGCGGCAAGAGTCCGGCAGGACGAAACGACCGCCGCCCGTCGCCGTCTGCACGGTCGCGGAGCACCTCGGGCGGTAAGCGGAGTGAATCCGGTACCGCAACAAAGAAATCCACGACCAAGTCGGCCAAGCGCCGCACTCCGGCCCGTTCGACGGCGAAATCCGAACGGCACGAACGCAAGATCTTCGGCCTGTCCACGGGCCGCGCGGTCCTCTTGGCCGCGGTCCTGTGCGCCCTGGCGCTCACGCTGGCGGTGCCGCTGCGCACCTACTTCACCCAGCGCGCCGACGCCCGGGAGCTGGCCGCGCAGCATCGCCAGCTGGAGGACGACGTCGCGACCCTGCGCGATCGCCGTGCCCAGCAACAGGATCCGAACTACATCAAGGCCGAGGCGCGCGACCGCCTGCGCCTGGTGATGCCGGGGGAGACGCCCTACATCGTGCAGCTGCCCGATATGGAGCAGCCGGCCATCCCGACCCAGGCCGCCAAGCCGAAGGCGCCCGACCCCTGGTACACGCAGGTGTGGCACAGCATCTCGTCGCCGCAACCGGGCCCCGCCACCCCGCCGCCACCGCCGCCCGCACTACCCACCCAGGAAGGATCACCCAGGTGACCGCAGCCGAGCACGAACCCAGCGACCGCGATCTCGCCATCGTCGCCGAGCAACTGGGGCGGACTCCGCGCGGCGTGCTGGCCATCGCGTACCACACCCCCGACGGCCTGCCCGCGGTCGTGAAGACCGCGCCCAAGCTGCCCGACGGCACCCCCTTCCCGACCCTGTACTACCTGACCGACCCGCGCCTCACCGCCGAGGCGAGCCGCCTGGAGACCACGGGCCTCATGCGCGAGATGTCCGAACGCCTCACCCGCGACCCGGAACTCGCCGCCTCCTACCGCAAGGCGTACGAGAGCTACCTGTCCGAGCGCAACGCGATCGAGGACCTCGGCACCGATTTCGCCGGCGGCGGCATGCCCGACCGCGTGAAGTGCCTGCACGTCCTGATCGCCCACTCCCTGGCCAAGGGCCCGGGCCTGAACATCCTCGGCGACGAGGCCGTCGCGCTGGCCGCCGACCACGGCTTGCGCGGCACCGCGATTCCGGCGGACTGGCCCAAGTCCGAGGAATACCGCACCGATTCACCCGCCGCCGACGCGTGAGTCGCGGCCGCTCGCACCCGTGGCCGATGGCATCAGGGTGCGCCGCCGCCGATGGTTTCGGAACGACAATCGCGGCGTCATCTTCCCCGCGACGGTGATGGGCGAGGGACGCGGTCCGATCCCGGCCGCGAGGTACGGACCCCGGAGCGAGGCGGATCCGTCGACCGCGGTAGTTCCCCCGCAGCGGTGATGCGCGGGAAGGACGCGGGCCGATCCGGCCGCCCGGTATGGACTCCGGGGTGCGGTGGATCCGTCCACGCGAAGGGTCGCGGGCGCGCCGGAGTCTGTAGGCTGCCGGATGTCCGAGATGACGGGGTCGTGATCGGTGCGGTGGGCCGAGTTCCGGGATCGCGGGCGGCCGAATTCGTCGGCGAGCGCGGCAGGCCGGCGGAATGTGTTCAGAACTAGTCGAATTCAGAGGTCAGTCATGAGCGAGGCGGAGTTCGCCCAGAGTGCGGCGGTCCCGGGCGCACCGACCGAAGGCCACGAGCGGATCGCGGCGGTCGACTGCGGGACGAATTCCATTCGACTGCTGATCGCCGATGTCACCCGGGGCGAGGACGGCAAGCCGCAGCTGAGCGATGTGCATCGGGAGATGCGGATCGTGCGGCTCGGGCAGGGCGTGGACGCCACCGGGGCGCTGAATCCCGAGGCGATCGAACGGACTCGGGTCGCGCTGCACGACTATGTGGAGCTCATGCTGAAGTTCGGGGTCACCCGGGTGCGGATGGTGGCGACCTCCGCCACCCGCGATGCCTCGAACCGCGAGGACTTCTTCACCATGACCGGCGTCGAACTCGGCCGGGTGGTGGCCGGGGCGCAGGCCGAGGTGATCACCGGCGACGAGGAGGCGCGGCTGTCCTTCGCCGGGGCGGTCGGTGAACTGTCCAGTGCCGCAGGGCCTTTCGTGGTGGTCGATCTGGGCGGCGGGTCCACCGAGGTGGTGCTCGGGGACGCCGACGGGGTGCAGGCGGCGTACTCGGCGGATATCGGCTGCGTGCGGATCACCGAGCGGTGCCTGCACGGCAATCCGCCCACCCGCGAGGAGGTCGCCTCGGCGCGGTTCTTCGCCTCGGAGCGGCTGGCGCAGGCGTTCGGGGTGGTGCCGGTCGAGCGGGCGCACACCTGGGTGGGTGTGGCCGGGACCATGACCACGATCGCGGCGGTATCGCTGGATCTGCCCGAATACGATTCGGAGAAGGTGCATCTCACCCGATTGCCGCTGGCCGAGCTGCGCCAGGTCTGTGATCGCCTGGTGGGCATGAACCACGACGAGCGGGCCGCGCTCGGGCCCATGCACCCGGGCCGGGTGGATGTGATCGGCGGCGGCGCGGTAATAGCCGAAGTGCTTGCCGATGAGCTTGCGCGGCGGGCGGGCATCAGCGAACTGATCGTCAGCGAACACGACATCCTGGACGGCATCGCACTGTCCATTGCCTGATCAGAGGGCTCGGCAACGGCATTGGGGACGAATGTCCTTCGTGCAGCTCATCCTGAGCATTCCCTGAGCAATTGTGACGTAGGTTAACACCTGAGGTTGCTGTCAGATTGCCCAATATGGGAGGGTCTCGGGTATGTCAGGAGTAGCCAACCCAGCGAAACCGACCACCGAACGCACCCTGTTCGGCCACCCCATCGGTATCGCGAATCTGTTCGGCGTCGAGTTGTGGGAACGGTTCTCGTTCTACGGCATGCTCACGATTCTCGGCTACTACCTGTACTACACGGCCACCGACGGCGGCCTCGGGATGTCGAAGGCCACCGCCACCGGCATCGTCGGCGCGTACGGCGGTCTGGTCTACCTGGCGACGATTCTCGGTGCGTGGGTGGCGGACCGGCTGATCGGTTCGGAGCGGACCGTCTTCTACGGCGGTGTGATCGTCATGGCCGGCCATATCGCACTGGCGATTCTGCCCGGCCTCACCGGTGTCGGCGTGGGTCTGGCGCTGGTGGCGCTCGGCTCGGGCGGTCTGAAGGCGAATGCCTCCGCCCTGCTCGGCACCCTGTACGACAAGGACGATCCGCGCGCGGACGGCGGCTTCACGCTGTTCTACCTGGGCATCAACGTCGGTGCCTTCGCGGGTCCGCTGATCACCGGTCTGCTGCAATCCCATGTGGGCTTCCACTACGGCTTCGGTGCGGCGGCCATCGGTATGGCTATCGGTCTGACCCAGTACGTGGTCTTCCGCCGAAACCTCGGCGAGCACGGCCGGGATGTTCCGAACCCGTTGCCGCGCACCGCGATTCCGAAGGCCGTCGCGGCCCTCGTCGCGATCGTCGCGGTGGTCGCGATCGCCTGGGCGATCAAGCTGGTCACCCTGTCGAACCTGCCCGATTCGGTCACCGTCGTCGTCTCGGTGGCCTCGATCGCCTACTTCGCACTCATGCTCACCAGCCCGAAGGTCGACGCGGTCGAACGCACCCGGGTGCGCGCCTACATTCCGCTGTTCATCGCGAACGCGGTGTTCTGGTCGCTGTTCCAGCAGATCTTCACCGTGCTCGCGGTCTACTCCGACGAGCGCATGGACTGGAACGTCTTCGGGTGGGACGCGCCCTCGAACTGGATCGGCTCCATGGAACCGGTGTGGGTCATCGCGCTGTCTCCGCTGTTCGCCATCATGTGGACCCGCCTGGGCCGCCGGTCCCCGAGCACCCCGCGCAAGTTCTCGCTCGGCGTGATCGGCATGGGCGCGGCCTTCCTGCTGTTCACCCTGTTCTCGGGCTCGCACGGCAAGTCGGTGCCGGCGCTGCTGGTGTTCTTCATCCTCGGCGCGTTCGCGATCTCGGAGCTGATGCTGTCCCCGATCGGCCTGTCGGTCACGACCAAGCTGGCCCCCAGGGTCTTCCGCTCGCAGATGATGGCGCTCTACTTCTTCTCGGTCGCCATCGGCACCTCGATGTCGGGCGTGCTCTCCAAGTACTACGACCCCTCCCATGAGCTCGCCTACTTCGGCATCACCGGCCTGGTGACCATGGTGGTCGGCGCGGTCGTCTGGCTGATCGCACCGTGGATCAGCCGCCACATGGAGGGCGTGCACTGATCGCGGTCGGTCACATGCCCGGCATGGCCAGGAACTCGTAGATATCGAGGGTGCCACCCGATTCGGTGTGCGGGTGGCCCTTCAGTACGTCCTTCAGCGCCTCGGTGGAGTCGGCCTGCAGGATCGAGAAGCCGCCGATGCCGCCGTCGGCGCTCATGGACGCCGGTCCCAGTGGCGAACCCAGGTCGACGATGGCCGATTCCGCGCGGGCGGCCCAGTCCATCCAAGCCTGCATGCCGGCGGTTTGCGCTTCGGGTGTGGATTCGTCCATTTGCTCACGGGCGGACCGTCCGGCCTTGTAGAGCACCAGGAATTTGGTCATGGGGAGCTCCTGACTATCGTCCCCGACGTGGATTGCTCATCGTATGCCGATCGGCCGTGATGAGGTAGAGAACGAACCCGAAGACCGCACTCGTGAACAGGCTGTCGACAAAGAAGAGCCAGGGTTTGGGTAGGCCCTTGCGCAATCCGCCGCTGATCGACATCAGGGGCAGGATCGCGACATTGAGGAGCGTGTAGTCCTGGCTCGCCGAGTCCGCCGCCCAATTGCCGAACATCAGCTCGATGTAGTGCGACCAGCTGGAACCGTTGCCCCACAGCGAATTCGAATCATCGGAGTGATACTCCAGCACGAAGCGGATATTGAAGTACCAGCCGAGCAGCACCGAGGCGATGTCGATGGTCCAGTATGCGATTTCGACCGCGCCGGTGCGTTTTCCGTCCGGCTTCGCGCGGTAGAGCGCACGGTTCTCCCACAGTATCCAGGCGGTGATGGCGAGGCCCAGGATGGCGTGGACGATCAGGCTGATGAGGTACATGGCGGTCCTGGGGGGATCGTGAGCGGCCCGCGACCTCTTTTCACGCCCTCAGGAGATGCCGTTCCTGAGGGTGCGCAGTCCGAGATCGACCAGGTGTGAGAGCTCGTCGGTATCGAGATTGCCTCTGGCGAACCAGGTTTCGGTGGCGGTGAACATGACCGCGCTGATGCACTGCGCGGTAACGGCGATCAGGTAGTCGGTGTCGGGCGCGGGATCGGCCGCGCCGCGGGTGCGCAGGTGCTGCTCGATCTCGTGGGCGAACTCGCCCTGCACGGTCTTGATGTGGGCGCGGACCAGGTCGCGTTCGAGCTGCTTGCCGCGCAGCACCGCGATCTGTTGCAGCGCATCGTCGTACGGGAAGGATTCGACGGCGATCCGCACGGAGGTGGCGATGGATTCACCTGGCGGCCGCACCGACAGCGCCCGGCGGAACCAGTCGAGTCGGGCGTCGTAGTCGGAGAACAGGATGTGTTGTTTGGACGGATAGTGCCGGTAGAAGGTGCGCTCGGTCACCCCGGCGTCAGCGGCGATCTCGGCCACCGATGTCGCCTCGACACCCTGCTCGAGAAACCGGGCGAGGGCGGCATGCTGCAGTGCGGTGCGGGTGCGCTCGGCCTTCGACGGCTTCGGGGTGACAGGCATGCGCGCATCCTAGGTCAGGGCGTCAGGTCGGCTTCATAAGGCTGCACTTTAGGTCAATCAAGCCAGAAATGTAGTCGATTTCGTCAACATTGACATTCCTTTGAACCGGTGGGACTCTCGCCTCATGTCGGACTATGACGCGATCGTGATCGGAGCCGGGCACAACGGGCTGACGGCCGCAATGGTGTTGCAGCGGGCCGGATTACGCACCGTGTGCCTGGAGGCCAAGCACTATTCGGGCGGCATGGCCGCCACGGTCGAGCTCATCGACGGCTACCGCTTCGAGATCGCTGGATCCGAGCAGTTCCCCACCTCGGCGCGGCTCAGCGCCGAACTGGAACTCGACCGGGTGCCGACCGTGCCCCTGGAGGTGATGTCGGTATCGACCCTCGGCAAGGGCGACGCCCCGTTCGTCTACTACACCGACCCGATGAAGCTGATGGACCACGTGTCCTCGGTGCACGGCGGCGATGTGCTGACCGGGATGGCCGGGCTGCTCGCCTGGGCGCAGGCGCCCGGCCGCGCGCTCGGGCGCTTCGAGGTGCGCCGTCCACCGCCCACCATCGACGAGATGTATGCCTGCGCGACAAATGAATTCGAACGGCAGGCCATCTCCGACATGCTGTTCGGGTCGCTGTCGGACGTGCTGGACCGGTTCCTGCCTGCGACCGACAAGAACGGGGCGCTCCGGGGCATGATGGCTTTCCTGGGGCTGAACATGACTTTCCGTGGTCCCGAAATACCGGGCAGCGCAATGTCATTGGCCTTCGGCCTCGCCACCCCGGAAGGCAACGGCACTCTCATGCGCAAGATCAACGGTGGAATCGGCGCTCTGACAGCGCATCTGCGCGACGGCTTCGAAGCCGCGGGCGGTCTGGTACGCCTGAGAACGCCGGTAGCCCGGATCGATGCCGCCGGCGGACGGGTCAGCGGGGTGACCACCGAGGGCGGCGAGACGATCACCGCGCCGATCGTGGTGTCGAGCCTCGCGCCGGACCTGACCGTGGGACGGCTGCTGGATCCGGCCGTGGTGCCCGAGGACCTGCGGACCCGATTCGCCCGGGTGGATCACCGCGCCAGCTATCTGCAGGTGCACTTCGCGCTCGACGGTCTGCCGGAATTCGCCGAACCCTATGGGCTGCTCAATGATCCGACCATGCAGTCGGCGATCGGCCTGTTCAGCACGCCCGAGCAGTTGCAGCGGCAATGGGAGGACTGTCGCCGCGGGATCGTGCCCGAGGAGCCCGCGCTGGTCCTGCAGCTGCCCTCGGTCAATGATCCGCAGGTCGCGCCGGAGGGCAAACACGTCGCTTCCGTGTTCGCGCTGTGGCTGCCCATCGCCGGGGACCGCTCGCGTCGCGGCGGGCCGGAGCACGATATGGCCGAGCGGGTCATCGACCGAATCGCCGGCCTCGCACCGAATTTCCGCAGCCTCATCTCCCGGCACATCGTCTTCACCCCGCGCCACATGCGGCTCATGTTCGGCGCGCCCGGGGGCGACTACTGCCACGGTCTGGTCCACCCCGAGCAGATGGGACCGAATCGGCCCGGCCCCGGCGGATTTCGTGACCAGCCGTTGCCGGTGACGGGACTGTATCTCGGCAGCGCGGGCTGCCACGGTGGTCCGGCGGTGTCGTTCATCCCCGGCTACAACGCCGCCCACCAGGCCCTCGGCGACCGTGCGTAGCGGACCGGTCGTCAGTACTTAAGCACGACAGATTCCGGGCCGCGCCCGGCTCAATAACGTTCTTCTCATCAAGTTCGAACCACCGAGGAGAACACCATGAGCGACATGAACGAGCTGGTCCAGCGCTACCTGACCGCCTGGAACACCACCGACGCGAACACCCGCGCGGACCTGGTGGCCGAGCTCTTCACCGAGGATGCCGAGTACACCGACCCGCTGGTGTCGGTCACCGGCCACGCCGGACTCGACGCCACCATCGCCGCCGTCCAGGGGCAGTTCGCGGGCCTGGAATTCAGCCTCGGCGCACCGGTCGACACCAACCACCACATTGTCCGATTCACCTGGCACCTGGGTGCTCCGGGCGCGGAACCGCTGGTCATCGGCTTCGATGTCGCCGCCCTCGCCGAGGACGGACGCATCCAGCGCGTCTACGGGTTCCTCGACCAGGTCCCGGCCGGACTCTGAATCGCCCTCATGCGGGCGGGAACCGGTGGACCGGTTCCCGCCCGGGGGTCAGCGGTACGAGCCGGTGGCGAGATCGTCGATCGCGCTGGGGCCCTTGGGCTCCCACCGCAACCGCGCGCGGGCCGCGTCGCCGGTGACGGACTGGCTGAGGGCGAGGGCGTCGGCGAACGGGGCACCCAGTTCGGCCCGAGCCTCGGCCAGCGGCCAGACCTTCGGGTCACCGGAGACCCCGGCGGCCTGCGCGGCGGCGGCAGCCAGGTCCCGGACCGAGACCGCGGCCTCGCCGATGCCGTGCCAGACCGTCCCGGCCTGGGCCTGCTCCACGACCTTCACGAAAAGATCGGCCAGATCGTCGATGTGAACGGTGGGCCACACCACCGCGGGATCGGCGACGACCACGGGCGCCTCCTGCTTGCGGGCGAGATCGACCAGCAGCGCGGGGATTCCGCCATTGCGGCCGTGCACGATGCCGGGCCGGACCACCGCGGCGCGGACGCCCGCCTCTGCCAGGCCGAGGACCTGCCGTTCGATATCGGGGCGGTAGCCGACGATCGGAATCGGATTCGTCGGGGTCGTCTCGTCGGCGACGGTGCCGTTCGTCGCGCCGAGCACCCAGACGCCACTCGTGTACACGAAGGGCTTGCCGGTGCCGCGCAGCGGATCGGTGAGCGCGGTGATGGCGGCGGCGTCCACGGACGCGTCACCGGTCGGCGTGGCCAGATCGACCACGGCATCGATATCGGCGGTGACCGCGGCGGTCAGCGACGCGGGATCGGTGAGATCCCCGGTGCGCGACTCGTATTCACCCGCCGTCGCCTCCCGGCCCGGCCTGACGAGCGCGACGACCTGGTGCCCGCGATCGGAAAGACGCTCGGCGACAACGGAACCCACATAGCCCGCTGCTCCGAGAACCAGTACTCGCATGACATCTCCTTCTACCCGCCGGCCGCGACGGCCGGAACCTCCGGCACTGGACCGTTCCACGACGCGCTGGCATCCCGCTGGCAGCCGATTGCCACCGGACTGCCCGGCGCGCCGAATTCACTTGGCGGCCAGCGGTCGACAGTAAGCAACAAAGGGAATCACGATGTATTTCACAACCCCCACCGACGGCACCACCCTCGCCTATGAGGACTACGGCACCGGCACCCCGATCGTCTTCGTGGCCGGCTGGAGCCTGCCCTCCGACATGTGGGAGCGCCAGGTCCCGTTCTTTCTCGACCACGGCTACCGCTGCGTCCTGCTCGACCGCCGCGGCCACGGCCGCTCGGACCGCCCCACCTCCGGCTACGACACCGACACCCGCGCAGACGATCTCGCCGGCCTGATCGAGCACCTCGATCTGCGTGACGTCATCCTGGTCTCGCATTCCGGCGGCGGCGCCGAGGTGGTCCGCTACCTCGCGCGCCACGGCGCGGACCGGGTGCAGCGAGTCGCCATGCTGGCGGCCACGGTTCCGTTCCTGCTCCAGACCGAGGACAACCCGATCGGGATCCCCGGCGAACTCATCGAGGCCACGCTCACCGACCTGAAAACCGATCGCGCGCGGTGGTTCACCGACCTGTCGCAGAGCTACTTCGCCACTCACATGGGCACCCGGGTGACCCCGGCGACCATCGACACCGAGATCCGGCGCTCCTTGAGCACCTCCATCGTCTCCACCATCGAGGTCCAGCGCGAGACCGCCCACACCGACTGCCGCGCCGACCTCGCCGCCCTGACGGTCCCCGTCCTACTGCTGCACGGCGTGCAGGACCAGCAGATGCCGATCGACCTCACCAGCCGCCGGACCGTCGAAATGACCCCGAACGCCGTGCTGAAGGAGTACCTCGACGCGGGCCACGGCCTGTACTCCAGCCACGCCGCCCAGGTGAACGCCGACATCCTCGACTTCATCAAGTCCTGACCGCGGACGCCGGGCCGGTGGGGCGGCCGATTCAGTTGGCGGGGAACAGGAGTCGGCGGGCGTAGGCGGTGTCGAATTGTTCGCGGGCCTCGGCGATGCGGCCCTTCTCCACTCGGAAGGCGATGATCACATCGTTGACGTAGGGCTCGCCCGCGGTGGTGGTGGCCCGGGTGGTCCATTCGGCGACGGCGTGGTCGCCGTCGGCGAGGACGGTGCGGACCTCCTGGCTGATGGGCTCGGTGAGGTCGAAGCGCTCGAGCATGGCGGGGAGGAAGCCGTGGAAGATCTGGTCGGGGCCGACCCAGGTACCCGAGGTGGGGAGGTCGCCGGCCAGGGTCCAGGTGGCGTCGGGGGTGAAGAATTCGGTGCGGCGGTCGACCGCCTCACCGGCCTGCAGGGCGCGGATGTAGTTCTCGATGACGGTGCGGGTTTCGGCTGTGGTGCTCATGGGATTCAGTTCACCGGAAATCGCGGGGCCGACCAATGAGCAGTCGGCGCACACAGCGATAAGGAAGCGTTATCGCTCGCCGGGAGGGGTGGCCTGCGGGGCGGCGTCGGGCGAATTCGTAGGATGTCCGGGTGAGCGCTGGGTTTTGTTGTCTCCGGCCCGGTGAGCGGCGGTGACCGTCGTCGAGGCGGTCGAGCTGATTGCTGTCGGTTTCGCGGCCGGATTGGTCAGTGTGCTGGTCAGTCTGGCGTCGCTGGTGTCCTATCCGGCGCTGCTCGGCATGGGGTTGATGCCGGTCGCGGCGAATGTCACCAATACGGTGGCCCTCATCTTCACCGGGGTCGGGGCGGCGGCGGGATCGCGGCAGGAGCTGGCGGGGACGCGGCGCACGGTGCTGCGGCTCGGGGCGCTCGCGGCCGTCGGCGGTGCCATCGGCGCGGTGCTGTTGCTGGTCGCGCCCGCATCGACCTTTCAGGTCGTGGTGCCGTTCCTGATCGGCGGGGCCTCGGTGTTCCTCCTGGCGCAGCCGACCCTGACCCGGCGGTGGCAGCACACGAGCGACGCCGGAAAAGCCTGGCGGACCGGACTGTTGGGGACGCTGCTGTTCGCGTCCGCCGTCTACGCCGGGTATTTCGGTGCGGCGGGCGGGATCCTGATCCTCGCCATCATCTCGGCCATGTACCCGGAGTGGTCGCCGCAGCGCGCCAATGCGGTCAAGAGCGTCACCTCCATGTGCGCGAACGGCGCGGCGGCAATCGGATTCGCGTTCTACGGCCCGGTGCACTGGGCCTTCGTGGTACCGCTCGCCCTGGGCTTCCTGCTGGGCGGGCGAGTCGGACCGGTGGTGGCGAGGCGGCTGCCCAGCAACAGCCTGCGGGTCATCGCCGCCGGGTGCGGCATCGCGCTCGCGGTGAAATTCGCGGTCTGAGAACCGGAACCGCCCGAGCACGCGAAAGCGCCCATGGCCTTGGGCCACGGGCGCTTTCGACTGCGGGATGGTCAGTCCTTGACCAGCTCCACATCGGAGAACTCGGCTTCGTCCACCACATCCGGGATCTCGGCGTCGTGCACCACGTCGGGGATCTCGGCCCCGTGCGCGGTCGCGGCCGAGCGGTTGGGCAGCAGCACCGCCATCAGGATCACCACGACCGACAGGCCCGCGGAGACCAGGAAGGCCAGCCGCATACCGGACAGCGAGGCGTCCAGCGGGTTGGAACCGCTCCCGACCAGGTGGTTGGTCCGAGAGGTCATGACCGTCACCACCAGCGCCGTGCCGAAGGCGGCGGCCACCTGCTGCAGCGTCGCCAGCATCGAACTGCCGTAGGAGTACAGATGCATCGGCAGCGCGCCCAGACCCAGGGTGAAGACCGGCGTGAAAGCCCCGGCCAGCGACACCATGAGCAGCACGTGCAGCGCGACCAGCACCACGTACGGCGAGGTCAGCGACAGCTGGGTGAAGCCCGCCAGGGCGGCGGTAATGCCGATCGCGCCCGGAATCACCAGGACCCGGCCGCCGAACCGGTCGAAGATCTTGCCGACGGTCGGACCGAGCAGACCCATGGCCAGACCGCCGGGCATCACCAGCAGACCGGTCTGCAGCGGGCTCAGCCCACGCAGGTTCTGCAGGTACAGCGGCAGCAGGATCATCGAACCCATCATGGCCAGGAAGGCCACCGCCATCAGCACCAGCGACTTGGTGTAGGTGGGGGCCAACAGGATTCGCAGGTCCATCAGCGGGGAGCCCTTGCGCTGCAGGGACAGCTGGCGGAACACGAAGATCGCGATCAGGGCGACGCCACCGGCGATGATCAGCGCGGGAGTGGTCGCGCTGCCCTCGCCGAACTTGCTCAGCCCGTACACCAGGCCACCGAAACCGAAGGCCGCGAACGCCACACTGAACCAGTCGATCGAACCCGCTTGCGGGTCACCGACATTCTCCAGCTTGCGCAGGCCGAACACGGTCACCGCACCGGCGATGGGCAGCACCAGCGCGAACAGCCAACGCCAGGAACCGATCTGGAGCACCAGGCCGGAGATGACCGGGCCCATGGCCGGAGCCACCGAGATGGCCAGGGTGACATTGCCCATGACCCGGCCGCGGTCCTCTTCGGAGACGACCGTCATCAGAGTCGTCATCAGCAGCGGCATCATGACGGCGGTGCCGCCGGCCTGGACGACGCGGCTGATCAGCAGAACCGCGAAAGTCGGCGCGATCGCGGCGATCGCGGTACCGACGAGGAAGACGCCCATGGCGAGGGCATACGCCTGGCGGGTGGTGACCCGCTGCAGGAACCAGCCGGTGACGGGGATGACCGCCGCCATGGTCAGCATGAAGACGGTGGACACCCAGGGCGCGGTCTCGGCGGACACGTTCAGATCCGTCTTCAGCCGTGGGATCGCGTTGATCATGATGGTCTCGTTGAGGATCACCGTGAAGGTCGCGAGCACCAGCAACCGGATGACGGTTGGCGTCCGCTGCTTGGTGGAGCTAGCGGATAGGTCGGGCATCGGAAAACCTCCGGTGTAATTCGAGATCGAGGGGTTGAGCGGGCTCGATGGTCGGCGACTGCGCTGTACCGGAGCCACATCGGTAGAGACGGGGACAGAACGCACAACTCATCGGTCGCGAATCAGTATTCCGGCGGGGTCCGACAGATTTCATCCCATTAACCGGTACTTCAGGCTGGAAAGAACTCGCGAAAATGCGCTCTCACCAGCACTTATCACAGTCATGAAGATCGTTTGGTGAGCCAGGTCACTCGAGAGGTATCCGGCACCGGCCATGATGGACACCGATGGAAGGTATGAGAACGACCGTGGCCGAACAGGTTCCGCCGCTCCGGGGTCGCGAGCGGGAGCAGGAAACACTCAGCGGATTGATCGAGGGCGCGCGCGAGGGCCGCAGCGGGGCGCTGGTGCTGCGGGGTGAGCCCGGCATCGGCAAGACCGCGCTGCTGGATTTCGCCGCCGCGCGGGTGGGCGGGCTGCGGCTGCTGCGCGGCACCGGCATCGAGGTCGAGGCCGAATTGCCGTTCGCCGGACTGCAGATGTTGCTGCGCCCCGCGTTGGATCGCCTCGCCGGGCTGCCCGAACCGCAGCGCGTGGCGCTGAGCGGTGCGCTGGGTCTGGGTGCGGGCGGCGGTGAGCCCATGCTGACCGGTCTGGCCGTGCTGTCGCTGCTCACCGACTACGCCGACGGGACCGGGCTGCTGGTGGTCGTCGACGACGCGCAGTGGCTGGACCGCGCCTCGCAGGACGCACTGCTGTTCGCGGCCCGGCGGCTGCACGCCGAGGGCGTCGCCCTGCTCTTCGGCGTTCGGGATGGCGAGGGCTCGTTCGAAGCGACCGGTCTGCCCGAGGTACCGCTGACCGGATTGACACCCGAAGCCTCGGCGGCCCTGCTCGACGAGCACGCGCTCACCCCCGCCGTGCGCTACCGGCTGCTGGCCGAGGCGCGCGGCAACCCGCTGGCCCTGCGCGAGCTGCCACTGGCCATGGCGGCCGAACCCACCGCCGACCTGTCCACCGGCGCGCTACCGCTGACCGATCGGCTGCGCCTGGCCTTCCATGGCCGGATCAGCCGACTGCCCGAACCGACCAGAACCCTGCTGACGGTGATGGCCATCGACGAGAGCTGCGACCCCGCCGTCATCCTGCGCGCCGCCGCCGCGCTGGGCGTGGGGGTCGACGACCTCGGGCCCGCGGAAGCGGCCGGCCTGCTGCAGGCCGGCGCGGGGACCGAGCTGCCGATCACCTTCCGCCACCCGCTGATTCGGGCGGCGGTCTACCAGCGTGCCCCGCTGGCCGCGCGGATGGCCGTGCATCGGGCGCTGGCCGAGGCGCTGGACTCGCCCGAGCAGGCGGATCGCCGGGCCTGGCATCGCGCGGCGGCGGCCGTCGGTCCCGACGCCGAGTTGGCGGATGCCCTGGAGCGCAATGCCGTTCGCGCGCGCGAGCGCGGCGGGTTCAAGGCGGCCGCCGCGGCCTATGATCGGGCGGCCCGGCTCAGCACCGGTCCGGAGGATCGGTTGCACCGCAGCGCGCTGGCGGCGCAGGCGGCGCTGGAGTCCGGTGATCTGGATCGGGCCGCGGACCTGGCCCGCCGCACGGCTCGCGAGGTGGACTCGGAGTCGTTGCGCGCCAGCCTGTCCCAGGTGCAGGCGCTGGCCCGCTTCTGGCGGGGCGAGTTCCCCGAGGCGCATCGGCTGTTGATCGACGCCGCCGCGACCATCGCGTCCACGGAACCGGCGCAGGCGGCCGACATGCTGGTGCAGGCCGTGCACACCGGGTGGTACCTCGGCGAGGCCGAGCTGCGGGAGGTGCTGAAAAACCTTGCGAACCTGAAACTCTCGGAGGAGTTGCCGGTATCGCCGGTCGTGCGGTTCATCGGCCAACTCTTCGACCGGGGTCCGGGACGGCCCTTGGCGCTGGCCGACATCCTCGGCGAAATCCGTTCCCGGGGGGAGGCTTCCGATCAGGTTCGATCCATCCTGTGCGGCTTGGCCCTCGCTCGCGGACAGGACGGCCCGGCCTTCGATCTGGCGCTGTCCCTGGCGGCCGGGCATCGAACGGCCGGTGCGGCGGGGCGGCTGCCGACGGTGCTGTTCTTCGCGGCCGAAGCCGACATCTTCACGGGCCGGCTGCGTGACGCGCGCGCGGCCACCGTCGAGGCCCGCGATCTGGCCCGCGACACCGGTCAGCAGCAGTGGGTGCGTCAACTCAGCAGTGTCCTGGCGCATTTGGACGCGCTCCGAGGTGATGAGGACGAGTGCCGCGCGCACGCCGAACTCGGACTCACCGGTGACACCCCGGGAGCGACCGCGCCGGGCGCACCGTGGGCGCACTGGTCGCTGGGCTTGCTCGAGCTGGGGACCGGTCGCGCGGAAGCTGCGCTGTCACGCTTCGAGCGATTGACGAAATCACCGTTCAACCACCACATTTGCGCTACCCGTTCGATCCCCGATCTGGTCGAGGCCGCGGTCCGCATCGGAGCCGCGGACCGTGCCGCGGAGCCCTTCGCCAATTTCGAGGGGTGGGCCGAGTCGGTGGCACAGCCGTGGGCCGATGCCCTGGTGCTGCGGTGCCGGGCGCTGCTGGACGACACGCGGGCCGAAGAGTTCTACGCGCGGGCGCTCGAGATCCACGATCGCGAGACCCGCCCCATCGAATTCGCCCGCACCGCACTGCTCTACGGCGAATGGCTGCGTCGCGCCCGGCGCAAGTCCGAGGCCCGCACCCACCTGCACGAGGCCCTCGAGATCTTCGAGCGCCTGGGGCTGGATCCGTGGGCGCGGCGCGCCCGCCACGAGCTGAGCGCCGCCGGTGCGCCCGAGACCGATCCCGCTCCGGCCCGCGGCGATGGCACCGGACTGACCCCGCAGGAATTGCAGATCGTCCGGCTGGCCGCCCGGGGTTTGTCCAACCGGGACATCGCCGCGCAGTTGTTCCTGAGTCACCGCACGGTGGGCTATCACCTCTACAAGGCGTATCCGAAGCTCGGTGTCACCTCGCGGGGGGAGCTGAAAGACGTTGTCGCCCAGCTCTGACAGCCCTGTCCGGCGTCCGCTCACGCCTTGATGAAGTCGAGCAGGTCGTTGTTGAGCTGCTCGGCGTGCGTGGCGTACAGGCCGTGCCCGGCCGTGGGGTACTCGCGGTAGGTCGCGCCCGGCACCAGCTCGACGGTGCGGCGTCCGGTGATGTCGATCGGCGCGGAGAAGTCGGCGTCGCCGTGCACGATCAGGGTGGGAACGGTGATGCCGCCGCCGAGCGGCCGTGCCCGCGCCGGTCCAGGGCGACGCAGCGGTAGCCGCGGTCGGCGAAGAAGGGGATCTGGTACTCCCACATGTCGGAGGGCAGCATGGCGCCCGCGACGAACACGATGACCGGGCCGGTGCCATAGTCCTCGTATGCGAGCTGGGTGCCGTCGGTGGGGGCGGTGAAGAACATCGGAGGCTTCTTTCGCTGTTCCGAACTCGATGAGAAGAACGTTGTTGAGCTCGGCAGTCCCCGGATTCCGTCGTGCTCGAGTACCGTCGACCGGTCTCTGTATAGTCGGGCGAACATCTTGTGACGATGTTGGGAATCCGGTGCAAATCCGGGACGGTCGCGCCACTGTGTCCGGGCCGCTCACCGCGGTCGGGGAGTCAGACCTCGCCTCGCCACAGCCCTACGCGCGGGGACGCGGTTTCCCCGAGAAGGTCTTCGCACACATGTCTGTGGATCCCCGCCCCGATTCCGCCGTCCCGGCCCGTCGCCGCCTGCGGCATGTGCTCCACGATTGGACCCGCAAGGACTGGATCGAGGCGGGGGTGCTGCTGGGGGTGGTCGCGGCCATTCACGTGACGGCGTTCGGGCTGCTGTTCGGCGCGGTGGCCCCGCACAGCTATCAGCTCGGTTCCCAGGTGTTCGGGGTCGGGCTGGGATTCACCGCCTACGCGTTCGGGCTGCGGCACGCCTTCGACGCCGATCACATTGCGGCCATCGACAATACGACCCGCAAGCTGATGGCCGACGGGCAGCGGCCCAAATCGGTGGGCTTCTGGTTCGCCATGGGCCACGCGACGATCGTGTTCGTGCTGGCGGCGCTGGTGGTGGCCGGGGCGCGGGTGGTGGGGGAACTGGTCGACGACGATTCGCCGACCCGCAAGACCCTGGGCATGGTGTCCACGATCGCCTCGGGCTCGTTCCTGTATCTGATCGGCCTGCTCAATGTGGTTGCGCTGATCGGCATCTGGCGGGTGTTCCGGCGTACCCGCCGGGGCGAGTTCGACGCCGAGGAGCTGGAGGCCGCCCTGCAGGCGCGCGGCGTGCTGGCCCGGATGCTCGGGCCGGTCATGCGGGCGGTGCGGCGGCCGGCCCAGGTCTACCCGGTGGGCATCCTGTTCGGTCTGGGCTTCGACACCGCCACCGAGGTCGCGCTGCTGGCGCTCGCCGGTTCCGGCGCCGCCGCCGGACTGCCCTGGTATGCGATCGTGGTGCTGCCCTTGCTGTTCGCCGCCGGTATGAGCCTGATGGACACCCTCGACGGCCTGTTCATGAACGTGGCCTACGACTGGGCGTTCTCCGAACCGATCCGCAAGATCTACTACAACCTCACCATCACGGCGCTGTCGATCGCGGTCGCCCTCGTCGTCGGCTCCATCGAATTGATCACGGTGCTCCACAACGACGCCGACTTCGTCAACCCGGTCACCGACTGGATCGCCGGAATCAACTTGAACAATGTCGGTTTCGGCATCGTGGGCCTGTTCGTTCTCGCCTGGATCATCGCCATCGCCTACTGGCGCTGGGCCAAGCTCGAACAACGCTGGGCCACCGGCCCGACGGAGTGAACCTGCCTCAGCCGAGGTGGTCGAATCGCTTCTTCGTGGTCGTGACAGGCGATTTCAGCGCCAGGTCCAGCACCGTGACGGTGATGTCGGTGAGCGACCCGGACTGGAACTCGGCCAATTCGCCGAACAGCTGCACGGGATTCACGGTGACGGTGGCCAATTGGGGCTGCCCGATGCAGATCGCCGGGGCGAGCGCGGTCCCGTTCACCCCGGAACCGAGATACCGGTTCTCCCGCACCGTCACCGAGAGTTCCGCACCCATGCCCGCGGTGCACGCATACGAAACCCCGATCACGGCATTGCCATTGGATTCCATGGCGCTCTCGACGGTGAGCGCGGGTGCGGCATTCGCCGTCCCGGTGGCGAGAACCGCGGCAGCGGCGAGCGCGCCGAGGGTGGTGATGAGATCGCGTGTCCGCACGGTGTCTCCTGCGCCTTCAATGCCGTTGGCCTGCACAGTTTTCAGAGATCAACGGTGCATCGGGAGCGACAGTAGCCGATAAAAACCAACCGCAACGAACTTTCGCAAACCGTCACAAATCTGTGATCAGCCCAGCGATTTCGGTGCCGCTCACTCCTCGACGGTGATGGTCAATCGGGGCTTGGGGGTGTCGCCGCCTCGGTCGACCATTTCCCAGACGGAATCGATCATGGGGGCGAGGAGGAGTTCGCCGAGTTGGCGGACCAGGACCGATACCACCTGGGTGGATTCGCGGCGAGTGGTGGAGGCCAGGCCGGCTTCGCGGAGGAACAGGACTTCGCTGCGGACGAGTTCGACCAGGCGCTCGAGGAATTGGGACTGGGCGGGGTCGGGCTCGAGGATGGCGCGGCGGATGTAGTTCACGACGGCGGGGTTCTCGCGCAGCATTTCGCGGACGGCTTCGTCGCGGGCGGCGGCCACTTCGCCGGACGTTCCGGTGTTCGGCACCGAGTGCACGGCCTGGTAGAAGTACTCGCTCACCAGTTGGTCGACCGCGTCGCGCAGGCCCGCCTTGGTCTTGAAGTGATGTTGGACCAGGCCCAGGGTGACACCCGCCTCGGCGGCGACCGCGCGCAACGAGACCCGGGACTCGCCGTATTGGGCGAACAGGTCCATGGCCGCGTTGCGGATGCGCGCCTTCGCGGTCAGGTCGTCATTGGTCGCCCGTGGATTCAGCATCGCCCCTCGACTTGTCGGTGGTGTCGGGTCAGTCTACGTCGCGTAGTAATTGCTGGTCGTATGCCTAGGAAGGGTTACGATTGACCCAGTAACAATACATCTGTACCGTTCGCTGGCATGGAGGTTTCAATGACGCGCCCCCTGGACGGTGTCGAGGTGGTGTCGCTGGCCGTCAACCTGCCCGGCCCGCTGGCCGCGGCACGGTTGGCCGAGCTCGGCGCTACGGTCACCAAGGTCGAGCCGCCCGCCGGTGACCCGCTCGCCGCGGCCGCGGCCGACTGGTACGGGGCGCTCGTCGCCGCCCAGACCGTCGTCACGCTGGACATCAAGCAGGACGCCGATCGCGGCAAGCTCGACGAGTTGCTGGAGACGGCGGACCTGCTGATCACCTCGATGCGGCCGAGCGCGCTCGCGAAACTCGGCCTGGCGCAACCGCAGGAACGCTTTCCGCGGCTCTCGCTCGTCGAAATCGTCGGGCACGCGGATGATCCCGAGGTACCCGGTCACGACCTGAACTATCAGGCCGTGCACGCCACGCTCACGCCGCCGCACATGCCCACGGTGCCGGTCGCCGACATGCTCGGTGCGGAGCGTGCGGTCTCCACCGCTCTCGCCGCGCTGGTCGCCCGGTCGAGAACCGGTGTGGGGCAGCCGTATCGCGTCGCGCTGGAAGAGGCCGCCGAACGCGCCGGTGACGCGGTTCGCTACCGGCTCATGGGTCCGGACGCGATTCTGGGCGGCGCGTTTCCCGGCTACGGCATCTACGAATGCGCGGACGGGTATGTCGCGCTGGGCGCCGTGGAACCGCACTTCTTCATGGGCGCCCTGGCGGTCTTCGGGGCCGACGGCACCCACGACGCGTTCCGGAAAGCCTTCGCCGACAAGACCGTTGCCGAACTCGAGGCCCTCGCCGCGGCACACGACCTCCCGCTCAACGGGGTGCGCACCCCCTCCACCGGAAAGTAGGAACAACGATGTCCGAACTCTTCCCCGACTACCGCCCCACCTGGGAGACCGACGAGCACCGCGAGCTGCGCAAGCACGCCGCGGAGTTCTTCCGCAAGGAGATCCCGCCGAACCGCGAGCGCTGGAGCAAGCAGCACATGGTCGATCGCGAGTTCTGGAACAAGGCCGGTGACGCCGGGCTGCTCGGCCTGGATCTGCCGGAGGAATTCGGCGGCGCGGCAGGCGATTTCGGTATGCAGGCGGTGGTGCAGGAAGAGTTGATCTACGCGCACGACAATGCCTTCGGCTTCTCGGTGCACTCGCCGATCGTGTCGCACTACGTGTACCACTACGGCAACGAGCAGCAGCGGGCGAAGTGGCTGCCGGGCATCATCAGCGGTGAGCTGGTGCTGGCCATCGCCATGACCGAGCCGGGCACCGGATCCGATCTGCAGTCGGTGCGCACGACGGCGGTGCGCGAGGGCGACCACTACGTCATCAACGGCTCGAAGACGTTCATCTCCAACGGAACTCACTGCGATCTGCTGGTGATCGTGGCCAAGACCGACCCGAGCAAGGGCGCGGCGGGCGTCTCGCTCATCGTGGCCGAGACCAAGGAGCTGGCGGGCTTCGAACGCGGGCGGGTGCTCGAGAAGATGGGCCAGCACGGTCAGGACACCCGTGAGCTCTTCTTCTCCGACATGCGGGTGCCGGTCGCGAATCTGCTCGGTCCGCAGGAGGGCCTGGGCTTCTACCAGCTCATGGAGCAGTTGGCGCGCGAGCGGCTGATCATCGCCAGCCTGTGCTCGGCGCTGGCCGAGTCGGCGGTGCTCGAGGCGCTGCGCTACTCCAAGGAGCGGGAGGCGTTCGGGCGTCCGATCGGCAAGTTCCAGCACAATGCCTTCACCCTCGCCGAGGTCAAGACCGAGGCGCTGGCCATCAAAACCCTTGTCGACTACGCGATTCAGCAGTACATCGACGGCAAGAACGATCCGTCCACCGCGTCCATGGCCAAGCTGTTCGCGGCCGAGACCGCCGACAAGGTGGTCGACAAGTGCCTGCAGCTGTTCGGCGGCTACGGCTACATGATGGAATACCCGATCGCGCAGATGTACACGGGCTCGCGGGTGAACCGCATCTACGGCGGCACCAGCGAGATCATGAAGGAGATCATCTCCCGCTCGCTGTGACGCGGGCCCGATCGTGCCGATCCGCCGCTGAATAACGAACGGGCAAAGACCGCGGATTCGCCGACATTCAATACCCGGCAGCGGCGGGATCGGCTGAGAGGGTCGAACCATGACCGAACCGTCGAAACCATCGGTACTGGCCCGCATCTCACCCAAGCAATGGCTGGCGATCGCGCTGACCGTGCTGGTACTCGCGTTCATCATCGAGAACCGTCACAAGGTCGATATCGAATTCCTGCTCATCACGGTCACCTCGCCGATGTGGGTGGTCCTCTCGGCCACCCTCCTGATCGGATGGATCATCGGCCTGCTCACCCGCCGCACCCGCCGCTGACCCACCTTCCCCGCCGGACATCGGTGCCCGCACTGTAAGGATGGGAGGGGAGCGGACAGGGAACCGAGTGAGGAGTTTCGTCATGCGTGGGGTGCTGGTGACCGGAGGCTCGCGTGGGATCGGCCGGGCGGTCGCGGCGGCGTTCGCCGAAGCCGGGGATCGGGTGGCGGTGCATTACGGGCACGACCGGGGTGCGGCGGAGCAGACCGTGCGAGCGCTGCCCGGGAGCGGGCACGCGATCGTGGGCGGTGATCTCGCCGATCCCGATGCGGCCCAGCGGATCGTCGACGAGGCCGTGGCGGCGCTGGGCGGGGTCGACGTGCTGGTCAACAATGCGGCACTGGCCACCTCCGGCGACACCGTCCACCGCATCGCCGAGGTGGAAGCGGCGCAGTGGCAACAGGTTTGGCGGCGCATGCTCGACATCAACCTGCTCGGCCCGGTCCATCTGACCTACGCCGTCGCCCATCACCTGATCGAGCGCGGCGCACCCGGCCGGATCGTCAATATCGGCTCGCGCGGCGCCTTCCGAGGCGAACCCGACTTCCCCGCCTACGGCGCGAGCAAGGCGGCATTGCAGGCGTTCGGCCAATCCATGGCCATCGCGCTCGCCCCGCACGGCATCAGCGTCACCTCGGTCGCCCCCGGCTTCGTCGGCACCGAACGCCAGGACGCCAAACTCGCCTCCCCCGAGGGCGATTCGGTCCGAGCCCAGAGCCCGTTCGGCCGCGTCGGCACCCCCGCCGAAATCGCCGCCGCCGTCCTCTACCTCGCCTCCCCGCACTCCACCTGGGCCTCCGGCGCCATCCTCGACCTCAACGGCGCCTCCTACCTACGAACCTGAGCGACGTCACCGAGCGGCTCGGGTACGGACACGGACCGTTGCCCATCGAGCCCGCAACGGTGCGGCGATGACGGTCAGAACGGCCGCGAGGCCGGCGGAAACCAGGAACACCGCCGGCAGATCCCGGCTCACGAAGGGGCTCGCCAGGCTGGTGGCGAGGGAGCTGCCCAGGAAGACCGAGCCGACGAAGAACGACACCGTGGTGGCCCGGGCCGCCGGCGCCACCGAGGTCGCCCACGTCTGCAACGAGCCGTGCAGAAACGAATTCGACAACCCGATCATGATCGCCGCGACGGTGAGGGCAAGGGCGGAGGCCGCTCCGGCCGCGGCGACGAGCAGGGCGAGCACGAGCAGGCAACCGCCGACGGCGATGAGGCCGGAGAGAGCGATGCGGGTCGACACCGCGCGCACGAGCCGCGATCCCGCAATGATCCCGACCCCGTAGGTGGCGGCCAACGCACCCGCGGCCACCGTTGACCTACCGGTGTGCTCGATCGCGGGGGCGATGAAGGTGAAGATGCCCAGCAGCAGCGCGCCCTCAACGATCCCGAGGACGTAGAGCAGAACCGGCCGGTACCCGAAGGCCGCACGAAGGTCACGGCCACCACCCAGGTCGCGTGCCACCGGTTCCGGCATGCCTTTCGAGATCCGCAACAGTACGAGCGCTCCGACGGCGGTGGCCGCGAACGGGATCCGCCAGTCGGTCCACGTGCAGAGTGCACCCGCGGTCAGGGTCGCCAGCGTGGTTCCCAACGCGGTGAAGGTCTGCACCGCTGACACCTCGCGCACACGCGCGACTCCAACGTGCCGGTCGCCGATCAGCGTGAGAACGGCGGGAAACAGTGCGCCGACGAACAGTCCACAGCCGGCTCGGCTGACCAGCAGCACGGTGAAAGTGGGACTCGCGACGGTCGCCAGGCTGAAAGCGATAGCTCCGATCAGGGCGATGCGGATGACGCGCAGCCGTCCGACCCGGTCGCTGACGATTCCCCACACGGGCTGCCCGATGGCGTAGCAGAGGGCATAGACCGTCACCAGCATTGCCGCACTGGCGAATTCGATGTGCCGCTGACTCGCGATCGACACGATCATCGGCGCCGTGGCGAAGCGGTCGTAGAACGACAGGAAGCCGATCGCTCGCAAGGTCGACTGACCGATCCCGTGCGCAGTGGGCTCGTTCGGATCCCCGACCGGTGAAAGTGGCTGCAGCGCTGAGGACATCGCTGATTCCTTCGGTTGCGTGGCTGAATGTTGTCAACCCTCGTCCATCATCGGGAATCGGTCCAAGATCTAGATCAACTCGGTGTCATAGGATCAACCTATAGTGGGCCGATGGATATCAGGACCCTCGGCTATTTCGTCGCGGTTGCCGAGACGGCATCGTTCACCCGGGCAGCGGAACGCTGCCATGTCGCGCAGCCGTCCCTGAGTCAGCAGATCCAAGGGCTGGAAAGAGAATTGGGGGAGGCGCTGTTCGAAAGGCGACCGCGTCAGGTCCGGCTCACCGCGGCCGGGTACGCATTGTTGCCGCACGCCCGCGCGGCCCTGGCCGCCGTGGCGGCGGCCAAGGATGAATTCGCCTACCGTGCAGGGAGTCTCACCGGCGAGATGCGCATCGGTCTGGTCGACGGCATCGATACGAACGCGACCGCCCGGGTGCTCACCGACTTCGCCACCGCCCATCCGGATGTCGTCCTCACCATCCTGGGAGGCACCAGCACCGAACTCGGCGCGCGCGTATCGGAGCGACAGCTCGACGCCGCGGTCATCGCCATACCGGTCGACGGTTTGCCCGGTCACCTGTCCCACCGGGTCGTACACCGGGAGGAGATCGTCACCCTCGAGAAGCGGACGGACGCAGACTTATTGCCGGACCGTCGGCCGGTTTCCGAACTGGCCGGTGCCGCGATCATCACCTACAACGAGACCAGTGGGGTCCTGCCGCACATCACCCGCTACCTCGATGACCACGGCGCCACGACCCGTACTATCTGCGCCACAAACGATCCCGCGCTCCATCGCGCCCTGGCCCGCCAAGGGCTCGGTGTCGCGATCACCGCGGCCTCGGATCACGGCCTGTCCAGCGGCGACGACCTCACCGTGCGTGGATTCGATCCGCCCCTGGATCTGGCGAAAGTGCTTGTCTGGCACCGCCATGTCCGCTCCAGGGCGCTCTCCGCATTCCTCGCCCACTGGGACCGATTCGATTCACGGCTGTAAGAGGTAGCGCAGGGCGCGGAGGCGGTCCGCTCCGGTGGTGGCGGAGGGATTGAATACGACGTCGAGCATGGCCAGTACCTCTTCGCGTGCCGGGCGGGTGCGCATTACGCGGCGCCACAGGAAGAGGTCGATCGTGTAGCGCCAGGTGGGGGTGTCGGCCAGTTTGCGGACGTTGGAGACATTGCGGCGCACGGTGTCCGGGAGATCTGTCAGATCGTCGGCGTTGTGGAGGAGGCGTTCCGGGAGGACGTCCAGGCCGTGGGTGACCATGAAGTCGAAGTCGGTGTGCCATGCGGCGGCCCACAGGTAGTCGACCATTCGGCACCAGCCGCGGAGGAACGTCAGTTCGTCGGTGGAATACGCGCCGGGGTCGATATCGGCGAGGCGGCGGGCCACCGCGTCCAGGCAGCTTTTGTGGGCTTTCCAGAGCGCCAGCCGCAGCGGCTCGTCGTCGGAGCCGGGCTGCGACGACGCCAGCAGGCGGAAGTAGTCGCGCCAATCACGCACGCCCGCTCGGAATTCCGGCGGGACGACGCGGGCGGGTCCCATGCCGTGCGCGTAGTCGAAGCGGCTGGGCTGGGGTGGGCCGATCAGTTCCAGGTCCGCGACCGTACCGGCGTCCACGGCGCCCAGCCACGGCACGACACTGAGCGCGTAGTTGCCGTATCCCCACGCGGCATCCGGGTCGATACGGCGGCCCTCCGCGCCGAGTCGGCCGGTGCGGAACTGCCACTGCAGCTGAAACATCAGTCCCCACAGCAGATTTCCGCGATTGTCGGGTCCGAACAACCCGCTCCGGTTGGTCGCGTCGATCAGTTGCCGGTACGCGGCCATGCGCTGATCGAAACCGAACGGGTCGAAGCTGGATTCCAGCGGCGGAGCCGCGGTCCAGACGGCATACAGATCCAATTCGGCCAATTCGGCCGGGTGGTCGACGTGTGCGGGCATTCCTGCGCTCCTTCCGGTACCGCGGGCCTTCGTCGCATCAGCATGTCACCTCGGTCGCGGCCGCTACCCGTTATCGGCTCCGGACCTACCAGCGGAGCATCGGGAGCGGATTGGTCGGGTGGGCGAGTGCGTGGGACGTGCCGCGGCGGAGCAGGATCGAATGGAATCCGGCGTAGGGGAGCGCGTCGACCGTGGCGCGGATCATGGCGCGGCTGACCCCGCCGCGGATCAGACCGCGGGAGGCGTCGGTGCGGTCGGCCCGCCGGAAGGTCTCGATGAGCGGGTCGTCGACGGGCCGGAGGCGGTGGTGGTCCATGACCAGCCGCTGAACGGTATCCAGGTCCGTGATACCGAATTCGCCGGTGAACTCCGCGGCGAGCGCCGCGGAGGGCTCGAGGTAGTCGAAGGTGTTCGCTGTCCAGACCCCGAGATCGTGCACCGCCCACGCCAAGGCCGCGGTGTCCGGAACCGTGTTCGCGCCCAACAGGTCTCGCTGGTAGTTGAGCCCGCGCAGAACGTGATGTCGATAGGCGGGCAGTTGCGGGCCGAGTTGATCGCGGTATCGGTCGAGGACGGTGTCGACGATCGGATGCGCCGTGATGACATGTCGCACTGCGGTTTCCTTATGTCCGGTCGTTCGATGCCCCGATGTTCGTGGCCAACCGGCTACCGAGGAAACCCACGTAGGCCAGCAGGCCGACCGCACCGAGTACTCGGGTGCGGCGGAAGGTGATGGCCAGGCCGAGGAACAGTTCGGTGGCGCCGTTGCGATAGGTCCAACTGCGTGTCGATCGCGGAAACGCGGTCGCGGTCAATTGATCGAACGCCCGCGGTGCGGTGAAGTGCGCCGCCCCCGTCCCGGCCAATCCGAGTCCGAACAACCTGGCCGTGGTGCTGTCGGGCGTGCGGGCATTGATGACCACCGGATTCTTCGGCGTCTTGCCGGCGACCAGCGCCTGCGCGGCCTGCCGCTTCCGCTTCCTCACACCCATGTCCCGCTCCTGTCTGACTCCGTCGCGCTCGGGCATTTCACGTCTGGGTCAGTCTGCCATAAGAGCTGAAGGAGGTCTCGGGCTGTCTGAGACATGCAGGGATCTGTCGGGTGACGAGTGCGGTTCAGCCCGGGTGCCGTTGATCTGCGTGCCACCGCTCGACCGCCTGAACCATCTCGTGGCCGAGGTAATCGAGGTATCGCCCGATTTCGGTCAGGCGGAGACCCGCGGGGGTCGTCGCCCCGAGGATTGCGGCCCCACTGCGCGCCGCCTCGACCTTCGCCTCGGAGGCGCGGGCAAGGTTGAGCGTGGTGCGATACCAGGTTCGATCATCGATGTAGTAGCGGTCACGGCGCGGCGAATCACGCTCCCGCCGAACGAGATCCCGCTGTTCGAGTGCGCGGATGGCCGTCGAGATCGACGCCGGGCTCACGCCGAGGCGATGCACCAATTCGGCGGCGGTAAGGCTGCCGGAGTCGGTGAGGTGCAAGCAGGTTAGCACTCGCGCCTGCATTCGCGGCATCCCGTCGAATACGAACAGTTCGGTGAACCGGGTTGTGAAGGCGCGCACGGCATCGTCATGGTCGGACCCGGTGGTCGGCGTCGATCGCGGGGGCGTGGTCGGTTTGCCGCGTCGCGATCGCGTAGCCGTAGCCCGGTGTGCCCGGTCGGCGCGATACCGATTCGGGCCACCGTTGCGGGTCACCTCGCGACTGACCGTCGAGGCCGGGCGCGCGAGCTGGCGTGCGATATCGGTGTATCCCAGCCCTTCGGCCAGTCCGGCGGCGATGCATTCCCGCTCCTGCAGGGTGAGTCGGGCTCCCGGCATGGGTGGCTCCCCTTCGGCATCATCGTTCCGCGCCGGCATGCATTCGGCGGCATCTCATTGCAAATCGACTGCTCGCCCTTGCATTTCACGGCACGGTCATTGCATTGTCGATATCGACTCTAGCTGTGCAAATCGTCGTTTCCGCAAATACTTCCATTGAACATCGGCGAAAGGTATCTACCGTTCGGCTCAGACTGAACGTTGCACTCTGGGAGGAACCCGATGCCCGATCTCGCCCGCCACGATGCCGAAACAGCAACCGCCACTCCGACATTCGTGTTCGTACACGGCCTGAACGGCAATAGCTTCTATTGGGCACCCGTCGTTCGTGAGCTCGCCTTGCTCGGCCATCGCAGCCTGCCGGTCGATCTACCCGGGCACGGACTCGACGCCTCGATACCGCTGACCTACCAGGCCCAGGGCATCGCGGCCTTCGTCGCCTCATCATCTCCGATGTCAGCAATCACCGTGCAAGACAACGTATCCCACGTGATCGAGGTGGTGCAGAAGGTACGTCGACACGGACCCGTCATCCTGGTGGGACACAGCCTCGGCGGCGTGACCATCGGTCTGGTGGGCAACGCCATACCCGATGCCATCCACCGCCTCGTCTACCTCTCCGCGTTCTGCCCATCCACGCCGGACGCACCCAGCGCGACGGCACTGAGCCGGACACCCGAGGCCCTGAAAGACGTGCCGATCCCGAACCCCGAGCACTCGCTGTTCCTGGGAATGGAACCGGTAACCCGCGGCCTGATCCGATTCAACCTCCGTTCCTCGGATCCCCTGGCATTGGAGGACTTTCGGCAGACCAACATGCCCGAGGCCACCCTGGAACAGACCTTGACGGTCATCAACTACGGCATGCAACCCGAAGACAGCGCCCACACCAGCCTCGCCGACGCCCGAGTCGAAGCCGACACCTGGGGACGAATACCCCGCACCTATATCCGGCTCACCCGCGACAACGTCATCCCTCCGGCGCTGGCGACCAAAATGATCGACGACGCCGACCGCCTCACCCCGAACAACCCCTTCGACGTCCACGACCTGGCGGCCGGCCACGTCGGCGTGATCCTGCAACCTCGCGCCCTGGCAGCCATCCTCGACCGCCTGGTATGAACCCGCGACGACTGCTCGGGCTACATCGCCGGTAGCCGGTCGCCCTGGACGAGTTCCATGTCGAGTTCGATCTTCACCGTGGTGCCGACGGCGGCGATGCCGGCTCGGACCACCGCGTTGTAGTCGATCGCGAAATCGTCGCGGTGCAGCAGGGTTTCGGCGTGGAAGGCGGCGCGGACCCCGCCCCAGGGGTCGGGGCCGTAGCCGCCGTAGGTGACGGTGAGGTCGATGCGGCGGGTCTGGCCGTGCAGGGTGAGATCGCCGGGCATGAGCCAGGTGTCGCCGCCGGTGCGGCGGAAACCGCTGCCGGTGAAGGTGATCAACGGGTAGCGGTCGACATCGAGGAAGTCGGCGGAGCGGAGGTGGTCGTCGCGCATGCCGATGCCGGTGTCGACGGTGGCCGCCTTGATCTCGGCGAATCCTGTTGATTGCTCGAAGATCTCGCCGACGTCGAGGCGGCCGCCGACCTCGGCGAAGCGGGCCTTGATGCTGGCGATGCCGAGGTGCCGCGCGGTGGCCTGCACCGTGGAATGCATCGGGTCGATGGTCCACGGGCCGGGCGGCGGTGCCGGCACCGCGCCCGCCTCCCGTTCCAGCCGGATCTCGCCGAGCGCGCCCGCGCCCGCGGCGGAGACGCGCACGACCCGGGCCACCGGGTGGTGGCCGGGAGCGGTCACCACCGCGGTGTGCGTGCCCGCGGGCAGCGGCGCGGTGGCCGCCGCCCCGGTCTGGTCCGAGGTCGTGTGGGCGAGCTGCTGACCCCGCAGATCCGTGACCGTCAGGACGGCTCCGGGAATGGGCCAGCCCTCGGCGCTGCGAATATCGGCGGTGAGCCCGTTCACGGCCGGTCCGTGGACTGTTCGAGCTCGGCCGTCGCGTCGTCGAGGTCGTAACCGAGTTCGATGTCGTGGTCGACCTGTCCGGCGCTGACCGCGACCCGGCCGGCCACCGGCGGATAGCCGCGGGCGACGATCGTGTACTCGCCCTCGACGAGGTCGGTCAGCGCGTAGCGACCGTCCGCGTCGGTGTGCACGGTGCCGACCGCTGTCCCGGTCGCGTCGAGCACGGTGACGAGCGCGTTCGGCACCGACTGCCCCTCGGCGACAACGGTTCCGGTGAGCATGGCCATGGCCGTCAGTTCGAGGTCGTAGCGCAGCAGCCCGCTGTCCGGTACCACCAGGGTGGCGGCGGTGGGCCGCAGATGCTCGGCCGCGGCGACGAGCGTGTAGGTGCCCGACACCACGCCGTGGCACACGTAGCCGCCGTCGGTTCCGGTGACGGCCGCGCCGACGACCTCGCCCCGTGTGTCGGTCAGCGTGATGGTGACGCCGGCCAGCGGTTCACCGCGACCGGCGGCGCGCACGGTGCCCGACAACTCGCCCGAACCCTCCAGCGTGAGGTCCAGCCGCTGCGCGCGCTCGTCGACGGTGACGTTCACCGCCGCGGGCAGGTGCCCGCTCGCCGAGGCGATCAGCACATACTTTCCGGCAGTGGGCATTTCGATGCGAAAGTCGCCGCCCTCGCCGCCCAGCGCCCGCGAAACCTGGTGCCCGCGCTGGTCGATGAGCGTCAGCGCCACGCCGGGCACCGGCCGCCCGTCCTCCTGGATGATCCGGCCCTCGATGGCGGGCCCGCCGTGCGCGTCGTCCGATGCCGCGATCATCGCCCCTCCTGCTGCCGAAACTCCTTGCATGCCATTACCGTTGGTCGACCCGCTCGGCCCCTCGGCCGGGAGTCCCTCGACCGCGCCGAGATGACCGTTGGTCGCGATGTGGCCGTTGGCCGCCGCGGCATGGCGTCCGGCCGCGGCGGCGGCCAGCACGGGAACGGGCTGCGAGATCGCCTCCGCGGCGCCCTCCCACACCTGTTCCTCGCCCCAGTCGGCGTCATCGGCCGGAGCCTTCGCGGCTTCGGGCTTCGGCGCCGCGATGTCCTGCAGCGGAATCTCCTTCATGAACAGCAGCACCACGAACGCCACCAGCGCCACACCCGCGGCGGCCCAGAACACGGCCTGCATCGAGTTGGTGAATCCGATCAGGATGGGGTCGCGCACCTGCTGCGGAAGGGCCGCGATCCCGGCGGTATTCGATTGCAGGGTGTCGAGCGCGCCGGCGCTGAGTCCGGGCGGCAGGTGCCCGCCGAAGGCGTCGGTGATCTTGTGCGGCAGCAGGTTGAACAGGATCGTCAGGAACACCGCGACACCCAGGGTGCCGCCGACCTGCCGGAAGAAGGTCGCGGCCGCGGTCGACACGCCCATATCCGAACGGGGACCGGCATTCTGGACCGCGATGATCAGCGTCTGCATGCAGCCGCCGAGCCCGAGGCCGATGATGCCCGCGTACACCAGCGGCTGCCACAGCGGGGCGTCGTAGTGCACGGTCGCGTACAGCGCTGCGCCGCAGGCGATCACGAAGGTGCCGAGGACCGGCAGGATCTTGTAGCGCCCGGTGCGCTTGGTGACCTGGCCCGAGATCAGCGATCCGGTCATGATGCCCGCCACCAGCGGCAGCATCAGCAGACCCGCCTTGGTGGGGGAGAACCCGCGCACCACCTGCATGTACAGCGGAACCATGGAGATGGCGCCGAACATGGCGATACCGACGATGAACCCGCCCACGATGCACACCGTGAAGGTGGAATTCCTGAACAGCCGCAACGGAATCAGCGCGGCGTCCTTCATCAGGTATTCGATGCCGATGAACAGCACGAGCCCGACCGCGCCGATGGCGTAGCAGAGGATCGCCTTGCCCGAACCCCAGCCCCAGCCGCGGCCCTGTTCGGCGACGATGAGCAGCGGCACCACGCAGACGGCCAGCGCCACGGCGCCGCCCCAGTCGACGCGGACCTGCTGCCGGTGGTGCGGCAGGTTGAGCACGCGGGCGACGACGCCCAGCGCGACGATGCCGATCGGCACGTTGACCAGGAACACCCAGCGCCAGCCCTCGAGGCCCCACAGGTGGTCGAAGCCGGAGAACCAGCCGCCCAGGACGGGTCCCAGCACCGTGGCGATGCCGAAGACCATCATGAAATAGCCCTGGTAGCGCGACCTTTCGCGGGGCGGCACGATATCGCCGATGATGGTCATGGCCAGCGACATCAGACCGCCCGCGCCGAGTCCCTGGAAGGCGCGGAACCCGGCCAGTTCGTACATCGAGGTGGCGAAGGTGCACGCCGCGGAGCCGATGACGAACAGCGCGATGGCGGTGAGGTAGAAGTACTTGCGCCCGTAGATGTCCGCCAATTTTCCGTAGAGCGGGGTGCTGATCGTGGCGGTGATCAGATACGCCGTGGTGGCCCAGGCCTGCTGATCGAATCCGTGCAGGCTGTTGGCGATTCGCACGATCGCGACGCTGACGATGTTCTGGTCGAGCGCGGCGAGGAACATGCCGAGCAACAGGCCGGACAGGATGGTGAGGATCTGCCGGTGGGACAGCCTCGCCGGTGCCTCGCCTGCCGAGCCCGGTGGTGCCTCGATGGTCGCAGAAGTCATGTCTGGAAGCCTTATTTCGTATCGGTTGCTGCGGTCGTGTGCTCGATGTCGCCCGCCAGGCGCTCGAGCAGCCGGGTCAGCGTCTCGCGATCGGCCGGTGACCAACCGGCGAGCAACTGTGCCAGCCAGAGATTGCGTAGCCTGCGGTTCTCCGTGAAGATCCGCTCACCCTCGGGTGTCGCGTGCAGGACGCACGCGCGGCCGTCGATCGGGTCGGCCCCGCGCTCCACCAGACCGTGACCCACCAGGCTGCGGGTCTGTCTGCTGATGCTCGAGATCTCGGCATGCAGTGTCTCTGCGAGTTTCCCGGTGCGTTGCGGGCCGTCGTGGACGAGGCAGAACAGCATGGCGTAAGCGAGCTGGTCCAGACCTTCCGGTCCGTGCTTGATGACGCGATGCTTTGCCCGCCCGACAGCTCGAAGCAGTCGAACCAATTGGGTGCCGAGTCGGTCGGCGTCGTCGAGTTCGGTTGTGGCACTGGGATCACGGGCTGCGGCCGCCATGATCGATTCCTTTACGAACTATTTAATTAGCGCATACAACTACTTGCTGTGGCCAACTATACATGCGCGGGTGAGGGATCGCGGTATGCGGGCGTTGCCGCCCCGGCGAAGGATCGGATCAAGGGGGTCGGTGTCGCGGATGCGGATGTCGACCTCGGGATGTGTGCGGCGGTAGGCGGTGGCCAGCCGCTCGATGCCGGGGTCGGCGGCACCGCCCGGTACGACGAAGGCTTCTACATCATCTCCGGCACTGTGCGTTTCATCGTCGGCGACACCGACCACGACGCGACAGCGGGCACGCTGGTGATGGTCCCACCGGCGTGCCCGCTGTCATGCTCAGCACCTTCACGCGCCGAGGCGCTTTCGCCCGCTACTTGCGGCTGCGGTATTCGGCGATTTCGCGGGCGCGGAAGTCCATATTGTCGTCGGTGTGGAAGTACGCGAAGACGCCCACTGTCACGATGCCCACGAGAATGAGCGTTGTCATGATGTTCCGCCCTTCGTCGTTCGGAAGTGAAAAGGCCAATATCGAGCGTAGGTTCGCCTACCTCCGGCCGACAATGCGATGGGATCGACGGCACATCCTCCCGACACCGACTCACATCGGCGGTCGAATGTGATCTGCGCCTACTGTCCGCGATGATGGCGGCGACGTGGTCGTCGCGCCGCACGGCGCCACCGGCCCGGCCACCGGTAGGGCATCTCCTGCCATATCAATGACTCGCACTGACATACTTGCCCGGTGTCGGATATTCACAGCGTGATCGCGGGGACGCCGCATATCCCCGCATTGCTTCTGGTCGGCCAGGACGAGACCGGCCTCGACCGGACCGGCCAGGCGTACCGGGGCATCAGACGCCAGATCATCGATCTGACCCTGCCGCCCGGCAGCGGGTTCACCGAGGCGTCGCTCACCCAGCAGCGGCAGACCAGCAAGACGCCGGTGCGCGAGGCGCTGGCGCGGTTGCGCCGGGACGGGCTGGTGACCGCGCTGCCGCGCGCGGGCTACGTGGTCAGCCCGATCACGCTGCAGGACACCGACGATCTCTGCGCCCTGCGGACGGTGCTGTCCAGCGCGGCGGCCCGCGTGGCGGCCCGCACCGGGGTCGGCGCGGCGGCGCTGGAGCGGCTCGACGCTCTGGCCGAGGTGCCCTTCGCGCGCGCGGCGGGCGAAGCGGGACTGGAGGATTCGCTGCGCGCCGGGATCGAGTTCGAGGGCATCATCGCCAATGCCGGCGGCAACGATCGGCTCGCCAAGGCGATCGTCGAGGTGATCGACGAGCTGGAGCGAGTGCTGCGGATGGCCACCCTGATCGCCCCCGATATCGCCAGCCCGCCCGGCGAACTGAAATCCATCGTCGAACGGATCCGCGAGCGGGACGCCGACGGCGCCTACGACACGACGCACGAGCGTTGCGAGCGTGTGCGTCTCGACATCCTGCAGGTGTTGTCGAGGAGTTCGTCGGTGAGCCGGGCGCCCATCGAACTACCGGCACGGCCTTAGCGCCACTCCGCGCAGGACACGACCTCGAATCCCCGGCTGGGGAAGACCTTGTCGACGAAGAAGTCGTGCATTTCCGGGTCGCCGTCGGCGCAGCCGTCCCGCAGCACCGTCACCCGATAGCCGCGATCCGCCGCGTCGTAGCAGGTCGCGGCGACCATGGCGCTGGTCGCGACGCCGGCGACCGCGACACTGTCGACGCCGCCGGCGCGGAGTACGAGGTCGAGATCCGTGCCCGCGAACGCGCTGGCCCGGCGCTTCAGCACGACGACGTCCGTGGTGGCGACGGGCAATTCGAGTTCGGTGCCGTCCGAGCCCTCGTGGAAGGTGTCCCCGGCCTCGTAGAAGGTCCTGAAAAGCGCGTTGCCTGGCGGTAAGTCGGCCCCGTTGCGGCGAACGGCGAAGTGCACGAACACCACGAGGACGCCGGCCGCACGAGCGCGGGGAAGCATGGCGGCGAGCGGCGGCACGACCTCGCGTGCGAAGGGGTAACCGCTCGTGATCCCCCGCTGGAGGTCGCCGATGAGCAATGCCGTGGTCACGAAGTCTCCCGTCAAGAGGTGAAGCGACCGTCGTCACAGCGATGACAGTCGTATGACAGCTAAGACTGCAACACTGGCCAATTGAGATATCAACTCCCCGAATGATCATCACGACCTTCGGCGAACGGGAACAGAGGGGTGGCCCAGCTTGATTCGGATAAGGCTCCTGGGGGAAGAGGTGGAGGTGGTCTCCGGCGATGGGGAGTTCGCCGGGGTGCGGGGGAGGCGGCTGGCGGCTCTGCTGGCGGTGCTCGCGCTCGATGCCGGGAAGGTGGTCCCCGTCTCACGGCTGATCGATGCGGTGTGGGGGGAGAAGATGCCCGCTTCGCCAGAGAACTCGTTGCACACCTTGGTGAGGCGGTTGCGGGCGATCACCGGGCGGGATGTCGTCGAATGGGCGGAGCCGGGTTATGTGCTGGCGGTCGAGCCCGAGGCGGTGGATGCGATCCGGTTCGCGCGATTGCTCGACATAGGGCGCCTGGCGCTGTCGCAGGGGCGGCCGGACGATGCCGTGGCGGCGCTGGATCGGATGCTCGGACTGTGGCGCGGACCGGCGCTGCGTGAGGTCGCGGAGACCGAAACGCTGTGGGCCGCGGCCGAAGTGCTGGCGGAGCAGCGACTGACGGCGGTCGAATTGCACGCCGACGCCTGCGTCGAACTCGGGCGGGCCGCGGAGGTGGTGCGAGCCCTCGCCGCCGAGGCGGCCGCGCACCCGTTCCGGGAGTCGCTGGCGGCGCGCCTGGTGACCGCGCTCGGCGCGGCCGGGCGCACCTCCGATGCGCTGCAGGCGTTCCGTCGCACCGAGCGGCTGCTGTGCACCGAGCGCGGCGTCGAACCGTCGGCAATCCTGCGCCGTGCGGTCGCGGAACTCGACCCGCCGTCCGAACCGCAGCGTGTCGCCCGGCATGCGCAGGCGCCGCCGCGGCGGCTGACCAGCTTCGTCGGACGTGACACGGAGGTCTCCGAGGTCGCGGCATTGCTCCAGCGGCACCGGCTGGTGACGCTGGTCGGACCCGGCGGGATCGGCAAGACCAGGCTTGCCGCCGAACTGGTGCTCGCGGCTCGCGAACAGTGGCCGGATGGCTATGGATTCGCGGATCTGTCGGCGGTCACGCCGGACCGCTCGGGCGCCATGGTCCGGAATGCCGTCGCGGCAGCGGTTTTCGCCGCCGTCGCACCGGGCGTGATCAGCGAGGAGCCCGGCGGGAACTGGATCGATCTGCTGGTGCGGACGCTCCGGCAGCAACGGATGCTGCTCATCCTGGACAACTGCGAGCATGTGATCACCGCGGTGGCCGATGTGGTGGTCGGTCTGCTCGATCGGCTTCCCCTGCTGACGGTCCTCGCGACCAGTCGTCAGCTGCTGGCGCTGGATTGCGAGCAGCTCCATCCCGTGCCCGCGCTGCCGGTACCCGCGACGGAGGCGGCCGTCGACGATGCCTCCACCTGCGCCGCCGTTCGACTGTTCCTGGATCGCGCGACCGCGGTGCGCCCGGATTTCGAACTGTCCGAGGACAATTGCCGTGCTGTCGCGGCCATCGTGCGCAGTCTCGACGGGGTGCCGCTGGCGCTCGAGCTCGCCGCGGCCCGGTTGCACGGTCTGTCACCGCAAACACTCTCCGGCTGGCTCGACGATCGTTTCGGCCTGCTGGCCAACGGATCCCGCCAGGCGCCCGCCCGGCATCGCTCGCTGCGGGCGATGGTCGCCTGGAGCTGGGAACTGCTGTCCGCCGCGGAAGCCGAGCTGGCGCGCCGCTTTTCGGTTTTCGCCGGTGGTGCGACCCTGGAGGCGGTCATCGGTGTGTGCGGAATCGACATCGACGACCTCGAGACCGTCGCCGGGCGGCTGGCCGAATTGGTCGCGATGTCATTGGTGGAATTCGACGGTCGGCGCTATCGGATGCTCGACACCATTCGCGCCTACGCGGCGGAGGAGTTGGCGCGTATGGGCGAGGCGGAGCGGTGGGAGCGCGCACACGCGGCATGGTTCGCCGACTTCATCGAGGTCGGCGCGCGAGAGTTGCGCGGACCCGCCCAGTCCGAGTGGATGCATCGATTCGCCACCGAACACGGCAATTGTGAAGCGGCACTGGATTGGTCGGTCCGGCATCGGGTGCCGGAATTCGCGGTGCGGCTGTTCGGTGAGCTGGCCTGGTACTGGCTGTTGCGCGGCCAGCGAACCCACCTGTCGACCTGGCAATCCGCGGTGCTCGACGTCACCGGCGGTGAGATACCGTCCGGCTGCACGGGATCGTTTCTGACATGCCGCTACGTCGAGCAAATCCAGTCGCGAGCGGTGACCGTCCTGCCGGAGTGGATCGCCGACACCTCCGCGGAATTCGAACGGCTGATCCGGGCGGCGATGACCGAACCGCGTGGCGTCCATCCGTTCTTCGTTCTGACATTGGCCCTGCGGGAGTACTACCGCGGCGATCGGAGCCTGCTCGAGCGCTGTGCGACCGCCGAGGACGGTGCATTGCGCGGCCAAGTGCTGGTTCTGCGGGCCTACGAGGACGTCGATGCCAAGCCGATCGAGAGCATCTTCACCGATCTGGAAGCGGCCGTGGATTGTCTGAGCAGCGCGGGCGACCCGCGCACGCTGTGCGGGGCCCTGTTCGAACTCGCGCTCATGCGCAGCAAATGGCATGGAATCGGCTGCGCCACAACGTTGATCAGCCGTGGACTGGAACTGGTGGCCGACGAGCTCAGTCCCGACACCCGGCACAACTTCTTGCTCGGCGCCGCGAACCTGCATCTCGAGGACGGTGATATCGCGGGCGCCGTCGGCTATCTCGCGTGCGCCGAGCAGTTCGACCCGATGGAACTGACCGACGAATCGATGAGCATCCGGTATGTGAACCAGGGCTATCTGGCGTGGCGGGAGGGGCGAGTCGACCGTGCGGTCGAGCTCTTCGAGCGGGCTGTGATCCCCGAACCGGTGATCGGAACTCATCAACGTGTCCCGAGAATGTATGTGCCGGCGCGATGGCGTGCCATCTTCGCGGCCGTGCTGGCCGAGGCGCAACGGCTCGACGATGCCGTGCGACAGCTGAGGATCTCCCGCGAATACGCCGCCTACGCGTCCCCGCTGATGCTGTTGGATGTGGCGTTCGCGCATGTCCTGACGGCGCTGGCGGCCGGCCTGCCCGAAAACGCCGCGCGCGTACTCGGGGTGGTGCTGCGGGGGTATCGGGAGGAGGGCCGCACCGTGCTCGGGCCCGACATCTCGCGTGCGCTCGCGGCGACTCGGAATGCGCTCGGCGACGACGTGTTCGAGGCGATCGCGGGGGAGTACGAGGACGCCGTGCTGGAGCCGCTGCTGGTCGAGGTCGAGCACACCGCGCTGGCCGTCTCGAGATCACCTGCCGCATAACCGATCAGGCGTGCGCGGCGACGACGCGCGGGTTGGCCGCGACCGTGCCCGGACACGGCGCGGGACACGGCGGGGCCGCGGTGAGGGTGTTCAGCGCGCCGTGGTGGCGGCGGCTGCTGAGGACGGCGACGAGTTCGAGGACGAGCACGATCACTCCGTAGCCGAACGCGGTGGTGGGCAGGTCGAATCGGCTCAGGCACAGTCCGGCCAGCACGGCGGGCAGGCTGAACGCGAGATAGGCCGCGACATAGGTCGCCGTGATCACCTCCGCGCGGCGGTCGGCCTCGGTCAACCCGGTGAGCATCCGCAGAATGCCGGTAAAGGTTGGCCCGCAGCCGATTCCGGCGATACTGCTGCCGATGAGGAACAGCCACACCTCACGGGTGGCGACGCCGGTCAGAGCAACGGCGACACCGGTGATCAGGAAGGTCGGGCCGCCGCGCAGCAACCGGTCGATGGTCCATTCTCGGGTCAGTACGGCGGCGGTCAGCGAAGCGCCCTGCAGCGCGAGGATCACCAGGCCGCCGGCCAGCGGACTGGTCAGCTGGAATTGCGTGCGCATGAGCGCCCCGCCGAGCGACAGGTACAGGCCGCCCAGCGCCCAGGTAGCGACAATGGACGGCAGCAGCGTCTGGAAGACCGACCGGACCGATTGCGGTACCGACACTTTCGGTATCAGCGAGCCCAAGGCTCGGCCGTCGGGCGCGACCGTCTCGGGCATCACGGTGACGCCCATGATCAGGACGGCGTAGGCGGCGGCCAACAGCCAGAACACCAAGTGCGTGGGCGCGGGCGCGAACGCCACCAGCAGTCCGCACGACATCGCGCCCGCTGCCGAGCCGGCCCCGGCGGCGATGCTGGACATCAGCACCCCCAGCCGCGAGCCCGACGGCTGCAAGTCGATCAGTGCCGCGCTGATCGCTCCGGTGGACAGCCCGGCCGCGATGCCCTGAATCCCGCGGGCGAGGAAAAGCCATGTCACCGAGCGCGCTTCGGCGAAGATCAGCGTTCCCGCCAGCGCGGCCACCGCGGCCGTGAACAGTACCGGCCGCCGCCCGACATGATCGGACAGCGACCCGGCGACCAGCAAGGTGACCAGCAGCGCGAGCACATTGGTCGCGTACACGCCCGTCGAGACCAGTGCGGAGTAATGCCACTGCTGCTGATAGACGGGATACAGCGGGGACGGCGCCGAGGAAGCGAACAGCATCAGGGCCAGTGCGGCCACCAAGAGCCAGAACGCCGCTGGGCGCGGCAGGTGGTAGCTCGCCGGATGGGCGGCGCCGCCGGGGCCGGGACGGATCGAATTGTTCACCATGCGCGCAAGACTGATCGCGGCTGCTGATATCGGACTGTCGCCGCGTACCAGTGCGGTGTCCGCGGGGCCGATGAGTGTGTTCGGTATGACGAATACCGACAATGCCAGCCGGTTCACGCTGTCCGTCCTTCCGTACCGGGATGTCCTGGAGGTCAACCCGGGACGCCTCTACATCGGAGGCCGGTGGTGCGATTCGGATTCCGACGCGCGCTGGCAGCACCTCAGCCCGGTGACCAACGAAGAGGTCACCACCATCGCCGACGCCTCGGCCACCGATGTCGACCGGGCTGTCAGCGCGGCGCGGCAAGCCTTCGACGAGGGCCCGTGGCCGCGGCTGCGGGCCAAGGAACGCAAGGCGATCCTCGAACCCCTGATCGGATTGCTGCGCGAGGCCGCACCGCGGCTGAGCCGGATCCAGACGCTCGAGAACGGCATGCCGATCTCCTTCACCAGCCAGTACCGGCTCTCGGCCGGGGTCGCCGCGGACGTGTTCGACCATCATCTCGGCTGGATCGACAAGCTCGGCGGGGAGACCTACCCGCAGTACACCGAGCGAAGTGACCTGCAGTACCTGAGTTTCCGCGAACCGGTCGGCGTGGTCGGGGCCATCGTGCCCTGGAACGCGCCGGTGCTGCAGTTGGCCAACAAGGTCGCGCCCGCGCTGGCCGCCGGGTGCACGGTCGTGCTCAAACCCTCCGAATACGCCAGCCTGAGCAGTCTCGCGATCACCGAACTGATCGATCAATTGGACTTGCCGCCGGGCGTTTTCAATCTCGTCACCGGTGTCGGGGCCACGTCCGGACAGGCGCTGATCACCCATCCCGGCGTCGACAAGATCAGTTTCACCGGCAGCCGCGGGGTCGGCGGGCGCATTCTCGAGGCCAGCGGGCGCGACATCAAACGGGTCACCCTCGAACTCGGCGGCAAGAGCCCCAGCCTGGTCTTCCCCGACGCGGACGTCCGCGAAGCCGGGAAGGCGGTGATGCGCATGATCGCGCTGGGCATGTCCGGACAACAGTGCACCGCCCAGACCCGGGCCCTCGTGCATGTCGACTGTTATGACGAATTCCTCGACGGCGCACGGGAGATCGCCGCATCGGTGCGCTACGGCGACCCGTTCGACCCGGCCACCAACGCCTCACCGCTGATCAACAAGCAGCAGCTGGTGAAGGTCCTGGACTACGTCGAATCCGGCACCGCGGACGGCGCGCACCTGCTGCTCGGCGGGGACCGGCCCGGCGATGCGCTGAGCGCCGGCAACTATCTGAACCCGACCATCTTCACCCAGGTCGACAATCGCATCCGGCTGGCGCAGGAGGAGATCTTCGGCCCGGTGCTGGCCGTCATCCCGTTCACCGACGAGGACGAGGCGGCCCGGCTCGCCAACGACACCGAATACGGCCTCGCCGCGGGCATTTACACCACGGACATCGCACGGGCCTTCCGGCTGGCGCGGCGCATCCGCGCCGGAGCGATCGGCATCAACGGCTACACCTTCATGCCCAATGCCCCGATCGGCGGATACAAGACCTCTGGCCTGGGCCGGGAGGGCGGACGCACCGCGCTCGAGGCCTACACCGAGCAGAAGACCGTCATGATCGAGACCGGCGCTTGATCACCCGACCGGGGCTCGGTCGCGCCGGGATGGACGCGCTCGTCGTCGACTATCTCGAACTGGTGTGGAACCAGGGGCGTGTCGATCTGGCCGATCGCTTCGTCGCCGGTGGTCTGGTCGAGCACAATCCGAGTCTGCCCGACGGTCGGCGGGCCTTGGTCGAGCTGATCCGCGGTGTGCGGCAGCGGTTCCCGCGCGCGCGGTGGGAGCTGCGTCGCATCGCCGCCGCCGGGGATCTGGTGTTCGCGCACAGTCTGTTCACCACCGGACCCGAGGATCGCGGCACGGCGGTCGTGGATGTGTTCCGCGTCCTCGGGGACCTGATCGTCGAGCATTGGCAGGTGCGCGAACGGGTGCCCGCCGTGGCCGTCGGCGGCCACCCGGTGGTGTGAATTCGTTCGACGGCGACCGTTCGTTCCGGCCATCATGGGCGGAAGGTCACGTGGAGGTGTCATGTGGTGCAGGTGAGGGTGCTCGGCCCGGTTTCGGTGAGCACGGATGACGGGCGCGAGCTCGCGATCACCGGGCCGCGATTGCGAACCTTGCTGGCGCTGCTCGCTCTTCGCGCCGGGGCGGTGGTGCCGACCGGGCCGCTGATCGACGGGATCTGGGACGTGGACCCGCCGACGGGAGTCGAGAACGCGGTACAGGCTCTGGTGAGCCGACTGCGCGCGGCGGTCGGCGCGGATCGCGTGGTCAAGGACGGAGCGGGCTATCTGCTGGCGGTCGAGCCGGCCGCGGTCGATGTATGCCGATTCGAGCAACTGGTCGTCGAGGCTCGGCGGCTGGGATCGGCCGGGCAGGCCGAGCCCGCCGTCCGGGCCGTGGAACTGGCTCTGGCGCAATGGCGTTCGGACGCGCTCACCGGGGTGGTCGCCTCGGCCGCCATGCGCTCGCTGGTCGCCGAGCTGACCGAGCGGCGGCTGGCGGCGATCGAGCTGCGCGCCGATCTGCTCTCGGCGCTCGGGCGGGCCGAGGAGGCGCTGTCCGACCTGGCACAGCACTCGATGGCGCACCCTTTCCGGGAGACGCTGGCGGCTCGCCGCATCACCGCGCTCGCGGCGTCGGGCCGGAAATCGGAGGCCTTCGACGTCTACCGGCACACGGCCGAACTGGTGCGCCGGGAACTCGGCGTCCAACCCGGCCCGGCCCTGCACGCGGCGCTGACCTCGATCGACACCGACGAAGCGACTCCGTCGTCCCCGCCGGAGCCGCCCGGACCGCAGCGGCTCCCGCGGGATTCGCTACGGATACAACAGGATTCGGCTCGGCCAGTACCGGAGTCCGCGGTTGAATCGCGGGCCGCGGCGGGGCCGGTGTCCCGCGCGGGGGCGCAGGCGGTGCCACGCCGGTGGACCAGCTTCGTCGACCGGGAACGTGATCTGGACCGGCTGACCCGGATGCTCCGCTGTTCCGCGCTGGTTACGCTGACCGGGACCGGCGGCGTTGGCAAGACCCGGCTCGCGACCGAACTCGCTGCGGCGCAGTCGGATTGGCCCGATGGCTGCGTTTTCGCCGACCTCGCGAGCGTCGCGCCCCAGCGCGAGGAAGACGCGTCGACACCGTCCTCGGTTCCCGCCGCCCTGCTGTCCGCTCTGGGGCTCGGCGGATCCGGCGATGCCGCCGACTGGCGCGCGGTACTGCACCGATCCATGGGGCACGCTCGGATGCTGCTGATCCTGGACAACTGTGAGCACGTAATCGACGCGGCCGCCGAGTTGACCGCCTTCCTGCTGCGGCACTTCCCCCTGCTGACCGTGCTCGCCACCAGTCGCGAGCCGCTCGGCATCGACGGTGAGAAGTTGTACCCGGTCAAGACTTTGGCGCTTCCGGAGCCCGGAGCACCGGTGGAGACGGCCGCCGAGTCAGCCGCGGTCCGATTGTTCGTGGACCGCACCCGCGCGGTGCGGCCGGATTTTTTGCTGACCGACGCCGAGTGCGCCGATGTCGTCACCGTCGTGCGCCGCCTCGACGGACTGCCGCTGGCGATCGAACTCGCCGCGGCCCGCCTGCACGCCCTGCCGGTCCGGCAGCTGGCCGAGCGGCTGCCCCACCGGTTCCGCCTGCTGGACTCGCTCGGCCGGAATGGGGCACCTCGCCATCGCACGCTGCACGCCGCGGTGTCCTGGAGCTGGAACCTGCTCAGCGACGCGGAGGCCGAATTGGCGCGCAGGCTGGCGGTTTTCGCCGATGGTGCCGAACTCGACGCCATCGGTGCGGTATGCGGAGGCGAGGACACCGTGCAAGTTCTCACCGCGCTGGTCGCCAAATCCCTTGTCGAGTTCGACGGCAGGCGATACCGGATGGTGGAAACGATCCGCGCTTACGCGGCGGCGGAACTGGAGGCGGCCGGCGAGAGCCGACGCATGGCGGCCGCGCACGCAGACCATTTCCTCGCTCTCATGCGGGACGCGGCACCGCTGTCGCTCGACGAGCGGCACCGGGGAGCCGCGGACCTGCTCACCGTCGAATACGCCAATTGTCAAGCCGCCCTGGAATGGACACTGCGCGCCGGCGATCGCGAGCGCGCGCTCGGTCTGTACGCCGGCCTCGCCCGGCATTGGCTGCTGTGCGGGCTGCGCAACGAGGCGCTGACCCGGCAACCCCGGGTGCTGGCGCTGCTGGCGATCAGATTCGCGCCCTGTCCGCGCGGGTCCTGAACCGGCACGCCGTCGCCGGGTGCCGGCGTCGCATCATCGATCACAAGGGCCACTGCATGTGCTTGACCTCGAAGAATTCGCGGAATCCCTCTTCGCCGCCCTCCCGGCCGATGCCGCTGTAGCCCGGCCCGCCCCACGGGGCGTCGGCCCGCATACCGGCGCCGCCGTTGACGGTGACGGTGCCCGAACGGATCCGGCGGCCGAAGGCGATCGCCTCGGCCGTCGGTCCCCAGACATTGGCATTGAGAGCGTATTTGACGTCGTTCGCCATACGGACCGCCTCGTCGATGTCGGCGTACGGCATCACCACGCCCACCGGCGCGAAGAGCTCCTCCTGGGCGATCTCCGCCGTATTGGGCACGCCGGTCACCAGCGTCGCTTCGAGGTAGAAGCCGTCCTCGAGCCCGGCCGGGCGGCCGCCGCCGACGGGGATCTGCGCACCGGCCGCGCGAGCGCGGGCGAGGAAGCCCTCCACGTCGACGCGGTGCTCGTCGGTGATCAGCGGTCCGAGCACCGTGTCGTGCGACAGCGGGTCGCCGACTGTCAGGCTCCGCAGGAACTGGCCCGATCGCTCGACGTATTCGTCGAAATCGGCCTGCGGCACCAGGGTTCGAGTGGTGGCGCCGCACGCCTGCCCGCTGTTGCGGGTGAACCGCAGGGCCGAGGCCGGTACCGCCCGGCTCAGATCGGTGCCGGGCAGCACGATATTGGGCGACTTGCCGCCGAGTTCGAGGACTACCTTTTTCAGGGTCGGCGCGGCCAGCGTCATGATGATGCTGCCGACGGCGGGGGAACCGGTGAAACTCACCATGTCGACCTCGGGCGCCTGCACGACCCCGGTGGTGACCTCCGGTGGGCCGAAGACCAAATTGACTGCGCCACGGGGGAATCCGGCCTGCTCGACCAAACGCACGAACGCCGAGGTCAGCAGGATCGCCTTCGGCGACGTGACCAGAACCGTGGAGCAGCCGGCGGCCAAGGCGCCGCCGATCTTCAAGGCGGACATCGTGATCGGCGCGTTGTAGGCGACGATGGCGGCCACGACCCCGGCCGGTTCTCGAAGCAGCATGCTGCTATTGGTGACCGGATCGTGGTCCAGCGGCAATGGCTGTTCGTATCCGTCCCGCGGGCCCTGTGCCGCGGCCGCCGCGAACCAGCGCAAGTACTTCACCGGCAGATCCACGTGCTGGACAGGCCCGCTGCTCACCGGGGTACCGAGCTCGGTGGCCGCCAGCCGGACCAGTTCGTCGCGGTGCTCCTCGAGCAGGTCCGCGAGACGATGCAGCAGCCTGCCGCGGTCGGCGGGGCCGAGCCGACTCCACTCGCCCCCGTCAAAAGCGCGCCGAGCCGCGGCGACCGCGGCGCCGACCTGGGCAGGCGCCGCCGCCGGGGTCACTGCCACCTGGCGTCCGGTCGCCGGATTGATCGTGGTTATCGGCTCACCCGCACCCGTGATCCAACGGCCGTCGACATACGCCTCGGCGGTGCTGATAGATGTTGTCATGGCAATCCTTGTGTGTCGCAGTACTTGTCGGCATCGTGTATTGCTCGGCCAGCCCAGCTGGGCCAAGGATCGCCACCCTCGCTGATACCGCGCTGTCAGCGCCCGACAGCGCCGCCCCGGGGCCGGGCGGCGAGGATTGGTGCCGGTGCTGAGCCGGTCTGGGACGAGACCGACACCGGTGACACCCGCGATGCGCACGATGACTCGGCTGTCCGCCAAGTGCCGACTGACGTGTCCGACATCGATGCGGCTCGGCTTCGCCCGGCGATGCGGTGAGCCGAAGGACACGCCCGAGGTTGATTTACCAGCAGTTTCCTAGTGCCCCCGGTCGGGTTCGAACCGACACTGGGCGGATTTTAAGTCCGCTGCCTCTGCCAATTGGGCTACGGGGGCGTCTGGGTCAGACTACCGAGCCGTACGGTCGTGCTGGTAGCAGGTATTTGGGTGGGGGGTTCATGGTGGTCAGGGGGTGGGGGCGATCATGATGGGGGTCTGGACGGAGAGCAGCAGGGATTGGCTGGTGGAGCCGAAGACCTTCGAGGTGAAGCCGCCTCGGCCTCGGGTGCCGACCACGAGAAGCTGGGTGGCGGTGGAGAGTTCGAGCAGGGAGCGTTCGGGGCGGTCGTGGGTGGTTTCGCGGTCGATGCGGACGTTGGGGTAGCGCTCCTGCCAGCCGGCGAGGCTCTCGGCGAGGACGTAGTCGTCGAGGGCGTCCATTTCGGGGTCGTCGGAGGAGCCTTCGGCGTGCAGGGCGATGACGTCGACGCCGCGTGCCGACGCCTCGTCCAGGGCCGCCGCGATGGCGGGCTCGCTGATCTTGGTGCCGTCCACGCCGACCAGGATGGGTCGGGTCGCGAGATCGGGAGGTAGCGGGACGCCGTCGCGGACCACGACGAACGGGCAGTGGGAGCGGCGGGCGAGCACGGAGCTGACCGAGCCGAGCAGGGCCCGGCGCAGGGCGCCGCCGCCGCGCGCGCCGCCGACCAGCATGCGGGCCTCGTGGGTGCGTTCGAGCAGGGCGGGGATGACCGCGCCGGTCGCCAGTTCGGTGGTGATGGTCAGGCCCGGGTCGGATTTCGCGGCCTCCGCGGCCGCGGTTTCCAGCAGCCAGTTGCCGTGTTCCTCGAAGCGCGAGTAGTCCTCGGTGGTGATCGTGGTGCCGAGGCCCAGGCCCTGATCGGGCGTGACCTCGAGAATCCGCAGCAGGTGCAGGGGCGCGCGGTGCAGGGCGGCGGTGTGGGCGGCCCAGGCCACCGCGGAACCGGCCGATTCGTCCACGGCCACGACGACGGCTTCCCCGATCGACATGCTGAGTCCTCTCCCACCGTGAATCATGCGGTGCGGCTGCGGGATAGCTGAGCGGTCGCTACCGACCCTACGCCCCGGTGGCGCGAAAACGCCCGCGGCCTCGCCGAGGGGTGTACGGGACTCGGCGGGGCCGCGGCAGGGGCTGTCGCCAGCCCGCACGACACATCCTGGTACCTGAATCAAGGTTGAGGTCAAGTTCAGGGCCGCTCGGCCCCCTCCGGCCAGATCACCGTCACCGGCATTCCGCGCTCGCGGGCGGTGGCCACCACGTCGGCGGTGCCGCCGAAGCCGCGGGCGGGCAGACCGTCCCAGACCGCCAGCAGTTCGTCGGCCTCGTCGAGCATGCGCAGGCTTCCGGCCTGATGCGCCTGCGGGTCGGACTGCTCGCGGTTCAGCTCGATGACCCGGTCGGCCGCCGCGACCAGGCGGTCGTAGACCGGGTGGTGGGCGGCGGGCAGGCTGGCCCGGTAGCGGCGGGCCGGAACCACCGCGATCAAGCGGCCGCCGGCATCCAGGATCGCCTGGGCGAACAGTGAATCCGGGCCGTCGGCAAGGCAACTCACGCCGATCGGGATCGGCCCTCCCGGGCGGATACGCAGGGCGACCTCGAGGCGCAGCGCCCGATCCACCTGGGCGAGCGTCTGCGCGGGCAGCCCCCGATGCCCGGTGATGGCGACGCTCGTCATTGATCGTCTCGTCCGTAGAGGGTCGCGAGGGCCTCGTCGAGTGCCCTGGCCTCGACGGTACGCGCGGGCAGGTCGGCGCGGAATGCCCTGGCCAGCCGGGTTATTCGCTCGCTGTGATAGGTGAGCCCGACCAGCAGCGCCTCGGCCGCGAGCGCGCAGCCGCCCTCGATGTCGCCGGAGCGGGCCAGCACCTGGGCGTGCTCGACCTTGGCCAGCGCGCGCGGCTTCTCGGCCGTCAGCGAGGCGTCCGCGTTCTCGAAGGCGACGTGCGCCGCGCGATTGTCGCCCAGCCGGGTGAGGGCGCTGGCCTGATACCGCGCCGCCTTGGGCCCGTCGAAGACGAACACCCACGGCCACTGCGGTTCTCCGCGCTGCCGGTCCACCAGCCGCTCGGCCCGGCGCAGCGCCCCGAGCGCACCGGCGCGGTCCCCGGTGGCCGCGTAGGCGACGGCCAGCAGGGAGGACATCCACGCCCCGGCGCTGTCGGGAGTCTCGGGTCCCAGTTGCGAGGCGGCGGTGCGCAGCAAGGTCAAACCCGCTCGGCCGTCGCCCATTTCGACCGCGTAGTGCCCGAGGCTGGCCGTCATGTACGACACCAGCAGCGGATGGTGCGTTCGCTCCGCGTGCCGGATGGCCTCCACGTAGCGCCGCCGCGCCGCCGCATCGTCCCCGCGGTCGGCGGCCAACCACGCTGCCAGCCCGGCGATTTCGGACAGCGCCCGGAATCCTCCGGAGGTGCGCAGCCGGTCCCGGACCACACCCGCGACCAGGGTCAGGTGCGCGTCCACCACCGGCGCCAGGCGGTCGGAGGGCACCGAGGATTCCATCCGCCGGTAGTTCGAGGTCGGACCGGCCATGGTGTCGATGAGCTCGGATTCGGTTGGCGCGGAATTCGACAGCACCACACTCGCGCTCACCACGAGTGCGCTGGAAAGAAACTGCTTGCGGTTCACGGCCTCGTCATCCACCGCGCGATGCGGCGTGCGGAAGCCGAGTTCGGCATCCGTCGCCACATTCAGGACCGCCCGTAGCGCGGCCCGGTAATGCTTTCTGGGCCATGTCGTTTCGCCTCGCTCCCACTTGCCGACGTGTCGTTCGTCGACGGCCCCCCGCTTGCTGGTGGCTCGGAAGACGTGGTCGTTGACGGCGTCCGCCAACTCTCTGCGGGTCATCGATTGACCCGGCGCTCCGGGGGATTCCATGCGCAGCCGAGCCTCGATGAGCAGCTCGTTCCGTCCGGTCACGGCATGCGGCCTCTCTGCTGGACCTCCTTCCGAGAATAGGCTTTCCACGGATTTGCCGCGCCGTCGTGACCCCGATTTGCCCCATACTTTCCCCATTGCACGCCGTCGATCAATCGGGCCCCGCGGACCAACGTTGAAGTCGGCACAGTCGCCGGCAGCGGAAACCCTCGAGGGATAGCCATGACATCGGAACCCCATGCGATCGGATGGTTGCGGAGCGACATATCCGGCGAACGTCAGCAATGGGATGAGGCCCGGATTCGAATATTGGCCCAGCGTCTAGGCTATGACCTGCGCCGGACCGTGGTCTTCGGCCCTTGGACCGACCGACCGGTCCATCGGCTGCGGGTGCTGGTCTCGCGGCTCGCACTGGAGGCGGTCATCGTGCCCAGCGTCGATCACTTCGAAGGAGGCTGCGTACCGGCGGAATTGGTGGAGGTCACCGACATCATCACGGTGACACCGGAGAACACCTACGCCCGCTACGCCGCGGGAAACCTGCCGGAGCGGTTCCAGGCGTAGCGGGAGATTGCCCGGGGCGATCCGCCACCCGCCGCGAGGGGTGCGGGCAGTGAATCAGCCGGGAAACACTCGGTCGGGCGCGCGGCTCAGCGGCGGGTCAGCGGTGCGCGCAGTCCGAGATGTTCGCGCAGTGTCGTCCCTGTATAGGTGGACCGGTACGAACCGCGTTCCTGGAGTTCGGGAATCAGCAGATTCACGATGTCGTCCAGACCGGTCGGCACTTGGTACGGGGTGATATTGAAGCCGTCGCTCGCGCCGTGCCGCACCCAACGGGTCAGTTCGTCGGCCACCTGCCCCGGCGTCCCGGCGAAACCGAAACGGGCCGTGGTCTCGATGGCCACCTGCCGCAGCGTCAGCCGCTCGGTGTCCGCGAGCGCGCGCCACTGCGCCACGATCGCCGAGCGGTCCTGCCCGTCACGCTGGGAGCCGCGCGTGGACGAGATCACCGACGGCTCAGGATCTTCCGCGGGCAGCGGGCCGTCCGGATCCAGATGCGACAGGTCCCGACCCCATACCTGACCCGCCAGCGAGAGCGCCGTCGCGCCGGTGATCTGCTGACCCAGCACCCAGCGCCGCTTCTCCTCGACCTCGGACGCGTGCTCGGCCAGCACGATCTGGGTTCCCGGCAGGATACGAATATCGTCGGCCGGACGGCCCGCCGCGACCAGGCGGGCGCGGATATCGTTCGCGAACTCGAGCGCCGGATCGAAATGAGTTCCGAAGGGGGAGAAGATGACCTCGGCCTGCGCCGCCGCGAAATCGCGTCCGGCGGGGGAGACGCCGGCCTGGAAGATCACCGGGTGTCCCTGCGCGCTGCGCGGCACCGTCGGCGTGATCGCCACCCGGAACTGCGCGCTCTCGCGTTCGACCGTGCGCACCTCGGTGTCGGACCAGGCATCCCAGATTTCGCGGGCCAGACTCAGGAAGTCGGCCGCGCGCTCGTATCGCAACGCGTGCTCGAGATAGCCGCCGCGCCGGAAATTCTCACCGGTCCAGGCATTGTCGGTGGTCACCACGTTCCAGCCCGCGCGCCCGCCCGAGAGCACATCCAGGCTCGCCAGCCGCCGTGCCAGATCGGCGGGTTCGTTGTAGGTGGCGTTCTGTGTCGCCACCAGCCCGATTCGGCGGGTGATCCCGGCCAGCGCCGCCAATTGCGTGATGGCGTCGGGTCTTCCGGCGATATCGGTGTCCAGTAGCTGCCCGTCCTGTTCCCGCAGCCGCAGGCCCTCGCCCAGGAAGAAGGCGTCGAACAGTCCGCGCTCGGCGGTGGTGGCGACGTGCCGGAAGGTCTCGAAGTCGATCTGCGAACCGCTGCTGGGATCCGACCAGATGGTGTGGTGATTGACGCCCTGGAAGAAGACGCCGAAATGCACCTGGGCGTCGGGGAAGGGGACCTCGGTCATCGGGTCGGCTCCTTGGCGTAGCGGTTGGCGGGGCGGGGCAGGCCCAGATTCGCGCGCAGCGTCGAACCCGGGACCGGGCGATGGGCGAGTCCGGCACGCAGCAGGGCGGGCAGGACGTGGCGAGAGAGGACGGGAAGGTCCTCGTCGAGGGCGGCCGGGCGCAGGCGGACACCGTCGGCGATCGGGGCGAGATCGGTGAGCAGCGCGATCAGGTCGGTGATCGTGGCGGGGCTGTCGAGGGTGATGTCGAGATCCAGCAGTACGCGTGGAACACCCGCCGCCCGTGCGGTTTCGATGTCGGCCCGGTCCCGGACCAGGGCCACATCGAGGCCCTCGGATTCCGCGTCGTAGCCGAAGACGACAATCTGACCCTGCGGGGGCCTGGGCACGATGGACGGACCCTTCACGGAGAAGGTCTCACCGATGAAGTCGATGTGGTGCAGCTTGTCGCGGTCGAGGAACTTCCCGGCGGCGTAGTCGCGGATCACCGCGTCGTCTTCCCACGAATCCCACAGTCGCCGTGCGACTTCGATGGCATCGGTGCGCTCGCGCCGGAGCTCGGCCGCGGTGGTGCGCGGGGTGGCTCCCCAGGCGCGCGCCGCATCGGGATCGTCGACGGCCAGCCAGCCCGCCCGCCCGCGCGAGGCGTAGTCCAGCGTGGCCAGCTGGGACGACAGGTGGAACGGCTCGGCGTAGGTCGCCGCGATCGCCGGGACCAGTCCGAGGGTGCTGGTGGTGGCCGCGACGAAACCGGCGCGGACGGTGGCGTCCAGCCGTCCGCCCGAGCCGGGGCCCGGTGGATCGAGGGAATCGCCGACGGTCGCGAAGGTGAAGCCCGCGTTCTCGGCCGCGTGTACTCGCGCCCGCCATTCGACCGGTGGCAGACCTGTGTCGTCGAGTTCGATTCCCAACGCGAACAGGCCCGTTCGATAGTCTGTCTCGCTCGCCATAGGTTGGACGATCGTCGAACCGCTTCCGGCGGGCCACCGTTGCCGTCACGGTGATCCGAATCCGGGGGAACGGCGCAGTGACCCAGTTCACTACTTCGCCCCTTGTAGATACCCCTGGGGGGTATTAACTTGATCTTCCGTAAGGCACCGAAAGCAGTTGAGAGGGACGAGAAAATGACCACCCAGGCGCACACCGGACACGAGAACCACGCCGCTCACGGAGATCACGCTCACCACGCGCACGCGGATCACGCCGCACACGCGGCGCATGCCGGGCACGACGCCCACGCCGGGCACGCCGCTCATGGCGGGCACGACGCTCATGGCGCGCACGCGGCGCACGGCGGTCACGCGCACGGCGGCGGTCTGCCGGGCGGCCTGCAGATCACCCAGGACGGCTACACCCTCGAACTCGCCGAGAATGTCGTGGCCGCAGGCGAAACCGAGTTCCGCTTCCGCATCGTGGGCCCGGACGGCGCGGCCGTCACCGACTTCGACGGCATCCACGACAAGGAACTGCACCTGATCGTCGTGGGGCGCGAGCTGACCGGCTTCTGGCACGTCCACCCGGAGCGGGCCGCCGACGGCACCTGGTCGGTACGGCTCAACCTCCCCGAGGCGGGCGCATACCGGGCCTTCACCGACATCGCGCCGACCGCCCTCGGCAAGACCATCACTCTCGGTGCGGATTTCGCCATCGCGGGCGACTACCGGCCCCAGGCCGCTCCCGCCCCGGCGCGCACCTTCACCGTCGACGGCTACGAGGTCGCCCTGGACGGCGATCTGGTGCAGGGCGACGGCAGCCTGCTCACCCTCACCGTGCGCAAGGACGGCGAACTCGTCACCGACCTGCAGCCCTACCTGGCCGCCTACGGCCACCTGGTGATCATCCGCGCCGGCGATCTGGCCTACGTCCACGTGCACCCGAACGGCGAGCCCGGCGACGGCGTCACCGCGCCCGGCCCCGAGGTCGCCTTCCACACCGCGGTTCCCGGCCGCGGCACCTACCGCCTGTTCCTGGACTTCGAGCACGGCGACCGGGTCCGCACCGCCGCTTTCACCCTGCCCGCCAACTGATTCCACCCCGACCGAACGGAGACGCCATGTGCGCCTGTCGATGTCACCGCAGCCGTGATCCACCCTCGACAAATCCAAGGAAGTGTTTACCGTGCGCACCCTGCCCCTGGCCGTCTGGGCCCTGGTCATCGCCGCCTTCGCCATGGGCGCCGACGAATTCGTCGTCGCCGGCGTGGTGGAGGAGATAGCCGACTCCCTCCATGTATCCCTCGGCGCCGTAGGCCGATTCGAGAGCGCCTACGCTCTGGGCGTCGCGATCGGCGCGCCCCTGTTCACCGCCATCGGCGGCCGCGTCAGCCGCCGCTTCATGCTCCTGGCCACCACCGGCGTCTTCCTGGTCGGCAACACCCTCTCCCTGCTCGGCCCCACCTACGACGTGATCCTCAGCGGCCGCGTCATCGCGGCCCTCGCCCACGGCGCCTTCTTTGGCATCGCGGCCCTCTTCGCCGCCGAACTGGTCTCGAAGGGCAAACAGGGCCGCGCGATCGCAACGGTCTTCGCGGGCTCCACCGCCGCAACCATTCTCGGCGCCCCCATCGGCGCGGCCGTCGGCAGGGCCCTCGGCTGGCGAGCCACCTTCGGCACCCTGGTCCTCTTCGGCCTCCTCGCCGCCCTCGGCCTGATCCTGCTGATCCCCAGGACAATCGGCCGCGAACGCGCCCGCACGGTAGCCGACGGCACGCACGATCATGCCCACGCCGACGGCCACGCCGCAGCGGCGGCGGAATCGCACGGCCACGCTCACGCCGCCATCGCGGTGGTGGCGGCGACCCCGGGCGGATACTCGCACGCCGAGTCGGGGAGTGGTGTGGCAGGCGTGGCCCATGCTCCCTCACAGGCTTCGGTGGAGTCGCACGCCCACAACCACTCTCATGCCACCGCCGAGGCTGTCGGTCACGCGGCGGCGGACTTCGGACAACACATGCACGCCCAGCCGGGAAGCGGTGCGGGTCATGATCATTCGGCCGGGGTGGCCGCGGCGGACTCGAACGTCCACGGTCACTCGCACGGCGCCGGGTCGGCTGACGAGACGGAATTGGATGCGCACGCTCGGATGCACATGGCAGGGGGAGGCAGCGCGCCGTTGCCGGACCAGCTGCGGGCGTTGCGGCGGCCCGCGGTGTGGATCGGGTTGCTGACCACCTTGCTGGGGTACGGCGGGGTATTCACGAGCTACGTGTATCTCGCGCCGCAGCTGACCGAGGCCACCGGCCTCGGAAAGCAGTGGGTGACACCGATGTTCCTGATCTTCGGCGCGGGCCTGTTCGCGGGCAATCAGCTCGGCGGGAAGCTGGCGGATCGGAATCTGCGCCTGGCACTGGTGGTTTCGGTCGGGTCGCTGGCGGTGACGCTGTTCGCGCTGACCCTGCTCATCCACAATCCGGTCACCGCGGCGCTGGGTCTGCTCGCCTACGGAGTGGCCGCGTTCTCGGTGGTGGCGCCGCTGCAGCTGCGGGTCATGCAGAAGGCCGGGGACGCGCCGGATATCGCGTCGGCCGCCAATATCTCGGCCTTCACCCTCGGGTCGGCGCTGGGAATCTGGCTCGGTGGCGCGGCCATCGACGGCGGGCTGGGCGTGACCTCGGTGAACTGGGTGGGCGGCAGCATCGCCGTGGCGGGCCTGGCGCTCACTCTGATCTCGCTCGGACTGGACCGGGTCATCGCTCCCGAACCGTTCGAGGGCGGCCCGGTCCAGCTGGCACACCAGCACTGAAACGGCTCCGGCCGACACTCCGATAGGGCACCCCGGGCGGGTGCCCTATCTGCTGTTCTCCCAGTTCAGAGGCATGAACCGGTCTCTCACAGACAACTCCCAGCGCACGTGAAGCTCGGTGGGAATCCCGGCTCCTAGGCTCCGCAGAGTCAAGTGGGAATTGGTTGGGGACACAGGAAAGGCGGGTGGCATGTCGACCATCACCGGCGTCGCGGGCGATGCGGCCAGCGGCAACGCGTCCGGGGACGCCAACGGCAACACGTCCGTGGGCACCGACGCGGCTTCGTCGGAGACGAACCGCGTATCCCGGTGGTCGACGCTGCTCGTACCACCCGGGCAACCGCGCTGGGAGCGGCCGCTCACCCTCTCGCTGCTGATCGCCACCGCCGTCGTCTACCTGTGGGGCCTCGGCGGCGCGGGCTGGGGCAACGGCTATTACGCCGCCGCCGTCCAGTCCGGCACGCAGAGCTGGAAGGCGCTGCTGTTCGCCTCGCTGGATCCGCAGAACTCCATCACCGTCGACAAGCCGCCCGCCGCCATGTGGGTAATGGGCCTGTCGGGCCGGATCTTCGGATTCGACGCGTGGTCCATGTTCGCGCCGCAAGCACTGATGGGTGTGGCCTCGGTGGCGCTGCTCATCGCCGCGGTGCGGCGCTGGGCCGGACCGGCCGCGGGTCTCATCGCGGGCGCGGCGCTGGCCGTGACTCCGGTGGCGGCCATGATGTTCCGCTTCAACAACCCCGACGCCCTCATGCTCCTGCTCCTGGTGGCCGCCGCGTATTGCACGGTCCGGTCCCTTGACGCGGGCGGGGAACGCTTCTGGTCGTCGAGCACCGGCTGGCTGGTCGGCGCGGGCGTGCTCATGGGCTTCGGCTTCCTCGCCAAGATGATGCAGGCCTTCCTGGTGCTGCCGGGCCTCGCGCTGGTGGTGCTGGTGGCGGGCGCGGCCGGATGGCGCACGCGCATCGGGCAATTGGCGGCCGCGGGCGTCGCGCTGGTGGTGTCCTCGGGCTGGTACGTGGCGCTGGTCGCGCTGTGGCCCGCCGGATCCCGGCCCTACATCGGCGGTTCCACCAGCAACAGCCTGTGGGAACTGGCCGTCGACTACAACGGCCTCGGCCGCGTCTTCGGCAATCACAGTGGCGGTGGGCCCCGGCCGAATCCTACGGCCGTGCCCGACCCGGTCCAGCACGCCGCCGACCAGATGCCCCGCGGCGGCTTCGGCGGCTTCGGATCCCAGCCGGGCCTCACCCGGCTGTTCAGCGGCGAGCTCGCGACCGAATTCTCGTGGCTGCTGCCCGCCGCCCTGATCGCGCTCCTCGCCGGGCTCTGGCTGACCCGCCGGCTTCCGCGCACCGACCGCGTCCGCGCCGGACTGCTGCTGTTCGGCGGCTGGCTGCTGGTGACCGGCGTCGTGCTCAGCACCATGAGCCGCAGCTTCCACTCCTACTACTCCATGGAGCTGGTACCCGCGATGGCGGCGCTGATCGGCATCGGCGCGACCCAGTTGTGGTGGCGTCGTGCACATCCGGCGGCGCGCGTCACCCTCGCGGTGATGTCCCTGGCCACCGGCGTCTGGTCCTTCGCGCTGCTGCACCGCACCCCCGAGTGGCTCCCGTGGCTGCGCTGGACCCTGGTGGCGCTGGCCGTGCTCGCGGCCGCGGCGCTGCTGATCGCGCCGAAACTGCCCCGATTCTCGCTCGCCATCGGCGTTTTCGCGCTCGTCGCCGGTCTGCTCGGCCCGACCGCGTACACCCTCGAGACCGTCGCCCAGCCGCACAATGGCGGCAGTCCGACCGCCGGTCCGTCCCGCAGCGGTCGCGGCGGCGGTGGCGGCCGTGACGGCGGCAGCGCGGTCGACCCCGCGATCATCGATCTGATCAATGGCAGCGACGCCCGCTGGGCCGCCGCCGCGCAGGGCGCGCAGGATGTCAGCACCCTCGAATTGACCACCGGCAAGGCGCTGCTCGCCGTCGGCGGCTTCAGCGGCCGCGACCCCTCGCCGAGCCTTGCCCAATTCCAGCAGTACGTCGCCGACCACCAGATCGGCTACTACCTGATCCGCGACCGCCAGAACAACACCCCGCAATCCGGCGAACCGCACAACACCCAGTCCGGCACTCCGCAGCCGGGCCGCACCCCCCGCTCGGGCGAGGGCCGCACCCCGCAACAGGGCGGTGGCAACGCCCCGCAGGATCAGGGCGGCGCCCCGCAACAGAACGGCGGCTGGAACAACTCCGACCCCCAGTCCTCCTCATCCCAGATCGCCGCCTGGGTCAAGGCCAACTACCCCGCCGCCAAGATCGGCACCGTCGAGGTCTACAACCTGAATCCCTAACCGCCGCAAGGACCCGCGCGGCAGGCCGCCCGCACCGGACGTATCGGCATGCTTCCGCTCATCACCTCGGCATGACTTCGGCCGGAATCCATCGCCCCGCGGCGGATTCCGGCCGGAACCCGCCGGGATGACCGCGCCCCCACCGGGCCGTTGCCCATCGCGTTCACCAGCGCACGCTCACCGGGATTCGGGGCGGGTGCAACGAAAGCGGATCGGGGACCGACCAGTTCGGTGGAGGAATCGTCGGATGCGAGGGGCGCGATGGCCGTGGATAGTTACAGTGACGGGCGGCAACCGCGGCCGGGTGGATCGCGGTCGAGTGGGCCGGAGCTCGGCGGGAGGTCGGCGATGGGTGAGGTGCGGGCGCAGGTGGGGGTGCTCGGGCCGGTACAGCTGACCATCGGTGGGGTGGAGCAGCAGCTGGGCGGTCCCAAGCAGCGTGCGGTACTGGCGTATCTCACGATCAATGCCAACCGGCCGGTATCGGTCGAGTCGCTCGCGAGCGCCGTCTGGGAGGACAATCCGCCGCCCGACGTCCGCGTCAGCCTCCACGCGATCGTCTCCAACCTCCGCAAGCCCCTGCGCGACGGCGGCATCGACGCCCGGAACATGCTCCAGCACATGGGCACCGGCTACCGGATCGTGGTCGAGGACGCCGCCTGCGACGTCTTCCGCTTCCGCGCCCGCCGCGAGAACGGCCTGCGCGCCCTCGCCGCCGGACGCTTCGCCGCCGCCACCGAGGTCCTGTCCGACGCGCTGGCCCAGTGGCGCGGCCCGGTCCTCTCGGACCTGCGCGGGCTCGGCTTCGCCGACGCCTACGCGGTCGCCCTCGACGACGAGCGCATCGGCGTCATCGAGGCCCGCGCCGAGGCCGATATCGCCCAGGGTCGCGCCGAGAACGTGGTCTCCGAACTGAACCTGCTGGTCCGCGATCATCCACTGCGGGAATCACTCTGGGAGCAGTTGATCACCGCGCTCTACATGACCGGCCGCCAATCCGACGCCCTGGAGGCGGCCCGCCGCCTGCGCGCCATCCTCGCCGACGAACTCGGCATCGATCCGGGCCACCGCATCCGGGAGCTGGAATCGCGCATCCTGCGCCAGGATCCGCTCAGCGTGCGCGCGGTCGGCGCGGCCTCGGCCACCCGCGCCACCACCATCGTGGACCGCAGCTGGCACGAACCCCAGGCCCTGCTGCGCGACCGCTTCGGCCACATCTACCCGGTGGTCGGCTCCACCACCCGCATCGGACGCCTGTCCGACAACGATGTCGCGCTGCCCGACGGCCGGGTCAGCCGCCACCACGCGCTCATCATCGACAATGGCCACACCTGGGTGCTCAAGGATCTGAACTCTTCCAACGGCGTCTACATCAATGGCGCGCGCGTGCTCGACAGCGGTCTGCTCTCCGACGGCGCGCTGCTCCGCATCGGCGACACCGAGCTGGTATTCGTTCTTGTACGTGAACAGGAGTGAACCCCGCGTGACCGATCCGCGACGTCCGGAGCCAATGATTAACTGACCCTTCATCAGTGAACCCCCTCACCGCCACGGACCCCCAAGCTCGGTCGGCGATCCTCAGTGATAGCCGTTCCTATGCTCACAGGGGAGATCATGGATCGGAGGCGCTTTCTGAAGCACGCCGCGCAGCTGGGTGGTGCGGCCGGAGCCATGTCGATGCTCCCGCCGAGCCTGGTCCAGGCCTGGGCCGAACCGGCCCCACCCGGCGGGTGGGACCGCATCGAGCATGTGGTGATCCTCATGCAGGAGAACCGATCCTTCGACCACTACTACGGCGGCATGGCCGGAGTGCGCGGCTACGCCGACCTCAACGCGCTCCAACTGTCCACCGGACGCTCGGTCTTCCACCAGCCCGACGGCGGGCGCACCGTGCTGCCTTACCTCACCACGCTGCAGAACATCGACGGCACCGATCACGGAACCGGTACCGGCCATGAGGCTTTCGCGTCCGGGCGGCACGACCGCTGGATCGCCGCCAAGGGCGAGGGCACCATGGTCGGCTACGACCGCGACAGCCTCGCCTTCTACTACCAGCTCGCCGAGGCGTTCACGCTCTGCGACGGCTACCACTGCTCGGTCAACGGGCCCACCGACCCCAACCGCATGTACCTGTTCAGCGGCACCGTGAAAAACCCGCTGGCCCTGGACAACTACGCGGAATCCCTGCAGACCTCGCTGTTCGCCGACGACATGAAGCTGCGCTGGATGCGCAGCCTGCCGGTCACCGGCATCGTGGACGCCGTGCTGGGCATGGTGCACGGCCTGACCAGCGCCCTGCCGCGGGCGCTCGACCAGGCGCTGGCCGGGCTCATCGCCCCGCCCACCGGCAACCTCTTCCTCTACGACGCGTTGCTCGGCCCCGACGCCGGGCGCTACGTCAACGAGGTGATCTTCGGCCTGCCCTGGACCACCTACGCCGAGCGGCTCGAGGAGCGCGGCATCGGCTGGCGCGTCTATCAGGAGTGGGACAACTACACCGACAACGCGCTGGACTTCTTCGCGTCCTTCCGCGAGGCCGCGCGCGCGGCGTTGAAGTACACCAATGGCGGCGGCACGCTCGCCTTCGAGAACTTCTTCCGTTATTACGATGACCTGCAACGGGATCCGAGCCGCGAGCCCGCCTACGCCGCCGCGCTGAAGCGCGGCATGGACGAGCTGACGCCGCGGCAGCGGGCACTGGTGGAGAAGGGCTTGCTGCGGGCGCGGACCGGAACGCTGGTCGAGTCCTTCCGCACCGACGTCGCGACGGGCCGGCTACCCAGGGTGTCGTGGATCGTCGCGCCCTATGTCGACTGCGAACACCCGGTCATGGGGCCGCGCAATGGCCAGGCCCTGGTCCACGGGGTGCTGGAGGCGCTGGCCGAACATCCCGAGGTCTTCGCCAAGACCGTCTTCATCCTCAATTACGACGAGAACGACGGCTATTTCGACCACGTTCCCGCGCCGACCCCACCGCCCGGCACGGCCGGTGAGTACTTCGGCGGCCACAATGTCGGCCTCGGGGCGCGGACACCGGCGATCATCGTGTCGCCGTGGAGCAAGCAGGCGGTCTGCTCCGAATTGTTCGACCACACCTCGGTATTGAAGTTCCTCGAGCGCGTCACCGGTGTGGCCGAACCGAATATCAGCCCCTGGCGGCGGCAGATGTGCGGCGATCTGTCCTCGCTGTTCGACTTCGGCGCGCGGCGCACGCTCATCGTGCCCGCCGCCGCGCCGCGCGCCGAACAGTCGATGACCGGTGCGCCGCAACCACTTCCGTTCGTGGCACGGATGCCGAAGCAGCAGACCGGGCGCAAGGCGCGGGTGCCGCTGCCGTATCGGCCGCAGGCACGGTGCGCGCCCAATGACCGGGGCGGGGTCACGCTCACCCTCGAGAACGGCGGCATCGGGGCCGTGCACTGCCGGATTCATCCGAACGCCTTCGTCGCCGACTACACGCCGACCCTGGTCGACGTGGCCGGGGGCGGCACGGTCGCGCGCGACCTGCCCGCGGTGAACGGGCGCTACGACTACAGCGTCTACGGTCCCGACGGCTTCCAGCGGCGCTTCGCCGGTGATCTCCAAGGCCCCTGCGGCGCACTGCGAGTCACCGCCACGGCGGCGACCTCGGGTAAACGAGCACTCGGCTGGTCGTTCGAGAACGGTGGGGTGCAACCGGTTTCGATACTGGTCGTGTCCAACGCCTACCGCGCCGATGGCCCCTGGATCATCGAGGTCGGTGCGGGCGCGACCGAGCGGCGAGACATGGCCTGCGACAGTGACGCCGAAGGTGGGGGCTGGTACGACTTCAGCGTGACGGCCGACGCTGATGCGGGATTCCTGTGCAGAACAAGAGGATTCGTGGAGACGGGCGCGCCGGGGATGACAGCCGACGACGCCGCCCCCTTCGATCGCCTGCTGCTGGATCGATCCATGTACGAGCCCGGCCGGGATCTGGTCGTCAGCTACAGCCTGGCCGGCGCGGTGGCCGCGCACCGGCTCGAGGTCCGTCCGGACCCGGGCGGGCACATCCGGACCGTGGCGGCGACCTCGGCGGCGGGCACCCTGCCGTTGTCCCAGGGGGTCGCACGCGACCAGGTGATCTTCCCGTCGACCGGGCTGACCAGTGGGACCTACCTGCTGCAGCACCTCGATGACGCGGGTCGCCCGCTGGCTCGTCCCGTGCGGTTCCGCGTGCTGTAGCTGAAACCCGTTCTAGACAGAATTGGCATTTTGTCTTACCGTCGATTCATGAGTTCAACGGCGTCTCATGCGGTGCGATTCGAGCTGCGGTCCGGGGAGACCTGGCGCGATCCCTATCCCATGTATTCCCAACTGCGCGACCATGATCCGGTCCACCGGGTGATCCCGGACGGCCACGAATCCGACGACTTCTACGTGCTCTCCCGTCACGCGGACGTATACGCGGCCGCGCGGGACCCCGAAACCTTCTCCTCAGCCTCCGGGCTGACCGTCGACTACGCCGACCTGGTGTCCGCGATCCTCGGGCCGGTGAAGCCGTTCGTCTTCATGGATCCGCCCGAGCACACCGACTTCCGCCGGCGAGTATCGCCGGGATTCACGCCACGCCAGGTGAATTCGGTGGAGCCCGCGGTGCGCAAGTTCATCGTCGAGCGCATCGAGCGGTTGCGCGCCGAGGGCGCGGGCGACATCGTCAAGGACCTGTTCAAGCCGCTGCCCACCATGGTCGTGGCCCACTATCTCGGTGTGCCAGAACAGGATTGGGGCAAGTTCGACGGCTGGACCGAGCGCATCGTGGGCGGCGCGGTCGAGGGCGCGGGCCTGGCCGCGGGCGGGCAGGACGGTTTCACCGCGGTCGGTGAACTGGCCGCCTACTTCGCCGAGCTCATCGAGCGGCGGCGCGCCGAACCCGGCGACGACACCATCTCCCACCTGCTCGCCTCCGGCCTCGGCGCGGACGGCGACAACGAGGGCATCGTGGCGATCCTCGGCTTCGCGTTCACCATGATCACCGGCGGTAACGACACCACCACCGGAAACCTCGGCGGCGCGGTGCAATTGCTCACCGCCAACCCGGACCAGCACCGCATCCTGGTGGAGAATCCGGCCCTCATCCCCGACGCCATCGAGGAATTCCTCCGCATGACCTCCCCGGTGCAGGGCCTGGCGCGGGCTACGACCCGCGACGTGGAACTGCACGGCGTCACCATCCCCGCGGGCCGCAAGGTGCTGCTCCTCTACGGCTCGGCCAACCGCGACGAACGCGAATTCGGCCCCACCGCCGCCGAACTCGACGTGCGTCGCAATCCCAAGCGCATCATGACCTTCAGCCACGGCCACCACCACTGCCTCGGCGCGGCCGCCGCCCGCATGCAGGCCCGCGTAGCCCTCGAGGAATTGCTCTCCCGCTGCCCCGATTTCACCGTCGACCTCGACAACGTCCAGTGGTCCCACGGCAACTACGTCCGCTGGCCGGTCTCGGTGCCGTTCCGCGCGCAGGGCTGAGTTGCGCCCGAGGGGCCGCGGCTGGTCTCCCGGCGAGCGGGCAGGACGGTACGGGAGTCACCGCCCGATCCGTGGGTCGACGCGGGCGGGCGGTCGCTCGGCCACCTGATGTCGGCCCGGTTGCGACACCCGCATGGTGCGCGGGCAGAGTGTGGTCGGTGGATAGCGAAAGGACGCAGCATGAGCCGAGACTGGCTGGCCGATGATCGCGCCGATCTGGCCGCCGAGCGCATTTTGGACGCGGCCGCGCGCCTGTTCGCAGAGCGGGGCGTGACCGCCGTCGGCATGGGCGACATCGCCAAGGCGGCGGGGTGCTCGCGGGCCACCCTGTATCGGTACTTCGAGAACCGGCAGGCCGTCCGGCTGGCCTTCGTGCACCGCGCCACCCGCCGCATCGCCGCGGGCATCTTCCAACAGGTCGGGTCGATCGAGGATCCGGGCGAGCGGGTCGTCACCGCCATGCTCGGCGCGATTCACGCGGTCCGCGCCGACCCCATGCTCATCGCCTGGTTCCGGCCCGGCGAATCCGGCCCGGCCGGTCGCATCAGCCAGGACTCCGACGTCATCGAATCCATTGCGGGGGGCCTGTTCACGACCGACGCCCTCACCGACCCCGAACGCAGCCGCCTGGCCCGCTGGCTCACCCGCATCATCGTCTCCTTCCTCGCCGCGCCCGGCCGCGACGACGCCGAAGAGCGCGCCATGCTCGAGGAATTCGTCGTCCCGGTGGTCACCCGCGCCGTCGTGTGAGTCTGCGGCTAGGGTCGACGATCGTGTCAGCTCCGCAGTCGCTCACCGAAGTTCGCGCCCGCATCGATGCCCTCGACGACGAGTTGATCAGGCTGCTGGCCGACCGGCAGCGGTTGGTCCGCACCGCCGCGATCTTCAAAACCGACGAACAGGCCGTCCGCGCCCCCGGCCGTGTGGAGCAGGTGGTGGAGCTGGCCCGGGATCGCGCCACCGCGGCGGGTCTCGAACCCGCTGTCGCCGAAGCGGTGTGGCGGGCCATGATCGGTGCCTTCATCAATCTGGAGCTGGACGAGCACGCCACCCGGCAACGGGGGAGTCAGGGTTCCGGCGGGGATGCCGCCGAGTCGACCGGTCTCGACGGCGATTCCACGGGCTCGGTTCGGCTCTCGGCGCGCTGACCCAGGTCGTAATCGACCGGATCCGGGGCGCTGCGGATCAGCTTCTCGTAGCGGCCCGGGGTCCACGGCCACAAGGCGGGCAGTCCGTCCTTGCCCAGATACCAGCTGGTGCAACCGGTGGTCCACACCGTGCTCGGGGCGGCGGCCCGCATGCGCGCGTTGTAGCGGTCGGTGGCGGCGTGGGTCGGCGCTACGGTCGCGAATTCGCCTGCCCGCCACCGTCGCAACCAGCCGACGATGCGCGCGGACTGTGCCTCGGCGACCGCGGTCAGGGGATGGTTGGCGAAGGGACTGTGCGGGCCGACGAGCATGAACAGATTCGGAAAGTCCGGCATCATCACGCCCTCGAAGGCGCGCGGACCCTGTGCCCAGGCCCGATCCAGGGTGCGGCCGCCCGCGCCGGTGATCGCCATCGGGCGCATGAACGCCTGTGAGTCGAATCCCGTTGCCAGCACCAGGATGTCGAGTTCGTGCAGGCGGCCCGAGACGGTGACCACGCCGCGCTTCTCGACGTGGTCGATGCCGTCGGTCTCCAGCGTGACGTCGGGGCGCTGCACGGCCTGGTAGAAGCGGTCCGACACCACCAGCCGCTTGCACATGGCCTGATAGTCCGGCGTCAGTTTGCGGCGCAGCTCGGGGTCCTTGACCGAGCGCAGGTTTCGCTCCACCACCCACTGGATGAGCCGCCGCACCCGGCCGGGATGCACCAGCCCCTGCGAGAACACCGCGAAGGCGGCGCGATTGCCCGAGTAAGGCAGCACGCCCAGTGCCGGGGCCAGCCGGTACAGCGTTTTCGCCACCGGAGTGTAGGCCCGGTTGACCGTCGGCAGGATCCACTGCGGAGTCCGTTGGAACAGCACGACTTCGGGCACCGCACCCGCCAGCGCGCTCACCAGCTGGGTGCCGGTGGATCCGGTGCCGATCACCCCGACCCGCTTGCCGGTCAGCTCGACATCGTGCCGCCAGCGCGACGAGTGCATGAGCGTGCCGCCGAACTCGTCCAGGCCCGCGATGTCGGGCCGATTCGGGTGGTGCAGGAATCCCGTTGCGCACATGAGGAAGTCGAAGCGCTCGGTCTTGCCGTCCGAGGTGCTGACGCGCCAGCCGGTCCCCTCGAACTCCGCGCCCGTCACCTCGGTGCCGAATCGGGTGCGCGCGGGCAGCCGGTGCTCGTGCGCCACCCGGACCAGATAGTCCTTGATCTCCGGTCCCGCCGAATACAGCCGTGTCCAGGCGGGATTCCTGGCGAAGGTGAACTGGTAGTACCGCGAGGGCACATCGCAGACCAGCCCCGGATAGCTGTTGTCCCGCCAGGTGCCGCCGTAATCGTGGGCCTTCTCGAAGAGGACGAAGTCGGTGAACCCGGCCTGCCGCAGGGCGACTCCGAGGCAGATTCCGGAGATTCCGGCACCCACGATGGCGATCCGAGGTGTGTTCATATTTATCGCTAGACCCTCCGTCATTCGCTAGACGCAGTGTAAAGCGAGTGCTACCGTGTGCGCCAGGTCACAAGCTCGTGGCACGTCAGATCAGAGGCAGAAGGCAAGGAAGCACGATGCGCGCACTGCAGTGGATCGGTCCGGAGAAGGTGCAGATCAACGACATTCCCGTCCCGGACATCGGCCCCACCGACCTGCTCGTCAAGGTCGGCGCCGCGGGTGTCTGCCACTCCGATCTGACCCTGGTCAACTTCCCGATCCAGCTGCGCGAGGAACCGCTCACCCTCGGCCACGAGATCGCGGGCACCGTCGAGGCCATCGGCTCGGACGTGAACGGCCGCGAGATCGGCGAGCGCGGCGTGGTCTACCTGTTCTGGACCTGCGGCGTCTGCCGCGAATGCGTGAGCGGCAACGAGAACGTCTGCCTGGCCGCCGGCCGCGTCGCCATGCCGCCCTGCCCGGGGCTCACCATGGACGGCGGCATGTCGGAGTACGTGCGCATCCCGGCGAGCGCTTTCGTGCCGATCGGCGATCTCGACTTCCTGCAGGCCGCGCCGGTCGCCGATGCGGCGCTGACCGCCTACCACGCCATCAACGGCGCGCGAGAAGCCTTGCGGCCCGGCGGAACCGCCGTGGCCATCGGCATCGGCGGGCTCGGGCACGTGGGCGTGCAGATCCTCAACGCCATCTCCGGGGTGCGGGTGATCGCGGTGGACCAGGCGCAGGAGAAGCTGGACCTGGCCGCGGATTGCGGTGCGGCACTGGGCATCCTGTCCGGGCCCGACGCCGCCAAGGAGATCCTCGATCTCACCGACGGCCGCGGCGCGGACGCCGTCTTCGACTTCGCGGGAGTGGACGCCACCGCCAGGCTGGCCTGTGAGACCGTGGCTCCCAACGGGGCCTACCGCATGGTCGGACTCGGCGGCGGCGCGCCGGAGATCACCGCCGGGCCCGCGGGTGGGCCCGGCTGGCCGTGGGGTGCGACGGTGCGAAAGTCGCTGGGCGGCACGCGAAGTGACCTGCACGCCTGTGTCGCCCTGGCGCAGGCGGGCAAGCTGCACATGGAGGTCGAACGCTTCGACCTGGCCGACGGGCCCGAGGCCCTGCGCCGCCTGGACGCGGGCCACATCCGCGGCCGCGCGGTGCTGGTGCCCTGATCAGGCGTCGATCTCGCCCAGGAACTTCGCGACCCGGGCGGCGATCTCGTCCGGGAACTCGCCGTTGATGGCGTGCGAGGCTTCCGGCCACACCTCGAACTGCCCGCCGGGCAACAGCTTTCGCGCCTTGTCCACGGTCCTGCGCGCGTTCTGCACGATGCTGCGCCCGCCGTAGATGCCGAGGATCGGCATCCCGAGCGTCGAAAGCTGTTCCTTGGTCGGCTTTTTCGTCATCGGCAGGTACGCCGCGAAATCCTTCATGCCGGAGGCGATCAGCCGCCCCTCGGGCAGCTCCTCCGGTGCCGACACCCCGCCGGAGATCCAGCTCAACAACTTGTTGCGCCAGGCGTCCGGCATCCCGGGCAGCACCGACCCCAGCGACACTGTGATCATCTTCCAGGTCACCCCGCCGAACACGAACGGCGAATCCAGAATGCTCAACGACGCCACCCGATCCGGATGGTGCACCGCCAGATTCACCGCCGCCCACCCGCCGATCGACACGCCCAGCAGATGCACCGGCCGAGATTCCAACTCCGCCAACGCCTCCGACAGCCACGCCGCCTGATCCACCTCATCGGTCAGCGGCTTGCTCTGCACACTCAACCCCGGCTCGCCGAGCAGATCCACCGTGATCACCGGCCGCACCGCCATCAACCCCGGCAGATTCGCCGCCCACATCGGCGTCGCAGCCTGCCGCCCCGGCAACAGCAGCAGCGGCGTCGCCCCGCCCTCCCCGAACCGATAAGCCCGCACATCCCCGAAACTGGTTGGCACATTGATCGTCTCGCGCACGCTCGGCAGCATCCCGAACCCATCCCGATACGCCCCCGCATACCGCCGATACCCCGCCGTCTCACGGAAGTACCCGACCCGCTTGCCCTTGAACTTCGGCCCCACGTTGCTCTCGGGAAACTCGACCATGCCCCCAGGCTAATCTCCCCCATGGGGTGCCATGAAGACCGTGGAAGCCGAAGCCGTGTGATGACCGCTATCGCGACTCCCATGGGGAGGATTCGGCTGGACGAGGTTGCACGCGATCGCCGGAATCATCAAGACGTCGAGGAATACCGGCGACCCCACCTGCCGGGCCGATGATGAAGGCCGATGATGAAGGCGACCATGACAATTCCGGCCTCAGTGATGGCGAAGTGGTGCGGCGATTCTGTGGTGAGGAGTTGATTCCCGCAAAGCCCGTCGGGTGAATCTCACTGCAGCCCGGCGATTCTGCGTTGGAGCCAGCGGCGGGATTCGGCGTCTCGGGCGTGGAGGATGATCTTGCGGCGGGAAGTGGGGGAGAGGGCGGAGAGTAGGCGGGGGAGGCGTTTTCGGGTGTCCCAGCTGAGGAGGTAGCGGACTGCGCCGGTGGTGGCGGGGGTGTCGGAGAGTTCTATCGCGGCGGCGAAATCGGTGGGGGTTTCGAGGTCGAGGAAGTGTTGGGGGATGTCTTCGTGCATCGGGTAACCCGAATAGGCGCCGGTGCCCGCGCCGAACCAGGCGCACAGGCGGAGGATGCGGTCGACGGGGTCGGGGTGGGCGGCGAGGAGCACGGTGCGGAGTTCGAGGATCTGGGGCTCGGTCAGGTCGTGGCCGGTGCGGGAGGTTTCGAGGAACAACTCGGTGTGGGGTGCGAGGGCCTCGGGGATTTCGGCCGCCCATTCGCGGGCGATGCGGTCGCTTTCGGCGCGGCGTTGTTCGTCGGCGCGGAATTCGCGCAGGGGCGCCGAAACGCCGCGCACCGCGAGCCATTCCAGCGAGCGAACGCCGTCGGCCAGCAGGGCGTCCTCACGCCAGCCCTCCCAGCGGACCGAATAGCCGTGGTGCAGGGTCACGGTGGTGAGCTGGCGGTCGGCGGCGTCGAGGAAGTCCAGGGCGACCGAGCCCTGGCACATGCAGACGAATCCGGGCAAGTCGGCGATGTGCAGGGCCTCGCGCAGCGCCTGGACGGCAACCGGATCGCGTTCCACCAGCAGCGGCACCGAATCCCCGGGCATCTCCCGGACCCGCACACCGTGCGCTCGCGCGAGCACCTGATCGAGCGCACCCGGATCACCGGTGGGTGCTCCCCCGAAAGCCATACCGAAACATTAATCCGACCCGCCGGTCCTCGGCGTGGCGTCGACGCGGCACGCGGGCCGGTGAACATTGTCCAGACGGTTGCTGAACTGGTACGTACCAGCTGGTGATACGGTTTCGTGTGACGCCGATAACTCGGACCCCGACCGGGGTCCGATCGCAGTGACGGGGCTGGACCCAGCGAGTCTTTCTGCAGGCCACCAGCGAAAGTGCACCGACCGGGAGCTGAACTGTGGCTGACCGGTGAGAACTGCATTGTTGCCGAGAAGCCAAATATAGGAGAGACAGTGGCGATTTCGGACTCCCAGCGGGGCGCTACCGGTCCCGCCGCCGGCCGCACCACCGGACTGTTCCGCACCAAGAGCGTCGAACAGTCCATCCGGGACACCGACGATCCCGATGCCAAGCTGCGCAAGGACCTGACCTCGTGGGACCTCACGGTCTTCGGCGTCGCGGTCGTGGTCGGCGCGGGTATCTTCACCCTCACCGCGCGCACCGCGGGCAACATGGCCGGCCCCGCGGTCTCGCTGGCCTTCGTGTTCGCCGCCGTGGCCTGCGGCCTGGCCGCGCTCTGCTACGCCGAATTCGCCTCGACCGTGCCGGTCGCCGGTAGCGCGTACACCTTCTCCTACGCCACCTTCGGCGAGCTCGTCGCCTGGATCATCGGCTGGGACCTCATCCTCGAATTCGCGCTCGGCACTTCGGTCGTGGCCAAGGGCTGGTCGCAGTACCTGGGCACGGTCATGGGCGGGCATCAGCCCATCTGGCACTTCGGGTCGGTCAAATTCGATTGGGGCGCGGTGCTGCTGATCGCCATCCTCGGCGTGCTGCTGGCCGCGGGCACCAAGCTGTCCTCGCGCGTCTCGGCCGTGGCGGTCGCCATCAAGCTGGCCGTCATCGCGCTGGTGGTCGTGGTCGGCGCGACCTACTTCAAGGCCTCGAACCTGAAGCCGTTCGTCCCGGCATCGGTGCCCAACACCGATACCGGCGGCTCGCACACGCTGCAGCAGACCCTGTTCCAGCTGGTCACCGGCGGCGGCAACAGCCACTTCGGCTGGTACGGCCTGCTGGCCGCGGCCTCGATCGTGTTCTTCGCCTTCATCGGCTTCGACGTGGTCGCCACCGCCGCCGAGGAGACCAAGGACCCGCAGCGCAACGTTCCGCGCGGCATCCTGGGTTCGCTCGCCATCGTGACCGTGCTGTACGTGGCGGTCTCGCTGGTGCTCACCGGCATGGTCTCCTACAAGGACCTGCAGGGCGACGATGCCACGCTCGCAACGGCTTTCGCGCTGCACGGCGTCACCTGGGCCAAGAACCTCATCTCCATCGGCGCGCTGGCCGGTCTGACCACGGTCGTCATGGTGCTGTTCCTGGGCCAGACCCGCGTGCTGTTCGCCATGTCCCGCGACGGCCTGATGCCGCGCAAGCTGGCCCACACCGGGCCCAAGGGCACCCCGGTGCGGATCACCGCCATCGTCGGCGTCATCTGCGCGGTGCTGGCCGGTTTCGTGGACTTCGGCACCCTCGAAGAAATGGTCAATATCGGCACGCTGTTCGCGTTCGTGCTGGTGTCCATCGGCGTGGTCGTGCTGCGCAAGTCGCGCCCGGACCTGAAGCGCGGCTTCCGGGTTCCGCTGGTGCCGTTCGTCCCGATCCTGTCGGTGATCGCGTGCGCGTGGCTGATGTTCAACCTGTCGGTGGAGACCTGGCTGCGGTTCGTCATCTGGATGGCGATCGGCATGGTCGTGTACTTCGCCTACGGCCGCCGGCACTCGCTGCTGGCGCTGCGTGGAGACAAAACCAGTAGCTGATCGGCTGCTCGAGTTCGGTGCCGGTGGTGTGTCGTCGCTATGACACCCCGCGAATGCGGTTCAATTGCTCTGAATAGTGAGAGTTGTGCCACAAGATCCGCGCCACCAGCACCGATTCAGCATCCCGAGAGGAACCGATCGTGAGCATGCTCCTCGCAGTGCATGACGCCTACAACACGGTTGTCGCGCAGATCGGCAACCCCACCCCGGAGACGCCGCCGGTGGCGGACAAGCTGATGAAGCTGGTCCGCTACTTCGACTGGTTCGTCATGCTGTCCGGCGTCACCGCCATCACCTACGGCGGCGGCCGGTTCGCGTGGGAGAAGTGGAGCGGCGGCGGGCTCGAATCACCGAAGATGGTGGCCGGAGCCATGATCGGCGGCGCCACCGCCACCAGCGCCGGAACGATCATGAATTCTGTGATCGGGAGCTGAGACAACTCTCGTAACTCGGGCCTCCGCCTCCCCGCGGCCGGGCTTCGCCCCGGAACCCCAGATCGCGCGCGGGCGCGCCGGAAGCGGCGCGCCCGCTCGCGGCTCGGGGTCAGCTCTGGCCGAGCATGCCGTTCATCTGGTCGATCTCCTTCTGCTGCGCGGTCACGATGGACTGCGCCAGAGCCTTGGAGTCGGCGTTGGCGCCCTGCGCCAGTTCGGTATTCGCCATGTCGATGGCGCCCTTGTGATGCTCGATCATCATCTGCATCCACATCTTGTCGAACTCGGCGCCGGACGCCGCCTCCAGCTTGGCCATCTGGTCCTTCGTCATGATGCCCGGCATATCGTGGTTCATCTCCGCCGCGGGCGCGGGCTTGCCGAAACTCCCCAGCAGCGTGGTGATCTGCTGCATCTCCGGGGACTGCGCCTGCTCCACGGCCTTGGCCAGGGTGATCAGCTGCTGGTTCTGCGAGCGGGTCGGCACCAGCTTCGCCATCTCGACCGCCTGGGCGTGATGCGGGTACATCATGTCCAGGAAGGTCACGTCGGCGTCGTTGAAATCGGTGCGGGTGGCGGCCTGCGCCGAGGTGGTGGCGCCGTGATCCATGCTGGGCATGCTGCCGTGATCCATGGACATGGTGGTGGACGTCGTCGCGGCCTTCGAGGTGTCGCTGCTGCTCGAACAGCCTGCGACCAGCAGGGCGGCGGCAGCGGAACCGGCGATCAGGGCGAGCTTGGCACGGGTGCTGAACATGGTTGAACTCCTTGGGAATTGCTGACGAATCGGGAAATGGGCATGCGGCCGCCCATCAGATCCGCAGAATCGCCAATTCGGCCAGGGACAGCACCGTCCACGGTGGTGGGCGCGCGTGATGCGTGCGCGGTCGGCGCATCGCCGCGGTGCGGGCGTCGCGCGATCCGATCCCGACCCAGGCCAGCAGGGCCAACCCGAGTCCGAGCAGCAGTGCCGAGAGCACGAACAGGCAGCCGTGCATGCCGGCGTGGCCGTTCCCGCAGTCGCCGCCGCAGCCGGGCGCGGACATGTGGTGGCTCGGGTCCGAGGCCATCGCGGCCGAAGCGCTCATCGCGTGCGACGGGGAGGCCATCGCGTGCTCGGCGTCCCCGTGGCTCATGCCCAGCACGAGCGCGTGCATGGCCACGATCCCGGCCATCAGCGCGAGCAGCCCGAAGGCCCGGATGAACCGGGTGCCTCGCGACTGCTGTTCGATCACGCGGCCATCCTACCGAATACCCCCTATCCGTATCCGAGGGGACGCGCCCGGCTTGCCACCGCGAGGATCACCGACCCGGACGGTAGCCTGGCGGCCGTGTCACAGCGCGAACTGGTCATCCTTGGAACGGCCAGCCAAGTACCGACCAAGCAGCGCAATCACAACGGCTACCTGCTGCGCTGGGACCGGGAGGGGCTGCTGTTCGACCCGGGGGAGGGCACCCAGCGACAGATGAGCTTCGCGGGCGTGGCCGCCAGCGGGATCACCCGCATCTGCATCACCCACTTCCACGGCGACCACTGCTTCGGCCTGCCCGGGGTGCTGGGCCGCATCAGCCTCGACGGCGCGCTGCACCCGGTGGGCGTGTACTTCCCGGCCTCGGGTGAGGTCTTCTACGAGCGGCTCATCGATTCGTCCGCGCACAACCGCCAGGTCGAACTGGAACCGCATCCGATCACCGACAATGGTGAATTGCCGCCGCCCGGAGCCGGATTCACCCTGCGGGCGGCCCGCCTCTCGCATCCGGTGGAGACCTTCGGCTACCGCCTCGACGAGCCGGACAGCCGCCGCTTCGTGCCCGAGCGACTGCGCGAGCTGGGCCTGTCGGGCCCGGTGGTCGGCGAGTTGCAGCGCCGCGGCGAGGTCGAGATCGGCGGGCGCACCATCACTCTCGACGAGGTCAGTGAGGACCGCCCCGGCCAGAGCTTCGCCTTCGTCATGGACACCCGCCTCTGCGACGGCGTCTACGACCTGGCCCGCGATGTCGACATGCTCGTCATCGAGTCCACCTTCGTCGACGCCGACGAGCAGCTGGCCGTCGAATACGGACACCTCACCGCCGGTCAGGCCGCCCGGGTCGCGGCCGAATCCGGTGTGCGGACCCTGGTCCTGACCCACTACTCCCAGCGCTACCGCACCCTGGACCAGCACCTGGCCGACGCCCGCGCTCAGTTCGACGGCGAGATCGTGGTGGCCGAGGACCTCATGCGCATTCCGCTGCCGCCGCGCCGCTGATTCCCGGCACGATGGCCGGCCGCTCGGCATGATGGTCGGCATGGATGCCCACGAGGAACTCACCGGACTCGCCGACCGCTATTGGGATGCCATGCTGGAGTCCTCTCCCAGTTCGGCAACGCTGTTGGGGGACAGGCGCTTCGATGATCGGATCGAGGACCTGTCCGCCGGGGCCGAGGAACGGCTACTGGGCACGTGGCGGGGGCTGCTCGCCGAGGTGGACGCCCTCGATCCGGCGCGGTTGAACGTCGAGGATCGGACCACCCGCAGCCTGCTGCGCACCGAATTGGCCTCGGCCGTCGCGCATCTGGAATGGCGTCCGGTCGAGATGGCCTCGGACCAGATGACCGGCGTGCACGCCGACATGTTGACGGCGGCTCCCCAGGTCAACGCGCCCGAACCGGAGAACGCGCGGCGGCTCGTGCAGCGCTACCGGCAGTTCGGGACGCTGATGAGCCAGGCCGTGGAGCGGTTCCGGGCGGGGCTGGCGGCCGGGCGCACGCCCACGCACATCACCATCGAGCGCTCGCTCAACCAGCTCGACGGGTATCTGGCCTCCGACCTGGCCTCCGATCCGTTCGTCACGATGGCGGGCCCGGAAGGCTGGGACGGTGAAACCGCTTGGCGCGCAGAGCTGACCGAGGTCACCCGGGATGTCATCCGTCCCGCCTTCGCCGCCTACCGGGAGGTGCTCGCCACCGAACTCGAGCCCGCCGCCCGCCCCGACGACAAGCCCGGCCTGTGCTGGCTCGGCGACGACGGTGCGGATATCTACCGCCGTCTGCTGCACCGCCACACCACGCTGCCCGACCTCGGCGCGGACGAGATCCATCAGCTCGGCCTGGACGAATTGGACCGGCTGCGAGCCGAATACGAGGAGGTCGGCGGCCGCCTGTTCGGGCCTGCCGAGCAGGCCGCCGTCTTCGCCCGCCTGCGTGAGGACACCGCGCTGCGCTACAGCGACGGCGAGGAGATCATGGCCGACGCCCGTGCCTGCCTGGCCGCGGCCAAGGCGGAAATGGGCAACTGGTTCGGCCGGTTGCCGCGGCAGGAATGCGAGATCTACCCGGTCCCGGACTTCCTGGCGGCCGATGCCCCGGCGGCCTACTACTTCACCCCCGCCGCCGACGGGTCACGCCCGGGCGCGTACTACGTCAATCTGCGAGAACCCAAGACCCGCAACCGCTACGAGACTGCGGCTGTCGCGTACCACGAGGCCATCCCCGGCCACCATCTCCAGCTCACCATCGCCACCGAACTCGACCATCTCCCGAGCTTCCAGCGAATGTCCTTCTCCAACACCGCCTTCGTCGAAGGCTGGGCGCTCTACACCGAACGCCTCGCCGACGAAATGGGCTTGTACCCCGACGATCTCACCCGCATCGGCATGCTCGCCGCCGACTCCTGGCGCTCCTGCCGCCTGGTCGTCGACACCGGCCTGCACGCCAAGGGCTGGACCCGCCAACAAGCCATCGACTTCATGCACGCCACCGTCCCGGTCGGCATCGACGAGATCCGCGCCGAAATCGACCGCTACATAGCCATGCCCGGCCAGGCCGTCGCCTACAAGGTCGGCCAACTCGAAATCCGCCGTCAGCGCGCCGAAGTCACCACCCGCCTCGGAAACGCCTTCGACATCAAGGCCTTCCACGACAAGATCCTGGGCTCCGGCTCGGTCAGCCTCCCCGTCCTGCGCGACCTGGCCGCCTCACTCTAGCCTTTCGCGCACATCACGAGCAGTTGGCGAGCGTGTCTTTCGCGATCCGGATGTACTCGGTGGTGGCCGCTTCCTTCGACATCCCCTTCAAGTCGTTCCACGCGTGCCACTTCGCCTTGGCGGTGAAGTCGAACATCCCGGGCGAGTCGGTGGTGTTGTCGCCCACGGTCGCCTGCTTGAAGTGCGAGTACAACTGCAACAGCCGGTCGTTGCCCGGATTGGTCCCGAGGTTCTTGACCCGTTCCGCCAACTGTCCGAATTCAGCATTGTCGAGACCCGTCGTCATCGCTGATCAGCTCCTTGTGAGGGTGGATCCTGCGCTACACGTCGAAGAACCTCATGATGGTGGCACGAGGATGCCTCGGCGACAGACAATTTCACGCAACCAGCCGGAATCGGACGGGATACGCCAGTTGGCCTCCGGCTCGAGGTCACGGGAATAGCCGCTCCTCCCGTGTGTTCGACTCAGATAGTGAGTTGGGCTAACGGGAGGGGTCGCGGGTGACGGCTACGGATGTGAAGTTGTCGATCGGGCTCCGGTCGGAGCGGGGGCCGATTCTCGCGGCGATCATGTTGTCGACGTCGTTGGTGGCCTTGGATTCCACCATCATTGCGACGGCGGTGCTGACGATCACCGATCAGCTCGGTGGGTTTGCGCAGTTCCCTTGGCTTTTCAGCATCTATCTGCTGGCGCAGGCGGTGACCGTGCCGATCTACGGCAAGCTCGCCGACATGGTGGGGCGGAAGCCGGTGATGCTGTTCGGGATCGGGGTGTTCGCGGTGGGGTCGCTGTTGTGCGGGCTGGCCACCAGCATGATCGGGCTGATCGCGTTTCGGGCGGTGCAGGGGATCGGGGCGGGGGCGGTGAGCCCGATCTCGATGACCATCGCGGGGGATATCTACACCGTGCAGGAGCGGGCCAAGGTGCAGGCGTATCTGGCGAGCGTGTGGGCGGCGTCGTCGGTGCTCGGGCCGCTGCTGGGCGGGGTGTTCTCCGAATACATCAGCTGGCGGTGGATTTTCCTGATCAACCTGCCGTTGGCGGCGTTGGCGGCGTGGATGATCCTGCGCAAGTTCACCGAAAGCGCTCCGCGGCAGAGCCATCGGATCGACTATCTCGGTGCGGGACTGCTCACCGTCGGTGCGGGCGCGCTGATTCTGGCGCTGCTCGAGGGCGGGCAGGCGTGGGCCTGGAACTCGCCGGCGAGTCTGGCGCTGTTCGCCGGCGGCGCGATCGTGCTGGCGGGGTTCGCGCTGGTGGAACGGCGGGCGGCGAATCCGATTCTGCCGCTGTGGGTTTTCCATCGCCGGATCGTGGTGGCGAGCAGTCTGGCCTCGCTGCTGGTCGGCGCGATTCTGCTGGGCCTGACCTCCTATGTGCCGACCTTCGCGCAGGGCGTGCTGGGCAGCGGGGCACTGCTGGCCGGTCTCACCGCCGGGGCGTTGACGCTGGGCTGGCCGGTGACGGCCTCGCAGGCCGGAAAGGTGTACCTGCGGATAGGCTTTCGGTCCACGGCACTGATCGGCAGCGTGCTCGCGGTGCTGGGCGCGGCCTCGCTGCTGCTGGTGGACGAGGATTCGACCCTGCTGCAGGTGGCGATCGGCTGTTTCGTCGTCGGCATGGGAATGGGCCTGGTCGCCAGTCCGACCTTGATCGCCGCGCAGGCCAGTGCCGAGTGGTCCGAGCGCGGCGTGGTGACCGCGACGAACATCTTCGCGCGGTCGATCGGCAGCGCGGTCGGTGTCGCGGTGTTCGGTGCGCTGGTCAATGCCCGGCTGGGCAAGGTCGAGCATCCGGCGGCGGCCGCGCTCGCGCCCGCGGTGCACCTGGTCTTCCTCGGGGTGGCCGCCATGGCGGTGGTGCTCATCGGCGCCGCCGCGGTCATGCCCCGGCGAAGCGAGGGCAATCCGGTAAACGCTTCGGCGTGAAGGCTGTCCGCATATGTTTTGCGGGATCGCTGATTATCGCCGGGCTCATTCAATTCCGGAATATCCGTGGCGAGGAGCCGAATGGAATAGCGCGGCAATGATCTAGCACACTGTAGGTGTGGTTGAGGTCGAGGACGTCTTGCGCCGATTGCGGCGGTATCCGGATGTAGAAGCGGTGAACCTGTTCGCGGTCGATGCCGCGGACCGGCTCATGCTGGATGTCGCCGCCGATTCGCTGACCGCGGCCGGCGGTATCGATTCGCGGCTCGGCCGCGGTGGCCGGGTCGCCGTGATCGACGACGGTTACGGCGCGCTGACCCTGGGCGCGATCGCCGCGCACGACCTGCACGGCGTGCGAGTGCATCAGGATTTGCTAACGGGCGAATTGGCGCTCGCCAACAATGCCCGAATTGTCGGATTTACTGATCGCTTCACCACGCACGAATTGGGCCCGGAATTACTCGGTGACGTGCGGGTGGTGCTGTGGCGGCTGCCGCGCGCCCTGTCCGGCCTGGCCGAGACCGCCGAGGCCATCGCCCGCTTCGCCGCGCCCGAGGTCGAGGTCTTCGCGGGCGGCCGCGACAAATACCTGACCCCCGCCATGAACGAGGTGCTCGCCGAGTCCTTCGGCTCGGTGCGCGCCAGCCGCGGCCGCCAGAAGTCCCGGATCCTGCTGGCCTCGGACCCGAAATCGATTGGCGAGCCGCGCTTCCCGGTGCGCAACCGGCTCGACGACCGCGACCTGGACGTGGTCGCGCACGGCGCGGCCTTCTCGGGCCCGCGCCTGGACATCGGCACCCGTTTCCTGCTCGACTACCTCGAGCGCATGAAGCCCGACGCCCGTGACGCCATCGATCTCGGTTGCGGCACCGGCATTCTCGCGGCGGCCCTGGCCAAGGCGCGCCCCGGCATCCGGGTGACCGCGACCGACCAGTCCGCCGCCGCGGTGGCCTCCACCCGCGCCACCGCCGCCGCCAACGGTGTGGCCGACCGCATTACGGTGCTGCAGGACGACGCCATGTCCAGCGCCCCGGACAACAGCGCCGATCTGGTGCTGTGCAATCCGCCCTTCCACGTCGGCGCGGCCGTGCACACCGGCTCGGCCATCAAGATGTTCCAGCAGACCGGTCGCGTGCTGCGACCCGGCGGCGAGCTGTGGACCGTCTACAACACGCACCTCAACTATCGGGGCGTCATGGAGCGCATGGTCGGCAAAACCGATGTGATGGGCCGCAATCGCAAGTTCACCGTGACCCGGTCGGTGCGCGGTCTGCACGACGCCGAACAATAGGGCTCATGGGACGAATCGATCTTCGAGTCTTCACCGAACCCCAGCAGGGCGCGTCCTACGACACCCTGCGCACCGTCGCCAAGACCGCCGAGGACCTCGGCTACGACGCCTTCTTCCGCTCCGACCACTACCTGAAGATGGGCGACGCCGACGGCCTGCCCGGCCCCACCGACGCCTGGATCACCCTGGCCGGGCTGGCCCGCGAGACCCGCCGCATCCGGCTGGGCACCCTGGTCACCTCGGCGACCTTCCGTCATCCGGGCGTGCTGGCCATCGAGGTGGCGCAGGTCGACGCCATGTCCGGCGGCCGCGTCGAATTCGGCTTCGGCGCGGGCTGGTTCGAGGCCGAGCACAAGGCGTACGGCATTCCGTTCCCGGCCGCGAAGTTCCCCCGCTTCGAGGAGCAGCTGGCCATCGTCACCGGCCTGTGGTCGACGCCGGTCGGCGAGACGTTCTCCTTCTCCGGCGAGCACTACACGCTCACCGATTCCCCGGCGCTGCCCAAGCCCGCCCAGGCGCGCATGCCGCTGATCATGGGCGGCATGGGCGCCAAGCGCACCCCGCGCCTGGCCGCCCGGTACGCCACCGAGTTCAATGCCCCTTTCCAGTCCGCCGAGGCCAGTGCCGAGCAGTTCGAGCGAGTCCGCGTGGCCGCCAAGGACGCCGGGCGCGATCCGCTCGACATCACCTTCTCCAACGCCCTGGTCGCGTGTGTCGGCGCGTCGGACGCCGAGGTGGCGAAGCGCGCGGCGGCGATCGGCCGCGAGGTGGACGAGCTGAAGGCCAACGGTCTGGCGGGCAGCCCGGACGAGGTGGTCGACAAGATCGGCCGCTACGCGGAAATCGCTGGTACGAGCCGCATCTACCTGCAGATGCTGGACCTTTCGGACCTGGATCACCTGGAGTTGATCGCCCAGCGCGTGATGAGTCAGCTGGGCTGACGCGCCCGGAACGGGGCGGCGCGTTCAGTAAAGCTCAGGTAAAGTCCAGTTAGTCCGATCTATGGGGGTTCGGGAACTCCGAACCCCCGGAACGCGTTGGACGAGTAGCTTCACAGGCCACGACCTACGTGAGCCGCGACTCCAGAAAGGGACGCACAGTGCGCTCCACATCCAACCCGGTCTTCCGGAACTTGCAGCCGCAGCAGGGCGGCTACGCTGGCTTCGGCCAGGCACCTGGAGCCGGTCAGTTCCCGAACAACCCGTATGGTCAGCAGCCCCCGCAGTACCCGGGCGGCTATCAGCAGCCCTACCAGCCCGCGGTCCCCACCACCCGCCCGATGACCATCGACGACGTGGTGCAGAAGACCGGCATCACCCTCGGTGTCACCGCGCTGGGCGCGATCCTCTCCTACGCGCTCACCGCCTCCAACCACAGCCTGGCGATGCTGTTCGTCGCGCTCGGCGGTCTGGGCGGCTTCGCGCTGGCCATGGTCATCAGCTTCGGCCGCAAGCAGGACAACCCGGCGCTGGTGCTCAGCTACGCCGCGCTGGAGGGCCTGTTCCTGGGCGCGTTCTCGTTCCTGTTCACCAATGTCGCCTTCGGCGGCGTGGGCGGTTCCGGCCTGATCGCGCAGGCGGTGCTCGGCACCTTCGGTGTGTTCTTCGGCATGCTCGTGGTCTACAAGACCGGTGCGATCCGCGTCACCCCGCGCTTCACCCGCATGATCGTCGGCGCCATGATCGGCATCCTGGTGCTGATGCTCGGCAACCTGATCGCGGCCTTCTTCACCCCGGGCGGTTTCGGCCTGCGTGACGGCGGCACCCTGTCGATCATCTTCAGCCTCGTCGTGATCGGCGTCGCGGCCTTCAGCTTCCTGCTCGACTTCGACGCCGCCGACCAGCTCATCCGGGCCCAGGCTCCGGAGAAGGCGGCCTGGGGCGTGGCGTTCGGCCTGACCGTCACCCTGGTCTGGCTGTACCTCGAGATCCTGCGCCTGCTGAGCTACTTCCAGGACCGGTAGTAATTCGTACAGAGTGGGCGGGCACCGGATTCCGGTGCCCGCCCACTTTTTTGTAGCCAAGCCTGAGAGCTCATCGTTCGATAGCGACTCCCTTCAAAACGTCGGTTGCCACATGGTCCTCGCCACAGTGCGGGGCGAGAATTCCGATGCCCGCGGCATTGTCGGTCCGCAGGTGCACGATCTCCTGGTAGGCGGGGGAGTGGTACCAGTCCGAAGCCGCCTCGTAGTCCGGGAATTCGATGACGATGATGTTCGCGTCCTTCGGCCCCTCGAACACGTGCTGCGCGCCGCCGTGGACGATGAACTTGCCGCCGAAGGGCGCGAGGGTGCCGTCGATGCGCTCGAGGTACTCGACGATCTCGGCATTGACATCCACGTTCCACAGGATGGCGGTGGCGTAGGCAGGCATTTCGGGCTCCAGACCTTGTTTTTCCTTGGTGCCCTCGATATTTCCCGGTCTCGGGAACGAAAGCGATTACCTGTCGGGTAAAGCGGTGCCCGGAATATGCCTGGCCTCCAGGTGTTCCCGGCGCAGCAGCTTGCTGCCCAGCCAGACCAGCGGATCGTACTTGCGCGAAATCACCTGCTCCTTCAGTGGAATCAGGGCATTGTCGGTGATCTTGATATATTCGGGGCAGACCTCGGTGCAGCATTTGGTGATATTGCAGTAGCCCAGGCCCAGCTCGTCCTGCGCCAGTGCGCGCCGGTCCAGCACGTCGGCGGGATGCATCTGCAATTCCGCCACCCGCATGAGGAAACGCGGACCCGCGAAGGCGGTCATGTTCTCCTCATGGTCTCGAATGGCGTGACAGGTGTTCTGGCACAGGAAGCATTCGATGCATTTGCGGAATTCCTGGCTGCGCTGCACGTCCTCCTGCATCATCCGGTACTCGCCGGGTCGCGTGCCCGCCGCGGGTTGGAAAGGCGGCACCTCGCGGGCCTTGATGTAGTTGAACGACACATCGGTGACCAGGTCGCGGATGACCGGGAAGGCCCGCAGCGGGGTGATGGTGATGGCGTCGCCGACCACGGCCTGCGCGGCCTGGCTCATGCACATGAGCTTCGGAAAGCCGTTGATCTCGGCCGAGCACGAGCCGCACTTGCCGGCCTTGCAGTTCCAGCGCACCGACAGGTCGGGACACTGGGTGGCCTGCAGACGGTGCACGACATCGAGTACGACCTCGCCCTCGCTCACCTCGACCCGATAGTCCTCGAGCGCGCCGCGGCCGCCGTCCCCGCGCCAGACCCGCACGGTCACTGTCTTTTTCATCGGGCCACTCCCAGCTGGGCCAGTTCGGATTCGGTGAAGTACTTGCGCAGCTCGTCCGGCTCGAACAGGGCCACCAGGTCCGCGCGCATGGGCGGCATGACGCGTCGCGACAGGTGTACCCGGCCGTCGTGATCGCGGCAGGTCAGCACCACGCCACGCCAGGACGGATCCATGGCGGGGAAGTCGCCGCGCGTGTGTCCGCCGCGAGATTCGTTGCGCTCCAGCGCCGATCGCGCCACGCATTCGGCGATGAGGGCCATATTGCGCAGGTCGAAGGTGAGGTGCCAGCCGGTGTGGTACAGCCGATCGCCCTCCACCCGAACGTGTTCCGCGCGCTCGCGCAGCAGCTCGAGCTCGCCGAGCGCCTTGGCCAGCTCGTCGCCGTCGCGGACGATGCCGACCAGCTCGGTCATCACCCGCTGCAGCGCCTGATGCACCTCGTACGGGTTCTCGCCGTCCTCGCGGTCATAGGGTGCGAGAGCCTCGGCCAGCGCGTCCGCGACCGCGGTCTCGTGCACGGCCGGCCTGGAATCGCCCAGCAGCGCAAGATATTCGGCCGCTCCGGCCCCGGCGCGCGCCCCGAAGATGAACAGGTCCGACAGCGAGTTGCCGCCGAGGCGGTTGGAGCCGTGCATGCCGCTGGCGCACTCGCCCGCGGCGAACAGGCCGGGCAGGGTGGTGGCCGTGGTGTCGGCGTCGACGCGCATGCCGCCCATGACGTAGTGCGCGGTCGGACCGACCTCCATCGGCTCCCGCGTGATGTCCACCCCGGCCAGTTCGGCGAACTGGTGGTGCATGGCGGGCAGTCGCCGGCGGATCTCCTCCGGTGACATGCGGGTCGAGACGTCGAGGAACACGCCACCGTGCGGTGAACCCCGTCCGGCCTTCACCTCGGAGTTGATGGCGCGGGCCACCTCGTCGCGGGGCAGCAGTTCCGGTGGCCGCCTGTTGTTCTCGGGATCGGCGTACCAGCGATCGGCCTCGGCCTCGGTCTCGGCGTAGATGGACCGGAACACCTCGGGCACGTAGTCGAACATGAAGCGGCGGCTCTCGCTGTTGCGCAGCACGCCGCCATCGCCGCGCACGCCCTCGGTGACCAGCACGCCGCGCACCGACGGCGGCCACACCATGCCGGTGGGGTGGAACTGGATGAACTCCATGTTCACCAGCTCCGCACCCGCGCGCAGGGCCAGGGCGTGGCCGTCGGCGGTGTAATCCCAGGAGTTGGAGGTGACGGTGTACATCTTGCCCAGACCGCCGGTCGCGAGAATGACGGTCGGGGCGGCGAGCACCACGAATTCGCCGGTCTGCCTGACGTATCCGAACGCGCCGGACACCCGGCCGTCGTCGGTGAGCAGGCGGGTGATGGTGGTCTCGTCGAAGACCTTCAGCCTGGCCTCGGGGTCGCCGAACTCCTCGGCGTCGGCACGCTGGAGGGCGACCAGGCGCTGCTGCAGGGTGCGGATCACCTCGAGTCCGGTGCGGTCGCCGACATGCGCCAGGCGCGGGTACTCGTGCCCGCCGAAGTTGCGCTGGGAGATCAGGCCCTCCGCGGTGCGGTCAAACAGCGCGCCCCAGTGCTCGAGCTCCCAGATGCGGGTGGGGGCCTCCTTGGCGTGCAGCTCGGCCATGCGCCAGTCGTTGAGGAACTTGCCGCCGCGCATGGTGTCTCGGAAGTGCACCTGCCAGTTGTCCTTCGGGTTGCCATTGCCCATGGCCGCGGCCGCGCCGCCCTCGGCCATGACCGTATGCGCCTTGCCGAGCAGGGTTTTGGTGATGACGGCGGTGCGCAGGCCGCGACTGCGGGCCTCGATGGCCGCACGCAGTCCCGCGCCGCCCGCGCCGATCACGACCACGTCGTACTCGTACCGGTCAAAAGAATCTGATGTCACTGATGACTCCCATCGAGAGCAGGCGGACGTAGACGTCCGTGAACGCCACCCAGATCAGCGAGATCCACGCCATGCGCTGGTGGTGCGGGTTGATCAGGCTCACCCAGGTCCACAGCCGGTACCGGATCGGATGGTTCGAGAAGTGCTTGAGCCGGCCGCCGATGGCATGCCGGCAGGCGTGACAGGACAGGGTGTACATCCACAGCAGCGCCGCATTGACGATCAGCACGACCGTACCCAGTCCCATGTGGCCCCAACGGCCGTCGTAGTCGCGGAAGGCGATCACGGCGTCATAGGTCAGCACCACGTTCAAAAGCGCTGCCAGCCAGAAGAAATAGCGGTGCATGTTCTGGATGAACACGAGCGGGAAGCGCGACTCACCGGTGTACTTCTTGTGCGGTTCGCTCACCGCGCACGCGGTCGGCGACTGCCAGAAGGCCCGGTAGTAGGCCTTGCGGTAGTAGTAGCAGGTGAACCGGAATCCCATGGGAATCCAGATGATCAGGATCGAGGGGGTGATCCAGGCCGGCCAGCTCACCCAGCCCCAGCCGTGCATGCCGACATCGGTCAGGTTGGGGGAGTAGAACGGCGAGAGGTACGGGCCGGACGCGTAATGGTCGTTGGCCAGGATGACGTACGCCGCGTAGACGATGAACGCCGTCAGGATGGACGCCGTCACGATCGGCTGCGCCAGCCAATTGTCCAGTCGCAGTGTGCGTTGCGGGATCTGCGCGCGTGTGCGTTCACGCTCGGGGGTGGTGGTCACAGCGTGCGGGCCCGGGGTGCGGTCATCTTCTCGGGGCTCAGCAGCTCGTCCAGGGCGGCCTTGGTCAGCACACCGCGCTCGAGCACCAGGTCGTAGACGCTGCCGCCGGTTTTCAAGGCTTCCTTGGCAATCGCGGCCGCCACCTCGTAGCCGAGCGCGGGCACCAGCGCGGTCACCAGGCCGATGCTGTTGTTGACCAGCTCCTGGCAGCGCTCGCGATTGGCGGTGATGCCGGTGATGCACCGGTTGGTCAGCGTCACGGCGGCATTGCGCAGCATGAGGGTGCCCATGAGCAGGTCGTAGGCCATGATCGGCTCGGCCATGTTCAGCTCGAGCTGGCTGGCCTCGGCGGCCATGGTGACGGTCATGTCGTAGCCGATGAGCTGGAAGCAGACCTGGCTGACGACCTCCGGGATGACCGGGTTGACCTTGCCGGGCATGATCGACGAACCCGGTTGCATGGCGGGCAGATTGATCTCCGCCAGGCCCGCGCGCGGACCCATGGACAGCAGCCGCAGATCGTTGCAGATCTTCGACAGCTGCACCGCGGCGCGCTTCATGGTCGCCGAGACAGCCACGAAGTCGCCCGAATCCTGGGTCGCCTCGACGAGATTGTCGGCCGAGCGGATCGGCAGGCCGGTGACGTCGGCCAGCTTGGCCGCGCACAGTTCGGCGTAACCGGGCGGTGAGGTGATGCCGGTCCCGATGGCGGTCGCGCCCATGTTCGTCACCAGCAGGTCCTCGGAGATGCGCCGCAGATGCGCGATGGCCTCACCCACCATGACGCCGTACGCCCCGAACTCCTGGCCCAGGGTCATGGGGACCGCGTCCTGCAGCTGGGTGCGGCCCATCTTGAGGACGTCGCTGAACTCGGCGGCCTTGGCCTGCAACGCCTTCTGCAGTTCGGCCATCGCCTCGGCGGCGTCGTTCAGCGACAGGTACACGCCCAGCTTGACCGCGGTCGGGTACACGTCATTGGTCGACTGCGAGCAGTTCACATCGTCGTTGGGGTGCAGGAACTGATACTGGCCCTTGCCGTGTCCCATGAGCTCGAGGCCGCGGTTGGCGATGACCTCGTTGGCGTTCATATTGGTCGAGGTGCCCGCGCCGCCTTGCACCATGTCGACGACGAAGTCGCCGTGCAGCTTTCCGGTCAGGATCTCGTCGCAGGCCAGGGTGATGGCCTCGGCCTTCTCGACATCCAGCGCGCCGAGCTCGTAATTGGCCAGTGCGGCAGCCTTTTTCACATAAGCCAGCGCATTCACCAGGTGCCCGAACTTGCGCAGCTTGATGCCCGAGATCTGGAAGTTCTCGATGGCGCGCAGGGTCTGCACGCCGTAGTACGCCTCGGCGGGGATCTCCCGCTCGCCGAGCGAATCATGTTCGCGCCGAATGCCGCCCACCGCGTGCTGCGCGAGCGCCGCCTCCGCCAGTCGACTCGACACCGACTGCAGGCGAGCGGCCACCAACTGGGCGACGCGGGCCACGATGCGGTGGTAGCGCTCGGGCTCGTGGGCCGACAGCTCCTCGATGGCCTCGCGGGTGACGATGAGGATTACCGCGCCGCCCGCGGTGCGCGCGGTGGCCATGTGGGTGCCGCCGTCGAGCAGCGTCATCTCCGAAATCATCCCGCCCGCACGGACTGTGCCGAGCTCGGTCTCGTGCCCGGTGAGTCCGGTGACCATCTCGATCCGCCCGCGCAGCACGATGCCGAACCAGTCGCGCGGCGTGGACTCGTGGAAAACCACTGCTCCCGCAGGGTATTCGCGGTATTGAGCGACCGCCGTGAGGGCCTGTAGATCCGCGACGTCGATCCCGGTGGCGATCGATGTGGTCTCGATCATGTCGGACATGGTGTCCACGTTGACTCCTGATTCGATGGGGCTAATCTCTTTCAACGGGAGCAAACCGTCAGCAAAATTATTGATCAAATCGATCTGTCATTTCGAGTCGAAGCCTATAGTCAGGGCGTTTGTCCCGCGACTCATGACAGATAGAGATAAAGTTTGAGGCGGTTCATTCGATGATTCAGATGCTTCTCGAGTTAGCGGTGGTACTCGCCGCGATCCTGATCGGATCGCGCGTGGGCGGCATCGGGCTCGGCGTATGGGGTGCGGTCGGCGTGGTCGCCCTCGCCACCGTGTTCCGGGTCGCACCCACGTCCCCGCCGGTGGACGTGCTGCTCATCATCCTGGCGGTGGTCGTCGCGGCGGCCACCATGGAGGCGGCCGGCGGTGTCGACTACATGGTCCGCATCGCCGAACGCATGATTCGCAAGAATCCCAAGCGCATCACGTTCGTCGCGCCGGTGGTGGTGTTCCTGTTCACGATCGGCGCGGGCACGGGCCACCTGCTCTATCCGCTGCTGCCCGTCATCCACGAGGTGGCGCGCGAGGGCGGGATCCGGCCGGAGCGCCCGATCTCCATGGCCGCCATCGCGAGTCAGTCGGCCATTGTGTCCAGCCCGGTCTCGGCCGCCATGGCCGCCGCGGTCGTGGTCCTCGGTCCGGACGGGTGGAGCATGGTCAAGATCCTGGCCGTCACGGTTCCGTCGGTGCTGATCGGCCTGGTCGCGGGGTCGCTGTCGGTGTGGCGCCGCGGCAAGGACCTCGCCGACGATCCCGAGTACCAGCGTCGGCTCGCGGCCGGAGAGATCCAGCCCGTCAATGCGAATCCGGCCGATCGGCCCGTACTTCCGCGCGGTGCAAAGCTTTCCGCGCTGATCTTCCTCATCGGCGTGATCGCCGTGGTCATCTCGGGCGCGTTCCCGGATCTGCGGCCCCCGGGCGCGGACGGCAAGGCCCTGAGCATGCCCGAGACCATCGAGGTTCTGATGCTTTCGACCGCAGCGGTCATCATGCTGGTGTGCAAGGTCTCGGCTCCCAAGATTCCCGGGACCCCGGTCGCCAAGGCGGGCCTGGTCGCGCTGGTCGGCGTCTTCGGATTGGCCTGGCTCGGCGACAGTTTCATCAAATCCAACCAGGACCTCATCGTCGGTAGCCTCGGCGACCTGGCCAAACAGCACACCTGGCTGTTCGCGGTCGTCCTCGCTCTGGTCTCGGCCCTGGTGCTGAGCCAGGCGTCGGCGACCAAGATCATGCTTCCGCTCGGCCTGGCCCTGGGCATCTCGGCCCCGCACCTGGTCGCCATGCTTCCGGCGCTGTGCGCGCTGTTCATCCTGCCCGTCTACCCGACCAGCATCGCCGCGGTGAACTTCGACCACTCCGGCACAACGAGATTCGGGAAGCTGGTGCTGAACCACAGCTTCATGCTGCCGGGCATCGTCACCACCGCCGTGGCCGTCGCAGTCGGGTATCCGCTTGCGGCCCTTGTCAGTTGAGTATGTCGGCGGCTGCGCGACGGGCCGATCGCGGGTCTGTGGCGGACAGCACGGCCTCGGCGGCGCGGCGGCAATCGGCCATGGTGACGGCGGCCAGCTGTGCGCCGACCGCGCTCACCGCCGAAGCGGCCGCGGACAGCGACGTGACGCCGAAACCGGCCAGCACACAGGCCAACAGGGGTTCGGCGGCGGCTTCGCCGCAGACGCCCACCGGCTTCCCGAGCGTCCGACCGGCCGCGGCGGTGGCGGCCACCAGCCGCAGCACGGCGGGCTGCCAGGGATCGGTGAAGGCGGCCAGCCGCGCGGACATGCGGTCGGCGGCCATGGTGTACTGCGCCAGGTCGTTGGTGCCGATCGAGACGAAGTCGACGTATCGCAGGATCTCCGCCGCCATCAGCGCGGCAGCGGGAACTTCGATCATGACGCCGGGTGTCAGGCCCCGGGCGCGGACCCGCGCCGCGAACGACTTCGCCTCCGCCACCGTGGAAATCATGGGCGCCATGACCCAGGGGGCGTGACGGCAGCCGTTCGCCGCCGCGACCACGGCGTCCAGCTGGCGGTCCAGGATGCCGGTGTCCTGCTCGGTGATCCGGATGCCGCGCACGCCCAGCGCGGGATTGGCCTCCTCCGCGTGCGCCGCGAAGCGCAGCGGCTTGTCCGAACCCGCGTCGAGCGTACGGATCACGACCTTGCCCGCCGGGTAGGCGTCGAGCACCGCGCCGTACAGCGCGGCCTGCTCGGCGATCGTCGGCTCGGATTCGCGGTCCAGGAAACACAATTCGGTGCGGAACAGGCCGATGCCCTCCGCGGAGCGCTCGCGTGCGGCGCGCGCCCCGGCCCCATCCTGCACATTGGCGAGCACCTCGACGCGATGGCCGTCGGCGGTGGCGCCCGGCCCGGTCCAGCGGGCGGCCCGCTCGGCCACGGCGCGATAGCCCGCGACGGCGGCGGCCGCGGCCTCGGGCGCCGGGTGGGTCAGCACCCGGCCCGCGCCGCCGTCGAGCAGGACGTCGGTTCCGGCGGGCACCTCGTCGAGCCCGCCGACCGCGACCACGCACGGGATTCCGAGCTGACGGGCGATGATGGCGGTGTGGCTGGTCGGTCCGCCGAGCGACATGGCAAGCCCGACAATGAGATCCGGGTCCAGACCGGCGGTATCGGCGGGTGCGAGGTCGTCGGCGAGCAGGATGGAAGGGCCTGCCGGAGTGGGTATTCCGGGCTCGGGCGCGCCCGTCAGCTCGGCCACGATCCGGTCGCACACATCCCGCAGATCGGTGACCCGCTCGGCCATCAGGCCACCCAGCCCGGCGAACATCGCCGCGAACTGCTCGGTCGCGCCCACCGCCGCCGCGGCGGCGGATCGGCCCTCGGCGAGGAAAGCCTCGGCGGCTTGCCGCCAGCCCGGATCGGCGGCCATGGCGGCATTCGCCGACAGCACCTCCGCGGCCGCGCCGGTCGCCCTCGCGGCGCGCTCTCGCAAACGCTGCGCGACCGTCGCCGCCGCGTGCCGGAGTGCCTCGGACTGCGATGCCCGATCGGACTCCGGGACTCTCGCCGTCTCGTCCTGGATGCGGATCCTCGGCACCGGCCGAATCGCGGGAGCCGCGACCACCCCGGGTACCGCCGGGGTGCCGGTGAGCACGATGGAATCCACGTTTTCCTGCAGCGATCGCGTCATGAGACCTCTCCTTCACGCCTTTGTCGCGCCCGATCGACACCATGCCGTTGACCTGCGCACTGTGATCCAGGCTACGCGCAGACCTTGACAAAGCAACACATTCGGGCATAAAACAACATAAGCCAACAACGAACACGGAGGTTCGGATGTACGCCGAGGAGCGGCAGCAGTCCATCGCCTCGCTGATCGGGCAACGCGGCCGCGTATCGGTGATCGATCTGGCCGAACAGTTCGAGGTGACCACCGAGACCGTGCGCCGCGACCTGGCCGCCCTCGACCGCATGGGCCTGGTCCGCCGGGTGCACGGCGGCGCGGTACCCGCCGCCGCCCTCACCGCCATCGAGCTCGGCACCGGCGAACGCGAGCACACGCGGGCCACGGAAAAGGATCGGATCGCCAAGGCCGCCTTGGCATTTCTGCCGCCGACCGGCGGCAGCGTGGTCTTCGACGCCGGGACCACCACGGGCCGGATCGCGGCGCAGCTGCCCGCCGATCGCGAACTGGTGGCCGTGACCAACTCGCTCCCCATCGCGACCCGGCTCAGCGGTACCGCCGGAGTCCGGCTGCACCTGCTGGGCGGGCGCGTCCGCGGTGTCACCCAGGCCGCCGTCGGCGCGGACACCCTGCGCGTGCTCGGCGATCTGCGCGTCGATGTGGCCTTCATCGGCACCAACGCGCTCACCGTCGGGCACGGGCTGTCCACGCCGGACCCCGATGAGGCGGCGGTCAAGCGGGCGATGGTCGCGGGCGCGCATCGCGTCGTGGTGGTCGCCGACTCCACCAAGATCGGGCGCGAGGACCTGGTCCGGTTCGCGGAGATCGCGGACATCGACGTCCTGGTTAGTGATGACGAACTACTGCCCGCAGTGCGAAATGAACTGTCCGAGTACGGCATCGAGGTGGTGACCGCATGATCGTGACGTTGACGGCCAATCCCAGCATCGACCACACCGTGGCGCTGTCCGAACCGCTGCGACGCGGCGACCTGCAGCGCGCTCGCGCGGCTACCTCCTATCCGGGGGGCAAGGGCGTCAATGTTTCTCGTGTCGTGGCGGGCTCGGGCGCGCGGACGGTCGCGGTGCTGCCCGGCAGCCCGGGTGACCCCTTGCTGCGCGCGCTCACCGAGACGGGCCTCGACTACCGGGCGGTGCCGTGCGGTGGTCCGGCGCGCACCAACCTGACGCTCACCGAGGCCGACGGCACCACCACGAAGATCAACGAACCCGGTACGCCGCTGACGGCCGTCGAACGAAACGCATTGGCGGACTTGCTGGTCGAGCTCTCGCGCGACGCCTCCTGGGTGGTGCTGTCCGGCTCGCTGCCGCCCGCGGTGCCGACGGACTGGTATGTGGAGCTGGTGCGCGGGCTGCGTGGCCCGGACGGCGGGATCAGGGTCGCGGTCGATACCTCCGACGGCCCGCTGCTGGCGCTGGCCGAGCATTTCGACTCCGCCGCACCGCATTTGATCAAGCCCAATGCCGAAGAGCTCGCCCAGCTCACCGGGGGCGACCCGGACGAACTGCACGATCCCAACGCGGCGGCCCGGGCGGCGGCGGTGCTCGTGGCGCGCGGCGTCGAGACCGTGCTCGCCACCCTCGGCGCGGCCGGGGCGGTGCTGGTCACCGCCGACGGGGCATGGCACGCCACCGCACCGGCCATCAAGGCGCGCAGCACCGTGGGCGCGGGCGATTCCGCGCTCGCCGGATACCTGCTCGCCGACCTGGATCGAGCCACACCGCAGGACCGCTTGCGCCACGCCGTCGCCTACGGCAGCGCCGCCGCCGCTCTGCCGGGGACGGGATTGCCCGGCCCGCACCACACCGACCCGACCGCCGTGCGGATCACGGCCCTGGATTTCCAGCCCCACCACTGAAGGACCCGCGATGTCCGACCCGATCATCACCAGCGACCTGGTAGCCCTCGACGCCGACCTCGGCGCCGAGAAATCCGACGTGATCGAGGCGCTGGCCCAGCGTCTCGCCGACGCGGGGCGCGCCACCTCCGCGGTGGCGCTGCGTGACGCGGCCCTGACCCGCGAAAGCCAGTCCGCCACCGGACTTCCCGGCGGCATCGCCATCCCGCACTGCCGCAGTGGCTCCGCCCTCACGCCTTCGCTGGGCTTCGCCCGTCTCGAACGCAAGGTCGACTTCGGGGCGCCGGACGGCCCGGCCGATCTCGTCTTCCTCATCGCCGCCCCCGAGGGCGCGGGCGCGGAACACATGAAACTGCTCTCGGCCCTGGCCCGTGCGCTCGTCAAGCCCGAGTTCCTGGCCGCGCTCCGCTCCGCCACCACCCCCGCCGAAATTGTCGGCCTGGTCCAGCATGTCGTCGATCCCGCACAGACCTCCACGCCCGCCGGGAGCCGCGCGCCAGAGAAGACCACGCCGATCTCCGCGCCTGCGTCGACTGCTGCGTCCGGCGCGACGCCGACGCCGGAGGCGGCCTCGAGGCCCGGGGCGACCTCCGCACCTGGAGCGAGCGCGGTATTCGCGGCCGGCGCCGCCGCATCAGCGTCCAGTTCCGGCCCGGCCGCTCCCGATGCCGGCTTGCCGTCCGAATCTGGCGCTGCCGCATCCGGACTACGGCGGACGGTCGTCGCGGTGACCGCGTGCCCCACGGGGATCGCACACACCTATATGGCAGCGGATTCGCTGGTCGCCGCCGGGGACCGGGCCGGGATCACGGTGCGGGTCGAGACGCAGGGATCCAGCGGCAGCACGCCGTTGAGCGCCGCCGAGATCGATCTCGCGGACGCGGTCATTTTCGCCACCGATGTCGGGGTGAAGGGGCGAGAGCGGTTCGCCGGCAAGCCCGTCGTCGAATCCGGGGTCAAGCGGGCCATCAATGAGCCCGATGTGATGGTCGCCGAGGCGCTGCGGGCGGCGGACGATCCCGCCGCACCCCGCGTGGCCGGTGCTGGACGCACCGAGAGCTCTTTCGCCACAGCGGATTCCGGATCACTGGGCTGGGGCACGCGACTACGGCAGATCCTGCTGACCGGCGTCAGCTACATGATTCCGTTCGTCGCGGCGGGTGGCCTGCTCATCGCGCTCGGGTTCCTGTTCGGCGGGTACGAGATCGCGGGCAGCGCGAAAACCATTGTGCTGGACAACTCGCTCACCGACCTCCCGGCGGGCGGCCTGGCCACCTACCTGGGCGCGGTGCTGTTCCAGATCGGTTCGCTCGCTTTCAGTTTCCTGGTGCCTGCACTGGCCGGATACATCGCCTACGCCATCGCCGACCGGCCCGGTCTCGCACCGGGTTTCACGGCGGGTGCGGTCGCGGTGTTCGTCGGCGCGGGCTTCCTCGGCGGTCTGGTCGGCGGTCTCATCGCGGGCTTCGCGGCCTTGTGGATCGCCAAACTCGGTGTGCCGCAATGGGCTCGGGGCCTCATGCCGGTAGTGGTCATCCCGCTGTTCGCGTCGCTGGTCGTCGGCCTGATCATGTTCATCTTCCTGGGCAAGCCGCTCGCGGCCGTCACCAGTGGGCTCACCCACTGGCTCAACAGCCTCTCGGGCACCTCGGCCATCCTGCTCGGCATCATCCTCGGCCTCATGATGTGCTTCGACCTGGGCGGACCGGTCAACAAGGCCGCCTACGCCTTCGCCGTCGCCGGACTCAACGTCAATGACACGGCCTCCCTGAAAATCATGGCCGCGGTCATGGCGGCGGGCATGGTGCCGCCGCTGGCCATGGCGCTCGCGACGACGGTGCGGCCGAAGCTGTTCACCACGGCGGAACGCGAGAACGGCAAGGCCGCCTGGCTGCTCGGTGCCTCGTTCATCTCCGAGGGCGCGATCCCCTTCGCCGCGGCCGACCCGCTGCGCGTCATCCCCTCGATGATGGCGGGCGGTGCGGTCACCGGGGCCCTGGTCATGGCCTTCGGCACCACCCTGAGCGCACCGCACGGTGGCATCTTCGTCTTCTTCGCCGTCGGCGGTATCGCCGGATTCCTCCTCGCCCTCGCCGCGGGCACCGCGGTCGGTGCGCTCTGCGTCACCGCCGCGAAGCAACTCCGCAGGACATCCGTCCCTACCGAATCCACCGCCTCGCTCGCCACCGTTTAACCAACCCCTCCCACACCAAGGAGTCGATATGCCCAGCACCACCGCAGTTGTCGGTTCATCCGTCGGCCTGCACGCCCGCCCCGCCGCCCTCATCGCCGAAGCGGCCGCCGCCGCAGGCGTCCCCGTGACCCTGTCCCTCGTCGGCGGTACCCCGGTCAATGCCGCCTCCGCCCTCATGCTCATGACCCTGGGCGCCACCAAGGGCACCGAAGTCATCGTCACCAGCGACGATCAGGCCGCCCTGGACAAAATCGCCGACCTGGTCCGCTCCGACCTGGACGCCTGACCCGACGCCGCGGAAATCCCCGCGGCCCAACCGGATTCAGCCCTCAGCCCAGGCACTCCTTGTCACACCCTCGAGATACCGTGCCGCGCTGTGCCGATGCTCACGCTGTTGCGCCGTCCTCGAATCCTCGCGATCTGGTCGGCGCAACTGCTGTCCGTCCTGGGCGACCGGTTTTACGGCCTGGCCGTCATGTGGCTGGCCCTCGAACGATCCGGCCCCATTGCCATGGGCGCGGTCGCGATCGCGGAATCGGTGCCATTCATCGTGATCGGCGCCTTCGGCGCACACCTACTCCAACGCTGCGCCGAATTCCGCACTCTCGCCACCATCGACGGCGGGCGAATCCTGCTCGTCGCCGCGATACCGCTGCTGTGGACGCTGGGCGGCACGGTGGCGATGCTCGCCACCGCCGCACTGCTCGGTGCGCTGGCCGCGATATTCGATCCCTCCCTCGGCGCGTTGGTGCCGGATCTGGTTGACGAGGCAGAGCGCCCCACCCTGGTCGCGGCCATGGACCTCAACGGCCGCATCGCCCGCATTGCGGGTCCGGCCCTCGCCGGTGTCTTACTCCTGGTGGTGCCGGTACCAACGTTGTTCATCGTGGACGCTATGACATTCGCGATCTCGGTGGCCGCATTGCTGTATCTGGCGACCGTCACCGGTGCGCGTCGACCCACGACGGCGGCCTCACAGCCGTCGGCGCAACCGGCGTCGGTGCGCGTGCTCGTGCGTGAACAGCCGACTCTCGGAGTCGCTTTCGTCGTTCATGCCGCGGGACTGTTCCTGAACGCGTTACCGGCGATCGGCCTGCCCCTGCTGCTGGTGCACCAGATCGGCGCGGGCCCTTCGGCATACGGCTGGGTGCTCACCACGACCGGCGCGGCCGGACTCGCGGGCAACCTCATCACCGCCAGAATTCGGCCCACCCCGGCCTTTCTTCGGCGATTCTGCCTGTCCTGGGCCGCAGCCGGACTCGCGCTGATCGCGACCGGGGCGTCCCATACCCTCGCGCTGGTGCTGCTGTTCGCGGCCCTGTCCGGGATCATCACGCCGTTCATCGCGATCACACTGGGAACCCAGTTCGCCGCGTATCCCCAAGCCGCACGGTTGCGCCTGCTCACCGTCAACAACACCGTTATGCGCGCGGCCGGAACCGCGGGCATGGCAATCATTCCCGTGCTGATAGCGTCCGCCCCCGCGCTCGGCTTCATCCTCGGCGGCAGCGCCCTGGCCGTCATCGCCACCGTCGCGTGGGTGTTCTCGGTGGCCACTGGCCGATAATTATCTCATCATTTCCCAATCATGTTGTGCCAGTAGGGAATAGAAGCTGTAAAGATCGATGTGGAGAGCGTTGGCAACTTGTGAAGGAGGGTGGTTGCCGGCTGCCTCGCGGAGGGATTCTCGCTGTCGGATCGCGATCGCGGTCCGGTGAAAGGAGTCCCTGTGAAGTTCTCGAAGGCCACCGCGTACGCCGTCGCGGTCGCTGCCGTCAGCGGCGGCGTGGTTCTCGCCCCGGTCGCCCAAGCCGCCGTCGGCAGCACGCCGATTGCCGCGCACACCACCGCCGGGCAGGATCAGCCGCTCCCGGGCTGCGGTGAGTGCCAGCCGGATCCCATGTAAAGAAAGGGCCGCACGACCGTGAAGGTCGTGCGGCCCAATCGGTTTCGAGCTGTCAGCTGAGGCGCTCGATGATCATCGCCATGCCCTGGCCGCCACCGACGCACATGGTCTCCAGACCGAACTGCTTGTCGTGGGTCTGGAGGTTGTTGATGAGGGTGGCGGTGATGCGGGCGCCGGTCATGCCGAAGGGGTGGCCGAGGGCGATGGCGCCGCCGGAGACGTTCAGCTTGTCCTCGTCCATGTTCAGTTCGCGGGCGGAGCCCAGGACCTGGACGGCGAAGGCCTCGTTGATCTCGTACAGGTCGAGGTCGTCGATGGTCATGCCCGCGGTCTGCAGGGTGTTGCGGACGGCCTGGATCGGGCCGAGGCCCATGATCTCGGGGGAGAGGCCGGAGACGCCGGTGGCCACGATGCGGGCCAGCGGGGTCAGGCCGAGTTCGCGAGCCTTGGTGTCGGACATGACGACCAGGGCGGCCGCGCCGTCGTTCAGCGGACAGGCGTTGCCGGCGGTGATGGTGCCGTTCTCGCGGAAGACCGGCTTCAGCTGCGAGATCTTCTCGTAGGTGGTGCCGGCGCGCGGGCCGTCGTCGGTGGTGACGATGGTGCCGTCGGGCAAGGTGACCGGGGTGATCTCCCGCTCGAAGAAGCCGGACTTGATGGCCTCCTCGGCGCGGTTCTGCGAGCGCACGCCCCAGCGGTCCTGGTCCTCGCGGGAGATGCCGGTGAAGGTGGCGACGTTCTCCGCGGTCTCGCCCATGGCGATGTAGACGTCGGGGAGGATGTCGTTCTCGCGCGGGTCGGTCCAGGTCGCGTTGGACGCCTTGGTCGCCGCGGTGCGGGCCTCGGCCTCGGCGAAGAGCGGGTTGTGGGTGTCGGGCCAGCCGTCGGCGGTGCCCTTCGGGAAGCGCGAGACGGTCTCGACACCGGCCGAGATGAACACGTCGCCCTCGCCCGCCTTGATGGCGTGGAACGCCATGCGGGTGGTCATCAGCGACGAGGAGCAGTAGCGGTTGACGGTGACGCCGGGCAGGTAGTCGTAGCCCAGCTGAACCGCCACGGCGCGAGCCATATTGAAGCCGCCCTCACCGGCGGGCTGGCCGCAGCCGAGCAGCAGGTCGTTGACATCGCTCACGGCGAGACCCGGAACCTTGTCCAGGGCGGCCTGCACCATCTGGGCGGCCAGGTCGTCCGGGCGCATGCTCACCAGAGAACCCTTGCCTGCGCGGCCGATGGGCGAGCGGGCGTACGAAACGATGACGGCCTCAGCCATGAGGACTCCTTTTTTGCTGGGGTGATCCTCTTCGAATTTACGACGGGTGTGTTTTCGGTCAAACACCCGGTATGCCCGCATCCCATCTACTGAACTGTGGGATTTCGCACCTCTCGCAGCTCTCGTGCCGCGCTGCCTGTGGCAACGCGGCACGAGTCGGGAATCAGGCGGGGACGTCGAATGCGCTCTGCGCGGGGATGTTCGGCATGTCCGTGAACACGTTGACCACGATGTGCCCCGGCCCGGTGTCCTGGAACAGGGCGTAGTGCTCACTGCCGTAGAACCCCGCGAGGATGTCTACTCGATATTCGCCCGCCGCACCGGTATCGGTGTTGCGCCAGGCGACCGTGGCGGTGGTCTCGCACATCGGGGCGAAGCTGTACTCGCCCGGATCGAACCCGCCGACCGGCAGCGCCTGCACGCTGATGATGGCCCGCCCCGGCCACCTCGGATCGGTGTCGGCCCAGGAGCGAATATTGCCGCCGCACAGTGCCGCATCGTGATACATGCTCTGGACCTGCGGAAATTCGACCGTCGCGGCGTCGGCGGGCGCGGCGGCGACGATCATGGTCGCGGTGCCGAAGGGGAGTAGTAGGGAGGCGGCGGACAGGCTCGGCGGCATCCTCATGGGCCGATGGTAATTTCCGGCAATCGTGATATGTCCGACGTGGGCGAAGCCGCGTGTCACCTTTCTGCAACGATGAGGGGTATGCGCATCGCTAACCATGTCGTCGATCTGATCGGAAACACCCCGCTCGTTCGGTTGAACTCCGTGGTGGGTCCGAACTCGGGACTGGTGGCGGCGAAGGTCGAGTACCTCAACCCGGGCGGCAGCTCGAAGGACCGCATCGCCGTCAAGATGATCGACGCCGCCGAGAAGGCCGGGCTGCTGAAGCCCGGCGGCACGATCGTCGAACCGACCTCCGGCAATACCGGTGTGGGCCTCGCCCTGGTCGCGCAGCAGCGCGGCTACAAGTGCGTGTTCGTCTGCCCGGACAAGGTCAGTGAGGACAAGCGGAACGTGCTGCGCGCCTACGGCGCCGAGGTCGTGGTCTGCCCGACCGCCGTCGCGCCCGAGGACCCGGACAGCTACTACAACGTCTCCGACCGCCTGGTGCGCGAGATCCCGGGCGCGTGGAAGCCGGACCAGTACTCCAACCCGGGCGGCCCCGAATCCCATTACGAGACCACCGGTCCCGAGATCTGGCGCGACACCGAAGGCAAGATCACCCACTTCGTGGCGGGCGTCGGCACCGGCGGCACCATCACCGGCACCGGCCGCTACCTCAAGGAGATCTCCGGCGGCAAGGTCAAGATCGTCGGTGCGGACCCGGAGGGCTCGGTCTACTCCGGCGGCACCGGCCGCCCGTATCTGGTCGAGGGCGTCGGCGAGGACTTCTGGCCCACCGCCTACGACCCGGCCATCCCCGACGAGATCATCGCCGTGTCCGACGCGGACTCCTTCGAGATGACCCGCCGCCTGGCCCGCGAGGAGGGCCTGCTGGTCGGCGGCTCCTGCGGCATGGCCGTGGTCGCGGCGCTCAAGGTCGCCGAGCGCGACCCCGACGCCGTGGTGGTCGTGCTGCTGCCCGACGGCGGCCGCGGCTACCTGTCCAAGATCTTCAACGACCAGTGGATGAGCTCCTACGGCTTCCTGCGCTCGCGCCTGGACGGCAAGACCGACGAGGTTCACGTGGGAGAGGTGCTGCGCGGCAAGTCCGGTGAGCTGCCCGATCTGGTGCACACCCACCCGCAGGAGACCCTGCGCGACGCCATCGAGATCCTGCACGAGTACGGCGTCTCGCAGATGCCGGTCGTCGGCGCGGAGCCTCCGGTCATGGCGGGCGAGGTCGCCGGTTCGGTCAACGAGCGCGATCTGCTCTCGGCCATCTTCGAGGGCCGCGCCAAGCTCACCGACCCGGTCTCCAAGCACATGAGCCCCGCCTTCCCGCTCATCGGCGCGGGCGAGCCGGTTTCGGCGGCCACCAAGCTGCTCGAGTCCACCGACGCCCTCATGGTCGTCGAGGACGGCAAGCCGGTCGGCGTCATCACCCGCCACGACCTGCTCGGCCATCTGAGCACGGGCGTCCTGGCCTGACCCGAGCCACATAGTTGCCGCCCGTCGGATCCGATCCGGATCCGGCGGGCGGTGTGCTTTCACCGATGTGATCTATGGCCTGCGACAAGCGCATCTGGTACTGAATCCCACATCACAGCGCCGAGAGACCTGGGATAACTGGCGTGTTACCGGAGGTTCATCCGCGCCGGGCACCATCGATGTGTATGAATCCGAGACAGGTGGCCGTGTGGATCGCCCTGCTGGGCGCGGTGCTCGGTGGCGCCGCGCTGCTGGACCGGATCGGATTCCCCGCACCCCAAATGATTCTCGCCATCGTGGTCGGCGCCGGACTGGCGATCGCGGGCCGACTGCCCGCCCCGCTGCCGCGCGGGGTGAATCTCGGTGTGCAGGGCATGCTGGGCGTGCTGATGGGCAGCTATCTGCAGGTCTCCCTGCTGACCTCGATCGGTTGGGGTCTGCTGCCGGTCCTGGCCGTGACCGCCGCGACCGTGATCGTGAGTATCGGTGTCGCACTGGTCTTCTCGCGGGCCACCAAGGTGGACATCCCGACCGCGACGCTGGGCCTGCTGGCCGGTGGTTCGGCGGCGGTGGTGGCGGCGGCCGACGAACTGGACGCGGATCCGCGCCGGGTCGCCTTCATGCAGTATCTGCGGGTGGCGCTGGTCGCGCTCAGCGCACCGGCCGTCGCGGCGCTGCTCGACGACGAGGAGGGAATCCGTTACGGCCCAGCCACTCTCGGCGGCTCGGTCACCGATCCCACGCTCCCGTACTGGATGATCGTCGGCCGCGGCGACCAGCTCGCCGGACTGTCGATAGCGATCGTGTTGTGCCTCATCGGGATTCGCGCCGGTAGATGGCTGCGCCTGCCGAACGCCGCGCTGCTGGGACCGATGCTGATCACGGCGGTGGTGACCGCGCTCGGCCTCAGCCACGGCTATGCGCCGACGCACCTGTTCAAGGATCTGCTGTTCGTGCTCATCGGATTCGAGGTCGGCACCCGGTTCAGCCGTGAGGTGGTCAAGGAGATGGCGCGCATGCTGCCCGCCATGACCGCCGCGGTGCTGGCGCTCTCGGCGGTAGTGGCCGGAATGGCTTTGGGGCTGGCCTGTCTGGTGGATCTGGAGATGTCGGACCTGTACCTGGCGACCACGCCCGGCGGCATCAACGCGGTTCTCGCGACGGCCGACACGATGAACGCCGACCTGCCGCTCATCACCGGCGTCCAGACCATCCGCCTGCTGGTCATGATGGCCCTGCTGCCGCTGCTCATCTCGCGAATCCGACGGTACGGAACCACCACAGCGCCGCCAGCGCCCACGCCAGCACGAAGCTCGTGAACACCAGCCCGCCCAGCACCGGCAGCAGCCAGCCCGGCGTCCGCTTCAGCCGCAGCGTCAGCATTTTCGAGGCGAAGGCGCCGTAGAAGACCACGCCCGCAAGGGAATGCGCCATGACCCGCCTGGTCGCGCCGGTGCCGAACTGGAAGCCGAAGCTGTAGAGGCAGTAGAAGGCCACGGGCAGACTGAGCAGGAACGCCAGCGCGCCGGACAATCGATGGAACACGTGCACCGGCTTCGGTGCGTGGAATCGGTAAATCCATACGGCCGTGAGCAATTGGCCGACGATCAGTACCAGCACGGCACTGCTGAGATAGGCCTTGAAGGTCTGCGGGGCGGAGAAGCCCCAGGTGGGCAGGGGCTGGGTGCCGGGCCAGAAGTGGGTTCCGGCCATCCCGAGCGCCACCGCGACCGCGGCGCCGGCGAGCAGCACCGGCACCACGATCAGGTTGCGCCGAGAAACGGTGACAACGTCTGTCAGCAAGGACATTTCGACTCGGTTTTCTGGTCATCGCGCGTGAGTGATATCGGCGGAGGGGGACGCTGGAGATACGGCAAGGGGTTACAGGTGCGAAGGGGGTTGCCGCTGCCATGGAGTCGCGGGCGGGCCGAGTCTGCCGGGCTGGTGTCCTCCCCGGCCCTCGGAGAGGGGCCTCAATTTGTGGCATAGCTGCAGGCCAACGCGTTTTCCGGGTGCGTTACACAGCAATATGATCAACGTCTGTGGCTAATGTGACTAATGTGATTTTTGAGATTTGAGTGAATAAATGTGATTAGCTGCAGCGTTACTTTTGAAATGCGAAACGCCGATGAATCGTCGGGAAATCGGGCAAATCACGACATATCGCGATCTTGAGGCTAAATTTCTCTGTGATCTGAAACACTTTGTGTTTCGAATTGAATGGCCAGGTCAGCGCTTGTATTAATGCAGGTCCCGAAGTTGCCCCTCGGGTCAGTTCACCGTCTGTTCACCTTTGATTCAGGCTGTGTTAACAATGCGCAATCAAGCTGTGACCTTGTCGGAAACAGACCGTGAGTCTGAATGGCGCAAGGAGATGTGAACACACATGCGGAACGTGATCACCACATCGGTGCGATGAGGCACCGCGGCCGGGAGGCCGCGAATGTCCACGCCGCTCTCCGCGGAGCGCGCCAATTCCATTGACCCGTACCGGGTTTCACAACAGCAACCACAACAGCCCGCAGCGGGCGAGTGGGCGTCGTGAGACGCCCGCGTAGCCGCGCGCTGCCTTCTTCAGGCCTGCGAGCCCGAAACCGAACAGGAATCCAAATTCGCCATGCCCACGAATGTTATGACTGCTCTCAGTGACCCTGCCAGACGTAGCAGGGTGGTTGCCGCCGCTCGTACGGCCGGCACCGCCGCTCTGGCTCTCGGAGTCTTCGGCTCCCTCATCACCGCCGCCGGCGCCGCCAGCGGCGACGTGAAGCCGACTTCGCTGCAGCAGACCATCGCGGCTGCCGTCCGGGCCGCTCCGGCTGTCCAGGCCGCACCGGCCGCACCGGCGGTGCCCGCCAACGAGCAGCCCGCCCCCGCCGTCGTCGCCCCGGCTCCGGCGCCCATGCCGGCTCCCGCGCCCGCGCCGGTCTACGCCGACAACCTCGACGGCTGGATCCGCCAGGCGCTGGACATCATGGCCCAGCACGGCATCCCGGGTAGCTACGACGGCATCATGCGCAACATTCAGCGCGAATCCAGCGGCAACCCGCAGGCGATCAACCTGTACGACTCCAACGCGGCCATGGGCATCCCGTCCAAGGGCCTGCTCCAGGTGATCGACCCGACCTTCAACGCGTACCACGTCGAGGGCACCTCCACGAACATCTGGGACCCGGTCGCCAACATCGTGGCCGCGTGCAACTATGCGGCGCACCGCTACGGCTCGATGGACAACGTCTCCAGCGCTTACTGAGTCGCTGCGGCACTCGAACGGACGCGCCGGTGAGAACCGGATGAATATTGCGATGGCCTACCTGATGAGGGGTGGGCCATCGCGCATTTGCGAATGTTCGGCTAATCACTGGCACTCGATTTGGCAACACTTTCGCAAACTTTCCAACTCGAAGATCAACAAGGCGTATAACGACCCCTTGGAGCAGTTTCGGCAACTCGGCCGGAACGGATAGCGAAGGGACGGGGTCATGCACACCTCGGTATTGGCTATCGATATCCAGAAGGGGCTCTCCGACGCGTGGAGCTCCGTCGCCACCTGGGTGCCGAAGTTCGTTGGCTTCCTTGTCATTCTGCTCATCGGCTGGTTCGTGGCCAAGATCGTGGCCCGGCTGGTGACCAGGATCCTGAACCGGGTCGGGTTCGATCGGCTCGTCGAGCGCGGCGGGATCAAGGACATGCTCGCCCGCGGGCGCTACGACGCCACGGGAATCATCGCCAAACTGGCCTACTACGCGGTCCTGTTGATCACCCTGCAGCTCGGGTTCGGGGTATTCGGGCCGAATCCGGTGTCCACCATGCTGAACGGGATCGTGGCCTGGCTGCCGCGGCTGGCGGTGGGCATCGTCATCGTGTGCATCGCGGGGGCGATCGCGCGGGTCGTGCAGGACATGGTGTCGAACATGCTGGCGGGGCTGGAATACGGGCGGATGCTGGGACGTGTTGCGGCCGTGTTCATCTGGGGGATCGGCATCATCGCGGCGCTCAATCAGATCGGGGTCGGGACGTCGGTCACCATGCCGATTCTGATCACGGTGCTGGCGACCATCGGCGGCGTGCTCATCGTCGGGTTCGGTGGCGGGTTGATCCGGCCCATGCAGCAGCGCTGGGAAGGGTGGCTGGACACCATCGAAGGGGAGATGCCCGAGGTGAAGGGGCATGCGCAGGCGTATCAGCGCGGGCGGGAGGACGCCGCGCGGCAGCGGCAGCAGCAGGAAGCGATGATGGCGCAGCGGGCGGCCATGATGGGGCAGCCGATGATGGCCGGGCAGATGCCTCCGGGGAAGTGGGCGGAGCCGGAGGGCGGGCAGCAGATGGGTTATGGACAAAGGGGTTACGGGCAGCAGGGCGGGTACGGGCAGATGCCGCAGCAAGGTGGGCAGACGCCTCCGCAGGGTGGGCAGCCCATGCCTCCCGGTCAGCATCCTTCGCGGCCCGGTGGGCAGGAGCCCGGGGCTCCGGGAGGGATGATCTAGTACCGCTCATGTGTCCCGGCGTGCCTGGAAAAAGAGACAAGAACAGCCCCGTGGATTCCCATCCCGGGGCTGTTCTCATGGGTTTTCAAGATCAACATGCAATGAGGGGCGGGTTTTGTCCGCTTCGCGCACCTGAGTGCATGTTGATCTCGATGTGATCAGGAGGGGCGGGCCAGGGAGCAGACGGCGGCCAGGCGGAGGTGGAGCCAGCCGGCGTCTTGCCAGTCGAGGAGGGAGAAGGGGAGTTCGGCTTCGGCGTCGCGGAGGTCGTCGAGGATGCCTCGGGCGTAGCCGGCGAGCAGGACGCTGGCCGGGACCAGGCTGGAGTTCTCCACTCCCAGGTCGAGAATGTCGCGGACGGCGGCGGCATGCTGGTCTATCGCGGCGGCCACGCCCGGGAAGACCGCGGCCGCTTCGGCGGCGGGGGCTCCGTGGGTGCGCTGCAGGCGATTCAGGGTCTTACGCGCCGAGACGACGAGCAACGCGGAGCCGGGCACAAACACGTGGCGATGCTAGCAATCGACCGGTGCCCGGCGGACCCGCTGTGACATATCACGCAATTGTCGGAAGTGCTGGTCAGCGGAAGGCTTTGGAGCCGGTGAGGGCTTCGCCGAGGACCAGTTGATGCACCTCGGCGGTGCCCTCGTAGGTCAGCACCGATTCCAGATTGTTGGCGTGCCGCAAGACCGGGTACTCGAGGGTGATCCCGTTCGCGCCCAGGATGGTCCGGCACTCGCGGGCGATCTTGATTGCCTCGCGGGTGCTGTTCAGCTTGCCCGAGCTGATCTGCTCGTTGGTGATCTCGTGGCGGTCCTTCAACCGTCCGAGGTGCACGGCCAGCAGTTGCCCCTTGCCGAGTTCCAGCGCCATGTCCGCGAGCTTGGCCTGGGTGAGCTGATAGGCCGCCAGCGGTTTGTCGAATACCTCGCGGGTGCGGGCGTAATCGATTGCGGCGGAAAGGCAGTCGCGGGCCGCGCCGAGAGCGCCGAAGATGATGCCGAACCTGGCCTCGGACAGGCAGCCCAGGGGCGCGGCCAGGCCGCGGGCCTCGGGGAGCTGGGCGTCGGCGGGCAGGCGGACGCCGTCCAGAGACAGTTCCGCGGTGATCGAGGCGCGCAGGGAGAGTTTGTGCTTCATCTCGCGGGCGCTGAATCCCGGTGTGTCCGTGGGCACCACGAAGCCGCGGATCACGTCCCGCTCACCCTCGCGCGACTGTGCCCAGACGATGGCGACATCGGCCACGGACCCGTTGGTGATCCACATCTTCGACCCGTCGAGCACCCAGTCGTCCCCGTCGCGCCGGGCGCGGGTCCGCATCCCGCCGGGGTTCGAACCGAAGTCCGGTTCGGTCAGCCCGAAGCAGCCGATCACCCGTCCGGCCGCCATCTCCGGCAGCCAGCGCAGCTTCTGTTCCTCCGACCCGTACTTGTGGATCGCGGTCATCGCCAGCGACCCCTGCACCGAAACCATGCTCCGCACACCGGAATCCACGGCCTCGAGTTCGAGACAGGCCAGTCCGTAGGCGGTCGCGGAGGTACCCGCGCAGCCGTAGCCCTCCAGATGCATGCCGAGCAGGCCGAGTTTGCCCAACTCCGGAGCCAATTCCCGCGCGGGGAACGTGCCCGCCTCGAACCATTCCGCCACGTGCGGCCGCAATCGTTCCGCCGCGAACGCACGCACCGTGTCCCGGATCGCGCGCTCCTCGTCGTTCAGGAGTGAATCGATGGCGAAGAGCTCATCTGCGGTGACCATGCGCCCCACGATAGGACCGCTCTCGGTGCTCGGACAACGCCCGCGCCGAACGGGGCTGACCAGTTCTTCACGGGTGCGGGAGCTCGGCGGCGGCGGGCTCGCAGCTCGGGAGCATCGGTGCGCCGCGGGTGGACCGCTGCCCCCGGGGCGGGGGCGAAGCGGCAGCCTACTTAGGCTGTTCGCATGAGCGAGCAGCTGGGTTTCTCCACACGGGCGGTGCACGCCGGGTTCGATCCGGACCCTCAGACCGGTGCGGTGAACGTGCCGATCTACGCGAGTTCGACCTTCGCGCAGGACGGCGTCGGCGGGATGCGCGGCGGGTACGAGTACGCGCGCACCGGGAATCCGACCCGGACCGCGCTGGAGGCGAACCTGGCGGCGCTCGAATCCGGCACCTACGGGCGGGCTTTCGCCTCGGGTATGGCGGCCACCGACTGTGCGATCCGCGCGAACCTGCGTCCCGGTGACCACATGGTGATTCCGAACGACGCCTACGGCGGCACCTTCCGGCTCATCGACAAGGTGTTCACCCAGTGGGGGATCGAGTACTCGGTCGCTCCGGTGTCGGACGTGGACGCGGTCGCCGCGGCCATGCGCCCGAACACCAAGCTGGTCTGGGTCGAGACGCCCACCAACCCGCTGCTGAACGTCGGCGATATCGCGGCGCTCGCGCAGGTCGCGCACGCCGGTGGCGCGAAGCTGGTGGTGGACAACACCTTCGCCTCGCCCTACCTGCAGCAGCCGCTGCTGCTGGGCGCGGACATCGTGCTGCACTCGACCACCAAGTACCTGGGCGGGCACTCCGACGTGGTGGGCGGCGCGCTCATCACCAACGACCAGGAGCTGGACACCAAGTTCGCGTTCCTGCAGAACGGCGCGGGCGCGGTCCCCGGCCCGATGGACGCCTTCCTCACCATGCGCGGCATCAAGACCCTGGCCCTGCGCATGGACCGGCACTGCGACAACGCCGAGACCATCGCCGAGTTCCTGACCAACCACCCGAAGATCGCGCAGGTCATCTACCCCGGCCTGCCCGAGCACCCGGGCCACACCGTCGCCCAGAAGCAGATGCGCCGCTTCGGCGGCATGATCTCGGTCCGCGTCCACGGCGGCAAGGAAGAGGCGCTGGAGTTCTGCTCCAAGACCAAGATCTTCACCCTGGCCGAATCCCTCGGCGGCGTGGAATCCCTGATCGAGCACCCGGGCGCGATGACCCACGCCTCCACCGCGGGCTCGGCCCTCGAGGTCCCCGCCGACCTGGTCCGCCTCTCGGTCGGCATCGAGGACATCAGCGACCTGCTGGCCGACATCGAGCAAGCGCTTTCCTGACTCGCAGGAGCTCTCTCAGGGGCTTCGCACCCGAACCCCCAGGAGCAATCTTGGGGGCCTCGCCCCCAAACACCCAGGTGTGCCAGGGCTTCGCCGTTGGCCCCAGGGTGCGGGGCTCGATGCCATTGTTCTGGGCGTCGAGCCCGATCGGGCCCCAGCGAAAAAGAAGCGCCGCACCAGAATTGGTGCGGCGCTTCTTCGTTGATCGGAACGCGACAACTGATCTCGCAAGGTCCCGGGTAACTCGCCGGGTGCGGCCAAAATCGGTGTGGCTCCCCACCGCCGGCACGGATGTGGGACCGTCTACGGCCCTTTGCCGTCCGCTGAAACGGCGGAGAGGCGGAGCAATGCGGCGCTTCGTTTGTATTCGCGACCGGTTGGTCCCCGTCAAGGAATTCGGCCCCGAGTCCTTCAGGACCGGGGCCGCTGCGTGACGGGAGGTCCTTGCTAGCTGTGGTACGGCTCCGCGGAGACGAGGGTCACCTTCATGGTCTTGCCATTGGGAAGGGTGTATTCGCGGGTGTCGCCGACCTTGGCGTCGATGAGCGCGCCGCCCAACGGGGAGTTGGGGGAGTAGGTCTCGAGGTCCGCGCTGCCGAGGCCCTCTTCGCGGGTGGCGATGAGGAAGGTTTCGGTGTCGGTCTCGTCGCCGTCGTAATAGACCTTGACGACCGAGCCGGGCAGGGCGATGCCGGACTTGGTGGGTGCGACGCCGACCTTGGCGTTGTTCAGCAGTTCCTGCAGCTGGCGAATGCGCGCCTCCTGCTGGCCCTGCTCCTCACGCGCCGCATGGTAACCGCCGTTTTCCTTGAGGTCGCCCTCTTCACGCCGCTCGTTGATTTCGGCCGCGATGACGGGACGGTTGGCGATGAGCGCGCCGAGTTCGCTCGTGAGCCTCTCGTGCGACTCCGGGGTCAGCCAAGTCACGGTCTCAGTCATCTCGATCACTCCCTAGTAGTTGTCCCCGGCAAGCCGGGATTCCCTGATTCCCGCTACCGCGGCCATCCGGAGATGGGCACGCGGCAACGTGGACAGCCAGAGCGATCCCTGGGGAGAGTCCCGACAGCGCCGGCCGTCAATGCAGCAAACACGGCTCCGAACTCCGGAACCGTGTATCGCGTCATTTTAGCACGATTCGGAAAGGCGCAGGTAGAAGCGTCAAAGCGGGTCGCGGACCGGACTTTTCACCCGGCGCGCAGGTAGGCCGGCACATGGTCGGTGCAGCCGTAGACATTGCCCGCGCCCGCGCGGCGGGTGGTCTTGATCTCGGTGACGACGCGGACGGTGCCGGAGTCGGAGCCGGGGACCAGGATCTCGCGGCGGCCGACCTCGTCGGTGTCGCCGTCCATGGCGCGCACGAAGCAGACGACCGGGGTGCCCGGATCCTTGCGCGTCACTTTGAAATCCACGCTGACCGTGGAGTCGTCGACGATCGTGTAGCCGATCCGATCCGGTTCGATGGCCTGCGGCCCGTAGGTGCGATACCCCAGGTAGGAGACCCCGAGTCCGGCGAGGATGACGACCGCCCCGAGGGCCCAGGGCAGCCAGCGGCGCTGCTTCCGAGGCGCGATCCCGTACCGGTCGGCCGGTCTTTCACTCATGTCGGGGACGCTCCCGGGGGGTAGGTCGGAACAAACAACGATCGGATGGAACTATAGGGAATGCATATCTGACGCCCGTGCCTGGACCTGGCACGGGCGGTCAGGGTCCGAAGGAGGCAGCTTGCGTAACCACGCAGGGCCCCTGCACGTGCCGAGTTGGATGCAGCTGAACAGCTACGAGGTGAAAAACGTGATCGGTGAGGTGAACGAGAAGTGAGTGGTCTTCGCCTCATGGCGGTGCACGCGCATCCCGACGACGAATCCAGCAAGGGCGCGGCCACCACCGCGCGCTACGCCGCCGAAGGCAACGAGGTGCTGGTCGTCACCCTCACCGGCGGGGAACGCGGCGACATTCTGAACCCCGCCATGGACACCCCCGGCGTCAAGGACCGCATCGCCGAGGTCCGCCGCGAGGAGATGGCGGCCGCCGCCGAGGCGCTGGGCGTCTCACAGACCTGGCTCGGATACGTGGATTCCGGTCTGCCCGAGGGTGATCCGCTGCCGCCGCTGCCCGAGGGCTGCTTCGCGCTGGTGCCCCTGGAGGAGGCCACCGAGGCGCTGGTGCGCGTGGTGCGCGAGTTCCGGCCGCACGTCATGACCACCTACGACGAGATGGGCGGCTACCCCCATCCCGATCACATCATGTGCCACAAGGTTTCGGTCGCGGCCTTCGAGGCCGCCGGCGATCCGGAGCGCTTCCCCGACGCGGGCGAGCCCTGGCAGCCGCTGAAGCTGTACTACAACCACGGCTTCAGCCTCGCCCGCCTGGAGGTCTTCGCCGACGAGTACGAGCGCATCGGCGAGCCCTTCCCCATGCAGGAGTGGATGGACCGCATGCGCAAGTACGCGGCCGAGCGCGGCGACATCATGGGCCGGGTCACCACCCAGGTCGAGTGCGCCAAGTACTTCGCCCAGCGTGACGACGCCCTGCGCGCTCACGCCACCCAGATCGACCCCAATGGCGCGTTCTTCGCGGTGCCGCTGGAGATGCAGCAGCGGCTGTGGCCCACCGAGGAATTCGAGCTGGCCAAGACGCGGGTCAAGACCGCGATCCCGGAGACCGACCTGTTCGCGGGTATCGACGATGTAGACACCGAGGACGCCGACCGATGATCATGACGCTGCTCGCCCAGGGCACCAATTCGCCCACCGGCCCCGAATTCGGCAAGGCCTCGCCGCTGGGTCTGGTCATCGTGCTGGTGCTGCTGGCGGGCACGATCGTGCTCATCATCAATATGAACAAGCACATCAAGAAGCTGCCCGCCAGCTTCGACCCGGAGCATCCGGAGCCGGATCAGGAGGCCGACGAGGGCACCGAGCACGGCGTGGCCTCCCGCGGGGACGAGGACGGGGACGGTCCCGAGGCCGCCAGCGGCTCCAAACCCGAGGCCGCCAACGGCTCCAAACCCGAGGCCGCCAACGGCTCCAAACCCGAGGCCGCCAACGGCAACGTCTGAGCTCCTCGGCATTTCACGACCCCGGTCCGTTGGATCGGGGTCGTGTCGTATGTGACGGCAGGCGGAATAGGAATGCGGGACAGCCGGTTCTCGACCTCGAGATCAAAGACGGTGGAGCCGAAGGAGAGTCCCATGCCGAGCCGGGAAATGCAGGAGTTCATCGCGGGTTTCGAACGGCGGCGGGCGAACCGGCCGGCGACGCGGCCGTCCATCGAGGAGATGCGGGCGAATTTCCTGCCCGCGGGCAAACGCTACGACCTTCCCGAAGATGTCCGGGTGAGCGAGGTTTCGGCCGCGGGGGTGCCCGCGTACTGGGTGGACGCGCCGGGCGTCGCGACGGATCGGGTGCTGGTGTACGTGCACGGCGGTGGGTTCACCCTCGGCTCGCTGGCCAGCCACGGTGAGCTCGCGGCGCGGCTGGGCCGGGCGGCCGGGGTGCGGGTGTTGTTCCCGGAATACCGGCTGGTTCCCGAGCATCCGTTCCCGGCGGCGGGGGAGGACATCGGCGCGCTGTGGCGCTGGCTCCGCGAGGAGCAGGGGCTGCCCGCGAGTTCGATTGCGCTGGCCGGTGATTCGGCGGGCGCCAACCTGATCGCGAGCCTGCTGCTCGCCCTGCGTGACGCGGGTGCGGAGCTGCCCGCGGCGGCGGTGCTGCTGTCGGCTGTGACGGACTTGACCGGCTCCGGTGCGTCGATGACCGAGCGGGATGGGCAGGACCCGATCTTCACCCCGGCCATGATCAATGGCATAAGCGCGGAATACCTGGCGGGCGCGGATCCCCGAAACCCGGCCGCCTCACCGCTTTTCGGCGATCTCACCGGTCTGCCGCCGCTGCTCGTCCAGGTCGGCTCGGCGGAGCTCGTGCTCAGCGACTCCGAGCGATTCGCCGCCTCGGCACGGACCGCGGGCGTAGAGGTGACGCTGAATGTCGGTGACGGGCTGCCGCATTTCTATGTGAGCATGCGTGAGACCCCCGAGGCCGCCGCGGCCACCGATGAGATCGCCGAGTTCCTGCGCAAGCACCTCGGCTGACGGCGATCAGCTGACGGTGCGCCAGCGGACCTGGGCGCGGCGTAGCGAGCGGGCGTCCGCGTAGCCGATGCGGCGGGCGCGTTCGGCTTGGGTGATGTCGGCGGGCTGGTCGGTGATCTGGCGGCGGCGGGCGCGTTCGAGTTCGTTGCGCCATGAGGTGTCCTCCTCGGCCAGGCGCCGTTGCAGGGTGCGGCGGCCGGTCAGCAGGCGGCGGGCGACGGTGTCGATGGTGATCGGGCCGTCGTCGTCGAGCATCTGCGAAAGTTCCTGCTGCAGACGGTCGGACCAGGTGAGGACCCGGGGCGGGGCCATCATCTCCGCGCGCTGGGTGAGGATGCCGTTGAGGACCGGGTCCGCGCGCAGCAGCGGCGCGGCCAGGTCCGCGTTGGGGACGACGACGCGGTTGGTCGCCGCGCCGAATTCGATGCGGCGGGTGCCGAACAGTTCGATGAGCTCGGTCAGCTCGGCGCCGCACGCGGGCCGCTGCCGCAGATGCACCTCCTGCGGAACCACGTGCCGCCCGGTGGCTTTGCGCATTTTCACGATGAGTCCGCCCAACCCGGTCTGCATGGTCAGCTCGCAGCCGCGACCGCCGCCGTGTTTGAGCACGGTGTCGATCGTGGTGTTGCCGTCGGGGTCCTCGTCCGCGCTGGCGGTGAGTTCGAAGTTCGTCGAGCACGCCTCCATGAACCGGCTCGACAATGCCAGTCCCGCACCGAGGGTCGGCGCGGTGAGCAGCAGATAATCGATGATGCCGAGCTGGCCGGGCGTGTATGCGCGAGCCGCCCGGACCGCGATCGCGGCATCGCCGGTCTCGTGCTCGACCAGTTCCCACAACCGCAGGTAGCGGTCGCTGGGCACCATCGACTCCGGTTCGGAGAGCGTCCAATTCGGCAGGTCGGAGGCGATGGCCAGCCGATGCCGAGTCTGGTCGCAAACCCCGGAGTTGTCCAGAACGTACGCCGGCAGGTGCGCGGTAACCGCCGGACCGCACTCGTTCTCGGGCCGGGTCATCGCGAATCTCCGGAGATGTCGTCCATGGCTTGTATACCGGTGAGGGAGCCAGACATTGGAAATCCTAGAGGTGGAGCGAGAGTGGGGGAGGGGGCCGCGGGGGAGGTCGTCGGGGCCTCCAAGCGAACCGCGCGGCGATGTGCGGTGCAAGGGTTGCATCGCGTTGCATTCGACATGCGTGGCCCGGGCCAGCAAAATGGACTAATTGGTTCGTAATTCGAGGGCAAAATGGACAACCGTGGGTGATTTCAGTGCGATCCGGCCTGGGACGGATCTACCCACCTACGCTCGCGAGCTGATTCGCATGCACGACGCGGTGCTCAGCGGGAGTCAGACCCCGCTGCGCCCGCGGCCGATGGTCGCCCGCTCGTGGTCGCGGATGCGGGAGGCGGGGCTTACCGCGGATCTGGTGAACAGCCGGATGCTGTTGTCGATCGAGGAGATCGAGCGGCGGCGGCGGTCGCCGCTGGCGGCGGTGTTCGAGGAGATCGTGCAGGTGCTGCGGTCGATCACCGAGGATCCGCAGCTCATCGTGGTGCTGACCGACGCCGAGGGCGTGGTGTTGTGGCGGTCGGGGTCGACGCGGGTGAAGCTGCAGGCCGATGCCGTCGGGTTCCGGGAGGGCGCGGTCTGGACCGAGGCCACGGTGGGCACCAATGGCATCGGCACCGCGCTCGCGGAGGCGGCTCCCGTGCAACTGTTCTCGGGCGAGCACTACGAGCAGTCCCAGCACGGCTGGTACTGCACGGCCGCGCCGATCCACGATCCGCGCACCGGCGAGCTGCTCGGCGTGATCGATCTCAGTGGTCCGGCGCTGACCCTGCATCCGGCGATCACGGCGCTGGTCACCACGGTCGCGCGGTTGGCGGAATCGAAACTGCAGTCGCTGCACCGGGATCAGCTGGAGCGGCTGCGCACCGCCGCCGGACCCGCCATCGCCTCGAGCACCGGCCCGGTGCTGCTGGTCGACGAGCACGGGTGGGTCGCGCACGCCTCGGGGGTGGCGCCGACCCGGCGCATTGCCGCCCCGCGCGGTGAACGCGCCCTGCACGTGCCCGGTGTCGGGCTGTGTGTTCCGGAACGCTTCGGCGACGGCTGGCTGGTCCGCCAGCGCGCCGACTCCTCGTGCATCCGGCTGGAGCTCGAGCTCTCGGGAGTGCCGACGGTCATCGTGACCGGACCCGAATCCGGTTGGCGCACCGGGTTGTCGGCCCGGCATGCCGAGATCCTGCTGCTGTTGCACCGGGCCGGACGCGCGGGCATGTCGGTCACCGAGTTGAGCGAGGCGCTCTACGGGGATGCCGATCACGCGGTCACGGTGCGGGCCGAGGTGTCGCGACTGCGCCGGGTGCTGGGCTCGCTCATCGACAACCGGCCCTACCGGATCCTCGACACCGTGGAACTCACCGTCACCCTCGGCGCGGAGCGCTTCGCCGACTGCGAATTCGTGCGCAGCGCGGCGAGTCCGGCCGTGCGCGCGCTGGCCGGGACGGACTCCCGGGTCACGGGGTGACGGGCCGATTCGCGTGGTAGGCGTGTTCGGCCAGCGTCGCGAACTCCCGCACCTTGGCGCAACGAGTGTCCTGGTGCCACACCAGGATCGCGCGCACCGGCGGCAGACCGGCGAACGGCAGATAGGTCACCGCCGGATGGGTGAAGTGGGTGGCCATGGCGGTCGAGGTGAGGTACACCGCCCCGCCCTGCGCGACCGTGCCCAGCATTTCCGCCTCGGTGCGCGCCGGTCCGGCGAAATGGATGCGCCGACCCGAGGGGGTGCGCTCGGGCGGCCAGTAGGACCGGACCAGCTCCGGCGGCGTATCGGGCGCCGGGGCCACCGCCGCGATGTCGCCGAGATCCTCGAGCGTCAGTTCGCGTCGCGTCGCCAGCGGGTGAGCGCGGGCGATGGCGACCGCCCGCGGATACTCCCCGACCACGGGGCCCGCCACGAGGTCGTCCTGCCGCACCGGACACAGGGACACCTGCATGTCGAGCTCGCGCCGCCGCAGCGCGCCGAAGAGGTCCTGGCACTGCAGCTGTGTCATGGTGATCGCGAAATCCGGCTCCCGCCTGCGTGATTCGGCGATCGCCGCGTCGAGGGTGCTGGCGAACTGGCCGAGGAATCCGATGCGCAGCCCGCGGGTGGTGGCGCGGGCCGCGACCAGCGCGCGGTCGATGCGGTCCACGGCGGGCATGATGTCGCGCAGCAGATCGTCACCGAGCGTGGTGAGTCGCACGCGGCGGCTGGTGCGCACGAACAGCGCGCCGCCGATCTGCCGCTCCATCTCGCGGATCAGCTGGCTCACGCGCGGCTGTGACAGCGACAGCCGCTGCGCGGTCCGCCCGAAATGCAATTCCTCGGACAAGGTGAGGAACGCGCGCAGCGCGGTGAAGTCCAGCGGCGCGTCCCGCCACGCGCCCGCGTCCGGCACTACGGTGCGCAAGCTGCCCGCCGGACCGGAATTCGCGTTCTGCACAGCGGTTTTCAGCTGTAGGACGGGGTCGGGGGAATGGGCTGCCCGGCGCGTACGGCCGCCACCACGGCCTCGGCGTCGGCGCGGCGGTATTCCTCGCCGTACACCGAGCCGGGCCGCCGCGGCGATTCCATGACCGCGCAGTCGGCGAGGCCGCCCAGATCGATCGGCAGGTAGCCCAGGCTGTCGATGAACGCGGCGAGCAGCTCCTTGGCGGACGGGTCGTCGCCGCAGATCCATTGCACGACACGGTCTTCCACGGGTCGATCCACCACCTGCGCCTGGAATCCGGCGGTGAGCGTGTTGAAGGACTTGGTGTAGCGGGCGCCGGGCATGCGGGCGGCGTTGAACGCCGCCGAGGTCTGCCCCGCGACGGGGCCGGGACCGGGGCCGAAGTGGTTGGTGGTGTCCACCATCAGTGTGCCGTCGAGGGATCCCGCCTGTTCCAGCGCGATATCGACGATGCTCCACGGCACCGACAGCACCGTGAGCTCCGCCCCGGTCACCGCCTCGCGCGGGGTGCCCGCGACGGCCTGCCCGCCCAGCTCGGCGGCGAAGGCCCGCAAGGTTTCCGGATCACGCGAGAAGCTGACGACCACCTCGTGTCCGGCCCGCACCGCCTGCCGCGCGACATTTCCCCCGATATGCCCGGCTCCGATGATTCCGATCTTCACGAATGCCTCCTGACTGACGACTTCGTTCAGCTTCGCCGAATCCCGCGCCGGGCGCGAGGCCCTTCCGTGTCAATGAGGGAACCGAATGTGTCAGCGCCGCCCTCGCGGATCAGGGGCGGTGATCGGAGGTCAGGTGCAGGTAGGCGGTGTCGAGGGGGATATCGACGGCGAACCAGGCGGCGGGCCGGTCGTCGTCGCGGGGGCACCAGGCGGTCGCGACGCACAGTCGTGCCACCTCCCCGGTGGCCAGGCCGGGCAGGTGCCAGGCGATGCCGGCCGGATCCTGGTAGCGCACACCGTATTCGCCGAGGTCGTTCCCGTCGGTGGGCAGCACGTCCGCCCAATCGGCGGGCAGCAGGCGGCCGTCCGCGGCCTGCATGGCCAGGAGTTCGGTGTCCGCGCCGCCGACCGACACCATGAAGTGCTCGTTCTCGACGCTCACGGCGGCGAGGCATTCGCCGGTGTCGGGGCCGCCGCGCGCGCCGGCGGGCAGATCGCTCATATCCGCCGCGAGCACCAGTCCGGGGACCGCGCTCTGCGCCGACACCTGCCAGACGGTGGCCCACATCGGAACCGCCGCACCGCCGTCCCAGGCGGGCAGATCCACGCTGCCGATCAGCAGATCGACCGTGGCGCTGGGGCGCCGCCAGCGGTGCAGCTGCGAGCCGTTCGGCAAGCGCCACACGGTATCCGGCGCCGCCGGCAGCACCTCGGAGCCGAGCGCGACGGAGAACCCGACAATGCCCAGCGGCGTGTCGATCACGGCCGGTCGGCGGTCGGCCCGGTCCAGGTGGTCGGTGGGGAGCATCCGTCAATCATGCGCGCCCGCGCAAGAGGCGCGGCGGGACGGTCCGGTGGCGTGACGGATGATGGGCTGGTATACGGGAATTCGGCTTGTCGGATGACACGAAGTGACAGGGGCATCGGTGGTACGGCTCGATCCGGGGGCGGATTTCGCTGGATTCAGGATCGAGCGGGTCCTCGGGGCGGGCGGCATGGGGGTGGTGTACCTGGCCCGGCATCCGCGCCTGGAACGGGATGTCGCCTTGAAGGTGTTCGGCGGCATGGCCGCGGGGCCGCTGGATTCGCGGGGCCGCGCGCGCTTCGACCGGGAGGCCGCGCTGGCGGCGCGCCTGGAGCATCCCGACATCGTGCCGATCTACGACCGCAGTGCGCCCGAGGACGAAATCCCCTGGCTGTGCATGCGATACATCAACGGCGGGGATGTCACCGCGCTGATGGAGGAGGCGGGCGGGCGGCTGCCCGCACCGGATGCGGTGCGGTTGATCGCCGACGCGGGCAACGCGCTGGACTACGCCCATCGCGAGGGCGTGCTGCATCGCGATGTGAAGCCGGCGAACATCCTGGTCGATCTGTCCGATCGGGAGGGCGGGCGCGCGGTGCTCACCGATTTCGGCATCGCCCGCGCCTTCGACGACACCCTGACCCTCACCGGCACCACCGCGACGGTCGCCTATGCCGCGCCGGAGCGATTCGGCGAGACCCCGGCCGACCACCGGGCCGACATCTATTCGCTGGGCTGCACGTTCTTCGAGATCCTCACGGGCCGAACGCCGTTCCCGCGCTCGGATCAGGCCGCCGTCATCTCGGCCCACCTCACCGCACCGCCGCCGCGGCCCTCCGAGCTGGTGCCGGAGCTGCCGCCGGCCCTGGACGACGTGGTCGCCAGGGCCATGGCCAAAGAGCCCGATGATCGTTATCCCGATTGCACCGCCTTCGCGAACGCCGCCCGCTCCGCACTCGCCGCGCCCGCACCGTCGGCCGGTGGCGGCCTCGCCCGGAATGTCCACTCGGAGCCCACGGTTCGCTCGGAGCCGCCGACGCGGGCACGGCCTCCGAAGCCACCGCCCGGCGGATTGCGCGAGCGGATCATGGACTTCGTCACGCTGCTGGCCGGATTGGCGTCGATCATCGGCGCGGTCCTGCTCATAGCCGCTCTCATGGCGCCGTTCGTGCACTACAACGAGGTCGACCGAGCCATCGATCCGATGCTCTACAAAGGCTATTTGTTCCCGGTGTGCCTGGCAGTGGCGGGCTGGTTCGTGGGTTCGCTCGCGGGTGTGCGGGTCTTGTGCCCCGGATTGCCGCGCGAGATCTGCGCATTCCTGATCATCGGGGTGTCGCTGGCCGGCGCGTGGAGCGCCGCGGTGCTGATGCGGCTGAACAGCATCTGGACCCGCGATGGCTACACCTTGGTCGGGGACACGATCCGGGGTGCGTCGGGGGAACGGCTGACGGTGCTCGGATGCGGAGCGCTGGTGCTGGCCGGGGTGCTCGCGGCCGTCGCGCTCATGCTCGGCGACTCGCTGCATCTCGAATTCCATTTCCCGCGCGACCCGTTCTCGATCGTCACCCTGCTGCTCTCGCTGCTCGGCTGCGTGTCCCTGGGTTTCGTGCGGCTGCCCGCGGAGGACGTCTGGCACTTCCTGCGCAACGACTACACCTGGCTCATCGGTTCGGCCGTCGCCCTGACGGCCCTGCCCGCCCTCACCTCGTTCCTGCACCCGCGCACCGTCTTCCGCGCTCTCACCCTGGGCTGGGCGCTCGGCGGCCTGGCCATCTGCTTCTTCCTCTACTCCCAGGGGCAGAACATCGACGATGCCGGTGTGGCAGCGGTGACCAACTCCGCTTCCACACCGGCTGTCGTCTTCGCCGTCAGCCTGCTCGGCTCGATCGTGGTCAACGCCGTCGCGCTGGCCAGATCCGGACGGCTGCGGGACTAGGCCCGGTAGCTGTACTGCTCTGTCCGCCACTCGGATTCGTCGTACCACTGCGAATCGTCGCGGCGGCCGGTGCGGCTCGGCCACCAGGCCGCGCGGCCCAGCAGGGCGGTGACGGCCGGGGTGAAGAACATCGCCATGACGAAGGCCGAGATGGCGATGCCGACCGAGATGGCGAAGCCCATCTGGGACATGATCGTGTTGCCGGCGAGCATCATCGAGGCGAAGGTGCCCGCGAGGATGACGCCGGCGGCGGCGATGGTGGGGCCGGTGTGACGCAGGCTCAGGGCCGCGGCGGTGCGGGGATCGTTGCCCTGCTTGGACTCTTCACGCAACCGGGCGACCATGAGGATGTTGTAGTCGGTGCCCAGGGCGACGACGAACATGTACATGATGATCGGCAGGGTGAAGATCAGACCCGAATTGTGCTGGGCGTGCTGGAAGACCAGGACCGCCGCGCCGAGGGTGGCTCCGAAGCCGAGGCCGACCGACGCCATCAGGTACCAGGGTGCGACGACGCTGCGCAGCAGCAGGGCGAGCACCAGGGCGATGAGCAGGGCCGCCACCGGGAAGACGACCTTGTAGTCGTGCTCCATCGCGGCCTTGAAATCGACGAAGACGGAGGTCAATCCGCCGACGTAGGCGACCGAACCGGGCGGGGCCGCGGTGTGCGCCACATCGCGCAGCGGGCCGCGCACCGTCGCGAGGGCCGAGTCGGATTCCGGCTGATCGGACAGCGTCACCTGGAATTCGGCCACGGTGCCGTCCTCGGACAGGCGCGGATCCCCGACCTGACCGACACCGTGCGTGCCCGCGAGCGCGGCGCGGTACGTGCCCAGCTGCGCCTGGCCCAGCGGAGCGTCCGAGCGCAGGTAGACCAGCGACGGCTGGGTCGCACCGGCGGGCATGCCCTTCAGCAGTTCCTTGCCGTAGACCGAGGATTCGGCCGTGTCGGTGGTGGAGCCGGAGCTCATGTCGAAGGTGGGGTGGAAGCCGAGCCCGGCGACGGTCAGGGCCACCAGCACCGCGCCGGAGGCAAGGGCGAACAGGCCGGGGCGCTTCCCGAGACCGCGTCCGAGCGCGGCGAACAGCAGGCTCTTGGGCTCGCGCTGCCACGCCTTGGAGGGCCAGAACACCTTGGTGCCCAGCTTGGAGACGATGGCCGGGACCAGGGTCAGACCGGCGAGCGCGGTCACCGCGACGGCGATGGCCAGCGCCGGGCCCAGGGCCCGGAACATGCCGAGGGTGGACAGCGTGAGCGCCATGAAGGCGATGATCACCGCGCCCGCGGCGGAGGTGATGGCCTCGCCCACCCGGGTCACCGCGCTGATCATGGCGGTCTTGGGGTCCTCACCGGCGCGCAGGCGCTCCCGGTAGCGGAACATCAGGAACAGGATGTAATCGGTTCCGACACCGAACAATACGACGGTGAGCAGCGAGCTGACCGAGCTGTCGACCTTCAGGTCGAACGCCTTGGCCACCATGGCGATCAGGCCGCCGACGGTGCTCGAGACCGCGCCGATGGTGATGATCGGCAGCAGCGCGATGACCGGGCTGCGGAAGATGATCAGCAGCAGCACCAGGATCAGGACCACCGTGGCGATGCCGATGATGGCCATGCCCTTGGTGGCGGATTCGGTCTGGTCCAGCGTCTGGGCCGCGGTACCGGTGATGCCGGCCTTCAGCTCGGTGCCGTCGACCTTCTTCTTCAGCTCGTCGCGCAGCGCCTTCACCGCATCGGTCTGCAATTTGTCGTTGGGATCGGTCACCTTGGTCATCTGCACCGCGATGACCTGGATCAGACGGTTGTCCGACGGGGGCGTGACCTGAATGCCGGTGACGCCCTTGACGTTCAGCCCGGTGAGATCACCCGCGACGGCGGCGGTGGTGGCCGTGTCGGCCGCGGTCAGCGCCGCGCCGTCGGTGCGCTCCACCACGATCAGCGCGGCGGGGGTCGAGTCGGCGGGAAATGCCCTCTGTTGCAGATCCATCGCCTGAATGGACTCGTAATGCGAAGGCAGGAAGGCGGATTGGTCTGTCGTGGGGGAGAGTTTCGGCGCGAGCCCCACCACCGCGATGGCGGCGAGCACCCAGAGGGCTATCACCTTCCACGGGTGGTTGACGGCAATGCGCCCGAGTAGAGCGAACATTGGGATCTTCCTTTTCTAGACTTCGACTACCGACTGGGGATGACTGTCTTCGGCCGCGCTGATATCGGCCTGACACGCCGCTGACACCGGCTCGGCCGGTCGGCCGCGCAGGGCGACGAGGGTGAGGATCGCGGCGGCCAGCACACCCAGCGCGCTCACGCCGAAGGTGACCGACATGGCTCCCGCGAAGGCCGTCCGCGCGGCGTGCACCAGACCGGTGTCGCCGGTCCGCGCCGCCTCGGCGAGCGCGTCGCCGATCGAGTTGCGGGCCGTCGCCGACGCCGAATCCGGCATCTTGTGCGAATAGGCCGTGGCCAGAATGCTGCCCAGCACCGCGACCCCCAGCGCGGCGCCGGCCTGCTGGATGGTGTCGTTGAGCGCCGAGCCGACACCGGCCTGCTCCGGCGGGACCGAGCCGAGGATGGCCGAGATCGCCGCGGGCATGGCCAGGCCGCCGCCGAGGCCGAACACGACCAGCGCCACCGCGACCATGCCGAAGCCGCTGTCGGCGGTGAGCGAGGTCAGGACCAGCGCCCCGGCCGCCATGATCAGCAGACCGATCACCGCCAGCGCGCGATTGCCGAGCTTCGGGCCCAGGCCCGCGCCCGCACCGCTGGCCACCAGCGCGGCGACCGCCATGGGCAGGAACGCGATTCCCGCCTTCAAGGGCGAATAACCCAGCCCGAACTGCAGATACTGCGTGAGCACCAGCAGCAGGCCGCCGTTGCCGATCTGCACCAGCGTGAGCGACACACTGCCACCGGCGAAGTCGCGATCGCGGAACAGCTTCAACGGCACCATCGGATGCTCGATCCGCGATTCCCACACCAGGAACGCGACCAGGCTGACGATCGCGACGATCAGCGCCGCGACGGTGCTCGCGCGGCCCAGCCCGCCGTCGGGCAGTTCGATGATCGTCCACACCAGCGCCGCCATGCCGACCGCGGACAGCACCGCGCCGAGCGGATCGGGCCGCTGCCACGGACCGCGCGACTCGGGCACCAGGACCACCGTGGCGATCAGCGCGATCACGACGATCGGGATATTGATGAGAAAGACCGCGCCCCACCAGAATTGATCGATCAGCACGCCGCCGAGCACCGGGCTGCCGATGAGCCCGAGCATGCTCACCCCGCCCGCGGCGGACATGGCCTGGTGTCGTTCCTCGTCGTCGAAGAGGTTGAGCAGGATCGACAGGCCCGCGGGCATGATGAGCGCGCCACCGATACCCATGACGATCCGCGCCGCGACGAGCTCCAGTGGATTCGCGGCCACGGTCGCCACCACCGAGGCCGCCCCGAACAGCGCCAGCCCGATGGTCATGATCCGCTTGCGCCCGAAACGATCCGCGAGACTTCCGGTGGTGAGCAGCAGGCCCGCGAACACCAGCATGTAGGAGTCCAGGATCCACTGGATGTCCTGGGCGCTCGCGTTCAGATCCGAGGCCAGGGCGGGGACGGCCACCGACAGCGCCATATTGTCGATGACCAGGATGAGGGTGGCCAGGCACAGTGCCAGCAGGATCCACCAGCGTCTGGGATTGCGTTCCGGGGCGGCCGCGTCGGCGGCCGCGCCCGGAGTTGTTCGGGTTTCCATCGAATTCTCTTTTCGAGCAGTGGGTTTCGTCAGGCGCCCGCGGGCGGCGCCCATTGCGTCAGTTGCACGTCGACCCGGTTGGGGTCGGTGAGGCGCAGCAGCCAGCGGCCGGCGGGTGCGCGGTGCAGGGGTGCGGTGACGGGTGCGCCTTCCTCGCTGAGCCGGTCGCTTTCGGCGGCGATGTCGGCGACGTCGAACGAGACCAGCACCCCGGTCGGCCCGGGGCCCGTCGCCGGGGGCGGTGCTTCCGGGTCGCGGCGCACCAGCACGATCGCCACGTCGGCGTCATCGCGTTCGAGGCAGGCGAAGTCCGCATCCGAGATCGACTCGCGGAAGCCGAGGTGGGTGCAGAAGAACCGGCTGGATTCGCGGGGGTCCGTGACCGTCAGAGTGATCTCCGCGCCGAGGATCTTCATGTCATCGTGCCCTCCTGTGTGGTGTGGCGCCCGGTTCGGGCGGCTCACTCAGAATCGGAGTTTTCGCAGGTGGGAACAATGACGAAGATCGAAAGATCGGTTAACCCAGGTGTTTACGATCCGCTGATGCGCACAGCGTTCGCATATGCGAACACTGTGCACTACCCTGGCTCGGAGGGAGGAGGACCCGGATGACCGAGACATCGCCCGCTCCCACGGTGTGGGCCCGGCGGCCGCGTCGTGAGCGGCCCGGGCTGTCGGTGGAACGCATTGTGGCCGAGGCGGTTTCGCTCATGGACGCCGAGGGGATCGAGGCGCTGACCATGCGCGCCCTGGGCGCGCGGCTGGGCGCGGGCGCGACATCGATGTACCGGCACGTCGCCAATCGCGACGAGCTGCTCGAACTGGCGGTGGACCTGGTCTACGCCGAAATCGAAGTGCCGCAATGCGACAACCCGGAAGGCTGGCGGGCGGCGCTGACCGGTTACGCGCAGAGCATGCGGTCGATGGTGGTGCGGCACGGCTGGATCGCCGCCGCCCTGCCCGGGGTGGGGCTGTACTACCTGGGGCCGAATATGCTGCGGCTCAACAACAGTCTGGTCGAGGTCTTCCTCGCCGCCGGTTTCCCGATGGCGGAGATCAATATCGGGATCTCGACGGTGCTCGGTTACGTGGTCGGGATGAGCGCCGCCGAGGCGTCCTGGCTCACCAAGGTCGCGCGCTGCGGCAAATCCGAGCAGGAATTGGTGGACGAGCTGTGGCCGGTGTTCGAGCGCGCGATCAGCGCGCACCCCCGGGTCGCGGAATCCATTGCGGCACGGTCGGAATCGATCGAGGCGCGGGCCGAGACCGATCTGTGCGCGGTGCGCGACGCCAAGTTCCGGTACGGGCTGGACCGCCTGCTGGACGGCCTGCAGACCAGGCTGACGGGTCCGGCGCGGTGAGCGGCCCGCTGTACGGGCGCGAACTCGAGCTCGGGCGGATCGACACGCTGCTCCGGAAGGCCGAGACCGGGCTCAGCGGCGCGCTGGTGCTGACCGGCGACGCGGGGGAGGGCAAGACCGCGCTGCTCGACCGGGCCGCCCGCCTGACGGGCACGGGCTGGCAGGTGCTGCGCTGCGCCGGAGTCGAAACCGAGTCCGAATTGCTGTTCGCGGGACTGCAATGCCTGCTCGGCTCGGTACCCGGCGGCACGGCCGGATTGCCGATCGACACCCTGCCGGATCCGCAGGCGGACGCGCTGCGCACCGCGATCGGACTGTCACCGCCGTCCGGGCCGGTGGATCGATTCCAGGTGGGGCTGGCCACCTTGTCGCTGCTGTCCGAGCTGTCCGCGGCGGGACCCGTGCTGTGCCTGATCGACGACGCGCACTGGCTCGACCAGGCGACGGCCGACGCCCTGCGCTTCGCCGCCCGGCGGCTCGGGGCGGAGGGCGTGGTGCTGCTGTTCGGCACGCGCGGCGGATTCACCGTCCCCGGCGTTCCCACCCTGCATCCCGAGCCGCTGACCGATGCCGCCGCGCGGCTGCTGCTGCGTGACAGCTGGCCGGAGCTGGAAACCGAAGCGCTGGAACGGGTGCTGGCCGAGGCCATGGGGAATCCGCTGGCGCTGCGGGAGCTTCCGCGCATGGCCCCGGACGCCCCGCATGTGGGCCCGCTGCCGCTGCCGGACCGCCTGCGCGCCGGATTCGAACAGCGCATCGCCGGATTGCCCGAGGCGGTCCGCCGGGCGCTGCTGGTCGTCGCGGCGGAGGAGACCGGCGATCTCGGCCTGGTACTGCGCGCCCTCGCCGAACTGGAACTCACCGAGGAGGCGCTCGCGGACGCGGAATGCTCGGGCATGGTCGTGGTCGACCACGCCGGTGTCCGCTTCCGGCACCCGCTGCAGCGCGCCGCCGCCTACCACAGCGCCGGTTTCACCGCCCGGCGCGCGGTCCACGCCGCGCTCGGCGCGGCCCTGCGGAACGAGCCCGACCGGCGCGCCTGGCATCTGGCCGCGATCGCCACCGGCGCCGACGAGAACACCGCGGCCGCAATGGAAACCGCGGCCGAGCACGCGCGGGAACGCGCCGGGTACTCCGCCGCCGCGGCGGCCATGGAGCGCGCGGCGCAACTCACTCCCGATCCGGAGCGCCGCGCCGGCCGGCTGGTCCTGGCCGCCGAATGGGCGGCCGAGGCGGGCCGGTCCGAGCGGGCCGTGCGACTCGCACAGGCCGCCGAACGATTGCCGCTGGCACCGATTTCGCGCGCCCGGCTCGACGCGGCGCGCGCCCTCATGGCCTTCGATGACGGTGCGCTGGGCCGCGCCCACGACCTGTGGATGGCGGCCGCCGCGGGAGCCGGTGCGGCCGATCCCGAGCGGGCGGCCATCATGCTGATCCAGGCCGGTCGGGCCTCGTTCACCCAGGGCGACCTGCGCGGGATACGGCAGGCGCGAATCCGGTTGGGCGAGTTGACACTTCCCGAGGAGGCGCGGCCGTGGCTGGAGGGCGCCATGGACGGGCCGCTGTCGCTGTCCTCGGGCGATCACGAGACCGGCATCGCGCTCATCCGGTCCAATGTCGCGGTGAGCCGCACCATGGGTGTGGACGAACCGTCGCTGCTCATGACGCTGGCCGGGCAGGCCCTGCTCATCGGTGACACCGCCGATGCCCGCGAAATCACCTTCCGGCTGGTGGAGGAGGTGCGGTCGCGCGGAATGATCGGCTGGTTCCCGGTCGCGACGGTGTTCCTGGGCAATGCCGAGCTCATGCTGGGGCGGCTGCGCGAAGCCGAGACGGCCCTGAACGAGGGGGTGCGCATCGCGCGCGATATCGATCAGCAGAGCCGGGCCACCCACGCCGAGTGCCTGCTCGCCGTGCTGGCGGCGATTCGCGGCGACGAGCAGACCTGCCGGGAGCTGGCCGAGCGTGGATTGCGTTCCGCGTCGGGCGATTTCAACTTCATCGACATCACCCATTGCCAGTGGGCGCTGGGCCTGCTGGATCTCGGGCTGGGCCGCTACGAGACGGCCCTCGAGCGGCTCGAGGCGCTGTATCGAACCCCGGATCGGGTGCGCGGCCACTGGATTCACCTGCTGCGCGACCTGGTCGAAGCCGCCGCGCGCCTGCGCCGTCCCGAACGCGCGGCGGCCGCCATGGACGAGATCGAGCGGTGGGCGCGCGCCCTGGGCACCCCGTTCGCCGAGGCGATCGCGCTGCGCGGCCGGGCCGCACTGCACGGCGACGGTGGGGACTATGAGCGAGCTCTGAAACTGCAAGCGGCAGAGGCGCTCTGGTACGACTACGCGCGCACCGCCCTGCTCTACGGCGAATGGCTGCGCCGCGAACGGCGGCGGGCCGACGCGCGCACCCAATTGCGCCGGGCGGTCGAGATCTTCGACCGGCTGGGCGCGACCCTGTGGGCCGACCGCGCTCGCGCCGAACTGCGCGCCACCGGCGAGAGCATCGACGCCGCCCCGATCACCGACCTGACCGCCACCCTCACCCCGCAGGAACTTCAGGTCGTGCGCCTGGCCGCCGCGGGCGCCACCAACAAGGAAATCGCCGCCCGCCTGTTCCTGAGCCCCAAAACCGTTGGCCACCACTTGTATCGGGCCTTTCCCAAGCTCGGCGTCACCAGCCGCATGGAGCTGTCCCGCTTCGCCCGGGACGCGACGGTCGACTGACGTCCTACAGGGCGGCCGGGCCGAGGTCGCGGATGACCGCGGCCAGCGCCCGGATGCGGTCGTCCTCGGCGTCGGAACGCCAGATCAGCGCCCAGCGCAGCAGCGGCAGATCGGTGATGGGGACGGAAGCGAGGTCGGGGCGGCTCATGAAGTGGCGGCGGTGCATGGGCATGGCGTGGATCATGACGCCATGGGCGATCTCGGAGAGGACCTGCTCGGAGGTGGTGACGGTGACGACTTTGTCGAGGCGGTGTCCGCGCGGGGTGTAGAAGGGGGTCATTTCGTTTTCCCAGTATTCGGGCACGAAGGTCCCCGAGGTGGCGACCGGGGTTCCCGAGAGCGCCTCGAAGGTGGCCGTGCTCTCCTGTGCCAAAGGATGTTCGACGGGCACCAACAGATCGCGCCCCTCGGTGAAGAGCACCGGGCCGACGGTGAGATCGGGTTCCTCGATGGGAAGCCAGGCGATCAGGCCGTCGATCGCACCGCTGCGCAATGTCGCGAACGGGTGAATGAATTCCGCGTGCCGCAGCTGCAATCCCCAGCGCGGATGCCGTTTCCGGAATTCCTCCCAGAACGCCCGCAGCTCATAACCGTTGGCGTTCATGGTCCCGATCCGCAGCACGCTCGTCTTCCCCTGTACCGACAGCCGCGCCTTGGCGATGCTCTCGTGCAGGTCGCGATAGGCTGGGTGCAGATTCTTCTGGAGCTCCCTGCCCACCTCCGTCAATCGCACACTGCGGCTGGTGCGTTCGAACAGGTCGGCCCCGATCATCCGCTCCTGCTTCTTGATCGCCTGGCTGATGCGGGCCGGAGAGACATGCAATCGTTCGGCCGTGCGGCTGAAATGCAGCTCCTCGGCGAGAACGAGAAAGATCTCGATGTCTCGTAGCTCCATGAGATCCCCTTCCCGCGCACATGCCCGAACGCACAGCGGGATTCGACCCTACCGATTCGGGACGCCCTTCGATATCGGACCAGTTCCCCTATCCGCTGGGCTCGCTGCTGCATTGGGCGCTGGTGCGGCGCACCGACGCCGGGTCGCTACGAGCGGGACAGCCAGCGTCGCAGGCGGCTGGGGGTGGCGGGCGTGTGCTGTCGCTGCCGGGCCTGTTCGACCCAGGCGGGCAGGGCTTCTCGTGTGGTCAGCCAGGATGGTGGCGGGCCGGCGGTGAAGGTGGCGACGATGCCGCCGGTGATCGCCGCGGTGGTGTCGGTGTCGCCGCCCACGGAGATGCAGGTGGCCACGGCGGCCCGGTAATCGCCGAGATGTGTTGCGGCGGTCCAGAGTGCGAACGGGACGGTGTCCTGCGCGGTGACCGCCACGCCGTTGCCGAGTTCGTGGGCGGCCTGTTCGGCGGAGGCGCCGAGCAGTGCGCGGGCGCGGTGGATCAGGCGGGTCGTCTCGCCGCCGTCGAGGCGGTCGAGGACAGTGTCGAGGAACTGCTGGGGCGCGGGCCGGATTCCGGTGAGCCGGGCCCGGGCGGCCTCGGCGGCCGCGAGTGCCACCGCGACCGCGCCGATGACGCCTTCCGGATGCGCATGCGTCACCTGGGCCGACAGGATCGCTTGGGCGGCAGCCTTTTCCGGGTCTCCGGCGAAATAGGCCCCGAGCGGCGCGACCCGCATGGCCGCGCCGTTGCCGCAGGAACCCTGGCCACCGAACGCGGCGGTCGCCACCTCGCGCCAGGGCATGCCCCGGCGGATGCGCCCGAGGGAGTCGACGGTCATGAAGCCGTAGTCGCGGCGCTGGTCGATCCGTTCGGCGAAGGCGGCGACCAGCCGATCCTGGTCTATCGCACCGTATTCGAGCAGTTCGGCGGCGACCGAGCAGGCCATCTCGGTGTCGTCGGTCCACTCCCACCGGCCGGGCGGGAGGTCACCGGCGGCCAGGTCGGCGAGCGGGCGGCGCAGGACGGGGAACTCCGCTCCCACCGCGTCCCCTACGGACAGCCCGTTCAGCGCGTCGAGCATCAGGTCGGTATGCATCGGGTCCGATCGTAGCCAGCGGACCCCGCAAGTATTTCGTAAGGGAATCGTCAGGGCCCCTGACCAGGGTTAGCGTGGGAATGTCGAAGATCTGCGGTAGCGGGGGTGGAAGTGATGGCGGCGGACGTGATCGGCAAATACGCGCGGGTGACGGCCGCGATCACGCCGGGCCACCTCGGTGAGGTCGTGATCGAGGTGCGGTTCGGGACCGAACGGTTCCTGGCCCGCGCCGCCGACGGTGAAACGACGATTCCCAAACACGCTCAGGTGCTGGTCGTGGACAGCCTGGGCGGTCGAACCGTCGAAGTCGTTCTCGTGAAATGAAGGTGCATCGTGGACGTCCTGGTCTTTGTCGTGGTCGGGGCCGCAGTCCTTTTGCCGGCATTGCTGGTGACCCTGTTCCGAATGTCGTGGCGGGTCGCCGAACCCGATGAGGCGCTGATCATCTCCGGCTTCCGCGCCGGATCCGGACCGGGCGGGTCCGGGGACAGCATGGGATTCCGCATCGTCACCGGCCGCGGCTGCCTGGTAGCCCCCGGCTTGACCAAGGTGCGGCGAATCTCGCTGGAGGCGCACGAATCCCAGATCGTGGTGCCCTGTGTGAGCCGCCAGAAGATCAACCTCGCGCTCACCGGTGTGGTGATGTACAAGGTCGGCGACGATTACGCCTCGATCGCCAATGCCGCGCGCCGCTTCCTGGACCGGCCCGCCGACGAGCTCGAGACCAAGGTCCAGAACGTGTTCATCGGTCACCTGCGCGCCATCGCGGGCTCGATGACCGTCGAGGACATGATCAGTGACCAGGACAAGTTCTCCGAACAGGTGCGGGACCGCTGCTCGCACGAGATGGAGTCCTTCGGCCTGGTGATCGACTCCTTCCAGATCCAGTCCATCGCCAGCGAGTCGAATTACATTGCCAACCTGGCGGTTCCGCATCAGGTGGAGGTCGAGCAGCACGCTCGCATCGCCCGCGCCAATGCCGAACGCGAGGCCATCGCGCAGGAGCAGGCCGCCCAGGCGCAGGTCGCGCTGGCGGTGCGCGACACCCAGATCAAGAAGGCCGGGTACCAGGCCGAGGTGGACCGGGCCACCAAGGAATCGCAGCAGCAGGGCCCGCTGGCCGAGGCGACCGCCCGCCAGGCGGTGGTCGAGGTCGCGACCAAGGTCGCCCAGCTCGAGGCCCAGCAGAAGGAACAGCAGCTGCAGGTCGAGGTCCGCAAGCCGGCCGACGCCGAGGCGTACCGGCAGACCACCTTGGCCACCGCGACCCGCGACGCCCGCATCAGCCAGGCCGAGGCCGACGCGCAGGAAACCCGCCTGCGCGCGGAAGCCGCGGCGGCACAGACGAAGATGCAGGCCCTGGCCGAGGCCGAGGCGATCAAGGTGCGGGCCGCCGCGCAGGCCGAGGCGACCCGGCTCAACGGTCAGGCCGAGGCCGACGCCATCCAGGCGCGCGGTCTGGCCGAAGCCGAATCGGTGCGTGCCCGGATGGCGGCCGAGGCGGCCGGTATCCAGCAGCGGGCCGAGGCCATGAGCAAGAACCAGGAGGCGGTGATCGCCCAGCAGGTCGCCGAGAACCTGCCGGAAATCGTTGCCGCCGCGGCCAAGCCGTTCGAGCACATCGGCTCGTTCACCGTGCTCAACGGCGCCCAGGGCGTGACCTCGGCGCTGGCGGAGATCATCCAGCAGGCAGGCACCCTCACCTCGATGGCGCGTGAATCCCTGATGCCCGCGCTCAAGGCCGAGGCCGCGACCAACGGCGAGGTGGCGCACACCCCGTAGCCCGGGGGACCGAGTCCGCCGTAGGGGGACAATTCCCGCCACATCGACTGATTTCCAGGGTTTTTCGAGCCCTAGGCTCGATCTGGTGATCGAAGGCACCATTCCGACGCGCATCGCGGGGCTGATCCGGGCCACCGCGGTGCGCGTCGGCGTCACACCGGCCCAGCTGGCGGCGCTGGATCCGGCGATCGATCCGGCCATGCTGCACGAGGAGCTGCTGCGGGTGCCGACGATCTGGGCCTGGCGGGCTTGGGAATTGATCGACACGGTGGTCGGCCCCGGGTCGGGACTGCTGGCCACCGCCGCCGCGGACCGGGGCGGGCTGCACGTGTGGGACTACCTGTTCACCAGCGCGCCGACCCTGGCCGAGAGCCTGCGCACCGTGGTCGCGCTGCGCGGGGTGGTGACCGATCCGGGCGTGGGCTGGGAGGTGGTGGAAAGCGGTGGGCTGCTGACGGTTCGGGAATCCGCGCCGATCGAGCCGGTGGCGGTGCTGGCTCCCATCGAGGAGTTCATGCTCTCGATGATGCTGCGCCGGATCCGCGAGGCCACGCGCACGCCGCTGGTCCCGGTGCGGGTCGCCTTCACCCACCGCGAGTCGGCGCGCTATCCGCACCTGATCGACGAATTCGGCACCCGCCGCATAGATTTCGGCGCCGACCACGCGCAGATCACCTTTCTCGACGCGGCCGCCCTGCCGACCGGGGCGGACCCGCATGTGGGAAACATGTTGCGGCACTACGCCGAACTGGTGCTGGCCGGCTCCCGCGCCGTTCCGAGCGAACAGGAGTCGATGCGTGCCGTCATCGCCGCCTGCCTGCGCGACGGGGACCTCAGCCTCGACGGTGCGGCCCGGCGATTGGCGATGAGTCCCCGCACGCTGCAGCGCCGTCTGGAGGAACTGGGTACCGGCTGGCGCGCGGAGGTGGAGTCGGTGCGGCACGAGCAGGCCGTGGCGCTGATCCGCGATACCGGGCTGTCGGTCCAATCGATCGCCCCGCGACTGGGATACGCCGACGCGCGCGCTCTGCGCCGCGCCTTTCAACGCTGGACCGGACTGGGACCCGACGAGTTCCGTCGGCAGTCGCGGACCGCCTACACAGAGAAGGAACGACCATGACCACCGAGACGAGCGGGATCGACATCGGCATAGCCTCGCTGGCCGACCTGCAGCCGGTCACCGTGGACGGCAGTGCGCGCACGGCCGCCGAACGGACCGAACAGATCGTGGGGCTCGGCGTGCTCGCGGATCGGCTGGGGTTCGACCACTTCGGGTTGGGCGAGCATCACAATCAGGATTTCGCGGTGTCGTCGCCCGCCGTCGTGCTGGCCGCGATCGCGTCCCGTACCAGCCGGATTCGCCTGACCAGTTCGGTCACCACGCTCGGCGCGCTCGACCCGGTCCGGGTCTATCAGGACTTCGCCACGCTCGACCTGCTGAGCGCGGGCCGCGCCGAGATCACCGCGGGCCGCAGCGCCTATCCCGAACCGTTCACGCTGTTCGGCGCGGACATGAACCGCTACGACGAGCTCTTCACCGAGAAACTGGAACTGCTGCTGCGGCTCCGCGCCGAGCCGGTGATCTCCTGGAAGGGCGAGTTCCGGCCCGAACTGAACGACGCCGCGGTCACCCCGCGCGCGGTGCAGGAACCGCTGCCCGTGTGGCTCGGCGTCGGCGGCACACCGGCCAGCGCCGCGCGGGCCGGAACCCTGGGCCTGCCGATGATTCTCGGCTACATCGGCGGCTCGCCCGACCGGCTGCGGGCGATGGCGCAGATCTATCGCGAGGCCGGGGAGCAGGCGGGCCACACCGACTCGCTGCGATTGGGTGTGGCGCTGCACTATTTCGGCGCGCCGACCATGACGGCCGCCGCCGAGACCTACCCCTACTACCACGACTTCCTGCGGCCCAAGCATCCCGGCGGCGGCGGATTCGTCGTGTCGCCGCAGCGATTCCAGGACGGGATGCGGGCCGGAGGCCATCTGATGATCGGGACCAGCGAGTACGTCGCGGCCAAACTGGCCGATCTGCACGATGCCGTGGGATTCGACCGGGTGCAGGCGCTCGTCGATTGGGGCGGGCTGCCCCGGGCCGCGGTCGAGGAATCCGTGCACCGGCTCGGCGAGGAGATCGCGCCCGCCGTGCGCGGCCTTCAGTCCCGGCCGGAGGGGTTGGCGCGCAATCGCGCCAGCTGAGTGACGCCGTTGTAGCCGTAGCTCTCGCCGTCGAGTTCGTAGAGGGCGACGTATACCGCCGCGGGCAGCAGGCCGAGGTTGCGGGCCAGCACTTCGTATGCGCGCTCGACGAATTCGGTCTTCTCCGCGGTGGTGTTGGTGCCGGCCGTGATGCTCACCTCGAGGTGGGCGCCGGTGGCGTCCGCGAGCCGTTCCCCGCCGACGAACCAGCGGTCCGGGGCGGTCAGGTTGAGGTGGACCACCGCGTGCGCGGCGTCCTTCAGCAGGACCTTGTCGAGCAGCTCGGTGATCTCGGTGGCGAGCCGGGCGCCGGTCTCGGTCGGGAGGTCCGCGGCCGCGACGGTGATTCGCGCGAAGGGCATGGCAGGGTGTCCATTTCGACGGAGGAACGGGTGACGGTTCCGAATCTACGGAGCCGGCGCCACCTCGGATGGGACGAAATCCGACGGGTGGGGGACTTAAGACGCCATCGCGGAAAGCCGGTGCGGAATACGGACTGAACGGTTCGAGTTAACGGGCGAACGAGGAACTTTCCCTTATAGAGGTGATGAGATGTCCGTTTCGACTCCAGCGAGCACTGTCTCGACTCCGGTCAGCACCGTCTCGACTTCAGCGAGCACCGTCTCGTCGCATATCGCGGGAATCCTGGTGGACGCGGCGCTGTCGGCGGGGGCGGGTACGGATCGGATCGCGCAGTTGCTGGGCTGGGATCCCGAACTGCTGCGGGACCGCTCCTTCCGGATACCGGTCGGGGACGTGTCCAGGCTCTGGGGTCTGCTGTACACCCTGGCCGGGCCCCGGGCCGGAGTGCTGGCCGCCGACCGGGCCGAACACGGTCGCCTCTATGTCTGGGACTACCTGATCAGCAATGCGCCGACCCTGGCCGACGGCCTGCGCGAGGCCGCGCGATTCAACACCACCATCTGCGATCCCAAGGTCGGTCTCGAGGTGATCGAAGACGGATCACTGCTCACCGCACGGTATTTCGATCTGCCGCACCGGGAGCCGCTCGACGCGCTGGTGCGGGAGTTCGCCGCGGTGGTGACCGCGCGCCGCGCCGTGGCGGGCTTCGGCGACGCGGGTATCCCGGTGCGGGTGGAGTTCTCGCACTCCGCACCGGCGGACCGCGGCTACCTGGTGCGCGCCCTCGGCACCGGGAACATCCACTTCGACCAGCCCCGCGACGCCATCACCTTCCTCGGCACCGGCGCCCCCGTCCGCCCGAACGATCCGCTGCTGCAGGGCATTCTGCGCGAGCACGCCGAACGGATGCTCGAGTCGGGCGATCCCGAGCCGCCGTGGCTGGAAGCCTTCCGGCGAGTGCTGCGCGCCCGGCTCTCGGATCGCGCCACCGGCGGCGCGCGGCTGGACGAGGTCGCCAAGCGGCTCGGCGTCAGCGAGCGCACCCTGCAGCGACGCCTCGCCGACCACCGCACGACCTGGCGCGTCGAACTGGAGACCGTCCGCCGCGACCTGGCCATCGCCCTGCTGCGCAACGGCAGCGACTCGATCCAGTCGATCGCCCTGCAGCTCGGCTACCGCGACCACCGGGTCCTGGCTCGCGCCTTCCGCCGCTGGACCGGCCAGTCCCCGGCCGGTTTCCGCCGGGCCATCGCGAACTGAGGACGTCTCCCCGGTCCCCCGACGGCCGGGGAGACGACCCGTCACAATCCCTGGATCATGAAGTTCGCGATGTAGGAGCTCGCGGGCTCGGGCAGGCCGCTGTTCTGCTTCTCCGCGGCGGTCACCACGTCGTAGTGCCGGTACCCCGGGATGAATTTCGCGTTGTAGGGCAGCAATCCGGCCAGGCCCGCGTTCTGCACCGGCGAATCACCGCTGAGCAGAGTCAGATTGCGTTGCCCGGCGGGCGTGCTCTGCCAGCGGTCGCCGTGCAGCAGGAAGTTCAGGATGCCGCCCGAGCGATAGGTGAGTTTCGCCAGGTCCCCGTCCCGGCCCAGGCCGAGCGCGAACACGGTGTCGGTGATCAGGCGCAGCGGCGTGTACTCCTCGAAGTAGCCGACCTGCTGCCAGCCCGGATTCATGGCGTGCGCGAACTGCCGGATATCGGTGACCTCGTGGTCCTGATCGGTAGCCGGGCCGTGGCCCAGGACCGGACCGTCGATGCTCGACGGCGGCACCTGATCGTAATTCCGCCAGCCGCACAGGGTTCCGTGATCGGCGGGGGTGTAGTTCTGGCCGTAGCCGACGCGCAGCGGGATCACGAACAGCGTCGGCCCGAGGATCGGCACCGAGGCCAGACCGTTGGGGATCGGATACGTCTTGCCCTGGACCGGGCAGTCGTAGAACCCGAGTCCGGCCTGCAGCACGTATTCGGCGGAGTTCTGGTCGAAGTACATGCCCAGCCGGGTGGTGTTGGTGACCCGGAAGTCGTCGGGCAGGTTCGCGCCGGTGAACAGGTCGAGGTAGTCCTTGCCGTAGAACAGCCGCATCCACGGTTCGGTGCGCAGGTCGCGCGGGACGAGGTTCCTCAGGTCGCTCTCGTCGTCGGGCCGCTGATCGGCCGCCATGGCCGCCAGGTAGTAGGTGTTCATCACCTCCGAGGCCGAGATGACCGGCAGCTGGCCCACTCCCAAGCCGTTGGTCATGAGCGTGTTCACGGCGTTCTTCACCAGCCCGCCCGCGGCCGAGAGCACCTGATCCAGCACGCCGGTGCCCGAGAATCCGGCCGGATCGGTCATGGCGAAACCGTCCTCGGGGATGAGCCCGCCGCCGCACAGGTTGAACCCGGCGTAGTCGGCGGCCGCCGGATCACCGGCGAAGTTCCACGCCATCATCGGACCGGTGAGGAACGCGCCCAGCGAGTGGCCGCCGCAGAAGCTGCGGGTGCGCCGCGCCGGGTCCGGCATCAGGTGCTCGATGACCGCGCGCCAGTCGTCGAGGGTGAGCGAGAGCCCGTATTCGCCCAAGTAGCTGAGGGATTCGGGAGTTTGGTACTGGTACGTGTGCCCGTCGATCCGCGCGCCGTGGAAGTAGTAGTCCGCGGCCACGTGATAGTCCCCGGCGGCCTGGGCGGCCTGCCAGCCGGTGCGGTCCTCGGCGCAGTTGGAGCGCCGGTCCAGGGAAATGTATTCGACGTGCTTGCCCTGCGCGGCGGCCTTGCGCACCACCTGCGGACCCTGGATGTCGAGATTGCCCGCGCCGGAATAGGTTCCGGGCTGCACGGTCAGCACCGCGTCGGCGTCGGCGCTGTCGGCCGGGCCCTGCTTGGAGCGGTAGCGCACGTAGCCGATCCAGTCGCAGGCTTCCGGGTGGGCCATGGTCGAATACGGGCTGGGATAGTGCAGCCGCACGTAGGTCGCCTCGACGTCGTCGCCCAGGCCGGGATCCCCGGTGACAGGGGTGGAGATCTCGCGGTCGGGGACCGGGAGCCGGACGGGCTCGGCCGTCGCGACAGGTAGCACGGCGGCGGCCAGAACCATTGCGGTGCAACAGGTCAGCGCGGCGAGCGCGGCCCGCCTCATCGCAGGGTCCCGATGAACCGGGCGAGGGTTTCGCCGCTGTGGTCGGGGGTTCCGTCGTTCTGCACGGCCGCGGCCGCGATGGTGTCGACGTGGTTGTATCCGGGCAGTGCGACCACCGTCGCCGTGGCGGGCGGCGGGAAGAAGGTCCCGGCGGTGGCCTGCACGCCGCTGTCGCCCGCCCAGGCAACGTAATTGGGCTTGGTGCGGCTCATGCCGTGATAGCGGAGACCGGCCATCTCACCGCTGCGCGCACCGCCGTACCCGGCGCCGATGTCGACGACCGCGCGCAGCGGGAAGTAGGTCTCCCAGTAGGCATACGGCGCTCCGGCGGCCAATTGCCGGGCGGCGTCGCGGATGTCGGCGACCTCGTGGCCGGGCGCGGTGAACGGGACACCGGCGGTGTCGTCGTAGTTGCGCCAGCCGTAGAGCACGGTGTGATCGGTCGGCGCGACGCGGGTCTGGGTGCCCGCCCCGAACTTCAGGAAGCTGCCGAAAAGCGGTAGCTGCGTGAGGGATCCGGGATTGGGGAAGGTCTTCTCCTGCACCGGACCGCCGCTCAGCGCGCCCACACCCTGTTGGAACAGCGTGAAATTCGTGGAGTTGTTGTCGATGAGCACGCCCAGCAGCGCGGTATTGGTGAACCGGAAATCACGGATGGTGCCGGTGCCGTCGTCGCCGTTGGTGGCGAACGCGGACCAGGTCGGCGCGAACAGGTAGTTCAGCGTCGTGTCCAGCTCGAGGTCGTGGGGGAGGTGGGCGAGCAGGTGGCTCTCGCCGTCCGGATCCAGGTGCGCGGCCAGCCCGGCCAGGCGCAGCAGCATGAACGATCGGGTGCCCAGGACCGGGACCGGTCCGAAGACGCGCGGCATGACGCCCGCGCGGAATCCGGCCTGCACCACCGTATCCGCCGGGCCGACAACGGCATTGGTGATGTCGTGCAGAATCGGCGTGTTCTGGATGGCGGCCGCGTCGGAGGTGATCATCGAGTCCTGGGCGGCGAAGGCGGCGCACTGGTCGGCTCCCGGGCGGCCGTCGAAGTCCCAGTCGGAGAAGAAGCCGGTCACCAAGCCGCCCAGCGAGATTCCGGTGCAGACGAAGCGTCGCTGCCGCTGCGCCTGCTCGGGCACCTCGTGGAGCATGATCTCGTACTGGTCGCGCACGATGCGCTCGAGGCCCATCGAATCCAGCACCGCGAGATCGGCGGAGGTTCGGAAGCCGGGAAAGACCTTGCCGTCGAGCGGTTTTCCATTGAAGTAGTAATCGACGGCGTCGAGATAGTCGCCGCTGCGCAACGCGTAGTCGAAGCCCTCGTTCTCGTCGAGGCAGGCGCTGCGCCGCGCCAGCGCCCAGAACTCGATCCGCTGCCCCAGCGCCCGCGCCGAGTGCACGGTATTGAAGGCGACGCTGTCGGAATTCATCGCCCCGCCGCCGAGGCCCTGTTCCTGAATGACGATATGGTCGGCGTCCGCGGAGGTTTCGGGCCCGTCCACCGGGCGGTACCGCAGGAATCCGACGCGGTCGCAATTCGCAGGGTGCGGTGGCGCGTCCGCGGGCAGCGGCAGCGCGAAGCTGACGTACGACACCGCGATCCCGTCGCGGGTCGACAGGGCCTGTTCCTGGCGGTCGGTCGCCGCGCTCACCGGTTCGGGATCGGCCGCGGCCACCCCGGAATGCATCATCCCCGCAGTCAGCAACGCTGAGGCAAGCATCGCCGTCGAACCACGTCGGCGCAGGGCCGCCGACCGAACCACACTGTTCATGGGAAGGGAGCCTTCCAGCGTGGTGGCCGGGTGATCCATTCACAAATCACCGATATTCGCCGGCGTCATTTGGGCAAATGTCGCTGTACGCCGAGGGGGTCGCGGTGCCGGCCCGGTCTAGCGGGGGGTGCTCAGGAACTGTTGCAGGGCTTGGGATACGGCGGTGTCGCCCTGCAGGGTCGGGTGGCCGGGCTGGCCCAGGAAATCCGGGCCCGGGGTGAAGACGCCGTTCAACCACGGCTCGGGCGAACACAATCCATGGCCCGCGGTCACCGCGGCGGTGTCGAAGTACTCGACGCCGAGCCGGGCGGCGGCCGCGCGCGGGGCTTCGCGGAGACTGTCGAAGACGTCGGTGATGGCGCCCGCCCGGGGAATGGTGACCGGGACGCCCAGCACGCCCATGCAGACCGCCTGGTCTCCGGGGGTGTGCAGTTCTTGGTATCCGACCAGGACGATGCGCGCGTTGGGGGCGTAATAGCGGATGTAGGTGACGATGTCGCGCAGGTGGTCGACGTAGTCCTGGCCGGTGAGCAGGGTCGGCGGGTTGCCGTCGGAGGCCGCGTCGTCGGTGCTGCAGCCGTGCAGGACGTTCAGCATGCACGGCACCAGCGCACCCTGCGCGCCGTGGTCGGCGCCCCAGGCATCGTTCAAACCGAACTGCAGCAGCACGGCTTTGGTCCGGGGTCCGAACGCGCCGTCCGCGGCGGCCTGCCGGGCCTCGGTCAGGGCGGTCCAGTAGTGGTCTTCGCCGTGTCGCCACATGTAGGCGCCGACGCAGGACACGTCCTCGACATCGTTGTTCCGGGACAAGCCCATTCGCTGCGCCAGCTGGGTCGGCCAGGAGGTGGGCAGATGCGTGCAGGCCACTCCGGTCGGCTGCGCCTGCATGGTGGCCAGGGTGGCGTTCGCGGTGTTCGAGTCGCCCATGACGACCAGCGACCTGCCGGAATCCGATTGCCCCGGATCGGTGTCGGCACCGGCGACCGGGGCGGTGAGACCGCCCAGGACCACCGCCCCTCCGAAGACCATCGCGACGGCGGATAGCAGGCGGCTCATTGTCCTCGTTCTCATGTGAAATGACGGTGCGTCAACCGGGTGGGTCGGCAGAGCGTAGCTCAGCTGACAGTCGGGTGACAGCCGATTGACAGTGCGATCGCCGACCATCGCCCGCATGACTGTCGTGAACGCCCCACTGGCCGATCGCATTGCCGTGGTTACCGGAGCCTCCAGCGGCATCGGCGCCGCCACCGCCCGCCGTCTGGCCGCCGACGGCGCCCGGGTGGCCCTGCTGGCCCGCCGGGTCGACCGGATCAAGGAACTGGCGGCCGAGATCTCCGGACTCGCCGTCGAAGCCGATGTGCGCCTGCAGGATTCGGTGCTGGCCGCCGCGCGGACCGTGCGCGGCGAACTCGGCCGCCCCGACCTGGTCGTGGCCAATGCCGGGGTGATGCTGCCAGCTCCCTTCGACACCTCCGACACCGCCGAGTGGGATCAGATGATCTCCACCAACGTCAACGGCCTGCTCTACACCAGCCGCGCCTTCGCCGACGATCTGCTGGCGGCCGCCGCCGAGGGCCGGACCGCCGATCTGGTGCACGTCAGTTCCATCGGCGCGCACGTCGTCTTCGCCAACTACGGCGTCTACGGCGCGACCAAGGCGGCCGTCTCCCACCTGAGCCGCATTCTGCGCGCCGAGTTCGGACCCCGCGGCCTGCGCGTCCACAACCTCGAACCCGGCCTGGTGACAACCGAACTCGGCGACACCATGGAGGACCGCGGGCAGTTCGAGGCGCTGGCCGAATGGCGCGAACGGAATCAGAGCCTGCCCGCCACCGACATCGCCGACATCATCGCCTTCAGCACGGCCCTGCCGCGCCGGGTGAATATCGCCGATCTCGTTGTGCTGCCCACGGTCCAGGGCTAGCCGGAGGCGGCTCGGATCGGTCATCCGATCGGTCACAGGGTGAATACCTGGGTGCAGGCCGACTCGTCTGTGTGATATCGGTTTGTCGTCGGAAAACTTCCGACCATACATCGAAGGTTAGGAACACAGGTCAAAATGGGTGGGATCATCGGCGTGCTCTTCAATCTCTTCTCGCAGGGCTTCAATATCGCGAGCACCGGATCGTCCTTCCTGAGGACCGAGCACCGCTGACGGGGAGTGTGCGTCGGCCCCGTTCCCGGGGCCGGCAATAAACCCCGAGGCGGGCCCGGCGTTCAGCAGCCCGCCGGAGGAGTCCATTGGGTCAGTTCGACGTCGACCCGGTTCGGGTCCGTCAGCCGTAGTCGCAGCAGTCCTCCCGCCTCGCGGTGCAGCGGGGTGCTGATCGACGCGCCCTCTTCGAACAACCGGTCCTGCTCGACGGCGAGGTCGGTGACCTCGAACCCCATCCGCACCCCGGGCGTCTCACCGCCCTCCGGATCGGCCTGCGCTTTCGATTCCGATCGGCGCAAGACGATTTCCACATCCAGGTCGTCGCGTTCGAGGCAGATCGACACCTCGTCGATCACGGTCGCGCGAAATCCCAGATGGGTGCAGAAGAACCCGCTCGATGCCGCCGGATCGGAAACGGCCAGGGTGATCGACGCGCCGAGAATCCTCATGACCTCAAGCTTCGAAGCTCGCGGGTGCCGGATCAATGATCAAGATCGAAACGCTCGTTAACCCAGAGGTTTACGATCACGGCGTGGAAATGCGGGACATCGAGATCTTCATAACCTTGGCCGAGGAGCTGCATTTCGGCCGGACGGCCGAAAAGCTCCAGATCACGCCGGCGCGGGTCAGCCAGGCGATCAAGAAGCAGGAGCGGCGGGTCCAGGCCACGCTCTTCGAACGCACGTCTCGCTCGGTCTCTTTGACGCCCATCGGCCGCCGGCTCTACGAAGACCTCAAGCAGGCGCAAGATCTCATCGACAGCGGCATCACCCGGGCCCGCGCCGCGAGCCGCAGCGTTCAGGGCACCCTCCGGGTGGCCGTCATGAGCATCCTGGGCCTGTATCTGAACCCCGTGATCGAGGCCTTCAACGACCGATACCCCGACTGCACAGTCGAATTGGTCGACTTCCCGCACAGCGAACCCTTCACCGCGCTGCGCGCCAAGGCCGTCGACCTCGCCCTGATCTGGCTGCCCGTCCGCGAACCCGACCTCACCGTGGGACCGGTGGTGATGACCGAGGGCCGCGTGTTGGCCGCGGCCGCCACCGCCGAAATCGCCACCCGCTCAGCACTCACCATGGAAGACCTGGCCGAGTGCGTCTTCCCCAGCGTGGGCAATGTGCCGCAGTACTGGATCGAAGGCATGCTCCCCGCCGCCACCCCCGGCGGCATCCCCATCGCCCGCGGCCCCGAAGCCGCCTCCTTCTTCGAAATCCTGCCCCTGATCATGTCCGGCGCCGTGGTCTCCCCGATGAACGCTCACGTCGCCTGGACCTACACCCCGCCCAACATCACCTACATCCCCATCACCGACGCCCCCGTCACGGAGTGGACCCTCATCTGGCTCACCGACACCGAGACCGCCGCCGTCCGAGCCTTCGCCGACACCGCCCGCGACATCGGCATCCGCGAGATCACCGACGAGAACTGACCCCGGGCGTGGGCTCGTGCGGCGGGCTGCGTCGTGTGCAAGGCTGGGTTCATGAACCGATTGGCCGCTGCGACATCGCCTTACCTGCGTCAACATGCCGATAACCCGGTGCATTGGCGGGAGTGGGATGCCGAGGCGCTGGCGGAGGCGGCGGCGCGGGATGTGCCGATCTTGTTGTCGATCGGGTACGCGAGTTGCCACTGGTGTCATGTGATGGCGCACGAGTCGTTCGAGGATGCGGCGACCGCGGAGGTGATGAACGCGAACTTTGTGTGCATCAAGGTGGATCGGGAGGAGCGGCCCGATCTGGATGCGGTGTACATGAATGCGACGGTGGCGATGACGGGGCAGGGCGGGTGGCCCATGACCTGTTTCCTGACGCCGGAGGGGGAGCCGTTCTATTGCGGGACGTATTACCCGAAGACGCCTCGGCACGGGATGCCGTCGTTCACGCAGTTGTTGACGGCGGTGAACGAGACGTGGCGGAATCGGCGGGATGAGGTGAATACCGCGGCGGCGCAGGTGGGGGAGGCGTTGCGGCAGCAGACCGCGGGGTTGCCGGACGGGGAGATCCCGGTCGGGGCGGAATTGGTTCAGCATGCGGTCAGTGCGGTGTTGAAGGATGTGGACGCGCAGCACGGGGGGTTCGGGGGTGCGCCGAAGTTCCCGCCGTCGGCGTTGCTGGAGGGGCTGCTGCGGCATTATGAGCTGACCGGGGATCTCGGTGTGTTGCAGGCTGTTTCGTTCACCTGCGAGGCCATGGCCAGGGGCGGGATCTACGACCAGTTGCGGGGTGGGTTCGCTCGGTACTCGGTGGATGCCGCGTGGGTGGTGCCGCACTTCGAGAAGATGCTCTATGACAACGCGCAGTTGCTGCGGGTCTATGCGCACCTCGCCCGGCGCGGGTCGAGCGCGGAAGCGCTGGCGCGGAGGGTGACTCGGGAGACCGTGGAATTCCTGCTCACGGATCTGGGGACCGCGCAGGGAGCGTTCGCGTCGGCGCTGGATGCCGACACGCACCTGGAACCGGGGCAGCCCGGCGTGGAAGGCGCGACGTACGTGTGGAATCCCGGCGAACTGAACGGTGAACTGGGCGCGATCGACGGTGCCTGGGCCGCAGAGCTTTTCGGCGTCACCACGGCCGGCACGTTCGAACACGGCACGTCGGTGCTGACCAGGTATGCCGATCCGAACCCGGCCGACGATGAACGGTTCGAGCGGATTCGGGCCCGCCTCTCCGAGGCTCGTTCTCGCCGGCCGCAGCCGGAGCGCGACGACAAGGTCGTCACCGCCTGGAACGGGATGGCCATCGTCGCACTCGTGGAAGCCGGTGCCGCGCACGGTCATCCGGAATGGATCGCCGCCGCCGTATCCTGCGCGCGCTTCCTGATCGACACCCATGTCGCCGACGGCCGGGTCTGCCGCGCCTCGCTGGGTGGCGCGCCCGGCTCGGCCCCCGGCGTGCTCGAGGATTACGCCTGGCTCGCGCTCGGGCTGCTCGCCCTGCACCAGACCGCGCCCGGCGACTGGCTGGCCGAGGCGCAGCGCCTGCTCGACGCGGCGATCACCCATTTCGCCGACCCGGAAACCCCCGGCAGCTGGTTCGACACCGCCGACGACGCCGAAACCCTGCTCACCCGCCCCCGCGACCCGCTCGACGGCGCAACCCCTTCCGGCACTTCGGTCCTCGCCGAAGCACTGCTCACCGCCGCCGCGATCAGCGACACCGGACAGGCAGCCCGCTACCGGGAACTGGCCGACCTGACCCTGTCCCGCGGCGCGGTCGTGCTGGCCCGCGCACCGCGCTCGGCGGGACACTGGCTCGCCGTCGCCGAGGCCGCGATCCGCGGCCCGATCCAGGTGGCCGTCTCCGACGGCCCGGACGGTGAATCCGGTTGGGCGGCAACGCTGGCGGCCGCCGCCCGCGTCGCCGCACCCGGCGGCTCCGTCGTCGTGTCCGGCCCCACCGACTCCCAGCCCCTGCTGGCCGACCGCCCGCCGGTCCGAAACACCTCCGCCGCCTACATCTGCCGAGGCTCGGTCTGCGACCTCCCCGTCACCACCATCGAGGACGTCCGCGCCGGTCTGCTCCCGCCGCCCTCGGCCTGACCTCCGGTGCGCTCGGCAGATCCGCCGCCGGTCTGCCGGGCGACCGCGTCACGGGCGATCTGTGCGGGGCCCGGCCAGGATGGCGGCGGGGACGGCGATCAGGACCGCGATGACGTGGACTGCTCGAAACAGGCCGAGTAGCACCGCATTCGGGGTCCAGCCCGAGAAGACGTCGCTGAGGTGCCGGGCCGCCAGCATCGCGCCCATCGGTTCGAGCACCAGCGAGGCCAGGCCCACGGTGCTCAGCCCGACCACGAGAATCCCTCGCGCCCATAGGCTTCCGGCCAGCATTCGGGCCGCGAGCGCGAATACCGCCACGTAGATCGCCGCCCGGACCGCCAAGCCGATCGCCAGCCCGGACACCGTCACGCCGGAGTCGTCCAGGGCGATCGCCGCGCGTCCCAAGGTCTCGGCCACTCCGGCGATCAGTGCGATCACCACCGCCCGGTACGCCAGCACCGCCCGCTCCGGTCGCGCCCACACCGCCGCCGAAGTCCGTTCGAACGCCCCGATTTCCGTCATGCCCTTACTGTCCGGCTCCGCGCCCGATTCCGGATCACCCGCGAGTACGACATCGCACCGGTCCTCAGGTACTACACCGGGAAGTGAGTGGTTAATGCGTTGCTGCCGGGGGCGGGTGGTCTTACAGTCCGGGAGGTGTTCAGTTCACCTTTTCCGTCGAAATATCCGCAGGTCTCGCCGGGTGCGCGAACCATTTTCGAGCGGCTTGATGATTAGCGATCGGCGGCCCGGTCGGCCGCGGGTTCCTGGGGTAGGGGTGCGGCCGACGGCCGGTCGGCCCGCGGGGCACTGCCGTTGCGGTGGGCTGGCGACGGGACGTCGGTCCAGCAGGGAGTGGGCTCTTTGCGGCCGCGGAGCTGGAGAGTGTCGAAGTGGGTCCAGCGCGTGCGCTCGGCGTCGCAGGCGGCGTCTATGACGGCCTGACTGGCCAGGATTCGCCGCGGCACCTGTTTGGCCTCGGTGGTGAGGCGCGCCGCCTCGTTCACCGCGTCACCGATGACGGTGAACTCCAGCCGGGTGTCGGTGCCGACGTCACCGGCGAACACCAGCCCGCGCGCGATGCCGATGCCGACCTCGAGTTCGCCGAGGATTTCCACCTCGTCCCGGATGCGCCGAGCGGCGATCAGGGCGGGCGTCGCATTGTCGTCCAGTGCGATGGGCGCGCCGAAAATGCACAGCGCCGCATCGCCTTCGAACTTGTTGACCAGGCCGTGGTTGTCCTCGGTGGCCGCCACCACCGTGGACAGCAGCCGGTTCAGCTTGGCCACGAAGTCGTGCGGCGCTAGCTCGGTGGCCATCGCGACCGACCCGGTCACATCCACGAAAAGCGCTGTCACCACCCGCATGTCGCCGGTGAGGCTGGGGCTGCCCGACAGCGCCCGCTCGGCCACCTCGGTCCCGACGTGCCGACCGAACACCGTGCGCATGCGCTCGCGCTCACTGAGATTGGCGGCCAGCTCGTTCACCGAATGCTCGAGCCGCCCGATCTCGCTGGTGCTGTTGATGGTCACGCGGGCGTCGAGATCGCCGTGCGCGATCCGGTCCAGGGCGTCGCGCAGCGTGTGCATGGGCGTGGCCACCGCCCGGGCCAGCGCAGCGGTCGCCACCACACCCGCCGACAGCCCGACGATGGCCATGTAGATGCCGGTCCGGATCCGGTCCTGGCTGTCGGTCGACGGATCCGCCAGCACGGTGATCAACATGAACAGCGGCACCGCGCCGGCCACCGCGAAGGTGACCAGCACCCGCGCCAGCACCGTATTGCTCCAGTGCGCGGTCTCGTCGAGCACCTCGGCCACGACCGGAATGGTCGGCCGGATGAGCCGGTCCACGATCAGGAAGGTCAGCGCCGCCGACTCCAGCCCACCGAGGGTGAACATCGACAGCACGACCGGAAAGCTGCGTTCCTCGGTGGCGTGCGAGAAGATCGCCGCCGCGATGAACACACCGGGCAGCCAGATCGCCAGCGCCCGCGCGGTGATCGAGAGCGGCAGCTGCAGCAGCCGTTTCGCCTCGCGCTCGGTGGGCGGGCGGCGCTGGTCCAGCCAGCCGAAGTAGTGCCGGCGGTCCCGCACCGCGAGGGCGATGCCGACCAGCGCGCCGATCGTCGGATAGATCGACACGTAGACGAACGTGCGCATCCAATCCGATCCGAGCCGGCTCAGGAAGCCGCTCAGGAACAGTTCGGTGGTGATCACCGCGAGACCGCCGAGGTTGCACGCCATGACGACAGCCGACAGACCCCCACGCGCACGCAGCGCCCACAGGATGAGTCTGCTGGTCACGTCGCAGACTCTAGAGACCTTTCGGCCGGGATTGCACGTTTGTGGGTAATTACTCGGAGATCAACAAGCGGATCAACAAGCGGATCAACAAGCGGATCAACTCAACAGCACGAACCAGATCGCGACGTAGTGGCACAACGCCGCGACCACCGTTGCGGCGTGGAAGAACTCGTGATGCCCGAAGACCTCCGGCCACGGGTCCGGCCAGCGCGAGGCGTAGAGGATCCCGCCCACGCTGTAGGCGATGCCGCCCGCGAGCAGCAGGATCACCGGCGTCCAGCCGACATTGCCGATGAGGGTTCCGGCCACCGGGACGATGGCCCAGCCCAGCAGCAGATACAGCGGCACCCCGACCCAGCGAGGAGCGGTGGGCCACAGCATCTTCAGCGCGACACCGGCCAGCGCGCCCGCCCAGACGATCGACAGCAGGACGGTTCCGGCATTGCCGCGCACGCCGAGCAGCGCGAACGGCGTGTAGCTGCCCGCGATGAACAGGAAGATCATCGAGTGGTCCGCCCGCTTCATCCACATGCGGGCGCGAGCGGTTCGCCAGTTCACCCGGTGGTAGGTCGCGCTGACGCCGAACACCCCGCACACGGTGATGCCGTAGACGAGGGTCGACCAGGCCGCGGTCGCCGACACCGTGGCCGCGACCGAGACCAGCACCACCACCGCGATCGCGGCCACGCCGACCGCCCAGGCGTGGATCCACCCGCGCATGCGGGGCTTGATGAGCGTCAGCTCTTCCCGGACGGTTTCGATCAGACCCACCGCCGGATCGACGGGCTGTACTGCCTCGGCCATAACTTTCCTCCTCAGTAACCTACGGTACCGTAGGTTGGCGTGGGTGCACCCGTCGAGTGGGTGTCGTCACCAACCGGCTCCGGCGTTTCGGTCTTCTGTCCCGGTCGCTCCGCTGATCCTTGCGGGGGCGTAGGGTTGCGGCCGTGAAGGTTGCGAGTCAGGTGCGTGGGCTCCCATATCGCATATACGAGAAGCGGCTGGCCCAGCAGCTGGCGGGCAAACAACATCCCCGGCACGTCGCGGTGATGTGTGATGGCAACCGGCGCTGGGCGCGGGAGAACGGTTTCAGCGATATCAGCCACGGCCATCGGGTCGGTGCGCTGAAGATCGCCGAACTGGTCGGCTGGTGCGGCGAAGCGGGCATCGAGATGGTGACCCTCTATCTGCTCTCCACCGAGAACCTGCGGCGCGACTCCGACGAGCTGGAGACCCTCTTCGAGGTGATCACCGACGTCGTCGACGAACTGTCTGCGCCGGAACAGAATTGGAGCGTCCGCATCGTCGGCGCGCTCGACCAGCTGCCGCCGGAGATGGCGCGCCGGCTCAGCGAGGCCGCCAAGTCCACCGAGGGCCGCACCGGCGTGCACGTCAATGTCGCCATCGGCTACGGCGGCCGCCAGGAGATCGCCGACGCGGTGCGCTCGCTGGTCCGCCAGGAGATGGACGCCGGGGAGACCGGCGAGGACCTGGTCCAGTCCATCACCGTGGACGCCATCGGCCAGCACCTCTACACCTCCGGGCAGCCCGATCCCGACCTCGTCATCCGCACCTCCGGCGAGCAGCGGCTCTCCGGATTCCTGTTGTGGCAGAGCGCCTATTCCGAGATCTGGTTCACCGAAGCCTATTGGCCGGAATTCCGGCGCGTGGATTTCCTGCGGGCGCTGCGTGATTACGCGGCCCGGCATCGCCGCTTCGGGGTCTAGAACACGGCGAACCAACGGTTCCGTTGCAGTGCAATGTGTTCCGGGTTCGCCGTAACCTTGCTCGCGTACCGTCGGATTGCATGAGCGAGCTGTACGAGGGGCAGGGTGGCCCCGCGGAAACCCAGGTCGCGGCGGTGCCGTACGTCAGTTACGAGGAGTTCGGCCGCCGTTTTCTCGAGTACGCGGCCTCCACCGAACGGATAGCCGGGGCGTTCGAGAAACTCACCGGGGAGGCCTTCGAATTCGGGCCGATCGGGGCCGGGCCGGGCAAGCTCGCGAAACTCTCGGCCACCGTGCGGCTGGGGCAGCCGAGGCTGAATCGTGAAGTCGAGGACATCATTTCCTTCGACCTGGTGATCCCGCTCAAGGTCGATCTGCTCATCGATCTCGCGGTCGATCGCTATCCCTTCCGCGTGGACGGCACCATTCACCTGCATCTGACTGTCCGCACCGCCGAACCACTCCGGGTGCTCATCGAAATCGACGAGCCGCAACCCAGCAATGTGCGCATCAATGTCGCCAGCGCGACCCGGCGCGGTGAACTCCTGCGCATCCTGGCCAGCGTCGACCACGAGATCCGCCGCTTCGTCTCGCGCTACATCGCGACCGAGATCTGCAAACCCCATATCCAGGCGGCCACCGATATCGATGTGGCGGGCCGATTGGACGCGGCCTGGAAGCTCTGACCCACTCGATCGGGATTCAGAGTTTTCTGAGCCGCAGCCGGTTGATGGAGTGGTCGGAGTCCTTGCGCAGCACCAGGGTCGCGCGCGGGCGGGTCGGCAGGATGTTCTCCACCAGGTTCGGCCGGTTGATGTTGTGCCAGATTTCCTTGGCCTGGTTGACGGCTTCCTGCTCGTTGAAGTTCGCGTAGTGGTGGAAGTGCGAATTCGGGTCCTGGAAGGCGGTCTTCTGCAGGGACAGGAAGCGCTGCACGTACCAGTTCTCGATGTCCTCGATGCGGGCGTCGACGTAGACCGAGAAGTCGAACAGGTCCGAGACCATCAGCCGGGGACCGGTCTGCAGCACGTTCAGGCCCTCGACGATGAGAATGTCGGGCTGGCGCACGCAGTGGTGCTCGCCGGGCACGATGTCGTAGGCGATGTGCGAGTACACGGGCGCGCACACCTCGTGCGCACCGGATTTCACCTCGGTGACGAAGCGCAGCAACTTGCGCCGGTCGTAGGACTCCGGGAAGCCCTTGCGGTGCATGATCCCGCGCCGGGTGAGTTCGGCTGTCGGATACAGGAATCCGTCGGTGGTGACCAGATCCACCCGCGGATGGTGGTCCCAGCGCGCCAGCAGCGCCTGCAGCACACGGGCGGTGGTGGACTTGCCGACCGCGACCGAGCCCGCCACGCCGATGACGAACGGCACCTGACGGTCGGGATGGGTCTCGCCGAGGAAGGTGGCGGTGGCGGCGAACAGGCGCTGCCTGGCGGCTACCTGCAGATGAATGAGACGCGCCAGCGGCAGGTAGACCTCGGCGACCTCCTCGAGGTCGATCTGCTCACCCAGGCCGCGCAGCCCGATCAGTTCTTCCTCGGTGAGCACCAGGGGAGTCGACTTGCGCAGGGTGCGCCACTGCTTGCGGTCGAATTCCACGTAGGGGCTGGGCTCGCTCATTCGTGCCATTACTCGTGTCCCCACATTCGCGCGCCGCGACAACAGCTCTCGGAAAGCCGCATCGTCGCCGTGCCCGGCGATCCGGCCAACACTCCACGCATAGCCGAATTGTGCTCGGCCTCAACATCCGGGTGAACACCAGGTATTGCTACTCGCGAGTAACCAGAGTGGGATAGGCCACATCACAGCACCCAGGGGTGGCCAGTGAGGCTGTGCGCCAGGCTGATCCCCGCCGATGAGGCCATAATGGTTCGCGGCCCGTCTCGATTCTGGACTGAGTGGAGCGGGCGAGCGAAGCGGAGGAGCGGAGGGAGGGAAGAATCGAGACCTCCAGGGCCGCGAACCCGCCCGGAGCGAAGCGGAGGGCAAATTGAGCAGAGCAGCGCATCCTCTGGTCACCGAATATCTGCGGCTCGGGCTGGCATTCGACCGGCTCGAAGAGGGATTCGTGGACGCCTTCACCGGTGACCCGGCCCTGCGGCGCGAGGTCGAGAACGCGCCCGCGCCGGACCCGCGCGATCTCGCGCACCGGGCCGCCGCGCTGCGCAAGGAACTTCCCGACGCCGGGCTCTCGGCCGAGCGAGTCGAATTCCTGGAGGCGCACCTGCGCGCCCTCGAATGCTCCGGTCGCAAATTCGCCGGGGAGGACATCAACTTCATCGACGAGGTGCGCGCGTACTTCGACGTGGACATCGCGCCCGGCGACACCGAGGACTACCGCGAGGCGCACCGGCAGCTGGACGAGGTGCTGCCCGGAGACGGCGAACTCCTCGACCGCATCACCGCGCACCGCCGCAACGACGAGATTCCGCCCGAGCGTCTGAAGGAATGCGTGGCCGCGTTCTCCAGCGCCCTGCGCGAACTCGTCCGCGACCGCTATCCGCTGCCCGACAACGAGCACGTGGAATACGAAGTGGTGGGCGACAAGCCGTGGTCGGGCTTCAACTACTACCTGGGCAACTACCAGTCCCGGGTGGCCATCAACTCCGATCTCAAGCAGCACATGTCGCAGTTGCCGCACCTGATCGCGCACGAGTCGTACCCGGGCCATCACACCGAGCACTGCCGCAAGGAGGCCGGGCTGGTGGGGGCCGGGCAGGACGAGCAGACGCTGTTCGTGGTGAATACGCCGCAGTGCCTGATGGCGGAGGGGCTGGCCGACCTGGCCCTGAAGTCGATCGTGGGTCCGGGCTGGGGGCGCTGGGCGCAGGAGATCTACGCCGACCTCGGGCTGCGCTTCGATGGTGAACGCGCCGAGAAGATTTCGACCGCGTCCGCGAACCTGCTGAGCGTGCGCCAGGACGCCGCGCTGCTGCTGCACGACCGCCGGCGCGACTCCACCGAGGTGGCGGAGTTCCTGCAGCGCTGGAGTCTGATCACGCCGGAGCGGGCCGTGCAGTCACTGCGCTTCCTGTCCTCGTCGTTGTGGCGGGCCTATATCTCCACGTATGTGGAGGGCTACCGGCTGCTCGGCGGATGGCTGGACAAAGCGGTGGATGCCGCGGATCGGTCCGAGCGTTTCCGTCGTCTGCTGGACGAACCCTTGACCCCGGGCGCGATCCGGCGCATGTGACCCGGTCCACTCCGGACCGCCGGTGGTCCCGTCGATACTTTTCCGGGATACGCGGAACCTCCGCATTCGCTCCGGCCATGCGCAGACTGCGGGCGGCTACGCCGGCAGTGCACGATAGGATGACCGGACCGCGACTGGCGCACTCGAGGTGGAAGCAACCACCGGGAAGCACCGAAGTCCGGCACCGCGCGCCTGGGTGCCTGGCGATCCCCGACATCATTCGGGGTACCCGGAAGACGGAGGTGCGCCATGAGCGACACATCTAACCCCCAGTTCGGTGCGGCCGCTTCGGCCAATAGACTCGGCGGCGTGACCCAGACGAGCGCCTCTGTGAACAGCCAGTCCCTCGCCGAACTCGATCCCGAGGTCGCCGCCGCGATGGGAGGGGAGCTCGCTCGCCAGCGCGACACCCTCGAGATGATCGCCTCGGAGAACTTCGTGCCGCGCGCGGTGCTGCAGGCGCAGGGCAGCGTGCTCACCAACAAGTACGCCGAGGGCTACCCGGGTCGCCGCTACTACGGCGGTTGCGAAAACGTCGACATCGTCGAGGATCTGGCGCGCGCCCGCGTCAAGGAGCTGTTCGGCGCCGAATTCGCCAATGTCCAGCCGCATTCCGGCGCGCAGGCCAATGCCGCGGTGCTGTCGGCGCTGATGAGCCCCGGCGAGAAGCTGCTCGGCCTGGACCTCGCGCACGGCGGCCACCTGACTCACGGCATGCGCCTGAACTTCTCGGGCAAGCTGTACGAGGTGCACGCCTACGGCGTGTCCAAGGAAGACCACCGCGTGGACATGGAAGAGGTCCGCAAGATCGCCCGCGACACCCGCCCGAAGGTGATCGTCGCCGGTTGGTCGGCGTACCCGCGGCAGCTGGACTTCGCGGCCTTCCGTGAGATCGCCGACGAGGTCGGCGCGTACCTGTGGGTCGACATGGCGCACTTCGCCGGACTCGTCGCCGCCGGCCTGCACCCGTCGCCGGTCCCGCACGCGCACGTCGTGTCCTCCACCGTGCACAAGACCCTGGGCGGTCCCCGCTCCGGCCTGATCCTGGCCAAGGAGGAGTTCGCCAAGAAGCTGAACTCCGCGGTGTTCCCGGGCCAGCAGGGCGGTCCGCTCATGCACGCCATCGCCGCCAAGGCCGTGGCCTTCAAGATCGCCGCCGGCGCCGAGTTCGCCGAGCGGCAGGCGCGCACCATCTCCGGCGCCAAGATCCTCGCCGAGCGCCTGACCCAGCCCGACGCCAAGGCCAAGGGCATCACCGTCCTCACCGGCGGCACCGATGTGCACCTGGTCTTGGTCGACCTGCGCAACTCGCAGCTCGACGGCCAGCAGGGCGAGGACCTCCTGCACGAAATCGGAATCACGGTGAACCGCAACGCCGTTCCGTTCGACCCGCGCCCGCCGATGGTCACCTCCGGCCTGCGCATCGGCACCCCGGCGCTGGCCACCCGCGGCTTCGGCGACGAGCAGTTCACCGAGGTCGCCGACATCATCGCCGCCGCCCTCACCGGCTCCGCCGACCTGGACTCCCTGCGCCAGCGGGTCTCCACCCTGGCCCAGGACTTCCCGCTCTACGACGGCCTCGAGGACTGGCGCCTGCTGGGCTGATCCACCCGAAACCCCAACAGGCCCGCCGCGATCTCACGATCGCGGCGGGCCTGTTGGATAGGTGCGTTCTCATCGATATCGACCGCGTCGAGGATTCGGCACTGCCCGTGCGGCCGCGCATCAGCACCGTGACCCTGGCCGAGCTCGGTTTGGGGATAGCTGTGGCGGGCACACCCCAGTTGCTCGCCCTGCGTACGGAGCGGCTACCAGCGATCGAGCACAGCTTCGACGCGCTGCCTTTCTGCACCGCGTCCGCTCGGCGATTCACGTCGATGTCGAAACTCGTTGTCGCATTGGGCCGTAGCCCCCAACCGCGCAAGATGGACTTGATGATCGCCGCCATCGCCTCTGCGAACGACCTACCCCTGTTCACCCGTAATGCCGACGATTTCAAAGGTCTGGAACCACTGCTGACGGTCGTACCGGTGTGAGGTCCATCCACCGCGGCGGCGGGTCGGTAGGACGGTATTCCCAGAGTTAGAAGGACCAGAGCTTGCGAGGGCCACCGGTGAGCTGTGGTGTGTCGGCGGACACGGTGGCGATCAACTGTTTCGGGTCGGGGTTGACCCAGTTGCGTTCGGTCGAGCCGTCGCGCAGCACGACGGTCGGCACCGTCTCGTTCCCGTCGGCGACCGAGCGGACGAAGGCCGCGGCGTCGGGGTTCTCCCAGATGTTCACTTCCCGGTGCACGATGCCGTGCCGGTTGAGCGAATTGCGCAGGCGCATGCAGTAAGGGCAGCCGGGGCGTCGATAGACGACCAGTTCCGGCACGGCGTCGGTCATGTCGGGAGTTTACGTCCGCGGCGAAACCCCGTGCCGGATAGGCGAATCAGGCGTGCTTGTGCAGGTAGTCCACGTACATCGGGCGCAGCGCCTCGCCGACCTTGCCCTCACCGGCGTGGACGTAGTCGTCGAGCAGGGCCGCGGTGTTCCAGATGTCGACCTCGCCCTCGCCCTGATTGCCCGCCGCGACCTCGGCGCCCGGGATCGCCTTGAGCAGCTCCCAGAGGAACTTGATGTCGCCGTGCCGGGCCGCCAGTTTCACCGCACGATCGTGCAGATCCTTGGTGGGCAGGCTCTCGAGATCCGTGGTTTCGGCCATGGTCTCGACTGTAATGGAGGGCGTGGCACAGCAACCGAGGTACCGGGTCAAGCGCGTGTACGACGCCCCCGACGCGGCCGACGGCCGCCGGGTGCTGGTCGATCGGCTCTGGCCGCGCGGCGTCAGCAAACAGGCGGCGGGCATCGACGAGTGGGCCAAGGACGTGACGCCCTCGAACGATCTTCGGAAGTGGTATCACGCGGACCCGCGGACACGCCGCGCGGAGTTCGAACGGAAGTATCGAATCGAACTCGGAGACGACGAGCATCAGCAGGGTTTGGCGCGCCTGCGCCGTGAGGCCGCCGAAGGACCGTTGACGCTGGTCACGGCCACGAAGGAACCCGAGTACAGCCATGTCCCGGTACTCCTCGAAGAATTGCGCGAAACACCCAAGGCGGACAGGCGTTAACGCGATCTTCACCAACGTGCCCGACAGTCCGGAAGCCGATTCGCGATTTCGGCGGTAGCGTCGGGGGTGCGGGCCGCGTAGGTGTGGTTCGTACGGGAGGTCCTGATCGTGACTGAGCAACTCAGTGCGAGGGGGCCGGCACCCGGCCCTCGGGTCGTACGACCCCAAGGCTGACCGGCCCAGCGAGAACGCTCGCGCGGTGTCGCGCGAGTGGCAAAGGAGCCCACCGTGACTGATGCACGCTCCGTCAACGCTCCCAGCAGGGACGCGGACTCCGACCAGAGCCCGCGGCCCACGACACGGGGAGTTCGCGCCTCGCAGTCGTCCGATTCCGGACCGAAAACATTTGTGGTCGACACGTCGGTGTTGCTGTCCGATCCTTGGGCGCTGATCCGCTTCGGCGAGCACCATGTGGTGCTGCCGCTGGTGGTCATCAGCGAACTCGAGGCCAAACGCCATCACCACGAACTCGGCTGGTTCGCTCGCGAGGCACTGCGCATGCTGGACGACATGCGTCTGGCACACGGTCGGCTCGATCAGCGGGTGTCGGTCGGCACCCAGGGCGGGACACTCCAGGTGGAGTTGAACCACACCGACCCCACCGTTCTGCCCGCCGGATTCCGCACGGACAGCAACGATTCCCGCATCCTGGCCTGCGCGCTCAACCTGGCCGCCGAAGGACAGCGGGTCGTCCTGGTGTCCAAGGACATTCCGCTGCGCGTCAAGGCGAGCGCGGTGGGCCTGCGGGCCGAGGAGTACCACGCGCAGGACGTGGTCACCTCCGGGTGGACCGGCATGGTGGAGCTCGAAGTATCCACCGCGACGGTCGACAAGCTCTACGCCGAATCGATCATCGATCTCGACGAGGCCCGGGACATGCTCTGCCACACCGGAATCCGCATGCTCAGCCCACGCGGCAGCGCACTCGCCCGGGTGACGCCGGACAAGCGGGTGCAGCTGGTCCGCGGCGACCGGGAGGCCTTCGGGCTGCACGGGCGCTCGGCCGAACAGCGCATCGCGCTGGATCTGCTGCTGGACGAGAGCGTCGGCATCATCTCCCTCGGTGGACGGGCCGGCACCGGCAAGTCGGCGCTCGCGCTGACCGCCGGACTCGAGGCCGTCCTCGAACGGCGCACGCATCGGAAGGTGGTGGTGTTCCGGCCGCTCTACGCGGTGGGCGGACAGGAGCTCGGCTATCTGCCGGGCTCCGAATCCGAGAAGATGGGACCGTGGGCGCAGGCCGTCTTCGACACCCTCGAAGGGCTCGCCAGCCCGGAGGTGATGGAGGAGGTGCAGGCGCGCGGCATGCTGGAAGTGTTGCCGCTCACCCACATTCGCGGACGTTCGCTGCACGACTCCTTCGTGATCGTGGACGAGGCGCAGTCGCTGGAACGCAATGTGCTGCTCACGGTGCTCAGCCGTCTGGGCAGCGGGTCGCGGGTGGTGCTCACCCACGATGTCGCCCAGCGCGACAACCTGCGGGTCGGACGGCACGACGGCGTGGCGGCCGTGATCGAAAAGCTCAAGGGGCACCCGTTGTTCGCCCACGTGACGCTCACCCGTAGCGAGCGGTCGCCGATCGCGGCACTGGTCACCGAGATGCTGGAGGAGTTCGGGCCCAACTCCTGAGGCCCATCAGGTAGGACCCGCCCGGCCGGAGAGCGACTCGCCCTCCGGCCGGGCGTTTGCTCGGCGTGTGTTTCAACGCGCAGGGGGCGGGGTAGTTTTCGGTGAAATTTCCAGCTCGACCGCTATCTCGGGAGGATGGAAAATGCACCACTTCGTTCGACGCACGGCCGGCATCATCGCGGCGCTCGCGGTCGTGACCGCACTCGGCGCGGGTTGCGACAAGAACAAGGACAAGGACAAGGACTCAGCCTCGTCCACGACGACGACCGCTCAGGTCACCGAAACCCACACCCCGGAAACCAAGATCTCCACCCCGAACGGTGAAATCGCCGTCGCCGGAGGGATTCTGGACAAGTACAACCAGATGGGCGGGGCCGCCAGCCCGCTCGGCATGCCCACCGGCGCGGCCAAGGACGCGCCCGACGGCGGCTCGGTTCAGGAATTCGACGGCGGGGCGATCTACTCCAGCCCGACCCACGGCACCCACGTGGTGTGGGGCGAGATCCGCAAGGCCTGGGAGGAACAGGGCGGCGCGAGCGGCAAGCTCGGCTACCCGACCTCCGACGAGACCGACATCACCGGTGGCAAGCAGAGCGAGTTCAGCGGCGGCACCATCACCTGGGTCGACGGCAAGACCACCGTCACCGAGAAGTAGCTCGAGCGGTCCGGGGCGCTCTGTCCGTGCGCCCCGGGCCCTCCCCGCGTGATAGCGGATTCGAATAGCGTGCGAAGGTCCCCACATTTGCTCGAATGCCGCTAGGTTGTTCGCGTGCAGAACGTTTTGGCCGATCGGGATTTGCTGGAATCGCTCGAGGGCGAGGTGGAGGCGAACCTCACGCGGCATATCGCCGCCGCCCCGGAGTGGCAGCCCCACGACTATGTGCCGTGGGACGACGGCCGCAACTTCGCGTTCCTCGGCGGAACCGATTGGGACCCGGCGCAATCCGAGCTCAGCGAGGTCACCAAGACCGCGCTCACGGTGAGCGTGCTGATCGCCGACAATCTGCCCGCCTACCACCGCGAACTCGGCAAGTACCTGCGCACCGGCCAGTGGTGGCGCTGGGTCGGCCGCTGGACCGCGGAGGAGAACCGGCACGAGATCCTCATCCGCAACTACCTCATGGTGACCCGCGCCGTCGACCCGATCGCGCTGGAGCGGATGCGCATGGCGCACATGACCGCCGGCTTCCGCCGCCCGCCCATGCACCTGCTCGACGTGCTCGCCGCGGCCGCCTTCGAAGAGGCCGCCGCCGCGGTCCGGCACCGCAGCACCGCGCGCCTGGCCGACAACGTGATCGTCGCCACCATCGCCGACCGCCTCGCCGCGGACGACGAACTCCAGACCGTCTTCTTCGCCAACCTGATCGCGGCCGCCCTCGACCTGGCCCCCGACCAGACCGTGCGCGCCATCGCCGACCGCATCGCGGACTTCCACGTCCCCACGGTCGAGCTCGCCGACGGCCGCACCAGCGACGAGGTCCTCGCCGAAGCCGGCATCTACGATCCGGCCCGCGAACCCGAACTCGTCTTCACCCCGCTGCTCGAGCGGTGGAACATCTTCACCCGCACCGACTTCGGTGAGGCGGGCGAGGCGGCCCGAGCCGAACTCGCTCACCTGAAGCCCTGAACCAAACCCCGCGCTCTCGAGCCCATACCCGGGCCCCCGTGCGTGGTTCGATGCCGACGCCCGCCGCGAATACGCGGCGGGCGTCGTGCTGTCCGGACCGCGATCGGGGGAAACCCGGAGGCGGGCGTCGGCTACCTTCGGGCACACTGGCCGCATGAGCACAGAGCACCCGGCGGACAGGCCGCGCCGGTGAGCGCGACCTATGTCCGGCGGGCCGTCCTCGACCGGCGCAGCGTGCCGTCCTTCGACGAATATCCGTTCTCACTGCCGGTGGTGAGCGGGCTGTCGGAGCTGGAGCTGCATCCGCGGGTGACCTTCCTCGTCGGCGAGAACGGCAGCGGCAAGTCGACATTGCTCGAAGCCATCGCCACGAACTGGGGCTTCAACCCGGAAGGCGGCACCAAGAACTTCAACTTCTCGACCCGCGGCTCGCACTCGGCCCTCCACGATCATCTGCGCCTGGTGAAGTCCACGGACAAGCCGCGCGACGGCTTCTTCCTGCGCGCGGAGAGCTTCTTCAACGTCGCCACCAATATCGAGGAGATGGACCGGGCGCCGAGCTTCGGCCCGCCCGTGATCAACTCCTACGGCGGCGTCTCGCTCCACGAACAGTCACACGGCGAGTCGTTCTTCGCGTTGATGATGCACCGCTTCGGCGGGCACGGCTTCTACGTCCTCGACGAGCCCGAAGCCGCGCTGTCGCCGAGCCGTCAGCTGGCGATGATCGCCCGCATGCACGAACTCGTGCGCGCCCGATCCCAATTCCTGATCGCCACCCACTCACCGATCCTCATGTCCTACCCGGACGCCTGGATCTATCAAATCGGCCCGGACGGTTACGAACTCGTCGAATACGAGGACACCGAGCACTACCGCATCACCCGCGCCTTCCTCGACAATCCCGGCCGATACCTCGACGAACTGCTCGACTAATCCGACCACCGACCGAGCGGCGTCGGTGGGCACTGCAAGAATCGGTGTGGTGACCACCGATACGCCCGCGCGGCCGCCGAGCTCGACCGCCGAGAATCCGATGCCGGTGCGGACCATCGCCGTGAAGGTGGCGCAGTGGATCGACCGGCTCGGCGCGGTGTGGGTGGAGGGGCAGATCACCCAGATGAACGTGCGGCCGGGAACGCGGACGGCGTTCCTGGTGCTGCGGGACACCGCGGCGGACATGTCGCTGTCGGTGACGTGTGATCCGGAGCTGCTACGCAATTCGGCGGTGCCGCTGCAGGAGGGCAGCCGGGTCGTCGTGTACGGCAAGCTCTCGTTCTTCACCGGGCGCGGCACCGTGTCGTTGCGGGTCACCGAGATTCGGCCGGTGGGCATCGGCGAGCTGCTGGCCCGCATCGAGCGGTTGAAGGCGCTGCTGTCCGCCGAGGGCCTGTTCGATCCGCGGCTCAAGCGGCCGATCCCGTTCCTGCCCAATCGGATCGGCCTGATCACCGGCCGCGCCAGCGCCGCCGAACACGACGTGGTCACCGTCGCGACCCAGCGCTGGCCCGCGGTGCGCTTCGAGATCCGCAATACCGCCGTGCAGGGTCCGACCGCGGTGCCGCAGATCCTGGAGGCCATCGCCGCCCTGGACGCGAATCCGGACGTGGACGTGATCGTGCTGGCGCGCGGCGGCGGCAGCGTCGAGGATCTGCTGCCGTTCTCCGACGAGACCCTGTGCCGCGCGATCGTTTCCGCCACCACCCCGATCGTCAGCGCCATCGGCCACGAACCCGACAATCCGATCTCGGACTATGTCGCGGACCTGCGCGCGGCCACCCCCACCGATGCCGCCAAGCGCATCGTTCCCGACGCCGCCGCCGAAACCGCGCTGCTGCAGGAACTCCGGTCCCGCGCCGCCGCGGCCCTGCGCGGCTGGGTCGACCGCGAATCCCGCGCCCTGGCGCAGCTGCGGTCGCGCCCGGTCCTCGCCGACCCGCTGCGCCTGCTGGACCAGCGCCACGACGAGATCGAGCGCCTGCGCACCTCGGCTGAGCGCGCGGTCACCCATCTGCTCACCAATGAATCCACCACCACCCGCCACCTGCGCGAAAAGCTCTCCGCCGTAGGCCCGGCCGCCACCCTGGCCCGCGGTTACGCGGTGGTGCAACGGGTCAACGGCAAGGAGCGCGAGGTGGTTCGCGCCATCGAGGACTCCCCGCCCGGCACCCAGCTCCGCATCCGAGTGGCCGACGGTGCGATCTCCGCCGCCGCCCTCGGCGCCCAATCCCTGGTTCCCCGCCCCACCCGATCTCAGGCCCCCCGCCCCACCCGAGAGGACTCCGAATGAACGACGACGACCGCTCCGAGATCGCCACCCTGGGTTACGAGCGCGCTCGCGACGAACTGGTCAATGTCGTCAAGATGCTCGAGCAGGGCGGCATGGACCTGGACGACTCGCTGGCCCTGTGGGAGCGCGGCGAGGCGTTGGCCACCCGCTGCGAACAGCATCTGGCCGGCGCTCGCAAGCGCGTCGAAGACGCTCTGGCGCACCGCACCTCGGAGGAATGACCCGGAATCAGTCGCGGGGCAGCGGCTGGGCCTGGCCGACCGCGGTGGCCAGGGTGTCGAAGGCCGCGCCGTTGCCCGCACCCTTGATGAGAACCCGCACATCGCCGAAGTCGGTGATCCAGGCGGGTTCGGCGCCCTGCTCGGCGTAGATGCTCCACATGTGGCCGCCGTGCTGCTGGGTGCCGGTCGCGGTGCTGCTGTGCGAGGGCGCGTACTTCTTGGCGAGCGCTTCGACGGTCGCGTTCGACTGCGTCAGCTGCATGTAGGTGCCCTCGGGGGTGATGTACCCGACGGTGCTGGTGTCGCCGCCGCCGTTGCCGGTGATGGTGTCGTGACTGCCCGAGTTCGGGGTCCACTTGTTCGGATCGGTATCCGGCAGCGCGGGCAGCCGGATCGGGAAGCTCATCAGGTGCGCGTCGTCGGTGAGCGCGGCCTTCGCGTTGAAATCCGGGATCTTGCCCTGCTTGGGGCCGCCCGTCGAGAACGAACACTGACTCGCGATGCCCGCGATGACCAGGCAGATCAGCACCAGCGGAGCAAGAGACCAGATCAGGTCCTTGTAGTCGTTCTGACTGCGCGGCTTTTGGTACGACACGCACCCAGTATCCATGGGGCACAGGTGCGACCGAGCTCACGGTCGCGGGAAACGTAAGTACGTGCCGGGACCCCTCGGGCGCAATGCGACAATTCACGCAGCAGTAAACAACCAAGGAGGCTCCCGTCATGACCGCATCCAGCCGCCGAGAGGCGCCGGACCGCAACCTAGCTCTCGAGTTGGTCCGCGTCACCGAGGCAGGGGCCATGGCCGCGGGCCGCTGGGTCGGCCGGGGTGACAAAGAGGGCGGCGACGGCGCGGCCGTGGATGCCATGCGGCAGCTGGTGGCGACCGTGTCCATGCGCGGCATCGTGGTGATCGGTGAGGGCGAGAAGGACGAAGCGCCCATGCTCTACAACGGTGAGCTGGTCGGCGACGGCACCGGCGCGGAACTGGATTTCGCGGTCGACCCGATCGACGGCACCACCCTGATGTCGAAGGGCTCCCCGGGCGCGATCTCCGTGCTGGCGGTCGCCGAGCGCGGCGCCATGTTCGATCCCTCGGCCGTGTTCTACATGGAGAAGATCGCCGTCGGCCCGGACGCCGCCGACGTCATCGACCTATCGGCCCCGATCGCGGAGAACCTACGCCGCGTCGCCAAGGCCAAGAACTCCGCGGTCTCCGACCTCACGGTCTGCATCCTGGACCGCCCCCGGCACGCCGAGCACATGAAGCAGGTGCGTGACGCGGGCGCCCGCATCCGCCTCATCTCCGACGGTGACGTCGCCGGCGCCATCGCCTGCGCCCGTCCGGAATCCGGCGTCGACATGCTCATCGGTATCGGCGGCACCCCCGAGGGCATCATCGCGGCGGCCGCCATGCGCTGCCTGGGCGGCGCGCTGCAGGGCAAGCTCGCCCCCAAGGACGACGAAGAGAAGCAGAAGGCCATCGACGCCGGCCACGACCTGGACCGCATCCTCGGCACCAACGACCTGGTCTCGGGCGACGACGTCTTCTTCAGCGCCACCGGCGTCACCGACGGTGACCTGCTCAAGGGCGTCCGCTACTACGGCGGCGGCGCCTACACCCAGTCGATCGTCATGCGCGCCAAGTCCGGCACCGTGCGCATGATCGACGCGTACCACCGCCTGACCAAGCTGAAGGAATACGCCTCGGTCGACTTCGTCGGCGACGAGCACGCCACCCCGCCGCTGCCCTGACGGTAAGGCGAAACAGACTGCCGCCCCGGTGGATACATCCGCCGGGGCGGTTGCTTATCGCGGACTCCTATTCCCGGTGCGCGGTGTGCTGATTCCCTCAGGCGTGGCACCCCCGCAGGGTCCGGTACGGGCATAGGGTCGATTTCATGACCGACACCGAGTACCGGATCGAGCACGACACGATGGGTGAGGTTCGCGTCCCCGTCGATGCCCTGTGGCGAGCGCAGACGCAACGCGCCGTGGAGAACTTCCCGATCAGCGGACGGGGCCTGGAGCGCGCGCAGATCCGCGCGCTCGGCCTGTTGAAGGCGGCCACCGCCGCGGTGAACCGGGACCTGGGACTGCTGGACAAGGCCAAGGCGGAGGCCATCATCGCCGCGGCCGAGGAGATCGCCGACGGCCGCCACGACGACCAGTTCCCGATCGACGTCTTCCAGACCGGTTCCGGCACCAGCTCGAACATGAACGCCAACGAGGTGATCGCCAGCATCGCCGCCCGCGACGGCGTCACCGTGCACCCCAACGACGACGTGAACATGTCACAGTCGTCCAACGACACCTTCCCCACCGCAACGCATCTCGCGGCCACCGAGGCCGTGGTCAAGGATCTGATCCCCGCGCTGGATCACCTGCGGCTGGCGCTGCTGGACAAGTCCCAGGAGTGGCGCACGGTGGTCAAGTCCGGCCGCACCCACCTGATGGACGCGGTCCCGGTGACCCTGGGCCAGGAGTTCGGCGGCTACACCCGGCAGGTGAGCGCGGGCATCGAACGCCTGCTGGCCACGCTGCCGCGGGTGGGCGAGCTGGCCATCGGCGGCACCGCGGTCGGCACCGGCCTCAACGCGCCCACCGGCTTCGGCGCGAAAGTCGTTGCGGAGCTTGCCAACGCGACCGGCCTGGACCATTTGTCCGAGGCGCGCGACCATTTCGAGGCGCAGGCGGCCCGTGACGGCTTGGTCGAGCTGTCCGGCGCGCTGCGCACGGTGGCCATCAGTCTCACCAAGATTGCCAACGATATTCGATGGATGGGCTCGGGCCCGCTCACCGGATTGGGCGAATTGCAGCTGCCCGATCTGCAACCCGGTTCTTCCATCATGCCGGGGAAAGTGAATCCCGTTCTCCCGGAGGCGGTTACCCAGGTGGCCGCGCAGGTTATCGGAAATGACGCGGCCATTGCCTGGGGCGGCGGCAACGGCGCTTTCGAATTGAATGTCTATATCCCGGTTATGGCCCGGAATGTGCTGGAGTCGATTCGACTGCTGGCCAATGTTTCCCGATTGTTCGCCGATAAGTGCGTCGTGGGGCTGGTCGCGAATGTCGAGCACCTGCGGCAGCTGGCTGAATCGTCCCCGTCCATCGTGACGCCGTTGAATTCGGCGATCGGTTACGAGGAGGCCGCGGCCGTGGCCAAGCAGGCTCTGAAGGAGAAGAAGACAATCCGGCAGACGGTCATCGATCGCGGGCTGATCAGCGACAATCTGTCGATCGAGGAGCTCGATCGCCGACTCGACGTCCTCTCCATGGCGAAAGTCGACGACTCGAAGTAGTAATAATCGGCGGAGCGCCGGTCAGCTGCCAATTTTTTCTTTTCCAAACAGGCTGTGAAACGGATCACGGTTGCTGGTCGATTACCTGAGTGTCCGCACATCGCGGATATCCAGGAAGGAAAGAACAATGTTGATCGGTCTTGCAATCACACTCGCCGCCCTTGGTTTCACGGGTCTGGTCGCCGCTCTGACAACGCTGGGCGTCATCGTTTGAATAATGTGGTCGGTGGGTATGACGGCAACTGGCCGTCATACCCACGTCCGCATCCAGCACTGCCCGCGATTCAGTTCGAACCCACCAATTCCGGGTAGTTCTTCAGATCGATATCGTTCTTCGCGTTCTCGGCCCACTTCGCCATCATCTTGAAGCCGCGTGAGCGCACGAACCAGTTGCGCATCCGCAGGCCACGTGCCGTGCGCGGTGCGAGGAATCGACCCGGGGCCGCTTCGTCGGTCTTGCGCAGCAGCCGCTTCATGATCTCCTCGTAGCGAGCGAACGCCACGGTGTAGTCACCGTCGGCCGCGGCCAGTTCACCGGCCAGCACGTACGCGCCGATAATCGCCGATCCCGTGCCGAAGCCGTTGAGCGTGTGCCCGTGAGCCGCGTCGCCCACCAGCGCCACGCGCCCGTTCGTGAAGTTCTTCATCTTCACCTTCGCGATGGCGTCCAGGTAGAAGTCGTCCTGGTGGGGGAGTTCGGCCAGCATGCGCGGCACCTCCCAGCCCATTCCGGTGAAGTGCTCGGCCACGATCGCGCGCTGCTGATCGAAATCGTCGCGGGAGTAATCGAGTTCGGGCGAGCTGAACAGGTAGAACTGCGCGGCCTTGTTTCCGCCCGTCATCGCGAGGTGTCCGGGGGTGTTGTGTCCCAGGGAGCGCGCACGTCCCCGATCGCCCTCCGGCATGTCCGCCCAGACCGACTTGCCCGCGATGGCGTAGTAGTAGCCGTCGTGCGTCACGTAGTCCGATTCCGGGCCGAAGGCCAGCTTCCGTACCCGTGAGTGGATGCCGTCGCAGCCGAAGACCAGATCGAAGACGCGGGTCGGTCCGTGCTGGAAGTCCACGACCACCCCGTCGGCGGTCTCCCGCAGCCCGGTGACGGTGTCGCCGAAGAGGTATTCGCACTCCCGGGCGGTCCGGCCGACGAGGATCTCGGCCAGGTCGCCGCGCAGGATCTCGATGTCGCCGCCGAGGAATTCGCCGGCCATGACGGCCTGTTCGGTGCCGCTCTCGTCGACGAAGACCCAGTCGGTCTTGCCGGTCTGGCGGCGCTTGATGTCCTCGAGTACGCCCATGCGCTCGAGCACGGTCATATGGGTCTCGCCGGTGAAGTCGACGGCCTGGCCGCCGGTGCGCAGCGCGGGCGCCTTCTCGACCACGGTGACCTGGAAGCCGTAGCGGTTCAGCCAGTAGGCGAGGGCGGGTCCGGCGACGCTGGCTCCGGAGATGAGGACGGTGGTGTTGCGCATTTCGATAACCCCTTCGGTAACTGCGTCCATCGGACGCTGTTGATGATTAAGAGCGTATGGTGGACGCAGTTTCATGTCAACCCTGAAATCCGGAAGGATGGCGACCATGCCGGCACCGACCACTCTCGAACTGCTCTGGGGCACGCCCGACCGCCCGAAGCGTGGGCCGAAACCGTCGCTCACGCTGGAGCGCATCGTCGGCGAGGCCATCGACCTCGCCGACGCCGAAGGACTGGGCAACCTGTCCATGGCGCGGCTGGCCGAACGCGTCGGCTGCGCCAAGATGGCGCTCTACCGCTATATCCCGGGCCGGACCGAGCTCACCGCGCTCATGCTCGACAGCGCACTCGGCGTGCCACCGGAAATCGGTGCCGCCCAAGCTGATTCGCCGGAGCCGTGGCGGTCCTACCTGCGCCCCTGGGCCGAGACCTTCTACGAGCGGGTGCGGGCGCACCCGTGGTCCAACGAGGTGGCGATCGGCATCCGCCCGATGGGACCCAACGAACTGGCCTGGCTGGACCGGGCCTTGAGCGTGCTCGCCGACACGGGGCTGAGCGGGCCCGAACAGTTCGACACCGTCGTGCTGCTGCTCAGTCACGCCCGCGCGGTGGCACAGCAGACCACGACCTTCGTCGGCGACGATCCCGCCGAGGAACAGCTCGCCCGGGAACTCGGCGCGGTGCTCACCGCCCAGGCCGAGCGTTTCCCGCACGCGATCGCGGCCCTCGCGGCGACCATGGGCGCCAAGCCCGACCCAGAGGACGGCGATGCCCTCACCTACGGCATCGACCGCATCCTCGACGGCCTGGCCGCCCTCATCGCCACCCGCCGCGAGTCCGCCTGATCCCTTCTCGGCGGGCCGGGCCCACCCGTCGCCCCACCACCGCCCCGATTCGGAATCGCTACGCGATGCAATTCGAATACGCTCGGCTCATGTCCGAACTACCCGAGCTGAAGCAGGATCCGGTCACCACCGTGCGCGAGTTCTTCGCGGCCATGGAGATGAAAATCGTGGACGAGGCCCTGGATCTGGTCGATCCGGGCATCGTCTGGAAGAACACCTCGCTCCCCGACATCCGCGGCGTGGACCGCGTCCGCTGGGTCCTCACCCAGCTCAACAACCCGCGCTTCGGTTTCCGCGCCGACATGCACCACATCGCCGCCGCCGAGGACGGCACGGTCCTCACCGAACGCACCGACTACCTCCGCATGGGCCCGATCGAGATCTCCTTCTGGGTGTGCGGCACCTTCGAATTCCGTGACGGCCGAATCACCCTGTGGCACGACCACTTCAGCTGGGAGAACTTCCTGCGCGGCACCGTGACCGGTCTGTTCCGCGCGGTCCTGCCCCGCTGACCCCCACCCGGCCCGTGGCACGGGACTCGCACGGCGCCCACGCGCGCGAATCCCGTGAAACGAGATACGCCGGCCGACCGGGTCGAGACCCGGGCGACCGGCATTGGTCGTGAGGTCTCGCTACTTGGCCCGAACCGTCGCGATGCGGTTCGTCAGCATGGTGACGAACGGGGCGCGGTCCTGGGTCTCCTGCTCGTAGGCGAGCAGGGCCGCCAGATCCTCGAGCGACAGCTGGCGCAGGCGCGCGCGCAGCTGGGCGATGCTCAGGTCGGAGTAGCCGAAGCGGGTCGCGACCTCGGGCTCGGCGATCGCGCTGCCGTTTCCGTTGTGACCGTTGGTCGCGGCCTTGGAAACCGGTGCGGGGGCCGGGGTTTCGGTGGCCTCCGGTTCGGCTGCCTCCTGCGCGGCCGACTCGGTGGCGACCGGCTCGGCCGCTTCGGCCACGACCGGCTCGGGCTCCTCGATGACCGGTTCCGGGTCGGTGAAGAGGTCGAAACGGCTCTGCCGTACCGATTCGGAGGCGAAGCTCGGCGTTTGCTCGTCGGTTTCGTCTTCGTCGAAGGTGGCCCACGCGGGCTGCTCTTCGGGCTGGTTGATCAGCCGGTCGAAGACCTCGTCGCCCTTGAGGGCGAGGCTGGTCACGAACTGCTGGAGGTGCATGGTGGTCTGCAGCATCTGGCTGATCGCGGTGATCGGGAAATTGATTGCGGTGGTCGGTAGCCGACGAGTTTCCTCGAGGGCATAGACGGCAGCCCCGGCGGCGACCCGGGCCAGGAACGGAGGTCGGAACATGCCCCTAGCCTGCCCGAAACGCCGTGTGATGCAAAGGTGAGAGCGCACAAAAAGTGATTGTGACCCTAGCCTCCGCGCGAATGCGGGCCGAGGGCCACAAGTATTCTTGGCGTCATGTCCTCGGCTATCCCTTTGAACGTCGGAATCGTCCGGTCCGCGGCGGGTGATGTCGACGCGCCCAAGCGAGTGCTCCTCGCCGAACCGCGCGGCTACTGCGCCGGTGTGGACCGGGCGGTTGAAACAGTGGAGAAGGCGCTCGAAAAGCACGGCGCCCCTATCTATGTCCGCAAGGAAATCGTGCACAACCGGCACGTGGTGGAAACGCTGCGCGAGCGCGGTGTGATCTTCGTCGACGAGACCGACGAGGTGCCCGAGGGCGCGCTCGTGGTGTTCTCCGCGCACGGCGTCTCGCCCGCGGTGCACGAGTCCGCCGCCGAACGGAACCTGCACACCATCGACGCCACCTGCCCGCTGGTGACCAAGGTGCACCAGGAGGCCAAGCGCTTCGCCCGCGACGACTTCGACATCCTGCTCATCGGCCACGAGGGCCACGAGGAGGTCGAGGGCACCGCCGGTGAGGCCCCCGAGCACGTGCAGCTGGTGGACGGCCCGGACGCCGTCGACAACGTCACCGTGCGCGATGAGAACAAGGTGATCTGGCTCTCGCAGACCACGCTGTCGGTGGACGAGACCATGGAGACGGTCAACCGCCTGCGTCAGCGCTTCCCGAAGCTGCAGGATCCGCCGAGCGACGACATCTGCTATGCCACCTCCAACCGCCAGACCGCGGTGAAGGCGATGGCGCCCGAATGCGACCTGGTGATCGTGGTCGGTTCGCGCAACTCCTCGAACTCGGTGCGGCTGGTCGAGGTCGCGCTCAGCGCGGGGGCGCGGGCCGCGCACCTGGTCGACTTCGCCCGCGAGGTCGACACCGCGTGGCTGGAGGGCGTGCGCACGGTCGGCGTCACCTCGGGCGCGTCGGTTCCGGAGATCCTCGTGGAGGGTGTGCTGGAACTGTTGGCCGAGCACGGTTTCGGCTCGGTGGTGCCCGTCACCACGGCCAATGAGACGCTGGTCTTCTCGCTGCCGCGAGAGCTGCGCGCCGCGCGGGCATAAACTTCCGAAACGCATTCGCGCCCTCCGCATTCGTTGTGGAGGGCGCGAATTGCTATTCGGATGCGGTTATTTCGCACTGAATGTAGGGATTGCCGGAAATCTACGGCTCATGTCGCTCGCATGTCGCCGAGCCGGATTCCCGGCCGTTTCTGTCAATACCCCGAATCAGCGGTTCTCACTGGCGCGCTCAGCGCTCGATGCGGCCCGAGTCGCGTTCGCGATAGCGCACATTCGGGCGGGGATGCGGCGGCAGTTCACTCGGCTGGGGACGGCGCCGACGGCCGCCCTCGGCCGGGGCCTGGGCCGGATTGCGCTCGGGGGCGGCGTGCCGCTCGGTGCCGCGACCGGCGGCCTGCTCGGGGCTCTGGGCGCGTCGGCGGCGGCCGCCCTCGGGCGCGGCCTCCGCCGCGGGCGGCGGCGTGCGACGGTCGGCCGGGACGGCTCGGCGCTCGCCGGTCGGGACGGCACGACGTTCACCGGTGCGCGGCTGCTGCTCGCCCGACGCGGCGCGGCGCTCGCCCGCGCGGGGGTTCTCGCCGTACTGGGCGCGGCGGCGACCCTCCGGGGCGGCGGTCTGCTCGGGGTTCTGGGCGCGTCGGCGGCGGCCGCCCTCGGGCGCGGCCGAAGTGCGCTCCGCGGCGGCCTGATCCGGCTCCTGGGCGCGTCGGCGGCGACCCTCGCCCGGTTGCCGGTTCGCGCCCACGCGGGGCGGTCCGGAGGCGACCCGGCCGGCGGCGCGGCGGCCCGGGCGGGCGGCGTCGGATTCGGGTGTGGCGTCGGCCTCGGCGGTGTCCGCGGAGGAACGGGAGCGGCGTCTGGCCGGGTCCTTGGGATCGGCGGGGCGGGTGCGCTGGGCGCGAGCGCTGCCCGCGCGGGTGGCGCGGGCACGGGCCCGGCCCGGTTCACCGCTCGCGTCGGCCTTGGACTCGCGGCGGTGCAGTGCGATGCGGACCGCGCCGATGATCAGCACCAGCACGGTGGCCAAGGCCATGGTGGGGAATCGGTTCACCAGGGGGATGGCCAGATTCAGCAGGATGTCCTTCAGCTTGAGACTGCCGGCGGACCCCAATAGGAGTTGGTAGAACAGCGGCACCGCGAGGAACAACAGCAGCGGCGGCAGCACCAGGGTGGTGAACAGTCCGCGGTAGCGGACGATCAGGACGGCCAGGACGCAGCCGATCACGTAGCAGGTCGCGAAGGTGCCCGTGAGGTCGTCACCGCCGTGCGCGTCGATCAGGAACCCGATGAAGCTGCACGTCACAGCGATCAAGACGGCGGCTCCGGCGGGGACGCCGGGAACCGACGGCAGGATCGAACGGTGCGACGGGGGCACCTCGGTTCGCTCGCGTTGGGTAACTGCCACGTCAAGCACACTAAGGCATGCCGGTGTTTCGCGAGGCAGGCGACATCACGCGGGTATGCGGAATCGCATGAACTCGACGATAGCTATGGCATCGGGGCCTTAGTACCAAGTGGTTGCTCAGGCATCACCCCCGTCGGCGAACCCCACCGCTCGCGGCCACGACTCGACCCGTTGGATATCCGGGACCGGCGCATCGGCGATCTCCAGATCGTGCAGCTTGCGCGCGGTCACCATCACCCGGGACTCCACCGAGGAGACCGTGTGATTGAACGCGTCGACCGCCTTGCCGAGCTGTGCGCCGAGCCGGTCCAGATGGCGGCCCGTCGTGCCGAGCCGGGTGTAGAGCTCACGACCCAGCTGCTGGACCACGGCCATGTCCTGCGAGATCGCCTCCTGCCGCCAGCCCAGCGCGACCGTGCGCAGCAGGGCCATGAGTGTGGTGGGCGTCGCCAGGACCACATTGCGACCGAAGGCGTATTCGAGCAAGCCGGCATCGGTGGTCAGCGCCGCGTCCAGGAACGGATCGCCGGGCACGAACAGCACCACGAACTCCGGGGACGGATCGAAGGCCGCCCAGTACTCCTTGGCGGAGAGCTGATCCACATGAGTGCGCAGATGCCGGGCGTGCCGGGTCAGGTGGCCCTCGCGCTCGCGCGGGTCCTCGGTGGCGGCGGCGTCCAGATAGGCGGTGCAGGGCACCTTTGCGTCCACCACGATCGTGCGGCCGCCGGACAGCCGCACCACCATGTCCGGGCGGACGACGGTGTCGCCGCGCCGGGTCACCTGGGTGTCGAAATCGCAGTGCCGGGCCATGCCCGCCAGCTCCACCACCCGCTCCAGCTGGATCTCGCCCCAGCGGCCGCGCACCTGCGGCGCCCGTAGCGCGGCCACCAATTGACCGGTCTGCGTGGACAACTGATGCGAGGTCCGCTGCATCCCCGCGACCTGTTCGCGCAGGCCGGAATACGCGTTGATGCGGTTGTGCTCGACCTCCTGGATATGGCGGTTCAAATTGCCCACCGCCTCCCGCAGCGGCTCGACCAAGGTCCCGATCGCATGCGACTGCCGCCGCGCCGCATCCTCACTGGCCGCCCCGAGCGACTGCCGCAACAACCGCTCGTTGTCCCGCATGGCCGCCAATCTCGCTTCGGCCACCGCCGCCCGCTGCCCCGCCCGCGCGGCATGCCCCAGCCAGCCCAGGGCCAGCCCCGAAACGAACACCAACAGCAGCGCGAACAGCATCGGTGCGGTCATGGCACGAGATAGTGCCGTACCCCACCGACAAAACTGTGCCGCCTCTCCGAAACTTCAGCGGACGACTGAGAGCCGTAGCCGGGTTCGCATCCGTGCCGGCGGTTGGGTGCCGAACCGATTTCGGGCGTACCCGGGGAGTCACCCCGAACGTCACGAGATCAGTTGTCGCGCTGGCATACGCGAACGACACCTGGGCAGACCCGATATACATCGGCGGGTTTGAGACGACTCGCCGGGGCATCGGGAAAGCTGTCGGGGCAATCGCCTAGCGTTCTTCGGCATGCGGATCCTGCACACCTCCGACTGGCATATCGGGCGCACCTTTCATGGTGTCGACCTGTTGGCCGATCAGGAGTGCTCGTTGCGGGCCATCGCGGAATTGGTGGCGGCCGAGGGGGCGGACGTGGTCGTGCTGCCGGGGGATGTGTACGACCGTTCCATTCCCAGTGCGGATGCGATTGCGGTGTGCAATCGGGGATTCGAGGCAATTCGGGCAGCGGGCGCGGTGATTGTCGCCACGTCCGGCAATCACGACTCGCCGACCCGGCTCGGGGCGCTCGGGAGTTTCGCGGCGGCGGGCGGATTGCATTTGCGCTGCCGGATCGCTGATGTGGCGCGGCCGGTGGTGCTGTCGGACGAGTTCGGTGAAATTGCCTTTTACGGCATTCCATACCTGGAGCCCGAGATCACGCGGGTGGAATTGGGCGTGCCGCAGGCGCGTTCACACGCCGAGATCCTGGATGCCGCCATGAGCCGGGTGCGTGCCGAACTGGCGCAGCGCCCGGGGGCGCGGTCGGTGGTCCTGGCGCACGCCTTCGTGGTGGGCGGGGAAGCCACCGGCTCGGAGCGGTCCATCTCGGTCGGCGGTGTGGAGACCGTGCCGCAGTCGGCCTTCGACGGCATCGACTACGTGGCGCTCGGCCACCTGCACTCGCCGCAGACCCTCTCGGATTCGGTCCGGTATTCCGGCTCGCCCCTGCCGTATTCGTTCGGCGAGCGCTCGCACCGCAAGGCGGTGTGGATCATCGACCTGGATGCCACGGGTCTGGCGGGAGTCCAGCGCCATGAGCTGCCGGTGGTCCGTGGCCTGTCCCAACTCGTCGGCCCCCTGGAAGACCTTCTGGAGTCGCCGGATCACGCCGGGGCCGAATCCGACTACGTCTCCGCCACCCTCACCGATCAGGCGCGACCGGTGGACGCGCTGCGCCGCCTGCGCGAGCGCTTCCCGCATGCCGTTCACGTGGAATGGCAACGCCCCGAGGGCAACCCGGAACTGCGCTACCGCGAGCGCGTGCACGGCCGCCGCGACACCGAGATCGCCCAGAGCTTCCTCACCGATGTCCGCGGCACGCCCACGGCCGGCGAGATGACCTGGCTCGAACGCGCGCTCTCGGTCGCCACCCGCGAAAAGGACGGTCCACAGCGGATTTCCGCGCACCGCGATGCCGAGGCGGCCATCGTGCCGACCGGCGGCGATTCCGTGGAGGAACTACCCGCGGCCGCTTCGGAGGCGGCGCGAGTCGTCAGTGCGGCCGGATTCGACGGTTCGGTGCGCGGCGCGGACGCGGCGGAGGCCGATGCGGCGCTGGGGCTGTTCGACGTGGCCGAGTTCGGCTTGGAACCAGGTGAATCGGATGGAGCGGTCGGCGGGATGACCGCGTGAGTGCGGCGTTGAGGGAAGGGGGCGCGGGGTGCGGCTGCATCGGCTGGAGCTGACGGCGTTCGGGCCGTTCGCCGAGACGGCCGTGGTGGATTTCGACGAGCTCGGGGCGGATGGGCTGTTCCTGCTGCACGGGCAGACCGGGGCCGGGAAGACCACGGTGCTCGACGCCATCGCGTTCGCGCTGTACGGGAAGGTGCCCGGCGCGCGCGAGGAGGGCAAGAGGCTGCACTCCGATCACGCCGACGAGCAGACTGCGCCGCGGGTGCTGCTGGAGGCCACGGTGGGTGGCCGGCGGCTGCGGTTGATCCGGTCGCCGGAGTTCCAGCGGCCCAGCAAGCGCGCCAAATCGGGCTGGGTGAAGGAGAACGCGTCCGCCACCCTGGAGTGGCTCGACGGGCGCGGCCAGCACCTGTCCCGCATCCCCGACATCGGGGACGAGGTGCTGCGTCTGCTCGGCATGAGCGCCGACCAGTTCTTCCAGGTGGTGTTGCTGCCGCAGGGTGACTTCGCGCGATTCCTGCGGGCCGACAACGAGGATCGCGAGAAGCTCCTCGAAAAGCTCTTCGACACCGAACGTTTCGGTACCGCCGAACAGTGGCTGACCGACAAGCGCCGGGCGAGCACCGCCGACCTCGACACCCGCCGCCACGGGATCGACCGCCTCATCGCCCAGGTCGGCACCGCGGCGGGCCTGCCCGTCACCGAAACCGCGAGTTCCCTCGAATCGGTCGGCTGGTCGCAGTCGTTGCTGGCCGCCGCCCGCACCCACACCGCGGACACCGCCACCGAACTCGCTCAGCGCCAAAAGGACTCGTCCCGGCTCCGCACCGCCGCCGAGGCCGAACGCCGTCGCCACGACCTGCACCGCCGCCGCACCGCGGCCCGCGCCCAACTGGCCGACTTCACCGCCACCGCCGACCACCGCGCCGCCCGCCAGACCGAGCTCGACCGGTCCCGTCGCGCCGAGCCGGTCGCCACCGCCCTCGCCGAGGCCCGCGCCGCCGCCGTCACCCTCCGCCGCCGAACCGACGACGCCACCCGCACCGCCGAACAACTCGCCGACCGCCTCCTCGAACCCGCCAGCGCCGAACTCCCCGGAACGCTCTGGGCGGCAGCCGATCTCGCAGCGGCCGAACTGGCGGGCACCGACCTGGCCGCGGACCTCGCCGACATCGTCGACGCCGGGATCAACCGCGCCGAGCCGATGGCCGAGCCGGGCGGTATGGCGGATGCGGGCAGCTCCGGGGGCCTCGACGACGACCGCGACCCGAATGATGCGCCGGAGCGAGCGGACGGTCCTGTCGGAATGGGCTCGAGCAGGCCGGACGGCGGCTCCGACGACCCGAGCGCCACCGAGGGAGCACAGCGGCGCGGGGATGTCGCCGCAGACGGTGCGCCCCGGGGCGGGGCGGGACTCGCGTCGTACCCGACCGGTCACCGGACGAGCGGTTCTCCTGCCGCCGAGGGTAATTCGTGGGTCCAGTGCTCGCCGTCGGCGGGCACGCCCGGCCTCGAAGGCGCGGTGCGGGGCTGGAGTGCGCAGATGGGCGCGCTCGATGAGGTGCGAGCCGACGCGGAGTCGGCGACCCGGTTGACTCGGGAGCTGGCCGGGTTGCGGGCCGAGCAGCGGGATCTGGACGGGCGGGCGGCGAAGCTGGCCGTGCGGCTCGCGGAGCTGCCGGAAGCGGTTGCCGGGGTTGAAGTTCGGTTGCGCGGGGCCGCGGATGCGGCGGCCGCGCTGCCGGGACTCGAGGCCGAGTGTCTACGGCTGCGGACGTCGGCTCAGGCGGCGGTGGAGTTGGAACAGCGGCGTGGGGAGCTGACGCGGGCGGGGGCCGACTTCGAGCGCAAGCGGGTCGCGCACGCCGAGGCGTGGAAGCGGACGCAGGCGCTGCGCGAGCAGCGCATGGCCGGGATGGCGGCGGAGCTGGCGGGGGCGCTGGAGGACGGGAAGCCGTGCTCGGTGTGCGGGTCCGTGGCGCATCCGGATCCGGCGCGGCCGACCGACCACGCGGTGTCCAAGCAGGACGAGGACAAGGCGCTGGCCGCCGAGCGCAAGGCGGAGGCGGAACGGGAGCATGCCGGGCAGGCGGTGGCCGAGCTGGAGCGGGCCATCGAGGTGCTGGTCGAGCGGGGTGGTGATGCCGACAAGGCGGAACTGGCTGTCGCGCTGGATGATTCGACTCGCAGGTTCGCCGAGGCCAAGCGGGTCGCGGGGCTCGTCGACGGGTTGACCGCCGAGCTGAACGCGCTGCGGGCCGAACAGGCGCGGGTGCAGGACGAGGTGCGCGAGTGCGAGAGCCGGGGCAGCGCGACGCTGGAGCGGATCGTCGCCACGGATCGGCGGCTGGCCGAGCTCACCGAGCGGCTGCTGGCGGCGGCCGGGGCGGACGGGACCGTCGAGCGGCGGCGGGCCCGGCTGGCGGCGCTGATCGAGGAAGCCACGGCCGTTCGTGCCGCACGAGTCGAGGCCGCCACCGCGCGCGAGCAGGTCGCGGCGGCCGCGGTGCGGGTCGAGAAGCTTTCCTATGACGCGGGATTGGTGCAGTCCGCGCCGCCGGTGATGGGGGAGTCCGGCCCCGACTACGGTGTGCTCGGGGAATACGCCCGCGCGGTCGACGCCGCGTCGCGGACCGCCGCGCAGCAGTCGGCCATCGAGGAGGAGCTCGTGGCCGCCGACCGGGCGCGGGCGCACGCCGAGGCGGTCCTGGCCGAGCCGGAGATCCAGGCGGCCGGTGAGACCGAACCGGTTGATCTCGGTCAGCTGGAAAGTGCCGTGGCACAGGCGGAATCGGAGCTGAACCGGGCGGTCGCCGCGCACGCCGAGGCCACTCGCCGGGTCGACGATCTCGAGAAGCTCTGCTCCCAGCTCTGGGCGGCCGTGGACCATATCGCTCCGCTGCAGCGCGCCCACGACGAGTTGGCGCGCCTCGCCGAGGTGGTGGCCGGTCGCGGCGAGAACAGCCGCCGCATGTCCCTGCGCTCCTACGTGCTGGCGGCCCGCCTCGAGGAGGTGGCCCTGGCCGGTTCGGTGCGCCTGCGCCGAATGTCCGGCGGCCGTTACGAATTCGTCCACACCGATGTCGCGGGCCCGCGCGGCCGCCGTGGCGGCCTGGGTCTCGACATCCGTGACGACTACACCGGCGCGGTCCGGCCCGCCAAGACCCTCTCCGGCGGCGAGACCTTCATGGCCTCCCTGGCCCTGGCGCTCGGTCTGGCCGACGTGGTCTCGGCCGAATCCGGCGGCCTGGTCATGGACACCCTGTTCATCGACGAGGGTTTCGGCAGCCTCGACGCCGACACCCTCGACGCCGTCATGGGCGTCCTCGACGAACTCCGCTCCGGCGGCCGCGTCGTCGGCGTCGTCAGCCACGTCGACGAAATGCGCCAGCGCATCCCCAGCCGCCTCCACGTCATCCGCGGCCGCACCGGCTCCCGCCTCGAAACCTCGGTCAGCGCATAGAATTTCGTACTGTGAACTCGGTCGGGGGCCGCGGCGACAAGGCCCGGAAGCTGCTCGGCCGCGGCGGTTGGCTGCTGGTGCTCGTCGGCTTCGTCGCCGCGTGGAACACGAATTCGCTCCGGGCATTCCTGCCGGTTCCGCTCGGGTTCGCGTCGGTGGCCCTCGCCGCGGTGCTCGCACCGATGCCGAAGCTGGAGCGCGCCGATCTCACGGCCGTGGAACGGTGGGTGGTCATCATCGTGACGAAGACCGTGACAGCGCTGGGGATCGTCGTGATCGGGACCTTCATCGCCTTCGTGCTCGCGGACGTGGCGAACCTTCTTACGAGCCCGCACCCTGAGTGACGCCGCATCATGGCGGCGGGCACCGCAGGCTCGGTCAGGCACTGGTCAGCGCGGGGTATAGCGGATCTGGGCGCGGGCTCGGGCCTTGGCGGCCTCGACCTCGCGGTCCTTGGGCGGGGCGTTGGTGGTGAGGCCCGCCAGCAGGCGGGTGGTCGCGGCGGCGATCTCTTCCACCGCCAGGTCGAAGGCGGGCTGGTTGGCCTGGGAGGGCTTGGTGGTTCCGCTGATCTTGCGGACGTATTGCAGGGCGGCCGCGTGCACCTCGTCCGGGGTGGCCGGCGGCTCGAAGTTGTGCAGGGTGTGGATATTGCGGCACATGGCTGCCACGGTACGCCCGGGCACCGACGCGGTCGGGCGGGAACCGCGCTCAGGCGGTCTCGTGGTCCAGGAGCCAGCGTTTGATCGGCAGGCCGTAGCGGAAGCCGCCGAGGGCGCCGTCGGTGCGCAGGACGCGGTGGCAGGGGATGAACAGGGCGGCCGCGTTGCGGGCGCAGGCATTGGCGGCGGCGCGGGTCGCGGCCGGGCGCCCGGAGAGGGCCGCGAACTCGGTGTAGGTGATCGGGGTCCCGGCCGGGACCTTGCGCAGCGTCTCCCAGGCCTGGGTGAGGAACGGTCCCGAGACCTGGCGGACGGCGATGGCGTCGATCGCGGTGAGATCGCCCTCGTGATAGGCGGCGATCGCCCGCGACACCGGCCCCAGCGTGTCGCGTTCGCGCAGGCCGCCGGGCCGGAGGCTGGGGTGGACGAGGGCCCGCAGGGCCTCCGGGTCGGCGATCCAGCCGGAGGCCAGGACCGCGCCGTCGGCGTCCACGAGGGCGGTGAACGGACCCGCGGGCGTGTCCGTGGTGGCGAAATCCGCGGTGGTGGTGTGGTTTTCGGAGCTCACTGCGGTGTCCTCCGGGTCGGGGCGGATGTCTTGGGGCCACCCTCGGCCGGATGGGCGAGGGCGTATTTCCACAGGTGCATGGTGAGGTAGGAGCGCCATGGCGAGAAGCGTTCGGCGTCGGCGAGGTCGATGCCCAGCAGTCCCGCGCCGCGGCGGACGACCAGGTCGGAGTGCAGGAGCACGTCCGGGTCGGCGAGCAGGCGCATGGTGACGTAGTCGGCGGTCCAGGGCCCGACCCCGTCCAGGGCGAGCAGGTCGCGGCGCAGATCGCCCGCGGTGCGGCCGGAGTGCAGCACGAGATCGCCGCCGGCCAGCGCCTTGGCCGCGCCGACAATGGCGTCCACGCGCCGCGAGGGCCCGGTCAGCACCTCCGAACCGCGCTCGGCAATGGCCTCGGCGGTCGGGAACAGGTGCGGGATCGGCCCGGCGATGGCCTCGCCCAGGCCCTGTACCAGCCGCGCGGTGTGGGTGTTCGCGGCCGCCACCGAGATCTGCTGCCCGATCATGGTGCGCAGCAACAGTTCCGGACCGTCGAGGCACCCTGGTACCCGGATCCCGGGAGGCAGGGTGATGCCGGGGTCGTCGCCCGAAACATGCGGGTGCAGTGGGCTTCCCGCCATGCCCGCGGTCAGCGCCTCGTCGATGCCGACGGGATCGGCGTCCAGATCCAGGAAGTGGCGTAGTCGCGCCACGGTGGGCGCGAGATCGCGCATGTCCTGCAGGTTCAGCGAGGCGCGCACGTGGCCGGGCTGGATGGACAGCCGAACGGTGGTGTGGCCGTGCGGAGTTCGCAGGCTGCGCGTGTAGACGCCGTTCTCCCACAGCTCGAGCCCGGGGACGGTGTGCGAGGCCAGGAACCATTCCAGCCACGACTGGTCGAGCGGCTCACGGTAGGGGAGTCGCAGCGTGAGCAGCCCGTTGCCGGCCGGGAGTGTGTCGCCGTTGCGGCGGCGGGATTCCTCGCGCAGGGTCGTCGGGCTGACCGCGAACACCTCGCGCACGGTGTCGTTGAACTGCCGGATGCTGGCGAATCCGGCCGCGAAGGCGATGTCGGACATGGACAGCCGGGTGGTCTGGATGAGCAGTCGCGCGGTGTGCGCGCGGTGCGCCCGCGCCAAAGCCAGTGGGCCCGCGCCGAGTTCACTGGTCAGCACCCGGGTCAGCTGCCGCTGGGAGTAGCCGAGGGCGTCGGCCAGCGCGGGCACGCCGCCGCGTTCGATGACGCCGTCGCCGATCAATCGCATGGCCCGGGAGGCCAGGTCGGCGCGGGTGTTCCACAGCGGCGATCCGGGCGCGGCGTCGGGCAGGCAACGCCGGCAGGCGCGGAAGCCGTGCTGCTGCGCGGCGGCCGCGGTCGGCAGGAAGGTGACGTTGGTCCGTTTGGGCGTGATCGCCGGACAGGAAGGGCGGCAATAGATCCCGGTAGTGCGCACCGCGGTCACGAAATGCCCGTCGAACCGGGCGTCCCGGGTCGCGACGGCGCGATAGCAACGCTCGAAATCCAAGTCGTTCGCACTCACGCTGTCCACCATGTCAGTCGTGAGCTCCGGCCGCTAGCGGAAATCCGCCATGACCGTCGGCGGAAAACCGCCACCCCGGTCTAGCAGCAGCGATTGCCCGGATTCCGGGTCGCGGCGGCGTGGCGGTCGCGCCAGTAATCCCGTTCGGTCGGGATCTCGCAGCCCGGGTGGTGCAGTTCGAGGTGCTGAACGTAGCGCCGGTAGTCGTTGCCCCCGAGGATCGAGTTGAACCACCAGACAATGGCTTTGAGGGCCTGGAGAAGGGCGAGCCCCGCCGACCGCAGGGGTCCTGCGGTCGGCGGGGCATCGTGGGTACTCATGGCGTCAGTGACTCAGCACGCCCGCCGCGCCGGGCGCGCGGATCTTGCCCTCGGCGATCAAGGTGTCCCATTCCTGCTGGACTTCCTTCTCCGCCTTGCTGGGGAGGAACCCGCTGGGGCCGAAGATCTTCGAGGGCTCCTCCGGCGATTCGGTGGTCTCGCCGCCGCCGTCGCGGATGGCCTTCACGATCACCCACACCGCCACCAGCGCCACGATCAGCACCAGCACCGCGAACACGATCGACAGCGTGCCCTGGATGAAGGTGTTGTGGACGACCTTGTTCATGTCGGCCATGTTCTTGGCCGGCGGCAGCACCTTCCCGGCGTCGCGGGCGACGACGAAGTTGTGGTGCTGTGTCCAGTAACCGATGTTCTTGTCGCCGGAGAAGATCTTCTGGAACGACGCGGTCATGGTCACGATGAGATCCCAGGCCAGCGGCAGCGCGGGGATCCACGCCCACTTCAGCAGGCCCTTCTTCACCACGATCACCAGCACGACGGTCAGTGCGATGGCGGCCAGCAGCTGGTTGGAGATGCCGAACAGCGGGTAGAGGGTGTTGATGCCGCCCAGCGGATCGGTGACGCCCATGAGCAGCACCGAACCCCATGCGGCGACCACGATGGCGGAGCAGATGAACACGCCCGGCCACCACGACGGGTCCTTGAACTTCTTGGCGCCGGGCAGGTTTCCGAGGGCGTCGGAGACCATGAACCGCGCGACCCGGGTGCCCGCGTCGATGGTGGTGAGGATGAACAGCGCCTCGAACATGATGGCGAAGTGGTACCAGAACGCCTTGAGGCTGTTGCCGCCGATGAACTTGTGCATGATCTCGGTCATGCCGAGCGCGAGGGTGGGAGCGCCACCGGCTCGGGAGTAGACCTTGGTCTCACCGACGCTCTGCGCGGTGTCGTTCAGGAACTTCGCGTCGATCGGGGTGCCGCCCAGGCCGAGGCCGTTGACCTTGTCGGCCGCCGCGCCCGCGCTGGTGAGCCCGCCGCTGTTGACGGCGAAGTACAGGTGCTGGTCCAGGATCGACGCCGCGATGATCGCCATGACCGCCACGAACGACTCCATCAGCATGCCGCCGTAGCCGATCATCCGGGCCTGCGCCTGCTTCTCGAGCAGCTTCGGGGTGGTGCCCGAGGACACCAGCGCGTGGAATCCGGACAGCGCTCCACAGGCGATGGTGATGAACAGGAACGGGAACAGGCTGCCCGGGAAGGCCGGGCCATTGCTGCTGTGCGCGAACTGGGAGACCGCGGGGGCCCGCAGCACCGGCATGGTCACCAGCACGCCGACCGCCAGCAGGGCGATGGTGCCGATCTTCATGAAGGTGGACAGGTAGTCGCGCGGGGCGAGCAGCATCCACACCGGCAGCACCGAGGCGACGAAGCCGTAGATGATCAGCATCCAGGAGATGGTGGTCGCCGAGAGCGTGAACCAGTCCTGGCCCCAACCGGAGTGGGACACCGGATTGCCGAGCAGGATGGCGAGCAGCAGCAGCGCGAAGCCGATGACCGACACCTCGCCGACCTTGCCGGGGCGGATGAAGCGCAGGTACAGGCCCATGAACAGGGCGATCGGGATGGTCATCGCGATGGAGAACACGCCCCACGGGCTGCCGCCCTCGAGCACGCCCGTCTTCGGATTCGTCGTCGCCGCAAGGGCGTTCACGACCACGATGCCGAGCACGGCGAGCAGGATCATCATGATCACCAGCACCGCGACGATGGCCGCGATACCGCCGACCACGCCCAGTTCCTCACGCGCCATCTGGCCGAGGGTGCGGCCGCGGCGCTTCACCGACGCCCACAGCACCAGGTAGTCCTGCACCGCACCGGCCAGCACCACGCCGACGATGATCCAGATCGTGCCGGGCAGGTAGCCCATCTGGGCGGCCAGCACCGGTCCGACCAGCGGGCCCGCGCCCGCGATGGCGGCGAAGTGGTGGCCGAACAGGACGCGGCGGTCCATCGGCATGTAGTCGCGGCCGTTCTCCATGGCCTCGGCCGGAGTGGCGACGTCGTCACGCGGTTTGGTGATCTTGTGCTCGATCAGCCTGGAGTAGAACTGGTAGGCGAGCACATAGGTGCAGATCGCGGCCACCACGATCCACACCGCGTTGACGTTCTCCCCGCGCATGAAAGCGAGAATGGCCCAGGCGATCGCACCGACAACGGCGATGGCGAGGAAGATGCCCTTCTTCAAGGGCGACATGGGCGTCCGGTCCACGACGCCTACCGGAGGCAGGTCGGGGTCCGTCCGGAGATATTCGATGGTCGCCATGCGACTACTCTCCCGTGCGGTACTGCGGTTTCTCACTGAACTGGTCTCAACGTAGCCCAACCGGTACGCATCTGAACCGCCTTTGACCGGGCGTTCATTCATGTGCCATACCGCCGGGTACGGGTGGCCCGGAGGACGCTGAGCCGGGCGTGGCGGGGGTGGTGCGGGTCCGGCGTCGTGCCGCGAGTGCGCGTGTTCTCCACGTCTCGCAGGTTGCTCCCCGTATGCTGCCATGCTGGTTCGAGATCTAGATCACTGCGGTCTTTAAGTTCGTTTAGTTCACGGAGATATATCTTTGGCGAGCGAATCGGCGGCCCGGCCCGGCGGAATGGATCGGCGTACCCTGCTGCGCTCGGCCGCCTTGGCCACGCTGCTGACCGCGGGGGCCTGTGCGGACCGGGACGACGACGCGGTCACCTTCTTCTTCCAGGCACGGCCCGAGGAGGCGCGGGCGCGGCTGCGCATCATCGACGAATTCCAGCGGCGGCGGCCGGATATCAGGATCCGCACCATCATGTCGGGGCCGGATCCGTTGCAGCAGATGCTGACCTACTGTGCGGGCGGGAAATGTCCGGACGTGCTGATGGCGTGGGAGCTGCTGTACGCCGGGCTCGCGGATCGGGGTGTGCTGGTCGACCTGCGCGAATTCCTGGATCGGGAACCGGATTACGCGACCGCGCTGCGGGCCGACGGGTATGCCGCGCTGCGCGACACCTTCGTCTGGGACGGCGGGCAGTACGCGCTGCCCGAGCAGTGGTCGGGGGTGTTTCTCTACTACAACCGGAAGCTGTTCGCCGAGGCGGGGATTCGGGCGCCCGCGAGCTGGTCGCGGGCCTGGTCGTTCGACGAGTTCCTCGCGGCGGCCCAGGCCCTGACCCATCGCGACTCCGAGGGGCGCACGCGGCAGTGGGGGTTCGTCGACGCGTGGGTGCCGTACTTCTCCGCCGCCTGCTTCGGCATGAACAACGGTTCGGAATGGTTCAGCCCGCCGGTGCGGCCCACGCGCACCAATCTGGGGGACCCGCGGTTCGCGGCCGGTCTGCAGTTCTATGCCGACCTCGCTGTGCGGCATCGGGTCGCGCCCAGTGTCGGTGACCGGCAGTCGGTTTCGGCGCAGGACCTGTTCCGGAGCGGGCGGGCGGCCATGCTCATGGGCGGGCACTGGCTGTACTCGGAATTCGCCGGACGCGAGGATCTCGACGTCGATGTGACGGTGCTGCCGGTCGGGCCGCACGGCGGGCCCGGGGCGATCACCGATATCGGGAGCACCGGACTGGCCATCGCGGCGGCGAGTCCGCGACGCGAACAGGCGTGGGAATTCGTGAAATTCGCGACCGGCCCCGAGGGGCAGGCCATCATCGCGGAGTCCGGGCTGTTCGTGCCGGTGCTGCGGTCGGCCATGCGCTCGGCCGGATTCGCCGCGGCGCATCCCGGACTGCGCAATCTCGAGGTGTTCACCGAGGGACCGGAGCATTCGCGGCAGCTCGCCGTCACCCCGGTGTGGGGCAAGGTCGAGGCGCTGCTGGAACGCGGATGCAATCGGGTGCTGCGTGGGGCGGCCACGGCGGAATCGCTGGGCGGGCAGACCACTTCCGATATCGATCGGCTGCTGCGGGCGGCGGTATGAGCGGCGGGTCGGCGTTGGAGCGGCGGCGGGCGCGCGCCGGAAAGCTGTTCGTAGCACCGAATCTGGCGGCGATCCTGGTGTTTCTGCTGTTCCCGCTGGGGTTTTCGCTGTATCTGAGCTTCCATTCCTGGGATCTGTTCAGTCCACCCCGATTCGTGGGGATCGCGAACTATCGGCGGCTGTTCTCCGATGATCCGTTGTTCTATATCGCGCTGCGCAATACGGCGGTGTTCACCGTGCTCACGCTCGTGCCGACGGTGGTGATCAGCCTCGCGGTGGCGGCGCTGCTGAACCGGAAACTGCGTGGCATCGGCATTTTCCGGACGCTGGCCTTCCTCCCGCTGGTGGCGTCGACAGTGGCGATGGCGGTGGTCTTCCGCTTCATCTTCGCCAGCGACGACGGCCTGGCCAACATCCTGCTGGGCTGGGTCGGGCTCGGGCCGGTGCCGTGGCTGACCGACCCGCAGTGGGCCATGGTGTCCCTGAGCCTGGTCACGGTGTGGAAGTCCGTTCCCTTCGCCACCGTCATCCTCCTCGCCGCCATGCAGGGTGTCCCCGAAAACCTGTACGAGGCAGCGAAAATCGACGGTGCGGGCTCCTTCCGCCGCTTGCTGTCGATCACCGTTCCCCTGATCCGCGGCGCGCTGTCCTTCGTCCTGGTCATCACCGTCATCAATTCGGTCCAGGTCTTCGACCAGGCCTACGCTCTCACCGGCAGCAACGGCGGCCCCGAGACCGGCACCTACGTGCTCGGAATCATGCTGTTCCAGAATGCCTTCCGCTTCTACGAGGTCGGCTACGCGTCCGCCCTGGCCTGGGTGATCTTCGCGATCCTGCTGGCCTTCACCCTGATCCAGCAGTGGCTGTCCCGCCGTGCGGAGGCCGACCTGTGAGCAAACGCCTGACCGCCGGCCTGCTGACCTACCTGGCCCTGATCCTGGTGGCCTGGTGTGCCCTGACCCCGATCCTGTGGTCGGTGTCGGCCTCCCTGAAGTCCGAGGGCGAAGTGCTCGACGCCGCGCCTGTTCCCGCCCACCCCCAATGGTCCAACTACCGTGAGGCTTTCGACGTCATCCCCCTCGGCCGCATGCTCCTGAACACCGTCGTCTACGCGGCGTGTGTCACCGCCGGTCAAGTCTTCTTCTGTTCCTTGGCGGGCTACGCCTTCGCCCGCCTCCGCTTCCCCGGCCGCGAGGCCCTCTTCCTCGGCTACCTCGCCACCCTCATGGTCCCCCTGACCGTCACCGTCATCCCCCAGTTCCTGTTGATGCGAGCCTTCGGCTGGATGGACACCCCCTGGTCCATGATCGTCCCCGGCCTCTTCGGCAGCGCCTTCGGCACCTACCTCATGCGCCAGTTCTTCCGCACCCTCCCAATGGAACTGGAGGAAGCCGCCATCCTCGACGGCTGCACCCCCTGGCAGACCTATTGGCGAGTCCTGCTACCCCACACCCGCCCCGCCATCATGGTCCTGGCGGTCCTCACCTGGATCACGGTCTGGAACGACTTCCTCTGGCCCCTGATCATGATCCAACGCAACGACTACGCCACCGCCACCCTCGGCCTGGTCCGCCTCCAAGGCCAATACACCACCAACTGGCCCCTCCTCATGGCCGCCGCGACGATAATCCTCCTCCCGCTCCTCCTCATCTACGCCGTCGCCCAACGCGCCTTCATCCGAGGCATCGCCCTCTCCGGCCTCGGCGGCCGTTGACCGACCGATGAGTTTCGCCGACCGTTGCCGTCTACCGACATGAACGGCCGTGCTGCCGTGCCGTCGAGCTGGGAGGTTTTCGAGTGCCGGACGTTGTTTCCCGCGATGAGCTGTGGACGATGATCCAGGCTGAACGCGCGGCATTGGCCGACGATCTCGCCGACCTGACCGACGGTCAATGGTCCGAACAGTCGCTGTGCGGAAATTGGACAGTGGAAGAGGCGGTCGCGCACCTCACCGCGGGCGCGAGCAACGGCCGTATGCGCTGGCTGCTCAGCGTCCTGCGGGCCCGCTTCGACTTCGACGAACACAACGCCCGTCAGGTAGCCCGCCATCGCGGCGCGAACCCCGCCGAAACCCTGGCTCGGTTCCGGGCGATCATTCCCGGCACCGTCGCACCCTCCGGTCACACGGCGGCCTGGCTCGGCGAGGTGATCGTGCATGGCCAAGATATTCGGCGGCCTTTGGGGATCGCGCGCACGCCTTCCATCGAGGCTCAGACGGCAGTCGCGCACTTCTATGCGAGCCGAGATTTCACCGTCGCGAGTCACACCGTGATCGAAGGCTTGCGCCTCGAAGCGAACGATGGCCCGTTCAGCACCGGCAGCGGGCCCCTCGTCAGTGGTCCCACCGTGGCCCTGGTCATGGCCATGGCCGGACGATCCGCCTATTGCGACGACCTCACCGGCACCGGCCTGTCCACCCTCCGGGATCGCCTGTAGGCGGTCCGGTCCCGGGCTCAACGCGCCTTTGATTGCGGGATAGCACTTTTCGGGGTCGCGGGCCGCTAACTTGTTCGTATGGCCAACTTGCGGTGGCAGGCCGGGCGGGCGTGCCTGCTCGTTGCGGCGGTTGTCGGGTTGATGTCGGTGGTGCCGGTGACCGGGCGCGCGGCAGATGGTCGCGTCGAGAACACGGCCGAGCTGCCCGCTGGGCTGGTCGCGGCGATCGGGCGGGATCTGGGGCTGGACGCGGGGGAGTATCTGCGGCGGGTGGATTCGGCACAGCGGTTGTCGGTGTTCGCGGCGGAGATGCGAGATCGCCACCCCGGCGCGGTGAGGGGGTCATGGCTGGATGGGCGGGGGACTGCGGAGGTCGCGGTCCAGCCCGGGGACGACGGTGCCCGTGCCGCGGTTCGCGCGGCGGGCTTCACCCTCGCCGACGCGGGTGGTGAGGACGTGGGCGGTGAGGACGCCGGTGGCGTTGAGCCGGGCGACATTTCCCTCGTCGCGGGGCCGGTCGCGAATTCGTTCGCGCCACAGGTCACCGGGGGTGACCGCTATGTGGTCGACAACGGGTCGGCTTGTTCGTGGGCGTTCAATGCCCTTGATGCCGAGGGGAATCCGGCAGCGGTGACCGCGGGCCATTGCGATGCCGCCACCGGGCAGGAGGATCGTCCGGCCGGTGGGGATCGGGGAACCCATGAGCTCACGTCGGATCTGAAGATCGGCGCGCAGAACGGTTCGTTCGAGGAATCGGTGATGGACGGGGTGCGGGACTACGCCGTCGTGCGGATCGCCGATGACGCTCGGGATTCCTTCCGCAACAACCTGGTTCGCACGTCGAGCGGGACGCTTCCGATAACCGGCGTGGGTGTTCCCGTGGTCGGTGAACCCGTCTGCAAGTCCGGGGCGACCACCGGATTCACCTGCGGCGTCATCCTCGAAGTCGACCAGCCCGACCCGCAACGCCCACCCATCCGCTTCACCCACACCGCACTGTCCCTGCCCGGCGACAGCGGCGGCGCCCTGGTCTCGGGCACCCTCGCGATGGGCATAGTCAGCCGGGGCGGCTACACCGACGACCCAACCCGATTCCCCACCGACAAGCCCGACGCAGTGCAGACGCCACCCCTGCCCTCACCTTTGAAGGAGATCGTGCGCCGCATCCTCGCCGGCGGCAGCCGCGCCGATTTCGAGCGGATCTCACCCCTCGCCGACACCATATTCCGAGCACACCCCCAACTCACGATGATCGCCCAATCGATGGCCGACGTGGTCGCCGAGAACCCCGGCCTCCAGATCCGAACCAATTGAGATCACCCGGAATCCACCAGGATCAGTCGTGCGGCGTGGCGGCCGCGTAGCGGCGGGCCAGGGTGCGGATGTGGGCGACCAGTTCGGGGGGATCGTCCACGCGGAAGTCCATCATGAGCATGCTCAGGTAGACGGCGATGGTTTCCAGGCGGTCGGCGCCGGTCAGGAGCAGGCAGCTGGAATCGTCCACCGGTTCCACCACACCGACGGTGGGGTTGATGCGGGATATGACGGTTTCGGCGGGGGCCAGGATGGTGACCCGGGCGTGGACTTGCCAACCGGTGGAGGCTATTTCGCGCAGCACGAAGGCGACCAGGTCGGAGTCCGGGAGGGGGCGCGGGGCGAAATGGCGGTCGGCCGGGCGGATCTCGGGTAGCGAGGCGACGGGAAGGGCTTGCCAGGTGTGGGTTTCGAGGGAGTAGGCGACCAGGTACCAGCGGCGCTGCCAGCTGATCAGGCGGTAGGGCTCGAGGTCGCGGGTGCCGGCGCGGATCGTGGTGGTGGCGCGGATGGCGGTGGCCAGGGTGGCGAGGGTTTCGGCGGGGACGGGGGCGTCGGGTTCGCGGGAGCCGGTGACGGCGGGGCCGATGTCGGTGACCGCGCGCAGGGCGGTCACCTTGCGGTGCAGGCGTTTCGGGAGGATGCGGTCCATCTTCGACTGGGCGCGTTCGAGATTCGCCTGGATGTCCGCGATCCCGGTGCTGCCGTCGGCGGCGATGTTCATGGCCACCGCGACCGCTACGGCTTCGTCGTCGTCGAGCAGCAACGGGGGCATGGTCGCGCCCTGGCCGAGGCGATAGCCGCCGATCGGGCCGCGCTCGGCGTGCACGGGATAGCCGAGTTCGCGCAGTCGGGCGACGTCCTGGCGCAGGGTGCGGTCGGTGACCGAGAGGCGTTCGGCCAGTTCACGGCCGGTGTGGGTGCGGTCCTGGAGCAGGGACAGCAGGCGCAGCAGGCGGGTTGTGGTCGAGGTCACACCGCACCCTTTCCGTCGGCCGGATTATTAGGAAGGAATCTAGCCTAATCGGGTCATACCTTTGTCTCAACGGATCGAAACGACCTGAGAGGTAAGAACAATGAGCACCAACCCGCAGACCGACATCACCCCCGCCGCCGCCCTCGCCCCGGTCTGGCGCGATGTGCTCGCCGCCTCGCACCGGGCCCTCACCGAGGCGGTCGCGGCGGTCCGAGCGGACCAGTTGGACAACTCCACTCCCTGCTCGGAATGGACTGTGGCGCAGGTGATCCAGCACGCGGCAGGCGACCAGCTCGCGTACGCCAAGTTCCTCGGCATCGGCGACGGCCCGGCCTACAACCCGTTCGAGCCGTCCGGCGGCATCGACGGCTCGGTGGCCGAGTTCGTCTCCGCCGCAATCGAACCCACCGCCACGGCCTGGGCCACCGTCTCCGACGACACCGAATCCGTCCCGACCCCGCTGCCGCACGGCGAGCTTCCCACCCCGGTGGCCGCGGTCCTGTGCGCGCTCGACGCCGCCGCGCACGCCTGGGACATCGCCATCGGCACCGGTCAGCCCTCGCCGCTCACCGAGGAGCTCGCCGGGCACCTGCTCACCGCCGCCCGCGGCAGCATCGAACCGCTGCGCGACTACGGCGTATTCGCCGCGGTCGTGGCGGGCGTCCCCGCAAGCGACACCCCGGTCGCCGACGAACTGCTCACCTACCTCGGCCGCGACCCCCGCGCCTGACGGGCACACCGAACCCGACCCCCGGACCTGGGGTTACGGGGCGGGTCGGCGGTCCGGGTAGACTCCCTCTCTCGTGAGTCTCACCCTCGGAATCGTCGGCCTGCCCAACGTCGGAAAGTCGACGCTGTTCAACGCCTTGACGCGCAATGACGTGCTGGCCGCGAACTACCCGTTCGCCACCATCGAGCCGAATGTCGGCGTGGTGCCGCTGCCGGACCCGAGGTTGAACAAGCTGGCCGAGATCTTCGGGTCCGAGCGCCTGGTGCCCGCGGTGGTGTCGTTCGTCGATATCGCGGGCATCGTGAAGGGCGCGTCCGAGGGCGCGGGCCTGGGCAACAAGTTCCTCGCCAATATCCGTGAGGCCGACGCCATCTGCCAGGTCGTGCGCGTCTTCGCCGATGACGACGTGATCCACGTCGACGGCAAGGTCGATCCGCTGTCCGATATCGAGGTCATCGAGACCGAGCTCATCCTCGCCGACCTGCAGACCCTCGAGAAGGCCGTGGTCCGGCTCGAGAAGGAAGCCAAGGTCAAGAAGGACCGCAAGCCGGTCGCCGACGCCGCCAAGCAGGCGCAGGAGATCCTCAACAGCGGCAAGACCCTCTTCGCCGCCCGTACGCAGGTGGACACCGAGCTGCTGAAGGAACTCTCGCTGCTCACCATCAAGCCGTTCCTCTATGTCTTCAACGCCGACGAGTCGATCCTCACCGACGAGGCCAAGAAGGCCGAGTTGAAGGCCGCCGTCGCCCCGGCCGACGCCGTCTTCCTCGACGCCAAGGTCGAGGCCGAACTCCTCGAGCTCGACGACGAATCCGCCCTCGAACTCCTCGAGTCCATCGGCCAGACCGAGCCCGGCCTGCACGCCCTGGCCCGCGCCGGCTTCCACACCCTCGGCCTGCAGACCTACCTCACCGCCGGCCCGAAGGAAGCCCGCGCCTGGACCATCCACCAGGGCGACACCGCCCCCAAGGCGGCAGGCGTCATCCACACCGACTTCGAGCGCGGCTTCATCAAGGCCGAGATCGTCGCCTTCACCGACCTCGTCGAGGCCGGCTCCATGGCCGCCGCCAAGGCCGCGGGCAAGGTCCGCATGGAAGGCAAGGACTACGTGATGGCCGACGGCGACGTCGTCGAGTTCCGCTTCAACGTCTGATTCGAGGCGTAAATGCGTGAGACCCACCCGGATCCGGGTGGGTCTCACGCGTTTCGCGGGCGGGTTCGCGTCGGCGTCTGAGTCGGGGGATGATTCCGCCATGAGCATCGGGCAGGAGGCGGGTGGCGTGAGCGACCTCGATCGCCGGAATCTGCTGGCGGCCGTGGCCATTGCGCGGCGGTCGAGAGAAGGCGGGAATCATCCTTTCGGCGCGCTGCTCGCCGGGCCCGACGGGGCGGTGTTGCTGGAGGCCGAGAACACGGTGACCAAGGGGCGCGACGCGACCGGTCACGCGGAGACGAATCTGGTGCGGGCGGCGACGGCCGCCTATGAGCCCGAGTTTCTGCGTGGCTGCACGCTTTACACGAGTACCGAGCCCTGTGCGATGTGCGCCGGGGCGATCTACTGGGGGAATATCGGGCGGGTGGTGTACGCCCTCGGCGAGGACCAGCTGCTGGCCTTGACCGGCGCGAATCCCGAGAACCCGACCATGGCGCTGCCGTGCCGCGAGGTGTTCGCCGCGGGGCAGCGCGCGACGGCGGTCGTCGGTCCGGTGGAGCTCGCCCAGGCCCGTGCGGTGCACGACGGCTTCTGGGACTGAGAGCGGCGTAGTAATACCTTCCAGCGCATAGGTATTCGCATTTCCGGCCATTCCCGGGAGGGGTCGCCGGGTGGTAGCGGATGCCCCACCGGATAACGGCTGAACGACACCTGTGAAACGCCCGTGCGACGCGCGGTAATGCGCACGAAATTTACATGCCGCCTGCGGCGCGGTGCGCTGGTGTTCCGCTATCGTTCATCCCACTATCCGATGCTGCTACTGGCGCGCCAGGGCTGGTTCGTCGATTCCGGAGCGTCTGACCGGGGCGGCCACTGCCTGACGCGAGCCCCCGACCGACTTGAAAGATCGAGGGAACGTGCCCGTACCCGTAACTCTGACCGGCCGTCTGGTACGGCTGGAACCCCTTGCGCCGCAGCATGCCACGGGGCTTGCGGAGGCTGCTGCGGGGAACCGTGATGACTATGCGTTCACGCCTGTCCCACACGGTGTGGACGAGTCGCTGGAATATGTCGCCCAAGCGTTGTCCGGGCATGCCTCGGGCACCTCGCTGGCGTTCGCCATCATCGCCGTCGCCAGTGGCCGATTGTTGGGCTCGACCCGGTTCACGCGCTTCGACTATTGGCAGGGTCCGGTGGTCTGGCCGCTGGTGCACGGCACGCCCACCGGGGATCCGCTGCTCGCGGTGCCCGATGCCGCCGAGATCGGGAACACCTGGCTGTCCCGGGAGGCGCGCGGCGCGGGCATCAACCTGGAGTCCAAGCTGCTGTTGTTGCAGCACGCCTTCGAGGTGTGGCGGGTCAAGCGCATCGCCATGCGGGCGGATGTGCGAAACCTGCGCTCCCGCATGGCGATCGAGCGGCTCGGCGCCACCAGCGACGGGGTGCGGCGGGCGCATTCGCGCGGGCTCGACGGCGAGGTGCGCAGCACCGCCTTCTACTCGATCCTGGACGAGGAGTGGCCGACTGTCCGGGCCACCATCGAGGGTCAGCTGGCGGCGCAGCCCACCCGGCAGCGCAACCGCAGCCGACTGGTCGGGGCCTGAGCGAGCTGACCCGCGGCGCCGCAATCGGATCGACCGGAAGACCGGTCGGTCCGATTGATGTTTCGCGACTATAATTCGGTGCACGAAGCCAGCCACCCCTCCCTCGTAAGGAGCGGCGCATGCCCGACCCCATGCGCACGAAGGTCTGCCTCTCGGACCGAGTATCCGGATCTCCTGTGCTCAGCCTCTTCCTCGTGCCCGAACCCCGCGTCCGCGGCGCCAGCGTCCTGCACCTCGTCGAGCAGACTCCCCTGTCCGCCAGGTCGATTCCGCGCCCCAACCCGCATCTCGTGGACTGGTTGCAGGCGCACGGCTCACCCGCCATCCGCACCCGCTTCCTCGCCTTCGGACCCGGACGGCACGATCCGCACGTCACCCACGCGGTGCTGCACGATCACTTCATCGCCGACCCCGGTCCGATCGGACTGGACCTGGACGACCCGGACGAGATGACCCGCCTGGCCCTGCTCCCCGAACACTGGCTGGGCCCGCGGCGCATCGACGACTTCCACGACCATGCCGTGCGCGCGGCCATGCTCGCGGTGTACCGCCACTTCGGCGTGGACCGGCGCATCCCGCTCATGTACCACGGTTACGCCGAACCGGAGGACGGCTGGTTCGAAGTGCCCGCCGCCCAGGCCTGAATCAGTCGAACGGCACCACGGTCAGCAGCCACCACGGCCGCCGTGGTGAGCGGAACTCGAAGGTCTGCACATACATCCGGCGCTCCTTGCGCGTCACCGGATCGTTCATCAGCACCGTGCGCTCGCGCGGATCCAGCGGCGGCGCCTCGGCGGCCCACAGCCGATCCCAGTCCGGGGAGCGCCGGGCCAGATTGACGATCTCCTCGACCCGCTCCGGGTTCAACTCCGGAGTGGCGGCCCGGAAGGTCGAAACCATCACCTGCGCTTCGGCTTCCCAGTCGCCGAGTCGGTAGCGGGCCATGGGTTCCAGCAGGATCGCGGTCATGAGATTCGCGCCCGGGCCGGTGCCGGGGAACAGCTTCGCGAAGGTCTCGTTCGCGGCGACCACGTCGTAGCCGCCGTCGTGCAGGCAGGCCGGATGCGGAAGGCTGTGCAACACCGTGAGATCGGCGTCCGGCGGCGGAGTGGAGTCGAACACCCTGGGCAGTGTGCGGGACAACTCTTCGGAGCGTCTTCGTATCGAGTTAAGCCGGATCACAAGACTGGGTACTCCCACAGAATTTCTGTCATATTGAGAGGATCCTGTTTGGTTTTATTCGAAGTGGGTACGGGGGTCGCACAGCGACATGGCGCTCATACGCATCGGGGTGCTGGGCCCACTGCACATCAGCATCGACGGATCACGCGTGCCTCCGGGCGCGCCCATGCAGTGCGCGGTGCTGGGACGGCTGGTCGCGGCGGGCGGCCGGGTGGTGCCGACCGAACGGCTCATCGACGATCTCTGGCACGGTGACCCGCCCGCCAAAGCCGTTGCCGCGCTGCAGGTGTACATCCACAATCTGCGCCGGGTCTTCGAGCCGGACCGGCCGCGGCGGGCGCAGTCGCGGATCATCGTCTCCGAATCGCACGGTTATGCGCTCAATCTCGAGCCGTCCCAAGTGGATTCCTGGCACTTCGAACAGTTGCTGCACGGGCACGAGGCCGCCATGCGCGACCCCGCCGGGCGGCCCGAACCGCTCGAGCAGGTGCGGGTACTGGACGCCGCGCTGGGCTGCTGGCACGGCGGGGCCTTCGAATCCTTTCCCGGAATGCCCTGGGCGGCACAGGAGGCCGCCCGCCTGCAGGCCCTGCGCCTGACCGCGGCGGAACTGCGCGCCCAGGCGGCGCTGGAGATGAACCGGCCCGCCGAGGTGGTGCTGGAGTTGCGTCCCATTCTGGAGGAGCATCCGGGGCGGGAGGAGTGCGCGCGGCTGCTGGCCGTCGCGCAGTACCGACTGGGACAGTCGCTGGACGCGCTCGCCACCGTGCGCCGCAGCCGCGAATTCCTGACCCTGGAATTCGGCGTGGATCCCGGTCCGGGACTGCGGGATCTGGAGACCGCCATCCTCACCCATTCGGTGGACACCGAGACCGCGGCCCCGCCCGCACCTGTGCGGCCCCCCGAGCCCGCACCGCGACCGGACCCGGAACCCTTGCCGGACACCGGATACGCGCCGCAGCGCGAGGCCCTGCTGGCCGCCGCCGAATCCGCGCTCGCCGGGCACGCGCGGCTGGTGTGGCTCTCCGGTGAGGCCGGAGCCGGCAAGACCACCCTCGCCACCGCGATCACCGGGCACCTGGGCGATCGCGGCTGGACCACCGTCTTCGGCCGCTGCCCGGAGGTCGAGTCCGCGCCGCCCGCCTGGGCCTGGGCCGAGGTGCTGACCGGCCTCGACGCCGCCGATCCCGAAACCTTCACCGCCGCTGACGCTTTCACGCTGGCGCGGCGCGTGGTCCGGTCCTGCCGGGAACGCTCGGCCGGGTCGCCCATCGCCATCGTGCTCGAGGACGTGCACGGCGCGGACACCGCCACGCTGCAGGTGCTGCGCCAGGTCGTGAACTGGCTGCGCGACAGCCCGATTCTGATCGTCGCGACCCTGCGCGGCACCGAGGCGGGCCCCGGCGTCCGCGACACCGCCGCGGCCCTGGCGCTGTTCACCGCCGACCGCATCGACCTCGACGGCCTCGACATGGCCGGCACGCGCCGCGCCGCGGCCGCCGCCGGGCTCACCGATCTCGACGACCGCACCGTCGAACTGCTGCGCCGCCGCACCGGCGGCAACCCGCTGTTCGTGCGCGAACTGGCCAAACTCGTTGCCACCCAGGGCACCACCGACGCCCTGCCCGACAGCGTCCGCGATCTGCTGGGCCGCCGGATCGCCCAGCTCCCGCCGGATGTGGTCGACCTGCTGCGCCACCTCTCGGTCTGGGGCGAGGACAGCGACATGGCCACCCTCGCCGCCTCGGTGGACCGACCCGCCGATGCCGTCATCGACCTCATCGCCACCGCCGAGTCGGCCCGCCTGCTCCGCACCGACCGCGCCGGCCGGGTCATCTTCGACCACGCCCTGGTCCGCGAAGCCGTCTACCTCGACCTCCCCACCCTGCGCCGCACCCGAATGCACTGGGCCGCTTTCGAATACCTGCGCCGCGACCCGGACGCCGACCGCCGCACGCCGGGTGCGAGCCACCCGGCGCACGACGCCGAACGACCCGGAACCCGCGCGGGCGGCACTCCCTCGGCAGCGGTGGAAGCCGCTGCGGGCGTGGGGAATCGGACGCTCGACGCCCTGTGGGGAGCCGACTACCTGGTCGCGGCACTGCTCGGATCGCCGCGGCCGGGGGTCCCGCAGCGCGCCGACCGCGCGCTGGCCGCCCTGCGCGGGGCCGACGAGGTCGCCGCCGAACCGCAGACCGGGCGGACCAGGTCGGACGTCGCGGCCGACGAGATCGTCGCTTCCGGCAAAGTGGCCCCGCCTGAACCGGAAGGCGGTGATCCGCCGACCCACCGTGGCCCGGACGCGACCGCCCAACCGCTCGACCGCGCCGACGCCCCCGCCGGCGACGGCGCTGCGGGGGCCGCTCCTCGTCATACCGGCGCGCCCCCGGTCGGAATCCACGGCGCTGGTAGGGATCCCAGCCAGAAGCATGCCGGGATGACGAGCGCGACAGCGGCGGGCGCGACAGCCGCCGGTGCGACGGCTTCGGGCGCGACGGACGTGGGTGCGACGGGCACAATAGGCGCGGTTGCTTCGGGCAGTGCAGGCGTGAGGGCTTCGGGTGTGGTGGGCGCGCGGGCTGCCGCGGGTGCGACAGGCCGGGGGACGGGCGGCTCCTCGGCGGGGTGGCAGCCCCGGTTCGCTTTCTCGGGAACCGAATCCGGGCGTGGCGACGTCGTGGTGCCGCGGGGGCGGGACATCGACGCGCTGGCGCATCATGCGGCCCTGGGGGCCGATACCGAAAACGCCACCGTGGCATTGCCTTACGTGCGGGCGGCCGCCCGGCGGTGCGTGGAGCGGCGGATGCGGGCCGATGCCGTGCGGCGGTGGCGGTCGGTGCTGGCGCTGCACGAGCTGGCCGGGCATTCGGAGGCCGGGGCCGCGCTCGCGGATCGGCTGGCCGTGCTGGAGGCGCGGTGCGAGCTGGTGGTGGCGCTGGCCTACGACGGACAGCACATCGCGGCGCGGGCCGCGCGGGAACAGGCGTTGGATCTGGCCGAATCCCTCGGGGGGACAGGGCTGTTAGCGCATGCGGCGACCTGCTGGCCGACGCCGTTGATCTGGTCGGTGCACGATTGGCACACGCCGGATCCGCGGATTCGGGAACCGCTGCGGACCGCCTCGGCCGATACCGGGCTGCCGGTGCGGACTCGGATTCAGTTGCAGGTCACCGCCGTTTTCGATCGGGCCATCGAGGATCCCTCGGTGGCGCGGATCATCGCGGCGGCGGCCATGGCGCTGGCCGAGCCGCTCGGCGATCCGGATCTGGTGTGCACGGTCCTCAACGCCCAGGCGTTCGCGGCCTTCGCGGCCGGCGGATTCCTGCGCGCCCATGACCTGAGAAGATATGCGGCGCAACTGCTCCGGGTGTCGACCGAGGCCGAGCTCACCGAATTCCGCGCGCTCGCGCACTATCTGCTGTTCCGCGCCACCCTGGCCGACGCCGATCTGGTCGCCGCCGCCGAACACGCTCGCAGTGCCAGCGAATACGCCACCGACGGACAGCTACGGCATCTGCTCGACGCCATCGCGCCCTTCGGCATGGTGCTGGAACTGTTGCGCGGCAACATGGACGAGGTGCAGCGCCTGCTCGGCGAGGGCTCGGCGGATCTCGACGAGCTGGTGGCGCACTCCGGCGAGGGCGCGGCCGAACCGACCCGCGATCCCAACGCGCTGCACGTGGGCGTCGCGGTCTCCATCGGCTGGCTGCGCAACGACATGTCCGAATACGTGAACGATCTGCGCGAGCGCACCGCCCTCAAACCCGAGCTGTTCGTGCACGGGTACGCGCTGGCCCTGGTGCATTCGGGCCGCGTGGAGGAGGCCCGCCGCGTGCTGGCCGCCGCGCCCACGCCCGCCCCGCAGTTCTGGTCCACCTTCACCGCGGTCAAGGCCCGCCTCGCCATCGCCTTCGACGATCCCGTCATGGCGGTGACCGTCTATCGGCAGCTGCTGCCCTACGCCGGCACCATCTGCGGGCTCGAGACCGGCGCCTCGGTCTTCGGACCCATGGACTACGTGCTCGCCGAGCTGGCCGGCTATCTCGGAGACCACCCGCAGGCTGCCGCGCACCGCGCCGCGGCCGAGGCCCTGCAGGCCCGGGTGCAGTCCGAACTGGTCGAACTCGCGCCCCCGGGCGTCGGCCTCATGCAGGCCAGCCGATTGGGTCCGGCCGGCCGCAGCCGGTTGGTGCGCAGATCGTGAAGGTTCCGGCGCCGATCGTGGAGATATTGTGAAGATCTCCGGCGATCGGAACTGTCCGGTCCGCGGCGACGTCCTACCTGATAGGGCCGATGGACGGCCGGAAGGGGAGGACCGGATGACAGGCGAGCCGGAGCGCAGACCACGGACCCGACGCCGCCGTCGGATGCTGGTGGGAGTCGTTGCGCTGGTGGTGATTTCGGCGCTGAGCGTCGGGGGATTGTTCGGCGTGCGCTGGTGGCAACATCGGCACGAGGAGCCCTACGGCCCGCGAGCGATGGATGGGCATCTGCTGCACGATTTTCCGGACGTCGATTCCACGGCGTTGAGCTCGGAGCAGTCCAAGGTGGTGGACGTGCTGCGACAGCAATTCGACGAACAGAGCGGTCGGGACAAATACTCCGAGGGCATTGCCGAACCGTGGTGCGCCGACTTCGTCAGCTGGGTCATGCGCGAGGCCGAACAACCTTTCAGCAATCCGAATTCCGGATCCTGGCGGATTCCCGGCGTGTACACGTTGGAGGAGTACTTCCGGGGACAGCACCGTTTCGAGCAGGCGAACAACGGATATCTACCGCGGGTCGGCGACGTGGTGATGTACGCGGATTCCAGTGTCTTCCATCAGCACACGAATATTGTGATCGCCGTAGATTCCGATACCATCACCACGGTGGGTGGCAATGAGGCCGGAGAATCCGGTGGTGTCGCCATCCACAAATTCCGCCCATCCGGCACATCGGGGCTGGTCGGATTCGGGCGATTGGGAACACGCTGATTCCACATTCTGGAAACACGCGGGGCGGGGTGTACTCCAGGGCGCATCTTCCGCTTACGATGGTTTCGACGGCGCCCGGCAGCGTCGTCGATTGATCCCTGTCCTGCTGCCCCCTCATCGGCAGGACAGGGGTCCCCGCCCGACGAAAGAAGCTGGATGACGTCGTCCGACGAACCGACCTGGATCGATTACGCCGAATTCGGCGAACGTTTCGTGGCGGCGGCGGTGACGGAATCCCGGATCGAATCCGCGGTCTCCAGTGTGGCCGGGCGCGGTATCACCATCGGCCCCTTCGGAATCGGGCCCGCCGGACTCGCCCGCTTCGTGGCCAAGGGCAGCATCGGCAAACCGACCGTCATCCGGCGCGGGCCGCACGTGCACTTCGACGTCATGCTCCCGGTGAAACTGCGGGTCGACGTCACCCTCGGCGGGCAGCGCCTGCGGCTGGAAGCGGTCGTGGAGATCGACCTCACCATGCACGCCCGCACCGCCGACCCACTGCTCATCGTCATCGACATTCCCCCGGTCACCGGCCGCGACGTCAGCTTCGTCATGCGCGCGCAGGCCATCGGCACGGCGTGGGAACTGCTGTTGAACCCGATCGCGCAGCTGGTGCAGCGCGAGGTCGCGAGCCGCATCAACGGCATTCTGGCCGACCCGGATTCGCAGCGGGCCCGCACCTTCGACGTCGAGGCGATTCTCAACAACACCCGCTCGCCCTACACGGGCCGGCCCACCCACGACTGGATCGGCTACGACGAGTTCGGGCGGCGCTTCTTCGCCCGCATCGTCACCGCGGAACGGGTGCGGGAGGTGGTGGAGTCCATGGCGGGCAAGACCATCGAGGTCGGGCCCATGCGCACAGGGCCGGGCAACAAGGCCGAGGTCATGGTGCAGGGCAGTGTGCGCCTGCCCAAGGTGGCCGAGGCCGGGCCGGTGACGGCCACGCCGCCGCCCGAGCCGCGGATCGCCGAATTGCCCAAGACCGCAGCCGAATCGGCGGCGGCCCTCGCGGCCGCGGCGGAATCGGGCAACCACGATCCCGCGCTGGTCCGCTTCGACCTGACCATTCCGGTGAGCCTGGACATCTCGGTCGACGTGCTCAAGACCAACCGCTACCGCGCCGAGGTCCAGGTGCCGGTGGCGCTCACCGCGCGCGCCGCGGAACCCCTGCTGATCGTGATCGACGCGGTGCCGCCGCGGGCCGGCGACATCGACCTGGACATGACGGCCGAGGGCTGGCGGGCGGCCGCGCTCGGCAAGATCGCCGGTATGCGCAAGCAGATCGCGTCACAGGTGGCGCGTGTCGTGCGCACCGAGGTGGCCGACGTGTCGCGCCGGACCATCGATGTGGGCGCGCGACTGAACGCCACGCGGGTCTGATAGCTGCAGGTTCGCTCTTTTCCCGGCACTGCCCGGTTTCGCCTGCATGTGACATATGGTGCCGCTGTGCTCGATGAGCCTGGCGATTCCAATGTGAATATGGTGAAATGAGGGCACGTTCAGGGCTCCCGGCGCACGGATGATCTTGTTGTTCATCGGGGAAGGTGCGCCGGGCACGCCGCTTTTGTGATCGACATGTTCGACCAGTGAGTGCGCGTGAAGGAGCCCAGAGATGCGTCCTGTCCATGTCAATCGACGGAACTTCCTATCCGGCGCAACGGTTCTCGCCGCCGGAATCACCGCCGGACTGACCCTCCCTCCCGCCACCGCGCAGGCGAAGAAGCAGGCGCTCGGCACCCTGCTCGACTACGCCGGCGGTGTTCCCTCCGCCCAATCCATCAGCGACGACGGCCATATCGGCGTGATCCGCTACGTCTCGGACCGGCGGCCCGGCGCGGAATGGATGGCGGGCAAACCGCTGCTGGCCCGCGAGGTCGACGCCCTGCGCGCCGCGGGCCTGTCCGTGGTCTCCTGCTACCAGTTCGGCAAGGGCCCGACCGCCGACTGGCGCGGTGGTCTCGAGGCCGGATTGAAGCACGCCGCACGGGGATTGATCCTGCACAAGGCCGCCGGTGGCCCCGACAGCGCGCCGATCTATGCCTCGATCGACGACAACCCCAGCGATGAGGACTTCGAGTCCATGATCGAGCCGTATCTGCGCGGCTGGGAAACGGTGCTGGGGCGCGACCGGGTAGGTGTCTACGCCAATTCACCGACCATCGACAACATTCGCGACGCCGGGCTGGGTTCGTTCTACTGGCAACACAATTGGGGCACGCCGAAGGGCTACGTCCACCCCTCCGCCCACCTGCACCAGTTCGAAATCGACAAGCGCGAGGTGGGTGGCATCTCGGTGGACGTCAACAATGTCCTGGCCGCGCAGTACGGCCAATGGTGGTAAGTCCCGACTCTCGAAGCTCTCGTGCCCCGCTGCCTCCGGCAGCGCGGCACGATGATGAAGGGGGAGCGGGTCAGGTCTGGCAGTGGCAGGTCGGGTCGAGGGCCAGGTCGGGTTCTTCCGGGACCACTCGCAGCGTGAAATGCGGATCGGCCTTGTCCTCGTCGCGGCCGTCGCCGAACGCCTGACGATCCCCGGCCCAGGAGAACAGGGACCAGCGGGATACGCCCGAGAAGGCGGAGCCGAGGCTTCCGAAGGAGGCCGAGGAAATGATGGAGCCGAAGGAGCCCACCGACCCGATCGACAGCACCGAACCCACGCTGCCGATGGACAGGATCGAATAGGCCGAGCCGATCGACAGGATCGATCCCTCCGAGCGAATCGAGAGGATCGATCGGCGCGAATGCAGTCCCCGCACAGGGTGAGTCACAGCGGCCATGTCCTCGGTCTACCACAGCGACGCGGACCGACCCGTCATTCCGGCGTGTCCTTGGCCGGAATCCACTACCTGCCGGAATGACGAAGGGCTCCCCGGAAGCCGGGGAGCCCTTCGAGAACGCGGGTGGTCGCCTACGTGACGGTGAAGAAACCGATCGTGGGCAGGAACGAGCAGGTGATCGGCTGCGACTCCGGGTCGGCCTGCGTCGTCAGCGAGCCCGAGACGACGGCGACCACGCGACCGGTGCCGGTGTTGGCGATGGCCGACAGGGTGGCCGGGCCGTCCGGGTTGATGTGCTGCTCGTTGGTCAGGTTCATGGTGCCGGTGGCGCGGGTGTCCAGGTTCAGCCACTGCACCGTCATCGGGGTGGTCTGAATGTCGGTGGGCTGCTTGGTGCCCAGCGCGGTGAACACGAAACCGGCCTGGCCCTGCGCGGGTCCGGGCGGGGGCAGCTGGGCGGGGCCGGGGACGGCCAGCGCGGTGCCCACCGAGTCGGCGGAGGAGGAGATGCAGCCCTTGCCGATGGTCGGCCACAGGAACTGGGCGATGACCGGGCCGTCCTTCGGGATGTCCGGGCCGCCACCGCCGCTGCCGTCGAGGAAGGTGATGACCGCGAGCAGGGTGGTCTTCACCTGATCGGGCAGGTTGCTGTTCTCCAGCAGCTGCTTGGCCTGGGCGAGGATGGCGTTCTTCGGGCCGGGATCGGCGATGTCGGCCGGGCCGGTGGCGGCGCCGATGATGGCGGGCACCAGCGAGGCGAGGGCATCGACCGGAACCCCTTCGGGGATCATCGGAATCGTCGTGGTCGTCTGCGAAACCGGCGCGGGCTTGGCGTAGGCCGTCGGCACGACGACGGTGGCGCAGGCCGCCACGGCCAGCGCGGACAGAGCGAATCGCGATCCTCGGGTGCGAAGCACTGGTGTAGCCGTCCTTACCTTCAGGGACATCTAGCGGCGATGGAGCCATCGCTCCGCGCCACTCTAGGGACCGGGCTGCCTTGTTGTACAGCCACGGCGCGATCTTGGCGAACTAGATCAGCTGACGGTATCCGAACGAGCGACCAGATCATGTGTTACTGATGTGGTCAGTGATGCAAATGTTACAGCTGAAGGTCCTGGCGGTGCGGCAGATTCGCCGTGGCGACTAGGCTTGTCGCGGCCGTCGTGCCGTTGTAGCCCGCCCCGAGCCGAAAGACAGTGCCGTGAATCGACACGTCTCGTGAACAGACACCGTCAACTCGCCGTCGCGGCACTGGGTATTTCGGTGCTGGCCCGGCTGGCGTGGGTCCTGTTGCTGCCCAACGGCATGAACTTCGTGGACCTGCACGTCTACGTGGACGGGTCCGCGAACTTCGGCAGCGGGCACCTCTACGACTACACCGATTCCAGTAAGACCCCGGACTTTCCGCTGCCCTTCACCTACCCGCCCTTCGCGGCGCTGGTCTTCTACCCGCTGCACTTCCTGCCCTTCGGCGTGGTCGCCATCGGTTGGCTGCTGGCCACGGTGGCGGCCCTGTTCGGCGTGGTGTGGTGCGCGCTGGAGATGATCGCGGGCCGCGCGGCCATGCGCGAACAGTCCTGGCGCACGGCCGCGCTCGCGTGGACGGCCGTCGGCATGTGGCTCGAGCCGGTGCGGTCCACCTTCGACTACGGCCAGGTCAATGTGTTCCTGGTGCTGCTGGCCATGCTCGCGGTGCGCAGCACCCCCTGGTGGGTCTCGGGCACGCTGGTCGGCGTGGCCGCGGGCGTCAAGCTGACGCCGGCCGTGACCGGGCTGTACTTCGCGGCGCGCAAGCGCTGGATCACGGCGATCTGGTCGGCGCTGGTCTTCTTCGGAACCATCGGCCTGACCTATCTGCTGACCCCCGGCGAGACCAACAAGTACTTCCGGGAGTTGCTCGGCGACGCGCATCGCATCGGACCGGTGGCCTCGTCGAGCAATCAGTCGCTGCGCGGCGCACTCAGCCGCCTGCTCGGCTACGACGTGGTGTCCGGGCCGATCTGGATGGCGGCGGCCCTGCTGACGGCCGTGCTCGCGTTCTTCGCGTGGCGCGCACTGGCTTCCGACGACCGGCTCGGCACGCTGATCATCGTCGAGCTGTTCGGGCTGATGGTCTCGCCGATCTCCTGGTCGCACCACTGGATCTGGTTGCTCCCGGTCATTCTGTGGCTGCTCTACGGCCCGCTGCGGGAGGCCGCGGGTGCGCGTGTGCTGGCCGGTTACTGGCTCGCGGTGACGCTCATCGGCGTGCCCTGGGTGCTGGGCTTCTTCCAGAGCTCGATCTGGACCATCTCGCGGCCGGGCATCCTGTCCTGGCTGGGCGCGGTCGACGTGTTCGGCGTGCTCGCCCTGTTCGTCTGGATCATTCGGGCCGGGCGGCCCGCGACGGATCGGTCGGTGAATCGGTCACGTGACCATGTGCCGTCCGGCCGGTGATTCGACCGGTGATATAAGTAGTGCCGCGGGGGTGCCCTGAATATTGGGGTAGCGCGGGATATTCCATTGTGTGGCTACGCTTGTCGACACTCCGCAAGCCGCTTCGCCAGCCGAGATTTTCCGGTCGGTGAGATCCATCCGACCGAAAGTTCGTGCCGTGAATCGTCGTTTCTACCTGGCTGCCGCAGCATTGGGCATCTCGGTACTGGGTCGCCTGGCATGGGCGCTGTTCTTCCCCAGCAAGTTGATCCTGGTGGACCTGCACGTCTATGTGGAAGGTTCCGCGCACCTGTTCGACGGAACCCTCTACGACTGGACCGATTCCAGTCGTTCCCCACAATTTCCGCTGCCGTTCACCTATCCACCGTTCGCGGCGCTGCTGCTGTATCCGCTGCACTTCCTGCCGTTCGATCTCGTGGCCGTCGGCTGGATCCTCGCGACCACGGCCGCACTGTTCGGCATCGTGTGGATCGCGTTCGAGATGATCGTGGGCCGCGCGGCCATGCGCGAACAGTCCTGGCGCACGGCCGCGGTGGCCTGGACCGCGGGCGGCATGTGGCTGGAACCGGTGCGATCGACGCTCGACTACGGCCAGGTCAACGTCTTCATCGTGCTGCTGGCCATGCTGGCGGCGCGCAGCACCCGATGGTGGGTGTCGGGTCTGCTGGTCGGCCTGGGCGCGGGCATCAAGCTGACGCCGGCGGTGACCGGGCTGTATTTCGTGGCACGCCGGCAGTGGTTCGCGGTGGTCGCCTCGGCGGCGGCCTTCTTCGGAACCATGGGCCTGACGTATCTGCTCACGCCCAAGGAGACCCACCGGTTCTACGGGGAGCTGATCAACGACCCGCATCGCATCGGCCCGGTCGGCTCGGTGATCAATCAATCGCTGCGCGGCGCGCTCAGCCGCATCGCCGGACACGACATCGGCTCCGGGCTGCTGTGGAAGTCGGCGGTGCTGGTCACGGCCGTGCTGGCCTTCTTCGCCTGGCGCGCGCTGCGTTCCGGCGACCGGCTGGGTCTGCTGCTCATCGTGCAGCTGTTCGGCATGATGGTGGCCCCGATCTCCTGGTCACACCACTGGATCTGCCTGGTGCCGCTGGTGCTGTGGCTGCGCTACGGCCCCCTGCGCGAGGCGTTCGGCGCGCGCCTGATGTTCGCGTACTGGATGTTCAATACCGTCATCGGGATTCCGTTCGTGCTCGGCACGATTCAGAAATCGATGTGGGATATCTCGCGTCCGTGGTTCCTGTCCTGGTTGGGTGCGGCGAACTCGATCGGGGTGCTGGTGCTGTTCGGCTGGATGATCGTGGTGGGTCGCCGGGTCAGCCCTGTGCGTGCAGCCGATCGATCTCTCGAGCGAGAGCCGTATCCAGTGGCGTGAGGCCGCCGGCGTCGTGGGTCGACAGTGTGAAAGTGACCCGCCGCCAGCGGATATCGATGTCGGGATGGTGGTTGGCGGCTTCGGCCGCGCTGGCCACCCGGCGCACCAGTTCGATGCCGGAAAGGAAAGAGGCGGCCTCGATGGTGCGGGTGATGGTGTCGCCCTCGCGGGTCCATTCGGGCAGTTCGGTGAGGGCCTTGGCGATGTCGTCGTCGGAGAGCTTCGCGGGACTCATAGACCCGGTCTACTCCGGATTCAGGCCGCCCGCGCGAGTTTGAGGCACTTCTTGAGCTCCTTGCCGCGACAGCCCTGGGCCTCGGCCTTTTTCATGCGCATGATCACGACAGGGCATTTCACGCACCGCGTCTTCTTGCGGCAGCACTTCTTCTTCGGCTCGAGACCCGAGACGTCCTTCGCCTTCACCTTGCCCATGTTGGTTAGCTTAACCTAACCTCAGCCCATTCAACGTGTGATTTCGGCCGGACGGTAATGTGTAGCTCGCCGCATGCCCGGTGGAGTTCGCCATGTCTCGAAGTTGGCCTACCCACGCATGAGACCCACCCGGGTCGGCATCAGACTTTTCACCAGGAGGAATCAAACGTGTCGTCTGTCGAGTTCCGCAACGTCGCCATCGTGGCGCACGTCGACCACGGCAAGACAACACTGGTCGACGCCATGCTCCGGCAATCCGGCGCGTTCGCCGAACGCGCCGAACTCGTCGACCGAGTGATGGACTCCGGTGACCTCGAGCGCGAGAAGGGCATCACCATTCTCGCCAAGAACACCGCTGTTCACCGGCACAACGCCGATGGTTCGGTCACCGTCATCAATGTCATCGACACCCCCGGCCACGCCGACTTCGGTGGTGAGGTCGAGCGCGGTCTGTCCATGGTGGACGGCGTCGTGCTGCTCGTCGACGCGTCCGAGGGTCCGCTGCCGCAGACCCGCTTCGTGCTGCGCAAGGCCCTCGCGGCCTCGCTGCCGGTCATCCTGGTGGTCAACAAGACCGACCGCCCGGACGCCCGCATCGAGGAGGTCGTCGAGGAGTCGCACGACCTGCTGCTGGACCTGGCCTCCGACCTCGACGACGAGGCCTCCGAGGCCGCCGAGCTGGCCCTGGACCTGCCGGTGCTCTACGCCTCCGGCCGCGCGGGCGTCGCCTCGACCAGCCGCCCCGAGAACGGCCAGGTGCCCGCCGCCGAGAACCTCGACGAGCTGTTCGAGGTCCTCATGAAGTACGTCCCGGCTCCCAAGGGCGACCCGAACGCCACCCTGCAGGCCCATGTCACCAACCTCGACGCCTCCCCGTTCCTGGGTCGTATCGGCCTGGTGCGCATCCACAACGGCACCCTGAAGAAGGGTCAGACCGTCGCGTGGATGCACGGTGACGGCGTCAAGAGCGTGCGCATCACCGAGCTGCTCAAGACCATCGGCGTCGAGCGTCAGCCCGCCGAGGATGCCGTGGCCGGTGACATCGCCGCCATCGCGGGCATCCCGGACATCATGATCGGCGACACCCTCGCCGACGTCGACAACCCGGTCGCGCTGCCGCGCATCACCGTCGACGAGCCCGCCATCTCGGTCACCATCGGCACCAACACCTCGCCGCTGGTCGGCCGGGTCTCGGGCCACAAGCTGACCGCCCGCATGGTGAAGTCGCGCCTGGACCAGGAACTGGTCGGCAACGTGTCGCTGCGCGTGCTCGACATCGGCCGCCCGGACGCCTGGGAGGTGCAGGGCCGTGGTGAGCTGGCGCTGGCCATCCTGGTCGAGCAGATGCGCCGCGAGGGCTTCGAGCTGACCGTCGGCAAGCCGCAGGTGGTCACCAAGATGGTCGACGGCAAGACCCACGAGCCGTTCGAAGAGCTGACCATCGACTGCCCCGACGAGTACCTCGGCGCCGTGACCCAGCTGCTGGCCGCCCGCAAGGGCAAGATGGTCCAGATGAGCAACCACTCCGCCGGGTGGGTGCGCATGGAGTTCATCGTCCCCTCGCGCGGTCTGATCGGTTTCCGCACCGACTTCCTCACCGAGACCCGCGGCACCGGCATCGCCAACGCCGTGTTCGACGGCTACGCCCCGTGGGCGGGCGAGATCCGCGCCCGCCACACCGGTTCGCTGGTCTCCGACCGTGCCGGTTCGGTCACCCCGTTCGCCATGATCCAGCTGGCCGACCGCGGCCAGTTCTTCGTGGAGCCGGGCGCCGACACCTACGAGGGCCACGTGGTCGGCATCAACCCGCGTGCCGAGGACCTCGACATCAACGTCACCCGTGAGAAGAAGCTGACCAACATGCGGTCGGCCACCGGTGACGTGCTCGAGACCCTGGCCAAGCCGCTGCAGCTGGATCTCGAGGGCGCGATGGAGTTCTGCACCGACGACGAGTGCGTCGAGGTCACCCCGGAGATCGTGCGCGTGCGCAAGGTCACCCTGAACGCCAACGACCGCCAGCGCGAGATCTCCCGCCGCAAGGCGCGGGACCGGGCTGCCCAGTAAGGGGCAATCCCCAACTCTCGGGGCTCTCAGGGGGTTTCACCCCTGAATCCCCAACCGCCCACCCGGCCCTGCCGGGTGGGCGGTTCAGTCTCTGCGGGCGGCCGTGCGGCGGTCGCCGGGTCGCGCGAAGGGGATCCAGTAGAGTGCGCACAGTGAGAACGGGGGCGCGGAAGCGCGCATCGTGGCGCGCGGTGTTTGTGTTGGTGGCGGCCCTCTTGACGGTCGCGACCGGCTGCACCGCGAATCCGCCGCCGCCCATCGAGTCCACGGACAGTCCGAAGACCCAGCCCGCCAAGCCGGGCAAGAACTCGGTCACGGTGGCGGTGGACGACATCGGGATCGGGTTCAATCCGCATCTGCGGTCGCAGCAGTCGCCCGCGACCGCCGCGGTGGCGTCGATGGTGCTGCCGAGCCCGTTCCGGCCGTTTCCGACTCCGGGCGTGCCGGGCGGCACCGATTGGAATCTGGATCCGACGCTGATGGTGTCGGCGGACGTGACGTCGCAGGAACCGTTCACCATCACCTACCAGATCAACAAGGACGCCAACTGGTCCGACGGCGTGCCCATCGCGGCGGAGGACTTCAAGTACCTCTGGCAGCAGATGATCACGCAGCCCGGCGTGGTGGATCCCGCGGGCTATCGGCTGATCTCCGATATCAGTTCGTCGACGGGCGGCAAGACGGTGACGGTCACCATGACCGAGCCGTATCCGGCCTGGCGGCAACTGTTCTCGGATCTGCTGCCCCAGCATCTGATGAAGGACTCCGGTTTCGAGCAGGGCCTCATCGACACGATCCGGATCTCGGGCGGCCAGTTCAAGATCAAGCAGACCGATCGCGGCCGCGAGGAGATCCTGCTCGAGCGCAATGACCGCTACTGGGGTCAGCCGGCGGTGCCGGATCAGATCCTGTTGCGGCGCGGCGGAACTCCCGCGCAGGTGGCCGAGTCGCTGCGGACCGGGGACGCGCAGATGGCGCTGGTGCACGGCGGGGTGGCGCTGCAGGCGCAGCTGGGGGCGATTCCCTCGGTGCGCACGGCCGTGATGGCGCAGGCCCGGGAAATGCAGCTGGTGCTCAACGGCCGCAGCGGGGATCTCGCCGATGTGCGGGTGCGCCGTGCGGTGCTGGCCCTGCTGGATCCCGTGCTGCTGGCCACGGTCGGCGCGCAGACCGGCAGCTGGGTGGAGCCCGCGCGGGCGCAGGTGCTCGCGCCCTCCGACCCGGGCTATGTCGCGACCGAGCCGCCGCGTCCGAACCAGGAGGAGGCGTTCGGGTTGCTGGCCGAGGCCGGATTCGCCCGGGCGGCAGAGGCTCCCGCCACCCAGTCGGCGACTTCGCCCGCGCCGCAACCGCGTCCGCTGGCCAAGAACGGCAAGTCGCTGACCGTTCGGCTGGGCGCGGTGGACGGCGACACCACCGCGCTGGCGGTGGCCAATACCGCCGCGGACCAATTGCGCAGCGCCGGAATCGATGTGATCGTGCGCAGCGTGCCGGCCTCGCAGCTCTACAGCAAGGAACTGACCGACGCGGGCGTGGACGCCGTGGTCGGCTGGGAGCGCACCGGCCAGGACCCGGCGACCGTGCTGGCGTCGCGCTACGGCTGCGCGCCGCTGCCGCTGCCCGGCGACGGCAACGACTCGACGGTGGTGGACGGTGCGAAGAAGTCACCGTCCAATCTGTCGGGCGTGTGTGATCCGACGCTGCAGCCCGCCATCGACACCGCTCTGCGCGGCATCGATGTGGGCAAGGTGATCGGTGACGCCGAACCCAAGCTGTGGGACCTGGCCACGGTGCTGCCGATCATGCAGGACACCCAGGTCGCCGCGGCCGGTCCGCGGGTGGACGGGGCGTCGCTGAGCGGGGCCATCCAGGTCGGCATCTTCGCCGATGCCGCGAACTGGCGGAGGTTGCCGTGATTCCCGCGGGCGTTCGGACACACGGTCTGCTGCTGGTGCACGCGCATCCGGACGACGAGTCCATCACCACCGGCGGCACCATCGCCCACTACCGCAAGCGGGGCGTCCCGGTCACCGTGGTGACCTGCACGCTCGGCGAGGAGGGCGAGGTCATCGGGGACGAGTACGCGCACCTGGTGGCCGGGCAGGCCGATCAGCTGGGCGGCTACCGGATTCTCGAATTGACCAGGGCCCTGGCCGAATTGGACGCCGATCCGCCGCACTTCCTGGGCGGGGCGGGCCGCTGGCGCGACTCGGGGATGGCCGGGACGCCGTCGGCGCGCAATCCCCGGGCCTTCGTCAATTCCGGTGACGCCGCGACCGACGCGCTGGTGCAGGTGATCCTGGAGCTGCGCCCGCGCGTGGTGGTCGGTTACGACCCGCACGGCGGTTACGGGCATCCGGATCACATTCGCGCGCACGAGATCACCATGGCCGCGGTCCACGCCGCCGCGGACTGGGGCTGGACGGTGCCCAAGGTGTACTGGACGGTCACCGACGGCGCGGTGCTGGCCATGCACACCGAGGCGCTCAAGCGCCGCACCGTCGACCAGTTGCCCGGCGCGCTGCCGCGGGGCTGGCGGCTGCCGCATGCGGGCGAATTGGCTTGTGTCCCGGCCGAATCCGTGACCACCACGGTGGATGTCTCGGATGCGCTGGCCGCCAAGCGCGCCGCGCTGCGGGCGCACGCCACCCAGGTGACGGTGGCGCCCTCGGGGCGCGAATTCGCGCTTTCCAACGACATTGCCCAGCCGGTATTACCGGAAGAGCATTACATTTTGGTGCGCGGTGAGCGTGGCCCGCTGGGCCCCGACGGCCGTGAACACGATCTCTTCGCCGGGCTGGAATGAGGACTGAGTCATGAACTACAACTGGGACCTGCAGAATGCGATAGCGGCGTTCGTGGAGAGCCAGCGCCCGTACTTCGAGTGGCAGCACGAGCTGTACCTGTCGGTGCTGTACGGGTTCGTGGACATGCAGAGTCAGCTGCTGACGCTGCTCGGATTCCCGCCGGTGCCGTGACGGCGGCCGTCGGCGCCCGGGTGGGCGATGCGATCGCGGCGACCGGACCGGCCCGCACCGTGCTCAACGCGGTGATCGCCGGGCTGTTGCTGATCGACGCCGTGATCACGCTCGGGCTCGAGGTGCTGTTCCTGCCCCTCTACGCCGGGCAAGCCCACCTGCCGGAACCGACGCCGGTGATGGCCTCCGGACCGCTGGCGTCGACCATGACGGCCGGCGCGATCCCGCTGCCCTTCACGGTCCTGGCCGCCGCGGTGGTGAACGTGCTGCTGGTGGCCGGCATGGGTGTGGTGACCAAGCGGATCGGGGTGATGGCGCTGCCGATTCTGGTGTGGGCCGTCGGCTTCCTGGTCTGCGCCGGCTTCAGCCCCAGCGGTTACGCCCTGCTGATGGGCGACTGGCCGACCATGCTGCTGCTCATCTGCGGCCTGCTGCCGTCGGGCATGTACCTCTACTACCGCGCCACCGCGAGGCTCGCCGGCGCGTGATCCGCGCCGCCCCCGAGAATTGATCTCCCGCAGCGGTGTCACACTTCGCGGTCCTGTCTCGTCCCCTTGCTGAACAGCAATCACGATCAGGAGCGAGGGACACGATGGGATTCGACGAACTGCGCAACACCGTCCGGGGCCGCGTCCTGGAGTCCGGCGACGCGGACTTCGAGCAGGCGGCGCGGCCGTGGAGCATCGCGGTGACGCAGCCGGTGGCGGCCGTGGTCGAGGCCGCGGAGGTCGAGGACGTGGCGGCCGCGGTGCGCTTCGCGGGGGATCAGGGCCGATCGGTGGTGACCCAGCCGACCGGGCACGGTGCTTCCGGCGGGGTGGAGAACGCGATCCTGCTGCGCACCGGGGCGTTGGATCGGCTCGAGATCGATCCGGTGGCGCGGGTGGCGCGGGTCGGCGCGGGGGTGCGCTGGGGTCGGGTGCAGGCGGCCGCGGCCGAGTACGGGCTGACCGGTCTGGCGGGCAGCAATCCGGTGGTCGGCGTGGCCGGATACACGCTGGGCGGCGGCAAGAGCTGGTTCGGCCGCAAGTACGGCTGGGCCTCGAATGCGGTGCGCGCCTTCGAGATCGTGGACGCGCAGGGCCGTCCGGCGCGGGTGACCGCGGACAGCGATCCGGATCTGTTCTGGGCATTGTCCGGCGGCGGTGGCGATTTCGCGGTCGTGACGGGCCTCGAGTTCGAGCTGTTCCCCGCGCCCGGCCTCTACGGCGGCCGCGTCATGTGGACCGCTGACCGTTTGCCGCAGGTGTGGGATGCCTTCCGCGAGTTGACTTCTCAGGCTCCCGAAGAGCTCTCGGTGTGGTTCAGCCGCTTCCAGTTCCCGCAGGCCCCGGAGATGGTCGGCCTGGATCTCGCCTACCTGGGTGATCCCGAGCGGGGCCGGGCGCTGGTATCCGTGCTGGACGCCATCGGCGGCGCGGTCGCCGACAAGCGGACCGTCATGTCGGTGGCCGATCTCGGCGACATCACCACCGAGCCCACCGATCCCAGCCTGGCCATGACCCGCGGTGAGCTGCTGGCCGAGCTGACCCCCGCGGCCGAGAAGATCATTCTCGATACCACCCTGGCCCCGATCACCAGCATTCAGGTCCGCCACCTCGGCGGCGCGCTGGCCCGTCCCGCGGCCGGTGCGCGCGGCGCCCTGTCCGAGTCCTACCTCGTGTCCACGCTGGGTATCGGCCTGCCGCAGCTGCGGGAGGCGGTGCAGGCCAAGCTGACCGGCCTCACCGCCGAGCTCGGCGATCACATCACCGGAAAGAAGCCGTTCACCTTCCTGGCTCCCGGAGAGTCGGCGGCCGACGCGTTCGACGCGGCGACCCTCGACCGGCTGCGCGCGATCAAGCGGGACCGTGACCCGCGCACCGTGATTCGCTCCAACTACCCGGTGCTGGGCTGAGCCGCAGCGGTTCTCGTGCCGCACTTTCCGCCAGGCGTTGTCAACCTGTAGTTCGTTCGGGATCTTTCCGTTATTCTCCGGAGGGAGTAAACGTGGCGTAGCGCTCATTTCGGTACTACGCCACGAGGTGGGGCGCCCCGGCGTTCAGTAGCGGGAAGATTTGCAGTGAGTAGTTGGCGGAATCTCCGCGAATCGGTTGGGTGGCAGCCTGGTTCGGGTGGGGGTGGGGTCCGTGGCTGGTTGAGCGTCCGGGCCCGACTGCTCTCGATCGTGCTCATCTCCAGCGTCACCCTGCTGTTGATCGGCGGTGGTGCGGCCGTCTATCTGGTGAAATCCGCTCGGGCCGCGAAACAGTGGGCCGAACTGGCCAGCAGCACCACCACCCCGGCCATCCTCATGGTGTCGGCCTTCCAGGAGGAGCGGCGGCTCTCGGTGCTGGCGCTGGCGGGCGACGCGGACGCGGGCGACGCGCTGGCCGGCGCGCGCAAGCAGTCGGATGCGGCGCTGGCCGCGGTGATCGCCAAGGGTGATGCGGCCCGCGCCCTCAATCCGGACGGGTCCGCGGCCGATATCGAGGGCTACAACAAGCTTTTCGGCATGGTGACCACCATGCGCGCCGGGGTGGATTCGCGCCAGCTGCCCGCCGATCAGGCCTTCGGCTTCTTCACCCAGGTGATCGGCACCATCATCTCGGCGTCCATGCTGGCGGCCCGGGTCGCGCCGGAGGCCAGGATCGGCATCGAACTGGGTTACGGCGTGGAGCCGTTGCGGGCCGCCGAGGCGCTCTCGCAGGCCGACACCCTGGGCGCGGTGGCCCTGACCACGGGCGAGCTGTCCCCGGCGCAGCTGCTGGAGTTCGGGCACCGGGTCGGCGAGTTCCGCGGCCAGGTGGCCTATGCCGCAACCGTATTGAAGGGCCGGCGGCTGGCCCAGCTGACCGCGATCACCTCGGGCGCGGACTGGCAGCAGGTCACCGCCATGCAGGACGCGATCGAAGTGCGCGGTCCGGTGTCCGACGGCGACGACGGTACGAGCAAGTCGCGCGATTCCCGGTCGAAACCGGCGTCGCTGCCCGTCTCCCTCGGCGCCTGGCAGCTTTCGTCCGCGCAGGTGGGCGGCGCGCTGCAGAAGCTGTGGGAGGACCAGAGCCGCGACGCCCACGTCATCGCGCGCCAGCAGGGCGAGGACGCCACCCGCAACTCGATCATGGGCGGTGCGGCCGTCGCCGCGATCGCGACCATCGCCTTCCTGGCGGCGCTGGTACTGGCCAATCGCTTCATCGGCCGCATGCGCCGATTGCGGCGCGACACTTTGGAATTGGCCGATGAGCGCCTCCCCGCGCTGATCACCCGGATGGGCACCGGCGAGACCGTGGACCCGGCCGAGGTCTCTCGACTCGACTTCGGCACCGACGAGCTGGGTCAGGTGGCGGCGGCGTTCAACCGCGCGCATTCGGCGGCGCTCACCGCCGCGGCGGCCGAGGCGCGCACGCACGCCGGCATCAATGCGGTCTTCCTCAATATCGCGCATCGCAGCCAGGTGGTGGTGCACCGCCAGCTGGCCCTGCTCGATCGCGCCGAGCGCGAGGAACGCAATGCCGATCAGCTCGAATTGCTGTTCCAGCTGGACCATCTCGCGACCCGGGCCCGGCGCAGCGCCGAGAACCTGGTCATTCTGGGCGGCGAGCAGCCGGGTCGCCGCTGGCGCAATCCGGTGGCGCTGGTGGATCTGGTCCGCGGTTCGGTCGCGGAGAGCCTGGACTACACCCGGATCGAAACCGGCCGCATGCCCGAGCAGTACGTCGCCAGCCATGCCGTCGCCGACGTGATCCACCTGCTGGCCGAGCTGATGGACAATGCGACGGCCTGCTCGCCGCCGGAGTCGCCGGTCACCGTGTCGGCCGTGGTGGTCGGCCGCGGGGTGGCGGTGGAGATCACCGACCAGGGGCTCGGCATGTCGGAGGACGAGTACGCGAAGCGCAACGCGCTGCTGGCCGCGCCGCCCGATTTCAGTGTCGCGGCCCTGTCCGGGGATGCCCGGCTCGGGCTGTTCGTGGTCGCGAAACTGTCCGGGCGGCACGGCATCTCGGTGCGGCTGTCGGAATCGGTGTTCGGCGGGACACAGGCCGTGGTGCTGATCCCGACCGCGCTGCTGGTCACGGCGGGCACGGTCGAATTCGCGGGGACGGCCGAACCCGGGGAGGAGCCCGAACCCGAGCTGTTCGGGCGGCCGCTGGTCCGCCCGGCCGATGCGGAGCCGGAACCGGCGGTCCGGCGGTTCGCGCCGCAGGGCGTGATCCGGGAGCCGAGCATCCCCGTCACCGAAATCCGGACACCCGGCCGCTTGTTCGCGCCCCAGGGCAATGGCGTCCGTCCGGATCTGCCTCGCCGCCAGCGGGTTTCGATCGAGCCGTCGCCGGTCGAGCCGATGCCCGCGGCCGACGTGCCCGCCGCCGCGGCCCGTCCGCGCAGCGCCGACGAGGCGCGCAGCCGGATGAGCGCGATCTCGGAGGGCACCCGCCAGGGTCGCCGCCCGGTCCCCGAATCCGATTCGAACCCCCCGCAATAACCCGCTCGACGAGAAGGCGATGATGACCACTTCCCAGCGAATCGACCTCGGCTGGCTCCTCGACGATCTGATCAACGGGCTGCCTCGGGCGCGGTCGGCGGTGCTGCTGTCCACCGACGGCCTGCTGCTCGGCGCCTCCTCCGGGCAGGAGCGTTCGGACGCGGAGCGTTTCGGCGCGATGGCCTCGGCCCTGCACAGCCTCGCCCGCAGCGCCGGTCAGCATTTCCGGGCCGGCGGCGTGCACCAGACGGTGGTGGAGCTCGACGAGGCGGTGCTGTTCATCACCGCCGCGGGCACCAATGCCTGCCTGGCGCTCCTGGCGTCGGACACCGCGGATCTGGGGCTGGTGGCCTACGAGATGAACCAGACCGTGCAGCGCGTCGGCACCCACCTGGGCGTCGACGCGCGCGGCGGTGCGCAACAACCATGACCGGTCCGCGCGAACACTGGTACGAGGAGGACGCGGGTCCGCTGGTCCGTCTCTATGCCGTGACCCGCGGCCGCGGAGCCGACCGCCCCGAATTGCAGCTGGACACCATGGTGGTGGATTCCGGGCGCGGCATCGGTCTGCGGCGGACCGAGCCGGAGTACGCCGTGATCGTGCGACTGTGCCGAAATCCCTTGTCGGTGGCGGAGATATCGGCCCACCTGCGGCTGCCGCTGACCGTGACCAAGGTGCTGATCGGCGACCTCATCGACGACGGGCGGCTGGCCTTCCGTCATCTGCCCGTCGCCTCCGGCGGCTCCGATCTGGGCGTGCTGCAGGCCGTGCTGGCGGGTATCCGGTCGCTCTGAGACCGGATACCCGCGGGTCTCAACTCAGCTGGGCCGCAAGCCTTGTCGCGTTCATGTAGGCGATGGCCTCGATGGACACCATCGGATTGACGCCGGGGGCGGTGGGGAAGCTGGAACCGTCCGCGACGACGATATTGGCCACGTCCCAGGTCGCGCCGTCGGGGTTGGTGGCCGACAGCTCCGCCGATCCGCCCATGCGCGCCGAGCCCATGATGTGCAGCGCGCCCATCGCGCACTGTCCCGGCCCGTAACCGGCCGCCTTCGCGGCGGCGTCGAACTCCGCGACCGAGCCGCGCACGCCCGGCTCGTAGGACACCCCGGCCTGATGCCCGGAGAAGATGCGCCGCGCCCCGGCGGCCTCGAGAATCCGTGCCGCGCCGACGATTCCGGTGTGCAGGTGGGCGGCGTCGTAGTCGGAGAGCCGGTACTTCACGATCGGCTCACCGCTGCCGTCGATGCTCACGGTGCCCGGGTCGCGGTCGCGGGTGATGATGCCGATGGCGTTGGACCGCGCGAAGTCGAGCATGGCGGCCCGGTGGGCGTCCGCGCCCCGCCAGCTCATGAAGCCGGTGGCCAGGCCGGGATGGGTGGGCCCGGTCTCGTAGATGACGCCGTAGCCCTTGCCGTCCAGGTTCGCGTGGTGGCGGCTGATGCGGGACTGCAGCGCGCCCTCCCAGGGCCGGATCTCCTCGTCGAAGACGCCGAAGACCGCGGCGGCCGGATGCAACCGCAGGTAGCGGCCGATGTTCTTGTTGCGCAGGCCCGATCGCCGCAGCAGGGCGGGCGTCTGGATGGCGCCCGCGGCGACCACGACCGCCTTGGCCCGGACCGTGATCTCCGTGCCGTCGGAGGTGAGCGCCGAAACCGCCTCGGCCCGTCCGTTCTTCACTTCGATGCGCCGGACGTTCGCGTCCACCACCAGCCGCGCGCCCTTGGCGGCGGCATCGGCCAGCCAGGTCTTGGTGACCGACTGCTTGGCCCCCAGGCGGCAGCCGTAACCGCAACGCCCGCACTCGATTCCGGCGTCGCAGGCATCGCTGACATTGCGGGGCAGCGTGTCCACGTCCCAGCCCAGCGCCCGCGCGCCGCGGTCGAGGATCTCGTCGCGCGGGGACAGCGGCGAGTGCCGGTCATTGACCCCGAGGCGTTGCGAGACGACGCGCAGCGCGTCGCCGTATTCGTCCGTCGCGAACTGGGGTGTGCCCAGCTCGGCCCACTCCTGCCGGACCGCGTCGGGGGTCGGCAGCGAGGTGCTCCAGTTGACGACGGTGCCGCCGCCCAGGCAGGTGCCGGAGACCAGCGTGATCTGGCCCTCGGCCGAACCGGCCGGGCCGGGGGCGTACAGGCTCGTCAGCCCGGCCAGCTCACCCGTGCCGAAATCCTGGTCGTCGTAATAGTTTCCGCGCTCCAGCACCACCACGTCGAGCCCGGCCGCGGCCAGCACCGTGGCGGCCGTTCCACCGCCCGCGCCCGAGCCGACGATCACCACATCGCAAGTGAGCGTGGTCGATTCGGTGAAGCGCAGGGGCTGCAGCGCCGGTTTCGGCGCGGTGGCCAGCGGTCCGGTCGGGCCCGGGTAGCCGATCTCCTTCCACAGCGGGTTGGCGCCGGAGGGGCCGGGCGTGACGTTGTAGGCCAGCAGCGCAGCGCCTTTCAGCGCCTGGAAGATGGCCCGCACGGGTGCGAGGCGGGAATCGCCGAGCCGGACCAGCGCGGCCTCGCGCTGCTGCTGGGTCAGCGTCGAGAAGCGGCGGAGCCCGCTGCCGGTCAGCAGCCCGGTGAGGCGGGAGTCCCACAGTCCCAGCAGCATTGCCAGCTGCTTCTTGTCGGCCTCGCGCGGGTTGCGGCCCAGGATCTGGAAGATCGTGTCGACCGCGCCGAGCTCGCTCGCCGCCGGCAGCGTCAGCCCGTCGCCGGGAACGAACGTATCGCAGATCATGCCCAGGGCCGCGCAATGCCCGGCTGTTGGTTCCATGCCGAATCCACCCTTCGTAATGCTCGGTGATTTTTACCACGGCGAACCGAATCTGCGCTTACTTTATGTGGCCACTAGCTGGTGGAAGTTTGTGATTCGCTGCGGAATTCGCGATTACATCCCAGCTGCCCCGGGGTAACCGCCTCGATCAGTTCCCAGGCCCGCTCGACCGGCAGGTCGATCACCGCGTACCGCTTCTTGCCCGCGGCCGAGGCGGCGACGACGGTGGCCACGCCCGCCCGGCGCTGGAAGAAGGTCTGCCGCACGGTCCAGCCGATGATGCCGGGGGCCTCGAGGCAGTCGCGGTCGCGGTCGAGGCAGCCGTGGCGGGTGACCAGCCACGCGGGATGGCCGTTCGCCGCCGCGAGCACGGCATGGCCGAGTCCGCGATACCGGTCCCACGCCAGCGCCGCCGCGATCGGCACGGCGAGGGCGAGCACGATCCAGACCCAGGACGGAATATCCGCGCCCGCAAGGGATATCGCGAGCAGGACGACGGCGATGGCCGCCAGCGGTCCGAGCGTGCGGGTGAAGCGGCGGCGCAGGGCGGCCCGCCCGTGGGTAACCAACGGCACGGTGACCGGCGGCGGGGTGGCGATTCCCTCCGCCATCCAGGCCGGCTTCCGGCCGGAATCCGCAGGGGCGGGGTGGATTCCGGGCGCAAGCGCGCCCGAATGACGAGGGGTGGCGTCCAGGAGATGGGCCAGCGTCTCATCGACCGCGGCGCGCGGGGCCTGCGGCAGTATCTTCTGGCGGGGACTGGTGCCCACCATGATGGCTTCGAGCTCGGCGGCCCCGGCCAGGCGCAGCAGCAGCGGCTCGTTGACGGTCGCGCCGCGCAGGCGGGCGAGGTCGAGAGTCGTTTGACGCGTGGTGAACAGGCCGTGCCGGACGGTCAGCGTCTTGCCGTCGTCGTGGACGTTCAGACCGAACCAGGTCATCAGGTAGCGGGCGCAGGCGGCGAGGCTGACGACCACGACCAGGATCACGACCAGCAGGGCGATCACCCCGGCGATGACGGTGGCACCGCGATGCCCGACATCCTGGACGGTCCCGGATTTCAGGAAGACCTGGGCGAAGCCGTACTGGAAGGCCAGACCCACGACGGGCGCGACGATCGCGAAGCCGGTCAGCGACAGCGGCGCGTAGCGCACCCAATCCGGTTGCCAGTGCGCGATTTCCGCCGCCGGGCGACTCGCCTCGGCGTCGGACGCGGTGCTGTCGGGCGTCAGGGCCCGAGACTCGACCGATTCCGCGCTCGCCCCGGTATGCGCGAGCAGGGCCAGCCGCAGGTCCGGCACCAGCTTGGCGTCGAGCGAGTCCAGTTTGAACTGGTCCTTCTTGTCCGCGTGCTGCCCGGTGCCGATGGACAGCACGGCCAGTCCGAGCGCCCGGTGCAGCAGGTCGGCCTGGACATCGACCGAGCGAACCCGGTTGCGCGGCACCGAGAGTCGCTTGCGCTGCAGCAGTCCCGTGCGCAGCTCGACGTTCTCGGGGGTGATCCGGTAGGTGGTGGTGAACCAGCGGGTGAGCGCGAACGCCACGATGACCGCCACCACGGCCAGGCTCCACATGGGGTTGTCGCTGCGCGCGCCCGCGACCAGGGTGGCGATCAGTACCGGGATGTAGCGGACGAGCTCGGTGACCGGGTGGACCAGCAGCATGCGTTTGTCGAGCCGCTGCCAGCTCGCGGCGGCCGGTCCGATCGGTCCCGGCGTGACCGGCGAAAGCACTTCGGTCGGATACGAATCCGGGAACGTGTCCGGATCGTTGGCCTGGCTCATGTGGCATCCCCCCGATGCTGTGCGGCGATCGCGGTCAGCTGCGCGACGGTGTCGCGCGCGTCGGCCAGCGCCAGCGCGCTGATGTGCACCGCCCCCGCCGAGGAGGCGGTGGTGACGGTGACGGTGGCCAGCCCCAGCAGCCGCTCCAGCGGTCCCCGGTAGGTGTCCACGGTCTGCACGCGGGTGATGGGCGCGACCCGGCTCTCCTGGGTGAACCAGCCGGTGCGGGTGTAGACGGCCTCGTCGGTGATCTCCCAGCGGTGGACCGCGTACCGCCACAGCGGTATCACCGCGATGCTGAATACCGCTGCCAGCAGCACGATCCCGAGTACGAGTGCCTGGACACCGCGCCGATTGCTGTCGAACAGCGCCCAGATCCCCAGCCCCGCGACCGGCACCACCCAGGACAATGCGGCGCTGAGCGCCCACAGCAGTTTGGCGCGCGGGCTGGGACGCCGCGACGGGTCGGCCAGGATGCCGCCGGGGGCGAGGGGCTGGGACATGCTGCCCATGCTTGCACGAATCCGCCCCCGGAGGCGGTTGATATGGACCAGGACTGGACGCCCCGGTTCCACTACTTGGGCGTGATGCGGTACAGGCCGGTCGTGGTGCCCTGGTACTGGATTCGGCCCGGCGCGATGGTGCCGACCATCTGCAGAGTGTCGTTCACAGTTGTCGCGCCGACGAACTGCTCGGTGTCGAGGTGACCGGTGTTGGCGTCGATCACCGCGAAGGAGTAGTTGTCGGTCACGCCCGCGCTGCCGCTGCCGAGACTGCTGCTGCCGCTGCCCAGCGCACCGCTGCCGCTGCCCAGCAGGGAGTGCCGGGTGAAGGTGTAGATCTTGCCGTCCGGGACGGACAGCCGCGGCACCGCCGAGGACGGCACGGTATTGGTCCAGACCACGGTGCAGCCCGAGCCCGTCACGTCGATGCGGGTCATGCCGCCCGAAATCGGCGCGCTCGCGGGCTGACTGGGCCCGGCGTCGGCGGGCAGCGCCGGATACGGGTAGCCGTAGCTGCTGGCCACGAACACGCTGTTGCCCGAGCCGATGGGCGAGTTCTCGGTCCCGTCGATCGCGGGCACCGAGCAGATCTGCTGACCGGTGGCGGAGTTGTAGACGAGCAGGTTCTCCTTGGGCGACGCGTTGTCGGTGATGGCCAGGTACTCGGTGCCGTCGCCGGGGCCGAAGAAGGTCGGCGTCGCCCCGGTGCCCCAGCTCAGTTGGCCGGGCTTGCGGGCCGGCCCGCGGTCGTAGCCCTGCCGCCACACGATCTGCGGGTTGCCGCTCGCATCCACGTTCAGCAGGTACAGCGCGTGGTCGGTGGCCACCGCCATGCCCTCGGGCGCGGTGGCGATGCTGTTGGCCACCAGCTCGCCGGGCGCGAGCACGATCGAGCGCGCGGAGCCGTCGGGGTTCACGAACCCGGCCGCGGCATTGTCGGTGGCGAACCACACCCGGCCCTGGTAGTCGGGGGAGACCGAACTGACCTCGTCGCAGGTGCCGCCGCCGCAGTGCCCGGCAACCGCCTGCGTCACATCGGTTTTCGAGGCGATCGACAGCGACCACGAGCCGTCCGCGCCGCGCTGGTGCCCGATGCGCAGCAGGCTGCCGGAGCCGTCGACGGTGACCATCCGGTCGTTGTTGTCGAGGTAGGCGTAGACCCCGCCGAGCAGGCTGCCCTTGGTGAGGTCGAGTTTGGCGAGGGTATTGCCGCTGCCCGGGTCCAGCAGCAGCACTTCCGGCGCGCGGTCGGTGATCTTGGTGCACAGCGCCTGCGGGAAGCCGTCGGCCCCTTGCAGGATGGTCGGGCAGGCCGCGCCCTGCTCGTGGAAGTCGGCATCGACGCCGCCGGTGCCGACACCGGGCAGCGGGGTGGTGTCGGAGGCCTCGGAGTCGCCGTGCATGGTCGCGGTGCCCACCGGTCCCAGATACGGATTGGCCGGCGGCAGGGGCCCGAACGCGGCTGCGGTGCTGGTGGCGATGGTCAGCAGGGCGGTGGCGGACAGCCCCGCGACGACGGCGGCGCGGCGGATTCTCGCGAGCACGAAGGTCTCTCCCTACTTCTTCTGTGAAGCGAACGCCCGCGAGGCTATTTCACCGCGACTGAAATTTGAACAGTTGATCTCAGTGAGTACGAATACTCGCATCGTGGGCTCGGAATAACGGCACGGGGAGGACGGTTTGCCCGTTCCATGGCACCCGAGTCGGATAAGTCGGATGGATGGCGCATGATCGATGGCGTGACGGATCTAGCGAACCCGAGCGTGCCGCCCGCCCCGCCGAGTGACTCGGCCATGCGCCGGGCGCTGCGCCGGGCTCGGGACGGCGCGACGCTCAACCTCGACGAGGCCGTGGTGCTGCTCCACGCGCGGGGCGCGCAGCTCGAGGATCTGACCGCCTCGGCCGCGCGGGTGCGCGACGCCGGGCTGCGCGAAACAGGGTACGCGGGGGAGACGCTCCCGATCACCTACTCCCGCAAAGTGTTCATCCCCATTACGCATCTGTGTCGCGACAAGTGCCACTACTGCACCTTCGTCACCGTGCCCGGCAAGCTGCGGGCGCAGGGCAAGGGCATGTACATGGAGCCCGACGAGATTCTCGAGGTCGCCCGTCAGGGCGCCGAACTCGGTTGCAAGGAAGCGCTTTTCACCCTCGGCGACCGCCCGGAGGAGCGCTGGCCCGAGGCCCGGCAGTGGCTCGACGAGCGCGGCTACGACTCCACCCTGGACTACGTGCGCGCCATGGCGATTCGCGTGCTGGAGGAGACGGGCCTGCTGCCGCACCTGAATCCGGGCGTGATGAGCTGGGAGGAGCTCTCGCGGCTCAAGCCGGTCGCGCCGTCCATGGGCATGATGCTCGAGACCACCTCGACCCGGCTGTTCACCGAACCCGGTCAGGCGCACTACGGTTCGCCGGACAAGGACCCGGCCGTGCGCCTGCGCGCGCTGACCGATGCCGGTCGGCTATCGGTGCCGTTCACCACCGGCATCCTGGTCGGGATCGGCGAGAACCTGACCGAGCGCGCCGAGTCCATCCTCGCGATCCGCAAGGTGCACAAGGCGTTCGGCCACGTGCAGGAAGTCATCGTGCAGAACTTCCTGGCCAAGCAGAACACCGCCATGCGCGACACCCCGGACGCCGATCTGGAGGAGTTCCGGGCCACCATCGCGGTGGCCCGATTGCTGCTCGGACCGAAGATGCGCATCCAGGCCCCGCCGAACCTGGTGTCGCTGGACGAATGCCGGGCGCTCATCGCGGCGGGCATCGACGACTGGGGCGGGGTGTCCCCGCTGACCCCCGACCACGTGAATCCGGAACGGCCCTGGCCGAATCTGGAGACCCTCGCGCAGGTCACCGCCGAGGCCGGTTACGTGCTCACCGAGCGCATCACCGCACACCCGAAGTACGTGCTGGCCGGGCATCCGTGGATCGATCCGCGTGTCTCCAAACACGTTGCCGCCCTGATGGATCCGAAGACCGGCCTGGCCGCCGACGTGAAGCCGTCCGGCCTGCCCTGGCAGGAGCCCGACCACGACTGGGAATCCGTCGGCCGCATCGATCTCAACACCGCCATCGACTCCGAGGGCCGGCTCACCGAATCCCGCAGCGACTCCGGCATTGCCGATGATTCGCTGGGAGCCTTCGGCGACTGGGAGAGCATTCGCGAGCAGGTGCACGAGCTGGCCGCCGCCGCGCCCGAGCGCTTCGACGCCGACGTGATGGCCGCGCTGCGCGCGGCCGAGAAGAACCCGGCCGGGCTGTCCGACGACCAGTACCTGGCGCTGGCCACCGCCGACGGCCCCGCGCTCGAGGCCATCACCGCGCTGGCCGATCAGCTGCGCCGCGACACCGTGGGCGACGACGTCACCTACATCGTCAACCGGAACATCAACTTCACCAATATCTGCTACACCGGCTGCCGCTTCTGCGCGTTCGCACAGCGCAAGGGCGACGCCGACGCCTTCAGCCTGAGCCCGTCCGAGGTCGCCGACCGCGCCTGGGAGGCGTGGGTCGAGGGCGCGACGGAGATCTGCATGCAGGGCGGCATCGACCCCGAGCTACCGGTCACCGGCTATGCGGATCTGGTGCGGGCCATCAAGGAGCGCGTGCCCGAGATGCACGTGCACGCCTTCAGCCCGATGGAGATCGTGAACGGCGCGTCCCGCGGCGGCCAGTCCGTGCACGACTGGCTCGCGGCGCTGAAAGAGGCCGGGCTGGGCTCGATTCCGGGCACGGCCGCCGAGATCCTCGACGACGAGGTGCGCTGGGTGCTCACCAAGGGCAAGCTGCCCACCTCGGCCTGGATCGACGTCATCACCACCGCGCACAAGCTGGGCATCCGCTCCAGCTCGACCATGATGTACGGGCACGTGGACAACCCGAAGCACTGGGTCGGCCACCTGAACGTGCTGCGCGGAATCCAGGACGAGACGGGCGGTTTCACCGAATTCGTGCTGCTGCCCTTCGTGCACCAGTCCGCCCCGCTCTACCTCGCCGGCGCCTCCCGCCCGGGCCCGACCGTGCGCGACAACCGCGCCGCGCACGCCCTGGCCCGAATCATGTTGCACGGCCGAATCGAGAATATTCAGACCAGCTGGGTCAAACTTGGTATCAAGGGAACCCAGTTGATGCTGAATGGTGGTGCCAACGACCTCGGCGGCACGCTCATGGAGGAGACCATCTCCCGCATGGCCGGATCCGAGCACGGCTCCGCCAAAACGGTCGAGGAACTGACGGAGATCGCGTCGGGTATCGGCCGCCCGGTAAGGCAGCGCACCACCACCTACGGTGTGGCGCCGAACCGGGTACGCTCCCAGCTCTCAGCGACGCTGCTGGGAAGCTGAGGGATGCCGAACCAACTCGCAGCGTTCGGAACGTGACAACTGATTTCGCTGCGCCGGGGGTACCTCACCGGGTACGTCCAAAATCGGTTCGGCTCCCCGCCGCCTGTACGGGTTGCCAACGGTGAGCGGCTCCGAGCCGCCCGCTGAAGTCTCGGGGAGGCGGGGGAGTATAGGGTTTTCGCCGGGCGGAGTTCATCCCGCATGTGAGGACAGACTAGGAGAGCGGCAGTGCCGTACATCATCGCTGAACCGTGCGTTGACGTGAAGGACAAGGCGTGCATCGAGGAATGCCCCGTGGACTGCATCTACGAGGGCGGCCGCATGCTGTACATCCAACCGGACGAGTGCGTGGACTGTGGTGCGTGTGAACCGGTCTGCCCGGTGGAAGCCATCTTCTACGAAGACGACACCCCGGATCAGTGGGCCGGTTACGTGAACGCCAACGTCGACTTCTTCGACGACCTGGGCTCCCCGGGCGGCGCCACCAAGGTCGGCAAGGTCGACTACGACCCGCCGTTCATCGCCGCGCTACCGCCGATGGCCAGCGAGTAGGACGAGATTTGACCGCGCGTGGCCGGGTCAGCGCTCTGCTACCCGATTTCCCCTGGGACACCATCGCTTCCGTGAAGGCGAAGGCCGCTTCGCATCCGGACGGCATCGTCGACCTCTCGGTCGGGACACCGGTCGATCCGGTGGATCCGCTGATCCGCGAGGCACTCTCGTCGGTGGCGGAGGTGCCCGGGTATCCGACCACGCACGGCACGCCCGAATTGCGCGAAGCCGTTGTCGCGGCGCTGAAGCGGCGATTCGGGATCACCGGGGTGGACCCGGCCGCCGTGCTGCCCGCCATCGGCACCAAGGAGCTGATCGCGGGGCTGCCGCGGCTGCTGGGCCTGGGGGCCTCGGATCTGGTCGTCATCCCGGAGGTCGCCTACCCGACCTACGAGGTGGGCGCGCTGCTCGCCGGCGCGCGCTACCTGCGTGCCGACTCGACGGTCCAGCTCGGTCCCGAGCGGCCGGCGCTGATCTTCCTCAACTCGCCGTCCAACCCGACCGGCAAGGTGCTGGGCGTCGACCACCTGCGCAAGGTGGTGCGCTTCGCCCGCGAACGCGGGGCCATCGTCGCCTCCGACGAGTGCTACCTCGGCCTGGACTGGGGCCGCGACGCGGTGTCCATCCTCGATCCCGAGGTGTGCGGTCGCGACCACACCGGCTTGCTGGCCATCCATTCGCTGTCCAAGACCTCGAATCTGGCGAGCTACCGGGCCGGTTTCGTGACCGGTGACCCGGAGCTGGTGGCGGAGTTGCTCGAGGTGCGCAAGCACTCGGGCATGATGCTGCCGTACCCGATCCAGGCGGCCATGACCGCGGCCCTCGGCGACGACACCCACGAGGTCGAGCAAAAGGACCGCTACCGCGCGCGGCGGGTGGTGCTGCGAGATGCCCTGGAGCGTGCGGGTTTCCGTATCGACGACTCCGACGCGGGCCTGTACCTCTGGTCCACGCGCGGCGAGCCGTGTCGCACGACCCTGGATTGGCTGGCCGAGCGCGGCATCCTGGCGGCCCCGGGCGAGTTCTACGGCCCGCGCGGCAATCAGCATGTGCGCATTGCCCTTACCGCCACCGACGAGCGCATCGCCGCGGCCGCTGATCGCCTGACCAGCTGATTTTCCGTTACCACCGGGCCCGTGATACCGTCTACGACGTTGCGAGGCCCGGTGGCCTGGTTCCATGCAAGGCCCTGTGGCGCAGTTGGTTAGCGCGCCGCCCTGTCACGGCGGAGGTCGCGGGTTCGAGTCCCGTCAGGGTCGCTCTCTGTATCGAAGTTCAAGCCCTCCTCTCGGAGGGCTTTTTCTTTTTCTGAACTCGATCTTTCCCGAAACTGACCCGTAGGTCTTTCACAACGCCTATAACAGGTTCTCATCGCAACTCGATGAGGAGTCTTTCAGTGCGTGGTCCATCTTATGAAACCCCCGGTAAGAGTGTCTTCGGCAGTAATGTCAGCCGACGCGGGTTCCTAGCTGCAACAGGTGTCATTCTGGGGGCGGCTGCGCTACTACCGAAGATGCCATCGGCGCGGGCCCTACCCACCGGCTCGATCAATGACGGCGACACCATGCCGATCCTGGTCATCGGCACCGGCTACGGCGGCGCGGTCGCGGCCCTGCGGCTGGCCCAGGCCGGGCAGAGCGTCGTCATGGTCGAGAAGGGCATGTCCTGGACCCAGCCCGGCTCGGACGGCAAGGTCTTCTGCAACATGCTCAACCCGGACGGCCGGTCCTTCTGGCTGCGCACCGAGACCGTCCAGCCCATCAACCACTTCATGGGCGCGCCCTACGACAAGGCCATCTCCAACTACACCGGCGTCCTGGACGCCGAGCAGTTCAGCGGGATTCGGATCTACCAGGGCCGCGGCGTCGGCGGCGGCTCGCTGGTCAACGGCGGCATGGCGGTGACGCCCAAGCAGGAGAACTTCGCGAGCATCCTGCCGTCGGTGGACGCGGCCTCGATGTACAGCACCTACTATCCGCGGGCCAATGCCGGGCTGAAGGTGAACAACGTCGACCAGACCTGGTGGCAGTCCGCCGACTGCTACCAGTTCGCACGGGTCGGGAAGAAAACGGCCGAGGCTTCCGGGTTTTCGACGACTTTCGTGCCGAACGTCTACGACTTCAACTACATGAAGCAGGAGCAGGCCGGCACCGCGACGCGATCGGCGCTCAACGCCGAGGTCATCTACGGCAACAACTACGGCAAGAACTCCCTCGACAAGACGTATCTGGCGGCGGCCTCGGGCACCGGCAAGGTGACCATCGTGCCGCAGCACAACGTCACCGCGGTCTCGCCCGCCAATGGCGGCGGGTTCTCGGTGGTCATGAACCAGATAGACACCAGCGGCAATACCGTCAAGACGAAAACCGTTACGGCGCAGAAGGTCTTCTTCGCGGCGGGCAGCGTGGGCACCAGCAAATTGCTGGTCACCCAGAAGGCCACCGGCAAGCTGCCCAACCTGCCCGACTCGGTCGGCACCGGCTGGGGCAACAACGGCAATGTCATGGTGGCCCGGCAGAACCAGGCCTGGGACGCCACCGGCAGCCTGCAGTCCTGCATTCCGACCCTCGGCATCGACAACTGGGCCGACAGCGGCGGTCCGGCGTTCGCGGAGATCTCGCCGTTCCCGGCGGGCATCGAGACCTTCGCCAGCCTGTACCTGGCCATCACCAAGAACCCGAACCGCGGCACCTTCTCCTACAACTCGGGTTCCGGTGGCGTGGACCTGAACTGGCAGACCGCCTGGAACCAGCCCAGTATCGACTGCGCCAAGCGCATCTTCGACCCGATCAACACCAAACAGGCCACCATCTACCGGACCGACCTGTTCGGCGAATACAAGACCTGGGGTGACGATTTCGCCTACCACCCGCTGGGCGGCTGCGTGATCAACGTGTCCACCGACAACTACGGGCGGCTCACCCCGTACCCGGGCCTGTACGTCATCGACGGCTCGCTGATCCCGGGTCTCACCACCGTCAACCCGTTCGTCACCATCACCGCGTTGGCCGAACGCAATATCGAGAACATCATCGCCAACGACTTCAAGTGACGGAGATTTTCCGATGAAGGGCGGGGTCGGAGCGTGTTCGTTCCGGCCCGGCCCGGGCTATCGCGTTAGCCTGGGATATGGACGCTGTCACGGTTGTCCCTGCTCCCGCCAATGAACCGGTGCACACCTACGCTCCGGGCAGCCGCGAACGCGAGCTGCTGACCGGCAAGCTCGCCGATCTCTCCGCCGAATCCGTCGACGTGCCGCTCGTGATCGGCGGCAAGCATCAGCCCGGCGGCGGCGAACGGCTCAACATCACGATGCCGCACCGGCATCGGCACGTACTCGGGACCTACACCAATACCACTCACGACGAAGCGCGCGCGGCCGTCGCCGCCGCCACGGCCGCCGCGCCCGGCTGGCGGGCCCTGCCCTTCGAGGAACGGGCCGCGGTCCTGCTGCGGGCCGCCGACCTGCTCGCCGGGCCCTGGCGCGAGACCATCGCCGCCGCCACCATGCTCGGGCAGTCGAAGACGGTGCAGCAGGCCGAAATCGACGCGCCCTGCGAACTGGTCGACTTCTGGCGGTTCAATGTCGCGTTCGCCCGGCGGATTCTGCGGGAACAGCCGGAATCGGCTGCGGGGGTGTGGAATCGGATGGACTACCGGCCGCTGGAAGGCTTCGTCTACGCCATCACGCCGTTCAACTTCACCGCCATCGCCGGGAACCTGCCGACCGCACCCGCCCTGATGGGCAATACCGTGGTCTGGAAACCTTCGCCGACACAGCAGCTTTCGGCGTACTACACGATGCTGTTGCTGGAAGAGGCGGGCCTGCCGCCCGGCGTCATCAATATGGTGACCGGCGACGGCGCGAAGCTCTCGGAGGTCGTGCTGGCCGATCCGAAGCTGGCGGGCATCCACTTCACCGGATCCACCCGCACCTTCCAGTACCTGTGGCAGAGCGTGGGCTCGAATATCGGCCGCTACCACGGATATCCGCGACTGGTAGGGGAGACCGGCGGCAAGGACTTCATTCTCGCTCACCCCTCCGCCGATCCGGATGCCTTGCGTACGGCCATGATTCGCGGGGCCTACGAGTATCAGGGGCAGAAGTGCTCGGCCGCGTCGCGGGCCTACATCGCCAAGTCGGTGTGGCAGCGGATGGGGGAGGACTTCCTGTCCGAAGTGGAGTCGCTGACCTACGGTGACGTCGCCGACCTGTCGAATTTCGGTGGGGCCGTGATCGACAGCCGCGCCTACCTGAAATGCGAGGCGGCCATCGATCGGGCCAAGGGCGCCGGAATCGACATCGTGGGCGGCGGGTGCGACGACAGCGAGGGCTGGTTCGTGCGCCCCACGGTCCTGCTCGGTGACGACCCCGGCGACGAGGCCTTCGCCACCGAGTACTTCGGCCCGATCCTGTCGGTCTACGTCTACGACGACAGCGCCCCGGACTCCTTCGCCGACATCCTCGACATCGTGGACTCCACCTCGCCCTACGCCCTGACCGGCGCGATCTTCGCCCGCGACCGCCAGGCCGTGGAATCCGCCTCGACCGCACTGCGATTCGCCGCCGGCAACTTCTACATCAATGACAAGCCCACCGGCGCGGTCGTCGGCCAGCAGCCCTTCGGCGGCGCGCGCGCCTCCGGAACCGACGACAAGGCGGGCTCCTACCTCAACCTGCTGCGCTGGGTCGCGCCCCGGACCTTGAAGGAAACCTTCGTTCCCCCCACCGATTACCGCTACCCCCACATGGAGGTGCGATGAACCCGCTACGTCCGGCGATCCTGGCGGCGGCCGGATCGTCCAAGCTGAAGGACGCCATCACCCGGGTCCCGGTCACCGCGGCCGTGGTCCGGCGCTTCGTGGCCGGGGAGGCCCGCGCCGACCTGGTCCCGGTGGCGACCGCGCTGCTGGAGAGCGGCCGCTCGGTCAGCGTCGACTTCCTCGGCGAGTACACCACCGACCGCGCCCAGGCCGATGCCGCGGTGACGGAATATCTTTCGCTCATCGACGACCTCGCCGAGGTCGACCACGCGGTACCCGGCGCGCACTCCGAGATCCCCCGGGTGGAGGTCTCGCTCAAGCTGTCGGCGCTGGGCCAGTCGCTGGGGCAGGACGGCCCGGCCATCGCCGCGGAGAATCTGCACAAGCTGTGCACCAAGGCCGTCGAACGCCACGTCTGGGTGACCGTCGACGCCGAGGACCACACCACCACCGAGGACACCCTGGACGCGGTCCGGCTGGCGCGCGCCGAATTCCCTTGGCTCGCGGTGGCTTTGCAGACCTACCTGCGCCAGGCCGAGGACAATGCCCGCGACCTGGCCACCGACGGCACCCGAATCCGCCTGTGCAAGGGCGCGTATCAGGAACCCGCGACCGTCGCCTACCGCCGCCGCGCCGAGGTCGACGCCTCCTACCTGCGCTGCCTGGACGTCCTCATGCGCGACGCCTGGTACCCGATGATCGCCTCCCACGACCCGGCCATGATCGCCGCCGCCTTGACCCTGGCCTCCGAGAACAACCACAGCCCGGGCGATTACGAGTTCCAGATGCTCTACGGCATCCGCGACGACGAACAACGCCGCCTGGTCTCCGAAGGCCATGCCCTGCGCGTCTACATCCCCTACGGCACCCAGTGGTACGGCTACCTCATGCGCCGCCTCGCCGAACGCCCCGCCAACCTGGCCTTCTTCCTCCGAGCCCTCACGGACCGCGCCTGAAGCTCGTGCGGCGGACCGAGAGCCCACCCCGCCCACCGGGGTTCAGAGGCGAGACCTTGGGGGTTGGTCGCACCCTGGTCGGCCGCGATCGAAGGTCGTGCGGCGGGCCGGGAGTCCTCGCCCGCCGCTCAAGGGTTTCAGGGGTGTGACCCCTGAAGGTTCGAGAGTTCGGTCAGACCAGCGGGCGGCCGAGGCGGCGGCGCAGGCGCATGTCGGCGAGGTAGAAATTGAAGGGGAACAGGCGGATCGGGGTGGGCATGCGGGTCCACACGGCGGAGATGAGGCGCAGGAAGCCGCCGAAGACGCGCTCGTCGCGGGCGGTCCAGGACATGCCCATCTGGGCGCGCAGATGCGGCGGCAGCAGCGCCGTCACGATGAAGCGGTGCAGGCCGCCGAGGGTGACCTGCAGCGGCCAGGGCAGCATCTTCAGATCGGTGAGGGCGTTGAAGTAGGTGCGGGTGGCCTCGTCGATGGTCTTGGTGGCGAGGTTCTCTTCCCAGTAGACGTAGAACTCGTCGCGGGTCGCGGGCCACATCTCCGCGCGCATCTGCAGGGTGGTGCCCAGGCGCGCGCAGTGGCGGTAGAAGGCCTCGGCCACCGCGGGATCCATCGGCCCGCGCATGCGGTGGAGGATGTCGTCGAAGCCCCAGTAGATGCAGGCCGCCACCCACAGCTGGAGTTTCGGGTCGAAGGCGTTGTACTTGACCGGGCTGCCGGGCTTGGTGTGAATGGTGCGGTGCGAGCCGTTGACGGCCTCGCGGTAGTCGCGGCGGTCGTCCTCGTCGCCGATCATGGCGACGGCCAGATAGGTGAGGGTGGTGCGCAGCCGCTTGATGGGGCGCACCATGATCGAGCCGCTGTGCACGTCGGATTCCATCACGCCGTAGGCGACCGGGGTCAGCGACAGCTGCATGATCACGTTGGCCGCACCGCCGAGGAACGCCCCGATTCCGTCGATATACTCGCGAACTTGCTCGGTGGTCATCGGCTCGGGGCCGACTGGCTCGTACTCGAACTTGCGAAGCGGTGCGGTCATCGTTGACTCGGCTCCTCGTCGTCACTCCTCGCCGATGAGGAGAGTGTGAGAAAGATTTACGATCACCTTCTCATCGTGGCATGCGGCTGTCAATGTGCGAAGATTAGTGCCTCAGTCTCTCGATCTCACCGGAAAGGGCTCGGACCATGGCCAAACTGGCCAAACTGCTGCCGCTCGTCCGCGGATCCGGCCCTGAGGACCGTAATCAGGCCAAGGTTCTCGACGCCGCGCTCATGGCCTTCCTGGACTTCGGCATCAAACGCACCAGCATGGTCGAGGTCGCCCGGCGCGGCGGGCTCTCGCTGGCCACCCTCTACCGGCGCTTCGCCGGCAAGAACGATCTCATCCAGGCCGTCGGGCTGCGGCAGGCTCGCCAGCTCGTCGACGAGATCGATGCCGCCGTGCAGGGGCCCATCGAAGCCGATGCCAGCGCCGAGGACCAGATCATCGCGCTGTTCATCGCCTTCATCGAGGGACTGCGCGGAAACCAGCTGCTGGGACGGCTGCTCAAGACCGAACCGGAGATCGTGCTGCCTTACCTGACCGTGCAGGGCGCGCCGGTCATCGAGCTCGGCCGTGACTATCTCGCCGAGTTCATCGCCCGGTTGCAGGCCGAAGGCAAAGTGCCGCAGTACGACCCGCTACCGCTGGCCGAGATGATCGCCCGCGCCGCGCTGTCCCTGGCGCTGACTCCGCAGACGGTCATCCCGCTCGACGATCCGGTCGCACTGCGGCAGTTCGCCCGCGATCACGTCGTCCCCGGCTTCCGAATCCACTGAGCGGCAGGGCTTCTCACACCAACCGCAGGCCGAGCCTGCGGCGCAGCCGCATGTCCATCAGATAGACATTGAGCGGGAAGGCGCGCACCGGCGCGGGCACCACGCTCTCCGCCGCGCCGACCACCCGCAGCATGCGGGCGAGCAGCCGGTCCTGACGTGGCGTCCAGGTCATGCCCATCTCGTCCCGAAGGTGCTGCGGCAGCAGGCCGGTCACGAAGAAGCGATGCAGGGGGCCGAAGGTCAGCTGCAGCGGCCGGGGCAGCATCCTCAGGTCGATGAGATCCTCGAAGTACGCCTTGATCTTCGGATCGATGCGGGTGCGGGCGAGGTTCTCCTCCCAATAGCGGTCGAAGGCAACGCGATCCGTCGGCCACATGTCCGGGCGCACTTGCAGGGTGGTGCCCATGCGGGCGGCATGCCGGTAGAAGGCGTCGGCGTCGTACTCGTCCATCGGGCCGTGCATGCGCTCGTAGAGGTCGCGTGCGCCCCAGTAGAGGCAGGCCGCCACCCACAGCTGGAGTTTGGGGTCGAAGGCGTTGTACTTCACCGTGCTTCCCGCGCGTGAGCGGACGTACTTGTGCACGGAATCGACGGCTTCGCGGTAGGCGGCGCGGTCCTCCTCGGTGCCGAGCAGCGCGACGGCCAGATAGGTGAGGGTGGTGCGCAGCCGCTTGATCGGATGGATCATGACGTTCCCGGACTCCACCGGGCTCTCCACCACGCCGTAGCCGACCGGACGGTTGGATAGTTGCATGATCACATTGGCCGCCGCGCCGAAGAATCCGGCCGCGCCGTCGAGGTACTGCCGGATATCGATCTCGGGTTCGGGAGCGCCGATGTCGAACGGATCGTGAAGCGGCCTGGTCATCGTCGACCACATCCTCTGAGTGAGAAGGTTATACAGAAACTTTCTTACCCACTCGGGTCGCCTGTCAACCGACTTGGCGGGTTCGCACCCGATTCGTTGTCCCGGGGCCTCGGGTAGCGTGACGCGCGTGTCGCCGCTGTTGCTGAGCTCGCTGAACCCGGCCGCCATTGCCGCCGGAGACGATATCCCGAATGCCGTCACCATCGACGGGGAGACGCTGTCGCGCAGCGATCTGCTCGGCGCGGCCACCTCCGTCGCCGAACGCGTCGCGCAGGCCCGGCGGGTGGCGGTGCTGGCCGAACCGACCGTCACCACCGTGCTCGCGGTGGTCGGCTGCCTCCTCGCCGGGGTGACCGTGGTCCCGGTCCCGCCGGACGCCGGCAGCGCGGAACTGGCTCACATCCTGAAGGATTCGGGCGCGCAGGCCTGGCTGGGCCAGGCCGCGGAGGGCTCCGAGCTGCCGGTGATCCCGGTGCGCAAGCATGCGCGGTCCTGGCATCGGTACGCCGAACCATCCGGCAAGTCAACGGCTTTCGTTCTCTACACCTCCGGGACCACCGGTGCGCCGAAGGGCGTGATGCTCAGCCGCGACGCCATCGCCGCGGGCCTGGACGCCCTGGCGCAGGCGTGGCAGTGGACCCACAAAGACGTTCTGGTGCACGGTCTTCCGCTGTTCCACGTGCACGGCCTGATCCTCGGTGTGCTCGGTCCGCTGCGGGTCGGCAGCCCGCTCGTGCACACCGGCAAGCCGACCCCGAAGGCGTACGCCGCGGCTCACGGCACCATGTACTTCGGCGTGCCGACCGTCTGGTCGCGGGTCGTCGAAGAGCCCTCGGCCGCAAGGGAACTGGCGAAGGCGCGGATCCTGATCTCCGGCAGCGCGCCGCTGCCCGTGCCGGCCTTCGAGCGGCTGGCCGAGCTCACCGGGCACGCCCCGATCGAGCGCTACGGCATGAGCGAAACCATGATCACCCTTTCCACCCGGCCCGACGGCGAGCGCCGCCCCGGCTGGGTCGGGCTGCCGGTCGCCGGCGTCGAGACCAGGCTGCGCGACGAGTCCGGCGCGCCGGTGCCGCACGACGGGGAAAGTGTCGGCGGCCTGCAGGTTCGCGGCCCCATGCTGTTCGACGGCTATCTGGGCAAGCCGGAGGTCACCGCCGAGAACTTCACCGCCGACGGCTGGTTCAAGACCGGTGACGTGGCCGTCATCGACGCCGAGGGCTTCCACCGCATCGTGGGCCGGGAATCGGTGGACCTGATCAAGTCCGGTGGCTACCGCATCGGCGCGGGCGAGATCGAGACCTCGCTGCTCGGGCATCCGGCGGTGGCCGAGACCGCGGTGATCGGCGTGCCCGACGAGGACCTCGGCCAGCGCATCGTCGCCTACGTCGTGCTCCGGGCGGGTGCGGGGGAGTCGGTCACCGAATCGCTCATCGCCCATGTGGCGGGCGAACTCTCGGCGCACAAGCGCCCGCGCGAGGTGCGCGTGGTCGAATCCCTGCCCCGCAACGCCATGGGCAAGGTCCAGAAGAAACTGCTGGCTTGACCTCGAGTGCGGTCGAGGTCCTAGCGTGGTGGTCATGACCGCATCTCTGTCGCCCGCCCAGATCGAGTACCTGAACAGCCAGCGACTGGGGCGGCTGGCCACCATCCGCCCCGACGGCTCGCCCCAGAACAACCCCGTCGGGTTCCGCTTCAACGCGGCGCTGGGCACCATCGACATCGGTGGCCGCGATCTGGGCGCGAGCCAGAAGTTCCGCAACCTCGTCAAGGAGGAACGGGTCTCCTTCGTGGTGGACGACATCAAATCCGTCCAGCCATGGGAGGTGCGCATGCTCGAAATCCGGGGCACCGCACAGGCATTGCGTGACGTCGAACCCTTCTACCCCGGCCTGTCCCCGGAGCTCATCCGAATCACCCCCGAGCGGATCATCGCCTTCGGCATCTGACACCGGAGTTCCGGTGCCGGAGGTTTCGGGGTCTCGTGGTGGGTCCAGCGAACCTCTAGTTTCTTGGAGACGAAAGTTCAGTGCTTCCAAGGAGATTCGCTCGATGCCTACCGCTCTGCGTAACACCGTGGCGGCTGCCGCCGTCTTCGCCGGTCTGCTCGCGCCCGCCGCCGTGGCGAGCGCCGACGCGCTGCCCCTCACCCCGATGGGGCAGAACGCCGATCCGGTCGCGGCGCCCAACACCACCGGCACCGGGTCGGTGAACACCGGGGCGTTCGGGTCCTTCGACCCGTCGGCGGCCGGTTCGTCGAATCTGATCAAGGCGTTCCAGACCGGGTCGGGCCAGTGCAACACGCCGACGTTCCCGGTCTACGACGGATCCGCCAATCCGTTGTGCTCGCTGTACCACTGAGCCCGAAGTGGCGAAAACCCCTGCGGCGCAAGGCCGACAGGGGTTTTCGTGGTTTCGGGGTTCAGTCGTTCGCGTGCAGCGCCGCGTTGAGCTCGACGCCGGTGCCCTTGCGGGCCTTGACCTCGACCGCGCCGGTCACCGAGTTGCGGATGAACAGCAGGTTGGACTGCCCCGACAGCTCGCCGGCCTTGACGACCGTGCCGTCCGGCCCGGTCACCTTGGTGCCCGCGGTCACGTACAGGCCCGCCTCGACCACGCAGTCATCGCCCAGCGAGATGCCCAGGCCCGAGTTCGCGCCCAGCAGGCAGCGCTCGCCCAGTGAGATGACCTGCTTGCCGCCGCCGGACAGGGTGCCCATGATGGACGCGCCGCCGCCGACGTCGGAGCCGTCACCGACCACCACGCCGGCCGAAATACGGCCTTCCACCATGGAATTGCCGAGCGTGCCGGCATTGAAGTTGACGAAGCCCTCGTGCATGACCGTGGTGCCCGGGGCCAGGTGCGCGCCCAGGCGCACGCGGTCGGCGTCGGCGATGCGCACGCCCGACGGCAGCACATAGTCGACCATGCGCGGGAACTTGTCCACGCCGTAGACGGTGACCGGGCCGCGGGCACGCAGCTTCATGCGGGTGAGTTCGAACTCCTCGCCCGAGCACGGGCCATGGTTGGTCCACACCACATTGGCGAGCAGACCGAACTGCCCGTCCAGGCTCAGACCGTGCGGGCGGACCAGGCGGTGCGAGAGCAACTGCAGGCGCAGCCAGACGTCGTGGGTGTCGACCGGCGCGGCGGACAGGTCGGCGATGGTGGTGCGGACCACGACCACCTCGACCCGGCGGGCCTCGTCGACGCCGACGGAATCGGCGAACTTGGCGTACTCGACGTCGGAGGGATCCAGCCGCTTGGAGCCGGTATCGCTGAATTCACCCAGTTCCGGGTAGGGATACCAGGTGTCGAGCACCGTCCCGTTCGCGGTGATGGTGGCGAGGCCGACTGCTGAAGCTCCCTGAGTACTCACGTGCCCTTACGTTACCGACTCAGCCGCGGGCCGCGCACAGCAGCCCGTCGCCGACCGGGATCAACACGCTGGTGAGGTCGGGGTCCTCGGCGATGGCCCGGGTCGCGGCCCGCACCGCCATGGTCTGCGGATCACGCTGCGCCGGATCGGGGACCCGCCCGCCGAGCAGCGCGTTGTGCAACAGGATCGCCCCGCCCTCGCGTAGCAGGCGCACGGCCTGCATCACGTACTGCGGATGCTCGAGCGGCGCGGCATCGATGAACACCAGGTCGTAGGCCCCATCGGCCAAGCGCGGCAACACATCCAGGGCCCGTCCGTTGATGAGCCGGGTCCGCGCCGGCGCGATCTCGGCCGACCGGAACGCCTCCCGGGCCGCGCGCTGATGCTCGGGCTCGGAGTCGATGGTGGTCAGCGTGCCGTCCTCGCGCATGCCGTCCAGCAGCCACAGCCCGCTCACCCCGGCCCCGGTGCCGACCTCGACCACGGCCCGCGCCCCGAGCAATTGGGCGTACATGCTGAGCAGCGCGCCGACCGCGGGCGCGACCGGGGCCGCGCCGAGTTCGAGGGCGCGTTCGCGCGCGCCGACGAGGATGTCGTCCTCGGCGACGGATTCCTCCACGTAGGCGAGGTTGCGCTGCAGGTTCGGTGCCGCGGGAGTCTGGCTCACGAAGTAGAGGCTAACGGCGATACACCGGTAAGGCGTGGCGTCGACCGGCCGGTGTGGCGATTTTTCTCAGGTGTCCCTCAGCCTCCGCATACGGATGCCTCATCACGACCGACGAGAGTAAGCCTCACGCCAGGCCAGCGACCGCGAGCCGGGGATCGGGAACAGCCGAATCAACCGATTGGTTGTCACCGATAACGACGCTCTCGGTCCCGAGTAGGAGGTAATCCCATCCACATGGTCGACGCGGCGCGTGAACACGCCAACACTCTGCACCCGCAGATCAAGTCGCTGGACAGCACTGTGACTCCACAGAGCACCCCGCTGGACGGTGACTTCACCCCGACTTCCGCCGAGGAGGAGGCCCTGACCGGGACCGCCGCCTTCGACGCCACCGGTGACCGCTCGGTCATGCCGACCTGGGACGAACTGGTCCGCGAGCACGCCGACCGCGTGTACCGGCTGGCCTACCGCCTCACCGGTGATCCGCAGGACGCCGAGGATCTGACCCAGGAAACCTTCATCCGGGTCTTCCGCTCCCTGCAGAACTACCAGCCCGGCACCTTCGAGGGCTGGCTGCACCGCATCACCACCAACCTGTTCCTGGACATGGTCCGCCGGCGCAACCGCATCCGCATGGAGGCGCTGCCGGAGGACTACGACCGCGTCCCGTCCGAGGGCCCCGGCCCCGAGCAGGCCTATCACGACGCCAATCTGGATCCGGACCTGCAGTCCGCGCTGGATTCGCTGGCCCCGGAGTTCCGTGCCGCGGTCGTGCTCTGTGACATCGAAGGTCTGTCGTACGAGGAGATCGGCGCGACGCTGGGCGTCAAACTGGGCACCGTGCGCAGCCGCATCCATCGTGGACGCCAGGCACTGCGTGAACACCTCGAGCATAATGGTGTGGAGCGGCGTTTCGCCGCCACCGAAAAGGTCGGGTGACCCGCGAGCTCTGTGCTCGCGGGCCGTGCGCCCGAACAGCTCGATTCGTCCGGAAGGGTGTGCAGCGTATGAGTGGCGAGGACCGACAGCACCGTCGTCCCCCGCGTTTCGCCCCCACCGAGCATTTGGCCAGTGAGGCCATCGCCGCCTACGTGGACGGCGAATTGCGGATGAACGCATATCTGCGTGCCGCCCACCACATTTCCGTGTGCCGCGAGTGCGCGGCCGAAGTCGACGCCCAGCAGCAGGCACGAATCGCGCTGCGGCAGTCCTCGGATCAGATCTCCGCACCGCTGAGTCTGCACGACACCCTGAGCCGGATTCCGCGTTCGCTCATTCAGGAATGCGCGAGCAACCATCAGGATTCGTTCGACAGCAGGCGGTGGACCTCGTGGTGGCGCAAGTAGAGTCCATAGCGTGACCACCGAATCGAAGAACACGGGCCCGGCCGAAGATGGCGGGCCCGCGGCGAATTCACCGTTGTCAGGGGAATCCGATTCGGCGGCCGATCGGGGGAACCTGAGGCCGTCGGACGCACCGGTGCTGGGGCCGCGCCCGGTCCTGCGCCCGCATGTCGACAATCACACCGCACGCGCCTTCCGTCGCCCGAACGGGCAGCGCGGATCGTTCGCCGCGCGACCGGCCGGATCCGTGGCCGCGGCGGTGCAGGGGGAGTCCGAGATTCAGAATCGCCCGCCGGACGCGGTGCTGGCGGAGGCGTTCGGCCGTCCGGAGGGTTCGGCCGAACTGCTGCAGCGGGATCCGGAGGCCGGCGCCGAGTCGGCTGCCCCGGCCGCGCCCGCCGATCCGTGGCGGGACCCGAATTCGGCCGCACGCCTCGGTACTCCGGCCGTGGCCCAGGCCCGGCCGCAGCCGCTCGTCACCGGACCCAAGCTCGGTGCGCGCGAGGTGCTCTTCGGCGGCCGGGTGTCCTGGAAGGCGCTGACCCTGCTGGCGGTCATCGCGGCGGTCATCGGCCTGATCGGCGGGTTCGTCGGGGCGTTCACCGGCTCGTCGGCCTCCGCGCTGACCTCGCGCAAGGTGGCGCTGCAGTCGGCGCCCTCGGGCGGCCAGCCGCACAACCAGCTCACCAAGGTGGTCAACGCCGTCATGCCCGCGGTGGTCACCGTGCGCGCGTGGCTGGGCGACACCGGGTCCACGGGTTCGGGCGTGGTGATCGACGGGGCGGGCTACATCGTCACCAACAATCACGTGATCTCCCTTGCCGCCAACGACAAGTCTGGCAAGGCCAAGCTGGACGTGGTCTTCTCCGACGGTCAGCGGGTGCCGACCCAGATCGTGGGCCGCGACACCAAATCGGACCTGGCGGTGCTCAAGGTCGATGTGAAGAACCTGGCGGTGATCCAGCTCGGCAACTCCGGCGATGTGCAGGTCGGTGACGACGTGGTGGCGCTGGGTTCGCCGCTGGGCCTGGAGAAGACGGTCACCTCCGGCATCGTGTCCGCGCTGCACCGGCCGGTGAAGGTGGGCGGCGAGGGCACCGACACCGACGCCACCCTCGATGCCGTGCAGACCGACGCCGCCATCAACCACGGCAACTCCGGTGGCGCGCTGGTGGATATGCAGGGCCGGCTGATCGGCATCAACTCGGCCATCAAGTCCGAGAGCGGCGGTTCGGTGGGTCTGGGCTTCGCGATTCCGGTGGATCAGGTCAAGCGCATCTCGCAGGCGCTGATCCGCGACGGGTCGGTGCATCATCCGCGGCTGGGCGTGAGCGCCAAGACCAAGATCGTCGCCAATGACGTGATGAGCGGTGCGGCGGTGGCCGATGTGCAGGCCGGGAGCCCGGCGGCCAAGGCGGGCATCGTCGAGGGCGATGTCATCGTGAAGGTCGGCGATCGGGATGTGTCGGGGCCGGAGGAGTTGACGGTCGCGGTGCAGTCGCACGAGATCGGGCAGACGGTGACCGTGCGCCTGATTCGCGACGGGCGTGAGGTGGATGTACCCGTCACGCTGGAATCCGACTAATCGGTAAACAGTGATTCAACGCAGGTGCGGCGGCGAAAACGCCGGAATCGGACGAAGGTAACCTGGATCCGTGTTCAGCAATATCGGCTGGGGCGAGATGTTGATTCTGCTCGTCGCCGCACTTGTCATTCTCGGCCCGGAGCGACTGCCCGGCGCCGTTCGCTGGACTGCTCACGCGTTGAAGCAGGCGCGCGATTACGCCACTGGCGCAACTCAGCAATTGCGCAATGAGCTGGGGCCGGAATTCGACGAGATCCGGAAACCGTTGGAGCAGTTGAACGAACTGCGCAGTATGAATCCTCGGTCGATGGTCACGAAACATCTGCTCGACGGGGACGACTCGATCCTGAACAGCTTCAATGACCTGACCAATTTCGACAAGCCGGTCAGCTCCGCGAACAGCGGAAACGGTTCCGTCAACACCGGATCCGGCCCGATTTCGATGCCGAAGGAACAAAAACCGCTGGAGCGCAACGAGCGTCCGCCGGTGGACCCCGACGCCACTTAGCAACGGTCCGGGCGCGACCCGAGATCAAATCTGTCGAGCGGACTTGACGCATGATGCTGTCCAGCTATCTAGACTGCGCACATGTCGGCCGACGAGGTGGCCCGGGTATTCGCGATCGAGGACAAGGTCGAACGCCTGAAAGCCGCCACCGAAGGCGTGGCCGCTGCGCAGCAGCAGATCAATGAGCTGACTCGCATCCGCCGCGCCGTCATCCGTGAACTACATGCCGAGGGCTGGACGTTCGCGAGAATCGGTGCGGCCGCGGGACTTTCCCGCGCCCGCATTCACCAGGTGAGCACACAGGGACCGGTACCGGAGGGTTTGTTCTTCGGTCATGGCCCGCTCACCATCCTCACCCCGGATGTCCGCAGCACGACCCGTTCGATCGCCCTGGTGGGCGCACCGGACCCGGCCGCGCCGCACCGGCTGGTCGAGCTGCTGCGTGAACTGGGCTTCACCGCCAATGTCCAGCGGTTCCTACCCGGCCGCCCGCTGGACCTCGACCGCGACGGGCTGATCGTGCTCGGCGGGCCCGAATTGTCGCCCAGCCTGCGCTATTTGGTGGCCGCGGACCCGCGCCTGCGTCGCACCGTGGCCCGTGCGGGCCGGGTGCGCCGCGGCATCGAGGACCGTGCCGCCCGCCGCGTCTACCGGCCGGGCGGCACCGAGCCCTACGACATCGCCTACCTGGCCCGCCTGCCCCGCCCCGACGGCAAGGGCAGCGTCCTGGTCATCGACGGCCTGCACCCGCCCGCCTCGCTGGGCGCGATCCGGTTGCTGGCAACGAGACTGGCGACCCTGCACGAGCGCGCGGGCACCCACCCGTTCTCGGCCGTCGTGGGCGTCCGCTACGACCGGTCCACGGGCGAACCGATCGAGGCGGACCTGCTCACGCCCATTTACCGCCACGATCGCTAGCCCTCGTCGTCCCGGCATGTTCTTGGCCGGGATCCACACCACCGCAGTGGATTCCGGCCAAAGCACGCCGGAATGACGAGTGGGCCTCGCGAGGAGGCCCGGCCGCGGTGAGCGGTCAGGCCGCCGCTTCCTCCGGGCGCAGGGTGTTCATGGGCGGGCGGTCCGCGAGCGAGACCTCGGTGGCGTGCGCGATGAATTCGCCTGCGACCATCGGGAATTGGGTCAGGGCCGCGCCGGAGTCCTGAATGCCGCTGCGGCCCAGGACGGTGCCCAGGATCTGGCGGCTCATGACGCCGAGGTCGGCCAGCGGGCGGTTGCGGTGCTGGCGGACGCCGAGGTTGACCTGGCCGATGCTGGGCAGGCCCAGCATGTCGTAAGTGTCGAGCAGCAGACCGATTTCGACGCCGTAGCCGGGGGCGAAGGGCACCGCGGTGAGCAGCTCCCGGGTGCCCGCGTACTCGCCGCCCAAGGGCTGCAGCACATTCGAGAGTTCCGGGCGCAGGGCGGCCAGCAGCGGGCGGGCCACCAGCTCGGTGACGCGGCCGCCGCCGTGGTGCTCGACGGCCTCGCCGGTGCGCAGCGGGCGGCGGTAGTAGGCCTTGACCAGATGCATGCCGTCCACGGTGAGCAGCGGGCCCAGCAGCTTGGGCACGAAGCTCGGGTCCGGGTCGATGAGGTCGGAGTCCACGAAGGCGATGATGTCGCCGGTGGTGACGGCCAGCGAGCGCCACAGGCACTCGCCCTTGCCCGGGACGGGGTCGAGTTCGGGGACGGCTTGCTCGCGGCTCACCACGCGCGCTCCGGCGGCCTGTGCGCGGGCGGCGGTGGCGTCGGTGGACCCGGAGTCCAGGACCACGAGTTCGTCCACCAGCGTGCCGAGCAGGGGCCGGATGCTGGCCACCACCGCGGCCACCGTGTCCTGTTCGTTCAGCGCCGGCAGTACCACCGAAACCGTGCGGTCACCCTTGGCCGCGATCAGTTCGTCGATGGTCCACTCGGGGCGGTCGAAGGTGTTGGTTGTCACCCAGTCTGTTTTCATGCGAGACCTCGCAAAGTACGGGCTGGCGGGCGGAGACCCTGGATGGCGGCGATCATGTCCACCACCCGGCGCGTGTGAGCCACCTCGTGCACTCGGAAGACGCGGGCACCCGCGGCGGCCGACCATGCAGTCGCTGCCAATGTGCCCTCCAATCGTTCGGTCAGCTCGACACCAAGGGTCTCTCCGATGAAATCCTTATTACTCAGCGCCATCAAGACGGGCCATCCGCTTTTCACAAGAACGTCTATCGCACGCAACAATTCGAGCCCGTGATAGGTGTTTTTGCCGAAATCATGGGTCGGGTCGATCAAAATCGAGTCCTTGGCCACCCCTGCCGCCGCAGCATTTTCGGCGGCGGCCACCACCGTCTCTGTGACCTGTGCCACCACATCGGCGTACCGGACCCGGTGCGGACGGGTGCGCGGAATCGCACCCCCGGTGTGGGAGCACACGATTCCTACGCCCAATTCGGCGGCCACGCCGACTAGCTCCGGATCTGCTCCCGCCCAGGTGTCGTTGATCAGATCCGCGCCCTCGGCGACCGCGGCCCGGGCCACGTCGGCCCGCCAGGTGTCCACGCTGATGAGCAGGTCCGGATGGCGCTCGCGGATGGCCGCGACGAACGGGACCACTCGCCGGGACTCCTCGGCGGCGTCCACCTCCGAACCCGGCCCCGCCTTCACCCCGCCGATATCGACCAGATCCGCGCCCTCGGCGACCGCCCGGTCCACGGCGTTCATGGCGGCTTCGTCGCTGAACGTCGCGCCCTTGTCATAGAAGGAGTCCGGCGTCCGGTTCACGATCGCCATGACGAGCGCCCGATCCGTCGCCACCGGCTTTCCGCACAATGTCGGCAACGGCGCACACATGCCCTCGACTGTACCGAGGGCTGTGGCGAGGCTGCTGGGCAGCCGACCGGAACTGTGTCCCGACCGGCTGCTGTTCAGTTGCCGGGAGCCCGCCCGGCGGCCACCTCGGCGGCGTAGTCGGGATAGGCGGGGACGTAGCCGTCGGCGCGGCCCGCGAGGACGTAGAGGGCGCTGTGGTCGTCCGGCGTGTAGCCCTGCTTGCGGAGTTCGACCTTGCGGCTCTTGAAGGTGGAGGTCTGCTCGAGTTCGGGGACCACGCGGATGAACAGCGGGACGGCGTAGGTCGGGAGGCGGTCGTAGAGGGCCTTGGCGGCGACCTTGCCGTCGAAGGCCGCGCCCTCGTGCAGGGTCACCGCGGCCATGCCGGCCTTGCCGTCGGCGCCGGGGATGTCGACGCCGAAAACGACCGCCTGCGTGACGGAGTCGATGCCGCCGAAGGCGCCCTCGACCTCGGTGGTGGCCACGTTCTCACCCTTCCAGCGGAAGGTGTCGCCGAGGCGGTCGACGAAGGCGATGTGGCCGAAGCGCTGGTCGCGCACCAGGTCGCCGGTGTCGAACCAGCAGTCGCCCGGCTTGAAACCGTCACGGACGAGCTTGGATTCGGTGGCCGCGGCGTCGGTGTAGCCGTCGAAGGGGGAGCTGTTGGTGACCTTGGCCAGCAGCAGGCCGATCCCGCCGGGCCGGACCCGGCGCAGCCGGCCGTCCGGGTGGCGCAGCGCCTTGCCGGTGGCGTCGTCGTACTCGACGATCGCGAAGGGCAGCGGGGTGAAGCCCGCGGTCTTGTCGAGGCCGAACGCGTTGATGAAGGCGACGTTTCCCTCACTGGCGCCGTAGAACTCGACGATTCGCTTAATGCCGAAGCGGCTCTGGAACTCGTCCCACAGCTCGGGCCGCAGTCCGTTGCCGACGCACAGCCGGACGGTGTGGGAGCGGTCGGTGCGCTTGGCGGGCTGGTTGAGCAGGTAGCGGCACAGCTCGCCGATATAGACGAAGGCGGTGGCCCGGTTGTCGATCGCCTCGTCCCAGAAGCGGGTGGCCGAGAATTTGCGCCCCAGAGCGAATGTCGCGCCGCCGGCGATGACCGAGGACAGCGCCACGGTGAGGGCGTTGTTGTGGTACAGCGGCAGGCAGCAGTACAGGGTGTCCTTGCCGGTGAGCCGCACGCCCAGCCCGCCGATTCCGGCCATGGACTTGGTCCAGCGCTGGTGGGTCATGACGCTGGCCTTGGGCAGGCCGGTGGTGCCGGAGGTGAAGATCAGGTAGGCGCGTTCCCTGGCCGTGATCTCCTCCGTTACAACCGGATCGGCGGACTCCATGGTGCGGGCCCGGGCGGCCAGGTCCTCGGACCACAGGACGGCGGGCCGGGGCTCGGTGAGCGTCCCGAAGCCCTCGGCGCACTCCTCGCCGATCACGTCGAGCACCGAGTTCAGCAGCCCGAAGCTGTGCTGCAGCACCGCATCTCGCTGATTGTGGTTGAGCAGGCCCGCGGTGGCGCCGAGTTTCACGGTGGCGAGCACGGTGAACAGCGCCTCAGGGCGGTTGGACAGCAGGATGCCGACCACGTCGCCGCGCTCGACGCCGTGTGCCGCAAGCACATTCGCGTACCGGTTGACCTCGGCATTGGCCTCGCCCCAGGTGTACTGGCGGCCTTCGAATCTCAGGAAGGGCCGGTCGGGGTGCTTGGCCGCGCCGCGTTGGAAGAACAGTCCGATGGACGCCTTGTCGCCGGAGCGCACCAGCATGTGCACGGCATTGCGGATCATGCCGGGGGCCTGCGTGGCCATGCCGGGCAGACTGCGGGCCAGATCGAACAGGCTCACGGTCGAACGGGCATCCGTATTCACTTCGCTGTGCTCCTCACGGGTCTTGCTCACGCCGTACGCCCACCCTTGCCGATCGGCCGCATCTTGTCGAGTGAAACCAGCTGGTATCACTTATCTCGCCTGGAATCATGGCGAGGTCGGCGCGATCGGTCAAGGGTCGGGGCGGATATACCCGCCCCGGCGGTTCAGAAACTCGGGCGCAGCGCCGCGAACGCGGCCTCGAAATCCGCGGTCACGAGCACCTTCTCCAGCGCCTCGGGGCCCGCGTAGCCGCGCTTGCGCAGCTCCCCGACCCACGCGAACAGGCCCGCGTAATGGTCCTGGGGATCGAGCACCACCACCGGCTTCTCGTGCACGCCCAGGTAGGCGCCGGTCCAGGTTTCGAAGAGCTCCTCGAGGGTGCCGATGCCGCCGGGCAGGGTCAGGAAGGCGTCGGCCCGGTCGTCCATGATCTGTTTGCGCTCGCGCATGGAGTCGGTGACGATCAGCTCGTCGGCGTCGGTGTCGGCGACCTCGCGGTGCACCAGCTTCTTCGGGATCACGCCGATGGTCTTGGCCCCGGCCGCGCGGGCGGCGTGCGCGACCGCGCCCATCATGGAGACATTGCCGCCGCCGGAGACCAAATGCCAACCGCGACGGCCGATCTCGGTGCCGACCCGGGCGGCCAGCTCCAGTGCTCGCGGATCGTCCACGGAGGCAGAGCAATACACGCAGACCGCATACGGTTCGCTCACCACTGGTCCTCCACCACGCCGTCGTCGTCGGATTCCTGGCGGGCTCGCGCGGCCTCGGTCACGATCCGCACCACCTCGTCCACGCTGTCGGTGACGTGCAGCAGGCCCATGTCACCGGGCGCGATCTTGGCCGAGCCGAGCAGCGAGTCTCGGATCCAATCCATCAGTCCCGCCCAGTATTTGGTGCCGAACAGAATGATCGGGAATCGGGTGATCTTGTGGGTCTGCACCAGGGTCAGCGCCTCGAAGAGCTCGTCGAGGGTGCCGAAGCCGCCCGGCATGCAGACGAAGGCCTGGGAGTACTTGACGAACATGGTCTTGCGCGCGAAGAAGTACCGGAAGTTGATGCCGAGATCGACCCACTCGTTGAGGTGCTGCTCGAACGGCAGCTCGATGCCCAGGCCGATCGAATAGCCGCCCGCCTCGGACGCGCCCCGGTTGGCGGCCTCCATGGCTCCCGGCCCGCCGCCGGTGATCACCGAGAAACCCGCCTTGGCCAAGGCGCTTCCGATCGCCATCCCGGCGTGGTACTCGGCCGAGTCGGCGGGGGTGCGGGCCGAGCCGAAGACCGAGACCGCGCGCGGCACCTCCGCCAAAGCGCCGAAGCCCTCGATGAATTCGGCCTGGATGCGCAGCACGCGCCAAGGGTCGGTGTGCACCCAGTCCACCGGACCGCGCTCGTCGAGCAGATGCTGATCGGTGGTCCCTATCCCCTTCTTGCGATCACGCCGCAGCATGATCGGTCCGCGAAATCGTGGCGTCTTGGGCGAACGCGCCTCGTCGTAATCGGATTCAGCAGACATGCAGGCAGTATCCCTTCTGCCCTCCGCTTCGCTCCGGGCGGGTTCGCGGCGCTGGAGGTCTCGTTCTTCCCTCCCTCCGCTCCTCCGCTGCGCTCCCCCGCTCCGCTCGGTCCAGAACGAGACGCGCCGCGAACCTTCGGGCTAATCAGATTTGTTGCCGGTCAGATAGCTACGGAGCATCGACGTCACCTGGGTGATCTGATCCACCGGCAGGTGCTCGTCGCGCTTGTGGGCCAGATTCGGGTCGCCGGGGCCGAAGTTGACGGCCGGGATGCCGCGCGCGGCGAATCGCGAGACATCGGTCCAGCCGTACTTGGCGCGGACGCCGCCGGAGCCGTGCGCGTGCACGATCTCGATGAGGTCCTTGGCGGCCGGGTTGGACAGGCCGGGCAGGGCGCCGGGCGCGCCGTCGGTGCGCTCGAAATCCAGTTCCAGACCGGCGAATACCTCGCGCACGTGCTCGGTGGCCTGGTCCAGGGTGCGGTCGGGGGCGAAGCGGAAGTTCACGTCCACCGAGGCCACGTCCGGCACCACATTGCCGGCGACGCCGCCCTCGACGCGCACGGCCGAGAGGCCCTCGCGGTAGGTGCAGCCGTCGATCTCGACCTCGCGCGCCCGATAGTCGGCCAGCCGTTCCAGGATCGGGGCGAGGCGGTGAATCGCGTTGTCGCCCAGCCAGGCTCGCGCGGTGTGGGCGCGCACGCCGGCGGTGGTCAGGCGCACCCGCAGGGTGCCCTGGCAGCCCGCCTCGATCCAGCCCCCCGACGGCTCGCCGAGAATGGCGAGGTCGCCCTCGAGCCATTGCGGCAGTTCGCGTTCGATGCGGCCCAGGCCGTTGAACTCGGCGGCGATCTCCTCGCAGTCGTAGAAGATGAGCGTCAGATCGTGCACGGGGTCGGCCACGGTGGCGGCCAGGTGCAGGAAGACCGCGTCGCCGGACTTCATATCGACGGTGCCGCAACCCCACAGCTGCCGTTCGCCGTCCGCGGTCGTCTGGAAGCGGCTGGGCACATTCTCGGCGATCGGCACGGTGTCCAGGTGCCCGGCGAGGATGACCCGGGTGGGCAGGCCGCGATTGGTGCGCGCCAGCACGGTATTGCCGTGCCGCAGGATCTCGAAGCCGGTGGTCTGCTCGCGCAGGGCCCGTTCGACGATGTCCGCGATGACCTTCTCGTCCTTGGACACGCTCGGAATGTCCACGAGCGCGGCGGTGAGTGAAATGGGGTCGGCACTCAGATCGAGAGGGGTCACTTGATCCACCCTAAAGGAGGGACGGCCTCCGTTCTCGGCACGGTGGTTGCGTTGGCACAAATCGGCACCGGGTGCGGTCTGAAATCACCCGGCAACTGCTCCACGCGCGGATGGTCCGCGTGGGGATAGTTGTCGCCGGTCGGCTTTCCGCGCGCGGACGGTTGCCGGGTTCGAAGGTCCCGAGGTCGCGATTCCGTAAATCCTCGAGCCTCGTGCCGTAGGGCCCTTGCCCCGTGCTTGAACGTGTGTTTAATCTATTAAACATGCGTTCAACCGACGATCTGACGACCCGGGCCCGGATTCGCGATGCCGCGATCACCGTGTTCGGGGAGCAAGGCTTCGGGGTCGGCGTGCGCGCCATCGCGGCCGCGGCGGGCGTCTCGCCCGGTCTGGTCAACCACCACTTCGGCTCCAAGGAAGGGCTGCGGGAGGCGTGCGACGACCGGGTCCGGGAGATCGTGTGGACCGCGAAGATGGAGTACATCGACAACCCCACGCCGGGCGGACTCATGCGGCAACTGGGCGAGATCGAGGCGTTCGCGCCCGTCATGGCCTACATCGTGCGCAGCTTCCAGGCGGGCGGGCCGTTGATGCGGACCTTCTTCGAGCACATGGTCGACGACACCGAGCAGTACCTGCGGGCCGGCATCGCGGGCGGCAGCATCAAACCGATGCGCGACGTGCCCGCCATGGCGCGCTACATCGCCACCAACAACGGCGGCGGCATGATGATGTTCCTGCAGCTCTACGCCACCGAACAGGCCGAGCCCCTGGACTTCCGCAAGGCACTGCGCGAATACGCCGAACGGATGATGCTGCCCGCGTTGGAGATCTACACCAACGGACTGCTCACCGATTCCACCGCGCTGGACACGCTGGCCGCACAGACGGCACAGACAGCACAGACCGAGCAATAACCCACCAACGTCGTTTTCCTCCAAGGAGATTCGATGAACGTCCCTGCCAACCCGGTGATCGAAGTCCGGGATCTGCACAAGAACTTCGGGCAGGTGCATGCCCTGGACGGCCTCGACCTCGAGGTCGCCGAGGGCGAGGTGCACGGCTTCCTCGGCCCGAACGGGGCCGGAAAGTCCACCACCATCCGCATCCTGCTGGGCATCCTGTCGCGCACCTCGGGCGAAGCCGTGGTGCTGGGCCGGGATCCATGGACCGACGCGGTCGAGTTGCACCGTGACATCGCCTATGTCCCCGGCGATGTCACGCTGTGGCCGTCGCTGTCCGGCGGCGAGACCATCGACTTGCTGGCGCGCATGCGCGGCGGCATCGACCAGGAGCGCCGCGCGGAGCTGATCCAGCGCTTCGAACTGGATCCGAGCAAGAAGGCGCGCACCTACTCCAAGGGCAATCGGCAGAAAGTCGCTCTGGTGTCGGCGTTCTCGTCGAACGCGCGACTGCTGCTGCTGGACGAGCCGACCTCCGGGCTGGATCCGCTGATGGAGCAGGTATTCAACGAATGCGTCGCCGAGGCGGTGGCGCGCGGCACCACGGTGCTGCTGTCCAGCCACATTCTGTCCGAGGTGGAAAGACTGTGCAAACGGGTCACCATCATCCGGGAGGGCAGGACCGTCGAGACCGGCACCCTGGCCGAGATGCGGCACCTGTCACGCACCTCCATCACGGCCGAGATGATCGGCAGCCCAGGGGATCTCAGCCGGATTCCCGGCGTGGAGGACGTCAGCGTCGACGGCCGCACCCTGCACTGCCAGGTGGACAGCGAACACCTCGGCGAGCTCATCCGGGTACTCGGCGACGCCGGGGTGCGCAGCCTGGTCAGCCAGCCGCCGACGCTGGAAGAGCTGTTCCTGCGCCACTATTCACTCGACGGCGGATCACCGGCCGGCGACGGCGCCGCGCAGGCTCCCCGGCGGGAGAAGGTGTCGAAATGACCGCCGTCACCGCCGCCGCACCGCGCACCTTCGAAACACCGGCATTCGCGGCGGATTTCACCGGAACCTGGAAGCTGCTGCGGCTGTATCTGCGGCGTGACCGGATCGTGCTGCCGCTGTGGATCCTGGTGCTGTCATTGCCGCTGGGCAGCGTGTACGTCAAGAGTATCCAGAAGCTCTACCACCAGCCCTCCGACTACCACGACTTCGCCGCCGGAGTGCTGTCCAATCCGGCCGAGCTGGCCATGTACGGGCCGGTCTACAACGACAACAGCCTGGGCGCGGCGGGCATCTGGAAGGCGGGGATGTTCTACACGCTCATCGCCATGGCCACCATTCTCACCGTCGTCCGGCACACCCGCGCCGACGAGGAGACAGGGCGCACCGAGCTGCTGGCCTCCACCCGGGTCGGGCGGTTCGCCGGACTGACCGCGGCGCTGATCGTGGCCTACGGTGGGGCCCTGCTCACCGGATTGATCGGATACGCCGACATCGCGAGCACTTCCGTGCCGAAGGCGGGATCGCTGGCCTTCGGGCTGGCGCTGGCCGGGTCGGGCATCGTGTTCGCCTCGGTGGCGGCGGTCGCCGCACAGCTGTCCGCCAATGCGCGCACCGCGCGCGTGATCGCCTTCGCGGTGCTGGGCGTGACCTACACCCTGCGCGCCGTCGGTGACGTGCGCTCCGGGGCGGGGCCGACCAGCCCGCTCACCTGGATGGCCCCGCAGGGCTGGTCGCTGCAGGTACGGCCGTTCGCGGGCGACCGCTTCGCGGTGCTGGGGCTGCACGTGCTCACGGCCACCGTGCTCACCGTCGTCGCGTACTACCTACTGGCGCACCGTGATACCGGTGCCGGTCTGATCGCCGAGCGACCCGGCGCGCTGGTCGCCGGGCGCACGCTGGGCGGTCCGCTGGGGCTGGCCTGGCGGCTGCAGCGCGGGACGCTGCTGACCTGGACCGTCGGACTCGGGTTGTACGGGTTGATGATCGGCAGTATCACCCACGGTGTCGGCGATCAGCTGGGCAGCAGCCAGACCATCCGGGATCTGATCACCCGCATGGGCGGTTCGGCATCGCTGGAGAAGTCGCTGATCAGTTATGCGTTCACCATGGTCGCGGTGGGTGCGGCGGCTTACGCGGTGTCGGCGGCGCTGCGGCTGCACACCGAGGAGAGCACCGCGCACGCGGAGGCGGTGCTCACCGGCAAGGTCTCCCGAATCCGCTGGGCGGCTTCGCATCTGACCTTCGCGCTGCTCGGACCGGTACTGGCGCTGGCGGTTTCGGGTCTGCTCGCGGGCCTGATCTACGGGCGCGCGGCGGGTGACGTCGGCGGCAAGGTGGGGTGGACGATGGGTGCCGCGCTGGTCCAGGTGCCCGCGGTGTGGACCTTCGTGGGGCTCACCGTCGTACTGTTCGGCCTGCTGCCGCGCTTCACCAACGTCGCATGGGGTCTGCTGTCCGCCGCGGTCGCCGTCTTCCTGCTCGGTTCGCTCGCCGGTTCCCCCCAATGGTTCCGCGACCTGAACCCCTTCGAGCACGCGCCGAAGGTGCCGGGCGCGGCGTTCACCGCGACCCCGCTGATCATCCTGCTGGTGGTGGACGTGGCCTTGCTCACGGTGGGGCTCATCGCATTCCGCCGCCGCGATCTCCACTCCGCCTGAGGCGAAACCTCGGCGAACGGCCGCCCCGGATCATCCGGGGCGGCCGTTCGCGGGTGTGAGGCGCGGTCCGGGGCTCCGAAAGCGCTGTGAGGCAGTCGGCTTCGTGATCTTGCCGGTGGCGGAAACCGCCGATGATGCTGCGAATCACGTGATGGGCTGATTCCGGTCGGCGGTCGGCGGTGGGCATTCGCCGGGTGGCGGCTCCGGCCGTTCGGCCCGCGGTGCAACCGATACGGGTGGTGCGGGAGTGAATTCGGTGGTGGCGGAGCGAATTGCGAGTTGCCGGCGGGGGTGCGGTGGTCGGGCCGGGAGGGCGGTGGAGGGGCAGTGGTGAGGGGTGGATTCGGGTGTGCGGGGGTGGTAACCCAGTAAGGGAATCGATTTTCACCAGGAGGTGGGGGATATGTACGAGGGGCTTGCCCTCGGGATTCATCTGCCCGCGGGATGGCTGTGGCCGACGCTGATCTTCTTCGGCCTCATCATCTTTGCGGCGTTGCTGGTATTGCTACTGGTCAGCGGGGCCCGATTCGATGACAGGGCGTCGCATTACGTGCCGACGACCACCAGCACCTGTGAACCGTTCTGCGGTGCGCGTCATCCGGTTCCCGGATATCCGAACTGATCGGTTCCCGGTAATCGATACCGCGAGGTTTCCGGGGCGTGCGTGCGGATACTCCACGAGAATAGTTCGACGAGTGGGGGTTCCCATGGGGCAGCGGATCCCGGCCGTGGTCGGGTTGTACTTCCGCGATGCCGGGCAGTGGCGGCGCATCGCCGAATTCCGGCTGGCCGCCGACGGTCACGCCACGTTCCGGGCGGTCGACCCGGTGGAAGGACTGGTCGCGCGGGTCTGGTACCACCAGGGCGTCGACCTGCCGGGTGAGAACCGCACCGTGCTGCCCGCCGACGGCGCCGAATTCCTGCGGGCGCTGTTGCAGCCGTTCGGTTTTCGCGACTACTGGTTCCGGGACGACAGCTCGCCGCGCAGCGGGCTCACCCGGGCGCCGCACGCGGTGTCGCGGAGCGCGCCCGCCGCCCGGCGGGGTGCCGACGAAAGCCGATGGGCGGCAGCGGATTCCGAATGCCGCCGCTGCGCCGAGGACGACGTGGTGTGCGGGGAGCCCGCGCACCGGCCGGCCGCTCGACCGGCCGCGTGGCGACTGCTGGACGCGGACGCCGTCAGATTCTGACGGCGCTGCGAATTCCGCTGTGCCGCAGGGGCTTCGCTACATGCTGTTGGCCAGCAGGGCGTACTGCGCCGTCGCCTTGCGCTGCGCGCCCGCGAGATCGGCGGCATAGACGACACCGACGTACCGCCGATAGCCGACATAGCAGCGATAGGCGTCGTCGGCCTTGGAATCGGTCCAGTGACCGCACTTGGTGCCGGGCACCTTGTCCGGCGCGGAATCGGTGGCGAAGTCGCTGCCCAGAATCGTGATGAGCCCGCTGATCAGATCCTGCCCGGCGGCGGCGTCACGGGCCCGGTAGATCTCGTTGGAGTCGACGTAGCCGAAGGCGTCGGTGCCGGTCTTGTCGAGCAGGGCCTTGCGGGTGGCCTGGTCGGGCGAGGTGTCGAGGATCCAATTCGCGTCCCAGGCCACGAAATTGTCGGGATCGGGTGCGCGGCTCGCGTCCCGCTTGTCGACCAGCACGCGCGCGAGCATGCCGTCGGGATCCGGTTTCAGGGTGTCCAGTTTGTCGGCGGGGGTTTCCTGGAAGGCGTCGATGGCGGGCACCTCCGCGTCCAGGGTCTTCTTCACCAGGCTCTGCAGATCGCGTTGATCTGCGCTGGGCCGCCCGGCGAAGATGGAGAGCACGAAATCCTTGCGCGCCATGCGCACGCCGATATTGTTCACACCCGGCCGATAGTGGGCCAGCGCGTCGGGATACTCGGGCAGGGTCACCTTCTGGTTCTGCTGCAGCGCCACCGCGAAATCGGCGTCCTCCATCTCGCGCGCGGCGAGCTTGGCGGCGTCATTGGACGGGAAGCGCATCAGGACCATGGTCACCGAGTTGGAGTTCGGGTCGGCCTGATTGCTGCCCTTGGGGTCCGGGCGGTCGGATCCACTGGTCGCGTAGTCGACGATGAAACCGCGCTTCTCCAGGATCGGCTTGGCCACATCCGGCAGGCCGTCGTACTTGACCAGATCCGAGATCTTGGTGTGCACGAAGCTGCCGCGGCCGACATTCAGGCTCGGATCGATCTTCATGCTCGGCGCGACCGCCGCCGACATCCGGATGCCTTCGAGGACGTCGCCGTGCCCGCCCGAGGAGGTGTCGTACTGGAAGCGATCGACCGAGTTGCCGCCGACATCCAGTGTGCGGACATCCAGCTCACCCGCGACGGCATGCCCGGACTGCCCGCAACCGCTCAACAGTCCGGCGACCGCCAGGCAGCTGGCCGCGACAATCGTTGTGCCCCTGGCTCTCCGGCCCATGGTGTTCCCTCCCGCACAGTCGAACCCTTGAATTTTCGGCCGTGTACGGCCGAACTGTCCAGGTTTCGAGCTATAGGCTATTGGCCAGCAGTGCGTACTGCGCAACCGCTTTATTCTGCACTTCGGCGTCGCTGGTGCCACTCACCACGCCGACATACCGCTTATATCGGACATAGCAGCGGTTGGGCGCCTGGTTCGAGGTGCGATGCACGCACTTGACGTCGGGCACCTTGTCCGGCGCGGCGGCCGGTGTCTCCCGCAGGTTGCTGATCATGCTGTTCACGAAATCGCCGCCGGTGCTCCCGTCGCGCAGGCGGATCACGAAATTGGCGTCGGCGACCGACATTTCGTCGACGCCGTGGTCGGCCACCAGCTTGGTGAAGATCCCCATGTCCTCGGCGGGCAGGACCAGCCAGATGCCCGGATAGACGGCGAAATTGTCCGGATCGACGCCCTTGCCGGCGCGGTCGGCCACCAGGGTGCGGGCCAGCAGCCGATCGGGATCGACCGGCAGCTGGGCGATCCGGTCGCTCGGGGTCTCGGCGAAGGCGTCCAGCACCGGGATCTCGGCGTCGAGGCTCTTCTTGGCCCAGGTCAGCAGATCCTGCTGGTCGGCGCGCGGGCGAATGATGAACAGCGAGACCACGAAGTCCTTGCGCGCCATGGTGATACCGACATTCGCGACGCCCGGCCGCCAGTGCGCGTAGGCGTCGGGATAGTCGGGCAGCGTGAGCTTCTTGTTCACGTTCAACGCGACATTGAAATCGGCGTCCTCGAGTTCCCGGGCCGCCAGCTTGGCATTGTCGGCCGAGGGGAAGCGCAGCACCCGGGTGGTGATGGTGGTGCCCGCGGGATCGGGATTGTTGCCGATGTCCTCACGGTCCGAGCCGCTGGCCGCGAAACCGGCCACGAAGCCGCGATTGTTCAGCACGGTCCTGGACACGGCCGCCAGGTGGCTCTGGTTCACCACATCGTCGACGCTGGTCAGCGGTTCACCGCCGCGGCCGACCTTCAGGCTCGGGTCGATCCGCACGGTGGGCGCGACGGCCGCGGTCATGCGGATGCCCTCGAGGGTGTTGCCCTTGCCGCCGTTGTTGTCGTCGTAGGCGTAGCGGCTCACCGGATAGGACCCGGTGTCCAGGCCACGGACATCCATCTCGCCGGGAACCGCGGTGCCCGACCTGCCGCAGCCCGCCGAGAGCGCGGTCAGGGCCAGACAGCTGATGACGGTGACGACACGTGCCGGGCGGCCCATGATGCTCCCTCCCCGCGCGGCCGACTCCGATCTTCTGATCGGGCTCCGGCGGCGCTCCAGATGCACCACAGATTTTCCGGCCGAGGTGAGCCGACTGTCCACCCTTCGCCCGTGTCGCCGGGCGGGACGGCGTGCCCCGGCTACACCCAGATGCCCTTGCCCACGGTCACCACGCCGCCGTTGCTGACCGCGAAGCGCTCCCGGTCGCGTTCGAGATCGACGCCGATGATCTCGCCCTCCGACACCACCACGTTCTTGTCCAGGATGGCGTGCCGGACGACGGCGCCGCGGCCGATGCGGGCGCCCGGCATGAGCACGCTGCCCTCCACCGTCGCGCCGTCCTCGACCAGAACGTTCGAGAACAGCACCGAATTGCGCACGGTCGCCGCCGACAGGATGCTGCCCGCGCCCACGATGGACTCCTGGGCCAGTCCGCCGCGGCCGAACTTGGCAGGCGGAAGGTTCTCGGCCGCACCGCGAATCGGCCAGTGCTTGTTGTAGAGGTCGAACACCGGGTCCACCGAGACCAGGTCCATGTGCGCCTCGTAGAAGGCGTCGATGGTCCCCACGTCACGCCAGTATCCGCGGCTGCGCTCGGTCGCGCCGGGGACGATATTGGTGGAGAAGTCGTAGACCGCCGCCGCGCCGCCGCGCACCAGGCCCGGGATGATGTCGCCGCCCATGTCGTGGTCGGAGTCGTTGTCGTCGGCGTCGGCGCGGATGGCGTCCACCAGCACCTTGGTGGTGAACACGTAGTTGCCCATGGAGGCGAAGGTGACGTTCGGGTCGTCGGGAGTGCCCGGCGGGTGCACGGGCTTCTCCAGAAAGCCGACGATGCGGCCGGATTCGTCGGAATCGATGCAGCCGAAGGCGCTCGCGCTGCTGCGCGGCACCCGGATGCCCGCCACCGTCACGCCCGCCCCGGACTCGATGTGCGCCTGCACCATCTGTTCCGGATCCATTCGGTACACGTGGTCCGCGCCGAACACCACGATGTACTCGGGGTCCTCGTCGTAGATCAGGTTCAGCGACTGCATGATCGCGTCCGCGCTGCCGGTGTACCAGCGCGGGCCCAGCCGCTGCTGCGCCGGCACCGGGGTGATGTATTCGCCGCCGAACCCCGACAGCCGCCAGGTCTGCGAGATGTGGCGGTCCAGCGAATGCGACTTGTACTGCGTCAGCACACAAATCTTGAGATATCCGGCATTCACCAGGTTGGACAGCACGAAATCGACGAGCCGGTACGCGCCCCCGAAGGGCACCGCGGGCTTGGCGCGGTCCTTCGTCAGCGGAAAGAGTCGCTTGCCCTCGCCACCGGCGAGCACGATCCCTAGTACGTGCGGCTGGCTCCTCACACCCCTGAAACTACCGGGTGCAGGAGAACCTCGAATGTCCAGCATGTGCCGTGTTCATCGCGATCTTGCGGGCCACGCCGATTGGTTGGCTCCGCAGCAAACGTCTACCTTGGATCCGGTGCCTGCATCGCGGTGAACGACCTTGGGTGCAAACCCCGATCGTTCGCGGCCCGAGCTTGCGGGGCCGCGAACCAGCCGGAGCGAAGCGGAGGCAAGTTGGACACAGCAGCTCGCGGACTGCGAGTGGCCATGATGACCCGCGAATACCCGCCGGAGGTGTACGGCGGGGCGGGTGTGCACGTCACCGAACTGGTGCCCAGGTTGCGCGCGCTGTGCGATGTGACCGTGCACTGCATGGGTGTGCCGCGCGCGGATGCCGTGGTGCACCAACCGGATCCGATGCTCTACGCCGCCAATTCCGCGCTGCAGATGATGTCGGCGCAGCTGCGGATGGCCGATGCGGCGAGCTTCGCGGACGTGGTGCACTCGCATACCTGGTACACCGGGCTGGCCGGGCATCTCGCGGCGGAGCTGTACGGGATTCCGCATGTGCTGACCGCGCATTCGCTGGAACCGCGGCGGCCGTGGAAGGCCGAGCAGCTGGGCGGGGGATACCGGCTCTCGTCCTGGTCGGAACACAATGCGATGACCCACGCCGACGCCGTGATCGCGGTGAGCGAGGGCATGCGCGCGGATGTCGTGGCCGCCTATCCGGATATCGATCCGGCGAAAGTCCATGTGGTGCACAACGGGATCGACGCCTCGGTCTGGCACCCCGGCGGCCCGGCGCTCGGATCGCGCGATGTGCTCGGCGAACTCGGGGTGTCGCAGGAGCGGCCGGTGGCGGCGTTCGTCGGACGCATCACCCGGCAGAAGGGCGTCTCGCATCTGCTGGCCGCCGCCCGCCACCTGGATCCGGACATCCAGCTGGTGCTGCTGGCCGGAGCCGCCGACACCCCCGCCATGGAGGAAGAGGTGGCGCGCGCCGTCCGGGTGCTGCGGGCCGAACGCGACGGCGTCTTCTGGATCAAGGAGATGCTGCCTACCGAGCTGGTGCGCCAGGTGCTCGCCGCCGCAACGGTTTTCGTGTGCCCGTCGGTGTACGAGCCGCTGGGCATCGTGAATCTGGAGGCCATGGCCTGCGGGACCGCGGTGGTGGCCTCGGATGTGGGCGGGATTCCGGAGGTCGTCGTGCACGGTGAGACCGGTCGCCTGGTCCACTACGACGAGACCGCGCCCCACGAGTACGAGCGCGCCCTGGCCCGCGCGGTCAACACCGTTGCCGCAGACCCGGTCACGGCCGCCGCGATGGGTGTGGCGGGCCGCGACCGGGCCATCGGCGCGTTCGACTGGAACCGGATCGCCGCCGAGACGGCGGCCGTCTACGACCGGGTCCGCAAGGGATAGCCGAACACGGTCGGGTTCACGCGGTCAGGGGGTACCGCATGAACACGTCGGCCCGGTCGTAGGGGCTGGGCGGCAGCTCCGACGGCGGGACGTGCACGAAGCCCAGGGACTCGTAGAGGTGCACGGCGCTGGCCAGGCGGGCATTGCTGGCCAGGAAGAATTCCTTCGCACCCAGCGCGGGCACCCGCTCGATGGCCGTCTCCAGCAGCTTGCGGCCGATGCCGTGGCCCTGAAAGCGCGGCGACACGGCCATTTTCGACAGTTCGAAGACGCCCGGATGCTCCTGCACCAGCGCGACACAGCCGACGGGGACATCGCCGAGACGCGCGATCAGCACCTCGCCGCCGCCGTCCACAATGGCCTGCGGGTTGTCGAGGGTGGCGAGGTCGGCGGGCTCGACCGAGAAGAACTTCTCGATCCACTCCAGATTGAGGTCCCGGAATGCGCGGGCGTCGGCGGGCGAGGACATCGGCGCGACCACGATCGAATTGGCTTCGGGTGCGCGGGCTTCCGTCTGCTGAGTCACCCTGAAAGCATCTCGGACATCGAATCATAACGTCCAATACTTGATATCTGCGATCGATATGATCGACTTATGAACCCCGGTGTGGAGCTACGGCACCTGCGCTATTTCCTGGCCGTGGCCGACGAACTGCACTTCGGCCGCGCCGCCGCCCGCCTGCACATCGCCCAGCCCGCCCTCACCCAGCAGATCCAGCGCCTCGAAACGCTGCTCGGCACCCGGCTCTTCGACCGCACCTCGCGCACCGTCGCGCTCACCCCCGCCGGGGTCGTGCTGCGCGAGCGCGCCACCGCCCTGCTCGGCCACGCCGAACGCGACCTCGCCGAGGTCTCCCGCATCGGCCAGGGCAGCCAGGGCACCCTCCACCTCGGCTTCGTCCCCTCGGTGCTGCCCCTCGAACCCCTGCGCGGCGTCCGCGAATTCCGCGACCGCTTCCCCCTCGTCGACGTCGACCTGGTCGAGGGCTTCACCAGCCACCTCATGGAACGCCTCGCCAACGGCACCCTCGACATGGCCATCGTCCGCGACCCCGACGCCCGGCCCGGCACGGTCACGGTCCCGCTGATGACCGAGCCCTTCATGGCGATCCTCCCCGCCGACCACCCGCTGGCCGACCGGGACTCCATCACCGGCGCCGAACTGGCCGACCACCCCCTGGTCTTCTTCCCCCGCACCGCGGGCGAATTGGCCCACGAGAAGAACCTCGCCCCACTCCTGGAATCCGGCCGCCGCCCCCGCATAGTCCAGGAAGCCACCAACTGGACGATCATCCTCTACCTGGTGGCCGCGGGCCTCGGCGTCACCATCGCCCCGCGCAGCGCCACCTTCACCGCCCCCGCCTCGGCCCGCATCATCCCCGTCGCGGGCACCGACGCCGACACCACGATCTATATCGCGACCCGGGAAGGCGAGGACCGCCCCCTGGTCCGCAACCTGCTCGAACTGCTCCCGAATCAGCGCACCCGGTAGGTCGCCACGCTCACCGACGCGGTCACCGGCATCGAATCCGGCAGTCCCGCAATCCGCTCGGCCCGCCGCTCGGCGTCATGAAACGCCGACGGCCCCATGGCCACCACATTCGCCACGTCCGCGCGCGAGAGACCCATCGCGTACTCGACCCGCTCCCGCGCCACCAAGTCGAACCGCCCTCCGAGCGATTCGGCCAGCCGATCCTCTTTCGCTTCGTCCACGCTCACCATGTCGAGCGGTCCGATCAGTTCCGCCAGATGCCGCGAGGTCGGCGTCACCACCACGAACCGCCCGCCCGGCGTCAGTACCCGCGCGACCTCCTCGGCATTGCGCGGCGCGAACACGCACACCACCGCATCCACCGCCGCATCCCGCACGGGCAGTCCCCGCCACGCGTCCGCCAGCACCGACCCGGCCCGGCTGTGCGCGCGAGCCGCCCGCCGCGCCGCCGCTTTGGACACATCCAGCGCGATCCCCCTCACCGCTGGCACGGCATCGAGCACCGCCGCCAGGTAGTACCCGGTCCCCGCACCGATCTCGAGCACCGCCGCGCCCGCGGACGCCGATCGGTCGGCCACCGCGCGAGCCCGGGCGGTCGACGAGAGCAGCGTGGCGGTGAGTCGAGTCGACGAGGACGCCGATACGGAGGAACCGGGCGCGATGACTCCGGCGCGCGCCGGGAAATGGTGGGGGACCTGGGCGACGGGGGTGGCAGCCGGGGTGGGGTCCGCTCCGAATACCGCTGTAGGGAGGTCGGTTGTGGTGCGGGAGTGTCCGGGGAGGGAGGCGGCGACGGCGCGAGCCAGGGCCTCGGCGATCGGGGCGAAGTGGCCGGCGGCTTGGAAGGCGGCGCGGGCGTCGAGCATGGGCGGGGTGTCGCCGGTCATCTTGGTCGAGGCGCCGGTGAGGAGGCTGACGTAGCCCTGTTTGGCCAGGTCGAAGGCGTGGCCTCGCGGGCAGCACAAGGTTCGGGTGGGCCCGGGAGGGTCGCCGATGGCGGGGTCGGCGGCGGGAGCCGCGAGGGGGTGGCCGCACTGCGGGCAGGCCAAAAGATCGGCGCAGGCGAGGAGTCGCTCCGCGGGGGAGGGCTCGGCCTGGCCGAAGGGAGGAGTACGGGTATTCACCGAGGCGCCGGTGAGCCGGTTCACCGGTTCGGTGCGGCGGCTCACCGGCACGGGCAGGTCAGGGTACTAAGCGGTGACTTCGGTGAGCTCTTTGCCGAGTGCCGCGGCCTCTTCCGGCGTGAGCTCGACGACCAGACGCCCGCCACCCTCGAGTGGAACCCGCATGACGATTCCACGCCCTTCCTTGGTTGCCTCGAGGGGACCGTCCCCGGTGCGGGGCTTCATGGCCGCCATCCTCTGCTCCCTCCAGATCTGCGCGGTCTGCTGCGCACTTTCATGGAACTCCAGTTGTCACCAACCAGGCAGCCCGCCGGTATGTGGCGGGCTACACCTAGCCCATTCTTCCCTATCGCGGATCGGGGCGGGTACCTGAGTTCCAAAAACCGACCGTCGTGGCGTTCAGCGAGTACGCACATTCACCCAGCAATCGGCGATGTGATCGTCTACCATCCCTGTCGCCTGCATGAGTGCGTAGGCGGTCGTGGGTCCCACGAATTTGAACCCGCGCCGCTTGAGTTCTTTTGCGAGAGCGGTGGATTCGGCTGTGACAGCGGGCACATCGGACATGCTCCGGGGCCGCTTGCGCGGCGCGGGAGCATAGGTCCAGAGCAGTGTGTCGAGGCTCTCCCCGAGGTCCCGGGCAACCCGCGCATTGTGGACGCTGGCCAGTATTTTGGCACGATTGCGAACAATGCCCGAATCCGCCATGAGGCGTTCCACATCGTCGTCGCCGAACTGCGCGACGCGCTCGATCGCGAAGCCCTCGAATGCCGCGCGGAAGGCGGGCCGCTTGCGCAAAATCGTGATCCACGCCAAACCCGACTGAAACGCCTCCAGGCACATTCGCTCGAATAGCGCGTCATCGCCGTGCAGCGGCTGTCCCCACTCCTGATCGTGGTAATCCCGATAAAGCTGGGAGCCCTCCGACCATCCGCACCGAATACGGCCGTCGCCGTCGGATTCGGCGGTCACCGCGCGGCCGGTTCGTCGCCGGCCGCGGCCGGGGTGGCGGATTCTCCGGGCAGCACCGCCGGAATGGGAGCCTCGCCATCGGGCTGCACGGCGGTCACGGCGGCCAGCTGTGTCTCGAGTTCGTCGATGCGGGCGGCGAGCCGGGTCAGCGCCCAGTCCACCTCGCCCGCCTTGTAGCCGCGGAACACCTGCTGGAAGCGCAGCGCGCGCACATCGCCGCCGCTGATCCCGGCCGCGGGCAGCACGGTGACGGTCGTCCCCTCCGGTAGCGGCCCGAGCTCCTCGGACCGCCCGAAGATCGCACTGGCCACCAGGAACAGCAGCGCGGCGACCAATCCGACGATCAGCACGTACAGCAGCATCGTGAGCATGCCGTCGAGCTTAGGTGGAGCGGGCCTTCGGGTCCTCCCGCACCCTGGCGGAAACCGGCCCTCGAATCGACCCGCCTCCCCGAGCCTTTGGCGGGCGGCAGAGAGCCGTCGCCCGTGGGCAACCCGTGCCGGCGGGTGGGAGCCGACCCGATTTTGGACGTACCCGGCGAGTTACCCCCTCGGGTTCGAAATCAGTTGTCGCCTTTTATGTCTCTTACAGGTGGCGGGTGGTGTCGATGGACAGGGACATGCCCGCGAGGCCGCGGCGGCGGACCGCCAGCTTGTCGGCGATGTCGAGCAGGGCCTTGCCGGAGGCGCTCTCCGGGGCGCGCAGGACGATCGGGGTGCCCTCGTCGCCCGCCTCGCGCAGTCCCTGCTCGATCGGGATCTGGCCCAGCAGCGGCACATTCGCACCGATCGCGCGGGTCAGGTTCTCGGCCACGGTCTGCCCGCCACCGGAGCCGTAGAGCTCCATACGGGAGCCGTCGGGCAGGTCCAGCCACGACATGTTCTCGATGACACCGGCGATGCGCTGGCGGGTCTGCAGAGCGATGGAGCCCGCGCGCTCGGCCACCTCGGCCGCGGCCAGCTGCGGGGTGGTGACGACCAGGATCTCCGCGTTCGGGATCAGCTGGGCCAGCGAGATGGCCACGTCGCCGGTGCCCGGCGGCAGGTCCAGCAGCAGGATGTCGAGGTCGCCCCAGAAGACGTCGGCCAGGAACTGCTGCAGCGCGCGGTGCAGCATCGGGCCGCGCCACACCACCGGGGTGTTGCCCTGGGTGAACATGGAGATCGAGATGACCTTCACGTCGTGCGCGATGGGCGGCATGATCATGCGCTCGACCTGGGTGGGCCGCTGGTCGGTGCCCAGCATGCGGGGCACGGAGTGGCCGTAGATGTCGGCGTCGAGAACGCCGACCGAGAGGCCCTTGGCGGCCATGGCGGCCGCGAGATTCACGGTGACGGAAGACTTTCCGACCCCGCCCTTGCCGGAGGCGACCGCGTAGACGCGGGTCAGGGAGCCGGGCTGGGCGAAGGGGATGACCGGTTCGGCGGCGTCGCCGCGCAGCTTGCGGCGCAGTTCGGTGCGCTGCTCGTCGTTCATGACGTCCAGCTCGACCGTGATCGCGCCGACCCCGGGCACGTCGGCCACGGCCTTCGTGACCCGTTCCTGGATGGCGGTTTTCATCGGGCAGGCCGACGTCGTCAGGTAGATCACAACGTGGACACCGCTATCCGCGTCGACCTCGACGCTCTTCACCATGCCCAGCTCGGTGATCGGCTTCCGGATCTCCGGGTCGTTCACCTTCGCGAGCGCGCCCCGCACATCCGATTCCGTTACCACTGGCATGCGGCCAGTCTAGGAGCGCGCTCGGCGCGGTTCAGATGCGGGGGAGAGCGGCCGCCGCGGGCGAGACGCCGGAGCCGTAGGCGGTCTCCCACGCCATCACGTTCGCGACGTAGGCCATGGAGTTGTTGTAGCGGAGGATGGCCCGGGTCTGCTGGCCCGGATCGCGCATGTCGAGGCCGCCCGAGCAGAGGTACTTGCCCGCGGTCAGCGCGGCGTCGTACATGTTCTGCGGATCGGCGATGCCGTCGCCGTTGCCGTCGGCCGCGTACTTGCGCCAGGTCTCGGGCAGGAACTGCATGGGACCCACGGCGCGGCGGTAACTTCCGGACAGGCCGTCGAGGTCGCCGCCGTCGGAGGTCGCGACCACGTTGTTGCCGTACAGGCTTCCGTCCAGGACCGGACCGTAGACGTTCTGCAGCGGGTAGCCGTTGTCGTCGATCTTGCCGAAGCCATGGGTGGATTCGACGCGGCCGATTCCGGCCAGCATGTTCCACGGCATATTGCAGGTCGGATTCTCCACGGCCAGAACCTTTTCCGCGTTCTGGTAGGCGTCGAACGCCACGCCCGGCATGCCGAGCGGTCCGGCGGGGCGCGCCGAGGGCACCCGGCCATCGGGCTGCGCGACGCTCTTCACTTCCGGAGGGCCAACGGGCGCAACCTGTTTGGCCTCGTGCAACAGGGGTTCCGGGGCGGCGGCCGGGGCGACCGCCTCGGGTCTGGGTAGTTGTTCCTCGGCGTCGTTCGAGTGTTGCTGAACGGTGGCCGTGAGCTTGTCGACGATGCTGCCGTCGCCCGCTCCGGTAACTGTGGCCAGACCCGCGGGCACCAGCCCGGTTAACGCGATGACCGATCCACGACGAACTTTCAGGACCGGGGGTTTACGGTGACGACCCACTGTGTGGTGACCCTCCATTGCCATCGGTTGTTACCGGGGGTGATGCAGTAAGGCCACGTTACCTCATCCGAGACCTTCTTGTTACCCCTTCGTGACCAACTCTCAGGTTTTGAAGGAATGCCTAGTCAAACGCGAGTTCCGGAGCGTCGCCCCGAAACTCGCGAATCACACATTCGTTACGGGGCGGGCGCTGGAGCCGGCGCGGGAAGCGGAATCGTGATGCCGAACGGCAGCGTGATACCCGGTGCCGGAGTGGTGGTGTCGGCGGTGGCGGGAGTGTCGTCCGCCGGCGCCATCGGCTGCGCCTCGGGCGTCTTGGTGGGCGTGACGGTTTGCTGATCCTGCGGTTGCTGGACGGCGGGCTGGGCCTGATCCTGCGGCTGCTGATCCTGTTGTCCCGCCTGCGTATTGCACCCGGCGACCGTCAGATCCTTGACCGCCGGCTTGCCGTCGGGGCCGAAGAGGACGGGCGTGCCGTCGGAGTTCAGGATCGGCTGGCCGTCGGACCCGAACACCTGCTCGCCGGGCTGACCGCTCTCCGGCAGCTTCTGATCCGGATGGCCCGGAACCGACACCTGCTCACAGGGATTCGCGGGCTGGGCCGGAGCCGGGCAGAAGATGCCGCACGGGATCGGCGGCAGACCCGGAATGGTGATCATCACCTGGGTCGGCGTCGGCGACGTGGTCGTGGTGGTCTGCTGGGTGGCGTCGTTCTCGGTGGTGGCCGGAATCGTGGTGGAGGCCACCGTGATATCGGGCCCGCTGACCGGAACATAGTTGTTGCCAACCAGATCCGGCGAGATGCTCACCTGCTGCGGCGTGCCGCCGGTCTTGTACGCGTTGGCCCAGCTGAGCACATTGGCCGCGTAGGAGACCGAATTGTTGTAGCGCAGCACCGCGCGCAGCTGCTGCTGCGGATCGGACAGATCCATGCCGCCCGAGCACAGGTACTTGCCCGCCGCCAGCGCGGCATCGAAGACATTGTTGGGATCCGGTGTGCCGCTGCCCTTTCCGTTGGCCGCGTACACCGACCAGGTGCTGGGCAGGAACTGCATGGGCCCGACGGCGCGCACGAAATTGCCGTCGGCGGCCTTGATGATCTCGTTGCCCGGCAGTGTCCCGTCGAGTGCCGGACCGTAGATGGGCGTGACGGTGGTGCCCGCCGCGTCGGTGCGGCCGTTGTCGGCGTGGTTGGACTCGATGCGCCCGATGCCGGCCAGCAGATACCAAGGCAGGTGGCAGTTGGGGTCCGAGGACTGCAGTGCCAGTTCGGCATTGCGGTAGGCGGCCAGCACGATCTCCGGAATGCCCAGCACGCCGCTGCCGCCGGGCAGCGCGATGTCGTGCAGGGGGACGGTGCCGGCGAAGAGTGGATTGCCGTCCGCGGGCGGGGTCATTGCGCTGAGTTTGCGGGGAGCCTCCGGAGCCGCCGGAACCAGGCCGACGGCCTGATCCGCGGGCGTATCCGTGGGCGTGCTCATGCTCGCGTCGCGTGCGGAGGCGGCCGCCAGCAACGCGTCCGGCGCGGCCTTCGGGGCGGCGACGTGAACGGTCGTATTGGTGGCCGAACCGGCGGTGACCAGGCTCGCTATCAACAGGGCCGACGCTGTCACCGGAGCAGATATTCTCTTCGCCACCACACAATCCCCTCAGTCGTGCGGCCGGTTCCCGGGGGTGACACTCATACTGCGGCAGTGTCTGGGTCGGTCGCTCGGAACAACGTGATCCAGGTTACCCATGAGTCAGCTTCTTCGGTACAACTTCTGTGGTCAGTCGCCATCTTTTTGTGCCGAAATCGCGACCTCGGGCCCCTTCCGATCGGTACCCTTCTTTGCTTTCTTGGCCCGGACGACCTCGCCGTCGACAGCCAGTTTCTCCAATCTGAGCAGGGATTCCTTGATGTCGTCCAGTTCCCGGCGCACGTAGTCGCGCGTGGCGACCTCGCCCACGGCCAGCCGCAGCGCGGCGAGTTCACGCGCCAGGAATTCGGTGTCGGCTTTCGTCTGGGCCGCCCGCGTGCGGTCCTCCTCCAGCGAGACCCGGTCGCGGTTGTCCTGCCGGTTCTGCGCCAGCAGGATCAGCGGTGCGGCGTAGGCGGCCTGGGTGGAGAACGCCAGGTTGAGCAGGATGAACGGGTAGGGATCCCACTGCAGGCGCAGCGCGAAGACGTTGAGCAGGATCCACACCACCACGATGACGGTCTGGATCACCAGGTAGCGGCCCGTGCCCAGGAAGCGCGCGATGTTCTCGCTGGTGCGCGCCATGGCCTCGGGATCGAAATCCAGCTTGCGGAAGCGGCTCTCGACCGGCGTCTCCAAACGCTGGCGGGCGCTGAGTTTCTCGAGCCGTTCGCTCATGAGCGGCCTCCCGTCCCCTCGATCACGGGCAAGCCGTGCACGTCGTGATGGTCTTCGTCCTGCTCGCGCCAATCCTCGGGCAGCAGGTGGTCGAGCACGTCATCGACGGTGACCGCGCCCAATAGATGATTCTCCGCGTCGACCACCGGTCCGCACACCAGGTTGTAGGTGGCGAAATAGCGGGTCACCGCGGTGAGCGGGGCCTCGGGGCGCAACTGCACCAGATCGGTGTCGACGATGCCGCCGACCAGGTTCGCGGGCGGCTCGCGCAGCAATTGTTGGAAATGCACACAACCGAGGTAGCGACCGGTCGGTGTGGCGGTGGGCGGGCGCACCACGAACGCCATCGAGGCCAGAGCCGGGGTGAGCTCGGGGTCGCGGATGCGGGCGAGCGCCTCGGCGACCGTGGTGGAGGCGGTCAGCACGATCGCGTCCGGGGTCATCAGACCACCGGCGGTGTAGGGGGCGTGCTCGAGCAGGCGGCGCACCGGCTCGGAGTCCTCCGGATCCATCAGCGCCAGCAGCGATTCCGCCTCGCCCTCGGGCAGCTCGCCCAGCAGGTCGGCCGCGTCGTCGGGGTCCATGGCCTCGAGCAGGTCGGCGGCGCGTTCCACGCCCAGCTGCTCGAGCAGTTCCACCTGGTCGTTCTCGGGCAGCTCCTGGACCACGTCGGCCAGCCGTTCGTCGTCGAAGGCGGCGGCGACCTCGATGCGGCGCTTGACCGGCAGCTCGCGCAGCATGTGGGCGACGTCCGCGGGCCGCATGCCCTCGAACTGGCCGAGCAGCTGGGTGACGTCCTGGCCGGGCATATTGAGCTCGGTCTGGGTCAGGCCGCGCACCTGCGCCCAGTCGACCACGTGCACCGCGCCGCGCCGGCCGAAACCGACGCTGAGGCGGCGGCGTTCGCGCACCGCGACCCGCGAGACCACCCAGTCCCGGGTGCGTCCCTGCTCGATACCCAGGTCGACCACCACCACGTCGGCGTCGATCAGATGCGACAGTTCCGGGTCGTTGACCCGGACCGTGGAGTCGAGAATCTGCGCGACGGCCAGCAACTCGCCCGGCCGCTGCTCGAAGCGGCGCACGCTGATGGTGCCGGTGGTGAGCGTGACCGCGCCCGGCTCGATGGACTGCACCCGCAGCATGGGCACGAAAATCCGCTTCCGGGTGGGCAGTTCGACCAGCACCCCCAGGACCCGCGGCTGCTGGCGGTCATAGCGAATAGAGATCACGATGTCGCGGACGCGGCCGATAGACTCGCCGTCCGGTCCCAGTACTACCAAGCCCGCCAACCGGGCGGCGAAAACCTTCGTCGCTGCCATGTTTGGTAAGGCTAGTGGGTGGAGCGCGTCCGAATTGTCGCGCCACGTGCCAGTGTGATCGGTCAGGCCCCGAAGGAGGCACCTTGCGTAACCACGTAGCGGCCCCGAGCACGCTGAATATGCCCCGAGCACGCTGAATATGACGAGGAGTGAGCCATGACATCCGCCGGGTCCACCAAGACTGTGCGCCGATCGGTGCTGGCCGTGCCCGGCAGCAACCCGCGCATGATCGAGAAAGCCAAGGGGCTGGCCGCCGACGAGGTGTTCCTGGACCTCGAGGACGCGGTCGCGCCCGCGGCCAAGGCGGCGGCGCGGGCCAATATCGTGGCGGCGCTGAACTCCGGCGGCTGGAACGGTCAGATTCGCGTTGTGCGGGTCAACGATTGGAGCACCGAGTACACCTACGCCGATGTCATCACGGTGGTGGAGGGCGCGGGCTCGGAGATCGACGCCATCCTGCTGCCCAAGGTCGTGGACGCGGGCCAGGTGCAGGCCCTGGACCTGCTGCTGACCCAGCTGGAGAAGGCCAACGGCCTCGGGGTCGGGCGGATCGGCATCGAGCCGCAGATCGAGAACGCGCTCGGGCTGCGCAATATCGACGCCATCGCCACCGCGAGTCCCCGGGTACAGACGCTGGTGTTCGGGCCCGCCGACTTCATGGCGTCGATCAACATGCGCACGCTGGTCGTCGGGGAGCAGCCCGAGGGCTACGAGCCGGGTGACGCGTATCACCACATCTATATGACGATCTTGCTGGCCGCGCGGGCTCACGGGCTGCAGGCCATCGACGGGCCCTACCTGGCGGTCCGCGATATCGACGGTTTCCGCCGCAACGCATCCCGCACGGCCGCACTGGGTTTCGACGGCAAATGGGTGCTGCACCCGGATCAGATCACCGCCTGCAACGAGATCTTCAGCCCACGTCAGGCCGATTACGACCGGGCCGAGGAGATCCTGGACGCGTACGCCTTCCACACCTCGGTCGAGGGCGGGGCGCGCGGTGCGGTCATGCTCGGCGACGAGATGATCGACGAGGCCAGCGCGAAGATGGCGCAGGTCATAGCCGATAAGGGCCGAGCTGCGGGAATGGCGCGTACCACGCGTTTCGAAGCACCGAAGGTGGACGCGAAATAGCATGATGGAGTCATGACAAATCCCATGGGGAATGCGAACCGGGGCCGCCCGGGCCTCCCGACGCCACCGTCGGGCTGGCCGATCGGCTCCTACCCGACCTATGCGGAGGCGCAGCGGGCGGTCGACTATCTGGCCGACAATCAGTTCCCGGTCGAGGGCGTGACCATCGTCGGCGTGGACCTCATGCAGGTCGAGCGCGTGCTGTACCGGTTGACCTGGGGCAAAGTCATTGGCGGCGGCATGGTTTCGGGCGCCTGGCTGGGTCTGTTCCTGGGTCTGCTGCTGAGCATGTTCACCTCGGGCGGGGCCCTCGGCCCGCTGGCGGTGGGCCTGGTCGGCGGCATCATCTTCGGTCTGATCTCCGCGACCATCCCGTACGCGGCCACCCGCGGCCAGCGCGACTTCGCCTCCACCATGCAGCTCGTGGCCGGGCGCTACGACGTGCTGTGCGATCCCAAGACCGCCGAGCAGGCGCGGGACATGCTCGCCAGGCTGGCCATCTAGATCCATGGATGTTCTGGACAACGTCCGAGCCGGGGTGCTCGGTCATTTCGGGGTGGAGTCCGCGGACGCGGCGTCGGTGACGTTCCTGGGCTTGGAGCCCATCGACATCCTGCGCATCCCGGACGGCGAGTTCGTGCACTACGCCACGCTGGGCGGCTCCCGGCATCCGATGACGGATCCGGCGGCCGCGCTGGCCGACCCGGTGCGCGGGCCGCGCGCGGAGCTGGTGCTCACGCTGCGCGGCGGCGCGGGGGCCGGTTCGGGGCTGACCCGCACCCTGGGCGTGCTGGTGGCGGCTCCGTCGGTGGAAGGTGTTGTGCTGCAGGCGGATGCGCTGCTGGACCTGGGAGAACCGTTGTGGGCCAACGCGCCCTTCACTGCGGTGCTGCTGGGTGAGAGTGAGATTCCGGAAGTGAAACTCCCGGAACCCGCCGAGCCCGTGAGATTCCTGGCGGTCGTGCCGATCACCGCTACCGAGGCGGCGTGGGTCCGCATTCGCGGTGCGGCCGCGCTGCGCGACGCCTGGACCGAGGCGGGGATCGATGTGCGCGATCCCGAACGCGCTGCCGCCCAGCTGTAGCCGTCCGCCGAACCGTTCGGCCTGCTCGCGAACACCCGATGCGCCTCCGGCGCCGGTGACCGGCCCGGGTGGTGGTCAACGATGCGGTGGCCCCGTTCCGGCTCGTGCCCCGAGGTGACGAAGGGGTGACCCGCGATGGGTGCGGTGCACTCAGCCGAAGGGGTTGCCGTCGATCGGGCAGGTCGCATTGGCGGCCGGAAGTGTTCCCTCGGTGAGGTATTCGCGTTTGGCGGCCTCGGCGCAGGTGCTGTGCACGTACATGCTGCTGTGTCCGGCGCCTTCGACCACCAGCAGGTGGGCGTCGGCCAGTTCCGCCGCGCCGGCGACGGCTCCGGCCAGCGGCGTGGCGGGGTCGTTGCGGCTGTTGATGATCAGGATCGGGGCGGTCTTGCGGTTCAACGGTCCGGTGTAGGGCCGCACCGCCGCCGATGGCCAGTAGGCGCAGGCGAGCGTGTCGAAGACGCCGAGGCGGCCGAAGACCGGCACGCGCTGATCCTCGCTCGCGGCGAGTGCGCTGTAGCGGGCGGGCTCGCGCGGTACCCGGCTGTCGGCGCATTGGACGCCGTAGAAGGCTTCGGTGTAGTTGTCGTCGTAGGTGTTCGCGCCGGTGCCGCCCAGGCCCGCCGCGCTGCCGGTGCCGATCTCGCCGACCTGCCGCACCAGCGCCGCGGCCTCGGCCAGCGCATCGGTCGGCAGGTAGGGCGTGTCCCGCAACTCGTAGAGGTGTTGCAGGGTGGCGGCGACGTACGACCAGCCCGTCGGATCGGCGAGCTCGCCCGCCGCCGCGACGACGGTGCCGTAGTCGTAGCGCTTGCCGTCCCAGGAGATCGGTTCGCGGCGTACCCGTTCCAGGATCAGTCGCCACTTCTCGCGCGGATCCCCTTCGGAGAAGGCGCATTCCGGCCCGGCTGCCACGCAGGCGTCGAGCATGGCGTCGAAGGTGCCCGCGATGCCGGTCGCCACGTCCTGGCGGGTGTCGAGGGGCTGGTCGGTGCCGTCGGGCCCGGACGCGTTGCCACGGAAGTCCATCGACCCGTCCAAGGCGATGGCGCGTACCCGGCCGGGAAACATGTTGGCGTACAGCGCGCCCAGGTAGGTGCCGTACGAAATGCCGTGGTAGGTCAGCTTGTCGTCGCCGACGGCCCGGCGCAGCAGGTCCAGATCGCGGGCGCTGTTCTCGGTGGACAGGTATGGCAGCAGGTCGGCGGCGCGTTGCGCGCAGCCGTCGGCGAGGGTCTTCGCGGCGGCGAAGAACGGCGGTTCGGTGCCGGGTGTCCCGGGCATGGCCGGGTAGGTGGCGAAGAACTGCTGTTGTCCGGTCGCGTCCGGAAAGCAGTGCACCGGTGCGCTGTTCGCGACGCCACGACCGTCCCAGGACACCAGGTCGAAGCGCTCGCGCAGGGCGTCGGAGAACAGCCACGGCCACTGTGCCCGCTGCCGCAGGCGCTGCACGCCGGAGCGGCCGGGGCCGCCGAAGTTGACGAAGAGGGTGCCGATCTTGCGGGCCGGATCGGCGGCGGGAAGTTTGATCACCGCCAGGTCGATCGAACGGGCCTCGGGATGCGTGTAGTCCAGCGGCACTCGCGCTGTGGCACAGGAGAATCCGGAATCGCAGTCCGACCATTGCAGGGCGGGAGCCGGTGCGGCGTCGGCGAGGGCGTCGGCATAGGAGTCGATCGGATCGGCCGAGGCGGGCACCGGCACGGCTAGCAGCAGCCCGAATATTGCTGTCCACCAACCCATCCGGCGGCGCAGCGCCGAGTTCCTCATCGCGAGCACTCGGAATTGATAGCAACCCGGTGGTGCGCGTGTCGAGGCGCTCAGCAACGCCGCTGGTGGGATGGGCTGCTCACAGCCAGTCGTTGCGATGGAAGAACGCGTAGAGCATTCCGCACAGCGCCACCATGAGCGCGATCACGACGGGGTAGCCGTAGGTCCACGAAAGTTCGGGCATGTGCGTGAAATTCATGCCGTAGATGCCCGCGATCATGGTCGGCACCGCGGCCATGGCGGCGTAGGCGGAGATCTTGCGCATATCGGTGTTCTGCTGCACGCTCACCTTGGCCAGCGCGGCATTGATGAGCGCGGACAGTGATTCGTTGAAGTCGAGGATCTGCTCGGTCACCGCGGTGTGATGGTCGGTGACGTCGCGCAGGTAGCGCCGGATCTCCTTGGGCAGCGGCAGACTCGTGTCCTGGGTGAGCACCTGCAACGGCACCTGCAGCGGCTTGACCGCCCGGCGCAGTTCCACCACTTCGCGTTTGAGCTGATAGATGGCCTCGATCCGGAGCTTGTTCGCGGGGGTGAAGACGGCCTCCTCCATGGCGTCCACGTCCTCCTCGATGGCCGCGGTGACGGACACGTAGGTGTCGACCACCCGGTCGGCGACCGCGTGCAGCACCGCGCCCGGTCCCAGCGCCAGCTGTTTCGGATCGGCCTCCAGATCCTTTCGGACACCGGCCAATTCGGTATGGTCGCCGTGTCGCACGGTGATCGCGAAGTTCGGTCCGGCGAAGACCATGATCTCGCCGGTGTCCACGATCTCGGCGACGCTGTCGAGTTCGTGCTCGTGGTAGCGCACGGTGCGCAGCACCAGGAACAGGATGTCGTCGTAGCGTTCGAGTTTGGGGCGCTGGTGCGCCTTCACGGCGTCCTCGACGGCGAGCGCGTGCAGGCCGAAGGTCCGCGCCACATCCGACATCAGTTCGACGCCGGGCTCGAGCAGTCCGAGCCAGACGAAGCCCTCCTTGCGGTCCCGCACCTCGGCCAGCGCGTTCTTGTAGGTGCATTGATCCCACAGTCGTTGTCCGTCGACGTAGACCGCGCAGTCGACGATCCTGCCCGGCCGCGCGGGCGCGGGTGCGTCCGGTGCGGAGCCGGTCCGTCCGGGCCAGTGGAAGGACGGCAGCGGCGAATTCGAGGACACATCAACGATGTTAATCGTCCCGCCCCCGGTGATCGTCCGCCGCGCAGGCAATATAGGGGGCGTGCGCATCGATCTCCACACCCATTCCACCGCGTCCGACGGCACGGACACCCCGGCCGAACTGATCGCGAAGGCCGCCGCCGCGGGCCTCGACGTGGTGGCCCTGACCGACCATGACACCACCTCCGGCTGGGCCGAGGCGGTCGACGCGTTGCCGCCGGGTCTGACCCTGGTGCGCGGCATGGAGATGTCGTGTGTGGGGCTCGGGGAGGACGGGTACCCGGTGCCGGTGCACCTGCTGGCCTATCTGTTCGACCCCGCCGACGAGTCCTTCGCGCAGGAGCGTGAGCGCCTGCGCGCCGAGCGCGTGGTGCGGCTGCGCTCCATGGCCGAGCAGATGGCCGCGGACGGGCTGCCCATCGATCCGGACGAAGTGATGGCCTCGGTGGGCCTTTCGGCGGGTCGTCCGCATCTGGCCCGCGCCCTCGTGAAGGCCGGGGTCGTGCCGACGGTCGACGCGGCCTTCCAGGATCTGCTCGCCCCGCACGGCCGCTACTACGTCGAGAAGGCCGACACGCCGCTGCGTCGCGCGGTCGAGATGGTGGCGTCGGCGGGCGGGGTGAGCGTGGTAGCGCATGCTCGGGCCCGCAAGCGCGGTCGGCTGCTCGCGCTGGACCACATTCGGGAGCTGGCCGAGATCGGGCTGGGTGGTCTGGAACTCGACCATCCCGATCACAGTGCCGCCGACCGCGAGGTGCTGGCCCGGCTGGCGGACGAGCTGGGTTTGCTCACCACCGGCTCCTCGGACTACCACGGTACCAACAAGACCATTCAGCTCGGTGAATTCACCACCGACCCAACGCAATTCGAGGAAATCGTGGGCAAAGCCAGCGGTGTCCCGGTGATCAGCGTATGAGGGTGCTCCGGGGTCTGAGCGGAATCGTCGCGGGGGGCACCGCGGTGCTGGCGGCCACGGTCGCGGGCGCTGCCATCATGGGTGTTGAGCGCGGGTTTCCGGGCCCCGGATGGCTGGATGTGACATGGCATGTGGCGGCGGCCGTGGGAGTTGTCGGCGCCCAGGTATACGCGGATAAGCGTCAGGGTTTCGCCGCTTTTTTCGGATGCCTGGTTGTTTTCGGGATAGCCGGATATCTGCTCTGGGCGCAGTGGTGGAATTGAAATACGCATAACGGTTGCGAGTAGTTGAACTGTCGTCGAACATTTGTCGATATGACCGAATTCGACGCCGATGTGCTGGTGCTGGGAGGTGGCCCGGCCGGAGCCTGGGCCGCCCTTGCCGCGGCCGCCGCGGGCGCGCGGGTGCTGGTCGCCGACAAGGCCCGCTGCGGAACCAGCGGCCCGACCGCGCGGGGCGGGGTCACCCTGTGGAACCTGCCCGCGGGCGAGGCGCGCGAGGAGGCCGTACGCCAGACCCTCGCGCACGGGGGCGGGCTGGGTGATCCGGACTGGATGTACCGGGTGCTGGAGGAGACGCACCGGCGTGTCGGCCAATTGGTCCAGGGCGGTTTCCGCTTCCAGGGTGAGCACGCGGAGCGCCCGGCGCGGGTCTATCTCGACGGCGCGAAATATCTCGGGCGGCTGCGGCGCAGCATGGTGGTCGCCGGGGTGCGGATTCTCGACCACCACCCGGCCCTGCAGTTGATGACCGACGGCGACGGCGTGGTGTCCGGCGCGTCGGGCGTGGCGTTGCACGGCGAGTTCCGGGGCTGGAGCGTGCGGGCGCGCGCGGTGGTGCTGGCCACCGGCGGCTGCGCCTTCCTGTCCGGCGGCGCGGGCACGGATGTGGACACCGGCGACGGCCTGCTGATGGGCGCGGAGGCGGGGGCCGAACTGTCGGGCATGGAATTCTCCAACGCGTATTCGCTGGCCCCGGTGGCCGATTCGCCCCAGTTGGGTGGCCGGCCGGTGGCCGCGGTCTTCGCCTCCGACCAGGTCATGCATTTCGCCACCCTCTACGACGAGTCGCGCGCGGTGCTGTGGGGGCAGGGATGCGGTTCGCGGGCAGAGGCTTTCGCCGCCATCGCCGACGGCCGCCGCGTCTACGCCGCCCTCGACGAGCTGCCCGACGCGGTGCGGGAGGAGATGCGGCGGCTGGGGCCCGGCGTGTCCGGGCGGGTGCCGCTGTGCGCGGTGCTGCAGGGCACGGTGCGCGGGACCGGCGGGCTGCGGCTGACCGGATCCGATTGCGCCACCACGGTTCCCGGCCTCTACGGCGCGGGCGACGTCACCACCCGCGAGCCGGTCACCGGAGCGGTCAGCGGCTTCGGCGGCCAGAACGGCGCCTGGGCCATCTCCTCCGGCGTCTGGGCGGGCGCGGGCGCGGCCGGGTTCGCGGCGGCCCGGCGCAAGATCGGCAAGGCGCGCCCGGTGCCGGGCGCGGGGCTGGGCGACAAGGCCCGGCTCGATCCGCGCGCGGTGGTCGGCCTGGTCCAGGAGCACACCCTGCCGCTGCGGCGCAGCTACTGGCGCAGCGACGGCAGCCTGCGCGACAGCATCGGTGAACTGGACGGCATGTGGCCCGGCGTCGAATTGGCGCTGGGCGGTAAGGGACCCGACCGCCTGCGCGCCCGTCAGGCCGCCGCGCTGCTGGCGGTGGCCCGCTGGACCAAGTACTCGGCGCTGGCCCGCACCGAGACCCGGGGCATGCACCGGCGCACCGACCACCCCGGCGCGGTAAGTGACTGGCGGGTACGTCTACTGTCAGGCGGACTCGAAAACGTCTGGGTCCGGCCCGACCTCACAACCGTGGGCGCCCGCCCGGCTTGACAGCTCACAGCGCCGCCCGCGACCGCGTTGTGACAGTTCTCCGAGTTCAGGTTCCGACCAGCGAGTTTTCGTTCACCCCGGTGTGATTCGGCTGCCTTACCCTTCAACGATGACGAGGCGACGCGACGGACCCGGGGGCGATTTGGCAGGCCGTCGCAGCGACTGGCAGAATGATCCGATCCTGGCCGCCGCCACCGCCCGGCCCGGAACACTCGGTGATCGCGAACCCCGACTCGTGGGTTCACAGAGACACCCCGCTGTATCGGACACACCCCTCCGGTTCTCGCTCGACGATCTGCGCTGCCGCGACACACTTCCCGCAATGCCGTAATACTTTGTGCTCGAAGCCACGATGAGGTGGCAGGGTTTCTGCGAAGTGGCTCGGAAGTGGTGTCGACGTCGCTGAACGCGACTGTGGCAAAAGATATATGAGCACCGAAACCATAAATTCAGCTATTACCGAACGGTAACCGTCAAACGGTTGAGTCCGAACCGATCAGGAGTGAAATCGTGTCACCCGTGACTGAAGCAGTGAATGCCACCGAGGCCCCCGCGTCCAATGGGGCGAACCTGTCCGACATCACCAACGAAGAAATTTTCGCCGGGCACCTTGGCGGCAAGCTCTCGGTCGAACTCACCGCTCCGCTGGAGACCCAGCGCGATCTCTCCATCGCCTACACCCCGGGTGTGGCGAAGGTGTGCCTCGGCATTGCCGAGGACGAGTCCCTCGCCAAGACCTACACCTGGGCCGAGCGCCTGGTCGTGGTCGTCTCCGACGGCACCGCGGTGCTGGGCCTGGGCGACATCGGCGCCCGCGCCTCGCTGCCGGTGATGGAGGGCAAGGCGGCGCTGTTCAAGAAGTTCGCCGGGCTGGATTCGATCCCGCTCGTGCTGGACACCAAGGACCCCGACGAGATCGTCGAGACCCTGATCCGCCTGCGCCCGAGCTTCGGCGCGGTCAACCTGGAGGACATCTCCGCGCCGCGCTGCTTCGAGATCGAGAAGCGCGTCATCGAGGCGCTGGACTGCCCGGTCATGCACGATGACCAGCACGGCACCGCCATCGTGGTGCTCGCGGGCCTGAAGGGCGCGGTCGCGGTCCAGGGTCGTGACATGTCCGGTCTGAAGGTCGTGGTGTCGGGCGCCGGCGCCGCCGGTGTCGCGTGCACCGACATCCTGCTGGCCGCGGGCGTTTCCGACATCATCGTGCTCGACTCCAAGGGCATCGTGAGCAAGGACCGCGGCGACCTGAACGAGTACAAGACCGCGCTGGCCGAGCGCACCAACCCGCGCAATGTCACCGGCGGTCCCGCCGAGGCGCTCGCGGGCGCGGACGTGTTCCTGGGTCTGTCGGCGGGCACCATCGCCGAGGAGCTCATCGCGTCCATGGCTCCGGAGTCGATCGTGTTCGCCATGTCGAACCCGAACCCGGAGATCCACCCGGACGTGGCCAAGAAGTACGCGGCCATCGTGGCCACCGGCCGCAGCGACTTCCCGAACCAGCTCAACAACGTGCTGGCCTTCCCGGGCGTCTTCAAGGGCGCGCTGGATGCCGGCGCGCGCCGCATCACCGAGGGCATGAAGGTGGCCGCGGCCGAGGCGATCTTCAACGTGGTGGCCGGTGAGCTGTCCGCGGACAAGATCATCCCGAGCCCGCTGGACCCGCGCGTGGCCCCGGCCGTCGCCGAGGCCGTCGGCAACGCCGCCCGCGCCGAGGGTGTCGCGTAATCGCTCGCTGAGCAGGAAAGGGGCGCTCCGTCTTACGGCGGAGCGCCCCTTTCGCATATCGGACTAGGCTGCGGCCGAAGCCTTTTCGAGCTCGGGTGCGGCCGGATTCTCGCTCCAGCCGGGCGGGCCGAAGATATATCCCACGCGGCCGCGCCAGGTCTTCGCGGCGCGGACATCGCGGACCAAATCCACCAGCTCGGTGTAATTGACCTTGATCGGATTGTCGGTGCCGATGTCCTTGGTCAATCCGTAGCGAATCGGCTCGGATTCGGCGGCGAAGCTGCCGAACACGCGGTCCCAGATGATCAGGACGCCACCGTAATTGGTGTCCAGATACGGCTGGTTGGAGCCGTGATGCACACGGTGGTGGGCCGGGGTGTTGAACAGGTATTCGACGGGCCGCCACATGGTCTTGACACGCTGCGTGTGGATGGGGAACTGGTAGAGCAACCCGAGCGACTGCAGCGCGAACACCATCCACGCCGGGAAGCCGAGCAGCGCCGCGGGCACCCAGCACAGCCCGCGCAGGATATTGGCGGCCGGATGCGCCCAGGGCAGGCGGATGGCGGTGGAGAAATTGAAGAACCGGCTGGAGTGGTGGACGCTGTGCGAGGTCCACAGCAGCCGGATGCGGTGATCGGCGCGGTGCGCCCAGTAGTAGCAGAAGTCGGTGACGATCAGGCCCGCCACCCACACCCACCAGTGCTTCGGCGAGAGGTGCAGCGGGGTGAAGTGCGCCGCCAGCACCACCCCGGAGAACGGGATCACCTGCGCCAAAAGCGGTTTCGCGACCCGGCCCAGGACGAAGGTGGCGATGTTCGAGGTGGTGTCGCGCCGGTCGATGCCATTGGCCGGGCGGTCCGGGTCGCGCCGGTTGTCGATCCACTCGATCAGCATCAGCACCGCGAACGCCGGTAGGGCGTAGACGAACAGGTCGGCATTCATGAACTCGACGCTAGTTCCGGCTCGGGTCACCGGCGTCGCGCTGACGAGGGATTTCGCGTCCCCCACACGGGGGACGAAGGGTCTGCGGGGTACCGTGCGGCCATGGATGTGACCAGGTCACTGGCCCGGCAGTCGCTGCTGGTGGCTGCCGTGGCGGCGGCGCTGGACAGTACACAGATGGTGCTGTGCGGGGCCTTCGGCGCCGCACCCGCGCTGGCCGCCGTGCTGACGCTGGCCACGGTGGCCGCGGACCTGGCGCTGGCCGCACCGGCGGCCACCGCGGCGGCGGTCGCGGTGGCTCAGGTCGTGGTGAAGGTGTCGGTGTCACTGTTCGCCCACCACTACGGGGTCAGCACAAGGGTTTTCGACGTCGGCTTCCTGGTGGCCGGGTATCAGGCGGGTGCGTGGCTGAGCGGGCTGGTCTCGGTGCTGACCATGCTGCTGCTCGCGGGCGGTGCGCTGACGGTCAACCTGATGGCGGTGATGATGACGGGCAGCCGCGATCCGGTGCGGCTGGTGATCGCGGCGATGGGCGCGGGCGTGGTGCCCTGGCTGGTGGGCCGGTACACGGCCGCGCGCGGGGCCTATGTCGCGGAGTTGGAGCAGCGGGAACGGCTGCGGCGGCAGGAGCATCGGGCGGCGCTGGACCGGGCGCTGGCCGATGAGCGCGAGGCGATCGCGCGGGATCTGCACGACGTCATCTCACATCACGTGAGCGCCATCGGGATTCATGCGGGGGTGGCACGAATGGCATTGTCCCGCAGTGATTCCGAATCAGCGGCCAAGTCGGTGACGGCGGTGGAGTCGAGCAGCCGGGCCGCCATGGTCGATCTGCGCCGGCAGCTGGATCTGCTGCACGGGCGCGACGACGAGGGGCAGCGGCAACCCGGGCTCGCCGATATCGAGGATCTGGTGCAGCGGGTGCGGGACGCCGGATCGACTGTGCGCGTGACGATTTCGGGCGACGCGCCGGTGCTGCCGGAATCGCTGGACGTCATGCTCTACCGGGTGGTCCAGGAGCTGCTGACCAACGCCCTGCGGCACGGCCGGAACCCGGCGGAACTGGAGATCGGTTACCGGCCGGGCCGTGTCGAGATCCGTGAGTCCAATCCGATCGCCGATCCGGGCGCGGCGAGCGGGGAAGTGCACCGCGGTCTGGACGGCATCCGCCGCCGGGTCGAATTGTTCGACGGCACCGTGGAATACGGTGCCGATCCCGCCGGAACCCGCTGGGAGATCAGCGTTTCCGTGCCGATCGGAGCCGTATGAGCATCACCATCCTGATCGCCGACGACCACACCGTCTTCCGCTCCGGCCTGCGCGCGGTGGTCGACGCCCATCCCGACCTGGAATGCGTGGCCGAGGTCGGCGACGGCCGGTCCGCCATCGAGGCGGCCGCGCGCACCCACCCGGATGTGGCGATCCTCGATGTCCGCATGCCCAAGCTCGACGGCCTGGCCGCCACCGAGGCCATCGTGGCGGCGGGCGGCACCCGGGTCCTGGTCCTCACCACCTACGACAGCGAGGCCAACCTGCATCGCGCGCTGTCCGCCGGCGCCAGCGGCTTCCTGCTGAAAAGCCTTCCGCCGGAAGAACTCGTCGCCGCCATCCGGGTGGCCGTCCGCGGTGACGCCGTCATCGACCCGTCCATGACCCGAAGGCTCGCGGCACGTTTCGCGATCGGTATAGCCCCGCCCGTCGAGCCGCCCGAACTGGCCCAGCTGACCGCGCGCGAACGTGAGGTTCTGCTGCTGCTGGCCGACGCCCGCAGCAACGGCGAGATCGCCGCCGCCCTGGGTGTGGGGGAGGAGACCGTCAAGACCCATGTCTCCCGTGTCCTCGCCAAACTCGGTGTGCGAGATCGCATCCACGCGGTGGTCTATGCCCACAAGAACGGCCTCGCCCCACTCGATCGGCCGCACTGACCCTTCGGGCCGCCCGGCCGGACGTTATCGAAACGTTATCGAACGTTTCCTTGTCAGTTGAATGTGACCCACTGCATACTCCTCAATCAACACGAGTTGATTCAACACGAGTTGATTGAGGTTGAGATGGTTACGCGGCGCGATGTTGCGCGGTTGGCGGGCACGTCCGAGGCGATGGTCAGTTATGTGCTCAACGGCGGACCCCGGCGGGTCGCGCCGGCGACGCGGGACCGGATCCTGGCGGCCGTCAACGAGTTGGGGTACCGGCCCAACGCGGTGGCGCGATCGCTGAAGACGGCGCGGACCATGACGCTCGGGCTGGTGGTACCGGACAACTCCAATCCGTTCTTCGCCGAACTGGCAAGGGCCATCGAGGATGTCGCGTTCGAGGCGGGCTACACCCTGCTACTGGGCAATGCCATGGACAACGACGAGCGCGAAGCCACCTACATCCGGATCCTGATCGACCGTCAGGTGGACGGGCTGATCGTGGCTCCCGCGCACGGTGCGAGCAGCTGGGTGGACGAGCTGGCCGGGACCGTGGTTCCGCGACTGGTACTGGACCGCGAACTGGAACTGCCCGGTGCGACGCACGTCGTGGTGGACAACGAGGGCGGCGCGTACGCGGCGACGAAACATCTACTGGGGCACGGATTGCGGCGAATCGGCTGCATCGCGGGCCTCGAGGGCATCCATCCGACGGCCGACCGCGTCGCGGGATGGCGCCGCGCGCTCGCCGATGCGGGCATCGACCCGGAGGACGGCATGCTCGTGCACGCGCCGTTCGGGCGGGCCTACGGGTATCGCGCGGGCCGCGAGCTGCTGGCCCGGCCGGATCGGCCGCAGGCGCTGTTCGTGGCGAGCGACGAGCAGGCGCTCGGCGTGCTGCGCGCCGCCGCCGAGCTCGGCCTGAGCGTGCCGCGGGACCTCGCGATCTGCGCGTTCGACGGTATCGAGGGCAGCGCCTACACCGTTCCGGCGCTCACCACCATGCGGCAGCCGTTCGAGAGTCTGGGCCGCTCGGCGGTCGAATGGCTGCTGGCCAAGATCGCCGATCCGGCGCTCGCGCCGGACCGGATCGTGCACGAGACGACGCTCGTGGCGCGTGGATCGTGCGGCTGCCCGGATCCGCTCGGGGGCGACTCGGCCATCGAATAGCGCTGTTCTGCAAGTTATTTCGGGAAAGCCAAGGGATTTCAGGAAAGCATCGATGCGTGAGCCAGAAGTGATCGTGGTCGGCAGTGTGAACATGGATCTTTCGGTCCGGGTCCGCAGTCTGCCCGCGCCGGGCCAGACGGTCTCCGGTGGAGACCTGCGGCGTGGGTCCGGAGGGAAAGGCGCCAATCAGGCGGTGGCGGCTCGAAGGCTGGGCGCGCGAACGGCATTGATCGGCCGGGTCGGCGCCGACGAGTTCGGGGCCGAGTTGCGGGCCGCGCTCCGGCGGGCCGGGGTCGACGATTCGGCGCTGGGAATCGGTGCCGCGGCTACCGGTTCCGCGCTGATCGTCATCGATTCCACGGGCGAGAACATGATCACGATCTCGCCGGGGGCGAACGGGCTGCTCGACACCGACGAGGTCGCCGGGCAGGCGGCGCGGATCGCGGCGGCGGATGCCCTGCTGCTGCAGCTCGAAGTGCCGATCGCGGCCTGTCTCGCGGCGGCGCGCGCGGCCCGTGCCGCGGGCACCCTCGTGGTGCTCAACGCGGCCCCGCTGCCCGCCGACATCGGTCCGGAACTGCTCGAACTCATCAGCGGCACCGATATTCTGATCGTCAACGAGGGCGAGGCGGCGGGCCTGCTGGCGGCCGGGGGTGATGCCCGGCGCGGGTTCGATCCGTCGACGCTGGCCTCGGCGCTGCGTGCCCTGGGGCCGCGCGAGGTCGTCGTCACCCTCGGTTCGCGGGGAGCGGTATTCGCCGACGCGGACGGTGATCCGGACGCCTTCGCCGGGTTCGCGGTCGAGGCCGTCGATGCGGTCGGGGCGGGCGACGCCTTCTGCGCCGCGCTCACCGTGCATCGGGTGACCACTCGCGACGATCTGCGTTCGGCGGTCAGATATGCCTGTGCCGCAGGGGCTTTGGCCACCACGCGCCGGGGTGCGCAGACCGCGGCCCCGACCGGCGCGGAGATCGACGACCTGCTGCGCACCGCGACTGCCCGGGGGAGCGGCCATGCGTGCTGACGGTCTCTGGCATCCGCGGCTCATGCAGATCCTCACCGGTCTGGGTCACACCGACACGATCGTGGTCGCCGACGCGGGCCTGCCCGTGCCGCCCGGTGTCGAACAGATCGACCTGCTCTGGCGGCGCGGTGAGCCGGGATTCCTGCCGGTGCTGCGCCTGATTCTCGCCGAGGGGGTCTTCGAAAGCGCCACCCGGGCAACCGAACTCACCGACGAGGCGACGCTCGACGGCATGGCCGCCGCGCTCGCCGGCATCCCGATCACGGCCCTGACGCACGAGGAGCTCAAGCGGCGCACCGCGCACGCGCGGGTGATCGTCCGGACCGGTGCGGACACCCCCTACGCGAATGTCGTACTTCACGCCGGCGTCCCCTTTTGACGGCTACCGGCGACAGCTTCGATCTCCAGTTGGAAAAATAGAAAGAACACCGAAATGCGAAGAAGCACAAGGACTGTCCTGGCCGTCATCGCCGCCGCGACCACGGTGACCCTCAGCGCCTGCGGCACCGAGCAGAGCTCCTCCGGCCCGTCCGCGAACGCCAATGGCAAGCCCGCCGTCTGCCTGATCATGAAGTCGCTCGCCAACGAGTACTTCCAGCAGATGCAGAAGGGCGCCAAGGATCACGCCGACCAGCTCGGGAACCTCGATCTGAAGACCGCGGGCATCCAGAACGAGACCGATGTCGACGGGCAGATCGCCCTGGTCGACAAGTGCATCACCCAGCAGGTGCAGGCCATCGTCATCGCGCCCGCCGATTCGAAGGCGCTGGTGCAGTCGGTGGTCAAGGCGAGCAAAGCCGGAATCAAGGTCGTCAATATCGATGTCGCGCTCGATCCCGATGCCTTGAAGTCCGCCGGTGTCGACGTGCCGCTCGTCGGCCCGGACAATCGGGCCGGAGCGAAGCAGGTCGGCGACGTGCTGGCCAAATCCCTCGGCGCGGGCGGCAAGGTCGTGATCCTGGAGGGCAATCCCGGGGCCGACAACGCGAAGCAACGCAAGAACGGTTTCGACGACACCGTCGCGGAATCGAAGCTGACGCTGCTGGACTCCAAGACCGCGCACTGGGAAACCGACGAGGCGTACACGGTTTTCGGGAACCTGCTGACCGCCCACCCGGACCTGCAGGGCGTGATGGCCTCCAATGATTCGATGGCGCTGGGCGTGATCAAGGTGATCCAGGAGCGGCACGCGAACGTGAAAGTCGTCTCGGTCGACAACATTCCGGCCGCGAAGCCGTTCCTGCAGAGCGGCCCGATGCTGGCGACCCTCGACCAGTTCGGCTCCGAGCAGGCCGGTGACGGCATCGATGTGGCCATGAAGCTGATCGGCGGGCAGCCGGTGACCGGCTGGCAGAAGACCCGGATGAACGTCGTGACCGCCGGAGCGTGAGGGGCCCCGACCCATACGACGACCGGGGTGGAATCGGTCCAAGCGATTCCACCCCGGTACATCCCGAGAGTAGTGGGAGCAGATATGAAGCCCGAATCCGGTGTGCTGCTGGAGGTCAGCGGCTTGACCAAGCGTTATCCGGGCGTCACGGCCCTGGACGGCGTGGATCTGAGCGTCACCGCCGGTGAGATCCACGTGTTGATCGGCGAGAACGGCGCGGGCAAGTCGACCCTGGTCAAATGCCTTGCGGGCGTGGAGCAACCCGACGCGGGACGGATGACCCTCGGCGGCGCCGAGCACCGGCCCGTCGCCGCGGCCGACGCGCTGCGCGCCGGAATCCAGGTGGTGCACCAGGAATTGGCGTTGCTGCCGACGTTGACCGTCGCGGAAAACCTTTTCCTGCAACACTTGCCGCGCCGCTTCGGCATCGTCGACCGGCGTGGCATGCGGGTGCGCGCCAAGGCGCTGCTCGAGCAGGTGGGCCTCGACGTATCGCCGGAGACGGTGGTCGGCCGCCTCGGTATCGCGCAGATGCAGCTGGTCGAGATCGCCAAGGCGCTGTCCACCGAATGCCGGCTGCTGATCATGGACGAGCCGACCGCCACGCTGACGCCGCGCGAGACGGCGAACCTGTTCAAGGTGATGCGGCAGCTCAAGGAAGACGGTGTCGCCATCATCTTCATCTCGCATCACCTCGACGAGATCTTCGAGATCGGGGATCGGGTCACGGTGCTGCGCAACGGAACCAGCGTCGCCGCCCGCGAGATCGCCGACCTGGACATCCCCGGCCTGGTCCGGATGATGGTCGGGCGTGATCTGGCCGCGGAGTATCCGCCGGTCGTCGAGCGTCCGCGCGGCGCGGAGCTGCTGCGGGTCAGCGAGCTGCGGGTCACCCCGCGCACGCCGCCGATCTCGCTGACGGTGCGGGCCGGCGAGGTCGTCGGCGTGGCCGGGCTCGTGGGTTCCGGGCGCACCGAGGCGATGCGGGCCATCTTCGGTGCGGACCGGCCCGCCGGCGGCACCGTCGCGGTGCACGGCCGGGTCGCGCGGATCACGAGTCCGCGTGACGCGGTGCGCAGCGGCGTCAGCTTCCTCACCGAGGACCGCAAGGCCCAGGGGCTGGTACTGGACCTGTCGATCGCCGCCAATGTGAGCCTGGCCGGTCTGGACCGGGTCAGCCGGGCCGGGCTGCTGCGGCGTCGGGCCGAAACCGCCCTGGCGGCAGGTCTTTTCGAGAAGCTGCGGATCAAGGCGACCGGGCCCGAGCAGGCGGTGCGCGCGCTCTCGGGCGGCAATCAGCAGAAGGTCGTGCTGGGCCGCTGGCTGGCGGCCGACACCGACGTGCTGATCGTCGACGAGCCCACCCGCGGCATCGACGTGGGCGCCCGCTACGAAATCCACCAGCTCATGCTGGATCTGGCCGATGCGGGCAAGGGCGTGCTGATCGTCTCCTCCGACCTGCCCGAACTGATCGGCATCTGCGATCGCATCATCGTGTTCTCGGCCGGGCGGATCACCGGCGAGGTCGCCCGGCCCGATTTCGACGCCGAACACATTCTCAATCTCGCCTACTCCGGCTATCTGAAGAACGGCAGTGCAGCATGACATCTCTCACCACGGCGCGAGCCGACTCGCGAGCGGGCCGGGTGGCCGGTCAGGTCCTCGGAGAAGCCGGTATCGGCGTGGCCCTGGTGGCGCTGGCGGGGTTCTTCCTCGCCGCCGCACCGCATTTCGCGACCTCGGGCAATCTGCGCGACATCATGACCCAGATCACCCTGAACACGATTCTCGCCGTGGGGATGACCTTCGTGATCCTGGTGGGCGGCATCGATCTGTCGGTCGGCTCGGTCATTGCCCTGTGCGCGGTGGTGGCGGGCAAGGCGATGGAAGGCGCCGGCTCGTCGTCTGTTCCGCTCGCCATCGGGCTCAGCTTGCTCATCGGCGCGCTGTGCGGGCTGATCAGCGGCTTCGTCACCGAACGCTGGAAGGTGCCGTCGTTCATCGTCACCCTCGGCATGCTCTATGTCGCGCGTGGCGCGGCCGAGCAGTACACCGACGCGCGCACGATCTACGATCTGCCGAAAGGGTTGACCACCTTCGGAACCCGGACCTTCGCGGGTGTGCCCGCCGTGTTCGTGGTGGCGTTGCTCATCGTCGCGCTGGCTTGGTTCGTGTTGTCCCGCACCGTTTTCGGGCGTCTCGTGTACGCGACCGGAAACAACGAGGAAGCGGTGCGATTGTCCGGGCATCGCACCAGCCTCATCAAGGTCGTCTGCTTCGTCATCGGCGGAGTGTGCGTCGGCGTGGCCGCGGTGATCTACATGGCCCGGCTCGGCGTGGCCAGCCCGATTCTCGGACAGGGCTACGAGCTCAACGCCATCGCCGCCGTGGTGATCGGCGGCGCCAGCCTCTCGGGCGGCCGCGGCTCGGTGATCGGCACCCTGCTGGGGGCGTGTCTCTTGGGCGTGCTCACCAACGGCCTACTGCTGATGGGTGTTTCGGATTTCCAGCGGACCATGGTGACCGGCGCGGTGATCATCGTCGCCGTCGTTCTCGACGCCTACCGCAAGCAGCTCATGACCCGATTGTCCGCTTGATCAGTCCAGGTCCGCGTAGTCGGGCAGCTCGATGCCGTTGAGGGCGCGGTCGATGAGGTCCATGTCCCACTCGGGCTCGGCGGCGGGCTCGGCGTCCGGGGCCGGGACCTCCTTGCTGAGTGCGTGCAAGCGGCCGATCTCCTGGTTGGCCTCGACGAACGAACGCATCTTCGCCTCGTAGGCGGCGAACCCGGCTTCCGGATCCCACCCGGCGGCGGCCAGTTCGCCGGCCAGCAGATACGCGCCGACCAGGGCGAGCCCGGTGCCCTGACCGGACATCGGCGACGAGCTGAACGCCGCGTCCCCGAGCAGCGCCACCCGCCCGCTCGACCAGCGGTCCATCACCACCTGGGCGACCTGGTCGAGGTAGAAGTCCGGGGTGTCGTCGAGGTGGGCGAGGATGGCCGGGGCCTGCCAGCCCATACCGGCCATCTGCTCACGCAGCAGGCGCTTCTGGCCTTCGATGTCGCGATAGTCGATATCGACGTCGGGTGAGGCGAAGGAGAACATGGCCATCGCCTTGGTGGCGTCCCGCAGCGGTCGCAGCCCGGCCGACCGCCCGGACTCCTGGAAGTCGATGAGCCACCGCTCCAGCCCGAATTCGTTGGGCACGGTGTAGAAGGCCAGCACCAGCCCGAGATGCCGGATGAACTTCTCCCGCGGCCCGAACACCATCTCCCGCAAGGACGAATGCAGCCCATCGGCCCCGATCACCAGCTCGAACCGCCGTCGCCCGCCGCTCTCGAACACCACGTCGACGCCGTCCGCGTCCTGACTCAGCTCAGCGATCCGATCCCCGAAGAGGTACTCGACCTCCTCGCGAGTGTCCTCGTACAGCACCCGAGACAGGTCCCCGCGCAAAATCTCGATATCCGCGATATACCCGTCACCCCCGTCGTCCTCGACGCTGAAGGTCTCCAGCACCTTCCCCTCCGAGTCCACGGTGTACGCCCCCGCGGTCTCCGTCCGCTCCGCCCGCACGGCCGCATCCAACCCCATCCGCCGAATGACCTCTTTCGTCATCCCCCGCGCATCCACCGCCTGCCCACCCGGCCGCAACCCCGGCGCCCGCTCCACCACGGTCACCGCGGCCCCCCACCGCCGCAACCAATGCGCCACCGCCGGCCCCGCAATACTGGCCCCCACCACCAACACTCGCGTTCCACTCACCGCGCCTCCCGTTCGCCCGCCGGACCACCGCCCGGACCGATTCGTCTACCCTGACCCACCACTATCGGTGCATCCAGAGATGTCGACGCCCAACCCGCCCGAAATTCATCGGTCCGCTCGAGATCACGCCCACGCGGCTCCGCCGGTGAATCCCGACCTCGACGATCGATGCAACCCTGCGTCACGGAAGCCTGCGGAAACTATTCAGCGGCAACGACTTTGCCGAGATTGTCCAGCTCGTTGGCGCGGCCGGCAACGATCCGCTGGGTCCATTCCTCGTCATGCATCGGCTCGATGGTCATGGTGACCTGCACGCCGCCGGTTATCGGGGCGATGTCGACCACGGTGAGGTGGTCGTAGGCCTCATGGCCGGGAACGAAGTCGATGTGCGAGGTGTAGGCCAGTCGCCGGATCGGCTCGACCTCGGTGAAGGTTTTCCGTGATTGTGTCGACAGCGGCATACCCGCGGAGTTCATGAATGCGATCTGCTCGGGGCCTGTGGCGGTCATCGTGTAGACCAGTCCGCCTCCGATCCGTACGTCGATCTCATCGACATGCACCTCGAAACCGTCCGGGGCCCACCAGGCGGGGATCCCCTCGGCGGTCGTCCAGAGGGTCCAGATCCGCTCGGCCGATGTCGGGTAGGTGCGCTCGAGGGTGAGGGTGTCGGTCATGTCGTACTCCTGTCCACGCGTAACTTTATGATCTTCGACGGCCGCTGGCGCTGAAAATCATCGGCTCGGTCACCTTGTGTTGTCCACAGTGGAAATGGTCTCCGCATTCTCGGCGCGACCATGCCGCCCGCATTGTCTGGCGTGGTCTGGCCTCGGAACGCCGACCTCGCTGCATGTGATGCGCTCGGCGGGTTATTCCCGGAATGACTCAGGAGGTCATCATGGGAGCTTTGAACAAACTATTGGGTGCGGTGTTGGGCATCCTCGGAGCCGTGCTCGGCGCGGTGCTGGGTATCGTGGCGGGACTGGTCTGGCTGGTGGGGATCATCTTGTCCGCCACCATCATCCTGGCGCCCGTCGGTATTCCCGTCGTGAAGCTCGGCAAGAGTCTGCTCACGATCTCCGGCAACCTGATGCACCTGTCGTAAGCGCAACCTGCACGCCGAGTGGAGATTTGCGGAAACTGGCGACCGGTTGGGGCGGAAGATCAAGTGGTGGTGTCGATCTGAGGTCGGCAGCGTTCTTTGCCGCCGGGTTCCGTCTTGGCCGCGGACAATCCGGCCGAGGTGGTGGGCGGGCCGAAGACGGCGCGCAGGACGGGGCGGGCGCCGCGGGCCCCGCTGATGTCGGTGAGCATGGCCAGCAATTCGTGGAAGTTGGTTTTGATCGGGTTGAACGTGTTGATGTTCTTGGTGAGGCCGTAGGTGACGGGCGCGGATTCGTGGGCGTAGGTGCCGAACAGGCGGTCCCAGATGATCAGGATTCCGCCGTAGTTCTTGTCCAGGTAAGGGTTGTCGGCGCCGTGATGGACCCGATGGTGGGAGGGGGAGTTGAAGACGTATTCGACGGGCGCGGGGAGGAAGCCGACGCGTTGGGTGTGCAAGGGCCACTGGAACATCGAGGTGACCACCAGAGCGAACATGATGATCAGCGGGGGGACGCCGATCAGGGCGGCGGGGATGTAGGCCGCGTTGTAGAGGAAGGTCGCGAACGGCATCAGCGCGGGCATTCGCAGGGCCGTCGACATATTGAACTGCTCGCTGGAATGGTGCACGCTGTGCGCGGTCCAGAGGATGCGGATGCGGTGTTCGGCGCGGTGGCCCCAGTAGTAGCAGAAATCGGTGGCCAGCATGCCGATCACCCAGGTCCACCAGCGGTCGACGGGGAGGTGGAACGGGGTCAGCGCGGCGGTCACCAGGAGGAAGGAGAACGGGACGAACAGGTTCTCCAGTGGCACGGTCGCTTTGCTGATCAGGCCGATTACCAAGCTGTTCGCGGTATCCGGAGCATAGAACCCACGCTTCCGATCCCCGTCCGCGCTGCGCCGCCAGGCCGCCCATTCGACGGTCATGGCCAGCAGGTTCACGGGCACCGCGAAGAGGAGGATACGACTGAAATCCACCGTGAGTCTTAGTCCGAATTCATCTGACAGCGTTGGGAATTCGACTATTGGACGCCGGACCCATGACCCGTGGGATATCCAAGCCCGAGGATGGCTTCGAGGATGGAGATCAAGGATCCGACCCCGCTCTGCGCCGACCCCGTGGCCTGGTCGGACGAGCCGGTCGCGGCGACGGGCTGCGGAGCGGCCGGCACGGCGTGCGCCACACCCTTGGCAGCGGCCAATCCGGTGAGAAGCGCTGCGACAGCGAGTGTTCCACGGAACTTGGTTCTGGCATCGACTGTGGACACTCGAGGCTCCTTTGGTGGCGGGTGGTGCGAGGTCTCGAGGCTAACAACTCTGAACTACGTCTGTTTCAGATCGTCTGCCCACAATTCCTGGGGCGCCGGATTCCCACGCCAGGAACCGGATCGGCGCGCTCCCGCCCGGGGCGCCGAGTGGTGGAATGCACGTGCCGAAGCCGGATCCTCCGCCACTGATCGAGGTAGCCGCACTGATGCCCGAACCATCAACACCGGCCGCTGCTCATACTGACCGAAACAGCCACCGCAGTCGACGCCGCCGGAACCTGGTGCGCCGCAGAACGTCCCCTACTGCCGATGAGCGCGACCTCGCCAGCGCGCTGGGCGCCTAGAGGTAGGGGTTGTTCAGGATGGTCCTCGGCGTCGTCTGCCGCAGTAGCTGCAAATGCACCGCAGCATCAACGATTTCGACACGCTCCGGCATCATTGCCCCACCCAGCCCGATCGCGGGAACGAATCCGTACATCGTGTCCGGCCCAACCGGCCCCAAGCGTTTCAGCACCCGCTTGAACAGCGGTTTGTCATCATCTGCGTCGAGATCGAGCGCGTCATCGTAGGCATCTGCCACCAACGACGACAGAATCTGCACGTCGCGGTCGAACGGCTCTTCCATGTCCGCGGAGTTGTCGAAAGGCGATATCCAGCCGTACCACGGCCTGATCGTCAGACTCATTCCGGTGCGCTGACCCCACAGCGACATCGCACCGAACGCGGAGCGGCTCACCGCGATCCACGTGTCCGTGCGGAACGGTAGGTCCAAGTCATCGGTCCAAGCATCAACGACCGGCTGCCACTGTTCCGGGTCACAGAGCCACAACAGCCCATGACGAAACCCCGCGAACCCCAGCTCGCGCCAGAGATCGAGCAGATAACCAGGAACGCGCTCCCCGTACTGCTCGAACCGCTCCGCCGGAACAGCGGTCGTCGTGGTCGGGCGTCCCCACGTCTCGGTGACCTCTGTGATCGGAAAAGACACCAACTACCTCGCATCACCTGGCATTCAGTTCTGCCGAACAAGGCAGCGCCCCAATGTAACCCGAACAGCCAAGTAGCTCTGTACCCGCTGCTGACTGCACTCGCCTGCTCCAACATCCTGCCGCTGATCGCTCGGTTCGAAGCGGCCATGTAGCCGGGCGATATCCTCGATAAGACATGGACTCAGAGGTCATCTGCGCTGCTCGCCCGAATACTGACGACAGCACCGACCGCGCGAAGCGGGCGTGCAAGAGACTCCATCTCCACCAAAGTCCCTCGAAGTCCAATGCGCAGAAGGTCATCGGCCATGGCCCGCGCTTGCGACAGCGAGAGTGACCGGACCTGGCGCAGCACGCGCATCACCACGGCTGGCGAGGCGCTCCCGGCCATGAGGTCGAGCATGCTGGGGCCGTTGGCCGCAAGAATCGCCGCGCGAACACTCGCCGGTGGCGCCTCGAAATCACACTCGTACCACTCATTTCCGCAGTTCGGGCAGGTTCCGTGAAGGTCCCACTGATGCCTCCCGCCCGTGAGAACCTCGACCACGGTGGCATCGGCCGGTGCTCCACACTTGATGCAGTTCTTCGTGTAGGGAGCAGACTCGACCATGGTGTCCATGTGCCGAAACTAGATCGGGAACCGATCAGACGCCAACATCCGGAAATGCCGCATCCCGCGCGGTTCGGAACGGCCAGTACCGGGCCTCGGAAGATCAACGTGCAGTGGGTTATCCAGCCACTCCACGGCGAACCTTGTGCTTGGCCGTGAGGTGACGAACCGGCAGCTCCGCACAGTGGACCGCCGTCATGGCATTAACGTTGGGCCCATGATCGTTTGGCTTAATGGCACCCACGGCGCTGGCAAGACAACGACCAGTGCATTTGTGCAGCAACTGATCCCGGACTCGCGGGTGTTCGACGCGGAGAAGGTCGGCGAAACGCTGATGGACATCACGCCGGGGCTGCCCGAGACAGACAACTTCCAGCATTGGCCGCCGTGGAGGCCGCTTGTGGTCGAGACTGCCCGCCGCATACTCGACTACACCGGCGGCATCCTGGTGATGCCGATGACGGTCCTGGTCGAGCAGTACTGGCGCGAGATCAGCACGGGCCTGGCCCAATACTCGATCCCGGTAAGGCATTTCGTCCTCCACGCCGACCAGGACACCCTCCGCGGACGCATCGAGGGGGACACCCTTCTCGGCCCCTCTGCGTTCCGGCTCAAATATCTGGAGCCGTACGCCGAGGCAGCCCGCACGTGGCTACATCGTGAGGCCGAGGTCGTCGACACCTCACACCTCACACCTGCCCAGGCGGCATGCCGGATCGCCGAGGCTGTCAAGGGTTGAGACCTTCGCGTCCTCCTGCCCCCGCAGGCAGCGATGCTCGGTGTCGGCGCGATCGTCAAGCGGCCCATAGTGATCACCGAAAACGGAGACGAGTTCATCGGGATCCGCTCCATGGCTTCTCTCCCGCTGACCTATGACCGTCGATTCATCAGCAGACCGGACGCAGATCTCTTCATGGCCGACATCAAACATCGGCTTGAGCAAGCTGCGTTCGAGGCAGACCTGGGTCTGTAGCAGCGGATATCAGCGACACCGGTGGCTCAGCCGAACGCAGTATTCTGCCGCTGGTCGCGCTGTTCGAAGCGGCCAGATGAGTTCGTGAAAGATCGACGGGCGGAGCCGGTTCGGGTTCAGGGCTGAAAGAAATCCGCAGGTAATCGATCGCCCGGCTTCAAGCCCAGCTGTTGCATCTTCCACCTCAACTTGGCCGCCAGCCCTACATGTACCTGCACAGACATGGGGCGGCTACTCAGCTCACCGTCGCCGCCGAGAAACGCATACCGCCTGGGCGAGACACATGTGCCCGGCGCAAGCTCTGCGGCATCGTGATCGGCACGCCACCGTTCGAACTCGGTGGCACCGACCGCCTTTGCTATCTGCCCGGTGTGTACCGCGGCCATCAGCTTCCCGAACGTGGTCAACGATTCGCATCGCATGGAGGAGGCGTCGAACATCTCGACCACGGCATCGGCTGCGCTGCTGGATTCACGATCGGGCAGCAGGTACTGCACTCCCCGCCAGTCACCCGCGAAGCAGTAGATCTCGGGTCGGCCCAGGATGCTCGCGATCAGCGCGGACATACTCTCCTCGAGAGCCTTGTCGTAGACCTGAAACGCCCCACCGTGAACTGATACGAAGGCGTCTGCGGGCCGATCGTCGGTCATGGTGTCCTCCGCTTGCTCCAGCGGTTATGTGTTCCGATCACCGTGGAGGGTTCGCGTGCTGGTTCTCGGAGTGCAACGCTCAGATCTGGCGACAAAAGCCGCATCCGGAAATGCCGCATGGCGCGCTGACCGGACCGGTCAGCGCAGGCGGGGCGAAGGCAGACGGGCCGAGAGATCGATGCTCGGGGCTTACGCCATTGATCTCGGACACCTGCTGTTCTAGCTCGCCGGCCGCTGTATCCAGCCGATTGAACGGGGCCTCGGTGCATGCAAGGCGTTTGGGGGCTTTCGAGTTACTCGCCTTTCGGATTCGCCCGGACGCGTTGCAACGCCGTCAACAGCCCGATGCGCCCACGCAGTCGGTGACACCATGATTCACAGTCGGGTGCGCCGCAGTGGCCGTCTATGAGTTCCTGCGCCCGAGCGATGCCGGCGGCGAGCTGCTCGTCGGTGTGGCGCACCGAGGGAGCAAAGGCTCGTTCTGCCACCAGAGCGTTGTACGCCCTCTCCACCTCGGCGAGAACGTCGTCGTCGCCGAAATTGACACCCGTAATGGCACCCATCGAGAAATTGGCGTCAAGCCCTTGTCTCAGACTCGAATAGTGTTCCTCCCACCGGGGTTCGTCGGGGTCGAGGTCGTCCAGCATGTACTTCGTCAATGCGACACTGGCGACCAGTCACGCGCGGTCGGGGAACGTGCTCATGACGCCCGACGTTACCGGCGCACAACGGGTTTCACCCCTCGGACGACAATCGTCGAGTGTCCACCCTGCGAAGGCACTGAACTGCCGATGACATCGCATGAGTCTGCCCCTCGATCGGGCGTACATCTGAGGGCAAGCAGCACGCCTGCCAGCAGCATTCGGATTGCTCCGTGAAAGATGTTCTTGCAGAGTAAAATTCATCTAGCCAGCATGCTGGTGAGGCTTGGGCCGGAATCTGATGTCACGTCAGTTGAGGAGATTCAGATGGACGCGCGCGTGTATATCATCGAACCGGCCGACGGTGCCACGGTCGCCAGCCCAGTGTCCGTGAAGTTCGGGCTCGAGGGCATGCAGCTCAGGCCAGCCGGTGACATGACGCCCGACTCCGGACATTTTCACCTCATCATCGACGGCAAACCGGTCCCCAGGGGGGACGTCATCCCGACGACCGAATCTTCACCGGATTTCGGGAAAATGCAGACCACGACCGAAATCCAGCTCGGTCAGGGTCAGCACACTCTGACCCTGCAGTTCGGCGACGGTGCCCACCGCTCGTTCGGACCCGAACTGAGCAACACCATCTCCGTCAGAGTGCAGTAGCTCTGTCCGCAGCGACCAGCGCGGCGTAGCGGAAGACCAACGCCCCGAAAGGGCATCTCGGGGCGTTCGCACGCCCGGAACATCCGCAAATGCCGCATACCGGTCGCGCCTGACCGAGCTCGGTCGGGGAAAAGGCACGGCGCGGCTGAATACCCCTCAGCCCCTTCGAAATCAGCGCCTGGCGAACGATTATCGAGCGCGAAGGCGGGTAGACGGTCGATGTCGGTGCCGATGGGACAGAGACCGGATGCGTCGATAGGGTGTTGCCCGCCCACCCTGCCTGGCGGCTTCTCCCGCACAACGCCCGGGGCGGGCAACACCGACCACCGTCAGTTCGGGATGTAGTGCAGCAGAGTGAACTCGGCTGCCACTTCCGCCACGTCCAAGACCCGGTCGACGCAGCGTGAGCCGACGACCAACAGATCGCACTGGCGGACTTCGGCGAGCCGCTGGACCTCGAGTAGCACTTGCAGCGAGCTGAGGCTGAAAAACGTGACCGCGTGCAGGTCGACGACCAAGGCTCCACCGATGGGCAGCGAGTCCGACAGCTGTGCGCGGAAGCTGTCGCAGTTGCAGATGTCGAGTTCGCCGGTGAAGGCGCAGCGAGGGGGTTGGTTGCTGGATATCGCGGCGGCCGAGAGCTGGTCGCGCGCAGATCGGGAAGTGATCATGATGGGAACCAGGGCTTTCATGGGCGCTGACGGAGCAGCTTCGACCCCATGACCGCGATGCCACGGCGGAGTCCGCCACCGGACTCAGGCTGGAGGGCTCAACCCTTGCCTTTCGAGTTCCCGCTAGGGCAGCAGCCAAACGACAAACCGGCGATGAAGATCATTACTTGTTCCGCCCCGCAGATGACGAATCGTTCAGATTGACCAGGCCGCACGGTCTGCCGAACGCGCTGTCATGCCGCATGGTGCGCGGTCCGAGGTGGGTCGCGTGGACTAGCTGAAGATCAACGGCCCCGGGGCTCCCGGGGCCGTTGAGATGTCCGCACATGCCGAGTGTCGCGCAGTTCACTACGTTGCACCGCAGGACCCAGTGCGTCGGCGCTGCGCCTCGGTCAACATGTGTGGGATATCTTGCAGCACTTCACCAATGAGGAGAGCGCCGTGGCGGCAACACAAGAGGAAATTCTCAAGGGACTCGCCGAGATCGTCAACGAGACAACGGGCATCCCGATCGAGGAAGTCACGCTCGACAAATCCTTCACCTACGACCTTGACATCGACGAGTCCACCATGGCCGAAGTCGTTGCGGCAGCGGTGGACCGCTTCGATGTCGAAATCCCCGAGGAGAGCGTCAAGACCCTCCAAACCGTAGGCGATCTGGCCGGTTACATCCTTAAGAACCAGACATAGCCACAAGGAATATGCAGACCCACCTGGCCTTCAAGGTCAAGTGGGCCTGCCCCTGACTGGGAATACACGGAAATGCCGCGAGCCGCGCGGTTCGAAGCGGCCAAACGGTCGGCCCGGAAGATCGCTGGGGCCTACCGGTTTTGATCTCGAGCCCACCGCCCTCGGCGTCGACCCGAACGCACCCCCTGCCGATTACGTGACATCGAGCAGTTCCGGGGCGAAGACGTCCTCGATCCGCCAACGGCGGGAGGACAGGCCCTGTTCGTAGTGGTACCGCAGGTAGGTCTCGACGGCGGTGCGGTTGGCCGCGATGCCGTAGGGCCACCAGTCCTGGTCGAATTGTTCGTCATTGCGTTCGACCAAGGCGTTCATCCACGGCACCATGGTCTGGACCTCGTACAGCCTGCGGTTGCGGCGGTATCGGTCGGCGGCGTCGTTCTTCGCCCGAGTGAAGGCGCGGTAGACCTCACGCACAAGGTCCGGGTGTTCGCCGACCAGGTCCCGCCGGACGACGACGGTGTGCATGATCGGAAAAACTCCGGTTCGCCGGTGGTAGTCGCGTTCCAGCGGCTCGAAATCGGGGAACAACCGGGCGACGTTCGGGGATCCGTCGAGCGCGCACTGCGGGACGTTCGCCGAGAACAGGGCGTCGATCTCGCCCGCATCGAGCATCGCGCTCAGCGTTGCCCCTTCGGGGGCAGCAGTCACCTCGACGTCCGCGGGGTGCGGGTGTGGGATGAAATCGAAAGGGGCCGAGGGATGTTCGAGTCCGCCGATCACCCAGCGGTTCTTGCCGGGCTCGAACCCGTACTCGTCGGTCAGGATCCCCTTGGCCCACACGCCGGAGTCCTGGCCATAGGTACCGAATTCGCCGATGGTCCGTCCGGCCAGATCGGTCGGCAGCGCGATCCCGCTGTGGACGTTGACGAAAACGCAGGAGTGCCGGAACACGCGGTTCGGGAAGATCGGCAACGCCACATACGGCAGGCCGGTTTCCAGCAGTCGCAGATAGAACGTGAGCCCGAGTTCGGCGACGTCGAACTCGTTTCCTCGGATCACCCGGTCGAAGATCTCCGGCAGGGTGGTCGCGGTGTGCATCGTCACGTCGACACCGTCGACGGTGACGCTGCCGTCGAACAGCGCTGCTGTCGTGTCGTATCGGAAACATCCGATGGTGAGAGCGGGGTCGGTCATGTCGAACTCCTTGTCGGCCTTCTACTTTCGATCGTCCGCCGACACGGACCTGCCGTCCAAGACCGTCTCCGCACACCCGATACTCCACGGGTATCGTGTTGCGGTGGACCTTCGCTCGCTCCGGTACTTCCTGGCAGTGGCGCGGGAGCGCCACATCGGCCGGGCGGCGAGCCGCCTGCACATGACGCAACCGCCGCTGAGCCGGGCGATCCGGGAGCTCGAGGACGAACTCGGCGTCATCCTGTTCGAGCGCACCCCCAAGGGCGTCACCCTCACGCCCGCCGGAGCGGTGATGTACGACGAGGCGGCCGCGGTGCTGGAACGAGCCGACCGGCTCCGCAACCGGGTGGCCACCGCGGCAGGGGTGGCGACCCTCACGATCGGAACGCTGGCGGACACGGCCGCGCATGTCGGTGGCAAGGTCGTCTCGCTGTTCCGGGCACACCATCCACACGTGAACGTCGGCATTCACGAAGCCGATCTCGGCGATCCGACGGCCGGGCTGCGCACCGGACTGGTCGAGGTGACGCTGACCCGAACCCCTTCGACGACACTGGGATCGACATGCGCGTGCTGCGCTCGGTTCCCGTCGGTGTGGTGATGCGCGACGACGACCCGCTCGCGCGGCACGCTTCGGTGTCGGCGACCGACCTGACCGGCCGCCGATGGGTCCGGCTGCCCGACGGCACCGATCCGGTGTGGACCGCGTACTGGACCTGCGGACCGCACGACAGCTCGTTACCGGTCATGCGGACCATCCAGGAATGCCTACAAGCGGTCCTGTGGAACGGAACGTCGGCGCTCGCCCCGCTCTACCAGCCGCTACCCTCCGGACTCGTCGCCGTCCCGTTCCGCGACCGCCCACCGAGCCGCCTCGTCGTGGCATGGCTGAAAACCGCACGCAACCCGCTCATCCGCAGCTTCGTCCAGGTGGCCGAAAACGACCACAGCTGAGCCCGACACCCTGTCACACCATCGACCGAGAGCACCGGGCGCGATCTTCTGCAGCGGTTCGACGCGCATGATCAGCCCGGGCTGTAACCGGCGGCGGTTCGCCGTCCCGCTATTGTCGTGGTGTTCGCGAAGTAATCGCCGATCACTTTGTGCTCTGCGGGGGCCGGGTGAGGAAAGAGGTGTCGATGACCGCCGGGTCCGGGTCTGGTGGCGGGGTGACCAGGCGTGCCGAGCGGCGTGCGGCGACGACGGCCGAGATCAAGTCACTCGCCCGCCGGCAGTTGGCCGAGCGCGGCACCGGGGGACTGTCGTTGCGCGGCATCGCCAGGGACATGCGGATGGCTCCAGCGGCATTGTTCCGGTATTTCGACAACCAGTCCGCGCTCATCACCGCGCTGTGCGTGGACGCCTACGACGACCTGGCCGACGCGCTGGGCGTGGCAGTGCAAGCCGCCCAGTCGGATCCGGCCGCGCAATGGCGGGCCGCCTGCGGCGCATTGCGCGCCTGGGCGTTGGCCGAGCCGTCGGATTTCGCGCTCATCAACGGCACGCCGATTCCGGGGTATCAGGCGCAGGTCGAGGACACCGGTGTCGCGGCCGGGCGGGTCGTGCAGGCCGTCGCCGCGATCTATGTGTCGGCGATCGCGGCTGGTATCGCCGATCCCGCACGCTCCGATGTGCCGCCGCTCGCGGCAGGCCCGACGCTCGTCGCGATCTACGGGGCCGGGGAGCTGCCCGATTCCCCTGTCCCGGGCATTGTCGTGAACGCATGGTCCTCGATCCTGGGGTTCGTGGCCGCCGAGGTGTTCGGCAGTCTGTGCACGCTGGTCGCCGACCCCGATCGGCTCTTCGAAGCGCACGTCACCACGGTGATGCGCGGCATGGGATTTCAGCTCGCACCGCGGCGGTGAGTGCCGAGCCGCTCGTCAGCCCAGCCGGAATCGCAGGAAATTGCCGAGGCGTCGACGCCAGTCGACGACCATGCGGACCGTCGGTCGCCAGAACGGGTCGACCACGGGAAAACCGAAGCGGGACGGGCGCGTCAAGCCGAACCGGGACAATTTGCGGGCGAGTGTCAGCACCGGGAATTCCGGCTGGTAGCCGTCGTCGAGTCGGCCGCGCCCGAGGAGTTCGGTGATCAGCCTCGACATCTGCTCCGGTGCTCGCGTCACGCCCTGCACCTCCGGGTGCTCGCGCCGCCATGCCTCGGCCGCTTCCTCCGACGCGAAGAAGCTGTTGTAATCGCACCAGCCCACCACCCGGTAAGGCATTTCTCGCAGCGGATAGCCCAGATGCACGCGCAGCGTCCGGGGTGAGTAGTCCAGCAGCACCCCGTCGCGGCCGACCAGCCGGATCGGCACACCGGTTTGGCGGCACCGGGATTCGACCACTACGTCGGAACCGGGGAACTGGCCGGAGATCGCGCACGCTTCCACGGCGCATTCGGCGAACCACTTCTGTTCGCCGTCGACGCTGACCCGGTAGTGATTCGCGAAGGTCGCGAACGGGCGGGCGTAGACGATCTCACCCAGCGGCGGTTGCGCACCCGCCAGCGGCTCGTCCTGGAAGCTCGGACTGTCGGCGTGCTCGTGATCCTGAAGAGCGACGCAGATCGCCCCTTCGAGAGCGCGCAGATCCGCCGAGATCTCCTCGGGTGTCAGCGCGAATTCGCCACGCAGTTCGGCGATTGTCGGCGCGGTGCCCTCGCCGCGGACTTGTTCCATGATCCGGCGCCGCAGTATCCGGGCCCGGGTTGTGAGCTCTGTCATGGTTTTCCTCTCGGGGCGGGTCGTCTATTCGGGTCGTGTGGTCGAACCGGTGAACGCGCCCACCGCTGCGGCTGTCAACGCGACCGCGCCCACGGCCCACTTGGCGTGCGAGGTGGTGCCCTTGGTGGATAGCACCGCCAAGGCATCCCAGGCGTCACCGGCCGCCGCGCCCAGCAGGATTCGCCCGAGGTGGCGCGAATTCGTCTGGGCGGCAGTGATGGTGGCCGCGCCGATAAGCACTTCGCGGGAGCCCAGCATGCGGTTGGTGACGCGCAACTCCGGACCGTCGATGTCGTTGCCGAAGGTCGCGCGGCTCACCGCTTTCGGCGCGAACATGTAGCCGAGGCCCAGCGCTACGCGCGTCGCACCGAGCGCGGTCGCGAGAACAGGGGATTCGGGCATCATTTGCTCCTTGATCGAGGGACGGGTGAAGTGCTTGGGCTGGGCTACCACTTGAGCATCGGCAGTGGCGACCACGGGTGGCTGCGTAGCCGCTGTGTGCCCAGTCGCGCGAGCCGGCGTCGAAATCCGGCATCCGGATACCGGTTCACCACCTGGCGGTAGTCGGCGCGCGCGATCCCGAACCGGATCAGTCCCGCGCTGACGTCGACAAGATCGGCGCGGCGGAAGACCTCGGCTTCCGGGTAAGGGCCGTCTATCGGTCGAATCTTGTGGTGGTCATCGATCATCGCCGCGACGATCGGCATCAATCGATGCTGTCCGTGGCGCACCAGCCAGTCGCACGCCAGGGAGATCGAGGGCGCGAGATAGTCGAAGGTATGCGCCGTCCACACCCCCAGGTCGTGGAACACCGCCGCGGTGCGGAACTCCTCTCGCGAGCTCGGAGCGTCCACGCTGCCCGGGGCGCTCCCGGCCTGCAAGTCGCAGAACGACAGCACCCGCAGCACATGGTTGGTGTACATCTCGCGATCCTCGCCCAGGTCGCCCGCCCAGGTGTCGAGACGGTCGGTGACCAGCGACTCGATCTGCCGGTTCATGCTCACACCTCGCAAATAGTGGACGTTGATCGTATAGTGATCAGTGTTCGCATTTGTGTAAGTGGTGTCAAGCATCCCGGGACGCACTTCTCGGGCGGCCCGCTCTGGACAGGGAGGATGGCGAATGGAGTGGATTGCGGGGATGCCGGAGCACGTCGGCACGGCTCCGGCGAAGCTCGCCACCCGTGCGATGGTCGTGCGCGAGCGGCGTGAGCTGGCCGAACTGCTGCGCACCCTGACCCCCGACCAGTGGGAGGCCGAATCACTGTGCGCTGGTTGGCGCATCCGGGACGTGGTCGCCCACCTGCTCTACGAGGCCACTCCGCCGATGACGTACCTGCGAGAGACGCTCCGCGTCGGTGGCTCACCCGACCGGCTCAACGCACTCTATGTCCGCCGCGGCACTGCCATGACGATCGACGAACTGCTCATCGCCTACGAATCCACCCCCACGCGAGGCTTCGCGCTGCGGACCGCACCGCGAATCGCGCTGGCTGACACAATGATTCATCACCAGGACATCCGGCGACCGCTCGGGCTCGCCAGGGTGATCCCCGCCCCGCACCTGCTGACCGTGCTGCGTCACCCCGACCCTTTCCTGCGGACCGGGCGGCTCACGCGTGGATTACGCCTCACGGCCACCGATGTCGACTGGGACCACGGCGACGGACCGCAGATCCATGGCCCCGGCGAGGCCATCATGATGGCCGTGGCCGGGCGCGCCGCCGCGCTCGCGGACCTGAGTGGAGCCGGGGTCGCTATCATTCGTCAGCGGCTGCGCCGTAGGTGATCAGGTGGGGCCGTCGCCGCTGCGGTCGCGGTGCGGCCACGGGCGAGGCGCGCTGACCGAACCGGCCAACGTCTCGGGGTGGAAGATCAAGTGGCGGTGTGGGTCCGAGGTCGGCCGGGCGTCTTGTCCTGCCGAGAAGTGTGCGCTGACGGTTCTGATCTCACGGGCCTGGAAACTCGAAACCTCGCATGACGGGGCTGGCTTGACCGAGCCGCAATGATTGTCTTGTCACGCGGATGAAGTGCTCCTGGGCAACGTGTTGTTTGTCTCTGGCCGCGGCCCATTCGTCATCGTCGATCGGTGGTCGCTCTCGCTCGAAGGTGGTGCGCATGACGGCACCGTCGGCGAGGTGTAGTGCTTCGGCGGCCGACACGACTTTTCCTGGTGCGATCAGGCGAAGGCGAGTGAGCACGACGGCCTGGGCGCAGTACGCCTCATCGGTTCGCGCTTGCATCTCCGTGCATGTGCCGGCGTCGTAGCCGTCGACTCGGGCGATGCGCGCATACGCGCCGCGGCTGGCGAAACTGGCGTCGAGGTATTCCACGTAGGCATCAATAAGTGCCTCTCGCAACCACTTTCGGTTCTCGCGACGGCCCGATATGTAGAGAGTCGCGCCAGCAAAGGCAGCTGCCAGCGATGCTGCCACTGCACTGATAACCGAAGGTACGACGGACATGTCAACCTCCGACGAGCATGGGGTGATACTCAATAGATTCGCACGCTCATGCCGCGCGGATCGAGACGGCCCGGGGCAGCGTGGTGGAAGATCAAGCGGCTCGAGCGATCTGAGTGCATGCACCCGCGATTCCTTGCAGCGCGAGCCAATCTGCGAATCGGGGTCAACAGCCGATTCGAGCGAGTGCCTGTTCATGCAGTGCCCCCGGCAGGATTCGAACCTGCGGCCAACGCTTTAGAAGAGCGTCGCTCTATCCCCTGAGCTACGGGGGCAGCCCCATCAGAAACATACCTGCTTCTCTGGGGAGGAACAGGGCGAGGGTGTCCGCTCTCCTGTCGCTTCTCGCGCGGTTCGAAGCGGGCACGCGGTCGGCCCTGAAGATCGCTGGGGCCGACCGATTTTGATCTCCGGCCCACCGCCTCCGGCGCCGACTGGACGCAGCGTCCTGCCGAGCAGTGGATGTTCGCTGTTGGTTCCTGATCCCGAGAGGCGCGGCGGATCTGCGCTGACGATCCGGTGGGGCACACACCCGCGTGGTTACTTCCATTCGAGATGGTGCTGGTATCGAATGCAAGGCAGCAGTACCAGCGCGCACCGACTTCTACGGCCAGCGATCACTCGAGGAGTCTGCCGTTGGCCTCCGGGCGGAACAACCGAGGGAGAGACCGTGAAGATTCGCGTGTACTTTGCCGCTCCAGTGATCCTGGCGTTGACCCTGACGTCGATGGCGGTCTCCGCCCCGGCGTCGGCGCAGCATATTGCGCTCACCAACTCCGACGACGGCCGGTCGGTGACCGCATCACTCGGCGACGACATCGAGGTCCGACTCACCAGCTTCCACGAAAACGGACTCACATACACATGGCAGCCTCCGGTGTCCAGCGACTCAACGGTACTGAGCCGGACCGCGAGCCGCACGGCACCGAACGGCGACGCCTCAGCTGTTCTCCAAGCAGAAAACGACGGCACGACCACGATCACCGCACAACCGCAGTGCAGGCCCGACAAAGGTCGCGAGTGCCCTTCGGTCGCCAAGCAGTGGAAGGTCACAGTGCAGGTGAAATGACCGAGCGGCGCGGTTGGGCCCATGATCGGGTTGCGCGGAGATTTGCGGCGATGGTCGACAGGCGGGTGGCCTCGCGGGTGGAGGCGGTGGCCATGCGTTGTTCGCAGGCGATGCGGGCTTGGATGGCGGCGACCGAATGTGGGGAGGGGTGGGGGTTCGGGAGCAGGCGGTTGGGCCAGGGGAGGGAGAGCAGAGTTGTTGCGGTGGCGATGATTGCGGTGAGCATGGCTGCCTCTCGTGGGTCAGCGGGGTGGGGTGGGGAGGTTTCGGAGGGCGATGTGGATCGCTCGGAGGACCGCGGTGATGGGTGGGAGCTTTTCTGTGTGGGGGTATCTGAACCAGTGCGGGGCCGGTTGCGGGGTGGGTAGGGCGGAGGGGAGGGTGATTTGCGTTCCCTCCGAGAGGAATTCGCAATGGGAGCGGAGGCGTAGATCGGTGGTGAAGCGGCTGGGGTCCAGGGGGCTCGGTGCGGCCAGGAGGATCAGGGGGTAGGGGGTGCCCGTGTCCAGGATCGGCGCTACCTGTTTGCGCTGGAACAGCGCATCGTCGATCCGGGCCGCCATGTCGCGGGGCGCGGTGATCGCCCAGACATCGTTGGTGGACAGGATGATTCGGATACCCGATATCCGGCAGGGGAGACCGTAGAGCTCGCGGTACAGCCACACCCGCCGTTCGACCGGGCTCTCGCCGATCATGTCCGCGTGCCGCTGTTCTCGAGATACCTGCGGGCACTCTGCGCGCGCGGGCACGGCGGTTCGCAGGTGGCGTGGATGGCCAGGATGCCTTCGGCGCGCACGTGGGTGATGGGGTGAATCGACCCGTCCTGACAGTCGTCGTCGACCCAGGACGGCCTTGGGCTGCCTACCTGTTGGGTTGTCATGGGTCCAGTGCATCGAGACGGTGTGGAAGTTGGGAAGCGAAAAGCGGGAATTCGGATTTCTGCACTGTTTCACCAGCATTCGACCCTCGGAACGTGGGATACTTTTCCCGCTCCGGGAATTGCGATCGTCGCGGAGCGGGAAACATGATGACCCGAGAACGGGAAGACACATGTCCGAAACAGAAAGCACCCTCACTCGCCGCCAGCTCGGGCGATACCTGAAGTCGGCCCGCGAGGAAGCCGGGTTCACTCTGGAACAGGCTGGCAGGCAGATGGACTGGAGCAAGAGCAAGCTCCAGCGGCACGAGGCGGGAGAGGTGGCGAAGATCCGACGTCCCGATCTGGACCTCCTGATCCGCCTGTACCAGATCGACGATCGCCAGGCCGCGCATCTGCGGGGTCTGGCGGAGACCGCGGCCGGGAAATCCTGGTGGCACGAGTTCAGTGGCGTTCTCCCAGAGGACTTCCGTATCTATGTGGATATGGAGTCCGCGGCCACGGTGCTGAGGACCTATCAGCCGGACCTCATCCCGGGCCTGCTTCAGACTCGTTCCTATGCGCGCGTGCTGGCCTACACCGCAAACCCCGAAGATGGAGAGGCCGCTCTCGCAGGGCGATTGGAGCTCAAGGCGAGGCGACAGCGCATCCTCACGCACAATCTCAAGAAGCCCCAGCTGAACATGGTGCTCGGAGAAACTGCGTTGCGCAGGGTGATCGGCGGGCCGAAAATTATGGCGGATCAACTCAAACGTCTCGCCGACGCAAGTACTTTGCCGAACGTGACCCTCCGCATCCTTCCGTTCTCCGCCGGGATGCCGACCGGAGATCAGACCGGACCATTCGTGATCATCGATTTCGGACCGGACGGACGTGGCCAGCCCGTCGCGCCCACCACGATCTACAGCGAGGGCTACTCGAGCGACATGTACTCGGAGAAGCATGATGTCGTCGACCGCTACGTCGAGGCGTACAGACTTCTTCAGCGGGCCGCGCTGGATGAGTCGAGCAGCAGGGATCTGGTGCGCGAGATAGCAAGGGAGTACAACGCGTGAATTACGAACTGAACAGGGCACATTGGTTCAAGAGCAGCAGAAGCGGCGGCAGCAAGGAGTGTGTCGAGGCCGCGTTCCTGGGTGGGGGCAGGGTCGGGGTACGGGATTCGAAGAATCCCGGTGGGCCTGCGCATGTTTTCAGTGCCGGTCAGTGGGATGCGTTCGTGGGCGCGGTGATTGCGGGGGAGTTCGACCTGTCGCGCGGGTGAGCGGATGGCCGGGCGGTACCGATCGGGATGAATCGGTACCCTCCGGCGTTTGGGGCTACTGCGGGACTATGCGGCGGGTGTGGGCGTAGACGACGGCTTGGACGCGGTCGCGGACGCCTAGTTTGGCGAGGATGTTGGAGACGTGGGTTTTGACTGTTTGTTCGCCCACGCCGAGGGTGGTGGCGATCTCGGGGTTGGTGGCGGCCTTCGCCATCAGGAGTAGGACCTGATGTTCGCGCGGGGTGAGGGCGGCGAGTTCGGGTGCGGCGGGGAAGGGGTCGATGCCGTGGGTGAGGCGGGTGACGAGGCGGCGGGTGCGGCGGGGATCGATCAAGGCGTCGTGGTGGGCAGCCGTGCGGATGGCGGCGACGAGGTCCTGGGACGGCATGGACTTGGTGAGGAAGCCGCACGCGCCCAGGCGTAGTGCGCGGTAGAGGTTTTCGTCGGTGTCGTCGGCGGCGAGGGTGAGGATTCGGCTGGTGCCGCCGAGTTCCGCGACCGTCTCGATGGTGGCCGGGTCGCCCAGTCCGGGCATGTCGAGGTCGAGGATGGCGACTTCGGGTCGCAGCCTTCGTATTTCGCCGATGGCGGCGGCCCCGTCGCCGACCTCGGCGACGCAGCGCAGGTCCGGCTGGGTGTCGATGACCGAGCGCAGGCCCGAACGGAAGATGGCGTGCCCGTTGGCGAGCAGCACCGAGGTCGTCGAGTCGCGCGGGTCGACGCCCACCGTGGCGCTGCGCCCGGTGACCGGGGCGACGGCGTGCGCGGTGCCCGCCGACAGCATGGTGGCGCTGATCGCGAGCACGAGCGTGGACACGAGCCGCAGCAGCAGCGGGTGTTTCGGAGTGATCGCCATGTGCACAGTCTGCTTCAGCGTAGGAAACCCTGGTAGTTCTTGTTCATCAGCTGGCTCTCGATCTGTTTCACGGTATCGAGACCGACACTCACCATGATCAGCACCGACGTGCCGCCGAACACCAGGTTCTGGGCGGGTCCGCCGGAACCCGAGTGCAGCAGCAGGTTCGGCAGCACGGCCACGGCACCGAGGTAAATGGAGCCGGGGAGGGTGATCCGGCTCAGCACGAAGTTCAGGTAGTCCGCGGTCGGCTTGCCCGGACGGTAGCCGGGGATGAAGCCGCCGAACTTCTTCATCTCGTCCGCGCGCTCCTCCGGGTTGAAGGTGATCGCGACATAGAAGTAGGTGAAGAACACGATCAACGCGAAATAGATGCCCACATAGACCGGGTTGGACGGATTGACCAGATACTTCTGGATCAACTCCTGCCACTTGGCCGGGTTCCCCGAGGACTTCTGGGTCAACTGCGCCAACAGGTTCGGCAGATACAACAGCGACGAGGCGAAGATGACCGGGATGACACCGGCCTGGTTCACCTTCAACGGCAGATACGTCGAGGACCCCCCGTACATCTTGCGACCGACCACACGCTTGGCGTACTGCACCGGAATCCGGCGCTGGCCCTGCTCGACGAAGATCACGCCGACGAGTATCGCCACTGTGGCGAGGCCGACCAGAACGGTGGCGATCACGCCGCGGCTCTCGTAGAGCTGCCTGCCCTGCGCCGGAATGCGCGCCGCGATACCCGCGAAGATCAACAGCGACATGCCGTTACCGATGCCGCGCTCGGTGATCTGCTCGCCGAACCACATGACCAGGGCCGCGCCCGCGGTCATGACCAGCACGATGATGATCACCCCGAAGATCGAGGCGTCGGCCAGGATGTCCTTGTCGCAGCCCCGCAGCAGCTGCCTGCGGGCGGCGAGCGCGACCAGGGTGGTGGCTTGCAGGACCGCCAGCGCCATCGCGACGTACCGGGTGTACTGCGTGATCTTGGCTTGCCCGGATTGACCTTCGTTTCGGAGTTCCTCGAAGCGCGGGATCACGATGGTCAGCAACTGGGTGATGATGCTCGCCGTGATGAAGGGCATCACGCCGACCGCGAACACCGACAGGTGCAGCATCGCGCCGCCGGAGAACAGATCGATCAGCTGGTAGATCCCGGCCGATTCGCCCCCGGACACGACTCCCACACAGGTCCGGACGGACTTGAAATCCACACCGGGCGACGGCAGCGCCGTGCCCAGCCGGAACAACGCGATCAGCCCGAGCGTGAACAGGATCTTGCGTCGTAGGTCAGGGGTCCGCAGAGCCGGAACAAGGGCGGAGAGCACCGATCCTCCTGGCGAATGTGATTGCGGGCCAGGTCCTCCCGCCCCGTGGACCACAGACGCTACGGATCCCGGCCGTGCCTCCACGTCGCCCGCGAGACGTAATCCGTCCTCCCCCGATAGAGGGAATCAACGCTCCAGGAAGCCGGATTCGTAGGCCAGAATCACCGCCTGGGTGCGGTCGCGCGCACCGAGTTTGGTGAGGACACCGCTGACATGTGTCTTGACGGTCTCGGACCCGATGTGGAGTTGGTGGGCGATCTCCCGATTGGACAGTCCGCGAGCCATCAGCAGCAGAACGGCTTCCTCGCGGTCGGTCAGGGCGGCGCGCGCGAGTTGCGCACGGGCGGTGGGGTTCCCGCGACCGGTGGCGAGCGCACGGACCGCGGCGGGGTACAGCAGTGAGTCCCCGCCCGCGACGGTTCGCACCGTATTGGCGATTCTGGTACGTCTCGGGGGCGCGGGTCGAATCGATCGGGCCACTGCTGGTGGGCGCCGGGGTGCCGGTACTCGAACTCGCCGACGAGACAGGAACTTTGGAGCAGGCGTATCTCGCGCTGACGGCGGATGCCGCCGAATTCGCCGCCTCCGCCGTGGCGGGTCCGGCATCGGAAAGGGTGATGTGACAATGCGTTTCACAGCGGTACTGCGCTCCGAGTGGATCAAGGCCCGGTCCCTGCCGGTGCTGGGCGGCCTGCTCGCGCTGCTGGTCGTGTCCACCGTGGGATTCTCGTTGGCCGGTGCGGCGAGTATCGGCAGGCACGATGCGGGCAAACCCGGCTTCGACGCGCTGCTGACCTCGTTCTACGGCATCAACTTCGGCCAGCTCGCCGCCATCTGCGTCGGATCAGTCTGCGCGGCAGCGCAATTCCGGTACGGCGGCACCCGTGTCTGGTTCACCGCGGTGCCGCGCCGGGGCCTGGTGTACGGGGCGAACCTGGCGGTGATCGGCGCGGCCACGATGGCGGCCGGACTGGTGACCGCTGCTCTGTGCTTCTTCGGCGGGCAACCCCTCCTCGGATCCGACCGGATACGGGCCGACGATCCGGCGGCCTGGCGTGCGATCATCGGTTGCGCGATCTACCTGTCCCTGATCGCGCTGTTCGCGGCGGGCCTGGCCACGGTCTTCCGAAACGCCATGGCCGCCATGGGAATCCTCGTCCCGGTCGTCCTACTGCTGTCCTTCACCCTCGGCGATGTCACCCGCCACAACGGCCTGGTCCAATTCCTCCCCGACCGTGCGGGCAGGCAAGCCCTCGTGCACAACCCGTCCGGAGCCCTCGGCCCCTGGACCGGTCTCGCGGTCACCGCACTCTGGGCCGCCGCGTCGCTCTGGGCTGGATGGGAAATCCTGCGCCGCAAGGATTTCTGATTCTCCGGAATGGGTTCCGATGAGCCCTGCGGAAGGGGAACGAGACGACCGGAGGGCACCGATCGCGGGATCGGTGCCCTCCGGTCAGGGCCGCGCAGCGCGACTCGCGAGGGCAGTCGCACGGCCTTCGAGCGGGCGAGGGGGTGAGCTCGGGGCCGGGCGTTCGCGGGGCGAGATGCGCGGGGCCGGGGTTACTTGTGGCAGGCCTGGCGGAAGGCGATCACCGCGGAGCGGGCGTCGCGCAGGCCCTTGATCTGGTCGGGGTGGGCCTGCTTGTAGGTGGTCCATTCCGCCTTGCGCTGGTCCTTGGGCAGGCCCTTGATCTTGACGAGTTCGGCCTTCAGGTCGGGATTCGCGGCCAGGTAGGCCTGCACCTTCGGCTTCGCGTCCTGGTGGGCGGCGACGCGGGCGGCCGGGCTGCAGTCCGGGGTGTCGGCGGAGGCCATGCCGGTTCCGGCGAAGGCGATGGCGGCGATGCCGGCGGCTCCGGCGAGGGTGGCGGCGAGGGTGCGCTTCATGCTCGTTGTCAACTTCCTGCGGTGGGATGGGTCCCCACCGAATCTGCCCGCGCCGCCTGAAGACGGGCTGAATCCACCGGCCTTCTTCAGTCGATCTTCAGGTCCCGTGAACAGGGACGATGGCGGCGCGATGACGCGGAAATGATCAGCGATGAGGCGGACGTTATCGAGGCCACACCATGATCGGCGGGCAGGGGGCGAGAACTCGGAAGGTTGAATCATGAAGTTCCATGTGTCGCGGGCGGTTTCGCGCGCCGTTCCGGTCGCGCTGGTGGCGACCGTCGGCTTGCTGGTCACAGGCTGTGGATCCAGCTCCGGTAAGAGCAGCGGCGATGCCGCGCAGCCCGCGAAGACCACCACGGTGGCCGCCGCGAACGCCAAGGCCGTCGGCTGCAAGGACATCCTGGCCGCCGTCCCCGACGACCCGTTCAACGGCAACGAACACCCCTCCGCCGACCAGATCCGCACCGCCATGGGAACCCAGGACGCCACCCTGACCCCCATGGTCGACCAGGTCACCGACCCCAAGGTCAAATCCGCCCTGCGCGCCTATGTCCAGGTCCTGGACCAGATCAAGACCGCCCCCGACGACAACCTCGTCACCCTGTCGAGCGGTCCGCTGCAGACCACCGCCAAGGCGCTGGACGCCGTCTGCCCGAGCTGAGTTTCAGCGTGGCGTGACCGGCAGGCGGAGCACGAAGACGGCTCCGGACTCGCCGGGTCCGGGGGCGGCGCAGGTCAAGTCGCCGCCGTGGGCTCGGGCCAGGCCGCGGGCGATGGCCAGGCCCAGACCCGAGCCGTCGGGGCGGGTGTCGCGGGCGTGGTCCAGGCGGACGAGGCGGTCGAAGATACGGTCGCGGTCTTCGGGTGGGATGCCGGGACCGGTGTCGGCGACGAGGAGGTCGACGGCGTCGGGGAAGGCGTTCAGGCTCACCGTGATCCGGCCGTGGTCCTTCATGGCCTGGCAGGCGTTGGTGAGCAGGTTGGTGAGGATCTGGGTGACGCGCTCCGGGTCGGCGGAGACCGTCACGGGGTCGCCTATGAGCTGGAACTCGGTGTGCGGGTGCAGCATTCGCATGCGCTCGAGATGAGTGGACGCGAGGGCATGGAGATCCACGGGCTCGCGGCGCAATTGGAGTCCGGCGTCGATGCGGGCCAGGTCGAGCAGGTCGTCGACCAGGCGGCCCGCGCGCTGGGTTTCGCGGACCAGCAGCAGCAGCATGCGCTGGCGGTCCTCGGGATCGGTGTCGGCGGGCTGGTGGAAGACGGCCTCGGCCAGCGAGCGGACACCGGTGATGGGGGTGCGCAGTTCGTGGGCGGCGTCGCCGACGAAGACGCGGATCTGCTGTTCGGAGGCGCGGGCGCGGGCCTCGGCGGCGGCGGTGTCGCGGAGCGCGCCCTCGAGGGCATCCAGCATTTCGTCGAAAGCGGCTGCGGTGCGGCCTAATTCGGTATCGGTGCGGTCGGGCTCGAGGCGGCGTCCGAGATGGCCGTGCGCGATATCCCGGGCCAGGCGGGTCATGGTGTCCAGCGGGGCGAGGGCCCGGCGCACGAGCAGCCACAGGCCGACGACTATCACGGCGAGCGCAGCGGTCGTGGCCAGTATCAGCAGCAATCCCAGGCGCGACTGCACGCGGGCCAGCAGCGGGGTATCGATCTGCAGCGTCAGCCGGGCATCGTCGAGGGTGCCCGGCCCGCTCAGCCGGACGAAGCGGGTCTTGGTGGTGCTGTCCTCGGCGAGGCGGTGGTCCAGGCTGCCGTAGGTGTGGCCGTCGGCGAGCACCAGCCGCGCCCGCACCGAATGCGTGTCGACCCGGGCCACCAGATCCTCCGGCGAAACCCCTTCCTGGGAAAGCTGTTTGGCCAGCTGCACCCGATCGGTCAGCACCGTGCTCTCGCTGCGGGTCACCACCACCCCGAACAGCGCGTGCACCAGCAGCGCGACCACCACCAGCGTGATCCCGGAAACCAGTGCGGCCGTGAGGGTCACCCGGCCGCGCAGCGACACCGTCTTCACCGTGGCGCCCGCAGCGTGTACCCGAGCCCGCGCACCGTGTGCACCACCCGCTCCCCACGCTCCTCGAGCTTGCGGCGCAGCGCGCTCACGTGCACCTCGACCAGATTCGGGTCGTAGTCCTCGTATCCCCAGACGGCGGTGAGGATCTGGGTCTTGGTGACCACCCGGTCCCGCTGCGCCGCCAGGTACGCCAGCAGCTTGAACTCGGTCGCGGTGAGGGTGAGCTCGTGCCCGGCCCGGCGTGCGCCGCCCGCGTCCAGGTCCACCTCGACATCACCGATCACGATGCGGCTCTGCAGTTTTCCCATGCGCCGCAGCAGCGCCTCCACCCGCGCCACCAGTTCGGTGAGGTCGAAGGGTTTGACCACATAGTCGTCGGACCCGGCGCGCAGTCCGCGCACCCGGTCCTCGATGCCGTCGCGGGCGGTGAGCATGACCACACCCGCCCCGCAGCGCGCCCGCACCGACTCCAGCAGCGCGAACCCGTCCCGGCCGGGAAGCATGACATCGAGGACCACGACGTCGGGCCGGAACTGGGCGAGGTCCTGTTCGAGGAGGCCGCCGTCCGCGCGCGCGAGCACCTCGTGCCCGGCGGCGGACAGCCCGGCTCCCACCGCGGCCCGGATGGCCTCGGCGTCTTCGATCACAAGAATGCGTCCCGGTTGCACCCGGCAATCATGCGGTCCGTCCCTGTGAAACCGCTGCGAACCGGGACGCCGCGACCGGCGCTAGTGCGGTACCGCGACGGCGGTGATGAATTCGGCCAGCTGCTTGTCGCTGAGGTTCTTGGCCAGGTCGGACTCGCAGATCATGCCGACCAGCTGATTGTTCTTGCGCATATCGAGCACCGGCATGCGCTTGATCTGGTTCTGCTCCATGACGTCGAGGACGGTATTCATCTCGGTGTCCACGTCCACCGACCAGCAGCGGCCCTGGGCCAGGTCACCGGCGCGGACCCGGCTGGGGTCGTGGCCCATGGCGACGCAGTGCACCACGATGTCGCGGTCGGTGAGCATGCCGATCAGTTTTTCGCCGTCGCAGATCGGCAGCGCGCCGACATCCATATTGCGCATGAGCTGGGCGGCGCGATCGAGGGTTTCATCGGCGGGGATGCATTCCGCACTCCGGTGCATGATGTCGCGAGCCTTCACTGCGAGCCTCCTGTCTCGGATGGGTGTGCCACGAGACATCGTGACCCCGATCACACCGGAAGGTCAATGCGTGCGTTTCGAACCCGCCCCGTGACCCGGCGCAGCCGGCCGGTGCCGGGCACGCTCAGCCACACCGCGAAGGCCAGCAGCCCGTCCAGAGCCAGCGCCAGCGCGGCCACCAGGATCGCGCCGACCAGCACCTTGTCGTAGCGGTAGAGGCTGATCCCGTCGAAGATGTAGCGACCCAGCCCGCCCAGATTCACGTAGGCGGCAATGGTCGCGGTCGCCACCACCTGCAGGGTGGCCGCGCGTAGCCCGCTCAACAGCACCGGCAGCGAGTTGGGCAGCTCCACCTGGAACAGCACCCGGGGCTCGCTCATGCCCATGGCCCGCGACGCGTCCACCACGGTCGGGTCCACATTCGCGATGCCCGCGTAGGCGCCCGCCAGCAGCGGCGGCATCCCGACGGTCAGCAGGGCCAGCAGCGGTGGTGTCAGGCCCAGGCCGAGCAGCAGCACCACGAAGGTGAGCACACCCAGGGTCGGCAGCGCGCGCATGGAGTTGGCGAAGCCCACGATGAGCGCCGAACCGCGCCGGGTGTGACCGATCAACAGTCCGATCGGCACCGCGATCACCGCCGAGAACCCCACGGCCAGCAGGCTGTAGTAGAGATGCTCGAGCAGCCGCCGCCCGATTCCGGTGGGGCCGGACCAATTCGAGCCGTCGGTGAGGAAGTGCCAGGCGTCGAGGAAAAGGCTCATGCCGCACGCCCTTTCAGCCAGGGCGTCGCGAATCTGCCCAGCACGTACAGCAATCGGTCCACGACCAGGGCCAGTACCAGCACCACGATGATGCCCGCGATGATCTCGTCCGGATAGTCGCGCTGATACCCCTGCGTGAACAGCTTGCCCAGGCCGCCGACCCCGATCAGCGCGCCCACGGTCACCATCGAGATATTGGTGACCGCCACGACGCGCAGGTTGGCGACGAAAACCGGCAGGGCGAGCGGAAAGTCGACGGTCAGCACCCGGCGCAACCGGGTGTAGCCGATGGCGTCGGCGGCGTCGAGAGTGTCGGCGGGCACCGAATCCAGCGCGGTCGGTACGGCCGTGACCAGCAGCGCCACCGAGTAGATGGTCAGGGCGATCACCACATTCAGCGGATCGATGACCCCGATGTTCAGCAGCGGCGGCAGGATCACGAACAGCGCCAGCGACGGAATCGTGTAGGCGACGCTGGCGGCAATCGTGGTCGCCCGCCGCAGCCCGCGCGCCCGATGCACCAGCGCTCCCACCGGCACCGCGATGACGAGCCCGAGCAGCAGCGGCACCAGCGCCAGATACAGATGGGTGCGCGCGTACCCGGCGATCTCGTCGAAATTGTCGAGGAGATACCTCACTTCGACTCCTCGAAGAAGACCCGGTTGCGTTCGGCGTCCTCGTCGGTGCGCTGGCGGTGCAGTTGTTCGAGGACGTCCCGGGCATAGATGGCGCCCAGGACCGCGCCCGAGGTATCCACGGCCACACCGATTTCCGAGGGCGAGGAGATGGCGGCGTCGAGAGCCTGGCGCAGGTCGCCGTCCAGCGGGAACAGCGAGCCGCCCGCGGCCACGCTGTCGGCGAGCGGATGCCCGGCGCGGACGCCCTCCACACCGGTGGTGTCGATCCAGCCCATGGGCTTCTTCGCCTCGTCGACCACGAGCCGCCATTCGCCCTTCTCGAGGCGGATGCGGGGCACCTCCTCCGGGGTGACCGTCGAAAGCTCGTGCAGCGGAACGGCGTCGGCGGGGCGGAAGGACAGCTCCCGGTAGCCGCGGTCGCGGCCGACGAATCCGGCCACGAAATCGGTGGCGGGCTGGGCGAGTACGGTCTGCGGTACGTCGTACTGCTGCAGGTAGCCGCCGGGGCCGAAGACGGCGATGTGGTCACCGAGCTTGATGGCCTCGTCGATGTCGTGGGTGACGAAGACGATGGTCTTGTGCAGTTCGGCCTGCAGACGCAGCATCTCGGCCTGCAGTTCGGTGCGCACCACCGGGTCGACGGCGCTGAAGGGTTCGTCCATGAGCAGGATCGGCGGGTCCGCGGCCAGCGCTCGGGCGACACCGACGCGCTGCTGCTGGCCACCCGAGAGTTGCGCCGGATAGCGTTGCGCCAGACCACGATCCAGCCCGACGCGGTCCATGACCTCCAGGGCCGCCAGCCGGGCCGCGCGGCGGGACTGCCCGAGCAGCACCGGCACGGTGGCCACATTGTCGACCACGGTGCGGTGCGGCAGCAGACCCGCGTTCTGGATCACATAGCCGATCCGAAGGCGCAGTTTGACCTTGTCGGCCCGCGAAATATCCTGCCCGTCAACGACGATCGAGCCCGCGGTCGGGCTGATCATGCGGTTGATCATGCGCATGGAGGTGGTCTTGCCGCAGCCGGACGGCCCGACGAACACGGTGAACGACCCGGATTCGATGCGCAGATCGAGGTGGTGGACGGCGGTGGTGCCGTCCGGGTACGTCTTGCTGACGGCATTGAATTCGATGTCGGACACCGTGTTCCCCTCCCTTACGAGACCGGCTTGTCGAGCCCCTGCGCGCTGACCCACTGCTTGGCGGCCGCGGCGGGCTCGGTCTTGCTGGCGCCGGACACCGCGGTGTTCAGCGAGATCAGTTCGGCCGTGCTCAGTTTCGCGGAGACCGCGTCGAGCACCTTGGTCAGCTTGTCGCTCTTCTTGGCGGCGTTGTAGAGCGGCACCACGTTCTGCGGCGGGAAGTTGTGCTTGGGATCGGTCAGCACCACCAGGTTGTTGGCGGTGATGGCCGGGGAGGTGGTGAAGATGTCGGCGGCGGTGACCTGGCCGTCGACCAACGCCTTCACGGTGGCGGGGCCGCCGCCGTCCGCGATCGGCACGAAGTTGGCCGAGGAGATGTCCAGGCCGTAGTTCTTCTTCAGACCGGGCAGGCCGCCCGGACGCTCGGAGAACTCCGCGGGCGCGGCCAGTTTCACCTCCGCCGAGTGCGAGGCCAGATCGGCGATGGACTTCAGATTCCACTTGTCGGCGGTGGCCTTGGTGACCACGACCGCGTCGGAGTCCTCACCGGGCGCGGGGGTGCCGATGGCGAGCTTGTCGCCCAGCGCCTTGGTCAGCGCGGCGTTCACCTCGTCGGGCGAGGTGGCGGTGCTCGACTTGTCCAGGTACTGCAGCAGATTGCCGGTGTAATCGGGGATGAGGCCGATGGAGCAGTCCTTCAGCGCGGGCACGTACGCTTCGCGGCTGCCGATATTGAGCTTGGTGTCGATGCTGAAACCATTGGCGCGCAGGGCTTCCGCGTAGACATCGGCGACGGTCTCGGACTCCGGGAAGTTGGCCGAGCCGACGGTGATCTTGTTGGTGTCGCCGCCGCAGTCGCCCCCGCCGCCGAGCGGGTTGGACTTGCTGCCGCCACAGGCGGACAACGCCATGGCCGCGGCCAGCGCCACCGAGGCGGCGAGAATCCTGAATACGGTCCGGGCGGTGCGCCTGCCGTCGGCGCGCGTGGTGATGAGCGAGTGCACTGTCGTCCTTCCGAGCGGGGTGCCTGCGGCGGGCGGGGCGAAAGGAACCACCCCGAAACAGACCTAACTGTCCATATTGCCCGCTCTGTTCCGCGAACGTTGCCTACCTCGGGTCGGTTTCGCGATCTGGCGGATGCGGCCGAGCCATCTTCGCGGCTGTTTCCACCCTGCGGAAGCACTGGGATCAGGCTGCGGCAGACTGTTGCGGGTGTCCGCCGGAACAGCCTCCCTCGTGCGCCGCCTCTCGCGTCCACTGCTGGTCGTCGTGGTCGCGGCGGTCGCCGTCGCCTGCGGCGGCCATGACTCCGGGCCGGTATTGACCGTCGGCGCGGGGGATTCGGCCGAGTCCATGATGATCGCCGAGATCTACGCGGGCGCACTGGCGCGGACCGGGCTGCACACGCAGACCAAGACGCGAATGGGGGACCGCAAGGATCTGCTCGCCGGGCTCGACTCGGACACCATCGCGTTGTACGGCGATGTCAGCGGGGATCTGCTTAGCGCCCTGGACCCGACCGCGACCGTCACCAAGCCGGAGACGACCACCGGCGCCGACGGCGGCGCGGTCGACGGCGTCAATGCGGCGCTGTCCAAGGCGCTTCCGGAAGGCGTGATCGACTCCGATCCGGCCGACGGCACCGATCTGCGGCAGACGGTGGTCGCGGCGGCGACCCGGCCCGCGGACTTCCCCTCGTCGCTGAAGGAGCTGGGACCGCGGTGCGGTGACCTCACCATCGGCATCACCACCGGCCCGCCACTGGACGCACTGCGCGCGCCGCTCGATCCCCTGCGCGACGTACTGAATCCCCTGCGCAGCGTGTACCACTGCGAATTCGCGCACGCGCTGACCTTCACGACGGACGCCACGCTGCGAAAGGCGCTCTCCGACGGGGAGATCCAGCTCGCGGTGCTGGCCGGACCGCCGTCGTTCCTGCCGGACGGCGGCGCGGACCTGGCCGCGCTCGCCGATCCCGACTACGCCTTCCGCGCCGCCAGCGTGCTGCCGGTCATGCGCAAGGCCGCCCTCACCGACCAGCAGATCCGCAAACTCAATTACGTGGCGGGCGAACTCACCACCACCGATCTGGCCGACATGATCCACCAGGTGCGTGATCAGGGCGCGATCCCCGCATCGGTGGCCCGGGTCTGGCTCGACGCGCACGCGCTGTGAATCGATGTCCCGGCGTTGTGCGCCGGTGACCGATCCCGGTCCGGCGCCGGGACGGGACGAGTAGTCTGATTTGTCGTTCATGCCGTTCCGTCGCCCTAGGAGGCCGAGGCATGTCGAATCGGATTCCGGTACTCGAATCCCTTGCGCTGTGCGCGCTTACGGCGGCCGTGCTCGCCGCCTGCGGAGTCTCGGCCAAGGAACCCACCACCACGCACGTCAGCGCCACCACCGCCGGCGGCTCGGATACCGCGCTCACCCAGGCGGTCACCGACGTCTATCAGAAGTTCTTCGACGGGAGCACGTCGGCCGATCAGAAGATCGCGGTGCTGGAGAACGGGCAGGCTTTCGCCGATACCATTCGGGGACAAGCGGATTCGCCGCTGGCCAAGGGCACCAAGGCCGACGTGTCGAGCGTGAAGCCCGCCGACGCCGATCACGCCGACGTGGTGTTCACGGTGTCGCTGAACGGCACCCCGGCACTCGTCGATCAGCAGGGCAGCGCGGTGCGCGTCACCGGCGCGTGGAAGGTCGCGGCGGCCACCTTCTGCGCGCTGCTCTCGCTCGAGACGCAGGGTAAACCGCCCGCGCCCTGTGCGGCCGGGTCGGTCACGCCGACCAGCTGACATGCGGGCGCTCGGGACGGCCGCGCGGCCGCGCATCGCCCTGGTCACGGTCACGGCGGTGCTGTTCGTGACGTTCCTGGACACCACGGTCGTCAGCGTCACCCTCGGGGACATCCAGTCCGATCTGCACGCGGGCGTGGTGTCACTGCAGTGGGTGGTGAACGCCTACACGCTGGTGTTCGCCAGCCTCATGCTGACCGCCGGATCGCTCGGGGACCGGTGGGGGCGCAAGGGTGTGATGGTGGCCGGGCTCGCGGTTTTCGCGGCGGGATCGGTGCTTTCGGCGCTCGCGCCCACGGTGGCGGTGCTCATCGCGGGGCGCGCGGTCATGGGGCTGGGGGCGGCGGCGTCCGAGCCCGGCACGCTGTCGGTCATCCGGCAGCTGTTCCCCGATCGCGCGGAACGCGCACGCGCGCTGGGCGCTTGGGCGGCGGTGTCGGGACTGGCCCTGGCGCTGGGGCCGGTGCTCGGCGGAGTGCTGGTCGGGGCCTTCGGCTGGCGTTCGGTGTTCTGGTTCAACCTGGCCGTCGCCGCGGTGGTGCTGGCCGCCGCACTGCGGTACGTGCCGGAATCGGCCGACCCGCAACCGGGTCCGGTCGACCTGGCCGGATTCGTCACCGGCTCCGCGTTTCTGGGCTGCGTGATCTACGCGGGCATCGCCGGGGAGGAGTCGGGCTACGACGCGCCCGCGGTGATCACGCTGTTCGTCATCGGCGGACTCGCCCTCGCCGCGTTCGTGACCGTCGAGGCGCGGGCCCGCAACCCGATGTTCGACTTCCGCTACCTGAAGCGGCCGATGGTGCGCAGCGCTTTGATCGTCGCCTTCGCCGTCTACTTCGGAATCTTCTCGATCTTCTTCTTCACCGCGCTGTATCTGCAAGAGGTGGTGGGCTATTCGGGCTGGCGCACCGCGGAAGTGTTCGCGCCCATGGCCGTCGCCATCATCGTGGGCGCGCTGTACGCGGGATTCTGGGTGGCGCAGCGCGGTTCGCGCACACCCATGATCACCGGGTGCGTCCTCGGCGCCGCCGGAATCCTGCTGACCCGCGAAATGCTGGGCGTCTCACCGGAATTCGGCGCGCTGGCCTTGGCGCTCGCGCTCGCCGGACTGGGTTTCGGCATCGCCGTGGTGCCGCTGACCTCGGCCGTGCTGTCCGGCGTTCCCCCCGAGCACTCCGGCATGGCCGCCGCGGCCACCAACACCATGCGCCAGGTCGGCGCGGTGGTGGGCGTGGCCGCCCTCGGCTCCCTGGTGAATTCGTTCCTGAACTCCGATCTCACCGACCGCCTGAACCAGCTCGGCATCCCCGCGAACTTCCAGACCATCGTCATCGACGCCATCGAAACCGGAAAGGTACCCACCGGCGGCGACGCCGCGGCCTCGGCCGCCTACGGCCCCATCGTCAACAATGTCATCAACGCCACCTACGCCGCCTTCCATCGCGGTCTCGACGTGGCCCTGGCGGTTTCGGCCGTCATGATCCTGCTGGCCGCGGTCATCACCGCCGTCTCCTCCCGCGGCGACCACTCCGGCTACGAGTTCGAGACCTAGTCCGCCGCCGCGCCGGCGCCGCCGCGGTCTACTGTTGAGCGTTCGGGGACGGTTTTCCATCGACGATGACTGGATACGACCGTGGTGCAACAAGACTGGCCGGCGGGGACGCTGATGGCGCGGCTGAGTCCGGCGTCGCGCGCGCGGCTGCTCGAGCTGGGACGTCCGGTGCTGTACGAGCCGGGCGAGGTGCTGATGCGCCAGGGGCGGGAGGGCTCGAGCGTGTATCTGCTGCGCGCGGCCGAGGCCACCACGTCGGCGTGCGTGAAGATCACCGCGGGCGATCACAATGGCGACCGGACCCTGTTCGCCATCCTGGTCAGCGGGGACGTGGTGGGCGAACTGGGTGCGCTGGAACCGAATTCGATGCGCTCGGCCACCGCCACCGCCTGCTCGCGGACCCTGGCGCACAAGATCCCGGGCGGACTGTTCCTCGACTTCCTCGACGATCACCCCGATGCCTGGCAGGCCCTGTGCCGCACCATCGTGTCCCGGCTGGCCTGGTCGGATCAGCGGCGGCTCGACTTCGCGGGCTACGGGGTCCCGGTCCGGCTCGCCCGGGTGCTGCTGGAACTGGTTGCCGCACACGGCTGCAGCACCGAGCAGGGGTGGGTGATCACGGTGAAGCTGTCGGTGGCCGAACTCGGCGATCTCATCGGGGCCAAGGAGGACGCGCTCGGGCTGGCGCTGTCGCGGCTGCGGAAACTCGAGCTGGTGAGCCGGCCGGCCAATCGCCATCGGCAGCTCATCGTCACCGACCTGGACGGACTGCACGCCTTCGCAGACCTGGCGTAGAACCTTTCACAAGGATTGGCTGAAAGTTTCCGGGACCACTGATTTTTCAGGTGTTCCCGGAAATTCCCGATGGCAAGCTCGGGTCTTCCACCAGCAGAACCACGGGGGAGGGACCGATGACCACATTCGAACCACAGTCCGGGTGCGCGACGGTCGATCAGCTGTATCGAACGCTGATCGGCACGCACAGCACGCTCGCCGCCGCGCTCATCGCGGCCGCGGTCACGGGGGAGTGGCCGCTCGACGACATCGCCATGGCCGAGAGCGTCACTGCTGCAGCGCCGCTGCCAGATCCGCGTTCAGCGCCAGCGCCGGCAGCGATGCGACCAGCATGTCGACGAGGGCCTCGCGGGTGATGGGCTCCTCGCGCAGCCAGGTGAGCACGACCTCCTCCACGAAGGCGATCCAGCCGCGCACGGCCAGGGCCAGGCGGGGGCGGTCGGGGTCCTCGACCGGGATGGGCGCCTCGGAGAGGATGCGTTCCGCGGTGGCCTGGCGGGCGTTGGCCACCAGCTCGGCCATCTCCGGGCGCGCGCTGACCGGGCCGCGCAGCAGGGCGTGATAGGCGGAGCTGTTCTCGCTCACGTAGTCGATGTAGCGCTCGACCGCGTCGCGCAGCATGGAGAACAGGTCCAGATCGCGGTCGGGAGCGGTGCGGGCCAGGAACTCGGCATTGGCCTCGCGCAGGATCGCGATCTGGAAATCCTGCTTCGAAGAGAAGTAGTGGAACAGCAGGCCGCGGGAGATGCCCGCGCGATCGGCGATCTCGGTGACGGAGATGTCCTCGAGATCGCATTCGCGCAGCATCTCCACCCCGAGCGTGATGAGCTGTTGGCGGCGCTCGGCCGGACTCAGGCGCACGCGCTTGGCCGAGGATCCGGTATCCGGTCTGCTCACGCTGCGCTCCTTGGTCACGGGTCCACTTTACTGAACACGAGTCAATAGTATTGACTCATGCTCAATAAGACCCTACTCTCGCGTATATGAGTCGCAAGGTTACAGACAAAGCTGTCCGCAACGGCGCTGCTCGGGACGCCGACGGCGTTGCTCGAGAGGCCAAGCACGCCCATGTGATCATCGTGGGCAGCGGGTTCTCGGGCCTCGGGCTCGCCATCCGGCTGAGCCAGCAGGGACGCGCCGACTACCTCGTGCTCGAGCGCGGGAACGACGTCGGCGGCACCTGGCGCGACAACACCTACCCGGGCGCGGCCTGCGACGTGCCCTCGCAGCTGTACTCGTACTCCTTCGCGCTCAACCCGGAGTGGTCGCGCTCGTTCTCCAAGCAGCCGGAGATCCAGCGCTACATCCAGGGCGTCGCCGACAAGTACGGCGTGCGCGACAAGCACATCTTCAACTGCGAGATGACCGGCGCGCAGTGGAACGCCGCCGACGCCCGCTGGGAGATCCAGACCAGCCGGGGCGCGTTCACCGCCGACATCCTGGTCTCCGCCGTCGGCGCGCTCTGCGAGCCGAACCTGCCGGACATCAAGGGCATCAACGACTTCCAGGGCGAGATCTTCCACTCCGCCCGCTGGGACCACGACTCCGACCTGACCGGCAAGCGCGTCGCCGTCATCGGCACCGGCGCCTCCGCCATCCAGATCGTCCCGGCCATCGCGCCCAAGGTCGCGCGGCTGGACGTGTACCAGCGCACCGCGCCCTGGCTGCTGCCCCGCGGCGACCGCGAGTACTTCGGCCCGGAGAAGTTCGCGCTCAAGCACATTCCGGCCCTGCGCGCGCTCTACCGCGCCGGCATCTACGCCGCGCGCGAGACCCAGGTGGTCGGCCTGGCCAAGTTCCCGCCCGCCATGCTCGCGCTCGAGGCGGTGGCGCGCGCCAAGCTGTTCGCCGAGGTGCGCGATCCCGAGTTGCGCCGCAAGGTGACCCCGAACTTCCGCATCGGCTGCAAGCGCATGCTGATCTCCAACGAGTACTACCCGGCCCTGAGCCGCGACAACGTCGATGTCGTCACCGACGGCATCAAGGAGATCCGCGCCAACTCGATCGTCACCAAGGACGGCGAGGAGCGCGAGGTCGACGCCATCATCGTGGCCACCGGCTTCCACGTCACAGACTCGCCGGTCTACGACACCGTCTCCGGACGCGACGGCCGTACCCTGGCAGAGGTTTTCGACGCCATCGGCCAGCAGGGTTACAAGGGCTCGAGCATCCACAACTACCCGAACATGTTCTTCATGCTGGGCCCGAACGTGGGCCTGGGCCACACCTCGATGGTGTTCATGATCGAATCGCAGATCAACTACATCGCCGACGCGGTCGCGCAGTTCGACAAGCTGGGCCTGCGCACCGTCGAGGTGCGCAAGGACGTGCAGGACGAGTTCAATGTCGAGCTGCAGCGCAAGCTGGAGGGCGCGGTGTGGAGCACCGGGGGCTGCGCCTCCTGGTATCTCGACAAGCACGGCAACAACACCACGCTGTGGCCGGACTTCACCTTCCGGTTCCGTAGTCTGCTCGAGAACTTCGACGTCTCGGCCTACGACACGACCACCGAGCCTGTCGCACAGGCCGTTTAGTCACCCTCCATCACCCAACCGAAAGCGGTAACCGTGAGCAACGATGCTTACTTCAAGGACAAGGTCTGCGTGATCACCGGAGCCGGTTCCGGCATCGGCCGGGCGCTCGCGGAGAACCTGGCCGGGCGCGGCGCGCACCTGGCGCTGTCCGACATCGACACCGAGGGCCTGGCCGAAACCGTCCGGCGCTGTGAGAAGTTCGGCGTCAAGATCAAGTCCGACCGGCTGAACGTGGCCGAGCGCGAGTCGGTGCTGCTCTACGCCGACGAGGTGAACAAGCACTTCGGCAAGGTCAACCAGATCTACAACAATGCCGGTATCGCCCACCACGGCGACGTGCTCGAGACCTCCTTCAAGGACGTCGAGCGCATCATGGACGTCGACTTCTGGGGCGTCGTCAACGGCACCAAGGCGTTCCTGCCCTACCTCATCGAATCCGGTGCGGGCCACGTCGTGAACATCTCCAGCCTCTTCGGCCTGATCGCCGTCCCCGGCCAGAGCGCCTACAACGCCGCCAAATTCGCGGTGCGCGGCTTCACCGAGGCGCTGCGCCAGGAAATGCTGATGAGCGGCAAGCCGGTCAAGGTCACCTGCGTGCACCCCGGCGGCATCAAGACCGCCGTGGCCCGCAACGCCACCGTCGCCGAGGGCCTCGACCAGAAGAACCTGGCCGCCCTCTTCGACGCCAAGCTGGCCATGCACACCCCGGAAATGGCCGCGCAGACCATTACCGAAGCGGTCCGCAAGGGCCACGGTCGGGTGCTCATCGGCTGGGAGGCCAAGGCCCTGGACCTGTTCGTGCGCACCACCGCCTCGTACTACCAGCGGATCTCCGCCGTGGTGCAGAAGCGCTTCCTGCCGTAGACAACCGAACACCGCGCCCGATCAAGGACACCTGGACATGCCCGATGTGACACTGCCGTTGCCCCTCGTCCGCGCCACGCTGAAGCCGGTCTTCCGGATCATGCTCAACAGCCGGCTGCCGTTCGGTGTCCAACGGGCACTGATGGATTGGGGCGCGGTGGCCCAGCCCGGGCCGCGCGGCCTGCACGCCGAACGCGTCCGGCTGGGCGGCCGCCCGGCCGAACGCGTGACGGTGGGACCGGTCTCCGACTCCGCCACCGTGCTGTACCTGCACGGCGGCGGCTACACCGTCGGCTCGCCGGTCACGCACCGGCCGCTGGCGGGTTACCTGGCGCGCGAAACCGGTTGCGCCGTCCAGGTTCCCGACTATCGGCTGGCCCCCGAACACCCCTACCCGGCGGCCCTGGACGACGCCGAGACGGCCTTCCTGGAACTGGTCGCCTCCGGGTATCGGCCGGAACGCATTGCGGTGGCCGGCGATTCGGCCGGTGGCGGGCTCTCGCTCGCGCTGGCCCAGCGGCTGCGCGACGTGCACGGCATGGTTCCCGCCGCGCTCGGGCTGATCGCGCCCTGGGGCGATCCCAATGAGGTGCCCGTCCGTGACAGCGATCTGGTGCTCACCAAGCCCTGGTCGCGGGCCTGCGCGGCGGCCTACCTCGGCGGCGGCGACGGCCGCGACACCGGCTACGCGCCGCTGCTCGGCGAATTGCGCGGACTGCCGCCCACCTACATCCAGGCCGACGTGGACGAACTGCTGCACGACCAGTGCACGCGGCTGGTCGCGCGACTGCGGGCCGCGGGCGTGCCGACCGAGTTCAGCGAGACCGAGGGTCTCTGGCATGTAGCCCAGTTGCAGGCCGGTCTGGTCGGCCCGGCCGCACAGGTGACCACCGAGCTCGGTGAGTTCTTGCGCAAGGCCCTGCGACCAGCCCAAAGCCGGTCAATAGGATAGGGACAAGACACAACGCGGGACGGTGCGGGAACCGGTTCAGGCGGTCCGCCGGGAGTTACCTGTGAGCGTGGCGTAAATTACCCGCGAGTAAACCCACTGTGGAAGGGCAGCGATGCGAGAGTTCGAAGTCCCGGCTACCTACACCATTCCGGAAAACGCCAACATGTCGGACGGTGCGTTCCGGCATGCGGAGCAGACGCCCAACCTGGTCGTCTTCAACACCCCGGACGGTAAGGGCGGCTGGAACGACGTCACGGCGACCGAATTCGCCAAGGCCGTCACCGACGTTGCCAAGGGCCTCATCGCCTCGGGGATCGAACTCGGCGACCGCGTCGCCATCATGGCCGCCACCAGCTACGAGTGGGTCGTGCTCGACTTCGCGATCTGGGCCGCCGGCGGCTGCACCGTCGCCATCTTCGACAGCTCCTCCGCCGAGCAGGTGCGCTGGATCCTGTCCGACTCCGGCACCAAGCTGATCGTCGTCCAGAACGACAAGCACCGGGCCACCGTCGCGGAAATCGAAGGCGGACTGCCGGATCTGAAGGAGACCCTGCAGATCGACAAGGGCGCGATCGCCGACCTGATCGCCCGCGGCACGGACCTCGACGACGCGCTCGTGCACGAGCGCCGCGGCCAGGTGAAGGCCGCCTCCCCGGCGACCCTCATCTACACCTCCGGTACCACCGGCCGCCCCAAGGGCGTCATGCTCTCGCACTCGAACCTGTACGCCGAGTCGGCCGCCGACCGCTCCGCCATGAGCGAGTTCCTGCGCCCCGGCCGCAAGTCGCTGCTGTTCCTGCCGCTGGCCCACGTCTTCGCCCGCGCGGTCGCGCTGGCCGCCTTCGACGCCGGCGTCACCGTCGCCCACACCTCCGACTGGTCCACCCTGGTCGAGCAGTTCGGGCAGTACAAGCCGAACTTCATCCTCTCGGTGCCGCGCGTGTTCGAGAAGGTGTTCAACGGCGCCAAGCAGAAGGCGCACGACGGCGGCAAGGGCAAGATCTTCGACTACGCCACCGAGATCGCCATCCAGTACAGCCAGTCGCTCGAGACCGGCGGCCCCGGCCTGCTGCTCAAGCTGCAGCACACCGTGCTGGACAAGCTGGTCTTCAGCAAGCTGCGCGAGGCCATGGGCGGTCAGTGCGAGTCGGCCGTCTCCGGCGGCGGACCGCTGGGTTCGCGCCTGGGCCACTACTTCCGCGGCGCGGGCGTCACCATCTACGAGGGCTACGGCCTGACCGAGTCCACCGCGGCCGTCAGCGTCAACACCCCGAAGCACATCAAGGTCGGCTCGGTCGGCCGCCCGCTGCCGGGCCACGGCGCGAAGGTCGCCGACGACGGCGAGCTGCTCATTCGCGGCGGGGTCGTATTCGCGGGCTACTGGAAGAACGACGACGCCACCAAGGACGCCTTCGACGCCGACGGCTGGTTCAAGACCGGCGACCTGGGCGCCATCGACGACAACGGCTTCATCTCCATCACCGGCCGCAAGAAGGAAATCCTGGTCACCGCGGGCGGCAAGAACGTCTCCCCGACCATGCTCGAGGACTCGCTGCGCCAGCACCCGCTGATCAGCCAGGTCATGGTGGTCGGTGACGGGCAGCCGTTCATCGGCGCGCTCATCACCCTCGACCAGGACACCCTGCCGGGTTGGCTGGAGCGCAATGGAATCGGCGCGGACACCCCGATCGAGCACGTCATCGAGAACCCGGCCCTGGTCGCCGAGATCAATGACGCGGTCGCGGCCACCAACAAGCTGGTCTCGCATGCCGAGGCGATCAAGAAGATCCGCATCCTGCCGGTCGACTGGACCGAAGAGGGCGGGGAGCTGACGCCGAAGCTGTCGCTCAAGCGCGCCGTGGTGATGAAGAAGTACGCCGCCGACGTGGACGCGATCTACAACTCCTGACGGAGTTGCACAGGTCGGTTCGGGGGCCGGGCCCCCGAACCCCCAATAGGTTCATAGGGAGGGCCCGCGGACATCCGCGGGCCCTCCCCCGTTTCCGGGTAATGGCCTGGTGCAGGCCATAAATAACGAATCCTCGTGATGTGGGGGCCCGGTCTTTACCGGAACCATTTATCTCATGAGCAGCAACGAGATCCGCCCCTTCCGCATCGACATCCCGCAGGCCGACCTGGACGATCTGCGGAACCGCCTGACCCGCACCCGCTGGATCGACGAGGTCCCCGGCACCGGCTGGGAGCGCGGGGTCCCCACCACCTACCTGCGTGAGCTCGCCGGGTACTGGGCCGAGAAGTTCGATTGGCGCGCAATCGAAGCCGAGCTCAACGCCCGTCCGCAGTTCACCACCACCATCGACGGGCAGAACCTGCACTTCCTGCACATCCGCTCGGAGCGGGAAGACGCGACTCCGCTCCTGCTGATCCACGGCTGGCCCGGCACCCCGGCCGACTTCCTCGACATGATCGCGCCACTGACCGACCCCGCCGCGCACGGCGAGCCCGAGGCACCGGCCTTCCACCTGGTCATCCCGGCCCTGCCCGGCCACGGCTTTTCCGGTCCGCTCACCGAAACCGGCTGGCACGACGGCAGAGTCGCGGCCGCGCTGGCCGAACTCATGACCCGCCTGGGCTATGAGCGGTTCGGGGTGCACGGCGGCGACCACGGCGCGTTCGTCGCGCCCCGGCTGGGCCGCGACTTCCCCGAGCGGGTGCTGGGCGTGCACGTCAACGCGCTGGTCACCTTCCCGACCGGCGATCCGGCCGACATGGCCGCGCTCACCGAGGCCGAGCGGGCGCGGCTGGCGGCCATGAAGCAGTTCCAGGACGACGGGTCGGCCTACATGAACCTGGCCGGTTCGCGGCCGAACACGCTGGCCCAGCTGCTGGCGGATTCGCCTGCGGGACAACTGGGTTGGATCGTGGAGAAGTACCAGGCATGGACCGATGCGAGCCGAGAGCTGCCCGAGGACGCGATCGACCGCGACAAGATCCTGACCACCGTGGCGATCTACTGGCTCACCGAAACCGCGCGCAGCGTGGCCGACTACTACTACGAGCGGTTCCACGACCACACGATGTTCGCGCCCAAGCCGCGGGGCACCGTGCCGACCGGCGTCGCGGTGTTCACCACCGCCGACTTCGCCATCCGCCGCTTCGCGGAGAAGGCCCACAACATCGTGCACTGGTCGGAGTTCTACTCCGGCGGCCACTTCCCGGCGCTGGAGGTGCCCGAGCTGCTCACCGGTGACATCCGCGAATTCTTTGCGGCACTGGACAACTGATCGCCCGGATGGGCCCTGCTCCGGCAGGGCCCATCGTCATGCGGGCAGCCGATCCAGGAAATCGGCGATGAGCGGTGCGATATCGGACAGATGCGTTTCCAGCGCGAAGTGGCCGGTATCGAACAGGTGCAGTTCGGCTTCGGGTAGGTCCGCCAGATAGGCGTGCGCGCCCGACGCGGGGAAGAAGGGGTCGTTCGCGCCCCAGGCGATGAGCGTCGGCGGAGCGTATTTCCTTAGCCAGGAACGCCATTCGGGGTAGCGCGCGACATTCGACTTGTAATCGAAGGCCAGGGCGACCTGGGCTTGCTTGCGGCCCGGGAGATCCAGGTAGTGCTGATCGAGCGTCCATGCGTCGGGGTCGAGCAGCGTCGGATCGGCGACGCCGGTCTCGTATTGGCCGCGGGTGCCCTCGAGGGTGAGGAGTCCGCGCACGACGTCCTCGTCGCCCTCGTGGTCGGGACGCAGCGCGACGAAACCCTGTGCGGCCTCGGACAATCCGGCTTCGTAGGCATTGCCGTTCTGGACGACGAGACCGGTGATCCAATCGGGATGCCGGGTCGCCAGGCGCAGGCCGACGGGCGCGCCGAAGTCGAACATGTACACGGCGAACCTGGTCAGGCCCAGCCGCTGGACGAAACCCTCGGTGATGTCGGCCAGATGATCGAAGCTGTAGTCGAAATCCGCTGGGGCGACGGTGTTTCCGAAGCCCGGATAGTCCGGGGCGATCAGCCGGAACCGGTCGCCGAGAGCGTCGATGAGGCGGCGGAACTGGTGGGACGCGGTGGGAAAACCGTGCAGCAGCAACAGGACCGGCGCATCGGCGCGGGCGGGGACGGATTCGCGATAGAAGACCTCGACGCCGTCGACCTGCAGGCGGCGGTGCTGTACCAGGGGAAGTTCCCTCATAACTTCACATGCTTTCTGGTGGTGATGTTGCATTAGGTTTACGGTAGCACTCACTAATGTGTCAATGGCCTGGTGTAGCATTAGTGCCGTGGCTGATCTCGAACCGCTGATCGGCGAGCCCCTCGCCCTGGACCTGGTGAACACCAGGCCCCTCGGCGCCGATCTGCTGGAAACCCCCGAGCGGCTGGCGGATTGGCTGCGCCTCGAGGCCGACCGGCTGCCCGAACCGCCCCCGTCGCACCTCACCGGCGGCGACCTGGCCGCCGTCCACGCCGTGCGCGAGCACACCGCCTCGATACTCGACGCGCTGTTCGGCGGCCGTCGGCCCCCGGCCGCGGCGCTGCGCGGACTCACCGACGCCCAGACGGCCGCCCCCGCCGTCCGCCGCCTGGACTGGAACGGCGACACGGTCACCGAGACCCCGGCCCGCATCGGGGCACCCGGGGCTCGGCTGGCCGCGCACCTGGCCGACGCCGCCGCGACCCTGCTCACCGATCCGGCCGTGCGCCGCGTCAAGAAGTGCGGCGCCGACGACTGCGTCATGCTGTTCCTGCCGGCCCACCCCCGCCGCCAGTGGTGCTCACCCGAGCGCTGTGGCAACCGGGTTCGCGTGGCCCGCTACTACCACCGCCACAAGGCGGCCGACTGATCCGCGAAGCTCTCTCGCGTGTTCCGCCCCGGACCTCTCGCGTGGCGGCCGATGATTTTCGTGCGGCCCCCGCGTCCTACCTGTGGGTGCCCAGCACCCGCCACCACCGATCCAGGAGGAACCCATGCCCGCTGTGAACCCGTACCTGCTGTTCAACGGCAACGCCGGTGAAGCCGTCACCTTCTACCAGTCCGTCTTCGGCGTCGAGGCGAGCATCACCCGCTTCCGTGACATGGGCGAGACCCCGCCCGACATGCCCGAGGACGTCCTCGACCGGATCGCCAACGCCCAACTGCCGCTGAGCGCCACCAATATCCTCATGGCCTCCGACTGCCCGCCCGGCGCCGAGATCGACAACTCCAAGCCCGGCTTCACCGTCCAGCTCGAGGCCGACTCCGCCGCCGAAGCCGAGCGCCTCTTCACCGAACTCTCCGCCGACGGCAAGATCGAGATGGCCTTCGGCCCGGTCGCGTGGGCCGAGGCATTCGGCATGCTCACCGACAAGTTCTCGGTGCCGTGGATGATCAACTACACCGGCAACGCCCAAATGTGAGGCACTACGGCCCGATTCGAGCCTGCGGCCGAGGCGATTCGAGCACGCCGTGGCCCTGCCCGATCGACGAGGGCTCGCGGGCCATTCCGGCCGCCGTTCACGTGGACGCCGCACCGTCAACTGGAAATGGGCACCCCGTGTCGCAGTGATTCACTCCGGCACGCTGGGAATGTTGTGTGCGAATGTCTCGGCCGTCAGGTCACGAAAGCGCCTGGCGGCCAATGAGAGATACGCATCTGTGCGCCAGACGAGATGCAGGGTGCGACGGCAGTAGACCTCATCCAGATGAAGCCATGCCACGTCTGGACCGGGGTAGTCGCGCGCCAGGGCCGGGAGCAGGCCGATGCCGAAGCCGGTGGCGATCAGGCTGCGCACCGCCGTGGGATCATCGCCCTCGCACACGATCATCGGGCGCAGTCCCGCGCGGCTGAAGACACGATCGAGCACGGTGCGCTGCCAATAGTCGGGCGAGGTCGTGATGAAGGGTTCGCTTGCCAGCTCGGTAACGGCCACTCGGCCCCGCTGTGCCAGTGGGTGATTCGGCGCTACGGCCAGCAGTACTTCCTCGTCCAGCAACTCTTGCCCGCCGAGGCCGGGAGTGCTCCGCGATTGTGAGATCACTCCGAGGTCGAGCTCTCCGGCGACCACCCGGGCGGTCACGTCGGCCGTGGTGCCGGAGAACAGTCGCACGCGGGCACCGGGATGCGCCCCTACGAAATTTGCGACAACTGGATGCAGGAGCTTCAGATTCTCCGCTCCGATCGCTACTCCGCCTCGCTCCAGTCCGGCCAGATCCGCCAATTCTCTGCGCCCGTCCTCGAGTTCGTCCAGGGCGCGATCCACGCGCGTGAGGAACGCCTTCCCGAACTGGTTCAACCGCAGTCGCCTGCCCTCTCGATCGAAGAGCGGCACACCCAGATCGGACTCCAACCGGGTGATGGTCCGGCTCAGGGACGGCTGCGCCACCCGTAGCTCCTCGGCCACTCGGCTGATGTTCTCGGTGCGCGCCACCATCCGGAAGTAGCGGAGCTGTAGCAGGTCCATGCTCATAACCTCAAAGGCATTTCTGTATAGCTCTTTTGGTCGTGGAAGGTATCAGTCTACGGTTCTACCGTTCGAGACATGACCGCGTTGCACCTTTCTTCCCGTCCCGAATCCGCCACCACCCCGAGCAATCCCTGGATCACGCTGGTGGCCGTCACAGGCGGCCAATTCCTGGCGGTGCTGTCCACCACGGTGATCAGCGTGGCGCTGCCGACCATCGGCCGTGAACTGCACGCCGATGCCACGGCCACCGAGTGGATCGTCAATTCCTATGTCCTGGTCTACGCCAGCCTGCTCATGCTCAGCGGCGGACTCGGCGACCGTTACGGCCGCAAGGGCATCTTCCTCACCGGTATGGCGACCTTCGCCCTCGGCGCACTGATCGCGGGCTTGGCATCGAACATCCCGATGCTGTTGGTGGGCCGCGTCATTCAGGGCATCGGCCCTGCGTTGCTGGTGCCCACCAGCCTCGCGGTCGTTCGCTCCGCCTTCCCGAACGAGCGTGAGCGGGCGGTCGCGATCGGGGCGTGGTCGACCTCGTCCGGTCTGGCACTGGCCGTGGGACCGATCCTGGGCGGTGTTGTCGTCACCGGGCTGGGCTGGCGGTGGGTCCTGCTGTTGAATGTGCCGCTGGTCGCGGTGTTCGCGACGGTGGCCGCACACATAGTGCCGCGCTTGCCACGCACCCTGGCGGCCGGTCGATTCGATTGGCAGGGTGCGGTTTTGACCGCGACGGCGGTGGCCGCGCTGTCCTTCGGATTGATCGAAGGCCGCGAGCAGGGTTGGACCTCCGCGACGATTCTGGGTGCGTTCGCGCTTGCCATCCTTGCCGGGCTGGTTTTCGTGGGTTGGGAACGGCGGCACAGTGATCCGCTGGTGGACCTTGCTCTGTTCGGCAATCGCGCCTTCGCCGCCGCGAATCTGGCCGGGGCCGTGGCCTTCTTCGCCTTCGTTGGACTGATCGTCTACCTGAGCGCGTATTTTCAGCAGGTGCAGGGACATTCGGCGATCCGAGCCGGACTCGACGTCTGCTCCGTCGGTGTGGCGTTCGCGCTCGCGACCCCGATCTCCGGGCGACTCGTCGGCCGGTGCGGACCGCGATTGCCCATGGTGACGGGACTGGCGCTCGGCGGTCTGGCCGTCGTGGGCCTGCTGAGTATGCGGTCGGACTCCGGCATCGGCTCCCTCTGGTGGATCCTCGCGGTGGGCGGCTTCGGCCTCGGACTGTGTCTGACCCCGATGACAGCGACCGCGCTCGCCGCCGTGCACCCGCATCGCGCTGGGATGGCGTCCTCGATCCACAACGCCCTGCGGCAGGTCGGCCAGGTGCTCGGGGTCGCCGTGCTGGGGGCGCTGGCCTACTCCGGGCCCGTGTTGAGCATGGCCGGTCTGCACCACGCTTTCGCGGTCGCGGGCGGCTCGCTGCTGGTCATGGCCGTGATCGCGGCGCTCGCCCTGCGGGTCGAGGCGCGGTGAAACCGGGTGTCATGCTTCCGTAATTCTTCGAACCGGTTCACGGGCCGGCCCTCGCAGTAGGGTCGGTTTGTGGCCGATCGTGGAGTACGGATGGCCGGCGGTGTGGTCGCCGGCGGGGTCACGCTCGGCGTGGCCGAATTGGTGTCGTTGCTGGTCAGCCCGGACAGCACGCCACTGGAGGCGGTGGGCGGATGGATCGTCGACCATACGCCGGACGGGTTCCGGGAATGGGTTATCGGACTGGTCGGGACGAACGACAAGCTGTTGCTGTTCGTCTCGATGGGTGTGGTCGCCGTCGCGCTGGCGGTAGCGGCCGGACTGGTCGAGCAGGTGCGGCGGCCCTTCGGGTCGGCGCTGTTCGCGGTCTTCGGTCTGCTGTCCACCGTGGCGGCGCTGGGGCGGCCGAATGCCGCGTGGACCTGGGCGCTGCCGTCGCTGATCGGCGTGGTGGCCGGAATCCTGATGCTGCGCAGTCTGATCGAGAAGATCACCGCCCTCGATGAGGTGGCCGCCGACGACCTTCCGACCGAACGCCGCCAGGTGATGCGCGGTCTGGCCATCGCGGGCGGGCTGGCGCTGGTCGGCGGGGTGGCCGGACGCATCATCGGACTGCGCTCGCGCGATGTCTCGGCCGAGCGCGCCGATGTGCAACTGCCGACGCCGACCGGTCCCGAACCGTCGGTGGAACCCGGTGCGGATCTGAAGATTCCGGGTCTGACGCCCTACCTCACCTCGAACTCCGGCTTCTACCGCATCGACACCGCGCTCACCGTTCCGCAGGTCAGCAAGGACGACTGGTCACTGCGCATCCACGGCATGGTCGACCGCGAAATCCGTTTGAGCTACGCCGATCTCACCGCCAAGACGCCCATCGAGCGCCTGGTCACCCTGTGCTGCGTCTCCAATCCCGTCGGCGGCGACCTGATCGGCAACGCCCGCTGGCTCGGGTACCGGCTCGACGAACTGATCAACGCGGCCGGACCGCATCCCGACGCCGACATGGTCCTGTCCCGCAGCGCCGACGGCTTCACCGCGGGCAGCCCGCTGGCCGTGCTGCTGGACGGCCGCGACGCCATGCTGGCCGTCGGCATGAACGGCGAACCGCTGCCCACCGCGCACGGCTATCCCGCCCGGCTGGTGGTGCCCGGCCTCTACGGCTACGTGTCGGCCACCAAGTGGGTGACCGAACTGGAGATCACCAGATTCGATCGCGCCGAGGCGTTCTGGACCAAGCGCGGCTGGTCGGCCAAGGGGCCGATCAAGACCGAATGCCGCATCGACACGCCGCGCGGGGGCACCCACGCGCCCGGCAAGATCACCATCGCGGGCGTGGCCTGGGCCCAGCATCGCGGGATCAAGGGCGTGGAAGTCCGCATCGACCAAGGGGACTGGCAGCCCGCGCGGCTGGCCGTGGCCCCCTCCATCGACACCTGGGTGCAGTGGGCCTTCGACTGGGACGCCACCGGCAACGGCCCGCACACCATCCGCGCCCGCGCCACCGACGGCACGGGGGAGACCCAGACCGACCAGGATCAGGACGTCGTGCCCGACGGCGCGACCGGATATCCCTCGCTCACAGTGCGAATCGGCTGACCCTCGCCCCGCCGGAACACAGGCATCCGCCGTCATTCCGGCATGCGTGCGGCCGGAATCCACCACCCTGGCGTGGATCCCGGCCGAGAACACGCCGGGATGACGGTGCGGGCCGCGGCGCGCCGATGCTGCGCGGGCGAAAGTTCCGAACGGCCTTTTTGTCGGCGCGCGCGGTTTAGTATCGGCGCGGCAGTCGTCGCCCAGCCCGCCCGAGCCAGGAGTCGAGGGAGCGCGCATGTCCGGAGTACTCGAATGGGCGCGGGCGGAAAACCTGCAGCCCGAACCGATCACGCTCGACGTCTGGAAGAAGCTGCCCCGCGACTTCTGCCGACTCGTCGAGGTCGTGAACGGCGATGTGGTGCGCGCCGAAACGCCACCGCTACCGCATCGCAATGCCGCGCGCCGCCTGGCCTCCATGCTCGAGGCGGCCGCCGAAACCCACATGAGCCGATACAACGACGGCTGGCTCTACGTGGGCGTCGACCAGGACGTGCTGCTGTGGGAACACCCGCGGCTCACCGTCCGCCGCCCGGACGTGGTCCTGTTCGCCTGCGCCCCAGCCGATGTCGGGCCCCTGCAGGCCCCGCGGGTGAAGATCGCCATCGAGGTGGTGTCCCCGGCCACCGAACGCGTTGACACCGCCGACAAACAGGCCGAGTACGCGCTGGCCGGAATCCCTTGGTACTGGCTGGTCTACATGGATCGGGACCGGGTGCACGCCATCCAGACCCACGTCCTGGTGCTCGGCCACTATCGGCCGCACCGCCGCCTGGATCCCTTCGTGGGCGAGACCGTGATGGACATGCCCATCGAGATCCGCATCGACTGGACCCGCCTCATCGGCCTGATCCTCTGACGAAACGACGAAGCGCTGCCCACCGGGAGAGCCCGGCGGACAGCGCTTTTCGATCAGTACGTCCCGATCGGACTCTGATCAGTGCGCCCCGATATCGGCCTTGGCCATATCGTTGGCCGGGCCGCCCGCCGACTTGCCGTACCCGATGAACAGCGCCGAGGCGACGACGCCGATCAACAGGATCAGCGCGGGCAGATACATGGACTGGCTCAGCGCGGTGCTGATCTTCTCCAGGAGCGGATCACGCACCAGCGCGGGCAGATCGTGCAGGCTCTTGCCGCCCGCGCCCTCGCCGATCGGACCGCTCTGCAGGCCCTGCGCCGAGATGCGCGCCGTCAGCAGCGCGGAGATGGCGGCCGAACCCAGCACCGAGCCGACCTGACGGGTGGTGTTGTAGATGCCCGCGCCCGCACCGGCCTGCTGTACCGGCAGGTTGTGGGTGGCGGTGGTGCCCAGCGGCGCCCAGATGCAGGCATTGGCGATACCCGCGAGGCCGCCGACGATCATGAAGATCGCGATCGAGCCGTCCGGCTTCATGAGCGCGGCGAAGCCGAACAGCGTCGCCGAGAAGAGTGCGAAGCCGATGGTCGGGATGATGCGCGGCGGCGTCTTGTCCGAGATCTTGCCGATGATCGGCGCGAAGATACCGGTCAGGATGGCCATCGGCGCGAACACCAGGGCCGAGCGGGTCGGCGTCAGCCCGTGCACCTGCTGCAGGTAGAAGTAGGCGGGCACGAACACGCCCGTCACCGCCGCGCCCATGGACGCGATGGCCACATTGCCCAGCGCGAAGTTGCGGTCCTTGAACAGGCTCAGCGGCACCAGCGGCTCACCGGTATTGCGCGCCTGATTGACCACGAACAGCCCCAGCACCACCAGACCGGCGACGATCATCGCCCAGATCCAGGCGTCCCAGTGGTGGGTGTTGCCTTCCTGAATACCGAAGACCAGCAGGAACATGCCGATCGCCGAGAGCGCCACACCGACCAGGTCGAACTTGTGCTCGTGCGTGGGCAGCGACGGGACCAGCCAGAACGCCAACCCGAAGGCGACGATGCCGATCGGCACGTTCACGTAGAAGATCCACTGCCAGCCCTGCCAGTCCACCAGCACGCCGCCCAGGATCGGGCCGACCAGGGTGGCCAGTCCGGCCACGCCGCCCCACAGGCCCATGGCCGCGCCGCGCTTGTCCGGCGGGAAGGTCCGCATGATGACGGCCATGGTCTGCGGCGTCATGAGCGCCGCGCCCAGGCCCTGCACGGCGCGGGCCGCGATCAGCATATTGATGCTGGTCGACTCGGCGCACCACAGCGAGGCCAGGGTGAAGACGGTCAGGCCGATCAGATAGATGTTCTTGGGGCCGAAGCGGTCTCCGAGCCGGCCGGTCACCAGCAGCGGCACCGCGTAGGTCAACAGGTAGGCCGAGGTGACCCAGATGACCTGGGAGACATCGGCGTTGAGATCCTTCATGATCGCCGGATTGGCCACCGCGACGATGGTCATATCCAGCAGGATCATGAAGAACCCGACGACCAGGGCGTATAGCCCCAGCCACGGATTGCGTTGAGTGTTCATGAATTCCGATTCCTGTCTCGGAAGGGCGGCCGCGGGCGGCTACCGGGAAAGAATGTGAGGGGCGAACCGCTGGGGCGGTGGTGAGTTATCGGGCACCACCCCTCCGGACGGTGGCGATGTCCTCTTCGGTGAGGCCCGCGGCCCAGTCGGAGCCCATCGTCTCGGCGGGCCGGATGCGGCGCTCGCCGGTGTCGGCGCAGAAGTCCTCCCAATCCAGCTCACCGCTCTGCAGTTCGGCGATGAAGCCGTGCAGCCATTGGGCCTCCGCGGCCTGGAGCGCACGGATGTATTCGACCTCGATCCAGAAGCGCCGCGGCACCTGCCGGGACAGGACCATCCCGCGGAGCGCGTCGAGCTCGGCGATCCGGCTCTCGATCCAGGTGACGCGTTCGCGCACGAGCGCGACGACATCGTCCACGGGAAGATTGTGCGCCTCGGCCAGGGCCACCGGAAAAATCGGGTACTCGTTCACCGGCTGCCGCAGGATCTCCGCGACCCGGCTGCGCAAGGCTTCCCGACCTGCGGGTTCGATCCGATAGGTGGTTCGTTCCGGCCGATTCCCGGCCCGGTCGGTGCCTTCGGCGACGACCAGTCGCTGCTCGGCCAGCCGGGCCACGGTGTGGTACAGCGAACCGGGTTTGATCTTGACCAGTTCGTCCTCGTGCCGGTGCAGGGCCACCTGATACATCTCGTACGGATGCATCGGGCGTTCTTCGAGCAGGGCCAGCACCGCGATCGCCAAGGGCGTCAGCGTGGGTACCGCCTGCTTTCCGATCATCGCCGCCTCCTCCGTGCCAAATATTCCACGTGGAATATACGACGCGGAACATGCCTTGCACAACCCCGCGACCACATCACCGCGGTCAGTCCAGCCGCCGGATTTGCGCTATAGGATCGTGCTGTCATCAGCGGGCTGGGCGAGGAGCGCACCATGTCTGAAGTGTTCCAATGGGCGCGGGAGGAAAATCTCCAGCCCGAGCCGATTACGGTCGAGATCTGGAAGAAGCTGCCCGAAGAGTTCTGTCGTTTGGTCGAGGTCGAGAACGGCCAGGCAGTGCGGGCGGAATCGCCAATCCGGCAGCATCAGACCGCCCAACGTAGGCTTGCGGAGATGCTCGATGCGGCCGTGGCCGCCTACATCGACCAGTACCACGGTGATTGTCTGGACTTGAATACCGACTTCGATGTGCTGCTGTGGGAAATGCCGCGAACTACGATCAGACGCCCGGATGTGGCTGTTTTCGACTGTGCGCCCGACGAACTTCGTCCACTCCCCGCGTCCCTGGTGAAGCTGGCCATCGAAATCCTCTCGCCCGGAACCGAGAACGTCGATCTCGTGGTGAAGAAGGCGGAATACGCCAGGGCTGGTATTCCCTGGTATTGGATCGTCACACTCGGCGACAATCGCGTACAGATGATCGAGATCTATGTGCTCGACCACGTGCTCGAACAGTATCGGCCGTTTCGGAAGCTCGTTCCGGAGGAGCAGCCGGCTGTGGTCGAACTGCCCATGGAGATCACGATCGATTGGAGTCGGCTCAGCGTGTTGACGCGCTGACGGCTACGGTCCGCACACGTCTGCATCCCGAAACCGCTGCGCGTCAAGGGTTTCACGGTGCCGCGACCACCTCTACCTGCCCGTCTCGCCCAAGCTACCGGCGCAAGCCGCATCATGCTCTTCGCGGACCGGCCCGTCGCACCAGCACAGCCTTCTATCAGCGCTTCGGCTTCCGGCCGCTGGATGACTACAGCAGCTATCGCCTCGGGTGAAACGGCGCGGGGCCGGATCTCGGTGAGAGATCCGGCCCCGCACTGGGATTCGGTGATCAGACGGTCGGGGCGAAAGCCTCGTTGACGATCTCCGCCTGTTCCACGGCGTGCACCTTGGACGAACCCGAGGACGGGGCCGACATGGCGCGACGGGAGATGCGGCGCAGCTTGCCGAAGCGACCCGGGAGGATCTCCGGCAGGTTCAGGCCGAAGAACGGCCAGGCGCCCTGGTTCGCCGGTTCCTCCTGGACCCACGCCAGATCGGTGGCGTTGGGGTACTGCTCCAGGGCCTCGTTGAGGCGGAACTTCGGAATCGGGTACAGCTGCTCGACGCGCACGATGGCCACGTCGTCGCGGTTGTTCTTGTTCTTCTCGGCCACCAGCTCGTAGTAGATCTTGCCGCTGGTGAGCAGCACGCGCTTGACCTTGGACCGGTCGCCGTTGCCCGACTCGTAGGTGGGCTCCTCGAGCACGGTGCGGAACTTGTTGTCGGTGAAGTCCTCGACCTCGGAAACGACAGCCTTGTTGCGCAGCATGGACTTCGGGGTGAAGACCACCAGCGGGCGGCGGATGCCGTCCAGGGCGTGGCGGCGCAGCAGGTGGAAGTAGTTCGACGGGGTGGAGGGAACCGCCACCGTCATCGAACCCTCGGCGCACAGCTGCAGGAAGCGCTCGATACGACCCGAGGTGTGGTCCGGGCCCTGGCCCTCGTGACCGTGCGGCAGCAGCAGCACGACCTCGGAGAGCTGACCCCACTTGGCCTCACCGGAGGAGATGAACTCGTCGATGATGGACTGCGCGCCGTTGACGAAGTCACCGAACTGCGCCTCCCACAGGACGAGTGCGTCCGGGTTGCCCAGCGAGTAGCCGTATTCGAAACCGACAGCGGCATATTCGGACAGCGCCGAGTCGTGCACCGCGAACCAACCCGGGTTCTTGGACCCGATGTTGTGCAGCGGGGTGTACTCGTTGCCGTTCTTGCGGTCGATGATCACCGAGTGCCGCTGCGAGAAGGTGCCGCGGCGCGAGTCCTGACCGGTCAGGCGGACGGCCTTGCCCTCGTCGATGAGCGTGCCGAAGGCCAGCAGCTCGGCCATGGCCCAGTCGACCTTGCCCTCGTAGGCCATCTCGCGGCGCTTCTCCAGCACCGGCTTGACACGCGGGTGCACGGTGAAGCCCTCGGGCACGTTCACGAACGCGTCGCCGATGCGCTGCAGCACCGTCTTGTCCACGGCGGTGATGAGGTTCGGCGGCAGCTGCTGCTCTTCCTCGATCGACTCCGACGCCTCCGGCGGGAACTTCTCGAGCTCGCGCACCTCGTTGAAGATCCGCTCGAGCTGACCCTGGTAGTCGCGCAGGGCGTCTTCGGCTTCCTTCATGGAGATGTCGCCACGGCCGATCAGCGACTCGGTGTACGCCTTGCGGACCGAACGCTTGGTGTCGATCACGTCGTACATGCCCGGCTGGGTCATCGACGGGTCGTCGCCCTCGTTGTGGCCGCGGCGGCGGTAGCAGATCATGTCGATCACGACGTCGCGCTGGAACTTCTGCCGGTAGTCGACGGCCAGCTTGGCCACCCACACACAGGCTTCCGGGTCATCGCCGTTCACGTGGAAGATCGGCGCGCCGATGAACTTCGCGATGTCGGTGGAGTATTCGGTGGAGCGCGAGTACTCCGGCGCGGTGGTGAAGCCGATCTGGTTGTTCACCACGATGTGCACGGTGCCGCCGGTGCGGTAGCCGCGCAGGCCCGACAGGTTCAGCGTCTCCGCGACGATGCCCTGACCGGCGAACGCCGCGTCACCGTGCAGCATGAGCGGCACGACCGAGAACGAGCGGTTCTCCTCACCCAGGGTGACGATGTCTTCCTTGGTGAGCAGATCCTGCTTGGCGCGCACCAGACCCTCGAGCACCGGGTCCACGGCCTCGAGGTGTGAGGGGTTGGCGGTCAGCGAGACCTCGATCTCGTTGTCGCCGAACATCTGCAGGTAGGTGCCGCGCGCGCCCAGGTGGTACTTCACGTCGCCGGAGCCGTGGGTGGCGGCCGGGTTCATGTTGCCCTCGAACTCGGTGAAAATCTTCGAGTAGGGCTTGCCGACGATGTTGGCCAGCACGTTCAGGCGGCCGCGGTGCGGCATGCCGATGATGACCTCGTCGAGGGCGTACTCGGCGCACTGGTCGATGACGGCGTCCATCATCGGGATGACCGACTCGGCGCCCTCGAGCGAGAAGCGCTTCTGGCCGACGTATTTGGTCTGCAGGAAGGTCTCGAACGCCTCGGCCGCGTTGAGCCGGGACATGATGTACTTCATCTCGGCGACGGACGGCTTCGCGTGCTTCTGCTCCACGCGCTCCTGAATCCACTTGAGCTGCTCGGGATCCAGGATGTGGGTGTACTCCACACCCACGTGGCGGGCGTAGGCGTCGCGCAGGATGGACAGCACGTCGCGCAGCTTCATGCGCTCCTGGCCGTGGAAGCCCGCGACATTGAATTCGCGGTCCAAGTCCCACAGGGTCAGGCCGTGCTGGGTGACATCCAGGTCGGGGTGCGAGCGGAACTTGTCCTTCACCAGCCGCAGCGGGTCGGTGTCGGCCATCAGGTGGCCGCGGCTGCGGTAGGCGTTGATCATCTCCTGGACGCGGGTCGACTTGTCGATGCCGCGTTCCTGAATGTCCTTGCGCCAGCGCACCGGCTCGTAGGGGACACCCATGCCGTGGAAGATCTCGTCGTAGAACTCGTCGGAGATCAGCAGGTTGTGCACGGTGCGCAGGAAGTCGCCGGACTCCGCGCCCTGGATGATGCGGTGGTCGTAGGTCGAGGTCAGGGTCATCAGCTTGCCGATGCCCAGCTCCGCGAGCTGCGCGTCGCTCATGCCCTGGAACTCGGCCGGGTACTCCATGGCGCCCGCGCCGATGATCGCGCCCTGACCCTGCATCAGGCGCGGCACCGAGTGGTTGGTGCCGATGGTGCCCGGGTTGGTCAGCGAGATGGTGACACCGGCGAAGTCGTCGTTGGTCAGCTTGCCGTCACGGGCGCGACGGACGACGTCCTCGTACGCGGTGTGGAACTGCGCGAAGGTCATGCCCTCGGTGTTCTTGATGGCCGCGACCGCGAGCGAACGGTTGCCGTCCTTGCCCTTCAGGTCGATGGCCAGGCCGAGGTTGGTGTGCGCCGGAGTGACCGCGTTGGGCTTCCCGTCGACCTCGGCGAAGTGCCGGTTCATGTTCGGGAAGACCTTGATGGCCTGCACGATCGCGTAACCCAGCAGGTGGGTGAAGGAGATCTTGCCGCCGCGGGTACGGGCGAGGTGGTTGTTGATGACCAGACGGTTGTCGATCATCAGCTTGGCCGGGATGGCGCGCACCGAGGTGGCGGTGGGGATCGCCAGCGACGCCGACATGTTCTTGACGATGGCGGCGGCGGGGCCGCGCAGCACCTTGGTCTCGTCCTCGGTGGCGGGCTTCGGACCGCCGGAGGTCGGGGCCGCGTTCGACGCGGGCGCGGGGGTGGTCTGGGGGGCTCGAACCTGAGCGGGAGCCGGGGCGGGCGCGGGGACGACCGGAGCGGGGGAAGCTACAGGGGTGGAATTCACGGCGGGGGACTGGGCGGGTCCGGGGGCCGTAGGCACTGCGGCGGGGGCCGGAGCGACGGCGGTGACCGCCTGGCTGTTGTTACCAGAGTCGGCAGTGGTCTCGGCGGGGGTGTAATCCGCCAGGAACTCGTGCCAGCTTTCGTCGACGGACGAGGGGTCTTGCTTGTACTTCTGGTACATCTCGTCGACAAGCCACTGGTTCTGTCCGAACTGGTCTGTTGAGCTGCTCACAGCAGGTGTTCGCCTCATTTCGTTCTTCGCGCTGCGACGTTTGTGACGTGCCCGGCACGGGTAATCGGCGGATGCGCGCCGATGCGCCCCCACTGAGGATATGCCCACCCCTGTTCGCCTTTGGGCATGGCTACCACCGAGCGGACACATTCTCTCGTGACGACTCGTCCTCGCCCGAGAATATTCCTTCCATCGCCTGGGCCGCAGCCCACAGCCGGTAGTACGCGCCGCGCGCCGCGAGAAGTTCTTCGTGTGCCCCGATTTCGCTGATGCGCCCCTGCTCGACGACGGCGATCCGATCGGCCTGCGCGGCCGTGGCGAGCCGGTGCGCGACGATCACCGAGGTCCGCCCGCGTGTCACGGATTCGCTCGCGACCAGCACCGATGCCTCGGCCGCCGGGTCCAGCACGGCGGTGGCCTCATCCAGCAGCAGCAGATCGGGCCGGACCAGCTCGGCGCGGGCCAGCGCGATGAGCTGACGTTGCCCGGCCGAGAGTCCGCGCCCGCGTTCCCCGACCGGTTGCCGCATGCCACCGGGCATTGCCTGGATGGTTGCCAACGCACCGACGGCCGCGGCCGCCGCCTCGATCTCCGCGGGACTCGCAAAAGGTTTGCCAAATGCAATGTTGCTGGCGATGTCGCCGGTGAACAAGTGAGCTTCCTGAGGCACCACGCCCAGCCGGGAACGGAACTCGGTGAGGCGATAGTCGCGAATATCCACGCCGTCCACGCGGATTGCGCCGGTACCGCCCGGATTGTGGCCGGTTCCATGTGTTTCCGCTATGGCGACCCCGGCGACATCCACCGGAATTTCGTGATTCCGGTCACCTGACACCGGTTCTCGCGGCATGTCGTAGAGCCGGGCCAGCAGCTTCACGATGGTCGACTTGCCCGCGCCGGTCTCACCTACCAGCGCCAGGCTGCCGCCCGCCGGAATGGTCAGGCTGACCCCGTCGAGCGCGGGCCGGACCGCGCTCGGGTACTGGAAGCGCACGTCGTCGAAGACGACCTCGCCGCGCAGCTGCCCGTCGATGACGGCCGGGTCGGCGGGATCGGGCGCGATGGACGAGGGCGTGCGCAGCAGTTCCCCGATGCGCCGCAACCCGACTCGCGCCTGCTGATATCCGTCGAACAGCTGCGAGAGCTGCATGATCGGGCCGAACAGCAGCTGCAGGTAGAGCACGAACGCCACCAGCGTGCCCGCCGTCGTGGACCCGTGCGCCACCGCCCAGGCGCCGGTGAACACCACCGACGCCAGCGCCAGATCCGCCCACATGCCCACGAAGGCGAAGAAGGTGGCGATGGCCCGCTGCGCCCGCATCCGGCTGACCCGGAAGTCGTCGGAGTAGCCGGCGAACCGTTCGGCGGACCGGGCCTCGTGCCGATTCGCCTGGACGACCCGCAGTCCCGAGACGTTCTCGGCGAAGTCGGCGTTCACGGTGGCCGAATGCTCGCGCGCGGCACTGTAGGCGGTGTCGGACACCTTGCGGAACCACCAGGTGGCGATCAGCAGCGGCGGCAGCGTCACGAAGACGACCAGCGCCAGCTGAATGTCGATGACCGCCAGCGCGACCGCGATACCGGCGACCGTCAGCAGCGCGACCAGCGCGTCCGGCAGTCCGGTCTGCATGAAGGTGGACAGCGCGTCGATGTCGGTGGTCATCCGGGTCATGATGCGGCCGGACAGTTCCCGCTCGTAGAAGTCGAGTCCGAGCCGCTGCAGGTGGGCGTAGCTGCGCACCCGCAGCCCGAACAGCACCCGCTCGCCGGCCCGGTTGCTCCACAGCAGGGAGGTCGCGGCGACCAGCCAGCCGATCGCGACCAGCAGTGTGCCGATCACGGTGGCCCGCACCAGCGCCGCGCCGTCGTGCCTGCCGACGCCGGAGTCGACCGCGTACCGCACGATGGACGGGAAGCCCACGCCGACAAGCGCATTCGTGGCCAGCAGCAGCATGGTGCCGGCGACCAGCCATTTCACCAGCCGCAGCGCGTGCCGCAGGCGGAATCCGGGATCCGGTTCGCGCAGTTCGGCCGCGTCGAGGCGGGGCTGCTCGGTGGCCGGCGGCAGATCGCCCAGCACCCGCCGAACCTCCTCCGGCGTATCCCGATCCGGCTCGTCGGACTCGCTCGTCATTCCGGCAGGCGTCCCACTCGTCATCCCGGCACGGGTTTGGCCGGAATCCACACTCGTCGGATGGATCCCGGCCACAAGCACGCCGGGATGACGGAGGTCGGCGTCCCGAAGACGGGGGTCGGCGGCGAGGTCGAGGTCGGCGTCCGAACCCGGTGCGGGGAGGCGGATCACGCGGTCGGCGTGGGCGAGGGTGGACTCGCGGTGGGCCAGGATCAGTGTCGTGCGCCCGGAATCGGTGGGCAGCGCGGCGAAGATGGCGGCCTCGGTGACGGCGTCCACCGCGGAGGTGGCGTCGTCGAGGACCAGGATGCGCGGGTCCGCCAGCAGGGCGCGGGCCAGGGCGATGCGCTGGCGCTGGCCGCCCGAGAGCGTCAGCCCGCGCTCGCCGACCACGGTGTCGTAGCCGTCGGGCAGGGCGTTGATGAACTCGTCGGCCGCGGCCTGCTTCGCCGCCGCGTGGATCTCCGCCTCGCTCGCGTCGGGGCGGCCCAGCGCGATATTGGCGGCGATGGTGTCGGAGAGCAGGAAGGCTTCGTCGAAGACCACGCCGACGGCCGCGCGCAGGTCGGCGGCCCGCAGGTCGGCGATGTCGGTGCGGGAGTCCTTGCCGTACAGGCTGATCCGGCCCGACTCGGGGGTGTAGAAGCGGGGGAGCAGCAGGCTCAGGGTGGACTTGCCCGAGCCCGCGGGACCGATGATGGCGACCGTCTCGCCGGGCTCGACCCGCAGCGTGAAGTCGTTCAGCACCGGTCGCCCGGGCTCGAATCCGAACCGCAGCCCCTCGATGTCGATGCCGAGCGGCCCGTCCGGCACGGCCGCCGGATGCTCCGGATCGATGCGTTCGGGCGCGCTGTCGATGACCTGGTTGACGCGTTCGGCGGCCGCGCGGGTCAGCTGCGCCATCACCACCACGTAGGACACGATGCGCGTCGAGTTGGTCATGGTGGACACGTAGGCCACGAAGGCCAGGAAGGTGCCGAGCCCGATGCTGCCGTGGAAGGCCAGCAGCCCGCCCACCGCGATCACCGCGACCAGACCGGCCTGCGGAATCGACGACAGCGTCGGGCTGAAGCGGGCGTCGATGCGGGCCGCGCGCATGCGGTCGGCGTACAGCTTGCGCCCGTGCGTCTCCAGCAGATCGACCATGCGGGCTTCCTGCCCGAAGCCCTTCACCACGCGCACGCCGGTGACGGTCTCCTCGACATGCTGGGCCAGATCGGCGGCCCGCTGCTGCGCTGTCCAGGTGGCCGCGTACAGCCGCGGCCGCACCCGGTAGACGACCAGCGCCAGCACCGGCACCACCAGCAGCGCCGCCAGCGCCAAAGGCGGTGAGAGCCACAGCATCACGCCCGCGGCCAGCACGAACTGCAGCGCCGCCACCGACGACCAGGGGCCCATGGCCAGCAGTCCCTGCACCAGGGTCAGGTCGCTGATGGACCGCGAGATCACCTGCCCGGTGCGCAGCGCGTCCTGTCCGGGACCGTCGAGGCGCTGCAGCGCGCCCAGCAGATCCACCCGCAATTCGTGCTGCACGTCGAGGGCCAGACGCCCGGCCAGCATGCGCCGTCCGAACGAGGCCAGGAACCGGCCGACCGCGAGGACGCCGAGCGCCCCGGCCATGGCGGCGATGATCCCGGTGTTCCCGGCGGTCGCCCCGTCGAGGGCGTGCTTGGCCAGCAGCGGCCCGGTCACCTCGACGACCGCGCCCAGCACGATCGCCAGGCCCATTCCGGCCAGCATCCACGGGTGCCCGGCGCAGCGCCGCCAGAGCCGGCGCAGCCAGCCGGGTTCGGTTTCCACATCCATCGAACTCATTCCGGAGAACACAAGTCTCCCCACCCCCGCTTTGTTCCCGCCTTCGTGTCGTCTACCCAGTGTGCCGGGGTGGGACGACACCTTCTGCACCGCACGACGACACCTTGTGCACCGCACGACGACACCTTGTGCACCGCACGACGACACCTTGTGCACTGCACAGCGGCGTGGTCGGCTGGAGGCATGCCGATTCAGCGTCTCAATCACGCGGTTCTGTTCGTCTCCGATGAGGAGCGCTCCGCTGCCTTCTACTGCGACGTGCTGGGCTTCCGGCGACTGCCCGGCGCGTTTCCGGGCGCGGTGTTCCTGCAGGCCGCGGGGTCGGCGAACGATCACGACCTCGGCCTGTTCCGGTCACCGGACCCGTCGGTCCCGCACCGCACCGGCCGCGTCGGCCTCTACCACCTGGCCTGGGAGGTGGACACGCTGAGCGAATTGCAGCGCGTCCGCGACGCTCTGGTGGCGGCGGACGCCCTGACCGGCGCGTCCGACCACGCCTCCACCAAGGCCCTCTACGCCGCCGATCCCGACGGCATCGAATTCGAGGTCTGCTGGCTGGTTCCCGACTCCGCGGTCGAGTCCGAGATGGCCGCCATGACCGCGCCCAGCGTGCCCCTGGATCTGCCCGGTCTCATCGCGAAGTACGGCGCGGACACCCTGGGCGGCCCGCGCACCGATCACGAGGTGTGGCGTCGGCTGTTCGCCGGGCGCGGCTGACCTAGATGTCGCGGCGGGTGAAGAACCACCAGCCCGCCGCGCCCGCCGCGGCGGTCCAGATCACCAGCAGCGCCATGGCGGCCGGTGTCGGCGCGATGAGCGCGCTCTTGGCGTAGCGCCCGCCGCTGATGGCCCCGACCGTCGCGGACACCGGCAGGATGGCCGCCAGCCCGCCGAATCCGATGGCGCGCGCGGTGATCCAGATGAGCGGCTCCAGCACCGCCCAGCCCAGCACCGCCGCCAGCGCCTGCGTCGGTGAGCGCAGCACGAAGCCCAGCGCGGTCCCGATCACGGCCCAGCACAGCGCCGCCAGCGCCACCCCGGCGAGCACCCCGAAGAAGCCGCCGTCCATGGGCACCCGGGAACCGCCCGCGATCCGCATGGCCGCCCCGCCCAGCACCTCCATCGCCAGCACGGTGCCCAGCGAGAACGCGCCCGCCACCGCCAGTTTCGACCCGAGCAGCAGGGTCCGGTCGGGGGTGAACAGCACGCTCACCGCCATCGAGCCGGACTTGAACTCGGTGGCCGAGCCCAGCGCCCCGAACGCGGCCGCCGCGGCGACGGTCAGCACCAGCACCCAGGTGGTCAGCAGCGCCGCCCATCCCGCTCCGGTGCTGAACCCCTCCCGGTGTTCCCCGCCGGGCTGGAATCCCAGGCCCAGCGCCACGAAGGCGACCACGCCCGCCGCGATCACCCCGCCGCCGATGAGCCAGTTCAACCGCACCGAAGTCACCTTGCGCACTTCGGAATTCGCGGCCCGAGCCACCACCGGCGGCACCGTCAGGTTCATGCAGCGTCCTTTCGATGACGAGCTGTGCCGCGGACATCGTCGCGGCGCGGTGAGATCACCGGTAGGTCCCGTAGACCGCCGACTGCGGATAGGCCGGGGCCGGGGAACCGGTATTGGTCAGCGCGGCCAGCACCTGGTCGGGGTGGATGTGTTCCTGGGTGATCTCGGTGAGCTGGACGCGGGCGGTGGAGGCCGCCGATTCCAGTTGCGTCAGTGAGGCTTCCGCGACCGCCAGCCGGCCGTCGGGGCGCATGACCGCGTCGGTGAAACCCTGCGCGGCCAGCGTGGTGGCCAGGGCGATCGGGCTGGACGCCTTGACCAGCAGGCGATCCGGGTGGCTGCGCCGCAGCCGGGCCGGGCTGCCCTGGTAGGCGACGCGGCCCCGCTCGAGCACGATGAGCTCGTCGGCGATGGGCAGCACGGTGCTCAGCGTCCGCGAGGTCAGCAGCGCGGTGCCGCCGCGGCGGGCGTGGCCGCGCAGATAGTCGTTGAGCCAGGCGGTTTCGCGCACATCGAGTCCGGCGGCGGGGTCGTCGAGCACCAGCAGCGGCGGGTCGCCGAGCAGCGCGACGGCCAGGGCCAGCCGGGTTCTCACGCCCTCCGGCAGGGTGCCGATGCGCTGGCCGGCGACCTCGGTGAGCCGGGTGAGGGCCAGCAGCTCGTCCACCCGCTCGTCGGAAACCCCCGCGGCGGAAGCGAACACGCGCAGCTGCGCGTACACCTTGCGGGCGGGGTGCAGTCCGCGCGGGGTCAGCATGGCGCCCACGGCCCGCTGTCCGGCCCGGACTCCCGTGCCGGGCCCGCCCACGCTCGCGGTCCCCGACGTCGGCGTCAGCTGCCCGAGCAGCATGCGCAGCAGCGTGGTCTTGCCCGCGCCGTGCGGCCCGACCAGCGCGGCCACCTTGCCCGCGGGCACCACGAAACTCACGTCGTCGACCGCGGTCACGGTCTCGAAGGTCTTGGTCAGCCCTCCGGCGGCGAAGGCGAGCGGCCGCGTCACGGCTGCCGGTTCCAGGCCGGGGCCTCGACCGCGGGCAGCGGGTCGGCGTCGATGACCAGCGGCTGGGGGAAGGTCAGCGGCGGTGCGCCGAAGGCCTTGCGGGCATTGTCGACCACGCCGTGGCCCAGCGCCCGGTTGCCGAATCCGCCGATGGCGGCACCGATTCCGGCCGGAATCACCTTGCCGACCATGAGTGCGCCGCGTTTGGCGATGAACTGCACCAGGAACTTCTTGAGCAGGGAGTCGTTCATGGCGTTGATGCCGGGGATCTTGCCCGCGAGCAGTCCGCCCCAGTTCTTGGCGGAGGATCCGACGCCCTTCTGCACGATCTCCATGCCGGATTCACCGAGCACCACGGCCAGCACCAGGGCGCGGCGGCGCTCCTTGTCGTCGGGCGCGACACCGTGCACGGCCGCCACGGCGAGGGTGAAGACCGCGGACGCCTCCAGGAAGAACGCGGTCTCGGCGGTCATGGCCGACAGCGACGCGACCGTGCCGACGCCCGGCACCGCCGCGGTCGCGCCGACCGCCGTGCCCGAGGCGGTCACGGTATTGAGATACAGCTTCTCGAGGCGCGCGATGATCTGCGCGGGCGATTCACCGGGATGGGAATCGCGCAGCTTGGCCACGTACTTGGCGACAGCCGGAGCCTGCACCTGGGCCCCGTTGTCGAGCAGTGAGACAACCGCCTTCTCGAGCCCGGCCTTGAACATCGACAACCCCTTACTTGTGCGGTCCTCCGGACCGAACTCTATGGCACTCGGACAACGATTCGCGAGATAGACCGGTTCCGGATGGGAAGGGCGCGTGCCACGCGAGATCGGCCTAGGCGTACCTCCGCATTCGCTCCGGCCATGCGCGGATTCAGGACGGCTACGCCGACAGCGCCTATTAGGGTGGACGGCGTGGCAGGCGTGTCCGAAGGCGCGTCCGGGGTTCCCGATCCGCGACTGCGCCCGTACGTCCACGGGTACTCGGGCTATCTGCTGCGCGGATTCGCGCCGGGCGAGCACGTCGGCATGCCCGGCAACGGGCTGACGGTGATCGTCACCATCGACGAGCCGATCGACGTGCCGGTGTCCTCGCACCCCGGCCAGCCCGGCGGGCGCTGGGACATGCTGGCCAGTGGCCTGTCCGTGCGGCCGGCGGTGATCGCGCACAACGGGTTCCAGCACGGAGTGCAGCTCAGCCTGACGCCGATGGGCTGCCGGGCCCTGTTCGGCGTGCCGGCGGCGGCCCTCGGGGCCTGGATCGTGGACCTGGCCGATGTGCTCGGGCCCCGCGCGATCGAACTGCGCGAACGGCTGTCGGTGCCGTCGTCCTGGCCGGAACGCTTCGCGATCATCGACGAAATCCTGCTGCGGCAGGTGAACCCGGTCCACCTGGACGCCGAACTCGCCCACGCGTGGACGCTGCTGGCCGGTCCCGACCCGGCCGTGCGGGTCGCCGCCGTGGCCGACGAGATCGGCTGGAGCCGAAGACATCTCGGCAATCGTTTCAACGCCGAATTCGGGATCACCCCCAAGGACGCCGCCCGCCTGTCCCGCTTCGAGCGCTCGCACCGGCTGCTGCGCGAGGCGATCCTGCCGCCGCTGGCCGAGGTGGCCGCCGTCGCCGGGTACTACGACCAGGCGCACATGGCCCGCGAGTGGCGTGAGCTGGCGGGCATGCCGCCCTCGGTGTGGCGCGAGCGCGAGGAGTTCCCATTCGTCCAAGACCGACAAGGGGCCGACGCGGAAGGGTGAGGGCATGAGCGAAACGACCACACCCGTAAAGACCGGCACCGTCGTCTGGCCGACCCTGGTCTACCGCGACGCGACGGCCGCGATCACGTTCCTGGAGCAGGCTTTCGGCTTCGAGACCAGAGCCTGCTACACCGAGGGCGACGTCGTCCACCACGCCGAACTCGCGTGGCCCGGAGGCGGCGGCGTCATGCTCGGCCAGGCCCGCGACGGCATGGCGCTGGACTGTCAGCCGCCCGGCGTCGGCTCCGCCTACATCGTCGTCGACGACCCGGACGCGCTGTACGCCCGCGCGCAGGCCGCGGGCGCGAACATCACCCGCGAACTGCGCGACGAAACCGATTACGAATCAAGGGGTTTCACCTGCCGTGACCCCGAAGGCGTCTACTGGAGCTTCGGCACATACGCGGGCACGGCAGGCGAATAGATCGTTCAGGCCGCGGTGTGCCCGGCGGGTACACGCTCGGCCTCGAGCGGCGGGGGCGGCGGTGTGCCGTCGCCGAAGGGCCTGCCGCCCAAGGCTTCCCGGCCGTGCGGGGTCAGCCAGTTGCCGAGCTCGGGCCCCTTGGGGACGACGCGCGTCGGATTGATGTCGGTGTGGACGATGTAGTAGTGCTGCTTGATCTGCACGAAGTCCACGGTGTCGCCGAAGCCCGGGGTCTGATACAGATCGCGGGCGTAGGCCCACAGCACCGGCATCTCGGTCAGCTTCTGCCGATTGCACTTGAAATGCCCGTGATACACCGGATCGAACCGCGCCAGCGTGGTGAACAGCCGGACATCGGCCTCGGTGATGGTGTCCCCGACCAGGTATCGCTGGGTGGCCAGCCGTTCCGACAGCCAGTCGAGGGCGGTGAACAGCCGATCGTAGGCGGCGTCGTAGGCGTCCTGGCCGCCCGCGAAACCGCACCGGTACACGCCGTTGTTGACCTCGGTGTAGACCCGGCGGTTCACCGAATCGATCTCGGCCCGAAGGTCTTCCGGATACAGCTTCGGCGCGCCCGGCCGGTGGAACTCGGTCCACTCGGTGGAGAAGTCGAGGGTCATCCGCGCGTAGTCGTTGGTGACCACCGCGCCGGTGCGCTCGTCCACGATGGCGGGCACGGTGATACCGCGCGGATAGTCGGGGAACCGCTTGAAGTACGCGTCCTGCAGGAAGTGGATGCCCAGCACCGGATCCACCTCGCCGGGATCCAGATCGAAGGTCCAGCTGCGCTTGTCGTGGGTGGGCCCGCACAGGCCCAGGGACAGCGCCGATTCCAGCCCGAGCAGCCGCCGCACGATCAGCGTGCGGTTGGCCCACGGGCAGGCGCGGGCCGCGACGAGGCGATACCTCCCGGGTTCGACGGGATATCCGTCCCGCCCGTCCGCGGTTATCCGCGTTTCTATGTAGTTCGTGTCCCGCTTGAATTCGCCCGGCTCGACATAGGAACCCGGCTCGGATTTCGACGTGGTCACCTGATCTATTCTGCCCTCCGCCTCCCCGCGCTTGGCCGCGAACCTTCGGGCCATCCCCAACCGGGGCAGATGGTCCTGTGTTCGGCCTTTTGAAAAAGTGAGCGGCCGCATACATTCAGCCCCATGACTGACTCGAAGCCCACCCGCCTGGAACGCACCGTCACCGCCGGCGGCGCGGACGCGGCGATCCTCACCATCGACCACCCGCCGCTGAACCTCTTCGACAAGGCTCTGCTCGACGCGCTGTCCGCCGATCTCGAGGAGCTGTCGGAGAATCCGCCGCGGGCGCTGCTGATCCGGGCCGACGGCAAGTTGGTTTCCGGCGGTGTGGACGTGCACGTCTTCGACGGTCTGTCCGAGCAGGAGGGCGCACAGCTGTGGCAGACCCTGTTCGCCCGGATCATCCACCCGATCGAGGCGCTGCCCTGCCCGGTCATCTTCTCGGCGCACTCGCTGACCCTGACCGCGGCCTTCGAAATGGCGCTGGCCTGCGACATCATCCTCGCCGCGCCCAAGGCCAAGTTCGGTCTGGTGGAGACCGTGGTGGGCCTGACCCCGTCCATGGGCGGACCGCAGCGGCTGGCCGAGCGCGCCGGATCGGGTCGCGCCCGGGAGTTCGTCATGACCGCCGATCTCTACGACGCCGCGACCATGGCCGACTGGGGTGTGGTCAACGCCGTGCACGAGGATGTCGACACCGCGGCCCGCGCCCTGCTGGCCAAGCTGGCCGACGGCCCGACCCGCGCGCACGCCGCGACCAAGCAGATCATCGAGGCCTGGCGTTCCGGCGGTGTGGCGCACGCGGATTCGGTGACCCCGGAGGTGTCGGGGCAACTGTTCGGCAGCGAGGACCTGAAGAACGCGGTGCGGAGCTTCCTCGAGGTTGGTCCCGGAAAGGCCACGTACACAGGCAAGTAGCGCGCAAACCCCGCGAGTCGATCGCCCGGTCGCGCCCCGCGCCCGGGTGTGTCGGCTGCGTTCGGGCGTGTCAGCGCCGCTACCTGCACGAGTGGGGGATTGGGGGGTAATCGAAACCGCTCGGCCACGAAAACCGGTGTGCCGATGCGAAAGGCACCGCGAATCCGACGTTTCCGCAGGCTCGCCAGGGGGAACACCGGCTCGACCGGGCGGTGATCTGTTTCCGTTGCGTCAAACCCTGACATCCGTTTGCCGACAATCCGCCCATGGCTGTGATCTGCATCATATAGTCACTCATGCCTGGCAGGGCTTACGAGGCACTCGGAGGGACGATGTCGCAGTTACTCGTGGAATACCCGCACACCCACGCCGCTCGTTTGCGCGAGAGCAGCTGGTGCGACAACCCGCTGGCGCGCGCCGCGGACGGCATCCTGCGCTACGGCAACCTCACGCCCGCGCTCACCGAACTCCTCGACATCCAGGTGCACACCTTCGCCGCCCGTGAGGCCGTGGTGGAGATCGGCGGCCCCCGGCTCACCTACCGCGAACTCTGGTACTCGGCCTCGCGCATCGCGGGCGGGCTGCAGGAACACGGCATCGGCTACGGCGACCGGGTGGCGGTGCGCATGCCGGTCGGCGCGCGCTGGGTGCAGGCGTTCCTGGGCGCGCTGCTGTGCGGCGCGGTGCCGGTGCTGGTGCACGACGGCCTCCCGGACGCGGTGGCGGAGCGCGTGATCCACGATGCCAGCGCCGATTTCATCCTCGACGGCGGCGGCCGCGCGGCCGGCTTCGGCGAGGCCCTGCCCGACGCCGCGGCCTTCATCGACGACGGCGCGTCCCTCGGCGAACTGGCCCTGCTCTGCTACACCAGCCCCGGCCCCGAGGCGGGCCCGCGCGGTGTGGAGCTGACCAACGAGAACCTGCTCTCCGCGATCCGTTCCGTGGTGGGCGCACTGGAACTGCCCACCGACGGGCTGCGCAATCTGCTGCTGCTGCCGCTCGCGCACGCCAGCGGCTGCGTCGACCAGCTGCTGCCCACCTTCGCGGTCGGCGGCACCGTGGTGCTCGCCCCGGACCGCGCCGCGGTGCCGGAAGCCCTTGTCTCCGAACGCATCGACATGGTCTCGGCGACCCCGCGCATCTTCGCCGGGCTGCTGCCGGGCCTGGCCGGGCTGCGCGTGGAGCGGGTGCGGCAGGTGTGCAGCGCCGGGCACCGGGCCGAGCTGGCCGCCGCGGATCCGGCCGCCTGCGAGGCGGTCTCGGTCAGGCTGCGCGAGGTGTTCCCGGAGGCCCGCCAGTGGTCGGTGTGGGGCGCGACCGAGACCTCGGGCATCGGCCTGGCGCGCGATGACACGGCTCTGGCCTTCGACGACACGGCATCCGGCCGCGACGTCCTCGGATTCGCCTTCGGCGGTACCGAACTCGCCCTGTGGGGTCCGGGCGCGGCCACCGGCCACGGCGAACTGCTCTGTCGCGGGCCCAATGTCGCCTCGCGCTATTGGAACGATCCGCAGACCACCGAGTCCCGCTTCACCGGTACCTGGTTCCACACCGGGAACCAGGTGAGCATCGACGGCGACGGCCTGGTCCGTCAGGCCCTGGCGGACTGACGGGCTAGTCGAGCAGGCGGGCCCGCAGCGCGTCGCGCAGCTCGGCGGTGACGCCGATCTCGGCGAGGTAGCCCTCGAGGTCGCCGTACATGGCCAGCATCGAATTGGTCGCCGACTCCAGGTATTCGGGCTTCACCCCGAGCAGGTCGTCGGACAGCTCCTCGTTGCTCTCGGCGGTCATGAGGGCGCGCAGGGCGGGCACGGCGTCATTGCTGAGCAGGTAGTCGGCGTAGATGTCCTCTTCGGTGACATCGACGATGCGCAGCAGGGTGGCGATGGCCCAGCCGGTGCGGTCCTTGCCCGCGGCGCAGTGCACCAGCGCCGTGCCGGTCAGCACCGAGTCGGCCAGGGACTTGATGGCGGCGTGCGCCTCGGGCAGCGCAGGGAAGAGTCGGTAGACCTCGAGCATGTGCCCGTGGGCGGTGGCGGAGCGCCGCGCCTCGTGCGGCGGGGTCTCGCCCATGCGGGAGTCGAAGGGCGTGACCTTCACGCGAACGCCCTCGGGCACCGCGTCGTGGCCGATGAAGTCGATTTCGGCGAAGCCGCGCAGATCGTGCACGTCGGTGACCCCGAGTGCGGCCAGGGTGCTCAGACCGGCGGCGTCGACACGGCTGAGCTGGGCCGACCGTAGCAGGACGCCCTCTCTGACCTTGCGTCCGTCGGTGGTGCGGGCACCGCCCAGATCGCGGAAATTGAAGGTGCCGGAGATCAGGAATTGGTCGTGGCGCGCAGAAGTCACCCGCACAGGCTATCGACCGGCGCGCAAAGGCACCGGCCGTGTGGGCTCGCGCACACACGCTATGTTTCGCGGCACACCCGTCCGTAATATACCGATTGGTCCTAACAACGGCTTTACCAGGCGATCGTTCAATTTGATCATTCCCGTCTGATCGCGGGCCCGTTCCAATTAGGTAACGAAACATTCTTGAGGTACGGAATCGGCTATCAAAGCTGGTTGCGGAGCCAGAAAACGACGTAACATCGATACCCGTTGAACGGGTACGCCGGTGTACTGGGCGGAGATCAGCGCCGATCTGCAACCCGTTGAGCGAGCCGTGCAAGCTCCTGGCGACTTCGGTCCCGGGACGCATTGCGCGAGTTCTTTCGCCAAAGGGAGTCGTCGTTGAGCGCAAGTGGAGAAATCATCACCCAGGTCGGACTTCGTCCGGCCATGATCGAGGCCATCGAAAAGACGGCCGGGTCGCTCGACTTCAGCGGTAATCGAGCGTTGCGCGTCCTGCTGCACGCGGGTGTCAGCACGCTGTGGCCGATCTTGAAAGCCTCGCCGGACCGGCAGATTCGCGCCTACGAATCCACTCTGGCCGTGCTGCGGCAGCGCTGGGAGAACCAGGCGGCCTGCGTCCCGGACCCGGTCGCTTCGGCCATGTTCCAGGGTCTGGATGCCGACGTCACCGCGTTCCTGGACCTGTGTGCCAGCCGCTCGGGCACCCAGTGGCTGGAACCGGTCGACGCCATCGCCGCCTATCTGCTGGCCGTCATCCAGGGCATGGTGCTGCGCTGGCTCGCCGACTGCAACGACGAGATCTCCCTCGTCGTGCTCGACGATCTGGTGTCGTATCTGTCCACGAAGGCTGTCGACCTACCCTGAAACGATCGCAAATGCTGGACGAGTGACCAGGTTCGTGGTCGAATGGTCAGGTGATCGAATCGTCGCCGATCAGCGGGCTGCACGCGGCCACCGCCGACCTGGAACCCCCACTGGCCGCGGTCGACATGACCGCCCTGCGCGCCAATGCCGCCGATCTGGTGAGCCGCGCCCGCGGCGTGCCGATCCGGGTGGCCAGCAAATCCGTGCGCTGCCGCGCGGTGCTCGAAGAAGTGCTGGGCCCCAAGCTGACCGCCTCCGGCGGGTTCGCGGGCATCATGGGTTACTCACTGCGCGAAGCCATCTGGCTGGTGCGCGAGGGTGCGCGCGATGTGCTGATCGGCTATCCCACGGCAGACCGGCACGCGCTGGCCGAACTGGCCGCCGACCCGCTGCTGCTGGACTCCATCACGCTGATGGTCGACGACACCGATCAGCTGGACCTGATCCGCGCCGCCGTCGGTAGCGAAAAGGTCGCTCCCCGTGTGTGTCTGGACGTCGACGCCTCCCTGCGCATCGGACCGCTGCACCTGGGTGTGCGCCGCTCACCGATCCGCACGCCCGAGCAGGCCGCCCGGCTGGCCGCCGAAACCCGTTCCCGCGGTTTCCGAGTCGTGGGCATGATGACCTACGAGGCGCAGATCGCGGGCCTGCCCGACACCAATCCCGCTGTGCGCCTGGTGAAGAAGCTCTCGGCGGACGAGATCGGCAAGCGCCGGCGCACGGTGCTGGACGCGGTGCGGTCGAAGGTCGGTGAACTCGAGCTGGTCAACAGCGGCGGGACCGGGTCCATCGAGGTCAGCATCGGCGATCCGGACGTCACCGAGGTGACCGCGGGCTCGGGCCTCTACCTGCCGACGCTGTTCGACGGCTACCGCAATCTGGCCCCGCGCCCGTCCATGTACTTCGCCACCCCGGTGCTGCGCCGGCCCGCGCCGGGCATCGCCACCGTCTTCTCCGGCGGCTACATCGCCTCCGGGCCCACCGGTGCGTCCCGGGTCCCGAAGCCGGTGTGGCCCAGGGGCTTGAAGCTGATCGGCACCGAGGGCGCGGGCGAGGTGCAGACCCCGCTGACCGGCGCGGACGGCCTGGCCATCGGCGACCGCGTCTGGTTCCGGCACGCCAAGGCGGGCGAACTCTGCGAGCGGTTCAACGAGGTCCACCTCGTCGACGGGGACGGCTCGCGCACCACGGTGCCGACCTACCGCGGCGAAGGCCACTGCTTCGGCTGACTTTCCGTCATCTCCGCGCGTCTTCGACCGGGATCTGCCTTGCCGCAGTGGTTTCCGGCCACATGCACGCCGGAACGACGATCAATGGCGGGGGCGACTACACCCGGTCGAGTTGGAGGACCGCGGCGAGGTCGGACAGCTCGGCCGTGGTGGCCGGGAGGTATTCGGTCAGCAGCGGCGAGCGCACGATGATCGCCGACCACATGGCGCGCGAGATCGCGCTGGTGAGCCAGTGCCGTGACAGCAGCGCGCCGATGCCGTGCGGGGCGTCCTCGGGGGCGGAGGTGGTCATGGAGACCAGCACCACCGCCGCCTCCCGGCCCTGGAAGTGGTCGGGGGTGCCGACCAGGACGTCCTCGATCCGGGCCCGCGATAACAGGGTTCGGATGCGCGCCACCTGGGCGTGATAGGGCGCGACCACCAGAATGTCGTGCGGGTGCAGGCGGCGGGTGAGCGCGCCGGTGTGCCAGGGCAATCCGAGCAGCGTCCGCACCTGGCGCACGATCTCCCGTGCCTCCTCGGCGGACTCGGTGCCGTTGCCGTGATGTTCCACCGAGACGGTGCGCACGCCCGGCTCGATGCCGTCGAGTTCCCGTGCCAGGGTGACGGTTTCGTTGGAGCGCAGCCGATTGTCGTAGCGCAGCCGCGACACCGGGCCGCACATGCGCGGGTGCATGCGCCAGGTGCGGTCCAGGAAGTAGCCGTAGGCGGCGGGCAGGGTGCGGTGCGCGCCGAGCAGGCGGCCCAGCACGGATTCGGCGATGGGCTCGGGGTGCAGGCCGCGCCCCGCCGCGGGCGCCGGATCGCCGACCAGCAGCAGATTGCGGGCCGACACCGCCACGGCCATCGCCTCGGCCAGCGGGAACTTGCCGGCGTCCACGATGACCAGCAGGTCCAGGCTGTCGCGCGCGATGCGCTCCGGATCGGCGAAGTCGCTCGAAAGTCCGCCCACCACACAGCCGTTCACGGCATTGTCGAGGAACCGGGGATAGCGCGACGCCTCGATGGGCAGCCATTCGGGGGACACCGATCGGGCATCGGCCTTGGCCACCAGCTCCGGCAGCACGCCCACCGCCACGATGGCGTCGAGCAGGTGCTCGACCACCTGGTGCGAGCGCGCGATCACGCCGACGCGCCATTTGTACCGGGTGACAAGCCTTTCCACGGCGCGGGCGGTGGTGTCGGTCTTGCCGGTGCCGGGCGGGCCCTGCACGGCCACATACGAATCGTCGAGTGCGAGCACGGCCGCGGTGACGGCGGCGGCGTGATCGCCGAACACCTCGGGCAGCGCGGCGCCGGAGCGCAGCCGGGGCGAGCGACGGCACAGGATGTCGAAAACGGCGGTCTCGGGCACCTGCGGCAGGGTCACCAGGAGCTGATGCGCGGTGTCCTCCAACGCATCCGCCAGGTGCACGTCGTGGCCGGGCGGGCAGGGCGCGATGGCGGTGGGCAGCTCGTCGTAGGGCTCGCAGCCCTCGGGCAGCATCTCCACCACCCGCATGACGTCCTCGAACGTGGTGTCCAGCGCGCAGCCGAGCACCGTGGCGTGTGCGATCGCGCGGACGCCCGGGTCGGCGGTCATGCCCGGCGCGGGGCGGTCGTAGAGGGTGAGTACCGGCGTTCCGGGTGGCGGCGCGTTGCCGGTTCCCAATCGCCCGCTCAGGGTCAGATACCGGCGCATGGGCCGCTGCCCCGTGCTGTGCCAGTCGGTGTCCACCGAACCCGAGTCGGCGACGAGAACTCCTGCGGTATCGGCCCATTCGGCCACCGGATGATCGAGCCGATCGTCGTGCGCCCAGCGCAGCGGCCGCCGTTCGCGCCGGTGATACCCCAGCGCCGCCGCCGCCAGCCCGGCCGCCTCCTGTGCCTCGCCGCGACGCTCCCCGTCGCTCTCGGCGAATTCCCTTAGCGCCGCTTCGATCTCGTCGGGCCCGGTCTCGGCGTAGTCGTAGGTCCAGCGCCGACCGGGCCGCACCCCGTGCTCGGCCGCCAACTCCAGCAGCCAATCCCGCAGCCGCAGCACGGCTTGCGCCCCGCTGTCGCTCTCCTCCTGATTCGGCGGCAACTGATGCAGGTCATAGGAACGCTCGCCCACGACCAGCGCCGCCCGCACCACCGGATACAGATCGACCAGCGCGGGCAGCAGTTCCGCCACCACATCCTCACCCTCGGAATCCCGCTCGCCGACGGCGTTCAGCAATTCGCGCAGGTCCCCGCGATAGTGGTGGATCCGCAGGTCCGGGCATTCACGCTGCCGTTCGATGAGGAACTCCAGCAGTGCGTCGGCGTCGTCGCGGCGGCGCGGGCACGCCGCGCGTCCCAGCGCGTCCCGGTCCTCGGTGCGAATCACGAAGGTGCGCTCCGGCATCGGCGTCGCGGGGCTCGGCACGAACCCCAGCGCCACCGTGCTCACCCCCGGAATCGGTCCGGGTGCGGCCACGACCACCGCGGCTCGGCGGCCCGGCTCGGCGTGACCTTCGGGTGTGCTGTCCAGGGACTCGGTAGCCGACCGAGGCGCGCCATCAACCTGATGTGCCGCAGGGATATTCGATCCGGGAACGAAATCCGCTGCCTCGCATGCGATGTCCATGCCGGGTGCCTCGACGGCGAACTCGGCGGCCGATGATACGACTCGAAGGGGCCCGGTGACGAGGTGTCCTGCCGCAAGGGAACCCGGGTCGTCCGTGAGATCGGCTTCGCCCGGGTCGTCGCCGGGCGCGCTCGCGACGGCGGCTTCGCGGTCCGCGGCGAACTCGGGCACAGCGGCCGAGCTCGGCTCGGCGACGCCGTCTTCGCCGAGCATCACTGCCGCACTGGAGTTTCCGGCGGATGGTCGCTGCTCGCCGACGGTATGCGGCGGAATCGGGGCAGGGCGATCCGTGGGCGCGGCGGACCCTACGCGCACGATCAGGTCCCCTGCGGCGCACGAGGTTCCGGTGCCGGATGCCGGGCCGACGCTGACGAACAGATCGCCGCGGGTGGGCGCTGCCAGGGCGGCGAGAGCGGATGGGTCGAGCAGGGCGTGGACCGGGCGGCCGGTGCGTTCGCGCAGGATCTGGACCTCGGCCTGGCGGCGGAGGGTGGTGAGGGTGGCGGAGGGGATGCCCGGGACGGTGGCCTCGGCCACGGCCAGGCGGTCGAGGGTGGTGATGCCCGCGTCGCGCAGATGGGCTCGGGTTGCGGGGCGCATGCCCGCGACCAGCAGCAGGTCGCGGCGGGCCTCGAGTTCGGCGGTGCAGGTGGGGCAGTGGCCGCAGACCAGGAATCGGCGATCGCCCCACTGCACCGGCAATAGTTCGCCCAGTTTGGCGTCGACGATGAGGTTCAGGCGGGCCCGGCGCGCCTGGTAGACCACCGCCATGTCCGCGAGCGGGTGGGTCACCGCGACCCCGTCCTCCCAGATTCGCGCGTGCGGTGCGGCGCGGAAACCGTTGCGCCGCAGGGCTTCGGCCGTCGCTGCGAGGCCCATCAGGGTCGCCAGCCGGTCGCGCTTGCCCGCGACCCCGGTGACCACGTAGTCGTGTGTCTCCGGCGAGTGATCGCGGACCAGGAATTCGCAGCGAGCCACGAAGTCCCCGTCGAACACGATCGCGCCCGCGACGGCCTCCGCGTCCGAGCGCAGTGCCGCCAGGGTCTCCTCGTGGGCGGCTCGCAGCCCGGCGAGCGCGGCCGCGCGCAACTCCTCGGGCAGCACCGCGGCCGATCCGTCCGCGCCGGCCCCGGGGGCGCCGATCCGCGGACCTCCGTCCGCACCGGACCACGGACCCGCGGAATTGGATGCGGCCGTGCCGGATTCGCCCGATAGTCCGATCGTCGCGAGATCGCGGCGGCGCGGACCCGGCGCCGTCCGCCCGAGCGCGGCCGCTGCGGGCGCGGATAGGCGGATGCGGGTGACCGCGGGGGCGTAGCGATCGCGCAGATCGGCGAGGCGGTGCTCGACGGCCGGATCCGGGGTGCGGGTGAGCGCGCCGGGTGACTGGACGTCGACCGGCGCCACCAGTCCCAGTTCGGCGTCGAGCGCGCGCAGCAGCGCGAACTCACAGCGCGCCGCCGTCACCAGGTCACCGGTGCTGCACACGACACGATCACCGAACAGCATCAATCGCGGCCCTCCTGTGCCTCTCCTCCGCCGACACCCGCACCCGGCCGCAGGCGTGGTCGCGTGGCCGAGTCGCGCCATAGCGTAATGACTGCGGGCGGTGTGATGTGTCGCCAGGTCCGGCCCCGACGCCGGGCCGGAGCGGCCGTGACCGGCCCACGTCAGCGCGCGTTTGCGGGCGATGTTGGGAGACAACGCGACTCGCACGCGGTATGTGAACCGTTATCGGTTCAGCCGCCGGTCGTGAGCCGCAAATCGCATCGCCATCCCGGCGTGTCGCCCCTAGTGTGGAGGGGTTGAAGGGAGTCCTTTCGTGCAGAACGGTGAACCGAGCCGAACCGCTCTCGGCGCTGCCCGCCACCGCGCCGACCATCAGAAACTGGACGGTGCCAGCATCTTCCGCGACCCGTTGGCGGTGGCGGTCCTCACACCCCTCGCCGAGTCGGCCGACCGGTCGCCGACCGCCGCCCGCGAGGACGACGCCGCGCGCCGCCGCCTGCGCCTGTTCATCGCCGCGCGGTCGCGCTACACCGAGGACGCGCTCGCCGACGCCTACCGCGCGGGCATCCGGCAGGCGATCATCCTCGGCGCGGGCCTGGACACCTTCGCCTACCGCAATCCGCATTCCAGCCTGCGCGTCTTCGAGGTCGACCACCCGGCCACCCAGTCCTGGAAGCGGCAGCTGCTGGCCGACACCGGCATCGGCGTTCCGGCGTCGGTGACCTATCTGGGCGCGGACTTCGAGCGCGACACCCTCGAAGACGTGCTGGCCGCAGGCGATTTCGACGCCTCGCAACCGGCGTTCGTCATCTGGCTGGGTGTCACCATCTATCTGACCCGCCCCGCCATCGCGGCCACCCTGAACACCCTCGGCCGTCTCGCACCCGGCAGCGAACTGGTCCTCGACTACGGCGAACCGCTCGGCCCGCAGACCGCCGAGGAGCGCGCCGTCGCCGAGGAGCGTGACCGTCGACTGGCCGCCATCGGGGAGAGCTGGATCAGCCGCTTCACCCCCGAGGAGATCGCCGCCGAGCTGAAGGAAGCGGGCCTCGCGGTGGTCGAGGATCTCGGCCCGGTCGCCACCTTCGCCCGCTACCTGGGCACGCCGACCGCGCCGGAACGGCCCGGCCCGCACATCCTGCGCGCCGAGGTCGTGTGACTTTCGGCAATTACTCGCCAGTCGCCTGATCGGAGCTCCCCCACGGGGGCTTCCGGTCTGTCACAATCTGCCGATGCTCTACCTCGCGGGCGCTCGCGGCCGCCTTCACTACCGACGATGGCAGCTCGACAACGCGCAGGCTGCTCTGGCTCTGCTACCCGGAATCGGCCAGCACAGCGCGCACTACCACCGGTTCGCCAGGGCCCTGGCCGCCCACGGCATCGAACTCTGGGCCCTGGACACCTCCGGGCACGGTCTCAGCGAAGGGGACCCGGAGCGGCCGGGCACCATCTACGAACTGGCCGACGATGCCCGGATGTTCCTGGGTCAGGTTCGCGCGCAATCGAATTCCACCCCGTTCCTGATGGGCCACTCGCTGGGTGCGGCCACCACGCTGGCCGTGCTGCGCGAGGCGACGCCGGGCGAGTACCCGGGATTGGTGCTGTCCGGCACGCCGAAGGCGGTCCTCGAGGGCAAGGCCCCGAAGTCCGCGCGCGGCGCCGACGGCTCCAATCGTGTTCGCGCCCATATCGGTTCGCGATCGCGTGCGGCCGTGGCGACCGAGCAGGACTCGGACTGGCCGGGACCGCGGCTGCCCGAGGGGCTGCCGGTGCTGGTCGTGCACGGGGCGGACGATCGCCGCGCCCCGCTCGACCCGGTGCGAGAGTGGTCGGCCCAGGTCGGGGCGCGGTTCCACACCTACCCGAACGCCGGTCACGATCTGCTGCACGAGCCCGTGCACGCCGAAGTGACCTCGCAGATCGTCGAATTCGTGCACGCCCGCACCCTGGTGTGACCACTTACGGTGGAGGGCGTGCCCCTCTACGAATTCGAAGGTAAGCGCCCCACGGTCGATCCGACCGCGTTCATCGCGCCCACCGCGACCCTGATCGGCGATGTGCGAGTCGAGGCGGGCGCCTCGGTCTGGTACGGCGCGGTGCTGCGGGCCGACTTCGCGCCCATCATCCTTCGCGAACGCGCGAACGTGCAGGACAACGCCGTGATCCACGTACCGCAGGACGTCACCGTGGAGATCGGCGCGGGCTCCACCATCGCGCACTCGGTGGTGTTCCACGGGGCCACGCTGGGCGCGGAATCGATTGTGGGCAACGGCTCCACGGTGCTGGATCTGGCCAAGATCGGCAGCGGCGTCATGATCGCCGCGCACTCGCTGGTCGGGCCGGGACAGGAGATCCCGGACGGCGTGCTGGCCGCGGGCTCACCCGCCGAGGTCAAGAAGCCGCTCGAAGGCACCGCGGCCGAGATGTGGGTGAAGATGAACCCGGGCATCTACGCCGAACTCGCGCAGCGGCATCGCAAGGGCATCACCGAGGTTCACTGATCCGGATCCCGGGAAGCGGTGGGGCGCAACAGTTCCACCACTTCCGCGTCGGTGAGCTGATGGAAGTCCCGGTAGGCCCCGCCGACCCCGCCCAGCGAGCGCGGCACCAGCGGGCACACCACCTCGTCGGCCAGCGACCGGATCCGGTGCAGCGCTTCGATCGAGGACACCGGCACCGCCACCACCACGCGGCGCGGTTCGTGCAGGCGCGCGATCTCGCACGCGGCGGCCACGGTCGCGCCGGTGGCCATCCCGTCGTCCACGATCACCACGGTCCGGTCCTTCAAGGGAATCGGCGGCTCCGCGCGCAGCACTCGCCGCCGTCGTTCCAGCTCGATCCGCTCGAGATCCTCGGTGGCGGCCAGTTGCTCGGCCGTCACTCCCGTATGCCGCACGACGTCGTAGTTGAGCACCCGCACGTCGTCCTCGCCGATGGCGCCCATGGCCAGCTCCGGCTGCCACGGCACCCCGAGCTTGCGCACCAACAGCACATCCAGATCCCCGCCGATCGTGTCGCGGACCTCCGCGGCCACCGGAACCCCGCCCCTGGGCAGCCCGAGCACCAGGGGATCCGCCGCGCGCAGGTGCGAGAGTTTGTCACCCAGTGCGCGTCCGGCAGCCCCCCGATCCGGGTAGATCATCGCTCTTCAGTCTAGGCGTCGTGCCTTCGTCATTCCGGCGCGCTTTTGGCCGGAATCCACCGATCAAAGGGAGATTCCGGCCAAATGCATGCCGGAGTGACCGGACAAATAGCGGGCGCTTGTCGGGATACCGGTGGCTATTCGCCGCGGATCGTGTATCTACGCAGGGCCAGGCTGGGGTTGGTGGTGCGGACCTCGGTGAGGTGGTGCAGATCCACGTGGGCGGTGGCGATGCCCGGCTGGTCGCCGAGTTCGGCCAGCACCGCGCCGGTGGGGGAGACGATCATCGAGGTGCCCGCGCCGCGCGGGGCGGCCTGGTCGGCGGCGGCCACGTACATGGTGTTCTCGATGGCCCGCGCGCGCAGCAGCGTGGTCCACTGATCGACCTTGCCGGGACCGGGAATCCACTGCGCGGGCAGCAGCAGCACGTGCGCGCCCGCGGCGGCCAGGCGGCGAATGCCCTCGGGGAAGCGCAGATCGAAGCAGGTCTGCATGCCGAACACCACGCCATCGACGGTGAAGGTCTGGGACTGGTCGAGCGGGCCGGGGATGAGCAGATCGGATTCGCGGGAGCCGAAGGCGTCGTAGAGGTGCACCTTGCGGTAGACGGCCGCGAACTCGGCGTCGGGGGTGGCGGCGACGAGGGTGTTGTAAACGTGCCCGGCCGGCTGATCCGGTCCGCCGGACTCCACCACGCCCGCGACCACGTGCACCCCGAATTCGGCTGCGATGCCCCGCAATCCGGTGACGAACGGACCGGTCAGCGGTTCGGCCGCGGCCAGCACCCGCTCATCGAGGCGTTTGGTCGCGAACATCGAATACTCGGGCGCGACCACCACCTTCGCTCCGAGTTCGCTGGCGGCCTTGACCTCCGCGCGCAGCGCGGTGAGATTGGCCACGGTGTCGGTGTACGGATCGAACTGCACCACCGCCACATCCACCGATCCGTCCGGCTCGGTCCCGGCGGGCAGCTCGGCCGCGGTGGCGGCCTCGGGCACGGCCGTCGCGACCGTTCCGGAGCTGCCCGCATCGGCGGTGGCCAGGGCTCCGGTGACGTAGTTGCGGACGGGTGCGGGGTCGGAATTTCCGAGTCCGGAGATCGAACTCGGGGGCGTCGGGACGGCGGGCGCGGGCGGGTTGTCCGATTGCACGACTCCCAGGGTATTCACCCGATGGTCAAGCCCGCAGCTAGCAGGCAGTAAAATCCCTGGCAATGAGTACCTCACCGGCCGACAGCGCTCCCACTGACGACGAGAGGGACGTTTCCGGCCCGTCCTTCGCCGATCTCGGCCTCGACGAGCGCATTCTGCGCGCCGTCGCCGATGTCGGCTACGAATCGCCGTCGCCTATTCAGGCCGCGACGATTCCGCCGCTGCTGGACGGCCACGACGTGGTCGGCCTGGCGCAGACGGGCACCGGTAAGACCGCCGCGTTCGCCATCCCCGTGCTGCAGGGCATGCACGGCGGCGGCAAGGCGCCGAAGGCCTTGGTGCTGGCCCCGACTCGCGAACTGGCCATCCAGGTGGCCGAGGCGTTCGGCCGGTACGCCACCCACATGCCGGGCACCCACGTGCTGCCGATCTACGGCGGCCAGAACTACGCGGTGCAGCTGTCGGGTCTGCGGCGTGGCGCCCAGGTGGTGGTCGGCACCCCGGGTCGCGTCATCGATCACCTCGAGCGCGGCACCCTCGACCTGTCGGAGCTGCAGTACCTGGTGCTCGACGAGGCCGACGAGATGCTCAAGATGGGCTTCCAGGAGGACGTCGAGCGCATCCTGCGTGACACGCCCGAGCAGAAGCAGGTCGCGCTGTTCTCGGCCACCATGCCGACCGCCATCCGCAAGATCTCCAAGCAGTACCTGAAGGATCCGGTCGAGATCACGGTCAAGACCAAGACCTCCACCAACACCAACATCACCCAGCGCTGGGTGCAGGTGTCGCATCAGCGCAAGCTGGACGCGCTGACCCGCATCCTCGAGGTGGAGCCCTTCGAGGCCATCATCATGTTCGTGCGCACCAAGCAGGCCACCGAGGAGCTGGCCGAAAAGCTGCGCGCGCGTGGGTATTCCGCGGCCGCCATCAACGGCGACATCGCGCAGGCGCAGCGGGAGCGGACCATCGGCCAGCTCAAGTCGGGCGTGCTCGACATCCTGGTCGCCACCGACGTGGCCGCCCGCGGCCTGGACGTGGACCGCATCTCGCACGTCGTGAACTACGACATCCCGCACGACACCGAGTCGTACGTGCACCGCATCGGCCGCACCGGCCGCGCGGGCCGCAGCGGCACCGCCCTGCTGTTCGTGGCCCCGCGCGAGCGCCGCCTGCTCGACGCGATCGAGCGCGCCACCCGCCAGCAGGTCACCGAGATGCAGCTGCCCAGCGTCGAGGACGTGAACGCGCAGCGGGTGCAGAAGTTCGGCGACATGATCACCGAGAACCTGGCCTCGGCCAATGTGCCGCTGTTCCGCAAGCTCATCGAGGAATACGAGCGGGAGCACAATATTCCGCTGGTGGATATCGCGGCGGCACTGGCGGTCGGCGGGCACGAGGGCGACACCTTCTTCATGGAACCCGATCCGGAGCCCACGCCGCGCGAGCGCCGTGATCGCGATCGGGCGCCGCGCGCCTTCGACGACCGTGGTCCGCGCGAGCGCCGCGAACCGTCGCACCACCGCCAGACCGGTGCCGAGCTGGTCACCTACCGGATCGCGGTGGGCAAGCGGCACAAGGTCGCGCCCGGCGCCATCGTCGGCGCCATCGCCAATGAGGGCGGCCTACGCCGCAGCGACTTCGGGCACATCAGCATCCGGCCCGACCACTCGCTGGTGGAGCTGCCCGCCGATCTGTCGGACGAGACGCTGAATGCCCTGAGTCGCACCCGGATCAGCGGTCAGCTGATCCAGCTGCAGCTGGATCAGGGCCCGCCCGGAGGACGTTCGATGAGCCGCGGTGCCCCCCGCCGCGAGTTCCGCGACAGCAAGCCGCGTTACGAGCGCCGCAAGCCGCGCTCCTGAGCCGGCCGCAGACGCATCAACGCCCGCATTCCTCCAGGAATGCGGGCGTTGTGTTTTCGAGGATCGCGGTCGGTCGTTGATGCCCTGGTAGCGCGGTCGACCGTCCGCTATCCGGCCGGATTGCCCGTCATCTGGGCTGGAGCGCTGTCATCCGGGCGTGATTGTGACCGGGATTCATTGCAGCCGAATGGATTACGGCCGAGAACGCGCCGGAACAACGGGGTGAGCTCAGTTGGCCGGGGTGACCGAACCGGCGTCGGGGTTCGGAGCGGCGGGGGCCGTGGTGGTGGTCGCTGGGCTGCCCTGGCCGGAGTTGTCGGGAGCCTGGGCCGGGGTGGTCGGCGCGCCGGAAGTGGTGGGCGCGTTGGGATCCGGCGTGGCGGGGATCGTCGGCTGGACGGCCGGGGCGTCGCTCACCGTGAACAGGCCCACCGTCGGCGTGACCACGCAGCGGGCGGCCGGGTAGTCGATGGTGCCCCACAGCGAGGCGATGACATTGCCCGCGCCGGTGTCGACGGTCTTGGACAGCGCCGGGAGGTTGTATTCGGTCTGGTCGTCCAGGGCGGTGATGCCGCTGCGGCCGTTGTTCACGTTCAGCCAGGCCACGCTCAGGCCGGAGGCGAGCGGGAAACCGTTCTGCTGCGCCATCGCCTGGAAGCTGACATTGCCGGGCGGCAGCGACGTCGTGCCGCCCGAGATGCCGGTGACCGCCATGGCGTTGGTCAGGCTGAAGGGCATGTTGAAGCCGCAGCCGAGGGTGGGCGCCTGGTACCAGAACGACGTGAACTGAACATTTTCCAGCTTCGCGGCGGCGACCAGCTGATCGGCGCGGGCGATGTCGGCGACCGCGGTCTTGCCCGCCGCGTCGTCGCCGACGGCTTGGGTGAGCTGGTCGATGCCGATCTCGACGGGCGTCTTCGGCTGATCGGCGGTGGCGGTGGCGGTCGCGCCGAGGGCCGCCGTGGCGGTAAGGGCCGCGACCGCGAGGGCGCGCCGGGACTGGGTCCAACCGTTCACTCGTGCTGCTCCTCATCGGATACGGATTCCCCGGCAACGTACCAGCTCTGCTCGAGAGCCGCTTCGGCGAGCCGTCCGGTCGGTGTGATCCGGCCGACACCCGATTCATTACCGGGGGGTAGGTTTATTGGCGACATCACAGCGACGCTCGGGAGAAGCAATGAAGCTGGCCCTATCACCCGATGAGGTGAAATTCCGGGATGAACTGCGCGAGTTCTACCGGACCAAGATCCCGGCGGAGATCCGCGACCGCGTGAAATACGGCCTCGAACTCTCTCGCGATGACATCGTCACCACCCACCGCATCCTCAACGAGAACGGTCTGGCCGTGCCCAAATGGCCGGTCCAGTGGGGCGGCCAGGACTGGACGCCCATGCAGCGCCACCTCTGGGAAGACGAGATGCAGCTGGCCTCCGTGCCCGAGCCGCTCACCTTCAACGCCCAGATGATCGGGCCGGTGATCGCCCAGTTCGGTTCCGAGGAGCTCAAGCAGCGCTTCCTGCCGCCGACCGCCAACCTCGACATCTGGTGGTGCCAGGGCTTCTCCGAGCCGGACGCGGGTTCGGACCTGGCCTCGCTGCGCACCACCGCGGTACGCGACGGCGACTCCTACATCGTCAACGGCCAGAAGATCTGGACCACGCTGGCGCAGTACGCCGACTGGATCTTCTGCCTGGTCCGCACCGATCCGGCCGCCAAGAAGCAGGCGGGCATCTCGATGCTGCTCTTCGATGTGAAGACCCCCGGCGTGACCATCCGGCCGATCAAGCTCATCGACGGCCACCACGAGGTCAACGAGGTCTTCTTCGAGAATGTCCGGGTGCCCGCCGACCAGCTGGTCGGCGAGGAGAACATGGGCTGGACCTACGCCAAGTTCCTGCTCGGCAACGAGCGCACCGGCATCACCGGCGTGGGCCGCACCAAGGTGAAGCTGGGCGTCGCGAAAGAGTATGCGGCGCAGATCCGTTCGGGCAGCGGCACGCTGCTCGAGGATCCGGTGTTCGCGTCGCGGGTGGCCGAGATCGAGAACGAGCTGCTGGCGCTGGAGCTCACGCTCATGCGCGTGGTGTCCAATTCCACCGGCGACAAGCCGAATCCGGCGTCCTCGGTGCTCAAGCTGCGCGGTTCCGAACTGCAGCAGGCCGTCACCGAACTGCTGCTGGACATCGCCGGGCCCGACGCGCTGCCGGTGAACGCCGACGATATCGCCTCGCCCGGCTGGGCGCAGCGCAGCGGCCCCGGCTATCTCAACTACCGCAAAACCACCATCTACGGAGGCTCCAGCGAGGTGCAGCGCACCATCATCGCCTCCACCATCCTCGGATTGTGAGCCGCCGCCATGGATTTCGAACTCACCGATGAACAGGTCATGCTGCGTGACACGGTCCGGGACCTGCTGGGCCGCGCCTACGACCCGGAGAAGCTGCTGAAGGTCACCGACACCGAGCTCGGCTGGAGCCGCGACGTCTGGCGGCAGCTCGCCGAACTGGGCGTGCTGGGACTGGCTTTCAGCGAGGAGGACGGCGGCGTCGGCGCGGGACCGGTCGAGACCATGGTGGTCATGGAGGAGATCGGCCGCCGCAACGCGCCCGAACCCGTCCTGGACGCCGTGCTCATCCCCGGCGGGCTGGTCGCGCGGGCCGGGACCGCCGCGCAGCGGGAGCGGGTACTGCCCGCCCTGGTCGGCGGCGAGACCCTGCTCGCCTTCGCGCACGCCGAGCCCGGAAGCCGCTGGCCCGTAACCGAACTGGCCACCACTGCGGTGCTCGACGGCGACGCCTACCGCCTCACCGGCGTCAAGAACCCGGTCCCGCACGGCGACTGCGCCGACCAGCTCGTGGTCAGCGCCGCCCTGCCCGGCGGTGGGATCGGGCTGTTCCTGATCGCGGCCGATGCCGAGGGCGTCACCCGCACGGCGTACCGGACCTTCGACGAGCGCCGTGGCGCACAGATCGAATTCGCCTCCGCCGCAGCCGAACTCCTCGGCGACGGCGGCGACGCCCAGCCTGCGGTGGACGCGGTGACGCTGGCCGCGCACGCGAGCCTGTGCGCGGAGTCCCTCGGCGCGATGGCAGAGGCGCTGCGCCTGACCACCGAATATCTGAACACGCGCAAGCAGTTCGGGGTCACGCTGTCGAAGTTCCAGACGCTGTCGCAGCGGGCCGCGAACATGTACGTCTCGCTGGAACTGGCCCGCAGCATGAGCCTGTACGCCACCGCCGCGGTGGCCGACGGCTCGGCCGATCAGGTGGCCGCCGCGCGCGCCCGCCTGCAGGTGGGCCGCTCGGCGCGCCACATCGGCCAGGAGTCCATCCAGATGCACGGCGGTATCGGCATCACGACCGAGTATCCGGTGAGCCACTACGTGGCCCGCCTGACCGCCATCGCCCGCACCCTGGGCAGCGATCTGGAGCACCTGCGCGTCCTCACCGACCGCGTCGCGGACTACACCCTCGTCGAGTTCTAGTGAGCCCGTTCGTATCTCACCGCGACGACTGATCTCGTGCCGACCGGGGTAACTCACCGGGCAGGTCCGAAATAGGTTCGTCACTGGACCGCCGGCACGGCTGCACGGCGGTCCAGGCACTCGGTTGTCCGCTGAAGGTGCGGAGAGGCGGGGGAGAAATTGGGTGGGGGCAGGGTGATTGGCGAGCGTAGGGTCGAAGGATGGGAGGAGAGACAGTACGGCTGGACGGGAACACCCTGATGCTTCCCGACGGGGTGGGGGTGCGGTTCATTCGCACGCTGCGGCTGCCCGAGCAGGGGACGCATGCCCTGCCGCCGGGGCTCGGTGAGTTTCCGGTGCGGCGGGTCGCGGATTACGCGGATTCGGTCCCGGAAGAATGGGCGAAACGCGGCGGCGTCATGCTGCCCATGTATCTGCGGGAGGCGATGTGGCTGTCGTTCGCCACGAAGGAACCCGCGGCACTGCAGATCGGCGTGGGCAAGGTCTGCGCGGTCTCGGGCAAGCCCTGGAGCGATCGGCTCGGTCGTGACCCGCAGAACTACGTGGTCCTGCCCAAGCAGCCGTGGCTGGACGGCATCAACTCCGGCCGGGGCACCATCCGCCAATTCGTCTCGGTCCCACTGGGATTGGGCGCGACCGTCGAAGGACAGGTCACCGGCGAGGAGACCTGGGGCGGCATCCAACTCCAGAACTTCGCGCTGAACGACACCGAACTCGCCCGCTGGCGCAAGGCGGAGGAAGAGCGCCGCAGGGCGGAGGCGGAACGCGTCCGCGCCATCACCGTATCCGCGCCGCTCTCCGCCCCGTCCCCGGTCTTCGGCGCACCGCCGCCGGCGGCGGGCAGTCTCCCGCCCAGCCCGCGACCCGGCGCACGGCCGCGGGCCCGACGGCAAGCCACCGCCATGGGCCTGGGCGTCGGCGGCACCATGCGCCAGGAGATCTACAAAGACGATCGCCCCCTGCATGATTGGTCGGTCCAGCCCTCCGCCCGCCTCTTCGTCCACCTGGTAACCCCACCCGACTGGCGCCGCATCACCGGCGAGGCCCCACCCCCGTCCCCGGTCGACCGCGCGGCCTACACCGCCGCGGGCCTACCCTGGTTCGACTACTTCGACTCGGACGCAACCGATCTCGCCCCGGCCGACTCCCTGGCCACCGTCACCCCGGTAGGCGACTGGCTCGGCGACGACCACGACCCCTGGCAGAACCCGACCTCCGCCCAGATCCACCACCTCGGCGACAAGAAGGGCAAACCGGTCGACGACGGCGACTGGTAGACGAACCGGGCCGGTGGCCTAGCCGTCGGAGTTGTCCGAGGCCGCGTGGTCCGTGGTCGGGGCGGCCGACGGGGGCAGCGTGGTCTCGGGGACGGTGGTGGCCGGGGGTTCGGTTGTGGGGCGCGGACTTTCGGTGGTTCGCGTGGTGGTGGTCGGGCGCGAGGTGGTGGGGCGGCCGCTGGCGCTGGGGTCGGCGGGGTCGTCCGGGGTGGCGGTGACGGTGGAGATGGGGGCGCGGCGGGAGGGCTGGTCCGCGGCTACTCGCCAGGTGGGGGAGGGCGGGATGACGACGGCGGGCGTGCTGGTGCCGGATTTGGTCGAAGTCTCCGGGGCTGCTTGGAGATCGGCGTTGATCGGCGGGGGCGCCACGTAGGTGTCGTTGTGGCCGAGGCCGCAGGCGCCGAGCAGGATCAGGCCGGCCGAGACCGCGCCGATCGCCGCGGCGGCACCTTGCACAGGCTTGGGCAGGTGACGCAGCGGGGTTACCGGGCGCTCGTCCGCGCCGGCGTTGCTGCGATCCATTGGTGGCACTCCTGATTCGTGTCGAGTGGGCTCACCTTAACGGAGGCTTAGAGGTTGGGCCAGGCGGGTGGTCGGTTCGATAACGCCTCCGCGCAGGCAAATACCCAGACCTCGAAAATATCTCAAACAGCCATGATTCGGATTACGAATTAGTAAAGTCGGCGCGTTTTGCATACGTGTCCTATGGACTTTCCGTTGCCGAGCCGTAATGTGTGTCCAAAGTTACACGTGAGACGCTCGAAATTTGCCGAGGGACGCGCCGAAGAATCGCGAGACCCGGCGGGCGTCATCGAGGAGTGGATGATGGGTGCATTCTCGACCTCTCCGCTGCGCGCCTCTCTGCGCGCCGGAGAGCCCGCCGCCCCCGGGGCGTCGCGGATGTCGGCAATCCTGGCCCGCGTCGTCGCCTGGCTGATCTTCCTGGGAGGACTCACCGGCGCGGTTCTCGGCATCGCCGAACTACGGGTCGAAATCACCGTCGCGGGACTGATTCTCGCCTGCACCGCGGGCCTGGTTTTGCTCAAGCTGCGCGCCGACGCGCACGCTGGCTAATATTCCGCGAATTTATTCGCTCGCGCCGATTACCCATTCGAAGGCCGCGGCTTTGGAGTGCGCGCCCTCGGCCGTGCGTGAACGGTTGGGTTCGCCGAGTTCTGTCAGCAAATCTTCGGAAATTTTTACCAGGTCCGACAATACGGGCGGCGTAAACCATTCCGGCCGGGTGGCGAACAGCAGATCCTCGCTCGAGGTGTTGCCCGATGCCCCCGGAGCGAACGGGCAGCCACCCAGTCCGCCGAGCGATCCGTCCACCACCGCCGCACCCGCGTTCAGGGCCGCGAGGGAATTCGCGACACCCATGCCCCAAGTGTCGTGCCCGTGGAAGACGATGCGGTGCTCGGGCGTTCCCCAGCGCCCGGTCGCGGCCGCCGCGCCGATCAGCGCCGCGACCTGACCCGGGTACGCCTGGCCGAGCGTATCGGCGATGACGATGTCCGCCGCCCCCTCGGCGCGCGCGTCGGCGGCGATGGCCAGCACCCGCGCGGGATCGACGGGCCCGTCGAACGGGCAGGTGAAAGCCGTTGCCAGGCACAGCTGAATGCGCCCGCCCGCCTCGTGCGCGAAGCGGACGGCCTCGGGCATGGCGGCCAGGCTGTCCTCGGTGGTGCGCCCGATATTGGCTTTGTTGTGCGCGTCCGAGACCGAGAAGCAGTATTGGAAGTTGCGCACCCCGGCCTCGGCGGCCTTGGCCACATGCCGCGGCGTTGCCACCCACACCCAGCAGCGCTCGAGCTCCTCGGGAGTCAGCTGCGCGACCAGTTCGAGGGTGTTGGCCATGGGCGGCACCAGGTCCGGCCGCGCCATCGAGCCGATCTCCAACTCGGGGACGCCCAGTGCCAGCAACTGTCTGGCGATCTGAACTTTGCGCTCGGTCGGCAGCACCTTGCCGGTGAGCTGCAGCCCGTCGCGCAGCGTGACATCCCGCAGGATCATGAGTTCGCCTCCAGCGCATCGATGTCGGAGTCGGTCAGGCCGAGCAGGCCGGACAGGACTTCGCGAGTGTGCTCGCCCAGGTCCGGGCCGACATTGCGGATGGGCAGCGACTGCCCGCCGATGACCGGCACGATGCCGGCGAAACCGACCTCCTTGGGTTCCGGCTCACCCACGTCCATCTGGAACGGCTGGATCATGTTGCGCGCCTTGTACTGCTCGTCGGCGACGATGTCGGCGGCGGTGTAGATGGGGCCGCACGGGATGGCGGCCGCCTCCAGCACCTTCAACGCCTCCTCACGGGTGTGCGTTCGCGTCCACTCCGCGATCGAGGCGTCGAGGCGTTCGCGATTGCGCCAGCGCCCGGCATTGTCCTGGAGTTCCGGATCCGCGGCGAGGTCGGGGCGTTCGATGACCTGCATGTACCGCTGGAAGATGGCATCGCCGTTGCCGCCGATGATGATGCTGTAGCCGTCGCTGGTCGGGTAGGCGTTGCTCGGCGCGATGCCCTCCATGCGGCCGCCGACGCGTTCGCGGTTGATGCCGTAGGCCAGGTAGTCCGGGACCAGCGATTCCATGACCGACAGGATGGATTCGTTGAGCGCCACGTCGATGACGCGCTGTTCCAAGGGAACCCGCTCGACCCGCTCGCGCTGGAACAACGCCATGACGGTGCCGAAGGCGGCGTAGATTCCGGCGATCGAGTCGCCGATGGAGACCCCCACCCGCACCGGCGGCCGGTCCGGATCACCGACCAATTCGCGCAGTCCGCCGACCGCCTCGGCCACTGCCGCGAATCCCGGGCGTTGCGAGAGGGGACCGGTCTGTCCGTATGCGGAGATCCGGGTGATCACCAGATTCGGATTGGCCTCGTTCAAGACCTCCGGACCCAGCCCCCACTTCTCGAGCATCCCGGGCCGGAAGTTCTCCAGCAGCACATCGCACTTCGCGATCAGATCCAGCACGATCCCGCGCCCGGCCTCGGTCCGCAGATCGAGGGTGATCGATTTCTTGTTCCGGTTGATGGTCCGGTACAACATCGACGTGTCCCCGCCGTACAACCGCCAATTCCGCAGTTCATCACCGGTCTTCGGCCGCTCCACCTTGATGACCTCGGCCCCGAAGTCCCCGAGTATCCGCCCGGCCGTCGGGGCCGCGACGTAGTTACCCAGCTCCAACACCCGCACGCCATCCAGCGGCCGAATCTCCATGCCCCCAGTCTGGCCTACCGGGCCCGGCGTCGTGATGGCCCTCCCGGAATGACGAAAGCCGGTGCGACGGTCGAGAGAGGGTCCGTCGCACCGGCCGGAGCGGGTGAGTGGCTGACACCCGCCCACGTTTCGAATCGCGCTGGTTCGCGCTGGGATTCAGGCCGCGCGGGTCACGACCTCTTCGATGATCGAGTAGTGCTCGGCGTTACCGGAGATGATCTCGCTGACGTCGCCGCGGACTCCGACCGGGACGTCGCCGGCGAGGGTGATGCGGGTGAGGCGGCGGGGCTGGCCGTCGTAGTCGTCGATGGCGTAGTGCTGGGTGGCGCGGTTGTCCCAGATCGCTACGTCGCCGAGTTGCCAGTTCCAGCGGGTGGTGTTCTCCAGGCGGGTGACGCGGTTCTGGAGGAGTTGGAACAGAGCTTGGGATTCGGCGGCGGAGAAGCCGACGAAGTTCTTCACGAAATGGCCCAGGAGCAGGGCGCGTTCGCCGGTGACGGGGTGGACGCGGACGACCGGGTGTTCGGTTTCGTAGTAGGTGGACTCGAATTCCTCGCGGTACGCCTTGATGTTCGCGGTCACCTGCGAGTTCTCGCCGCGTGCGGCCTCGGTGCGGTCGGCGGCGTAGTCGTAGGCGTTGGTGTGGCGGGCGCGCAGGTTCTCCACGAGGGCCTCGAGCGGGGCGGGCAGCGAGTCGTAAGCGGCGACGGTCGAAGCCCACGTGGTGGAACCGCCGTAGGGCGGCAGGTGCACCGCGCGCAGGATCGACGCCTTCGGAATGCGGTCCACGAAGGTGACGTCGGTGTGCCAGCTGTTGGCGCGGCCGTACTCGGAGTCGATGGGCAGCGTCTTGACGCCCTTGGAGGTGACCGTCGGGTGCGGAGTGGTGGGCGTGCCCAGCAGTTGCGCGAATTCGTACTGGCCGTCCTCGGTCAGGTGCTCCTGGCCGCGGAAGAAGATCACCTTGTGCTCGTGCAGCGCGTCCTGGATGGCCTGGACGGTCACCGAGTCCAGGTCGCCGCCCAGTCGGACGCCGTCGATTCGCGCGCCGATCTTGCTGCCCAGCCGCACGACAGTGATGTTGGAAGTTGCGTAATCGACGGACATGCAATGCCTTTCGCCCGGATGGAAGGGCCCGGATTCGGGCCCCCATCAGGACATCAGCGAACCTTCCGTCGAAACAGGTTCAGGATCAGCCGGATCGAAACGGCTCAGCCGACGTGTTCCCTCAGGTAGGCCAGGTCCTCGGCGACGCCCTCGGCGGGCGTTTCCAGGATGACCGGGGCGCCCGCCGTGCGGCACACCTCCGCCAGCAGTTGCGGATCGATGGTGCCGTCGGAGAAGTTCGCGTGCCGGTCCGCGCCGGAATCGAAGGCGTCCCGCGACGAGTTCAGGTGCACCAGATCGATGCGCCCGGTGATCGCCTTGATCCGCTCCACGATCCCGACCAGTTCCTCGCCGCCCGCCCACGCGTGGCAGGTGTCGAGGCAGAATCCGGCCCCGAAGTCGCCGACCGCGTCCCACAGCCGCCCGATATCGTCGAAATACCGTGCCATGGCGTGATTTCCGCCGGCGGTGTTCTCGATCAGGATGGGCACCGCGAACCCGCCCTTGTCCTGCTGCCGTTCGAACAGCTTGCGCCAGTTGACGAAGCCCTCCACCATCTCGGCATCGGAGCGCACGTGCCCGCCGTGCACGACCAGCCCGAACGCCCCGAGCTCGGCCGCCGCCTTCGCCTGCTGCGCCACCGCGTTGCGCGACGGCATGCGCAGCCGGTTGTTCAGACTGGCCACATTGATCTGATAGGACGAGTGCACGACCACGTCGATCTCGCTGGCCTTGATCTCCTCGGCGAGCGGATGCGGCTTCGGCTTGTCCCAGCTCTGCGGATCAACCACGAACATCTGAATGACATCGGCCCCCAGCTTCTCGCCGAAGCCGATCGGGTCGCTGTCCTCACGGACGTGAGCTCCAATACGCATTGGCCCAGCCTATCCCTGCCCTCCGACAGGCACCGCGGGTCAGCGGCGACGACAAGCAAACGTTCAGTGTTGCGTTAGCGGTCCGTGCGTAGATAGTTCGGTAGGCCGCGAATCGGTTAAGGTTTCGGTGTTTTTCGGATCGGCCCTGCACGATCCTGCCGATCGTCTGTTGTACCTCGCGCGCTGGTGGGTCCCGGCCGCGGAGTGGAAAGTGGGAGATCGTCATGCTGTCCGAAGGTGACGTTTTTGCTGGGTATGTCATCGAACGGCAGCTCGGCCGGGGTGGCATGGGTTCGGTGTACCTGGCCAAGCATCCGCGGCTGCCGCGGATGACGGCGCTCAAGCTGCTGAATCGGGAGATGGTCTTCGACAAGGAGGTCCGCGCCCGCTTCGAGCGCGAGGCCGACCTGGTCGCGCAGCTGGACCACCACAACATCGTCACCGTCTACGACCGCGGGCTCGAGGACGGCCAGCTGTGGATCTCCATGCAGTACATCGACGGGATCGACGCCGCCAGCGTGAATCCGCAGTCGCTGCCGCCGGAGCGCGCCGTGCAGATCGTCGCCGAGATGGCCGACGCCCTGGACTACGCGCACCGCAACGAGGTGCTGCACCGGGACGTGAAGCCCGCCAATATCCTGCTGGCCCGCTCCACCGGCGGTAAGGGCGAGCGGGTGTACCTGACCGACTTCGGCATCGCGCGGCTGCGCGACGACAGCGGTCACCTCACCCAGACGGGCACGTTCACCGCGACCCTGGCCTACGCCTCGCCCGAGCAGCTGACCGGCTCCGCGCTGGACGGCCGCTCCGACCAGTATTCGCTGGCCTGCACCCTGTTCTGGCTGTTCACCGGCAACGGCCCGTTCTCGGCGACCAACCCGGCCGCCGTCATCCAGGGCCATTTGCAAAGCCCGCCACCGCCTTTGGGCAGTGCGCGCGCCGGTCTGCCGCCGGCGCTGGACATGGTGATCGCCAAAGCCATGGCCAAGCGCCCCGAGGACCGCTTCGCCAGCTGCAGCGACTTCGCGGCCGCGGCCCGGCGTGCGCTCGCGCACCCGAGCGCGCCCGCCATGCCGCTGGTCGGCCGGACCGCACCACCCATGCCGGTGGCCCCGCCGATGACCGGCGGCGGCATGCCGATGTACACCGGCGGCGGCTCGATGCCCACGGGTGGACGGCTGCCGACCGGTGGCCCGATGCCGACCGGCGGGCCTATGCCGACCGGGAGGCCGCAGACCGGCGCGCCCATGCCGACCGCCGCGCCGCGCCCGCAGACCGGCCCGGCCATGCCGTATCCGGTTCCGCCGCAGGCCAATCCGGTGAATCCGGCCCCGCCGAAGCCGGTGACCGGCAACTACACCGGCCGCGGCACCAACCAGTACACCCAGCCGCCGTCCTACGCCTACCAGGCTCCGGTCCAGCCGCAGCGTCCGCCGGTGGCGCCCATGGGCGCGCATCGGTCCGCACCGCCGAACAAATCGAACACCGGTCTGATCATCGGGATCATCGCCGCGGTGCTGGTGCTGATCATCGTGATCGTCGCGGTGGTGGCCGCCTCGGGCAAGGGCAAGTCCGCCACCACCAAGGGCGCGGCGGCGACGTCCTCGGCTCAGGTTCCCGTGGCCGGAAACAAACAGATCGACCAGGCCGCGGTCTCGAAGGAATTCCCGAAGTTGTTGCCCGCCACCGAGGATGGCAAGGGCTACAACGGCGCGACCTGCTGGGTGCCGAGTTCGCCGATCGACTCCGACTCGACCGACGGCACCCCGGACTTCGGCGACTTCAAGGTGCAGTGGCGCTGCTACGGCGGCAACGACAGCAAGGACCCCTTCTTCCGGATCTACGCCTACACCTCGGCCGACAAGGTGCAGTCGGTGCTCAGCGGTCTCACCCCGGACACCAAGTCGCAGGATTCCAACGGCGGCAAGTCCGACACCAACTACCAGTACACCGGTGACCACCCGCGCATGGTGACCGCCTTCACCGGCGACAGCGGCCGGGCCCAGTACCTGATGTACACCGACGGCATCGCGGGCAGCATGGACTCGGTCCTGAAGTGGTGGAAGAACGCGCCGCTCACCTGAGCTGACCTGGTCGGATGACAGCCTCGCGGCGGGCACGTAGGGTCGCGAACCGTAGGAGTCCGGGTCGAAAGGGTTTAGTTTGCTGCGCGCTGGGGAAAGGTTCGCCGGTTATGAGATCGAACGCGAACTCGGCCGTGGCGGCATGGGATCGGTGTATCTGGCACGGCATCCCCGCCTACCCCGGCTCATCGCGCTGAAGCTGCTCAGCCGCGATCTGTTCGGCGATATCGAGGTACGTCGGCGGTTCGAGCGCGAGGGCGACCTGATCGCGCGGCTCGAGCATCCGAACATCGTGCCCGTCTACGACCGCGGCATCGACGACGCGCAGCCCTGGATCGCCATGCGCTACATCGACGGTCCCGACGCCTCGCAGTTGGAGGCGGCGAATCTGCCTCCGCGCCAAGCCATCCGGATCATCGCCGAGACCGCGCGCGCCCTGGATTTCGCGCACCGCCGCGGCGTGCTGCACCGAGACGTGAAGCCCGCCAACATCCTGCTCGAGCGCATCGACGCCGAGGAGCGAGTCTTCCTGGCGGACTTCGGCATTGCCCGACTGCGCGACGACGCCACCAAGCTCACCCAGACCGGTTCGTTCACCGCGACGCTGACCTACGCCTCGCCCGAACAGCTCTCCGGGCAGCCGCTGGACCCGCGCTCGGACCAGTACTCCTTGGCGTGCAGCCTGTTCCGGCTGCTCACCGGCGATGTGCCGTTCGCGGCCGAGCATCCGGTGGGCATCATCCACGGTCATCTCAACCAGGCGCCGCCGCCGGTCAGCGCGTTGCGGGCGGGTCTGCCGCAGGCGCTGGACGCGGTCCTGGCCCGTGCGCTCGCGAAACATCCCGAGGGCCGGTTCGATTCGTGCACGGAGTTCACCGATGCCGCTCAGCAGGCGCTGGAGAACCCGGCCGGGGTGACGCAGGTGGTGCCGCACGCGCCGTTCGCGCCGCCCGCGGCGACCACCCGCTTCGAGCCGAATCCCGTTCCGGGGCAGCGGCCTTCCGGCACCTCCCGCTACACCGCGCGAGCGCAGGCGCCGGCGCCCGCGGCGGCCGCGCCGCGAACGGCGCCGCCGCGACCGCGCAAGAAGCGTTCCAAGCTGCGCGGCTGCCTGCTGGGCGTGGCGGCCCTGGTGGTGCTGCCGCTGGCGGCGGTCGCCGTCATCGTCTCCGTGCTCGATGAGAAGGGGACCTCCCACACGCCCGCGATCACCTCCGAGGAGCCCACCCCGACCACCGAGGACACGATCACACCGACCGAGACGACCGGACCCGCGGCGGGCCTGCCCGAGAACTCCGGCGCGGCCGCCCAGATCCTCAGCCAGCGCTTTCCGCAGATGCTGCCCCAGGCCGACCCGAGCTCCGACACCAATACCGGCGTCGGCTACCAGGGTGCGACGTGCACGACCTATCAGCCCGCCTCGCCGCCGCCCGAGACCGGGTCCGGCGATCCGGATCTGGGCGCCTGGGAGATCGCCTGGAACTGCACCGGGGTCGGCCATCCGACCTACCGTTTCGTCATGTACCGCTCGGCCGCCGACGCCGAGGAGGCGCTCAACGCCCTGTCCGGCTATACCAAGTCCGATATCAAGCTGCACGGCACCAAGTACACGAACTACCAGATCAGCGGTAGCGCCCTGCTGCGCCCGCGGCTGGTGACGGAGTTCCACGCGCGGGAGGGCAAACACGCCTTCCTCATGTACACCACAGGGCTCCTGGTCACCGACGACCAGTTGCTGGAGTGGTGGAAGTCCGCCCCCATCAATTGAGGGCTGTCCGTGCGGGGGATTTGTGTGGAGTCTGTGAGGAGACAGTCTTCAGGGACTTCCCGGATGGCACGACCCCTCGAACCTCGACACACTGGACATCATGACTTCGAACGTCTCGGAATCCGTCACCCTCGAGCAGGGCACGGTCCCGGTCGCCGCCCGCGCGACCGATCTTGTGAAGATCTACGGTTCGGGCGACACGCAGGTCCATGCCCTGGCCGGGGTGACGGCCGAGTTCGCGAAGGGCGAGTTCACCGCCATCATGGGCCCCTCCGGCTCGGGCAAGTCGACGCTCATGCACTGCCTGGCCGGTCTGGACTCGGCCACCGGGGGATCGGTCCACATCGGTGACACCGATCTGACCCGGCTCTCGGACAAGCAGATCACCGCGCTGCGCCGCGACCGCATCGGCTTCGTCTTCCAGGCGTTCAATCTGGTCCCCACCCTGACCGCGCTGGAGAACATCACGCTGCCGCTGGACATCGCGGGCCGCAAGCCCGACGAGGAGTGGCTGTCCTCCGTGGTCAAGCGGCTGGGCCTGGGCGACCGGCTCACCCACCGCCCCAGCGAGCTGTCCGGCGGTCAGCAGCAGCGCGTGGCCTGCGCCCGCGCACTGGCGGGCAAGCCGGACATCATCTTCGGTGACGAGCCGACCGGCAACCTGGACTCGCACTCCTCCGGCGAGGTGCTCAACATCCTGCGGGCCGCGGTCGACGAATTCGGTCAGACGGTGGTCATCGTGACCCACGATCCGCGCGCGGCGTCCTACGCCGACCGGGTGGTGTTCCTCGCCGACGGCAAGATCGTCGACGAATTGCGCGAGCCCACCGCCGAATCCGTGCTCGACAAGATGAAGTCGCTGGAGACGCTCTGATGTCTGCCTCGCCGATGCGCAAGGTCGCCTTGCGCAATCTCGCCGCGCACAAGGTGCGCCTGATCTTGACGGTGTTGTCGGTGGTGCTCGGAACCGCCTTCATCTCAGGGTCTTTCATCTTCACCGACACGCTGCAGAGCACCTTCAACGGCATTTTCGCCACCCAGGCCAAGGGCGTGGACGTGCGCGTCACGACCAAGGGGCAGCAGTCGGTCGGCGTGCCGAACGACATCGTGGACAAGATCTCCCACATGGACGGTGTGAAGACCGTCGCGCCCGGCGTCAACGGCCCGGTGGTGCTGTTGAAGGATGGGCACGCCGTGCAGACCGGCGGCGCGCCGACCATGGGGCAGTCGTATCTGCCGCCGGGTAAGTCGGTGGCCGAGCCGGACAAGTTCGCCGAGGGCGCGCCGCCCTCGAAGCCCGGTGAGATCGCCATCAACAAGGGCGGCGCGGATCGGGCGGGTCTGAAGGTCGGCGATCACACCAAGGTGCTGGTGCCGTCCAAGGGCAATATCGACGTCACCGTCTCGGGCATCTACGACCCGCAGGCGGGCAATACCGGCGGCTTCATCGGATTGCAGTTCGACGATTCCCAGGCGCGGCAGCTGTTCACCGACGGACAGCACGTCGCCTACGTCGACATCGCCGCCCAGCCCGGCATCAAGGCCGATGATCTGCGCGATCAGATCAAGGCCGCGCTGCCCGACTACAAGGTGCAGGACGCCGAGCAGGTGCGCGACGATTTCAAGGCGCAGCTGGGCAATGCGTTGAAGTTCATCAACTACTTCCTGCTCGCGTTCGGCTCCATCGCGCTGATCGTGGGCACGTTCATCATCTACAACACCTTCTCGATGCTGGTGGCCCAGCGCCTGCGTGAGCTGGCGCTGCTGCGGGCGGTCGGCGCGAGTCGCCGGCAGATCTCGCGGTCGGTGGTCGGCGAGTCGCTGATCGTCGGATTGATCGGCAGCGCACTGGGTCTCGCGGCCGGTGTGGGCCTGGCGTTCGGGCTGTCCGGGCTGCTCAATGCGTTCAAGCTGGGTCTGCCCACCGGCACCATGTCGCTGGAGCCGCGCACGGTGCTGGTCGCCCTGGGCGTCGGCACCATCGTGACGGTGCTGAGCGCGTACGCGCCCGCGCGGCGGGCCGCCAAGGTGCCGCCGGTGGAAGCCATGCGCTCGGAATCGAATTCGTCGGGTGAGTCGCTGCGGGTGCGCACCATCATCGGCGCCGTGCTGGCGGTGGCGGGCGTGGTCCTGGTCGTTCTCGGGGCGCGCGGTACCGGCGGCAGTGCGGCCGCGGTGGTCGGAATCGGTGCGGCCGCTTTGATTCTCGCGGTGCTGTTCGCCTCGCCCGCGCTCTCGCGGCCGGTGATCGCGGGGCTGAGCGTGCTGGTGCGGCCGTTCGGCCCGGTCGGGAAGATGGCGCGCAACAACGCGATTCGCAATCCGCGCCGCACCGCCGCCACCGCTTTCGCGCTGACCCTGGGCCTGATGCTGGTCTCGGCGATCGGCATGCTCGGTTCCTCGGCCAAGGCCAGCGTCAGCGATCTGGTCGACAAGGGCGTGAAGGCCGACTACATCCTGGCGGGCCCGCCCGGCGGGATCATCGGCGTCCCGCTGGCGGCCACCGACACCGTCAAGCAGGTGCCGCAGGTCAAGGATGTGGTGGCCTTTCACGGTGTCGCGCTGAAGGTCGACGACAAGCAGGTGATCGGCACCGCGCCCGAGGGCCAGATGTCCAAGGTGATGAACTACACCGTGGAGCAGGGCACCGACCAGCTCGGTGACGACGACATCATGGTCTCGGAAACCTTTGCCTCCGACCACGGTTGGAAGGTCGGCGAGTCGGTCCCGGTCACCGGACTGGACTACAAGAAGTACACCGTGAACGTCGCGGGCATCTACAAGGACACCCAGCTGCTGCAGAACATGGTCACCTCCATGGCCCTGTACCAGAAGGCCGTCCCGGTCAGCTACCAGAGCAGCTTCCTGGTCCTGATCGCCGCCCAGCCCGGCGCCGACCTCCCGGCCATGCGCACCAGTCTGGAGAAGGCCACCGAGCAGTACGTGATCGTTCAGGTCCAGGACCACAACGACTTCAAGGGCGCGGAGGGCAAGCAGATCGACACCCTGCTGGCCATCCTCTACGGCCTGCTGGCGCTGGCGGTGGTGATCGCCATTCTCGGCATCGTCAACACCCTCGCGCTCTCGGTCGTGGAACGCCGCCGCGAGATCGGCATGCTCCGCGCGGTGGGTATGCAACGGCCCCAGGTGCGTCGCAGCATCTACCTGGAATCCATGCTGATCGCCATCTTCGGTGCGGTGGTCGGCGTGATCCTGGGCATCGGCCTGGGCGTCGGATTCCTGAAAACCCTTGCGGAACTGGGTATCGCGACAATCGCGGTCCCGTGGACCCAGATCGTGCTGATGCTGCTGGCCTCCGGCGTGGTCGGCGTGCTGGCCGCGCTGTGGCCCGCGGTGCGGGCCGCCCGCACACCCCCACTGGCGGCCATCGCCGACCTGTAGATCGGATGATCCGGGGCGTCCGGCCGCCCGCCCCGGATCCCCGGCCTCAATCGCACAGCGCGTGGTCGATCAGCGCGCTCGCCGAGTTCTCCTGGGCCAGTATGTGTTCGGGCGTATCGCCGAGCGCCTCCGACATCGAAACCACAACGCTCCGCCGGCCGTCACCGGTGACCCCGTTCAGCGTGATGTAACCGCCGTCGCCGCCCTCGTGCCCCCAGTAGCTTCCGCCACAGCTCAGCGGGCGTTCGGCGAGGCCGAGCCCGTATCGTCCACCGGGCCAGAACGTTTCGAGCCCCCCGGCGACCGGGACGGTGTTCTTCATCTCGGTCAGCTGCGGCGCCGGCAGCAGTCGACCCGAGAGCAGGGCGCGGAAGAATACGTTCTCGTCGTGCGTGGTCGTGACCCACGAAAGGACTTCGGGGTCAACGGGAACCTGCTCGGTGACATCCACCTGCGAATCGGGTCCGAAGAACTGATAGGCCCGCGCGTGCGGCTCCGGCAGGCCGGGCGAGGTGCCGCCCCACCGGGTCTGCTCGAGGCCGATCGGTTTCAGGATGCGCTCCTCGATCTCCTGGTGGACCGGGCGCCCGGTGACCTGCCGGACTATCATGCCGAGCAGGACATAGTCGGTATTGGCATAAGCCCAGCCCGTTCCGGGCGCGAAGTCGGGCTCGTGCGTCATCGCCCGAGCCACCAGCTGCTCGGAATCGTAGATGTCGAACCGCTGCCGGTAGTACTCCTCGGCCGTGGTGTACCCCGGCAGATCATCGTGAATTCCCGCAGTGTGCTGAAGCAACTGCCGAATACTGATCCGCGAACCGTCGTTCCCGTTCCCCCGCACCACACCCGGCAGCCACCGCTCGGCCGTATCCGCCAACCCGAGCTTGCCCTCGGCTGCCAGTTGCAGCACCACGGTGGCGACCAGGGTCTTGGACGTACTGGCCATCCGGAAGTACCCGTCCGGATCGACCGGACTTCCCGTACTCGAGTCCGCGCTCCCCGCGACGGCCACCGATTCCCTACCGTCGACTCCGATGACGCGAGCCTGCACTCCGCTGATTCCCAGCGCATGCAGCTTCTCCACGTCCTGCCGCAACCGCTCCCCGGGCGAGCCCCCGCCGGATCGGTCCGCACCGCAACCCACCACGCCCGCCATCAGCGCGGTGACGCCGACCGCGACGGCGACCCGTCCACGCAGACTCGAAATCATCCTCGAACGCTAATTCGCCGCGCCCGCAGGCATAATCCGGCGAACCCCCGGTATCGGTCCGGGGGATTTCCCTGATTCAGAGGGTGATGGTGAAGGGCTTCTCGCCTGCGGTGTTGCCCGGGGCCAGGTAGTCCGGGAAGGCGAGGGTCACCACGGTGTCGGGGTGTTGGGGGGAGTCGGCCTTGGACTTGCTGGACTTGATGATCACCGCGACCACGATGATGACGATGACCAGGACCACGACGATGGCGGCGATCAGCCAGGCGGTGGTGTTCGAATTCTTCTGCGGGGGAGTGTAAGTCGGGGGCGGGGTGGTGCGGGGAGGGTACGTGGGGGGTGGGCTGTAGGTCGGCGTCTGGTTCGTGAAGGTCTGGGGCGCGGGCTGGTTCGGGTACGCGGGGGTCGACACCGGCTGGTTCGGGAAGGCCGGGCCGGGCCGGGCGGGGTTGGTGTAGGCCGGACCCTGGTTCGGATACGACGGGCCCGGGCCGACCAGGGGACGTGGGGTCGAGGGCGTCGGGGTGGGCGGCTGCTGGATCACCGGCTGCGGGCGGGCCGGGGTGGGCGGGCGCGGGGCGACGACCGGCTGCGGGTGCGCGGGGGTCGGCGGGCGGGGCGGGGCGACCGGGTTGGGGGATTGCAGGGCGCGTTCGGCGGCCGTCGCGAATTCGACGCAGGAGCGGTAGCGGTCGGCGGGGCGCTTGGAAAGGGCCTTGGCGAGCACCGCGTCGATGGCGCGGGGAAGGTTCTGGCGCAGCGGGCTGGCCGGCGGCGGCGGTTGCTGGAGGTGGCCGCGGATCACGGCGGCGGGGCTGGTGCCCTCGAAAGGGACCGCGCCGGTGAGGAGTTGGAACAGGGTGCAGGCCAGCGAGTACTGGTCGGAGCGGCCGTCGAGGGACGCGCCGGTGAGCTGCTCGGGGGAGGCGTAGGCGAGGGTGGCGGTGACCGTGCCGGTCTGGGTGAGGTGACCGGTGTCGTCGCGCAGGCGGGCGATGCCGAAGTCGGTCAGGTAGACGCGTTCGCCCGCGCCGGTTTTGGAGGAGGAGCGGGCCAGCAGGATATTGGCGGGCTTGACGTCACGGTGCAGGACGCCCAGCCCGTGGGCGTAGTCGAGGGCCTTGGCGGTCTCGCCGATGATCTGGGCGGCGCGTAGCGGCGGCAGGGTTCCGGGACTGATCGAGGACGCGTTGATGCCGTCGATGTACTGCATCGAGATCCACAGCTGTTCGCCCTCGTCACCGCGGTCGTAGACGGTGACGATATTCGGGTGGTCCAGCCGGGCGACCAGATCGGCCTCGCGAATGAACCGCGCGCGAATCTCGTCGTCGGAGAACATCTCCTGATTCAGCAGCTTGAGCGCCGTCATGCGCGGCAGGCGCGGATGCTTGGCCAGATACACCGAGCCCATGCCGCCGCGGCCGAGCTCGCGTTCGATGACGTAGCCGGCGAACACATCACCTGAGCGCAAACCGAGCACCCGCTTCCCGAAACTCAAATCTGCCACTAGACAAAACCCGCAGGGCAGCCTATCAGTGCCCGATGACGCTCAATTGTCGCCGAGTTGGCGTCACCCCGCGTTGAGATGCGCCCAAGCCTGCACGTCACCGCGGTCCAGCGCCACCGCCAGCAGATCCGGGAACCGGTCGGGCGTGCAGGCGAAAGCGGGCACACCCAGCGCGGCCAGCGCCGCCGCATTGTCCCGGTCGTAGGCGGGAGCGCCCTCGTCGGACAGCGCCAGCAGCACCACCACCTGAACCCCGGACTCCTTCATGGCGCGTATGCGACGCAACATCTCCGCGCGCACCCCGCCCTCGTACAGGTCCGATATCAGCACGAACAGCGAATCGGCCGGCCGCGTGATCAGCGACTGCGAATAGGCGATGGCCCGATTGATATCGGTCCCCCCGCCCAGTTGCGTGCCGAACAGCACCTCCACCGGATCGGCCAGCTTCTCGGTCAGATCGACCACGGCGGTGTCGAAGACCACCAGCGAGGTGCGCAGCGACCGCATGGACGCCAGCACCGCGCCGAACACCGACGCGTAAACGACGCTGGACGCCATGGACCCCGACTGATCGATGGCCAGCACCACATCCCGCTCGACCGCCTGCGCCTTGCGCCCGTACCCGACCAGGCGCTCCGGCACCACCGTCCGATGCTCCGGCAGATAATTCGCCAGGTTCTTGCGAATCGTCCGGTCCCAGTCGATATCTCGCAGTTTCGGCCGCGACACCCGCGCCGCGCGGTTCAACGCCCCGCCCACGGCCGCGACCGTCTGCGCCGCGATGCGCCGCTCGATCTCCTTGACCACCTGCTCCACCACCGTGCGCGCGGTCGCCTTCGTGGTCTCGGGCATGACCCGGTTCAGGCTCAACAGCGTGCCGACCAGATGCACATCCGGTTCGACCGCCTCCAAAAGCTCGGGCTCCAGCAGCAATTCGGTGAGGTTGAGCCGATCGACGGCGTCGCGCTGCATCACCTCCACCACGGTCGACGGGAAGTAGCGGCGAATATCGCCGAGCCACCGCGACACCTGCGGCGCGGAACCCCCGAGCCCGCCCGACCGGCGGCCGGATCCACCCTGCCCACCGGAGTCGTAGAGCGCTCCCAACGCCCGATCCATGGCCTGATCATCGGCACCCGGGAGCCCGCCGCCGCCGAGCCCCTCCTCACCCGCGCTCCCGAGCACCAGCCGCCAGCGCCGCGCCTGCGCCTCGTTCATCTCGTTCATCGCAAGACTCCAAGAATCTCCGCGGCCGCCCGCATCGCCAGCGTGCCGCGGTCGGCGTCGTATTCGGTGCCGCTGCCCGCCGGCGTTGTCGGCCCGCCGTTTCGAACGGCCTGCCCGATGGCCTGCCGCTCACCGGATTCGAACGCGCCGAAGGTGCGGCGCAGCAGCGGCAGGGTGGCGACGAACTGCGCCTCGTCGAGTCCACACAGCCAGTCGTCGATGAGCGACAACAGGTTCCGGTCGTGGACCAGCAGCAGCCCGCGCCCGCCCAGGAACCCGTCGATCCAGGCTGCCTTGTCGGGAGCGGTGCGGCCGACGGACAGGGCCGCCGATAGTCGGCGGCCGGATTCCTCCGCGTCGATGCGCTCGGCGTCGCAGAGCAGACGCACGGCCCGCCCCACGATTCCACCGTGCACATCGTCCCGGTCGGCCAGGGTCTGCAGGGTGGACAGCCACGTCCCGGTGGCCCATTCGTCGTCGCGGGCCGACAGCGCCAGATGCACGGCGTCGATCTGTGTGCGCAGCGCGGTGGCCGAGTCGGTGTCCAAACCCGTGACCGCGCCGGGCAATCCGGCGCAACTGCGCACCAGCAGGCTGTCCGCGACCCGCGTCAGGGCCGCGCTGTCGGTGCCGCGGACATCGCCGTACCGCGCGATCCGCAGCAGCCCGGGTAGCGCCGACAGCAGATGCGTGACGTCGTGATCCAGCGCCGCAACCGATTCCAGCCGCGCGATCAGCCCGTCGGTGGCTCCGCCGAGATCGGCCAGCAGCGCCTCCTCCAGCATGTTCGCCACCTTGCCGACCGTGGCGTTCGTGTCGGCGGCGAGGTCGAGCACCTTCGCCTCGGCCGCCGAACGCAGCGTCGTACCCCAGCGCGAGGCCTCCACGATCGCGATGGCGAGCTCCGGCCGCCACCGCAGCGTCCACGTCTCCCGGAAGGTGCCGGTACCGCGCACCTGGCTGTCGGTCAGTCGCCCCCATCCGATATCCAGCAGCCGAAGCCGGTGCAGCAGATGCGATCTCGCCAGCCCGCCGTCGGTCCGCAGATCCAGATCCAGCGTGCGTTCCAGTGCCTGCTGCTTCAAGCGCAGCGTCCTGATCTGTGCGCGCAGATCCGCCTCGAGCGGCACGGTCGGCGTCCCCTCGGGCACGGAGCCCATCGCCTCGCCCACCACGAGTTCGGTGCTGACCAGGCGCAGCATGGTCTCGTCACCGTCGCACAGCACCGCCCGCGTGGCCTCGGTGACCTCCGACAACCCCGCCAGCGGCCGCTCCCGCAGCATCGCGAGAGTCTCGGCCAGCCGCACGGATTCGATGATGTGCGCACTCGACACCGGCAGATCGTGCGTCCGCAGCGTGCCCGCCACCTTGGTCAGCCAGCGCGCGATCGGCTGCTCGGTCTCGGTGAACAGGTGGTGGTACCAGCCCGGCGAGGTGACGCCCGCGCCATAGCCGGAGGAGCTCGCCAACCGCGAATGCGTCCACGGCACCCAGGTGAGCGTGGCCTTGCCCTTCGGCATGCCCTTGAGCAGCCGGGCGTCCGGGGCGGCCGGGCCCAGCTTGCCCTCCAGCGCCGGCGCGTGCCACGCACCGCACACCACGGCCAGCCGGCGCGCGCCGTCCTTCAAGGCTTTTCGCATCACCTGCCGCATGTGCGCCTCACGCCGCAGCGTGTGCGCGTCCACCACGATCCTCGCCGTGGCGGCCGAGCTGCTCTCCGTCTCCGCCGTCCCGGACTCCCCGGCCGGGACAGCGGATTCGGATTCCGGGCCGTCGTCATCCGGGTGCTCGGCATGCTCGCGCAATACCGCCATGGCCTCGTTGACCGCGGCGAAAATATCGGCGTCCGAGGAGGATTCGACGATGGCGTCCCACCAGCGCTCGGCGTCGTCATATCCGGCGGCCGAAGCCAGGATGCCCAGCGGGTCGGTCCGGTCACCCGGCTCCTCCGTCACGGCCAGGCAGACCGAGGCGGGCAGATCGCAGAACCCCACGGCCACACCATGCTCGGCCGCATATCGCAGCGCCACCCACTCGGGGGAGAACGTCGCGAAGGGCCAGAAGGCGGCCTTGGCCGGGCTGTCGGGCTGATAGGCGAGCAGGGCCACCGGCGGTGACATGCCTTCGGCGGCGACGTAACCGACGAGCGGATCGGCATCCGCCGGGCCCTCGATCAAGATGGCGTCGGGCTGGAATCGCGCCAGCGCCAGTCCCAGCGACCGCGCCGAACCCGGCCCGTGGTGGCGGATCCCGAACACCCGTGTCTCGGGTGCGATCGCCGTGCCGGTCGAGACGGTGATGCCGGACGGAACGGCGAGATCGGCGGAGGCCGCGGTCTCGGTCATTCGTGCACCTCGCGGCAGGCGCGGTAGAAGTCGGCCCAGTCCGGGCGCTGACGGACCACGGCCTCCAGGTATTCGGTCCAAACCACTTGGTCGGCAACCGGATCCTTGACGACCGCGCCCAGCACCGCGCCCGCGATATCGGCGGGGCGCAGCACCCCGTCACCGAAGTGGGCGGCGAGCGCGATGCCATTGGTGATCACCGAGATCGCCTCGGCGGTCGACAGCGTGCCCGACGGGGACTTGAGCTTGGTGCGCCCGTCCTCGGTCATGCCCGAGCGCAGCTCGCGGAACACCCGCACCACGCGCCGGATCTCCTCGGCCGCGGCGGGCACGAAAGGCAATTCCAGTGCGGTGCCGAGCTGTTCGACGCGGCGGGTCACGATGGCGACCTCTTCGTCCTCGCCCGCCGGCAGCGGCAGCACCACGGTATTGAAGCGCCGTCGCAGCGCCGAGGACAGTTCGTTGACGCCCCGGTCGCGGTCATTGGCGGTGGCGATCACATTGAAGCCCTTGGCCGCCTGCACCTCCGTGCCGAGTTCCGGCACCGGCAGCGTCTTCTCCGACAGCACCGTGATCAGCGCGTCCTGCACATCCGAGGGGATGCGGGTGAGCTCCTCGAGCCGCGCGATCGAGCCCAGGCGCATGGCGGTCATGATGGGCGAGGGCACCAGTGCCGCCTCGCTGGGACCCTCGGCCAGCAGTCGCGCGTAGTTCCAGCCGTAGCGGATGGCCTCCTCGGCGGTGCCGGAGGTGCCCTGCACCAGCAGCGTGGAATGCCCGGCGACGGCCGCCGAAAGATGTTCCGACACCCAGGTCTTCGCGGTGCCCGGAACGCCGATCAGCAGCAGCGCGCGGTCGGTGGCCAGCGTCGCCACCGCGACCTCCATGAGCCGGCGCGGGCCCACGTACTTGGGCGTGATGACCGTTCCGTCGGACAGCGTGCCACCCAGCAGATAGGTGACCACCGCCCACGGCGACAGCTTCCAGGAGGGCGGGCGCGGCCGGTCGTCGGCGGCGGCCAGCGCCTTCAGCTCGTCGGCGAAGGCCTGTTCGGCGTGCGGGCGCAGCAGGGCGTCGCGTTCCTGAGTCATGGTCACTGCAGCTCCTCGAGCATCGTCGTGCGTTCAATGAGGTCATGGGCGAGCTGGTCGAAGGCCTGCTCCCAGTAGGGGTCACCGCACCGGCGGGCCACGCCCGCCACCATCCCGGCCACCTGGGGCGGGAAATGGGTGGACGCCGCGCGGAACAGCGTCCGATACGAGCCGGGCACCAGGCTGGGCGCGCCCGGCCGGTCCGCGCACAGCTGCGCGCGCTCGAGCAGCAGCCGCAACACGTGCTCGGCCATCGGCCCGGGCCACGGATGCGGCATGGCGCGCAGCAGCGATTCGATCTCGGCCAGCCAGCTGGAATCCAGCCCGCGCAGGTGGCGGATCTGCGCCGTCTCGGGCTGCAACGCGAACAGTTCGCGCAGCTTCTCGCTGTCGGCATCGCGGGCGTCGGCGCCCGACATCACGCCGAACAGGGCCGCGGCCCACTCCGAATTCCGTTGCGCCAGCGCGGCGTCGGTCCAGCCCGCGAACATGGGGCCGCGCACGCTCTCCGACATGGAGACCCGCACGGCCTCCTCCGGCGATCCGAGAATGCGCTCCCAATGGCTCAGCGGCGTCCCCGCTACCACCCGGTGCAGCCATTCGGTGGCCAGATCCGGCGCACCGTCCGCCCGATAAGCGGTGTAGCCGAACGCATCTCCCACGCCGTCGCGCCGAGCCGCGTCATCCAGCACCCCGGGCCCGGTGGTGACCAACTGCGGTCGCACCGGCCGCGGCCCGAAACTCAACCAGGCGGCGGCCCGGCGCGCCATCCGCGCCGCGAACGCCGAATCCGGCAACCGCCCCAGCAGATCCGCCGCCAGCCGCCGCACCTCGGCCCGCCGATCGTCGAGCGCCGCCTCCAGCAGCGCCTCGTCCCCGATCGAGAGGCCATCGGCCAGCACGGCGAGCAGTTCGGCCTTGCCCGGTCCGGACTCCTGCGCCCACGAACCGGCCAGCGCCGCCCGGGCCGCCGCCGGATCCCGGTGCCGCAGCTGGGTCAGCCACCCACGCCGCTCCGCCGCTCGACCGTGCGACCACACGCTCTCGTCCTCGGCGGCCGCCCGCACCAGCGACTTCCACCCCGGATGCTGCGCGGCCAGCCACCGGCCGCGCGCCCCGGCCAGCCGAAGCAGCGATTCGCGATGCGAGGCAAGCGCTTTCGCGCGATCCAGCAGCACACTGACCGAGCCGTCCGGAGCGCGGAAGTTCCGTGGCCCGACGAGCGCGAACCACTCGTCCAGAAACGGCGAATTGTCGGCCAGCATGTCGATCAGCCGGGCGCCGGCCGCGACCGGCAGCAGTGGTCGCCCGTCGTCCGCCGCGACCTCGCCGCGCTCGGCGGACGTCGTGACCACGCCACCGCGCGCGAAACAGTCCTGCAGCGCAATGGATTCCAGCAGTACCGCGGCCGAATCGCCGGTCCGACCGGAGACGGCTTCGACGACCGGCTCGGCCAACCCGGCCGGATGAGCCGGACGCCGCGCCGTGCCGACGAGCGCCGCCGAAACCTGCTCGGCGCTCCCGCCGTCCTCGACGCCGCCGCGCACCGGAATCGGGCTGCCCTGTCCCACACCGACATCCACCATCGACCCGGCGTCCAGCGCCGCGACGGGCACCAGCCCGTCCACGGTCCACTCGCCGATCACGGTGATCGGATGCCCGCCCGAGAGCCCGAGCAATCGCCACGGCTCGCCCTCGGCGATCGAAACAGGCAGGGCGTCCCCGCCGGATTCCACCACATACCAACCCTTTTCACCGCGAACCGGCACCACGTCGGCCAGCAGCACCGGCCACGACCGCAGAAACGGATCGGCACCAAGAGCCCGTGCGTGCTCGACAAGCGCTGCTTCGATGCCGTCGGAACGGGCGGATGCGGCACCGCCGACCCGCACGGACGAGTGGGCTGTCGCGGCGGCTCCGCCGACGTCGGTCGGTCCGCCCGCAGGACCGGTTGCAGCCGTGCGGTTCTCGTCCGCACCGCTGCCGGTGTGCCTGGTGTGGACTGTCACATCTCCCGCTACAGCACTCCCGCCGCGGGCGACGGTCTCAATGGTGGTGCGCAGCGGAATCGTGGTGAAGGGCTCCGGGATGTCTTCGTGTCGTCTGCCCCAGATGGCGCGCAGGGGTGCGGCGGCCGGGTAGAAGTGGAGGTCCGCGTCCACCTGGAATCCCGGGGCCGGAGTGTCATGGGGAAACGCGGGGCTGCCGTAGTGGTGGTCGACCAGCAGGGCCCAGCGGCCGGAAGTGCGGCCGCGCAACCAGACTCGGCGGGTGTAGAGGCCGTCCTCGGAGGTGGTGCGCAGGCCGAGGACCTGCCAGCGGTCGCGGACGGCGGGCTCGGCGCGGACCGTCTCCACCGGGGTGGGGTAGCCGATGTGGGTGCGGACGCTGGCACGCAGGCCGGGGGAGAGGTCGTCGAGGCGGGTGTGGGCGGTGGCCAGCAGATGCAGGCGGGCGTACTCGCGCAGCAGTAGCCGGGGCCAGTCGGAACGGATGGTGGCGAGCGGCAACCGGCGCAGGGTCGAGGCGATGGCGGGGGCCTGTGCGTCGACCATGCGGGCGGCCACGGTTTCGAAGGCGTGCGCGGAGCGGTCCGACTGCGCGAGGCCGGTGCGCACCTGGTCGGTGAGCCAGGTGCTCAGGTCGGCCAGCCCGGCGGTGACGCGGGCGCGGCGCTGGTCCGCGGTGGCCCCGGTGGCCCGGGCCGGTCTCGCTTCGGGCCGGGCCGCCTCGGCGGCGCGGGCGGACTCCGCTCCGGACTCGGCCTTCTCAGCTGCCCGGGTGGCGCGCCCGGTCAGCCAGTCGGCCGCGAAATCCGCGACCTCGGCTGCCGCGGCGACCTCGCCCGCACTCCAGGACAACAGCAATGACAGCGCGTGTTTGCACGGAAACTTGCGACTCGGGCAGGTGCACCTGTACGCGGGCCCCGTCAGATCCACCACGGTCTGGTACGGATTGCCGCCGCTGCCCTGGCACAGCCCCCACAGCGCGGTCTCGTGCATCCCGGTGCCGCTCCACTTGCCGCGCAGCTTGCGGGCGGCGGTCAGCGACGCGGCGTCCGGCGCGAGCGAGCCGATGTGATCGGCGGTCCAAGCGGTGGTCATGCATCCCCCTTCCTCGGTTGAGGAAAGTTGTATCCGAGGGCACCGACACATCCGGCCCACCCTGAATCGTGATGTGAAAATCGTTCTGTCGCTGGCGTTCTGGCCGATCACCAGCTCATTGCCGACCTACAGTTGACTGCGTGTAGCCCGGACATCACACGATCGAAGGAGCTGGACGTGAACAACCCGCTGAATTTCATTCTCAACGCCCTGAGCCTGGGCTCGTCCTTCGCCCAGGGCATTCTCGGTCTCGGCAGCGATGTGATCGGCTTGTTCCAACTGTTCTCATAGGCGCGCGGCAGCCGGCGGTAAGGTCGCGGACATGCCCCGCGTCGCGATCGAGTACTGCACCCAGTGCCGCTGGCTGCTCCGTGCGAGTTGGATGGCCCAGGAATTGCTCACCACCTTCACCACCGATCTGTCCGAGGTGGCGCTGGTCCCGGGCGAGGGCGGCGTCTTCCGCATCACCGTCGACGGCGACCAGGTCTGGGAACGCAAGGCCGACGGCGGATTCCCCGATATCGCGATCCTCAAGCAACGCGTCCGCGACCGCGTGGCGCCGGGCCGATCCCTGGGGCATGCGGACAAGCAGGAGGCGTCACCGGCCGAGGGTCCGTAGCGGCTGCCGCCCGGCTAGCCGCAGCAGCCACCGCCGCAGCATCCGCCGCCACCCGAGGGCGCGGGAGCGGCCGCGGGCGCGGAACCACCGCGCGTCACCGTCCCGAACGTGGTCAGCAGCTTGACCGTGTCGTCATGCCCGGCCGGGCACGCCGTGGGCGCGGACGCCTCGGCCATCGGGCGGGTCTTCTCGAAGGTATCGCCGCACTCGCGGCACCGATACGCGTAACTCGGCACGCCCACAGCCTAAACGACGGGGCACGGCACGCTGACCGCTATCGCGCGGGCGGGCCCCGGTCACTCGGTACCCTCGATTTACGGAGTACGAGGAGGTCTGGAGTGAGCACTCGGTTCTTCGACACGCTGTCGGAACGTGACGGCGCGCCGGTGGCGCGGACCGTGTACGGCGAAGTGTCCGGTTCCATGGACGGGCGGGTCGCCGTGTGGCGCGGCATTCCCTACGGTGCGAGCACCGGCGGGCCGGGTCGATTCCGGCTGCCGCAGCCCCCGCAATCCTGGACCGGCGTCCGGGCCTGCGACGACTTCGGCGATGTCGCACCGCAATCTCCCGGCTTCACCCCGGTGGACGGCAGCCTGCGGATGGGCGAGGACTGCCTCTGGCTCAATGTCTGGGCTCCCGCCGACCCCTCCGATGAACCGCGCCCGGTCATGGTGTGGCTGCACGGCGGCGCGTTCTGCCTGGGCACCGCCGCCCAGGCCATCTACGACGGCAAGCGCCTGGCCGAGGTCGGCGAGGTGATCGTGGTCGGCGTGAACTACCGGCTGGGCGCGCTCGGCTTCCTGGACTTGTCCTCGCTCGGCGACGATTTCACCCCGAATCTGGGCTTGCACGATCAGATCGCCGCGCTGCAGTGGGTGCGCGACAATATCGCGGCCTTCGGCGGCGACCCCGGCAATGTCACGCTCTTCGGCGAATCCTCGGGCGCGGGCTGCGTGACCGCCCTGCTCACCTCGCCGCTCTCGGCGGGCCTGTTCCACCGCGCTATCGCCCAATCCCCGCCCGCCACCACGGTTTTCGGCCCCGAACGCGCCGCCGTGGTCGCCAAACGGTACCTGGAACTGCTCGAACTCACCCCCGACCGCTCGGCCGAGCTGCTCACCATGCCCGTCGAGCGCATGATCACCGCCGCGGGCACCCTGCTCGACGAGGTGCCGCTGCGCGAACCCGGCCGCCTGGCCGCGGCGCCCGTGGTGGACGGCAACCTGCTGCCCGCCTATCCGAGTGAGCGCTTCCAGCAAGGCCGTTCGCATCGGGTGCCGCTGATCATCGGCACCAACAAGGACGAGGCGTCGCTGTTCCGGCTGTTCCGTTCGCCCATCATGCCCGTCACCCCCGACGCGGTGAACGGCATGCTGCGCGGGGTGGCGGCCGAGCATCCGGGTCTGTCGCCGGAGCGGCTGGCCCAGATCGCGGCGGCCTACGAATCCAGCACGCCGCGCGGCGCGCTCACCATGTCCACCGACGCCGCCTTCCGCATGCCCTCGCACTGGGTGGCCGACGCCCATTCCGCGCACTCGCCGACCTGGATGTACCGCTTCGACCACGCCACCCCGATGCTCAAGGCGGCCCGGGTCGGCGCGGGGCACGCCACCGAATTGCCTTATGTCTTCGGCAATTTCGGCTCCTTCGACTACGACCCGACCTTCTGGCTCGGCGGACGCGCCGCGGCGCAGAAGGTTTCGGGCCGCATGATGCGCCGCTGGCTGGCCTTCGCCGGCTACGGCGTCCCGGCCGCCATCGACGGGTCCAAGCACTGGCGCCCCTACAGCGCCGCCACCCGGACCACCCTGGTCATCGACGCCGTGGACCGCCTGGTCGACGATCCCGACCACGACCGCAACAGCATCTGGGGCGACGACGTCGTCGGGTTCTACTGAACGACCGCGGTCGCGCGCTGCCCGAGCCGGGCGGGCATGTGCGCGTAGCCGTGCAGGGTGTAGAGCGGACGGCGCTGCGGCGCACCGGACAGCGCCAGGTTCGGGAAGTTGTCGAACAGGGACCGCAGCGCGTACACGCCCTCCATCCGCGCCAGGCTCGCGCCCAGGCAGGTGTGGATGCCGCTGGAGAACGTCAAGTGCTCCTTGGCATTCGACCGCGTGATGTCGAACCGGTTGGGGTCCTCGAACTTGTCGGGATCACGATTGGCCCCGGCCAGCGACATCACGATCACGGTGCCCGCCGGTAGCGTGAAGCCCCCGATCTCCGCGTCGCACAGTGCGATACGCGCGGTCATGGTCACCGGCGGATCGAAGCGCAGGATCTCGTCCACGGCCTGCGGCCACAGCTCCGGGTCCTCGCGCAGTTTGGCCAATTGCTCCGGATGCGACAGCAATTGGACGATGCCGTTGCCGATCAGATTGACCGTGGTCTCGAAGCCCGCGCCCATGAGCAGGCTCGCGGTGGCCTTCAGCTCCCGGTCGTCCAGATCGCCCGCGGTGACCAGGCTGCTGAGAATGTCCTCGCCCGGCTCGCTCCGCAGTTGCGCCAGATGCCCGTCCAGATAGCGGTCCATGACGCCCATGGCCAGATAGGCGTCGCGCCAGGTCCGCCACGAGATGCCGATATCGAGCAGCGGACTGCCGGCGTCACCCCAGGCCAGGAACTCGTCGCGCTTGTCCTGGGGGAAGCCCAGCATCTCGGCGATGATGGCGATCGGCACCTGCTGGGCGAAGTTCTCGATCAGATCGGCCGAGCCGTCCGGCGGTAGCGCGTTCAGCAGTTCGGCGGTCACCGACTCCACCCGGTCGCGCAGCCGCCCGATGGCGCGCGGGGTGAACGCCGCCGACACCGACTTGCGCAGCCGCGTGTGCTCGGGCGGATCCATCATCAGCATGGACGGCGGCTCCACCGGATTGGGTGGGGTCGGCGCCTTCTTCATGCTGTTGCGCAGCCACTGCGGCATATCCAGGCCGTCGGGGCCGAACGAACCGAATCTGTTGTCGCGCAGCATGGTTCGAATGAGATCGTAGTCCGTGGTCGCCGAGAAGTAGGCGCTGTGCACCAGGCGTCCCCGCGCCCGGATCGCCTCGATCTGCGGGTAGGGGTCCCGTAGCGCCTCCGGTGTGGTGATCAACCGCGCGAACGGGTTGTCGCCGCGAGCCTGCAGCCGCAGGAACCACCGCGCCCCACCCTGTTCGACCACCCAGCGTGTCCAATACCGTGGACTCATCATCGCCAGACTCCCTCGTCGTCGGATGCTTCCACGGTACGGAAGCCGTTGCGGGGGAGGAACATCCCGCGGAGGGAACCCGGTCTCCTACCCGGGTAGGAGTCAAGAACGCTGGACGGTGACCCTTTCCGAGGCGATGCGGCGTTCCCGCCCGCCCGGATCCTGATTGGCCACCTGCACCAGCGACGCGCCCGCGGCCAGCACCGCCACGAACCCGTCGATCAATTCGTCCGGGGTGTCCCACGAGCCGGTCGAGAGCACCCGGTCCTCGCTGGTGAACCCCTGTCGCGCCGCGGATTTACGGGCGCGTTCCAGCACTTCCGACACCGACGATCCGTCCAGCGCGCAGCCGATGCCGCCCGGCCGGAACTGGTCTCCGTGCACTCGCACCGAGGTCGCGTAATCAGTGATACCGACCGGAAGGTTCTTCACCGGCATCCCCATCGGATCCAGCGACAGCGCCGCCACCTCCGCGATCCCGTCGGCCTCGTCGATCCGGTCCGCGGTCACCAGCGCCAGCTCCGCGTCCGGATCGGCGTGCAGCACCACCTCGACGCCCGCCCACCAGCAGCCCAGCAGCACGGCCGCGGTCTGCCAGTGCGCCGGCAGCAGCACCGCCACCCGCGCCCCGGAGGACAGCCCGAACTCGTCGCGAATCATATTGGCGGTCTTGGCCGCCCAGTTGGCCAGCGTCAGCGCGGATAGCTCGATCCGCGCGCCGGTGGCGTCGTCGTAGAAGGTGATGCGCGGTCCCGCGGGATCACGGGCGAGGATGGGGTCGAGTACCGCTTCGGTGAGGGTCTCGTTCAGTTCACGCATTTCGGTCCGTTCGTACCGGCGTCGATGGGTGGGGCGGGCGGCACCGGGGTCGCGGTCGAACCACCTCCGGAGAAGTCGAACGTACTACTGCCCGTCGCCGAACCCGGACCAGAATAGTCACTCGCCAGCACCACCCGGACCGCCCCCTCGGGGAGTCCCGGCTCGGCCATCACCGGCAATCCGCCCAGCGCCTGCGCCACCGCGCGCGCCTTTTCCGAACCCGCCGACGCCGCCAGCACCCGGCTGCTCTGCACCGGCCCGCCGATCCAGTTGTCCACTGTCCCGGTACGGAATCCCTTGGCCGTCAACGCTTGTGCGGCCTGTCCGGCCAGCCCGCCGGTACCCGAGGCGTTGTACACGTCGACGGTGACCATGGACGGATCGATCCCGCCGTCACCCTCGCCCTCGTCGTCGCCGACCGCCTTGGCCACGAACTTCTGCACCGCCGGCGGATCCACCCGCACGACCGATTCGCCGTTGTCGGTCCAGCCGTTGAGATCCTTGACCGGAATGGTCTCGAACTTCACCTGCCCGCCGGAGAGGTCCTGCAGCTCGTGCAGGAAGCCGAGCACGTCCCAGCCGTCGTCGAGCACCACCGTGCGGCCCACGGCATTGCTGAGATCCTGCAGCCGGGACGGGCTGGTCAGCACCTTGGCGCTGAGCACCTGATGCACCAGCTGCGCCATGTACACCTGCTGGCGCACGATGCGGTCGATATCGCCGCGCGGCAGCTCGTGGCGCTGGCGCACGAAGCTCAAAGCCTGTGCGCCATTGAGCTTCTGCGGCCCGGCCGGAAAGTCCGCGCCCGACAGCGGTTCGTCCACCGGGTTGTTCAGGCACACCTCGACGCCGCCGACGGCATCGGTGAGCAGCACGAAGCCCAGCAGCCCGACCTCGGCGTAGTGATCGACGGTGATCCCGGTGAGGTTGGCCACCGACTTCACCAGTGCCTGCCGCCCGGCCTGCGTCGAGCGGCGGTCCGCCTCGGCGGGGGAGACGCCCTGGTCGATCAGCTTCTGCTGGGTGGTGAACTTGGTGACACCGAAGGCCGAATTGATCTTTCCCATCCCCAGCCCCGGAATGTCCACGTACGAGTCGCGCGGAATCGAGATCGCCGTGGCCGAACTGCCGTCATTGGGCACCCGGATGAGCACGATGGTGTCGGTATTGAGCCCGCCCTCGCCGTCGTCGCCCGCGTGCAGCATGGCCAATTCGTCCTGGGTGAGCGGATTCCCGTGCGCGTCGGTGCGCGAGTCGATGCCGACCATCAGGATGTCGGTCGCCCCATCGGACTTGCCGCCGCCCAGCCCGAGATTGCCGATCCGCTCGATACTGGACACCAGCTGATCCACGCTGTGCCAGCCCAGCCCGGTCACCACCAGTACCAGCGCCGCGACCGCCGCCGCCAGCACGCGACCCGGGGTGACCGGGAAACGCGAGCGGCGCGACGAGAGCGGCACGGATGCCCAGGAACTGTCCGGCAACCGATCGTCCTTTCGAAAGCGCGGGATTTCCCCCACTCTGCAGGCTAGTGGCGTTAACCAGCATGTTGCAGTAGCGCGGGCTCCGTGAGTCGTGCGACGTCGCCCGGATACCACCGCGCACCCGTGCCACACTTGCAGCCGTGAGTGCCGACAACACGAGTCCGACCAGGCTTTTGGTGACCGGAGCCGGCGGCCAGCTCGGTCGAGCGGTCATGGCGCTGGCGCCGGGGGCACGTGGGCTGTCCCACACCGATCTCGACATCACCGATCCGGAGGGTGTGCGCAAGGTCGTGGGCGAGGGGGACGTGCTGATCAACTGCGCGGCCTACACCGCCGTCGATCGGGCCGAAACCGAGGAGGCGGCCGCCTTCGCCATCAATGCCACCGGGCCGGGTGTGCTCGCCCGCGTCTGCGCGGAGGCGGGCGCGCGGCTCGTTCACGTCTCCACCGACTATGTGTTCCCCGGGACCGCGTCCCAGCCCTACGAACCGGACGATCCGACCGGTCCGTCGACGGTCTACGGCCGCTCGAAACTCGCGGGGGAGCAAGCGGTTCTGGAGTTCGCCCCGGACGCGCACATCGTCCGCACGGCCTGGGTCTACACCGGAACGGGCGCCGACTTCGTCGCCACCATGCGCCGCCTGGAACGCGAACGCGACACCATCACCGTCGTGAACGATCAGATCGGCTCACCCACCTACGCCCCGGATCTCGCGGCGGGCCTGCTCGAGCTGGCTGCCAAGCCCGCTGCCCCGCGAATCCTGCACGCCACCAATGCCGGACAAGCCAGTTGGTTCGATCTTGCCCAGGCGGTCTTCACCGGCCTCGGCGCGGACCCCGCCCGCGTACGGCCTTGCGGCACCGAGGATTTCCCGAGACCCGCTCCGCGCCCGGCATATTCGGTCCTTTCGGGCAATTCGTGGGCCGCCGCGGGCCTGTCGCCGCTGCGGCACTGGAAGCTGGCACTGAACGACGCACTGATAGCCATCTCCGACTATCCTGGGCCCCCGTGAGCCCCTCGGATTCTGTCGGACAGCCCCCCGCCGCGGCGAAAAAACCGCAGCTGGCAGTCGTCACGGTGACCTACTCGCCCGGCGAGCACCTGGAACACTTCATCAGCACGCTGACCACCGCGACCAGTGAGAAGCCGCAGGTCATCCTGGCCGACAACGGCTCGGTCGACGGCACCCCGGAACTGGCCGCAGAGGCCAACGCCCACGTGCGGCTGCTGCGCACCGGCGGCAATATCGGATACGGCGGGGCCATCAACCGCGCGGTCGCGGAGATCGACCCGGACATCGAATTCATCGTGATCGCCAACCCGGACGTGCGCTGGGGCACCGACTCCATCGACGAACTGCTGGCCGCCGCCCGCCGCTGGCCGCGCGCGGGCGCGCTGGGCCCGATGGTGCTCGAGCCGGACGGCAGCCGCTACCCCTCGGCGCGCTCGGTGCCGGGCATCGCCGACGGCGCGGGCCACGCCATCCTCGGGACCATCTGGCCCAAGAACCCGTGGACGCTGCGCTACCGCCAGGACAACGAGGCGGTTTCCGAGCGCTCGGTGGGCTGGCTGTCGGGTTCGTGCCTGCTGGTGCGACGCGCGGCCTTCGATTCCATCGAGGGATTCGATTCGCGCTACTTCATGTACATGGAGGACGTGGACTTCGGTGACCGCATGGGCAGGGCGGGCTGGCACAATGTGTTCGTGCCGTCCGCGGAGGTCACGCACGCCAAGGGGCACGCCGCGGGTCGTCACCCGGAAACCATGCTCCCGGCGCATCACGCCAGCGCCTATCGTTTCCAGGCCGACCGGCATCCGCACTGGTGGCAGGCTCCGCTTCGAGTCGCGCTGAAGGCTGGACTTGCGATTCGTTGCAGGCTTGCGGTTCGATCCGCACTGCGCGAACGTGATCGAAACAACGGTGTTTAACTTCAAGCACGGTTAGCATCGCGGGCGCGCATTCCTGACAACCTGACACAGGGGAGAAAATGGCGAACAGCGGTAGTACCGCCGGGTCTACGGACGCGGTGATCCTGGTAGGAGGCCAGGGCACCCGTCTGCGTCCGTTGACCTTGTCCGCCCCCAAGCCGATGCTGCCCACGGCCGGACTGCCGTTCCTGCAGCATCTGCTCGCCCGCATCGCCGACGCCGGGATCACGCACGTGGTGCTGGGCACCTCGTACAAGGCCGAGGTGTTCGAGGAGCACTTCGGTGACGGCTCCGAACTCGGACTCGAGCTCGAGTACGTCACCGAGACCGAACCGCTGGGCACCGGCGGCGGCATCCGCAACGTGCTGCCCAAGCTGCGGGCGGACACCGTCATGGTGTTCAACGGCGATGTGCTGGGGGGCACGGATCTGGGCGGGGTCCTCGAGACCCACCACGCCTCCGGCGCGGACGTGACCCTGCACCTGGTGCGGGTCAGCGATCCCCGCGCCTTCGGCTGCGTGCCCACCGACGAGAACGGCCGGGTCACCGCGTTCCTGGAGAAGACCCAGGATCCGCCGACCGACCAGATCAACGCGGGCTGCTACGTCTTCCGCCGCGAGTACATCGAGAAGATCCCCGCGGGCCGCGCGGTCTCGGTCGAACGGGAGACCTTCCCGTCGCTGCTGGCCGAGGGCGCGCACATCCAGGGCCACGTCGACACCTCCTACTGGCGTGACATGGGCACCCCGGAGGACTTCGTGCGCGGCTCCGCGGACCTGGTCCGCGGCATCGCCCCGTCCCCGGCCCTGCCCGGCCAACGCGGCGAATCCCTCGTCCACCCCGGCGCGGGTGTCGCCCCCGGCGCACTGCTCATCGGCGGCACCGTCGTCGGCCGCGGCGCCGAGGTCGGCGCCGGCGCCCGCCTCGACGGCGCCATCCTCTTCGACGGTGCCCGCGTGGAAGCCGGTGCCACCGTGGAACGTTCGATCATCGGCTTCGGCGCCCGCATCGGCCCCCGAGCCCTCGTCCGCGACGCCGTGATCGGCGACGGCGCCAACGTCGGCGCCCGCTGCGAACTACTACGCGGCGCCCGCATCTGGCCCGGCGTAGACATCCCGGACGGCGGCATCCGCTTCTCCACCGACGTCTAGCCAGCCCTCGAGACGGCCGTTCATCCCTCCGGATGGGCGGCCGTTTCGTCCGCTCGATACCGGTAATCGAGCACGGTGTCGTAATCGAGTGCCGCCAATAGTGATTCGCCGCGCGATGTGAGGCGGCACGACATTCGTGCCCGTGCGAGCGCCGGCGACGATCCCCCGCATCGCGCAACAGGCCGGGTGCGCGCTGACCGTACCCGGCGAGATGTCCAGCAGCGTGGCCGGCCGAGCGTGGTGTCGGAAGGCCATGGGTTCGCCGGTGTATTCGCGCTGTGCAGCACAGCGAGCGGATCGGCCCAGGGGCGGGGCTGTGTGCTGCGAGCGCCCGGGACAGCACGGCAGTCGGTGGTATCGAATCGGTATGTCCGCTGAGCTGCCATAATTGTCGCGTCACCCGATCACCTACGTGGAGTGAGGACAGATGACCGCCGATCCGATGCCGAGGGGTGATCGCCCTGTGCCGGACTGGCCGGTGCCACCCCCGGGCGGGTATTTCGCGGAAGACCTCGACCATATGCGTGATCTGCCCAGGCACACCGAGTTGATCGACGGGAGCCTCGTTTTCGTGAGTCCGCAGGCGATGTTCCATATGTGGGTCATCGGATTTCTCGATCGCGAACTGACTGCGCAGGCTCCCGACCACCTACTTGTCTGCCGGGAAATGTCGGTCACGCTGAGCCCCCGGCAGCGGCCCGAACCCGACATACTCATCGTCACGGCCGATTCGGTGAACGGCCCGCAACAGACTTCGTTTCTGCCTGTCGATGTGCTGCTCGCCGTCGAGGTCGTATCGCCGGATTCCATTGAGCGCGACCGGAAGCGGAAGCCCCTGCTTTACGCCGAGGCAGAAATCCCGCACTTCTGGCGGATCGAGAACTGCGACGGTCGGGCCGTTGTATACGTGTACGAACTGGACCCGGCAACAAAGGTGTACGAGCCGGCCGGCATCTTCCACGACCGGCTCCAGGTCAGTGTCCCTTTCCCGATCACCTTGGATCTCACCGAGGCCGCTCGTCCGAAGGGCGGTCGCGACAAGTAGCTTCGGATCGTTCGAGGCTCGGGTACGAGCGGATCGGCTACGCGGTCCGTTCTGGCGGAACTCGGTTGGCAACACGGTCCTTGGTCCGGATGATCAGACGGTGACTTCGGCCGACACCTCTGTCCGCTTGCCGCCGCTGTTCCGCCGATTCCTCGTGATCCGAGCCGTCTCGCTGGCAGGGAGTGCGATGACGCCGGTGGCGCTGGCGCTTGCCGTGCTGGATACCTCGGGGCGGCCGGGGGATCTCGGGATCGTGCTTGCGGCGCAGGTGATTCCGCATATCGGGCTGCTGCTGGTCGGTGGGGTGGTGGCGGATCGGGTGTCGCGGCGGGCGGTGTTGTTGGGGGCCAATCTGGTTCAGGGGGTGACGCAGGGCGCGGTGGCGGGGGTGTTGATCAGCGGGCATTACGGGCTGTTGGTGATCGCCGGGCTGGAACTCGTCAATGGGGCGGCGGGTGCGTTCGCCGGTCCGGCGCTGCGGGGGATCGTGCCGGAGTTGGTCGCGGAAGCTGCCCTGCAGCGGGCGAATTCGCTGCTGGCGGGGACACGGAATGCCACCAAGATTCTCGGGCCGACCCTGGCGGGGGTGCTGGTGGCCACGGTCGGCGGGGGCTGGGCGATCGCGGTGGACGCGGCGAGTTTTCTCGTCGCGGCAGCGCTGCTCGCCGGTCTGCGATTGGACCGGGGCTCGCGGATCTCGCGGGGCCCGGGTCTGTGGCCGGAGCTGCGAGCCGGGTGGCGGACGTTTCGGGGGATCCGCTGGGTGTGGGTGACCACGGTGGCGTTCTGCCTGATCAACCTGCTCTATACGGGAATCTGGCAGATCCTGGGCCCGGCCCTGACCCGGCAGCGGTCCGGAGACGCGGCGTGGGGACTGGTGCTCGGGGTGCGAGCGGTCGGATTACTCGTCATGAGCGCGCTGATGTACCGGTTCGCCTTCCGATACCTGTTGCGCGCCGGGCAGTTACTGGGTGTGTTCGGCGGATTCGGGCTGCTGGCCCTGGGATTCGGTGCGGGGCTGCCGACGGTGCTGGGATGCGCGTTCGTGGCGGGGATGGGATTCACCGCCCTCGATATCGCCTGGGAAGTCTCGGTGCAACAGCACGTTCCGCGCGCGATGCTCTCCCGCGTCTCCGCCTACGGTGATCTGCTGTCCTACATCGCGATTCCGGCCGGGCAGCTGGCGGTGGGCCCGCTGTCCGGCCGGTTCGGTGCGTACCCCGTCGCGTTGGCCGGTGGAATCGCGTTCGCCCTGGCGTCGCTCGTGCCATTGCTGGTGCCCGACGTCCGGAACCTCCCAGCGTGAGAATCCCTCACACGGTGACGGGAGTTGCGGCGGGAGCGGTGATTTCGGCGGTCCGGCCCTCGCGGATCAGCAGGAGTCCGGTGAAGGCGACCAGTGCGGCGGTGAGGCCGTGGACGCCGAAGGCCGTTGTGGTGGAACCGTGGTGGCGCAGGATGCTCAGCATGTCGTTGGCCGGGATGACCGACTGCACCAGCATGGCGATGCCGAGGGCGTAGCGCTGGCGGGTGGCGAGCAGGGCCACGATGAGCAGGCCCGCCGCGACATCGCGGCCGCCCTTCACGCTCAGGAAGTCGGCGGCTTCGCCGGTCGGGTAGGCGCGAAAGCCGAAGGTGGGTGCCATGGCCTGCGGGTCGGACAGGTACCGGACGCCGATGTAGCTGATGAAGCCGGCTCCGGCGAGGGCGAGACCGGTGGCGATGCGGGAGGCGAGGCGTGAGGTGGCCATGATTTCCACTCCATAATCTAGCGTTGCTAACTGATGAAGCAACGCTAACTCATGCATGGATAGCTTGTCTAGCGGTGCTAGAGTTTTCGTCATGAGCGCCATCCAGACCCGTAAGGAACGAGAGCGCGCCGAACGCCGGCAGCGCATCGTCGACACCGCCCGCGAGATCGCCGAGACCGACGGCTGGGACGCGGTGACGGTCCGCAAACTCGCGGACCGCATCGAATACAGCCAGCCCGTGCTGTACAGCCATTTCGCGGGCAAGGACGCCATCGTCTCGGCCGTCGCCCTGGTCGCCGCCGCCGAATTGACCACGGTCATCCGGGAGCTGCGCGAATCCGCGGACACGCCCGAACAGGGGCTGCGGGCGGTCATCCAGGGCTATCTCGACTTCGCCCGCGACAGCGCCGCGCTCTACGACGCCCTGTTCCTGCTGCGCACGGACCTGAAGTTCGGCCCGGAGGCGCCGCAGGAGTTGAAGGACGCGTTCCTGGAACTGCTGCTCACCTTCGCGCCGTTCGCGCCGCCGCACGATGTCGAAACCTTCACCGAGGTCGCCTGGAGCACCCTGCACGGGCTGGCCACCCTGGACCGAGGAGGTCGGCTGCGGCCCGACTTTCGCGCCCAGCGAATGGAAGTACTGGTCGCCCAATGGGTTCGCGGTGACTGATCCCACGGTTGCGCCGCCGTGCGGCGGCGCGGGCCTACTCTGAATCCATGGCTGACGCTGTGGTGGTCGGATCGGGTCCCAACGGGCTTGCGGCGGCGGTGATCCTGGCGCGCGCGGGGCTCGACGTGGAGGTGTACGAGGCCGCCGACACCGTCGGCGGCGGGTGCCGCACGGGGGAGGTGACGCTGCCCGGGTTCCACCACGACCTGTGCGCGGGGGCGCATCCCATGGCGGTGGCCTCGCCGTTCTTCCGGGCCTTCGACCTGAAGGCCCACGGGGTCGAACTGCTCACCCCGCAGGTGTCCTACGCGCATCCCCTCGATGGCGGGCGTGCGGGGTTGGCCTGGCGCGACCTCGGGCAGACCGTCGACGGGCTGGGCCGCGACGGCCGGGCCTGGAACCGGCTGTTCGGACCGCTGGTGCGGAAATGGGAGGACCTGGTCGCGCTGATCATGTCGGACCTGCGCCCGCCGCCCATCGACCCGACCGGGGTGCTGCGCGCGGACCCCGGCATCGAACTGCGCCTGCTGCGCCGCCTCATCGAACAGTCGACACCGCTGTGGGACATGCGGTTTCGCGAGGACGTCGCGCCCGCCCTGTTGACCGGTGTGGCCGCGCACGCCATCCGTCCGCCGCGCAGCATTCCCGGCGCGGGGGTCTCGCTGCTGCTGGGCACGCTCGCCCACGTGCGCGGCTGGCCGGTCCCGCGCGGGGGCAGCCAGGCCATCGTCGATGCCCTGGCCGACGATCTGAAGACGCACGGCGGGCGTATCTTCACGGGACACCGAGTGGATTCGCTGGACGATTTCGCCGATGTCCGAGCGGTTCTGCTCGATATCGCACCGGCCGAACTGCAGCGCATCGCCACGCTCCCGGCGCGATACAACTTCGCGCTCAACAGGTTCCGGTACGGGGGCGCGGCCTGCAAGGTCGACTTCGCGCTGTCGGGACCGGTGCCCTGGCAGGCGCACGGGGTCGACCGGGCGGGCACCGTGCACGTGATCGGCAGCCGCGCCGAAGCCGTCGCCGCCGAAAAGGCCGTTGCCGCGGGAAGACTCGCCGACAGCCCCTACGTTCTCGCGATCCAGCCCGGCGTCGTGGACCCCACCCGTGCGCCCGCGGGCAAGCACACCTTCTACACCTACACCCACGTGCCCAACGGCTCCACCGAGGACATGACCGAAGCCGTCACCGCCCAGATCGAACGCTTCGCACCGGGCTTCCGCGATCTGATCCTGGCCACCCATGTCCGCACGGCGGCCACCATGCCCGCCCACAATCCCAACTACATCGGCGGCGACATCTCGGCGGGCGAGGTGACGGCTCGGCAGACCGTCTTTCGTCCGGTGCCGCGCTGGAATCCGTACGCGACTCCGTTGTCCGGCGTGTACCTGTGTTCCGCCGCGACGCCGCCGGGACCGGGTGTACACGGCATGAACGGCTATTACGCCGCTCGCCACGCACTGCGCAAGGAGTTCGGCGTCCTGACCGAACCGCTCGAACTCCTCACCGACCACTGGCGCATCTGAGCGCCTCGCGTCACCGAATCCGCGGGCGCGGTGGCCACATCGGTGGCCTTCGGCGGCCCGCGCTTCTCGCGTGCGGGTGGGAGGGGTTCGGACATGCCCATCGGCCCCGCACGCCGCTGCTACGCTCCCGGCATGGCCGGTTATTCGGGCACACCACTGCCGCGCAAGCTCGGCATCAAGCCCGAGTTCCGGGTGCTGTTGGCCGGTGCCCCTGCGGATTTCGACCTCGGGGAGCTGCCCGCCGGCACGGAGGTGCACCGTCGTGCGGCCGCCGGTCCCTACGACGTGATTCTGGGATTCTGTCCCGACCGGGCCACCCTGGCGCGCCGTTTCACCGGGTGGCGCGGGCGCCTGGCCGTCGACGGCGGACTGTGGCTGGCCTGGTTGAAGAAATCCAGCGGCGTCCCCACCGATCTCGGTGAGAACGCCGTGCGCGAGTACGGGCTGGCGCAGGGCCTGGTCGACAACAAGGTCGCCGCGATCGACGATTCGTGGTCGGGACTGCGCTTCGTGGTCCGCCGCGCCGATCGCTGACTACAGTTCGGCGGGCTGGGTCCGGTACAGGTCCGGTTCGATGTAGATGACCCGGGCTGCGGGGACCTGGGTTCGGATGCGGGATTCGGCGTCGTCGATGGCCGTGGCGATATCGGTGATCTCGAGGCCGGGGACGATGGAAACCTTTGCGGCCACCAGCATCTCCTCGGGGCCGAGGTACTGGGTGCGGAGGTGGATGACCCGGTCGATGCGGGTGCCGTCGACCAGGGAATCGCGGATCTTGCGATCCTCATCGGGGGTCGCGCCCTCGCCGATCAGCAGGCTCTGCATCTCGATGATCAGGATTACCGCGATGGCGCCCAGCAGGATTCCGATGGCCAGGGTGCCCACGCCGTCCCAGATCGGTTCGCCGGTGACCATGGTCAGGGTGATGGCGGCGAACGCGAAGATCAGGCCGATGAGGGCGCCGGAGTCCTCCAGCAGCACCACCGGCAGTTCGGGGTTGCGCGAGTTGCGGATGAAGCGCCACCAGCTGGCATTGCCCTTGAGCGGGGTGGATTCGCGCATGGCGGTGGTGAAGCTGTAGCCCTCCAGCAGGATCGCCAGGCCCAGGATGGCGATGGCGACGATCGGATTGGAGAGTTCTTCGGGGTGCTGGATCTTGTGGATGCCTTCCCAGATCGCGTAGAGCGAGCCGAGGGCGAAGATCACCAGGGCGACCACGAAGGAGTAGAAGTAGCGGTTGCGGCCGTAGCCGAAGGGGTGGAGTTGGTCGGCTTCCTGCTCGGCTCGGCGCTGACCCAGCAGGAGCAGCGCCTGGTTGGAGGTGTCGGCCATCGAGTGCACCGCCTCGGCCAGCATGGAGGCCGAGCCGGTGATGGCCGCTCCGACGAATTTGGCCGCCGCGATTCCGGCGTTCGCGCTGAGCGCCGCCAGGATGGCCTTCTTACCGCCGCCCGCAGACAAAGAAACCGCCCCTTCCCGTATCGATCAATGTCCGTTTTGTCCTAAACGTGCTTGAACGGGAGAGCCTACAGTTCGGTCGCTACTCCTCGCCTACCGCGGCGCAGAACAGTTGTGCGGGGCCGTCGACGGACTGGGCCCGGATACCGCCGTCGGCGGCCGAGATCCAGGCCGCGTGACCGCATTCCACGATCAGGTCGTGATTGCCCTGGAACATCTTCACCCGGCCGTGGGTCACCAGGGCGATGACGGGGCCGGTCTGCACCACCGGAACCGGCTCCGCGTGCTCGGCCAGTTCGAAACGGCTGAGCGCGAATTCGGGGGCGGGGGTGTGATAGCGGAAGACGCTGTCGGAGGTCTGCTCGGGGGTGACGATCGGCAGATCCAGGGGTTCGAAGTCCAGGACGCGCAGCAGCTCGGGGACATCGACGTGCTTGGGGGTCAGGCCGCCGCGGAGCACATTGTCGGAGTTGGCCATGATCTCCACGCCCACGCCGCGCAGATACGCGTGCAGGTTCCCGGCGTCCAGGAACAAGCCCTCGCCGGGCTCCAGGGTGATGCGGTTGAGCAGCAGCGCCGCGAGTACTCCGGCGTCGCCGGGGTAGGCCTCGGCGAGTTCCAGTGCGGTGCGGATCTCAGGGACGAAATCCTTGCCGGTGGTACCGGTTCGGGCCTCGGACAGATAGCGCACGCAGCCGTCGAGGACCTTGGGGAGCAGGGTGCTCAGGCTCGCCTGGGGGAGTGCGATCCAGGTGGTGAACAGGGTGCGCAGACCGGCCGAGTCGGGCTGGGCGGCCAGCAGTTCGGCGTACTGGCTCAGCTCGGGGACGTCGAGGGCGTTGAGCAGGCGCACGGTCCGGCGGGGGTCGCGGAAACCCGCCAGGGCCTCGAAACGGTTCAGCGCCACGACCAATTCGGGCTTGTGGTTCTCGTCGCGGTAGTTGCGCATCGGGGAGTCGATGGCGACTCCGGTCTGGTTCTCCCGCGCGAAACCCGCCCGCGCCTGCTCGATGCTGGGGTGCGCCTGCAGCGACAGCGGTTCCTCGGCGGCCAGGATCTTCAGCAGGAACGGCAGCCGGCCGCCGAATTCGCCCGCCACGGGGCCGAGTTCGTGTTGCGGGTCGGCGCGGACCAGCTCCAGCAGGGATTCGCTGTGCCCGTTGATCTGTACGCGCGCGGGATCGGCGGGGTGTGCGCCGAACCAGAGTTCCGCTTCCGGATGTGCGGATGGAACCGGTCGTCCGCACAGCTGAGCGAGCGCGGTGCGCGAGCCCCATGCGTAGGAACGCAGCGCACCAACGAGTTCGTGCACTAGTAATTGCCCCCGTCGTAGTGTCCCGGTCCGGTGGCCGGGCGGGAACCGAGTAGTCGAAGATACGCGGCGGACATTTCCAGCCGGAGTGCCAGTACCGCAAGCTTTTCGAGCTCACTGCCCCGCGGCGCGAGTGCGGGTTGCGTCTCTTCGCCCGCCTCGCGAGTGGAGACTTCCGCGTCGAGGGTCACCAGGTCGGCGTCCACGAGTCCGGCGTCGGAGCCGAAGACCGCCAGGCGACGGCGCGCGACCACCTCGTCGGAGTCGGCGCTCACCACCAGGATCCGGATCTGTTCCACCGGTGCGGGGCCGTCGAGCTCCTCGTCGTGGAACAGCGGGTCGAAGCCGGGCGCCGCGACGCCCGCGGCTTCGATGAGTCGGCCGTGTGCGGCAATGGCTTCGGACAGGGTGACGCCGGTGACGATCTGTCCGGCGGCGGCCAGCAGGACCTCGGCACCATGTTCGGCGACGATCGCGGCGGCGGGCGAGTCACCGGCCAGCAGCATCCGCTTGCGCTGGTGCATGCGGGTCGCCAGGGTCTTGGCCGGATTGTGGAAGACCTCGTTCTGGGGGCCGTCGCGCAACGCCTCGGCGTCGAGCAGGTCTGCGAGAGCGTTCAATTCGGGCACCAAGGGGCCGACGCGGTGCGGGTCGAGGGTGGTGATCACGGCTATGCCCGCTGCCAGATACCGCAGCATGCGGTTGTGGTCGAGGACGGGCACCCGGGGAGCGAGGATGGTGGCGCGGCCCGCGGCGGCGGCCCGGATCGGGCCCTCGTCGGGAGCGGCCACGACCACCGCGGCACCCCGGCGCAGGGCGCGGTCCACGGATTCCGCCAGCTGCGGGTCACCCGCGTCGTCGCCCGCGACGAGCACGACGTCCAGCGGGCCGACCCACGGGGGGATCGACGTCGCCTGCACCAGCGGCATGCTGGTGCTGTTTCCGAGAGCGGCGATGAGCAGCGAGGCCGCCCGCGCGGCGCGGCCGCTGCCGGAAACGAATATCAGGCTGCGCGGCCGCAAGTCGGTCAGCCGGCCGAAGGCATCCTCCGCCAGTGCCGCGGCGGTCGCCCGCACCTGGGCGCCCCCCGAAGCTGCGGAGCGCAAAGCACCCCCGGCGTCGGCCGCCTCCAGCGAGGCGACGTCATCGAGGTCGAGTATTGGTGTCCCAGCGATCATCGGGCGTTGCCACCTCCCCTCATCGGGTCACCAGACGCTGGTGAATCCAAGCTCTGTGATTCCACTATTCCAGTCAGGCGCGGACGATGCTCAGGATCTCGGTTACGAGTGCGTCTACTTCGTCCTGCGAACGTGCTTCGACATTGAGCCGCAGCAGCGGCTCGGTATTGCTGGCGCGCAGGTTGAACCACGCGCCGTCGGCCAGCTGCACCGTCACGCCGTCCAGCCGATCGACCGATTTCGCCTTGGTACCGAACGCTTCCAGAACCGCTTGGGTGCGTTCCTTGGCATCCGCCACTGTTGAGTTGATCTCTCCGGAGGACGCGTATGTTGCATACGCCGAACCCAATTCCGACATCGGGCGGTCCTTCTCGCCCAGAGCCGCCAGCACGTGCAGGGCCGCGAGCATGCCGGAGTCGGCGCCCCAGAAGTCGCGGAAGTAGTAGTGCGCCGAGTGCTCGCCGCCGAAGATCGCTCCGGTGGCGGCCATCTGCTGCTTGATGAACGAGTGGCCGACGCGGGTGCGCACCGGGGTGCCGCCGAGCTCGGCCACCAACTCGGGCACGGCCTTCGAGGTGATCAGGTTGTGGATGACGGTGGCGCCGGGCTCCTTGGCCAGCTCGCGCTCGGCCACCAGGCCGGTGACGGCGCTCGGGGAGACCGGGTCGCCCTTCTCGTCCACCACGAAGCAGCGGTCGGCGTCGCCGTCGAAGGCCAGGCCGATGTCGGCGCCGGTCTTGCGGACGTAGTCCTGCAGATCGACCAGGTTCTTCGGATCCAGCGGATTGGCTTCGTGATTGGGGAAGCTGCCGTCGAGTTCGAAGTACAGGGGCTCGATGGTGAACTGGGGCAGGGTGCCCAGCACGGCGGGGACGGTGTAGCCGCCCATGCCGTTGCCGGCGTCGACCGCGATGCGCAGCGGGCGCGAGGTGGACAGGTCGACCAGCTTGTGCAGGAAGTCGGCGTAGGCCTGCAGCAGGTCCTGGCGGGTCTCGGTGCCGCGCTCGCCCTCGAAGGCGGGGACGCCGGCGATGACCTCGTCGGTGATGGTGGCCAGGCCGGTGTCCTGTCCGACCGGCAGCGCCTTGGCCCGGCACAGCTTGATGCCGTTGTACTTGGCGGGATTGTGGCTCGCGGTGAACATGGCGCCGGGGCAATCCAAGTGACCGGAAGCGAAATAGAGCTCGTCGGTGGAGGCCAGGCCGATGTGGATGACATCGAGGCCCTGGGCGAGCACACCCGCGGCGAAGGCGGCGGCCAGGCCCGGGGAGGAGTCGCGCATATCGTGACCGATGACGATGCGCTGCGCGCCTTCGGCGCGCATCAGCCGGGCGAAGGATCCGGCGACGTCCCGTACGAAGTCCGCGTCGATCTGTTCACCGACCACTCCGCGAACGTCGTATGCCTTGATAACTGCTCGAACTGACTCGGCGGACCGGGCGACTGTCATGGGGACCACCCTAGTAGCTGTCCGTTTCACGCTGTATTCGGCGCTGCCCATATTTTGTGGGGCTACGTCAGTTGGGCGGGTCGGGTAGGACTCGTAGGTGGCCGCGTCTGCCGGTCCGGCCCTGCCGGGTCGGGCGGGGCTGGGCCGGTGCGTAGTCGGTGTAGCCGCGCGGGTCGGGTTCCGGTGTGCGGCGGCGCAATCCGGCCTCGCGCACGGCCTCGGCCAGGGCGGTCAGATCGTCGTCGTCGGGGGTGGAGCTGGAAAACCCGCCCTCGTGCCGGACCAACTCCCATCCCTTGGGCGCCGTGATCCGGGAGGCGTGCGTTTCACACAGATCCCAGGAGTGCGGTTCGGCGACCGTGACCAGCGGACCCACGACTGCCATCGAGTCGGAGTACACATAGGTCAGCGTCGCGACGGCCGGGTTTTTGCAGCCTGGTCGGCAGCAACGACGCATGGGGATCACGCCATGCAGGGTAACCCCCCTCACGCTCCCATGGACACAGACACGCGCAATGAACCCCGTCTCACCGGAAGGGTTAGATTCAAGGTATGACCCGTTCACGTAAGAGGCGGCCGCCCACCGCGCGGTCGGTCATCCGCCGCGGGCGGGGTGTGCGCGGGCCGATGTTGCCGCCGACGGTCCCGGCCCGGCGCACTCGCGGCCAGGAGTTCGACCGGTTGGTGCTGGAGGCGTTCGCGCCGCTGGAGAGCCGCTGGCACGAGCAGCTCACCAAGCTCGACATCGCCGTCGACGATGTGCCGAAAATCCGTCCGCTGCACCCGGATTCGGTGACGTGGCCGGACGAGGTGGTGGCCGACGGGCCGGTGCCGTTGTCCCGGCTGATTCCGGCCGGCGTGGACCGTTACGGCATGGCTACCCGCGCCCGAGTCGTGTTGTTCCGCAAGCCGTTGGAGCTGCGGGCGCAGGATCCCGACGATCTGGTCGACCTGCTGCGCGAGGTGCTCGTGCAACAGATCGCGACCTATCTCGGGGTCGATCCCGACATCATCGACCCTGAACCGGAGTAAGGATCCGGGCCCGCAACGGCCCGGAATCACCCTCGGCTACAACAACTTTCAGATGATGCCGCGCTTGAGGCGACGGCGCTCACGCTCGCTGAGGCCGCCCCAGATGCCGAAGCGCTCGTCGTTGGCGAGTGCGTACTCCAGGCACTCGTCGCGGACCTCGCAGCCCAGGCAGATGCGCTTGGCTTCCCGGGTCGAGCCGCCCTTCTCGGGGAAGAACGCCTCGGGGTCGGTCTGGGCGCACAGCGCCCGTTCCTGCCATTGCTCGGCTTCGGTCATCTGGCGACCGCCGCGCGAAAAAGCGTCGAACATATCCTCGCCACCGGTGACGATCAGGCTCAGCCGCGGTGGTTCGGGCTGGTAGGCGGCTCGCGCCCACTGTCCGCCCCCCGGCCGCGCAGTCGTCATCGGTTCACCCCCCTCGTATCCGTTCCGTTCGTCGGCGCAGAAGTCAGGTGCTGCGCCAGTCGTGGAATCGGTTTGCGATACACCGCCCGGAATGCCCGACGGGGCCAGCTCATCGGCCATCGCTCCGCCTCCTCACTGTGTGTTAGCGCAGAATGATTAATCCGTCGGAGCCGATCCCACCGACGGCCCAACACCGCGGCGTAGTCCCGCGGCCATCCCCGAGCTTGGCGTCACCCCGGTGCGAACAGTTGTTCGAAAACCCGTCCGCGCCTTGCACTCTCACGCGGACCCGGAATGACATGCCTGTGATTAGACACGCCGGGAGCGGCGATGGTCAAGCTGCCGAAGCAATTCCGTTACCATCTCCGGCCCCTCTTACCCGTGTTCCCGCAGATCAAACAGCAAATTCATAGCAAATGATCTGTTATCGGGCATCCCCGGCTGAACGCATAGGCTGTGCGGATGTGACTCGAGAACAAGCGGACACCGCACCCGGCACCGGCCTGCGGATCGCCGTACTGGTCGGCGGAGTCGGCGGCGCGCGGTTCCTGATGGGCGTGCGCGAGCTGCTGCCCGGAGCCGACACCACGGCCATCGTCAATGTCGGCGACGACGTCTGGATGCACGGGCTCCGCATCTGCCCTGACCTGGACACCTGCATGTACACCCTGGGTGGCGGCATCGATCCCGAACGCGGCTGGGGGCACGCGAACGAGACCTGGCACGCCAAGGAGGAGCTGGCGAAATACAACGCTCAGCCCGATTGGTTCGGGCTGGGGGATCGCGATATCGCCACCCATCTCATCCGGACCGAAATGCTGCGTCAGGGATACCCGCTCTCGGCGGTCACCGAGGCGCTCTGCAATCGGTGGCAGCCGGGCGTGAAACTGCTTCCGGCAACCGACGATCGTTGTGAAACACATGTAGTTATCGGGGACCCGGAGAACCCTGGCGAACGCCGCGCGATCCATTTCCAAGAGTGGTGGGTTCGGTACCGGGCGAACGTCGAGACCCATGGATTCGTGACTATTGGGGCAGATGCTGCGAAACCGGCCCCTGGTGTGACGGAAATCATAGAGTCGGCGGACGTGATCCTGCTGGCCCCTTCCAACCCCGTAGTGAGCGTCGGAGCCATCCTGTCGGTTCCGGGCATTCGCGGCGCACTGCGCACAACGGATGCGAAGATCGTGGGGCTTTCGCCCGTTATCGGCGGAAAACCGTTGCGGGGCATGGCGGATGAGTGCCTGTCGGTGATCGGCGTGGAGACGACCGCGGAGGCCGTGGGCAACTACTACGGAGCGCGATCGGGCACCGGCATCCTCGACGGCTGGCTCATCCACACCGGCGACACCGCCGATGTCCCCGGTGTCGAGGTGCGCGCCGTTCCCCTGCTCATGACCGATCCGGCCACCACCGCCGAAATGGTTCGCGAGGCGTTGGATATCGCGGGAGTCAAGCCGTGACAATGGATTCCGTGAACCCGCTCGCCGATCACGCCGCCGGCGGCGAACTGCGCATCCTGCCCGTCACCGGCCTGCCCGAGTTCCGGCCGGGCGACGATCTCGCCGAAGCCATTGCGGCGCAGGCGTCTTGGCTGCGTGACGGGGATGTGCTGGTGGTGACCAGCAAGATCGTGTCGAAGGTCGAGGGGCGCATCGTCGTGGCGCCGGAGGATCCGGACGAACGCGACGCCGCGCGGCGGAAGCTCGTGCTGGAGGAATCGGTGCGGGTGCTGGCGCGCAAGAACCGCACCCTGATAACGGAGAACCGGCTCGGCATCGTGCAGGCGGCCTCGGGCGTCGACGGGTCGAATGTCGAGCGGGGCGAACTGGTGCTGCTGCCGGTGGATCCGGACGAGTCCGCCAAGGCGCTGCGCGCCGCCCTCGCCGAGCGGCTGGGCGTGCAGGTCGCGGTCGTCATCACCGACACCATGGGCCGGGCCTGGCGCAACGGCCAGATCGACGCCGCCATCGGGTCTTCCGGGCTGCGGGTGCTGCACGACTACAACGGCGCGGTGGACGGGCAGGGCAATGAACTGCACGTCACGCTGGTCGCGATCGCCGACGAACTGGCCGCCGCCGCGGACCTGGTGAAGGGCAAGCTGGGCGGGGTGCCGATCGCGGTGGTGCGCGGATTCGACTACACCGACGACGGGTCCAGCGCGGCGGATCTGCCACGGCGCGGGGAGGACGATCTGTTCTGGCTGGGGACCGAGGAGTCCCTCGAGCTCGGGCGCAAACAGGCGGTGCCGCTGCGCCGTTCGGTGCGGCAGTTCGCCGACGTCCCCGTCGAGCCGGAGCTCATTCGGGAGGCGGTGGCCGCCGGGCTCACCGCTCCCGCGCCGCATCACACCCGGCCCGTCCGGTTCGTCTGGGTGCGCAAGCGCGGGCTGCGCGAGCAGCTGCTCGAGGCCATGGCCGAGAAGTGGCGGGTGGATCTGGCCGGGGACGGGAAGTCCGCCGAGAGCATCGAGAAGCGAGTCGCCCGCGGGCGCATACTCTTCGACGCTCCGGAGATCATCATTCCGTTCTGTGTGCCCGACGGGGCGCACGACTATCCGGACGAGACGCGGCACGCTGCGGAGCAGACCATGTTCACCGTGGCCGTCGGCGCGGCCGTGCAGGGTCTGCTGGTGTCGCTGGCCGTGCGGGGCGTGGGCAGCTGCTGGATCGGGTCCACCATCTTCGCGCCGGAGGTCACCCGCGAGGTGCTCGGGCTGGAGGCGGACTGGAATCCGCTGGGCGCCATCGCCATCGGGTATCCCCTCGACGAGATCGCACCGCGCGAGGCGCGGGAGGCCGGGATCGGGCTGGTCGAGCTGTGAGCGCGGAGTCGCTGCACAAGTCGGCCACCGAACTGCTCGAAACCTGGGATCCGGCAACGGGTCCGGAGCAGTCGATCCGGGAGGCCATGCTGGCGTTCCTGGGTTCCGCGCCGCGCGGGTGCCTGCGCGAGCACGCGGCCGGGCACATCACAGCCTCGGCCATCGTGCTGTCCCATGACGAGAGCCAGGTGCTGCTGACCTTGCATCCGCGAGTCGGCCGGTGGATCCAATTGGGCGGGCACTGCGAGGAATCCGACGATTCGGTCGCGGCGGCCGCGCTGCGGGAGGCCACCGAGGAGTCCGGAATCGAGGGCCTGGTGCTCGAGCCCGGGCTGTACGGGGCGCAGGCCCATCCGATCACCTGCTCGCTCGGCGTGCCCACCCGCCACCTCGATCTGCTGTTCAAAATCGTTGCCCCGCAAGGCGCTGTGCCGGTGCGCAGTTCGGAGTCCACGGATCTGGCCTGGTGGCCGGTGGACGGGCTGCCCGCCGATGCCGATGTCCTTTTGCGCTGAGTGAATCCATCCCTTCCCCGCCCTGGGGCCCCGTGTTACTGTCCGGTAGTACACGTTCTCAGGGCGGGGTGGAATTCCCCACCGGCGGTAATGGCATCCGGACCGATCCGGAACGCACGAGCCCGCGAGCGCCACACGGTTCCCAGAATCTAGTGGGTCGAGCAGATTCCGGTGTGATCCCGGAGCCGACGGTCACAGTCCGGATGAAAGAGAACGCGGGACCGGCGTATCCGCTCGCGCGGATGGGCCTGTTCGCGTTTTGCCCTGGGTGACATCGCGAACAGGAGGAATCCCCAATGTCACCCAATCCGAATCGCATCGCTCTGGTCGCCGCGCGCTGGCACAGCGAGATCGTCGACAAGGCGGTCGAGGCGGCCAAGGCCGGCCTGGCCGAGCGGGGGTACGCCGAGATCGAGGTGATCGAGGTGCCCGGCGCTTTCGAAATTCCTTTGCAGGTCAAGCGATTGGCGAACAGTGGCCGCTACGCGGCCGTCGCCGGTCTCGCACTGGTCGTGGACGGCGGTATCTACCGCCACGATTTCGTGGCCTCGACCGTGGTCGATGCGCTGATGCGGGTCCAGCTCGAGACCGATGTGCCGGTGTTCTCCGCTGTTCTCACCCCGCATCACTTCCATGAGCACGGTGAGCATCTGACCTACTTCACCCGGCATTTCGAAGTGAAGGGCGCGGAGCTGGCCAATGCCATCGCCGCGACCCTGGCGCTGGACGCTGTTCACGTCTAGCACCAGGGTCTGTGCGGGTTCCGCCGGAATATACGGGGGGAAAATATTCCGGCGGTCCCGGTTCCGCCCAGGGGTTGGGGTCAGGCGGGAACCAGGTCTTTGTCGGCGGGCTTGCCGGTCTCGGCGCCCGCGTGGTCGTCGACCATGGTCGACTCGTCGAAGGGGATCTCGCGGTTGAGGACCGCGGTCACCCGGGCCGGATCGATGGTCTTGGTCCAGGTGCCCACCAGCAGCGTGGCGACCGCGTTGCCCGAGAAGTTGGTCAGCGCACGGGCTTCGGACATGAACCGGTCGATGCCGACGATCAGGCCGACGCCGTCCAATAGTTCGGGGCGGTGGGACTGCAGGCCGCCGGCCAGCGTGGCCAGGCCCGCGCCGGTGACGCCGGCCGCGCCCTTGGAGGCCACGATCATGAACAGCAGCAGGCCGATCTGCTCGTGCCAGGACAGCGGCTTGCCCATCGCGTCGGCCACGAACAGCGTCGCCATGGTCAGGTAGATGGCGGTGCCGTCGAGGTTGAACGAATAGCCGGTCGGCACCACCACACCCACGGTGGTGCGGTCCACGCCGACGTGCTCCATCTTGGCGATCAGCCGCGGCAGGGCCGATTCCGAGGACGAGGTGGCGAAGATGAGCAGGTACTCGCGGGCCAGGTAGCGGACCAGCTTGAAGATGGAGTTGCCGGTGACCGCGCGCAGCAGGATGCCGAGGACGCCGAAGATGAACACGATGCAGGTCAGGTAGAACGCGACCATCAGCAGGGCCAGCTGCTTGACCGCGTCGAGCCCGGTGCGCGCCACCACGTTCGCCATCGCGCCGAACGCGCCGATCGGGGCCAGCCACAGGATCATGGTCAGGATCCGGAACACCAGCTTCTGCACCGAGGCCACCCCGCGCAGGATCGGCTCGCCCGCACTGCCCATGGCCTGGAGGCCGAAGCCCACCAGCAGCGCCACGAACAGCGCCTGCAGCACCTTGCCCGAGGTCAGCGAGGACAGCAGCGAGGTCGGGACGATGTCCTCGAGGAACTGCCAGGTGCCGCCCGCCGCCTTGGCGTCGGTCGCGTACTTGGTGATCTCCTTGGCGTGCGCGGCGACATTGAGGCCCGAGCCGGGATGCAGCAGGTTGCCGACCAGCAGGCCGATTCCGAGCGCCACCGTCGACATGACGAGGAAGTAGCCGATGGCCAGGCCGCCCACCTTGCCGACCTTGGCGGCCGCGCGGACCGAACCGATGCCCAGCACGATGGTGCAGAAGATGACCGGGGCGATCATCATCTTGATCAAGTTCACGAAGATCGTGCCGAGCTCGCCGACGCTCTTGCCGAAACCCGGAGCCAGCCAGCCGACCAGAACGCCCGCGACGACGGCCGCGATGACGGCCAGGTACAGCCAGTGGGTACGGTCTCGGCGCTGTCGTGTTGTGGTTTCGCTCATCGTGTTCGGTGCCTCCGGGGTGGGGTGTTCAGCACAGAATCTTGGTTGGCGGAGTGACGGCCGTCACTGTTTCGTAAATTATGTTCATGAAGTACCCGGAGGAGTCGTGAGAGGTCGCAACGCCCGTGTCGGCCGGAAGGGCGCGGCCCGGCGCACCCTGGCCGGGCAGGTGTTCGTGGTGCAGGTGCTGGTGCTGGCGGTGGTGATCGCCGCGGGGGCGGTGCTCGCGGTGCTGCAGACCCGCCGGGTGCAGGACGACGCCACCCGCGCGGAGGTCGTCGATATCGCGGTGGCGGTGGCGCAGTCGCCCTCGACCCTCGCCGGTGTGCGGAGCCCGGATCCGACCGCGATGCTGCAGCCGGTGACCGAGGCCATCCGCATCGACACCGGCATGGACTTCATCGTGGTGATGGCCCCCGACCGGACCCGCTACACCCACACCGAGCCCGACCGGATCGGGAAACCCTTCAGCGGCAATATCGATCGGGCGCTGGCGGGCGAGACGTTCACCGAGACCTATACCGGCACACTGGGTCCCTCGATTCGCGCGGTGACGCCGGTCCGGGACGAGAGCGGCCGGATCATCGCACTCGTGTCGGCCGGTGTCACCCGGACGCACATCTGGGTCCAGGTGCGCCAGCAGCTGCCGCTCATCCTGCTCGCCGCCGCGGGCGGGCTGGTGCTGGCCACCCTCAGCTCGCTGTTGTTGCGGCGCAGGCTGTTACGGCAGACGCACGGGCTGGGGCCGAGCGAGCTGCGGGCCATGTACGAGCACCACGACGCGGTGCTGCACTCGATTCACGAAGGGTTGCTGGTGTTCGACAAGTCCGATGAACACGCCGAGGTCGTCAACGACCAGGCCCGCTTGCTACTGGATCTGCCGGAGGGTCCGATCACCCGCTCGGATCTGCCGGTGTCGTTGCAGCGCTTGGGAACCGGGGTCGTCCGCGACGAGATGCACGTGACCCCGGAGCGGGTGCTGGTGGTGAACCAGGACGTGGTCGAGCACGACGGCCGCCGCATCGGGACCGTGCTGACCCTGCGCGATCACACCGAATTGCGGGACGTGCTGGGCGAATTGGACTCGGTGCGGGGCTTCGCGGAATCCCTGCGCGCGCAGGCGCACGAGGCGGCGAACCGGCTGCACACCGTCGTCACCATGGTGGAACTGGGCCGTTCCCGCGAGGCCGTGAACTTCGCGACCGCGGAACTCGAACTCTCCCAGGTGCTCATCGACCGGCTCACCGGCGCGGTGGCCGAACCCGCGGTGGTGGCGCTGCTGCTGGGCAAGGTGGAGCAGGCGGCCGAATACGGGGTCGAGTTGACCGTCACCGGCGACACCCTGCTCGACACCACCGATCCGCTCACCCCGCACGAGATGGTCACGCTGCTGGGCAATCTCATAGACAACGCGCTCGACGAAGTCGGGCACGACGAGGACGCGTGGGTGGAGGTGACCGTGCGCCGCGACGAGTCGGAGCTGTTCGTGCGGGTGGCCGACAGCGGGCCGGGCATGTCCGAGGAGCTGTTCACCCGGGCCACCGAGCGCGGGTATTCGACCAAGACCGATCATCACGGGCTCGGGCTGGCGCTGGTGCGCAGACTGGTCGCCCGGCACGGCGGTGAGCTACGGGCAAGGCGGGAACCGGAATCCGCGGTGATCGTGAGGTTCGCGCGATGACCACCCCACGTCACCGGATTCGAGTACTGATCGTCGAGGACGAGCCGAAAATCGCTGCGGCGCACCGGTCCTACGTGGAGCGGTTGCAGGGCTTCGATGTGGTCGGCGTGGTCCATTCCGGCCGCGACGCCCTCTCGATCGCGAAAAGGTCACAATCTTCCGGCGTGCCCGTCGATTTGGTACTGATGGATATCGGCTTGCCGGATATGAGCGGCCTCGCGGTCGCGGCGGCGCTGGCCGGGCTGCGGCCGCGGCCGGACGTCATCGCCGTCACCTCCGCCCGGGATCTGGCCATGGTGCGCGCCGCCGTCTCGCACGGCGTGGTGCTGTATCTGTTGAAACCCTTCACCTTTGCGGCCTTCCGCGAGAAGCTGGACCGCTATCTCGAATACCGGGCGGCGCTGCCGGCCGGGGAGGCGGCGGTCTCGCAGCAGGACATCGATCGGGCCTTCGGTGTGCTGCGCACGCCCGACCAGCGCGCGACATTACCGAAAGGTATTGCGCCCCAGACCATGGACGAGGTGTCGCGCGCGGTGCGGGCCGCCCGGGAGGGGCTGTCGGCCGGTGAGGCGGGCCGCGCGGTCGGCGTCTCGCGGGTGACGGCGTGGCGATACCTGGAGCGTCTGGCCGAAGACGGCGTGGTGGAACGCCGGACCGACTACGGTCGAACTGGGCGGCCACAGGTGCGATATGTGTGGTTGCGCTGATTGGGGTTATGCCGCCGGTTTGCCAAAGGGGTCAAGTGACCGGTGCCACACGGGCAGCTGCACGAGAACCGACTGCTCATGATGTAACAGTTGCCACCTTTTGGTCCGGCGGCGTGCTGTAACAGGGGCTAAGTTCCAAGATATGTAGCGCGATAGTCGATGAGGTTTCTGATTAGCGGGGCAATAGTGCAAATGGTCGGCAAACGGTCAGGTTCGCCGGATCCAAAACGCCACCTGTGGGTGCTGGGGTTGGTCGCACCCATGAGTGCGTTGTTGCCGTCGCAGTTGGTGCTGTACACCAAGGCGACGGTGTTCTGGTGGATCGGGCCGATCATCGTCCTGATCGTCATTCCGGTGCTGGACTGGGTCGTCGGGGAAGACGGCAACAATCCGCGCGACGAAGACTACGAATTACTCTCCAACGACCGGTATTACCGGTGGTGCACCTTCATGTTCCTGCCGGTTCAACTGGTCGGTCTGGGCCTTGCCGCCTATATGTGGGCCGGTCACGACCTGTCGATCTGGAACAAACTCGGATTGGCGGCCACGCTCGGATTCGTCAGCGGCATCGGTATCAATGCCGCGCACGAACTCGGCCACCGGGTGGAGCGGCTGGAGCGCTGGCTGTCGAAAATGGCGCTGGCGCAATCGGCTTACGGTCACTTCTTCGTCGAGCACAACAAGGGCCACCACGCCCGCGTCGCCACGCCGGACGATCCGGCGAGCGCGCGGATGGGGGAGTCGCTGTGGGAGTTCCTGCCGCGCAGCGTGATCGGCGGCTTCCGTTCCGCAATCCGGCTGGAGGGCGAGCGGCTGCGGCGCAAGGGACGCCGATGGTTCAGTGTCCACAACCACATCCTGCAGGCGTGGAGCATGACCGTGGTCCTGTTCGGAACGTTGCTGGCGGTTTTCGGCTGGGCGATCCTGCCGTATCTGTTGCTGCAGGCCGTGATCGGCGCGGCGTTGCTCGAAACGGTGAACTACGTAGAGCATTACGGTCTGCTGCGGCGCAGGCGGCCCAATGGCGGCTGGGCTCGCTGCTCCCCGCGCGACAGCTGGAACAGCGACCGTCTGGTCACCAATATCTTCCTGTTCCACCTGCAGCGGCACAGCGACCACCACGCCAATCCTGGACGCCGGTACCAGACTTTGCGCACCTCCGAGGAGGCTCCGCAGCTGCCCGCGGGCTACGCCACCATGATTTTGCTGGCCTTGTTCCCGCCGCTGTGGCGGTACGTGATGGACTCGCGGCTGCTCGAGCACTACGCGGGTGACGTCAGCCGCGCCAATATCCAACCCCGCAAGCGGGACCGCATCCTCGCCGAGTACGACTTCCCGGCCGCCGCCTGACCCGCGTATTCGAGGATCGACAAAACGCCACCGACGTGCGTACGCTGTACGCACGTCGGCCGTCGCGTGGGGGCACCAGGCCGGACCGACTAGCCTTAGCGCCAAGCAGCCGACCATGGAGAGGCAGATGACGACCGCTGTGTCCAGCATGATGACCCCCGACGTCCGCAACGGGATCGATTACAAGGTGGCGGACCTGTCCCTGGCCGAGTTCGGCCGCAAGGAGATTCGGCTCGCCGAGCACGAGATGCCGGGCCTGATGGCGCTGCGGCGCGAGTACCACGATGTGCAGCCGCTGCGCGGCGCGCGCATCTCGGGCTCGCTGCACATGACCGTGCAGACCGCCGTGCTCATCGAGACCCTGGTCTCCCTCGGTGCGGAGGTCCGCTGGGCCTCCTGCAACATCTTCTCCACCCAGGACCACGCGGCCGCCGCGGTCGTGGTCGGTCCGCACGGCACCGTCGACGAGCCCAAGGGCACTCCGGTTTTCGCCTGGAAGGGCGAGACGCTCGAGGAGTACTGGTGGGCCGCCGAGCAGATGCTGACCTGGCCGGGCGAGCCGGCCAACATGATCCTCGACGACGGCGGTGACGCCACCATGCTGGTGCTGCGCGGTGCGCAGTACGAGAAGGCCGGCGTGGTGCCGCCCGAGGACGAGACCCACTCGGCCGAGTTCAAGGTGTTCCTGAACCTGTTGCGCGCCAGCCTCGAAGCCGACGCCACCAAGTGGGGCAAGATCGCCGACTCGGTCAAGGGCGTCACCGAGGAGACCACCACCGGCGTGCTGCGGCTGTACCAGTTCGCGGCCGCGGGTGAGCTGTCGTTCCCGGCGATCAACGTCAACGACTCGGTCACCAAGTCGAAGTTCGACAACAAGTACGGCACCCGCCACTCGCTCATCGACGGCATCAACCGCGGCACCGACGTGCTCATCGGCGGCAAGAAGGTGCTGATCTGCGGCTACGGCGACGTGGGCAAGGGCTGCGCGGAGTCGATGGCCGGGCAGGGCGCGCGCGTGCAGGTAACCGAGATCGACCCGATCAACGCCCTGCAGGCGCTGATGGACGGCTTCGATGTGGTGACCGTGGAGCAGGCGATCGGCGACGCCGACATCGTCATCACCTCCACGGGCAACAAGGACATCATCCTGCTCGACCACATGAAGGCGATGAAGGACCAGGCCATCCTGGGCAATATCGGCCACTTCGACAACGAGATCGACATGGCCGCCCTGGAGCGCTCGGGCGCGGACCGGCTGAACATCAAGCCGCAGGTCGACCTGTGGACGTTCAAGGAGTCGGGCAAGTCGATCATCGTGCTGTCCGAGGGCCGCCTGCTCAACCTGGGCAACGCCACCGGCCACCCGTCGTTCGTCATGTCGAACTCGTTCTCCAACCAGGTCATCGCGCAGATCGAGCTGTGGACCAAGCCCGACGAGTACGACAACGAGGTCTACCGCCTCCCCAAGCACCTCGACGAGAAGGTCGCCAAGATCCACGTCGAGGCCCTGGGCGGCACCCTGACCAAGCTCACCAAGGACCAGGCCGAGTACATCGGCGTGGACGTGGAGGGCCCGTTCAAGCCGGACCACTACCGCTACTGAGCCGAACCCGCTGTAGCAACTGAAGATTCGGCCGGTCACCCACGGGTGACCGGCCGAATCTCGTTATCGGGCGGCTAGGCCCAGGGCCCGGACGGCGGCAGGCCGCACCCCAAGCTGTTCGCCCAGGACGGGTCCACCGTCGCGCACAGGACTTGATGAGATCCGGTGTTCAGTGCGGAGCTCAGGGCAGAGGACCCCGTACCCGCCGATCCGGTGCCCGAGCCCGAATCTGTCGCCACGACGGGAGCGGCGGCGCTGGTCGTGCCGGAACTGCCGCTCGTCAGGCACGTGATCGCGTTCTCCAGCGGCCACAGGAAAGCGCCCAGATTGCCGCCGAGGCCGTTCTGGATCGCACTGCTCGGCGCGCTGGACCCGGTGTTGCAGGCGGCGATCGGTGTCGCCGACTGTGCGGGCGGCGGATCCGCGGACGCGGTGCCGGTCGCGAGGGCGCTCGCGGCCAGGCCGGTGAGCAGCAGGGTCGAGAGGCGTTGCGCCGGAGCGTGTTTCATCGGGTCTCCTCGATGGTGGAACGTTCCGGCGATTGTAAAAGAAACATGTTTCAGAAAGTGGCCCGTATTTCCGGGGGCTCGAAAATTGGTGCGCCGCCGACTCGTCGGAGTCGGCGGCGCGTCCGTGCGGCGGGTGGTGGGGTCAGACGCAGATGTCGAGGACCGGGACCCACTGCTTGCCCTGGAGCGTGCAGAGGGTGGCGTTGATGAGTTCGCTGGCGCTGGAGCCGGTGCCGAGCACATTGCTCGAGCCCGAGCCGCCGGAGCCGGAGGGGACGGAGGAGCCCGAGGGGATGAGGGAGGAGCCGGAGTTGGCTACGGGGTCGAGGGAAACCGGGTCCGCGGCCGCGGTGCCCGCCGTGGAAAGGGCGGCGGCGGTGACCGCGGCGGCGGCCAGGGTGTAGGTGAAGCGGGACTTCATCAGGTGCTCTCCTTGCAGGGGGAGTTGTGGCTCGGACCCTACAAGAATTGAATGACATCCGTTTCGGATTTGCGCAGGTTACTTGCGGAACGACTCGGGCAGCGGATAGCCCTTGTCCCGCATGACTTCCCGGGCGCGATTCGGGTAGTCGGTGATGAGGCCATCCACGCCCATATCGAGGGTCTTGCCGATGCTGTCCTTGTCGTTCACCGTCCAGGGCACGACCTCGAGGCCGAGACGGTGGGCCTTGGCGACGTATTCGGCCGTGACGTCGGACAGCTGGTGATCCGGCGACGAAATGTCCGCGCCCAGAGCCTTGATCGCGCCCAGGGCGTCGCCCGCGTGATTCTCGTAGCGAATCGGGCCGAGCCACGGACTGTTCGGTACGAACGTGGTGGCGTCATAGAGCGCCACGGTCGGAATGCTCGAATTCCTCGCCTTCACCAGCGGCAGGCTGCGCCAGTCGAAGGATTGGATCTCGACCCTCCGGGTGGCTCCGGCCGCCGTGACCGCGTCGAGAATGACGTCCACGAATTCGTCGGGGGTGGCGGACTGTTCGGGGTGCTCGGCCTCGACCTTGGTCTCCACGTTGTAGCGCAGCGCCTCGAACGCGCCCGGGTAGGTCTTCACCAGATCGAACAGCTCCGGCAGCTTGGCGATCTTGTTGCCCGGAAGCTCCTGCGCGTCCGGGAATCCCGCGAGCTTCTTGCCGCAGTCGAGGGTGTGGATCTGGTCGTAGGTGAGGTCGTGAATCACCTTGCCGACGTAGGGGTACTGCGGATCGCCGGGAGCGGCCGGGGCGGTGTCGGTGCACTTCTCGGCCTGGATGACCGGATCGTGCCAGATGAGCGGGACCCTGTCCTTGCTCAGGACGATGTCGAGTTCCAGTGTGGAGACGCCCAGTTCGATGGCCTTGGCGAAGCCGGGCAGGGATTCCTCGATGGTCATGCCGCGACCGCCGCGGTGGGCCTGGAGATCGAAGGGGCGGCCGGCGTCGGCCGCCGGGGCGGCGGGGGTGGTGTCCTTGTCACTGGAACCGCTGCCGCAGGCGGTCGACACGACGGCCGCAACCGCGACTCCCAAGACTGCAAAAGCGCGCTTGAACTGGGAAGACTTGACGCCATCGGAAGTCATGGGCGGACTATAGCGACCATTGGGTAGTCTCCCTCTCATGGGTGTACTGGTCGCGATAGAAGGTCTCGACGGCGCGGGCAAGCGCACGCTGACCGATGCCGTCGTCGCCGGCCTGACCGCCCGCGGCCTGCGGGTCGCCACCCTCGCCTTCCCGCGCTACGGCGTCTCCGTGCACGCCGACCTCGCCGCCGAGGCGCTGCGCGGCGGCCATGGAGATACCGCTCAGTCTGTGAACGCCATGGCGCTGCTGTTCGCTCTCGACCGCGCCGAGGCGCGCGACGAACTCTCGAAACTGCTGGCGGACAACGACATCGTGCTACTCGACCGCTACGTCGCTTCCAACGCCGCCTACTCCGCCGCCCGGACCGAGCAGGACGCGCACGGTGAAATCGTGGCCTGGATCGAGGAATTGGAGTTCGAGCGGTTCGGATTGCCTGCCCCGGATGTCCAGATTCTGCTGGACGTCCCGGTTGATGTGGCGGAGGAGCGCGCTCGGCGGCGCGGCGCGGCCGACACCGCCCGCGCGCTGGACTCCTACGAGAAAGACGGTGGACTGCAGCGCCGCACCGGTACTGTCTATCGTGAGCTGGCCGAAATCAACTGGCGCGGAGCCTGGTGGGTGCATCGGACCGGTGACGAACCGGCAACACTTACCGCGCGCCTCGCGGAAATTGTTGCTGGATAGGGTTGGATGTGCGCCGACAGGTCACGAGTGTTGGCGTGGCGGCCGAATCAGAGCCGGAGAGGTGACAAACTAGACGTTATGAAGCCGAAGATTCTGGTCGTCGACGACGATATGGCTCTCGCGGAGATGCTCACGATCGTCTTGCGCGGTGAGGGTTTCGACCCCCACGTCGTCGGTGACGGCACGCAGGCGCTCACCGCGGTCCGGGAGCTGCGCCCGGATCTCGTGTTGCTCGACCTCATGCTGCCCGGCATGAACGGCATCGATGTGTGCCGGGTGTTGCGAGCCGACTCGGGTGTACCCATCGTGATGCTGACGGCGAAGACCGACACGGTCGACGTCGTCCTGGGTTTGGAAAGCGGCGCCGACGATTACATCGTCAAGCCGTTCAAGCCGAAGGAACTGGTGGCTCGGGTGCGGGCTCGCCTGCGCCGCACCGAGGAGGAGCCGCAGGAGCTGCTCTCCATCGCCGACATCGTCATCGACGTGCCCGCGCACAAGGTGACCCGCGGCGGTGCGCAGATCTCGCTGACTCCACTGGAGTTCGATCTGCTGGTGGCGCTGGCCCGCAAGCCGCGCCAGGTGTTCACCCGCGAGGTGCTGCTCGAACAGGTCTGGGGTTACCGGCATGCCGCCGACACCCGCCTGGTCAACGTGCACGTGCAGCGGTTGCGCGCCAAGGTGGAGAAGGATCCGGAGAACCCTGAGATCGTCTTGACCGTCCGAGGTGTGGGCTACAAGGCCGGACCGCCGTGATCGCTGGCTCCAGAAACCGCGTTCAGCGGTGGCTGGCGGTAGTGGTGGCCTGGTTCCGCAATCTCGGCGAGCAACTGGGCCATGTTTGGCGGCGTTCGCTGCAGCTGCGTGTTGTCGTGTCCACGCTCACCCTGTCGCTGATCGTCATCACGATTCTGGGCGTCGTGCTCACGAGTCAGATCACCGACCGGTTGTTGGACGCGAAGATCAACGCGGCCGTGGAGGAAATGGGTCGCGCCCGCAACACCGTTCAGAACCAACTGACCGGTGTGCACGATTCGGGCACCCAGCAGAGCCGTCTGGACGACGCCCGCCGCGCGCTGTTCAACAGCGCCGGCGGGACCCAAAGTGGCGGCGCCGCAGGCAGTTACGAGGCGGCGCTGGCCATGACCGGGGACAGCGGGCAGGAGATCACCTCCGGCTCGATTCAGGAGATCCCCAGCGAGCTGCGCCAATTCGTCAAGCAGCGGCAGGTCTCCTATCAGTTCGCGACCGTCTCCAGCCCGGATGGGTACAAGGGGTCGGCGCTGATCATCGGCAGCCCCTCGGCCGATATCGATTCGCTCGAGATCTATCTGATCTTCCCGCTCAGCAATGAGCAGCGCAGCCTGGGCCTCATGCGCGGCACCATGCTCATCGGCGGCATCGTGCTGCTGGTGTTGCTGGCCGCCATCACCGCGCTGGTGACCCGGCAGGTGGTGCTGCCCATCCGATCCGCGGCGCGCATCGCGAGTCGTTTCGCCGACGGACGCCTCAAAGAGCGCATGCTGGTGCGCGGTGAGGACGACATGGCCAGGCTGGCCATGTCGTTCAACGAAATGGCCGAGAGCCTGTCCAACCAGATCACCCAACTCGAGGAGTTCGGAAATCTGCAGCGACGCTTCACCTCCGACGTCAGCCACGAGCTGCGCACGCCGTTGACCACCGTGCGCATGGCGGCCGACCTCATCCACGGATCCAGCGACGACCTGGACCCGGCGCTGGCGCGTTCGGCCGAACTGCTGGTCAACGAGCTCGACCGGTTCGAAGGATTGCTCAACGACCTGCTCGAGATCAGCCGCCACGACGCGGGTGTGGCCGAACTGCAGGTGGAATCGCTGGACGTGCGCATGTGCGCGCGGGCCGCGGTCTCCACGGTGCGGCACCTGGCCAAGGAGTCCGGCGTCGAACTGGTGGTGGACATGCCCGAGGAACCGCTTGTCGCCGAGGTGGATCCGCGGCGCGTCGAACGGGTGCTGCGAAACCTGCTCGCCAATGCCATCGACCACAGCGAGGGCAAGCCGGTGCTCATGCGCATGCGCGGCGACGCGGACGCCAATGCCGTCGCCATCGTGGTGCGCGACCAGGGTGTCGGCCTGCGCCCGGGCGAGGAGAAGCTGGTGTTCAACCGCTTCTGGCGTTCGGACCCCTCGCGCATGCGGCGCTCCGGCGGCACCGGGCTGGGGCTGTCCATCAGCGTCGAGGACGCCAACCTGCACGAGG
>NZ_WRPP01000008.1 GCF_009760405.1 Nocardia terrae
CCGAGGGGTCCGGGCCGCCACGCGAAACACCGGACTCTCGCCGTATGCCCTCCAGTCCCGAGGGGTCCGGACCGCCACGCGAAACACCGGACTCTCGCCGTATGCCCTCCAGTCCCGAGGGGTCCGGGCCGCCACGCGAAACACCGGACTCTCGCCGTATGCCCTCCAGTCCCGAGGGGTCCGGACCGCCACGCGAAACACCGGACTCTCGCCGTATGCCCTCCAGTCCCGAGGGGTCCGGACCGCCAGGCGGAACACCGGGGCGTCGCCGGAAGCTCACGGCGCGATGGTGAAACCGGCGCCGCGCACGGTTTCGATCAGGGGCGGGTCGCCGAGTTTGCGGCGTAGTTGGGCGACCACCACGTCGACGACATTGGAGGCGGGTTCGGCCATTTCGTCCCAGCAGCATTCGATGAGTTCGGCGCGGGTCACCACGGTGCCGGCGCGCACCGCGAGGAGTTCCAGGACGCCGAACTCCTTGGGGGTCAAGGTGAGCAGCGTGCCCGCGCGGTGCACGCGGCGGCGCGGGCGGTCCACGACCAGGGTGCCGACGACGGTGCGGGTGGGGGCGGGCAGTTCCTGGCGGCGGCACAGGGCGCGCACGCGGGCGGCGAGTTCGTCCATGGCGAAGGGCTTGACCACGTAGTCGTCGGCGCCCTGCGCGAAACCGTCGAGCCGGTCGGCGAGGGCGTCACGGGCGGTCAGCATGAGGACCGGGGTGCGCTGCCCCGATTCGCGGTGCGCGCGCACCAGATCGAGGCCATCGCCGTCGGGCAGGCCGCGGTCGACGACCAGGCAGTCGTAGGTGTTCACGGCGATCTTCAGATCGGCGTCGGCGTAGTCGCGGGCCAGATCGACCGCGAATCCGGCCGCCCGCAACCCGGCCGCGACCTCGTCGCCCAGTTCCCTGTCGTCCTCGCATACGAGTACCCTCACCTGCGCAATTACAGCACCCGCCCCGGTCATGCGGCCACGACCCCGGGCAGTGGCCGCGGCGAGCCGGGCAGGACGTCGGTGGCGGGGACGCCGAACCAGGACTCGGCCAGGGTCGCGTAGAACTCGGTCATGTCGACGGTGGCGCGCAGGTTGTCGTCGGCGTCGAGGGCGCGCAGCGACGGTTGCTCGCCGAACACGCCCGGATTGACCGGACCCAGCAGCAGCGCGGTGCCGGCCGCGCCGTGGTCGAGGCCGTCGGAGTCGTTGTCGGGGACGCGGCGGCCGAATTCGCTGTAGGCGGCGATGAGGACGCGGTCGGCCATGCCGCGCCGGGCCAGGTCCGTACGGAAGGCGGCCAGTGAGTCGTCCAGATCCTTCATGAGCTTCTCGTAACGGCCGGGATGTTTGGTATGGGTGTCGAAATCCGCGCCCATGGGCACGTGCACTATACGCAGTCCGTGGTTGTCATCGGCGAGCAGCCGTGCGGCCAAACGCAATTGGATGCCCAGGTCGCTGTGCGGGTAGCCGTCGCCCGCGGGCGTGAGGGTGGCGGCCACGTCCGAGAAGCGCAGCGCGGCGGCGGTTCCAGCGCGTGCGGTCGCGAACGACGGCGCATCGGTCCGATCCGGATGCGCCATCGCCCGCTGGGCCGCCAGCCACGCGTCGCGGACGTTCTCGTCGTCGAAAACCGGGAACAGGCCGTCGTTTCCGGAGTCCACCGACAGCGTGGTGACGCGTTCACAGGCCAGGGCCTGCGAGGAGCCGACGCCGAGCGCGACACCCACCGCCGGGGCGCTCGGGTCGCCGAGGTGATCGCACAGCCGGCCCAGGAATCCGGTGTCGGCCCGGATCAGGCCCTCCGGATTGCCGGTCTGCCAACGGTAGAGCATCTCGAAGTGCGAGAGGTCGGGTTTGGCGATGCCCACGCCCGGCACCACGGCGACACCGGAGGCGGCGAGCTTCGACAGGTGCGGGTGCAGGCCCAGCCTGTCGTCGAGAGCGTGCACGTGCTCGGCGGCGATGGCGGTGCGACGGCGCAGGTCCCGATAGCGGGAGTCGGTGTAGGGGACGGTCATCGACAATCCGTCACTGCCCCCGGCCATTTCGATCACCAGCAGCCGCCGCCGGTCGGGGGCGGCCGCGCGCACCGGTGCGGGCGGATGCCACGGTTCCGGGGTCGACCGGGAACCGAGCAGCTCGTATCCGGCCACCGCGCCGGCGGCCGCGACCACGCCCAGACCCGCTCCGGTGCGCAGCACGGTGCGTCGATCCAACGAGACCATCGGGAGGCCCTTCCTGTTCATGCCAGCGTGAATTCGGGCGCGGTGATGGCCAGCGCGAGCAGCGCGCTCGCCGCCTGCCGCGGCTCACGGCGCAGCGCGAAGGCCAGATCGCGGGCGGCGGTGCGGGTTTCGGGTGTGGGGTCGTAGATCGCGGCACGGCGGAAAACGGCCTCGACCGGGTCGCTCGCGTCGGCGATCTCCGCTATCACCGGGGCCTCGACGGCCAAGGCCGCCCGCGCCACCGACGTCCCCGGCGCGATCCACCGGTTGCCCGGCGGCCAGCCCGCCACGTTCGGCGGATAGAAGGGCGACTGGCCGAGACCGGTCATGGTCTCGAAAGCCTTCGCCACATCGGTGATTCCGCAGACGGCCAGCGCGGCCGTGACCCATTCGACCGGATACCGAGGGCGGGTGTACCTCGCCTCCAGGAAGGACGGATGCCGCAGGATCGCCTCGACCAGCGGCCGAATCTCCAAGCGCGCCTGCGTGAAGACGGCCGCCAGTTCGCCGAGCCGCTGTTCCGAAGCCGCCTGACCGACCAGGAACAAATGCAGTTTCGCGGCGATGAACCGAGCGGTCTCCGGCCGATCGCAGAGCACGTCGACCACGTCCCGGGCCGAAATCACCTGCCGCCCCAGCAGTTCCACCGCCCGCCTGTTCCCGGAGTCCGGATCGAAGGACACCGCCCCGTGGTCGTCCACGTTCCACCCCGACAGCGCGACCGCGGCGGCCTTCACATCCTGCTGCGTGTAGATCCCCCGGCCGACGGTGAACAACTCCATGAGCTCGCGCCCGTGATTCTCGTTGGGCGCGTCCGCAACCGATCCGGCGCCGTCGAGCCACTGCAGCATGGCCCCGTCCACGGTCACCGCCTGCGCGAGCTCCCGGAAGTTCCCCATCGCGTGCTTGCGCAGCAGCGTGTGCTGCTGCCACATCAACTCCCAGGTATCCACCTTGTCGTGGCTGGAGGTGAAATGCCCGTGCCAGAACCACACCAGCTTCTCGTGCACCCCGGCCGCCGGATCCGCCATGGCCTTCAGCCAGCGGCCGACCGGTCCGCTCGCGGCGGCGTCCTCGTCCTCGTCGAAGACCGGCGTCGCCGGCTCCAATGCCTTCGCCCCGAGGACGGTGTCGATGACATCCCCTCCTCCCCTCCCTGCAAACTCCTCCACCCGCCCCGGGAACGGCCCGAAGGTGGTGCGCCGCAGCACATGTGCGACAGCCGCCGACTCATCCATACGGCCACCATCGCAAACCACCCATTAGGAATCTGTGAGCCCGCAGACGATCGGAGCCGGTCGGTCCTCCGGCGGTAGGGTGCCGGAATGGAGCCGAGCGATTCCGATATCGAACAGCGGTTGCGCAGCACGCCACCGGAGGCTTGGCAGCGACTGTGGTCCGCATACGACGCCCTGCTCGCCGAGCAGCCCAGCCCCTGGGAGATCCGCACCCACACTCCGAACGGCGCCCTGTGCATGCCCTACGCCGTCTACAGCGACACGGTGAACGACGTGCGCCGCGCCCTCACCGAGGTGAAGGTGAATGTCGACTTCGACTGGCGGAACTGGGACGGCATCCAGCGATACGAACAAGGCGAGGACCTCGCCGAGGCCCCGGTCGCCGAAGCCTGCCGACTCCTGACCATGCTCACCCGGGCCGAACGGTTCTGCGACGGCACCATCGGCCACGCCCTCCGAACCGGAACCCTCCAAGCCGCCCTGCTCCGCCTCCGCACCTGGCACGACCGGACACCACGCCCTCCCCTTCCCATGCCCCCGTGGCTCACCGAGGACCGGCAGGCCAACGCCGCCTCCCCGGCAAGACCGCCAACCTCTTTGCCCCTCCCGCCGCCACCGCCTTCACGATTTCCGCCGGTTCCCCCGCGGTAGCTCGTGGACAGGCGGTCAGGGCTTGGGCTTTCCGGGCGTTGATTCGCACAGGGCCGTGGCGAGGGCGGTGCGCATGTCCGCGATCTGCGCGTCGCTGCCGCCGGGGTACAGGTTGTTCATGACGGTGGCGGTGCGGCCGTCGGTCGTGACGCCGGTCTGGGTCCGGAATCCGATGATGCCGCCGTCGTGACCCCAGTACACGCCGCCGCACGGCAGCGGGGAGCTGACGAGCCCCAGACCGTACGCATCGCCGGTGGAATCGGTGGCCGGTCGGGTGGTCATCATCTCGCGTAGCTCGGACGGACGCAGCAGACTGCCGTTCACGAGTGCGTCGACGAACCGATTCATGTCCGCCGCACTGGAAATCATCGCTCCGGACGCGTCCGCGACCGTCGGGTTGAATTCGGTCGCGTCGACCAGCGCATCACCCGGCCGGGCATACCCGTGCGAATGAGTGCCCGGGATCGCCGTGTCGTCCCCCGGAACGGAGGTGTCACCGAGCCCGAGCGGCCGAATGATCCGACTCTCGATCTCCTGGCCGTACGAATGCCCGGTGACCTTCGCGATCAGCATTCCGGCGACGACGTAGTCGGTATTGGAGTACTGCCACCCGGTCCCCGGCGCGAACACCGGCGGATGCGCGAGCGCGACCCGCACCAGCTCCTCCGGATCATGATGCGTGGCAGGCGATGTGATGAGCTCGCTCAGATCCAGGTATTGCACGTAATCCGGCAGCCCTGAGGTGTGCTGCAGCAACTGCCGCACCGTGATGCCGTGCCCGTCATTCCCACTGCCCTCGACCACCCCCGGCAGATACCGCTCGACCGGCGCATCCAGCTCCACCCGCCCCTCCCCCACCAGCTGCAACACCACAGTCCCGACAAACATCTTGGTCATGCTCCCGATCCGAAACCGATCCCCGCCCTCCATCGGCACCCGGCTCCCCACCTCCGCAACCCCCTCGGCCAACACCGTCCGCCCCCGCCCATCCCTCACCTCGAGCAGCACCCCGGGCGCACTCTCCCCACCGCTCAACCGCTGCAGCACAACCCGCGTACCGCCGTACCCGGACGCGGCCGGTTCCTCCGCGCGCCCACCCGTCCCGCAACCGCACAACGCCAACACCACCGCGACCCCCGCACAACCGAAACCCCGTGCATACCTGAGCATCTCGTCCTCCATCCCGAAGAACCCTCACGCTATGCACCCCCGCCCCACCGGCACCTCACCCCCGAGAGCGATCCCGCACCCCGCCCCCGATACCCGAGAGCCACCAACTCTCACCCGAAGGTGCTATCGAAGACCCCGACCAGATATCGCCGGCCGGGAATTCCCCGGAGAACAACTTCCAGAGAAGAGCATTCATACTCGCGGCGGCGGAAGCATGCCGAGCCAGAATGGCAGCCACCGGTGCGGGCACGTCGTCCGGAATATCGCCGCCAGCGCAGCGAACTATGTACTCGTTCCGGGCCAGTGCGCCACTGGCGGGCGGCCCCGGAATACCGCAGACCTCGGTCACCAGCCAGTTGACCAGGCGCATGGCCGTGTAGTCGGCGTCATGGGTGGCGTGGGCGGCGACGAAGGCGTGTTCGGCGGGCGAGAGGTCGAAGTGGGGTGAGGTGGCCAAGCCGAAATCGGTCAGGTAGATCCGGTCACCGTCGGAGCGGAAGTTCTCGAAGTGGGCGTCCATGTGGAGTAGCCGGTGATCCTGCAGGACGGTCACGATCTCCGATAGCTGGCGCTCGAATGCGATGGCCTTGTCGATCGGGTTCTCGCGCAGCCACTGTGCCAGCGGGTGCGGGATGTACTCGCTGAACAGCGCCAGGGAGTTCGGTGCGGCGGCCAGGGCTTCGAGTCGGGTACGGATCGCGGGAGAGCCGCCTTGGGCGGCGACGACCGTCTCGACATCGGCGTGTTCGGCGGCGATCGGCGGTCGGCCGGGAAGCACACGCCAGTGATAAAGCATCGGGAAAGCCCTTGTCTCGCCGGACAGGACCGCGCCGGTGACGATGGTGTTCGCGGCCACTTCACGCCAGGCGTTGAAGCTCGGGCCACCGATTCCGTATTGGCAGTGCAGTGGGACGTCGAACAGGTTGGCGGTGGAGGGTCCGTGGGTCAGTTCGAGATCGGTCAGCGGGATGCGCTTGGCGAACACCGGTACGCCGTCGACGTTCAGGACCGCCGAGCTGCCGCCGACTCCCACACCGACGGGTTGGCCCGTCTCGATGAGCTCGAGGAGCTCGGAGTCGGGGCGGGATCCCAGGGAAGCCGAAAGTCTTTGGTAGCGGTCTGTTCTGGGGTCCGGCATCACATGATTGTGCCCGGGCTACACCTGTGGGTGGAGGTAGCGGGTGGTCCAGCGGGTGTCGAACCAGGTGGGGGCCGCGGCGGTGAAGGCGGGGGCGGTCCAGGCGCCTGCGCCGGCGGGGAGGGAGCCGATGAGGTCGACGCCGGTGACGGCGGGGAGGTCGGTGCGGTTGCATTCGGAGGCGAGATCCGGGGTGGCGGGCCAGGATCCGATGACCAGGCCGGCGCATTCGACGCCTGCGGAGGTGAGTGCGCGGGTGGTGAGTTCGCTGTGGTTGAGGGTGCCGAGGCCGGCGGCGGCTACCAGTAGGACGGGGGCGTTCATTTTTTGGGCCAGGTCGAGGAGGGTGAAGTCGCCGATTCGGACGAGCAGGCCGCCCGCGCCTTCGACCAGGACCAGGTCGGCGTCGGCGCAGGATTCGATTCCTGCGACCGTCTCGGCCAAGGTCAGCAGGGGCGCTCCGCAGCGGCGGGCGGCCGTGTCGGGGGCCAGCGGTTCCGGGTAGCGGGCCAGTTCGAGGGTGCGGGTCACTCCGCTCAGGCGGGTGATCTCGGCGAGGTCGCCGGGTTCGCCCGGCGCCACGCCGGTCTGGGCCGGTTTGCACACCGCGACATCGGCTCCCGCCGCGCGGGCGGTCGCGGCCAGGGCGGCGGTGACGATCGTCTTGCCGACATCGGTCGAGGTGCCGGTGATGAAGAGCATCCGGGTCATGCCGGAACGACCTCCCGGGCACGGGCTTCGGCCAGGACCTCGCCGAGAACGGTTGCGATGGTGGCCAGTTCGTCCTCGGTGAGGTCGGCGCGGGCGGTCAGGCGCAGCCGGGACGTGCCCTCGGGGACCGACGGCGGACGGAAGCAGCCGACCGACAGGCCACGCTCCCGGCAGGCCTGGGCGGCGTCATAGGCGACCTGGGCCTCGCCGAGCACGACCGAGACGACGGCCGAATCCGGTTGGCCGACACCGGCGATGCGGGCCAGGTCGGCGGCGCGGTCCAGGACGCGTTGCGCCATAGCGGGGTCGCGGCGGAGCAGGGACAGGGCGGCACGCGCCGCGCCCACGGCGGCGGGAGCCAGGCCGGTGTCGAAGATGAAGGTGCGGGCGGCGTCGATGAGATGCGCGCGGACGCGCTCACTCGCCAGCACGACACCGCCCTGGGCGGCAAAGGCTTTGGAGAGCGTCGCGGTGATGATCAGGTCCGGTTCCCCGGCCAGCCCGCACTCGTGCACGAGACCGCGGCCGCCCGCGCCGCGCACGCCCAGACCGTGCGCCTCGTCCACGACCAGCACCGCGCCGTTCTCACGAGTCACCCTGTGCAGCTCCGCCAATGGCGCGAGATCGCCGTCTGCGCTGAACACCGAATCCGTCAAGACCAGTGCACGCTCTTCGCGGCGCTCGGCCAGCAATCGATCCACCGCCGCCGGATCGCGATGCGGCGCGATCTCCACTCGCGCGCGGGACAACCGGCAGGCATCCACCAGCGAAGCGTGGCTGCCCGCGTCCGAAACCACCAGTGCCCCACGGCCGGCCAGCGCCGTGACCGCGCCCAGATTCGCCGCGTAACCGGAGGCGAACACCAATCCGGCCTCCGCACCGACGAATTCGGCGAGTTCGGCCTCGAGCTGCTCGTGCTCGGCGGTGGTGCCGGTGACCAGCCGCGAGCCGGTGGCGCCGGTGCCCCAGTACCGCACCGAGGCGATAGCCCCCTCGATCACCTCCGGGTGGCGGACCAGCCCGAGATAGTCGTTGGAGGCCAGGTCGATGCACGCCGTGTCGGAGGTGCGGGGGCGCAGCTCACGGCGCAGCCCGGCGTCCACGCGCTCCGCGGCGCGTGCGTCGAGCCAGCTCAAGGGATCGGCAGTCACAGCTCGGAAGCATACTTGAACGCCGTTCAGGAGACCATGGGTGTCGGTGAGCGGCGCTATGCTGGGGATCGTAAGGAGGCTGCGCGATGCCACGATGGGCAATAGTGGTCGAGCAGACGACCGGCTTCGGCGACAGCAAAACCTGGAGTCCGAAGATCCTCACCGAGGTGGTGGGCACCCGCGAACAAGCCCTCGCGAAGGTCCCCGACCTCGTCTCGAAATTCATTCCCGATCATCCGAAGATGGTCAGCCGCCGCACCATCCTGCGCGACGGCGACACCTTCATGCTGATCGCCCGCGGCTGGTCCGACGACTACCACTGCGTTTTCCGAGTCTGGGAAGTCCTGTCTGACAGCGACAATTCAGACAAAGTGCGCGAAAAACGGGCTAGTCGCTGAGTCCGCGTGCCGCCCGGCCAAGCAGCAAAGCCGCAGACAAGCTGCCGGAAACCGGGTAGCGCACAACGACTCAGGGGCTATTCGGCGTGACATCGCAGGACACCGGGTCACAAGGGCGCTGGACCCGGATCCGAGCGATAGCGGGCGTGATCGGATTCGGCATGATTGCCGGTGAGGCGCTCCTTGCCGCCCATAGCCGCTTCTCATCCTCGACCCGGCCACCGGCAGCGCAACAAACCGGCCACCGCACTGACCTCAGCAGCCAAGTTCGGATTGCGCCTGGAGCGGTCGCGGTGTTGTGCCGCAACAACGATTCGACCGAGCTCACCGGATATGACGGCTGGCTGGTAGCGATCGACCGGTCTCCAGCAGGGATTTCAGGTCGCTGAGCATGAACGGGTAGCCGCCGCCGAAGCCTTCGGGCTCCAGGTCGCCGGAGATGATGATCGAGATGAGGGGCGCGCCCGCCACGTCATGGATGACGGTGAGGGCGCAGGTGCCGTCGCCCCGGTCGCGAATCTCGTAGCGCAGGTAGGTTTCCGGCTGTGCGGCGAGCTGCTCGTCGCCGAGGAAGCGGATGCGCGCGCCCCACAGCGTCGGCGGGTCGTAGTCGGTGACCGTGCCGCGGATGAGGATGTCGGGTTCGCTGTCGATCGGGCGCGGGCCGGTCGGCGCGAAAACCGTGAACGCACCGCCGATCCGAGGCTCGATCACGCTGCGGCCGCCGAAGCCGTAGCGAACGGTCCAGTCGGGATGGGTGATGGCTTCCCAGATCCGTTCGGCCGGTGCGGCGATGATCACGCGGTGGATCTGGGTCGTCTCCGGGCGCGCCCGTGCGAGGACGTCCTCGAAGCTCATGATTCGAGGTCCTTCTTCAGATCGGCGAGTGCGGTGATCTGCCGCTCGGTGAACTTGTCGATCCAGCGGTCGTGGATCAACCGGATCGGCACGGGATTGAGGTAGTGCAGTTTCTTTCGCCCACTGCGGACGACGGTCACCAGCCCGGCCTCTTCGAGCAAACGCAGATGTTTGCTGATGCCGAAGCGGGTCATCTCCTGCCCGGATTCCAGCTCCGTCAGCGTCTGGCCGTCTTTGACGAACAACGCATCCAGCAGAAACCGCCGGGTGGGATCGGCCAGCGCCTTGAACACCGCGTCTTCGTCCACGATCTCACCCTATACGAGACCTTCCGGTCACATGACCGTTGACATGTGACCATTTGGTCACCTATTTTCGGATCATGAAACGCTACATAGTCCTGTACCTCGCACCCCTCTCGGTCGCGGAACGATTCGCGCAGGCCACACCCGAAGAAGCCGCGAAAGGCATGCGGCTGTGGGCGGATTGGAGCGACCGCATCGGGAGCGGCCTGCTCGACCCGGGCAAGCCCCTCGGCAACGCACGCCGGATCACGCCGAACGGAACATCCGAAACCGACAGCGGCGTGATCGGAATGTCCATCCTGCGGGCCGAATCCATGGACGAGGCCCTGGATATGGTCGGCGACCATCACCACCTGCACTGGGCCGAGCAGTGCGAGATCGTCGTCCTGGAGGAACAGCCCATTCCCGAACTGCAGCAGTAAGACCTCCGCGTCAGGCCGAGGCGGCGGCTCGCATGGCGGTGGTGATGCGGGTGACGTCGTCGGGGGTGGAGATGAAGGGGGGCATGGAGTAGATGAGGTTGCGGAAGGGGCGGAGCCAGACGCCGGATTCGACTGCGGCGTGGGTGGTTTTGCGCATGTCGACCGGGTGGGCGAGTTCGATGACGCCGATCGCGCCACGGATTCGGACTCCGGCGACGCCGGGTATGTCGCGGGCCGGAGTGAGACCGGCGGTGAGTTCCGATTCGATGCGGCGAACTTCGGACTGCCAGTCGCGGGAGAGCAGGAGTTCGATGGAGGCGACGGCGACGGCGCAGGCCAGGGGGTTGCCCATGAAGGTGGGGCCGTGCATGAGGCCGCCATGGGAGCGGCTGATGGTTTCGGCGATCTCGGAGGTGCACAGGGCGGCGGCCAGGGTCAGGTAGCCGCCGGTCAATGCCTTGCCCACGCACATGACGTCGGGGCGGACGCCGGCTTGCTCGGCGGCGAAAAGCGTTCCGGTGCGGCCGAATCCGGTGGCGATCTCGTCGAAGACCAGCAGCACGTCGTGGTCGTCGCAGAGGCGGCGCAGGTCGGCCAGGTAGCGCGGGTCGTGGAAGCGCATACCGCCCGCGCCCTGGACGACGGGTTCGACGATGACGGCGGCGAGTTCGTGGGCGTGCTCGGCGATCACGCGCTCGAGTTCCGAGACGTATTCCGGCTCATAGGTTTCCGGCGGGGCGCTAGCGAAGACCTGGGGCGCGAGGACATCCGTCCACAGCGAGTGCATGCCGCCCTCGGGATCGCACACGCTCATCGGGCTGAAGGTGTCGCCGTGATAGCCGCCGCGCCAGGTCATCAGCCGGTGCTTCGCGGGCCGCCCGAGTGCCCGCTGGTACTGCAGGCACATCTTGATCGCGACCTCCACCGACACCGACCCGGAGTCGCAGAGGAAGACCTTGTCCAGCCCCTCGGGGGTCAGCTCGACCAGCAACTGCGAAAGCCGAACGGCCGGTTCGTGGGTGAGCCCGCCGAACATGACGTGACTCATCTTCCCGGCCTGCGCCAGCAGCGCGGCGTCCAGCACCGGGTGCCGGTAGCCGTGCACTGCCGCCCACCACGAGCTCATCCCGTCCACCAGCTCCCGCCCGTCGGCCAGGGTGAGCCGGGTGCCGGACGCGGAGGCCACGATGAGCGGATCGGTCCCGGCGGGGAAGCCGCCGTAGGGATGCCACACGTGTGCCGCGTCGAGGGCGGTGATCGCGTCGGGGGTCAGTGCCACTGGAAATCCTTACGGGAAGTCCTTGCGAGGAGCTGGCTTGAACGCTGTTCAAGTTACCACGAACCCTGTCCTCACCCGCCGCTGCGGCGTATTCTTTGACTCGGTCAAAGGATTGGAGCCGAGATGGTGACCAGCACTGCCGATGGCCTCGTGGAGGCCCAGCACATCGCCGCGGTCCGCGCCTTCAACCGCCGCTACACCCGGATCATCGGGGTGCTCCAGGGCGGGATCGTGGGCACCGAACACACGCTGACCGAGGGCCGGGTGCTGTTCGAGCTGGCCAACTTCGGCGCCTCGGAGGTGGTGGACCTGCGCCTGGCGCTGGACCTGGACCCCGGATATCTGAGCCGGATCCTGGCCCGGTTCGAGGAGCGCGGGCTGGTGGCCCGCCGCAGATCCGAGGCCGACGGGCGGCGGCAGATCGTGGAACTGACCGACGCGGGCCGCGCGGCCTTCGAGATCCTGAACCAGCGCACCCAGGAACAGATCGGCGACCTGCTGGTCCCGCACGCCCCCGGCGTGCGCGCCCGGCTGGTCGGCGCCATGCGCACCATCGAGCAGATCCTCGACGCCGAGTCCGAGCCCGATCCGGCCGCCGTCATCCTGCGCGCGCCCCGCCCCGGCGAGCACGGCTGGGCGATCCAGCGCAATGCCGAGCTCTATGTCGAGGAGTTCGGCTGGAACGGCGAGTACGAGGCGCTGGCCGCCAAGATCGTCGCCGACTGGCTCAATTCCCATGACCCGCAACGGGAACGGGCCTGGATCGCCGAATACGACGGCGCCCCGGTCGGCAGCGTCTACTGCATGCGCGACAGCGAGACCACCGCGCGGCTGCGGCTGCTGCTCGTCGAACCTTCCGCCCGCGGGCTCGGCGTCGGCAGCGCCCTGGTCGACGAATGCCTGCGCTTCGCCACCGAGGCGGGCTACACCGAGATGGTGTTGTGGACCAACAGCATCCTGACCTCGGCCCGCCACATCTACGAGCGCGCGGGTTTCACGCTGGTGGAATCGAATCCGCACCACAGTTTCGGCGTGGATCTGGTCGGCCAGACCTGGCGGCGCGCGCTGGGTCCCGGGACCGATCCGGGCCGCTGAGGACGCGGTCGCGGCGGCCTATATCGTCACTGCATGCCTCCCGCGACCCCCGGCACCACCGCGCTCGGTGTCTGGCCGGGGACCGCCTATCCGCTGGGCGCGACCTATGACGGCGCCGGGACCAATTTCTCGGTGTTCTCCGAGGTGGCCCGGCGGGTGGAGCTGTGCCTGATCGACCCCGACCACCGCGAGACCCGGGTGCCGCTGGACGAGGTCGACGGGTACGTGTGGCACGCGTACCTGCCCGAGATCACGCCGGGACAGCGCTACGGTTTCCGCGTCCACGGCCGCTTCGATCCGGCGAAGGGCTTGCGCTGCGATCCCAGCAAGCTGCTGCTCGACCCCTACGGCAAGGCGTTCGAGGGCGATTTCGGCACCGATGCCGCGCCCTACAACTACGGGCAGAACTCGCTCGGACACACCATGACCGGGGTGGTGATCAACCCGTATTTCGACTGGGCCGACGACCGCCCGCCGCGGCGGCCCTACCACGAGACGGTCATCTACGAGGCACACGTGAAAGGCATGACCTTCACGCATCCGGACGTGCCGCCGCCCTTGCGCGGAACCTTCTCGGGCATGGCGCATCCGGCCGTTCTCGAGCACCTGCGGACGCTGGGCGTGACCGCCGTCGAACTCATGCCGGTGCACCAATTCCTCGACGACCGCATCCTGCTCGATCGCGGCCTGCGGAATTACTGGGGCTACAACAGCTTCGGCTATTTCGCCCCGCATCGCGGATACGCCGCGGGCCACTCCCCCGCCGCCGCGGTCAACGAATTCAAGGCCATGGTGCGAGCGTTCCACGCCGCCGGGATCGAGGTCATTCTCGACGTGGTCTACAACCACACCGCCGAGGGCAATGAATTCGGCCCGACGCTGAGCTTCCGCGGCCTCGACAATGCCGCGTATTACCGTCTGGTGGACGGTGATCCGCAGAATTACATGGATTACACCGGCACCGGCAACAGCTTCAACATGGCCCACCCGCACGCCCTGCAACTCATCATGGATTCGCTGCGCTACTGGGTCCTCGACATGCACGTCGACGGTTTCCGCTTCGACCTGGCCGCCACCCTGGCTCGCGAATTGCACGATGTGGACCGGCTTTCCACCTTCTTCGACATGGTGCACCAGGACCCGGTGGTGAGCCAGGTGAAGCTGATCGCCGAACCGTGGGACGTCGGCGAGGGCGGCTACCAGGTCGGCAATTTCCCGGTGGCCTGGACCGAATGGAACGGCAAATACCGTGACACCGTGCGGGATTACTGGCGCGGGCAGCCCGCGACCCTGGGCGAGTTCGCCTCCCGGCTCACCGGGTCCTCGGACCTCTACGAGGCCACCGGCCGCCGCCCCAGCGCGAGCATCAATTTCGTGACCGCCCACGACGGTTTCACCCTCGCGGATCTGGTGTCCTACAACGAGAAACACAATGACGCCAATGGCGAGGGCAATCAGGACGGCGAGAATTACAACCGCTCCTGGAACTGCGGCATCGAAGGCCCGACGCAGGATCCGGAGATCCTCGCCCTGCGCGCCCGCCAGACGCGCAATCTGCTCGCCACCCTGCTGCTCTCGCAGGGCACGCCCATGCTGTTGCACGGCGACGAATTCGGCCGCACCCAGCACGGCAACAACAATGCCTACTGTCAGGATTCACCGCTGTCGTGGATGGACTGGACACTCATGCACACCAATGCCGATCTGCTCGAATTCACCCGGCGGACGGTCGCGTTGCGCGCCACGCACCCGATCTTCCGCCGCCGCCGCTTCTTCGATCCGGCGCCCGTTCAGGACGGCCCCGGTGACATCGCCTGGTTCACTCCCGGCGGCACCCGCATGACCGACGCGGACTGGAAGACCACCTTCGCGCGCTCGCTGGCGGTGTTCCTCAACGGCGACGGCATCCACGAGCCGGGACCGCGCGGCGACCGCGTCACCGACGACTCGTTCCTGCTGTGCTTCAACGCACATGACGCGGCACTGGATTTCACGCTGCCCGACGCCGCGCACGGCAAGTCCTGGTCGATCGCCCTGGACTGCTCCACGCCGACGGGATATCCCGCCGCCGACACCGCCCGCCCTGCCGCCTCGACCGTGCAAGTGCCCGCACGCTGTCTGCTCGTGTTGCGCCGTACGGCATGATCGATACCGCCATGACCAGCTCGCTCGAACACCACACCGGCCCCATCGCCCGGCAGACACCCGTGCGCAGCACCTACCGCCTGCAGCTGCGGCCCGACGCGCTCACCTTCGCGGACGCGCGCTCGATCGCCGAATACCTGCAGCAGCTGGGCATTTCGCACCTGTATCTGTCGCCCGTCATGACCGCCATGCGCGGCTCCACCCACGGCTACGACGTCACCGACCCGACCACGGTGTCGGCGGGACTGGGCGGGCCGACCGGACTCAAGGCCCTCTCCGACGAGGTGCGCAGCCGCGGCATGGGTTTGATCGTGGATCTGGTGCCCAACCACGTGGGCGTCGCCGACCCGCAGCAGAACCAGTGGTGGTGGGATGTGCTGCGGCACGGCAAGGAATCCCAGTACGCCTCCTGGTTCGACATCGACTGGACGCCGGGCAACGGGTCTGGCGGGCGCATCGCGCTGCCGGTGCTGGCCGGGGAGAACGATCCGGCCGCGCTCACCGTGGACCGTTCCGGCCCGGAACCGATGCTGGCGTTGCACGATATGCGCTTCCCCATCGCGCCGGGCACCGACGGCGAGAACGCCCTGCGCATCCACGACAAGCAGCACTACCGGCTGGTCAACTGGAAGTCCGGATTGTGCGGGTACCGCCGCTACTTCACCGTCGGCGGGCTGGCCGCGCTGCGGCAGGAGAATCCGGACGTCTTCGAGGCCACCCACCGCGAACTGGCCGCCTGGTGCGAGCACGACCTGATCGACGGTGTGCGCGTGGACCATCCGGACGGGCTCACCGATCCGGCCGAATACCTGCGGCGGCTGCGCCAGCTCATCGGCCCGGCACGGCTGCTGCTGGTCGAGAAGGTGCTCGCCGATCGCGAACCCCTCGACGCCACCCTGCCCATCGACGGCACCACCGGCTACGACGCCCTCGCCGAAATCGGCGGCGTGCTCATCGACCCGGACGGCGAGAAGCAGCTGACCGAGCTGTCGCGCCAGTTCACCGGGCACGGCAGCGACCGCGCCTGGTTCTTCGAGCAGGAGCACCGGATTCGCCGCGCGGTCGCCGAGACCATGCTGGTGCCGGAGGTGCGCCGGCTGGTGGCCGCCATCAAGCGCGATGCCCGCGCCGACGCCTTCGACACCATGGCGCTCACCAATGCCGCCATCGAGGTGCTGTCCTTCATGCCGGTCTACCGCACCGACTACGCGCCGCTGGCCGGCACGATCGGCGCGGTGGTCGCCGACGTGGCGCGGCGCAATGCCGAGCTCACCGCGCCGCTGCAGGTGCTGGTGACCGCGCTGTCCCTCGACGGCGAGGCCGCCACCCGCTTCCATCAGGTGGGCGGCGCCATGACCGCGAAAGCGGTGGAGGACACCATGTTCTACCGCGCCGCGCGGCTGGTGTCGCTGCAGGAGATGGGCGCGGACCCGGCCCGCTTCGGCCGCTCGGTCATCGAATTCCATCTCGCCAACGCCGAGCGCGCCGCCCGCTGGCCGGCCACCATGACCACGCTGTCCACCCACGACACCAAGCGCGGCGAGGACGTGCGCGCCCGCATCGGGATGCTCTCGCAGGTGCCCGACATCTGGGCGCGCTCGGTGAGCACATGGGAGGAGATCGCGCCCGGGCCCGACGGCGCGACCACACTGTTCCTGCTGCAGAACATGTTCGGCGTCTGGCCCGCCGACGGCCGCCCGGCCGCGGCCGTGCAGGGCCTGCGCGAACGGCTGCACCAGTTCGCGGAGAAGGCCGTTCGCGAGGCGGGCACCCAATCCTCCTGGGAGGAACCCGATATCGAGTTCGAGACGGCGGTGCACCGCTGGATCGACACCGTCATCGACGGGCCGGTCGGGGCCGAATTGGGGGAATTCGTCAACGATCTGGCCGCGCACGCCTGGACCGACTCGCTGGCCCAGAAGCTGCTGCAACTGTGCGGGCCCGGCATCCCCGACATCTACCAGGGTTGCGAACTGTGGGAGGACTCCCTCGTCGACCCCGACAACCGCCGCCCAGTCGACTTCACCCACCGCACCCTGCTGCTGCAATCCCTCACCGGCACACCGGATCTGGACCCCTCCGGCGCGGTCAAGATGTGGATCACCGCCTACGCCCTGTGGCTGCGCCGCGAACGCCCCGACTGCTTCGTCGGCGGCACCTACGTCCCCCTGTTCGCCGCCGGCGACCGCGCCCACCACCTGCTCTCCTTCGCCCGCGGCCGCCGCGGCGAAACCCCCGAGGTGATCGTGGCCGTCACCCGCCACTCGATCCGCCTCGACGAAGCGGGCGGCTGGTCCGACACCGTCCTCGATCTCCCCCAGGGCCATTGGACCGACCGCCTCACCGGCCACACCTTCTCCGGCCGGGCCCGCCTGGAAAAACTCTTCGCCCGCCTCCCGGTCGCCCTCCTGGTCCGCTGAGCGGTTCCGGACGCCCGCGATGGCCGGTGCCCGGGCAGGCCTCAGCGGGCCGCTCCGTGACTGCGCCATGCGTGCAGGGCCGCGGCGGTCAGCACGTCCCCGTGGCCGACGCAGAGGACGTCGGCGTCGAGTTCGCTCAGTCGACGGGCGGCCGCGTCGACCGCGGCGCTGTCGAGGTTGAACACACCCGGCATGGTGACACCACCGACATTGGCGAGCGTGTCGCCGGTGAACAGCACCCGATGGTGCGGCAAGTACAGCGCCAGACTGCCCTCGGTATGGCCGGGAACCGCCAGCACCTGTGCGCCGCCACCGAATTCGAGCACCTCGCCGTCGTGGATCTCGCGGTGCACCGGGGCCGGACGCGGGGCCGGGCCGAGCTCGAGGGCCTCGGCGATCGGTCGTTCCCACTCGCGCAGGACCGGAGCCGGCTGCGGGCGTTCGCCCCGCACGATGTCGGCGTCGGCGTGATGCACCCAGATCTCGGCCCCCCACTCGGCGAGATCGGCTGCCGAACCGATGTGGTCGTCATGGGCGTGGGTGAGAATCACCCGCCGCACCTGGTCGCGGGTGAATCCCACAGCGCGCAGCCCTTTTTCGATCTCCCCCGCGGTCCCGGGCAGACCGCTGTCGATCAGGGTCACCACGCCCGCGTCGTGCCACACGTACACGTTGAGGTCGTTGACCTGGGCAAACCGTAGCGCTGTCAGCTGCGGCAATACGGATACGATCTCCATGCACCGGACCCTATCCACAACCGATCGAGCTTCCCCACCCGATCTGCCCTGAGCAGAAAAGTCAGTACAACCACGCCCCCGACGCCCCCGACCTGGTCTCCTCGCCGCTGCTCGCACGGGTCCGACAGTGCGCCGGAACCGATTGCGGAGCACTGTTTCTCGACACCTCACGCCCGGGTCAGCGGCGCTGCGCCTGCTACGGGGCGGCTCCCCGATCGATACCCAGCGTGGCAATCAGGTCTTCATGCAGTTCGAACCAGACCCGGTGGGCGGAATCAGTTGTGGTGCCGACAATCATCTCGGGATCGCAGACGGCCCGGGAGAGCGCTGAGGCGAACCGTGTGTCGTAACCGGAGAATCGGGCGAGGTGTTCGGTGAGCCGAGTCGTCATCGGCACCAATTCCTGTGCGAGGCTTTCCAGTTCGGCGAGGATTCGAGCGTCGTGATCCGCGTCGTCGTGATCGTTGTCGCGCATGCCGCCGTCGGGAAGAATTGTCAGCTGCCATGCGGTGCATGCCTTCACCAACCGTTCGTTGAGTGGGAGAAACATGCGATAGACCTCTTCCACCGACGATTTCGCCCCGCACTCGGCAAGTTCGCCGGCGAGCAGTTGCTCGTTCTCCCCGCGCCCGCGCGCCGTGAGCGACCACCCCGCGTCCGTCGCGAATCGGAAGTGGCTGATCCAACCGCGCTCCCGGAAATCCCGGATGTGCGACTCCGCGAGGCCGAGGGGCAGGTGAAATCTGTCGGCGACGGCTTGCGTACCCACGAACCCTCCGAGGCGGATGGCATGCAACGCGAGCAACGAACTACATGAGACGTGAGTCATCGGGGACTTGCCTTTCGTGTCGAGTCGCCACGTCGGATGGAGCGGCATCAACTTCGGATCGAGCGAGCGCACGAATATGGCCACCGGTCCCATCGACCGAGACGAGCCGATGATCCGCCAAGGCCGCCATCGCCCCCTCGACTGCCACCACGGCTGGAATCCCGTACTCGCGGGCGACGATTGCGGCATGGGACAGAATTCCCCCGGTTTCGGTCACCACCGCGGCGGCAAGGCCGAGAAGCACTGTCCACGACGGATCGGTGGTACGACAGACGATGACATCGCCGGGCTCGACCGTGTCGAAGTCGTCGACACCGCGCACCAGCCGGACCGGACCGGAGACAACACCACCGCTCGCCGGGACGCCGGTGACGATCGACAGGCCCGGGGTCACGATCTTCTTCCGTTCGCTGTGCACACCATCACGATTCGGCTCCTCGCGGTCGTTCTCCGGCACGTGTCGAGAACCGCTGCTGCGCGGCCTGTCGGGATACCCCGAGGCGCATACCGATTTCCGTCCAGGACATGCCCGCACGCCGGGCCTGGTCCACGAAACAGCCCAGTAGCTGATCGGCGACCCGCAACCAGTGCGCCGCGAGAATCACTCCCGCCGCCAAGCGATCCAAGCGGCTATCGGGGTGGGCGCGCTCGATCGCGGCTATCACATCGCCCAGCGGTACTTGTCGAACCATAGGTCAACTAGTAGTTGACGTTCATTCGTACGTCAACTACTAGTTGACGGTACGGCGACAGCTCGTCGGCTGTCGTCGACCGTCATCGATTCAGGAGATCGCAATGGACGCGCTCGAGAACACCACGCATCGACCCGCCGGGACATCGACCCGGCGGGCGGTCGTCGCCGGCGCCGGCATCGCCGGTTTGGCTGCCGCGCTGCGACTGCATCAGCACGGCTGGGAGGTCGTCGTGGTCGAACGCGCACCGAGCCGGCGCAGTAGCGGTTACCTGGTGAACCTGCACGGACCCGGATTCGCCGCCGCCGAACGGCTCGGACTGCTCCCGGCGCTGACTTCGCGCGATATCGGGTTCTTCACCTCGATCCTCGTCCACGCGGACGGCCGCGAGAAGCTCCGCGTGCCCGCCGCCGTCACCGAAGCCGCGGTCGGGAACCGGGCGCTGAGCCTGTTCCGGGGTGACCTGGAGTCAGCGCTGTACGACGCCGTGGCAGACGTCGCCGAATTCCGCTTCGCCACCACGGTGCGGGCCATCACCCAGAGCTCCGCCGAGGTCGTGGTCACCCTCAGCGACGACACCCGTCTGCACGCCGCGCTCCTCGTGGGCGCCGACGGCGTGCACTCCCGAGTCCGCGAGCTCGTCTTCGGCGCCGAGTCCGACCATCTCGTCGACCTGGGCCACATGGTCGGCGCATTTCCGCTGGACGCGACTCCCGAGCGGATACCCGAAGGTCACGGAACCACCTATATCGGCCCCGGACGCACTGCCGCGGTAATGAATCTGGGACCCGAACGCTCTTCGGCGTTCTTCACCTACCGTTGCCCCGACCCGGGCGCCGAACTGGCTCTCGGAGTCGCACCCGCCCTCACCCGAGCGTTCGGGGATCTGGGCGGCGGTGTCGCCGACGCGCTGCGGCAACTCGAGACCGACCCCGCCTCCGTCTACTTCGACTCGGTCGGTCAGATCGTGATGGACCGTTGGAGTCATGACCGAGTCGTGCTGCTCGGCGACGCAGCCTGGTGCGTCACGGTATTCGCCGGTTACGGTGCCGCCCTCGCCCTCGACGGTGCGGATCGGCTCGGCGCCGCACTCGCGGCGCACGGCGACGACATACCGGCCGCACTCGACGCCTGGGAGACGTCGTTGCGCCCCGAAGTGCACAAACGACAGGCCTTGGCCCGGAAAGGAATCAGCCGATTCGCCCCGTCGTCACGCACCCAGGTGTGGGTCGGCGAGCTGATGCTCCGCGCCATTCAGCTTCCCGGCATCCGCAGCCTCGTGAGACGCTCCATCCAACGCGCCAACAACTAGCCGGTCGCCGCGCCCGGCGACCGCGCTCCGCATCGCCGCCTCAGTTCGAAAAGCCGTGCAGCTCACCGGATGCCACCGTGACCGCTCGACCGGCCAAGCCCACCCGGTCGCCACGATGCCGCATCCGCACGATGCCGCCACGCCGCGACGCCTGTTCGCCGACCAGTTCCGTCCGGTCCAAGTGGGCCGCCCAGTAAGGGGCCAGCGTGCAGTGCGCGGAGCCGGTGACCGGATCCTCGGGCACGCCGACCGCGGGATAGAAGGCCCGGCTCACCATGTCGATCCCGGGCTTGTCGCCGGGTGCAGTGACGATCACGCCTCGCGCGTCCCACTCGGAGATCAGCGCCAGATCCGGTTGGACGGCCCGGACTTCGGCGGCGGAACCGACCCGCACCATCACATCGGACACGCCGCGGCCGACGAACTGCACCGTCACACCCGGCAGGGCCTTCTCGACCTCCAGGGTGCACGGTTGGGGTGGGTCGGCGGGGAAGTCCATGTGGATCCAGCCGTCGTCGACGCGGCAGGTCAGCGCGCCGCTACGGGTCTGGAATACGTGATCACCGCCGAGTACGTGGGCGGCGGCCAACGTGGCGTGCCCACAGAGGTCGACCTCCGCGGCCGGGGTGAACCAGCGCAGCCGATCACCGTGCACGAACGCGGTTTCCGAATGTTTGAACTCGGCGGCCACCGCCTGCATCCAGGTCTCGTCGGCGGGAGCGTCGAGCAGCACGACGCCGGCCGGGTTGCCGGTGAACGGAGTATCGGTGAAGGAGTCGACCAACCAGTAGCGCATGGCGCGAGAGTATCTGTCGTGGAGCCGATCTCGGGCGCACCCCACCGGCGCGTGGTGAGACTCATCGGCCATCGATGACCGAACGAGCTGCGGTCCAGACGTTTTCGAATTCGGCGGCGGTCATCTCCTCGAGAGGATCGCCCGAGAGGTCCCGGTCATCGGCACTCTCCTCCGCAAGCACACCGAATTTGCTCTCGTAAGACTGAACCGCGCTGATACCCCCGACATCGCGCGCGTGGACTACTTCGACGAGCGATGCGGCGACGACAGGGTGACCGTCTCGACCGCTCAGGTTGACCTGGCGGTTCGGCCGACCGTGGTCGTCGAGTTCGATCAGGAGCCAGACATCCTCGTCTGCGTGATAATCGCGAATCCATCGCATCCGACAAGTATCACGGCGGCCGGGCACAGCTCTTGGCACTCGCCGTAATCGTGAGGTTCGGAAGATCACAGCATGGCTGTCAGCTAGCTCGAGAGCACCTGGGGGGCCGGGCGCGGGATGGGGACCAGTTCGATGGGCTCGATCAGATCCGGGGGCACCGGCACGCGGCTGTGCTCGCACCATCGGTGGATATTGGCCGGGCGGTAGCCCTTTCGATCCGGGACGGTCGAGGCGAGGAAGCTCTCCTCGTCCTCGGGCTGCAGCAGTTTGCGCCACGAATCCCAGTAGAAGCGCGGGCTGCGCCAGCTCCCGGCCAGGCGCGCATAGTTCAGCACCCGGAAACCGAGGCTCAGCGAATCGTGCAGGTGCGTGGCATCGAACGGGCAATCCCGCAGCAAGGTGTCGAGGCGGTCGTGATCGAAGGCCAGCCCCTCGGCCTCGGCCTCGGCGATCATCCAGCGCAGCGTAATGTCGGACAGCCCGCAGTCCTGGTAGCCGCCGCCGATATCGCTGTGCACGCCCTCGAACCAGACCTGCTTCACCCGATCGGGCCGGTCGTAGAGCCCCTTCTGCTCGGCCGGGATCTCCCACAGGCAGGGCGCGAACGCCCGCCGGCGCTCGTCGATGGCCAGCGCCTGCCGAGCGCACAGCACGATCTTCGAGAGCCGCACATCGTGGAAGCGGTGCTTGCGGGCGGTCAGACCCGGCACGCCCATCGCGCCGACGGTGTCGAAGACGCCGAGAAAGTTGATGGTCGGCCGCTGCGGATAGCAGTGCTCGGCACGGAACTCCTCCCACTCCGGCGGATCCGGATCGTCCGGATGCTTCTTGCGGGTCCGGTAGATGTCGAGCGCCTTGGGGTACTCGCCGTGAATCATGGCGTCGTACTTCAGGATTCCGAGCCGGTTGATCATGCCAGCCAGGCTGCGCGCGGTGTACGCGCCCCGGCTGAATCCGAAGATGTAGATCTCGTCGCCCGGCTCCCAGTTCAGCGCCAGCTGCCAGTAGGCCGCCGACAGATTGGCCTCCAGCCCGAGGCCGAAGGCCCCGCCCAGCAGCCGGTCCGACATGAATCCCCGCGAGCCGGGCCCCGACACGTAGTAGATGCGCTGACCGACGGACTTCCCCTCCCTGCCCGCTCCGGTCAGCCGCACCGTCTCCGCGATCTTGACGATGTTCGACACCGTCGTGCTCGACTCGGCTTTCCAGGTGCCGTCACAGCACACCACCAGCCTTTTCATGAACGTCAGCCTCCCGTCCTGACCGTTCGGTTTCACGCGTAGTGAACTACCCGATTTATCGTCACCCCGTCACGCACCCGTTAACCCGGAAACGTAACCGCTCGAGTACCCGCGCGCACCCTGTTAACACCCGGCGGTCGCTCCGCGATCGCTCACGATTCGTTCATGATCACTGTGGCACCGTATGCCCATGTCCGACGATGGAATGAGCGCCCGCCGCGTATGGGTCCTGGTGTGTGAGGACGACGAGCAGCTGGGCGAACGGGTCGCGGACGGACTGCGGCGAGCCGGATTCCTCGTCGATCTGACCCGGAATCTTACGCAGGCGCGCGAGCAGTGCGGAGAGCGGCTCTACGACTGTCTCATCGTGGACCGCGGGCTACCCGACGGCGACGGGCTGGATCTGGTTCGGCGGCAACGGGAATCGGGTGATCTGACACCCGCGTTGCTGATCACCGCCCGCGAGAGCGCCGCCGACCGCACCGAGAGCTACGCGGGCGGCGCCGACGACTACCTCGCCAAGCCCTTCGCGCTCAGCGAGCTCGCCGCCCGGGTGCGGGCGCTGTGCACGATCCGCAAGCCCCAGCCGACGCCGGTCCTCACCATCGGGGACCTCGTGGTCGACCGGCTACGCCGCCGGGTCCGCCGCAGCGGCATCCTGCTCACCGTGACCACGCGCGAATTCTGCGCGCTGGAATTGCTGGCCGCCCGCGCCGGAACCCTGGTCACCCCGGCCGAGATCGCCGCGTTCTGCAGCGACCCCGGCTCGCCCCTCGGAGTCGACGAGGTGATCACCCGCCTGGACCGCAAACTCGGTGAACCGCAGATCATCCACAGTTCGGCGGCGGGTTATCTGCTCCACGCCTGAGCGGCGAGGCTCAGGTCAGGTATCGGTAGGCGGGCGAGTTCGGATCCAGGCGCTCGCACTGGATCGGGGCCTTGTCCATGCGTTCGAGCAGCGGCTCGAGACCCGCGGGGGTGCCCAGTTCGATGCCGACCAGCGCGGCGCCGGTCTCCCGGTTGTTGCGCTTGACGTACTCGAAGACGGTGATGTCGTCGTCGGGCCCGAGCACCTCGTCCAGGAAGCGGCGCAGCGCGCCGGGCTCCTGCGGAAAGTCCACCAGGAAATAGTGTTTCAGCCCCTGGTGCACCAGCGAGCGCTCGATCACCTCGCCGTAGCGGGAGACGTCGTTGTTGCCGCCCGAGAGCAGCACCACCACCGTCGAACCCGGCTCCACCTCGATCTCGCCCAGGGCCGCGGTCGCCAGCGCGCCCGCGGGCTCGGCGACGATGCCCTCGTTCTGGTAGAGGTCGAGCATGGCGGTGCAGATCGCGCCCTCGTCCACGTGCATCATGCGGAAAGAGCCCGCGCCCGTGCGGGTTTCGGTGCTGGTCAGCAGCGGCAGCGAGGCGTGCGAGCGGACCGCGCCGCCGAAGCGCACCACCGCCTGGTAGCCGACCCCGCCGACCCGGCGCACGGCCGCGCCGTCCACGAAGGGGTCGATCTCGGGCAGCGTCACCGGGCCACCGGCCACCAGCGCGGCGGTCATGGAGGCCGCACCGGTGGGCTCGGCCGCGAGGATCGCGGTCCGCGGCGAGCGCTCGCGCAGGTAGGTGGCGATGCCCGCGAGGCACCCGCCACCGCCGACCGGGACCACCACCAGATCGGGCTGGCGGCCGAGCTGTTCGAGGAATTCGGCGGCGATGGTGCCCTGTCCGGCCGCGGTGCGCGGGTCGTCGAAGGGCGGGACCATGGTGGCCCCGGTGCGGGCCACGTCGTCGGCGGCGGCCGCGGCGGCCGCGTCGTAGGTGTCGCCGGTGGCGATGAGTTCCACGAATTCGCCGCCGTGGACGCGGATTCGGTCGCGCTTCTGCTTCGGGGTGGTGGTCGGGACGTAGATGCGGCCGCGCACGCCCATCGCCTTGCACGCGAAAGCCACGCCCTGCGCGTGGTTTCCGGCGCTGGCGGTGACCACGCCGGCGGCCTTCTCGGCCTCGGTGAGCTGGACCATGAGGTTGTAGGCGCCGCGCAGCTTGTAGGAGCGCACGGCGGTGAGGTCCTCACGCTTGAGGTAGACCTCGGCCCCGGTCAGCGCCGACAGCCGCGGAATCCGTTGCAGCGGCGTCGGCTCGATAATGTCCGAAATTCGCTTGGCAGCCGCATCGATCTCGTCCGCGCTCAGTTCGGGCAGCGGATTGGACACTTTCTCTGCTACAGCAAGCGGATCAGACACCCGAACATGCTAGCCGGGGGCATGCGCCGGGCTGCGGGCAGCGCCGATTTCGGCGCGGATCGTCCGAATAACCGCAAGCGCGCTCGGTGATAGAGCCGACACCACCGCCCCGAGCTGGACATCTGACCAAACGTCCGGCAGGAGGTGTCGCCTCCGCTTTGTGGCTTGCGCAAACTCATAGCTAACGTCGATGGCAGCGCTCGACCCGAGAACGAACCAGAAAGCCACAAGCCTGATGAATTTCCGTAAGCCCGTTGCCATTACGCTGACCGCCGCCGCCATCACCGCGGGCATCGCCGCGGGCACCGCCACCGCGTCCGCCCAGCCGCTGGAGCTGCAGCCGGTCGCCACCAACCCCGAGGCCCAGAACCACGATCCGCTGGCCAACGGCGCCGCCGCAGGTGCGGGCATCGGTGCGGCGTCGGGCGCGATCCTCAGCCTGCCGGCCATCATCATCCCGGGCATCGGCTCGGCCGCGGTCGGCAGCGCGGCGCTCAACGGCGCGCTCATCGGCGGCGTCGTCGGCGCGGTCACCGGCGCGATCGCCCCCGACGTGGTCCCGCAGATCCTGCCCTGAGGCACCCTCGATCGCTGAAAATGCCCCGGCCACAATGTGACCGGGGCACTTCTTTGATCGAACACGGTTTTCTCGACCGCCGGGCTTCCCGGTGTCGTTTGCAATCAACACAGAGCGGCGGGCGACGGTCAGGAGCGGGGAGTCAGGACGAAGACCGGGATCTGACGGTCGGTCTTCTTCTGGTACTCGGCGTAGTCGGGCCAGACCTCGACGGCACGCTTCCACCACAGCGCCTTCTCGTCGCCGGTGACCTCGCGGGCGTCGTAATCCTTGACCACATCGCGGTCGCGGAGTTCGACGTGCGGGTCGGCGACGATGTTGTGGTACCAGACCGGATGCTGGGGCGCGCCGCCGCGAGACGCCACGATCGCGTACTCACCGTCGTGCTCGACGCGCATGAGCGGGGTCTTGCGGAGCTTGCCGCTCTTGTTGCCGCGGCTGGTGAGCAGGATGATCGGCACGCCTTCGTGGTCGCCGCCCACCGCGCCCCCGGAATTCTCGTACTGCTCGGCCTGTTCGCGGGCCCAGTCGGAAGGACTCGGTTCGTACTCTCCGATTAGTGGCATGACGTGCTCAACCGCCAGCCGCCGTGTGTTGTTCCCGACACCAAGTTTCGGTTGCCCGAACTTTGTCCACCCGGCTACCCTGACCGTATGGCAGTGGTTAACCCTACGGACACCGAGCGGTCGCCCTCGGTCGCCACCGTGGACATCGCCGGAACGGCGTGGCCGGTCTACAAGCTGGAAGCCTTGTTCGCCGGTGTGGTGGTCTGCCTGATGCTCGCCCTGATCACGGGCTCGATCCAGCTCGCGGTGCTGGGCGCGAGCACGGTCGCGGCCCTGCGCTGGCTGCTGGGGATGACCCGCCGCTGAGGTAGGTCTCTCTTCCGTTAAATACGACCTACCGGTCCGTGTCTTTCGGGCGATTCATGCGTTTTCTCTATTAACTTGATCCGCATGCGGCTGTCCACCCTCGGCGTTCTGCTGTTGTCCCTCGGGGCCGCGCTGTATTCCACGCCGCCCGCCCAGGCCGATATCGTCACCCTCGCTCCGCACGAGCGCACCTACCAATCCACCTTCGGCAGCTTCACCGTCGGCGACCGCGACGAGTTCATCAATCGCATCGCGCCGTTGAACCAGGTGGGCACCACCCGTGAGGCCCTGGTCAGCAATATGTCCTACGCCCGGGTCGACGGCATCGCCGGCGGCCAGCTCAAGACCGGCTACCACGTCGGCTGCTCGGTCACCCTGCCCACCGGCAGCCTGGGCGCGATCCCGCAGGTCTACGTCCCCAGTGGAAACGTCCCCATCCCACCGGGACCCGGCAGCAACCCCGCACTGCAGATCATCGGACCCAACATCCAGGTGCCGATGACCATCAACCTGTCCCCCGGCGAGGTCAAGGACCTCGAGGTCGCGACCAAGGACCTCATCCCGGGCAAACAGGTCCAGGTCATCGTCCGCGACTTCCACATCGCCGTGAACCAGTGCGCGGGCCCGGTCTCCATCCGGCAGTACACCTACGTCTACGCGAAGTCCGCCGAAACCGACGACAGCGGAGCGGTTTTCGGCGATCCCACCTGGCTCTGAACCGAACAGGTCTCGGCCCGCGCCGCACCCACGCTGTCCCCCAAACCCTTTGTCCCCTGGGAGCCCCAGCATGACTTCGTCCTCGCTCGCGCCCCGCAGGTGGTCCGGACTGCTCGCGACAACGCTCGCCCTCACGCTGACGGCACCGCCGATGATCGTCGCGATCGCGCCCGCACCGCTGGGCCTTCCGACCGCCGCCGCCGCGCCGGCGGATCACCCGATCCCGCTGCAAAGCCTGGGGCTGGGCAGGACACTGCAGTTCCCCGGACGCGAGCACGAGGTGTCGCTGACTCTCCCGCTGCTGCCCGGCCTCGTGCCCGTCGCGCTGACCGGGACCGTGCAATTGCCGCCCGCCCTCGCGCACGGCACCTTGGAGACCCGGTCCGATCAGCGTCTGCTGGAGCGGATCGGCGTGCCGACGGATCCGCGTGCGCCCATTCGGATCTCCCTGGCGGGCGCGCGCGTGGAGGGCAACGCCGTCAGCGTGACGCTCGCCTCCTCGCTGCTGCCCGAGGCGGGCATCTGCCCCGACGACTGGACCGGCCAGCCGTTCACCCTCTCCGATGCGGCGGTCGTCTACTTCGGGGAGGAGCGACAGCCGACCACGGTGGCGGAGTTCCTGCCGCCGGTGCTCGAGCGGCTGACCATGTACCTGCCCTCGAACCCGTCCGGCATCGAGAGCGCGGCGGTCCTCGCGCTGAGCACGGCCGCCACCGCCCGCTACGCCAATCAGCCGGTCGCGGTGGACATCCGACGACTGGATTCGGGCGCGACACCGCCCGACCATCCGCCCGCGTTCCTGGAACGGCAGGTCGTGATCCGCGAGGGCGATCCGGAGCTGCGCGTCACCCCCGGTCCGGACCCGGTGCTGATGATCTCCGGCGACAAGGATTCGCTGCCCACCCAGATTCGTTTGATCACCAGCGATCTGGCGCGGGCGGCCATGGCCGGATCGGCCACCGCGCTCGGCGTGCCGGTCGCACCGCAGCTCGCCCCGGAGTCCACCACTCTCGCCGCGCTCGGGCAGTCCCGGCTGAGCGCGACGGCCATCGGCTCGGTGCGAATCGAGTTCGCCATCGATATGACCCGGCTGGGCCGCCCGTCGAAGAATGTGCGAATTCACCTGCGCGGCAACCACACTCCCCTACCGGAGACGTTGAACGGGCAGGTGGCGGTGACGGTCGGCGACCGGCAGATCGCGGCCTGGCCCGTGCAGCTCTCGGGCCGCTTCGACGAATGGGTCACCATCCCCGCCGAGCTGCTGACCCGGTTCACCACGGTCGCGGTGACCCTGCAGCCGGCGGGCCTGACGCACGGTTGCGGGCTGGAACAACCGATCACCTTGACCATCGATCCGGACGGCGAGGTGCGCGGCGAGCTCGCGAAACCACCGGTGCCGGGCGGACTGAGCGCGGTGCCGCAGGCCCTGCTGCCGGATGTGCAGGTGGGTCTGCAGACACCGGGATTCGCCGACACCGTCAGGGCCGCACAGATTCTCGTGGCCGTGCAGCGACTGACCGCGGTGCCGCTGCGGCCGGAGCTGGTGTCCTTCGATACGGCGGTCCACAGCCAACAGCCCGCCGTGCTGGTGGCCCCGAACGGCGAGGTGCCGCAGTCCATCACGCTGCCACTCGAGCGCAGCGGCGACACCTTGATCGTGTACGGCGACGACGCCGACCTGGAGACCAGGATCGATCTGCGGCCGCCGCTGCAGTTCGGCTCTCTGCAGGCCACCTGGACCGGCAAGCGCACGGTCGTGGTCGGTACCTCCACCCAGGCCCCGGACCACCTTGATCGCCTGCTGAATTGGCTGCTCGCCGACCCGGATCGATCCTTCCGGCTCTCGGGTCCGGTGCTGCTCCAGGCGGGTGACCGGGAACCGGAGTTCTTCGACCCCGCGGCCGGTATCGCCGCACAGGTCGCCGCCGGCAAGAGCGACTCCCCCATCCCGCTCGGCCGTAGGCTCGCATTGGGCGGCGGAGTGGCGCTGATCGTGGGACTGCTTGCCGCGGTCGTGATCCTGTTGCCGCGCCGGCGTTCTCGCTGATATGAGCATCACCGCGAGTCTGGAGGCGCAGCAGCGGGCCGGACGCGTGTGGCGCGGTCCGCAGTGGCGCACGATGGTGGGGTTGGTGTTCGTGTTGCTGTGCACGCTGGTGGCGTTCGGCTACACGTGGCTCGAGCTGCTCGGCGACATGCGCCACGACTCCGATATCGGCTACGTCTTCGTGCTGGCGGTGGTCGCGACCTTCGCGGCCGTCGGTGTCGCGCTGCGGTACCGGGGCGAGCTGCCCATCTACGACCGGCAGACCGACATCATCGTGGGGCTGCTCGGGCTGGGATTGACGGGCGCGCTGCTCAGCCTGCTGGTGCTGCGCTATCCCTATCAGTACGAGGTGCTGCACCTGGATCTGGTCGCGGCGCCGCTGTTCCTGATGAGCGTGAGCGTCCTGGTGTTCGGGCTGCGGCCGGTGTTCCGGTTCTGGCCCGCCTGGCTGCTGGTGCTGCTCACGGCGGCTCCCACGCCGTATCGCCAAATGGTGACCGTGTTCGGCGGCAGCAAGGTCGCCGAGGGCGTGGCGGCACTGGTGCTCGGTGCCATGGCCGCGGCCATCGGATCCGGGCGCACGTGGCGACGGGCGCTCATGGCCGCGGTCCTCACCCTCGTACTGGGCGCGGTCGCGCTGGCGGTCCTGTGGCGGTGGTTTCCGGACATGTCGCTGTTCGCGTACCAGGCCGTGCCGACCATTCCGGCGGTGTGCGCCACGACCGCGATCATGTACCTGTACCACCGGAACTGGTCCACCGTGAAGCCGCTGGACCGCCCGGTACGCCCGCTCACCGCGGCGCGTTCCCGCGCCGCGATCACGACGGCGGTGGTGGCGACCGCGCTGATCGCCCCGATTCCGTTGCCACACGACTACGTCGTGGACTATCCGGACCTCGCCGGGCTGGTGATCAGCGAGGCGCCGGGCGTACCGCCGGGCTGGGAGGAGTTCAGCCGACGCGAATATCCGTGGGCACCGCGATTTTTCGGCCCCGGCACCTCGTGGACCCGCAGCAGCCTGGTGGCGCAGCGCGGTAACCCGGACTGGGACAAGGAATCCCGTCGCCGCCGGATCGTGGTCGACGTCGAACGCTCGCCCAACCCCAACGAACTCGAACGGCATCCCCAGTTCGTGCTGTACCGGCTCATTCAGCCGCGGATCAGCGCACCTGTCCGAATCGACCTGGGCCACGGCATCACCGGCCGCCTCAATACCGTCGTCGACGACCGGCGGCTGCTGAGCTGGACTTGGCTGAGCTGGCGCTGGCGCGGCCACGGCGGCGCCGAACTCGTCAGCCTCATCTCCGCCGACAATCACCTGCCGGACGCCGAATTCCCCCAGCCCGAGCCTTCTGTCCTGCGCAATGCCGACAATCTGCTGCACCAGATCCTGCGTGGCAATGCCGTGACCCTGGACCCGGAATCGGAGAAAGACGATACCGAATCCGAATACAAGGACCAGGACATGCTGACCAGTCTGGCGCGCTCGATGGTCGCGATGGGAGGGGACGAATGACGGGCGAACTCCCCGGATTGGCGACCGAGGCCGAGCGGGCGCACGCCTTGCACGAGGCGGTGCACGGTTTGCGGGAGCACGATCCGATGGCCTCGGCGTCCGTGGCTTTTCTACCGTGGCAACGCAATACGGCGCTGGCGATGGTGGCGACCGCGGTGATGTGCGCGGTGTTCTTCCCGTTGCAGACGTTGATCGTGGCGGTGGCGGTCTGCACCCTGGGCTACAGCGCGGTGCTGGTGGATCGCGTGATGATCTTCGCGCGCGGGATGTCCCGCGACGCCATTCTCACCGTCGATGACGACACCGCCCGTGCCGTACCGGATTCCGACCTGCCGCCCTACACGATTCTGGTCCCGGCCTACGGCGAACCCGAGGTGGTCGGCGATCTGATCACCGCCCTCAACGGCCTGGACTATCCACGCGCGAAGATGCAGGCGCTGCTGCTGCTCGAAGAGGATGACGCGCCCACCATCGAGGCGGCGCGTGCCGCCGGAATCGGTTCCGACGGCAGCGAACACATCACCATCGTGCTGGTCCCGGCCGCCGATCCGCGCACCAAGCCCAAGGCGTGCAACTACGGATTGCACGCGGCCACCGGCGATATCGTCACCATCTACGACGCCGAGGACATCCCCGATCCGCTCCAATTGCGCCGGGTGGTCGCGGCCTTCCGGACCTTGCCGCGGTCGGTGGTGTGCATCCAGGCGAAGCTCTCCTTCCACAACGCCCGGCAGAATCTGCTGACCGCCTGGTTCACCATGGATTACGGCCTGTGGTTCAGCTTCCTGTTGCCGGGGCTCATGCGCTCGAGCGCGCCGATCCCCTTGGGCGGCACCTCGAATCATTTCCGGCGCAACGTGCTGGTGGCCATCGGCGCGTGGGATCCGTACAACGTCACCGAGGACGCCGATCTCGGGGTGCGCATCGCGGCGCGCGGATACTCCACGGCCGTCATCGATTCGGTCACCCTCGAGGAAGCCAACCCGGACCCGATCAACTGGATCCGGCAGCGCTCCCGCTGGTACAAGGGCTATCTGCAGAGCTGGCTGGTGCACGTGCGGCGGCCGGTCGAACTGTGGCGCAAGATCGGGCCGGTGAGCTTTCTGCGGTTCACCCTGATCCTGGCCGGCACGCCGATCATCGCCTGTCTCAATCTGGCGTTCTGGTTCATCACGATGGCGTGGGTGTTCGGGCAGCCCCGGGTGATCGAGGACATGTTCCCGGCCGCGGTGTACTTCCCGGCGCTCATCGCGCTGGTGCTGGGCAATGCGGCGACGGTGTACATGAATCTGGTCGCCTGCCGGGAGAACGGTCGGCCCGACCTGCTGGTGGCCTGCCTGGTGTCACCGATGTACTGGCTGCTGATGGCGATCGCCGCCACCAAGGGCTGCTGGCAGCTGCTTCGCAATCCGTCCTACTGGGAGAAGACATTCCACGGTCTGGGCACCTCGACGGAGGCGGCGGAATGAGCATCGCGACCAGTGCACGGGTGGACCGGTCCGATACCGGCCCCGCGGCCACGACCGTGGGCGAGTCACGGTCCGGCGCGCGCGTCGCACGCTATCTCTACGCCGCGTGCGCGCTGCTGTATCTGATCACGGGCACGTTCCTGACAGCGGGCCGCGGCTATCTGATGGGCGATGCGCTGAGCCGGGTGTCGGCGACGGAATCGGCGCTGTTCAGCCGTGATCCGCATCTGTCGGCCATCGGCTTCGTGTTCACTCCGCTCACCTCGCTGGCCCAGCTGCCTTTCGTGGCGGTGCAGCCGTGGTTCCCCGGGGTCACCCGCTGGGGGCTGTCGGGAGTGCTGATGACCGCGCTGTTCATGGCGGGCGCGGTGGTCATGATCTGGGGCATCGGTATCGATCGTGGTGCGCCGCTGTGGCTGTGTGGCCTGGTGACGGCGGTTTTCGCGCTGAATCCGATGGTGGTGTTCTACGGCGGCAACGGGATGAGCGAGGCGCTGTTCCTGTTCTGCCTGTGCTGGGGGGTGCGCAGGCTCATGCGCTGGGTGCGCACCGACGGGGTGCACGATCTGGTGGCGTGTGGCATTGCGATGGGGCTGGGCTATCTGACCCGCTACGACGCGTTGGCGCCGGCGGCCACGGCCGGGGGGTTCGTCTTCGCGGTGAGCTACCTGCGGCGGCGCGGCGGTGAGCATCGATTCAGCGGAGCGGCAATGGATCTGGTGCTCGTCGCCGCGCCCGTGATCCTGGCCTTCCTGGTGTGGGCCGACACCAGCTGGCTCATTACCGGGGAAGCGTTCCAGCAGTTCACCTCGCAGTACGGCAATTCCGCGATCCTGTCGCAGTCCGGTGCCGAGGCGCCGAGCCATCCGATCGCCGCGGCGCAGTACTCGATCGGGGCGACGCTGATTCTCGCGCCCGCGCTGCCGCTGCTGCTGCCGGTCGCCGGGGCGCTGGCCCTGCGGCGGCGCGATCTGCAGCCACTGGTTCCCATGCTGCTGTGCGGGTCCGTGCTGGGCTTCCAGACGCTCAGTTACGCCATGGGTTCGACTTTCGCGTTCCTGCGTTTCTACGTGGCCGCGATTCCGCTCGCGGCGATCCTCGTCCTGGTGCTGCCGCCCGCTCGCGGGAGCGCACCGACCCGCCGCCTCGGTGCGTACGCCCCGGCCGCCGACTCACCGGTGGAGCGTGCGGCCGCATCAGCCGGGGCGGTTCCGGTCTTCGGCACGGCACTGGCGGCGCTGCTGCTGCTCGCCTCGCTGCCCGCGACCGCGCTGGGTATGAACAGTCAGCTGATGGCCGTGCAGGAGTACGCGCTCGGCGCGGTGCTGTTTCCCGATCCGAACAATGTCTCGCCCAAGTACAACGACGAGGCGCGCATCGCGGCGACCTTCTCCACCGAACGGCGGCTGGCCGAATATCTGGACGCGAAGGAGCTGCCCGCCGGCACCATCGTCATGGACACCGTGTACGGATTCGCGATACAGATCGCCTCGGCGTATCCCGAGCGCTTCGTCATACCCTCCGACCGCGATTTCGTCCGCACCCTCAATCGCCCCCTCGAGCACGGCGTGAGATACATCCTCTCCGTGCCGAATTCCGGGCGCGGCACCTCCGACGCGGTGAACCGCCGCTATCCGACCATGTACGAGAACGGTGCGCAGATCGCCACCCTGGAGCTCGAGATACCCAATGACGGTGCCGGACAGCCGAACTGGCGGCTGTACCGGGTGATCGGCGGCTGAGCGCGGCGCTCAGCCCAGAGTGCTGCGCTCGGCCACCAGCTTCCACAGCGGATCATCGGGGCCAACGTCGTAGGTGCATTCATCCAGCCGCGGATCGGGGACGTACGCCCAGATCACCGCGCCCGCGGTGCCCCCAATCCGCTGGCCCGCGATGCGCGCGGCCATCCGGTCGCGCCGCTCGTCGAGGCTCTCGCACGAACCGGCGTTCTCGCCGATCTCGCCCACCAGCAACGGCTTTCCCAAGGCCCGGGCCTGCACCAGACGGTTGCCCAGACCCGAGGGGCCGCCGATGAGCGGACTGTCGGACTCGCTGTAGTCGTGGTATTCGACGACGTCGATATTCGGTGACTCGCTGACGGTGCGGAAATCATTGCCCGCCGTGCCGCACTGGCTGCCGCCGACATAACCGGCGAAGATCAGCCGCTCGGGATCGAGATCGCGCACGATCTTCCCGGCGGTGTCCATGAAGCCGCGCAGCACCTGCGCGGCGTCCTTAGGGCAGGTCCGCGACCGCAGATCGCATTGGCCGCCACGGCAATTGCTCGTCTCGGGCTCACCTACCAGTTCCCAGCCCGCCAGCACCGGGGAGCTGCGCCACCGGCCGACGGCGGTGCGCAGCCAGTCTTGGAAACTCATGACCGACCGGCCATGGATCGGGACGAACCGGGTCCAGCCGTCCACGTACCATTGCCGCTGCTTGAAGATCTCGTCGCCGCAGTCCCCGTTCTGCGCGGCCAGCACCGGCAGCACCATCCGGCCGTGCTTCTCGGCCGCCGCGAAAACCGCGTCTGCCGCGGTGAAGTCGAGCCGGCCCGAGTTCTTGTTCACCGCGAGGGCCTGGAACATGGCGAAGCGGGTCAGGGAGTTCTCGGGCACCTTGCTGAAGAAGGCGTCCAAGTCGACCTCCGCGCCGCAGCCGAAATTGATCGAGTAGTCGGTCGCCAGCTGGGGACCGTTGAATCCCGAAGGCCACCAAGGCCGTCCGCGCAGTAGCAGGCCGTCCGCACTCGCCGAGACCACGGCGGGAGCGGCGGGAGCGGCGGCCGCGGGGGGCTGTGCCAGCGATGTGGTGGTCACGTGGTGCGGCAGGCTCTGGCCGCATCCACCGATAGCCAGCGAACTGGTGGCGATCAGCGCGGTGAAACGGCGAATCGATCGTACAGCCACCATATCCAGGACCCTACCGACAACCCGAACGGATTCCGGGGATTCCGAACGGTGCGGCCGACATCGGCGAACCGGATAGCTACCGGTCCGCAATGGGCGGACCGGTGTCAGCGTCGAACGCTCAGCCGCCCAGGCAGCCCGGGCCGAGGAGCGCCTTCAAATCGCCCATGAGGGCCGAGGAGTGCGAGACCCGGAGATTGTCGGCGACCTTGAGCGTGGTGGTGCGATCCCGGGAGCCGACATGTCTGATGTGCACGTCGGCGGTGCCGGGATGACGGGACAGCACCCGCTTGAGTTCGCCGATCTTGTCGGGCGTGCACAGGCGAGTTGGAATGACCACCTGCAGCGGCCGATCCACGCCGATGGACGAAAGGTCGGGCACCACGAGGTCGTTGGCGATGAGGGAGACGCGGTCGTCGCGGGCGCTGACGCGGGCCTTGACCAGGACGATGGCGTCCTCGGTGACGTCCATGCCGTAGACCGAGTAGGACTGCGGGAAGAACAGCACCTCGATGCCACCGCTGAGGTCTTCGAGCTGGGCCGAGGCCCAGGGCAGGCCGTTCTTGTTCACGCGGCGGGTGACATTGGCGAAGATGCCGCCGATGGTGACCTGCGCGCCGTCCTTCACGTCGCCTTCGAGAATGGCCGGGATCTGCGTGTCGGACTGCGCGGCCAGCACGTGCTCGACACCGTTGAGCGGGTGCCCGGACACGTAGAGGCCCAGCATCTCCCGCTCGAGCGCCAGCTTGTGCTTGGTCTCCCATTCCTCGTCGGGGACCTTCACATTGAAGACGCTGGCGATCGACTCGTCGCCGTCGTCGAGGCCGCCGAAGAGGTCGAACTGACCGATGGCCTCGGCCTTCTTGGTGGACATGACCGCGTCGATGGCGTCGGAGTGCACCAGCAGCAGGCCCTTGCGCGGATGGCCGAGCGAGTCGAAAGCACCTGCCTTGATGAGCGATTCGGTGACCTTCTTGGTGCAGGCCACGGCGTCGATCTTGTTCAAATAGTCGGAGAAGTCGGTGAACTTCGACTTCTCCTTGCGCGCCGCGATGATCGAGGACACCACGTTCGCGCCGACATTGCGCACCGCGCCCATGCCGAAGCGAATGTCGTTGCCCACGGAGGCGAATTCGATCTCGGACTCGTTGACGTCGGGCGGCAGCACCTGGATGCCCAGGCGGCGGCAGTCGGCCAGGTAGACGGCGGCCTTGTCCTTGTCGTCACCGACGGAGGTGAGCAGACCGGCCATGTACTCGGCGGGGTAGTTCGCCTTGAGGTAGGCGGTCCAGAAGGAGACCAGGCCGTATCCGGCCGCGTGCGATTTGTTGAACGCGTAGCCGGCGAACGGAAGAATCGTGTCCCACAGCGCCTTGATGGCGGGCTTGGAGAATCCGTTCTCCAGCATGCCCTTTTCGAAGCCCTCGAATTCGGCCTCGAGGACCTCGGCCTTCTTCTTACCCATGGCGCGGCGCAGAATGTCTGCTCGGCCGAGCGAGTAGCCGGCGACCTTCTGGGCGATCTGCATGATCTGCTCCTGATACACGATCAGGCCGTAGGTATCACGCAGGATGTCCTTCAGAGGCTCTTCCAATTCGGGGTGAATCGGTTTGACCTCTTGCCGCCCGTTCTTGCGGTCGGCGTAGTCGTTGTGCGCGTTCATGCCCATGGGACCCGGGCGGTACAGCGCGAGCACGGCGACGATGTCCTCGAAGCCGGTGGGCTGCATGCGGCGCAGCAGGTCTCGCATGGCGCCACCGTCGAGCTGGAACACGCCGAGAGTGTCACCGCGGGCGAGCAATTCGTAGGTGGGGGCGTCTTCCAGCGGCAGGGTGTCGAGGTCCAGGTCGATGCCGCGGTTGGCCTTCATGTTCTGCAGGCAGTCACCGATGACCGTCAGGTTGCGCAGGCCCAGGAAGTCCATCTTCAACAGGCCGATGGCCTCACACGACGGGTAGTCCCAGCCGGTGATGATGGCGCCGTCCTGCGCGCGCTTCCAGACCGGGATCGCATCCGTCAGCGGCTCGCTGGACATAATGACGGCACAGGCGTGCACACCCGCGTTGCGGATCAGACCTTCCAGACCGCGCGCGGTCTCGTAGATCTTGTTGACATCCGGGTTGGTATTGATGAGCTCGCGGACCTCGGCGGCTTCCTTGTACCGCTCGTGCTCCGGGTCCATGATGCCCGAGAGCGGAATGTCCTTGGCCATGATCGGCGGCGGCAGCGCCTTGGAGATCTGATCCGCGATGGCGAAGCCCGGCTGGCCGAACTGCACGCGCGCCGAGTCCTTCAGCGCCGCTTTGGTTTTAATGGTGCCGAAGGTGATCACCTGGGCGACCCGGTCGTTGCCCCACTTCTCGGTGGCGTAGCGGACCATCTCACCGCGGCGGCGATCGTCGAAGTCGATATCGATATCGGGCATGGAGACGCGCTCGGGGTTGAGGAAGCGCTCGAACAGCAGACCGTGCGGAATCGGGTCGATATTCGTGATGCCCATCGCGTAGGCGACCAGCGAGCCCGCCGCCGAACCACGGCCCGGGCCGACATTGATGCCGACCGAGCGGGCGTAGGTGATGAGGTCGGCGACGATGAGGAAGTAGGCCGGGAAGCCCATCTCGTTGATGACGCCGATCTCGTAGTCGGCGCGCGTGATGTATTCGGCCGGAACGCCGCCCGGGAAGCGCCGGTCCAGGCCGCGCATGACCTCCTTGCGCAGCCAGCTGGCCTGGGTCTCGCCCTCGGGCACCGGGAAGATCGGCATCCGGTCGCGGTGCGCCCAGACATCCTCGTAGGACTGGACGCGCTCACCGATGAGGACGGTGTTGTCGCACGCGCCGGGGACTTCCGCGTCCCAGATGGCGCGCATCTCCTCGGCGGACTTGAGGTAGTAGCCGGAGCCGTCGAACTTGAAGCGGGTCGGGTCCGAGAGCGTCTTGCCGGTCTGAATGCACAGCAGCGCTTCGTGGTTGGCCGAATCGGACTCGTGCACGTAGTGGCAGTCGTTGGTGGCCAGCGGCGGGATGCCCAGCTTCTTGCCGACGTCCAGCAGGCCCTGGCGCACCCGGGTCTCGATGGACAGGCCGTGGTCCATCAGCTCCAGGAAGAAGTTCTCGGGGCCGAAGATCTCCTGCCACTTGGCCGCGGCCTCGAGGGCCTCGCGCTCGTGGCCCAGGCGCAGGCGGGTCTGCACCTCGCCCGAGGGGCAGCCGGTGGTGGCGATGATGCCCTCGGCGTGCTCGGCGATGATGTCGGCGTCCATGCGCGCCCATTTGCCGAGCTGGCCTTCGATGGAGGCGAGGCTCGAGAGCTTGAACAGGTTGCGCAGACCGGTCGCGTTCTCGGCGACCATGGTCATGTGGGTGTAGGAACCCGAACCGGAGACGTCATCGCTCTTCTGCGACGGGTCGCCCCACAGCACGCGCTTGGTGTTGAACCGGGACTCCGGCGCGATGTAGGCCTCGATGCCGATGATCGGCTTGATGCCCTGCTTCTTGGCGGAGTTGTAGAACTCCGACGCGCCGTACATATTGCCGTGGTCGGACATGCCGACCGCGGTCATGCCCAGTCGTGTCGCCTCTTTGAACAAGGGCGTGATCTTCGCCGCGCCGTCGAGCATCGAGTACTCGGTGTGGTTGTGGAGATGGACGAATGATCCCGACGAGGCTGACACCCGGCCATCTTAAGTGCACCCGCCGACAGGTTCCGAAGGCACGCGGGGGCGGGTCGCAAGATCGGCGTGGCGTCCTCGCGTGTCGCCAGTTCACCGGTGCCGGAGGTGGTGAATGCCGCGCCGGAGGTGGTGAATGCCACTGCGGCAACGGCTCAGTGATAATCGGGCCATGACCGCCACCGCCGCCGCGATCCTGGTCTCGGGCGCGCTGATCGCGGGCGCGCTGCTGGTCTGGCCGCGCACCCGGCGCACGGTGACCACACCCGCCGAGCGTGCGGTGCACATGGTCCTGCACACCGCCTCCGAAGCGGCCCGCCCGCTGCGCCGCGGTCTGACCGCCGACTCCGCCGCCGAGGCCGCACCCTATCTGCGCACGCTGACCGGGGCAGAGGCGCTGGGCATCGCCGATGCCGACGGCACCCTGCTGGCGTGGGAGGGGCCGCATCCGGAATTGGCGGGGATCTTCACCGACGCGGCCCGCCGGGCCATTTCGACCGGACGCCCGCTGCTGGTCGCCGGTCCCGGCGCGGGGACGCACACCGTCATCGCCCAGCCGCTGTCCACCGAATACGGCGGCATGGCTGGCGCGGTGGGAGCGGTCATCACCGGGCAGCCCGATCCGGGCATGCTGGGCGCGGTCGCCGAGGTGGCCCGATACGCCTGCGGCCACATCGAATTGGCCGAACTCGACGCCTCCCGCGCCCGGCTCGACCGCGCCGAGGTGCGGGCGCTGCGGGCGCAGATCAGCCCGCATTTCATCTACAACGCCCTGAACACCATCGCGTCGTTCGTGCGCACCGATCCGGCGCGGGCGCGTGAGCTCATCCTCGATTTCGCCGACTTCACCCGCTATTCCTTCCGCACCGCGGGCGAATTCACCGTGCTGGCCGACGAATTGAAGAATATCGACCGGTACCTCGTACTCGAGCGCGCCCGCTTCGGCGACGCGCTGCAGGTCCGGCTCCAGATAGCACCGGAGGTGCTGGGCGTGGTGCTGCCGTTCCTGGCCTTGCAGCCCCTGGTGGAGAACGCGGTCCGCCACGGCCTGGCTCCGCAACCCTCCGGCGGCACCCTGACCCTCGTCGCCGCCGACGAGGGCACCGACTGCGTCATCACCATCGAGGACGACGGCGTCGGCATGGATCCCGACCTGCTTCGCTCCGGTGCGCTGGACGCCGTCGAAAAGGGCTCCGCCGACGCGCCTTCCGGCGAATCCGCCCATATCGGACTGGCCAATGTGGACGACCGCCTGCGCGCCGCCTTCGGCGACGACTACGGCCTCATCGTCGAAACCGCGCCCCGGGCGGGCACCAAGGTCATCATGCGCATCCCCAAATTCCGCGCGGGCATCCACCCCTGACCCGCTCGCCCACCACCGGACAAATCGCCCGTACGATGAGGCCGTTGTGACTCAGACCACCATCAAGGGGCCGGGCACGCTGCGCGTCCTGGCCGTCGACGACGAGAAGCCCGCTCTGGACGAGCTGGTGTATCTGCTGCGCACCCGCCCCGAGGTCGGCGAGATCCACCAGGCCGCCGACGCCACCTCCGCCCTGCGAGTCCTGCGCGCCCACCCCGTCGACGCGGTCTTCCTCGACATCAACATGCCCGGCCTCGACGGCATGGAATTGGCCGGAATCCTCTCGGAATTCGCGACCCCGCCCGCCCTGGTCTTCGTGACCGCCCACGACGACCGGGCGGTAGCCGCCTTCGACCTGGGAGCCGTGGACTACCTGCTGAAACCGATCCGCGAAGCCCGGCTGGCCGAATCGGTCCGACGGATCCCTTCGGGCCCTGCCCGCCCGAGCCCCCAGCGCGAACCGTCCGACCCGCACGCCGTGATCCCGGTCGAACTCGGCGGCGTCACCACCCTGGTCGCCCGCGAGAGCGTGAATTGGGTGGAGGCCGACGGCGATTACGCCCGCCTGCACACCGACACCGGCTCCCACCTCGTCCGAATCCCCCTCTCCGAACTGGAAAACCGCTGGCGCGAAGCCGGATTCGTCCGCGTCCACCGCTCCTACCTGGTCGCCCTCCGCGAAGTCACCGGCCTGCGAATGGTCGGCACCAGCACGGTGGTGTGCCTCCGCGCCACCGGCTCCTCCCCCGCCGTCGAACTGCCGGTGGCCCGCCGCCAGGTCCGCGAACTCAAACACCGCCTCATACCCGCGGCCCACCGCACCCGAGGCAACCGATGAGTGCGCTACGAAAGCCCGAGCGCGCGAACCGAGTTCGGCGATCGGACTCCGGCACCGTAGGCGAGCCGCAAACCAGGATGAACAGACCGCGAAGCCTGGGCGCGGGCGGGGAAGCGCATCGGGCGGCGCAGGCCGTGCGCATGAATGGTGTTCGGCAAGCAGGCCCCGCGGGCGAACCGCGAAACTTGGGCGCGCGCCTGGCGGAGGGCGGCCGATGAGCGCGGCGCGACCAAAGCCAGGGTGCGCGAACCGAGTTCGGCGGCCTGCGGCGTCACTGGCGAACTACCTGCCGTGGAGGCCGTGTCGCGACGCCGGGGTGCGGGCTGGGCAGCGGATCGGGTCGAGGGCGGGCGATGAACGCTGAGCAGCGGAAGCCGGTGCGAGAGCGGGTGGTGCTGGCCGAGCGGCGGGGAGCGCGGGTCGTGCGGGCGCGGGTGGAGGTGGCCGAGCAGACCGAGGTAGGGGCGGTGCTGATCGGTGGGCTGATTCGGGCGCAGTTCGGGCTGGCCGTTCGGCTGGGTTCGGTGACCGTGGTCGTACTGGGTGCGCTGCCGCTGCTTTTCCTGGGGCCGCTCGGGACGGCGACGGTGTTCGGAATCCGGTTGCCGTGGCTGTTATTGGGGGCGGCGGCGTATCCGCTGTTGTTCGTCGTGGGAAGGATCTACACCCGGCTGGCCGAACGCAATGAACGTGACTTCAACGAATTGACCAGGGACTGAGATGGATTCGCACGCGTCGCCGCTCACACTGATCGCGCTGCTGGCCGCGGCCGTCGCGACGGTCGGAATCGCGGTGTACGGGGTGCGGCTGGCGCGGACCACCTCCGACTTCCTGGTCGCCTCGCGCAGTGTGGGGCCGCGGTGGAACGCGGCGGCCATCTCGGGTGAATACCTTTCCGCCGCCTCGTTTCTCGGCGTCGCCGGGCTGATCGCCAAATACGGAGCGGACGCACTGTGGTACCCGGTGGGTTTCACGGCGGGTTATCTGGGCCTGCTGCTGTTCGTCGCCGCACCGTTGCGGCGCTCGGGGGCGTACACGGTGCCGGACTTCACCGAATTCCGGCTCGGCTCTTTGCGTTTGCGGCGTTTGGCGGCACTGGTCGTGGTGCTCGTATGCGCCGTGTACCTGATCCCGCAGTTCCAGGGCGCGGGTCTGACGGTGCGAATCCTGTTGGGCGTGCCCGGCTGGGTCGGGGCCGTCGCGGTCGCCACCATCGTCATCGCCACCGTCGCCGGCGGCGGAATGCGATCGATCACCTTCGTCCAGGCCTTCCAGTATTGGCTGAAACTGACCGCCGTCGCACTGCCCGCCCTGGTGCTGGCCGCCCACTTCCTCGGCAACCGCCCCGCGACCACCGAGCTCGGCGCCTGGCTGCGTCCCGGCGGCGGGCTCGGCGGACCCCACCCCCTCTACGCGGTCTACTCCCTGATCGTCGCAACCTTCCTGGGCACCATGGGTTTACCGCACGTCCTGGTGCGCTTCTACACGAATCCGGACGGCCGAGCCGCCCGGGCGACGGCCGCGACCGTCATCGGCATGGTCGGCGTCTTCTACCTGTTCCCCACCCTGCTGGGCGCGTTCGCCAGGGTCTTCACGCCGCAGGTGCTGGGCTCGGACGCCTCGGACGCCGCCGTACTGCTCCTGCCCGAATCCGTGCTCGGCGGACTGGCAGGCCAACTGCTGGGCGCACTCGTCGCCGCCGGTGCCCTGGCCGCCTTCCTGTCCACCTCATCCGGCCTGCTGGTGAGCATCGCGGGCGTAGTCAGCACCGACCTCCTCCGCGGCCGCATCCGCGATTTCCGGCTGGCAGCCCTCATCGCGGGCGCTGTCCCCCTGGCCCTTTCGCTGGTCGTAGTCTCCCTCGACCTCTCCCGCACGGTCGGCCTGGCCTTCTCGGTCGCGGCCTCGACCCTGTGCCCCCTGCTCACCCTGGGCATCTGGTGGCGCGGCCTGACCGCGACCGGCGCGGCCGCGGGCCTGATCATCGGCGGCCTGACTTCCGGTGCGGCAACCGCGATTTCGGTAGCGGGCGGCATCCCGACCCGAATCGCCGACGGCTGGCCCGCAGCGATCCTGAGCTACCCCGCCGCCGTCAGCGTCCCCCTCACCTTCCTCACCATGATCGCCATCAGCCGCCTGACCCGCCCCCAGCCCACCCCCGAAATCGCGCGAATCTTCGTCCGCCTCCACGCCCCCGAGGGCCTGGGCCTGAGCACCGACCGCGAACCCGGCCTCCGCCCGGCCGGAACCGGGTGAGCCGGTGATCCCCGACGACTCTCGATCTTGTCCCCGGGTTCTCGCCGCCACCGCCCGCCGAGACGCCTGACCGAAACGACCGGGGCCCTCGATGCGGCGGCGCCGGGTCGGCGAATTCATCGGCCCGAAACGCCGACTGGCGCCGGACGAAACAGTCGTTCTCGATGCTGTGCCCAATTCCCGTTGGATATGAGGTGCGAGTGTGAATTCGGGAGACACGGCGTGGGTGCTGGCCAGTGCGGCGCTGGTCATGTTGATGACGCCGGGGCTGGCGTTCTTCTACGGCGGCATGGTCGGTAACAAGAGTGTGCTGAACATGCTGATGATGAACTTCACCTGCCTGGGCGTGGTGGCGACCCTGTGGCTGTTGTACGGATACAGCGAAGCGTTCGGCAGCGACGTCTTCCACGGGCTGGTGGGCGGGATGTCGCACGCGCTGCTCCGGATGACGCAGGGGACGACGTCCGGCCCGGCGGGACACCAGATTCCCACCATGGCGTTCGTGATGTTCCAGCTGATGTTCGCGGTCATCACGACGGCGCTGATCTCCGGGGCGATAGCGGGCAGGACGCGATTCTGGGCGTGGCTGGGGTTCACGGTCCTGTGGACGACCGTTGTGTATTTCCCTGTCGCGCACTGGGTTTTCAGCACAAACGGGTTCACGAATACCGACGCGTCCGGAAACTCGGCCGATATCGGGGGATGGATCGTCAACAGGCTCGAGGCATTCGATTTCGCGGGCGGCACCGCGGTGCACATCAACGCGGGCGCGGCGGCGCTGGCGGTGACGCTGGTGATCGGGAAGCGGCACGGCTGGCCGCGCACCATCACGCGACCGCACAATGTGCCGTTCACGCTGCTGGGCGCGTCGTTGCTGTGGTTCGGGTGGTACGGGTTCAATGCCGGATCCGCGTTGACAGCAGGTGATCTCGCGGCGGTGGCGTTCACCAACACGACCATCGCGACGGGTGCGGCGTCGCTGGCGTGGATCATCGTCGAGCAGGTGCGCGACGGCAACCCGACCACCATCGGGGCGTCGTCGGGCGCGGTCGCGGGGCTGGTGGCCATCACGCCCGCGTGCGGCTTCGTCGGAACCTTGGGCGCGCTGGTCATCGGTATCGCGGCGGGGGTGTTCTGCGCACTGGCGGTGAGCCTGAAATTCACCTTCGGCTATGACGATTCGCTCGACGTGGTGGGCGTGCACCTGGTCGGCGGGCTGGTGGGGACGCTGTTGATCGGCGTGTTCGCCGATGCTTCGGTGAATCCGGCGGGCGGCAACGGACTGCTCTACGGCGGCGGGGTCACCCAACTGCTGCGGCAGGCCGTCGCGGCGCTGGCCGTGATGGGCTATTCGTTCGTGGCGACGCTGATCCTGGCGTGGATCGTCCACAAACTCTTCGGGTTCCGCGTCGACCACGAGGTGGAGGCGAGCGGTATCGACGAATCCGAGCACGCCGAATCCGCCTACGACGGTCCGTTCTCGGACAGCATCCCGGTCACCGCGCCGGCGCGGCCGCGCGTCCCGGTGACACCGCCACGCCGACAGCCCGGCCCCCCGACCGGCCCGACGCCGAGACCCCGCGGCCAGTATTGGTGACCGTTCGGCGCGTGGGATCGACCGTTCGGCGCACGAAGCGGGTCCTTCGGCGAGTGACCCGGGCCACATCATGTGTTGATCATGAAGTCCTGGCTAGCGTTTCGCGGCAAGTAAGCCCCGTCACACGCTAGGACCGTTCGATGAGCAGCAGTATCGAGGTCGGCGGTACCCCGCCGGCCGCGCCCACGGCGGCGGAGTTCGCCGCCATGCAGGCCAGTCCGGAGTTCCAGGAACTTCGGCACCGGCTGCGGCGCTTCGTGTTTCCCATGACCGCCGTGTTCCTCACCTGGTATCTGAGCTATGTGCTGCTGGGTGCGTACGCCCATGACTTCATGGCGCACAAGGTGTTCGGGAACGTGAACACCGGGCTGCTGCTCGGGCTCGGGCAGTTCGTGTCGACCTTCGTGATCACCGGGTTGTACGTCCGGTTCGCCAATCGGGAGCTGGATCCCCGCGCCGCCGCGCTGCGCGCCGAGCTGGAAGGGGACCGGGCGTGAACACCCTGACCTACGCCGCCGCCGAGACGGTCGGCAAGCCCGCGGTCAATATCGCCATCTTCGCGCTGTTCGTGGCCGTCACCATGGTCGTGGTGGTGCGGGCCAGCCGCTCCAATGCCGGTGCGGCGGACTTCTTCACCGGCGGGCGCGGCTTCTCCGGGCCGCAGAACGGCATCGCCATCGCGGGCGATTACCTCTCGGCCGCGAGCTTCCTCGGCATCGCGGGGGCCGTCGCGGTGTACGGGTACGACGGGTTCCTGTACTCCATCGGCTTCCTGGTGGCGTGGCTGGTCGCGCTGCTGCTGGTCGCCGAAATGCTGCGCAACACCGGTAAATTCACCATGGCCGACGTGCTGAGCTTCCGGTTGAAGCAAGGTCCGGTGCGCACGGCCGCGGCCCTGTCGACCCTCGCGGTGTCGCTGTTCTATCTGCTGGCGCAGATGGCGGGCGCGGGCGGCCTGGTGGCGCTGCTGCTCGATATCAAGAGCCGCACCGGGCAATCGGTGGTGATCGCGGTCGTCGGCATTCTCATGATCGTCTATGTGCTGGTCGGCGGCATGAAGGGCACCACCTGGGTGCAGATCATCAAGGCGGTGCTGCTCATCGCGGGCGCGGCGTTGATGACGGTGATGGTGCTGGGCAAGTTCGGTTTCCACTTCTCCGACATCCTCGGCTCGGCGCAGCAGCACGTGTCGGAATCGACCGCCAAGGCCGTGGCCGCGCGTGACGTGCTGGCCCCGGGCGCGCAGTACGGCGCGAACGGCACCTCCAAGCTGAACTTCGTCTCCCTGGGCCTGGCACTGGTACTCGGCACGGCCGGTCTGCCGCATGTGCTGATGCGCTTCTACACCGTGCCGACCGCGAAAGAGGCACGCCGCTCGGTGGTCTGGGCGATCGGCCTGATCGGCGCGTTCTACCTGTTCACGCTGGTGCTCGGCTACGGCGCGGCCGCCATCGTGGGCCCGGACAAGATCCTGGCCGCGGCCGGCGGGCAGAACTCCGCCGCCCCGCTGCTGGCCTTCGAGCTCGGTGGCGTGGTGCTGCTGGCCGTCATCTCGGCGGTCGCGTTCGCCACCATCCTGGCGGTGGTCGCGGGTCTGACCATCACCGCCTCGGCCTCCTTCGCCCACGACATCTACGCGGGAGTCATCAAGCGCGGCAAGGTCTCCGACAGCGAGCAGGTGCGGGTCTCGCGCATCACCGCGGTCGTGGTGGGCCTGCTGGCCATCGGCCTCGGCATCCTGGCCAACGGTCAGAACGTCGCGTTCCTGGTGGCACTGGCTTTCGCGGTGGCGGCCTCGGCGAACCTGCCGACCATCCTGTACTCGCTGTTCTGGAAGCGCTTCAATACCACCGGCGCGCTGTGGAGCATGTACGGCGGCCTGATCTCCACCATCGTGCTGATCGTCTTCTCCCCCGCCGTGTCCGGCAACAAGACCGCCATGCTGCCGAAGCTGAGCTTCGACTGGTTCCCGCTGTCCAACCCGGGCATCGTGTCCATCCCGCTCGCCTTCGCGCTCGGCATCGCCGGCACCTTCCTGGGCAAGGCCGACGAGGACCCCGCCAAGGCCACCGAAATGGAGGTGCGCGCCCTCACCGGCGTCGGAGCCGAGAAGGCGATCGCGCACTGACCCCGTTCCCGGTGGCGGCCTCCCGCGCGCCCGCCACCGGGGACGGCCCCTCCCACCCCTCGTCCGACAGGAGTAAGCGCAGTGACCAGCACGACCGATATCGACCGACGCCCCGTCTCGTATCCGCCGAGCGAATCCTTTGCGGCGCAAGCCAACGCGGGTCGCGCGCTGTACGACCGGGCGGCGGACCGGGAGGGCTTCTGGGCCGAGCAGGCGCGCCGCCTGCACTGGCACCGGTCCTTCGGCCGGGTGCTGGACTGGGACGAGTCCACCTCCGTGGCCGCGTGGTTCGCGGACGGCACGCTCAATGTCGCGTACAACTGCGTGGACCGACACGTGCTCGACGGACACGGCGATCAGGTCGCCATCCACTGGGAGGGTGAGCCGGGCGATTCCCGCGACCTCACCTACGCCGACCTGCTGGCGGACGTGTCCAGGGCGGCGAACACGCTCGCAGGGCTGGGGCTGACCGCCGGTGATCGGGTGGCCATCTATATGCCGATGATCCCCGAGGCCATCGTCGCCATGCTCGCCTGTGCCCGGCTCGGGCTCGTGCATTCGGTAGTGTTCGCGGGATTCTCGGCGAGCGCGCTGCGGCAGCGGGTCGACGACGCCGGGGCACGACTGGTGATCACCACCGACGGGCAGTGGCGACGAGGTGCGGCCGCGCCGCTGAAGCCCGCGGTGGACGAGGCGCTCGCGGAAGGCGATTCGACCGTCGAGCACGTGCTCGTGGTGCGCCGCACCGGGATCGAGACCCCGATGGCCGAGGGTCGCGACCTGTGGTGGGACGAAACCGTCGCGCACGCCTCCCCCGAGCACGAGGCGCAGCCCTTCGACGCCGAGCACCCGCTGTTCATCCTCTACACCTCCGGCACCACCGGAAAACCCAAGGGCATCGTGCACACCTCGGGCGGCTATCTGACCCAGGCGTCCTATACCCACAATGTGGTGTTCGACCATCGACCGGGCCGGGATGTGTACTGGTGCACCGCCGACATCGGCTGGATCACCGGCCACTCCTACATCGTGTACGGCCCGCTGGCCAACCGCGCCACCCAGGTCGTCTACGAGGGCACCCCCAACTTCCCGGACGAGCACCGCCACTGGCAGATCATCGAAAAGTACGGCGTCACCATCTATTACACCGCGCCGACACTGGTCCGCACGTTCATGAAGTGGGGCCGCGAGATCCCCGACGCCCACGACCTGTCGAGCCTGCGGCTGCTGGGCTCGGTCGGCGAGCCGATCAACCCCGAAGCCTGGCGCTGGTACCGGGATGTGGTGGGCGGCAACCGGACTCCCATCGTCGACACCTGGTGGCAGACCGAGACCGGCGCGATCATGATCTCCCCGCTGCCGGGCGTCACCGCCGCCAAGCCGGGCGCGGCCATGACCCCGCTGCCCGGCATCTCCGCCAAGGTCGTCGACGACGACGGCACCGAACTCGGCGACCGCGACGCCGACGGCCTGCTGGTGCTCACCGAGCCCTGGCCGTCCATGGCCCGCGGCATCTGGGGCGACCCCCAGCGTTTCCGGGAAACCTACTGGGACCGATTCGCCGCCACCGGCTGGTATTTCGCGGGTGACGGCGCGCGCCTCGATGCCGACGGCGACCTGTGGATCATGGGCCGGGTGGACGATGTCATGAACGTCTCCGGCCACCGCATCTCCACCGCCGAGGTGGAGTCGGCGCTGGTCGGGCACACCGGCGTGGCCGAGGCCGCCGTGGTCGGCGCGTCCGACGCCACCACCGGTCAGGGCATCGTCGCCTTCGTCATCCTGACCGCCGGAACCGCCGACACCGGAGCCGATCTGGTGGGCGAGCTGAAGGCCGAGGTCTCCCGCGAGATCAGCCCGATCGCCCGCCCGCGCGAGATCCACGTGGTTCCGGAGCTGCCCAAGACACGGTCCGGCAAGATCATGCGCCGCCTGCTGCGCGATGTGGCCGAGGGCCGCGAACTCGGCGACACCTCGACCCTGGTGGATCCCGGCGTGTTCGAGGCGATCGCCCGGCGCTGAAACCGCGAGCGCGGGTCAGGCGGCCGCGGGCTCGACATGGGTAGTGGTGCGACGCGCCGCGTGAGCGCCCCGCACCACCAGCGGCAGCACCCATGCCGACGCGATCTGGTCCAGACTCGCCGCCCCGATGCCGAGGCGGTTGTGCACGAATCCGACCGAAAGACCCTGCCGCGGATCGGCCCAGCCGAACGATCCGCCCAGTCCGATGTGCCCGAAGCCCGCGCGGGCGCCCGGAATCGGCAGGGAGTGATAACCCATGTGCCACATCATGGGGATGTAGAACAGCGCGTGGTCGAGGCGATAGGTCTCGACCTGCCGCATGGCCTTGACGGTTTCCGGCGAGAGGTACCGGCGGCCTTGGTGCATACCGTCATTGGCGAGCGCGCCGTAGACGGTGGCCAGGCCGGTCGCGGTGCAGACGCCGTTGCCCGCCCCCAGTTCGGTGTGCAGGATCGGCGGATCCTCGCCTTCCAGCAGCAGATCCAGGCCGGGCAGGAACAGCGCCCGCGCCGCGGCCCCCAGCGCGCCGGGTAGCGAGTAGGCGCGGCCCAGCACCAGCGAGATGTAGTTCGTGCCGACCAGCGACAGCTTGTTGCCCTGCATGACCGCCGCGCTCGTGGGCGATCCGGCCGGCGGCTTGCCCAGGTGGATGCCCTCCGCGCCCAGCGGTTCGGCGATCTCGGTGCGGAACAGCTCGGCCATGCCCCGCCCGGTGACCGCGCGTGCCAGGCCCGCCAGCAGCCAGCCGTAGGTCAGCGCGTGATAGGTCGGAATGCCCAGCAGGTGATCGGGTTTCGCCGCGGCCAGCTGGTCTTCCATCATCCGGTGGTCGAGCACGTCGTCGAGGCCGCGCGCGATCTCGGGCAGCCCGTACAGCCCGGCCCGGTGGGACATCACCTCACGCACGGTGATTCGCTGCTTGCCATTGGCGGCGAATTCGGGCCAGTAGTGGGCGACCGGGGCGTCGTAGTCGATGAGTCCGCGGTCGGCCAGCCGGTGGACGACCGTGGCCGCGAGACCTTTGGTGGCGGAGAAGATGACCGAGCCGGTGTCGGCGGACCAGGGCCGATCGGGCGCGGCCTCGCCGGTCCAGATCTCGACCAGGGGTTCGCCGCGCAGATGCACGGTGAGCGCGCCTCCCGCGCCCGGATGGCCCCCGACCATCCGCGCGAAAGCACGTACCAGGGGACCGAATTCGGTGGCCGCGTAACCGCTCACCGAGGTGGGAAGGTCCACGAGACCCGCGAGAGAAGCGTCATTGCTCACCTCTTACACGGTACGAGCGAAAGGTGACGCCGGGCAATGACCTCGCCGGGAGAGTTATTCGCGTTGGCCCAGTGGTTATTTCGAGTGTCCGGTTCGGGATGGGGTTGTTATCCCGTAAGGGTGCGTAGGCTGAACACCATGCGTACGCTGCGGTCGGTACTGCTGGCTGTGTTCGCCGTCGTTGCCTTGGTCGCGGGGTGCGCGACCAAGCAGGAGACAGCGCCACCGCAGGTCAGCGGTGATTTCCAAGGGAATATCGAGATTCCGGACCATCCACTGGCGGTCGGGGTCAGCTTCGCCGCGAATGGCAAGGCCACCATCGATATTCCGTCGCAGGGCGTCGAGAGCAAGGCGCTCAGCGATGTGAAGGCCGACCCCGACGCGGTGTCCTGGACCATCACACGGTTCCCCGGAAATCCCTCGTACCAGGGCAAATACGATAAGGGCTCGGACACGATCAAGGGGCAGTTCACCCAGTCCGGGCAGACCTTCCCGCTGAACCTGGCCCGCGGCAAGGTGCAGGGCCCGCCGCGGCCGCAGGAGCCCAAGCCGCCGTACCCGTACAAGTCCGAGGATGTCAGCTATCGCAGCGGCGACATCACCATCGCCGGGACGCTCACCGAACCGAATACCGGCGGGCCGTTCCCGACGGTCGTGCTGATCAACGGCAGCGGGGCCAACGACCGCAATGAGGAGATCCTGGGCCACAAGCCGTTCCTGCTGCTCGCCGACACCCTCACCCGGGCCGGGTACGCGGTGCTGCGCACCGACAAGCGCGGGGTCGGCAAGTCCGGCGGGACGCTGGAGACCTCCAGCTACCAGGACCTCACCGGCGACATCGCCGCCGGCATGACCTTCCTGCACGGACGGTCCGACATCGATGCCAAACGGATCGGTCTGCTCGGCCACAGTGAGGGCGGCTACCTGGGCCCGCTCTACGCCTCGCGGCCCGACAGCGGCGTGGCCTTCGTGATCATGATGGCGGGCCCGGCGGTGCCCGGCTCGGACGTACTGGTCGTGCAGAACCGGCTGATCCTCACCGCGCAGGGCGCGAGCGCCGAGGAGGTCGACAAGCAGGTCGCCTACATCTCGACCATGTCCACGCTGCTGCGCGCTGGAGACCTGGAGGCCGCTAAGACCTATGTGCGCCAGCACAACGACGAGCTGCCCGCCGACAAGAAGCTGTCCGAGGACGACATCGACGCGCTGATCAACCCGTACATGGCCGCGCTCGTCGGCTACGACCCCGCACCCGCGCTGTCGGCGCTGCGGGTGCCGGTGCTCGCCTTCTACGGCACCAAGGATCTGCAGGTGCCCGCCTCCCAGAGCGAGGGCCCGGCCCGCACCCTGCTCGCCGCCGACCCGGATGCCACCGTGCACGTCTTCGACGGCCTCAACCACCTGATGCAGCCCGCGAACACCGGCAGCCCCAAGGAGTACGCCACCATCGAGACCACCATCGATCCGCAGGTGCTGACCTTTGTCACCGACTGGCTGACCCAGCGGTTCCCACCGGCGCACTGACGACTTGTGCACGGTGCACGTGGCGCATCGGCGTTTCGGTTGGAAGAGTGGTGGGGTGGGAATTTACGAAGACCGGGTGCTGCCTCGACTGGTCGACCTGTGCTGCGGGGCCGAACAGATGAACCCCGAGCGTGAGCGGGTCTGCGCGGGGCTGCACGGCCGGGTCGTCGAGATCGGATTCGGGTCCGGGCGCAATGTGCCGTTCTATCCGGACACGGTGACTTCGGTGCACGCCGTCGAGCCCGCCGACCTGGGCTGGCGGATGGCCGCCGAGCGGGTGGCCGCGTCGAAGGTTCCGGTGGAGCGCTCCGGCCTGGACGGGCAGCAGCTGCCCTTCGAGGACGACAGTTTCGACGCGGCGCTGTCGACCTGGACGCTGTGCACCATTCCCGACGTCGAGTCCGCGCTCGCCGAGGTGCGCCGGGTTCTGGTGCCCGGCGGCACTTTTCACTTCGTCGAGCACGGTCTCGCACCGGATCACGGGGTGGAGAAGTGGCAGCATCGGCTGAACCCGATTCAGAAGATCGTGGCCGGCGGCTGCCACCTCAACCGCGATATTCGCGGCCTGGTCGAGGGCGCGGGTTTCGAGATCCGCGACATCGACCGCTACTACCAGCCCGACACCCCCAGGCCGTGGGGTTCGCTGTCGCTGGGAGTCGCTGTGGTCGCGCTCTGACTCCTAGTGGGGCCAACCGCCGTACGGGACGGTGATCAGCTCCATGAAGTGGCCGACGGGATCGAGGAAATAGATCCCCCGGCCGCCGTCATTGTGGTTGATCTCGTTGACGCCCTGCTGACGCGGATCGGCCCAATAGGTCATGCCGTACCGCTTGATCTTGTCGTAGGCGGCGTCGAATTCTTCCTCGGACACGAGAAACGCATAGTGCTGAGGTTGCGGCTCGCCCTCGAAACCCGGTGGCATATCGGCGAAGTCGAAGGTGACGCCGTTCCCGACGGTAATCGGAATGAACGGCCCGTACGGCTTGCCCACCTCCACCCCGAGGATGTCCGCCCAGAATTCGGCGGAAACCTGCCTGTCGGCGCACGCGACAATGGTGTGGTTGAACTGGATAGTGATAGGAATTCTCCTGTACTCGTGGCGATCCCGACCCTGGACCGGTACAAGTCGGCCGACAGGAGCACCGCCACTCCCCCGACGTTAGTCACCCGGCCGCGATTCCGCCAAGGATCCTGTGCGAACCGTCACAGGGTGAGCCTGCCCCCGAAATATCGGCCCCAGGAAGTCGGGGCAATCGTCGGCGCGTGCGGTGAAGCGGCCTCGCGTACTGTGCCGAATCGTCGGGGACTCAATAGATTCGATACCCCCAGGGGATAGTTCATGACGCGCAAATACCTCTATTCCGCGGCCGCGGCCGCGGCCCTCTGCACCACCCTCGCGCTGGGCGGTACCGCCACCGCGGACCCGACGCCGTCGACCTTCATGGTCACGACGGCACCGGTCGTCGACTCCGGTTCCGTCTCGGCCGGATCCGCCGCCTCCTACGGTGTCAGCCTGATCCAGACCATCCTCATGCAGACCGGTTCCTCCGGCCTGGCCCGTTCGCTCGACCAGCTGGCGTGCACGCTGGCCGGACGGCAGTTCAGCGACGGCACGTGCATCGGCGGCGGCATCTGAGCGCTGCCGCGCGCTCAGGCGCGGCGGGGCGCGGAGTACTCCTGCTCCGGGCGGCCGGTGCTGCCGTAGCGCAGTTGCATGCGTAGGTCTCCCGCGCCGACGAGGCTGGCCAGATAGCGCTGCGCGGTGGCGCGGGAGATCCCGATGGCGGCCGAGACCTGAGCCGCCGACATGGGTTCCGCCGAAGCCCGAATCGCCTGCATCACCAGGTCTTTCGTGTGGGATGCCGGTGCGGCGACCGGACCGCCGCCGACGGTCGTCGGTGGCGGGCGCAGCGCCGCCAGCGCCGCGTCCACATCGGCCGCGGTCACCTCCGGCGCCGCCAGCACCCGCCGATACCGCCCGTACCCGACCAGCCGCGCGGCCAACACCGCGTGATCGAACGGCTTCACCAGGTACCCGAGCGCCCCCGCCGCCAGCGCCGCCCGAATCGTCGCCGATTCCGTTGCGGCGGTGAGCATCATGGCGTCGAACCGAATCTCCCGCACCAGCTCCACCCCCGACCCGTCGGGCAGATATACGTCCACCAACGCCAGATCGAAGGCGTGCTCGGCGATGGCGGCCCGCGCGGCGGCCAGGCTGTTCACGGTCGCGACCACCGCGAATCCCGGTAGCGCCGAAACGATTCCGGCATGCAGGTTGGCCACCCGGAAGTCGTCATCGACGACCAGGACGTTCAGATCTCCTCGGCCCACGCGGGCTCCTCCTCCGACAACACACCCGGCATCCGGGCGATGAATTCCGCTCCCCGCAGGACCGTCCCGGTGTCCCCCACCGCCGGATCCGGGGAATCGACGGCGGCCCCTCCGGGGTCGGCCAGACGAACCTCGCCACCGCGAGCCCGGGCGACCTGCCTGGACAACGCCAGCCCCAGTCCGCGCCCGCCGGCTCCGCCACCCGACTTGGTCGAAACCCCTTCGGCGAACACCGAATCCACGAGCTCGGGCGCGACTCCGGCCCCGCTGTCCGCCACGGCGATATGCAGGGTGGCCCCCTCCCGCACCAGCTCCACCTCGACCACCGCTCCGGCCCCGCCCACCGCCGAATCGCGATTCCCACCGAGGATCCCGGAATCCACGTCTCCACCGAGAATCCCACCCCCGCCGGGATTCTCACCGCGGTCGAGAGCCCCGGCGGCAGAGCCGATATCGCCGGTCGCTGAAGTGCCCGCACCTTCGGCGGCGGCAGACCTCACGGCGCCGCCGGGAATCCCGCTGCCACCGGGGTTCGCACGGAGGCCGGACTCGGCCGTGCGGATACCGTCCCCGCCTGCGGTGAGGTCTGCGCCGAAGTCCGATGAGCCATCCTCGGCGTGGCCTGTGCGGCCGGACGACACGATGTCACCAGGGGCAACCGGGCCCGCGGAGACCGAGGCAGCGGCGTCGTCATCGAGACTCGCCGCGTCGGCCGGACCGTCACCGGCAGGACCAGCGGCCGCATTCGGCTTTGCCTCTCGACCGGGATCGATGGCCGCGGCCTCGATGGCGTTGTCGAGGAGGTTGCCGAGGACGGTGGTGACGTCGACCGGGGCCGCGAGGGTGGCGTCGACCCAGGTGTTGGGGCCGAGGCGGAGGTGGACGCCCTTTTCGCGGGCATGGGCGGCCTTCGCGGCGAGGAAGGCTTGGAGATAGGGGTCTCGGATGGCGTCCATGCCGGGGAGCGCCGCGCCGAGGGGGCCGGTGCCGAGGAGTTCTTCGATGTAGTGGGTGGCCTCGTCGGGGCGGCCGGTGTGGAGCAGGCCGTTGAGGAGGTGGAGGCGGTTGGCGAATTCGTGGCGCTGGGCGCGCAGCACGGTGCTCATGGTGGAGACCGCGTCGAGCTGGCGGGTCAGGGATTCCACGTCGGTGCGGTCGCGGACGGACAGGACCGCGCCCAGCGCCCGGCCGTCGCGGGAGACCGCGCGGGCGGTGACGACGACGATGCGGTCGCCGACCGCCGCCTGGACCGGTTGACCGTCGGCGGCCCGGAAGGCTTGCAGGACACGGGGAGTCAGGCCGATCGACTCGACGTCGCTGCCCGGTTCGGGGTCGATGCCCAGCAGACGCCGCGCCTCGTCATTGACGACGGTGACCCGGGACTTCGCATCGGCCGCGACCACTCCCTCACCGATGCCGTGCAGGACGGCGTCCTGCTCGCGCACCAGATCCGCCAGATCCGAAGGCTCCAACCCCAGCGTCAAGCCATGCCAGCGACGGGCCAGCAACACCGATCCGGCAATACCCGCCAGCAGTGCGCCGCCGATCAGCAAGCCCGCCCGGCGCAGATCACGCAGCAGCTGATCATGTACGGCCGCAGTCGAAATCCCCACGCTCACCTCACCGACGACCCTGCCGCCGGTCGGGGCCGCACCGCTTGCCGGGATCGGGCCCGTGGGCGACCCGCTCGCCGGGTGGCCGGCAGTGGGCATGTCCGGAGCGGTTGACGGGAGCGCGGTTCCCGGCCTGGGCGAAGACGTGGTGTCCGGTTGCAGGACCGGGACTTTCGCGCGGACGGATTCGCCGAGGGTTCCGTGCTCTTGAATCACGACCTCGCCGCCCGCCAGGGCCCGGGAGGGGTCGGTGCTGACTCGCTCGCCGAGGCGTGCGCGGTCGGGATGGGCGAGGCGGATGCCCTGGTCGTCGGTGATGACCACGAACAGTGCACCGGTGCGCACCCCCGCCTCGTCGGCGAGGTGCTCGAGTTCTCCGGCCGCGAGTTCCTGCCGCAGCGCCGGGCCGACGGGGGTCGGGCTGTCGGCGTAGCGGGCGACCTCGGCGCGGACCTGAGGGTCGGAGGCGACGGTGCGGGCAATGGCGAGAGCGCGCTGACCGTACTCGTTGGAGAGGCGCTCGCCGCTGACGTAGGCGAAGACCCCGAAGGCCAATCCCAGCGTCAGGCCCACCACGGCGATCTGCAGGAGCAGGATCTGGGTCCGGAGACGGACGGAGCGGGGGCCGAGCGAGAGCACGGGCGACAGTGTAGACAACGGTCCGCAAACGCTCGAGCAGAATGCGCAAAACGGCCGAATCGTCAGTTGTGTGACTTGCGCGCACAACCGGGCCGAGTGTGACCCGGCGCACGTAGCTTCTGTCCAACGCCGCAGCAGCGGCACTGAACAGGAGCAGTAATGAGCACAACGACCAATGAGCGCAGCGACGCGCCTTTGATCGAACTGCGTGGTGCGACCAAGCGGTTCCCGGGCAACAACGGCGGGATTCACACCGCTGTGCGCGACCTCGAGTTCACCGTCGCGGCGGGCGAATTCGTCGCCGTCGTGGGCCCCACCGGTTGCGGTAAGTCCACCACGCTGTCGCTGGTCTCCGGCCTGGAACCCGCTTCGGCCGGTCGAACCCTGGTACGCGGCAAGGATGTTCGCGGTATTCCGGACGGCGTCGGCTACATGTTCCAGCAGGACGCCGTGCTGCCGTGGAAGTCGGTCGTCGACAATGTGGCGCTGGGCCCGAAGTTCCGGGGTGTGTCCAAGGCCGAGGCCCGCGAGAAGGCGCTCCGCTGGGTGCGCACGGTCGGGCTGGGCGGATTCGAGAACTACTACCCGCATCAGCTTTCCGGCGGTATGCGCAAGCGCGTCGCCCTGGCGCAGACGCTGGTCAACGATCCCGAGATCATCCTCATGGATGAGCCGTTCAGCGCGCTGGACGTGCAGACCCGCCAGCTCATGCAGGACGAGCTGCTGCGGGTGTGGTCCGGCACCAACGCGGCGGTCATCTTCGTGACCCACGATCTGGAAGAGGCCATCGCCCTGGCCGACCGGGTCGTCGTCATGACCGCCTCCCCCGCGACCGTCTGCGGCGACTTCCGGGTCACCCTGGACCGCCCGCGCAATGTCGAGGAAGTCCGTCTCACCGAGGAATTCCGCGATCTCTACAAGGAAATCTGGGAAACGCTGCGCGATCAGGTCGAGGCGGCTCGCACGAAGGGAACGTCCCGTGTCGCTTGAGACCAATACCGCGCTCGATACCATGCGCGAAACCGCCGCCGCCTCAACCGAATTCGAGGTCGAGACCGAGGAGCAGATCCTGGCCCGGGTGCGTTCCACCGCCCGCAAGAACAAGATCCGCACCTGGGGCCTGCGCGCCCTGATCGTGCTCGCCTGGCTCGGCTCCTGGCAGCTCACCGCCACCTACTGGATCGACCCGTTCTTCTACTCCAAGCCGTCGCTGATCTGGGACCGCCTGGTCGAATGGTTCACCAAGGGAACACAGTTCGGCTCCATCTGGCTGCAGCTGTACACCACCGTGCAGGAGGCCGTGCTGGGCTTCGCCATCGGCACCGTGGCCGGTGTCGTACTGGGCGTGCTGCTGGGCCGCTCCCGCTACTGGGCCGACGTGCTGGCCCCGTTCATCAAGGCGCTCAACGCGGTTCCGCGCATCGTGCTGGCCTCGCTGTTCATCATCTGGTTCGGCCTGGGGCTGCAGTCCAAGGTGGCGACGGTCGTGGTGCTGGTGTTCTTCGCGGTGTTCTTCAACGCCTTCACCGGTGCGCGTGAAGTGGACGGCAATGTCATCAACAATGCCCGCATCCTGGGCGCGAGCCGCCGTCAGGTGCTGGGCTCGATCGTGCTGCCCAGTGCCACCACCTGGATCCTGTCCTCGCTGCACACCGCCTTCGGCTTCGCGCTCATCGGCGCGGTGGTCGGCGAGTACGCCGGCGCCAGCAAGGGTCTGGGCCTGCTGATCAGCAATGCGCAGGGCACCTTCGACGCGGCGGGCATCTACGCGGGCATGATCATCATCACCGTGGTGGCCCTGGTCGCGGAGTGGCTGATCGGCGTCGCGGAGAACCGGCTGCTGAAATGGCGTCCGTCCCAGTCCGCCTCGGGCCACGGGATCTGAGCCATGAAGTACCGCAAGCACATCGCCGTCGTCCTGCTGGCCATCGGCTCGCTGCTGCTGGCCACCGGCTGCCGCGACTCGCGCACGATTCCCACCGAGCACGGGCGGCCGCAGATCACCATCATGGTGGGCGGTCTGGAGAAGGTCATCTACCTGCCGGCCATGCTCACCGAGAAGCTGGGCTTCTTCAAGGCCAATGACATCGACGTGAAGCTGCTGGGCGAGCAGTCCGGCGCGACCGCCGAGACCGCGCTGCTCACCGGCGACGTCCAGGCCGTGGTCGGCTTCTACGACCACACCATCGACCTGCAGGCCAAGGATCAGTGCCTGAAGACGGTGGTGCAGTTCGCCGACGTCCCCGGCGAGGTGGAGCTGGTCTCCAAGCAGGACGCCGACACCATCAAGTCCCCCAAGGACTTCAAGGGCCGCAATCTGGGCGTCACGTCGCTGGGTTCCTCCACCGACTTCCTCACCCAGGCGCTGGCCGGACAGGAGGGCCTGGGCACCTCCGACTACACCCGGGTGAAAGTCGGTGCGGGACAGACCTTCATCGCGGGCATGAACCACAACGGCATCGACGCGGGCATGACCACCGACCCGACCGTCGCCAAGATGGTCACCTCCGGCGACGCGAAGATCCTGGTGGACATGCGCAATGAGCAGGGCACCCGCGCGGCCCTGGGCGGCCTCTACCCCGCCGCCTCGCTCTACATGCGCTGCGAGACCGTCACCAGCCATCCGGACATCGTGCAGAAGCTGGCCGACGCCTTCGTCCAGACATTGCGCTGGATCAAGACCCACACTCCGGAGGAGATCGCCGCCAAGATGCCCGCCCAGTACGCGGGCGGCGACCCGAAGCTCTACGTCAAGTCCATCACCGACTCGATCACCATGTTCAACGGCGACGGCCTGATGAAACCCGAAGGCGCGCAGAACGTCCTGCGCATCCTCGGCCAGTACTCCCGCAATGTCTCCCCGGTGAAGGACCACATCGATCTGAACGCGACCTACACCAACGAGTTCGCGGCGAAGGCCCAGGGCGTCCGCCAACCCTGACCGACCCGCACGGAACCGCACATCGCATGAGGGGTGTGCGGTTTCGGCGTCGGTACGATGGTGGCAACCGACGAACGCACTGGAAGGAACGGCGTGTCCGACACTTTGATCGTCCTTCTCGTCCTCGTCGGAGTGCTCGGCCTCTGCTGGCTCATCCTGCGTTCGGTGCGGATGGGGTCGGTGCGAATCGACATCGCCCCGAACGATCAGGCGGACGGCGCACCGGATGGAGACGGGCGCGAGCCGCGGCCCTGAGCCCTGCGGGCGCGCCGCAGGGCGTCGGTGGTGAAGATCGCCAGGGCCAGCCAGATCAGCGCGAAACCGGCCCAGCGCGAGGCCGGCATGGGTTCGTGGCCGACCGCGACGCCCCAGGTGAGCTGCAGGCCGGGGGTGAGGTACTGCAGGATTCCCATGGTGGACAACGGGACTCGCGGGGCGGCGAGGGCGAACAGGACCAGGGGGACGAGGGTGACCGGGCCGGTGAGCATGAGCAGGCCGGTGTGCGGGAGCGAGGAGCCGAAGGTCGCGGAACCGGTGACGGCCAGCACGATGACGGCGGTCAAGGCGAAGGGTGCGGCCACCAAGCCCTCGGCGGCCAGACCCGGCAGTGCGTCGAGGCGGATCACCTTCTTGACCAGACCGTAGGTGGCGAAGGAGCAGGCCAGGATCAGGGCGATCCACGGCGGCCGGCCGTAGTCGACGGTGAGGACGATGACCGCGGCGGCGCCCAGACCGAGCGCGATCCACTGCGCGGGCCGCAGCTTCTCGCGAAAGATGATCACCCCGAACGCGACCGTCACCAGCGGATTGATGAAGTAGCCCAGCGCGCACTCGACCACGTGGTGCGAGATCACGCCGTAGACGTAGGTGCCCCAGTTCATCGAGATCGCCGCGGACGCCACCGCCGCCAAGCGCCACGTCCGGGCGTCGATGCGGCGCAGCTCACCCAGCCGTCCGGCGATCACCATCACCACGATCGCGACGACCAGTGTCCAGAGGATCCGTTCGGCCAGCACTTCCCCGGCGCTCGCGAAGGACAGCAGCCCGAAGAACGCGGGGAACAAACCCCAGATGAAGTAGGCCCCGGCGCCGAACGCGATGCCCGAATCCCGCTCGAGATGGCTCTTCGCCCGATCGCCCCGCACGCTGTCGACGTTCGTCTGTCCCTCGGCCACTCGATTACGTTAGCCCGCGCAACAATGCTCGCGACAGCCAATACATCGGATGATCCCTGCATCTCGCACGGCGCGTGATGAACAGCTACGGGCCGGTTCCTTTGATCGCCCTTTACTGTGGAGACCATGTCGATTACTGCGCAGGCAGCTAGTCCACCCAGTCCACCCGCGCTGGGGCTCACCTCCGCCGAGGTCGAGCAGCGCCGCCGGGACGGCCTGACCAATGATGTGCCCGAGCGGGCCAGCCGGTCGGTCAAGGACATCGTCAAGGCGAATGTGTTCACCCGGATCAACGCGATCCTGGGTGTGCTGTTCATCCTGGTGCTGGCCACCGGATCGATCATCGACGGCATGTTCGGGCTGCTGATCATCGCGAACAGCGCGGTCGGCATCATCCAGGAGATCCGGGCCAAGAACACCCTGGACAAGCTGGCCATTGTCGGCCAGGCCAAGCCGATGGTGCGCCGCGAGGGCAAGGCCACCGCCGTCGCACCGCAGGAGATCGTGCTCGACGACATCATCGAGCTCGGGCCCGGCGACCAGATCGTGGTCGACGGCGAGGTGCTCGAGTCCGAACTGCTGGAGATCGACGAGTCGCTGCTCACCGGTGAGGCCGACCCCATCGACAAAACCCTTGGCGCGCCGATCATGTCGGGCAGCTTCGTGGTGTCGGGCAGCGGGGCGTACCGGGCCACCAAGGTCGGCAAGGACGCCTACGCGGCCAAGCTCGCCGACGAGGCCAGCAAGTTCACGCTGGTGAAGTCGGAACTGCGCAGCGGTATCGACACCATTCTGAAAGTCATTACCTACCTGCTGATTCCGGCGGGGCTGCTGTCCATCTACAACCAGCTGGTGTCGTCCAAGGAATCCTGGCGGCCCGCGGTCAACGGCATGGTGGCGGCGCTGGTGCCGATGGTGCCCGAGGGCCTGGTCCTGATGACCTCCATCGCCTTCGCGGTCGGCGTGGTGCGCCTCGGCGCGCGCAAATGCCTGGTCCAGGAACTGCCCGCCATCGAGGGCCTGGCCCGGGTGGACGTGGTGTGCGCGGACAAGACCGGCACGCTCACCGAGAACGGCATGCGGCTCGCGGAAGTCCGTGCCGTGAACGATATTCCGGAAGCGACGCTGCGGCAGGTGCTGGCGGCGCTGGCCGCCGACGACCCGCGGCCCAATGCGAGCGTGCTGGCCATCAAGGAGGCTCTGCCGGACGCGCCGGACTGGCGGTCCACCGGGCTCGCGCCGTTCTCCTCGGCCAAGAAGTGGTCGGGCATGTCCTACGGCGAGCACGGCAACTGGCTCATGGGCGCTCCGGACGTGCTGCTGGATCCGGACTCCGAGATCGCCGACACCGCACAGGAGATCGGCGCGAAGGGTCTACGCGTACTGCTGCTGGCCCGTAGCGACCGGTCGGTGGACGCGCCCGACGCGCCCGGGCAGGTGACCCCGGCGGCCCTGGTCGTGCTCGAGCAGAAGGTGCGCCCCGACGCCAAGGGCACCCTCGAATACTTCGCCTCCCAGCATGTTTCGACCAAGGTGATCTCCGGCGACAACGCGGTGTCGGTGGGCGCGGTGGCGTCCTCGCTGGGCTTGGCGGGCGGTCACGACGCGGTCGACGCCCGTACCTTGCCGACCGACCAGAACGAACTCGCGGATGTGCTGGAGCACAAGACCGTCTTCGGCCGCGTTCGCCCGGATCAGAAGCGCGCCATGGTCGGAGCGCTGCAGTCGCGCGGCCACACCGTCGCCATGACCGGTGACGGCGTCAACGACGTGCTCGCCCTCAAGGACGCCGACATCGGCGTCGCCATGGGTTCGGGCAGCCCGGCCACCCGCTCGGTGGCGCAGATCGTGCTGCTGGACAACAGGTTCGCGACCCTGCCCTACGTGGTCGCCGAGGGCCGACGCGTGATCGGCAATATCGAGCGGGTCTCCAACCTGTTCCTCACCAAGACCGTCTATTCGGTGGTGCTGGCGTTCCTGGTCGGCATCGCGGGCATCGGCTCACAGATCTTCCACTACAAGGCGATCGGCTACCCGTTCCTGCCGCGCCACGTGACGATCGCGGCCTGGTTCACCATCGGCATCCCCGCGTTCATCCTGTCCCTTGCCCCCAACAACGAGCGCGCCCGCACCGGATTCGTCGGCCGCGTCATGCGTTTGGCGGTCCCCTCGGGTGTGGTCATCGGCGTGATGACCTTCATCTCCTACCTGATCGCCTACAAGGGGCCGGACGTCAGCGAGACCGCGAAGGTCCAGGCGGGCACCACCGCGCTCATCACCCTGCTGATCATCGCGGTGTGGGTCCTCGCCATCGTCGCCCGCCCCTGGAACTGGTGGAAGATCCTCCTCGTCACGGGTTCCGTTGCGGGATACCTGATCCTGTTCGCGGTCCCCTTCACCCGCCACTTCTTCAAACTCGACCCCTCCAACGTGGCCCTGACCACCTCCGCGGTCATCTGCGGCGCGATCGGCATCGTCCTCGTCGAAGTGGCCTGGTGGCTGAGCGCGAAGTACCTGGGCGAATCCCCGCACACGCAACAGCCACAACCGATCGACCACAACTGATCGAAAAGTCCTGACGCGCTTCATATCCAAACTGGTCGCATGGTTTGGCTCGCCGTGGGGTTGACCGTCCTGGGCAGGCGATGAAACTGCAGGTACCTTGTGCGCCATGGAGGTCCTGCTGCATCAGCTCGACGCGTTCGCCGATGCCCCGTTCTCGGGCAATCCCGCGGCGGTCATGCCGCTGTTGTCGTGGCTGCCGGACGAGTTGCTGCAGCGGCTAGCCGAGGAGAACAATCTCGCGGAGACCGCCTTCTACACGTCCGCGCTGCCCGTGGAAGCGGGTGCGCCGCCGGACAACTCACCCGCGTTCCACCTGCGGTGGTTCACTCCGGCGGTCGAGGTCGACCTGTGCGGGCACGCCACCATGGCCGCTGCCGCGCAGATCCTGGACGATATGCATCCGGGCGCGGATCGAGTGCACTTCTATACACGCAGCGGATGGTTACGGGTCGATCGCGATCGCGATGATCTGGTGCTCGATCTGCCGTCCGTGTCATCGGTGGAAATCGATGTGCACGAAGATGTTCCGAGCCGGCTCGCCGAGGCGCTCGGGGTGCGGCCGCTGCGCGCCTTCGAGGGCACCGACGTGGTGCTGTTCGTGACCGCCGAAAACGAAGTGCGCGAGTCCCGCCCGAACTTCTCGGCCTTCCCGGATATCAACCGCGCCGCCATCCTCACCGCCGAGGGCGACGAGGTGGACTTCGTATCCCGCGTCTTCGCCCCCGGACAGGGGATCCCGGAGGATCCCGTCACCGGTTCCGCCCACGCCCAGCTGACCCCGCTGTGGAGCCGTGAACTCGGTCGAACCGCCCTCACCGCCCGCCAACTCTCCCGGCGCGGCGGCTCCCTGCGCTGCAATCTCAGTGACGACCGGGTCCGGCTCACCGGACGCTGCCGCCGCTATCTGGACGGGGTAGTTCGCCTGCCGGACTGAGGCACTCAGCGATGGATACCGAGGCACTCAGCCGGTGATCTGCCGGGTGAGCGCCATCAGGTCGTCGGCGCGGTAGCCCGGGTAGCCGTGCAGGATGGCCTGCCATTCGGCCGGAATCGCCGACGCGCCCCAGCGTGCTCCGAGGAGGCCGCCGGCGATGGCGGCGGTCGTATCGGTGTCGCCGCCGGCACGGACCGCGAGTTCCAGTGCGGCGGGCAGGGTTTCGGCGTGGGTGATGGCCCACCAGGCGGTCTGCAGGGCGTGCACCACCCAGCCGTTCTTCGGGAAGTCGGCGGGGCTGCCGGATTCGGCCTTGTCCAGCAACGGTTCCCAGAAGCCGGTGTCCACTTGGGAGAGCGCCTCCCGGAGTCCGTCGTAGGTGCCGTGGATGACCGCGTGCCGGATGGCCAGCGTCCAGACTTTGCACGCTTGCATGGCCTGCATGTCGTAGTGGGTGAGGGAGCTGACGAGTTTGGCTGCCTTACCGCACTTCTCGGCATCGTCGAGGTAGGCGAGGGCGACCGGCGCGGTGCGCATGAGCGACCCGTTGCCCGCCTTCAACCCCTTCAGATCGTGCGCCCGCATCTGCATGGCCCGCCCGCTCTGGTCCCGCCACTCCAGCACCTGCCGGGTCTGGTTGCCGATATCCGTCGGCTCCGAATCCCACCACGCCACGAACTCGGCGGCCACCGCGTCCAGCCCCTCCGGGCTGCAGATCTCCCCGACCTTCGCCGCGGCCCGCGCCACCGCGACCGCCATGGCGGTGTCGTCGGTCCACTCCCCCGGCGCCCACATGAACGACCCGCCGCCCTTCATCCGGATCTCCACGTCCGGCCCCGGATGCGTGAACTCGTAGCCGGCCCCCAACGCGTCACCGGCCGCCGTGCCCAGCAGTACCCCGGCCGCCCGATCGGCCTGCTCCGGCGTCAATTCCATGTGTGCTCGCCTCTTCCGCTCCGATGCGTCCATATCCCGTCCACATCGATCTACCACGACGTTACTCACCTAGCGGGCACGCCGATCCGCGTAGCCGGGGTCTTTACTGGTTCTGCACGGGTTCCGCACTACGCTCGGGGTCACTTACTCGGATGGATGATCCGGAGGTTCTGCCGATGATGAACCAGCTCGTAGACCGTCCCACCCCGATCGACTCCCCGCTCTCGCACCCCCTCGCCCCGGTCCCCACCGAGGGCCACATCTTCGACGTCACCCGCCGCCTGGGCACCGTCGACATGGACGAGAACCAATACCTACGCATCGATGGCATCGCCCGCCACCTCCAGGACGCCGGCGTCGACCACCTGATCCACATGGACGCCCTCGACTCGCACCCGCACTGGATCGTCCGCCGCACCGTCATCGACGTCCTGCACCCCATCACCTGGCCCGCGCAACTCCGCATCCGCCGCTGGTGCTCCGGCATCTCGCCCCGCTGGTGCACCATGCGCGCCCGCATCGACTCCGACAACGGCGGGTTGATCGAGACCGAGGGCTTCTGGATCCACATGAACAAGGACACGATGAGCCCGTCGCGGCTCGCGGATGAGTTCTTCGAGGTCATGTGCACTACCACCGATGACCACCGCCTGCGCTGGCGTCAATGGCTGGACGCGGCGCTGCCGTCCACCCCTGGAACCCGCTTTCCCTTGCGCCGCACCGACACCGACCACTTTCAGCACATCACCAATACGGCCTACTGGCACGCGGTCCACGAGTTCACCGCCGACGCAACCGAACTCACCCGCGCACCCCACCGCTTCGTACTCGAGTACAACAAGCCGATCCGCTACGGCGAGCACCTCGACATCCACACCGACCGCACTTCCGACGCACTCACCCTCTGGTTCTCAGTGGATGGCGACACCCGCGCCATCGCCCAACTCCGTCCCGCCGCCCGGTGAGACACAGCCGTGAAAGACCTCAGCGAAGGCCTCGAGCTCACCGACTATGTCGGGACCGCATGGAAGGTAAACGATTTCGGTGACCCCCGCCGCCGCGGCGGTTGTGATGTGAGCATGGATTCCGGCTGGCGACCCAACCCAGCCGGCACCCATCAGCGCTGGCCCGGCGGTCACCACGAGGTCCCGGTCCCGGTCAGTGAGCAGGGAAAGATGTCCCTCATAGACAGCAAGGTGCCGCTCGTTCTCGGGCCGCAATCCCTCGATCGTGTTGCGCCAGTGCTTGCCGCCCGGGAATCCGTCGACCGCGATACCGGCTTGCTGCCAGGCGGAATGCGCTATGAACGCCCACCCCGGCCCGGCGGCTTCGATGACGCGGGCACTGCGATGATCCTCGCCGGGACGTAGCACGGTTCCGAAGCGCAAGAGCGCGACTTCCCGGTATGGATCGGTCGGCTCGCTGGTCACCAGCACCCCCGGCACCCCGATCTCCCGGGCAGCGGCACTCATACGCGGTCCGTCCGCCGCCATCCAGACCGGAACATCGATCGGGCGTGCCGGTCCGGCATCCGGCAACTGGAGCAGCTGGCAAGGTTTGCCGTCGATCTCGACCACCTCGCCCGCGAGGAGCGACCGAACCTGTCGAACCTCGCGTGCCAGCGCCGCCACTCGGACCGGTGGCCGGCCGAGGGTGCGGCGGCCGATTTGACCGGCGCCGAACGCGACTGTCAAACGTCCAGGGGCTATTTCGGCTATGGAGGCGGCGGCGGATGCGGTGACCATCGGGTGTCGTAGGCCGGGGACTGCGACACCGGCGGCCAGGGCTATTCGGGCGGTCGAGGTGGCTGCCCGGGTGAGGGCTACCCATAGGTCGCCGTATAACGCGGGGGCATCGAATAGCCATAGGCGGTGGTAGCCAAGTCTTTCGGCGTGGATGGCGTGGTCTGTGATGGCGGTGGTGGGTGGGAGAGCGCAGGCTAAGCGTGGGTGGATCTTCGTCATGGGGGAAGCATTGCTGGGGGTCGCGACAACGCCGTGTCGGTCTTTCGGGAAGACGAAAGATCAAGAGATAAAGAAGAAGAGATAAAAGATGCCTGGAGGAGGGAGAGGGGATGGCTGGGTTGGGAGGCCCGGCTCACGTTCCAGCCTCCTCGAGGCTCGAACCGTGTTGGCCTCCCGGGGTGAGGAGAAAAGAGATTCTCTGTGTAGTTGTCAGTGAACGTGATCCGTGCAGTCCGTGGGCTGGGATCGAAGGCTGACGGCTCCCGGCTGGGCGTCAGCCCAGGTCCGGTAGGGCAGGCGAGGCGACCACACTTCCGGTACATCCCGCCGCCAGCCAAACCGGTTCGCGGTTCATTCACTCCGGGAAGTCTGTCCCCGGGTTACCTGGCCTCGAGCATCTGAATCACATGTTCACGCCGCGCGAGAAACCTGCTCGCGTGACCGTGCCTCGAGATCGGAGGCGACCCGCTCCCCAACGTGATGGTTCTCGTTGACTCGGGGAGTCTGGGTCGGGTCGATCGATTTCGGGGCGATCCACCCCACCCGCCCGGCGTGCGGGGAGTCTTTGCCCAACATCACGGTCTTCCATCCGGTTTCGGAGTCGTTGACCATCGCGTGGTGGTGATCGCAAACGAGAGCGAGGTTGTTCAGGTCGGTGGGACCACCCTTGGCCCAATCGATCACATGATGCGCCGCGCACATGCTCGCGGGCATGTCGCAACCCGGGTGGGTGCAGCCACGATCGCGGGCGATCAGCCCGAGGCGTTGTCCACCGGAGGCGAGGCGCTTGCCGCGGGCGAGGTAGACCGGGACGCCGTGCTCGTCGAGGACGGCGAGGACCGGGCGGGTGCCGGTGGCCATCTTCAGGGCGGAGTCGATCGGCACCTGCACTCCGGAAGCGGTGGTCGCCATGCCGGTGCCGCGTTCGACATCAGCAAGGTTCATGACGAACACCGTCTGCACCGCCATGCCGCGATGCTTACCCAGCTTGCTCATGTCCACGCCGGGTTGCAGCATCGCAATGAACGCATCGTGCGTGCGCTGAGCCGCATCGCGGCGATCGCGGCGCGCGGCCGCGTCCAGGAGTGTGGAGTCGATGACGGCATTGCTTGCAGTGCTGGGGCTCTCGTTGTCGTCGGGGTTGCACATGCCGGGGCGGGCGTACTTGGCCAGGAACGGATCCAACAGGGCACGCAGTTCGGGGGTGAGGTAGCCCTCGATCCAGGTCATGCCGTCGATGCCGGGACGCCCGACGGTGATGCCGCGCTTGCGCTGGCGGTCGGCGGTGTTGAACACCGTCCCATCCGGATCCACGCGGGCCATGATCTCGCGCCCGATCTTGGGCAGATCATCGGGAAGCAAACCCTCACACGACTTCTCCACCAGCAGTTCCTCGGTGCGTGCGCGTTCCTCGGCGGGCAGGTCACCAGGCAGGTGGGTCATGATCTTGACGATGTTGCGGGCATGATCACGTGAGATATCCCCGGCCGCAGCCGCTTCCGCCAGCACCGGCAGAGCGGCCGGGTTCAGCTGACCGTTCAACCCACGAAACTCTCCGCACTCGCGGGCGAGCTTGACCCGCACCGACGCATCCGCCGCACTCAATCCCAGGGTTTGGCGCAGGAACGGAATCAGTTTCCCTGCGCCGCTGGTTTCGGGCAGGCACCGTTCGGAGGCTTCCAGGATCAGTTTCGGATCCAGCGCGGCGAGTTGGCGTTTGCAGGTTTCGAGCTGCTGCATGAATTCCACGACCTCACCGTCGGCGAACGGTGTCAGGTCCCCGTGCCCGATCGTGTCGCACAGGTGATGGACCGCGGTCACCAGGTCGGTGAGACCGCTGCTGTCGAGTGTTACCCCCTTCGAACCCATGTGCTAATTCTACCGCATGCATGATCGCTATGGAAGACGAATTCCCTTGTGATACAAGGCTTTTCAGACATTCTGGTGTTTCTAAAGCCCAGGTATCATCCGAAGCGTGAACGAATCCGATGTCGCCCTTGCCATTCGCGCAGCCGAAGCCGCCGCTGGCGTGATCCGCGATCAATTCCACGCCCCGATCACCCGCTATGACAAGGAATCCGACGACTTCGCGACCCAGGCCGATCTGGCTGCCGAGCAGACGATTCTCGATATCCTCCACACCGCCCGCCCCACTGACCGCTTCCTTGCCGAGGAATCCGGCGGATCCGGGGAGGCGTCCGATCGTGTCTGGCTGATCGATCCGCTCTGCGGCACACGCAACTTCGCGTTCGGAACTCCGCTCGTCGCTGTGAACATCGCGCTGCGCGTGGGCGACATCGTGACCGCGGCCGCTGTGGCCGATCCCTTCGTCGGTGAGATCTTCTGGACCGACGGCACCACCGCCTCTGTTCGCCGTTCCGGCCAGGATCATCCGCTGATTCCCCGATCAGCCAGTCGCCTGGTCGAAATCGATGCGGACAACCCGTCCCCTTGTACCGACTGGTTCTCGGCAGGCCGCCTGCTCGGGGATCCGGCTTTCATCGCCGCCTTCTACCCGAGGGTCCTGTCCACCTCACTGGCTCTCGCCTGGGTCGCCGCGGGTCGGCGCGCCGCCTACATCGTCGACCGGGACCTCCGTGACGATGTGCACTTCACTGCCGGAATCGCCGTCTGCCGGGCCGCGGGCTGCACCATGACCGGGCTCACCGGCCAGCCCGTGCACACTCCCCCGCACGGTCTGCTCGCCGCCGCCGACCCCACGACCCACACCCGCCTGCTCGACATTGTGACCAGTGGCGAAAACTAGAGCGCCGCATGGTGGATCAGCGCGTCGGCGACAAACGCCATCCCGGCCAACAGCAGCAGGATCCGAACGGACAGGGGGCCGAACCGTTTCAGTGCGCGTACCAGTCCCCGATAGAAACGACGCGCTCCCGGGGACCGCAGTGTCGAGGTGAGCAGCACCAGCGTCGGCGGTAGCAACGCGATGAAGCAGTACGCGACGATGATCAGCGGCCACATCGGCGGGTGCGGGTCGCGGGCCGAGATCATGGCCAGCGCGGTGAGATAGGGCACCGCCGTCGGCGCTTGAGCCAGGCCGATGGCTACGCCGACGAGACCCAGCAGCAGCGGTCTTCGGCGGGCCTCCAATGCCCATGCCGGAACCGCGGTGGCCGCACCGTCCTTCTTCGAGAGGCGCAGGCTGCCGAGGAGCAGCAGGACCAGGCCGACGAGCAGTTCGGCCCAGTAGCGGACGCTCGGCGTGATGTCGAAGCTGACCAGGTCGGTGAGGAAGCGGAGGCCCAGGACGACGGCGATGCCGAAAGTCGTTGTGATGGCGAAGTTTCCGAGGAGGAAGCTCAGCGCGCCGGGAAGCGGGGAGCGGCGGCTCGAGCGGCTGTCGTAGACGACTGCGGTGGTCACTCCCACCAAGAGCACGTCCAGCGAGTCGAGGAACGCGAATCCGGCCAGCGCCAACAGGAATAGAAGCATGCGGTCAGTTGGCGGGGACCGGGCCGTCGTCGGGCGTGGGGCTGGCGGTGTCGGCTTGTTCGGGCAGCAACGGGGATACGGCGAAGACTCCGGCCGCGGCATCGGCGGGCAGGGCCTCGACGGCGCGAATTCCCGGGTGCGCGGCCAGGATTCGGAGTTGGGCGAGCGGACCGTAGAGGACGATGCCGACCACGCACGGGCAGTTGGCGCGCAGGCGCGCGGCGACGAGGTTCTTGACCCGCGTGGAGCGGTCGTCGAAGGTCGGGGTCGATTCCACCTGGGCGGCCGCGGATTTCAGGGAGGCCACCGCGACCGCGTCACCGGCGGGCACCCCGACGGCGATGATGGGGGTGGCCACCCGGTCGACGGTCACGTGGTAGTCGATCTCCGAGATGCGCAGGCCGCCACCGAACTCGGGGATCCGGTCCGCCGTGACGCCCTCGGTGAACGACAGCAGCGCCCAGTGCCCTTCGGAATCGCCGCCTTCCAGCGACTTCCGGGCGCGATCCAGATACTGGGCCACCACCTCACCGCTCTCCGGTCCCAGCCGGTCGGTCGAGATGATCGCCGCGCGGGGTGGAATCGCCCACCCCAGCACGACGATCAGGATCGCCGACAGGACCGCGGCCGCGACGAACCCCACCCGGCGCAGCGTCGGTGCATCCACGAGAACTCCAGATCAGTGCGCGCGCAGCACGTCGAGTGCGTGTTCCAGGTCTGCCGGGTACTCGCTGGTGATCTCGACCCAGCGGCCGTCGGCGGGATGGTTGAACCCGAGTTGACGGGCGTGCAGCCACTGCCGCTCCAGCCCCAGCCGCTCGGCCAGACGCGGATCGGCCCCATAGGTGAGGTCGCCGCAGCAGGGGTGCCGGACCGCCGAGAAGTGGACGCGAATCTGGTGGGTGCGACCGGTTTCCAGGTGGATGTCGAGCAGGCTCGCCGACTGGAACGCCTCGACCGTGTCGTAGTGCGTGACCGACGGCCGTCCATCGGCGGTCACCGCGAACTTCCAGTCGTTGCCGCGGGCCCGGCCGATCGGCGCGTCGATGGTCCCGCTCGACGGGTCCGGATGCCCCTGCACCAGAGCGTGATACCGCTTCTCCACCGTCCGGTACTTGAACGCGCGCTTGAGCACCGTGTACGCGTGCTCGGACTGGGCGACGACCATCACACCCGAGGTGCCCACGTCCAGCCGGTGCACGATCCCTTGCCGCTCATGCGCTCCCGAGGTGGAGATCCGGTAGCCCATGGCCGCCAGCCCGCCCACGACCGTCGGCCCGGTCCAGCCGACGCCCGTATGCGCCGCCACCCCAACGGGTTTGTCCACCGCCACGATGTCGTCGTCGGCGTAGAGGATCTTCATGCCGTCGACCGGCGTCGCCTCCACGGTGAGTTCCCGCTTGGGCTCCGGGAATTCGACCTCGAGCCACGCCCCGGCGGTCAGCCGATCCGACTTTCCGGCCGCGACGCCGTCCAACTGGACCGCGCCGTCCTCGGCCATCGAGGCCACGGCCGTGCGCGACAGTCCCAGCAGTCGCGACAGTCCGGCATCGACGCGCATGCCGTCCAGGCCGTCCGGCACCGGCATGCTGCGGGTCTCCCTCACGCCGCCTCCCCTTCCGCGCTCGACGCGTGCTGGCGGTGCATGCGGGTGCCGTCGGGTTCGAAACCGAACACCGTCAACGCCACCAGCAGAATGGCTCCGCACACGATCGACGAGTCGGCCACATTGAACACCGGCCACCAGCCGACCGCCACGAAATCGACCACATGACCCTGCAGCGGGCCGGGCGCGCGGAACAGCCGGTCGACCAGGTTGCCGAGCGCGCCGCCCAGCACCATGCCCAGGCCGATCGCCCACGGCAGCGACCGCAGGGTGCGGCCGATCCGGATGACACCGATCACGACCGCCGCCGCGACCAGCGTCAGCAGCCAGGTCATGCCGGTGGCCATGGAGAACGCCGCGCCCGGATTGCGGGTCAGGGTCAGGCGCGCCCAATCGCCGATCAGATAGATCGGCTTCCCGGGGGTCATGGTCGCGACCACGATGGTTTTGGTCAGCAGGTCCAGCCCGAGCAGCACCGCGGCGACGATCAGCAGGTTGCGCAGCCGCAGCGGCTGCGACCCGGCGGCGTCCCCGGAGTCGGACTCCGTCACGGCCGCATCCTCGGGCTCCACTGAAGTATCAGCATCCGCTGCGATATCGGGTTCCTCTGCGCCGGATTCGCGCGGGCGGTCGGTACTCACCCTGCCATCATTCCTCATCCGAGATTCGCGCCGTGCCACGGCTGGCTGTCCCCCTCGTGATCCCAGCTGTTTTTCAGGAACGCGTCGTAACCTGTTCGACGTGACGGTGTTGTCTTCCTCCCCCAGCTCGGCGAACGCCACCGCACGCTGTTCCGGCATCCCGCGCCCGCCGCGGAGAGGTGCGCGTTCCGGGGTCCTGCTGCTGGTGCTCGCGATGACCCTGACCGCCTTCGGTGTCGGCTGCAGCGACGGCGCCGAGCGCACGGTCGAATCCGACGGCACAGAGCCGGTGGGCATCAACAAGACCGAGGTCACCATGCCCATCGAGGCCGTGACCACCACGATCACCGACCCGGGCGCCGAACCTCGCTCGCCGCTGCGCCGCGCCTACGAGATCGGCACCACGCAGCAGGTCACGCTGAGCACCGACCATCACATCGAGCAGCAGATCAACAATCAGGCGCTGCGCGACATCTCCCCGCCCGGGATGACCATTCCGCTCACCGCGCAGGCCGGCCGCGAAGGCATCGACCTGACCCTGGGCAATGTCTCCTCCCCCGATCCCGCCCTCGCCAAGGCGCTGCTGCCCGCCGACGGCTCGCAGGTCGGTTTCGACGTGAACGAACTGGGCGCGATCACCGCGCTCAAGCTGAACCCCAAGCCCGCCACCTCCGACACCGCGCGCGCCGCCCTGGAGCAGTCCTTCTATCAGGCGGTGTACCAGTCGATCGCGTTCCCCGAGGACGCCGTCGGCGTGGGCGCGGTGTGGACGGTGCGGCAACAGGTTTCCGGCAGTGTCCCACTGGAGCAGGTGACCACGGCCACCCTCACCGCCCGCGACGGCAACCTGTGCACCATCGAACTGAATGTGGTGCAGACCCCGAAGTCGACCGTCTGGCATCTGCCCAATGAGGCGGGCCAGCTGGAGATCGTCGACTACCTCATGCACGGCACCGGCACCATCACGGTGGATCTCGGGCTGCCGCTGCCGGTTTCGGGTTCGGTCCAGGTGGGCGGGAATCAGACCTACCGCGACCCGCGCAGCGCGGTGACCCTGCACCAGACCTTGCGTACGGAGGTGCAGTGGGGCGCGTGACGCGGCCGGCGCTGCTGATCGGTGCGCTCGCACTGACGGTGACCGCCTGCGGGAACAAGGATTCCGCGCCTCCGATGCCCAGCCTGGGGCCGGCGGTGAAACCATCCACCCCGGCCGGTAACGCGCCGGTGCCGGACCAGTACACGCTGCGATCGGATCTGATCGACGCGACCGCGCTGCCCACCGGATTCACCGCCATGGACGATCCGCCGCCCGGCAGCAGCGGCGGCGCGGGCGCCAAGACCGATCCCGCGCCGTGCGCGAATATCCTGGCGTCCATCGCGACTCAGGCTCCCGGCGCGGCCGCGCAGGCCGCCGCGCAGTTCGCGGGGAACAATTTCGCGAGCATCGATATCGATGCGGCGTCCTATGCGAATGGCGGAGCGGCGCAAGCGTTCTCCACGGTGCAATCGCTGCTGCCGGGTTGTACGAAATATTCCGGTAAGGATGCCGACAACACCAAAGTCGAATTCCGGCTGGGCGGTTTGAATCAACCGCAGGCCGGTGACGGCTCGACCGCATTCCAAGTGCGCACCACCAGTGACGGACTCACGCTCTACACCGATGTGAGCATCGTGCTGGTCGGGAATACGGTCGTGCAGATCGCGCTGTCCGACTCCAAAGAGCCTGATCCGCAGCAGCTCAGCGCCATGACCGCAGCGCAGGTGCGCAAGCTGCAGGGGGCTGCGGGCCCGTAGTCACGGAATATTTCCGGCGCCCAGATCTTTTCGCTTGATCATCGCGAAATTCGAGCAAGTGTTGTCGGTGCCCGGGAATAGGCTCGGAGACGTCCGACAACAACCTCGATCGGAGGTTTCCGATGTCCGATGTCAAACCCATTCCCGACGGTTACCCGACCGTCAGTCCCGCTCTCGCGTGCCAAGGAGCCGCGCAGGCGATCGATTTCTACAAGCATGTGTTCGGAGCCGACGAGCGCTACCGCATGCCCGGCCCGGACGGCAAGATCGCGCACTGCGAAATGCAGTTCGGCACTTCGGTGATCATGCTCGGCGACCCGGCCCCCGGCATGGGGTTCCTGGATCCGAGAACGATCGGCGGCACGCCGGTCAACCTCTACGTCTACGTCGACGATGTGGACGCGGCCCACGCCGCCGCGCTCGCCGCCGGCGCACAGGAACTGCAGGCCCCCGCCAACCAGTTCTACGGTGACCGCACCTCGGCCCTCGAGGACCCGTGGGGACACCGCTGGACCCTCGCGCTGCACGTCGAAGACGTGAACCCGGAGGAGATGGCGAAGCGGATGGCCGAGATGCAGGGCTGAGCAATCAGGTCCCGCACAACGCAATCCGCACCCGTTTCAACGAGGAAACGGGTGCGGATCGGTGTCGCGAGGACTTACTGCCAGCCGGTGACGTTGATCGGGCCGGGATTCCACAGACCCGTATGGGTATCGGTGGTCACAATCGGCTTGGCGGTCTGCGCCGAGTGATCGATCCGGTCCAGGATCTGCAGCTCGCCCCAGTCGTTGCGCGGGTCGTCGGCGAGGAACGTCGCCACCGTGATCGGCCGCAGCAGCATCGAACTCCAGCCCAGCGCGCCGCCACCGTCATGGCTCTGCCACAGCGTGGTCATGCCCGCGCCGCCCCGGTCGGGCAGGATGCGGTAGTCCGGCACCTCGGCGATGCCGTCGAGGTGATCGAACGGCCGCTGGCACGGGAACTGCAGGCCCACTTCCCAATCCAGCAGCACCGGCTTGTCCCGGCCGACGAAGCTCTCCAGCGTGACGGTCTGCGGAATGCGCGGCGGCGTCAACGCCACCCACTGCTTGGAATCGCTGTCGCGGTCCTCGGCGATCACGCGAATCGCGGTGGCGTCGGCGGGAATCTGGCTCATCGGCACCCGCAGATTGCGCCACGTCGGCGCGGGACCGATATCGATGGGCGTGACGCGGCCCCGCGGTTCGAACGAACCGTCGGCTCCCGGCACCCCGTACTCGATCTCGACCTTCTGGCCGGGAGTCACGATCCCGTCCTTGTTGACCGAGTAGATGCGGCCCGCCGCCGCCACCGCGATGATGCCGGAGCTGTCACGCTGCGCGGGCAGCGAGTACCAGCCGGTGGTGAGAGTGGAGACCGCCTCGGTGCTGTTGTAGCTGCCCAGCACCGGGGTGTTCGCGTCGAGCCCGAAAGGCAGTGGCGTGGTGGTGGTTCCCGCCACGGTGGTGGTGGAGCGGTTGCTCACCGCGTTGGCCACGTTGCCGCCGGTGTCGACATCGTCATCGGGGCGCAGGTCGCTGGAGATCCCCTTCGGGGTGAAGCCGACCGCATTCGCGCTGAAGGTACCTGCCGCATCGCCGTCGACCGGCTTCAGCATGCCCTTGTTCGGATCCTGCTCCACCAGAACGTCATTGGCCAGACCGCACGGCTTGCCCAGCAGCGCATCGACATTCGAGCGGGCCAGCGAGTAGGCGGGATACTGCACGATCGCACCCTTGGCCAGCGAGGCCACCTCGAACAGCACCATGAGCGCGGCCGCCACGGTCAGCGGCGGAATGGCGACGAAGCGCCAGCCGAGCTTGGAGATCCGATGCGGGCCGGGCTGTTCGGGCGCGCGCACATGGAACCAACCCGCCAGGACGAGCAGCGCACCCGCAATGACGAGCATGATCTTGTCGACCCCGATACCGGCCAGCACGACCGACTTGTCGTTCCAGGAGATCGACCAGTTCGAGACGTACCAGTAGCCGTTGATGCTCGAGAACGACATCGCGAGCGCGAAGGCGATCACCGCCGCGAACAACGTCCGGTTCCGCGGTGAGCGCATCACTCGCGGTCCCACCGCCACGGCGGCCAAAACGGCTACGACACCGGCGATTCCGGCGTAGATGCCGTTGTGATGCGTCCACTTGGTGGGCGTGAACATCATCAGCAGAATGGTGCCGACACCGGTACCCAGCACACGCTTCACGGGACCCGGCGCGGTGAACGGAATCCGCCCGCCCTTGCGCAGCAAGACGAATACACAGGCCAGCAGGGCGATCCAGAACGCGACCATGCCGAAGCGCCGCGCCAGCGAACCGTCGATGGTGGGCATGAACAGGTACTGGTAGCGAATGTATTCGGCGTCCCAGTGCACGTCCGGCCCGACCGCGGTGTGTACCCGCTTCATCTCGAACATCGAGGCCAGCGGCTGATCGCAGAACATGATGGCCAGCACCATCGCACCGGCTGCGGCCAGCGGGGCCGACAGGCTCAGGTACGACCCGAAACGTGCCTTCAGGATCGCGAGCGCACTCGCGCCGGGAACGGTCGGCTTACCCAGAGCGGTTGCGCGCCGGTTGAGGATCCGCCAGAGGGGCCGAATACCGGCCAGCAGCGGCGCGAAACAGATGATGCCCGAAGGGCCGACGGTACAGGTGAACGCACCGATCATGATGGCGATGCCGTAGGGCAGCAACCGCCCGGTGGCGATGGCGCGTTCCACCGAGACCCAGGTGAGCAGGACGCCCAACGCCACCAGCGGTTCCGGCCGCAAGCCGTTGTTGTAGGGCAGCCAGATGGCCAGGAAGCCCAGCGCACCGGTCCACACCGCGATCCGGTCGCGTCGAATCCGCGCTCCCAGCCGGGGAATCACCTCGCGGCTGAGCACCAGCCAGATCACGATGCCCGACAGCAGCGCGGGCAACCGCATCCAGATGCTCGCCGGGCTGATCTGCGCCATATGGCCGATGAGGTCGTAATACGGTGTGCCGACGGGGGTTTCGGGGACACCGAAGTAGCCGAAGTAGTTGGCCATGTACCCGGCGTGGATGGAGGCCCGGCCCATGCCGTACTGGTAGCCGTCATCGGAGGTCGTCGCGCCGATGAAGTGCCACAGCAGCAGCGTGCCCAGCACCACCGCGTCGACCGGTTTGAACGTCCACCAGTGCTGCGGCAGGAAACGGCGGCTACGGCGTCCGTCGAGGCGGTCCAGCCGGTACAACGCGAACAGTGCGACCAGGGTGCCGACGATCGCCGTCCAGATGGCGATGCGCTTGATCGTGCTCGGCGTGGAGGTGAAGCGGCTGTCGACCTGCGCGGTGACCTTGGTCCCGTCCGAGACCGTCAGATCGCTGTAGATGCCGACCAGCTGCGGCCGGTAATCACCGTCGAGGGTGACCGGGGCGACCGAGGAGCCGGTCAGCGTCGCGGTGGTGGCCGTCATATCCGAGTGGATGACGAGAGCGCAGTCGCTCGGGAGCTGATCGGTGGGAACGCTCACCAGCGTCTTGTGGTGGGTGATCGCCTCGAGCTTGCCCGGCGTGGTCACCCCGTCGGCGGTGGAGCTCGCGGTGACCCGGGCCACGAATCCGTACCGCTCGAGGTCCGGCGCACCATTGGGCGCGGTCGCGGCGAGCGTGCCGCCCTTGGCGCCCAGTTGCGTCACGGCCGAACAGGGAATGGTGGCGTCGAAGGTCAGCGGCGCGTACGTGACCAGCGGAGCCTCGACGCTCTGCGCCGAATTGCCTTGCGGCCAAGTCAGAGTGGTGTGATCGACCACCACGGGCAGGAGCGGCACCGCCAGCGCGGAGACGACGGCCACCAATCCGGCGATCAGAGCGAGCGGCCGGGCCCATCCCCCTCGAATTCGTCTCTCGGGTTCGGCACCAGCACTCCCGGCGGAATCCTGCCCCGCCTTCTCCAACACGTCGGTCACGACCGACGATCCTAAGCGGAACTCATGAAAACGTGCCAAGAGAGGAGCAACCCGACATCCCCTTAGGGGATTCCTTAGGGGATGCCGGATCGGTCACACGGGGTCTAGCTGCAGGCCGGGGAGGTCTGGTTGGCCAGCGAGAGGGTGTTGCAGATCCATTCCTTCTGGACCTTCCACTTGCCGTCCTCGGCCACGAACGGGACGACCGCCTGCTGCGGCTGGCCACCGTTGACCGAGATCTGGGCGTCGGCGGTGATGGTGCCGTTGCCGAGATCGGTCACATTGGTGACGGTGATGGAGGCGTTGTTCTGCTTGTAGGCCTCGGCCAGGCGGTTGGGCAGGCTCGGGTCGGCCTGGACGCCCTGCATCATGTCGAGCTTCTCCGAGTCCGGAACGCTCGGGTCCAGGGCCTTCTGCAGTTCGGTGTTCAGGTCCGCGGCGCTGGGGGCCGCCGGGTAGTTCGCCTGGGAGGTCGTCACCTTGGAGGTGCTGGTCTTGGCGGGCTTGCTGTCCTTCTTGTCACCGCTGCCACACGCCGACAGCCCGAGTACGGTCACCACGGCCAGGGCGGCGACCGCGATGCGTCCAGTCTTCTGAAGCTTCAACTGCTCGTCCTTTGCGTTCGAGTAGATCCGTTCGACGACTCGCGAGACTACCAACGCAGCGTCACGGAAACCGGCTTCCCGGAGCTTGGCGCGGCATATTCAGTCCGAATCCACATAATTCGCGCAAACCTGCCTTAACTGCGTCAACGCAGACTGTCGAGGGGGTCCGCGCGGGTCAGCAGGGGATCCTCGGCGGCGAAGGTGCGGGCGGGACCCGGACCCGTGGAACGGGTTTCGAAGCGAACGGTCACCACGCCGTGGCCCGCCCCCTGGACCCAGCCGTGACCGAACTCGGGATGCTCGACATCGAGGCCGGGATACCAGGTTCCGACGGCGTAGGAGCGAGTTGCGGGCGGTACCACCGGATCCGGGGCCGCGGGCAGGGCCAGGGTCGGTTCCTCGGAGACCGCGCCGATCGGGTCCACCGCCTGATCCAGTTCGGGGAACAGTGATTCCTGACGGATCTCCGACAATCCCGCGAAACCCACGCCTACCAGGCGAATCGGGCCGATCTCGGCCGGATCCAGCGCGGAGCGCTGGGCGGCCGCGGTCAGGGTCGCGAGATCCTCGGTGGCATAGGGCAGGGTGAAGGACCGGGTCACGATGCTCATATCCGTCTTCTTCAATTTGAGCACCACGGTCCGCGCGGCCCGGCCGTCATTGGTCAGCCGCCGGTGCGCCGATGCCGCCATGGCCTCGATGGCGGGCCGCAGCTGGGCGAGGTTGAGAATGTCGGTCTCGTAGGTGGTTTCGGCGCTGATCTGCTTGGCCTCAGCCCGCTCGGCCACCGGCCGGTCGTCGATGCCGCGGGCCAGGCGGTGCAGGGCGACGCCGATGCTGCCGCCCAGAATCGAGGACGCCTCGGATTCGGGGAGCGCGGCGAACGCGCCCACGGTCTCGATTCCCAGTGAGCGCAGCCGACTTTCGGCGACCGGGCCGATGCCCCAGAGTTTGCGCACCGGCAGCGCGGACAGGAACTTGTCCTGTTCGGCCGCCGAAATCACCCGCACCCCATCGGGTTTGGCCAGTCCGGAGGCGATCTTGGCGAGCTGCTTGCCGCTGCCCGCGCCGACCGAGGCCACCAGGCCGGTCCGCTCACGCACGGCGGCGCGCAGCTCCTCGCAGAACTCGTGCACCCGATCCGGCGTCGCCCCCGCCAATTCCGCCGGTTCGCCGAACGCCTCGTCGAACGAGAGCGTCTCCAGCACCGGGATCCGCGACCGCAGCGTGTCGAAGACCAGCCCGCTGAGCTCGCCGTACACCGCCCCGCGCGGTGGAATCACCACTGCCGAGCCGCCGACCAGCCGCCGCGCCTGATGCATCGGCATGGCCGAGCGCGCCCCGAACACCCGCGCCTCGTAGCTCGCGCCGGCCACCACGCCGCGCCCGCCCATCCCGCCCACCAGGACCGGCCGCCCGCGCAGCGTCGGGCGGGTCAGCTGCTCGACCGAGGCGAAGAACGCGTCCATATCTATGTGCAGCACCCAGCGACGCTGTCCCGGAACTCTGGGCCCGCTGTCAATTTGCCGTAAGGATGCCGCCGGGGCGGCCGCCTGCCGAGGCTGCCCCTCGATCCCGGCCCGACCGCCCTCACCAGGCACTATGGCCGGGTTCGCGGAGTCGGCAGACGTGTTCACACCGGGAAATCTACAAGCGGCTACCGACAGGTACGACCTGCGACGTGTGTGATGATCGAGCCATGACGATTCGCAAGGCCGTGATTCCCGCCGCAGGCATCGGCTCACGGCTGCTGCCGTTGACCAAGGCGATTCCGAAGGAAATGCTGCCCGTCGGCGACAAGCCGGTCATCGAACACACGGTCCGGGAGCTGGTGGATTCGGGCGTCACCGACATCACCATCGTGGTCAGCGGTGGAAAGTCGTTGATCCAGGATCACTTCCGCCCCAATCCCGCGCTGGTCGCGCAGCTGCGCGCCGACGGCAAGGCCGCCTACGCCGACGCCGTCGAGGAGGTCGGCGAGCTCGGCCGCGCCGGTCACATCACCTACCTGGACCAGCACGGCCCCTACGGCAACGGCACGCCCGTGCTCAATGCCGCCCGCCACCTGGGCGACGAGCCCCTGCTGGTGCTGTGGCCCGACGACGTGTTCGTCGCCGAGGTGCCGCGCGCCCAGCAGCTCGTGGACGCCTACGAGAAGACCGGCGCTCCGGTGCTGGCGCTCATGCCCATGGATCCGTCCGAGTCGCAGCGCTACGGCGTGCCGGTGGTCGAGGAGACCGAGGGCAACGGCCTGATGCGGATCAGCGGCCTCAAGGAGAAGCCCAAGCCGGCGGACGCGCCGTCGTCTTTCGCGGCCATCGGCGGCTACGTGGTCACTCCGGGCATCATCAAGGAACTGCGCAAGCAGGTCGACGACTGGTACACCCACCGCACCGGCGAGGTCTACCTGACCGATGCCATCAATATCTTCGCCGCCTCGAATCCGGTGTACGGCCAGGTGATTCGCGGTCGCTGGTACGACACCGGCAACCCGGCCGACTATCTGACCGCCCAATTCGCCTCGGCGCTGGCGCATCCGGAGTACGGTCCGCTGTTGCGGCAACTCGTCGCGGAGTAACTCACAACCGAACCGGTCATCCTATGGTGTGGCGCACAAGTGCCTTGCGCCACACTCACGCCCGACCCAATATTGTCGAAACCCGAAACATGGGGGCATGTTTCGGCGATCATGCAGTCGGGTCGGGGACTCCGGGTAGATCGAGGATCGGTTTTGCTAGGCGGATTGGGCACTCGCGCGGCACTGCTCGCGGCGACAAGTTGTTCCCTTGTCTCGACGTTCACGATGGCCGCTCCCGCGGCCTATGCCACCCCGCCCGATCCGATCACCAGCACCGCGACACTGGCCGACACCCCGGTCGCCGACGATGGTTCCACCATCAAGGCCTTCGAGATCCACGACTCGCGCAACCTGACGCTGCACGTGCATTCGGCGGCCATGGACACCGACATCACCGTCGAGGTGCAGCGGCCCGCCGACACCTCGGTGCCGCGGCCGGTGCTGTACCTGCTCAATGGCGCTGGGGGCGGCCAGGATACGGCGACCTGGAAGCGCAACACCGACTCCACGGAGTTCTTCGAGGACAAGAACGTGAACGTGGTGATGCCGATCGGCGGCGCGTTCACCTACTACACCGACTGGCGCACACCGGATCCCCGGCTGGGCATGCCCATGTGGAAGACCTTCCTCACCGAGGAGCTACCCCCGCTCGTCGATGCGGCCCTGGACACCAACGGTGTTCACGCCATCGCGGGCATGTCGATGTCGGGCACCTCGGTGCTGCAGCTGCCGATCGCCGCGCCGGGGCTGTACACGGCGGTGGCGGCCTACAGCGGATGCGCGCAGATCAGCGATCCGGTCGGCCAGAAGTTCGCCGATCTGGTGATCTCCATCGGCGGCGGCAATCCGGCGAACATGTACGGGCCCATGGACGATCCGGAATGGGCCGCCAACGATCCCTATGTGCACGCCGAGGCGCTGCGCGGGCTCGGGCTCTACGTCTCCAACGGCAGCGGCCTGCCGGGACGGCACGACAATGTGGCCGATGTGCGCAGCCTCGGCCCCGCGGACGGCGGTCTGCCGCAACAGATCCTGGTGGGCGGCATTCTCGAGGCGGCCAGCGACTGGTGCGCCCGCAATCTCAAGACGCGCCTGCACGACCTGAACATTCCGGCGACCTTCGATATCGCCAAGCCCGGCACCCATTCCTGGGGTTACTGGCAGGACGCGCTGCGCTCGTCGTGGCCGGTGCTCGCCAAGGGCCTGGACCTGCCCGAGAACTGAGCGTCGCCGAAACGGCCGGGCCCCGGCCTCATTCGTCGGCCGCGTTGTAGCGGACCAGGTATTCCGCCAGTCGCTCCACATCCGCATCGTCCCAGTCCCGGAACCGTTCGGCGAAGGCGTCGGCGCGGGCGCGGGCGGCGGCCCGCGCGATGCGCTTTCCCTCCGGCGTCGCACGCAGCAGCAGGTTGCGGCGATTGGCCGGATCGACCTCGCGGGCCAGATAGCCCTCCCGCTCCAGCGCGGCCACCTGCCGGCTGACCGTCGACTTGTCGAGGTGGAAGTGCCCGGCCAGATCGGCGGCCAGGCAGCCGTCGCGCTCGATCACCAGATCCAGGATGCTCGACGCCACCAGCGACAGCTCCGGGTGCAGTTCGGTGGCGCGGCCGCGGGCGCGGCGGGCGAAGGCGGTGAGCTCACGCTGTATGACCTCGATCGCATCGGTGCGGCCGGGGAATGCCGGAAGACCATCCATGGTTGTAGACTACAACTTCGCTTGGTTGTATTTACCAACTATTGGAGAAAGAACCCATGGCCTCGCATCAGATCCGGCACGTAGCCACCCACCTGCTCACCCCACTGCTCATGTGCCTCGGCATGGGTCTGGCCTACCTGGGCGCGTTCCACCAGCCCGAGCCCAATCACCTCGCGGTCGCCGTCGTCGGCGACAGCCCGCAGGTGAAGGTGCTGGCGCAGACCATGAAGGACAAGGGCGGCAGCGCCCTCGACATCATCACCGTGCCGACCCGCGAGGACGCGGTGAACCAGCTGCGGCACCGGGATCTCGCGGGCGCGTACGTCCCCGATCCGCAGAAGCCCGAACTGCTGGTCGCCAAGGCCGGTTCCGACACCACGGCCATGGCCGCCGAGGCGGTCTTCGGACAGGTCGCAGCCCTGCACAACGCGCCGCTGACCACCACCGACGTGACCACGCCCAGCTCCGGCGACCCGACCGCGCAGGGCATCTTCTTCCTGCTGGTGGCGCTGAGCATCGGCTCCTACGGCAGCGTGGCCGCCATCGGCGCGGCTGGCGCGGGCCTGTCCATGCGGGTGCGCGGACTGATCGGCCTGGTCACCTCGCTGCTGGTGAGCCTGATCGGCCTGGCCCTGTCCGGCCCGATCTTCCACGTGGTCGACCATGACGCCGCCGCGATCTGGGCCATGTCGTGGCTGTACTCGGCGGGCATCCTGGCCATCGGCATCGGTCTGCACACCTTCCTGAAGCGCTGGACCACGCTGGCCATGATGGTGCTGTTCGTCATGCTCAACTTCACCAGCTCCGGCGGCGTCTACAGCCCGTGGCTGCAGAACGACTTCTTCGGGACGCTGCACGACTTCTGGAACGGCGCGGGATTCGTCGAGGGCGCGCGCAGCCTGCTCTACTTCGACAGCGCCGGGCTCGGCGGCCGGATGGCGAGCCTGGTCCTCTGGTTCGCGGCGGGCGTGCTGCTCATGATCGTGGCGGCCGTGGCCGAGAAGCGGGCCGCGGGCTCCGCGCCGCGCCACGCGGCCGTCACCGAGACCAAGGCGGCAGCCGAGGAGGAGATGGAGGAGACCGTCGGGGTCTGACCTTCGGTTCTAGCGAATACCCAACTGCGACAAGGCGGTCCGGATGCCCACCCGGACCGTCTCGCTGTCTCCCACTCCCCCGCTGATGGTCACGCCGTCACGGGTCATCAGCAGCATCCGCGCGGCATCATCGACCTCGGCATACCCGGCGGCGCGCAACCGGTCGGCCATGAGATCGCGGAACCAGCCGCGATAGTCGTCGACCACCTTGCGCACCGCGTGGTCGGGCTTGGGAAACTCCACGGCCGCGTTGAGAAACGGGCAGCCGCGGAACCCGGGCCCGCGGCTGAGTTCGCCCAGCCGCTCGAAGATGCCGACGATGGACTCGGTCCCGTCGCCGGGGATGGCCTCCAAAGTCTCGCGCTGCCGGGCGTATTCGCGCACCAGGTAGGCCACGACCAGGTCTTCCTTGGTCTTGAAGTGCCGATAGAAGGTGGCCTTCGCGATTCCCGCCTCGGCGATGATGCGGTCGATGCCGACGGTGTGGATGCCCTCGGCATAGAACAGTCGAGTCGCGGTGTCCAGCAGGCGATCACGGGCTTCGCTCATGGCTGACCTGCACTCCTTCCCCAATCGGGTTTCCGGTATTGACGATAGCAGACAGACCTGTCTACTCTGACTTCCGTACAGACAAGTCTGTCTAGGGAGAATCGAAATGGCTAAGCTCTTCACCTCGTCCGCCACCTCCGTCGGCCGTGAGGGCCGCTCGGTCAGCTCCGACGGTTACCTCGACCTGAAGCTGGCCCAGCCCAAGGAGGCCGGCGGCAGCGGTGACGGCACCAACCCCGAGCAGCTGTTCGCGGTGGGCTACTCGGCCTGCTTCGCGGGTGCGCTGCAGGTCGTGGCCCGCAACCAGGGCATCGCGCTGGGCGACGCCTCGGTGACCGCCGACGTCAGCCTGAACAAGGACGAGGAGACCGGTTTCGGCATCTCCGTCGTGCTGCGCGTCGAGCTGCCCGAGGAACTGCAGAACGAGAAGGGCCGCGAGCTCGTCGAGGCCGCGCACCAGGTGTGCCCGTACTCCAAGGCCACCCGGGGCAACATCCCCGTGGAACTCGTTGTCGAGTAAGACGATTCAGAAGAACCGGCGAATGGTGTAGATGTCGAACTGGCTCAGCGGAGTCAGCCCCACCGGCACACCCCAGTCGTACGCGTTCAAGACGTTGCCGCCTCCCGCGTAGATGCCTTCGTGGGAGGCGTCATCGTTGAGGATGATCACATCGCCGGGTTGCAATGCGCCGAACGGGACTTCGAGTCCGACCTCGGCCTGCTGCCACGTGGTGCGCGGCAGCATGATGCCGACACTGCGGAAGGCCCACTGCACCAGACCCGAGCAATCCCAGCTGTCCGGACCCGTGCCGCCCCACTCGTAGGGCTTGCCGGTCTGGGTGCCCGCCAGCGCCAGCGCGATCTGAGCGCGCGGGCTGGCGAGCGGCAATTGCGCCGAGCCGCTGGCGCTTCCGGAGAACGATCCGGTGCCGCTGCCCGAGGAAGACCCGGATGCGGAGCCGGAGTCCGCGTGAGCCGCCCCCATCCCCAATGCCGCGGCCACCGTCAGCGCCGCCATAGTCGTGACAAGGTTCCGGAACCTACGAAGCTGCCTTCGAGCCATGTGCGCGCCCCTTCATCGGCGATACCGCGGGAACTGCTTCAGCAAAAGTCGTTAGCTAGCTGATAGCCGTTGTATCGCAGGAGCAACACACGTCACAAGGGAACCCGGGTTGGCGTGTCTCGAGACCCAGATCACTCGCGCCAAAGAAAGACCCGGTCAAGCGAATAGAGCGCGGATACACAAGAGCGCCCTCCCGGATCCGGGAGGGCGCTCTAAGTTTGCTGTAGGTCAGCGGCGCAGCCGCAGGGTCAGGTGGTGGTTGGCCTTGGTCAGCATCGGGATCAGCAGGTAGGCGGTGACCGGGACGACGATGAAGGTCAGGATCAGTGTCCGGACGTAGACCGGCAGGCTGGCCATCTCGGGGCCCAGCAGCGCCAACGCCAGCGTGATGGTCGGGTAGACGGCCAGCCAGGTGATCAGCGCGCGGCGGTGGACCGACGGAACCGTCACGGGGGCGGTCACATTCGCAGCCGGGGTGATGACGGTGGCGGCGGGGGTGGTGACGATGGTGGTCATTGTTCGCTCCTAGCGACCCTGTTCCGATCTTCCAGCGAGACGGTCCGTCTCGTCTTGTTGATGAAGTTAGACCCGTTGACAACCCTTGTCAAGACGAGACGTACCGTCTCGTTTGGCGGTAGTATCGAGGCATGGCATCGGCCCCCAATCCAGAACTGCGCAGCGCCAAGTCCCATCAGGCGATCCTGGACGCGACCTTCGAACTCGCGGTCAGCAAGGGCTACGGCAAACTCACCATCGAGGCCATCGCCGCCAAGGCCGGGGTGGGCAAGCAGACCATCTACCGGTGGTGGCCGTCCAAGGGCGCGATCGCGCTCGAGGCCATCAACGACCAGATCGGTTCCACCACCGACTTTCCCGACACCGGTGACATCGCCGCCGATCTGAAGACCCAGATCAACGGGCTGTCCCGGATGCTGGCCGGCGACGTCGGCTGCGTCTACCGCGGCGTCATCGCGGAGGCGCAGAACGACCCGAAGCTCATGCGGATGGTCCGCGAGACCTTCGTCGAGCCCCGGGCCGAAAAGGGCGCGGTGCGGCTCGAATCCGCCATCCGCGCCGGTCAGATCCGCGACGACCTCTCCGTGCTGGCCATGACGAACATGCTCTACGGCCCGGTCTACGTGCGGTTCCTGCTCGGCGTCGGCGACGTCGCCGACTCGGCGGACCTGGTGGACCCGATCCTCGACGGGCTGCGCCCACGGCCGTGACGGCAAAACGAGCGGGGCGGAACCGATTCGGTTCCGCCCCGCTCGAGATCTGCAGCGCCGCACGATTCCTGACTCCGTGCCCCGCTGCTCCAGCAGCGGGGCAAGGGAATCGAAGGAGTTTCGGCTACGCCTTGACGATCGAGACCTTCACGCCGCCCACGATCTCGGCAGCCTCGGCACCGGCCCCACCGAAAGTGAGTGCGGTGGCGAGGATCTCGCCCGCGATCAGATCGCGGTGGGTCTCCGCCCAGCCGAGCCGCTCGGCCGGGACGTCGAGGACCACGGTGATGCGGTCGGACACGTCCAGCCCCAGCGACTTCCGGGTCTCCTGCAGGTCGCGGATGAGGTCGCGGGCCCAGCCCTCGGCCTCGAGCTCCTCGGTGACCACCGAGTTCAGCACCACCAGACCGGCATTGCCGGGCAGGGCGGCGGTGGACTCGGGCTCGGCGGCGACCAGGCGCTGGGTGTATTCCTCGGGCAGCAGGGCGATTCCGGCGGCGCTGACGGTGCCGTCGGCGGCCTCGCTCCACTCACCGGCCTTGACCGCCTTGATGACCGTCTGCACCTCCTTGCCGATGCGGGGTCCGGCGGCGCGGGCGTTCACCACGAGTTCGAAGCGGCCGTGCGCGGCCACATCGGTGGTGAGGTCGACGCGCTTGACGTTCACCTCGTCGGCGATGAGATCCACGAAGGGCCGCAGGCGTTCCGCGTCGGCGGCGGCCACGGTGACCTCCGAGAGCGGCAGGCGCACCCGGAGATTCTGCGCCTTGCGCAGGCTCAGCACCGTGGAGCAGACCGTGCGGACCTCGTCCATGGCCGACACCAGCTCGGCGTCGTGCGGGAGCTCGGTCTCGCTCGGCCAGTCGGCCAGGTGCACCGAGCGCTCGCCGGTGAGGCCGCGCCAGATCACCTCGGCGATGAGCGGCAGCAGCGGGGCCGCCAGCCGCGTGGTCACCTCGAGCACCGTGTGCAGGGTGTCGATGGCGTCGCGGTCCTCTTCCCAGAAGCGCGAACGCGACCGGCGCACATACCAGTTGGTGAGCGCGTCGGCGAAGGTGCGCAGCTCGTCGCACGCGGTGGCGACGTCGTACACCTCGAGCGCCTCGGTCATCGCGTCGCGGGTCGCCGCGAGCTTGGCCAGGATGTACCGGTCGAGAACGTGCTTCGAGTCCGTGCGCCAGGCGCCCGGCTCGGTGGCGTACAGCTGCAGGAACGTCCACGCGTTCCACAGCGGGCGCAGCGCCTGGCTGACGCCCTCGCGGATACCGCGCTCGGTGACGATCAGGTTGCCGCCGCGCAGCACCGGCGACGCCATGAGGAACCACCGCATGGCGTCGGAGCCGTCGCGGTCGAACACCTCGTTGACGTCCGGGTAGTTGCCCTTGGACTTGGACATCTTGAGGCCGTCGTCGCCGAGCACGATGCCGTGCGCCACAACGGACTTGAACGCCGGGCGGTCGAACAGCGCGGTCGAGAGGATGTGCAGGTTGTAGAACCAGCCGCGGGTCTGGCCGTTGTACTCGACGATGAAGTCGCCGGGGCTGTGCGCCGGCGCGTCCGGAGTTCCCTCGAACCACTCCTTGTTCTCGAAGGGGTAGTGCACCTGCGCGTACGGCATGGACCCGGACTCGAACCAGCAGTCGAGCACCTCGGGGGTGCGCCGCATCATCGACTTCCCGGTCGGGTCATCGGGATTCGGGCGCACCAGCTCGTCGATGCCCGGCCGGTGCAGATCCGTCGGCCGCACGCCGAAGTCCTGCTCGAGCTGATCCAGCGAGCCGTACACGTCCACGCGCGGGTAGGCCGGATCGTCGGAGACCCACACCGGGATCGGCGCGCCCCAGTAGCGGTTGCGGCTGATGTTCCAGTCGTGCGCGTTCTGCAGCCACTTGCCGAACTGGCCGTCGCGGATGTGCTCCGGGACCCAGGTGATCTCCTTGTTGAGCTCCACCATGCGGTCGCGGAAGGTGGTGACCGCCACGAACCACGACGGCACCGCCATGTAGATCAGCGGCTGGCCCGAGCGCCAGGAGTGCGGATAGGAGTGCTCGATGGTCTCGTGCCGCAACAGCTTTCCGGCGGCCTTGAGGTCCTTGATGATGACCGGGTTGGCGTCGAAGACCATCAGGCCCTCGTACGCCGGCACCATCGAGGTGAACTTGCCGCCGGCGTCCAGCGGCTGCACGACCTCGATCCCGTTGGCCGAGGCGACATCCATGTCCTCCTCACCGAACGCGGGCGCGAGGTGCACCACGCCGGTGCCGGAGTCGGTGGTCACGTAGTCGGCGTTGAGCACCCGGTGCGCGTTGGGGTGGCCCAGGAAGAAGTCGAAGGGCGGCAGGTAGTGCAGGCCCTCGAGCGCCGCGCCCGAGTGCTCGGACAGCACGGTCGGCTCCTCGCCCAGTTCGCGGGCGTAGTGCGAGACGCGCTCGGCGGCAAGCACGTAGCGCTTGCCGTCCTTGCCCTCGACGTGGGCGTAGGTGATGTCGGGGTGCACCGCGATCGCGAGGTTGGACGGCAGCGTCCACGGCGTGGTGGTCCAGATGAGGGCGTTGGCGCCGTCGAGCGCGTGCAGCGGGTGGTCGGCCGGGACGCGCAGCACCATGTCGACGGTGACCGCCGGATCCTGGCGCATCCGGTAGGAGTCGTCGAGGCGCGCCTCCTGATTGCTCAGTGGTGTCTGCTCGTACCAGCTGTAGGGCAGCACCCGGAAGCCCTGATAGATCAGGCCCTTGTCGTACAGCGACTTGAACGCCCACATGACCGATTCCATGAAGTCGAGGTCGAGGGTTTTGTAGTCGTTGTCGAAGTCGACCCAGCGCGCCTGACGGGTCACATAGTTACGCCACTCGTTGGTGTAGCGAAGTACCGAGGATTTGCACGCGGCATTGAATTCCGCGAGGCCCATGGCATCGATCTGTGATTTGTCCGTGATACCGAGCTGCTTCTCGGCTTCGATTTCCGCGGGCAGACCGTGAGTATCCCAACCGAATCGTCGTTCCACCTTCTTCCCGCGCATGGTTTGGAAACGCGGGATCAAATCCTTGACGTATCCGGTGAGCAGATGGCCGTAGTGCGGCAATCCGTTGGCGAAGGGCGGACCGTCGTAGAAGACGAATTCCGGTGCATCGGAACGGTTCTCGATGCTGGCACGGAAGGTGTCGTCGGCGGCCCAGTAGTCGAGGACCCGCTGCTCCAGCTCAGGGAAGGACACCTGGCCGCTGGTCTTGCTCAGATCGACGCGGGGGTATGCGCTTCGGGTGGTGGTCTCGTCCGCCATGGCGGCCTCTCGTCTCCTCGTGCCATCACGTGTGGGCACGGGGACGATTCCGGCACTCGGTGCGCCGTAACCGCGGTACCACCCCGCTTGCCCGACCCTGGATCACGAAAACCCTTGTAGGACCGAGCCTCTCGTCGCGAGCTGTGACGGGCTCACCCGTTCGGTTCTACTGAGCGAGCAGGCTCGCCGTTCTTCCGAAGACTCCCCGGTGATGGCCGGATCAACGCCGTAAAACTGTCTCCATACTAGCGGGGCGGGTCCAGCGGTTATTCCGCGGACCCGCCCCACAGCTAGAACTCCATCTATCTCGATCGACTCGCCTCAGTGTTTGGCATGTCTCCCGCCCGGTCGCGACGAGGCATCCTCGTCGTTCTCGGTCCGCAGCGACAACGCACTGACGAGCAACAGCACCGCGCCGATCACGCACACGATGATGCAGCCCCATGCCCAGATCACCGAACCGGTGGTCAGTGCGGTCACCAGCAGGCCGAAACCCACGGCGGCGAGCGCGAGCGTCATCACGAGCAAGTGCACCACCCCCTCGTTGGGCTTCGATGGCTCGGGCCATCGGAGGACTCGAAAGGTTGGCGACGAGGCCACACCGCCCCCGGATTCACCGGGCGCAGTACGACTTCGCTGGCCGTATTACCGACTCTACTTGCTGCCCTTGAGAAGTGCGCCGTTGCCCGACGCGTCCTGGCCGAACTCGCCGCCGTCGACCGGGACAGCCGAACCACGGTTCTCCAGCTCCTCCAGCTGCGACTCCAGGTAGGACTTCAGGCGCACACGGTATTCGCGCTCGAAGGTCTTGAGCTGCTCGATGCGGCTCTCCAGCACGCTGCGCTGCTGGGTGATGGTGGCCATGATCTCGGTGTGCTTACGCTCGGCGTCGGCCTGCAGGGCGTCGGCCTTCTCCTTGGCCTGGCGCAGCTGGGAATCCGAGCGGGTCTGCGCGTCGGACAGCATGGCCTCGGCCTTCTGGCGGGCGTCGGCGATCATGGCCTCGGAGCGGGTCCGCGCGTCGCTGACCAGTCGCTCCGAGTTGGCTCTGGCGTTGGCCAGCAGTTGCTCGGCCTCGGTCTTGGCGTCGGAGGTGAGGCGGTCGGCCATCTCCTGAGCCAGCGAAAGCACCTTGGCGGCCTGCAGATTGGCATCCGCGGAGGGGGCGTCCTGCTTGACCGGGGCGACCGGTACGGGGGCCGGCATCGGAGCCGGGGGCACGGGCGGAGCGGCCTTGATGGGCTCCGGGGCGATGGGCGCCTTCACGGTCTGGACCGCGGGGCCCCGATTCTTCTTGGCATCGGACAGTTCCGCGTCCAACTCGGCAACGCGCTGGCGAAGATCCGCGTTCTCCTCGATGAGGCGTGAGAGCTCCTGCTCGACCAGGTCGAGGAAGGCGTCAACTTCGTCCTCGTTGTATCCGCGCTTCCCGATCGGTGGTTTGCTGAACGCGACGTTATGAACATCGGCGGGGGTCAGCGGCATGGAACGATCCCTTCACGCTTCGTATGGAGATCTAGCGGTAGATCTGGGCAAGCTTTCTTTCGGCTCATTCTGTCACACCTGAGCTACCGACTGCCCTAGCTGGCCCGTGATCGACATCAGGATGAAGACGATAAACAGCAGGACCATAATCGACAGATCGAGCCGAATTCCCCCAAGATTCACTGGGGGTATCAAACGCCTCAGAAGTTTCACCGGAGGGTCGGTGATCGTGAAGATCACCTCCAAGATGATCACCACGAAGCCCGTCGGCCGCCAGTCTCGCGCGAAGCTGCGGATGAACTCGACGATGACTCGGCTGATCAGCAGCAGCCAGAAGAGGAACAGCAGTAGGTTCAACACTCCGAACAGGGCCACCCAACCACTCTGCCTCAGATTCCATGATCGGCAAAATAGAAACACTGATCGCCCCGGTCACAGCTGGGCCGCTGCCGCATGACCGCTGGCCAGGCTCGCTGACACACCCTGTGGCACTCGAATACCCGACAACTCGGGCGCAAGACTCCCCCACGATTCCCCCGCGACTTCGTCGCAACCCCCGTATACGCGGCGCAATTCATTGCCGCGGTTAAGTTTTGGCCCCCACGCCAACCCCCGGCTGCCGCCGCCGCGTATCCGCAGCCGACGGCAGCTCGTTACTTCTGGTTGTAGAAGCCGTTTTCCGCGATCCGGCGACGCTCCTCGGCGGAGACGTCCACGTCCGCGGGCGACAGCAGGAAGACCTTCGTCGCGACCTTGTCGAACGAACCGCGAAGGGCGAAGGCCAGTCCCGCGGCGAAGTCCACGAGACGACGCGCGTCGGAGTTGGACATCTCGACCAGATCCATGATCACCGGGGTGCCGTCGCGGAAGCGCTCGCCGATGATGGCGGCCTCCGCGTAGGTGCGCGGGCGCAGCGTGGTGATCTTGGACAAGGTGCCTCCGTCCTCGAAGATCTGGGGACGGCGGGCCGCCTCGATCCGGCGCTCCTGCTCCCGCAGGTCCTCGATGCGACGCTCCGCGTCGGTATCCATCGCGAGCGCGCCGCGGGTGCTGCCGCGCACCATGGGCGCGCTGCCGCCCATGGTCCGGGTGCGGCTGGACGGGGCGGTGTCGATGCGGGTGGGGCGACGGGCCGGCTCGTAGCGGTCGTCGGCGTCGTAGCGGTCGCGGTGATCGCGCTCGCGGACGTCGTCGGCGTAGTCGTCGCGACGGGAGGCGCTGTAGGCCGGCTTGTAGGGGGCCTTGTACGACGGCTCGTAGGCGGGCTCGTCGTCGTAGTCGCGCTCGGCGTACCGGTCGTAGTCGCGCTCCCGTTCCCCGTAGGCACGGGGACGACGCTGGCCACGCTCATCGGCGTTCCGGGCGGCTCCGCGGTCGTCGACGTAGTCGTCTTCGTAATCCTCGAGCGGAACCATCCCGAAGTACGCCTTGAACTTGTGCAGCGTGCTCATCTGGTCGACCTTCCTTCGGCCCCGGTTGGCCTGGGGTGTTGTCCTGCTCAGACCTCATCTGTCACCAAGCATATGTTTCAAATGTGACTGGTGAGGTTTCTTTGCTACGCCGAGGTTATCGGTCGCGCGCCCATCAGGGCAGTACCGACACGCACGCACGTGCTCCCGTGGCGGATGGCCGACTCCAAGTCGCCGGACATGCCCGCCGACAGTTCGATCGCGGCGGGGTGGACGGTCGTTAATGAGGCGTGGATGCGGGCGAGTTGCTCGAAGGCGGCATCGGGTTCCACATCCAGCGGCGGGATCGCCATCAGGCCCGCGAGCTGCAGCGATTCCGAGGCGGCGACCTGATCGGCGAGGGCGAGCAGGGCCGCGTCCCGGACGCCGCCGCGCTCGGGGTCGGCGTCGAGGGAGACCTGGAGCAGCACGCGCAAGGGGGTAGTCCGGATTCCGTCGTCGAGAGCGGCCCGGGCACCCGCGTCGAGGGCGCTCGCGAGCCGGTCGCTATCCACCGAGTAGACCGTATCGGCCCAGCGTGCAACGGCTTTCGCCTTGTTCCGCTGGAGCCGGCCGATGAACTCCCAGCGTATCTGGGACAGGTGTCCCAGCTGCGCCACCTTGCTCGCGGCCTCCTGTTCGCGGGATTCGCCGAACTCGCGGCGGCCCAGGTGATAGAGGATCTCGATATCCGAGGCCGGGAAGAACTTGGTCACCGGGAGCAGCCGGACCTCGCCCGGGTCACGCCCCGCGGCCACGCACGCTGCGTCGATACGCTGCAAGAGTGCTGAGAGCGAGGTTTCGAGCTCGGCGGCCCGCCCCGTCGCGGGAGTGACCTGCGCCGCATCGGATCCCTGTGCGGCGGTGAAGCTTTCGGTCATTCTGAAACTCCCTCGGATGACATCCAAATCACACCGGCGAGTCTTCCCGTCGGCGCGCCGCGCCGGTGTGAGAACAGCGTCTTGTCCTCGATGGTGCAGCGCGGGTCCATCGCCACCGCGCCCACCCCGGCCGCCTCGAGCTGACGGCGGATGCCCGCGCGCAGATCCAGCCCCGGCGTGCCCTGGGCGGTGGTGGTCGCGCTGCCGGGCAGGTGCGCCTCGACATCGGCGCGCATGGCGGCGGGCACCTCGTACTGGCGACCGCTGGCCGCCGGGCCGAGGAACGCGCCGATGCGCTCGGGCTTCGCCCCGACCGACACCATGGCCTCGAGCACGCGGGGCACGATCCCGATCCGCGCGCCGATCCGTCCGGCATGCACAGCCGCGATAACCCCGGCCTCGTCATCGGACAACAGAATCGGCACACAGTCAGCAGTCAGCACCACCAGCGCCAGATCCCGCCGCGTGGTCACCAACGCATCGGTGGCAGGCACCGCCTCCGCCCGCGGCCCATCCACGATCTCCACATTCCGCCCATGGATCTGTTCCATCCACACCAACTGCTCCGGCAAGAGCCCCAAACTCTCCGCAAGCCGAACCCGATTGCGCCGCACCGCCTCCGGATCGTCCCCCACGTGATCGCCCAGATTGAACGAGTCGTAAGGCGCCCGCGAGAACCCGCCCGCTCTGGTCGTCACAACCCGCCGAGTTCGAAAAGTCGGTACAGCAGAAGTCATACCGTCGAGCGTAGTAGCCACCCCCAGGCAACCCAGCACTCCCCAAACCCACCCCCGCGTCGAGTGGCACACCCCGGAGAGCATTTGTCCTGAATGCCCAGAAAAATGTGCCACTCATCGCCTGGTTCGAGGAGGTGGTGGTGTGTTTTGCGGAACGCGCCGGGATTTCGTGGGTTTCGGGACGTGAGGGGGCTGGGACCGGAGGTCGCGAGCGGCGAGCCAGGCCGCCTCTCTTCCTGATCCAGGCGTCGCCCGACCGGTGAGGGCTGGGACGTGCCGATCCCCCGTTGTCCCGGTGGGCACCGATGGCCCGAGGGGCCGCCAACGAATGCCGATGCGCCCGCTCCGGATCGGAGCGGGCGCATCGTGTGATGGATCCCCTAGCGGCGCTTGGACTTACCGGCGCATGAAGGACGGCACGTCGACATCGTCGTCATCGGCGTCCGGCGGCTGGATGTGGCCGCGGGAGTTGCCGCCGATGGTGGGATCGACCGCGGGGCGCGGGGCGCCGTAGGACGGGGCCGGACCGCGCTCGGTCACCGGGGCGGGCGGCGGGGTGACCGGAGCCGGGGGCGGTTCGACCGGACGCGCGGGCTCGGCGGCCCGGGCCGGGGTGTATTCGCTGGTGCGACTCACCGATCCGGCCGAGGCGGACGCCGTGCTCGCCGTGGTCGCGCTGCCGAAGCGGCCGACCGCGGGTTCGATGCGCCGGGCCGGACCGCTGCCGTCGAAGCCCGCCGCGATGACGGTCACGCGGACCTCGTCGCCGAGCGAGTCGTCGATGACCGTACCGAAGATGATGTTGGCCTCGATGTGGGCGGCCTCCTGGACCAGCGAGGCGGCCTCGTTGATCTCGAACAGACCGAGGTCCGAACCACCCGCGATGGAGAGCAGCACGCCGTGCGCGCCGTCCATGGAGGCTTCCAGCAGTGGCGAATTGATCGCCGCCTCGGCCGCCTTCACCGATCGGCCCTCACCGCGCGCGGAGCCGATGCCCATGAGGGCCGAGCCCGCACCGGACATGACGGACTTGACGTCGGCGAAGTCGACGTTGATCAGACCCGGGGTGGTGATCAGGTCGGTGATGCCCTGAACACCGTTGAGCAGCACCTCATCCGCGGAGCGGAAGGCGTCCATGAGGCTCACGGCCGCGTCGCCCAGCTGCAGCAGGCGGTCGTTGGGGATGACGATGAGGGTGTCGCAGGACTCGCGCAGGGCCTGGATGCCCGCCTCGGCCTGATTGCTGCGGCGCTTGCCCTCGAACGAGAACGGCCGTGTCACAACACCGATGGTGAGCGCGCCGAGTTTGCGGGCGATGGAGGCCACGACGGGCGCGCCGCCGGTGCCCGTGCCGCCGCCCTCGCCGGCGGTCACGAAGACCATGTCGGCGCCCTTGAGGACTTCCTCGATCTCGTCCTTGTGGTCCTCGGCGGCCTTGCGGCCGACCTCGGGATCGGCGCCGGCGCCCAGACCGCGGGTGAGTTCGCGGCCGACGTCGAGCTTGACGTCGGCGTCGGACATCAACAGAGCCTGCGCGTCGGTGTTGACCGCGATGAACTCGACTCCCTTGAGTCCCTGTTCGATCATCCGGTTGACGGCATTCACGCCGCCGCCGCCGATACCGACGACCTTGATCACAGCAAGGTAGTTGTGCGGGGGCGTCATGGGCTCTCGCCTTCCTTCGATCTGAAACAGCTGTCGTCTTCGGTTACTCGCCATACGCCGGTCCCGAGGCTTCGGTCCAGCGAACCGAAATGATCTCGGTCCGATAAACCCTCAACCATAGGTTCAGCGTTATGTCAAGTATCCGACTGGTGCCGAACGGTATTCGCAGCCACCGCGTTACTCGTGCAGGCGCGCCGAAACGAGTGTCAGAATCTTGTGTGATTCGACTCGTCCGACCCACCTGAGCATCGTATCGTGGACGGTTGCCCTCCGGTCCTGGATCGGAACCGACGGTGCCCTTCCGGCAAACCACCGAAAATTTCGGCGGCCCAATGGGTATCGCTCACTTTACCGTGACCAGATTCGGACTCGAAACATCGAATACCTTGCCCGGCTGGGAAAGCAGGGGTCCGACCACCGCCGCCTTGCGCGTGGAGTCCGCGGTTCCACCCCACAGCACGGTGCGGCCGTCGCGCAACTCCAGGGCAATATCCGAAACCGAGCGGGCCACAACCGCTCCCACGCCGAGCTGGTCACGTAGTGGTATCGGCATGGCGGCCATGACCGCTACCGCGGCCTTGGTCACCGAATCCGAACCGCCCGGATGGTCGGTAATGAGTTTGGGCACTCCGGGTCCGGGCGGCTCGATCGCGAATTCCACGCTGTCGCAATCGAGCAGGTGTGTCCCATCCGGGCTGTCGAAGTAGAGCACCGGGGTGCGCTCGACCACGGTCACCTGGACGGTGGACGGGAACTCCCGCTGCACCCGCACGGAGCGGACCTTGGGCAGCCGCGAGACCCGCTCGGCCAGGGCGTCGGTGTCCAGTCGCATCATCGACAGGCCCTCGGGGACCTGCAGCGCATCCAGAACCTGTTGCTCCGGAACGGCGGCCAGGCCCTGGACGTGGACCGTGCGGACCGACAGCAGTGGGGTGAACCAGGCGACCAGTCCGAGTGCGATCACCACCACCACGCCGGCCGCCACGCCCAGCCGGACCTTGCCGGACCGCCAGGCGCTCAGGGCCCGGGATTCACGACGGGCCCGGCCACGCCGTAACCGGGCGCGCCGGACCGCGGCGGAGGGCTCATGGTCCTCCTCCGATTCGTACTCAGCGGAATCGGCGTGGTCCCAATCGTCTTCCGCCATATCCGGCGTCTGCTCTCCCCCACCCGAGGTCATCCGTGCTCACCGCCCGTGGCCGGGTCGCGCGCGCAGACCGTCCAGGATCTGACCGCCCAGCATGGTCACATCGCCCGCGCCCATGGTGATCACCACGTCGCCCGGCCGCGCCAGCGCGCCCACCTGCTTGCCGACCCGCGACATATCCGGCTGGTAGTGCACGGGTTTGGTGACCGCGTTGGCCACCAGCGCGCCGTTCACGCCCGGCAGCGGCTCCTCGCGCGCGCCGTACACGTCGAGCACGACCACCTCGTCGGCCAGCGACAGCGCCGAACCGAACTCGGCGGCGAAAGTGGCGGTGCGGCTGTACAAGTGGGGCTGGAAGACCACGATCACCCGGCCCGGACGCGAACGCGCGCCGTCACGGGCCTCCTGGGCGACCAGTTCCGCGGCGGCGGAGAGCACCGCGCGCACCTCGGTCGGGTGGTGGGCGTAGTCGTCGAAGACGCGCACGCCGTTCTCGCGTCCGGTGAGCTGGAAGCGGCGGTGCACGCCACCGAAACCCTCCAGGCCCTGGATGATTTCGCCCATATCGGCCCCGGTGGCGCGGGCGGCCAGCAGCGCGCCGAGCGCGTTGAGGGCCATGTGGCGGCCGGGCACCGACAGCCGCAGGGTGCGCGGGGCGGGCTCGTCGGAGAGCTGGAAGACGGCCACGCCGCCGACATCGCGGGGTTCCCAGGACAGCAGCTGCGCGCCGACGGAGACGCCCGCGTCGGTGAAATCTCCGGAGCCGTAACCGATCACCTGGATGTCGCGCGGATCGTCCTTCAGCTTGGCCGCGGAACGCTGCGCCAGCCCGAGCGAACCCGGATCGTCGAGGCACACCACCAGGCGGCCGCCCGGTTCGAGCCGGTCCACGAAGTCGTCGAAGACCTGGACGTACGCCTCGTCGGTACCGAAGTAATCCAGATGGTCGGATTCGATATTGGTGACCACCGCGACATCCGGCGCGTACTGCAGCAGCGACCCGTCGCTCTCGTCGGCCTCGGCCACGAAGATCCCGCCGGTGCCGTGGTGGGCATTGGTGCCCGCCTCGTTGAGCTCGCCGCCGACCGCGAAGGACGGGTCGAGGCCGCAGTGCTGCAGGGCCACCACCAGCATGGAGGTGGTCGAGGTCTTGCCGTGGGTGCCCGACACCAGCAGCGTCTTGTGCCCCTGCATGAGCGAGGCCAGCACCGCGGGGCGCAGCAGCACGGGCACCCCGCGCTGGTGCGCCTCCACCAGTTCGGGATTGGTCTTGGGGATGGCGGCGTAGGTGGTGACCACGGCGGTCGGCCCGCCGGGCAGCAGGTCCAGCGCGCTGCCGTCGTGCCCGATGCGCACCTGGGCGCCGCGCGCCCGCAGCGCCAGCACGGTGCGGCTCTCCTTGGCGTCCGAGCCGGACACCATGCCGCCGCGCGACAGCAGAATTCGGGCGATACCGGACATACCGGCACCACCGATGCCGATCATGTGCACGCGCCGCAGGTGGTCGGGTAAATCGGTGTTTGCTTGCGCGGTGGTCGCATCGCTGTCCGGCCGCTCCACTGTCACCTCGAATTACCCCGTTCCCTGGCGTGTTTCATCGGATAGTTGGGTTCCCAGGCCCGGGTGCCGCGCCAGGACTCGGTGGAACGCGAACTGCGTTCCGTCGAGCGGCCGCTGCGCCGGGCCGAATCCGAATCTATCGACCGCCGTGACGACTGCTCCGAGCCGCCCCGGCCTCGGCCCGATGGTAGCGCGCGCTTGGGCTGGCTCGGCGCGACCTTGGCCTTCGCCTTGCCGCGGGCCCGCGCGGCCGCCGCCTTGTCGCGGGCGGCGCGAGCCCGTGTGGGCGAATACATTTCGGGTTTGGGCAGCCGCAGCAGGCGGCTGAAGCGGCCGTCCCCGCCGGCGTGCAGGGCCGCCACCGCCTCCGGTTCGTGCCGGGCGGCATTGGCGATGATGCCGAACATGAGCAGGGTGATGGCCAGCGACGAACCGCCCGCCGACACCAGCGGCAGCTGCAGACCGGTCACCGGCAGCAAACCCACGACATAGCCGACATTGATCAGCGCCTGCCCGGTGATCCAGGTGGTGGCCGAGGCGGTCAGCAGGCGGATGAACGGGTCCACCGAGCGGGTGGCGATGCGCAGTCCGGTGTAGACGAACAGCGCGAAAAGCCCCAATACCAGCGCACATCCGAGGAATCCGAGCTCCTCGCCGATGATGGCGAAGATGAAGTCGTTGTGCGCGTTGGGCAGATAGCTCCATTTGGCCCGCGACTGTCCCAGCCCGCGGCCCCAGATGCCGCCGTCGGCAAGGGAATACATGGCCTGGCGGGCCTGATAGCCGATGCCCTGCGGATCCGAGCCGGGGCTGAAGAAGGCCCGCATGCGGTCGGAGCGGTATCCGGCCGAGAGCGCGAGGATGCCCGCCGCGACGCCACCGGACACCGCGATGGTGACGAACATGCGCAGCGGCAGCCCGCCGAACCACAGCAGCGCGGTCAGCACGATGCCCAGCGCGATGGTGGTGGAGAGGTTGGGTTCCAGCACGACCAGGAAACACACCAGCAGGCCCGCGGGCACCAGCGGCATGAGAATGTCCTTGTACCCGGCCTTTTCGGTGGCGCGCGAGGCCAGCAGATGCGAACCCCACACCACCAGTGTGATTTTCACGATCTCCGACGGCTGCACCGAGACCACGCCGAGGTCGAACCAGCGCCGCGAACCCTGCACCTCGGTGCCGATGCCCGGAATCAGCACCAGTACCAGCAGCACCACCGACAGCGCGAAGACCGGAAACGACAGCCGCCGCATCACCCGCAGCGGGACGCGCAGCGCGATGTAGAACAGCACCGCGCCGAACGCCGCCATCATGGCCTGCTGGATGAACAGCGAATAGGCCGATCCGCCATCGGCATACGACTCGACGCTCGAGGCCGAGAGCACCATGACCAGGCCCAGCACGGTGAGCAGCACCGCGATGGCCACGACGAGATGGAACGACGCCAGCGGGCGGGCCAGCCATGCTCCGAACCATCCGGTTCGCGCACGCGGACCCTGGTTCCCGACCCGCCGTGGCGTCGCCGTCGTCATTCGGTTCTCCCGATGTCCTTCTCGTCCAGGGCCTGCACGGCGGCCGCGAAGCTGCGCCCGCGGTGCGTGTAGTCGGCGAACATGTCCAGGGACGCCGCGGCCGGGGCCAGCAGCACGGTGTCGCCGCGGTGGGCGAATCCCGCCGCCACGCGCACCGCGCGCGCCATCACCGCGTCGGGTTCGATCTCGGTGAAGGGGTCACCCATTCGAGCATCGTCCCCCGAATTCAGCTCCACGACCGGGACATCCGGGGCGTGTCGCGCGAGTGCGGCCGCGATCACCGCCGCGTCCTGGCCGAACAGCACGGCCGCCACCAGATGCTCGCGGCACTCCTCGATGAGGTCCTCGACCCCGGCGCCCTTGAGCTGACCGCCCGCCACCCAGATCACATTGGGGTGGGCCAGGATCGAGGAGCGCGCGGCGTGCGGATTGGTCGCCTTGGAGTCGTCGACGAATTCGACGCCCGCCAGCTCCCGCACGAAGGCCGCCCGGTGCGGGCCGACCTTGTGCTCCTGCAGGCCCTCCTTGACGAACTGCGGTGCCACGTCGATGGATCTGGTGAGGGCGGCCGCGGCGAGCGCGTCGGCCACCCCGGCCGGGCCCTGCGGGCTGATGTCGCCGACCTCGGCCAGAATGGCGGCCTTGGTGAAGGCGCGATCGAGCAGCTTGCCGTCGACCACGCCGAGCTCGCCGTCGGCGGGCACGCCGATGCGGAAGCCGACGGTGCGGCGCGCCTTGGACTTCCGCGCCAGCGCGGAGGCCACCGCGTCGTCCAGGCCGACCACGCCGACCCGTCCGGTCAGGGCGCGCGCCTTCGCGGCGGCGTAGGCGTCCAGGCCGCCGTGCCAATCCAGGTGATCCTCGGCCACATTCAGCACCACGCCCGCCTCGGGCCGCACCGAGGGCGCCCAATGCAGCTGGAACGAGGACAATTCCACCGCGAGGATCTGCGGGCCGGGCGAGCGGCGCAGCGCGTCCAGAATGGGCAGGCCGATATTGCCGCAGGCCACGGACGGGATACCGGCGGCACGCAGGATCGAGTGCGTCATCTGCGTGGTGGTGGTCTTGCCGTTGGTGCCGGTGATCACCAGCCACTTGCGGACCGGACCATAGATGCGAGCCTGATCCACCCACCAGGCGAACTCGACGTCACCCCACACCGGGATGCCCTCGGTGACCGCGGACACCAGGACCGGCGAATCCGGCCGCCAGCCCGGGCTGGTGATCACCAGCGCGAACCGTTGCAGCGCATCGGGTTCCAGCAGATCCTCGGTGGTGGCGGTGCCCAGGCCGAGTTCGGCGGCCTCGGCCAGCGCCTTGCCGCCGCCGTCGGTGACGATCGGTCGCGCGCCGATGTCCTGCAGCGGCTCGATCAGCGAGCGTCCGGAGACGCCCCAACCGGCCACCAGCACATCACGGCCACGCAGGAACTCGAGCATCGGGCCCGGCGAACGCAGGACCCTCGGAGAATGTTCGGACATTGCTCACTCACCCTGCCGCAGAGAGGTATTCGCTGTAGAACAGGCCCAGTCCGATCGCCGAGGCCATACCGGCCAGCAACCAGAACCGGATGATCACCGAGGTTTCGGCCCACCCGCTCAGCTCGAAATGGTGATGGAACGGAGCCATCTTGAACAGGCGGTTGCGCGTGGTGCGGAAGACCGCCACCTGCAGCACCACCGACGCGGCCTCGGCCACGAACAGCGCGCCGATCACGACCATGAGCAGCTCGGTGCGGGTGGTGATGGACAGGCCCGCGAGCAGACCGCCCAGCATCAGCGAACCGGTGTCGCCCATGAAGATCTTGGCGGGCGCGGCATTCCACCACAGGAAGCCGATGCAGGCCGCGCCGCCCGCGGCGCACACCAGGGCCAGATCCAGCGGGTCGCGCACGTTGTAGCAGCCCGCCACCGCGTGCGAGGAGCAGGCATTGCGCCACTGCCAGAAGGTGATGATCATGTACGCGCCCAGCACCAGGGACATGGAACCGGCCGCCAGGCCGTCCAGGCCGTCGGTCAGGTTGACCGCGTTGGACCAGGCCACCACCAGCACGCACACCCAGGCCAGGAAGATCACCACGGCCATCGACACCGTATTGATGTCGCGGGTGTAGGACAGGTGCTTGTCGGCGGGCGTGAGGCCGTGCATATTGCGGAACTGCAGGGCCAGCACGCCGAACACGACCGCCGAGGTGAGCTGGCCGATGTACTTGCCGGCCGCGGTCAGGCCCAGGTTGCGCTGCTTGCGCAGCTTGATCAGGTCGTCGAGGAAGCCGACGAAGCCCAGCGCGGTGGCCAGGCCCATGACCAGCAGGCCCGAGGCCGAGGGGCCGGGCTCGCCGTAGGTCATGGAGATCAGGTGCGAGCCGAGGTAGCCGGCCCACATGCCGATGATGATGGCGACGCCGCCCATGGTGGGGGTGCCGCGCTTGGCCTTGTGGCTCTCCGGGCCGTCGACCCGGATCTCCTGGCCGAAGCCCTGTTTGGCGAAGTAGCGGATCACCACGGGGGTCAGCAGGATGGAGACGGCCAGCGCGATGGCCGCCGACAACAGGATCTGTGTCATCGCGCGGCCTCCTCGGCAGTACCCGCCCGGCCGATCAGATGTTCGGCGACAGTCCACAGGCCCGCGGAGTTCGAACCCTTCACCAGCACCACGGCACCGGGCTCCAATTCCTCGTCGAGCAGTTCGATGGCCGCGGCGGCGTCGGGCACGTGGATGGCCTCCTCGCCCCAGGAACCCTCCTGCACCGCGCCCTGGAACATGGCGCGCACGGGACGGCCCTGGCCGACGACGATCAGCCGGTCCACATCCAGCCGGACCACGAGGCGGCCGATCTTGTCGTGCTCGAGCACGGATTCCTCACCGAGCTCGGCCATTTCGCCGAGCACCGCCCAGCTGGCGCGGGGTTCGGTTCCCGCCTTGGACATGGTGACCAGCGCCTTGAGAGCAGCGCGCACCGAATCCGGGTTGGCGTTGTAGGAGTCGTTGACGACGGTGACGCCGTCCGTGCCGGTGCGCACATCCATGCGGCGGCCGGACACGGCGGTCGCACCGGAGAGCGCCTCGGCCACGGTGGCGAGGTTCGCGCCCGCGTCCAGGGCGACAGCGGCTGCGGAAAGCGCGTTGCCGACCTGGTGCTCGCCGTGCACGGCGAGCCGAACGTCGATGGATTCGCCCCTGGCGTGCAAGGTGAACCGGGCGCGGGCGTGCTCGTCGAGGACCACGTCGGTGGCGCGCACGTCGGCATTGGCGGCCTGGCCGACGGTGACCACGCGGGCCTGCGTGCGCTCGGCCATCTTGGCGACCAAGTGGTCGTCGGCGTTCAGCACAGCCAGGCCGGACGCCGGAAGCGCCTCCACGAGTTCACCTTTGGCCTGCGCGATCACCTCGCGGCTGCCGAACTCGCCCAGGTGCGCGGTGCCGACATTGAGCACGACGCCCACGCTCGGCGGGGCGATCTCGGTGAGCGCCTTGATGTGTCCCGGGCCGCGAGCGGACAGCTCGAGCACCAGGAAGCGGGTGTCGACGTCGGCGCGCAGGGCCGTCCACGGGTGGCCGAGCTCGTTGTTGAACGAACCGGGCGGCGCCACAACGGGTCCCAGCGGGGCCAGCGTCGCGGCGATCAGGTCTTTGGTGGAGGTCTTGCCCGAGGAACCGGTCACGCCGACCACGGTCAGCGTGCCGTTCCGTACCAGGCGATCCACGCTCACGCGGGCGAGCTTGGCCAGCGCGTCCAGCACCGCCGCACCCGAGCCGTCGGTGTCGTGGGCGAGCGCGAGGGCGCGCGTGTTCCCGGGGCGGGGCGGCACCACGATGGCGGGCACCCCGACCGGCCGGGCGGCCAGCACCGCGACCGCACCGCGCGCCACGGCCTGCGCCGCGAAGTCGTGGCCGTCGGCGCGCTCACCCGGCAGCGCCAGGAACAGGTCACCGGAACCGATACGGCGCGAATCGAATTCGGCCGAGCCGGTGACCTTCGCCTCGGGGTCCGGGGCGTCGTGCAGCGTACCGCCGACCACCTCCGCGAGCTCCCGCAAAGTCATCTCGATCATGAATGCGTCAGGTCCCTCGTCTTTTCCGACAGGGCGGCCGCGAGTACCTCGCGGTCGTCGAACGGATGCTTCACGCCTGAAATCTCCTGCCCTGTCTCATGTCCCTTGCCCGCGATCAGCAGCACGTCGCCGGGCTCGGCCCAGGCGACGGCGGCCTTGATCGCGGCCGCCCGGTCCCCAACCTCCCGGACCTCACCGCGTTCCGCCTCCGGTACCTGTTCGGCACCGGCGAGCACCGCGGCGCGGATGGCCGCCGGGTCCTCGCTGCGCGGATTGTCGTCGGTAATGATGGCCAGGTCGCTGCCGCGCGCCGCCGCCGCACCCATCAAGGGCCGCTTTGCCGTATCGCGATCACCGCCCGCGCCCACCACTACCGCCAGACGCCCCTCCCCCTGTTCGGCCAACCACGTGCGCAAGGTCGCCACGACCGATTCGATCGCGGCGGGCTTGTGCGCGTAATCGACCACGGCCAGAAACTCCTGGCCCTCATCCACCCGCTGCATGCGGCCCGGGACATCGACGTCCCCGAGCGCCACAGCGGCAGCCTCCGCCTCGACTCCCGCCGCCACGCACACCGCGACGGCCAGCAGCCCGTTGGCGATGTTGTACGTGCCCGGAAGCCGCAGGCGCACATCCACATTGACACCGGGGCCCATCGCGATGAACTCCTGGGTGCCGCCCGGTCCGGCGGTGATGCCGTCGGCCCGCCAATCGGCCTGCACGCCACCGCGAATCGCGACGGTCCGCAGCCGGGAGCCGTCGCGGTCGGCGGCGATGTCGGCGGCGATCTCCGCGGCCAGGCGTTCGCCCCACTCGTCGTCGACGCAGACCACCGACCGCTGCGCCGCCACCGACGGACGCGCCGAGCCGGCGGAATCCGGGCCGTCCGGAATGAACAGGCGGCGCTTGGCGGCGAAGTAGTCCTCGAAGTCGGAGTGGAAGTCGAGGTGGTCCTGGGACAGGTTGGTGAACGCGCCCACCGTGAAGTGCACCCCGTCCACCCGGCCCAGCGCCAGGGCGTGACTGGAGACCTCCATGACCACGGCGTCGACGTCCCGCTCGACCATGAGCGCGAACATGGCGTGCAGCTGCGGGGCCTCGGGGGTGGTCAGCGCCGAGGGCACCCGGACGCCGCCGATGCGGGTCTCGATGGTGCCGATGAGCGCGGTGCGCAGTCCCGCGGCGGCCAGCCCGGCCTCCACCAGATACGAGGTGGTGGTTTTGCCGGAAGTGCCGGTGATGCCGACGATGCGGAGTTTGCGAGACGGGTCACCGTAAAGGGCCGAGGACAACTCGCCGAGAATCGCGCGCGGCGCGTCGTGCACCAGCACCGGGACGCCGATCTCGCCGATCAGCTCGGCGCCCGCCGGGTCGGTGAGCACCGCGACCGCGCCCCGCTCGACCGCATCGCGGGCGAAGCGGGCGCCGTGCGCGTGCGCACCGGCCAATCCGGCGAAAAGATCGCCCGGCTGAACCGCATTCGACCGCTGCTCGATCCCGGTGACCTGCACATTATCGAGATCCGCTCCCGATCCGGCGGGGCGCGCGCCCGTGAGTTCCTCCACCTGACGCAAGCTGGTCGCTGCGGGGGCAGCGGGCCGAAGCACCTGCGGGCTGGACTGCGCGGGCACGAAGCTCCTCTCCGGGGTGACTGTCATATGCAGAAATCGTTCCGGCTGACCGGATCGACGTGTCAGGTTACCTGTGTTCGATCGCCACGCGATCGGCACGTTGTAGTTAGGTCACCCGCCGGTGCACGCTCCGGCTGCGGTGTGCGTCACCACCATCGATTCCCTGCTCTAACTCGCTTGCAAAACCAGCTGTTTGGCGGGCGGCGACGGCGGGATCCGGTCCCGCTGCAGCAGCCACGAGGCGATGCTGTGGAACAGCGGCGCGGCCGAACCGCCGCCGCTGCCGTCGGAACTGCGCACCGGCGCGTCCAGCATCATGCCGATCACATAGCGCGGATTGTCGGCGGGGGCCATGCCCGCGAAGGTGATCCAGTAACGATCGCTGGAGTAGCAATGGCACTTGGGGTCGACCTGCTGGGCAGTGCCGGTCTTGCCCGCGATCTGGTAGCCCTCGATGGCGGCCGGGACGCCGGTGCCACCCTGGTTGCCGCCGTGCGGGTCCTTCTGCACCACGGCCTCGAACATCTGCCGCAGCGTCTGCGCGGTCCGCGGGCTCACCACCTTGATCCCCTCCGGCTGCTCCTCCTCGGTGCGGGTGCCGTCGGGCGCGATCCTGGCCTTCACGATGCGCGGCGGTATCCGCACCCCGTCGTTGGCGACGGCCTGATACATGGCGGTCATCTGCAGGGTGGTCATCGAAAGACCCTGGCCGATGGGCAGGTTCGCGAAGGTGGAGCCGGACCACTGATCCCGCGCGGGCAGCACGCCCGCGCTCTCGCCGGGCAGGCCGACGCCGGTGCGCTGGCCGACGCCGAACCGCTTGACCATGTCGTACCAGCGGTCCTCGCCGACGCGCTGAGCCAGCATGAGCGTGCCCACGTTCGAGGACTTACCGAAGACGCCGGTGGTGGTGTACGGCGCGTTGCCGTGCACCCAGGCGTCGTGCACGGTGACGCCACCCATATTGATGGCGCCCGGAACATCGAGCACCTCATCGGGTGTGGTCACGCCGTATTCGATGGCCGCGGCCGCGGTCACGATCTTGTTCACCGAGCCCGGCTCGAAGACCTGCTGCACCGACGGGTTGCCCAGATCGGTGGTGGACCAGGTGGTCGGGTCCATCGCCGGATTGAAGGTGTTGTCGTTGGCCATGGCCAGCACCTGGCCGGTGTGCACGTCCAGCACCACCGCCGACGCCGCGCCCGCGCCCGAGAGGTCCTTGGCCTGCTGCACCTGCTGCTGCACGTAGTACTGCAGATCCGAATCCAGGGTGAGCTCCACACCCGAACCGTTGACCGCGGGGTGGCGATCGCGCCACGAACCCGGGATGACCGCGCCGTCGGAACCGCGGTCGTAGGTGAGCGAGCCGTCGGTGCCGGCGAGCTGGGCATCCATCGAGGATTCCAGGCCGATCTGCCCGTGCCCGTCCCAGCCGGTCGCGCCGATCACATTGGCGGCCAACGATCCACCGGGATACTGGCGCATGTCCTGCCGTTCCTGCCCGACCTCGGGGAACTTCAGGGCGATGTCCGCGGCGATGCGCGGGTCCACATTGCGGGCCAGGTAGACGAACGGCTCGTCGCTCTTCAGCTGGGCCAGAATGTCCTTCTCCGGCGCGGCGTTACCGAGCTTCTCGTGCATGTACTTGGCGATGGCCGTCAGCCGGTCGTCCGGATTCGGCGCGGTCTTCGGATTCTTCTCGTAGGCGTCCGCGAGCTCCTTGCGCACGCGCACCGGTTGGAAGTTCAGTTGCTTGGCCGCGATGGTGAACGCCAGCGACTTCCCGTAGCGGTCCGTGATCGCACCCCGGGTGGCGGGATCGGCCACGGTCGTCGACCGCTGACTCGCCGCCTCCGCCGACAGCTTCGGCGCGGAAACGCTCTGCACCCACAGCAATTGGATGGCCGCCACGGCGAGCGCCACCAGCATGACCAGCCGGCCCACCCCGAACCGGAATCGCGTACTCGAGTCCAGCCCCGGAGCGGGCCGCGGTCTGGACTGGCGTCCGGGCCCCGATCCCGCCCGGCCCGACCCGGTCCGGTTGCGCGCGGTTGTGGCGCGGCCCCGGCCGGAATCCGATCGGCCCCGGTTGGATTCGCGCCCGCGCCCCGCGCGGGTAGGACTCATGAAGCGGTTCCGTTCGCTCGGGTGTCTGTCACCTCGGCGCTCCGTTCGCCTGGACCTGCGGGTTCTGCGGCGTCGGAATCGGCGCTGCCGGAGCAGGATTGGCCGCCGTGGTGGTCGGCACGGCGGGCGGGGCCGGGGTGGTCGTCACCGGGACCACGCGGTCGGCTTGCGGCTGGCCCGGTTTGGGGGGCTGGACCGGGGCCGACGGGGTGGTGTTCAGCGGCGGGGCGGGCGCGCCCTGGGCGGGCTGCGGGTTGCCGACCACGATGACCTGACCGTCGGGGCCGATGAGCAGGCGAGCCGGGTCCTTGGCGGGGATCATGCCGAGTTCGGCGGCGCGCTGGGCCAATTCGGGCGCCGAGTCGGCGGCGGCGACCTCGCGCTGCAGGGCGTCGCGTTCGTCGGACAGCTTCTGGTTGGCGCGGCGCTGATCGCCGAGCTGGTAGGAGTCCTCGGTGGCGCGGGTGGTGAGCAACAGGGTCAGGGCCAGACCACAGCCCAGCAGGGCGATGATGGTGGCCACGAAGGACATGCGGCCGCGCGAGATCGAATCGCTGCGCCGGCCGCGGCGCATGCCGGGCACCTCGGCCCCGCCGCCCTCCCGATTGCGCCGCTTGGCGTAGGCGCGTTGCGCCGCACCTGATTTCACGCGTTCGGCGGCCTGCACCCGGCGAGCCCCCCGGCCCGCCGCCTGCTTCTGGATCGTCATAGGGCGACCCCGATCCAGCGGATACCCGCTTCCCGCCGACCCTCGTGGAACCTCACCGAGTCTCTCGGGGCATGAGCGGAGCCCTCCATGGTTACGCTCCGCTGCCGCCTCCGGGCTTGACCACTCATGCCCTGTTGTCCTCCCCTGCGATCCGTTCCGCCGCCCGCATGCGCACCGGCGCCGCGCGCGGGTTGTCCTCGATCTCCTGCTCGGTCGCCTTCTCCGCGCCGCGGGTCAGAATCTTGAATTCCGGTCCCATGCCGGGCAGCTCGACCGGCAGGTCCAGCGGTGTGCGCGAGGCCGACCGCTTGGCCAGCTCGGTCTTCACCACCCGGTCCTCGAGGGACTGGTAGCTCATGACCACGATCCGCCCGCCCGGAGCGAGCGCGTCCAACGCGGCGGGCAGGGCCGCCTCCAGCGATTCCAGCTCCCGGTTCACCTCCACCCGCAGCGCCTGGAAGGTGCGCTTGGCGGGATGCCCGCCGGTGCGCCGGGCCGCGGCGGGAATGGTGTCGTAGAGCAGTTCCACCAGCTGGGCGCTGGTGGTGAACGGGGTGCGCTGGCGACGCCGCACCACCTCGGAGGCGATCTTGCCCGCGAAGCGTTCCTCGCCATAGATTTTCAGAACCCGCGCCAGCTCGCCGTGGCTGTAGGTATTGAGCACGTCGGCGGCGGTGGGGCCGGTGCTGGAGTCCATCCGCATGTCCAGGGGCGCGTCGATGGAGTAGGCGAAGCCGCGCTCGGCCTCGTCCAGCTGCATGGAGGACACACCCAAGTCCATCAGGATCGCGTTGACCGAGGACTTCTCGGGCAGTCCGGCTTGTTCGAGTGCGTAGGCGATACCGTCATACCTGGTGTGCACCAGGGTGATCCGGTCCTGGAACGGGGATAGTCGCTCCCCCGCCAGCTTCAGCGCCGCGGTGTCGCGATCGAGGCCGACCAGCCGGATATTCGGATAGGTCTGCAGGAAGTGCTCGGCGTGACCACCGAGGCCGAGGGTGCAGTCCAGGTAGACCGCGCCGTCGGAATGCAGTGCGGGACCGAGGATTTCATCGGCGCGATGCAGGAGAACCGGAACATGGCGGGGGCCGTCACTGCCTCGGTGCACCTGGACCTCCCGAATTTCCTGCCTCACGTTCATTCGCACGGCCACCAGGGTCGCTGACGATGGTGGCCTTTTCAAAAACGACCTTCGAAGGTAGGCGAATGCCCCGTGGTCTCTGACCGAAGCACCGCACCTGGCGTTGGGGAAGTACGTCAGGGTCGGCGTCGGGCAGAGGCCGCAGGGCACTCGCCACGCTGCGGGCTAGAAGATCCCGCCCAGCGACTCGTCTCTGGCCTGCGAGTAGTCCTCCTCGTGCTCGGCGAGGTAGGAATCCCACGCCGTCTTGTCCCATATCTCGAGGAAGTCGACCGAGCCGATCACCACGCAATCCTTGGACAGATTGGCGTAGCGGCGGTGTTCGGCCGACAGCATGATCCGGCCCTGTGCGTCCGGACGTTGCTCATCGGAGGAAGCCGCCAAGGCCCGGACGAATGCACGGGCCTGCGGGTTGGATCGGGATGCGGCCGCCGCTCTCCGCGCGAGCGCGGTGAACTCGTCCTTGGGATACACGGCAAGGCTGTGGTCTTGTCCCTTCGTGACCATCAACCCTCCCGCCAAATCGTCCCGAAACTTCGCAGGCAACGTCAGTCGCCCTTTGTCGTCCAACCGAGGGGTATAGGTACCGAGAAACAAGCCTCGACACCTCCTGCCGGATCACCCTCTCGACTGTTCGGCCTCCTGTAGTGCGGGCTCCACATTACCCCACTTTCCCCCACTTTCAATCGAAAGCGTCGGTGATCTCGGTCCCCGGTTGGCGAACTTCGCAGGTCACACCAGCTATCACCGCGGTGGGGAAGATTTCGCGCAGTTCCCCCGACACGCGCGACGCGCGCCGGCGAGCACCCGACAACCGCCAGCAAACCCGCAGATAGCGGGCATACCAGGCGGCTGTGGGGCGGGGTGGGGAGCACCCGTGGGGAGGTGTGGGGAATCCGGGGAACAGCCCGACACGCCCAGACCGCACCTACGCAAAACGCCGTGGCGCCACACCCGAAATCGGTCTGGCGCCACGGCGTGTCGTGAGCTTTTCAGTTAGTCGATCTTGATCCCGGCGAACGGGACCGCGACCGGTCAACTACCTTCTTCGAACCTCTTGCGGAAGCGGTCCTCCATCCGAGCGGAGAACCCGCCCGGCTTGCGCTGCTTACCGCGGTTGGCACTGGGCGCGCCACCCGCACTGGGATGCGCGTCACTGGCGCGGCTCGCCGATCCACCCATACGAGGGCCACCGATCAGCAACAACACGCCCGCCGCGAACATGACGACGAACCCGACCAGACTGATGATCGGGAAGCCGCCCGGCTTGAACGGCGCGGCAATACCTGCCACCAATAGAAACAGACCGAGGGCGAACAAGGCGGCCGCCTGAAGTCTGCGTCGACCGGTGGCAGAACGTAACCGTCCACCCCGAACAGTCGAGGCGAACTTCGGATCCTCAGCATAGAGCGCGCTCTCGATCTGTTCGAGCATGCGCTGCTCGTGCTCGGAGAGTGGCACGGTACCTCCCCCGGCACTAGGTGGTGGCTGTCGCCTCCGGGTAGACGACGGATAGCCGACCTTGGCGGCTGTCTGCCCCCAATAATACGAGTTCGATCAGACCGCGACCACCTACTCGCCGATACTCACGCCAGCATTCCCGTTACCCACCCTGAACTGGGGCGCAGCCGGGCCGCCGCAGCCAGCAGATCCTCGACGTCGTGCAGGAATGCGCCTACCCGCGAAGCGAACTCGTCGGCGCGGGCATGATCAACCGGCCTCGGCAAGCCCGCTTCGAGGGCCGCGCGGGTCTCGGACTGCCCTGTGAAGTAGTCGGCCCACATCACGAATTCCGGTGCCGCGCGCTGCATCAGGACCCAGGCGTTGCGAGAACGCGCGCGGGGCGCGCGGTCTGCGCCCGTGAGGGCGAGCACAGCGCCGGCCCCGCGTAGGGCCGCGAGGTATGCGGTGCGGAAGCGCTCGGCCGGATCGGACTCCCCCTGCGCCGCCATCAACAACCCGTCGGCCTTGCGCAGTAGGTCGCCGGCGCGACCGGGATGGCCCGGTCGATCAGTTTTCCCGCTCATTTCGGGTACCTCCCCACTCGTCCACCCGATCGACGGAAAGATCGAACAGGTATTCGAAGGTTTCTCTTGGGCTTGAATATAGAGAGACCCACCGACAAGTTGAGCCGCCCGCCGTGGCGCTACTGTCGATCCATCTGTCCGCGCCCACGGAGAGTTGCCCCAGCCGATGACCGCAGTCACCCCCAAACCGACACCCGCGCCCGTCGTGGTCGACCTGTCGGCCGCGACCCTGCGGCACCGGCTGCACGACGCCCTCGCGGTCTACGTGGCGGCCATGGATTACCCGCGCGGCACCGAACATCAGCGCGCTCCCATGTGGACCGAGCACACCACCCGCCCCGGCTGGCAGGCCGTGGCCGCGGTGCTGCCCGACGACGACGGGCGGCTGGACCTGCGCACCGCGCCCATCGTGGCCATCGCCTACGGGTATCACGGTGCGCCGCACCAGTGGTGGCATCAGCAGGTGTACAGCGGCATGCGGCGTACCGGCTGGCCCGAACACGCGGCGCGGGAACTGCTTTCGGATTACTTCGAACTCACCGAGTTACACGTGCACCCGGCCGCGCAGGGGCGCGGGCTCGGGGAGATCCTGCTCACCCGGCTGCTGCAGAACCGGCCCGAGCGCACCGTGCTGCTGTCCACGCCCGAGGTGGACCGGGAGGAGAACCGGGCCTGGAAGCTGTATCGGCGGCAGGGGTTCGGGGATGTGGTGCGGCACTTCATCTTCTCCGGCGACACCCGCCGCTTCGCGGTGCTCGGGCGGCGGCTGCCGCTGCTCCCGGACCTGGCGCGGTGAGCGAGGCCGACGGAGCCCGGACCATCGCGATCGTCGGTTCCGGGCACAATGCGCTGGTCGCGGCCTGTTATCTGGCGCGGGCCGGGCATCGGGTGGAGGTGCTCGAACGGGATACCGTACTGGGCGGGGCTGTTTCCACTGTCGAGCGTTTTCCCGGGCACCAGGTCGATCGCGGTTCGTCGGCGCACATCATGATCCGGCACACCGGAATCATCGAGGAGCTGGAGCTGGCCCGGTTCGGGCTGCGGTACATCGACTGCGATCCCTGGGCATTCGCGCCCGCGCCGCCGGGAACGGAGCTGCCGCCCATCGTCTTCCACCGCGACCTGGATCGGACCTGCGCGTCCATCGCCGCCGCGTGCGGTGAGCGCGATGCCGAGGCGTATCGGCGGTTCGCGACGGTGTGGGGTCCGCGCAGCGTGCGGGTGATGCGGGCGTTCTCGGGGACCGCGACGGGCGGGCACCTGCTGAAGTCGTTCTGGGGCATGGATCCCCGCGAAGCCGCCGGGGCGACCGGGCGCGCCAGCGGCGGGGCCCTGTCCCGGGAGATGATGCAGAGCGGAGACGCGCTGCTGGACAGCCTGTTCGACAGTGAGCGGTTGAAGGCGGCGCTGGCCTGGTTCGGCGCGCAGTCCGGGCCGCCCATGTCCGAACCCGGCTCCGCGCCCATGGTGGGATTCGCCGCGCTCATGCACATCCTGCCGCCCGGACGCGCGGTCGGCGGCAGCGGCGCGTTGAGCGCGGCCCTGGTGGAGCGGCTGCAGTCCGATGGCGGCACGGTCAGCGCCGGCGACGCGGTCACCGCGCTGACCAGGGTCGGCGACGGCTGGCAGGTGCGCACCGAGAGCGGCCGGAACGTGCTCGCGGACACCGTCATCGCGGGCTGCCACATCCTCACCACGCTGAACCTGCTGGAGCAGGGCGGATTCGACGCCGGGGTGCTCGCCGACTGGCGACGCCGGATCCGGGTCGGCCCCGGCATCGGCATGGTGGTGCGCGCCGCGACCACCGCCCTCCCCCGCTATCCGGGCGCCGAATCCGCCGAATCCGCCCACGGCTTGCAGCTTCTCGTCACCGACCGCCGCGAGCTGCGCCGCGCCCACGGCGCCGCGCTGGCCGGTGACCTGCCGCCGCGGCCGGTGGTGCTGGCCATGAGCTTCAGCGCTCTGGACCCGAGCCTCGCGCCGGCGGGCGAACACCAGCTCACCCTCTGGTCGCAGTGGCACCCCTACGACCTGGCCGACGGAACCAGCTGGTCCGATCACGCCGACCGCGAGGCCGACCGGATCATCGCCGAAGTCGACGCCCACGCACCGGGATTCACCGACACGGTGACCCAGCGCTACGTCCAGACCCCCGCCGACCTGGAACGCGAGATGGGCCTGCTGGGCGGCAATGTCATGCACGTCGAGATGTCCATCGACCAGATGTTCATGTGGCGGCCGTTGCCGGAACTGGCGGGCCAGCGTGTGCCCGGTGCACCCGGCCTCTACCTCACCGGCGCGTCCACCCACCCCGGTGGCGGCGTGTCCGGCGCGAGCGGCCGCAGCGCGGCCCGCCTGGTGGAGAGCGATTCACGCCCTCGCCGCCTGTTCCGGCCACGGCGATGACGGATCGCCCGCTATCCGGCGCGAAGGACGGTCCATCGGGTACGCAGCAATCCTCCGCACACGGTCCGCATCACCGGATCGGCGCCGTGGCCCCGCCGATGTACTCGAACGCCCGCCTCATCTCGTCGAAAGCGGTGGCGCAGCGGCGTTGGCCTATGCCGGAATCCGCGCACGCCGCGAAACGGTCCACCAGGGACGCGCCGAGTAGGAGGATCGCGCCTCGGCGGTGGCCGCGTGACTCGTTCGGAGTCGGCCACATCGATATACGCGGTGGCCGATGACCATTGGTTCGAGGCGGCCGTACGCTATGTCCGCTCGACGAGCCGCGGCGCTCGCGGCGGCGCCCGCGATTGTGCTGGTGCTGGTGCAGATCACGTATCCGCTGACGCACGGTGCCGGGCGGGATCGGGTGACCGTGGTGGTCGTGTTGGTTTCGGCGGGTACGGCTTTGGTGCACGCCGGGATCACGCGAGGGATGCTGTGGGCCACCGGGTTGCTGGTGATTCTTTCGGGCATCGGGTTGGCAGCGGAGGTGCTCGGGACCGCGACAGGGTTTCCGTTCGGTTGCTATGCCTATGCGAGCGGGCGGCTGGGGCCGGCGTTGATGGGGGTGCCCCTGGTCGTGCCGCTGGCGTGGACGGGTGGGCTCTATCCGGTGTGGACCGTGGCGGGGATCGTGAGTCACGGTGCGATGGGGCGGCTTTCGCCTGGAGTGACGCGGGTTGCGCTGACCGCGGTGGGGGCGGTGGGGTGGGATTTGTTTCTGGATCCGCAGATGGTGGCCGATGGGCAGTGGGCGTGGCGCTCGGGGGTTGCGGGATTGCCGGGGCTGGGGCGGATTCCGGTGACGAACTATGCGGGGTGGTTCGTGGTGGCGCTGGTGATGGCGGGGTTGCTGGAGTGGTGGGATCGCAGGGGCGCGGACAGCGGTGCGGCGCGGATCGTTCCGGTCGCGGTGTTCGTGTGGACGTGGCTGGGGTCGACGCTGGCGCACGCGGTGTTCCTGGGGCTGCCGGTCTCGGCGGTGTACGGGTTCTGCGGGCTCGGTGTGCTGGGCTTTCCGCTGCTTCGAGAGCTGAACGCCCGTCGAATCACCCTGGGGCCCCGGCCGCATGGCACGATGTGAGCCGTGCAGCCGAGTCCCAACATGTCGACAGCAGAGGAAACGTCCGAGCCTGTCTCCCCGAAAGGCCACCCGATCAGGCGGCCGCGCCGGTGGGTGCGGATGCTGGCGGTGGTCCTGTTCGCGGGGCTGACCGTCATGCTGACCGGATGCCTGCGGGTGCAGGTGTCGATGGGCGTGTCCTCCAATGACCGGGTGTCGGGCCGCATTGTCGCGGCGGCCGTCCCGCAGAACGACAAGGACAAGGGCCCGCAGCTGAAGGCGCCCGACGGACTGCAGGGCAAGGTGCGGGTGGACCCGTACGCCCAGGACGGATACGTCGGCAGCCAGGTGTATTTCGACAACCTGTCCTTCGGCGAGGTGCAGCAGCTCGGCTCGATGTCCGATCAGACCTCCGGCATGTTCAACCTGGTCTTCAACCGCACCGGCGACCTGGTCACCCTGACCGGCCGGGTGGACCTGAAGAGCCTGCCCGCGCAGGGTGCGGACGTGCAGATGACCGTCGCCTTCCCGGCCCGTGTCGCCACCACCAATGGCACCCGCGAGGGCGATTCGGTGGTGACCTGGAAGCTGCCCGCCGGTGACGTCTCCACCCTGCGCGCGGAAGTCGGCTACGCGGACCCGAATACGCGATCCTTCGCCGGGTGGGCGGGCATCGTCGGCGGCATCACCCTGGCGGTGGCGGCCGTGGTCGCGGTGCTGGCCTACATGACCCGGAACCCCGATCCGCCGGCCTACGTCCGGGCCGCGCGCTGGCTGCGCCCCGATCGAGCCAAGACCCGATGACCCGCCTCGCCGGGGTGGTGACGGCCGGTAGCGCCGTCGCTGTCCTCGGCGCGGCCGTCGCCCTCGCGAACCGGCTGAGCGCGCCGCGGCTGCGGCCCGCGGATCAGGACATCACCGAACCGGTCACCGTCCTGATCCCGGCCCGCGACGAGGCCGACCGCCTGCCCGCCCTCATCGCCGATCTGCGCGCCCAGCACGGTCTTTCCGATCTGGGCGTGCTGATCCTCGACGACGGCTCCACCGACGGCACCGCCGACGCCGCCCTCGCCGCCATCGGCGACGACGAGCGATTCTTCCTGTCCCGCAACGACATCGATCCCCCGCCGGGCTGGACCGGCAAGACCGCCGCCTGCGCCCGGTTGGGCGCGCTCGCCTCCGGCGAGGACGTGCTGATCTTCCTCGACGCCGACACCCGGCTGGCCCCCGGCGCGCTCGCCGCGGCGGTCCGCGAATTGCGTTCCACGGGCGCCGCACTGGTCTGCCCCTGGCCCCGCCAGCTCGCCGAATCCGCGGCCGAGCGCCTGGTGCAGCCGCTGCTGGGCTGGTCGTGGGCCGCGACACTGCCGGTCGCACTGGCGAATCGGACCCTGCGCCCCTCGATGGCCGTGGCCTGCGGCCAATTCCTGGTCTTCGACGCCGCCGCGTACCGGGCGATCGGCGGACACGCCGCGGTGGCCGACAGCGTGACCGAGGATCTGGCCATCGCCCGCGAACTGCGCCGCAGCGGGCGACACACCACGCTGGTCGTGGCGGGCACGCTGGCCGAGACCCGCATGTACCGGAACACGACCGAACTCACCGAGGGCTACACCCGCTGGCTGTGGTCGGCCTACGGCGGTCCGGCCGGGAGCATCGCGGTCGGTTCGGCTGCGGCGCTGGCCTTCTGGGCCCCGCCTCTGGCCGCGCTGTGCGGACGCGGGCGTCTCCGCCGGGTCGGCCTGCTGGGTTACGGCGCGGGCGTGGCGGCCCGCCTGCTGGCTCGGTCCACCGAGACCGGCGGACGACCGACGCGCGCGGATATCGTTGCGGCCCTCGCACACCCGCTATCGGTGGCCGCTTACCTCGTGCTCTCGGCCCGATCTCATCGGGCGTACCGAGACAACAGACTCCGGTGGAAGCGCCGAGCGCTCTGACCACCGCGCTGAAAAAGCCCAGGGCGGAACGTGATTCAGCCAAGTCGGGAAGGTACTGACCCAATCGATCGGTGCGGCCTCACCGTCCAGGAGGCGTCGCCACACTGTTCCGGCGCGCTCTCGGCCGGAATCCGTTGGCATGAGCTGGATTCCAGCGTTGCGCTCGCCGGAGCGAGGGGGCGATCCAGTGCCGATGCGGGACGGTCAGGGGACGGTGGTCAGGCCGACGGTCGGCAGGAACAGGCAGGTGGTGGCGCCGTTGCGGACGGTGCCGAACATGGCGGCCAGCACGCTGCCGGAGCCGGTGTTGACCGGGACGGCGCGGACGCCGCCGACGGGCAGGGCGGCGGTGAAGTAGTCGCGGACGGCCTGTTCGACCATGGGGCGCAACTCGTTCGGGACCTGCGGCGGGATCATGGCGTTGAGGACCTGACTCAGCGGGCCCATGGGGACCAGGCCGCCGCGGCCGCTGCTGAGGTTGAACCAGGCGACCTGCATGCCCGAGGTGTCCGCGCCGTCGGGAGTGATGCCGTAGGGGACGAAGGCGAACATGGTCTGGCCCGCCTTCACCGCCGAAAGGTCCAGTCCGGGAATGGAAACGGCGTAGCGGGGCCACGGGCCGGGGATGGTGCCCGCGACCGCCGGGGCCAGCCCGAGGGTGGTGCCGCCGAGGCAGAAGGGGGCCGCGGTCGGGAACAGGAACGGCTGGATGCCCAGGGCCTGCAGGCCGTCGACGGTCTGGCCGTAGGCCGAGAGCCAGTCCGACGGGGCGGCGGTCTCGGACCTGGCGGTGGTGCCGGTACCGCTGTCGGTTCCGGCGAAGGCATTGCCCGCGGCGGTGATCGCCGCCAGCGCGGCGGCGGCCGCGGCATTCGCGGGCGTGGCGGTCGCGGGCGCGGGAACGCCGGCGGGGGCCGAATCGGCGGGCGCCGCGGCGGCCGGTCCCGCGAGGGTTGCCGGGCCGGCGGCGGCGAACACCGCGCAAACGCCGAAAGCGCCTGCGACACGGACGAGGTGGTGGAACACGGACATGGGTGGCTCCCCTCGAGGTCACGAGTCGGGGGGAACGCTACTCCGCTGACCAGCGAAAACCAGACATTTCGTCCGGCATGCCGGTCACTTGTTCAGCGGATCCGCAAACCTGTGCCTTGCCGCCGCGGCTATCGGACCGCGGCCGGCGCCGGGGACATGGTGTAGCCGAGGTTCGCCAGCACTTCGCTGGTGGCCTTGGCGAAATTCAGGGTGATGAAATGCAGGCAGGGCGCGCCCTCGGCGATGAGGGTTTCGGCGATCTCGGTGGCGATCTCGATGCCGACCTCGCGGACCGCCGCGCGGTTCTCCTCCGGACCGTCGCCCGCGGCCTTCCGCAGACGTTCCATCACCTTGGCGGGCAGATCCCGGCCCGACAGCTCGACCGCGCGCTCCACGGTGCGCAGCGAGGTGATCGGCATCAGCTCCGGGATGATCGGCTTGGCGCCCTCGACCGGATCGCACGCGATGACCCGATCCCGCAGGCGCAGATAGTGCTCCGGATCGAAGAACATCTGGGTGATCGAATACTCCGCGCCCGCACGCAGTTTCGCGCACAGGTAGCGGGTGTCCTCGTCGAGGTCGCCCGAGCGCGGGTGGCCCTGCGGGAACGAGGCCACGCCCACGTGGAAGTCGCCCAGCTCGCGCACCATGCGGACCAGTTCGTCGGCGTACTCGACGCCCTCGGGGTGCTTGACCCACTCCCCCAGCACATCGCCCGGCGGATCGCCGCGCAGCACCAGCAGATTGCGGATGCCCGAATCGGCGTAGGCGCCGACGATCGAACGCAGCTCGGCGACCGAGTGATCGACCGCGGTCAGGTGCGCGACCGTGAGCAGGGTGGTCTCACTGGCCAGCTGACCGGTGATCCGGATGGTGCGGTCGCGGGTGGAACCGCCCGCGCCGTAGGTCATGGACACGAACGCCGGGTGCAGCCGCTCGAATTCGCGGGCGGCGCGCCACAGGCGCGCCTCGCCGGCGGCGTCGCGCGGCGGATTGAACTCGACCGAGAACGGGACCGACCCGTCGGGACGCGGGCCCAACTGCTGGACCACGGAGCGAGTTCCGGACACTTGGGGTGTGCGGGAAACTCGGCCAGGGGTCGAATATCCCCGTACATTGTCGAAACTCACGCGGACATTTTACGGGGGCGCGCGAGGCACCGGACCCCGACCTGGGCTTATCCCAGCAGGTGGGACCGGACCCGACCCGACCGATTGCCGACGGGGACTGCGTGGTCGGTAGAGTCGGGACCGCTGGGCTTCGCCCGCGATATGGCAACCACTCCCTCGTCGTACGGAGAGATGTCGTACGGAGAGATATCGCGGCGGCAGGCTCGATAATCGCGCGCACCAAGGAGGCTCCCCTGTCCGCCGGACCTGGTACCCCGACCCGCCACCCGGTCGGCACGGGCTCTGTCGTCGCCGCCGTGGAGGAACGGCTCAATGCCTTCTTCGAGACCCGGGGTCCGATCGTGGAGCCGCTCGGACCGGTGTTCGTGGACGCGGCACGGGCCTTGCAGGACTTCGTGATCCGGGGCGGCAAGCGCACCCGGCCCTCGTTCGCGTGGACGGGGTGGCTGGGCGCGGGCCGCAGCGTGGACGACGCGGACGCCGACGCGGTGCTCACCGCCTGTTCGGCGCTGGAGCTGGTGCAGGCGTGCGCGCTGATCCACGACGACATCATCGATTCCTCGCGCACCCGCCGCGGCTTCCCGACCGTGCACGTGGATTACGAACAGCGGCACCGGGATCAGCGCTGGCGCGGTGACTCCGATCACTACGGGGTCAGCGTCGCCGTCCTCATCGGCGATCTGGCGCTGGCCTGGGCCGACGACATGACCCGCGACGCCGGACTGCCCGCCGACGCCGCCGCCCGGTTCGCGCCGGTGTGGGCGGCCATGCGCACCGAGGTGCTGGGCGGGCAGCTGCTCGACATCCACGGCGAGTCCGCCGGGGACGAATCGGTCGAGGCGGCGCTGCGCATCAACCGCTACAAGACCGCGGCCTACACCATCGAGCGGCCGCTGCACATGGGCGCGGCGCTGGCCGACGCCTCCCCCGAGCTCATCGCCGCCTACCGCGAATTCGGCACCGACATCGGCATCGCCTTCCAGCTGCGCGACGACCTGCTCGGCGTCTTCGGCGACCCGGCCGTCACCGGCAAGCCCTCCGGCGACGACCTGCGCGAGGGCAAGCGCACCGTCCTCATCGCCGAGGCCCTGCAGCGCGCCGACGTCGACGCCCCGGCCGTCGCCGACCTCATCCGGACCAGCCTCGGCACCGATGTCACACCCGAGCGCGTCACCGAATTGCGCACGGCCATCACCGAACTCGGCGCGGTCGACGCGGTGGAGAAGCGCATCAGCTCACTCACCGACCAGGCGTTGACCGCACTGGACGCGAGCACCGCGACCTCCGAGGCCAAGCGGCAATTGCGCGCCATGGCGCTGGCCGCCACCGCACGCTCCTACTGATCCCGAGCGCTCGAGCGGCAGACAGAGAAGAAGTGGTGGCATGAAAACTGTTGCGGGGCCGAGCGATCGGGTCGTCGTGGTGGGTGCGGGGTTGTCCGGGCTGGCGGCGGCGCTGCATCTGGTGGCGGCCGGGCGGCAGGTGACCGTGCTGGAGCGGGCCGATCATGCCGGTGGGCGGGTCGGGTTGTACCGGGGGCCGGATTACGAGATCGATTCCGGGGCGACCATTCTCACGCTGCCGGAGCTGATCGACGAGGCGCTCGGGGTGGTCGGGCACACCCGGGAATCGGTGGGGCTGCGGATTCTGGAGATAGCGCCCGCGTATCGGGCGCGGTTCGCGGACGGGTCGGTGATCGGCGTCTACTCCGACGAGGAGCAGATGGCCGAGGAGGTCGAGCGGGTGCGCGGGCCGAAAACGGCGCACCGCTACCGGCGACTGCGCGGCTGGCTGCGCGCGGTGTACGAGGCCGAGTTCGGGCAGTTCATGGACACCAACTTCGATTCGCCGCTGGACATGGTGCGGATGCCCGAGAAGCGGGCGGCGCTGGCGAAACTGGTGCGGCTGGGCGCTTTCGGGCGACTCGGGCCCAAAGTCGGCGCGATCGTGCGGGACTCGCAGGTCGCGCGGCTGTTCAGCTTCCAGGCGCTGTTCGCGGGGACGGCCCCCAGCCAGGCGCTCGGGGTGTACGGCGCGATTCCCTACATGGACACCTGCCTGGGCGTCTACTACCCGGAGGGCGGCATGCGGGCGGTCGCGCAGGCGCTCGCGCGCGCGTTCACGGCCGCGGGCGGAACGCTCGAGCTGAATGCCGACGTGATCGGCATCGACTACCGGGGCAAGCGGGCCGAGGCGGTGCGGACCGCGGACGGACGCGTCTTCGACTGCGACGCGGTCGTGGTGACCGCCGACATCGGGTCGCTGCCGCGCTTCGGCCTGCGGCACCGGCGCGGGCTGCGGGCCTCGCCGTCGGCGGTGGTGGCGCACGGCACGATTCCCGCCGAGGTGGCGCGGACCTGGCCGGTGCAGGCGCATCACACCATCGACTTCGGGGCCGAATGGGACAAGACCTTCACCGAGATCGCGGCCCGGCCCGGCCGCGGACGGCTGATGAGCGATCCCTCGCTGCTGCTCACCCGGCCCGCGCTCACCGATCCCTCGCTCTACATCGACCGTGCCGAACAACACATCGACGAGGCGGGCCATCTGCGCGACACCGCGCGCTACGAACCGCTCTCCCTGCTGACCCCCTGCCCGAATCTGGCTGCCGCGCCGCTCGGCTGGGACCAGCTCACCCCCTTCTACCTGCGCGAACTCCTGCAGACCCTGGAAGAGCGCGGCTACCAAGGGATTTCGGAGCACTTCCGGATCGACCACGTCGACACCCCGCGCACCTGGCGGGCCGCGGGCATGATCGCGGGCACCCCGTTCGCGGCCGCGCACCTGTTCCGGCAGACCGGTCCCTTCCGGACCCGAAACCTGGTGCGGGGCCGCGCGAATGTGGTGCTGGCGGGCTCGGGAACCGTGCCCGGCGTCGGCGTGCCGACCGTCCTGCTCTCCGGGAAACTGGCCGCCGAACGCATCACGGGCGGCGTTCGACATGCCGCTACCCCGATCACTTGCCACCAGGGCGGGTAGTACCGGCGGGTAAGCACTAGACTGACCCGCGTCCTGAACCATGCGGCCGCCGCGCCGCCGACCTTTCCGGGGGGAACGACCGCCGATGCCGACCCCCGAGATGGACTCCGCCGGACCGGACGCCGCGAGCAGCACAGCCACGCGGACCGTCCGCGCTGTCGCGCAGGCCGAACCGCCTGCCGCCCCCGGCACGGCATCGTCGGCCACCCCCGGCAGCGCATCGTCCGACGCCGCGGCCACCGCCACCCAGCACTGGTTGCGCCTGGCCTCCGACTTCACCCGCAGCCCGCAGGGCCACTCGGCCACCCTCGGATTCTTCGGCGCACTGCTGATCACCTTCGGCGGGTTCGGCGCGGGCAGCGTGCGCCGCAGCGACCCGCTGCTCGAGGCCATGCACCTGTCGTGGCTGCGCTTCGGGCACGGGCTGGTGCTGTCGTCGGTGTTCGTGTGGCTCGGCGTCATCGCCATGATCACCGCGTGGGTCCGGCTGGGGCGCATCGTGATCGGCAAGCAGCCGGGCGCCACCGTGACGCTGGGCGAGCTGCGCGCCATCGTCGGCATCTGGATCTTCCCGCTGCTGTTCGCGGTCCCCATGTTCAGCCGCGACGCCTACTCGTATCTGGCGCAGGGCGCTATGCTGCGCGACCACATCAACCCGTATGCCCTCGGTCCGTCGGCGCTGGGGCAGAACGCCGCCACCGTCCTGGACAACGTGAGCCCCGTCTGGCTCTACACCACCGCGCCCTACGGTCCGGTCTTCCTGCTCATCGGGCGCGCCATCACCACCATCACCGGTGACAATGTGGTGGCCGGAACCATCGCGCTGCGCCTGGTCATGCTGCCCGGCCTGGTGCTGATGGTGTGGGCGATCCCGCATCTGACCAAGCATCTGGGCGGCAAGCCCACCATCGCGCTGTGGCTCGCGGTGCTGAACCCGCTGGTGCTGATCCACCTGATCGGCGGCGTCCACAACGAGATGCTGATGGTCGGCCTGATGGCCGCGGGCATCGCGCTGGTGCTCGAGCACCGGCACGTGGAAGGCATCGTGGTGGTCGCGATCGGCGTGGCGGTGAAGGCGACCGCGGGCGTGGCGCTGCCATTCCTGGTGTGGATCTGGATGATTCACGAACGCGAACGCCGCGCCGCGCTGAACGAGGGCGATCTGCCGCATCCGTTCCGGACCTTCGCGAAGATCAGCGCACTGGGCGTGACCATCTTCGCGGCCGTATTCGTCCTGGCCAGCTGGGCCACGGGGCTGCCGGTGAACAGCTGGTTCGGCTGGCTCACCGCGCTGTCGGGGTCCAAGAAGATCATCAACTGGCTGTCGCTGCCGACCATCATGGCGCACATGGTCACCTGGGTGACCCCGCTGACGCTGGACGCGGTGCTGTCGTGGACGCGCATGCTGTGCGCGGTGGTGATGGTGGGCCTGCTGGTGTGGGCCTGGTGGCGGTTCAAGAGCAGCGAGAAGGTGGCCGTGTTCGGCATTCTCGTCGCGTTCGTGGCCATCGTGGTGCTCTCCCCGGCCGCGCTGCCCTGGTACTACTCGTGGCCGCTGGCCCTGGCCGCCGGTTTCGCGCTGTCCACCCGGACGCTGCAGGTGCTGGTCGGGTTGTGCACGTGGCTGATGCTGATCTTCCAGCCGGACGGTTCACCGGTGTCGAGCATCGTGCACGGCACGCTGGCCATCTTCTTCGCCGTGGTGGCGGCGCTGTCGCTGTGCAAGGTGGATCCGCTGAAACTGCGTGCGGCACAGTCCCATACCGACCGGCATCCGCCCACCGATCAGTTCAGCGGCACCGCCGCGCCCGGCCCGGCGTGAGTCGATCCACCGTGCCACTCGATCGCGCCTACCGGGACTGCCGGCGAATCGCCGCCGCCCACGGGCGCACCTACTTCCTGGCCACCCGGCTGCTGGAGCCCGAGCGCAGACCGGCCGTGCACGCGCTGTACGCCTTCGCGCGGCTGGTCGACGACATCGTGGACGCGAGCGACGCGGCGGGCCGGGCGGCGGAATCCGCGGCGCAGCTGGATCGGATCGAACACGAACTGCGGGCGCGGCTGGTGGACGCGCCCGTCGAGGAATCCGACGGGCGCGAGGCGCGGGTGCTGCTGGCGGTGTCGGACACCATCCGGCGGTATTCGATTGCCGCCGACCACTTCTGGGTGTTCCTCGACTCCATGCGCATGGACATCCCCGGCGGGCCGCAGTACCGCGACCGCTACGCCACCATGGCCGAGCTGAACGACTACATGCGCGGCTCGGCGGCCGCCATCGGGCTGCAGTTGCTGCCGGTGCTGGGCACGGTGGTCCCGGTGGCCGATGCCGAACCGGCGGCGGCCGCGCTGGGAGAAGCGTTCCAGCTCACCAACTTCCTGCGGGACATCGGCGAGGACCTGGATCGCGGGCGGGTGTATCTCCCCGCTGACGAGTTGGCGGCCTTCGGCGTGGACGCCGAACTGCTGTTCCACTGCCGGGAATCGGGGCGGACCGAGCCGCGGGTGCGGCGCGCGCTGGCCCATCTGATCGCGATCAATCGCGGTGTCTATAGGCGGGCCGTCCCCGGTATCGATCTGCTCACACCGCGGGTGCGCCCGGCGATCCGGACTGCGGCCGCCCTCTACGGCGGCATCCTCGACGAGATCGAGCGCGCCGACTACGAGGTCTTCGCCCGCCGCGCGGTGGTGCCGCAGCACCGCCGATTGCGCGTTGCCGCACGGGAATGCTTATCCGCCTCCCCGCGCCTTTTGCCGATCTTCGGGGAGCCCACCAACTGAATCACCGGACCGGCGGTCGGGAGCGGGTCAACTCTTGGATGTCCCCGACGAGTCACCCGCACGGTACCAAATCAGTTGTCGCCCTGGGCATCAGGCCGTGCACGGCGGCCCAGCCGCCGTGCACGCAGATGATCCGGTCTCAGAAGGGATCGGCGGCCGCTCGGCGGATCACCTCGCGGGCCAGGGGACCGTGCAGAGCATCGATCGGGCGGCCCGGCAGGGTCTCGTCCTCGGTGTAGACCCACTGGAGGATTTCTTCATCGGTGTATTTGCCGTCACGCATGACCGTGATGAGACCGGTCAAGTGTTTGGCCACCGCGCCGGTGGAGTCGAAGAACTCCTTCGGGATACCCGCAACGCCGTCGCGGCGCACCGCGATTATCTGATGGTCGCGCAGCATCTGATGCACCCGCGTAACCACCATGCCCAGCTGCTCGGCCACGTCGGGCAGCGGGATCAGGGTCACCGAATCCGGCAGGACGTCTTCGCTGCAAGGAAAGGCACTCACGCCGACTACGGTAGTCCGTCGCGTCGCCACCGTCGCATCACACCCCGACGCGACTACCATCGGGTGAGCCGCGCCGGGCGGCTTCGAGAAAATCGGAAGGGTTGCAGTTGATCGGCCAGATGCTGGAAGGGCGCTACCGCATCGACGCGCCGATCGCGCGTGGCGGAATGTCCATGGTGTTCCGGGGGGTGGACACCAGATTGGATCGACCGGTCGCCATCAAGGTGATGGACCCGAAGTTCGCGTCCGACCCGCAATTCCTCACCCGCTTCGAGCTCGAGGCCCGGGCCGTGGCCAAACTCAAGCACCCCTCCCTGGTCGCGGTGTACGACCAGGGCGTGGACGGCGACCATCCGTTCCTCATCATGGAACTCGTCGAAGGCGGCACCCTGCGGGAGTTGCTGCGCGAGCGCGGGCCCATGCCCCCGCACGCCGTGCGCGCCGTCGCCGAGCCCGTGCTGGCCGCCATCGGCGTGGCGCACGCCGCCGGGCTGGTGCACCGCGACATCAAGCCGGAGAACGTGCTCATCTCCGATTCCGGCGAGGTGAAGATCGCCGACTTCGGGCTGGTGCGCGCGGTCGCCGAGGCCAAGATCACCTCGGACAGCGTGATTCTCGGCACGGCCGCCTATCTCTCCCCCGAACAGGTGACCAGCGGCACCGCCGACGCGCGCAGCGACGTGTACTCCGCGGGCGTGCTCATCTTCGAAATGCTCACCGGCCGTACCCCGTTCACCGGCGACAACTCACTGTCCATCGCATTGCAGCGGGTCGAGAAGGACGTGCCGAGCCCGAGCCGGTTCATCACCGGCATCCCGCCCGAGATCGACGAGCTGGTCGCCCACGCCACCGCCCGCGAACCCATGCACCGCTACGCCAACGCCACCGAGATGGCGGGCGAACTGCGGCGCATCGCACGGGAACTGCAGCTGCCCGAGTACCGGGTGCCCGCGCCCACCGAGTCGGCCGAGCATCTCAGCGCCAAGTACCGGGTCGGGCCCACGCCCGCACCGGCCGCGCCGCTGCATCCGCCCTCGCGGCCCATTCCGGGCGCGGCGGATCTGACCACCCGCCTGCCCGCCGACCCGCCGACCATGCGGGTGGACCCGGCGACATTGCGTGTGCCCCAGGCGCAACACACCAGAGTCATGACGGCGGCGCGCGAGCTGCCCGCCGACTATCCGCCCACCGAGTACGCGCCGCAGCAGTCCGGACCGCCGAACAACCATGGCTATCAATCGGATCTGATCGAGGACCGCGGCAAGTCGCGGCGCAAGGTGATCATCTGGTTGAGCATCGTGCTCGCGCTGGCGGTGCTGCTCGGCATCGGCGGCTGGTGGCTCGGGGTCGGCAGATATTCGGCGGTGCCGTCCATCGCGGGGATGAACACCGATAAAGCGATCACCGCCCTGAAGGACGCGGGCTTCAAGACCGAGACCCGCAACAAGGCGTCGGACACCATCCCGGTCGGCAATGTGGTCGGCACCGATCCCGCCGCCGGGACCAGAGTCACCAAGGGCTCGCTGGTGGCGGTGCTGGTCTCCAGCGGTAAGCCGAAAGTGCCGGATGTGCAAGCGGGACAGGACCTGCAGTCGGTCAACAAGGCCATCAGAGACGCCGGACTGACCCCCGTCGACAGCGGCGAGATCGGCAGCACCGCCCCGAAAGGCAGCCTCGCCAAGGTGGATCCGGGCCCCGGCACCGTACTCCCCGCCAACGCGCAGGTGAAGGTCTACCGCAGCAAGGGATCCCAGCCGGTCAAGGTGCCCGACGTGAAGGGCAAGACCGAGGACGAGGCCAAGACGGCCCTGCAGAAGGCCGGGCTCACCGTCAGCTCCACCCGGGACCAGTACGACGCCAAGATCAAACCCGGCCAGGTGGTCGGCACCGATCCCGCCGCGGGCACCAGCGCCGAATCCGGCAGCGGTGTGGTGCTGATCGTCAACAGCGCACTCGAGATGCCGAACCTCTTGGGCTCCAATGTCTCCGCCGCTCGCAGCAAGCTACAGGGAATGGGACTCTCGGTCACCGTGCGACAGCTGGCCAGCAACGACAGCTCGATCATCATCTCGCAGAGCACCGCCCCGGGCGACGCGGTCGAACCGGGCTCCACGATCACCCTCGTAGCGATACCGTAGCCGCCTCCCCGCGACTTCAGCGGACAGCGGAGAGCCGTCAACCGTCCCGCATCCGGACCACGGCAAAGTGCCGAAACCATTGTGGCCGTACCCGATGAGTTACCCCGATAGCAGCGAAATCACTTGTCACTCTTGGATACGAAAGAGCCCGGACCGTTTCGAACGGTCCGGGCTCTCCTACAGAGCGTGAGTTCTCAGCGCAGCATCTCCGCGACCAGGAACGCCAGCTCCAGCGACTGCTGGGTGTTCAGGCGCGGGTCGCAGGCGGTCTCGTAGCGCTCTTCCAGGTTGAGGTCCGAGATGTCCTGCGCGCCACCGAGGCATTCGGTGACGTTCTCACCGGTGAGCTCGATGTGCAGGCCGCCCGGGTGGGTGCCCAGCGCGTGGTGCACCTCGAAGAAGCCCTGGACCTCGTCGACGATGCGGTCGAAGTGGCGGGTCTTGTAGCCGGTCGAGGACTCGTGGGTGTTGCCGTGCATGGGGTCGCACTGCCAGATCACCTGGTGGCCGGTGGCCTGCACCTTCTCGATGATCGGGGGCAGCACGTCGCGGACCTTGCCGTTGCCCATGCGAGCCACCAGGGTCAGGCGGCCGGGCTCGTTGTTGGGGTCCAGCCGCTCGACGTATTCCACGGCCTGCTCGGGCGTGGTGGTCGGGCCGATCTTGAGGCCGATCGGGTTGGCGATCAGCTCGGCCAGGGCGACGTGCGCGCCGTCGAGCTGGCGGGTGCGCTCACCGATCCACAGGAAGTGCGCCGAAAGGTCGTACAGCACCGGCTCACCCGAGACCGGGTGCTCGCTCAGGCGCAGCATGGCGCGCTCGTAGTCGAGGACCAGCGCCTCGTGACTGGCGTAGAGGCGGGCGCTCGACAGGTTCGGATCGTTGACGCGGCAGGCCTTCATGAAGGCGAGCGCGCGATCGATCTCGGTGGCCATCTGCTCGTAGCGGGCGCCGGCCGGGGACTGCGCGACGAACTCGCGGTTCCAGTCGTGCACCTTGTGCAGGTCGGCCATGCCGGCGGAGGTGAGCGCGCGCACCAGGTTCATGGCCGCCGACGCGTTGGCGTAGGCGCGGACCAGGCGCGACGGATCGTGCACGCGCAGCGCGTCCTCGGCGACGAGCGAGTTCACCATGTCACCGCGGTAGGACTTGAGGCCCAGCGAATCGGTGTCGGACGAGCGCGGTTTCGCGTACTGACCCGCGATCCGCGCCACCTTCACCACCGGCAGGCTCGCGCCGTAGGTGAGCACCACGGCCATCTGCAGCAGGGTGCGGATATTGCCGCGGATGTGCGGCTCCGTGTTGTCGGCGAAGGTCTCCGCGCAGTCGCCGCCCTGCATGAGGAAGGCTTCACCGCGGGCCACCTCGGCCAGACGCAGCCGTAGCTCCTCGACCTCGGCGGGTACGCAGATGGGCGGTACGCTCTCGAGCACGGTGCGCATCTTGGCGGCCTGCTCGGGATCCCAGGACGGCTGCTGCAGCGCGGGACGAGCGAGTGCGGTGTCGAGGCGCCGACGCAGCTCGGCGGGCAGCGGAGGAAGTTCCGGCAAGCGATCGATCGGTACGTCGACGGTCCAGTTCACCCGTTCAGAATACGGATCGACCTTGGTGCGGTGGACCACCCCCAGGGCTGGGATTGCTCACACCGGGTGGTCGTATGATCAGCCCGGACCCAAACCCCGAGCTCGAGGTCAGGAGAGACCCATCTCACTGCGGTACTTTTACGATTCGGAATTCATCGAGGACGGGACCGTCATCGACCTCGTCTCCATCGCGGTGGTCTGCGAGGACGGACGCGAGTTCTACGCGGTCTCCACCGAATTCGACCCCGAGAAGGCCGGGCCGTTCGTCCGCCGCAACGTCCTGCCGAAGCTACCGCCGCCCTCGTCCCCGCTATGGCGCTCCCGCCAGCGCATTCGCGACGACCTCTACAAGTTCCTGGTCCCGCGCGCCGGCGTCGAACCCGAACTGTGGGCCTGGGTCGGGGCCTACGACCACGTGGCGCTGTGCCAGCTGTGGGGTTCCATGGTCGACCTGCCCAACGCGCTGCCCCGCTACACCAATGAGCTGCGCCAGCATTGGGACCAGCACGGCCGCCCGCCGCTGCCGCCGGTCCCGAAGGACGCGCACGACGCGCTCGCCGACGCCCGGCACAACCTGGCGAAGTTCGAGGCCATCGAGGCGTATCGGCGGATCCAGGCGTCCTAGCGGGTCAGAGCTTCCGGACTCGGGTGACGACGTAGTGGTACCCGTCCTGGTTGGCGGGGCGGAACTTGAACTCGACCCGGTCGCCCGCGGTCAGGGCGCGGAAGCCGGTTCCGTCGATGGCGGAGAAGTGCACCCAGGCGGCCTCGCCGTCCGGCAACGCCTTCGAAGTGATGACGCCCCAACCCTGTTCGGCGTCGAAGGACTCGACCACACCCCGCTCCATGGCACGAGAGTAGCCCCGGACGACAACGGGCCCCGAGTGAATTCGCTCGGGGCCCGTGTGGTTCGGGGTGGGTGTCAGCCCGCCATGGTCTGCGGGATGCGGTCCTCGTCGGGGCGGCTGCCGGAGGGGACGCCCTTCTTCAGGGAGGCGGCGTAGACGTCCACGTACTCCTGGTCGCCCATCCGCATGAGCTCGTACATGATCTCGTCGGTGACGGCGCGCTCGACGAAGCGGTTGCCGCCCATGCCCTCGTAGCGCGAGAAGTCGATGGGCGCACCGAATTTCACGGTGACCTTGCGCGGGCGCCAGCGGAAGGGGCCGGGCGGGCACACCTCGTCGGTGCCGATCAGGGCTACCGGGATCACCGGCACTCCGGTCTCCAGGGCGAGGCGTGCCACACCGGTCTTGCCCTTGTAGAGGCGACCATCCGGGGAGCGGGTGCCTTCGGGGTAGAGCCCGACCAGGCGGCCCTCGCCGAGCAGCTTGCGCGCGGTGTTGAGGGCGGATTCGGCCGCGTCCGCACCGGACCGGTCGATCGGGTACTGGCCGGTGCCGGAGAAGAAGAACTTCTGCAGCCGGCCCTTGAGACCCGGGGTGGTGAAGTATTCGGCCTTGGCCAGATAGGTGATCCGGCGCGGGCTCATCAACGGGGTGAACAGCCAGTCCGTGAAGGACAGATGGTTGCCGGCCAGAATGGCCGCGCCCTTGGCGGGAATGTTCTCGACGCCCTCAACCTTCGGCCGGTTGATGAGATGCATCAGCGGCCCCACCAAGACGTACTTCAGCAGCCAGTAGAACATTGCGTCCTTTCCCCTGTTTCGATACCCGGGACCGGCCTCGTTGCGGGCACCACCACTGCTTGCCTACCCTACCGCCGAGACCTGGCGGTAACCAACCGGTGGTGACGGGATTCTCCGATGTCGGGACTTTCGTCCCGAGCAATGGAATCGATCTTCGGCGCGCTCGTGAATTCGATCAGCGCCGCGCCTGGGCCACCGGATGCCCATTCTGCTCCGCGAGCACGGCCGCGCGGGCCAGTTCGGCCGCGCCGATCATGCCCGCGGCCTCACCCAGCTGGGCGGTGCGGATGCGGGCCAGGCGGCGGTGGCGGGCGCCGGTGATCGAGGCGGCGTAGTGCTCGCGGGCGTCGTCGAGGAACAGCGGGGCCGAACTGCTCACGCCGCCGGCCACCACGATCAGGTCCGGGTCGAAGATGTCGCTCACGAAGGCCAGACCCAGGCCCAGCCAGCGGGCGAAGTCCGCCATCACCTCCTGGGCCACCGGGTCGCCGTCCTGGGCCGCGCCCGCCACCCGGCGACCGGTCAGCGAGCCGGGATCACGACCCGATTCGCGGGCCAGCAGGGTGGAGCGCTGCGGGTCGGTGGCCAGGAACTCGATCGCGGTGTCGACCAGAGCCGTTCCGCTGCAATACCTTTCCCAGCAGCCGCGCTTGCCGCACGGGCAGGCGCGGCCATTGGGCACCACCTGCAGATGACCCAATTCCGGTGCGACACCGAAACTTCCGCGATACAGCTGGCCATTGCTGAGCAGCGCCGCGCCGATGCCGGTGCCGATGGCCACCAGCACCACATTGCGCCCGCCCGCCGCCGCGCCGAACCGGTACTCCGCCCACAGCGCGGCATTGGCGTCGTGCTCGAGAATCACCGGCAGGCCCAGACGCTCGGTGAGCCGCTGCGCGACGGGCGCGTCCTCCCACGGCAGATGCGGGGCGAACCGCACGGTGGCGCGGTCCTCGTCCACGAATCCGGCCACGGCCAGCCCGACCGCGCCGATGGCATGCCGTCCGCACAGCTCCCGCACCGCACGGGCCAGCCCGTCCTCGAGGGCACGCGCCGAATGCGGGGTCGGCGCGGTCACGGTATCGAGCACCTCGCCCGACCCGTCCACCACCGACGCCCGAATATTCGTGCCGCCCACATCGATTCCCACGGTCAACGGCACATCCTCACCCGCCCTCATGCCTTGATGTTCACGTCGATGGGCACATACTTGGCGCGCTTGGCGCGACGGCCGCCACTCGGCTGCGCCGCGCCGCGTCCCGTCGCGGGACCGGGATCACGGCCCGCATCCGGTGCCGTGGACGAATCCGCGCGGCCGGGACCGTAACCCGCCGTGGAATCGGCGGCCGACCGACCGACCGCGCCGGGGACGGGCCCGCGCGCCGAAACGCCGCCGGGACGAATCGATCCGCCGATGTCGTCCGCCGGGCCTGCCACCGGAGGACCGAACGGCATCCCGCCGGGCGCACCGACCGGGCCACCGGCGGCGCCGGCGCCGAAGCTCTTGCGCCGCGGGGTTTCGGCGCGGGCCGCGCCGGACCCCGCGGGGGATCGGGCCGCGCCCGGTCCGCGGCCGAGATGATCGTTCCCGCCGGCATCGGAGTCGTCCGCTCCCCCAGCGGATGCCGGGTCCGGCGGGTCGCCGGCAGACCGGCCGGATGCACCGGGGCGCGGGCCGGGTGGACCATCCATCGCGTCGGGGTCGGTGCCGAAGGCGTTGTGCCGAGCCTGATTCCTGGCTGCCGCGCGGCCTTGCATACCGACGACGAAGCGGGCGAGCATCGCCGTGAGATTCGCGCCCGGACGGTGCGGGTGCCCGGCCTCGGTGGATTCGCTTTCGCCCCAACCGGATTCGGCGCCGTTGTCATCCGATTCACTCGTGTCCGCGTCGCCGCGGGCGGTGGCGTATGCGTCGGCGAAGGGCAGGTCCCCCGAGCCGGGATCGGTGGCCGTGCGCGAATAGTGATGCCAGGCATGGTATTCCGGGGAATCCGGATCCAGGTCGGGCGGGATGACCGGGTCCACCGGGACCCCCGCGAGCGCCTCGCGCAGCACGGTGACGATGGCGGTGCCGTGGTCGGCGATGGCGGCCACCACATCGTGGTGCTCGCCGCGCACGATGGCCGCGGCCGCGCAGACCGGGCACCAACTGCAGCTGGACCATTCGACGCGGCCGTCGGAGGCGGTACGGCGCAGCACCGGTTCGACGCGTTCCAGGACGGCCTCGGCCAACAGCCGCAGTTCCTCGGCGAATTCGCCGAGGTTCTCCTCGGGGTGTCCGGGACGCGGGTGGGTCGTGGTCATTTCGGCCAGACCTGTGGATCGGGCCGGAAACGGATGACCAGCTGGTCGCCGTCGAGCTCGGCGGTCTCGACCGTGCACCGCCGCAATACCGGGGCCAGCCGCAAGCGCCGCCGGACCCCGTCCGCTCCCACGATCAAATCGTCCTCCACTCGTCCCAGCCGCAGGGTCGACGGATCGACCACCGGCAGATGCATGCGCATCGCGAACACCGAGTGCACGCCCGCCCCCGACTCCAGCCGCACCACCGGCTCGGCGGGAACGGGCAGCACACCGTCCGCATCTGTGCCAAGCATAGGGATCGGACGCCATCCCACCCAGTTACCACTCGCGTCCACCGCGTAGGACAGCGCCGCGAGCGAGCTCAGCCCCACCGGTTCGGCCCCCGCATGGCCCACGACCTGCACCGGAACATCGCGCAGGCGCTTGCGGAGCTCGGTCACCACGTCGAGTTGTTCGCCACGCCGATTGAAGTACCACTGCACCGCGGGATGCGGTGGCTCGGTGGGGGCAGGCATCTCGGTGAGCACCTTGTTCACCAGCACGGCATCCAGTCGGATACCCAGCAGAGCGGCCGCGGAACGCACGCGCGCGGATTCGGCGACCGCGACCTGCTCGGCGGCGGTGACCAGCCGCGCGCCCGTGCGGGTCCGGTCCACGAGCAGATCCCGGGCATCGGTCACCGCGGCCACGATCTGTTCCACGGTCACCGCGAGCACGGCCTTACGGAAGTCGGTTCCGATGGTCTCCATGGTCCGGGAGTGCGCGGGCCACACCCGTTCCAGATACCCGAGCACCGTGTCGGGCGCGGTGACGATGCGCAGCATGTCGGCCGAGGGCGGGCAGTCCACCACGATCACGTCCCAGCGGGCGTCCTTGGCGAACTGGGTGATCTCGAGCAGCGCGAGCAGTTCCTGCACGCCCGGCAACCCGGTCAGTTCAGCGGGATCCAGTGCGTCCAGATCGAATCCGTGCTCATGCCCGGCACCGGACGCCATCACCAGCACCTGCCGGAACCGATCCTCCAGCAGCGCAAGCGAATCCACCTCGATCACGTCGAGGGCCGGTGCGGCGGCGAGAGACTCGCCACGGGAGGCGCGCGGCGAGGCGCCGGAGCCGGACGGCCTCGCCGTGAACCCGGGTCCGACGTCGGTCGCCGAAGACTCGGTGTCGCCGATATCGTCGGCCATCCCACCCCGCCACGCGGCGCTGAACTCCGCGGCGGCGACTCCGGGTCCCCGCTCGGCAGCGAATTGTTCCCGCCCGTCGGCGAATTGCGGTGCGGGCGCGGCGAACATGGGCAGGGGCAAGCTGGCGACGGCTGCGGTCGCGTCGTGGCGCAGCCGGTAGCCGAGGGCGTCGCCGAGGGAATGGGCCTGGTCGAGCGAGGCCAGCAGGACGCGTTGGCCGGATCGGGCGTAGGCGAGGGCGGTGGTGCACGCCAGTGTGGTCTTTCCGACGCCACCCTTGCCGATGAAGAGCTCGACGCGGGTGGCGGGGCGCGGCGAGCGTTCGGTACCGCCGGTGGTCAGCCTTCGACCCGCTTCTTGAGTTCCTTGAGCGCGGTATCGGTGATGACCTTCTCCGCCTTGCGTTTGAACATGCCGATCATCGGGATGTTCAGGTCCACCGTCAGCTCGTAGACCACCTGGGTGGTGCCGTCGGGCAGGGCGATGAGTTCGTAGGTGCCGTCCTGCGCCTTCTGCAGGTCACCGGCGACCAGGCTCCAGCTCACGGCTCGGCCGTCGGGCCGCCAGGTGTAGGACAGGCTGTAGGTGTCCTTGACGACGCCGGCGTCGAGCACGAACCGGGCGGTGCGGGCGCGGCCGTCCGGGAACTTGTCCAGCACTTCGACCGAGCGGGCCGCGGCGACCCATTCCGGATACGACTCCAGGTCGGCGATGACGGCCATCACTCGGTCCGAGGGGGCGTCGATCACGATCGACCTCTGAGTTCGATCGGCCATGGGCGGCAACGCTTCCTTTCTGGTGAGCGACGGCGCTAGCGAACGGCGGCGGGCGCGACCCCGGCCTTGCGCCCGGCCTCGAGGCGGGCCTTGATCTCGAAGGACATGACTTTGCCCGCGACGCGGCGAGACCGGTTCATGGCCAGCAGCTCCCGTCCGGACATACCGGCGATGCCGCCCTTCGGTTCGGCGTGCATGAAGTAATGCATGATGACGCCGTCCAGCATGGGCTCCAGCCAGACCTCCATGGTGCCGTCCGCGCCACCGCTGACGGTCCAGCGAATCCCCTTCTCGCCCCGGTCTTCCCGGACCTGCAACTGCAGATCGGGCCACCAGCGGCGCCAGCGGGCACGATCGGCCAGCACCTCGGCCACGGCCTCGCCCGGCGCGGCGACGAAGGTCTGATCGGCAACCTGGATACTGCTCACGCGGCTGAGCCTAGCGCAGGACGCCGATCACCTCGGACCCACGCCGACCGGGAGCCGCCGCTCAGGCCACCCCGTCCCGGGTAGCTCAGTGGACACGGCCCGCGCGCAGGCTCGGGTCCAGCAGTTCCCGTAGTCGCGCACCCATGAGATCCCAGCGCCACTGCTGCTGCACCCACTGCCGGCCCGCCGCGCCCATCGCGGCGGCGGCATCACGGTCGGAGAGGATGTCGACGATGGCGTCGGTGAGCGCGGCGATGTCCTTGCCGCCGACCACGCGCCCGGTCTCGCCCTCGCGCACGGTTTCCGGCGCGCCACCCGAATCCCCGGCCACCACCGGCACTCCCGTGGCGGAAGCCTCGAGGAAGACGATGCCGAGACCCTCCACGTCCAGGCCGAATCCGCGGGTGCGGCACGGCATGGCGAAGACATCGGCAATGGTGTGATGGGCGGCGAGCTCCTTCGACCGGACGCGACCGGTGAAGATCACGTCCGCACCGAGCCCCATCGCCTGCGTGAACGCCCGCAGCTTCTGCTCGTACGGCCCGCTGCCCGCGATGACGAGCACCGCCCCGTCGACCCGCTTCTTGATCTCGGGCATGGCCGTGATCAGCATGTCCTGCCCCTTGCGCGGCACCAGCCGTGACAGGCACAGAATCGTGGGCCGATCCCCCAGCCCGTACCGCTCGCGCAACTCGGCCCGCGCGGCCGGATCCGGCTTGAACACCTCGGAATCCACGGCGGGAGGCAGATATTCGAGCGCCGATTGCGCCCCGAACGCCGCCGCGAACCGCCGCCGCGTGTATTTACTGACATAGGTGACGACATCGGTGTGATCCCCGATCACCCGCAGCGCCTGCCGCGCCCCCGGCAGCATCGACCACCCGACCTCGTGCCCGTGCGTCGACGCGATGATCCGCTCGGCCCCCGCCTGCCGCAGCACCGGCGACATCAACGCCAGCGGCGCGGCCGCCCCGAACCACACCCGATCACACTGCTCGTCCCGCATCAGCTTCTTGGCCCGCCGCGCCACCAGAGGCGTCGGCAACATCAACGTCGTCGGATGCCGCACCACCTGAAACGGCTGCTCCGCATCGAACTCGAGATGACTGTCCCCCCGCCACCGAGGCGCGTAGACAACCAGCTCATCGGCAGGCAACTGCAAGGCGAGCGCATGCAGATACGACTGAATCCCACCCGGCCGCGGCGGGAAATCATTGGTAACCAGCAAAGTTCGCCCCATACCCCAAACCTACTGCACCCCCGCCCCCGCCTCTCCCCACCCCGAACCCTCCCACCCCGCCCCTCGTGTCGCCCCACCGCGTACCCGGTCGCCCCGCCGCGCGCCCATACGAGGGCGATCATGGCGACCCGAGGCGCGGACCTGGAGCTGCTCATGGAGCAACGGGCCGAGCCTGGCGGCGGAATGCTGCTCCGCGTCGACGTGGAGCGATTCAACGCGCCCACACCCACTGGACCCTCCACCTCTCCGCCCCACCCGTCCGTCCGGACGACGGCTCGACATCTGGCTCCGACCCCGAAACCCCACCGCATTTCAAGATCAGGGAGCTGTCGTCGCGGGAATTCGGACGAATCTCCTCGGTGAGAGCTCCCTGGCTCTTGTGAGAGTTATGCGCCGTCTGCGGTGCGCGCGGTGATCCAGACGCGCCAGTCGGTGAGGAAGTCCCGGTAGGTCGTGCCCAGGGCGGTGCGGAGGGAGTTCTCCACCGCGGTGCGGTCCTTCGGGCCGGAGGCCAGATCGCGGTACAGGTCCACGAGTTTGGGGTCGCCGTAGCGGTCGGCGATGAAAGCGCAGGCGGACCAGCCCTGTTCGTAGGCGAGGGAGGCTTGGCCGCTCGTGGGGGTGAACATGGCGTCGGACGGGAGATCGGCGGGGAGATCGCCGGTGCGGGCCTTGGTGGTCAACGTCGGCGCGATCTGGGTGATGGGCCGGTGCATACCGCGGTAGGCGGTGTATTCAGCCGCGCCCTCGAGCATCCACATCGGCGAGCCGTCGACGGTGATCTTCCGCGTCGCCATATGCGTGAGCTCGTGCCTCAGCACCGCGCGCAGCCCGTCGGCTCCGAGCCGATGCCCGGCCTCGGGCCCGAAAACCACGCGCTGTCCGGTCAATTCGGCACCGGGCCGAATCGGATCGGCGACGGTGGAGGCGGCGACCCCGGCGGGAACGTCACCGACGGCGTGGGTGAGTGCGGCGAATTCGGCCGGACTGGACGCGACCACCACGACAGGGGCCTGATTCCACTGCTGACCCCACAGCGAAGTCACCGCCGTGGTGGATGCTGCGAGTTCGCTTGCTAATACATCGATATCGTTCCGCTGCCCGGAATGCCCGAGCACGACACCCACCCGCCCCGATCCGGTGGACACCGTCTCCGCGACCGGCTTGCCGTAATACTCCATGCTCCGCTTCACCAGCGGCACCTGCGGATCGGTCGCGCTGAGCCCGCCGGATTCCGGGGCGACCGCGCGCAGCGTCGGCAGCACCGAGTTCGGCAGCATGAGCAGTGCGCCGCAGGCGGCGGTCAGACCGGTGACCATGACCAGCGTGGCGACGAACTGGAACCGCCGTCGCGCGGCCAACCAGCCGCGCACCCGCCGCAGAGCGCTCATCGCCACCTCGTCGTGCTCATGCTGTGCCCATGGGGCATGAGAGGGGACCCTACGTGGTTACGCAAGCTGCCTCCTTCGGGTCCTGACCTCTCATGCCCGGTCCAGCGAACTCAGAACCGGCGCGCCGAATGGAACGGTGTGGAGCCCATCGGCGCGACCTGGACGGGAACGCCGAAAGTCGAAGCGTGCAGCATCAATCCGTTGCCGGCGTAGATGCCCACGTGTGAGATGTCAGAGTAGAAGAAGACCACGTCGCCGGGCTGCAGGTCCTTCTCGTCGACCGGCGTGCCGTAGGAGGACTGCTGCTGACTGGTGCGGGGCACGTCCTTGCCTACCTGATGGAAGGCCCACTGCACGAGTCCGGAGCAGTCGAACTGGTCGGGACCGGTGGCGCCCCACACGTAGGGGTCGCCGACGCGGGTGAGCGCGGCGGCCAGGGCGCTGGTGCCGGAACCGGGGACCAGGCCCTTGAGCAGGCTGTCGCGGTCGAAACCGGGCGGGAACATGGAGCCCGCGAGCGCGGACTTGTCGCCGGCCGAGAGCTGACCCCACGCCGCGATGACACCGGCCATGGAGCCCTGCAGCGCGGCGCGTTTGGATTCCAGATCGGATCGGACCGAGTCGGCGGCGGCGCTGGCGGCCTTGGCGGCGTCCGCGGCGGTGCGCGCGACGGTCTCGGCGGCAGAGGCGGCGTCGGTGGCCTTCTGGAACTGGCTCAGTTGATCATTCGTGCGCGCGCCCACGAAGTCGACGATCGACATCTGGTCGAGCAGCTGCTGCGGCGAATTGCTGACCAATAGCGAGGTGAGTCGATTGGTGCGGCTGCCGAGCAGTGCGGAGCTGGCGGCGCGATCGATGACCGGTTGGTACTGGCGAATTTCGGCCTTGGCGGCGTCGAGCGTCGCGGCCGCGTCGGCCGCGCGCTTCTCGGCCGCGTCGGAAGCGGCGACCTTGGTGTCCAGATCGGCCTGCGCGTTGAGCGCCTGCTGATTGAGCTGTTCGGATTGCCGCGAGAGATCGATGAGCCGCTGCACTGCTTCCCCAGCAGTGGTCGGTGCGGAGGCCGGATCGGCGATCGCGGGTCCGATACCCAGAGTTCCGTAGGAGCCGACCATGAGGGCGCCTACGGTGAGGGCTCCACCCACCAGTCGCTTGGTGCGTTGACTGTGTGTCCGATGAGGCTGCTGCGCTGCCACGGTTGGTGTCGTCCCGTTCTCTTACCCCGAGCTGGTCAAGAAGGTCTCGAATAGATTACGAAACGGCGACCGGTTGTGTCCAGCAGGCCACGAAATCGTCACGGCCGCCGCGTCGTAATCCGAGGTGAAGCTAGATGCGGACGGCGCCCGCGAACGGCATCGAGGAGATCGGCGCGACCTTCACCGGCTGACCGGAGGTGGACGCGTGCACGACATTGCCGTCGCCGATGTAGATGCCGGAGTGGCTGCCGCCGTAGAACGACACCACGTCGCCCGGCTGCAGGTCGTCGAAGGAGACGGGCGCGCCCGCGCCGGCCTGCTCGTAGCTGGTGCGCGGGAGGCTGACACCGGCCTGCGCGTAGGACCACTGCACGAGGCCCGAGCAGTCGAAGGCGTTCGGGCCGGAGGCGCCGTACACGTACGGGTCGCCGATGCGGCTCATGGCGGCGTCGACCGCGGCCTGGTGCACGTTGTTCTGCGGGGCGGGGGCGGCCGGGCCGGGACCCTGCGGGGTGACGATGCCCGGGATCTCGGGGATGTTCACCGGGATGGACGCCGGGGCGCCCGGAATGGCCGGAAGCTGAATCTGGTCGGGCACATCGAAGACGCCGACCGGAGTGTTGACCGGCTGGGCCGACGCGGGCGTGGCGGGCAGCAGCAGCGCGCTCAGCGTGGCAGCGCCGACGGCTCCGGCCGCTGCGGCACGGCGCGCGGTGCGCTGGATGCCCCGGACCTGTCGCTTGGTGGAGGTGGTCGCCATGGTGAGGTACTTCCAATCTGCCCCGCGACGCTGCACCCGGTGGTGCGTCGGACTCCGCGAGGTCTCAGGAAGATTACGAGCACATAACGGTGCTTTGTAAAGCCGAGGCGGTCGGTACGTGAACCGAAATTGTTACGCGACCCTTTTTCGGTGCGACAAACGTCACAGCAATCACGAAACAATAACGGCTGGCGTTTCCGCGAGAGCGTCCCAATGGCTACCAGTGGGTAGCAAGAGCGCCCTCGAGGCCCTTCCGACCTGGACGAATTCCGCATAACACAAGGTCAGAGCGACGGCCTCTGACCTGGGGGTCTGCGACACGCTCGAGCGACACGCCCGACCGCAGGACAGCGGGACAGCACACACCCCACCCCGATCCGGACCAACCGGCCCCTTCCTCAAAATTGATCCATAATCCGAATTAAAGTGACCCTGGTCACAATCTCGCATATTTCAGCAATTCGGGGATTTCATCTCGAGAATCTCGATCATAAATTCAGACATTTCCCCAGTTCGCAATGATCAACTCCCGGTCCGGCCTGCGGGTTCCCCCGCTTGTCGGACCCTGCGCCTACGCTTGCCGTCCGTGTCTTCGAGATCCGATCCGGCCGGGCAGCTGGCCTTCGATGAGCTCGAAACCCCGCTCTATGACACGACCTTCGTCGTCGTGGACCTGGAGACCACCGGCACCAGTCCGGACGGCGACTCGATCACCGAGATCGGCGCGGTGAAGGTGCGCGGGGGCGAGGTGCTGGGAGAGTTTGCGACGCTGGTGAATCCGGGGTGCGCGATTCCGCCGCAGATCGTGCAGATCACCGGGATCACGACCGCCATGGTGGTGGACGCGCCGCGCATCGAGCAGGTACTGCCCGGGTTTCTGGAGTTCGCGCGGGGCGCGGTGCTGGTCGCCCACAATGCCCGCTTCGATGTGGGGTTCCTGAAGGCCGCGGCGGCGCGCTGCGAATTGCCGTGGCCCGCTTTCCAAACGGTGTGCACGGTGCAGCTGGCGCGGCGGGTGCTGCCGAAGGACGAAGCGCCCTCGGCCAAGCTCTGGTATCTGGCGCAGCTGCTCGGCGCGGAGACCAGGCCCACGCACCGGGCCCTCGACGACGCCAAGGCGACCGTGGACGTGCTGCACGCGCTCATCGCCCGGGTGGGCAATCAGGGCGTGCACAGCCTCACCGAGCTGCTCGACTATCTGCCCGAGGTGACCCGCCGCCAGCGCGCCAAACGTGTGATGGCCGCGGACCTTCCGGCGACGCCGGGGGTGTACCTGTTCCGCGGTCCGTCGGAGGAAGTCCTCTATATAGGGACCGCGGTGAACCTGCGCCGCCGCGTCCGCAACTACTTCACCGGTTCCGACACCCGCCCGCGCATGCGCGAGATGGTGCAGTTGGCCACCCGCGTCGATCACGTCGAGTGCGCGCACGCCCTGGAGGCGGGCGTGCGCGAGCTGCGTCTGCTGCTGGCCCACACCCCGCCCTACAACCGCAGATCGAAGTTCCCCCAACGGGCGTGGTGGCTGACCCTGACCGACGAGCCCTTCCCCCGCTTCGCCGTCTCCCGCACCCCCACCCGGGACGCCCTGGGCCCCTTCACCTCCCGCACCGACGCCCAGGAGATCGCCGCGACTCTCGCCGAACAATCGGGCCTCCGCACCTGCACCACACGGATCCCACGAACCGGTCGGCACGATTGCCAGCCCGCCGTGGTCGGCGGTTGCCCCGCGAGCGCCCAAAACAGCCCCCTATATATAAAGGAATACGAACGAGCCCCCGCCGCGATCCGCGCCCTGCTCACCGGCACCGACGACGCCCTGCTGCACGACATCGCCACCAAGCTCGAAACCCTTTCCACCGCAGAACATTTCGAAGCCGCAGCCCGACTGCGGGATCGCACTGTGGCAGTGATCCGGGCCCTCCGCCGCACCCAACGCCTCGCCGCCCTGGCCGCCATCCCCGAACTGATAGCTGCCCACCCCGACGGCGCGGGTGGCTGGCAGTTCGCGATCATCCGCCACGCCCGCCTCGCCGCCGCCGGCACCGCCGTCCGCGGCGTCTCCCCCATGCCGGTCGTCGACCGCCTAGCCGCCTCCGCCGAAACCGTCCTCCCCCCACTGCTGTCGGGGCCCGACGAGGACCGCGCCTATCCCCCACTGCGCGGTGCCCTTCCAGAGGAGGCGGGCCTCCTCGTCCGCTGGCTCGAACAACCCGGCACCCGCATAGTCCGCACCACCGACGGCTACGCCGAACCCCGCCTCGGCGCGGGCGGGTGGCTGCGATGGGCCGAACATGCCGAGGCCGCCGCACAAATTACCGAGCCGGGTCAGACCTCGACGCTCTGACAGCCGAACCCGACGGAGCGTGAGTGGGTGGCTCGGGAAGCCGCGCGCACTGCCGAGGAGGCGAGCCTCGCATCTCACCCCTCCAGCCGAAACGGCTGCTCGCCCCGTCGGGTGAGGTAGGCATCGACGTCGATCGGCGCAGGTGGCCCTCGGGCGACGAAGCCGTCGACCGCGGTGTCCGTCCGGCATCCCCGAGGTACCTGGACCGACGAGCCAGGGGCCGGACGCGGCATTCGAACCGAGGGTCACCGTCCATGGCGTCGAAATACGTGGCCGCGGAGGTGAATTCGTGGTGCCACGGTGCACGAGGGAGCCGAAGGCGGGGCGGCGAACCGCGGTCGCTGCCAGAATGGCGGGATGTACGTTCCCGATGTCGAACGCTGGAACCACAACGTCGAGTACCACTCCCTCCTGGTGACGGCGATCGCGGGCGCGAAGGACGTCCTCGACGTCGGGTGCGGGGAAGGCATGCTGGCCCGTCGGATTCGGCGCACCGGGGCCGAGGTCACCGGCATCGACCCCGACGCGCGCAGCATAGAGCTGGCCCGGGAGCAGTCCGCCGAGGGCGACATCACCTATCTGCAGGCCGATTTCCTCGAGTACCCGTTCGAGCCGGAGTCCTTCGACGGGATCGTCTCCATCGCGGCTCTGCACCACATGGACTCGACCCGGGCCCTCACCCGCATGCGGGAGCTCCTGCGTCCCGGCGGCACCCTCGCGATTATCGGCATGGCGCGCAACGACTTTCCGGCGGACCTGCCCTGGGAGGCCGCGGCCCTGCTGACCAGCTTCAAGGACCGCCTGTTCCGCGCCCAGTGGGCCCACCCCTCGCCGATCGTGTGGCCGCCGCCGGAAACCTACGCCGAGATGCGGCGCACCGCCACGACACTGCTGCCCGGAGTCCGCTACCGACGCCACCTCCTGTGGCGCTATTCGCTGGTGTGGACCAAGCCGAATCCGACCGCGCCGCAGGCTTAGTGCCACCGCGGGCCGCGGTGGGCGCGGCTCGGCGGGTGGCCGTGCCAGCGGCGGTAGGCGTGGCTGAAGGCGGCGGTGTCGGAGTAGCCGAGGTGGCGGGCTACGGCCTCTACGGTGAGGCCCTGCTCCAGGAGTTCAACGGCGAGGAGTTGCCGGACCTGGTCCAGGACGCCACGAAAAGTGGTGTGTTCCTCGGAGAGCCGGCGGTGCAGGGTCCGCTCGGACATGGCGAGTTCACGTGCCACCTCGGTCAGCGAAGGCATCCGGGCCGGGTTCTGTAGCAGCAGATGGCGTACCTGTGCCGCTGCGCCGGTGAAGCGGGCTCGCTCGTCGAGCAGGGCTTCGCATTGCTGGACGCACAGGGCGGCGGTGAGCGGTTCCGGCGCGGGCGTGGGGCGGTCGAGGACGATGGCGGGGATGGTGAAAGCGTTTCGGGCAGCGCCGAATTCGATGACGATCTCGATGCCGAACCGACCGACCAGCGCGCGGGCGGCGTCGAGGTAGGCGGGTTCCTCGAGAGCGGTCAGTTCGAGGCGGACCGGGTCGGCCAGGGTCTCGACGGCTTCCAGCACCGCGGGTGACAGCAGCATCGACGCGACGCGGAAGCCCGAGACCAGGTCGCGCACCAGCAGGAAGGGCCGCACATCGGGCGGTACGTCCCCGTCTCCTACTTCCACCAGCAGCCCCGCCGCGTTCTCGGTGAAGGTGACGTCGAAGAAGTCGGAGGTCAGTTCGACGAATCGCCGCAGCAGCCGCAGCGCCTCACGCACAGTTGCGCTCGACAGCAGGGCGTACCCGAGCATCCCGGCGCTGGTGAGCGAGTACCGCAGCCCGGTCTCCAGCCCGAGCCCACGCGGATCCTCGCCGCTCGCCAGCAGATTCCGGATGACCCGCAACTCCTGCCGAGGCAGCACCACGGCCCCCGGGTAGTCGAGATCCGCTGCCCGCAAGTCACTCCCAGCCAGCAACTCCGCCGTGGTCAGCCCGTGCGCGCGCCCGGTGTCGAGCAGATATCGCGTCGACACCGCCGGACGTGCGATCTCCCACCGCGACGGCCGCACCGGCTCCCCCATATGGCGGAAACTAACAAATACCGGTCACCTTGTCACCTGTCCGCCCGAACCCCGGCTTCCTACCGTCGAATACAGAGTTTCGAGGAGAGGAAGGCCCATGACCGTTCCCTTCGATGCCGCCCGAGCGGCGCGCATCGCCAGAGCCCGGGACGTTCTGCCTGACGAGGTGGTAGACCGAGTCGTCGACGGCATGTTCCGAACCGACAGCGTGATCGATTCGGTCGTCGAGGACTTCGCGGGCCTGGGTCGCGGCACCGGTTGGCGGCTGCTCGGCGAGGCCCTGCGCCACCGCGATCCCAACCCGCCCAGTGCACCGGACTCGCTGCGAGAACTACTGACCCCCTTGCTGAATCCCCCGGACTGGTTCGACCCGATCCAGATTCGGCGCGGCGCCCAGCTGTGGTGGCGTTTCGCCCCGGCCGTCATCATCGGCATGGGCGGCACCCTGATCACCGCCTACCGCTTCGGCGACCTCAACAAGCCCCAGGCCATGAACTCCCGCTCGGAAACCATGGCCGCCCGCCGCTACGAGGAAACCTCCCGCTGGGTCCTGGCCGCCACCGATCCGGGCACCCTGGTCCCCGGCGGCACCGGCTTCGACGCGACCATCCGAATCCGCTTCGTACACGCCATGGTTCGCCGCCACCTGCGCCTCAGCGGCGCCTGGCAGCGCGATGCCTGGGGCGACCCCATCCACGCCACCGGCATGGCGGTCACCGCCGACGCCTTCCTCCTCATGCCGCTGTCCCTGTACGGCCTGTTCGACATGACCCTGACCGCTGATGAACTCGAAGCCATCCGCCAGTTATGGTGCTGGATCGGCTGTCTCATGGGCATCCCCGACAATCTGCTCGCCCACTCCATTGACGACGCCGGGAATGTCAGCCGCGCCGCGACGATCATTTTCGCCCCGCCCGACGAGGACACCGAGACCCTCACCCGAGCCCTGCTGCGCACCGGTCTCCACCCCGAACGTCTCCTCCCCCAACCCTTCTGGCGACCGACCGCCCCTGTCCTGCGCCCCGTGATCTCCACCCTGGTCTGGGGCGGCACCGGCCGTATCGTCACCGCCTACTCGGACCCCGACGGCACACCGCCCCGCCATCACCCCGCGATTCTGACGTTGCGTCAGGTCGCCCGCGCCCGCAAATACCTCCGCCGCACAGGAAGACTCGGCTCCGACGAGCGCATTGCCGAAACCCAGCGCCGAATCCTGTCCGGCGCCCTGGACGCCATGAAGGCCGCCTCCGCCCCAGTGGACCCCCGGGATGCAGTCACACCCAAGCCCTGAAAAACGGGGAAGGCCCCGAGTCGAATTCGACTCGGGGCCTTCCCTTGTGACGAGCGATCAGTGATCGGTCTTGCCGTTGCCGGAGGCGGCGTTCTGGGCCGACTCGAGGGCGGCGAGCATGTTGTGCTCTTCCTCGTGGGCGATGGCCACGTTCTGCTCCTGCTCCGACGCCGGGTCGGCGCGCATGAAGGAGCCGGTGCCGGGGGCGCCGGCGGAGCCGAGCTTGGACATCTTCTTGGGCACCGGGGCGCCCTGGTATTCCAGCGGCAGCGGGTGGCCGTGCGAGTCGACCGGGCCCAGGGGCTGGTGGATCTCGATGTACTCACCGTGCGGAAGCCGCTTGATGACACCGGTTTCGATGCCGTGCTCGAGCACCGCGCGGTCGGACCGCTGCAGGCCGATGCAGAAGCGGTAGGCCACGAAGTACGCCAGCGGCGGGGCCAGCAGCAGCGCGATGCGGAAGAACCAGGTGGTGGCGTTCAACGAGATGTCGAACTTGAGCGACAGGATGTCGTTCACACACGCCAGGGTCAGCACCATGTAGAACGCGATGGCCATGGAACCGATGGCGGTCCGGACCGGCACGTCGCGCGGACGCTGCAGCAGGTTGTGGCGGGCGGTGTCGCCGGTGAGGCGCTTCTCGATCCACGGGTAGGCGATCAGCACGGTGAACACCAGGCCCATGATCAAAGCGACCCAGAACGGCGCCGGGACCGTGTAGCGGCCCAGGTACAGCTCCCACGGCGGCATGAGACGCGCCATGCCGTCGGTCCACATCATGTAGAAGTCCGGCTGCGAACCCGCGGAGACCTGAGACGGGTTGTAGGGACCCAGGTTCCAGATCGGGTTGATCTGGAAGACGCCACCCATGATCGCGACGATGCCGAGCGTGAAGGCGAAGAACGCGCCCTGGTCGGCGGCGAACACCGGGATGATGCGGGCGCCGACGACGTTCTTCTCGGTGCGGCCCGGTCCGGGGAACTGGGTGTGCTTCTGGTACCAGACCAGCGCCACGTGGGCGGCGATCAGGGCCAGGATGATGCCCGGCAGCAGCAGCACGTGCGCGATGTAGAGGCGCGGAATGATGATGGTGCCCGGGAAGTCACCGCCGAAGATCAGCCAGTGCATCCAGGTGCCGATGACCGGCACACCCATGGTGATACCACCGAAGGCGGCGCGCAGACCGGTGCCGGACAGCAGGTCGTCCGGGATCGAGTAGCCGAAGAAGCCCTCGAACATGGCCAGGATCAGCAGCAGCGAGCCGATCACCCAGTTCGCCTCACGCGGCTTGCGGAACGCGCCGGTGAAGAAGATGCGGAACAGGTGGATGATGATCGACGACGCGAAAAGCAGCGCCGCCCAGTGGTGCACCTGTCGCACGAACAGACCGCCGCGCACCTCGAAGGAGATGTTCAGCGCGGTCTCGTAGGCCCGCGACATGGTGACACCGCGCAGGGGCTGGTAGGCGCCCTGGTACACGGTCTCCGACATGGACGGGTCGAAGTACAGCGTCAGGTAGATACCCGACAGCAGCAGGATGATGAACGCGTACAGCGCGATCTCACCGAGCAGGAACGACCAGTGGGTCGGGAAGACCTTGTTGATCGATCGCTTGGCGAAGGCCGCTACCCGGTAGCGCTCGTCGATTTCGTTGGCCTGCACGGCCGCTTTGCTCGGGCTCATGAACGACGCTCCCAGTAGGCCGGGCCGAGGGGCTCGATGAAGTCGTGCTGGGCGACCAGGTAGCCATCGGCGTTGACGGTGATCGGCAGCTGCGGCAGTGCACGCGCGGCCGGACCGAAGACCGGCTTACCCCATTCGACAGCCGAGAACTGCGACTGGTGGCAGGGGCACAGGATCCGGTTGGTCTGCTGCTCGAACAGCGAGGTGGGGCAGCCGAGGTGGGTGCAGATCTTCGAGTAGGCGAAGTAGTCGCCGTAGTTGAAGCTCTCCTGGCCCTTGCGCTTGATGGCGGTCTCGGCGTCCTTGGTGCGCAGGCGGATCAACATGACCGCGTTGCGGATGCCGCGCAGCGACTCGAGGGTCTTGTGCTCGTCACCGCGCCAGGATTCCTTCCAGGGGAAGACGGTTTCCATGGCGCCCGCGTCCAGGTCCTCCGGCTTGACGAGGACGATGTCCTCGGGACGGCCGGTGTCGCGGCGCAGGAAGACGGTCTCGCCCGGGTAGTCCGGGGTCCAGCCCGAGACCCACAGCGGCGACTTGTCGCGCTTGGCCCACGGGTTCTTGATCATGCCGCCGATGAAGACGAGGCCCGCGCCGACGCCCAGCAGGCCCGCGCCCAGACCCGCGGTGCGGGTGATGAGCTTGCGGCGGCCCAGGGTGGAGGTCTCGCCGGCGTCCATCAGCTGCGCGACCAGGGTGCGGCGGTCGACCTCCTTGGACGTGCCGTCGTGGCGGTCCTGGATGGAGATCTCGGCCGGGATGAAGTGCTTGCGGATCAGCACGACCGCGATGCCGATGGCCAGCACGGCGATGCCGAGCGTGATGCCGTACAGCGGCGTGGTCAGCGTGTACTGGCCGTTGCCGTCCTGGTGCCGGCCCTTGTACTCCCAGGGCCAGAACAGGTAGATGCCGATCAGCGCGGCGGCCGAGATGGCCGAGATGCCGAACCACATGGCGACGCGGCGCTCGGCGCGCTTCTCGGCGCGGGTGCCCTCGACCGGCCAGCGGGGGGCGCGGTAGGCGACGTCGACGCCGTCGAGCTCGGTACCGAGCTTGACCAGCTCGTCGCGCGACATGGCGTCGAGCTGCTCATCGGTGGGGTCAGTGGGGTTGTCCCCCATGCTGTTTCGCTCCTGTTCGCTCATGACCGGGAACCGATCCACATCGCGGAACCGACCAGGGCCACGATGCCGACGACCCAGATGGCCAGACCCTCGGTGGCGGGACCGAAGCCGCCGAGGCCGTAGCCGCCCTCGGACTTGGTCTCCATGCGGTCCTTGATGTACGCGACGATGTCCTTCTTCTCTTCCGGCGTCAGCTGCCGGTCGGAGAACTTGGGCATGTTCTGCGGGCCGGTGAGCATGGCCAGGTAGATCTGCTGCTCGGTGGCCTCCTGCAGCGGCGGCGCGAACTTGCCGGACGACAGCGCGCCACCCTTGCCGGTGAAGTTGTGGCAGGACGCGCAGTTCATGCGGAACAGCTCGCCACCGCGGCCGAGGTCACGATCCGCGACGATGGACTCCGAGGCGACCTCACCGTTGCTGTCGCGCAGCACGGTCGGACCGCCGCCCTGGGACTCGACGAACGCGCCGAGCGCGTCGGTCTGGTGCGCGTCGAACTTCGGGGGCTTGCGCTGGATCTGCGCCTCGTTGCGGGCGGCTGGCATGCGGCCGGTGGAGACCTGGAAGTAGACCGCGGCCTCACCGACGCCGATCAGGCTGGGACCGCGATCCTGGACGCCCTGCAGGTTGGCACCGTGGCAGGTGACGCAGGAGGTGTCGTAGATCTGCTTGCCCTCGCGGATCAGCGCGGACTGGTCCTCTTTAGCGGTCGCGACCTGAGCCTGCGGGGTCAGGGCCGACGCCGCGAAGCCGGCTCCGACGAGGCCCATCAGGAGAACCACGGCGCCGACCAGCCGCCGGCGTGTGCGGCGCTGCTTGCGGATCTTGGTGGCCTGGCCGATCCCCTCGGGATCTGGCGCTGACGGGGGAGATGAACTCATCTGTGTCCCTTTGGAGTAGACGGAACCGACTTGTACAAGCTGTGGTCGCCGACGCGGGGCTGGATGCATCGGCCGTGTCCGGTGCTAGCGGACGAAGTAGATCGTGGCGAAGAGGCCGATCCAGACGATGTCGACGAAGTGCCAGTAGTACGAGACGACGATCGCCGCCGTGGCCTGCGCCGGGGTGAACTTGCTGAGCTTGGTGCGCACCAGCAGGAAGATGAAGGCGATGAGACCACCGATGACGTGCAGACCGTGGAAGCCGGTGGTGATGAAGAACACCGAGCCGTACACGCTGCTCGAGATCGAGGTGCCCTCGGAGTAGAGGCCGTGGTACTCGGTGGCCTGACCGGCGACGAAGAACGCGCCCATGATGAAGGTCAGCACGTACCAGCGGCGCAGCCCGAACACGTCACCGCGCTCGGCCGCGAACACACCCATCTGGCAGGTGAAGGACGAGGCAACCAGCACGCAGGTGACGGGCACGGCCAGCTTCATGTTGAGCTCGGTCGGCTCCGGCGGCCAGTTTCCGTGCGCCTGCGCGCGAGCAACGAAGTACATGGCGAACAGGCCGGCGAAGAACATCAGCTCGCTCGACAGCCAGATGATGGTACCGACGCTGACCATGTTGGGCCGGTTCAGCGAATGCACACGCTGGGTAATGGCCGATCCTGGGGTCCCTACTGCGGTCGTCACGCCGGTAAGTATGACTTGTCGTAGTACGACAGGCGTAGCGGGGTACGAAAGTTCGTCGTACGTGTCGGAAAGCCCAGGGCGAGCGAGCGTCTCGCGGGGGCTCTCGGCGTGTCACGGTGGAGCCTAGATTGCGCAGGTAAGAGGAAGCTGAGCCGTGCTGAGAGGGTCTTATGAGTGTCAAATCGTGGTGGCGACGGCTGCTCGGGCGGAGCGCGACAACGGAACTGGATCCGGCGCGCCCGGATCTGGTGGTGGTGGCGTCGAGTTTCGATGACGCCGAGGCCTGTTCAACGGCACTGGGCAAGGCGCTCGACTGGACCGCCGACCAGCCCGTGGTGCTCCGCCATCACCTGCGAGTGCCTGCCGCACAGGTGAATGCGGTGCAAGTCATTGCCGCGCAGATCGGCTATGACACCGCCGCGGTCGGTGAATCCGACCCCGTGAAGCTGGTCCTGCAGCGGGTGCAGGTTCTCGACGCTCTGCACTGCTCGCAGGAGCGTTCCCGCATTACCGCCATAGCCCACCGTCATGACGGCGACGTGCTGGGCTGGGATGCGTTGCAGCCCGCGGAGCCGGGCCGGTAGGGGTTCGGGGGTCGAAGACCCCTGAGAGTCCCGAGAGTCGGGGTCTCCGCACTAGAGTTGCCCCCATGAGTGCGCGCAGCTGGCGAGAAATTCTCGGCATCCTCACCGACGGCAACGACCTGTCCCTGGATGAGGCCGCGTGGGCGATGAACGAGATCTTCACCGACAACGCCACCTCCGCGCAGATCGCCGCCTTCGGCGTGGCCCTGAAGATGAAGGGCCCGACCCCGACCGAGCTGAACGGCCTGGCCAGCGGCATGCTCTCGCACGCCCGGCGGGTCGAGCTCGAGGGTCCGGCGATCGATATCGTCGGCACCGGCGGTGATCGCTCGGGCAGCGTGAACATCTCCACCATGTCCTCGATCGTGGTGGCGGCCAGCGGGATTCCGGTGGTCAAGCACGGCAACCGGGCGGCCTCCTCCAAGAGCGGCGGCGCGGATGTGCTGGAGGCGCTGGGCGTGAAGATCGCGCTCGGCCCGCGGTCGGTGGCCGAATGCGTGCGGCAGACCGGGATCGGCTTCTGCTTCGCACCGGTGTTCCATCCCTCGCTGCGCTACGCCAGCAAGGCGCGCGGTGAGATCGGCATTCCGACGGTCTTCAATATCCTGGGCCCGCTGACCAATCCGGCCCAGCCGGGCGCGGGCCTGATCGGCTGCGCCTTCCCCGATCTGGTGCCGGTGATCGCGGGCGTGTTCGCCGAGCGCGGCGCGTCGGCGCTGGTGGTGCGCGGCAATGACGGCCTGGACGAGATCACCACCGCCGACACCACCGACGTGTGGGTGGTCGCGGGCGGCCTGCGGCACGAAACCACCGTCGACCCAACCGAACTCGGCATCGAGCGGGTGGATCCGTCGGCGCTGCGCGGCGGCGACGCGGAGATGAACGCGGTGATCGCCCGCAATATGTTCGCCGGGGATCCGGGCCCGGTGCGCGACGCGGTGCTGCTGAACTCGGCGGCGGCGCTGGTGGCCTACGACCTGCGCCCGGAGGAGGTCGAGTTCGATCTGCACGCCAAGCTGGCCGTGGCCCTGAAGCGGGTGGCCGAGACCGTCGATTCCGGCGCCGCCTCGGCGCTGCTGGAACGCTGGGTCACCGTCTCCAACGAACTCGACGCGAATTAGCCCTCGGTGGCCCGGAGGAAGTCCCGCATGGCGTCGAAACTCTTGACGCCCGGGGCGAGTTCGACCGAGCTGGAGACGTCGACGCCGTAGGGCCGGTGGGCCTCGATGACCCCGGCGACATTGCCGGCGCTGAGGCCGCCGGCGAGGACGACCTTGCCGGGCACCGTGTCGAGCCAGTCCGGGAATTCGGCGAAGACGCCCGAGCCGGTGCTGGCGTCGTAGAAGAAGTACTCGCTGCGCTGTTCCGGGGCGGGTGCGGCGGCCGAGCAGTAGGCGAGGTTCGGCAGGGCGGTCCAGTTGTAGAGCTGGACGACGTCGAAGTCGTCGATGACCGCTTCCACCTCGGTCTTGTCGAAGGCGACGACGAAGCTGCGGATCCGGCCGCGCGCGTGGGCGGCCAGCTCCCGGGCCCGGGCGGGCTCGACGTAGCGCTTGCTCTTGGTCGTGCCCACCACGCCGATGGCGGAATAGCCGAGCTCGACGGCCCAGTCGATCTGTTCCTCGGTGGTCAGTCCGCACACCTTCACGAACATGTATTCCCGCTCTTTCCTCTGAGTGTCCTGAGAGTTCGGACCACCCAGCTGTGTGTTTGCCATTCGGATTGTCACAACGGCGTTACAGTTTCGACATGCGATACGGAGTGGTGCTGCCCGGCCTGGTGGCCGTGTTCCTAGGCATCGGCATCCCGGTGGCCGCGGCGCATTTCGCCCATACGGAGTCCGCTGAACCCGGCAGTCTGAGCGTGGACGGCCGCAGCTACGGCACACCCGACGACTGCGTGACCATCCGCAGTGTCCCGCATCGCCTCTCCGTCGACAACGAGACCGCGCTGCGGGCCCGGGTGTATCTGTTCCCCGGCTGCAAGGGCGGCGTCACACACATCATCGAGCCGGGGCACACCGGCACCGCCCTGGGCGCGTCGGTTCAGACCCGCTGACCCGGGCGGTGTCCGGCCGGGCTATTCGCCGATCGAGAAACCGGCCTCCACGTCCGCGCGTGAGTACGACTTGAAGGCGATGTGGGTGGCGGTGCGCAGCACGCCGGGGGTCTTGTTGATGCGGCCGGTGACCACCTCGGCGATCTCCTCGTGGTCGCGCACCCGCACGACGGCGATCAGGTCCACGTCCCCCGCGCACGAGTAGACCTCGGCCACGCCCTTGATGTCGGCGAGTTCCTGCGCGGTCTCGGGGATCCGATCCGGCTCGGCGGAGATCAGCACAATCGCGGTAATCATGCGCCCAACTCTAGGTGATCGCCGTGTCAGTCCGGGATCGACTCGGTGTGGTCGATCGGGCCGCCCAGCAGTTCGGCGGCGGCGCGGTGGATCTTTTCCAGCGCCGACATCAGGTGCTTTCGCTCCGCGTCGGTGAGGTCGGCGGTGACCTTGTCCGACAGCGCCTTCCGATCGGCCTCGACGGGCTCGCGGAGTTCGCGCCCGAGGTCGGTGAGCCAGAGCCGGACCAGGCGGTTGTCCTTGTCGTCACGACGGCGGGTGAGCAAGCCCGCGGCGGTCATGCGGGTGGCCATCTTCACCACGGTCGGGGTGGTGACGTTCAGGGCGGCGGCCATCTCCCCCGGCGTGCGGCCGTCGCGCTCCCAGAGCACGGCCAGCACGTGATTCTGGCCGAGGTGCAGGCCGAGGCGGCGCATATCGCGATCGGCCAAGGCGCGCAAGGCTTTCGAGGTGCGGCCGTGCAGGTCGAGGAAGTCGGACACTGAGCCTCCGGTCGGGTGCGGATGGGTATTGACCATCGATCGCTAGCCGTCTAACGTTTTTCGGTAGACGGCTAACGATCTGGAGATGTCATGTTACTGCTCACCGGAGCGACCGGGAACATCGGCCGCGAACTCACCCGCGTCCTCGACGCCGAATCCCTCGAATTCCGTGCCCTCGTCCGCGATTCCGCGCGGGCCCGAACCCTGCCCGCACGCGCCGAACTCGTGCCGGGCGATCTCGACGATCCAGCGAGCCTGGAGCGGGCCATGCTCGGCGTGGACCGCCTGTTCCTACTGGTCCCCGGCATCGGGCTCGATCACACCCGAGCGCTCCTGCGCGCCGCCGGGCAGGCGGGGGTGGGCCGGATCGTGATGATCTCCTCGGCCCACGTGCTGGTCGAGCCGCTGCCCGCCATGGGCAGCTGGCACCACGCACGCGAGAACCTGGTGCGCGAGAGCGGAATTCCGTTCACGATCCTGCGCCCGGGCGGCTATATGTCCAACGCCCTGGAGTGGATTCCGAAGCTGCGCGCCGGCGACCCGGTCCTGGACCCGTCGGGCCCGGGCCGCTTCGCCCCGATCGATCCCGCCGATATCGCGGCCGTGGCGGCCGTCTGCCTGACCGAGCCCGGCCACACCGGCGCCGCCTATCACCTCACCGGACCGGAGAGCCTGACGCTCGGCGAGCAGGTCGCGATCCTGTCCCGAACCCTGGACCGGGACATCAAGATTCGCGAGGTCGCCACCCCGGAGGAGGCGGTCGCCGCCCGCTACCCCAACGGCGCTCCCCCGCGCCTGGCCGAGGCGATCGTCGAGGGCTTCGCCCTCATGCGCGCCGACGCCGTCGGCGCCCGCACCGGCACGGTGGCCGAACTGCTGGGCCGCCCGCCGCGCACCTTCGCCGAATGGTGCGACGCCCACCGCGCGGCGTTCACCGACTGAATCTCTTGCGCCAGTAACGGGATTCGAACCCGTGGTCTCTTCCTTGACGGGGAAGCGAGGACTCCGGACTCCTCCACACCGGCTGGACCACCCCACGACCTGCGCGCCAGGGCGTCGGTGGCGACGAGAACAGTAACGACCCCGCGCCGAAAGCGAAACCGATTTTCCGGCGAGGGATCAGCCGAGTTCGGCGAGCAGGGCGCGGGCGTCGTCAGCCTCGGGGACCTCGAGTTCCTCGAAAAGGGCCAGGGCGCGGGCGGAATGGTCGCGGGCGGCCACGGTCTGCCCGAGTGCCTGCTGGGCCTGCGCGAGGCCGAGGAGGGCACGGGCCTCCTCGGCGCGGTCGCCCAGGTCGCGGCAGGCGGTGACGGCGGCGGCGAAGTCGGTGACCGCACCGGCCGGGTCGCCGAGGGCGAGGGCGATTTCGCCGAGGCCGTTGAGGGCCTCGGCTTCCTCGCTGCGGAAGCGGAGTTCGCGGCACAGGTCGAGGGCGCGGCGGTGTTGGCGGCGGGCCTCGTCGGGACGGTCCTCGCCGAGGTAGACCGGGCCGATATTGTTCAGGACCACGATTTCGCCTGTGCGGGAACCCAATCCACGGTAGAGGCCGAGGGCTTCGGCGAGGAGTTCGTGGGCTTCGGCGTAGCGTTCGAGGCGTTCGTTGACGGTGCCGAGGCTGGTCAGGCAGGCCGCTTCGCCGGCGCGGTCGCCGAATTCCCGGAACAGGGCCAGACCCTGGCGATAGTGTTCACCGGCCCGCTCGATGTCGCGCTGCCAGAAGACGTAGCCGAAGACGTAGTGGGCGCGAGCCTCGGCGCGCCCGTCGGCGGCGGCGCGGGCGAGATCCAGTGCCTGCTCGCCGAATTCGTGCGCCTCGTCCAATCGCCCGAAGCGCCAGGCGATCCAGGCCAGATCGCTGCACGCCCGGGATTGCGCCGCGAGGTCGCCGTCGCGGCGGCTGCTGCGCAGGGCCTGGGTGTGCATGGTGTGCGCGGTCCCGTAGTGGCCGTTTCCGTCGAGGTAGGCGTGCAGGCTGCGGGCCAGCCCGGCCGTGTATCCGGGTCGCGTCGCCTCGTCGGGTGCGATGCAGATGGCCACCAGGTTGATGCGTTCCGCGTCGAGCCATTCGATGGCCTGCGCGGGCTCGTCGAAGGTCAGGGTCGGCATCGTAATGGGTTGTGCACCGACCGAATCAACGGGTCCGATGCGGGAGCCGTCGGGGAAGAGCAGTCCGACGGCGTTGGCGACGGTGTCGTGGTAGTACCGGTAGAGGGCTTCCACCGCCGCGTCGCGGGCCTCGGCTGTCTCCTCTGCCGCAGCGGTGGCGCGGGCGTGCTCACGCAGCAGGTCGTGCATGGTGTAGCGGCCCGGCCGCAGCTGGGTCAGCACGTGCGCGTCGAGCAGTCGCTCCAGGTGGTCCTCGGCATCGGCCGCGTCGAGCCCGGTCAGCGCGGCGGCGGCGTACGGTTCGATATCGCGCGCGGGATGCAGTCCGAGCAGCCGGAACATGCGCTGCTCGGCGGGTTCGAGCTGCTGATACGACAGCGCGAAGGCCGAGGCCACCCCGCGTTCCGGCGTGGCGAGCTCGGTGAGCCGCCGCCGCTGGTCGCGCAGCCGCCCGGCCAGGTACTCGACGGTCCACTGCGGCCGGTGCGCCAGCCGGGCCGCCGCGATGCGGATGGCCAGCGGCAGGAAGCCGCACAGCTGCAGGACGTCCAGTGCCGCAAGGGGTTCCGTGTCCGCCCGCTCCCCCACGATGGCCCGGAACAGTTCCACGGCGTCGGCCGGGGCCAGCAGTTCCATCGACAGCGATTGCGCCCCGTCCAGATCCAGCAGCCGCCGCCGGCTGGTCACGATCACCCGGTGCGCCCCGCGCCCGGCCAGCAGCGGGCGCACCTGCGCGGTGTCGACAGCGTTGTCGACCACCACGATCACCCGACGATCCCGCAGCCTGGCCCGCCACAGCGCGGCCCGATCGGCCTCCCCCGAGGGGATCGCGTCATCGGCCACGCCCAGCTGACGCAGCAAGGCCCCCAACGCGATTCCGATATCGAGCGGATCCTTGCCCGGCGTGTGCCCCTGCAGATCGATGAAGAGCTGCCCCTCCGGAAACCTCTCCCCCAGCGCATGCGCCAACCGCACCGCCAGCGCGGTCTTCCCGATCCCGGCCATCCCGTCGATGGCCGTCACCTCGGCCTCGTTCCCGGTCAGCCACACATCCAGGCGCTCGATATCCTCCGTGCGCCCGATGAAGTCGGGGATGTCGTAGGGCAGGAAGCTCACGGTCATTCCGGCGTGATCTCGGCCGGAATCGACACCGTCGCTGTGGATCCCGGCCACACCTGCGCCGGGATGACCGGGCGCGACACGGTCCGCATCGAATGTGGCACCACTCGCATCGGGTGCGAGGCCGCTCGAATAGGCCGCGACGGCGGCGGGCCGCGGCGGGTCGATCGGCGCGTCGGCCGGGCGATAATCCAGGGCCGGGTCGCGGCGGAGGATGGCGTGTTCGAGGTCGTCGAAGGTGGAGCTGGGGTCGAGGCCCTGGTCTTCGACGAGGTGGGTCCGGTAGGAGCGGGCGGTGGCGAGGGCGTCGAGTTGGCGCCCGGCGCGGTAGAGGGCGAGGGACAGGTGGGCGGCGAGCTTCTCGCGCAACGGATTCGCGGCCAGGTGGGGCGGGAGTTCGTCGATGACGTGGTCGTGACGGCCGCCGGCGAGGTCGAGTTCGGCGAGGAGTTCGACGGCGCGCAGGCGGCGGTCCTCGAGGCGGGCGCGGGTGTCGGGGACGTAGTCGGCCTTCACGTCGGCCAGCGGCCGGCCGCACCACAGCCGCAGGGCGGTGCGCAGGCGGCGGGCGGCGGCCTCGGGGTCGGCGGCGGATTCGCGGCCGGCGGTGGCGGTTTCGGCGGCGAAGTCGTCGAGGTCGCACTGGCCGGGGGCCGGGTGGATGAGGTAGCCGTTGGCGCGGGTGTGCAGGATGTCGGCGATTCCCGCGCTACGCAGCACCTTGCGAACGGCGGTGATGGCGTGGTGGATCTGCGAGCGCGCGGTGTCGGGCGGGGTGGGCCCCCAGAGCGCGTCGGTCAGCTGCTCGACGGTGACCACCGCGCGCGCGTTCAGCAACAGGTAGGCCAATACGGCGCGATGGCGTGGCGCGAGTCCCGGTACGGCCCGCTCGTCCACCATCACACCGACCGGACCGAGCACCGTCAGTCTTACTGTCACCCGTACATCCACCATGAGCCGCTGTTCGTTCGGCACATCGCCGATGTACAGCGAATCTATCAACGCGCGCACGGATTCTCGAACGCATGTCAGGATTCCCGCTGCTGGAACCGGAGGACGCGCCCGCCGCCACCGCCGCCCTGTTCGCCGAGGCTCAGCAAGCCTTCGGCATGACCGCGAACCTGACCAAGGCCATGGCAAACAGCCCCTCGGCCCTGCGCGGCTATCTGGATCTCTCGGATGCCCTGCGGCACGGCCGAATTCCGCTGCCCACCCGCGAGCGCCTGGCTCTGCTGGTAGCCCAGCACAACTCCAGCGACTACGCCCTCTCGGCCCACACCTACCGCGCCACCAAGGTCGCCGGCCTCACCCCGGACGAGGCGTCCCGCGCCCGCCGAGCCGACTCCACCGACCCGGAAGCCGAAGCCTGCCTGGCCTTCGCCCACGCCCTCCTGATCCACAACGGCACGGTCACCGACGCCGACCTCCTGGCCGCCCACACCACCGGCCTCTCCCCCGAACTCCTGCTCGAGATCATCGCCCATGTAGCCCTGAACGTCTTCACCACCTACGTGACCACCGCAGGCCGAGTAGCCATCGACTGGCCCCAGACCCGCCACACCGACTGACCCACCCCCGCCGGGTCGGCCGCATCGAGGGGTCCGCCGCCCCCGAACGCCGAGTGGCACAGCGCGGCGGGATGGGTTGCCCGCCAGGGTGTGCCACTCGTTGGCTCGTCAGATCACCACTGGCCGGGGACGTATTCGCCGCCGACGAGGCCGGAGATGGCGTTGAGGCGGTTCCAGGCGTTGATGGTGGCGATGAGGGAGATCAGGGCGCCGATCTGGTCGTCGTCGTAGTTCTTGCGGACCTGGGCCCAGGTGTCCTCGGTGATGCCGCCGGTGTCGGCGAGGCGGGTGCCCTCCTCGGTGAGGGCGAGGGCGGCGCGCTCGGCGTCGGTGAAGACGGTGGATTCCTTCCAGGCGGCGACCATGGCCAGGCGCACGGGGGTCTCGCCGGCGTGGGCGGCGTCCTTGGTGTGCATGTCCAGGCACATGCCGCAGCGGTTGATCTGGGAGGAGCGGATCTTCACCAGTTCCTGGGTGGTCTTGGGCAGGGTGGACTCGTCGATGACGCGGGCCGCGGTGACGAGGCGCTTGTTGAACTTGCCGGCGACTTCGTTCTCGTACAGGTTGAAGCGGGTCATCGTGCTCTCTTTTCCGTGTTGTTCGTTGGCTTCGTCAGGTTGACGACGCGGTCCGCGAGGGTGTGACATCGGCTCGGCTGTGATGCCGATCACCGCGCCGGAACCTTCGCGACGACATCGAGAATGCCGGGCGGGGTTGATATTTCCGCTGTTCGCGCGCTGTTCGGCCGCGATGCCCCCATTTTTCGGATCTTGATTTCGCGAAACCGCCCCACGGAAGTGACCCCGGCGCGATCATGATTCGAAGATTGTGAACCGAACGGTAGTCACTATCGGACTACTCAGGGGGTTGCGATGCTCGACGCAGGCAGACATCGGAGAATCTCACCCGGCGGTCAGTGGCAGGGGGTCCACCCGACCGCAGGACGCGGCCGCACCGGCCGACATCACCGGGCAGCACCGAAAACCTTCCGCACCAGGGCCATTCAGGCCATGCTGCCCGGTGTGACGGTCATCGCGCTGGCCACCGGCGGCACGGCGCATGCCGAAGCACCACCGCCGCCGCCCCCGATCGACCCGCTCGAGGGCCTGACCCAGGACATACCCGCCGACATCAACGCGCTCTCGACGCTGAACTTCACGAATGTCGACCTGTCTAATGCCCTTCCCGGCGTGGACCTCCCGGGCATCAACCTGCCCGCGCTGTTCGCCCCCGACACCGCGATCGTGGTGCTCGGCTATGGCCTGCAGCCGGACGGTCAGATGCGCCCGGAGCTCATGGCGCGCCTGTACGCCGGGTACGTCTCGGCGCTGCTGTCCCCGCAGGCCCCGGTCATCGTGACCGGCGGCAACCCGCAGAACGGGGTGACCGAGGCGGACGCCATGGCCGACTGGCTGGTGGACCACGGCATCGACCGCGATCGCATCCACACCGAGACCAAGGCCAATTCGACGGTCCAGAACGCGGCCTTCTCGGCGCAGCTGATGGACCTGATCGGCGCGCACACCGCGATCCTGATCACCTCGGCGGACCACATCGCCCGGGCGCTGTCGAACTTCCAGGCGGCGGGGATCTCGGTGGTCGCGACGGTCACGCCGGACGCTGCCCCGCTGTCGGCGGTGCCGTTCGGACCGCACAGCTAGCCGAGAAGCCGCACAGCCAGCCGAAAAGCGAAGGCCCGCCGATCGATTCGATCGGCGGGCCCATTTCGCGCGACTCAGGCGAGATAGCGGGTGATGCTCTCGGCGACGCACGCGGGCTTCTCCACGCCCTCGATCTCGACGGTCACCGTCCGCACGACCTGCACGCCGCCGGGGATGTCGGTGACGGAGTCGAGGGTGAACCGCCCCCGGATGCGGCTGTCCACGAGCACCGGGTTGATGAAGCGAACCTTGTTGAGCCCGTAATTGATCGCCATGCTCGCGCTGACGTTCATGACCTCGGCGGTCATCGGCACGGTCAGCGACAGGGTGAGGAACCCGTGCGCGATGGTGCGCCCGTACGGTCCGGCGGCGGCGCGGGCGGCGTCGACGTGGATCCACTGGTGGTCGCCGGTGGCGTCGGCGAAGGTGTCGATGCGCTTCTGGTCCACGGTGATCCAGTCGCTGACCCCGACCTCGGTGCCGACGGCGGCGCGCAGCTGGTCGAAGTCGCTGAAGTCGATCATGTTCTGTTCCTCCGGGCTAGGCAGTGTTCGAAAATCCGCTACGCGTAGCGCTGCTTGAGTTCACGCTTGAGGATCTTGTGGGTCGGCCCCATGGGCAGTTCGGTGACGAACTCGACGCGGCGCGGGTACTTGTACCGTGCCACATGCTCTTTGGCGTAGTCGATGACTTCCTCGGCGGTGAGCGGCCCGGACGGCACGACGACCGCGAGGATCTCCTCGCCGTAGTTCTCGTCCGGCACGCCGATGATCGCCACCTGCGCGATGTTCGGGTGCCGCAGCAGCGCCGCCTCGACCTCGGTCGGGTACACGTTGAACCCGCCGCGGATGATCATCTCCTTGATCCGGTCGACGATGCGCAGGTAGCCCTGTTCGTCCTTGATGCCGAGGTCGCCGGTGCGGAACCAGCCGTCCACCATGACTTCCGCGGTGGCGTCGGGGTTTCCGGTGTAGCCGCTGAACACATTGTGCCCGCGCACCACGACCTCGCCGATGGCGCCGACCGGCAGCAGCTCGATGCGGTCGCGCAGGTCGGCGGCGGCGATCTCGACCTCGACGCCCCAGACGGGATGGCCGACGGTGCCGATCTTCGGTCCGAGCGTCGGCTGGTTCACCGTTGCGGTGGGCGAGGTTTCGGACAGGCCGTAGCCCTCGAGGATGTGCGAACCGAAGACCTTCTCGAATTCCTCGATGATGACCGGCGGCATGGCCGCGCCACCGCTGATGCACAGCCGCAGCGCGGGCAGCGCGGTCGCGTCCTTCGCCGCCGCGAGCAGCCCGTGGTACATGGTGGGCACGCCGTGGAAGGTGTTGATGTTCTCCTGCACCATGAGCTCGAGCGCCTGTGCCGCATCGAATCTCGGCAGCAACACCAGGGTCGCGCCGACCCGCCAGTGCGAGTTCATGGAGACGGTCTGCCCGAACACGTGGAACAGCGGCAGCGCGCCCAGGGCGATGTCCTCGCGGTTCACCTCGTTGGCGTCGAAGGCGTTCACGGTGGCGCACATGACCATATTGAGGTGGCTGAGCTCCGCGCCCTTGGGCCGCCCGGTGGTCCCGCTGGTGTAGAACACGACCGCCGTGTCGAGCGGGCTGCGCGCGACGTAGGTCGGAATCGCTTCTCCGGTCAGCTCTTTCGGGCTCAGGCAGTCGATGCCGACCCGGCTCGCGGCCTCCTTGCCGACGGCCTCCACCATCGGATGGCAGATCATGACCTTGGCCCCGCTGTCGCGCAGCACGTACTCGGCCTCGTCGGCGGTGAGCAGCAGATGCACCGGCACCACGGTCGCGCCCGCGGCCAGGATGGCGAAGTAGGCGCGCGGGAAATCCGCGGTATTGGGTCCCATGAGCGCGACCCGGTCGCCCGGGCGCACCCCGAGTTCGATGAGCGCCCCGGCCTGTTCGCGGGCCTGCCGCCACAGGTCGCGGAAGGTGATGCGCTGGTCGCCCTCGATCAGGGCGAGGTGGTCGGGTCGCCGCCACGCCGGTTCGGCGAGGATGCCGGCCAGGGAGAGAGTCGCGTTCATTGAGACCTCGGTTCGATCGGATCAGCGTTCGAATAGGACGGAAATGCCCTGTCCCACACCGATACACATGGTGGCGATGGCGCGGTGGGCGTCGCGGTCGGACAGTTCCAGGGCGGCGGTCAGGGCGAGCCGGGCGCCGCTGGCGCCCAGCGGATGCCCGAGGGCGATGGCCCCGCCGTTGGGGTTGACGTGGTCGGCGTCGTCGGGCAGCCCGAGAGACCGCAGCACGGCCAGGGATTGCGCGGCGAAGGCTTCGTTGACCTCGAGGATGTCGATGTCCCCGATGCCGAGACCGGTTCGGTCCAGCAGCTTTTCGGTGGCGGGCGCGGGACCGATGCCCATGACGCGCGGCGGGACGCCGACCGACAGGGCCGCGCCGACCCGTGCCAGCGGGGTGAGGCCGTATCGCTCGACCGCCCGCTCCGAGGCGATGAGCACGCAGGCCGCACCGTCGTTGACGCCGGAGGAGTTGCCCGCGGTGATGGTTCCGCCGGGCACCACGGCGTGCAGCTTCGCCAGGGCTTCCGGCGAGGTCGCACGCGGATGTTCGTCCGCGGCGACCACAATCGGCTCGCCCTTGCGCTGCGGCACGGTGACCGGCGCGATCTCTCGTGCCAGCCGCCCGTTGCGCTGGGCGGCGGCCGCCCGCTCCTGGGAGCGGAGGGCGAAGGCGTCCTGGTCTTCTCGCGAGATCCCGAATTCGACCGCCACATTCTGCGCCGTCTCCGGCATGGCGTCGGTCCCGTACTGCTCCCGCATGCGCGGATTCACGAACCGCCACCCGATGGTGGTGTCGAAGACCTCGTTCGAACGCGCCCACGCCGCACCGGCTTTCGGCATGACGAACGGCGCACGGGTCATCGACTCGACGCCGCCCGCGATGACCAGATCGGCGTCCCCGGCCTTGACCGCGCGCGCGGCACTCGCCACCGCGTCCAGCCCGGATCCGCACAACCGGTTGACCGTGCTGCCCGCTACCTCCACGGGCAGCCCGGCCAGCAGCCCCGCCATGCGCGCCACATTCCGGTTGTCCTCCCCGGCCTGATTGGCGCAGCCGAAGATGACGTCATCGACAGCCGCCCAGTCCACGGACGGAAGCCGTTGCACCAGTTCGGCGATCACGTGTGCGGCGAGGTCGTCCGGTCGTACGGTGGCGAGCGCGCCGCCGTAGCGACCGAACGGAGTGCGCACGCCGGCGACCAGATATGCGGCGGTCATGCCGAGGCTCCCCCAACCCGAGCCTCGGCAATTCCCGTGCGCGGCAACGCTATACCGGGGATCGTCATCGTCGCGGCCTACAGTCCCATGCTCTTGGCGATGATGGTCTTCATGACCTCGCTGGTGCCGCCGTAGATCCGGTTCACGCGATTGTCGGCGTAGAGGCGGGCAATGGGGTACTCGTTGATGAATCCGTAGCCGCCGTGCAACTGCAGGCAGCGGTCGATGACGCGGTGCGCGACCTCGGTGCAGAACAGTTTGGCCGAGGCGGCGTCGGCGGCGGTGAGGGTGCCGTTGTCGAGGGCGTCGAGGCCGCGGTCGACGACCGCTTCGGCCGCGTCGACCTCGGCCTGGCAGGCGGCCAGCTCGAACTTGGTGTTCTGGAAGGCGGCGACCGGCTGTCCGAAGACATTGCGCTGCTTGGTGTACTCCTTGGCGAAGCGGATGGCCGCGCTCGCCTGGGCGTACGCGCCGACCGCGATGGACAGGCGCTCCTGCGGCAGGTTCTGCCCCAGGTAGGAGAAGCCCTTGTGCTCCTCGCCCAGCAGGTCCTCGACCGGCACCTTGACGTCGGTGAAGTTGAGCTCGGCGGTGTCGGAGACCTTGAGGCCCAGCTTGTCCAGCTTGCGGCCGACGCTGTAGCCCTCGGACTTGGTATCGACGACGAACAGCGAGATGCCGTGGCGGCGATCGGTTTCCGACGGCGGCGCGGTGCGGGCGCACACGATGACGCGGTCGGCGAGCACGCCGCCGGTGATGAAGGTCTTCGACCCGTTCAGCACGTAGTGCGTGCCATCCGCGGAAAGCTTCGCGGTGGTGCGCATTCCGGCCAGATCCGAGCCGGTGCCCGGCTCGGTCATGGCGATGGCGAACATGATCTCGCCGGTGACGAAGCCGGGCAGCCAGCGCTGCTTCTGCTCCTCGGTGGCGAGATTCTTGATGTAGGGCAGGCACAGCCCGACGTGCACCCCGGACCCGCCGAAGGACACCGCCGCGCGGGCGCATTCCTCCATGAGGATGGCCTGGAACTTGAACGACTCGATGCCCGCGCCGCCGTACTCCTCCGGCACCTCGATGCCGAAGACGCCGAGTTCGCCCAGCTTGTAATAGAAGTCGCGGGGCGCGATACCGGCGGCGTACCACTCCTCGTAGACGGGGACGACCTCGGCTTCGATGAATGCCCGCACGGTCTCGCGGAAGGCGTCGTGGTCCTTGTCGAAAACTGTTCTCTGCATGACTCTTCTGTTCTTGTAAAGGGGTTTCAGGGGAAGCCCCTGAGAGCTACCGAGAGTTGGGCGTCTCGTCAGAGGCGGCGGCCGCCGTCGACGTAAATGGTCTGGCCGGTGACGAAGGAGGCGTCGTCGGAGACCAGGAACGACACCACGTTCGCGATGTCGACCGGCTCGCCGACGCGGCGCAGCGGGGTGATCTTGGCGGCCTGCTCGCGGAACTCCTCTGGGGAGACGCCCACGCGGGCGGCCGTGGCGTCGGTCATCTCGGTGACGATGAAGCCCGGCGCGACAGCGTTCACGTTGATGCCGAACGGCCCCAATTCCATTGCCAGCGTGCGGGTCAGGCCCTGGATGCCCATCTTGGCGGCCGAGTAGTTGGCCTGGCCGCGCGCACCCAGCGCGGACACGCTGGAGGTGTTCACGATCTTGCCGGACTTCTGCTTCACCATGTACTTCTGCGCCTCGCGCGAGCACAGGAACGCGCCCTTGAGGTGCACCGACATGACGATGTCCCAGTCGTCGACCGACATCTTGAACAGCAGGTTGTCGCGCAGCACGCCCGCGTTGTTGACCAGCACGTCCACCGAACCCAGTTCCGCGGCAACGCGTTCGAACGCGGCGGCGACCTGCGCCTCATCGGTGACATTGCAGCCCACCGCGATGGCCTTGCCGCCCTTGGCGACAATGGCGTCCACGGCGTCCTTGCAGGCGGCCTCGTCGAGATCGACGATGGCGACGGCGAATCCGTCGGCGGCCAGGCGGGCCGCGGTGCCCGCGCCGATTCCGCGGGCCGCACCGGTCACGACTGCGACTTTCGACATGAGTGGATCTCCCTGTCTGTGAGTGACGTTCAGAGGAAGGCGTTCACGCCGGTGAGGGCGCGGCCGATGAGCAGTTTCTGGATCTGGCTGGTGCCCTCGTAGAGGGTGAGCACGCGCGCGTCGCGCAGGAACTTCGACACCGGGTATTCGTCGATGTAGCCGTATCCGCCGAACACCTGGATGGCGTTGTTGGCGGCCTTCACCGCGGCCTCGCTGGCGAACAGCTTGGCGACCGAGGCCTCGGTGCCGAACGGCTTGCCCTTCTCCACCAGGTCGGCGACCCGCCAGGTGAGCAGCCGCGCCGCCTCGACCTCGACGGCGATATCGGCGAGCAGTTCCTGAACCAGTTGGTAGGAGGCGATCGGCTTGCCGAACTGTTCGCGCTCCCGAGCGTATTTCACCGCGGCTTCCAGGCAGCCGCGCGCGACGCCGACGCATCCGGCGGCCACGCCCATGCGGCCCTTGTCCAGGGCCGCCATGGCGATCTTGAAGCCCTGGCCGAGTTCGCCGAGCCGGTTGGCGTCGGGCACGCGGACCCGGTCGAGGACCAGCTCCGCGGTGGCCTGGCCGCGCAGGCCGAGCTTGCCCTTGATCTCCTTGCGCTCGAAGCCGGGCGCATCGGTGGGGACCAGGAAGGCGGTCACGCCCTTGGGGCCCGGGCCGCCGGTGCGCGCGAAGATGATGGCGACATCGGCCCAGGTGCCATTGGTGATGAAGATCTTGGTGCCGGAGAGCAGCCAATCATCGCCGTCCGCAACGGCTTTGGTGGTGAGGCTGCCCGCATCGGATCCGGTGCCCGGCTCGGTCAGGCCGAAACAGCCCAGCGCCTGCCCGGCGCACAGCCGCGGCAGCCACTCGTGCTTCTGCGCGTCGGTGCCATAGGTCTTGATGGTCTTCGAGACCAGCCCGAGCGACACCGACACGATGCCGCGCACCGAACTGTCGCCGCGCCCCAGCTCCTCGAGCAGCAGGCAGTAGTCCAGGGCGGTGCCACCGGACCCGCCGTACTCCTCGGGAATCTCGATGCCGAGGAATCCCATCTCGCCGAGCTTGCCGACGACGGCGGTGTCGACCGATTCGGCGCGATCCCATTCGGCCGCGTACGGGACGACCTCTTTGTCGACCCAGGCCCGGGCCACATCGCGCAGTTCGCTTTGCGACTCGCCGAGTTCGAAGTCCATGGTTGTGATCTCTCCTAACCAAACGTTGTTAGGTTTATGACTCGAAGCTATCCTAACAGCGTTCGGTTAATCAAGGACCGAGTGATAAATTCAACCCCCACACCAGGGGTCATTGGGGTCCCGCACAGAGGAGGTGAGCCGGATGGCCAGGCCGAAAGTGCCGCTGCTGAGTCGCGAACGCATCCGCGAGGCGGCCCTGACCCTGATCGACCGCGACGGGCTCGCCGAGCTGTCCATGCGCAAGCTCGCCGCCGAACTGGGCGTGCAGGCGGCCTCCCTCTACACCCACTACCCCACCAAGGACGCCGTCCTCGACGACATCGCGAGCGGCCTCATGGCCCGGGTGGACGTCTCGGCCTTCGACCAGGGCTGGCGCGTCGGCCTCGTCTCCTGGGCCCACTCCTACCGCGACGCCCTGGTCCGCCACCCCAACTTCGTCGCCTACCTTTCGGCGGGCCCCGGTACCCGCGACGAGAACCTGCGCGCCGCCGACGCGGTCCACGGCGGCCTGGTCTCCGCGGGCTGGCCCCCGCGCGACGCCACCATGATCGGCGCGGCCACCCGCTACCTCGTCATGGGCGCCACCATGGGCTCGTTCTCCCGGGGCTTCGTCGACGACGTCCAGGTCTACCGGGACCGCTACCCCCATCTCGAACAGGCGCACCTGCTGCGCGCCAAGGCCGACGAAATCGATGCCGAGAGTTTCGAACTGGCCCTGTCCGCCTTCGTCGACGGCCTGCAGCTGCGCTACGACGCCATCGAAAAGGAGCGGGCCCGCCGCCGGCGGTCCCGCTCCACAGGTTCCGAATCCGATTAGGCCAGGTGCTCCCGGGCCTCCTCGTACCCAGCCGCCGCGGGGGCCGCGGCGGGACCGTAGACCACGTGCAGCACACCGGTCTTGAACGGCGTCACCGAAAGCATCTGCAGCGGAATCGGATTCCCCTCGTCGAACAGCCGCAATCCGCCGTTGCGGAGCACGACCGGGTGCACGAACAGGTGCAGCTCGTCGAGCAGCTCGGCGGCCAGTAACTGCCGCACGATCGAGGTGGAGCCGCTCAACGTGATGTCCCCGCCCACTTCGGCTTTCAGCATGGCCGCGGCCTCGACCAGGTCGCCCGGCAGCTGTTCGGAATTGCGCCAGGTGAGATCGAGTTCGCGGTGCGAGAAGACGACCTTGCGCATATCGCCGAGCGCCTTCGCGAAGCCCGCGTCCGCCTCGCCGGAGTTCTCCCGCTCGGGCCATGCCCCCGCGAATCCCTCGTAGGTCACCCGGCCGAACAGCATGGTGTCGGCGGTCGCGGCCAGCGCCGACACGGCCTCGCCCATCTCCTCGTTGTAGTACGGGAAGTGCCAGTCCTGCGGGTCGGCGACAATGCCGTCCAGCGAGATGAACATTCCAGCGGTGATCTTGCGCATCGGTGTGCTCCTTGCAGTTCGTCATGGGTTCGGCCGCGCGGTTATCGGATAGGACGGGGCTCGCCAACGGAATTCATCGCACCCGCTCACAGCTTTCTCCCAGCGGGCTCACGGGATGCCTGCAGCCATCTGCCGATCTAACAGGCATGAGTCCGAATCGGAAGCGGGTAGCGGGGGGATCTTCGTGGCGGCGCGTGTCGACGGTGGCATGCGCGGCCCTCATCACCGGGGCGGCACTGCTGTCCGCTCCGGTGGCAATCGCCGACGCCCACCATCCGGACACCCCGGCGGCATCACCCGCACCGACTCCGGTCGCCGCCACCCAGCCCAGCGCCCCGACCCCCTCCGCCGCCCAGCTCGCCGAGCAGATGCAGGCCGCCGTGGAAGCCTCCTCCCCCGGAACCCAGGTGGGCATCGACATCACCGACACCACCACCGGGGCGGTTCTCGTCGGCCTCAATACCGGTCAGCAGTTCTACACCGCGTCGGTCGTCAAGCTCCTGATCGCCCTGGACGCCCTGAATACCCAAGGCTGGCAACCGGATTCGGCCACAGCGGACGAGGTGACCCAGATGCTGTCCGCCAGCGACGACGACATCGCCGACGCCCTGTGGGATGCCAACGGCGGCAACGACATCGTGACCCGCATGGCCGATCTCATCGGCCTGCCCGGCACCCAGCCCCCATCCGATCCCACCGAGTGGGGCGAAACCCTCACCACCCCAGCGGATGTGGTGACCATCTACCACTACATCACCACCCGGGTCCCCGCCCCATCCCGCACCCTCCTCCTGACCGCCCTCAACCACGCCGACCGGATCGCCGCCGACGGCACCGACCAATTCTTCGGCATCCCCGACGCCCTCACCCCCGACACCTGGGCCGTCAAACAGGGTTGGATGACCCTCGACACCTCCACCACCCTCGACACCACCGGCTTGGTCGGCACCTCAGCCCAGCCCGACCGCTACGCCGTCGTCATCCTGACTTCCCAACCGGCGGACACCGATTGGGCCACCGGCGGCGCGGCTCTCACCGCAGCCCTCGCCCCGGTGCGGAGCATCCTGTAGCCACCGACGTCGAGCCGGGCCCGACCTCGCGAAGCGACCCGGCTACGCGGGATTCGCGGTGCGCGGACGCAATTCGACGCAGCATTCACCGGGCTTAGGAGCCAGGATCGCTTCGACGGACTCCGCACCCAAGCCGTCGATGACGCCGGTGAGGTAGGCGTGGTTCAGGCCGCAGACCAACTCCGGGGCCTTGGCCGCCAAGGGGTGAAAAGGACAGTTGTGCAGGCGAATACAGGACGGTGCCGCGCGGCCCGGCTCGAAACCCTGGTCCGCGAGCAGGGCCTGCAGCAGCGTCAGCGCTCGTTCCGCGCCGAGGCGGCCGGGCTTGAGGCGGTCGCGTTCGGCGTCGCCGAGGTCGACGCCGCGTTGAGCTGCGACGCGAACGGCTGTCTCGCGGGCGGTCTCGTCCGCCCCCTCGGAAAGGACCGCGCCCATGAGGATTTCGGCGAGGATCTCGTAGCGACGTTCCGGGATGCTCACGCGCACATCGGTGTCGGCGGGTTCGTAGACCTTGGGGGTGCGGCCGACGCGGCGGATCGTGCCGACGGATTCGTAGTGGGCGCGCAGCAGGCCGGCGGCGACGAGCTTGTCGAGGTGGAAGGCGGCGAGCTTGCGGGAGATGCCGACCTCGGCGGCGGCCTCGTCGCGGGTGACCGGGCGGCGGGCGCGGCGGATGAACCAGTACATGCGGCGGCGCGAGTCGTCGTCGAGGGCGGCGACGGCACCGATCGCGGCGGGACTGGTCACAGGACCACGATAACTCCCACCGTGTTGTCCGAAAGGCAATGGGTACTCGTTCGGCGTGTAGCGCTTGACCCGGAGAGATAATTACACCAAAAATACTTTCCGAAATTCGGTGCTGGTTGGGAGGTTGTCGTGACCGCGGATCCACAGCAGGCCAAACGCCCGGTGAGCGCGATGCTGGCCGGGCCGTACGGCCATCCGTTCCATCCGATCCTGGTGACGGTGCCCATCGGAGCCTGGGTGGCGAGCCTGGTCTTCGACATCGGCTCGCACGTGGTCGAGGACCCCGAGTTCCTGGCCCGGGGTGCGCTGTGGCTGATCGCCCTCGGCGTGCTCGGCGCGCTCGCGGCGGCGACCGTCGGATTCCTCGATTTCCTGGCCATTCCGGCCGGGACACCGGCCTTCCGCACGGGCTTGCTGCACCTGAGCCTCAATCTCGCGGTGACCGTCGCCTTCGCGCTGGATTTCGTGTGGCGGCGAGCCGAGGGCGCCCATGGCGCGGTGCCGATCGGACCGCTGCTGCTGTCGGCGGCGGCGCTCGCGACGCTGTCCGTATCCGGTTATCTCGGCGGCAAACTCGCCTACCGCTATGGCGTCCGGGTCGCCGACGAGGCCACCCAGGCCACCGGTTTCCACCGCTGAATCCCCTCTCTTCGACAGGAGTTCGTCATGGCCATCGCGGCACTGATCACCTGGCTGCTCACCGCGGGCGGCGGGTTCTTCCTGCTCGGCACCTGGATCGCCAAAGGCGGTGTGCGGGAGCCGGGTCGCAGCCATCTGCCCCCGCCCGTCATCTTCGGCCACTTCCTGCTGGCCGCCGCCGGGCTGGTGTTGTGGATCGTCTATCTGATCGCCGACGTCGACGCGCTCGCCTGGGTCGCGTTCGCGCTGCTGGTTCCGGTGGCGCTGCTCGGCTTCTTCATGCTGTTCCGCTGGCTGCCGGTGTACCGTGCCGGCACGCCCGCGGTCGGGCAGGCCGAGCCGGCCGAGCGCCACTTCCCGATCCTGGTCGTGGGCGGGCACGGCCTGTTCGCGGTGATCACCGTGGTGCTGGTGCTGCTGACCGCGCTCGGCGTCGGGAGCTGATCGCGAAACGGCCGCGGCCCCGAGCCGGGATCAGCTCGGGGCCGCGGGATCTCGCGTGTGCGGACTACTTCAGGCGCAGGCTGCCGAAGAGTCCTTCCTTCTCGTCGTTCGGGCCGGCGGTGAAGTACAGCGCGTCGGCGTCGCCGAGGCTCTCGCCATTGCCGAACATCAGGCCCCACAGGCCGTCGATCTCGACCGGCTTGCCGTCGGCGTCGCGCAAGTAGTCGACGAACGCGCCGGACTTGTCGTCGAGGGCCAGGATGTGGCCCGCGCCGCCGAAGTTGCCGACCAGCAGCTTGCCCGCGAGCGGGCCGAAGCTCTGCGGGGCGAGGGTGACGGCCCACGGCGCGTTGAGTCGGCCGTCCGCGTCGAGGGTGCGAACCAGCTTGCCGTTCTTGTCGAATTCGGCGATCCGGCCCTTCTCGGCCTTGTCGCCCGCGTCCTTTTCCTTGTCCTTGTCGAGCTTGTCTTCCTCGCCCGCCTTGAGCTTGTTCGGGTCGCCGCCCTCGGACTGGGTGACGGCGTAGGTGACGAAGACGCGGTCGCCGATGGTGGCGACATTGAAGGGGGCCGGGTCGCCGACCTTCAGCTTCTTGCCCTTGGCCGGGTCGGCCGGGTCGATGGCGTCACCGGTGGCGAAGGGATTGGCGAAACCGGTGGTGGGCACCAGCTTCCAGTCCTTGTCGAAGGTGCGGATCTGCGGGTCGGTGCCGAAGTCGGCGGCCAGCAGCCTGGTGTTGGAGGGGTCCAGGGCGATGCCCTTGAACTTCATACCCGCTGCGGTGCCGTCGAATTCGAGCACGGCCGGGCCGTCGTGGCGCACGATCGCGCCGCCCGCGCCCTGCTCGGTCCAGCCGGAGATCTTGCCGGAGTCGGCGGCGAAGATGAATCGCGCGGAGCCGGTGAGCTTCTCGTCCTTGCCGTCGTAGCTGACCGGCTGGTCCTTCACCGCGAAGATGTCGGAGTTGAGCGGGGCCGGGTTGAAGACCACGCCGGTGGTCTTGCCCTCGGAGTCGTCGCCGTCGTCGTCCGGGATGGAGTCCGCGCCGGGGACGTTCACCAGCTTCAGCGGATCCTGGAACATCTTCTGGTACTTGGCATCCGGCGACTTGGTCACGTCACCGACGAACTGGAACGAATAGCCGCCCGCCCCGACCCAGAAGTGCCCGCCCACGCCCTTGGGCCGGTTGGCGAGGCCCCACGCGTCGATGAAGTTCGGATCGGTGAACTGCGCCTGGTCCGACTCCTTGTTGGAGGCGATATTGACCTGGGTGTAGCGGTTCCCGTCGAGCGCCTTCACGTCGTCGTGGTTCGACTTCGTGCTGCTGCACGCCGCCGCCATGACCAGCGCGGCCCCCACCGCCGACACCCGCAGCAGGTTCTTGCGCACCGGCGACATACCGCCCGAGCGTCCGTTCATCTTCAGGTCCTCTTCCAACACAACGCCCAGGTGCGGCGTTAGGTGATGCTAACCATAGCTGCCACTCGAGCCATCGTCATTAGGGGACCCTCATTTCCACCCGGAACCACCGTTCCCGCAGGTCCAGCGGCTGATCAGCTGCTCAGATCCTCGATGAGATCCAGGGCCGGATAGAGGACCGGGCGCAGTGGACGGAGTCTCGACAGGGCCACGATGCGTTCGACCAGCGGCGCGGTCCGGCGGATCAGCAGCCGGGTGCGTTCCTGCTCGGGGCTGCGGTCGTGGACCCAGAACAGGACGATGCCCATGTGGGCCAGCCACAGCAGATTCGGCAGCTCGGCCATCAGCCGCTTGTCGCCCTTGACGTCCGTGCCGATGACCACGTCGCTCATGATGGCGGTGGCAGCCTGCCGGGCCGGGCGGCTTTCGTCGCTGAAGGGGCTGAGCGGGCTGGTGGGCTCGGCGGCGATGGCGAAGAATTTCCCGCCGAACTCGTGGTAGGGCGCGGCCACGTCGACGAAGGCCAGTTCCATGGCCAGCCATCGGGCGGCGAGGGAGCCGCTGCGCGGGGCCCGCTCGACCCGTTGCTGATGCAGGACCTGGATGTGCTGGTAAAAGCCTTGGACCAGCTGCTCTTTGGAGGTGAAGTAGTAGTAGGCGTTGCCGACGCTGACACCGGCTTCGCCCGCGATCGCGCGCATGGTGGTCTTCGTGTAGCCGTTCTGCTCGAACAGGCGCAGGGCGGCGTCGATGATCTGCTGGCGAGTTTCCTCGCCGCGCGCGGTCGCGGGCTCGGGGCGGGGCATGGGGCTCAGGCTAACTGGGCAGCGTCGATCTGCAGCGGGGGGACATCGTCCTGCTGCTCCATGTGCCGGCTGCGCCGAATTTTGTTCAGGGCGATCAGGTTCGCGAAGTGCATGCCACCGAGCACGAGCAGCACCATGCCGAGTTTCGAGGCGAGGTCCTCGATCGCGGCGCGCGCATCGACGACCGGGCCGCTGATGCGCAGAGCCAGTGCCACGAAGCCCGCGTTCACGAGCCAGAACCCGATCACCAGCAGATGGTTCACGGCTTCGGCGAGGTCGCCGTCCCCGTTCATGACATCCACCAGGAATCGCGCACCGGTGCGATGCAGGACCCGCGCCACCCAGAACGTGACCGCCAAGCTGACGACCGCATAGGTCGCATATGTGACGACGACGAGATTCATTTTCCCAGCTCCTTGCCTATTTGAACGTGTTCAACTGTGAGAGTAGGCCAGTTTTTGAACGTGTTCAAGTGTGTGCGGCGCAACACCTCGGTCCGCACGTCCAGGCATCGAAACCGCCCGACCCGTCCGGGTAGGTCTGGCAGGGTCGGCCCCATGAAGATCGGTGTCGCACTTCCACAGATGGCTCCCGGCTACGGACCGGGTACGACGCTCGACTGGGCTCGGCGAATCGACGCGGGCCCGTTCTCGAGCGTCTCGGTGGGCGAGCGGGTGACGTTCTCCAATCCGGAAATGGTGGCGACGCTGGGCGCCTGCGCGGCGGTGACGGAGCGGGTGCAGGTGCTGGGGAACCTGTGGGTGCTGCCGCAGCATCCGGTGGCGATGGTCGCCCAGCAGATCGGCACGCTCGACCAGCTCGCGAACGGCCGCCTCGAGGTAGCCGTCGGCGTCGGTGGGCGCGAGCACGACTATCGCGCTCTCGGCGCCGATTTCACGCGGCGGCACCAGCAGCTCGATGACAAGGTCGCCGAGCTGAAGTCACTGCTCGCCGGTGAGCCGCCGTTCGAGGGCGCGGATCCGGTCGGGCCGGCGTGCGTGCAGCCGGGCGGGCCGATCATCCTCGCCGGAGCGATGGGTCCGAAGGCGATGCGCCGGGCGGCGCGGTGGGCCGACGGCATCTCCGGCTTCAGCATCCCGGGCCGCGCCGAGGAGATCGCCGCGACGAACGACCTCGCCGACCAGTGCTGGGCCGAGGCGGGTCGTGCGACGAGCCCGCGCAAGGTGAGCGCCTGCTTCACCGCCCTGGGCGTCACCGACGCAGCAGAAGTGCTGCGCGCCTTCACCGCTCGCTACCTGGGCTTCCTCGGGCCCAAGCTCGCCCAGGTGATCGCCGACACGACGCGGGCATCGAGTCCCGAGGCGCTCGCGGCCATTCTCGATGGCGCGGAGCAGGCCGGGTGCGACGAGTTCATCCTGGTCCCGGCCGTCACCGACCTGAAGTTCCTCGAGGTGGCATCCGAGGTGGTGGCCGCGCGGTCTTGACGCTCCGGGAATGAAACGTGTTCCATTCCTGGTGTGACTCTGCGCGTGATCCAGTGGGCCACCGGTGGACTCGGCCGGGCCGCGATCGGACAGATCCGGCTGCACCCGGATCTCGAGCTCGTCGGGTGCTGGGTGCACTCGCCGGGCAAGGTCGGCCGGGACGCCGGTGAGCTGGCCGGGATCGGCCCGATCGGCGTCATCGCCACCGACAGCATCGACGAGATCCTCGCGCTCGACGCCGATTGCGTCCTGTACTCGCCGCTGATGCCGAATCCGAAAGAGGTTGCGGCGATTCTGCGTTCGGGCAAGAACGTCGTCACACCGCTGGGCTGGTTCTGGCCGACCGCGGAGGAAAAGGAGCGGATGGTGGCGCCCGCCCTCGAGGGCGGCGTGACGCTGCACGGGACCGGGATCGACCCGGGCGGCGCCACCGAGCAGCAGCCACTGTTCTTCACGGGCCTGTCCAGCGCGATCACGTTCGTCCGCGGTGAGGAGTACTCCGACATCCGCACCTACGACGCCCCCGACGTGGTACGCCACCTCATGGGTTTCGGCCAGTCGCCCGAGCAGGCGATGCACGGTCCGATGCTGGCCCTGCTGGACAACGGGTTCGACCAGTCGGTGCGAATGTGCCTGGACACCCTCGGATTCGCCGACGCCGAGATCCGCCGCAGTCGCGAGGTGGCGGTGGCGACCGCGCCGATCGACTCGCCGATCGGCGAGATCCAGCCCGGCCAGGTCGCGGCCCAGCGCTTCGCCTGGGAGGCGTTCATCGGCGACGCCAAGGTTGTCAGGGTCGCGGTCAACTGGCTGATGGGCGATGAAAACCTCGACCCGCCTTGGAAGTTCGGCGAGGGCGGCGTCCGGTTCGAGGTCGAGGTGAAGGGCGACCCCGACTGCCGGGTGACGATCCACGGCTGGCATCCGAGCAGCGTGGCGGCCGGGCTGGAACGCAATCCCGGCATCGTCGTGACCGCGGCGCACTGCGTGAACTCGATCCCCTACGTCTGTGCCGCCGAACCGGGCCTGCTGACCTTCGTCGACATGCCCGTGGTCACCGGCCGCGCGCACCCGGACCTGGCACGCTGATCACCCGGGCGGCTCGCGCCCGGATTCGAACCGGCTCAGCTCGCCGCCGCCAGGACCCGCCAGACCTTCCTGGCGCGCGGGCGAGGCTGCGGGGCCGCGTATTCGATTCGACGGCGGGCTTCATCAGTGCTGATGCGCAAAAGATCGGTCAATAGGTCCGCGGTGTCGCGGTAGCCGGTGTCCGCGGCGAGGCCGCGACGTTCGGCTTCGGCGACGGCCGCGCGCATGGCGGCATCGAGTCGCCTGCGGCGGCGTTCGGTTTCGACGAGGGTGCGCAGCAAGTCGACATCGGCCAGGTCCGGCCATCCTGAGGCCGACGCCTTCGGCGCCAGCGCGGTCGAGTGTGTGTTCACGCGACGCAGCATACCGCAGACTTAGAACATATGTTCGATTATGTCCGGGCGAGGCCGACGAGTTTGACGAGGAAGCGGTCGAGCTGGTCGGCGGCGGGCGGCCAGGGCATGTCGGGTTCGTTGATGCGCTGGGAGAGCATGCCGTTCACGGCGGTGCGCAGATCGATGGCGACGGTGGTGGCGTCGTCGGCGGGCGCGAGGTTCGCGTCCATGCAGCGCTGGACGGCGTCGACGGTGCGCTGGACCATGACCTCCTTGAAGGGCATGCCGAGTCTACGGTGCACCAGACTCTCGTGCAGGACCTTGTAGAGCCCGGGATGTTCCTGCGCCCAAGCCATCTGGGCCAGCATGCGGGCGCGCAGGGCGCGGCCGGGATCCGCCTCGGCGGCCTCGGCCGCGTCACCCGCCCCCACCAGATCCTCGTGACACCGCCGCGCCACCGCGAGCACCAGCGAATCCCGGTCCGGGAAGTGCAGATACACCGACGTCGCGGCGATTCCGATGGCCCGGGCCACGGCACGCAGCGACAGCGCCTCGTCATCGGCGAGCTCATCGAGCATCACCATCGCGGTCCCGACGATCTCCTCCCGGAGCATCTCGCCGCGACCGCGGGCGTTGGGGACCTTCCGCATGCACACCCAGCGAGCCCTCGGTGGCGGCGCGTCCATCGACGACGTCCGAGATGTCCTACGCTTCAACGCCCGATTCGGCGCGACCCGAGCCGGGCAGGCTTGGAAGGCATTCCACGCCCACGCCGCCGAGGCCGGTTGGGATCTCACCTGACGATTCCGCCGCAGGGACCCCCGCGGATATTGCTTTGCTCGCCGAAAGCGGCTGTGGCTACGGTTTTTCAGGTGCGGCGAACTGTCATCATCGGCGATATTCACGGGTGCTTCGACGAGCTGGTCGGGCTGCTCGAGAAGGTCGAGCTCGCGGAGGACGATCTGCTCGTCAGTGTCGGGGATCTGGTCGACCGTGGGCCGAAGCCGCTCGATGTGGTGAACCTCTTTCGTGGACGCCCGAACTCGGTGGCCGTCATGGGCAACCACGAACGCAAGCATGTCCGCGGGATCTACTCCTACGCACAGGAAATCACCCGATTGCAGGCCGGTGACGGCTATGCCGACATGGTCGAGTGGATGCGGACGCTGCCCTATTACTTCGAGAACGACCACGTCCGCGTCGTCCATGCCGGCCTGGTGCCCGGCATCCCGCTCGCCGACCAACGCGAGGAAATCCTCTGCGGCTCCACCCGTGGCGAGCGCGAACTCCAGACCCTGTTCCCCGACAGCTTCTGGCACGACCACTACACCGACGCCAAGCCCATCGTGTTCGGCCATCACGTCACCGGCCCCGAGCCCCTGATCCGCGACAACCGCATTCTGGGCCTGGACACCGGCGCCTGCCACGGCGGCGTCTTGACCGCGCTCAGCCTGCCGGACTTCATGATTCACTCGGTGCCGGCACGAGCCGATCACTGGTCGCAGGTCAGAGACCAGTGGCAGCTGCCGGTCCTGAAAACCAAGCCGTGGCACGACTACACCTGGCCGGAACTGGCCCGGGAAATCACCCGCTTCTCCCCCACCTCGGATGCCCCCACCACCGCCTGGCTGACCGCGGTCGAGCAGTGGTCCACTGACCTACGCTCGATGCTCCCCGCGCTGGTCACCGCCGCCCACACCACCGCAACTCGACTCGACACCGATCGACTTCAACAGCATCCCGCCGCTCCGTACCTGTTCCAAGCCCGCCGGAACAGGCTCGACCTGTCAAGCCTGACCGAGCAGTGCACCACACCCCGCAAAACGATCGCCCTCGCAACCGCCTTGCAGCTCAACGTGCCCGAGTTTCCCCGATAGTCGCGGCCGGATGGGCGGAGTGCGCATCCGGCCGCGCGGTGGTCAGAGTTGGAATTCGGCTCGGACCTGGGCTTCGGTGAGGCCGTAGTCGGCCAGAGAGTATTTGTGGACCGGTTTGCGGTCGCCGGACTTGGATTCCTCGTCGAGGGTGGTCATGGCGGTGCGGGCCGAATCCGTGTAGTCGAGACCGAATTTCGTGTAGATCTTCTCGATCGTGGCGAAGGGGTCGGCGCGCAGTTCGTCGAATTCGATGTCGAGGAACTGGTCGGGGTTGTATCGCGCTCGGGCGGTGTTGAATTCGCGCAGGCCGCGGGACCACAGTTCCAGCTGGGTCGAGCCGATTTTCTCGCCCACGAAGGTGGTGGACCAGCCCTGGGTGGTGGCCTCGGACAGGCTGCAGGAGGAGCCGACGATGGTGACCGGGTCGCGGTGGGTCTGGATGATCAGCGCGTCGGGGTAGACCTTCATGAGCGCGTCGAGGGCGAACAAGTGGCTGGGGTTCTTGAGGATCCAGCGGCGCTCGTCGCCCAGGCCGATCAGCTGCAGGTTCTTCTTGTGCCGCGCGTAGGCGTCGGTCCAGTCCTGTTTGCGCAGCCACTCCGAGTAGGTCGGCAGGTAGGCCAGCGACTCGTAGGAGACCGATTTCACCGTCTGCCGCAACAGCTGCCAGCATTCCTCGGGCTCGGCGGCGGTCATGTAGTGCAGGCCCATGTATTCCGGGTTTTCGATCCGGTGCTGGGCGAAGCCCTGGTCGACGGCCTGGTAGACGGGGTTGTCGGCCCAGGTGTCGCGGGGCGGGCGCGGCTGCGGGAAGTCGGCCAGCCACATTTCCAATGCCTGGTGCTGCGGGTCGGCGGCGAGCAGGCGGTGCAGGGCGGTGGTGCCGGTGCGGGGCAGGCCGGTCACGAAAATCGGCCTGGTGATGCGGGTTTCGGTGTGGGTCGGGTTCGCGGCCCAGGAGGCTTCGCTCAGGGCACGGGCGACGAGCGCCCCGCGCAGGAAGTAGCGGCTCATCTTCGAGCCGAGCTCGGTGAGCCCGGCGTCGCGCTGATAGGACTCCAGCAGGACTTGCAGCGCTTCCAGGTAGTCGTCGGATCCGAAATCGGTGAGGCCGCAGACTTTCGACGCCGAGTGGTGCAGATCCTCGACGGTGCCGACGTTGGTACGTCCGGTCATGATGGGTGGAACTCCTTGCTCAGACGTGGTATTCGCCGCAGTTGACGTCGATGGTCTGCCCGGTGATGGCATTGGCCCACGGCGACATGAGGAACACGATGGTCTGGGCGATCTCGTCGGGCAGCGGCAGCCGCTTCAGGTCGGACTTGGACGCGGTCTGCTGGTAGACCTGTTCCTCGGTGATGCCGTACTTCTTGGCGATCTCGCTGAAGTACCACTTGAGCTGATCGGTCCAGATGTAGCCGGGCAGCACGCTGTTGACGCGAATGCCCTTCTCCCCCAGCTCGGTCGCCAGGGTCTGCGACATGGCGAGCAGGGCTGCCTTGGCGACCTTGTAGCTGCCGTAGCGGGGTTCGGAGTGCCGCAGCACCATGGAGTTGACCATGACGACCGAGCCCTTGGTCTCGGCCAGCGGGTCGGTGAACGCCTGGGTCATGCGCAGATTGCCGAGCACGGTCAGGTCAACGCTCTCGCGGATCTGCTCGAAGTCGGTGCGCGCCAACGGCTTCATGGACGGCACCTTGAAGGCATTGTTCACCAGGGCGTCCACGCGACCGAAGGTCTCGAGGGTCCGCGCGGCCAGGTTCTCGACGGTGGCCGCGTCGGTGATATCGGTGGGCACGCACAGGGTTTCCGCGCCGCCCTCGGCCGCGATCTCCTCCGCGACTTCCTTCAGCCGCGACTCCGTGCGCGCCGCGAGCACGACCTTCGCCCCGGCGGCCGCGGCCTCGAGTGCGATGGAGCGACCGAGACCAGGCCCGATTCCGCTGACAACCACGACCTTGCCCGCGAGCAGACCCGTCTGGAGTCGGTTCGGGGTTTCAGGGGCTTGCCCCTGAGAGTTACGAGAGTTGTCCTCGGTCATCCGAGCATCCTTTCCGCGAAGGCGCGCTGGCGAGCGGCGATCCGCTCACGCCATCCGGCCTCGTCGATCCGATTGTGTTCGAAGTTGGGCAGTTGTTCAGCCACTTTGTCGAAAGGAACGAGCTCGATGGTCGGGCCGTCCTCGGGGGTCATCGGCCGGTCCACCCGCTGCCAGCGGAACTGGAGGATGCCGAGCTTGCGGCCGGTGGTCTCGATCCAGTTGGCGACACCGGGGTTCCGCGCGGAGACGACCATGCGGATCATGCCGTCGGGATCCACCTGCGCCTGCCGGTGATTCAGCGAGGTCTGATGGTTGACGTAGTCCAGCGAGATGTACCAGCGGCTGCCGAGCTGGAAACCCTGGTACGGCGCATCGGATTTCGGCACGGTGATGATGAGCGCCTGATCGTCGTCGAGCTCGAAGTGCCCGACCGAGGAGTACTGGGTGCTCAATCCGCCGGGCGTGAGCCGCGGCTCGGTCAGCGTATTGACCGGCAGGTTCAAATAGAACCACTTCGGAAAGTTGAACCAGGTGTGCACCCGGGTCAGCAGCATGCGCCCGGCCGCCCGGTACCGTTTGCGCAGCTGTTCCACGCCCGGCTCGACCGGCGCGGTGCCGACGGTGTCGACCCGCTCGATGCGGATGGTGCCCTTGCGCTCGGTATTCCAGTCGCCGTACACCTCGCGCACGGCCAGCATGGACGCGCCCTCGGAGAGCACGAAATAGTTCGGGCCCGGGTTCTCCTTGGGCGGCCCGAACCGCAGCTGGTAGCTGCCGTCCTCGTTGATCCGCAGCCGCCGGTCGTCGAACGCGTCGTCGCCGTTGGGCACGTCGGAGGCGGTGTAATCGCCCTTGAGCACCTGGAAACTCAGGTCGACGGTGCTGCCGCGCACGCCGGTGAGCAGGTACTCCGCGCTCGGATCGATATTGGCGCTGTAGTACAGCGTGTCCGGGTTGTCCAGGCCCATCTTGGTATACGGCCCGGTCGCGGTGACCAGGTACGGGTGCGAAGTGCCGTGCGCCCGCGACAGCTGCAGCACCGCGGCGATCCCGGCCTGCAGGTAGTCGTAGCCCTCCGCCAGGTCGTGCGGGTCCCGGATGAAATCGGCGGCGGCGATGAGCTTCTCCGCCTCGGCGACGGCCGCGAGGAACGGCTCGGTGAGCGGCAGCTCCGCGTGCTTTTCCATGACCTCGGCCTTTTCTGTGTCTGTCATCAGTTTTCAGCGATCCCTAGTGATTCTCGAATTCGATGGGCGATCTCGGACGGCGTCCCGTCCGAGGGGACAATGGTCAGGTCGGCGAACTCCGGCCGATCGTAAGGTGAACTGACACCGGTGAATTCGGGCAGTTCCCCGGAACGGGCCTTCTTGTAGAGGCCCTTCGGGTCCCGCAGTTCGCACTCTTCGAGCGGGGTGTCGACGAAGACTTCACGGAACGCCAGGTTCCGGCCGTCGTGCAGCTTCCGCGCTTCCCGCCGCTCGGCGCGGAACGGGCTGATGAGCGAGACGATGGCGACGACACCGGCGTCGGCGAACAGCGCCGCCACCTCGGACACCCGGCGGATGTTCTCGCGCCGATCCTCGTCGGTGAAGCCCAGGTTCTTGTTCAGCCCGTGCCGCAGGTTGTCGCCGTCGAGCAGGTAGGCGGGCTGCCCGGAGGCGATCAGCTGCCGCTCCAATTCCACCGCGATGGTGGACTTTCCGGAGCCGGACAGCCCGGTCAGCCATACGGTCGCGCCGGTGCTCAGCCGCTGCCCGCGCTCGACCGCGGAGCTGTGCCACACCACGTTCGACGCCTTGTGCTCGACTCGCGGTGCGCCGGTGGAGCGTCCGGTGATCATGCCCGCGGCGACGGTCTGGTTGGTGGTCTCGTCGATGAGGATGAAGCTGCCCGTGGCGCGGTTCTCACGGTAGGGGTCGAACAGCAGCGGCTGCCGGGTCTTCAGCGTCACGCGCCCGATGTCGTTGAGCGACAAGCTGTCCGCGTCGGTCTGCCGGTGCAGGGTGTTGACGTCGAGCCGGTAGTCCAGGTCGCTGACCTCGACCTTGGAGGTCTGGGTGGCGGTGCGGATGGAGTACGAGTTCCCCGCGCGCAACTGGGTGTCGTCGGAGAACCAGCACACCATGGCGTCGAGTTCACGATCGGTGTGCGGCTGGTTGCCGGGCCGAGCGAGCATATCGCCACGGCCGATGTCGATTTCGTCGTCGAGGGTGAGCGAGACCGCCATGCCGGTGAACGCCTCGTCGACCTTGCCGCCGCCCGGAGCCCAGATCTGGTTGACCCGGCTGGTGCGCCCCGACGGCAGCACCACCACCTCGTCGCCCGGCTTGAAGATGCCGCCCGCGACCGTGCCCGCATAACTGCGCTGGCTCCCGCCGTGCGGGCGGATCACGTACTGCACGGGCAGCCGGTTGTCGATCAGGTTGCGGTCGGAGGCGACATGCACTTCCTCCAGGTGCCGCAGCAGCGGCGGGCCCGGATACCAGTCGGCGGTGTGCGCGGACGGATCCACCACATTGTCCCCGTGCAGCGCCGACACCGGGATGAAGCTCAGGTCGCCGACATCGAGCTTGGTGGCGAAATCCGCGAATTCCGAACGGATCTCCTCGAACCGCTGCTCGGACCAGTCGACCAGATCCATCTTGTTCACGCACAGCACCAGGTGTCCCACACCCAGCAGCGAGGACAGGAAGGCGTGGCGGCGGGTCTGCTCGGAGACGCCCTTGCGCGCGTCGACCAGGATGAGCGCCAGGTCCGCGGTGGACGCGCCGGTCACCATGTTCCGGGTGTACTGCACATGCCCCGGGGTGTCGGCGATGATGAATTTGCGTCGCGGCGTGGTGAAGTAGCGGTAGGCGACGTCGATGGTGATGCCCTGCTCGCGTTCGGCGCGCAGGCCGTCGGTCACCAGCGACAGGTCCGGCCCGCCGTTGCCGCGCGAGAGGCTCGCGCGCTCGATGGCGTCGAGTTGATCGCTGAACAGGCTCTTCGAGTCGAACAGCAGCCGCCCGATGAGGGTGGACTTGCCGTCGTCGACGCTGCCGGCGGTGGCGAGCCGTAACAGGTTGCGGCGCATCAGAAGTAGCCCTCTCGCTTGCGGTCTTCCATGCCGGACTCGGAGATCCGGTCGTCGGCGCGGGTGGCGCCGCGTTCGGTCAGGCGGGTGGTCGCGGTCTCGGCGATCACCTCGGCGGGGGTGGCGGCGGCGGATTCCACGCAGCCGGTGCAGTCGGCGTCGCCGAGGGTGCGGAAGCGGACGGTGGCCTCGAACTTGGTCTCGTCGGGCCCGAAGGTCAGGAATCGGTTGTCCGCCAGCAGCATTCCGTCCCGCTCGACCACGGTGCGATTGTGCGCGTAGTACAGCGGGGGCAGTTCCACCTCGGCCTGGCCGATGTACTCCCAGATGTCGAGCTCGGTCCAGTTCGACAGCGGGAACACGCGGATGTGCTCGCCCTTCTGATGCCGCCCGTTGTAGAGGTTCCAGACCTCGGGCCGCTGGGCGCGCGGATCCCACGCGCCGTACTCGTCGCGGAAGCTGAACACCCGCTCCTTGGCGCGCGCCTTCTCCTCGTCGCGCCGCGCGCCGCCGAAGACCGCGTCGAAGCGGTGCTCGCGGATGGTGCGCAGCAGGGTGGCGGTCTGCAGCCGGTTGCGGGTCTCGCCCGGGCGTTCGGTCACCCGTCCCGCGTCGATGTCGTCCTGCACCTTGCCAACGAGCAGCTGTGCTCCCAGCCGCGCCACGGTGCGATCCCGGAAGTCGATGACCTCGTCGAAGTTTCGCCCGGTGTCGATGTGCAGCAGGGGGAACGGCAGCGGTGCGGGCCAGAACGCCCGCCGCGCCAGCTCCAGCATGACCGCCGAGTCCTTGCCCCCGGAGAACAGCAGCACCGGCCTTTCGAAGGTGGCCGCCACCTCCCGGATGATGTGCACCGATTCCGCCTCCAAGGCGTTCAGGTGCGACAGCTCATATCCCGCGCGCATCTGCCTCTACCCACTCGTTCGCGTCGTCCCGATCCCGGCTACCCGAAGGCTTGCGATGTCGAATACTCGACGCTATTGTTCGATAATGTGACACCGACGATAGGTCGGCACCTGGGCGACCGTCAATACCCGCGCGCGAACCGATACGATCGGGCGCGACCCTCCCGTGCCACCGGGACCGACACCAACAGGGAACGAGTTGCCTGAATCGACCACCGCCCCAGTAGCTTCCGAGCCGGGCACGGCGGCCGGGCCGACTCCCGCCTCCGCCTCACCGCCGACCCATCGCGTGGTCCAGGCGATCGAACTACTGTCGCGGCACCCCGGTGAACGGCTCTCGCTCGCGCGCATCGTGCGCGCCACCGGCATGTCCCGCGCCACCGCGCACGCGGTCCTCACCCAGCTCACCGCCGACGGCTGGACGGTGCGCGACGGCGACGGAAACTACAGTCTCGGACTGGGCCTGCTGGCCGTCGCCCGCCGCGCGGACACCGCGTTCCCGCTGCGCCGCCTGGCCCTCGACGCGCTGCACGCGCTCGCCGACGACCGGCGCGTACCGGTCTTCCTCGCCGAGCGCGAGAACGATTCGATCGTCATCACCGAGGTCATCGGCACCCCGTCGGTGCCCTGGATCCGCCCCGCCCGCCGCATGCCCTTCGCCCCGCCGGTGTGCCGCGAATTCATCGCCTGGGCACCGGAATCCGAGCGCGAGACCTGGCTGGCCGCCGCCGACCCGCTGCACCGCCCCCGCCTGGCCGCGGTCCTCGACGCCATCCGGGCCCGCGGCTACTCCGTCGAACGACTGGCCGACGAATCCGCCCCCATGCTCGAGGCCCTCGCCGGGTTGCGCCATTCCCCGGTCACCGACCCACTGCGCCACCGGCTTTCGGCCATGATCGCCGACCTCATCACCATCGACTACCTCCCCGACGAGCTGACCGACCACAATGCGGTCGTCTCGGTCGCGGCCCCGATCTTCGCCCCCGGCGGCTCGGTCACCGCCTCGGTCGTCGCTTGCCCCGACACCAACCTGTCCGCGGCCCGCCTGCGCGAGCTGGCCGCCGCCACCATCGACACCGCGGCCACGGTCACCCGAACCCTGCACGCCTGACTCGTCGCGCGTGAGGATTTCGTCAAAATCATCCCATCGCATGATGATTCGCTTTACCTGCTCTATACATTTGCCTTACTTCCGTCTGGAAGAAGCGGCAAGTGGTCACGCCGAAGTGGCCGGAACAGGAGAAGTTCGGTGAACGGGAGGATTCTCGATAGCGCGGCCGTGGCCGCGGTCGTGGTGACCTTCTTCGCTGTCGCGATATTCCACAGCGGAGTCGCGAACCTGCTGGTGGCCTGGTTCGGAGCGGTCGCTCTCGGCTACTACAACGTCTACGTCCGCCACGACCGCAAGCTGGTCGACGACACCGGTGGCACGGGACGGCCGGTGAACCACGCGGCCACGCTGCGCCCCGCCTGGCGCTGAGATCCGATCAGGCCGTCAGGGCCTGAACCACGGTGTAGGACAACAGGGTCGCGCCCAGGCCCGCGACGAGGCTCGTGACGATATTGAGGGCCGCGTAGAGGTAGACGCGCTGCTCGGCGAGCCGGACGGTCTCGTAGCTGAAGGTGCTGTAGGTGGTCAGCGCACCGCAGAAACCGGTGCCCACCACCATCATCCAGGGAGTGGACAGGGCCGCGCCGGAGATGCCGCCCAGCACCAGACAACCCGCGAGGTTGACCGTGAAAGTGCCCCAGGGGAATACGCTGTCGTGCCGGGTCTGGACGGCGCGGTCGGTCAGGTAGCGCAGGGGTGCGCCGATCATGGCGCCCAGGATGATGAGCAACGGGGTCATGCCGCGGCCTTCCGCTCGGTGGAGCGCGTGGCCTCGTAAGCCCAGCGCGCGAGGCGGACCGCGACGAGCGTGGCCAGCAGAGCGCACAGCAGGGTGACCCCGAAGTACACGAAGGCGGTGACGATCGTGTCGGGACGCAGCAGGGCGCGGGTGTCGTTGGCGTAGGTGGAGAAGGTGGTGAAACCACCGAGGATGCCGACGCCGAGGAACGGGCGGACCAGCGGGTGCGCGACCCAGATCTCGGTGACGGCGACCATCAGGATGCCGATGAGGAAGCAGCCGAGCACATTGGTGACGAAGGTGGCCCACGGGAATCCGCCGTGCGGGGTGGGCCACAGCTGAGCCAGGCCGTAGCGGGCCAGCGCGCCGATCGCGCCGCCGACGGCGATCACCGCCACGATCGCGCCGTGCGAGCGGGACAGTTCCCCCCGCTGCGCGGGCTCGTGGATATCGATGTCGGGATCGATGGGCTCATCGTCGCCGGCTCTGCCGAGCGCACTCACCTTGCTGGTCACAGACGTCTCCTACTCCAACCGCCGAAGCGAATTATTGGGGTAGGGACTGTTGGTGGCAAAAACCACGGTTGTTCCGGACCGATCCGGAGCGGCGAGCCCCACCGCCGCAATCTTGTTCAGGCTAGTCGTTCGCCCAGGATACCGGGGCAATGGTGAACGAGATCACGTGGGCGCGCGGGGCCTTGCCGAACCTGAAGATGAGCTGAAGATCTCGGGGCGGAACCGGGGTCGGTCGTCTGGGCGGCGTTGAATGGGCCTCGCGGTCCATGGATCCAGGGCCGGGGGATGGTCACGTGGATCGTATTGATGCACAACACGATACGAGAAGTGATCGACATGCTCAGGAAGATCAACCGAGTGCTCATGGTCGCCGCACTGGCGGCGGCACCGGTGGTGACCGCGGGCATGGCGTCGGCGCAGACCGCGACGCCGGTCCAGACCAGCACCAGCACCATCGTCAAGGACGATCACGGCTGGTGGCGGCACCACTGCCGCGATATGCACGAGTGGTGGCAGCCCAGATGCCAGCATCACGACCGTGATCACCACTGGGATCACCGTCGCTAGCCGGCAGCATCCGTCAGCGAACCAGCGGCGGCCCGCACCGATGGTGCGGGCCGCCGAAACTTGTTGCCGCGAGCCGTCTCTCGCCGTCGTGCTCAGCGATTGGCCAGTTCCGACAGCTGGTAGGCGATGGCGTGGCGGACCGCCGGAACCTTCGTCGCGGTGCCGATGACGAGGTTGCGGATGAGGCGGGCGGGCAGCGGGCGCAGGGTGGCCATGCGGGTGACGCGGTCGGTGAAGGCCACCACACCCAGCGCGACCGGGCGGCGGGTCTTCTCGTACTCGTCGAGGGTGGCCCCGGGCGCGCCCTCGACGACCCTGGCCAGCAGACCGCCCAGCATGGCGGCGTCCTGGATACCGGTGTTCATGCCCTGCCCGCCGGCGGGGCTGTGCACGTGAGCGGCATCGCCGGCGAGCAGGATGCGCCCGGCCCGGTAGTGGTCGGCGACCCGGTGGTGCACCCGGAACCGCGAGCTCCAGATGATCTCCTGCACCTGCACGTGCGCACCCGGACGGCGGGCGTCGACCAGCGCCTGCACATAGGCCAGGTCCTGGTGTTCGGGGGCGTCGGCCACGGTGGCGACGATGCGGTAGCGGTTGGGCTGCGGGTCGGGCAGCGGCGCGACGACGGTGACGCCTTCGGGCGACAGGTGCAGCGACACCTCATCGCGCGGGTCCGGCCAGGTCATGCGGACGTCGGCGAGGACGAAGGATTCGGGGTAGGTCGCCCCGGTGAACCCGATTCCGGCGGCCTCGCGCACCTTGCTGTGCATGCCGTCCGCGCCGATGACCCATTCGGCCCGAATGGAATTCGCGTTTCCGTGGAGGTCGGTGTACTCGACGGTCACCCCCTCGCCGTCCTGTGTGACGGCGGTGACCTCGGTGTGCCGGTACACCTGCGCGCCCGCCTTCTCGAGGCGCGCCGACAGGATCGCTTCCGTGGACTCCTGACCGATCATGACCGTGTACGGGTACTTGGTGGGCAGCCCCTCGAAGCCGATGCGGGCCAGCACGCGGTCACCGTCGTGCAAGGCGAAGTGCGGCACCACGATTCCGTGCTCGTGCAGCTGCTCGGTGACGCCGAACTGCTCGAGCACCTCGAGGGTGCGGGCGTGCACGACCACCGCGCGGGAGGTGTTCGCGCCCTCGGCCAGCTTGTCGAGCAGCACCACGTTCACACCGGCGTCGGCCAGCGCGATGCCCGCGGTCATTCCGGCGGGCCCGGCACCGACGATGACGACCGAGGCGGTAGCGGGGACGGTGTTCATGACGACTCCTGAAGCTCTGCCAACATCTGTTGGCCAACGTCTGTTGAATTAGACGGTACGGCCCGGTCGAAGCCATGTCAACACTTGTTGGCCAACGAATGTTGACCGCACTACGCCCTCAGCCCTCGGTCGCGGCGGCCAGGGACTGGAAGACGCTCGCCGTGCGGGTGTGCGGCGTCGCGCAGTAGACGATCACCCGCTGATCGGTATCCGAGATGTGCAGCACCTGACAGTGAAAATCCAAGGGCCCCAACTCCGGATGCCGGATCCGCTTGCGATGCGTCCGGCGCACCCGGACCTCGTGCGATCCCCACATCTCGGCGAAACGCTTTGAGGTACCGAGCAATTCGGTCACCAGCGCCGCCAACGCCGGATGGCCGGGATAGCGAGCATAGGCGGCCCGCAGGTCGGCCACCACGGCACGAGCGAAGTCGCGGGTATCGGCGTCGGACCACTGCGGATGGTCGGCCGCCTCCCGGAACATCCACCGCACCATGTTCCGCTCGTGATCGGGCACGGTTTCCAGATCCCCGAGAAACGGCCCCGCGGCCCGATTCCACGCCAGCACCTCATAGGTGGCGTCCACGACATACGCCGGTGCCGCAAGATTGTCCAGAATCGTCCGAATCTCCTGCGGCACAGCCTTGTTCGGCCCGGCAACAGCGACCGTCTGCTCCCCCGCCATCCGAAACAGATAATCGCGCTCATCCACGCTCAACATCAACGCCCGAGCCAGCGCCGCCAGCACCTGCCGCGAAGGCTTCGCACCCCGCGCCTGCTCCATCCGGATGTAGTAATCCACCGAAATCCCCGCCAGCTGCGCCACTTCCTGCCGCCGCAACCCCGGCGCCCGCCGATTCAGCCCCTGGGGCAACCCGACATCACTGGGCATCAGCCGATTGCGCCGAGCCTTGAGGAAAGCCGCGAGTTCGCTTCTATCAGCCACGAATCCAGTGTGGGCCAGCAATCCCGTTCGGGGAATGAGATCCAGGAGGCCGTCACCCGACGTCCAGTATTGCCGTCAGCAGCCTCTCCCCGAGGGCAGATTCGGCACAGTCGTTCAACACGGTCAATTCGGACGAGTGCGGCGAGTCCAATGGATGTAGAACATACATTCGATACCGCTGTTATCGTCTCACTATGTTCTTGATCGGAACTGTTGCAACACAGCGAATCTCGGGTAGTTGGGGTTCAGATGCTCGAGTATCGGGTCCATACCGTGCGGGTTGGGGCCGAACATCCGGCCTGGCCGGAACTGGATCGGATGGCGTTGGCCGCGCGACGGCTGCGTAATGCGATCAACTACGACCGGCGTCAGATGTTCTTCGCTGATCTGGAGTTCAACGAGAACATCGACCGGAAAGATCGCAAGACTACTGCGGAATGGAAGGCGTTGCCCTCCAAGGTAGCCCGTGAAGTGTCTCGGGGCTTGGATGCGGACTGGCGCAGCGTCCGCGTACTCCGTAGAACCAAGGGCCGCCGAGCACAGCCGCCGAAGTATCTCCAAGGGCGATCTCGATACCAGCTGCGGTTTTCCATCGACGCCCTTCGCGCACAGCCGGCGAAGCGAGGGATGCTGGGCGTAGCGGGAATGAAGTTGGATTTATGTCCGCTGCCGGTGAGTTGGGACAGGATCAAGGAGGTCCGGATCCTGCCATCGGGACGGGAGTTCGATGTTGAGATCGTATGGGTCAAAACCGTGGCAGAGCCGGTGGAGTCGCCAGATTGGTCACGGGTGGCGGGGGCGGATCTGGGGATCGACAACCTGATCACCGTGGCTTGCGACGATGCGGCCGTGCGGCCGTTGATCGTCGATGGACGGTCGATCAAGTCCCGTAACCGGTTCGCCAACGTCCGTTCCGACCTTTACGCAGCCCTATTACCGAATCTGGAAGGAGGAACCCGGCAACAACGCGATTCCACGCGTCGGGAAGCCCTGTGGCGACACCGAAACTCGGTGGTGAAAGCCGAGTTGCACACTGCCTCCAAACGGGTAGTGGACTACTGCCGCGCCCACCATGTCACGACCCTGGTGATCGGATGGAATCCCAACTGGAAAACCCAATCGACCACCCAGTCGACCATGGGCAGGGTCGGCAACCGCCGATTCCGGTCGATTCCGCACCGCGTCTTGGTCAACCAGATCACCTATAAGGCACGGCGATACGGGATCACAGTCCTGGAGACCGAGGAATCCTATACATCCAAGACCAGCGTGCTCGCCGGTGAGCTGCCAGTGAAACACCACGAGTACGCAGCACAGCGGATCAACCGAGGACGCTTGAAAGTCCTTGCTACCGGCCAGATCCTCAACGCGGATGTCAACGGCGCATGCCAGATCGCGCGGAAATGTAAGCCGGAGGCCTTCTCCTGGGCCAACGGTGTAGCGGGCGAGGTGGGCCTGTCGCGACCTCTCGAGGTCGTGACAGGAGGAGGTCGCCCCGGTGTCAGGACACACCTCGGTGTGAAGTGCATCGAAGGAGACACGAGTTCATGAAAATGGTCAAGTGCTCCAACCTGGTACAAGTTGGTCCTCCCGCCGAAACGGCTGAGGGGCGATGCTTTTCACATGAAATCAACAGCATTTATCACAGGCGCCAACAAAGGCATCGGGTTCGAGACCGCTCGGCAGCTCGCGACGCGAGGCATGACGGTTCTGCTCGGGGCGCGGGATCCCGAGCTCGGGCAGGCCGCGGTCGACAAGCTGCGAGCCGAAGGAGCCGACGCACACTGTGTTCGGATCGATGTCAGTGACGAGGAATCCGTTGCCGCGGCGGCGGCCCGGATCGAGGCGGACTTCGGGGCGCTCGACGTTCTCGTCAACAATGCCGCCATCAGCGGTGGGATGGAGGGGGACGGGAAGCCCTCCTCGGGCAGCCTCGCCATGCTGCGGCGGGTGTACGAGACCAATGTGTTCGGGCTCGTCGCCGTCACCAATGCGATGCTGCCGCTGCTGCGGCGGTCCGCGGCGGGGCGGATCGTGAACGTGTCCAGCGAGGTCGGTTCGCTGGGTGGACGCACGAATCCGCACAATCCACTGTCGCAGATGGTTTCGGCGATCCCGTACACCTCGTCCAAGACGGCCGTGAACATGGTGACGGTCCTGTACGCGATGGAGTTGAAGGACACCGCGATCAAGGTCAACGCCGCCAATCCCGGCTACACCGCCACCGATCTCAACGGCAACAGCGGGTTCCGCACCGTCGAGCAGGGCGCGGAACCCAGCGTCCACCTCGCCACGCTGCCCGCCGACGGCCCGACGGGAACGTTCTTCGGCTACATCTGGGGACAGGAGGAGTACGGGCAGATCGAATGGTGAGGGCTACCAGCTGCCGATCGACGGCGGCTCCCCCCGATGCCACATGTCGCCGCCGTCGCGCCGGCAGCGCGGCTGCCACCATTCGTGCAGCTGACGGCAGTGGTGATCGAACCAGAAGTCGCCCTGGCCGCCGAAACCCCCTTGGCCGCCTTGCCCGTTCTGGCCGCCTGGGCCGCCCTGGCCACCTTGATCACCGGGGCCGCCCTGGTCACCGGACCCGTCCTGACCGCCTTCGCGGTGGCCGGTGGCGGTGATGCCCGCCGGGCCGGTGGGCGGGGCGGCCTGGGCGACGGCCGTGCCGGTCGCCAGGGGAGCCATGAGCAGGGCGGCCGCCATCAGCGCCGGCCGGAGTCTTCTCAACATATCGATCGCTCTTCGTGTCGCAGTGTGCACCAATGCGATCCATGATCATTTCCCCCGGCCCTTCGATGCGTGGACCGCGCCGACGATTAAACGCCGTCCGCTTCACGGCGCAAGCGGTGTTGTGGTTCGGCTTCGGCGAGTCTTCAGGTTTTCATGGTGATAAACCGTCTATCCGGCTGAACTACGAGCGGACGCAACGCCGACCAGGGTCAGTTCCCGGCGCCACGCCTTTCGTGCAGCAGCAGAAAGGAATACGCGGCGACGGTATCGGCGTCAATGATCACGCCTGTCGAGATCATGTCCTCCAGTTCGCCCCGCGTGAACCAGGCGGACTCCATGTCCCGCTCCGAGGGCTCCCGCTCGTGCGGCCCCTCGGTGAGCTCGGTGGCCAGCACGACATACCCGTACTGCGTGCTGGTCGCCGGTGCCGGGGAAACCTTCCCCAGCAGCGTCAGCTGCCCGGCCCGTAACCCGGTCTCCTCCCGCAACTCCTGCCGCGCCACCGCGATCGGATCGAACTCCCCGCCCGGCACCGCCCCACCCGGAAACTCCCAGCACCTGCGCCGCAGCGGATACCGGTATTGCTCGACCAGGTGGAACCGCTCCCCATCCCAGGGGATCACGACCGCGAAGTCCGCCTTCTCGAGAAACGCGTAGATCGTCTCCTCACCATCGGCCTGCCGAACCCGGTCTTCCCGCAACGTGATCCACCGATTCGAATAGATCTCACGCGTCCCGATCGTCTCCATCCCCCGATCCTCCCCCACCTCCGACCAGGATCAGGGATCTCGCTTCTATTTGGTGCGCGGCAGGGGTGCGCGGTCGGCTACGCCGGTCCAGGTGGTCTGCGCGCCGGAGTCGCCGATGCGGTAGATCTGGACGGTGGCGGCGACACTCGCGGCGATGACGAGAACCGCCATGCCGCCCACGAGCAGCCGGGACGGGGTCTGACCGCGGGTTTCGCGGCGGTGCACGAAGGCCAGCAGGGCCGCGCCGAGCAGCAGCGGGAAGGCGAAGAAGATGAAGGTGTCACCGAGGTGAGTGTGGTTGTGCAGATCCGCGGTTCGCGGCACCCGCTTCTCGAGCCACTCCCCCGCCTCGGTGGTCACCGGTGTCAGCACCAGTACCAGCGCGGCCAGCGCCAGCACCAGCCATGCGAAACGTTGCCGCGCGGCCGGCCACACCGCGGACAGCACGCCCAGCACCGCGGTGAGCGGCACCAGCACCACGATGGCGTGAACGAGCAGAATATGGGCGGGCAAGCCATGAATCGCTGACATCGGCGACTTCCTGTGAGGGGACGGACAACGCGTCAAACTCTCCACACACTTGCTGTGACAACGCTGAGTCCCCGCGGCGAACCCGCTGTCACCGGTGATCCGTCAGTGCTGGCGGGCGGGAGCCAGGGCGTCCCGGGCGTCCATCAGGGCGAAACCCAGCAGGTTCTCGCCCCGCCATCGAGAAGGGTCGGCGGCGGCCGGGTTCTCCGCGCCCAGGCCGATGCCCCAGATGGTGTCCCGCGGCGCGGCTTCGACCAGGACCTTCTCGGTGGTGGCGAGCAGGAAGTCGCGGAGTAGGTCGTGCTGGCCGAATTTGGCGATGCTGCCGCGCAGGACGATGTCGTAGCGGTGGGCTTCCCAGGTGTCCTGGTCGAAGCCGGAGATGGCGCGGCCCAGGCGTTTGGCGTCGGCGGGGGTGCCGCTGGCAAGAATGCGGGTGCGCATGGGCTCGTCGCCGAACAGGCGCGCCTTCTCGGCCATCATGAAATGTTCGGCGCTGCCGTAGGTTTGGCCGTCGACGGTGAATTCGATGGGCCACCACTGGCTGAGCACCCATTTGCCGACCTCGTGGCCGGGGGTGCGGGTGTGCCCCCAGAAGAAGAGGAACTCCGGTCTCGCCCCGTCCGCCATGTCAGCTGTCAGCTGCGCCCTGTCCACGCCGCGACCATAGCCGACGCGGGTGACACGGTCGCGTGGATATCCCGCCACGCCGCACCGACGCGCCGCGCCGCGCGACTTCCCGCGCCCGCGTGGTCAACTCGCCAACGCGCGCAGCCGGGTCATGATGTCGGCGGGCGGATGGTCGTGCACGCGGTAGCGGGGCGGGTGGTAGTCGTCGCTCGGTTCCAGCGCCACCAGCCGGGCCACCTCGTCCCAGGCGACCCGGAAGACATCCCCGCCCGCGCCGACGAAGCAGATGAAGTCGGCCTTGGGTAGCAGGTTGGGGATCCCGTCGGGCCAGGAGGTCATGGTGGTCTCGGCGCCGTCGGGGTCGCGCAGCGCCAGCAGCTCCGGAATGCCCAGTTCGCCTTCCCTTTCGGCCCTGAGTCGTTCGGTCTGCGCGTGGTAGACGCCGACGGCCAGCTGGATCTGGGCGTGGCGGATGGCGGTGTGGGCGGGATGGTCGGAATCGACGTGGAACGGGATCAGCTCGCCTTCCTCGTCGACGGTGTAGGGCACGGTCGAGAGCGGGCGCAGGGCGGCCTCGTGGCGCTCCTGGGCCAGCGACATCAATTGCACCGTGATCTCCGGGGTGGCACCGAGCACGACGAACATGCCCAGGTGCCCGGGTAGGAAAAGCAGTGGGCGCGTTTCGCTCCGGGTTCGCACCCCGGCCAGCCAGCCCGCCACCAACGGTAGCGATCCGACATAGCTCTCGCCGTCGTCGTCGGCGAACTCGAGCACCCGCACGCTCTGCGGCGGATCGAACGCCTCCATGGTGTTCATGGCCAGCTCGGTGAGATTGGCGTGCGCGATCGAATACACCGTCTCCGCGTCCACACCCCAGCGCGAAAGATCCTGTTCGGTCACGAATTGCACGGTGCGCGGCAGATCGATGACCACCAGCTCGGACAGGAACGGCAGCGACGGCCGGGCGAGCACCCGGTCGTGCCCCTGCGGCCCTTCGACATTCGCCGCACCGTAGCCGGCCCGGCGCAGCACCGGTCGCAGCTTGGTCGCCACCTGCTCCCAGTCCGCGGGCGCGTCCGGCGGTAGCAGCAGGTTCTCGACGGCCTGGAAGAGTCCGGCCCCGATCTTCCCGTCGAAGCGTTGATACAGGGTGTCCAGATTGAGCCTGGCCGCGTATCCGTTCTTCAACCGGTAGGCGATTTCGTAGGCCCGTTCGTCGTATTCGGCCGATTCCACGGCGTCGTAGGCGAGGACCTGTTCCAAGACTCTTCTACCGAAGCGATTTCGCCACACCCCGCCCAGAAAACCCATGGCGCGGACTCTACGCGCGGACGGCGACCAACGCTCCCCGCAAACCCACAGGGAACCTGTGTGCCATAACCGAAAACCCGCTGTTCACACGGTGTCTCACCGGTGGTCGGTCAGACGCCCGTCCAAGTACGAGCACAATGCGCGTGACTATGGTTAGCTGTAGCGCCATGAGCACGCCCGTCTCCACCCACCCCGACGAATTTCTGCCCCGCGACACCGCGGATGTGGTTCGGACCGTTCGGGATTCGCGACGTTCGACGAAACCGCTGATCATCCGGGGTGGGGAACGGCCGGACGAGGAGCTCGCGCTGCCGGATCAGGGCGGGGTGCTGAGCCTGCGCAAGATGAACCGGGTCCAGGTGGTGGACGCCGACGCCCGCACGGTGCGGGTGCAGGCGGGCGCGCGGCTCTACGACATCGACCGCACCCTGGGCGCGCACGGGCTCGGGCTGCCCATCGTCGGCGATCACCGGGACATCACCGCGGGCGGCTTCGCGGCCGTGGGCGGGCTCTCGGCGGCCTCGCACCGCTACGGCATGTTCAGCGACAATGTGGTGGAGCTCGAATACGTCGATCAGGACGGGCGTTTCGGCACCTGCGGGCGCGCCCACCACGCGGAGCGCTTCCGCCGGATCCTGGGTGGCGGCGGGCGCACCGGGGTCATCACCGCGCTCACCCTGGAGGTGACCGGGGTGGACAAGGACCGCACCTGGCTCACCACCGACGCGCACCGCTTCCTGGACTTCGACACCTGGGTGGAGCACTCCTACAAGGCGATTCAGTCGCCGGGCGACGCCATGCTGCAGGTGGGTCGCTGGGTGGACACCGCGCCCCTGAAGGTCGCCCGACCGGTCGGTACCGGAACCGTGCAGCTGGGCACCGTGCGCTTCGGCCAGTGGTCGAGCCTGCACCCCACCACCCCCAACCTCTCGCTGCGCGCCCGCCGCGAGGTCGGCGCGCGCGCCCGAAAGTCGCTGGGCGCCATCGCCGCCTCGGCGGGCGGCCGCGCCGGTATGCCGGTCCGCAATGCCGCCGCCGGCGCGCTCATGTTCGCTCCGAAGGTGCTGACGCTGCGCGACGCGGAGTATCTGGCCGATACCGTCATCTCCTCCTCGGAGCGCGGACCGGCCTACCGCGTCTCGGTTTTCGCGCCGCTGTCGAACTACGCCCGGGTCTTCCACGGCCTGCACGACCTGTTCGCCGGACACCGCGAGCGCACCGGCTGCTTCACCGTCATCTCGGCCATGACCTACGGTGTGCGCTCCCGCTACCTGCGCGAACTCGATGACGAGGACCACGGCTTCATCACCTTCACCTGCCGGCTGCGCCCGGCCGCGCTGCCCTCGGAACTGTTGCGGGACATCGTTTCCGCAATCGACGAGATCTGTGTCGCCGAACGCGCCCGGCGTTATGACCCGACCGAATAGAATGTGTTCCGCCGCACTGCCAGCAATCGGTTAGCAGCTTTTCTTCAGCGCAGGCGTGCGGCGGTATCGGCGCTGTCGGCGGGGTGCCGGTGCATGGTTCATGCTCAATCCTCAGATGAAGGTTGCCTGTCCCATGATCGAATTCCGTGCTGCCCGCCGCCCCCGCTCCGCCGGTTCCCTCGCGGGGGAAGTGCCCATATCGGGTAAACGCATAGTCGTCACCGACGCCACCTCCGAGATCGGGCGGGAAACCGCGCGACTACTGGGATTTCACGGCGCCGAGGTGATCCTGGTCGCGCGCAACGGCTCCCAGCTGGTCGAGGAGTGCGCCACCATCGTCCAGGCCGGGGGCCGCGCCCACTGGTACCGCTGCGACATCTCCGCGCTCGGCGATGTGGACCAGCTGGTCGAATGGCTGCTCACCGAGTTCGAGACCGTGGACGTCCTGGTCAACAACACCGGCCGCCCCGCCCGCCGCCCGGTCCTGCAGTCCCTGGACCGTTTTCGCGACTACCAGCGCATGATGGCCGCCTACTATTTCGGCCCGCTGCGCCTGACCCTCGGCCTGCTGCCCGCCATGCTGGCGGGCGGTTCGGGCCACGTGGTCAATGTCGGCCCCTGGAGCGCCGAAACGGGCGCGGCGCCGAACTTCTCCTCCTACGCCGCCGCCCAGGCGGCCTGGACCACCTTCGGCCAGTGCGCCGACGCCGAACTCGCGCCCCGCGGCATCCACGTCACCACGGTGCAGTACCCGGCCTTCCGGCTCAGCCCCGAATCCCCCACCTACCATTCGGATTCGGGACTCGATCCCGCCGAGGCGGCCCGCTGGATCGAATCGGCCATCCGCACCGGACCCGCCCAGCTCCAGCCCCGCTTCCCCCGGGCCCTGCTCGGCTTGGCGACCATGGCCCCCCGCACCACCCGCCTGAAGCACGCCCTGGGCATCTGACCCGGACGAAACCCGAAGGCCCGCGGTATCTCCCATGAGGGGGAAGGCGGGGTGCCCGGAGGACGTTGCGGACACCCCGCCTTTCGAAACCCATTCCCCGGCAGTTCCATTCCCGGGCGGTCCGCACCGGACCGGTTCGAACAGCAAAGCGCCCCATCCGAACTCGGATGGGGCGCTTCAGAAGCGTGCTACGTCAGTGCTTTTCCGGGCCGAGGTGGTACTCGAACACCAGACCGCCGGCGGCGACCAGGACGCAGGCAACGCCGATGCCGATCAGCCAGAACTGGAAGAACGCCAGGCCCAGGGCGGTGATGGAACCCGCGGCCGCGAGCAGGATGGGCCAGAACGAGCCGGGCGAGAAGAAGCCCAGGTCGCCGGCGCCGTCCACGATCTCGGCCTCCTCGTAGTCCTCGGGACGCAGGTCCAGACGACGGGCGACGAAGCGGAAGTAGGTGGCCACGATCAGGGCCAGGCCCGCCGACAGCACGATGGCGGTGGTGCCCGCCCACTCGACGCCCGTGCGGGAGCGGCCGGTGAAGTAGCCGTAGACCACGGCCACGATCACGAAGAAGACCGTGATCAGTTCGAAGATGCGAGCTTCGACCTTCATGTCAGTTCATCCTCACTTGGCGTCGGCGAGTTCGTTACCGCGCGCCTTGCGGTCGGTGTTGAACGGCTTGGTGGAAGTGGCCACCGGCGACTCGCCGATGCTGGCCAGCGCCTCGCCATTGGTCGCGAGCGGGTGGTCCTTCCGGAATTCGATGTACTGCTGGAACTTCTCCGGCGTCACCGCGCGGATCTCGAAGTTCATCATCGAGTGGAAGGTGCCGCACATCTCGGCGCAGCGGCCGACGAACGCGCCGGTCTTCTCGATCTTGGTGATCTGGAAGACGTTGTCCGAGTTGTTCTGCTTCGGGTTCGGCATGACGTCGCGCTTGAACAGGAACTCCGGCACCCAGAACGAGTGGATGACGTCGGCGGCGGCCAGCTGGAACTCGATGTTCTTGCCGGTCGGCAGGACCAGGACCGGGACCTCGTCGGAGGAGCCCTTGGTCTCGATCAGGTCGTAGTTCAGGTACGAGATGTCGTTGGCCGGGAGGCCGGCGTTCGGGCCGGGCTGGGGGTGCCCGTCCTTGGTCCGGTTCTCGTAGCTGGTCTTGGTGTCCTCGTTCATCTTCTGACGCGCCTCGTCGACGCCGTTGTAGATGGAGCCGTCGGCCATCACGACCTTCTGGTACCCGAACTTCCAGTTCCACTGGAAGGCGGTCACGTCAACGGTGACATCCGGGTTGCCGACCTTCTCGTGCACGTAGTTCTGCACGACCACGGTGAAGTAGAACAGCACCGCGATGATCACGAACGGGATCGCCGTGTAGCTCAGCTCCAGCGGCACGTTGTAACCGGTCTGGCGCGGGAACTCCGGGGAGTTCGGCTTCTTGCGGTGGAAGATGATGGTCCAGAAGGTCAGACCCCAGACCAGCACACCCATCGCCAGCGCGGCGAGCACGGACCAGGTCCACAGCTCGCGCATCTTGGTGGCCTGCGGCGTGATGCCCGAGGGCCAGCCGAATCGAAGCCAAACGTTGTCGATCGAGCAGCCGGAGACGAGCATCGCGGTCATCCCCAAGGACACCGCCAGCCCGGCCCGCCGAAGGATGCGGCCCCGCCGACCCTGGGCGGGTCGTGCCCCTATCGCCTCGCTCGCCTTGTGCGCCACGCTCAACGCCTTCCTGGTCGTCATTCCGACACCGCGTCGCCCGAGCTCCCTTCCGCCGGGCGACACATTTTCAGCACAGTTTGGGTCTCGCGGGAGGATACGCGGCAACGCACAACCGACCCTGAGAGTTTCCCAAGTACTACGCAGCGTAGACCAAGAAACAGCCCTTGTTGTGACGGGGTCCGGTTCGACACTCCGGAAACCTCATAAGCACTGGATATGGGCTCTGGCGGCGGGATCTGCCCGGGTACGGCATACTCGGGCAGTAGGTTTCGCGTTCGCGTGCCCGTGCGGGTGCGCCCCAATCCTTTGATTCCGGAAAGAGGTTCTTGCCGCAGTGTGTGGACTGCTCGGATTTCTGACAGCTAGCACGGCTACCACCCCGGATGGCCGGACGGTCGAAACCACCGCGGCGCAGGTGTACGAGGCGCTGCACTGTCAGCGCCACCGTGGCCCCGACGAGCGCGGCACCTGGACCGACGAGCACATGATCTTCGGCTTCAACCGCCTGTCGATCATCGATATCGAGCACTCGCACCAGCCACTGCGCTGGGGTCCGCCGGAGAACCCCGAGCGCTACGCGATGACCTTCAACGGCGAGATCTACAACTATCTCGAGCTGCGCGCCGAGCTGAAGGAAGCGCACGAGGCCGAGTACGGCGACGCGCCCATGTTCCGTACCGAGGGCGATGGCGAGGCCATCATGGCCGCCTTCCACTACTGGGGCGCGATGGCTCCCGGCCGCCTGCGCGGCATGTTCGCCTTCGCCATCTGGGATACCCAGCTGAACAAGCTGTTCCTGGCGCGCGACCCGTTCGGCATCAAGCCGCTGTTCATCGCCACCGGCGACGGCGGCACCGCGTTCTCCAGTGAGAAGAAGAGCCTGCTGGGACTGCTTCCGGCACTGGAGCTTTCCGACGCGCTGGATCCGCGCGCGCTCGAGCACTACACGGTGCTGCAGTACGTGCCCGAGGCCGAGACCCTGCACAAGGACGTCCGCCGCCTCGAATCCGGTTGCTACGCCTGGGTCGAGCCGGGCGAGGCCCCGCGGGTGACCCGCTACTTCAACCCGCAGTTCCGGGTTCAGAAGCTGGCCACCGGTTCGGAGAACAAGCTCTACCGGGAGATCGCCGAGGCGCTCGAGGACTCGGTCGCCAAGCACATGCGCGCGGACGTGACCGTGGGCGCGTTCCTGTCCGGCGGCATCGACTCCACCGCCACCGCGGCGCTGGCCATCCGGCACAACCCGAACCTGCTGACCTTCACCTCGGCGTTCGAGCGCCAGGGCTACTCGGAGGCCGATGTGGCCGCCGAGACCGCGGCGGCCATCGGCGCCAAGCACTACGTGCGCATGGTCTCCCCCGAGGAGTACGCGGCCGCGATTCCCGAAATCGTCTGGTATCTGGACGAACCCGTCGCCGACCCGGCGCTGGTGCCGCTGTACTTCGTGGCCAAGGAGGCCCGCAAGCACGTCAAGGTCGTGCTCTCCGGCGAGGGCGCGGACGAGCTGTTCGGCGGCTACACCATCTACCGGGAACCGCTGTCGCTCAAGCCTTTCGAGTACCTGCCCAAGGGGCTGCGCAAGCTGGTGGGCAAGGTCTCGGACCGCATTCCGGAGGGCACCCGCGGCAAGAGCCTGCTGCACCGCGGCTCGCTCACCATGGAGGAGCGCTACTACGGCAACGCCCGCAGCTTCAACGACGCCCAATTGCGTTCGGTGCTGCGGGAATTCCGCCCCGAGTGGACGCACCAGGACGTGACCGCCCCCATCTACGCCATGCAGGGCTACGACTGGGACCCGGTCGCGCGCATGCAGCATCTGGACCTGTTCACCTGGCTGCGCGGCGACATCCTGGTCAAGGCCGACAAGATGACCATGGCCAACTCCCTGGAGTTGCGCGTCCCCTTCCTCGACCCCGAGGTCTACAAGGTCGCCGAGAAGATCCCCTACGACCAGAAGATCACCAAGGACACCACCAAATACGCCCTGCGCCAGGCGCTCACCGACATCGTGCCCCCGCACGTGTTGAACCGCGCCAAGCTCGGCTTCCCGGTCCCCCTGCGCCACTGGCTGCGCGGCCCCGAACTCTACGACTGGGCCCGCGCCCAGATCACCGAGTCCGGCACCGACCACCTCCTGAACAAGCAGGCCATCCTGGCCATGCTGGAAGCCCACCGCACCGGGCCGATCGACCACAGCCGCCGCCTCTGGACCTTGATCATCTTCATGATCTGGCACGGCATCTTCGTCGAGAACCGCATCAAGCCCGAGATCCAGGAGCCGACCTACCCGGTCAATCTGTAACCCTCGGGCCCTCGACAGCGGACTTTCGCCTCTGTGACGGACCGGTGCACTGAGCGATCTTGGATAGGCAGCGCCAGCGTGGTCGCTGCCCCAAACGTTCGTGCACCCAGGAGTTCGCATGAGCCACACCACCACCGCCCAACCCCCAGTCCGCCGCGTCCGGCACGGTGTCGTCTGGCCCGACCCCAGTCCGCTGGATGCCTGGTGGCACAGCGTCATGTTCTCCGAAGCCGACACCACACCCCGAACCACGATGACGGCCTGACCCCACACCGATTTCCGCCCGCGGCAGGGCGGTTCAGGATCGGTGCACCGTGACCAGGCCGGATTCGTAGGCGAGGATGACCAATTGGGCGCGGTCACGGGCGGCGGCGGCCGCCGCGATCAACCACGCCAGTTGCAGCGCGTCCCGGCCCCGGGCGAAGGCCATACTGGCGATCCCCCGGTCTCCGAAGCGGATTCGCGCCGTGCTCATCGCAGCACCCTAGCCGCAATCCCGCAGCCGGAACTCCTGCCCGCGCGGTATCCGCCGACTACCGCGGACGCGGTAGTTCCACCGGCGGTACCGCGGGCGCGGCAGCCCGGATACGGCGGCGACCGCAGCACGAATTGTCCACGTCCACAGGATGATCCGCCGCGTACACGGCGCACAAGATGAAGGGGCAGTCGCGTCGTCCGACAAAGGAGCACCCCATCGCCGCCCGCCAGCTGTCCGCCGCCGTCCTCACCACCCTCGTCACGGGGATCGCGTTCGCCGCCCCCGCGGCGGCCGCGGTTCAGCAGACCGCCGCGGTCACGGGCATGACCTCCGGCCGTGTCGCCCCTTCACTGACCGCACTCGTAAGTCTGTTCAGCGTGGTCATCGGCGGCTCGACCCTGACCCGCATCGCCCGTGGACGCGCCGGGAACGCTCGACGCGGGGCGACGGCCGGCCTGGTCTCGGGTCTGATCGGCCTCGTGCTGGGCAGCGTGCTCACGGCCACCGCCGCGGGCGGTCCGGGCACCGGCAACGGGATCGTCGCGTCCTGGGCAGCCATGGGGCTGGGCACGATCGGCCTGATTCTCGGCGGGCTCGTCCTGAACCGCTCCCGCGACACCGTCGGTCACGAATGATCGCGTACGAGACGCATTCCGGCGATTCCGAGCAGCACCGCGCCGATCAGCACGATGACCGCTGCCGCGCCGGTGGAGTGATCGGTCCAGTGCCAGACCGCGCGAGTGACGGCCGCGGCCACGCAGAAACCACCGCCGAGCACCAGCACCGGTGAGCGATCGGTGACATACAGCGCGAAACAGGCCGCACCCATGAGCAGCACCATCGCCACGACCCACAACCAGTTGCGATCCGCGAATTCCGCGCCGATGACGCCGATCACGATGCCGCCCGCGTACCCGGCCCAGCTGGGGACCGCCAGGCCGATCCGGCTGAGCGCCAGCCACATTCCGCCCATCGCCAGGACGGCGATCCCGACCACGAAGTCCGGGGCATGCGCCCAGGATTCGAGCATCCCGCCCACCGCCCAGGTGCCGAAGCCGACGACAGCCACCAACCCGAGCAGCGACGGCAGCGCCCGATACCCCGCCACGGCCACCACCGCCGCGACCAGGACGGCCCACACCCAGTTCCCGTCGTCGGTGTCGGCTTGCAGGACCGCGACGAACCCCGCGCTGGACAGCGTCGCCAACGCGAACAGGGCCGCCGCCAGCCGCATTCGCGTGGTCCGCACCGGCCTGCGCTCGGTGAACAGCTGTTTCGGCCCGGCCAGCACCACCCCGGCGACCACCAGCAAGGCGGTGACGAAGGCCAGCGCCAGCGCCTGCCCGAGCCGATCCAGCCGGCCCCAGGCCGAATCCATCAGCAGCACAATCCCACCCAGCAACAGCCCCGCCCCCGCGTACGCCGCGATCTCCGCGAGCACCCGCCCCGCGGGCGGCCGCGCCCGCTGCTGCTCCAGCGCCGCCACCACCGCATCGCGTTGCTCGGCGGTCAGCACCCCGTCGTCGACCAGCCGCCCGAGAGCGGCCCCCACCGTCTGATCATCGCTCATGCCTCATTATCTGCAGCCGCCCCGCTCGCGTATCCGAGGCGACACGGACCTCCGCGGCGGCTCTGGACCGCGCATCGCTCGCGGCCGAGGGCCGCCCGGTGGCTCGGTGTCGGTTCGGTCGCGGGATGACCCGCGGTCTCGTTCCGGTCCGGGCAAATCGGATAGGGTCGGGCGCGAGTGGGGCGGGTTCCGGGTGGCGTCTCCACCGTGGTCAGTGCGGTTTCCCGGCAGGAGTGACGGCATGAAATGGCGTAGGTCACGCGATAACGGAGAACAGCGGGCGCAGCCCGAGCCGGTACGCGAGCCGGTCGCGCCGGTGCGGGCGGCGGCGGTGTCGCCGGTCCGGCAGCGCTTCCACGAACGGCTGACCGCGGCCGACGCGGAGCCGGAACCGAGCGCCCGGGCGCGGGCGATGCTGGCGGGGGTGCACGAGTTCCTGGCGCTGGCCGAGGATGCCGAGATCCTCGCCGAGCGGGCCGTCCTGCTGGCCCGGGCCGGGGAGATCGGCGCGGCCACCCCGGACGCCGGGGTGCGGCTGGTCTCCCGGCTGCGCGGCTGGTTCGGCCTCGACGAGAAGCTCGCCCGGCAGGTGCTCGGGGCCTGGATGGCACGTCCGGAGGCCGCGTCGTTCGGTGAGACGTGGTCGGCGGCGAGCGAACTCATGACCACTTCGGAACCGGTCGGTTCCTGGGTGACCACCGCGGTGCTCGCCGACAACTCCGTGGTGTCCGCGACGTTCCGGGAGCTGGCGCGCACACATCTGGTCGAGATGGTGGACGCCGACTTCGGCACCCACGAATTCACCGGATCGGCGTCACCGGTGTGGCAGGTGCTCTACGCGCTCGGCCCGGCGACCCGCCCGGAATGGTTCGTACTGTTCGGGGATCGGGCGGCGGGGCGCGGTGAGGAGGCCGAGGCGGCGCGGCGGTACGAACTGGCCGACCGGTTCGGCGGCGGGACCCAGGCGCGCGAGCGGTTGAAGAAGCTGCACGACATCGGCGCGCATCAGCGCCTGCTGAACGGTGCGACAGCGGCGGACGCCCTGCGGGGACCGGGGACGCCGAGCCCGTATCGCCAGCTGCTGATCGGGACCGCCGCGGTGATGACCGGCCGACCGGCGAGCGCGGCGCTGAGCGAAGCGGGGCGCGACGGGGACGAGAATGTCCGGCGGGCAGCCGGATTCGTCTCGGCACTCGATCGGCTCCGCGACGGCGACGAGCAGACGGCACGCACCCGGCTGCGGGGCTTCCTGGCCGACACCACGGTCGCGGACGGCCCCGGAGCCAACGCGCGACTGGTGCTCGGCGCACTCGACGGCGACGACGAACTGCTCACCGCCGGTGCGCGCATGCTGCTGGCGCGCTACCGCGAGCACTGGCCCACCCATTCGATGGTCGCCCCCGCGACCGTGCTGACGGCGGTGTCCCGCACCGATTCCGGGCTGCTGACCGAGCTGATCGGCGACGCGGACGCCGGATCGCCCGGCGCGGGCGGGGATCTCGACGCCATGCGGGTCGCCACCGCGCGAACCTATCTCGCCGAGGCGGCCCGCGCCGCGCTGTTCTCCCGCTTCGAGGAGACCGACCGCCTGCTCACCCAGGCCCGCCAGCTCCTGGCCGGGGCCGAGGGCGACGCGGCGAATCTCCTGCGCGACACCGCAACCCGCATCGCCGACACCATCGACCGAATGCGGGCGAAGACGTCCGTCGAACGACCGCTCGACCGGCTGGCCTTCGCCGCACTGCGCGAGGACGGGACCGTTCAGCCCTGGACCCCAACCGCATTGCGGCTGTGGCAGGACTACGACGCGGCCACCTCGACCGGGCAGCGCACAGTCACCCGGGCCGCGCCACACAAGGCCGCTGGAGCCGCGCCGCATGACGTCACCGGGATCGTGCCGCTCGAACCATCCGAGGCCGGGCCGTGTGATGCCACGGGGACCGGACCGCGCACGCTGCACCATCTGGCCATCGCCGAGCACGCCCGCGCCTATCAGCTCGAAATCGCCGGTGACGACACGGCTTTCGAACATTGGCGACGGGCCATCGGCTACTGGGCGCGATTGGGCGCGGACGATCGTTTCTGGGACGACCTGCGCACTCGCCTCACCGCCACGGCCGGTGATACCACCCCCGAGGAGGTGGCGATCGCCGTCGACGAGGCCCGCGGCGAGCTGCCCGCACAGGTGCTCGATCCGCACGTCACCCTGGTGCTGCAGCTGCGCAAGGACGACTTGCCCAGGGCGCGAGCGCATCTGGACCTGATCCGCACTGCGGCCTTCGCGCCCGCCGACATCGACCGCGCCCGCGCGCGACTGGCCCGCGAAGCCGGTGCGGGCATCCGGAGACTCGTCCGCGAGGGCGACCTGGACCGCGCCCTCGCCGAGGTGCGGGCCTGGATCGACATCGACTCCGACAATATCCCGCTGGCCGAACAGGCCCTCGACGTCGGCATCGAGACCGCCGAGACCGAACACCGCCGCTCGGATCGGGAGTGGGCCGAACGCGCCCGGCCCGTGCTGGAACGCATTGCCGACCTGGTGGATCCGATGCGCGCCCGGCTCGGCCTGACCTCCCGGCAGCTGTCCACCGGCCGCCGCCCGGCCACCGGCGAATCCGATCGGATGGCCTTCGCCGCCAAGCTGGCCCGCCACGAGTTCTGGCACGGCACCAGCCTGCTGTTCTCCACCTACGACCGGCTCAAGCGCAATCCCTACGACGACCGGACCGGATTCCGCCGGGCCGCGGGCCATCTCAATACCGCGCTCATGCTGGGGCTGCCCGCCCTCGCCCCCTACGACAAGGCCCGCGAACTGCTGGTCGCGTCGGGGAAGCTGGAGCGTTCCATCCAGGGCCACGCGCTGGGCTTCCTGTGACGAGAGCGAGCGAATCATGAACCTGTGGGCCTGGCGCGATCGGAATCCGTACTACGAGACGGCATTCCAGGTGCTCGACATCGATCCGGCCGCGGACCGCGCGACCGTGCGCACCCGCATCGCCGCGCGACGCAAGCGGATCTCCTACGACGCCAAGCGATTTCCGCTCTTCGGCGAGATCCTCGACGTGCCGCGGATCAATGCGGCCGAGGAGCAGCTGGCCACCCCGCGCACCCGGCTGGCGGCCGAACTGCTCACCCACCGCACCGAACCCGAGGGCGAGGATCTCCCCGAGCTGACCGAACTGCTCGATCTGGCCCGAACCCTGTCCGCCGCAGAGGATTCCGGCCCGCATTCGGCCGTCGACGGCGCGCCCCGCCTGGACTATCGCGTACTGCCCCGGCTGCTGCCCAGCCCCACCGAGGAGACCCCCGCATGAGCATCGTCGCCGGCATCGACCTGGGTACCACCAACTGCTGCATCGCCATTCCCGCCGACACCGACATCCCGAACAAGCAGGCCCTGATCGACAGCCGGCGGTTGCGCCCGCTCGGCGGCGCACTGCTGGTGGCCAATCCCGACCTGTCGCTGACCACCCCGTCCGCGGTCTGGATCGGGCCCGACGGCACCCCGCTGGTCGGCGCGCTCGCCAAACGCAAAGCGCGCCAGGCCGGTGCGCCGCCCGCGATGTTCTTCAAGCGCAATATGGGCACCGATCAACCGGTCATCGCGGGCCACGCCACCCTGACTCCCCTGCAGGCGTCGGTGCATCTGCTGCGGCACCTCAAGACCGTGGCCGAGCAGGCGCTCGGCGTCGCCGTCGACCGCGCCGTGATCACCGTGCCCGCCTACTTCGAGACCAGCGCCAAGACCCAGACCACCCAGGCGGGCGCCGAGGCCGGTCTCGAGGTCGCCGAAACCCTCATGGAGCCGGTCGCGGCGGCGCTGGCGCACATGCACGAGTCCGGCGGCACCGCCGCCGAACGCAAGCGTTTCCTGGTCTACGACCTGGGCGGCGGCACCTTCGACACCTCGGTGGTGTCCTGGGATCCCGAGGACGGCTTCAGCAGCCGATCCTTCGACGGCGACCGGTATCTGGGCGGCTACGACTTCGATCAGGCCATCGTGGACTGGATGATCACGCAACTGCCCGCCTACGACCTGCGCGCCGAGCCCGGCGATGCCGCCGACGCCGAACGCCTGGCGCGGCTGCTGTCCCTGGCCGAGACCGCCAAGCACGACCTGACCCGCGAGACCGAGACCGAGATCATCAACCAGGATCTCGAGGACCGCACCGGCCTGCCCATGAGCATCAACCTGCCGTTGGGCCGGCACGAATTCAACCGGCTGATCGAGGGTTTCGTGAACGAGACGCTCGACCACTGCGCCGAGGCGCTGAGCAAGGCCCGGCTCACCCAGACCGATCTGGACGAGATCGTGCTGGTGGGCGGGTCCTCGCGGGTGCCGCTGGTGGCCGAGCTGCTCGAGGCGCGCTTCGGGCTCACCCCGCGGCTGTTCCATCCGGAGCTGGTGGTCGCGGTCGGGGCGGCGCTGAAGGCCGCGAACCTGGCCACCCGCAGCCAGGTATTGGAGCTGGAAGCCCTTGTCCCGGACGGTGATTCCGTGGACATCGCGGGCCGGGTGCTGCTGTCGAACATCGAGGCCGCCGAGATCGAGGTCGAGGTGGCGCCCGAGGGCTGGGAGCCGCAGCGCGAGCGGATCACCGATCCCGAGGGCACCTTCCTGTTCATCGAGGTGCCGCTGGGCGACGGTGAATGCGTCGTGCGGGTGCTCGCCGACGGCCGGGAGATCGCCGTCGAGCGCGTGGGCGTGCGCGCCGAAACCGCCACCGCCGTACCGGATCTGGCCGGTGACATCCTGGCGCACGACTTCTCGGTGGAGCTGCTCGACCGCCAGCTGTGCCGGGTCGTGCAGGCGGGCACCAAGATTCCGCATCGCGTCTACCAGCGCCTGGAGACCGCCATTCGCGGCACCACGCTGGCGGTGCGGCTCTACGAGGGCTGGATTCCCATCGGCGTGGTCAAGATCCGCGACCTGCCCGAGGATCTGGAGCCGGGCGCGGTCGTGGAACTCACCCTCGAGTTCGCGGTCGGCTGGACCGTGCACGCCTCGGTGCGCATCCCCCACCTGGACCGCAGCGCCACCGCGGTGATCGAGATCCCGGTCCGCGAGGTCGCCTCGTGGGACGAGATCCGCACCCGCGCGGCCGCGGCCCGCACCGACTGGCGGCAGATGCAGCGCGAGGCGCACCGCGCCGAATCCGCCAAGGCGCGACCGGAGATCGAGCAGCGCCTCGACGCGCTCGAGCCGCTGGTGGCCCGCACCCAGGACCAGGCCAAGGCCCATCACCTGCTGTTGGAGGCCGAAACCATCCTGCAGGGCCTGCTCAACAGCCGCGGGCCCGAGGACTATCTGGAACCGCCGCTGGCCGACTTCGAGGAGAGCCTGCGCAACCTCAGCGAACTCGTGCTGTTCCTGCAGCGCGAGGAGCCCGACAGCGCCCCCATGTACCGGCTGCGCCGCGACGACCTCGAACAGCAGGGCCGCGCCGCCTACGACGCGGGCGATTTCGTGGCCTGGCCGCGGGTCAACGAGAAGCTCGACGACCTCGAACGCGAGATCCTGCACATCCCGTCCATTCGCGAGATCGCCGTCATGCAGCAGACTCCGAGTCTGCTGCGCGATTGGCTGAAGCGCCGCATCGACGCGGCCGACAATGCCATCCGCCGCAAATACGGTGAGCTCCAGACCGATTCGCGGGTGGACCAGCACGACCGCGTCAAGCTCCCCGCGCAGCGCGACGACCTGCTGGCCGACCTGTCCGCCATCTCCTTCGCCGTCGAAGAGGTCGACGCGGCCCGCCCCTCGGCTCCCGAACAACTTCGCAATATCTATTACGACCGTCTCCGCCCGCTCGAGCACCGCATCAACGGCTGGGGTCGCGAGGCGGGCATGCGGCAGTCGCAGTAGCGGTCGATCCCCTACCGCGGTAGCTTTCGGTTGGCCGATATACTTGCAGCGACACTGCAAAAAGGCGGGCGCAACCACTACCTCGGGAAAGGGCTCGGCACCTATGGAACCAACGTCCGACCAGGGCATTCCGCGCGTCAACCGCCGCATGGCAATCGGGCTCGGCGCGGCCGTCATGGCCGCCGTCGGCCTGGCCGCGTGCGGCAGGTCGAGCGACGGCTCGACCTCGACCGGCACCACCCCGGCCTCGAACGACCCCAAGGATGTCGCCGCCGACGCGTACGTGTTCGGATATCCGCTGGTGCTGATGGACGTCACCCGCGAGACCGGCGGCCCGGCAAACCACTTCGTGCACCAGAATCCGCCGACGCCCGCCGCGAAGCAGGTCGTCCGCCTCAACCTGGACACCCTCTACTCGCAGGCGTGGCTGGATCTGCGCGCCGAACCGATGGTGCTGCAGGTGCCCGCCATGGAGGCCGGGCGGTACTGGCTCATGCAGTTCCTCGACGCGTGGACCAATACCGCGCACGACCCGAGCAGTGCGGACCCGAAAATCAAGGCGGGCGACCGGAACCCACCCTACACCTACCTGGTCACCGGCCCCGGGTGGAAGGGCAGCGTGCCCGCCGGTATGACCCAGCTGGCCATGCCGACCGGCACCACCTGGCTGATCGGCCGCATCGAATACAAGGGCGACAACGACATTCAGAACGTGCGCGCCCTGCAGCAGCAGCTGAAGCTGGCCCCACTCAGCGTCTGGAACGCCGACCCCAACGCCGTCCAGGGCGGTCCGGGAGCCCAGCCGACGGGTGGCGGCGTCCCCGCACAGCTGGTCGCGCAGATGGACGGCCCCACCTTCTTCAACCGCCTGTGCGCCGTCATGGCCCTCAACCCGCCCGCACCCGACGACAGCGACGCCATGAAGCGCTTCGCCACCATCGGCATCACCCCGGGCGCCACCATGTCCACCGCACCGGCGGACATGCTGACCGCCGCAGCTACCGCGGCCCGCAAGTCCGTGGCGGCCTATCGGGATCCCAAGGCCCAGAACCAGAACGGCTGGACCTTCAACCTCGGTGTCGGCGCCTACGGCACCGACTACCCGCTGCGCGCGCAGGTCGCCGCGATCGGTCTGGGCGCGAACCTGCCCCGCGACGCGGTGTACCCGACCGTGAACGCGAATGCCGACGGCGGCAGTCGATTCCGGCTGACCTTCGCCAAGGATCAACTGCCGCCGGTCGGCGCGTTCTGGTCGCTGACCGCCTATGACGCCGAGTCCTATCTGGTGCCGAACCCGGCGGGCATCTACTCGGTGGGCCACCTGGTCCCGATCGCACCGGCCGCCGACGGCACCGTCGAAATCACCGTCCAGCACGCCGATCCCGGCCCGGACGTCCCCGCCGGGCACTGGCTGCCCATTCCCGACAGCGGCCGGTTCTCCCTCACCCTGCGGCTCTACGCACCGAAAGACGAAGTACTGAACCGCAAATGGCAGGTCCCGAAGCTCGAGCAACTCTCGTGACCGCGGGCCCGCCGGATCGCGCACCCCTCATCGGCGCAATACCCGGCGGGCCACGAAGTTCCCGAGGAACTGGATGCCCTGCACCCCGGCGATGATGATCAACGTCGCCACCAGCGTGACCCGCCAGTCGAACCGCTGATACCCGTACACGAGCGCGAAGTCACCGAGCCCGCCACCGCCGACCGTGCCCGCCATGGCGGACATGTCGACGATCGCGATCACCACGAACGTGTAGCCGAGCACCAAGGGCCCCAACGCTTCCGGAATCAACAGCGTGAGAATGATCCGCACCGGCCCGGCCCCCATCGACCGCGCCGCCTCGATCACCCCCGGATCCACCGTCACCAGATTCTGCTCGACAATCCGCGCGATCCCGAACGACGCCGCCACGATCATCACGAACGCCGCCGCATCGGTCCCGATCGTCGTCCCGATCACCTTCAAGGTCACCGGCCCCAACGCCGCCAGCAGAATGATGAACGGAATCGGCCGCACCACATTCACCAACACGTTCAACACCACATTGACCGGCGCATTGGCCAGCAACCCACCCTTGCGCGTGGTGTACAGCGCCGTCCCCAACGCCAGCCCGATGGTCCCGCCCACCACAAAGGTCAACAGCACCAGATAGATCGTGGTCCCGACGGCCTCGCTGAGCACGGGGCGCAGCCGATCCCAATCCGTCTGTACCGCAGCCAGAGTCACCACCCCGGTCATCACGCGCTCCTGACCTCACCAGCAGGCCGCGGCACAGCGCCCTCCTGCACCTCTGATTGCGCACCTTCCGCGGCCGAGTCCACCGTGCGCGTGTCACCTGCGATCGGTGCCGCCGGTTCCCCCCTGCCCGCGGCCGCTCGCTGCGGCGCTGTGCCGCCCAGCAGGGTCCGCGTGGGTTCCTGCGCGACGGAACGCGAGCTCGAATCCGTCTCAGCCGAGACCGAATCGGCGACCACACCGGCATCCGACGCCCCTACCGCCGCCACGGCGTGGCCCGCGGGCTCCAGCTCAGCCGCTCGGGTCGGCGTCTCGCCCGCAGCCGGAACACCCGCCGACAGAACGCCCTCGGCCGCAGGGGAGTCGGCGATCTCGGCCACCACGGGCGCCGCCGCGATCAGCGCCTCAGCACCCCGCGCCGCCGCGTCGTGGGCGGCCAGGCGTTCGGCGAACCGGCTCACCTCCTGGTCGGGGCCGTTCAACGCGAGGGTGAGACTGCCGAATGTCTTGTCCTGCAGAGTGCTCACGCCGCCGAAGACCACTTCGAAGCTCACACCCGCGGTGACGGCCGCCGCCAATTCCGCGCCGATGCCGCGCTCGTCGTCGATGTCCACGGTGACCAGGCGGCCGGGGTGCCGCTCCCCCAGGCGTTCCAGTTCACCGGTGGTCGGGCGGTTGTGCAGGACGGTTTCGACGAAGGAGCGGGTGGGGGTGGCCATCGGCGCGGAGAACACGTCGAAGGTGTCGGCCAACTCCACGATTCGGCCCGCGGCGAGCACCGCGACGCGGTCCGCGACCGCGCGGATGACGTCCATTTCGTGGGTGATGACCACGATGGTGACCCCGAGTTCCCGGTTGATCTTCTTCAGCAGGCGCAGGACCTCGCCGGTGGTTTCCGGATCCAGGGCCGACGTGGCCTCGTCGGCCAGCAGCAGGGACGGGGAGGTGGCCAGGGCGCGGGCGATGCCGACGCGCTGTTTCTGGCCGCCCGAGAGCTGGTCGGGGTAGCTGCGGGCCTTGTCCGAAAGGCCCACGAACTCCAGCAGTTCCGCGACCCGGGCCTTGCGGCGGGCGCGTGGCCAGCCGGCCACCTTGAGCGGGTATTCGATATTGCCCGCCGCGGTGCGTGAGCGGAACAGGTTGAACTGCTGGAAGATCATGCCGATATCGCGGCGCAGGTGGCGGACCCGGGACTCCGGGACCCCGGTGATGGGGTCGCCGGAGATCAGGACGGTGCCGTCGGTGGGCTTCTCGAGGGCATTGATGAGCCGGACCAGCGTCGACTTGCCCGCGCCGGAATAGCCGATCACACCGAAGATCTCGCCCCGCTCGATGCGCAGGTCGATGCCGTCGAGCGCGATGTGCTGCTGCTTGCCGGTCTTGAAGACCTTGGTGACCGAACGGAATTCGACCGCCGCGGCCCCGGTTTCGTTGTCGCTCACTTGGTGTCGCGGATGGTCTGCTGCACCCGCTGCAGGATCTGCTCCAGTTCGGGGCCGTTCTTCTTCACCTCGAGCGCGGTGCCCTTGGAGTCCTGCGCCTCGGCCTGCTGCACCTCCGGGCTGTGGAAGATGTCGACCAGCTTCAGATAGGTCGGGTTGTTCTTGTCCTCGGCGCGGGTGACCACCGCGTTGATGTAGGGCGCGGCGCCCGGATTGCTCGGATCATCCTTGGTCAGCGCACTGTTCGGGTCGATGTCGGCCTTGGACAGGTAGGTGTTGTTGACGACCGCACCGTCCACCGAGGCCAGCGACAACGCGGTCTGGGCGGCATCGACCGCGGTCACCTTGACCTTGGACGCGCCCTTGTCGACATCGGCGGGAGTCGGCTGTCCCTTGTCGCCCGTGAGCTTCAGCAGCCCGGCGGCCTGCAGCACGAACAGTGCCCGAGCCTGATTGGTCGGATCGTTCGGGATCGCGATCTCCCCGCCCTGCGGGATGTCGGCGAGCGTCTTGTGCTTCTTGGAGTACAGCCCGAGCGGCACGATGTAGGTGGCCCCGATGGGCGTCAGATCCTTGTTGTTGGCGACGTTGTACTGCCCGAGGAACTGCAGATGCTGGAACAGATTCACGTCGATCTGCTTCTGCGCCAACGCGATATTGGGCTGCGAGTAGTCCGAGTAGTGGACGATGTCGAGGTTGATGCCCTGTTTCTTGGCCTCGTCCTTGAAGACGTCCCAATGGGGGTCGGACTCGGTGGTGCCGATGCGCACGGTATTGCCGCCGGAGCTGTCGCTGCTGCCGCAGGCCGTGAGGGTGAGGCTCGCGACGGCCGCTACCAGGACCGGGATCGCCAGTGCCCGATGAATGTTCAACTTGATTCGCACCCGGATATGCAACTGTGCGAGCAATCGCCCGGCAATGATTGCGATCCGGGCGAGTCAAAGGCTTTCGGCCCGCGCGCGGGCTCCCCTACGGTGCGTGAAATGCGAAAACTGCGCCGTTACCTGGTGTTTCCGGTCCTGCTCGCACTGGCGTTGACGGCCGCCTGTGGCCGGGAACACCACGGGGACGTGGTCCGTATCGGTGTGAACGACCTCGCACAACCGCACTGGGACGTGTTCAAGAAGAAGGCCGCCGAGGCGGGCATCACCGTCGAGTTCACCAATTTCACCGACTACAACCAGCCCAATCCGGCGCTCTCCCAGGGCCGGATCGATCTCAACAAGTTCCAGCACCTCCGCTACCTGGCCAATTACAACGCCACCGACCGGGAAACCAAGTTCCGCAAGTGATCTCGTGGGTCTAGCGGCCGCGGTTCGCGCGGGCGACCCGGGCCCGGGTGCCGATGATGATGGTGATGATCATGACGGTCATGATCTGCAGCGTGGTCCAGGTGACCGGCTGCGGCGGCACGGGCGGGGCCACATACGCGACCGGAGGCGGGGGCGGCACCGGAACCGGGGCGGGCGCGGGCGGAATCACCTCGGGAGCGGGCACCGGCCGCGGCGGCACGGGCGCGGCGGCCGGGGCCACGACCGGCGGCGAGGGAATCTCCAGGGGGATACCGGGTTCCGGCGGCATCGGAATCGGCAGCAGCAACATGCAGGTGAGCAGCGCGCTACCGGTCAGCGCACTGCCCACCATGACGCTGCCCATCCCGGCCGAGCCGGGACCGACCAGCCCGCTGGAGCCGGGAACGAAGCCGGGCCCGAGCAGACCGGAGCCCGTGCCGCTCCCGGTCAGCAGGCCCAGACCTAGTGCGGCGCTGCCGACCACGGCGCTGCCCGCGCAGGCGGTCAGGACACTGCCCGAATCCAGCCCGGCCAGACCTCCGAGGGTGTTCGGCGCGGCGGCCGGGCTCGCCGCCTCGATCGGCCGCGGCGTCTGCTGCGCCACATGGGGATTCAGGTTCGGCAAGGCCAGACCGGCGGCGCCGGCGGTGATTCCGCTGCCGGTCTGGGCGCTGCCCGACACACCGCTGCCGGTGCTGAGCGATCCGCCCGCGGCGGGACTCGGGCCCAGTCCCAGCCCGCTGCCCGAGGACAACCCGCCGCCCGAACCGGATCGGCTTCCCGTGTAACTGCTTCCGGTCCCCAAGCCGAGCGCGCTGCCGGTAGGCGCGTCGATCGGCCCGGCAACCCCGTCGGATCCAGAACTGCCGCTGAGGATCTCACCGATCGACGGCACCTCCGGGGCCGCGGGATCGGCCCCGGCCACCGCGGGTCGCACCGCGAGTAGCGCCGCCGCCAGCGGGACGGCCGTCGCGACCGCGAATCCCCGTGCCGCCCTGCCAGTTCGGTTCACGCCGCCTCCATAATGTGAATCCCGAGCGCACCCGGTGCGGACCTCAGCGCTGGCTGACGCCGGCGGCCGCCGGGGCCGGAGAGGTGATGTGGTCGAATCGCGACAGCGCCATCTCGTAGGCGTCCCTGGAGACGTGGCTACTCCCCGAGAACGGCTCGTCGAGTTGGTAGATGGCCAGGATGACCGCGCCGATCACCAGGCCGAACAGGCCGGTCATCAGGATGCTGCGCTTGGTGACCAGCACACCGGAGAACACCGTGCCGAACAGCAGCATCACGGTCGAGAACCACAGTGCCGCATAGAGGAATCCGGGCAGGTGGTACGCGGCGTCGAGGCTGCGGTCGTAGCGGGCCTCCGCGATGGCGTCCACGCCGGTCATCGCCTTGTCCTGGGTCGCCTTCGCATCCGCGTCGGCGGCAGGCGCGGACGACACCGCCTCGCGCAGATCGTCCAGAGTCGCCTGGGCGGCCGGGCTGAGCCGCTGCTGCTCGTCCATGGTGCGCCACTCGTCGCCCACGACCTGTTTCGTGTAGTCCTTCACCAGACCCTGGATCTGGGTGCGGTCCTTCTCGGGCATGGCGTTGGCGGTCTCGTACACGCTCACCAGCGCCTTGCCCTCCGACACCGTGTGGTCGTGCGAGGTGTCGTACTGCTGCCACAGGATCACCACCACGAAGGCCACGATCGCGGCGAAGAACATGTTGACCATGTCCAGCATCATGTGCCCGGCCCCGGCATCGTCGCTGTGCCGCCAGGACTTCGGCCGCAGCCGGTCACCCAGCACGAACACGCCGACCGCCACCACCACGAACGACACGAGCACACCCAGCTGCAACAGAATTCCGAGCATTCCGCGACTCCATTTCCGGCCAGGGCAGTTGCGATCACGATGTATTCGCAACCACTGGTCGGTCGGATTGCACCGGCAAACAATCTGTTACGCCCACGGCGCGTCGCCGAAATTAGCCCGATATGACGGGCTCAGCCCATCGTCTACGCGGCCTGGGACTACATCCGGGCCTTCCTCCCACCCCGCTAACGGGCGAACGACAGCACCGCGGCGGCCACGGCGACGCTCAATTCCAGTGCGGCCCCGAGCACATCACCATTGAGCCCGCCGAACCGCCGCACACAATGCCGCGCCAACACCACCGCCACCCCCAACGCCAGCACCACGGCCACCGGCCCCTGCCACCGATTCCCGACCGCGAACACCCCTGCCACAAGGGCGATCCCGCCCCAAGCGAGCCCGACGACCGGCATCTGCGTCCCCGCGACCAGCGCCCCGAACCCGGCCCCGGGCGCAGCCTCGACCCCCTTCCGGCACGCCATCACGACCGCGACCCGCCCCACGGCCACCGCCAGCACCACAGCCACCCACCGCCCGGCCCCCGCCAACGCCGCAAACGAAACCGCCTGCACCCCAACGGCAAACACCAACGCCGCCACCCCGAACGGCCCGGCCCCACCACTCTTCATGATCTCCCGAGCCCGCTCCGGCGACCCATAACTCCCGAGCCCATCCATCGTGTCCGCCAGCCCATCGATATGCATCCCCCGCGTGATCAACGCCAACCCCGCCACGACGACGAACCCTGCCAGCAGACTCGATGCCCCCAATTCGCCCAGCCCCCATAGCAATCCAGCGGCTCCGACCCCGAGCACCATCCCAACCAGCGGCGCCCACGCGATCGCCCGCCCCGCAACCACCCGATCCACCTCGTCAGGCCCCCGCACCGGCAACACGGTCAACCATGAAACCGCCAGCCGCACCCCGTTCACTCGGCCACCGTGCCTACGCCGGTGCAGGCGGCTGATCCCGATGCCTGATCAGCAATTCCGCCAACTATTCCGGCGGATCGCCCGCCGGAATTCACTGCCGCGAGCGAGGTCCCGGCAGAAGCCCCACTGGGACGACGGGCGGGGCTTCTGCTCGGTCGCCCAGCCACCACGCGCATGAGGACCATGCTGTGTGAACGCCGGGCGAGTTTGCGCGCCAACGCATCCCGCTGCGCGAGGCGTGGTGGCGCGCTCGGCGGCAAGTTATGCACCGGCCGATTCGGCGGGGGCGTCGGCGGTGCTGACACCGGCCTCGGCGAACGTGGCCATGTCGGCGAGGGTGGCGACCGCTGCGCGGAGGAGCGGGAGGGCGGAGACCGCGCCGGAGCCTTCGCCCAGGCGCATGTTCATCTCGACGAGGGGCTCGAGGTCGAGGCGTTGCAGGGCGATGGTGTGGGAGGGCTCGCTGGAGCGGTGGCCCGCCACCCACCAGGCGCGGGCGCCCGGGGCCAGCTGGTCGGCCACCAGGGCGGCGGCGGTGACCACCACGCCGTCGAGGATGACCGGGGTGCGGCGGGCGGCCGCGCGGGCCAGGAAGCCCGCCATGGCGGTCAGGTCCGCGCCGGAGGCGGTGCGCAACAGGGCAACCGGGTCCTTGACGACCGGGCGGGCCCGCCACATGGCGTCGCGGATGGCGGCGGTCTTGCGGATCCAGCCGGCGTCGTCGACACCGGTGCCGCGGCCCACCGCGATCACCGGCTCGGTGTCGGTGATGGCGGCGATCAGCACGGTGGCGGGCGTGGTGTTGCCGATGCCCATGTCACCGGCGATGAGAAGGTCGGCGCCGGAATCGATTTCCTCATCGGCGATGGCCGCGCCGGCCGCCAGCGCCGCCTGCACCTCGGCCTCGCTCAGCGCGTCCTCGCGATCGATGGACCCGCTCGACCGCCGCACCTTGTGCTTGGAGATCTCCGGCGCGGTATCCCCCTCCACCGCAATGTCTTCCACCCGCACGCTGGCATCGGCCAGGCGCGCCAGCACGTTCACCGCCGCGCCGCCGTGCAGGAAGTTGGCGACCATCTGCCCGGTCACCTCGCTCGGATAGGCCGACACACCATGCTTGGCGACCCCGTGATCCCCCGCGAACACCACGACCCGCGCCCGCTCGAACTGCTTGGGCGGACACACCCCCTGGCACGCCGACACCCAGTTCGCCAGCTTCTCCAGCCGCCCCAACGCCCCGGCGGGCTTGGTCAACTGCAACTGCCGCTCCTCGGCAGCCGCCCGCACCATCGGATCCGGCCCCATCACCGGCCCGAACGAAATCCGCACCGGCTTGCTCAACCGCGGCGCATCGACAACAACCTCCGAATCCGCAACGCCCACAACGGCACCGGACGCCTGCGCCGCTGTGGCAACGCTCGAACCGGAACCGCCGGTCGTGGCGACGCCGCCCGCGTCAGCCGTCGTCGAGGCGGCAGCTTCGGTCCCCGGCACGGCGGCCGTCATCCCGAGCTCCGAGGCATCCGGCCGAACACTGCCCACACCCGGCACCGCCGGCGGGGCAGATTGATCCGCCCCGGCACCCACCGGCCGAGCCGCGTCGGCAGCGCCCGGAACTCCCTGCGCCGCAGCCTGACCCGTCGCGTTATCGAACAGCTGGGCCGAACTCTCCACCGTGACCGGTGAATTCGCGGCGGCGGCGTCGGTGAGGGCGGCGGCCGAGGCGGCGGCGCGGTCGGGCTTCACGCGCAGGGCCTGCCCGGCGACCACCAGGATCACCTCGTCGCAGACCTCGGCGAGGCGCTGGTTGAGGGTGCCGATCTCGTCGCGGAACAACCGGCCGGAGGCGGTGGCGGGGATGACGCCCAGACCGACCTCGGGGCTGACGATGACGAGCCGCTCGCGGTAGTGGTCGACGGCGGTGACCAGACGATCCAGGTCCGGGCTCACGGTGCCGCGCGGCGACTCCCAGGCGGCGCGGGCATCCAGCCGCGCGGTCAGCCAGGTCCCGAGGTCGTCGACCAGGGTGACGGGGGTGGCCTCGTTCAGCGCGGCGACCGGGTCGCCCTCCACCAGGGTCCAGTGCGCGGGCCGCCGAGCCCGGTGCGCCGCAATGCGTTCGGCGAAGTCGGCGTCGGCGGGATCGGCGACCGCGGTCGCCACGTACCGCACCGCTTCCGACGCGACCAACTGTTCCGCGTAGGCCGACTTCCCGGACCGGGCGCCACCGAGCACCAGGGTCCGCAGCGGCCGATCGGTTGTCTGAGCAGTGTGCGACACGTCAGCACGGTATCAATTGCACCCGTGCCCCGGCCGAGTAGGCACGGCCATCGGGCCGGGGTTCAGGGGTTGGTCTGGTTGTGCACGCACTGGACCTTCAGGTCGCGGGACGTGAACGACCAGTCCGTGCCCTGCGGGCAGTCCGAGGCGTGGTCCACGCTCGCCGCGATCTTCCCCGCGTGCGGCTTCGAACACTCGACCACTTTGCCCGCGCTGTTCGGCGCATCTCCCGTGACGCACTGCCCGTCCGCGTTCCGCGGATCCTTGCACCCGGCCGTCGTCCCGGCCACCAGCATCGCCAGCGGCACGACCGCGACCATCACTCCCCAACGCACGATTGCGCATCGTAGCGGGCGGCATCCGTTCGGGCAGCGCCGTTTCGAGCCACCCGGCCCGGGTCGACTCAGGACACCCGAATACCGAAGCGGCGGCGATATTCGACCGGCGCGATACCCACCACGCGCTGGAAGTGATGCCGCAGCAGCGCCCCGGACCCGAATCCGCAACGGTGGGCCAGGGATTCGAGATCCAGATCGGTCTCCTCGAGCAGCTGCTTGGCCAGCAGCACCCGCTGACCGGTCAGCCATTTCACCGGCGTCGTCCCGGTCTCGGCGGCGAAGCGGCGCGCGAAGGTGCGGGTGGACATGGCACTGCGCGCCGCCAGCGACTCGACCGTGTGCGGCAGTTCCAGGTGCTCGCCCATCCAGTGCAGGGTGTCGCTGAGGCTGTCGGAGTTGCAGTCCAGCACCGGCCGCTCGATGAACTGCCGCTGCCCGCCGTCGCGCTGGGGCGGCACCACCATGCGGCGGGCGATGGCATTGGCGACATTGCTGCCCAGTTCGCGGCGCACCAGATGCAGTGCGGCGTCGATGCCGGCCGCGGTGCCCGCGCTGGTGATGAGATTGCCCTCGTCCACGAACAGCACGTCCGGATCGACGGTGGCCTGCGGAAACTTCTCCGCCAGCAGGTCGACGTAGCGCCAGTGGGTGGTGCACTTGCGGCCGTCGAGCAGTCCGGCCGCGCCCGCCAGGAACGCGCCGGAGCACACGGTCAGCACGGTGGCCCCGCGCTCGGCGGCCTCCCGCACCGCGTCGACCACCCGCGGGTCGAACGGCTTCTCGGCGTAGATCGGAAAGGCCGGAATGGCAACCAGATCCGCATCGCGCAGTTCCTCCAGCCCGTACTCGGGCGTGACCTGAATGCCCGGCGAGCTGGAGATCAGCGGCTTGCCGGGTTCCGCGCCGCAGACCCGGAAGTCGAAGGCGGGCAAGCCGTCCGCGGTCCGGTCCAGGCCGAATACCTCACAGACGACGCCGAATTCGAACATGGCGAGGTGGTCGTTGAGGACCACGGCGACCTTCGAGAGCATGTTCCGATCCCATCTGGCCGAATATTTGCGAACTATGTCAGAACTGCCACTGTTGGCGGTATGTTCTCTATAGAAAACTTACTGCCATGCACGCACTGTCCGCAATCGTCGCAGCCGGAACCGCAATGACGGCGCTCGGCACCCTGACCTTCGGCTTCATGGCCGGAGACAACTCCAACCCCACCGACGAAGGCGAGGTCCTGTCATGACCGCCATCACCCCCGGCCAGTTCACCACCACGACCGGCACCCCCGAAGTAGTCACCATGTTCCGCCGATTCGCCGCCCTGCTGGCCGCCGCCGGCCGCGCCGTCCCCTTCCACCGCGAGGGCGACTGGGGACTGGCGGGTTCCACGAATGTCATCGATCGCGACCGCGACCGCATGGCCCTCGAGATCCGCGCGTTGTCCACCTACCGCGAACACAACTGACGGGCGGGCCCGAGATCCTCGTGAAAGAGGCTCGAATCCGCCCGCCGGAGAACAGCATCCGGGCCGTCAGCGCCGACGGCCACGAGCCCAACTCCCACATGGGGTCTCAGGGGCTTGCCCCCACTGAGAGTTCCGAGAGTCGGCTAAACCGCGTCGCCCGCGCTCACCCGCGGCTTGGGCGCCCGCATCCGGCGCACCTGCGAGGCGCGCACGAACGCGTACCAGCCCAGCGAGAACGAGGAATCGGTGGCGTCCGGGAACCGCTCCCGGACCCGCTTGTTCACGATCCGGCCGAGCACGACGCCCTCGATGATCATGAACAGCATCATCACCAGCATGGCCAGCGTCACGATCGCCTGCAGCGCCGGCGTGAGGATCATGCTGACGATCAGCACCAGCGCCAGCGGCATGAACAGCCCGAGCAGATTGCGCCGCGCATCCACGATGTCGCGCACATACCCCTTGACCGGGCCCTTGTCACGCGGGAGCAGGTACTGCTCGTCACCGGCGAGCATGCGCGCGCGGCGGGTCTGCGCGTCGGCGCGGCGCTGAGCCGAATCCGCCTTGCGATCGGCCTTGGATCCGCGCAGCGACTTGCGGCGGGCGCGAGCCTCCTTGGCGGTCTTCGGCGCGGGCGCGACCGGACCGCGCTTGCGGCCCTCGGCCTCGCGCCGCTTCGGGGTCGGACGCCCTTTACCCAGGGTGACGGTCTTGTCCGCCACCGCGGTCTCGGTGTCGACGACACTGTCGGAGGTGGGGGTGGACTCGCCACGGCGCAGGAACTTCACGCCGACCAGGCTATTCGATGACAGGTCTGCCGGAAAATCCTGGTCTGCCTGATTGTTGTGTCGCACACCTCAGCAGCAATCTCCCAGCGACTGCGCAACCTGGGGCTTCCGGCGAATACGCGCCGCGTAGGATGGGGAATAGTCGCCCGCCGACTGGTGTTGACAGGCATCGAGCCGTGCGCCTTCACGGGTTGAAAACAGGTCCCTTAGGAGAGTTCATGACTGTTGAGAACGAGACCACCACTCACGGTGCGACTCTGACCGAAGCCGCCGCCCTCAAGGCGAAGGCGCTGCTGGATCAGGAAGGCCGCGACGATCTCGCGCTGCGCATCGCCGTCCAGCCCGGTGGCTGCGCGGGCCTGCGCTACCAGCTCTTCTTCGACGACCGCACCCTCGACGGTGATCTGGTCGTGGAGTTCAACGGCGTCAAGCTCGCGGTCGACCGCATGAGCGCCCCGTACATCCAGGGCGCCTCGATCGACTTCGTCGACACCATCGAGAAGCAGGGCTTCACCATCGACAACCCGAACGCCACCGGCTCCTGCGCCTGCGGCGACAGCTTCAACTGAGCTAGCCCACACAGCGCGGAACATCCCGTACCGGATGTTCCGCGCTGCTGTGTGTACGGGTTATTTTCTTTAGTGCGGACCCTTTTCGGCCCGCCTCCCCCACGTAAGGATCGCACCCCGTGACCATCGCCGTGTCCGCGTCCATCGCGACCGATCACCTCATGCGCTTTCCGGGCAAGTTCTCCGATGTGCTGCTCGCCGACCAACTGCACCACGTGTCGCTGAGCTTCCTCGTCGATGACCTCATGATCCGCAAGGGCGGCGTCGCGGGAAATATCAGCTACGCCATGGGCGTGCTCGGCCGCAATCCGCTGCTGGTCGGCGCGGTCGGCCAGGACTTCGGCGACTACCGGAAGTGGTTGGAGGACAACGGCGTCGACTGCTCGGCCGTGCGCGTCTCCACCGAGCTGCACACCGCCCGCTTCGTCTGTACCACCGACGAGACCATGGCCCAGATCGCGTCCTTCTACCCCGGCGCCATGGCCGAGGCCCGCGACATCGACATCACCGAGCTCGGCCGCGAGCTCGACCTGGTGCTCATCGGCGCCGACGATCCCGAAGCCATGCTGCGCCACACCGATCAGTGCCGCACCGCCGGAATCCCCTTCGCCGCCGACCCCTCCCAGCAGTTGGCGTTCGTGGACGGCCCGACCATCCTGCGACTCATCGAGGGCGCCGACTATCTGTTCTCCAACGAGTACGAATGGGGCATCCTGCTCCAGAAGACCGGCCTGTCCGAGGCGGAAATCGGTGAGCGCGTGGGCATTCGCGTGACGACCCTCGGCTCCAAGGGCGCCAAGATCGTCGACCGCGACGGCACCGAACTCCACGTCGACGTCGTCCCCGACATCGCCAAGGAAGACCCGACGGGCGTCGGCGACGGCTTCCGCGCCGGCTTCCTGACCGGCCAGTCCGCCGGCCTCTCCCTCGAACGTTCCGCCCAGCTCGGCTCCCTGGTGGCGGTCCTGGTCCTGGAAACCGTTGGCCCCCAGGACTGGACCCTCGACCACGACGTGGCCATGAAGCGCCTCCGCGACGCCTACGGCCCCGAAGCCGCCGCCGAAATCGAGCCCATCCTCCGCTGACCAATCGCTCCACGAGTACGGCCCCACCGATCACGCGATCGGTGGGGCCGTCTCGGTCTCACGACGTATGGAAAGTCCGCTCCCCGAAGACCTCGTCAGCCGAATGGGCTGTCGCAGCCGCCTCCAACCACTCGTCCAGCAGTCCGACATCCCCGATTTCAACGCAATGCTCAACCCAGTCAACGGTTGTCGCGTCCACGGTTATCCCCCGGCATCGCAAGACCGTCAACAGCGCATCTGCCTCACCTCTGGCTGCGCCATGTTCGAAGTAGCGGCGAGCAAAATCACTTTTGTACTTGTACCACCTGGGAGTCATTCGACCCCGAACACTTCGTCGGCCGAGCTCGCCGTCGCGGCCCTGCCGATCCAGACATCGAGCTGCTCGATATCGGTGCATGCCTCGACACGAGCAGTGCTTGGATCATCGAGAGCGATCCCCCGCCCCCGGAGGAACGCCAACAATGCCTTGGCCTCGCCGTCGGCTTGCCCCTCGCTGTAATAGCGCCGGGCGAACTCGCTCTTGTAGTTGTAAGTTCCGGCGGTCATGAGGCTCCCCAAGAAGTGCCGGGCCGTCGGCGGCAAGACGGCCATTACCAGGTCAATGTACATTTTTCCGTCTGGCGCGTCGACTACGTTGGTCGCCAGCGTGGTCAAGATTGCGTTCCTCTCCGGGGCCCTCCGATGAGCAATCGCGGATAGCACCGCAAGCTCCGGGTTCTCGGTAGCGATACCGGCATCGGTCACGATCGGCACGTCCGACGGGCCCATCACGATCGGTGTCAGAATGCATCCCGGAGCCAGGGGAATGGGTCTTCGGCACCGTGCGGCAGTGTGCTCGCTCGGACAGAGGACGAGTAATACCGTGTCGCAACGCAATCGGGCGCGCAGGGTCGTCAGATACACCGGCCAGCTCCAACTCTTGCCCGCGTCCGGCCGAAGTTGGACTTCAACCACGACAGCCAGCTGAGAGGTGGTGCCCGTGGCCAGCACGATCACGGCATCGGCACGGTACTCGGTGGGATCGATATCCGGACAGTCGCCGGATTCCAGTCGGGCATTGTCGAATTCGGGTAGTGGCGTGTCGGTGACCAGCGGCAGGAGCTCGGCGACCAGTTGCGGGCGGTGCCGGAACAGGTCGATGAGTACTTCGTGCACTACCGAGGGCATGGAGGCAGGTTAGCGACCAGGACCGACAAGAAAAGCCTGTTCAAGCAGCATTTTCGGACATTTGGCTCGGATGCGGATGCTTGGTTTCGACGGGTGGGCTTCGGGTTTCGTTGGCGGTCCGGGTGTGGGGAGATACATCGCGCGCAATACGCTGTGGGCATGGCCTCCGACGACCGTTTGTACTTTCGCCAGTTGCTGTCCGGGCGCGACTGGGCTGTGGGCGATCCGATCGCCACGCAGATGCGCAACTTCGCCTACCTGATCGGGGATCGGGACAGTGGTGAGTGCGTGGTTGTCGACCCGGCTTACGAGGCGGGGCAACTCGTCGACATCGCCGAGGGTGATGGGATGCGGTTGACCGGGGTGCTCGCCACGCATCACCACCCCGATCATGTCGGCGGAACCATGATGGGGTTCACGCTGCGCGGGGTGAAGGAGCTGCTCGAAAAGACCGATGTGGCAGTGCACGTCAATACCGAGGAACTGCCGTGGGTCGCGAATGTCACCGGCATCGCGCCGAGCGAGCTGACCGGCCACGCTCACGGCGACAAGGTCGCGGTCGGCGGCTTCGAGATCGAACTCCTGCACACGCCCGGCCACACGCCCGGCAGCCAATGCTTCCTCTTCGAAGACCGGTTGATCGCGGGCGACACCCTCTTCGTCGACGGCTGCGGCCGCACCGATTTCCCCGGCGGCGACTCCGACGCCATGTTCCGCAGCCTGCGCTACCTCGCCGACCTGAAGTCGAACCCGACCGTGTACCCGGGCCACTGGTACTCGGAAGAAACCAGCGCCTCCCTCACCCACATCAAGGAACACAACTACGTCATGCGCCCCCAAACCCTCGACCAGTGGCACATGTTCATGCCCAGCTGACCCCGCCATTCATCGAGTGGCACATGCTGGAGGGGATTCGTCCGATCTCGCCTCCAGAATGTGCCACTCGGCGAATCTCGCAGGCGAGTCGGTGGACTGGATCGAGGGCGGTCGCCGCGGGGATTGAAGGCTGCGCATCCGCCCCGGGATATCTCGAGACGTGTCGGTCCCGCCGCGCCGGGCCGGGGTGCCATCCAGCCAGATCCCATGTGGCGGCGCGCTTCCTGTCATCTACGTCTACGCCCGCCCCGAATTCGTTCGGGGCGGGCGTAATTCGTTCACTCGGCCGTCAGGCCAGGGTGCGCATCCAGCCGTGGTTGTCGGCGAAGGTGCCGCGCTGGATGCCGGTGAGGGTGTCGCGCAGGGCCATGGTGACCTCGCCGGGCTCGCCGGTGCCGATGGTGAATTCGCCCTCGGCGGAGCGGACCGAGCCGACGGGGATGACGACGGCGGCGGTGCCGCAACCGAAAACCTCGGTGATGTCGCCGGTTTCGACGCCCTTGCGCCATTCGGTGACCGAGATCTTGCGCTCCTCGACCTTGTAGCCGGAGTCGGCGGCGAGGGTGATGAGCGAGTCGCGAGTGATACCGGGGAGCAGGGAGCCGGAGAGCTCCGGGGTCACCAGGCGGGCGTCGGAGCCGCTGCCGAAGACGAAGAACAGGTTGTTGGTGCCCATCTCCTCGACGTAGCGGTGCTCGCACGCGTCCAGCCAGACCACCTGGTCGCAGCCCTTCTCGGCGGCCTGCTGCTGGGCCAGCAGCGACGCGGCGTAGTTGCCCGCCACCTTGGCCTCACCGGTACCCCCGGGGGCAGCGCGCACATACTCGGTGGACAACCACACCTTGACCGGCTTCAGCCCGCGCGGGAAGTATGCGCCGGCGGGACCGCCGAGCAGCAGGTACTTGTAGGCGGCGGCGGGCTTCACGCCCAGACCGACCTCGGTGGAGAACATGAACGGGCGCAGGTAGAGCGCGTCCTCACCACCGGCGGCCGGCACCCAGTCGGCGTCGACCTCGAGCAGCTGGCGAATGGATTCGATGAACAGCTCGTCGGGCAGCTGGGCCATCGCCATGCGAGCGGCGGAGCGGCGGAAGCGCGCGGCATTGGCGTCCACCCGGAAGGTGGCGATGCTGCCGTCGGCCTGCCGGTACGCCTTCAGGCCCTCGAAGATCGCCTGACCGTAGTGGAACACCATGGTCGCCGGGTCCATGGCCAGCGGCGCGTAGGGCTCGACGCGACCATTGGTCCACTGCCCGTCGATGTAATCCAGCGACACCATGTGATCGGTGAAGTAGCGCCCGAACCCGGGCTCCGCGAGAATCTCCTGCCGCCGCTGCGCCGGTAGCGGCGCGGGATGCGGGACACGGGTGAACTGCGCGGCAAGTGTCATGACCTGGAGTCTAATTCGCCGCCCCGGACACGCCGGTGGGGGCCACCCCTGCCAGCCCCGACTGTCAGGGTTCCCGCCTCCGTCACTGTCCAGAACCCTGGACAAGGCATACACCTGTACCCGGCGCAGCCGCTGCCCGAGCGGTGCCGTTCCCACCGGGCACCGGCAGTCGCCCCGATCGCCGTGAGTGTGCTGGAACCGGGCCCGAAGACCGCCGAACGACCCCGTCCACACCCGGGTGCAGCCGAGAAAGTCACTTCTCCGAACGCAATTCGAAGGTGATCATGTCGCGGCCCGGACCGTTGTAGTCCGGGACCGGCCCCGCGACAGTGAACCCGAGCGCACGGTGGAAGGCCACGGAGCCGGTGTTCCCAGGCGAGGTGATCGCCCGGAAAACCGTGCGGCCATCGGCTCGCCCACCCGCGATGAACCGGCCGTACAGCTCGCGCGCCAGCCCGCTTCCACGATGGTCGGGATGCACACCGACGAAATGGATGTACGCGCCGGTCGGTTCATCCGGCGCGAACAATCCGATCAAGAAACCGACGAGCTCGTCCTCCTGCTCGACCACCAAACTGGTCGAAGCGAAGTGATCCAGGAACAACCTCGGCACCGCAGGCAGAACCGAACGCCCCCACCAGTCGTCGACAACAGCCGCGATGCCGTCGTAATCGCCGGGAACGGCCTGCCGAATCAAAGCCTCAGATGCCACCGCGATCCCCTAACCACTACCCGCCCGGCACGAGCGGCCCCCGCCAAACGACGAGACAACTGGCGCGACGCCACCTCGGAGCCGGGCGAACATCTTCCCCCACGAACGGACCCGCGCTTCCGGCCCGACTCGAATTCATCGAGTGGCGGCGGCTGGTGGAGGCGGGCACGGCGACCGGGCGCAGCGTGGCAGTCCCGGCTCGGGCCGACCGCCGGAGATGCGGACGGTGGATCGCCAGCAGCCACGGCTTCAAGAAACCTACCGGGAGCGCCCACGAACAGTCGGCGGTCCCGGTCAGGCATCGGGATCAGCTCAGGCCGTGCGGGTTTCGACGAACGGGGGCTTGATGACCTCGCAGCGGAGGCGGCGGCCGCGGACGTCGACCTCGACCTGGTCGCCGGGGTTGATGCCGGCGGCGGTGTCGATGAGGGCGAGGGCGATGCCGACCTTGAGGGTGGGCGAGAAGGTGCCGGAGGTGGTTTCGCCGATCTGGTCGTCGCCGCGCATGACGGTCTGGCCCTGGCGGAGGACGCCCTTGTCGATGGCCTTGAGGCCCAGCAGGATTCGGCGGGGTCCGGCGGCCTTTTCGGCTTCCAGGGCCGACTTGCCCCAGAATTCGGGCTTCTTCCAGCCGATGGCCCAGCCGGTGCGGGCCTGCAGGGGCGAAATGTCCAGGGACAGTTCGTGTCCGTGCAGGGGGTAACCCATTTCGGTGCGCAGGGTGTCGCGCGCGCCGAGACCGGCGGGCTGGCCGCCGGCGGCCTGGACCTCGGCGACCAGGGCGCGGAAGACGGCCTCGGCGTCGTCCCAGCGGGGCAACAGCTCGTAGCCGTGCTCGCCGGTGTAGCCGGTGCGGCACACGCGAACCGGGCGGCCGTCCCATTCGGCGTCGGTGTAGGCCATGTATTCCATGTCGGTGGGCAGGCCGAGCTTGGCCAGCACCTCCGCGGAACGCGGGCCCTGGACGGCGAACACGGCGTAGCCGCGGTGCTCGTCGGTGATGGTGATGCCCTCGGGCACGACCTTCTGCAGCTCGGCGACCACGGTGGCGGTGTTGGCGGCGTTGGGCACGAGGAAGATCTCGTCATCGCTGACGTAGTAGGCGATGAGGTCGTCGATGACCCCGCCCTCGGGGGTGCAGCACAGCGTGTACTGCGCCTTGCCGGGGCGAATCCGGTTCAGGTCATTGGTGAGCGCCGAGTTGACGAAGGCCGCGGCGCCCGGCCCCTTCACGGTCGCCTTGCCGAGGTGGCTGACGTCGAACAGGCCGACGGTCGCGCGCACCGCGGTGTGCTCGCCGACGGTGCCCGCATACGAAACCGGCATCTCCCACCCCCCGAACGGCGCGAAGCTGGCTCCCAGCTCGACATGAACAGCGTGGATGGGTCCCTGCAGCAGTTTCTCGTCGGTCACCCGAAGCAGCTTATCGGTATCGCGACGAGACCCCGCGCCGCGCCGCGAACCGTGACGTTCTCAGTGCTGCGACTGCTGGAAGCAGGCGACGTCGTACTGCGACTGCGGCGAGTAATGCGCTCCGCCGGTTCCACCGTTCTGACTGTTGATGCCCGGTTCGTTGAACGGCGACCCCGGGCTGTTGGCCGAGCCGCCGGGGGTGTTCGGTTCCAACGCTTGGCAGGACTGGTCCGGGGGCCCGGTCTGCCCGGTCGGGGTCGCGACAGCTGGGGCCGCGAACACCGCACCGGTTGCGACAACGATTGCCGCGGTCGCGATGATTCTGCGCATCACCGCCTCCTTGCTGGTAGCGATATGGACTACACGATTCATCGCGACCAGAGGTTCGGCAATTACACGGCAATTCTCGTTTCAGTCGTCATCGGAGGCCGAGACTGCGCGCGATTCCCGGCCATGCTTTGTGAAAGTCAATCTGCCAGGAAGGCCAATTGTGGCCGCCGCCGGACAGATAATCGAAGGCGGCCGGGATATCAACGGCTTCCAGGCCGGATTGCAGAGCGCGCGTGCAGGTTTCGACAGTGGACTCCAAAGCGGTGCTGGACGCCCCGACCTGTCCCCCGCCCGCCCCGGCCGGGTTCGCACCGGTTCCAGCGGCGATATGGAGGTCGATGCCACGCAATTTCTCGAGGTTGGCGGGCGTCGAGGGATCGTTGGCAGTCCACGCCGGTGCACCGTCGAATCCCCAGATGTTCCAGGGATTTCCGCCACCGGAGACCACCACGGCCTGCAGGAACCGGCGGCCCGGATCGGTACCGGTCTGCGCGCAGCCACTGAAAGAACCGACACTCTGGTAAAGATCAGGGGCCGATTCGGCGAGCGCGAGCGCGGATGTCGCCGACATCGACACTCCCACAATGGCATTGCGCCCGGAGGCATCCAGCGCATCGTCGAGGACGGGCGGTAATTCCCGGGTGAGGAACGTGGTCCACTTGTTGCGGCCGAGCATGGGATCGTCCGACTGCCAGTCGGTGTAATACGTGTACCGGCCATCGAGCACGTTCACCACGTTCACGTTCTGATCAGCCAGATAGTCGACGACATCGGTGCGGGTCTCCCAGGAAACCTCGGAGCCGTTGCCATCGACGCCATCCTCCGCGCCATTGAGCAGATACAGCGTCGGCCGGGGAACCGAATTATCGGCGGCACGAATGACCGAGAGCTCGACGGTCCGATTCATCGCGGCCGAATATACGAAAACACTCGATTTCCGGTCGTCCTGCCGAACCACATGATCGATATGCGACCCGTCCGCTGCCGCCGCATCGGAATTCACAGGTTCCACCGCGGCAGCCATCCCTGGCATCGACGCGAAAACCGTCGCCATCAGTGCGATTCCCACCGCTACCCACCGGCGTCGGCCACGCGTACTCGTCATATCCGCCTCGATCCCATCCAAACGTCCCCCACCTTCTCTACCCAGCCCGCCACGACCGTGCAACGACGTACAACTCACACCCATCAGCGGAGTTGCCCCATTGCCAGAGCATGCCGACCCCTCGATCGGACCGTGGAGCTGCTGGTGAGCATCGAGCGGGCCGCGCAGCGGTCCCGAGGAGTCACGCCGTGTCACTCGTCTCGAGGCGACCGGTTTCCCTGCCGAGGACGGCGAGGAACCCAGCCTCGTCCATGACCTCGATGCGCTGGCCGCGCGTCTGCAGTTCGGCGACCCGGCGCGCCTTGGTCGTGGTGAATGCGCCGGGATCAGCGCCCTGGAAGCCGTCGCCGATGACCAGTCGTGTCGTACGCCGGGTGACGTTCCGGGCGGGGGTCGCGCCGCAGGCGGCGATCGCGTTCCAGGCTTCCTGCCGCGTCATGGCCGCGAGATCGCCTGTGAAAACGATGATTTCGCCGTAGAGCGGATGGGACGGGTCGCCACCGACGACTTCCGGAAGCACCAATTCCGCACGGCCGAACCAGGATCGGCGTGACGACGCCTCGGTCGAGACCGCACCCGATGCCGCACGATCGGAGGTGCGCGCGGGCCGGCTGCCAGCGGACGCCGACGAACCCGACGCCTGTCCGCTCGACGCCGACATCCGCGCTTTCCACCGCCCGCCCGCCGACGTCTGCGCGGACGGCCCGGTGGCCCGAGAGCTCTGCGGCGTCTGCTCGACGCGCAGGGGACGTTCGACCACCATCCGCTCGAGCGCGGACAGCGAATCGACGCCCGCGCGGGCGGCCAAGGCGATCACGATATCGGCCGCCGCCGCGGCATCGGCCGCCGCGTCGTGGTGGTTGGTGAAGTCGATGCCGAGGGCGGCCGCCACATTCGGCAGGCGATAGCTGTCGAGGTTCAGGTGGCGGCGCGCGAGTGCCAGGCTGCAGCCGAATGACCAGGCGGGTGCCTGAATCCCGCTGCGGCCGCATGCTTCTCGGATGGCTCCGCTGTCGAACCCCGCATTGTGGGCGATGACCGGTAGCTCACCCACCAGCCCGACCACCTCCGGCCACCGCTGCGCGAACTCCGGCTGGTCGGCGACCATGGCCGCGGAGATCCCATGCACGCGAATGTTGTGCCAGTTGAAGAAGTCGAGCCCCGCGGGCGGTCGGCACAGCCACGACGCGGTGTCCCCGCGCCGCCCGTCCCGAACCACCGTGACACCGACCGCGCAGATACTGCCCCGCGCGGAATTCGCGGTCTCGACATCGATAGCGGCGAACGACAATCCCGCCATACTCACCGCACCGCGAGCGGCAACGGCCGCGCGACGGAACCACCGAGCTCCACCAGAAACGCGCGGGCCAACCGCAGCGATTCGAACGCCGCCCACGCATCGGCCAGCTCCGCCAGCCCCCGGGCCAGCGTGAGCACCGGCCGAATGTAGTCGTCGACGACATCGACCTGGCTGTCCGTCAGCGACACCTCCTCCGGGGGCACGATGACCGGCCACTGCGGCCGGATCAGCTTCCCGCCCGCGGCCTGATGCTCATCGAACTTCTCATCCGCGGATTCGATTGCGGCGCGCACGGTTTCCACCGTGGCATCAACGTCGACAATCCCCGCGGTACCGCCGACCCGAGCATCATCGGTCACCACCACCGGGTAACCCCGCGTGAGACTCTCGATCTCCGCGACCCGCGACCGCTCCAGCACCCAAGCGCCCGATAGCCGCGACTCCCCCAGCGCCGCCCCCACATTCACATGCCAGATGACCAGCCGCTCCTCGGCCGCACCCAGCACCGTCAGGGGATGAAGGTCGAACGAGGCAACCATGACGCTCCACGGTGGTAGCGGACAGATACCGGGTTACGTTAGAGCATCCCCCCGACAAACTTTCAGGAACCCCGCTCGAATCCTCAACGGAGCCAAACAGTTCCGACCGACCGGTGTCGCTCCCGGGACATCGACCGAGACACCCCTGATGACCGCGCTGTTCGCGAGCGCCGAGGTCGGCGACGCGGTTCGCGACGACCGAAGCGGGTCAGGGCGGCGAGCTGTTCGAGAGTGCCAAGCTCGGTGAGGTACAGCGCCGAACGCCCGCGCGCCGCAATGCCACCCCTGATCCGGCGCGTGGAATAGTTCGCACGGACAGCGCCCCCGCGACACGGAGGATCCATGTCCGACCCGGCTTCACCCGCCGTCCCCCTGCGCCGCCGTGGCCCCGCGCTGCTACTCCTAGCGCTACCCGGGGCCCTCTACTGCTCGGCCCCTGTCGTCGCCAACCGCATCGAACCCCGGATCCTCGGCATCCCGTTCCTGATCGCCTATCTCATCGCCGTGACGATTCTGACCGGCCCACTGATCTGGCTCGTCGCCCGCTTCGACCCCGCATACCGTTCCGGCGCGCCGGAATTCATCCCCGCCGACCCCTCCGCGGCATCGGGCGAATCTCCCGAATCATCGACCCCCGGCATCACCCGCCCCAACGGCGAAGCCGAGGACCCCCGATGAGCGGCCACGCGACAGTAGCGGTATCCCTGTTCGCGACCGCCATGCTCGCCACGGTCGCGATCGGCGTCCTCTCCGCCCGCGGCCGAGCCCGCTCCCTGTCCGAATGGTCCATCACCGAACGCGGCCTCGGCACCCTCTTCGTCCTGGTCCTGATGGCCGGCGAAAGCTACACCAGCTTCTCGTTCCTCGGCGCGGCCGGCTGGTCCTACCGCTACGGCATCCCGATCTTCTACCTGATCGCGTACCTGAGCACCGGCCTGGCCGTCGCCTACCTCGTAGCCCCCGCCCTGTGGACCTACTGCGCCCGCCACCACCTGGTCTCGATCGCCGACATCGCCGAACACCGTTTCCGCTCACGCCCTTTGGGCATCGCAGTCGCTCTGATCTGCACGATCTTCCTGGTGCCCTACGTACAGCTCCAGATCCAGGGCATGGGCGTAGTCGTCAACGCCATGTCCTACGGCGCAATCAACCTGAAAACAGCCGCCGTCATCTCATTCATAGTCGCCGAAACCTTCATCCTGACCTCAGGCCTACGCGGCTCAGCCTGGGTCAGCGTCCTCAAGGACAGCCTCGCAGTCCTGTCGATCGCCATCCTCGCGATCTACATCCCCTGGCACTACTTCCACGGCCCGAGCGAGCTTCTGAACCGTCTCGTGGCCGAAAAGCCCAACTGGCTGACTTTCCCCGGCGCGGGCGGCGGCACCTTCGGCGCCTCTTGGTTCGTCTCCACCATCCTCCTGAACGCCATCACCATCTGCGTCTTCCCGACCACAGTCGCCGGCTACCTCTCCGCCAAATCCCCAAACGCCCTCCGCCGCAACTCAATCCTCCTCCCCTGGTACCAGGTCCTCCTCCTGATCCCCATCTTGATCGGGGCAGCGGCGCTGTTCGCCGCCCCGGCCTTGAAAAACCCCGACCTGGCCCTCTTCACCCTGGTAACCGACTCCCTCCCCTCCCCGATCGTCGCCTTGATCGGCACAGCCGGCGCCCTCTCCGCCATCGTCCCCATGAGCGTCTTCCTCATCGCCATCGGAACCCTCTGCGGCCGAACAATCCTCGGCGGCGGCCTCCACGGCAACGCCACCGATTCCCGCCAACGCCGCGCCTCCCAACTAATCGGTCTCCTCGTCGGCCTGCTTGCCTTGGGCGGAGCCGTCCTCTACCCGAAGCTCCTCGTCAACCTCTCAGTCCTCTCCTACGAGGGCATCGCCCAACTGGTCCCCGCAGTCCTGCTAGGCCTCTACTGGCGCCGTCTGACCGCTATCGGCGTCGGCGCAGGCCTCCTCACCGGTGGCGCCATCGTCCTCCTACTCCACGCCACCGGTTACGACCCGCTCTTCGGAGTGAACGGCGGCTTGTTCGCCCTGGCGGCAAACCTGGCGGTTGCCGCAGCGATCTCCCGACAATCGGAGCCTGCTGACAATTTGCCGCTCACCGCAAGGCAGGCGGTCAACAAGGCATAACGACCCACCCGGCGACTCTTTCAAGCACGCTTATCTGGCAAGATTCAGATTCAAGGCATGACTTCAAACCTGATCGGAGTCATTTCCAGAAGATTGCTGATGATCAGAGGGGCGGCTGCAGCATGTTCCAGGCCGATATCGACGAACTCAAGAAGCTGGCCACAACAGTGACCTCGGTCGGCGACGAGATCGACAACCTGGACGTTCGCACGACCGGGGACAAGGTCGGCGACGCGCTCCCCGGCATTCCGATCGGTGCGGCCTGCTCGCAGGCGGGCGAGTACACCGAGGGCGCGTGGCTACGCATCGCCGAACGCATGCGCACGCTCGCCGGAATCGTCAATCAGTGCGCCGACGACATCAAGGTCACCGACACCGAGTTCAAGAACCGCCTCGAACAAATGCACTTCTTCCGCACCGGGGATACCGCCTGATGCCGGGCCGTAAGGATGTCGAGAGCTGGAAGCCCGAGAAGCTATCGGAGTGGGCGACCGAGCTCGATGCCAAGACGACCAGCTACGAAGGCCAACTCGACCGCAGCGTCACACAATTTCGCGGCACCGACTGGTCCGGCAATGCCTATCTCGCCGCGTATGACCGATTCGGTGAAGAGCACGACGAGGGCTTCAAACTCTCGCAGGAGATCCGGGACGTCTCGACGGCGCTGCGTACCGCGGACAGTCGCCTCGCCGACGAACGACGCGTCCTGCTCGGGCGCGTGTCCGATGCCGAGCACGACGGCGACTGCCCTGTCGGACTGACCGTCGACGATGGCTGGAAGGTTCACGCCAAGCCGTACACCGCGAGCGATTATTCCGACCAGGACAAGAAGAAGATCCAGGAGCGGATCGACCACCACCAGGGCTTGATCGATACCGCGAAATCCGGCCTGCTGACCGCGGTCGGCGAAGTGATCGCCGGAATCGTCAACGCCTCGAACAACGTTCGGACCCGCGGCGATCAACTCGGCAGTGGAATCGATACACCGTCTCTGACCAAGGTCGATCCGGCCGAGCTCGGCCGCAAAGACGGCGAGGACGTCTCCGATGGGAAACTGTCCGACAAGAAGATCGCACAGATCGCAGACCGTCTCGCCGGAACGAGCCTGCCGCCGGATCAATTGGCGATCCTGGCCAAAGGCGGCGAGATCACGGTCCCGCAATCGACCATGGACTACCTATCGAACTTCTACGACAAGGCCGGCCGCGACGGCCTGTGGCAGCTCTCGGATTCCCTGAAAGCCAACGGATCACCGCAAGCTCTCCAGCTGCGGCAGGAACTGATCAACAACATGCTGACCCTCTCCAACGAGAAGGTTGTCACCCGAGGACCCGATGGCCAGGTCGCCGATCGCGGCGGCTACAACAAGCTGAACTCGGAAGTCCGCGAAATGATCGGCACCCGACCGAAGGTCGGCGGCGCACCGGACTCCAACACCCGTGACCTTCCCGACGACTACCGCGCTGTCATGTGGGGGAAAGGCCCGATCGACGACCGCCACGCCCTGTTCGACTACACCGAGGACATGGTCAAATTCGGCCGCTTCCTCAACAGCGGCGATCCAAACTACATACCGGGTCAGCGCCTCGGGGTGGAACTGGAACGCCAAGCCGCACATCAGATCTGGATATCCGACCACGGCGGCTACGCCCCGTACAAGTCGGCAACCCTGGAAGAATCGGACTGGGTTCGCAACACCGACCACAGCGCTCAGGACTTCCTCAGCGTGGGTGCCCGCAACCACGAAGCCACCTACGCCACGCTCACGGGGCACGGCAGCGATGAATTGTTCGGCAAAGGGGTCCCGGGCCAGAGCTTCGAACCATACGACCCCAAGGTCGTCAACTCGATGTTCCAGCACAAGAATTGGGACGATGGCGGCAAGGCAATCGGCTCGATGGTCGACTGGATCGGGACCGACTCCCACGATCTGGGCCCCGATGGCAAGCCCACGCTGCAGGCGCTACACGCCCGCGAGACACTCACCCGACTACCCGGGATCTTCGCACCGCTGGAAGCACCGCAGGATCCCGCGCATCACGGGGACCAGCCACAACTGAATCGCAGTGGTGGTGTGCTCGACCACGACAAGTTCGTGAAGACCACCGACGCATTCGTCGCCAATCCGGAGCTGTCCCGTGCCTTGGCGCACGCGATGGGCTCGAACATCGACGCGTTTGCCGACGCGACGAATCTACCCAAGACCGCCTATCTTCCAGAGGTCGGCGAAGCTCAACTCCAAGTGACAGACGCCAACCGCCTGCTGTTCCTCGCCAGCCAATCCGACCAGGGCCGACTGACATTGGAAGTCGCACGGCAGTCCTACGAAACCCAAATCCTGAACCAAGCGTTCACCCAGCACGATCTGCCGCCGGGTGAGTACGCGAAGTCGTCGCTGCAGCAGTTGGCGAGCCTCGACGGCCGGTTCACCAACGCCGCACAGAATGCTCTGAGCTATCAGGACAACAACAGCATCCACGAATACAACAGCAAGATGCAGGATATCTACGAGAAGAAGAAAGCTGCCGCCGAGATCGTGGCGAAGGTCGGTCAAAGCTCGCTCGGGTTCACTCCCGGCGGCGAGGTGAGTTCGAAGGTATCCGACGTTCTGGGAGACAAGGTCACGGAAAGTCTGATCAGCAAGTTCATTCCCGAGCCGCACAAAATGGAAGTGCAGTATCCGAACGCGACCGAGATCAACGAGGCAGGAATACGCCATTTTCGCCAGGAACTGCTGGATACGGCACATGACACCGGCAGGCTGCCCCACAATCTGATCGACGAGCACACGGGTCAAGCCGTCAATCTGAGCGATTCTTTGGATCGACCCGAGCGCGATTCCGTTCAGGCATACCTCGATTCAGAGGGATTCGGACAGTTCCTGACCGACTACGGCCAAACGCACGGGATCGAGGTACTCCAGGGCATCGGACAGAACGGCACCAGCCTGTCGGTCATCCTGTACGGCAAGGAGAATCAACTTTGAAGCTGAAGGTCACGACCGCGTTGTGCATCGCCTTGGCATCAACCGCAGCCGTATCTTGTTCGAGCACAGAGTCTTCCAGCCCCACATCCTCGGCTCCACCCAGCGCGACAGCAGCCGCATTCCCGTACCCACCGCTTCAGTTTCGGCACGACAACGCGGTCCCCTTGACCGGTCTCGAATCGGCCGCAGCGGACCTCGCCCTCGAAACCAAGGTGCTGAAGTCCAAAATGCAGGTGCATCCAGACGACTCGTTGATCCCACAGATCAACGCTCGGGTCAGCCACGACCAACGCTGGTCCTCGGATGGCATCCGACCGCGCCCCGAAACCGGCGAAGTCATCTACCGCACCGTCGCAGTGAACGACCAGCCAGACAACCGATGGCTGGTCACCTACTGCATGTACAACTCCCCCGGCGCGTACTCCACCACCGGAAATGGCGAGCTGAGTTTGAGCGATCCCAATCTCCGCTACACGCCTTACCGATCGATAGTCGCCCTCACCGGTGAGCCGTCCGCAACAGGTGAGAAGTCCCCGACGCCTCGCCTGTTGGTAGTCGGCAACGCCGACGCCGATTTCGTTCAACGGCCAGGCCAGTCCGATGATCTCGCACGCCAGACCTGCGAACCCTTCATGCCCAGCCCGTTCATCCAACAACCCCCGGCTCCCCTTCCCACAGGCAAATAGCGCCGGTATTCGGGTCCGATGAGCAGCCCTCACCTGAGCGAACGACGCAAGCAGGCCGCGAAGGCCGCTTCCCGGATCATCGCGATGCTGGACGATGAACGTCAGACCAACGAGATCCTGCTCTGGCGCAACAGATTTCTCGATATCTCGGACCTGCTGGCAAGCACCGAGCTGACCGACATCGAGGCGGTTCAAGGCGCCGTCGAGCATCTGAGAAGGCTGTCGACCGGCGGTCGAAGTGTCGCCGACTTCTATCTCGTCCGAACCGATCTCGACGAGCAGCGGCGATTGAACACAGCGTTCGGAGCGGAGCTGGACAAGTTCAGGAACGCGGTCATCGAGCCCGATCCCGCCCCGATGCCCGCCATCGACTTCCCCGCGGCGCGAGCGAATCTGCGGGCGAGCGCATTTCGCGCCTGGCTTCTCTTGCTCGCCGGCATCGGAAGCGCGGTGCTCGCGGTGTTCCTCATCGACCGGTCGGTGAATCCGGATTTCCTGATTTCCATCACAACCCAGCTATCCGGCGTTTTCGGAATCCTGGGCACGGTGTTCGGTGCCGCGGCGGTATGGCTCCACCACCGCAAGTCGCGATCGCTGCGCCGACACCCCTGGACCGCCTGGCCGATCACCTACATCGGCGGCGGCCGCTACGAATGGGTAGCTCTCCTGGGCCCCACCGGCAAACCGGTCACCGTCCTGCTGCTCAGCACCTGGCCTCACCAGCGCGGCAAACTCATCAACCACACCACAATGCAGGCCTGGTTCGCCGGAGATCCCCTGCGGTACGGCGTGATATCCCGACCAGGCGGCTCGGACCTCCGCTACGCCTACATCCCCCGCCACACGATACCACCCCGATTCCTCCTCGCGAGAAACGACGAAACCACACCGCCATGACCGATGCGCCCCGGAATACGCCGCGGCCCCAATACGGCTGGTTCGCGTGACACCAACATGCAGAGGCAAGCGTCACCCGAACCACGATCGCACTCATTGAAACCCGGCAGGTCGCGACTCCTTCCTGGATCACGTACCGTCGATGCGGGTCACCTCAAGCCAGATGTGCAGGCGGGCAACGAGACTGCCCGGCAGACGGCTCGGCGGCTCCGCCAGCTACGAATACCGGTCCGCCGATCTCGCCGAGGAGGACACAGACGAGATCGAAGCCTTCCGATACATCACCCAGGAAGCCGTGATCACCGAATCCGAGCACCACATTTCCTGGCCCCTTCGTCATCGAAGAGAGCAACTGGGCGTTGGCGCGCCAGTTCGGCTACGGCAGTGGCCCGGACTAGACAATCCAGGGGCGAGAGCCGTGCAAGATGCCATAGTGAGGAACGGGAATCGGGAGGAAGGGCCGGGGCGGCATGGAGATTCAGATCTACACAGACGGAGCGTGCAGTCCGAATCCGGGCCGGGTGGGTGGGGTGCCGTGTTGCGGTACGGAACACGCGAACTCGAACTCTGTGGAGGAGATCCCGGACCCACCACCAATAACCGGATGGAACTGACCGCCCCGATTCAGGCGCTGGAGCGGCTTACCCGCTCGTCACAGGTTCGAATCTTCATCGACAGCACTTATGTCCGCGATGGGATTACCGCATGGGTGCCGGAGTGGCAGGCCAATGGCTGGCTCACTCAGAAGAAGGAGCCGGTCAAGAATGCTGATCTGTGGCAACGACTCCACGCAGCGTGCGCTGAGCACGAGGTCGAGTGGGAGTGGGTGAAGGGCCATGCCGGACACCCGGAGAACGAGCGAGCCGATCGTTTGGCCGTTCGCGGGAGGGTCGCGGTGGGCGGATCGCCGGATCAGCCAGGCACTGTCTCTCCCAGCCCACGTGCGCCGCGCACGCCGTCGACCTCGCCCACGAAACCCTGTGGCGCCGTGACCAAATCCGGTGCGCAGTGCTCCACTCCCACACGCGAATCAGGGCTCTGCCATGTGCACGACCCCGTGCTGCAATGCGGCGCGATCAATCGCAAAGGCAACCCATTCGCGACTGCCCCGATGCACCAGCCCTCGTTCCGCGGTTGCTCCCGGCGGCGCTCACTCCGCCGAAACCAATTGTTCTCCGTCCCAAGTGAAGCGCGCTGTGGTGACGGCGTCGTCCCCATCGCCGGTGAGAAGTTGGTGGATTCCGATGCCGCGCAGTTCGGTGTACGTGCACCACTCGTGGTCGGAGGTGAGCATCAAGTCGAGGTCCAGGGCCGACAGCAGGGCGAAGATCTGGCCGCGGTTGGTGGTGTCGACGCCGACGAAGACCTCGTCCAGCAGGATGGGGCGGGGAGCCTCGGGCACCGTCTGGTAATGGGCGGCAACGGCGGCGAAGAGTGGTAGGTGCAAGGCTATGGCCTTCTCGCCGCCCGACAGGGCGCCGTGCAGCTTCTTGGTGAGGAGTTGCCAGCCGTCGCCCTTTCCCCGGTCCACCTTCACGACGAAGCGGTGCCAGGAGGTGTAGTCGAAGACCTGGGCCAGCTGTTGTTCCCAGGTGGTCGCGGTGTCTTCGGCCTTGGCTGCCTCGATCCGGTCGCGAAGGAAGCGGTGCAGAGATTCACGGTCGGTTTCGGTGAGGCGGACCGGGTCCTTGAGCAGGAGTTCCCGGGCGGCTCGGGTACCGGGCGGCAGATCAGGCGCGATCTCCCAGACCAGGCGAACCGAGACGTGAGATGCCGTACGAACCTGCGCCAGACGCGAATTCATGCTGTCGACCAGCTCGTTGGCCTGTCGGATTCGGGCCGCGAGATGCCGGCGGGTGTCGCCGGTCAGGGTACGGTCGAACAAACCGTGTTCGGCGTCCGTGATCTCCTGCCGCGCCCGGTCCGCATCGGTGCGCAGGATACGCAGCAGTTCGGCCGCGCCGACCCGCACGCCATCGATGACGGCAGTGAGAATCTGTGTGTTGCCATCGGTTTCGAGATCGAGGTCGGCCCGGGCGGCCAACGTGGTGCGGCATTCGTGGACGGAGGCTGCGAGGCGATTCAAAGCGTCGCCGACATTGTTGTCGGCATACGGGATGGTCGGCCAGGCGGCAGCGATCAGGCGGGCTGCATCACGCGCCGCGCGAACGCCTTCCGAGCCGTCGACTGTGGCCTTGAATGCGGGGAAGTCCGGCATTTCTGTGTCGGCCGCCAGGGTTCCGGTGGCGAGGTGGCGGAATCGATGAGTCAGTTCGTCGCGGTGAGCGACCGTCTCGTCGTGAGCGCGGACGTGGGCTTCGTGTTTGCTCTTCAGCTCTCCGCTGCGGTTGCTCAGCTGATTCTGCGTGAGGCGTTCTGCTTTCAGCAGTCCGTCGAGTTCAGTGAGCCGGGACCGCAGGTCGCGCAGGCGTGCGAGCACGTCCTGATAGCCCAGTCCCGCGGCCACAGCTTCTGCCTCCGCGAGCTCGGCTTCGAGTTTGCGATGGTCGGACTCAGCCGTACTCGCGAGCGCATCCTGCTGCGCAGCTGTCGCCTCGGCCCGATCTCGCTGTTCGGTGCGTTCATCCGCTACCGAGACCAAGGATCGCCACCGATGGTGGTCGTCCAACCAGGTTTCGGCGACGGTGGCGAAACCCTCCAGCGCGCTGGTCATCCGATCCACGGCCGCCCGCTCGGCAGGCATGCCATGTTCCGCTGCGAGACCGTTCAATTCCACCAGCGCTGCGCGGACCGCCTTCTCACACTCGTCGAGATGGGCGATCCGGTCGTGGACGAGACGATCCACGGAACGAAGATCGGATTCGGCTGCGGTGAGGGCGAATTGCGCATTCGCCGCATCGTCGTGCCGCGGGCGAGCGGCGACTTCCGCATCGACTGCCGAGCGTCGTTCGGACAGCACCCGCTGCCGATCGGCGAGCTGAGCCAGAAGGTCGTCCAAACTGGTTATCTGCGAAGCGATTACGCTTAGACGGCGTTCTCTGTTCCGCTGCCGGGTCAGCGCACCGACGAACGCAGGCTGTTCCTTTGTCCAGGAGCCGGTGAGATTGCCGATCCGCCAGCTGCCGTCGGAGGCAATCGCCACCGCACCCATCGGCAGGCTTTCACCGAAGGAGATCGCCGACAGTAGCCGTCGCACCGTGTCGATGCCGATCACCGCGTTCGGGAGCGGAATCAGCACATCGGCCAGCGACCGGCCGTTCACCGAAGGCAGCGCCGAGGGCAGGGCGAAGAGCTCGTGTCCGACGACCGTCCCGTCCGCGGCGATCCAAGCGTCGAGCAAACCGGACGCTTCGAGTGCCGCTTCGATATTCGCCCGGTCCGATACCGCTGCGGCGGAGGCGAAGTCGACCAACTGCCAGAGCGGCGCTCCAGCCGAGGGGTCGCGTTCAGCGGTCCGCCAATGCGGGGGCGTGGGCAGTATGTCCTCCTCGTTCCGCAACCGGTCACGCTCGGCGACGAGCAGGGCACGGTCGGCCCGGGCCACCTCGATATCCGATTCACAGCGCGATTCCCGCCGTGTGATCTCGTCGAACACGGCGTTGGCTGCCGAATTGATCGTTGCGAGCACAGCCGCCTCGTTCTCGACGCGGTCGGTCAGCTCCTCGACGGCAGTGAAGTTGAGCTGGCGGCAGCGGGATGCCCAGTTGCTAAGGCCTTCGCGCAGCGCGTCGAACGCATCGGTCAGCGCCCGGTGCGCCGCCGACCGATGATCATCGGCGGCGGTGTATGCGTTCCGCCCAGCCTCGAGCTCCCGCTCGGCCCGTTCGCGGGTGTCCACCGCACGGTCATGGATATCGAGAGCCCGCTCCAGCGCCTTGATCGCAGTCCGGCGACCCTGCACCGCACCGCGCAGCAGCTGGCGGACGCGGCTGATGTCCGCCGTCGCGACAAGTTCGCCGTGCACACTGCTCATTCCGGCTCGCACCGATGCCTGCGCGGCGTCGGCGAGACGGCTGTCCACGACACGCCGCTGCCGATCAGCCTCTTGGGTAGCTTCGGTACACCGTTCTGCGGCACGTCGCGCGTCGGACAGCCCAACCCGTGCGTATCCGCGCAATTCGTCGGCCCGGCGCCGAGCTTGCTCAGTCTGCTGCAGAAGCCGGTCCAACTGCTGGCCCTCACGGTAAGCCTCGGAGTCCATCAAGGTCTCACGCCGGGCCTCGGCAGCGTCATGTTCGACGGCGAACGCTTCCAAGCGTGCCTCACACGTGCTGATGTCACGTTGCACCTGCTCGTAGTCATCCTGGGACTGTTTGGCCGCCGCCGAGAGTTTGTCCACCTCACTGGTGGCGCTCAGCAAGGCGGCTGCCGCCGAGCGCAGCACCCGCTGCGCGTACGTTCGCTGTTGGCGAGCCAAGACTTTCGTGGCTTCCACCTCTTGCGCCAGCCGAGTCAACCGCTCACGCTGCGCGTCCAGCCGCTCGAAACCCTCTGCCAGATCGGCGATCTCGTCCTGATCCATCGGCGGCAGTGCCTTCGAGAGCAGGGCGGACAACAACGCGGGATCCAGACGCTGTGACAACTTCGGGGTACGCAATTGCAGCAGCGCCGTGATGAGAGCGTCGTAGCGCTGCCCGGTCATGCCCGGGAACAGGGTTGCCCGGACCGCGTCGCGGTACATGCCGGCGTTGGGGTGAACCGTGCCGTGGTCACCGAGACACTCCTCCAGCGCACTGCGAGTGAGCGGTCTACCGTCAGCGGTCAAGCTGATGTATCCCGTTGCAGACAAAGCTGTTTCGCCGATGATGCGCAGCTCGGTGGAGAAGTAGTCGGGAGTCACCGTTGAGGTGTGTGTACTGGCCTGCAACCGCGCGCCGCAGGTGAAATACCGGCCGGGCGCACCACGCATACCGAACTCCAGCCATACGTATCCCACCCGGGTGATCCCGGTGGCACCCTCCCCCATCAGGTTCCAGTGCATGGTCCGCTCGGCGGTACCGAAGGTCGACAGCCGATTGGCCCGCAGGCTGGCGTCGAACAGAAACGGCAGCAACAGTTCCAATGCCTTCGATTTGCCGCTGCCGTTCGGACCACGTAACAGCAGCCGGCCGTCGTGGAATTCGAAGATCTCGTCGTAATATCGCCAGACGTTGACGATGCCTGCGCGGATCGGCGTCCAACGCTGGGTGTCGGCATCGAGATCACCTGCACTGAAATGTGATTCGGCAATGCTCATTCGGATTCCTGCCCTTCCCGATCCGGTTCGGAACCAGAGATACGAATCTCACCGACCCGGTAGCGCGCCGCCGCGGGCAGCGGGATCACCAGCCCCGCGCTGGTGGTCCGCACGAGACGGAACGCCGTCAACACCGCGACGGCATCGTCGACCAGTTGTCGGGGTCCGTCGATTCCTCGATAGCCGCGCGCCCAACGCGGAAACCGTTCCAGTAGAGCGGCGGCGTCACGCCACAGCTGTTCGCGGGTGGTCGGTCCCGGCACGGCGTCGAGTAGCAGCAATGCCGCGACCTTCGCGGTGGCTGTGTCATCGGGGAATCGCCCGTCGGTAGCCAGAGCGTCCGGGTCGACCAGCATCAGCCCCTCCGCCCGTTCTTCCAGGACGAACCCGCCTTGATCCGCGGCCCGCCGCACGAGCTGGCGGCCGGTTGGCGAGGCAAGGTACGCGCGTTCATCGCTATCGAGCTCGTCGAAGTACAGCACCGGATCATCGACCAAGCGGCGGAACACCGAGTGCCGCAGCCACAGATTGCGTTGCGTCTCCGACACACCCGTCACATCGGCGTGGCGCCCCGCCGCCAACCCATACCGCCGCTCGCGGGTCAACTCGGCGAGCAGGTCGTCGACTCGCAACGGCACCTCATCCGTGGGGACGCCCAGCTGGGAGGGCCCCACTGGTGCGGCCAGCAAGCGCAGCAGCAGCGTATGGTCCACGCGGTAAAGGACTTTCGCGGTCTCCGATTCCACGAAGGAGTCCGCGCTGCCATCGATCGCATCCAGCACCCCGAAAGATTCCAGCAGCCGCAAGGCATCGACGAACGCCATCCGCTCGGCGCGGCTGGCGGTGTCGAATGCCGAAACGACCGGATCGGTCGCGGTGGCGACACGCACCCGGTCCGCGAGCATCCCGATCGTCGTCAATGGTGCCGCGAACAGCTCCGCTGCGACGACACAGCACAGCGCATAACGGCGACGGTCGAAAGGAGCACGGCCGGAACGAGATCGGCGAGCCGGGCGGGTTTCGTCGCTGATGCGCACCTTTGCCAGGCGGGCATACCCGAGCCTGGGCTCGACGATGAGCGCCCAGCCGCAGTAGTAATCGAACCATTTCGTGATCGGGTCACGGCGCCGACGCACCAGATCGAACTTGTCCGGCGCGTTCCGGTCGGTAATGAGCGGATCCGCCAGCAGCCAGCGGATGCCGCGCGAGACCTCTTCGCGCTCGGCGATCACCAGCTGATTGGACAGCTCACTCATCGCGCCCCGCCTTCCGGCCGGGCGCACTGACCCGGACCACATAGTCGGGACCGCGGAAAACCCCTCGCGGCGTCTTCAACTCGGCTTGACCGCCCCCGGTCGGTGGACGAATCGTGATCTCGACTCGTCCATCCGCGGTACTGCCGCGCCGCACCCCTTCGGAGTCCGGCGCGCTGCCCAGCGCACGTCCCAGGAGATCGAGCAATCGCTCGAAGACTTCGTGCTCGAGCCGCCCGAAGGCCGACAGCCGGACCACACCCCCGGTGTCGAGCATGTCCCAAGCCGCCTCCAGTTCGGCCCGCTCGAGCGCCGCCAGTTCCGCACGCCGAGCCTTCACCGCCGCCACATCGCGCACCCGACCCGGGCGGCTGAAACGCTCGGTACGCCCCGAGGCGCGCAGCAGCGCCGATACGTCGACAGGCGGAGCCTGCGACCACGGCGTCGTCGAACTGACCAATTCCGGATCGGGATGGGCAAGGTGGGCATGCCGAGCCGAGCCCACCCCGAAAGCGGTCGACCACAACCGATGCAGGTCGGCGGTCTCCGGCAGCACCGTGAACCAGCGGGCCAGTTCCCGAAAGTCGGCAACGGCATTGCTGGATCGCCTGCGTGACTCGGTGATTCGGTCCAGCACCTGCAGCAGTGTGACAATCGCCCGGCGGCCGACCAGGTTCAGCTGCTCGATGCGGGCGGGCGAACCGGCGAGGGGGCGGAACCAGGCGCGCAGCCCCTCCCAGCGAGCCCGGCGATGCTCCAGCCACGCCGCCGCCGGATCCTGTCCCGGTAGTTGCGGCAATTCGGCGCCCGCCAAGGCACGCTCATGCATTCGTGAAACGCCCGAGCTCTCGATGCGGCCGACCCGCTCGGCGATGGTGTGCGCACGATGGTCGAGATTGGTCAGGAACTCCTGCAGGTAGACGACCGTGGCCGCTTTCACTTCACCGAAGACCGCCAGATCGACGCCCTCAGCCCGCAACAACCGCTGCAGTTCGCCATTGAACTGTTTCGTATTGGCGCGCAGCGCTTCCAGGTGTCCTTCCAGTTCGGCCAACACGGTGAAGACCCTTTTGTCGGTGCCCTGGTCCAACTCACGCACCAGATCGCCCAGTCGATCGGCGATGGCGTCGAGAACCGCGGTCTGCAAGGCGCCAGTGGACGCCAGCAGCGAGATCGCGTGCAGCACACCCGCGAACGCCGCCTCCCCTTGCCTGGTGAGCGAATACTGCAGATTGCGGCGCTCGTATTCGGTTGCGGTCCGGTAGTTTTCGGAGTGATTCTGGATGACGTCGACCAAGCCCCAAGCCCGCAACTGTCCGAGCGCCGCGGTCAGATCCTCGTCCTCCAGCGCTTCCAACCACCCCACCGACCGCATCCGGGCCCGAACGTCGTCGAGCCCGAGGGCGGTCTCCATACGCTCATTGGCCTCCGCGAAGGCATGCAGCACCGCCACATACAGTCCGGCCCGATCCCCGCTGGTGAAGCGGAACATTTCGGGCGGCACACGAATCGGATCCATCGGCGCCTCCCCCGCTGAGCTCTGACCGCCCACGATAGCCCTGCACACCGACACGAAACAGCCGCCGACGGGATCGCCCGCTCAGCTCTGGACGACCGTCCTCGCCAGCTCGTCCAGCAAGGCTGGCGCAACGCGTTCCTCCGGCACGGACCTGCCGGTCGCAAGCAGATGTTCCGACAGCTCCAGATCCCATGGCACCGGGCTCACCCGGCCGACGGGCGGTGCGTCGACACCGAGAGCGGCCAGATAGTCAGCGCTGGTCATCCGCCACGGCGTCGCATCCAACCGGGCAACCATGTGCGCGGCGATCCGCAGACCCTCGCCATCGAAATCACCGTGGTAATAGAGGTCGGTCCCAGCGTCGGCAAGCCGTCGGAGCAATACCACGGCCGCGCTGCGCGGCCAGCCGGAAGTGCACACTAAAGGAGGCGTGTGCACACCGAATCGAGTGACGGCCAGGGCGATAACACTCGGGTTCTCGACGACCCAGACTCGCCGCGGCACCGCGGCGACGCCTCGGGCAGCACGCAACTGCTGCAGGGTGAGCACCGCCGCAAGCCCCGCATCGACACAAGAATCCAGCACTCGCGCCACCACCGAATCCCCGCCCACTCTCAACCCGGCCGTCAGCACCGTCGATGACAGCTCGTCACCGGCCAATCCCGCCCGCTCCCATAACGCCCGCAATCCCGCCCGACCTGTCGGTGGATCGATCCCGTACAGCGCCACGAGCGCCCGCACCACCAACCCCTGCACGCGCTGCCCCTCATCCAGCCCGTGCGGATCCCCCAGCACAGTCTCCGCGAACACGGGCAATGGTGTTCCAGCACCCGGCAATTCCCGAATCACCCGCAGCGCCTGCTCCAATTCCGCACGGGTGCGCTCCACCGAGCCCCCGATCACCCCGGCCCGCCGGGTAGCCTCCGCCCACTCCAGCAGGGCAGGCTGATCCCGGACAACCTCATGCTCGAAGAGCCACTCCCACAACGAGTTCCGCTCCCCCATCACCCGCTCCCGATCAGCGGCCCGATCTCCGATCGGCCCCTCGATCCCCGCTACGACTTCGCGCAGTGACGAACCGGTCACCTCGCGCACGACCGCCTCAACTTCCGGCACCGCCACGCTGACGAACTCCCCCGGCAGGTAGGCCATCCCGAAAAAGTCGGCAATCGCAGTCCGCTGCCCCTCATCCAACGGCCCCACCCTGACCCTGGCCACCGCCCGCCCCGACGACAGCCGCCGATGCAACTCCCGCCACAACGGCGCCAAACCGGCAGGGAGCCCGAACGCGGTAGGGTCTGTCACCCGGCCGAGGCTATCGACCCGCCACCCCTTCGCCGCAACCGGACCGCACCCGAAAGGGGGCCATCACCGAGCTGTTCCACCAATCGACGAGCTGGGCATCGGCCGGTGACCAAATGGGATGGACTGGCGGATCGCCACACAAAGCACACTAGGGCGGTCTATAGTCGCATTTATTATATCTAAACTATAATAAACGTAGAGTTCGTCAAGGTTACCCGTAGGAGACAGGGGTGAACTGGCCACCGCACCGGCGCGAGGAGAGGTCTTGGACCGCTCGCCAGCGACAGGGCTCGCGGGCGGACCGGACGCTCGATCGGATCACGGTATCGATTCCGCCCATGATCGCCGCACTCGATTACGACCCGACCGGAACCGTTGCGCGCGTTCATGAATCGGCGTTGATCGCAATCGCGCGCCTGGAAGCTGGATTCGGCGAGCATCTCGCACCGCTGGCCGACTTCCTGCTGCGCAGCGAGTCGGTCGCCTCTTCGAAGATCGAGCATATCGACGCCGGCTGGCGAGCCTTCGGCAAAGCGATCGGAGGCGGGAAGGCCAGCGACGAGGCGAAGTCGCAGCTGGCAGCGGTCAAGGCCCTGATCGCGATGGTGGATGCCGCGGGCTCGGGCAGCATCAGGCTGGACGATCTGCTCGAGGCGCACAGATTGCTGATGGGTGTCGATTTCTACACCGCGCGCGATGCCGGGCCATTGCGTGAGGTGCAGAACTGGATCGGCGGCAGCGACTACACGCCGATCAATGCCACACATGTCCCACCACCCCCCGAACTGGTCGCGGACCTGATTACCGATCTGCTCGCCTTCGTCAACAGGGACGATCTGCCGATACTCGCGCAAGCCGCAATCGCACACGCCCAGTTCGAGTCCATTCACCCGTTCACCGATGGCAACGGACGCATCGGACGCGCACTGATCAGCGCCGTACTACGCCGCCGCGGCCTCGCCAACCGTGTGACCGTACCGCTGGCATCGGTCATGCTGGCAGACACCGGCCGATACTTCATGCACCTCAATCGATTCCGCGATGGGGACGTCGACGGCTTCGTCGAGTACCTCTCGATAGGTGCGGTCCACGCCAGCGAAGCCGCACAGGATTCGGCGATGGCACTCGCCGACCTGCCAAGTCGCTGGCGAGACATCGCCCGCCCACGAGCGAAGTCCGCGGACGAGGCCCTCCTCGCTGCCCTACTCGAAACCCCAATCCTCAACGCCGACACCGCACAACAGATCGCCGGGACCACCGCCGCCAGCACCTACCGGGCGCTGGGGAAACTGACTGACGCCGGGATTCTCGAGCTCCTCTCGGAGAGCAAACGCAACCAAATCTGGGCCGCAACCGACGTGCTCGCAGAGCTGGACGCACTGAGCGCGGCCATCGGCAGGCGCACGATCGAGCAGACCTGACCCGAGGTGAGCCATCCACCTCTATGTCGTCATCTGGCACGCGGATATCCCTGATAACCTGCGGCGAGACTATCCGACTTTGTTCGACCACGATGGCCAACCGAAGCCCTGGGAACAGATCGACGACGGCGGTACCACGCAGACCGACGCAGTCCACGCAGTCAAAGTCCACGCAGTCAATACGAGCCGAATTGAAACGAGCCGTGCATACGACGAGCATCGCAGCCGCCACCCTCATCGGATTGAGCCTCACCGCATGTTCACACCAGCCGGCGCGCCAGGAACCCGTTCCGCCCCCAACGATTCCGTATACCAGAGTCTGGTCCGCCGACCCCGGCATCGACCTGTTCTCCCGAGGTGCCGAACTCATCCGGGCAACCTTCGAATCAGGGCAGCTCTACGCGCAAGTCGGACATCCTTCATTTCCGGGCTACGAGAACGCACTCAACGTGCCCAAAGCCGACGCCCAGCTCGGCGACTGGTGGAACAGCGGCACGATTCCACCGAAAGCGGTCACAGACTATGCCCACATCGTCGATTTCACCGCCGACGACCACGCCGTTGAAGCCGTTGTCTGCGACTACGCTATCTCACCGGACACCGCGGTTGAGTATCCGGACCAGCTGAACTCCGCTACTCGAATTCGTCTCGAGAACACCGGCACCGATCCCGGCCGCGCCAGCATCGCGAATACGAACCCCGAGCACTACGATCCTCGGGCGCAGATGCCACCGACTTGGAACGTCTTCGGCCCCTGGAAGATAACCCGCACCGGAACCCTCAGCCTGGCCTGGCAACCGATCCCCGAAGGCTGCCTGGCCTGGTGGAAACAAGCCTTCCCCGGCTTCGCCCCCGTCGGTGACGGCGACGGCAGCCGCACCGGCCTATATCCACCTGCCAAATACATCCCACCCCACCACCCTGTGCTCCCACAATTCCCCGAATGGATCGGGCCGTCGACTGCGAGCTGACAAGCGGTTCGGACCCATGTCGCCGAGGCTCACCCGGGTTCCCGACCGGGAACCATTCCCGAACCGCAGGCGGATGGAACCAATCGTTCACTGCCGACCCATGTTCCGACGATGCGAGTCGCAGAATCGACGGGTCCCGCCGTTGGTTCGATCGATGAATGCCTCTGTACACGAGGGCTTCTCACATACCTTGATGCGTCGCCAACCGTCGGCCGCGATCAGATGGGCGAGACTCGACACACATTCCGCGGGCGATACCGCGACGTCTGTGGTTGTCAACGCCCAACCCGTGGGCGCCCGACGGACTCGAACTGTGGCTCCGGCGGCTTCCAGCATCACATTGAGAATGTCACAGGCCTCATCCAGATCACCGCGCGCCGCAGCGGACACCATCGCTCTCAGTCGCGGCTCCCTCGTCATGAGCTTCCCAAACTCCGACAGGGCGGGTTCCAATGCCGCGAAATGCGGTACAGCCGCGCACATTCGACTCACCGTGCCTTCCTTCGATTGGTCAGCCAGCGACACGCACACCCATCGACCGCGCGGTACCCGCCACGATCCGCATCGCCTTCTCGATATCCGAGGTGTTCAAGTCGGGCAGCTTGCGCTGAGCGATGCCACGCAACTGCGCACTGGTCAGCGTCGCCACGATTTCGTGGCCCGGCCGACTCGCCCCTCGCACACCGACCGCCGTCCGAATCAACGCCGATGTCGGCGGCGTCTTCAACCGCATCGACCATTTCCGATCCGGCGTGTACGTGATGACCGCCGGAATGATCTCGCCGCGATTGGCGGACGTCAGCGCGTCGTATTCCTTCTTCACCTCGAACGGCGGGATTCCGGTGGGGCCCAGCATCTTTCCGAGCTCGACCATCGAGGCATCGCCCCCGTCGAGCTGAATCGTCACACCACGGATCTGCTTGGCTGGCTTATTCGTCACCTACAGAACACTAGAAATTGACGCTACGGAAGAGTCAAGACCGAATGCCGCGACAGCATGCGCCACCGAAGCGCAACCGACGTGCTCGCAGAGCTGGACGCGCTGAATGCGGCGATCGGCCGAACAAGCTCGAGTAGCTAGGAAACCCTTCGGCCCACGCTGGCCGGGAACCGATTACCGAAATGGCGCGTCTACCAACACATATGCCCAAACCCATGGTTCAAGGAAAGGACCCGCCATGTTCGGCCTTCCACCGTTCGACCACAGCCCGACGCCCGAACCCTCCCTGACCGCGTCGCACGCCCATCGAATCATGCAGGCTCACATCCACTGCACGACGTCCGTCTGTGCGGCCAAGGCGCAGGCCAGGCGGAAACTGATCGAAACAGGAAGTCTGATTCCCGCGAATTGCCCGCACATGGGCAACTGAACCGGGCCGTGGCGAATTCTGGCGCTGACCACCTGATTTTCCTATGCGTCGAAAGCCCAGCAAAAAACGTCTGTGCAGGGTGGTGGCGGTCTCCGTCCGAGATGGAACGACCCAAAGGCAACATTCTCGAATGGGATTATCAGCACAAGACCGTCGTGACGTACAACAACCGCGGAAAGCACCTCGGTGAATTCGATCCCGAAACCGGCGTACAGACCGAGCCGGCCGATCCATCCAGGAAGGTGGAGCCGTGAGACTCGTAGTTACCGTGTTCGACAACGCTTCTGCGGGACTCGTCGAGGAGGTGGATGTAACCGCTGTCGGTCACGAAAGTGCCGCCGAACTGCTGGGAGTGCCATTCGAGAACCTCGTGTACGTACAGCCATTGAACAGCGAACAGGTCTCCGAGATCAGTCGCCGGACAGGCATTGCCTTGACAGTCGATACCGACAAACGCAGCTACTTCCTCGAAGGGCAAGCCGAGTTTCCCGGCGAGACCTGGCCGCCGGTCGATGCAGACGAGTGATGACTCCGGTGCGAGCCGCGATCTCTTTCGGAGCAATGCGATCTACATGCAACCGAGCGAATAGAGCTTCCATCGTCTGAGCGAGGAGCCCACGATTTACCAGGTCCTCCTGGCCCCCATCCGCGTCGAGACTACGGAGCGATTGCCGGCAATGCCATGACCTGGCGGCCGAACTCGTCGTCCTCGGCGAAGTACACGTCGACCCCGTATTCCAACTGGAACTGGGAGGCAACATGCTGCACGAGGTCGGCAGTCCTCCGTTTTACGGCGGGCGAGTTGTCCGACAACACGATGCCGACCAGGTACGAAGGATCGGCTGTACCGACCTGCATCAAACCAAATCGGGCCGTTCGCAATTCACCGACCTGCCGAAGCTGGTGAGAGAGCCGCTCCAGAAAATCGTCAGGCCGGTTCGAAGGCTCACCCAGCCGGACTTCCGAACCCGCCGCGACCGTCGAACCTCCACCACGAAGTGCCGCGACTCCCGACGGCGTAATCGGCAGCCCGGGAGCCGGGGCACCCAGATTCAGCGCGATACCCACCCCGGCCGGAATGAGATCGACCAGCCGGGATACCGCGAGCTCAATCCTCGGGACCTCCCCAGCGCCGAGGACAAGCTGTTCCTCCGAGGAATAGGCGGGGACAAACTGCGTGCCATCGATCGTCACCCCCGGCAGGCTGTAGGAGCCCGTCGCGCAACCATCGTCCTTAACCAGCACGAACAGAGACGAATCGCGAAGGCCCTCCAGCAGTTGCTGATTCGAGATGTCGCCCGCTTTCGCTGCCATGAGCATAGTTTCAAGCTGGTTGGCTGGGAACGTCATTACAGTCCCTTCCCGCGACCGACGATGCGTTCGAGCACCGCGAGCTTGTTCTCGAACTCGATGTTCACTGCTCGCTGCTCATCGAAGTCGGTGCGGACCAGATAGAAGTCGGTGATGTTCCGCCCTCTGGCGTAAAGCTCCGAAACGAACTCCGAAGTCTCGCGCAACGCTTGCTCATCATCCACCTCGGTGTTCGCGAGGTAGCGAGCCATTTCGGCAAACCTGTTCTGCCAGAAGAGAACATCCCGCCGCCGAGGTTCGCCCTCCAGGACGGCCAGCACGTCGGCTACAGCGCCCACGGCCTGCTCGCGGCTGCGACGGTACTGCTCGGCATTCACTTCAGAGGCCCCGATCCGACGACATCGACTCCAGGAATCTTCCATGGCTGCGGGACGAATATCTGCTCCGCCGCACCGCCGAGATGGACCCCTGACTGGTATCCGACCGGGCCAACATACACCTCGGTCCCGGCCGGGATTTTCACTGAGAACACGGTGTCGATAGGTGATTCGCCGGTCAGCAATCCGGTCTTCGGGTCGATTCACTGGAGGTTTGACCGCGCTGTCGATCGCACATTGGCCACCGAGGTGATAGGGGCTTCAGAGCCCGCCCGGAGGCTCAGATATCCAGCAGACCGAGTTCCGTCTGTGTCTCGCCCTCGGGCATCCGCTCCATACCCTGATGCGTCTTGCACCGGCCGCCGCCCGTGGCGATACCGCAAGGTTTGCCCTTCGCCGTCCGTGCCCCGCATTGCAGGGCTGGATCGTGGATATGGCACAGCCCGGACGGTCCCGCATCTGTGGGACAGGGGACCCCCGCCTTGGTGACGGCTCGACACCGACCACCGGCCACCTTGGCGGGCGGGCGGACAACGCGCTCCCGCCGAATCCGCTGACCCGGCTGCTCCTCGACCGCACCCGCCTCACGCGCGCCGCGAACGGCCAGCCGGTCCGCCCGTTCATTCTCCGGATGCCCGGCATGCCCTTTCACCCACTCCCATTCGACCTCGTGCGGCGTGCACGCCGCCACCAACCGCTGCCAGAGGTCGGCGTTTTTGACCGGTTCCTTCTTCGCGGTCACCCACCCATTGGCCTGCCATTTCCGCACCCAGGCGGTGATGCCGTCGCGCACATAGGTGCTATCGGTGTAGATCCGAACCGTCGAGGGGCGTGTGAGCCGCTCCAGCGCCTCGATCGGAGCGGTCAATTCCATCCGGTTGTTGGTCGTAGGCCCCGAATCCCCGCCGTAGATGTCTTTTTCGTGCCGGCCGAACCGAAGTACGGCACCCCACCCTCCCGGCCCAGGATTCGGACTACACGCGCCATCGGTATAGATCTCGACGTCCATGATCACAAGGTTAGCGTCGATGCACCCGAAGGTGATCGGACGGGACACACCGACACAGCGTCCCATTTGACCGATTCTGCCATATCGTTCTACACAGGTCATCCGCGTAACCCGTTGCTGCTCAGCCTCTTTCAACAGACACGTCGGATCCGTAGGCTCGAGCAATGCCGAAACCGCACACAGCCCTCGCCGACTCCTGGGCGGACTCTCACATCTTCAGTACCGCAGCACCTTTCGCAGAGGCCGGCAAGACAGCGTCAACGTCCGAGCAGGCTGTGCAGAGCGGCTGGTACCTATTGCGATTCCGCGACGACACCTTCTACGTGGGCGAGTCGGTGAACCTTCGAACGCGGATGTCCGGACACGACGCAAAGTGGGGCGAGGAGATCGCGACTGTACGTTTTCGAGTCCAGCTCGCTTCCAAGCAAGAACTGAAGCGACGCGAACGGGAACTCACCCGCGAACTCGAGGCACTCGGGGTGCCACTCCGAAATGTGCTGAACACCAGAATCGACACCGGCCGCGACGCCCTCGACGAGCTATTGCCGCCCTCCGATCAGAACAGGTGGCTGCTTGATCCCCGCGGGTTCAACCGCTCCGATCGAACTCCGTTGAAATCGATGGCGGCGCAGGAGATCCGGTATTCCACGGCAGCACGGCGCTATCACGAGAAGGCTGAGGAACCCGCGGTAACGACCCTACTGCGGACGTTCCTCGAAGCCTGCGTGCCAGCGCCGCGGGCGACCGAATTCCAATACTGGTCGGTCAGCACCGGAACCTACAGTGGGCGTCGTCGATTGTGCGTCAGCGTCGGAAAGATGGAGGTCCTCGTCTTGAACGACGACCTGACGGGGTTCGTGAACGCACGCTGGAGTCTGGTCGCACCGACAGAGCGAGCCGAACGGGAATTCCGTCGCCGTCACCCGGATATCGAACTGGTCGACACAACCTACGAGGACAGCGGCAGCGACAACATCCTGCTTTACGCTTCAACCCTGGAGTCGCTGCAACGAATACTCGACGACCCGCAGGTCACCACCGCCGCCGCACAGCTGGTCTTCGACGTCATGCAGAAGCGGTTCTGTCAGTACACCCGCTACCACTGCCCTCAAATCGTGCAGTCGGTCTATCCCGAGTACAGCAGGCCCACAACCGAAGTCGAGGATCACACCACCGCCGTCGAGGTTCCCACGCTGTTTTATGCCGAAGCCGACGAGGTGCCAGAGGATGATGCTGCGATCGATGGGAGTGAGCATGACGGCGAAGACGCCATCGACGTCATCTGCTACTGGATCGTCACTCCAGGGCCGAAGAAGCTTCGCCGCAACCAAACTGCCGACTTCCTAGCTGACGGCGAGTGGCGCATGGAGCCCAACCCCCGTTTCGAACACAAGGTGGCCGACATGCTCCCCGGCGAGCGGATCGCTGTCCAGACCCGACGCAACGTCGCCACCGACGATGTTCCCTTTGACCGCCGGGGAAACCTGGTGTCCGTGATGGACTTTCATCTCACGGGCACCATCACCCACAGCCCAGGGGACGGCTCCTCCGTAAAGGTGGCGTGGGATCCGGCGCCCGCGGTGCCTCGACGGTACTACCTCTACACCAGCACAGGACACCGTCTGGGTGCTGACCCGCGGCCAGAACCCAATCTGGAACGACCTCATCGCATTCGCCTTCGACGGCAACCCGCAGCAGAACATCACGGCGCTCCGCAACGCCGGATTCTGGGCCGCCCGTTTCGGCGACAGATAAACGTGACCGTCCCGATCAAGAGATGGCCAGGTTCTCATGGAACCCAACCCATTCCAGGCGCTCGTCCGGCTGAAGTGCGACCTCGCCCCATTCCACGGCGTGCAATCCGCTGGCAGAGCTGCGGATCGCGACGACGACCAGCCTGGTCACAGCAGGGTCGTTCATGACACTCTCCGCAATCTCGACGAGTCGCTTTTCATCCTCGGTGAGATCCGGGTCCGGTAAGCCGATATCGAGCACTCCTTGCACCGGCCGCGGCAGGAGATTCGCCACTGCGAGGCGGGCCTCGGAAGTCCCGAATCGACTCGAGCCCAGATCATCTTCGGGATGCCGCGAGTGCCGCCAAGGGTACAGCGCAACGCCATTCACGACGGGGACCTGGTAGGGAGCCCGACCGGGTCGCACAAGCACCGCTCCGGGTAGCTTGCCGAAATCGGCGAAACGCTCGCTGATTCCGGCATGGAACTGCCCGTAGACGGACTGGGACTGATGCCCGCATGCCTCCTGCGCGGCCGAGGAGGCGAGATGCTCGGCCTCGACCATTCTTTCCGATCTCGTCGCGTATCCGCGGACCGTAAGTGCCGAACACCTGTATCGACCAGAGACGACCATCGGTCATCGTCGCTCCTTTCGGAACCCCCGACTTCGACGGTAACGCCGGCTTTGGAGACCCGAAAAGCGCGCGGCCCCAATCGAATTCATAGTGTCATGCACGTTCGCATCGATATGGAGGATTCGAATTGGGAGCGAACGCAGCGAGTCGAGCGGCAGTTCAATAACCATAAAGTGGATAAAACTGATCGGTTGGTCCTTTATGCCCGGCGAGAGCCGTCGGCTCAAACGTCCAACAGCACGATCAGATAAATCCCCCTGGATTGCAGTGATGCCGGTTGTAAGCTGCTCTGTTGTCAATCGGGAGGCGGGGAAATGACATCAGCAGGGCAACTCGAAGCGAAGGCACTGCGGGCCACGGTCGGGCTCGTCGACTACCTTTCAGATCTAACCGACTCGTCGGCACGAAAACCACTGCGGGACATCATCAACGATCAATCCGGTGCAATCGAGAAACTGCTGTGGATTGAGGAGTTCCCACCCGGCATCAGCCTGGATCCGGACTCCGACGATCTATTGCTGATAATTCACCCGATACCGAAAACTTCGCCGCCGAAGTTGCCGAACGAATTGGTCGGTTGGGTGGATCCGTCGTCGATCAGGAAAGTGGACGGACCGGAACCCAAACTCCGCGACGACTCCGAAAGATCGCCCATAACAGACCAACCGGACGCCTCAATCGGACGCGCCTTCGATGGCTGGCTGCGACAGTGGCGGTCCTGGGCCGAGGAAGAGCGGCTCTTGGTCCACCGTCGCGCACTGTACGAGAGCCTCGAAGCCGCGGCAAAGTCCATGGAGCAGCGAGACGACGAATATGAGTTCGTACTGGCGATTGGCCTGGTGACAGTTCCCGCAGAAGGTGACAGCCGATGTCGGCATCTGCTTACCGAACAAGTGCTTCCAACGCTGGACCGGACCGGCACGATCCGACTTTCCCGCCCCGGCAAGCGCCGGATCGAAGACCGGGAGATCTTCGAAGGGCTCGACGTCTACCACCCGGATCGAGGCAAGACGGCCAAAGCCGAGCTGCAGATTGCCGACGAGTCCGTACTGACAACCAAAACGATCGACGGGATGCGCGAGTGGCTGGGTCTCGCCATCGACGAGATCTTCGAGCTCGAAGAAACACGCAGCCAGCCATCGGATTTCGTCTCGAATCCCCGTTTCGCGCCGGCGCCGGCGCTGATCCTGCGACGCCGCAGTCAGGAACGGATCGCTGAGGCCTATCGCCGGATCGGCGAAGCCCTACGACAACCTGGCGCGGAGGTTCCGGTGGCTCTGGCGCAGATCGTCGTCGACACCGAGCGCGTGGACCGCGAACGCTGGCTCGATCAGCAGGGCGCGGTGCGAGGCGACGTCCTCGGACACGATCCGCTGTTCCCGTTGGCAACCAACGACGAACAGTTGCGGGTACTGGATCTGCTGCGGACGGAGATCGGTGTCGTTGTCCAGGGACCTCCCGGTACCGGGAAGACCCACACGATCGCCAACTTGATCTCGGCCCTGCTCGCGCAGGGGCAGCGGGTGCTGGTCACCAGCCAGAAGGATCAGGCGCTGCGGGTTCTACGAGACAAGATCCCGCCCGAGCTCCGGCATTTATGTGTCCTGCTCACCGGTGGAAGCAAGGACGCGTCGGTCGAGTTGCAGCAAGGCCTCGACGCGCTGTCCACCGCCATCGCCTCGACCGATGCGTCGTCCCTGGCCGCCGAAGCACGCCGACTGTCCGACCGGCGGATTGAGCTCAAGGCCCGCAATGTCGTATTGAATGCCGAGATCAGCGACCTTCGCTCTGATGAGTCGAGGGTGTACGAGCCGGTCGTCGCTGGATGCAGCGACCGCTATCGGGGGACCTTGTCCGAGATCGTGCACGACGTGAAAGCCGATGCGGTATCCCATGATTGGATGCCACAGGTGCCCGAGTCGGCCGGTGATTCCCCGCCCCTGTCGCCCTCGGAATGGACTGAACTGCGTCGCCTGCTAATCGATGGCCTGCTGCCCGACCGCAGGCCGCACGCCGCGCAGGTGCTGCCGCCGGCCAGCGAATTGCCCAGTGTCGCGGAGCTCACGAACCTCGTTGCGGCCGAGCGTGAATCGGCGACCGATGTCGGGACAGAGCTCGACGAGCACGCCGCTCTCCTCGGACGGCTCACCGACGACGATCTGTCGCAGCTGCGTCTCGCGTCCAACCACATGTGGGAGCTGTTGCACCGCTATGGGTTGGCAGCGCAGGTATCACCCGGGTGCCAGTGGGTGGCACGGGCGGTCGACGACCGTCTGGGCGGGAGGAATGTCGGGCTGTGGACCGGCCCGCTGCAGAGCATGCACGAACCGTCCCGATTGCTCTCGGCACTCAACGCCATCAATGCCGCCGGCTACGTGATCGACCTGCGTGCACCGATCAGCTACCAGTACCTCGGCGCGGCTCGTGCGTGCCTGCAAGGCGGTTCAGCGCTGCTTGCATTCCTGGACGGCGGCGGAAAGCTCAAGACCCGTTTCGCATCCAAGCCGCAGAAGGATGCACAGCCCTTCCTCGATTTGGTCGTAGTCGACGGCCGGGCGCCCGACTCACCGGAGACACTGCGCGCAGCCCTGGATCGGGTGCACGCCGAGATTTCCGCGATACAGCTGAGCCGCAGCTGGTTCGAGTCCGGAATCCCGGTGGCGGCGGGTGTGCAGTTCGCCGCTCAGGCCAATCAGATCCTTCATGAACTCGCCGAGCACGCGCGGATGCTCGGCGCGATCGGAGAAATCCATCAGGCGCGAGATCGAATCGCGGAAATCGTTGGCAGGTACTCGATTCCGCTGCCGCTGTACGACATCGCCTCGATCCGTATGGTTTTGCAGTCCGTTTCCGGTGCGGAGAAGCATGCACAGCTGACCCGCGCGAAACGTCGGATCGAGCAGGTCCGGACCGACATCACTGCTCTGGCGTCGGCACCGAACGCATGCATCGAGCTGACGCACGCGGTCGACGCCGTCTCCCGGCGCGATGTGCAGCAGTACGCCCAGGTGATCGAATCGCTCGATGGCTTGCGGACCCAGCAGATCCGGGAGCAGCGCGCAATTCAGCTCGAGCGGATGCTGTCGGACACACATCCCAGACTGTTGACCTTGCTGCACACGACTTACGCGGACCCGGTGTGGGAAGACCGGGACATCGCGGCGGCCTGGGCCTGGTCGAAGGCACAGCGTTTCGTGGGCCTGCGCCGGACCGCCGAGCATGAACACGAACTTCTCGACGAGTACGAGGCAAACGAATCCGAGATCAAGATTCTGTCGGCACGCCTGGTCGCGATCGAGGCGCAGGCCGCATGCCTGCGACGGTTGACCGACGACCAACAGCGGGCTCTGAATGCCTACCGCACCCACATGTCGAAGATCGGTGCCGGAACCGGCCGCAAGACAAGGGAATTCCGGAAGGCTGCGCGCGCCGCGATGACCAAGGCACAGGACGCGGTGCCGGCGTGGGTCGTTCCGCTGCCCAACCTGCTGGACAACATCGAGGCGGACCGCAATCGATTCGATGTCGTCATCGTGGACGAGGCGAGCCAGGTGGGCATCGAGCACCTGTACCTGCTGTGGATGGCCCCGCGCGTGATCGTCGTCGGCGACGACAAGCAGTGCACGCCGGGATCGAGCACGCTTGGCCTGCTCGATCAGGTTTTCGCGCGCAATGATGAACACCTCGCGGAGGTCGATGCCGATATCCGGACGATCCTCACCCCGCGGTCGAACCTGTATGAGGTGCTGTCGGCTCGTTCGGGTAAGGACGCCCTGGTGCGGCTGCGTGAGCATTTCCGCTGCGTCCCCGAGATCATCAACTGGTCGTCCAGGCAGTTCTACGACGATGGATCCGGGCGCGGCGGGCTGATCCCGCTGCGGGAGCGGCGACACGACGCGCTGCCGCCGCTGCGGGTCACGAAGGTCGAAGGCGGTTACACCGAGGGCCGAGATATCCGGCGGCGCAATCCCATCGAAGCCAAGATGCTCGTCGATACGCTCGTCCGGTGCCTCGACGATCCGGCGTACGAACGCAAGACCTTCGGCATCGTCGTCCTGCAGAGCATGAAATCCCACATCCAACTGCTGGAGAACCTGGTCAACGAATCGATCTCGCCGGAAGTGCGTGAGATCCGCCAAATCCGCGTCGGCACCGCACCGAACTTCCAGGGCGACGAACGCGACGTCATCTTCCTGTCGATGGTTGTCGCGGACTCACCGCGGATGATCTCGTCCGAGATCTACCGGCAGGCATACAACGTCGCCGCGACCCGCGCCAAGGACCAGCTGTGGTTGTTCATCTCGGTCGGGCAGGACCAGCTCCGGCCGGGTTGCCTTCGAGCGTCCCTACTCGGTTACATGCTCGATCCACCGTCGGTGTTCGGGGACTCGCTCTCGGTCGACGAAGTGTCCGAGCACAAGCGCACCCCGCCGTTCGAATCCCTCTTCGAGCAAAGGGTTTTCCGCATTCTCCGATCGCGCGGATACCACGTCGTCCCCCAGTACCCGGTCGGTTCGCGAAGGCTGGATCTCGTGGTCGTCGGCGACAACGGGCGGATCGCGGTCGAGTGCGACGGCCACTACTGGCACACCGACGTGTCCGCGCAGGCGAACGACGCCCGGCGGGACCGCGAACTGTTCAGGATGGGCTGGACCACGATCCGCATCCGGGAAAGCGAATTCGAATTCGACCCCGAGCAAGCAATGATCCCGGTCTGGAAGGCACTGCAGGACAAGGGAATCATGCCGGGCACCATCGACGGCGACAGCCGCGCACCCTGGCAGCCCTCAACTCTCGCTGATGAAGACGAATCCGACGAGGAAGGGACGCTGCCATGACCGAGACCATCCCGACAGTCCAACTCGACGAACGGGTACTCGAACACCTCGCCGTCCTGATCTGCGGCGAAGACGGAGACCCGTACTACCGAACCGCCAAGGAGCTGGAACGGTTCTTCAAGGCCGCCGGACTCCCCAACGTCCCGGAATACGAGGGCTACCGCAAAGACTGGACCATGGAACGCCTGAACGAGATCGGCAACGACTCGGACAGCCTCCGAAAAGTGCTGCTGCGCTTGGCCGATCGCCGCGAATACATCGACAACGACGAAGGCTACACCGCGGTCATCGAAGAGCTCGACTCCCTACTAGCCATGGAATCCCTCCAAATCATCGAAGAACAGGGCCGCCCCCACCTGGTCGAACGCTCCACCACCACTTCACGTCTCGCCTCAAAGGCCCCCGCCGAACTAACCGCCAACATCTCCGACATAGTCACCGACACCGTCTTCGCCGGCCAACTCCGCGACCGCCTCGACGAGGCCTACACCTGCTGGCACTCCGGCGCCCCCACCGCCGCAATCATCCTCCTCGGCAGCGTCCTCGAAGGCGTCCTCTACGACGTAGCCGTCAACCACACCGACACCGGCAAACAACCCACCGACCACCTCCAAACCCTCATCGCCCGTGCGCGAGACGAAGAGTGGATCGGCCGCGACGTCGCTGACTACGCCGACGTCCTCCGCAACCACCGAAACCTGGTGCACCCCAAGAAGCAATGGAAGGAGCTATACCGCCCCGAGGACGACCTCGTCCGCATCGCGTGGAATGTGGTGGTCGCGGCGCTCAACGACCTGGCGGCTTTGCGGTAGCCGAGGGCTCCCTGCTGCTGCGAGGCAGGTCGGAAACGGGAAACAAGATCGATAAGCGCTTCCTCGCGGTATTGTTTTCGCCAGTGCACCAACGTTTTTGGGGGAGGTCGGCAGGGATGGACAGCGCAATCGCGGAGGCCGAGCGGCAGGCCAGGATCGTTCGATTCTGGCGCGCGGTGGAGTATTTCAGTCCGCAGCAGGTCGACTCACCGAAAAAGGCCCCCAAAGAGGTCGAGCGAGTCTTCACCGGACAGCTTCTGCCCTGGGAACGCGAGGCCAAGCCGATCTTCCCCGGCTTCGTCTGGCGGCACACCGTATACGCGGGCGTCTTCGACATCGAGAAGATCCGCGACGTGCTGCAAACCGCGCTGCCCACCCCGGAACCCGATCCCGATCACGCTGGTCGAATCAACGGCCAGAGTGCGCTTCTCAGTCTCACCCTCGATGACACCGGGCGCTTGTACAGGGAGAGCGTCACCGTGTCCTCCTGCGCTTGGGCCCTGGGCAGAACCGTCCTGCCCCCGGGTCCTGGCAGTAGCGAATGGCTGGATGGGTTCGACGATTGCAGTAAGGACATACGGGCCACGTTGTTCGAAATCGGCGATGGCCGAGTCCGCATCGAAGCATCTGGAAACCCCGAATCGGGTGGTAAGCGAGTCTTGCGAGCCATCGCAGGCGTGAGTGCCCGGGTGGCGCTCGATATGGCGACCGGCGGGCTGGCCTCCTTGGCCGGCATCGTCGGCACCGCGGTCACCGAACACTTTGGTGAAGTGGCCGGCAAAGTCGCCGAGAAGATGTCCGACGCGCTCGCGAAGGATGCGACATCGGCAATCGAGAAGCGGGCGAAGAAGACCGAGAACGACGAGGAGCCGTCTGCGGAGAACGCCGCCGACCAGGAATCGACACCCAAGAATCTCGGTACGAAAGCCCTTACTGTCGAGGATCTTTCAGCAATCACACGCTGGGTGGCCGAGGCACTTGGCGTGGACGATGTCCTCGAACCGACCGAGATCTGGGTGAAGTCCTTCCGGGTCTCGGCGAAACATGCCGACGAGATGTCCGGCGACGAGATCATCAACAGCTTCTACGCCAAGGACCTGGAGAAGGTCGCTACCGAGATTCTCGACAGGAATGCCGGGCGAGCGTTGACGGCCTATCTGCGTTCGGACGAGTCGATCAACGCGGACGGCCGGATCGACGTACGCCAGCAGCCGCACGAGATGCTGAAAGCGGTATCCCCAGAGGCGATGCCGCTCGGACGCTGGCCGGCCAAGCCGGAGCATCCGTTGAACCTGAGTCAGCAATTCGCGGTCAACCAGATCCTCGCCACTCTGGGCGATCCCGAGGCCCGTGGAATCTATGCGGTCAACGGCCCGCCGGGAACTGGCAAGACCACCATGCTGCGCGACCTCATAGCCGCGGTCATCGTGAAGCGCGCCGAACGGCTGGCCGATCTGCCGAATCCCCGCGCGGCCTTCGCCTCCTCCAGCTCGACAGTTGAATGGACATGTGTCGAGAGCGGGCACACCCGGCGGATCACTCCGCTCATTGCCGAGTTGACCGGATTCGAGATGGTGGTTGCATCATCGAATAACGGTGCGGTGGAAAACATCACGATGGAAGTGCCGGCGCTGGACTCCGTCGACCGCCAGACATTTCCCGATGCCGAATACTTCTCAGGTCCGGCCACAATGCTCGCGGGAGAACCGTGCTGGGGTGCCGTGGCCGCACGATTGGGGAACCGAAACAACAGGTCCGAATTCGTCAAGAGATTCTGGTGGGGAAACATCGACCGTGGTGGTCCCCAATCCGCGAATACAGAGCTCACGGGATTGAGCCCGATTCTGAGGGACCTCGCGCAACAGGGTATGCAGCCTGATCCCGACTTGTTCGCGCGGGCGGTCCAGACGTTCCGGAACGCGGTCGCGACCGTCCGCCGACTCGCCGCCGAGCGGCAGCGCGTCGCAGAGATCGCCGAGCGGGCGGTAACCGAGGACCCGTACCTGAGAACGCTTCGCCGACAAGCCCGCAACCACGTTGAACAGATTCAACGGCTCCAGGCGATGCGGGCCGATCTCTCCAGCACCGAGACTTCCGCAATCTCCGCGAAAAATCGTGCAGAACAGGCGGTTTCCACTGCAGTCCAGGCACTCGAGGCAGCTGACGCGGCTGCGCGCGCCGCACTTGCTCGCCTCGGTGACGCTGAGCGAGCAATGTACGCGCATGCGGGCACCAAGCCCGGCTGGTTGAAGCGGCTGCTCTCGGGTGGGACAGCGATGCCGGACTGGGAGGACGCCGCGGGGCCCTTCCTCGCCGAGGTCACCGATGCCCGTCGTTCGGCCGATGCGGCCCAGGCCCTGTGCGGGTCGTACGAGACCGAATGGCACAAGCGCCAGCACGAATACAGCACGGCCGCAGCCGCGGTGAACGACTGCCGACAGCGTTTGGACCGCTGCGACCAGGCGATTCAACAAGCACAAACCAACGCGCGATCCACCGTTCACTCTGTGCGGCAACGGCAGTTCGAGATTCAGCAGGAAGCGGCGCTGCTCGAGCAGGCGAGAGAATTGTGGGACGGGGCGGTTCCCGGCGACGAATGGAATCCCCTGGGCGTGGAAGCCACGGCCGATGACCAACGCAATGCCATGGAGAAGCGGGAGAGATCCGCGCCGTGGATGGACAAGGAATTCGCCGAAGCACGGTCCCGGGTGTTTCTGGCCGCACTGGCCCTTCATCACGCCGTTCTGACCGCCGAGCCCAAACTCGCCTGGGACAACCTGCGCGCGGCCGTCGACGTTGTCAAAGGTGCTGCACCCGTCGAGCTTCCGCCGCACAAGGCCCGTGCGGCATGGCAGATGTTGTTCTTCGCCGTTCCGGTGGTCTCGACGACATTCGCGTCCGTGCCGACGATGTTCAACGCGCTCGGAAGAGAAGACCTCGGCTGGTTGTTCATCGACGAAGCGGGACAGGCGACACCGCAGGCCGCCGTCGGAGCGCTGTGGCGCAGCCGACGTGCGGTCGTCGTGGGCGACCCGCGGCAGTTGGAGCCGGTGGTGACATTGCCGTGGCAAGGCCAGCAACGTCTCTACGCCAAGTTCGGTCTCACCAAACGCTGGACCCCGCAGTTCGCGTCGGTCCAGTCGATCGCCGACCGGGTCAACGCCTACGGCACATGGCTGCCCGAGCCCGACACCTCCGAGCGGATCTGGGTCGGTTCACCACTGCGCGTCCACCGCCGGTGCGACCCCCTCATGTTCGAGGTCAGTAACACCATCGCTTACGACAACATGATGGTCTACGGCGTCACGGGCCGCGACGAGCCGTTTCCCTTGGGCGACCGAAATCTCTGGGTGCAGGTCGATGCCCGAACGAGTGGCGGCAAGTGGAATCCGGAGGAAGGCCGACTGGCGCTGACGATCCTGCGTCGGGTCCACAGTCGCATCGAGGCGATCGTCGACGAGGAGTTGAGGCGAGAGGGCACCGACCACCACTCCACCCCACGTGACCGGGACGCCGAGATCGCCGCCCGCTTCGCGGAGTCGATCTTCATCGTGAGCCCATTCCGGGCGGTCGCCACGGCACTCGACCGCTACCTCCGGAGGGAGGGCATGCCGATCCCACGCGACCGGCTCGGCACGGTCCACACTACGCAGGGCAAGGAAGCCGACATCGTCATTCTCGTCCTGGGCACCGCCACCCACGAAAATCGAGCCCGCGAATGGGCCTCGGGCACACCCAACTTGCTCAACGTCGCCGTTACCCGCGCCCGTCGCCGACTCGTCGTGATCGGAGACTTCCACCGGTGGGGCTCACTGCAGAATTTCAGCGCACTTGCCGAGCACGCGAAGCCGGGCGGACTGCTCGAGCACTGGACTCCCGCCCCCACCCGCGAGTAGTCCCCGACGGCTTCGGGAACTGTTCAACGCCACCGAATTTCAGCACTCTCGCGGCATACACGGAACCGGGCGGACTGCTCGCCCCGCTGGCTGCCTGCGCCCGGACGGTAAGATTCGGACGCTATTTCACACTTGGCCAGAGAGCGTCACGAACATGTGTCATCGCCTCGGTCGGCTGCGCGCCCGTGTCGATCCCGAGCACATGGATGGTTCCCAAATTTCGTTCGTTCCCTGAAATTCGCAACGTCCGATGAGAATGCACACCCGGACTGGGATGCACGATGGCTGCGACGGGTGAGTCGCCCGGCGAGTACCCGGCAATATAGGTGAGCAGTTGGTGCACGTCCGCCGCACTCACCGTCTTCGAGTCATAGCGTTTGTACTTCGCGTCGATGGGGAGCAGCGCGGGCCGCACGCGGTCGGCGCTCAGACGGACCAGGGCATCGGGCCGGAGCGGCGGGCGGCTCTCGCGATCGCCGAAGACTGTGAGAGCTGTCTTCCCGCTGGAAGCGACCAATTCCGCACCGGCGGGAGCCGCGTCCCCGATCAGGCGGCAGGCGGCCGCCTCCCACAACCTCGGCATGTCCAGCAGCAGACTCTCCGCATCCAGCCCCCGGTCGATCAGCAGGTCGGTGACACCGCCACCGCGGAGCAGCAATCCGGCCCAGGTGAGTGCGGGGCGATAGCGAGCGTTGAGTCGGGTGTAGTGGGCCCGATCCAGGTGACGGGCCACCGAACTGCGCGACCCGGTGGGGAATTCGGCAGCCAGTGCGGCGAGCTCACGGGCCAGACCGGCATCCCCGACCCGAGTCTGGGCGACTCGCAACGCAAGTCCGCAGACCTCGTTCTCCCACACCTGCACCGCCCGTTCATGGGTGCGGGCGTGGAGTTGGTCGACCATACCGAATCGTTTGGTCGCTTGCGCCATGATGTCCAGACGGCCTCGCAGTACCGGTGCGACTCGATCGTGGGGAACGTAGTCGCGACGAAGACCGTCCCGCAACAGGATTCGGCATTCATCGGCGAGGGCGGCTGCGACTGGGTCAGCGATCCCGTGCCGATCGATCGACCATCGGCGACGGGTGGCTTCGTGCGGCACCGGGGCGTGGATCGCGTAGCTCAGCCACGTCAGGAGAGCGTTGCGTGGGAAGGCGATCTTGGGCGTCATGATCAAGCGCCTGCGGTCGAGTGCGAGTACGCCGACTGTGGCGCCCGCGGTCAGTCGCCACCCGTGCCGGTCGGCGGACACGGTTACCCGGCGCTGAGCCTCGAGCGCCCGCAGTCGTTGCAGGTCGTGCTCGGTGAGATCATCGAACGGCACCGAAATCGTCTCGTACTCGGACAGTTCGAGGGGTTCAGGCGTCAACTGGCTTCCCCGCCGGCCAGGAATTCGGCGGCCAGCGCGGACGCGAGATCTTGCACCGCGACCTGAGCGGGTCTGCCGGTGTCCTGATCCACCAGTCCACCCAGGATCTGGCGCAGCAGTTCCGCGCGCCCGACGCAGTAGTCCTCGAGCAGCGGGACGATGTCGTGGTAGTAGGCGGTGAAGAGCTCCTCATCGGTGGCGAGTGGTTCGCTGTCGCACAGCAGATAGGCGTGACCGATCTGATGGTCGGTGTCGAGGCATTCAGCGATACGCCCATTGAGGGAGGTAAGGAAGGCCGACAGCTCGAGCGGGCCGATCGCCCCGGACAGTGCGTCGGGATCCGGCCCGACGTAGACGAATCCGAAGCGGCGGCGAATGGCGGCGTCGAGGTGGCTGACACTGCGGTCGGCCGTGTTCATGGTGCCGATGATGCGCACGTTGGCGGGGACGGCGAACCGGCGCTTGCTGATCGAGAGCTGCACCTCGATGCCACGTTTGTCGGATTCGAGCAGGGTGATCAGCTCGCCGAAGATGCGCGGCAGATCACCGCGATTGATCTCGTCGATGATCAGCAGGTAGACATGATCACGATCCTTGGCGGCGGCGGTGCACAGGTCATGGAACAGTCCGTCGGTCAGCGCCAGCCGCAGTCCGGTCGCGGCGGCGTCGTGGACCGGCTTGTAGCCTTCGACGAAATCCTCGTAACCGTAGGAGGGGTGGAAGGTGACGAGCTGAATTCGCCCGTCCGCCAGCATTTTCGCGATCGCCGATCCCCGGTCGGGCGTGTCGATCGATGCGGCACGGCCGTCGACGGCCAATGCGGCGCTCAAGGCCAAGCGGGTCTTGCCTGTCCCGGGTGGACCGTGCAGGATCGCCTGCTTCTTCCGGTCGAGTACCGCCAGCAGCTGTGACACATCCTCGGGGACGGGCACTTCGAGAGCCTCGGATTCAGCGAGGTCTCCCATCCGAAGGAATTGCGAGAAAAGCTGTTCGGAAACCTTCGCAAAGGTGGGAACCCAGGCCCGCTGCGGTTCCGGCAGGTCCTGCTCGTATCTCGTATCCCATGCGACCGGCACGACATGCTTGGCCAGAGCACGGGATTCGTCGAAGCGATAGCCCTCGGTGACCGTTCCGATCGCCAGGATGTGGGTCATGCCCAGGTTGGCGACCACCCGGTCGCCGGGTTGAAGATCCCGGTAGGCCAGCAGGTTTCGCGCCTTGACCAGATTGCCCCCGGCGGTGCGCGGCCAATAGGAGTCGAGCGCGAACTTGAGTTCGGTGTCGCTGGTGTACTGGGCCAGGTCTCCGACCTCGTCCCACTCCACGCAGATGTATCCGCCGCTGAGGCATTCGTCCCAGAAGCTCGCGTTCCGGCCGGGCGCGATCTTCCACACGGTGCGCTTCTCCGGGCGGGGATCGAACTCCGAGTAGAGGAAGTGCATCACTTCGATCGGATGCCATTGCGCCAGTTCTGGATCGGCCGCCACAATGTCACGAAGGTGCCGATTCACTCGCCAGGCCGGAGCATTGCGTTCAGGGGTTCCGCCGAGGGCTTGGACGAATGCTCGCAGGTGGGAGCCGGACGCGATCGGCAGAAACTGGTCCGGGTAATAGACCGACAGCGTCTTGGTCGCCAACGCCTGTCCCGACTGCAGCACCGGCAGATCGTCCAGGACCGAGAAATCTCCGCGGCCGACAGCCTCGAGCGCGGCCGCGAACTCCCCGCGCAGTCGCACCCACGCGTCCTCGACGTCCATACCCCGCAGGTTCGCCGCCAGCCGCCATTCGCCCGAGTTATGGCGGTAGATCATGTGTTTGATCGCGCTGCCACCGCTGATACTGCCCAGCGCGGGGGTGTTGAACTCCAGCAGACGGCAGTAGGTGACATCGTCTCCGTCAGCTCCGAGCCCCAGCGCATACCGGCTCAAGGGCAAGCTCGGCCATTCCTCCAAGGGAAAAAGCTTCAAGACCTGCTGCCGCTGTTCCTCGGCCGCGGCGAGCGTCTCGGCCAAGGCGGCACGGTCGAACTCGGCGATCGCGTTGCGAATGTTCATGTCTGCCTTCGGTCCGGCTTCAGCCTCGAGCGCCCCGGAACAGCGCCGCGATGTCCTCATCCATCGAGTACACGCAGGGCTGGCCATCCGGATACCGCCACCGCCACATGTATCCGCGTCCAGCCTCCGCGCACAGCCGGCTCGGCCTGGACAATATCCCCGCCGCCGACTGGCTCCCCGACAACCCGAGCAGCTCCGCCAACTCCTGACCGGAGAACTCCCGCCCCGGAGCATCCACTAGCACCGAGAGCAACGCCCGAGCCTTGTCGGACAATCGATCCCACACTTCGGCGGCGAGATCGGCATCGGAAGGAGTCCACGGCTGCGTCGCTATGTTCACTCCGCAAGGGTTGTCGATCGAGGTGGGGACGTCAATTCGATTCGGTCGCTACGGCCGATCGAAGCTTCCCGCTTTCACAGCACGAGTGAAGCTGTCCCAGGCTAGACCATCAAAAACCAAGACGGGACTGCATTCACCCAACTTCGAGTCACGCACAGCAACCCGGCCAGTACGTAGATGAGCAGCCTCTACGCATGCCTCCCCGCCCTGGCTCCGACTGCTCTTGAACCATCGCGCTCCGGCCAGATCATTCACGATTCATACTCCTTCGCAACCGATCTCAGAAGATGCTTGCTGTCCGTCTCGCTCAACGCTACGCGGCCGATCTTCACGTAGGCATCCCGGTAGCGGGAGACGTCTGTGTCGCTGTCGAAGTACAACCGTGTCCCGTACGACTCGACATAGATTGTCGTGGGCTCCACCGGTTCGCCAGTACTCGGATCGAGAGGAAACTCCAGCATCACGAACGGCCCGACATGACCGCCGACAGGAAACCCGACCCGGAACGGAACCACACGAACTCTGACGTTCGGCGGTGTGTCGGCCAATCTACGCAGCTGTGCCGCCATGACTCTGGGTGAACCTGCCACTCGCCGAAGTACCGCCTCGTCGATGAGGAGGTCGACTTCGACCGGAGACAATCGACGAGTAATCGCAGCCTGCCGCTGAATCCGAACCTGCACCCGCTGCTCCAGCTCCATGACCGTATCCGAGCTGAAGAACACACGATCCAGCGCTCTCGCGTAATCAGCCGTCTGAATGATTCCGGGCACGGTGTCGGGCTGGTACATGGTGATCCGTTCGGCGGCCACTTCGAGCGACATGTAAGTCTCGAAATCAGCAGGAATCAGATCCTCGTATCTCGTCCACCAGTGGGAATCATCAACTGGCCGCGTGCGCCGATCCGCTTGCAGCGCGAGAGCCTTCATCTGCTGCGTCTGCTCCTCCGGCACGCCGTAGAGCTTGCACAACGCCTCGACGTCAAGCTGACGTATCCGCGGATTCTCCCCCTTCTCCAATCGTTGTAGCGTCCCGGCTCCCCGCTCGATCAGCCTGGCCGCATCGGCCAGGGAGAGCCCCACCGCTTGCCGCAGCTCCCGGAGTTGCCTCCCCAACTGCCGCCGAGGAATCGTCGTCGGATTCTTGCTCATCAAGACCGCTCCAAAATCTTTGGATGGCGCGCATGCCCGATCGTGGGTGACTGCTTGAAGAACTGCGGATTCCATTGTCCGCGTGGCCTGGAACTCCCGCAGGGGAAACGGGCGGATTCCTTTGGTTCATCCAATCTCGCCGCGAACTCGACGTCTCAGGTCCTCTACTGAGCAGACATCGAACAACACCGTCCGTCATCGCTCGATCCGAGTCACAGGAGTCCGTAATGCCTTGGGACGCATGGGCACTGCTGTCGATCATCGCCCTCTGCATCACTGTCATCCTCTGGTCCTGCTGGGGCTTCTACACCGACAGCCACTCGAAAAGCCCAACTTCCCTACGGCTCCCGCTCGCCGGCGGCGGCCACCTCGACGTCCCCCGCTCGACCGGCCACCCCACCGGAAGACACCGCTCCCGCCCCCGAAAGTGACCAAACAATGACCCCCGCCGAGGTAGCCGTCCTGGCCGCCCTCCACCCCGACAACGTCCTGACCGCAGCCCAAATCCAACAGGCCTCAACCCTGACCACCTGGCGAACCCGAAACGCCCTCGCCCAACTCGAATCCCGCGGCCTGATCATCCCCAGCCACCCCCGCGGCCGCTGGCGAATCAGCCCTCGCGGCCGCGCCGCCCTGATGACGAAGGGAAGGCGTTTCGCCTAGCTCACGGCCTGATCCCTGGGTCGACTCGGCTGACTCGGCTCCGGACCTCTCCACCACGGGCGCTGGTACGCCGAGTCGTCAGATCGGGAGGTCGGGCCTTCTGCACAACGCGGGGCGTTTCGCGCTGAGGACTCGCCGTCGGCCCAGCAGTCGGCTTCCATAGCGCCCTCATCACCCGCCAGGTCAGCCTCCGCCGCCGACCGAACAGGTTGAAGATCAAGATGGTCGGCGCGGCGCGATCAGGCCGCCCCGCCATGTCGGGCAGTGCGGACCGTTCCACCGACAGATACGGCGACCTGGGAAAGGAGTCGGCTCGTCGGCGCGGTTCGATACCCTCACCACATGATTACAGGGGAACTGCGGAGCAAGATCGACCGATTGTGGGACGCCTTCTGGTCGGGCGGGATCTCGAACCCGCTGGAGGTGATCGAACAGATCACCTACCTGATGTTCCTGCGCCGCCTGGACGACGTGCAGACCGCGAAGGAGCGGCAGGCGCACTGGACCGGCGAGCCGGTGGAGAATCCGATCTACACCTTGGCGACCGAGCACCTGCGGTGGTCGAAGTTCAAGGAGCTGGACCCGGAGGCCATGCTGGCCACGGTGCGCGACGAGGTGTTCGCGTGGCTGCGCTCGGCGGGCGGCGAGGACTCCACCTACGCCCACCACATGAAGGACGCCCGCTTTACCATCCCCACCGCGAACCTGCTCACCAAGGCCGTCGACATGCTCGACGGCATGTCCTTCGGCCAGGGCGACACCAAGGGCGACCTGTACGAGTACATGCTGGGCAAGATCGCCTCCGCCGGCCAGAACGGCCAGTTCCGCACCCCGCGCCACATCATCGACCTGATGGTGCAGATGATGGCCCCCGGCCCGCACGACGAGATCTGCGACCCGGCATGCGGCACCGCCGGCTTCCTGGTCGGCGCGGCCGAGTACATCAAGCACACCCACCCCCGCATGCTGACCGACCTGGAACAGCAGAAGCACTTCCACCACAGCATGTTCCACGGATTCGACTTCGACTCCACCATGCTGCGCATCGCCAGCATGAACATGCTCATGCACGAGATCGAGCAGCCCGACATCCGCTACCGCGACTCCCTCGCGCAAACCGTGGCCGGAGAGGGCGAGAAGTACTCGATGATCCTGGCCAACCCGCCGTTCGCGGGCAGCCTCGACTACGAGTCCACCGCCAAGGACCTGCTCCAGGTGGTCAAGACCAAGAAGACCGAACTGCTGTTCCTGGCGCTGTTCCTGCGCCTGCTCAAGCCCGGCGGCAAGGCCGCGGTCATCGTGCCCGACGGCGTGCTGTTCGGATCCACCAAGGCGCACAAGGAACTTCGCCGGACCCTGGTCGAGGAGCACAAGCTCGACGCGATCGTGAAGCTGCCCAGTGGTGTGTTCAAGCCCTACGCCGGTGTCTCCACCGCCATCCTATTCTTCACCAAAGACGATGAGACAGACCACGTTTGGTTCTATGACGTCGCCGCCGACGGTTTCAGCCTCGACGACAAGCGGACTCCGCTGCTGGGCGAGGACAAGCTCGGCGCTGTACCGTCCACCAAACTCACCGAGGGTGAGCACGCCAAGAACAACCTCCCCGACGTCCTCGAACGTTGGGGACGCCGCAACGGAAGCGAACGCGAGCGCGCCCGCACTGCACAGAGCTTCTGCGTACCCAAGGCCGCCATCGCCGCCCAAGACTACGACCTGTCCCTCAACCGGTACAAGGAGATCGTCCACGAAGAGGTCGAGCATCGGCCGCCACTGGAGATCATCGAGGAATTGGAGCGGATCGAAGCCGAAATCCAGCAGGGCATGTCGGAGTTGAAGGGAATGTTGGGATGAGCTCGGTTGCGCAAGTGGAGCTCTCGGAATTCATGGTGAGTCGTGGCGGCACAGTAGATCCGTCGCAATATCCCGACGAAGAGTTTGAGCTTTACAGCATTCCGGCCTTCGATACCGGTACACCTGACATTACAGAAGGAGCGCAGATTGGATCGAACAAACAGATAGTCAAGCCTGGCGACGTCTTGTTGTCGAAGATCGTTCCCCACATTCGTCGCGCTTGGATTGTCGAGCCACACACGGATCGCCGATTGATTGCATCTGGTGAATGGATCATCTTTCGGTCAAAGATGTTTTATCCGAACTATCTGAGGCAGCTTCTTATTAGCGATGCCTTTCATTCGCAGTTCATGAACACAGTTGCAGGTGTGGGTGGCTCACTTCTTCGAGCCAGACCGTCTTTCGTTGCGCGAATTTCAGTGCCCCTCCCATCGATATCGGAGCAGCAGAGGATTGCGGAGGTGTTGGATCGGGTGGATGCGCTGCGGGAGAAGCGGCGGAAGGCCATCGCCCTCCTCGACGACCTCGCCCAATCCATCTTCCTCGACATGTTCCCAACAACGATGAAGACAGTGAAGCTCAGCGAAAGTCTCAGCTTTGTCACAAGTGGTGGTCGCGGCTGGGCAAAGTATTATTCAGAGAATGGAACTCGGTTCATTCGCTCCCTCGATGTCCGAATGAATTGGATCGACGATGCCGATGCAGCGTACGTGAACGCACCGGATAACGCTGAGGCAAAGCGAACTCGCGTTTTCGAAGGTGATGTGCTTCTAACTATCACAGGTTCACGCATTGGACGCGTTGCACCCGTTCTCGGGACCCTTGACGGTGCTTACGTAAGCCAGCATGTGGCAATTTTACGCCCACAGAGGGACACCATCGATCCGAAGTTCCTTGCCTTCTTTCTTAGCCTACCGGCCCGTGGTCAGAAACAGATAAGGTCGATGCAGTATGGGCAGACTAAGCCCGGCCTTAACTTTGAGCAAATACGGAGTATCGAGGTGCCGGACGCCTCACTGGAGCAGCAGCGCCGGTTCGGTGATCGTCTGCAAAGCGTGCAGTTCATCGCGGAGGAACACCGCAATCATCTCGCCGAACTCGACGCCCTCTTCGCCTCCCTCCAATCCCGAGCCTTCCGAGGCGAGCTGTGGCAGCATGAGGCGAAAGATCTTGTAGGGGAGGGTGTCTCGTGAGCAATGGCAGCAATTTCGCGTTCCTGCGGCCGGAGTGGCCGGAGCTGTTCGCGGAGGCGGTGCGGGCGGAGCGGGCGGCGGTGGGCGATCCGCGGGTGTCGTGTTTCTATGCGCGACGGGCGCTGGAGTTGGCACTGGAGTGGGTGTTTCAGGCCGATGGGACGCTGAAGAAGCCGTATCACTCCGATCTGTCGGGGATGATTCACGAGCCGACGTTGAAGGACCTCGTCGGGGCGGGGCTGTCGGCGAAGATGGATGTGGTGCGTCGGCAGGGCAATATCGCCGTGCACCGGAAGAACCCGGTGGCGGCCGCCGATGCGATCATGGTCGTGGCCGAGCTGTTTCACGTCATGTTCTGGATGGCCCGCACGTATGCGCTGCAGGCCCAGCATGTGCCGGCCGATGTGCTCGCCTTCGATGCGAATCTGATTCCCAAGCCGATTCCGGCCGAGGTGCGGCGCAAGAAGCAGGCCGAGATTCAGCAGATGGCGGCCGATCTCGAAGCGCATCGCAAGCAGTTGGCCGAGGAGCGAAGCAAATCCAAGGAGTGGGAGGCGGAGCTCGCGCAGCTGCGCGCGGAGATCAAGGCCGCGAAGGCGGCCAATGCGGCCCGGCCCGATCACCACGACTACAACGAGGCCGAGACCCGCACATATCTGATCGATCTGCTGTTGAAGGAGGCCGGGTGGGACCTGTCGGGTCCGAACGATCGTGAGTACACGGTGACCGGGATGCCGACCGAAAGCGGCACCGGGCATGTCGATTACGTGCTGTGGGACGACAACGGGAAACCGCTCGGGCTGGTCGAGGCCAAACGCGCCTCCAAGAGCGCCGAGGCGGGCAAGCATCAGGCGCAGTTGTACGCGGACGCGCTCGAGCAGCAGCACGGGCAGCGGCCGGTGATCTTCTACACCAACGGCTACGACACCCACATCTGGGACGACGCCTTCTATCCTCCTCGCCGGGTGCAGGGCTTCTACACCAAAGATCAACTGCGGCTATTGGTTTCGCGTCGTGCGGGGCGCAAGACGCTGAGCACGGAGAAGGTCAACGAGGAGATCGCCAACCGGCATTATCAGATTCGCGCCATCCGTCGGATCGGTGAGCACTTCGAAGAGGACAAGCAGCGGCAGGCGCTGCTGGTCATGGCGACCGGCACCGGCAAAACCCGCACCGTGATCGCGCTGGTGGATCTGCTGAACAAGGCCGGATGGGTGAAGCGGGTCCTGTTCCTTGCGGATCGGCAGGTGTTGGTGAATCAGGCGGTGAACGCGTTCAAGGCGCACCTGCCGGGGATGCCGACGGTGAATCTGCTGACCGAGAAGAGCACCGACGCCCGCGTCTACGTCTCCACCTATCCGACGATGTTGAACATGATCAACGAGTTGGACGACAAGGAGGAGCGCAGGTTCGGGCCGGGCTACTTCGATCTGGTCATCATCGATGAGGCGCACCGGTCGGTGTACCAGAAGTACAGCGCCATCTTCGAGCACTTCGATTCGCTACTGGTCGGTTTGACCGCCACGCCGAAGGACGAGGTCGACCGCAACACCTATCGGCTGTTCGGCCTCGAGGACGGGGTGCCCACCGACTCCTACGATCTGGAACAGGCCGTCGCGGAAGGCTATCTGGTGCCGCCGAAGGCCGTCGCGGTGCCGTTGAAATTCCAGTTGCACGGCATCCGCTACGACGATCTCCCCGACGAGGAGAAGGAGAAGTGGGACGGACTGGAGTGGGACGAGGACTCCGGCGTCCCGGACGAGGTCGCCGCGGACGACCTGAACCGCTTCCTGTTCAACAAGGACACCATCGACAAGATGCTCGAGACGCTGATGCGGTACGGCGCGAAAGTCGCCGACGGTGAACGTCTCGGCAAGACGATCGTCTTCGCCCGCAACCAGAAGCACGCCGAGCTGATCGTGGAGCGTTTCGACGCGCTGTTCCCGGAGTACAAGGGCGAATTCGCGAAGCTGATCACCAACCAGGTCAGCCACGCCCAGAGCCTCATCGACAAGTTCGAGAACACCAACAGCGCACCGCATATCGCCGTGTCGGTGGACATGCTCGACACTGGTCTCGACGTGCCCGCGGTGGTGAACCTGGTATTCGCGAAACTGGTGCGGTCCAAGACCAAGTACTGGCAGATGATCGGCCGCGGCACCCGCCTGTGCCCGGACCTGTTCGGCCCCAACCAGGACAAGACCGGTTTCCTGGTGTTCGACCTGTGCGAGAACATCGAATTCTTCAACCAGGACATCCCGACCGCCGAGGGCCGTGCGCAGCCGTCGATGAGCGAACGGCTGTTCAGCGCCCGCGCCGACCTGCTGCGCGATATCGACCAGATGCAGCAGCCCGGCCAGCGACCCGCCGAGATCGCCGACACCGAGCCCGGCTCCACTCTCGACCTGCGCTGGCAGCTGGCCGACAGGCTGCAACTCGAGGTGGCGAACATGAACCCGCAGAACGTGGAGGTCCGCCACAAGCTCCGCTACGTCGAGGAGTTCAGCAAACCGAACAGCTGGGACATCGTCACCCCCGACATCCGCATCCGGGTCGACGAACTGGCGGCGCTGCCCACCGAATACAAGGAGAACGAGAACAGCCCGCAGGCCAAGCGTTTCGACTATCTCGCGCTGCGACTGCAACTGGCGGTGCTCACCGCCGACCCGAAATTCACGAAACTGCGGGAACAGGTGCAGGAGATCGCCTCCCAGCTGCACGACCCGACCCTGCAAAGCATCACCGCCATCAAGCAGCGCTACGACTTCATCGAGGACGTCGCCGGCGATGCCTGGTGGGAGGACGTCACCCTGCCCATGCTGGAAACCATGCGCCGCCGACTACGCGGACTGGTGAAGAACATCCAGCCGAAGGGGAAGCAGAACCCGCTGTACACCGACTTCGAGGACGAACTCGGCGACATCACCGTCACCGAGGTGAAGGGTCTGCCCGGCAGCGGCAAGGGCATGGCCCGATTCCAGTCCAAGGTCCGCACCTACCTACGCAGCCACGAGGACCAGTTGGCGGTCCAGAAGATCCTGCGCAACAAGCAGATCACCACCGCCGACCTCACCGAGCTGGAGAAGATCTTCCTGGACAACGGATTCGGCACCGATGCCGACATCGAGCACGCCAAATCCGAGCACGGCGGACTGGGGCTGTTCCTGCGCTCGCTGACCGGCCTCGACCGAGAAGCCGCCGCCGAGGCGTTCGACCAGTTCCAAGCGGGCAAGAACCTCACCGCCAACCAGCTGCACTTCCTCGATCTGCTCATCGATGTCATCGCCCAAAACGGTCTAGTCGAGGTCAAGGCGCTGTGGAAGCCACCGTTCCTGTCGCTGGCCCCCAAAGGACCCGAAGACCTCTTCACGGAGGACGAGGTCAATGGGATGGTCGCGGTGCTGAGGAATCTCCGTACGACAGCAGTTCCGGTAGGCGATCAGGAACTCTCCGACCGGATCGCCACCTGATCCGAACCAGCGACGGTTCGGCGTCCCCTCCGATCGGCATCCGATGTGCGGAGGAAGGCCGAACCGTCGCGCTGTCTTTCTCGAAGGCTTCGTCATGGGTGGGGTTGGATCTTCGAAGCGTTGGGCAGCGGGACATTCGCTCGTCGGTGGGTGCCGAAGCTCGAGTATCGCCTTGCCCCCGTGACGTTGTTCTTGCTCTCGGAGCGGGCGAGAACCATCGGCAGACTCGTATCAGAATCACCGACACCCACTACGGGATATTCTCAGCGATTGACACTGCCATCGTCAGCGGGCGTATCGAAGGAGGAACTCCGGCCTCCGGTATCGGCGCAGAACGAGATCGACCGCTTCGGGAAAAGTAGTTCCCAAGAGCCGAAGTCCGAGAACATCGTCCGAAACTACGCGACCGTCGTCCAAGATGAGGAGCGAACTCGTGCCGCTGGATTTGGCCGCCAGCGGCGACATCCGATGCCCGACCTTTGCTTCCAGATCCGCGTAACGGTCGTAATTTCCGTCACCGACCTCGAGCGGGTCGAAGAAGATCGGATCAGCACCCCACAGCGCTTCAGGGGCTTCTGGCGGGCGCAGAGCGAGCTTGCCGAAGCTCTCCAGGATTTCGACGGCAGCTGGGGACATGAGGTATCCCTGGTCGTCCAGATCAGCAAACCAATCCGTGACGTCAATCCGGCGATCCGGCGTCCAACCGGCCGCAGGGACAACCTCGGAAGTGACCGGATTCGGCCAGTCGATCTTCATAGCATCATCCGATACCGATCGGCAGATGCTACCCGTCAATCAGCCAGTTCAATATCGTGCTCTGCGGCGTAGGTGGCGAGTTGGGTGTCGAAAGACGGTGTGCTGGAGAGCATCCAGACATCACCGCTGCCTTTCACCACGACGATGGGGCCGGTGCCGGGGCCCATCGAGTCCGACATATTTCGAGTTTCGAGGTAGCGCTGGGTGTTCCAGCCGAAGGTGAAGCACCGGCTGTAGTCCTTCGAGGAGGGGTACAAGGACAGGGGGCGCTCCGCGGAGGAGAAGCCCTCGAGATAGTTTGCTGCCAGTGCGCGTGCCTGGGGTTCATCCATGTTGGCTCTTTCAGTTCGTTCGGAGGAATTCGAAGCCGCTGTAGTTGTGGAGGTCGGCCCAGGTTCCGGTTTGGCCGTCCACGTAGAAGATCTTGCCGCCTCTGTTGATGACATTGAAGACGTGGCCCGATTCGTAGAGGCCGTTCTCGTCGAGCCACACTCCGTGGACGATGCCGCGGGAGCCTGGTCCGGCGTCGAGGAGTTGTTGCTCGATCTCCTTGTAACCGGAGACCTGGTGGAAGGAGTTTCCGTGCCCGACTGCGTTGAGAACGTCGTCCGGCCAGGTGAAGTCGGTGGCGGCCTTGTCCGAACGGCGGACTGCGGTGACCTCGTTCCCGGCGAGACGCTCTTCGACTGAGACGACACAGGACTGACAGTTGTTCCGGAATCCCCTGACCGGTCCCCGATGACGAGACCACCCGGGAGTAGAGCCAGGTGATTTCGTTCCGTGCTCAGTTGGTCCCGCAGGCCACCGGGTGGTGGGTGTGGGTGCAGGCCGCAGCGTACTCGGCCGGCGTTTTGTAGCCCAGCGCCGAATGCCGGTGCCGCCGATTGTGGTCGGCCTTGAAATCGCCGATCACCACCCGGGCCTCGAGCAGGGTCGTCCAGTGGTTGCGGTTGAGGCACTCGGTCCGTAGCCGCCGGTTGAACGATTCGACGAAGCCGTTGTTCCAGGGTGTGCCAGGCGGAATGTAGGAGATCCCGACCCGATCGCCGCAAAATTGTTGCAGGGCAGCGGAAATCATCTCCGGGCCGTTGTCCATCCGCAGCACTCTCGGTGGGCCGCCGGCCGCGGCGAACACCTTCTCCAACTCGGCGACCAGTCGCTCGGCGGTGATCGAGCGTTCCACCACGTGCAGCAGCGATTCGCGGGTGTGCTCGTCGATCATCGACGCGATCTTCACCGCTCGGCCGTCGGTGGTGGAATCGAACTGGAAATCCAACGCCCACACCACCTTCGGCGCATCGGCCTCGACCGGCGGGACCGAGGAAACCCCGGCCCGTTTGCGGGGGTGATGTTGGCGGACCTGCAGGCCCTCCTCGCGCCAGAGCCGGTGGACCTTCTTGATGTTGACCCTCGCGCCCTCGTCGAACCGCAGCCCCGCCCAGGCGCGCCGGAACCCATGCCCGGGATTCTTGACCGCGTACGAGCGCAACCACGCCCGCAAACCGGCATCCGGATCGGTCGCAGTGTTCTTGATAGGCAGCCGCCGATAGGTCGACCGCGCCAGCCCAACGACCTTGCACGCGAACCGTTCCGACATGCTCTTGCACTCACGAAGCATGTCGACGGCGCGGCGCTTGGCCGCTGGGCTCAGAATTTTCCCCGTGCGATCTCGCGCAACGCGTCCTTTTCCAGTTCGGCATCCGCGAGCAGCCGCTTGAGGCGGGCATTCTGCTCTCGCAGTTCCTTGAGCTCTTTGGCCGCGTCGGTATCGACTCCGCCGTACTGGCGGCGCCAGTTGTACAGCGTCGCCGCTGATACCCCGATTTCGGCGGCAGCCTCCTCGCCGGTCTTACCGGCGGCGGTCAGCTCGTCGGCACGGCGCAGCTTCCGCACGATGTCCTCCGCGGAATGCCGCTTGCGTCCTGCCATGTCGATCAGTGTCCCTTCTCGGCCCTCACCAGGCCAAACAAGGACTCTAATACCAAGTGGTCTCATTCATCGGGGACAGCCCACCCCACTCGCCGGTTTTGTACATCGGGTTGATGTTGGCGAGTTCGGGGAAGAACTTGTCGAACAGGGCCTGATCGGCGTTGGCGCTCGAGATGGCAGCGCCCTCGGGCAAACTCGCCAACTCGGCCTTGCCAGCGGGTGAAAACGCTCCTCGGCGAAGGCTCTTCGCCTCGAGTACCGCCGCGCGGGGCTTGCTCATATCGCGCAGAACAACCTGTGATTCCCAGAGTCGTTTGGCCGTGCTCCAGCTCTTTACCGCCTCGGCAACACGCGTCGCGTAGGTGGCGACAATGCCCTCCGTCGCGGCGGTTCCGACGAGTGCGCTCACGCCGAAGGTCAGAAAGGATGCTGCGTATGTAAGCGCCAGGTCGGCCCCGAGGGCGAGGCAGAGTTCCTTCAGGATGTCGGTCAGGATTTCGTGGCGGAGGTTGTCGAGCGCGGATTTCTGGTCGGTGCAGAAAGTGGAGAGGTCACCGCAGGCGCCGAGGACATCGTCGAGTGCGCCTTGCAAGGTCGAGGAGTTTTTGGGAGAGCTGTTGGGCGTCTTCGGAGTCGTTGCGTTGCAGGACTCCGGCGGCGTTCTTCAGGACCGAAGCCTCGGAGTGGGCCGTGTGCAGACGACTCCAGGCGTCGGCGGCGGTTTGCAGCTTTCCAGTATCACCGTCGGGGACCGGGAGGCCCACCTTGTCGGCGAGACGGATGAGGGATTTGGCGTCGTCGCGCAGGCCGTGGCTGGGGCCACCCGCAGATGGTGGGCTGCCGTAGATGCGGCAGGACGGAGCAGGGACGGGCGGCATCGCGGTCGGGGAACCCGTGTGATCGACGATGCTGTTGTATTCGGCCAGGTAGTGGTTGTAGCCGGCCTGGACGATCACGCCGCCGATTTGCTCCAGTGCTTCACCGAGGTTGGAGACCATGCCGAGGAGGTCGGTCACGCGTTGGTCGTATGCCTTGCCCCAGGCGACACCGGCCTCGTCGACGCCGGCCATTCCGCTGCAGTCCTCGAGGGCCTTGGTTTCGGTGAGGAGCGCCGTTTGAAGCGCGTCTTCGAGGCCGAAGCAGGCGCGTCCGACGGTGGATCGTACAGCAGCTTTTCAGCAAACCAGAGGGGAGCTGAAACTCTGCGCCACCCGGGTGGGGTGAGGGCTGTGAGCGAGGAGGAGGTCGGGCTCGCGGTGGCGGCGGATTATGAGATCCAGGGCTTGGGGGAAGGTGGGGCCCAGGAGGTGGAGGGCCGAAGTGGAGTCGGAGACGACGTTGCCGTTGTCGAGGACCAGGAGGAAGGTTGTGCCGGTGGCATTGACCGCGATTGGGGTCATTCGGCGGCCGAGGGCCAATTCGAAGTCGGCGTAGCGGTCGTACATGCCGTGGGCTACGTCGATGGGGTCGAAGAATAGTGGGTCTTCCGACCACAGAGCGCTGGGGATTTCTGGTGGGCGGATTGCGAGGTTGCCGAAGCGCTTGAGGATGGTGGCCGCGGGGCGGGAGACGTGGAAGCCTTCAGCTTCCAGGCGGTCTGTCCATTCGGTGATGTCGATGCGGCGGCGGGAGGTCCAGCCAGCTGCTGTGAGAGCTTGTGCCGTAATGGGATTGGGCCAGAAGAAGCGCATAGAGATTATTCGCCGCTGGAAAGCTGTGGGTGCGTATCGATTTGGTGTAGTTGTCCAGATACGCGAAAACCCCCTGACCGAAGTCAGGGGGTTTTGCGAATGATGTTCCGGCGGTGTCCTACTCTCCCACACCCTGTCGAGTGCAGTACCATCGGCGCAGGTGGCCTTAGCTTCCGGGTTCGGAATGGGACCGGGCGTTTCCCCACCGCTATAGCCGCCGTA
>NZ_WRPP01000009.1 GCF_009760405.1 Nocardia terrae
TGGTTTCGGTGAGCACGAGTGCGCTCTCTCGCCGATGAGCGACTGATTCCACGTCGGCCCTCAGGTGGTGGTCGAATACGCTGGGCCGGTGTTGCACTCGTCGTTGTCCTTCGCCGCGGTCGCCGGTCTGCTCACCCTGGTTCCGGGTCTGGATACCGCGCTGGTGCTGCGCGCGGCGGTGAGTCGTGGCCGCCGCCACGCGTTCGCCTCTGCGATCGGGATCGGGTGCGGCACGCTGATTTGGGGTGTGGCCGCCGCCGCGGGGGTCTCGGTGCTGTTGACAGCATCGGCGCTCGCCTACACGGTGCTGAAGACTGTAGGGGCGATCTATCTGGTGTGGATGGGTATCACCATGATTCGAGATGGACTCCGACGCCCCGTGGCGAATCTGGAAGCCGCGGTGGATGATTCACCGCGAAGCGTGTTCGGTGCGTGGGCGCGCGGGATGGGCACGAATCTGCTCAATCCGAAGGTCGGTGTGTTCTACGCTGCCATGCTGCCGCAATTTCTGCCCGACGGCGTCCCGCACCTGCTGATGGGCAGCGTTCTCGCGGTGGTGCACAACGTGGAGGGCATGGTGTGGTTCACCGTCATCATCAGTGTTGCGGGTGTGGCGAAGAGCTGGCTGAACCAACCGAGCGTGCGGCGCGTGATGGACTCGGTAACAGGAGTCGTATTGCTCGGGTTCGGCCTGAGGTTGGCATCCAGTCACCGGTGACGCTCGCGCCGAGTCGGTACCGGTGATCGGGCCTGGAGCGATCAGCAGGATGCGTGAATTCCTTTGCTCTGCAAAGGGATTCACGCTTTGTGGTGTCCGGAGGGGGACACGACCACTACGCACACGCGTTCCACCGGCGGAAATGCATATTTGTCGGTCGATAATCGAACATACATTCGCATGTATTGGCATCTAGGAAATGGGCCTGTCGCCACCGACCTGCACGCGTCAAGATCGATATGTGATAGTTCCACGCCCCGCCTCCGACGACGGGTGACGACCATGTCTGTACCAGCGGTTCCAGCATCGCCCACCTCGCCGACCGCGAGGCTCAGGCCCGTCGAGCATCCCGACCTCTCGCCGATCCTCACCCACTTCGTCACCCGAGGCCGCCCCTCCAGCAAACACGTCCCTGCCAACATCCTTGCCATGACTCCCAAGGCCCGCCTCGAATCAATCCTATGGCAAGGCAGCATCTCCGCGTTCGTAACCTTCTCGGGCGGCAGCCCTGCCGTCTGCATGACCGAAACCAAATTTGACGGCCTTGAGTTCCTCATCCGCGATCGCGGCTACCAACCTTGGGGATTGATATTCGGCCGCCAGGCCGTCTATGACGCCGGGGGTGGCCCGGTCTGGTACACCCGCCCTGGCGAATACGCCCGACTCGATCCCACCCAGCGTTCTTGGGCCGTGCGACTTGACCCCGGCTCAGACTGGCTCGAAGAACGCGAATGGCGGATTCCCAGACCGCCCCGACCCGATAACCAGCCACCCACGGTTCCTCTCGCCAATCTTGGACTCGCCGGACTACTTGTCGCCGACCTCGACTGGAACTGCACCAGACTGTTCCCCTACGGCACCGATGACGGCCAGCCAGCGGGCTACTACCAGCCCTTGAACTTCCATGTCATACCGCGATTCTGGTGGAACCCAACCGCCCGGAAGCTCCAGCTCGTCAACGGCACGACCTAACTGGCCCGTGACCTGAGCCGTCAGCCTTCCTTCATGTTAAGTGAGCCCAACGATCTTGAGGGTGTTGAGCAGTGCTGGATCCTCAACCGTGTGACCGTGCTCAAGGCTCTTGATCACCACCGTTGAGGTGGGAACTCTATCGACATGGAAGCTAGACCAAGTTCGGCATATCGGACAGTCGCGGCCGATCAAGTACGGTCGAAGAAGGTGCAGCCGCTGATCGGGTCCACGCAGATATAAGCTATCGATTTCCAAGTCGCCTTCATTGTGTTCGGCAGTGGTGATTGGTACAGCGGGATGGTCGCCCATCAACTCGCGGTACTCCACACGGGATATCTTAGTTAATGTGTCGCGTCGTACGGTAGTGACCTGCACAAGCGGCCAGTCAGTCAGGAACCTGGCCGCCTCAATTACTACATTCAGGTCCCGCGTGGCGTCCCGAATGGCGTCTGGCAGGGCGATCAGGTCAACGTGACGCATATGGGCTTGGTCATTTCTTCGAGCGGTAAGGCGTTGACGCGCCTTCTCAACCACACTATTCGCGAGTAGACCGCGCAGGTCACTTAGCGGGTGGGTTGTTGGCAAGGACCGAAACTGTTTGCTCGTAGCAGTTTCGGTCAAAATTGCTATCCATTCACCCAGGCCAGGCCCACTGCGACCTCTTTGCAGCTTTGTCTGGAGCTCTTTGGCCGCTCCAAGGTGTATCCCTGCCTCTCTTGCGAGAGCGAGGGTGACCAGTGCCGCGTAGCACAGCAGAATCTCGGTTACGTCGAGAATCGCTCCGTAGGCTTCGCGGGATGGTCCTGCGCTTTGGAGTGCGTGTGCCGTCCTCCATCGCGCGGCGATCGGATATGGAAAGCGCGTCCGAACGGTATGTCCAAGATCATCCAGAAGGGCGGCCGCCTCTACCCTTAGGCGAAGCGTTCGTCCAGAATCGATGACGCGAGCTCGCGCAACCGCCGGTGTTTGGTCCAGGAATACCGAGTCGAGGATCTCATCAGCTTGCGTCTGCCATTGGCGAAGGCGGATTTTCGCGGCCTCCAATTCCTCTAATGCATCTGCGAGGGCTTGATCTGGCTGTGGAACCACTAACTGATCCAGCGCTTTCCTGTCGACCAATACCGAGTCACGCATTCGGCTTACCGTGCCGTCTAACAGAATCTGGGCGACAGGGGTACGAAGAAATCTCAAGGCAAATCCTAGTTCCCGCGCCGAGCGGTTATCGCGCGGCCGCAAGACCAGGAGTGAATCGGCAGCAACCGCAGGCAGGTCGCACTGGCGGACGGCAGCCAGAATCATTCCGCCAGATGCGCTGGGTCGGTAAATTCGCCGTACAAGAACATCGCCCAACCTTAGTTGGAACTGCTCCGGCGGTCGCGCCCACACGGTGTCGTCGTCCGGTGAGGCTATCGCGCCTTCCCTGTCGACGTCTCTGCCGACCAAGACCCGCAGTGCACCAGGGTCATCCGCGCCACACTGCCACTCTGCTTTCAGCTTCATACGCTGAATTGTCTTTGGGAATTCATATAGCTGCCCCAGAGGTACGGCGTCGCCGAACTCTGAGAGGCTTTGCCGTAGAGCTGAAATGGCCGGGTTCGTGATATCGAATCTGAGGCCAATATTAGATTCGGGCAGCCCGTGAAGCACATACCCGTACTCGGTAGTGCCCCCACCCTGCCGCAGCAGTCGTACAAAGTCTGCCGTTATGGATTCAGCGGTGAGTCCGGCCTGGATCCGGAACATCCTTATCGGAGCCGATATTTCGGCCTTGCATCGTAGAACCACGGCACTGACAGACCCACTTGTACCGGGTCGAGGAAGATCGATCTCTGCTGCCTCGACTACCGCAACTACGTCCCATCGCGCGAGGACTGTCTCGCGCATGGTCTCCAAGTTTGGGGAACCAAACCCCCAAAGAGGAAGGACTACCGCCACGACCGACTCAGCCGAGTACGGCGCAAGTTCTTGAAGTGCGTGCTCGAATCCCGGCCGGCGGGACTCGGCTGGTCGGTCAAGAGCACTCGATGACGTACCCCCGCGACCCCAAATGGGTGCCCACACAACAGGGGTGCTCGCCTCGATCAGAGCAGACAACCTCGCGAGGGCAACGTCTGGTGTAGCGACACTGACTGTCACCCCGCTGAAAGCTGGCACTGGCCCATCGCCCGGATTGACCTCGACCAGGACACTCGGCTCATTGTCGCAAGACCGCCGCACGGCCAGTCCCAAGAGTCGGAGCAACAATCCGAACCGACTGTTGGAATCCGCGTGTTCTGCGTCCACCAAGCTTCCCCCCTCCATCGCAGATCTCAAGCCTTGCAGCATCACTACATCAGGCACAACTTCTTTCGAAGAACTGAGCATGCCACCGACATTGGGTGGTACGTGTCGATCCATAGGAACGAACTGGCCGCACGCCGGATTACCCCGGTCACCGCTACGCGGAATGGATCCTCCTCGATCCGGTCGGAGACCACGTCGACGCGGGTACGCCTGATCCGCGACCAGATCGAGGACAAGGTCCGCCACCTGCTCACTGAACTTGATGTCTCCATCACCAATAGCGCTTGGCACCAACAGCCCGAGATCGGCTCGGGTCATCGGTCAAGCAGCAGCTCGGAACGATCCGAGGAGCAACGTCAGGAGGATGCGGGTTCGTCTCGTGTCAGATACGACGTGCCCTCGGCGATGCTCAGTAAGTCGCCGGCCAGCAGGTAGGTCTGCGCGACGCAAGTGCGTGCTTCTTCGAGTGTCGTCTCCGCGTGTACGCCTTTGCTCGCCAAGGCGTCCAGGGCATTGAGCCGGGAACCGAACTCCGCGAGCGCCGATCGTAGAACCGGACCGTTCTTGTGCTTGCCAACTTGCTCGGACACATACTGGACCAGGCGATTTCGGTACGCATCGTCCGACATTTCACGGTCGACGCCATCCAAGCCGGTCACCTTTGTACCTGTCGGCGGATACAGTGCGTCGGCCAACGACTTGATCATTCGTCGACACGAGGTCAGTGCGTGCGAGATGCCCTCGGGGCTACCGTCTGCGATACGGTCTTGTGCCGCAACGAACTTGGTTGCGGCATCCGGTGCGTATTTCGCCAGCAGGCCGTTGATATGGATCTGAATCTGATCGAAGTAACTGGATTCGGCAGCCCCCGACTGGAGTTCGGACTCGGTCTTCACAAGGTAGACGTGCACTCCCTGTCGGACCCGGGAGATGATGCGACGCAACTCGTCGAGCTGCGGAATCAGCTTGGCCCGTGCAGCATCACTTTCCCTGCTGAAGAAATATGTGTCCGCACCGTTGAGGTTGGTGGGAAGAACCTCGTAGCCTGCGTAGACCCGCTCGATCTGCGCCAACGACGCCTCCAGCTGGTCGATGGAGGAGCCGTTGGTGTCGCCGCTGGCCATCTTGCGGGTCGCGAAGTAGTTCTCGCACTGGCGAATGTACTCCTGCTGGCCTTCCTCTGGGCCGATCAGTGCGTGCAGTTTCGACTTCACCTCAAGCAGCTCGTCGCGTGAATTGCCAGACCCAACATCACTTAGTTGCAGTAGTAGCCAAGCCTGCACACGAAAGTCATGCCGCAGTACTGCGATCCGGTGAGCCTGCCGCACGACAGCGGCGGTGCCGCGGTTCGGGTCTTCGAACTCATCCAATGCCTTGCGGGTCAGCAAGAGGATCTGTTCCACGTTGGTCACCGGCGCAGTGTACGGACCACCACCGACACCTCGGGCTGGGCAATCCAGTCCTGGCCACCGAAGACCAGGTCACCGTGATCGATGGTCTGCTCGCGGTGGCAGTGCTGCGTGGGCGGGTATTCGCCAGATAGCTGGATCGGCCGGTGGTCGGCCAATCACCTGGCGGGGGCTGTACTCGTGCTCTACGCGCTGCATGGGATGAAAGAGATCTTCTTCAGCGAGCACTGACCGCCAACGAACGTCGACCGGACGAGCCAGCTCGCGAAGCCCGTGGGGTACAAAGCGGGCCCAAAATAAGATCGTGCGAATCCGTTTGCAGCCCAAATGGATTCGCGCTTCACTGTGCCCGGAGGGGACATGACCACTACGCACACGCATTCCACCGGCAAAGATCGATATTTGGTGGGTAATCGTCAACGTGACATTGACGAAGCGTCCTGGATGTCACCGTCACTGGCGTGTAGTACCCCTTGTCGCGGGACGCACAAGCAGGCACCATGGTCGGGTGGGCCGTCCAGGAGGGCCTTTCTCGGCGCTACACCGCCCCTAGGTAGTCGCCATCAGAGATGAAGAAGCTGCGGCTGGTTCCGGGACGCGCGTTCGATCACTGCTGACCGCCCAAGGCATGGGCGTGCTTACTCGTGTTCGAGCATTTCGGGCGGTGGTGCTCGGGGACGGATGGAGATGGCAGCTGGTGGCAGTTTCGGAGCTCGAGCTCGAACGTACTGCAAGTGCACTGGTGAATCGCTGCAGTACGTGAAGACCGAACTCATGATCGATCCTAGGAAACCCATCCCGGCGGCGTCGGACCATCAAGCGCAGCTCGAGGCGATGGTGCTGCGGCAGCTGGCTGACCGTCGGCTCAGGTCTCCCCACCCCTTCGGTATCGCCCGAGTGCGACTCCTTGCCGACAACACGCCCATCATCCATCTCGACAGTCATGGATGGGCGTTCGAGAAAAAGTACTCGTCTCGGCTGACCGTGTCCGAAACTGTGCTGCCGCACGCGCAGCTCGATGTGGAGGAGGTATACGGCGCGATCGGGTTGCGTGTCACCGCGGCCGATGAGCGAGACATGATCGTCCAGCTCCTCGGCACCAACGCGAAGGTCATTCTCAGAACCAAAGAACGCACTGCATGGACCGAGTACCTGCGAATTCGTCGAGAGAAGCTCTTTCATGAACACGGATGCATTCCCTTATGGGAAGAGCCATCACTGACCGCTCATGAGCGTCGGCATCTGGACCGGCACGGCCGGCACCCGGCCGAGACCGACATGGCCTGGCTTGGATCGGCTCTGTTGCGGCGAATCGCAGTTCTTCGGACGTTCGGTAATGCCTACTCGTTTCGGCTCTGGACAAACTTTGAGGATTGGGTCATCGAGACCAGCACCCGCCGCGATGTGCCGCTTAACCATTCGGAGCTAATGGCTTGGTTTACCGATCCACGCTGGGGGGCAGAGCTGAGGTTGCAGAGCGAGCATTGTGAATGTCGCGCGGATAGCTTGTTCGATACATGCTGCCGGTTCAACCTCGCTCACAAGGGAGGTGAACCTGGCGGTCTACAGATGCGGTTCCATCACGAACGTCACTCCGACACAATCGATTACCGCCAGGAGTTAGAGGCAGTGGGTACCGAAGCGAAATGGCTTGACAGGGTCTTGCCTCTTGAAGCAGGGGCGGATGGAATCGAAACTCCTGCACTGAAAGAGCTCCGCAGAAGGTACTTCGCCCGACAGTAGCCAGGCCTGCCAGGACTCAGAGGTCCGGCAGGCCCCCACCTCGATCAGGGGCGGTGCCCGCAGTTACGGATGGTTTTCACCAGCCGCTGTGCGGACACCGCCGTGGCTCCGGTGATCGCTAGCGTGCCCGGCGCGCCGACGGTCAGGAAGAGAACCAGTAGTACTCCGGCCAGACCGGTCAGCGCCAGAAGCAGGCAGCCAACGCCGGTAATCATTAGAAGCGCCACTCGCCGAGACCGTTCACCACTATCGAGAGTCCGATCGATGAGGGCCGCATAGATCAGCGTGGGCGTTGCGGCTCTACGCATCGGGCGAACCTCCTCGGAGGCTTTCACCGGTCTTGGGGCCGTGATCGTCCATCGTCGCTGTGTCCGTTAGTAAATCGCGATCTTCGTCGTCGCGGTTCCGGAGCGTGCGGATCTGGACAGCGGGTTGCTGGATCGTGCGTGAGCTGCCGCCCCTAAAGTCAGCGAGATTCGCTGCACGATCGACAATTACGCGGTTCTTGGTGTTGATCGAGAACCGATCCAGATCAAGTCCTAGGTACGGGGTGGCGAGGTATTGGAGCACTTCCTCTGCTGGCCGTCCTAGATCGATCTCCAATGCGATTATGGCTCGGCGCGACTGCCAGACGTCGATCGCGAAGGCATCCTTGAAAAGGCCGTAGCGGCGGAGTACCGCGCTGCCTAGAGCCACATTCGGCTCGGGCGGATAATCCCAATACAATACCTCGATCTGGTCCAGTGCTGGTGAGCGCGTCAGAATCGGGTCAAGACATCGTCCGATACTGACAGTTTCCTCGTAGTCTTCTCCGCGAATCTTGGACCATATTCTCCGCCACCTACGCTTGCCTATTCCTTGGAGAATGACACAAGCATCGGTCAGACGACCTGAACTATCGAGCAGGTGCATTTGGAGGTCGTCCTTGCGTGGCGTGAACCGCACTCCCGGTATTCCGAGGTAGTCGCCATTGGTCTCGGGAACCGGCAGTAGTGCCCGTAAGAAGCGGTCGACCGTCTCCTCTGCTACATGGATAACCAAACCGCCACGACGAGGACTGACCATTCGAAATACCTTGTGCCCGTTGTATGGCTCATGGGAAACCATCGGCGCACATTCCCGAATCCGAAGGAGCAGTGAAGTTTCCAAACGCTGCTGAAACCGAGATGGAGCGTCCGGCAACAGAGCCGACCGGAGTGCGCCGGAGGTCTCGGTCGCGCACTGCCCTGATGCGATTTGACGAAAGAGCTCTGCAGACGTCGAACCAATCGGCAACGATCGAAGGCCACCGTGCACAAGAGCGCTTGCTAGTTGATAGCTCTCGCCAGTCAGGAAGCAACGAAGCTCGATGATCTGCTTGAGAGGGTCACCCACGACTCAGCCTTCCTCCTCGGCCGCCCGGTCCGGCGAGAAGAACCTAGTCAGGGTTCCGCAGCTGGTGTCGATCATGGTTTACAAGCGTGGTGAGCCGTTGCTCATTCAGTGGCCCTGTCGTCCTGCAACCGGGTGGACGACGCCAACATTGCCTCCACAAGCAGCGCTCAGCATAGCTTGTCGAAAGCCCTTCGGGCAAAGGGGTTCCGCGGTCGGAGAAGCAGGCTCGCAGCGGCGACCCGCCTCTAGGTCCCCGAGTTGGCCAGCGAAGTGTGGAACTTGACACCAACCCGGGCGCGGCGGTCAATGATGTGTTCAACGGTCGGATCGGGATGTTCCCGCGCGGACCGAAGTCTGTGAGCTTCACCAACCCGTTCAGCGGCACCGCCGAACGGAAATCGGTTCAGTGTCAAGAAGATACACAGCCGGATAGTGGGGAAAGCACATGAGCAACAACACTTCCTGCCCGAACTGCGGACAAATCGACTCGGTGCAGAGCATGCCCGCGATCGCTGCGACGGGTACGTCCATCGCGCACGGATCGAATACCTACACCGGAGTGGGGATCGGTTCCTCCGGCACCGTGGTTCCGATCATTGCGTCGGCGAACACCACAACTAGCCAGACCAACGCGCTAGCGGCAGCGACGAGGCCAGCTCCACCGCCAAGCTCCGTGACAGGCCCAGCAACATGCGGAGTACTCCTGCTGGTTGTCGCGCTGATCATGCTTGCGTGCCTCGGGGTAGCTGTCGCCTTCAATACGCCAACGGCTGGGGAGGCAGGGCCGAGAATCGGCGGATGGCTGGTCCTGGGTGGCATCATCGTGCTGCCGTTCCTGATCCCGTCGCTGATCGCGTTCTTGGTCCTGGCGCGCCGAACTAGCGAGAACGCTCGCATCACACGTGGACTGACCGCAGCGTCCGCATTGTGGGAGACGGCCTTCTATTGCCACCGTTGCGGTGTGTGTTACTGGCCGCGGCCGGTGTCGGGAGTTCCTGCTGCGCGGCAGCCACTCTCGCCGTATCAGTTTCAACAGATCGTGTGGAACGCAGGCGGATACGGTGTCGGCCGATAGCGGGGGGTCAGGACATTTGGAGTCGCTGTTCAGTAGCACTGGGCTCGACGCGGGGAATATTTCCGCCACGATGTAGTTCGGAAGGCGCTCCCTCGAAGTGGACATGTGATCTATTGCTGCACTTCACAAGTCTTCGTACGGCAAACCGGACAGGCTTGGCGGTTCCGAAGTGCTGAGGATTCGCTGATCCCTATCCTGCTGGGGTGATGTCTCCTACAGCATGGACAATGACGTGGCGGGGCGCGACGGTGGGCGGCATGGAGTGCGGCGACCGAGACGGCTTTCCGGTGCTGGCATTTCACGGGGCGCCAGGGTGTCATGTCGAGGGGGTTGCCTTCGCTGACGTCCCAGCAGCCGAGGTCGGAATACACCTGATCGCGATCGACCGGCCTGGAATGGGCATGTCGGAACTGGCCCCGCGCGAGCAGGTTGTCGACTTCGCCGAAACGGCAGCGGCGATCGCCGACCGGTTCCATATCGACAAGTTCGGAGTGCTGGGCGCCTCGGCGGGTGGCCCTTACGCCCTGGCCACTGCGTGTCAGCTGCCCGACCGTGTCAGCAAAGCAATCGCGGTCAGCTCGGTGGCTCCGTTCGATTCCAAGCCCGCAACCAAGGGCGCCGGTGGGGTGAAACCCGCTGCCGGACTTCTGATCTTGCGGAGGTTTCCATGGCTGGCGCGCCCCGTGTCGGCTCGACTTTCGAAGGTGGTACGTACAGATCGGGGATTGGAGGCGATGATCAAGAAGATGTCGCCGGCTGATCGTGCCCGGATCGAGAAGGATGGTCGGCTGCGGAATCAGCTCGGCGAGAACATCAGAACTGCCTTCGATACGGGCAGTCGGGGCGTGGCCCTCGACTTCCAACTCCTGTTCGCCCGGCCATGGGGATTTGATCCAGCCGATATCGCTGTGCCCGTGGAGATTTGGCACGGCGACGCTGACGGTAACGTGCCAGTGCAAGACGGTCGCAGGCTGGCCAACACCATCCCCGACAGCAAGTACGAGGAGGTGCCGGGCGCGGGCCATCTGCTGTTCGTTGATCATGCCCACACGATTCTGCGCTCGTTTTGCGCCTAGGTTCTGTCTCCTAATGCGGTGAATCGATCGGTCCCGATCTTGGGGCCGATCGTGCATCATGGCCGCCGTGGCGACCGTGACCGGTGATCGATACCAGGTTCTGACCGACAGACAGTGGGAACTGCTGGAGTTGCTGCTGCCGAAATCGGAAGGCCACGTGGGCCGTAACTTCGCCAACAACCGCCTGATCGTGGAAGGCATGCTGTATCGGCTGCGGACCAGCCTGCCGTGGCGGGACCTGCCCGACCACTTCGGACCGTGGCAGACGGTATGGAAACGCCACCGTCGCTATGCCGCCGACGGCACCTGGGACCGGGTGCTGACCGCGCTGCTGGCCTTGGCCGATACCACCGGCAACCTGGACTGGGTCGTCTCGGTCGACTCCACGATCGTGCGAGCGCATCAGCATGCCGCCGGCGCGGCCGCCGACTCGGTGAGCGGGCTATGAACCCGCCGACCACGCCATCGGACGTTCCCGAGGCGGGCTGACCACCAAGATCCATCTCGTCACCGATGGTGCCGGTCGAGGTTTGGCCGTGCTGCTCACACCCGGACAAACCAATGATTCACCGCTGCTGCCACCATTATTGGACGCGGTGGTCGTGCCTCGTTTGGAAGGCGGACCACCGCGGCGCAACCCCGAGGTCGTGATCGCCGATCGCGCCTATTCGGCCGCCTCGAACCGGAGCTTGTTGCGCCGCAAACGGATCCGCACCGTGATCCCCGAACGCTCCGACCAGGTCGCCAACCGCAAACGCAAAGGCCGCTCAGGTGGCCGGGCGCCGCAGTTCGACGCCGAGGTCTACAAGCGCCGCAACGTCATCGAACGGGCCTTCAACAGGGCCAAGCACTGGCGGGCGGTCGCTACCCGATACGACAAGCTCGCGACCACCTACCGTGCCGGATTCGTCCTGGCCCTCATCGTCGAATGGCTCAAATCATTGGGAGACAGGACCTAGTGCCGCACTGCCGAGCGGAGCGGCCTAGAGCTTCACGTGACTGCATTCGACATAGCACCCGCTACCCGGAGCCGCATTCACATAGCGTTCCGGGAAGCCGTTCGGGCACGCACCGACGGGTGGGTGATGTCGTAGCAGACGTCGCAGCCCTTGATCGGTGGGGGCGGGTTGGGGTTGGGGGTGATGTCGAGGATGGCTTGGGGGCGGCCGTCCGAGGATGGGATGCGGGTCCAGGCTCCAGTGACCTCGATCCAGTTGTCGGTCGGGGTGAATCGGACGCGCACGGTGACGAGGGCGCGGTCGCGCGCACCCGTGGCGAGTTCTTGGCAGGTGAGCGCGACTTGGTTGCGGCCGTCCAGGTCGTAGAGGGGGTGGTGGTGTCGCCATCCGGCCAGTGGGCTGTGTTCCTCGGCGAGCCATTCATGCACGAAAGCACTCTTGAGGTCTACCAACGCTAAGGCGTGGCCTGGGAAGATCGGGACGGCGCGCAGAGCGGCCACGGCTATGTCGGTGTCGTGGCTGGTGCTTGTGGCGCTGGTGTCGCAGATCACTGCGCGTACGCGCCGCTTGTCTCCCGTCCCGACCGCGCGGGCGGTGATGTGGAACTGGTGTTGTGTGCCGTCCTCGTAGCGTTTGGCGGCGGTGCCGACCCACTGGTCAGCAGGGGTGCCGACGAAGGTGAACATATCCAGGAACTCCGCGCGGGGCTCCCACCGGTCGAAGCTGGCCAGTAGTTCCGGAATGGTGCGGCCGCCGGGCAGTTCGTTGGGCGGGCGCAGCAGGTACTCGGCGGCCGGGTTTGTGGTGAGCAGGCCGGAGGGCGTCCACTCGACCGTGCCGACCACTGGAGGTTTGGGCAGCGGTTCGAGCAGGCCCGCCGAAAACAAGGAGATGGCGAATATGTCGTCAGAGGCCGGTCCACGCACCGGGATGGCGGAAACTCTGAACACACGGTCCTGGCTGTCGGTGGAGGCTTTGTAGTTGTTGCCCCCGTTGTCGAGGCATTCCCTCACGAGATCCTCGACAAGGTTGCGGGGAAGACTGGCACGCGCCAGCTTCGAGAATGCTCGGGGCCCTTCGTCATTGAGAATCAGTGACGCGTCGTCACGGTTGCCGGTCAGGGTCTCGATTACCACCCAGCCCCGCATCGCGGCACCTTGTTTCGGCGAGCGCGCTACCCCTGAGCGAGGCAGGTCGGTACGCCCTTGTTTCTCGGGTCCCGCGGCCGGCTTCGAAGACGGTCGTGCCGCAGAGAGATGGCGCTTCTTGCCCGGCTTGGGCTTGTTGTCGCCGGAATCGCCAGGAGAACGCTGTGGACTGGCCATGATCACTCGACCCCTTCTCCGCACCGACCTCCCCTGCCACCGGAGAAACAGCTTCCCGGTGTTTCGGTACTGCGGCGCGGTTCGCGTCGAACCGTTTGGAGCCCATGGCCATCGGACTGTAATTCCCGAGTCTAGTCCGCTAATAATCAGCATCGGGCAAATCCGGCAACACAAATTGTGCGTCGTGAACCCATTACGCGACCGGCCAAACCCTCGCCTACGGCACGCGTTGACCTTGCGGCAACAGAGGCGGATGCCAGAGCTGCAAGGCATCCGCGGAACGGATCCCTTCCCCGGTCAGAGGCCGATATCTCTCGGGTGTGTTGTGCAGGTCACAATCTGGGGATATCGTGAGAGGACTTCGGACAACGGGCGATATTCGAGTTACACACCAAGGGTGGATTCGAGAACCCGGCGGTCGAAGGTAATAACCTGATCGTCTTTTCTCGAACGTTTCGTCCGGGGTTAGGCGACGATTCCCAGAGTCTGCGGTGGCAGCTGCTGGATGAGCGCATCGGTCCTGCGTCCCGTCCTAATGGACGGGGACACACCGAGCGCGATTCGTTCAATTCATGAATTCATCAATTCCCGTGCTGTGCGCTGGCCAGTTCCTCGGTGCGCGTCGATGACGCGTGTGCTGTGGGTCGACTCATGCGCTGGTGATGTCGCGCGGGGTCAATCTGGAGGTGTGCAATGAGCTGGTCGATGCGTAAGCGTTCGATGTCGGTGCAGGCGCATGCATTGGTGGCCGCGACCCGCGAGGCTGCTGATTCCGTTGCTGCGGTAGGCATCTGGGTGGTGTGGCTGTACGAAGGCCACGTCCTCGAGTGTGAGTTGACCACCCATCTGGATGCCGAGATCGCCGGGCTCGTGCGATCGGGAGCTGATACGGCGGTCGTGATCGCGGTCGCCCCATCTCGCATGGAGGCACCAGTCGACGGACGAGTCGAAGTGCTGTGTGAGTACCTGGACGCCAAGGGAATTCGCGTCCACGCGGTGCATGTTCGAGCGTTGCGGGAAGGCGAGTTGTGGACCTCGTTGCGGGGGCGGGCGCTGGCCGGTGTGGTGCCTGCGGTCACGCGGCCTGCGCCGACACGGTCCCATCGTGTGCGCGTGCCGCATCGCCGCGCACAGGCGGTCGGAGCCCGGCCGCGTCTGTTGATCGCGGTCTGCGCGGGGGCGGCCATGTTGTTGTGTGGCCCGTACGCGGCGGGAGCGCCTCCGGTCGGGCAGCCTGGACTGATCTCCGATCCGCCTTCAGCAGGGCAGCCTGGGCTGTCCACTGCTCCGCGCCCGGCCGCGCCGGCCGCCTCGGATGACAAAGCGCCCTCGGCGAGCACCCCCAATTCCGCCGACGTCGAGGTTATGGCTCAGCCGTCCCCATCGACCTTCCGTCCATCTGAGCCGCAGTCGGACACTTCGCCGTCATTGCCGGGTCATTGGCCCTCGGCACCTGCGGGAACCGTGCAAGCAGGCGAGGGCCCGCGCTACACCAAAATCGCGGCACCGCCCGCTGATGTGGTGCAGATCGGTGCGGTGAGCGTTGAGCGCCCTGAGCGGCTGCCCGAATCCATCGCGGCCCGAGAACAGCAGTGGAACGACTTTCTCACTGACCAGGCCGCTACCGCTCTCGACCAGAGCGGCCTGCAGATCCCGGTCGCTGACCAGCTGCTGGGTACTGACGGCGGCCAGGAAGTGCCGCAGCCGACCGAGCTGGCCTGGCTGCAGGAGGTCGCGCTCGAACCGCAGATGCTCATGCCGGTGGCCGCCGACCCGACCGACTCGCTGACCAATACCGTCGCCGGACAAGTGGAACCCGATCCGTGGCAGATGCTGGCGCAATTGCCGGTGTGGGGTGAGGAGGGCCTGTCATGAGCCTCGACATAGAGGATCCCGACACGCCGGAGATCGTTCTCGACCCCGAACCCTCCTCGCCTGCACCGGGTTTGGCTCACTGGCTCGCCGCAACTGCCGGAAGTCCCGACACCGCTCGCGCGGTTCGAGAGCATCCACAGTGCAGGCGGCCCTTCCTCTTCGGTGTTCGCAATCCCCGTATCCGGGTCGTGGCCGGTGCATGGGTGGTCTCCGCCGCGATCGTGGGCGTCGCCGCCTGGGCTGGCCACGGTCCCGCCCATGAATCTGGTTCTGGCAGTACGACTTCGCCGTCGGAGGCGGTGTGGCAGTCGCCGTCAGGGCCCGGCCCGGTGAGCAGCGGTAACGCTGCCGGATGCGACTCGGCCGCCCGCGAGCGTGATCTCGCCGCGGTGGTCGCCGGGCCGCCACGAGTTCGGGCCGAAGGCGGGGCTGCGGCGATCGAAGTGTTCGAGGCCGCCTACTACCTCGCCCGCGATGCGGGCAGGGCTCGCGCCTTAGTGGCACCCGCCGCGGCCATTCCGCAGGCCGCGCAGATCCAGGCTGGGATCGACTCGATCCCAGCGGCGACCACCTACTGCACGCACATCACCGCACTCGATCACGGTCTCTACGCGGTCGAGGTGGCCGAAACGCGCGCGGACGGCACGAAGAACCTGTGGCGGCAACGCATCTCGACTGACGACGCCGACCACGCCACGCTGATCACTGCAATCACGCACCTGTGATAGCCGTGATCGACAAAAACCTTTATCCAGCAACATATTGCGAAACTGCCGCGTAGGTAAGAAGGTGGTGGTGGGGATGTTGATCGCAGTAGCAGGACTCGCGCCACGATCGGGAGCGAGCACGACCGCGCTCGCGGTAGCCGCGCTGTGGCCCGGCCCCGAACGGGTGATCATGCTCGAAGCCGATCCGCGCGGTGGCAGCCTCGCCCAGCGTTGCGGCGGAGACCCCGGGCGGGGACTGGCCAGCCTCACCGCGGCGGCCGGCGAGACCGGCATCCTCACCGCCACGAACCTGGAAGCGCATTTGCAGCGCCACCCCAGCGGGGTCTCGTATCTGGCCGCCCCCACCGCGCCCGACGCTGTAGCCGAGGCGCTGACCACACCGGTCTCCTGCGATCGCACTCTGACACGGGAGTCGGTCGTGATCGCCGACTGCGGTCTGGCCCGCCCCGACTCGGCGGCAGCACCACTGCTCACACACGCGAACCTTCTACTGCTGGTGGCTCGCGCAGACCAACTCGCCGCGCTACGCGGAGCCGGTGGCCTCACGGCCCGCTACCCCCGCGCGGCGCTCGTATTGGTAGGCGACCCGCGCCCGGTTCCTGCTGACCTCGATGCCGACGTGCTCGGCTGGCTACCGCTCGACGAATTGGTTGCTACCGCCCTGCTCGACGGACGAATCCCGCTGCGGCGCAACAATGTCGCCGCCGCCCGAACCCTCGCCACCATCGTCCGTGGTCGAGTAGCCGTGGCACCGGTCGCCCGAGTGTGGAGTCCGTGGCGGCGCGGAGCCCGCTCGCTCTTCACCCGTAACCAGGTGCCCCGCGTATACGCGATCAACCACGCCTCCTGTGGCCGTGCCGAATCACGACCGCCCGCTCACCGATCGCACCTACCGGTGCCAGCGCCGACCCTCGCGCCGCTGCCGTCAGCCTCGGTCACCGCGCCGCTCAGGTGCTCCGAACCTCTTGTCGCGCAGTCAGATGCCGTTCTCGCGCCCTGCGCCACGCTGACGCGAGAATCCGCCGAACCGGCCCCGATGTTCACAGTGGCGCTGTTCGGGCCGCTGCATGTGACATGGCGGGCATCCTGCGCCCCTGCAGGGGAACCACACGGAGGAGCAGAAGTCACTGTCCCGTTGCAGCGGCGCAGCCGCGAACTACTCGCGCTGCTGGCCCTGCATCCCGCCGGATTGACCCGCACCCAACTGATAGACACCCTGTGGAGCCAGCGGTGTCCACACCGGCCGACCAATGCACTGCACACCGCCCTCGGCCGCATCCGCGCCGCCCTCGCTCACGCCAGCGGAGGCACCGCCGGTCAGATTGTGCTCAGCGACTCCGGTCGTTACCGCCTCGACCCCTCCCGAGTCACAGTGGACTACACCGCCTTCACCGACGCCCTCGCCAGCCACCGCAGCGCGGTCAACGAGGCCGACCGCCGCTCCGCCTGCGAACGCATCGTCGGTCTCGCCGCGGCCGGGACACTGGCAGCAGACCTCGAGACCGACTGGCTCGAGCCGATCCGCGAGCACGTACGCCGGGAGGCGCTGGCCGCCGTTGGCGCGCTCGCACAGATCCTCGTCGTCGACGATCCCCACGCCACGTTGCACCTGCTCGGCACAGCTGTCGGCATCGACCCCTACAACGAACACCTCTACCACGACATGATGCGTCTGCACGCCCGCCTGGGCGAACACCACGCCATCGCCCACACCTTGGCCCTGCTTACCCACCGCCTGGCCGACCTCGGCGAAAAACCCAGCCGAGAAACCCTCGACATCGCGCGCCAACTACACCCGAAACGCACGCCGATTCGTCGCACTCAAAGGAAATGAGTCGCAATGTAATCGTCAGACGCGATGCGCGCATTCCATGCGGACGGAAAGGGCGCAGCAGTCAGGGATTTGCAAGCGATCGACATACCCTCCGGCCGCAACTGGCACCTGGTATCCCAGAAAGAACAAAAGACCACATTATCAAGATGCTAAAGATGTTTCCATAAGAGACGCGCGCAGCGATTCATCCAGCTCCCGCCAGCGCCGTACAATTTGGTTGACGCCACAAACCCTGAGGTGGTTAGATGGATTCTCTGAATATGGATATCAGGTCCGATGTAAAAGTGCTATTCCATGAGTCTCGATCAGTTCCTCTCGGGATATTCTGTTCCACACTCGTCAAGGCTTCGAATGTGTCGATGGACCAAGCTCTGGCGGGCTGCGAGATCCACGGAGATCTGTTCGGGGTGGTGTTCGGGGTGTTTTTCGGCGTCACAGTCGGGGTGGCCATCAAGTCGCCACCCCCACACCCTCACAGACCCCCTGGTCAGTGGCCTACTTCTCGTCACCGCCTCTCCCAGGGTCCCTATCCCCGGTAGGAGAAGGATGACATCGGGGCGGCCGGGGTGGCGCGCTCGCTCCCTCATTTGGGTTGATATCGGGCTATTCATATTCGTGGTTAGGTCGATTTCTATCGACCTAACAGGCCGCCCTTTTTATTCTTCCTCGACTCTCACCTCGTTGCACCCTTGCCTCTCGGCCGGCCGCGCGTTGCATTCCATTCCTTGCTTGCCCGGTTCGAGGCCCTGACCTGCGAAGATCGGTCCAAAAAAGTTGTCGATTTCGGTTGTGTTTCGCGGTCGTGCAGAGCTAGCTTCGAACGGTACCCGGGGAAATTCGACCCCCACCGCAATCGAATTCCGGCCCCCGCTCATATGTGTGACTACCCGAATCAAACGGCGGGGTGCAACCGCAATTCGATAATCCCGAAAAGGAGTCCCGATATGACCATCAACACCGCCCCGCGATTGGGCAACGGCGAACTCCGGCGCATGGTCGCGCACGTGCTGGCCGACAACCCCGGCCTCGAATACAGCCCGCGCGACATCGCGAAAATCACCGGGCGTTCATCGGGCGCGATCGGCAATGCCCTTGAGGTTTTGGTGCGCGCCGGGAACGCCGAACAGACCCAGGCCGCGCCCCGCCGCTACCGCGCCAACGCCGAGACCGCCCGCGCCGCCACGGCGGCCACCCCGGCCCCGGCTTCGGCCGCCGCGCCTCGCCGCCGTACGAAGACCGCCGCGCCCGCACCGGCCGCCGCCGCGACCCGAGGAGCGGGTACCGCCGCCGTCACGCACCGCCGCATCGCGCCCCAGCGCCGCCGCACCGCCGCCACGGGTCGGGCCGCCGCCCGCGCCCGCACGACCGCGAAATTCGCCTTGGCACACACCGCCTTCGCGTTGGTGCTCACCGCCGCCGCCCTGGTGCTGATCGTGTCCGCCGCCATACGTGCCGCCGCCCGCGTCGCCGCGACCGTCAAGGCCGCCCTGACGCACACCCCGGCCCCGGCCGCCATCCCCGTACGGCTCGTGCCGACCGCTGCACCCGCCGCAATCGAACCGGCACCGCGCACGGTCGATCCCGCACCCCGCGCGATCGCACCCGCAACGCGCCCAATTGCACCCATCCCCACCCCGTCCGCCGACGCCGCACCCGAACCGGTGAACCCGGCCCCGGCGAGCACGGCACAACCCGCCGCACCGGCACAGGACGTGGCCCCGGCCGAGAACCCCGCGCCGGTCACCGCCCCGACCACCACCGGCAAGCCGAAGACCGCCGCCACCCGCAAAACCACGGCATCAGACACCGCGCACGCGACGGCGAAACCCGCCATCAAGCGCGCCGCCACCACAAAGGCCACCGTCGACAAGTCCACCGACACGGCCCCGGCCCCGGTCGCCACCAAGACCGGTAAGCCGAAGGCCACGGCGACCGGCAAGACCAAGACCACGGTCAAAACCCCGAAGACGGCTGACGCACCCGGCACCGTGACCCCCGCGCGGGCGCGCCGACCGCGCACCACGAACACCGCTGCCGCTTAACCCCCCCGCGCGTTGGGCGTGCCGACCGGTGCGCCCAACGCGCGCACACGAAACCACTACCGGCACAAAGGAATCGAGGCGATCGCCATGACCGACCACACGAACCCCTGCAACCACACCGCCCGCGATGCGGCTCCCACCGCCCACGAGAATGCAATCGCGGCAAGGGTTTCACGCTGGCAGCGGCAGCCCCGCCGCGCGATTGGCACGACTGCGACGGCGGGGCACGGATTGTCATCCGCACGGCCGACTACCACTACGTGGTGATCGTGCCCGCCAGGCGCGACGAGACCGAACAACCCCTGCCCGCGTACATCGAGAACCGGCTTGTACGGACCCCCGGTGGGCGCGTGGCCCCGTTCCCGCACATGCGCGCCGACGCGCACACCACCGCCGCCCTGGTCACCGCCTACCGCCACGCACGCGACCTCCGCGCCCGCGCCGCCGCCGATATCCACGCCGCACACCCGTGACCCGCGATACGGACACCCGCACCCGGACCCCATGCGGCCCCCGCACCTGTCCCGAACCCACCTAATCCCAGGAGACTGATCATGAACCCGCACGCCATCTACGAGGCCCGCAACATCGTCACCCGCAACCACTACGCGATCTATCAACGCAACGCCCAGGGCCTCTACCCGGTGGTGCACGTGTTCGGCACCATGCGGACCCCCACCCTGGCGTTCCTGACCGAGGACGAGCTGCCCCCCTACAGCTTCGGCGCGGTACGCACCGTCGTCGGCATGTCCCCCGAGGGCCTGGAAATCCTCAATGGCGGCGTCACCGGCGCGCTTCTCGATGCCCTGCCCGCCGGTCACGAACCCGAGATCGGCATGTAGCACCGACACAACAGGCGCGGCCCCGCCGTGGATCGCGCCGCCCCCAGCACATCCGGTGGTGCGGGCATGGCAACGAATGCCATGCCCGCACCACCGTTTTCGCGTCTAACCACCCCTGCGGGACGGCCCCGGCAACCGGTCCAGCAACGCGACCCGGGACGCGTCGCGGCGGTTCGACCCGCGTCGCCACCGCGTACCCGCCCGCCGCTGTGGGCCCTATCGCGACCCACCGGCACCCGGGCACGGGGTGGGGGCGGGGCCGCGAACCGACCGGAGGGCGTTCATGTTTCGTGGCCCTCACCCAACCGCACCGGGGACACCCGGCCCTGTTCACTGCGCCGGGCACAAAAAGGGCGGCGGTGCCGCCCCTACTGGGGCGGCACCGCCGCTTGCCGGTTCGGCCCTAGTCCGTGCTCGTGCCGGTGCCGTTCTGGGTCGAATCCGCCGGGATCGCCCCGGCCGCAACGAGATCGGCGAGGCTGCGACCTTCGGTCCGTTCGAACGGGAATGGGTCGGCAAAGGCGTAGTCGCATTGCCAAGAGGGCGAGCACTGCTCACAGATCGTGAGGTCGTGCTTGCATTCGGCCTCGGGCGCAACCGGAATACGGCATTCGCGCTTGCCCGTGCTGATCTGCGCTCCGGTCGCGGCGTCGGTGCAGGTCAAATCCAACCAGCCGATCACGGTCTCGTTCATTTGATTATTCCTTTCGTTCCGTGGGTCGCGGTTTCCCCTTCGCCGCCGCGATCACCGACACGGGCAGGTACCCGGGTAGGCGGTCGCGGGGCGGGGTTGGGGTTCACCGGTGCGGCGTCGCCGGTGACGGCGACGCCGGTGTTGTACGGGGGTAGATAGATCCCGGCCGGGCAGGTTCCCGCCGGATGCGCGGGCCGCGAACGCGGGAACCACGTCCATGGACCCTCCGTGCCCCGCCGATGTCAAGCCGATCAGCCAACAAGACGGGCGTCTTGTTGAAACCGCCTGATATTCAGCCTGTTTCGAGCATTCGCGCTATGTGGACCTTGCGAGGATGTTCGGCAGGGGCTGTCAATCGGAGTGGCGCTCAGATCATTTGGTGTGCTCGATTTGGTTGGTGATCCAGTCGAGCACGGTGGGCAAGGTGCTGTCGTAGCCGGTCTGGTGGACACCGGAGGTGTAAAAGCGCGCCGCGTCGCTGCCTTCGCGCGCTAGGTCCGAAAGCGCGCTGCTAGTGTTCGGGTTGTTGGTCAGTGCGGAGGCCAGCGACGAACCGGAGCCGCCGCTAGTTGTGGTCAGTGCTTGTGCGGCGGTGGCGGCGAGGTCGGCGGCGATGGGTACCATGCCGACCAGCTCGATGCCCGCGCCGAGGACGTCACCTGCGGCGAGTTTTTCGGTGGCGCGCCAGGCGATCTCTTGGGCGGAGCCGATGTCGGTCGCGACGCGGGAGAGGTCGGTGCGTGCCAGGATGGCGACGATCTGTGCGGCGATGGCGGTGGTGCCGGAGGTGTCCATCGGGGCGGCCAGTTCCAGGGCGCGGGCGACGAGTCCGAGGTCGGCCTTGTCGGCGAGCTGGACGAGCGGGCTGAACGCGGTGTTGATCTCGCTGGAGAGCCGGTGTGCTTCAGGGATATTGCCGGCCAGGACTGCCCCGGGGAGTGCACCGAGGTCGCCGAGCAGGGTGGGGATGCCCGAGGCGAACGAGGCGAGACCGCTGGCCACCACGACGACCTGCTGGGCGACGGTCGCGGCGTCGAGCTCACCGTCGGAGGAGGTGCTCACCGCGGGCGTGCTGTCTTCACCGGTGAAGGCACGTCCGAGTGCGCTCCATGCCGGTGAGGACTGGTCGGAGGTCGCGCAGTACAGGTCACCGGCGGCGCACACGGTGCGGACTCGGTCGGCCAGCGAGCCGAATCCTTGTGTGCGGGGGCCGGATACGCCTTGCCCGTCGGTGTTGGTGCCCAATTGCGGGGTCGCCGAGTCGCGGCGGGGGTCGGCTATCAGTGCGACCGCCGCCACCCGAGAAGCCGCGATCGTGGAGGAGCCGGTGCCGATGGCCGAGGCGACATCACCTGCCACGTCGGCGCCCTGGGAGTAGCCGGCGAGCACGACTCGCGTTTCGGAGCACAATCCGCCGAGCAGTCCCGAGAGTACTTGCTTGCCTTCGGTTTGTGAGCTGGCGTATGGGGCTGCGGCGGCGGGATAGGACAGATAGCGGACGTCGATGTCGCCGCCGTAGCGGGTGGCCAACCCGTTGCCCAGTGTGGCCAGCAGGCCCACCGGTTGGGCGGGGTTGGCGGCGGCGTTGGTTTCGCCCGTGCCGGGGACCATGATCGCGGTGACCGGCGCACAGCCCGGGGCAGCCGTGGCGGTGCCGGTCGCGATGGCGGTGGCGGTCACGGTGGCCGCTAGCAGGGCCGTCACGGTGGCGGCGGCGGTCATTCGGGCCGGTGCGCGCCCGCGACGGCGGAACTGCGCAATGGGGCGTGTGGAGCGGGAGCGGTGGGTTCGCATGGGGTTGCCTCCGGAGAAGTCGAACCGTGCGCGGGGCCGGGTGGCCTCGCGCACGGGAACTGCTTCTGTGGGGGTGTTTTTCGACATCGAGACGCAAAGATTTTTCGCAGCGACCTCCGCGCTCCCGCATGAGGCGGGCAGGCAGGGTGCCTGGCTAGTCCGCCTGATTGGCCTGCTGTTCGGGTGGGGCCGGACTTGTCAAACAGGAGCTGCCCCGTTACACCCTTGGCGCGATGCCTGGCCGTCGACCGCGAACTTGCGGGTGGCATGTAACACCAATTCGACAACCGCACAGCACAGGGTCGGCAACTCTGAATCGAAAGACCTTGAGCCCGCAGCGGAGCCGAATCAATGCCTGGACGTTCAGCGCATCCTAGAGCTCGGACCGGCTACGAAATGCCGCCTTGGCATTTGGCGAGAACGGCCCAAACCGGAGCAGTCGAAACTGTAGGTATGCCCACCGGCGGTGGTCGCCGCCCAGCGAGTCGAACGGGGGAACGTAATGGTCGCGGCGACGAAACCCGGGTGCCGCGACGTCCGGTGACAGGCGCGAGGCGCAACTTGGCCATCAGAGGAGCGGAGTCAAAGTTGCTCCCTTTCAAGGAGTTACGAACGACACTCTCTCGCCCATGGCATTCTGGAGTAGCACCGACAGGTGCTCCGAGATGGTGCAGGAGGGGTTCAAATGACCGAATCAGCGGCCAGCGAGGTAGTGAGCCTTGATCAATCTGAAGTTGAGACAATCTACGTCTTGGCGAGCAAATACGGTGTCACGATTGAAGAGCTACCGCGGCTAGGCGCAGAGCCGGTAACGTTGGTAACCGTTATTCTAGTAGGGGGTTCGACGGCGATAGCTTGTGTTCTCCGTGCACTTGATCAACGGAGGGGCGGTCAGGTCATTGACCTTCGGGCCGGTGCTCGCAAGAAATTTTTCCGGACGCCAGATGTCGCATTCGGAACCTTTGTGATTATTGCTGCCGATGGTTCTGTAACCGTGCGCGTAAAGGAACCCGATCGAACGCTCGGAAAGCTGCTCTCTACTTTGCCTGAAATCCTGCCAGGGGGTGGCAGTGTCAGAGACGCGGCCACCGCCGTGTGCGGGGCATTTGAGCAAGAAGTCGAGTTGGAACCCGGCGACTGCCGACAGACCGAGGCGGGATAGTGACCGTGGACATTACCGCGCTGCAGATCCTCGACAGTTTGCGGCGGCAATCGGAAATGAGATTCGGGACACCTATTAAGTCAACTCCTGAAATAGTGCAAGAAATAGACTCGATCCTCAGGGGAATGACAAATTCGAATGCTGAGCTCTTGGAGTTCCTTGATCGTAAATCTGCCAGCTTGAGAGATGAAGAAAGGGCTTGGCGCCTGACGCAGGCTCACATTGAGGACGAGCTTCGATTGGCTGGGGGGATGCTGAATGGAATAGAGAAGCCTCTAGTAGGATGTCTGCAAACTGGCCAGCTCAACATGGTATCTATGCGCACCCCTTCGGGTGGGCACTTGATTCTAGTAGAACGAGATCTTGATCTCTTCTGTTGGAAACTCGCCAAAGCAGTTGCGTACGCAACATACTTTGAAGGTCAGGATGTCTTCCCATCATTTCCAATAAATGCCAAGGATGAAGCGGGGGGTGGCATACTCGGGGGATTTAGTGCATTGATTTCGGGAGATAACTATAATAGACGACTCGATAGAATTATCGAAGATCCGCAGTTTTCGCGCCACTTTTGCGATTTGATCGTCACGTATGCAGTCACCGGGGACACGAGACGCGTCTCTGGGCGTCCATTAGATTGGAGAGACTCGCAAGATCCCGTCATACTGTTCAGATCGATGGAGTACTTTCTTGTCGGACACGAGTATGGTCACCTCTGCTGTCGCCATTTCGACGAGGCCAATCGACGCAAGGGGGTGCTGCCTTGTGGGGAGGATGAGGTGTACGAGTGTGGATGGAAGCAGGAGATCCAAGCCGACTTCTTTGGGGCGGATATAGCGCTCAGCCTCGGAGGCACCCATGCCTCGCCCGTAAGGGAAGGTGTCACAGGCACATTTGAACGTGAAGTACCATTCCATCGAAGACTTACCGGTGTTGCAACATTTCTAATGGGAATTCAAACGATGGATCTTGCAATATCTGTCTTAGAAACGGGTTCTGAAGAATTTAGAAAGCTGGGGACTCATCCGGATCCCGTATTGCGTCTAGATTGGATTAATAAGTATGTAGATCGAAAAGCGGAAGAGAATCCGGCCTTCGCCGAGATGGTGCGCGCAGCGATAATCGGGGGAAGGTTGTATGGCCAAATTATAGCTCGAATGTGGGATCATGTTAGGCCGGTAGTTTTGGATCTCCATAGGCAGGGCGTAAGGCCAGCTCCCACCTGGCGATCCAATCTGAAATAGGTTGGAGCTATGGGGAATCGGTTCATCCATGCATCATCCGCTGATGTAGACGCCGGGCCCAGTCCTCCTCAATCGAGTACAGTGCCATACCGGCGTATGGCTGAAGCTCCCGGTGTTCTCCGCTGTTGACCAGGCGTTCGAAGCATTCGCGTACGTCCGACCTGTCACCCCAATACCCGAGGTACTCTATCGCCGTCATCCGGATATGCTCATCCGGATCCTGTACCGCCGCAATGAGAACCGGGACGAAGTCCTCGATCCCTTGGGGTCGTAGCCAAAGAATGATGCGCATCCGGTCGTCGCGTGGCAGAGCCATCGTAGCGTCGACCAGCGCAGCCGCTGTGAAACCGAGTCTGGGGAGCAGCGTCAGGGGACTACCTTCGAACGCATGCACTTCCGCAAACTCTGAGTCCGACAACGCATCCCAACCTCGCATTGTGTCGAGGAGCTCTCGAGCTAGTCGATTTTCTGGGTCTTCGACCAGTGAACGGCGAAGGGCGGCAACAGAATATCGGAAAAGAGGCAGGGAGTGCTGCTCGTAAGCGAGTCGAGACAGCCCATTGCCAATGCCGTACCAAGGTGGCGAGGCGTTGGGGACGCGATCTACAAGGTACGCGAACAGGCCTACGGCTACGACCAGCGTCGAGCTCCGCGTTAGGAATAGCAGTCCCGCCTTCTCCAGCCGGGTGTCCGGATCGTACGGACCGCGGTGAGGCCGCGCCGTCCTGCCGCCGTCACCGCTCGCTACGCGGACGTCTGAGCTTTCAGGCAGGTCTGCAGTCGGAGACGTCGACGGTGCGGGTTCGTTCGACTTCCGTGCATCTTGGAATGAGAGAAGTTGAGTGGCAAGGCTGCGCATCCGGCCCGGCCCAATCTTGGCCCAAAGGTCGTCTGCCTGGGACTTCATGTCTTGCTTCGGCGGGTGAAGGAGGGTGAAGAGCCAGACTAAGACCTGACGCTGTCGAGTAGTAAGGGCTTCCCATTCGCTGCCACTCGCCTCACTGAGCGTTCTCATGCAGTTGGCTAGTGCAGCCCTTTCATCTCCGTTCCACTCATTCTGTATCCACCGGTCATAACTCGCCTTGACGTCTCGCATGTGCACTTCGCGGACGGGCATACCTGTCAGAAACTTGTTGACAAGATGGACTTGCGGGTCATACTGCGACATTGCACCATCTTCCCCGGAGGTTCCACCTGGATCGGCCATTTCGCCTGAATCTCAGGTGATTCCAAGCCAAGGTAGGTTCCTGGCGTACCGAACTGCGTTCGGAATCTGATTCCCCGGCTTGCAGCCTACTATCCATTTCCGCATAGTTGTTCTCCGTATTGCGGACGCGGACAATGGGTACCAGCCCATTGCGCACGGTATGGATGCGCTCTGGGATCACATGAGTGGATTGTGTTTCTCGGCAGGCGTTCTGCTGGCTGGCTACCTCCGAAATCCGGCGTTGCAGACGATTTCGCCTCCAGCATCGGCACCGGGCCCAAGCCGGGCAGGGGCGGGCGGGGGGACATGCTGGGGGGTCGACACCCCCAGTATGGGGCCGATTCATACACTCGGGCAACATGATTCAGCTATTGCCAACGGCCTAGCGTCGGGGATGGCGGTGGCGGTCACGGTGGCCCCTAGCGGTCACGGTGGCCCCTAGCGGTCACGGTGGCCCCTAGTATGTCGCTGACCGTCGTGGCGGGACGGCACGGCGGTGCGATGGGTATGCATGGGTTTCGCCTCCGGAGAAGTTGATCCGTATGCAGGACTGGGTGACCTCGCGCACGGCAACTGCTTCTGCGGGTGTTTTCGATATCGATAAGCAAGGATTTCGGGGCGTCTTCCGCACGTCCGCCGGGGTGGACGGGCAGGTGCCCCGGTAGTAGGGGTGCAGACCACCGGGGCACCAACGACTCCACTGCGGCTAGTTCGTCTGGGAGGCTTTCTGCTCGGCTTCCTGCGCGGCCTTCTGGTCGGGGTGGAGCTGGAACTTGTGAGGGCGTTCGCAGGTCTCGATCGCGACGCCCTTGCCGACCAGGGAGAACAAGGCGTTGACGATCGCGCCGGAGGAGCGGTTGATCTCCTTGGAGATCTGGCCGGGGGTCGCCTCCTGACCGGGGTGATCGCGCAGCCAGTCCTCGACCAGCCCGCGCAGCGCGCCGGGCTGTGTGCCCTGGGACTTCTTCACCTTCTGTCCGCAGGTCGGGCACACCCCGGGCGTCGGCACGGCGGCCTCGATGGACGCGACCGGGGCCACCCCGCCGACCGGTTGCACACTGGTCTGCGTGAGAGCGACGTCCGCCGAGACAGTTTCGATGTCCGGGTCCGCGGCCGGTGCCGGGTCGGATTCGGGCACGGCGGTTTCGGTGTCCGGGTCGGTCTCGGTATCGATAACGGGCGACGCGGACTCCTCGATCGCAGCGGACTCCGCTGTGACAGAGTCGGTTTCGGCCTGTACTTCGGCAGCCTCGGTCTCGGCAATGCTCCACCGGTGCGCGGAGTCGGTGCCGGTGTCGTCGCGGGTGACGAATCCAGCGTCGAGCCATCCGGCGAGGATCTTGCGGGCGCTGGTCTTGGCGACCGAGCTGGCTTGGGCGAGCTCGTTGGTGGTAGAGCCAGGGTTCGCGGTCAGCGCGGCCCACAGGGCGTCTTCAGACGCAGTGCGAGCAGTGCCATCCACGGAGGTCGTGGCGTTGGTGGACATGACGTTCCCCTTCTCGAAAATCGCTTCGGAATCGGATGTCATGTCCCGGCCGGGACACATCACCCCGCCCGGTGCGCTGCCGGGGTGCGCGGGGTGACACGACCATGGACGCTCCGTGTGTGCGGTGATGTCAAGCGGAATTCGAAACAAGACGCGTGTACGGGATTGCAGCGCAGCGTATTCGGCGTATTTCGATTCCGGCGACTATCGGCAGCGCAGCAATTTCGTCATCGGTTCCGGATTCGAATTCGCGCGTATCGAATTGCGGCCTGGGCGGTGATGGCGTGAATCGGTCGGGTAGTGGCGGGCGGGGTGTCAGTCGGAACGGCGGCGGCGTTCCCAGGGAAGTCGTTCGCAGAAAAGGTGATCGGCTCGCCATTGATCGACGCACTCCGCGCAGAGGGTGTCTTCGTGAGTGCAGGAGCTGGTCGCGGCGAGAGGAATCTCGACCTGTTCGATACAGGGAGTGAACATTCGGCTGCCCGGGGCAAGGAAGCTGAAGTCCGCGAGCGCGCTGAGGGTCTTGCGATTGCGTTTCACCATCGGTCGCGACCTTTCGAAGAGGATTGGCCTGGGCAGGGATTCACTGCGCGGAGTCGCCCGAGACCGCGCTGGATGCGGTGAGCGGGGAGGTCGCGCCGAAGTAGTCGTCGCCCGGGTAGTGCAGATCCTGGACCCGCACCGGGATACCGAAAGTCGGAGCGTTGACGATCTTCGAGTTGCCCAGATACAGCCCGACATGGTGGATGTTGTCGGTAGTGCCGTAGAAAACGAGATCTCCTGGACGCAAAGCACTTTCAGAGATGATTGGCCCGGAGCGATACTGCTCTGCGGCGGTGCGGGGCAAGGTGAGTCCGATGGAGGCGTAGGCGGCCTTGGTCAGCCCGGAACAGTCCCAGCCGCCGTTGACCTGCGGGCCGTCACCGCCCCACACATACGGTTGTCCGAGTTGGGCGCACGCGAACGCCAGCACGACCGAGGCACGGTCGCCGCCGTGGACCCTGCCGCAATCGCCTGGGCCGGTGGGGGTTTGGCTGCGGTAGGCGGCGGCCTGGTCGAGAACTTCGTGCACGTACCAGTCGGCGTGGTTGTAGGTGAAGATCGCCGAGTACACATCCTCGGGGGCTCCGGAGTCGCAGAGGTAGTAGGCGGCGGCGTAGACCGCGTCGACCGGGTTGTAGCGCGAGGGCGGACTCGCGCCATCGGCCGGCATCGGGTGGCGCGAGGTCACGGAATCGAAAGTGGGAGCCAGGAACTGCATGGGCCCGGCGGCTCCGGCGAAGTTCTCCCCGGAACTGACTCCGGGCAGGGTGGAGCGGCCGTGGTCGGTCTCGACCTTGCCGATCCCGGCCAGCACACTCCAGTCCAGACCCGGACACGCCGTGGCTGCGCGCTGGTAGAGCACCAGCATGTATGGCGGGATATCCGAGACCGCTTCCTGGCTCGGTGCGCTCCCGACACCCGCATTCGGCGCGGTGCTGTTGGTTTGGTTGGCCACGGTGACGGTGGTGACCACGGCCGCGATCACGACCGAGGTGAACACAACGCTCACCCCGCCCGCGGCCAGCACCCGCGCCAACATCACCGATCACCCGGCTGCGCCGGAGGTAGTGGTGGTGGTGGAGCCAGCACCGCGTGACGGCCCGGCGGTGGGATCGGCACCGTCGCGGGCGCAGGGGTCACGCGTGGCCAGCGCGCAGTGAGCCCGTCCAGGCTCACGCGTTCGCTGCCGATGAAGTCCAGCGGCAGCCAGACCCGTTGCGCGGGGCTGGCGTTGGCGGGGTCGAGGAGATCGGCAGCGGCGGTGGCGACCGGCACCGTGTCGGGGTCGGCGAGCCCGGTCCAGATGTCGTGCAACGCTTTTCGCGCACCGATCTCCCGTGCCCTGGTGGGCAGCCAGAACAAGACGGGGGTGATGACCGCGCTGGTGCGGGCGAGTTCGGCGTAGCCATGCAGTTTCGCCGCCACCGTGCTCAATGCCATGGTGCCGAGGTCGAATTCGAGGAAGAAGTCCACGGCGGTCTCACCGCGGGTGTAGCGGCCGTATCCGTCGGGTCGGGTCAGGTCTCCCCAGAGGGCGCGGCATCGGTGCTCGGACCACCACGCCAGCAGCGCCGCGTCGTCGGCGCCGGGTGCGGTGGCGAGGGTGGTGAACCAATCGACGATGCCGAGGGTGTGGGCCAGGCGCAGGCTGTGGGCGATCGCGAGCGCGCGGTCGGGCCGGTACCCGAGATCGTGGACCTCCACCCCGGCCTCGGCGGCGAGCACAGCGGCTCCGGCGGGGCCGAGGACCCAGTGGGCGGGGGCGCTACCGGTGGTGCGCAGGGGCCGGAACTTCTCGAGTGCGCCGTAGCCGTGCAGCTGGGCCAGGCGGCGGCGGGCGAAGTTGACCGAGGAGAACGCCAGCGCGGTGAACTGGCCGGTGGTCAGCACACGATGTTCGTGGCACATGCGCAGCATCCAGCGGTCGCGTTCGGTCAGACGCTCGGCGAGCTGGGCGTGGGCCAATGCCCGCGACGGATACCGCAGTGCCGGTTGACGAATCGGGTCGGGAATCATCACGAAACTCCTGGGGTGTGAACGAAAGATGATGCGGCGCAGTCGGTTCGAGCGCACTTATGCGGCAGCTCGGTCAGGACAGGCGTGGGTCGGCCTCCGGCGGTGCGGAGTCGGCCGACTCAGGCACCGGATCCGCTGATGGGGCAGGCTTCTCGCGGGCCACATTCGCGGCTGTGCGGATCTCGCGGGCACGCCCCGGAACGGGGTCGGGCAGGGCGCGGGTGGTGAAGGTGAACGGCGGACTTTGTTGCCCGCCCACGAGCAGCCGGGCGACGGCGTGGTGGACGTCGAGGTGGGTCAGGTCGTGTTCGCCGAGGGCGGGGCTGGTGTGTCGGGCCAGGTCGCGGGCATCTTCGGGGGAGGCGGAGAAGATGATTTTGTTTCTCGCGTTGGCGGAAATGCCTTCGCGCAACTCGCGCGGGAGCTGGCTTTGGTTCTGGTGTGCCAGTACGAGTGACAGGTGTAAGCCGCGGGCTTCGGCGAGCATGTCCTCGATGGAGGTGGCCATGTGCAGGAAGTTGTGCGCCTCGTCCAGAACCAGCGAGGCGTCCGGGCGAGATGAGGGTGTGATGCTGGCGCGGGCGGTGGTGGTCTGCCAGGTGCGGGCCACGAGCAGCGATCCGACCAGGCGCGTAGTTTCTTCGCCGAGAACGCCTTTGGGCAGGCGGGCCAGGCAGATGCCGCCATGGTCGAGGACCTCGGCGAGGTCGAGGGTAGATTTGTCGGCCGCGATCGCGTCGCGCACGAACGGCCGCAGCAGGAAGGCCCGGAGTTTGTTGAGCAGCGGCGCGACGATCTGCGCGCGCCCGCCTTCGGACAGGCCGGCGTAGGAAGCCCAGAAGCCACGCAGCACCGGGTCGGAGACTTCGCGGGCGATCCGATCGAGGTTGGATTCCCCGGTCAGCAGCTTCACCAGATCCACCAGCGTGGGCGTGCCGGGCCGCGCACATAGAGTGCGCAGGGACGCGCGCAGCACGTCGTCGGTGCGCGGACCCCACCAGCGGGCGTAGATGCGGGAGAAGATCGCGACCAGGTTCTCCACCGCCAAATCCAGGCCCTCGGCGGTGGTGTCGAGCGGATTGATGCACGGCGGGCGGCGTTTGGAGTCGGCGTCGAAGAGCACCACCTTGTCCGCGAGTCGCCGCGGTAGTCGTGTCAGGACGTCGGTGATGAGGTCGCCTTTGGGGTCGATCACCACCTGCCCGCGCCCGGCCTCGGCATCGTCGAGGATCAGATGCGCGAGCAGGGTGGATTTGCCGACACCGGTCGCGCCGATGACCTGCAGATGGTGGCGGGCGTCGGCGACCGACAGCGCGACCGGCCGCCCGGTGCCGGAGTCGGCGACACCGAGCGGTTTGGCGTGCGGACCGCCGACCGGGATCGCGACCGACGGGGCCACGGCAGCGGCACCTGCGCGCGCCAGGCCCGGCACCGACGGGTCGAACGGCAGGTGCGCGACCCCCGCCAACTCGGCCACCGACAACAGGTCCCCGCGCCCGAGCCACCGCCCGTACAGCGCGGCGGCCAGGCGCAGCTGGTAGCGACGGCGATAGAAATTGTGATCAGCGCACGCCCCGAACACCGCCGCCACCGCGTGCGCGCGACCCCGCGCGACCGCTGCTGCCGCCGAGAAGGTTTCGCGGTTCGCGTGCGCGGGGACAGTCACCGCGGCGGCGTAGCGGATAAGCGTTTCGTAGTGTCCGCCACGAACTTTGGTGATCGTCGCCCGCGCTTGGGTGGTGTCTTCCATGCGGGCCTGCCGATCGGCGGGCACGCCGCCCTGATAGCGGGATCGGCGCGTCCCCACACCGGGTGTGAGGAAGTCGAGCACCTCGCGCAGCACGCCACGCCCCACCTGCACCGCGAAGGCTCCAGCCCCGGCCCGGCCGGCGGTCAGCGCGCGCCGCACCCGCCCGCCTGTGACCGGCCGCGCCAGGATCTGCACACACACCGATTGGCCGGGGTCGAGATCGGCTGCGGCGGTGAGCAATTCCCGCGCGATATCCCCGCCGTCGTAGTTGCTGCGGATGGGCAGCCCCTCGGGCCGCCCCAGCCGCAGCTTGCCCCCAGCCAGAAGCTGTACGAACCCGGCGGCGGGGATCGACAGCGGCAGGTCGGCGACTTCGCGGGTATCGGTGCGTGCACCCGGCCACGCCGAGGCGATGGCGCGCTCGATCAGGCCCGGCGGGATCGTGGCGGGCACCCACAGGCTGAGCGTGACCCCCTCACCGCCGGTTACCTGGTACTCGAAGCTCAGATGCGGCTGCCCATACAACAGTCGCTTCCAGCGCGGGCGCAGCAGGCCGATCAAATGCGACCACAACACCCCGGCCGCCTCCGGAGACACCGACGGCGGACACAGGATCCGCACCTGCCGCGCCCCAGCGGCGAGCCGAGACCGCCGAATCCGCCGCACACCCATGCCCGCGGCAAGGACGCCGATAGCAAGAAGGCCCACCATGATCGGATGTGCTCCGGTGAGCGGCCAGCGGGCCAGCTCGCTCACCCGCGCCCCGAACTGGCCCGGATCGGTGAGCCACCGCCCCAACCTGCCGAAGTCGGGGATCGGCGGAGTCGACGGCGCGGACATCAGGCAGCGGCTTCCGGCTCATCGAGAACGATCACGCTGTCCTCATCCGCGAGCAATGCCTCGTCACGGTCGGAAGCTTCGAAGCCGTCGAGATTCGCCGGCATAGCGACCTCGTTTTCGTCATCCGCGAGCACGACATCGGTATCGGAGTCCTCGCTCAATGCGGTCAACTGCGGAGTCGTAGTGATCAGCGAATCCTCGAAATCCGAAGCCAGCGAAGCAAACACGGTGCGATCGATACCCGCTGCCAACAAGCCCTGCCCTCGATCGGCGGCGAGCAGGAACTGCTTTTCGCCCTCCGACAGCGCGAACGCGGCAGCGACTTCGTCGATGGCTTGCGGGGCTTGCCGCAGCAGGATCTGGGTGGCGGCGTTGGCGATGATCGCGCGTCCCAGCTCGGTGGCCAGGACGTCGGCGCAGTCCTGGGTCGCTACGGTCAGGCCGGTCCAGTACTTGCGGAATGCCTTGGCCGCGCGGAACAGGAACTCTCCGCCCGCGTCCTGGCGGATCATCCACCATGCCTCGTCCACCACGACCAGACGCGGTCGCCGAGTACTCGGGTTCGACACCTGCCGCCAGGTCACATCCAAGGCCAGCAGCGTGCCAAGGGTTTTCAGCTCGTCAGGTAGCTCTCGCAGGGAGAACACGACCAGTCCGCCTTCAGGTGCGGTGGTGGTGTCACCGTCGATCAACCCGGCGAACGCACCTCCGGCCACGAACGGCGAGAGTGCTTGTGCCAGTTCGACACCGATGCTGCTTCCGCACACGCGCAGCTGTTCGGCCAGCACACTCAGCGTTGGAGCCGGGCGGGTCCAGGTACTCGGATCCTCGGTGATCCCTACAGCCGCGTAGGTGGCGGTCAGTGCGGTGTCGAGCACCGCCCGCTGCGCAGGTGTCTGCTCGCCGATCAGGACTCGGATCACGGTGTGCAGGAATAGCTTCCGCCGTGTCAGCGCATCGGCGGGGGCGGCGCGGCGGCCGTCGGCACGTACATGCAGTTCGAGGTCGAACGGGTTGAGGCGCACTCCTGGCGCACCCAGGGCCAGGATGGTGCCTGAGACGGCTTCGGCCAGGCGCCGATATTCGTCCTCGGGGTCGATGACGATGACCTCGATGCCGCGCTGCAACGAGCGCAGCAACTCCGACTTCACCAGGTAGCTCTTGCCCGCACCGGAGCGGCCGAGGATCACCGCGTTGTGGTTGTGGATGTCTTCGGCGAACCGATCCCAGAACACCAAACCGCTGGCGGCATCGCGGCCGTAGAGCACACCCTGTGGGCGGTGCGCGGTGACCGGATCCGCGACCGGAAGCTGCGGGGAAGTGAACGGGAACGCTGCCGCGAGCGCATCGGTGTCGAAGGTGCGGCCCACCTTCACCGGGTCCAAGCCCACTGGCAGGGTCGCGGTCCACGCCGGTATCGCCCGATAGGTCAGGTGGCTGGTGTCGATGAGCAGACTTGCCGCCAACGCCCGCACCGCGGCAACTTCTTCTGCCAGTTCGGTTTCGGAGCTCGCGTGCACGCTCAGATAGAGGCTGACCCGGAACAGTCGGCCCTCGCCGCGGGCGACGCGCGCCGACAGATCAGCGGCGTCTTCGGCAGCGACATCTAGCACCTCATCGGCCAACAACCCATAGGACGCGTTATGGCGACGTGAGGACTCCAGCCGGGCCTGCTGGCGACGCAACCTGTTCGCGGCAGTCACCGGATCGATCGGCTCGATATGCAACGCGAGGTCCACGCGGCCGGGATGCGCGAGCAACGGAGCAAGCCATCCGCCGGCCACCTCGCGTGGATAACCGGTCACCGCAAGCGTGCTCACCCAATCCGAGCCGACCTCGACATGACGGGACCCTCTGGTCAGCGACTGCGGCGTGAACGGTGAGCGGGAACCGAAGCGGATGCGACGCACCAGCTTCCGGCGCTGCGGTTCACCCTCGCTGAGCGCGTTCTCGTCGGCACCGAGGTCGGCTACGAGTTCATCTGTCGTGCTGGATTCACTCGTGATGACGGCATCGGGAGCGGCGATGTCGGCTGAATGCGGGACCAGGCTGCCCGGGTTGGTGGCCGAGACGAGGATCGCGGTGGCCTGCGCGTCATCAAGAGCGGTGACGCTGATGCCGAGCGGGGCCAGCATGTCGGTGGCCTCCCCGAGGCGGCGCAGCAGCCGGGTCTCAGCGGCACGACGGGCGGCGGCCGAGACTTCCCGCGCGGCACGGCGTCGGCTCGGCAGCAGCGAACCGGCGATTGTGCGCGCCGACGGTCCGGCCAGCCCCGGTGCGGCGGCCCCGGCTCCCGACAGCTGTTCGCGCCAGACCAGCAGTACCTGCCGATGCAGCAGATCTTCACCGGTCGCCAGCTCGCTCAGGAACGCCGCGTGATCGCGGGTGACCTCGGCCAGCTCTGGCGACATCTCCAGTGCGGAGTCGCGCAACGCTGCGATGCGACCGGTCAGGTCCAGGCGGGTGGCGCGGATAAGAATCTGCACCGGCTGGCGCAGGGTGTGCAGCCACCCTCCGAGCTGAGCCACCAGCGCGGCCTGCTCGGACTGGGTACGCAGCGCCAGATTCACCGTCCCGGCCAGCGCGACCGCCGCTACTCCGTCGGCACCGAGGTCGACAATCCCGACCTCGCCGCTGGCGTTCACCGTCTGCGGCAGCTGTGCTGTGGCGGATGTGATTGGTTGCTGTGCAGCCGATTTCGGCTTGCTGGTGGCACGGGCTGTGAGCCAGTGTGGGGCTTTGGCCAGCCCGTGTGGGGCGGCGACGAGGCGGTGCGGGCGCAACCGGTGACGGATCGCGGCGACCAGCAGCTGATCCCCGGACAGACCGTCGCGGGTGGTGAGGACCAGGCCGGTGACCAGCGCACCGATCGGGACCGCGGCGGCGACGAAGACCGGCGGGTCGATGACAGTACGGGTGAGCAGCCAGGTCCCGTATAGCGTCAAGGCGGTGGCGGCGAGGATCGCGAGTTGGCGGGCGGTGAATGGGCCGATCAGCTTGTCGCGGCGATCGACATCAGCGGGAATGCGTGCGGTGACGGTCATTTCGAGCTCCAGGGTGTGCGGCGGTTACGGCGACGGACGGGCAGATCAGGAAGCGGCAGATGCAGCTGCCGCCCCGCCGAACGCGAGACGGGAGGCATCGGCGGCGGAGTCGTGCGCGCGGGCGGCGGCGCGGCGCTGGTGCGTGGTGCCGGGACGCGGCGCACCTCGATCGGCAGCGGGTACTGGCCGCTGCGGGTGGGACGGTTACCGGCGTACGGGTCCGGGGTGGCGGGCACGGTGTAGTCGAAGGCCAGCTGTTTGGGTTGCGGACTCCGTGTGCCGGGCAGCGGTCTCGGAACCGGCGGTGGCGTTGGTGGGGAAGCCGGTTTGGGGACGCGCTGGACGGGGATGGGCAGCTGGTATTGGCCGTTTCGGCCCAGCTGGGGAGTGGGGCCGAGGTGGACCCCGCCGTGGAATTGCGGCAGCGGCAGCATCAGCTGGGTCCCTTGCGGCGCGGCGACCGGGATCGATGCAGCGTGTGGGATCGGTGTGGGCGGCGCGGGCTTGGGCGGCACCCGCTGCACTCCGGGCAGCGGGAGCATCAACTGCCCGCTTCGGGTCGCGCGGACCTTCGCGTATGGGTTGGGTGGCGGGGTCGCTGGGCTGGGCGGTCCCGGTTTGGCCTTCTTCGTTCGAGAGGCCGTGACGGCAGTCTTTCCAGCACCTTTGAGCAGGCCCATGGTCTTGTAGGTGATGAACCCGCGCACGATCGAAGACACCATCCCGTGGCCGGGGCTGATCTTGAGCGCGGACATCAGCCAGAACGGGGTCTTCATCAGCACCCAGCCCATGGCGAGCGCGACTATTACGTTCGTCAGGCCGGTCTTGGTGGGGCCGAAGAACCACCAACCTCCTGGGGAGAGAAAGACTTTCAGCCCGGTGATCAACACCATGGATTGCACGACCTGGATCGCCAGGCACGCGGAGAACGCACGCCACCACCAGCGGGCGATCGGCTCGGTTGCGGGCAGTGCGTAACACATCATCGCCAAGGGTGCCGCGACGATGAGCACGACCGTGACCGCGACCCGGATGACGTAGGTGATCAACAAGATCACCAGCACGATTGCCAACGCCTGGAGCAAGAACGTGGTGAACAGGGGAACTGAGAATGTCGGCCCACCGACTTGCAACATCGACTTGAACGCGGCGGTGGCGGTGTCGGTGGACATGTCGTCTCCGGCGATCGCGGTCGCGAGGCCGTTGGCGAAGCGGACCGCCTCGGTGGCGATCACCATGCTCATCGCGCCCGCGATGAACCCTGCAACCAACCGTGGCACGATCTCGCGCCAGCCCCATCGGGTTTGTGCGGTCTCGTGGAGCATGAGCAGCATGCCGGCGGCGATCACTACGAGCCCGTACATGGCGAGGACCAGCTGCCACGACGAGGACCACAGCACCTTGACCTGAGGCAGAGAGCTTGGATCGGGTGTCGTCAGTAGGGTTTTCGAGAGCAGATCCATCAGGGGGTTCAGCGCGGAATCGACCAGGCCGCGAAAGAATCCGTCGATCGCGTTTGAGACGCACGCGTCGATTTCGGTGATTCCGCAGTCCCGCTTGGTGCTACCTGACCCCGCCGATTCCCCGGGGTTTGCGGGCTGCGGGGCGGGCTGGCGTGTGGGCGCGGGCACCCCCGACGTCGTCGGTGCCGATGTAGGCGGTGCCGTAGGGACGGGTAGGGGCGGTGCGGGCGTCGTGGGTTCGGCCGCGCCGATCCCATTGCCCCACAACATGATCGCAGCCAACACAACCAACGCGAGCAGCAGCGCGCGTCGGGTCCAGCGTGGACCGGAGCGGATTGCGGCGGGCATTTCAGCCGCCCACGATCTGCTTGAGGACCGCCACTACCAGCGGAGCCAGCATCGCCAGCGCGTAGCCGATGCACGCGGCCTTGAGCGCGACCTTGGCGCGTTCGACCTCGCCCGGGTCACCGGAGCAGATCAGGTAGCGGGTGCCGCCGATGGTCAGACAAACCGTAGCGATCGCCGCGAGGATCCCGATCAGCCAGTTACGCAGATTATTCAGAACCTCTTCGAATGATCCGGCGACCGCGAGCACCGAGACCGGCTGTGCAGCAGCCGATCCGGACGCGTACATCAACGCACAGCCCAACGCGAAGATGCACACCAAGATGCGGGCCGCACCCATGCAGGGCCGGTTCGGACAGGCCCGGACGCCGGGTGAGGAGAGGGGAAGAAAAGGGGTTACGCGCATCGGCGATTCACCTCCGCAGGAGTTGGAAATGCGGGGATCCGAGTGGTCCTCGCGCGCCGTGTAGTTGCCAGCGACACCCCCATTTGCGACATCGAGGCGGGGCGAATTTGCGCAGTGCGAGATCTCAAGCGCGCTACCGCGTCCATCGCGTGCTGTTCGACCACGCTGGAGTGGTCGCTGCGCTGATCGGCCAGCCGCTCGCGCAGCCACACTGCTAGCTGGGCCTCGGCACGTGAGCGACGCTTCTCGAGCCGCTTGTAGGGCAGACCGATCTCGGCGGCCACCGCGGCCAGGGTTTGCGCTTGCAACCGGGTGGCCGCGATCAACCCCGCAGAATCCGAATCGAGCACACCCTCCGCGACCGCCTGCAACAGCAGCAGTTCCGGATGTCCGGGTGGGGCAGTGGCCACCTGCCGCGCGGACTGGCGTATTTCGCCCGCAGTCGTGAGCCCCAGTGCGGGTATAGCGGTGGCCACCTCGTGTCGCAACCACGCACGACCGCCAACGAACGCAGCCCACCGCAGCCGAGGCCACACTCCCGGCCGACCCAGATCCACCCGGCCGAGCGCCGACAAAAACGCGGCCAGTACTTGCGACTCAGCATCATGTGGCACCCGGACCGCGCGGCCACTGACGCGCCGCGCCATTGCTGAGAGCATCGGCAACGCGACACCAGCGCAGCGCAGCGCGTCCGCGTCCTGGCGGGCATAGCGCACCAGCCAAACCCAGACCGTGTCGACCGTCGTCAACGGCAACCCGGGATCGCACAACGCCTCCCGCAACCGGCCCCAACTCGCCACCGGACCGCCCAGCGCGATCACACATTCCGGCGGCAATCCGACCGGATCGGCGGCAACCGCATCGAAAGTCGAGCGCACCACCATCAACGGCGAGACGACTTTCACGTAACCCTGCGCATCACTCATTCCATCTCGTGAATTCATGACCATTCATCTCCTCGTTGAGAACGAACCAAATTGACTCATCGAGGACACAGATCGGCCGCCACCAAAATGCCGCCAAACAACCCCCGGGACGCCACCAAATAACCCCCGGTAGGCGCACATATCACCTGTTGCCAGAAGGGATCAACTGGCGGATCTAGGAGACAGAGAGTGCGGTTTACCTGGTGTTGTGTGTGCCTGGTGGGCACTAACCGAAAACTAACCGACTGAAGTTCAAAATGCCGAATCGGGAGCGTCGGAAAAATTCGCAAACACTTTTCGAGCCAATCTTGAGGTGGGCTGAGTGTTATCGCGGATCGCATGATTCCGAAGCCCACGCGGACGCAAAAACGGAGAGGGTTTGCTCGAAATCGTTTGTCGCAAATCGAGGGGTCCCTGGCAACTGAGGTCACGAAAACGCAATTTCTGCACGCCTCGAAGGAGCGTCCCTCATGACCGAATCCCAGCCCCGCCGACGTCGCCCAGCTACATCCTCGGCACCCATCCCCACGAGCATCTGGAACGCCGGACCCGCACCTCTGGCCGTCACCGGCTACGGGCCGCTGCGGGTGCTCGCGCGCGCAATCCACGAGTTCATGAATCCCAAGGGATTCTTCCTACTCGCGGCCCTGACTCCCCAGCAGGAAGCCCTCGCTCCCCGAGTGGTCACACGCCTGGCCACCGAGCTGCGCCATCACCTTCCCCCGACCTCAACCGGCACCGCGGCGTGCCCACTAGCGACTCCCCGGGCCGAGGACCCCGCAGATCTCATCGTGGCGAGCCTGCTGCCGCCGATGCCCAGCCCCGTCGACACCGATACTCTCGCCCGCTTGGCTTTCGGGGCGGACGAGAAACTCTGCGCACGCGGAATCCTGGCGGTGATTTCCCGCCACAGCAACGACTCCCACGGTCGCCTGATCGACCCCACAGGTCCCGTCGTGGCCGCAGCCCAAGCCGCCGACCTGCTCTACCTGTCCCACATCGTTTCTGTTCCGCTCGAAGGAGACACGGTCACCGCCACCGAAGTATCCGGCGCGCACTCCGGCCGACACCTCAACGGACACCTCGATATTTCGGTCTTCCTCAACCCCGAAGCCAGACACCCCGCTACCACCCTTGACCAGGTCGCATGACCACACCCAATTCATCGACACCAGCGAGGAAATCCCATGACTAATAGCGCCACACCGAACCCCGCATCCCCGCCGGTTCCCGCACCGTCCACGGTATGGGCCACGGCGCAGCAGGCCCCCGCCGCCCAACGCAAAGGCCGCTACCACCCCGACAGCACCGCCCACCCGGCCAAAATGCTCCCCGCCATCGCCGCCCACGCCATCACCCACTACACCCACCCGGGCGATCTCGTCTTCGACCCCATGTGCGGCATCGGCACCACCCTCGTCGAAGCCCTCCACCTCGGCCGCCGCGCCCTCGGCAACGAATACGAAAAGCGATGGGCCGAGATCGCCCGCGCCAACATCGAACTCGCTCGCAGCGCCGGATGCGACCAGGCCGCCACCGTCTACACCGGCGACGCCCGCAAACTCGCCACAACTCTGCCCACCGAGTACCTCGGCACCATCGATCTGATCATCACCTCACCGCCCTACGGCGCCGCCACCCACGGCCAAGTGAAAGTCATACCCGGACAAGGCGTCCACAAGACCGACTACCGCTACGGCTCCGCACTCGACCGCGGCAACCTCGCCAACGTCGGACTCGGACGACTGCTGTCCGGCTTCACCCGCATCCTCACCGCCTGCGCCACCTACCTGCGCCCAGGCGGGCACATCGTCATAACCGCGCGCCCTTGGCGCGAACACACCGAGCTGGTCGACTTGCCCTCGCATCTACTCACGTGCGCGGCGCTGGCCGGACTCGAACCCGTCGAACGCTGTGTGGCACTGCTCGGAAGAATTGGCGAGGGCGATCTCATCGCCCACAGCAGCTTCTTCCAACGCGACCTCATCACAAAGAAGCGCGCCGCTGGTCTTCCCGTCCAGCTGATCGCCCACGAGGATGTGCTCGTTCTGAAAAAGGTTGCAGGACAGCGCAATACCGGGTCCTTTCCGTACGAGTGGGCTGCCTGAGGCAGTAGGCCGTTGCTCGGCGCGTCCTCCGCGTCGGGCAACGACGCGCCGCCTTATCAACCCACAACGGAACTGGACGCTTCGCGGGACCATCGCCCAGGGCGAGAGCGTTCTGTTCCCGGCTGACGCTTCGAGGTTGTGGCCATAGCGGGTACCAGCTGCATAGATTTCCCGGTCAACTCCGGGGAAAACGAATCGTGCGCCCCACACCGTCGGGTCGGCCGGCTTTGGCTTGTTCGGCCGCGAAGCGCGTTAGCCGGGTGAGGATCTCGGTGGGCATCGGAGTGGTTCGTCTCGTCTTGAGGTCGACGTGCAGGTCCAGCTGCTCGGACGCAGCCGCTCGCGTTCCGTCGTCGAGGTTGCGTACTTCGTGGAAGAAGTGCAGGCGCTTGGTATCCACGTCCAGGAGCCAGGAATCCACGGCCAGTCGTGCCCCGTTCCGAACTTCTCGTTCGTAGGTCATCGCGGTCTGCACGACGACCTTCCCGAACCCGGTCGCGCGGACGTATCCGTCGCCGAGACCCAGTGCGTCGGCGAAGGCGGCATGCGCACGGTAGACCACGATCCCGTAGTACTGGGCATTCATGTGGTCGTTGATATCGATCCACGTTGCATCGACGTCACATTCGAAGGTTCGCACGGCACCGCTCACGGCATCTGCCGGTCGTGACTGGAGCCTGTCAGTCATCAGCACCCCATGCGGGATACGTGGCCGCCTGGGACCGTGGATTCTCTCCCGATGTCGATTGCGAGACCAACCGGGTGGTCAGGGCATGGCTGGCCTGGGTCAAGGCGGGCACGAGAACGTACACGGTGACTGGAACAACGACGAGCGTGAGCGCGAGGGTGCGCAGCAGCAGTGGCAAATGCGACATTGCGGGTCCGATCAAGGCAAGGGTGATCGTGATGGTCGGGTAGACCGCCAGCCAGGTGATGAGTGCTCGGTGGTGTGCGGACAGGGCGGCGGGCTTGTGATTGGTGGTCATCGCGGTGTCCCGATCGTGCGACGCAACAGGTCGGCGGCGATGTGTTCGGGGATTTCCATATGCGGGCAGTGCCCAGCGTCGGCATGCTCGACGAGGTCGGCTTCGGGGTGTCGGTGTCGTAGTTCGTCAGCAATGGCTCGACCGGAGACCGGGTCAGCCATGCCCCACAGGTAGGACATCGGCACGTCGGTGCGGGTGAGCGCATCCTCCCACCGCGTGGCGTGTGCTATCCGTTCGGGTATGTAGCGCAACAGTTTTCGATGGATATCTCCGTCGGGATCGTTCTCCCGCAGCGCGCGATAGTGCAATCGCGCCACGTCTGGATCGAGCCGATGTTCGGGCGAGAAGACCTCGTTCCAGGCTCTGATGAACACACGTTCGGAGAATGCGCGCGCCAGCAGCGCACCTAGTACGGGAATGAGGAGGGCGCGTTGCGCGAGGCGTGGTCGGTACTTATCGGCGTAGAGGCCGGCATTGAGGAGGATGCAGCGGCTGATACTCACAGCGCATCGCGTGCGTCGGGCGAGCAGTTCAGTTGCGACGATCGCACCGTAGTCGTAGGCGACCAGGGTGACCTCCGTCAATCCCAATGCGGTGCAGAGGGTTTCAACCAAATCTGCCTGTTCGATGATGCTATAGCGATAGCGGGCTGGTTTCTCGCTGGCGCCGAAGCCGAGGAAATCGAAACTCACCACCATGTGATGCGGCGCGAGATACGGCTCGATATCGGCCCATTCGAACGAAGAGGATGGATATCCGTGTAACAACAGCAGCGGCGTCCCGGTCCCGACCGTCCGCACGAAGATTCGTCGAACTGTGCCACTGATCGTCACATCGATGACCTGGCCGCCAGATCGCCACCGTTGCAATGCGTCCATGTATGCCCCCTCGGGTGAGTATGAATCCAGGGACCGGCGCACCGTCGGCGACGCTCGGTCCACGTGTGTCTGTCAGCCGCGGTATGACGCGGTCCAGGAGTCGTTGGCCGCGAACTGGGCTTGCCATGCCTGCCATGCCGCCTCCGAGAGGTAGTGCCTGCTTCGGTCGAACAGTCGATACAGCGCGAAGCCATGTGCGGCGGCGAGTTCCGCATTGAGGATCACGACGTCGAGTTCATTGGCAGCGGTGATCTCCATGAACGCCCGCAGCGTGCTGTCGGCGGGCTCGAACCCGTGCCCGCTGAATCGGTCGGTGAAAACAATTGGTGCGGTTGCGAGTTGCGGTATACCGCCTGCCGGTCGCAGCTGCAATAGAAGTAGACGAGGGCTTCGGCGCGGTCACCGATGAGCGCGGCCACGGTTGGCCGCTGAGACAGGTCGACCAAGGGCTGGTTGAAGCCGTCGGTGCCGTACATGGCGTGGCAGAGACCTGCGAGCCGGAGTTCCTCATCGGCACCCCACACGGCGAGCAGGTCGGCCACCCGCTCAAGATGAGCCAATAGGGTGCCGCCGGGAGGTCCGATCCCGTCGGCTCCATGCTCGCGCAGGAAGCGTCGGATCCGTGAGTCGGGTGAGGTCGGTTTCGGTTGATGCATGGATGAGTTCCTTTTCGGAATGCAGGTCGGCACCCGCCCCGGGCTCCGCGTGTGGTCCGGACCGGGAACGCGGGGACGGGTTGCCGCCGTTGGGCCCGTGATGATCATCCGTGCTGCTCCACAGGGTGGTCAATTCTCGGAATATCTTGGAAATCCCCAAGCTTCGGCTTGGACCTGACCGCAACTACGGTGGTCATGGTGCGCATGACCTTCGATGACTTGCGAGTGTTCATGGCGGTTTGCCAGGCGGGGAATCTCAGTGCCGTCGCCCGCGAATTGTCGTGCACCCAGCCCGCTGTCAGCCAGCACGTGAAACGGTTGGAGCAAGCCACCGGTGTCCGTCTGCTCGAACGACGTCGCGACGGTGTGGTGCCCACGCCGGAAGGCTTGGTGCTGTACGCGGCGGCCAGCGACGGGATCGCCGGCCTGGACTTGGCGTTGCGTCGACTCGGCGAATTCGCCCGCGGCGAAGCCGGTTCCGTGCGCCTGCACACCGGCGCGACGACCATCCGCCACTTCATGTCCGAGGCGATCACCGAATTCCGCCAGCGGTTTCCCCGCGCCGCACTCGAATTCCGCACGACCACCTCCAGCCGCCAGAGTTTCGACGCCCTCATCGATGGAATGGTCGATCTCGCCTGGGTGACCATCGGCGGCACCGTGTCGGGCATCGAGTTCCGCCCGGTCGTGGAACTACCATGGGTGCTGGCAACCCATGACGATGATCCACTGGCTCACCGCCCCGCCATCAGCCCCACCGACCTCACCGATATCCGGCACATCCGCCTCCCTCAACATTCCGCCTCGCGCCGTCACCTCGAAACCGCACTGACCCGGCTGGGAATCCATCTGACCTCGGAAACCGGTGTCACAGACTGGAATACCGCGGTGCTTCTCGCCGAGCTCGGCGCCGGACACGCCATCGTCCCAGCGCTGTCCTACAACTCGGCCACCACCACCGAGCCCAGAATCCGCTACCTGCCGCTACCGTTCGTCCCACCCCTGACTGTCGGGTGGGCAGTCCGGCGCTGGGACAGCCTCACCCCGCTGGCCCGCGCGTTCGCCGACCTCGTCGAGCAACAATGCCGCACACGACATTCAACCGTTCCACGTCCGCCGTCCGAACCAGGGACGTAACTCCACGGTGCCAGGCGTTGGTGGCCCGCAGCCTGGAGCGCCGACGTCATAGTCTTCGAAAGGGATTCGCGCAGGAAGACCAAGCCCAGGGCTAATGGCAAGCTCGGGCCGCAAGGGCGCTCCGGCCACCTAAGGGGAAGCGATGCTGCGCAAGACGGTCTACGCCTTGGAGCCTTCGGCGCACCGAGGCACCGCGTATGGACGCCGCCGACAAGACCGATCAGACATGTGCGGATTGACCTTTCACCGAGCGTGCTCGACATTCTGCGAAGGCAGCGCGGCCCGCGGCCTACCTCCGTTATGCCGTCGCCCGGCAGCCACCACGGCCCGGGAGGAGACGGTGCTGAAGCCCTCGCGTTCAAGCCGGGCCAAGATTCGGTGCACCGGCACCGAATCTTCCGGCAACTTCGAGGATTCCGGGCTGAGCGCCGTGTAGCACATCAGCGCCCACGCCATGCACCCGCCGACACCGACCCCCGTCAGGAATATCACGAGCGTAACCATCACAAGCCTCCTCTTGCGCGTGGATCTACCTCTGAAAGCAGGGAAGACCGACCCTGTTTGGGGCCGGTCCGGGCGGACTGCGCTGCCGGGTCGTCCCAGAGCCACGAGCAAGGAAGTTTCGGCATCCTCGGCTCGACTCGGTCGTCAACGGTTACGGTCACCGCCAGGCCGGTAGTGGACAGTGCGATCGCGACTTCCGCGATTTGCTCCTGACCCCCTTGGAAATCCGCGATCAGCGGCCCGAACTCCAGGTGTAGATGCAGCATCAGGTTGGGAGTCATCGGTTGCCACCGCCCAAACCGGGCAGAAACGCTGTGGAGACACCGGGTGCGGAGTGGCGCGGCCATCGCCCTAGCGGGTCAAGAGTCCATACGTCGACGTAGCCTCGGACAACGTCCATCCAGCCAGCCACATGCAGGACCGAGGGCACCACCAGCGCGGTGATCCCCGACAGCTCGAAGCTCGCGAACAGAGGGGCGAAGCCGGCATCGGAGTTGGTGGTGAGGGTGCCACGCAATTCGAAACCAAGACGCGCGGCGAGCTCGCAAATGCGCTCGGTCTCAACGGACACGAGCTGATCGGACTTGTCCGTGCGAAGCACCGCGTAGGCACACGGTCGGCGCTCGCTTGCGGCACCGGTCATCACGCACCCCCGACCTGCGCGTGGGAGGTCAGCATCGGCGCGCTGCGGGTATCGATGGGGCGGAATTCGAACATCACGTTGCCGACGACCTCGCACGGCGTGAGCCCCAAGGTTCTGGCCAGGCCCTCCAATACGCCGACGGCTTCGGCCAGCTGTATTGCCGCCACCGCCTGTTCTGTGGTGATGGTGCGACCAGGCATCCACGACACCACCCACCCGCCTTGGCCGACCGATCGTGCTGAATGGTTCGTTTGGTCGCTGGTTATCAGCGCCCCGGCTACATGTACGGCCATCACCACAGCTCCCCTTCGGCAATGTTTTCGCAGATCGGAATGCAAATAGTGACACAGATCATACGATGTCATTTTAGTAAAATAAACAGTCCAATATTGATTCGTGATCGTGCGCACGTTTGTAGTAGGGTGTGGCGAGAAGTTCACCCTTGAGGAAGGGAGTGCTCGTGGCCGCGACATCGTCGGTCGTAGCGGATTGGGAGTTGCGCCTTCGCATTCGCGAGCAGGTTGAACGACATGGCTTGAAGGGCGGGGCAATCGCCAAGGCCCTCGGAATCACGCCGCAGTACTGGTCGAGCGTGACCGTCGGCAAGTTCCTGTTCCCTCGCGAACTGCTCGAGAAGACCCTCGACCTGCTGGAGTTCGACGAAGACGACCGGCGCGAACTACTGGCCTTGCGAGAGCTGGCGAAGGAGCGCGCGCCCTTCGCCGCGTACAGCGCGCTGTTCGGCGAACCGCTGATGCGGCTGTATGGGCTTGAGGCGGGAGCTCACGCTGTCAGAACGTTCGAAACCAATGTGGTGCCTGGTCTTCTGCAGACCGAGGACTACGCACGGGCCCTCATGCGGTCGACGGCAGCAACCAGGCCCACCGAAGCCGAGCAGCGAGTGCGCGCCCGAATGGATCGTCAGCGTCGCCTCGATCCGCCGGACGCGATGCAGTTGTCCGTGGTCATCGGTCAGGCCGTATTGATGTGCCAGGTCGGCGGCCCGCAGGTGCACCAGCAACAGCTGCTGCACCTGCGGAACTTCGCCGCGGATCATTCCAACACCATTGACCTGCGGGTGATCCCGTTCGAGGCCGGCGACTCGCTCGCCGGACTGAACGCGGCAACGTTCCATCTCCTGGACTTCCAGAGCGCGCGGCTACCAACCGTAGGCTGGTTGGAGACGGCAATCTATGGGGAACTCACCGAAGATCCACGCAAAGTGGACGCACTGGAGTACCTCTACGAGCAAGCCAGGGCAATAGCCCTGAGCGGAGACGACTCCCTGCAGTTCATCGATCGCATCGCAAGTCAGATAGGGCAAACGTGAGCACCGAATTCTTCAAATCCACCCACAGCGGAGCGAACCAAAGCTGCGTCGAGGTCTCTCATCGCGCGGATGTCGTCCTGATCCGGGACAGTAAGTACGTTGGGCCATCCGAGATTCGGCCTATAGTGATGATCCCGTCCGCGCGCTGGACCCAGTTCCTGGACCTCGCCATTGGAGGCAATTCCGGCGAGCTTGGCGATCTGGCTGTGCAGGTGCATAAGGACGGCGGCGCATCGATCACGAGCCCCGGTCAGACCTTGGAGTACACCGCAGATGAATGGGATGCCTTCCTGAAGGGTGTTGTCGACCGGCAGTTCGACAGATCGGAATAGGTTCAAGGCGTCGGGTCGCCGAATGCTGAAATGCCCTGGGCCACTGTCGAAGAGCCTTCAGGCGACGTCACGATGAGACCGGGATGGCCCAGGGCTGTTGACCTTCGGCTAGATCACTATGGCTGCTGCCGACTGCGCGGGAACCGGCTGATTAGAGCTCATTGGCGTGGACGATAGTCAGACGGTGTCGCGTAGCGATACCCGGATTCGACCAGAGGTGTTCTGTTCGGCTAGTAGCGGGGTCGTAGTCCGTCGAGGATGATACCCGCGATGTGTGTCGCGCGGCCTGGGTCGGTTTGCGTGTTGGCGTGGTGGATCGCGGTGAACGCGCCCGCGACGAGTGCCATGACCTCCTCGACGGTGATGTCATCACGGACAAGGCCAGCGGTACGCGCTCGGTTGAGCAGGTCGGAGACATGACCGGTTAGCGCCGTGGCGACCTCGGGTGCCACGATACGTAGGTCGAACTCCGCAGCGGCGAGCGCGCTTTTGACAGCGCTGTTCTCGGCACCGTTGGCCATCATTCGTGCCAGCAGCGTGAATACCGCGGCGGGGTCGTCGCCATCGGCCAGTGCCGCGGCCTCTGCCACCAGCGTTTCGAGCTGATCGATCGAGACCGCAAGGTAAAGCGCCTCTTTGGTGGGAAAGTGCCGATGAACAGTCCCCGGGCCGACACCGGCCTGTCGTGCGATCTCGTCGAGCGGAACACTGAGCCCTTCCCTGGCGAACAGCTGCTGTGCGGCATGCAGGACGGCCTGGCGGTTGCGGCGTGCGTCAGCGCGCAACCCGCGGGGGATGCTGTGCGGATTCGTAGAATCGATCGGAATGTGCTGGGGCTGTTGCTTGTTCATCGCACGTCTAGCTTAACCGGGGCGACGCCCCGTATGCTGACTTCTATAACCGGGGCGCCGCACCGTTTACGGCGAGTCGGTACCAGGATTCCCTCGCAGAGGACCTCTCATGACCATGCTCGATCCCGGAGCCGTTGTGCGGCGGTTGCAGGAGTGCTTCAACACGCGGCAGTTCGACCAGGCCGACGACCTGCACACCCCCGACTTTTTCAGTCACACGCTCGGCACCACAGGATTCGAGGCCGGCAAGAACGCCTGGCGCAGTCTTGTCAGCCAGTTCCCCCACATCCAGGTCGTCGCCGAAGATGTTCTGGTCGACCATGACCGGGTTGCAGTTCGCTCGACGGTTGAAGGCATCCCGGTCCCGGACAGCGCACCGCGTCCGATGCTGATCGAGATCTTCCGTATCGACAACGGCCGAATCGCCGAGAACTGGGCGGTCGGTACGGGACTGCCCTACAGTGCAGAAACCCTGTAGGAAGGTTCCTGCGCGAACAGCGTCGTATCTGCCAATGCGGAGATCCCCCTCAGCACAGCGATCCCCGGGTGACTACGACGTGCTACTCAACCGTTCGCCGCCATCTGGTATTCGCTTTTACCGGTCGGACGTTCCTGGATGGCACCGAGGCGATTGAGGTTGAGGTGTCTGTCAATGTCGTCTTGGCGATCTACGATCAGCGCGCCAAATTCTGCGAGTGCTGCATGAGATAGCTCAGGTCCCTTTGCGGATGCGTGCCGTAATCTGGCGGCCGGTGTGGCGATGAACGTGCCCGTCGATCGTGGGTATGCCCAACGCATCAGCCAGAGTGGTGGCGTATAGATCGATAGCGGACTCCACGAGGTCGGTGAGGTCGGCGATAGCAGAGCGTGCCCGGTACCAAGCGGCGACAAAGGTACCGATTCCTACAGCGACAGCGGGCCACCAACCCGTCCACGCACCCACAACTGTATAAAGGACCGCCCATCCACCGAGGGTGGTCGTTTGATCGAATGCGGCACGGGCAGTGGTGATGTCGGTACGGATCGCGTCAGGAAGAAGCGGCCAGAGTCGGGGCCAAGTACTCGCCAAATCGAGTCCGTATTGGTTCTCGACACGGGTCCCGGTTGCAGCAACCCGATCGCCGATCCAGGTGGGTCGCTGTGGCGGTGCGAGGCAGATGCGGTTGCGTCGCACCGCCGGATCGTTTGGAAGGACCTGGTTCCACCGATACAGCAACCGCATCACTGAGGCGGGTGCTGTCGGTGACGCAGTCGTGCCCAACGCGGCTTGTTCGGCGGCGATCCAGCGTTGCCTGCGCCACCACGTGAGTGGCTTGCCCAACCATGTAAGACGGTGCGAAAGCCATATGTGAGAAATCGCCCAGCCGGTACCGTTCGCAGCGAATCCAGCCGCAGCGGCGGCCAGGAGGACCGCAGCCACCGCTAGAGCGACCGTGACATTGCCTCGTCCGGCGACAGTCTGCGTTCGGTCGCTCAGTAACGATGTCAGGGCCGTGAGGTCGTTCCACCTCCGATTGCGGAGCAGGTATCCGCATGCCGCAGTGGCAAGCAGCAGAAGCCCCGGCAAGACCAGCAACGTCATCCACTTCTCGGCCAGCTTCTTCGCCAGCTCACCTATGAACGTCGACATGGCGCCACTCCCTAGATCAGCCGCATGTTGCGTGGACTGGAACGGGACCGATGACATTCGGGAATCGGTCCACTGGGTTCACGCTGAGATCGCCTGCCGCACACCGGATCGTAGGGGCACTCGAAGCTCTCCCGAAGCGGCCGTGAGGAACCCAGACCAGGCAAGCTGGTCCGTTCGTCCAGATCAGGACCGTCGAGGTCTCGCAGCAATGACGACAGCCGATGCGTGATATCGACTCCAGCCGAGGCGTCGGCGACCAGATCTTCCACCTCATTGGCTCGTGCCTGCTTCGCTGCGGCCTGCCGCAATTCGGGTAGAAGTTCACACAGTTGGGCCAAACCCGTCGGCGTCATCTCGGTACCACCAGCTCCATCTTGTGATCATCTGAACAAGGGTGCAATAAGTATCCGATCATGCGCCGTGAGTCGGCAGGGAAGAGGTCGATGTTGAACGGGTTCGGTGAAGCCTCGAATCCTCATGTGGCAGAACTGCTTCAGAAGGCCCTTGACGCTCACGATGTCCGGTACGCGGATGAGGCCATCGCGTTACTCGTCGAGGCGATACGAACCAGCACAGTCGATGAACCCCGTGGCGCGAAGGAGCTGCTCGACCTCACTACTGCGTTCTTGGCGCGGTTCACCTTGGAGGAGGATTCGGCTGCGCTCGATGATGCGGTTCAGATCGCCCGTCTGGCCGTACAGGCTGTGCCCGACGGACACCCCATGCAGGTCGAGTGCTTGGACAGTCTGGGAGACACGTTGTGGATCAGGTTGATTCATGCCGGCGATGCGGCTGACCTGGACGAAGCGCGACTTGTGTACCGGCAAGCTGTCGACAGAACGGACTCGGGGGACCCGAGTCTGGCGACGCGCCTGAACTACCTGCGAACTGCGCTGTGGCGAAGGTTCGGTGTGGTTGGAGATTCTGCGGACCTCGACGAGGCAATCAGGATCGGCCGCCGACTGGTCGATACCACTGGTCCGGGCGACGTCAATCGGCCAAAGCACCTCAATGACCTGGGTGAGATGCTGCGCGTTCGGCACGACCTGCTCGGGGACGTTGTGGATCTCGACGAAGCCGTAGAAACCGCGCAGCAAGCAGTCGATTCCACTGCACATGACCACCCTGAATGGACGCCCAGTCTGAATCTGTTGGCGACCGTGGCGCGGAGCCGATTCAACCTTTCGGGCAACCTGGATGACCTTGATACGGCGATCGTATCCGGGCGGCTCTTGATCGACGCGGTACCTGAAGGTGCCCGCCACCGCCTCATTTTTGTTCTTCACCTGGCAGACGCACTGACGAATCGGTTCGAACTACGCGGCAACATCGATGATCTCAACGAGGCGATTCGGATCGGGTCTCAAAAGGGCACCGCTGCTGTCGATGATCCGGTCCCCGCGAGGATCCTGAGCAACCTTCGGCTTGCGTTGCTGCACCGCTTCGGACGCAGCGGCGAGCTTGCGGACCTCGACGAGGCTGTTCGTCTCGGGCGCGAGGCCCTCGTTGCTACGCCTGCGGGTCACCCGGATCTGGCACGACACCTGTGCAACCTCGGTACGACATTGCGCCTTCGTTTCACGCGAGTAGGCGATCAAGCTGATATCGACGAAGCCGTGGACGTCCTGCGCAAATCGGTAGAGATCGCGCCGCCCGCTTCGGCCGACTCGGCGGGATTCGTCAGCGAACTCGGAACCGCACTTTGGAATCGAGCGAGTCGAGTCGGCAGCAGGCAAGATCTCGACGAGGCAGTAATGCTCTCGACCCACGCCGTGGACATCACACCGAACGATGACCCTGCCTGGATCATAGTTATGTCTGGGCTTGGCGCTGCGCTGCACTACCGGTTTCTGGCCGTCGGAGACCTGCGGGATCTGGACGAATCGATACAGGTCGCGAACCGGGTCTTAGAGGCCACCACACCACACCACCTCGACTGGCCGATGCATCTGCACAATCTGGGAACCGCGTACCGGGAACGCTACCGTGTCGTAGGTGACATCGGAGACTTGGAAGAAGCAATTCTGCTTTCGAGGCAAGCAGTAGAGAGTGCCCCGATCCATGACTACGACCAGGCGTTGTATCTGAATAGTCTGGCTATCGCACTCCTTAGCCGCTTCGACCGGCTCGATAATGCATTAGACCTAGCGGAGGCCGTGCGGATCGGCCGCCAGGCGGTGTCCGCAGCTCCAATGGATCACCCTGATCGGGCACGATACCTCCACAACTTCGCCGCCGCGCTGCGTACGCAATTTCGCGTAACAGAGGATCGGTCATACCTAGAAGAAATGTTGGATGTCGCACGGGAAGCGGTCGAATCCTCCAACGATGGGAATCCGGCGCGAGCCTTGTATCTGGACTTCATGGGATACGCGTTGCGGATACGATTCGAGTATCTCGGCGAACTCGACGATCTCGATGCGGCCGTGCTCGCCGGACAGCATGCTCTCGAGATACTGCCGCCCCAACACCCCGATCGCGGAGTGATTCTGAACAACCTCGGCATGAATTTGCGCCGCCGTTTCGAGCTGTTAGGCAATTCGCGCGATCTGTACAACGCCAGGCTGATGTATCGCGAAGGAGCTGGAATTCGTTCAGCACCACTGCAAGTCGTGCTCTACAACGCGGCAGGGTGGGGCGCAACGGAGAAACTCTGCGGAGACTACAGAGCCTCAACCAACGCCTACCGTCAGGCCGTGGAGCTGCTGCCTCAGATCGCTGGTCCGGCGCTGGCGCGCCCGGATCGTGAACACCTGTTGAACCAATCCAAGGACTTGGCGTCGCGAGCAGCGGAAGCCGCAGCGGAAGCAGGTGACCCAGTGGCGGCGCTGAGCTTGTTGGAACAGGGGCGGGGCGTATTGCTCACACAAGCACTGGAAGCGCGCACCGACATATCAGAACTGCAGGAACGACACCCCGATCTCGCTAACCGCTATACACAGGTTCGCGATGCGCTACTTCGGGACAACGCTTCCTTCATCGACCCACCAGCGGAGTTCGCGAGCCGAACGCAAGACATGAGCCGTGAACGGCGGCGGCTTGATTCCGAGCGCAACACACTTCTGGCCGAAATTCGACGGTTACCCGGATTCTCGACCTTTCAGCTTCCGCCCGACGTGGAGGAACTTGGTCTACTCGCCGCAGAGGGGCCGGTCGTGGCAATTATCGTGGGCGCCGAAAGCGGAAAAGCGCTGATATGCACATCGGGGAGTGATTCATGCGGCAACCTGAAAGGCGAGGTAGAACTAGTCGATCTGCCCGCCGCGAACCAGATCGCTGTTCTGGAACAGGTAACAATGTTCAGGGCTGCGACCCTTCCTCGTGCCTGGGGACGTGATCATGCACTACGTGCTGTGCTCGGATGGCTTTGGGAGAACATCACTGGCCCCGTCCTGCACCACCTGGGATACACGCAAGGGCCGAAAAACGAACTCACAGAGACTCTTCCGCGCCTGTGGTGGATGCCAACGGGGCCGCTGGTACTGTTGCCGTTGCATGCAGCATGCCAGTTCCCGAGCAGCCGAGAAGCTGCACTTGGAACTCGACCTCATGGTGCGATGGATTTCGTAATCTCCTCATACACCCCTACTTTGCGGGCGCTGCAACATGCCAGGGCTCGGCGTAATCCCAATGCCGGAGGAGAGCGATCGCTCGTGGTTGGGATCGACAAAGCATTGGAGCGCGATTGGGCAGGAGTCCCGATCTTGGACTCAGCGGTTGCCGAGGCTGAAAAGGTGCACGAACTTCTTGCCGCCGCAGACTCGATTCTGACCAACGCCAACGCAACTCGTTCCAATGTATTAGACGCGCTTCAGCGGGCGAGCATCGCTCATTTCGCGTGTCACGCCATCTGTGACCGTGCCCCGTCCTCCAGTCGCCTAGTGCTTTACGACGAGGACCTCTCGGTGGCCGATATCGTGAAGCTTCATCTTGAGCAGGCACATCTGGCCTTTCTGTCCGCGTGCAGGACTGCTGATGCGGGCGAAAGCCTGTTGGACGAGACAATCCATATCGCAGGGGCATTTCACCTTGCAGGCTTCACACATGTCGTCGGAACTCTGTGGCCGATCAGTGACGCCGTCGCCAACACCATCACCACAGCGATCTACAACAACCTTGGTGGCAGCCCGGCGCGGGCCGCCTATGCGGTCCACAAAGCACTGCGGACTCTATACATGCAGCATCCCACCAATCCGCGTCACTGGGCGGCGTACATTCACATCGGGCCATGACGTGGGCGGCTGAAGCGCTCAATGCCGATCGGCCTTGGGTGCGCGATCGGCCGACAATCGGCATAGATAGTGCGTCCCGCCGGGCAGCGGGATCGACTCGGCGCTGCCCGGAAGGCTGCGAACCGCTGGTACCGTGCGGCGCAGTTCAGCATGGCAGGGTCGGGCCCTATGGCGACAACATCGACGCCCAACGCGAGTAGCGTGCCAGCGAGCTTGCTCGTCCCTGCGCGAGGTCCAGCACTCGCGGGCCAGGCGCCGATTCCAGCGCCCAGCGAGCCGCGGCCGGTGCGCAATTCGGTCGGTGCTCGGCGTAGGTCGCTGCCGCTGCGCCGAGAGACGAGGAATGACGTTGCTGCACATACCGTTCCAAATGTTCACCGTGGTTGCGCGGTGATAGGCAGACGCGGCCGGGACTGCTGGAGGCGAAACAAGCCCGGCCCGCCAGAACTCGCCGGATTCATCCGGATGACTTCTTGACGGGCCCTCTGACTCAGGACGCAGGGGCGGCGGCTGGCGGGGGGTCGTCGTCCCAAGAGATCTCCAGTTCCGGCTCCGACAGCCGTAGGCCGATGTAGGCCTTTGCGTCGACCAGTACGCGGTCATGGTTCGCGGACGTCAAGACATCGTGACCGATGCCCAGACGAGTCATTACCGCCTCGATCCGTTGGCCAGCGAGTGCCCGAAACTGGAGGTCGGTGTCGCGAGGCTTGCTGTCGCCTAGCGGCATTTCCGGGTCGAGCACCGTGCGGAGGACGAAGTCGTAGTTCTTGCTATGGCCGACCACGAGCTCCTCAAGTTGCCTGATTCGCTGAGGATCAGGCTGGCGGCCGCTGTATTCCAGCGCAGCTTCGTAGTAACCCAGGGCGTCCGGGACGCCTCTGTCGATAAGGACTACGTCGGCATGCAGCCATGCCTCCAGCTCGTTGGAGATGCCGCGGGTCATGATCCACAGCGTGGAAGCCCAGGTGTGTTGATCGAGGATCGGCAGCCCTGCCTTCATGGCGTCGTAACCGAGGTCGGCGACGGTGGCGACCTCGATTCGGTTGCGCCGCAGTTCTTCTTGTAGTCGGGTCAGGAACGTGGTCTTGCCGGTGGAGTGAGTGCCCATCACCGCAACGGTGACCGGGCGGTCCACCTCGTTCGGTGTGCTCAAAACAATCCCTCCGGCTCCGGCGGTGTCAGGAACTCCGGCAGGCCGGCGGCCTGGACGACTGCGTCCCAATCGAGCTCGCCTTCGCGGACGAGGCGGCACAGGAGCTGCCATGCGGCCCAGGCGTCGTATCCGGCTCGGTGGTATTCCTGGTCGTCGTCGAGTCCGCGCATGTCCAACTGGGCATGTTCGATGAGCTTGTCGAGGGCGTAGCTCTTCAGGCCGGGCCATACCGCCTTGGCCAGGCGCAGGGTGTCGAGGACCATGAGGGGCTTCCAGTCGGGCAGGTGCGCCGTGAGCACCTTCTGCTCGACATTCGCGTTGTGCGCCACCAGGGTTCGCCCGAACATGACACGGCCGACGGCCGGGGACACGGTTTCCCATTCCGGGCAGTTGGCGACGTCGTTGTTGGTGATGCCGTGAACCTTGCGCGTCACGATCGGAGTAATCGGGTTCTTCGGCTTGATGAGCCAGGAGCGGGTCTCGTCCGGGCTGACTGCCGTGCCTGCCACCGGGATGATGGCGATCTCGATGATTTCCGGCGGATTCTGGCCGTTGCCTTCGACGTCCACGACGGCGATGTCGTGGCCGCGCAGGGCGGCGGGGATCTCCGTAAACGCGGTGGTCACAGCTTCTCCTTGGTCGCGGGCCAGCCGATATCGGCGCGGCCGTGATGATGCGGGATGTGCGGCCTATCGACGTCATGCACCTGGTAACCCAGGCCATGCTGCATCAAGTAGCGCGGCGGCTCGTTCAGCCCGGAGACCACGATCGCGCGCTCATTGATCTCGACGAGCTTGCCACCGAGCTGCCGAGCGAATTCGTCGACCTCCGCTTCATCCGGTCGCTTCCACGCTTCAGCGCAGCGTCGAATCTGTGCGACGGGGCAGATGTCGCACAGTTCGCGGATGCCGTAATGGCCGTTGTAGTCAGCGACTCCGTGAGCGTAGGTGACACCGCACGAGGTCTTGCGGAACAACGGAGAACCCGTGCCGTATTTCCCTGCGGCAGTGAGGATGCGGTGCTCGAGGTCCTCGGGAAAGATCTTGCGTCGCGGTCCCTCAAGATACGGTTCGGGTAGCCCATTCTCGCGGTAGTAGTCGCGGATTTCGCCCTTGAAGAACAGGCCGGTGAAGACGGTCGCGTGGGCGTGGTGGGTCAAAGCCAGCCCACGCTGCAGGTGTTCTTCGGAGTCGTTGAGGCCCGGGACGATAGGCCGCCAGTAGTGCACGACCCGATACCGGTCCGCGTGTTCGAACACGGTTCGCAGCGATGTCGCTGCGATCTGCGAGTCCACGGGCTCGATGCGTTCGTCGTCGATGCCGGAATTCGTGACCAGGATGGTCAGGCGAATGTTGTTGAAGCTGTTGAGGGTCGCGCAGTCCTCGGGGTCGATTCGCCAGCGCGTGATCACCAGCACGTGGTTGGTGAGTTTTTCGGTGTCGAGCAGCCGCAGCATCTCGAACAGGTGCGGCTTGACGCGCGGCAGCATCGGATCGGTGGCCCGATTCAGCAGCTGGATCGGCGTCACGTGGGGCCGGAAGTAGCGGTGGGTCAGTAACCGCACCACGGCCGCTTCCTCGTCGATGAGTCGCCGCGGCACCTTCATCTCGAAGTTGTGGAAGAAGTGACGCACGCAGTACGAGCAATCGAGCGGGCAGCCGATGATCCAATTGACGCTCAAGCCGGACTTGCGGTATTCGATGACGTCGGCCAGGGCCGGTTGCAGTTCAACCTGCTGCCGCCCGGTCAGGATCGGGAGCGGCCGTCCGATGACGAATTCTTCGATCGGACTGGTGGTCATCGCTGCACCCCGTTCATCTCGGGCAGCTCTCCGGTAGCACGTCGTGCGTAGGTCGCTTCTGGATCGACGGTGATCACGTCCACGACTTGCACGAGCTCCGCGGGAACTTTTCGGCCGTCGAAGTGCTGCGGCCCCGGAACGATGACCGCTTCGATCCCCAGGTTTCGAACGACATTGACCAGCCGCTGGATCGGCTGGTGCGTGTTTTCGCTGAATGCGACGGTCTTGCGAAGGTTGTAACCCAGCCTCGCTGCGAGACTTCGCATTCGAGTTTCATCCCATTGCTGCTGGTTTCCGCTGACGTGCTTTTGGAGATAGCCGAGCGCATCTGGTGTCGCCCTCATGGTCGCCCCTTGTTCGGTGGTTCGCGGGGCCGATCAGGTACGGGAGTACCGCTTTCGGCCCGTCCGGGTACCTCTTTCAGCGTTCCGGTTGTCTGAGGCGGTCAACAGCGCAAAACTGTAGGCAAATAAGCGGATCGGACTCGTATTGGGAGAGCCGACGAACGACCAATTCAAGGCATTTCGGCTCGCCAGGGGGCTTACACAGCCTGATCTCGCCGAGCTGGTGTGTGACTACGTCGAGCAGAGAACCGGCCATCGCCCTGGGGTGGACGCACAGGCGATCAGCCGCATCGAGTGCGGCGAGATTGCCTGGCCCAGACGTGCGACTCGTCAAGCCCTCGTGGCACTGTTGGGTAGCGAATCGGAAGCAGCCCTTGGTCTGTATCCGAAGCGGACCAAACGCGACGCGGACAAGGACGAAGCCACGAAACGCAGACATTTCCTCGCCGCCGCTGGCCTAGCCGCCCCCTTGCTGGGCAGCCAACCGCCGGCGCGCGTGGGAGCAGTAGACGTCGATCGGATGCGCCGGAAGTTTACCAAGCTCGAAGCGATGGACAGCGAGTACGGCGGCGGCGACACCTTCCACCTGTACTTCACCGAACTGGCGCGCACCGAACAGATCCTCCGCAGCTCCAACCGCCGACTCGCCACCGCCAACAGCCTCATCGAGCTGGCCGCCCAACAGGCCCAGCAGGCCGGTTGGGCGGCATTCGACGCAGGATTCACCGAGGTCGCGGTCGCTCTGTTCAACTACAGCCGCAGCGCCGCACGCGAAGTCGGCAGTCGCGCGCTCGAGGCCAACTCGCTCGTCCATATCGCCTATGCGACTGGAGAATCCGAGTCGATCGCCGCTGCGGATGCTGCATGCGTGACGCTCGGTCCGGGTGCTCCGGGCACGGCCGTCGCGCTGTTGCAATCACGGCGTGCGTGGTCCTTCGCCACGGTCGGCGACATGGAAGCTGCCGCCCGGGCGCTCGACATCGCGCGCGCCAGCCTGGACGACGAAGACGATGCGCCGAGCTGGTGTGCGTGGATGAATCACGCGGAGCTCGATATCATGGCCGGGCGCGTCTGGTCGGTACTGCACAAGCCGGAGCGGGCCATTCCACCACTCCGTCGGGCACTCGCGGCCTACCCGGACACGTGGGCGAGGGACAAAGCGCTGTACCTGACCTGGTTAGCCGATGCCTATTTCGACGCGGGCGACCCAAACCAAGCCATCGTAGCGACCGAGAAAGCATTCGCCCTCGCCCGCGAAGTTTCTTCTGTTCGCCCCCTGGCACGCGTGCGAGAAACTGCCCAGCGGGCGCTGGCGGTTGGCGCGGCCGAGGCCGGGGATCTCGCCCGTCGCGCCACGACCGCCCGCGCCCCTATTCCTTTGCAGCTGTGAACTTCTCGACCCAGTCGGCGTAGTGGTCGACAGCCCACTCAACCGGTGAGGCAATGATCTCGGGCCCGGCCGCCCACGGATGCAACTCCAGAATTCTGCTCACGAGTCGATCCCTCACGGCGGCCGACGTTTTCAGCGTCACGCGCCACTCTTGACCTTCGCCCAGCTGGTCGTCGTGCCAGAAGACCGACATCGCCGGGCCAGTGACCTCCGCACCGGCGGCGAGCCGTTCGGCCACCGCAGTACGCGCGATCTTCTGTGCGTCCTCCTCGGTCGGAGTAGTCGACGTAACGGACCACACCCTTGCTTCTGCCATGGGCCAAACACTAGGCCGTGGCGTGTGCTGGTGTCAGAGTTCCGTCTCTACGGCCTCCCGCCAGACGTCTATAACCGCAGCTCATGAATTCTCCAGATCGGATGTCGCAAATCGGGGGTCTGCGTGCAGTAGGGGGATGACCCCGAATAGATGGCTTCGCTCGGCAGGGCTACCGAGGAGCACACGGAAGCAAGCGGTACGGACTGCTGTCTGCCCTTCTGGAAGCGACTTGACAGACCCGCGCGGACGACGCGTTGATAGACCCCCGTTGCGTCAAACCGTTGCCGGTCGTGCCCGATTCTCAACGAGGAGCATTGATGGTCATGCGCTCAACACCACAGCGTCCCGAGCCACCGCAGACCGCAGTCGAGAGACCTCATTCGGATTCGGAGCCCGATGATGTCGATGTCGTGGTTCCAGCTCATCCACCGACACTTACTCCGCTCGCGGCTGCTCGACTGTTGCGGGTGATCCGCCAGGCAGCCAAGGCCAGCGCGCCTTCGAATGATCGGAGGGCCGCGTGACCACGACCCGATTCGCTTTCCTTGGGCGTGTCTCCACCGAGGATCAGCAGGACCCCGTCGCCTCGAAGAACTGGCAACTCGGGCGGGCGGAAGGTCTGGTCAGCCGCCACGGCGAGATCGTCGCGGAGTTCTTCGATATCGGGCAGAGCCGAGCAATTCCGTGGAAGCGGCGACCCGAAGCGGCTCGGCTTCTGGAACTCCTGAAATCGCCCAACCGCGGGTTCGATGCGGTTGTCATCGGCGAACCGCAGCGCGCCTTCTACGGCAATCAGTTCGGGCTCACCTTCCCGATCTTCGTTCACTACCGCGTGCCCCTGTGGGTCCCCGAAGTCGGCGGCCCGATCGACCCGGAATCTGAAGCCCACGACCTGATCATGTCGGTCTTCGGAGGCATGTCCAAGGGCGAACGCAACCGCATCAAGATCCGTGTCCGGGCGGCCATGGCCGCCCAGGCTCAGGTGGAAGGCCGTTACCTCGGAGGGCGCCCTCCGTACGGATATTGCCTCGAAGACGTTGGACCACACCCGAATCCAGGGAAAGCCGCCGACGGCAAACGCCTGCACAGGCTCACTCCCGATCCCATTACGGCACCGGTGGTTCAACAGATCTTCAGTGACTACCTTTCCGGGATCGGGATATTCGCCATCGCACAGCGCCTTACCGACGCTGGAATCCAGTGCCCCTCCGCTTACGACCGGAAACGCAACACGCATCGCGAAGGGCTGGCTTGGTCCAAGAGCGCAGTTCGCGCAATCCTGGGCAATCCTCGCTACACCGGACACGAGGTCTGGAACAAGCAGCGCAAGCAGGAGCTGCTCATCGATGTCGAGGACGTCGCGCTCGGCCATGCGACCCATCTGACGTGGAATTCCAAGCAGGACTGGGTGTTCTCCGACAAGCCCGCGCACCAGCCGCTGATCAGCAAAGATATTTTCGAGCAGGTCGCCCTCCGACTCGCCAGTCGCGGCCCGAATTCGACGGGGCGCACTACTGTGCGGCGCGAGCATCCATATGCCTACAAGGGCTTGCTGGTTCACGACAACTGCGGGCGCAGGATGCAGGGCAACTGGAACCACGGTAAGGCGCACTACCGATGCCGGTACCCGGCCGAATACGCGATCGCGAACAAGCTCGACCATCCGCTCACGGTCTACTTGCGCGAAGAGCAACTCGTCGGTCCGGTGGACCTCTGGCTGGCCGAGGTCTTCCACCCCGACCACATCGAGCACTCGCTCACTCAGCTCGAAGCCGCACAGACACAACGCAATATGCCCGCGCTGGATACGACTCGAGAGGTCCTACTCGAATGTGATCGGAAGCTGGCCCGCCACCGGGCCGCTCTCGAGGCCGGCGCCGACCCGGCCCTCATCGCCACATGGTCGCTCGAGGTTCAACGCGAGCGGGACGCAGCCGCAGCGCGAATCGCGGCGCTGGAAACACAATCGATCGTCGACTACCGAATGACCCGCGAGGAAATCCGCCAGCTCGTTGATTCATTGGGAGGTCTGGTAACGATCCTGAAACGCGCCGACCCGAACGACAAGCTCGAGGTGTACCGGCAGCTGGGCCTGAAACTGACCTATAACCACGAAACACGGGTGGTCGTGGCCGAAGCTTCTCCACGACCACCCGTGTGCGTAGTGTCTGTGTCCGGAGGGGGACTTGAACCCCCACGCCCTAATACGGGCACTAGCACCTCAAGCTAGCGCGTCTGCCATTCCGCCACCCGGACCGGTGATGCTGGACAAGATTAGCGGAGAGGTTGGGGGAAAGGGAAATCGGGGCTGGGCCAGGCGAAATGGGGTGCGCCGGGGGAGGTTTGGGGGGTCAGTGGAGGATGCCGAGGAGGTTGGCGTTCTTGATGGGGGTGTCCTTGTTGGCCTGGACTTGGCACAGGCTCTGGACGGCGGCCATGGAGAGGTCGACCTGGGTGCCGGGGGGCTCGTGGTCGGAGTTGGTTTGTTGCTTGATGAATTTGGTGATGGTGACGCGCTGGGTGTCGGCGTCCTGGGTGAGGTAGTCGCTGCACTTGGTGTCGCCGCCCTGGTTGAGGGCCTTCGCGACATCCGAGCAACCGGATAGCAGGGCTACGGCGAGCGCGGCGGCTGCGACGGCCGTCCAACGGGCGGTCTTCATCATGTGGTGCGTTCCTCGTGGCTCGTGCGCGGGCGGGGTGATGCCCATGCGATCGACCGCCACTGTAGATGGGCGCGACCGATCGGCAATCAGGGTCGAGCCCGGAGATTCGGCAGATTCGACTATGACCTGCATCACATTCGCGGTGAAGGTGATTGCAGGCGATGCGAATTGGCGTGCGGTGAAAACTCAGCGGGGGGATTCGGCGGCGCTGGCGGCGCGCCAGACGCGGGCTTCGCTGGCATTGCCGCGGCGGGTGAGAAGTTCGGCAAGGCCGGCCATGGCGCGAGCGTCGCCATGGGAGGCGGCGGTGCGCCACCAGTGTTCGGCCTCGCCGTAGTCGCCGCGGCGGTAGCGGACCACGCCGAGGTCGTAGGCCGCGGCTAGGTGCCCGAATTCGGCTGCCTGCGTCCACAGTTGGCAGGCCTGGTCCTCCTCGCCGCGGCTCTGCATGGCGACGCCCAGGTCGTAGAGGGCGTTCTGGTAGCGGCTGGCCTCGGTCGGCGGTTCGGGCGGGGGCGGGGTCACCGCGAGGGTCAGTTCCACGACCAGCTCCCCGAAATCGGGCGGGCCGACGCCGGTGCTGCAGTGCAACACGGTCATGGTGGGTTCGCGGGTGACGAGCATGCCGTAGTTGCCCGTCCAGGAGACCGTGGCCTCGCTGGCGTCGACCCACACGGGGGTCAGGGTGATGGCGGCGTCGGCCTCGGTCGGGCACACCTGGAGCTCGATACCGCCCGCCATGGCATCACTCCAGACGTCAACCCCCCTGAGTCGGCGGCCGTCCAGCAACACGTCGCCGCGATCCACGCCGAGCCCGATGCCGAGGCTGCGTACCCCGGGACGCGGGGCGGCCGTGCGCAGAGTCAGCGCGACCGTGGTGGGGGAGACGCCGATCACCTCCTGATGCAGGGGGTAGACCTGAGCTCCGTTCCAGGTCACGGGCTCTGCGCTGTCGTATCGGTCCGCCAGGGGTGGTTCGGTCGTGGCCGGCTCGGCGTACGAATACGACCCCTTCATCTGCCCCGCCTTCCGCCGGTGCTCAGTGATGTTCGCGCATACCGTAGTACCGATGCCGTCGGCTGCGTCCCGAATTTGCCAGCTACACCTTCCAGCAAACACCTGGTCATGTGACCGGTGTCCAAAGTGCCCTCGAACAGCCCTCGCGGTCCGCATTTCGCCGGTCACTTGACGTGTCGGCCACGTCCACGCGGTGTGTCGTACTTGCGCAACGGCCGCTGTCCTGTTGAATCGTCGGCGACGTACCAGCGAACGAGTGAAAGGTAAGGACATATGGCTCTGCCCACCATGACCCCCGAACAACGCTCCGAGGCGCTGGCCAAGGCCGCCGCTGTTCGAAAGGCGCGCTCGGAGATGATCGCTGAGGTCAAGAAGGGCTCACTGAGCCTGGGCGAACTCCTCAAGCGCGCCGACAAAGAGGACTTGGTCAAGAAGACGAAGGTGGCGGCAGTCATCAAGGCGCTCCCGGGCATCGGCCCGGTCAAGGCGGCCAAGCTGATGGACGAGGCCGAGATCCCCGCCGACCGTCGCATCGGCGGCCTGGGTTCCCGGCAGCGCGCCGCGCTGCTGGAGGCACTGAAGGCTTGAGATCGGGGGGTGGCCTGCCGGGTCGCGAACCGACCCGGCGGCAACCACTCCCACCGCCTCTTCCCGCGAGGTAAACCCGCAGGAAATCGGCCGATTTGGTCCAGGCGGTCCGATCCGATAACCTTGCTGAGCACCACCGGTCCGGGTGGCGGAATGGCAGACGCGCTAGCTTGAGGTGCTAGTGCCCGTATTAGGGCGTGGGGGTTCAAGTCCCCCTCCGGACACCACAAAGGCAGGATTTCCTTAACCAGGGAGTCCTGCCTTTTCTCGTTCCCTGGGTGCGCATTGCGTGCTGTCTGTTGTCGCGGCGCGAACCGTGTCGACCCTGCGCCACATCGCCAGGAAGATCAACGCAGCGACGAGCGAACCCGCCGACGCGAAAGAGGTCGCGCCGAGATAGACCACCCAGGAATCCTCACGGACCACGGCGGCGAGATTCTCCTGGGCCAGCGGACCGGTCCACACAATCACGCCGAGGGCGACGGTAGCCAGCGCCATGATCGACAGGTACATCGTGAGCAGGGTTGGGATGAGCTTGCGGCGACCCTCGTTTCGGACGAGCGATCCGCGCCGGGCCAGCCACCACGAGGCGAGGCAAGCCGCGGCGAGGGCGATGGCGTCGGCGCCGAGGGTATCGCTGAGCCGGTGCCATTTGGCGATCAAGGTGTTGTGCGCGATCCCGACCGCCCAGGTGGCCACCACGACCATGGCCGGCCCGCGCCAGCGGTAGGGCACCACGATCACGGTGGCGAACAACACCGTCATGGCGATCGCGGTATGCCCGCTGGGGAAGCTGTTGTGCGTGTAAGGCCCACTCACATCGACCAATTCGGGTCGAGGCAGCACGTAGCGCTTCAATATCTGCACCACGATCTGAGTACCCACGATCACGCCGACCGCCGCGACGGTGAGATCCAGGCGTCGGCGCAGCAATCCGATGAATGCGACCGCTGCCACCATGAAAGCCAGTGAGTAGACCGTGATCTGGTTCAGGATTCGGCTGGCTGCCTCGGCACTGCTGGCGTTTGCCTTATCGGCCCCGCGTAATGCGGCGTTCTCGAGCATTTGGCCGGGTACTGTCCAGACGGCCAGCACGTAGATGATCACGGCTATTGCCGCCGAGACCGCCGCGATCGCCATCCACCGATGCGGCACGACCGCTGGAAGCTGACTCGATATCGACTGTTCCACCGCGAACCCTCCTCGAAGAGAGCGATCCAACACGGCATAATTTTCCATTTCGCCGACCCGCACCGAATCGGCCGAACGGCCGATGGGATGCTGTGGTTCTCGACCGGATGGCCGATACCGTCGGCTACGTCGAAAGCTGATGATTGCGTAGGCACCGAACTCTGAGTGAACGTCTCGATCTCCATTCATCGGAAGGATCGAAAATGCGGATCACCAAGCTCGTCACTTTCGCAATGTCGATAGGGTCCGTCGCGTCGTTGACGGTGCTGGGCGGTGGTTCCGCCGCCGCGGGTACTCCGTTCGACTGGCCTACCGCCTGCACCGGGGGAACCCTCACGATCTACCGCTACCCGGCCTCGGGCAGCGCGGGCGCGGGTACCTCCGTGTACGGGGACCTCGGCACGTGTGACGGTATTCGATATCCCTCGGTGGACCTGAAGTACCCCGTCATCCCCACCGACCCCGGACCGCAACCGATCTCGTCGGGAACCATCAGCTTGCACGACCCGCTCTCCAGCGACACCGCCGCCGACCCCTACCAGAACTCCAACGACGTCTCCGGCGTCTGGGTCGAATCCCCGGTCGGCGTACCCACTTCCACCACCCTCACCGTCGGACGGCCCGGAACCACCCAGTTCGGCCTGACCATCGAGTCGACCGTGATCACCGATCCCGGCTCCGCATGGGGTGGTCTGGGCAAGATCCGGGTCGACCGAGCTGTCATCTTTTGATCTGCGGCGTGACGTATCACGTTCCCGAGACACGGCGGACCCGCTGGGTAGCGATCAGCGTCCTGTGGGTGCTGGTGCTGTTGTGGCTGGTCGACTGGATCAGCGTCTGGCCACCGATCACGGGCCGGCACAGCATTTGGGACTGGCTGCTGGTGATCTCCGGACCACTGTTCGCCGCCCTGGTCGTCGTGCCCGGCAGGCGGCTCGCGGTGGCATGGCGGGCGGGTCTGGCGGCGGCCGGCTCCTGGCTGCTGACGGTGGCGCTGGCCGTGTTTCCGGCTCACGACGCGCTCTGGTTGTGGGGGTTCATGGAAACCGGTGCGCTGCTGATCCTGTTGGGTGTCACCGCGCGTCGAGTGCAGCCGATGAGTCTTGCTGTCGCACTGTGCAGCGTGCTCGGCCTGGCGATCATCGCTCTGCCGCTGCGCGTCGCCGATCAGGTGGTCGTGGCCGCGATCTTCACGATCGTGATGGCCTGGTGTGTGGCGATCGCGCTGATCCTGGGCGGCTACGTGCGGTCGGCGGATATGCGCCGAGCGCAGACCGTGACGCGGGTGCAGCAGGCCGAGCGCCTCGAACTCGCCAGGGAACTCCATGATTTCGTCGCCCACCATGTCACCGGAATCGTCGTACAAGCGCAGGCCGCACGCACCATCCTGGCGACCGCGCCGCACCAGGTCGACGGCATCCTGAGCGCCATCGAGACCGCCGGAACGGAGACGCTCGATTCGATGCGCCGACTGGTGCGAGTGTTGCGGGAACAAGACCCGCGCACGGTGCGATCCGGTGAGCTGTACGCCGAATTGGCCGATCTGGTGGCCGATTTCGCGCGCGGCGGCGGTCCCGAGCCCACGGTCCGTGTCACGGGTGCGGCCAGGAAGGCGCGGCTGGCCCCGGAGGTCGAGGTGTCGGTGCATCGCGTGGTGCAGGAATCGCTGACCAATGTCCGACGGCACGCGCCCGGTGCGGCGCTGGTCACCGTCGGCATCGACGTCGCGAATGCGCTTTTGGCAGTGGAGGTGTGCAACAGCGCGCCCGCCCAGCGGGTGACGGTGCCGGTCGGCGGCCTCGGCGGGCTGGGTTTGGTCGGTCTGGCCGAACGCGTCCAGGCCGTCGAGGGGAGGTTCAGCGCCGGGCCGGCGGTCGATGGCGGCTGGCGGGTGCTGGCCCGCTTTCCGATACTCGACACGGTCGATGGATAGGTCGTGCGGCCGGGATCCGCTGCTCATGTGGCACGATCGGGTCTCGTGACCACCTCCGGTGCATCGGTGCCCGAGAGCGACCGCGTCGACTCCGCGTCGGCGATCCGAGTGCTTCTCGCCGACGATCAGGAACTGGTACGCAGCGGCTTCCGGCTGATCCTGCAGGTCCAACCCGATATCGAGGTCATCGCCGAGGTCGGCGATGGCCTGGCCTGCGTGGAGACCGCGCGGCGGCTGCGCCCGGACGTGTGCCTGGTGGATATCCGCATGCCCAAGCTCGACGGCCTCGAGGTGACCCGCGCGCTCGCTGGGCCCGGCGTCGTCGACCCGTTGCGGGTCGTGGTCGTGACCACCTTCGACCAGGACGACTACGTCTACGGCGCACTGCAGGGCGGCGCCTGCGGGTTCCTGCTCAAGGACGCGGGCCCGGGTCTGCTCGTGGAGGCGGTCCGGGCCGCGGCTCGCGGTGATGCGCTCGTCTCCCCGTCGGTGACCGTCCGGCTGCTGGAACGACTCGCCACGCCGGTCGCTCAGGAAACCGTCTGTCCCGCAACAGCTCTCACCGAACGGGAGCTGGAGGTCGTCGGACTCGTGGCCCAGGGATGCACCAATCAGGAGATCTGCGCAAAGCTGCATCTGTCGCTGGGCACCGTCAAAACCCACCTGGGCAATATCCAGGCCAAACTCGGCATGCGCAATCGCGTCGAAATCGCCGCCTGGGCCTGGCGGAACGGGCATCGAACCCAGCCCTGATCGGGCACATCCCCGTCGGACTTTCGGCCGATCCGTGCCGCGCGATTTCGGCCGAACAGTCGATATCCCAGCACCTTTCACTGAACGACGATGGCCGGGTACCGCACCACCAATACCCGAGCAAGTTCAGGAAAGGGACAGTCCGATGATGCGGAATGCGATCACAAAGGCGTGCGCGGGAATCGTTGTCGTCGCGATCCCCGCTTTCGTGGCCCTCGGCAGCGCGGGCACGGCGAATGCCGAGGCTCCCGACCCGGCCACCGCGGCCCAGCCGGTCGACGCCCCCGCGTCCAACCCGGTCGCCAGCGGCGCCCTCGAGGGTGCCGGGATCGGTGCGGCAACGGGTGCGGCCGGTGGTGCACTCGCGGGCCTGCCGTGCAGTGTGGCCGCCGGCGCGGTCGGCGGGGTGGCGGGTGCGGCGGCCGGAGCGGCCGCGGGTACCGCCGTGGGCCTGGCGACTGCTGGACTGGCCCTGCCCCTCACCCTTCCGGCCGGAGTCGTCCTCGGCGGCTTGGCCGGTGCGGGCCTCGGCGTCGCCGCGTGTGAGACCCTTCCGGTCGTCACCGGAGCCGGTGTCGGCGCCGCCCTCGGCGCGGCGGGCGGGGCAGCCGCGGGAGCGATCGACCCGAGCGCGGTCCCCGACCTCGTTCACTGAAGGCGCAGTACCGATCGGCAGGAGGGTCCGCCCACTCCGGGGCTGGACCCTCATGCCATATGTCCGGAGGGACGCCGGCTCCTGCCGTATGTCACGAGAACTCCTGGGCAGTCGGATTCACGAGGCCGTTCTCCAGGCCGCAGGATTCGGGGCAGCGCAGGACCTGCTCGGGGCGGGTGTCGTCGCGGTAGACGGTGATGCCCTTGACGCCCGCCTGCCATGCCTGTCGGAAGACCTCGCGCATCGTGGCCACGTCGGCGGTGGCGGGCAGGTTGATGGTCTTCGCGACGGCGGCGTCAGTGTGGCGCTGAACGGCGGCCTGCATGCGGATATGCCAGCGAGGGTCTATCTCATGGGCCGTCACGAAGCTGCGGCGCAGTGACTCGGGAAGACCGGCGCAGTCGGAAACCGTTCCGGAGGCCGATATTTCGGCCTCCAAGGTCGGTGACCAGGCACCGTGCGCCCTGGCTCGCTCGCGCAGCAGCGGCTCGAAGTGGTCGAAATCGCGGCCCAGCACGTGCCGGGTGTAGGCGATTGCGTAGAACGGTTCGATACCCGCCGAGGTGCCCGCGATCAGGGAGATGGTGCCGGTCGGCGCGATCGAGGTGACCTGGGCGTTGCGCATGGGCGCGGACGTGACCCAGCGGCTGTGCGGATACAGCGGAAACGGTCCCCGTTCGGCCGCGAGCTCCCGGGAGGCCGCGTGCGCCCACCGCGAGATGCGGGCCATGAGTCCGGAGACGTAGCGCACCGCGGCGGGGGAGTCATAGGGAAGCCCCAGGGCCGCAAGCATTTCCGCGACGCCCATGACGCCGAGACCGATCTTGCGTGTGGCACGGGCGGCCTCGGCGAGGGCGGGTACGGGGTGAACCGACACGTCGAGCACGTCGTCGAGGAAACGGACGCCCAGGCGCACCACCTCGGCCAGCCTGACCTCGTCGAGACCGTCGCCGTCGAGGAAGCGCGCCAGATTCACCGATCCGAGCGTGCAGGACTCGAAAGCCGACAACGGCACCTCGCCGCACGGATTGGTCGCCTGCAACCGGCCCAGCTCGGGGACCGGGTTCGCGCGATTCACGGTGTCGAGGAACAGCAGGCCGGGTTCGCCTGTGCGCCAGGCGTTCTCGGCGATCTGGGCGAACAGCTCACGCGCCGGGAGCTCGCGCACCAGCCGGCCGGTAGCCGGATCGATCAGCCGATGGGATCGGCCCTGCGCGGCGGCGTGCAGGAAATCGTCGGTGACTCCGACCGACAGATTGAAGGTCGGCAGCGCCCCGGTATCGGATTTGGCGCGTAGGAACTCCTCGATATCGGGGTGGTGGACGTCGAGCACCGCCATGTTCGCGCCGCGGCGGCGGCCGCCGAGCCGGATCACCTGTGAGGCGGCGTCATAGAGTTCGATGAACGAGACCGGCCCGCTGGCGACCCCGCCGCCGGAGGTCGCGGATCCGCGCCGACGCAGCCGGGAGAACGAGAATCCGGTGCCCGCCCCGGCGCGGTGCAGCAGCGCCGTGGTGCGCAGGGTGTCGAAGATCGATTCGAGCGAATCCTCGATCGGCAGTACATAACAGCCCGACAGCACACCCAGACTCGTCCCGGCGTTCATGAGAGTCGGTGAGTTGGGCAGGAATTCGCGGGCTCGTAGAACCGTGGCGAATCGCTCGGCGTAGCCGTGTGAGGCGCCGGGCCGGTAGTCGTCCTCGGCGTGGGCGACGGCGACCGCCACCCGGTCCATCATCTGGCCCGGGGTCTCGCGGAGGCTGCCGGAGTCGTCGCGGAGCAGATAGCGTTCGGACAGGACCGCGAGGGCGACCGGAGACAATCCGAGATCGTCGATCACGTCGCCCCCGGGACGTACCGCGGTCGCGCTCTCGGTTGTATCGGGGTCCATGCAGCCAGCGTTCGCCGCGGCATTTCGCGGCGGTAGAGGACTTCGGCCACCGCCGTGTCGACCAGTGTCAGCCGCGTCGGGTCTACCGCGGGCCATTGGTACCGGCCGCCGAGGGCGATCGCCTCTGCCACCACGAATCGGGCGTGTCGCACAGTGATTCGGAATGCTCGCGGCGCACCTGCCGTGGGCAACCGTGGTAGGGAGGGGTCGCCCATGCCTCCGGAACGGACGGTCGCGGTCGAGGCGCGGCAGTTGGTGAAGCGCTATCGCGGTGTGGCCGTGGTGGACGAGGTCGGCTTCGAGGTCGCCCACGGCGAGGTCTTCGGCCTGCTCGGGCCCAACGGCGCGGGCAAGACCACGACCATCGAGATCGTGCAGGGTCTGCGCCGCGCCGATGCGGGCAGCGTCCGCGTGCTCGGGCTGGATCCGATCGCCGATATCGCCCGATTGCGCGACCGCATCGGCAGCCAGTTGCAGAACTCGGCGCTGCCCGATCGGTTGCGGGTGTGGGAGGCCCTGGATCTGTTCTCCGCCATGTCCGGTCGTTCCGGCGACTGGCGGCCGCTGCTCGAGCAGTGGGGCCTGGCCGAGCAGCGCGACACCCCCTTCGCGCAACTGTCGGGCGGACAGCGGCAGCGCCTGTTCGTGGCGCTGGCCCTGCGCAGCGCACCCGAGGTGGTGTTCCTCGACGAGATGACCACTGGGTTGGATCCGGCCGCGCGCCGCATCGCCTGGGACATGGTGCGCGCGGTAGCCGACCGCGGTACGACCGTGGTGCTGGTGACCCACTTCATGGATGAGGCCGAGCACCTGTGCGACCGGGTGGCGGTGCTGAGGGCGGGACGCCTCGCGGCGGTCGGCACACCGGACGAGCTGGTGCAGCGCTACGCGCCGCGGATGCGGGTGCAGTTCCGTTCCCACGACGCAGACCTGGGCTGGCTGGAGTCCATTCCAGGATTGGAGCAGGTGCATCGCAGTGACGGCGCGGTCGAGCTCGTGGGCGTCGATCCCATGCTGGTGCGCACCTGCGCGGAGCTGGTGCGGCGCGGCTGCGACACTCGCGGGCTGCGGGTGCGCCAGGCCGACCTCGAAGACGCCTTCCTGGCGATCACGGGCACCCGGGCGGGGGAGAGCTGAGTCATGCGCCTGTTCGTCAAACTCACCTGGGTCGAGCTCAAGCTCTTCGTGCGCGAGCCGCTGAATCTCGTGTTCACCCTGGGCTTTCCGGCGCTGGTGGTGTGGATCCTGGGCGCGGCGTTCGGCAATGTCCCGGATCCGAAGACCGACGCTTTCCGGGGCATCGGCGCGATGGACTACTACGTGCCCGGCTATGTCGGCCTGGCCATCGCCTCGGTGGGGTTGATCGGTATCCCGGTGCATCTGGCCGGATATCGGGAACGTGGCGTGCTGCGCCGTTTCCGCGCCTCGGGTCTGCCCGCCTGGACACTGCTGGCGGCGCAGGTCGTGGTCACCGTGGTGCTGGCCGCGGTCGGCAGCGTCGCGCTGATCACGGTCGGGGTCCTCGCCTACGACGTGCACGCGCCCAGGGACCCGCTCGCGGCCCTGCTGGCATTTCTGTTGTGCGCGTTGAGCTTCGCCGCGATCGGGGTGTTGCTCGCCGCGGTGCTGCCGACCGCCCGCGCGGCGCAGGGCATCGGCGTGATCGCGTTCTTCGTCATGATGTTCCTCGCCGGAACCGATGGTCCCCGTGCGCTTTTCGGTCACACGCTGCGCCGGATCGGCGATGTGCTGCCGCTCACCCATGTCGTGACCGTGTTGCAGGACGCGTGGGTGGGTTTCCCGGTCAATCTTGCCGCACTGCTGACCGTGGTCGCGTTCCTGGTCGTTTCGGCCCTGCTGTCGGTCCGGCTGCTGCGCTGGGACTGATCGGGGACCACCCCACTGTCGATAGTGAAAATCGAGGACCGGAGTCGGAGTCATGGCGATACTCACCCGTCATTCGCCACGTGTCGGGGGCGAGTCCGAGAATCGGCGGCGAGTCCTCACCGCCGCTGTGATCGCCGGGGCGGGCGTCGCCTATGCGCTGTGGGTGGTGGAATTCCTTCTGCCGACGCGGCTTTCGCTGATCTCCGGTTTCGTCAGTGAGCACTATGTGGTGTCGCAGCCCTACCACTGGCTTTTCCGTGGCGGGGACGTCGTCTCGGGTGTCCTCTACCTGGTGGCGGCCGGTCTGGTGGCCGCGCGGTGGTGCTCGGGTGATCGGCTCGTGGCTGGTATGGCCGTAGCGACCGCGTTGTTCGGTGCGGCGACCGTTGCCGACGCGGTGTTCGTGCCGGACTGTCTCACCACGGTCGATCCCGTCTGCGAGCGAAGGGAATTCGCCGCGCAGGTGTCCTGGCATCACCTCGCGCATCTGGGATCGAGCGTGGTTTCGCAGCTTGCCGCCATCGTCGCGGTGCTCGCGCTCGAGCGTCTGGCCACGCGGTCGGGATCCCGCCTCGATCGGATGGCTGCCCGGACGGGGCTGATCGTGGTGGTCGCCGCCGGGTTGGCTTGTGTCGCCGGTTATCCCTTCGGGTGGGTCGGCGTCCCGCAACGGGTTCAGTTGGTGACGTTCAGCTTGATCACGCTCGGCGTGGCCTGGCGAATCGGCTCGGCCGCTGGTGGCGAGATCCTCGCCGGTCGAGGACGAAGGGCCCTGCCGGTCCGTGGCGCCGATTGTGACGATGAATCATGACCTCCGATATCGATGCCCGTCGGCCCGCCGAACCGGTGCTGGCCTGCACGGGGCTGACAAAGGATTTCGGCGCGGGTCGTGGTGTTTTCGACCTGGACCTGACCGTCGGCCGCGGCGAGACGTTCGGTTTCATCGGTCCCAACGGTGCCGGGAAGACGACCACGATTCGGCTGCTCATGGACCTCGCCCGCCCCGATCGGGGGCATGCGACGATCTTCGGGCTCGACGCCCACGCCGACAGCGTGGAGATCAAACGCAAGATCGGTTACCTGCCCGGTGAACTGGTCCAGTGGCCGCGGGTCAGCGCGAGCTACGTGATCGGCATGCTTGCGGGCCTGCGCGGCGGCGTGGACGAGGACTACATTCACGCGCTTGCCGATCGGCTGCGATTGGACCTGGGCCGCCGTTACGAGGAGTTGTCGCACGGCAACAAGCAGAAGGTCGGCCTGATCCAGGCGTTCATGCACCGGCCCGAGTTGCTGATCCTGGACGAGCCGACGCTGGGACTGGATCCCTTGATGCAGCGCGTCTTTCACGAACTGCTGCAGGAGGCCGTGGCGGGTGGCGCGTCCGTACTGCTGTCCTCGCATGTGCTCTCGGAAGTCGAATCGATCTGTGACCGTGTCGGTTTGATACGCGACGGCCGGGTCTGGAAGGTCGGTTCGCTGAACGAGTTGCGGGTCAAGCGGATTCATCGGGTCGCGGCGATCGTGTCCGAGACCTTGGATCCGGCGCGGCTGCTGGATGTGCCCGGTGTCGCTGATCCGCGGGTCGCCGGTCGCCGGCTCACCTGTTCGGTGCAGGGGTCGATCGGACCACTGCTGGATGTCTTGGCCGCGGCCGGTGTGGTCGAGCTGGACAGCCACGAGTTGTCGCTCGAGGAGGTGTTCCTGCATGAGTTCGAAACCACGCCCGAGCCTGCGGCTGGCCGCTGACACCGTACGCGGCCACCGGCGCGGCATACTCGGCTGGATCCTGGGCAGCGCGGTCGCGATGACGGCGATCGGTGCCGGATTCCGCAGCGAGACAGAACGTTTCACCGGTGGTCCCAAGGGCATGGCCGACAGCATGGAGGCCGGGGTGCAGGCCATGCGGCTGCTGCGCTGGCCCGGGGACCGGCTCGACACCCTCGGCGGCTACCTGACCTATCACAATGTCACGCTGCTGGTGTTGTTCCTGACTCTCTACGCGGCGGTCCAGGGTGCCACCGCGGTGCGCGGGGCCGAGGCCGGTCGTTCGGTCGAGGTGATACTGGCGACCGGACGGACCCGCGAGCAGGTGGTGCGTGACCGTGCCCTCGGATTCGCGACGGTGCTGGCGCTGATCGGTGTCGGAGTCGGCGCCGGGCTGGCAATGGCGATGGCGGTCGGGGGCGACTCCGACCCGGTCGGTTCGTTCGCGATCGCATTCGCCGCGGCGGCATGCGCTTTCGTCGGCTACGGCCTCGGCGCGGTCCTCGCGCAACTCGGCGTGACCGCACGCTCGGCAAGCGCGCTCTCGGCACTGATCGTGGTGGCGCTGTACCTCTACACCAATGTGTGGGACCGGTTCGGGCCGTTGTCGATCCTGCGGTTCGTCTCGCCCTTCTATTACTTCACCCGCTGCCGCGGCTTGGTTCCCGGCGCGGGCTTCGACACGATGTCGTTCGTCGGCCTGCCGGTAGCGGCCGCGCTGCTGATCGGCGTCGCGGCCAGGTTGTTCGGACGCCGCGATGTCGGCAGCCCACTGTGGTCGCCCCGTCTCCGCCACACGAAACCCCTGGCGCGCGTACAGCATCCAGCACTGAACCGGCTGTGGTCGGCGACCTTGCTGCGAGAGCGCACCGGCCTGGCGGTGTGGTCAGCCTCCGCAGCCGCCGCACTCGGGCTGATGGCCTGGCTGGAGCCCGAAGTGATCGACATGTGGGACAAGTTCGACATCACCCGGCGGATGCTCCAGGTCGACCCCGGCTTCAGCGCAGGCAGCCAATACCTGGGCTTCGTCTCGGAACTCACCGCCCCCATCGCCGCGGCATACGTCGTCACCCAGGCCGCATCCTGGGTCGGCGATCGCGAACAGGGCCGCCTGGCACTGCTGCTCTCGACTCCGTTGTCCTGGACCGCGCTGATCGGGCAGCGCTTGACCACCGTGCTCGCCGGAACAGTAGTGATCATCGCCTCCGCCCTCGCCGGGTTGCTGATCGGCGCGACGGTGGTCGACGTCGGTCTCGATGCCGCCGGAACCGCCCGAATCGCTGCCAGCGCACTCCTACTGGCCGCCGGACTCGGCGCGGTCGCATCCTGGCTGGTGATCTGGATTCCCCGTTTCGCCGTCTCGGCACTGGCAATCGTGCTCGGCCTCTCCTACCTGCTCACACTCCTGGTCCCAATGTTCGCCTGGCCCTCCTGGATCACCAAGCTGTCCCTCTTCGGCGCCACCGGCCACCCCTACCTCCAAACCCCTTCCCCAGGCGGATTGCTCTTCCTGTCAGCGCTGGCGGTAGCCGGATTCCTATGCGCCACCGTTAGCGCAGCACGCGCCAGGGCGATCGCCTGATCACGCGGCGGTTCGTCCGATATCGTCGCGCGTGCCCGCGCTAGTCGTGGGGTCGTTCGGCCGCCGGGAAACGGGTGGCAGGCGAGGTGTTCTCGACCGCAGCGGTGATGTCGTCGGTCCAGGCCGTGATCGCGGCCCAATCGCGGAGGTCACCGAAGGGGCACCCGAACAGTCGGACCAGCAGTCGGGTTCGCAGGTCGGGCGGACGCGGAACGACGCCGGCGAACGCGCGATATCCACGACTGCCGGCCATGGTTCGGCATTCGGTGACAGCGGGTGGGGTGATGCGCTTGAAGACCGCACCCACCGGTCCACGTAGTGCGGGTCCCATACCGATACTGAACAGCCAGCTCGGACGTTGCTTCAAGCTCGCGGCGTAGCGCCGGACGTAGTCGGCGAATCCGGGCAGGAACTGTCCATTGTGGATTGCGCTGCCCAGGACGACGGCCTCGTACGACCCGGGGTCGGGTGCGCGGTCGACGGGTTCGACACGCACGTGTAATTGCTTGTCACGCATACGTTGCGCCATGAACTCGGCGATCTGGGCGGTCGAGCCCGCCGCGGAGGCGTAGACGATGAGCACCGTGTGCTGAGCACGGTCGTCGTTGTCGAAGGTCATACCCTGACCCTCCGCTCCCCGCGGCCCGTGATGCAGGGTCGTCAGGCCCCTTGCCCAGCCGACGTTGGTCCTCGGGGTCACAGCGAACGTTCACGGACGATCCGGGCGATGTCCAGTCCGCGCACGCGGCGCAGTGCGGGCAGTTGCACGGCGACCGCCGCGGTGAGCACTGCGATGGCGACGAACATCGGGGTGAGCGAGCGCATCGCGAGCTCGAGATGGGCGCCCTGGTTCTCGTAGGTGGACAGCAGCCAGCGGGCGAGCAGGATCCCGCAACCCACCCCGACGGGTATGCCGATCACCGCGAGGAGGAGGTTCTCGACGGCTATCAGGCGTGAGAGCATTCCCGATCCCATGCCGGCGGCGCGCAGCGCGCCCAGTTCACCGAGCCGCTCACCGATATTGGCCGACATCGCGTTGAACAGCAGCGCGGCCGCCATGACGATCGCGAAGGCCAGCATGATGCCGACCAGGGTGTCGTACATGGCGAACGCCTGCCGCATCGAGGAGGCGAGGGTGGCGGTGGAAAGGTAGGCGACCGCACCGGGAACGGCGGTGAGCCGATCGGAGACGGCACGCTCGTCGGTGACCCCGGGCCGCAGCCGCACCAGCACACCCGTGTCCGGTACCGGCCCGATCGACTGCCGTAGGTAATCCGACGACATGTAGACGACCGGCGACAGCGGCTCGTCGACGAATCCCGCCACCGGCGCCGAGATGTGCTGCCCCGTCGAGGTTTCGGCGACATCGACGGTGTCGCCGACCGCCAACCCCAGCGTGTCGCGCAGTCCGGAGCCGAGCAGCAACCCATTGCCGGACAACTGATTCGAACCGGACTTCGCGGTGAACCGATGCATCTGCGTGGTGGGCGGCAGGCTGATCACCAGGGTGTCGTAGTGCCGCCCTCCTGCCGAGAGCACGACCTCGTAGCGGCCGACGGGCTCGGCCGCGGCGACATCGGGGTCCTGCCGGACCCGGGCCAGAACGGCGTCGGCGGCGCCGGGTGCGGTCGCGATCTCCGCGTCCTGCAGCGTGATTCGATCGTACTGCCGATCGATGAGGGTGGTGACGGTGTCGCGCAGTCCGGCGAACACCATTACCAGACTGACCGAGACCGCCACGCCCGTCACCGTGAAGATGGCACGCCGGCGGTTGCGCAGCACGGCGCGCGCCGTCATACGCCAGCGTGCGGGCGCGTGTTTCAGCGGTGGTACGAGGCGTTCCACGACGCTGCGTCCCGTGTGCCCGGCGGGCGGTGTGACGCGCATGGCCTCGGCCGGACGCATGCGGGCGGCGGCGCGCGCAGGCGCCCATGCGGCGATCGCGGCGGCGGCGAGGGCCGCCGCCGTGGCGATCACCAGGGTGAGGGGATGCAGCGCGCTCACGTGCAGTGGCAGTCCGAGGGCCCGGGTATACCGGGTGGTGATCCAGCCGCCCAGCAGATATCCCGCGGCGAGGCCGGGCACGATCCCGAGCAGCGCACAGGCCAGGCCGTATCCGAGATAGTGCCGGCGCAGGCGAGCGGGCGAGAAGCCGTTGGCCACCAGGGTTCCGATCACAGCGCGCTGGGCCGCCACCACCCGCGACAGCAACACGTAGGTGCCGAGCACCGCGGCGGCCAGGAACAGCCAGGGCAGCAGGTTGGCGAAGGTCCCGAACGCGCTCACGTCGTCCTGGAGGGCCCGATACGACGGCTGTTGATCGCGCGGAACAAGCTGCAGACCATGCTCTCTCGCGAGCCGCTCGGCAGCCTGGACGAGTTGCCCGGCCGCGGCGCGATCCTTCGCGTACACCGCGACCTGCTCGACCGGGTCGGGCAGCTTCCCGACCAGATCGCTGTCGGGAAGGAACACCACCCCGAAGTGCTCGGGCGTGGTCATGATCTCCTGGCTGGAGCGGGCCGGCCAGAAGTACTCCGCCGACAGGGCCGACCCGGAGACCGGCATCGCCTGCCAGCCGGACGCCGTCAGCAATTCGATGCTCTCTCCCGGCCGCAGGTCATAGTGGTCGGCCAGATGCTGCTCGACCACGACCCGACCCGCTGACGGCAGTGCCCCCGATCGCACGGCGAGCTTGGCGACGCCGGGCTGTGCCGCCTCCGGTACGCCGATCGCGCGACCCAGAAACGCCCGCCCGTGCACGCGGATGCCGACCTCGCTCTGGTGGCGAACCTCGACCTCCGGTTCGCCGGGCAGCCGGGCGAGCGCCGAACTCAGTTCGGCGGCACCGGGTCCGGAGATGGTCGCATCGGGCAACTTCTGCTCGTCATAGGCGCGGGCGAAGGACCGGTCCAGGTTGTGGTAGGCGTCCGAGGCCGCGACGAAGGCCGCCACACCGATCGCCAGGATCGCGGCGACGGCCAGGAACTGCCAGCGCTGACGCCACAGATCCCGGCGCAATTTGCGCAGCAGCGCCCGGCTCACCACTGCAACTCCGATGCCTCGACCGGATGCGCCACGCTCTGGGAACGACTGATCGCGCCCGAACGCAGCCAGACCACCCGGTCGGCCATGCGGGCGATCTCGGAATTGTGGGTCACCAGCAGCACCGTGTGATGGCCTTCCCGCGCGAGCTCGCGCAACACGCCCAGCACCTGCCGGCCGGTGGCGAGATCGAGGCTGCCGGTGGGTTCGTCGCACAACAGCAGTGGCGGTTCCTTCACGATCGCGCGCGCGATGGCGACCCGCTGCTGCTGCCCGCCCGACAGCTGTCCGGGAAACCGATCGCCGACATCCCCGACTCCGACGAGACCGAGCGCGCGGCGGCTGCGGGCGGTGGCGTCCGGCCCGGTCAGCTCCGCCATGATCTCGACGTTCTCCAATGCGGTCAGGGTCGGGACGAGATTGAAGAACTGGAACACGAACCCGACGCGGTCGCGCCGGAACACGGTGCGCTGCTTGCCCTTCAGCCCGCCGATGGCCAGGCCCGCGACCTCGATGACACCTTCGGAAGGTTCCTCGATCCCGCCCGCCAGGTTCAGCAGCGTGGTCTTCCCCGACCCCGACGGACCCAGCAGAACCACGAACTCGCCCGGCCGCACCTCGAGGTCCACATCGTGCAACGCAACCACCCGCCCGGGCCCGGAACCATAAGTCTTCCCGACCCCCGACATCCGCAACGCGGGAGCGCCCGACGAAGCGGCGGCCTCGGCAGCGGTCAGGGGATCGACATCGGCACGTCGGTTCATCACCTCAGAGTCGTTGCCCGACACCGCCGCCTGAAGTGCCACTGGTCATGAATGGCGGTGCCATTGGGCGTTCGGGACTTGTGTGCGACATGCGAAGTGGTCCCGTCACCTCCGAGCACGCCGGGGATGGACCTGTGCACGCTGCTTCGACGCGCCGATGCAAGGACGCGCGGTGGCCGCGATGCGCTGACCTCGGTTCCCGTCAGCGGCCGGCGTCGATGCGTTCCCAGCCGCGGCGGGCGGGGCGTTCGGCTAGGTGTTTGGGGTCGCGGGTGCGGTAGACGATGTAGGGGCGGAAGAGGTATTGGACCGGGGCGCTGAACATGTGGACGAGGCGGGTGAAGGGGATGAGGGCCAGGAGGGCCATGCCGATGACGGCGTGGATCTGGAAGGAGAGGGGGACGCCTTCCATGTCGGAGACGCGGGGGCGGAGGAGGAAGATGCTGCGGGCCCAGGGGGCGATGGTGTCGCGGTAGTTGTAGCCCTCGTGGATGTTCGCGTGGGCGAGCTTGGCCCACAGGCCCATGAAGATCGCGCCGACCAGGAAGACGTACATGATCTTGTCGTTGGTGGTGGTGGCGTGGAAGACGGCGGTGTTGGTGCGGCGGCGGTAGATCAGCATGAGGATGCCGAGGATCGCCAGGATGCCGGCGGCGGTGCCCGCGAACAGTGACATGAGGTGGTAGGCGTGCTCGTTCATGCCGATGGCGTCGGTCCATTCCTGCGGGATGAACAGGCCCATGATGTGGCCGGCGAAGACGAACAGGATGCCGTAGTGGAACATCGGGGAGGCGATGTTGAGCAGCTTGGACTCGTAGACCTCGGAGGAGCGGGTGGTCCAGCCGAACTTGTCGTAGCGGTAGCGCCAGGCCAGCCCGGTGGCCAGCAGTCCGATGACGACGTAAGGCAGTGCGCCCCACAGGAAAGTGCTCATCGACGGTCTCCAGTCAGCAGGGGAAGCATTCCGAGGTGGCCGTAGGGCTCGAGGCCCACGGATTCGCGGGGCGGGCCGCTGCGCGCCATGGCCCGCGCCGCGGCGCGATCCTTGGGCGAGGCCCCCGGGAGCGTGGCGCACACCGCCGCGAGCACCTGGGCGTACGCGTTGTCCTTCTCGGCGAGCGCGATCCGGAGCAACTCGAGTGCGGGCCGATGCTCGATCAACAGCGCGTTGGTGCGCGACAGGGCGCTGAATTCCAGGACGGCGGGCAGGAAGTCGGGCAGCTCGGAATCGTCGAAGTCGAAACCGTGGGCCCGGTAGTGGTCCTTGAATCCCACCAGCGCCGCACCCCGATTCCGGGTGTCGCCATCGGTCCACCAGCTCAGGTACAGGCTGTGCTTGTTGGTGAAATCGAAGGTGTCGACGTACAGGGTGGTGTGCGCGGCCTCGGACAGACTCATTGTGCCGGTGAGGAATTCACGCAGCGGACCGGCCGCCGGATGGCGCATGCTCGCGGTGATGGTGTCGAAAGCCGCCAGGGCGGCGTTGAACTCGTCTCCCGGATAGGCCAGGCAGGCCGCCGCGATGCGGTAGACGACCGCGACCTCGTCGCTGATCCCGCTCATCGGCTGGGCTCCTCGACCTCGTCGGCGGTCTGCTGCTTGCGCATGGCGTGGAAGCTCTCGATGGTGACCAGCGGCAGCGCCTTGCGCCCGGATCCGCCGCCGAGCGGCCCGTCCGCGCCCATGCCGGGCCCGCCCTCGTAGTCGAGACTGCATCCGCTGGGCAGCGCCGATTCCTCCAGCCGCTGCGCGTCGGCCATGGCCGCGGTCGGAATCACGTACCGGTCTTCGTATTTCGCGATCGCCAGGAGATGGAACATGTCCTCGAGCTCCTTGGCGGTCATGCCCACCGCCTGTGCGGTCTCCTCGCCGATCACCCGCTCGAGGTTGATGTCGGCCATGTGGGAGCGCATGGCCGCCAGTTTCTCCAGGCTCGCGCGCACCGGTTCGGGATCACCGGCGGTGAACAGTTCGGCCAGGTACTCGACCGGAATCCGCAGGGCGTCGATGGCTCCGAAGAGATTGCCCGCGTTCTCGCCGTCGTGGCCGCTGTCGGCCACCGCCTCCACCACCGGGGACAGCGGCGGGATGTACCAGACCATCGGCATGGTGCGGTATTCCGGATGCAGCGGCAACGCCACCTGGTACTTGCTGATCAGCGCGTGCACCGGTGAACGCTTGGCGGCCTCGATCCAGTCGTGCGGAATGCCCGCGAGCTCGGCCGCGCGGACCACCTCCGGATCCTCCGGATCCAGGAAGACCTCCAATTGCGCTTGGTAGAGCCGCTTTTCGTCCTTGGTCTGCGCGGCCGCGGTGACCTTGTCGGCGTCGTAGAGCATGACGCCCAGGTAGCGCAGGCGGCCGACGCAGGTCTCCGAGCACACGGTCGGCAGCCCGACCTCCACGCGCGGATAGCAGAATGTGCACTTCTCGGCCTTGCCGGTCTGGTGGTTGAAATAGATCTTCTTGTACGGGCAGCCGGTCACGCACTGCCGCCAGCCGCGGCACCCGTCCTGGTCCACCAGCACGATGCCGTCCTCGGCGCGCTTGTAGATCGCGCCGGACGGGCAGGCGGCCACGCACGCCGGGTTGAGGCAGTGCTCGCAGATGCGCGGCAGATAGAACATGAAGCTCTGTTCGTAGCTGAAGCGGATCTGCTCGCCCACCTGCTCGCGCATCTTGACCACGTTCGGGTCGTCGGGCCCGAATTCGGCCGCGCCACCGAGGTTGTCGTCCCAGTTCGACGACCATTCCACCGACATCGGCTTGTCGGTGATCAGCGAGCGCGGCGGCGCGACCGGGTAGTCGTCACCCAGCGGCGCGTCGGTGAGGTTGCGGTAGTCGTAGGTCCACGGCTCGTAGTAGTCGCGCAACGTGGGCAGCACCGGGTTGGAGAATATGCTGGCCAGCTTGAACATCCGCGATCCCTGGTTGAGCCGCAGCTTGCCGCGCTTGGTGAGCTTCCAGCCGCCCTTCCACTTGTCCTGGTCCTCGTACTGGCGGGGGTAGCCCAGCCCGGGCCGGGTCTCGACATTGTTGAACCACACGTATTCCATGCCCTGCCGGTTGGTCCAGGTCTGCTTGCAGGTGACCGAACACGTATGGCAGCCAATGCATTTGTCGAGATTCATGACCATCGCGATCTGTGCCATGACGCGCATCAGTACTTCACCTCCTGAGCACGGCGGCGGATCACGGTGACCTCGTCGCGCTGGTTGCCGGTCGGACCGAAATAGTTGAACGCCCACGACAATTGGGCATACCCGCCGATCAGGTGCGTGGGCTTGAGCAGGACCCGGGTCAGCGAGTTGTGGATACCGCCGCGGCGGCCGTCGGTCTCGGATTTCGGGACGTTGACGGTGCGCTCCTGCGCGTGGTTCATGTACACCGTCCCGCGCGGCATGCGCGGCGAGACGATCGCCCGCGCCACCACGACACCGTTGCGGTTGACCGCCTCGATCCAGTCGTTGTCGGCGACCCCGATGGCCTCGGCGTCCTCCACCGACATCCAGATCGCCTGTCCGCCACGGGAAAGCGAGAGCATGAACAGGTTGTCCTGGTACTCGGAGTGGATCGACCACTTGTTGTGCGGGGTCAGGTAGCGGACCGTCACCTCCTTCTGCCCGTCGGGCCCGAGCGCCGGTTCGCCGAAGAGCCGCTTCATATCCAGCGGCGGGCGATACACCGGCAGCGCCTCACCCAGCTCGTGCATCCAGTCGTGGTCGACGAAGAAGTGCTGCCGTCCGGTGAGGGTGTGCCAGGGCTTGAGGTGCTCGGTATTGAGGGTGAACGGCGCGTACCGTCGCCCGCCGGATTCACTGCCCGACCACTCCGGGGAAGTGATGACCGGCTGCGGCGCGGACTGGGTGTCGGCGTAGGTGATCTTCACGCCCTCCTTCTCGAGGGCCAGATGCGCCATGTGCTGCCCGGTGCGCTGGGTCAGGGTCTCGAAACCCTGAACCGCCAAGCGGCCGTTGGTCGTTCCCGACAGCGCCAGGATGGTGTTGGCGGCCTTGACGGCGGTGTCCAGCGCCGGACGACCCGCCGCGACGCCCTCGGCCACCACGCCGTTGATGCCGCGCAGATAGTCGATCTCCTCGTCGGGGCGCAGCATGATGCCCTTGCAGGGCAACCCGAGCTTGTCGACCAGCGGGCCCAGGGAGGCGAACTTCGTGGCGACGGCGGTGTAGTCGCGTTCCACCACCGCCAGCCCCGGCATGGTCACGCCCGGGATCGGTTCGCATTCGCCCGCACGCCAATCCAGCACGATCCCGCCGGGTTGCGCCGTCTCGGCCGCGGTGTCGTGCTGCAGCGCGGTCGCCACCAGATCGTGGCGGGTGTCGAGATGCCCGGCCGCCAGCTGGCTGAACCGCGAGGCCAGATCGTAGAAGGCCTCGTGGTCGGTGCGCGCCTGCCAGGGCGGGTTCACCGCGGGGGCGAAGGAGTGCACGTAGGGGTGCATATCCGTGGAGGACAGATCGTGCTTCTCATACCAGGTCGCCGCGGGCAGAACCACATCCGAGAGCATCGTGGAGGAGGTCATGCGGAAATCCAGGGTCAGCAGCAGATCGAGCTTGCCCTCGGGAGCCTCGTCGTGCCACACCACGTCACGCGGACGCACCTGCGGCGCTGCTTCTTCGGCGCGCAGCGAGGAATGGGTGCCCAGCAGATGCCTGCTGAAGTACTCCGCGCCCTTCGCCGAGGAACCGAACAGATTCGACCGCCACAGCGTGAGCACCCGCGGCCAGTTCTGCGGGGCATCGGGATCCTCGTTGGCGAAACGCAATCGCCCACTACGCAATTCGTCCACCACGTACGCGGCGGGTTCCTTGCCCGCGGCCTTCGCCTCGTCCACCAGGTCCAGGGGATTGCGATCGAAGGTCGGATAGGAGGGCATCCACCCCAACCGCGCGGACTGGGCGAGCACGTCGACCCCGGTCATGCCGTCGAAGCGGCCCGTGCCCAGCGGCGAGGCCAGGACATCGGCCGAGAACTGGTCGTAGCGCCACTGGTCGGTATTGAGGAAGAACCATGCGGTGCCGATCATCTGACGCGGCGGCCGCGACCAGTCGTTGGCCGAGGCCAGCGTCGCCCAGCCGGTGACCGGACGGCACTTCTCCTGCCCGACGTAATGCGCCCAGCCACCGCCATTGCGGCCCTGGCAGCCGGTGAGCAGCAGCAGCGACAGGAAAGCACGGTAGATCGTCTCGGAGTGGAACCAGTGGTTGGTGCCCGCACCCATCAGGATCATGCAGCGGCCGCGGGATTCCTCTGCGACGGAAGCGAATTCGCGGGCGATCTTCACCGTCCGCGCGGCGGGCACCGAGGTGATCCGCTCCGACCACGCCGGGGTGCCGGGAGCGTCGGCGTCCTCGTAGGAATCCGGCCACTCGCCGGGCAAACCCTCTCGGGCGACACCGTATTGGGCCAGCAGCAGATCGAAGACGGTGGTGACCAGCGGACCGGTCTCGCCCAACCGCCGCGCGGGGACACCGCGCCGCAGCGTCGCGCCGCGGCCCTGGCCGTGCTCGCCGCCCTCGGTGTCGAAGCGCGGCAACTCCACCTCGACGCCGGCGCCCTGCCCGTGCAGGGACAGCGCGGGGGAGATCTCGCCCAGATCCAGATTCCAACGGCCCGCACCGGATTCGGTCCACCGGAACCCCATCGAGCCATTGGGGACCACGGCCGCACCGGTCTTCTCGTCCAGAAGTACGGTCTTCCAGGCCGCGCCTTCACCGGTATCGCCGATGTCGGCCGAGCGCACGAACTTGTCCGGCACGTATGCGCCGTCGCGTTCCACCAGCGTCACCAGGAACGGCAGGTCGGTGAATTTCTTGATGTAGTCGGTGAAGAACGGCACCTGCCGGTCCACGAAGCATTCCTTGAGCACCACATGGCCCATGGCCATGGCCAGGGCGGCATCGGTGCCCGGGTGCGGGTGCAGCCATTCGTCGGCGAACTTGGCGTTGTCGGCGTAGTCGGGGGCGACGACCACGACCTTCTGCCCGCGATAGCGCGATTCGGTCATCCAGTGCGCGTCGGGGGTGCGGGTCACCGGGACGTTCGAACCCCACATGATGAGATAGGCCGCGTCCCACCAGTCTCCGGACTCCGGGACATCGGTCTGGTCGCCGAACACCTGGGGCGAGGCGACGGGCAGGTCGGCGTACCAGTCGTAGAACGACAGCATCGGCGCGCCGATCAATCCCATGAAGCGGGCGCCCGCGGCGTGCGACACCATCGACATGGCCGGAATGGGGGAGAAGCCCGCAACCCGGTCGGGCCCATAGTTCTTGATGGCGTGTACGTGTGCGGCGGCGGCGATCTCGATCGCCTCGTCCCACGTCGACCGCACCAGTCCGCCCTTGCCGCGCGCCCGCTGATAGCGCTTCCGCCGCTCGGGGTCGGCCTGGATGTCGGCCCATGCCGCCACCGGGTCGCCGAGCCGATTGCGGGCCTCGCGGTACATCTCCAGCAGCACGCCGCGCACGTACGGGTAGCGGACCCGGGTCGGGGAGTAGGTGTACCAGGAGAAAGAAGCGCCGCGCGGACATCCGCGCGGCTCGTATTCGGGGCGATCGGGTCCGACCGACGGATAGTCGGTGGCCTGGGTTTCCCAGGTGATGATCCCGTCCTTGACGTACACCTTCCACCGGCACGATCCGGTGCAGTTCACCCCGTGGGTGGAGTAGACGATCTTGTCGTGGCTCCAGCGGTCGCGGTAGAAGACATCGCCCGAGCGGCCACCCACGATCTCCTCACGGTGCAGGTCAGCCGAGGGTTTTCCGGGACGGAAGTAGCGCGCCGAACGGAGCAGTAGGGCTCCGGTTTCTCCGGGCCCGCTCGCGGCCCCGTTGTTCGCACCCATTGTGCGCAGCCCCTTTCGCCAGCAATGCAGCTGGATGAGCACAGGTGTCGGTGTTCGCCGGGTGTGGCGACTCGCCAGCCGAGTACAACACGATCGGTAGCTGGCTATGTGCTGGCACGCCGATCTTGTTATCTGACGGCGACCGAATCCGCGCGGCGGTGGCCGAGGTCGACCGCCCTGTGGCCGACACTGAACCCATGTGTCATTACTGCGGTTGCCGGGACATGCCACTGATCAAGGAATTCATCGCCGAGCACGAGGCGGTGTACAACCTCTCCGGCGATATCCGCCGCGCCCTCGAAAGCGGTGATATCGACACCGCCCGACGGGATCTGGTGGAGATCCAGCGGCAGCTGACCGAGCACTGGGCCGGGGAGGAACAGGGGCTGTTCGCGGTCATGCGCGACGACCCGGACTGCACGGACTACATCGATGCCCTGGAGGCCGAGCATCGCGAGATGACCACCGACCTTTCCACCGCGGACCTGACCACTCCCGAAGGGCGACAACAGGTTCTGGCGTCCTTGGCCACTCTGTGGCCGCATATAGAAAAGGAAGAGGACGGCCTATTCCCCATGTCGCTGACGACTCTGTCCGGTGAGCAGTGGACCGCCGCTATCGATGCCTGGGAACGCGTCCACCGACGCCCGGTCCGCCGTTGACGAGAAGGCAACCGCACCGAGGCCGGTCGCGGTGGCTCACAGAGCGTGGCAGACGAGGATCAACAGGGCGGTCAGCGGAGCGGCGAGAGTCACCGCGAGAGACAGCCATGTTCCGGCCCGCGCGATGGGCTTACGCGTGAGGTCGGGTTCGAACATGGACGCCCCCTCGGATGACGAATGATGCGATGGACGGGCTGAATGTAATCACCATCACATGTCATTCGAAGACGCATAATCTCCAAGACCGTCGGTCGGCCCGATGGCAGCGGTTGGACGAATCTCTAGAAATCGCGGGTCAGAGCGGGATGGTGTGGCTGACCGGGGTTCCGACGCCGGCTGATCTCCACGGTTTCGACGACCTCGAGCGAGGAGAGCAGGCCCGCGCCGCCATTGTCGAAGATCGCGTCCGGAAACCAAATCCGCTGCACCCGAACGACAGCTGATCCACCGGCGGTTCGGTGTGGATCATCCTGCCGGACAACGTATTCCGCGCATCGTGTGAATTTCCTTCCGATTGGTGGGTAGGCTTTCGGCCACTTAGTTCAATGTCTGAACAAAGTGGAGGATGATGATGGTGACGCCAACGCCCGCGGACAAGTTCTCGTTCGGATTGTGGACGGTGGGATGGCAGGGCAGAGATCCGTTCGGGGACGCCACCCGGGCGGAGTTGGACGCGGTGGAGGCCGTCCACCGGCTCGCCGAGCTGGGGGCCTACGGGCTCAGCTTCCACGACGACGACCTGTTTCCGTTCGGCGCCCCGGCCGCCGAGCGGGGGAGACGGATCGAGTTGTTGCGCAAGGCCCTGGCCGAGACCGGGATGGTGGTGCCGATGGTCACCACGAACCTGTTCACCCATCCGGTGTTCAAGGACGGTGGCTTCACCAGCAACGACCGGGCGGTACGGCGCTTCGCGTTGCGCAAGGTGCTGCGCAATGTCGAACTGGCGGCCGAGCTGGGGGCGCGGACCTACGTGCTGTGGGGTGGACGCGAGGGCGCGGAATACGACAGCGCCAAGGATGTGCGCGCGGCCCTGGACCGCTATCGCGAAAGCCTGAACATGCTCACCGATTTCGTCCGTGACCGCGGCTACGACCTGCGTTTCGCGATCGAACCCAAACCCAACGAGCCGCGCGGCGACATCCTGCTGCCGACCCTCGGGCACGCGCTCGCGTTCATCACCACCCTCGAGCATCCCGAGCTGGTCGGGGTCAATCCCGAAGTGGGACACGAGCAGATGGCGGGATTGAACTTCGCGCACGGCATCGCGCAGGCGCTGTGGCAGGGCAAACTGTTCCATATCGACCTGAACGGCCAGCGCGGCATCAAATACGACCAGGATCTGGTCTTCGGCCACGGCGACCTGATGAACGCCTTCAGCCTGGTCGACCTGCTGGAGAACGGCGGCCCGAACGGGGAGCCCGCCTACGACGGCCCGCGCCACTTCGACTACAAGCCCTCGCGCACCGAGGACATGTCGGGCGTGTGGGATTCGGCCGCCGCGAACATGCGCACCTATCTCCTGCTGAAGGAACGGGCCCGTGCCTTCCGCGCGGATCCCGAAGTGCAGCAGGCGCTGTCGGCCGCCGGGGTCGGCGACCTGCGCACCCCGACGCTGGCCGCGGGGGAGGGATACGCGGATTTGCTGGCCGACGCGGACGGTTTCGATCCGGACCGGGCCGGCGAACGCGGGTACGGGTTCGTCCGGCTGAACCAGCTGGCGCTGGAACACCTCCTGGGTGCGCGGTGATCGGATGACGTTGGTAGCCGGGGTCGATTCCTCCACCCAGTCGTGCAAGGTCGTCATCCGGGAGGCCGAGACCGGGCGCCTGGTGCGGTCCGGGCGGGCGGCCCATCCCTCCGGTACCGAGGTGCACCCGGAGTGCTGGTGGTCGGCGCTGCTCGAGGCGATCACGACCGCGGGCGGAATCGACGACGTCGCCGTGATCGCGGTCGCCGGGCAGCAGCACGGGTTGGTGTGCCTGGACGAGTCGGGGCGGGTGGTGCGAGACGCGCTGCTGTGGAACGACACCCGCTCGGCCGACGCCGCGCGGGACCTGGTCGACGAACTCGGCGCACCGGTCTGGGCGCAGCGCACCGGATCGGTCCCGGTGGCCTCGTTCACCGTCACCAAACTGCGCTGGCTCGCCGAGCGCGAGCCCGACAGCCTCGCCCGCACCGCCGCGGTCTGCCTGCCCCACGACTGGCTCACCTGGCGATTGCGCGGCGGGGGCCTCGAGGAGCTGACCACCGACCGCTCCGATGCTTCGGGCACCGGCTATTTCGACTCCCGCACCGGCGAGTACTGCCGTGACCTACTCGAATTGGCCTGCGGCCGTGGCGATCTGCTCCTGCCCCGGTTGCTGGGCCCGAGCGAGTCGACGGCCTCGTCGTTCGGGCCGCGACTGGCCGCCGGGGCAGGGGACAATGCCGCCGCCCGGCTGGGACTGGCGGCGGGCACGGATGTGGTGGTGTCCCTGGGCACCTCGGGCGTGGTGTCCGCCAGCTCGGTCGAACGTCCGGCCGACCCGACCGGAATCGTCGCCGGTTTCGCCGACGCCACGGATCGTCACCTACCGCTGGTCTGCACCCTCAACGCCGCGCGTGTACTGGATACCATCGCCGCTGTGCTGGGTATCGGACTTCAGAGGTTGAGCGAGCTCGCGCTGTCGGCCGCGCCCGGCTCGGACGGGCTCGTGCTGGTCCCGTATTTCGACGGCGAACGAACTCCCAACCTGCCCACCGCGACCGGAGCGCTCCACGGTCTGACCACCGCCGCGGCGACACCGGCCACCGTCGCCCGGGCCGCCGTGGAAGGCATGCTGTGCGGGGTCGGCGCCGGGTTGGAAGCCCTGCGCGCCCACGACGTTCCGATCACCGCCGTGCGCCTGATCGGTGGCGCGGCTGCCCTTCCGGCGGTGCGCGAGATCGCGCCCACGGTGTTCGGTGTGCCGGTACTGGCCCCCGAGCCGGGCGAGTATGTGGCCGACGGCGCGGCCCGGCAGGCCGCGTGGGCGCTGCACGGCGGTGACGAGCCGCCGCCGTGGCCCGAATCGGCCCCGGCTCGGCGCTACGAGGCCGAGACCGTGGTCGCGGTCAGGGAGCGCTACCAGGCCGCCCAGTCGAAGTACCTCGAGCGATGACCGGACTGCCGGGACCGGTCCACCTGCGCCGGGTGCGCACCGGAAATCTGCAGGCGCTGCTGCTGGCCATGCTCGACGGCCCGGCGTCGCGGGCCGAGCTCGCCCAGCGCACCGGCCTGACCAAGGCCACGGTGTCCAGCCTCGCGGAATCGCTGCTGCGGCAACGGATTCTGGCGGAGGATCCCGAGGTGAACACCGGGCGCGGGCGGCCCTCGCGGCCGCTGCGGTTCTCGGAGGCGGCGCCGGTGGCGGTCGGCGCGGAGATCAACGTGCGGCATCTCGCCGTCAGCGTGCAGCGACTGGACGGGTCCACCGCGGCCGAACGACGCGTCGAGATCGACAACCGCCGACTCGATGCCGACGAGCTGATCGACCGGCTCACCCGGCTCGTCCGTGCCACTCTGGACGAATCCGGCCGCGAGGCTCTCGGATTCGGGCTCGCCGTACCCGGCATCGTGCACGACGGCATGGTCGTGCACGCGCCGAATGTGCCCGGCCTGACCGATATCCGCATCGGTGACCGCTTGGCCGCCGCGCTCGGAACATCGGAGGTGGCCGTGGACAACGAAGCCAACCTCGCCGCCCTCGCGCACGTGTGGCCGCAGCGGCTCGCCGGTGACGACTTCATCTACGTCTCCGGCGATGTCGGTATCGGCGCGGGAATCGTCCTGGGCGGTTCGCTGTTTCGCGGCGGCAGCGGCTTCGCGGGCGAACTCGGCCACGTCATCATCGAACGCGCGGGCCGCCCCTGCACCTGCGGCAGCCAGGGCTGTGTCGAGCAATACGCGGGTTTGCAGGCGATTCTGGCCGCCGCCGGCCAGCCGCATCTCGAGGCGTTACGCGACGCCCTGCGCGAGGGCGACACCCGCGGCCGCTCGGCGGTCAACTGCGCCGGTTCGGCGCTGGGGACCGCGCTCGCCTCGCTGATCAATATCTGTGATGTCGCGACGGTCGTGCTCGGTGGCAGCTACGCGACCTTCTTCGACGAACTCGCCCCGGGTGTGCGCGCCGAACTCGGCACCGGCGTGCTCGCGGCCGCCCGCCGTCCGGTCACCCTCGCCGTCTCGTCGCTCGGGCGTGACGCCGTCGCGCGCGGTGCCGCCGCGCTCATCACCCGACGCCACTGCCTCGCACCGGAACTGCTGCTGGCTCCCGAGCTGAGCGCGGGCGACGACGAACGTACTACGGCAGGGTGATCCGGAGGGACGGGTACGGGTCCGAGCCCTGACGGCAGGGTGTGGTTAACGCTAACATGCCGTGTTCGGCCCGGTCCATACCTCTCAAACTCTTTGCTGACTATCGGACTGGACAGAGTTCGATCTATTTCTGCTGGCAGACAGCATCTTTGGACATGCAGTCCGTACATGCCCCTCGCCTGAACCCTTGACATCGGTCCGGTGTTGTAGGTAACAATGTGCGCGTTAACATAGCTGGGAGCAATACATGGCCGACAACTACGTCGTCGGTGTCGACTTCGGCACGCTGTCCGGTCGAGCCCTCGTCGTGCGGGTGCGCGACGGTGCGGAACTTGGAACAGCGGTCTGTGAATATCGGCACGGCGTGATCGAACGCGAGCTGCCCGTCACCGGTGCGCTTTTGCCGCCGGACTGGGCGCTGCAAGATCCCGGGGACTATCTCGGGGTGCTGCGTGTCGCGGTACCCGCGGCAGTCCGGGCGGCGGGGATCGACCCCGATGAGATCATCGGAATAGCAACGGATTTCACCGCGTGCACGGTGCTGCCGACCACCGTGGACGGTACCCCGCTCTGCGAATTGGCGCAGTTCGCGGACCGCCCGCACGCCTATCCGAAACTGTGGAAGCATCACGCCGCGCAGGCGCAGGCCGACCGCGTCACCGCGGTCGCCCATGAGCGCGGCGAAACGTGGATCGGCCGCTACGGGGGCCGGATCTCGAGCGAGTGGGAATTCGCCAAGGGCCTGCAGATCCTCGAGGAGGACCCCGAGATCTACGCCGCCGCTGCACGTTTCATCGAAGCGGCCGACTGGATCGTGTGGCAGCTGTGCGGCCACGAGACGCGCAATGTCTGCACTGCGGGATACAAGGGCCTGCACCAGGACGGCGCCTGGCCCACACCCGCCTATCTGACCGACTTGAATCCGGGCTTCGCCGACTTCGTCGGCAAGCTCTCCCATCCGCTGTCGCCGCTCGGTGGTCGTGCCGGAGGCTTGACCGAGCAGGCCGCGCGATGGACCGGCCTGCGCCCCGGGATCGCGGTCGCCGTCGGCAATGTCGACGCGCACGTGACCGCGCCCGCGGCGCAGGCCGTCGGGGAAGGCCAGATGCTCGCGGTCATGGGCACCTCCACCTGCCATGTGATGAACGCCGGGCGACTGGCCGAGGTGCCCGGCATGTGTGGCGTGGTGGACGGCGGAATCGTCTCCGGCAGTTGGGGTTACGAGGCGGGACAGAGCGCGGTCGGTGACATCTTCGCCTGGTTCGTGGAATCGGCGGTGCCCACCGACTACCGGGACCGGGCCGCGGCCCGCGGCATCGACGTGCACACCTACCTCGGCGAGCTGGCCGAACAGCAGCGCGTCGGCGAGCACGGGCTGATCGCTCTGGACTGGCTGGGCGGCAACCGATCCGTGCTGGTGGACCACGACCTGTCGGGCGTGCTGGTCGGCCTGACGCTGGCCACCCGGCCGGAGGACATCTACCGCGCGCTGCTCGAGTCGACCGCGTTCGGCACCCGCACCATCATCGAATCCTTCGATGCCTCCGGTGTTCCCGTGCGTGAGCTGACCGTGGCCGGGGGACTGGTGAAGAACCCGGTGCTCATGCAGATCTACGCCGATGTCACCGGGCTGCCGCTGTCGGTGCTCGCCTCCGAACAGGGCTGCGCGCTCGGCTCGGCCATCCACGCCGCCGTCGCCGCGGGCGCGTACCCGGACGTGCGGGCCGCCTCGGCGGCCATGGGCCGGGTCGATCGGGCCGCCTATTCGCCGGACCCGGAGCGCGCGGCGGCCTACGACGCCCTGTACGCCGAATATCGCGCGCTCCATGACCATTTCGGCCGCGGCGGCACCGAGGTGCTGCACCGGCTGCGGCGCATTCGCAATACCGCACGCAAGGAGGTAGCCACCAGATGACGACACTCGATCTCGCCGTGGCCGGTCTGCGCACGCAGCTGGTCGACCTGCATCGCGAGCTGACGCGCTGGAACCTGGTGGTGTGGACCGCGGGCAATGTGTCGGCCCGGGTGCCCGGCGCGGACCTGCTGGTCATCAAGCCCAGCGGCGTCTCCTACGACGACCTGACCCCCGAGTCCATGGTGGTGTGCGACCTGGACGGCAATCTCGTCGACGGCGAGCTGTCCCCGTCCAGCGACACTGCCGCGCACGCCTACGTGTACCGGCACATGCCGCACGTCGGCGGTGTGGCGCATACGCATTCGACCTACGCCAGCGCCTGGGCCGCGCGGGGCGAGCCGATCCCGTGCGTGCTGACCGCCATGGCCGACGAGTTCGGCGGGGAGATCCCGGTCGGCCCGTTCGCCCTCATCGGTGGTGACGAGATCGGCCGCGGTGTGGTCGACACCCTGAACGGGCAACGCTCGCCGGCCGTGCTGATGCGCAACCACGGTGTGTTCACCATCGGCTCCGATGCCCGCGCGGCGGTGAAGGCGGCCGTCATGTGTGAGGACGTGGCGCGTACCGCGCATCTGGCCTGCGAGATCGGCCAGCCGATCCCGATTCCCCAGAACGCCGTCGACAGCCTGCACCACCGCTATCGCAACGTATACGGCCAGCACTGATTTCGCCGGTCCAGCACCGGTTCTGATGAAGGAGTTACCCCAGTGACCGCAGCCCCGGCCACCCAGGCCACCCGCAAGCCCCGCATCGGCCTGCTCGGCATCATGCAGGCGCTCTACGACGAGATGATCCCGGGCATCACCGAACGCCAGGCCGGATACGCCGAGGCGATCGCCGACCAGCTCGCCGATGTCGCCGACTGGCGGGTCGGCCGCCCGGTGAAGGACCGCGCCGACGCCGAATCGGTGATGCGCGAATTCGCCAATGCCGATCTGGACGGCGTCATGGTCGTCCTGCTGACCTACGGCCCGGCCATGCGGGTGGCGCGGCTGTTCAACGAGAACCGAATGCCGGTGCTGCTGGCCAACATCCAGCCCGAGCCCGCCGTCACCGCCGAGTGGGACATGGCCGACATGACCTACAACCAGGGCATCCACGGCGCACAGGACACCGCCAACGCCATGGTGCGCGCCGACCGGCCCTTCGAGGTCCTCACCGACGACTGGCGCTCCGAGCGGTTCCGTGAGCACGTGGACCGCTGGGCCCGCGCCGCCCGCGCGGTCACGGCGTGGAAGTCGTTGAAGGTCGGCGTCTTCGGCTACGCCATGAACGATATGGGCGACATCCGCGTCGACGAGAACGCGCTGCTGCGCTCGCTCGGCCCCGAGATCAGCTACCTCGCCCCGGGCGATCTGTATCGCGGCACCCGCGACGTCCCCGACGACGACGTCAAGGAGCTGATCGACTGGGAGAACACGCATTTCACCGTCGACCCGGCGCTGACCGAGCTCGAACGCGAGGACCACGCCCGGATGCAGATCGCCATCGAGCGCATCCTCACCGACCGCGGCTATGGCGCGTACTCGACCCATTTCGACGCCATCGGCGAGGACGGCCGCTTCCGGCGGCTGCCGCTGGCTGCCGCCTCGAGCCTGATGGCCAAGGGCTACGGCTACGGCGCGGAGGGCGACGCGCTGGCGGCGTCCATGGTGTACGCGGGACACCAGCTCATCGGCGACGGCCACTTCACCGAGATGTACGCCATGGACTTCCCCTCCGACTCGATCCTGATGAGCCATATGGGCGAAGGCAATTGGCGGGTGGCCCGCGAGGACGAACCGGTGCGGCTGATCCACCGCGAACTCGGCATCGGCAAACTCGACGCCCCGCCGACCTTCCTGTTCCGCTACCGGCCCGGACCGGCCACCCTGGCCTGCCTGGTCTCCCTCGGTGACGAGCGGTTCCGCCTGGTGGTCGCCGAGGGCGAGGTTCTCGACGCGCCGCCGCTGCCGCAATTGGAGATGCCCTACGGCCAGTTCCGTCCCGACTCCGGGGTGCGCGCCTGCATGGACGGCTGGCTGGCCGCGGGCGGCCCGCACCACCAGGTGCTCAATCTCGGCCGGCACGCCGCCGATTGGCGCGTGTTCTGCCGCATGTCCGGCATCGAATTCGTCCAGGTCTGACAAAGGAGCCAGCACATGACCGGTATCAATCGCCGCGACTTCTTCACCGTCGCGGGCGGATCGCTCGCCCTGTTGGCGGCGGCGGCCTGCTCGGTGGACAGCGGAAGTTCGAGTTCGGGCGGCGGCAAGGGCGCGGGCGGGCGCATCGGAATCGCCATGCCCACCAAGTCCTCCGAGCGCTGGGTGGCCGACGGCAACAATATCGTCAACCAGTTCAAGGATCTCGGCTACACCACCGACCTGCAGTACGCCGAGGATGTCATCGAGACCCAGGTCTCCCAGCTCGAGAACATGCTCACCCAGGGCGCCAAAGCGCTCGTGATCGCGGCCATCGACAACAAGTCGCTGACCGGGGTGCTGGCGCAGGCCAAGCAGAACAAGGTCGCGGTCATCGCCTACGACCGGCTCATCCGCGACACCGCCAACGTCGACTACTACGCCACCTTCGACAACTTCAAAGTCGGTGTGCTGCAGGCGAGTTACATCACCGACCACCTCGGTCTGAAGGACGGCAAGGGCCCGTTCAACATCGAGCTGTTCGCCGGATCCCCCGACGACAACAACACCTACTTCTTCTTCAACGGCGCGATGTCGGTGCTGAAGCCCCACATCGACGCGGGCAAGCTGGTGGTGCGGTCGAACCAGACCAATGTCGACCAGGTGACCACCCTGCGCTGGGACGGCGCGACGGCACAGTCCCGCATGGAGAACCTGCTCTCGGCGCACTACGCCGGAGCGAACGTGGACGCGGTGCTCTCGCCCTACGACGGCCTGTCCATCGGAATCCTGTCCGCGCTCAAGGCCGTCGGCTACGGGGGCGCCAAGAAGATGCCCATCGTCACCGGACAGGACGCGGAGAAGGCGTCGGTCAAATCGATCATCGCGGGCGAACAGACCCAGACCGTCTTCAAGGACACCCGGGAGCTGGCCAAGCGCGCGGTGCAGATGACCCACGCCATTCTCACCGGCGGCACCCCGGAGACCAACGACACCACCTCCTACGACAACGGCGCCAAGAAGGTGCCCGCGTATCTGCTGCAACCGGTTTCGGTGGACAAGTCCAACTACCGGGCCGCTCTCATCGACACCGGCTACTACACCGACAAGGACCTGCAGTAGCAGCGCGGAAGGCAGGTGCGGCCGATGACGGCCAACATTCTCGAAATGCGCTCGATCACCATGGAATTCCCGGGTGTGAAGGCCCTCGACGCGGTCGACTTCGCGGTCGCCCGCGGCGAGATCCACGCCCTGGTCGGTGAGAACGGCGCGGGTAAATCCACCCTGATGAAGGTGCTGTCGGGGGTCTATCCGCACGGGTCCTACAGCGGCCGAATCCTGGTGGACGGCACCGAGATGGCCTTCAAGGACATCCGGCACAGCGAGGCCGCGGGCGTCGCCATCATCCACCAGGAGCTCGCGCTGGTGTCGCAGCTGTCCATCGCCGAGAACATCTTCCTCGGCAACGAGCGCACGCGGGCCCGCCTGGTCGACTGGCAGGAGACCAACCAGCAGGCCATGGCGCTGATGGAACGCGTCGGGCTCATCGAGGACCCCGAAACCCCGGTCGCGGCTCTGGGTGTCGGCAAACAGCAGCTGGTGGAGATCGCCAAGGCGCTGGCCAAACAGGTGCGGCTGCTGATTCTCGACGAGCCCACCGCCGCGCTCAACCAGGACGACAGCGACAGCCTGATGGCCCTGCTGCGGGAGCTGCGCGGGCAGGGAATCACCTCGATCCTCATCTCGCACAAGCTCAACGAGGTGCTGGCGGTCGCCGACACCATCACCGTGCTGCGTGACGGGCACACCATCGAGACCCTCGAGGTGGACGGCACCGTCACCGAGGACCGGATCATCAAGGGCATGGTGGGCCGCGACCTGGACCACCGCTTCCCGCCCCGGCTCGAACCGGCCATCGGGGAGGTGTTCTTCGATATCGAGGACTGGAGCGTCGACCACCCCACCATCTCCGGACGGCAGGTGGTGCGGGGCGCGTCGCTGCGGGTGCGGCGCGGTGAGATCGTCGGGCTGGCCGGGCTCATGGGCGCGGGCCGCACCGAGCTGGCCATGAGCGTGTTCGGCCACTCCTACGGCCGCAATATCCGCGGCACCATTCGCAAGGACGGTGCGCCGGTGCCGGTTTCGACGGTGCCGCAGGCCATCGACGCCGGGATCGCCTATGTCTCCGAGGACCGCAAACAACTCGGGCTCATTCTCGACGAGGACATCCGCCGCAACCTCACCCTCGCCAATCTGTCGGCGGTCTCGCGGCACGCGGTGATCGACACCCACGCCGAGGTGGTCGCCGCCGAGGAGCTGCGTACTCGGCTGACGGTCAAGGCGCCCACGGTGTTCCAGAAGGTGGGCAACCTCTCGGGCGGCAACCAGCAGAAGGTGGTGCTCGGCAAATGGATCTTCACCGCGCCCGACCTGCTCATTCTCGACGAACCCACGCGCGGTATCGACGTGGGCGCGAAGTACGAGATCTACCTGATCATTCAAGAACTCGCGGCGGAAGGCAAAGGCGTGCTGGTGATCTCGTCGGAACTGCCGGAACTGCTCGGCCTGTGCGACCGGATCTACGCCATGAGCCAGGGCCGCATCACCGGTGAACTGGCCGCCGCCGACGCCACCCAGGAGGCACTCATGCGATTGATGACCCGCGGCGCGAACCCGGCGGAGGTGACCGGAGAATGACCCTGCTCGACAAACTGAAGGACGGCGGGAAGTCCGAGGCCATCGTCGCCAAGGCGGCGAGCGGGGATCGCGGCGGCGTGCTGGCGATCGTGCGAAACGCCCTGCGCGGCAATGTCCGCCAGTACGGCATGATCGTCGCCCTGGTGGCGATCACCCTGCTGTTCCAGGTCCTCACCACGCTGCGGCTCAGCGACGGGGTGAGCCTGCTGACGCCGCTCAACGTCACCAATGTGATCCTGCAGAACGGTTACATCCTGGTGCTGGCCGTCGGCATGATGCTGGTGATCATCAACGGGCACATCGACCTGTCCGTCGGATCGGTGTGCGCGCTGGTCGGAGCCCTCACCGGCATCGCCATCGCGCACTGGCACTGGCCGTGGCCGGTCGTGGTGGTGGCGGGGCTGGGGCTGGGCGCGGTCATCGGTGTGTGGCAAGGGTATTGGATCGCCTACGTCAAGATCCCCGCCTTCATCGTCACCCTCGGCGGCATGTTGCTGTTCCGCGGCCTGGCCCAGCTGGTGCTGCAGGGACAGTCGATCGGGCCCTTCCCACAGGGGTTCGTGAACATCGCGGCGGGCTACCTGCCCAACTGGCTGCCCATCCACGCGCTGGTGTTCGACGGCTTCCGGGATGGCGTCGTAGTCCGGCTGAAAACCGGTGAGCTGCACGGGCTCACGCTGCTGCTGGCGGTCGCGGCCATCACGGCGCTGGTGTGGACACAGCTGCGGGTGCGGCGGCGACGCCGGTCCTACGGGATGCCCGCCGGCCCGCGCTCGCTGTTCGTGGCCAAGATGGCGGCGCTGGGCGTGGTCATCGGGGCGTCCGGGTTCGTGCTGGCCTCCTACAACGGCCTGCCGGTCATCGGGCTGATCCTGGTGGTGCTCATCGTCGTCTACTCGTTCGTCATGAACCGCACCGTCATCGGCCGCCGCATCTACGCCGTCGGCGGCAACGAGAAGGCCGCGGCGCTGTCGGGCGTCGACACCCGGCGCAACACCTTCTGGGTGTTCGTGAACATGGGCGTGCTCGCGGCCCTGGCGGGCATCATCTTCGCCGCCCGCCTCGGCGCGGCCACCCCCAAGGCCGGGCAGAACTTCGAATTGGACGCCATCGCCGCTGCTTTCGTCGGTGGCGCGTCGGCCAGCGGCGGCATCGGCACCGTGGTCGGGGCCATTGTCGGCGCACTGGTCATGGGCGTGATGAACAACGGCATGTCCATGCTCGGCGTGGGCAGCGACTGGCAGCTGGTGATCAAGGGGCTGGTGCTGCTGGCCGCGGTGGCCTTCGACGTCTACAACAAGAAGCGCGCGGCTGTCTGAGTCCGCCGGAATTCATCGGCGCATTCCGGCACGCCGGGACCTCGGTCCGAACAGTCCCCGGGTGCCCCCGAGGTTCCGGCACCCCGCCCGGTGCGCCGCAGGTTGTCGAGAACACCTGCGGCGCACCGTGATCGGTATCAGCGGGCGCGGGGAGCCGCGGTGCTGTCGCGGACCACGAGAGTGGGCAGCACCTGCGGGGATTCGACCGGCGGGGCATCGGATTCGATGAGCTCCAGCAGCAGTCGCATACTCTGGCGGCCGACCTCGTCGAAGTCCTGGCGCACCGTGGTCAACGGGGGAGACAGGTAGGCTGCCTCGGGGATGTCGTCGAAGCCGACCACCGAGATGTCCTCGGGCACGCGCAGTCCGCGTTCGGCGAAGGCGCGCAGCAGCCCCAGCGCCATCTGGTCATTGGCGGCGAAGACCGCGGTCACCTCGGGTTGCGCGGCCAGCAGCGGCCCGGCCGCGTACCCGGAGCGCGCGCTCCAGTCCCCGGCGATGATCGGCGGCACCAGCGCGCCCGCGGCCTGCAGGGTCTGCCGCCAGCCGTCCACGCGATCGCGTGACTCGAGCCACCCGTTGGGACCCGAGATGTGCCAGACGGTTTCGTGGCCCAGCTCCAGCAGGTGCCGTACGGCCAGCCGCGCGCCCTCGATCTGATCCACCGACGCCGAGGGCAGCCCGGCATCCGGACCGGCCTCGACCGCCACGGCGGGCAGCGTGGCGGGCAGGCTGTGCAGCGCCGCCGCCGCGACCATCAGCGGCGCGATGATGATCACGCCGTCGACCCCCTGATCGGCCAGCGTCCCCACGGCATCGAGCACCTCGGCGCGGTCGGCCCGCTGCAAGGTGACGATGCTGACCCCGTAACGGGCCGCGCGCGCCGCCCGCTCGATGCCCAGCAACATCGACGCCGGGCCGTAGAGGACCGTGTCGAAGGTGACCACTCCCAACACTTTCGAACGACGGCTCACCAGACCCCGTGCCATGGCATTGGGCCGGTAACCCAACTCCTCGACCGCACGCAACACCCGATCACGGGTCTCCGGCCGCACCCGCGGGCTGTCGTTCAGCACCCGGGACACGGTCTGGTGAGAGACCCCGGCCCGCTTGGCCACGTCGATCATGACCGCGGGCCGCGCGGGCTGCGCAGCCACGCCGTCGGCAGCTTCGTCCCTGTCCCTCACGTCCACCTCTCTGCGGTTGCTTCGGCCCGCCTGAACCAAGGTGCGGCGTTCGGGCCAGCTCGGAACAGGGCCGATGTGATCGCTAACATTACCAGGAATTTCCACTCGATCTCATTTCTGGCAAGGGTTCGATGTTCAGCGACTTCGCGATGAATCCAGTGTTCATGGCTTGGGTGGAATTGCGTGACCGAACGCTACACCGATCGCTTCTGGTTCTCGATGTACTCTTCGATCACAGTCAACGGTGCTCCGCCGCATGATCCGGCGAAGTATGACGGTGACCAGAAATGATCCCCTTGCAGGTACTTTCGGATGTGCTCGGGGTACTCCTGCCGGAGCCGACGGACGGATACCCCCTTCAGGCTCCCCGCAAGGGTCGATAACCTGACCTGAGGCGCGTAATGCAGGAGCAAATGCACGTGGTCGGTCCCGCCGTTGAACTCGCGCAGCTGCGCGCCGAAGTCGGCACATACGTTGCGCATCACCTCTTCGCAACGGGTAAGGATCTCATCGGTGAATGGTCCCCGCCGGTCCCTTGTGACAAAGACCAAATGCGCGTGGAGATCATGGATCACGCTTCTTCCCTTGCGTACATTGGGATCTGGAACCCATCGAGGTGACATAGACACATGCTATCGTCGCGGGGTGAAGCTGGTTGTGGCGGTGAAGTTGCTCCCTACGCCGGAGCAAGCGGCTGCCCTGGCTGGCACTCTGGATACCGCGAACACCGCCGCGACATGGCTTGCCGGTCAAGCTCAGACAACCGCCAGGCGAGGCCGAGCTGACCTGCAGCGCGAGCACTATGCGCACATCAAGGAGATGGGCTTGTCGGCGCAGCCCGCGCTGCATGTGCTTCGGAAAGTCGCTGATGCCTACACAACTCGGGCGGCGAATCTCGCCGCGGGGAACTACGGGCCGAAGGGTAGCCGTCGCCGCGAGCGAGTCGAGAACTCGCCGATCCGGTTCCGGCGTGATGCCGCCCAACCCTTCGACGACCGCTGCCTCTCCTGGCGGCACGACATGCAATCGGTCTCCATCTGGACCGTCGAGGGCCGGATGAAGAACCTGCGCTACACCGGATCTGCGGATCAGCTGAAAGCTCTACAGCTGTATCGCAAAGCGAAACCGACTTGGTCCACCGCGACGGGATGTGGTTTCTGTACGCGACCTGCGAGGTCCCCGAACCCCAGGCTGCTCAACCCATCGGATGGATCGGAGTAGACCTCGGACTGGCCAACATCGCCACCACCAGCACCGGATATCGGGCGGCCGGGCGTGGGTTGCGCCGCTACCGGGAACGGAAACGGCAGCTGCGTCGCAAGTTGCAGGCCAAAAGCACGAAGGCGACCAAGCGGGTATTGAAACGGCAGCGCCGCCGCGAGACACGCCACGCCGCCCAGGTGAATCATGTCATTTCGAAACGCATTGTGGCCGAGGCGCAACGCACCGGGCGCGGGATTGGTCTGGAAACCCTGACCGGTATCCGTGAACGGGTACGGCTTCGTAAGCCCCAACGTGCCACACTGCATAGCTGGGGATTTGCCCAGCTCGGGTTGTTCATCGACTACAAGGCCCGCCGCGCAGGGGTACCGGTGGCCTTTGTCAACGCCCACGATACGTCCCGCACCTGCCGCAGATGTGGGTACGTTGACCGAAACAACCGGGTAACTCAAGCCGAGTTTCGTTGCCGTTCGTGTTGTTTTGTCGAACATGCGGACGTGAACGCTTCTCACAACATCGCTGCGAAAGCGGCTGTGGCGTGGGGACGCGGGGCCCAGTCAATGGCCCCTACGCTCGAGTGAGCGTTGGACGTAGCCCACTAGCGTGCAGCCAGCCCGGTAGCGGAGTTGCAAGCCTGGCATTTGGCCAGGCAGCTGACGAGGCTTGTCATCCAGGTGGGCGGTTGGCCTTCGAGTAGGTCAGCCAGAGTGCGGCCTATGGCGTTGCGGACTGGTGGACTACTTGCCCCGGTGTGGGTTCGGATTCAGGTGCGGACTTCGATTCGGCCCTTGACGACATCAATGTGAGCGTTAACACTATCAGGACCTCCCCCCACTTCTACTGCTCGCTCCAAGGGAGAGCCCGTGTTTAAGAGGCTTGTCATCGTCGCCAGTACCCTCACTCTCGCCGCCGTCGCGGCCGGCTGCGGAAGCGGTTCCGGAAGTGGTGGAACCACTCTCGGCTTCTCTCAGGTCGGTGCCGAGAGCGGCTGGCGCACCGCCAATACCCAATCCATCCAGGACTCCGCCAAGGATGCCGGGATCAACCTGAAATTCGCTGACGCACAACAGAAGCAAGAGAACCAGATCAAGGCGATCCGGTCCTACATCCAGCAGCACGTGGATGTCATCGCGTTCTCGCCGGTGGTCGAATCCGGGTGGGACACCGTGCTGAAGGAGGCCAAGGACGCCAAGATCCCGGTGATCCTCACCGACCGTGCGGTGGACTCGAAGGATCCGTCCTACTACGCCACCTTCCTCGGCTCGGACTTCGTCGAGGAGGGGAAGAAGGCGGCCCAGTGGGTGATCGACACCTACAAGAACTCCAATGAGACCGTTAACATCGCCGAGTTGCAGGGCACCACGGGTTCGGCCCCGGCCATCGACCGCAAGAAGGGCTTCTCCGACCTGATCTCGGCCGATCCCAAGTTCAAGATCGTCGCCTCGCAGACCGGCGATTTCACCCGCGCCAAGGGCAAGGAGGTCATGCAGGCGTTCCTGGCCTCGCATCAGAAGATCGACCTGCTCTTCGCCCACAATGACGACATGGCCCTGGGTGCGATCCAGGCCATCGAGGAGGCCGGTCTCAAGCCCGGCAAGGACATCAAGATCGTGTCCATCGACGGCGTGCACGACGCGCTGCAGGCCCTGGTCGACGGCAAGGAAAACTATGTCGTCGAATGCAATCCGCTGCTCGGACCCCAACTGATGGACCTCGTGAAGAAGATCAAGGCGGGACAGCCGGTGGATCACCGCATCGTCACCACCGAGACCACCTTCACCCCGGAGCAGGCCGCGGCGGCATTGCCCAGCCGCAAGTACTGATCCGCTTCCCGAATCCTCCAGTTCCCGAAGATATTGAGGCGCAATCGATGTCGGAACCGACCACCGCGCCGCTGCTGTCGATGACCGGCATCGGCAAGCAATTCGGCGCGGTGACCGCGCTGGCGGCGGTGAACCTGCGACTGTTCCCCGGGGAGATCCACGCCCTGGTCGGGGAGAACGGCGCGGGCAAATCCACCCTCATCAAGGTGCTCACCGGAATCCACCCCGCCGACACCGGGACCATCCGGTTCGACGGGCAACCGGTGCGCTTCACCGGGCCGCAGCAGGCCCAGCGCGCCGGGGTGAGCACCGTGTACCAGGAAGTGAACCTGTGCCCGAACCTCTCGGTCGCGGAGAACATCTACATCGGCCGGGAACCTCGCCGGGCGGGACTGGTGCGGTTCCGCACCATGCGCCGGGCGGCCACCGAGCTGGTGGCCCGCATGGGGCTGGACGTGGACGTGACCGCGCCGCTCGGCTCGTATTCACTTGCGGTGCAGCAACTCATCGCCATCGTGCGGGCCGTGGACCTGGACGCGCGGGTGCTGGTGCTCGACGAGCCCACCTCGTCGCTGGACGCCGGTGAGGCCGCGCAGCTGTTCGCGCTCATGCGCCGCCTGGCCGGCGACGGCGTCGCGATCCTGTTCGTCACCCATTTCCTGGACCAGATCTTCGCCCTGTGCGACCGGGCGACGGTGCTGCGCAACGGAACCCTGGTGGGGGAGTACGCGGTGGCCGAGCTGACCCACAAGAGTCTGGTCGCCCGCATGCTCGGCAGCGCGGCCGGCACGCTCGACGAGATCGAGCAGGAGAGCACCCAGCACGACGGGCCCCGAGCCCGCACCGCCGACCCGGTGCCGCTGCTTACCGCCACCGGGGTGAGCGGGCGGCGAAACTCGGTCGCGCCCTTCGATCTGACGGTGCACGCCGGTGAGGTGGTCGGGCTGGCCGGACTGCTCGGGTCCGGGCGCACCGAGGCGGTGCGGCTGCTGTTCGGAGCCGATCGCGCGGTCACCGGCGAGGTCACGATGGCCGGAGCGGGCGGGCCGCTGCGGTCACCGCGTGCCGCGGTCGCGCACGGCCTGGCCTTCTGCCCGGAGGATCGCAAGACGCAGGGGTTGATACTCGAACTGTCGGTGGCGGAGAACATCCTGCTCGCCGCGCAGGCCGCCCGCGGCTGGGCCCGGCCGATACCGGCGCGCAAGCGGGACGAATGGGTGTCGAAATACATTGCCGCCCTGCGTATCACCCCCGATGACCCGACCCTGCCGGTCAAGTCGCTCTCGGGCGGGAATCAGCAGAAGGTGCTGCTGGCGCGCTGGCTGGTGACCCAGCCGCGGCTGCTGATCCTCGACGAGCCCACCCGCGGCATCGATATCGGCGCGAAAACCGAGATCCAGCGCCTGGTGCTGTCGCTGTCCGAGGAAGGAATGGCCGTGGTGTTCATCTCCGCCGAGCTCGAGGAGGTGCTGCGCCTGTCACACAAGGTCGAGGTGCTGCGCGATCGCCGGCTCGTCGCCGAACTGACCAATGACGCGGCGTTGACCATGGACCGGCTCATGGAAACCATTGCCAGCGGGGCGGTCTCATGAGGGCCCGGGCTTCGGCGATGATCCGCCATCGACTGGTATGGCCGGTGGTCGCGCTGGTCGCGTTGCTGGCCGTCGACGTCGTGCACACACCGGGATTCCTGGCCGTGCGCATGCAGGACGGTCACCTCTACGGCGGCCCGATCGACATCCTGCGCTACGGCGCGCCACTCGTCCTGATCTCGGTGGGCATGACCCTGGTCATCGCGACGCGGGGCATCGATCTGTCGGTGGGTGCGGTGGTGGCCATCGCCGGGGCGCTGGCGTGCCTGCGCATCCAGAAACTGACCGATCCCGGCGCGATCGGGGGTGTGCTCGCGGCCGTCGCCCTGGCCCTCGCGGTGGCGGCCGGGCTGGGGCTGTGGAACGGAATCCTGGTGGCGCGCTTCCATATACAACCGATCGTCGCGACACTGATTCTCATGGTGGCCGGGCGTGGCCTGGCTCAGCTGATCACCCAGGGGCAGATCATCACCGTCAACAGCGGGCCCTACCACGTGATCGGCGGCGGCTTCCTGCTCACCCTGCCGGTGCCGGTGCTCATCGCGGCGGCGGTGACGGTGCTGGTGGCGCTGCTGTTGCGTCGCACCGCACTGGGCCTGCTGCTGGAATCGGTCGGCGGCAATGCCGAGGCGTCGCGGCTGGTGGGCATCCGGGCGGGCGGGCTGATCGCCGGTGTGTACGTGGTGTGCGCCTGCTGCGCCGCGGTGGCCGGGCTCATGATCAGCTCCAATGTGTCCGCGGCCGACAGCAACAATGCCGGTCTGTGGATCGAGCTCGACGCGATCCTCGCCGTCGTCCTCGGTGGCACGGCCCTAACCGGCGGGAGGTTCCATCTCGGCGGAACAGTGCTGGGCGCGTTGGTTATTCAAACACTGACCACCACCATCTACACCATCGGCGTGCCACCGGAGACCACGCTGCTGTTCAAGGCGCTGGTCGTGATCGCCGTGTGCCTGGTCCAGTCACCGGTCTTCCGGGCCAAGGTGTTCCGCGCCCGCCCGAACCTGCCGCCCCCGGCGGCCGAGCATGAGTCCGAGGACGGTGCGGCCACCGGCGCACCCAGTGAACAGGAGGCCCTCCGCCGATGAACGCACCCGCCGTCTCCCTCCCCACCCGGCCGCTGCCGGCGCTGAAAAACCTGGTGTCGCGGGGCGAGCGCTATACGCCGGTGCTGGTCACCGCGGCGCTGTTCGTGATCATGTACGGCATCGGCGTGGCCCGCTACCCGGCATTCGGCTACCCCCAGGTGTTCGTGAACCTGTTCATCGACAACGCCTTTCTGCTGGTGCTGGCCGTCGGCATGACCTTCGTGATCCTCACCGGCGGCATCGATCTGTCCGTCGGCGCGGTGCTTGCGGTCAGCACGGTGATCTCGGCCTGGTTGGTCACCGTGCACCACTGGCCCGCCCCGGCGGTGATGATCCTGATCCTGGTGGGCGGCACCGTGTTCGGCGCGGGGATGGGCGCGGTGATCCACTACTTCGAGATCCAGCCGTTCATCGTCACCCTGGCGGGCATGTTCCTCGCCCGCGGCCTGTCCTATGTGATCAGCACCGATTCCATCACCATCACCGACCCCACCTACACCCGCCTGGCCCAGCAGCGCATTCATCTGGGCTCGAGCGTGTTCGTCTCGGTGAGCATGCTGGTGGCGCTTGCCGTGGTGGCCGCCGCCTTCGTGGTGCTGCATTACACCCGCCTGGGCCGCACCGTCTACGCTCTCGGCGGCAACGAGCAGTCCGCGCTGATGATGGGACTTCCCGTGGCGCGCACCAAGATCGCCGCCTACGCCATCAGCGGCGCCTGCTCGGCCCTGGGCGGCATTCTGTTCACCTTCTACACCCTCTCCGGCTGGAGCCTGCACGCCGTCGGCATGGAACTCGACGCCATCGCCGCGGTGGTGATCGGCGGCACCCTGCTCTCCGGCGGCACCGGATTCATCCTGGGCACCGTGCTCGGCGTCCTCACCCTGGGCATCATCCAAACCATCATCAGCTTCCAGGGCACCCTGAGCTCCTGGTGGACCAAGATCGTCATCGGCGCCCTCCTGCTGATCTTCATCCTGCTCCAGCGCAGCCTCAGCGGCCGCGCCCGCGGTTGAACTCCGTCGGGTCGGCGCAGGCTACGTCCCTTGGACCTTCGCGTCCGGGCACACGGTCACTCCCCGCGGGTGCGGTGGGTGTGTGCGGTCGGGACCATCGGCCCTGGAGTTCGGTCTCGGATCGCGCTGAGCTTGAAGGGATCTCGATGGAGGGTGTCATGCGACGGATTCTCTTCCCGGCCTTGGCGGCAGCGGCGGCGCTGGCGTTCCGGCATCGGATGCTGACCTGGGGCGCGACCGCGGAGGAAGCCGCGGCGGATTACCCGGGGGATGAATTGATCACCGACCCGACGGGGCGGTCCACCATGGCGACCACGCTGCCCGCACCGCCGGAAGCGGTGTGGCCCTGGCTGGTGCAGATGGGCAGCGAGCGTGCGGGGTGGTACAGCTGGGATCTTTTCGACAATCGCGGTCGCCCCAGCGCAACGCAGATCCTGCCGCAATGGCAGCTGTTGCGCGAGGGCGACCGGATCGACGCCAGCCCCGACGGCGGCCTGTTCTTCACCGTCGCAGCCATCGACCGGCCCGCAACCTTGGTGTTGCGCAGCGACATCGATGTCTCGAATCGGCGATCGTTCGACCCGCGCGGCCCGCTGCCGCAGAGGTTCGCCGACGGCATCTGGGCATTCCACCTGACCGAGCTGCCGGGCGGCCGCACTCGCCTGGTGGTCCGCACGGTCGGCCGCAGCGGACCCCGCCTTCCCATGGCCTTGTTCGACCGTCTGCTCGGCGAGCCCGCGCACTTCATCATGCAGCGCCGCCAGTTCACCAACCTCCGCGGACGCGTCGAGACCACCCCTGCGCCCGGGCAATCCGCCAATGGCGACCGGCGCACCGCCGTCGCCGGAGCCGCGCAGGAAACCCGATGAGAAAGATAGACGTGCGTCTGGTTCGGAGGTGGACGTGAGCGGACCGCTGGACCGACCCGCGCGCGTCTACCATCCCGGACGCGGCAGGCACGTCGAGAACGTGATGATGAATGCTCTGGTCGGAATGGGGTTGCTTCCGCGCTGCTATCTGCTCACCACGGTGGGCCGCAACAGCGGAAGACGCCGAACCAATCCGGTTCTGGTCGTCACCGACGGCGGCAAGCGATGGCTGGTGGCTCCGTACGGCCCGGTGCAATGGGTTCGCAATGCCCGAGCCGCGGGCCGAGTTCGGTTGCGCCGCAGGACCGATGTGCACGACTTCGGTCTGAGGGAAGCGGCATCGGAGGAGGCGGGGCCGGTATTGCAGCGCTATGTCGCGCTGGCCCGGACCACCCGCCCGTACTTCAGCGCCGATGTCACCTCCGCCGCAGCCGATTTCGTCGCCGAGGCCGACCGCCACCCGGTCTTCGAACTGATCCCGGTCGACGAGGCCGCCGTCGGCGCGAGTTGACCGGGGTGCGACGGAACGATCACAGCCCACAGGCCGTTGCGGGGAGGCAACGGCCTGTGGGCGTTTCGGAGGGTGGGTCAGGCTTCGGACTTGTTCAGGGTGGAGTTGCGGTAGCCGAAGGTGAGGTAGAGGGCCAGGCCGAGGACGAGCCAGACGACGAAGCGCAGCCAGGTGACCCAGGCGAGGTGGCTGATCAGCCAGATGGAGAAGCCGACGCCGACGAGGGGGACGACGGGGACCCACGGGGTGCGGAAGGCGCGTTCGGCATCGGGGCGGGTGCGGCGCAGCCGCATGACGCCGAGGGCCACCACGATGAAGGCCATGAGGATGCCGACATTGGTGAGTTCGGCGGCCTGGCGGATGGGTAGGAAGCCGGCGATCAGCGCGGAGACGATACCGACGGGCCAGATGACCCGGGTGGGAACCTTGCGGGCGGAACGGGATTCGCTGAAGTAGGACGGCAGCAGCCCGTCGCGGCTCATGGCGAAGCCGACGCGGGTGACGGCCAGCATATTGGCGAACGCCGAGGTGGTGACGCCCACGACCGCGCCGACCGCGATGATCAGGCCCAGGATTCCCATGCCGATGGAGTCGAAGGCGCTCGAGAACGGCGAGGACACGTTGATGTCGGTGTAATTGACCATGCCGACGATGACCAGGCACACCAGCAGGTAGACCACCGCCGCGATGCCGAGGCTGATCATGATGGCCTTGGGGATGAGCTTCTTGCCCTCGCTCGATTCCTCGGCCGCGGCGCTCATGGCGTCGTAACCGTAGACGGCGAAGAACGCGAGTGCCGCGCCCGAGACCGCGCTGCCGATGCCGAACGGGAAATACGGGCTGTAGTTGCCGGTCTTGATGTGCAGAGCGCCCGCGACGACCACGATGGCGACGATGAGCAGCTTCAACGCGACGAGACCCGTTTGCACCCGGGCGGATTCGCGGGTGCCCCGCGAGAGCAGGAAGGCCAGCAGCAGGCACAGCAGCAGCGCGAACACGTCGACCTTGTGACCATGCCCCGACCCCGGGGCCCCGAGCGCCCAGGTGGGCAGGTCGAATCCGATGTAGTGGGTGATGTAGTTCAGATACCCCGACACCGCGATCGCGACGACCGACACGATGGCCGTGTATTCGAGCAGCAGATCCCACCCGATCATGAAGCCGATGATCTCGCCCAGCGCCACATAGGAATACGTGTAGGCCGACCCGGCCCGCGGCACCATGCCCGCGAACTCGGCGTAGCAGAGCGCGGCCGCGCCGGAGCCGACCACGGCGATGAGGAACGAGACGAGGACCGCCGGGCCCGCCACATCGTGGGCGACCACGCCGGCCAGCGAGAAGACGCCCGCCCCGACCAGCCCGCCGAGGCTGAGGGCCACTAATTGCCACAGTCCCATGCTCTTGGTGAAATCACCGGTGTCGCCGACGGTTACGGGCATTCGCCGCATCATCGCGCGGGGGGACAATCTGGGTCGCGCGGGTTTGGTGACGACGGAACTCATGACGGGCCTCTCAGGGGGTGTTGCGTTGTATTTCTGACGTGCGTTGTGACGGAGCGGGACGCGAGCGCGACCGCTAGAAGACGAAGCCCTCGGGGAAGGGATCGGTGGGGTCCAACAGGTAGTTGGCGGTGCCGGTGACCCAGGCGCGCCCGGTGATCGCGGGCACGATCGCGGGCCGGTCCCCGACGGTGGTGGCCGCGACCGAACGGGCGCGGAAGGTGGTGCCGATGAGCGAATCACTGCGCAGCACTTCGTCATCGGCGAGATATCCGCGGGCGTGCTGGCGGGCCAGCAGGGCCGAGGTGCCGGTGCCGCAGGGGGAGCGGTCCGACCACCCGGGATAGTTGGCCATGACATTGCGGACGTGCGCGGGCTCGGAGTCGGGCGCGAGGAACATGGCGTGCTTGCATCCGGAGATCCGCTCGTCCTCCGGATGCACGGGCCGCCGGGATGCGTTGATGGCGTCCAGGATTCGCAGTCCGGCGGCGAGGATCCGGTCCTTGTGCGCCCGGTCGTAGGGCAGTCCGAGCTTGCCCAGATCGATGATCGGATGGAAGTTGCCGCCGTAGGCCATGTCGTAGCGGACGGTCCCCAGCCCCGGCACCTCGATGTCGTTGTCGAGGCTGTCGCAGAAGGCGGGCACATTGCGCAGGGTGACCGAGTCGGCGTGCCCGGCGCGCACCGCGACCTCGGCCACGATGCGGCCGATCGGCATGTCGAGCCGAATCTCGGTGACCGGCTCGGTGACCGGCACCATGCCGGTCTCGACCAGCGTGGTGGCGACGCCGATGCTGCCGTGCCCGCACATCGGCAGCATGCCGCTGGTGTCGATGAACAGGACACCGAAGTGGCCGTCGGCGGTGGTGGCGGGCTGCAGGATCGCGGCGACCATCGAGGAGTGCCCGCGTGGTTCGTTGACCAGCATTCCGCGCAATCCGTCACGGTTTTCGGCGAAGTACGCCTGCCGCTCGGCCATGTCGGCCCCGGGAATCGTGCCGACGCCGCCGGTGACCACGCGGGTGGGCATGCCCTCGGTGTGGGTGTCGACGGCGGAGATCAGGTGGGTACTGCGCATCAGGGCTGTCCTTCACTGTCGAGTTCCGCGAGTTCGCGCAGCCGTACCGGCGCGGCGAGCGGACGCCAGGCGGGTGTGGCGGCGGCCAGGCCGTCGGCGGCCGTCCCGTCGGGATAGGAATGTCCGCGCAGCGCATCGATATTGGCCGCGCACATGCGGCCCTGGCAGGGACCCAGCCCGGCGCGGGTGGCGAGCTTGGCGGGCCGGTAGCCGTCGCCGCCGGTGCGGGTCCAGGCGGCGGCCAGCTCGGCGCGGGTGGTGCCCTCGCAGCGGCAGATCACGGTCGCGGGTTGCGACCAGCCCAGCACGCCGGGCCGGAGGGGGGTGCGCCGCTGCGAGTCTGGCCACGAACTGTTGGGCGGTGCGATGGCGGGCGGTCAGCGCCCGATCCGCGGTGGGGTCGCCACCGGCGGCGGCGATTCCGGCCACCGCACCCTCGACACCGGAGACCTGAGCGCCTCCGATTCCAGTGATTTCCCCTGCCGCCCAGACATTCTCGGCGGTCGTGCGCTGGGTGTGGTCGACGCGTACGAACCCGCCGGGATCGAGTCGAGCACCGGCGGCGAGGGCGAGTTCGTGCTGCGGGGTGAACCCGTGCGAGACCGCGACCGCGTCCACCGCGACCGTGGTCCGGCTGCCCGGAATCGGTGTCCAGTTCTCGTCCAGTCGGGCGATCGTGGCCTCCTCCGCCCGCCCGTCACCGGCCACCGCGATCACCGCCGACGAGGTGCGCAGCGGAATCCTGTGCCGCACACCGCACACCGCGTATTCGATCAGCTCACCGGCCTTGCCGAGGCTGTGCCGCAGCTCCCAGGGTCGCGCGCCCCAATGACGCAGGATGTGCCGACCCGGATTCGCTTCCAGTACCGCGGTCACCGTCGCACCACCCACGGCCAGCGACTGCGCGACCGGCAGCAGGAACGGACCGGTGCCCGACAGCAGCACCGACCGGCCGACGAGAACGCGCTGGGTCTTCGCCAAAGTCTGTGCGGCACCGGCGGTATAGACGCCGGGCAGGTCCCAGCCGGGGAAAGGGCACACCCGGTCGTAGGCGCCGGTCGCGATCACCAGCGCGTCGCCCTGGACCACACGCAGGGTGCGCTGTTCACCTTCCGGGCCCTGCAGCACCCGCACCGCGGGGCAGCTGCCGTCCGCGTGCTGTTCGATCTGATAGACCGAGGCCCATGCCAGCCATTCACACCGGGGATGACCGGCCAGAAACCGCGCCCGGTAGTCGGCGTCGGCGTATCCGTGCCCGATGCTCAGCGGTCGCCGCACTCGGTAGTCGGCGGGAATTCTGCGGTTGTATTGGCCGCCGAGTTGTTCATTGGAGTCGATCAGCGTCACCCGCGCCCCGTGCCGCAGTGCGGATTCGGCCGCCGCGGCACCGGCGGGGCCGCCGCCGATCACCACCACATGCCGGGTCATCGCACGTCTCCGGGCCAGCGCGACTGTGTGGTGACGGCGTCGCCGTCGCGGGCCGGACGCCGGCACAATCGCACGTCCGGCACGCCGTTCACGGTCGCCACACAGTCGAAACACACACCGATGCCGCAGAAGACGCCGCGCGCGCCGCCGGTGGGCGCGGTGCGCCACTGCGGGCGCCCGCCCGCCAGGAGTACCGAGGCCAGGGTCTGTCCGTGCACCCCCGCGACGACGGCGCCGTCCACGGTGATCGACAGCGGCCGGTCGTCGCGGCCGACCGGATCGGTGGCCGGGGGAATAATGCTGGGGCTCAACGAAATATCTCTCTCGGGTGGGGCGGGATGCGTGGGCGGGTGCGAGGGCCTAGCGGTGGCCCAGGGCGAGGACCGCGCGGGTGTCGGCGTCGATGCGGGCCCGCAGGTCCGGACCGGGCGGCAGGCGCGGCGGGCGGGCGATGCCGCCGCGGCGCCCGGCCAGATCCATCGAGCGTTTGACGGCCTGGACGAATTCGGTCTTGGAGTCCCAGCGCAGCAGCCGGTGCAGCTCGCGGTACATCGGCAGCGCCTTGTCCAGGTCCCGGTTGACCGCGGCGTGGTAGAGCTCGACGGCCGAGCGCGGAATCACGTTGGCGTATCCGGCGATCCAGCCGACGGCTCCGGCGATGGCGAGCTCGAGCACGAGATCGTCGGAGCCGACCAGCACATCGAGATCCGGTGCGAGCTCCTTGATCTCGTAGTAGCGCCGCACGTCGCCGCTGAACTCCTTGACGCCGACGATCAACCCTTCGGCGTGCAGTTCGGCGAGCACCGCGGGGGTGAGGTCGATGCGGGTGTCGACGGGGTTGTTGTAGGCCAGGATCGGCAGCCCGACCTGGGCCACCGTGCGGTAGTGGTCGAGGATCGAGTCGCGTCCGCCGCGATAGGTGTTGGGCGGCAACAGCATCACCGCCTGCGCACCGGCGAGCGCGGCTCGTTCGGCGAGCCGGCGCGCCTGCAGCGCCCCGTAGGCGGCGACACCGGGCATCACGGTGAATCCCGCGGGCGCGGCGGCGATCGCGGTGGCGATGATCTCGCCCCGCTCGTCGTCGGTCAGGGTCTGGTACTCGCCCAGCGAACCGTTCGGGCTCACACCGTGGCAGCCGTTCGCGGCCAGCCACGCGACCTGCTCACCGAAGGCGTCGTGATCCACGGAGTAGTCCTCGGCGAAGGGCAGCGTGGTGGCGACCAGAACCCCGTGCCAGGGCCGGCTCGCACGCGTCGCGATCGTCTCGGACATATCCGTCTCCTTCTGTGGCCCGGTGCGGGACTCCCCACCGAGACCTCAAGTGTTATGTGAAGTGTGACATTGCACTGACTGTAGCCAAGTGGTCTGCGTCACGCAAGAGATTGCCGATACCAGGTCAGGCAGGCGGGCGGAGCCCGAGCGCCGAACCGGTCCACGCCGAAACCTCCCCGCACAGAACGGGATCGGAGTTCAGCGCGCGACCATGGGACGGGATCATCCGGCGGATCACCGGCTCCCACTGCGCCTGCTTGTCGGGAAAACAGCGCCCGAGCAGATCCAGCACGGCCGACACCGCGCCCGACGCACCCGGAAGCGTGCCCAGGAACCCGGCGAGCGAACCGTCGTCGGCCGTCGCGACGGAGGTGCCGAATTCGAGTGCGCCGGAACGCAGCCCGCCGTCCGACAACACGGATTGGACGCGTTGACCGGCGGTGATCGATTCCCAGTCGTCCGCCTCGGTTCCGGGAGCGAACGCACGGAGCGCTCGGAGCCTGCCCCGCATCGACTGGGTGACGTCCTCGATCAGGAACCGCAGCAGCGGCCGGTTCTCGATCGCCACCCGGAGCAGCGGTATCGCGTTCCCCGGGCCCACCGATCGCGGAAAGTCCAGGGCTGAACCGTGTTGGAGGAATCGCGGAGACCATCCGCTGTAGGCCCCGAACTGCAACTCCCGCTTGCCGTTGACGATTCGGGTGTCGAGATGCCGCGCGGCCATGGGCGGCGCGCCCGGCGCGGGCAGCCCGAACACCTTGGCGTCATGGGCACGCACCACGTCCGGATCGGTGCACCGCAAGAACTGCGCGGAGACCGGAAAGCCGCCCACGTGCCGCACCGCCCGTACCCGGGCGTTCCGCAGCAGCGACAGTGTTCGCCCGCCTGCGCCGACGAACACGAACCGCGCCTGGACCGTGGATCGTCTCCCCGATCGTCGATCCCGGAGGCTCAGTCGCCACCCGGGATCGGCTCGGGCCAGCGAGGTGACCTCGCAGCCGAGATGGATCGGCGCTGTGCGCCCGAGGAATTCGAGCAGTTGCCGCGTCAGTTCCCCGAAATCGACATCCGTGCCGGCGCCGCTCCAACTGACGGCCGTTTCCGCCGCCGCGCCGCGATCGGCGGCCATCAGCGGCAGCCGGTCCGCGAGCACGTCCGGATCGGCGCTGTAGCGCAGATCGGCGAACAGGGGATTGGGTGCCAGCGTGTCGTATCGCCGCCGTAGGTACTTCACATTTTCAGCCCCCTCAACAAAGCTGAAATGATCGACGGCATTGATGAACCGGCCGGGCTCGCGCAGCATCGAATGCTCGACCGCGTAGGCCCAGAATTGCCGCGAGACCTGAAATTTCTCATTGACCTCGATGGCTTTGGCGATGTCAATGGATCCGTCGGCTCGCTGCGGCGAATAGTTCAGCTCGCACAGGCCCGCGTGCCCGGTCCCGGCATTGTTCCAGGACCCGCTGCTCTCCTGTGCGACATCGTTCAATCGCTCGTATACCGCGATCGACCAGTCGGGCTGCACCATTCGGACGATCGCGCCGAAGGTCGCGCCCATGATGCCCGCCCCGATAATGGCGACATCGACATGCTCGGTCACAGCCACCCGAATCTGACGCTCCACGGCAGCACCCGCATGCCGGTGAGGACATCCTCGGTGGCGAAGGGGTCACCCGCGAACAGCTCCCGGACCGTGGCCTCGTCCTCGGCTTCCACCACGAACAGGGCTCCCGACAGGTCCGCGTACCGCCCGGCGAGGTGGATCCGGTTCTCCTCGTAGCGACCCTTGACCCAGTCGAGGTGCGGAACATGGAGCCGCTCATAGTTTTTCGCCTGGACCGACCCGGCGGGGCCGTAGGCGTACTCCACCGCGAAAATGGCCATCGTCTACCTCACCGTGCCGAACGACGCTTCGATGACGGCCCGTTCGTCGGCGTGGCGAACCACGGCCATCGCCTCGGCCGCCCGCGCGCGATTGTCCGCGTCCAGATCCTGGGAGACCTTGAATCGGCCGATGATCTCGTGGATCCGAATCTCGAATCCGGTGACGCGGCCGATGATCTGGGCGATCCGGGGATGGGAGTAATCGAGCTCGTAATCGTGGGGATCGGACCTCTCGGAAATGCTGGCTATGCCGTCGAGCAACTGGGTGCGATCCCGCAGCAGCGTCGCGGTGCCCCGGACGTGGACGCTGATCGAATTCCAGGTCGGCAATGGATTTCCGGTGAGCACCTTCGGCGACAGATAGGCGTTGGGCCCGTGGAACAAGACGGTCACCGGCCGCCCGTCGAGCAGTCGCGCATGCGGATTCGCGCTGTCGAGATGACCGAACAGCGTGCCGTGCGGCCCGCGTTCCCGATTCAGGACCAGCGGCAGATTGGTGGCCACGATCTCGTCGGCATTCGGCGCGGACAGCATGGTGGCGAACGGATACGCCTCCATGACGCGCATCGACTTTCCCTCGTCCGTTTCGAGATGCACCCGCGGCGGATACAGGGCCCGGTGCGCATCAGAATTGTTCGACACTGACATGTGATCCTTCTTCTCGAGGACTTTCGATGAATACGCTGCGTCCGGCGTAGGCGCCGGCCACGCCCTGGACGACGATGAACACGGCGAGGACGGCCAGCACCGGGCCCCAGGAGCCCGAAAGGTCGTGCAGCGCACCGGCTCCGACCGGGCCGACCGCGGACAGCGAATACCCGACCGTCTGGGTGACGCCGGCGACCAGGGCGGCCTCGGCGGCGCTGCGGGTACGCAGCAGCGGCAGGGAGAACGAGGCGCCGCCCGCGATTCCGAGCCCGGCCCCGAAGATGACCATCCACAGCGGGGTCCAGCCGTCGGGTCGCAGCGCGATGGCGACGGTCCCGGCGAGCAGCAGGGCCGGGCCCAGTACCGTCGCCCACACTTGGCTGCGGGTGCGGTGAATGGCGATCGATACGCCCAGCGCGCAGGGGATGGCCGTCACTTCCGTGAGGGCCAGCAGCACCGAGGCACTGCCGCTGCCGTGCCCGGCCTGGATCAGGATGTTGGGCAGCCATCCGGCGATGGTGAAGAACAGCACGGACATGATCGAGAAGAACGCCACGATCGCCCAGGTGAGGGGTTGATAGATGACCGAGGAGACGGTGGCCGCCGACCGTACGGCGGCGGTTCCCGTATTCCCCTCGCGGCGGCGCAGCGCCAGCCAGGCCGGTGCCGCGAGCACCACCAGGCCGACCCACACGAACAGGCCCAGCCTCCACGAGTCGAGGCCCCGTGAGATCGGCAGTGTCACAGCGGCTGTCAGTGCCGGTCCCAGATACAGGCAGACGGTGTAGATGCCCATCAGCGGTCCGCGCCGGTGCGGTGGGTGTCCTTTGATGTAGGCGGGCAGCAGCACGTTCAATCCGGTGATCCCGGCCCCGATCACGACCATGCCCCACAACATCGGGACCAGTCCCGGCAGCAGGCGCAGGCAGAACCCGGCGGCCAGCACCAGTAGCGCGTACGCGATGACGGTCTGAAAGCCGTGCCGCGTCCCGAGCCTGGAGGCGAACGAAGACAGCAGGCCGAATACCAATATCGGTGCGGCGCTGAGCATTCCGATGGTCGCCGAGTCGGTGTGCTCATCGGCGCGGATGAGTGTGGCCACAGGCGCGATCGCGGTGATGGCGGGACGCAGGTTCAGCGCGACCAGGAATACGGTCACCGAGATCGCCCACATCGGCACGGTCGACGTTCTGTTCATGAGGATCCCGCCCGGCTGCGGAGGTCGGCCGCGAGGAGCTCGGCGATCTGAACGGCATTGAGCGCCGCGCCTTTTCGAAGGTTGTCCGCGCTGATGAACAACACCAGCCCGCGATCGTGCTCGACGCTGCGGTCCTGCCGGATGCGTCCGACGAAACTGGGATCGCGGCCCGTCGCCGCCAGCGGCGTCGGCAGCGCGCACAACCGCACCCCCGGTGCGGCGGCGAGCAATTCGGTGGCCTGCGCGGGCGTGATCGGCTCGGCGAACTCGGCGTGCACCGTCAGCGAGTGACCGGTGTACACGGGCACCCGCACGCAGGTGGCCGCCACCCGGAGATCCGGCAGGCCGAGGATCTTGCGGCTCTCGTGGCGCAGCTTCTGTTCCTCGTCGGTCTCGAGGGATCCGTCGTCGACGAGGCTGCCAGCCAAGGGAATCACGTTGAAGGCGATCGGGGCGGGAAACCGCACCGGCTCGGGGAAGTCCACCGCGGCACCGTCGAAGGCCAGGGCCCCGGCTCGGCCGGCGGCGACACCGGCGGTGAGCTCCCCGAGCCCGGTGAAGCCGCCACCGGAGACCGCCTGATAGCTGCTCACCGTCAGCCGGATCAGTCCGGCCCGCCGATGCAGCGGGGCCAGCACCGGCATCGCGGCCATGGTCGTGCAGTTCGGGTTGGCGATGATGCCTTTGGGCGCGGTATGCGCGGCGTGCGGGTTGACCTCGCTGACCACCAGCGGCACCTGCGGATCCAGTCGCCAGGCCGACGAGTTGTCGATGACCATCGCACCGGCCGCCGCGAACCGTGGCGCATGGATGCGCGAAATGTCGCCGCCCGCCGAGAAGATCGCGAAATCGAGTCCGGCCGGGTCGGCGTCGGCCACGTCCTCGACGGCGATGTCCTCGCCGGGGTGCCAGGGCAACCGCGTGCCCGCCGATCGCGCGGAGGCGAAGTAGCGCATCCGCGCGACCGGGAAGTCGCGTTCGGTCAGTACCCGGCGCAGCACCGCACCGACGAGACCGGTCGCGCCGACGATGCCCACTCGAAACCCGTTCGTACTCAGCATGTCCGGACTCCCGCGGTCGGGCGCATCCAGCGCAGTGGGTCCGGATCGGCGGGGCGTGCGAAGTACTCCACGTCCCGCACCAGCCCGGCACTGTCGATCGGCGAGCTCGCGGGCCGGTCCAAGCGCTCGTCGTTGGCGCGGCGGGTGCGCGCCCCGAACGGCAGGTTCCCGAAGCGCGCGAAGCGAATCGCGCCCTGCCCGTCGCGGCAGGAGATCACCTCGCCCCGCACGAACCGACTGGCAGGGAACGGAACATCCAGCCTGCCGTCGGCGAAGGCTCGACCGATGGAGTCGATCGGATCGGGAGCGTCGAGTACCGGGTCGATCAGCTCGCGCACCTCGCGTTCGATCGCGCTCTGCTCGCGGGTGATCGCTTCCTCGTCGAGCTCGAACCAGTCGAACGACGGTCCGGTCCCGAAGCGGGCCGCGACCATCCCGACGGCGTTCTCGGCCATGGTCGGAATGCCGCTGGCCTCCGCGGGCGACTTGGTGATGACCTTGGCCGCCCGTCCGCGCGCCGCGATCAGTCCGCCGTAGATGATCAGCTCGACGGCGCGATCCCGGTCGGCGGGAAAGACACCCATGAACTGATGCAGCACCGTGTGGACCCGCACCTCGGGCCGGTCGGCCAGATAGTGGGCGGCCAGGGTGGTGATCGCCCGCAGTGCGGCCAGGTCCTGCCAGGGGTGACCGCCCTGCGGATAGGAGATGGACAGGCACCGAACCCCTTGTGCCGCGGCCAGTACCGCCTCCAGCAGGGTGGTGGCCAGGCAGATCGAGGGCGGCATGAGCACCCCGGTGAGGGTGCCGAACAGCTCCCGGTCGACGGTCACCCCGGCGGCGGTGATCTCCCCGGCGATCCGGTCGATCTCTTGCCAGGAGCGCAGCGACGCGGTGATCGGAACGTCCTTGGCGTAGGGCACGTTGTAGCCGATGCCGCCGCCCTCGAACGAGGTGAATCCCGAGGCGATGCTCACCGCGAACAACTGCCGGGCATCCGGCGAACCGTGCCTGAGCTGAATCGGCGCGGCCACCGCCTCGTTCAGTTCGCGGCCCAGTCGCCAGCCGTGGTTGATCAGCGGATAGCCATTGAGGCTCGCCGGATCGGCGGCCAACGCGGCGCGCACACTGTCGAATCGCAGCAGCCGGGTGTGCGAGTCGACGGTGACCGTCGCGATATCCGGTGCGGCCGTGGCCTGCAGGCCGGTCAGCAGCGCGCGCATCGCCTCGTGGCCGCCGACTCCGCAGCGCGGCTGGATCAAAGGTCTTGCGCGAGTGGATGCCTCGTCGAGCAGCTGGGCGACCGTCGGCTTGCCCAGGGACCGGATGTAGGCCAGAGAGGAGGCGATATCGGGCAATTCGGCGACGATCACGTCCGGTCACCGCCGTCACCGTGCGGGCCCCCGGACCGGGTGAGCAGATCGCTGTGGCTCGATCGGCGTTTCTCTCCGGCGAATCGGGCGGCCGGAGTGGAGCTTCCGCTGATCCGCGCGTGCAGGGCGTTGGCGAGCGAATCCAGCTCCGGCAGCGGGACGACGGTGGTCTGTGCGCCGCCGTCGGCGTCGATCACCGACACCAGTCCGTATCCGTCGGTGAGACGCCGACGGGTGACCACCGCGGTGCGCCCGCGTCCCACGCCGACCACGGTGCCGGTGGCCGCGACCAGCGCGCCGCCGGCATCGGCGGGCGTCAGTGCCCGGCATTCGATGCGCACACCGTGTGTCTCGGCCAGCCGGACCGAATCCTGGTGCAGCACTTTGGCACCGGCCGCCGACATCGCCGCGCACTGCCGATAGCCGAGCTCGGGCATGAGTTCGGCCGCGGGCACGATGTAGGGATCGGCGGTGAACACGCCCGGCACGTCGGAGAAGATCTCGCACCGATCCAGGCCCAGCATGGCGGCGATGGCCACCGCGGTCAGATCGGAGCTGTTGCGCCCGAGCATGGTGACCTGCCCGGTCGAGTCGGTGGCCTGACCGCCCGCGACGACCACCACGCGATGGTGTCGCAGGGCGTCCAGGAGTGGCCGGGCGTCCATCGAGACGATCGATGCCCGGGTGGCCTGTCCGTCGCTGCCGAGCCCGTTCTGCCCGGCCCATAATTCGACGGCCGGGCAGCCCCGCGCGTCGAGTGCGGCGCGCAGGAAACTGGCGCTGACCATTTCGCCGGTGGCCAGAATGTGGTCCTGGGCTTGTGCCCGGAGTTCCGGATCGATCGACCGCGCCGCCTCGAGCAGCCGCCCGGTGGTGCCCGACATGGCGCTGACCACGGCCACCACGCGCCGGTCCGGCCGCTCGCCCACGGAGTGGCTGAGATATCCGGCCACGGCGGTGTAGTCGGCGAGGTCGAGGAAGCAGGATCCGCCGAATTTCGCGACCGCGATGTCGTATTCGCTATCCGGCACGGCGTACCTCGACCGTGGTGGGCGTCTTGCCGCGCCGCTTCTCGCCGGACAGTCCCCATTCGGTGGGCTGCTCGTTGGCGAGAATCTCGAAGACCTTGCCGATCGAGTTCCCCAGGCCCCAGACATCGGTGTATGCGGGCCATTTCGGATGTCCGGCATCGATGTCGGACTGCCGGGCGTATCCGGCCCGCACCCACTCGCTGGTGGACGGACGGCGGTGGTGGAAGTCGTGCTGGGCCAGATCGCCCGGCACCACCGTGATACGAGACGGCAAGTGGTAGAAGGTCATTCGAAGAATCCAGCGGGTCCAGGCGCGCAGGGCGGTCAGCAGCGGCTGTCCGGGTTCGGGCAGGGGGTCACCGCTGAATCGCCCCCAGGAGTGCGAGACATGGAAGGCACGGCCGGACAGGCGAAGGTCCTTGGCCTTGAACCACGCGTGCTCGCTGAGGAATTCCAGCAGCGCGACGACGTGATACAGCGGAACCAGCGGAATCAGCACCGCCAGTGCGAATTCCGGCCACGTGCCCGTCCAGGTCACCACTGCGGCGATCGCGGCCAGATACACCGCGCCCATCACCTTGCGGTAGTTCGCGCAGCGCCACAGGTTCTGGGCGAGACGGGTGTAGAGGAATTCGGCGTGGAACTTGGGGGAGACGATCACGATCGCCAGCCGCCGCCACAGCGCGCGCTCGCTCATGCCCGGCCGGAACCGCAGCTGCAGCAGGTGCTGGATGGTGGGATCGGCGATGGTGGCGAAGGTTTCCTTGCGATGGTGCAGGTTGATGTGGTCTTCGTAGTACTGGTCGGCGTCGTCGGTGCATACCAGCGTGGACAAGACCTGGTGGATCATGCGGTCGCGGTGGATCTTGTGGGTGAAGCGGACGTGGATCGCGTGGTGGGCGATCACGGTGGAACACACCCGCGAGGCCGAGGTGCTCAGCACCCAGCACAGCGGTAGCAGCAGCCACAGCCATGACACTTCGTCGGCAACGATCCACCAGGCCGACGCGATACCGGCGGCCAGTACGATCAGATCGCAGATCAGGTAGGTGACCGGGTTCAGCCGGATCAGGGGTTGCTGACCGGGGAGGGCCTTGCCGGTGATCCAGGTCCACAGATGCTGGGTCCAGTGTGGGAATCGTTGGTAGGAGGCGCGAATCGCGGCCGACTCGGCTTCGTTATCCAGGGTGATCGGGGGAGTGTCGCCCGTTGATGTGACCATCGTGGGCTCCCTTCTGAGATGTTCATTCGTGTCCACCGGCAGGGCCGGTGGCGGAGCGGGCGGCGACCTCCGCACAGGCCGCGCCCAGGATTTCCAGCGCCTCGGCGGCTTCGTCGCGGCCGAGGGTCAGCGGCGGCAGGAACCGCGCGACATTGTCGTCGCGCCCGGCCAGCTCGAAGAGCAGCCCGCGGCGCAACGCCGCCGACCGAAGCCGTTGTGCCACTTCGGCGGACGACCGGGAACCCAGCGCGGTGAGCTCCACGCCGAGCATCAATCCGAGCCCCCGGACCTCACCGAGGAAGGGATACCGAGAGCGCAGCGCGAGCAGGCCCTCGCGCAGCAGCGCGCCGACCTCGACGACGTTGTCCAGCACGCCGTCCCGCGCCACCACCTCCATCAGCGCCGCGCCGGCGGCGAAGGCGAGCTGATTGCCGCGGAAGGTGCCGGTGTGCGCGCCGGGCGACCAGCCGTCCAGTCGCCGGTCGTAGAGGATGACCGAGGCCGGGTGGCCGCCGCCGAGGGCCTTGGACGCGACGATCACATCGGGTTCGATGCCGTACTGCTCGAAGGCGAACCAGGTGCCGGTGCGCCCGCATCCGGTCTGCACCTCGTCCACGATCAGCGGAATGTCGTGGGCGGCGGTGATCTTCCGGACCCGCTCGGCGAATTCTCGGCGCGCCGGGATCACCCCGCCCTCACCCTGGACCAGCTCCATGACCACGGCCGCGGGCCTGCGCACCCCGCCGTTCGGATCGGCGAGCATGTTCTCCAGGTACTGCGCGCAATTGATCGCGCACGTGTCCGGCGCCAGCCCGAGCGGGCATCGGTAGCAGTAGGAGTAGGGGAAGAACGCCACTCCCGGAAGCAGATTCGAGAGGTGCTCCTTGGACCCGCGCAGTCCGGTGAGCGCGATCGTGCTCTGGGTGCTGCCGTGGAACCCGCCATGGAAGGCGATGACGTCGCCGCGGCCGGTGGCGGTCTTGCACAGTTTCACCGCGGCGTCGATGCCGTCGGCTCCGGTCGGACCGCAGAAGTGGATCCTGGTGCGGTCCCGCATCGACACGGGCAGCAGCCCGATCAGCCGGTCGGTGAACTCCTGTTTGGCCGGTGTCGGGAAGTCGAGCAGATGCGGGTGGATGTCGAGCTGACGGTGCGCGGCGGCCACCAGGTCGGGATGGTTGTGGCCGAGGGCGAGAACACCTGCGCCGGAGAGGAAATCGAGGAAGACATTGCCGTCCAGATCGGTCAGATAGGAGCCGGAGCCGCCCGCCACCGCGATCGGCGTGTGCCGCGGATAGGTACGGGCGGACGATTCGACCTGATCCTGGTGGTCGAGGAGTCGCCGTGAGCGCGGGCCGGGCAGATCGGTGACGACCGCCGCGCGTGGCCGCACGGGGAGCTGCCGGGTCATCGGGGCAACCCTCCCGACACTGCGCCCCCGGTCGGCTCGGTGACCGGAGAAGTGCCGCCGCCGAACAACACCGGAGCCACCTCGACGGCGGGATCGAGCAGGTCGGCGACGGTGCGCGCGATCGTCTCCGCGCGCAGCGACAGCAGGCTGAACGATCCCGCGTCGGAGATGCCGTGCGAGGACTCGCACAGGTTGTAGACGAACAGCGGGGGCAGCGGGTGACCGTGTGCCCCGGCCACCCGGTAGTCGTAGCCGACCGCCACCGCACCCTGGTCGGTGCGGTGCAGCTGTGGCGCGAGGTTTTCCAGCAGCGGGGGATAGGGTTCCTGATCGGGCCGGGGACCGAAGTTGCGGAACCCGGTCGCCAGCAGCACCAGGTCGAACCGTTCCGGTGCGAACTCACCGCGGTGGCGGTCGCGCAGCGTGAGCACGATACCGTCCGCTTCCGCGGACACGTCCGAGACCTCGGAGTTGTTGCGCAGGAACACCTTCTGGTTTCCGTCCAGACGCTGCTCGTAGATCATCAGATACAGCGCCCGCAGGACATCGGCGTCGGCGGCCGAGTAGTTGGTGTAGCGCAGATCGAGATCCAGCGCGTCCTTGCTCTGCTGCGAGGCATGGAAGTAGTAGTCGACGAAGTCCGGCATGATGCTCTCCTCCATGAACGGGGAGACGTCCTTCATGCGAGGACCGAAACCGCGAGTGACGGTGACGATCTCGGCCTCGGGGAACCGCCGGGCCAGGTCGAGGGTCAGTTCGACGGCGCTCTGACTGCTGCCGATCACCGCGACCCGGCCGCCCCGGGCCAGCTCGCCGCCGAAGCGTGCCACGGTGCCCGCGTACCTGGTCAGGTGGGCGACACGGACGGAGTCGACGCGGTCGAAAGGGGCCGGGACGTAGGGTGTTCGGCCCGGTGCGAGCACCACGGTCCGGGCCAGCCGGAAATCCCCGGACGCGAGCCGGACCCGGTAGCCTTCGGCGCCGTCGGGCAGGGTGGCGACCTCCACCGAATCGACCGCGGCGGCGTATTCGACCCGGTCCGCGAAATGCGATGCCACCCAGGCGATGTACTGGCTGTATTCCTTCCGCAGCGGGAATTCCACGCCCAGGTTCAGGTATTCCAGCATGCGGCCCTGTTCGAACAGGAAATTGAGAAAGCTGTATTTGCTGCGCGGATTGCGTGGCGTCACCAGATCGCGCACCGGATTGTTCTGGGTGTCCGCCCCGGCGAGCAGCATTTCCGGCTGCCAGACCACACGTTCGCGGGCCTCGAGGAACAGCGGGCGCACCCGGGGCTGCAATTCCTCGAGCGCGACGGCCAGCGCGATATTGGCCGGCCCGAAGCCGATCCCGATCATGTCGTGCACGGTCGCGGTCATGATGTTCTCCTTCAGGCCGCCGCGCCGCGGGTGCGCGCCCGCAGCCGGTCCAGCACCCGGGTCAGCTCGTCGATGCTCGAAAGCACGTGATCCACACCCAGTTCGAGCAGCCGCCGCGGCTCGTCTCCGGTCTTGGCGCTGCCCACCGAGAGGTTGCCGCCGACGATCACCGGGCAGTCCAGCAGGCCGGCGGCGCGGGCGGCGCGCAGCGGGGAGACGTCTTCGACGGCATGCCCGTTGACCGACCCGATCACCACGGCGATGACATCCGGATTCGCGGCGAAGGACTCGGCGAATTCCGAGATCGGTGTGCAGGGGCCGAGATTGACGACGTGATAACCGAGTTGGTCGAGATGCAGGGCAATGATGTGATTCGCGACCGCGTGTGAATCGCTCGCCGCGACACCGAGAATCACGGTTTTCGGTGAAATGACCGGCCCCCCGGCGCGCATTTCGATGTTTCCACTTCCGGGCAATGCGTACATAGTCGGCTCTCTTGAAAAGATCTGCGGCTCAATGTGTTATGTGAAGTGTGACATTGCACAAGGCTAGCGAAGTGACCTAGGCCACGCAAGGAGCAAGTTCGCGCCTAGAAGACGAACCCTTCGGGGAAGGGGTCCGATGGGTCGAGCAGGTAGGTGGCGGTCCCGGTCAGCCATGCGCGCCCGGTGATCTCGGGAATGATCGCGGGATGATCGCCGACCGTCGTGGTCTCGATCGCGCGTGCGTGGAAGGTGGTGCCGAGGAACGAGTCGCTGCGCAGCACCGCGTCCGCGGCGAGCAGGCCGCGGGCATGCTGGCGGGCCAGCAGTGCGGAAGTGCCGGTGCCGCACGGGGATCGGTCGAACCAGCCGGGATGGATGGCCATGGCGTTGCGGGTGTGCGCGGGCTCGGAGTCCGGATCGAGGAACAGCACGTGCTTGCAGCCGGTGATTCCGCGGTCCTCGGCGTGCACCGGAGGACGGGACTCGTTGATGGCCGCCATGATTCGCAGTCCGGCATCGAGAATCCGGGCCTGTTCGGCTCGATCGAAGGGTAAGCCGAGCTTGGCGGGATCCACGATGGCGTAGAAGTTCCCGCCGTAGGCGAGGTCGTAGCGGACCGGACCGAGCCCGGGCACCTCGACCTCGTTGTCGAGGCTGTCGCAGTACGCGGGCACATTGCGCAGCGTGACCGAATCCGCGTGCCCCGCAGTGACGTTCACCGTCGCCACCACCCGCCCGGCCGGGGTGTCGAGCCGGATCTCGGTGGTCGGCTCGGTGACCGGCACCATGCCCGCCTCCACCAGGGCGGTTGCGACGCCGATGGTGCCGTGGCCGCACATCGGCAGCAGTCCGCTGACTTCGATGAACAGCACGCCGAAGTGCCCGTCGGCGGTGGTCGCCGGTTGCAGGATCGCCCCGCTCATCGAGGCGTGGCCGCGCGGTTCGTTGACCAGCAGCCGGCGCAGTCCGTCGAGATGGTCGATGAAGTAGGTGCGCCGCTGGGCCATGGTGTGGCCGGGAACGGTGCCGACCCCGCCGGTGATCACGCGGGTGGGCATGCCCTCGGTATGGGTGTCGATCGCGGAGATGATCTTGCTGCTGTGCATCGGGATTGTCCTTGTCGGTATCTCAGAGCGGGAGGTGCCCGGCATCGGATTCGATACGGCCGGAAGCGATCACCGCGGGCCGGTCGACGGTGAACGGCGCGATGTCGAGCTCCCCGGCGCGACCGGCGAGCGCGCGGGTCAGCACCTGCGCGGTGCCGATCGAGAGCCCGATGCCCGCGCCCTCGTGTCCGGTGGCGTGCCAGAGTCCGGGCAGCCGCGGGTCCGGGCCGATCACCGGGAGATGGTCGGCGAAGAACGGGCGGAAACCGCCGTACGCCCGCATGATCGCCGCGTCGGCCAGCACCGGATACAGGCGCAGCGCCCGCCGCGCGATGGCCGCCATGCTGTCGGGCCGCAGCCGGTTGTCGAAACCGCACTCGCGCCGGGACGAACCGAGCAGGATCGGCCCGCCGTGGGTGGATTCGATGACGGCCGAGGATTGCAGCTCGGCCTCCGAACTGCCCACCGCGCCCACGTAATCCGCGTCGTAGACCTTGTGGAAGACGGTGGGCGGCATGGGCGCGGTGATCAGGACGTCACCGCGGCGGGTGCGAACCGCGATCGGTGCGCCGAGCCGCTGCGCGACCCGGCCCGACCACGGTCCGGCCGCATTGATGACCACCTCGGCGTAGCGCGGCCCCCGGCTGGTCCGCACGCCGATCAGCCGTCCGTCACGCACGATGGATCCGGTGACCACACAGCGGGTTTCGATGACGGCTCCGGCCGCGGCGGCGGACCCGATCAGGGCCGCCGCCGCGCCGACGGGCTGGACCTGAGCGTCGTCGGGGTAGTGGACGCTCCCGGTCACATCCCGGGTCAACGCGGGTTCGGCCTGTGCCAACTGGTCCGCGTCGAGATCTTCGCAGTGCAATCCGACCGCGCGCTGCCCGGCCGCGAAGTCCGCCAGGGCGGCGGCCCCGGCCGCGTCGGTGGCGACGACGATGCCGCCCTTGGGATCCCATTCGACGGCCGCGGCCTCCTCGGGCATGGTCCGGGCGATGCGGGCCAGCACCTCGGGCCACAGTCGCCGCGACAGCCGGGAGAGCTCCAGCTCCGGTCCCGCGCCCTTGTCGGAGACGAGCACATTGCCCTCGCCGTGCGCGGTGGTTCCCGAGGCGAGCCCGCCCGCCTCGCAGATCCGCACCGACGCGCCCGCCAGGGCGAGCCGGTCCGCGATCGCGCAGCCGATGATGCCCGCGCCGATGATCAGCACGCCGACGCCGGGCAGCGAGCCGATGTCGGCGGCATCGAGGGTCGAGGAGTCGAGAGTCATTGCGGCCGCGCCCCGTCCACCGAACGCGGCACGCCGAGCGGATTGTCCGAGCGCAATGCCGGTGGCAACAGCTCCTCGGGCATCGACTGGAAGGCGATCGGGCGCAGGAACCGGGCCATGGCCGCGGTGCCGACCGAGGTGGTGGCCGGGGTCGTGGTGGCCGGATAGGGGCCGCCGTGCTGTTGTGCGTAGGTCACCGAGACCCCGGTGGGCCAGGAGTTCCACAGCACGCGACCGGCCGCGGCCGTCGCCGCCGTGAGCAGCGCGCGGGTGGTCTCGTCGGCGCCCTCACCGAAGATCGACACCGTCAGCTCCCCGTGCAGCGAGCGCGCCAGTTCCAGCAGCTCGGCGGTGTCCCGGTAGGTCACCAGCAGCGTTGCCGGGCCGAACATTTCGCGCATGAGGCCGTCGCGGTCGGCCAGCACGGCCCGCGCGGTGGTCGCCAGCAGCACGGCGGCCCCGGGTGGCTCGGCCAGAACACGCACCTGCGGATGCGACCGGACCTGCGTGAGGGCACGGGCGAATCCCTCGGCGATCTGATCGTTGAGCAGCTCGCCGGTCGGGGGCGGCGGTGCGGCGAGCAGTTCGGCCACCACCGTGGAGTCCTCGGGCACCGCGACCAGGCCGGGCTTGGTACACAGTTGCCCCGCACTCGAACTGACCGCGGTCAGCAGTCCCGAGGCGATCTCCCCGGCCCGGGTGCGCGCCGCCTCGGCGGTCACGAACACCGGATTGATCGATCCGAGTTCGCCGTAGAAGGGGATCGGGACCGGCCGTGCGCAGGCCAGGTCGTACAGCGCCCGCCCACCGGCCGTGGATCCGGTAAAGGTGACGGCGGCGACGGCGGGACGGGCCAGCGCTCGCACACCGGCGTCGCGGCCGAAGACCATCCCGAAAAGGCCACGGGGAGCGCCGCATTCGGCGATCGCCTCGTCAATGAGCGCTCCGACCGCACGGGACAGCGCCGGATGGCCGGGATTGGCCTTGACGACGACCGGGCATCCCGCCGCCCACGCAGAGGCGGTATCGCCCCCGGCGACCGAGAACGCGAACGGGAAGTTGCTCGCGGCGAAATTGAGCACCGGGCCCAGCGGAATGTTCATCCGGCGCAGGTCCGGTCGCGGTACGCCCATCGGCCACCGCGCGTCCGCGGTGTCGACGCGCACGTCCAGGAAGCCGCCGTCGACGACTGCCCGGGCGAACAGGCGCAGCTGGAAGCTGGTGCGCTGCAACTCGGCTCGCAGCCGCGCCTCGGCGAGCCGTGTTTCGAGCACGGCGAGCCGGATGAGCTCGGCGGCGTGGGAGTCGAGCCGGTCCGCGACGGTGTCGAGCAGCCGGGCGCGGTCACCCGCGGACGTGTCCGCCCAGGGCGCCGCGGCGGCGGCCGCGGCTTCGACGGCGGCGTCGACCTCCTCCGCCGTCGAGTCGGCGCTGGGCAGGATCGTGACGGTCATCGCGTAGTACTCCCGTATTCGCTGGTGGCTGAGGGTGTTTCGGCTAGTGGTAGCCCCGGGCCAGCACCTCGCGGGTGTCGGCGGTGATCTTGGCGACCAGCTCCGGGGCCAGCGGGACCCGGGGCGGGCGGCACGCGCCGCCGCGGCGTCCGGCCAGATCCATCGACAGCTTGATGGCGTGCACGAATTCGGTTTTCGAGTCCCAGCGCAGGAGCTTGTGCAGCTCGCGATACAGCGGCAGCGCCTTGTCCAGATCCCGGTTCACCGCCGCGTTGTACAGCTCGACGGTCACCTGCGGGATCGCGTTCGGGTAACCCGCGATCCAGCCGACCGCGCCGGCGATGCCGAGCTCGAGCACGACATCGTCGGAGCCGACCAGCACGTCGAGATCCGGTGCCAGCTCCTTGATCTCGTAGAAGCGGCGGACATCGCCGGTGAACTCCTTGACGCCGACGATCAGGCCCTCGGCATGGAGTTCGGCCAGAATGTCGGGCGTCAGGTCGATGCGGGTGTCGATGGGGTTGTTGTAGGCCACGATCGGCAGTCCCACCTGGGCCACCGTGCGGTAGTGGTCGAGGATCGAGTCGCGTCCGCCGCGATAGGTGTTGGGCGGCAACAACATCACCGCCTGCGCACCGGCCTCGGCGGCCTCCTCGGCCCAGCGCCGCGCCTGCAGCGCACCGTAAGCGGCGATGCCCGGCATGACGGTGAATCCGGCGGGGGCCGCGGCGACGGCCGTGGTCACCACGCGGGCCCGCTCCTCGTCGCCCAGGGTCTGGTATTCGCCGAGCGAGCCGTTGGGGCTCACGCCGTGACAGCCGTTGGCCGCCAGCCACGCCACGTGTTCGGCGTAGGCGTCGTAGTCGACCTCGAGGTCCGCGGTGAACGGCAGGGTCGTCGCGACCAGCACCCCGTGCCAGGGCTTGTTCACCGATGCGGTGGTCGGTGTCGCCGCCGGCGTGGTCGATTCGGACATGGTGGGCCTCCGTCGAGTCGAGAGTCCGGGTGAAGCGCCCGGTCGCGCCATGCCACACAGTGCGGTGTGACATTGCACTGACGCTAACCGGTGTCGGCCATGTTGCGCAACCACTTGACGTGATCACCGCCACTTCTCTACGGTGCAATGTCACACATCACCAAGCGATGAGGGTGGCGATGACCGCTGTCGACGATGGCACCGAAACCGGTCGACTGCTCACCGAAGGCGGCGCGAAAGCCCAGGCGCCCAAGGGACTCGGTCGGATCGTGGCCGCGGCCATGGCCGGCGCGGTCGCCGAATGGTACGAATTCTTCCTCTACGGCACGGCCTCGGCGCTGGTCTTCGGTCAGGTGTTCTTCCGTTCCGACGGCAAAGCGGTCGACGGCGTCATCGCGGCCTTCGCGCTGTACGCGGTCGGCTTCCTGGCCCGGCCGTTCGGCGGAATGGTGTTCGGGCATTTCGGAGATCGCCTGGGGCGCAAGGCGTTACTCCAGATCAGTCTGGTCGCGGTCGGTGTCACGACCTTCTCGATCGGCTGCCTGCCGACCTTCGGGGCCATCGGATACTGGGCCCCGATCCTGCTGGTGAGTCTGCGATTGCTGCAGGGCTTCGCATTCGGCGGCGAATGGGGCGGGGCGGTGCTGCTCGTCGGCGAGCACAGCCCCGATCACCGGCGCGGGTTCTGGGCCAGCTGGCCGCAGGCGGGAGTGCCGCTGGGCAATGTCGCGGCGACACTGGTGATGCTGGCGCTGTCCGCGCTGCTGTCCGACGCGCAGTTCCTGGCCTGGGGCTGGCGGGTCGGATTCTGGCTGTCGGCGGTGGTCGTGGCCCTGGGCTCCTGGGTGCGCTCGGGCGTCGACGAGGCACCGATCTTCCGCGAGGCCCAGGCGAAACACGAAGCGGAGCACCGCCGTTCGCCGAGTCTGAGGGAGGTGCTGCGCGAGCATCGGCGGGCGGTGCTGATCGGGATCGGCGCGCGCTTCGCCGAGAACATCCTCTACTACCTCGTGGTGACCTTCTCGATCACGTATCTGAAGCTCGTGGTGCAGGTCGACACCGCCCCGATTCTGACGCTGATGCTGATGGCGCATCTGCTGCACCTGTTCATGATTCCGGCCGCGGGGCTGCTCTCGGATCTGATCGGGCGCAAACCGGTCTATCTGACCGGCGCGGTGCTCACCGCGGGCTGGGGGTTCGTGGCCTTCCCGATGATGGACACCGGCAACTACGCGCTCATCATCGTCGCGATCACGCTCGGCCTGGCGATCGAATCGCTCACCTACGCACCGTATTCCGCGCTGATGACCGAGATGTTCCCGACGCGGGTCCGCTATACCGCGCTGTCGTTCTGCTATCAGGTCGCGCCGATCCTGGCCGGGTCGCTGGCGCCACTGATCGCCGTGGCCCTGTTGAACGGACTCCACAGTTCGGTGCCGATCTCGCTGTATCTGGCCGCGGCGGCGGCGATCTCGGTCGTCGCCGTCGGGTTCGCGCGGGAGACCGCGGGCGTGTCGCTGCGCGCGGTGGACGCGGCGGCCGACTCGCGCTGACTGCTCTATACAACGTGATATGGCATAGACTGTCCCAGACCGAGGGAATCAACGGATATGGGCAGGGGATGCCGACGTGAGTATCGACCACTTCACCCAGATGGAGAAGGTCAGCCTGCGCGACAAGGTGTCACAGGCGCTCCGCGCGGCCATCATCGCCGGTGAGATGGAACCGGGCGTGGTGTATTCGGCGCCGGCGCTGGGCGCGCGATTCGGGGTGTCCGCCACGCCCGTTCGCGAGGCGATGGTCGATCTGGCGCGCGAGAATCTCATTTCGATCGTGCCCAACAAGGGCTTTCGCGTCACCGAGGTGTCCGAGAAGGACCTCGACGACATCACCCGGATCCGGCTGCTGCTCGAACCGCCGATCGTCCGCGATGTCACGCCCCTGATCCCCGCCGAGGACTTTCCCCGCCTGCGCGAACTGGCCGCCAAGATCGTCGACGGCGCCGAGCGCGGCGATCTCGTCGAATACACCGCCGCCGACCATCTCTTCCACCTGACCCTGCTCGGCTACGCCGACAATTCCCGCCTCACCCAACTGGTCTCGGACCTGCGCGACCACACCCGCCTGTTCGGCCTCGCCTCCCTGGCCAAGAAGGGCCAGCTCGTCGACGTGGCCCGCGAACACTTCACCATCGTCGACCTCATCGAATCCCGCGACCAGGAGGCCGTCGAAGCCTTCCTGCGCGTCCACATCGGCCAGGCCCGCGGCCGCTGGGCCAAACCCGAAGACTAGGCGCGGGCGGCGAGGTCTGGCCGTCGTTCGGTGGCCTCGGGACTCACCCTCCGTCCGCACGAGCGGGGGTGCACTTCGGCCGGAGGTACCGGACCGCCGCCCGCGGGTCCGGAGTCACAGCCGCCCGGAAGGGGCGAGTCCGTACTTCCGGCTACCGGATCGGTACCTGCGTAGGAGGTACCGATCGTCGGCCGCGGAGAGGGTGGAACACGAGCCGCGGGCGATCCCGCCACGGCCGTATCCGAAGGAGATGCCCATGAGTTCGCGCGATATCAATACCCCCGCTCGCCCGCGCCGAGGACGGATCGCCGCCGCGGGGCGCAAGAGCCTCTTTCCCGCGGCATGGATCCTCGGCGGCCTCGGCGTGGTCGCGGCGGGGCTGCTGTTCGTCGCCGTACTGTTCATCCACGCCGGCCAGAACACCACCGGTGGGAACTGGCAACCTGCCGCACTCCTGGGACTGATCGCGTTGGCGTTCGGCGCGCCCATTCTGATCGCGGGTCTGCTCGTCCGGTTCGGCGTGGCGACCAAGGGCGACGACTGACCGCACCCCCTAGTGGGTGTCGGCGGAGGGTTCCAGTTCGGCGCGGGCGGCGAGGTTGTCGGCGACTTCGCGTTCCCAGACCGCGTTGGCCTTGCTGGTGTCGACCTCGAATTCCAAGCGCTGCACCGATTTCGGGTCGATATCGGCGACGTCGACGTAGAACTGGTCGTACCAGCGGCGCAGGTGGTAGACGGGGCCGTCTTCCTCGCACAGGAGCGGGTTGTCGATCTTGGATTTGTGTTTCCAGATCTCCACGTCCTGCAGGAAGCCGACGCTGATGCCCTCTTCCATCTTCTCCACCAGCAGCTGCGCCGCGTCGTCGGGCAGGCCGGTCGGCTTGTGCAGCGTCATGCCCCATTGCAGGACGAACGAGTCGTTGCTGACCGGGTAGTGGCAGTTGATCAGGACGCTTTCGATCTCGAAGCCGCCGAAGCTGTTCCGCAGCGGGTTGATCATGTAGGACGGCCCGAAGTAGGACGCCTCCGACACCAGCAGGGTGTCGCCGTAGTCGGCGGCGAAGCCGATGTCGGTGCGGGGCTTGGTCTTCAGGTACTGGGTGGCGACGTGGCCCTCGAAGACGTTCTTGAACTGGACGGGGAAGGCGTAGTGGATATAGAAGAAATGCGCCATGTCCACGATGTTGTCGATGATCTCGCGGCAGTGCGCGCCCTCGATGAGCAGCGAGTTCCACGTCCAGGGCGTCCACTCGTCGCTGTGACCGCCGTCGGGCAGGCAGGGGCCCTCGATGAGCGGGATGGTGACCTCGGGCGCGGGCGGGTTGGCCTCGTGGTCGTGCCAGACGAACAGCTGGCCGTTGCGCTCGAGGGTGGTCCAGGCGCGGGTGCGCGCCAGGGGCGGAACCCGCCGTGCATAAGGGATCTCGGTGCACTTGCCCGAACCATTCCAACGCCAGTCGTGGAACGGGCAGGCGATATCGCCGTTCTTCACCTCGCCGCGTGACAGATCGCCGCCGAGGTGGCGGCAGTAGGCATCGAGCACCCGCAGTTCGCCGTCCGAGTCGGCCCACACGACCAGCTTGGTGCCGAAAGCTTCTACCGCATGCGGTTTTCCGTCCCGGAAGGATGCCGCCAGTCCCAGGCAGTGCCAGCCGCGGGCGAAGCGGGTGGGCGCGTCGCCCACATCGATCTCTCGCACGCCGCGGGTCTGTCTCGGTGCGGTCGAATCCATCGTCAATCCACCTGTCGCATCAACACATTCAGAACATTCCCAGCTTCGGGGCAAGTTCTTAGCCACGCAAATTGTCGAAGATCTCAGAGTGGGTCCTCGCCGACATCGGTGCTGGCGAAACGTTTTTCATTGGGAACGACCGTGTTCCAGTTCACTTCGGGGCTCGGGCCGAACGCGCCGGGCGGCCGCCTCGGCTCTCCCCCTCGGAGCCCGATTCGGCTGCCTACGCTGCCTCTATGAGGATTTGGATCGTCGACGCGTTCACCGATCAGCCGTTCAAGGGAAATCCGGCGGGGGTGTGCTTGCTGCCGTCCGGCGCTTGGCCGTCGGACAGCTGGATGCAGTCGGTGGCCGCTGAGATCAACCTTTCCGAGACAGCCTTCGCGAAGCCGACGCATCCGGGCGCAACCCAGGACTGGGATCTGCGATGGTTCACCCCTACCCAGGAGATCCGGATGTGCGGGCACGCCACACTGGCGACTGCGCATCTGCTGGTTTCCACCGGCGCACTCACCAACCTGGCACGGTTCCATACGCTCAGCGGTGAGCTCTCGGCTCGACCGCGAACCGATGGCGCGATCGAATTGGACTTTCCCGTCAGCTCGCTCGGCGAGATCGAGGCCGAACCCGGTCTGGCCGAAGCCCTCGGCGCCACCCCGGTAGGGGTATACGCCGCGAGCGGTCTCGACGACATCGTGGCCGAGCTCAGCGGTGAAGCCGTCGTGCGGAGGCTCGAACCCGATATGGCCGCATTGATGACGTTGCGGGCCAAGGGGGTGATCGTCACCGCCGTCGCCGATGATCCGACGGGCGAATACGCGTTCGTCTCACGCTGTTTCGGCCCGCAACTCGGCATCCCGGAAGACCCGGTCACCGGCAGCGCCCACACGGCGCTGGCGCCGTTGTGGGCCTCCCGCCTGGGACGTTCGGTCCTGACCGGATTGCAGGTCTCCGTCCGGACCGGACTCGTCGAGACCGAGCTCGTCGGTGACCGCGTCCTCTTGATCGGTCGGGCGGTCACCGTGATCGACGGGGAATTGCACGCCTGACCTCCTGGCCGGGATCGGTCGCGCGCACGCTGAATCCTGTGCCAGCACAGTTGAATTCGACGGCCTCCAGCGATCTCGGCGGCGGAAAGCCCACTGCGGGACTGCCCGTCTCGTGGACTGGAGGATTGTTTCCCGGCACAACCCCGGGTCGTGTGAGAAGGTGAAGTTTCACTCGCGGATCCGGCGCTGTCGGCTCCGGTTACGGGTGCCGACGTAACCGGATGGAGGAAATGCGTGGTAGAGGCAACGTTCGATGCGGCCGAGCTGGTGGGACATCGCTACCGCACCGACGACTTCTACGAGGTGGGGCGGGAGAAGATCCGCGAATACGCCCGAGCGGTCCAGGATTTCCACCCGGCGCACTGGAACGAGGACGCGGCCGCGGCGCTCGGCTACTCCGGTCTCGTCGCACCGACCACCTTCATCGCCACCGTGGCCATGCTGGCCAACCGCAGGCTGGTGGAGACCCTGCTGACCGGCTACCAGGTGGTCGTGCAGACCGATCAGGTCTTCGAGATGCACAAACCAGTGCTCACCGGTGACCGATTGGTCAGCGGTGTCGAACTGTCGGCCGTGCGTCGCATCGGGGGCAGGGACCTGCTCACCATCACCAACACCTTCACCGACGCGAGCGGTGACCTCGTGCAGAGCATGGACACCACCCTGCTCGGTCTCACCGGTGAGGACGTCAGCGCCGAGATCAGCACGGCAATCGAACGCGTCGTCATGAGCGGGCTCGACACCCCGTCGCGATCCGGCGGCACGACCGTCGAGGTGAGCGAGCCTGCCACCGGATCCGAGACCTCTGCACCTGTTTCGCGGATCTCGCGCACGCGAGTCCCTGTCACCGCGTTCCGATTCGAGGACATCGCCGTCGGCGACGAACTACCCGCCCGCACCGCGACCCTGACCCGTGGCGACCTGGTCAACTATGCCGGTGTCTCCGGGGACGCGAACCCCATCCACTGGCACGACGGCGTGGCCGCGCTCGCGGGCCTCCCGGACGTGATCGCCCACGGCATGCTCACCATGGGCCTGGCCGCCGGTTTCGTCACCGAATGGCTCGGTGACCCGGGCGCGATCCTCAGATACGGTGTCCGCCTGTCGAATTACACGATCATCGAAGCCGCCACCGCCGGCACCGTCGAGTTCACCGGCCGCATCAAGTCGATCGATCCCGACAACAGGACGGCGGTGGTCGTCATCGTCGCGAAGTCCTCCGGCCGCAAGATCTTCGGCCTCGCCACCGCGGAGGTCCGCCTCGCCTGACTGCGCTCGGTTCCCGGTGCGGGCTCCGCGTCGGGAACCATTGCCGCAGTGGTGAGCCGCTAGGGCAGGGCGTGCAGCCAGAGTCTGCTGCGGTCATCGTCGGTGGTGGCCAGCAGCAGACCGGTGCGCAACGCGAACATCCGGGCCACGGCCGTCGGTGTGGGTAGCGAAATCTGTTGCCAGTCGGTGCAATCGGGGTTCAATGAGTGCAGCTGCACAGTGTGGTCGAAGGTGGCCAGAGCCAGCATCCGTGCACCGGCGGGCAGGAGTTGGAGGGTGTCGACCGTTGTGGCGGATGGGCCGGTGACCGGTTGCGTGTCGGCGGCGGGCCAGCACAGCAGGTGTGGCGACGCGCCGATGGATTGACCGAGCACGGTGCACGCGGTCGTGCAGGCGACGCGGGACGCGACCGCGTTCGTGCCCGCCATTTCGTGACGCTGCCAGGCGACGGCGTCGGGCGAGGTCCATTCCACGGGCCGTAGCACGTTGTCGCGCAAGGTTTCTCCGACGATCACGAATCCGGCCGGACCGGTCGTGACCCCCGACGCGCCGGTCTGCTCGCCGGGTGCGGACGACAGCGCCGGGTCCTCGGCGTGACGGACCCAGTCCGCCCCGTTGGCCGAGGTCCAGAACGCCGCGCCGTAGCGGCCCTCGGGCCCGTCCCAGTCGCCGATGAGCAGATCGGTGCCGCCCAGCGCGGCGGCCGCGCTCACCGCGATGGCGTGCGGCCCGCCGAACATCTCCATGGCCTGCGGATGCTCGGTGAGCCCGTGGGCATCCCCGCTCCAGATGGTCATGCGCGGATTGCTGTGCGCGCCACCGAAAGCCTGCCCCAGCACCACGGTCCGGTCGCCGGCTCCGGCCGAGATCAGTTCCGCCAGTTTGGCGTACGCGCTCTCGCCGCGGACCGGGATCGTGGTCCAGTGGCTGCCGTCGGTGCTCGTCCAGGCCGCGGGGCTGCGGCCGTCGGGGGCGGGGATCGAGCCCAGCGCCAGCACTCCGTCTGCGGTCGGGACGAATTCCAGGACGCGGGCGTCGTGCTGGGGCAGGGACAGTTCCCGCCAGGGGGAATCCGGTGTCCGCGCCGCGCATGCGGTCGCCAGCGCGAGCACCGCCACCAGGACAATTGACCACCTCATTCGGACACTGTGCCAGAACCGCCACGCCACGGGGCGATTCCGCGGGATCTGATCGCCGCGCCGAGGCACATCCGAAAAGCGGACCGTTCGGTATGTCACGATGCGGGATCGTGACGACGATCCGGACGATTCGGACGTGGATTCTGGTGGCGCTGGCGGCAGCGCTGCTCGCTGTGCCCGCGCACGCCAATCCGGCGGCCGATCTGCTGGAGCCGCCACGCGATCCGGCCAAGATCATGCCGACGCCGCCCGCCGACGCCTTCTACGTGCCGCCGCCCGGATTCGAGGCCAAAGCGCCGGGCACCCTGCTCGCGGTGCGCACCACCGGCGGAATCTGGCCGACCGCACGGGCATTGGAGCTACTGCTGCGCTCCACCGACGCCCACGACCGGCCCATCCCCGCCGTCGCCACGCTGCTGCTGCCCAACGCGCCATGGACCGGACCGGGCACGCGGCCGCTGGTCTCCTACAACCATCCGATCTCCTCACTGGGCTCGGACTGCGCACCCTCGGTGGAGCTCAAACAGTCCCGCACCAACGGCATACTGCCGATTCAGCTGCTGCTGACGAAGAACTACGCCGTCGTGGTGCCCGATCATCAGGGACCGCGGCAGGCCTACGCGGCCGGACGGCTGGGCGGGCACATCATTCTCGACGCCGTGCGGGCCGTGCTGCACACGCCGATGCCGGGGCTGGATCCGGCCAGTCCGGTAGTGATGACCGGCTATTCCGGCGGCGCGATCGCGACCAGCTGGGCCGCGCAACTGGCCGCGACTTACGCGCCCGAACTCACCATCACCGCCGCGCTCATCGGCGGCGGGCCGACCGACTACCGCCTGGTCGTACCGGCCATGAACGGCCGCAACGCCGCCTCGGGCGTGCTGCTGGCCGCGGCGCTGGGGCTGGCGCGTGAGTATCCGGAACTGCTGTCACTGCTCAATGACAACGGCTGGCGGCTGGCGCAGCTGTTCAAGGACATGTGCGTGGAGTCCGAATCGAATCTCGGTGCGCTGCTGCCGATTCGGGTCGAGCAGCTCACCAACGTGCCCGATCCGCTGTCGGTGCCGATCGTGCGGCAGGTGCTGGCCGAGAACCGGCCCGGCGCGACCGCGCCGCGCATGCCGATCTTCCTGTATCACGGCCGGCAGGATATCTGGATTCCCTACGCGAGTTCGGAAGTGCTGTACCGGGATTGGTGCGCACACGGGGCGCGGGTGCGCCTGCAACCCTTGCCCGGCGAGCACTTCATCGTCGGCGTGACCGAGGTGCTGATCGATCACTTCTGGGTGGAGGACGCGCTGGCCGGAACCCTGGTGCCGCAGGGCTGCAACCACAACTGAGAACCCGGGTTCAGGATCGGGCGGCGCGGGGCCGGTCGTCGCGGCGGTGGCGGGCCAGCTGCAGTTCCAGCAGCAGCCGGTCGGCGGGGTCGTCGAGGTCGATGCCGGTGATGTCCTGGGCGCGACGCAGCCGGTAGCGCAACGTGTTCGGGTGAATGCTCAGCGCGGTGGCCGCGGCGCGCACATCGCCGTGGTGGCGCAGATAGTGATTCACGCTCGCCTCGAGCTGGGCGGCGTGGGTGCGGTCGTAGTCGATCAGGGCGCTCAGGCGCGGATCATGGAGCTCGGGGCGGGCGGCGATGAGATCGAGGATCTCGCCCAGCAGCACCGCGGTGCGCGAATCAGCCAGGGTGGTGACCCGGTCCCTGGGGAAGGTGGCCGCGGTGCTGTCGAGCACGCGGTCCACCTCCAGGCGGGCGCGGGCGACGTGGCCGAGCTCGGGGACCGGAATCGCGATGGCCGCGCGCAGGATCAGGGCACTGGCCGATTCCAGCTGGTCGACCAGCTGGCGGGTCCAGGCGGTGACGGCGCGCGCGGACTGGTAGCGCGGCAGCAGGACATAGGCGCGATCCCCGATGAGGGTGGCCAGGGAGTCGCGGCGAAATGCCCCGGCGCGCAGGCGAAGCGCGCTGCCCAGGGTCTCGCGGTCCCGCGCGGCGCTCGCCTCACCGGACAGGGCGAAACCGAGCACCGCGGCCGGGCCGGTCACCGGAATGCCGAGCGCCGCCGCCACCGACGGCACATCCACGCCCTCCCCGCGCGCACCGAACAGGCGCTGGATGAGCAGCGCCTCGGTGGAGGGGGCGTCCAGGCTGCGGGAGATGATGCGGGCCGCGATCGCCGACGCGCCGCGCAGCACCTCCGCCGCACCGGCTTTGAACGGACGCTCGCCCTCCTGCAGCCAGATCGAACCGAGCGCCGTGCCCGCCCGGTCGTCGCCGGAGCGCCGGATGCCCACGGCCAGGCGGTGTTTGATGGCGAGCTCGGGGTGTGCCGGCAGCTCGACGACCTCGTCGGTCTGGCGCAACCGGTCGAAGACGCCCCACTGCTGCAGGATCCGCAGATACTCGCGCGGGCCCTCCCGGCCGAGGATCGATTGCACGCGTAGCGGGTCGGCGGCCTCGTTGGAGGCGGAGTAGGCCAGCACCTTCGAGTGCGGGTCCTCGATGGTCACCATGCCGCCCGCGCTCTGCGCCACGATCTTCGCCAGCCCGTACAGGTCGGTGTCCACCGCCAGCAGTTCTCGCACGGCACCCGTCTCGGTGATCGGATCACCCAGTTTGTTCTCCACCAACGCGCGTGCCTCCGAGGACGGGTACGGATTCAGCCGAACCTACAACACCTGCGGCTCGTGTTTGGCCGATCGGCTCAATATTCGTGGCGCGGTTCGCGGTTGACTCGGCGTATTCGCACAGTGGCTCGGGCCACATTTTCGCCAGGAGGATGTCATGGACGCTGTCACGGTCACGCCGCCACCGGTGAACGAACCGGTGGGCAACTTCGCGCCCGGGAGTCCGGAGCGAGCACGGCTGCGGGAGAAGCTGGCCGAGCTCACCGCGACGGCGGTCGAGATTCCGCATGTGATCGCGGGCAAGGAGCGGCGCGGCGGCGGGGACGTGGTCGATGTGGTGCAGCCGCATCGGCATTCGGCGGTGCTGGGGACGATCACGGTCGCCGAGGCCACCGACGCGGCCGAGGCGATCGAGGCGGCGGTGGCGGCCGCGCCCGCCTGGCGCGCGCTGTCCTTCGACGAGCGGGCGGCGGTGTTCCTGCGGGCGGCCGATCTGCTGTCGGGACCGTGGCGCGAGACGGTGGCGGCGGCGACCATGCTGGGCCAGTCCAAGACCGCGTATCAGGCCGAGATCGACGCGCCGTGCGAGCTGGTGGACTTCTGGCGGTTCAACGTGCACTTCGCGCGCGGAATTCTCGCCGAGCAGCCGATCTCGGTGCCGGGGGTGTGGAATCGGGTGGAGTACCGGCCCCTGGAAGGGTTCGTGTACGCGATCACGCCGTTCAACTTCACCGCGATCGCCGGGAACCTGCCGACCGCTCCGGCGCTGATGGGCAATACGGTGGTGTGGAAACCCTCACCCACGCAGGCTCTTTCGGCCTATTGGACGATGCGGCTGCTCGAGGCGGCGGGCCTGCCGCCCGGCGTGATCAACCTGGTGCACGGGCACGGGCCCGAGGTGTCGGCGGTGGCCTTGGCCGACCGGCGGCTGGCCGGAATCCACTTCACCGGATCGACGGGGACCTTCCAGCATCTGTGGCGGTCGGTGGCGGAGAACCTGGCCGGATACGACACCTATCCGCGGCTGGTCGGGGAGACCGGCGGCAAGGATTTCGTGATCGCGCACAGCTCGGCCGATCCGGAGGTGTTGAGCACGGCCCTGATTCGCGGGGCGTTCGACTATCAGGGGCAGAAGTGCTCGGCGGCGTCGCGGGCGTTCGTACCCAAGTCGGTGTGGTCGCGCATGTCGGGCGATTTCCTGGGCAAGGTGTCGGAGCTGACCTACGGCGACGTCACCGATTTCACGAATTTCGGTGGGGCGCTCATCGATCGGCGGGCCTTCGACCGCAATGTGGCCGCCCTCGAGCGGGCCAAGGCCACCCCGAGCCTGACCGTGCTCACCGGCGGGCGCGCCGATGACAGCGTGGGCTGGTTCGTTGAGCCGACGGTGCTGCTGGGCGAGGATCCCGGCGACGAGGCGTTCCGCACCGAGTACTTCGGGCCGATCCTGGCGGTGCACGTCTACGACGATTCGGCACCGGGCGGGTTCGACGAGGCGCTCGGACTGGTCGATCGCGGCTCGGCCTACGGCCTGACCGGCGCGGTGATCGCCGACGATCGGGCCGCGGTCGCGACGGCGACCGAGCGACTTCGGTTCGCGGCGGGCAACTTCTACATCAACGACAAGCCGACCGGCGCGGTGGTCGGGCAGCAGCCCTTCGGCGGTTCGCGGGCCTCGGGCACCAACGACAAGGCCGGGTCGGCGCAGAACCTGCTGCGCTGGACCTCGGCGCGCACCATCAAGGAGACCTTCGTGCCGCCGCGCGATCACCGGTATCCGCATCAGGCGGCGGAAGCGGGGGAGCGCTGATGTTCAGCACAGTCATGCGTCCGGCGCTGCTGGCGGCCGCGCGGTCCCCGCGTGTGGAACGGACCGTCACCGGGATGGCGTCGACCCGGAAGGTGGTGCGGCGCTTCGTCGCCGGGGAATCCGAGGCGCACGCGGCGCACGCCACCGCGGCGCTGCTCGAGTCCGGGCGCTACGCGAGCATCGACTACCTCGGCGAGGACACCACCGACCTCGAGCAGGCCCGCGCGACCGTCGCGCACTACCTGACCCTGCTCGAATCCCTCGCCGAGCTGCCGGGCGCGGCGGGAGAGGTTCGGCCGCTGGAGGTTTCGCTCAAACTCTCGGCGCTGGGCCAGTCGCTGCCGCGCGACGGCCAGGCCATCGCCCTCGAGCACGCCCAGAAGATCTGTGCCGCCGCCGCGGCCGCCGGGGTCTGGGTGACCGTCGACGCCGAGGACCACACCACCACCGACTCCACGCTGGCGGTGGTGCGTGCGCTGCGCGCGGACTTCCCGTGGGTGGGCACCGTGCTGCAGGCGTATCTGCTGCGCACGGAGGGCGACTGCCGCGACCTGTCGGGCCCCGGATCGCGAATCCGCCTGTGCAAGGGCGCGTATCGCGAACCCGCCGGGGTCGCCTACCAGCACCGCGACGAGATCGACGCCTCCTATCTGCGCTGCCTCGACATCCTCATGCGCGGCCAGGGCTACCCGATGGTGGCCACCCACGACCCGCTCATGCTCGAGGCGGCCTTCGGCTACGTCCGGTCGGCGCGCCGCGATCCCGACCGCTTCGAGTTCCAGATGCTCTACGGCATCCGCGACGAGGAGCAGCGCCGCCTGGTCGCCACCTGCGCACACCTGCGCACCTACGTCCCCTACGGCGACCAGTGGTACGGCTACTTCATGCGCCGATTGGCCGAGCGCCCAGCCAATCTCGCGTTCTTCCTGCGCTCGTTCGGTCCCGGCGCACGCCGCTGACCGTGGCGGCGAGCCGCGGCGCGACACGCGGCCGCCGCCGAAACCGCAGGCTTTGGCCGGTCGGACAACGTTTCTGAACTTTATTTAACCAATCGCCTGATCCCAGCGTCGGGCGTGTTCCGATTAGCTGAGCTAGCTCGGAATGTGACCTGCGTCTCTGCATCGGAGCGGGGCGCAGCGGAACGAAAGGATCCCGCATGTCCCTCGCGGAATTGCGCGGCCAGATCTTGCGCCGCAAACCGATCTCGGACGTGGTGGAAGACACGCCGTCGGATGAGCAGTTGTCCAAACATCTCGGTCTGTGGCAGCTGACGGCCATCGGCGTGGGCGGGATCATCGGCGCGGGGATCTTCGCGCTGGCCGGGTCGGTGGCCAACAAGACCACGGGGCCTTCGGTTCTCATCTCGTTCCTGATCGCCGGTGTGGCCAGTGCGTGCGCGGCGCTGTGCTACGCGGAGTTCGCGGGCATGGTGCCCAAGGCGGGGTCGGCCTACACCTACGGGTACGTGTCGCTCGGTGAGCTGGGCGGGTGGTTCATCGGGTGGGACCTGTTGCTCGAGTACGTGGCGGTGGCGGCGGTGGTCGCGATCGGTGTGTCCGGGTATTTCAACTTCCTGCTGGATCAGATCGGAATCCACTTGCCGCACTGGATGCTCGGGGCCTCGGGCACCGGCGACGGGCACGTGGTCGACGTCTTCGCGATCCTGTTCTGTCTGGGCAGCGCGTGGATCCTCTCGCGCGGCATCCGCAGTGTGGGGCGGTTCGAGACGGTCGCGGTGGGGATCAAGGTGGCGATCGTGGTGCTGATCATCGTGCTCGGCGTTTTCAAGATCAATAGCGCGAACTACCACCCGTACTTCCCGTTCGGCACCGGCGCGGTGTGGACGGGTGCGGCGACGGTGTTCTTCGCGGTGTTCGGCTACGACGCCATGAGCACCGCGGCCGAGGAGTCCACCGAGGCGAAAAAGCATCTGCCCAAGGCGATCATGTACTCACTGGCCATCGCCATGGTGCTCTACGTGCTGGCCTGCCTGGTGCTCACCGGCATGCAGAACTACAAGGACATCAGCCCGACATCCGGGTTCTCCTCCGCGTTCAAGGCCGCCGGCATGCCCGACATCGCCAACATCATCGCCGTCGGCGCGATCGTCGGCATCATCACCGTAGTGCTCACCTTCATGCTGGGCGTGACCCGCGTCTGGTACGCCATGAGCCGCGACGGGCTGCTGCCAGCGTGGTTCGCCAAGACCCACCCGACCCGCAAGGTGCCCACCCGCGTCACCTGGATCGTGGGCGCTGGCTCGGCGATCCTGGCCGGGCTGCTGCCCATCAATACCGTTGCGGAACTGACCAATATCGGCATTCTGATGGCCTTCATCGTGGTCAGCATCTCGGTGATCGTGCTGCGCTACACCCGCCCCGACGAGCCGCGCGAATTCCGTCTGCCGCTCATGCCGGTCGTCCCGATCGTCGGCATCGGCTTCTCCATCTACCTGATCTGGTCGCTGCCCTGGGAAACCTGGGTCCGCTTCGCGGTGTGGCTGGTGGCGGGACTGATCGTGTACTTCGGCTACTCCCGCTTCCATTCGCGGCTGGCGACGCCGGTGATCGTCGATAAAGCCTGAGCCACAAGAACTCCGGGCGGCGTCCGACGCCTACGCCGACCGGTCCGGTGCGCCCGTGGAATCTCCACGGGCGCACCTTCCATGTCCGGGCCGGGAAACGATCGCCATTCCCGCTGCGGCTCAGCGCAATACGTGCACCGCGAACCGACCGTCGGTGAGCGGCTCGACGCGGATCCGGGTCAGGTCGTCGACATGGGCGGTGGGGGAGAAGGCGATGGCGCGGGGGCCGACGCCGACCACGCGCATCCCCGCGGACTTGGCGGCGCTGATGCCCGCCTCGGAGTCTTCGAAGACCAGGCAGTCCTCGGGCGGGAGGCCCAGTTCGGCAGCGCCTTTCAGGAAGCCTTCCGGGTCGGGCTTGCTGAGGGTGACCGATTCGGCGGTGATGCGGATGCTCGGCAGCGGCAGTCCGGCGGCGTCCATGCGCCGTTCGGTGAGGGCGATATTGGCGGAGGTCACCAGGGCGTGGGGCAGCGCGACGATGGACGCCATGAACTCCGGTGCGCCCGCGACCGGTACGACGCCCTCGACGATGCGGGTCTCGTCGGCGAGCATGCGCGCGTTGTCGGCGCGGTTGAGCTCCTCGGGGCGATCGGGCAGCAGCGCGGCCATGGTCGCCCAGCCTTGGCGGCCGTGCGCGATGGCCAGCACTTCCTCGAGGGCGAATCCGTGCTCATCGGCCCAGCGCTGCCACAGCAACTCCACGACGGCTTCGGAGTTCACGAGGGTGCTGTCCATGTCGAGCAGCAGACCGCGGGCGGTAAGCGTGGCATCAACCGTCATGTACTGGTTATAACCACATTTCGTGGGCGCGCGCAATGTGCGCTCGGTCCTCCAACCCGTTTGATCGAGGTCAGGGAGCTCTCACCGACAGAATCCGGACAGCGATCCCCGCCGGTTGCTCCCTGACCCCGAGAAAGGGTCAGCGCTCGGCGGGCAGGGTCAGCAGCGCGAGGCCGATGGCGAGGACGGCCAGGCCGGACCAGGAGAGCACCGGCAGGCGTTCGCCGACGATCGTGACGCCGAGCAGAGCCGCGACCGCGGGTTCGGCCAGGGTCAGGGCGGTGGCCGTCTCGACGGTGGTGTGGCGCAAGCCGTAACCGAAGAGGCGGTAGGCGAGGAAGGTGGTGAACAGCGCCAGGTGCAGGGCGACGGCCGCGCCGCGCGGGGTGATGAGCCAGGCGGGGTTATCGGTGAGGACGACGGGCACGACCACCAGGGCGGCGAGGCCGAACATGGTGCCCATCACCGTGTTCGAGGCGTGGCCTCGTGCGATGAGCGTGCCGCCGACCAGTGAATACACCGCGTAGGTGAGACCACCCGCGGCCGCCAGCACGACGCCGAACCCATCGATGCGGGTGGTCGAGGCGCTGAGCTGGGGTCCGACGACCAAGAGGGCGCACCCGGTCACGGCCAGGACGGTAGCCAGGCACCAGCGCCGGGTCGGTCGGCCGCGCCCGGTCGCCCAGGCCAGCAGACCCGCGAACACCGGAGCGCTGCCGAGGGCGATGACGGTGGCCACCGCGACTCCGGTGCGGGACACGGCCGGATAGAAGGTGAGCGGGTATCCGGCCACCGCCAGTGCGCCCAGCAGCAGGAGGCGACGTTCGGATGCCGTGGGCCGCAGGCGATTACCGCGACCGGTGGCGTAGAGCAGCAGCCCGCCGAGAGCGAGTCCGGCCGAGCCGATCGCGGCGGCGGGTGTTCCGGCCGGGGCGAACGAGGCCGTGGTGCCGGTGCTGCCCCACAGCACCGAGGCCGCGAGGATGGGTGCGCTGCCGCGCCAGGAGGCGCTGTGCGGGCGCGCGGGGGCAAGGGTAGAGGTGTGATTGGACACGGGTGGTGTGCTCCGTCGTCGAATTCCGGTGGGGGGATTCGGAACGGGCGCACGACGAAGCCCGGGCTGCCGTGACAGGTCAGCCGGAGCGGTGAGCGAATGTCAGCCGATGCGCCCGGTCAGGCGACGGGCGGCGGAGTGACAGCGTGCCAGTGGATGTCCACGCGACGAGACTACAGGATGGCCGCAGGAGCCCGAGGATCGGCTGAAAGCTATTCCTCGGGAGCCGAATTCGATCCTGGTCCCGCGCGCTCCGGCGTAGCGTCGCGAGGGAACCGACTGCACCAGGAGTGCGCACGCGCTCCCCGGAAGGAGCCGAGCATGAAGGCCATCCGAACCCATGATTCGACCGCCGGCATCGCCGGACTCGTCTACGAGGACGTGCCCGACGCGAAGGCCGGGCTGTGCGAGGTATTGATCAAGGTCGTGGCCTGCGGCATCACCCACAACGAGCTGGACTGGCCCATCTGGACCTGCCGGGCCGGGCATCGGCGCGAGGCGATCATCCCCGGCAACGAGGTGTCCGGGGTCGTGGCCGCGGTGGGTTTCGGGACAGCGGGATTCGCGGTCGGAGACGAGGTCTTCGGGTTGAACGATCAGCTGCGCGACGGAGCGGCCGCCGAATACGTCGCCGTCGAGGCGCGCAATCTGGCCCGGAAACCGCGCTCACTGGACCACATTCACGCCGCTGCGGTGCCGCGCGCCGGTCTGACCGCCTGGCAGGCGCTGTTCGAGCACGGCAAGCTCGAGCAGGGGCAGACGGTCGTCATCCACGGCGCGGGCGGAGCGGTCGGCTCGGTCGCCGTGCAGCTCGCCCACTGGGCCGGAGCGCACGTGATCGGCACCGGGCGCGCCCATTCCCGCGCGCTGGCAACCGAACTGGGGGCCGACCGCTACATCGCCCTGGATACCGACAAGCTCGACGAGGTCGCCGGGCAGGCCGATCTGGTCGTGGACACGGTCGGCGGTGAGGTGCTCACCGGGTCGTCGGTGGTACTGCGGCCGGGCGGCACGCTGGTCACGATCAAGGCCGACGCGGCGTTCCCGACCGACCGCGACGACATCACCAAGATCGTCTTCGTGCAGCTGCCCAATCGCGACCAGCTCGCCGAACTGGCCCGCCTGATCGACGAGGGCCAGCTGCGTCCCCAGGTCGGCGCGGTCTACCCGCTCGCCGAGGCCGTCTCGGCCTTCACCGCGAAATCGGCCGGCGGGCTGGCGGGCCGAATGATCCTGCAGCCCTGAGGGTTTACCCGCCGTGGCCGGTGCCGCCGCACGACCGGCCACGGCGATCGCGTCACTGGCCGATGCAGTGCGGCCCGGCCACCTGCGCGGGACTGCCCATGGCATCCGCGCTCATCGACTGCGGCCACGGCGGGCCGACGGCGTTCACCGCATTGCGCGAGGCGTCATCGGCGGTCGGCCCGATCCCGCCCGCGAACCGCTCGCCCCGGAACGCCACCGCCCCACACGCATCCACATAGCGCAGCGCGACCGCACAGCTACCGTCACCGCACTCCGACATCGCCCGATCGTCCGCACTGGCCTGATCCGGGAAATTCCATGCCGCCCCGACACTGATCGAATCATCGGATTGCAGCGCCGATACCGCGTACGACCCGTACATATGCCCGTCTTGCCCCGGCTCGGCCCCTGCCGAACCGCACCCCACCACCGCGAACGCAGTGGCCGATAGCGCCGCGGCCACACCTCGAAAGACGTTGCCCGAAAAAGTCATCGCCATGCTCCCTCGATCCGCGGTCGCTTTCCTCAACGGGATGTAGTGCCACGCGAGAACGAAACGTCACCCACGACGGGTAACCGGGCCGAGCTACAGCAAATGAATCGCAACCAACGCAACGTACACCGCCCCGGCTACCTGCGTCCCGGCAATCCGGACAATTGCACGCTGACCGGACCTTTGGATGTCGGTGCCCGATGACACACTGGCGCAATGGTCAACTGGCATCAGTTCGAAACCGAGGCCGCCGATCTCGCAGCGCAGGTGAAGCGCCGATTCGAAGCACACAAAACCCACGTCCTGGCGACCCTTCGCAGGGACGGCAGCCCACGGGTCAGCGGTTCGGAGGTGTCCTTCGAGGGCCCGAACCTGAGCTTCGGTTCGATGCCGGGCGCGATGAAAGCCCGTGATCTGCAACGCGACGGGAGGTGCGCCATCCACGCCCATCCCTCCGACGGCGATGTCAAGCTCTCGGGCGTGGCCGTCGAGATCACCGCACCGGCGTTGGCCGCGCACAGCGACCCGCCCGCCGCCCACATGTTTCATCTCGACCTCACCGAGGTGGTCCTCACGACCGTCGACCAAGAAGCGCAGCTGCTGGTCGTCCGATCGTGGCACCCCGATCGCGGAATAACGGTGACGCGGCGGAGCGGGTGAAGAATCGGTTGATCTCGCCCTCCTGTGTGAAGGAACTTCGGTACTGTTCCTTCATGAAGAAGGTTTCTTCGGGGGCGAAGGCTCCCGGTGAGGCGGGGCGGCCGGTGCCGCTGGATGCCATCGACCGGCTGCTGCTCGATGAGCTGGCCCGGGACGGGCGGATGACGAACAACGCGCTGGCCGCGGCGGCGGGGATCGCGCCGTCGACCTGTTTGGGGCGGGTGCGGGCGCTGGTAGAGCGCGGGGTGATTCGCGGGTTCCACGCCGATATCGATCCGGCGGCGCTGGGTCGGGATCTGCAGGCGATGATCGCGGTGCGTGTGAATGCCACGGCGCGTGGACATCTGGCCGAGTTCGGCGATCAGATGGCGGCGCTGCCGGAGGTCGAGAACGTGTATTTCATTGCCGGAGCAGATGATTACCTCGTTCACGTGGCCACGGCCGATTCGGCGGAGCTGCGCAGTTTCGTGCTCGAGCATCTCAGCGCGCACCCCGCGGTCGCCTCGACCGAGACGATCCTGATCTTCGAGCACGTGCGTCCGGGGCATCACACCACCTCCTGAGCGGGGTCGACACGCGGCCCCGGCCGCGTATAGTCGAATTCGACTAGCCGAACTCGACTAATGGAGGCGCGGTGCCGCCACGCTCGTTGCGCACGCCCGTCACGCTCGCGGTGCTGGGATTGCTCGCGGAGAAACCGCGGCACGTGTACGAGATGCGGATGGTCATGCGCGAGCGCGGGCACGACGAGGTGCTCAAGCTCAAGAACGCCTCCATGTACGACGCTCTGCCGCGCCTGCTGGACGCGGGGCTGATCGAGGTGGAAGCAGCTGCGCGGGAAGGCAATCGGCCCGAGCGGACGGTGTATCGCAGCACCGCCGAGGGGAGGCGGCGGCTCGCGGAGTGGTTGCGCGAATTGCTGAGCGACCCGGTGCACGACCAGGCCGCGTTCACCGCCGCGCTGGGGTTCATGTTCGCGTTGCCGCGGGCGGAGGTCGCGGAGCTGGTGAGCGAACGGGCGCGTCGCATAGACGCGCGCGTCACCGCCGTCGACGACGCGATCGCGGCGGCGGGTGCGGTGCCGGCGATCTTCCTCACCGATCAGACCTATGGGCAGACCCTGCGCAGGGCCGAGCGCGACTGGTTGCTGGAGTTCGCCGACGACCTGCGCACGGGTCGCCTGCGGTGGCCGAAAGGATCTGATTCCCATGCCGATTGACGACATCAACCGCACGCTCGCCCGCACGATCAATGTGGGGCCCGATTACGGCGCGCAAGCCGAGCAGGGCTGGACCGTCCCGTTCGGGGCGCGCACGCTCGACCTGATCACCGACGCGGGCTTCTCCGCGGTCCGGCTGTGCCTGTGCTGGGCCGCCCACACCGGGGACGGCCACCGTATCGACCCGGCCATGCTCGAGGCGGTGGCCGAGGCCGCCGATCTCGCCGAAGAGCGCGGTCTCGCACTGGTTCTCAGCAATTTCCTCGATCCCGAGTTGATCGCCGACCCGCCCGCGCATCTCGACCGGCTGCTCTCGATCACCGATCAGGTCGCACGCCGCTTCGCCGATCGCCCCGATTCCCTTGTGCTGGAAGCCTTCGCCGAGCCGCGGGAGGCCCTGGACCCGCGGTGGAACGACTACGTGCGCCGCATGCTGACCGTGCTGCGCGCCGCCGACCCGACCCGGGCGGTGATCATCGGCCCCGAGTCCTACAACAACCAGCGCACCCTCCCACGCCTGGAGCTGCCCGCCGACGACGCGAATCTCATTGTCACAGTGCACCAGTACTGGCCGATCACCTTCACCATGCAGGGCGAGGAATGGCTCGGCCAGACACCCTTCGGTGACCCGAGGTCGTGGCTGGGCAATACCTGGGACGGCACCGCGGACCAGCGCGCCGAACTCACCGCGGGCTTCGACGCCATCGCCGCCTGGGCCACGACCGCGCACCGGCCGATCTTCCTGGGCGAGTTCGGCACGACCGACCACGCCGACCTCGAATCCCGGGTGCGCTGGACCGCGTTCAACCGCGAACTCGCCGAAGAACGCGGTTTCTCCTGGGGCGCTTGGTCCTTCGGCCCCACCTTCCCGCTCTACGATCAGAGCGCCGGAGCCTGGAACCAGCCGCTGCTGAAGGCTCTCGGCCTCTGAGGCATTCGCCCGGTGTCCGGGCCGTTGCGGGCGGGGCCGTGCACGCGCAGTCGATTTCGCCGGAAACGCGCTGGTGGGCGAAACGATCAGCGCCGGACTCGAACGGCGGGAATCCGGCCGCGGCGGTGGGCAGACCCCCGACCGCCTCGCTGGCCGGGGGCTATCGCCGTTGCTTACGCCGCCAGGGGGTGGGCGGCGTAACCGTGGGCCGCGGCAACCGATTCGGAGAGCAGTTCGCCCTTGTGGGTGCTCAGGCCCGCGGCCAGGCCCGGGTCGGCGGCGACGGCGTCGCGCCAGCCCTTGTCGGCCAGGGCGAGGGCGTAGGGGAGGGTGGCGTTGGTGAGGGCGACGGTCGAGGTGTGGGGGACCGCGCCGGGCATGTTGGCCACGCAGTAGAAGATCGAGTCGTGGACCCGGTAGGTGGGGTCGGCGTGGGTGGTGGGGCGCGAGTCGGCGAAGCAGCCGCCCTGGTCGATGGCGATGTCGACGAGGACCGAACCCGACTTCATCTGGGCGACGAGCTCGTTGGAGACCAGGGTGGGGGCCTTCGCGCCGGGGACCAGGACCGCGCCGATCACCAGATCGGCCTCGCGGACCAGGTTCTCGACCTCGAGCCGGTTGGACATGACGGTGCGGACCTGGCCGTGGTAGAGGTCGTCGATCTCGCGCAGGCGGGCGATGTTCAGGTCCAGCACGGTCACGTCGGCGTGCATGCCGTGGGCGACGGCGATGGCGTTGCGGCCGGACACGCCCGCACCGATCACGACCACCCGGGCCGGGCGCACGCCGGGCACGCCGCCCATGAGCACGCCGCGGCCGCCGCCGCTGCGCATCAGGTGGTACGCGCCCGCCTGCGGGGCCAGCCGCCCGGCGACCTCGCTCATGGGGGCCAGCAGCGGCAGGGAACCGTCGGGGGCGGTGACGGTTTCGTAGGCGATGGAGGTCGTGCCCGAGGCCAGCAGCGCATCGGTGCAGTCGCGGGAGGCGGCCAGGTGCAGGTAGGTGAACAGCACCTGGTCCGCGCGCAGGCGCGAATACTCCTCGGCGATGGGCTCTTTCACCTTGAGCACCAGATCGGCGGTGCCCCAGACCTCGTCGGCGGTGTCGAGCACGTGCGCGCCGGCGAAGCGGTAGGCGTCGTCCTCGAAGGTGGAGCCGACGCCCGCGCCGGTCTCGACGAAGACGTCGTGCCCGCGGGCCACGAGCTCGTGGACGCCGGCGGGGGTGCAGGCCACGCGGTACTCGTGGTTCTTCACCTCGCGGGGGATTCCGATCTTCATGCCACACTCCTGGGTTCTCTCGGCTGGTCGACGGGATCGCCGTCGGGAGTGAGTATGAAGATTGTGCGAGATCATGAACAGATGCCTGAAGATGATTCTCAAATTTGCATTTGAGTAATCAAGATATGCGGAATCGGGCAATGCGATGCGGGTCACACCGAAGCATCTTCGGCGTGTGGACCGGCCTCATTCCGAAGCTTGCGGCCAGCCGTCGTCGATCGGCCAGCCGCCCGCGCGCAGATGGGCGCGCACCCGCTCGAGATCCGACTCGCGGGGCATCTCGTCGGTGAGCTCGGTGATGAGCACGCCGACGTCGACGCGGTCGGCCGGCAGCGAACCGAGCATCACCAGCTCGGCCGCCACCTGCCGTACCTGCTCCTCGCTGAGCCGTCGCGCCAGCACGGCCAGCAGCGGCAGATAGTCGGTGTCGGGGACACCGTGCGGGTAGCCCGCGCGCAGCCAGGAGACGATCCTGGCCAGCCATTCCGACAGTGCCATGCGTTCGAGTGTCCCTGCCCGCGCGCCACTCACGCCTCGGACGGGTGGGCCAAAGGCCAACCGCCCGCGGCCAATCGGGCCGCGACCCGATTCACGTCGTCGGGCCCCGGCTTCTCGTGGGCCAGGCGCGCGATGGCGGTTTCGATGGCCGCGCGATCGAGCACGCCGTCGGAGGCGAGCAGTTCCTCGATCACCTCGTCGACTTCCTGCTCGGTCAGCTTGCGGTGCAGCACCGCGAACAGCGCCACATAGTCCTCACGCGGGACGCCGTGGGGGTAACCCGCGCGCAGCCATTCCAGGACGGCGGCGAGAATCGAACGATTGGTCGTCATGGCTCACTTCTTCGGAGGTTTCGCGCCGAACAACTGGATGTCGAAACTGTGGCTGATGAAATCCTTGGCGATGTAGAGGATTCCGGCGACCACCACCAGCAGCGCGGCCGCGAAACACAGGTAGGCCAGTGCGGTGACGACGGCGCGGGTGGAGGTGCGCGGGCCCTCGGCGGCCGGTTCCAGTGACCAGAAACGGATTCCGGCCGCGAAGATCACCGGGACCCCGACCCCGAGCACCAGTGCGATCAGCGTGACCTCGCCCAGGGACTTGGCGATGGCGTTGAAGGTATGCATGGAAGCTCCTCAGGCCGAGGCGGTCTCACGCGGCCGGGACGGCGGGGTGAGACCGCCCTCCCAGTCGTCGTTGACATTGCGGGTGTCGACGGGGTTGCGCCGCGAGCGCAGGTACATGTAGACCGAGGCGGCGATCAGCAGGGTCGCCACCACCAGCACGCCGGCCAGTCCGCCCGCCAGATCCGCGAGCCACCAGCAGAACGCGCCCACCAGACCGGCCAGCGGCAGGGTGAACAGCCACGCCACGGCCATGCGGACCATGACGCCCCAGCGCACCTCCGCGCCCGGCTTACCCAGCCCGGTGCCCAGGATCGAGCCGGTCGCGGTCTGGGTGGTCGACAGCGGCAGCCCGAACTGCGCGGAAGTGAGAATGATCGCCGCCGAGGAGGTCTCGGCCGCGAAGCCCTGCGGCGAGTCGATCTCCACCAGACCCTTGCCCAGGGTGCGGATGATGCGCCAGCCGCCCAGGTAGGTGCCCAGCGCGATGGCCAGGGCGCAGCAGATCTTCACCCACAGCGGGATGTCGTCGGCACCGGTGTAGGTGCCGTGCGCGACCAGGGCCATGAAGATCACGCCCATGGTCTTCTGCGCGTCGTTGGTGCCGTGCGCGAGGGAGACCAGCGACGCCGAACCGATCTGGCCCCAGCGGAATCCGGTGCTCACCTTGTCCTTGGGCGAACGACGGGTGAGCCGGTAGACGGCGTAGGTGCCCAGCCCGGCCACCAGCGTCGCCACGAAGGGGGCCAGCACCGCCGGGAGGATGATCTTGTTGATCAGACCGGTCTTCTGATCCCCGGTCCAGATCACCCCGCTCGCGCCCAGCGCCGCCACGGCCGCGCCGATCAGGCCGCCGAACAGCGCGTGCGAGGAACTCGACGGAATTCCCAGCAGCCAGGTGAACAGATTCCACAGAATTCCACCGGCCAGGCCCGCGAAGACTATGTGCAGCAAGGCCATATGGTGCACGCCGCCGATATTCAGCAGCCCACCCGAGACCGTCTTGGCGACCTCGACCGACAGGAACGCCCCGACCAGGTTCAGCACGGCCGACAGGGCCACCGCCACCCGGGGAGAAAGCGCACCGGTCGCGATGGAGGTCGCCATCGCATTCGCCGTGTCATGGAACCCGTTGGTGAAATCGAAGGCCAACGCGGTCATGATCACGATCAACAGAACGAGAAGCTCAGCGCTCACAAATTCAGTGTCACAACGCAATACCGGCTTCTGAACGGGTCCCGGCCGGAGTTCACTCGAAATTCAGGTGGGAACCCCGGGCCGGTCGCCCGGACGGCTACGCCGACAGTGAACTGAACACGCGCCGGGACAGATTCGTGGCGAGAATGGGGCGGGCCGATGCGGCCCCGATGCTTGGGAGGCGTGGAGATGGACGAGGTGCTGCTCACACCGCCGGATGCCGCGGAGGTGCGGTTCGTGGCGCGCGGTGTGGTGAGTGCGGCGACAGGTCCGGGCGGACTGACGCCGTTGCAGGAGTTGCTGATTCCGGCGATGTTCCTGTCGATGACCGGGCACCCGGTGGAACTGGCCGAGCTGGCGCCGATCGGGGCGGTGGAGTTCGCGGCGGGGATGACGCGGCGCAATCGGATCTTCCGGGAGCGGGTCGTGCAGACCATGCTGCTGGCGGCGCTGGTGGTGCGGCCGCTGCCCGCCGAGGTCGGGGATCGGCTGCGGGAGTTCGCGGACGCGCTGGACGTGGACGACGACATGATCGAGGTCGCGCGGCTGTATGCCGAGGGCGCGGTGGATCTGGCGGCCGTCGACTTCTCCCGCAACGGATATCTGGGCAATATGGACGCGCTGCGGCTGGACGCCCTGCACACCGAGGGGCTCGACAGTTCCTGGGGCACGGTCTGTGACGATCCGGCACTGGCGGCACGCTGGGCCGAACTGTGGGAGCTGCCGGTCGGGACGCTGGGGCGCGGTGTCGCCGATTTCTACCGCGACCGCGGATTCGTCACCCCCGGCCTGACCGGTTCCGCACCGCCGCTGCTGGCCCAGCACGATTGGGTGCACGTGCTCGCGGGCTACGGCACCACCCTCGAGAACGAGATCGAGGTCTTCGCGTTCATGGCCCGCGCCAATGACGACCCGCGCGCGTTCAGCCTGCTGGCCATGGTGATCTCGCTGTTCGAAACCGGCTACCTGCGGGCGGGCGCGGGCCTGTTCGAAGCCGACGCGGGCCACCTCAGCACCGCGGGCATGGCCCAGCGCCTCGGGGACGCCATGCGGCGCGGTGCGCTGACCCAGGGCAGCCACGACTTCCTCGACCTGGACTGGTTCGCCCTGGCCGACCGCCCGATCATGGTCGTGCGCAACGAGATCGGGCTGGTGCCCAAGGCTGCTTCGGCCATCGCGGCGGGCTCGGTGGGACCGTGGCAGCCCGGCGGCATCACGCCCTATCAGCTCAATTCCGCCAAGAACGCCGCCGAATCCGCGGGCCGCGAATACGTTCCGTGGGCTCCGGATCCGGCCCGCGACTGACGGGCCATCGGGTGATCAGGCCGAGCCGAGCAGGCCGAGCATGCCCGAAACCGCTGCGGGCCAGGTGAACTGCTCGGCACGGTGACGGGCGGCGAGTCGGCGTTCGGCGGCGGGGCGGGCCAGCACGTCGGTGACGGCCTCGGCGAAGGCGCGGGGGTGGTCGGCGGCGACCGCTCCCGCCTCGGCGGTGACGATGTCGGCCAGGGCCGAGGAGCGGCTGGCCACCACCGGGGTCCCCGCGGCGAGGGCTTCCAGGGCGGCCAGGCCGAAGGTTTCGTGCGGGCCCGGGGCCAGCGAGACATCGGCGGTGGCCAGCAGGGTGGCCAGAGCCGGTCTGTCGCTGATGAATCCGGTGAAATGCACGGTCGGCTGGCCGTCGGGCAGGGGCGGGATCAGGCGGGCCTGGCGTTCGAGGGCCTCGCGGCGCGGGCCGTCCCCGGCGACGATCAGGCGGGTGTCCAGTCCGCGACGGCGCAGGGCGCTGACCGCGGCGATGCTGCGATCGACGCGTTTCTCGACCGAGAGACGGCCGCAGTGCACGAGCAGGGGGTGCTCCTCGGCGCCGAGGTCGGTGCGCAGGCGGTGGTCGTGGCGGTCGGGACGGAACATGTCCAGATCGACGCCGAGGGGGACCAGCTCGACATTCTCGACATCGATGCGCTGGAATTCCTCACGCGCGAACTGGGTGGTGCACACGACGACGTCGTAGTTCGCGGCGGTGCGGCGATTGGCGGCGTCGGCGGCGCGCCGGGCCATCGGGCCGGGCAGGATCTGGCCGAGCAGGCGATCGAGGCGCTCGTGGGAGATCATCACGCCCGCGATGTCGCGCCGTCGCGCCCAGCGGCCGAAACCGCGCAGCGTCAACCGGTCCGACACCTCGAGCACATCCGGGCGCAGCCCGGCCAGGGTGTCGGCGACCCGGCGCGGATCCGCGGCCCGATACCCGCCGGTCCACGGAATCTGCGGGGCGGGCACCGTGATCCGCAGTACCCCGGTCGGCAGGACTTCCTCGGCCCGTTTGGTCCCCGGCACGATCAACACCACTTCGTGCCCGGCCGCCACATACCCCTCGCCCAGATGATGAAGCGCGGTACGCAACCCACCCGAGCGCGGCCCATAGAAGTTCGCCAGCTGAACGATGCGCACGTGGCCGATCGTGCAGGGCATCGGGTTCCCACCGGCACCCCCGGCGCCAACGCCACATGAACACCGGCGAAAGACCCGGCGAACCGGATGTGGTGCCATCCCGCCCGAACCCCGCGATCCGAACCTCGCACCGAGATCGAGAATCTGATTGCGGGTGACCTCAATTGGAGTGATTGGCTCTGGCGCAGGTGGGGTGATCTTGGTAGAGATTGATAGACGAACAAAAGGGGTGATCCGGATCATTCCGGAGAATGGGGACGAATCAGTGGATGCCAGAGCCGAATTGGAACGGGAATTGGGTGGGCCGCTCGCCTCGCTCGATCTGCTGACCGACGCCGAGACCGCGGATCTGCTGGGGCTCTTCCAGCAGGCGCAGCAGACGGAGAACCTGGCGATGGTGGAAGCGGTCGACAAGACCGTCGGCGCCCTGCCGTGGCCGTTGCGCACGGCCGCCAAGAAGATCATGTTCGGCAACGCGCTCGGGTAGGGGCGATGAGCGATCTGGTGACCCGGGCGCAGATCACCCTGCTGTCCCGGACTCTGCACGCCCCCGAGGAGAAGCTCACGCATCTCGAGAAGCTGGGCGCGGCGAACCTGCACGAGCTGCAGGAACGCCTGGCGGCGGTGATGTTCGCCAAGCACAATGCGATCTTCTCGCGATTGTCGCTGCTGGTGCCGATCATTCCGTTGAGCATCTCGCTGCCGCTGGTGCAGAAGATGGTGCCGCCGGTGATGGCCGGGCGCGCGGCCGGCGCGATCGGAGTGGACCATCCGAAGAAGGCCGCCGAGGCGGTCGGGATGCTCCAGCCCGGGTATGCCGCCGAGGCCGCGCCGTATATGGACCCGCATGCGGTCGGCCGGCTGGCCGACATCGCGCCGCCGAAACCGGTCATGAAGATCATCAACGAGTTGCTGCGGCGCGGGGACTACATCACCGCCGGGCCGTTCCTGGCCTACGCGACACCGGACTTGGTGCGTGCGGTCGAGGAGGACGTGCACGACGACGAGGGCTTGATCCGCTCGGCGTCCTACTCCTACTCCGGGGAGAACATCAGTGTCATCATCCGGCATCTGCTCTCCGGTGACGGACAGCGGATTCCGCGGCTGGTGCGCACGATCCTGCAGGGCTCCAAGGAGTTGCGGCTGGCGGCGCTGTCGGTGTTCGCGCGCTGCGACACCGATGTGGTCGTGGCGATCGGCGACATCCTCTTCGATGTCGCCTCCGCCGACGAGATCGCCGATCTGATCGAGACGTTCATTGCCGGTGGCGCGGTGCCCGAGACCCTGCGTTTCGCCGGACAGTTGAGTCCCTCGGCGCTGGATCTGCTGGCGGCCAACCCGTCCGTCGCCGACGTAGCCTCGATCGACGCGATCGCGGCCGCGGTGGACGGCAGCACCGAGGCCGCGGTGTGGCGCGGACTGCTGGAGTTGGCCGAGCGCACCGAGACGGGAGTTTCGCGCCGGTTCGGCGGGGCCCTCTCGCATTTCGACGCCGCGACGCTGGCGCGGCTGCCGGAGGTGGCGACGACCGCGCACCTGTGGCCGCCGTTGCTGAAGGTGCTCGCGACCGCGGAGCCCGACGCGCAGTCCCGCGTCGGTGAACCGTGGTCGGCGCTGCCGGTGCTGGAACGCGGCGAGATCGAGCAGCGGATCGCCGATCTCGGGCTGGGTGAGCAGTTGACGGCACTGACGGCAACCTTGCAGCTGACGCAATAACGGTGCGGTGCACGGTATCCGTGCATGTCGTGCACCGATCCGGGGAAGCCTGTGGCGACCGCGGACGGGCGGTCAGTGCCCGCGCAGGGCTTCGATGCTGCGCTCGAACGCGGCCGCGCCGTGCCCGGCGGCGACCTGGCGGTCCACCAGATCCGCGATCCCCGAGAGCGGTTCGGCGGTGATCCCGGCATCGGATGCAGCTTGGCGCAAGGCGTCCAGGGCGGACTTGGTGAACACCAGGTCCTGGAACACCTCGCCCGTGTAGTCGCCGGAGTCGATGATGCGGGCGTAGCGGGGCAGCGAGGACGCCATGGCCGAGACCCACGCCGCCGCACGCGGCGCGAACTCCGCGGCGGGCACCCCGGCGGTACCGACCAGCGCTGCGGCCTGGAAGAAGCCACCGAACATCGTGTACATGGACGTGAGCAACGCGAAATCCCAGAGCGCCGCCAGACCCGGGTCGGTGCCGAAAAATTCGGCGGAACCCAGCGATTCGAGGGCCGGGCGGTGCGCCTGGAAGACGGTCTCCGAACCGCTGTAGAGGATGCTCGAGCCGTCGGCTCCGATCATGGACGGGACCGCCATGATGCCCCCGTCGAGGAAGTCGATGCCGTGCACGGCGGCCCACTCCGCCAGCTCCCGGGATTGTTCGGGGGCGGTGCTGGTCAGGTTGAGCAGCTGTTTGCCCGACAGCTCGGCCGCGATCGGGTCCAGGGTCTGGTGCACCGAGGCGTGATCGAGCAGCACGGCGATGACCAGATCGCCGCCGCGCACGGCCTGCCCGGCGGTGGCCGCCGAGACCGCTCCGGCCGCAACCACTTCGGCGTCCCGGCCGGGCGTGCGGTTCCACACCGTGGTCGGCACACCGGCTTTGACCAGGGTCTGCGCCAGTGCGCGGCCCATGGCGCCGAGGCCGAGCACGGTCACCGGGTGGTGCTGGGTGTTCGTCATTGCGGGACAACTCCTTGCGATCCTTGGCGAATGTTCTCGGCGCGCGCTGGGATCGAGAGTGCCGGGGGCACAAGGCTTCCACAAGTACGTACTTGCTGGTCAGAGGCTTACCTGAAGGTTTGTCTCCAGGTCGGGACCGTCGCTGTCGGGCGAAAGACGTTCAGTGCGTGCGGGTGGCGGCGTGATGTCCGGCGACACGGCCGAACGCGAGCGCGTCGGCGATGTGGAAGCCGCCGTCCTTGCACCAGGAGTAGGTGGAGCTGACATTGCCCGCCGCGTACAGGCCGGGGATGACCGCGCCGAAAGGGTCGAGGACTTCGGCGTTCTCGTTGCGGCGGGGGCCGCCATTGCTCCAGGCCAGGATCGGGGCGGCGGTGAAGGCGAAGTAGGGCGGCTCGCTCAGCGGTGTGAGAGTGCGTGCGGGGCGGCCGAACCGGTCGTCAGCACCGGCGGCGCAGGCGGCGTTGTAGCGGTCGATACTGTGCCGCAGGACATCCGGATCGACTCGCAGGATCGCGGCGAGTTCGGCCAGGGTATCGGCGCGCCGGATCCAGCCCTTCTCGATTTCGACGCTGTTGTCCTCGCTCGGTCGGCCCCGGCCTCGACCGCCATGCGCAGGCCGTCGCCCGTCGCGGCGGGGGTGCCCCACACGACCGGGTCGGTGAGGCGCAGATGGTCGCGCACCATCTCCGGATTCGCCTCGAACCCGCCGGTGGCCAGGATGACGCCGCGGGTGGCCCGCACTTGCAGCGGAGACCCGTCGGGCGCGTCGGCGAGGAGGCCGACGACCTTGCCGTCGGCGGTGATCAGTTCCCGCGCGGGGGTTTCCAGCCGTACGTCGATGTCGCGGGCACGCACCGCCTGCGACAGTGCCGCCCACAGCAACCCGTCACCCATGCGGCCCTCGACGCCGATCCAGCCGCACATGACATCACTGCCCTCGAGGTCGGGGAACTCCGCCGGTGCGGGCACCGCCAAACCGACCGGGATGCCGAGGCTTTCCATCCACTCGCTGTTGCGGGCGGTCTCGCGCGCCCACACCTCGACCACCGGTTCGGGCACCGGTCGCCCCGCACTGAGGCTGCGCAGATACACCGCCGCCCGCTCGGGATCACGATTGTCGAACCACACCGCCCCCGACACCCGGGTACTGCCACCGGCCCGCGACGCGGATTCCTTGTCCAACACCAGCACGCGCGCCCCGGCATCATGGGCCGCGATGGCCGCCGCGCACCCGGCCCCGCCGAACCCGACGACCACCACCTCGGCCTGGACATCCTAGCCCTGCCCACCGGTTCCGACCGCACCGACTTTCCCTGTCATCTCGCGAACGGTCCCAGCCCACCCCGACCCCCGACACCGCCGGTCCCGCTCACCGGACCACATGAAGTGTCACGCTGCATGGCGTGCACGATGGCAGCGCGCGCAGTTCGCCCGGGATGACGCGCCGTCGGGTATTCGTTCCGGTCAGTAGCGGGCGATTCGAGCCGCTTGCGCCGCGCGCGATCGCGGATCGGTCGGGCGCAGAGCGGGATGGCCGGTCAGGCGGGGTTGCCGAACCAGCGGGGGAGGGCGGTGTCGAGGCCGTGGGGGGTGGCGGAGGTCCAGGCGACGATGCCGTCGGGGCGGATCAGCATCGACAGGGGCTCGCGGGGTTGGGCGGGTTTGGTGGCGAGGAGTTCGAGGTGCTCGGACCAGGGGGATGCCTGGGCGCGCAGGGCGGGGGAGTCGGTGAGGTCGAGCAGGACGCCCTTGCCCGAGGCGAAATGCTCGGCCAGGCGGGTGCCGTCGGCCAGTTCGAAATCGGGGGTGGCCTTGCCGACCAGCGGGTCGTCGCTGCCCAGGTCGTAGCGGTGCTGGACGCCGGAGAGTTTCTGCGCGACCAGGGTTGCCGCGTCGCGGGTGTCGAGCAGGTCGGTGATGACCGTGCGCAGGGCGCGGCTGCGCGGATCGGTGCGCATGAGCGCGACCTGTGCGCGGGTCCAGTCCAGGACCCATTCGCCGATCGGGTGGCGTTCGCGGGTATAGGTGTCCAGCAACGACTCCGGGGAGCGGCCGCGGATGACGGCGGCGAGTTTCCAGCCGAGATTGACCGCGTCGCCGATGCCCAGGTTCAGGCCCTGGCCGCCGAAGGGGGAGTGCACGTGGGCGGCGTCGCCCGCGAGCAGCACCCGGCCCTTGCGGTAGTCGGGGACCTGGCGGGTGTTGTCGGTGAAGCGGGTCGCCGTAATGACCTTGGAGATGGATACTTTCACGCCGGTGACGCGTTCGAAGCTGTCCTCGAGCTCGGCCGAGGTGACGGGAGTGACGCGGTCGGCGGGCGGGCCGTCGAGTTCGACGGTGAGGATGCGGCCCGGCTGAGGTCCATTGACGAAGATGCCTGTGGGAGTGGTCTGCCAACCCAGCGCCACGTTCTCCGCGCCGGTCATCTCGACCAGGGCTTGGCGTCCGGTGATTTCCGGGTCCAGGCCCGGGAATTCGAATCCGGCCAACCGGCGCACGGTGCTGCGGCCGCCGTCGCAGCCGACCAGCCAGCTCGCGCGGATGCGGTGCTCGCCGCAGTCGATGCTCACGCCCACGCCGTCGTCGTGGAACCCGGTCACCTCGATGCCGCGGCGCACGGGCACGCCGAGTTCGGCGGCACGGGCGGCGAGCATGGCCTCGAGGGACTGCTGGTCGACGAAGCGGGACTCGACGGCCGGGCCCAGATCGGCGAAAGCCGGGTCCTCGCTGTCGATTCGATCGGCCCACAGCATGATTCCGGCGAAGTGCCCGCCCGCTCGCGGACGCCTCGGCGCGGCGGGAGCCGTCGTCTCGGTGTCGGTCACGGGCGTCGGCTTGGCGAAGATGCCCGACATGCGTGCCATCGCGGCCGCGTGGGCCGCCCGCAGCTGCGGTTCCAGGCCACGCCGGTCGAGCGCCTGGGCGACGGGTGCGTTGATACCGCCCGCCTTGATCGTCATATCCGGTGCGGTCAGCCGCTCGACCACGAGCACGTCCACCCCCGCCAAGCGCAGCTCGCACGCCAGCATCAGCCCGACCGGTCCGGCTCCGACCACCACAACATCTCGTGTCTCGTTCATGGGATCCACCTTGGCCATGGCCGATTACCGCGCCCTTGCGTCGACTTGCGCGCCGCTTGCGCGGGCAGTGGCGGCCGCGCGACTCCTGTCTCGATGCTCGATGCTCGATGCTCGATGCTCGATGCTCGATGCTCGATGCTCGATGCTCGATGCTCGATGCTCGATGCCGGTGCCGGTGCCGGGGGCCGGGGGCCGGGTGCCGTCGGCTCCGTACTCCAGGGCCGGATATCGGCTGGAGGGCTGTCAGGGGTCGGCGGCTCCGTGTCAGGGGGCGGGCGCTGGCTCTGTTGCGGTCGCGGTTGCTGGGGCGGCTGCGCTGGTTGCCGCTGGGGCCGAATCTGATTGCGCCGGTGGCCGCAGTCCGAGCAGTGGAGCACGGCAGGTTCGGGGCGCTCGGGAGACCGCCGTGCGGGTCGGCGCGGGGCGCGGGGCGACGATGCGCAGGGACTCTGCACTTTTTGTACTTTTTGCCCGCTGGTCACCTCTATGATGGGCGGTCGACATCGGGAGGCCGGGTTCGGGCCGCTCGGGGAAACGGGGAACGCATGTCCGCCACAGTCGATTTCGCGGTTTGCCACGGATGCAGCGGGCGGGCGGGCGCATGACCGATCTGGTGACACGAGCCCAGCTGATCCTGCTGGCCCGGACCCTGCACGTGCCGGTGGAGCGGCTCGCCCACCTCGACAAACTCGGCCCGCACCGCCTGCACGAGCTGCAGCAGAAAATGTCCGGGCACCTGTTCGACCAGCACACACCGGTTTTCGAGCGGATCGCCAAACTGGTGCCGATCATCCCGCTCGCCATTTCGCTACCGATCGTGCAGAAACTGGTGCCGCCCACCATGACCGGGCGCGCGGCCGGCGCGATCGGCGTGCGCTATCCCGCCAAGGCGGTCGAGGCGCTGCTGCGCATGGATGTCGCCTATGCGGCGGATTGCGCGCCGTATCTGGATCCGCGCACCGTCGGCCAGCTCGCCGACGATGCCCCGCCCGCACCGGTGGTGGCGATCCTCAACGAACTGCTGGCCCGGCGCGACTACATCACCGCCGGGCCGTTCCTGGCGTACGCGACTCCGGAGCTGATCCGGGCGGTCGAGGAGGGTGTGCCCGACGACGAGGGTCTGATCCGCTCGGCCGCCTACGCCTACTCCGGTGAATCGATCAGTGCGGTGGTGCGTCAGCTGCTCTCGGGTAGCGGGCAGCGGCTGCCGCGGCTGTTGGGCGCGGTCATCAACGGCTCCAAGGAATTACGTCTGGCCGCACTGTCGGTGTTCGCGCGCTGCACCCCCGATGTGATCGCCGCGGTCGGTGACGTCCTCTTCGAGGTGGCCCCGCCCTCGGCCATCGCCGATCTGCTCACCACCTATATCGCCGCCGAGGCCACCCCCGACATGCTGCGCTTCCTGGGCCATCTCAGCCCGAACGCGCTGACGCGGCTGGCGCTCAACCCCGTACTGTCCGAGATCGCCGACACCCTGGTGTGCGAGCTCGACGGCAGCAGCGAGGTCGCGATCTGGCGCGGTGTACTCGAACCTTTGGCCCGCACCCCCGCCGAGGTCCGCCGCCGCGCCGGACTGCGTATGGCCCAACTCGACACCCCCACCCTGCTGACCCTGCCCGCCCTGGCCCAGGCCGCGCGCCTGTGGCCGCCACTGCTGTGGGTGCTGGCCGCCACCGACGTCGACGTCCAGGCCCACCTCGGTGAACTGTGGGCCACCGCCACCCGCCTGGACCTGTCGGTCCTGGAACGTCGTATCGCCGACCAACACCTCGACCCCCTGCTGGCCACCCTGACCACCACCATCCGCTTCCTGCGCTGACCCGCGCACCCATCGAGCACGCGAACGTCGATGCCACGCAAGGCTTTCGAGCCGCTCAACCGCAACGACGGCGGTATTCGACGGGCGACGGCATTCGGGCGCGCCGTCGGTCACCGCGGCGGGGGATTCGCGGACCGGAGCCGGCCCGCTCCCGGTGTCGTGCCGGGCATCGTGTCCGAGCGCGGTCCTGCTCGCGGGCTCGGCTCGGCCCACGGACCGGTCGTGGATCGGGAAGAGCCGGCTGCCGCCGCTGGCGGGAGCCCTTGTGTGACGGATGATTCCAATGATTCGACGCGGGTCGACCTGCGGCGGCCGCGGGTGGTCGGGGCGGCGGCCGGGCGCGGCGTGTCGGGGAGGTGGTAGGAAAGGTGTCGTGTCCGAAACTGCCGAAACCCGCGCTACTCGTGCCGTGTCGGAAGTGGTGGACCTGGTCAGTGCGCTGATCCGGTTCGACACCTCCAATACCGGCGAACTGGAAACCACCAAGGGCGAGCGCGAGTGCGCGCTGTGGGTGGCCGAGCAGCTCGAGCAAGCGGGGTACGAGACCGAGTACGTCGAGTCGGGGGCGCCCGGACGCGGGAACGTGTTCGCGCGGTTGAGGGGCGCGGACCCCTCGCGGGGTGCGTTGATGATGCACGGGCACCTGGACGTGGTGCCCGCCGAGGCCGCCGACTGGAGCGTGCACCCGTTCTCCGGCGCGGTGCGCGACGGCTACGTGTGGGGGCGCGGCGCGATCGACATGAAGGACATGGTCGGCATGATGCTGGCCGTGGCCCGGCAGTTCAAGATCGAGGGAACGGTGCCGCCGCGCGACATCGTGTGGGCGTTCGTGGCCGATGAGGAGAACGGCGGCCGCTGGGGCTGCCAATGGCTGGTGCAGAACCGGCCCGATCTGTTCGAGGGCGTCACCGAGGCGGTCGGGGAGGTCGGCGGGTTCTCGCTGACCGTGCCCAAACCCGACGGCTCCGAGCGGCGGCTGTATCTGGTCGAGACCGCCGAGAAGGGGCTGGGCTGGATGCGCTTGCGCGCCAAGGCCCGCGCCGGGCACGGCTCGTTCCTGCACGAGGACAACGCGGTCACCATCCTGTCGCAGGCGGTGGCCCGGCTGGGCACCCACACCTTCCCACTGGTGGTCTCCGATTCCGTCGCCGAGTTCCTGGCCGCGGTCGCCGAGGAGTCCGGGCTCCAATTCGATCCCGCCTCACCGGATATCGAGGGCCAGCTGGCCAAACTGGGCACCATCTCGCGCATCATCGGCGCGACCCTGCGCGACACCGCCAACCCGACCATGCTGCGCGCGGGCTACAAGGCCAACGTGATTCCGCAGACCGCCGAGGCCGTGGTCGACTGCCGGGTGGTGCCGGGGCGCCAAGCCGAATTCGAGCGCGAGGTCGACGCGTTGATCGGCCCGGATGTCGAGCGCGAGTGGATCACCAAGCTCGACTCCTACGAGACCACCTTCGACGGGCATCTGGTCGACGCCATGAACGACGCCATCCTCGCCCACGACCCGGCCGGGCGCACCGTGCCCTACATGCTCTCGGGCGGCACCGACGCGAAAGCCTTCGCCACCTTGGGGATTCGCTGCTTCGGTTTCGCGCCACTGCGACTGCCGCCCGAGCTGGACTTCACCGCCCTGTTCCACGGGGTCGACGAGCGGGTTCCGGTGGAATCGCTCGAATTCGGCGCCCGCGTGCTGGAACACTTCCTTCTGCACAGCTGACGACTCGAAAGGACTTCCCGTGCCGGATTACTCCTACAACCCGTACGCCGCGCTACCGCAGCTGCCCGACTTCACGCTGACCTCTACCGATATCAGCGACGGCAAGCCGCTGTCGCTGGATCAGGTCAGCGCGCTGGGCGGCGCGGGCGGACGCGACATCTCCCCGCAGCTGAGCTGGTCCGGATTCCCCGCCGAGACCAAGAGTTTCGCGGTCACCATGTACGACCCCGACGCCCCGACCGCCTCGGGCTTCTGGCACTGGGTGCTGGCGAACGTGCCCGTCACCACCACCAGCCTCGAGACCGGTCAGGGCAGCGCGGGCGGCACCCTGCCCGCCGGCGCGCTGCACCTGCGCAATGACGCGGGCCTGCGCGAGTACACCGGCGCGTTCCCGCCCGCCGGGCACGGCGCGCACCGGTACTTCGTGGTGGTGCACGCGGTCGGCGTGGAACGCCTCGAGGTCGACGAGAACGCCTCACCGGCCTACCTGGGGTTCAACCTGTTCATGAACGCCATCGGGCGTGCCACCATCATCGGCACCTACGAGCAGAAGTAGGCCGACCCGAGACCACTGTGGCCCCGGGCGAATCACCCGGGGCCACAGTCGTTTCCGAACCAAGATCAGGGAGCTCTGAGCGAGGGATTCGGACGAATTTCCGCGCTGACAGCTCCCTGATCTTCGTTACTGCTCGGGCGGAACTGCGGCGGTTCCGTCGTCGATCCGGGTGGGGGAGCCCGTAGTGAGGGCGGCCAGGGCGCTCAGGCCGGTGGTGAGGTCGGTTGGCGAGGGGGCGTGGTCGGGGTCGATGAGGTATTGGACCAGCAGGCCGCCGATGAGGGTTTGCAGGAGCGCGCCGATCGCGGGGTTGTCCGCGCCGAGGTCGTGGGACAGCCCGGCGCGCGCTTGTTCTTGCGCGGCACCGGTTTCGGCGCGCAGGGCTGGGGAGTGCAGGGCCTGAGCCATCGATTCGACATTGGCGACCCACAGCGGGCGATCCGCAGTGAAGGAGTCGATGAGCTTGTGCCAGAAGGAGTTCAGGCGCTCGCCGGGATCGGTCGCGTCGTCGTCGGGCAGCGAGTCGAGGATGCGGGTGACCGCGGCGGCGGTGGACTCGAGCATGGCCTGGTTGAGCAGGTTGTCGCGGGTGCCGAAGTGGTAGTTGATGGCGGCCAGGTTGGCGCCGGAGGCGGCCACGATGTCGCGCACGGTGGTGCGGGCGTAGCCGCGCTCGGCCAGGCACTGTTTGGCGGCGATGAGCAGGTCTTCTCGGGTTCCCACGGCGGTCAGCCTAGCAGCGGGGCATACGCACGTTTGTGACATGTGTTTCAAACAATTGTTTTGAACACATGTATGAAACGTGTGTATGGTCGAGTTCGGCACGATCCATCACACGGAAGTACGAGCCCGACATGACTGCACAGCGACCGTTGTCGCCCTTCGAATCCAGCTACTTCGCCACCGACACCCGTCTCGGCAGCGTGCCGATCGGCGGAATGCCGCTGTTCATCGGCTCGACCGTGCGCGGCGAGGTCGACGCGGGCATCCTGCGTCAGGTCCTCGCCGAACTCGCGGCCGGGCACGTGCTGCTGCGCAGCCGGGTGGTCGGCGGCGACGAGGGGTCACGGTTCGTGGCCGACGGGGCCTTCGTGCCGCGGCTCGAAGAACGCGTCGGCGAGACGGACGAGTACTGGGAACTGGTGAACCACCGACCGGACTGGTCGGACGGATTGTTCGGTGCGGTGCTGCTGCGCGGGTCCGCCCACACCCGGATCGTGCTGATGATCCATCACGGAATCAGTGACGGGCGTTCGGCTTTCGCGCTGCTGGACGAGATGTGGCGACGCTACAACGCGCACACCGCGGGAGCGACACTGCCGCTGGAGGATTCGGACCGGGACCTGGTGGGCGGCGTCGACGAGCTGCTGACCCGAGTCACCTCCGAAGCCGAAGTCGACGGGTTCCTGGCTCAGGTGCTGGACATGGCGTCGCAGTTCGGGCCGGACGCGGCCCCGCACACGCTGCCCCGCGACGGCGATGGAGTGGGCGATCCCGGTGGCCGACTGGCGTTGCGGCGCATCGAGTTGAGCTCCCGCCAGACCGAGGAGATCGTGAACGCCGCTCGGGCTCACGGCATTTCGGTGAACAGCCTGCTGGGCGGGGCGGCATTGGCGGCGGTGCGCACGCTGCTGCCGGGATCGGATCCGGTGCCGTTGATGTGCGGCCATGCCGCGGACCTGCGCCCGGAACTGTCCCCGCGCCTGCCCGCCTCGACCGTCCTGAACTGCGCCTCCGGCGCCGGCACACCCGCGCTGGTCGCCCGTGACGCCGACCCGCTGGCGCTGGGCGTGGCGGTCGACGCAGGAATGCGCCAGATGCTCGACGCCCGATTCCCCGCTCTGTTCATGCGCGCCTCACAACGGGCCCTGGCCCCGCAGGTCGCTGCGATGCTCTCTGCCGCTCCGGCGATCGCACTGTCGAATATGGGCCGCCTAACTGCCCATTCGATCCCCGGAGGTCTGGAGTTCGTGCGCGACGAAGTATTCGCCATGGCCCCGGGCATGCCCCCGAAAATGACCATCTTCACCGTCGCCGACCGTCTCACCATCCAGGTCGAATACGACACCGCCGAGCACAGCCACACCCAGATGGGCGGAGTCGCCGAGGCGATGAGCGACCAGCTCGCACGAGTGATGCGTACGGTCACCGTGCGCAGATAGTCGTCCGCCGCTGGCGGTTTCGCGGCGATGCCCCGACGCCAGCGGCGCTCACTGACCAGGTGGGCTTCGGTACGCCTGCCGAGCGGAGTCCTCGGTCACGGCGGCGGAGACGAATGTGGGCCTGGACTTTTCGTCCAGGCCCACACTCGGCCCCGGGGCGTTTCTGCGCGGCGCGGGGGCCGGGATATCAGCTCATGTTGACCACGCCGTCGGGCACCGGGGTCAGATACAGCGAGGCGATCTCGGTGGCGTACTTGGTGGCGATGGGGCTGCGCTTGAGCTTGAGGGTGGGGGTCAGTTCGTCGCCGCCGGGTTCCCAGCCCAGGTCCAGGATGGTGAAGCGTTTGATCTGCTCGACGCGGGAGAGTTTGGCGTTGGCGATGGCGACGGCGGCCTTGATCTCGGCGACGATCTCCGGGTGCGCGGCCAGGGTTTTCAGGTCGGCGTCGGGGGTGCCCAGCGCCTTGGCCCGGACCACGGCGGTGTCGGGGTCGAGCACGATGAGCGCGGCGATATAGGGCTTGGCGTCACCGATGGCCACCACCTGGCCGACCAGCGACGAGGCCGCCTTGACGGTGTTCTCGATATTGGTGGGAGACAGGTTCTTACCCGCCTCGTTGATGATGAGTTCCTTCTTGCGATCGACGATGCTGACATAGCCCTCGCCGTCGATGGTGGCGACGTCGCCGGTGTGCAGCCAGCCGTCGGCGTCGATGGCCTCGGCGGTCTTGTCGGGCATCTTGCGGTAGCCGTGGGTGACGATGCCGCCGCGCACGAGCAGCTCACCGTCCTCACCCAGGCGCAGCTCCACACCCTTCAGCGGGACACCGACCGTGCCCGGCTTGGGCTTGGCCAGGGGAGTGTAGGTGCCGACGCCCGAGGTTTCGGACATGCCCCACACCTCCGTGACCGTGAAGCCCAGGCCCAGCAGGTATTCCAGAGTTTCGGGCGGGATAGCCGCGGCGCCGGAAGCGGCTACCTTGAGTTCGTCGAAGCCCAGCGCGTGGCGCAGCTTGGAGAGCACCAGCGCGTCGGCCAGCTTGTGCTGGATGTCGAGCAGCGGGCCGCGGCCGGTGCCGGCCAGATCGGCGCGCGCGGCCTGCGCACCGACACCCAGCGCCCAGTTGGCCAGGGCCTTCTTCACCAGGCTGGCTTCGGTGGCCAATTTGGCGTCGATCCCGGCCTTGATCTTCTGCCACACGCGCGGCACCCCGAAGAACGCGGTGGGGCGGGCATCGGGCAGAGCGGCGGCGATCTCGCGCGGGTCGGGCACACAGGTCATCTGCACGCCGGTGAACAGGTTGGCGCAGTGACCCGAAATGCGGTCGGCCACATGGGCGGCGGGCAGATACGACACCGACCGGTCGTCCAGGCCGACGGTCAGCGGACCCTCCACCAGGCCCACGATCTGGGCGACGACATTCGCATGGGTCAGCTCCACGCCCTTGGAGGGGCCGGTGGTGCCGGAGGTGTAGATCAGCGTGGCGATGTCCTGCGGCTGCACGGCCTGCCAGGCGGCATCGAAATCGAAGTCCTCCTTGGGCGCGGCCTCGAGCTCGGCCAGCGTCATCGTGCCCGCCGCTGAACCCTCCACCAGCACAATGTGTTCGATCTCGACCCCGGCCGAGCGCACGGTGTCCAGGAACGCCGGTTCGGTGATGACCACCTTGTTCTCGGCGTTGGTGAACAGATGCGCGATCTGCTCGGGCGAGCTGGTGTTGTAGATCGAGAACGGCGTAGCCCCCACATGCAGCGCCGCGGTATCGACCAGATTGAACTCCGGCCGATTGGTCAACATGATCCCCACGGTGTCCCCGCGCCCCACCCCGATCCCCGCCAACCCCGCCGCGATCGAGCGCACCCGCTCCCCGTACTCCCGCCACGTGATCTGCCGCGTCCCCCCGACAGTCCGCAACGCCACCTGCCCCGGCCGCAAGGTCAGCGTCTCCTGAAACGCCGCCGGAATCGTGTGAACGGTCTTACCCGATGCGTGCGCATACCCGATATCAGTCGTCATAACCCTTTTCCCGATTGCCTCTCGCTTCGCCCACCACACGCGCACCCACCCGCGCGAACCCCGACGTCCGAGAGAACGACCAACCCGATCCACGCGATGGCCACACGCCATCTGTGGCGCGGCTCACTCATCGTAACCAGATCGTCGCCATTGTGTCGCGGGCTACATCGGCCACACGCGTGGCCGAAATTACGGATCGAAGCTGTCGGGGTCGTGAAGAGCCGACCGACGTTTGTCCGCCATATACCGCGCCGCCCGCTCACTGCGAGGCTCGGTCTCCAACGGCACCGCCTCGACAACCAACCCGGCGTCCCGAACCGCCTGCACCTTGTCGTGGTTGTTGGTCATCAACCGCACCTTGCGCAACCCGAGTCCGGCAAGGGCGTCGGCGGCATGGTCGTAGGAGCGGGCGTCGACGGGATGACCGATCAACCGGTACGCGTCATAGGTATTGACCCCGGTCTGCTCTCCAGCCCGCAATCCCATCGCTTTCACCACCAGCCCCGCCCCTCGACCCTCCTGCTCCAGATAGACGAGCACGCCCTGACCGTCCTCGGCTTGGATCATGTCCATGGCCAATTGCAGTTCAGGTCCGCAGTCACAGTCGTCGGAGCCGAGCGCGTCACCGTACAGACACTGGGAGTGGATCCTCACCAGGCAGCCGTCCGCGGGTTCCCCGAAGATCAGCATGTACCCGGCCCCCGCTTCGTCGCGCACTTCCCGCACTCGTACCCGCAGCTCGAGTCCGTTCCGAAACAGCGAATGTGCGGTTGCCTGAAGCTCTTTCACGCCTATACCACCTGCCGCCCTGCCTCTGGCCATTATGGCCGAGCGGCCGACTTCGAGTCCGTCATCCACGCAAAACGGACGCGATGTAGTTGGCGGAAACGTGGACTACCGCAATTGCGATCGCGCGACGCGCGAAGCCACTCGGGCCTTCAGCAACCGGCGCCGCAGCGAATCACGCTTCCCGGCGGCCAGACCCATGGTGGCGGCGAAGCCGACCGCGGTGATCACGAATACTCCGGCTGGAATCGCGGTGCCGGGCCGGGCGTGCTCCCATACGATCAAGATCGCAGAGCGGGCCGCCAATGCCAGCGCGGCACAGCACAATCCGAAGGCCAGCAGCATCACGGCCTGCATCGACCGATCGATCCAGCGGTAAAAGTTCCAGGATTTCGGCAATCGGTGGTCGCGGTGCGCCCGTTTGGCCTCGAGATAGCGATGGACGGCCTGATTCCGCGGTGCGATCCACAGCGGCGTCATCTCGACGTCCAGTCCGACCTCGCGCAAGTCCTCGGCTTTGGCGGGATTATTGGTGAGCAAGCGGATCTTGCTCAACCCTTGCTTCTTCAGAGCCGCACCTGCGGTGAGATAGCGACGAATGTCCGGCTCCAGGCCGAGTTTGTGGTAGCTCTCGAACGTGTCGGCGCCGCTGTCCTGGCTGTATCGGTACGCCCGAGCCTTGTTCACGAGCCCGGCTCCCCGGCCCTCCTGCTCGAGATAGATGACGACCCCTCTGCCCTCGTGCTGGATCAAGTCCATCGACAGCTTCAATTCGGGGCCACAGTCGCAGTCGTCGGAGCCCAGGACGTCGCCGTACAGACACCGCGAGTGAATACGGACCAGACAGTTCTCCGGAATCCGCTCGCTGCCGAAGATCAGTACGTGCCCTTGTCCATCCTCGAGCTCGACCACGCGCAGGGTGAGGTTCTGTCCGTTTCGCGTGAATTGATGCTCGGTATCGCACCTTTCGGGCGTGTCGGCTTGTTTCCGCTCGGCCCGAGCGATGTCGAGAACTGATGATGCACGCAAACGAACCTCCCGGGTGCGAAGCGGATCGATCCTGCTGGATAGACGGACCGCGGCTCGCAAACCCATGCGGCCGTCGCGAAGCCTATTACGAGTTCGGTCCAGCCGTCAGTGTGTTAACGGCGCGCCGACGGCGTGTCGGGCTCGGGGGTCTCGGCGGGTGTGCTCCGTACCAGCTTGTCGACACTTTCCGCCGAGGGCATGCCGTCGGTGACGCTCTCGACAGCATGCGTTTTCGTGGCATGGCGGATCAGCATCGTCATGGCCGCGGTCGCCCATTCGAAGTCGGCGGTGTCTGCCGGGCGGGCGTTGGTGACGAGCCGGCTGGTCAGCGCGGAGGAGAAGGCGGAGGCGGCGCCGGCCACATTCGTCACCGAGGTGCCGAACGGATCGACCTCGATGGCATCGAGTCCGCGCCGATGGACAGTGCACTGCGATCGGTCGATCTCACACACCGAGCCGACGCCGCCGGTAAGGAGTTCGGCGGCGATGTCGGCGGCCGAGAGATCGGGCCGCAACGAGGCGAGATCGTCGGACGAGCCGACCAGGTAGTTGATCGCCGACAAGTGTTCGAGCATGGCCGGTGTCAGTGGACGCGGCGGGCTGACGTTGACGATCAGCCAGGGAGCGGCCGCGGGCTCCGAGTTCTTCAGGGCATCAACGGTTTCCAGGACCTTTTCGATGACGTTGTTCGTCTGCTCGAACGTCAGGACCACCGCTGCGGCCGTGCGGATCGCGTGTTGGATCGCCGGAAGTTCGAAGTCCGACGAGTTCAGCCGTGTTCGACCCTTCTTGATCGCGATGGAGGCGTATTCGCCGTCCGCTGGGTTCACCACCGTCGTGACCGGGGTTCGTTTCCGCAGCTCGACCTTGATCAAGCTGGTGTCGACCTTCTCCGAGGCCAGGTAGTCGAGAATCTGCTGGCCCTCGTCGTCGTCCCCGATCGCCGCGAGGAGCCGGGCGTCGAGGTTCAGCCGCGCGAGGGCGACGGCACGATTGAGTCCTTTTCCGCCGGGTCGGCTTCCGGAGTCGGTCCCCCACATAGCGGTTCCCGGCCGGGGAAAATGCTCTACCTCGAGAATGTGGTCGATGACCGCATCGCCGACGACGACCACCGAGTTCGGTTCTCCGTCACCGAGATCGGACAATGAGGTCAGCAGCTTCGCGAGCGCGGTGAACGCCGGCAGCTCGTACTTGCCGCCGCGCATCGCTCGCTCGGTGGGCGCGGGGGGAATCTCGTGTGCGCCGAGGGCCTCGTGCAGTGCTCGCCAGTTCCGCGACAGGGACCTCCGCCGACCGGCGAGGGCCGCACCGTAGAGCTGGTCGAGGTCGAGGTCGAGGTCTGCTCGGTCGGTATCGCGCAACAACCCCAAGCGCAGTTCCGCATCGACCACCACGCGATCGGTAACGGACAGACGGCCTGCGATGGCCCGGACCGCGGCGAGCAACGCGTGCTGAGGTTCTTCCTGCTCGAGGTGCGCGCAACGACGAATGACGTTGAGCCGCAACAGGCCGCTGATATCGATCTCGCTCGTTTCGATGCGGTCGACCTCGAGACCTTGGTGCTTCCTGACCCTCATGAGCGTTCCGCAGACCGCGTCGGCGGCGTGGTCGGGTGTCGCGAAGGCCGATGCGAGCCCGGGGTCATTGTTTGCTCTGGTCATTTGCTCCCAACTTTAGCTCCGAGATTGGTTTAGTGACCAGCGATTCCGGCAAAATACTGATGACGGCGGCAAAAGCCAAACCGTGGACGGAAAAGGGGCCGAGGTCGTGGAAAAAGGGCTGACGCTCGGGAATGTGCCATGGCGGTGGCGAAATACCGCGCCCGCCAGGCGGTTCGGGAGGTCCGGTGTCCGGAGTGGTTGTACTGATTCGACAGATCCGCCGGCGTAGGCATGCGGCCGTGGGAGAGCCCGAGTCGGAGCAAGAGATCGAGGTCGCGGTCGGCTAGCCGGGCGCGCCTTGGCGTCCGAATCCCGACCCTGTATCCCTGAGTCGTCACCGAGCCAGGGCGCGAACATGATTCGCGGGCGAGGTCCGCCGGCTGATCGTGCACCACGATCGGCCGACGTCCGATCTTCGCTCAACGGTCTCGCACTCCGGCGGTGACGGCTTCTCTCTCCTCGGAGGATTCCGTGACTCTCTACCTCGCAAGACATTCCATCACGAGCAGCGTCGTCGACGAATGCGCCGAACGACTGCCGGGCCGACCCGAACCGGCCTGGCGCCTCAGCTGGCGGCACACACCGTTGCTCGACGGCGAACAGGCCATGGCCGCAATGGATCTGACAGAGATTCTCGCCAGGGGACCGGCCCCGTCGGATCCCTCGTGGCAGCGAGCGCGCACGATCGCCGCCGCGTTGGACATAGATCTTCACGAAGCCGAGGAGACGCTGCGCCGACGCAGACGGGAACGGGGGGAACCATGACCATTTACACGACCGACGACTGGTCGATGACCAGCGACGTCACCGACGAGAGTGCCGTGCGCGTCGCGAACGGGTGGGCCATGGCGTGGCGATGCAGCTGGCTGCCGGATCGACTCCTGACTCGCGCTCAGGCGCTGGCGGCGATGGATCTCGCCGAGATCGTCGCCGTCGACCCGGTCCCGCGAGCGGAATCGACCCAGGGCCGCATGATGGCCAGCGCGGGCGAGTTGGGGATCCCCGTGGAACAGGCGGTATTTCTGCTGCTGCGGCGACGGTCCGCGTGAACACGATGGCCGCGACGCCCAGCGGGGGGACCGCGATCACGACGAGCTATGACTCCGTTGGCGAGGCGACCCGGGCGATGGAAAGGAGTACCGGCAAACCCGACATTCCGGTCGGCGCAGGGATTTCGATGAAATAGCGACCGTCCAGCATCCGATGAGGGAGCAGACAGCCCGGCGCGGGACATCGACCGCGACGGGCGCACCACCACCGCACGGGCGGGCAGCGATCCTGCCGCTCGTGTGCACGGCACGAGGGAGAAGAGACTCATGCTAGATATCACCAGCCGCCGGATGACCAGCGATATCAGCCCCGAATATGCGATTCGCGAGACCCGATACGGCGAAGTGGTCTGGCGCCTGAGCTGGCTACCGTCCCAGCCCCTCACCCATGAACAGGCCCACGCCGGAATGGAATTGGATGAAATCCTGTCCGACCCCGCCGTCGTCTACGACGAAGCGGCCCACCTGTGGGCCGCCGACCTCGCCACCCGCCTGGGCATCGGTGTCGACCGTGCGGTGATCCTGCTGGCCCAACGCTTGGCCGAGCGCATGTACCAACCGGACCCCGACGAACCGACCGAGCCCGCCGACCTGCCCGACTGGATCGCCGCCCTGCCCAGCGGTGCGATGACGGGCGCGCGTTCCCGCCACCTCTGGCGCTGACCGATTCGGTATGAACGACGTGGACCCTGCCGCGGTTACGGCCTGATGTGGCCAAGGCTCGCAGCCAGCGAGAAGGCGCGGCTGGACACCGTCGGCAGCCGCGGACTGTACGCGAAGCCGCCTGTCAGGAAGCCGAACGCCGACATGGATATTGGATCCCTACGGCTGATCCTTCCCGGTCGGTCCTCTAGGACGCGTCGTGACGGCGGTCGATCGCCTCGCGCGTCGGCATGGAGTCGGGAATGCTCTTCTCCTTCGACGTCCGTGCGGGAATCGCGGCCGCCGCCCAGGCGAGGTTGTCGTATCCCGCGTCGCGTCGCGCGTCCGACTCGACCGGTCGTGGCCGGGCCATCATCGCGGCCAAGAACGCCGACACGAACGCCGAGGATGCTCCTGGCGAGCCGGGCCGGTCGGCTTGGATGTGGACTCGGACCGGTTCGGCGTCGGCGACATACATCGTGCAGATGCCGCCATCGAGGACGACGACCGCACCTACGCCGTGCTTGACCAACTCCATTGCGATGTCGGCAGGTTCGGTTCCAGGCCGGAAGCGTGCAAGCTCGCGGGCCAGCGCGATCAGATAATCCACCGCCTCGAGATACTCGGGCAGCTCGGTCGAGAACGGTTGGGGTGGTGTGGCGCTCACGAACAGCCACGGACGCGGTGTGTGTTCGGCGATCGTGGTCGAAACCGCAGTCAGTACGTCGTCGTTCTGTTCCATGGTCAGCAGGACAGCGTCGGCATCCACCAGAGCGCGGGTGATGGGGATGTCGGCGATGTCTCTGGCGTCGAACCGGATTCGGTCGGCCTTGTCGGCGATGGAATAGCTGGTCCCGTCCTTGGCGACGATCACCGCAGCGGCCGGGGTCGGGCCGCGCCGTGAGCGGACCAGACTGGTATCGACGCGACGCTTCTGCAGATACGCGACGATGGTGCTGCCTTCCTCGTCGTCGCCGATGGCCGCGAACAGGCGCGCGTCCATCCCGAGCCGAGCGAGCGCGACCGCCCGATTGAGACCCTTGCCACCGGCGTGCACCGACACTTTCCCGTAGAGCGAGTCACCCGCGCTCGGCAGCGCCTCGACGCTGTAGATGCGGTCCCAGGCCGCGTCGCCGATCACCACGACGGTCGGTGCCGGTGTCGCCGAAGGAATTTCGCTGGGGTGGATGACCGATTCGAGGGTCAGTGCGCGCGCGAGCGCGGCGAACGCGTCGTCCTCTGGACGCCCCCGCAAAGCCCGGCCGCTGCGTACCCGCTGGACAATGGGCACGCCGAGTTCGTTGTGCAGGCCGACCCACTGCTGTGCCAAGCATTCGCGACGCTTGCCCAGGTCAGCTCCGTAGAGATCATCGACGATATTGCTGGGCAGGCGGTCGGCGAACATTCTCAGACTGAGCTCGGCATCCACGATGAAGCGGTGCGCCGGCTCGAGTTTGGCGGCGACGAAGCGTAATGCCCCGGGCAGCACCACTTCCGGATCGTCACCGGTCAAGTACGCGAAACGCCGGACGACGATCAGACCGAGCAAGGCATCGGTATCCACCGCGCGGGTGCGCTCGCCGCCCATGGCCCAGCGTTTGCGTAGTTGCAGCAGTGTTTCGCGCACGGCTCGTACGTCGTTGTCGTGCGCGGTCATATCGGCACCGCTGCTGCCCGGGTTCGGCTGCATCATCTCCACGCCAACCTTAGAGCTGCCCAGGTCCGAAGGCTGCCGAAAATGACATTGCGATACGGAACGGTGTGATGTTCGTCGTCCGGAATCGAGTGAGCTTGGTGGGTGATGAATCCCTTACAGCAGGGAACATCGAAGGGCGGTAGGCAAATGAATCTGCCTACCGCCCTTCGACCGTCGTGCGCTCGGATTCAGGCGCGCGTCTTGTGTTCTGCGCCTACGGCTTCCGACAGGTTGGTGTAGCCGTGTTCGCGGAGTTTGGCGGCGAGGCCGCGGTGGATGAGTTTGGGCCACAACGGGCCGCCGTAGATGAAGCCGGTGTAGCCCTGGAGGAGGGAGGCGCCGGCGAGGATGCGTTGCCAGGCCTGGTCGGCGTTCTCGATGCCGCCCACCGAGATCAGGACGAGTTTGTCGCCTACGCGGGCGTAGAGGCGGCGGAGGACTTCGAGGGAGCGGTCGGCTACCGGGGGGCCCGAGAGGCCGCCTGCGCCAATCGGTTCCACCTCCGAGGACGGGGTGGCGAGGCCGTCGCGGCGGATGGTGGTGTTGGTGGCGACGATGCCCGCGAGGCCGAGTTCGACGGCGAGGTCGGCGACGGCGTCGATGTCCTCGTCGGACAGGTCGGGGGCGATCTTCACCAGGACCGGGACCGAGACCTCGTCGAGGACGGCCTGCAGGATGGGGCGCAGGGAGGTGACCGCTTGCAGGTCGCGCAGGCCGGGGGTGTTGGGGGAGGAGACATTGACGACCATGAAGTCGGCCAACGGGCCCAGCAGTTTGGCCGAGATGGCGTAATCGCTTGCGGCGTCTTCGGGTTCGACGACCTTGGTCTTGCCGATGTTGGCGCCGACCGGCACGCCGCCGGGGCGGCGCGCGGCCAGGTGTTCGGCCGCGGCGGCCGCGCCGAGGTTGTTGAAGCCCATGCGGTTGATGAGCGCCCGGTCAGCGGGCAGGCGGAACAGTCGCGGCGCGGGATTGCCGGGCTGGGCCTGGGCGGTGACGGTGCCGATTTCGGCGTAGCCGAAGCCGAGCGGGCCCCACGCGTCGACGCCGGAGGCGTTCTTGTCGAACCCGGCGGCCAGGCCCAGAGGCGCGGGGAAGTCCACGCCGAAGACTCGGGTAGCCAGGATCGGGTCGTCGTCGACGAGCAGCGCGGCGCTGAGCTTGCGGCCCGGGGTGAACCGGGTCGCCAACTGCATCGCGGCGAAGGCCAGATGGTGGATGCGTTCCGGCGACAGCTGGAACATCACCTTCAGCAGCAGGGCGTACAGGCGCTCATACATTCGGGTTACATCACCGCCTCGGGTGTCGGGGGTAGGAGGGGAGTGGTCTTGCGGCGGCGCAATAACACTCGACGGCTGCCGTCGGTGTAGGCGCGTACTCGCGAGAGTTCCCAGCCGCCGTATTCGGCGTGGATGGACAGCCGCATGGAGGCGGTGACCCTGCTGACGCCGGGAGGCAGCCGCAGGGGCACGTATTCCCATTCGTCGCTGGATTCCTCCCAGCCTTGCGGTAATGTGCGCGATTGGTGCGCCGATCGTGAGGCCCGAGCCATCACTGCCCTCTCTTCCGCTGGTCCGCGCTGATCCGTTGCAGACCGTCGCCGGTCGCGGATCCCACGAACATGTCACCGGTGCGATCGTCGACGGTCACCGAGTCGGGCTGGCGCACCGTCGGGTAGCGCCCCACCTCTACCGGTATACCCGTCGACAGGTCGTAGCCAACGACTTCGTTGCTGCCTGTCAGCGTCACCCACACGGTCTCGGACCGCTGATCGTAGGCGAGTGCGTAGGGAGCAGAGCCTACCGGGAAACGCTGGTGCAGGACCAAAGGATCGGCGGTGTAGACCAGCAGTTCCCCGCCGGCGGTGTCGGTGACGAGGCGGCGACCGAAGTGGTCTTCGATCATGGTGGTGGCGCCGTCGCCGGCGCGCAGGGACAGTCCGAGCTTGGCATCGCCGTCGAGGGCCACGATCGCGGTCTGGCGGCGATCGAGCACCACCACCGCGTCGTCGCCGGCGGCGATGGCATCGGCGGAGGACAGGCCCGAAATGGTGTGGCGCACAGTGCCGTCGGCGTCGAGCAGCAGCACCTTGCCGTTGGCCAGGCCCGCGACCAGGGTGCCATCGGGGCGCAGGGCGGCCGAGCGGACGTCGCCGTCGACCTTGACCTCGGTGGTCGTGCCCGCGGCCACATCCACGCGCACGATCTTGCCGGGCACCGCGACCAGGATCTCCCCGGGCTTGCCCGCCGCCAGCGCGGCGGCCTTGCCCGGCAGCGTGATCGGGCGGGTCACGCCCTTGTCGATCAGTTGCAGGGTGGTCCCGGAATCCACGACCGCGGCCAGCACCCCGGTGGCGGGTTCGTCGAGCAGCAGCGAGATCGCCGCGCTCGGGCTCACCTGCCCGGCCGGTGCCGCCGCAGCGGCGGGCGCGGCTGCGGGGGCGGCAGGTTCGCGAGTGGCGTTGTCAGCGTTGTTCTCCTGGGAGGAGCACCCCGCCAACAGGGCCACCGCCGCCACCCCCGCGAGGGCCGACCGCATCCAGCCGCGATACCGCATGCAACGCACTCCTAACCGCCACCGAATCATGCGCTCTTGTTCATGTAAACGTAGCGGACGTCTGTGCGTCGCCGTTGCGCGGAGTGATCGCACCAAGGCATCCACGGTTTACTCGCTGAGAGTCTAGTGTGTAAAAAGTGACCCCCCACGTGCGGCGAGCCTTCCGGTTCCGCTGCTATCCGACCCAGGAGCAGGCAGCAGAGCTGACACGCACCTTCGGTTGTGTCCGCAAGGCCTACAACCTGGCACTCGCAGCTCGGACGGAGGCGTGGTTCCAACGTGGAGAACGCGTCAGCTACAACACGACAGCAGCGATGCTCACCACATGGAAACAGAGCGCGGATCTCGCGTTTCTGAACGAGGTCTCGTCCGTACCGCTGCAACAGGCCCTTCGTCATCTGCAATCGGCATTCGTTGCATTCTGGGAAAAGCGTGCTCGCTATCCACGCTTCAAGTCGCGCAAGAAGTCGCGAGCGAGCGCTGAGTACACGCGCAACGCCTTCCGTTTCCGCGACGGCGAACTGCGGCTGGCGAAGATGACCGAGCCGCTGAGGGTGGTGTGGTCACGCTCGCTGCCGGATGGTGTCGAACCCTCGACCGTGACCATCACTCGGGACAGCGCGGGACGATGGTTCGTTTCCCTGCAGTGTGAAGACCCTCGCATCCAACCGCTTCCGCACATCGATGCCGCCGTGGGTATCGATGCCGGGCTGGACTCCCTGTTGACGTTGTCGACCGGTGAGAAGGTCACGAACCCGAAACATGAACGGCGTGATCGCGTTCGCCTCGCCAAGGCTCAGCGGCTGCTGAACCGTAAACAGAAGAATTCGAAGAACCGCGAGAAGGCTCGGATCAAGGTCGGGCGCGTCCATGCTCGGATCGCGGATCGGCGGCGAAATACCCTGCATGAACTCAGCACTCGGCTCGTGCGTGAGAACCAAACGCTCGTGATCGAGGATCTGGCCGTTCGGAACATGGTCAAGAACCACAGACTGTCGCATGCCATCTCGGATGCGGCGTGGCGGGAGTTTCGGACGATGCTCGAGTACAAAGCCGCATGGTACGGACGCAAGCTCATAGTCGTAGACCGGTGGCTTCCCTCCTCGAAGTTGTGCTCGGCGTGTGGCTCGTTGGCCTCAGCGATGCCGCCGCAGGTCCGAAGTTGGGCATGCGGGAGCTGCGGTGCGGTTCATGATCGCGACGTGAATGCCGCAAAGAACATCCTGGCCGCCGGGTTGGCGGTGTCTGCCTGTGGAGCCGGTGTGAGACCCAAACGCAGTACTGCGGGCGGGCAGCCGGCTGCGAAGCAGGAAAATCGATCCGCGAGGATCGAAGTTCCCGCCGTGAGCGGCGGAAACGAAACCAACTGACCATGATCCGCCAAGCGCGGGGTCCTCGCCACGGCGTGGCGCGTGCACGGCGTGCCGATTTGCATGATGTGACATGGGCTTTCGTGGGCGTTGTCGGTGGCGGCGGTTACCGTGGAAGGCAAAAGGGCGCTGGATCAGGGAGATGTGTTGGTAGCCGACGACGCTTCGGGCTGCACCGTCGAGGATGTGACCGTGGGTCGCTATGCGCACGGTTTCGGAGTCACCGCCGACGGTCGCTCCTTCGCGTTCCGAACCCACCGGGCGAGGTTGACCCTCGAGATCTACCGGGCCGATCTGGAGACCGCGGTGCCCGGCCCCGAGGATGTCGAGGCGGTGGCGCTAGCCCCGGTCACCGATATCGATCTCGACGACGAACGCAGTGTGGTGGCCCTGGTACGTGACCTGATTCCGCAGGCCACACCGGTTCCGGCGGCGCAGCCGCACGAGACCACGACGGTGCGGGCGCTGTTGGGCCGGCTCTCGGCGGTCATCGACGGCATGTGAGCCCCGCCCGCCGAGCGGGCGTCTGTGACACGGGAATCACCCTCGCGCCCAGCGCATGACAGACTGGCGGCACACAACCGCAGTTCGAGCTGACGAGGATGTTGATGCGACTTCGACGACCGGTGACCGCCGCACTCCTGATGACCGTGCTCGGCGCGTCGATCGCCGCCTGCGGCGGGGGCGATGACGAGTCCAAGGTGGCCGCGGCCCGCTCCTCGGCCTATGCGGCGTTGAGTTCGTCCTCGCTCGCGGCGGCGGCGACCAGCAGCGCCAACCGGCCCTCGATCCCCACGGCCGCGCAGCTGGATCAGCAGATCAAATCGGCGCTGGACCCGAATCTGCCCGACGCCGAACGCACCGCGCTGATCGAGGACGGGGACGCGTTCAAGGACGCCATCCCCGACATGTACAAGGCGCTCGCCGATCACCCGCACGCCGTGTACGGGGTCAAGGATCCGGTGTTCGACAACCACGACGGCACCCTGACCGCCACCTTGAGCCTGGACAAGGACGGCACCGGCACCGATGTGCGCACCACGGTGGTGCATTTCGTCTACAAGGACGGGCGCTGGAAGATCTCGCGCACCGACCTGTGCGGCATCCTGCGCTCGGCCGACTACAAGACCGCGGCCTGCGGCTGATGCTCGAGGCCGGATCCCTGCGGTGGGGGCGTGCGATCCACCGCTTCCGGTATGTGGTGTTCGCGGTGTTCGCGCTGGCGGTGCTGGCGTCGGGGTTCTACGGGCGTGATCTGGGCAAGCATCTGACCCAGGAGGGCTGGTTCGATGATTCGAGCCAGTCGGTGGCGGCCTCCAAGCTCGCCGATGCCATCTTCGGGCGCGACACCGACGCGGACCTGATCGCCGTCTACACCGCCCCGCCCGGCTCGACCGTCGACGACGAACCGGTGCGCAGCGCGGTGGCCGCCGAGCTGACCCGACTGCGCGCCGCCCATCCCGACCGGATCGCGAAGATCGACTCGTATTGGGACGGCGCGCTGATGGGGCAGTTCGCCGACGCTTCACGCACCCACGCCTTCGCCAGTATCGGGTTGCGCGGGGACGGCGGCACCGACACCGTCGACAACTACATGGCGATCAAGAACGAATTCCGCGCCGGGGCAGCGGGTTCGGGGCCCGGGGGCACGACGGTGCAGCTGGCGGGGATGCAGCCGGTGGTGGAGGGCATCAACACCGGCATGCAGGACGACATCCACCGCGCCGAGCTGATCGCGCTGCCGCTGGTGGCGATCCTGCTGTATTTCGTGTTCGGCGGCGTCGTGGGGGCACTACTGCCGGTGTTGATCGGCGGCATGACGATTCTGGGCAGCCAGGGCATCATGCGGCTGCTCACCAACCATCTGCAGGTCAACGTGTTCGCCTCGGCGGTGGTCACCTTGGTGAGCCTGGGGTTGGCCATCGACTACGGGTTGTTCGCGGTGACCCGCTTCCGTGAGGAGCTGGCCGCGGGGCGCAGCGTGGAGGAGGCCACCGCGCGCACGGTCGCGACGGCGGGGCGCACGGTGTTGTTCTCGGCGGCGATCATCGCGGTCAGCTTGGGCGCGTTGTTCATCTACCCGAACGGGGTGTTGCGGTCGGTGCCGCTGGGCGGGATCTCCTCGGTGCTGTTGGCGGCGGTGCTGTCGGTGACGGCGTTGCCGGCGGTGTTGTCGATCGTGGGGCGGCGCATCGACCTGTGGGGCTGGCATCGGCTGGCCAGTATCCGTACCAGCGAGCAGGTCGATGCCGGATTCTTCTCGCGGCTGGCGCTTTTCGCGATGCGCAAGCCGTGGCTGGTGATCGTGCCGGTGGTGTTGATGCTGCTGGCGTTGATCCTGCCGTTCCGTCACATCGAGTTCGGGGGCTTGAGCGAACGGTATCTGGCCTCGGACAATCCGGCGCGGGTCGCGCAGCAGGACTTCGACCGGATGTTCCCCCAGTTCCGCACCGAGCCGCTGAAACTGGTGGTGGTGGACGCGGACGCCCAGCAGCTCTCCGATATCCGGTACGAGGCCGATCAGATCGTCGGCCCGCAGATGACGGGCCCGTTCGATCCGGCCGCCCCGACCAAGGACGGGGTGACGGTGCTGGCCAGCGGGCTGGCCGACAAGCGGGACGCGGATTCGGTGATGGCGGCGCTGCGCTCGATCCCGCAACCGCACGGGGTGCAGATCATGGTCGCGGGTGTGCCCGCGCTGGAACGCGATTCGATCCAGGGGCTGCTCGCGGGCCTGCCGTTGCTCGCGTCGATTCTCGTGGTGGCGGCGATCGCGTTGATGTACGCGGCGTTCCGGTCGCTGGTGCTGGCGATCAAGGCGGTCGTGATGAGCGCACTGAGCCTGGGCGCGACATTGGGAGTGCTGACCTGGGTCTTCGTGGAGGGCCACGGGGCGGGGCTGTTCGATTTCACCCCGGGCCCACTGATGTTCGCCGTGTTGGTGTTGATCGTGACGGTGTTGTTCGGGCTGTCCACCGATTACGAGGTGTTCCTGCAGTCGCGCATGGCCGAGGCGCGCGCGGCGGGCGCGGACGCCCCCGAGGCGATCCGCTACGGCATCGCCCACACCGGCGGGGTGATCACCTCGGCCGCGGCGATCCTGATCGTGGTGACCGGGGCGTTCGGGTTCTCGGATCTGGTGCTGATGAAATACATCGCCTACGGCATGATCGCGGCTCTGGTGCTGGATGCCAGCGTGATTCGTATGCTGTTGACTCCCGCTGTGTTGAAACTGGTCTGGCGTTGAGGTTGGTAGGGCGATGAGCGTGCTCAAGGGCGCGAACCTGTTGGTGATGTTCCTGCTGGAACTGTGCGTGCTGGGGGCGGCCATCTGGTGGGGTGCGACCGTGTCGGCGCCGGTGTGGGTGCGGATCCTGCTGGCCGTGGCGGCTCCGGCGGTGTTCGTGGTGGTGTGGGCGCTGTTCGGGGCCGCCAACGAGCCTCGCTACCCGCAGACCGGTTGGCGGCGAGTCGCTTTGGAGGTGCTCTGGTTCGGGGCGGCCTCGATCCTGCTGGGCCTGGCCTGGTCCCCGCTCGCCGGGGTCGTGATGTTCGCGGTGTGGCTGGTCAACGGCGTGCTGCGACTGGTGTGGGGTCAGCAGCAGCTGTGAGCCCCGAATCCCGGCCTGCGAGGCCGGGATTCGGGCGTTCAGCCGCGCACCGGCAGCACCAGTTGCGCGCCGGTGACCGGATGGTCGAACACGTCGACCGGATGCTGGTAGACGCGCGACAGCAGTGCGGGGGTGAGGATTTCGCGCGGCGGCCCGTCGGCGGCGATGCGCCCGGCCTCGAGCACGGCGACCCGGTCGGCGTAGGCGGCGGCGACCCCGAGATCGTGCAGCACGACCACGACCGCCGCGCCCGCCGTGGCGCGCTCGCGGGCCAGGCGCAGGACCTGCTCCTGGTGGCCGAGATCGAGTGCGGCGGTGGGTTCGTCGAGCAACAGGGTCGCGGTGTCCTGGGCCAGTACCCGCGCCAGCGCGACCCGGGCCCGTTCACCGCCGGAGAGGGCCGGGAACGGGCGGGCGGCGAAGCGGGTGACGTCGGTGGCCGCCATGGCGGTCGCGATCGCCGCGTCGTCGTGGTCCTGGCGCGGGGTGCGCGCCCACGGGGCCCGGCCCATGGCCACGACTTCGCGTGCGCTGAACGGGAATCCGACGGTGTGCGACTGCGGCAGCACCGCGCGCCGGCGCGCCATGTCCAGGTGGGTCCAGTGGGTCAGGGCGTGCCCGTCGAGTTCGACGCTGCCCCCGGTCAGGTCGAGCTCACCGGCCAGGGCGGCCAGCAGCGTGGATTTGCCTGCGCCGTTGGGTCCGACCAGCGCCACGATCTGCCCGGCCACGACATCGAAGTCCACACTGTCGAGGACGGTGCGCTCCCCGCGGGCGGCACTGACCTTGCGGGCTCGCAGGGTCGCGGTGCCCGGTTCGTGGGTTTCGGGCATCGCCGGTGCGCGCCGGAAGATCTCTGTCAGCCCGCGCAGCCCGCTCATGCCCAGCCTCCCGATCGGGCGCGGGTGCGCCGCAACAGCCAGAAGAAGAATGGCCCGCCGACCAGCGAGGTGATCATTCCGAGCGGCAGATCCGCGTTGTGGACCAGAGCGCGCGCCCCGATATCGGCGGCCACCAGCACGGCCGCGCCCAGGATCGCCGAGAGCGGGATGAGGACCCGATGCCCGGGCCCGACGAGCATGCGCACCAGATGCGGCACGATCAGACCGACGAACAAGATGATGCCGGTGAACGCGACACCGGCGGTGGCCAGCACCGCCACGACCACGATGATGTTGCGCCGCAACCGTTCCACGTCGACACCCAGATGCCGGGCCGCGGATTCGCCGAGCGCCAGCAGATCCAGGCGCGGGGCCATCCACAGCGCGGCCGCGATACCCAGCAGGGTCAGCGGCCACACCACGTTGACCGCCTGCCAGGTGGCGCCGTTGAGCGAACCCATCTGCCAGAACACCAGCTGGTCACGCGCCGCCGGAGACGCCTTGAACAACAGAAATGAGATCAGGCCCCCGGCAAAGGCATTGATCGCGACGCCGGTGAGGATCAACGTCACCACTTCGGTGCGCCCACCCGAACGCGAGAGCAGATACACCAACGCCGTGGTGCCCAACCCGGCGACGAACGCGCCCCCGGCCACCGACCAGGCCGCGGTGAACGCACCACCGATCACGATGACCGATCCCGCCCCGACCGCCGCCCCCGCCGACACCCCGATGACGCCGGGCTCGGCGAGCGGATTGGCGAACACGCCCTGCAACAGCGCCCCCGCGGTGGCCAGCGCCGCACCCACGAGCACCGCGAGCACCACCCGCGGGAACCGCACCTCCCACAACGTCACATACCCGGCCGGATGATGCGGCAGCGGCCCCCAATCCAGCCCGATGCGATGAAAGAAACTCCCCGCGACCTCGGCCGGACTGGTAGGCACCTGCCCGATCCCCGCCGAGATCAGCGCCAGCACCACCAGCCCCGCCAACGCGACCGCGAAGATCAGCGTCAGCCGCGACCGACTGCCCCGACCGGTCGGTTCAGGGTCGACGCTGGCCGGGAACCGCTGCGCGGCAACCGCTTCCACCACCGCTTCATTGCACTCGGGGGCGTCTTGGTCGGCGGTCTCGCGCCCGGCTCCGGCCATTGCGGTTCCACGCCCGGATCCGGCTCCCGCCGCTCCGACTTCGGCTCCGGCCGACTCTGCCGCGCCGAGCGGGTCCGGTCGCGGCTCTCGCGGCGGATTCACCGGACTACCGGTGCCGGTCTGCGAGTCCCTGTCATCGGCCGGGGGCGAATTCTTTCGTCGGCCTGCGAAGAAAGTCACCCTGCCCGCCTTGGACGGGTCCTCCGTCGCGCCCGCGGTCGAGGTGCTCGCGGGCGATGGCGGGACCTCCGGTGTGCCGGGTGCCGGATTCTGTTGTCCCGCGGTCGTGTTCAGTGCTGTGTCCGGTGGCGGGTTGGTCGCCTCACCCTCGGCCGGTGTGGTTCCGTTGCTCGCGGCGGTGCGCGAATTCGATTGCGGGGGTAGTGGATCGGTCATGCGTTGGTGGTGCCGTAGACGGCCTTGATCAGGGCGGTCAGGACGCGGCCGGTGTTGGGGCCGAAGGACAGCAGGACGGCGTCGGACATGTCGACTACGCGGCGGTTCTTGCCGGCGGGGGTTTGAGCGACGCCGGGAACCTTTTCCAGGCCGTCGACGCCGCCGACGGAGGCCAGGCCGTCGCTCATGACGAGCATGACGTCGGGGGCGGCGGCGATCATGGCTTCGCTGGTGATGGGCAGGAAGTCCTGGGTGACGCCCGAGGCGGTGGCGGCGTCGATGCCGCCGATGGCCGCGATCAGCGATTCCGCGCCCGAACCGGGGCCGAAGATCATGGTGATGGCGGTGGAGCGCAGGTACAGGAACGCGATCTTGGGTTTGGCGTCCTGGTGCGGGATGGAGGCGGTGGCGGCCGCGATCTCGTCGGAGGTGCGTTTGGCCAGCGTCTTGCCCGCGTCGGGGACCCCGAGGGCGTCGGCGACGGCCTGGATCTGGGGCACGACGCCGTCGAGGGTGCGCTTGGAATCGAAGTAGACCACCGTGATGCCCAGGGATTTGAGCTGGTCGCGCAGGGCGGGAGTGACGGCGGTGGTGTCGGTGAGGAACACCGTGGGCCGCAGTGCCGCAACGGCTTCCACGCTCAGGGTGCCGCTGCCGGAGGAGACGGTGGGCAGGTCGGCGACCGCGGGGAAGGCCGCGGAATTGGAGCGGCCCACCAGTTTCGAACGCAGGCCCAGCGCGACGACGGTCTGGGCGAGGGTGCCGTAGCGGTCGGCGGCGATGATGCGGCTGGTGTCGGTGACGGTGACGTCGCTGCCGTCGAAGGATTTCACCGTGACCGGCAGCGTCGGGGTGGGTTCGGGGGTGAGCGCCACGGGGTCGAGGTCGCCGACGCTGGCGGTGACCGGGCCGCGTTGCCCGCCGGTGGTCGAGGTGCTGCCGCAGGCGCTCACGCCCGCGACCAGGCCGATGCCGAGCAGCATGATCACCAGCGTGCGGACGGCCGAGCGGGCATTCACCAGACACCTCATGCCGGTAAGGGTAGCCTTGCTCATTCTGTGCGTGCGCTCACGTCTCCCAGTGCCGCGGCGATCGCGCGCGGTAGTTCGAGGGTTTCGGCCGCCAGAATCCCGGTGAGCTGCCCGATGTCCCGGGCCCCGACCAGCATCGAGGCCACCCCGGGCTGATCGCGGATCCAGGCCAGCGCCACCGCCAGCGGGGAGGTGCCCAGCCCGTCGGCGGCGGTGACGACGGCGTCGACCACGCGCACGGCGCGGTCGTCGAGTCCGGCGGTGATCTCGGCGGCGGTGGCCTCGTCGGCGCCGCGCGAGTCCGCGGGCACGCCGTCGCGGTATTTGCCGGTGAGGATGCCCCCGGCCAGCGGCGCGGTGGCGATGACGCCGATGCCGTGATGCTGTGCGGCGGGCACGAATTCGTGCTCGACCCCGCGCGCGAGCAGCGAGTAGGGGATGTGGGTGGCGGTCAGGGGCGCGGCGGCGGCGAGGGTGGCCAGCTGCCAGCCGTCGTAGCCGCGGGCCCCGGCATAGCGGACCCGCCCCGAGCGCACCGCCCAGGACAGGGTGTCGGCGATCTCCTCGAGGGGGGTGTGCGGGTCCCACGCCGCCACCGACCAGATGTCGAGGTGATCGGTGCCCAGCTGGGTCAGGGTGTGGTCGAGCTGGCGCATCATGGTGCGCCGCGAGGCGTCCACGGTCCAGCGCACCGCGGCGGGCGCGTCGGCGGGGGCGTCACTGAGTATCGGTGTGTATCCGGCGTTTCCGCTCAGCACGAGGTCTTCGCGCCCGATCTCGGAGAGCAGTTCGCCCAGCATGTGTTGCGCGGCGCCGTCACCGTAGGCGGGGGAGGTGTCCACGAGGGTGCCACCGGCCTCCACGAACGCCATCAGCTGGGCGGCGGCGTCGTCGGCGTCGGTTTCGCGGCCCCAGGTGTGGGTGGCCAGCCCGAGCCGCGAGACCCGCAGACCGCTGCGGCCGACCGTGCGTTGTTCCATCACCGCGCTTGCACTTTCGTCACATGCGTCAGCCTAGGCGCACATGTCACGTCTACCCCGCTACGGCCCGCGGGGAGCGCGGCGGGTCGAGGCGAATTCGCGTATGCGTGTCCGAATTCGGACATCGCGGTGGGGGTGTGGCGCGCCCGCGGTCCGGGGCGGGACGGGGGCGGGCACGCCACCACACCCGGCACCCATTACTGTCGCTTTACTATTCGGCGGGCTTGTCGCGGCGCACCTGCGCCATCGGCGCGCCCGGGCGTGGTGGTATCGAATTGTCCACCGGCGTCGCGGGATTGGAGACTGGAGGGTGTGTGGGCGAGTCGATGACGTGGATGCAGGCGCTGGTGTTGGGCCTGGTGCAGGGTTTGACGGAGTTTCTGCCGATCTCGTCCTCGGCGCACCTGCGCATCACCTCGGCGGTGTTCTTCGGTGACGACGCGGGCGCCTCGTTCACCGCGGTCACCCAGCTGGGCACCGAGGCGGCGGTGCTGGTGTACTTCGCGAAGGACATCTGGCGCATCCTGGTGGCCTGGTGCACCACGATCTGGATGAAAGTGCGTGCCCCGCAACGGGAATTGGTGCCCGCCCACGACGCGCCGACCACCAAGCTGCCGGTGCTGACCGAGGACGGGCGCTTCTCCTTCGGCCCCGACCCCGACACCCAGCGCGCACTGGACTACCGCATCGGCTGGTATGTGATCATCGCCACCGTCCCGATCGGCGTGCTGGGACTGGTGTTCAAGGACCAGATCCGTACCGGCGCACGGAATCTGTGGCTGATCTCGATCATGTTGATCGTTTTCGCCGTGGTGATCGCGGCGGCCGAGTACTACTCGGGCAAGACCTACGGCCGGGCGCGCCGCCCGATCGAGCTGCTCACCACCCGCGACGGCCTGGTGATGGGCCTGGCCCAGTGCCTGGCCCTCATCCCGGGCGTGTCGCGTTCGGGGGCGACGTCCTCGGCCGGATTGTTCTGCGGGCTGACTCGTGAGGCGGCCGTGCGGTTCTCGTTCCTGCTGGCGATTCCCGCGGTGGTGGCCTCGGGGCTGTTCTCACTGCCGGACGCGTTCGAACCCGCTGGTGAGGGCCTCAACGCGTCGGGCCCGCAGCTACTGGTCGCCACCATCGTGTCCTTCGCGGTGGGCTATGCCTCGGTGGCGTGGCTGTTGAAGTTCGTGACCCGGCATTCGCTGGACTGGTTCGTGGGTTACCGCATCGCACTCGGTGTCACGATGCTGGTGCTGCTGGCGACCGGCGTCGTGTCGGCGACCTAGCCAGTAGGCTGTCCCGGTGACGGTGATCCTGTTGCGGCACGGCGTGTCCACGTCGAACACTGCCCGCACCCTGGCCGGACGCAGCGCCGGCGTCGATCTGACCGACCGCGGCCGCGAGCAGGCCCACGGCTTGGTGGAGCGGCTGGGATCGCTGCCGATCGAAGCGATCGTGTGCTCCCCGCTGCTGCGCTGTCAGCGCACCGTCGCCCCGCTGGCCGACAAACTGGGCCTCGAGGCCGAACCGGACGAGCGGCTGCTCGAGGTCGACTACGGCGACTGGACGGGCAAGGCACTCGCGGATCTGGTGAGCGAGCCGCTGTGGAAGGTGGTCCAGCGGCACGCGTCGGCGGCCACGTTCCCCTCGGGAGAGTCCTTGGCGCAGGTCCAGTTTCGCGCCGTGTCCGCTATCCGCGAACGGGATCGGCAATTGGCGGCCCGGCATGGTAGCGATGTGTTGTGGATTGCGTGCACGCACGGCGATGTGATCAAGGCGGTGCTGGCCGACGGTTTCGGCATTCACCTCGACGGCTTCCAGCGCATCGTGGTGGAACCGGCCTCGATCAGCGTGATCCGCTACACCCCGACCGCCCCGTACGTCTGGCGGGTGAACGACACCGGCCCGGATCTGTCCGGATTGGCGGCGATTTCACCGCGAACCGGCGGCGAATCGCGCTCGGGGCCGGTTCCCGGCGGAGAAACGGGTACCACCGACAGTACGGATAATGGGGTTGCGGAACGCCCCGATTCATAAGTGTGAGTGAACCGAATGGAGGTGCAATGGGCCGAGCAATCCATATCTTCCGCACCCCCGATCGTTTCGTCGCCGGCACCGTCGGCGAGCCGGGCGACCGCGCGTTCTACCTGCAGGCCGTGCAGGAGCCGCGGGTGATCAGCGTGCTGCTCGAGAAGCAGCAGGTGAAGGTGCTGGCCGATCGGATGGGTCTGCTGCTGGACGAGGTGCAACGACGCTTCGGCACCTCGGTGCCGCCCCAGGCCGCCGATGTGGCCGACACCGCGCCGTTGCTGACCCCGATCGACGCCGAATTCCGGGTCGGCACCATGGGTTTGGGCTGGGATGCGGATGCGGGCGCGGTGGTGGTGGAGTTGTTGGCGATCACCGAGACCGAGGTCGACGAGTCGGTGGTGCTCGACGACACCGAGGAGGGTCCCGACGCGGTGCGGGTGTTCCTGACCCCGGGTCAGGCGCGGGAGTTCGCGTTGCGCTCGGCGCGGGTGATCGCGGCCGGGCGCCCGCCGTGCCCGCTGTGCGGGGAGCCGTTGTCCCCGGCCGGGCACATGTGCGTGCGCACCAACGGGTACAAGCGTGGCGACATCTTCGGCGCCACCGACGAGATCGACGAGGACTGAGAACTGTGAACGACCCGCTGGCCACCGCCGAGCTGACGGTGATCGGGCAGGTCACCACCGCCAGCAATGTGACCCTGGTGTGCGAGAACGCCGAGGCGGACCTGCGGGTGGTGTACAAGCCGGTGCGCGGGGAGCGGCCGCTGTGGGACTTCCCCGACGGCACCCTGGCCGACCGCGAGGTGGCCTCCTACCTGGTGTCGCAGGCGCTGGGCTGGGGGGTGATCCCCGAAACCGTGCTGCGCGAGGGCCCTTTGGGGCCGGGCATGGTGCAACGCTGGATCGAGGTCGTCGAGGACGAGGGCCCGGATCTGGTGGATCTGTGCCCGGTCGGGCAGGTGCCCGGCGGCTATCGGGAGGTGTTGCGGGCGCTGGACCCGGGCGGGCATCCGGTGTCGCTGGTGCACGCCGAGGATCCGCGGCTGTTGCGCATGGCGGTGCTCGATGTGCTGATCAACAATGCCGACCGCAAGGGCGGGCACGCGCTACTCGGTGTCGACGGGCGCGTGTACGGGGTGGATCACGGGATCTGCCTGCACTCCGAACCCAAACTGCGGACGGTGTTGTGGGGCTGGGCCGGTGAGACGATCGGCGACGAATTGCTCACCGATATCACGGTTTTGGTGAAGGCGCTGCCGGGTGAGCTGGGTGAGCGGCTGGCGCCGTTGCTCACCGACGCCGAGATCGGGGCGCTCGAGGCGCGCGGGCGCGCGCTGCTCGAGAATCCGGTGATGCCGTTGCCGACCGGTCAGCGCCCGATCCCCTGGCCCGCTTTCTGATTCGAGCACGCGACCGGTTCGGCGTGCCGTTCGGTTCGTCGTGATTGCAACTCTTGACACCCGTGCGCCCGGGACTAGGGTGCAGGTCGGCCGAGGCGGTCGGGTGTCGCGCGGCACACCGGTGCGGGGGTGGCGGGGCTGTGCCGCGATCGCGGCGTTAACCTCGATTCATGCAGTCCTGGTCCGATACCGCTGTCCCTTCCGTTCCCGGATCCGGACCAGCGTTGCGCTTGTACGACACCGCCGACAAGACGGTGCGCCCGGTGAGCCCCGGTGCGACGGCCACGATGTACGTGTGTGGCATCACCCCCTATGACGCCACCCATCTGGGCCACGCGGCCACCTATCTGGCCTTCGATCTGGTCAACCGGCTGCTGCGCGACGCCGGGCACGAGGTCCACTACGTGCAGAACACCACCGACGTGGACGATCCGCTGTTCGAACGCGCGCAGCGCGACGGTATCGACTGGCGTGCGCTGGGCACCCGCGAGATCGAATTGTTCCGTGAGGACATGGCCGCGCTGCGGGTGATCCCGCCGCGCGATTACATCGGTGCGATCGAATCGGTGCAGGAGGTCGTGGACCTCGTGGACAAGCTGCTCGCCTCGGGCGCGGCCTATGTGGTCGACGATGCCGAGTTCCCCGATATCTACTTCCGTCACGACGCGACCGAGCAGTTCGGCTACGAGTCCGGCTACGACCGGGCGACCATGGAGCGACTGTTCGCCGAACGCGGCGGCGACCCGACCCGCCCGGGCAAGCGCGATCCGATCGACGCGCTGCTGTGGCGCGCGGAACGCCCGGGTGAGCCGTCGTGGCCGGCGCCGTTCGGGGCGGGCCGCCCGGGCTGGCACATCGAGTGCGCGGCCATCGCGCTCAACCGCATCGGCACCGAGTTCGATATCCAGGGCGGCGGCAGCGATCTGATCTACCCGCATCACGAGTACTCCGCCGCGCATGCCGAAGCGCTGGTGAAGGGGCGCCGCTTCGCCCGCCACTACGTGCACGCCGGGCTGATCGGCCTCGATGGCGAGAAGATGAGCAAGTCGCGCGGCAACCTGGTGTTCGTGTCCAAGCTGCGCCGCGCGGGCACCGACCCGGGCGCGATCCGGCTGGGCCTGTTCGCCGGGCACTACCGTTCCGATCGGGAATGGTCGGATGCGGTGCTGGCCGAAGCGCTTTCGCGGCTGGAGCGGTGGCGTTCGGCGGTCGCGCCGGCCTCGGGTCCGGACGCGACCGACACCGTGGCGCGGGTGCGCGCGCATCTGGCCGACGACCTGGACACCCCCAAGGCGATCGCGGCGATCGATGCCTGGGCGCAGCAGGCCCTGACCTACGGCGGCCCCGACGCGGGCGCTCCCGGGTTGATCAAGGATGCCGTGGATGCCCTGCTGGGTATCGCCTTGTGAGCACTGCGGCGAGCTGAACCCCACGCGCGGGCCCGGATCGGGGTCCGCGCGTGCGTGTTTCAGCGCCCCTTGTCCGAGATCCGGGAGTTCTCGGCGCGGTGATCGGGTCGATATCCGTCCGTGAGAGCTGTCTGGTTGTGCCGGTGCGGGTGATCGACCGTCGCGGCGATATCGTCGCGCACCCGCAGGGGTCCGGCTGGCCGAACATCCACAAGTCGGCGATCTCCGCGTGATCTCGATGGTCGCGAGGCGAGAGCGGGTGGGACCGCGCAGATTCGGGGGCGGGTGGGGAAATCGGTCGACCATCGGCGGTGGGTCGCGCATTCTGGGATGCGGGGGCGGTGCCGGGCGAGGAGGAGTGACTGTGGGTGTTGGCGAGGGTGAGATCGGAGTGTCGTTGACGGCGGCGCGGTTCGCGCGGGCGACCGACCGGTTGGCCGAGTGTGCGGTGTTCTATCGCGAGATCCTCGGGCTGCCACAGTTGTTCGAGTTCGAGGATCACGCCGACTACAGCGGGTTCGTGTTCGGGTTGCCGGATGCTTCGGCGCAGCTGGAGTTGGTGCGCCTGGCCGGGGCGGTGCCCGAGCGACGGGCCGATCCCGAGGACGCGGTGGTGCTGTATCTGCGGGAGGGGTTCGAGGAGTTGCGCAAGCGGCTGGCCGATCACGGTGTGGCCGAGGTGGTTCCGGACAATCCGTATTGGCCCGAGCGGGGTGCGTTCGGGGTGCTCGATCCCGACGGCTGGATGGTGATCATCGTGCCGCCGCCCGGTGCGCAGGGTCTGCTGCTGGGGAATGTGCGCATCGAGGAGTACACCGGGCCGCGATCGGAGATCGCCTGGTCGTTCCGGCTGGCCGAGGATTCCGAGCAGTCGCTGGCCCGCTACATCGAGCGGGGGCGGGTGTGGGTGGCGCGCACCGGGTCCGGAGAGGTCGTGGGTCATGTCCAGGCCGCCCCGCAGGCCGACGAGTCGGTGTGGGAGATCATCAATACCGCGGTGGCGCCACCGTTTCGGGGTACCGGGGTGGGTCGGCAGTTGATCGAGGCGGCGGTGGCCGAGGCCGAGGCGGCCGGGGCGTCCCGGGTGGAGGTGGCCACGGCGACCGCCGATGTCGGGAATCTACGGTTCTATCAGCGTTGTGGGTTCCGGATGAGCCGGGTCGTGCCCGATGTGTTCACCCCGGAGGCCGGGTATCCGGCGGTGGTGGAGTACGACGGGGTGCGGCTGCGCGATCAGGTGTGGTTCACCCGCACCCTGTGAGCCGTGCTCAGGCGGCCACGACGACCGCGTAATTCTGTTGCAGGCCCGGCCAGCCGCCCGGGGAGGCGACGGCGTCGCGCATGGCTTCCCAACCGGGGCCGTGGTTTTCGAAGCCGGAGTGCACGAGGGTGACCGTGGTGTGCTCGGCGTCGACGGCGGTGAAGCGGACATCGACGCGGCTGGTGGCGGCGGGGTCGGATTCGGGTTTCCAGTCCAGGTTGATGTCCCAGCTGAAGGCGAAGTGGGTGCTGGGGTTCCATACCAGCACCCGGCCCCAGCCGCATTCGGTGCCGTCGGTCTCGCGGCCGTAGAGGCGGCCGCCGACGCGGGGTTCGACGACGGCTTCGGCCAGGGGTCCGGCGCCGATGTGGTGGTCGCGTGGCCACCAGGTGTCCATGTCGGTGGTGAACACCCGGTAGGCCTTGTCGATGGGGGCGTCGACGGTGAGTTGGACGGTGACGGCGTGGGAATCGATCTGCTGGGTCATGGCTGCTCCTCAGGTGTCGTGCTCCGGGGTGGAGGCTTGGCGGTTCACTTCGTCGCGAAAGGCCGACAGCGCCGTCGACCAGAAGTGGGTGAAGTACGCGCGCAGCGCGTCGATGCCGACGGGGTCGAGGGAGTAGACGCGTCGGGTGCCGACGGCTCGATCGCGGACCAGCCCGGCGGCCTTGAGCACCTTGAGGTGCTGGGAGACCGCGGGGCGCGACACCGGCAGCTCGCCGGCGAGTTCGCCGACCGCGCACGGGCCCTGGCCGAGGCGTTCGAAGATGGCTCGCCGGGTCGGGTCTCCGAGGGCGTCGAGAGCGGCGCTTTGGTAAGTACCCGCGAACCGTAAGTCTACGCTTACGCGTTGTGGGGTGGAAGAGGCCGCCGCCGGTTCGGTAGCCGGGGGTGCGAAGTTGGTCGTTTACCGCCGTTCTGCCTTCCCGGGGATGTGCCGCGCCGATACCGTGAGGGCCGGACGATGTTGTCGGATTCCTCGGCGAGGAGGTGGAACCGTGAGCGCGGTACCCGGATTCGAGCGTTTGCGCGCGGTGGTCGAACAAGGGCTCGACAAGAGCGCGAACGTGCGCAAAGGGTTGCGCGCCGGGGGTGCGCTGCTCGACAGTGTGCGCCGCGACCCGCGCATCGTGCGCGAGCTGATCGCCGGATTCACCGGCCACGCAACCGAATCCGCGCCCGCACCCGCCGAGCACGAACTGCCCGCGGGCCTGGCCGACTACACCCGCACCGCGCACGCGCACCGCGAGCTGGACACCGGCGCGGCCGCGACGCTGGCGTATCTGGCGCAGCTGGGGCGGCTTTCGGAATGGGTGGTCTTCCATGCGGGCTGGCGCGGGGATCCGCCGGGGGACGCCGCGGTCGGGGTGGAGTACACCCAGGTGGCCAAGTTCATGGGCATTCCGGCGGATCTGGCGTGGACGGTGACCGGGGTCGACGACAGCGGGCTGGTGTTGCGGGGGCATGGCCCGCAGGGCCTGGGGCTGGGTTTGTGGATCACGGTGGCGCCCAGCGGGTCCGGGTGCACGGTGTATGTCGATGCCGGATTGTCGGGGCAGCCGATCGAGGGCCCGTTGGGGGCGACGGTGGCGCGCGGACTGGGTGATTCGCTGCGTGATTCGCTCGAGGCCTTGCCGGGGGCGCTGAGCGCGGCCCGCTCGAGCACGTCGGCGCGGCCGGGGCGCAAGGCGGTGCGTCATCGGGCGTCGGGGGTGGTGCTGGCGCCGACGACGCCGGTGCTCATCGGTGTGGGCCAAGTGGTGCAGCGGACCCCGGATCCCAGCTACGCCGATCCGGCGCAACTGGCGGTGCGGGCGTTGCGGGCCGCGGCCGCCGATTGCGGTGGCGGGGAAGCATTGTTGCGTCGAGCCGACGCGGTGTTCGCGGTCGCGCCGACCTCGTGGCAATACCGGGACCTGGGGGCGCTGGTCGCGAAAAAGGTCGGGGCGGGCGTGGTGGACACGGTCCAATCGAGTCCCTTCGGCGGGGACGGCGGGCAGTTGGTGCTCAACGAGGCCGCCGCCGCCATCGCGGCCGGTGACTACGACCTGGTGCTGGTGACCGGCGCCGAGGCCGGTGCCACCCAGGCCGCGGCCCAGCGTGCGGGCATCGAATTGGCTTGGCCGGTCCAGGATTCGGGGGTGGCCCCGACCCGCACGGTCGGCATCGACAAGCCCGCCAACAACGCGGCCGAGTCGGCGGCGGGGTTGCAGGCCCCGATCAACATGTACGCGCTGCTCGAATCGGCCAACCGGCATCGGCTCGGGCGCACGCCCGCCGAGCACGAAGCCGCGGTGGCCGAGTTGTGGTCGCGGCTGTCGGCGGTGGCGGCGGGCAATCCGAATGCCTGGCAGCCCCAGGAGTTCTCGGCCGCGGAGATCGCGACGGTGACCGAGGCCAACCGCATGATCTCGGCGCCCTACACCAAACTCGAATGCGCCAACCTGAGCGTGGACATGGCCTCGGGCATCATCATGGCCAGCGCGGCCGCCGCCGAAGCGGCGGGTATCCCGCAGGACAAGTGGGTGTTCCTGCACGCGGGCGCCTCGGGCACCGACGAATGGTTCGTCAGCGAACGCACCGAGCTGGCGGCCTCGCCGGCCATCGCGACCCTGGGTGCGGCGGTCTTCGACCACGCGGGCATCACCGCCGAAGACCTCACCCACATCGACCTGTACGCCTGCTTCCCGGTCGCGGTGCAGATCGCGGCCCGCGAACTCGGCCTGCCGATCGACGACCCGGAGCGTCCCCTGTCGGTGACCGGCGGCCTGACCTTCGGCGGCGGCCCCGGCAACAACTACGGCGGCCACGCCGTGGCCACCCTGGTCGGCCGTCTGCGCGCCGACCCCGAGTCCTTCGGCCTGGCCACGTCGTTGGGCTGGTACCTGACCAAACACGCCCTGGGCGTCTATTCGGCCACCCCACCCCGCCACGGCTACAAGCACCTGACCCCGGTCATCGAGCATCCCCCGACCCGCCCGGCCCGCACCGACTATCGCGGCGAGGCCGTGATCGAGGCCTACACCCTGCCCTACGACCGTGACGGCCATCCCGAGGCCGCGATCGTGAGCGCGTTGACCCCTGCCGGTGAGCGAGTCCTGGTCCGCACCACCGATTCCGCGGCCCTGACCGCCCTCACCACCGAGGACTGGCTGGGCATCGCGGTCACCGTCGACGGTGACACGCTGACCCCGGCCTCTGTGCCGAGCCCCGAATCATCAGCTGGTGCTGTAAGTCCCAGTCGTGCTGCAGAATCCGGCGACGCGGTGGATGCCGACATTTTGGCGGGCGAGGCGGATGAAGGGCGGTGGATTCGTGCGGGGCTGGCGCGGGTCGCGTTGCCTGCGCCGCCGCCGGCGCCGGTGTTGATCGAGCGGCGCGGGCACATCATGATCATCGCGATCAATCGGCCGCGGGCACGCAATGCGATCAATTTGGCGACGGCGCTGGGGATCGAACGGGCCATCGATGCCTATGAGGCGGATCCGAACGCGCGCATCGCGATCCTCACCGGCGCGGGCGGCTATTTCAGCGCCGGTATGGATCTCAAGGCGGCGGCGCGGGGTGAGGTGCCGGTGACCGAGAAGCGCGGCATTCTGGGCATCGTGTCGGTGCCGCCGCGCAAACCTCTCATCGCCGCGGTGGAGGGTCCGGCGTTGGCGGGTGGGTGTGAGCTGGCGTTGAGCGCCGATCTCATTGTCGCCGCCTCGGATTCGAGTTTCGGGATCCCGGAGGTCAAACGGGGGCTGGTCGCGGTCGGGGGTGGTGTCCTACGTCTGTCCCAGCGGCTGCCCCGGGCCTTGGCGATGGAGCTGGCATTGACCGGTGATCCGATCAGCGCGGCCCGGGCGGCGGAGATCGGGCTGATCAACCAGGTCGCCGAACCCGGCAAGGCCCTCGAGGCGGCGTTGGCGCTGGCCGAGCGGGTCGCGGTGAACGCGCCGCTGAGTATCGATGCGAGCAAGCAGATCATCGAGCAGGCCCCGGATTGGTCGGTGGCCGAGGCGTTCGGCAAGCAGGGGCAGGTCGCGGCGGCGGCGTTGTCGTCCCAGGACGCGGGGGAGGGCATGCGGGCCTTCGTGGAGAAGCGCGCGCCGGTGTGGCGGGGGCGCTGAGGATTTCGCGAGCGAGCACGAAAGAACGGTCATGACATCGGATCTCACCGAGACCACCCTGACGATGCAACGGGATGGGCTCACTCTGACGGCGCGCCGCTTCGGCCCGGCCGAGGCGCCGCCGGTGATGCTGTTGCACGGGTTCCCCGACACCCCGCATACCTGGGACGGGGTGATCCCGCTGCTGGTGGAGGCCGGGTATCAGGTGCTGGCGCCGTGGCTGCGCGGCTACACCCCGGGTTCGGCGTCGCGGTCGGCGCGTTATGACCTGATGGCGGTGAGCGCGGATGTGGCGGCCTGGCAGCAGCAGTTGGGGGCGCCGCGCACGCATCTGGTGGGCCACGACTGGGGTGCGTTCGTGGCGATGATTCTGTCCAAGCAGGATCCGGCCCGGTGGGCGTCGTTGACGCTGTTGGCGATTCCACCGTTCGGCGGTGGGGTGGCGCCGGGGATGTGGCGGTGGCTGCCGCGGCAGATGCTGCTGTCGTCCTATATCCCGGTTATGCAGTCGGGGTTCTCGCCTCGGCTGCTGGCGCGCGGTGAGGCGGCGTTCGTGCGCGGATTGTGGCGACGGTGGTCACCGGGCTGGGATTTCAGCGAGGACCAGTTCGCCCCGACAGCGGCGGTGTTCACCGACTCGACGATGGCGTGGGCGGCGACGCGCTACTACCGGTCGCTGTTCACGGTGTGGCGCAGGGCCACTCGCGAGTTCAGCGAGGCGCTGATGGCGCCCGCGGCTGCGCTGCCGACGCTGGCGTTGGCCGGGCTGCGCGATGGCTGTATGTCCCCGGATCTGCAGCGGGTGCTTGCAGAGCATGCGGGCGTGCAGCACGCGCAGCTACCTGACTGCGGGCATTTCCTGCAGGCCGAACGCCCGGAGGCGGTCGCGGAGTTGATCGTTCCGCATCTACGCGCGGCCACCACGGCTCACTGATCCGAGGCCGCAGCCGCCGGTCGTGACCGCTCAATGGCCCGCGTGCGGGTGGGTGCCCGTGTCTCCGGTGCCGGTGTCGCCGGTTCCCATGTCGCCCATGGGCATCGGGTGTTCGGCCATGGGGGCGAAGGCGGGGGCCTGGCCGGGGTCGAGGATGAGGAATTGGCCCATCATGCCGGCGTCTTCGTGGCGGAGCAGGTGGCAGTGGTACATGTACGGGTGGGCCGGGTCGGCGGGGCCGGTGAAGCGCATGGCCAGTTCGTAGGTGCGGGCGGGTTCGAGGTAGACGGTGTCCTTCCAACCGGCCAGCTGTGGCGGAGGCGGGGCGGAATCGATGGCGCGCAGCAGGAATTGGACGTCGTGGACGTGGAAGTTGTGCGGCCAGTCCTCGAGGTTGCGCACCGACCAGATTTCGGTGGCGCCGGTGGGGACGGTCAGGTCGATGCGGTTCATGTCCATCTTCGCGCCGTTGATCATGAACCATTTCAGGTCGAATCCACGGGTGACGGGCAACTCGGGCGCGAAGGGGGTGATCGCGGCCAGCGTGGCGGGGAGGGCGGGCGCGGTCGTGGCGGTGCTGGTGGCGCGCAGGGTCAGGACGTCGAAGCTGTCGTCGAAGCCGAAGCGTTGCGGGCGGTCGATTCCGGTGCGGGTGGTGAGGGGGAAGGCGTGCAGGGTGGTGGTCGAGCCGGGGTCCAGATCGACGGTGATCTCGGCGCGTTCGCCGGGGCTGAGCTGGATGCGGTGCAGCGGAACGGGGGCGGGCAGCAGTCCGCCGTCGGTGGCGATGAGCGCGAAGCCGCGCTCGTCGGTGAAACCGAGCTCGAGTACCCGGCTCGAGGAGCCGTTGAGCAGGCGCAGCCGGGCGCGGGTGGCGGGCAGGTCGTGATGGCCGGGGGTCGCGCCGTTGACGATGAGGGTGTCGCCGAGCAGTCCGTAACTACTGGAAGGGGTTTCGTCGAGCTGTCCGTCGGCGGTGAAGCGGCGGTCGGCGATGATGACCGGGATGTCGTCGAGGCCGTAGCGGCGCGGCAGGTCGAGGCCGTCGCTGAGCTCGTCGTCGAGGTAGAACAGCCCGGCCAGTCCGCGGTAGACGTGTTTCTCGGTCGCGCCGTGCGGGTGCGGGTGGTACCAGAGGGTGGCGGCGGGCTGGTCGATGCGCCAGCTCGGAGTCCAGGTGGCGCCCGGGGCGAGCATCTGATGCGGGCCGCCGTCGCAGGCGGCGGGCACGTGCATGCCGTGCCAGTGCACGCTGGTGGGCTCGGGCAGGGTGTTGACGGCGGTGACCGAGACGGTCTCCCCGCGTCGCGCGCGCAGGGTGGGTCCGAGGATGGATCCGTTGTAACCCCAGGTGGGCGTGGAGATTCCGGGTTTGATCTCGCTGTGCCCGGCTTGGGCGGTGAGGCTGAAGTGGCGCACGCCCGCGCCGTCGACGTGCGAGTCGGCCAGCGGCGGGATGGGCAGCGCGCGGGTGCCGGGTGCGGTGGGTGCGCCGTTGCTGCGGGTGCAGCCCGCGGCGGTCAGGGCCAGCGGCAGGGCGGCGGCGGTGACGAGCAGGCGTCGTCGCGAGATCACGGGTGGTGCTCCTCGGGTCGGTCGGTCGCTTCCAGCCTGCGGTGCCCGCGCGCACGGCGACTCCTCCTCGGGGCCGGGTTCGGCATGCTGATCGCGGCCACCGGTGTCTTGTGGCCGGGCAACTGTTGTGCTATCGCGACCCGTGTGCGGCGCGGGAGTCGGCGGTTCTCTACCGTGGATTCGTGATCGACCTCCGTGACCGTGGCCTGCGCTGGAAAGCCGCGCGTCTGCTGCCGCTGGCGGCGACCCCGGTGTTGTTGGCGGCGAGCACGTTCCCGGGCGAGTACCGCGTCCCCCTGGTTTACTGGCTGCTTGCTGTGGTGGCGTGCGTGGTGTTCGCGTTCGGTGATCGGTGGCCGCTTCCGATGTCGCTGACGTTGTCGGCTCTGGCGGCGGCGATGTTCGTGATTCCCGCGTGGGGTCCCTCGGAGCTGGTGCCGTATCTGGGTGGGCTGGCGTTGGTGGAGGCGGTGATGCGCGGTGGCCGCCGCGCGGCCGTGCTCGCGAGCGCGGCGTGGGCGCTGGCGTGGGTGGCCGGGCATTGGGGCGGGCACGCCCCGACGTTCTGGCGGGGGGCGACGTTCGTGGCGGCGGCCGCCTATGTCGGATTGCCGCTGCTGCTCGGGTTGTATCTGCGCGGCCAGCGGGAATTGACGGCGAGTTTGCGGGCGCGGGCAAGCCAGGCACAGGCGACCGCGCGCGCCGAGGAGCGCGCCGCACTGGCGCGCGAGCTGCACGATATGGTCGCCCACCACATGTCTTCGATCGTGTTGCGGGTCAAAGTAGCTCGCCAGGTACTCGGCGGCACCGATGCGCGGGTGGCGCAGGTGCTCGACGATGTGGGCGAGACCGCTTCGGGCGCGCTCACCGACATCCGGCGACTGCTGGCGGGGTTGCGGGATCCCGCCCTGGGTGCGGTGCCGCTACTGGACGCGCAGGTCGTGCACGCCGAGATCGAGGCCGCGGTCGAGCGGGTGCGCCGGGGCGGGTACACGGTGCACGCGGACATCGACGCACGTCTGGAGGGGTTGGATGCGATCGCGCGGTTGACGTTGCTGCGGTTGGTGCAGGAGTCGCTGACCAATGTGATCAAGCACGCCGAGCGTGGTGCACCGGTGTGGATCACGGTGGCGCGCACCGGTACCGGGGTGCGGCTGCGCGTGCGCAGCCGGGGCGGTGGGGGCACCGGCACCGGCGGTCACGGCCTGATCGGCATGGGTGAGCGGGTCACCTTGGCGGGTGGAGTCCTCGAGGCCGGTCCGCAAGAGGGAGAGTGGCTGGTCGAGGCGGATCTGCCCGCCGACTCGGGCAATACCCATGCCCCGGGCAACGTCCGTGCCGCCGACAACGCCCATGCCCCGGGCAACGTCCCTGCCGCCGACAACGCCCGTGCCCCGGGCACCGTCCTCGCCGCGAGCAATGTCTTGCCCCAAGGCAATGTCTCCGCCCGAGGCAATGTCTCCGCCCAAGGCAACGTCTCCGCCCAAGGCAACGTCTCCGCCCCGAACAGTGTCCTTGCTCCGGATAGGGTCCCCGCGCTGGATGGTGTGCCCGTGCCGGGCAGTGGTCGCGGCGCGGGTGGAGGTCGCGACGCGGGGATGCCCGATGACGGGACCGGTTCGCGGGCAAGGAGTTCGGGGGCGGGTGCGGTGTCGGGGTGGGTGGCGCGGTGATCCGGGTGTTGGTGGTCGATGATCAGCGGCTGGTGCGGGCGGGGTTGCGGATGCTGGTGGAGGCGACCGACGGGCTCGAGGTGGTCGGGGAGGCCGGTGACGGGGTGGGTGCGGTGCGGGCGGTGGCGCAGGCGCCGGTGGATGTGGTGTTGATGGATCTGCGGATGCCGGGCATGGACGGGGTGGAGGCGACGCGGCGGATCAGCGCGGGCGTGGGCGCGCCGAAGGTGTTGGTGCTGACCACCTTCGACGACGACGAGCATCTGTTCCCGGCGTTGGCGGCGGGCGCGAGCGGATATCTGGTCAAGGACACCGATCCCGAGCAGCTGGTGGCCGCGATCACCCGGGTGTACGAGGGCGAGTTGTTGTTCTCCCCGCCGCTGTTGCGGCGACTGGTGCAGCGTGCGGTCGAGTCGCCCGCCGAAACCTCCTCGCCCGCAGTCGATCTCACCGCGCGCGAGTGGGAGGTGCTCGCGTTGGTGGGTGCCGGTCATTCCAACGCCGAGATCGCCCAGCGCCTGCATCTGGGGGTGACCACGGTCAAGAAGTACCTGGCGACCCTGATGGACAAGACCGGCTGTGACAATCGGGTCCGGTTGGCGGTGTTCGCGGTGCGCTCGGCCCGGTGAAGAGCCGAGCGCGCGCGGTGTTCACGCGTTGGTGAGGGCGCTGACCGCGTCGGCGAACATGGTGGTCTTGATCGCGGCGAGGGTCGCCTGATCCTTGCCCCCGACCGGGTCCACCAGCGCGAGCGCGGCGTCGGTGACCGCGTCGGCGTCAGCGGTGGCGTCGATCAGGTCGCAGGCCAGCGCGTCGGGTCCGGCGAAGCGGCGGCCGGTGGTCATGGACGCGATCGCGGCCTTCGGGGTGAGTTTGGCCTGGATGAGCGCGGCCATGCCGCGGGAGAAGGGGATGCGCAGGTCGGCTTCGGGGAAGCAGAAGTAGCCGCGGTCGGCGCGCATGACCCGGTAGTCGTGGGCGATGGCCAGCATCGCCCCGGCCCCGAAGGCGTGGCCGGGCAGGGCGGCGGCGGTGGGCACGGGGAAGGTGAGCATCCGGGCCAGCAGCGACTGTACTTGCGCCACATACCATTCGGCGCGTTCGGCATGGGCCGAGAGCCAGTCCAGGTCCAGGCCGTTGGAGTAGAACTTGCCCGAGGCGGTGGTGATCAGGGCGTGGGCGTTCTCGGCGAGCACGGTGTCGAGCAGCCCGTTGATCTGGTCGAGGGATTCGGGGGTGAAGCGGTTCTCGTCGCCGCCCAGATCCAGCACGGCGATCTTGTCACGGTAGGTGAGAGTGGGCATGGGGTACTCCTCAGCGGGGTGGGGCGGGGGCGGGCCCGAGGTCGAGGACCGCGCGCACGGCGGCCTGCAACTGTTGGCGGGCAACGGGATTGGTGAGCCGGTCGCGGTCGAGCAGGATCGCTGTCGGCAGGTCGACCAGGCAGATGGTGAGGGTGTCCACGGCGGCGGCGTCGGCGCGGTCCCACAGTCGGCGCGCGAGGGTTTTCATCAGCTCGACCAGTGTGGTCTGGGTGGCGTCGAGTTCGGCGCGCACCGGTTCGGGGATGTCCTCGCCGAGCAGGTCGGCGCGGCGGATCTTGAACAGCAGCTGGGTCGATGCCGGGTGGCGGGCGGCGAATTCGGCGGGTGCCGTCGCGGCGGCGAGGACCGCGTCGATGCCGTCCCCGGCGTCGGCGACCATGTCGGCCTGTAGTGCCAGGAATCGGTGGGCCGCGCGAATCCAGGTGCGCCCCACCAGTTCCGCCCGGGAGCCGAAGCTGTGGTACAGCGCCCCGTTGGAGGCGCCGGTGGCGGTGGCGACCGCGCGGATGGTGACCGCGGCGGGCCCGGATGCCACGGCGAGGGTCTCGGCGGCGTCGAGCACGAGGTCCAGGTCGTGGATGCGAGGGCGGGGCACTCACCGACCATAACAGAGCGAGTGCTCTGTTATGAAGGCCGGTTTCGGAGACGGTGGCGGGTCAGTGTGTGCCGGTGGCTGTCCCGGTGTCGGGTTCGTGCACGTCGGGGGCCAGTTCCGGGGCGTACATGCGGTCGATGTCGGCGGCGTATTTCTCCGCGATGGGCTTGCGGCGCAGTTTCATGGTGAGGGTGATCTCGTCGCCGCCGGGTTCCCAGAACACGGGCAGGATGATGAACCGTTTGATCTGTTCGATGCGCGAGAGTTTCGCGTTGCCGACCGCGACGCCGCGCGCGATCTCGGCGATCACGTTCTTGTCGGCGGCCAGCGCGGGCGCCGAAGCATCGGTCAGGCCGTGCTGCGCGGCGTAGGGTGGCGCGGATTCGGCGTCTAGCACGATGAGTGCGGTGTTGTAGGGCCGGTTGTCGCCGATGGTGGCCAGTGCGCCGATGAGTCCGGTGGCGGCTTTGACGGTGTTCTCGATATTGGCCGGGGACATGTTCTTTCCGCCGGAGTTGATGATGAGTTCTTTCTTGCGGTCGACCACCCGCAGGTAGCCGTCGGTGTCCTCGGTGATGATGTCGCCGGTGGCCAGCCAGCCGTCGGTGTCGAGGGCGTCGGCGGTCTTGGCGGGTTCCTTGCGGTATTCGCGCATGACCAGCGGTCCGCGCACGAAGTATTCGCCGTCTTCGCCGATGCGGGACTGCAGCCCGGGCAGCAGTTTGCCGACGGTGCCCAGCCGCGCCTGTCCGGGTGGGCTGACGCTGACGATGCAGGTCAGCTCCGAAATGCCCCACACTTCGGAGATGGGGATACCGAGCCCGTAGAAGAATCCGAGGGTTTCGGCCGGGATGGGCGCGGCCCCCGACAGCGCCCATTTGAGTTGGTCCAGGCCGAGTTTGGCGCGCAACGGCCGCAGCACGGCGGCGTCGGCCTTGTCCCATTCGGCGGCCTGGATCTCGTCCAGCGCCACTCCCGCCAGTTGCGCTTCGGCTTTGCGCGCGGCCAGGCCCAGGGCCCAGTCCAGGGCGGCGCGGCGGGCGGGGTCGGTTTCGGCGGCGACCGAATACTCCACGGCCGCTTTGAGTTTCTCCCACACCCGCGGCACCGCACCCCAGATGGTGGGGTGCACGTCGGCCAGTGCGGCGGGCAACTGGGTGCGGTCGGGTACGACGGTGATCTGGGTGCCGAAGTACTGGTGCAGGTACAGGTTGGTGACCCGGTCGGCCATGTGCGCGGTCGGCAGGAACGAGGTGATGCGGTCACCGAATTCCACGGGCATGACCGAGGCGTAGGCGCGGCATTCGAATTCCAGGTTGGCGTGCGAGATCTCCACGCCCTTGGGGTTTCCGGTGGTGCCGGAGGTGTAGCAGAGGGTGACGATGTCTTCGGGTGCGATCGCGCGCCAGGTGGCGTCGAAGTCGAAATCGGGGCGCCCCAACGCTTTGAGCTGCGCGACGGTCAACGCGCCGGGCACGGGGGTGTCCACGCACACGATGGTCTCCATCGCGATCCCGCAGGCGCGGATCTTGTCCACGTACTGGGCTTCGCAGATCACCACCTTGTTGCCGGCATTGGCGAACACGTAGTGCAGCTGCTCGGCCGAGAGCGTGTTGTACACCGAGAACGAGGTGGCTCCGGTGTGCTGGGCGCCGACCTCGAGGGGATAGAAATCGACTCGGTTGGCCATCATGAACGCCACCGTGTCCCCGCGCCCCACCCCGAGCGCGGCCAGCCCCGCGGCCACTTCCCGCACCTGCGTGGCGTACTCGCCCCAGGTCAGGGCGTTGCCGCCACCGATGTCGCGGACTGCGACCGCACCGGGGTCGATCGCCGCGGTCGCCTGGAACGCCGCGGGGGACGTATGGGGTTGGTTCATCACAGTTCTCGATCCACTCACCGGGCAAGCCTTCTCAGACGGTAAGGCGCGGGCCCGGTTCCGCGTGGGCGTTTGGTCCGCATCGATGCGGGGGCGCGATCGTCCTAAGGGACGGTTAGGAAACCGCGGCAACCCTTCTGCGGGTGTGTGTCGGGCACCACAGTGGAGCCCGGATGCGACGGCGCATACGTGTCAGGCAAGGGAGAAGGATCTGTGAGCAGCACACACTCGCCGGGGGAAGCCCGGGTGATCGCGAACGTGATGCGCGGTTCGATCGGCAACCTGGTGGAATGGTACGACTGGTATGTCTACGCGGCGTTCAGCGTGTACTTCGCCAAGACCTTCTTCCCCGAGGGTGAGCCCACCGCCCAATTGCTGTCCACCGCCGCGGTTTTCGCGGTCGGATTCCTGATGCGCCCGATCGGCGGGTGGGCGCTGGGCCGTTATGCCGACCGGTTCGGGCGGCGCGCGGCGCTGACGCTGTCGGTGACGGTGATGGCGGCGGGATCGCTGCTGATCGCGATCACCCCCTCCTACGCCTCGATCGGGTTGGCGGCCCCGGTGATCCTGCTGCTGGCGCGACTGCTGCAAGGGTTGTCGGTCGGTGGTGAATACGCCACCAGCGCAACGTATCTGTCGGAGGTGGCCACCGCGGGGCGGCGCGGGTTCTATTCCAGCTTCCAGTACGTGACCCTGGTCGCGGGACAGCTGGTGGCGCTCGGGGTGCAGATCGTGTTGCAGCAGTTCCTGACCGCGGGCCAGATGTCGGCGTGGGGGTGGCGCATCCCGTTCCTGATCGGCGCGGCGGCGGCATTGATCGTGATGGGGTTGCGGCGCGGCATGGACGAATCGCAGTCCTTCCGCAGCGAATCGGGCACCGATTACGGGCGCGGGTCGCTGCGGGTGCTGTTGCGGTATCCGCGTGAATGCCTGCTGGTGGTCGGTCTGACCCTGGGCGGCACGGTCGCGTTCTACACCTACACCACCTACATGCAGAAGTTCATGGTCAACACCTCCGGCATCTCGAAATCGACGGTGGCGTGGATCAATTTCCTGGCGCTGCTGGTGTTCGTGGTGTTGCAGCCGATCGCGGGCGCGCTCTCCGATCGCATCGGGCGACGCAAGCTGCTGATCTTCTTCGGGGTGGCGGGCACGATCGCGACGGTGCCGATCATGACGGTGCTGGGCGGGACGAAGAATCCGGTCGCGGCGTTCGCGCTCATGCTGGCGGCGCTGGTGATCGTCACCGGCTACACCTCCATCAACGCGATCGTGAAGGCCGAGCTGTTCCCCACCCGCATCCGCGCGCTCGGTGTCGGGCTGCCGTATGCGCTGACGGTCGCGATCTTCGGCGGCACCGCGGAGATGATCGCGCTGGCGTTGAAGAAGGCCGGACACGAATCGCTGTACTTCTGGTACGTGTCCGGGTGCGTGCTGATCTCGCTGGTCACCTATTTCTTCATGCGTGAGACCTCGGCCGAATCCCACATCGACGCCGAGGAATCCGGCACCGGCGGATCGGAGGCCACCCGGGCGGTCGCGACGGCGGGCGAACAGGTGCCGGTGCGCTGAACCCGCGGTCCGGGCGGCCACACCGGCCCCCGGACCGAACAGTCGGATATCGAAGGAGAGAATCGGAGCCATGCGGTTGGCGGTGGTCGAGGACGATGACGGGGTCGGGGAGGCGCTCGTCGAGGCGTTCTCCGCCCGCGGACACGCCGCGGTGCGGATGCGCCGCGGCACCGACCTGCTCACCGCCCACCGCGGCTTCGACGCCGTGATCCTGGATCTGGGCCTGCCCGACGCCGACGGGCTCACGGTGCTGCGGCAGTTGCGGGAGGTCAGCACCGTACCGGTGGTGATCTTGACCGCGCGCAGCGACGAACGCTCGATCGTGCGCGGATTACGCGGCGGCGCCGACGATTACGTCATCAAACCACCGCGCATCGCCGAACTGCTGGCCCGCCTCGAGAACGTCACCCGCCGCGCCCGCCCCGCGCCGGCGGCCACCCGCCTGGTGCAGACCGGGGATGTGCGCGTGGACCTCGACGCCCGCCGCGTCGAGGTCGCCGGTGCCGAAATCGCGCTCACCGCAAAAGAATTCGAACTCGTCGAGGTGCTGACCGAGCAGCCCGGCGCGGCGGTGAGCCGCCAGCAGCTGATGGACCGCATCTGGGGCGACGCGTTCGTGGCGGTGTCGCGGTCGCTGGATGTGCACATGACCGGGCTGCGCGCCAAACTCGACCGGCCCGGCCTGATCACCACCATCCGCGGCTACGGCTACCGGTGGGGCGAGTGAACGCATGCGCCGGCGCTTGCTGATCGCGTTGACCGTGTTCGCCACCGCCGCGGTCCTGGCCTTCGCGATCCCGCTGTGCCTGACCGCGGCCACCAGCCGCACCCAGCAACTGGTCGGTGACCGCACCGGTGACGCCGACCGGTTCGCGGCCTTGACCGTCACCGCCGACCGGCTCGGCGACACCCGCGCCCTCACCATGGAAGTCCAGCGCTACCACGACCTCTACGACGAACCGGTGCTGATCGTCGACGCCCGCGGACTGCCGATCGTCAACGCCGGCCTCGACATCCACGACCCGCACGTGTCGGCGGCCCTGGCGGCGGCCCGCCGCAATCAGCGCCCGGCCACGGTGACCCGGCTGTTGCCGTGGAGCCCACCGCGAGTGGTGATCGCCCGCCCGGTCGGCTCGGACACCCACGTCGAGGGCGCGGTCCTGATCACCGCCTCCACCACCACCGCCCGCACCGACATCACCCGCGTCTGGGCGATCGTGGCCGTCGGCGCGATCGCGGCGATGGCGGTGTTCACCGCGCTGGCGCTGATGCTGTCGCGCTGGGTGCTGCGCCCGCTGGCCCGATTGTCCGGCGCGGTCACCGAACTCACCGCCACCCTGCCCAAACCGCGCACCCCGGCCACGGTCAGCAGACGCCACGGCGGGCCACCGGAGCTGCGCGCACTCGCCGGCTCGGTCGACTCGATGGCCGCCGCCGTGGCCGAGGCCAGCCTGGCCCAACGCCGCCTCGTCGACGACACCGCCCACGCCATGCGAAACCCACTGGCCGCGTTGACCATTCGCCTGGACTCCCTCGAACCGGCCATCCCCGCCCACGCCACGGCCACCTTCGAGGGGGCGAGCAGTGAAGTCGAACGACTCACCGGGCTGCTCGACGGACTGCTGAGCCTCGCGGTCGCCGAACACCGCGACTTCGACCCGGCCACCGCCCCCACTCCCGAATCCTGCGATGCCGCCGCGGTGGTCGAGGACCGAATCGACGCCTGGCGCACCGCCTTCGAAGACGCGGGCATGACCTTGACCGTCACCACACCCACGGGCCTGTCCGCCGCCGGCGCAACCGCACCGCCCGCCGATCCGGCCATCGAAGGCGGCGGCGCAGGGGTGAGCGCACCGGAACCGCACGAGATCCCCACGAAATCCGTGACTGCCCATCGAACGGCCGAACCGGTCGCAGCTTCGCTCGCTCCCACCGTCGCCGAACCCATCGAGCGGACCGCGATACCGGAGACCGACCGCGCGCAGGCCGCGGTGAGCGCCGATGTGCTGGCCCAGATCCTGGACGTGCCGCTCAGCAACGCCTGCCGCTACGCCGGTCGCGGCACCACCACCCGCGTCAGCGTCGACACCGGGCACGGACTGGTGCGGATCACCGTCGCCGATGACGGACCCGGTGTCCCCACAGCGGAACTCGACCGGTTGACCACCCGGTTCTTCCGAGGCGCCAACGCCGCCGCCGGACCCGGCTCGGGACTGGGCCTGCCCATCGCCGCCGCCCTGGCCACCTCCCGGCACGGAAGCCTGAGTGTGCGCGCCGTCGATCCACACGGGCTGGCCGTCCGCATCGACCTACCCGCCCACCCAACCCGGGACCAGTCGTGAGCCGCGCCCACCCGCCCGAGAGCTACCGTCGCTCGATCGCCGCACCGACGAGCGTCGGCGCATCCGCCGACCCGTCTCGCCGGTGCGGATCGACCGCCAGCTGTTCGCGCCCCGATGCCGTTCATCGGGCTCGCGGTGCCGCGGGTCCGTGCCGGTGGCAGGTGTGGCGATGATCGCCCGCCGGGATCTGTTGCGCGCGGCCGGAGTGGTCGCGGCCGGGCTCGTGGCACCCGCCGCCGGGGCGGGATGTGCGCGTGAGGACGAAGGCGCGCGGGTTCGGCTGGCGGCCGGGGAGGTGGGCGGTTTCTATCATGCGTTCGCGCTGTTGCTGGCGCGCGCGGCCGCCGGATCCGGGCTGCGGATCGACGTGGTGGCCACGGCCGGGTCACTGGACAATCTGGCGTTGCTGGGGCGCGGGGCCGCCGAGTGTGCGCTGGTGCTGGCCGATTCGCTGGCCGAGACCCCTGAGGGGCCGCCGGCGGTGGGACGGGTGTACGAGAACTACCTGCAATTCGCGGTGGCAGCCGACAGCCCGTACCACGGTGTCGCGGATCTGCGGGGTGCGCGGATCAGTTTGGGGGCGACCGGATCCGGGGCGACCGCCATCGGGGAGAAGCTGCTCGCGGCGGCCGGTGTGACTCCGGCCGAGGTGGCGGTCACACATCTGCCGCTGCGCGACGCGGTGGCCGAGTTGACCGGCGGCCGGTTGGACGGGCTGCTGTGGGCGGGCGGGGTACCGACCGCGGCGTTGAATCCGCTGCGGCTACTGGACCTCGAGCCGTTGACCACGCCGATGCGCGAACGATTCGGCTACCTCTACGACCCGGTGTCGATCGCGGCGGGCACCTACCCCAACACGGGCGCGGTACACACCATCGGAGTGGCCAACCTGCTGGTGGCCGCGGCGAGCATGCCCGAGGACACCGTCGCCGCACTCACCGAAGTGCTTCTCACGCACGCCGATTCGCTGGTACCCGCCGAGGCCGCGGGCACCCAGTTCCTCGACGCCCGCTCCCTGATCGGGACCGGTTCGGTGCCGCTGCACCCGGGCGCGGCGCGGGTATATCGCCGCTACCACGGATGACGAGGCCGAGCGCACCGATCACGTCCGCAAGTGCGGGTCGCCACGATATCGCCGATCCGGGGCACCGGACCGGTAGGCCCGGTGACGTCGTCACGACCGATACTCGTCACCAGTGCGGCGACGCGGTCGTTCTCGTCGGCGCACGACCGTGGCGCTCCCCGCCCGAAGTCGGGGAGAACTCGAAAGACTCTCGAGCCCGAGGAGATTCGGCAGTGGTGCACCGAGGACCGGCGTGGCCGCGGATCGCCGACGACAGGGGAGTTACACGGATTACTGCGGCGGATTGCCCTGCGGCGCAGGCGAAGTGGGCGCTGCCGCGGGGCCCGGGTAGGCCCCGGGCGGGGACGACTGCCAGTGCGGAGGCGTGGCGGGCATCTGGGGCAATGATCCACCCGAGACTTGATGAGGCGCTGGGCCGGGCATCGGCTGCTGCGGTGTGGCAGGGATCTGGTGGTGCTGCGGGGCAGGCTGATACGGCTGCCCGGGATGCGGTTGCTGTGCGGGCATGCTCTGGTGGGCGCCCGGCATCGGCGCGGGCCGGGTGCTCGGAGCGGGGAGTCCGGACGGCCCGCCGGGGATCAGGACGGTGACCACGGCGATCAGGGCGGCCAGTGCCGCGGGGATGCTCAGCCAGTTGCCGTGGTCGGCGAGGTGGTAGTAGCGGGAGTTCTCGAGATAGAGGATGAGCGAGCCGAGGTTGGGGACCAGCAGCATGCCCGCGCCCACACCGGCCGCAGGCCGTGCGGCGCCCCGCTTGGCGACGAAGCAGGCGACGCCCGCGCCCAGACCCGCGATGACCTCGAGCACCGGGGTGATGACGAACCACCTGTCCAGCGCACCTCCCCATACGGTGTGCCCGGCGGTGGCCAGCGCCGCGAGGATCAGCGCGATGCCGGTGAGGATCGTGATCGGTGACTTCCCGGTGCCCGCCGGTGCACCCGGATAGCCCGGCATCGGCGCGGCGGCAAAGCCGCTCGGGCCGCCGGATTGCGGGGGCCACGCCGGGCCCGGGGTGTAGGCGGGCTGCTGCGGAATGCTCATGCGGTGAAAGTTCCCCTCCCTGGACAGATGTCGGACCACACCCTAGGACAGTCGTGGTGAGTTCGCAGCCCGGTATCCGGCATGTCACTGTGACGAATCAGCGTGGGGGAGCGGAGGATCGGCGGGGGACGGCTGAAGCGCCAGCGGGCGGCGGTGCGCCGGGGTTATGGTCGGGCACATGAGCGTTGATCCGAAAACTGTTGTGCGCACCTTCTATTCGACCACCGACGCCATCTCCGCGGGCACCCTGGCGCCCTCGGCGCTCGAGGAGGTGGCCGCACCCGGGTTCGTCGTGCACATGCCCGACGGCACCACCATCGACCGCGACGGGTTCAAGGCGGTCCAGCATTCCTTCGGCCAGGGCTTCCCCGGTTCGGTCCACACCGTCGAAGACCTTGTCGCCGAAGGCGATCGGGTGGCGGTCCGCATCCGCTGGCGCGGCACCCACAGCGGCGAGTTCCAGTCCGCGCCCCCGACCGGCGCCACGATCGAGCTGGCCGAGACCGGATTCATGCGCGTCGAAGGCGACAAGGTCGTCGAGTTCTGGCCGCTGTTCGACTCGCTGACCCTCATGCTGGGCGTCGGGCTCGCCAAGATGTGAGCGGCTAGTCGGCGGGCCGCCGCCCGAGAATGCCGTAGAGCAGCAGATCCTCGAGCGAGGCCGCGAACCCGTCGAGGTCGTCGATATCGCGGATGCACATGGCGAACAGCGCCGCACCGGCGATGGTGTCGAGCACCGTGTTCGGGTCCAGACCCGGGCGCGCGGCGTCGCCGCCGAGGTAGTCGCCCAGCTCGCCGCGGGTGGGCGCGTCCAGGCGGGCCGAGAGCTTCTCGTACAGGCCCGAGTCCTGGCGCATCTCGGCCATCAGACCGGGCATCGCCTCGCGGGTCTCGGCGGAGCCGAACAGCTGGATGGTTCCGCGGATCACCTTGCGCACCTCGGCGAGCAGATCGGGGGCGACGACCGCCGAGCCCACGTCGGGGAACACCGCCTGCGCGATCAGGTGCGCTTTGGAGGGCCAGCGCCGGTAGATCGCCGGGCGGCTGACCCCCGCCCGCGCCGCGATGGCATCGATCGAGGTTGCGCCGTAACCGATTTCGACGAGCAGGGCGCGGGCGGCGTCGAGGACCGCGGCGTCCACCGCGGGATCGCGGTGTGGGCCCAGCCGGTGGCGTGTGGTCACGAAATCCGTCCTTGTCGCTACCCTCCAGAGTCGTTACAGTCTGTCACATCAAAGTCGTTACATTCTGTAACTGCTGAGGACTCGAGGAGGAGTCGTGTCAGCCGTACACCCCACCCCCGCGCACACCTATCAACCGGTCCCGCTACTGGCCGGCAAGGTCATCGTCATCTCCGGCGTCGGACCCGGACTCGGCCATTCCCTCGCCACCGAAGCCGCCCGCATGGGCGCGCACCTCGTCCTGGCCGGACGCACCGAGAAACGCCTGCACGAATACGCCGACGAGATCACCGCCTCGGGCGGCACCGCCACCGTCGTACGCGCCGACATCACCGACGAGAACGACCGCGCCACCCTGGCCGAAACCGCCCTCGCCGCCCACGGCCGCATCGACTGCCTGATCAACAACGCCTTCGCCATCCCACCCATGTACCCGATCACCCAGATCGACGTCGAAGCGCTGCGCGTGGCCAACGAAACCAATGTGTTCGCGCCCCTGCGACTCTCGGCCCTGTTCGCCGACGCCCTCGCCCAGACCCACGGCTCGATCATCATGCTCAACTCGTGCGTGTCCTACAGCTCCCAGCCCGAATACTCCGGCTACAAACTGTCCAAGGGCGCCCTGGCACACCTGGCCTCCTCCCTGGCCACCGAACTCGGGCCACGCGGCATCCGCGTCAACTCCGTCGCACCCTCCTACGTGTACGAGGACATCAACAAGGCCTACTTCGACTGGCTGGCAAGCCAATCCGGGCGCACCCACGACGAGATCTACCGCGAGAAGGCCGCACCCACCGACCTGGGCCGCCTCGCCGGACCCGAAGAGGTCGCCCGCGCGACCCTGTTCCTGGCCAGCGACCTGGCCACCGCCGTCACCGGCCAGATGCTCACCGTCGACTGCGGCGAATTCCACCGATAGGACAACCCCGTGACCAAACGAATCGTGCTGTGGGGCACCGGCGTCGTCGGCTCCATGGTCCTGGCCGAAATCCTGCGCCACCCCGGCTTCGAACTCGTCGGCGTCGGCGTCTCCAACCCCGACAAGATCGGCCGCGACGCCGGAGACCTGTGCGGAGCCGAGAAAACCGGTGTCCTGGCCACCGACTCGATCGACGCGCTCATCGCGACGCGACCCGACGCCGTCGTGCACTACGGGCCCACCGCCGCCTTCGCCGAAGAGAACATGCGCGTCATCGGCGCATTCCTGCGCGCCGGCATCGACGTCTGCTCCACCGCCATGACCCCGTGGGTATGGCCGCACACCGACAAACTGCCCGCCATCTGGCGCGACCCGATCACCGAGGCCTGCGCGGCCGGGGGAGCATCATGCTTCACCACCGGCATCGACCCCGGCTTCGCCAACGACCTGTTCCCCATGACCCTGATGGGCCTGTGCGGCGAAGTGCAGTCGGTCCGCGCCTCCGAACTGCTCGACTACACCGACTACGAAGGCGATTACGAATTCGAGATGGGCATCGGCCACCCACCCGAATTCACCGCCCTGCTCGAACACCCCGACATGCTCATCATGGCCTGGGGCGCAACGGTTCCCATGATCGCCACCGCCTCCGGCATCGAACTCGACGCCATCACCACCACCTGGGACAAATGGGTAACCCCCGAAGACCGGCCCTCGGCCAAGGGCATCCTCAAAGCCGGAACCGTCGCCGCGATCCGGTTCACCATCAACGGCATCTACCGCGGCCGCGAAGTCATCACCCTCGAACACGTCAACCGCATCGGCCTCGACGCCGCCCCCGACTGGCCCGCCGGCACCAAAGACGACGTGTACCGCGTCGACATCCTCGGCAGCCCCTCCATCTCCCAGGAAACCTCCTTCCGCTTCACCGACGGCTCCGGCCGCACCCCCGCGGTCGCCGGCTGCCTGGCCACCGGCATGCGCGCCCTCAACGCCGTCCCCGCCGTCAACGCCCTACCCCCCGGCTGGGTCACCCCACTGGACCTGCCGCTGATCCCGGGCGCGGGCACCATCCGCTGACCACACGACCGCCGTGTCACCGAGCCGACCCGAACCGCCAATCCGGCTCGGCGACACCACCGTCGGTTAGCGTTGACCGCGGTCACCACCACCACGACAACCACCGAGACCAACACGACGACCACCACATCGACAACCGCCAACTGGCTCTGAATCCCGGTTGCCGAAACCCCGAGGACACTCTCGAAGGAGATCGTGATGACAGAAGCGTTCGTGCTCGGTGGCGTCCGGACGCCGTTCGCCCGGTACGGCGGCTCGCTGTCCCACATCCGGGCCGACGACCTGCTGGGAATGACCATGAAAGGCGCGTGTGAACGCGTCGGAGTGGGACCGGACCAGATCGAGGATATCGTCGCGGGGTGCGTGAACCCCGCCCACGAAGGAATGGGAGACATCGCGCGCTGGGCCGCACTGGCGGCGGGATTTCCCGACACCGTGGCCGGAGCGACGATCAACCGATTCTGCGGATCGTCACTGAGCGCCACCATCAATATCGCCCACGCCATCAAAGCCGGGGACCTCGGCGTCGGCATCGCCTGCGGCGTCGAATCGATGTCGCGCTCCGGATGGGCGTTCATGAAAGGCGACTCCCCATTCGGACCCCGCGGGCCGGTCATCCTGCTCGACACCATGTGGGCAGGCGCGGGCGGACCCGCCAACCCCGCACTACTGGCACGCAACGCCTACATCGGCATGATCGAGACCGCCCAGAACGTCGCCGACCGCTACGGACTGACCCGCGAGGAAATCGACGCCTTCGCGCTGCGGACCCAGCGAAACGCCAAGGCCGCCAGGGACTCCGGGCGACTGGCCAAAGAAATCATGCCCGTCGAGATCCCCGGAACGAAGAAGACGCCCGCCCGCCTGTTCGAGCACGACGAATTCATCCGCGACGACACCACCGCCGAACGCCTCGCCGCACTGGCACCGCAACCGGGAACCACCCAGATGACCGCCGGAAACTCGACCCCGCTGACCGACGGAGCCAGCGCGCTGGTACTCGCCTCCGGAGAACGAGCCGCCGAACTCGGCGTCGAACCCCTGGCGCGGGTGGTGTCCTCGGCGGTATACGGAATCGATCCGCTCTACATGGGACTCGCCCCGGCATGGGCACTGCCCCTGGCCATCCGACGCGCGGGCCTGACACCCGAACAGATCGACGTCTGGGAAGTCCACGAAGCCTTCAGCGCACAAGCCCTCGGGGTCCTGCGCGAACTGCCCAACCAGCTCGGCGGCTTCACCATCCCCGACGAAAAACTGACGCCCAACGGCGGCGCGGTCGCCATCGGACACCCCTTCGGCGCCACCGGCGCCCGCTACGTCCTGACCCTGGCCACCGAACTGCGCGAACGCAATGCCCGCTACGGCGCGATCGGAGTCTGCATCGGATCCGGCCAAGGAGTCGCCATCGTCCTCGAAAACCCCTCCGCCGCCTGAATACTCACACCAGATGTCAGACCCGGCGCCGGCCTACTCCGGCGTGCCGTCCCGCCCGGCCTCGTGCTCGGACTTCTCCCCGGTGGAGCCGATCCTGCGCGGCCTGGCCACCGGACGCATGCCGCCGGTAGCCGGGGAACTGTCACCCGAACGCTGCCGCCGCACCGCACCCAGATCGATCACGCTCGCATCCTGCGCGGGACCGGCCGAATCATGCTGCGGCTCAGGATGTCCCGCCGCATTCGGATCGACCGGCCACCAGCCGGTCTCACGCTGCAACTCCGACCGCAGCACCGGCCGAGTCGGCGCGGGGTCGTAGACCGACCCGCCCAGCGGCTGCCACGGCCGATCCGGCTGCTTGCCGGACTCCTCGCTCATCCGCCGTGGACGCCGCGGCATCCGCGTCAGATTCGTCCCGGCATCCCCACCCTCGGCAGACCCCGCCTCCGCCTTCTTCAACTCCTCGAGCTTGCGGCGCAACCGCTCCACCGCATCGAACCGGTCCCCACCGCGCCCCGGCAGCGACCCCCACCCCGGCTCTTCCCGCTCCGACATCGCCCTAGCCCCCCACCGATGCCGCGACACCCGCCAGCACCCCGAGCCGATCTCCGAACCTCATCCAGCCTGCGTAACCCACGTCATTTTCTCTCTCGTTCGCCACGTGACAAATCAACGATAACCGCCCCCACCGACCATTCGTGCCACCGACCGGCGCCACGAAGATCAATGAGCTCTCAGCGCGGGAAAACGGACAAAATTCCTCGGTGGTAGCTCCCTGATCTTGAAAACCCGCTGGGTGGGCTAGCGTCGGGGGAGTGGAGCTGGAGCGGATTCATCACGTCGCGATCATCGCCTCGGACTACGAGAAGTCGAAGGCGTTCTATACGGAGATACTCGGGCTTCGGGTGATCGCGGAGAACTACCGGGCCGAAAGACGGTCCTACAAGCTGGATCTCGCGCTGCCCGATGGCGGACAGGTGGAGTTGTTCTCCTTCCCGGACCCGCCGGCGCGGGTGTCGCGGCCCGAAGCGGCGGGGTTGCGGCATCTCGCGTTCGTTGTCCCGGACGTGGAGAATGCGCTCGCCGAGCTGCGGGGTAGGGGAGTGGCGGTGGAAGAGGTTCGGGTGGACGAGTTCACGGGGAAGCGGTTCGCGTTCTTCGCCGATCCCGACGATCTGCCGCTGGAGCTGTACGAAGCCTGAGTTCAGCGCCTCCTGCGAGGCGTCATATTTTGAACATTAAGAAATGGAACTATGCGCATCTACGCATGTTGTCTCGTTTCGAAGAAACTCCGGCGCACGCGACCGCACACACCCGTCTGACTACATCCATCACCCTCCAACCTCGAAGAGGGGAGCGGTTATTCGATGCCGCTCGGTCGCTGGGTTGGCGGCTCCCATACGATGGGTCGCATGACCAAAGTGCTCCTGAAGACCTCCGCCGGGGACATCACCCTGGAATTGGACGAGGCCAAGGCGCCCAAGACCGTCGCGAACTTCGTCGACTACGTCAAGGCGGGCCACTACACGGACACCGTGTTCCACCGGGTGATCCCGAACTTCATGATCCAGGGTGGCGGCCTGTCCGCCGACATGCAGCAGAAGCCGGCCCCGAACCAGGTCGAGAACGAGGCCAACAACGGCCTCAAGAACGACAAGTACACCGTCGCCATGGCGCGTACCTCGGCCCCGCACTCGGCCAGCGCGCAGTTCTTCATCAACACCAGCAACAACGGCTTCCTGAACTACCCGGGCCAGGACGGCTGGGGTTACGCGGTGTTCGGCAAGGTCACCGATGGCGCCGCCGTGGTCGACGCGATCGAGGGCGTGCGCACCGGCAACAAGGCCGGGCACTCGGACGTGCCGGTCGAGCCGATCACCATCATTTCCGCCGAGCTGGTCTGATAACTGACGCAGCGATAGCAGACGAACGGCCCGGAACCTTTCGGTTCCGGGCCGTTGTCGTTGGTACAGAGGGTGTTCGGCTCAGGCGTCGAGGACGCGCACCTCGCGGTTGACCACGGGCGGCAGCACCGACCAGGGGAAGTTGATCCACTTGTCGGTGCGCTTCCACACGTATTCGCAGTCCACCTCGGAGTGCGGCTTCTGGTAGATGACCGCGCAGCGGACCTCGGCGACGTGGTCGGAGCAGAAGTCGCGCACCAGTTTCAGGGTCTTGCCAGTGTCGGCGACGTCGTCGGCGACCAGGACGGTCGCGCCGGTGAGGTCGACGGCGCTGGGTACGGGCGGCAGCATGACCGGCAGGTCCAGGCGCTGGTCGACGCCGGTGTAGAACTCGACGTTCATGACGTGGAGGTTCTTGACGTCGAGGGCGTAGCCGAGGGATCCGGCCACGAACAGGCCGCCGCGGGCGATCGACAGGATGAGGTCTGGTTCGAAGCCGTCGTCGGCGATGGTTTGGGCCAGTTCACGACTGGCGTCGCCGAAGAGCTCCCAGCTCAGTTCCTCGCGATCGCTCATGCCTTACTCCGTTCTGCCCGGTGCGGTGATCTTCGGATCATACGAGGCGGGGTCGTCACTGCGGACTCCGCTACTCACGGATGGTGGGTGAGGGTGTACCAGAGCAGTGCGAGGGTGCCGAGGGCGAAGATGGGCACCAGCACCATGGTCTCGATCTTGTTGCCGGTGCGGTCGATGATCGGGACGCGGGTGCGGATCTGCAGGGGCCACAGCAGCCGGCAGCCGCGGTCGGTGAGGCAGTCGCCGATGAGGTGGGCGAGCGCGCCGAGTCCGACGGAGAAGGGCAGCCAGAGGGGTTTGTCGCTGATCCAGTGGTCGATGGCGAAGGTGCCGCAGACGGCGAGCAGGACGACGGTGCCCCAGGCTTTGACGCCTTCGCCGTTGGGGGCGAAGTTGAGGGCGCGGATGGCCAGGGCGAGCAGGAAGAAGACGAGCCCGAGGGTGAACCAGCGGCCGAGCAGGTGTTCGCCGGCCCAGGTGCCGTAGGTGACGGCGGCGACGAAGGCGAAGGAGTGGGTGGCGTGGCGGTGCCCGCCGGAGACCTTGGAGATGATTTTGCACGCGATGTGCGAAACCGGTCCCAGCACATGCGAAATGGTGCCGTTGGGGTGGTCGGCGTCGGGGAGGAGCGCGGCGCCCGCGGTGAGGAAGGTGCCCATCACCAGATCGACGGAGCCGATGGCCCCGGATTGCACTGCGGGAAAGGTCAAGACGGTGAACGGTAGCGCCGCGGCCGCCGCCGACCAGGCGAGCGCGCCGCTGGTCGCATGTGAATGTCCTAGCACCGCTTGAAGGTTAGCGGATCTGACCGACAGCTCTTTCAGGTCTTGTGGTGGGCCGAGGTGGGTTGCAGGGCAGGTGATTCCGCTGGGCAGACCGGTCTGTTCGTGAATTGGTCATGGGGGCAACATGATTCGCTGTCCCGGGTGTCCGTGCCAGTGCCGGAGTGTGTTCCGCGTCGCTTTCGGGGTGCCCGTATGCCCGGGGTCCGGGCCCTGAAATAGTCTCGGAGCGATTGCGCTTTCCGCTCAGAGAGGAACGGACATGTCGGTAGCGTCCGCGGTGAAGGATCAGATCCAGCAGATCGGTGGGGGATTCATGTTCTCCCGGGAAGCGAGAGCCTTCTCCGACGGCACCGGCGTTCCGGGGTTCCTGCCCGGCTACACGCGTGGGCGCGGTGGTGTGCTGGGTGAGGTCGACGCGGATGTGGTGGCCTCGGCTTTCGGTTTCTTCCGGCCCGATACGGTGCGTGCGGCGTGGGAGGCCACGGCCTCGATTCCGGCCGAGGCGGCCGCGCTGGGCTATCTGAAGGTCTGTCAGGATTTCGGTCGCCGCAAGCTGGCCGGTTTCGAGGACGCCGGGCGGTTGGCCGAGCTGCTGGAGCCGGTGGTGGCGGCCGCGAATCCGGTCGGTGCGCCACTGTTCGCGGGTTGGCGGGCGTTGCCTCGGGCGGAGGATGCGCCGGGGCTGGTGCTGCAGCTGATCCACATCCTGCGGGAGTTGCGTGGCGGCCTGCATCTGGTCGGTGTGCTGGGCAGTGGCCTGACGCCGTTGCAGGCGGTGCTGATCGCGGGTTCGCCGCTCGAGTCCGGTGATCAGCACGCGCGTAGTTTCGGCTGGCCGGAGCCGTTCGACGAGATCAACGCGGAGTTGAAAGGCCGTTGGATGCAGGCGGAGTCGATCACCGATGACCTGATCGCCCCGGCGTTCGCGGCGCTCGACGACAAGGAGGGCGACGAACTGGTGAGGCTGCTGGATGCCTGCCGCGCGGCGGTGTTCGGCGGCCGCTGAGCATCGCTCCGGGTGGGCTCGGCGCCCACCCGGAATCCTGTTCAGCGGTGCAGGAATTCGAGGGTGACGCGTTCGAAGGCTTCCTTGGCCTCGTACATCACCCAGTGCCCGCACTTGGGGAACACGTGCAGTTCGGCGTTGGGGATCTGGCGCAGCGGGATGAGCGCCATGTCGGTGGGGCACTGGCGGTCGTCGGCGCCCCAGGTCATCAGGACCGGGCTCTTGACCTTGTGCAGCATGGACCAGTAGGGCGGGGTGGGGGAGTTCTCGAGGAACTGCTGTTGCAGGGCAAGGGCTTCGGAGCCGTACATGGCTTTGAGGCTGGCCTGGGCGGCGGGGTCGATCGCGGCTTGCCAGCGTTCTTCGACGAGCTCGTCGGTGATCATCTTGGGGTCGTAGATCATGCAGCGCAGCCAGCGCTCGAGGCCCTCGCGGGTGGGGTTGTCGGCGAACTCGGACAGCAGGCGGGTGCCTTCGCTGGGGTTGGGGGCGAGCAGGCTGTGCCCGACGCCGCCGATGGCCACGACCTTCTCCACCCGTTGCGGATGCTGCAGGGCGGCCATGACCGCGACCACGCCGCCCATGGAGTTGCCGATGATGGCGGCGGAGTCGAGGTGCAGGGCGTCGAGGAAGCGGATGACGGAGTCGACGGCGGTCAGGACCGGGTGGCCCGGGACCGGGTCGCTGACTCCGAAGCCGGGGAATTCGAGGACGTAGCAGTGGAAGTGGTCGGCGTAGAAGCCGAGGTTGCCGCGGAAGTTGCGCCAGCCGTTGACGCCGATTCCGGAGCCGTGCAGGAGAATCAGGGGTGGGCCGTCGCCGGCCTCGTGGTAGCGCAGTACGCCTTTGTCGGTGGCGATTTCGCGTCGGGTGTTCTCGTAGGTGACATCCACGCCCTCCAACATAGAACAGGTTTCAGTTGCTGATCTCCGATGGTGGGCTGGCCACCGAACTCGAGGCGCGCGGGCACGATCTGTCCGACGCGTTGTGGTCGGCGCGGCTGCTGCTGGACGCGCCCGAGGAGATCCGGGCGGTGCATGCCGCCTACTTCCGGGCCGGGGCGATGATCGCCACCACGGCCAGCTATCAAGCCTCGTTCGAGGGCTTCGAGGCCCGGGGAATCGACAGGGCGCAGGGTGTGCGGCTGCTGCGGCGCGGCGTCGAGCTGGCGCGCGCGGCCCGAGAGGAATTCGAGGACGGTCGTCGGCGCTGGGTCGCGGCCTCGATCGGCCCCTACGGTGCGGCCCTGGCCGACGGCTCGGAATACCGTGGCCGCTACGGGCTTTCGATCGCGCAGTTGAAGCGCTGGCATCTGCCGCGGCTGAGCGTGCTGGCCGAGTCGGGCGCGGATGTGCTCGCGCTGGAGACGATTCCGGATATCGACGAGGCCGAGGCGTTGGCGGGGCTGCTCGACGGCAGTGGCGTGCCCGCGTGGCTGAGCTTCACCATCGACGGCTCGCGGACCCGGGCCGGGCAGCCGTTGCGTGCGGCGTTCGCGATCGCCGCGCAGGTGCCGGAGATCGTGGCGGTGGGTGTGAACTGCTGCGCGCCCGCCGATGTCGCGGCGGCGGTGCGCTTGGCGCGGGAGGTTAGCGGCAAACCGGTCATCGTGTACCCGAACAGCGGGGAGGGCTGGGATGCCGATCGGTGCTGCTGGACGGGGGAGTCGCGATTCTCGGTGGGCGAGGTAGGGGAGTGGGCGCGGCTCGGTGCGGCCATCGTGGGCGGGTGCTGCCGGGTGCGGCCCGCCGATATCGAGCGCCTCGCGGCTGCCGTCGCCGTCGGGTGAGTCGGCAGATCGCCCGGTCATCGCTGCAATTAATAAACACATGCAGACATGCGCATGTATCTAAGTTATTCTCGCGTGTATGGAGACCACGGCGAACAACCGGCAAAGCGATGACGAGCACGGCCACGGCCTGCTGAGTCCGCGCGCGGAGATGGCCTTCGCGATCGGATCCGGTGTCACCTACACCGCGGGCATGGTGGCGAAATATCTGCTCGACACCCCGGGGTGGGTGGCGACGACGCTGTTTCTGGCCACCTATGTGCTGGGTGGTTTCTTCACCGTCCGCTCGGCGTACGAGACGATCCGGCGTGGTCGTTTCGAGGTCGATTTCCTGATGCTGGTCGCCGCGGCCGGTGCCGCGGCGGTGGGCAAGTGGGCCGAGGGGTCGGTGCTGCTGTTCCTGTTCAGTCTCGGGCACGCGCTCGAGGAGTACGCGATGAGCCGGGCGCGCCGGTCGATCGCGGCGCTCGGTGAGCTGGCGCCGCGCACGGCGCTGGTGCGCCGCGGTCCGGATCGGGTCGAGGAGATCGAGGTGGCGGCGCTGCGGGTCGGGGATACCGTTGTGGTGCTGCCGAATTCGCGGTTGAGTGCCGACGGGATCGTGGTGGCCGGGGTGAGCGCCATCGACGAGTCGTCGGTGACCGGGGAGAGCATGCCGGTGGAGAAGGCGGCGGTCGCCGATGTCGAGGCGGCGCTCGCGGGCCGGTCGCCGGTGTCGGAGGCGCATCGGGTGTTCGCGGGCACGCTCAATGGTTCGGGTGCGCTGGAGGTGCGGGTGACCTCTCGCGCCGAGGATTCGACGCTGGCGCGGGTGATCGCCATGGTGCGTGACGCCGATACCCAGAAGTCGCCGACGCAGCGGTTCATCGATCGGTTCCAGCTGGTGTATGTGCCGGCGGTGATCATCGGTGTGGTCGCCGTGATCGGGTTCGGGGTGCTGGCGTTGTCGGAGCCGTTCGCGGACAGCTTCTATCGCGGCATGGTGGTGCTGGTCGCGGCCAGCCCGTGCGCGCTGGCGATCGCGACCCCGAGTGCGGTGCTCGCGGGTGTGGCGCGCGCGGCGCAGGCGGGTGTGCTGGCCAAGGGCGGTGGCCCGCTGGAGTCGCTGGGCCGGGTGCGTTCGATCGCCTTCGACAAGACGGGCACGCTGACCTGGGGTCAGCCGCGTGTCACCGAGGTGGTGCCGGTGCGGGAGGGGGTGCGTGAGCAGCTGGTCACGACGGTGGTGGCGGTGGAATCCTTCAGCGATCACCCCCTGGCGGCCGCGATCACCCGTGATCTGGTGCAGCAGGTACCTGCGGAGGCGGAAAGCACTGCGACGGAGGTGAATTCGGTGACCGGCCGGGGCGTGACGGCGTTGGTGGACGGGCGGCCGGTGGAGATCGGCAACCTGCGGATGTTCGACGAGCTGGACCCCTTCGGGGTGCCCGAGGATATCGCCGCGACGGTCGATCATCTGCATCGGCTGGGCCGCACGACCATGATCGTGCGCGACGGTGGCGCGTACCTGGGTGTCATCGGGGTGATGGATACACCGCGTGCGGAGGCCGCGCCGGTGATCGCGCAGCTGCGTGCGTTGGGTGTCGCCGATATGGTCGTCATCTCCGGTGACAATCAGCGGGTGGCCGACGCGGTCGCCGAGGGTCTGGGTCTCGATGGTGCGCACGGTGGGCTGTTGCCCGAGGACAAGGTGTCGATGATCGCGCGGCTGAATGCGCGCGGCGGTACGGCGATGGTCGGTGACGGGGTGAACGATGCTCCCGCCATGGTGAATTCCTCGGTCGGTATCGCGATGGGCGCGAGTGGTTCCGCGGTGGCGCTGGAGACCGCGGATGTGGCGTTGATGACCGATGACATCGGCCGGTTGCCGTTCGCGGTGGCGTTGAGCCGTCGCACGGCGGCCGTCATTCGCCAGAACCTGACGGTGGCGTTGGTGATCGTGGCGGGTCTGGTGCCCGCGACGCTGCTGGGGCTGCCGATCGGGCCCGCGGTGTTCATTCACGAGGGTTCGACGCTGCTGGTGGTGGCGAACGCGTTGCGGCTGCTGCGCTTCCGCCGGGGTGGCGAGCATGCGGGGATCGCGCACGAGACGCGTCCGGCCTGACCCCAGCCATCGCGCCGGGTACTCCTGGAGGGGTTCCCGGCGCATTCGCAGCATTCGGGTCATTGCTTCACAGCGTGCTCACAGCGGCAGTTCGCATCCTGGATTTCACACCTCCCGGGAGCCGAGACGGCTTCCGGTGAACTCTCGAACAGGATCTGCAATGCCGTCGTCACTTCCGAGTCTGCGGGCCGGGCGCTCCGCGACCGTCGCCTTGCTCGCCGTGACCGCGGCGGGCACCCTCACCGCCACCACGCTGGCTTACCTCGATGCCCATGGCAGCGGATCCAGCGGCGGGGCAACCCAATCCACCGATCAGGGCAGCACTGTCACCTCGGACGGCACCGCCGCGAACGCCGTCACTCCGGTGCCGACGCTGAGTCCGGGTTCGGGTCGCAGTCACGCCCGATCGAGCGGCTCATGACCGCGGCTGTTTCGGCGGTCGAATGGCCGGTGTGGAGCACGACGGCGCGTGTGGTGGTCACCGACTCGGCGGCCTCGGCTTCCGCTCGTGCCCTGGTCCGGGCGCATCTGGCGGAGGTCGACGCGGCGTGCAGTCGCTTCCGCGCGGATTCGGAGGTCAGCCGTCTGGCCCGCGCCGACGGCAAACCGGTGCACGTGAGCGCCCTGCTGGCCGAGCATGTGCGTGCGGCGTTGTCAGCGGCCCGCGATACCGGCGGCGACGTGGATCCCACGGTCGGTGCCGCGATGATCGGGCTGGGATACGACCGCGATTTCGGGTTGCTGCTGCCCGCCCGGTCGGGCCGGGAAGCACGAGAGTCGGACGCGCGCACCCGGGTTGAGGCCGCCGACGTCGCGTTCGGCACCGGTGAGACGGCCGCTGCACCCCAAGCCGACGGCGCAACCTCGGATTCGCCCGCGCTGGTGGCGGGAACCGGGGTGGCTGCCGAAGTGGCCGGGGGCTGGAGCGCAGTCCCGGAATCCCGGCGCAGCGAGACACGGGTGGCGATCGCCGCGCGGGTGGACTGGACCGCGGTCAGCCTCGAAGGTCAGCTCTTGTGTGTGCCCGCCGGGGTGCTGCTGGATCTGGGTGCGACCGCGAAAGCTCTGGCCGCCGACGTGTGCGCGCACCGGGTCGCCGCACGTCTGGGCTGCGGTGTGCTGGTGAGCCTGGGCGGTGATATCGCGACCGCGGGTGCGGCGCCGGATGGCGGATGGCAGGTGCTCGTGGAGGATCGTCCCGGTGAACCTCGTTCGCGGGTAGCGCTTCCCGCGGGTGCGGGCCTGGCCACGTCGAGCACGTTGCGGCGGCGGTGGTGGCGTGGCGGGTCGGTGGTGCATCACATCGTCGATCCGCGTACCGGGGTGGCCGCCGACCCGGAGTGGCGGACCGTATCGGTGGCCGCGTCGAGTTGTCTGGCAGCCAATACCGCCGCGACTGCCGCGATCGTCCGCGGTCGTGACGCGTTGACGGGTCTGCGCGCGGGTGGACTACCCGCGCGGCTGGTACGGCGCGACGGTGCGGTGGTGGTTCTGGGCGGCTGGCCCGAATCCGACCTCGCCGCCGAGGACAAGCGCGAATTCGATTCGATATGAACGGAGCCCAATCATGAACCGGCCGAACCGATTCGAGCCGACGCCACCACGATCGGCATGCGGCCGGGTGAGGCGATCGGCATCCCGGCGGATGGACCACCGCCGTAGAGCGGATGTGTCCGTGCGAGGGGACGGTGAGCGGTAATGGGTCAGGCCGGTTTCGACGAAGCGATGTGGGCGTTCGGGCGGGGCACCGGAATCACGGCGCTGGTGTTGTTGACGGTGGCGGTGGTGGCGGGTGTCGTCGCGCGCTCGGGTCGTGCGGTGGTGTTGCCGCGCACGGGGATCGCGATCTTCCATCGCGGGGCGGCGTTGACGGCGACCGCGCTGGTGGCGCTGCATGTGGGCAGCCTGCTGCTGGATCCGTGGGCGCAGTTGCGGCTGGTGGATGTGGTGGTGCCGTTCGCGGGCTCGTATCGGCCGGTGTGGGTGGGGTTCGGGACGGTGGCGGTGGATCTGTTGGCGGCGGTGACGGTTTCGGGGTTACTGCGGCATCGGATCGGGCCGGGCGCGTTCCGGGCGGTGCATTGGGCGACCTACGGGTTGTGGCCGGTCGCGCTGGTGCACGTGCTGGGTGCGGGGACCGACTCGTTCCGGCCGTGGCTGCTGGCGGTGCTGGTGGTGTGCGCAGGGGCGGTGGCGGCCGTGGTGGGGTGGCGGATCAGCCGCGGCTTCACCGAGATCGGCGCTGTCGGGAACGTGGCAGGGCGGGTGCTCGGATGAACGGCCTGGGAAGTATGCGTGCGCCGGGGGTTCGGCTGCTGGCCGCGCCGGCGGCGGAGCTGACCGCGCACGAGGCGACGCACGGTCGGCTGCCGGTGGTGACGGCGGCGCTGCTCGATGCGGTCGCGGCGTCGGGGCTGCGCGGGCGCGGGGGTGCCGGGTTCCCGACGGCGCGCAAGCTGGGCGCGGTCGCCGCGGCGGCACGCCCGATCGTGATCGCCAATGGGGCCGAGGGCGAACCCGACAGTCACAAGGACGCCGTGCTGCTCACGCGCGCACCGCATCTGGTGTTGGACGGGCTGGTGGCGACGGCCGCGGCGGTGGGGAGCCGCGACTGCCGGTTGTATGCGCCCGAAGCGGTGCTGAGCGCGGTGCGTCGGGCCATCGCCGAGCGGCGCGCGGCCGGATACCGGGAGCCGAAGATCGAGCTGACCGCCGCGACGGAGACGTTTCTGGCGGGGGAGAAGTCGGCGGTGGTCAACCGGTTGGCCGGGCGTGCGGCCGTCCCTGTCGATCAGGTGGTGAGCTTGTCGCGTTCGGGACTGCACGGTCGCCCGACCCTGGTGCAGAACGTCGAGACGCTGGCTCAGGTGGGTTTGATCGCCCGGTACGGGCCGGGCTGGTTCCGTGCGGTGGGTGTCGATACCGAACCGGGTACCCGGCTGATCAGCTTGTCGGGCACCAGGAACGCTGGTGTCTTCGAGGTCGCGTCGGGCATCGGGTTGGGTGAGCTGCTGTCCCGCTGGGGTGGCACCGATCCTGCGACGGTGCGGGCGGTGCTGGTCGGCGGCTGGCACGGCAGCTGGATCTCGGGTCTGGCGGTGGCGGGTGCGTCGCTGTCGGGACCGGGTCTCGAGCATCTGCACGCCCACCCGGGTGCCGGTGTGCTGCGCGTGCTGCCGCACGGGCAGTGCGGGTTGCGCGCGACCGCCGAGATCGTGGACTACCTGGCGCGGCAGAGCGCCGGCCAGTGCGGGCCCTGCCGCAACGGATTGCCCACCCTGGCTGCCGGATTCGCTGAGCTCGTCGACGGCGGCGGTGACCCGGGCGAGGTGGCCCGGGTGGCGCGGCTGGTCGTGGGCCGAGGCGCCTGCCATCACCCCGACGGGACCGCGCGCCTGGTGGGTTCGGCATTGACGGTGTTCGCCGACGATCTGGCCCGCCATCGACGCGGCAGCTGCACGGCGGGAATCCCCTTGGCCCCGATCGGAGCCGCACGATGAGTACCCCACAACGCCTGCACATCGACTGGACTCGCTGCGACGGTCGCGGCCTGTGCGGGGAACTGCTGCCCGGGCAGCTGGCCCGCGACGACTGGGGCTACCCGCTCACGCGTGACCACCGTGACCCCGTCATCGGTGCCGCCGATCTGGCGGCCGCGCGGGAGGCGGTGCGGCTGTGCCCGCGCCTGGCGTTGCGGTTGCTGCCGCTGGCATGATCGGAGGTCGAAGGCGGCGGAAGGGGAGACCATGGCGACGGTGAGCGCGACGCGAATCCAACGGCTGCGCAACCTGATCGAGCATCCGCGTACCGGAGCCGCCGAACGCGCCGCGGCCCAACGCATGCTGGACCGGATCCAGGGCACGAGCGCGGCGAGCCGTTCCGTGCGCGGGGACCGCACCTACGGCGCACGCCACGACAAGCCCGGACGGCATGCGAGCCTGTCGCGCATCGCGGACATGATCCGCGAGGACCTGGCCTTGGCGCGGGTCTTCGCCGACGCGGCCGTCCCGGGAGAACTGGTGGCCCGCAGCGCGATCCGCGACGCCCCCGCGCAACTGACCTACACCGTCGACGCCCCCTTCGACGCGGGTATCCGCGTCAGCGTCGCCGCGGTGCCGCGCGGGTGGGGCTGGCCCGACGGTTACACCGAATCACCGGCGCTGCGGGATCTGATCGCCGAGGTCACCGACATCATGAACGCCTACAACCATGACGGCACCGATATCGACCAGCGCTACCACGGCCGCGTCGAGGTGCGGGCGGCAGGGGAGTAGCGGCGTAAGCGAATACGCCTGCCGCACAACCCGATTCGCCCCGCAAACGGGCGATGCCCCGGACCGTGAGGGTCCGGGGCATCGCTTCAGCGGTGACTACGCGCCGGTCAGGTCGAAGCGGTCGAGCTCCATGACCTTGGTCCAGGCGGCGACGAAGTCGCGGACGAACTTCTCGTTCGAGTCGTCCTCGGCGTACACCTCGGCCAGCGCCCGCAGCTGCGAGTTGGAGCCGAACACCAAATCGACACGCGAGGCGGTCCACACGGTCTTGCCGGTGGCGCGGTCGGTGCCCTCGTAGCTGGTGTTGTCGGCGTCGACCGGGGCCCACTTGGTGGACATGTCGAGCAGGTTCACGAAGAAGTCCGTGGACAGCACGCCCGGACGGTCGGTGAACACACCCTGCTGCGAACCCTTGTAGTTCGCGCCCAGCACACGCAGACCACCGACCAGGACGGTCATCTCCGGCGCGGACAGGGTCAGCAGGTTGGCCTTGTCGAGCAGCAGGTACTCGGCCGGGATGGTGGTGCCCTTGCCGACGTAGTTGCGGAAGCCGTCGGCCGCGGTCTCGAGCGCCGCGAAGGACTCGACGTCGGTCTGCTCCTGGGTGGCGTCGGTGCGGCCCGCGTGGAACGGGACGGTGACGTCGAATCCGGCTGCCTTGGCGGCGGTTTCGACACCGACGTTACCGGCCAGCACGACCAGGTCGGCGAAGGAGACCGGCTTGCCGAAGTCGGCCTGGATGCCCTCGAGCACCCGGATGACCTGAGCCAGCTCGTCGGGCTGGTTGACCTCCCAGCCGGCCTGCGGCTGCAGGCGGATACGGCCGCCGTTGACGCCGCCGCGCATATCCGAGCCACGGAAGGACGACGCGGCCGCCCACGCGGTCGACACCAGCTGTGCGACGGTCAGACCCGAGTCGGCGATCTTGGCCTTGAGGGCCTTGATGTCGGCGTCGGAGGGCAGCGCGCCCTGGTGCGCCGGGACCGGGTCCTGCCACAGCAGGGTCTCGGCCGGAACCTCCGGGCCCAGGTAACGGACCTTGGGGCCCATGTCACGGTGGGTGAGCTTGTACCAGGCCTTGGCGAAGGCGGCGGCCAGCTCTTCGGGGTGCTCGAGCCAGCGGCGGGTGATCTGCTCGTAGATCGGGTCGACCCGCATCGACAGGTCGGTGGTGAGCATGGTCGGCAGCCACCGCTTGGTGTTGTCGAAGGCGTCGGGGATGATCGCCTGGCCGTCCTTGGCGACCCACTGGTGGGCGCCGGCGGGGGACTTGGTCAGCTCCCATTCGTTGCCGTAGAGGGTCTCGAGGAAGCTGTTGTCCCACTTGGTCGGGGTCGGGGTCCAGGTGACCTCGAGGCCGGAGGTGATGGCGAAGCGGCCGGAACCGGTGCCGAAGGAGGACTTCCAGCCCAGGCCCTGCTCCTCGAGCGGGGCGGCCTCGGGCTCGGGGCCGACGTGATCGGCCGGGCCGGCGCCGTGGGTCTTGCCGAAGGTGTGGCCACCCACGATCAGGGCGGCGGTCTCCTCGTCGTTCATCGCCATGCGCGCGAAGGTCTCGCGGATGTCGATGGCGGCCAGGGCCGGGTCCGGGTTGGCGTTGGGGCCTTCGGGGTTGACGTAGATCAGACCCATCTGGACCGCGGCGAGGGGGTTCTCGAGGTCGCGCTTGCCGGTGTAGCGGGCATCGCCGAGCCACTCGGTCTCCGGGCCCCAGTACACGTCCTCTTCGGGCTCCCACTGGTCGACGCGGCCGCCGCCGAAGCCGAAGGTCTCGAAGCCCATGTCCTCGAGGGCGACGTTGCCGGCGTAGACGATGAGGTCGGCCCACGACAGCTTCTTGCCGTACTTCTTCTTGACCGGCCACAGCAGACGGCGCGCCTTGTCGAGGGAGGCGTTGTCGGGCCAGGAGTTCAGGGGCGCGAAGCGCTGCATGCCGGCACCGGCGCCACCGCGGCCGTCCTGCACGCGGTAGGTGCCCGCGGCGTGCCAGGCCATGCGGATGAAGAAGGGGCCGTAGTGGCCGAAGTCGGCGGGCCACCACTCCTGGGAGGTGTGCATGACCTCGACGATGTCGGCCTTCACCGCGGCCAGGTCGAGGGTCTTGAACTCGGCGCGGTAGTCGTAGCCCTCGTCCATGGGGTTCGCGACGGCCGGGTTCTTCTGCAGGATCTTCAGGTTGAGCTGGTTGGGCCACCACTGACGGTTGGCGTTGCCGCCCTCGACCGGGGCGGTCATCTTGTCGTGCAGGACCGGGCAGCCGCCGGCGGGTTCGGTATTGGCTTCACCGATGGGCGGGTGTTCAGGCACGGTGTGTCGTCCTTTCGAGTGGTGTGATCTGGTTGTCGACCACGAGTGTGGCCGCTACTTCTCTTGTGTGGCAGCGGTTTTGGAACAGTCGGGGCACAGGCCCCAGTACACGACCTCGGCCTCGTCGAGCGCGAAGCCGTGGTTGTCGGAGGCGGTCAGGCAGGGTGCGTCGCCGACGGCGCAGTCGACGTCGGCGATGACGCCGCACGAGCGGCACACGACGTGGTGGTGGTTGTCGCCGACGCGGGTCTCATACAGGGCGACCGAGCCCATGGGCTGGATGCGCCGCAGCAGCCCGGCGCTGGTCAGGGCACGCAGGACGTCGTAGACGGCCTGATGGGACACCCCACCCAGGGTCTGGCGCACGAACCCGAGGATGGAGTCCGTGTCCGAGTGGGGGTGTTCGTGGACCGCGGTCAGCACCGCCATGCGCGGTGCGGTCACACGCAGAGCGGCCCCGCGCAACATGCGCTCGAACTCCGTAGGCGTGGGCACACCCGGAAGTCTGCCTCTTTTTCTGGAATGAATCAAGTCTTCATCGAGCCGGGTTGGGAAGCCCGCTCGACATGCCCCGCCTTCCGGTGCGCCATCGAGAGCAGGGGAGCGTTGATGCTTGCCCGAAGATACCCGGAACCGGGCATGTCAGATTGCGTTGCAGCGAAAGACGCTGACCGGCAGCCGATTACGCAGATTCCACCCACAATGATTGCCTGTGCCCGGACAGCCCTGTTCGAGGCGGCGGTTCAGGGGAGGGCTGGTGGCGGGGTGCTGGGAGTGACTCCGTCACCACACCACCCTTACTTGACATAATGTGCATTATCGGCGCGGTTACGGCATTGGGAATGATCTTGAAAGATGGTGTGTGACATCGGTGTTCGCGCTTTGTGCGGTGCTCTGTCCGGCGGCGCGCTCCGGCCGGGTTGCCGATCCTCCGCGTTGTTTGCCTGTCGTCGTTGTTGGTCAGTTCCGGCGAAACGAAATATTTCGGCTTCTTGGGCCTTTGGTGGAAAATTTCCGGATTCCGCCGAGGCGGCTGATTGCGGCTCTCGGCGGCCCCGGTCCCTCTCTTGATGCCGCTCCCCTGGCGGGTTTCCAGCTCTCAATACGTCACAGTGACGTATTGAGGTGGGGTGGCTGGACCCCGTCGATTCCCTCGTAGCTGGATATCGACATCAGCTCGCGAAACCGGGCATCCGAAGCGATCGTCGAGGCGCGTCTCCGCTGCTGCGGGTTCGGCTCCAGGGGTCAGGGTTCCAGGTGTTGGTTCGATGGCTGCTGAGTGGTGAGTCACACCATTTCATTAGTTAGCCTCATGCAACTATATTTGGGCGTTGTTCGTTCGTTGACTTGTGGGAGGCTCTGATGGCTGCGGCCCCAACGACCGGGGTGGATCCCGGTGATGTCCAGACCATTCGGAGGCGGCTCCGGATCGAGCACGATCACCCGCACTACAAGTGGGTGGCGTTGTCGAATACGACGCTGGGCATGTTGATGGTGACGATCAACTCCTCGATCGTGATCATCTCGCTGCCGGACATCTTCCGCGGGATCGATCTGAATCCGCTGGCGGCGGGCAATGTGAGCTACCTGCTGTGGATGATGATGGGCTTCCTGCTGGCGTCGGCGGTGCTGGTGGTGATGTTCGGGCGGCTCGGGGACATGGTCGGGCGCGTCAAGATCTACAACTACGGGTTCGTGATCTTCACGGTCACCGCGATCGCGTTGTCGTTCGATCCGTTCACCCACGGCGGTGGCGCGGTGTGGCTGATCGGGTGGCGCGTGCTGCAGGGTGTCGGCGGCGCGATGCTGATGGCCAATGCGGCCGCGATCCTCACCGACGCGTTCCCGGCCGAGCAGCGCGGGTTCGCGCTCGGCATCAATCAGGTTGCGGCCGTGGCCGGTTCGTTCCTGGGCCTGCTGCTGGGCGGTCTGCTGGCGCAGTGGGACTGGAAGGCCGTGTTCTGGGTGAGCGTGCCGTTCGGCATTCTCGGCACGGTGTGGTCGTACCGGTCGCTGCACGACAACGGGCAGCGCAATGCGGGCTCGCTCGATATTCCGGGCACCGTCACCTTCGCGGTCGGTCTGACCGCGTTGCTGACCGGCATCACCTATGGCATTCAGCCGTACGGGGATTCGAATACCGGCTGGTCCAACCCGTGGGTGCTGGCCGCGGTGTTCGGCGGTCTGGCGGTGCTGGCGCTGTTCTGCTGGATCGAGACCAAGGTGGAGCAGCCGATGTTCCACCTGTCGCTGCTGAAGGTCCGCGCGTTCGGGCTCGGTAACCTGGCGGGCCTGATGTCCTCGCTGGGCCGCGGTGGCCTGCAGTTCATGCTGATCATCTGGCTGCAGGGCATCTGGCTGCCGCTGCACGGGTTCGACTACGAGTCCACGCCGTTGTGGGCGGGCATCTATCTGCTGCCGTTGACGGTGGGATTCCTGGTGGCGGGACCGGTTTCGGGCAAGCTGTCCGACCGTTACGGTCCGCGGCTGTTCGCGACGCTGGGCATGACGATCACCGCGGTGACGTTCGTGCTGCTGGTGGTGCTGCCGGTCGACTTCTCCTACTGGGCGTTCGCGGTCGTGATCGCGCTCAACGGTATGGGTTCGGGTATGTTCGCCTCCCCCAATACCGCCGAGGTCATGTCCGCGGTGCCCGCCTCGCAGCGCGGTGTCGCCTCCGGTATGCGTGGCACGCTGCTCAACGGCGGTATGGCGCTGTCGATCGGCGTGTTCTTCTCGCTGATGATCATCGGCCTGTCCAACAGCCTGCCGGGGGCGATGAATTCGGGTCTGCAGGCGCAGGGTGTGCCCGCGAACGTGGCGGGGGAAGTGGCCGGGCTGCCGCCGGTCGGCAGCCTGTTCGCGGCGTTCCTCGGCGTGAATCCGATTCAGGCGCTGCTGGGTCCGACCGGCATCCTCGATCACCCGGGCGTGCACAAGGATGTGCTCACCGGTCAGGAGTTCTTCCCGCACTTGATCTCCGGCCCGTTCCATTCGGGTCTGGTCGTGGTCTTCCTGGGAGCCGCGATTATGATGCTGATCGGCGCGGTGGCCTCGTGGTTCGCCGGCAGCCCGTCGGTTGCGGACGAGGCCGCCGAGCTTCGTGAAGCCGCCCGCGAGGGAATCTGAACGGAGGAGAGGACCCTGCCCGAGCCCACGAGCGTCGCCGATCCCGACCAGCTCACCGAAGCCGCCGAGCTCTATCACGCTATCGGCCGCCTGCTGCGTTTGTTGCGCAATTCCGGTGACCTCGGGGCGCTGAGCCCCGGCGCGGCCTCGGCCCTGGCGTCGCTGGCCCGTCAGGGCCCGCTGCGCCTGGGTGATCTGGCCGGTATCGAACGGGTCAGTGCCCCAACGATGTCGCGGATCGTGACCGGTCTCGAGAAGGGCGGCTACCTGACCCGTGATGCCGATCCCGAGGACGGCCGCGCCCAGTTGCTGACCGCGACCGCGGCCGCCCATGATCTGGTCACCGGTCTGACCTCGGCGCGTATTCAGCGCTTCGCGGGGGCGATGGAGCATCTGGCGCCGGGTCAGCGCGAGGCGGTCATGTCCGGCCTCAACACCCTCATCGAGGCGCTCGACCGGTAGCCGAGGCGCACGAATGGGCCTGTTCGTGCACTGCACCCGGAGAATCGGTGGTTTCCCGCCGAAATCTTTGCCGCAGTGCACGTTCAGGCCCTTTTTGCTATCCATGCCCTGACCCTCCTCACAACCCGGTGTCAACCCTGGGTTGACCATAACCCCATACGTCAACTATTAGTTGACGATGAGGCGGGAGTGTGCAATCCCTGGCTTTCGCTGATGGCGGACCGATCCAGGAGTGGAAGTGATGGCTGTCGAGAACGCGGTACCGGGTGGCGAAGCGAAGAACAACAAGCGGGTACTGGTGGTGGGCGCCGGGATCGCCGGGCTGGCCGCCGCGCTGCGGATGCACCAGCAGAACTGGGATGTCGTCGTCGTCGAACGCGCGCAATCCCGGCGCAGCAGTGGCTATTTGGTGAACCTGCACGGACCCGGATTCGACGCCGCGCAGCGGCTCGGGCTGCTGCCGCGTCTGACACCGCGCGATATCGGGTTGTACACCTCGATCCTGGTTCACGCGGACGGGCGCGAGAAGTTCACGATTCCGGCCGCTGTCGCCCAAGCCGCCGTGGGGAATCGGGCACTGAGCCTGTTTCGCGGCGATCTGGAGTCGGCGCTCTACGACACGGTGGCCGAGGTCGCCGATATCCGTTTCGGCACCACGGTGCAGGCGGTAACCCAGGACACCGACGACGTCTGGATCTGGGCCACATGGTTGGAGCGTTCCCGCTCGCGCACGCCCCCGCACACGTACCCGCAGGTGCGGGCACGACCTTCCTCGGACCCCGGCGCACGGCCGCGGTCATGAACCTGGGGCCGGATCGCTCCTCGGCGTTCTTCGCCTACCGCAGTCCCGACCCGGCCGGTGACCTCGCGCTCGGCCCCGCGCTCGCCCGAGCCTTCGGCGATCTCGGCCGGGGTGTCGCCGATGCCCTGCGCCAGCTCGAGAACGACCCTGCCTCCGCGTATTTCGACACCGTCGGCCAGGTCGTCATGGACCGGTGGAGCCGCGGGCGCGTGGTCCTGCTCGGCGACGCGGCGTGGTGTGGGACCGTGTTCGCCGGGTACGGGGCGGCCCTCGCTCTCGACGGCGCGGATCGGCTCGGTGCCGCCCTGGGAGCGTACGGCGAGGACATCGACGCGGCGCTGGAGGCGTGGGAGGCCGCGCTGCGCCCGAAGTCCGCAAACGACAAGCACTGGCCCGCAAGGGAATAGCCCGATTCGCCCCGCCGTCCCGGATGCACGTCTGGGCCGGTGAACTGATGCTGCGCGCCATCGGCCTGCCCGGCATCCGGACTCTGATCCAACGCGCCATCCAACGCGCCAACAACTAGGCCAGGGTGTCGGGCAGTTCGGCAAGAGTCGACGTCCATCGCGAGGATGCCTTGTGGGGCAGCAGTTTCAGGGGCAGGCCGCCGGGTGCGGGCCGCTAGTAGGTTGTCGAGGTGACGGCGATCGACCTCGACAGGGTGCGGGTGCTGTTGTCCGAGCACTCTCGCTCCGAAACCTGGTGGCAGCTGCGCAGCGGGGAGGGCGGCGCACTGCTGGAGCAGGCGAGCACCCTCGCCGCGGACGCGGACCCGGAGATCGGGCGGCGGACCCGGAATGGGCTGGATCGCCTTGTCGCGGAGGAGGATCGCCGCGCACTCGGCGCCATGGTGATCGAGCACCGAATGCGTCGCGGTGCCCTGCCGATCCAGCTGTGGACATCGAATTGACTTGGCAGTAAATTACGGACCGTTCAATTGAGTGGAGCTCGGAGGAGTGGGCCTGATGGCACGGTCGTGGTGGGGTTGGGGCAATGTCGAGGACGCCGTGACCGGATCGGAGCGGGCCGCCCTGACCGCGCGGGTGGCGGCGCTGATGCCCCGGGCCGATCTCACCGCCCACGAGGCTCCCGCCCTGGAGTCGCTGAGTGTCGCCGCGCCGCGTGTGGCGCCGCCGGACACGTTGGCCCACTTGGCCTCCCAGGAGCTCGGCGATCGGGTGTCGCACGGGCGTGGACAGGCGTTCCGGGATGTGGTGCGCAATCTGCTCGGCCGTGTCGCCGACGTGCCCGACCTGGTGGTGCGGCCCGGCAGCGAACAAGAGGTCGCCGACGTGCTGGAGTGGTGTGCGGGTGCGGGAATCGCGGTGATCCCGTTCGGCGGAGGCACGTCGGTGGTCGGCGGTGTGGAGCCGCGGGGGCTCGGCGACTACGCGGGGGTGGTGTCGCTGGATCTGGGTCGGCTCGACCGCGTGCTCGAGGTCGATCGCACCAGCCGGGCCGCGCGGATTCAGGCGGGGATGCTGGGGCCCGCGCTGGAAGCGGCGCTGCGGCCGGAAGGTTTGACACTGCGGCACTTTCCGCAGTCGTTCGAGTTCTCGACCCTCGGCGGGTGGCTGGCGACCAGGGCAGGCGGGCATTACGTGACCGTCTACACCCACATCGACGACCTGGTCGAATCGATGCGGGTCGTGACGCCGAGCGGGATCAGCGCATCGCGGCGGCTGCCCGGTTCCGGGGCGGGGCCCTCACCGGACCGGATGTTCCTCGGCTCGGAGGGCACCCTCGGTGTGATCACCGAGGCGTGGATGCGGTTGCAGGACCGGCCGCGGTGGCGCGCCACCGCCTCGGTGCTGTTCGACGACTACGCCGCGGCGGTGAACGCGACCCGCGTGATCGCACAGTCGGGACTGTTCCCGACCAACTGCCGGCTGCTCGATCCGGCCGAAGCGTTCCTCAATGCCGCGACCGCCACCTCCGGCGGTGTGCTCGTGCTGGGTTTCGAATCCGCGGACCATCCCGTCGACGAGCCCATGCGGCGGGCGTTGGAGATCTGCGGTGACTGCGGCGGCAAGGCACCCGAGGCGATCACGAGCACCGACTCGTCGGGCAATGCCGTGCACGAAGGCGCGGCCGGGACCTGGCGGTCGTCGTTCCTGCGGATGCCGTATCAGCGGGACGCGCTGGCCGCGCAGTCGATGATCGTGGAGACCTTCGAAACCGCCTGCACCTGGGATCGATTCGAGCAGCTACGGGCCACCGTGCTCGACGCCGCGCAGGGCGCGTTCGCGACGCTGGGCATCACGGGCGTGGTGACGTGCCGGTTCACCCACGTGTACCCGGATGGTCCCGCACCCTATTTCGGTGTCTACGCCGCGGGCACCTGGGGCCGGACCGTCGAGCAGTGGGACGAGATCAAAGCCGCGGTGTCCGAGGCGCTGGCGAGCACCGGCGCCACCATCACCCACCACCATGCCGTCGGCCGCGACCACCGACCCTGGTACGACCGGCAGCGGCCCGAACCCTTCGCGCGCGCACTGCAGGCCACGAAGACGGCACTGGATCCGGCGCACATCCTCAACCCGGGCGTGCTGATCGATCCGGCCCCCCGCGGCGCGGCAAGGCGATGAACGCTCCCGTGAGCCGCGCCGGCACCAAGGGTGTCCCCCGCGAACAGCGCGAACAACAACTCCTCGACATCGCCACCCTCGAATTCGGCAACCGCGGCTACGGCAACGCCTCACTCGCCGAGATCGTCTCCGCCGCAGGGGTTTCCAAACCCCTGATCTACGCCTACTTCGGCTCGCGGGACGAACTGCACGCAGCCTGTGTGCACCGGGCGGGCACGAGCCTGGTCGCCGCGGTCGCCGACGCCCAAGCAGTGCACGGCGCCGACGGCAAGGCCCTGGCCACCCTCGCCGCGATCTTCCACGCGCTCGACGGCCGCATCCAGAACTGGCGCATCATCTACGACCACACCCTCCCCCGGCCCAGCCCCGCCCACGACACCGCCCGCCACTACCAGGACGCGCTCAACGCGATGGGCTCGGCGGGTGTCGCCGAAATCCTCGCCGGAGCCGGAAACCACAGTCCCGAGGACCATTCCCTGCTGCTGACACTGTGGTTCAGCATCGTCTCCACCACGGTCTCCTGGTGGGCCGATCACCCCGAGAGCACTCCCGACGACATGACCGCGCGCTGCCTGAGACTGTTCACCGCCCTCCGGCGATCGCGCACATCGTGAACGCATCGCGAACTTATCGCCCGGCGGTTCAGGGTTGAACCCGGACCTGCTGGGCGAGAAAAGGAACGCGGATGCGACGACGGGCGATGCTGCAACTCGGGGCGGGAGCCTTCGCCGCGGTGGGAGCCGCGAGCGCGGTCACGGCCTGGGAGACCACCCGCCCGGCTGATGCCGCGGTGCCCGACGACGCCGAGCTGGCCCGCGCCCTGGGCGATTTCCGCAGCGACACCGCACTGGTCAACGGTTTCCGGATGCATTACGTGACAGGCGGTTCGGGCGATCCCGTGGTGCTGGTCCCCGGCTGGCCGACGACCTGGTGGAGCTACCGCAAGATCATGCCCGCGCTCGCGCAACGCTATCGCGTGGTGGCGGTGGACATTCGCGGCATGGGCGGCTCGGACAAACCCTCGGGCGGGTTCGACAAGAAGACCATGGCCGGCGACATCCACGAACTGATCAGAACCCTCGGTTTCGACCGGGTCCACCTCGTCGGCCACGACATCGGATCGATGGTGGCGTTCAGCTTCGCGGCCAACCACCCCGACGCGACCCGCTCGCTGTCGCTGCTCGATGTCCTGCACCCCGACGACAGCTTCTACCGCATCCCCATGCTGCAACCGCCGGGCAGCGGGGTGAGCGTGTGGTGGTACGCCTTCAACCAAGTCCAGTCCCTGCCCGAGAAACTCCTCGCCGGGCGCGCCCGCGAGCTCATCGACTGGCACCTGGGCATCGGCCTGGTGGACCAGGCCACCATCACCGACTTCGACCGCGCCGTCGTCGCCGACCGCTACAACCGACCCGGCGCGGTCCGCTGCGCGAACGCCTGGTACCAGGGCTTCCATCAGGACATCATCGACATGCGCGCCTACCCGGAACTCACCGCGCCCACCCTGGGCCTGTGCTCCCCCATCGCCTACCCGGCCTTCCAACAGACCCTGCCCAAGCTCGCCACCGACCTGCGCGACATCATCGAAGTCGACAAGGCCCGCCACTGGCTCTGCGACGAGGACCCCGACCTGGTAATCCGTTCCCTCACAACCCATTTCGCCGCCACCACCAGATAACCCAGATCCGCGGGCGAGTCGGGCGGAATCAGCCACCGCGCAAAGATCTGCTCAGGGCCGAGGGCGATCACATCAGCCCTCTCTGCCAACCCATCAGGCACCCGATCCCCCCTCGCAATGCGCGAGACTCCGCACCATCACCGCATCCACCCCCAGAGTGGCCTTCACCAGAATGCACTGAGGTCCAGGTCTTCTCGGTGTTTCCGTTTCTGGATGCATGCTCGTCGCTGCAGGGGGTGGGTGGTGATCGGATGGACCTGAAGTGAGGAGGCTGGGCTCTCGACCCAGCCGGCCTCTCTTCCCGATCTAGGCGTCTTGTGCTCGTCGGACACCGACGGCTGGGTCGAGCCGGTCGTGGAGGTAGGCGAGGATTTCGTCTCGGGCCTCGAGGGTGGGGTGGCCTTCCTCGTCGACCAGGTGCGCGGTCACCACGCTGTGCGGGGTTTGGACGATGTCGGCGAAGAACGGCGGCGGTGTGGGGTTGGCGTGCTCGCCCGAGAGGACCCGGCCGTCGAAGCGGTCGCCGAGGAGTTGGGTGTAGGCGGCGAAACGTTGGCCGGTGCACCATTTGTCGTTGTCGAAGCGGTAGGCCAGGGCGCGCAGGTCGTCGCGTTCGAAGCGCTCGGCGATCGCCGTCGCGTCCTCGGGGGACAGCTCGAGGCCGGCGGGGTCGTCGAGTGGGAGGGACGGGTGGTTGAGGACGGGGGCGATGACCGCGGGTTCGAGGGTCATGGTGAGGGCGAAGTTTCCGGTGAAGCACATGCCGACCGCGCCCACGCCCGGGCCGCCGGATTCGGTGTGGGCCAGGCGGGCCAGGGCGCGCAGCCACACGGCCACCGGGCTGGTTCCGCCGCCGGCGAAGGCGCGGAATTCCTTGCTGATGCAGGTTTTGCGGGAGATGGGGCCGCCGAGCTCGACGGTGGGGTAGGCGCCGTCGACACCGAACAGCGACGGCACATACACGGTGAATCCCGCGTCGCGGACCCAGCGGGCGAAACGCAGTACGTCGGGGCTGATGCCGGGCATCTCGGGCATGACGATCACCGCGGGGCCGCGGCCCGCGACGTACACGGTCTTGTCGTCGCCCTCGAGGCTGATCACTCGCTGGTCGAAATCGGCGAGAGTGTCATCGGGCGTTGGGTTTTCGGACTCCACAGTGGGATGTTAGCCGTGGAGGTAGCGGACCAGGGCCTCGCGCTCGGTTTCCAGTTCGGAGATCTGGCTCTTGACCACGTCGCCGATGCTGACGATGCCGATCATGCGGCCCTCGTCCATGACCGGCAGGTGGCGGACGCGGTGCTCGGTCATGGTGGCGTTGAGGGTTTCGACGTCGTCGTCGGGTGCGCAGGTGTGCACGGCGGCGGTCATGATCGAGGAGACGGGGGCGTCGAGCAGGTCCGCGCCGTGGCTGTGCAGTCGGCGCACCACGTCGCGCTCGGAGACGATGCCGGAGATGACCGCACCGTCGGGCGAGACGACCACCGCGCCCACATTGTGTGCCGCCAGGACTCTGAGCAGCTCGCGCACTGTTGCATCCGGTGCAATCGTGACGACGCCGCTGCCCTTACGGCGCAGTATTTCCGAGATTCGCATCTGCCCACCGCCCAACGCTCGGGACTATCGATGGTTACCAGGATGCCGCTGATCTCCGGGCGTGAACAGCAAAGATTACGAACCGATGCCTAACCGGACGCGAGAGCATCGAGCGCGGATTCGATGGCGCGATGGAAGCTGGGATAGGCCAGGATCATCTCGCGCAGCCTCGCCGTGGGGACCTGCGCGTGCACCGCGACCGCCAGCGCGCCGAGCACCTCCCCGCCCTGCGGGCCCATCGAGCACGCCCCGACGAGCACACCGCGGTCGGCGTCCTCGACGAGTTTGATGAACCCCGCATTGCCGGCCTGGTGGATCCAACCACGCACGGACGAGGGCACTTCGGTGCACCCGATGCGAACTCGCAGCCCGGCCGCGCGCGCCTGCTCCTCGGTCATGCCGACCGCCCCGACTTCCGGATCGGTGAACGTCACCCGCGGCACCGCACGATAGTGCGCGACCTCGGTGCCGTCGCCGAGAATGTCGTGCGCGGCGATGCGCGCCTGATACATCGACACATGGGTGAACGCGCCCGCACCGGTGACATCGCCGATCGCCCACACCCCCTCGGCGGCCCGCATCCGGTTGTCCACCGGGATTGATTTCGCGGCCTCGTCGAGCCCGACCGCCCCGATTCCCAACGCCGCCAAGTCGGTTCGCCGTCCCGTGGCGACCAGCAGCCGCTCGGCCCGCAACGGCTCACCATCGTCGAGGGTGAGGGTGAACTCGCGGCCGTCGTAGCCGACCCCGGTGCCGCGCGCACCGCCGCGCACCGTGATCCCCTCCTCGGCGAACGTTTTCGCCAGCAGCTCACCGGCCTGCGGCTCGTCCTGCGGCAGCAGCCGACGCGGCACCACCACGCTCACCCGCGCCCCGAACCGCGCGAAGATCTGCGCGAACTCCACCCCCACCGGTCCGCCGCCGAGCACGATCAGCGACCGCGGCACCTCGGTGGTCGCCACCGCCTCCCGGTTGGTCCAGTACGGCGTCCCCTCGAGCCCCGGCAGCGGCGGAACCGCCGGAGCCGTCCCGGGATTCAGCACGATGCCGCGCCCCTGACCGTTTTCTGAAGATTTGCTGATTGGCACGATCGGTCATAGTCGCAGCACCGAAAGGTCGGTCTGCGGCGGCTAGATTCTGCGTCGGTCGCGGGATGTGGGTCCCGGGATCGATCGAGGGGTTGAGGTTGTATCGCGATTCTCGTCCCGGTGGCTCGCGATACAACCTCTCCGACGCTAACGGCCGTGCTGGGAGTCGAAGGTGAAGACCCGGCCGCCCAGCAGTAGCTGGCTGCCGGGTTCGAGGATCGTCGCGTGCCCGGGGGTGGCGCGCACCCAGTCGCTGCGGCCCGGCAACCGGACGTGGGTGCCGTTGGCCGAACCCCGATCCATCACCTGCACATCCCATTCCACGAGCCGGATCTCCGCGTGCACCCGGGACATGCCGCCCGAGGCGTCGGGAATCCGGATCGCCTGCGCGCCGCGGCGCACCTGCTCGGAGCGCTCCGGTTCCCGCCCGATCACCAGATCGGTGTCGAGGACATAGGAGCTGCCGTCATCGAGCAGCAGCACCCCCAGCGGCGGGCGCACCCCCTCGGTGAGCACGAGGGTCAGCTGTTCCATCCGGATCCCGCACACCGCGCAGAACGACACCCGCGGATCGTTGAGATGTCCACGCGCGCACTTGTATCCCAGCACCCGCGCCCCGGAGCCGGGAGTGGCAGTCGGTGCGGGTGTGCGCGCACCGCCGGCATCGGCTCGCCCGTTGCGCCGCGGCGGTGTGCGCAGATCGGGAATGCTGCGCCGGATCGGTGTCGGGTCCTGCTCGCCCAGCCACACCACCGCGCCCGACCCGGGCATGCGCCCGTCGCGCAGCGACCACACCCCCGGCGCCGGCAGCACCTCACGGGTCCGGTCCTCGTCGACGAAGACCGCCGCCGCCCGATCCGGTGCGGGACTGACCACCCGGTCGACGGTGAATCCCGCGTCGCGCCCGCGCAACACCTCGCGCCGGTCCGCGCCCTCGAGCACCGCGGTCACCCCGCCGTGCAGCAACACCGACAACCCGCGCGTGCCCGGGGTGAGCACCCCGAATTCCACCCGCTCCTCGTCCTCGCGGCTCATCAGCCAGGTGCTGACCATCCGCGCGAAGGCGCGCCCGGTGCGCCGGGTCTCGCGCGAGGCCGCATCGGCCACCATGGCCAGCAGCTGCTCGAGCACCACCACCGCCTCGGAGTCGACGCTCAGCGCCGTCGAATCCCGGTGCGCGACAACCACGACCACGCCGTCGGTGCTGGCCACCAGATGCCGTCCCGGCACGACCTCCACCCGGCCGCTCATATCACCCGGCCCCCGTTGTAGCGCCAGCGCGGCAGCAGCACCCGGATCGGACCGTTGACGAACAGCCACACCGAAAGCCAGGTCAGTGTGAAGTCGACGGCGAAGGCGAGCGCGGGCGGTCGCAGCCCGCGCGGCAGCACGATCGTCGTGTAGCGCACCAGCACCCACATGAGCAGGCCCTCGTTCACAATGGTCACCAGACCGAACAGGGTCGGCCAGTCCTTGTCCCATCGGAACTGCTGCAGCCCGTGATACAACAACTCCCACCCCACACCGACCAGTATCACCGCGATCAGCACGGTCAGGGTCACCCGATAGCCCTGCCCCACCGACAATCCCCGCATCGGCAGCAGCGGCGTCACCACGACCGCGACCAGCAACCCGATCACCCCGAGCACCAGCACCCGAGTCTGGATGCGCCCGTGCAGCGTCGGGGTCATGCCGCGATCTTGCGGTCGTTGACCCACAACCACCACTGCCGCAGCGACCGCCACCAGGTCAGCCGCGGGCAGAAACCGAGCCCGGCCAGATCATCGGCGATCTCCAACGCCGCGTACTGCAACCCCAGAAACGAGTCCACCGCCGCGAAGTACCCGCCCAGCGTCGCACTGCCCGAGGCGTACACGCGGCCCCCGCCGTTGCGGGTGCCCAGCAGCTCGAAGCTGCGGTCCACATCCAGGCGCCCGAGCGGATTGCGCCGCGCCCCGCCATGATCGAGCAGATCGGCCAGCAGGCGATGCTCGCGGATATCGGCCTCCAACCCCGTGCAGTCGATGATGTAGTCGGCATGGGTGTCGATCGGATGATGCGCCGCCCCGAACGCCGCCGTATCCGATTCGGGCAGCACCGTCGTCACCACGCCGGGCCGCGACCGATCCGGCCGCAGATTGCGCGCCGACCCCACCATGACCTGATACCAGCCCTGGGCCCGCCCGCGCGCCAGCTGCTCCTGCCAGTGGGCGCGTCGGGGAGTCGTGGTGCCGCCCATGGCCTGCAGCGCCTCGGCCCGCTCGCGCCCCTCGAGGGTGCGCAAGCGTTGCTTGATCTGTCCGCCGAAACTGCCCTTGGGGAAGTTGAACGCCTGATACGCCCAGCCGTCACCGCCCGCGCGCCGGGCCAGCGCTTTAGGCCCGTGCGGTCCGGACACATAGGTGCGGAACAGATGCAGGATCTGGGTATCGAGCCGCAGCCGGTCCCGGTCGTCGATCAACCGTTGCAGCACCCGGCTGGCGACGATCCCGCTGCCGCGCACCATGACCGTGCCCGGGCGCCGCTGCAGCGCCTCGTACACGTGCTCGTGCGGCTCGTAGGCGTTGACCACCCGCGTCGGATCGCGATAGCGCTCCCGGTACTGCTGCAGATCCGGCAGCAGCCGCAGCCCCGGATAGCCGACGGCGAGGTGAACATAGCTGCTGCGGAACGCGATTCGCTTGGTCGGCGAGCGTCCCTCGGGCGGGGTGAGGACGGTGAAGTAGCCGCCCCCGTAGCGTTTGCGCACCATGCGTACTTGCCCGGTGTGCAACGAGCGCGCGAACTCGACCCGATGGAATTCGCGCTCCAACGCCGCGAACACCTGACCCGCCCTCGGGGTGTAGTAGTCGGCGAACACCGGTTCCACCAACACATTCCACAACGGTTTCAGTGATTTGTCCGCTATCGCCTCGCGCAGTGCGTACGACGGAAACCCCCACAGATTGTCCGGTGTCCCGCTCGAGTCGCTGCGCAGCCGCACCTCCCGCGGAATCTGCGACACCCGGGTCAGATACTCATACGACGCCCACGGCACCGGCTGCGGCCCCAGCACCGCCATCGCCGCGGCGGGCACCCCGTAGATCCGCAACGCGTCGAACACCGCGAAGGAGCCCAGCCCGCTGCCCACCGTCACCAGCGGCACATCGATGACCGGAATCCCCGCCCGCCCCACCAATTCATCGGTCCACACGTCGGTTTCGATGAGGTGTTGCGTGATGTCTCCCCTCATTGGCCGGATGGTACCTGTCACGGCCTACCGACCACCTGCCAACGACTTATTGCCCGACAGGCGATTCCGCGACGCGCGCGCCAGTTTCGAGCGAAGCTGCCCCGCGCTCGCCCACCGGGCACGTAGCATGCCGAACGTGGCCGCCGATGCGAAACGCCCCGCCGCGGTGCGGGTCCTCGTCTACAGCAATGACGCCGATACCCGGAGCCAGATCATGCTGGCGCTGGGCAGAAAACCGCACCCGGACCTGCCGCCCCTCGAATACCTCGAGGTCGCGACCGGACCGGTCGTGCTCGAGCACATGGACTCCGGCGGCCTGGATCTGCTGATCCTCGACGGCGAATCGGCCCCCGAGGGCGGCCTCGGCCTGGCCAAGCAGCTCAAGGACGAAATCGCCGACTGCCCACCGATAGTCGTGGTGACCGGCCGCCCCGACGATGCCTGGCTGGCCAACTGGTCGCGCGCCGAGGCCGCGGTCTCGCACCCCATCGATCCCATCCGGCTCACCGACGCCGTGCTGGGTGTGCTCGGCAATAGCTCCGCCGCCTGATCGGCGACCTGCTTCACGGCCTGATCTTCGGCCGCTCTTCGTGTGCCCTGTGATCAGGGCATATCCACGTCACGTGACATTCGCGATTGCGTCGATTCGGTCATAAAAGACCTTTCCGAATGCGATCAAACGCAGCCGCGAATCGTCATGTATCTTCTGGTCCGGGTTGTAATCTGTGCCGTAGCTCACACGAGTGCGGGCCACGGTATCAATGACGCCGCCGCCTCGCTCGCCGCTGCCATCCGTAGTGCGTTGTCCAGCTCGCAGGAGGGGTAGTTCTGTTGTGAATATAGAAGTGCCGACCCTTGTACTTGGCGCGGTCGCCGCCGCGTTCGGGGTGTTCTCGATCTTCCTTGCGGCCCTCATCGGCCCCAAGCGCTACAACCGGGCCAAGCTCGAAGCCTATGAGTGTGGCATCGAACCCACCCCCCACGCCGTCGCGGGTGGACCGGGAAATGCTGCGGGCCAACGCTTCCCGGTGAAGTACTACCTGACCGCCATGCTGTTCATCATCTTCGACATCGAGATCGTGTTCCTCTACCCGTGGGCCGTGCACTTCGATGCGCTCGGAGTGTTCGGGCTGGCGGCGATGGCGTTGTTCATCTTCAACGTCTCGGTCGCCTACGCCTACGAATGGCGGCGTGGCGGGCTCAGCTGGGACTGATTGGCGCGCAAGCCAATTCACACAAGACACCCCGCACTCGCCGGGGCGTCCCGATCCGGGAGATGTAGTCCGACATGGGTCTCGAGGAGAAACTGCCCAGCGGGTTCCTGCTGAGCACGGTGGAAGATTTGGCCGGCTATCTGCGCAAGAGTTCGCTGTGGCCGGCGACGTTCGGCCTGGCGTGCTGCGCGATCGAGATGATGGCCACCGGCGGCGGGCGATTCGATATCGCCCGCTTCGGCATGGAGGCGTTCCGCGCCTCCCCGCGCCAGGCCGATCTGATGATCGTGGCGGGCCGGGTGAGCCAGAAGATGGCCCCGGTGCTGCGCCAGGTCTACGACCAGATGACCGAACCGAAATGGGTGCTGGCCATGGGTGTCTGCGCATCCTCGGGCGGCATGTTCAACAACTACGCCATCGTGCAGGGCGTCGACCACATCGTGCCGGTCGACATCTACCTGCCCGGCTGCCCCCCGCGGCCGGAGATGCTGTTGAACGCGATCCTGAAGCTGCACGAGAAGATTCAGCAGATGCCGCTGGGCGTCAATCGCGAGGAAGCGATTCGCGAGGCCGAGCGCGCCGCGCTCGCCAGCACCCCGACCATTCAGCTGAAGGGGCTGCTGCGATGAGCTTCGACGCACCTGCAGGCACGGAGAGTCCCCCGGAGGATGCCGTGGAACCTGACGAGAACACCCCGCCGACAACCGAATCCGCCGAACCCAGCGCGCCCGCCGAGGAAGTGATCGGCGTGCGCCAGGGCATGTTCGGAGTCAAAGGCACCGGCGACACCTCCGGCTACGGCCGGCTGGTGCGCACCATCAACATGCCCGGCAGCACCCCGCCGCCCTACGGGCCCGCCTTCGACGAGATCATCGCCAATCTGCGCCTGGCGCTGGCCAAGACGTTCGAGGAGGCGATCGAGAAGATCGTCGTCTTCCGCGGCGAACTCACCCTGCACGTGCGCCGCGAGCACCTGGTGCTGGTAGCGAAGACGTTGCGCGACAACGAGGCGCTGCGCTTCGAACTGTGCCTGGGCGTCAGCGGGGCGCACTACCCCGAGGACACCGGACGCGAACTGCACGCGCTGTATCACCTGAACTCCATCACCCACAACCGGCGGGTGCGCCTGGAAGTCTCGGCACCGGACGGGGATCCGCACATTCCGTCGCTGTACTCGGTGTATCCGACCAACGACTGGCACGAGCGCGAAACCTACGACTTCTTCGGCATCCTGTTCGACGGTCACCCCTCGCTGACCCGCATCGCCATGCCCGACGACTGGCGTGGCCACCCCCAGCGCAAGGACTATCCGCTCGGCGGAATCCCGGTCGAATACAAGGGCGCGCGCATCCCGCCGCCCGATGAGCGGAGGTCGTACTCCTGATGAACGACATCGACACCACGTCCCGGCCCGCCACCGAGGAACGGCCCGAACGCTCGGTCACCGTGGTCGGCAACGACTGGGACGAGATCCGCAATGCCCTCGACGGGGTCGCCGAGGAACGCATCGTCGTGAACATGGGCCCGCAGCACCCCTCCACCCACGGGGTGCTGCGGCTCATTCTCGAGATCGAGGGCGAGACCGTCACCGAAGCCCGCTGCGGCATCGGATATCTGCACACCGGCATCGAGAAGAACCTCGAATACCGCAACTGGACCCAGGGCACCACCTTCGTCACCCGCATGGACTACCTCTCGCCGTTCTTCAACGAGACGGCCTACTGCCTGGCGGTGGAGAAGCTGCTCGACATCACCGACGATATTCCCGAGCGCGCCAGCGTCATCCGCGTCCTGCTCATGGAACTCAACCGCATCTCCTCGCATCTGGTCGCACTGGCCACCGGCGGCATGGAACTGGGTGCGCTCACCCCGATGCTGTTCGGCTTCCGCGAACGCGAACTGATCCTGGACGTGTTCGAGACCATCACCGGTCTGCGCATGAACCACGCCTACATCCGCCCCGGCGGCCTGGCCCAGGATCTGCCCGACGACGGCGTGACCAAGGTGCGCGAACTTCTGGACCTGCTGCCCAAGCGGCTGCGCGACATGGAGTTGCTGCTCAACGAGAACCCCATCTGGAAAGCCCGCACCCGAAACGTCGGGTATCTGGACCTGACAGGGTGCATGGCCTTGGGAATCACCGGCCCGGTGCTGCGTTCCACCGGCCTGCCGCACGACCTGCGCAAGTCCCAGCCCTACTGCGGTTACGAGAACTACGAGTTCGACGTGCAGGTCGACACCGGCTGCGACTGTTACGGCCGCTACCTCATCCGCGTCAATGAGATGAAGGAGTCGGTGAAGATCGTCGAGCAGTGCCTCGACAAGTTGCGTCCGGGGGCGGTGATGGTGGAAGACAAGAAGATTGCGTGGCCTGCAGACCTGCAGCTGGGGCCCGATGGGCTCGGCAACTCGCCGAAGCACATCGGCAAGATCATGGGCACCTCCATGGAGGCGCTCATCCACCACTTCAAACTGGTGACCGAGGGCCTGCGCGTCCCGGCCGGGCAGGTGTACGTGGCGGTCGAATCCCCGCGCGGCGAGCTGGGCGTGCACATGGTCTCCGACGGCGGCACCCGCCCCTACCGGGTCCACTACCGCGACCCCTCCTTCACGAATCTGCAAGCGGTGGCGGCCATGTGCGAGGGCGGCCTGGTCGCCGACGTCATCGCCTCGGTCGCCTCCATCGACCCGGTGATGGGTGGTGTCGACCGATGACCGAGATCCTGCTCAACCTGACCGTGCGGCCGATTCCCTACCCGGAGAAGGTGCGTGACCGGCTGCAGCTCGAAGCCCAGGAGATCATCGAACGCTATCCGGTCTCGCGCTCGGCACTGCTTCCCCTTTTGCATCTGGTGCAATCGGTGGAGGGCTACGTCTCGGGCACCGGCATCGAATTCTGTGCCGAGCAGCTGGGATTGACCGACGCCGAGGTCACCGCGGTGGCCACCTTCTACTCGATGTACCGGCGCACCCCGACCGGCGACTATCACGTCGGTGTCTGCACGAACACACTGTGCGCGGTGATGGGCGGGGATCAGATCCTCGCGGAACTCAAGCAGCACCTGGGCATCGGGCACGGGGAGACCACCGCTGACGGCGCGGTCACCCTCGAGCACATCGAGTGCAACGCCGCCTGCGACTACGCGCCGGTGGTGATGGTCAACTGGGAGTTCTTCGATAACCAGACCCCCGAATCGGCCAAGGAGCTGGTGAATTCGCTGCGACGCGGCGAGCCGGTGACCGGATCGCGCAGCGGTATTCCGCTGTGCACCTTCCGCGAGACCGCCCGCATCCTCGCCGGGTACGAGGATCAGCGGCCCGGAGCCACCGATGGCGTGGCCGGACCGGCCACACTGGCCGGTCTGTATGTGGCCGAAGAGAACTCGACCGACGGAGGCGCTCAGTGACGACCGCTCTGACTCCCGTCCTCTCCAAGCACTGGGCGGATCCCGACGGCTGGACGCTGGCGGCCTACCGCCGCCAGGGCGGCTACCGGGCGCTGTCCAAGGCGTTGAAGATGCAGCCGGACGAGGTCATCGCCACGGTCAAGGATTCCGGTCTGCGCGGCCGGGGCGGTGCGGGGTTCCCGACCGGCATGAAGTGGGGCTTCATCCCGCAGGGCCCGGGTCCCGAAGGCGCACCGACCAAGCCGCACTACCTGGTGGTCAATGCCGATGAGTCGGAACCGGGTACCTGCAAGGACATTCCGCTCATGCTGGCGACCCCGCACACCCTGATCGAGGGCGTCATCATCGCCGCCTACGCCATCCGCGCCTCGCACGCGTTCATTTATGTGCGGGGCGAAGTCGTGACGGTGCTGCGCCGGTTGCAGGCCGCGGTCCAGCAGGCTTATGCCGCAGGCTATCTCGGCAGCAATATCCAGGGCTCCGGCTTCGACCTGGAGGTCGTGGTGCACGCCGGTGCGGGCGCCTACATCTGCGGGGAGGAGACCGCGCTGCTGGATTCGCTCGAGGGCCGGCGCGGCCAGCCGCGACTGCGCCCCCCGTTCCCGGCCGTGGCGGGCCTCTACGCCAGCCCCACCGTGGTCAACAACGTGGAATCCATTGCGTCCGTGCCGTCCATCATCGCCAATGGCGTGGACTGGTTCCGGTCCTTCGGCACCGAGAAATCGCCGGGCTTCACCCTGTACTCGCTTTCAGGTCACGTGACGCGACCGGGACAGTATGAAGCGCCCCTCGGAATCACACTGCGGGAGTTGCTGAAATACGCGGGCGGCATCCGCAAAGGCCACACCCTGAAGTTCTGGACCCCGGGCGGCTCGTCCACCCCGATCTTCACCGACGAGCACCTCGACGTCGCCCTCGACTACGAGGGCGTGTCCGCGGCGGGGTCCATGCTCGGCACCAAGGCATTGCAGATCTTCGACGACACCACCTGTGTCGTGCGGGCGGTGCTGCGCTGGACCGAGTTCTACGCCCACGAATCCTGCGGCAAGTGCACTCCCTGCCGCGAGGGCACCTACTGGCTGGTCCAGCTGCTCGAGCGGCTCGAGCACGGCCACGGGCACGAGACCGACCTGGACAAGCTGGCCGATATCGCCGACAACATCAACGGCAAATCCTTCTGCGCCCTCGGTGACGGCGCGGCCAGCCCGATCTTCTCCTCCCTGAAGTACTTCCGCGACGAGTACGCCGAGCACATCCGCCTCGGCGCCTGCCCGTTCGACCCGGCCCGGTCAACAGCGTGGGCCGCCCAAGGAGCACGATGACCTCGACAGTGAGCTCCACAACCGGTGGCGGGGTGACTCCCACCGACATGGTGACCGTGACCATCGACGGCACCACGGTGTCCGTGCCCGCGGGCACCCTGGTGATCCGCGCCGCCGAACTCATCGGCACCCAGATCCCGCGCTTCTGCGACCATCCGCTGCTCGACCCGGTCGGCGCCTGCCGCCAATGCCTGGTCGACATCGAAGGCCAGCGCAAACCCGTCGCCTCCTGCACCCAGACCGTGGCCGAGGGCATGGTGATCCACACCCAGCTCTCCTCCCCGGTCGCGGCCAAAGCCCAGGAAGGGGTGATGGAGCTGCTGCTCATCAACCACCCCCTGGACTGCCCGGTATGCGACAAGGGCGGGGAATGCCCGCTGCAGAACCAGGCCATGTCCAACGGGCGCGCCGAATCCCGCTTCGACGGCGAGAAACGCACCTACCCCAAACCGATTCCGCTGTCCTCGGCGCTGCTGCTGGACCGGGAACGCTGCGTGCTGTGCGCACGCTGCACCCGCTTCTCCCAGCAGGTCGCCGGTGACCCGTTCATCGAACTGATGGATCGCGGTGCGCTGCAACAGGTCGGGATCGCGGCCGGGGAGCCGATGGACTCCTACTTCTCCGGCAACACCGTGCAGATCTGCCCGGTCGGCGCGCTCACCGGCAGCACCTACCGCTTCCGGGCGCGGCCCTTCGACCTGGTGTCGAGCCCGGCGGTGTGCGAACACTGCGCCTCGGGCTGCGCACAGCGCACCGACCACCGCCGCGGCAAGGTCATGCGCCGCCTCGCCGGTGACGACCCGCAGGTCAACGAGGAATGGAACTGCGACAAGGGCCGATTCGCGTTCGCCTACCTCACCGAACGCGACCGGCTCACCACACCGCTGGTCCGCAGCTGGGACGGCAGCCTGCAACCCGCGTCCTGGTCGGAGGCCATCAACGCCGCCGCCCGCGGACTGGCCTCCGCCCGCGGCAACGCCGGAGTGCTGCTCGGCGGGCGCGTCACCCTCGAGGACGCCTACGCCTACTCGAAGTTCGCGCGAGTCGCGTTGAGCACCAACGACATCGACTTCCGGGCGCGCGAACACTCCGGTGAGGAAGCCGAATTCCTGGCCGCCCGCATCGCCGGACAGGGCGTCACCGTCGACTACGCGGCCCTCGAACGCGCCCCGTTCGTGCTGCTCGTCGGCTTCGAGGCCGAAGAGGAATCACCGATCGTGTACCTGCGGCTGCGCAAAGCCGCCCGCAAGAACGGCACCCCGATCTACTCGCTGGCCCCCTATGTCACCCGGGGCCTGCAGCGCATGTCGGGCACCCTGCTGCTGACCGCGCCCGGCGCCGAACCCCACGTGCTCGAATCCATCCGCACCGGCGAAACCGACGAGACCACCGCCGGATACACCCGCCTGGGCGAGGTCGGATCGCTGCTGCGGGAACCGGGCGCGATCATCCTGGTCGGTGAACGCCTCGGCGGCATTGCAGGCGGTGTCTCCGCCGCGGCCCGCCTGGCCGACGAGACCGGAGCCGCCCTGGCCTGGATTCCGCGTCGCGCCGGCGAGCGCGGCGCGCTGGAGGCGGGCGCTCTCCCGGTTCTCCTCCCGGGAGGGCGACCCGTCACCGATTCCGGTGCCCGCCAACAGGTTCGGGAAGCGTGGGGTTGTGACGACCTGCCGACGACCCCGGGCCGCGACACCTCCGCCATCCTCGCCGCCGCACCCACGCTGGGCGCGCTGCTCATCGGCGGCGTCGAAGTCGGGGACATGCCCGACCCGCACGCCGCGCTGCGGGCCATCGACGCGGCCAGCTTCGTGGTGTCGATGGAGCTGCGCCGCAGCGATATCAGCGACCGCGCCGATGTCGTGTTCCCCGTCGCCTCGGCCATGGAGAAGACCGGCACCTTCCTCACCTGGGAAGGACGGCACCGCCAATTCGACGCCGCCCTGCGCGATTCCACCGTGCGCCGCGAGGCCGCGCCGATGGCCGAATACCGGGTCCTCGACGCCATCGCCGCGGACATGGGCATCCGCCTGGGCCTGCCCGACGCGGCCAGCGCCCGCGCCGAACTGGCCGACCTCGGCGTGTGGGACGGCCCGCCCGCCCCCACCCCCGACCTGCGTCCGCAACCGCTGGCCCAGCCCAACCCGGGCACCGCGGTGCTCTCGTCGTGGCGCATGCTCATCGACCGCGGCCGCCTGCAGGACGGCGAACCCAACCTCGCCGGCACCGCCCGCACCCCCGTGCTGCGGCTCTCGGCCCACACCGCCGCCGAAATCGGTGTCACCACCGGGGATCCGGTGACAGTGAGCAACGACCACGGCCACATCACCCTGCCCCTGGTCGTCACCGAGATGCCCGACCGCGTGGTGTGGCTGCCCATGAATTCCCCCGGCTCCGACGTGCTGGTGCAACTGGGCACCACACCCGGCCACCTCGTGCGTATCCGACGGGAGGACCACCGTGAGTGAGCTCTATCCGATGAGGGGGTTCGCGGGCCCCTCCGTGGTGACGCACGCTGCCGCCTCCGGGGCTGACGCGAACCCCCTGAGCATGTTCGGCCACGACCCGTGGTGGCTGGTACTGGTGAAATCCCTCGGCATCTTCGTGTTCCTGCTGCTCACCCCGATGATCGCGGTGTACGCGGAACGAAAGATCGTGGCGTTCATGCAGATGCGCGTCGGACCCAACCGGGTCGGGCCGCGCGGCAGCCTGCAGTCCATCGCCGACGGGGTGAAGATGCTCCTCAAAGAGGACATCATCCCCGCCATCGTGGACAAGCCCATCTTCATTCTCGCCCCGGTCATTTCGCTCATCCCGGCCGTGATGGCGTTCGCGGTCATCCCGTTCGGGCCCGAGGTCACCATGTTCGGGCACCGCACACCGCTGCAGCTGACCGATATGCCGGTCGGGGTGCTCTACATCCTGGCCATGGCCTCGGTCGGCGTGTACGGCATCGTGCTGGCGGGCTGGGCATCCGGTTCCACCTACCCGCTGCTGGGCGGACTGCGCTCCACCGCGCAGGTCATCTCCTATGAGATCGCCATGGCGCTGTGCTTCGCGGCGGTGTTCCTGCTCTCGGGCACCATGGCCACCTCCGGAATCGTCAAGGCGCAGTACGGAACCTGGTATGTGTTCCTGCTGCTCCCGTCGTTCCTGATCTACGCGGTGTCGATGGTCGGTGAGACCAACCGCGCACCCTTCGACCTGCCCGAGGCCGAGGGCGAGCTGGTCGGCGGCTTCCACACCGAATACTCCTCGCTCAAGTTCGCCATGTTCATGATGGCCGAGTACATCAACATGGCGACGGTGTCCGCGCTGGCCAGCACCCTGTTCTTCGGCGGCTGGCACGCACCGTTCCCGATCAGCCTGTGGGCGGGCGCGAACTCGGGCTGGTGGCCCATGCTGTGGTTCACCGCCAAGGTGTGGACGTTCCTGTTCGTGTTCATCTGGCTGCGCGGCACCCTGCCGCGCCTGCGCTACGACCAGTTCATGAACCTGGGCTGGAAGCTGCTCATCCCGGTGTCGCTGGCGTGGGTGATGTTCGTGGCCACCCTGAAGGTGCTGCAGGACAACGGAACCCACATCCAGACCGCGGGCATGGTGATCGGCGGGCTCGTGGTCGCCGCCGTGCTGATCGGGCTGGTACTGCGCGCCGGGCACGCCGGTGACGACCGCTCCCATGCCTCACCGGACCCCGACTCCACCCGCGCCTACTCCGAGTTCCCGGTGCCGCCGATGCCCGCCGAACCGATGGCGGCCCCGGCCAAACCCGGTCTGCTCGAACCACTCGGCGGGTTCGTCGTCACCGCCTCCACCATGTTCAAGAAACCCAACACCGAGCTGTATCCGGAGGTGAAGACCCCGACCGCGCCGCGCTACCACGGCCGCCACCAGCTCAACCGGCACCCCGACGGCCTCGAGAAGTGCATCGGCTGCGAACTGTGCGCGTGGGCCTGCCCGGCCGACGCCATCTACGTCGAAGGCGCCGACAACACCGAGGACGAACGCTTCTCCCCCGGAGAGCGATACGGGCGCGTCTACCAGATCAACTACCTGCGCTGCATCGGCTGCGGCCTGTGCATCGAGGCCTGCCCGACCCGGGCGCTGACCATGACCAACGAATACGAGCTCGCCGACGACAACCGCGCCGACCTCATCTACGAGAAGCAGGACCTGCTCGCACCGATGCAGCCGGGCATGGTGCCCGCGCCGCACGCCATGTACCCCGGCGCGGACGAAGGCTCCTACTACCGCGGTGAAGTCCCCGGTGCGGCAAGCGAACTCGCCGCAGCGGAAGGGGTGCAGCAGTGATCGACACGATCGCGATGAGCGACATGGCACAACCCGCCCAGCAGATCGTCACCCACACCTCCACCGGCGAGGCCGTCCAGTTCTGGATCCTCGCCGTGGTCGCGGTCCTCGGCGCGCTCGGCATGGTCTGCGCGCGCAAGGCCGTGCACTCGGCCCTGTGCCTGGCCGCCACCATGATCACGCTGTCGGCGTTCTACATCGCCCAGAGCGCACTGTTTCTGGGCATCGTGCAGATCGTCGTCTACACCGGCGCGGTCATGATGCTGTTCCTGTTCGTGATCATGCTCGTCGGCGTCGACTCCGCCGAATCGCTCAAGGAGACCCTGCGCGGGCAGCGGCTGGCGGTCATCGTGGTGGGCATCGGCTTCGGCATGCTGCTCATCGGCGGCATCGCACGCGGGGTCACCGGCACCAGCGTCGCCGAGACCGGGCCCGGTCTCGGCGGGCAGTACACGGTCAACGCGCTGGCCGAGCTGATCTTCGTGCGCTACGTGTGGGCCTTCGAGCTGACCGGCTCGCTGCTCATCACCGCCACCATCGGCGCGATGGTGCTCGCCCACCGCGAAAAGTTCGGGCCGCCCACCGATCAGCGCACGCTGTCGAAGGAACGCTTCCGCAACGGCAGCCGGGTCACGCCGCTGCCGACGCCGGGCGTGTACGCCCGCCACAACGCCGTCGACGCACCCGCACGGCTGCCCGACGGCTCCTTCGAGGAGCTGTCGGTCTCCACCATCCTGCGCCACCGCCGCAACCGCGCCCACACCGAAGCCGTGGTGCTGACCGTCGGCAACGGCACCAGCGAGAACGGCGAGAGCGGCACGGACAGCGACGACTCCCACGAGGAAGGTTTGCGGTGAACCCGGACAACTATCTGTATCTCTCGGCCCTGCTGTTCACGATCGGCGCGGCCGGAGTCTTGGTGCGGCGCAACGCCATCGTGGTGTTCATGTGCATCGAGCTCATGCTCAACGCCGTCAACCTGGCCTTCGTCACCTTCGCCCGCGTGCACGGCAACCTCGACGGGCAGGTGTTCGCGTTCTTCACCATGGTCGTGGCCGCCGCCGAGGTCGTGGTCGGGCTGGCCATCATCATGAGCATCTTCCGCGCCCGCCGCTCGACCTCGGTCGACGACGCCAACCTGCTGCGGTACTGACATGGATACCGCACAGATGATGCTGTGGCTGCTGCCGGCGCTCCCGCTCGCCGGCGCCGTGTTCCTGCTGCTGCTGGGCAAGGCCGGCGACAGGTGGGGACACATGGTCGGAACCCTCATGGCGCTGGCCTCCTTCGGGGTCGCGGCATGGGCCTTCAGTGACATGCTCGACCGTTCCAACGCGCAACGGGCCGTGCACTACAGCCTGTTCGAATGGGTGCCGGTCGCCGGGCTGAAGGTGGACTTCGCGCTGCAACTCGATCAGCTGTCGATGTGCTTCGCGCTGCTGATCACCGGTGTCGGGTCGCTGATCCACCTCTACTCCATCGGCTACATGGCCCACGATCCGGGACGGCGGCGATTCTTCGCCTACCTCAACCTGTTCCTGGCCGCCATGCTCGCCCTCGTGCTCGCCGGGAACTACCTGGTGCTGTACCTGGGCTGGGAAGGCGTCGGTTTGGCGTCCTACCTGCTGATCGGGTTCTGGTACGAGAAGCCCTCCGCGGCCACCGCGGCCAAGAAGGCGTTCGTGGTCAACCGGGTCGGCGACATGGGATTGGCCATCGCGCTCATGGTCATGTTCGCGACCTTCGGGTCCGTCGACTACGGCACCGTGTTCGGCGCCGCCGGGCACGCGAGCACCGCGACCCTCACCGCCATCGGGCTTCTGCTGCTGCTGGGGGCCTGCGGTAAATCCGCGCAGGTGCCGCTGCAGTCCTGGCTCGGGGACGCGATGGAAGGCCCGACCCCGGTGTCGGCGCTCATCCACGCCGCCACCATGGTCACCGCCGGTGTCTACCTGATCGCCCGCTCCAACCCGATCTTCGACCTCGCCCCCGGCGCACAGGCCGCCGTCATGGCCGTCGGTGCGGTCACCTTGCTGTTCGGTGCGATCATCGGCTGCGCCAAGGACGACATCAAAAAGGCCCTCGCCGCCTCGACCATGAGCCAGATCGGCTACATGATCCTCGCGGCCGGGCTCGGCCCCGTCGGCTACGCCGCGGCCATCATGCACCTGCTGACCCACGGCTTCTTCAAGGCCGGACTGTTCCTGGGCGCGGGCTCGGTCATGCACGCCATGAACGACGAAACCGACATGCGCCGCTACGGCGGGCTGCGCAAGCTGCTGCCCATCACCTACGCCACCTTCGGGCTCGGATACCTTGCCATCCTGGGTGTTCCGCCGTTCGCGGGCTTCTGGTCCAAGGACCGCATCATCGAGGCGGCCTTCACCCACGGCGGGTTCGGCGGCATCATCACCGGCATCGCGGCCCTGTGCGGCGCGGGCATCACCGCCTTCTACATGACCCGGGTCATGATCTTCACCTTCTTCGGCGAACGCCGCTGGAACGAAGGCACCCACCCGCACGAGGCGCCCGCCTCCATGACCGGGCCGATGATCCTGCTGGCGTTCGGATCGGTGTTCTCCGGCATGCTGTTCGCCTACGGGTCCGCGCTCACCAACTGGCTGGCCCCGGTCGTCGGCTCCCACCACGGCGAGCCGTTCATCCCGGCCTGGGCGATCACCTTCTTCGCCCTCGCGGTGGTCGCGGCCGGCATCTGGGTCGCCTACGACCAGTACGCGTCCAGCCCGATCCCCGAAACCGCCCCGGCCGCCACACCGCTCGTGGAAGCCGCACGCCGTGACCTCTACGGCGACGCCGCCAACGAAGCCGCGTTCATGCGGCCCGGCCAGCACCTGACCCGATCGCTGGTCTTCGTCGACAACCGCGGCATCGACGGCCTGGTCAACACCACCGCCGCGATCATCGGCGGCCTGTCGGCCCGAATCCGGCGCGTGCAAACCGGTTTCGTGCGCTCCTACGCCCTGTCCATGTTCACCGGCGCGGCCCTGGTGGTCGCCGCCCTGCTGGCGGTGAGGTTGCTTTGAGCGAATTCCCTTGGCTCACCACACTGTGGGCGGTGCCCATGGTCGGTGCGGCACTGTGTCTGCTGTTCCCGGCGGGCTGGCGCACCGGGGTGCGCAGTTTCGCGCTGCTGGTGTCGGCGGGCACCCTCGGCATCGGAATCTGGCTGGCCACCCAGTTCGAAACCGGTGGCGCGCAATACCAGTTCGTCGAGAAACGCGAATGGATCCCGGCCTTCGGAGCCGGATACACCCTCGGCATGGACGGCATCGCCCTGGTCCTGGTGCTGCTGACCGCGGGACTGGTGCCGCTGCTGCTGATCGCCGGATGGCAGGACGAGCGCGAGGTGGGCAGCGGCCCCCGCGTCGCCCACATCTACGTGGCGCTCACCCTGGTCGTGGAGTCCATGGTGCTGATCTCGTTCACCGCGTTGGACATTCTGCTGTTCTACGTGTTCTTCGAGGTCATGCTCATCCCGATGTACTTCCTCATCGGCGGCTTCGGACCCCGCGGCGCGGACCTGGCCGCACGCCAGCAGCGCTCGCGGGCCGCGGTGAAGTTCCTGCTGTACAACCTGTTCGGCGGGCTCATCATGCTGGCCGCGGTCATCGGGCTCTACGTCATCACCTCCCGTGACAAGCTGGGCAGCAACGGCGGCGGCACCTTCGACTTCCGTACCGTCATGGAGGCCGCCAACTCCGGCCACCTCGGCGCGGCACCGGCCGTGCTCAACGCGCTGTTCCTCGGATTCCTGTTCGCGTTCGCGGTCAAAGCCCCGCTGTGGCCGCTGCACACCTGGCTGCCCGACGCCGCGGTATCGGCCACACCGGCCAGCGCGGTGCTCATGATGGCCGTCGTCGACAAGGTCGGAACCTTCGGCATGCTGCGCTACTGCCTGCTGCTGTTCCCCTCCGCCACATCGACCTACGCGCCGTTGATCAGCGTGCTCGCGGTGATCGGGATCATCTACGGGGCACTGCTGGCCATCGGGCAGACCGACGTGATGCGGCTGATCGCCTACACCTCGATCTCGCACTTCGGGTTCATCATCCTCGGCATCTTCGCCCTCACCACCCAGGGCGGCACCGGGGCGACGCTGTACATGGTCAACCACGGCATCTCCACCGCGGCGCTGTTCCTCATCGCCGGATTCCTGGTCTCGCGCCGCGGATCCCGGCTCATCGCCGAGTTCGGCGGAGTGCAGAAGGTCGCGCCGATCCTGGCGGGCACCTTCCTCATCTCCGGCCTGGCCACCCTCTCACTGCCCGGGCTCGCGCCGTTCATCAGCGAATTCCTGGTCCTGATCGGCACTTTCACCCGCTACCCGGTGGCCGCGATCTTCGCGTCCTCGGCGCTGGTGCTCGCGGCACTCTACGTGCTGTGGATGTACCAGCGGATGATGACCGGCCCGGTGAAGAAGGGCAACGAACGGCTCTACGACCTGCTGCCGCGCGAAATGGTCGTCGTGGTCCCGCTGCTGGTGGCGCTGCTGTTCCTGGGCGCCTACCCCAAACCGGCGCTGGACCGCATCGATCCGGCCGTCGCCCGCACCCTCACCACCATCGGACAGCACAACCCGGCCCCGGCCGTCGAGCCGGAAGCCGCCCAGACGACCACGGGAGGTGCCCACAAATGAGTGGAGCTCTGCTGCTCGCCGCGGCGACAGTCCCGGCGCCCAGCATCGAATACCGGGACCTGTCACCGATGCTGATCGTGTTCGGTGTCGCCGTCGCGGGCGTGCTCGTGGAAGCGTTCGCGCCCCGGCGATTGCGGTACGCAACCCACCTCGTGCTGGGTTTGGGCGGGCTGGCCGTCGCGTTGGGCGCGGTGATCGGGCTGCGCGACGTGCGCGAAACCGCCGTGGTGGGAGCCGTTGCCATCGACGGGGTTTCGCTGTTCCTGCAAGGCACCATCCTGGTCATGGGCATCCTCGGGCTGCTGTTCATCGCCGAACGCCGCGCCGACCGGATGCCGGTGCGCCGCGAAGGCCCCGGCACCTGGAGCCTGACCGCCTCGCGCGGCGGCGTGGACGCCTTCACCCCGCAGGCCGCCTCGACACCGGGCAGCTCGGACGAAATCGCGGCCACCAAAGCCGGAGTCGCGACCACCGAGGTCTTCCCGCTCACCCTGTTCGCGCTGGCCGGGCTCATGCTGTTCCCCGCCTCGAACGATCTGCTGACCATGTTCGTGGCGCTGGAAGTGCTGTCGCTGCCGCTGTATCTGCTGTGCGGGCTGGCCCGGCGACGCCGGCTGCTCTCGCAGGAGGCGGCGCTGAAATACTTCCTGCTCGGCGCGTTCTCCTCGGCCTTCTTCCTCTACGGGATGGCGCTGCTCTACGGCTACGCCGGAACCGTACGGCTGCAAGGCATCGCCGAAGCGGTCACCCGCGACGCCGGGAACTCCCACATCCTGGCCATCCTCGGGGTCGCCATGCTGGCGGTCGGGCTGCTCTTCAAGATCGGCGCGGTGCCGTTCCAGTCCTGGATCCCCGACGTCTACCAGGGCGCACCCACCCCGATCACCGCGTTCATGGCCGCCGCCACCAAGATCGCGGCAGTCGGTGCGCTGTTGCGCGTGCTGTATGTCGCGGTGCCCGAACTGCGCAACGACTGGCGTCCGGTGCTCGCGGCCGTCGCCATCGCCACCATGGTCGTCGGCGCGATCCTGGCCGTCACCCAGACCGACATGAAGCGCATGCTCGCCTATTCCTCTGTCGCGCACGCCGGTTTCATCCTGACCGCGCTGGTCGCGGCCACCACCGCGGGCATCTCCTCGACGCTGTTCTATCTCGCCGTCTACGGTCTGGGCACCATCGGCGCCTTCGCCGTGGTCAGCCTGGTGCGCGACGAGAACGGTGACGAGGCGACGGCGCTGTCCGCCTGGGCGGGCATGGGCCGGCGGTCGCCCTGGCTGGCGAGCATCTTCTCGCTGTTCCTGCTGTCCTTCGCCGGTATCCCGCTCACCAGCGGCTTCATCGCCAAATTCGGTGTGTTCGCCGCGGCCACCGGCGGCGACGCGGCCACCCTGGTGATCGTCGGTGTCATCTCCAGCGCCATCGCGGCGTTCTTCTACATCCGCGTGATCGTCCTGATGTTCTTCACCGACCCTCCGACCACCCCGGCCACCCCGACCACCGTCGTCTACCCCACCCTGACCAGCACGGTCATCGCCGTCACCGCCGCGGCCACCCTGGTCCTGGGCATCTTCCCCCAGCCGCTGCTGGACCTGGCGAAGAACGCCTCCGACTTCACCCACTGACACTCGGACGATGTTGGGCCCGCTGCGCATGCGCAGCGGGCCCAACACGTTTCACCGACTGCGATCATGCACCCTCGGCATTTCCGGGTCGCCGCCCCCACACGGTGACGAAGGCATCGGGGCTGTCGAAGAAACCGGGCTCATCGAGCAGGGCCACCCCCGCCGCGAGCTCGTCCTGTGAGACCAGCCCGAGCTCGACCATCCGCGGCCCGACCTGAGCGAAGAACACCCGCCAGAACCGATCCGCCGGACCCTCGCAGCCCACCACATTCGTCTGGATCGACATCCCGACATCGACGAATCCGGCCTCGACGACCGTGCGCGCCAACCGCTGCCGGCCCCACAACGGGTCCCCGCCGTGCGCGGCCATGAGCGCCCAGAACGCGTCCATCAGCCGCCGCCACCCCGGAGACGTCGACGACGACGCGGTGAACCCCGACGGATCCGTCGCCACCAGCCACCTGCCCGGCCGCAACCACGACAGACACCGCGACACCACCTCCACCCGCTCGGGCAGATGCATCAGCATCGCCCGGGTGTGGATCAGATCGAACGCGCCGGCCTCGAATTCGCCGGTGCGGGCATCGAATTCGCGCACCTCGAGATTGGCTCCGCGCTCGAGGAACCGGGTGTCGATGTCCGCGGCCACCACACGACCGACCGGACACAACCTCGCCAGCTGATGGGAAACCGCGCCCGCGCCCGCCCCGAGATCCAAACAGTGCCAATCCGGTTGAATCCCCGTCCGTTTCAGGACCGGTCCGGTCACGGGCTCGAGATAGTCCTCGAGCAGCCGAAGTCGCTGGAGTTCGGTCGGCATATCGTGGCTCAGAGCACTCGTGCTGTAGCTTTTCACGACCATGCTCGCCAGTATGCGACCCGGTCACCGTTCCCGGACTCTCTACTCGGAATCGGCCTCCGCGTCCCGGGCGGCGAAAACCTCACGCGCGGCGGCGATTCCGTTCAACGCGGCCGGGAAACCCGCGTATCCGGCCATCTGGGTGATGGCTTCGACCGCTTCGGTGCGGGTGCCGCCGACATTGAGGAAACCGTGCAGGTGGACGCGGAGTTGGGGCGCGGCGGTGCCCATGGCGGTGCAGGCCGCGATGGTGATCAGTTCGCGGGTGGCCAGGTCCAGGACCGGGCGGGAGTAGACGTCGGCGAAGGCGAACTCGATGATGTAGCGGGCCATATCGGGAGCGATGTCGGCCAGGGACGCCACGACCTGATGTCCGGCCTCACCGTCGATGCGGTTGAGGGCGTCGAGGCCGCGGTCGTAGCGCTGGGCCAGAGTCTCCTCAGGGGACATCTCCGCGAGCACGATCGGGTTTTCCGCGTCGGGGCGATCGGCGAATGCGGCCTTGGCGACGGTCAATCCGTTGAGCGCGGCGGGAATGCCCGCGTAGACGCTCATGTGAATGATGGTCTCCACGATTTCGGCGGGCGTGACACCGACATTCAACGCGCCGTCGATGTGGAAGCGAAGTTGCGGGGCGGCCGTGCCCAGCGCGGTCAGGGCGCCGACGTTGATCAGCTGGCGTTGAGGAAGGGTGAGGCCCGGGCGGGAGTAGATGTCGCCGTAACCGAACTCGACGGTCAAACGGGCCAGGTCCGGGGCGATGTCGGCCAACCCGTCCACGAACCTCTCCGCTGCCGGGCCGCCGACGGTTCGCAGCAGCTCGAAGCCGCGGTCGAAACGGGTGGTGGAAACGGTCGAGGTCTCGGTCATGACGAATTCGCTTTCTCGATGGACGGTCGTGAACCAGCGTCGTCGACATCGCTGACCCGTACCAGTGTCTGCATTGCCGAGGTCGCCGCAACCGGGGGTCCAGCAAACCCCCGCCGCGCTGAAGATCATCTGAAGCCGGGCGGCGCCGCGGGCTCCCACGGGCACGCGTGGGTATGTTCGGGTGCTGTGAATGGACAGTTGGGGCGACGATCACTGTTGGGATTGGGTTCGGCGGTGGCGCTGAGCGCGGCACTGACCGCGTGCGGCAAGGACAAGAAACACGACAAGCCGAACACGGCGACCAGCCCGGCCGCGCCGCCGCCGGCCACCGGGTCGCTGCCCGACACCGTGATGATCATCCGGCACGCGGAGAAACCGACGGGCTCGGGAAAGCCCTACGGCCTCACCGAGGACGGCGAGCAGGACGTCGAATCGCTGACCGTGCGGGGCTGGACCCGGGCGGGCGCGCTGGTGGAGCTGTTCGATCCCCGCAACCCCGACGGTTCACCGGCCGCACTGCGCCCCGGGCTGCTCAGGCCCGCAACGATTTTCGCCTCCGACCCCGGCGCCCACGGCAGCAAGCGCCCCGAGCAGACCGTGACCCCGCTCGCGGCCGCACTGAATGTGAAGATCGATCAGCGCTTCCCGAAGGGGCAGGAGGCGCAGCTGGTGTCGGCGCTGGCGGGCGCGGCCGGGCCCGTGCTGATCAGCTGGCAGCACGAGAACATCGTAGCGATCCTCGCCCAGCTCAACGGAATCGCTCCCGCGCCGCCGAAATCGTGGCCCGACGAGCGCTTCGACATCGTCTACGTCTTCACCCGCAACGGCACCGGATGGACGTTCACCCAGATCCCGCAGCTGCTGCTCGCTGGCGACTCACCCACACCCCTCGCCTGAGACCTGCTCGGCGCCAGCGTGTTTCGCTCAGAGAGCGACGCCGACCAGGTGTCCGATGAGATAGGTGGTGATCATCGCGAGCGCACCGCCCGCGAGCACCCGCAGCGTCGCCCGGGCCACCGGCGCCTGCCCCAGGCGCGCACCGACCGCACCGGTCAACGCCAGCGCGGCCAGCACCGCGGCCATGGTCAACGGCACCCGAATGGCGTGCGGTGTCAGGATCGCCAGCAACGGCAGCAGCGCGCCCACGGTGAACGACAGCGCCGAGGAGAAGGCCGCGTGCGTCGGGTTGGTCAGCTCGTCGGGGTCGATACCGAGCTCGGCTTCGGCGTGCGCGGTGAACGCGTCACGCGCGGTGAGCTCCTCCGCGACGGCCTGAGCCGTGGCCGCCGACAACCCCTTCGCGCGGTAGATCGCCGCCAGCTCGGCCAACTCGGCCTCGGGCTGCTCGGCCAATTCGCGGCGCTCGGTCTCGAGCAGCGCGCGTTCGCTGTCGCGCTGGGTGCTCACCGACACGTACTCGCCCAAGGCCATCGACACCGCGCCCGCGGCGAGTCCGGCCACGCCGGCGGTCAGGATGGCCGTGCTGTTGCTGGTGGCCGCCGCGACACCCACCACGATGCCCGCCACGGAGACGATTCCGTCGTTGGCTCCCAAGACACCGGCACGCAGCCAGTTCAGCCGCGTCGCCAAGCCCAGCGCATGTGGTTCGGCCGGATGCGCGAGCGCCACCGACCCTTCGAAATCGTCCCTCACCAGGGGAACGGTAATGCTTCACAGCATTTACCGCCAGCAAACTGAGGCTCACCGAAATTAGGTAACCCATTGCATACCAACCATTTTCGGGCCCCATCGGGACGCCGTGAGCTGAGACACTGCAGTCGCGACACGTTTGCGACACGTAGTTTCTCGGCGGATCACCCCATGGACGCGGCCGGTTCGCCGTAGCGTTGACATCGGCGCGAGACGGATCAGTCAAGAGAGTAGCGAGATGCGGCCACAACCGGCAGCGATCGGATTTCTGCGGCACGATGTGTCAGGGGCACAGCAACAGTGGGACGAGGCTCAGATCCAGCATCTGGCCCGCCGACTCGGCTATGACCTGTGCAAGACACTGGTCTTCGGACCCGAGACCGATCGACCGATCATGCGGGTGCGCACCCTGCTCTCACGACTCGAGGCCGACGCCGTCATCATTCCCAGCCTCGCGCATTTCGGCGGCCGCATTCCCGACGACCTGGTCCAGGTCGCCGACATCATTACCGTCAGCCCCGAAAACACCTACGCGCGCTGGGGGATTCCGCCCGTCGAGTGACCGGTCAGGCGGGCGCGCACTGCGCCGCGGCGCCGTTGACCTCACCCGGCAGCCAGGATTCGCCCGTGGCCATGCCGCCGTTGTCCTTGCAATGCACGGTGTAATTGTCGGTGCGCCGGGCGATATCGAATGCTCCGGTGATCAATCCCATCGCCGGTGCGCCACCGCCCGCCGAAACACAATTGCCGGTGCCGACGCCGTGGCCGTCCACGATTTGCACCTGATCACACACATACCGTTGCGTGTCGGCCGCCGTCGCCGGTGCGATCGCCGCCGTGCCCGCGACCATCGCGAGCCAGACCACCCCGATACCCATCCCCCGGATCCTGCGAATACTCATGTCCCCACACCTCCGAACTCACTGATTGGTGTGTGACACCCAGCCTATTCCCGGCAAACGCCGACGGCCATGCCTCGATTCGAAGAAAGGGCACGGCCGCCGGCGCGGAACCTAGTCGAGGATTTCGCGCAGGCGCTTGGCGAAAGCGTCGGGCTGTTCCATGAAACCGCCGTGGCCGCCGGGAAACAGGGTCGGCTCGATACCCAATTCGCGGCCGAGCGCGCGGGAGGTGCGGTCGCAGAACTTGTCTCCGGATTCGTCGCCGATGCCGATGATGATTCTCGTGGGGGTGGCTCGCAAGGCCTCGAGGGAGGGCTGCCACCCCGAGGTCGTGCGCAGTTCGTGGCGGTAGAAGAAATCGTCGGATTCGATCGACCGCGGGTCGCGCTCACCACCGAATACCTGCTGGAGCACTTCCTCCGGCATGTCCAGGCCGGTCATGGCGAAGAACTTGCGGATCGCGCCGAGTGTGTCGCCGGTGTCGTAGACGGCGACGATCTCCTCGGTCTGCGCGCGGATCTCGTCGCGATCGTCGAGCAGTTCGCGCAACGGCGGTTCATGGGCGATCAGGGTGGGGACCAGGTCGGGGCGGGCGATGGCCAGCGCCAGGCCGGTGATCGCGCCGCCGCTGGAACCGAGCACCGTGGCCGGGCCCAGACCGACATGGGTGATGACCCGGGCCAGGTCGTCGGCGCGCAGCTCCGGAGTCGAATCCCGGTCCAGGTCATGGACAATGCTGCGTCCGTGCCCGCGCGGATCGCTGCACAGGACGGTGTGGTCGGCGGCGAGCAGTTCGGCCAGCGGTGCGAAGGGACCCGAATCCATCGGGGCGCCGATCAGGGCGAGGAGGGGGCCGCTGCCCCGGACTTCGTAGTAGATGGTGCCGTCCGGTACCGCGAGGGTTCCGGAGGTGACGGGTGCGGTCGAGGTCATGGTTGCTCCCAACTGATAGCGGACACCACTTATGACGGTACGACCGCACCGAATTCATCGCCGCGAGAACCGAACTGCGGTGTCAGAACCTCAGGCCCGGCGCGGTTCGGGCAGTGCGCAGGCCATGCCCTCGGCCATGCCGGTCGGGCGCACGCCCAGCGCCTGGTTCAGCCGCGCGCGCTGGTTCTCCCAGGCGATGGTGGCGGCCAGTTCGGCCAGCTGGGACTTGCTGATCCGGGTGAGCAGCCGGGTGCGCAGTTCCTCGAGCTCGAGGGTGGTCGGGGTGAGGGTCATGGCCTCGGCGTAGGCGAGGACGAGTTTCTCGAGATCGTTGTAGGCGTCACTGTCCTGGTATTTCGGCAGGTCGGCGACCTGCGCCTCGGTGATGCCGGAGTAGTGCGCGAGGGTGGAGCCGATGTCGAGGCAGAACTCGCAGTTGACCAGGGCCGCTGTCTTCAACTCGGCCAGTTCCTTCAGATGCGGATCCAGCCGATTCGACAACATCAGCATCGATTCCTGGAACAGGGTGCTCAGCAGCAACAGCGGCCGGCGGATGAGCCAGCCGAACAGATCGGTGTGATTGCGGCGGGCGCGGCGCATCGCCCGGATGTAGTTCCAGATTCGTGTGATCGCTCGCATGCGTTGTCTCCCCTTCGCTTTCGCGGACCAGTCCATCCTAGGATCAAAACGACGCTGCGTAGTAGAAGTTTCGCGAATCGGCGCTAACGATCGATCGCGTCCGAACGCCGCGCCGGGGCGTCGGCATTCCACGAACACAGAATGCGCAATGCCTCCTGATCGGGCGAGCCCGCGGGCGCGGTATAGGTCACCAAGGTCTGATCCTGCGCCGTGAGCACCTGCAGCACTTGCCAATCCAGCTCCAGCTCCCCCACCACCGGATGCCGGATCCGCTTGCGCCCACCGGCCAGCGTGCGCACCCCGTGCCCGGCCCACCACCGCCGAAAGTCGGCGTCGCGCACCGACAATTCCCCGACCAGCTGCCTCAACCGCGGATCGCCCGGGGTGCGCGCGGCCGCCATCCGCAGCCGATCGACAGCCTCGGCGCCGACCTGCTCCCAGTGCACGAACAGCCCACGCATCCGAGGCTCCAGGAACACCATGCGCACCAACGCCCGCTCGGCCACCGGAATCTCGGCGAAGTCCAGAAACAGCGCGGCCGCCCCGTCGTTCCAGGCCAGAATGTCGGTCCGCGGCCCCAACACCACCGCCGGCGCGGAGATCGCCGCGAGCAGATCCCGAAGCGCCGCACCGACTTCCGGCGCCTCGTGCGTCCCTCGCCGCGGACGCGCCTGCACCAGCATCCGCAAATACTCGTGCTCTTATGGGTCGTCGCCGACGCCCCACCCCACAGCGACCACGACCGCCACGCACGACAGCGCCAATGCAGCGAACTCGACCAGCGCGGACACGACAACCCCGGGTCTGAATTTCCTTTATCGGTGTGAATGAGGGATTGGCCCCAATCCGTCTCCGATGGACTGGGACCCATCCCCTGTGGGATGCGGAAACCCCCGGCGCGGTTGCGGTTGGCCGAGGGTTCATCGCGAAATGCGTTGCAGAACAACGCCATCGGCTTGTCCTGAATTACACGTCGATCAACCACCCCCTTTCGGGTCCCGAGCATCGGGATGGCTTTCAGGGGCCGGTCCGCCGCGCCTACGCGCCATCCGCTCGAGCGGGCGGGAGATCTCGAAGCGGCGGCATCATGCGCCGGGCGTAGGTCTCTTCCGGGGTCACGGTGATCACGTCGACTTGGGCCACCAGCGTCCCGGGTATCTCCCCGCCCTCGAAGTGCTCGGGGCTGGGGACTATGACTGCTTCCGCGTCCAACCGCGTTGCCTGCGCCTTCAACCGGGCCAACGGAGGCCGCCCGAAACGGGGATCATAGATCACCATGTCGGCGAAGTCATAGCCCAAACGTGTTGCGAGCTTACGGATTTGAGTCTGATCCCAGAGTTGAGTCACCCCGGAAATATCAGTCCGGAGATAGCCCAAACACGTTGGCTTGTAACGCATTACAGCCCCTCTGTCGTCATGTCCGTCGAGTGCGTAGAAGTCTTGGAACTGGAGATAGAACCCGCCATAGTCCTCGGCATCGCCTCCGCCGGCCTGGAGTTCGAACACGCCGCCGGGGAACTGGAACAACCGTGTACGTGGCCGGGGTTCCTTCGCCTGGTCCGGCGGATCGTGAGGCTGGTCAGCCACAGTTTCCCCCTGGTCGACTGAGTGCGAGCCGCGCGGTTCGCGGTGCGTTCACAACGAGCAAACCCCGGCATTGGCAAGGCAAGAAAGATGGCAAGTCGCTACGAAAGTGGACTTGCCATACCCGTGCGGTAGACCAGAATGAAGCCATGACCAGGGGTGAGGGTGGCCCGACGATCGAACCCGATCAGCGACCGCCAACGGTTGCTGATCAACTGGCACGTGAGGTCAAACGCCTTCGGAAAGAAGCGGACATATCTCAGCGTGTGCTGGCGTCGATGATCGGTTACTCGCGCCAGTACGTCACCATGACGGAGTGGGAAGACTCCAATCTCCCTTCTCCCGAGGTCATTGCCGCAATCGACAATGCGCTAGAGGCCAACGGTGCGCTTGTCGCCCTTCGTGCCCAGGCGGACGGCGATCGGCAGGCGAGGCGGCGTACTGCCGCAACTTCGCCCGCCACCACGGATGAGCCCGGCAAGTCGCTCACTGCCAATGTGTTCAGCCCGTTCAACCTCGAGTCCGTGCCTGCCGAGTACGCACCTGAGCTGGGGTATGCCGGAGCTGTGGCGTGGTCCGACGTCGAGCAGGTGAAAGAAGCCACTCGTCGTGCAGCGACCGCGGAGAACCTTCACGGCGGTGGATCTGCCAATACTGCTGCCAGTCAACAGCTTTACGCGTTCGCGCCGCTCGTGCGAAGAAGGACCGCGCCCGACACGCGCCGGGCATTGTTCGAAGCGGTCGGCAATCTGAGCGGTGTCGCAGCCTTTGCTGCCTTCGATATCGCCGACTTTGCCACCGCAGACCAGCACTCCCGATTCGCTCTCTGGTGCGCAGACGCCGCCGGATCGTGGGAACTACGAGCGAGCACGCTCGCCGACATGGCCCGAATGACGGCCTACACCAGCGGCGCGGATAACGCCCTGTCGCTCATCGAACTCGCCCAAGTTCGCTCCGACCGACTCTCAGCCACCACCCGCGCCATGCTCAGCACGCTACGCGCACAGTTCCTTGCCGCACTCGGGCGCACTGACGAAACGCTGGCCGAGGTCGCGCGTTCAGATGACTATTTCGCCGACAGCACGCCCGGCGAAGACCCGCCCTGGATGTGCTACTACGACGAAGCTGAGCACTTGGGTAGCACCGGCAAGGCACTGATCCCGGTCGCGCTGGCGCGAAACCAAATGGAGCTGGCCGCGCCACGGATCGGCCAAGCCATCCGACGACAGGGCCAAAGCTACCCCCGGTCACGAACATTCTCGCTCACCCGATTGGCCACGCTGACCATGCGCATAGGCGACCCCAAGGAAGCGGCCAAGCTTGGAATGCAAGCCGCTATCCAAGCGAAAACCCTTCACTCCCAACGTATTCGCGATGAATTGCAGGTGCTGTCTCGCGCGTCGATCAAACACCTCGCCATACCCGAGGTCAACGGACTGTACAGCGCCCTTACCGACGACACTGAGATGTCGGAGATGCCTAAATGAACCAGTCCAGCCAGCAGGCCGCCGAGGTGCTGACGCGGGCGGCGAAACTCAGCAACGTTGATGTCCAGGGTGCGGTGACCGTCCGCGACGGCTCACACGCGATCTTCGAGTTGCCTAACGGCATCGTGGCGCGGATCGGCAAGCCGTACAGCTATCGGACAGCGCAGCGAGAGCTGCATATCTCGCAGTGGCTCAACAGAAATGGGATCGCGACCGTCGAAGCGGTGAACTCGATCCCACAACCGACGCTCGTGGACGAACGGCCCGTCACCTGGTGGACCCTGATCCCGGATCACCGGCCGTCCACACCCGAAGAACTGGGCACGATGCTCCGCCAATTGCACGCATTGACACCCCCGACTGAGTTCCCGCTGCCAAGCTATGCGCCATTCGACGGCGTCCGAGAACACATCGAGTCCGCAACCACTATCACCGAAGACGACCGCTCTTGGCTGCTGGAGCAGTATGCGCGTCTGCACCACCTGTACGCCGCCCTCGACGAACCATCGCAGCCCTGTGTCATCCACGGCGACGCCTGGCAAGGGAATCTCGTGGTACCGCCCTCCGGTGAGCCCATAGTGCTCGACCTCGACAAAGTATCTGTGGGTTGGCGTGAATGGGATCTCGTTCAACTGGCGGTCGACTACACCGACTTCCAGCGAATCACCAACGATCAATATCGAGGCTTCGTTGACGCCTACGGCGGCTATGACGTGACCCGTTGGCCGGGCTATCGAGTACTCGCCGACATTCAAGAGTTCCGATGGGTCGCTTTCGCGCTTAGCCGATCGAACACTCGGCAAGCAGCCGCCGCCGAAGCCGAGCACCGTATCGCGTGCCTCCGCGGACTGGTACCGAAGCCCTGGACCTGGCGAGCGCTCTGAGCGTCGTTTGCAGCACGCTGATAGACCCCGTTGTCAGGCCAGCATGTGGCCCCCAGGGGTCGCTTGGAATCAGCGCAGCCCCGGGCCGAGTGCACGCTCATGCCGATGAGCGAGCACCTGATGGAGCTCGAATCGTCGCCTGCGACCGATCAATGCGCAACCGGGACCGGTGCGTGTTGGAACGAAAGTGATTGCCACGCAATGCAAGCCGATGTTGCACTGGATAAGCGAAGCTTGATCTACTATCGTCTAATAGTAGTTGCTATCTGGCGATCGTAGTTGTTGAAAGGATCAGGCATGAGAGCGAATCCGGCACCTTCTCCGGCCGCGCCCAGCGTGGGCGACCGGTTCTCCCTGGAAGGTTGGGCTGGCGTGGAGGGTCTGCATTGGGTCGAGCAAGGCGAGCGTTACTCCCGTATGCATGGCGGACTCACTGCGCGCATTGTCGAGGCGGCGGCGATCGAGGCTGGTGCTGTGGTCGTGGATATCGGTTGCGGCGCAGGGGATACGACCTACGCTGCCGCGGCGGCCGGCGCCGGAAGGGTGGTCGGCGTCGATGTGTCCGCCCCGCTCCTGGCTGAAGCGGAACGGCGACGGACGGGTCGCGAAGCGGGTGAGGTGACGTTCATCCGAGCCGACGCGCAGACTTACGGATTCGCCGCAGGTAGCTTCGATGCAGCGATCAGCCGTTTCGGACTGATGTTCTTCTCCGATCCGCGGATTGCCTTCGCGAACATTGCCACGGCGCTGCGCCCGGGCGGTCGGCTGGTGTTCAGTAGCTGGCAGTCCCCGCAGCGCAACGAGTACTTCACGCTGCCGTTGAGTGTGCTGGCGGCCAGGGTTCCGCTGCCGAACCAGAAAGCTGATGGACCCGGCGGATTCTCACTCGCCGATCCCGATCGCATCCGGGACTTGCTGAGCGGCGCGGGATTCGATCAGATCACCATCACCTCGGTCGAGGACACCCCATGGATTGCCCGTGATGTCGACGACGCCGTGTCATACCTGCGATCGACAACGCTCGCGCGTTCAGTGCTGCCCACTCTCGACGATGAGGCCAACCATGCGCTCGACAACGAGCTGCGAATGGCGCTGGCGCCCAAACAAACCGCCGACGGATTGCGGCTGGGCACCGCGACTTGGTTGGTGGAGGCCCGCTACTCCGCGCCGTAGATAGCGCCGTCTGACGTGTAGCGAGCGCAGCTACCTCAGCCAATCAGCCTCTACTATCAAGGGGTAGTAACGGAAATGAGGTGGAATGACCGACACACTCGATCGAGCGGTCGCGGCTTTGGGGCCGCTCGAGGGGCGAATCATGCGGCTGGTTTGGACCAGCTGTGTCGCCGACGAGTTCGTGGTGCGCGATATCGCCGCACTCGTACCGGAGTTGGCTTACACCACGGTCATGACCACATTGCGTCGACTCGCCGACAAGGGCCTGCTGCACGCGGAAGCGCGAATCGGACGCCGAGCGCACACCTATCGCGCGGCGGGGACAGCGGCCGACTATCTGGTGGCCGCCAGTCGACGCGAAGCCAATGAAGTCGTCGCACGTTACGGCGACGCAGCACTGGCGGCGTTCGCGGCCCAGCTCGGCGAGCTGACCGAGGAACAGCGTCGCCGATTGCGTGAGCTGGGTTCATGATTTCTCGGCGCTTCGACTGGCGGATCCAACTAATCGTCCTGGCCGTCCTGAGCGGGATTCGATTGACCTGGCAGCGACCGATGTCGGTGTGCATGGGTATGACGCTGCCCGAATGCCTCGCTCTCGCCGCCGTGATCGTCGTACTCGCCGGGCTGACGCTGGCCGTTGCTCGTGGGCTGTGGCTGGCCCGAAGCAGTCGCCGCGCGGTACGCGCCCTCGTGCCTGCTCCGATCCCGAGAACGTTGCGCGCGGCGATTGAACGTACGGGAGTGAGCTCGACCGTGTGCTTGTCGGATCCTCAGGCGTCGGCCTTTTGCGCAGGTCTGCTGCGACCCCGAATTCGGGTCACCACCGGACTGGTCGAGCGTCTGTCAGCTACAGAGCTCGATGCGGTCCTGCTGCATGAAGCAGAACACGCCCGCCGTCGAGATCCGCTGCGCCGCCTGGTGTTCCGGTCGCTGGCCGATGCCGGTTTCCTGGTGCCGCTGCTGGCTTGGTGGGCCGCACGCGAACACGAACAGTCCGAACTGCGGGCCGATCGGGCCGCTATCGACGTGGTCGGTGTCCGCCCGATCGCCGCTGCGCTACTTGCGTTGGACTCACCTGTATCCACCACCGGCGCAACAAGTTTCGAAGGTGTAGCCACGGCGCGAGTAGCGCAATTGCTGGGCGAGAGTCTCGCGGCGCAACCTCCCTCGCTGCCGATATGTGTGCTGTCATTTACCAACCTCGCGATTCTGGTGAGCCTGGTCATGTGTATCGGAGCGGTCGCCGGATTCCGGTAGCTGATCGCCGATACCTGCGTGAGCGACTCGAGTGAGGTCGACTACGCGCACCTCGGGCCAACGCACTATTCTGCCGCATCCCGCGCGGTCCACCGCGGCTAGTGCGACCCATCCGCCCGGGCAGTGGCGAGGTGTTGCCGGTAGCCACAAGACACCTTCGATGTGCCTGTCCGGGATCTTGAATTCGTCGGTCAGCTGTATGCGACGTCGTCGGTCCATGAACTCCAACACGCTCGAACGACCGCCCTGTATCGCGTCAACTTCGAACTCGCTCAGGAAGTTTCGCTGCTCTGCGCTGAAGAGCGTCGGCCACTTCTCATGGGCTGTGCGCGCTTGCGAAACTGCGGCGAGCATGTCACCAATCCCTGTCACACAGGTCAATCCGGGTAGCAGGTCAAAACCTCGTTCCCATCGGTTCCCCGGCGCTGTGACCTGCTCCAGCCTTTGCTCGAAGTAGCGCGGACTCTCGAACAACTTGACGTGGTGAACATCAGCGATCCAGTCCCGCACCAGTTCGGGCGCATGCTCGTCGAAAACGTCGAGTAGTCGAGGGTACGGCCGCCTCGGCTCACGGATCCGGAACGTCTGCTGGGTCGTTCCGACATCGCCGATCGGCGCCACATGGTGAAGGAAGACTCCCGCGAAGAGATGCATCCGGCCAGCCGAGGAGGTCGTCTCGTATCCGTAGCGCTCCAGCACCCACTTCACAGGCGTATGCACGATCCGCGTCGTGCCCCGTCGCCCGATCACCATCCACTCGCTGCCCAAGAGCTCCGCTGCGGCCGTCGCGACCTCATGCCAACGTTCCCCACGCCCCGACAGGTGCTCCCATTGCACAGCCACCGATCTGCGCCTTCCCGCCTCGCCAACTGGCCTGATAGATGCCGTAGATCTTGCCGGACTGGTTCATGCACAACGCCGAGCGACGCGATCCAACCCCTACGCCGCGAACGCACAACTTTGCCGCATAGCGGGGTTCGGCCAGGG